>NZ_JBVPRP010000001.1:7500-4807500 GCF_056280365.1 Mesorhizobium sp. USDA 4413
TGGAAAAGGTGGTGCGGGATGCCAGCAACGGTTTGAGCGACGGCGCCGTCCAGGTCGCAGCGCTGCACTATGTCGATCCGCAGCGATTTGGCGACGCCTTCGCCGAATCGATGGCCGGCTCCTACGACGTGAAGATTACGCAGGAAAATGTTTCGGTGGCGCCGCGTGCCACCCCCGACGACCAGACGCCGGCATTCGCCGAGGAAATCATTCCCTTCACCAGGGACACCGATATCGCCGAGGCTTATGCCGATTCGGGCTACACCGGCGACGACGCCACCGGCATGGCGGAAGCGATCGGCAAACTGTTGAACGCCACGGCGCTCAAGGCCGGAACGGTGCTGCGCGTCGGTCTGGAAGTGCGCGGCGATATCGCCAAGGTCGTGCGCACCAGCGTCTATGACAAGACCACGCATATCGTCACCATCGCGCTCAACGACCGCGGCCAGTATGTGCCGGCGCAAGAGCCGGAGCCCAATCCCGAGCTTTTGACGGCGTTCGACGATTCGCAGCCCGTCGTGGTGCGCGGAAATCTTCCCAATATCTATGACGGCATCTACCGCGCCGCCTATTCCTACGGCATGTCGAAGGCGATGACGCAGAAGCTGATCAAGCTTCTCGCCTCCGACGTCGATTTCCAGTCGCGGATCTCGCCGGCCGATCGCCTCGAGGTCCTGTTCTCGCAGCCCGACGGCGACGACCAGACCTCCGACAATTCCGAGCTCCTTTATGTATCGGCGACCTTCGGCGGCCAGACGAAGAATTTCTACCGCTTCCAGATGCAGGACGGCAGCACCGACTATTTCGACGAAAACGGTTCGAGCGCCCAGCAATTCCTGCTGCGCAATCCACTGCCCGCCGGCAAATTCCGCTCCGGCTTCGGCGCACGGCGGCACCCGATTCTGGGCTATGTGCGCATGCATACCGGTGTGGACTGGGCGGCGCCCATCGGCACGCCGATCATCGCCGCCGGCAACGGCGTCATCGAGAAGGTCGGCTGGGCCGGCGGCTACGGCAAGCAGATCATCATCCGCCACGCCAATGGCTATGAGACCTCCTACAATCACCAGAGCGCTTTCGCCCAGGGCATCGAGCCCGGGATGCGCGTGCGCCAGGGCCAGGTGATCGGCTATCTCGGCCAGACCGGCCTCGCCACCGGTCCGCATCTTCACTACGAGCTGATCGTCAACGGCACCAAGGTCGACCCGATGCGCGTGCGCCTGCCGGTCGGCAAGGTGCTGAAGGGCGACGATCTCGTTGCCTTCAAGCGCGAGCGCGAGCGCATCGACGATCTTCTGAAGCAGGAAGACGGCAACGCGCTGAAGGTCGCCAGCGCCAAGACTGATTCGCAGCTTCCCAATTAGTCGCGCGAATTATTTGCCCGAACCCTCGCCTCGCCGCGGCCAGGGCGACGCCTGCCCGGGCACAGTGAGCCAGGCAATGATCGACGACAACAGGCAAAGCAATGTCGTGACAGCGGCGACTGCAGCAAAAGCCGAATCGCTTGCCGTAATCCGCACCGCGTCGAGATTGGCCGCCAGCCCGGCCGTGGGCGGCTCGCCGAAACCGGGCATACCGACAGGGTTGCCGGTCAGTCGCGCATAGACGAAAGCCGCCAGCGAGCCCATTGCAGCCACCGCGATCAACCCGCCGACGCGCGAGACGGCATTGTTGATGCCTGATGCAGCCCCCGTGTCCTTGTCGTCGACCGAGGTCATGACCGCCGTCGACAGTGGCGACACAACGAGCGCCATGCCAAGCCCCATCAAGGCCATCAGCGGAAAGGCGCCGGTCCAGAAATTGTGGATGCCGGCATGAGAGAGCAGGGCGAGCCCGGCAAAGGCGATGGCAACGATGAAGCTGCCGGCGGCGATCGGCAGACGCGGGCCGATCTTGTCGGACCACTGGCCGACCGGCCCCGACAGCAACGCGATCGAGGCCGACAACGGCAGGAAGATGAATCCGACCTCGGCCGAGCTCAATCCCCAACCAGCGATCAGAACCATCGGCAGGTAGAAGAGATTCGCCGACAGCGCGAAATAGAGGAAGAAGGTCGCCAGATTGGCGCCGGCGAAGGCGCCGATGCGAAACAGGCCGAGATCGATCATCGGCTCGCGCTGCCAGCGCTCGTAGAGAATGAAGACGAAAAGCAGGACGACGCCGGCGACGATCGCAGGCCCGGCCATCATCCCGCCGCCCTCGGCGTTCATCGCCGTCAATCCATAAGCCAATGATCCGAACGCCAGCGTCGCCAGTGCCGCCCCCGTAAGATCGAGGCTGCGTTTTTCAGTGGGCTGGTCGGCCGGCACCTTGGCCAGAAGCAGATAGATCGAGATCAGTCCAAGCGGCAGGTTGATGGCGAAGATCGCGCGCCAGACCCCATTGCCGAAAATCGTCAAAACGAAGCCGCCCAGAACGGGGCCGAGCGCCGTGGTCAACGCCGATGCGGCGGCCCAGATGCCTATCGCCCGGCCGCGTTCCTTCTTCGGATAGGCATTGGCGATGATGGCGAGGCTGCCCGGCACCATGATCGCGGCACCGATGCCCTGGATGGCGCGGAAAACGATCAACATGGCCGGGTTGGGCGCCATCGCGCAGGCAAGCGAGGCGGTGATGAACAGCGCGATCCCGGTCACGAAGGCGCGCCGCAGGCCAAACCGATCACCGGCAGCGCCCCCCGCCAGGATCAGCGCCGACAGCGTCAGCGCATAGGCGTTGGAAATCCACTGCGCCTCGGCCAGGCTGGCGCCGAGGTCAACGCGCAATGCGGGCATCGCGATCGCCAGGATCGAGCCGTCGATAAAGCCGAGCGCCGAGGCGAGGATCGCCGCCACCAGCACGAATTTTCGCTGCGTCTGAGGACAGAACGTGCCGTTCGCCCGCGTGGGCGAATGCAAATCGGCAGTGATTTCGTTCGTGGATGACATGAACCTCTGCTTAGCCCTCCGGCAGTTGCGCAACAACAAGCCAGAGCATCGCTGTTCTTGAAACCAGATGACGCTGGAGCGTCATGCCGAAAACTGTGAATTGGTTTTTTGCGCTTTGATCGGAGCCGCATCGGGAGACGAGCGCCAATCCTGATGCAAACCGCCGGCAGCGTGCTAGGTTCCATCATCATGCGTGAGGGGGGAAGCCATGAAGCGGCCGCTCGAACCGTCAGCGGAAGGACGCGGACGCATTGTCGGCATAACCGACGGTGTCTTCGCCATCGCGCTGACCTTGATCGTGCTGGAGATCAGGGTGCCGTCGCATGAGGCGGTGCATTCGGAGGGCGAGCTGCTTGCCGCGATCCTGGCGCTGGCGCCACGATTCCTGACCTATGCGCTGAGTTTCCTGACGCTGACCATCTTCTGGTTCGGCCAGCAGGCGCAGCATGGGCTGATCGCAAGGTCGGACCGCAGGCTGGCGACGCTCAACCTGTGCTTCCTTGCCTTTATCGCGCTGCTGCCGTTCTCGACCGACCTGCTGGCCGATTTCCTGGAATTCAGGATGGCGGTGCTGGTCTACTGGCTGAACCTGCTGATGCTTGGCGCCACGCTGTTCGCGAGCTGGTGGTATGCCGACAGGAACGGCATGGTCGCCGAGGATGTGGACGCCGAGACACGGCGCACCGTCTACAATCGCATCGTCAAGGCGCAAATTCTGTGGGCGGTGGGCGCGGCGCTTTGCCTGATCACGCCGCTGCTCAGCATCGTCTTCATCCTGCTGGTGCAGCTTATTTACGCCGCCGCGCCGCGCAGCTCACTGCTGCGTAAACTCATCGGTTGAGGTCCCGCCGACCTCCGCGATTGTTGCTCCGCCGACGAACTCCACCGTGACGCCCGGCGACACAAGCTTGGCGAGCTCGCGTGCATCCCAGTTGGTCAGTCGGACGCAGCCATGGCTCTCGGTCTTGCCGATCTTGGAGGGGTCGGGCGTGCCGTGGATGCCGTAGGTCGGCTTGTCGAGCGCGATCCAGACCGAACCGACCGGACCGTTCGGCCCCGGCGGGATGGTCAGGATCTTGTCATTCTGGCCCTGCTTGAAATTGATGTTCGGGTTGTAGGTGTAGTTCGGGTCGAGCGCGATGCGCGAGACGGCATGGATACCGGTCGGCGACGGCGTGTCGGCCGAGCCGATGGTCGCCGGATAGGCCGCGACCAGCTTGCCGCTGCCGTCATAAGCGTAGACTTCCTTCTTGGTCTTGTCGGCGACGATGCGCGTTACCGGCGTCGAGACCAGCTTGCCGAAATTGGCGACCTTGATCATCGTGCCGGGGCGATTGAAATCCACGCCCTTGTTGATCGACTTCAGATAGGTCTCGTCCATGTGGAAGCGTTCGGCCAGCGCCTCGGTGACCGAGGTGTAGCACATGCAGTTGAGCTTGGCCTTCTGGCTGTAATCCTCAGGAATCGAAGCCACATAAGGGCCGGCCACATCTTCCGGCGTGATCGTATAGTTGGCGAACGGGTCGCCGCCCGACTGGGCGAGCGCCGCCTGGATGGCGACCGCATCGGTCGATTTCAGATTGGTGCCGTTTATTTCGTTGTAGGCGGCCAGCGCCTTGTCGACATTCGAGCCGAAGCGCCCGTCGATCACGCCGGGCGAAGCACCGCCGCGATCGAGCAGCACCTGCAGCGCGGCGACGTCCTGGCGCACCCCGAGCGACAGCGACGGATCGACCGTGGCCTTGCCGCCGGTGTTCGGCGGCGGCTGGACGTCCGGATTGGTCTGGATCACTTCGCCCTGGCCCTGCTGCTCCGGATCGATCGACGCCTCGTTCAGCGGCTGGCGCTTGATGGTGTTGGACCTCGGCGCCTCCGGATAGGTGGTGGCGTAGCCTTCGTCATTGTCGAACGCCGGCGGATAGGCATCGACGGAATTGTCGTCATATTCGTCGACCGGCGGCGGGATGACGCGGCCGTTCTCCTCCAATTGCCGCCGGCGGAAACGGGCCATGTCCTCGGGGTCGTCGAGATAATATCGGTCGTCCTCGGCCGGCGCGCGACCGAGCTCCTGCATCCGCATCTGCCGGCGCAGCGCGCGGCGGTCGAGCCTGCTTCCCGGCGGCTGGATGGCGATCACCTTGCCGGTGTCGGCATCGACCAGCACGCGGTTGCCCCTTGCGTCGTAATAGATGTCGATATTGCCTTCCTGGGCCAGCATCAACGCGCCGCGCTGGGCGGGCCGTGTCGCCTGCGGCGCACCATCCACGCTCGGCGTGGCGAACGCACTGGAGGCCACCAGCCCGGCCGCGAGTGCCGAAAGGGAAAAGATCAAGCGCAGCATGGGGTTCTAGCTCTCCGGTCGACTGGGCTCCTGGCGGGCGAATCTTCGCCAGCAAACCAGTTATCCAAATTAAGGTTCCGATATGAACCGGGCATGAAGATGGCGGTTCTCCGTTGCCTGGAGGAATATCGGCCAACGCATGTCGCGCAAAAACTGTGCCGCGGCTTTGCGAGGACAACATGCATAGATCCTTAAAGCATGTCTTCCGAAAGCGAACCGGTCTCAAAAGCTCGCGACGCGCTTCAGGACGCGGCTAGGCCCAATTCCTTGCGTGCCTGTTTGGTCAGTTTGAGGCCGACCAGGCGATGGCTCTCGCGCAGATAGTCCTTGAGCGCCGCATCATCCATGCTTTGGCTTGTCTGACGCTGGATCCATTTCATGCCGCGCGAGGCAAGATAGGGCGCCGGCCGGCAGCCCGGCTGGTCCTTCAGAACGTCATAAGCCATCTCGGAACATTTGAAGGTGACGAAAAGCTGCCCGCCCTCGTTCCAGCCGCCGATGGCAAACACCTTGCCGCCGACCTTCCAGACATGGGCGCCACCCCACTGAACGACATGCGTCGTGGCAGGCAGCGAAGCGCAGAAGCCGTTGTAATCGTCGAGCGTCATCGAGTCCTTCCCAGCCATTCGAATCGGCAGCCGATTATGCGCAGTCACCGTAAATAACAAAGCGCGCCGCACCGGTCCGGTGCGACGCGCTTCGCGTTCATTCAAGTTCGATCAAGATCAGGCGGCAGCTTCGGTCGCCACCACGGTCGGCTTCGAGCGGAAGTTCAACCGGTCGGAGCCCGCCGTGACCTTGACCGTCGAACCGTCGAGGATCTCGCCGAGCAGGATCTTCTCCGCCAGCGGATCCTGCAGTTCCTTCTGCATCACCCGCTTCAGCGGCCTGGCGCCATAGGCCGGGTCGTAGCCCTTCGATGCCAGCCACTCGATCGCGTCATGATCCAGCGACAGCGTGATCTTGCGGTCGGTGAGCAGGTTCTCCAGCCGCCTGAGCTGGATCTCGACGATGCGGTCCATGTCCTGACGGCGCAGCCGGTGGAACAGGATCACCTCGTCGACGCGGTTGAGGAACTCCGGCCGGAACGAGGCTTTCACCACGGCCATCACCTCGTCGCGCACGGCATCGACATCCTGGTCGTCGCCAAGATTGACCAGATATTCGGCACCGAGGTTGGACGTCATGATGATCAGCGTGTTGCGGAAATCGACCGTGCGGCCCTGACCATCGGTCAGCCGGCCGTCGTCGAGCACCTGCAACAGCACGTTGAACACGTCCGGATGCGCCTTCTCGATCTCGTCGAACAGCACGACCTGATAGGGCCGGCGCCGCACCGCTTCGGTCAGTGCTCCGCCTTCCTCATAGCCAACATAGCCGGGAGGCGCGCCGATCAGCCGGGCGACGGAGTGCTTCTCCATGAACTCCGACATGTCGATACGCACCAGCGCGGTCTCGTCGTCGAACAGGAAGCTGGCCAACGCCTTGGTGAGCTCGGTCTTGCCGACGCCGGTCGGTCCGAGGAACATGAACGAGCCGATCGGCCGGTTCGGATCCTGCAGTCCGGCGCGGGCGCGGCGCACGGCCTTGGACACCGCCTGCACGGCTTCGCCCTGGCCGACGACCCGCTTGCCGATCTCGTCTTCCATGCGCAAGAGCTTCTCGCGCTGCCCTTCCAGCATCTTATCGACCGGAATGCCGGTCCAGCGCGACACGACATGCGCGACATGGTCGGGCGTGACCACCTCTTCCACCATGCCGGTCTTGCCGTCCTGCGCCTCGGCTTCCTTGAGCTTCTTCTCGAGCTCCGGGATCTTGCCATAGGCAAGCTCGCCGGCGCGCTGAAACTCGCCCTTGCGCTGCGCGATCGCCAGTTCGTTGCGCGACTCGTCGAGCTGCTTCTTCAGGTCGGCGGCAAAGCCAAGCTTCTGCTTTTCAGCCTGCCACTTTGTGGTCAGCTCGCTCGATTCTTCCTCGAGGTCGGCAAGCTCCTTCTCCAGCCGGGCAAGCCGGTCCTTCGAGGCCTCGTCCTTCTCGACCTTCAGCGCCTCACGCTCGATCTTGAGCTGCATGATGCGGCGATCGATCTCGTCCAGCGCCTCGGGCTTGGAATCGACCTGCATGCGCAGCCTGGAGGCCGCCTCATCGACCAGATCGATCGCCTTGTCCGGCAGGAAGCGGTCGGCGATGTAGCGGTTGGAAAGCGTCGCCGCCGATACCAGCGCGGAATCGGAGAGATGCGCACCTTGTGATGCTGCTCGTATTTCTCCTTCAGGCCACGCAGGATCGAGACAGTGTCCTCCACAGTCGGCTCGTCGACGAAGACGGGCTGGAAACGGCGGGCAAGGGCGGGGTCCTTCTCGACATGCTTGCGGTATTCGTCGAGCGTGGTCGCGCCGACGCAGTGCAGTTCGCCGCGCGCCAGCGCGGGCTTCAAAAGGTTCGACGCATCCATCGCGCCGTCGGCCTTGCCGGCGCCGACCAGCGTGTGCATCTCATCGATGAACAGGATAATGTTGCCGTTGGCCGAGGTGACCTCGTTGAGCACGGCCTTCAGCCGCTCCTCGAACTCGCCGCGATATTTGGCGCCGGCAATCAGCGCGCCCATGTCGAGCGCCATCAACTGCTTGTCCTTCAGCGATTCCGGCACGTCGCCATTGACGATGCGCAGCGCCAGGCCTTCGGCGATCGCCGTCTTGCCGACGCCCGGCTCGCCGATCAGCACAGGGTTGTTCTTGGTGCGCCGCGACAGCACCTGGATGGTGCGGCGGATCTCGTCGTCGCGGCCGATGACCGGGTCGAGCTTGCCGGAGCGGGCGTCGGCGGTCAGGTCGCGCGCGTATTTCTTCAGCGCGTCATAGCCTTGCTCGGCGCTGGCCGAGTCGGCGGTGCGGCCCTTGCGGATATCGTTGATGGCCTGGTTGAGCGCCTGCGCGGTGACGCCCGCCTTGGACAGGATGTCGGCGGTCTTGGCCGACTTCTCCATGACAAGCGCCTGCAGCAGCCGTTCGACGGTGACGAAGCTGTCGCCGGCCTTCTTGGCCAGGTCCTCGGCGGTCGAAAACATCTTGGCGAGAGGCTGGGCCAGATAGAGCTGGCCATTGCCGCCCTCGACCTTGGGCATGGCTTCGAGCGCGGCCTCGACGCCGAGCTTGACATCGCGGGCGCTGCCGCCGGCGCGCTCGATCAGGGACGCGGCAAGGCCCTCGTCATCGTCGACGAGCACCTTCAGAATATGTTCGGGGGTAAATTGCTGGTGGTTGCGCGAGAGCGCCATGGTCTGCGCGGACTGGATGAAACCGCGCACGCGCTCCGAGTATTTCTCAAGATTCATGTCTGTCTCCTTCCGTCACCGGCCCGCTTTGCGGCACCGGATCAGATTGCGGTGACGGACCCGCCCATAAGAGCCGAGCCCTGTTCAGCCGAGATATGGTGTATGGGGTGCGGTCCCTCAAGAAGCCTTGACGTCGATCAAAGCAGAATATTCCAGCTGCGCACGAACGAAAACGGCGGAGATTGCTCTCCGCCGTCTGCAATGCCCGGAATGGCCGTCCGGATCAGTTGTTCGCGTCGGCGGCGACAGGCTCGCCGGGGGCTTCGCTGGCAACGGGCGCCGGCTCGTTGGCGACCGGCTCGATCGCCCGGTCCGCTTCCTCGGCCGGCTTGGCGCTGGCGTGATCGCCATTGCCCACCGCGCTGCGCGTTTCGCCTGAACTTTCGGAGCCGGCAGCTTCGGGGCTCAAGCCCTCCTGCTGGTCGCCCTGCTGGCCATTGCCGGCCTGATCGGCATAATTGCCGCGCGGGCGCCGCGGGCGCCGGGGCCGACGGCCGCCACCGCCATTGTCCATGGCGGCCTCGTTGAGCTCGGCCTGGGCTGCGAGCGCGGCCGGCGAGAAACCATCGAACTGCGGCGTCTGCTCACCCTGGGAGCCGGCCTCGCCGGCTGTCTCGGGCTGCGCCTCATTGCGGCGGTTCTGATCGAACTGCTGGCCGCCCTGCTCGCCACGCTGGCTATTTTCACCGCGCTGGCCGTTCTGGCCATAGCCGCCGTTGCGGCGGTCGCGATGCCGGTCGCGACCATTGTTGTCGCGGCGATTGCTGCTATCGCGTCCGTTTTCCTGGTTGTAGGCGAGTTCCGCCGGCGTGCCTTCGATCACCGGCTGCGGCCCGGAGCCGTTCGCCGGCGCCCCGGCGCCGTTGCCGGCGTTGTCGAACTCGTCGCGGTCCTCATCGAGATCGTCATCGAACTCTTCGCGGTTCTGCGAAACGTTCTGGATCGGCATCTGCGCCTGTGCGGCGGCAATGATGCGATTGTAGTGTTCGGCGTGCTGGAGATAGTTCTCCGCCATCACCCTGTCGCCCGAGCTTTGCGCGTCACGGGCGAGTGCGGCGTATTTTTCGGCGATCTGTTGAGCCGATCCGCGGATCTTCACGTCCGGGCCGTTGCTCTCGTAAGTGCGGGTCAGGGGATTCGGCCCCTTGCGGTTGTTGTTGTTGCCACCGCCGCCATTATTGTTGCGACCGCGCATGCGCCTGTTCTGCTGTTGTGGCCTCATTAGACTCTCTTCATAGTGAATTTTCGAAAAGCTCTTTACGAACGGAGGCGCTCATGCAGCCAGCCGTTTCGTTTCTTCACCGGCGTTCGCCCGCATCAATTGCGTTGGCGCCACGTGCCATCCTGTTCCGGTTACGTCACTTGCCGGGTGATTCCCGCACGAAGCTTGGGCGTCGTTTGCGCAAGAAGGCAGCTATTTCCAAGGAAAACCGAATCGCTGGGAGCACTGCCTGCTTCGTCTCATCCGGTTGAGCCGGACCCTAACTGCATTCCCCGGTATTGCCAAGCGGTTTTTTCGCACTGCATCAGGGCTTTCAACGCTCGAATACCAGAACTCTGTCGTTGCCGCCGAGGTCCGGGTAGGCTCCGGCAAGCCCGTAGCCGGCTGCCGCGAAAATCCCGGTGACCTCTTTTTTCTGCGTGTGGCCGATCTCGACCGCTACCTTGCCTTGCGTTTCCAGAAATCCCGCCGCCTCGGCGGCGATGACCCTATAGGGATCCAAACCATCCGCGCCGCCGTCCAGGGCCCAGTGCGGGTCGAAATCGCGGACCTCGTCCTGCAGATTTCCGATGTCTCGACTGGGTATATAGGGAGGGTTCGAGGCAATTACATGGTAGCGGCCCGAAACTTTTTCGAACCAGTTGGAATGCAAGGCTTTGAAGCGCTCGCCAAGCCCCAGATTCCGGGCGTTTCGGGCGGCAGTCGCCAATGCGTCGGGCGAAATGTCGACGCCCGTCGCGGTCGCCGCCGGGACAGCACCTAGCAGGGCCAGCGCGATGGCGCCGGTGCCGGTGCCGAGATCGAGAATACGGCATCCGCCAAGCCTTTCGGCCGTTGCCCGGGCGAAGGGCAGGACGGCGTCGACCAGCGTCTCGGTGTCAGGCCGGGGCTCCAGCGTCTCCGGCGACAGCGACAGGCGCAAACCGTAGAATTCGCGGTAGCCGAGGATGCGGTGCACCGGTTCGCCTGCGACGCGACGCGTCAGCGCCGCTTCAACGGCCGAAAGCGCCGCCGAACCCACCTCGTGCCCCGGCTCGGCGATCGCCCGGGTGCGGGTCGTGCCGGAGAAATGCTCGACGATCAGCCGGGAATCGAGTGCCGCATCGTCGATGCCGGCGGCGGCGAGACGCTCGCGCGCCGCCCTAAGCAGCGGCCCGAGCGCGGCGGGCAGTCGATCAGCCATCGAGGCTCATATCGGCCAACAGCTTCGACTGATGGTCGGCAATTAGCGCGTCGATCACCTCGTCGAGCTCGCCCATCATCACCCGGTCGAGCTTGTAGAGCGTGAGGTTGATGCGGTGGTCGGTGACGCGCCCCTGCGGGAAGTTATAGGTGCGGATGCGCTCTGAACGGTCGCCCGAGCCGACCTGCGATTTGCGCGACTCCGAGCGTTCTTCATCGGCCCGGCTGCGCTCCAGGTCATAGAGGCGCGCGCGCAGTATCTGCATGGCGCGCGCCCGGTTCTGGTGCTGCGACTTCTCCGCCTGCACCACCATGATGCCGGTCGGCAGATGGGTGATGCGCACCGCCGAGTCGGTGGTGTTGACGTGCTGGCCGCCGGAGCCTGAGGCGCGCATCGTGTCGATGCGGATGTCCTCGGGCCGGATCTCGATATCGACCTCCTCTGCCTCGGGCAGGACGGCGACCGTCGCCGCCGAGGTGTGGATGCGCCCGCCGGCTTCGGTTTCCGGCACGCGCTGGACACGGTGCACGCCGGATTCGAACTTCAGATGCGCGAACACGCCCTTGCCCGATACCGAGGCAATGATTTCCTTATAGCCGCCGACCTCGCCTTCGCTCGCCGACACCACCTCGAAACGCCAGCCGCGCGACGCGGCGTAGCGCTCATACATGCGGAACAGATCGCCGGCGAACAGCGCCGCCTCGTCACCGCCGGTGCCGGCGCGGATTTCGAGAATGGCATTCCTCTCGTCGGCCGCATCCTTGGGCAGAAGCAGGATCTGGATGTCCTTCTGCAGCGCCTCGATGCGGCTCTCGACCTCCGGCAGGTCCGCCTCGGCCAGCGCCCGCATGTCGGCGTCGGTCGTCTTGTCGCCCAGCATCGCCTCGAGATCCGCCTGCTCCTGCTCGGCGGCGCGCAACGCCCGGATCTTGCCCACCATCTCCTGGATGTCGGCATATTCGGAGGCCATTTTGACATATTGATCGGCGGCGGGTCCGGCCGCCATCTGCGCTTCGAGCATGTCGAAACGCTTGACGACTTGATCCATACGGTCGCGGGGCAGGTTGATCATGATGGAGGCTATAGCGGAATCGAACGGTCGTCGGCAAAGGCCTGAAGCAAGGCCCGCATCGGCGTCCCTTGGCTGGGCGCCATCAGGTTGTCCTTGAAGAAGTCTTTCAGCTCCTGCAGCGGCAGCTCGGTCAGCATCGCCTTGACCGGGCCGATCGAGGCCGGTGACATCGAGATCGAGCGGAAGCCCAGGCCGATCAGCGCCATGGCCGAGATCGGCTTGCCGGCAAGCTCGCCGCAGAGCGTCACCGGCGTGTTGTTGCGCACGCCGGCATCGGCAATCGTCTTCAGCACCCGCAGGAACGGCGCCGAAAGCGTGTCGAAGCGGTCGGCGAGTTGGGTGTTGCCGCGATCGACGGCCATGACGAACTGGAAGAGGTCGTTGGAGCCGACCGAGACGAAGTCCACCGCCTTCATCAATTCGTCGAGCTGGAACAGGAGCGAGGGCACTTCCAGCATCGCGCCAAGCTTGAGGCTGGTGGGCAGATGATGGGCAAAGCGCGACAGATGCCTCACCTCGCGATCGATGATCTCGCGTGCCTGCGCGATCTCCGACAGCTCGGTCACCATCGGCAGCATCAGCTTCAGCTCACGGCCGCCGCAGGCCTTCAGCAGCGCCCGGATCTGCGTCCTGAGCAGGCCTGGGCGATCGAGCGTCAGCCGGATTGCCCGCCAGCCGAGCGCCGGGTTCTCTTCCTGCACCGCCCCTTTGAAATAGGGCAGCACCTTGTCACCGCCGATGTCGATGGTGCGGAAGGTCACCGGCTTGCCGCGCGCGGCCTCGAGCACGTCGCGGTAAAGCCGCTCCTGCGCCTCCGCGCGCGGGAAGGTCGAGGCGACCATGAACTGCAATTCGGTGCGGAAGAGCCCGATGCCGGCGGCGCCCGACTCGCTCAGCTGCGGCAGGTCGACGGCAAGACCCGCATTGATCAGGAGATCGACCGGTACGCCGTCCTTGGTCAGCGACGGCTTCTTGCGCAGTTCCCGGTACACTTCCTGGCGCCGCGCCCGGAATCGGACTTTTTCGGCGTAAGCGGCTTCCAGGTCGGATTGTGGCCGAAGATGGATGGTGCCTTCCTCGCCGTCGACGATGATAGCGTCGCCGTTTTCCGCCATGGAAACGGCGCCCTTCATCTGGCCGGCCACCGGAATGCCCATGGCGCGCGCGACGATGACGACGTGGCTGGTCGCAGCGCCGTCCTCCAGGACCAGGCCGCGCAGCTTGTCGCGCGGATAGTCGAGCAGTTCGGCCGCGCCCATCGAGCGGGCGACGATGATGGCGTCCTTGGGCAGCGAGGCCGCGACGTCTTCCGGGCCGCGACCCATCAGCTGGCGCAGGAGCCGGTTGGCGAGGTCGTCGAAATCGCTCATCCGCTCGCGCAGATAAGGGTCGGTCATATGCAGCATGCGGGCGCGCATGTCGCTCTGCACCTTCTCGACCGCCGCTTCCGCCGTCAGGCCGTTGCGGATCGCCTCTTCCAGCCGGCGCACCCAACCGCTGTCATTGGCGAACATGCGATAGGCCTCGAGCACCTCGCGGTGCTCGCCCTCGAAGGCGACCTCGCGCCGCTCCAGCATGTCGTCGATGGAGAGCCGGAGCGAGCCGAGCGAGGATTGCAGCCGGCGGATCTCCTCCTCGCTGTCCTCGTTGAAGAGGTTGGTGACGACGATGCGCGGCTCGTGCAGCACGACATGGCCGAGCCCGACGCCTTCGTTGAAGGAAAGACCGGTGAAGCTCACTGGCCGGCGCAGGTCGAGCTCCAGCCCGGGCCGGGTGAGGCGCGCGAGATCGCCGGTGGCGATCATCTCGGCGATCACCATCGCCGTGGTTTCCAGCGCCTCGACCTCGTCGTCGCGGTAATGGCGCATGGTCTTGTTCTGCACCACCAGCACGCCCAGCGTGCGCCCTGCCCTCAGCACCGGCACGCCGAGGAAGGAATTGTAGATCTCTTCGCCCGTCTCCGGCAGATAGGCGAAGGCGGGATGCTCCTGCGCGTTGGAAAGGTTGAGCGGCCGCGCGCTGGCGGCGATCGTGCCGACCAGGCCCTGCCCCAGCCTGAGCTGCGCCAGGTGGACGGCGTTGGGGTTCAGACCCTCGGTGGCGTAAAGTTCGAGCACCGAGTCCGCGCGCAGCACGTAAAGCGAGCAGACTTCGGCGACCATGTTGGAGGCGATGTCGCGCACGATGCGGTCGAGCCGCTCCTGCGGCTCCAGCGGCTCCTGCATGAGCTCGCGGAGCCGTTTGAGCAGAACGCGCGGGCCACTGGCCGTATCACGCATCGCGGCTTGTTCTCCAATGGGCATTTCGCCCGCCGCAGTTTCTCCCGCGGCCGGCGTTCACGCAACAACTGACTCAGTTCTTGCTATTGCTTATCCAGACCGTAGACGGAATGCAAAGTGCGAACCGCCAGTTCCGTATAGGGACCGTCGATCAATATCGAGATTTTGATCTCGGACGTGGTGATGGCACGGATATTGATCGCCTTGTCGGCCAGCGCCTTGAAGGCGGTGGCGGCGACGCCCGCGTGGCTCCTCATGCCGATGCCGATGACCGAGACCTTCGACATGCCGGCTTCCGACTGCACGACATCGTAGCCGACTTCCGGCTTCAGCTTCTCTAGGACGGCAAGCGCCTTGTCGACATCCCCGGACGGCACGGTGAAGGTCATGTCGGTGAACTTGCCGTCCTCGGAGATGTTCTGGACGATCATGTCGACATTGATGTTGGCCTCGGCCAGCGGGCCGAAGATGCCGGCGGCAACGCCTGGGCGGTCGCCGACGCGGCGCAGCGAAATCTGCGCTTCGTCCTTGGCGTAGGCAATTCCGGTGACGACCTGCTGTTCCACGATCTCTTCCTCGTCGCAAATGAGCGTTCCGGGCGGATTGAGCAAATCCCCCATTCCGGGCGCATCGGGATCGTCGAAGGACGACCGCACGAAGGTACGCACCCTGTGTACCATGGCAAGCTCGACCGAGCGCACCTGCAGCACCTTGGCGCCGAGCGAGGCCATTTCGAGCATTTCCTCGAACGAAATCTTGGCGAGACGCCGTGCTTTCGGCTCGATGCGCGGATCGGTCGTGTAGACGCCGTCGACATCGGTGTAGATGTCGCAGCGGTCGGCCTTGACCGCCGCGGCGATCGCCACGGCGCTGGTGTCGGACCCGCCGCGGCCGAGCGTCGAGATGCGGTTGTCCGGTCCGATACCCTGGAAACCGGCGATCACCGCCACCTGGCCCTCGCCGAAACGCTTGATCAGGAAGGCGCCATCGATGTCGAGGATACGCGCCGCGCCATGCGCGTTGTCGGTCTTGATCGGGATCTGCCAGCCCTGCCAGGATCGTGCATGGACGCCCATGTTCTGCAGCGTGATCGCCAGAAGACCGGCGGTGACCTGCTCGCCCGATGCGACAACGGCGTCATATTCGCGCGCATCGTGCATGGGGGATGCTTCGCGCGTCCAGGCGACCAGCTCGTTGGTCTTGCCAGCCATGGCCGAGACCACCACGGCAACATCGTGGCCGGCATCGACCTCGCGTTTGACATGGCGCGCAACATTGCGGATGCGGGCGATGTCGGCGACCGAGGTTCCGCCGAATTTCATCACGATACGCGCCATGGGAGCGAAATGCCTTTGACTAAAGCCGGCTCAAGGCCGGAACGGGTGGAAACGCCTGGGGAAGCCCGGCGCCGGAATGCGCGGCCTCCTTAGCCAAAACAGCAAGGCTTCGCAAGCGAGCGCGGCCATAAGCAGCCCGCCACCGTCTATCCTGACAGAATCCTGTCGCCGATCATGCCATAAGATCACCGAAACGGCCCGATGGAGATTCTGATGACCGAGACACTTGAAATCGTCACCTTCCGGCTCAAGCCCGGCACCGAAGCCGACTTTGTCGCCAACAACGGCATCATGACCGACTGGCTCACCCGGCAGCCGGGCTTTCTCAGCCGGCATCTCGGCAGGCGTGAGGATGGAAGCTGGGTGGACGTCGTGCGCTGGCAGAACCTCGATCAGGCCCAGGCGGCAGCCGACCGCATCATAGCCGAGATCGGCGACAGCAAGGCCGTGCAGGCAATAGAGCCGGCCAGCGTCACCATGAGCCATGCCGAGGTTGCGCTGTCGCGCTAGGCCCGGCACAAGCCCACATCTCCCGCTGGGCAAACGGCTCAGGCAGCGCTTTGCCACAGGCCCGGATAATCGAGAACGAAACCGGCCGACGAGACCGTCAGGACAGCCTCATAGCCGAAGGCCGGCGCGGCATAGGCGTAGCGGTTTTCGTCCAGTCGCTTATAGGTCTGGTCGAGACGCGTGAGCCTGAGCTCGGGAAAAGCCAGGTAGGCGGCAGGAGCCGGCGTCGCCATGCCGACAACAAGGTTGAAGCGACGGACCGCCAAGAGGTTCGTGGCCGGCGTGAAGCCAAGGTCGACATCGACGAGACCCGCGGCTTCGGCCTGGCCCACGCCGTTCAGCATCCATTGGCCATCGGCTCGCCGCTCGACCTCGTAATGCAACTCCTTCACGCCGGCAAAGCCCTTGACGCGCGCGAAGCGCGTACTCCAGCCGGCATCGCAATCCACCGCATAGGCAAGGCTGCAGGGCTGGCCGTCATGGAGGAAAAGCGCATGCCCCTGGAGACGCCAACCGCTCTCGGTCGCGCAAAGCATGCAGGCATCATGGCCTTCCAGGTCAAGACGGCGCCAGAGGATCGAGGGCTGCATGATCGGGTTCCTTTTCGACAGTCTATGCCGTCCATTCGTGCGAAGTCGCAGTCCCGTTTCGCCATCACTCCGACCAAGCTGCCACGTGCTGACAGTGGGAGAGCTTGGCAACAGCTGAAAAAACCTGCCTTGACATTCCCTCCCCCGCACCCGACTTCCTAACGTCCGAGGAGGCCTACTATGCCAGAACCCCGCCGATCGACCATCGATGCAGGAGAAGTCGAGCGCTTCTCCGCCCTTGCCGCCGAATGGTGGAACCCGAACGGCAAGTTCCGTCCGCTGCACAAGTTCAATCCGGTGCGGCTTGCCTATATCCGCGACCAGGTGGCGACGCGTTTCGGCCGCGATCCGCGCGCGGCTAGGCCGTTCGAAGGCCTGCGCTTCCTCGATATCGGTTGCGGCGGCGGCTTGCTGTGCGAGCCGATGGCCAGGCTTGGCGCCGAAGTAGTCGGCGCCGACGCTTCCGCCACCAACATCGAAGTGGCCAAGCTGCACGCGGCGGAGGCCGGCGTCAACATCGACTACCGCGCCACGACCGCCGAGGCGCTGGCCGAAGCCGGCGAGACCTTCGACGTCATTCTCAACATGGAAGTGGTCGAGCATGTCGCCGATGTCGACCTCTTCGTCGCCAAATGCGGTCAGATGGTCCGCCCCGGCGGCATCATGTTCGTCGCCACCATCAACCGCACGCTGAAAGCGCTCGGCCTTGCCATCATCGGCGCCGAATATGTCCTGCGCTGGCTGCCGCGCGGGACCCATCAGTTCGGCAAGCTGGTCCGGCCGGAGGAACTGGCAAAAGCGCTGGGCGCCGCAGGCCTCACGGTGATCGACCGCACCGGCGTTATCTATCATCCGCTGGCCGACCGCTGGCAGAAGTCCAGGGACATGGATGTCAACTACATGATGCTGGCGGAGAAAGCCTCGGTCTGAGTTGCGCAGCTGAAGCGTTCGTTCTTACGCCGCCTGGCCTTGCATCCGAGTGCTTGTCAACCCCTGTGCCTTGGTCGTGATGAAGACGCCGGCGGTGATGATGGCGGCGCCCAGCCAGGTCAGCAGGCGGTAATGCTCGCCGAGGAAGATCGTGCCGGCGAACAGGCCGACAGCCGCCGCCACATAGCCGATTTGGCTGAGATAGACCGGGCCGCCGACCGCCTGCAAGCGGAAGAAGAAGGCGAACATCGCCGAGGCCGACGCTACTTGGCCGACCACCACCAGCGGCACGCCGCCGAGCGGGACGAAGGCCTGTCCGCCCAGAAGTGCCAGAATGCCGATGACCAGGAGCGTGGCCGAGGCCAGGTGGCTGCCGACGGCAAGCTCGATGGGCCCGGTGCCGTCCGGCCAGTCGATGGTGCGGTAGATGTTGCCGGCGGCAAGGCTGACCGGGATGAGCAGGCCGATCGCCACCCAGAAATAATCCGCCGGCTGGCCGGCCTCGCCACGCGTTAGTGCGACCATCACCGCGCCGACGAAGCCGACGGCGATGCCGATCACGCCGAGCAGATTGGGACGCCGGACACCGAGCAGGATCGACAATACCAGCGTGATGACCGGCGACAGCGTGAACATGATGCCGGTGTAGCCGGCGCCGAGATGCGGGATCGCCGAGAACATTAAAAGATTGGGAATGGCATAGGAAATCGCTGCAGTGACGAAGAAGTAGCGCAGTTTGTGCGGCGTCAGCCGGATGCGCTCGCCGCGCAGCAGAAGCGCCAAGAGCAGCACGCCGCCGGCGCCCAGCGAAATGACGAAGGCCCAGACCATCGCCAGCACTCCGGCCACGGTCGCAAGCTTGCCGAAGGGCAGCGTCATGCCGAGCAGGCCGCCCGTCACCACCAGAAGGCCGATCGCCGAATCCCAGAGAAATCTCATCGGACAGTCCTGTCGCTGCGCGACCGCTTGGCGGCCGGTTTAATCTGCGGTAAGATAGCGTAAAGATTCTTTATGTCAAGATACTTTTCGGTGAACCATATGGATAGAGCGGGCAGGGCCATGGAACAGTGGCGGCGGGAACGGCCGGATCTCGATGTGTCGCCAATGGGCGTCATCGGGCGTCTGAACGAGGCCTCGGCGCTGATCGCGCGCGACCGGCTCGCCCCGGTCTTCGCCCGCTTCGGACTGCAGATGGGCGAATTCGACGTGCTAGCGACGTTGCGCCGTTCCGGCGCGCCCTGCGCGCTGACGCCAACCGAGCTCTACGAGGCGACGATGGTGACGTCGGGCGCCATGACCGCCCGTCTTGACCGGCTGGAAAAGGCCGGACTGATCCAGCGCGCGCCACACCCCAGCGATAGGCGCGGCGTTGTCGTGCAGCTCACCGCGAGAGGCCGCGAACTCACCGACGACGCGCTCACCGCCCATGTCGCCAACGAGCATGAAATCCTCGCCGGCCTGACGCGCGAGGAGCGGGACATACTGGCGAAACTGCTGGAAAAACTGATCGGAAGCTTAAGCTCGCCGTCTTAGTTCCGGTCGTCGGGAAAGCTCGGGATCGGCATGAACTCGACGCCGTCTTCTATGAGGCTTTGCGCCTCTTCCGGTGTCGCCTCGCCATAGATGCCGCGCGGATCGGTCTCGCCGAAATGGATCTTGCGCGCTTCCTCGGCGAACTTGTCGCCGACATAGTCGGCATTCTCGCGTATCTTATCGGCCAGCGCCTTGAGCTGCGCGAGCGCCTGTTTTTGCGCCTCGCCCATGGCCAAGGCCACTTTCTCCTGCTTGCGCGAGGTCGAAACGGCCGGCGCCATCAGCGCCTTCTCGACCTTGTGGGAGCCGCAGGTCGGGCAATCGACGAAGCCGCGCTTTTTCTGGGTGTCGAAGTCGTCATTGCTGCGGAACCAGGCTTCGAATTCGTGCTCGCGTTCGCAGATCAGGGAAAAGCGGATCAAGAGGCAGCACCCCTCAGACGCGGCGCCTCGCTTGTCCCGGCATTGACGGTGAAATCCCGCGCATTCCTGAGATTGGGGATCTTGCGGCGCGCGGCAAGCGACTGGGCCGGATCGATCTCGGCGACGATCACGCCGGGCTCGTCATGCGCGGCCTCGGCGACGATGCGCCCCCACGGGTCGACGATCAGGGAATGGCCATAGGTCTCGCGCCCGTCCTCATGCAGGCCGCCTTGAGCGGCCGCAATCACATAGGCGCCGTTCTCGATGGCGCGGGCGCGCAGCAGCACATGCCAATGCGCCTCGCCGGTCTGGCGCGTGAAGGCGGCGGGCACCGTCAGCACCTCGGCTCCTGCAACCGCCTCGGCGCGGAACAACTGCGGGAAGCGCAGATCGTAGCAGACGGCAAAGCCCAGCCTCGTTCCGTTGATGTCGGTCACGGCCGCTTCCGTTCCCGGTTCGTAGGACGCGGATTCACGCCAGCTCTCGCCATTGTCGAGATCGACATCGAACATATGGATCTTGTCGTAGCCTGCAATCAGGGTGCCGTCGGGCGAAAACAGGAACGCGCGGTTGGCGAGCTTGCCGTCGGCGCGCAGGATCGCCGTCGAGCCGATATGCAGATAGATGCCGAGCTCCTTCGCCAGCCTGCGCGCGGTGGCGACGACCACGTCCTTGTCCTCGGTGGTGAAGGCGGCTGCTCCCGCCTGCTTGTCGCGGATCAGCGCGCCGGTCATTTCGGGTGTCTGGACGTAGGCGGCGCCCTGGCCGGCAGCCTGCCGGACCAGAACCTCCATGTCCTTTGCGTTGCGCTCCGGGCTGGTCCCCGAACGCATCTGCACCGCCGCCGCCTTGAAAACCCCCATGATCAAGCCCTCGCTCCGTTGGCAAGCAGCACGTCAAGCCGGCCCTGTGACTCCAATTCATGGAGATCGTCGCAGCCGCCGACATGTGTGTCGCCGATGAATATCTGCGGAAAAGTGGTGCGCCCATGCGCCCGCGAAATCATTTCCTGGCGCAATTCCGGCGAGAATGAAGCGTCATGCTCGGTATAGGCCACACCCTTGCGCTCGAGCAACCGCTTTGCGGCCGTGCAATAACCGCACATCATCCGCGTATAGATCGTCACATCGACCATCGATCAGCAATCCTGCCTGCGCATATCGCCCGACAGTTGTGCGAGAACGACATGCACCAAAACAACAACTTAAGCACTATATAGTTGCAGACTCATCGGGCCGAAAGTCCCCCGGCAGCACGCGGGCGAAAGTGAGGATGTCGACCGCCCCGGCGCCGCCTCTCTTCAACGCCTTGGCAACCGCCCTCACCGTGGCGCCGGTGGTGTAGACATCGTCGACGACCAGCACCCGGCGCCCCGCTATCTCGATTTCGGCGTCCGGTGGCACACGGAAAGCGGCGCGGACATTCTCCTCGCGCTCGTGCCGTTCGAGCCCGACCTGCTGACGCGTCAGCTTCACGCGCCTGACCGCGGACGGCGAGAAGGGCAGCCCGCCGAGCTTTGCAACGGCCCGTCCGAGTTCCGCCGACTGGTTGAACTGACGCCGGAAGAAGCGCCGCCAATGCAACGGCACCGGCACGACTAGGTCGGCCTCCGCGATCAGCTCCGCGCCGGCACGCATCATCCACTTCGCCATCCAGGGCGCGAGGTCGGTGCGATCCTGATATTTCAGCCCCTGCACCATCTGCCGCGCGACGCCCGAATAGATGACGGCCGCCCGAGCCCGTTGGAAGGGCGGCGGATCGGCGATTGCCTCGGCAGAAAGAAACCCCTCACCCATGTCGTGGGTGAAGGGCGTGCCCATCACTGGGCACCAGGGTTTTTCCAAAAGCCTCAGCTTCGGCCAGCAGGCGCCGCACAAGACGCCGGGCTGCGATACATGGCGACGGCAGCCGGCGCAAACCGGCGGAAACAACAGCCGCGCCGGCCAGGCAAGCGCCTGCCGCGTCATATCCTGGATCGCTATGCTCTTGATCTTGTGCACCGGATCGGCCACGTGAAAAGAAACCGCGCGTCACCTTAACACCACTCCGGCACGCGCGGACAACAGGAAGCTTTCATTGCAGCCCTTGATCGACACCGCGCTCTGGCTCGCGCGCAAGCGCCGGGCTCTCGCCCGCCCCGTCGAAGGCGCCGATTTCCTGATGCGCCGCACCGCGGAGGATCTTGCCGACCGGCTGGGTGCCGTCGAACGCCGCTTCGGCAAGGCGGCCGCACTGTTTTGTCAGACATCGGCGGCGGCACAGGTGCTTGCCGACAGCGGCAAGGTCGGCGAAATCCTGCGCGTCGAGATGGACGAAGCGCTTCTCGCCGGCAATCCCGGCCTGGTGGCGACGCCGGAAACCGTGCCGTTCGAGGAGAACAGCCTCGATCTAGTGGTCTGCCTGCTCTCGCTGCACGCGATGAACGACATTCCCGGTGTGCTGGCGCAAATCCGCCGGGCGCTGCGGCCGGACGGCCTGTTCCTCGGCGCTCTCGCCGGCGCGGGCACATTGGCGGAATTGCGCGAGAGCATGCTTGCGGCCGAGACGGAGCTTTACGGCGGCGCGAGCCCGCGCATCCTTCCCTTTACCGACGTGCGCGACGCGGGCGCGCTGCTGCAGCGCGCCGGCCTTGCGTTACCCGTTGCCGATGTCGAAACGGTCGCGGTGCGTTACGACACGCTGTTCGACCTTGCCGCCGATCTGCGCGCCATGGGCGAAACCAACGCTCTTCTCGCTCGCAGCCGCCGGCCGGCCGGCAGACGCCTGTTTGCCCGCGCCGCCGAAATCTATGCCGAACGGTTCTCGGATGCGGACGGCCGTATCCGAGCAAGCTTTCCGATCGTCTGGATGTCCGGCTGGGCTCCCGACGCTTCGCAGCAGAAGCCGCTCAGGCCGGGATCCGCCACGGTCTCGCTGAAGGCGATCTTGGAGAACCCGTCGAAGGGCTGAGCCGACGTTCTAGTGAGCGAAGGCGTTGACCAGTCTGCTGTTGTTGTCTGAGAATAGCCACTGGAGCGCATCCGCGGCCTTGCCGATGCCGCCAACGATGACAAGCGACAGCACGGTGAGGATCAGACCATATTCAATAGCCGTGGCGCCCGATTCATCTTCTATGAATTGCTGCAGCAGGTTTTTCATGGTCATCGATCCCTCTTGTCGGCAACCATAGTCCCTACCCGTTAAGAAAGGTTAACAGCAAAAGCTTAACAGCGGGTGAAACAGCCGCTTCTCGGTGAATTTATTAACCACGTCAGCACTCGCCGCTGCGGCTGCCGTCGTTGCGGATGACGCAGATTGAACTGGGCATTGGCTGCAGCACGCTGCGGCGCACGGTATATGTGTTCAGGCGATGGCCGATCGATCCGGTCGCCGTCATGTCGAGCCCGCCGGGGAAGCCGTCGCGGGCGCTTTGCGGCCGGGTCTGGTTATCCAGGAAAGGCGTCGCGATCAGCGCCAGCGCCACCGCGGCCGAACCGAAGAGAAGCGTGATCCGCAGGATGCCCATGCCGGCGTCCACCGCGCGGAAGCCTCGATCGGGCCGGATCGAGTCCCAGTCTCTTTGAAGGCTCATGCCGTGTTTCCCAATCATCGAGATCTCGCCGCGCGAACGGCCTCGTGCAATTTTTCACGTCGAGATAAATCTTCGATTAACGCTGGCTAAGCGGCTCCAGGAAAACATGCGGCAACATCCGCAGTCTTCGGAAACGGTTGGCGCCGCGAAAGCACGCCGCGAAATCACAAAAGATCGATGAGAAACTGGATCAGCGGCGCGTCGGCCGGCGGCATCGGATAGTCGCGCATCTGCCGCGGCCTGACCCATTTGAGCCCCTGCCCTTCCCTGGGCTGTGCGATGCCGCGGAAGCGGCGGCAGATATAGAGCGGCATCAGCAGATGGAAATCGTCATAGGAGTGGCTGGCGAAGGTAAGCGGCGCCAGGCACGGAATCTCCGTCTCGATGCCGAGCTCCTCGTGCAACTCGCGGACCAGGCACTCCTCCGGCGTCTCGCCGGGCTCGACCTTGCCGCCTGGAAACTCCCACAGCCCTGCGAGCTGCTTGCCCTCGGGGCGCTGCGCCAGGAGCACGCGACGGTCAGCGTCGACCAGCGCGCAGGCGGCGACCAGGAGCAGGCGCTTTCCGGTTGGTTTGATCTCGCTCATGCGCCTGGCGGCCGTCGATAGTGATAGCGATAGACTTCCTCGAAGCCGAGCGACCGGTAGAGCGAGAGCGCCGGTAGATTGCTGGCCTCGACCTGCAGCCAGGCCTCGCGCGCGCCGCGCAGCCGCGCCCATTTGAGCGCGGAGAGAATGAGGTTGCGGCCGTGGCCCTGTTTGCGTGCGGATTTTTCGGTGGCGACCTCGAACAGCCCGGCGAGGTCGCCGTCATGGACGCAGATCAGCGTCGCCAGCGCCTCGTTGCCGTCCTCCAGCGCGAACAGCCCCGCCTCCGGCTGGATGGCGCCGATGACCTCGGACAGGCCGGGCCGCAGCGATGCGTCCGAGCCGCTCGTCCTGAGCGACGCGCCGATGAAGCGGCTGATGTCCTTGAGCGGTATCTGGTCCATGGCCGCGCCAAGCTCGAGGTCCTTCAGCGGCAGCCGCATCACCAGGGATTCGTCGAACCTGTTCCAGCCGGCCTTGTCGAGATGCGTGGACAAGACCTGCCCCGACAGCGGCGACATGCGGAAGGTCAGCGGCCTGCCATAGGCGTCGAACCGCCTTGCGGCGCGGCCGATGCGCTCCTCGATGGCGTGCGTGTCGCCCGGATCGAGCGGATTGACCGTGTTGAGGCGCTTGGCGGGGTGCCCGGCCGTGAGCCGCACCACCCAGGTCCCATCATAATGGACGGCGGCCGCCGGCCAGGCGCGAAAACCCGCCGCCTCGTAGCGGCGCACGATTGCCAGCACGCTAGCCGGATGCCTGGACACCGGCGCCATCAGCTCCGGTAATCGCCGTTGATGGCGACATATTCCTTGGTGAGGTCGCAGGTCCACACCGTCGCCTTGCCCCGGCCGATGCCGAGATCGGCACGGATGCGGATGTCGTCGCGCTTCATATAGGCCGAGGTCGCTTCCTCCGAATAGGCCGGATCGCGCTCGCCCTCATGCGCCAGGCGGTGGTCGCCGAACCAGATCGACAGCCGGTCGCGATCGGCGGGCTCGCCGGCCTTGCCGACGGCCATGACGACGCGGCCCCAATTGGCGTCCTCGCCCGCGACCGCCGTCTTGACCAGGGGCGAATTGGCGATCGAAAGCGCAATGCGCTTGGCCGAACGCGCCGATTTGGCGCCGGTGACGGTGACCTCGACCTGCTTGCGCGCGCCCTCGCCGTCGCGCACCACTTGCAGCGCCAGCGACTTCAGCACCTTGCCGAGCGCCCGGCGGAACGCGCCGAGCCGCACGTCCTTCGGATCACTGATCGCCGGCGCCCCGCGCGCGGCCGCCTTGCCGGTCGCGAAGATAAGCAGCGTGTCACTGGTCGAGGTGTCGCTGTCGACGGTCACCGCATTGAAGGTCTTGGCCGTGCCGCGCGACAGCAGGTCCTGCAGCACGGGGGCGGTGATCGGCGCGTCGGTGGCGATGAAGGAGAGCATCGTCGCCATGTCGGGCGCGATCATGCCGGCGCCTTTGGCGATTCCGTTGATGGTCACGTCCGCGTCACCGAGCTTGACCGTCTGGGTCGCCACCTTCGGATAGGTATCTGTGGTCATGATCGCCTTGGCCCCCTCGGTCCACAGATCCGGCTTGCCGTCCTTGACCAGGCCGGCCAGCAGATGGCTGAATTTCGTGGTGTCGAGCGGCTCGCCGATGACACCGGTCGAGGCCAGGAACACTTCGCTCTCGGAACATCCCGCGGCCTTTGCTGCGGCCTCGCCGGTCAACGCCGTCGAAGCCTTGCCCTTCTTGCCGGTGAAGGCATTGGCATTGCCGGAATTGACCACCAGCACGCGCGCCTTGCCGGCAGGCAGGTTCTGGCGGCAGAAGTCGACCGGCGCCGACGGACATTTCGACCTGGTGAACACGCCGGCGACCGCCGTGCCCGGATCGAAGACCATGGCGAGCAGGTCGGTCCGATTCTTGTATTTGATGCCGGCTTCGGCGGTCGCGATCCGCACACCCTCGATGACCGGCATCTTCGGATATTTCTTCGGCGCGAGCGGCGAAATCGTAGCGGACATCGGGACCCCGGTGCGGCAAGAACACAAAAGGAAGGCCGGTTTGCCCGATAGCGCGCCCCGGCGCAAGGGGCGTTCTGGCCGCGCCGTTCCGGCTTGGCGGCGGCTCTGCAATCGGAAACGCGTCGTTTCGTTTCGTCGCCGAAGCCAATATGATCGGCGGCAGATTCACCGGCTAAGGAAGACCTCGATGGGCGAAGCCGCCGCTCGCGGGCGCAAGTCGATCGGCGCGAAACGCAATCCCGAGAGTGCCGATGCCATCGTCAGGGCCGCCGAGGCGGTGTTGCGGGAGGCCGGCTATGCCGGCTTCTCGATCGAGGCCGTGGCCCGGCGGGCGCGGGCGGGAAAGCCGACCATCTATCGCTGGTGGCCGAGCAAGGCGGCGCTGCTGATCGAGGTCTACCAGCGGCAGAAGCGCGTCGAGACGCCCGACACCGGAAACATTGAGGACGATCTGGTGGGCTTCCTGGAAAATCTCCTCGCGCATTGGCGCGACACCCCGTCGGGCAACATCTTCCGCTCGCTGATCGCCGAGGCGCAGTCGGACGAGGCAGCCGCCGCAGCGCTTGCCGAATATTCGAAGGGACGCCGCAGCCATACCGGCCGGATGATCGAGCGCGCCAAGATGCGGGGCGAGGTGGCGGCCGATGTCGATGCCGGGATCGTCGCCGACCTGATAGCGTCCTACGCCTGGCGGCATCTGCTGACCGACCGCCTCGACGACAACGAGGCGGCGATCCGCGCCGCCGTGCGCTACCTCACGCGGGGGATAACGACCGCCTGAGCCCCGGAAAGCGAAAGGGCGCCTACAAGGCGCCCTTTGCAGAACCATCCGGCGGATGCGGTTACTTGCCGCCTTCCAGCGTATCGACGTCCTTCTTGAGCTTCTGGTCCGGGATCTCGACCTTGGCGGCCGCGCGCAGGTCCTTGACCATGGCGAAATACTTGTCGCGGATCACCGCCTGCTTGGCCTGGTCCTTGACGTCGTCGAAGGCCGGCGGCTGCTTGGCGCGCTTGTCTTCGAGCTTGATGACGTGCCAGCCGAACTGCGTCTGCACCGGCTCCTTGGTGTATTTGCCGACGTCGAGCGCGAAGGCCGCCTTGTCGAATTCCGGCACCATCTGGCCCGGTCCGAACCAGCCGAGATCGCCGCCGTTGGTTTTGCCCGAGGGGTCATTGGTGTGTTCGTTGGCGAGCTTCTGGAAGTCGGCGCCGCCGTCGAGCTGCTTGATGATCGCCTCGGCCTCTTCCTTTGTCTTCACGAGGATGTGACGCGCATGCACTTCGTTGACCGGCGGCGTGTTGGCGATCTCCTGGTCGTAGCGGGCGCGCACTTCGGCGTCCGTCACCTTGTTGACCACTTCCTTCTCGACCACTTCGCCATGCAGGGCGCGGGCCTGCAGGAAAGCCATGCGGCGCTGGAAGTCGGCGTCCTTGTCGAGGCCGCTGTCGACCGCCTTCTTGGCCATGACGCGGATTTCGATGGCCGCCGAAAGGGCGGCCGCGCGGCGCTGGTCGGGCGGCAGTTGCGCGAACTGTTGCGACAGTTCGCCTTCGGCGAGCTGCAGGTCGGCCTCGGTCAGTTTCTCGCCATTGATGGTGGCGACCACGGCATTGGGGTCGACCGGCTTCGCGGGAGCGGCGGCAGGCGCGGCAGCATCCGCGGGCTTGGTCTCCTGTGCCATCAGCGGCGACAGGCAAAGAGCCGAGAGCCCGAAGGCCAGACCGAGGCTGGCGAGCGAGGCGCGGCGGAACGACAGGGACATCGAGAGAAACTCCAATGGGGATTGCCAATAAGGATCGCGTGAGCGAAAGGGTTCCTGATCAGTCGGATTGTGGCGGAATTTGGCGCTACCCATAGGGCTAACGCGGCGTTGACATCGATTGAGCCCCCTCTTATCTGTCCAACGACTTGGCGTCCAGAACCGTTTTCCGGGCGCTTTTTGCGTTTGTCCGCATTCACGCGGATTTGATGGGCCCGCCCGGTGCCTGTCGCAAACGGCTAAAATTGCTATCGAAAGGACCATTGGATGGTCAGTCTCGGCGGTCTCGCCCGTAAGGTTTTCGGTTCTTCCAACGATCGCCGCGTTAAGGCGACCCGGCCCAGGGTCGAAGCCATCAACGCCATGGAAAACGAGATGCGGGCGCTTTCCGACGCCGAGCTTGCGGGGCGCACTGAAAAGTTCCGCCAGGATCTCGCCAACGGCGCTTCGCTCGACGATCTCCTGGTTCCGGCCTTCGCCACGGTACGCGAAGCGGCCCGCCGCGTGCTCGGCATGCGGCCTTTCGACGTCCAGCTGATCGGCGGCATGGTGCTTCACAATGGCGGCATCGCCGAGATGCGCACCGGCGAGGGCAAGACCTTGGTCGCCACCTTGCCCGTCTACCTCAATGCGCTCGCCGGCAAGGGCGTGCATGTCGTCACCGTCAACGACTATCTTGCCAAGCGCGACGCCGAATGGATGGGCCGCGTCTACAAATTCCTCGGCCTGACCGTCGGCATTATCGTCCACGGCCTTTCCGACGATGAGCGCCGCGAGGCCTACGCCTCCGACGTCACCTATGCCACCAACAACGAGCTCGGCTTCGACTATCTGCGCGACAACATGAAGTATGAGCGCTCGCAGATGGTGCAGCGCGGACATTCCTACGCCATCGTCGACGAGGTCGATTCCATCCTGGTCGACGAAGCGCGCACGCCGCTGATCATTTCCGGTCCGCTCGAGGACCGTTCGGAAATGTACAACACCATCGACGCCTTCATGCTGAAGCTCGGCCCGGCCGATTACGAGGTCGACGAGAAGCAGAAGACGACGATCTTCACCGAGGACGGCACCGAGAAGCTGGAAAATATGCTGCGCGACGCAGGCCTGTTGAAGGGCGAGTCGCTCTACGACGTCGAGAACGTCGCCATCGTCCATCACGTCAACAACGCGCTGAAGGCGCATCTGTTGTTCCAGAAGGACAGGGACTACATCGTGCGCAACGGCGAGATCGTCATCATCGACGAGTTCACCGGCCGCATGATGCCCGGACGCCGCTATTCGGAAGGCCTGCACCAGGCGCTCGAGGCCAAGGAGCATGTGCAGATCCAGCCGGAGAACCAGACGCTGGCCTCCGTCACCTTCCAGAACTATTTCCGCCTCTACAAGAAGCTTGCCGGCATGACCGGCACGGCGCTGACCGAGGCCGAGGAATTCGCCAACATCTACAATCTCGAAGTCACCGAGATCCCGACCAACCTTCCGGTCGCCCGCAAGGACGAGGATGACGAGGTCTACCGGACGGTCGACGAGAAATACAAGGCGATCGTCAAGGAGATCCGCGACGCCCGCGATCGTGGCCAGCCGATCCTGGTCGGCACCACATCGATCGAGAAATCCGAGCTGCTGGCCGAGCGCCTGCGCAAGGAAGGCATCAAGGACTTCGAGGTGCTGAACGCACGTCACCACGAGCGGGAGGCGTCCATCGTCGCGCAGGCCGGCAAGCCCGGCGCCATCACCATCGCCACCAACATGGCCGGCCGCGGCACCGACATCAAGCTCGGCGGCAATGCCGAGATGCGCATCGCCGAGGAGCTTGGCGACATGCCGCCCGGACCCGAGCGCGAGGCCCGGGAAAAAGAGATCAATGACGATGTCGAGCGGCTGAAGGAAAAGGCGCTCGCCGCCGGCGGCCTTTACGTGCTGGCCACGGAACGCCACGAATCGCGCCGCATCGACAACCAGCTGCGCGGCCGCTCCGGTCGACAGGGCGATCCGGGCCGCTCGAAATTCTTCCTGTCGCTGCAGGACGATTTGATGCGCATCTTCGGCTCCGAGCGCATGGACGGCATGCTGCAGAAGCTCGGCCTCAAGGAAGACGAAGCGATCATCCACCCCTGGATCAACAAGGCTCTCGAGAAAGCGCAGAAGAAGGTCGAGGCGCGCAACTTCGACATCCGCAAGAACCTCCTGAAATATGACGACGTCTCGAACGACCAGCGCAAGGTGGTATTCGAGCAGCGTCTCGAGCTGATGGACGGCGAAGGCCTGTCCGAGACGATCGCCGAGATGCGCGAAGGCGTCATCGAGGAGATCGTCGCCAAGAACATTCCCGAAAACGCCTATGCCGAGCAGTGGAATGTCGCCGGCCTCAAGGAGGAGGTGGCGCAGTATCTCAATCTCGACCTGCCGATCGAGGAATGGGTCAAGGAAGAGGGCATCGCCGAGGACGACATCCGCGAGCGCATCACGGCCGCGGCCGACGCCGCCGCCAAGGAGCGCGCCGACCGCTTCGGCCCGGATGTGATGAACTATGTCGAACGTTCGGTGGTGCTGCAGACGCTCGACCATTTGTGGCGCGAGCACATCGTCAACCTCGACCATCTGCGCTCGGTCGTCGGCTTCCGCGGCTACGCCCAGCGCGACCCGCTGCAGGAATACAAGGGCGAAGCCTTCGAGCTGTTCCAGGCCATGCTCGGCAATCTGCGCCAGGCCGTCACCGCGCAGCTGATGCGCGTCGAGCTGGTGCGCCAGGCGGCCGACGCGCCGCCGCCCGAAGCGCCGGAGATGTTCGGAAGCCATATCGACGGCTCCACTGGCGAGGACGATTTCCAGGGCGGCGAGACCGCGCTTCTGATGCGCCAGGACACCAACGCCGTCGTCGCGCCGGAAAATCGCGACCCGAAGAACCCCGCGAGCTGGGGCAAGATCGGCCGCAACGAGCTCTGCCCCTGCGGCTCCGGCAAGAAGTACAAGCACTGCCACGGCGCTTTCGCCTGACGCTTATTTCCTTCTCCCCGTTCAACGGGGAGAAGGTGCCCGAAGGGCGGATGAAGGGCAGCGCCGGCGTTCCCGCGATCACGGTAGAACGTCGAGTTAGGCTTTCCTGGCAACCAGTGAGCACAGGTTTGCGTTGGCAGGCGGCATGCCTGCGGGATTGGCCGAAACCCTCATCGCGATCGTCATTCTAGGGCGGAGCAGGAGCGAAGCTCCGTCGCGAAGACCCTAGAATCCATGCCGTTACCTTCGCCAAGGCGTGCAGCGGAGCAGAATTCTGCACCGTGGCGGCGCTTCCAGATCATGGAATGGATTCTATGGTCTGCGCTGCGTCGCTTCGCTCCTTGCTCCGCCATAGAATGACGAGGTTGGGGCGGCTTCAGCCAATCCCCGGTGTTTGCGCTGATTTCACACAAATGGATGGAAAATCCTGCACTAAGACAAACGTCAACTTTTCAAAATCGTTGTGTCGGGCAAACTAGGTGCGTTTCGCCGTTTCCGTGAAACCGCGAAACGCACTGACCATCACACCAGCCCCGACGCGCGCGCCGCGGCCGCCGCCTCGCCGCGCGAGATGACTTCCAGCTTCTCCAGCACCGCCGAGACGTGGTGATCGACCGTCTTGGGCGAAATCGTCAGATGCGCGGCGATCTTCTTGTTCGAAAAACCCCGCTCGAGAAGTTCCAGGACTTCCATCTGGCGCTGCGTGAGGCCGGCCTGGTTGGCACGCGTCGCCTGTCGCGGTCCTCTCGCGATGTGACTGACGCCGCTTTCGCGCATAAGGCTGCGCGCATGCTGCGCGACCGCCCTCGCGCCGAGATCCGCGAAAATGGCGAGCGCCTGGCGCTGCGCCGCTTCGTCGCCGCGCAGCAAGGCCATCGCCTGTTCGAAAGGCGCGCCCATTTCAGCCCACAGCGCGGCGGCCGCGCGCCAGTCGCCGGTCAGTTGCAGGCGATGCGGCTCCGCCATGCCGTCCGTGTCGGCGGGATCCGAACCAGGCGACAACAGCTCCCGCCAGACAGCGAGTTCGCCGAACACGGCCGGCGTTGGCGCGAGGCTTTCGGCAACCGAAATCAGGCGCAGGGCTTCCTGCCTGTCGGCTTGCCGGAGCCAGGCCAATTCGGCCAGCACCCCGGCAAAGGCCACGAGGCGCTGCAGCTCCATGCCCTTGTCCAGAAACCGCCTCATCTCGTCGACGATCGGCTCGGCCGACGGGTCGCCGCGGCGGATGCGCAACCTTGCCAGGGCCACCAGCGACGGATAGCGCACGAGCGGCGTCGTTGCATCGTCGTCGACCACCTCATGCGCCACTGTCGCGGCATCGTTCCAAAGGCCGCGCCGGAGCAAAAGCTGCGCCTGCACGCCGCGCATATAATCGCGCCATGTCGCGAGATCGTTCTCGACGCAATAGCCGATGCCGCGATCCAGGAACGATGCCGCCTCCTTGAAGTTGAGCCTGTTCATCTCGACGCAGGCGCAGTTCGTGAAGGCGCGCGCCGCATGCTCCTGGAAGTTGCCCGACAATGCGATTCCCAGACTACGGGCGAGATCGCGCCGCCCTTTGGCAAAATCCAGCCAATGTCCCGCAGCCCCGACATTGTTCAGCGCATGACAGAGAATATCCGGCCGGTTGAGCCGCTCCGCCAACTCGACCGCCTTGCCGCCGAGGGAAAGCGTGTCGTCGAGCCGCTCGGCGAGCATCGCCAGTTGCGAGAGGTTCGAATAGGCCATCGCCAGCTCGGCGCTGCCGGGGGCAGTCTCCAGAAGTTCCACGGCCTGCTCGCCGAAACGGTCGGCCGATTCGCGATCGCCGAGCAGATAGGCGAAGCGCGACAGGCACCTGAGGCTATCGCCTTCCTTGAGCCGGTCGCCCAGTGCCTGGCGCAGCACGCGCGCCCGGTCTTGCGCTTCCATCGCCGCGTCGACACGGCCGATCAGGTGGCATTCGAAGGCATGGCCTTCGTAAAGCTCCGCCCGCTTGTCTATCGGCAGAACATCCGCATAGCGCAGGGCGACTTCGTAATAGCCCGCCGCATCGCGATGCGCGCCGACGCGGGAAGCCTCGCGCGCGGCGACCGGCGCGAGTTGGCGCACCACGTCCAGGTTTTGCGCTTCCACGGCATGATGCACCAGCCTCGCGGTGGCGACCTGCGGATTGTCCCGCAAGGCTGCCAGGGCGCGCTCATTGTATTCGCGCCGTTTGCTTGGCGTCAGCGCCATCTCGATGGCCGTGCGGGCGATCTCGTGCCTGAAGGCATAGCCGTCGCCGAAATCCTCGAGCAGTCCATGGGAGACACATTCGGCCAGCTGGCCCGCCTCGGCAATTCCGCATAGGCCGCTGAGCGCCCAGGCGTCGGCGCGGCGCGGAAACACCGACACCGCGTCGAGCATCGAGCGAGCGCCCGGCGACAGTTTCTCGGCGCGCGCCAGCACGGCGTCGCGCACGCTTGCCGGCAACGCGCCATCGCCTTCGGCAGCGAGCAGCTCGGTTACGAAGAAGGCGTTGCCGGCGCTCGCCCGGTAGATTGCGTTGCCGTCGCGCTCGGCCGCTTCGGCCAGCGAGAGCACCGCGCTTTCGCTGAGCAGCGGAACGTCGATGCGCACGACATTGCCGGCCGGGATCTCGCCGAGCGCCCGGCGCACGCGCATTTGTCCTTCGCTGCGATCGGTTCTGGCCGTGATGAGAAGCAATATGTGGCTGTTCGCGATACGCCGTCCGAGAAAGCGGACGAAGTCGAGCGTCGCGTCATCGGCCCAATGTAGGTCTTCGATGACGAGCAGGCATGGGCTTTTGGCCTCAAACACGTCGAGCGCCTCCGAAAACAGCGGCAGCCGTTGCACCTGGCGGTCGTCCCGCGGCAGCTCCCACTGCCCGTTGCGCGCCAGATCGTAAAGCGGCCCCAGCGGATCCGGAATGGACAGGTCCTCGCAGGCGCTGCGAAGCACGGTCAGGCCATCGTCCAGCCGGCTCGCGAACGCTTCGACCAGCGCCGTCTTGCCGGCGCCGGCCTCACCCGAAACGACCACAACGCGGCCGCGGCCCGCTGTTGCTTCCGCCAGCAAGGTGTCCATCTGCTGCAGCTGCGGCTGCCGTTCCAGAAGCATCATCGCTCTCTCGCGAAATCGGAATTCCATCGTGGCGGGCCGCCGCCGCGATAGCTTGGGAAACGGCACAGAAATGTGACTTTCCACACATTAGGGTGCCATCTTCCACATAAAACGTTCCAAAGATAGGGAATCGTCCCGGCCAATATAGGGAATGGCTCCGATGCGCGGTGTTTGCGGACATGGTGGGATCGGCCTTGCTCGAACGAGCACAGGGCAATTCCGGGAAAGTGCGCAGCGGTTGGGCTCGGCGACTTCGCTACAGCCGCCCGTCCGGAATTGCGTGGAGACTTGGAATCCAATCACGAAAGGAACGACGATCGTGCCACGTTATCTGGTTGAACGCACATTCCCGGAAGGCCTGAACGTACCGATGAACGATGCCGGCGCCACAGCGATGGGCGGCGTCATCGCCCGAAATGCGGAAAAAGGCGTCACCTGGGTGCAGTCCTTCGTCTCGCCCGACAAGTCGAAGAGCTTCTGCATCTACGACGCGCCCTCGCCGGAGGCGATCCGCAGCACGGCGCAGAAGAATTCGCTCCCCGTCGACAAGATCACGGAGGTGCGGGTCCTCGACCCCTACTTTTACCGCTGACCGGACAGACCATGTCGGGCAGATCAGTCCCGTCGCCGGCGGACCTGACGCCGTGCCAGAGGACGAGGCTGTATCCGCCGCGGCGGATATCGTCCCGCCATGGTGCGGCTACATGCGACGGGCCCTGTCGGCGCTGCTTTCGCCCTTGCGGAGCCGGCGCCGCCTTCTGCCGCCTCAGGACGATTACCTGAGACGCGATATCGGCCTGGAAGAGCGCCCGAGCGAATACTGGGACTATTGGTGGCATCACCGCTGATGAGAAGCGCCCTTCCTTCTCCCCGTTTCACGGGGAGAAGGTGGCCCGAAGGGCCGGATGAGGGCGGCGCCTGCGATTGCGACTGGCCGCCGCTCGCGCGCGAGGAGGGGTGCTTTTCTGTCGAGAAGGAATCCTTCCGCAAAGGAGTGCTCCCACGCTAACTTTCGAAAGCCGGCTCCGCCCCTCATCCGCCTGCCGGCACCTTCTCCCCGTATAGCGACGGGGAGAAGGGAAGCTCTCCACCCAACCGTTTCTTAAGGTGTTTCCGATAGATCGAAACCCTGGAAAGAGGCGGAAAACGGAGAGTTTTGGGTGCGCTTTTCCGCGGCGACGACTGCCGGGCGGTTCCTGCCGCAGCGCTGGGCGCTGCGCATGCGGCCGTTGCTTGGCCGCATCGACGCCGTGCTGTTCACCGCCGACGAGCGCGGTGAAGCCGGGCGCATGTCGCTGATCGCCTTTTCCATCCGCATCATCAGCGCCTTGATCGCCTTTGTCAGCCAGGTGCTGATGGCGCGCTGGATGGGATCGTTCGAATACGGCATCTCCGTGCTGGTCTGGGTGACGATGGTCATCGTCGGCAATCTCGCCTGCCTCGGCTTCCATACCTCGGTCATCCGCTTCATTCCCGAATATCGCGAGCGTGGCATGCTGGCCGAGCTGCGCGGCATCGTGCAGGCGAGCCGCCTTTTCGTGCTCGCCGCCTCGACCCTGGTTGCGGGCCTCGGCGCGCTTGGCGTGTGGCTCGCCTCGAATTGGATCGAGAACTATTACGTCATCCCCTTCATCCTCGGCGTCATCTGCCTGCCGATGATCGCGCTCGGCGATCTGCTCCAAGGGCTGGCGCGCGCCAATTCCTGGGCGCTGCTGGCGCTATCGCCCACTTATCTGGTGCGCCCGGTGCTGATCCTGTTGTTCATGGCGCTGATGCTTGGCCTGCACTACGTGCCCGACGCCAAGACCGCGATCTTCGCTTCGATCGCCGCAACTTATGTCACCACGCTCGGCCAGCTGATGGCCGTCACCTCGCGCATGGACAAGAAAGTGCCGGCCGGACCGAGGACCGTGCATTTCGGCCACTGGATGCTCGTCTCGCTGCCGATCTTCCTGGTCGAGGGCTTCTTCTTCCTGCTCACCAACGCCGACGTGCTGATGGTGGGCGCCTATCTCGATCCCAATGACGTCGCCGTCTACTTCGCCACGGTGAAGACACTGGCGCTGGTGCATTTCGTCTACTTCGCGGTCAAGGCCGGCGTTGCCCAGCGCTACGCCCAGTTCACCCATGGCGAGCCGCACCGGCTCGCCGCCTTCGCCCGCGAGACCGTCTCCTGGACGTTCTGGCCTTCGCTGCTGATGGCGCTGCTGGTGCTGGCGCTGGGCGAGCCGATGCTGGTGCTGTTCGGTCCTGAATTCACCGCCGGCTATCCGCTGCTCTTCCTGCTGGTGCTGGGCGTCGTCGCGCGCGCCGCCGTCGGCCCCTGCGAGAGCCTGCTCACCATGAGCGGGAACCAGAACATCTGCGCCGCAGTCTACGCCATGACGCTTGCGCTCAACATCGGCCTCAACGTGATCCTCATCCCGCTCTTCGGCCTCTGGGGCGCGGCGATCGCCACCAGCCTCGCCATGGTGTTCGAGGCCAGCGCGCTCTCCTTCACCGTCTGGCGCAAGCTCGGCATCGTGATGGCGATCTTCGTGCCTGCAAAGAAGGAAATTGCCTGATGGCCGCCGTCCCATTGCTCGAAGAGACCAGCGGCGGCCCTGCCGGCGCCATGGTCTCCAACCTTGCCGGGCTGGCGCGCGAGGCCGACCCGGCCCATATCGAGCTCTTCGCCAGCAACAGGCCGGAACGCAAGCTCGCCATCTATCCGGCCTCGGCCGGCTTCGACCTCGTCGAGGAGCTGGACTATCTCAGCGCCCGCACGATCGAGCCCAATGTCTTCTTCAACCCGCGCTTCCTGGCGCCGGCGATGCCGCGGCTGGAAGACCGCGAGGTGCGGCTGGCCGTCATCCGCGACGGCGACGAGTACCGCAACCGACTGCGCCTTCTGGTGCCGTTCTCGGTCGAGCGGCCGGCGATCCCGCTCGGCGTTCCGGTGATGCGCACCTGGTCGAGCCCGTTCGGCCCGCTCGGCACGCCGCTGGTCGACCGCGACGATCCGATCGGCGTCATCGAGGATTTCTTCTCGATGCTGTCGAGGCCGCATCTCAAGCTGCCCAGGGTCTTCGTGCTGCCCGATATGCGCCTCGATGGTCCGGTCGCGAGCCTGCTCACCTCCTTTGCCGACAGCCGCGGCCTGACCCTGGTGACCACCGGCAAGGTCGAACGCCCGGTGCTCGAGAGCGACGCAGACGGCGAGGACTACCTCAAGGCGTCGCTGCGCGCGCATCACTATCGAGAATTCCGCCGCCTGAAGCGGCGCCTTGCCGATCAAGGCAGGCTCGAGCACATCGTGGCGCGCGGGCCGGACGAGATCCGCCACGCCATCGAAAGCTTCCTGACACTGGAAGCGGCCGGCTGGAAAGGCCGCGAACGCACCGCAATGGCGATCGACCGCTACCGCGCCGCCTTCGCTCGCGAGGCGGTGCACAGGCTGGCCGAGCAGGACATGTGCCGCATCCACCTCTTGACGCTCGACGGCCGCACCATCGCCTGCCTGATCGTCTTCGTCGAGGCCGGCGTAGCCTATACGTGGAAGACGGCCTATGACGAAACGCTCTCCGCCCATTCACCGGGCACGCTTTTAATGATCGAGGTGACCAAGCAGCATCTCGACGACCCCAACATCGTCATGACCGATTCCTGCGCGGTTCCGGACCATCCGGTGATGAGCCGCCTATGGGCGGAGCGCAAGCCGATGGGCACGCTGGTGATCGGGCTGACGCCGGACGCCGACCGAACGGCCCGTCAGGCCGCCTCGCAACTGCACCTCTACCGCGAGACCCGCAACATGGCGCGCATCCTGCGCAATCGCATGCGGAGCCTGCTGAAAAGACGCTAGATGGGCGGCAAAACACCGGCTATGGCTAGCGGCGCCCGGACCCGGCCGGCCCTCACCACAAAGCACTTCCAGATGATCGATATCGTCCTGCGCCTCGCCCGCTTTTGTGCGCCGCTTGTCCTGCTCGCCCTGTTTCCGGCTCGAGCCCTCGCCGATACTTGCCCGGAGGATTGCTCAGACCCGCCGCCCGCGCCGGTCAACATCTACAGCCAGACCACTTCCGGCCATCTGAGCCCCGCCACGGCCGGCGCACTGCCGCGCGTCTATGTGCCGAACCGCTCCTCCAACTCCGTCTCGGTCATCGACACCGTCACCTTGAAGGAGGTCGGCCGCTTCCCGGTCGGCAGCAAGCCGCAGCATGTCGTGCCGTCCTGGGACTTGAAGACGCTGTGGGTCGCCAACAACGGCACCGGCAGGAACGGCAGCCTGACGCCGATCGACCCGATGACGGCCAAGCCCGGCCAGCAGGTTGCGGTCGACGACCCCTACAATCTGTATTTCATGCCGGATGGCAGCGCCGCAATCGTCGTCGACGAGGCGATGAGGCAGCTCGATTTCCGCGACCCGCACACCATGGCGTTGAAATCGAGCCTGCCGACCCCGACCTGCCCAGGCATCAACCATGCCGATTTCTCTGTCGACGGCTCCTATGCGATCTTCACCTGCGAATATGGCGATGGCGGCCTGGCCAAGATCGACCTGAAGAACCAGAAGGTGCTCGGCCATCTCGACCTCTCCAGGATGGGCATGCCGCAGGACATCCGGCTCTCGCCCGACGGCAAGGTCTTCTATGTGGCGGACATGATGAATGACGGCGTGTTCCTGGTCGACGGCGACAGTTTTCAGGAAATCGGCTTCATCCCGACCGGCATCGGGACGCATGGCTTCGTTGTCAGCCGCGACGGCAAGCGCCTCTACGTCTCGAACCGTGGCTCGCACAAGATGGAACAGGGCAAGGCCAAGGGCCCGGGCAGCGTGACCGTGATCGACTTCGCCACCCGCTCAGTGGTCGCGCAGTGGCCTATCCCCGGCGGCGGCAGCCCCGACATGGGCAATGTCAGCGCCGACGGCAGGCAGCTCTGGCTCTCCGGCCGCTTCGACAGCGAGGTCTATATGATCGACACGGTGAGCGGCGCGGTGACCAAGATCCGCGTCGGCGCCGAGCCGCATGGCCTCACCGTGTGGCCGCAGCCTGGGCGCTACTCGCAGGGGCATACGGGGAATATGCGGTAACGTGCTTCACCTGACCTGCCAAGCGAGCTCGTGGAACAACGGCCTGCCGCCGAAAGCGCGCAAAAGGATGGCCCGCCATCGGAAGCTCGCAGAGCGAAGGATGGTGCCCCTAGCCGGGATCGAACCAGCACTCCTTGCGGAACTCGATTTTGAGTCGAGCGCGTCTACCAATTCCGCCATAGGGGCTCAGGCCGGGCGGCCTGGATGGGCGCGGACTATACGGGCGGATGGGTGTTCGTCAACTGGCCTGTTGCGGATTTGCTTGCGCAACCGGCGGCATTGCCCCACCCTTCGGCCTCGTGGCGACGCAGACATTGTGCGTCGCGGAAAATCTTTCTAGACAGGCGAAGCCTCAAGCGCCTCGCATCCGGAAGCTGGATGCGGCGCTTTGGGTCCTTGTCTTCCTGCCTGCCGTTGCCCACAACCGCCAGGCGTCTCGGGTGCCATTGATTAGAGCAAAGTGCGCTGCGGTTTTCCGTCAGGAATTGCGGCAACTGCATTAGGAGAGCCGATGCTTCGCCGACTTTACGACTGGACCCTGTCGCTGGCGGCGCGCAAATCCGCCGAATGGTGGCTGGCCTTCATCGCCTTCGTCGAAAGCTCGGTGTTCTTCATACCGGCCGACGTGCTGTTCCTGCCCATGGCGTTGGCGGCCCCCAAACGCGCCTATCGCTACGCGCTGACCGCCACGGCTGCGTCCGTGCTGGGCGGCATTGCCGGCTGGCTGATCGGCTACTATGCCTACGATACGATAGCACGCCCGATCCTGGAGCATTTCGGCGGCCTTGCCACGTTCGAGAGGTGGCAGTCGTCAGGCGCCGGGTTGATGCTGGTGCTGCTCGTCACATCCGGCGCCGCGCACCTGCCGCCGATCAAGGTGGTCACCATTCTGGCCGGGGCGCTTCACGTCAATCTTTTGGTCTTCATCGTCTCGTCCATCCTGGCGCGCGGCGCGCGTTTCCTGCTGCTTGCCTGGCTGCTGCGCCGCTATGGCGAAGAGATCAGGGAGTTCATCGAAAAGCGCTTGGGATTGATTGTCGGCGCCGGCGCCGCTGCCCTGATTTTGCTCTATATTCTCGTCAGATACGCCCACGGATAGCGACGCAACAACGGACCCCATCATGACCGCGACCATGAATGCCGACACCGGACGCCAGCGCACGCGCGCGGCGCTCTTTCTCGCCGTCGCCATGGCCGCGACCGTCGGCTCGGCGCTCGCCTTCCAATATATCGGCGGCTACATCCCCTGCCATCTCTGCCTCGAGCAGCGCACGCCCTATTATATCGGCGTGCCGCTGATGGCGATGGCGGCGATCGCCTCGATGCTCAGCGCGCCGGCCTGGGTGACGCGCGGGCTGCTCGGGATCGGCGGCTTGCTGATGCTCTACGGCCTCTATCTCGGCGTCTACCATTCCGGCGTCGAATGGGCGTGGTGGCCGGGGCCGGCCGACTGCACCGCCGGCGCCGGTCCGGTCGACACCGGCGGCAAGGGCGTGCTCGACGCACTCGACAAATTCGTGCCGCCCTCCTGCGACAAGGCCGCGCTTCGCATCCTGGGCCTGTCGCTCGCCGGCTGGAACGCCATCGCCAGCCTCATCCTCGCCGCCGTCGCCTTCCGCAGCGCATTGTCCCGCGACTGAGCCAATTTTCTACCGGACGGCACGGCGGAGAGTTCGTCCAGAAACTCGCCAGCCCGGATTGGCTGGCGCGGCTTTCGAGAACCGGAGCGGAGCGTACTTAAGTACGTGAGCACCGGAAGCGCAGAAAGCTGCGGCAGACGGCCGGGCTCGCGGATTTCTGCCGAACTCTAGGGTTCGAGTTCGACATCCCAGTACAGATAATCCATCCAGCTTTCATGCAGATGGTTGGGCGGGAACAGGCGGCCGTTGTTGTGCAGATCGTGCACCGTCGGCTGATAGGGTTTCTGCAGCGGCCACATCTTGGCCTGCGCCGGCATCATCCCGCCTTTACGAAGATTGCAGGGCGAGCAGGCGGCGACGACATTCTCCCAGGTCGTCGCCCCGCCGCGGTGGCGCGGGATGACATGGTCGAACGTCAGGTCCTCCGGCGTTCCACAATACTGGCACTGGAAGCGGTCGCGCAGGAACACGTTGAAGCGGGTGAAGGCGGGGTGCCTGGACGGCTTCACATAAGCCTTGAGGCTCACCACGCTCGGCAGCTTCATCGAGAAGGTCGGTGAGGGAAACGGCGTGCTCGTATTCGGCGACGATGTTGACCCGGTCGAGGAACACAGCCTTGATGGCATCCTGCCACGACCAGAGCGACAGGGGGTAATAGCTGAGCGGGCGGTAGTCCGCATTCAGCACCAGCGCGGGAAGCCCATCCGGAGATACGGCAACCGTCACGTCCTTCGCCTCCTTCGTTCTAAACCGAACGGCGCGGATACTGTAAGCCCGACATGACAGGGATGTGAAGCGGATTGTCTCTCGCCGAGACTCTCAAAAACGCATGATTTTCATGCTTTTTCGGCCATTTCGACGGGAGGCGCCGCGTCCCTGCCCTTCAGTTCACGGTAGTAGGCCCAAAAAAGCCGCGACGCGACACCCCGCCAGGGGCTCCATGATTCGGCCAGCCGGATAAGCATTTTTTCCGGCGGACGCGGGTCGATGCCGAGCGCATGACCGACCGCCGTCTGCAGCGCGACGTCGCGCGCGGGGAATACATCCGGATGGCCGGCGGCGAACAGCAGATAGCATTCGGCCGTCCATGGGCCGATGCCGGGCACGGCCGTCATCGCGGCGATCGCCTCGCCGGCGTCCAGGGCGCACAGGTGATCGAGATCCAGCCCCCCGGCCACCGCTTCGGCGACGGCGAGCAGGCCGCGCTGCTTCGGCCGCGACAGCCCGGCCTCGCGAAACACGTCCTCGCCGGCGGCGAGGATTGCCTGCGGCGTCAGCGGATCGACCAGCTTGACCAGTCGGCCGAAAATGGCGTCAGCGCTGGCGCGGGAAACTTGCTGCGAAACGATAATGGAAGCAAGGCTTCTGAACCCCGGCTCCGACAGCCGGAGCGGCACCTCGCCCGCCTTGCCGCGCACTGTCTCCAGCCGCGGATCGATCCGGCAGAGGGCGTCGAGCCCTGCCGCAATATCGTCGAGCGAGGCGATGCGTTGCACGTTCTTGTTCCCAGGGCGCCCGCGAAGTGGCAATTGATGGCTTAGTACCAATTGGCAAAAGCGCCTTTCAACCCGAATGCCGCCTGAAAGATGACGCTCCTGACATTCCGCCTCGCGCCGAGCCCCAACGGCGAATTGCATCTCGGCCATGCTTACTCGGCCCTGCTGAACCAACAGATGGCGGCGCAAGCGGGCGGACGCTTGCTGCTGCGCATCGAGGATATCGACATCGCCCGCTGCACGCCGCAATTCGAAGCCGGCATTTTTCGCGACCTCGAATGGCTGGGACTGCGCTGGGAACAGCCGGTGCGTCGCCAGTCGGAACATTTTGCCGAATACCGGGCGGTGCTCGACCGGCTGATCGCCGAGGAGCTCGTCTATCCGGCTTTCATGAGCCGGGGCGAGCTCCGCGCCTTCATCGCCGAGAGAGGCGGCCGCCACTGGCCCCGCGATCCGGACGGCGTCCCGCTTTACCCGCCGCTCGACAAGGCTCTGCCGGCCAGGGAGCGCAAGCGGCGCATCGCCGAGAACATGCCCTTCGCATGGCGGCTTGATGTCGAGGCGGCGACGGCGCGCCTCACGGCCGGCCTGGCATGGACGGAGTTCAACGACGAGACGATGTCCGCGACGCGGGCGGTCGAAGCACGACCCCAGGCCTGGGGCGATGTCATCATCGCTCGCCGTGACGTCCCGACCAGCTACCATCTCGCCGTCGTCCTCGACGACGCGCTGCAGGGCGTCAGCCATGTCGTGCGCGGCCAGGACCTCCATGCGGCGACCGGGGTGCAGCGCCTGCTGCAGGATCTGCTCGGCCTCTCGCCGCCGCGCTATTTCCACCACCGCCTGATCCTTGGCCCGGATGGCCGGAAACTGTCCAAGAGCTTCAAGGACACAGGTCTTGCCGCGCTTCGAGAGGCTGGAATGTCGCCGCAGGACATCAGGCGACTGGTCGGCTTATGACCCGAGGCGGGCCATCCCGGCCTTGATAGTACGTGAGCACCGGAAGCGCAGGAGGCCGCCGTTCGCAGGCCGGCTCGCCTGAATATCGGCGCGTTGGCTAGAGGCGGGCCATCCCGGCCTTGATCAGCGCCAGCACGCTGATGAAGGAAAAGGCGCCGCCCAGCCCCCAGGCGACCGCCAGCTTGAGGTCGCTCAGGCTGATGCCATGCTTGTGGGCGATCACCACCGCGGCAAAAAAGCCGAAGATGAACAGCAGCGTGTTGCCGGTCGGGCCGAAGCCGCTCTCCTTCATGATCGCGTCGAGCGCCGTGCCGAAGAAGAAGCCGAAGCCGGCGATGATGGCGAAGCCGAACAACAGCGAGCTCGTGTCCAGATGCAAAAACATGCCTCACCGTGGCGCGACGACGCGCCATGCCCCTGTTGGCACGGTTTGTTGAATTCGACTTAGCTTATGAATCAACCGTTTCGTTTTGCTTGCGGGATTGATCGGCATTAGAGCAAATGCCGTCATCAACCGTTCACCCCGGCAGCCTCCCCTCATGCAGAGCATCAAGCGGTTCATTCCCGCCTCCTTCGTCGTTCTGTGGGCGACAGGCTTCATCGGCGCGCGCTACGCCATGCCCTGGGCGGAACCCTTCACCTTCCTTGCCATCCGCTTCGTGATCGCAGCGATCCTGTTTGCCGGCCTCACCGTTCTCATCGGCTCGCGCAAGGCGACGCGCGACGAGGCGCTGCACGCGACGGCGGCCGGCGTCCTCATGCACGGCATCTACCTCGGCGCCGTTTTCTGGGCGATCCACCGGGGCATGCCTGCCGGGTTTTCGGCGCTGATCGTCGGCCTGCAGCCGCTGATCACCGCCGTGCTCGCCGGAAAATTCCTGGGCGAAGCGATCCTGCCGCGCCATTGGGCAGGCCTCGCCGTCGGCCTGCTCGGCGTCGTCATCGTGCTGTGGCCGAAGCTCGGAGCGGTCGGCGGCGGGGTGACCGCGGCAACACTGATCGCCTCGCTCGTCTCGGTGCTCGGCATGAGCGCCGGCACCATCTGGCAGAAGCGCTATGCCTCCGGCGGCGATCTCGTCTCGGCGACGATGTGGCAATATGTCGGCGGCTCCGCCGTGATGATCCTGGGCTCGCTCTCCTTCGAGACGCGCGCCGTCACCGTCAATGGCGAGTTGATCTTCGCCATGGCCTGGCTGGCCCTGGTGCTGTCGGTCGGCGCCATATTCCTGTTGATGGTGATGATCAGGGACGGCGAGATGTCGAAGGTCGCCTCCCTGTTCTACCTGGTGCCGGCCGTGACCGCCGTCATCGCCTGGATGCTTTTCGACGAGCAGCTCAACCTGCTGCAGATCGCGGGCATGGCGATCGCGACCCTTGGCGTCGCGCTGGCGACGGCGGGGCAGGGGAAGGGAAGAGGAATTGAGGAACTGAGGAACTGAGGAACTGAGGAACTGAGGAACTGAGGAACTGAGGAACTGAGGAACTGAGGAACTGAGGAACTGAGGAAGGCGGCAATAACTTGCGCTGTGTTTTTCTTCAATTCTTCATTTCTTCAGTTCTTCAATTCTTCAGTTCTTCAGTTCCTCTGCCCGGCGCCAACTCACCCGACCCTCGCCCGCGCCTCCAGATACCGGCTGATCGCGGCGTTGAGCTCGCCGCCAAGGATGAAGATCGCCGATATGATGTAGAGGAAGACGACCGCGATCATGATCGATGCGAGTCCGGCATAGGTCGTCACATAGGACGAGAAATGGTCGAGATAGGTGGCGAAGATCGTCGACCCGACCAGCCAGGCAATCAGCGTGAAGACGATGCCCGGTATGATCGAGACGAAGCGGCGCTTGCCGGCCGGCAGCCAGATATGCACCGAAAACAGTCCGATGACGATCACCGTCGAGGCGATCACGTAACGCCAGATGGTGATCGTGCCCATATAGGGCTTGATCCATTCCAGATGCGCTTCCGCCAGCCGCGCGAGCAGCGGCGCGAACACGAGAAGCACGCTGATGGCGAGAAAGCAGGCGGTGGCGATCAGGACGAAGATGATGCTTTGCACGCGGCGGTGGATGATGCCGCGTGTCTCGGTGACCCGGTAGGCGCGGTTGAGCGAGGTGCGCAGCGCCTCGATGCCATTCGAAGCAAAATAGGCCGCAAGCAGCACGCCATAGGTCAGCAGGTCGGTGCGCCGGACCGTGAGCACGTTCTGCACCTCATGCGCGATCGGCTTGGCGATCTGCTCCGGCCATGTGTCGAAGACCAGGTGCACGGCCGTGTCGGCGAAGGCGCGCGCGCCCAGGAAGCTGGCAAGCGTAGTGGCGAAGATCAGGAACGGAAACAGCGCCATCAGCGAGGTGATCGCCAGATGGCTGGCCATCGCCCAGCCGTCATCGGTGGTGAAATGGCCTATCGCATCGTAGAGCACGCGCTTGAGGGCGACGATATTCCGCAACAAGGGCCCGCGCTCCGCTCGATTGTGTCAACGCCGCGAATATGGGAAGTGATTGCGGCAAATGGCAACCCCAGGTCCCACAACGCGCCCCGCCGCCGAAGAGTTGCGCACCGTCATCGTCACCGGGGCCTCCTCCGGCATCGGCGCCTATTGCGCGCGGGCGCTGAAGGCGGAAGGCTGGCGGGTCTTCGCCACGGCGCGCAAGCCGGGCGATATCGCCGCGCTCGAGGCCGACGGCATCGAGGCCTTCTATCTCGACTATCGTGAGCCCCAATCCATCGCGGCATTGGTCGAGGAAGTGCTGGAGCGCACCGGCGGCCGGCTCGACGCGCTGTTCAACAACGGCGCCTACGCCCAGCCCGGCGCCGTCGAGGACCTGCCGGTCGCGGCACTTCGCGAGCAGTTCGAGGCCAACTTCTTCGGCTGGCACGACCTGACCCGGCGCATCGTGCCGGTCATGCGCCGCCAGGGGCACGGCCGCCTCGTCCACTGCTCCTCGATCCTCGGGCTGGCGCCGGTCCGCTTCAGAGGCGCCTATTCGGCCTCCAAGCACGCGATCGAAGGGCTGATGCTGTGCATGCGCCAGGAGCTCGAAGGCAGCGGCATCCACCTCTCGCTCATCGAGCCGGGACCGGTGACGTCGAAGATCGCCAGCAACGGCCTCGCCTGGTTCTTGAAAAACATCGATGTCGAGAATTCCGTCCACCGCGCCGACTATCAGGCGCAGCTCGCCAGGCTTCAGGCCGGCGGCAGCGTGTCGAAGCTGAAGCCCGGGCCGGAGATCGTGCACGCAGCACTGCGCCACGCGCTTCTGTCACAGCGCCCGCGCCCGCATTATGTGGTAACGCTGCCGGCCAGGATCGGCGTGGCGCTGAAGCGCATCCTGCCGGCGTCCCTGCTCTATCGCGTGCTCGCCAGGCGCGCCTGACCGAACCCGAACCGGAGCCAGCCAGATGCTCATCGTCTTCAAGATCCTTGCCATCGTCGCGATGGCCGCCGTGGTGATCGTGCTGGTCCGCGGCCTGATCAACATGATGCGCGGCGGCTCGGGCATCACCTCGAACAAGCTGATGCAGGCGCGCATCATGCTGCAGGCCGTGGCCTTGGCGTTGCTGTTGCTGGTGGTCTATTTCACGCGCAAATAGTGCGGGCTCAGCGATTCCAGGAGAAGATGCAGACGGTTTTCCGGCCGCAATCGTATCAGGAAAGTCGCTTAAGGAGGATGGCGTGGTCAAGCTCAACAAGATCTACACCCGCACCGGCGACGACGGCACGACAGGGCTCGGCACCGGCGAGCGGCGGCTGAAATCAGACCTGCGCGTCGACGCCTACGGCACCGTCGACGAGGCCAATGCCTGCATCGGCATGGCCCGCATCCACACCGCCACCGAACATCCCGCGATCGACGCCATGCTGTCGCGTATCCAGAACGATCTGTTCGATCTGGGAGCCGACCTTGCCGTGCCGGACGACGGCAAGCCCCTGGACTTCGAGCCGCTGCGCATCGTCGCCGTCCAGACCGATCGCGTCGAACAGGACATCGACGCGCTCAACAAGGAACTGCAGCCGCTGAAATCCTTCGTGCTGAACGGCGGCACGCCGGCCGCGGCCGCGCTCCATCTTGCCCGCACCGTGGCGCGCCGCGCCGAGCGCCTGATGGTGGCGCTGGCGCAGGATCCGGCCGAGCATGTCAACCGCGAGGCGCTCAAATACATCAACCGCGTGTCGGATTTCCTGTTCGTCGCCGCCCGTGCGGTCAATGACAATGGAAGGGCCGACGTGCTATGGGTTCCCGGCAAGAACCGCTGAATCCGGAGGCGGGGGAGGCCCGATGTTCATCCCGCTTTACGACACCAACAGGCTGCGCCACATCCGCCTGCAATATGTCACCATCGGCCTGATCGTGGCGAATGCGCTGGTCTATCTGGCGACCACGCTTGGCGGTGAGAACTTCACCAATGCCGCCGTTCTCGGTCTCGGCTTCATCCCATCGGTGGTTCACGACAAGGTCGAGCTGTCGCCCGAATTCGTCGTCATCCCCGAGAGCCTCAGCTACCTCACTTATTCGTTCCTGCATGCCGACATCTTCCATCTCGGCGGCAACATGCTGTTTCTCTGGGTGTTCGGCGACAATGTCGAGGATGCGCTCGGCCACCTCCGCTATCTGATCTTCTATCTGGCCTGCGCCGTCGCCGGCGCCTTCTTCCAGGGGTTGGTGGCCTGGGACTCGCAAGTGCCGCTGATCGGTGCCTCGGGGGCCATCGCCGGCGTCGTCGCCGCCTATCTGATCCTCTATCCCCGGGTGAAAGTCTGGGTGCTGGCCTTTGCCCGCATTCCGTTGCGCATCCCGGCCTTCATTCCGCTGATCCTGTGGATCCTGTTCCAGGTCGTGATGTTTGCGCGAGCCGCTGTGGGCGGCGACGAGGACCAGATCTCCTGGGCTTGCCATATCGGCGGCATCATCGCCGGATCGATCCTGGTGCTGGTGCTGCGCAGCCGCGGCGTGCCGCTGCTGGCCGGCGCCGACGGCGAGCCGGACCCCACGCCGAACATCCAGCAGCCGCCTGTCCCCGTCGAGCCGGCGGCGGGCGATCCGGCGCAGCCGGCGTCGCAATGGGGCCGTGGAGCAGCGACGCGCCGGGACTGAACCGATTTGGGTGCGTCGTGGGATATTGACGCGCCGGTTTGCCGCCACTACGGAAACGGCACCGCTGGGCGGATATTCCGCCCATAATGTCGGCTTTCGACAACTCTGACAGGGCGCACGCTGCTATAGCGCCCCGACTATCTCAGGAGAGGTGACAGGAAAATGAAGATCCTTGTGCCCGTGAAGCGGGTTGTGGACGCCAACGTCAAGGTCCGGGTGAAAGCCGACGGACTGGGCGTGGAGCTTGCCAACGTCAAGATGGCGATGAACCCGTTCGACGAGATTGCCGTCGAGGAAGCGATCCGCATCAAGGAAGCCGGCAAGGCGGAAGAGATCATCGTCGTCTCGATCGGTCCGCAGCAGGCGCAGGAGACGCTGCGCACCGCGCTCGCCATGGGCGCCGACCGTGCCATCCTGGTCAAGACCGACGAGCAGACCGAGCCGCTCGGCGTCGCCAAGGTGCTGAAGGGCGTGGTCGAGGCCGAGAAGCCCGGCCTCGTCATCCTCGGCAAGCAGGCGATCGACGACGATTCCAACCAGACCGGCCAGATGCTGGCCGCACTCCTCGGCTGGTCGCAAGGCACCTTCGCCTCCAAGGTGGAGCTGGCCGGTGACAAGGCCAAGGTGACGCGCGAAGTCGATGGCGGCCTGCAGACCGTCGAGCTGAAGATGCCGGCGATCGTAACCGCCGACCTTCGCCTCAACCAGCCGCGTTATGCCTCGCTGCCCAACATAATGAAGGCCAAGAAGAAGCCGCTCGACGAGAAGAGCCCGGCCGACTTCGGCGCCGACGTCAAGCCGCGCCTCAAGGTGATCAAGACCGAGGAGCCGGGCGGCCGCAAGGCGGGTGTCAAGGTAACGTCGGTGGCCGAGCTCGTCGAGAAGCTGAAGAACGAAGCCGGCGTGCTCTGAGGAAATCCGATGAGGCCGGCCTGCAAACGGCTGGCTTCTGCGCTTCCGGTGCTCACGTACGGATGTACGCTCCGCTCCGGTTCTCGAAACCAACCGTTTTCGGCTCGGCCTGACCGGATTTCAGGGAGCCTTGAAGACGAAAGTCAGGGATAAAACAATGGCAATTCTGCTTATGGCCGAACACGACAATGCAAGCCTTTCCGACCAGACCGCCAAGGCGCTGTCGGCCGCGCTCCAGATCGGCTCGGATGTCGACGTGCTGGTCGCGGGCAATGGCGCCAAGGGCGCGGCCGATGCCGCCGCCAGGCTGAAAGGTGTTCGCAAAGTGCTGCTCGCCGAAGCCGACGAGCTTGCAGAGCGCCTCGCCGAGCCGACCGCGGCTCTCGTGGTGTCGCTTGCGGGCGGTTACGACACGATCATCGCGCCGGCGACCTCCGCCGGCAAGAATATCGCCCCGCGCGTGGCGGCGCTGCTCGACGTCGCGCAGGTATCGGAAATCATCGAGGTGGTCTCGCCCGACACGTTCAAGCGGCCGATCTATGCCGGCAACGCCATCCAGACCGTGCAGTCGACCGACGCCAAGAAGGTCATCACTGTGCGCACGGCTTCCTTCTCGGCGGCGCCGGAAGGTGGTTCCGCCTCGGTCGAGACAGTCGGCGCCGCAGCCAATCCCGGCCTGTCCTCTTTCGTCGAGAACAAGCTTTCCGAGAACGACCGTCCGGAGCTGACTTCGGCCAAGATCATCATCTCCGGCGGCCGCGCGCTCGGCTCCTCGGAGAAGTTCCAGGAAGTCATCCTGCCGGTCGCCGACAAGCTCGGCGCCGCGGTCGGCGCCTCGCGCGCCGCGGTCGACGCCGGCTATGCGCCGAACGACTGGCAGGTCGGCCAGACCGGCAAGGTGGTTGCGCCCGACCTCTACATTGCCGTCGGCATCTCCGGGGCCATCCAGCACCTCGCCGGTATGAAGGATTCGAAGGTCATCGTCGCCATCAACAAGGACGAGGAAGCGCCGATCTTTCAGGTTGCCGACTACGGACTGGTCGGCGATCTCTTCGTCATCCTGCCGGAGCTGCAAAAGGCGCTTTGACGCGGTCAGTTCTGGCATATTAAAATCCGAAGGGTGGGGTAGACGAAGTCGCCCCGCCCTTTTAGTTTGCACTGCACAAAAAGCAGGCCGCCAAGGTCTGAGCCATTCCGGCGGTTTGCATCGGAATTGCTAGGAACAAACAAGCAGGAGCGTTCAAGCGGAATTGCTCCGGACGGGATTGGGGTCATGAGCAAGATCGAGACGATCGGCATTGTCGGCGCGGGCCAGATGGGTGGCGGTATCGCCCATGTTTCGGCGCTGGGTGGCTACAAGGTCCTGATCCACGACATATCGGCCGACCGGATCGAGAAGGGCATCGCCACCATCAGTGGCAACATGGCCCGCCAGGTCGGCTCCGGCAAGCTCGATGAAAAGGCGCGCAATGAAGCGATGGCGCGCATCTCGGCCGCCCCGGACATGGCCGACCTCGCCGCCGCCGACCTTGTGATCGAAGCGGCGACCGAGGACGAGACGGTTAAGCGCAAAATCTACGCGCAGCTCTGTCCGCAGCTCAATCCGGAAGCGATTCTCGCCACCAACACCTCGTCGATCTCGATTACCCGGCTTGCCGCCCAGACCGACCGCCCCGAGCGCTTCATTGGCATCCACTTCATGAACCCGGTGCCGGTGATGAAGCTGGTCGAGCTGGTGCGCGGCATCGCCACGGAGGATCAGACCTTCGAGGCGGCCAAGACCTATGTGAAGCACCTCGACAAGACGATCACCGTCTCGGAGGATTTCCCGGCCTTCATCGTCAACCGCATCCTTTTGCCGATGATCAACGAGGCGATCTACACGCTCTACGAAGGCGTCGGCACGGTCGATGCCATCGATACCGCCATGCGGTTGGGGGCCAACCACCCGATGGGGCCGCTGCAGCTCGCCGATTTCATCGGCCTCGACACCTGCCTGTCGATCATGCAGGTTCTGCATGAGGGCCTGTCGGATTCGAAATACCGCCCCTGCCCGCTGCTGGTGAAATATGTCGAAGCCGGCTGGCTCGGCCGCAAGACCAGCCGCGGCTTCTACGACTATCGCGGCGACCATCCGGTGCCGACGCGCTGATCTTTTCCGATTGAACGTCCTCGCAGCGGCAAAGGCGTGACGCCGTCTTTCGCAACATCGTCATCAGGCGAAGCGTCGTCGGGCGCGGCGGAAACGCAGCCGCGGCCGTCTTGACGGCATAGCAGGCGGCGTCGGCCCGGGCGATGATCTCGCCGACGTCGCCGCAGCGAGCGGCGGCGACCGCTCCGCTAACCGGCAAACAATTGCCGGCATGATTAAGGTACTGTTTCCAAAACAGTACCGAAGATCGGTGCGGTGCCTACCAGCGCACGAACAGCCGCCCGCCGATGGCGCCGAGCAGCGTCAGGAAGGCGATGGCGATCGTATACCAGGTGGCGACGAAAAGCGGCGAATCGTCGAAGCAATGCGCGGCATAGAAGGTTGCCGCGAGCCCACCCGCGAGCAGGCCGGCCACCGCGCCCGCCAACACCGGCCGCGTCGGCGCGCCGTAGCGCAGCATGCCGAGGAAGACCGCCAGCGGACCGATGCCGATCAGCGGGATGAAACTCATGCAGATCATCATGTTCGAGCCGATAAGCCGCTTGCCCCAATCGGCCTCAGGCACGACGAAGAGCTCCAGAACCACCGCCAGCGCGACCAGAAGCGGCGCGGCGAGCATCCAGGCCATCCTCCGCCTGGTCGAAGCGCCCGGCACCGACAACGCGCGGATCAGCGCGAAGGCCCTGGCCGCGAGAACCAGCGTGAACACGAATTTCGACGTGAAGCGCATCGTGTGCATGGCGGGCATGATGTCGGGCCGCGGCCCGATGGTCGCAAAGAAGACTGCCCCAGCGATCACCACGGCCACGCCTACCGCCAGCCACCAGGCCTTGCCGAGCGGCATCGCCTTGTCCCGGGCGTCGGCGTCGAGCGCTTTGATGAGATCCTCTGTCCTCATATCACTGTCGTCCAAACCGTTTGGCGATCGCGGTGAGGCCGCGATGCAGCGATACGCGCACCGCCGTCTCGCTGATGCCGAGCTTCACCGCCGTCTCGCCGATCGAATGACCGTCGACCGAGATCGAGGACACCACCGAGCGCTGCGCCGGCGGCAGGCCGTCGAGCGCCCGGTTGATGTCGCGGTCGCTCACCGTTTCCGCCTCCGGCTCGGCGAAGGTTTCGGCGATCTCGTCGATCTCGACCTCGATGCGCCGTCCGCGCCGGCGGAACGCGTCGATGAGCTTGAAGCGGGCAATCGCATAGACCCAGGGCAGCACCGGCGCATCCTCGCGCCAGGTGTGGCGTTTGACGTGAATGGCCAGCAAGGTTTCTTGCACGACATCCTCTGGGTCGACCCCGCCCTGTACGATCTTGCGCCGGACAAAGCCGCGAATGAGAGCGGCAATCCGGTGCAGAAAGTCGGCATATGCCCTTTCATCGCCCGCGATTGCAGCCCTGAACAGCCCTGAGAGCTCGGCCTCGTCCTTGCCGGTCACAGAGTCCACTCCCCCGATTTTCGTGCTTCGGCCCTGGTTTGTTACGTGGTCGGCGAAATAATGTCCAAGCCAAACCATCGCAAAATCACGAAAGTTTGCGGATCATGCTTTACCGCAAGGTCGGATCACGCCTTGCCGATCGACAGGGAGTTTTTCAGGAACTTTAACCCTTTGCGTGCGGTCAATTTTCGGCGCCTCTTTCGGTACCTCCGTCTTAGCTCCGCCAACATCTCTAAGTGGCTCTTGTCGATCTGAGGGACAGAAGCCGCATCGCGAGCTGCCGGGAGCGCAAGCAGGGCGTCAGCATGCATGTTGGCGTAAGGCGAAGAATCATAGGTATCGAAGGGCGTGGGCGGATAGCTCAGTATCGTAGGGTTGGTGTTAATCTCGAACACTTGGATGCGGCCTTCCACGAAGGCGTAGTCAATGCGACCGTAAGAAATTCGGGCCATCTCAAAGACCTTCTGAAGTTCGACCGCATGCGGGTGCGTGCGGACGTACAGATGATGCTCATCCAAATGCCGGCCCGACAAACCACGTCCTGGGTCCTTTATGAACCAGTCGGTGCTCGCGAAACAGTGCTGGGCGTAACTCTTGTCGCCGACCCGATAGGCTGAATATTTTCGGTAGTATCCGTCTGCCTCGGGCTTGGACCCAAACTCGACGAGCATGGGGCTAGCCCAAGTCAGGGTCTGCAGCTCGACGAAGCTTGATTCGACCTCCGTCAGAGATCGCAGGAGGCGCGGGGGCTTGTAAGCAGCGCCGACCTCGTCGCGCAGGAACACCGGATACCGCAACGAGTCCGGTAACGAATGGGGTCTGAACACGCGGAAATCATTGATCCCCTCATGGAACAGCATGCGCAAGAGATCGTATCGCCGGAGGCTGTCGCAAGGATGGTTGAGTTGAGCCAACTCAGGGCAATTCCGCTCAATCTGGTCCCGAATTCGGCCCGCTTTGGCGACTTCGGTCGAATTTAGCCGATCCATGTCCGACCAGATGATGGTTCCCCGCTCGACCCTCAGGAGCAGATCGATTTCGTCATACCCGACCAGACGAAAAATGCGCTGAAGGTCTGTCCGATAATAAAGAAGCAGACAGGCCTGCGTATACGAATGCGATCGCTGACAAACATAAAAAATCATGATTTCACCCACCCTCCCCCAAACTGCCTGGGCGGGTGACAAAATCAAGGTCTTCCTCTTATAAGATTGTGCTCAGACAACCTACTTTTCGAAAATGACAAAAATCACGTTTCATAGGATTGAAGAGAGCGACATTCCGCGTATGGCGGCAATGGAAGCAGCATCATGGGGTTCTTTGGGCGCAGACGAGACGACAATCCGCCAGCGTCTGTCGCTTGGTCACACCATGATCGCAGCCGTTCGAGACACGGTCATCGCCGGAGCCGTCTGCTTTGTGGAGACCATTCAGGACCCGCGCGACAGGGCGACCTTCCCGGCAACCTTTACCGCTTATTCTTCCCTTGCGCGCTCCGCTCCTCCAAAATCTCTCTATGTCTACAATCTGGGCGTACGCCCAGAGTTTCGGGGAACACCTCTCTCGCGACGGCTATTGGCACGTCTTGTTGATTATGGTCGCGAGGCAGGGACGCGCTGGATAGTCGGCGACGGCCGCTGTCCTTCTTATGGCGGAGCTCAACAAGATTCTCCGGACAAGGTAGCGATAAATGCCGGCTTCCGAAGAACGATTGACGAATGGCACCGCACCGGAAGCATGCCGTCTGTCAGCGATTTGACCCAGGATCCTTTGCTCAACTTCTATCATCGGCTTTTGAAATGCGAGTTTCTTCATCTTGCGCCGGCCTTTCTTCCCGAAGACCTTAGCTCTGGCGGGTATCGAGTTATTTTTGCAGTTGATCTCTGTAAATGACTGAGCATCGAGACTTGTTCGATCCGTTAGCACTCGGCAGCGATCCATTTCCGGCGTTCGCCAGCCGACGCAAGGCGGGCGGCAGCGCTTGGGGGAGGCCGCCATACCCCGAGTTGAACGGGGCTTTGTATGTGTTCAGTCACAAACTCGTTTCCGAGGCCCTGAAACATCCTCTGCTCCTGCAGGCCCCGCCTGGCGCATACCAGGAGGTCCGGCAGAAGATCACATCGAGCGACGCGCTCGGCCTTCTAACCCGATCGATGCTGCTGTCGGATCCACCCCGTCACCTGCAGCTGCGCCGGCCGTTGTCGGGCCAGATGACCGGTTCTGCCAGCCATGGCATGATCGCAGATCTCCGGCGAGATGCATTGGCGCTCGCCCGCGCCGCCGTAACCGGCCGACGGTTTGACGCAATCCGGGAGCTCGCCATACCGTTTTCGGTGGGCGTGCTCGCCAATATACTTGGGATCGACATCGAGGACCCCTCACGCGTCGCTGACCTCGCGCAACGCATGGCCGATGCGCTGGACGTCAGAACGGCCCAGGTCAGCGAGGATGCGAATCAGGCCTGCCGCGAGTTGTCGGAATGGGTAAATCACATCCTTCAGACCGGCAGGATTCGCTCCGGCGGCCTGGTTGCTCGCATGCTTTCAGAGGCAGAGTTGGGCAAATGGGAGAGGGATGATGTCGTAGCCAATGTGGTGTTCCTGCTTTTCGCCGGTCAAGCAACAGTGGTGGACACGTTTGGAAATGCCCTCCTCGCGCTGTCCGCATTCCCGGAGCAGCTGGAGCTGTTGGAGAGCCAGACAGTGTCTTGGCAAACCGCTGCCGAAGAACTGTTGCGGTACTGCGCTCCCGTGCACTACGCAGGAGCACGCATAGCTGCCGAGGGACTGCAATTTGCTGGCCAATTCATCGAGGCCGGGCAAGCTGTCGTACCCGTATTGGCCAGCGCCAACCGGGATGAAGCAGTCTTTCTAGCCGGCGACAGCTTGGATCTAAGGTCGCGAGTACCGTCTACTCTCACATTCGGCACGGGCCTGCATATTTGCTTGGGGCAACATGTCGCGAGGCTGGAATTGGCTGTCCTGCTTGAAGCCGTGTTCACGGTCGCCAAGGGCTGGCGACTGGACCTTGAGGCCTGCGTCAGACGACCATCGGTTCTCCTGTTCGGCTTGAAAAGCGCGCCGATGCTGGCTCGACCAGATCCATGACTATCTGCCCGAATCCGACACCCGGCGCTTCCACCAGAAGCCGCGAGCGACCAATTGAAGCGGCGCCGCAATGTTGACTTTCTCAATCAGGTATCGATAGGTGCGATCCGATTGACCCCCTGTCTCCAGTTTTGAGGACGATGCCCATGAAGATTGCCCTTTCCACGCTTGCCGGCGCCGTGCTGGCGCTCGGCCTGATCGCCGGCCCGGCCATGGCCGAGGATCAAGGCATCATCGTCTACAATGCTCAGCATGAGAGCCTTGCCAAGGAATGGGCGAAAGGTTTCACCAAGGAAACCGGCATCAAGGTCACGCTGCGCAATGGCGGCGATAGCGACTTCTCCAACCAGATCGTCGCCGAGGGAGCGGCCTCGCCGGCCGACGTCTTCCTGACCGAGAACTCGCCGGCCATGGCCCTGGTCGAGGCTGCCGGCCTGTTCGCGCCGGTCGACGCCGATACGCTGGCCCAGGTTCCGCAGGAATACCAGCCTTCGAGCGGCAAGTGGGTCGGCGTCGCCGCCCGCAGCACCGTCTTCGCCTACAACAAAGACAAGCTCAAGGAAGACCAGCTGCCCAAGTCGCTGCTCGACCTCGCCGATCCAAGCTGGAAGGGCCGCTGGGCCGCCTCGCCGTCCGGCGCCGACTTCCAGGCTATCGTCAGCGCGCTGCTCGAGCTCAAGGGCGAAGCCGCCACCGCCGATTGGCTGAAGGCGATGAAGGAGAACTTCACCGCCTACAAGGGCAACTCGACGGTGATGAAGGCGGTCAATGCCGGCGAGATCGATGGCGGCGTGATCTACCACTATTACTACATCGGCGATCAGGCCAAGACCGGCGAGAACAGCAAGAATGTCGGCCTGCACTATTTCAAGAACCAGGACCCGGGGGCCTTCGTCTCGATCTCCGGCGGCGGCGTGCTGGCTTCCAGCAAGCATCCGAAGGAAGCCCAAGCGTTCTTGAAGTGGGTGACCGGCAAGGGCGGCCAGGACGTGCTGAAGAACGGTACGTCCTATGAATATGCGGTCGGCAAGGATGCCCAGTCCAACCCGAAGCTGGTGCCGCTGGCCGATCTGCAGGCGCCGAAAGTCGATCCGGCAAAGCTGAATTCCAAGAAGGTCATCGACCTGATGACGCAAGCCGGCTTGCTTTAGTTCGCGTTCGTCCTAAAAGGGCGAACGACCGTGCTCCCGCGGCAATTCGCCTTCCGCGGGAGCGTTTTTATTTGGAGATCGCTTCGTCGAATGACGATCGGCTGCGCTTCGAGCCGCTTACGCGGCCTGTCAGATCGCTTCCGCCATGCGGCGTCGGCGACATGGTGGCGCGCCTGATGCAGTCGGCGATCGACACGACCCCGGCAAGACTGCCGGCGTCCGGGATGAAGAAGCGGCGGTCCACGTCGTGGATCACGCTCGCCGCGGCTCTCATCTCGCTTCTCGCGCTGCTGCCGCTCGCCTTCATCGTCTGGGTCGCGATCCAGACGGGCTGGGACACGGTGGTGGCGCTGATCTTCCGCCCGCGCGTCGGTGATTTGCTGGTCAACACCGCGCTCCTCGTCGCTGTCGCCGTGCCGATCGCCATCGTGCTCTCGGTGGCGCTGGCCTGGCTGACGGAGCGCAGCGACCTGCCGGGCAACCGTTGGTGGTCCTGGCTTTCGGTCGCGCCGCTCGCCATCCCGGCTTTCGTGCACTCCTATGCCTGGATCAGCTTCATTCCGGGCCTGCACGGGCTCTGGGCCGGCGTGCTGGTCTCCGTCATCGCTTATTTCCCGTTTCTTTATCTGCCGATCGCGGCCGCGCTGCGCCGGCTCGACCCGGCGCTGGAAGATGCGGCCGCAGCGCTAGGCCTTGGCCCGTGGCGGGTTTTCGCGCGCGTCGTGCTGCCGCAGCTCAGGCTCGCCATCTGCGGCGGCTCGCTGCTGGTCGGCCTGCATCTCTTGGCCGAATACGGCCTCTATGTCTTCATCCGCTTCGACACGTTCACCACCGCGATCGTCGACCAGTTCCAGTCGACCTTCAACGGTCCGGCCGCCAACATGCTGGCCGCCGTGCTGGTGGTGTGCTGCCTTTTCCTGCTCGCTCTCGAGGTGATGATCCGCGGCGAAGAGCGCTATGCTCGCGTCGGTTCCGGCGCCGCGCGCAAACAACAGAGGGCCCGCCTCGGCCGCGCCACCCTGCCCTGCCTGCTTTTCCCGGCGGGCATCGCGCTGCTGTCGCTCGGCGTGCCCTTCGTCACCGTCAGCCGCTGGCTGCTCGCCGGGGGCACGGAAGTCTGGCGCTGGGACGAGATCGGCCTGGCGCTCGGCCAGACGCTGTTCCTCGCCATTGCCGGCGCGGTGCTTGCGACGATTGCCGCCATGCCGATGGCCTGGATCTCGATCCGTTCCCCGGGGCCGCTGCAGCGCCTGCTCGAAAGCTGCAATTACATCGTCGGCGCCTTGCCGGGCGTGGTCACCGCGCTGGCGCTGGTGACGATCACCGTGCGCATCGCGCTGCCGCTCTATCAAACGCTGTTCACCATCCTGTTCGGCTACGCGCTGATGTTCCTGCCGCGCGCGCTGGTCAGCCTGCGCGCCTCGATCGCGCAGGCGCCGGTGGAGCTGGAGCGCGCCGCCTCCAGCCTCGGCCGGTCGCCGGTCAAGGCGCTGTGGTCGACGACCATCCGTCTGTCGGCGCCGGGCGCGGCAGCCGGCATGGCCATGGTGGCGCTCGGCATCACCAACGAGCTCACCGCCACCCAGATGCTGGCGCCCAACGGCACTCGCACGTTGGCGATGGCCTTCTGGTCCTATAGCGGCGAGATCGACTACGCCTCCGCCGCCCCTTACGCGCTGATCATGGTGGCGATGTCGCTGCCGATGACCTGGTGGCTCTACATCCAGTCGAAGCGGATGGCCGGACGATGAGCTTTCTCGAACTCAGCGGCGTCGCGAAGAGCTACGGCCCGGTGACGGCCCTCGCCGGCGTCGACTTGACTGCTGAAAGCGGCAGCCGCACCGCGATCGTCGGACCGTCCGGCTGCGGCAAGACTACCTTGCTCAGGCTGATTGCCGGTTTCGAGGCGCCGGACCGCGGCCGCATCGCGCTCGACGGCAAGGTGCTGGCCAATGGCGGCGCCGCCGTGCCGGCGCATCGCCGCGGCATCGGCGTGGTGGCCCAGGATGGCGCCCTGTTTCCGCATCTCAGCATCGCCGACAATATCGGTTTCGGCATGGCGCGTGGCGAAGACAGGCGCAACGAGCGCATTGTCGAGCTCGCCTACATCGTCGGATTGGACAAGGCGATCCTGAAGCGCCGACCGCACGAATTGTCCGGCGGCCAGCAGCAGCGCGTCGCGCTTGCTCGCGCCATGGCGATGAAGCCGAGGCTGATGCTGCTCGACGAGCCGTTCTCGGCCCTCGACACCGGGCTTCGTGCCTCGATGCGCAAGGCCGTGGCCGAGCTCCTGGAAGAGGCGGGCATCACCACCATCCTGGTCACGCACGACCAGGCCGAGGCGCTGTCCTTCGCCAGCCAGGTGGCGGTGATGCGGGACGGCCTGTTCTCGCAGGTCGGCACGCCGCGCGAGCTCTATTTCCAACCCAGGGACAGGATGGTCGCCGAGTTCCTCGGTGACGCCATCATCCTGCCCGCCAGGATCGCCGATGGCTTTGCCGTGTCGCGGCTCGGCCGCATCCCGGTCGACACGAAGGAACGGCGCGATGTCGCGCGCATCATGCTGCGGCCCGAGCAAATCCTGCTCAAGCTCACCTCGCGCGAAGGCATGTCGGGCACGCCGGACATGCTGTTCGGCGAAGTGACTGACTGCGAATTCGCGGGCTCGATCTGCACCGTCGCGGTGCGGCTGCTCAACAGCCCGGATCCGCCCGATGCGGCCGCGATCGGCAACACGCCGCTCATCCTGCGCCGGACAGGCATGGACGCGCCGGCGATCGGCGAGATCGTCCGCCTCACCGTCGCCGGCAAGGCGCATGTATTCGCCTAGTTCCTCGTGAAAATAATGCAGTTTTGCATTATTCTGGTGCTCGGAGGCATTCATGACGACATTGACGGTCACGGCGCGGGGCCAGGTCACATTCCGAAAGGACGTGCTCAAGCACCTCGGCATCCGGCCCGGCGGCAAGATCAGGCTCGACCTTCTGCCGGGCGGGCGGGCGGAGCTGAAGGCCGAACAGGGCAAGGGCTCCTGGCAAGAGCTGAGCGGGATGCTCAAGGACAGGACGAACGGCGCACGGCTGTCGATCGAAAAGATCAACGATGCGATCGCAGAAGCCGGCGCTTCGGGCGGGATGCGCGGTATCGGGCGCACGTGAAGATCGGCCTCGACACCAACGTGCTGTTACGCCTTGTCGCGGGATGACGAAGCGCAGCGGGCCTTGCTGTGCTCGACGCCGGTGGCGATTTCGCGGATGGCGTGATCGCATTCGACGGTCAGTGGCTCGGTGGCCAAACCTTCGTGACCTTCGACAGGAAAGCGGTAAAGCTCGTTGAAGGGTTGGGAACGCCCACGTTGCTGCTCGAGTGATCTACCGCACGCGCTGCCCGGTCGCCGGCGACCAGAGCGGCCATTGCTCCAGGAAATCGTGGCTGTGGATGACGACGCGGGCGCCGTCGATCAGGATGATCGAATAGGCGGGCGGCGCCTGCTCGACAAATTCGTCGCCGACGAGATCGAGCATGAAGCGGGCATGCAGGCCGCGCTGCACCGAGAAGGGAATGCCGGCGACGGTGCCGGCTATGTCGCGGTGGACATGGCCGAAGAAGATGTACCGGACATTGCCATGGCGGGTCAGCACATCGATGAGCCGCTGCGGCTGTTCGAGGCCGAGCGGGTCGAGCAGCGTGAGCCCGAGCTCGACCGGCGGATGATGCAGAAAAATATAGGCCGCCTTGCCTGCCGCCTCACCAAGCCGTGCGTCGAGCCAGCCAAGCCGGCTGTCGCACAACTCGCCCGTCACGCGGCCTTCCGCCAGGCTGTCGAGGAAAATAAGCCGCCCTTCCGGCGTATCGAAAACCGACTGCACGAAGCCGTTGCCGTCGGTTCCGTTTTCCGGGAAGGCGGCGATGAGGTTGGCGCGCCGGTCGTGATTTCCGGGCAATAGACGGTAAGGCACGGTGAGCCGGCTCAGCGCCGCCTTCAGGTCGGCATAGCTCTCGGCCTCTCCGTCATCGGTCAGGTCGCCCGTGAAGATGCAGAGCGTCGCATCGCTGTGCCGTTGATTGCTATGATCGATGCATCGATCGAGACGCTCATTCAGGTTTGCGCCATAGCGCATCTCGCGCCGACGGCCGAGATGGACGTCGGTGATCTGGATTATTTTCATGCGTGAACCCTCAATCAGTGCTTTCGAAATCGCGGGAAGGATCGCCTACAGCGCCGGTTCCGGCACCGAGGCCTTGAACACGTCGAGCCGAGCGCCGGTCTCCGAGGAGAAGAAGTGCAGGTCCGCTTCGGCGAACTGCAGGCCGACCGTGCTGCCCGGTTCGGGGTGGACGGTCTCGGACGTCACGATGGAGAACGGCGCGCCGTCGAGATCGACATAGATGACGCGGCCCGCGCCCAATTCCTCGATCAGGTCGACGCTCGCCTCGAGCGCTCCGGGCGCCCCCGGCGCCACCATGCGCACCGCCTCCGGCCGGATGCCGACCGCGACCTTCGAGCCTACGGCAAGACCCGTGCGCGACACGTTGAGCTTGCGGCTGTCGCCGAGCAGCGACAGCCCGTCCAGCGTGACCGCGCCTTCGAGCATGTTCATCGCCGGCGCGCCGACGAAGGTGGCGACGAAGCGGCTTGCCGGCCGGCTGTAGACTTCCGCCGGCGTGCCGACCTGCTCGACGCGGCCGCCATTCATCACCACCAGCCGGTCGGCCAGCGTCATCGCCTCGACCTGGTCATGCGTGACGAAGACCGATGTAGCGCCGAGGCGCCGGTGCAGCTTGCGGATCTCGGAGCGCATCTGCACGCGCAGCTTGGCGTCGAGGTTGGAGAGCGGCTCGTCGAAGAGGAACACCTTGGGTTCGCGGATCATGGCGCGGCCCATGGCGACGCGCTGGCGCTGGCCGCCGGAGAGCGCCATCGGCTTACGGTCGAGCAGGTGCTCCAGCTCCAGGACGCGTGCCACCGCCTGGATGCGCTGGGTGCGTTCGGCCGGCGGAACGCCGGCCACCTTGAGCGAATAGCCGATGTTCTGCGCCACGCTCATATGCGGGTAGAGCGCGTAGTTCTGAAACACCATGGCGCAGCCGCGTTCGCGCGGCTCGAGCTTGTTGACCACGGTGCCGTCGATCGCGATCGTGCCGTCGGAAATCTCTTCCAGCCCCGCGATCATCCTGAGCAGCGTGGACTTGCCGCAGCCCGACGGCCCCAGGATGACGACGAATTCGCCCGAGGCGAAATCGAGATCGACGCCATGTACGACCTGCGTCTTGGCGTAGTTCTTCTTGACGCCGCGAATGGTGATGGAGGCCATTTTCCGTCTCCCTATTTTTCGGTGGCGATCAGGCCGCGCACGAACCAGCGCTGCATCAGCACAACGACGATCATCGGCGGCACCATGACGATCAGCGTGCCGGCCATGGCGATATGCCATTCCGGCGCGCCGCCGACATTGGGGATGAGCTGCTTCAGTTCTGTCACCGCCATCGCGTGCGACTGGTCGGTGGTGATAAGCAGCGGCCACAGATACTGGTTCCAGGCCCACAGGAACATGATGGTGCCGAGCGCCGCCATGTTGTTGCGCGACAGCGGCAGAAGAATATCGACGAAGAAGCGCAGCGCGCCGGCGCCGTCCATGCGCGCCGCCTCGGTCAATTCGTCCGGCACGGTCAGGAAGAACTGGCGGTAGAGAAACGTGCCGGTGGCGGTGGCGACCAGCGGCAGGATCAGGCCGCTATAGGAATTGAGCAGTCCCAGGCTGAGCTGGACCTGAACCCCCGATATCTTCTGGATCAGCCAGGAAAGCCCCGTCAGGTCCATCATCGCCTGATAGGGATCGAGAACGTTGGCGACAACCGCGTAGGTCGGAACGATGCGCACTTCCAGCGGCAGCATCAGCGTGACGAAGATCAGCCAGAAGATCAGCATGCGGCCCGGATAGCGGAAATAGACGATCGAGAAGGCCGTCAGGGCCGAGACGATCACTTTGCCGGCGGCGACGCCGAACGCCATGATGAAGGAATTGAAGAGCTTCGGGCCGAGATCGGCGGTCGTCCAAGCCGTCTTGATGTTGACCCAGAAATCGCTGCCCGGCAGCAGCGACATCGGCACATCGTTGACGTCCTTCAGATTGTGCGAGGCGGCGATCGCCACGATGACGAACGGCGCCACGCAGAATACGAAGCCGGCGAACAGGATCAGATGCGTGAAGAAGTTGAGGATCGGGGTGCGCTCGACCATGGCCCGCCTCAACGATAATGCACGCGCCGCTCGATGAAGCGGAACTGGACGATGGTCAGCGCGATGATCAAGAACATCAGGATGATGCTCTGCGCGGCGGCGCCCGAATAATCCAGGCCTTTGAAGCCGTCGGAATAGATCTTGTAGACCATCAGATTGGTGGCGTTGGCCGGTCCGCCCGCCGTCATGATGTCGACGATGCCGAAGGAGTCCTGGAAACTCTCGGTGATGTTGATAACCAGCAGGAAGAAGATCGTCGGCGTGATCAGCGGGAACTGGATGTCCCAGAAGCGCCGGATGACGCCCGAGCCGTCCATGGCGGCGGCCTCGATCAGCGAACGCGGGATCGCCTGGAAGGCGGCGAGGAAGAAGATGAAATTATAGCCGACATATTTCCAGGAAAAGGCGATGATGATCGAGGCCATCGCGTCGGCGCCGTCGAGGCCAGGGTCCCAGAAGCCCGGCCAGACCTTGTTGACGACCGCCATGAAGCCGGCCTCCGGCGCCAGGATGAAACGAAACGCCAGCGCCAGGGCCGGCGCTGCAATGCCATAGGGCCAGATCAGCACGACGCGATAGAGCCATGAGCCGGCAAGCTGCCGGTCGGTCAAGGCGGCGAGCACCAGCGCGATGACCATCGCAAGGCCGGTGCTGATGCCGGCAAAGATCATGCTGGCGGTGATGGAATTCCAGTAGTCGGCGTTGGCGAGGATCGAGCGGAAATTATCGAGCCCGACCCAGATGTTGCCGCCGCCCCAGGGTTGCTGCAGCGTCAACGACCAGTAAACCGCCTGGCCAGCCGGCCAGTAGAAGAAGGTGAAGATCAGGATGAGCTGCGGCACCGCGAACAGGATGCCGATCGTCCATCTGCCGAAAGTGACGCGTTTTTCCATCGATCCACCGATGAGTGGAACACCAGCCCGCCTTCAGGGCAAACCTAGATGTGAAATGGCCGCCCGTCGATTCCCGGCGGGCGGCCGCTCCAACATCCGGGATCAGGGCAGGGTCTTACCCGGATAGGTCTGCTGGAAGCGCTCGAGGATCGCGTCGCCATTCTTGACCAGCGTGTCGAGGCCTTCCTGCACGCTGACCTTGTTGGCGAAGATCGCCTGCATCTGCGGACCGAACTCGGCGCGGATCTGAGTGAAGTTGCCGAGGCGGATGCCGCGGGTGATCTCGGTCGGCTCCGAAGCGGTCAGGCTCTCGATCGCGACCTCACGGCCCTTGTAGGGCGCCTTGTCGTAGAAGCCGTTGGACTTCATGAAATCGAAGCCCGACTTCGTCACCGGAATGTAGCCGGTGTTGGTCGACCAGAACAACGCGGTCTTTGGGTCGTGGATGAAGTTGAGGAAGGCGGCAGCGCCTTTGTATTCGGCGTCCGACTTGCCGGACAGCACCCACAGCGAAGCGCCGCCGACCAGCGAATTCTTGCGCTCGGTGCCGGCATAGACCGGCAGCTCGGCGACATCCCAGTTCATGCCCTCCTTCTGGGTGCGGCCGACCGTGCCGTGGTCGCCGACCGAGGTCAGGATGACCTGGCAGGTGCCGGTGGCGAAGGCCTGCACCATATCCTGGCCGAGGTCCTTCGACTTGATCTTCACCAGGCCGGCGTCATACCACTTCTTCAAGTCGGTGACGTACTGGACGAACTTGGTCTTGTTGACTTCGAGACGCGCGTCGAGACCGTCATAGCCGTTGTTCTTGGTGGCGATCGGCTGGTTGTGCAGCGCCGAGAACTGCTCCATCAGCTGCCAGCTCTCATTGGCCGAGATGTTGATCGCCATCGGGCAATCATAGCCGGCGTCCTTCAGCGCCTTGAGGTCGGCGGCGACGTCTTCCCAGGTCTTCGGTGCCTCGGTCTTGCCGATCTTGGCGAAGGCGTCCTTGTTCCAATACATCAGCGCGGTCGACGAGTTGAACGGGAAGGACAGCATCTCGCCCTTCGAGGTCGCGTAATAGCGCGCGATGCCGGGGAAATAGTCGCTGTAGTCGATCTTGTAGCCGTTCTCTTCCATCAGCTTGTCGGCCGGCTTGTAGGCGCCCGACAGCATCATGGTGGCGGTGCCGACATCATAGACCTGAACGACGGTGGGCTGCTTCCCGGCGCGGAAGGCGGCGATCGTGTTCTGCAGCGTGGCGTCGTAATTGCCCTGGCTGGTGCAGACGACCTCGTAGTCCTTCTGGGAATCGTTGAAGTTCTTGCACAGCGTGTCGACGACGCGGGCGAGGTCGCCCGAAAGACCGAACCAGAAATCGAATTTGACCGGCTCGGCAAAGGCAGGAACCGCGAGCGCGGTGCTGAGCGCGCCGGCGGCAAGGGCAGCGAAGCCCCGCTTGATGATCGTCATGGTTTTCCCTCTTGAGTGGCAGTGTGACAAGGGTTTTGCGCAAGTCCTTGCCCGCTCTCATAGAGAAGGTATGTGACAGTTCTGTTGTGGCCCCTGGACCGGTAAGCGGCCCTGTGGACAGCCAATCTCTCCTCCCCTGGCAGCGGTCGCGCCGGCATGAAAACGTCACATCGGCGCTCTAGAGAGCTAGGGCGCCGCTCAGCGGCGAAAAGACCTCTTTGATTAACCGGCTAACTGAATGGAAAGAGACATGCTGGTTCCGCAGCTCACGCACGTGCCGGTCGCCATCCGCAACGCCATGCGGGACGGACCGCGCGACAGCGCCACGCATTTGCGCCACGCCGCCGCCGTTCCCGCTCTCGGGGAGATCGAGATCGGCGGCCAGGCGTCGGGCAGAAGCGTCGGCGAGAGCCTGACGGTGATGGCCTGGAACGTCGAGCGGCTGCGTCATGTCGATGCCATTGCCGCCACGATCGCCGGCCAGGCGCCGCACGTCGTGCTGCTGTCCGAGGTCGACAAGGGCATGGCGCGCTCCGGCAACAGCCATCTTTTGAGCCGGCTTGCCGATCGTCTAGGCCATTCCTACGCCTATGGCGTCGAGTTCCTGGAACTCGGCACCGGCAATGAGGCGGAGCAGGCGGCAAATGGCGGCGCCGAGAACATCGAGGGCTTCCACGGCAACGCCGTAACCAGCGCCGTCCCGCTGCTGCGGCCCTTCCTCGTTCGGCTGGACGCCGCCGGCGCCTGGTTCCTGCCCGAGCACGGCCAGCCCCGGATCGGCGGCCGCATGGCGCTCGGCGGCCAGGTTATGGTGGGCGAGCGCCGGGTCACCGTCGTTTCGGTGCATCTCGAGAACCGCACTAATCCCGCCGGCGGCGCCGACCAGACGCGCCACCTCCTTGACGCCATCGACAGATATGACGCGGAAGCGCCGGTCCTGATCGGCGGCGATTTCAACACCCTGACCGCCACCTATGAAGAGCGTCACGCCGATCCGGCCGCATGGCAGGCCCGCATTGCCGCCGAACCGGACCGGCTGATGTGCCCCGACCGCCACGAGCCCCTCTTCGCCGTCATGGCCGAGCGCGGATACGACTGGCGCGGCGCCAACGCGTTCGACAAGCCGACGCAGCGGCGCATGGCAGGCGACTTGACACCTGTCGGCCACATCGACTGGTTCTTCACCCGCGGCCTCGCGGCAAGCGCGCCCGCGACGCTGCCGGCGGTGCTGCCGGACGGCAGCCCGAGCGCCGACCACGAGGCGCTGGTGGTGACGGTGCGGGTGAGATAGCGGTCGCGATCAGGGTTCGAGCGCCGCTTCCACCAGCCGCTTGGCGTCCGGGCTCGACCATTCGGCCGGGCCGTTCATATGCGCGATCAGGCAGCCATCGGCGTCGATCAGCATGGTCACGGGAAGTCCGAGCGCCAGCCCGCGCGTCTTCGCTTCGTTGAACAGCGCGATCGTGGGGTCTCGGTAGAAGCCGAGCGTTTGAACGCCGATCTCCTTGAGGAACTTCTTCGGCTTCGTGTCGTCGCCGGTATCGACATTGACGGCGATGACCTCGAAGGCATTGCTGCCCTTTTCCTTCTGCAGCGCATCGAGGGCCGGCATCTCGGCGCGGCATGGCGCGCACCATGTTGCCCACAGATTGAGCAGCACCGTCTTGCCGGCATGGTCGGCAATCGTCATCGGCTTGCCGTCGGAACCGTTGAAGGCAAGGCTCTTCAGCGACTGCGGCGGATCGGCCGGCTGCAGTGCCGCGACCTGGCCGACGGCCTTCGAAGCGACAGTCTTGGCCCGGTCGGCCTTGGCCGCGCAGGCGGCATCGTCCTTGCCGGCGGCAGCGGCGACCTTCTCCGGCGCGTTGTTGCCAGAACCGCTCTCGCTGACATATACCGCGACCGCGCCGGCCAGCACGCCCGCCACCAAGGCGGCGAGGATGAGGCGCGTAGCCGGAAAAAAGAACCTATTGCCGTCTGCCATTTTCAAAACTGCTCCGGAGCACGGGTTATAGCGATGAGCGACAAGAAGGCCAGCAACCAGATGTGGGGCGGACGTTTTGCCTCGGGTCCGGCCGCGATCATGGAAGCGATCAACGCGTCGATCGGCTTCGACCGCAAGCTCTATGCGCAGGACATAAGCGGATCGATCGCCCATAGCGAGATGTTGGCTGAAACGGGCATTATTTCGGCGTCCGATCAAGAAAAAATCGCTCACGGGCTGAACACGATCCTGAAAGAGATCGAGGCCGGCACGTTCGAATTCTCGACCAAGCTCGAAGACATCCACATGAATGTCGAGGCCCGCCTTGCCGACTTGATCGGCCCGGCGGCGGGACGCCTCCACACCGCCCGCTCGCGCAACGACCAGGTCGCGGTCGATCTGAGGCTCTGGGTCAAGCAGGAATGCCAGCGCGTCGCCCTGGCCTTGAAGGACCTGATCGCTGCGCTCCTGGAACGCGCCGAGGAGCATGCGGCGACCGTCATGCCCGGCTTCACCCATATGCAGGCGGCCCAGCCGGTGACCTTCGGCCATCACTGCATGGCCTATGTCGAGATGTTCGGCCGCGACCTCTCGCGCGTCCGCGACGCCATCGAGCGCATGGATGAAAGCCCGCTGGGCGCGGCGGCCCTTGCCGGCACCAGCTTTTCCATCGACCGCCACATGACGGCCAGGGCGCTCGGTTTCCGCGAGCCGACGCGCAATTCGCTGGACAGCGTCTCGGACCGCGATTTCGCGCTCGAATTCCTCAGCCTCGCCGCGATCTGCGCAACGCACCTCTCCAGGCTCGCCGAGGAGATCATCATCTGGTCGACGCCGCAATTCGGCTTCATCCGCCTGTCGGACTCCTTCTCCACCGGTTCCTCGATCATGCCGCAGAAGAAGAATCCGGACGCCGCCGAGCTGGTGCGCGGCAAGACCGGCCGCGTCAACGGCCATCTCGTCGGCCTGCTGACCGTGATGAAGGGCATGCCGCTGACCTATGGCAAGGACATGCAGGAGGACAAGGAAGCGGTCTTCGACGCCGCCGAGACGCTTGACCTGATGCTGGCGGCGACGACCGGCATGGTGCGCGACATGACCGTCAACGCCGCCGCCATGAAGAAGGCCGCCGGCGCCGGTCACGCCACGGCGACCGACCTTGCCGACTGGCTGGTGCGCAATCTCGGCCTCCCCTTCCGCGAGGCGCACCATGTCACCGGCCGCGCCGTCGCGCTCGCCGAGGAGAAGAAGGTCGGCCTGGAGAAGCTCTCGCTGGACGACCTGCGCTCGATCCATCCCGGCATCACGGAAGACATCTTTTCGGTGCTTGCCGTGCAGAATTCGGTGAAGAGCCGCACAAGCTTCGGCGGCACCGCGCCGTCGGAAGTGCGAAAGCAGATCCGCTATTGGAAGAAGCGGCTCGCCAAGGCTTGATGCATGTCGCCCAGAAGTGTGTAGCGGTTCTGGGGCAACGACATGCATCAAAACAAATGCATGTCGCTCAGAAGTGTGCAGCGGTTCTGGGACAACGACATGCATCAAAGCAATTGCCGGGATGCAAAGCGCTGAAAACTCGGCTAAAAGCGGCGGCACAATAAACAGTTTCGAACGGATGGATCGATGACCCGTAGCAGGATTTTGGTGACGCTGGCGCTGCTGGCGGCGGTTGTCACCGTCACGGCCTGCGGCAGGAAGACCGGCCTCGACACGCCTTATGAGGCGGCGGAGCAAGCGCGCAAGGATGCGGAAAAAGCCAAGCAGCCGGTGCCGCCCGAGCCGGAAAAACCGGTCAAGGACAGGAAATTCATCCTCGATCCCCTGCTCTAGAGCCGATGAGATCGATCGATCTCATCGAGCTTCAACTTTCCGGAACCGATACCCGTGAACCATTTCGATTACCGTGACGGTGTTCTCCATGCCGAGGACGTCGCGATCCCCGACATCGCAGCCGCGGTCGGCACGCCCTTCTATTGCTACTCGACGGCGACGCTGACCCGGCACTTCCGCGTCTTCAGAGAGGCTTTCGCCGGCCTCGACGCGCTGGTCTGCTACGCCATGAAGGCGAACTCCAACCAGGCCGTGCTGAGGACGCTGGCCAGGCAGGGTGCTGGCGCCGACGTGGTCTCAGAAGGCGAATTGCGCCGCGCTTTGGCCGCCGGCATCCCGGCCGGCAAGATCCTGTTTTCCGGCGTCGGCAAGACCGCGCGGGAAATGGACTTTGCCCTCAATGCCGGCATTCTTTGCTTCAACGTCGAATCCGAGCCGGAGCTCGAGCTTTTGTCGGCGCGCGCGACCGCGCTCGGCAAGGTGGCTCCGATCTCGCTGCGCATCAATCCGGACGTCGATGCAAGGACGCACAAGAAGATCTCGACCGGCAAGGCCGAGAACAAATTCGGCATTCCATGGCAGCGCGCGCGGCAGGTCTACGCCCGTGCGGCTGAATTGCCGGGCATCAAGGTGACCGGCATCGACACCCATATCGGCAGCCAGATCACCGAATTGCAGCCCTTCGACGACGCCTTCGCGCTGCTCGTCGAACTGGTCGGCGCGCTGCGGGCCGACGGACATTCGATCGAGCATGTCGATCTCGGCGGCGGCCTGGGCATTCCCTACCGCGTCGACAACAGCCCGCCGCCGCTGCCCGACGCCTATGCCGAGATCGTCAGGAGGCATGTCACAAGGCTAGGCCTCAAGGTGATGTTCGAGCCCGGCCGCCTGATCGTCGGCAACGCCGGCATCCTGGTATCTGAGGTGATCTATGTGAAGGAAGGCGACGCCAAGAACTTCCTCGTCGTCGACGCCGCCATGAACGACCTGATCCGGCCGACGCTTTATGACGCATTCCACGATATCAGGCCTGTGGTGCAGCAGCCCGCCTCGACGCCGCGCATGAAGGTCGATGTCGTAGGCCCGGTCTGCGAGACCGGCGACTTCATCGGCCTCGACCGCGACCTGCCGAGGCTGAAGGCCGGCGACCTGATCGCCGTTTCCACCGCCGGCGCCTATGGTGCGGTGCAGGCCGGCACCTACAACACCCGGCTTCTGGTGCCGGAGGTTCTGGTCGACGGCGACCGCTTCCATGTCGTGCGGCCGCGCCAGACCTATGAGGACCTGATCGGGCTGGATTCGGTCCCCGACTGGCTGAAGTAGCCTTGAGAAGCGCTAGATCTTCCGCTGGATCAGCGCCTTGGCTTCGGCGATCCGGTCCTCGTCCCGGCGATAGAAGATCCACTGCTTGGTGCGCTTGGTGCTGAGCAGACCGGCCTGGGTCAGCACACGCATATGCTCGCTGAGCGTTGCCTGGGTTATGCCGAGCTTTTCGGCGATCAGCAGCGCGCAGACGCCGTCCTCGACCAGATCGCCATCGGCCTGGCGCGGAAAATGCGCGCGCGGATCCTTGAGCCAGTCGAGGATCTGCAGCCTGCGCTCATTGGCGATCGCCTTGAAGATGTCGACCTCTTGCATTTAGCCATTTTGCTAAGTTACTAATTGAAGTCAATCCCGAGGAGCAGCTCATGCTGAACACCAGAACGATCACGCGCGAGCGCATCGCCGCTGTCGAACCGCGCATCCGGCCCTATGTGCGCCACACGCCCGTCATGCGCGTCGACATGGCGGATTTCGGCGGGCCTGCCTTTCCGGTCGACCTGAAGCTCGAATGCCTGCAGCATTCCGGCTCGTTCAAGGTGCGCGGCGCCTTCACCAATCTGCTCGAACGTCAGGTGCCCGAAGCCGGCGTGGTCGCCGCATCCGGCGGCAATCATGGCGCCGCCGTCGCCTACGCCGCCATGAAGCTCGGACACAAGGCCAGCATCTTCGTGCCGGAGGTCAGCCCGCCGGCGAAGCTCGCGCGCATTCGCGGCTACGGGGCGGAGCTGGTGGTCGGCGGCGCGCGCTATGCCGAGGCGCTGGCCGCCAGCCAAGACTTCGCCGCCAGGACCGGCGCCCTGCAGATCCATGCCTTCAACCAAGAGGAAACGCTGCTCGGTCAGGGCACGCTCGGCCTGGAGATCGAGGCCGACCTGCCGGAAATCGACACGCTGCTGGTCGCCGTCGGCGGCGGCGGCCTGATCGGCGGTATCGCCGCATGGTTCTCGGGCCGCATCCGCATCGTCGCCATCGAGCCCGAGGGCGCGCCGACGCTCTACCGCGCGCTGGAGGCCGGAGAGCCGGTCGATGCGCCCGCCGAAGGCATCGCCGCCGATTCGCTGGCGCCGAAGCGCGTCGGCGAAATGATGTTTCCGATCGCCGAAGCTTTCGTCGAGCGCTCGATCCTGGTCAGCGACGACGACATCGTCGCGGCGCAGAAGGCGCTGTGGGACCGTGCGCGAATCATCGCCGAGCCGGGTGGCGCCGCGGCCTTCGCCGCCATGCTTTCCGGACGCTATATGCCCGCGGACGGCGAGCGCGTGGCCGTCCTGGTCTGCGGTTCGAACACGAATCCCGCCAATTTCTGATCATAACCCGGCCAAACCGCTTCACGTTTTTGGAACCCGCCTCGCCTTTGCCGTGTTTGTTGGTATCCTTCTGGCGATGACGTCCGGGCTATCGCGCCCGGGCAGGAAGGGCCGATGACGGAACGACCCACTTCCAGCGGCGAACGCGGCTTGGCCTCGCGCCTGGCGCTCAGCCGGTTGGCGACACGGGCCTCGATACTCTTCGAGCGCGCCTGGCCGCTCGTGCTGCCCTTGCTGGTCGTCGCCAGCCTGTTCCTCAGCTTTTCATGGTTCGGCCTGTTCCCGCGCCTGCCGGACACCGCGCGCATCGGCCTTCTGATCCTGTTCGCGCTGGCGGCGGTTGCGGCGCTCTATCCGCTGCGCTTCTTCCGCATGCCTTCGGCCGCGGAGGTCGACAGGCGCATCGAGGCGGCGAACGAATTGCTCCACAGCCCGGTACAGGCGCAGACCGACCGGCCGAGCGGCGCCGAGAGCATCTTCTCGCAGGCGCTGTGGCGCGAGCACCAGAAGCGCATGGCCGAGCGGCTCTCGAGCCTCGGCGCCGACCGGCCGCGCAGTAACGTGCCGGACTATGACCGCTGGGGCCTGCGCGCCGTGGCGGGGCTGCTGTTCGTCACCGCTTTGGCCTTCTCCTTCGGACCCTTTGGCGGCAGGGTCGGTGACGCTTTTGTCGCCCGCGCTTCGCACGACACCGTGCCGCCGCGCATCGACGCCTGGGTGACGCCGCCGGCCTATACCGGCAAGGCGCCGCTATTCCTGACCGCCGATGCCAACCAGGCCGTCCAGACCTTTTCCGTCCCGCAAGGCAGCGACATCTCGCTGCGCGTCACCGGCGGCTCGGGCGAGGAAACGCTGAACTACGCCGATCAGGCCGGCAATGACCGCGCCATCGAGCCCGCGGCGCCCCCCGGAGCGCCCAGGGAGACCGCGGCCCCCGCCGCCGGCCAGACGGCACCAAAAGTGCGCCAATTCGCGGATAAGCTGAACACCAACGGCACGCTGACGCTGAAATCGGGCGACAGCGACCTCGGCCACTGGGCGTTTGCCGTCATCCCCGACAAGCCGCCGACGATCCGCTTCGTCGGCGAGCCGAAGCGCGCCGTCAACGGCGCAATGGAGCTCAATTACCAGATCGACGACGATTACGGCGCGGCCTCCGCCAAAGCCGTTTTCGAACTGTCCGATCCACCGGCCGCCAACGCGCATCCGCTCTACGGCCGGCCCGACATGCCGCTGACGCTGCCGCGCCGTGGCGGCAAGGCGAACGCGGCCAAGACGACCAAGGACCTGACCGAGCATGTCTGGGCCGGCAGCAGCATCAAGCTGACGCTGAGCGTCACCGATGATGCCGGTCACACCGCGACCAGCGAGACCAAGACGCTTGTGATGCCCGAGCGGCCCTTCGCCAATCCGCTGGCGCGCGCGGTGGTCGAACAGCGGCGGCTGCTGGCGCTCGACACCAATGCCAAGCCGCGTGTCCTCGACCTGATGGACGCGATCACGCTGCGGCCCGAGGACACGTTCGACAACATGTCGAACTATCTCGCGATCATGAGCGCGCGGAGCCGGCTGAAGCTCTCCGAGAGCGACGACCAGTTGCGCAATGTCGTGTCCTATCTGTGGGAGATCGCGCTCGGCATCGAGGAAGGCAATCTGTCGGCCGCCGAGCGGCGGCTGCGCCAGGCGCAGCAGGCGTTGCAGGACGCCATCAAGAACGGCGCCAGCGATCAGGAGATCGAGAAGGCGATGAAGGAACTGCGCGAGGCGATGAACCAGTTCCTGCAGGAATTCGCCCAGCGCGCGCAGCAGAACCCGAACGCGCCGCAGATGCAGCAGAACGGCCGCGAGCTGCGCCAGAGCGATATCGACCGCATGATGGATCAGATCGAGAATCTGGCCAAATCGGGCGATCGCGACAAGGCGCAGCAGCTTCTCTCGGAGCTGCAGGATATGATGAACAACCTGCAGGCCGGCCGCCAGCAGCCGGGTGGCGAGCAGGATAGCGAGATGCGCCAGCAGATGGACAAGCTCGGCGATATCATGCGCCGCCAGCAGGAGATGATGAACGACACCTTCCGCCTGGACCAGATGCAGCGCGGACAGCGCGGCGAGGGCGGCGAGCAGCAGCAGCTTGGCGAGGATGGCGAACCAGGCCAGCCGAATGACCAGCAGCGGCCGGGGCCAGGTCAGGATCGCGATCCGCTGGGACGCCCGAAAATGTCGCCGAAGGATCTGGCCGATGCGCTGAAGCAGCTGCAGGAAGGCCAGGGCCAGCTGCAAAGCGAGCTCGATCAGTTGAAGAAAGGGCTTGAAGGTCTCGGCATGGAACCCAATGAGGGCTTCGGCGAGGCCGGCAAATCGATGGGTAACGCCGAACGATCGCTCGGCCAGGGCGATGGCGACCAGGCCGTCGGCCACCAGGGCCGTGCGCTGGAAGCCTTGCGCCGCGGCGCCAAGGAGATGATGAAGCAGATGCAGGCCATGCAGGGCGACCAGGGCGGCAGTGAGCAGGGCGGTCGCCAGCAGGACGCCGACCGAGATCCGCTGGGACGGCCGCGCGCCACCAACGGCCCCGATGACGGCACCTCGGTCAAGGTTCCCGACGAGATCGACGTGCAACGCGCCCGCCAGATCCTCGACGCGATCCGCAAGCGGCTCGGCAATGCGCTCAGCCCCGACATCGAGCGCAGCTATCTCGAACGGCTGCTGGAGCTGAAGTAGTCCGTCATCGGGGTGCGAGATTGCCCTGCACATTCAGAACCGGTAGCGTCATGGCCGAGGGCACAGGGCGATGATCGACTTCTGGTTTTCAATCGGCAGCACCTACACCTACCTTTCGGTGATGCGACTGGCGAAGATCCAGGCTGAGACCGGCATCGAGTTTCGCTGGCGGCCATTCAACGTGCGCTCGATCATGATCGCGATGGACAATATCCCCTTCGCCAAGAAGCCGGTGAAGGCCGCCTATATGTGGCGCGACATAGAGCGTCGCGCGGCTATGTACAGGATGGTGCCCAAGCTGCCCGCGCCCTATCCGCTCGCCGAACTTGAGCGCGCCAATCGCGTCGCCGTCATTGCCGCGCGGGAGGGCTGGTGCGAGGCCTATGCCGAGGAGAGCTACCGGCGCTGGTTCGAGATGGGTGAGCCGGCGGGCCGCGAGCCGAACATCTCAGCGAGCATCGAGAAAGCGGGGCAGAAACCGGAACTGATCCTGCCGGAGGCTGACAGCGATGCCACCAAGGCTGATCTCGCCGCCGCGACCGAACAAGCCAAAGCGCTCGGCATTTTCGGCTCGCCGAGTTTCCTCGTCGACGGCGAGCTGTTCTGGGGCGACGATCGCCTGGATGATGCCATGCGCTGGCTCAGGCAGATTGAAAGCGCCCCGCCGGATTAGGCCCGGCCGTCGCGCCCGTCTGCCGGGTCAGCATGAACGCCTCGCGGATCGCGTTCTCCATGCCGTCGATCGCATCGCCGGTCGCCAACGGATTGCGGTGCAGGACGACGTTGGAGGAATCGATGTCGCCGAAGCCGTCGGCGGCCGTCAGCTCGCGGCAATCAGGCGGGATGTTGCTGCGCGAGATCGGCGCGATCGCCAGGCCTGAAGTGACCGCGAGCGTCAGGCCGCCATTGGTGTCGCTGGTGTAGGCGACGCGGTAGTCGAGGCCGCGCTGCTGCAGCGACTTGATGGCGAAGTCGCGGCACCAGCCGTTGCGGCTGTAAAGCGCGATCGGCACCGGCCGCTCCTCATGCATGTGGTGCAGCGTCGATGTCACCCAGACCGTCGGGTCGTGCATCAGCACCTCGCCGCCGGAAGAGCCCTCCCATTCGAACACCACCGCAAGATCGAGCTCACCGGCCGCGAGCGCCCGCACCTGCGAATCCGAATGCGCGTAGCGCACCGTGACCTCGACGCGCGGGTGCCGCTTGGCAAATTCGCCCAGCGCCCGCGACAGGATCGAACGTCCATATTCGGCCGGGATGCCGATGCGCACCAGGCCGCCGAGCGGCGGCGCCACCAGCGAGGCCGCCGTTTCGTCGAGCAGGGAGACGATCCGGCGGGCGTTGACGATGAGCTCGCCGCCACGGCGCGTCAGCGCCACGCCGCGCGAGCCGCGCTCGAACAGATCGTCGCCGACCATGTCCTCGAGCTTCTTCATCTGCATCGATACGGCCGATTGCGTACGCCCGGCTTTCTCCGCCGCACGCGTGAAATTGCCGGTCTCGGCCACCGCGACGAAGGTGCGCAGGAGATCGCTATCGAGGACTGGTCTCATCGGAGTCGCCATAAGAAAACTTGATCGCTGGCATCATTCCAATTCGTTTGCAACATGTCAAACGCCGCGGGATAGTCACTGCACCCATTGGATATGCGACCGCGAAATCGGCCGCGGACCAATCGAAGAGTCCTCACTCGTGCCCGCTGCCTGCAAACGGTGGCGGGTTCTTTTTCGCTGGATCGACCATGCAAAACCGGACGGTGCTTGGCATTCTGAGCCTCTGCCTCGGCGTGCTGGTCTTTTCGCTGCAGGATCCGCTGGTGAAGGCGGTGTCGGCCGGCTATCCGGTGACCGAGGTGATGGCGATCCGCGCCCTCGTCGCGCTGCCGATCCTGATCGTCATTGTCCAGGCCGATGTCGGCCTGAAGGCGGTGCTGTCGAAGCGCTTCGGCATGCTGACGCTGCGCGCCTTCATCCAGTTCTCGTCCTACACGGTCTATTATCTGGCGATCGCCGCACTGCCGTTGGCCGATGCGGTGGCGCTCTATTTCATGGCGCCGCTGTTCATCATGGCGATGGCCGGTCCCTATCTCGGCGAGCGCGTCTCGTGGAAAACGCTGTCTACGGTGCTGATCGGCCTGGTCGGCGTGCTTGTGATGGTGCGTCCCGGCGCCGGCGTGTTCGACTGGGCGGCGCTTTTGTCGCTGGGCTCGGCTTGCCTCTACGGCTTTTCGCAACTGATGGCGCGCCGCATCGGCGACACCGAATCGTCGACAGTAATGGCTTTCTACCAGAACGGCGCCTATCTCAGCGGCGCCGTCGCCGTGGCAACCGTCTTCCACCTTGCCGGCATCACCCATGCGGCGCATCCGAGCGTCGAATTCCTGGTGCGGCCATCGGTGTGGCCGACAATGCCGGATTTCCTGAAGATGGCAGCCTGCGGCCTGGTGGCTTCGGCCGGCATGATCCTGTTGTCGCAGGCCTACCGGATGGCGCCGGCCAACCGCGTCGCCACCTTCGAATATACCGGCATCCTGTGGTCGCCGCTGTGGGGCTTCCTGTTCTTCGCCGAAGTGCCGCGCGAAACCACCGCGCTGGGCGCGGCGCTGATCATCGGCGCCGGCCTGCTTGCGCTCAGCGGCGGGCGTCGGCGAAGTGCCGCGCCGGCGGCAGGCGCGGTTTCAAGCGAAGCAGCTTAACGCCTTGCCGACGCGGGCGCGGATCTCGGCCAGCGTGAACGGCTTTTGCACGACGTCTAGGATGATGCCGTCGAGCTCCTCGGCGCGTTCGCGCTGATCGGCATAGCCGGTCATCAGCATGATCCTCATGGTCGGGAACTCTCTCGCGGCGGCGGTCGCCATCTCGATGCCGTCCATCTCCGGCATGCGGATGTCGGACACCACCAGATCGTAGCCGCCGCGGGCTTGCCGGATCATGACCAGCCCCTGCGCGCCGTCGGTGGCGACGGTGACATTATGGCCGTCGCGCTCCAGCGCGCGGGCGGCGAGGGTGCGGACGGACTCATCGTCCTCGACGATCAGAAGCTTTGCCATGCCGAGATAGATGCCGCCGAAACGTTGATGTTTTCTGAAAATTCTAACGATCGGCAGTTTTTCGGAAGGACCTCGGCACCTCTCAGACGTCGCCCTTCACCACCCCGACAAAGGGCAGCTCGCGGAATGCATGGGCTACATCCATGCCGTAGCCGACGACGAAATAGTCCGGGCAGTCGAAGCCGACATAGTCGGCGTTGAGCGAGGTTTGGCGACGCATCCGCTTGTCGAGCAGCACCGCGATGGCACAGCTCCTGGCGCCGCGCGAAAGCATCAGGTCACGGCTGTAGGAAAGCGTCTTGCCGGATTCCAGTATGTCGTCGATCAACAGCACGTCGCGGCCGGCGACTTCGTTGTCGATGTCGCGCAACACCCTGACCTCGCCGCTCGTGGTGCCGGCGCCATAGCTGGAGATGAAGATGAACTCGACTTCCGGCGACAGGCCGACATCATGCATGGCGCGGATGAGATCGGCGGCGAAGACGAACGAGCCCTTGAGGATCGAGATCACCAGCAGGTCCTGGTAGTCGCGCCCGGCGATCTCCTTGGCGAGCTCGAGATTGCGGCGCGCGATCGCCGATGCCGAAAACAGAACCTCGATGTCCTTGCCGCGCACAACTGGCATAGCTTTCTCCTTCAAGATCGGCAGCAACGTCGGTAGACGGGTTGAGATTCAGGTCAGGCCGAGCCGAACCGGAGCGTACGTTTTAGTACGTGAGCACCGGAAGCGCAGGAAGCCGCTATTTGCAGGCCGGCCTCACCTGAATATCGACCCGTCTAGCCGGCGAAGACGACTGCGACGGTCCTGATGCCGTCTTTAGGCACATCCAAGCGGCTGGAAAAGCCGAATCTTTCTCCGGGCGCCAGGGAACGGTTGGAGGTCCCCAGCCTATAGCGGACGATGTTGGCATTGTTGTCGGTGACGCGGATCTCGAGCGGCGGCAGCGTTTCCCCCGCCGCACCCCGTCATTCGCCGCCTCCCCGTCCACGAACAGCACCGGCTTCAAGCCCGACGCATCGATGCGCGACGTCACGCCGGAAATGGTGAGCGCGCTCGCCGGCGAGGCGGTCGTCCAAAAGGGGCTCTGCCGGACCAGCGCATGCCCTCCCGACACCCAGAAGGAGATCAGCGCTATGCCGACGCCGGCGATCCAGAATATCGGACCGCCGCGTGAAGACCGCGACGGCACGGCCTCCGGCTTGCGCAGCATGCCCATGCCTTCGACGGCCGGCGTCAGCGGGCTCTGTGGCGGGGCCGTCGCCGGCGCCGCGGCAAAACGCGGCAGCACCACATAGTCGGCATCGACGATATCGGCAGCATCGAAAACGACGCGCTCCGCCGCGGCATTTGTTGCCGGACCGGCCATGATTTCGCCGGAAACAGGGCGCGCGGTTCTCTCGTCAGCCATTACGGCACCAATGCAGTCTTCGTTTCTTTTGCGTAAACGGAATTGGTTAACGCTTCCCCACCGGAATGGCTTTGATGCACACCGAACGTCGCAAAATTAACCGCCGGTTAACCATGCCGGCGGATGGTCTGTTAAAGTAGATTGTGGCGCGTCGCCGCCGAAAGTTTCAGGTCGCCGAACGTGATCCGCTTCGAAAATGTCGGCCTCCGCTATGGCATGGGTCCGGAAATCCTCCGCGACATTTCCCTGCACATTCCGGAGCGCTCCTTCCAGTTCCTGAGCGGCCCTTCGGGCGCCGGCAAAACGACCTTGCTGCGCCTTTTGTTCATGTCGCTGAAGCCGACACGCGGGCTGATCACCATCTTCGGCAAAGACCGCTCGCGCATCTCGCGCAGCGAGTTGCCGTTGCTGCGCCGCCGCATCGGCGTGGTGTTCCAGGATTTCCGCCTGCTCGACCATATGACCACCTATGAGAATGTCGCGCTGCCCTTGCGCGTGCGCGGGCGCGAGGAGGCGAGCTACCGCACCGACGTGACCGAGCTTCTGAAATGGGTCGGCCTCGGCGACCGCATGCATGTGCTGCCACCGGTGCTGTCGGGCGGCGAGAAGCAGCGCGCCGCGATCGCCCGCGCGCTGATCGAACAGCCGGAGATCCTTTTGGCCGACGAGCCCACCGGCAATGTCGACCCGCCGCTGGCGCGCCGTCTGCTCAGGCTTTTCATAGAGCTCAACCGGCTGGGCACCGCGGTGGTGATCGCCACTCACGACCTTGGCCTGATGGAGCAGGTCGACGCACGACGGATGATTCTGGCCGGCGGAAGGCTGGACGTCTATGACTGACCTTCCGGCCGATCACCTCCATGAGGGAGCCGAGACGCCGGCCACGGTCCGGCGTGTGCAGCGCAAGACGGCGCCGATCGTGCCGGCCCAGAACATCGCCGGCCGGGCGCTGGTGCTGGTCATCGCCATCATGACCTTCCTGTCCTGCCTCACCTTCGGCGCCGTGACGCTGGTGCGCGATACCGCGTCGAACTGGGAGAACCAGATCTCGCGTGAGGCGACGATCCAGATCAAGCCCGCCGACGGTCTCGACATGGACGCGGCCCTTGCGCAGGCCTCGCAGATCGCCAGCGAGTTCCCCGGCGTGAAGGGCACCAAGATCATCGACCGCGACGCGACGGCGCGCCTTCTGGAGCCATGGCTGGGCAGCGGCCTCAACATCGACGAACTGCCGGTGCCGCGCCTTATCATCGTCACCATCGACGAGGCCAGCCCGCCGGACTTCGCCGCCATGCGCGCCGCCATCACGCCCAAGATCCCGACCGCCGCGCTCGACGACCATCGCACCTGGGTCGACCGCCTGGTCGCCATGGCGCACACGACGGTGACGATCGGCATCGCCGTTTTGGTGCTGATGCTGTCGGCGACGGTGCTGACGGTGGTGTTCGCCACACGCGGCGCCATGGCCGGCAACGGCCATATCATCGAGGTGTTGCATTTCGTCGGCGCCGAGGCGCGCTTCATCGCGCGCGAGTTCCGCTGGCATTTCCTGGTCACCGGCATGAAGGGCGCGGCCACCGGCGGCGCTCTGGCGATCGCCGTCTTCATCGTCTTTTCCTGGTGGTCGTCGCGCAACATGGCCACGCCCCAGGCCGACCAGGCGACCGCTTTGTTCGGCAATTTCGCCATCGGTTCGGCCGGTTATTTCGGCGTAGGCCTGATGGTGCTGGTGATCGGCGCGCTGACCGCCGCCACGTCGCATGCGACTGTCGTCGCCTATCTCAGCGACATCGATGTTCGCCAGCCGGATGCGGGCTGATGATGAGCTCAAACCGAAAACCGTCGCAAGGCGTTGTATACACACGAGACAACGATCACACACGGGATACTTGCCGTAACGCAATGTGCGCCGTCCCGCCTATCAATGGGGCCGTTTCGGAGTTAACCATTAGAAGCTTTCAGGATTAACCTGGGGATGATGGAAGCGCGGGATTCTATCGAGACGGCTGGACGGATGCCGGCGATGCCCATGCGCAGCGCTGTCCCCGCCGGTTTCGGCCGTCTGCGGCTCGCTCTGCGCGTCTGCGGTTTCGTGGTTCTTGCCGCGCTGGTGCTTTTTGCCGGCGGCTTCGGCTGGTTTGCCGACAAGGTCAGCCACATGACGACCCCGACCAATCCGGCCAGGGCCGACGCCATCATCGTGCTCACCGGCGGTCAGTCGCGGCTCGACGCGGCGATGGACCTGCTGGCCTCCGGCAAGGGCGAACGATTGCTGATCAGCGGCGTCCACCCGTCGGCCACCAGGCGCCAGCTGCAGGCGGCGATGGGCGGCGACAAGCAGCTCTTCTCCTGCTGCGTCGACATCGACCGCGCCGCTCTCGACACCATCGGCAATGCCGAGGAAAGCGCCAAATGGGTGGAGAACCACGCCTATGGCAGCATCATCGTTGTCACCAACAACTACCACATGCCGCGCAGCCTGCTCGAGATGAGCCGGCTACTGCATGGCGCGCGCCTGGAGCCCTATCCGGTGGTCAACACCAATCTCGGCAATGGCGGTTGGCTGACCAAGCCGGAAGCGCTGCGCGTGCTGCTGACCGAATACAGCAAATATGTGCTGTCGCTGGCGCGCGGCTTCCTGCCGCTTCGTGCGACGCCTCAGGGCGTCACGCTGGCGGAAGCATCGACTACGGTGAAGAACTAAATTTTAGCCGCCGCATTATCGCGCAAGCGCGCAATCTCCTGCTCCAGGCCGGCTATGCGCCGATCGCGCTCGGCCAGCGCCGCCGCGACATCCGCCGCCTCGAAACGCTGGGGGATGTGCTGCGGGCAATTGGCATCCCAGGCCGTGACCGTGAACAGCATCGCCTGCTCCGGCCGCGCCTTGTAGTCCGCCGGCATCAGCCTCGTTATCAGCTCCGGGTCATTTTCAGCTACCCGCGCCCTGCCCCAGATCTTGATGCGCTGCCTGAGCCTGTAGTCGATCAGGAACAGAAAGGCTCGGTCGTTGTCCTCCAGATTGCCCTGGGTGATGAACTGACGGTTGCCGGAGAAATCGGCAAAGCCGATCACCTGCTCGTCCAGCACCTTGAGGAAGCCGGCCGGCCCGCCGCGATGCTGGATGTAGGGCTGGCCTTGGGCGTTTGCCGTCGCCAGGAACACGCTGGTCTGCGCTTCGATGAAGGCGGCGAGGTCCGGCGTGATCGTTGCCCGCCAGCCGCCGCGCTGCTCGACCCGCGCATAGGACTCGCGCGATCCCTTGCGGGACTGGATGGCCTTGACCGTCGGCGTGAAGGCGACGTCGCTGGTGGTGAATTCATTCATGCCGGCGCTCCTAGAGCATGATGCCGAAAAGTGTGAAGCGGTTTTCGGACGACATCATGCTCTATCTCTTTGATTTAGAGACGGATTCAGGTTTCAGGTCGATTCGACCTGAAATCATCCGGCTCTAGGCAGGATCGCACGTTATTTACCCTCTTCCGAAAATCGGATGTAGAGAGCATATTTGGAACTCATCCTTCCATACTTCGGGAGAATAATGGACCGCCTCGACGCCATGTCGCTGTTCGTCGCCACGGTGGAGGCCGGCAGCCTATCCGGCGCGGCGCGGCGCGCAAGCGTGCCGCTGGCGACCGTCAGCAGAAAACTTTCCGAACTGGAGAAGCACTTGGGGACGCGCCTGCTCAACCGCTCGACGCGGCGCCTGACGCTGACCGACGCCGGCCAGACCTATCTTGCCGCCTGCCGCCGTATCCTCGACGAGGTGAGCGAAGCCGAACGCATGGCGGCCGGCGAATATTCGAGCCCGACCGGCGAGTTGGTCATCACGGCGCCGGTCGTCTTCGGGCGCCTGCATGTCTTGCCGGTGATCACCGGTTTTCTCGCCGTCTATCCGCAAGTGGACGTCCGCCTGACCTTGTCCGACCGGATCACCCAACTGGTCGAGGAGCATATCGATTTGGCCGTACGCATCGGCGAGCTGCCGGATTCGGCCATGGTCGCGATCCGCGTCGGCTCGATCCGCCGCATCGTCTGCGCAAGTCGCCGCCTATCTCGCCATGCATGGCACTCCGGAGAAGCTGGCGGAACTTGCAGGCCACAACTGCATCACCTTCGAAGGTCTTACCGCTCCCGCGACATGGAGCTTCGGGACAGGCAAGGCGGAAACCTCGGTTCCGGTCCGCTCGCGCCTGCAGGTGAACACCGCCGAGGCGGCCATCGATGCCGCGATCGCTGGCCTCGGCCTGACGAAAGTTCTCTCCTACCAGGCCGATGCCGCCGTGCGCGCCGGCGCGCTGCGGGTGGTGCTTGAGCCGTTCGAGCCGCCGCCCTGGCCGGTTAGCCTTGTCCATGCCGGCCGGGGCCGGCTGCCGGTGAAGCTGCGCGCCTTCCTCGATTTCGCCGGGCCGCGCCTGAAGGAGCGGCTGGCGCGGTCACTTTAAGCAATTCCAGGAAAAGCATCGTGGTCAGGTTCGCCGACTTCGCCGTAATCTCCGTCCGAAATTGCGGCGAACAAGAGTGGCCAGCATTCGACCACCGTGCCGTTTCCTTTTTGCCGCCGCTTGGTGTACCAACGCACACTTCCTCACGGGCCTCTTGCATGCTCATCATCCGCTCGCTGGCGTTCAACCTCGTTTTCTATCTTAGCCTGATCGTTCAGATGATCTTCTGGACGCCTTTCTATTTCCTGTCGCCGCGCCACCGCGCCTGGTTCGTGCCGAAATTCTGGTCGCGCACCTCGATGTGGCTCTATGACAAGATCGCCGCGACGAAAAGCGAGATCACCGGTGTCGAGAACCTGCCCGAAGGCTCCTTCATCCTGGCGCCCAAGCACCAGTCCTTCTGGGACGCGATCGCCTTCTTCCCCTATCTCGACGACGCGCTCTACATCCTGAAGCGCGAGCTGACCTGGATCCCCTTCTTTGGCTGGTACATCATGAAGATGCGCATGATCCCGGTCGATCGCGGCAGCCGTTCGAAAGCGCTGAAGGCGGTCGTCGTCGCGACAAGGCAGGAGATGAACCGCAATCCGCGCCAGCTCATCATCTACCCAGAAGGCACCCGCCGCCCGCCAGGCGCCGAGCCGTCCTACAAATACGGCATCGTCGAGCTCTACACGCAGCTCGGCGTTCCCGTGGTCCCGGTGGCTCATGTCGCGGGCCTCTACTGGCCGCGCCGCAAGTTCATGCGCTATCCGGGCACCATCAAGGCCCGTTTCTTGCCCGCGATCCCGCCTGGGCTCGGCAAGGAGGAATTCATGCAGCGGCTGATCGGCGAAACCGAAGCCGCCTGCGATCAGCTTTTGGTCGAGGCGGCGCAAGCGCCGAACCCGCCGCCCATGCCGCCGACCGCGGTCAAGCGCCTGGCCGAACTCGGCATAACCGCGAAGTCCTGATCGGTTACCGCAGCGCCGCCAGCAGAGTTGTCAGCACCAGCGTCGCCGCAAACACCAGATTGATGATCCGCGACGTCAGCGGATGGCGCAGGAACCGCGCGAAAGCCGTTCCGGCGAGCAGCCACACGACATGGATGGCGACGATCATCGCGGTAAGCACCAGCAGTCTGGTGGAAACGCCGAGCGGATCGTCCTGCGAGGCGGCGCCGGCGAAGACGGCGGCGATCGCCACATAGGCTTTCGGATTGGCGACGGCGAGCATGAAGCCGCCGGGAAAATCGGGCTTCGTCGCCGTGCTGCCACGCTCGGCCAATGGCGGCGCGGTCGCAATCCTGAAGGCGAGATAAAGGATGTAGGCGGCCGAAAGAATCGCCAGCACCATGGCTAGGCCGGGGATCGAGGCGAGCATGCCGACGATGCCTGCGGCGACGACCAGAAGCACGGCGATGGTTCCAAGAACCACGCCCCATGTGTAACTCAGCGAAGCGCGCAGACCGAAAGCCACGCCGACCGCGGTCACGCTGATAGTCGCGGGTCCCGGGCTGCCCATGACGACCGTCGCCGCCAGCACCAGCGCCAGTATTTGCTGCCAGGGCTGCGCTCCAGACAGAGCTTCTCCGGTCATGCCGAACCTCAATTCCTGCCGCGTTGCGGCAAGGAACTATCGCGAGGTTCCTGCATGGTCTTGGACGATCGTGCGCGGACTTGCCTGACCGGGCGTGTTGCTAGGAGCTGGCGCGATCGAGGGCGGCGATGTCATCCGCTGAAAGCTTGAGCGATGCGGCGCGGATCAAACTGTCCATCTGGGCCGGCGTCGTGGCGCTGGCGATCGGGGCAGCGATGCCCGGACGCGCGATGATCCAGGCCAGCGCCACTTCCGCCTGCTTTGCCGAATGGCGCTCGGCCACGGCATCGAGCGCGGCAAGGATGCGCATGCCGCGCTCGTTGAGATAGCCGGCCACGCCCTCGCCGCGCGCGCTTTGGCCGAGATCGGCCTTGCTGCGGTATTTGCCGCTCAAAAATCCCTTGGCCAGGCTGAAATAGGTGATGACGCCGATATCCTCGGCCTTGCAGAGGTCGAGCAGCGGTCCGTCGAGCGAGGAGCGGTCGTACAGATTGTATTCAGGCTGCAGAACCTCGTAGCGCGGCAGGCTGCGCAGGCTGGCGACGTCGAGCGCGGCGCGTAGCTGTCCGGCATCGAGATTGGAGCAGCCGGGATAGCGGATCTTGCCCTTTTCGAGCAGGCGCTGATAGGCGCCGAGCGTTTCCTCATAGGGCGTGGCCGGATCGGGCCAGTGCGACAGGTAGAGGTCGATGACATCGACCTGCAGCCGCTTGAGCGACGCGTCGACCGCCTTTTCGATATAGGCGGCGGAGAGGTCCTTCTTGCCTTGCCCCATATCGGAGCCGACCTTAGTGATGACGATGACCTTGTCGCGGTTGCCGCGGCTCTTCATCCAATTGCCGATGATGGTTTCCGATTCGCCGCCCTTGTTGCCGGGAACCCAGCGCGAATAGGAATCGGCCGTATCGACTGCGTTCAGGCCCGCGCCGACGAACCGGTCGAGCAGGTCGAAGGAGGTCTTCTCGTCGGCGGTCCAGCCGAAGACGTTGCCGCCCAGGACCAGCGGCGCGATGAAAAGATCGGTTCGACCGAGACGACGTTTCTGCAAGACTGATCTCCATTGTGCTGGAACGGGCCTGACGCCCAGGGATGGGATGCCGCTAAGCTAGGTCGTGGCCGACCGAGGTCAAAGGCATGGTTTTGCTTTTTGATCGGACCAGAGCAATTCCAGCAAAGGTGTGTCGCGGTGTTGCGTCCCGAATTGCGTAAACAAAAAGCCGCTCACGAAGGCGCGACCCGGCGGCCCACCTCCTCCAGCCAGTGATCGCGGATGCCGAGCGCCTCGAGATGTTCGAGCGTGCTCAAGACATAGTCCTCGTTCCGCCCGGATTGGCCGACGGCGCCGCGAACGAGTTCCGCCGCGTGACCGGCGTCGAGCGCGCCGGCATATTGCTCATGACGCCGGTCGACGATGTAGGCGACCGCCTCGACCATGCCCCCGCCATCCAGCCGGATGTCGAGCACGCGTTCGAGATAGACGCTGGTCACCAGCTCGCGCTCGCGCAGATAGGAAAGCACCTCGTCGCGCAAATTGCCGGGGACACGATAAGCCAGGCCGATGCAGGAGCCGCCCCGGTCGAGACCGAGCACCAGGCCAGGCCGTCCGCGGGTGCCGCGATGCACGAAGGAATAGACGCAAAGCGAGCGGCGATAGCCGTAAAGCCGGGCACGGCGCGTCTCAACATGGGCAAATCCGGGCCGCCAGATCAGCGACCCATAGCCAAAAACCCAAAAATCGCCCATATCGCCAAGCCTGATCGCGTTCGAGTGAACGACACCGCACCGCCGGAGTGCTTGTTCTGTCTCGCGCTCGTTCGCGTAAGAGTGAACCGTCCCGCTCGCCACATGAGGGGTTACCGAGAGCCGCAGCATGACGTCAAGTGACGAGCGATCGCCCAAACCCCGCCGCCGGCTGCTTTGGCTCGCGGCGCTCATCGTCGTGCTGTTTGCCGTCTACAGCGGCGGCTGGTTCTATCTGGCCGACAGGCTCAAGACCGAGGCCGACCAGGCGGTGGCGCGGCTGGGCAGCAAGGGCATCGCCGCCGGCTGCGCCAACCTCACCGTCAGCGGCTATCCGATGAGCTTCACGGTCTCCTGCGACAACATCGCCTACGAGGACGACGCCCGGAAGGTCGCCGCCTCCACAGGAAGCTTCAATGCCGTCGCCGGGATCACCGGGCCCTTGTCGCCGGTCGCCGAGCTGCGCGGACCGCTGAGGACGATAGCGCCCGGCATGCCGCCGCTCTGGATCGACTGGGACCAGTTGCAGGCCAATGTCAAAGTTTGGTGGCCGCTGCCGCGCAGCGTCTCGCTGCGGGCTGAAGGCCTGAACGGTCAGACCGACCCGCAGGACGACACGGATCCGATGCAATTGTTCAGCGCCGGCAAGGCGGCCGGCCAATTGCAGCCGGTCGGCCAGGACATCAACTATGTCGGCAGCTTCGGCGATCTGGAGATCAACGCGGACGCCATCGACGGACGCGTGCTGCCGGCGCTGGATGGCAATGGCGACGTAACGCTGAAGAACGGCATGGCGCTGATCGCAGCACCCCCGAAGAGCCTCCGCGGCCAGTCGATCGACATCGCTAAGCTCGACCTGTCATCGGGGACGGCGCGCATCACCGTGTCCGGGCCTGTCTCCGTCGACACGGATGGCCTGATCGACGCAAGTCTGACCATCAAGCTCAAGGACCCCAAGGCCGTGGCAGCCATCCTTGGCGGCGCCATCCCGGAGCACAAGAGCGAGATCGAGCAGGGATTTGCCGGCATCGCCATGCTTGGCAAGGAGCCGTCCTTGCCGCTCAAGATCGTCAAGAGCAAAGCTTCGCTGGGCTTTATCCCGCTCGGCAAGATCAAGCCGCTTGAATAATGCAACCATGGCGAAGCCGGTCAGACTGCTCAGCGTCGGCGCCTTCACCCTCGACACCATCCTTCGCGTCGAGACGCTGCCGGCGCATCAAGGCAAGTTCATCGCCAGCGACGGCGTCCAGATCGCCTCCGGCATGGCGACAAGCGCCGCCTGCGCCGCGCATCGCCTCGGCGCCGAGGTCTCGCTATGGGCGAGCGCCGGCGACGATCCGGTCGGTGACCAGCTGATCGCCGACATTCAGGCCGAAGGCGTCGACTGCAGCCTTATCCGCCGGGTTGCCGGCGCGCGTTCGGCGCTGGCCGCGATCGTGGTGGATGCGCATGGCGAGCGCATCATCGTCCCCTTCTACGACAACAAGGCGCAGGCCGATCCCGAAGCGCTGCCGCTTGCCGACCTCTCAGGCTTCGACGCCGTGCTGGTGGATGTCCGCTGGCCGGGCGCCGCGGCACTCGCTTTGGACGCGGCCAGATCGATCGGCCGTCCGGCGATCCTGGACGCCGACACCGCACCCGTGGAGGTGCTGGAGCGGCTCTTGCCGTTGGCCTCGCACATCGTCGCCTCGGAGCCGGCGGCGCGCATTGTCTGCGGCCACGCGCTCGACCCCGAAAGCGCCTGCGCCGACCTCGCCTCGCGCACCGAAGCCTTTGTCGCGGTGACCGGCGGCGGAGCCGGCACCTGGTGGCATGACCGGACGACCGGGCGCGTGCGCCATGTCGAGGCGCCGAAGGTCAAGGCTGTCGACACGCTTGCCGCCGGCGACGTCTTCCATGGCGCCTTTGCCGTCGGCCTCGCCGAGGCCATGCCGATGGAGGAGGACCTGCGCTTTGCCAGTGCCGCCGCCGCGCTCAAATGCCTGCGCTTCGGCGGCCGCCTCGGCGCGCCGGACAGGGCCGAGACGCTGGCCATGGTGACGGCGCACTGGCCGTCATCGGGGCAGACGAAGGAAAACGCTTAGGGCTTTGCGCCGGGGTGCTCGACCGCCTGCCGGCCAAAATCCGGCACGTCGATATCTTGGCCGGCCTCGATGATCGAGCGGCGGATGGCGCGCGTGCGGGTGAAGAGGTCGAACAGCTTCTCGCCATCGCCCCAGCGGATCGCCCGCTGCAGCGAGGCGAGATCCTCCGAGAAACGCGCCAGCATCTCCAGGATCGCGTCCTTGTTGTGCAGGCACACGTCCCGCCACATGGTCGGGTCGGAGGCGGCAAGGCGGGTGAAGTCGCGGAAACCGGAGGCGGAGTATTTGATGACCTCGCTCTTGGTCACCGCTTCGAGGTCGTCCGCCGTGCCCACGATGTTGTAGGCGATGATATGCGGCAGATGCGACACGATCGCCAAGGTCATGTCGTGATGCTGCGGGTCCATCGTATCGATGTTGGAGCCGCAGCGCCGCCAGAATTCCGAAAGCGTCTCGAGTGCGGCGGGATCCGTGCCCGGCAGCGGCGTGAAGATGCACCAGCGGTTCTCGAAGAGATCGGGAAAGCCGGCATCGGGTCCGGACTTCTCCGTGCCCGCCAGCGGGTGTCCGGGGATGAAGTGCACGCCTTGAGGCACATGCGGCTGCATCTGCGCGATGACGGAAGCCTTGGTCGAGCCGACATCGGTAAGGATGGCGCCTTTCTTCAGCGCCGGCGCGATCTCGGCCGCGACCTCGCCGGACGAGCCGACCGGCACCGAGACGATGACGAGGTCGGCATCGCGCACCGCTTGCCTAGCATCCGTCGTGTAGGAATCGCCAAGGCCGAGCTCCTCGGCCCGCTTCAGCGTGGAGGCGCTGCGCGTCGCGATGGCGATATGGCGCGCCAAGCCCTCGCGGCGGATGACGCGGGCAAGCGACGAGCCGATCAGGCCGATGCCGACCAGCGCTACTTTCTCGAACATCGGTGATGCCATGGTGTTCTAGCTTTTCAGGAAGGTCTTCAGCGCGTCGATGACGCCGCGATTGGCCTCCTCGGTGCCCACGCTCATGCGCAGCGCGTTGGGGAAGCCGTAGCCGGTCACGCGGCGCAGGATATAGCCGCGCGCGCTCAGATAATCGTCTGCGGCCGCCGCCGAATGTTTCTTGCTGTCGGGAAAATGGATCAGCACGAAATTGCCGACGCTGGGTGTGACGCGCAGGCCGAGCCCAGTAAGCTCGGCGCTGAGCCAGGCCAGCCATTTCTCGTTGTGCGTCACGCTGCGCTCGATATGGGCGCGGTCGCGGATGGCGGCGATGCCCGCCTCGATCGCGGTCGCATTGACGTTGAACGGGCCGCGGATACGGTTGACCGCATCGACGATATGCGCCGGCCCGTACATCCAGCCGATGCGCGCGCCGCCGAGGCCGAGCTTGGAGAAGGTGCGGGTCATCACCACGTTTTCGGAGCTGCCGGCGAGCTCGATGCCGGCCTCGTAGTCGTTGCGCCGCACATATTCGGCATAGGCCGCATCAAGCACCAGGAGCACGTTCTTCGGCAATGCCGCGTGCAGCCGGCGCACCTCCTGGAACGGCAAATAGGTGCCGGTCGGATTGTTGGGATTGGCGAGGAACACGATCCGCGTCGCCGGCGTCACCGCGGCCAAAATCGCATCGACATCGGCGCGCTCATCGGTTTCCTTCACCGCCACCGGCTTGGCTCCCGCCGCCTGGATATAGATCTTGTAGACCATGAAGGCGTGTTCGGTGAACACGGCCTCGTCGCCCGGCGCCAGATAGGTCTGCGCCAGCAGGCCAAGGATCTCGTCTGAGCCGTTGGAGCAGACGATGTTCGCCGGGTTCAGCCCATGCACCTCGGCGATCGCCTCGCGCAGCCGCCGCGCCGTGCCGTCAGGATAGACGTCGAGCTTCGCCGCCACTTCGCGCGCGGCCTCGATCGCCTTTGGCGACGGCCCGAGCGGGTTTTCGTTCGACGACAGTTTGTAGACTTTCGTCACGCCGGCCGGCGCGGTGCTTTTTCCCGGCACATAGGCCTCGATGTCCATGATGCCCGCGCGGGGCGTCGGACGGGGCTGATCCTGCTTCATGTCACAAATCCGTCGAGAAGGCCTTCAAGGCCGCAGCGGAAATACAGGCGACGGGCTGGAATGTCGAGTGCCGGCGCCTGGTGCCCGCCTCGCACCGCTACAAGCCTACCCGTTGACGAAGCGCGGCGCTGGTCCTAGAAGGACTGCTCAGACTTCCGTGGTGATTTGGCCGGTCGGCTTGCAGCCACGTTAAACAACTCGCTAAAGGGCCGTTTGCAACCTGTAACCGGCTTTGCGACGGCAATGCCGGTTTTTTGTTGTCCGCTGCCGGCCGGACACGGCACCGGGACGAGACCGATGCGGCACAGGATGAGGACGGACATGGCCGCTCAGCGCGCTGCAAGAACCAAGGACGAGGTCGACCATCCGTCGAGCCCGGTGTTGCAGTTCGGCCCTGACAAGCCGCTGAAGCTCGACGCCGGCACCCTGCTCTCGCCCTTCCAGATCGCCTACCAGACCTACGGCACACTGAACGACGCGCGCTCCAACGCCATCCTCGTCTGCCACGCTCTGACGGGTGATCAGCACGTCGCCAACACCAATCCGGTGACCGGCAAGCCGGGCTGGTGGGAGGTGCTGATCGGCCCCGGCAAGATCATCGACACTAACCGCTTCTTCGTCATCTGCTCCAACGTCGTCGGCGGCTGCCTCGGCTCGACCGGGCCGGCCTCGACCAACCCGGTCACCGGCAAGCCCTACGGGCTCGACCTGCCGATCATCACCATCCGCGACATGGTGCGCGCGCAGGCGATGCTCATCGATCATTTCGGCATCGAAAAGCTGTTTTGCGTGCTTGGCGGCTCGATGGGCGGCATGCAGGTACTGGAATGGGCCGCAAGCTACCCTGAGAGGGTCTTCTCGGCGCTGCCGATCGCCACCGGCGCTCGCCATTCCTCGCAGAACATCGCCTTCCACGAAGTCGGCCGGCAGGCCGTGATGGCCGATCCCGACTGGCATGGCGGCAAATATCTCGATTTCGGCAAGCGGCCGGAAAAGGGGCTGGCCGTCGCGCGCATGGCCGCCCACATCACCTATCTTTCCGAAGCAGCGCTTCACCGCAAGTTCGGCCGCAATCTGCAGGACCGCGAGGCGCTTACCTTCGGCTTCGACGCCGATTTCCAGATCGAGAGCTATCTGCGCCACCAGGGCATGACTTTCGTCGACCGCTTCGACGCCAATTCCTACCTCTATCTGACCCGCGCGATGGACTATTTCGACCTCGCCGCCGATCACGGCGGGCGCCTCGCCGATGCCTTTGCCGGCACCAAGACGCGCTTCTGCCTGGTTTCCTTCACCAGCGACTGGCTGTTCCCGACCGAGGAGAGCCGTTCGATCGTGCATGCCTTGAACGCGGCGGGCGCTTCCGTCTCCTTCGTCAAGATCGAGACCGATCGCGGCCATGATGCCTTCCTGCTCGACGAGCCGGAGCTGTTCGCGGCCATCAACGGCTTCATCGCCTCCGCCGCCCGCGCCAGGGGGCTCAGCCTATGAGCGTCAATCGCGCCCAGCGTGTCGACCTGGAGGTCGTCACCGATCTTATTCCTGCCAATTCGCGAGTGCTCGATGTCGGCTCGGGCGACGGCGTGCTTCTGGAGCTCCTGCAGGAGACCAAGCAGGTCGACGGCCGAGGGCTGGAACTGTCGCAGCGCGGCGTCAACGAATGTGTGTCGCGCGGACTTTCGGTCATCCAGGGCGACGCCGACACGGATCTGAAATTCTACGCCGACAAGGGCTTCGACTTCGTCGTGCTCTCGCAGACGCTGCAGGCGACGCGCAATCCGAAGATCGTGCTCGATGAGTTGCTTCGGATCGGCAACCGCGCCATCGTCTCCTTCCCCAATTTCGGTCACTGGCGCGTCCGCTTCTCGCTGCTGATCAAGGGCAGGATGCCGGTCACCAAGGACTTGCCCTATTCCTGGTACGACACGCCCAACATCCACTTCTGCACCATCCGCGACTTCGTCAACCTGTGTGAGGAGCTTGGCGCGACCGTCGAGAAGGCGACCGCGCTCGACGCCAACGGCCAGAAGATCGGCCTGTCGATGCCTTGGTGGTTCTGGAACTTCTTCGGCCAGCAGGCGGTGTTTTTGTTGAGACGCTGAGGGGAATGCACTTCGTTCGTCGATCACCGGCAGTGGTGGAAATTCCGCCAAACATTCTGTCCGAGCTACGGGCGGGAATTCTCATCTGCACGTCACCGCGCAGCGGCAGCAATCATCTCGCGGGATTGATGGCTTCTGCTGGGCTGGGCCATCCGCTGGAATGGTTTGGCGGGCGACGTCTGCTGGAGTTGCCGGGTTACCCGCGAGATCCCCGCGCGCAGCTTCTGCGTGCGCTCACGGACGGGCGATCTTCTACCGGAGTCTACGCAATCAAGCTCTTTGCGAGTCAGTTCACACAGCTTGCCAAGACGGTGAAACTGCCAGCCAGCCTTCCGAATTTGAACTATGTACGCTTGACCCGTGACGATCTGCTCGGCCAGGCGATCTCTTGGGCACGTGCGCGTCAAACCCGTGAATTTCGGTCCACCGAAATCAGTGATGTACCGCCACGCTATAACGGCCAGGCCATCGCAAAGTCTCTGGAAAAGCTGTTGATGGAGAACGTGGCATGGGACGGTTGGTTCGCTAAGAACGGGCTGTCCTTCCTCTCCCTGACTTACGAGCAGCTTCAGCGTGATCCGGCAGGGAGCCTGGCGAAACTCGCGCAGTTGGTGGATGTGGAGCTCAACTGGGATACCAAGCTCCAGTCAGGTCTCGAAGTCCAGCGCGATGCAATCAACGAAGAATGGCGAAAGCGTTTCCTGTCCGAGTATGCCGATCCGTCCAGCTTCCGGAACCGAACGATTAAATAGCTCCTTCAGCAAATTCTCAGTGCACAATTGCATCTCGATCATTTGACAGCATGCTGTCAGAGCTATAGCCACTGGTTTTGATAACTGGTTGGGTCGCGATGACTGTACATCCTACCTATTCTATCATCGTGGAGATGGAGAATGCCAAATCCATCGACTGGGATGAGATTGGCCTTGGGCTGAAAGCCTTGGCGCGTGAAATCGCCCAAGTTTCCGCTAACGGATTTGCGAGGCCGAAGGTCATTATTTCGCATGGCGGGCTCGAAACCGACGCCGTCTCATTGCGAAGCAGCATAGTGACCGAAGCGCCCCAATTGGCGCAGGTTGCCGATCTGGCCTTCGCTGCCTGTCCCGGCGGCAGATACTACGACCTCAAGAACAACGGCATTCCGTGGAGCGAAGGAAACATCCTTGTTTTTCTCGATTCCGATACAGTTCCGGAACGAAGCTGGCTCTCAACTCTACTGAAACCCTTCGTAGACCGGCCTGAAACCATCTGCGTGAATGGGCACACCTATCTTTCATATGATGACTTCTTTTCGCGAACCTTCGCATTGATCTGGTTCTTCCCAATGGCCGAGGGAGATAAGAGGTTCGCCTCAAAGCGTGCTATCAACGCCAACAACATTGCCTTCCGGCACGACTGGATATCCTGCCACCCATTTCCACCACATAACGGCTTTAAGGTCTCATGCACGCTGCTGATGCATCAGCTTTGGAGCGAAGGCCACAAAATAGTCAACGTGGACGCGCGCGTTCACCACTACTCGCCACGCGGCTGGCGCTTCTTCTTTTGGCGCGCGCTAGTGACCGGCAGAGATGCCGACAGAAAGTTCGTCGAGCTCCATTCCCCCACTCGCGCGCGGCGGGTCGTCAAGTCGTTCAGCCGCTGGGGAACCATGTCGTGGCGCACGATACGACGCGTCATAAGTCATGCGCCCAGAACGGGTATGCCGCGTTGGCAAATCCCGTTTTCGCTGGCGGTCGGTTTGGCATTTTATACTCTGGCGTTTTTTGGCCATTTCAGCTTGGCGGCCGGCCTCGTTCGCGATGAGATCGAAATCGTACCCGCCTATGTCGGGCACAGTTAAGCAGTTCAGTGAAGCGTGCAACCGTTGGGCTCGACCGTAGTGTTCAGTCGGGGATTGCGCAGAAACAAAGGACCCTGCCGATTTCCAGCGCAGGACACCAGTGCTGTTCTGCTAGCGCAGCGGCATTTCTCAGCTGGCGTGCGTGACACAAAGGTGGCTTTTTTGCAGCGTCGGCCGCAAATTAGGGGCGGGATACGGAGATAGGCATCAGACCCATCCGACAAACGCCAGATCCGACCGGTGGTGGCAGCCCGATGTCGAGCCCGGACGTTCCGCTGATCTCAGTGATCACGCCGACCCACAATCGGCGCAGCCAGGTCGTTCGCGCGGTGGAAAGCGTTCTGGCGCAGACACTTACCCGCTTTGAGCACATCGTGGTCGACGACGGTTCGACCGATGGGACGGCTGCCGCGCTCGGCGAGATCCGCGACCCGAGGCTGATCTATGTCGGCGCCAAATGGCGCGGGGCCAACGCCGCGCGCAATGCGGGCATAGAGCGCGCGCGGGCGCCGGTCGTAACGTTCCTCGATTCGGACGACGTCTATCTGCCGGACCGGCTGGAGCGGACGCTGGCGCGCTTCGACGCGAACCCTTCGCTCGAGGTCCTCATCAGCTCGTTCGTGTCGCTGAAAGGCGGCCGCAGCACAAAATGTGTCAATCGCGACGCCTTCCTCGACAAGGGCATGCTGCAGCGCGCCCTTGTCTCGCAGACCATCTTCATTGCCGGTTCGGCGATCACGGCAAGGCACGAGGCGCTGCTGGCGATCGGCGGCTATGACAGCGACATCACCCGCATGCAGGATCGCGAGCTTCTGCTGCGCTTCGCCCAGCGCGGCGGCGCCATGCTGTCGCAGCACATCGATTGGAAGAAATACAATTCAGAGAATTCGATCTCCGGCCGCCGCGACGGCTATGTCCAGGCCTATGCCAATCTGATCGACAAGCATCCTTATATCGCCGACCGCTATCCCGACGTTCCGCCTTACATGATTGCGCGGCAGATCATCGCCGATATCCTCAAGGGCAGGTTTCCGCAGGCGTTTTCGGGCTATCACGCCAACCGGTCGTCCAAGTCGCTCGGCTACTCGCCGGCCGAACTCCTGCGCGGCTATGTCGTCGGCCGCCGCTGGCGGCGCGACTGTTACGACGAGTTCCGCGCCAAATACGGCGCCCGGGCGCTCTGACCGCCTTTCCGGACGGAAAACCTCACATTTTCTCCTGGAATTTGCTTTAAGCTTCGGTGGATTCCTTCTTGCGGCGAGCCGCCGGAGGCGGCGGCTCGATCGCGCCGGCTCGAACGCGCGCGGGCTTCAGTGCCTGGGCTCCGGTATCCTTCACGATGTTCAGCGAGCGCGGGAAGAACTGGTCGTTCTGCTGACCGCGCCCGATATTGATGATCGCGGTTTCGGGCAGACGCTTCTCCAGCATGGCGAGCACCCGCCGCAGCGTCGGGCCGTCGAACGCGTCGAGCGCTTCATCGATGATCACCCATTTCGGCTTGCGCAAGGCGAGCCTGGCGAAAGCCAGCGCCCGTTGCTCGTCATCGCCGAGCTCGCGTTCCCACCGCCCGGGACGGTCAAGCGCGGTCGACAGCCGATCGAGGCCGACCTCCTCGAGCACCGCCGCGATCTCGGCATCGCTGGCCGGGGCCTCGCCGTTCGGATGATCGAGGACCTCGCGCAACGTGCCGGCCGGGAAATAGGGCACGCGGGGCACGAAGATGGCGGCCTCGCCGGCCGGCAGGCCGATCCGGCCGCTTCCCCACGGCCACAGGCCGGCAATGGCGCGGAAGAACAATGTTTTGCCGGCGCCCGGCTCGCCGGTGATCATGACCCGCTCGCCGGGACGAATTTCGACTTCCGTCTGGGCAAGCTTGGTGCAGCCTTCCGGCGAAGCCACTTCGAGCCTGTCGAAGGTCAGGCTGCCATTGGCGTTTTCAACGAATTGGATGCGTTTTTCCTTGTGATGCAGCGCATCGGTCTCGGTGAGCGCAATGCGGAAATCGGCCACGCGCATCAGCGTCGCGCGCCAGTCGGCGATGCTACCGATATTGTTGATGAACCAGCGCAGGGACGAATGAACCTGGTTGAAGGCGCCGACCGCCATCATCAACCCACCGAACGAGATGTCGCCCGAGAAATAGACCGGCGAAGCCACCAGAATGGGCGCCACCACCGTTATCCAGCCATAGGTGTCGGTCACCCAGGACAGGTTGATCTGCGCGGTAAAGATGCGCCGCATGGCGCCGAGCACCGTGCCGAGGTCGAGCTCCAGCCGACGCCGGGCGTCGGGCTCGCCATGGTAGAGCGCGATCGCGTCGACGTTCTCGTTGACCCGCACCATGGAGGAGCGCAGCTCCGCTTCGCGGGTATAGCGCTCGCTGTTGAGACCGATCAGCGGGCGCCCGACCAGCCAGCTCAGCCACGAGGCGATGCCGGCATAGAGGAAGGCCGCCCAGACCATGTAGCCCGGTATCGCCAGTGAATAGCCGCCGATGTGGAAGACGAAGCCCGAAGACAGTTCCCAGAGCACGCCGATGAAGGAGACGAGCAGGATGAATGACTGCAGCAGGCCGACGCCGAGATCCGTCGACAGATCCGACAGGTGGGCGGCATCCTGCTGCATGCGCTGGTCGGGATTGACGCCGATGGCGCCGGCATTGGCCAGCCGGAAGGCGCGCGCCGGGCGCATCCATTGATCGATAAGGTCGAGCGTCAGCGCCTCGCGCAAGCTCAGACGGATCATCTGGTTGAGCCAAGTCTGGCCGATATTGAGCACCAGAAGTCCGCCGGCGATCATGGCGAAGACCAGAAGCTGGTGCAGAAAGTCGTTCATGTCGCGCCGGGCCAGCGCATCGTAGAAAGGCTGGTTCCAGCGGTTGAGCAGGACCTGTCCGATCGCGGTGGCGACGATGACCGCGACGATGCCGATCGAGACCCAGGCAAGTTGCTTGCGTACCGGCGAGGTTTTCAGCCCCAGCTTGATCGCCGTCACCTGGTCGGTGAGGCTGCTCGCCTCGACCGAGACGGCGGGTTTCTGCGGGCCCGGCTTTCTATCGGTCTGGTCGTCCATGAAGGATATTCCTGGTTTCCGCGGCGATCATGAATGCCACGCCAAGCGGCATGCTCAGATCGGGCATGCCTCAGATAGGGTGATGATCGCCGCGCGATGCAAGGCGCGGCGGCGATCACGAACGCGTCACTTGGACGCGCCGTCGGTCGCGAGCCGGCCAAGCCGCGTCGCCCCCTGCGGCGAGAAGACCGGCACGAAGACACGGCGAGAGGCGCGTTGCACGACGGGCACGCCCTGATAGAGCCGCTTCTGCGCCTCGACGACGATGACGCCGGAAAAGATCGGCCAGAACCGCCGGCCGGCTTTCTCCAATACATTGTGGAACCGCATCATGAAGCGGGTTGGCGACGGAGGGAAAAACAGCGCGTCAGACCAGGACGCGGGCGTAAAATTCGCCTCGCGCAGCAACTCGGTCAACTGGCCGCGCGAGAACGGTCGGCCGTTGCCGAAGGGCGTGTGCTCGAATCGCGCCCACACGCCGCGCCGGTTGGGCACGACGATGACGACCCTGCCCGCCGGCGACAGCACGCGCCAGATCTCGTTCAGCGTCTCGCGCGGGTTTTCGGCATGTTCGAGCGAGTGCACCAGGAGCACGCGGTCGATGCAGGAATCGACCAGCGGCAGCTCCTCGTCGAAGACCAGCGCCGTCGCCGCTGGCCCGGTCGCCGGCCACACCACCGCGCCCTGCGTCGCCGGCATGAAGGCGAAGACGCGCTCGGCATCGGTGCCGAAGCGTTCCAGCCATGGCAGCGTGTAGCCGAGGCCGACCAGCCGCTCGTTGGGCACGGTTGCCCATATGGACGACAGCGCCATGGTGATCGAATGCTCGGCCAGGCGGCCGAGCGTGGACGAGTAGAAGGAGCGCAGGTCGACGATATCCGAATGCATGCGCGGGACGGTAGCTGCGAACCCTGCCAAGTTCAACAAAGGCGCTCGGTTCAACAAACCCGTCAGGTTCAACAAACGCAGATGACATCGGCCGCCGCCCGCCCTATGTCTGCGACGACAAAGGGAGACATGCGATGCCGGTCGAAATCGAGCAGTTCATGTGCCGCACCGACAATTTCGGCGTGCTGGTCCACGATCCGAAAAGCGGTGAGACAGCGGTCATCGACGCGCCGGAAGAGGCGCCGATCCTGGCGGCGATCAAGCGCACCGGCTGGACGCCGACATTGATCCTCACCACGCACCATCACGCCGACCATGTCGAAGCCAATCTGGCGCTCAAGGAGCGCTTCAAATTGCGCATCGTCGGCCCGGAAGCCGAAAAGGCGAAGATCCCCGGTATTGACGAAACGGTCAGCCAGGGCTCGGTCGTGCGCCTTGGCGCGGAACGGATTGAGGTCATCGAGACGCCTGGCCATACCGCCGGCCACGTCTCCTATTATTTGCCGGCCTCGAAGGTGGCCTTCACCGCCGACACGCTGTTTGCGCTGGGTTGCGGCCGCCTGTTCGAATGCAAGCCGCCGGTCATGCATGATTCCTTGAAGAAGCTGGCGGCGCTGCCGGCCGAGACCGCCATCTATTGCGGCCACGAATACACCTTGGCCAATGCCCGCTTCGCGGTGACGGTCGACCCCAGCAATCCGGCGCTGAAGCAGCGCGCGGCAAGGATCGAGGCGCTGCGCGCCGACAACAAGCCGACGCTGCCGACGACCATCGGCGAGGAGTTGTCGACCAATCCGTTCCTGCGTTGGCATGACCCGGCGATCCGCAAGCATCTCGGCATGGAGAAGGCCTCGGACGTGGAGGTGTTCGCCGAGATCCGCAAGCGCAAGGACAATTTTTGATGCATGTCGCTCAAACTGTGCAGCGGTTTTGGGATAACGCCATGCATCAAGACGAAGAATGCGAATGACCCCCAGCGCCGCCGAGATCATCGCAACGCTAGGCCTTCAGCCGCATCCCGAGGGCGGCTGGTACGCCGAGACCTTTCGCGACGGCGCGGGTGGCCCGCGGGGTCATTCGACCGCGATCTACTTCCTGCTCGAGCAAGGCCAGCTTTCGGCCTGGCATCGGGTGAAGGACGCGGCCGAGGTCTGGCACTTCCATGCCGGCGCTCCGCTGGCGCTGTCGATGCATGAGGAAGGCGCGGGCGTGGTTATCGAGCAGGTGCTGGGCACGGCCCTTGCCGCCGGCGAGCGGCCTCAGATCGTCGTGCCGGCCGGCTGGTGGCAGTCGGCGCGCAGCCTTGGCGAATGGACGCTGGTCGGCTGCACCGTGGCGCCGGGCTTCGATTTCTCCACCTTTGAGCTAGCGGAGCCGGGCTGGCAGCCAGTCTAGAGCATGACCCCGGAAAGTGGGAACCGGTTTTCGGAAAGATCATGCTGCAACAAGAGTTAGAGCAGGATGGCGATTCAACGAAACGTTATCCTGCTCTAGGCGAGCAGAAAACCCAGCGTGATCGCCAGTTGGGCAGCGTAATAAAGCACCCAGACCGCGTAGCGCATCCACAGGCGCTGCGGCGAGATCGCCGCGAGCAGGAAGCGCTCGGCCGCCAGCAGCCCGTCCGAGGCGACGAACAGCACCGCGCCGGCGATCACCCAGCGGTTCTCCGTAGTGAGCGCCGAAACGCCCATGGCGAGGATGGCCGCGACATAGACGGCCACCGGAATGCGCAGTTGCGGGCCGACGCGGCGCCAGAGCGCGGCAAGCATGACGATGCTGAATACGGCCATGGCGAGCGCGATCGCGCCCCGCCAGGATTGGGCGGTCAACAGCCCGAGCCCGCCGCCCGCCTGCGCGAACAGCACGACATAGGCGATGTGGCCGGCGAGAAAGCTCGCCAGCCCGCCGAGAAAGGCCTTTTCGCCGTCGCGCGACAGGAAGGCGTCGCCGGCCGCGCTGAGCGCCAGCGCCGCGACGAGCAGCGCCGGACCACCCTGCGTGGCGGCAAGCACCGCCAGCAAAGCCACGGCAAGCGTCTTTGCCGCCGTGCGCGTCCATTTCGGCGGCATGTCGAGCGCAAAAAGGTAGATCACGGTCGCGACGAACGAGAACAAAAGCGTCGCGTTGGCGTTCGCCTCGATGCCGCCCGGAAACGGCATCATGCATTGACCTCTTTTGCCGCCGGCTTGCGCATCAGCAGCGACTTCGCCGCAAGCGCGGCGCCGCCGGTGATGAGCAAGCAGGCAGCGAGGATGCGCAGCGACGGCTCGGCGACGCCGGCAGCGATCAGCACCAGCGTTGATAGGAGCGGGGCGGCGTAACTCGCCGCGCCCAGCACCTGGATGTTGCCGCGCTTGACGCCGATGTCCCAGGCGTAGAAGGCCGCGCCAACCGGCATCAGGCCGAGCCCGATGACGGCCAGCCACTGTCCAGGACCATCCGGCAGCACGGTCTTCTCAAGCAGAAAATGGCAGACCAGCGACAGCACCGACGTCGCCGCGCAGAACCAGGTGACGATCGAGGTCGGCACCGATGGGAAACGTCGCGACAGAAGTGAATAGGACGACCACAGCAGCGCGCAGACGGCCGCCATCGCGTAGCCGAAGGCATAGCGCGCATCGAAGGCCAGCGCGCCGCCCTTGGTGACGATCAGGAAGGTGCCGGCTAGGCCGAGCAGCGCGCCGACGACATGGTTCCAGGCAAGCCGCTCACCCGGCATCAGCGCCGAGCCGAGCACGATCAGCAGCGGCCACAGATAGGCGATCAGGCTCGCCTCGACCGCCGGCGCGTTGCGCAGCGCCGTGAAGTAGAAGAAGTGGTAGCCGAACAGCCCAGCTATACCGATCACCCAGACTTGGCGAGGGATTTTCCGGTTTCTGTCGGCAGGCGTCACCAGCCGCGCCGCCAGCCCGACGCAGGTGCCGATGGCGAAGGTGATGGCCGACAACAGGAACGGCGGCACCTGCCCCGAAGCGTCGGTGAGCAGCGCCAGCAACGCCCACATGGCGACCGCCGAAAACCCGATCAGTGTTGCGCGCGCCATATCTCCCCCGCCGGCGCGCGACGGCGCCTGACCTAATTTACCGCTTCGAACCGTCTTGCGCTGATGGTCAGCGGACCGATCTGGGTCCCGACCGTGGCGCGGATCGGCGCATATACGCCGGATTGGCCGACCGGTGCAAACGTCACCAGCATGCGGCTCTTGTTCTTGAGGAAGTTCAGCGCCTTGCGGCCCTTGCGATAGCCCGCGACCGGCTCGAAGCCCATCTTGCAAGTCACCGTGTCGCCCTTGTAGCCCGGCACCGAGATCGAACCCTTGGAGGCATAGGTCAAGCTCAGGTCGGCGCGCATCTCGCCGTCATAGAATTTGACCGTGCGTCCGCAGACTTTGTCCAGGCTGTCGGCATGGATGACGGTCGCGGCCATCGGATCGAGCACCGATTTCAGGTCTCCGGGACCGATCGGCACCCAGCTCTTCGGGTCGCGCTTGCCTGGAGCGGGAACCACTTGCGTTGAGGTGACCGCCCCGTTGCTGAAGCGGATGTCGACCATCGAGGCCTTTTTGCCGGACGTATAATCGGCCCTGAACACCCGCGGCTGCATCTGCTTGCCGGAAATCGTGCCTTTCGAGGAAATCGTGCCTTTCGTGTCGTCGAAGAGCTTGCCGAGGCCGGCGGCGGAGACGGTGCCGTCGATGGCATAGCTGTCGCCTTCGTAGCGGCTGGAAAAGGTCGCCCTGGCGATCGAAAGGCCGAGATAGGACACCGTATATTCGCCCTTGAAGGATTGCGGCGCCGCGGCGGCGAAGCCTGTTGTCGACGCGGCAAGGGCAAGCAGGGTGGCGAATGCATGAGATGGACGGAGCATGGCGGCTGGCGAATCCCTGGCGGTTGGCCGGAACGCAGAGGCTCCAGCCTGGCATATCCCTTCGCGAAGGGCTTATAGTTTGAAATCCGGCCTTTATATGGAGCGCGACCGACAGCCGGCGATGCGCCGGAGCTTGACGCAATGGCGAAATGCCACTATGGAACGCCAACTTTTCCAAAGGCCGCCTGACCGACACCGCGCGCCGCCTGGCGCGGGCAGAATGGTTTGGCAGGTTTAGAAACTGAAGGTTAGACAAGATGTCCCGCACCTGCGAACTCACTGCCAAGGCAGTCCAGACCGGCAACAATGTGAGCCACGCCAACAACAAGACCAAGCGTCGCTTCCTGCCGAACCTGGTCAATGTGACGCTCATTTCCGAAGCGCTGAACCAGAATGTTCGCCTGCGCATTTCGGCCAACGCGCTGCGTTCGGTCGAGCATCGCGGCGGCCTCGACGCCTTCCTGGTCAAGGCCGACGTCAAGGAACTGTCGCAGCGTGCCCGCCTGCTGAAGAAGCAGATCGCCAAGAAGCTGGCCGAGCAGTCGGCCGCTTAAGCACCTCTCAGGCGGGGGACGACCGCCTCGGGCGCCGGCCGGGCGGTGCCCGGAGTAAGAGCGAGCGTCGGCATGACGCTCGGCTGGTTCCATTACCCAGGATAAAAAAATGAATTTCCTGACCCGATATCTGCCCTTCGTGGCCGCCATGGCGCTTGTCGTCGTGGCCTCCAATATCCTCGTGCAGTTCCCGATGCAGGGCGAGATCGGCGGCCTGTCGCTCGCCGACCTGCTCACCTGGGGCGCCTTCACCTATCCCTTCTCCTTCCTGGTCACCGACCTCGCCAACCGCCGCTATGGCCCGGCCGTGGCGCGCAAGGTGGTGTTCGTCGGCTTCATGACCGCGGTGACCTGCTCTATCCTGGTCCCGCCCTTCCTGTTCCGCCATGGCCTGATCGAGTTCGAGACCGCCGCCGACCGGCTGGTGCGCATCGCCGCCGCTTCAGGCGCCGCTTTCCTCACCGCGCAATTGCTCGACGTCACCGTCTTCAACCGGCTGCGCCGGCAGAGCTGGTGGCGCGCGCCCATCGTCGGCACGCTGGTCGGCTCGGTGTTCGACACGGTCGTCTTCTTCGGTGTCGCCTTCTCCGCCGCTTTCGCCTTTGCCGGCCCCAATGACAGCTTCGCGCTGGAGAACGCGCCCCTGATGGGCGTGCTGCCGGTCGAGGCGATGCGTTGGGTTTCCTGGGCGCTTGGCGATCTTTCGGTCAAGCTCATCATTGCCGTCGTGGCGCTGATACCCTACCGGCTGCTTGCTGCGCGCTGGAGCCAGCCGGCGGTCGCGGTCGGAGCATGATTGCAGCCAGTGTAATCAGGTCATGATCCCCTGGGTTCAGCTTGATTCCGCCCGAACGCCCGATGGCGCACAGGAGCTGCGCCTTAAACAGCGCGGCACTGAATTTTCGATCATGCTCGGCAACAATGAGCTGATGAACAGCCGTCTCAGCGGCTCCGAGGAGGCTCTCGCCAGGCTTTCCTGCGAGCGGATCGCCGGCCGCAAGCGGCCGAACCTCCTCATCGGCGGGCTCGGCATGGGCTTCACCTTGCGCGCCGCCCTCGCCGCGCTCGATGGCGACGCAACCATCACCGTCGCCGAACTCGTCCCCGCGGTCGTCGCCTGGGCACGCGGCCCGATGGCGAAAATCTTCGACGGCTGCCTCGACGACCCTCGCGTCACCATCCGCGAGGCCGATGTCGGCCAATTGATAAGGTCGCAGAACGCCGCCTGGGGCGCTATCCTGCTCGACGTCGACAACGGTCCCGAAGGCATCGTCTATAAGGGCAATGACACGCTCTATGGCGCGGCCGGCCTGGCGGCCGCGCGCGCCGCCTTGACGCCGGACGGCGTCTTGGCCGTCTGGTCGCAGGGGCCGGACAGCGGCTTCACCCGGCGGCTGAAACAGGCCGGCTTCGCGGTCGAGGAGATCAACACGCGGGCCAACGGCAAGCGCGGCGCCCGCCACGTCATCTGGATTGCGACCAACCGGCCCTGACGCTTTCAGCCACAGCCGCTGCTGCTTTACGCTTTGTTACGGCCGATGATGCAGGATCACGGAAATCTCCAGAGTGGGTTCGCCGTTTCACGGACGGCGAACCCACTCTATCTCACTGTTTTCTAAGGCCTCGCGACCAGCATGACCGTGCAAGGCACCGGTTGGAAAAACGATCTCCTGCTTGCGTTGAGCGCCACGCTGGTGGTGCTGGCGATCAACGCGGTTTCCGGCTTCCCCACCCTTGCGGATTACGGCGCCGACAATGACAGCATGCTGCGCCTGGTCGAGGTCCGCGACCTGCTCGGCGGCCAAAGCTGGTTCGATCTCCATCAATACAGGATGGGCACCTCGGGCGGCTTCGTCATGCACTGGTCGCGGCTGGTCGACACGCCCCTTGCGCTCATCATCATGGCTTTCGATGCGCTGGGCGCCGGCACCGCCACCGCCGAACGGGCGGCGCAGATCATCTGGCCGACCCTGCTCTACGGGCTGACCATTTTCGTGCTGATGCGCGCCTCGCAGCGCTTCGCCGCTACGAATGTAGGGATGCCGGCGGTCATTCTGTCGACCGCGGCGCTGTTCTTCCTGGTGATCTACAGCCCGGGTGTGATCGATCACCACAACGTCCAGCTGCTGCTGACGGCGGCCAGCCTCTGGCTCCTGATGGAAGCGCCCTCCGGGCGGCCGGCTGCGCTTCTGTCGGGCATTTGCGCGGGCCTGACGCTCGCTGTCGGCATGGAAACCGCCCCCTATGTTGCGGTGCTCGGCATCTGTGCCGCTGTCCTGTTCATCCTCGACGGCAAGGAGCGCGCAACGGCGAGAGGCTTCGGCCTCGGATTTGCCGGCATCGCCTCGCTGGTCTTCGTGGCGACCATCCGGCCGGCCGACTGGGGCGTGGCTCAATGCGACGCCTTCTCATCCTTCCAATTCGCGGTAGCAGCGCTGTCCGGCTTCGGCCTGGCGATCGCCGCGTCGTTGACCGCGTCGACCGCCCGGGCGCGGCTGGTTTCCATACTGGCGCTGACGGCGGTGGTCGCAGCCGCCGTGACAGCATTTTTCCCGCAATGTCTGGCATTGCCCTATGCGGGCATGGACGAGCGCATCCGCACCTATTGGCTGGCCGACGTGGTCGAAGCGCAGCCCTTCTGGAGCGTCGCCATCCACCAGCCGAAGCTGATGGCGACGCGCTATGTCACGCCCTTCATCGCGATCCTGCTGATCGGCTTTCAGTTGCAAAGCCGTGGCCTGCGCCGCGAGGAAATTCTCGCCGCCATCCTGCTCCTCGTCGCCTTCGGCGTCAGCCTCTGGCAGGTGCGCGGCTCGACCTTCTCCGTCGCCTTCGCCGTGCTGCCGCTCTCGGCCTGGATCGCGAAAATCCGCCTGCGGGCGGACGCTGCGCCCTCATGGCGCCTTTCCACCGGCATCGTCATGGCGTGGCTGGTCTCGCTCAACGCGACCTGGGCCGGGGTCGCGGTGGCGGCGCAATCCATGGTCCAGAAGGCGCCGCAGCGGATCAATTCCGATCCCGACCATGCGGTCACTTGCGGCAGGCCGGGCGACTTCCGCGATCTTGCCGCCATGCCGTCGACGACGGTGCTTGCCTCGTCCAATCTCGGCTCGGGAATATTGATGTTTACGGGCCATCGGGCATTGGCCGGCCCTTACCACCGCAATGTCGGCGGCAATTTGGCCATGCTCGACGCGTTCATGGGAGCGCCGGACGCTGCCCGCGCCGTCATCGAGCGCGAGCATGTCGGGCTGATCGCGATCTGCCGCGGCAACACGGAAGAGATATCGCTGGGCCTGGACGCGCCGAGTGGCCTTGCCGCGGCGTTGCTGCGGGGCGACCCGCCGACATGGCTCGAACTGGACCAGTCTACCGCTGGAAAGCCGATCGAGATCTACAAGGTCCGTTGAATATCGGCTTGCGGCCATATCAGCATCGTCGGCCGCACGCTTTGCAAAGCGCTCGTTTTGCGCCGATGCAATATGCCCTCATGATTTAGAAAACCGCGATCGAGATCAATCGGGTGGGTCGTTGCAATCCAGCCTGTGCTTTGGTTAGCATTTCGCTCGGGCAGCGATATATGTATTCAAGCAATTTGGATTCGGGGTTTTAGGGAGAAGGTATCCATGACGGCCATAAATAGTGCGTTGGCGCCTGCGTCAGCCGCACAAACGCTGCAGCATGTTGTCTCGCACATGGTGGACGCCGTGAACCGCGCCGCCTTTGTGGAAAAGCCGTTCTGGCATCTTGAGATGACGGATGTCTTTCCGGCGGACCTCTATCTGCGCATGCGCGCCGCCATGCCCGAGGCGCGCGAATATCGTGCGCTCAAGGGGCGCAACAATGTGAACATCAAGGCTGACGGAACCGCGACGCGGATCAAGATCGACCTCTACCCCGAATATATCCGCCACCTGCCTGGCGAGAAACGGGCCGTCTGGGCCTTGGTCGGCAAGGCATTGCATGCGCCGGAACTGAAAGACGCCTTCATGCGCCGCCTTGCCCCGGGCCTGGAGCGGCGGTTCGGCTCGGATTTCATGAAGGTCGGCATGTATCCGGTGCCGATGCTGACGCGCGACGTGGCGGGCTACAAGATCGGCTTCCACACCGACACGAAATGGAAGGGCATCACGGTCCAGTTCTATCTGCCGGAGGACGAGTCGATCAACCATATCGGCACCCGCTTCGCCGAGCGCATGCCGGACGGGCGTTTCGAGAATTCGCACCGGATGTCGTTTTCGCCGAATACCGGCTACGCCTTTGCGGTCGGCACCGACACCTGGCATGCGGTCGACACGGTCGGACCGGAAGTCCGCACCCGCGACAGCATCCTTCACACCTATTTCGTGGACAACACCGCGACGCTCAAGATCCGCAACCGGAGCAAGCGGGCGGCCAATTTCGTGATGAACGAAGTCCGCCACATCGGCCGGTAACGCAATTCCAGAACCGTTTTTCCGAGCGGCAGGCGGCGCCCGCCGTCCTCAGTCCTGGTGCAGGATAAATTCCAGATAGAGGTTGCGCTGCAGGATCGAGTGGTTGTCGTCGGATACCAGCGACACCATCAGCGCGCCGTCGTCGCGCGTCCAGACGTCCAGCCCTTCCATATTGTCGATCTGGTAGCCCATGTCGGCCTCCATCAGCACCGGCCCGTCGGCGACCGCGCCCCTTTCGACGCTTTCGCCGTAGATGCGCCGCAGCCGCATCTTCACTCCGCGCGCGATCGAGAAACTGCGCTCCAGGAGCAGCAGATCGCCGTCCGGCAGGAAGGCGCCGTCGGTTATGTCGAATTCGCCGTCGCGCTTGACGGTGAAGACGCCCTTATGCGGTCCCCCGATGACGGCGGCGTAGACATTGCCGGCTTCGTCGAGGCTCCTCTCCGAGACCACGACCAGGCTGCCCGCGTGCTGCCCATAGGGATTGGCGTGGGTGACCGTCTCGAAGCCGCGGTTCTGGCGCAGCTCCTGGGCGGGGATCAGGTAATCGAGCTGCCTGACCGGAGCCTTCATATTGTCGGGATCGATCTTGAACTGGGCGACGCGCTGGTCGCGCTCGAAGCCGACGGTGGCGATGCCGTCCTTGACCGCAAGCCCCTCCGCGTCGACTTCCCATTTCTTGTCGATCGGCCGGCCCGAGGCGTCGACCATCTGCTGCATGCGGAAATTCTTGACGCCCGACGGTCGCCTGCCGGCGTCATGCGTGATCGTGCCGAAGAACCAGAAGCCGGTGTCGGCGACGCCGATGAAATCGCCGCCCGGCTTCAGAAAGCGAAAGGCCGACAGCGCGCCGAAATCGCGCGTAGGCGAGGTCATCTCCAGCCCGCCGACGAATTCGAGCGGCCCGAACCGCGTCTCGTCATGGCCGACATGGAACTGGCTGATCGGCCGCGCCGAAATCTCGACCGTCTCGACGGGAGCTCCCAGGCCAGCAATTGCTGGCGAGGCGCAGGCCAGCATGCAGGCGAAAAGCGTCCGCCGCGCACGCCGCCCCGAAAAGATCATCCGGCGCGCCGCAAGCCGCCGCGCCGCGTGTCGCGCGCGCTTTCCTCGCCGAATAGCGAGGCAAGCTGCTCCGTCATGGCGCCGGCCAGTTCCTCCGCATCGACGATGGTGACGGCGCGGCGATAATAGCGCGTGACGTCATGGCCGATCCCGATCGCCAGCAGCTCGACCGGCGAGCGCGTCTCGATCAGCTCGATGACCGCCCGCAGATGCCGCTCCAGATAATTGCCCGGATTGACCGAGAGCGTGGAATCGTCGACCGGCGCACCGTCCGAGATCATCATCAGGATCTTGCGCTGCTCCGGCCGGCCGATCAGTCGGTTATGCGCCCAAAGCAGCGCCTCGCCGTCGATGTTTTCCTTGAGCAGGCCCTCGCGCATCATCAGCCCGAGATTGCGCCGCGCGCGCCGCCACGGATGGTCGGCGGATTTGTAGATGATGTGGCGCAGGTCGTTGAGCCGGCCGGGATTCGGCGGCTTGCCGTCCTTCAGCCATTTCTCGCGCGCCTGCCCGCCTTTCCACGCCCGCGTGGTGAAACCGAGGATTTCCACCGAAACGCCGCAGCGCTCCAGCGTGCGCGCCAGGATGTCGGCGCAGGTCGCAGCAACCGTGATCGGACGCCCGCGCATGGAGCCCGAATTGTCGAGCACCAGCGACACCACCGTGTCGCGGAACTTGGTATCGCGCTCCTGCTTGAAGGACAGCGGCTGCATCGGATCGATGACGACACGCACCAGGCGCGCCGGATCGAGATAGCCTTCCTCGAGGTCGAAATCCCAGGAGCGGTTCTGCTGCGCCATCAGCCGGCGCTGCAGCCGGTTGGCGAGCCGCCCGACGACGCCCGAAAGATTGGCGAGCTGCTTGTCGAGGAAGGCGCGCAGCCGGTCGAGCTCCTCTTCCTCGCAAAGGTCCTCGGCGCCGACCGTCTCGTCGAAGGCGGTGGTGAAGACCTTGTAGTCGATCTCCTTTGGCAGGTTGAGGAACGGATTGTCGTTGCGCTTGGCCTCGCCCGGCGTCTCGGCGTCGGAATCATCCTCGTCGGACAAGTCGTCCGAGGTGGCGTCGGTCGCTTCCGTCTCGGCCGACTCTTCCTCGTCGGCGGAGGCTTCGGCATCTTCCGACTGCGACTGCTCGGAGCCTGAATCCTCCTCGCCGCCTTCCTCGCTCTGTTCCTCGCCCTGCTGCTCGTTCTCTTCGTTTTCCTCGGAATCGTCGGTTTCCTGGTCGTCGCCGAGCTCCTCGGCCATTTCCATGGAAACCAGCATGTCGCGCACGACGCGGGCAAAGGCCTGCTGATCCTCGAGCTTGGCCGACAGGCCGTCGAGATCGGCGCTGGCCTTCTCCTCGATCCAGGGACGCCAGAGGTCGACCAGCCGCTCGCCGCTCTTGGGCGCGGGACGTCCGGTGAGCTTTTCGCGCACCATCAGCGCGACCGCCTCTTCGAGCGGCGCGTCCGCCTTGTCCCTGACATCGACAAGGTTCGCCTTGGCGTATTTGTCCTCGAGCATCGAGCCGATATTGTCGGCCACGCCCTGCATGGCGCGACTGCCGATCGCCTCGACGCGGGCCTGCTCGACGGCATCGAAGATGGACCGCGCGAGCTTGCCTTCCGGCGCCAGCTTGTTGTGGATGCGCTGATCGTGGCAGGCGCGCTTCAGCGCCATGGAATCGCCGATGCCGCGTGTGATCGCGATGTCGTTGCGGGACGCTTTCTTGGGCAGTTCGGGCAGGCGCGCGCGATTTCCCGCCAGAGCCGGCCGGTCCTTGGCGAAGCCGACCTCGAGGTCCTTGTCGCCGGCGACGGCGCGCATGCACACCGTCACGGCGCGCTTGAAGCTGTCGGCTTCAGAACCCGTCTTCGGCTTGTTGCGCGTGTTGTCGCCCGGACCCGCCATTGATCATTCCCTGCGCGTTTTCATGCTGGAAGGCTGGAGGCCTTTCAGCAGCGCGCCTAACCCAGCACCACGTTGGCGGCGCTTTCCGGCAGATCCTCGCCGAAGGCGCGCTGGTAGAACTCGGCTACCACCGAACGCTCCAGCTCGTCGCATTTGTTGAGGAAGGTCAGCCGGAACGCCATGCCGATATCGCCGAAGATCTCGGCGTTCTCGGCCCAGGTGATGACCGTACGCGGGCTCATCACGGTCGACAGGTCGCCATTGATGAAGGCCGAGCGCGTCATGTCGGCGACGCGCACCATCTTGTTGACGATGTCCTTGCCCTTGTTGTCGCGATAGTGCTTGGCCTTGGCCAGCACGATGTTCACTTCATTGTCGTGCGGCAGGTAATTCAGCGTGGTGACGATCGACCAGCGGTCCATCTGCGCCTGGTTGATCTGCTGCGTGCCGTGATAGAGGCCGGTGGTGTCGCCGAGACCGACCGTGTTGGCGGTGGCGAACAGGCGGAAGGCAGGGTGCGGACGAATGACGCGGCTCTGGTCGAGCAGCGTGAGCCGGCCCGACGATTCCAGCACGCGCTGGATGACGAACATCACGTCCGGACGGCCGGCGTCATATTCGTCGAAGCAGAGCGCGACATTGTGCTGATAGGCCCAGGGCAGGATGCCGTCGCGGAATTCGGTGACCTGCAGGCCTTCCTTGACGACGATGGCGTCCTTGCCGACGAGATCGATACGGCTGACATGGCTGTCGAGGTTGACGCGCACGCAGGGCCAGTTGAGCCGCGCCGCCACCTGCTCGATATGGGTCGACTTGCCGGTGCCGTGATAGCCCGACACCATGACGCGGCGGTTGTAGGCAAAACCCGCGAGGATCGCCAGCGTCGTCGCCTTGTCGAACAGATAATCCGGGTCGATGTCCGGCACGTGCTCGGTCGCCGCCGAATAGGCAGGGACGACCATCTTGGACTCGAAGCCGAATTTCTCCTTCACCGACACCGTCGTGTCGGGCAGGTTGGCGATGTCGCGATCGACCTTGTTCATCTCTATCAACGTCTCCACGGGCGAAACGCCGCGTTTCGCCGGCAATCGATTTTGTCCGGGGGCGGTCTTAGAGCCTTTTCCAACCTTATGAAAGTTGGAAAACGACACGGACCGTAGGGCCGCTCAGCACAATCCTGCTTGCTTGAGCACGCGATAGGCCTGCAGCACATCGCGGAACCGGTCTTCCGAACCTCTGTCGCCACCATTCGCATCCGGATGGTGGCGCTTAACGAGTTCCTTATAGCGCGCCTTGATGTCCTGGCCAGTCGCCTTTGTGTCAAGGCCAAGCGTTTCCAGCGCTTTGGCCTCAAGCGGCTTTGCCTTGCGCTCGCGCGGCTCGCGCGCCCCTGAGCCGAACAGATTGAAGGGATCGCGCATGCGGTTGTAGTAGCCGGCACGACCCGAACGCTGCTGCGCGAAATCCGGCGCCGAGCGCGTTCCGCCGCCATTGGCGCCCATGCGCCATGTCGGCCGGTGGCCGGTCAGCGCCTCTTTCTGGAAGCGCGCGATCTCGCTGTCCGACACGCCGGAGAAGTAGTTGAAGCCCTTGTTGTATTCGCGCACATGCTCGAAGCAGAAGCGGAAATATTCACCCTCCTTGAGGCGCCCGACCGGCGCGCGATGTGTACCGGCCTCGTTGCAGCCGTCCCACTGGCAGATCGGGGCGCGCGACTTCAGCTCCGCGTCCTTCTCCGGCCGGATTCGAATTTTCTCGAAATATTTGGGATACGCTTTCATCTCCCCCATTTATGGGCCGTTCGCATGTGCGAAACAAGAATTGACATTTCGCCGATGATCGCCCTAACCGCTGAATCGCGGCTTAAAAAGCGGTCGAATTCAAGATTTTGCGGCTGTGCCGCAGATAGGTTGCGGCTACACCGTCATGTGGGAAAAGGAAGCCCGGATGTCCATACAGTCGACGATGGAAAACAAGCTGAAAGCGGCGTTTTCGCCAGAAAGGCTCGCCGTCATCAATGAAAGCCACCTTCACGCAGGCCATCACCATGTCGAGCACGGCCACGAGGCCCACTTCGACGGCACCGGCGAAACGCATTTCCGCGTCCGGGTCGTCTCGGCCGCCTTTGCCGGCATGAGCCGCGTCGACCGTCACCGCGCCGTCAACGAACTGCTTGCCGACGAATTGAAAGCCGGCGTGCATGCGCTGGCGATCGAGCCGGCCGCGCCCGGCGAGAAGACGCGCTGGTAAGCGCTCACCCGACGGTCGCCCTGAGAAACGCCATCGCTGCCGCGGTCAAGGCGTCGCCGTCCTTGCCGAAATCGCCATTGATCGACATGTGCGTATAGGCGCTGCCGTCGAACAGCGTAACCTTGGTTCCCGTGGCGCGCAGGCGTTTCGCGAAAGCTTGCGACCCTTCGCCTCGCCCGGGTGCACGCGAATAGGCGATGAAGGTCGGCGGATGCTTCCTGCCGTCGACATAGCTCGCCGGCGACAGCGCGGTCCATTGCGCGGGATCGGAGAAGGCGCGCGCATAGGCGCGAACCATGCCGCCACTCCTGGAGAGCGCGGTAAGATCATAGGCTCGGGTGTCGTCGAGGATCAGCCCTGCGACGCCGGGCAGTCCTCCTCGCATGCCGGTCAGCGCAACCAGATGGCAGCCGGCCGAATGGCCCATGCCGACGATGCTGTTCGGGTCGCCGCCATACCGGGCGATATTGGCGCGCACACAGGCATAGGCCTTTTCGACGTCGCTGGCCTGGCTCGCGACATCGGCTTGCGGCAACATGCGGTAATCGATCGAGACGAAGAGGAAACCGTTGGCAAGCAGGAAGCCCGGCTTGGCGCCGACCTGGCTGCGGTCGCCGAACCGCCAGGCGCCGCCATGGACGAAGAAGACCACCGGCAGGTTCTTCGCGCCGTCCGCGGCATAGATGTCGAGCTTGGCCGGACCGTAGTCGCGGGTTTGCGGTTCCGGCTGGCTTGGACGCCCAGCGGCTGACGCACCTGCCGGCAAAAGCGCCACCAAGGATGCCACGATGAAGCTGCGTCGATCGATCATCGCCGTCTTTGGACAGGTTGCGCCGCGAGGGGCACGGATGCTAGCCGCGCCTCGTTACGGACCAAAAATGATAACTTTCGGTGCGAAAACAAATCCACTCCTTGACCGTCCGCTGGCAATCACCACGTATGTTCACAGGCGAGCACTTTCGGCCGCGTCGGGGTATCAACCGAGGTCAATGCCAGATTGCATGCGCTATCCTTCACAGTGAGGGAACCAACAGTGCTTTCCGGCAGTTGATGCAGCGATGAGCCGATTGGCAGCCCATCGGCTCCGAGGCAAAGCATCATGCGCGAGAACCAATCAGACGTCTTCGACCTTTTTTCGGAGATTTATTCCAACGCGGCCCAGGAAGAGATCAGCCTGCAGCAATATTTGCTGGCCTGCCGCGAAGACAGATCCATGTACGCTTCGGCGCCCGAACGCATGGTCGAGGCGATCGGCGAGCCGAATCTCATCGATACCAGCAAGGACGAGCGGCTCGGCCGCATTTTCTCCAACCGCACCATCAAGATCTATCCCTCTTTCTCCGACTTCTACGGAATGGAGGACACGATCGAGCGCATCGCCGGATATTTCCGCTATGCCTCGCAAGGGCTCGAGGAGCGTAAGCAGATCCTCTATCTTCTTGGCCCGGTCGGCGGCGGCAAGTCCTCGCTTGCCGAACGGCTGAAGAAGCTGATGGAAGAGCGCCCGATCTACACGCTCAAGGTCGGCAACCAGATCAGCCCGATCTTCGAATCGCCGCTCGGTCTTTTCCATCCCGATCGCATGGGCGATCTGCTGGAAGACAAATACGGCATCGCCCGCCGCCGCCTGAACGGGTTGATCTCGCCCTGGGCGGCCAAGCGTCTAGACGAACTGTCGGGCGACATCTCCAAATTCAGCGTGGTCAGGCTGATGCCGTCGCGGCTGCGCCAGATCGCCATCGCCAAGACCGAGCCCGGCGACGAGAACAATCAGGACGTCTCGGCCTTGGTCGGCAAGGTCGACATCAGGCAATTGGAGAATTTTAGCCAGTCCGATCCGGACGCCTATTCCTACAGCGGCGGCCTCAACCGGACGACGCAAGGGCTGCTCGAATTCGTCGAGATGTTCAAGGCGCCGATCAAGGTCCTGCATCCGTTGCTGACCGCAACCCAGGAAGGCAGCTACAACGGCACCGAGAATTTCGGCGCTTTCCCCTATCAGGGTATCGTGGTCGCCCATTCCAACGAATCGGAATGGCAGCAGTTCAAGAACAACAAGAACAACGAGGCCTTCCTCGACCGCATCCTCGTGGTCAAGGTCCCCTACTGCCTGCGCGTCACCGAGGAACGGCATATCTACGAGAAGCTGCTGCGCGAGAGCGAGCTGGCGAACAGCCCTTGCGCGCCGGAGGTGCTGGACATCCTCAGCCGCTTCACCGTCTCGACCCGCCTTGCCGAGCACGAGAACTCGCCGCTTTACACGAAGATGCGCGCGTATGACGGCGAGAACCTCAAGGAGGTCGATCCGAAGGCGAAGTCGGTCCAGGAATATCGCGACGCCGCCGGCGTCGACGAAGGCATGACCGGGGTCAGCACCCGCTTCGCCTTCAAGATCCTGTCGCAGACCTTCAACTACGATACCAAGGAGGTCGCCGCCGACCCCGTGCACCTGATGTACATCCTCGAGGAGGCGATCAAGCGCGAACAATTTCCGAAGGAAACGGAAGCCGCCTATCTGGAGTTCATCAAGTCTGAACTCGCGACGCGTTATGCCGAGTTCATCGGCCACGAGATCCAGAAGGCCTATCTGGAATCCTACAGCGAGTACGGCCAGAATCTCTTCGACCGCTACATCGCCTACGCCGATGCCTGGATCGAGGATCAGGACTACAAGGACCCCGATACCGGCCAGATCCTCAACCGCGAGGTTCTCGACAAGGAATTGTCGCAGGTCGAGAAACCCGCCGGCATCGCCAATCCCAAGGACTTCCGCAACGAAGTGGTCAAATTCACCTTGCGCGCGCGGGCGCGCAACCATGGCCGCAACCCCTCCTGGACGAGCTATGAAAAGCTTCGCGAGGTCATCGAGAAGCGCATGTTCGGCCAGGTCGAGGACCTGTTGCCGGTGATCAGCTTCGGCTCCAAGCAGGACAGCGTCACGGAGAAGCGGCACAATGAATTCGTGCAGCGCATGGTGGAGCGCGGCTATACCCAACGGCAGGTGCGACGGCTGGTCGACTGGTACATGCGCGTGAATAAGGCGGGATGAGCAAAGCGGACGGTTCCATGCCGATCTTCATCGACCGCCGCCTGAACCCGAAGGACAAAAGCCTGGGCAACCGCCAGCGCTTCCTCAGGCGTGCCCGCGAGGAGCTCAAGCGCAGCATCCGCGACCAGGTCCGCACCGGCGGCATCGCCGAAGTCGACCGCGAGCATGCCGTGCCGATGCCTCGCAAAGGCACCGGCGAGCCGACCTTCGGCGACGACAAGGCAAGCGGCCGGCGCCAGCACATCCTGCCGGGCAACAGGACGTTCAGTCCCGGCGATCTGATCTCCAAGCCGGGCGGCGGCGGAGGCTACGGGTCGGCCCCGGGTACCAGGGAATCCGAAGACGACTTCCGTTTCGTGCTGTCGCGCGAGGAAGTGCTCGACCTCTTCTTCGAGGATCTCGAACTGCCCGATCTGGTCAAGCTCAACCTCAAGCAGATATTGAGCTTCAAGCCGCGACGGGCAGGTTTCACGGCAAGCGGGGCGCCGACCAACATCAATGTCGGGCGCACGATGCGCAACAGCCATGGGCGGCGCATCGCGCTGAGACGCCCCAAACAGGAGGAGCTCGACGCGATCGCCCGCCAGATTGCCGAACTGGAAGCAAAGCCGGCAAGTGCTGCGGTGAGCGAACGCATCGCCGCCCTGCGCGAGGCGTTCGAGCGGCTTGAGCGCCGGCGCAGGCGCATTGCCTATGTCGACCCGGTCGACATCCGCTTCAATCGCTTCGATCCCCAGCCCGTGCCCAATGCGAATGCGGTCATGTTCTGCCTGATGGACGTCTCCGGCTCGATGGGAGAGCGCGAGAAGGACCTGGCCAAACGCTTCTTCGTGCTGCTGCATCTGTTCCTGACGCGCCGCTACGAACGCATCGAGGTGGTCTTCATCCGCCATACCCACGAAGCCAAGGAGGTGGACGAGCATACATTCTTTTATCACACCGAAAGCGGCGGCACGGTCGTCTCAACCGCGCTCGAGGAAATGCACCGCATCATCGAAGAACGCTATCCGGTCGCCGAATGGAATATTTACGCCGCCCAGGCCTCCGACGGCGACAATTTCGCCACCGACTCCGAGCGCTGCATAGAACTGCTCGACCGCAAGCTCATGCGGCTTTGCCAGTATTTCGCCTATGTGGAGATCATCGACGAGCGGGAAAGCCATATTTTCGGCTCGACCGAGAACGGGACGTCGCTCTGGCGCGCCTACAATGCCGTCGACGGGAAATGGCCGAACTTCCAGATGAGGCGCATCGCCGCGCCGGCCGACATATACCCGGTCTTCCGACAGCTCTTCGCCAGGCAGCCTGATCTGCGCAAGAGCGCTTGAGGGCCTCGGAAATGGTCAACCAGGCGCGCAAGTCCGAACTGCTGTTTTCCGGGTCGGACTGGGATTTCAAGAAACTGTCCCGGGCTTATGAAGAGATCGAGGCGATCGGCCTCGAGGAGCTTCGCCTCGACATCTACCCGGTGCAGATGGAGGTCATCTCTTCAGAGCAGATGCTCGACGCCTATTCCTCGGTCGGCATGCCGCTGATGTACCGGCACTGGTCGTTCGGCAAGCGCTTCCTCTACGATGAGCTTCTCTACCGCAAGGGCGCGCGCGGTCTGGCCTATGAGCTCGTCATCAATTCCAACCCCTGCATCGTCTATCTCATGGAAGAGAACACCATGGCTCTGCAGGCCCTGGTGACCGCCCATGCCGCGCTTGGGCACAACCATTTCTTCAAGAACAATCATCTCTTCCAGCAATGGACCGACGCCGGCGGCATTTTGAGCTATCTGGATTTTGCCAAGAGCTACATCGCCCGATGCGAGGAAAGGCACGGCCTGGCCGCTGTCGAGGCGATTCTGGATTCGGCCCACGCGCTGATGGAGCAGGGCGTGTTCCGCTACCATCGGCCGCCGAAACTGTCATCGGAGCAACAGCGCGAAGGGCTGCGCGAGCGCCTCGAATATGAGGAGCGCTCCTTCAACGATCTGTGGCGGACGCTGCCGCCCTCGCAGGGAAAGAGCAAGCCTGAAGCAGGGGAAGACAACCTTGCCGAGAGGAAGAAATCGCTCAATCTGCCGGAGGAAAACCTGCTCTATTTCCTCGAGAAGAACAGCCTCGTCCTTGAGCCCTGGCAGCGCGAGATCGTCAGGATTGTGCGTGTCATCGCGCAATATTTCTACCCCCAGCGGCAAACCCAGGTGATGAACGAAGGCTGCGCCACCTTCGTCCACTACACGCTCATGAACACGCTTTTCGATCGTGGCCGCATCAGCGAAGGCGCCATGCTCGAGATCTTGCGCAACCACTCGAACGTGGTCTTTCAGCCGTCTTATGACGATCCTCGCTTTTCCGGCATCAATCCCTATGCGCTCGGTCTCGACATGATGCAGGACATCCAGCGCATCTCTACCGCGCCGACCGCCGAGGACCGCGACTGGTTTCCCGACATCGCCGGCCGCGGCGACTGGCGCGACACGCTGCTCGACGCCTGGGCAAATCACCGCGACGAATCTTTCATCCGCCAGTATCTGAGCCCGGCGCTGATCCGCAAATGGCGGCTCTTCGTGCTGGCCGACGGCGCCGACGAGCCGCATTACGAAGTCGCCTCCATCCACAATGAGCGTGGCTATGCCAAGATACGGTCGGCTCTGGCGCAAAGCTACGACATCGGAGCCAGCCGTCCCGACATCCAGGTGGTCGATGTCGACCTTCTGGGCGACCGCCACCTGCGGCTCCAGCACACGGTGAAGGACGGCGTCATGCTCGAGGCCGAAAGCCGCGACGCGACATTGCGCCATGTCCGCAACCTCTGGGGCTACGACGTCAGCCTGGCCGCTATCGACGGCGGAACCGGCGCGATGCTCAGCGAGCGCTGGACCAAGGAACTTTGAGCGAGATTGTTCGTACCTTAGGTCGCCTCAGCCCTCGCCGGCGGGCCTGATCCTCAACCTCGCAATGCGGTTCTTGTCGCGCTTCATCACCACGAAACGCTTGCCGTGGAAGGTGAAAGCCTGCTTCTCCTCCGGGATCGACTGCGTCTCATGGATGACGAGACCGGCAATCGTCGTCGCCTCCTCGTCGGGCAAGTCCCAGTCGAGCGCGCGGTTCAGGTCGCGAATCGGCACCGTGCCGTCGACGACGACCGAGCCGTCGGCTTCCTTCTTTACGCCCTGCATGTCGATATCGTGCTCGTCGGCGATCTCGCCGACGATCTCTTCGATAATGTCTTCAAGCGTCACCAGTCCTTCGACCTCGCCATACTCGTCGACAACGATGGCGAAATGCGTCTTGCGACGCAGGAAGGCGTTAAGCTGTTCCTGCAAGGTGGTGGTATCCGGCACGAACCACGGCTTCGCCGCGATCTTCATGACGTCGATCCGCGAAAAGTCGTTGCCGACCTCGTTGAGGGCTCTCAGCAGATCCTTCGCATGCAGCACGCCGACGATGTTGTCGAGCGAGCCCTTCCACAGCGGCATGCGGGTGTGCGGGCTCTGCAGGATCTCGCGCACCACCGCTTCGGGCGCATTGTCGGCATTGACCGAGCGCATATTGGTGCGGTGGACCATGACGTCCGATACTTCGAGCTCATCGAGTTCGAAGAGGCCCTCGAGCCGGTTGCGCTCCTCATCGGCAGCCGCGCCCTCGCGGCGGGCATCGTCGCCGTCTTCATCCTTGCCGTTGCGCTCGGATCGCTGCGGCGGCTCGATCGGCCGCAGCGCGTAGCCGCAAGCGGCAAGCAAGCGGGCGCGGAACAGAAGCGCCAAAAGCACGATGGCGGCGAGGACGGCGGCGACGATCCAGCCGGCGCCGGTCATCTAGGATGGCTCACTTTGAGCCTTCCGGGATGGCTCAGCTTGAGGAAGGAGAGCACTTCCGAGGGCGGCACGTCCTTGGCGATGAACGACTGGCCGATGCCGCGCGTCAGGATGAAGGTCAGCGCGCCGCGCGAGACTTTCTTGTCCTGGGTGATGAAGCCGAGCAGCGTCTCGGCGTCGGGTAGCCCGCCCGGAATATCAGCCATCCGCCAGGGCAGGCCGACGGCGCGCAAATGCGCCTCCACGCGTTCCGCGTCGTCCGGGCTCGCCAGGTTGAGCCGCGCCGAAAAACGATGCGCCAGCGCCATGCCGATGGCGACGCCCTCGCCATGGACGAGGCGCGCGCCATCATATTGGGTGGCGGCTTCCAGCGCATGGCCGAATGTGTGGCCGAGATTGAGCAGCGCGCGGTCGCCGGTCTCGAACTCGTCGCGGGCGACGACGTCGGCCTTGGCGCGGCAGGCCTCGGCGATCGCCTCGACCCGCGCCGGACCGCCCGCAAAAACGTCCCGCCAGTTCTGTTCCAGCCAGGCGAAGAAGGCCGGGCGATCGATCAGCCCGTATTTGGCGAGCTCGGCATAGCCGGCGCGGAACTCGCGGACCGGCAGGGTGTCGAGCACATCCGTGTCGGCGAGCACCAGCCTGGGCTGGTGGAAGACGCCGACAAGGTTCTTGCCGCGCGTGCTGTTGATGCCGGTCTTGCCGCCGACCGAGGAATCGACCTGCGCCAAGAGCGAGGTCGGAATTTGCACGAAATTCATGCCCCGCCGCACGATGCCGGAAGCGAAGCCGGCAAGGTCGCCGATGACGCCGCCGCCGAGCGCGATCACCACGTCGCGGCGTTCGAGCTTTGCGGCCAGCACGCCGTCGACCACCTCCTCGAGATGGGCGAAACTCTTGGTCTTTTCGCCCGCCGGCAATGTGATGACGGCGGACTGGATGCCGCCTTTCTCCAGCCCTGCCTTCAGCGCGTCGAGATGCGCGGCGGCGACGTTCTCGTCGGTGACGATGGCCGCGCGGGTACCGGGAAGGCGGCGCGCGATCTCTTCGCCGGAGCGTGCGAGCAGGCCTGAGCCGATGAGGATGTCATAGGCGCGGTCGTCGAGCCCGACCTCGACCTTTACCGGTTCGGCATGGCTCACGACTGCACCTCGTCGGTTGTGGTGCCTGTAGCGCCCGTCGCGATCGCCTCGACGCCGAGATGGGCGCAAAGCGCCGCGACCACTTCGCCGGCGATGATCTCCTTGCGGTCGTCGCGCGTCGGCACGGTCAGGTCGGCGGTGGCATAGACCGGATAGCGCTCGCCCATCAGCTTCTCCAGCACGCCGCGCGGATCGGGATTCTTGAGCAGCGGCCGGTTCTGCTTCTTGGAGACGCGCTCCATCAACAGGTCCAGATCGGCCTTCAGCCAGACCGATACGCCATGCGCGGAAATCGCCTCGCGCGTCTGCGCATTCATGAAGGCGCCGCCGCCGGTCGACAGCACTTGCGGCCCGTTCTCCAGCAGACGCAGGATCACGCGCTGCTCCAGCGCCCGGAATTCCGGTTCGCCATAGCGCTCGAACAGCTCCGGCACCGTCATGCGCGAGACGCTTTCGATCTCCTGGTCGCTGTCCATGAAGGGCAGCGAAAGCATCGTCGCCACCTTGCGGCCGATCGCCGTCTTGCCGGCTCCCATCAGCCCGACGAAGACGATCGAACGGCTGCCGAGCGCTTCGATCAGCGCGGCACGGCCTTCGTCCGTCGGATTGGGTGGCAAAGCGTTCATCGGGGCCTCTTTGCGCCGTATCGACATCAAAAGCCTGTTTGCGTCAAGCACAGCCGGACAAAGGTCCAGGAAGCTTTTCCGGGAAAACCTGTAGCGACCGGAATCCTTCGTCCTTGAATTGCCTGGATTGGCGTCCCATAAGGGCACAGGGCTTTGGAAACGCAGAACAACAAGACGGGCGAAAATTGAATGCCGACTTTGTTTCGCTTCGTCGTGACGCTGGCGGTTCTAGCAGGCATTGCCTATGGCGTGATGTTCGCCTTGGCGATGTTCGTGGAGCCGAGAAAGGCGGAAATGAGCATCCGTATTCCGGCCGAAAAACTAAACCCCAAGAAAACCGACGAAGCACTAATCCCGGCCCGATGAGCAGCGCCGCCCGCATCGAAGCCTTCCTCGAAATGATGAGCGCCGAGCGGGGCGCGGCCGAAAACACGCTTTCGTCCTACCGCCGCGATCTGGAGGACGCTTCCGAGGCGATCGAAGGCGGGCTTGCCGGCGCGGGATCGGCCGACATTCGCGCCTATCTCGACGACATTGCAGCGCGGGGCTTCGCGCCGACCTCGCAAGCGCGCAAATTGTCGGCGATCCGGCAGTTCTTCAAATTCCTCTATGCCGAAGGCCTGCGCGGCGATGACCCGACCGGCACGCTGGACAGCCCACGCAAGGGCCGGCCGTTGCCGAAGACGATGAGCGAGGCCGAGATCGGCCGCCTGCTCGACCGGGCGGCGCAGGAGGCGGCCGAAGCCGGACCGGATGGTGACCGGTTGGCGGCGTTGCGCCTGCACGCGCTGGTCGAGGTGCTTTACGCCACCGGGCTGCGCGTGTCGGAGCTGGTCGGACTGCCGGTGACGGTGGCGCTGCGCGACGACCGTTTCTTCATGGTGCGCGGCAAGGGCGACAAGGAACGCATAGTGCCGCTCTCGGCCAAGGCGCGCGCCGCCATGCGCGCCTGGCTTGCGGCCAGGGCCGGGCGGCCGGCCTTCGCCGAGAGCCCGTTCCTGTTTCCGGCCTCTTCCGACAGCGGCCATCTCTCGCGGCAGGTTTTCGCCCGCGATCTCAAGGGCTTGGCCGCGCGGTCGGGGATAGCTGCAGCCAAGATCTCGCCGCATGTGCTTCGCCATGCTTTTGCCAGTCATCTGCTGCAGAACGGCGCCGATCTCAGAGCCGTTCAGCAACTGCTCGGCCATGCCGATATCTCGACCACGCAGATCTACACCCACGTGCTGGAGGAGCGGCTGGTGCGGCTGGTCAACGATCATCATCCGCTTGCCGACTAGGCCTCATATCGCTATGTGAGGGCGACGTTCCCCCGCCCGGAGCCGGCATTTCAGCGGTTCCGCCAGCCATTTTGCCTTCCGACGGATCGGTCCGCTCAAGCATGTACAACTACCTCGACTTCGAAAAGCCGGTGCAGGATCTGGAGCTCAAGATCCTTGAGCTGAAGAAGCTTGCCGAGAACGGCGAGGCGGTCGATGTCGGCGAAGAGATTAGCAGGCTGGAAAAGCGCTCGCGCGACGCGTTGCGCGACCTCTATAAGGCGCTGACCCCCTGGCAGAAGGTGCAGGTCGCGCGCCATCCCGATCGCCCGCATTGCGTCGACTACATCAAAGGGCTGTTCACCGATTTCACGCCTTTGGCCGGCGACCGCAATTTCGGCGACGACCAGGCGATCGTCGGCGGCTTCGCCCGCTTCCGCGGCGAGCCGGTGGCGGTCATCGGCCAGGAGAAGGGCTCCGACACGGCAAGCCGCATCAAGCACAATTTCGGCTCGGTGCGGCCGGAGGGCTACCGCAAGGCCGTGCGCCTGATGGAGCTGGCCGACCGGTTCAATATCCCACTTTTGACGCTGGTCGACACGGCCGGTGCCTATCCCGGCGTCGGCGCCGAGGAGCGCGGCCAGGCCGAGGCGATCGCGCGTTCGACCTCGGCCTGCCTTTCGCTGAAGGTGCCGTCGATCTCGGTGGTTATCGGCGAAGGCGGCTCCGGCGGCGCCATCGCGATCGCCACCGCCAATCGCGTCTACATGCTGGAGCACGCCATCTATTCGGTGATCTCGCCCGAGGGCGCGGCGTCGATCCTGTGGCGGGACACCACCCGCTCGAAGGACGCGGCGACGAACATGAAGATCACCGCGCAGGATCTTCTCGAGATGAAGATCATCGACGCCATCATCCCCGAGCCGATCGGCGGCGCCCAGCGCGCGCCGGAAACGGTGATTGCCTCCACAGGCGATCTTATCGCCCGGACGATGAAGGATTTTGCCGGCGCCAATACCGATTTCCGCGAGCAGCGCCGCGAGAAATACCTGGCGATGGGGCGCAGTCTCTGACCCGCCAACGTTCAACTGTGGCCAAGATGAGCATTTTTGCCACAAAAATGCCGCCGGATTCGGCTCAATGGGATTTGCCGTGAGGGGTTTGCGAAGGCTTGCGGTAAGGAATTTTCAAGGTTAACGGGCTTATGGTCCACTGGTGTTCAGCCTGCGGGCCCGGCCATGCCGAGAGCCGTTGGCCCGAGAGAAGAGACGTAGCCGCATCGATGTTTGCCAAGCTTGCCCGCACCGGAGTCCTGATCGCCGCCATCGGCGTCGCCGGCTGCAACGATTCCTCGATGAAGGATTTCGCGCCGGAGGCCAACAAGCCGCTGCCGGACAAGATCCTGGCCGACATGAAGGCCAAGGGCATGGTGCGCACCTCCTCGGTGATGGCCCGCATCTTCAAGGAGGAAGGCAAGCTCGAGATCTGGAAGGCCAAGACCAATGGCCGCTACGATCTCGTCGCCACCTACGACATCTGCAAATGGTCGGGCAAGCTCGGCCCCAAATACACCGAGGGTGACCGCCAGGCGCCGGAAGGCTTCTACACGGTTCGTCCTTCGCAGATGAATCCGCGCTCGCACTACCATTTGTCCTTCAACATCGGCTTCCCCAACGCCTACGACCGCGCCAACGGCCGTACCGGCCAGAACCTGATGGTGCACGGCGCCTGCTCGTCGTCCGGCTGCTACTCGATGACCGACGCGCAGATCGAGCAGATCTACGCCTTCGGCCGCGATGCCTTCGAGGGTGGCCAGACGGAGTTCCAGATCCAGGCCTTTCCGTTTCGCATGACCGCCGCCAACATGGCGCGCTACCGCAACGACCCGAACTACGAGTTCTGGAAGATGTTGAAGGTCGGCTACGACAATTTCGAGATCACCAAGGTGCCGCCGAAGGTCGACGTTTGCGAGAAGCGCTACGTCTTCAACCAGGTGGCGCCGGAGGGCACGACCTTCGATCCGACCGGCCCCTGCCCCGCGACGACGCAGCCTGACTCGCTGAAAACGGCCTATGCCGACTACGAAAAGCGCTACGACGCGGCCTTCAAGGCAGCTGTCAATTCCAGCACGCCGCCGCCGAAGCCGACCATTGCCGGCATCAAGGAAGCCAGCCTCGTTTCCGACTGGTCGAAGCGCCGCGCCCGCGGCGAGCGCGTGCCGATCGAGCCGCCGTCGATGAATGCCGACGGCTCGGTGACGGAAACCACCCGCATGGGCCGTATCGATTCCCCGCTTGGCCGCAAGATGGCCGCCCTCGACGCGGAGAAGGAAGCCAAGCGCAAGGCCGAGGAGCAGCGTCTGGCGGCGATCGCGGCGGCCAAGGCCGCCAAGGAACAGGCCAAAGCGCAGGCCCTGGCCGAGAAGGAAGCCGCCAAGCAAGCGGCGCAGCAGCCGGTCGTCACGGCCGGAGTCGAAACCGCGCCCGCCCAGCCGGCGCAGGAAGTGCAGGCCGCCGACGCCGATCAGGGCACCGTGTCGAAACTGAAGAAGAAGCTGCTCGGCATGTTCGGCGGCTGAGACCTTTATGCATCCCGCCCAAAGCATGCCCTCGGGCATTGACCTAAGGCGGTTTGGGATCAGGACATGCCTGAACAAAAGGCGAAGCCGCCGGCCATCTACGATCTCAAGGGGCTGAACTGCCCGCTGCCGGTGCTGAAAGCCCGCAAGCGGCTTGCTGCAATGCGGCCCGGCAGCCGGCTTTGGCTGGAAACCACCGATCCGCTCGCGGTCATCGATATCCCGGCCTTCTGCGCCGATGCCGGTCACCAGTTGGTCGAAACGGCCGCGGTCACGGGCGGCCATCGTTTCCTGGTCGAGCGCGGCAGCGCGGCCTGAGCCGGCGTCGTTGTCGGCCTACAACCCGGCTATTGCCAGCGGATTGGCTTCGAGCGCCGCCCGGTCCGGCGTGTCGATTGACGGCTTGTTGGTGAAGGCGGCGAACAGCCGCTGGATGTAATCGTCCGGCATGTCGAGCGTGATCAGCACCAGCCTGGTGCCGCGCTGGCCGTCCGGCCAGGCCGGCAGCCTCGCCGGCGGATGCAGGATCTTCTGCACGCCGTGGATGACCAGCGGCCGCGACGGATCCTCCGCGAGCTCGATGACGCCCTTCATGCGCAAGAGCTTTTCGCCATGCGTCGAGCGCAGAAGATCGAGGAACATCTCGATCGCCGAGAACGGCACCGGGCCGTCATGGACGAGCGAGTGCGTGCGCACCCGGGTGTCGTGGCGATGCTCGTGATGGTGGTGATCATGATCGCCGTCATGGTGATGATGATCATGATCATGCGCCGCCTCTTCACCAAGCCAGCGCCGCACGTCGGCGGACTTGGTCTGAGGGTCATAGAGACCGCAATTGAACAGCGCCGCGGCGCCCGTGCCGGCCTCGTTGACGTCGAGCAGGAGGGCGCCCGGATTGATCTGCCTCAGCCTCGCCCGCAACGCCTCGACCTCGGCCGCGTCGGCAAGGTCGGTCTTGGTCAGCACGATGCGGTCGGCCACCGCCGCCTGTTTCACCGCCTCGACATGGGCATCGAGGGTTGCCTGGCCATTGACGGCGTCGACCAGCGTGATGACGCCGTCGAGCCGGAAAGCCTGCACCAGCGCCGGGTGCGCCATGATCGACTGCAGCACCGGCGCCGGATCGGCCAGGCCCGTCGTCTCGACGACGACACGGGCCAGTTTCGCGATACGGCCGGTCTGCAGCCGGTCGACGATGTCGGCGAGCGTGTCGACGAGGTCGCCGCGCACCGTGCAGCACAGGCAGCCGTCGGAAAGCTGGATGATGCCGTCGGACGCCTGCTCGACCAAAAGATGGTCGATCGCCACCTCGCCGAACTCGTTGATGATCACCGCCGTGTCGGCAAGCGCCGGATCCTTGAGCCGCCGGTTGAGCAGCGTCGTCTTGCCGGCGCCGAGAAAACCGGTGAGCACCGAAACGGGAATGGGAAAGCCGCTACCCATGACGCAGCTCAGTTGGCCTTGGCTGGTTGGTCGCCCTGCGCCCCTGCGGCGGCGGTTGCCACCGGCTCGGCGCCGGCCGGCGCCGGCCTGTCTGGCCGCCAGCTCGGCAGCGGCACATCGGCATAGTTCTGATCGGCCTGATCGACGAACGCCTTGGGCGCCGGCCCTGTGGCGCCACCCAGGCCGACGGCGATGAGCGTCGGGTGCTCAAGCTTTACCTGATAGGGCGATTTCGGCCTGCCCTTGGCCGCGACCTCGGGAGCAGCCTCGGACTGCTCCTCCTTCGGCTTCTTCTTGCAGATCTCGTCATGCATGTCGTTGGGCGACAGCGTGTCGCCATAGGGCTTGAGCATCGCAAGCGTGGTCGAAGTGGCGGCGGGCATGTCGAAACCCTTGTCGAGCAGCTTTGCCGCCGCTTCGGCGCGGCTGATCGCCGATCTCTCGCCCAGCACCACGGCCACCAGGGTGCGCCCGTTGCGCGTTGCCGAGCCGATCATGTTGAAGCCCGACGAGCAGACGAAACCGGTCTTCATGCCGTCGGCGCCCGGATAGCGCCCGATCAGCAGGTTGTAATTCGGGAGAGCCTTCTTGCCGACGGCGAGGCCTTCGATCGAGAACCACGGGGCATATTGCGGAAAATCATTGCGCAGCGCCGTCACCAGCACCGCCAGGTCGCGGGCGGTCGTATATTGCTCGGGCGAGAAAAGCCCGTTCGGGTTGACGAAATGCGTGCCGACCATGCCGAGCCGCGCCGCCTCGGCGTTCATGCGGTCGGCAAACGCGGCCTGCGATCCGCCGATATTCTCGCCGACGGCCATGGCGATGTCGTTGGCCGACTTGACCAGCATCATCTTCAGCGCATTGTCGAGCCGCATCACCGAGCCGGGCTTGAAGCCCATTTTGCTCGGCGGCTCGCCGGCCGAATGCTTCGTCACTTTGATCGGCGAATCGAGCGCTACCTCGCCGGCCTGGATCGCGCGGAAGGCGACATAGGCCGTCATCAGCTTGCTGAGAGAGGCCGGATACCAGCGCTTGAACGCGTCCTGATGCTCCAGAATGGACCCGCTTTTGAGGTCGAAAAGCACGACCGGGTTGGCTCGAGCCGCGCCGGCAAAGGCCGCAATCGCCAGCGCGCCTGCCAGCAACAGGTTGAGGAAATGCCTTTGCCGCATGATCAAATCCGAAATCGCCTCTTGCCGTAATCGCCACTGGCTCCGTAAGATTTCGTTACTCATCGCCAGCATAATGCGGGCCGACCCTCGCCCCGGACCGCATTGTTGCGGTGCTATTTACCCTATGTGTCGCCAAAATGGCAAAGTGCTAGACATCACAATTGACAATCACGATTGCTGAGCATCGGCTCTGAACCGACTGCCGCCAATCAATCAAGAGATGGAACGATCATGCCGATTCTGAACCGAGCCGCGCAAATGCAGGAAGAAGTCGCCGGCTGGCGACGGCATCTGCACCAGACACCGGAGCTGAATTTCGACGTGTTCCAGACCGCCGCCTTCGTCACTGAGAAGCTGAAGGCCTTCGGCTGCGACGACGTGGTGACGGGGCTGGGCAAGACGGGCGTCGTGGGCATCATCCGCGGCCGCAAGGGCGATGGCCCGACGATCGGGCTGCGCGCCGACATGGACGCGCTGCCGATCGACGAGATCACCGGCAAGCCATGGGCCTCGACCGTGCGCGGCAAGATGCATGCCTGCGGCCATGACGGCCATACCGCGATGCTCTTGGGCGCCGCCAAATATCTTGCCGAGACGCGCAACTTCGCCGGCACCGTGGCGGTGATCTTCCAGCCGGCCGAGGAAGGCGGCGGCGGCGGCAACGAGATGGTCAAGGACGGCATGATGGAGCGCTTCGGCATCGAGAAAGTGTTCGGCATGCACAATATGCCGGGCCTGCCGGTCGGCCAGTTCGCCATCAAGCCCGGCCCGATCATGGCCGCGACGGCCGAATTCACCATCACGGTCAGGGGCCGCGGCGGCCATGCCGCGATGCCGCACGGCACGATCGACCCAATTGTCATCGCCAGCCAGCTGGTTGGCGCACTGCAGACCATCGCCTCGCGCAGCACCGATCCGGTCGAGGCCGTTGTGGTATCGGTGACGAAGTTCCACGCCGGCGACGCCTATAACGTCATTCCCGAAAGCGCCGAGATCGCCGGCACCGTGCGCACGCTGAAGAAGGAAGTGGCCAAGAAGTCGGAAGAGCGCATCCGCGCGCTCTGCGCCGGCCTCGCCGCGGCCTTCGGCGCCACCATCGACGTCGATTACGACGCCAATTATCCTGTCACCTTCAACCATGCCGAGGAAACCGCGTTTGCGGGCGATGTCGCCGCCGATATCGCCGGCGACAGCCATGTCCACCGCGCCATCCAGCCGGTGATGGGCGGCGAGGATTTCTCCTATATGCTGGAAGCCCGTCCCGGCGCCTTCATCTTCATCGGCAACGGCGACTCGGCCGGCCTGCATCACCCGGCCTACGATTTCAACGACGAGGTCATCCCGCACGGCATGAGCTACTGGGTGAAGCTGGCCGAAACCGCGCTGGCCGCCTGAGCGCCTGCGCGCGAAGGCGGCAAGCGTCCGTCATACCGCTCGGCCGGTCGGCCGTTCGGCCTTGCCGAGATGAGTTGCAGCCTGAGGGGGGGTCAGCATGCCCCTTGGCGAACCGGCCCGAAGCGTTTATGTGTCGGGCCGCGTGGTCCCGTAGCTCAGTAGGATAGAGCGGCAGATTCCTAATCTGTAGGTCACAGGTTCGATTCCTGTCGGTGATCACCAAGCTTTTCAAGGGGTTGGCGAGCAGATCGCCGCACGGTGGGCGGCGTCAGAGCGATCCTGACGTGAACGGCCCCGAAAGATGGTGCCTGCGCAGAAGTGTGGAGAGGCGGTTCGCGGCCTCGGCGAACGCTTCGCCTCCGGAAGCGATCACTGCCGGTCGTTCCTGCTCGGACGCAGCCTGCATGCGTTCCCAGAACGCGGCGACGGCAGCGCTCGACCGGGCGAGATCGGCGGCCACGGCCTTATCGTCGGCCAGCGCCGCCAATTGCCGAGGATCGATGCCGCCGATGCCGGGCGGGACTTTCGCTCCCATGTCGACGAAGCCCGGAGGCAGCGACCCTTTCAGATTGTGAACGCGGTGCTCGACGATGGCGGCGTAGATCTGATCGACGGCCTGCTTGGCGCCCGCGACGCGGGAGGGATGATCGGTATCGGCCGCGGCATGGGGGAGAAGTTCCAAACGCTGGCCATAGGCTTCGACCAGCTTGAGATAGGGCAGCATCGGTCCCGAAACCGTACCGCCGTCATTGAACAGATCCGCATCGATCGCCGCATGGGAGATGCGCCCCGACGCCAGCGCGCGCTCCAGCGCCGCCACGTCGACCAACTCGCCGCGGTCATAGTTGATGAGCACGGCGCCGTGGTTGAGAACGGAAAGCACCTCGTCTCCGATCAGTCCGGCATTGGCGTATCGTTGCTGGCCGGCATCGAAGGCACCCAGGCCCAGATGGACCGAAAGCACGTCCGCGCCGCGCGCCGCATCCACCATGCTTGCGGCATAATCGAAGCCTTCCAGCTCGATCCACTTCCGGTGGCGGGGCCGCGCATAAATGGTGACCCGCATGCCGAAGGCCTGCCCCAACCTGGCGAATTCCCGGCCGATATTGCCATAGCCGATCACGGCCAGCCTTTTGCCTTCGAGCTTCTCGGTCGGGTAATGGCGCAGGTCCTTTCCCGTATCGAACTGCCCGCCGGCGACCAGGCTGTTGAGCTTGCCCACGGGAAGATCCGGCCTGACTTTCAGCAGCGCCTTCATGGCCATTTGCGCGGTGGCGCGGCTGTTGATGCCGGGCGTGTTCATCAACGGCGCCTCGCCGCCTTCGCCACTGCCTCCGCCCCAGGATGCCGACCCCATATTGCCGGTGCCGGCGCCGATGCGCACGCCGCCGAGGCGAAACCTGGCCTCGGCCGGAACGAACGTCGCGGCGGCGATGACGGCGTCGTAGCGGCCATCGCTGGCCTCAGCCAACAATTCCTCGCGCGTGCTCAATTGCGGTTGGTAGAAGAAATGCAGCCTGCCGGGGTCGAGGACGCCGGCCTTGGCGATGCCTGTCTGGTGGAACACGCCACCCTTGGCTTCGATATAAGCCCTGACCTCACTGTGGTCGGGATTGCCGTCCGCGCCAAAGCGCAGCCCGACAAAATCGCAGATCAGAATATTGGCTGATGTCATGACGCGTCGTTTCCCTGCAACTGTCTCCAGCTACTCCAATCCGTTATTGGATGGACCGACGCGAAGCGGCATATACGGGTCGCAAGCGAGAGATCTGCCCTGAGGAAGCCAGAATCGTGATCAGATGGCCCGGCCGGGTCAGCCTGAGATAATTTCGTAATGAAGGTTCTGGGCGTCGCCGAGGGAGGATCTGCGTCCAGGCGAGATGATGCCGGAGCCGAAGAGGAGAATATCTTCGCGACGTACGAATACTTCTTGGTTGGTCCCCATCGACACAAATGTGCCCGACGAGCTTCGCTCGATAAGCCAGGCCTTGCCATTCGAAATGGTGAAGGTCGCATGGTGCCGTGAGACCCAGGGCCGCTGGACGACGATATTGCATTCCGGAGATCGGCCGATAGTCACGAATTCGTTGTTTCGGCAGGATTGCAACAGATCGCCATAGCGGATGACCAGATTGATCTGACGCGGTAAGGCGGAGCGCCTGTCGACAAAGGTGCCCCGCCTGGCGATGTGCGTGGTGAGGGCCCCATCGTCGCTTCCCAACGTATAGACATCGAAGAGTTCTTGCTTCCCCTTGAAGGCCATTTTGTCGAGGAGCCGCAAGGCACCGCGGCTGCCCGCGGAAAGGGCTTCGAAGAAGCTCTGGCTTATCAGAACCTCCCCGGGGTTGGCCGTGGCGGACAACCTCGCGGTGACATTGACAACGTCGCCGAATACCGCGCCCCGCGCGCGAATGACCGCCCCGAAATGCAATCCGATCCGGGATCGCAATGGCCCTTTCGTCAGTTGGCTGCTGATTTCGCAGACGGCCTTCAGCGCCGCCTCCGGTCTCTCGAACAGGCTGAGCACGTCATCACCCTTCGAGTAAATGAAATCACCGCCGTGCCGGGCGACGATCGCGCGTATCGCGTCGAGGCAATTCGAGATTTGCTGCAGAGCGGCATCGTCGCCGATGCGCTCATAGAGCGGCGTGCTGCCCACGACATCAGCCAAGAGGACTGCGGCTAGAAGTCTCTCCTGATCCATCGACTCGTATCCGGCCCGAGAACGCAGCGTGTATAACACACCCAAGTCGACCTTGACCTATCTACCTGCTCGCCGGGGGCCGCAAGGCGCCACGGGGCAAGCGTTTTGGCGGGGTTGTCGGAACGGACAGGCATCTGCCTTCGCTCGTCCCGCCAAACGACACGCTTCTCCCCACGGGATTTGCACGCATCGCGATCGCGCTCACACTGGCCGCCATGCGCCCCGCAGGCCGATAGCTTTCTGCGGCAGGCATGATGACGCGCAGCCGCAGCATTCCCCTCGACCATCGATTGCGACTCCCCGCGCCACGCCGCGCGACGGACGATCTTTGCATGGAGCGCAGCTACGGGGCTCCCACACCTGTCATGCAGGGTGACCGGATCGGCCTGCGAAGCGTTGGGTCGCCTCATCGGCTTCCCAACCGGCCGCTGGTGTTACTGATTGTCGACGCAGGCGTCAGCCAAGCATCCCTCGATCTGCTTGAGAAATCTGATGCCAGGGGTGTCATCTTCGAGGATTCTTTCCATCATGACCCCGTCGGCGTGACAGGCCGTTGCCTTGTGTAAGCCCACCAGGGCCTGGGACAATGTTTGCGCTTCGGACCCATTGAGCGTCAGCGCGCCCGGGGGCTCGAAAAACAGCGCGGCGACAAGCGCGCCTTTCAGCAGCTCTTGCGCGTCGATGGCCTTCCCTAGCGATATCAAGACCGTCTGGTCCTTCGGCTCGAGTGTCACATTTGCCTGAGGACCGATATCGCAAGCGAGTGCCGAACTGCTCGAGAGCACGACCGTTGCAAAAGCCACAATGGAACGCATTCGATCTTCCCGCAAAGACCACCGGCTGCCGCGCCACTCTGCTGCAAGCCGCGCCAGAATTCAACTCGGGCGATCCGGCGTCCATGAGGACACGCGAAAGTCGAGCTAGCCCGGGCTGCCGGCCGCTGGATTGGCGATGATCGCCGCCCGGAAGCGGGTGACGAAATCGTCCAGCGCCGGGCGTTCGGCATCCGAAATCGCCCAGTAGGCGAAGGCATCGTCGGTCCAGTGGACCAGAAGGAAGCCGCCGGCTGAGAGATCGTCCGCCACCGGCACCGATTTGGCCTCGTTCTGCCGGGGCGCGGCCACCAGCGTGATCAGGTGCTCGTGATGGCGGTAGACCAGCGCCGGCATCGGCCTGTCGCCGATCACCTCGACACGTCCGCCGAGCAGCGCGTAGCCATCCTTGGCCATGTCCGGTGCCGGCGGCGACACGCCGATGCGCCCGTCGAGCCACGGCTTCACCGTGTGGCGGTCGGACGAGACGATGTCGACCGGGCTCGCCGCGAGCAGGCTGCGGCGATGGCCATTGGCGACGGCGACCGCGAAGCTCTCGGCGCTATTGTCCGCCGTCACCAGCCACTGCGTCGCGCCGCTGGCGAGGAACGCCGTCAGCACGATCGAGGCCGCCATTTGGCGCCAGTCGAAAGAGTTGAACCAGCGTGCCGCGCGCGGCCGCATCTCGACGACGTTGCTCTGCTGCTGCGGCTGAACGGAGGGCCGCACTTCCGCCTTTACGGGCCCAGCCCGTGCGGCTTCCACATCCTCTGCGTCTTTTGCCGCGCCGATCGCCGCGATGCGCGTCAGGAAATCGTCGCTGACCGTCGGGCGCGGCAAGCTGGCGAGAGCGCCGCGCAGCGCCACCAGCCGCGCATGCTCGGCAGCAAGCTCCGGATCGGCGGCCATGCGCCGCTCGACCGCCAAAGCGGCCGCGGCATCGAGCTCGCCATCGACAAGGGCGTGGATCATCAGCTTCATATCCTGCGGGTCTTGCGGCAATCCATCCTCACGCGGGCGATTTTCATGCGGGCTCATGGTGGCGCCCTCCGAGTTCCGTCATCAAGAGGCCGCGGGCCCGTGCCAGCCGCGACATCACCGTGCCTTGCGGCACGCCGAGCATGGCGGCGATCTCGCGGTAGCTGAGGCCGTTTATGTCGCGCAGCACCAGCGTTTCGCGGAAGGCTTGCGGCAACCCGGCGATCGCCGCTTCCACAGCCGCCGAATTCGCCTTGGCGATCAGCGCAGCCTCCGGGCTGTCGTCATTGTCCGGCGGCGGCGACACATCGTCGAGATCGGCGAGGTCGCCGACGGCGACCACGCTGCGCGGACGGTTCTTCGCCATCCATGTATAGGAGGCGTTGCGCACGATGGTCAGCAGCCACGCGCGGGGGTTTCCCCCAGCGAAGCGGGCAATGCCCGCATGCGCCTTGAGGCAGGCCTCCTGCACGACATCCTCGGCATCGGCCTGATTGCCGGTCAGCCAGCGGGCGAGCGACAGCGCATCGCCAAGATGCGGCAGCACCACCTCGGTGAAACGCGCGGCCAGCATCTTTTCGCTCAACACCGTTCCGCCGTCGGGCGCTCCCGCCATGGGTCTGCCGCCCTCAGCGGGAGGCGGCGATCTGTCCCTGCTCGTGCGGGAAAAGATCGCGACCGCAGGCGATGGCGCCTGCTTCGAGGGAGGAGAAGGCATCGGTATCACCGGAGTCAAGGGTCTCGGAAGCAAGGGGCGCCTCGAAAGGGGACGGCGCATCGCTGGCTGCAACGTGGTGCTCGCCGTCATCGTCGTGCATCTCGATGGTTGCGATCGGCACGGATCAGGGCCGACGGCGGGGCGGTACCGCCCGGAACAGATGCGCCCAACCGCAACGCTCCAAGGGACGACGGCGGCTGAGGCCTTCGCCCTCTTCAGCGCGTGCGTATTTGTCTTCGTGCCGCTGCATAACGGTCTCCTGCTGTTGCGCACAAAGGCGCATACCCTGGAGACCGGCGGACCGGGCCGTTTATTCCCGACCGGTCGGCCTTTTCGTTCACGCTAACGTGATCGGAGGCGCATTGCCCTACAGCGTCAACAGCGCAAGCCCGGCCAGCGCCGAGGCCGCCAGCGTCGGCAGCATGCCGAGTTTCAACCTGAACATGGCGACCATCGCCGCCGCCGAGAGCAGCGCGGCGCGCCAGTCGAGCAAGGACAGGACCGGCACCTCCACGCCCCAGCCGACGCTTGCGACTTTGCCGAACACGACATGCAGCGCGAACCACAGTGCAAGGTTCATGATGACGCCGACGACCGCCGCGGTGATCGCGCCCAGCGCCGCCGCCAACGCCTTGTTCTGCCTGAGCTGCTCGATGTAGGGCGCGCCCAGAAATATCCAGAAGAAGCAGGGGACGAAGGTGGTCCAGAGCGTCAGCGCCGCACCGAGCGATCCGGCAAGTAGCGGGCTGGCCATGCCGGCATGGCGATAGGCAGCGGCGAAGCCGACGAATTGCAGCACCAGGATCAGCGGCCCGGGCGTCGTTTCGGCAAGGCCCAGCCCGTCGACCATTTGTCCAGGCGAAAGCCAGCCGAACGAGGTCACCGCTGCCTGCGCCACATAGGCGAGCACGGCATAGGCGCCGCCGAAGGTGACGACGGCCATCAGGCTGAAGAAACCGCCGATCTGCGCCCACACGCTGCCTGGCCCCGCCAGCAAGGCGATCAGCGCCACCGGCCCCAGCCAGACCGGCAGCCAGATGGCGACGGTGCGGATGGCGTGCCCTCGCTTCGGCATGGTGTGGCCGAGTTCGCCTCGCTCGAACATCAGGTCGACCACGCCCCGGCTGTCGGCGGTTTCGCCCTTGCCGTGCGCCGAGCCCGAAAACAGCCCCGGCGCGAAGCGGTTGCCGGCCCAGCCGATAAGCCCGGCTGCGAGTACGATCAGCGGGAACGGCAGCTTCACGACATAGATGGCGAGGAAGGCCGCCACGGCGATCGCCACCATCGCGCGGTTCTTCAGCGCCCGCTTGCCGATGCGGATCACCGCCTCGACCACGACGGCGAGCACCGCCGCCTTGACGCCGAAGAACAGCGCCTCGACGACCGGCGCGTCGTTGTAGAGCATGTAGAAGCTGCTCAGGCCAAGCATGACCAGCGCGCCGGGCAGCACGAACAGGATGCCCGCGACAAGCCCGCCTGCGGTGCGGTGCAGCAGCCAGCCGACATAGACGGCAAGCTGCTGCGCCTCGGGCCCAGGCAGAAGCATGCAATAGTTGAGCGCGTGCAGGAAACGCTCCTCGCCGATCCAGCGGCGTTCCTCGACCAGTTCCTTGTGCATCAATGCGATCTGCCCGGCAGGCCCGCCGAAGGACAGCAGACCAATCTTGGCCCAGAGCCGCGTCGCCTCGCGGAAGCTCGGCACGGCCGCGACATCGACCGTCGGCGCGGTGCCGTCCTTGGTGAGGGATGTCATTGTGCCTTGCCCCCGACCGGCCAGTTATGCGTCTCGTCGGTGGCATCGCGGCACCAGCGGAAGAAGGCGTCATAGAGGAGCATGCCGGCGTCGAGCTGCTCGAGATCGTCGCGGAACATGCGCGACAGGCCGAGCGAGGCGGCGAGGAACCCGGCCGCCTGCGGCGCGAGGTCGAGGCGCGCCGTGTCCGCGCCGCGCACGATCAGCGCCAGGCGGTCGAGCGCATCGACGCGCAGGCCGAATTCCTCGATCATCGTGTCGAAACTGCAGCGATCGCCGCGGTGGCTCCAGAACACGCCTTCGATATCGAACGGAACCGCGCCGAAGCGGTCCGCCACCAGAGGCACCTCGGCCGGATCGACGAACAGGAAAACCGCATCGGGATCGACGAAGCGACGGATCAACCAGGGGCAGGCGATGCGGTCGACCTTCGGCCGCGAACGCGTGACCCATACTGTGCGTCCCTTTTCGTCGCGCGGCGGGATCGCGCCGGCGTTGACCAGCGGCGCCTTGGCGCCGGCCCAGGCTTCGAAGCCGCCTTCAAGCGACTCGGCCGGAATGCCTTCATGACGCAGCCATGCGGCAACGCCTTGCGAAAGCTTCTGCCCTCTCTGGCAGATCACGACGACTTTGCGCCTGGAAAATTCCGCAGCCCAGGTCGAGACGGTCCTGAAATCGCGCCGGCAAGACGCCGGCAGCAGGCGCGGATCGGCTTCGTAATCCTCATCGATGCGCACATCGACCAGGCAAGGCGCATCGGGCAAGCCGACGAGACGCGAAAGTTGCGGAACGGTGATTGCGGTTGTTGATGGCATGGCGTCCACCTCCTGAACAAGAGAGCCTGGACGCGATCGTTGGGCTGACGCCTCACGGGGTCATCGCGAGGAACCCCTTGCGGGAATGCTGGAACGGTCCCCCGCGATTGTCAAGAATTCAAATTGCCAGGGCGGGAACTCCGCCCCGCGCTTTAACCGAAGCGGCCGTTGTCCTTACTGCGCCGTCCAGCCGCCATCCATCGGCAGGGTCGTGCCGGTCATCTGCTTGGCGGCGTCCGAGCACAGGAACAGCGTCAGCGCGGCAAGCTCCTCGACGGAGACGAATTCCTTGGTCGGCTGCGCGGCCAGAAGCACGTCCTGCTTGACCTGCTCCTCGGTCATGCCGCGCGCCTTCATCGTGTCGGGGATCTGCTTTTCGACCAGCGGCGTCCAGACATAGCCGGGCGCGATCGCGTTGACGGTGATGCCGTCTTGCGCCACCTCCAGCGCCACCGTCTTGGTCAGGCCGGCGATGCCGTGCTTGGCCGAGACATAGGCCGACTTGAACGGCGAGGCGACCAGCGCATGCGCCGAGGCCGTGTTGATGATGCGGCCCCATTTGCGGCTCTTCATGCCTGGCACCGCCGCCTTGATGGCGTAGAAGGCTGCCAGAAGATTGATGCGGATGATGGCTTCCCATTTGTCGTCGGGAAATTCCTCGATCGGCGCGACATGCTGGATGCCGGCATTGTTGACCAGGATATCGAGGCTGCCGAACGCCTTCTCGGCCTCAGAGACCATGGCGGTGACGGCAGCGCCGTCCATCATGTTGGCGCCCGAATAGCGGCACTTGACGCCGAAATCCTTCTCGATGCCGGCCCGCTCCTGCTCGATCGCCGCGGCGTCGCCCAGGCCGTTGATGGTGATGTTGGCGCCCTCGGCGGCGAAGGCACGCGCGATTGCAAGGCCGATGCCGCTGGTCGAGCCGGTGACGAGCGCATTCTTCGAAGACAGGGAACCCATGGGAGATCTCGCGACAGGAGGACAGGAGAGAAGAGTATGACGGCAGACAACCCGGAAGGCACATGCTTTGTGCGCCGCAGCATCACAATGCCACACCCATATGTCGGCGCTGTTACAGCGTCGAGAGGGCGCTTGCCGGCTTTGGGGAAGCGCCGTCTTTGGCATTGACACGGCACTGTCATGCTGCCGTGCAACATATTTGCCAGCGCATTCGCGCGCGGTTGTTTTCAAACCTGTTTGGGGCACCAGCCATGGAAATCGCCGATGTTGTGAAGCGCGCCTATGCGATGCCGCTCACCGACCCGTCATTCCCGCCCGGCCCTTATCGGTTCTTCGACCGCGAATACATCATCATCACCTACCGCACGACGCGCGAAGCCCTCGAGGCCGTCGTGCCGGCGCCGCTCGAGATCGACGAGCCGCTGGTCAAATACGAGTTCATCCGCATGCCGGATTCGACCGGCTTCGGCGACTACACCGAGACCGGCCAGGTCATCCCGGTGCGCTACAAGGGCCAGCATGGCGGCTATGTGCATTCCATGTATCTCGACGACGACGCACCGATCGCCGGCGGGCGCGAGCTCTGGGGTTTCCCGAAAAAGCTCGCCAACCCCAAGATCGTGCATGAAGGCGAGGTGGTGGTCGGCACCCTCCATTACGGCAGCGTGCTCTGCGCCACCGGCACCATGGGCTACAAGCACCGCGAGGCCGACCACGATCAGGTTCTGGCCTCGCTCGCCGCGCCCAATTTCCTCATCAAGATCATCCCGCATGTCGACGGCAGCCCACGCATCTGCGAGCTGGTCCGCTATTACCTGACCGAGGTCACGCTGAAGGAAGCCTGGACGGCGCCCGCCGCGCTCGACCTGCGCCCTCATGTGATGGCCGACGTCGCCAAGCTGCCCGTGCTCGACATCGTCTCGGCCGTTCACTTCACCGCCGACCTGACGCTCGGCCTCGGCGAAGTCGTGCACGATTATCTCGCTGACAATGGCCGATCGGCCGGCGCGAAGGAGCTGGAGAAAGCCGGTGCTTGAGCGTACCCGCAACAAGGCGGCTGCCGCCACTATCCAGGAGATCACCGCGCAATATGATCGCATCGCCCTGGTCTTCCAGGGCGGCGGCGCGCTCGGCGCCTATCAGGCGGGAGTCTATCAGGCGCTTGCCGACGCCGGCTGCGAGCCAACCTGGCTGTCCGGCGTCTCGATCGGCGCCATCAACGCCTCGATCATCGCCGGCAATGAACCGAGCCGCCGCCTGCAGCGGCTGGAGCAGTTCTGGCAGACGATCTCGGGCCGCAAGATCTGGGCCTATACGCCCGAAGGCGACATCTATCGCGACATCCGCAACCAGACCTCGTCATGGATGACGATGACCATGGGCCAGCCCGGCTTCTTCAAGCCGCGCAGCCCCAACCCCTGGTTCCAGCTCTCGGGCGCGGAAGGCGCCACCAGTTTCTACGACACCGCCGAGCTCAAGGACACACTGGAAAGCCTGATCGACTTCGACGTGCTGAACGACGGCAAGAAGCGCTTGAGCGTCGGTGCGGTCAATGTCAGGACCGGCAACTTCGTCTATTTCGACACCGACAAGGTGCGCATCGGGCCGGAGCACATTATGGCGAGCGGCGCGCTGCCGCCGGCCTTTCCGTCGATCCGCATCGAGGGCGAATATTACTGGGACGGCGGCATCGTCTCCAACACGCCGCTGCAATATCTGCTCGACCAGGAGGAGGACCGCTCCTCGCTGGTGTTCCAGGTTGACCTGTTCAGCGCGCGCGGCGTGCTGCCGCGCGGCATGGCCGACGTCCTGTCGCGCCACAAGGACATCATGTATTCCAGCCGCACGCGCCAGAACACCGACAACTTCCAGCGCATCCACGCGCTCAAGATGAAGCTGCTCGATGCGTTGAAGCGCGTGCCGCCGGACCAGCTCAAAGACGGCGAGAAGGAATTGATGGCCGACTATTCCGATGCCGGCGTGGTCAACATCGTCCACCTGATCTACCAGCACAAGGGCTATGAGGGCCACGCCAAGGACTATGAGTTTTCCGGCACCTCGATGCGCGAGCACTGGGAGATGGGCCTGGAAGACACCGAGCGCACGCTGCGCCACAAGAAATGGCTGATGCTGCCCGACAATGCCGAAGGCGTCACCATCCACGACCTGCACCGCGAAGACCCAACCTGATCAGTCCTGCGCGGCGGCTTTTCAGTGGGCATCGTATCCGTTGGCGGTGAGAATCCAGTCGTTCGATCGAGCGGATCGGCCCTACGAGATTGTCGAAACCCTCCTCGCGTCGTCATCCACGGGCGGAGCAGCCGCGAAGCGGCGTCGCGGAGACCCGAGGATCCATTCCGTGACCTGGCGCGAATGGTAAAGACGGCGCAGCACAGGGGTCGTTCTGCACCGCCGTGACGCTCATAGGTAACGGAATGGATTCTATGGTCTACGCCGCGTCGCTTCGCTCCTTGCTCCGCCATAGAATGACGACGTGAGGGGCGCCTCGGCTATCCCCAGCGCTACGTCGACGCAACAAATACATCCCTTGCGACTCGTGTCCCGAACATGGGTTTTGCCCAAAAAAAGGCAGCGCCGGCGACCGGCGCTGCCTTTTTTGGAGGACGCTTCCGCCGCTCAGAAGACGTGGCGGAAGATCACGAACAGCACGAAGGCCAGCGCGATCGAGCAGGGCAGCGTGAGCACCCAGGCCAGCAGAAGGTTGCGCACGGTCGACCACTGCAGGCCGGAGCCGTTGGCCGCCATCGTGCCGGCGACGCCGGACGACAGCACATGGGTGGTGGATACCGGCAGGCCGAGGCGGTCGGCCATGCCGATGGTGATCATCGCCACCAGCTCGGCGGCGGCGCCCTGGCCGTAGGTCAGGTGGCTCTTGCCGATCTTCTCGCCGACGGTGACGACGATGCGCTTCCAGCCGACCATGGTGCCGAGCCCGAGCGCCAGCGCCACGGCGATCTTCACCCAGAGCGGGATGAACTTCGTCGCGTTGTCTACCGCCTTGTGATAGTCGGTGACCGCCTTGAGGTCGTCGGCCTGCATTGGCAGCAACTGCTTCTTGTCGATCAGCTTCAGCGCTTCGCCGATCAGGTAGATGTCGTTGCGTGCGTTGCTGACCAGATCGGTCGGAACCTTGTCGACCGTGGCGTAGGGCTGCAGCCCGGCTGTCGTGTTATGAATATAGGTCTGCAGCGCGAGCGTCGTCTGATCGTTCCACGACTTGCTGCGCACGGCTTCCTGCACGGCCGCCTTGGCAGCGTTGGCATCCGCGACGGTGACGCCGGGCTTGACGTATTTGCCCAGCGCCTGCTCGACAGACACCGATGCCGACTTGTAGGCGTCGAGATAGTTGATGTCGGGCGTGCGGTTGAGCGCGTAAGCCGTCGGCACCACGCCGATCAGGATCAGCATGATCAGGCCCATGCCCTTTTGGCCGTCATTGGAGCCGTGCGCGAAGCTGACGCCGGTGCAGGTGAAGATCAGCAGCGCGCGGATCCACCATGGCGGCGGCGTGTTGCCCTTCGGCGCCTCGTAGAGCGCCGGGTTGCGCACCAAGAGCTTCATTGCATAGAGCAGCGCCGCGGCGGCGAAGAAGCCGACGATCGGCGAAACCAGCAAGGTGGTGCCGACGTTGGTCGCCTGACCCCAGTCGACGCCGCTGGTGGCGCTGCCGACCGGAGCCATGAACTGGTTGGCAAGGCCGACGCCGATGATCGAGCCGACCATCGTGTGCGAGCTCGAGGCCGGCAGGCCGAGGAACCAGGTGCCCAGGTTCCACAGGATGGCGGCGACCAAAAGCGCGAACACCATGGCGAAACCGGACGACGACCCGACCTGGAGGATGAGCTCGACCGGCAGCAGTGACAGGATGCCGAACGCCACCACGCCGCTCGAGGTCAACACGCCGAGGAAGTTGAAGACGCCCGACCACATGACGGCGAATTCGGCCGGCAGCGAACGCGTGTAGATGACGGTGGCAACAGCGTTGGCGGTGTCGTGGAAGCCGTTGACGAACTCGAAGCCCAGGGCAATCAGAAGCGCGATGCCGAGCAGGATCCATGGCACCGTCTTGGCGATGGCCAGATCCTGGCTGAGCGCATAGCCGACATAGATGATGCCGGCGAGCACCAGCACGCCGAAAGCCGGCAGGAACCATTTGGCCCCGCCCGATTGTTGCAGGGGATGACCCGGTCTCGGGATTCCCGCCTCACTGGAAACTACGTCCACCATTGTCCCACTCCTTTTGCATTGCAGCAAAGAACCGGGGAGGACGGTATGTCCCCAGGATGAAGCTCGTGTGACGCTCTTAACCGTTTGGTCACCACCAAACAGTTTGGTCATGACCAAACAGTTCGGTCACCTATCCCGCTATCTTCAGGAGCGAGGACACCAAGAGCTTGCGCTCGTCTTCGGAAAGCACGTCTGAATCGAACAGATTCATGCTACGCATTCCCTCAATGGCGAGAAAGCAGACCAGCAGCGAGCCGAGGTCCGCCGTCTCCCCCTTCAGCCGCTCGAACAGCTGGTGCTTGAAGGCTTTTATCGGCGTCAGGAAATCGGGATCCTCCGCGATGGCCGAGAACATCCAGGACGCCGAGGGCTTCGGCCGCTCGCAGTCGTCGGCCGACAGCTTGATATAGGCCGAGAGCACGCTTTCGTGGCCGGCCTCGGCGGCCCGGGCCTCCAGCGCTTTCTGGAAATCGCTGAGATAGTTTTCGACCAGCCCCTGCATCAGCTTGGCCTTGGTCGGGAAATTGTAAAGCAGCCCGCCTTTCGACACCCCGGCGCGGCTGGCGACCGCCTCGAGAGACAGGCTTCCCGGGCCTGCCTCGCGTGCAACGTCGGCGGCGGCGGCAAGTATCTTTTCGCGTGAGTTTGCCCTGGGTGCTCTCATCGCGCCTCCCCCTACATTAGCCTAGGCGGAATTGACAAGACCGTCCAGCCGGTACAGTAAGGCGCGCCATTTGAAATCGGGACCTGTCGTCGATATGTGTCCCGGCATCGATCGATTTGCCTGTTGCCGGCTCGAGGGGACCATCCGTGAAGCGCTTTTTTATCATCGCCGGATTCTTGCTGCTGCTCGCCTTGGTGTGCGTCGGCATCGTTGGCTTCAATTTCATGCGCGACGCCGGCATCAAGCAATATTTCGCCACCATGAAGCCGCCGGCCGCGACGGTTTCGACAGTGACGGTCAAGCCGTCGGAATGGACCCCCGGCGTCGAGGCGATCGGCACCGTCAATGCCGTGCGGGGCGTCGACCTTACCGTCGAGACCAGCGGCATCGTCAAGGACATCCTCTTCCACGCCAACCAGAAGGTTGCCGCCAACGCGGTGCTCCTGCAACTGGATGACGCGGTGGAGAAAGCCGACCTGGTGGCCCAAAAGGCGCAAGCCGCCTCGGACCAGGCCGCGCTGACCCGCGCGGTCGAATTGCAGCGGCGCGGCGTCGGCACGGACGCGACGCTCGACGCCGCGCGCGCCGCTGCGGACGCCTCGGCCGCGCAGGTCAACAAGCTGCAGGCGGTGCTCGACCAGAAGCAGTTGTCCGCGCCCTTCGGCGGCACGGTCGGCATTCCGAAGATCGATATCGGCCAGTATCTGGCCCCCGGCAACTCGGTGGTGACGATCCAGGACCTGGACACGATGCGGGTCGACTTCACGGTTCCCGAGCAACAGCTGCCGCTGCTCAAGATCGGCCAGACCGTCAAGCTTGGCAGCAGCATCGCCGACATGCCCTTTGCCGGCTCCATCCGCGGCATCGACCCCAAGATCGACCCGGCAAGCCGGCTGGTCTCGATCCGCGGCGAGGTCGCCAATCCGGAAGGCAAGCTGACGCCCGGCCAGTTCGTCCAGATCCGTGTCGAGCTGCCGCAGGAAAACAACGTCATCTCCGTGCCGCAGACGGCGGTGACGACGAGCCTCTATGGTGATTATGTCTTCGTGGTTCAGCCCGCGAAACCCGCCGAGGGCGCGGCTCCGGCTCCGGCAAAACCGGATGAGCAGAAGGCCGGCGCCGACAAGGCGGCCGGCGATGCCGCCAAGCCGCAGGCCGACGCCTCCAAGCCTGCGGACAACGCGGCGAAACCGGCCGACGCCGCCGCCAAGCCGGCCGAGGCCGCGCAGCAGCCGGCGCTCACCATCTCACAGGTCTTCGTGAAGCTCGGCCGCCGCAACAACGGCATGGTCGAGATCGTCGAGGGCCTCAAAGACGGCGACCAGGTCGTGACGGCGGGCCAGAACCGGCTCTTCAACGGCATGTCGGTTGCCGTCGACAACACCGTCGACCCCAGCAAATCGGCGAACAAGCAGGTTCAGCAATGAGCTTTTCCGATCTCTTCATTCGCCGGCCGGTGCTCTCGACGGTGCTGGCATGCATGATCCTGCTTCTGGGCTTCCAGGGCATCTTCGGCTTGTCGATCCGCCAGTATCCGAAGGTTGACGAGACGGCGATCACCATCACCACGGCCTATCCCGGCGCCAGCGCCGATCTGATCCAGGGCTTCATATCGGCGCCGATCGCGCGCGCCGTCGCCTCGACCGAAAATATCGACTACGTCACCTCGTCCAGCCGTCCGTCTTCGAGCACGGTCACGGTGCAGATGAAGCTCGGCTCCAATCCGGACGTCGCGCTCGCCGAGGTGTTGTCCAAGGTCCAGGGCGTGCGCGGCACCCTGCCGGAGGCCTCCAAGGACCCGGTTATCGTCAAGGGCACCGGGCAGCAGTTCGCGATGATGTACATCTCGATGCAGAATCCGAACATGACGAAGGAGCAGCTCACCGAATATATCGAGCGCGTCATCCGGCCTCGCATCTCGACCGTGGAAGGTGTCGCCGACGTGCAGATCTTCGGCGCCCAGGAATATTCCATGCGCATCTGGATCGACCCGGTCCGGCTCGCCGCCCGTGGCGCCACGGCGGTGGACGTGCTTACCGCCATCAACAACTCGAACTTCCTGTCGGCGCCCGGCAATACCCAGAACGAATATGTGGTGTCCTCGATCACCGTGCACTCGACCTTGCAGACGCCCGAGGCCTTCGCCGAGCTGCCGATCCGCTCGACGAACGGCGAGGTTGTGCGCCTGCGCGATGTGGCGCGTGTCGAGCTCGGCGCGGAGAACACCGACACCAGGGTGAGCTTCAACGGCAAGCCGGGAACCTTCCTGGCCATCTTCCCGACGCCGGCGGCGAACCCGCTGACGACGGCGGCGGCGCTCACCAAGCTGGTGCCGCAGATCCAGGACACGCTGCCGAAAGGCATGACGATCGAGATCGTCTACGACGCCACCGGCCAGATCAGCGCCTCGATCGAGGAAGTGTTCAAGACCATCGGCGAGGCCGTCGCCATCGTCATTGTGGTGATCCTTCTGTTCCTGGGCTCGTTCCGCTCGGTGATGATGCCGATCGTCACCATCCCGCTGTCGCTGATCGGCGTCTGCTTCATCCTGTTCGCAGTCGGTTACTCGATCAACCTTCTGTCGCTGCTGGCCATGGTGCTGGCGATCGGCCTTGTCGTCGACGACGCCATCGTGGTGGTGGAGAACATCCACCGCCACATGGAGGAGGACCACATGTCGCCGATGCAGGCGGCCTTCAACGGCATGCGCGAGATCGCGACCGCCATCGTGGCGATGACCATCACGCTGGCTGCCGTGTTCGCCCCGCTTGCCTTCACCGGCGGCCTGACCGGCGCGCTGTTCCGCGAATTCGCGGTGACGCTGGCCGGCTCCGTGGTGCTATCGGGCCTGATCGCCATGACGATCACGCCGATGATGTCCGCCCGCCTGCTGAAGCCGGGCCAGCACGGCCGTTTCCAGCGCATCGTCGATGGGACCTTCAGCCGTGTCGAGCGTGTCTATGAGCGGGCGGTCACCGCCTCGCTCAGGAACCGGCCGGTGACGCTGATCATTGTCGTCGCGCTTGTCGCCCTCACCGGCTTCATGTTCACCAAGACCTCGACCGAGCTCGCGCCGGAAGAAGATCAGGGCTTCCTCCTGTCGTTGGTAACCGCGCCGCGCTATGCGACGTCGGATTACACCGAGACCTACGTCAACCAGATCCTCGGCCTTGTGAAGGACATTCCCGAGACCCGGGCGCAGTTCTCCGCCGTTGCCTTTGGCGGCGCCACCAACAGCGCCTTTGTCGGCTTCGCCTTCAAGGACTGGGCGGACCGCAAGCGCAATTCGAAGGAACTGCAGGCCGACATCACCGCACGGCTCGCCAAGGTCGCCGGCGTTCAGGCTTTCGTCTTTGCGCCGCCAACGCTGCCGGGTTCCGGCGGCGGCCTGCCGATTTCCATGGTCGTGCGCTCCACCGGCGACCCTTCTGAAGTCTTCGAGCAAGCGGAGAAGATCAAGAACAAGGCGCAGGCCTCGGGTCGCTTCATCGTCGTCCAGAACTCGATGGCTTACGATGCGCCCCAGGTGACCGTCACCATCGACCGTGAGCGCGCGGCGGCGTTGAACCTGCCGATCGCCGATATCGGCAACACGTTGACGCTTCTGGTCGGCGGCGCCGAGGTGGCGCAGTTCGATCGCGACTCCAACAGCTACGACATCATCCCGCAGGTGCCGCAGGAATTCCGCGACAATCCCGAGAAGCTCGGCGAATATTTCGTTCGCAGCGTCGACGGCAAGATGGTACCGCTGTCGGCGGTCGTGAAGATTTCGACCAATGCCTCGCCGGCGGCCATCGAGCAGTTCAACCAGTTGAATTCCTCGACGATCTCGGCCCTGCCCTTGCCGGGCGTGACCACCGGCGACGGCCTCAAGGTGCTGGAGGATCTCGCCAGGGAGACGCTGCCCGACACCTTCTTCATCGACTATTCGGGCCAGTCGCGGCAGGAGAAGGAACAGGGCAACACCATCCTGATCGCCTTCGCGGCGGCCGTGATCGTGATCTATCTGGTGCTGGCGGCCCAGTTCGAGAGCTTCCGCGATCCGCTGATCATCATGATGGCGGTGCCGCTGTCGATCTTCGGCGCGATCGTGCCGCTCAACATCGGCCTGGGCACGCTCAACATCTACACCCAAGTCGGCCTGATAACGCTGATCGGCCTCATCACCAAGCACGGCATTCTGCTGGTCGAGTTCGCCAACCAGCAGCGTGAGATCCACGGTATGCGCCGCCGCGATGCCATCATCGCCTCGGCCAAGGTGCGCCTGCGGCCGATCCTGATGACCACGGCGGCCATGGCGCTCGGCGTCGTGCCGCTGATCATCTCCAGCGGCGCCGGTGCGGCCGCGCGCTATTCGATGGGCCTGGTCATCTTCACCGGCATCCTGGTCGGCACCATGTTCACGCTCTTCGTCGTGCCGATGTTCTACACCTTCATCGCCAGCAAGGACCTGCCGCATCTCGCCGAAAAGCCCGATCCGAAGCTGATGCCGGCGCTGCCGAGCTGAGACGGCGACCAAAGCGAAAAACAAAAGAGGCCGGAAAAATTCCGGCCTCTTTTTTGGCGGCTGCCTCACGGCTTCGCGATCAACGGAAGGCGGCAACCGGCCTGCTACTTTATCCCAGTGCGTTACTTCACCCAGCTTGTTATTTGACGATGACGATGCTGGTGTTGGAGGGCCCGAAGACCTCGACCAGCTGATAGAAATCGGCAGCCGCATCGGGATGCAGCCGCACGCAGCCATGCGAGGCGGGACGGCCGAGACGGCTGATGGCGTAGGTGGCGTGAACGGCATAGCCGCCGCTGAAGAAGACCGAATGGGGCATCGGCGCGTTGTCGTATTTCTTCGAATACCACATCTCATGCATGCGGGTCGGCTTGAACGAACCGGTCGGCGTGATGTGCCCCCTGGCGCCGGTCGACACCTTCCAAATGTAAGTCGGACGGCCATCGACCGTGACTTCCATGATCTGCTGCGACAGCGAGACCTTGGCGACGATCTGATTGGCGTGGGCGGCGTTGCCGGTGCCGAACAGCAGCGCCGCGCCGGTGAGCGCGGCGGCGGTGATATGGATGAGCTTGGCGGAAATGGCGGTATGCATGACGATCCCTCTCTGTTTTTTGCCGGTCGCGCCGGCTTCAATTTCGATGGGCTCTTATCGTGATCGTCGGTTTCCGACCTATTTCGCTTGATGCTCGTTTCTGTTTCGAATTCGTTTCTGCAAGTTAACGGCAAAGGCCGGCTGAACGACACCGGAAGTCTTTCCGGGACGTGACGGTCAGGCGCCGTACAATGAGCTTCACCCGGAAACGAAAGTTCATTTTGCCTTTATATGAAAGACATAGGGCCGTTGTCGAAACCAATCTGCAACAAAGTGCGGCCACGGCGGCATGATCTGGATACAGGCCGGCGGCAGATTTGACGCAACGGGAACAGACATCTGCAAACGAAATGGGCAGGAAATCGAAACTGGCTTCTCGGGATTAGCGTCTCGGCGATCGTGCTCGGCGGCGCCGGCTCAGTGGCCGGCAACCCGGCGACGACGCTGGCGGCGATGAGTACCGGCGAGATTTCGACCCTGCACATGGCTCTGTTCATCGCCACGGTCTGGATTGTTTCCAGCCTGCGCGTCCACCGGCTGAAGGCCCTCTGGCGGGTCGGCCGTCGGCTGACGAGGACGCGCGGCCCCTCCGGCTACTTGCTGCCGAGAGGACCGAAGGCCCGCGCCGCAGCGGGGGGCTCCGTCAGCGGCGCGGGCGCTTCGGGAGTTTCCTGAAGCGCGACGATATCGAGATTGGGGATAGGACATGAAGACGAATATTGCCGCCTCGGTGCTTTCCGCACTCCTTTACGCGCAAGGCCTGCTCGGCTTCGCCGCGCTGGCGACGGTGCTGCTGAAGGAGCGCGCCCCGGCCGAGATAACCGTCAGCGCCAACGTTCCAACCGGACCCTCGGTCGTCGTGGTGCGCTGAACGCCGGGCGCACCGGCCCAAATGACCACCGCCTTGGGGACTCCGATGCTCGACAACCTCGCCGACCTGAACTCACTCGTTGCGCGAGAGCGGGGGATCGAAACGATAGCCGGCGCCGCGGATGGTGGTGATGGTCTCGGTGTCGAGCTTGCGGCGCAGCCGCACGATGCGCGAATCGATCGACCGGTCGAAAGCGTCGGCATTCTCGGCCGGTGCCGCGGCAATGATGTCGTCGCGCGTCAGCACCTTGCGCGGGCTGGCCAGGAACAGCTTGAGCAGCGCCACCTGCCCGGGAGAAAGCTGCTCCTCCGCGCCCGAGCGATGCATTACGATGGCCGACCGCAGATCGACGGTGGCGTTTTCCAGCACGATGAGTTCCCCGGGGGATCTGCCGCGTCTCATCAGCAGGCCGCCGATGCGCGCGGCAAGCTCGCGCACGTTGAGCGGACTTTCGATGACGTCGGCGGCACCGAGCTCGAGCGCCAGCACCTTGTCGACGAGGTCGCGCGGCCGGCAGATCAGGATGAAATCAGGACCGCCCTCGCCACCGCCGCCTTGGCTGCTGTAACGCCTGAGCAGTTCGCGGCCCCTCGGCCTGGGTGACTTCGTCGCCGACCACGACGACATCGATGCCGCCGGCCGAAAGCAGCGTCTCCGCTTCCCAGGGCTGGCGCGCCTGGCGCACGTCGTGCCCGCGCCGTTCGAGATGGTCGGCGAGATCGCCCGCCACCACCTCGGCGACGGACACAAGCGCAATGACGGATCGTGCAGCCATTTTTCTTCACCCCGCCACAGACAACTCGAGATGAGTGCTGGACATCATGTTTATACCCAATCTACTTTCTGCTGAAAGCGGGAGCGAGCGCGTCGTGAAGGCACGCATCATCGTCGTCGAAGACGAACTGGATCTGAGGGAAGCCGTGGCCGAGTATCTCGGCGCCAGCGGCTATGACGTCGTGACGGCGGAGAATGCCGTGGCGGCGCGCGCGCTCTTCGAAGCGCAGCCCTTCCACCTCGCCATCCTCGACATCGCGATGCCCGGCGAGGACGGACTGTCGCTTGGCCGCTGGCTGCGCTCCAAAACCCAGATCGGCATCATCTATGCTACGGCCGCCGGCACCGCGCTCGACCGCATCGTCGGGCTGGAGCTGGGCGCCGACGATTACATCGTCAAGCCATATGAACTGCGCGAGGTGCTGGCGCGGGTGCGCAGCGTGCTGCGCCGCGTGCCGCAGCCGGCCGAGCCGCAGGCGCAGAAGGCCGAAGCCGGCAATCGCCGCTTCATGAATTTCGGCGGCTTCCAGGCCGATTTCGACGGCAGGCTGGTCACTGCCGCCAATGGTGCGGTGATCGAGATGGCCAAGAGCGAGTTCGACGTGCTCGAGGTTTTCCTCACCCGCGCCAACCGGCTTCTGACGCGGGCGGCGATTTCGGAGGCGATCGGCTTCGTCGAGGATCCGGAATCCTCGCGCGCGGTCGACATCCGCATCATGCGGTTGCGAAAGAAGATCGAGGCCGACCCCGCCAATCCGAAATTCCTGCGCACGGTGCGCGGCGAAGGCTATATCTTCTCGCTGCCGAGCGGCGAGGCCAATTAGGGCAATTCGAGGAAAAGTGTGAGCGGTTAGGCTCGGCGTCTTCGCCATAGCCTTCCGTCCGGAATTGCGTCAAAACAGAGCGATGGAGCGCTTTCCGTGCAACGGAGGGACGCTCTGAACGACCGATGTCCGGGCCTGGAATGACCATGACAGCTGATGCAGCACGCACCGATATGCAAGGCTCGCGTCCGGGCGGCGCCGCGATGGCGGCCGTCCATGTCGTGCGCCGCCTGCGCGAGGCAGGCGACTGGCAGCGCGAGATGGACGACATATTGGGAACCATGTGCCGCAAGATGGATTGCCAGCGCGGCATTCTCTTCCGTCTGCGTGAGTTGCCGGGCGAAGGCTTCGCCCAGTCCGTCGCCGCCTATTGGATCGATCCTGACTTCGGCGGGGAACTGGCCTCACCCACCGTGATCATGCAGTCGATCATCAACTCGGATTCGCTTCTGGAGCGGCTGCAGGAGGACGAGCGGCAAGGCAAGATCTTCTCAGGCCACACGCGCGACCTCGAGGGTTTCCTGCGGGCCGACTTCGAGAAGCAGAACATCAAGTCGTTTCTGTCCGTCTCCGTTTTCGCGCATGGCCACCTTTGGGGTACGCTGGCCATCAACGACTGCGTCGCCGAGCGCGAATGGACGGATGAAGAGGAAGCGACCCTGCACATCATCGCCTTGGCCATCGGCGACGCCATCGAGCGCTCGCCATCGGAGGCGCATGCCAGCGAAGTGATCCGCCGCACCATGCTGCAGGCCTCGCTCGACGCCATCATCGTCATCGACGAGACGGGGTCGATCATCGAGTTCAATCCGGCGGCCGAGAAGATGTTCGGCTTCCAGCGCAGCGCCATCCTCGGCAAGGACCTGCTCGACACCATCGTTCCGGTATACTACCGCAAGGGCTATGCCTCGGGCGCCGAATACATGGCCGGCCGCGGCGCGCCGATGGTCGGCCAGCGGTTGGAGACCGTCACGCAGAACGCCGCAGGCGAGATTTTCCCGATCGAGCTGACGGCGACCGAGATGCGCGTTGCCGATCGTCGCCTGATCTTCGGCTCGATCCGCGACCTGCGCGAGAAGCTGCAGGCCGAGGAGGAGATCAACCGCCAGCGCGAGAAGCTGCACCAGAACGAGAAGATGGCGGCGATGGGCTCGCTGCTTGCCGGCGTCTCGCATGAGCTCAACAACCCCTTGGCGGTGGTGGTGGCGCAGTCGACGCTGCTGCATGAATTCGCCGGCGACCCGCAGACCAAGGTGCGCGCCGAGAAGGTGCGCGCCGCCGCCGAGCGATGCGGCCGCATCGTCAAGAGCTTCCTGTCGATGGTGCGGCTGCACCCGACCGAGCAGGCCGAGACGGATCTCAACCAGGTGATGCGCTCGGCGCTCGAAGTCACCGCCTATGGCGCGCGCTCGAGCGGCATCATCATCGACACCGACTTTGCCGACGGGCCGCTGCTTGCCATGGCCGACGCCGACCACATCACGCAGGTGGTGGCCAATTTCCTCATCAACAGCCAGCATGCGCTGGCCGGCGTCACGGGCGAGCGGCACATCAAGGTGCGGACTTTCCGCAACGAGCACGGCGATCCGGGCTTCTCCGTCGAGGACAACGGCCCGGGCATTCCCGAAGCGATCCGCGCGCGTATCTTCGAATCCTATTTCACCACCAAGCCGGTCGGCGTCGGCACCGGCATCGGCCTGTCGATCTCGAAATCGATCGTCGAGCGCCACAATGGCAGCATCCGATTCGAGGAAGTGCAGCCGAACGGCGCGCGCTTCGTCGTGCAATTGCCGGCGATCGCGGGCGGCAGCGCCGCGCCCGGCGAAGGTCCGGCGCGGTCGAGCGGGCTGCGTCATGCGCTGGTGATCGACGACGAGCCGGACGTCGCGGGCTCGCTCTCTGACATATTGGAGCTGATGGGGGTGAAGTCGCGGGTCGTTGCAAGCTGGACCTCTGCCGGCGAGGCACTGAGCGGGCACATGCCGCCCGACATCGTCTTTTCAGATCTGCGGATGCCAGGTACCAGCGGTATTTCGATCTACCGCGAATTGCTGGCCGAACGCCCGGACCTGGCGCAGCGCTTCGTGCTGGTCACCGGCGACTTGATCGGCGCCAAGGCAGAGATCGAGGCGCTCCCGCCGCATCAGCGGCCGCACATCCTGGAAAAGCCCTTCTCGACCCTCGACGTGCGCGGCATCCTCTCGACCGTCGCCGACGAGGCCGCGGCCGACAACGGCGCCCACCTTTGAGCGGGACTGGTCTTGCGATGAAGCTTGCAAGCGGATGCGTGACCCGGCCTGAACTTGCGCCGCCGCAGGATCTGCCGAGATTCAGGTCAAGCCGAGTCGAAAATGATGGATTCCGAGAACCGGAGCGGAGCGTACTTGACCTATGTGAGCACCGGAAGCACAGGAAGCCGCCATTTGCAGACCGGCCTCACCTGAATATGGACAGACCCAAAAAAGAGGCTCCCGTCCGACTTCAGCGGCGGGAGCCTGACTGGAGCGCAGGAGGGTGCGCTCAGGGGAGCTCTTAAAAAACGTTCGGCGTGTTGGTGAGCGGCGCGGCGTTGGCGATCATGCGCACCGGGCGCTCCCGGTACCGGCCGGACTGCTCGGCGATGGCGCGCAGGCAATCGAGGCTCTCGGCGCCCCAGTTCTGGCCCTTGCAGGCAAAGTCGACCGCGGATTCCGGCAGGCGGGCGGTCTTGAGCGTAGTCTGCGCGCCCTGGATGACATTGGCGGGCGGATTGATCGAAGCGAAAGCCGGGCCTGAGGCAGGTGCCGCCAGCATGCCGACGAAGGCGCAGGCGCCGATCGCGATGAACATCGCCATCGGATGGTCGCTCGCGCGTTGCCGCAGCGCCAGCTTCGGCCGGCGATCGTTGCGCTCCGGGCCGTGTGCGCGGCGACTGGCTTCGGCGGTCTGGACTTTCGCAAACATCGGTTGTTCCCTTCGGTATCTTTCTTATTCCCATGAAACGAACCTAACCGCGCCACGTAACGGCCCGATGGTCGACGGCAATTTCCCCTGTAACAGGATTGAAACAGGGTTGGATCGCTACCCTCCGCCCTGCTCGCCGCCGGCGGGCGTTCACCGCGACTGGTCTGCGGGAAATACCCCCGCGGATGCAGGAGACTGTAAGCGACCTCACACACGGCCCGGTTTGGCATGCGGTCGAGGACGGAGCGGACGTCTCGCAACCTGCGACCCTGGCGCTGGTGCTCATTGCCGGCCATTCTGGCGGCATGCTGTCACGGCATCGGTACAAGCTGCGGGAGATGTTCGCTTCGCCGATCTGCGGGCGCTGGCCGTCGCTCATCTTGATCATGCCAGCGTTCGGCTGCAGCACTGGGGCGGTTGCCCACAACAGCTGTGCATCGACCCCGGGCCGGGTGCCAGCAGCCGACGCGCGCCGGTTTGGGCGACATATTCAGGATACGCTTCAGTGGTGACAATCCAGCCTGCTCATTGACTGACGGTTGGGAAGCCTGAAACGCACACGCATGACAAAGCAGAAGATTCTTTTCGATACTGACCCTGGCGTGGATGACGCCCTCGCACTTCTTTATCTGCACCGCCATCCGAACATCGATCTGCTCGGCATTACAACCGTCTTCGGCAACGCACCCATCTCGGTCACAACGCGCAATGCCAGGTTCCTCGCCGAGGCATGGGGAATCAAGGCTCCCGTTCATGCTGGCGCGGCCGTTCCGCTAAACTGGTCTGGGGCGCCCCATCCCTATCCTGTCCATGTTCATGGCGCAAATGGGCTGGGGGACTATCCCATAGCCCAAGAACCGCGGGAGGAAATGGATACCGCCGCTCGATTTATCGTGGATAGCATTCGGCAGAACCCGGGTCAGGTGAGGCTGCTGGCGGTCGGTGGCCTGACCAACTTGGCGCGCGCACTGGAGACCGATCCGGCGATAGCAGACCTGGTGCAAGATGTCGTCGTCATGGGTGGAGCGTTCGAGATCCCCGGCAATGTGTCGCCAGTCGCGGAGGCTAATATTTATGCCGATCCGCACGCAGCCGATCGAGTGTTTGCAGCCTCCTGGAAAGTGACCGCGGTTCCGCTCAATCTCACAGGTCGGACTGTGATCACGCGTGAGGCTCTCGCGACGATATCGGCAGATGCCAATCCCGAAATGCAGATGGTTGCCGCACTGTCTCAAGGATATATCGACTTCTACCTGCAATGGGGCGAAGCGGGGATGCTGGTGCACGACTGCAGTGCCGCTGTGTTTTTGACCGATCCCGATTTATTCACCACCCGGCCTGGTTCGGTCGTCGTGATCAAGGAGGGGCCCGCAGCGGGTTTGACCCTGCAGAGGTTGGGCGCTGCCCGCTATTCTCCGAGCGAATGGGATCGGCGTCGGATGCAGCTGGTATGCGTTGGCGGCGATGCTGCAGGAATCTTGGCCAGAATCTACGATGTTTGCGCAACGCCAAGAAACTAAAAAGGCTCGCTCCTAAGAGCGAGCCGAAGTTGCAGAAGCCGAACCGGAAGGTGGCTTCTACCCGCAGCTAAAAGATAGCATGCAGGTCTGCCGTGTTGAATAACATTTGTTAAACTCACTTTCCGATTGCCACTGACAGGAAAGCTGCCAGCGTCCGCGCGCCTCTACTTACTCGATAACAGACGACGAAGGCACAATGCGCTTTAGGGCGACCAGAAAGATACGTTTGTTAGCTGTGCACCTGTCGGGCTCAACCTCCGCCGCATCGGTCTGAAGTTCCCCGGGATGGCCGCGAACCTGTCGAACGTCTTGGCAGACATGCCGAGTGCGCCGGCTGCGGGTTAAGGCGCGGATTTTCCGGGATCTTTCTGGCGTGGCGCGCCTCAAAGCCGCCGCCTAGGAAGTTTCATATTCCTACAAACCATTGCATTTCAATGAGAAATATGCTTATATTGAATGAGTATTCAACAAAAAGAAGAGCATGCCGATGAACCCGCACCTCCGTGATGTGGCGATCCCCAACGATTGGGACCGGAGGGGTTTGCCGGGGTGGAGCTACCATTCCAATGCCCTTCTCGAGCTCGAGAAGGAATATGTCTTCCGCAATCACTGGCAGATCGCCGGCCATGTCTCCGACCTGCCGAACCCGGGCGACTATCTGACCATGGATGTCATCGGCGAGCGCGCGCTGATCGTGCGCGGCAAGGACGGCATCGTGCGCGCCTTCAACAATATGTGCCGCCACCGCGGCAGCCGGGTCGTCGCCGACAGCCAGGGCACCTGCAAGAACGCGCTGGTGTGCCCGTTCCATGGCTGGGTCTACAATCTCGACGGCACGCTGCGGGGCGCTGCCCGTCCGCGCTCCTTCCCCGAGCTCGACAAGACCGAGTTCGGCCTGATGCCGCTCGACCTCGAAATCTGGATGGGCTTCATCTTCATCCGCTTCCGCAAGGGCGGCCCGCAGCCTTCGGTGGCCGAGCTGCTCAAGCCGATCGAAGCCGAGATCGCGCATTACAACGTCGCCGACATGGTGCCATCCTGGGGCATCTGGACGCAGAAATCGCCGGTCAACTGGAAGTCGGTACGCGACGTCGACAATGAAGGCTATCACGTCGCCATGGCACATCCGGCGCTGCAGGACCTCTATGGCGCGACCTATTTCGACGAGCCTTTCGTCAACGGGGTGTCACGGTCCTTCGCCACCTACAATCCGCATGCCGGGCGGCGCTGGAGCGTGCGCGAGTATATCAAGCTCGCGCCCGAGGCCACGCATCTGCCGGAGCATCTGCGCAAGGCCTGGATCTATTACGGCATTTTCCCCAACAACGCGCTGTCGATCATGCCGGAATCCGTCCAGTTCTATCAGGAGTTCCCGCTGTCGACCGGGGAGACTCTGTTGCGCGGCGCAATCTATCGCTACAAGGACGAGAGAAGGGAGCAGGCCGCGGCGCGCTATCTCGCCTACCGCATCGATCGCGACACGATGAACGAGGACGTCCAGCTCTCGGTGTGGTCGAACGAATCCATGCTTTCGGAAGCCTTCGAGGGCTTTTACCTCTCCGACCTCGAATATGGCGTGCGCACCCACCATGATCATTTGCGCAAGCAAGTCCCGGTGCTCAATCTGGAAACGGCGCCCGAGGAAAAGGACATGTGGGGATTGAACGACGCGCTGCGGTCGAGGGGGTAACTCTTCCTTCTCCCCGTTCCACGTTCCACGGGGAGAAGGAAAGAGCTAATTACCCTCGCCACAGCCCTTCCTTCCTCAGATCATCCATAGTCCGCGAGATACCCTCGCGCAGGATCGCCACCATGTCGTCGACCTGCTCGCGGCTGATGATCAGCGGCGGCGACATCACGCACATATTGATCAGCGGCCGCACCAGAAGGCCGAGTTGGTGGCAATGCGCGTCGATGCGTTTTCCGACATCCTTGTCGAGCTGCAGCGGATCCTTGCTCTCGCGATCGGCCACGCATTCGACGCAAGCCATCAGGCCGACGCCGCGCACTTCGCCGACCAGCGGCAGCTCTTCCAGCGTCTTCAGTTTTGCCTGGAAATAGGGTGCGATCTCGCGCGTGTGGGCAAGCACGCCCTCTTCCAGCAGGTCGAGATTCTTCAGCGCCACCGCGCAGCCGATCGGATGGCTGGTGTAGGTAAGGCCGTGACCGAACAGCGCGTCGGGATGATTGGAGCGGCGCAGCTCTTCGAGCAGCCGCTCGGAGATGATGACGCCGCCGAGCGGGAAATAGCCCGACGTGACGCCCTTGGCGAAGGTGATCATGTCCGGATCGATGCCGAACACGTCGCCGGAGGCGAAGACATGGCCGAGCCGCCCAAAGCCGGTCACCACCTCGTCCGAGACATAGAGGATGTCGTTCTCGCGGCAGATCTCGCGGATGCGCTTCAGATACCCGTCCGGCGGCACGACGACGCCTCCGGAAGCCTGTACCGGCTCGCCGACAAAGGCGCCGATGCGCTCCGCGCCGATACGCGCGACGCTGTCGCGGAACTGGTCGACGAGGAAATCGGTGAAGGCGGCGATGCTCATCTCCTTCGGCCGCCGGAACGGATCGGGCGAGGACAGCTTCACCACCAGATCGTCGGCGCCGTCCATCCAGTCGCGGTCGCGCGGGCGGCCGTTGAGCGAGGCCGAGAGATAGGTCGAGCCGTGATAGGCGCCGCCGCGGCTCAGGATCAGCTTCTTCTCCGGCCGACCGCGGACGTTGTTGTAGAACTGCATGAAGCGCAGCGCCGTCTCCACCGCCGACGAGCCGCCGGTGGTGAAGAAGGTGTGGCTGAGGTCGCCGGGTGCGGCATCGGCGATGCGCCGGGCAAGCTCGGCCGAAGGCGCGTTCATCGTGTACCAGGGCGTGTTGTAGGAGAGCGCCATTGCCTGGTCGTACATGACCTTGGCCAGTTCTTCGCGGCGATGGCCGACATTGATGCACCACATGCCAGCCGGCCCGTCGATCAGCCGCTTGCCGGAGCCGTCGGTGATGTAGATGCCGTCGCCCTCGCCGATCAGCGCGCGGGCCTCGTTGCCGACCGAACCGGCATAGGGCCAGGGCTGTACGAGATGACGCTTGGCGAGCTCGACCGCGTCCTCATCGTCGGCGTCGATGAGTTCGCTTGCCTTGATCTTGCTTTGAGCCGCCATTTTCGCCTCGCATTGCCAGATTGTCGAATTCTCGTCGGATATCAAACGCCGCGGAAAACCATGGAAATTCGGCCTTTCCTCACTTGATTTTGAATATCCGTTCAATCAATATCGCAGAAATAGCGCTTGATTTCAATTGGCGGATACGCTCATGATGAAAGAAAGCCGGCAAGCCAGGAGCGATCGCGCTCCAAACATAATTCGGGAACAGGCGGCCGGCGCCAGGAATGGGAAGACCGCATGGCGGGACAGTCCGAGCCAGCTACCGAAATCACGCCCGGAGCGCTGCAATGACGGTTGCCGCGGAAGGGTCGCCCCCGTTGCGCATGGCGGGATCGAGACGAAGTCCCCTTCTGCAATCGGAAGCCGTCCAGGGCTTTGCCCTGATCAGTCCCACCTTCGTCTATGCTCTTATTCTGCTTGTCCTGCCGATCCTGGTCGTCATCGCCCATTCCTTCTGGACGCAGAACTATCTCACCATCGACCACACCTTCACGCTGGAGAACTACCGGATCGCGCTGACCGAGCCGATCTATCGCGACCTGCTCTGGCGCTCGCTCTACATCTCGCTGACGGTCAGCCTGCTCACCGTGGCGCTTGCCTACCCGATCGCCTATTTCATTTCCTTCCATGGCGGCCGGCATAAGGGCCTGTGGCTGTTCCTCATCACCATCCCGTTCTGGACCAGCTACCTGCTGCGCGTGATGTCGTGGAAGGTGATCCTCGGCTACAACGGCGTGCTCAATTCCGGCCTGATGGGCCTCGGCATCATCGACGAGCCCTCGACGGCGCTCCTCTACAATTCCAGCGCCGTCATCATCACGCTCACCCACGCCTGGGCGACTTTCGCCATCCTGCCGATCTTCGTTTCGCTGGAGAAGGTCGACCGCACTCTGTTCGAAGCCGCGACCGACCTCGGCGACGGGCCGCTGCGCTCCTTTCTGCGCGTGACGTTGCCGCTCTCGGCGCCCGGCATCATCTCGGCGGCGCTCATCGTCATGATCCCTACCGTCGGCGACTATGTCACGCCGAAGCTGGTGGGCGGCAAGGACGGAGTCATGATCGCGAACGCCATCCAGGCGCAGTTCGGCAAGGCGTCGAACTGGCCGCTGGGTGCAGCACTTTCCGTCACCACCATGATCATAGTCTCGCTGATGGCCGGCGCCACCGTGCTGGTTATCCGCGCCCTGCAGAGGCTGGCGCGATGACGGCGATAACACGCTTCCTGCCCGGCTGGCTGCCGAGCTACGCCGTCCTCTATCTGCTGTTCCTTTATCTGCCGGTGATCTTCCTGCCGATCTTCTCGATCAACACGGCGGCGACGCCCAAATTTCCGCTCTCTGGCGTCACGCTGCACTGGTACGAGGACCTGCCGCACACGCCGGCGCTGATCGACGCCACCTGGAACAGCCTGATGGTCGGGGTCTCCGCCTCGATCCTGTCGACGGTGCTGGGCATCCTCGCCGCCCGCTCGATCACCCGCTACCGCTATCCGGGCCGCCGAGCCATCAACGGCCTGATCATGGCGCCGCTGGTGTTGCCCGAAGTGATCGTCGCCATCTCCATGCTTTTGGTCATGCTGCAGCTGGGCCTCAGCCTGTCGCTCTTCACCGTCGTGCTCGGCCATGTGCTGGTCTGCATCCCCTATTCGATGACCGTGCTGACCTCCGGCTTCGAAGGCTTCGACCGCAGTCTCGAGGAAGCCTCCGCCGACCTGGGCGAATCTGCCTTCGGCACTTTCCGGCGGGTGACGCTGCCGATGGTTGCGCCGGCGATCATCTCCAGCCTGCTCGTCTGCTTCACCATTTCGCTGGACGAATTCATCATCGCCTTTTTCCTCACCGGAACCGAGGCGACGCTGCCGATCTACATCTGGGGCCAGTTGCGCTTCGCGGCCAAACTCCCCGGCGTGCTGGCGCTCGGCACCTTGCTGCTCTTCGCGTCCTTCGTGCTGATGACGACTGCCGAAATCCTGCGCCGCCGCGCGGCGAGACGCACCCACAATGAGGGAGGCCTCCATGCTTGAGCGGGTCCAATCCCAATCGGATCGAACCATGATCGAGATCCGCGACGTCACCCGCAGCTACGGATCGTTCAAGGCGCTGGACAACGCCTCGCTGGCGATCCGTGAGGGCGAATTCTTCTCGCTGCTCGGGCCTTCCGGCTGCGGCAAGACCACGCTGCTGCGCATGATCGCCGGCTTCGACGCGCCGACCAGCGGCTCCATCGCCGTCGACGGCCAGCCGATGGACGGCATCCCCGCCAACCGCCGGCCGACCAACATGGTCTTCCAGAGCTACGCGATCTTTCCGCATCTCAATGTCGAGCAGAATGTCGCCTATGGGCTGAAGCGGCTGAAGCTCGCTGCCGGCGAGGAGAAGCGCCGCGTCGAGGAAGCGCTCGCGCAGGTCTCGCTCACCGGCCTCGGCAAGCGCCGCGCCACGGAGCTTTCCGGCGGCCAGCGCCAACGCGTGGCTCTAGCCCGGGCGCTGGTTATGCGGCCCAAGGTGCTGCTGCTCGACGAGCCGCTCTCGGCGCTCGACAAAAAGCTGCGCGAGCAGATGCAGGTCGAGTTGCGCCGCCTGCAGCTGGCCGTCGGCATCACCTTCGTGCTGGTCACGCACGACCAGTACGAGGCTCTGGCGATGTCGGACCGCATTGCGGTGATGTTCGGCGGCCGCATCGCGCAGGTCGCCTCGCCGAAGGAAATCTACCAGCGCCCGGTTAACCGCCAGGTCGCCGATTTCCTCGGCGGCATGAATTTCGTCAAGGCCGAGATCGTCGAGGAGAACGGCGCTTCGCTGGTGCTCGACACACTGGGCTTCGGCCGCGTCAGGACCGACAAGCCGAAGGCTTTCGTGCGCAATGGCGGCGCGGCGACCCTTGGGATCCGCCCAGAGCGCCTGCGCGTTTTATGGGACAATGCAACGGCCAAATTCGAGGTCGCCGGCAAGGTCGTCGAGCGCCACTATTTCGGCGAGATCACGCATCTGATCGTCGAGATACCAGGGCTCGAAAAGCCGCTCTCGGTGACCGAGACCAACGATTTCGGCGCCGACGACATTCCTGTCGGCGCGCCGATCCGCCTCGCCTACGACCCCGAGGCGCTGGTGGCGATGGCCGACTGAATCTTTGCGGCAGCGATGCGCCCGGCGACGATCGCGCCCTCGACATAACCCGGGAAAGACGGCGACATTTCCGAAGCGGCGAAATAGACCGGCGGCGCGCCGGCGAGGATCACGCGCTCGGCATCGCGGGCGGTCACATCGGTGATGAGATCGCTATAGGCTCCGCCGCTCCAGCGGTCATGCGTCCAGTCGCGCGCGCTGAAATCGACGATGTCGGCGGCCTGCGGGCCGAGTGCCTGGACGAGTCTGGCTGTGATTTCCGCCTGCAATGCCGCCTCGCCGAGCGGATGCCAGCGCAATGCGAGCGGCCCGCCGACAAAGACCACAAGCGCGGCATGGTCGATACCCTTGCTGGCGTCGCAGGCAAACAGCCCCGCCTGATCGCGCCACATCACCATGCCGGACAGGCCTCGTTCGCGCCAGAACGGCGTTGCGTAGCGCACCAGGATCTTGATCACCGCGCCGCTTTCCCAGACGCCGAGCGCGCTTGCGAGTTCCGCCGGCAAAGCCGGCGCGAAATTGAGCTTCGCGGCCGTCGCCGGCGGCAGTGCGATCAGGACCTCGCGCGCTTCGATCGTGCTCGCGCCGGTGCTGACGCGAACGCCTTGCGGGGCGCGCTCGACACGCGTCACCGCTTCGTTCAGGCGCAGCCGGTCGCCGAGCTCGGCGGCAAGGTCCTCGGCCAGCGATTGCATGGTATCGCCCAAAAAATACTGCAGCTCGAACACCTCGTTGGTGATGCGGCGATCATTGTCGATCAGGTACCAGAGCGGCACCTTGTCCGCCGCCAGGCACCACAGACCCTCGACCAGCGAGCGGAAAGCGGCCTTGGCATCGGCCTCATCATGCTGGCGTTCCAGCCAGTCGGCGACGGTCAGCCCGGCAATCGCCGGGTCGTCCGGATCAATCCGGTTCATGCGCTCGCGGATCGCCATCGAGACATGATAGGTCCGCTCCGCCCGCGCCGGCGTCATTGACGGATAGGTGATGAATTCGCCCTCGACATAGGTCTCGACGAAGCTCTTGCCGTAGGCCTTGGCCAGCGCCATCACTTCGGGCATGTCCACACATAGAAACTGGCCGCCGCTGTCGATACGCTCGCCGAGCCCATTGCGGACAGCCTCCACCCTGCCGCCGACGCGATCGCGTGCCTCAAGGACAAGGAAATCGACGCCGGCGCGCTGAAGGTCGAGCGCGGCGCATAACCCGGTAAAGCCGGCGCCGACGATGACGACGTCGGTTCTTTCAACGCTGCTCTTCAATAGCCGGCCTTAATCTTCTCGAACTCGGCGATCATCTTCAGCTTCAGCTCCGAAGGCAGCGGCTGCTGGAACAGGGTCTTGTCGACCCACTTTTCCACATTGTCGTAGCCCTTTTCCTTCAGGATCGCCGGGTCGACGCCGGCCATGCCCTTGGCATTGGCCTGGCCGTAGCCCCAGTCCTTGACCAGCGTCTTGGCGACCTCGGGATCGTTCACGGCGTTGAGATAGTCATAGGCCTTGTCGATGTTGCCCGGCGCGTCCTTGAACAGCACATAACCGCAGACCCAGGTCGACATGCCCTCGTCGGTGTCCTTCTTGGATTTGATCGGCACACCGGCCTTGACGGACTGCACCGTCGCGTCGTTCCAGGCCCAGGCGAGGTCGACTTCGCCGCCGCTGAGCAGTTGCACGATATCGGTGGTGTCTGTCCAGTAGGAACGGACATTCTTGTGCACCTGGCGCAGGAAATCGGATGCCTGCTTGAACTGGTCGTCCGTCATCTTGGTCCAGTCCTTGAGCCCGATGGCGAGGCTGGCCAGAGCATAGGCGTCGTCGACATTGTCGCCGATCGAAACCCTGCCCTTATATTTCGGATCGGCGAATGCTTTCAGCGACTGGACGTCCTTTTCGGCGATCTTGTCGGAATTGTAGGTGAGCTGGGTATCGCCCCAGTCCCAGGGCATGAACCAGGCCTTGCCGTCGGACGTCGTGGCGAGATCCTTCATCGCCATGATGCCGGGATTGAGGTCCTTCCAGCCGGTGATCTTCGAGGTGTCGAGCGGCTGCAGCAGCCCCGCCTCACGCCACTTCACGACGCTCTGCGAGCAGGGATGGCCGAGATCGGATTTGAAGCCGGAGCGGATCTTTTCGAACGCCTCGTCCTCGTCGCCGAAGAAGGCGAAGGTCGGCGAATCGCCGTTCTTCTCGACATATTTGCCGTGGAAGCTCGGATCCTCGTAGCCGGACCAGTCGAACACGATCAGGTCCTTATCGGCGGCGACGGCGAACGCCGCCGCCGAAGCCGCGATCGCGCTCCCAAGCGCCAAGGTCAGTGTCAGGCGTCGGCTGAATTTCCTCATGCTGTTCCATCCTCTTTTGTTTTTGCCGGTCTTGTTGGCCGGCTGTTGCTAATCCCGGCTTTTGCTAGCCCCAGTTCTCGCTAACCATAGTGTTTGGGGAAGGCGGCGGCCAAAAACGCATTCGCGGCCTGCAATGCGGTCTCTCGCGTGGTGTCCTCGGTTCCCATCATCAGCCGCAGCCACAGGCCCTCGAGCATGGCGCTGAGCGCCAGGGCGATGGCCTGAGGGTCATAGGTGTAGCCGCCGCTCTCTTTGAGCGTCGTGCAGAGATCGATGAAGACCTGCTGGTAATAGGCGTCGCGCGAGCTGCTTAGCGCCTGGTAGGTCGGCCGCGACTTGGCCTCGCCCCAGAAGGCGAGCCAGGCGGCGAGCTTGCGCTTGTTGCAGATCGAGCGGTCGAAATCGGCCCACACCAGCTGCTGCAGCTGTCGCGCCGGATCGTCGCCCGCCTTCTGCAGGGCGGTGCGCCAATGCGCCGAGTACTCGTCATACATATGCTGCAGTGTGGCGATGAGCAGCTTTTCCTTGCTCTCGAAATGGAAGTTGACGATGCCGCGCGACAGGCCCGCGCCGTCGGCCACGTCAGCCATCGTCGTTTCGGCATAGCCGCGCTTGGCAAGTGAATCGATCGTCGCCTCGATCAGCTGCAGCTGCCTGACCTCTTTCGAAGCCTTGCGGCCGCGTTTGTCGGCATCGCCCTTTCGCGCCGTTTCGGGGAGAGCATCGCTCGCCTCTGCAGTCTTCATGGGTGTGACGGTCTCCAGCATTGCCGGCTATCCGACCGGCTTCCAACCGCGCAGATGAGTGGGGCGGTGCTCGCCACTGTCAAGCACCTTCTGCATCGCCTCCCAGGTCTTGATGTTCTTGTCGACATAGGCCGCGCCGACCGCTGCCGCGGCCTGCGCGTAGAGCGGCCCCTTGAGCCGCGAAAGCTCTTGGCGCGCGACCTCGCGATACCATGGGTTGCGGTCGCGCACCGTGATATCGGTAAAGCCGGCGCGCCGCATCGCCTCGGCATAGCGCGCCGGCGAGGCCATGGCGAAGGAGAGCCCTTCGGCCGCGATATAGGCCTTCATCTGAGGCGACGCCTCGCCGTCATGCCCGATCATCCAGTTCGACGCGGCAAACACCCCGCCCGGCTTCAGTACACGAAAGATCTCGGCGAACAGCGCGTCCTTGTCCGGCACATGCAGCAGCGCGTCCTTGGAGAAGACGACGTCGAAGGAAGCGTCCGCGAAAGGCAATGGCCCCGGCGGCGCCTGGACGAAGCCGACGCGATCATCGAGGCCTTGCCTGATCGCCCCTCGCCTCGCCGCCTCGATCACCGGCTTTTCGACGTCGAAGCCGGTGGCTCGAGCCGCGCCATGCGCTGCCGCCAGATGCAGCGTGATGCCGCCGGCGCCACAGCCGATATCGAGGATCGTCTTGCCCCTGAGCGAGAGGCCTTCGACCACGCGGTCGACCTCGTCCGGACCGCCCGGCGACAGATAGCCCTCGCCCCACAGTGCCTCGAGGAAGCGGACAGCGGTGTCGTCATATTCCGGCTCGGCGTCAGCCGTTTCGATCATCGGATATTCAACCCCAAATGCCGATGTGGGCCAGTCCAGAAATCAAGGCAAAGCCTAGCGCATCAACAGGAAAACGCAACATCATTTGTTGAACATTCATTCAAAATGGCTAGACAAAAAACTGTAATCCATGTCAAATTCGGGCAATCAGGGAACAAAACGCACCGGGCAATTCCAGGAAAAGCGTGACGCCGTTTCCGTCCCGGAATTGCGTAAAAACAAGAAGATAGGGCAACCGGATGGAGGTTCTGCGCGCATGAAGGCATGGGACGCGATCGTCATCGGCGGCGGCCATAACGGCCTGGTCAACGCCTGTTATCTGCAGCGCGCCGGACTGGACGTGCTGGTGGTCGAGAAGAACGACTGGGTCGGCGGCGCCGCCACCAGCCGCGAGCTGACCCCGGGCTTTCTCTATTCCAACTGTTCCTATGTCTGCTCGCTGTTCCGGCCCGAGATCATGCGCGATTTGGAACTGCCCCGCTTCGGCCTGCAGGTGATCTCCTATGAAGGCGGCGCGGTGTTCACGCGCGACGGCGACTATCTCGCCAACTACCGCGATCACGACGCGCATCGCCGCGAGTTCGCCCGTTTTTCGAAGCGCGACGCCGAAGCCTATGATCGCTATTCGCGCGACGTCACGAGGCAGTGTCGCTTCATCCAGCCGCTCCTGATGCGCACCGCGCCCGACCCGACCAGCTTCAGGCCGCGCGACCTCGGCGAGCTGCTCTATCTCGGCAAGAAGTTTGCCGGTCTCTCCGCCGAGGAGATGGCGCTGACCTTGCGCTTCTGGACGATGTCGATCTCGGACTTCCTCGACGAATATTTCGAGACCGACGTCATCAAGGCCAACTTCGCGCTTTCCGGCATCATCGGCACGGCGCTCGGCCCGATGTCGCCCGGCACGGCCTATGTGCTGCTGCATCACTATATGGGGGAGGTCGACGGCTCGGTCGGCGCCTGGGGCTATGCGCGCGGCGGCATGGGCGCCATCACCAAGGCGCTGGCCTCCTCCTTCAAAGCTTCCGGCGGCACCATCCGCACCGGCGCCGAGGTCGACCGCGTGCTGATCAGGAACGGCAAGGCCAAGGGAGTGGTGCTCGCCGGCGGCGAAGAAATCTATGGCAAGCTTGTCATCTCCAACGCCGACGTCAAGCGCACCTTCCTGAAGCTGGTCGAGGCGAAGGAACTGCCCGACATCTTCCTGAGGCGCGTCAGGAATTTCAAAATCCGCGGCTCGTCCGGCAAGGTCAACATCGCGCTGGATTCGCTCCCCGAATTCCCGGCTCTGCCCAAGGACTCCCCAGTCTACCGCGCCGACATGCACTTCACCGATTCCATCGAACGCATGGAGCGCGCCTATGACGATTGGAAGGCCGGGCGCTGGTCGGCCGATCCCTTCCTCGACATGGTGATCCCGACCACGCTCGACCCGACCATGGCGCCTCCCGGCAAGCACTTCATGAGCTGCTTCGTGCAATATGCGCCACCCAAGATAAATGGCCGCGACTGGACGGACGCCGACCGCGACGGCTTCGCCGAAAGCGTGATTTCCCAGATCGCGCAATATTCGCCCGGCTTCCGCGACCGCATCGTCCACATGGAGGTGCGCACGCCGCGCGAAATCGAGGACGAGGTGGGCTTGACCGAAGGCAACATCTTCCAGGGCGAGCTCACCTTCGACCAGTTGCTCTTCAACCGCCCGGTGCCGGGCTACGCGCAATACCGCTCGCCGGTCGGCGGGCTCTATATGTGCGGCTCCTCCACCCATCCGGGCGGCGGGGTGATGGGCGCGCCGGGGCGCAACGCCGCCGCCGAGATCCTGCGCGACCTCGCCAAGCCAATCTTGCATATGAGCCCGGCCCATGACGTCATCTGATCTGAACTGGGACGCCATCGTCATCGGCGGCGGCCATAACGGCCTTGTCGCCGCCGCGACGCTGGCCAAGTCCGGCCGCAAGGTGCTGCTGCTCGAGGCCGGGAACGAAATCGGTGGCGCCGCGCGAACCGAGGAGTTCGCGCCGGGCTTTCGCGTTTCCGCTGTCGCCCATCTGCTCAACCGCCTTCATCCCGATGTGGTGAAGACGCTGGAGCTGGAACACCACGGGCTGAGGATCGAGCGCGGCGATTTCGTGCCGTCGGTGGCGCTGTCGAAGGACGGTCCGCTGGTGCTGCACGGCGCCTATGGCGAGGTGCTGACGGGCGCCAGCGCATCTGAACAGTCCGCCTGGAAGGAGCTTCGCGCGCAGCTGCTGCGCTATGCCGGCGTCTTGAAACCTTTCCTGTCGCGCCGGCCGCCGGACCTCGGCAACATCTCGCTCGCCGAGACGATGGGGCTTGGCCAGACCGCGCTGGCGCTGAAGCGGCTCGGCAAGGAAGACATGCGCGATTTCCTGCGCGTTCTTCTGATGAATGTCTACGATCTGCTCGACGAGCAGCTTTCGGACGACCGGCTGAAGGGCCTGCTCGCCTTCGACGCGACGCTCGGCTCGCATCTTGGGCCGCGTTCGCCGACCTCGGTGCTTGGCCTCTACTATCGGCTTGCCGGCGAGATCGGCGGTCTTGCAGGGGCGCAGATGCAGCCGAAAGGCGGTATGGGCGCCATCGTCGCCGCCATCCGCGCGGCGGCGGAAAAAGCCGGCGTTTCGATACGCCCGGCATCGCCGGTCGCCAGGGTCATCGTCGAGAAAGGCCGCGCCGCCGGTGTCGTCACGCGGAGCGGCGAGACGCTGCGCGCCAGAACCGTCGTTTCCGCCATCAACCCGGCGACCGCGATCCTCGATCTCGTCGGACCGCGCGAAGTCGATACGGGCTTCGTGCGCAAGATGAAGAACATCCGTATGAGGGGCGATGCGGCCAAGCTCCACCTTGCGCTCGACCGGCCGCCGCAATTCACCGGCCTCGACGCCGCCGGCCACAAGGGCCGCCTCGTCATCGCCCCTTCGCCTGACCATGTCGAGCGCGCTTTCAACCCGTCGAAATATGGCGAGTTCTCGCCCGAGCCGGTGATGGAGATCACGCTGCCCAGCCTCGTCGATCCATCGCTCGCGCCCTCCCGCGCCTGCGTGCTGTCGGCGGTGGTGCAATACGCGCCCTATGCGCTGAGAGAGGGCTGGACCGCCGGCAAGCCGCGCTTCCTCAGGGCGATTATGGCGCAGCTCGAAGCCCATGCGCCGGGGATCGGCGCAACGGTCCGCCACGCCGAGCTTTTGACGCCCGCCGACATCGAGGCGCGCTACCGCATGCCCGGCGGCCACTGGCACCACGGTGAATTGCAAGCCGACCAGATGCTGATGTCGCGGCCGGTCTCCGGCTGGTCGGGCTACGACACGCCGCTCGAAGGCCTGTTCCTTGCCGGCGCCGGCTCGCATCCGGGCGGCGGTATCTCCGGCGCGCCCGGCCTCAACGCCGCACGCCGCATCATCGCGATGAGGGCATGAGGATGATTTCGCTATTCACAAACGCAGCGCTCTACGGCGAAGGAACGCCGTCATGAACCATCATCCCACCATAAAGCCGTCAACCGACGTCCGCGCCTTCGCCCAATCGCATTTCCGCACGCTCAGGCCCGGCACACCCTTCCAGCCGCGCATCGACGCGCTGGGACTGAAGCAGGATTGGTACAATTGGGCCGGCTACCGCGCACCGCATTCGCTGTGGGACGAGGAGCTGGAATATTTCGCCATCCGCAGCCAGGCAGCACTCTTCGACATCTCGCCGATGACCAAGTATCAGATCGAGGGGCCGGACGCCGAGGCCTATCTCGACCGCCTCACGCTGCGCGACGTGACCAGGCTTAAGCCCGGCCGCGTCCATTACACCGCCTGGTGCGACGATGAAGGCTTCGTGCTGGACGACGGCACGTTGTTCCGGCTCTCGCCGACCCGCTTCCGGCTGTGCTCGCAGGAGCGGCATCTGCCCTGGCTGCTGGACAGCGCGATCGGCTATGAGGTGAGCGTGGCGGAAGAAACCGAAGCGGTCGCCGGCCTCGCGCTGCAAGGCCCGACGTCCTTCGCCGTCCTGCGCGACGCGGGCTTTGCCGGCGTCGAGCGGCTGAAGGTCTTCGACCTCGCCGAATTCGCGCATGACGGCGGAACCGTCACGATTTCCCGCACCGGCTTCACCGGCGATCTCGGCTACGAATTGTTCGTGCCGGCGGACAAGGCGCTGAGCCTGTGGGACCGGCTTATGGCGGCGGGCGAGTTGCGCGGCATCCGCGCCATCGGCTATACGGCGCTGAACCGCGCCCGGCTGGAAGCCGGGCTGATCGTCGCCAATGCCGACTTCACCACGTCCGAGCACGCCATCCGCGCCGACCGCCTGCGCATGCCCGACGAGATCGGCCTCGGCTTCATGATCGATCCCGACAAGGGACATTTCAACGGCCGCCGCGCCATCCTCGAAGCCCGCGCCAAGAAGAAGCTGCGTCACGTGCTGGTCGGGCTGGAGATCGAAGGCAACATTCCGGCCGAGCATGCCATCGTCTATTATCGCAAAAGCCGGGAGGTCGGGCTGGTGAGCGCGGCGATGTGGTCGCCCATGGCCAAGCGCAACATCGCGTTGGCTTCCTTGCAGCGGCCCTATGGCGACACGATCGTCGACGACCTCTGGGTCGAGATTTACGCCATGCGCGAGTTGCAGTACCAGAAGCTGATGAAAAAGGCGAAGGTGGTGCCGCGGCCCTTTATCAAGCTCGACCGCCGCACCGCCAACCCGCCGGCGGATTTCTGACGATGGCGAGCGAAGCGGAAGACGTGGAGGCGGAAGCCGCCGAGCAATGGCAGCTCGTCAACACGCCGCTCGGCGAGATGTGGTCCGGCCGCACCCGCTACGCGGCGGCCATGTTCTTCTTCAAACGCGGCCAGATGAATGCCGAGACGCTCGAAGTTTATCGCATCTGCGCCCGGCTCGACTACGAGAACCCTCTGTCGATCATCCGCGACCGCGGCGTCGGCAAGGGACTGGCTGAAGCGCATGGGTTGCGCGCAGTAGGCGCGCTTACCCAATCGTCCTTTCCAGCACGCTCAACCAGTTCCGATAAGCGATCTTCTCGATCAGCGCGCGTCCGAAACCGCGCGCGGCGAGCGCGTCGATCAACTTGGGCAGGCCGGCGACGTCGCCGATGACGGCCGGGATCATGGCGCCGTCGAAATCGGAGCCAAGGCCGACGCCGTCCTCGCCAAGCGCCTGTAAGAGCGAATCGATGTGGCGCACCATGATTTCGAGGCCGGTGTCGGCATTCATGCGGCCGTCCTCGCGCAGGAAGCCGGTGGCGAAGTTGAGGCCGACCATGCCGCCCGACTCGCGGATCGCGCCGAGCTGCCAGGCGGTCAGGTTGCGCGAATGACCGCAGATCGCATGCACGTTCGAATGGGTCGCGACCAGCGGCGCGTCGCTCAAGCCCGCGACATCGCGAAAACCCTTCTCGTTGAGATGCGACAGGTCGATCATGATCCTGAGCTGGTTGCAGGCCTTGACCAGCGCCTTGCCGGCATCGGTGAGGCCCGGCCCGGTGTCGGGCGAGGACGGAAAGCGGAACGGCACGCCATTGCCGAAGGCGTTGGGACGGCTCCAGACGATGCCCAGCGAACGCAGGCCGGCGGCATGCAGCACGTCGAGCATGGCAAGCCCAGGGTCGATCGCCTCGACGCCTTCGATATGGAACACGGCCGCGATCGAGCCCTTCGCCATCGCATCGCGCACATCGCCGGCGCTGCGGCAGACGGTGAGCGCGCCGGCGCGCTCCAGCCTAAACAGGATCGAAGCCATGCCGATGGTCGAGGTGATCGCCTCGGCCTGCGGCAGCTCCGGCGGCAACGGCTCGTTGTCGCTCGGTGCCGGCGGCACGGCGCTGCGCTTCGACTTTTCGACCGGCGGCGGAAAGATAGCGAACATGCCGCCGGCGAAGCCCCCCTTCCTGGCGCGCGGCTGGTCGATATGCCCGCCCGGCGTCCCCTCGATGAACAGCTTTTCGACATCGGTTTCCTTCGACTGGTAGAGCCGAAGCAGCGTGTCGTTGTGTCCGTCGAAAACGGGGATCAGGTCGGTATCGGTCATCGGGGAAGCCATTCAAATCGGTGACGAGCGGGACGACAGGTTTCGTCCGAAGCGAACCGTCAACTTAGGCAAGATGACCGGGCCGTGCAAATGCCAAAGCTTCCCTTCCCCTTGTGGGAGAAGGGAAAGACGACACTACTGCTTCAGCACATCCGCCCATTCCGGGTGGCGGCGGAACTGGGCGTTGGCGAAGGGGCAGAGCGGGATGATTTTCTTGCCGGCGGCGCGCGCGTCCTCGACCGCGCGGGTGACGAGCCGAAGCCCGGCGCCCTGACCGCCGAAAGACATCCGGCACCTCGGTATGTTCGATGATCAGCTGGTGTTCGCCGATCTTGGTGAAGGTCATCTCGGCCTCGGCGCCGCCAGGGCCACGCAGCACATAGCGCCCCTTGGAACCGTGGTCCTCCAATTCGATCTCGGGCAGTTGGTCAGCCATTTTGTTCGCCTCCTTCGGCAACGGGCGCCGGCGCGAAAAGCCGCCGCAGCACTTCATTTTCGTTCGGCCGAACCTCATGCCCGCCGTCATGCCATTCCACTGTGACATCGGCGCCGTCGGCGCGCAAATAGGCCTCGAGCCGCGACGTCAAATTGGGCGGACAGATCGGATCGCGCCTGCCGGCCGTGATCAGGATGCGGCGGCCGGCAAGGCTGCCCTGGACATTGGGTTCGAACGGGATCAGCGGATGCATCAACGCCGTGGCATCGAACAGGCGGGGCTCGGCAAACACGACCGAAGCCAGGATGTTGGCGCCGTTGGAGTAGCCGAGGCCGAACACCGCCGAAGGTTTCGCCGCTTCGACATGGGCCTTGACGAATCCCGCCATCTTCGATGTCGCGCGCGCCAGGTCGTCCATGTCGTAGACGCCCTCGCCGGTGCGGCGGAAGAAGCGCGGGGCACCGTGCTCCGACACATCGCCGCGCGGCGAAACGATCGTCGCGCCGGGCAACAACTCACGGCCGAAACCGAGAAGCTGGTTCTCGTCCGCGCCGGTGCCGTGGAAGACGAAGAGCAGTGGGCCGCCCGGCGAACCGGGCAGCACCTTGTGGATGTAAGCGTCCTTGCTCATGGCTCAGTCTTCCAGCTTCTGCAGGTGCTCTTCGAGGTAAGACCTCAGATGCTGATGCTGCGTCGGCAGCTTCAGTGCCTCGCCGAGATGCGCGGTATCCTCGTCGCGGTCGAAGCCCGGTTCGTTGGTGGCCACCTCGAACAGCACGCCGCCCGGCGTGCGGAAATAGATCGCCCAGAAATAGTCGCGGTCGATGACCGGCGTCACGCCATAGCCCGTGTCGACCAGCGCCTTGCGCACTTCGAGCTGCTTGGCGCGATCCTCGACCGCGAAGGCGACATGGTGCACCGAGCCGGCGCCGAGATTGGCGAAGCCGGCAGTGGGCAGCGATTCGATGTCGACGACGTCGGCGCCATTGCCGTTCTTGATCGCCAGCCGGCGGATGTTGCCGGACTTGTCGACCTCCTCATAGCCCATGAACTTCAGCAGTTCCTCGGTGGCGCCGCCATCCTTCAGCCGCAGCGAGACCGAGTGAAAGCCGCGGATCGCCTCGTCCGCGGGAACGCCGCCCTTGACCCAGGGCGCTCTGCTGTCGGCCTTGTCCTCGACAAGGGCAAAACTGTCGCCGTCCGGGCCGGTAAAGGTGAGCCGCTTTTCGCCGAAGCTTTCGGTACGGGCAACATTGCCCACGCCTTCGTCGGCGAAGCGCTTTTCCCAATAGGCCGGCGTGCCTTCCGGCACCGAGAACACCGTCGTGCCGACCTCGCCGACGCCGTGTCTGCCCTTGGCGATATCGGGGAACGGAAAATAGGTCATCACCGAACCCGGCGTGCCCACCTCGTCTGCATAATAGAGATGATAGACGTCCGGCGCGTCGAAATTGACGGTCTTCTTGACCCGGCGCAGGCCGAGCTTCTTCGTGAAGAACTCATTGTTGCGGCGTGCGTCGCTCGCCATCGAGGTGACGTGATGCAGCCCCTGGATCTGATTGAGCATGATCGTGCTCCTTCCCTTGTTCTTGTGCGGCCCTCGCCGCTGTCCACGCCAATATGAGGATGGGCGGGCCGACGGCAAAGCGGGCAAACACAGAATGGACTGTGTCATAAAAGTGAACGACTGTTCGAAATATGTTCACCAGACAATCACCGACATAGGCTTGCAACGCCGGTGATTTCCATTCCATCTGAGCGCTTCCACAAGGGAGACGATCTTGGTCAATCCGATGAGCCGCCCGAATGTTCTCCTCATCACCTGCGACCAATGGCGTGGCGATTGCCTGTCGGCCGCCGGCCATCCAGTGGTGAAGACGCCGAATGTGGACGCGCTCGCCGCGGAAGGCGTGCTTTTCCGCCGCCACTATGGCGGGGCCGCACCTTGTTCTCCTGCCCGCGCCTGCCTCTATACCGGGCTCTATCAGATGAACAATCGCGTTTGCCGCAACGGCACGCCGCTTGATGCGCGCCACGGCAACATCGCGCTTTCGGCGCGCGCGGCGGGCTACGACCCGACCCTGTTCGGCTATACCGATGTCTCGCTCGACCCGCGCCGGCTTGCGGCTGGAGATCCGAGCCTGCGCAGCTACGAGGGCGTGTTGCCGGGCTTCACCGTGCGCCAGGCCCTGCCCGAGCATCAGAAGCAGTGGCTGTCATGGCTGCGGGCACAAGGCGTCGACACGGGCGGCGGAAGCCCCGGCATCCACCGTCCGGCCAGCGGCCAGGACAAAGGCGACGTCACCAACGCGCCGCCGGTCTACTCCAAGGACCAGACCCCGAGCGCTTTCCTCGCCGGCGAATTCATTCGCTGGCTTGGCGAGCAGGAGGAGGGAGCGCCATGGTTCGCGCATATTTCCTTCATCAGCCCCCACCCGCCCTTCATCGTGCCCGAACCCTACAACAGCATGTACGATCCGGCTGCAGGTCCCGCCTTCAAGCGCGCGGCAAATCCGCAAGCCGAAGCCGGAAGCCATCCCTATCTCGCCTACGATCTCGCCGGTCAGAAGCGGACAAAATTCGTCCCCGGCATCGAGGGCAAGGTGGCGGAGTGGAGCGAGGAGAACTTCCGCCGCATCCGCGCGATCTATTACGGCATGATCTCGGAGGTCGACGCCCAGCTCGGCCGCGTCTGGCAAGCGATCAAGTCGGCGGGCGCCTGGAACGACACGATTATCGTGCTGACCTCCGATCACGCCGAGATGATGGGCGATCATTTCATGCTCGGCAAAGGCGGCTTCTTCGACGCCAGCTACCACATTCCGCTGATCATCCGCGATCCACGGCGCAAAGCGACAGCCGGCCTATCCGTCGATCGCTTCACCGAGGCTGTAGATATCTTCCCGACCTTGCTCGACCTGATCGGCGCAGCGCCGCAGCGCCATCTCGACGGCCGCTCGCTCGCGCCCTGGATCGACGGCAAGGAGCCGGAGAGCTGGCGCGATGCCGCGCATTGGGAGTTCGATTTCCGCACGGTCGCCGAAGGCGAGGCCGAACGCCATTTCGGTATCGAATCGCGCGCCTGCAACCTTGCGGTCATCCGCACGGCGGACTTCAAATATGTCCATTTTGGCGGCCGCCTGCCGCCGCTTCTGTTCGACCTGTCGAAAGACCCCGGAGAGCTGAACAACGTGGCAAACGATCCGGCCTGTCTGCCGGTACGGCTGGAGTTCGCGGAAAAGATGCTCGCCTGGCGCGCCGCTCACCTCGACCAGTCGCTGGCCTTAGCGGAGCTGACGGAAGATGGCGTGGTCGGGTACGTGAGTAGGCAGTAGGCAGTAGGCAGTAGGCAGTAGGCAGTAGGCAGTAGGCAGTAGGCAGTAGGCAGTAGGCAGTAGGCAGTAGAATGTCCCGGCTGCCGGGTGATTTGCCAACTCTTCTTTAGCCTACTGCCTATTTCCTACTGCCTATTGCCTTACTTCAACATCATCCGCTGCTGGTCGCGGTTGGCGGCATAGCTGCTCTTGTCATATGCCGTCTGCGCCTGCAGCTGTTCCTTGGTGAAGTTGGTGTAGAGATATTTCTTACCATTCTTGTCGGTCATGAATTTGAGCTTGTCCATGCCGATCGCCACTTCCTTGGCGCCGATGCCGAGGAAGCCGCCGACATCGACGATGACCGCGTCGGGCTTGTTGTCCGGCGTCAGCACGACGTCGCCGATCGAACCGATCTCGGCATCGTTGGCGCCATAAACCGTCGTGCCCTTGAGGTCGTCGACGCGCATGTTGCCCATCGGCATCTCGGTCAGCGTCGACTTGTCGATCGAGGCTGTCTTGGTCGTATCGGTGGCGGCTGTGCCGGTATCGGCCGGCTTGTTCTCAGCCGTGGTATTCGCAGCCGGCGCCGCAGGCTTGTTTTCGGCCGTCGTCTGGGCCGGCTGAGCTGGTTTGGCCCCCTTGTCGGCCGTGGTATCGGACGAGGCCACGGCGGGAGTGGTCGTCGCCGGAGCGTTGTTCGAAGCCGCGGTGGCTGCGGCCGGCGCGGGATCGTAAGCCTTGCGGTTGAAGTCCGGCTGGGCCTGCAGCTCTTCCTTCGTCGTTTCGGCGATCAACCAGCGATCGCCATTCTTTTCCGCCCATTTGGCCTTGGCGAAGTCGAAGGTAACATTCTTCTCACCAATGCCGAGGAAGCCTCCGACGCCGATCACGAGGGATTCAGCCTTGCCGTCCTTGGCAAGAACGATGTCGTTGACGTCGCCGATCTTTTGGGCGTCGTCGGCAGTGCCGTTATAGACCGACTCGCCCATGATGTTGGTGGCGAGGTTGCCTTCGGCCTTCTTAACCGCGGCTGGGCCGGCTGCGCGGGCGCTTGCGCCGTTCCGGTGGTCGCAGGCTGCGTGGCATCGGTCGTTTGCGCCGGGGCCGGATCATAGGCCTTGCGATCGAAGGCCGGCTGCGCGTTCAGCTCGTCTTTGGTCGTCTTGGCTACGAGCCAGCGGTCGCCGTTCTTCTCGGCCCATTCCAGCTTGCTGTAGTCAAAAGCGACGTCCTTCTTGCCGACGCCTAGGAACCCGCCGACTCCGATAATGGCGGATTTGGCATTGCCGCTGGAATCGAAGACCACATCATCGACCTTGCCGATGTCCTGGGCGTCGTCGCCCGTGCCATTATAGACGGATTCGCCTATGATGTTGGTCATCAGCGCGCCTTCGGCGCGCGGAACCGGAGCTGTGCTTTCGGCTGCCGGGGCCTGTTGGGCCGGGGCGGGCGTCGTCTGTGCAAAAGCCCCGGTCGCGAGCAGCGTCGCGATCGCGGTGGTCGCAAAAAGAGTGCGGATCATCATAATCTCTCCTCGTGCCTGATCTGTGCATGCCGCATGCTCGACCCGCCGCAGAACGGCGGATCTGGAGCGGCAGTGTCGACATGGTCACAACGTTGTGACCGAGGTGTTGTTCCAACCACACCACCTTCGCGCGCCCCGGGCTTCGCGCGCCCCGGGGCCTAAGCTCCGACGGAACCTTTTGCGGCCGCATCTCGTTTCAGCCTGCGGCTGAGGGGTCTGCCCGCTCAAAGTGACCTGAGGCTAATGCGGAGTGGTGTATGCGGTTTGCTGCGGTGCTGAACCAGGACGGCGGCACGCTCCGCACCATCGACGTTGAAGCATTTTCGGAACAGCTGCGGCAGACCCTCGAAGCAGCGGGACATTCGGTCGAGCTCGACATCGTCGCCGGCTGCGACCTCGCCTCGGCCCTGGAAAAGGCAATCGCCAGGCGCAATATCGATGTCATCCTTGCGGGAGGTGGCGACGGCACGATTTCCACCGCGGCGTCCCTTCTCATGAATAAGAAGAAGGCCCTAGCCATCCTGCCAGCTGGCACGATGAACCTCTTCGCGCGCGGGCTGGGTATTCCGCAGACTTTGGAAGGGGCGTTGCGATCCTTTGCCGATGGCGAGGTGATCGCCGTCGATATGGCCAGCGCCAACGGCCAGCCTTTCGTGCATCAGTTCTCTGTCGGCATGCATGCCAAGATGGTTCAGTTGCGCGAAAAAATGGATTTCGGCTCGCGCCTTGGGAAGATGCAAGCCTCCGTGCGCGCCGCATGGGAGGCGATCAAGAACCCGCCGGCGCTGAAAGTGAGCCTGAGCGTTGGCAAGGCGGAGATCGTCACCCGCACGACCGGCATCGGTGTTTCCAACAATCTGTTCGGCGAAGGCCACCTGCCCTATGCAGACAACCCGGCCGGGGGCGTGCTCGGTATCTATGTCAGCGTCGCGCGCCGTCGCCATCATTTGGTAAAGCTCTTGCTGGACATGCTGCGCGGCAGATGGCGCCAGAGCGCGCATGTCGAGGTCCATCAGGCTGACAGGGCGGTGCTGAAAATCCACTCTCCGATCAAAAAGGTTCGCGCCGTCATGGACGGCGAGTTGATCCAGGTGGCGCGCGAGACGACGATCCAAATTCACCCCGGCGCTCTGAACGTCCTCGTTCCGTCGCGCAGCGTCAGCGCAAAGGCGGCTTGAACGGAAAGCGCTTCTTCAGGGTTGCGAGGTCGGTTGGGCGGGAGCGGGACCCTGCTCGGTGCCGGGCGGCTGCGGTACATGCTGCGCGCCGGAATCCGGCGACTTTATCAATTCCCCGTAAATCTCCACCGCACCCCACGCAATGAACGCCAGCAACAGGCCGGCGATGAGTATCCTCAAAGCGTGCCAGCCCCAGTGTCCCTGACGGGCTTTGTCTTCAGGAACGGTCTTGGTCATGGTTGGCCTCCATGTTACGCGGCGGCGGCCATTTCAGGCACGGCACCGTCGGGTAACGGGTCCTTTGCGTGAAGGTTCCCGACCGCGTGGCATCGCTTTTCGCGATCATTGGCCGAATGAGGCCAGAGCATGCGTTTGAAACTGGCGAGCAGGCCGTCAAGCCAAATGCTGAAGGCGGACACCGGCCCGTCGACAGGCCTAATGCATGTCTTCCGGGTCCGATTCGCGCGGCTTCGGCTTGGCGTTCTCGCGATAGATGGCGTAGGCGACGACCGCCAGGGCCGGAGCGATGACGGCTCCCAATCCGCCCTTGCTCTTGGCCAGGGCCGGAAGCAAGGCAAGTGCCGCGGTGACGCCCAGCGCGGTCATGTCGGCCTGCCGCCGCCGCGCGCGCCGCCTGCTGCGCATGCTCTTGGTCAGCTTGTGAACGACAAGGATGAGCCCCGCAATCACCAGGAATCCTATGCCGAAGCCGAGGCTGGTCGCCAGCGGTCCATAGCGCGCCGCCAGCCAGATATAGAGGGCGCCGATGAGAAAGCCGACACCGCACAGTGCAAAAATGGCGGCAAGTCCGTAAAGGATTGCCGTCATCCGCGCTCTTTGCAAAGCGGCCATTGCCTCGCCCGAGGCAAGGGCCGAGATCAGCGAGACAAGCGTCCCCATCTGAGGCTAGCGGCGGGAAAGCAGGGCGAAGAGAAAGCCGACACCCGCTGCGACCGCCAGCGACGTCACCGGCTTCTCGCGCACTTTGGCGATCAACTGCGCTTCGATGTCCTCGGCGCTGCCCCGCACGCTCTCTAAGGCAGCTTCGCCTTGCGCGCGCAATTGTTCGACGCTGTCCGCGGCAACGCGACGGGCCGCGCCATAACCGTGTTGACCGGTCTTTGCGAGTTGCTCCGTCAGATTCCGGATATCCGCTTTCAGCTGCTCGATATCAGCTTCCAGGTCGGCGGTGGTCGCTTGATCGGTTGCGGATTTGCCTGCGCCGGTTGCCATCTCTAACTCCTTGCGTTTGCTTGGATTTCAACGTTCGTTCTGCGTCAAAGTTCCCGATCCAATGGCCCAAGGCGGCCTAGATCAGCGGCCTGCACTCCTCGCCCAGACCCTCCCAGCGGGCAAGCTTCTTCAGTCCGTCATAGTCGATCACTTCGCAGCCGCCGTCTCGCCACATGACGAGCTTGCGGTCCATCAGCTTGCGGATCGTCTTGTTGGTATGGACAAGCGAAAGACCGAGCGTGTCGGCGATGTGCTGTTGCGTGATCGGAATCCCCACCGATGTCTTGCCGTTCAGTCCGGCGGCGCGCGCACGACTGGCGATGAAGGCGATGAGGTAGGCCGCCCGTTCAAGCGCGGTGCGGCGGCCGATGCTGAGCAGGTTCTCATCCAGCATGCGTTCCTCGCGCGACGCGATCCAAGTGATGTCATAGGCAAGGCCGGGATGGTTACGATAGAGTTCCTGCAGTTGTTCGCGCTCGAAGAGGCACAGCAGCATCGGTGACAAGGCCTCGACGGAATGCTGCATCTCGCCCATCAGGCTTCCCTGCAGGCCGATAAGGTCGCCAGGCATGGAATAATTGAGGATCTGCCGGCGCCCGTCGGGCAAGAGCTTGTAGCGGAACGCCCAGCCCGACAGGATGGTGTAGAGATGGGCGCTGTGGCTGCCTTCCACGAGAACTGTCGCCCCCTTGTCGACGGCGAGTTCTCCGCGCTTGAAAGCGCTTACGAACGCCAGTTCCTGCTTTTCGAATGCGCGAAAGGCGGGCAATGGCCGCAATGGGCACTCTTCGCAAGGATATTGGCGACTCGCACCCGGATGTGCGACTAGACCGGACATTTCGACCCCTCTTCGAAACCCTGCCCATACAGGCGCAAAGAAACGCTTGAGACCGTCAACGGTTCCGCGAGGCTAAGGCCCCTGTCTTTTTAGCCACGTCTTTTTTAAATGACATGGCGGTGAATTCCGCGCATGAGTGCGGCCCTGCCGAGGAGACACCGATAAGTGCCAGAACTGCTTGAGGGACTGCGTATCCTCGTCCTGGAAGACGAGTTCCTGATCGCGATGGACGTCGAGCAGCTTTGCCGCGACCACGGCGCGGCGGACGTGACGATCGTGCGCGAGCTCGGCGAGATCGATGGACAGGCGCTGCCCGAGCGCTTCGACGCGGCGGTGGTCGACCTGATGCTCGGCGACGTTTCGACCCTGGATTTCGCCGCCCGTCTGCGCCGCGAGGGCATACCCTTCGTATTTGCCTCCGGCTATTCGGATTCGGACGAGGTCAAGGACGCGTTCCCGGACATCCAGCTCGTCACCAAGCCCTACTCGGGCGACGATCTGATCGAAGCCGTGGCCATGGCCTGTGGCCGCGCAAAGGGGGCCTGACGCCATCCTTGCAATCGGCAAGGCAAGGGTCGGCTCAAGCCGCGTTCGAACCTGTGACCTGCGCCGAGATCGCGTCGGGCCCGAACTCGTCCTCTCCGGAAATCTTGAGGATCTCCTGCAGCCTGGCGCGCGCCCGGCTGACGCGGCTCTTGATCGTGCCGACCGCGCAGCCGCAGATCTCGGCGGCTTCTTCATAGGAGAAGCCTGAAGCGCCGATCAGGATGATGGCTTCGCGCTGGTCCTCGGGTAGTTGCTCGAGCGCGCCGCGGAAATCCTTGAGGTCGAGCTGGCCGTGCTGTGCCGGATGGACGGCCAGCCGGGCGGTCATGATGCCGTCGCTGTCCTGCACTTCGCGGCCGCGCTTGCGCATCTGCGAATAGAATTCGTTGCGCAGAATGGTGAACAGCCATGCCTTGAGATTGGTGCCCGGCTGGAAGCTTTCATGCTTGTCCCATGCCTTGACCAGCGTTTCTTGGACGAGGTCGTCGGCTCGGTCCGCATTCTGCGTCAGCGACACGGCGAAAGCGCGCAGACTCGGGATGGCGCCGAGCAGCTCGGTCTTGAAGCTCTGGGATACCGCCGCCATGCCTCAGTCCTTTTTCTGGGCGGGTTCGGCCTGTTCCAGCTGGCTGAGCAACTGAGCGAAACGGTCCGGCACCTGGTCCGAGACCAGCTCATCATAATACTGCTTGAGCTTGCGCGCGATTTCGGAATTCACCCCCAGCGGATTGCCGTCCCCATTCCGATGCCTGCTTGCGGCATCGGCCATCTGCTTTTTTGACATTTCTTTCATAGTAGCCCTAATTTCCAGCACCCGAGCCGCTCTTCGATTTCAAATCACAACGCAAGCGGAACCCTCGTCTGGTTGCCCATCCCGAGACTCCGAAACGCCTGCTTCCCAATTTAGTTCCACGGTTGGCGGAACTTTTTCCGGAAGCCGGCGTTTGATTTTGTGGGGCGTGCATTCAGCGTGGCCTTGAACCTCCAACGTCATCTGAGGGAGACGTCAATAATGAGTTTGTCAGCTACCATCGCCCCGCATCTTCCGTTCCTGCGCCGCTTCTCGCGGGCGGTATCGGGATCGCAGGAGAGCGGTGACGCGCTGGTCGCCGCGATGCTGGAAGCCATCATCGCCGACACCGATATCTTCCCTGAAGCCTCGAGCGACCGCATCGCGCTCTACAAGGTTTTCGCCAGATTGTTCACCTCCGTAGCCATCCGCGTGCCGCAGGAACAGGCACAGACCGCCTGGGAGCAGCGGGCCGCGGCCAATCTGAATGCGCTCGCCCCCCGTCCCCGGCAGGCTTTTCTTCTGGTTGCCGTCGAGGGCTTCAGTGAGGATGAGGCAGCGGAGATCCTCGATGTCGACGAGGAAGAGTTCTCGGAGTTGCTTGCCCAGGCGAGCAACGAGATTTCCCGCCAGGTGGCGACCGACGTGCTGATCATCGAGGATGAGCCTCTGATCGCCATGGATATCGAGGAGATGGTCGAAAGTCTCGGCCACCGCGTGGTTGGTACGGCGCGCACGCATGCCGAGGCGGTGGCCCTGTTCGGCAAGACGCGGCCGAAAATGGTCTTGGCCGACATCCAGCTCGCCGACGGCAGCTCGGGCATCGAAGCAGTCAACGAGATTTTGTCTTCGACGCCGGTGCCGGTGATCTTTATCACCGCCTTCCCGGAGCGCCTGCTGACCGGCGAGCGACCGGAGCCGGCCTTTCTGGTCACAAAGCCCTTCAATCCCGACATGGTCAAGGCATTGATCAGCCAGGCCCTGTTCTTCGACCGCCAGGCCAAAGCCGCCGCCTGAACCGGCGGGACCCAAGCTCTTGGAGCGCCACGCGAGGCTTTTTTGCCGCGCGTGACGATTGCCTGTTTCCGATTTGAAAAGCCTTTCAGGGGGATCGTCTTTTTCGGCAAATGGTGGAACAAACCACACCGAGCCACGTTCTTTCCCCGACAGAAGAAGGAGACGCATCATGCTGTACTGGGCGCTCGTATTTCTCGTAGTTGCGATTATCGCCGGCGCGCTTGGGTTCGGCGGCATCGCCGGCACATCGGCGGGCATCGCGCAGATTCTGTTCTTTGTCTTTCTCGCCTTCCTGGTGATTTCGCTCATCGCCGGTCTCATCAGGAGAGCCTGACGCAACACTGGAAGCCGCACCCCTCAAACGGTTTCCAGCCCCCGCCGGACGGCGCCTCGAAAGAGCACCGTCCGGCGGACCGTTTTTTGGAGAGCCCTGCGGTTGCGGTAACTCGCGGAACCACTTGCAAATTGATCCGTTCAAAGACCGAGCGCGGGTATTTCCAATGCCTTCCGAGGGTCACACGAAAGATAGGGATAAGAAGCAGAACGGCGAAGTGATCGCGATGCATCCCTCGGAAAGCGGGATGCAGTTGGGGCGGGCTTTGCTTCATGCCCTCCACAATGCCGGGATCTCGGTTCTCTACCAGGACCGGCAGATGAAAACGGTCTGGGCGCGCAACATGAGCGCGCCGTGGGCGTCCGAAACGGCCGACGGAAAGGATTTGCTTTCGCCGGCGCAGGCCGAGCGAATACAAGCCGCCAAACTCAGGGTGATCGAATCCGGCAACGCGGATCAGCTCGAGCTCAGCATTCCCGGAAGCCAGGGCGTCCGTTGGTTCCAGCTTTGGATCGATGCCGACCGCGGGGAAGCCGGCGACGTCCTCGGCGTCGTCACGACCATGGTGGAGACGACGGAGCAGAAACGCCGCGAGCAGACGCTGAAGGCATTGCTGCGCGAAGTCAGTCATCGATCGAAAAATCTCCTGGCCATCATCCAGAGCATCGCCACGCAGACCGGGCGCTATACGGAGACGCTTGGCGACTTCCTGGCGCGCTTCCGCGGCCGGCTGCAATCGCTTGCTTCCTCGCAGGATCTGGTCACATCCTCCAACTGGCGCGGAGCCGCGCTGCGGGAGCTCGTGTCCGGCCAGGTCGGCCGCTACAGCGGTGATCTGGCCAAAAGCCTGCGGTTCACAGGCGAAAATCCTTATCTCAATCCCAACGCCGCCCTGCATATCGGCCTGGCGATTCATGAGCTGGCCGTGAATTCGGTGAGCTACGGCGCATTGTCTCGGCCGGACGGCCATGTCGAAGTGCGCGCAAGGCTCGATACCGAAAACGGAACCCCGCCCAACCTTTTGCTGACCTGGACCGAGGCGGTCGGCGACATGCCACGCAACGAGAAGCGCTTCGGCAGCGTGGCGCTGGAACGCGTCGTGCCGATGTCGCTGAATGGCTCCGCGACGCTGGAAATCGGCAAGGACCGCATGGAATACCGCCTCACCGTCCCGCATGGGAATTTCGAGACGGATTGATCGTGCCGCCGATGGCGCAAGAGCAAGTCCAGGAAAGTGCGTAGCCGGTTCCGTGTGGAATTACGGCAAAACAGAGCCTTGCCGGCAATGGTCTTTAACCGGCTGTTCACCATAAAGTCGGATTCTGTGCTCCCGGCTAGATGCGCCGGATATCCATCCGCGGCCCACCGCGACCTTGGAGACTGACGACACGATGGTCGCCGACATGAACAGGCTGGAACAGGCCGCCCGCGTCTCGATGAGCGGCTTCCAGGATGCCGAGCCGCCGCCGGTGCCGCGATCGTGGCATCTCCCGCTCCGCCTGAGCGCGATCGCGCTTCTGGCCGCCATGGCCGTGACCGCGGCGTGGCAATTGTTCTGACCCGCGCGGGATCAAGCAAACCTTTGCAGCGTCGCCTGTAATCCGTTCGACGCTCCGGGCCCGGAACTTTCGTTCGCAGACAATCGTTGTCTGCGGCGAGAGGTTTGGAGCCATGGAACACATCGCCGCACTGCTTTTCGTCGTCGGCTGTTCGAGCACGATGACGGATTGCCGAGAACTCGAAGTGCCCGTCAGCGTCTTCGAGACCGCGCAGGCCTGCGCCGCCGAAAGGCCGTTCGCCCTCGGCGACTTGCAAGGTCAGGCCCCTCATATTGTCGGCGAATGCCTCACCGTCGATCCGGCGCTGGAGGACGATTATGACCAGATCGTCTGGAATGTGCGGCCCGACGGCACGCTGGCCGCATCGCTGGAGGTTTCCGGCACCCTCGTCGCGTCGAATGCCGAGCACCCCGAAAAAGACTATCTTAAACAACAGTAAGATCGGGCAGGCAGAGGCTGTTTTTTCGTGCTAAACGGCTGTTGGCACTGCCAAAAGTGAGGACAAAAGTGAGGAGCAATTTTATGCGGAAGATGATCATTGCCATGGTTGCCGTGGTCGCCGTCAGCGGCTGCACCACGACCGAGCAGGATGTCGTCGGCGGCGGTCTGATCGGCGCCGGTGTGGGCGGCCTGGTCGGCGGCGGCAAGGGTGCGCTGATCGGCGCGGCTGTCGGCGCCGGATCGGGCCTCCTGGTTCGCAACCTGCGCAACGGCTATTGCCAGTATCGCCGTCATGACGGCACGATCTACACCGCCCGGTGCAACTGATCTGAAGACAGAACAATTCCAGGAATGCGCTGCGGTTCGCTCCGCCCGGAATTGCATTGAACAGTCACTGGAGGCCGGCAATCCGGCCTCCATTTCTATGCCCGATTTGTTGTGCTTGAACACGTGATCGCCGGCCCCCGGGCGCCGCCGCTCACGGCATCAGCGGAATCCTTATCTCCACCTTCAGTCCATCGTCGCGATAGTCGCGCGCGATCGTGCCGCGCAATTCGCGCGTGACATTGAGGTCTATCAGCTTGGTGCCGAAGCCGGTCTTGGCCGGCGTCTCCAGTTTTTCCTGCCCTGTCTCGCGCCAGTTGAGCACCAGCGTTCGGCCTTGCTGTTCGAGGCTCCAGTCGACTTTAAGCGCGCCCATCGAGCTGCCGGCTTCGCCGTATTTCAGCGCGTTGGTGGCGAGTTCGTGGAAAGTCAGCCCGAGCGCTTGCGTCGTCGTCTCGTCGAGCAGCACCTCCGGCCCCGACAGCACCCCTTCGGGAAGATCCTTGCCGAACACCTGCCCGAGTTCGGTGCGCAGCAGGTCGCCAAGATCGGCCTTCTGCCACCGCGAGCGCGTCAGCATGTCCTGCGATGCCGCCATGGCCTGGAGGCGCGCCGAGAACGAAGCCGAAAACTCATTGACGTCGGTGGCTTGCGAGGCGGTCTGCCGCGCGATCGCCAGCACGCGGGTGATCGAATTCTTGATGCGGTGCTTCATCTCCTGCAGGATCAGGTCCTTTTCCAGCAGGCTCTTTTTGGTCGCCTCGTGCAGCGCCGATTTCGCCTCATAGGCGCGTTCCTGGTAGCGCGCCACCAGCGCGATGGCACCGGCGAGCAGAAGGCCGAACAGCCCGAGCATTACCGGAATGGCGCGCGAGGACGGCGGGTCGAAGGCGCTTGTCGGCCTGAACAACACGGTCCAGGGCCGGCCCGCGACAACGATATCGCGACGCGCCAGAAGCTTCGCTCCGATGCGTTCTGCCGGCGGCGCTTCCGAACGGAACAGAAGATTGCCGTCCTCGGGCTTGCCGTCATAGACCTCGACATTGACCGGCAGCAGCGGCGAGTGGCTGAGCGCGACCTGGAACAGATCTTGCGCGCGGAAGGCAGCGTAGAGAAAGCCGGCTGTGGAGGAGCGGCTTGCATTGATCACCTCGGGCGCGGTTTCGACGTTCAGCCGAACGAAAACCAGGAATCCGGTGAAGGTCTGTGTCACGCCGGCGCCCTGGCCGAGCTGGACGATGCCGCTCGCATGCTGCTGGTCGTCGGCCATCGCCTTTTCGATCGCCTCGCGCCGTACCGGCTCGGTGAACATGTCGAAGCCGATGATCGACTGGTTGGACGTATCGAGCGGCTCGAACAGCACGATCGGCGTGCGCCATTGCTGGGTCGTCGCGGGGTAGATCGGGTGCGCCGACCCGAGGTCGTGCAGGATATCGCGTTCGACTGCCGCCTCGTCGCCTGTCTTTGCGAGCCTCAGGAAGCCGATGCCGCGAAGCCCCGCGAAATCGTCGTCGATGTCGAGCGCACTGAAGAAAGCCTTGAATTCGCCGCGCGTGATATCGCCGTTGCGGGCATCGAACAGCGCCTGCGTCGAGCGCAGCAGCGACAGATGCAGGTCTATGCGGCTCTCGATTCTGTTAAGCGCGTCATCGGCGATACCCTCGAACTTGATCCGAGCCGCCTCCTGTGTCGCGAAATAAGCGAACCCCGCCATCGTCAGGCTGATCAGCGCGACGGCGACAAAGGCGAGGATGGGAAAAAGCTTCTTCAAATCAAGGATGCGGCCCGTGGACGGTCGACGATCTTTATGGGCAAGTCTCCGCGCCAACACAATGGCGCGGTCAAATCATCACCCCGGCTGGTCCATCACGCGGCCGTCAATTAGCCGGCTACCCATCCGGCTTATGCCGCTATTTTCAGCGCTCCGGGACCGGGAATCGCGCCGGGCGGGCATTTGCCGAGGATGATCATGCCGAGCACCTCGTCCTGGGTGACATCGGTCGTGCGGGCGGTGCCAACCACCTGGCCGTTCTTCATCACGCAGACCCGGTCGGCGAGCTCGAACACGTCGTGGATGTCGTGGCTGATCAGGAAGATGCCGATGCCGTCGGCCTTGAGCTGCTTGACCAGTTCGCCGACCTGCGCCGTCTCCTGCGGGCCGAGCGCCGCCGTCGGCTCGTCCATGATCAGGATGCGGGCGTTGAACAGGATCGCGCGCGCTATCGCCACAGACTGCCGCTGTCCGCCCGACAGCTTGATGACCGGCTCCTTGAAGCGCTGGAAACGTGGATTGAGTCGGCCCATCACCTTGCGCGCCTCGGCTTCCATGGCGGCGTCGTCCAGCGTGCCCCAGCCGGTCATCAGCTCGCGGCCGAGGAAGAGGTTGGCGGCGGCATCGACATTATCGGCCAGCGCCAGCGTCTGGTAGATCGTCTCGATGCCGTATTTCTTGGCGTCGCGCGGGTTGGAGATCGAAGCCTCTTCGCCATTGATGAAGATCTGTCCGCCGTCACGCTTGTAGGCGCCGGACAGGATCTTGATCAGCGTCGACTTGCCGGCGCCATTGTGGCCGAGCAGCGCCATCACTTCGCCGGGGAAAAGATTGACGGAGGCATCGTCGACGGCGCGGATGCCGCCGAAGGCGATCGAGATGTTGCGCATGTCGACCAGCGGAACGCCGGCGGGAGCGGTCTTGTCAGCCATGATCATCTTCCTCCCTGCTCAGACGCGCTTGCGATAGAGGGTGTCGAGCCACACCGCGACGACCAGCACGGCGCCCACGACGATGCTCTGCAGCGGCGAGTCCACGCCGAGCAGCACCATGCCGGACTGCAGCGACTGCATCAGAAGCGCGCCGAGCATGGCGCCGAGCACGGTGCCCGAACCGCCGGCGAGCGAAGTGCCGCCGATGACGGCCGCGGCGATGACCAGCAGCTCGTCGAGCGTTCCGAGCGCATTGGTGGACGAATTCTGCCTGGCCGACGAGATCGCCGCCGCGATCGTCGCCAGAACGCCCATGATCATGAACACCTTCATGGTGATCCAGCGCGTGTTGATGCCGGCGAGGTTAGCCGCTTCCGGATTGCCGCCGATGGCAAAGACATAGCGGCCGAAGCGCGTGCGCTTGGTGACGAAGGTCATGATCAGGCCGACGGCGACCGCCATCAGCACCGGAATGGCGATGCCATGCGCGATGAACAGCCCGCCTTCGGGGACAGTGATGTTGTTGGCGGCGGCGTAGCGGTTCACGATGCCGACCGGCCACGGATAGGAGTTGGCGAGCCACACGGCACCCAGAATGATCGCGCAGGTGACCGTGGCAAGCAGCGTCTCGGCCCAGACCGGGCGCAGCGGGAAGCGGAAGCGCTTGCGCTGGACGCGGCCGTTGAAATGCATGAAGATGACAGCCAGGCAGGCGACGATGCCGACGACCCAGCTCCATGTGGCGCCGATCGAGCCCGCCGGGCCGCCGCCCATCAACTGGAAGGTGGCATCGAGCGGCGCAACGGTCTGGCCGCTGGTGACCCACCAGGCAGCGCCCCGCCATACCAGCAATCCGCCTAGCGTGACGATGAAGGCCGGCACTTCGAGATAGGCAATGATGAAGCCCTGGAAGGCGCCGATGATGAGGCCGAGCGCCAGGCCGATCAGCAATGCCAGCACCCAGATCCACGGGTTGCCGAGCTCAAGCCCGACGAAGCGAACCAGGAAATGCGCCTGGGCAAAGCCCATGACCATGCCGATCACGCCTTCGGCCGATCCGACGGACAGGTCGATGTTGCGCATGACGATGACCAGCACCATGCCGGAGGCCATGATCGCCACGGCCGACGTCTGCACCGACAGGTTCCAGAGATTGCGCGGCGTGAGGAAGGTGCGGCTGTCGAAGTCGAGCGGATTGACGCCAAGCCGCAGGCTGGAGATCACATGCAGCCCGATCCAGATCAGGAGCAGCGCGCCGATCATGCCGAGCATGCGGGTGTCGAGCTCGGTCGCCTTCAGGAACCTGGCGACGGCGCCGAGTTCTGACGCGCGCGCGGTGTCCGCCGGTTGCATGGACGTCGTGTCGGTCATGATTTCCTCCCGCCGGCTGGCGCGGATGCCTGGCCAAGCCTAGAAGCTATCCGCCAGAGGCGGAAACACAAATCTTTTGAGAAAACGCCGCGGCTTTAAAGCAAATCCCGGGAAAGGCGCGTAAGCGGGTTTCCGTCCGGGATTGCGGCAGCAGAGAGCTGGAGCGGTTCATTGAACCGCTCCAGCCTGCGGCGCAGGATTTCGGTCGAAAGTCGGCAAACTCAGTTGCAGACCTTGACGCTGCCGGCGGGCACGCCCGCGCAGACTTCGTCCTTCTTGATCCAGCCCGCGTCGATGACGACGTTGAGATTGTCCTTGGTGATCGCGACGGGCGTCAGGAACAGCGACTTGACGGTGTTTCCGCCAGGCGTGGTGAAGTCCTTGGCGCCGGCGATGTCGCCCATTTTCTTGCCGTCGGCGAGCTGCGAAGCGATCTCGGCGGCGTTCTTGCCGAGCTCGCGAGCGTCCTTCCACACGGACACGGTCTGCGTGCCGAGCGCGATGCGGTTGAGCGCCGCGTGGTCGCCATCCTGGCCGGAGACCGGAACGGTGCCGGCCAACCCTTGAGCCGTCAGCGCAGCGACGACGCCGCCAGCGGTGCCGTCATTGGCCGCCACGACCGCGTCAACCTTGTTGTCGTTGGCGGTCAGGAACTGCTCCATGTTCTTCTGCGCGTTGGCCGGCAGCCAGCCGTCGGTATAGGCCTCGCCGACATTCTTGATCTTGCCGCTGTCGATCGCGTCCTTCAGAACTTCCATGGAACCCGAGAACAGGAAGTCGGCGTTCGGATCGGCGCCCGAGCCCTTGATGAAGACGTAGTTGCCTTCGGGTTTCACCTTGAACACCTCGCGGGCCTGCATGCGGCCGACTTCCTTGTTGTCGAAGGTCAGGTAGAACACGTCCTTGTTTTCGATCAGCCGGTCGTAGCCGACGACCGGGATGCCCTCGTCGAGCGCCTTCTGCACCGCCGGGCCGATCGCCGAGGCATCCTGCGCCAGGATGATCAGCGCATTGGCGCCCTGCGAGATCAGGCTTTCGACATCGGTCAGTTGCTTGCCCGGATTGGACTGCGCGTCGGCCGAAATATACTTGTCGCCGGCGGCCTCGATGGCGGCCTTCATAGCCGCTTCGTCGGTCTTCCAGCGCTCTTCCTGGAAATTCGACCACGACACGCCGATCACCTTGTCCTTCGCCTCGGCGACCGACGCCAGCGTCAGCGACATGGCAACGCCCGCCAGGATGGCGGCTGCGAATTTCTTCATGATATCCTCCCTGCGCTCCGTATGGCGCGACCCAGACTGGCCCGAAGGCCGGTACAGAGGCTTTTTTTCGAGCCTCAAAAAAATAGTGGTCCAGTAAAACGACGCTGTCAACCGCGATCTTGATGGGTTTTGATGGGTTCAGGTATTTTTTTCGGCGTCCGCAATAAATAATGACATGGACCCGGGGTTCTGCCACAATCGACAAGCAATCCCAGGAAAAGTGCGCAGTGGTTTTTCCGCCCGGAATTGCGTCGGACCAAAAAGACGAACGGTTCGCCGTTTTCGGTAAATGGTGAACCGTCTAGCGTGTCAGCGACAGGCCATGGCATCATCACAAGGCCGCGATGACTCGGGAGGACGTGCGAGACAATGTCGGTGGGAATCCGCCACGACGATTTGCGCCGGCGCAACCGCGCCATGGTGATTTCGGCGGTGCGCCGCGCCGGCCAGCCGTCGCGCACGGAGATTGCCGCCACCACCGGGCTTAGCCACTCAACCATTTCGGCGATCTCCGCCGACCTGATCCAGGAGGGCATTCTCAGCGAAAGCAAGGCCAGCGAGCCGACGGCGTTGAAACGCGGCCGGCCGCAGATCGGCCTGGCGTTGAATCCCGAAGCCGCCGCTGTGCTGACCGTGGTGTTGTCGCTGAACTTCCTGTCGGTCGCTGTGATCGACTATGCCGGCCAGGTGGTTGCCGAGGAGCAGCTGCGCCTGGACACGCTCGTCATGCCGCGCGACGAGCTGATCGGCGAATGCCTGGCGATCGTCCGGCGCCGGCTGCATGATCCCGACCTTGACGTCGGCAGCGTCGCCCGCATCGCCATGGGCATTCAGGGCATCACCGATACCCATTCACGCGTCATGCTGTGGTCGCCGATCACGCCGCTGACCGACATCCCCTTTGCCGACATCCTGGAGAAGGAATTCGGCATCCCCGCCACAATGGAGAACGACTGCAACATGATGGCGGTGGCGCTGCAATGGCGCGATCCTGAACGCTATCGCGACGACTTCATCGCAATCCTCTTGTCGCACGGCATCGGCATGGGTCTGGTACTGAAAGGTGCGCTGTTCACCGGCACGCACTCCTCGGGCGGTGAGTTCGGGCACATGATCCACCGGCCCGGCGGCGCGCTTTGCCGCTGCGGCCGGCGCGGCTGCGTCGAGGCCTATGCCGGCAATTACGCCATCTGGCGCAGCGCCATGGGCATAAGCGAGGATGCCGCGCCGACGGATGTCGGCGACGCCGACATGCGCGCGCTTGCCGCGAAGGCCCGGCAACAGGACGGCCCCGAGCGCGAGGCCTATCGCCGGGCCGGCGAGGCGCTGGGCTTCGGCCTCGGCAGCCTGTTCGCGCTGATCGACCCGGCGCCCGTCGCCATGGTCGGCGTCAGCGCGGCCGCCTTCGACCTGATCGAGCCCGCGCTGAGGGAGGCGATCGCCCAGACCGCCGGCGGCCAGCACTCCGAATCGATCTCCTTCGACACCGAGCCGAACGAGCTGCCGCTGATCCGCGAAGGCTGCGCCATGCGCGCGCTGACCTTCGTCGACCAGGAGATTTTCGCGCCGGGAGGCCAGGCAAGAACCGGCACCGTCGGGAAGAACGTGGCCTAAGTAGGACCGAAAAATGCGAGCGCTGGGATATCCTGAGATTCAGGTCAAGCCGAGTCGAGAATGGTGGATTCCGAGAACCGGAACGGAGCGTACTTTTGGATACGTGATTACCGGAAGCGCAGGAAGCCGCCATTCGCAGGCCGGCATCACCTGAATATCAGGATATCCCTAGTCCTCGCGGATCGCGTAGCCCGCCCCCCGAATGGTACGTATCACGTCCGGCATGCGGCCGTTGTTGACCGCCTTGCGCAGGCGCCCGACATGGACGTCCACGGTGCGCTCGTCGATATAGATCGTCTCGCCCCAGACATTGTCGAGCAGCTGGCTGCGCGAGAACACGCGGCCGGGATGCCGCATCATGAATTCGAGCAGCCGGAACTCGGTCGGGCCGAGCCTGATCTCGCTCTTCTTGCGGTAGACGCGGTGCGATTCGCGGTCGAGCACGATGTCGCCGACCTTGAGCACGCTGGACAGCACCTCCGGCTTGGCGCGGCGCAGCAGCGCCTTGACGCGCGCCATGAACTCCGGCGTCGAGAACGGCTTGACCAGATAGTCGTCGGCGCCGGTCGAAAGGCCGCGCACGCGGTCGCTTTCCTCGCCCCGCGCCGTCAGCATGATGATCGGCAGCCGCTCGGTCTCGGGCCGCATCCTGAGGCGCCGGCAAAGCTCGATGCCGGAAACCGCCGGCACCATCCAGTCGAGCACGAGCAGGTCGGGAACGTTTTCCTGAAGGCGGATTTCGGCCTCGTCGCCGCGGGTCACCACTTCGACTTGGTAACCCTCGGATTCGAGGTTGTAGCGGAGCAGCACCCCCAGCGGCTCCTCGTCCTCCACCACCATGATGCGTGGCGCGATCATCGGGGTAACCTTTTCGTCAGGCCGCCGGCGCCGACATTGCCGTCTCGTCCTGCTTCGGACGGTTGGCGGGCAATTGCGTGCCGGTCAGCACATAATAGGCGTTCTCGGCGATGTTGGTCACATGATCGCCAATGCGCTCCAGATTCTTGGCGCAGAACAGAAGATGCGTGCAAGCGGTGATGTTGCGCGGATCCTCCATCATGTAGGTCAACAGCTCACGGAAGACGGATGTGTATTTGACGTCGATGCGTTCGTCGTCGTTGCGAAGCTTGGCCAGCGCCGTAGCGTCGCCCACCGTATATTCCTGGATCACGCCCTGCACCTGGATCAGCACCATCTGCGCCATGGAATCGATCGAGTGGGTGAGGTCGCGCGGCGCGGCGCTGACGCCGACCGAGCCGACGCGCTTGGCGATGTTCTTGGCGAGATCGCCGATGCGCTCGAGGTCGCCCGCCATGCGGATCGAGCCGACCACGTTGCGAAGATCGTCCGCCATCGGCTGGCGCTTGGCGATCAGCGTGATGGCGCGGTCGTCGAGCTCGCGCTGCCTTGCGTCCATGATCGCGTCGTCGGAAACGACGCGCTGCGCCAGCGCATTGTCGCTTTCGAGCAGCGCCTTGGTCGAGGCGCCGACCATCGAGCCGGCAAGGTCACCCATGTCGTTGATGAGCCGGCTGATCTGCCTCAGATCCTCGTCGAAGGAGGCGACGGTATGTTCGGCCATGATGATGTCCTCGTATGAGCTCAGCCGAAGCGGCCGGTGATATAGTCCTGCGTGCGCTTCTCGCGGGGCGAGGTGAAGATCTTCTCGGTCCGGTCGAACTCCACCAGCTCGCCCAGATACATGAACGCCGTCTGCCGCGACACGCGCGCCGCCTGCTGCATGTTGTGGGTGACGATGACGATCGTGTAGTCGGCCTGCAATTCGTCGATCAGTTCCTCGATCTTCGCCGTCGACAGCGGATCCAGCGCCGAGGCCGGCTCGTCGAGCAGGATGACCTCGGGCTTCACCGCCACGGTGCGGGCGATGCAGAGCCGCTGCTGCTGGCCGCCGGAGAGGCTCTGGCCGCTGGCATTGAGCTTGTCCTTGACTTCGCTCCAGAGCGCGGCGCGCTTCAGCGCCGACTCGACCCGGTTGTCCATCTCGGCTTTGCTGATCTTCTCATAGAGCCTGACGCCGAAGGCGATGTTCTCATAGATCGACATCGGGAACGGCGTCGGCTTCTGGAACACCATGCCGATCTTCGTGCGCAACAGGTTGAGGTCCTGCGAACGGTCGAGGATGTTCTTGCCGTCGAGCAGCACCTGGCCCTCGGCGCTCTGCTTCGGATAGAGCTCGTAGATGCGGTTCAAGACGCGCAGCAGCGTCGACTTCCCGCAGCCGGACGGGCCGATGAAGGCCGTCACGCTGCGCTCGGGCAGGGACAGGTTGATGTCCTTCAGCGCCTTCGACTGGCCATAGTAGAAGTTGAGGTTCTTGACCTCGATCTTGGCCTTCTCGACGGTGGCATCGGGTGCGTTAAGGTCGGTGGACAACATCGGTTTCATCTGTCCTCTCTGCGTCCGGTCAGGCTACGGGCGAAGATGCTCAGCCCGAGAACCGTCAGGGTGATTATGAGTGCGCCCGTCCAGGCCAGCTGCTGCCATTCCTCGTAAGGGCTGAGAGCGAACTGGAAGATGGTCACCGGCAGGCTGGCCATCGGGGCATTGAGATTGCTCGACCAGAACTGGTTGTTGAGCGCGGTGAAAAGCAACGGCGCCGTCTCGCCCGAGATGCGGGCGATCGCCAAAAGGATGCCGGTGACGATGCCGGACAGCGCCGCGCGGTAGGCGACCGAGCGGATCACCACCCAGCGCGGCGCGCCGATGGCGGTGCCGGCCTCCCGCAGCGCGTTGGGCACGAGGTTCAACATGTCCTCGGTGGTGCGCACCACGACGGGGATCACCAGGATCGACAGCGCGACGGCGCCGGCGATCGCCGAGAAGTGCCCCATCGGCCGCACCATCAGCTCATAGACGAACAGGCCGACGATGATCGACGGCGCCGACAACAGGATGTCGTTGATGAAGCGCACCACCGTCGTGAGCCGCGAGAAGCGTCCGTACTCGGCCATGTAGGTGCCGGCCAGCACGCCGATCGGCGTGCCGACGACGATACCGATGATCGTCATGATGATGCTGCCATAGATGGCGTTGAGCAGGCCGCCGGCATCGCCGGGCGGCGGCGTCATTTCCGTGAACACCGCCAGGTTCACCCCGGAAAGCCCCTTGTAGAGGAGGGCGCCGAGGATCAGCGCCAGCCAGGCCAGCCCGATGCCCGCCGCGATGATGCACAGCGCCATCATCACGGCATTCTTGCGTTTGCGGCTTCGGTGAAGCGATTGGGCAGTCGACATCGGTCAGGCTCCGGTGCGGCTATCGATGCGCAACAGCATGTAGCGTGCGAGCGCGAGGATGATGAAGGTGATGATGAACAGGATCAGGCCGAGCGCCACCAGCGAGGACGTATAGAGCGCGCCATCGGCCTCGGTGAATTCGTTGGCGATGGTCGCCGAGATGGTCGTGCCCGGCGCGAACAGCGAGGCGCTGATGCGATGCGCGTTGCCGATGACGAAGGTGACGGCCATCGTCTCGCCGAGCGCGCGGCCGAGGCCGAGCATGACGCCGCCCATGATGCCGACGCGGGTATAAGGGATGACGACGCGCCGCGTCACTTCCCAGGTCGTGCAGCCGATGCCGTAGGCCGACTCCTTGAGCACGGCGGGAACCGTGTCGAACACGTCCTTGGTGATCGAGGTGATGAAAGGCAGCACCATGATGGCCAGGATCAGCGACGAGGTCAGCAGGCCGATGCCGTAGGGCGGGCCGGCAAACAGGCTGGAAAGCCCCGGTATGCCGTGGAAAATGCTGATGATGAAGGGCTGGATCGTCGTCTGCAGGAACGGCGCGAAGACGAACAGGCCCCAGATGCCGTAGATGATCGAGGGAATGCCGGCGAGCAGCTCGACCGCGATGCCGATCGGGCGCCTGAGCGGGCGCGGGCAAAGCTCGGTCAGGAAGACGGCGATGCCGATGCCGATCGGCACGGCGATGAGGATGGCGATGGCCGAGGTGACGATGGTGCCGTAGATGGGCGCTAGCGCGCCGAAATTCTCGGTGACGGGGTTCCAGGATTCGGTGGTCAGGAAGGAGAAGCCGAACTTCGACAGCGCCTCCCACGATCCGGCGATCAGCGAGATCGCGACGCCGCCGAGGAGAACCAGCACGAGGATGGCGGAAGCGCGCGTGGCTGCCCGGAAGACCATGTCGGTGACGGCGAAGCGGCGCACTGTCGCTTCCCTGGTCCGCATGGCGGATGATGTCGCAGCTTCGGAAACGGCCGTCATTGAGCCCCTCGCATTCGAAAGAGACAGGAGGGCGCCGAAGGCGCCCTCCTTATTCGCCAAGAATTACATGCCGGAGTAGAGCGGCTTGCCGTTCGCGTCGACGATGTCCTTGCTCCACATCTCCTCGACGCTCTTCACGACGGCGTCGGGCATCGGAACGTAGTCCAGGCTGGCGGCCAGCTCGTCGCCCTTGGCATAGGACCAGGCGAAGAATTTGAGCGCTTCGGCCGTGGCCGCCGCGTCGTCGGGCTTCTTGTAGACGAGGATCCAGGTGGCCGACGTCATCGGCCAGGATTCGGCGCCGGCCTGATTGGCGAGGATAACGCCGTAGCCCGGCTGCGAGCTCCAGTCGGCATTGGCCGCGGCGGCCGAGAACGCGGCGGCGGTCGGCTCGACCTTCTTGCCGTCCTTGTTCACCATGTCGGCATAGGTGAGCTTGTTCTGCTTGGCATAGGCATATTCGACATAGCCGATCGCGCCGCCGGTCTGCGAGACGTTGTTGGCGACGCCTTCATTGCCCTTGGCGCCGATGCCCACCGGCCATTCGAGCGCGGTGTTGACACCGACCTTCGACTTCCAGTCGGCGCTGACGTCGGCCAGGTAGTAGCTGAAGTTGAACGTGGTGCCCGAGCCGTCCGAACGGTGGACGACCGCGATCGCCTGGTCGGGCAGCTTGACGTCGGGGTTGAGCTTCTTGATCGCTTCGTCGTTCCAGTTGGTGATCTTGCCGGAGAAGATGTCGGCCAGTGTCGGACCGTCGAGCACCAGTTCGCCCGGCTTGACGCCTTCGAGGTTAACGACCGGAACGATGCCGCCCATCACCATCGGGAACTGCGCGAGCCCGGTGGAGTTGAGATCCTCGCCCTTCAGCGGCGCGTCGGAAGCGCCGAAGGTCACGGTCTTGGCCTTGATCTGCTTGATGCCGCCGCCGGAGCCGATCGACTGGTAATTGAGACCGATGCCGGTCTCCTTCTTGTAGGCGTCGGCCCACTTCGCATAGATCGGATAGGGGAAGGTGGCGCCGGCGCCGGAGATGTCGGCAGCCATCGCGGCCGCCATGCTAAGGGTTGATGCCGCAGCCATTGCAATCGCAACGGCCGCCGAGCGGATGAAATGTCTCATGTGGCCTGCTCCTGTTCGGAAGATGGTCTTTCGGCACCCGTTCTATCGGCGCCCGGTGAGCGCAATAGCCCTCGATTATTACAGTCGCATGACAGTTTCGTGTCAGCCTGGTAACGCCTGAAAAGGGGATGTCCGGAGAGATCCGCGGCGGCCCCGAGAGACCGGCCGGAGTTTGCCCCGGGAATCAGTAACTTGTCTGACTTTTGAATAAAAAATTATCCCGGCGGCCGGGTCGCGGCCGCCGGGAAATAAAATCCGGACGAGAGCGCGTTGCCCGAACGCCAGAGCGGATCATGGCTTGGCCATCGCCGAAAACAGGGTCCGTTGGGGTAGAGTCGACGCTGTTTCTTGTTGGCGGTCGCTGCTCCCGCCCGTAACCGAAGAGCGGAATCAATGACCACATTGTCCGTGCATGGCTTTTGCTTTGGTATGGTGCGATCGCACCATACGCATGCGTCAGTCTCTTGCCGCTGTCTTGCCCGCCGAATCCGCTCTAACCGGCATTGCGCCGGGTCTCGACGTCCGATCCCAGCCAGCGCTCGAGCTTTTCGAGCAGTGCCCGCGGACTGATCGGCTTCGGCAGGTAATCGTCCATCCCGGCTTCCAGGCAGCGTTCGCGGTCGCCCTTCAGCGCGTGCGCGGTGACGCCGACGATCGGCACATGCGTGCCCATGTCTTCCTCGAGCCGGCGGATGGCGCCCGTCGCCTCCAGACCGTTCATTTCCGGCATCGACACATCCATCAGGATCATCCGCGGATTGAGCCTGCCGAAGGCGTCGAGCGCCTTGCGGCCGTTGCCTACAATCTCGAAGCGGTAGCCGGTCTCGCCCAGGATCTGGGTGAACACCAGCTGGTTCACCTCGTTGTCCTCGGCGACGAGGATGTCGAGCCCGCGCTCCGCATCGGTTGGGCGTGGCCGCGCCCGCACCGGCGGCGGCTGCAGCATGGCGCGCTCCGATGCCGCCGCCGGCTCCGGCGCGGCCGGCGGCGTGCCGGAGCCGGCGGCTGGTTGCGCCGCGGCGCTGCTGTGGCGATGACGCTGGATGGTCGCAACCAGCGTTTCCAGGAGGACGGAGGAGCGCGCCGGCTTGATAAGCTGCGCGTCGATGCCGAGGTCTCGATAAGTCGTGTTGGCAAGCGACTGGTCGACCGAGGTCAGCATGATGATGGGCGTATGCGCCAGGCCCGCCGTGTTGCGCACGATGCGCGCCATCTCGGCGCCGGTCATGCCGGGCATCTGGTAGTCGAGCACCACGCAGTCGACCGGCACGCCATAGGCGGCGGCGGCAATCAGCACCTTCAACCCCTCGGCGCCGCTTTCGGCCGCGCAGGAATCGAACGTCCACGACGCCATCTGCTCGCTCAGGATCGAGCGGTTGACGGCGTTGTCGTCGACGATGAGCACGCGCGCGCCGGTGACATCGACCGGCATGATGCGCTGTCCGCCCTGCTCTGCCCGGGGCAGCGTGACCGTGAACCAGAAGGTCGAGCCCTTGCCCTCGGCGCTGTCGACGCCGATCTCGCCGCCCATCATCTCGACCAGCCGCGACGTGATGGCAAGGCCAAGTCCGGTGCCTTCATGCCGCCTGGTCGAGGAGGTGTCGACCTGGCTGAATTTTTCGAACACCAGCTTAAGCTTCTCTTCCGGAATGCCGATGCCGGTGTCGGTGACCGATATGGTGAGCCTTGTTCCCGCCGGAACCCGCTCGCCCGTGACGTCGACCAGCACATGGCCTTCGTCGGTGAATTTTACGGCGTTGCCGAGCAGGTTGGTGACGATCTGCCTGACGCGGCCAACATCGCCGACGAATTGGCCCTCGAGCCCCGGCTGGATACGGACGATGAGTTCGAGGTCCTTCTCCTTGGCGCGCGTCGATACCAGCGTAGCCACATCCTCGATCGCCTCGGCGAGGTTGAAGGGCGCGGGATCGAGCACCAGCTGGCCGGCGTCGATCTTGGAGAAGTCGAGGATGTCGTTGATGATGGTGAGCAGCGCGTTGCCGGATTTGACGATGATATCGGTGAACGTCTTCTGCTTCGGATCGAGGTCCGACTTTGCCAGCAGTTCCGCCATTCCAAGGACCCCGTTCATGGGCGTGCGTATCTCGTGGCTCATATTGGCGAGGAATTCCGACTTGGCCCGGTCGGCGAGCACGGCACGCCGCCGCGCTTCGCTCAGCTCGGCCTCGCGCTGCTTGAGCTCGGTGATATCGGTGGTGGAGCCGATGAGGTAGAGCGAGCCGTCCGAGGCGATCATCGCGCCCTTGCGCGCGAACTGGTGTCTGACGCTGCCGTCCGGCAGCGTCACCGTCTCCTCGATCTCCTGCGTTTCGCCGGTGCGCAGCACGGCTAGGTCGCCCGCCACGAAAGCTTCACCGTCCGCACCGAAGATCTCGACGTCGGTCTTGCCGACCGCTTCTTCCTTGCTGAAGCCGGTGAGATCGCACCAGCCCTTGTTCACGTAGAATTGCCTGAGATCCGAGCGCTTGGCATAGATCGACACCGGCACATTATCGATGAGGCTGCGGAACACCTCGTTCTCGCTCATACTTTGCTTGAGCGCCTGTTCGCGCGCTTTCACGTCGGTGATGTCGGTGCTGGAGCCGACCAGATGCACCGAGCCGTCGGTCGCCACCAGCCGGCTCTTGCGCGTCATCAGCTGCCGTACCGTGCCGTCGCGGTGCGTGACGGCTTCCTCGACCTCGCGCCCTACACCGGTCGTCACGACTTCGATGTCGTCATTGCTGAAGCCGTCGGCCTCTTCCGTCGCGAAAAGCTCGCGATCCGTCTTGCCGAGCACCTCGTCCTTGGCGAGCCCGGTCAGCGCGCACCAAGCCTTGTTGACGAATTCGATGCTGAGATCGTCGGCCTTGATGAAGGCGGCCACCGGCAGCTCGTCCATGACGTGCCGGTAGAGGTCGATCTGGCGCATCGAGTCGCGCAGCGCCTTCTCGCGGACCTTGATGTCGGTGATATCGACGCGCACGCCGATGAACGTGCCGTCGTCGGTGCGCATGTCGTAGACCTGGTACCAACGCCCGTCCGGATTGAGGCGCTCGTAGGAAGAGTTCGGCAAATGGTACCGCTTCAGCATGGCGTCGAGCCAGCGCTCGGTGTCGACGCCATACAGATCGTCGATCTCGGTATCGCCGCTCGAGCGGAAATAGCCGACCGAATGGCCGAGAGCCAATGCCTCGCGGAATGTGCGGCCCGGCTGCCAGGCCGGCTTCAACGCTGGCAGCGTGTCCTGCAGCTTGCGGTTGGCGAAGACGAAGCGGTCGTCGCGGTCGTAGATGATGACGCCCGCCGGCAGCGACTCCAGCACGGTGGCGAGATTCCTGCGCGCGTCCTCGGCCTCGGTCTCGCGTTGCTTCATGTCGGTGATGTCGACATAGGAAATCAGCCGCTTGCCGCCGGGAAGGGGCGCCAGCGAGGCAATCAGCGTGCGGCCATCCTTTCGCGGCAATTGCCTGGATCCCGCGGCACCGGCCCGGATTTCGGCCTCTCGTTCGGCCACATGGTTTTGCCAGGCCTGTTCCTCGCCGCCGAACGGATCGACCTCACGGCTGGCTTCCATAATGTCGCGAAAGCGGCTGCCGGCCGGAGCGCGCCGCGGATCGATCTTCCAGAAGTCGTAGAATGCCCGGTTGACCACCTCCGCCCGCAATTCGGCATCGAGAACGACGACGCCGATCGGCATGGAATCGACCATCAGGCTCAGATTGGCAAGCGCCTCCGAGGTTCCGGCCATATCGCCGAGAAAGGCCCCGTTGCCGCGCATATCCGCCTTGTCGAAATTCCGCGCGCTGTCCGCCCCGACAATTCCGTCCGTATCCGCCATTCCTACCCCCAAGGCCGAACCGTGCCGGTTCATCGGCGGAATGTGCCCGACAAGCATTAACGATCCGCTAACCATAATGATTGCAACGGCCTGCCGTCGGTGCCGTTGAGCAGATTCCCATTGTCGCGCCGGCTGCGGTAATCCGCCCGTTGGCGATCAAGGCAACGACGCATTATAAGGTGTCTGAGGTGTTGCTAATGTTTGATCGAATCGCGGCTTTCATCCTGTGCCCGGCGCTGCTTGCGGCGGGTGGCTGCGCGCGCAGCGACGACGGCACGGTCATCGTTCCGAGCCGTATGGATGTCAGGCGTGTCTGGGACGAGGCGCCGCCCGGAACGACCGCATCGCGGCAGATCGTCTCGGATGTGTTTCCTCTGCCGCCGAGCCCGCTGCAGACCCCCGCGGTGCGGCGCCATTCCAGATCCGCTCCGGCGCGGCCCTCCTACAACCAGGATTCGCCCGATCAGTCTTCCGACGCCCAGAACCCCCTCACCTGCAGGAATGTCGGCGAAAGCGGCAAGCGCTACCGCGTCGTCTGCGAGTAACTGGCCCTAAATCCGCCGGTCGATGCCGGCTCGACGGCCTGCCTCGATGCGGATGCCTCAGACCGGGAACGGCGGCCGGTTCAATTCGCCGGGAAGAAGGCCGGCCCAACGATGCGCACCGGCTTCGCGCCTGCCGGAGCAACCGCCCCGGACCGTGCGATCGAGTTGGTGGCATTCGCTTTCGCGCCATGAGCATTGCCCGACGGAATATCCGAGACCGTGCCAAGGTCCGGCCTCGATGTCGGCAAGGGCGTTTTCCATGTTGCCCGGCGTCACCGTGCGTGCCCTGAGCTCGGCCACACGCTCGGAGTAGCGCTTGAGATCGCAGGCCTTGAACTCAGCGGCATCGCGATAGCGGAAGGCGGTTGGCAGCTCGGTATAGGGCTTGCGCGTCTCGACCGCCACCATCTGGTCGGTCTCGAGGCTCGGATCGCTCAGCGTATAGAGATCGACGCCCGCATCGTCGCAGATGTAGCGGCATTGATCGACCATATCCTTGAGGTCCCTGGCCCGCGCGAATTGCGAGTTCGGCGCGGGGAAGAAATAGCCGTCCGAGAGGCGGACGCAAAACAGCATCGCGTTCCCGCCGAACGCCTCCGTGTTGGATGCCTGCTGCTGGGGCGCCGGCTGGCGCTTGGGAGCCGCCTGACAACCGAGGGCGACGTATCTTGCCTGCAACCCGGAGGAATCGCGGCCGGAATTGCCGATGCTGGCGATCCGGCGCTGCACCTCGGTGCGGCTCCGGATGAGATCCGCGCAGGCATTGAAGAAGCCCCCGACAGCGCCGCTGGCGGTGCATTGGCGCTGCCTCTCCAGCCCTTGGATCGCGGCCAGCTGGCGCCGCAGTTGCGCAAGCTCGGGGCTTGCCGCGTCGCGACCGCTGGACAGCATCTGCCTTCTCAGCGTCGAGCAAGAATCGGCGTAAGAAACCTGCGTCATCGCCAAGATCGCCGTGGACACCAGAATTGGTGCCTTAAGAAACCGTAACCTCGTCATCGGGCGCCACCCCTGTTCGAAAAACGAGTTCGACTTAATTGACGCTGGCTAAATGAGAAAATTCTGATGTATAGAAAGGTTAGACAGGAACTATCTTAAGTATTATGCTCAATTTTGTGAAGCAAAAATTACGCTTTCACCTCAAGATTGAGGCAGTAGGGCGAAAACCATCCGGCCGTGGTCAGGGCGAGGCGCGACCACGCATCGCCGATGAAACCTTTGACCGGTGATGAACGTTGTTGGCGTTGATGTGACCCGCGCAGCGAAGAGGAGACCGAAGATGTCCTTTCACTTCACCGTCTCTGGCCTGACCAGGAACCTGATCCACTCGCTTGGCCTGGATCATGAGCGCGCGCCGAGACCCCTTACCCCCGAGCAAAGCCTTCTGCTGGATTGTTATCTGGCCGGGCAGATCCCGGACTCCGCCTGGAGCGACTACGTCTTCGAGATGCCGGAACTGGAAAAGCACGCCCAGGCCAGGCGCACACGCGGTTAACCTGAACGCAATTCCACGAAAGTGCGACGCGCTCTAGGCTCGGCGCCTGCACCGTGGCTTTCCGTCCGGAATTGCTTGCAAATAATAGTCAGGCTGCCGCCTACTTCTTCGGCGAGTTGAACTGCAGCGTGAAAACGTTTCCGGCAATGCCTTGCGCCAGCGAGGGCGAGAAGCTGAGCGGCAGACAATCCTGCATGGCCTTGGTCGCCGCGTCGACATAGGCTTTGCGCGCCTTGTCGTCGCCACTGACATGTATGGCGGTCGTCTTCGGCGGTCCGATCAGTGTGCCGTCGCGTTTGAAGCTGAAGCTGAGCGTGACGGAGGAATTGTCGGAATTGGCCGGCGGCGTCCAGCAGGCGAGCAGGGCGGCGCCGACGTCGTTCATGCTGTTGAGCGATGCGGCTATAGATGGAAAGGGCACAACCGACAGCACGCCCGCTGTCATCAAAAATCTTGCCATGTTCATCGCAGGTCCTCGTCGCCGTCGCTCAGCCCCCTCACGGTATCGTACGATCCATGGCGAGGATGACAATAGGGTTTCAGTCCGCCCGTCGGCGACGCAATCATACTGTCGTGATTTCGGCGCGACGGCCGCAAAAGCAAAAGGCCGGCACGCAGCCGACCTTTCCCTTGCCTCGTCATGGCGCCAGTACATCCGTGGTCGCGGCGAGGACTGGAACCAGTAGACAGATCTTAGGTAAACGAAACCTTAACGCGAGGGCGGCTTATGCACTGGCCTGCGATTTCACATGCGCGATGTAGGCGCGCACGTCGCCGGCCGGCTCCGAATAGGCGTTGCCGAGCTTCTTCTCCATTGCCGCCATATATTCCTTCGCCCAGTTGGGCAGCGCATAGTCGATGACCGCCAGGAATTCGAGCGTTGCCGCCAGCCTTATATCGGCGATCGACGGATTGTTGCCGCCAATGAATGGTTTGCCGTTGCGGAAGAAGGAGTGAAACACCTCGAGCGGCTCGGCGATCGCGGCCATCGCCGCCTTTTGCGCTTCCGACTTCTTGTCAGGGTGCGCGTCGCTGTGGCCGACCTCGCCGGCATATTGCGGAAAGCCGAGCGCCGGATAGGTCGCGCGGGCGACGTAAGGATAAAGCGTGCCGACCAGGTAGAACATGGCGCTGTCGATCATCGCCCGCTTTGCCGGTGCCTTCGGATAGAACTTATCCAGCCCATGCTTGTTGGCGAGATACTGCATGATGGCGCAGCTTTCCCACAGCACACCGCGCGGCAGGCCCTTGTCCTCGATCATGGGGGTCAGATGCGCTGGATTGCGCGCCAGGAACTCGGGCGAACGCGTATGGCCCCAGGCATCGGTCTCCGCATGATCGAGCCCGGCTGCGCGCGCGAACACCCGCACCGTCATGTTGTTGACGCTCGGCCTCAGCATGCTGAGCTTCACGCCAGGCTTCCTGGCCGGCTTCGCCTTGGCTTTAGAAGCGACCTTTGCCGTCGCTTTAGGCGCGGCTTTTGCCGTCGCTTTAGGCGCGGCTTTTGCCGTCGCCTTGGTCGCGGCTTTCGTATTCACCTTCGCGGCGGTTTTTGCCGCGGCCTTGGCCGCGGGTTTCTTCGCGCTCTTCGTTGCAGCCTTTGCCATGTCGGTCCTCCCTCTGACCTGGTTAATAAGGATTTTTTGCCGCCCTGTTTTCCGACAGCGTTTCGCGCGACCGCTCGACCAGCGCTTGGATGGCGTCCGCGAGATGGACTTCGGCGATGTTGTAGTCGCCGCGCGCCACACGGATCTTGTGCGCTTCCATCAGCACGTCGGCATGGGTGAAGCCGGCCGGCGGTTCGAAGCGGTAGGAAGCAAGCTCGATCAACAGTCCCAGTGGATCCTCGAAGTAGATCGAGTCCATGAAGCCGCGGTCCTTGACCCCGCTGTGCTTGATGCCGCGCTCGTCGAGCCGCGCGACCGCCTGCAGGAAGGTGACCCGCGACACCGAGAAGGCGATGTGATGGACGCAGCCGATATCGGTCGGCGTCCGCCGCTTGACCGGGGTGCGGCTCTCGTCGGTGAAGACGGTGATCAGACGCCCATCGCCCGGATCGAAATAGAGATGGCTTTCGCTCGCCTTGTCGAGATTGGGCTGCTCGAAAATGAAAGGCATGCCGAGCACGCCCTCCCAGAAGTCGATCGAGGTCTGGCGCCCGGCGCCGACCAGCGTGATGTGATGAACGCCTTGCGACTGCAGCTTCCGCATTGGCTCCTCCCTCCTGCTTTTGCCGGCCGGCAGGAATTCGGATGCCTAGCCGCCATTGGGTTAGCGCTTGGCGCGACCGCCGCCCGGTTCCCCTGCGCTTCTTGTTCCGCACTATGTTCGATTGCGGCATGCGCATTCATGAAGAGATGCTAATTCAATCCGCGGCGATGCGCCAGAAGCACAGTGCCCTCAGCGGTCCGTGAGCGGGAAGAAGCTTGGTACGCCCAAGGGGAATCGAACCCCTGTTCCCGCCGTGAGAGGGCGGTGTCCTGACCGCTAGACGATGGGCGCGCTCAAGAACCGGCTACATAGGCTGGCGGCGGGGAAAAAGCAACTGGGGTTTCGACTGCTTCCCGTGCTTAACGAGTAACTTGTTCAGCCCTATCGTTTCGGCTCGATCAGGTCCCAGAGATTGCCGTAGAGATCGGAAAAGACCGCCACCGTGCCATAGGCCTCGAAGCGTGGCGTCTCGCGGAACTCGACGCCCTTGGCGAACATCGCCTGATGGTCGCGGGAAAAATCGTCGGTCTCGAGGAACAGGAAGACCCGGCCGCCGGTCTGGTTGCCAATGCGGCTTGCCTGCTCTTCGCCGGATGCCTGCGCCAGGAGCAGCCGCGCGCCCTGGCCCCTCGCCGGCGCGACGGTGACCCAGCGCTTGCCGCCGCCGAGATCGACATCCTCGGCGAGCACGAAGCCGAGCCGCTCGACATACCAGCGAACCGCCTCGTCGTAATCGGCGACGACGAGCGCAACGGTCGCGACGCTGCGGCGTTCGGCAAAGCCGCTCATTTGCGAATCGCGAATTGGCCGATGATGCGGCGCTCGGCGATGTCGTAGACGAAGATCGAATGGCTGCCGTCGGTAAGCTCGGCATCGATCGACAGGCGGTTGCCAGAGAGCGACTGGCTGATCACCTTGGCGCCGACGGGGAGCACGATGTCGCCCGACAGCGGCGTGCCGGCCGGGGCCTGGACATCGCCGGCAGGCGCAGGGCCGGCCGCCGGCGCATTGCGGGCTTTGTAGACAAGCGCGCCGATCACCACCATAAGGGCGAGAAACAGAAGGCCGAGATTGACGATCATGAAGCGGACGAGCTTGCGGCGCACTTTTTCGGCCGCGGGGTCGAGCGGCTTTTCCTCATCTTCTTCGGCGATCGGCCGGGCCATGGCTAAACAATCCGCAACGGGTTTCGATGAGCGCTCATAACGAAGAGACCCCGATATTGATAGAGGACGAATTGGCTGACGAGGAAACCGGTGAGGCCGTCGTGCTCGAAGCCGGTGCGGACGCCGTCGGCCAGCGCCTCGACCAGTGGCTCGCCGCCAGGCTCGGGCCGGAGCTCTCGCGCAGCCGCGTGCAGGCGCTGATCCGCCAAGGCGCGGTCTCCATCGCCGGCAAGGCGGTGCTGGAGGCCAAGCGCAAGCTCACGGCCGGTGAGCGTGTCGAAGTCCTGGTGCCCGCGCCCGAGCTGGCCGAGCCGCAGGGCGAGGACATCCCCCTCGACATCCTCTACGAAGACGACGAGCTGATCGTCATCAACAAGCCGGCGGGACTGGTCGTCCATCCCGGCGCCGGCAACTGGACCGGCACGCTGGTCAATGCGCTGATCCATCATTGCGGCGACAGCCTCTCCGGCATAGGCGGTGTCAGGCGGCCGGGCATCGTCCACCGGCTGGACAAGGAAACTAGCGGCGTCATGGTCGTGGCCAAGACTGACCGCGCCCACAAGGCCCTGTCGGAAGCCTTTGCCGACCACGGCCGCACGGGCGACCTCGAACGCGCCTATCTGGCGCTGGTGTGGGGCATCCCGCAGCGGCCGACCGGCACGGTCGATGCTGCCTTGGGCCGTGCCGCCGATCGCGTGCGCCGTGCGGTGGTGCCGGAAAACCGTGACGATGCCCGCCATGCCGTCACGCATTTCAGCGTCGTCGAGCGTTTCGGCGAGGCACAGCAGGCTTTCGCCACCGCCAGCCTCCTCGAATGCCGGCTGGAGACCGGCCGCACCCACCAGATCCGCGTCCACATGGCCCATATCGGCCACCCGGTAGTCGGCGACCCGGATTACGGGCAGGCCTTCCGCACCAAGGCCAACCGGCTGCCGGAACCCTTGAAAACCAAGGTCAACGCCTTTCCCCGACAGGCCCTGCACGCCTGGCTCCTTGAATTCCGGCACCCGACCACCCATCTAACGATGAGGTTCGAAGCGCCGATACCGGGAGACGTGGAGGAACTCGTCGGCGGCTTCCGCAAACTTTGAACCCGCCACGAACAAGCTGCAAACCAGCCATCAAAAAACCTGACTGGCGTTGTTCACTTCAGCGTGACAGACTGTTTAGCGTTGAACAAATGCCTGTCTTGTCTGGTTTTGTTCCTATATATACAGGTTGTCGCGGGTGAGCCTTTGGCATCCGCGTCGCATGCCCGCCGAGTTTCGGGGGCAATTCACTCCAAGAGAGGGGGCGCTATCATGGCCCAATCATTACCCAGTATTGTTTCCGGTGAAGGCGGTCTCGCCCGTTACCTGGAAGAAATCCGCCGCTTTCCGATGCTTCAGCCGCAGGAAGAGTACATGCTCGCAAAACGCTACGCCGAGCATCAGGACACTTCGGCTGCCCACAAGCTCGTCACCAGCCACTTGCGGCTCGTCGCCAAGATCGCCATGGGCTATCGCGGCTACGGTCTGCCGATCGGCGAGGTGATCTCGGAAGGCAATGTCGGCCTTATGCAGGCCGTGAAGAAATTCGAGCCGGAGCGTGGTTTCCGGCTTGCCACCTATGCCATGTGGTGGATCAAGGCCTCGATCCAGGAATATATCCTGCGCTCGTGGAGCCTGGTCAAGATGGGCACCACCGCCAACCAGAAGCGTCTGTTCTTCAACCTGCGCAAGGTGAAGGGCAAGATCCAGGCGCTCGATGAAGGCGACTTGAAGCCCGACCAGATCGCCGAGATCGCCACCCGCCTGAACGTTTCCGAGGCCGAGGTGATCTCGATGAACCGCCGCCTGTCGGGCGATGCTTCGCTCAACGCCCCGATCCGGGCAAGCGAAGGCGAGTCCGGCGAATGGCAGGACTGGCTGGTCGACGACCACGAAAGCCAGGAAGAGATGCTGATCGAGCAAGACGAGCTGGAAAACCGGCGCGCCATGCTGTCGGGCGCTCTGTCGGTCCTCAACGACCGCGAGCGGCGCATCTTCGAGGCGCGCCGCCTCGCCGAAGAGCCGCTGACGCTGGAAGAGCTGTCGGCCGAGTTCGACATCAGCCGCGAGCGTGTGCGCCAGATCGAGGTGCGCGCTTTCGAGAAGGTGCAGGATGCGGTCAAGGCCGCCGCCAAGCGCCAGACCCAGGCGCTGCGCACCATCGAAGCGCAGCCGGCGGCTTAAAGCTCAAGTCACCAATGAATAAAGGCGGCGCTTCGGCGCCGCCTTTTTGTTTTGCAACGTCTGCGATCGGCGAAAATAGCGGACCAGCCCTTTCTCCCCCTTACTACACGGGGAGAAGGAAAGCTCAGGCCGTCGGTTGCTTCGTCTTCCTTAGGTACGGCAGCACCGTCTCATACGCCCCAAAGCGCTTGACAGCGTCCTCGTTGGAGACCGCGGCGGTGATGATGACATCGTCGCCTTGCTTCCAGTTTGCCGGCGTCGCCACCTGGTGCTTGGCCGTCAGCTGGATGGAATCGATGACGCGCAGGATCTCGTCGAAGTTGCGGCCCGTGGTCATCGGATAGGTCAGCACCAGCTTGATCTTCTTGTCCGGGCCGATGACATAGACCGAACGCACGGTGGCATTGTCGGCCGGCGTACGACCCTCCGAGCTCTCGCCGGCGCCCGCCGGCAGCATCTCGTAAAGCTTAGCGACCTTGAGGTCCTTATCGCCGATCAGCGGGTAGTTCACCGTCTGGCCGGTAGCGGTCTTGATGTCGGCCTGCCACTTGTCGTGGCTCGATACCGGATCAACCGAGATGCCGATGATCTTGACATTGCGCTTTTTGAACTCGCTTTCCAGCCCTGCCATCGTGCCCAGCTCGGTCGTGCAGACAGGCGTGAAGTTCTTCGGATGGCTGAAAAGCACCGCCCAGCCGTCACCAATCCATTGGTGGAAATTGATCGTCCCTTGCGTGGTCTCGGCCGTGAAATCCGGTGCGATATCGTTGATACGAAGGCTCATGACGTGTTCCCTACCCTTGTGACATACCGCCCGCATGGGCCAATCCCATCGGCGTGGCTCAGCCTTCTATACCGCCGCACGGTCCGGTTCAAAAGGGTTGTGTCTGCCGGCATGATCGAGAGAGCGGAAAAATTTCGTCTTTTCCTGGAAAAGACAGGCGGAATTTCCGCGACGGATGCCGGGAAGATTGGATGACGCGGCCTAAGCCTTCTTTATCGCCAGCGTCGCCGTGAGATCTTCCATGCGTTGCGCGAGCGCGGCAAGCGCGGTCGTGAGCACGCTGTCGCTCTTGTCGGCCTTGGTCAGCGCCTCGTCGCGCGTCTTGCGCAAGGTGAGCACCTCGCTCTCCATGCCCTTGACGCGCTTGGTGAGCTCCGAGAGCTCGTCCATCACCATGATGCCGGCCATGACCGTAAGCCGCTGGTCGCCGATCTCGCCGAAGGAATCCTTCAGATGCGAGACATACCGGTCGAAGCGCTCGGCAAGGTCGATCAGATGCTCTTCCTGGCCCTCGTCGCAGGCCATCCGGTATTGCTTGCCGTCGATGGAAACCGTGACCTGTGCCATTGCCTTACCTGTCCAGAACCGCGCGGATGGTTTCCATGGCAGTCACTAGCCGCCGCGACACTTCCTTGTTGGCGTCTTCCAGACGCTCGGCGCGCGCTTCGGAATTGTCGAGCTCCTGCGCCAGGCGCGAACGGTCGGCGTTCATGCGCTGCACCTCGGCCTCGGCTTCCGAATAATCGCGCTCATGCTCGAGCTTCGCCGCCACGGCGTTTTCCAGCCCTTCCATGGCCTTGCCCAGCCTGGCGATGACTTCCTTGAGGGTCGTTTCCCCGGTCATGGCCTTCGTCCTATGCCCTGCCCATCACCGAATCGCACGCGTTCAGAACGCGTTACCTCGGAAAGATTAGGCACCGGGTGAAGGGCGCGTCAACAAAGCTCTCGCGACTGTCCCCCGCTATCGCTAATGTAAGGCGCCCGATCTCATCACAAGCCCGGCAAAATCCGCCCCGATTTGTTGACTAAAAGGCCGCGCCTGCTATGTGTCGCGGCATCCTTTTCCAAGGGTTCTCCCCAGGCTCCAACCCACTTCCGGAGGAAGCATGACCTCGCGTGAACAACATGATCGGATGGCCAACGCGATCCGTTTCCTTTCCATGGACGCCGTCGAGAAGGCGAACTCCGGTCACCCCGGCCTGCCCATGGGCTGCGCCGACATCGCCACGGTTCTGTTCAGCCGCTTCCTGAAATTCGACGCCAAGGCGCCGCATTGGGCCGACCGGGACCGCTTCATCCTGTCGGCCGGCCACGGCTCGATGCTGCTCTATTCGCTCCTCTACCTCACCGGCTATGAGGACATGACGATCGACCAGATCAAGAATTTCCGCCAGCTCGGCTCCAAGACCGCCGGCCATCCCGAATACGGCCATGCCGCCGGCATCGAGACCACCACCGGCCCGCTCGGCCAGGGCCTTGCCAATTCGGTCGGCTTCGCGCTCGGCGAGCGCATCATGAACGCCGCCTTCGGCAACGACCTCGTCAACCACTATACCTATGTGCTGGCGGGCGACGGCTGCCTGATGGAAGGCGTCTCCCAGGAAGCCATCGCGCTGGCCGGGCATCTGAAGCTGAACAAGCTGATCGTCTTCTGGGACAACAACAACATCTCGATCGACGGCCCGGTCTCGCTTGCCGACAACACCGACCAGGTCGCCCGCTTCCAGGCCAGCGGCTGGAACGCCAGCCACATCGACGGCACCGATCCGGAAGCGATCGCCTACGCCATCGAGGCGGCGCGCCATTCCGACAAGCCGACAATGATCGCCTGCAAGACCACCATCGGCTTCGGCGCCCCGACCAAGGCCGGCACCAACAAGGCGCATGGCTCGCCGCTGGGCGCCGAGGAAATCGCCGGCGCGCGCAAATTCTTCAACTGGGACTCGCCGCCTTTCGAAATTCCGGCAGACATCCTCGACGCCTGGCGCGCCGTGGGCAAAAAGGGCGCTGAGGCCCGCGCCGACTGGGAAGGCCGCCTGGCCAAGGCCGAGCCGAAGCTCAAGGCCGAGTTCGAGCGCCGTCTCGCCGGCAAGCTGCCCTCCAATTTCGACGCCGTCATTACCGACTACAAGAAGAAGCTGTCGGTCGACAAACCGAAGGTCGCTACCCGCAAGTCGTCGGAAATGGCGCTGGAGGTCATCAACGGCGCGGTGCCGGAGACGATCGGCGGCTCGGCCGACCTCACTGGCTCCAACAACACCAAGACCAGCCAGACCAAGAACATCACGCCCGACGACTACGGCCAGCGCTATGTCCATTACGGCATTCGCGAGCACGGCATGGCGGCGGCCATCAATGGTCTCACGCTGCATGGAGGCCTGATCGCCTATGGCGGCACCTTCCTGTGCTTCTCCGACTATGCCCGTCCCTCGATGCGACTGGCCTCCCTGATGGGCATCCGCTCGATCTTCGTCATGACGCATGACTCGATCGGTCTCGGCGAGGACGGCCCGACCCACCAGCCGGTCGAGCATCTGGCAGCACTTCGCGCCATTCCGAACCACAATGTCTTCCGTCCGGCCGACGCGGTCGAAACCGCCGAATGCTGGCAGATCGCGCTGGAATCGGAAAAGACGCCCTCGACGCTGGCGCTGACCCGCCAGAACCTGCCGACCGTGCGCACCGAGCATTCGGCGAAGAACCTTTCCAGCCAGGGCGCCTACGAGCTTGCCGCCGCCAGCGGCGAGGCCGTGGTGACGATCTTCGCCACCGGCTCAGAAGTCGAGGTGGCTCTCGGCGCGCGCGACGTGCTGGAAAAGCACGGCCATCCGACCCGCGTCGTCTCGGTGCCCTGCTTCGAACTGTTCGACCGGCAGAGCGACGATTACCGCAGGAAGACCATCGGCAACGCCAAGGTGAAGGTCGCGATCGAGGCCGGCATCCGCCAGGGCTGGGATCACCTGATCGGCACCGACGGCATTTTCATCGGGATGCATGGTTTTGGCGCCTCCGGCTCGATCGAGCAGCTCTATCCGCATTTCGGCATCACCGCCGAGGCCGCGGCCAAGGCGGTCGAAGCCCGCCTGCACGGCAAGTAGGAATTGGCTCGGGCCTGGCAGCTCCGATCGACGGCTCCGCCGGGCTGGGCCAACCTAATCGATTTAGATGCGACCTTCTGCGGCTGGATTCTTGCGCCTTCCGCCGTTATGAAACTGCGGACCCATCCGCTTTCCAGCCCCCAAGGGAGAGAACAATGACCGTCAGAGTTGCCATCAACGGATTTGGCCGGATCGGCCGCAACATCCTGCGCGCCATCCATGAATCCGGCCGCAAGGACATCGAGGTCGTCGCCGTCAACGACCTCGGCCCGGTGGAGACCAACGCGCACCTCCTGCGCTACGACAGCGTGCATGGCCGCTTCCCGCATGAGGTGACCGTCGACGGCGACCAGATCTCGATAGGCAAGGAGAAGTTCAAGGTCACTGCGATCAAGGATCCGACCCAGCTGCCGTGGAAGGACCTCGGCGTCGACATCGCGCTCGAATGCACGGGCATCTTCACCGCCCGCGACAAGGCCGCCGCGCACCTGACCGCCGGCGCCAAGCGCGTCATCGTCTCGGCCCCGGCCGAAGGCGCCGACCTCACCGTCGTCTACGGCATCAACCACGACAAGCTGACCAAGGACCACATCGTCATCTCCAACGCCTCCTGCACCACCAACTGCCTGGCGCCGCTGGCGGCCGTGCTGCACGAGACCGTCGGCATCGAGAAGGGCATGATGACGACGATCCACTCCTATACCGGCGACCAGCCGACGCTGGACACCATGCACAAGGACCTTTACCGCGCCCGCGCCGCGGCGCTGTCGCAGATCCCGACCTCGACGGGCGCCGCCAAGGCGATCGGCCTCGTGCTGCCCGATCTCAAGGGCAAGCTCGACGGCATCTCGATCCGCGTGCCAACCCCGAACGTCTCGCTCGTCGACTTCAAGTTCGTCGCCAAGCGCTCGACCACCGCGCAGGAGATCAACGAAGCGGTCATCGCCGCTTCCAAGGGCAAGCTGAAGGGCGTGCTGTCGGTCACCCATCACCCGAACGTGTCGATCGACTTCAACCATGATCCGCATTCCTCGATTGTGGCGCTCGACCAGACCAAGGTGATGGACGGCAACTTCGTTTCGGTCCTGTCCTGGTACGACAACGAATGGGGCTTCTCGAACCGCATGGGCGACACCGCCGTCGCCTTCGGCAAGACCATCGCCTGATTTTAGGCTCGCTTCAGGTTTTGAAACGCCCGGCTTGGCCGGGCGTTTTTTATTGGCCGGCGGAGCCAAAAAACATGCTGTTGCCTTGCACTGGTCATGTCTTCGCCCCACTCTCCCGTAAATCGACAAATGAGAGGGACTTGAGGGGCACTGGCTGATGGAGCATGCGATCTATCTCGTGACGCTGGTCGGCACGGCGCTCATCGTCGCCGCCGCGTTTTCGAGCCTGATCGCCTTCCGCTTCGGCGCTCCTTTGCTGCTCCTCTTCCTCTGCATCGGCCTTGCTACCGGCGTCGACGGGCTCGGCATCGAATTCGACAATGCGCGGCTGGCTTATTTTGCCGGCTCACTGGCCTTGGCCATCATCCTGTTCGATTCCGGTTTTGGCACGCCGCTCAACGCGCTGCGCCAGGCGGCCGGGCCGGCGCTGTCGCTGGCCACGGTCGGCGTCATCCTGACCACCGGCATTTTCGGCGTGGCCGCATACTATCTGCTCGACCTAAACTGGCTCGAATCCTCGCTGCTTGGCGCGGCCGTCGCCTCGACGGACGCAGCGGCCGTGTTCTTCCTGCTGCGCGCCGGGGAAATCCATCTGCGCGAGCGCGTGCGTTCGACGCTCGAAGTGGAATCCGGCACCAACGACCCGATCGCCATCTTCCTCACCATCACGCTCGTCGAGATCATCGCCGCGCACGCCGACCCCGAAGCAAATGTGCTGGCCACCAACCTTTTGGTCGGCTTCCTCGCCAATATGGGGGTCGGTGCCATTGTCGGCGTGCTCGGCGGCTTCGGCATCGTGCGCCTCGTGGAGCGGCTCAACCTCGACCACGGCCTGCTGCCGATCTTCGTGCTGACGTTGTCGCTGATGGTGTTCGCGGCGGCCGGCGCCATCGGCGGCTCCGGCTTCCTCGCCGTCTACCTTGCCGGGCTGATCGCCGGCAATTCGGACATCCGCGCCGTCACCATCCTGAAGCGCTTCCAGGACGGCATGTCGTGGCTGGCGCAGATCATCATGTTCCTGATCCTCGGCCTTTTCGCAACGCCCTCGCAATTCCCCGAGATCCTGGTGCCGGCGGTCCTGCTCGGTCTGTTCCTGATCTTCGTGGCCCGGCCTTTGGCCGTCTGGCTCTGCCTGATGCCGTTCCGCCTGCCGCGCCCCGAGGTCGCCTTCGTCTCCTGGGTCGGCCTGCGCGGCGCGGTTTCGATCCTGCTTGCCATCACGCCGCTGCTCGGCGGGCTCGAGCATGGCCGGCTGATCTTCAACGCCGCCTTCATCATCGTGCTCGTATCGCTGGTGGTGCAGGGCTGGACGGTCGGGCCGCTGGCGCGGCGCCTGGGCCTTATCGTCCCCGCGCGTCTCGGGCCGCTCGACAAGGTCGAGCTCGAACTGCCGGGCTCGGCGCATCATGAGCTGCTTGCCTATCGCGTAGCACCCGGCAGCCCGGTGGCGCGCGGCGAGCGCATTCCCCGCTGGGCAAGGCCCTCGCTGGTGCTGCGCGACGGCCGCTCCATGCGCTTCCAGGACATGGGCCGGCTGGCGGCCGGTGATCAGGTCTACATCTTCGTGCCGGACCGCTATCCGCGCCTGCTCGACAAGCTTTTCGCCAGCCGCGCCGTGGTCGATCCGGAGGATGCCGATTTCTTTGGCGCCTTCGCCGTCGATCCTGCTCGCCCGGCGGCGGAACTCGAGGCAGCCTATGCGCCGGGCCTGACCGAGGCCGAACAGAAGCTCACGGTCGCCGCGCTCGTTACCGAGCGGCTCGGCGGCCATCCCGAATATGCCGACCGCGTGATGATCGGCCCGATCGAGCTGATCGTGCGCGACGTCGACGAGAAAGGCAGGATCACCGGGCTCGGCCTGTCCTTCGAGCCGACCGCGCCGGTGGCGCGCGTGCCGGTTTTCCTGAGCGCCGGCGAGATCGCGGATCGTATAGCCGCCATGATCCGCAGCTGGCGCAAGCCCGCGCAACAACAGCCGGCAGAGGACGTGCCGAGCGACAGTGCGGCGCCGGCACCGGACGGGCGGAAGGCAGCCGGCGAAGGCTGATGTCTCACGCCGACATCATTTTTGCGCCCCCGCCGTCAACGCAGCGCTTGCATCGTGGTTCGCGCCGGGTAAGGTCGCCGCGTTTTCGCGAAAGGAACGGATCATGGCCGGCTTCAAGACACTCGACGATATCGGTGCCGTCAGCGGCAAGCGCGTCTTGGTGCGCGTCGACCTCAACGTGCCCGTCGCCGACGGCAAGGTCACCGACGCCACCCGTATCGAGCGCATCGCGCCGACCATCGCCGAGCTCTCGAAAAAGGGCGCCAAGGTTATCCTGCTGGCGCATTTCGGCCGACCGAAGGACGGACCTTCGGACGAGTTCTCGCTGGAGCCGATCGCCCGCGCCACGGCGGAAGTGCTCGGCCGTCCGGTCGGCTTCGCCGCCGACTGCATTGGCGACAAGGCTGCCGAGGCCGTCGCCGTCATGAAGGACGGCGACGTGCTGCTGCTCGAGAACACCCGCTTCCACAAAGCCGAGGAAAAGAACGAGCCGGCCTTCACCGAAAAGCTCGCCGCCAATGGCGACATCTATGTCAACGACGCCTTTTCGGCCGCGCATCGGGCGCATGCCTCGACCGAAGGCCTGGCGCGCCACTTGCCGGCCTATGCCGGCCGCACCATGCAGGCCGAGCTCGACGCGCTGGAAAAGGGCCTCGGCAATCCGGTCCGGCCGGTGGTGGCCATCGTCGGCGGCGCCAAGGTCTCGACCAAGATCGACCTTTTGACGAATCTCGTGAAGAAGGTCGACGCGCTGGTGATCGGCGGCGGCATGGCGAACACCTTCCTGGCCGCGCGCGGCACCGATGTCGGCAAGTCGCTCTGCGAGCATGACCTCGCCGGCACCGCCAAACAGATCATGATCGAGGCGGCGCAAGCCGGCTGCGCCATCATCCTGCCCGCCGACGGCGTGGTCGCCAGGGAGTTCAAGGCGGGTGCGGCGAGCGAAACCGTCGCCATCTCGGACGTGCCGGCCGACGGCATGATCCTCGACGTCGGCGCAAAGACCGTGCAGAGCGTCAACGACTGGATCGACCGGGCCGCGACGCTGGTCTGGAACGGTCCGCTCGGCGCCTTCGAGATCGAGCCCTTCGACCGTGCGACGGTCGCGGCGGCAAAGCATGCCGCGGCCCGCACCAAGCAGGGCAAGCTAGTCTCGGTCGCCGGCGGCGGCGACACGGTGGCCGCGCTCAACCATGCCGGTGTCGCCGACGACTTCACCTATGTCTCGACTGCCGGCGGCGCCTTCCTGGAATGGATGGAAGGCAAGCCGCTGCCCGGCGTCGAGGTGCTGAAGCGGTAAACAGTCCGAGACGAGGCAAGGCCCGCGCGGCTTTCAATCGATTCTAGCTTTCCGGGGTCATTCCTTTGGCGGTAGTGTTCTGCTAGCGCGGAACAAACGCAGCGTAGGAGAGCACCCATGAGCGAACGTCTCGAAGATATCGCCACCGCGATGGTGAGCGGTGGCAAGGGCCTTTTGGCCGCCGATGAGAGCTCCGGCACCATCAAGAAGCGTTTTGACGTCATCGGCGTGGAATCGACCGCCGACAACCGGCGCGACTATCGCGAGATGATGTTCCGGTCCAAGGAGGCGATGACCAAATACATCTCCGGCGTCATCCTCTATGACGAGACCATCCGCCAGAAGGCCGCCGACGGCACGCCGCTGGTCGACATCATCAAGGCTTCCGGCGCTATTCCCGGCATCAAGGTCGATCTCGGCGCCAAGCCTCTGGCCGGCTTTCCCGGCGATACCATCACCGAGGGCCTGGACGGGCTGCGCGAGCGGCTTGCCGACTATTACAAGCTCGGCGCCCGCTTCGCCAAATGGCGCGCGGTGATCGACATCGACACAGCCAAGGGCGTGCCGTCCGCCACCTCGATCGCCTCCAACACCCATGCGCTGGCCCGCTATGCAGCACTTTGCCAGGAAGCCGGCATCGTGCCGATCGTCGAGCCGGAAGTGCTGATGGACGGCGCTCACTCGATCGACACCTGCTACGACGTCTCCAGGGCGACGCTGGTCAAGCTCTATGATGAGCTCTACGCCGCGCGCGTCGTCTTGGAAGGCTCGATCCTGAAGCCGAACATGGTCATCTCGGGCAAGAAGTCAGGCAAGACTGACAGCCCCGAGGAAATCGCCGAAAAGACGATAAAGCTGTTCCGCGAAGTGGTGCCGGCGGCGGTGCCGGGCATTGCCTTCCTCTCCGGCGGCCAGGAAGACGAAGAGGCGACCGCCAACCTCAATGCCATCAACGCCATCGGCCCGCACCCCTGGAAGCTCACCTTCTCCTATGGCCGGGCGCTGCAGGCCGCACCACAGAAGGCGTGGAGCGGCAAGGCCTCGAACGTCGCCGCCGGCCAGGCCGCGTTCACCCACCGCGCCCATATGAACCATCTGGCGGCGCTAGGGAAATGGCAGCCGGCGCTGGAAAAGGCCGCCTGAAGCCAGCCCTTCCACTCCACAGCGAAAACCCGGGCCGCTGGCCCGGGTTTTGTTTTTTATACGCCGCATTCCTACCTGATGCAGCGAAACAGCGGCGGCTGTGTCGGGTTGAGCCGATGTCGAACGTCCTTGGCAGGAGAGGACAGGAGATGGTCATGCAACGCAATGCCGTGGTTTCGCGCGATGACTGGTTCGAGGCGCACCGAAGGCACCTCGAGCGCGAGAAGGAGCTGACACGCTTCCGCGACCTTGTTGCCGCCGAGAGGCGGCAACTGCCCTGGTTCAAGCTGCGCAAGGATTATGTCTTCGAGAGCGAAACGGGGCCGAAACATCTCGCCGAGCTATTCGCGGGCAAGAGCCAGCTCATCGTTTATCATTTCATGATGACGCCGGGCTCCGACCACCGCTGCGAGGGCTGCTCGTTCCTTGCCGACCACATCGACGGCGCCAACCAGCACCTGAAGCATCATGACGTGTCGCTGGTCGTCGTCTCGCGCGCGCCGCTGGCCGAGATCCTGCCGTACAAGCAGCGCATGGGGTGGAAGTTCGACTGGATGTCGTCCTACGCCTCCGATTTCAATTTCGACCTTCAGGTCTCCTTCACCGACAAGCAGATCGCGGCGGGCGAAACCACCTATAATTTCGAGAAGCGCCCGCTGCGGTCGAAGGACCTGCCCGGCACCAGCATCTTCTATCGCGACGAGTGCGGCGACATCTTCCTGACCTTCGTGTCGCGCGCCCGCGGCGGCGACGCGCTGATCGGCGCCTATCACTATCTCGACATGACGCCGAAGGGCCGCAACGAGACGGGCCCCTATCATGGCCTGATGGACTGGGTGCGCCTGCACGACGAGTATCAGGACAAGGCCGAGGAGCGGCCGGACTGCTGCGCGTGAACGGCATCGTTCACCGGCGGCCTGCTCTACGCGCTGCGTGCCAAATGGCCGGAAGCGCGCGTGGTGTGGTCGCCGGTGCTGGAATTCACCCGCGCCGGCAATGCCGCCGTTGCTCGGCGCCCTCCTCGAGATCCGCGCCACGGAAATGAACCGGATGGGCGTGCGGCTCTGCAACGAACGCGGCGCCATTGCCGCCGCGCGCTGCCGATCACCAAATCCCGAGGCGGGCTTCGGGTGCGATGGCTTCCACGCCTCGGAAGCGGGTTGCCGCGGCTGGGCGGAGCATCTGGTGGATTTCGTGCCTGGCAATTGAGCAACCTGGCCGAGTCGGCCGAGCTTAAGTCCAATGCCCAAGCACAGCGGCAAGCGATATCGCCGCCATCGCAAGCAGCGCCAGCTTCCAGAAATCGCCGCGCCGCTTCAGCCCTGGCCATCCGAGCGGCTTGATGACCTGGATCAGCATGATGCCGATGATGACAAGGGCGAGCAGTTTCGTCATGCCGCCTTTGAGCAACATCGATGGCGCCTGTCAAAGCTGTTCTTAAGGCATCTTCGGGGCCAGGCATTCCTGACAGAAATCGGGCTCATCGCGACCCTGCGAGAGGCGCCGCACCGCTTTCTTGGTCACCCTGCCAAGCTCCTGACAGACTGCTGTCAGGAGGGGTGTGCGATACTCTTCCCATCAAAAAGAGAGGAGTGAGGTCATGAACGGTTTTACCATTCTGCGCAGCGTGCAGCACTATGTCGGCAGGATCCGCACCGTGCGCAACGAGATCCGCACCCAGCGTTTCCTGAACACGTTGCCGGCGGACATCCGCAAGGACATCGGCTGGCCGGACCTTTACCAGGGCCGCGTGCGCGAAAACTGAAATTTGTCGCCGCAACTTGGATTGTGGCGCTGTCGCGCCCAGATGTAATGCGGCCAGTGATGTTGAGTTCAGGGAAGAAGCCTTGCCGATGATTTCGCCGCAGCCTCCTGACAGGATGTTGTCAGGAGGGCTGCGGTAATTGGAACGGCTTGATCCTGACAGTGATGAACACGAGCCGACGATCCGGAGTGATCCGCGCATGGTGAAGAGCTGGAATGACAGGCTGAACACGCCGGGCATCAACGGCATCAAGACGTCGCCGCGCACGGTCGGCGATGTCGTTGAAGGCCAGTCGATGCTGGTGCCGACCGCGCGCCAGGTCGACGACTTCATCCGCTCGATTCCCGAAGGAGTGGAGATGGACGTTCGTGCGCTGCGCACCGCTCTGGCCATCGAGCACGGCGCCGAAGTGAGATGCCCGGTGACGATCGGCTATCATCTTCGCACCGTTGCCGAGGCCGCCCACGAGGATCTCGAGCGCGGCATGGCGCTGAGCGACGTCGCGCCGTTCTGGCGTGTGCTGGGTGCAAAGACGCCGACCACGGGCAGACTGTCTTTCGGGACGAAATTCGTTGCCGCGCAGCGCAAGCGCGAAGGGCTGAAGCCATAAATCCCGGGGGAGAGATCGATGCGCCGCGCCGACAGGCTTTTCCAGATCGTGCAGCATTTGCGGGGTGGCCGGCTGGTCACCGCGCAGAAGCTCGGCACGTGGCTCGAGGTTTCCGAACGCACCATTTACCGCGACATAGCCGACCTGCAGTCGACCGGCGTGCCGATCGACGGCGAAGCGGGCGTCGGCTACATGATGAGGGAGGGTTTCGATCTTCCGCCGCTGATGTTCACGCGTGACGAGATCGTGGCGCTGGTTGCCGGCGCGCGCATGGTGCGCGCCTTTGGCGGCGCGGCGATGGCAAGGGCCGCCGACGAGGCGCTGGTCAAGATCGGCGCCGTGCTGCCCGATACGGAGAAGGACCGCATCGCCCGTACCGAGATCCACACGCCGATGTGGGTGGTGAGCGATGCCGCGCGCGAGGCGATCGACCTGATCGAGCGTGCCATTGAGAAGCGCCAGGTGCTGACCATCGACTATTCGGACGAAGCCGGACGCGGCACCGCCCGCGACATCAGGCCGTTGGGGCTGTGGTTCTGGGGCAAGGTCTGGACCCTGGTCGCCTGGTGCGAGATGCGCGACGACTTCCGTGCCTTCCGCATCGACCGCATCGCCTCGGTCGTGATCGCCGGCCGCATCTTCAAGCCGGAGCGCGGCAAGCAGCTCGCCGATTTCTATCGCGCCGTCGAGCGCTCAGAGGACTACGGCATGGCGCCCGACCGCGCCGCGCGGACGTGACTTCCTCCCAAGCCATTGTCCAACAAAAAAGCCCGCTCGAAGCGGGCTTTTTTGTTGAGCGCGTCGGAAGGCCTACTCCTGGTCGTCGTCCTCGCCCTTGTCCTTCGACTTGAGCGCCGAAAGCTTGGCGAAGACGGCGTTGGCGTCGAGCTCCTGGTCCTCGTCCTTCGGCTTCTCGGGCGCCGGCACCAGCCGTTCGGTGAGCGCGGCAGGCAACAGCGTGTCGCCCACGGGCTGCGGCTGCTCGCGGCCGCGCGAGGCGCGGTTGACTTCGAGGTCGAGGTCGATCTGCGAGGTGAGGCCGAGCGTCACCGGATCCATCGGCTGCAGATTGGCCGAGTTCCAGTGCTTGCGTTCGCGGATCTGCTCGATGGTCGACTTGGTGGTGCCCACGAGACGGGCGATCTGCGCGTCCTTGAGTTCGGGATGGTTGCGCACCAGCCACAGGATGGCGTTCGGCCGGTCCTGGCGCTTCGACAGCGGCGTGTAGCGCGGACCCTTGCGCTTCGATTCCGGCACCCGCACCTTCGGCTCCGACAGCTTCAGCCGGTAATTGACGTCTTTCTCGCCGCGCGCGATCTCGTCGCGCGTCAGCTGCCCGGTGATGATCGGGTCCATGCCCTTGATGCCCTGCGCAGACTCGCCGTCGGCGATCGCCTTGACCTCGAGCGGATGCAGACCGCAGAACTGCGCGATCTGCTCGAAAGAGAGTGCGGTGTTGTCGACCAGCCAGACGGCGGTCGCCTTGGGCATCAGCAGCGTATTGGCCATATCAAAAATCCTTCTCGTTCGCCCGCGTTCCCGCGCGGGCGGTGGTTTTAGAGCCACCAAAATGGGAAATTCGCGGCCTGTATAAACGCTCCCTCCGATTTTCGCAATGTTTTTGGGAAGAGCTCGATTCACGACCCTGGAAAGACAAAACCCGCTGGACGGGGTCCAGCGGGTTCGGAACCGGAAACGAAGCAAGCGTCTCGACGGCTCTGGCTTGCAAGTCCCAACCCGGCCTTCGGCGGTCGGGCTTCGTCTGATTACACCGCCTGACGGGCGATGCGCTCGATGTCGGCGCGGTTGATGCCGAGGTCGCTCAGCTGGCGGGCGTTGAGCTTGTTCAGCTCGCGCACGGTCTCGTTGTACATGCGCCACTTACGGAAAGCACGGATCGGGTTCATGATGGTTGCTCCAGTCGTTGGTCAAATCGTTTGATGCCGCGTAAATAGGCACGCCTGCCCACAAATTGAACGGACGCTTTTGCATGGCCGCAATGCGTTTTGTGCATTGCACCAAAAGAAAGGGAGTAGGGGAGTAAGGGAATAGGGCAGTAGGGCGAACGAGGGGCAACCCCCTACCCCCCTTACTCCCCTACTCCCCTCAACCAACGTCGAGGACGATCTTGCCGATATGCTCGCCCTCTTCCATGCGCTCATGCGCCCGCCAGGCTTCGGTCAGCGGAAAGATCATGTCCATGACGGGTGCCACCTTGCGCGTGCCGAGCAGCGGCCACACCTGGGCCTCCAGCGCGGCGGCGATCGTCGCCTTGAACTCGACGGTACGCGGCCTGAGCGTCGAACCCGTGTGGGTCAGGCGCTTGACCATGAGCGTTGCGAAATTGGTGCTTGCGACAGCACCGGCCTGCACGGCGATCTGGACGATGCGCCCCTCGACGGCCGCGGCTTCGTAGTTGCGCGCGACATAGTCGCCGCCGACCATGTCGAGGATGACGTCGACGCCCTTGCCACCGGTCGCATCCTTCACCGCGGCGACGAAATCCTCCTCGCGATAGTTGATCGCCCGGTCGGCGCCGAGCTTGAGGCAGGCGTCGCATTTCTCCTTACTGCCGGCGGTGGTGATCACAGTGGCGCCGAAAGCAAAGGCCAGTTGGATGGCGGTGGTGCCGATGCCGGACGAGCCGCCATGGACAAGCAGGGTCTCGCCCTTCTTCAGGCCGCCGCGCTCGAACACATTGTGCCAGACGGTGAAATAGTTCTCCGGCACGGCGGCGGCCTCCGAATAGGTGAAGCCGGCCGGAATCGGCAGCACGCTGCCGGCATGGACCTTGACATATTCGGCGTAGCCGCCGCCCGGCGTCAGCGCGCAGACCCGGTCGCCGAGGCGCCAGCGCGATATCTCGTCGCCGAGCACCGCGACTTCGCCGGCCACCTCGAGGCCGGGCAAGTCCGAAGCGCCGGGCGGCGGCGGATAGGCGCCCTTGCGCTGCTGGACGTCCGGCCGGTTGACGCCGGCCGCATGCACGCGGATCACCACCTCGCCCGGACCAGGCGCGGGCACGTCGCGCGTCTCCGGCTTGAGCACTCTTGGCCCACCGGGCTGCGAGATCGCGATGGCTGTCATCGTTGCCGGAATCTTCTGACTTGCCATGGCTTGCCGTCTCCTTATGTCGATCTGTTGTCGGCCGTTTGCATCGGCGCCCCTGCCCTATGTATTCTGATTGCCAAATCAGGCAAATGGCCAAGCAAAGGGAGAAGCGACGATGGCGATCTTCGACGACGAACCCAGGAAGAAGCCGCGCCCCCACGAGATCGGCCAGGACCTCTCGCTGCTTTCCGTCGACGAATTGTCCGAGCGCATTGCGATGCTGCGCGACGAGATCGCCCGGCTGGAAGAGGCACGGGCCGCCAAGGGCGCCACCAAATCCGCGGCCGAGGCGCTGTTTCGCAGAGGATAGTTCCGCCGGCGCGCCAGTCCGCCCCGGAAAAGCCTGATTGCGACTGCCAGACGCTGAAATAGACCTGCGCCCGAAATTCCAGCCGGATCAGCCCATGTTTGCAACCTACAGACCGATCCTCTCGCTGCTGCGCGGCACGGCGTTCCTGCTCGCCGCATCCGGCCTGCATGGACTGCTCCTGCCGCTGCGCGGCCAGGTGGAAGGCTTTTCGACCGCTTCGCTCGGCCTGATGGGCACGGCCTGGGCCGGCGGCTTCGTCGCCGGCTGTTTTTTCGCGCCCCGCCTCGTGCGCCGTGCCGGCCATGTCAGGGCCTTCGGCGCCTTCGCCGCCTCCGGCGCGATTATCGCGCTGCTCACCGGCCTCATCATCGACGAATATTTCTGGATCCTTTTGCGCGCCTTCACCGGCTTCACCATGGCCGGCGCCTTCATGGTGATCGAGAGCTGGCTGAACGAGAAGGCCACCAACGAAAACCGCGGCACCGTCTTCGGCCTCTACATGATGGTCACCTATGCCTCGATCATGGGCGGTCAGATGATCGTCGCCGGCGGCGACGTGCGGTCGGCCTCGCTGTTCATGATCACCGGCATCCTGTTTTGCCTGTCGCTCATCCCGACGGCCGTCTCAACGCAGTCGCATCCGAAGCCCCTGCAGGACGTCAAGCTCGACATCAAAGGCCTCTATGCCAATTCGCCGGTGTCGGCGGTAGCCTGCCTCCTGATCGGCATCGCCAACGGCGCCTGGGGCACGCTCGGCGCCGTCTATGGCGCCCGCATCGGTATCTCCACCGCCGAGATCGCACTGATGATGAGCCTTGTGGTCATCGCCGGCGCCGCCATGCAGCTTCCGGCCGGGCGCCTGTCGGACACGACCGACCGCCGCTTCGTGCTGGCGGGCGCTGCCTTCGGCGCCGCGCTGGTCGCGGTGCTGATCTTCCTGTTCGCGCCGCGTTCGGGCGTCTTCGTCATCGTGATGACCGCCGCCTATGGCGCCTTCGCCTACACGCTCTATTCGATCGCCGTCGCGCATGCCAACGACCACGCCCGCGCAGAGGACTTCGTCAAGGTTTCCGGCGGACTGTTGCTGCTCTACGGCTTCGGCACGATGATCGGCCCGCTTTTGGCCGCGGCCTTGATGGGTTCGGTGCGCCCGGAAGGGCTTTTCCTGGCAACCGCGCTCGCCCATCTCGGCCTCGCCGGCTACACGCTGCTGCGTATCCGCGCACGCGCGCCGGTGCCCATCGAAAACCGCGATGCCTTCAAGACGCAGCCCGCGGACCGCGCGGTCACGCCCGAGGCGACGCGGCTCGATCCGCGAAGAAAGGTTGAAACCAATAGTTGAGATTCGCAAGACTTTGCCTCACAAATAGAGGCATGATGTTTTCTGACGCCTTCGTGGCGATAGCCGATCCCAATCGGCGCTATCTCTTGGAAGAACTCCGGCGCGGCCCGAAGACGGTGAACGAATTGGCGGCCGGGCTGCCCGTCTCACGCCCGGCGGTTTCCCAGCATCTGAAAGTTCTGCTCGATGCCGGCTTGGTCAACGCCAAGGCCGAAGGCACCAGGCGTGTCTATACTGTCAGTAGCGCCGGCTTCCTGAGACTTAACATCTGGCTCGACCAGTTCTGGGAAACAGCGCCGGGCGAATAGTCCGCCGGCTGGAGGCTCAACTCGCCGCCAGTGCCGTCCCGAGCGCGTCGAGCAACTCGCCGGTGCCGTGCTCGCGGGTGGCCGGTGAGTCGATGCCGTCGAAGAAGGCGCCCTGCTCCGTCAGGATCAGCCGCGTTCCCTTGCCTTCGGCGATGAGCTCGATCGTCGCGAGCGACACCGAAACCCGGGTCTCACCGAACAAGAGCTCGTAGCTGTAGACGATGCGCCGGTTGGGCACGATGTCCTGATAGACCGCGTTGTAGAAATGCATCTGCCCATCGCTGGGACAGCCGGCATTCACCTCCTTGCCGCCGACACGGAAGTCCATTTCATGCCGGCTGGGCATCGGGTTGTCGGGATCGAAGAACCAGCGTTTCTTCGCCGCCGGATCGCTCAGCGCGAAGTAGACCTTCTCGGGCGCTGCCGGATAGACGCGCTCGATGACGAAGGTGGAATGGACGACGGATCGTTCAGTCATGACGGCTTCCTTCAGCTTTCATCCTTGGCTTCAGCGAGAAAATCGCCGAGCCGGTCGAGCCGGCGCTCCCAGGCGAGCCGCCGCTCATTGATCCAGTGCTCGGCGGCCCGAAGCCCCTGCGGCTCGATTTGGCAGGTCCGCACCCGGCCAAGCTTTTCGGTCCTGACCAAGCCGCTTGCCTCGAGCACGTTGAGATGCTGGACGACGGCCGACAATGACATCGCCAGCGGTTCGGCCAGTTGGCTGACCGATGCCGGCCCGCGCGACAGGCGGTCTACCATCTGGCGCCGCGCCGGATCGGCAAGCGCCTGGAACATGAGGTCGAGCTGGGCCGGATCGTGCAGCATCGCCGGCTAGCCGTTATTATACGGAAAGAACTTGAAGTAAGGTCCCGCTTCCTCGATCACTCGGGCGAAGGACGGGCGCGCGAGCAGCCGGTCGTGATAGGCTTTGATCGCCGGAAACTTGTCCCCGAACGGCTCGACCTTGTTGGCATAGAACAGTGCCGGCGAGGCGGCGCAGTCGGCCATGGTGAAGCCTTCGCCCACGGCCCAGGTCCTGTCCTGCATCTCCTCTTCGACAATGGCGTAGGAATTGCGCAGTAGCGTACGAGCCTCCTCGACCCCGAACGGATCGGTCTGGTCCTTTGGCCGCAGGCGGTCGCCGACGATCTTCTGCATTGGATGCTGCACGTAGAAATCGTAGAAGCGGTCGGCCTGCCGGACTTGCAGGGCAAGATCGATATCGGCCGGAACGAGCGCCACCGGCCCGGGGTAATGCGCGGCGAGATATTCGACGACGATGGTCGATTCCAGCACCGTGCGATCCCGCGCGTCGTCACGCAGCGCCGGCATCTTGCCGGTCGGCGACACCTTCAGGAAAGCCGCGCGGGAAGCTTCGTCGCCGAGATCGACGATGACCGGCTCGAAAGGCGTGTCGTTCTCGTAGAACGCGATCAGCGGCTTCCAACAGAACGAGGCCAGCGGGTGGAAATGCAATGTCAGGGACATTCTCGCTCTCTTTCGATACTTAAGCACTCACTTCACTATTGCTGCGAACGGCTTGAGTCAAGGCAGCTTCCTATCGGTTAGCCGTGTTCGGCGATGGCTTCGATGGTCTGCGGCCAGTCATTGCGGTGCAGTTCGTGGCCACCGCCTTCGATCTTGACCAGCCTTGCGCCGGGAACAGCCTTGGCGAGCGCCTCACCGTGTTCGATCGGGAACAACGGATCGGCGCTGCCGTGGATGACGAGCAGCGGTGCGCGCAGATCCCGCGCCGTGCGCTGCGGGCCGCCGCCCTTGAGCAGGAAATGGTTGGTCGCGCTTGCGAGACCGCCGGACCGGTCGTAATCCTCCTCGATCATCTTGCGCGTCCGCTTCTCGTCGAACGGATGCAGCGTGCTCGCGATCGCGCGGGCGTCCTTGACCATGAAGTCGAGCACCTGCGACCGCTTCGACCAGTCGACATTGGCGCCTTCCGCCGAATGTTCCCTATAGGCCTCGGTCGTTCCCGGCAGGCCGGACGTATCGAAGCCGAGCGGCGAACAGGAGATCACGGTGAGCGCGCTGACGCGTTCGGGATATTTCAGCGCCATGCTCTGCGCGAGCATGCCGCCCATCGACATGCCGGCGACATGCGCCTTGCCGACGCCATGGTCGTCGAGCACGCGGAGGGCGTCGTCCACCATGTCCTCGAATGTGTAGGGCGGCGCGCCCGGCGGATATTTGGTCGACAGGCCGGTGTCGCGATTGTCGTAGCGGATGACGAAGCGGCCGCGCCCGGCAAGCTGCCGGCAGAAGGCTTCCGGCCACCACAGTATCGACGCCATGGCGCCCATGATCAGAAGGATCGGCGGATCTTTCGGACTGCCGAAGCTTTGCGAAACGATGGTGGGGCGCTGTGTTTCGGGGGTCATCCGCTCCTCCAATCCGATTGCATTTTGCAATCAGTTGCACGATAATAAAACCGATATCATAATGCAACTGGTTTTTCTGGAGAGTGCTATGAGCATCGACCGCCGGTCCGGCTGCCCGATCAATCTGTCGCTCGAGGTGTTCGGCGATCGCTGGAGCCTGATCATCCTGCGCGACATGATCTTCGGCGGCAGGCGCCATTTCCGCGAGTTGCTCAACGGCTCGCTGGAAGGCATCGCCTCCAACATCCTGGCCGACCGGTTGAAGCGGCTGATGGAGCTCGGCCTGCTGACCAAGGCCGACGATCCCAGCCACAAGCAGAAAGCGATCTACAGCCTGACCGAGATGGCGATCACGCTCGTCCCGATCATGGCGCAGCTCGGCGCCTGGGGGCGCGTCTGGCTGCCGGTCACGGAAGAATTGTCGATCCGCGCCGAGCTGCTCGAAAAGGGCGGTCCGCCGCTATGGGAGCAATTCATGGACGAGTTGCGCCATGAGCATCTCGGCGCGCCGTCGAAGACGCCGCCGGGTACGCCGACGGTGCGCCAGCAATTGCGCGCTGCCTACGACGAAGTGGTCGCGCGAAAGGCTGAGATGCCGTCAGTTTAAGTTGATGTCGCGACTGGCCGACCGCATCGACACCGAAAAGCCGGCCAGCACGTCGAACAGCGCGATGATCATCAGCGTGAAGAAGACGGAATGCGCAGCGCCCTTCACCAGCAGGAATTCGACCAGGAAGGCGATGAAGACCAGTGTCGAGAGCAGGTGGTCGAGGATCGAGGCATTGGTCGTGCGCACCGATTTCGAGATCTCGATGAACAGGAAGATCAGCCCGATCAGCACCATCAGGTCGCCGAGCGTCATCGAAAAGACGCCGCCCGACATCATGCGGAAGGAGAACATCTCGATCATCCACGGCTCGTCGCCGCCGCCGAACAATCCGAGCAGGCCGAGATTGTAGAGGACGAAGGGCACGATCAGCAGCGGGACGGCACCGAACATCTGGGTGACTCCAATGGGCACCCTTTTGTAAAATCCGCGGCAGGCGCGCCGTCAAGGCTTTTCGCCGGCAACCTCGAACACGCTCTAAGACCTAATGAAATAACGATGTCAGCCGGTTGCCCTGGCTTTTCTGCAGCTCGCGACGCCAACCGGGGCCATACGCAAAAAGACCGGCCCGAGGCCGGTCTTTCGAAAGTCGGAAACCCTTGGAAGCCTCTCAGCTTTCCTTCGGCTCCAGCACCTGGCGGCCGCGATACATGCCGGTCTTCAGGTCGATGTGGTGCGGGCGGCGCATTTCGCCGGAATTCTTGTCCTCGACATAGGTCGGGGCCTTGAGGGCGTCGGCCGAGCGGCGCATGCCGCGCTTCGACGGAGAGGTTTTTCTTTTTGGAACGGCCATGGATATGCTCCACTACATGGTCAAAATGCCCCGGCAACCCTCGCGAAAGGGCCGCATCGAGGCCATAATCTGAGAAAGTCGGGTGCCTATACACGCCTTGCGCCCTTTTGGCCAGCGCTGGCCGCGAATTTTTTTGGGCCGGCGCCGCTTCGTCCTAATCCAGGCAACCGACATACGCGCCTGAGCGACTGGCGCGCCGCTCGATCAGCGAGGCCAGCCGCCGCAATCCCGGCCCGGGCTTCGCCGGATTGCGCGCGATCGGATTGGGCAGGCTGACGGCGAGCAGCGCCGCCTGCCTTCGCGACAATTGCTTGGCCGAGACGCCGAAATGATGCCGGGCGGCGGCCTCGATGCCGTAGATGCCCGGCCCCCATTCGGCGATGTTGAGGTAGATCTCCATGATCCGCCGCTTCGACATCACCGCGTCGAAATAGACGGCTAAAGGCAGCTCGACCACCTTTCGCACGCTGCCCAATGGCCGCGACCACAGAAAAAGGTTCTTCACTGTCTGCATGGTGATGGTGGAGGCGCCACGCGTCGCCTCGCCGGCCAGCGCATCGTCGACCACGCCGCGCAATTCGCCGAGGTCGACGCCGCGATGGAAGCAGAACTGCCCGTCCTCCGACATGATCACCGAATGCGCCAGCACCGGCGCTACGTCGTCGATCGACACCCAGCGCCGGTCGTAGCCGGAAAAGGTCACGAGGTCCTTCAGCATCAGCGTCGAGACCGGATGCACGAAGGACGGCAGGTAAAGGAAGGTGAGCACGACCGGGATGGCCGCCAAAACGATGGCGACGATCAGGCAGCGCCGGCCGAGACGCCTCAGACCGGCGCGGTTCAGGCGCCGCGGCCGCGCCATGTCCAGCCCTTCGCTTCCATGTTCGACGATCGGTTCCGTCACGCCGTCCCACCCGTGCCTCGCCCCCATCGGCATAAAGGCGCGCGCCTGCTTGCGCAATGTCTGAGTGTCGGCTACCGGTCCCGGCCATGAGCAAAGACGACCAGATCGCCTTCGAAACCGCGCTTTTCATGCGCGCCGCCGCCGTCGAGACCGAGCTGCGCCGGATCCTCGACGCGCGTCCGCTCGCCGGCGAGATCGCGCGGCCGGAGCGCCTGATGGCGGCGATGCGCCACGGCGTGCTCAATGGCGGCAAGCGGCTGCGCCCTTTTCTGGTCCTGGAAAGCGCAGCTCTTTTCTCCGCCGATGGCGAGGCGGCGCTCCGTGTCGCCGCCGCGCTCGAATGCGTGCATTGCTACTCGCTGATCCATGATGACCTGCCTTCCATGGACGACGATGATCTGCGCCGCGGCCAGCCGACGGTGCACAAGGCCTTCGACGAGGCGACCGCGATCCTCGCCGGCGATGCGCTTTTGACTTTGGCCTTCGACATCATCGCCGACGAAGCGACCGCGCTGTCGGCCGAACGCCGCGCCACCCTCATTCTCGCACTTGCCCGCGCGGCCGGCGCCGGCGGCATGGTCGGCGGCCAGACGCTCGACCTCGAAGCCGCGCGCAAACGGCCGGACGAGGCCGGCATCATCACCCTGCAGGCGATGAAGACCGGCGCGCTGATCCGCTTCGCCTGCGAGGCCGGCGCGATCCTTGCCGGCGTGGCGCCCGCCGACCGCGAGAGGCTGGCGGAGTTCGGCTCGGCGATCGGCCTTGCCTTCCAGCTCGCCGACGACCTCCTCGACCTCACCGCCGATGCCAAGCAGATGGGCAAGGCGACCAACAAGGACGCCGCCGCCGGCAAGGCGACGCTTGCCGCGCTCAACGGCCCCGGCTGGGCGCGCGAGCAGCTCCACGGCCTGATCGAGCAGGCGCATGCCCTGCTCGATCCCTATGGCGAAGCGGCCGAACTGCTCAAGCAAGCGGCGACCTTCGTGGCGACGCGCAGCAGCTGAACTGCGGCACGGGCGGGCGGCCGATGCCGACCCGGCACTAATCCTCTGCCCTCGGCGAGAATGCGCGATGCCGGCTTCCGGAAAGCGTAGCCACGAAGGAGCTGCCGGCTCTGTGTAGAGGCCGACAAAGGCTCCGATTGTTCGCTCCATCCGAATACTGCTGTCGATAGCCGGGTGATTATCCGGGATCCGCAGCAGTCTATATCCGCTCCAGGACAACGAACGGAGATCGGTCCGGCCGATGACGCCTCGCCGGCCGCCTTCGTCCGGAGCTGTGATATCCAACCCGAAAGGAACCTGGAAATGCCCTTCGCTAACTTCAAGATGCCTGAGGCCGCCCTCACAAAGGCGCAGAAGGAGGACCTCGTCCACAAGACCACGCAGATGTTCGTCGACTATTTCGGCGAAGGCGTGCGTCCCTACACCATGGTGCTGATCGAGGAAGTTCCCGACGGAGGCTACGGCCGCGCCGACGAGGTCTTCATTCTTCCCGACGCCTACCGGGACAAGGATAATGCCTGACTTGAACCGGGCGAGTCGCTTGCCGAGCAGCACGCCCAACTTTCCGTGTCGGGGCCGATACTCGCTTTGCCTTGGATCAGCTCTGGTTCGGCAAGCTCCGGAGGAAATCGATCATCGCGGCGTTGACCTCGCCCGGCCGCTCCTGCTGGGTCCAATGCCCGCATCCCGGCAGCATGAGTGTATCGCGGATTTGCGGGACGAAATTCCTGAGATTGGCCAGCAGTTGATCCATGCCGGGGAAGGCGACCACCAGGTCGCGGTCGCCCGCAATGTAGAGTGCTGGAACCCTGATCCGCGCGCCTGCAAAGGGCGCCATCAATTCCCAGTTCCGGTCGATGTTGCGGTACCAGTTGAGACCCCCGGCAAAGCCGGTGCGCCGAAACTCGCCGGCGTAGAAATCGATGTCGCCTTCATTGAGCCAATGCGGCAGGCTCGCAGGCGCCGCGAGGGCTTGCAGAAGACCTCCGCCGTGCGGGACCATGGCCATTCCTGCGCCGCCGTCTGACGCATCTCCCGACACAGCGTAGAGCATGGTGCGCACCGTGGCCCGCGGGTCTCGTTCCAGCTCTGCCTCGGCAACGCCGGGCTGTTGGAAATAAAGCTGGTAGAATTGGGAATCCGCCGTTCGCGGCATGAGGCTTGTCGGGCGCGCCTTGGCGCGCGGCCGGAACGGCACGCTGAGGCCGATGACGGCGCGGAAGCGGTCCGGTCGCAGCAGCGCCGCATGCCAGGCCACGGCCGCGCCCCAGTCGTGGCCGACGATGACGGAGGTGGAGGCTCCGAGGTCGTCGAGAAGACCCACCATGTCGCCGACCAGATGAAAGAGCGTGTACTGGTCGATCGCTTCCGGCCGATCGCTCTTGCCGTAGCCCCGCATGTCGGGGGCGACGGCGCGAAAACCCGCTGCCGCAAGCGCGCTCAACTGATGGCGCCAGGAATACCAGGATTCGGGAAAGCCATGGCACAAAAGCACGAGAGGACCGTCTCCGAGCTCCGCGATGTTGAGGCGGATGCCGTTGGTCTCGACTATTCGCTGTGCAGGTTCGCTCACGGCCACCTCGCGTGCTGGTTTCCACCTCCGATACATGGCGGCTGGCCAGAGGCCGCAACGGCCGGCTGACCAATGGCGTGCCAAGTTTCGGAGGAGCGCATCTTGTTTGACTGTCTCAGGGACGGTCGCGGCAGTCAACGTCCGGCGTCGTCAGGGAGCGCCAGGGCGTCCATACGCTCGAATGGGTCTGGTGATGCGCATCCATTCGTGCAAGATCGCCGGCTGACAAATGCCGGAGGATGCCGGGAACCAATGCTTAAGCTGCAAGCCTGGCTGGCCGATTATTGGGTCATTGGTGCAGGGTTCATGGCAGCATCGCTTATGGCGGCCGCGCCGGTTGTATCGCTTCCTCTGCCGGTGTTCCTGATCTTCCTGCACAGCCCGGTCTACATGGCCCATCAGGTCGAAGAGCACACCGGCGACCGGTTCCGCAAATTCGCGAACGCGCATGTCTTCGGCGGCCGTGACGCTCTTACCGTCGCCTCGGTTCTCGTCATCAACCTGCCGTTTGTCTGGGGCATCAACCTCTTGGCTCTTTATGCGGCATTCCTATGGGGACCCGCTTGGGGCCTGGTTGCCCCCTATGTCGTGGTCGTGAACGCGCTCGCGCATCTCGTCACATCGGCGCGGCTCGGCAAATACAATCCCGGCCTCGTCACCAGCGTCGTTTTGTTTTTGCCGCTGGGCGTCGCAACGATCTGGATCATCGGCTGGACGGAAGGTCTTGCCCCGCAATTGGTCGGTGCAGCGCTCGCGATCCTGCTTCACCTGGCGATCATTGCGGTGGTGGCCGCCCAATACCGCTCTCTTGTCGCCGCCTCGTAGCATCTCCGGCGACGTCCAGCGCAGCAGCCCGGCCGATCAGCCTTGATCCCCGGCAAAACGTCCCTTTGTCCTCAATGGCACCACATTCGCGCTGGCCGGCTGTATTGGCTCCGCGCCCGGTGCGGCGGCCGCCATATCGACCCGCGGCAAATAGATCGTCACGATCGTGCCCTTGCCAACTTCGCTGTCGATCGTGACCGCGCCGCCGGACTGCTGCGCGAAACCGTAGACCTGTGCGAGGCCGAGGCCTGTGCCCTTCTCGGGCCCTTTGGTCGTGAAGAACGGTTCGAAAACCTGCGGAAGCAGGTCTGGCGCAATTCCGATGCCTGTGTCGGTCACCCGTAATGCGACGAATTCGCCTTGCAGGCCGGCTGCGTTGTCGCCGCCGGATAGCAGCATGTTCTCCGCCGTGATCGTTACCAGGCCACCGTCAGGCATGGCGTCCCGCGCATTGAAGGCAATGTTGACGAGACCAAGCTCCAGTTCGCCAGGGTCGACCTTCACTGGCCAGGTTTCGGGTCCGACAGCGGCAACCAGCTTCACCGACTTGCGCATGGAGCCCGCTATCATTCCACGAACGGCTTCCACCCGCTCTGCCAGTGATACGACCTCGGCGCGGGCAGCATGCTTGCGCGAGAAGGCCAGCAGCTGACGCGTCAATCCGGCGCCGCGCTGGAGCGCAAGCTCCACGGATTCGGTCGCCTGCTTCATTTCGGGATCGACGCCGGCGTTCTTCACCTTGCGGACGTAGCTGTCGACCACCGTGAGCAGGTTGTTGAAATCATGCACGATGCTGCCGGTCAATTGACCGAGCGCATCCATTTTCTGGGCATGAGCGCGTTGCGCTTGCGCCTGCCGGAGTGCGACTTCCGCATCGCGCCGACCAGTGATGTCGCGCGTGATCTTGGCGAAACCGATCAGCTCTCCTCGCTCGTCGCGGATCGGATCGATCACGACATTCGCCCAGAACAGCGTCCCGTCCTTGCGGACGCGATGGCCCTCGGTTTCGAAGCGTCCGTCGCGCGTTGCCGTATAGAGCGCGCGGCCAGGTAAACCGGCGGCGCGATCATGCTCCGTGTAAAAACGGGAGAAGTGCTGACCGATGATTTCTTCGGCCGTATAACCCTTGATGCGCTCCGCACCGGCGTTCCAGCTGGTCACCAGCCCGTTGGGATCCAGCATGAAAAGCGCGTAATCGGTCACGCCGCTCACCAGGAGGCGGAACTGGCGCTCGCTTTGACGCAAAGCTTCGTGCGCCGCACGGCGTTCGGTGATGTCGCGCGTAACCTTGGCGAATCCTTCGAGCTGGCCTGCGTCGTTATGAATCGGGGTAACGACAACCGACGCCCAGAAATGGCTGCCATCCTTGCGTACGCGCCAGCCCTCGCCTTCATACCGCCCGTTCTGCATGGCTGCTTCGAGGACGCGGAGCGGCGTGCCTTTTGCGCGTTCTTCACGGGTATAGAATTTGGAGAAATGCTGCCCCACGATTTCCTCGGCGGTGTAGCCTTTCAGCCGCTCGGCGCCAACGTTCCAATTGGTGATCGTGCCGCTTGGATCAAGCATGTAGATGGCATAGTCGGTCACGCCGTCGACTAGGATGCGGAAGCGCCGCTCGCTCTGCAGCAGCGACTGATGCGCGGCCACCCGCTCGGTGATGTCTCGCGTGATCTTCGCGTAGCCCAGGAGAACGGCGTTCCGGTCCACGACCCGTTGAACAACGCTACTCGACCAGAATCTGGTCCCGTCCTTGCGCACCCGCCAGCCCTCGGCCTCGTACCTTCCCTCCTCCTTTGCCGCGGCAAGCATCTTGTCAGGAACGGCGTTCGCCTGATCTTCGGCCGTGAAGAACCGGGAAAAATGCTGCCCGAGGATCTCCGGGGCCGCATAGCCCTTTATTTTCTCGGCGCCGGCATTCCAGCTGGTGATGAAGCCCTCCGCATCAAGCGTATAGATCGCATAATCGGCAACAGCGTCGATGAAGAATTCGAGGCGATGGCTGTCGGAAAGATGTTGCGCGTCGGTTGTGATCAATGGCATTGTCCAACCCGCGTTCTACGCTCGCATTAAGCAGGGTCGTCCAGCAGCATAGGCGCGCCTATCCGGCATAGCAACAAGCTTGGACCAATGGCGACATATTCATCTGCATTCGCATCCAATCTGAGAAACTCGGGCTATTTGTACAGCTTTGCTCCGGAAAACGAGCCTGGAGACGAAGACGAGAATCCCGTCCCCCATGAACTCGGATCTGCCGAGCATGACGAACTCCCGTATAGGGTCGAGTTGTGGAACGCCGCCAAGAGCGGGGTCGAACAAGTTCTTGCTGTCACGGCCAATGCCAGCATCGGCTACGCCGCTTACTACGCAGCGACGCGTGAGCATCCGGACCGCTACGTCACTTTGCGACACAAGAACAATTTCGTTTCGAGATGGAACGGTCCGACGAATTAGGCAGAGGCCTGTCTATGACACGGAGCGCCAACTCTTCCCGTTCGGCAGAAGCGCTGCCCTATCGTGTCGAACTCTGGCACGCCGAAAGCCATGAGATCATCGAACGGGTTCTTGCACGCGCCGTTACAGCCCAGCTTGCCCGCGCCATTTTTCAAGCTGCGAGAGACGAGCATCCTCAACGGCGGATCACACTGCGCAAAGGAAACCGGATCCTCTCCGATACGCTGGATTGACGATCCGCCGTTCGGCTGCAAAGCACTGCCCGGATTAGCAATGCGCCTGACCTAGCCTGTCGCGAAAGCGATCGTCGCCTTTGTTTCGAGAAGCTGCAAGGGTCCGCCACCCTGCCACACCAACGAAATCTTAATGTAAATCAAGCGTAATCCCGGCCATTAAAATTGTGCGTATGTGTTGGGGTTGCGCATGCCGGAATATTCTTCCTTTCTCCGGTCGATCCGGATCCGCTACATTTCGGGACTGCTTGTCTTCGCGCTGGCCTCGGCCGCCATCATGTTCGCGCTCAACCGTGTGAATTCGTACCGTCACGAGGTCGATGCCCTCAGCGGCAATTTCGTCATCTTCGCCCGCGACCTGCGCAACGCCACCAATTTCGCCGAGACGACCGGCACCGCCTGGCGCAGCGAGACGCGCGATGCGTTGACCGCCGCCGCGCGCGGCCATTCCGAACGCCTGATGACCGAGATCGGCATCCTGAACGCCCAGCTTGCCGCGATCAGGCCGCGCCTGTCGAAGGGCACCCTGAACGCGCTCGATACGTCTTCGGTCAACGGCGACCTGTTCTGGTCGGCGCGCGACATGGTGCGCAACTTCAACCTGATGGCGGTCGCCCAGAAAGTTGACGAGTGGAGCTACCGCGAAATCCGCAACCAGAACGACCTTTTCGCCCAGCCTATGCTGGTGAAGGTACGCACCGCGCTGGACGAGGAGCGTCGCCTCGCCGATGCCTCCAGCGACCGGCTGCTCCTGTGGGCGAGCGGACTTTTGTTCGCCGTGCTCGCCATCGCGGCGGTTCTGATTTTCCGGCCGATGGAGAACGCTATCCGCCGCGCCTTCGCCGAGACCGCCGCGTCCTTGTTCAAGGCCGAGGCCGCCGACCGCGCCAAGTCGGAATTCCTCGCCAATATGAGCCATGAGATCCGCACGCCGATGAACGGCGTGCTCGGCATGGCCGAGCTGCTTGCCAAGACGGATCTGACGCCGCGCCAGAAGACCTTTACCGACGTCATCGTCAAATCCGGCAACGCGCTACTCACCATCATCAACGACATCCTCGATTTCTCGAAGATCAATGCCGGCCAGCTGACGCTCGATCTCGCTCCCTTCCGCCTCGCCGAAGCGGTCGAGGACGTGGCGACGCTGGTATCGGCGCGCGTCGCCGAAAAGAACCTCGAGCTCATCGTGCGCGTCGACCCGCGCCTGCCGGCCTTCGTCGTCGGCGATGCCGGGCGCTTCCGCCAGATCGTCACCAACCTGCTCGGCAATGCCGTGAAATTCACCGAAAAGGGTCATGTCCTGGTCGATGTCGGCGGCGATGTCGTCGATGGCGTGGTCCAGCTCAAGGTCCGCGTCGAGGACACCGGCATCGGCATCCCGGCCGAAAAACTGCAAAGCGTGTTCGAGAAATTCGCCCAGGTCGACGGCTCCTCGACCCGCCGCCACGAAGGCACCGGGCTTGGCCTCGCCATATCCGCCCGTCTCGTCGACCTGATGGGCGGCAAGATCGGCGTCGAAAGCGAGATCGGCCGCGGCTCCGTGTTCTGGTTCGCCGTGCCGCTGCCGGCGCACAGCCAGCAGTCGCGCGACGAACTGGTGCCGGTCGACGTCACCGGCGCCCGGGTGCTGGTCATCGACGACAACCCGGTCAACCGCGAGATCCTGCTGGAGCAGCTCAGAAGCTGGAGCTTCGACTGCGCGGCGGCCGAAAGCGGTGCCGTCGGCCTCGCCTTCCTCGACCGCGCCTGCCAGCTCGGCGCCTCAGTCGACTGCATCATCCTCGACTATCAGATGCCCGGGATGAACGGCGCGGATGTCGCGAAAGCCATCGCCGCCGACAGCCGGCTTTCCTCAATCCCCGTCGTGCTGCTCACCTCGGTCGACCAGGTCGATTTCGGCAGGATGGTCATCGATTTCGGCATCGCCGCGCATCTCACCAAGCCGGCGCGTTCGGCGGTCCTGCTGGGCACCGTGATCTCCGCCATCCAGAAGGCGCGCACCCAGGGCGCCAAAGCGCATTTCGTGCGCGAGCCGGCCGCGGCGCAGGCGCCGCCGGCCTTCACCGTCATCCGCGGCCCGGCGGTGCCCGTGCCGGCGGCGCCGGAATCGACCGCCGCGCCGAGCGGTCCGATCGACATCCTGATCGCCGAGGACAATGAGGTGAACCAGCTGGTCTTCGGCCAGATCCTCAACGGCTTCGGCCTCAGCTACCGCATCGCCGGCAATGGCCGAACGGCGGTCGAGATGTATCGCTCGCTGCGCCCCCGCCTGGTGCTGATGGACGTCTCCATGCCGGAGATGAACGGCTATGAGGCGACCCGCGCCATCCGCGCCATCGAAGAACGGAGCGGCGATCACACGCCGATCATCGGCGTCACCGCGCATGCGCTGAAGGGCGACCGCGAAAAATGCATCGAAGCCGGCATGGACGACTATCTGCCCAAGCCGGTCTCGCCCGACCGCCTCGGCGCCAAGATCGGCACCTGGCTCAGCGAGACGGTGGCGGCGAAGACGGTAATTGCCTCCATCGCATAAGACTTACTGGCAACGATCAAACGCAGAGTTCCTTCGCGCCCCGTTGCACTGCCAGTGCCTCCAATATCCTTGCGACGCGAGTTATCGGTTGCGCATCACCACGCATGCGCCGCCGACACTTTGCAGCCTGTTGCAGATGCCGTTGGCCTCGGCCCGCGAGTCGGCGCCGATCCTGACCGCATAGATGCCACGCCGGCCGATCGGCGTGCGCACCCGGCTCACCACCGGGTCATGGCTGGCGAGCAGCGCCGGGAACCGGCTTTTGACCCTTAGCCATTGGCCGATCGCCGCCGAGCGGCGGAAATTGCCGGCCACCTGCACGCCCCACGGCTTGACGTTGATCGAGGCCATGGCGACGGTCCGCGACATGATCACCGGCAGCCGGCGGCAGGCGACCGCGAAGCTCATTTTGGGGTCGAGCGGCTGGACGGTGCCGGCATAGGATTTATCGGAAAACTTGTCGACGGGCTCGCCCATGATGTCGAAGACATAGCTTTCCGTCTCCATCGGCAGGAAGCCGCCGGAGGCGAGCCAGCGCGATACGCGGTTCTCGCCGGCATTATAGGCCGCCGCCGCGAGGCCGAGATTGCCGTAGCCTGCCTTCATCTCGGCGAGATATTTCGCCGAGGCGGGGATCGCCTGCTCGATATCGAAGGAATTGGCCAGGCCTCGCATCTTGGCGGTGCCGGGCATGAATTGTGCGATGCCTTCGGCGCCGACCGGGCTCACCGCGTTCGGATCGAAGCGGCTTTCCTTCCAGATCAGCCTGGCGAAGAAATCCTTGGGCAGGCCATTCTGTTGGGCCTGGGTTTCGATCAGATCGCAGACGCGGTTGATCAGCCGTTTGGCAGCCGATTTCGACTGCGGCGGGTCGGCGGATGCGGCCGCCACCCAGCCCAAGCTGCAAAGCAAGGCCAGGATCACCGTGAGGAAGCGCTGCATCGGCCTACTCGGCCGCTGCTTTGCCGTGTCCGTAGCGCTGCTCGATATAGTCGGCGACCATCTTCTCGAAATCCTGCGCGATCGAGGGGCCGCGCAGCGTCGCCGCCTTCTTGCCGTCGATGAAGACCGGCGCCGTCGGCGTCTCGCCGGTGCCGGGCAGCGATATGCCGATATCGGCATGCTTGGATTCGCCGGGGCCGTTGACGATGCAGCCCATCACCGCGACTTTGAGGTTCTCGACGCCGGGATATTTCTCGCGCCACACCGGCATGTTCTTGCGGATGTCGGCCTGGATGCTCTGGGCAAGCTCCTGGAAGACGGTGGACGTGGTGCGGCCGCAGCCGGGGCAGGCCGCGACGATCGGCACGAACTGCCGGAAGCCCATGGTCTGCAGCAGTTCCTGCGATACCTGCACCTCGCGCGTGCGGTCGCCATTCGGCTCCGGCGTCAGCGAGATGCGGATCGTGTCGCCGATGCCCTGCTGCAGCAGGATGCCCATCGCCGCCGAAGAGGCGACGATGCCCTTGGTGCCCATGCCGGCTTCGGTGAGACCGAGATGCAGCGCGTGGTCGGAGCGGGTGGCGAGCTCGGTGTAGACGGCGATCAGGTCCTGCACGCCGCTGACCTTGGCCGACAGGATGATCTTGTCGCGGCCAAGCCCGATCTCTTCCGCCATCTCGGCAGACAGGATCGCCGACTGCACGATCGCCTCGCGCGTGACCTCCTGCGCGGTGAGCGGCGAGCCCTTCGCCTGGTTGTCGTCCATCAGCCGGGTCAAAAGCTCCTGGTCGAGCGAGCCCCAATTGACGCCGATGCGGACCGGTTTGTCGTGTTTGATCGCCATTTCGACGATCGCCGCGAACTGGCGGTCCTTCTTTTCCTTGAAGCCGACATTGCCGGGATTGATGCGGTATTTGGCCAGCACCTCGGCGCAGGCCGGATGGTCGGCGAGGAGCTTGTGGCCGATATAGTGGAAGTCGCCGACCAGCGGCACGTCGATGCCGAGCCGCACCAGCCGCTCATGGATGCGCGGAACCGCGGCCGCGCTCTCGTCGCGGTCGACGGTGATGCGCACGATTTCCGAGCCGGCGCGGTGCAGCGCCGCGACCTGGGCGACGGTCTGGTCGACATCGGCCGTGTCGGTGTTGGTCATCGACTGCACGACGACCGGGGCGCCGCCGCCGACGATCACGCCGCCGACCGACACGCCGACCGACATTCGCCGCGGGAAGGGAGAGGAAAAATATCCGGTCATGCCGGCCGCCTTCATCTGAAAGTTCCGGGCATGAGGTGGCGGAGCAAAGATGGCTTGTCAATGGCAAGCGCCGGGCAAGGCCAGCAAATCCGCTGCTCCCGATCGGCCGCCATGCGGCTCGAAGGAGCATCGGGTCACGAGATACGCGCCCAAAACGGTGAGGAGATTCAGTACAAATCACCAAGCCGGTGGCAGTTCTTGCCACCGGCAGGCTGCACCGCGGCGGGAGCGGTTATGGTGCTTAGAGGAGTTTCAGTGTGCGGTCGGTTTCGCCTTCAGCTTTTCAATCTCGTCCTTGATTGCCAACTTGCGCCGCTTGAGAGTGGCGATCTCGAGGTCGTCTACCGAAGGATGGTTCATCGCGTCGATAAGTTCGCGCTCGATATCGCCGTGCTTTCGCTGCAGCTCATCAAGATGGGATGCAAGAGACATGATTGGTTCTCCCTTTCATGGTTTCCTCGATTGCAGCCGTCACAGGCACGTCCACCGCAGGTTGCGACTGTGACGGCACCATGACAGTTTGCCACCAACCGATCTCGATGTCGAATGCCACGTGGTAGCATTCCACGACAAAGTGAAATGTGATAAGGGCTGCGCGCCGGCTACAAACAGACACACCGGCCCCGCCCAGACAGCCCGCTTGGGCGATGCATACGCAGACGGTAGATAATGTCCGAACAGGAACAGGCTGAAATACGCCTCGAATATTCCCGGCTCAAACAGGAACACGCCGATTTCGACGCCGCCATCAACGCGATGATCGCCACAGGCTGTGACCCGCTTCAGATCCAGCGCATGAAGAAAAAGAAGCTGATACTGAAAGACCGGCTGTCGGCGCTGGAAGACCGCATCATTCCCGACATCATCGCCTGAGCGGGCAGCTTCCCCGCGCTCCGCCTAGAGCAATTCCAGGAATAGTGCGAGCGGTTTTCCGTTCGGAATTGCGTAAAACAAGGAGAGAGCGGTTAGCCGTTTCCGTGAAACGGTGAAACGCTCTAAGAGATAGAAAGCCGGGCGGCGCGTTCACGCAGCAGCGCGACCAATTCGCCGGTCCGCGCCTCCGATGTGTCGATCGGCACCACCAGGCACATCGTCGCCTCGACCTTGCCAGGCGCCGAGAACACGGGCGCCGCCAGGCATTTGGTATAGGCGTCGACCAGGCCTGACGTGACGCAATAGCCGGTGACGCGCGCCCGCGCGATGTCATCGATGAAGTCATCGAGCTCGACCTTGCGGCCGTCCGGCAGCACGAGATCGTCTTCCGTGACCATTGCTTCGATCCGGCTGCGATCAAGACCGGCCAGCAGCAACCGGCCGGACGCCGTCCATGGCAGCGGAATCTGCAGGCCGGTGGCCGAGCTGATGCGAAACGGCCTGGTGCCCGGGCTTGAGTGGATGATGGTGTACCGGCCGCTCTGCAGCATGCAGAGCTCGGACGTCTCGCCGGTCTCGCGCGACAGCGCGTCGACCTCCTGACGGCCGCGCCTGAGCAGATCGTTGCCCCGCATATAGGCCATCCCATAGAGATAGAGTTTCTTGCCGAAATAGACGCGATTGCCGTCTCCGGCCATTTCCAAGAGCCCGGCTTCGACGAGCTCGCGCACCAGCGTGTAGGTGGTCGAGCGCGGCGCGTTCAGCCCCTTTGCCAGTTCGCCGATACTGATCGCGCGCTGGTTGGCATGCAGGAACTCCAGCATGTTCAGGACCCTGTTGAGGCCCTTCTCGCGCGAGCCTGCCGGCCGCTCTTCGCCAGCGCCTTCGCTCGGCCACCCGGTCAGCGTCTCACTCTCTTGCATTGTCGGTTCCTCGTGCTAGTATCTGTCTTGTACAGGATACACACGTCTCTTGTAAGAGACAATCGCTGATTGCGATGCGTATTTCTGCTGCATTGGGGAACACACCATCAAAGGAGGTCGCCGTGAACGACACATCCGGCAGACGTGATTTTCTGAAACTGGGAATGGCGGGGCTGGCCACCGCCGGCGCGCTCACCGCCGTCAGCGCCGAGAAAGCCGCCGCGCAAGCCGCGTCCGACAGCGTGCTGCGCACTGCGCTCGATCGCGGCAAGCTGATCGTCGGCACCGGCAGCACCAACGCGCCGTGGCATTTCGAGAACGACGCCGGGGAATTGGTCGGCATGGACATCACCATGGGCCGCATCCTCGCCAAGGGCCTTTTCGACGACCCGACCAAGGTCGAATTCGTCACCCAGGACCCGGCGCAGCGGATCCCGAACGTGACGACCAACAAGGTCGACATCACCATCCAGTTCATGACCATGACCGCGCAGCGCTCGCAGCTGATCCATTTTTCGCGGCCCTACTATGTCGAAGGTGTCGCGTTGCTGACGCTGCCCGGCTCCGAAAACAAGACCTTCGACAAGCTCCTGGCGAATGGCGCCAACACGCGCATCTCGATCCTGCAGAATGTCGACGCCGAAAGCTCGGTGCATTTCGCCCTGCCGCAGGCGCAGGTGATGCAGATCGACACCCAGGCCAACGTCCTGCAGGCGCTGGAATCGAAGCGCGTCGACGCCGCCGCTGTCGATCTGTCGACGGTACGCTGGCTCGCCTCGCGCAATCCGGACAAATATTTCGACGCCGGCAAGAGCTGGTATTCGATGCTTTACGGCGCCGCCGTCAGGCAAGGCGACCTCGACTGGCTGACCTATGTCAACCAGACCTTCACCATCGCCATGTTCGGCCACGAGACGGCGCTCTATGACGCCGCTTTCAAGGAATATTTCGGCCAGGAACCGCCGCCGCGCCATCCGGGCTTCCCGGTCATCTAACCGGGCGGAACGACCAAGCCGGCGGAAGGGCGTTTACCGCGCTTCCGCCTGTTTCTCCTCGACTCGGCCGTGGGGTGACGAAACCTGTGTTCGTCGCCGCGAGCCATTGAGACGGATGCATGGGCTACACGCTCAATTTCAACCTGATCTGGCGGCATTTCGACAAGCTGTGGGGCGGGCTCTTGCTCAGCCTCGAGCTTGCCGTCATCTCGATCGCCATCGGCATCGTCATCGGCCTGGTGCTGGCCATCTGGTATGTCTCGGCCGGGCGCGTTGTGCGCGCCATCATCGCGGCTTACGTCGAATTCATCCGAAACGTACCGCTGATCCTGCTGGTCTACCTCGTTTTCTACGGCGTGCCCACGGTCATAGACTTGGCCTACAGTGCGCCCACCTCTTTTGTCCTGACGCTATCGGTCTATAGCGGCGCCTATCTGGTTGAGGTGTTCCGCTCGGGCCTGGAAGCCGTGCCGCGCGGCCAGCTCGACGCCGGCAAGGCGATCGGCCTTACTCCATGGCAGCGCCTGATCCATGTACGCCTGCCGACGATGCTGCGCATCACCCTGCCGGCACTGTCCAACACCTTCATCTCGCTGTTCAAGGACACCTCGATCGCCTCGGTGATTTCGGTACCCGAGCTCACTTACGGGGCCCAGTGGATCAACTTCAACACCTTCCGCATCGTCGAGGTCTATCTGGTGACGACAGCGATGTATCTGGTGACCGGCTATACCTTGCTGTTTGCGCTCAGGTTGGTCGAGCGCCGGTTCAGGACGGCGCGCTGAGATGCTGAGCCAGATCCTTTATGCCCTGCCGTTCCTTGCCGAAGGCTTCGCCGTGACCCTATGGGTCTCGCTGCTGGTCGTGGTCCTGTCTTTGATCGCCGGGGTCCTGCTGGGCGTCGGCCTGGTCTACGGGCCGGCGCCGCTGCGCTGGGTGGTGCGCATCTTCTCGGACACCATCCGCGGCATCCCGATCCTGGTGCTGATGTTCTTCGTCTATTACGGCCTGCCCGCGGTCGGCGTGCATCTTCAGTCCTTCTGGGCAGCGGTGCTGGCGCTGACCTTGTTCAAGACGGCACAAGTCGTCGAATATGTCCGCGGTGCCGTCGCGTCGATTCCAAAAGGCCAGTCGGAAGCGGCGATGGCGATCGGCCTCACCTTCCGCCAGCGCCTCACCTCGGTGATCTTCCCGCAGGCCTTCCGCCGCTTCCTGCCGCCCTGGATCAATGGCGTTACCGATGCCGTGAAGGGCAGTGCGCTGGTTTCGCTGCTCGGCATTACCGATTTGATGCAGGCGATCAATCAAGTGATCGGACGCACCTATGAGGCAATGCCGCTCTATATCCTCGGCGCCCTGATCTATTTCGCCGTCAATTATGCGCTCTCCTATGCCAGCCGCAGGCTGGAGCGGCGCTTCGCCTTCATCCGGGACTAACGCCATGGCCACCAGCTCCAACAACAGCCCAGCGCTTCTGGACATCGCCGAGGTCTCGAAATCCTTCGGATCTGTCGCCGTGCTGCGTTCGGTCAGCTTGCAAGTGGACAAGGGCGAGGTGGTCACCATCATCGGCCCTTCCGGCAGCGGCAAGACCACGCTGCTGCGCTGCGTCAACTTCTTGGAAAGCTATGACAGCGGCTCCATCCGCATCGACGGCAAGGAGGTCGGCTTCCGCCCCGGTCCTGCTCGCAACTCCGGCACGCGCCAGCGGCGCAGCGAACGCGATTTGGCAGCCATGCGCGCGGAGACGGGCATGGTGTTCCAGAGCTTCAACCTGTTTCCGCATCTTACGGCGGCCGGCAACATCATGCTCGGGCTGACCAAAGTGCGTGGCAAGAGCAGTTCGGAAGCGCGCTCGATCGCCGAGCATTGGCTGGGTCGCGTCGGCCTCGCCCACAAGGCCGACAGCCTGCCTGCCGAATTGTCCGGCGGCCAGCAGCAGCGCGTCGGCATTGCCCGCGCCGTCGCCATGGAACCGAAGATCCTGCTGCTCGACGAGATCACTTCGGCGCTCGATCCGGAGCTCGTCGGCGAGGTGCTGGCCGTGGTGAAGAGCCTCGCCGAGGACGGCATGACCATGGTGATGGTAACGCACGAGATGGCCTTCGCCCGCGATGCCTCCAGCCGCATCGTCTTCATGGCCGATGGCGGCGTCTCGGCGGTTGGGCCGCCGAAGGAGATCCTTGCCGCGGAGATAACCAACGAGCGCCTCCGCACATTTCTGGCGCGTTTCCGCGCCTCGCATTTCTGAAAGCGGATGGCTGGCCATCCAAGGAGTACCCTTTCCATGTCGCCTTACATACGGCTCGCCGAACTCGGCCTGACGCTGCCCGAGCCGCCCACGCCTATCGCCAATTTCGTCACCCATGCCGAGAGCGGCCGACTGATCTTTCTTTCGGGCCAGGGGCCGTTGCGCGCCGACGGCACGCTTTGCACCGGCAAGGTGGGCGATGACGTCACCGTCGAGCAGGCTTATGAGCATGCCCGCCTCACCGGCCTCAACCTGCTTGCGGTCATGCATGCGGCGGCGGGCGATCTCGGCCGCATCGTGCGCGTGGTGAAGCTCCTCGGCTTCGTCAACGCGACGCCGACCTTCAGCGATCACCCCAAAGTGGTCAATGGCTGCTCCGATCTTTTTGCCGACGTCTTCGACAAGATCGGCGGCCATGCCCGCTCGGCGATCGGCGTCGGCTCGCTGCCGCGAAACATCACCGTCGAAATCGAAGCGGTCGTCGAGATCGCCGCCTGACTTAACGGAGTCCACTCACATGAAAACCTATTCCGACGCAGGCTCCAACACCACCATCCGCGAGCGGCTGGGCTTGAGGCCTATCATCAATGTCTCGGGCACGATGACGGCGCTGGGCGCCTCGATCATCGTTCCCGAAGCGATCAGCGCCATGGCCGAGATGGCCTCGCAATGGGTTGAGATGGACGATCTGCAGCGAGCCGCGAACGCGGTGGTCGCGCGCCTCACCGGCGGCGAGGCCGGCTTCATCACCGCCTGCTGCGCCTCAGGCATCACCATGGCGATCGCCGGCGCGATGACCGGTACCAACCTTCTGGCGATCGAGCGGCTGCCCGACGACACGGAAGGGCTGAAGTCGGAAGTCGTCATCCAACTTGGCCACATCGTCAACTATGGAGCGCCGATCGACCAGTCGATTCGCGTCGCCGGTGCCAAGGTCATTCCGGCGGGCACCGTCAGCGTCACCCAGGATTATCATGTGCGCGAGGCGATCAATGAGCGCACGGCGGCCGCCCTCTATGTCGTCGCCCACCACACCGTGCAATACGGCATGCTCTCGCTTGAGGAGTTCTGCGAAATTTGTCACGCCAAAAATATTCCGGTGATCGTCGACGCGGCCTCGGAGTATGACCTGCGCGGGTTCCTCGCGCGCGGCGCCGACATTGTCGTCTATAGCGGCCACAAATTTCTGAGCGGCCCGACCAGCGGCATCGTCACCGGCCGCAAGGACCTGGTCCGCGCCGCCTATCTGCAGAACCGCGGCGTGGCGCGCGCCATGAAGGTCGGCAAGGAAAGCATCGCCGGCACAATGGCGGCGCTCGACGCCTGGGAGAAACGCGACCATGCCGGCATCCGCCGCCGCGAGGAGGCAGCGCTCAATCTGTGGAAGGACGCGCTCGAAGGCATTCCGGGCATCGGTGCTGAGATCATCCCCGACCCGACGAACAATCCTCTCGACCGCCTGCAGGTCTTCGTACGCCCGGAAAGCCGCTTCACGGCCGCCGGGCTTGCTTCCGCCCTCGCCGCCGGTGCGCCGCCTGTCATCGTGCGCAATCACGAGGTCGAGCGCGGCCACTTCTTCCTCGACCCCTGCAACCTCCATCCGGGCGAGGCCGAGATCGTCGCCGAGCGGTTGCGCGCCGTGCTCACTGCGAAGGACCGGCCGGCCGACGCGATGAAAGCGGCCCGCAAGGATTCCTCAGGCGCGCTGCGCTGGCCGGACTAGCACGGACGCATCGACAATCCTTGCGGCTACCGCCGAATTCCGCTAAGGCGCGCCTTTGCCGCCGGGGAGTGGAACCTTGACCGATCAGCGTGCCGACGTCGCCATCATCATGGGCAGCCAGTCCGATTGGGCGACGATGCGCCAGGCCGCGGAAACGCTGGAGGCGCTGGGCGTCCCGCACAAGAGGCTGATCATCTCGGCGCACCGCACGCCCGACCGTCTCTATGAGTTCGCCAAGGGCGCTAAGGCCGCCGGCTACAAGGTGATCATCGCCGGCGCCGGCGGAGCGGCGCATCTGCCCGGCATGACGGCGGCGATGACGCCGCTGCCCGTTTTCGGCGTCCCGGTCGAATCCAAGGCGCTGTCGGGCCAGGATTCGCTGCTCTCCATCGTGCAGATGCCGGCCGGCATTCCGGTCGGCACGCTGGCCATCGGCAAGGCGGGTGCTGCCAATGCAGCGCTTCTCGCTGCCGCGGTGCTGGCGCTCAACGATGACAAGCTCGCTGCCCGGCTCGACGCCTGGCGCGCGGCGCAGACCGCCAAGGTTGCGTCCGAGCCGACGGACGCGCCGTGAGCTTGGCGCCCGGATCGACCATCGGCATCATCGGCGGCGGCCAGCTTGGCCGCATGCTGGCGATGGCCGCCGCCCGCCTCGGTTACCGCATCGTCGTGTTGGAGCCCCAGCCCGACTGCCCGGCCGCGCAGGTCGCGAACCGCCAGATCGTCGCCGCCTATGATGATCCGGCGGCGCTCGCCGACCTGGCCGCCGCCAGCGCCGTCGTCACCTATGAATTCGAGAATGTCCCGGTCGCGGCGGCCGAAACGCTGACGGCAACGGTGCCGGTCTATCCGCCGGCCCGCGCGCTCGAAGTCGCGCAGGATCGCCTCACCGAGAAAAGCTTTCTCAACGGCATCGGCATCCCGACGGCGGAATTCCAGCCGGTCGACAATGACGACCAGCTGACAGAGGCGCTGAAGAAATTCGACGGCAGCGGCGTGCTGAAAACCCGCCGCATGGGCTATGACGGTAAGGGCCAGCGCGTCTTCCGGAATATGCCGACCGGCGGTTTTGCCGGCGCCTGCGAGGCGATGGGCAATGTGCCGCTGATTCTGGAATCGCTCGTCGCTTTCGAGCGCGAGATTTCGGTGATTGCCGCGCGTGGGCTGGACGGCTCGGTCGCGGCTTACGATCCGGCCGAAAACGTTCACCGCGAAGGGATACTGCGGACATCGACCTTGCCGGCCGGCATCGGGCCGCAAACCGCTTCGGCGGCAAAGGATGCGGCCGCGAAAATCCTCTCCGCGCTCGATTATGTCGGCGTCATCGGCGTCGAGTTTTTCGTGCTTGCCGACGGCTCGCTTCTGGTCAACGAGCTGGCGCCGCGCGTGCACAATTCCGGCCACTGGACGGAAGCAGCCTGCGTCGTCTCGCAATTCGAGCAGCATATCCGCGCCGTCGCCGGCCTGCCGCTGGGCTCGCCGGCCCGCCATGCCGATTGTGTGATGGAAAACCTGATCGGCGACGACATGCTGAAGGTACCGGCGCTACTCAACGAGCCCGAGCTGATGCTGCACCTTTACGGCAAGGCCGAGTCGCGCCCCAGCCGCAAGATGGGCCATTTCACGCGCCTCATCAGACCCCGATAAGCGTCGCTTACTGCATATCCTGGTCGTCGGCCGCGTCCGAGCCGGCGCAGCTCGGATCGCTGAGCTTGCAGTTGGCGTCGGAGGTGAGTTGCTTGATGCGCTCGTTGGTGAGCTTCGTCAGGCACTGCGAAACCTCCATCGGATGGATGGAGCCGCCCTCGCTGTCGGCGGTCGAATAGGCGCATTCGGCATCGCGAAAAGCGATCCAGGCGCGCTGCGCCGTCTGCAACAGCTTGTTCGAGGCCTGATCGTTGCTGCCGACGATGTTCTTGTAGGCGGCATTGAGCTTGGCATCGGCCGCCTGATAGTCGGCATCGGCGCAGATGTTCAGCATCGACTGGCTGTCGTCGTTGCGGTCGCAATCCTGCGCCCCAGCGGCCGGGACTGCCGCAAGCAAGACCAGACAGACAGGCAAAAGCAGGCGGCGCATTGCAATCCCCGGTCGTTTCGCACGGATCGCACCATTCCAGCGACCCTTGAGTCGCGCAATGCCGCGCCGCGCGGATGGCAGATATTTTGATATGCTGCGCCACTTGTGGCATTCGGGCATCGTCACGTGGTTGACACGGACAACGCTCCTCGTTTATGAGCCACGCCAAGTTCAAGGGCGCGCTTTTTCCGGGCGCGCCTTTAAAATTCGGCCCGGGACGGGCCCTGACCGAACAGGCAAGACCATGAAGATCAAGAATTCGCTCAAGGCGCTCAAGGCGCGTCACCGCGACAACCGGCTGGTTCGCCGCAAGGGACGCATCTACATCATCAACAAGACCGCTCCGCGCTACAAGGCGCGCCAGGGCTGAGCCTTGCGCGCGGCTTGATGCATGTCGCCTGAAAGGGAAGCGGCATGCGAAGAGACCAGGCCGCGCTGATGTCGAATGCCGGTTCGCCGGCGCTCTCACGCTAAAATCACTTTGACGATCCGCCGTCGGGGACTAGATTCCGGCGATGCGGATTCTTTTTGCATTTTTCACGGCCTTTTTGCTTTGCGGCACGGCTTTGCCCGCAGGGGCTGAAGAGGTGCCGGGCGCGCTCCCTCCGGATGCCGCTCCGCCGCCCGCCGCCACGCCGCCACCGGCCGCCCAGACCAAACAGGGCCGCCTCGACCAGCTCTTCAGCGAGTTGAAGCGCGAGCGCAACGAAAAGGCCGCCGAGCGCATCGCCGGACGCATCTGGAACGAGTGGAACCAGTCGGGCAGCGCCTCGATCGACCTGATGATGCAATGGGCGCAAAAGGCGACGGAAGACCAGAAATTCGACGTCGCCCTCGACTTCCTCGACCAGGTCGTGACCCTGCAGCCCGACTATGCCGAAGGCTGGAACCGCCGTGCCACCGTGCATTTCCTGATGAAGAATTACGGGAAGTCGATGGCTGATATCGACCGCACCTTGCAGCTCGAGCCGCGCCATTTCGGCGCCCTTTCGGGCCTCGCCCAGATCATGGCCGAGACCGGCCACAAGCAGTCGGCGCTGGAAGCCTGGCAAAAAGTGCTGGCCATCTACCCGATGATGCGCAGCGCCCAGAACCAGGTCTCGACGCTTTCCGAAGAGCTGGCGGGTGAAGGGATTTGAAGTAGGGCAATAAGGGAGTAGGGCAGTAAGGCAATAGGGAAATGGCACCCCTATTGCCCTACTGCCCTACTGCCCTACTGCCCTACTGCCCTACTCCCGCATGAACCTCACCTGCGCTGCCCTCCTCGTCCTCGTCGCGTTCCTCTTCGCCCTCGCCGGCGTCACCCGCGCCGGTGTCCGGTCGATCGAGCGCCGCAACCCGCCTGTCGGCGCATTCGCCGAGATCGAGGGCGCGCGCATTCACTACGTCCATGTCCCGGCGCCGGTCGGCGCGGACCTGCCGCCGGTCGTGTTCATCCATGGCGCCAGCGCCAATCTCAAGGACCAGATGCTGCCGCTGAAGCCGCTGCTCGAGGGCCGCGCCGAGATGCTGTTCTTCGACCGCCCGGGCTTCGGCTGGTCGGAGCGCGGCGACAATGAGACACTTGCCGCGCAGGCGGACACGATCGCCGCGCTGATGGACCGCTTGGGCATCGCAAAAGCGGTCGTCGTCGCCCATTCCTTCGGCGGCGCGATCGCGACCGCCTTCGCCCGCCGGCACCCCGAGAAGACGCGCGGCCTCGTCTTTCTTGCGCCCGCAACACATCCCTGGCCGGGCGGCGCAACCGCCTGGTATTACAAGCTGACGGCCATTCCGGTGATCGGCTGGCTGTTCTCCGAAACGCTCGCCTATACGGCCGGCATGCTGCGGATCGGCGATGCCACCGCTTGCGTCTTTTCGCCCAACAAAGTGCCGGAGTTCTATATCGACGACGCCTCGATCCCGCTGGTGCTCAGGCCATCCGCTTTCCGCGCCAACGCCCGCGATGTCGCCCAGCTCTATGACTATGTCCGCGCCGCCGCGCCTGCTTATCGCGAGGTCAAAGCGCCGACCATCGTGATCTCGGGCGATCGCGACAAGGTGGTCTATGCCACGATCCATTCCGTCGGCCTCGAGCGCGACATTCCCGGTGCCGAGCTGGTCTGGGTTGCAAATCTCGGCCACAAGCCCGACTGGATCGCGCCCGACCTCGTCATCGGCGCGATCCAGAAAGTCGCGGGCAAAGATGTCGATCTACAGGCGATGGCCAGGACCGTGGAGGGCCCGATCGCCGACGATGCCTATAACGACGGCAAATGCCCGGACATCAAAGTGCCTGACGCCGAGCTCGCGCCGACCTGAAACTTCGGGAGTCAGCTCCTGAATGCCACAGCAGGTAGGGTTAGGTGTGCCGAGATTCAGGTCAGGCCGAGCCGAAAGTGGTGGCTTCCGAGAACCGGAGCGGAGCGTACTTAAAGTACGTGAGCACCGGAAGCGCCGGAAGCCGCTACTTGCAGGCCGGCCTCACCTGAATATCGGCACACCTAATGCGTGTCCGACCCGACATAGGCAATCCGCAGCATATTGGTCGACCCTGGCGTCCTCAGCGGCACGCCGGCCGTGATAATGACGCGATCGCCCGGCTTGCCGAAACCTTCCTCCAGCGCGATCCGGCAGGCGCGATCGACCATGTCGTCGAGGTCGGTCGCGTCCTCCGAGACGACGCAGTGCGTGCCCCATAAGAGCGACAGCCGGCGCGCAGTGTTGAGGATCGGCGACAGCGCCACGATCGGCACCTGCGGTCGCTCGCGCGCGGCGCGCAAGCCGGTGGTGCCGGACGCGGTGTAGGAGATGATGGCCGACAGTTTCAGCGTCTCGGCGATCTCGCGCGCGGCGAGGGAAATGGCATCGGCCCCGGTGGCTTCGGGCTCCGAGCGCTGAGCGTTGATGATGCCGGCATAGGTTGGGTCGGTTTCGACCTTGGTGGCGATGCGGTTCATCATGCTGACCGCCTCGACCGGATAGGCGCCGGCCGCGGATTCGGCAGAGAGCATGATTGCGTCCGCGCCTTCGAAGACGGCGATCGACACGTCGGAGACCTCGGCGCGGGTCGGCACGGGCGCGGTGATCATCGATTCCAGCATCTGCGTGGCGATCACCACCGGCTTGCCGGCGCGGCGCGCCGCGCGGGTGATCTGCTTCTGGATGCCAGGCACGGCCTCGACCGGCATCTCGACGCCGAGATCGCCGCGAGCGACCATCAGCGCGTCGGAGAGCTCGATGATTTCGGCGAGCCGCGCCACCGCCTGCGGCTTCTCGATCTTGGCCATGATCAGCGCGCGGCCGCGCGCGATCTTGCGCGCCTCGGCCAGATCCTCCGGCCGCTGCACGAAGGACAGCGCCACCCAGTCGACGCCGGCGGCGAGCACCGCGTCGAGATCGGCGCGGTCCTTCTCGGTCAAGGCGCCGACCGGCAGGTCGGTGTCGGGCAAGCTGACGCCCTTCTTGTCGGAAATTCCCGAGCCGGCGACGACCGTGCAGGTGATCGACTTGCCGTCGGCCTTCACCGCCTTCAGCTCCAGCTTGCCGTCGTCGATCAAAAGTCGGTGACCGGCTTCGACCGAGCTCAGGATTTCCGGATGCGGCAGGTACACACGTTTGGACGTGCCGGGTTCGGGATTGTCGTCGAGCGTGAAGCTCTGCCCCGGTGTCAGCGCTTCCTTGACGTTGGCGAATTTGCCGACCCTGAGCTTCGGACCCTGCAGGTCGGCGAGGATGCCGATCGGCCGGCCGACGGCGGCTTCGACCGTGCGGATGCGCCCGACCAGCGTGCGCATAAGCTCGTGGTCGGTATGGCTCATATTGATGCGGAAGACATCGGCGCCGGCTTCGAAAAGCTTCCTCAGCATTTCCTCGGAAGAGGAAGCCGGACCGATGGTGGCGAGGATCTTGACCTTGCGGTTACGTCTCATTGACTGTTTGTTCCCGGAGCGGGGGCCGCTGCTGGCGCGCCTCCCGTTGCGGGCTCGTCGGTCAACTGGACCATCCAGCTGGCCTGCTCGCCCGTGTCATATTCCTGAAATCCGGCGCGCTGGAAGCCCCGGGCGACGCAATCATTCACGCCGGCGATCTTGAACTCTTTTTCGGCGACGCACATGTTGATCGGGCCGTCCCAGCGCCCGCCGCGTTCGGCGTCTTCTGCATAAAGATAATAAAACCTTGATGACAGCGGACCCTCTATCAGCGTCTTGCAGGTCGATCCTTCGATGTGCCACCAGCCCTCGGTGATCCAGCCGGCCTTGGCACGATAGCCGATGCCGACGCCCACCAGATTTTGCGTTGCGTTGCAAACGCGGAAGTCGGCCCGGGCCGGTGAGGTCGCGGCGATCGCGAAAAATCCTGCGCCGACGATCAGCAACGGCACGGCCAGGCGCTTGCGCAACCAGCCGGCAAAACCCATCGCAGATCCCCTTGCGAACCACATTTGCATCTCTCGAAGCCCCTTTTCAGCAAACTCCGGTCGCATGTCAACGCGCCGTTTTGTTCAATTCCAATCGATTTAGAAGGGCCCGTCGCGCAACTTCACGTCCCATCGGGGATTCTTTGCAGAAACCTTGGCCAAACAACGGCATTGCGCCAGCGTCCTCTTCGTGGAATGACGATACCACATCGCAGCCGCCGTCCCCTTTTCAGCCGATGACCCGATCCACAGTTTTCACGCCGTTCGACATCGTCGAGGGCGACCGCAAGAAAGGCGTCGTGCTTCTGGCCGACCATGCCCGCCGCGATCTGCCGGAGGAGTATGGCAGTCTCGGTTTGCCGGCGTCCGAATTCGATCGCCACATTGCTTATGACATCGGCGTCGAGACGGTGACCCGCGAGCTCGCGGCAGCGCTCGACGCGCCCGCCGTGCTGGCCGGTTTCTCGCGGCTGTTGATCGACCCCAATCGGGGCGAGGACGACCCGACCATGATCCGCCAGCTCTATGACGGGACCGTGGTACCGGGAAACTATCCGATGGCGGCCGAGGAGCGGGAGAAGCGGCTCGACCGCTTCTATCGGCCCTATCACGACGCCGTCGGCGCCATGATCGCCTCCGTCGCTCACGCCTCGGGCAAGGCGCCGTTCATCTTTTCGGTGCATTCCTTCACACCGGTCATGCAGGGTTTTAGTCCGACCCTGGCATGTCGGCGTGCTGTGGGACCGCGACGACCGCGTCGCGCGGCCGCTGATCGACATGTTGGCGCAGGACCAATCCCTCGTCGTCGGCGACAATGAGCCCTATGACGGCGCACTGCGCGGCGACACCATGTTCCGCCACGCCATCGTCAACGGCTACGCGCATGCGCTGATCGAGATCCGCCAGGACCTGATCGCCGACCGTGCCGGCGCCCTCGCCTGGGCCGAGCGGCTGGCGCCGATCGTTGACGCCATCGACCGGCGCCCCGATATACATCAGGTGAAGATGTTCGGCTCGCGCACCGGACCGGTATGACGAGACCGACAGCCGGGAGTTCCCCAATGACCGAACTCGACGACGACCAGAAACGCGATTTCGAGGCAGCCGCCTTCCGCCGCCTGGTGGCGCATTTGCGCGAACGCGGCGACGTCCAGAACATCGACCTGATGAACCTCGCCGGCTTCTGCCGCAACTGCCTGTCCAACTGGTACCGCGAAGCCGCCGAGGCCGAAGGTGTCGCCCTGTCGAAGGACGAGTCGCGCGAGATCATCTACGGTATGCCCTATGCCGAATGGCAGGCGCTGAACCAGACCGAGGCTTCCGCAGCCAAGAAGGCCGAGTTCGAGGCGAAGCGGCCGAAGGATCATTAGCGCTGTCGAAAGCCTTCGCGACTTCGTCATTCCAGGGCGGAGCAAGGAGCGAAGCGACGCGCGCAGACCCTGGAATCCATGCCGTTACGGCTGTCGAAGAGCGCAGCGGTCCAGAAAGAGGATCATACCGATGGCGCTGCGGCGCGCCAATGCCTGCACCGCAGCAGCGCTCGGAAGTCACGGAATGAATCCTCGGGTCTGCGCGCGTCGCTTCGCTCCTTGCTCCGCCCGTGGATGACGAAAGGAGGGGCGTCTCGACTAATCTCCAAAAGTGGGGCCGGCCCATTCCTCACAAGTTTGCCCGCGCCTTGGTCCAAGCACTTCTCCAATGCGGTCCTTGACTGGCAATTGAATCGATCTAATTTGCCGCACGAAATCCACCGGCGCACCGGGTTCGAAGAATGACCTTGCAAACCACGATGCAGGCCGCGACGCGCGGCCGCTGGGCCGTCGCCGGCATTTTCCTCGCCAATGGTTTTTTGACCGGGAGCTGGGCGCCGCAGATCCCGGTGTTCCTCACCCGGCTCGACATCACCCGATTCACGCTCGGCCTGCTGATCCTCCTGTTCGGCGTCGGTGCCGTGATCTCCATGACCTGGTGCGGCCATCTCATTTCCAGGCATGGCTCGCGCACCGTGACGCGTTGGTTCGGCGTCTGCGGCAGCTTCGGCCTGCTGATCGTGGCGCTCGCACCCAACGTTCCTCTGGCGGCCATCGCCATGCTCATCTTCGGCGGCTCGATAGGCGGCATGGATGTCGCGATGAACTCGAATGCTGTGGTGGTGGAAAGAAGACTTTCGCGGGCGATCATGTCGTCCTCGCACGGCTTCTGGAGCCTTGGCGGCTTCGCCGGCGGCGCGCTCGGCGGCTACTCGATCCAGAACTACGGCTATCTTCCCCATGCCGTCGCGGTGACGGTGATCGCCTTTGCCGTGATCGCCTTTGCCATTCGCCATCTCGTCGCCGAGGACCGGCCGCAGGCCGTCGAGCACCAGAAATTCACGCTGCCGCGGCACGCGGCCGTCTATCTGGTCGGGCTGATGGCGCTGCTCACCATGATCTCGGAAGGCGCGGTGCTCGACTGGGCGGCGCTCTTCCTGCATCAGGAGCTGGGCGCCGATCTCGCGGTCGCCGGCCTCGCCTATGCCGCCTTCTCCGGCGTCATGGCGCTGATGCGTTTCCTGGGAGACGGCGTGCGCAACCGCTTCGGCGCCGTGGCGACCTTGCGCGGCTCGGCGCTGGTGGCCGCGGCCGGCATGCTGGTCGCCGGCCTTTCGCCGTCGCCCTATCTTGCGATCGCCGCCTTCGCTTTCTGCGGCTTCGGCATCGCCAACATGGTGCCGATCATCTTTTCGGCCGGCGGCAACCAGGAAGGCATGTCGTCGGGCGCCGGCATGAGCGTCGTCACTACCATGGGCTATTCCGGCATATTGGTGGCGCCGTCCGCGATCGGCTTCGTCGCCGAGCATTCGAGCTTCGGGCCGATCTTCGTCGCGCTGTCCGGGCTGCTGGTCATCGTGTTCCTGATGGCCGGGCTTGCTCACCGGGCCGAATTCGCTCCCGAACCTGTGCCGGCCGAATAGCGCTTCAGCTCCTCATGCAGGAAATCCGCCACGCGGCGGATGCGCATGCTGGTGCGCACGTCGCGATGCATGGCGAGCCAGACCGGCAGGTTCGGCAAAGGCACGCCGGGCAACAGCTTTTCCAGGTCCGGATCGCGGTCGGCCAGCGGCTCCTGGCCGATGCCGATGCCGTTGCCGGTCCGCACCGCCTCCCACAGCACGATCTGGTTGTCGGTCCTGAAGCGGAAATGGCTGCGGCCGACCGGAATGCCGAACGATGTGAAGCCGCGAATGATCTCGTCGCTGCGGTCGAAGCCGACCAGAGCGTGGTCGGCAAGATCGGCGGGAGTTTCCGGCCGGCCGCACCGGTCGAGATAGGAGCGGGCGGCGCATAGGCAGAGCGGAATGTCAATGACCTTGCGCGCCACCAGTTCGTTTTGCGCCGGCCTCACCATGCGGATGGCGATGTCGGCGTCGCGGCGCAAAAGGTTCTCGACCTGGTTGGAAGCGACGATCTCGACCTCGACGCCCGGCTCTTCCTCGCCGAGACGAGCCATCATGGCCGGCAGCACAAAGGCGGCGACAACCTCCGAGGCGGCGATGCGCACCGTACCCTCGATCGCCTCGACCGAACCCAGCGCCAGCAGCGAGAACGCATTGGCCTGCTCGCTGACCGCCCGCCCGCGCTCATAGAGCGTGCTGCCGGTTTCCGTCAGCTCATAGCCGCGCCGCCCGCGCCGGAACAGCGTGACGCCGAGCGCTGCCTCCAGCTCGGCGATGTGGCGGCCGAGCGTCGGCTGGCTCGCCGCCAGCCTGCGCGCGGCCCCCGACAGGCTGCCGGTCTCGGCGACAGCGACGAAGCTTTTGATCAGATTCCAGTCGAATTCCGTCATTCATTTTTGAATAACAGATCGCCGATTTCAGTCAATTTCAATTCGTTTGTGGGTGCATCAGATTGGCGGGCAGACGCAAACAACGGAGAGACAGATGACCAAAATCGCAATCCTCGGCGCCAATGGCCGGCTCGGCCGCGTGGTCGGCAAAGCCTTCATCGACGCCGGCTTCGACGTCCGCGCCGTCACCCGGACCGGCAAGGTGCCGGCGGAACTGAAAGGTGCAACTGCGATTACCGGCGACGCGCTCGACCGCGACTCCCTGATCCGCGCCACCCAAGGCGTCGACATCATCTTCAACGGCCTGAACCCTATCTACACCGACTGGGGCAAGTGCATGCCAATGGCCGAAAGCGTCATGGCCGCCTGCCGCGAAAACGGCGCGCTGCACCTCTTCCCGGGCACGGTCTACAATTACGGCTCGCCGATGCCGCAGGTGATCACGGAAGCGACGCCGTTCCACCCGACCACCGAGAAGGGCCGCATCCGCTGCGCCATGGAGGAGCTCTTCCGCGGCGAGGCCGAGGCCGGCCGGGTGCGCACCATCGTGCTCAGGGCGGGCGACTTCTTCGGCGGCACCGGTTCGGGCTCCTGGTTCGATCTCATCGTCGCCGCCAAGATGGAGAAAGGCGTCTACACCGCGCCCGGCCCGGCCGACCTGACGCATGAGTGGGCCTACCTGCCGGACTTCGCCGTCGCCTTCGTCGGCCTGGCGAAGAACCTCGACAAAACGGGCTTCTTCGAAGCCATCAACTTCCCCGGCCACGCCATCACCGACCTCGACATGAAGGCCGCCGCCGAGAAGGCGCTCGGCCGCAAGCTGAAGCTCTCCTTCATGCCCTGGTGGGTGCTGCGCGCCGGCAGCCCGTTCGTGGCCATGTGGCGCGAGATCGTCTCGATGTCCTATTTGCGTTTCGAGGCGCATCGGCTGGTTTCGACGCGGCTGGAAGAGGTCATCGGCGAAATCCCGCACACGCCGCTCGACCAGGCGGTGAAGGAGGCCTTGCAAGATATCGGCGTCGCCGCGGGGCCATCGCGCCTCGCCGCCTGACAAGACCGAGCAGAAATGAACCGGCCGGGCTCAAGCCCGGCCGCAATCGTTTGAGGTCAGATCCGGCCCATCAACAAAAGGATCAGCAGCACGATCAGGATGACGCCGACGATGCCGGACGGCCCGTAGCCCCAGGAGCGCGAATGCGGCCAAGCCGGCACGGCGCCGATCAGGATCAGAATCAGGATAATTACGAGAATTGTGCCGATCGTCATGAAAAACCCTCGCCGTCTGGTTGAACTTCGAGGGAACAATGCAAAAAGCCGCCCGGTTGTTCCCGGGCGGCTTCTGGTCTTTGGGGTTGCGGAACCGCTCTATTCCGCGGCTTTCGGGAAGGTGACCGCTGGTTCGGCGGCGGCTTCCTGGGCCGCCTCGCCCGTCGAGACCTCGCCCTGGCCGCGCCGGAACAGGCGGCTGAGCCAGTTGCGCCGCTGACCGGGCTTCACCTTGGCGCGGGTGAACACCATCAGCATCGATGGCGTCACCACCAGCGTCAGCAGCGTGGCGAAGGACAGGCCGAAGACGATCGCCGAGGACAGCGATATCCACCATTGCGTCGACGGCGCGTTGATCGTCGTCTCGTGATGGAAGATTTCGAGGCCAAGGCCGAAGGCGATCGGCAGCACGCCGAGGATGGCCGACACCGCCGTCAGCACCACCGGGCGGGCGCGCTCGCGGCAGGTCTGCAGCACCGCGTCCATCTTGTCCCAGCCTTCCTCGCGCAGCCGGTCATATGTGTCGATGAGCACGATGTTGTTGTTCACCACCACGCCTGCCAGCGCAATGACGCCGATACCCGACATGACGATGCCGAAAGCCTCGCCTGTCAGAAGCAATCCGAGGAACACGCCGATCGTCGCCATGACCACGCAGGACAAGACAAGCCACACGCTGGTGAATTTGTTGAATTGCGCGAGCAGCACCAGGAAGATCAGGAAGATCGCCGCGCCGAAGGCCTTGCCGAGGAAGGCGCTGGCTTCCGCGCTGTCCTCGTTGGAGCCGGCGAGCTTCCAGCGGATGCCGCTGCCGAGATCCATGTCGGCGACGGCCTTGGTGACCTGTTCCTGCACCGCCGCGACCTGTGCTCCGGCGCTGACATTGGCCTGCACGACCACGGTGCGCGCGCCGTCGATGCGGTTCAGGATGCCGACGGTCGGCTCGGGCTTCCTGACGACGAAGTTGGAGATCGGCACCGACCCTTGCGAGGTCTGCACGCGCAGCTCGTCGAGCGTCGAGAGCGTGCGGCGGTCTTCCGGCAGGCGCAGCCGGATGTCGACCGCGTCGTCGGCGCCGGCCGGCCGGTACTCCGACAGCTTGAGGCCGTTGGTCACCAGCTGCACCACCGTGCCGACCGAAGTCGGGCTGATGCCGTATTGCGCCGCCTTGGCACGGTCGACCTCGATCGCCCAGTCGACGCCGGGCGGCGGCAGGCCGTCCGAAATGTCGATGACGTTGGGAATCTTGGCGATGCGTGCCGCGACCGCGCGCGCCTTGTCGTCGAGCCCGGCCGGATCGGCGGCCGACAGCCGGATCTGGATTGGCTTGCCGGTCGGCGGGCCGGCTTCCGGCACACGCACTTCGACATCGACGCCGGGAATGCCGGCCATAACGCCGCGCAGATCGTCGAGGATCCGATTGGCGGATTTGCGTTCGCGCCAGTCGACGAACTCGTACTGGATCACGCCGACCACGTCTTCGGGAATGTCCTGGCCGCCGCCTTGCGTCTTGCCGACGCGCGTGTAGACCGACTTCACGCCCGGCCAGCCGAGCAGCCGGTTCTCCGCCGTCTTGGTCGCGGCATCCATTTCCGCCAGCGAGAGATTGCCGCGGGCATGCACATAGAGCAGGCCGTAATCCGGCTCGACGCTGGGGAAGAACTCGACGCCGGCGCCATATTTCGAATAGGCGAAGCCGACGCCGACCAGAAGGCCGACGGTGAGCAGGATGACGGTGATCGGGAAGCGCACCGCTTGCTTGACGACCGCCATGTACCAGCCGTCGCGATTGCCCTCGTCATGATGCTCCGGCGCCTTGGCGAAGATCGCGCCCAACGTCGGCGCAAAGACCAGCGCGTAGAGCATCGAGGCCGACAGAGTCACGATCAGCGTGATCGGCATATACTTCATGAAGTCGCCGATGATGCCTGGCCAGAAGAGCAGCGGCGAGAACGCGGCGATGCGCGTCATCGTCGCCGCGATCACCGGGCCGGCCATGCGCTTGGCAGCCAAGGCGAAGGCGTCCGCCTTCGGCATGCCCTCGCTCATGCGCCGTTCCGCGAATTCGGTGACGATGATGGCGTCGTCCACCAGCATGCCGACCGCCAGGATGAGGCTGAACAGCACGATCATGTTGATCGTGTAGCCCATCATGGCGAGCAGCAGGATGCCGATCAGGAAGGACGACGGGATGGCCAAGCCGATAAGCAGCGAGGCGCGGCCCGACAGCGCATAGAGGATGACGATGAACACCAGGATGACGGCGATCATCACATGGTTCTGCAGGTCGCCGAGCAGCTGGTTGACGAAGACCGACTTGTCCTGCGTGTAGGTGACGTGCATGCCTTCGGGCATTGTCTTGATGAAATTGTCCGACACTTCCCTGACATGGGTCAGCGTGTCGATCAGATTGGCGCCGATGCGCTTCTTCACTTCGATGGCGATGGCCGGCTTGCCGTCGAGGCGGGTCACCGTCTCGGCGTCCTTGAAAGTCGAGCGGATCGTGGCGATGTCCTTGGCCTGGACCACGGCGTTCGGCGTGGCGACCACCGGCAGGTTGGCGACATCCTCGGGAGTCTCGATCAGCGACGGCACCTTGACCGCGTATTTGCCTTCCGAGCCTTCGAGATTGCCGGCCGCGACCAGGCTGTTGGAGGAAGCGACGCCCTGGATCACCTGGTCGAGCTGCAGTCCATAGGAAGACAGCTTCACCGGGTCGACGACCACCTCGACCAAATCGTCACGCGCGCCCTGCAGCGAGCCTTCGAGCACGCCGGGCACTTCCTCGATGCGGTCGCGCAGCTCACGCGCGGCCGATGTCAGCACGCGCTCCGGCACATCGCCCGAAAGTGTCACGACCAGAACCGGGAATTCCGAAACGTTGACTTCGTTGACCGTCGGCTCCTCGGCCGCCTGCGGCAGGTCGGCCTTGGCATCCTGCACCTTGCTGCGCGTATCCTGCAGCGCCGTCGCGAGATCGGTCTGCGGCTGGAACTCGACCAGCACATAGCCGCCGCCCTGGAAGGCGGCTGAACGCATCTCCTTGAGCCCCTTGAGACTCTTGAGCTTGCTTTCCATTGGCCTGAGCAGCAGCCGCTCGGAATCCTCCGGCGAGATTCCCTGATAGATCAGGCTGACATACATCATCGGAATCGGAACGTCGGGCTCCGCTTCCTTCGGCGTCGACTGATAGGCGACCCAGCCCGCGACGAGCAGGAACAGCAGCGCCGATATGGTGAGGCGCGCATTGTTGATGGCGAGTCTGACGATATCCATGACTTCGGCCTGTTATGCTTCAAAGGCTGCGGACTGCCATCGCCGGGTTGGTCCGGCGACGGACGCGTCTTGCTTTACTGCGTGCCGGCGGTGGCTTCGCCGATCAGCTTGTTGATGGTCGCCTGGTCGGCCTCGACGGGCTTAACCCGGTCGCCTTCCTTCACCAGTTCCTGGCCGGCGACGATGATGCGCGCATCTTCCGGAATCCCGCCCAGCACAAGGCCGTGCGGCGTGTCGTCGACCAGGTCGATCGGGAAGAACGCCACCTTGTCGTCCTTGCCGACGGCGCGGATGCCGAGGTCGCCCTTGTCGCCCAGCGTCACCACCGAGCGCGGCAGCATGACCGCATTGGTCGGCTCGGCGCTGAGCGTGATCTCGGCCGTCATGCCGGCGGGGATGGAGCCGTCGGCATTGGGGATCGCTACTTCGACGCGGAAGGTACGGGTCTGCGCGGAGGCATCGCGGCTGATGTAGCGGACCGTGCCGGTGACCTTCTGGTCGTTGACCAGGCGCACATCGGCCTCGTCGCCGATCTTGACGTAGCGCAGGTCGCGCTCGCTGATCTCGCCGCGCGCGATCACTGGGTCAAGCTTCAGGATCGTCGCCACCTCGCCGCCCTGCATCACCGAGCTGCCAAGCTCCACCGGGATGCGGTCGATGACGCCGTCGAACGGCGCCTTAACCTCGTTGCGGTCGAGTTCGGCCTGCGCGGTGTCGAGCTGCGACTGCGCGAGCGTCAGGTTGGAACGGGCGGTGTCGAGCTGCAGCTTCGGCAGGTTGCCCGCCTTGGCCAGGCGCTCGGCAGCATCGAGCTCGGCCTTGCGCTGCGTCAGGAGCTGCCTGGCATTGTCGACGTTGGATATCTTCTCTTCGGCCGCGAGCATCAGCACCAGATCGCCGGTCTTGACGCGGTCGCCCTGCTTGACCGGCAGCTTTTCGATGACGCCGGCGACGCGTGTCGCCAGCACGGCGCGCTTGTCGGCCTCGGTCAGGCCGGAGATGCGGATGGCGCGCGCGAAGGTCTTGCGCGGCGGGGTGACCACCGCGACGGTACGCAGTGCTGCTTTCGGCTCGGCCTCGGCCTTGGTCGGCTTGGCGGCGTCAGCCTGTTTGTCAGTGGTAACTGACTTGTCGGTGGTGACCGAGTTGTCGGTGGTAACCGACTTGTCCGCCGCGCTGCCGACGGACGAGAACTCGCCCGTCCCCATCCAGGCCGCGAAACCGATGAGCACGGCAATGGCTGCAAGCTTGTGAAACCTGATTTTCGGCATCGTCATTTTTCCGTTGCAGGACCTGGCGAGGTCGGCGCTTCCGACTCGGGCGCGCGGCCGATATGGGTGTGCGCGGGGCCTAGTTCAATTTGCCGTGATCGGCGGACGCGCGCTTCTACCTGAAAGTTGCGGCGCAATATAGTCGGAAAAGTTGCGGGAACATTGCATCTTGGAAAGCAGTTCCTCGACAAATGCGCGCTTTTCTGCCAGCCGACTGGCGCCTTTCCGGCGCGCCGACGGGTTTCCCCAAGGTCACTGGCAGCAGCCGTCAGCATGATGCGAAAAGCCTTCCATAATCGACGGCAACCGCCCGGTTGGAGCGCGCTCGCGCCCCGCTATGTTCGGGTTGAATCTGTCAAGTGAGGAGCTTGAGCAGCCGGATGATGCGTTCGAATGTCCTGCCATAAGGCGGGCGCAGCAGGCCGCCGGCGCTGAGCTTCGACTGGATGAAGATCGGCTTTTCCTTGCTGAAGGTGCGGAACCCCCATTCGCCGTGATAGGCGCCGGTGCCGCTCTCGCCCACGCCGCCGAAAGGCTGCCGTTCCTGCACCAGATGCAGCATGCAGTCATTGATCGTGACGCCGCCGGCCACCGTCTCGCGCAGCACCCTTTGGCGGTTGGCACTGTCGCTGCCGAACCAGTAGAGCGCCAGCGGCCGCTCGCCCCGGTTCACATGCTCGATGACCTCGTCGACCGTGCCATATTCGACGATCGGCAGCACCGGCCCGAAAATCTCCTCGCGCATCAGCCGCAGATTGTCGCCCGCATTGCGCACCAGCACCGGCGCCATCTTGCGGTCGCTGATGCCGAGGGTCTCGTTCGCCGGATTGACCTCGGTGATGTCGGCGCCGCTGTCGCGCGCCTCGGCGACCATGTCGCCCAGCCGCCGGCGGTGCCGCTCGCTGACGATCGCCGTATAGTCGGGATTACCGCCAAGGCGCGGATAGAGCTTGGCGATTGCCGCGGCGAGCTTTGCCGCGACCGCCGCGCCTTGGCCCTGCGGGACCATGAGATAGTCGGGCGCGATGCAGGTCTGGCCAGCGTTGAGCAGCTTGGCATAGGCGACACTGGCGACGGCCGCGTCGAGATCGCAGGAAGGATCGAAGATCGCCGGCGACTTGCCGCCGAGCTCGAGCGTCACCGGCGTGAGATTGGCGGCGGCGGCCAGCGCCACCTGACGGCCGACGGCGGTCGAGCCTGTGAACAGGAGATGATCGAAAGGCAGCGACACGAACGCCTTGCCGACATCCGCGTCGCCGACGATCACGCTGACCTCGTCGGCGGCGAAATACTTTTCGACCAGGCTGGCGAGCAGGTCCGAAAACTTCGGCGTCAGCTCCGACGGCTTGATCATGACGCGGTTGCCGGCCGCGAGTGCCGCGGTCGCCGGCGCGACGGCGAGCTGGAACGGGTAGTTCCAGGGCGAGACGATGCCGACGACGCCGAGCGGCTGCGGCAAGAGGCGGTTGCGTCCCGGCAGGAACGGCAGGCTGGTGGCGACGCGGCGTTCGCGCATCCAGGCGCCGAGATGCGACAGCGCATGCCTGATGCCGGCGCGCACCACGAACAATTCGGCAAGCCGCGTTTCCTGCGCCGACCGCGCGGAAAAATCGCTGTCGATCGCCGCGCATATCTCTGCCTCGTGCTTTTCGGTGAGCGCCAGCAGGCGCTTCAGCCGGTCCTTGCGCACTGCAAGCGTCGGGAACGGCTCCTTCTCGAAGGCCCTGCATTGCGCTTCAAACCTGACTCCGAGAGCGTTCTGTCTGGTCTGCAGCATCGCGACCTCCCGTTTACGTTCAGGTAAGCTACATCGCCCGGTCCGTCGAATCCAGCATTGCCCGGGTTCCGCCGGGGAAGATGCTGACAGCCGGAACGGACTTGCTGACAGGTATGGAAGACCTCAAGCCTGACGTCGCGCGGATTCCGGTTTGATGCGCGCGGCGAGGAACTCCTTGACGCGACGCCCGGGCGCCGGGCCGCGCAGCGGCTTGAAGCCGTCGTCGAGCTCGCCCGAGAGATCGAGCGTAGCGCGCTGGCCGACGGCGTCGTAATTCTCTTCCAGCCAGTCGCTGGCGGCACTGCGGCCGAGGTCGCGCAGGTAGGCGATGAAAGCCCATTCGGCATTGACCTTCGACGACGCCGAGAGGTCCTTGAAGGCCTCGTCGGCATCGATCCGGTGCATGCGGATGTCGCGATATTCGCCATGCGGCAGGCGTCCGGCCGCGATCAATTCCTTGACGAAGGCGATCGAGCGGAATTCGCGCAGCAGCCCGGCGTTGAAGGTGATCTCGTCGATGCGGTTCTGGATCTCGTTGGCGCTTTTCGGCGTGCCTTCGCGCACGACCGGATTGATCTGCACCAGAAGCACGTCCTCGGTCGCCGCCGTCTTGAAGAACGGATAGAGCGCGGGGTTGCCGCCATAGCCGCCATCCCAATAGGGCACGCCCTTGATCTCGACGGCGCGGAACAATTGCGGCAGGCAGGCCGAGGCCATCACCGTGTCGAGATCGATCTCGCCGTCGGAGAAGACGCGCAGCTGTCCGGTCTCGACATTGGTCGCCGAGATGAACAGCTCCATCGACTTGCAGGCGCGCACATTGTCGAAGTCGATCTCCTTCGCCACCACGTCGCGCAGCGGATTGAGGCCGAGCGGGTTGGCGATATAGGGCGAGAACACCCGCGACATGGTGTCGAAGAAGACGTAGCCGGGCGTGTTCTCGATCGACCAGTTGCCCCAGACCACGTCCCACGGCATGCGCTGCACCGGGCTGAAGCGGCCCTTCGAGGCCACCGCCCGCCAGAAATTGTCGAGCTTCTTGCGCGCGCCTTCCACGCCGCCCCGGACAAAGCCGTCGGCCAGCGCCACCGCGTTCATGGCGCCCGCGCTGGTGCCGGACACCGCCGCGATCTCCAGCCGGCCATCCTCCAGCAAACGGTCGAGCACGCCCCAGGAAAAGGCGCCATGCGAGCCGCCGCCCTGGAGCGCGATGTTGATCTTCTTCTTTTCCTCCCCCTTGCCGTTCTTCGCCATGGCGTTCCTTGTCTCGATGCGCCGCCCTGCCGCCGCGTCATTTGGACGGAGCCGGCGCAGTCAGCCTATGTTGCAGTGCAGCATATAAGGGCGGACCAAGGCAAGAACACGAACACACAAGCGTGATCATGGAATTTTCCTCGCCCCACGAAGTGGGTTAGGTCATGCACACATTTACTGTGACTGGCGTGACTGATCAGGCCGAGGCTTGATTGCCACGTGGTTCCCCCAATCCGTCGCTGCTTCGCAGCGCCACCTTTCCCCCCTCCGGAGGGAAAGGAAGGGAGCGTTGCTGGCCGAGCGTTGATGGCAAAAAAGCTTGGCGCCTTTCCTCTACCCCGTCGATCGGGGGAGAGGTGGCTCGGCGAAGCCGAGACGGAGTGGGGGTCGACCAGCGCTACATAAGAAAATGCATGCGCCAGGCTGTCAGCAACGCTATCGCCAAAGACCAGCCGCTTGGAATGTGTGCATTGCCCCAGCCGAAGGTGGGGCGAGGAATTGCTTCTCAAGCCACCAGATCCGGCACCGGTCCGACATAACGCGACTGCGGCCGAATGAGCCGTCCGGTCGCCTGCTGCTCGCGGGCGTGCGCAATCCAGCCGGCAACGCGGCCGGCGGCAAAGACAGCGGAGAACGCCTCCTTCGGAAAGCCGACCGCTTCCAGAAGAAGCGCGGTGTAGAATTCGACATTGGTCTGGATCGAGCGCTGCGGCTTGGCGATGCGAAGAACCTCGAGCGCCGCCTGCTCCACCGTCTCGGCGAAGGCCAGCCGGCTGCCCATCTCCTTGCTGCTTGCTTCGTTGCGGGAGCCGAGCTGCCGCACAACCGCCTTGAGCGCGTCGGCGCGCGGATCGCGCACGCGGTAAATGCGATGGCCGAAGCCCATGATGCGCTCGCCATGCGCGATCTCGTTGCGGAGCCAGGCGGTGGCGTCGCCGCTGGATTCGATGGCGTCCAGCATCTCGATCACCGGCCCCGGCGCGCCGCCATGCAGCGGGCCCTTCAGCGCGCCAAGCCCAGCCAGGATTGCCGAGGTCAGCCCCGCCTGCGTCGAAGCCACCACGCGTGTTGCGAAGGTCGAGGCGTTGAGCCCATGATCGCACACCGTCACCAGATAGCTGTCGAGCGCCTTGGCAAGCGCCGGCGAGGCGGTACCGGCAAGCATCCTGAGCATATCAGCGGCGTGATCGGCTTCTTCGCCGGGGACGACCGGCGTCTCGCCCCGGCCAAGGCGCAGCAAGGCCGGCGTCAGCACCGAGGGCGCCGCGATCAGCCTGAGCGCGTCGGCGAGCCCGTCGCCGTCCGGCAGGACGGCCATGCCGGCCCGCATGCCGCTGTAGATGTCGAGTGGCGCAAGGTGGGGAAGCAGCGGTTTCACGCGATCAAATACCTCCACCCGCGCCTTGCCGATCGCCTTTTCCAGCTCGGCATCGCCGGGAAGGTCGTCGAAGAAACCGTCGAACAGCAAACGCACCACTTGCGCGTAGCGCCAGCGGCCGGCGAGCTCCGCCAACGAATGTCCCCGGATGGTAAGGTGCCCGCCCGCACCGTCGACATCGGAAAGCACCGTGTCGGCCGCTACAACATCATCGAGCCCATTCGCCATGACCGTCTCCTTGACCTTTTGTGCTTTGCAATTAATGCTCGCCAATCAATGCATCAATCTTGATCAAGATAATCAATGTAAGGCGGCAAATGACGGAATGGCTGACGCGGGAGCAAGCGCTGGAGCGGCTGAAGGTGCGGCCGCAGACGCTTTATGCCTATGTCAGCCGCGGCCGCATCGGCATGAAGCCGGACGACGCCGATCCGCGCCGCAGCCGGTACCGCGCCGACGACATCGCAGCACTCGCCACGCGCCGCGACCGTGGACGGAGCCCGCAGGCGATCGCCGAAAGCGCCATCGCCTGGGGCGAACCGGCGATCGCCACCTCTATCTCGACTGTGCTGCATGGCCGCCTCATCTATCGCGGCGAGGACGCGGTGGAATTTTCGGCGACGGCGACGCTCGAGGAGACCGCCGCACTGCTGTGGGCTTCCGGCCGTCCGGTGTCCTTCGCCTCGCTGACGGCATCGGCCGCCCGGCAAAGCGGCACGCCGACCGCCTTCGCCAGGCTCTCCGCGCTTGCGGCCGAAGGCTGGTCTTCGCTTGGCCGCAGGGCGGCCATGCTGCAGCAGGACGGTGCCGCCGCGACCAGCGCGCTGGCAACCGCGCTCGGCGCGGCGCAAGGCTCCGAACCCGTGCACATCAGGCTGGCGCAGGGCTGGTCGGTGAAAGCCGCCGGCGCCGATCTCATCCGCAAGGCGCTGGTGCTTTTGGCCGATCACGAACTCAACGCCTCGACCTTCGCCGCTCGCGTCGCGGCCTCCACCGGCGCGCCGGTCGCCGCCTGCCTGCTCGCCGGCCTCGCGACGCTCACCGGCCCGCGTCACGGCGGCGCGGGTGCCGCGGCGATCGCGCTGGTCGAGGACGCGGAGCGGCTGGGTCCAGACGAGGCGATCGCCCGCTGGCTCGCCCATGACCGCCCGCTGCCGGGCTTCGGCCATCCGCTCTATCCGGAAGGCGATCCGCGCGCCGAGGGTCTGTTCGCCGATTTCAGAATCGACGACGGGCTGCTGCGGCTGCGCAAGGCGGTCCTTGCCGCGACCGGCCTGCGTCCCAACATCGATTTCGCGCTGGCCGCCATGACGCGCAGCCTGCGCCTGCCGGCCGACGCCCCGTTCCGCCTGTTCGCGCTCGGCCGCAGCGTCGGCTGGACCGCGCACGCCATCGAGCAGGTGACCAGCAACAGGCTGATCAGACCCCGCGCCCGCTATGATGGGCCCGCCGGGGACGGGTAATGGCTGCGGTTAGGGTACCCAACTGCGATTAGCGGAAACGCCTCTGAGGTCGTCATTCTAGGGCGGAGCAAGGAGCGAAGCGACGCGCGCAGACCCTGGAATCCATGCCGTGACGCTAAGGCGTTGCAACGTTTACAGAATTCTATACTGCTGCACTCTACGGCAACGGAATGGATCCTCGGGTCAAGCCCGAGGATGACGAAGGGATAGGCCTCTGCGCCAATCTCCAGCGTTCGCGACCGCCGCCAAACGGCGGCGCACCCGTCAGGACATTGTGTCGAGCTTGCGCTGCATAGCCGCGATCTGCGCCTTCAGTTCCTGCAGGTCGTCGGATTTCTCTTCCTTCTTCGGCGGCTCGGCCGGCGCGGCGGCATTGCCGCCGGCGGACGGGAACGGCGTGAACATGCGCATGGCGTTCTGAAACATCTCGACATTGCGGCGCGTCTGTTCCTCGAGCGCCTTCATCGGCGTCTTCATCATGTCCATCGGCGTCTTGCCGAAGGCGCCTTTGAGCTGCTCGCGGAACCGCTCCTGTTCCTTGGAGAAGGCGATCATCGACTGTTCGAGGAAGCTCGGCACGATCATCTGCATCTGATCGCCGTAAAAGGAGATGAGCTGGCGCAGGAACGGGATCGGCAGCATGTTCTGCCCGTCCTTGTTTTCCAGCTCGAAGATGATCTGCGTCAGCACCGGATGGGTGATGTCGTCGCCCGTCTTTGCGTCCTGGACCGTGAACTCCTCGCCCTTCTTGACCATCTCGGCCAGGTCCTCGAGCGTCACATAGGTGCTCGTGCCGGTGTTGTAGAGCCGGCGATTGGCATACTTCTTGATGACGATCGGGTCGTCTTTTGCGGCCATCCGAATCCTCCCCAGGACACCGGCACCTTTAGGAGTAAGCGGCCGGTAACGATTGCGCCCTTAACGAGGATAAGCGCAAAAGCGTCACAATTCCAAGCGGTTTGTGCACTGCGGCATCATTTAATGCTGCGCAGCCATTGCAAAATCCGCCGCATGGCCGACGTCACGTTACCGCGACCGGCGCGCGCTCGGCTTGCCGCGCGTGACGGCCATGCCCATTTCCGGTTTGACTCAAGGGTTCGAACGGGCAAGAAAGTCCTGAAGCGAGCTCGAAAATACGACACCTCGAAGCCTGGAGAAGAAAATGTCCGCTTCCAATTCAATCGTCGTCGCCAGCGCCGCCCGCACCGCGGTCGGCTCCTTCAACGGCAGTTTCGCCGCCACGCCGGCGCATGAGCTCGGCGCCGTCGTCATAAGGGAACTGCTTGCGCGGGCGAATGTCGAGGCGGCGGAAGTAGACGAGGTCATCCTCGGCCAGGTGTTGACCGCCGCTCAAGGGCAGAACCCCGCCCGCCAGGCCTCGATCAATGCCGGCCTCCCGAGGGAGACCACCGCATGGGGCCTCAACCAGGTCTGCGGCTCGGGCCTGCGCGCGATCGCGCTCGGCATGCAGCAGATCGCCACCGGCGACGCCAGGGTGATCGTCGCCGGCGGCCAGGAATCGATGTCGCTGTCGCCGCACGCCGAGCATCTTCGCGCCGGCGTCAAGATGGGCGACTACAAGATGGTCGACACCATGATCAAGGACGGCCTGTGGGACGCCTTCAACGGCTACCATATGGGCAACACCGCCGAGAACGTCGCCCGCCAGTTCCAGATCACCCGTGAAACCCAGGACGAGTTCGCGCTGGCATCGCAGAACAAGGCGGAGGCGGCGCAGAAGGCCGGCAGGTTCAAGGACGAGATCGTCGCCGTCACCGTTAAAGGCAAGAAGGGCGACACCATCGTCGACCAGGACGAGTATATCCGTCACGGCGCGACGCTTGACGCCATGACCAAGCTGAAGCCCGCCTTCGACAAGGACGGCACGGTCACCGCTGCCAATGCGTCCGGCATCAATGACGGCGCCGCCGGCGCGCTGCTGATGACCGAGGCCGAGGCTGCAAGGCGCGGCATCACCCCGCTGGTGCGCATCGCCTCCTGGGCGACCGCCGGCGTCGACCCGGCGATCATGGGCACAGGCCCTATTCCCGCCTCGAAGCGCGCGCTGGAAAAGGCCGGCTGGTCGGTCAAGGATCTCGATCTCGTCGAGGCCAACGAGGCCTTCGCCGCGCAGGCCTGCGCTGTCAATCAGGGCATGGGCTGGGACCCTTCGATCGTCAACGTCAATGGCGGCGCTATCGCCATCGGCCACCCGATCGGCGCTTCGGGCGCCCGCATCTTCAACACGCTGGTCTACGAGATGCGCCGCCGCGGCGCCAAGAAGGGCCTTGCCACGCTGTGCATCGGCGGCGGCATGGGTGTCGCGATGTGCGTCGAAGCGCTGTGAGTTCAGCGAATAGGGGAATAGCGAATAGAGGAAGAAAAGCGTCGCGCCGCGGGACATCAGATCCCTACTCGCTATTCGCTACTCCCTATTCGCTCAGCCGATTTTAAAGGGAGGACCACATGAGCAAGGTAGCAATCGTCACGGGCGGATCGCGCGGCGTTGGTGCTGCAATATCGGTCGCCTTGAAGAACGCCGGCTATTCGGTCGCGGCCAACTATGCCGGCAATGACGAGGCGGCCCAGAAATTCAAGGCCGAGACCGGCATCCCGGTTTATAAATGGTCCGTCGCCGACTACGAGGCCTGCGCCGCCGGCATCAAGCAGGTCGAAGCCGATCTCGGTCCGGTCGGGGTGCTGGTCAACAATGCCGGTATCACCCGCGACGCCATGTTCCACAAGATGACGCCCGCGCAGTGGAAGGACGTGATCGACACCAATCTCTCCGGCGTCTTCAACATGACGCATCCTTTGTGGAGCGGCATGCGCGACCGCAAGTTCGGCCGCGTCATCACCATCTCCTCGATCAACGGCCAGAAGGGCCAGGCCGGCCAGGCCAACTACTCCGCCGCCAAGGCCGGCGACATCGGCTTCTCCAAGGCCCTCGCCCAGGAAGGCGCCCGCGCCGGCATCACCGTCAACGTCATCTGTCCGGGCTATATCGCCACCGACATGGTCAAGGCGATCGACGAGAAAGTGCTCAGCGAGCGCATCATCCCGCAGATCCCGGTCGGCCGCCTCGGCGAACCGGAAGAGATCGCGCGCTGCGTCGTCTTCTTGGCTTCCGACGAGGCCGGCTTCATCACCGGCTCGACCATCACCGCCAATGGCGGCCAGTATTTCGCCTGACCCCGGTACTTCGCTCGGCATCATTCGTCGCCGGGGCGCCCCCGGCACCGGAGCCGCCTTTTTTGTCCGCCGGCCGGGCCGGCGTGACACCTTGCCTCAATTCGGGACGCAAAAGTTAACGGCCGCTGCACTTCTTGTGCGCAAGTGTCCACACAAGCTGTGAATTATCGGTGGGCGAGCTGTGGATAACACCATATCTAGGGGTGAACAAACCGGGAAACCGTCGGATCGCTGATTCGTCGCCGATTCGTTCCGGCTTTGGCCGAAAAGTTAACGGCGAGCGGCCCGAGCATCGCTGAAATCGTAAAAAGCGATTAAGAAAGTTCAACAATTACATAAGCTTGACCAAGCACCCCAAGCCGGCCGCGACCGGTCACCGGCAAAGGTTAACGACGGCCTGGCTCCAGCGGAGGCGAAGCATGAAATGGGCCAATCTCTCCGATTCAGCATGTGGTGAGACTCATCGTCAAAAAATCCACATATAGCCGTGAACAAAACCTGAATCAGAACGAGTCAGCGATTCGTCGCCGATTCGTTCCAGACTCGTTCCAGCCGTTAACGGCAGCCGATTTTGACCGGGCTGCCGCTTCCAGCCTGCCCCCAGACGAACATTCCGCTTTCGCTCGGCGCGCTAAATCCCTATGTGTCGGCTGTCACACGCGGCGGCGCCGCCGCGCCTCCGACCAGAAGCGGCAGAAAGTCTTATTTCCGAGCCGATGAACATCCAGCCGAAACACTCCCAGCCGCTGATCCTTTCGGGCCGCGACGTGACGGCCGTGCTAGGCCCCACCAACACCGGCAAGACCCATCTCGCCATCGAGCGCATGGTCGCGCACGAAACCGGTATCATCGGCCTGCCGCTGAGGCTGCTTGCCCGCGAGGTCTATGCGCGCGTCTGCGAGAAGGTCGGCGCCCACAAGGTGGCGCTGATCACCGGCGAGGAGAAGATCGTGCCTGCCGGCGCGAAATATTCGGTCTGCACGGTCGAGGCGATGCCGCGCGAAACCGACGCCGCCTTCGTCGCCATCGACGAGGTGCAGCTCGCCGGCGATCTCGAGCGCGGCCATATCTTCACCGACCGCATTCTGCATCTGCGCGGCCGCCAGGAGACGCTGCTTCTGGGCGCGGCCACCATGCACGGCATCCTGCAAAAACTGCTGAAGGGCGTATCCGTGGTCACGCGGCCGCGCCTGTCGCACCTTGCCTATGCCGGCTCGAAGAAGCTCACCCGGCTGCCGCGGCGCACGGCGATCGTCGCCTTCTCGGCCGACGAGGTCTACGCCATCGCCGAACTGATCCGCCGGCAGCAGGGGGGTGCCGCCGTCGTGCTCGGCGCGCTCTCGCCGCGCACCCGCAATGCGCAGGTGGAGATATTCCAGTCCGGTGATGTCGACTATCTCATTGCTACCGACGCCATCGGCATGGGCCTGAACCTCGACCTCGATCACGTCGCTTTTGCCCAGAACCGCAAGTTCGACGGTTATCAATACCGCAACCTGACCGCCGCCGAGCTCGGCCAGATCGCCGGCCGCGCCGGCCGGCACCTGCGCGACGGAACCTTCGGCGTCACCGGCCAGGTCGACCCGTTCGACGAGGATCTGGTGCAGAAGATCGAGGCGCATGATTTCGATCCGGTGAAGGTGCTGCAATGGCGCACCGCCGATTTCGATTTCACCAGCCTCGACGCGCTGAAGCGCTCGATCGAGGCCAGCGCGCCGGTCGAAGGCCTGACCCGCGCGCTGCCGGCGGTGGACGCGCAGGCTCTGGAGCATCTGTCGCGCGATAGCGCCATCCACGCTTTGGCCACCGGCAAGGAGCGGGTGGCGCTGCTTTGGGAAGCCTGCGCGCTGCCCGACTACCGCAAGATCGCGCCCGCGCAGCATGCCGACCTCATCGCCTCCATCTATATGGACCTTGCTCGCCATGGCCATGTCGATGAGAATTACATGGCCGAGCAGGTGCGGCGCGCCGACACGACGGACGGCGACATCGACACGCTGTCGCACCGGATCGCGCAGATCCGCACCTGGACTTTCGTCTCCAACCGGCCGGGCTGGCTGGCCGATCAGCTACACTGGCAGGAAAAGACGCGCGAAATCGAAGACAGATTGTCGGATGCGCTGCATGAGCGGTTGACGAAACGCTTCGTAGACCGCAGGACTTCCGTCCTCATGCGGCGCCTTAGAGAAAATACCATGCCTGAAGCCGAAATCAGCCCTACCGGAACCGTCCTCGTCGAAGGCCATCATGTCGGCGAGTTGCAAGGGTTCCGCTTCACCGCCGACCAGAGCGCCGGCGGCGAGGACGCCAAGGCAGTGCGCACCGCCGCCCAGAAGGCGCTCGCGGCCGAGTTCGACGCGCGCGCCGAACGCTTTGCCGCTTGCGCGAATGGCGACCTGGCGCTGGGCTCGGACGGCGTGCTGCGCTGGATCGGCGCGCCGATCGGCACGCTGGTCGCCGGCGACGAAGCGCTGAAACCGCGCCTGGTCCTGCTTGCCGACGAGCAGCTGACCGGCCCTGCCCGCGACAAGGTCGCCGCGCGCGCCGAGCGTTTCGTCAACTTCCAGATCGAGTCGCTTTTGAAGCCGCTGGTCGACTTGAAGAATGCCGACCAGATCACCGGCATAGCGCGCGGCATCGCCTTCCAGCTGGTCGAGCATTTCGGCCTGATCAACCGCCGCGACATCGCGGAAGAGATGAAGTCGCTCGACCAGGAAGGCCGCGCGGCGCTCCGCCGCCTGGGCGTGCGCTTCGGTGCCTACCACGTCTTCGTGCCGGCGCTGATCAAGCCGGCTCCGGCGGGACTGGTGACGCTGCTTTGGGCGTTGAAGAACGACGGCAAGGACAAGCCGGGCTTCGGCGACGTTGTGCATGCGCTGGCCTCGGGCCGCACCTCGGTGGTCATCGACCCGGCGTTTGACAAGACCTTCTACAAGCTCGCCGGCTACCGCAATCTCGGCCGTCGCGCCGTGCGCGTCGACATCCTCGAGCGGCTTGCCGACCTCATCCGCCCGGCGACCAACTGGAAGCCCGGCCTCGGCCAGCGTCCGGACGGCGCCTATGATGGCCACGCCTTCATGGTGACACCGCCGATGATGTCGATCCTCGGCGCCACGGCCGACGACATGGAGGAAATCCTGAAAGGTCTCGGCTATCGCTCGGAGGCCAAGCCGGCCGCCGAGGTGAAGGCGAAGCTCGACGCGCTCGACGCCGCCGCACGCGAAGCGGCCGCGGCCAAGCTCGCTGCCGAAGACGCGGCGCGCACCGCGCAGTCGACGGAGGCGCAGGCTGCGGCAACGGACGCGGTCGCGGTCGCGGTCGCGGAGGCAGCGGCGGAAAGCTCGGAGCCGGCAACCACCGAAGCTGCGCCTGAGGCCGTCGCGGAAGTTCCGGCCGAAGCCAGCTCGGAAGCGCCGGCGGAACCTGCCGTTGAAGAGCCGGCAGAAGTTGCGGCCGAGGTCGCGGAAGAGGTTCCCACTGTGGAGGCCCCCGCTGCGGCGGCTGCAGTGCTTGAGTCGGCCGAAGGCGCCGACGCCCTTACCTCCTCCTCGATGGGGGAGGTCGCGGCGCGGAGCGACGCGGGTGGGGATGATGGCGCCGGCGACGCAGACGGCACCAATACCGCCGAAGCTCCCCACGAGGGGGAGGGTAAGGCCGGCGAAGCCCCGGCCGAGGCTGAAGAACCGAAGCCTGTCCTTCTGTGGCGCCAGGCGCGTTTCGATCACCAGCGCCCGCGCCATCGCCAGGACAACCGCCGCGACAATCGCCAGCGCGGTGGCCAGCCCGCACGCGAGGCAGGCGCCGGCGGCCAGCCCGGCGACAAGCCGGCGCATGAAGGCCGCCGCGATGGCGCCGGCAAGCCGCGCTTCGACCGCTCGAAGTTCAAGCCGAGGCCGGATGCAGGCGACCGGCGCGAAGGCAGGCCGCAGGGCGAGCGCCCCGAAGGGGGCCGCCGCGAGGGCCGGCCCGACTGGAAGGGCAACAGGCAGGAGGGCAAGGGCAACGCTCCTGGCGGCAAGCCGGCTTTCCAGGGCAAGCCCCGCGAGGAACGCCCGCAGCGCTTCGACCCGGACTCGCCTTTCGCCAAGCTCGCCGCCTTGCGCGACCAGCTGAAGAAATAGGCTAGAGCATGAGCATGATCCCGAACCGAAGGACCGCGTCAGCGAAAAGTGGGAACCGGTTTTCGGGCGAGATCATGCTCCATCAAAGAGCCAGCATGATCCCGAACCGAAGGACCGCGTCAGCGAAAAGTGGGACCCGGTTTTCGGATAAGATCATGCTCCAACAAAGCTAGCCGCGATGGTTGGAGAAGGCCGCCAGCGCATCGACAAATGGCTGTTCTTCTCGCGCGCGGTGAAATCGCGCTCGCTGGCGGCGAAGGTGGTCGTCGCCGGGCGCGTGCGCATCAATCGCGACAAAGCAGCGCAGGCCTCGGATCTGGTCAAGCCCGGCGACGTGCTCACCATCACGCTCGAGGGCCGTATTCTGGTCTGGAAGGTGGTGAATTGCGGCACGCGACGCGGCCCGGCCGACGAAGCGCGGCTGCTCTACGAGGACATGTCGCCGGCGCCGACGCCCAAAGGCGGGGCGGTTCCGGACGCCATTCCGGCGCTGCGCGAGGCCGGCAGCGGCCGCCCGACCAAACGCGAGCGGCGGCAGACGGACAGTCTGCTCGGCGACGATTAAGACAGAACCGGCCCAGGGCGCGCGGCCGGAGAAATTCCAGAAACGCGCAGCGGCCAGACTCAGTGACCTCGATCTGCCCTTCCAGCCGGAATTCCATTCCAGCCCTCCGACTCCGCCGGCAATCCCTGCCCTTGCATGCGGCGGGCAAAGGAGTTACCTCAGCCAAAAAGCCCAACAAAATGGGACGTTCCGGAGCCTGCAATGACCTATGTCGTGACCGATAATTGCATCAAATGCAAATATATGGACTGCATCGAGGTCTGTCCGGTCGACTGTTTCTACGAGGGCGAGAACATGCTCGTCATCCATCCCGACGAGTGCATCGACTGCGGCGTGTGCGAGCCCGAATGCCCCGCCGACGCGATCAAGCCGGACACCGAGGGCGGTCTCGACAAATGGTTGCAGGTCAATGCCGAATATGCCGAGAAATGGCCCAACATCACCGCCAAGAAAGAGCCGCCGGCGGACGCCAAGGCCTTTGACGGCGAGACCGGAAAGTTCGAGAAATATTTTTCGGCGGAGCCCGGCGAAGGCGATTGACATAAGGCTGGCAATGTCGGCATGACGCGGCGTAACGTAGCCGATGCAGTTACTGCCTTGACAGGCAGCGCTGCCGCTTGGCGTTAGCGAATGCAGCAAAACCTTGATTCTTCCGACTTTTTGTGTTACATGAGCGAAACATGCCGGTGACACAACGTCGATTTATGGCGCTAACGCCCCAAATCACTGAAAGGTGAGCTTTTAGATCCGGACCAGAGCGATCTGGGGCAGGCAGTCGCATTCGTGCGGTTTGCCGGTCTCTGCTTTTCCGGTGGGTTCATTCTGTTGCGCGGCTAAACGGTCGGCTATTGCCGATCGTATCGGTTTGGGCCGGCATGATGCCGGCGGCACAACTAAGGAGTTCAGGGCGTAATGGCAACAATCACCCCGCAGAAGAAGTCCACCGCGGCCCGCCAGGGGTTCAAGACCGGCGAGTTCATTGTCTACCCGGCGCATGGCGTCGGCCAGATCGTGGCGATCGAAGAGCAAGAAGTTGCGGGTCACAAGCTGGAACTGTTCGTCATCGACTTCCAGAAGGACAAGATGCGGCTCAAGGTTCCGGTCGCCAAGGCGACCTCGATCGGCATGCGCAAGCTGTCGGAAGAGGATTATGTCGACCGCGCGCTCAAGGTCGTGCAGGGTCGCGCCCGCATCAAGCGCACCATGTGGTCGCGCCGCGCCCAGGAATATGACGCCAAGATCAATTCCGGCGACCTGATCTCGATCTCGGAAGTCGTGCGCGACCTCTACCGCGCCGATAACCAGCCGGAGCAGTCCTATTCCGAGCGTCAGCTTTATGAAGCCGCGCTCGACCGCATGGCCCGCGAGATCGCCGCGGTGAACCGCATGTCGGAGACCGAGGCGGTGCGCCTCATCGAGGTCAACCTCAACAAGGGTCCGAAGCGCGGTGCCAAGGCCGACAACGAGGAAGCCGAACAGGAAGAAGCCGCCTGAGCTTTTCCGGTTTTGGAGTTACGAAGAACCCGGCCTCGCGCCGGGTTTTTTGTGTTCGGAGCACTATTGAAAGTCGCGCCGCCCTCATCCGCCTGCCGGCACCTTCTCCCCGTACAGTGACGGGAAGAAGGGAGATGCTGCAGCCTCGGCGCTCAATTCTGCACGTCGATAGTTGGCGAAATCGTTCGTGGCGGCATCTTTCTCCCGTCACTATACGGGGAGAAGGTGCCGGCAGGGCAATGAGGGGCAGCGCAAACCTACGAGGAAATCGTACCTACCCCCTAGCCCCCGGCTTCCTTCTGCGCCTCTTCCTGCCTGAGCGAGGCGATGAAGCGCTTGGTCCGCTCGCGCTCCGGATTGTCGAAGACGACCGAAGCCGGTCCCTTCTCGACAATCGAGCCGGCATCGAGGAAGACGACCTCCTGCGCGATCTTGGAGGCGAGCCTCAGATCATGCGTGGCCATCACCATCGTCGTGCCTTCGCGGGCCAACTGCCCGAGCACGTCGACCACTTCCTGCGCCAGTTCCGGATCGAGCGCCGAGGTCGGCTCGTCGCAGAGCAGCACGCGCGGCGACGGCGCCAGCGCCCGGGCAATCGCCACGCGCTGCTGTTGGCCGCCAGACAGCGTCGCCGGCCAGGCGTCGGCCTTATGCGCCATGCCGACCTTTTCGAGCAGCGCCATCGCCCGCTCGCGCGCCCGCGGCTCGGGCCATTTCAGCACCGTCACCAGCCCTTCCATGACATTCTCGATCGCCGTGCGATGCGGGAAGAGCTGGAAATTCTGGAACACCATGCCGGTCTGCAGGCGGATGCGCTGGATGTCCTTGGCCGGCACCTTGACGCCGGGATGGAAGGCAAGCGTCTCGTCGCCGATGCGCAAGGAACCGGAGGTCGGAATCTCCAGCAGGTTGATGCAGCGCAAGAGCGTGCTTTTGCCGCCGCCCGAAGGGCCGACCAGCGCCGTCACGCTGCCCTCGTCCAGGCTGACGGTGACGCCCTTCAGCACCAGATTGTCGCCGAAGCGCTTTTCGATGTCGGTGAGGCCGATCATGCGTTGGCCTCCAGAAAGCCGCCATAGCGGTTGAGCCGCACCTCGAGCCGCGCCTGCAGCGCCGACAGCACCGAGCTCATCACGAGATAGAGCGCCGCCGCCTCGACATAGAGGATCAGCGGCTCATAGGTGGTGGCGACGATGCGCTGCGCGGCCTGGAACATCTCGGGCACCGTTATCGCTGCCGCGAGCGAGGTGTCCTTGACCAGCGAGATGAAGGTGTTCGAAAGCGGCGGCACCGCGACGCGGCCCGCCTGCGGAAGGATGGTGCGCCGCATCGCCTGGCTCCAGGTCATCCCGATCGAATAGGACGCCTCCCACTGGCCTTTCGGCACCGAGCCGATGACGGCGCGGATGATCTCCGACGTGTAGGCGCCGATGTTGAGCGTGAAGCCGATCAGCGCCGCGGGGAAGGCATCGAGCAGGATGCCGACCGAGGGCAGGCCGTAGAAGATCAGGAAGAGCTGCACCAGAAGCGGCGTGCCGCGAAAGATCCAGACATAGAAGCGCACCAGCGCGACGAGCGGCTTCGGGCCGAACAGCCGGATCAGCGCCGTCACCAGCCCGGCGATGAGCCCGAGCGCGAAGGACAAAAGCGTCAGCGGCACGGTGAAGATCAGCGCCGCCCATAAAAGCGTCGGCAACGATTCCAGCATCAATTGCAGCCAGTGTGGCACCGAGCGCTTCTCCCTTCCGATACGGCGGCGCGTTCCCCCGTATGGGCCGACTAACATGCAAGAGCCGTGGGGCCGTCAAAGACGCCCCCGACGAATGTCGTGCAAAAGGCGGGCCGTCTTGGACGGCCCGCCGGTTTTCAAGCAAAAGGACGATTGCCTTACTTCGAAACGTCCTGGCCGAAATACTTGTCGGCGATCTTCTGATAGGTGCCGTCGGCCTTGATATCGGCCAGCGCCTTGTTGATGGCAGCGACAAGCTCCGGATCGCCCTTGCGCACGATGACGCCGGAATAATCGGCATTCTCTTCCTGCGCGGCGATCTTCACATTGGCGTCCGGCTTGTGCTTCTTGAAGTCGAGGAAGGACAGGCTGTCGTTGATGGTGGCGTCGGCGCGGCCGGTGAGCAGAAGCTGGATCGACTGGTCGAAGCCGTCGGTGCCGACGAGCTCGGCGCCGTTCTTCTCGGCGAGCTTGCCGAAATTCGAGGTCAGCGACTGCGCGGCCTTCTTGCCCTTGAGGTCAGCGAAGGTCTTGATGTCGGTGTTGTCGCCGCGCACGATCAGCACCGCCTTCGAGGCGATGTAGGGATCGGAGAAATCATATTTGGCCTTGCGGGCATCGGTGATGCCGACCTCGTTGATGACGGCGTCGTAGCGGTTGGCGTCGAGGCCGGCGATCAGCCCGTCCCACTTGCCTTCGAGGAATTGGACCTTGACGCCGAGCTTGTCGCCGATGGCCTTGGCGATCTCGACGTCGAAGCCGACCAGCGCGTTGGACTCGTCGTGATAGGTGAAGGGCGCATAGGTGCCCTCAGTGCCGACCTTGAGCACGCCGGCCTGCTTGATCTGGTCGAGATTGGCGCCGGCATGGCCGGCGGTGATCGCCAGAACCTGCAGCGTTCCGGCGATAAGAAGCGGTTTGAGCCATTTCATTTTTCTGTGATCCCGTTTTGACCGGTGCCCCGGCGCGATTGTGAGAGCCGGAAACTGACAGATAGAAGGCTGCAAAATAAGGAACCAGATTTCAAATATCCGCTCTGCCAGAAATCTGGTTCTCAAAACCCGCCAAAAATCCACCAAGCGGCTTTTCCCGGCAGTTAACAAAATGCTTCCGCTGGCAACATCTGGGCCCTCAGGCGGCGGAACCATCCATGCGCCTGACACGTTGCATGGCTGTTGTAGGGCGCGGCGGCGTCTTTTCAACCGCCATACGCGCGCAATCGTCGCAAAAGGAGCCGGCATGATCGAGGACGCGGCAGGACGGACGCTGGTCCGGGCGGCAATGAAGGCTCCCTATCTCGAGCGCGACGAAGAGCATGTGCTGGCGCTCCGCTGGAAGGAAGAAAACGACCAGCACGCGCTGAATCGGATCACCGTCGCCCATATGCGCCTGGTCATCTCCATGGCCTCGAAATTCCGCCATTACGGCCTGCCGCTCGGTGATTTGATCCAGGAAGGCCATGTCGGCTTGCTCGAGGCGGCGGCCCGCTTCGAGCCCGCGCGCGAAGTACGCTTCTCGACCTATGCCACCTGGTGGATCCGCGCCTCGATGCAGGATTATATCCTGCGCAACTGGTCGATCGTGCGCGGCGGCACCAGCTCGGCGCAGAAGGCGCTGTTCTTCAACCTCCGGCGCTTGCGCGCACGGCTGGCCAACGGCGCCGAGCCGCTCTCCAACACCTCGCTCTACCGCGAGGTCTCGGCCGCGCTCGGCGTGCCGGAAGCCGACGTGGCGATGATGGATTCACGCCTCTCCTCGCCCGACAGCTCGCTCAACGCGCCTTTGGCCGACGAGAACGGCGCCGCCGAGCGGATGGATTTCCTGGTCTCCGAGGATCCGCTTCCCGACGAAATCGTCGGCGAAAGGATCGATGTCCAGCGCCGGGCCGTCTGGCTGAAGAGCGCGCTCGGCGCGCTCAACGCCCGCGAGCTTCGCATCATCGAGGAGCGCAGGCTGAGCGATGACGGCGCCACGCTGGAATCGCTTGGCGAACAGCTCGGCATCTCCAAGGAGCGCGTCCGCCAGATCGAGGCCCGCGCCATGGAAAAACTGAAGCTGGCCCTGGTGAAACAGAACCCGGGATTTTTGGCGGAAGCAGCCTGACGCCAATCAGCGTTCGAATTCGACGATAAGATATTGACTAAATAAGAAAAATATCGCCACCGGGGCAATTTTCCCTCATCCGGACTTCTGGATTGTGAGGTCCTTAACAGACCATTGCGTCGCAACTGGCATCTTTGAAGCCTCCAGACAGATATGGAGGATTTGCCATGCTGCGATGCTGCGCGCTCCTTGCTGCCTTGATCCTCGTGGGTCTCACGACGTTCGAGGCGCATGCCGATCAAAGGGTGGCCCTCGTGATCGGCAATTCGCAATACCGCGAAATCCCGGCCCTCAAGAACCCGGACAAGGATGCCGAGGACGTGTCGAAGACATTCCGGCTGGCCGGCTTCGAGGTCTTCGCCGCCAAGGACCTCACCAGGCTTCAGTTCGAAGAGAAGTTCCGCAACTATCTCGCGGCGGCCGACGGCGCCGATCTTGCGGTCGTCTACTATTCCGGCCACGGCTTTCAGATCGGCGGCGAGAATTTCCTGATCCCGGTCGACGCGTCGCTGAAAGACGCGGCCGACATGGAAGTCCAGGCCATCAAGGTCGATGACATATTGCGGCAGCTGCGCTCGAGATCGAAGATCCAGATGATCATCCTCGACGCCTGCCGCAACAATCCTTTCCCGCGCAAGGACTATTGGCTGCGCGACCAGTTGATCGGCGCCGGCGACAGCGGACTTGCGCAGGTGACAGGCTCGCAGAACACGCTGATTGCCTTTGCCACCGAGCCAGGGGCGGTCGCCTATGACGGCTCCGGCGATCTCAGTCCGTTTTCATCATCCTTCTCCCGCCGCGCGCTGGCGCCGAACCAGGAGATACGCTCGGTCATGGCGGCGGTACGCCGCGATGTGGTCAAGGCGACCAACGGCAAGCAGGTTCCGTGGGAGAGTTCCTCGTTGACCGATGACGTCGTGGTGATGCGCGGGACGGAGCAACCCGCGCCGCCGCCTGACCTCGGGCAAGACCAGCAGGCGGCGGAGCGCGGGATCGAAATCGCCGCCGCCGAAGCGATAGACAATCGTGACATCCGCGTCCCGCTCGGCGTCGGCCCGGTTCCGTTGAAGCTGGATTTCCCGGCCAATGATGCCGGGGTCAGCCTCAAGCTTGCGAGTTATCCGGCGACCGGAACACTGTCCCTGCCGGATCGCGTGCTGTCGCCGCAATCGAGGCTGAGGGCAGGCGAGGTTGGCAATCTGCGCTACGAGCCGCAGATCGGCTCGACCGCTCCCGTCGACATCGGCTTCCAGATCCGCGTGGGCAACGCCGCGAAACAGGCGACGGTGAAACTGTCGCCGAATGTCGATCCTTGCGACCAGGCCGCCGGCGAGCCGCTCGACCTGCAGGGCGTCGTCCCGGGCAGACTGCCGAACGAGATCGGCGGCGGAGCGGTGGACGCCTGCGAGGCGGCGGCGAAATCCTATCCCGACATTGCGCGCTTCCGTTACGAGTTGGGGCGGGCGCTGCTGGCGGCGGGCAGGATCGACGAAGCCAGGCAGGCGATCCAGGAGGCCGCGGACAAGGGTCATATCCGCGCCCTGTTCGCGCTCGGCTCCATCGCCTCGTCCGGAATGGGGACGGCCGCCGACACACCGAAGGCAGGCGACCTCTATTCGAAGGCGGCCGACAAGGGAGACCCCTACGCCATGGCTGCCTGGGGCCGCGCTTTGTTCAACGGCCTCGGCGTCGAGCGCGACACCGGCAAGGGACTGGACCTGCTGCTCCAGGCAGCGGCGATGGGACACATCGATGCGATGAAGGAGCTTGCGGTGATCTTCAACGAAGGCCGCAACGGCGTGCCCGCCGACCCGGCCCGTGCCCTGGCTTTCCTGAAGGCGGGCATGGAGCGGCAAAACGTGTATTCGATGGGCATCCTGGGCCTTCCCGCGCGAAGCACCCCCGTGGTCATAGCGTGCAAACCCCCGAAGGTCATCACGAAGATAAAGGTGATCCGCGTGCCCGTGTCGAAACCGAAGCCCGTCACACCGACAGTTCCGGAAAAACCTGGGATCAAGCCGGTGCCAACGGAAACCGGGAGGCCACCCTGGAGTGGCAGTGGCGCCGGCGGCAGTACGGGCGGCGGCACTACCGGAGGTGGCCAAAGTGAGGGTGGCGGCACCGGTGGTGGCACTACCGGTGGTAGCCAAAGTGAGGGTGGCAGCACCGGTAGCGACGGCTTGTGACGACAACGGCCCCCGACCGGGCGATTGGTCAAGCCGGCGGCGCCCGGTCGGGCTGAACTCGCGAGTCCCTACTTGTCGGTGACGATCTTGACCTTGTCGCCGGCCGATACGCTGGCGCCCGGCGACATGGCGTTGAGCACGCGGAACAGGTCGAGCTTGCGGTCGACGCCGACCATCTGGGCCGCGAGCGAGCCCATGGTCTGGCCGGGCTGCACGGTGACGACCCGGATATGCAGCGGCTTCAGCGCCGCCTTCTCGGCCGGGCTCAGCACGCGGAAGGAGCCGCTGACCGAGCGCGCGACCGGATCCAGCGACGCGCTGGCAGAGGGCGCCGCTGTCAGCAGCCTGTAGACCTGCCCGCCGGCGCGGATCACCGCGATGTCGAACTGCCAGCCTTGGGCACTGGCATGCGCTATCGCCGCGTCGTTGCCGTTAATCGTCTCCTGGCGCACGCTGGCGTCTTCGAGCCCCGCCACCCAGCCGCTGCGGATGTAATCGGTGAGCGAGACCGACTTGTCGATCGCCACCCCGTCGAAGCGGATGGCGATGTCGCCAGGCCCGGTCGCGGTGACCGCGGCCGCCGAATTGTCGATGACGAAACCGTCCGGCACGGTGAAGGATACGCCGAGATTGGGGTGCATGAAGGTCTGGCCGCGCACATAGCCTTCTTCCGGCGTGTCGCCGTAAAGCAGGCCGTCTATGCCGGCCAGGAATGCGTCGCGATCACGCGTGCCGACGCCGGGCGGGCCGAAATTGCGCGCAAGGCGCTGCGCCAGCTCGATACGCTGCGGCGTGTTGGGGTGCGTCGCCAGGAAGTCGAGGCTGGCGTCGGTGGCGCCGCTGACGGAGCGGAAATCCGTATAGGCCGACATCGACTGCAGGAAGCGGCCGGCGGCGTAAGGATCGTAGCCCGCCTCGCCGATCGACTTGATGCCGATGGCGTCGGCCTGCAGTTCCTGATTGCGCGAGAATTGCGCAAGCCTGAGCTTGCCGCGGATCAGCGCCGCCTTGGCGGTCGGGCTGTCGCCCAGAACGTCGGAAACCACCTTGGTGGCCAGGCCTTCCTCGGCCTCGAGCTGCTGCCGCTGCAGTCCATGATTGGCGGTGACGTGGCCCATCTCATGCGCGATGACGGCGGCAAGCTCGGAGGAGTCGTTGGCCAGCGCCAGCAACCCGCGCGTCACATAGAGATAGCCGCCCGGCAGCGCGAAGGCGTTGACGTTGGGCGAATTGAGGATGGTGATGCGATAGGTCTGGGTCGGGTTGGCCGACACCACCGTCAGGTTACCGACGACCTTGGCCACCATGCGTTCCAGCTTCGGATCGGAATATTCGCCGCCATAGGTGGCGAGAATCCGGGGATGCTGCGCCTTCGCCATTTCGGCGAGCTTGGCGTTGGCGACGACATTGTCGACGGTGATCGGCTTGTCGGAGGGCTGGAAGCCGCTCTCCTGCACGTCCGGCGGCGTGAACATCTGGCAGCTGGCCAGCGCCACGGCAACGCTTGCCAGCGCGAAAAACCGTGCCAGTGGCCTCATCCACACTTTCTCAGTGCCGGTCGACAGATCGGCTTCCTTTCGAAATCTTTCGGCAAATCACCACCCGGACCAGCATGGCCGGACCTAGCCACACTCCCCCGGACAAGGCAAGCAAACGCCAAATCACCCATTGCCGGTTTGGCCGCAAATTATGTCCGCTTCCGGGCAATATGTTGTGTTCCGGCAACGGTGCCGCCTCGATCGCCGATATAGCGCCTGAAGGCATCCGGTCCAGACCGATCGAAGAAATCGTCGGCCGGCCCGGCCGCCGCGATCGTGCCTTCATCGAGAAATGCCACGTCCTCGCCGATGCGGCGCGCATCTTCCGGCTGATGCGTGACGAACAGCACCGTCATTTCGCGCTCGGCATGGATGCCGGCGACAAGGTCGAGCATGTCCTCGCGCAGCGCCGGGCCGAGCGATGCGAAAGGCTCGTCGAGCAGCAGTACCGGCCGGTCGCGCAGCAGCACCCTCGCCAGCGCCACGCGCTGCCGCTCGCCGCCGGAGAGCTCGCGCGGCAGCCGCTTTTCCTTACCCGTCAGGCCGACACGCGCCAGCGCCTCGGCGACGGCAATGCGGTCGGCGTCGCCGAGCCTCAGCGACGGCGAGCGGCCGAGCCCGACATTGGCTTCGACGGAAAGATGCGCGAACAAATTGTTTTCCTGGAACACCATCGACACCGGTCGCGCCGAAGGGCTCAGGTTGCCGACATCGATGCCGCCGATCAGCACCTTGCCTGTATCGGGCGTTTCGAAGCCGGCTATCAGATTGAGCAGCGTCGACTTGCCGGAACCGCTCGGCCCCATGATGGCGGTGATCCTGCCGGCCGCGAATTCGGCATCGAAGCGGAAGGAAGACTCGCCATAGCTGAACGAGACGCCATCCAGCGCGACCGTTAGGCCCTTTTTCGCCGCTGTGCCGTCGATGGTCGTCGTCATCACTTTCCTTCCCGCCCCAGCCGGTCGGCGGCGACCACCAGCATCAGGCAGACCAGGCCGAGCAGCAAGGCAAGTCCCGCGGCGTCGGCGGTCCGATAGCTGCCCATGCGCGCCAAAAGCAGATAGGGCAAGGTCTGCACGGAATCGCTGCCGAACAGCGCGATCACGCCGAGATCGCCGAGCGACAGCGCCATGGCGAATGCAAAGCCGATCGCCAAGGGCCGCCTCAATGACGGCCAGTCGATCAGGCTGAGCCGGGTCCATCCGGATATGCCGAGCGCCAGGCAAAGCCGCTCATGGCGCTCGCTCGCCGCGTCATAGGCCGGGCGGATGGCACGGATGGCGAAGGGCATCGCCATCACCGCGTTGACGGCGACGACCATGACCGGCGCGACGGCGAAGACATCGGTGAGGTTGCGGAGCGTCAGGAACCAGCCGGCGCCAAGCACGATCGGCGGCACGACAAGCACGAAGCCGGCGCCCGTGTCGGCGGCATGTTCGAGCAGCGACATGGTGCTCCCCGAGCGGCGCCGCAGGGCCAGCGCGCGCCGCGCCGCAATCAACGCCAGCGACAGCGTCACGCTGAGCAGCGCCGCAAGCAAGGCAAGGCCCGCGCTGGTGAGCGTCGCGCGACGCACCGCCTCTTCACCCGCCAGCCGGCCGAGGTTGGCCTCCAGGCCTGAAAACACCGTCGCCAGCATCGGTCCGGCGACAAACAGCAGGCCAAGCGTGATGAGGCCGGCATTCAGCACGATCTCCATGCGGCTTGCCGAGATGTAGCGGCGCGGCGCCACCGGCAGATTGGCGTCGCCGACCGTGTTGGCGCCGAGCCGTGTGAGTGCGACGACCACGATGAAGGTGAGCGCGATCTGCAGCAGCGTCAGCACCACGGCGCGCGCGGGATCGAAATCGAAGCGCAGCGCCTGGTAGATGGCGACCTCCAGCGTCGTCGCGGCCGGACCGCCACCCAGCGTCAGCACGATGGTGAAGGAGGTGATGCAGAGCATGAAGACCAGCCCCGCAATTCCCGGCAAGGCGGCGCGCAGCACCGGCCATTCGATCAGCCGGAAGGCTGGCCGGGCGCCCATGCCGAGCTGGCTCGCCAGTCGCCACTGGTCGGCGGGAACGGTGCCCAGCGCCTCGAGGAAGAGGCGCGTCGCCAGTGGCAGGTTGAAGAAGACATGCGCGACCAGGATGCCGGAGAGGCCGTAGATCCCCGGCCATTCGCCGCCGCCAAGCCCGGCGAAGACGCCGGCAAAATATCCGGCCCGACCGTAGAGCGCCAAGATGCCGAGCGCGGCGACAATCGCCGGCAACGCCAGCGGCAAGGTGAACAATTGCAGGATCAGGGCGCGGCCGGGGAAGCTTGGATGCCTCGATAAAGCGCGCGCCACCAACAGCGCCGGCGCGACCGACAGCAGCGTCGAGAGAGCCGCCTGCCACAGCGTGAAGCGGGCGACGCGCAGGAGGTAGCCGTCGAAAGCGGCGGCAGCACCGGAAAGATCATGCGCGCCTTCGACGGCAAGGCCGGCGAAGGCACCGCCGATGAGCAGCGCGATGGCCGCAAGGGCGAAGACGCCGGCGGTGACGCGGGAGTCAGCGCGCGGCCGCACGCAGCACCATTTGGGTTCGACCTAGCGAACGCCGCGTTCCTTCGCGCCCCCCTCTGTTCTGCCGGATATCTCCCCCTCTAGGGGAGAGATTGGCAGCTTTGGCACCCCGCTCAGTCCTGCGGCGTTGGAGAATGGCGAAAGTCGAGATGACAGCTGATCTCCCCCCTTGAGGGGGAGATGTCCGGCAGGACAGAGGGGGGCGCCGTAGAGCAATCATCTTGGAAGGATAATAACCAAGACCAGCTACTTGCTCATCACCGCCAGCCACTCATCCACCCAGGCCTTGCGGTTGGCCGCGACTTCCTGTGGGCTGAACAACAGGGTCTTGGTCGGCTTCACCAGTTTGTCGAAGGCCGGGTTGAGCGGCTTGTCGGTCTTTCCGGCCGGGAACATCCAGTTGGTCTCCGGAATGACGTCCTGGAACTTCGGCCCGGTCATGAAGGCGATAAACTTCTGTGCCAGCGGGTTCTTCGCGCCGGTCGTCGTGATGCCGGCAACCTCGATCTGCAGGTATTCGCCCTCCTCGAAAGAGGCCGCCTGATAGCGCTCGGTGTTCTCAGCCACCATGTGGTAGGCCGGCGAGGTGGTGTAGGAGAGTACCATCGGCGCCTCGCCCTTGGTGAACAGGCCATAGGCCTCGCTCCAGCCGGGTGTCACCGTCAGGACTTTCGACTTGAGCTTGGCCCAGGCTTCCGGCGCCTTGTCGCCATAGACAGACTTCACCCACAGGAGCAGGCCGAGGCCGGGCGTCGAGGTGCGCGGATCCTGGATGACGATCTTGTCGGTTCCGGCACCCTCGACCAGATCCTTCAGGCTCTTCGGCGGCGTCTTCAGCTTCTGCGTGTCATAGACCACGGCGAAATAGCCATAGTCGAAAGGCACGAAAGTGTCGTCGCTCCAGCCGCCCGGCACATTGATGCCCGAGACTTCGCCATGCGGCGCGAACAGGCCGCTCGCCTTGGCATCGGCGGTGAGATTGGTGTCGAGGCCAAGCACGATATCGGCCTTGGTGCCGGCGCCCTCCAGCTTGACGCGGTTGAGGAGCGCCACTCCGTCGGCCACCGAGACGAATTGGAGATCGCAGCCGCATTCGGCCTCGAATTCCTTCTTCACCGCCGGTCCCGGACCCCAATCGGCGGTGAAGCTCTCATAGGTGTAAACGGTGAGCTTGTCCTTTGCCTGGGCAGGCGCGACGCCGGCCAGGAGCGATAAAAGACCGGTTGCAACAATGAGATTGGACAGCATTGCGCGCATCGGCGCCTCCTTCGTTAGAGTGACAAGGAATTGAGGCGCCGGATGGTCCGAAACGTCTAATCCCTCCGCCGGTACAAACCGGATCAGGTTCAGCGGGTTGGCTCGATTGCCTCTCAGCCGGATCACGTCCGGCACCCCGTTAGAGCGCTTCGAGAGATAAGCGCGGCCGAAGCGCCGCGCAAGCGGAAGTTTGCCGGGCAGCTAATGTTCTGAGGCAGGACGCGGGCCGAAGCGCACTGCATCCGACTTCCGTTTCGCCCGGTGGGCTGGTAAGGGCGACGCCCATGGGCACATTCACCATTCTGCTTGGCGGCGAGCTCATTCGCACGCCCCGGCTCGAACGCCAGATCGAGGATTCGCGCGTCATCGCCGCCGATGCCGGCATCGGCCATGCCCGCATGCTTGGCCTAGTGCCGGAACTCTGGGTCGGCGATTTCGACTCGGTGCCGGCGAACCTGCCCGTAGATCTGGCCGCCGTTCCGCGAAAGATCTTCCCGACCGAAAAGGACATGACCGACGGAGAGCTCGCCATAGCGGAAGCGCTTCAGCGCGGCGCGACCAGCCTCCTGTTGGCCGGAGCCTTCGGCGGCAAGCGCGCCGACCACGCCTTCCTGCATCTGGCGCTCGCCATGCGGCTGGCCGAGGCGGGCACCACCGTGCTGCTGACGAGCGGCGCGCAGGAAGGCGTTCCGGTTTTGCCCGGCAGTGCCGGTTTCGACTATGCTGACGGCACCTTGTTTTCGGTGCTCGGCTTCTCCGAGCTCGCCGGGCTGACGGTCACCGGCGCCAAATGGCCGCTCGACCGCGTCGAGGTGGCGTTCGGCTCCTCGCTCACTATATCAAACGAGGTCAAAGGGCAGCTTGGAATCGCGCTGGAGCGCGGCCGGGCGCTGCTGCTGGCCCGCCCCTATCCTCTTCCAGAAAGCTGATATGGCGCCGCCACTCCTCAATCTCGATGGCATTAAATTGACCTTCGGCGGCACGCCGCTGCTCGACGGCGCGGCGCTCAGCGCATCCGCCGGCGAGAAGATCGCGCTGGTCGGCCGCAACGGCTCGGGCAAGTCGACGCTGCTCAAGATCGCCGCCGGGATGATCGAGCCGCAGGACGGCGAGGTCTTCCGTCAGCCCTCGGCCACGGTCCGCTATCTGCCGCAGATGCCGGACATGGACGGCTTCGCCAGCGTGCGCGCCTATGTCGAGGCAGGTCTCGGCCCGGCCGACGATCCGCATCGCGCCAGCTATCTGATGGAACATCTCGGCCTCACCGGTGAGGAACGACCGAACGACCTTTCCGGCGGCGAGGCGCGGCGCGCCGCTCTTGCCCGCGTCATGGCGCCCGAGCCCGACATCCTTTTGCTCGACGAGCCGACCAATCATCTCGATCTTTCGGTGATTGAGTGGCTGGAAGAAGAGCTTGCCCGCACCTCGTCGGCGGTGATCCTGATCTCGCACGACCGCCGCTTTCTCGAGCGCGTCTCGCGCGCCACGGTCTGGCTCGATCGCGGCCAGACGCGGCGGCTGGACAAGGGCTTCGCCCATTTCGAGGAATGGCGCGACCAGGTGCTGGAAGAAGAAGAGCGCGAACAGCACAAGCTCGGCCGCCAGATCGTGCGCGAGGAGCATTGGCTGCGCTATGGCGTGACCGCCAGGCGCAAGCGCAACATGCGCCGCCTCGGCGAATTGCAGGCCATGCGCCAGCGTTTCCGCAGCCATCGCGGTGCCGAGGGCACCGCCACCATGGTGGCAAGCGACGCCGTCGAATCCGGCAAGCTGGTGATCGAGGCCAAGGGTATCGACAAGAGTTTTGGCGATCTCACCGTGGTCAAGGGCTTCTCGACCCGCATCCAGCGCGGCGACCGCGTCGGCCTGGTCGGCCCCAACGGCGCCGGCAAGACGACATTGTTGAAAATGCTGACCGGCGAGTTGGCGCCGGATGCAGGCACCGTGCGGCTCGGTGTCAATCTGGAGATCGCGACGCTCGACCAGAAACGCGAGGCCGTCGACCCGCAGGAGACGCTGGCGCATTACCTGACCGACGGCCGCGGCGAGAACCTGCTCGTCAATGGCGAACAGCGCCACGTCGTCTCCTATATGAAGGACTTCCTGTTCAAGCCGGAGCAGGCGCGCACGCCGGTGCGCGAGCTTTCCGGCGGCGAACGCGCGCGGCTGCTGCTGGCGCGCGTGCTGGCGCGGCCGGCGAATTTGCTGGTGCTCGACGAGCCGACCAACGATCTCGACATGGAGACGCTGGAGCTGCTGCAGGAGCTGGTCGCGGGCTTTGCCGGAACCGTGATCCTGGTCAGCCACGACCGCGACTTTCTCGACCGTACCGTCACCAGCGTGATCGCGCCGGAGGGCAACGGCCGCTGGATCGAATATGCCGGCGGCTATTCCGACATGCTGGCGCAGCGCGGCGGTTCCAGACTGGAAGATCGCAAGGCGAGGCCGAAGGCCGAGGCCGCCGAGGCCGCGCCGAAGGCCGAACAGGCAGCGCCGAAGGCTCCCGCGAAAAAGCTCTCGTTCAAGCAGAAATTCGCGCTGGATTCCCTGCCCAAGAAGATCGAGGCGGTGACAGCCTCGATTTCGCGGCTGGAGAACAACATCGCCGACCCGTCCTTCTACGAGCGAGACCCGGTCTCCTTCCAGAAGACCATCGCCGCGCTCGACAAGGAGCGCACGACGCTCGCCGCGCTCGAGGAAGAGTGGCTGGAACTGGAGATGCTGCGGGAGGAGATGGAGGGGTAGTAACGTCTTCGTTGCAAAGGCGGCACGTGCGCATAAGATATGTGCATAATGAGGACGCCGTCATGCGCAAGATAGCAGCGAACGCGGTCCGCCAACCGGCTAATCTGTCGATCGATTCTCAGCTCATGGCGGAAGCCAAGCGACTCAACGTGAACGTATCGCGCGCGGCGGAGGCGGGGATAGCGGAAGCGGCCGCTGCCGAGAAGACGCGGCTATGGAAGCTTGAAAACCGCGCGACGATGGACGCTTGGAACGACTATATCGACAAGCATGGCATCCCGCTCGCCGAGCATCGGCAATTCTGATGGCGCGCTATGATGTCTTCGCCAGCGGCATCGAAGGCGGCTATTTGCTCGACGTTCAATCCGACCTGCTCGACCAATTCAAGACTAGGGTCGTCGTTCCGCTCTGCCGCTGACCTAGACGCCTTCGCCGATGGGCAAGCTGCATCCGGTCTTCGAGATCAACGGGCGGAAGATAGTGATGGCGACTCACCTGATCGCGACAGTGGCTGCGACCGAACTCGGTGAAAATCGAACCAATCTCATAAGCCACCACGACGAGATCGCGCTGCGCTCGACATGCTGTTTCAGGGCTTCTGAGCGGCGGCGGCTTAAACTGCCTCACCTCACCCCGACGTTTTCGCCGCCCAGGCCTTCAGCGCCTCGTCAAACACCTTCTCGCCCGGGATGCCCTTTTCCATGGTGAGCAGCGCGCGGCGTCCGGTCTTGTAGACCACCGGCACGTCGATCCAGTCCTGGCCCCTGAGCAGGGTCAGATTGGCGTCCTCGTCGGCCTTGGTATCGTTGAGCGCGACGAGGAAGAAGCCGTCGGCGATCTTGGCCGGGATGCCGATCAGCGGGCTGCCGGCGTCCTGCTCCGAACTCTTCATGGCGATGCGCAGGATGTTGTCGACGCCGCCGCCGTCAAACCCTTCCGGCGTCAGGAAGATCATCTCGATGATGTGGCTGGCCGGCAGCGTCTGGTCGGTGTTGCGCCGGATCGTCATGCGCAGCTGGATATTCTTGCCCGGGATCGTCGCTTCGGCGCGGATCGCCGGTTCCGGAGGCAGGTCGCCGCCTGGCGATTCCTGCACCAGCGACCAGACGATGCTGCCGGGCTCGGCAGTGCCCTGCTGGGTGCTGGTGCGCTCCTCATAGAAGATCGCCTTCTGCCCGACCGGCACGGTCGCTTCGGCCGTCGCAGGCGCGGGCGGCGTCGTGCCTGCGGCCGGCGGCGTTGCTCCAGCCGCGGGCGGCGTGGCTCCTGCCGCGGGCGGCGTCTGATTGGCTGCGCCGGCCGCCGGCGCAGCCGGCGTGGTTCCCCCGGCGGGCGCCCCAGGCGTTTGCGTTGCCGCAGCAGGCGGGGTCGTCGCCGGCGCCGTTGCCGGCGCGGCCGGCGGCCGCGACGTCAGCGCCGCGACGGATTCGCCTTCTCCGATCGTGGCCTGTCCGCCGGCGGGACCGGGGTCGGTTTCCTTGCCATCGGGCGTCAGGCGCTGCGTGAACTTGGTCGTCCCGGCAGGCTCGCTGGCGCCGGAGGGGGCCGGCGCCGCGGCCGTCTCGGCGGCCGGCTTGGCCGGAGCCGGCTTCGCAAGCGGCTCGGTCGAGACCGTCTTGCTGCCGCCGCCAAGGCCGAAGAGCGAGCCGAACGCATTCTTGTTCAGCCATATGCCGTAACCGGCGCCCGCCAGCACCAGCAGCGCGATGACGGCGGCGATCAAGCCGCCATAGCCGCGCTTGCGCTCCTGCGGCTGTGGCCGCAGGCGCTGGAAGGTGTCGGCCGCCGGCTGCTCGTCATTGGCAAAGACGTCGCCATCGTCGGCATCGTCCGCCAGGCCCACATCGTCTTCGCGCGGCGACGGCATCGGTGGCGCCGCATTCTGCCAGGCAGGCTCCGCCTTCGGCGCGGCCTGCCAGCTTGGCTCGGTCTTTGCCGTGTTCTGCCAGGCAGGTTCGGCCTTCGCAGAGCCTTGCGGCGCGGGCTCCGCCTTCGGCGCGCTTTGCCAGCTCGGTTCCGTCCTGGCGGGCGGAGCCGCCGGCTTCAATGGTTCGGATTTGAACGGATCCGGCTTGGCAGGCGCAGGCCCGGATGCAGGCGCCGGCGCCGGCTGGCGGGCATGGTTCGGCTGGTTCCTGTTGCGGTCGATGGAGGAGAAGATATGCTCCAGCTCCGCCAGCGGATCCTCGGCCGGAACGCGTTTGACATAGTCGCGCTCGACGCTGGAGATGGCATCTTCCAGGGAACGTTTTTGCTTGCCGACGACATCGGGCGCAAGCGGCGGAGAATACTCCGCCAGCTTCTTCGCCAGCACCGTGCGGGCACCGTCGTATATCTGCTTGCGCACCTCGAACGAAGGATCCACCTTCTTATCGAGCTGCTTTTTCAGAATACTAACGAAATCTGCCATGCGTCAGGTGACCTGCATTCTTTTCCCGCCGGCCGCAAATCAGCCATAGCGCCGGGAAGGGCTGTGAAACTAGTCTTGAAACGGGTCTGTCACAAGTATTGTGTCGTCCCGCTCGGGGCTGGTGGAGAGCAGCGCCACCGGCGCGCCGATCAGTTCCTCGATATGGCGGACATATTTGACGGCTTGCGCCGGCAGATCGTTCCAGCTTCTGGCGCCGGCCGTGGTTCCCTTCCAGCCTTCGAGCGTCTCGTAGATGGGCTCGACCCGCGCTTGCGCGCCCTGGCTGGCCGGCAGGTAGTCGATCGTCTCGCCGTCGAGCCTGTAGCCGGTGCAGACCTTGATCTCGTCCAGCCCGTCGAGCACGTCGAGCTTGGTGAGCGCGATGCCCTTGATGCCGTTGACGGCGACGGCCTGGCGTACCAGCACGGCATCGAACCAGCCGCAGCGGCGCTTGCGTCCAGTGACGACGCCGAACTCGTGGCCGCGTGTGCCGAGGAACTCGCCGATCTCGTTCTTCTGCTCGGTCGGGAACGGTCCCTCGCCGACGCGCGTCGTATAGGCCTTGGTGATGCCGAGCACGTAGCCGATGACGCCGGGGCCGACGCCGGAACCGGCGGCAGCTTGCCCCGCGACCGTATTGGACGAGGTGACGAAGGGATAGGTGCCGTGGTCGATGTCGAGCAGCGTGCCCTGCGCGCCTTCGAACAGGATGCGCTCGCCGGCGCGGCGCTTGTCGTCGAGCACTTTCCAGACGCGGTCCATGTAAGGCAGGATCTCGGCGGCCACGGAAGTCAGCTCCTGCATGATCGCCTCATGCGTCGCCTCCGGATGGCCGAGCCCGCGGCGAAGCGCGTTGTGGTGCGTCAACAGCCTGTCGACCTTCAAGGGAAGCGTTTCCAAATCCGCCAAATCCATCACCCGCACCGCACGCCGGCCCACCTTGTCCTCGTAGGCGGGGCCGATGCCGCGGCGGGTCGTGCCAATCTTGGTTCCGGAATTCGAGGCGGCATCTTCGCGGAATCCGTCCAGCTCACGGTGCAGCGACAGGATAAGCGCGGTGTTTTCGGCTATTTTCAGGCGCTCCGGCGTGACCTCCACGCCCTGCTCCTTGAGCTTCTTGGCTTCGGCGACGAAGGCATGCGGATCGAACACCACGCCATTGCCGATGATCGAAAGCTTGCCCTGCCTGACCACGCCTGAGGGCAGCAGCGACAGCTTGTAGACCTTGCCGTCGACGACCAGCGTATGGCCGGCGTTGTGGCCTCCCTGGAAGCGCACGACCACATCGGCCCGTTCCGACAGCCAGTCGACGATCTTGCCCTTGCCTTCGTCGCCCCACTGCGAGCCGACGACCACCACATTGGCCATGTTCTTTTCCCTTGAAATGCCGCGCGAGCGGCCTGAAACGACAGGCCTCTATAGCGTCAAGCGCCGGCCGGCGCGACCCTTTCTTTGCCGCCGAAACCATCCTTGGAGCATGATCCCCGAACCGAAGGTCGGCGAACGCAAAAGCGGGTGCCGGCTTTCGGAAGCGACCATGCTCCAGCCAGGAGTTGGACCAAAATGACGCCACCGGCGTGACGTCTACCTGGGCCCAGGCACAACAAATTCCGCCTTTCGCATCATTTACTTGCCGCCGCCGGCACTCTAGGTCGGTCTGAACGCCCGAATATCCTGCTGGGCCGGATTCTCCATGCACCGAGCCGCCTATCTGTTCCTTCTGTCGACCATGCTCTTGTGGGGCGGCAATTCAGTGGCGGGCAAGCTTGCCGTCGGCCATGTCTCGCCGATGACGCTGGTGTTCCTGCGCTGGGTCATGGCCGTGCTGATCCTGCTTCCCGTCGGATGGCGCACACTGCGCGAGGATTGGCCCGAAGCGCGCAGACACTGGAAGCTGCTTGCCGGCCTCGGCGCTTGCGGCTTCACCATCTTCAACGTCATCTTCTACACCGCGCTCAACTACACGACCGCCATCAACGTCTCGATCGAGCAGGCAGCCATCCCGATCGTCATCATCCTTGCCAATTTCCTGCTGTTCAGGCTGCGGGTGCGGCCCCTGCAGATCGTCGGCGTCGTGCTCACCATCGTCGGCGTCGCACTGACCGCCAGCCATGGCGACCTCGGCCAGTTGCTGAAGCTCGATCTCAACTTCGGCGACGCCATCATGCTTGTCGCCGTGCTTTGCTATAGCCTCTATTCGGTGGGGCTGCGCCTCAAGCCGGCAATCCGCTGGCAAAGTTTCATGCTGGCGCTGTCGATCGCCGCGCTGCTGACATCCGTGCCCTTCTTCGTCTGGGAGATCATGGCCGGCCGCGCCGTCATGCCGGACGCGTATGGATGGGCGCTGACGCTCTACACGGCGCTCGGCGCTTCGGTGGTCTCCCAGGTTCTCTACATCAAGGGTAACGAATTGATCGGCGCCAACCGCGCCGGCCTGTTCATCAACCTTGTGCCGATCTTCGGCACGCTGCTTTCGGTGCTGATCGTCGGCGAGCGGTTTCAGCCCTATCAGGCCCTCGCGTTGGCGCTTGTCCTCGGCGGCATCGCGCTGGCCGAATACAGCGGCAGCAGAGCAGCGCTGCAGACAGGATGACGTCTCGATCATGCGCCAAGCAGCCATCGGATGGCGGCTATGACAGCACCGCCCCGCCTGCTGCTGCAAGCGGGGCGTTTTCATGTTGGGCGATGGAGGATGGGTTTATTCGCCGCCGACGTCGAAGCGAAGCCGCTTCGCCGAATCGATCGACTTGTGCGCCCGCACCTGCTCCAACACTTTTTCCGGGAACGGCGCATCGAGATAAAGCAGCGCGATCGCATCGCCGCCGGGCCGGTTGCGGCCGAGCTGGAAGTTGGCGATGTTGACGCCGTTCTCGCCGCACACCGTGCCGAGCAGCCCGATGATGCCGGGCGCGTCGGCATTGGTCGTGTAGAGCATGTGCTGGCCGACCTCTGCGTCGAGATTGATGCCCTTGATCTGGATGAAGCGCGGCTTGCCGTCGGAGAAGCAGGTGCCGGCAATCGAGCGCGTCATGTGCTCGGTCTTGACGGTGAGCTTGATATAGCCGTCGAACACGCCTGACTTGTCACGCTTGACCTCTGCGACGATGATGCCGCGCTCCTTCACCATGATGGGCGCCGACACCATGTTGACGTCGGAGACCTGCGGCCGGATGAGGCCGGCAAGGGCAGCGCTCACCAGCGCGCGCGTGTTCATCGTCGCGGTCGAGCCGTCGAACAGGATCTCGACCTCCTTGATCGGATCCTCGGTGACTTGGCCGACAAAGGCGCCGAGCACTTCGGCAAGCTTGACGAAGGGTTTCAGCCGTGGCGCCTCCTCGGCGGTGATCGAGGGCATGTTGATGGCATTGGAGACCGCGCCCTTGATCAGGTAATCGCTCATCTGCTCGGCGACTTGCAGCGCGACATTCTCCTGCGCTTCCGTTGTCGAGGCGCCGAGATGCGGGGTTGCCACGACATTCTCCATTCCGAACAGCGGGTTGTTCTCCGCCGGTTCTACCTCGAAGACGTCGATGCCCGCGCCGGCCACCTTGCCGCTCTTCAGCGCGGCAACCAGGTCGGCCTCGACGACCAATCCGCCGCGGGCGCAATTGATGATGCGCACGCCGTTCTTCATCTTGGCGATCGCAGCCGCGTCGATGATGTTGCGCGTCTTGTCGGTCAGCGGCGTGTGCAAGGTGATGAAGTCGGCGCGGGCGAACAGCTCGTCGAGCTCGACTTTCTCGACGCCGAGTTCCTCGGCGCGGCTGTCCGACAGGAACGGGTCGAAGGCGATCACATGCATCTTCAGGCCAATGCCGCGCGCGGCGACGATCGAGCCGATATTGCCGCAGCCGATCACGCCCAGCGTCTTGCCGGTGATCTCGATGCCCATGAAGCGGTTCTTTTCCCATTTTCCCGCGTGCGTCGAGGCATTGGCCTCTGGGATCTGGCGCGCTAGGGCGAAGATCATGGCGACGGCATGCTCCGCCGTGGTGATCGAATTGCCGAAGGGCGTGTTCATCACGATGATACCCCTGCGGCTGGCGGCGGGGATATCGACATTGTCGACACCGATGCCGGCGCGGCCGACGACCTTCAGCCTGCCGGCGGCATTGATCAGCTTCTCGGTAACCTTGGTCGCCGAGCGGATGGCGAGGCCGTCATACTGGCCGATCACTTCGAGCAGCTTTTCCTTGTCCTTGCCGAGATCGGGCAGATAGTCGACCTCGATGCCGCGATCCTTGAAGATCTGCACGGCGGTGGTTGAAAGTTTATCCGAAACGAGAACGCGGGGCGCCATTGCGGCCTCCTTGACTGGAAATGGACTGTGTCGGGAAATGGCGGCCTGCGGGCCGCCACGGAACTCAGGCCGCTGCTTTGAGCGACGCCTTCTGCATGGCGAAGGCCCAGTCGAGCCAGGGCAGCAGCGCTTCGAGATCGGAGGTCTCGACGGTTGCGCCGCACCAGATGCGCAGGCCGGGCGGGGCATCGCGATAAGAGCCGATGTCGTAAGCGACGCCTTCCTTGTCGAGCAAAGACACGATCCCTTTGGCGAAGGCCGCCTGGCCGGCGGCGTCGAGCGCCGCCACTTGCGTGTCGGTGAAGGAAAGGCACACGGACGTGTTGGACCGCGTCACCGGATCGACGGCGAGATGGCCGAGCCAGGGTGACCTTTCCACGAACCGGTCGAGCACCGCGGCATTGGCGTCGGCCCGGGCTATCAGCGCTTCCAGACCGCCGATCGACTTCGCCCAGTGGAGCGCGTCGAGATAATCCTCCACGCACAGCATAGACGGCGTGTTGATGGTCTCGCCCTTGAAGATGCCCTCGATCAGCTTGCCGCCCGAGGTGAGGCGAAAGATCTTCGGCAGCGGCCAGGCCGGCTTGTAGGTCTCCAGCCGCTCGACGGCGCGGGGCGACAGGATAAGCATGCCATGCGCGCCCTCGCCGCCCAGCACCTTCTGCCAGGAGAAGGTGACGACATCGAGCTTGTCGAAGTCGAGCCTTTGCGCGAATGCCGCCGAGGTGGCGTCGCAGATGGTCAAACCTTTACGGTGCGTGGGAATGAAATCGCCGTTCGGCACGCGCACGCCCGAGGTCGTGCCGTTCCAGGTGAAGACCACGTCACGGTCGAAATCGATCTGCGTCAGGTCGGGCAGCTGGCCATAGCCGGCCTCGAACTGGCGCACATCGGCAAGCTTGAGTTGCTTGACCACATCGGTCACCCAGCCGGAACCGAAGCTTTCCCAGGCGACCATGTCGACGCCGCGCTCGCCGAGCAGCGACCACAGCGCCATCTCGACCGCGCCCGTGTCCGACGCCGGCACGATGCCGATGCGATAATTCGCGGGAACCTTGAGGATTTCGCGCGTCAGCTCGATTGCCTGTTCGAGCTTGGCCTTGCCGATCTTGGCGCGGTGCGAGCGCCCGAGGGCGGCGGCTTTCAGCGCCTCGGCCGACCAGCCGGGACGCTTAGCGCAGGGACCCGAAGAGAAATTGGGATTTGCCGGACGGAGTCCGGGCTTGGTAGGTGTCGTCATCGTGGTCTATCCTTCCAGATAGTAGCCCCTCGTTGGGGAGGGGTGGCCCACGGACGGCGATATGCGCTCGAGGCTTCGGCGTCAAGAGCAAAGTTTTTGTCGCTGACGGGATATTCGGCTCGACTGGTGCTCGATCCGAAAGGAAAACGGCGGGCGGTTCAGGACCCGCCGTCGGAACCTCTTCACGGGCGTGGCTACCAGAGATCGTAGCGCAGCCCGAGCTTGACCTGATGATTGCTGATGCCTTTGTGGACAGGGAAGGAGGTTAGACTTTCGGCGGTAACATATTCCGCATTGGGGGCGGAGAAATATTGGTATCCGAGGTCAATCAGCACGTTCTTGGATACCTGGTAGGCAAGGCCAGCATTCAACGTATAGGCGAGAGAGTACCGAGATTTATTATCCTCGACGGCGAAGCTATTGGCGGAGTCATTGATATCGGTGTAACTGGCCGAAAGCTTGCGCGTGCTGTGAACAACACCGATGCCGGCGCCAACATAAGGCGTGATGCCTACATACGTGCCAAGATCGACATATCCGTTGAGTATGCCCGAGATCGCATAGTTCTTCAGGTTTCCGAACCCCACGGCCGACGGCGTCGCGGTCGCTGTGTCATCATAGCTGAAGCTGGCTTTGTTGCCGGGCAGGTAGCCGAGGTTGAGATCGGCGCGGAGGTAATCGTTGAAATGATATCCGAAGCCGATGCTCGCGAAATACGCGTCCTCGCTCTCGCCAAAGCTTTCGCTGGCAATCGTCGACGGGAAGGTGAAATCCCCATTTTTGAAGCTCTTCTGCGCCAGATAGGAGACATCGCCGCGCAGGTACCAGCCCGAACCGACCTCGACCGGCTGGTAGTCCGGCGCCTGGTCGACATAGATCGGCGGATCGTAGTCCGCCGCCAGCGCCGGCGTCATCGGCAGCAGGATGATTGCGGCAAGCGCTGACGCGATACGCGATCTGGATATCATGGTCCCCGGCTCCTGAAATTGGCGCCAATCACGAACACGGGCGCCGTTTCAAGATCCTATTGTTAACCATAGTGGTTAAGTGCCGGTTAAGGATAACAGCCAGTTACCGAATTGATTTCGATCGATATTTACCGGCGTCGCACAAACGAAAAGCCGCCCGGCTGGCGCCGGGCGGCTTTGAATTCGAGGATCTGGGAAGCGACTACTTGGTGTAGATCGGTTCCGGTCCCGGCACATAAGGCTCCGGCGGCGGAGCGCAGTCCGACTGACCGCCGAACTGGTAGCGGAGACCGCCGCGCACTTCATGCACGTTGATGCCACGGTCGTAGCCGGGGCCGACATTGCTGTCCGAGGCGTATTCGAACATCTTGCCGCCATTGATGTGACTGTAGCGGTAGCCGACGTCCAGCTTGACGCGGTCGGTCAGGCAGTAGGAGGCACCGGCCATGAGAGCATAGGCAAAGCGCCAGCCCTTGCCGCCGCGATGGAAGAAGTCGCCGTCGAGATCGCTGTTATGAAGCGTATCCCACTTGACCCAGGCACCGCCGATGCCGGCGCCAACATAGGGCGTGATACCATGCCAGGTGCCGATATCGACATAGGCGTTGGCCAGAAGCAGCAGCGCCGAATAGGAGGAGGTGTCGACGGAAGTACAGGGCACGCCGCCGCCGCAGAAGCCGACGGTCGAGCCGCGGAAGTTCGACTTGCTCATCCAGTCCGCGGTGAGATCGGTGCGGAAATACTGGTTCACTTGGTAGCCGATGCCAGCGCCCGCTGACAAGGCCCCCTTCAGGGAGCCGGTGGCGAAGCTGCCTTGGGTCTGAGGCGCAGCACCATAGGTAATGTAATCCGCGCCACCGAAGCGCGACCAGTGATAATCGATGTCGCCGCGGATGTACCATCCGCCGACATCGACAGGCTGCGCTTCGACGACCGGCGGCGGAGCCTCTTCGATCGGCTGCGGAAGATCGGCCGCCAGCGCCGGGCCGGCTAGCCCCGCGAACAGCGCGGCAAGCACTGCCATTCTCTTTATATTGAACATGCTGTCACCCCTAGGAAGCCTCGGGACGACGACGCCCGAAGATGGTTGCCTCGGGTGTGGATAATGAATTGCAAAGGTTAAAAGCCGTTTAACCGTACCGATTAACCACGAATCGATACAATTTTAGGGAGAACACCGTTGTCCGAACGGCCCACTCGGCACGAAAAAGCCCGCCTGGCGGCGGGCTTGCGGATTTAGAGGAGCCTGCGCGCGACCGGGTTCAGGCGGCGCTGCGGGTCTCCTGGAGGATGCCGACGATGTCGTTGACAACCGCTTCGACCAGTTGCGGATCGTCGCCCTCGGCCATGACGCGGATGAGCGGCTCGGTGCCGGAAGGCCGGATGACGAGACGCCCGGACGTGCCGAGCCGGTTGCGTCCTTCCTCGATCGCCGCCTTGACCGATGCTTCCTCCAGCGGCTTGCCGCCCGAGATGCGGACATTCTTCAAAAGCTGCGGCACCGGCTCGAACTTCTTCGACAGCTCGCTGACCGGGCGGTTCTGCCGCTTGATGCAGGCCAGCACCTGCAGGGCGGAGACCAGGCCATCGCCGGTCGTCGAGAAATCGGAAAGCACGATGTGGCCGGACTGCTCGCCGCCGACGTTCAGGCCATGCGCACGCATATGTTCGACCACATAGCGGTCGCCGACCTTGGTGCGATGGAGCTGCAGCTTCATGCCGCCGAGGAAACGTTCCAGGCCAAGATTGGACATCACGGTGGAAACGACGCCGCCGCCGGCCAGGCGGCCGCTCTGGTGCCAGGATTCGGCGATCAGCGCCATGATCTGGTCGCCGTCGACGATCGCTCCGTTCTCGTCGACGATGACGACGCGGTCGGCGTCGCCGTCGAGCGCGATGCCGATGTCGGCGCGCACCTCGTGCACCTTCTTCTGCAGGCCGGCCGGATGGGTCGAGCCGCACTCCTTGTTGATGTTGAAGCCGTTCGGCTCGACATTGATCGCCACCACCTCGGCGCCGAGTTCCCACAGCGCCTCGGGCGCCACCTTGTAGGACGCGCCGTTCGCGCAGTCGACGACGATCCTCAGGCCCGAAAGCGACATTGAACGCGGCAGCGTGCGCTTGGCGAATTCGATATAGCGGTCATGCACGCCGTCGACGCGTTTTGCCCGGCCGAGCCCGTCGGAATCGGCGAGCGCCAGCTCGATGTCCTTCTCGAGCATGCCTTCGATGCGCTCCTCGATCTCGTCGGAGAGCTTGTAGCCGTCGGGACCGAACAGCTTGATGCCGTTGTCGTAATAGGGATTGTGCGAGGCTGAGATCATCACCCCGATGTCGGCGCGCAGCGAGCGCACCAGCATGGCGACGGCGGGCGTCGGGATCGGGCCGAGCAGGAACACGTCCATGCCGGCGGCGCACAGGCCCGCGACCATAGCGTTCTCGATCATGTAGCCGGAAAGCCGCGTGTCCTTGCCAAGCACGACCCGGTGACGATGATTGCCGCGCTGGAACGAGAGCCCGGCGGCCATGCCGACGCGCATGGCGACCTCGGCCGTCATCGGAAATTTGTTGGCGCGTCCGCGGATACCGTCCGTGCCGAAATACTGACCTGCCATGTGCCTACAGTCCCCGTCGGTTTTTCAGCCGCCCGTATTGCCACAATTGAGCTGCGTCCGATCATCAAATTTCGTGATTATATATTACCAATCCTTAGAAAAACATTGTCGCTGGCGGTGCAAGTGATTCGGCAGCCTATCACCACCTTCGGCCTGCCGGCTCTAGACCTGCGCGCGCAAGGCTTTTCGGCGCCCTATCCACCGGCAGGCCTGGCTCGCGGCGATCCGGTAAGCAATTCATCATCCCATCGGGAGCAACATACTTTGTGACGGGTCCCGCGCTCGAAGCATCTGGCGCAACCGGACATTGAGAGCTATTGATTTGGCATAGGGACACTTAATGGCGGCAGCAAGGGAGAAAACGCCATGCTTATTCATAGACTTGCAGCTTTGACGGGTCTCGCCGTCGCAACCTTGTTCATGGCGGCGCCGGCCAACGCGCTGACCATGGCCGAGTGCAGCACCAAGTATAACGCGGCCAAGGACGCGGGAACGCTCGGTGGCCAGACCTGGAACCAGTTCCGCAAGGCGCAGTGCGGCAGCGATGCTTCCGCCGCGACCGACACTAAAGCGGCCACCGACACCAAGGCGGCGACCGATACGAAGGCCGCCGACACCAAGAAGGCAAAGACGGCCGCCGCTGCCGACGATGCAGCCAAGGGCCTGAGCTCCAAGGAATGCAGCGCCAAATATCAGGCTGCAAAATCCGCCGGCACGCTCAACGGCATGAAGTGGAACGACTTCCGCAAGGCCGAGTGCGGTCCTGGCGCAACCGCCGCGGCTGCCGCCGCCCCGGCCACCACGACCCAGACCTCGACCGCCGCTGCCGACGGCGGCAAGGGCCTGACCATGGCCGAGTGCAGCACCAAGTATCAGGCCGCGAAGACCGCCAACAAGCTAAACGGCATGAAGTGGAACGACTTCCGCAAGGCCGAGTGCGGCGCCAGCGCCGCCGATGACGAAACCGTGCCTGCTCCGACCGAGGCGACTTTCACGAAGGAACCGGCCAAGCCGACTGTGGCCGCTCCGAAGGGCGTCACCTTCCCGACCGCCATCTCGCCTAAATTCGCCAACGAGACGCCGGCCAAGGGTCGCATGCACACCTGCCTCGAGCAGTACTATGCCAACAAGGACGCCAACACGCTGAACGGCCTGAAGTGGATCCAGAAGGGTGGCGGCTTCTACAGCCTCTGCAATGCCAAGCTGAAGAGCTGATCGCCTAATTATTCGAAGAAAAAAGCCCGCGCATCGCAAGATGTGCGGGCTTTTTGTTGCAGGCGAAGAGCCCGCGGCCTGGCTAGGATCTGCATATCGGGGGAACTGTCGGCGTCATCGATTCGCCCACACCGCCATCGCCAGCCTTATCGGTAGTCCGCAAAGATTCCATTTGAACATACAGGGAACAAACAGTATACAAAAAGCCGTTGAACTTACCATCAATCAGGAGGGTCTTATGTTCAGTTTGAAATTGGCGGCATTGGCTGCGACAGTATTGGTCGCTTGGAACGCCGCGCCTGCGAGCGCACTGACGATGAAGGAATGCGGCGAGACCTATCGGGCAGCCAAGGAAGGCGGCACTCTGGACGGCATGGACTGGGCCGCTTTCCGCAAGGAGAAATGCGCGACGTCCGCCGCAGAGAGTGACAGCGCGGATACTGTCAAAACCGCGGAGCAGCAGAAAAAGGAAACCAGCGCGGCGGTCGTTCCCACTGTAGCGCCGGCGGGCGTGACATTCCCGACTACCCTCGCCGCAGAGTTCAAGACCGAAACGCCCGCGAAGGCCCGGATGAAGACCTGCCTGCAGGGTTACCACGAAAACAAGGAGGCGGGTACGTTGAACGGCCTTCGCTGGATCCAGAAGGGCGGCGGTTACTACAGCCTCTGCAATGCCAAGCTGAAGAGCTGACCTTTTAATCACATCTTCCCGAAAAGGCCCCGCGCATCGCAAGGTGCGCGGGTTTTTGTTTGGGGGTGGCTTCAGGGGACATCCGCGCTGCAAGGAAGCGCGGTCGGCGAAGCTGCCAATCTCCGCCCTCGTGGGGGACATCGGCCCTCACGCCGACTTTCGCCGATCGACACGTTGGTAAGGCGGCAGCCGGCCTGGATACTCCAAACGAAAACGCCGCGGTTTGATCCGCGACGTTTGTTTGCAGCGATTGCCAACCCTCAGCTTTGCGGCTGCGGCTCCATGCCGCCTTCTGGCTCGGGGCCTTTCTTGCGGCGGCCGCCCGTGCCGGCCTTCGGCACGGCCGAGCCGCGGCTGGGCGGGGTGTCGTCGCCGAGATCGCGGGCGGGCTTATGTCCGGCGATCAGCTGCTTGATCTCGTCGCCAGACAGCGTCTCGTATTCGAGCAGCCCTTCGGCCAACGCGATCCAGTCCTTCTTCTTCTTGGTCAGCACCGACTTCGCGGTCGAATAGGCGTCGTCGATAAGCCGCCGCACCTCGGCGTCGATGATCTGCGCCGTCTCTTCCGAAATGTTCTGCTGGCGCGCCACCGAATGGCCGAGGAAGACTTCTTCCTGGTTGTCGCCATAGGCGACATGGCCGAGCTTGTCGGAGAAACCCCAGCGCGTAACCATCGCGCGCGCAAGCTTCGTCGCCTGCTCGATGTCGGAGGAGGCGCCCGAGGTGATGTTTTCCTTGCCGAACTTGAACTCCTCGGCGACGCGGCCACCCATCATGATCGCGAGCCTCGAGATCATGTATTTGTAGCTCATCGAATAGCGGTCGCCTTCGGGCAGCTGCATGACCATGCCGAGCGCGCGGCCGCGCGGGATGATGGTCGCCTTGTGCAGCGGATCGGCTGTCGGCACGTTGAGCGCCAGGATGGCGTGGCCGGCCTCGTGATAGGCGGTCAGCTCCTTCTCGGCCTGCGTCATCGCCGACGAGCGGCGCTCCGCGCCCATCATGATCTTGTCCTTGGCGTCCTCGAACTCGGCCATGGTGACGAGCCGCTTGTTGCGACGCGCCGCCATCAGCGCGGATTCGTTGACGAGGTTCATCAGGTCGGCGCCGGAGAAGCCGGGCGTGCCGCGCGCGATGACCTTGAGGTCGACATTGGGCGCCAGCGGCACGTTGCGCACATGCACCTTGAGGATCTTCTCGCGGCCGACGATGTCGGGGTTTGGCACCACGACCTGGCGGTCGAAACGGCCGGGTCTCAGCAGCGCCGGGTCGAGCACGTCGGGCCGGTTGGTGGCGGCGATCAGGATGATCGACTCGTTGGATTCGAAGCCGTCCATCTCGACCAGCAGCTGGTTCAGCGTCTGCTCGCGCTCGTCATTGCCGCCGCCGAGGCCGGCGCCGCGATGGCGGCCGACCGCGTCGATTTCGTCGATGAAGATGATGCAGGGCGCGTTCTTCTTCGCCTGGTCGAACATGTCGCGCACGCGGGATGCGCCGACGCCGACGAACATCTCGACGAAGTCCGAGCCGGAAATGGTGAAGAACGGCACGTTGGCCTCGCCGGCCACCGAGCGGGCGAGCAGCGTCTTGCCGGTGCCGGGCGGACCGACCAAGAGCACGCCGCGCGGGATCTTGCCGCCGAGGCGCTGGAACTTCTGCGGATCGCGCAGGAACTCGACGATCTCCTCCAGATCCTCCTTGGCCTCGTCGACGCCGGCGACATCCTGGAAGGTGACGCGGCCATGCGCTTCCGTGAGTAGCTTGGCCTTCGACTTGCCGAAACCCATGGCGCGGCCGGAACCGGATTGCATCTGGCGCATGAAGAATATCCACACGCCGAGGATCAGGATCATCGGCAGCCACGAGATCAGGTAGCCGAACAGCGAATTGGAACCGTCGGTTTCGGGCTTGGCAGTGATGGTGACGTTCTTGTCCTGCAGCCTCGAGACCAGCGACGGGTCGCCCGGCGAATAGGTCTGGAAGCCGTTGGCGTTGTCCGTGTAGTTGCCGTAGATGCGGGCGCCGGCGATGGTCACGCTCTTGACCCGTCCGGAGGCGACATCCTGCAGGAACTGCGAATAGGCGATATCCGTCGTGGCACCGCGCGTCTGGGGCGTCTGAAACAGATTGAACAGGGCGATGAGCAGGACGGCTATGATCGCCCAGAGCGCGAGGTTACGATAATTCGGATTCATCTATTGTCCCGTTGGGGTCCGCGCGCGGACCCGCGATGATGGAGGAGCTTGGGCCTAACATAGGGAGAGCGCCTCCCCTTGCCAAGCAGAACAGCATGTATCGGTTAAGCTTTCGCCCACCCTCGGCCGCCATCATGGCCGAGGAATGGCCACGCCGGCGGCGGCGGTGCGCCGACAAGCGCCGCCATGGCGATGGCGGGCGCGAGATCGAAGGACGGCAGGAAGCGCGCGAAAGGAGCCACCACCGGAAGCATCGAGATCGCCGGCGAGCTGGCATCATCGCCTGTAAAATCAAGGTGTTCGGCGCCGCGCCATAATGCGGGCTCCGCGGCCAGCGCCGCGCGCGAGAGGCTTTGCGGCACATCCTCGCTCAAGGATGCTTGCCTGGCGGCGGAGGACCCCAGCGGCGCGATCACCAAATCGCCCGGTCCGTCTTTCAAAGTGATGCGGCGGCGGTTGTCCCAAAGCTGGTTGTCCGGCGGCGCGGCGGCGGGCAGGTTGCGGTTTTCGCGGTGCAGGAAAATGCCGGTGCGGCGCACATCGACCACGGTCCGCGACAATGTAGCGCAAAGCGATCCCAGTTGCAGACGGGAAAACAGCGCGGCACAGCGCGCCTCGTCGGCGAGAAAGGACAGGCCGCCGACAGCAGCCAAAAGGATGCGCAACGCATAGACAGCCGCCTCGCTGTCCTCATGCCCGGCGAAATCGCGCTCGAGACGGATGAGACCCGGACCTGGTCGGTCGGCAAAGGCGCCGATGAGCATGGCGGCGCGGCGACCGATGTCCTGGCGTTCGCGAGCCGCCTGGCGCGACCGCGCCAACGCTTCCGCGATGCGCCGTTCGCCTTCGCCCTGCGCAAGCTTCGCCCGCACGCGCGGCCGCTCGAACCGGGCATCGACATTGGTCGGGTCCTCGATCCAGCCAATATCGCGATGGCGCAGCATGTCGCGCAGCGCCGCCCGCTTTGTGCCGAGCAGCGGCCGGACGATCCATGTCCGCCAGTCGTGCAGCGTGGCGGGCGCCATGCCGGCGAGGCCGCGGCCGTCATCGTCGCGCGCCTGCCGCATCAGCACCGTCTCGGCCTGGTCGTCGGCGGTGTGGCCGGTCAGGATCAGCTTGATATGTTCGGCATCGGCTGCCTGCGCAAGCAGCCTGTAGCGCGCTTCGCGCGCGGCGGCCGGCAGGCCGGTGGCAGGCTTGTCGCCGCGCCAGGCGAGAATGCGATGCGCGATGCCGCGCTCGGCGCAGAATTTGGCGACCTGCCGCGCCTCGACGCCCGAGTCCGGCCTCAAGCCGTGATCGACCGTCACCGCGAGCAGCCTGGCGCCCGATGCGGTCCGGTCGAGGTGATCCTTGAGGAGGAGAAGAAGGGCGGTCGAGTCGCTGCCGCCGGACACGGCTGCAACGGCGCCGCTCGAAAAGTCCAGGTCTGAGAAAAGGCGGTCTGAGAGGTAAGCTTCGGTATCGGGCGTCAGCACGACGCCAGCGCCTTTTCCTGCTTGATGCGCTCCTTGAGCGCGCCGGAAACGTCGGGATAGCGCTTGCCGATCTCGTTGAAGGTGGCGCAGGCGACGTCGTTCTGCTTCAGGCCGACCAGCGAAACGCCGAGCTTGAGCAGCATGTCGGGCGCCTTCTTGGCCTTCGGATAGTCCTTGCTGGCGGCGAGGAAGACTTCGGCCGCATCGCGGTATTTCTGCTGACCGAGCAGAGACTCGCCCAGCCAATAATGCGCGTCCGCCGCCTTGGCGTCCTTGGGGAAGCGCGAAATGTGGTCGCGAAAGCCCTGCTCGGCGGTCGGGTAATCGCCCGAGAGGATGAACTGGTAGGAATTGCGGTAGAGCTCGTCGGGATTGTTGGTCGACGGCAGGGCCGCGACTTCGGTGCCGCCAGCCTTGTTCTTCCTTGCCGGCGTCTCGGCGGAAGGTGCGTTTGCCATCGGAGCCTGCGCTGGCGCGCTGGCCTGCGGGTTGGACTCGGCATTGACCACATTGCCGTTCTTGTCGACGGTGATGGTGCCGAAATTCTTGGGCGGCGCGCCGGTGATCAGCTTGCCGGGGTCGCCGGTCTGCGATTCCACGATGACGTCGCCGACTGTCTTGCCGCCGCTATTTTGCCCGCCTGCGTCGGCCGGCGCCTGCGTCGCCGGGGCCTGGGCGACGCTGTTGTCGGTTGCAGCGTCCCCGGCGCCGGGGTCTCCGGTGCCGGCGTCGCCGATATTGGTGTTGCCACCGTTGCTGTTTCCGTCCTGGGGCGCGGCCTCCGATTTCTTCTGTCCGGCCGGCTTGGCGCCGCCTTGCGCGCCGCCCTCGAGCTGCTGAAAGCGGAATTCGTTGTCTTCCTGCTGCTTGCGGATCTGTTCCTGCATCTGCAGGATCTGGAAATTGAGCTCTTCGACCTTGCCGTTCAACTGGCGCAGCTGGTCTTCCAGGCCGGTCATGCCACCGCTGTTATCTTGCGCGATCTGCGCCTGCTCCGGCTTCTTCTTGTCGCCGAAGATGCCGAGTGTCGGCAGATGGAAGGTGAAGCCGCTGTCGGAAGCCCGCCCGGCGCTGTCCGACGCGGCAAGGCTTGGAAGGCTTGATACGAGCAGCAGCGCAAGCGTGCCGCTCAGGACCGTTCTGAAATGCATTCTGTCTCTCGCGGTGGGTGTGTTGGCCTGATGCGCCTTTCCAAATCAAACAGGGGGAGCAAGCGCCCTCGCGCTCATAGCAGGACGCGAGACTTCGGCCAAATTTTGTTTCCGGATGTTGCAAATGAAAAAGGCGGCCCTGAGGCCGCCTTTGATTTTTGCGATGTTGTATTTTTGTCGCCTGGCGTCGTGCCAAGGCGGCGGCCGCGGGACCCGGCCCTTAGGAGCCGGCGCCGGACAGCGTGGTGACGGCGCGACGGTTCTGCGACCAGCAGGAGATGTCGTCGCAGACCGCGACCGGACGTTCCTTGCCGTAAGAGATGGTCTTCAGGCGGCTGGCAGAGACGCCCTTGGAGATCAGGAAGTCGCGCGTGGCGGCGGCGCGGCGTGCGCCCAGCGCCAGATTGTACTCGCGCGTGCCGCGCTCGTCGGCGTGGCCTTCGATGACGATCGCGTACTGACGATACTGGTTGAGCCACTGCGCCTGACGCGACAGCGTGGTCTGGGCATCGGCGCGGATCGACGAGGAATCGGTGTCGAAGAAGATGCGGTCGCCGATATTGACGGTGAAGTCCTGCGCCGAACCGGGGGTGGCTGCGCCTGCACCGTTGAGGCCGAGCTCGGCCGCGCTGTTCGGGGTCTTCTTCGAGGCGCAACCGGTGATGGCGAGAATCGCCACCAGCGCGATCATCGCCGGATTTCTGGTAAGTGCTGCGATACGGCCCATGCCGCCTCTCTCCTTCGCATATGAGTGATTTCGTTGATCACCCAGTAACCACGTTTGGGTTAACCACCGTTCAAGAAACAGGGTTAATTTTTGGTTTCGAGCCGCCGTCCGCGGCCGTTTTGCCCACGCATTTACCAAGGGCGGGATTGCGTGCGGACCGTAGGCAGAAATGCGGCCAAAACGCGACCAAGGTGGGGAAAGCGGGATTTTGGGCCCCGCCTTCATCAGTTCTTCAATTCCCCTTTTTCGATCCCCTACTCGAGAAGCGGCGACCAAGCCGGGTCGGAAGCGTAATTTGCCGTCGGGATCTGCTGCTCGTTGCGGCCGGTGAGATCGACCGAGACCAGCTTCGGGCCGCCGGCGGAGTCGCGGAAGAACATCAAGACGCGACCGTTCGGCGCCCAGGTCGGGCCTTCCTGCTGGAAGCCGGAGGACAGGATGCGCTCGCCCGAGCCGTCGGTCTTCATGACGCCGATCTGGAATTCGCCGCCGCTCTGCTTGGTGAAGGCGATGAGGTCGCCGCGCGGCGACCAAACCGGCGTCGAATAGACGCCGTCGCCGAAGGAGATGCGGTGCGGGCTGGAGCCGTCCGCGCCCATGACATAGATCTGCGAGCGGCCGCTGCCACCGCCACGGTCGGAGGTGAAGACGATCTGCGAGCCGTCCGGCGAATAGGAGGGCGAGGTGTCGATCGCGGTCGAGTCGGTCAGCCGCGTCGTCGAGCGGCTCCTCAGGTCCATGGCGAAGATGTTGGAATTGCCGTCGTCGCGCAGCAGGCTCATAATCACCTTCTGGCCGTCGGGCGAAAAGCGCGGCGCGAACGTCATGCCCGGGAAATTGCCGACCAGCTCGCGCTGGCCGGTCTCGATCTGCAGCAGGTAGACCTTCGGCTGTCCGCTTTCATAGGACATGTAGGTGATTTCCTGCCGGTTCGGCGAGAAGCGCGGCGTCAGCACGATCGAGCGGCCGTCCGACAGGTAGCGCACATTGGCGCCGTCCTGGTCCATGATGGCGAGGCGCTTCTTGCGCGCGTTCTTGGCGCCGGATTCGTCGACGAAGACGACGCGCGTATCGAAATAGCCTTTTTCGCCGGTGATCTTCTCATAGATCGCATCGGCGATGATGTGCGCGACACGGCGCTGATTGGCGTCGTTGGCGAAAAACTGCTCGCCGGCCAGCTGCTGGTTGCCGAAAATATCCCACAGGCGGTACTGGGCGCGGATGCGGCCGTCCGCCTCCTTGCTCACGCTGCCGGTGACCAGCGCCTGCGCGTTGATCACCTTCCAGTCGTCAAAACGGGGCGTGGCATCCGGATTGGTGATCTTTTCGACAAAGGCGGCCTTGTCGATCGGCGCGAACAGTCCCGACCGTTTCAGATCGGCTGTGACGATCTCCGATATCTGCGGCCCAAGTCCCCCCTGGAAGTCAGGGATGGCGATCGGCATCGGCTCGACATTGCCTTTGTTGACGTTCAGCTCGAGAGTTGCCTGGGCAGGCAAGATCGCGACGGAACTTATGCCCATCGCCATCGCGGCGACCATCAGGAGCGGCTTGAGGATGGATTTCATGTCTTCTCGCTTCTCTTGCTGATTTTTGGACGCTCAGGCTACAGGCCAAGCATCGCTCTCGGATCGAAGTTGACGCGAATGTCAGACCAGATGTCTTGCTTTCCGGCGGGAACCTGCAGCCCGGCGACATCGCATTTCTGCACGGCGCGAACCGCGCTGGCGTCGAACTGGGGGTTGCCGCTGGACTTCTCGACGATCGGGCGGCCCTCCAGCTTGCCGGAGGCATTCAGGTTGAAGCGGACGACCACGGTGAAGTTCTCGGAGCCTTCGAGGCCGACGGGTAGGGTCCAGCACCCACCGAGCTGGTCCTCCAGCGCCCCTTGCTCCGACCTGGAGAGCTTCTGGCCCTGATCCTTTTCGCCGCCGAGCGAAGCCTGCTGGGTCGAGCGCTTGGCGCCGCCGCCGGAGGGCTTCTGCTTGTCGAGCAGAGCCGTTATCTCGTCGGCGTTGAACTGCTTCTCGTCCGATTTCTTCTTGGAAGAGGCTTCCTTCACCGGCTTTTCCGCATCCTTACGATCCGGCGCCTTGGCGCTCTCGGCCTGCGCCGGCTGCGGCTTCGGCCGCGCTTCCGGCGCCGGCGCGGAATCCGGAAGCTTTGCTTCCTCCGTCGGCTGATCCTGCGAGATCGCCTCGGCCACCGCGTCGGGCTTGATTTCTTCTTTCTGGATGGCCGCGGTCTTGTCCGGCTGCGGCGCGGGCTTCGGTTCCTTGGCCGGCGTCGGCTTCGGCTCCGTCTGCTTGACCGGCTCGGGCTTGACCTCTTCCTTCGGCGTCGGTGCCGGCGCGACTTCCGTCGCAGGCGTCGGCTTCGGCTTCTCATGCGGCTTCGGCACGTCCTCGACCGCGGGCTTCTCGGTCGGCGTCGGCGCCGGCGGCGGCGCCGCCGTCTTCTCGACCGGCTTCGGCTTGGCTTCGTCCGTCACCGGCTTGTCGGTATCGACGGTGTTCTCGCCGACTTTCTGAGCGTTGGGAACGACATCCGGGCGCTTCGTCGGAACAGGCGCCGGCTTGTCATGCATGACCGCCTTCTTGTCGCCCTGCAGCGTCTGCGCGATGGCTTCCATCGGCACGATGTCGACTGCCACCGACTCCACGTCGGAGGCCGGCATGGCCGGCGGCGACGACAGCGTGAACAGCCCGAAGGCCAGCGCCACCGCATGCAAGATCACCGAAGAGGTGAGACCGGTCCGCATCTGGCGCGCCTACTGATCCTGTTCCTGCAGCGAGACCAGGCCGATATTCTTGTAGCCCGCCGCCGAAATGCGGGCCATGACCTTCATAGCGGTGCCGTAATCCGTCGACTTGTCGCCGCGGATGAAGATGCGCTCGTCATAGCCGGTCTTGGAAATCGCCTGCAGTTTCGCCACCAGCTCCTCGATCGGGATCTCGGTTTCCTGCAGATAGATCTGGCCGGCGGCGTTGATCGACACGGTGATCGGCTGCGTGTCGACATTCATCGCCTTGGCCTGCGTGTCCGGCAGGTCGATCGGAACCCCGACGGTGAGCAGAGGCGCCGCGACCATGAAGATGATCAAAAGCACCAGCATCACGTCGACCATCGGCGTGACGTTGATTTCGGACATCAAGGCATGGTGACGGCCGCGGCGCCTATGGCCACGCCCGCCTCGCCCCGTGCCACCTGCGCCAGCAGCAGACATCCCCATTGATCGTTCCTCAGGCCTTCTGGGCTACTTTTTCATCGATTTGGCGCGAGAGTATGGCGGAGAACTCGTCCGAGAACCCTTCCATGCGCACCGCGAGCTTGTTCGCATCCGATGACAGCTTGTTATAGGCGATGACCGCCGGAATGGCCGCGAGAAGGCCGATCGCGGTCGCGAGCAGCGCTTCCGCGATACCGGGCGCCACCACCGAGAGACTGGTGTTTTTCGAGGCGGCGATCGCCTGGAACGACGTCATGATGCCGATGACGGTGCCGAACAGGCCGATGAAGGGCGCGGCCGAGCCGGTGGTGGCAAGAAATCCGAGCCGTCCCTCCAGCCGTTCCATCTCGCGCGTCAATGCCAGGTCCATGGCCTTGTCGATGCGCGTCTGCAGCGCCAGCGGCGATTTCGCGCCCTTTTCAAAGCTCTTCTTCCATTCGCGCATGGCGGCGACGAAGATCGCGCCCATGCCGGTCGTCTTGCGGTCGGCCAGCGTGCGGTAGAGTTCCTCAAGCGATTGCCCGGACCAGAAGACCTGTTCGAAGCGGTTCAGTGCCAACTTCATCCGGCTATAGGCGACGAGCTTGTCGATGATGATCGCCCAGGTCCAGATGGAGGCGCAAAGCAGGCCGATCATCACCAGCTTGACCACCCAGCCGGCCTGCATGAACAAGGCCCAGATCGACAGATGCGCTGCCGGATCGGCGAGTGCGATGTTTTCCATGACTTAAGTCCTTAAGATTTTCCGGGCATCGCTGGCGGCTGGCCCATGGCATCCCTTTGGTCCGATCGCGCGAAGCTTGAAGCTTGCGGGATAAGCCCCGAATGCACCGTTTCGCGGCCTTTTCGAGGCAAATATTGGTGAAAGGAAGGCGCAGGAATTGCGCCAATCTTCACCAAATCCTTCATGAACCGTTATGGTTAAGGATGGGTTAGGACGTAAGGCGCGGCGCATTGCCGCGCATCGTGCCGAGGCGCTGGCGTCGAGGGGCGTTGAGATTCAGGTCAGGCCGAGTCGAAAATGGTGGTTTCCGAGAACCGGAGCGGAGCGTACTTGAAGTACGTGAGCACCGGAAGCGCAGGAAGCCGCCATTTGCAGGCCGGCCTCACCTGAATATCAATGCCCCTTGGGCATAAAAGCGGCAATCCACTCTTTCGGGAAACGCTTTGGGCGGCCGCTTTCGCCGACGATCGCCGCTTCGACTTTCGCCTCGACCAGCACATCGCCGCCGCGTTTCAATTGCTGGCCCATGAAGATGCGGGCGCCGGAAATATCGTCGGTGCGCGTATCGATGGTGAGGATGTCGTCCATGCGCGCCGGCGAGCGGAAGTCGATCTCCATGCGCCGGACCACCCACACGATGCGCTCGCCATGCTTGCCGTCCAGCAGCTCGGTATGATGGACGCCGGTCAGCCTCAGATAGTCGGAGCGGCCGCGTTCGAGGAATTCGAGATAGCGCGCATGATAGACGACGCCGGAGAAATCGGTGTCGGCATAGTACACCCTGGCCATCAGCCGGTGCCCGAAATCCGTCAGCGCTCCGGAAAGCCCGGCGCTGAGCGCCGCCGATTCACCACGATCATCCATCGCGCTTTCCTTTTCTGGCCTGAACAGGCACCTAAAGCCTGCGGGCTTTAGGCATTTTTCTGTGCGTGTCGTTGTCCCAAAAACCGCTGCACACTTTTCGGCGACACGCACTGTTTCTCGCGCGGGAACGGGATCGCACTGTTGGGCACTATGATCAAGACCTTGATGGCGGCGCTGCTTGCGCTCGGCGCGTTGGCATTGCCGGCTGGGGCAGCGACGTTCTCGATGAAACGCGGCCTCAATCTCGACCAGTGGGTGACCTGGCCGGCCGAGGACAAATGGGGCGAGCGTCAGGCGATCCTGCCCTATCCCGAGTGGCGCAAATTCCTCAAGGAGAACGATCTCAAGGCGCTCAAGGATGCCGGTCTCGATTTCCTGCGCATGCCGGTCGATCCCTCGCCCTTTCTTTCGGACCGGACCACGGCCCTTCGCGACGACCTCTATGCCAGCGTCCTCGACTCGGCGCGCATGATCAACCGCGCCGGCCTGAAGGTGATCGTCGACCTGCATCTGATCCCGGCCGGCGGCAACCGCAAGATCGGCATGGGGCAGGTGATGGACGACCCGGCCGCCTTCGATGCCTACGCCGAGGTCGTGCGCAGCATGGCGCGGATGCTGGCCAAGGAAGACCCCAATCAGGTCGCGCTGGAACTGATGAACGAGCCGCTGGTCGATTGCGAGGCGAACGGCACCAGCCTTTGGCCCGAGCGCCAGAAAAAGCTGTTCGCGGCCGCGCGGTCTTCCGCCACCAGGCTGACGCTCGTGCTCACCGGCGGCTGCTATTCGAACGCCGCCTCCCTGGCGAAGGTCGACCCGAAAGCGATCCCGGACGACAACATCATCTGGGCCTTCCACTCCTACGATCCGTTCCTTCTGACGCATCAGGGCGCAAGCTGGGCCGGCGACTTCATCCCCTATGTCACCGGCCTGCCCTATCCGCTGACGGCCGTTCCGAAGGCACAGCTGGACATGGCGCTGGACACGATCCGCGACCGGATCAGGGCCGAGGCGCCCTGGGCGCGACGGAGCGGTCTGCTCGCCTATCTCGACGAGCAGGTGGCGACGATGGACAGCCCCGAAAAGCTGCTTGGCGTGATGGATGCGCCGTTCGCGACGGTCGACGCCTGGGCGAAGGCCAACGGCGTCAAGCCGCAGGATATCACGCTCGGCGAATTCGGCATGATCCGCAAGGAATACGGCAACGGCTTCGTCATGCCGGCAGCATACCGCGCCGCCTATGTGCGCGACATGATCGCCCGCGCCGAGGCGCATGGCTTTTCATGGTCGGTGTGGAGCTATGGCGGCGCCTTCGGCATCGTCGATGCGTTCGACGGCGAGAAGGCGGAACCCGACGTGATGGATATGATCAGGTCGCTTCGGTAAGCAGCGAACCAAGGCCTCACCTGAATGTCGGTACGCCTTAGCCGAGATCGATTTGGAGTATCTCCGGCCGCACGCCGAAGCGCACCGGCAGGATGCTGAAACCGAGCCCGCCGGAAACGATCAGGTTGCGGTCGTTCTCCACGACATGGCCATAGGCGAAGCGGTTGCCATAGTCCGAGGGCACCACCGGTGAATAGCCGAACAGCCGTACCTGCCCGCCATGCGTGTGCCCGGACAAGGTCAACGAAACTCGCCACGGCACTTTCGGAAAAATGTCCGGCTCATGCGCGAGCAGGATGATCGGCTCGCTCCCTTGAATCTTGGCCAAGGTGCCTGGGAGATCGTCGAAGCCCTGGAAGCTGTGGCGTCCCTTGGCCTTGTTCGGCAGCAGCGCGAGCTGATCGGCAAGCCCGGCGATCCAGAAACCATGGCCGTCCTTTGCCAGCCGCACGACATCGTTTTCGAGCACCGGGATTCCGACATGCTCGAGCGCCTTGCGCGACTGGGTCGGGCCGGCTTCCGCGCGCTGCGCAAAGAAATCGGTCCACCAGTCGTGATTGCCAAGGATCGACAGCACGCCGAGCGGCGCCTTCAGCCCGGACAAAGCCTCGGCCCATTCCGCCACGCGCACCGAACCTGTCACGATCTTGGTGCCTGCGGTGTAATCGCCAAGCAGAACGATAAGGTCCGGCTGCAGCGCATTGGCCTCTTCGGCAAGTGCTGCGATCCGTTCCGGCGTCATCCAGGGCCGGCAGGCGTGGATGTCGGCAAGCGCCACGACACGCAGCTTGAGTCCTTCCGGCCAATGCGGCGGCGTCAGCGCATAGCGCTTCACATGGGTCAGCAGCATCGGCTCGATGCCGACCGCATAGGCGCCGAGCGACACCAGGGAAAAGGCCGAGCCGCCGACAAGGCGCAGGAAAGCGCGTCTGGTGATCATGGATCGCCCCAAGCCCTCGGGATTGCATCAGGTAAGCTGGCTTAAAGGCTGCAATTGCGCCCTGAGCTAGGCCAAGGCGCGCAGATTCTGCGCAGATGGGCCATTGCGCCGCCGAAACGGCGAACAAATCTGCGTTACTCTTCCTGGAACAGGCTGATCTGCTGCTGGGCGATATCCTTCGGCGGGTCGAGGCCGAGATGGCGCCAGGCATTGGCGGTCAGGACGCGGCCGCGCGGCGTGCGCTGGATGAAGCCCTGCTGGATGAGATAGGGCTCGATGATGTCCTCGATCGCGTCGCGCGGCTCGGAGAGCCCGGCCGCGATCGTCTCGATGCCGACCGGGCCGCCGCCGAAATTGCGCGCGATCATCGACAGATACCGGCGGTCGAGCGCGTCGAGGCCGAGCGCGTCGACCTCCAGCCTGGTCAGCGCCTCGTCGGCGATCTTCCTGTCGACATGCGCGGCACCGGCGACGCTGGCGAAGTCGCGCACCCGGCGCAGCAGCCGGCCGGCGATGCGCGGCGTGCCGCGCGCGCGCCGCGCGATCTCCACCGCGCCGTCGTCGCCGAGCGGCATCGAGAGAATCCGGGCGCCGCGGCGCACGATCTGCTCCAGCTCCTCGACCGTGTAGAAATTGAGCCGCACCGGAATGCCGAAACGGTCGCGCAACGGATTGGTCAGGAGTCCGAGCCTCGTCGTCGCCGCGACCAGCGTGAATCGGGCAAGGTCGATCTTGACCGAGCGCGCCGCCGGCCCTTCGCCGATGATGAGGTCGAGCTGGAAATCCTCCATCGCCGGATAGAGGATTTCCTCGACCGCAGGGTTGAGGCGATGGATCTCGTCGATGAAGAGGACGTCGCGCTCCTCGAGATTGGTGAGCAGCGCGGCGAGATCGCCGGCCTTGGCGATGACCGGGCCGGAGGTGGAGCGGAAGTTGACGCCGAGCTCGCGCGCCATGATCTGCGCCAGCGTCGTCTTGCCGAGCCCGGGCGGGCCGACGAACAGCACATGGTCGAGCGCCTCGCCGCGGCTCTTGGCCGCGTCGACGAAGACCTTGAGATTGGCGCGCACCGCCGCCTGGCCGACGAACTCGTCGAGCGACTGCGGTCGCAGCGTCTGGTCGGCGTCCTCGCCGCGCTTGTCGGGGGCAATGAGGCGGGGCGAAAGGCTCATGCCGCCTTCCTTGCATAGGACCGGTGGCGGGACAAGCGTTGCCTCACCGCGCCAATTCCTTCAGGCCGAAGCGGATCAGCTTGGACGCATCCGCGCCCTCGCCGGCCGATTTCAGCGCCGCCGCAACCGCGTTCGCGGCGATATCGCGTGAATAGCCGAGATTGACGAGCGCCGATACCGCATCGGTGATCGGCGCGGCCGCGACCCCTTCGCCGAGCTCCTGCTTGAGGCCGATCGTGCCGGTGGCCGCGCCCGCATAGGCGGGCGCCTTGCTGCGCAATTCGGTGACGATGCGCTCAGCCACTTTCTTGCCGACGCCGGGCGCGCGGGAAACCATGGCGATGTCGCGCAGCGCGATCGCGTTGGCAAGATCGGCCGGCGCCAGCGTCGACAGCACCGCCAGCGCCACCTTCGCGCCGACGCCCTGCACATTGTTCATCAGAAGGCGGAACCACTCGCGTTCCAGTCCGGTCTGGAAACCATAAAGCCGGATCATGTCCTCGCGGACATAGGTCTCGATGAACAGCACCACCGCCTCGCCCGTCGATGGCAGCGCGGCAAGCGTGCGCGCCGAGCAATGCGCGACATAGCCGACGCCGTGCACATCGATGACGCAGCTATCCTCGTCGATCTCGTCCAGCGTGCCTTTCAGCTTGCCGATCATGGCTTGGCCTTCATGGATGCGTTTCCGGAGAGATGAGTTCGAGATCGGGGAAATAGCCGCGGTAGCGAGATGGGTCGCGCGTCAACAGACGATGCCCGGCAACGGCTGCATGCGCGCCGATGAAGAAGTCGGGCAAAGTCCGCTCTCTAACACCGCCGGCCCGCCTATAGCGGGAATGTGCCACCCCAGCCAGGAATGCAGCTTCCCAAGGCAAAAACTCGCGATCCATTTCGAGTCTTTCGGCTGCTTTCCTCAGAATCGCTTCGGAAGCGACCAGAGGAGCAAGCTCGGACCAGACGATGCTGTTGATGACCAACGCGCCATCGCGTCGGCAGGAGATAATCGCGGACGAAGACCATCCCGTCAGTGGCCCAGCCGGACCCCAGACGTCAATGAGCACATTTGTGTCAATCAAGGTCGAGATTTTCACGCGGTCCCCTCAACCACTCCATATACTCGTCTGTCGTCATGCCGCCCAAATCCAGCGTTCCCTCCATCTTGTCGAGGACCTTCCTGAATTTGCGGGCAGCTTCCTCCTCCGAAATGTTTTCGTTGACGGCGACAAGCCGGGCACCCTCGTCCGTAGCCACGAACTGGACCTCAGAACCCGGCCCTATACCGAGATGGTCCCTTATTTGTTTGGGGATCGTGACTTGCCCTTTGGTGGTTACACGCATGGTAATACCTCGAAAGTATTACTTACGGTGCAAACGAGAACAAGTCAAGAACAACACTACCCGGCCAGTGCCGCCATGCGGTAGGCGGCGCTCGGACGGTGATGCGCATGGCAGATAGCGATGGCCAGAGCGTCGGCGGCGTCGTCGGTATCGAAGATGGCCTTCGGCATCAGCACCTTGACCATCATGTGGATCTGCTTCTTCTCGCCGTGGCCGACACCGATCACGGCCTTCTTGACGGCATTGGGGGCATATTCGGCAACCACCAGGCCGGCGCGCGCCGGCACCAGCATGGCAATGCCGCGCGCCTGGCCGAGCTTCAGCGTCGCGGTCGCATCCTTGTTGACGAAAGTCTGCTCGACCGCTGCTTCATGCGGCATGGCCTGGTGCAGCACCTCGGCCAAGCCGTCATGCAACTGGCAGAGCCTTATCGCCAGCGACTCCTTTTCGTCGGACCGTACCGTGCCGGACGCGACGAAGCGCAGCGAATTGCCGACGCTGTCGATAATGCCCCAGCCGGTGCGCCTCAGGCCCGGATCGATGCCGATGATGCGAATCGCTTCCCCCATGCGCCAAGTTTAGCCTCAGCGGCAAGCGATGCCAGGGAAATGTGAACAAACCGGAAACGGTTGCGATCCTAAGAGCACCCCGAAAATCAATCGAGCCGACGTTGCGCGTCGGCATGCCCGAATCTCGGACCTAATTCGTCACGCGACGGAGGGTTTTCGACAGCCGCGTGAGAAATGCTGGCCTGGACGATGCGACCAGCTTCCACGCCAGGACCGCATTGCCCATGCGCCGCGGCAGGATTCCGATGCTGAGGAACCAGGCCGCCAGGGCAGCCCGCCGCCGCCAGGATGCGTTCATTTCCAGGCTGGCGGTGGCGCCCGCTCTTGCCAGTTCCAGCCGGGAGTCGGTTTCAACCGGATGCCGGGGCTCGTCGACGCAGAGCGAAGCCAGTCGCTCTTCCAGATGCACTGGATCGTGAAGGCCGGCATCCGGCGGCACGGTCAAGCCGATCTCGGCCGCCCGGTCGGACAAGGCTTCGAGGCGCCGGAAGTCATGCTCTACGCGCCAGCGCGCCCGCTCGGCAAGCTTTTCGGCAAAGACCGAATGGTTGGAGCCATGGATGCGGTAGGCACCAAGGCAGGTGTCGATGGATTTCACCTCGCCGTGCAGCGGCGCGAGTGTCGCCAGATAGCCATCGGCGCCTTGCCGGAAATCGCCTTCAGGCATGGGCATTATCGGTTCCAGCGCCTCGCGGTCGAATGCAAGCCCGCTAGTCACCGTCGTCCGGTACCGCCCCTTGCGCAGCAATTCCGGAATGACGTCGCCCGAATCGAACGGCTGTTCTGGTGGCGGAAAGACATCCTTGATATGCTGGTCCTCATCGACGAGATGCAGCCTGAATTGCGCCTGGGCGACATCCGCGTCCCACTCGTCCAGGACCTCGGAGACGGCGTTCGGATAGAGATAATCGTCGGCGTCGAGGAAAAGGATGATCTCCCCCGTGCTCGCCTCGAACCCGGTATTGAAGGCCGCACCATGCCCGCCATTCCTGCGCCTGAGGCATGGACGGATCTTGTCGCCATAGGATTCGATGACGGCCACCGACGCATCCGTCGAGGCGTCGTCGACGACCACGACCTCGACATTTCGGTGGTCCTGCTCCAACGCGCTGTCGATGGCGCGTCCCAGGAACTGTTCGTAATTGTAGTTGGAGATGATGATCGATACCGGAATGCGGTCCAATGGCGAATGCACGGGATCAAGCCTCGCAATCTGCTTTGTTCACAGTGACGGTGATTTCTTGCAGGACCGGCTCGGGTCGACCCGGCTGCGGCGAACGGCCCCAACTAGGGTCCCGTCGCTTCAAGGCAAGGGTGATCTTCCTCGCGAAGGCCCGCTAGGCGTTCAACTACGATGACGGCTGCCGCAATATCGGCGAGCGGCCAAAGTCGCAGGCGTTCGACTTGCGGCAAAACCACGGCTCGTCAAATCGTGGCTCGATCGAGAATATGCCGGTCCCGGTCCTGCGCGCCGCCGTCGCGGCCTTTGTTGCGAACGCGATGTCAGCCGCGCGCGAACGCCGTGTTCAAAAGGCTGATCTGGTCGGAAACCGGGTTGGCCCGCCGGCTGGGGGCATGCGTGTCGCTGACGACGCCGCCGTAGATTTCCTCGTCCATGCGCCGCACCAGCGACTGCAGGCGCAGCGAACGCGTGACGAGGTCCAGAAAATCCTTGGGCAACTCGTTCCAGCCAAGCGCTTCGTCATGCGCGGACGCGGTGTCGAGCCGCACCTTGGATTTCTCCGAGGCCACCTGGTCGCGCGTCATCTCGCCGGAATTCGCCGCCCGCTGCAAAAGCAGCCAGGAGGCAACCTGCATCAGCCTCGTGGTCAGCCGCATCGATTCGGCCGCATAGAGCGTCGCCGCCGTACGCGACAATTTCTTGGCTTCGAGCCTGCCCTTGCCATCGAGATATTCGGCGGCCTGCTCGACCAGCCCCATGCCTTCCTGGTAGAGCGGCTTGAAGGATTGGGAAAAAACCCGGCGCTCCGCCAATTTGATGGTTTTCGCGCTGCCCTTCGAAGGCTCGTTCATCGATACGCCCCTGCACTGCCGCAAGCCGATTCGGCATCCTTGCCGACGTGGCCGCACCCTTAAATGACTGAGGCTTGAAAATGCGCTTCGATGCCCATGAAGGCAAGCGCATGTTTAACAAACGGTTAACGCCGGCTTCGTTCAAGCCATCCGCAAGCGGATGGCGCCAGCCGGCCGCGAGCGGACAAAAAAAGAGCCGCGGATAAGGCGGCTCTCAGGAGTTTAACAGGGAGGCGTCAAACAAAGTGGCTCCAACCACTCGGTAAGAATCCAGCAAAACTGGATGCGCATAGTAAACGCCCGTAAAGCTTAATGAACCCTTAACGCGGCGGCGATTTTTTAAGCGAATGCGCTTTCCTGTGCCGGAACAGGACAGCGGCCTCACCGCCGGGGATCGTCTGAAACCCGGATTTTCGACGCCGATCGTGGCGGCCGTAACATATTGGCTGCTGCCGCGACATCGGCCCGAAACACGCGCCGCGCAAAAGCCCGCTCCTCTGAAGCGGCGCGCAAATCCGCGCCGCTCGAAATCAGGCAGGATATCCGGGAGCAAACCATGGATTGGTATTCGATCGTCAAATTCCTTCACGTCCTTTCGGCTATTTTGTGGGTCGGCGGCGGCTTCGTGCTGTTCCTGCTCGGCGTGCTGGCCGAGCGCGCCGGCAGCATCGACGACAAGCTGCAGGCAATGCGCGCCAGCGGAGAGCTCGGCGGCAGGTTCTTCGCGCCGATGTCGATGCTGACGCTGGTCTTCGGCCTCGTCATGTGCGGCTTCTGGGTGGGCTTCACCGAGCTGTGGATCGTCATCGGCCTCGTCGGCTATGCCACGACCTTCTCGATCGGCATGCTGGTCTTCAAGCCGACCGGCGAGCGCATAGGCGCGATGATCGCCAAGGACGGCGTAACGCCCGCCGTTCTCTCCATCGGCCAGCGCATGATGAGATGGGCGCGCCTCGACTATGCGGTGATGCTGGTGATCATCGCCGACATGGTGCTGAAGCCCACTCTGCACGACATCGGCATTCTTGCCGGCATGGCGATGGTGGTAGCCCTGGGCGCCGCGCTTGCCTTCGGCGGCAGCCGCCAGATGGTGCCGAGCGCCGCCTGAACCTTCGTGGTGAGGTCGGCCCGAGGCCGCCTCACCACAGGCCAGCCACGCCGTCCCACAGCAGCTTGACGGCGACCACCGCGACGGTGGCGTAGGTGAACGGATAGAAGATCTCCGGCCGCATGCGGCGCACCAGCCAGGCGCCGGCGATGGTCGACAGCGGCGCCAGCGGCATCAGCACCGCCGAGGCCGTAAGGTTTGTGGTGTCGAACTGGCCGAGCGCGAAATACGGGACGAGTTTCAGCGCATTGGTGGCGGCAAAGAAGATCGCCGCGGTTCCCGACAGCACCTTCGGGTCGAGCCGGATCGGCAGCGCATAGACCTGGAAGGGCGGGCCGCCGACATGGGCGACGAAGCTGGTGAAGCCGGCGACCATGCCCCAGAAAGCGGCGGCAACGCGGTTTGGCTCCGCCGCATGATCGGCGCCGTGGCGGAACTGCAGGTAGATCCAGCGCAGCACGAAGACGAGCGCGACGGCGCCGACGATCAGCCGCACCATCTCCTCGGTGACCAGAGCCGCGGTCAGCCAGCCGAGCCCGATGCCGATGACGGCGCCCGGCATCATGTCGACCAGCATCTTGCGGTCGTAGACGCCCCACCAGGTCCACACGGAAACGATGTCCATCAGGCACAGGATCGGCAGCAGGATGGCGGCCGCCTGAACCGGCGGGATGGCCAGCGCCATCAACGGCACACCGACGAAGCCGACGGCGCCGCCGAAGCCGCCTTTCGACAGGCCGACAAGGATCACCGCCGGAATGGCGGCGGCATAGAACCACGGATCGCTGAGCAGGCCTGACATCGGCAAAGGAAGGTTGAGAAGGCGGGGAACCCAGCCATAGCGCAGAACAGCGCCGCCGGGATAGTCATTAATGCGCGCATCCGCTATGCCGGCCCGACCTTGGGCATCCTGACGATTTCAGCTCTGATGATGCCCCATCACACTTAGGGACTGCACACTAGCCTTTCGTATAGTCAGGCCCGATACGTGTCGGCAGGCCGTCGGCGAGTTTCAACCAAGGGAGCTTCTCCTCGAAAGCGACATGCAGCGTCGGCGCAAATTTTTCCGGCTCCGCCATCGCCGCTGCATAAAAGTGCATGACACCGGACATGTTCTTGGAGCGGAAGGAAAGCGGCGAGCCGCAGTGATCGCAAAATGTTCTTTCTACACCGGGAGAAGAGTTGAACACCTTCGGTCGCTTGCCCAGCCATCGCCATTGACCGTCCAGGACGCCAATGTAGGCAGTCATCGGCGCAGAACATTGCCGCCGGCAGCTCTCACAATGACAGACCACGCAGGCCTGTGCCGGACCGTCGACTTCAAAGGCAATAGCGCCGCATAGGCAATGACCACGCATGCGAAACCTCCTTGAGGCAGCAAGGACAGCTTAGTTCAGGGGGCCTGCGGGAGTCGCCAGGAAGCGCCGAACTGGCGCCTGATCCCGACATTCGGCGAAGAATTCGGGACGGTCGTAGATGTTTTGCGCCATGTGCCTGGTCCTGCCCTGTGCGTGCACCCGCTGCAGGTCGACGGCAAGGCCGAGGCCTGGTTGAGGCAGCGGATATTATGCGGTCACGAACAGGCGCATCCTGATCCTGCGCCGCGCCCCATCGGCCAATTTCACCTCGATCGATCTCGAACGCGTTCCCGATGTTCAGTTGACCGGCGAGACCGCGACGAGGGGGACTTTGCGCTTCGGAGCCTCCGCGTCGCCATATCCGTTCTCGCGGATGAACGGATGGTTTCCGGCTTTCGATCCGGTGCCGCAATTTCTCGGTATAGAGCAGCCGCGGCGCGTGTTCGACCTCATCATGAAGACCCGGCGTGACGATGATCGAGCGGACCGGTCCCCGTCCGCTGCATAGCCGACTGTTCAAGCCGCTCCCTTTGCTCTATGCCGCAATGCAACCATCTTCGCCCGGCATAGGCGAAACCGGGATCGAAGGCCAATGAACGATTTAAACCCGCCCAATCGCTGCCGCATCGTGCTGATCGCGCCGCCGCTCGTGCCGGCGGAGCAGATCTGCGCGGCATTCGAGGGTGGCGACATCGCCTCGTTGATCCTCCCCGACAATGGCATGGATGACGCGTCCTTCCAGGCCTTTGCCGAGAGAATCGTGCCGATCGCTCAAGGTGCCGGCGTCGCCGTCATCATCGCCGGTGACAGCCGCATCGCCGGGCGCGTACAGGCCGACGGCATCCATGTCGAAGCAAAGCCCAAGGAGCTCGCCGAGACGATCGAGCGCCTGGCCGGCAAGATGATGGTCGGCGCCGGCGGCGCCAAGACCCGCGACGAGGCACTTGAGCTCGGCGAGGAGCGGCCCGACTACATGTTCTTCGGCCGCTTCGGCTATGACAACAAGCCGGAGCCGCACCATCGCAACCTCGCCCTCGGCGAATGGTGGGCGGAGATGATCTCGATCCCCTGCATCGTCATGGGTGGCTCCGAGCTTGCTTCCGTCGAGACGGTCGCCGCGACCGGCGCCGAGTTCGTGGCGCTGTCCAGCGCCGTCTTTGCCGACGGTCGCGACCCGCGCGCGGCGATCGCCGCCGCCAACGCGCTGCTCGATGAAACCGCGCCGCGTTTCGAGGACTGACATGCGCCTGCGTGGCCTTTGCCTGGTGGTCCTGGCCGGCTTGTTTGCGCAGGCCGCGATGGCGGCCGAGACCGCCCCGCTGCCGCGGCCGGAGACGAGTGCGCCGGACAAGAGCGCGCCCGACGCAGCCAAGCCGGATACAGGCACGCCGGGTCCTGGCACGCCGGATGGGGGCAAACCGAACACAGCCGCGCCGGCCACCGGCGCCCCGGATCCGAGCAGGTTCGGCGGCGGCCCGCATATCGACAAGCCGATCCAGAACACCTTGCCGCAGCCGGCCACCTTGACGCCGCCATCGGCCGACACCATCAATCCCGACCGCTTCGGCGCCAAGCAGCCGGATGCCGCCTACGGCGCCTTCCAGCGCGGCCTTTACAAGACCGCCTACAACCTTGCCATTGAGCGCGCCAAGAACGGCGATCCGGCAGCCGAGACGCTGGTGGCCGAAATCCTGTCGCGCGGACTGGGTGTGCCGCTCAATCCGGCCGAGGCCGCGAAATGGTATGCGCTGGCGGCCGAACAGGGCGTGCCGGAAGCGCAGTTCCAATATGCGCTGATGCTACTGGACGGCCGTTATGTGAAGAAGGATGAAAAGGGCGCCTTTGCACTGATGCAGGCTTCGGCCGAGGCCGGCAACCGGCTTGCGCAGTTCAACTTCGCCCAGTTGCTCGTCCGGCAGGATCCCGGCGATGCCGGCCTTGCCAAGGCCGCCGTCTACTATGAGCGCGCGGCGGCCACCGGCCTTGCCGACGCCCAATATGCGATGGCGCAGCTCTACGCCAACGGCGCCGGCGGCAAGCCGCATGACGACGCCCAGGCACGCGCCCTGCTGGCGCAGGCAGCGAGACAGAACTACGACACCGCGCAGATCGACCTCGCCACCTGGATGATCGAGGGACGTGGCGGCGGGCGCGACCTGAAATCGGGCTTCGCCTGGATGAAGCGGGCGGCGCAAGGCGGCAATGTCGCCGCCCAGAACCGCCTCGCCAAGCTCTATATGGGCGGCATCGGCACCGACCCGGACCTGGTCCTCGCCGGCGCCTGGTACATCGTCGCCCGCCGCGCCGGACTGATCGACCCTCAGATGGACGATTTCCTGCAGGGCCTCGACGACGATCAGACCAAGCAGGCGCTGCAGAAGGCAAATCGCCTGCCTTGACGCGTGGCGCCGCGGACGGCATGTCCGGGCCGCCTTGGGTTCCCTCCCTTGCCACTATGCGCGATTTGTGGTCTTGGAGGCGCCAAAGCGCGACCCGCGCGCGAAAAATCTCACTCGGATCAGTTCATCATGGCCAAGATCAGTGGCAGCGAAATCCGTCCCGGCTATGTCATCGAGCACGATGGCGGCCTGTGGGTGGCGGTCAAGACCAACACCGTCAAACCCGGCAAGGGCGGCGCCTACAACCAGGTCGAGCTGAAGAACCTGATCAACGGCACCAAGCTCAACGAGCGCTTCCGCTCGGCCGAGACCGTCGAGCAGATCCGGCTCGACCTGAAGGATTTCTCGTTCCTCTACGAACAGGGCGACGCGCTGGTCTTCATGGACACCGAAAGCTACGAGCAGCTCGAATTGGCAAAGGACTTCGTCGGCGAGCGCGCCGCCTTCCTGCAGGACGGCATGATGGTGACGGTGCAGCTCTATGAAGAGCGGCCGATCGGCATTTCCCTCCCCGACCAGGTGACGCTGACCGTCACCGAGGCCGACCCGGTGGTGCGGGGCCAGACGGCAGCCTCGTCCTACAAGCCGGCGGTGCTGGAGAACGGCATCCGCGTGCTGGTGCCGCCCTTCATCTCGGCCGGCGAGCGCATCGTCGTCGACACCAACGAAATCACCTATATGCGCCGCGCGGACTGAGCATGATCCCGAACCGAAGGTCAGCGCAGCAAAAAGTTGCCGACTTTTCGGAAAAGATCATGCTTCAAGAAAGATAGCCGGCCGGTAGGAAGACAAAGCCAGGAAGAAAAAATGGCGCGTTCCGCTCTCCTCAACGTCATGGTCCAGGCCGCGATGAAGGCCGGCCGCTCGCTGTCGCGCGACTTCGGCGAGGTGCAGAACCTGCAGGTCTCGATGAAGGGACCTGGCGACTATGTCAGCCAGGCCGACCGCAAGGCCGAAGAGATCGTCTTCGCCGAGCTTTCGAAGGCGCGGCCGGGCTACGCCTTCCTGATGGAAGAGCGCGGCGCCGTCGAAGGCGAGGACGCCCAGCACCGCTGGATCGTCGATCCGCTCGACGGCACCACCAACTTCCTGCACGGCATCCCGCTCTTTTCCGTGTCGATCGCGCTCGAGCGCCAGGGCCAGATCGTCGCCGGCGTCGTCTACAATCCGGCGATGGACGAGCTCTACACGGCCGAGCGCGGCGGCGGCGCCTTCATGAACGACCGTCGCCTGCGCGTTGCCGGGCGCTCCAAGCTGACCGACGCGGTGATCGGCTGCGGCGTGCCGCATCTCGGCCGCAGCCTGCATGGCAATTTCCTGATCGAGCTGCGCAACGTCATGGCTGAAGTCTCCGGCGTTCGCCGCCTGGGCTCCGCCGCGCTCGATCTCGCCTATGTCGCGGCCGGGCGCATGGATGGTTTCTGGGAAACCGGCCTGTCGTCCTGGGACATCGCCGCCGGCATCCTTCTGGTGCGCGAGGCCGGCGGATTCGTTTCGGACATGGACGGCGCACAAGGCATGCTGGACAGCGGCGAGGTCGTCGCCGGCAACGAGATCATCCAACGCGCGCTGCTTAAGACCGTGAAGAAGCCGTTGGCCGCTCGCTGACCAATCCATGTCGCCCGGAAGTGTGCAGCGGTTCTGGGACAACGACACACATCAAAACAAAGACTTGAAGCGCGCCGCCTGAATCCGGCTCAGCGCGACGCGCTTTCAGGCGCCCTTTGCGCGTCGAAAGGACGCGCGGCTTTGGTCGCAAAACCGCAACCGAAGCTTGAAATAATGGTCAGCGAGCGCCCAGATTAGGCGTTGCAGGATCATTCATGAACGACGCGCGGCCGGATACCCAGCTTGAGATCCCCTTTGTGGGGCGCTGGCACTATTCGCGCGCCGAAATGATCGCCGACGGCATCGTTCACGCGGTGGGCATCGTGCTGGCGATCGCGGCCGGCTCGGCTTTCCTGGCCTTGGCCGCCTTCCATTCCGGCCCCGGCGAATATGTCGCCGCGGTGTTCTACGTGGTGTCGCTGCTCACCGTGCTCTCGGTGTCGCTGGCCTATAATCTGTGGCCGGTATCCTGGCCGGCGAAATGGATCCTGCGCCGTTTCGACCATGCCGCGATCTATCTGCTGATCGCCGCCACCTACACACCCTTTCTTGCTCAGCTCGACAACTCGCCCCTGGCGTTGTCCATGATCGTCACCGTGTGGAGCGCGGCGGCGGCGGGCATCGCCATCAAGATGTTCCTGCCCGGCCGCTACGACCGGCTGGCCATCGTCTTTTATCTCGCCATCGGCTGGAGCGGCGTGGTGCTCGCCGGACCGCTGGTCCGGACGCTGCCGACGACCTCGGTGGCGCTGCTCGTCGCCGGCGGCATCGTCTATTCCTTGGGCGTCATCTTCTTCGCCTGGAAGGGACTTCGCTTCCACAACGCCGTCTGGCACGGCTTCGTCGTCACCGGCGCCGGCCTGCATCTGGCCGCCATGGTCGATTGCCTGGTCGTCAACCGCTTCTAGAGCGGCTAATGCATGTCTCCCGAAAGTGGGAACCGGTTTCGGGATAAAGACATGCGTAAAATCAAAGACCTAAAGGGCATGGAGCGAATCTGAAAGATCGCGACGCGCTTTAGGTCCGGCGGCCTTCCGTCCGGAAGTGCACCAAAGCAGGGGCGCGGGCAATATTGCCAAGCGCCATTCAATTTGGTCACAATTCCGTTTAGAGTCGCGGCAATTCTGCGGCGGTGGCATCGGAAACGGGGCACGGATGGCTTTTCTCAGATCCTTCGGCAGGCGATCGGACGTCCTGGTCTACGATCCGCACAAGCTGTCCAGTCCACAGGTCTTCCTGCTCACCATGGTGATCTTCCTGATCATCGTCGCCTTCATCGCCGCCATCCTCACCCGCCAGATCTCGACCGCCTTCTCCAGCAATCCGGGCCTCAACGGCCTGATCATCGGCGTGCTCGCGGTGGGCATCCTGCTCGCCTTTGCCCAGGTCGGCCGGCTTTTCCGGGAAGTGCGCTGGGTCAACTCCTTCCGCGCCGGCTCCGAAACCACCGAGCCGGTGCTCTTGGCGCCGATGAAGGCGATGATCGGCCGCTCGTCGACGATAGCCTTCTCGACCTCGTCGATGCGCACGATGCTCGATTCCATCGCCACCCGCCTCGACGAGAGCCGCGACACCTCGCGCTATCTGGTCGGCCTGCTTGTGTTCCTCGGCCTGCTCGGCACCTTTTGGGGACTGCTCAACACCATAGCCTCGATCCGCGAGACGATCGAGGCGCTGGACCCGGGCACCGGCGACGCTGCCGCCGTGCTCGATGCGCTGAAGCAGGGCCTGTCGGCGCCGCTCGCCGGCATGGGCACCGCGTTTTCGTCCTCGCTGTTCGGCCTTTCCGGCTCGCTCGTGCTCGGCTTCCTCGACCTGCAGGCCGGCCGCGCCCAGACCCGCTTCTACACCGAGCTAGAGAACTGGCTGTCCTCGGTCACCGACCTGTCGTCGGACATCGTCGTGTCCGAGACCTCAAAAGCCGCCGAATCCTCCGAGGACATCCGTCTCCTATCGGAGCGGCTGCGCAGCCTGCAGGAGAATGGCGGCTCCAATCCGCGCGTCGCCACCGCCATGGCCAATCTCGCCGACGGCATCTCCGGGCTGGTGAAGAACATGCGCTCCGAGCAGCAGATCATGCGCGACTGGGTGGAGGCCCAGTCCGACGAGCAGAAGGCCATGCGCAACACGCTGGAAAAGATCGCCGACGCGCTGAAGAAGCAAGGAGTCCACTGACGTGGCGCTGGCAAGACGACGCGCCGACCGCCGCATCGACTACTGGCCGGGCTTTGTCGACGCCTTATCGACACTGCTGCTTGCCATCATGTTCCTGCTCACCGTCTTCGTGCTGGCGCAGTTCCTGCTCAGCCGCGAGATCTCCGGCAAGGACGCGGTGCTGAACCGCCTCAACTCGCAGATCAACGAACTGACCCAGCTGCTCGCGCTGGAACGCACGAACAGCCAGGACAAGGAGGATTCGCTCGCCAACCTGCAGGCGTCGCTGTCGGCCGCGCAAGCCGAGAAGAGCCGCCTCGAACAATTGCTGGCGCAGGGCGCCGGCGCGGGCGACGCGGCCAACAAGCGGGCGGACCAGCTTTCCGGCGAGCTCAGCAACCAGCGCCAGATCAGCCAGCAGGCGCTGAGCCAGGTCGAGATCCTCAACCAGCAGATCGCGGCGCTGCGCAAGCAGATCGCGGCGCTCGAGGACGCGCTCAACGTCTCCGAGCAACGTGACCAGGAGTCCAACACCAAGATCGCCGACCTCGGCCGCCGCCTGAATGTCGCGCTGGCGCAGCGCGTCCAGGAGCTCAACCGCTACCGCTCCGACTTCTTCGGCCGGCTGCGCGAGATCCTCGCCGACCGCGAGAACATCCGTATCGTCGGCGACCGTTTCGTCTTCCAGTCGGAAGTGCTGTTCCCGACCGGCTCCGACGTGATCAACGACGCCGGCAAGGTCGAGATGAAGAAGCTCGCCGACGCCATCATCGAATTGCAGAAGGAAATCCCGCCCGAGATCAACTGGGTGCTGCGCGTCGACGGCCACACCGACAACAAACCGCTGTCCGGCACCGGCCGCTATCGCGACAACTGGGAACTGTCGACCGCGCGCGCCACCTCGGTGGTGAAATTCCTGATCGAGAACGGCGTGCCGGCCAACCGGCTGGTGGCCGCCGGCTTCGGCGAGTTCCAGCCGCTCGATCCGGCCGACACCGACGAGGCGCGCAGCAAGAACCGCCGCATTGAACTGAAGCTCACCGAACGGTGATTAAAGCATGTCTCCCGAAAGTGAACCGGTTTCGGGACAAAGACGTGCGTAGAATCAAAGTCCTAAAGCGCAGGGAGCGAATCTGAAAGAGCGCGACGCGCTTTAGGATCACGGCAGGTCACGGGAAGTTGTTCGTCGGCTGAATACTTAGAATGCCAAGTCCCGGCAGCAAGGCCTGAAAACATTATCTTTTTTTAATTACCCATCGCAAATCGAAGCACCTAATTTGCTGCGCAGGGCCGGGAACCGCCGGCGATGCCTCCCATCGCGACGCGACGGAACTGGACGGCCCCTGAACGTCGGAAGGTTAGCGGCGCGACCGCTTCCTTCCTTGGCAGGAGGATGCGCCGCCATGCGCGCTTCAACATCTCTCAAGACTGTAACCCTGGCTGCCGCACTGATTGCGGCCCCCCTCGCCGGCGCCTATGCGGCCGGACATCACAGGGGCGGTGCTCTCGACACGCCCGATCCGACCGACATGACCGGACCGCGTGTGACCGGCCTGATCGATCAGGTGCAGGGCGTGGATCAGGGCATCACCGACGCCCGGCAGGCAAACAACATTTCGGCTGCCGAAGCGCAGCAGCTGCATATGCGCGCCGCGCGCATCAGCCAGGCCGCGGAGCGTGTCGCCGCTTCCGATCACGGCAGGATCCCGTCCGCGCAATACCATGAGCTGCTGCGGCGCCTCGACAATGTCGACCAGAGGCTGATGAACGACACCGGCAGCGGCTTCATGATGGGGGACGGCTCCGACGGCGGCAATTATCCGAACGGCTGACGTCTTCGAAGGAAACGGAAGGGACCAACTGGCGCCCGCGGGACCTGGCCCCGAGGGCGTCCTTTTTGTCTCAAGGGCCAAGCCAAAGCGCGACGATGGCGAGCGCTGCCGGCACCGTCTGGATGAAGAGGATCTTGCGGGCCACGGTCGCGGCGCCGTAGAGGCCGGCTATCGCGACGCAGAGCAGGAAGAACATTTCGATCTGGAATCCGCCGGCGCCGAGATAGAGACCCCAGAGCAGCCCGGCGGCGAGGAAGCCGTTATAGAGCCCCTGATTGGCGGCAAGCACTTTCGAGGCGCTGGCGAATTCCGGCGTCAGGCCGAACGCCTTGCGGCCGCGCGGCGTGTCCCAAAGCACCATCTCCAGATAGACGATATAGCAATGGATCAGCGCCACCAGCCCGACCAGGATATTGCCGATCATCGTCCCCTCCGGCAGTTCGTTTCAGGCATTGATCACGCAGTCGCCTCACAAGGCAAGACGGCCCGATCACTCGACGGCTGATCCATTGTCGGCTGGTCAGGGTTGCCAAGCTCGACGCCTTGGTATCTTTTCGCGCCAGCCAAATTGAAGCTCGGAATCCATCATGTCCTTCCAGAAACTCGACGACCTCGGCCACAAGCTCGAAGCGCTCGAGCACGCTTTGGCCATCCTCGGCGCCGACGAGGCGACGCATATGGCGGTCGGCGGCGGCGAAAAGCGCGCCGAGGCGATGTCCTCGCTTGCCGGCATGCTGCATCGCCAGGCAACCGCGCCGGAGATCGGCGACTGGATCGCCGCCGCCGAAGCCGAGCCGCTCGGCGAGGAGCAGCAGGCCGCGGTCAGGGAATTGCGTCGCCAGTATACCAACCTCACCTGCCTGCCGGCCGAGTTCGTCGAGCGCCAGACGGTGGCCCGCATGCGCTCCGAGCAGCTCTGGCGCGACCTGCGCGCCAAGAACGACTGGGCGGGCTTCCTGCCGGCGCTGGAAGGTGTCGTGGCGCTGGTGCGCGAGGAAGCCGCCATGCGTGCCGATGCGCTCGGCCTCGCTCCCTATGACGCGCTGATGGAGCAGTATGATCCCGGTAACCGCGCCGCCGATATCACGCCGGTGTTTACCGAGCTGAAGGCTTTCCTCAGGGACTTCCTGCCGAATGCGCTGGCCGTGCAGGATGCGCGGCTGGCAAAACACCCGTTGAAGCCGCTGTCGGGCAGCTATGCCGTCGAGAAGCAGCGCGAGCTCGGCCTTGCCATGATGGCGGCCGTCGGCTTCGACCTCACCCATGGCTCGCTGTCGGTGTCGCACCATCCCTTCTGCGGCGGCGTGCCGACCGACGTGCGCATCACCACCCGCTACAAGACCTCCGACTTTTTGTCGGCGCTAATGGGCGTGCTGCACGAGACCGGCCACGCGCTCTACGAGCAGAACCTGCCGAAAGCCTGGTCGCATTGGCCGCTCGGCAAGGCGCGCGGCATGGCCGTGCATGAGAGCCAGAGCCTGTTCGTCGAAAAGCAGATCGGCCGCAACCCCGCCTTCTGGCACTGGGCCCTGCCGGTAATCGAAAAACATCTCGGCGAAGCCTGGTCGCTCGCCGACATCCTGCCGCATGTCCATCATGTGGAGCGCGGCCTGATCCGCGTCGACGCCGACGAGGTCACCTATCCGCTGCATATCATCCTGCGTTACGAGCTCGAGCAGGAGCTCGTCGCCGGCCGGCTGGAGGTCGCCGACCTGCCCGAGGCATGGGACGCCAAGATGCGCGACTATCTCGGGCTCACCACCATCGACAACCCGGCCGACGGGCCGATGCAGGACGTGCACTGGCCGGGCGCCGCCTTCGGCTATTTCCCTTCCTACACGCTGGGCGCAATGATGGCGGCGCAGCAATGGGCGGCACTGACCAGGGAACATCCGTCCGCCGACGACGATCTTGCCAAAGGCGATTTCAGCGCCGTCAACGAGTGGCGCCGCGCAAAGATCTGGTCGCAGGGCTCGCGCTGGTCGACGCCGGACCTGCTTGAGCGCGCCACCGGCGAGAAGCTCAACGCTGTTTACTTCACGGAGCACCTGCGCAAGCGCTACGGCAACTGATGCAAGGCGGTTCGAAACCAGCCGGGTGCGGCGTGGCTACTCTGCGGCGCCCTTGAAGGCGTCGGCACCCGTCTCGAACTGCAGCTTGGCGAGCCGCGCATAGGTGCCGCCTTTCGCGACAAGGCTCTGATGCGTGCCTTCCTCGACGATGCGCCCGCCTTCCATGACGAGGATCCGGTCGGCCTTGAGCACCGTCGCCAGCCGGTGGGCAATCACGATGGTGGTGCGGCCGCGCATCAGCCGCTCGAGCGCCCTTTGCACCAGCGTTTCGCTCTCGGCGTCGAGCGCCGAGGTCGCTTCGTCGAGAAGAAGGATCGGCGCGTCGCGCAGGACGGCGCGGGCGATCGCGATGCGCTGGCGCTGTCCGCCCGACAGCGTCACGCCGCGCTCGCCCACCTGGCTGTCATAGCCCTTGTCGAGCCTTGCGATGAATTCGTCGGCAAGGGCCGCCTTGGCCGCGGCCTCGATCTCGGCGTTGCTGGCGCCCTGCCGGCCGAAGCCGATATTGTCGGCAGCGCTCGCCGCGAAGATGGTGACGTCCTGCGGCACGATCGCGATGCGCTGGCGGATGGCGGCCGGATCGGCCTCGCGCAGATCGACGCCGTCGATGACGACGCGGCCGCTCTCGGGATCGTAGAAGCGCAGGATCAGCGAGAAGACGGTGCTTTTGCCGGCGCCCGAAGGCCCGACGATCGCCACCGTCTCGCCGGGCTTCACCTGAAAGCTCAGGCCATGCACGGCGGCGCGGTCCGGCCGCGCCGGATAGGAAAAGGAGACGTCGTCGAAGCTGATCGTGCCCTTGGCCATGGCCGGCAACGGAACGGGGTTGGCCGGCCGCCGGATCGTCGGTGTCTCGGCCAGGATCTCGGTCAGCCGCTCGGCGGCGCCGGCCGCCTGCGACAGCTCGCTCCAGACCTCCGACAGCGCGCCGAGCGCGCCGGCGGCGAAGACCGAATAGAGCAGGAACTGGCTGAGCGTACCCGGCGACAGCGTGCCGGCAAGCACGTCGCGCGAGCCGAACCACAGCACCGCCACCACCGAGGAGAAGATCATGAAGATGGCGAAGAAGGTGAGGAACGATCGCGCGAACACCGAGGCCCGCGCCGCCTCGAAGGCAGCGTCGACGGCGTCCGCAAAACGTCCGGTGACCAGTTTCTCGTTGGTGAAGGCCTGCAGCGTGCGCACCGCGCCGATCTGCTCGCTGGCATAGGCGGTGGCGTCGGCAAGCGTATCCTGTGCTTGCCGGGACTTCCGCCGTACGGAACGGCCGAAAGCGACCAACGGCAGCACGATTACCGGGATCGCCACGAGCACGAGGCCGGAGAGTTTCGGACTGGTGACGACCATCATCGCCACCGCGCCGAGGCCGAGGATGAGGTTGCGCAGCGCGACCGAGGCGGTTGCGCCGACCGCCGACTTCACCTGCGTGGTGTCGGCGGCAAGCCGCGACACGATCTCACCCGAATGCGCGCGATCGAAAAAGGCGGGCGACAGTGTCGTGACATGCGAAAAGACGTCGCGGCGGATGTCGGCGACGACCCGCTCGCCGAGCGTGATGACGAAATAATAGCGGCTGGCCGAGGCGGCCGCGAGCAGTGCCGCCATTGCCACGAGCGCCGCGAAATATTCGGCGATGAAGGTGGAGCCCGAGGCCTGGAAACCGTGGTCGATCATGCGCCGCACGGCCATCGGCAAGGCAAGCGTCGTCACCGCCGCTACGATCAGCGAAATGATGGCGCCAACCGCCAGTTTCCGGTAGCGGGTGATGTAGGGAAAAAGGCTGCGGAGCGGCCGGACCGAGCGTCTGCGCTCGCCTGCACTGGCACCAATTTCCGCCATGAGCGTTTCCTCTGGCCGTTTGGCTGGACCGCGCTTCAATATGCGCCCGCCGCGGCCTTGTGATTCAATCCCGGCTGATGTATAGGCTCGCCGACCGTTTTAGAAGCCGTGGCCTTTCATTAGCTGCGGCTTCGAGTTTTAAAAAGGGGCGCATCGACGCAGGCCATAGGCCCGTCACCAGCGCCGGCAAGCCAGGAAATAAGACAATGAAGGCCGATATCCATCCCGACTACCACACCATCAAGGTCGTCATGACCGACGGCACCGAGTATCTGACCCGTTCGACCTGGGGCAAGGAAGGCGACACGATGAACCTCGACATCGACCCGACCACGCACCCGGCCTGGACCGGCGGCCAGCAGACCCTGCTCGACCGCGGCGGCCGCCTGTCGAAGTTCAAGAAGCGTTTCGAAGGTTTCGGCCTCTAAGCCGGATACATCGGCAGATTTGAAAAACCCGCCTCGAGGCGGGTTTTTTCTTGGCTGCGCCTGCCCCTACTCCCCCTTGTGGGGAGGTCGGACCGAAGGTCTGGGTGGGGACTGGCGCTGCCCTCCCCGCTGCTGCGCAGCGACCCTCCCCTCGAGGGGAGGGTCCGGCGCCTCTATGCGCCCACCAGCTCCCTCAGCGCCATGCGCTTGTAAGCCGTGACCAGCCTGTCGCCCTCGTCGCGATCGACCGAGATCGCCAGCCGCACGGCCGCCTCGCCCATCTGCCAGACCAGGAATGCCGTCGTCTCCAGCTCGACCGGATCGGCATCCGGCCTGAGCCGCTTCAGCACCGCGACCAAAAATTCGGCATTGGCGCGGCTGTCAGCCAATTCCAGTTCGCGCAGCGCTTTATCCGCCTGCGTGCCCGACCAGATGTCGCGCATCACCGGCTCGGCCAGGAACAGCCGGTAATAGATATCGACCAGCTCCGAAAATGCCCGCTTCAGGCCTTCGGCATCGCTGACATCCTTCAGCGCCGCCGAAATGCAGGCCTGGCTTTCGGCCGTGTAACGCTCGGCCAGCGCCCAGACGATTGCCCGCTTGTCCGGAAAGAACTGGTAGAGCGAGCCGATCGAAACACCTGCCCTTTCCGCCACCTCGCCCATTCGCATCGCATCGCTGCCCTGCTCGGCAATCAAGGCCGAGGCGGCGGCAAGCATGCGCTCGACCCGCTCGCGGCTGCGCTGCTGGCTCGGCGACCGGCGCGGCGAAGCGATGGCCGCCTGATCCGGCTTGGCGGTGGCTTTCCCATCCATGGCGCTCTCCAGGCGATTTCCGAAACCGGGCTTGACTTGCAAAATACGAGGGTTTATCACGTTTTGCAAACGCGAGGATTTATCACATTTAGCGGCAAACCGGCACCTGGAGCACCAAGATGATGAAACTTCTTCCCACTCTCACCTTCCTCGCCGCGATCGGCTCCGGCGTCGTCGGCGGCGTGTTTTTCGCCTTTTCCAACTTCGTCATGGCAGCGCTTGCCCGGCTACCCGTCCCGAGCGGCATCGCGGCGATGAATTCGATCAACATCACGGTGATCACGCCGACCTTCATGACGGCGCTGTTCGGCACCGGCCTCATCTGCCTGGTGTTGATTGCCGCCGTCTTCTTCGGCTGGAGCCAGTCCGGCTCGTACTGGCTGCTCGCCGGCGCCGTGATCTATTTCGTCGGCAATCCGGTCGTGACCACGGTCTTCAACGTGCCGCTCAACGACGCGCTGGCCGCCGTCGATCCGCAGAGCGCCAACGGCGCCGCCGTGTGGGCGAACCATCTCAGCCAATGGGTGATGTGGAACCACGTCCGCACCATCACTGCCATCGTGGCGATGGCCTGCTTCATCATGGCGCTGATTTGAAAAGCCTTTGGCTCAACGCGAAAAGACCCGGCTTCAAGCCGGGTCTTTCGTCGTGTGTCCTTTGCGGTCGGCGTGCCCCAGATCCCGCTCCGGATCGATGACGTCGCGGACCAGCTGCTTCAGCTTTGCCGCGTCCGGAAAGCCGCCGTCGCGCTTGCGCTCCCAGATGAGCTGATCGTTGCAGGTAATGGTGAAGATGCCGCCGGTCCCCGGCACCAGCGTCACCTCGCCGAGATCGGTGCCGAAGGTCGAGAGCAGTTCCTGCGCCATCCAGCCGGCTCTGAGCAGCCACTGGCATTGCGTGCAATAGGTGATGCGGATGACGGGCAGCGGCTTCTCGCTCATAGCGAATCGCGTGACCGGTCAGGCCGCGCTGAGCTTGGCCATGGTCTCGTCGTCGACCTCGAAATTGGCGTAGACGCTCTGCACGTCGTCATCGTCCTCGAGCGTGGCGACCAGCTTCATCAGCGACTGCGCCCGCTCTTCGTCGACCGGGACATTGTTCTGCGGCTGCCAGATCGGCTTGACCGATTCCGCCTCGCCGAGCGCCGCTTCCAGCGACTTCGATACCTCGCCGAGATTTTCGAAGGCGCAATAGATGGTATGGCCTTCCTCGTCCGACTCCACATCGTCGGCGCCGGCTTCGATCGCGGCTTCCATCACCTTGTCGGCGCTGCCCACCGAGGCCGGGTAATAGATTTCGCCGACACGGTTCCACATGAACGACACCGAGCCGGTTTCGCCGAGCGCTCCGCCGGCCTTGGTGAAGGCGGCGCGCACATTGGAGGCCGAGCGGTTGCGGTTGTCGGTCAGCACTTCCACGATCAGCGCCACGCCGCCAGGACCATAGCCTTCGTAGCGCACGGCCTCGTAGTTTTCGGCATCGCCCGCGGACGCCTTGTTGATGGCGCGCTGGATGTTGTCCTTCGGCATCGACACCGCCTTGGCATTCTGGACCGCAAGGCGCAGGCGCGGGTTCATCGCCGGGTCCGGCGTCCCGGTCTTGGCCGCGACAGTGATTTCGCGCGCCAGCTTGGAAAACATTTTCGACCGCACCGCGTCCTGACGGCCCTTGCGGTGCATGATGTTCTTGAACTGCGAATGGCCAGCCATGGCACCCCTGTCGTGTTCGGCTAGAGCATCTCGAAGCGAGGTGTCGTCACCGCGTCTTCGGCAAAATGCTCGAATTCAGTCTTTTTAGAACGCCCCAAGCATGCCTGGGAAGGCACGCGGCGCTCTTTGTCGGAATGGCTGGCTTATAGATAAATCGGCTCAATTCGTCCAGACGCGCCGTCACTCCGGCGTCAAGCTGGGCCTCTCACTCCTCGAGATCGGACTTCAGCCGGTCGAGAATGCTGATCGCATGGCCGGCATACTGGCTGATCCAGCGGTCGTGGATCTGCTTGATTGGCAAGGCATTGAGATGGTTCCAGCGCTCGCGCCCCTCGCGCTTCGCCACCACCAGATCGGCCTCCTCCAGCACTTTCAGGTGCATCATCACCGTGCAGCGATCCATGTCCGGGAAAGCCTCGCAAAGCGCGCCGGTGGTCTGCGGCTGATCCTTCAAGCGGTCCAGCAATTCGCGCCGGCGCGGATGCGCCAAGGCCTTGAAAACATGGTCGTCTGCGGTTTGGCTTGACATGTTATGTTTCTATAACATATCGTTTCGCGCAGCAAGGAAGGAGCTGTGGATATGTCCCTTGGATTCAGGATTTCCGGGCGCATCGGCAAGCCGGTCGGCGAGGTCTTTGACGCCGTCGTCAACCCGACGAAGCTCAGCGGTTATTTCACCACCATCGGCGGCGCCTCGGCTCCGCTTGTCGCGGGTACCACCGTGACCTGGTGGAAGTCCGTACCGGTCGAGGTCGACGAAGTGACGAAGGACAAGCGCATCGTGCTGCGCTGGGACGCGACAGACGCCGACGGCAAGCCCGCCTACAAGACCCGCATCGAGATGAATTTCGAGCCGCTGCAGGATGGCGGCACGTTCGTCACCATCGCCGAGCAAGGCTGGCGCGAAGGCGAGGTCGGCCTGAAGAAATCATACCTCAACTGCGAGGGCTGGTCGCAGATGCTCGCCTGCATGAAGGCCTATCTCGAATACGGCATCAACCTGCGCGACGGCTACTACCGCAGCGAGCTGCGAGGCGAGCCCGCCAACGAGACCAACATCTGAGCCCGACATTCAAGTCTCGATAACCGGCAGGAGGAGGTCGCCCGATGACGAAAGCAACGCCATTCCTGATGTTCGAGGGAAAGGCCGAGGAGGCCATGACCCTCTATTGCGACACCATCCCGGGTAGCCAGGTTCTCGACATCACGCGCTACAGCGCGGGCGAGGATGGGACGGAAGGAACGCTCAAGCTGGCGCGCGCTTTGATCGGCGGCGTCGAGGTCAGGATCTACAACAGCCCCGTGCACCACGCCTTCACCTTCACGCCATCCTTCTCCTTCTTCGTCGACTGTTCTTCGCAAGAGGAGCTTGAGCATATCGAAGGCGTTCTCTCCAAGGATGGTGGCTTCCTGATGCCGACCGGCGACTACGGCTTCAGCCGTCGCTTCGCCTGGCTCAACGACCGCTTCGGCGTCTCCTGGCAGATCAACCTGCCGTAACGACAGCAAACGCAATCCAGGGGATCAGCAATGGACACTGAGATCACCGGCGGCATCAACATCGCCATGAAGGTGCCCTCGCACCAATACGAGGCAACGATCGCCTTCTATCGCGATGTTGTGGGGTTGAAGCCGTTTACAGCCAAGGCGCCGGCGATCGGTTTCGAACTCGGCCCCAATCGCCTCTGGATCGACGAGGCGCCGATGATGAGTCAGGCTGAAATTTGGCTGGAGCTTTTCACGCCGGACTTCAAGACCGCGGCCTCCCATCTTGCCAGGGCCGGTGTCGTGCGCTGCGACACGATAGAGCCTTTGGGTGAAGGTTTTCGTGGCGGCTGGATCACTAACCCGGCCAACATCATTCACCTCGTGCGGGAACCAGATGCTTGGTGAAACCTGCCAGGGAAAGGAGAACCGCATGGAACTCAAGCAATCTCCCACCGCTGAAGCCGCGATGCTGATCCGCCGGCCCGTCGCCGAGGTCTTCGAGGCGATCGTCGATCCGGCGGTCACCACGAAATTCTGGTTCACCCATTCGAGCGGCCGGCTGGACGAAGGCAAGTTGGTTCAGTGGGAGTGGCGCATGTACGGCGTCTCGACCAGGGTCGAGGTGAGCGAGATCGTCCCCAACGAGAAGATCGCCATGCGCTGGAGCGATCCGCCGACCACCGTCGTCTGGACCTTCACCAACATGCCGGATGAGGCGACCTTCCTCGAAGTCCGCAATTTCGGCTTGGCCGGTTCCGGCGACGAGCAGGTCAAACAGGCGGTGGATTCGACCGGCGGCTTCTCGCTGGTGCTCGCCGGCGCCAAGGCCTGGCTGGAACAGGGCCTGACGCTCGGCCTGATCAGCGACCGTCACCCGAAGGGCGTAAAATGAATCCGTCATGCTAGCGCGGAGCAAGGAGCGAAGCGACGCGCAGACCCTAGAATGACGAAGCTATGCCAGCCTCAGTGCCCGCCGCCCGACCGCTGCTTCTTGCGATGCCTTGCCAGCATGTTGAGGCCTTCGACCAGCGCCGAAAAGCCCATGGCGGCGTAGATGTAGCCCTTGGGCACATGGTAGCCCATGCCGTCGGCGATCAGCGTCATGCCGATCATCAAGAGGAAGCCCAGCGCCAGCATGACGATAGAAGGGTTCCTGGCGATGAAGTTGGCGAGCGGCGTCGCCGCCAGCATCATCACGCTTACCGCCACGATCACCGCGATATACATGATGGCGATCTCATCGGTCATACCGACGGCGGTGATGATGGAATCGATCGAGAAGACGAGGTCGAGCAACAAGATCTGAAAGATCGCCCCGGCGAGGCTCATCTGCAGCGTGCCGCCGACGATCGTGTCCTGATGGTCCTGCGGGTCGACCGTGTGGTGGATTTCCTTCGTCGCTTTCCAGACCAGGAACAGGCCGCCGGCGATCAGGATCAGGTCGCGCCAGGAAAAGCCGTGGCCGAAGGCGGTGAACACCGGCGTCGTCAATTGCACGATGATCGAGATGGTGGCGAGCAGGATGAGCCGCATGATCAGCGCCGCCGAGATGCCCAGCCGGCGGGCCCGGGCGCGCTGCGCCTCCGGCAGCTTGTTGGTCAGGATCGAGATGAAGATCAGATTGTCGATGCCGAGCACGACCTCGAGCACCACCAGGGTCAAAAGCGCGACCCACGCGGTCGGATCGGAAACAAAGTGAAAGTGCGGCGCCAGGAATTCGACAAGCTGCATGGAGGTCGTCCCCTCTACGATCTAGAGCAGTGTTGCCGGCAATTAGGTACTTTGCACGCTTATATCAATGTCACGACCAGAAGGACGGCGCCGTTTCTTCCAGTCGCGGCCCGCGACGAAACGGCGCGATTTTTTCGGCGAGGCCGGTGCGGTCTGAAATATCGACGCCGACGCCGCAGAGCGTCGCGGGTCCGGACGCCGCCTCGAAACGGCCCTTCGGCACCTTGGAAAGGAACCGGTTGAGCGGCTCTTCCTTGTCCATGCCGAGCGAGGAATCATAATCGCCGCACATGCCGGCATCGGAAATATAGGCGGTGCCGCCATTGAGTATCTGATGGTCGGCGGTCGGCTGATGCGTGTGCGTGCCGACCACCAGGCTGGCGCGGCCGTCGACGAAATGCGCGAAACACATTTTCTCAGAGGTCGCCTCGGCGTGGAAATCGATCACCGCCGCATCGGCCTGCTCGCCGAGCGGACAGGCGGCAAGCTCCCGCTCGCCGGCCTGGAAGGGATCGTCGAGCTCCGGGTGCATGAAGACTCGCCCCATGATGTTGGCGACCAGCACGCGCGCGCCATTGCGGGCGACGTAGACGCCCGAGCCGCGCCCCGGCGTGCCCTTGGGAAAATTCGAAGGGCGCAGGAAGCGCTCCTCGCGCGGCGCGAAGATCAACGCGTCGCGCTGGTCCCAGACATGGTTGCCGGTGGTGACGACATCCGCGCCCGCCGCGAGCGTCTCGCGGAAGATCTCCTCGGTGATGCCGAAACCGCCGGCCGCGTTCTCGCCGTTGACGATGACGAAATCGAGCTTGAAGTCGGAAATCAGCCCCGGCAGCTGTTCCCAGACTGCCGTGCGTCCTGTTTTGCCAACCATGTCGCCGAGGAAGAGAAGTCTCATGCGATCCCGAGCTGAAGCCTGCCAAAGCTGCATGACTTCCGCAAAAGACCATGAGCCCAAAGGACTATCTACAATTGGGGCGTGAACCGGCGCAACCCGCTCTCGGTCAGTATTTCCGGAATGACGACGTCATGGTTCTCTTCCGGCACCCGCTCGACTTCCTGGCAGTCGAAGGCGATGCCGATCAGCCTGGGGGTGATGCCCTTGTCGGCGAGCCTGGCTATGGCGCGATCATAATAACCGGCGCCGTAGCCTATGCGGTGGCCACGAGCGTCGAAGGCGGCGAGCGGCACCAGCATCAGCGTCGGGTCGAGCTCCTCCGCCTCCTCATGCGGCCCGACCGTGCCGAAGCCCATCTCGACCATCGGCGCGCCGCGCACCAGCTCGCGGAACACAATCGTGGTTTTGTCGAGGATCGCCGGCAGGCAGAGCCTGGCACCCTTTTCGCGCAGCGCGAACATCAGCGGCCGCACATCCACTTCCGAGCGCATCGGCCAGAAGCCGGAGACGACGCGGCCCGGCTCGAAGTCGATCTTTTCCTTCGCGGTCTCAGCCATTTCGAGCGCGATTTCCACGCGCCAGAACTCGTCGAGCGCATCGCGTCGCGCCAGCGCTTCCTTGCGAAGCTGTTTTTTCAGGTCTTTGGAAGGTGACATGCGCGAGACGTTAGAAAAGGTCAGATTTGGATGGAGGTTTAGGAGCGACGTTTTTCTAGCGCATGTCTCCCAGGAACGGGAGAGTGGCGATCCACACAACCGGTGGAGAGGTCGATCCCGGGTGCCTACAAAGTAGGTGGGCGCCGTGTGAGAAAACCCACGGGTCTTCCCAGGGACAGCTCCCTAAGGATCGATAAGGCCCCGGGGATAAGTTTCTCCTGCCGGGAAGCGCAGACCGCCGAGAGCAATATAGGCGGATGGTTAGCCGTGTGCCAGAGAAACGAGCGACCATTTGCGCGTAATTCGTCTTGCAGGCCATCCCGATCAGACGCTCTTCGGCAACCGCCCTTGCGCGGCCCGTCCGGCGTCCTTACGGTCGCCGCAAAACGGCCAGGAGAAAAGATGCGTTTCGAAGGCACAGCGGCCTATGTCGCCGACAAGGATCTGATGGTCGCGGTCAACGCGGCGATCGCGCTGGAGCGGCCCTTGCTGGTCAAGGGCGAGCCCGGCACCGGCAAGACCGAGCTTGCCCGCCAGGTGGCGGCCGCACTTGGGCTCGATTTCATCGAGTGGAACGTCAAGTCGACCACCAAGGCGCAGCAGGGCCTTTACGAATATGATGCCGTCTCGCGGCTCCGGGACAGCCAGCTCGGCGACGAGCGCTTCAACGACATCGCCAACTACATCAAGCGCGGCAAGCTGTGGGACGCCTTCGCGGCACAAAAGAAGGTCGTGCTGTTGATCGACGAGATCGACAAGGCCGACATCGAGTTCCCCAACGACCTCCTGCAGGAGCTCGACCGGATGGAGTTCTTCGTCTACGAGACCGGCGAGACGATCCGCGCCGCGTTCCGGCCGATCGTCATCATCACCTCAAACAATGAGAAGGAGCTGCCGGACGCCTTCCTGCGCCGCTGCTTCTTCCATTATATCCGCTTCCCCGACATCGAGACGCTGCACCGCATCGTCGAGGTGCATTATCCGGGCATCAAGCAGAACCTGGTGCGGGCGGCCCTCACCCAGTTTTATGAAATCCGTGAGGTGCCGGGCCTGAAGAAGAAGCCTTCGACCTCCGAAGCGCTCGACTGGATCCGCCTTTTGGTAGCCGACGACATAGCGCCCGAGGATTTGCGCGCCGACCCGAAGAACATGCTGCCCAAACTGCATGGCGCGCTGCTGAAGAACGAGCAGGACGTGCACCTGTTCGAGCGCCTGGCCTTTATGGCGAGACGGCAGCAATAGCGCTTTCCCCTTCCGTGGACCGTTGCCGGCAAGCTGCCGCTGCCGCAGCTTCAGGCCAAAATATTGGAGGAAAAAAATGTCCGAGATCACCATCCGCCCGCTCGCTCAGTCCGACCACGCCGACTGGCGCCGGCTGTGGACCGCCTATCTGACCTTCTACGAGACGAAGCTGCCGGAAGAGGTCTATGCAATCACCTGGAAGCGGCTCTTCACGGATGGCGAGTTCGAGCCGAAGGGTTTCATCGCCACGCTCGACGGCAAGGCCGTCGGGCTGACCCATTACCTCTACCACCGCTCCGGCTGGTCCGAGAAAAACAACTGCTATCTGCAGGACCTGTTCGCCGACCCCGAGGTGCGCGGCAAAGGCGTGGGCGCCGCGCTGATCAAGGCGGTGCAGGACGAGGCCGGCAAGATCGGCGTGAAGAACGTCTACTGGATGACGCATGAAACCAACGCCACCGCGCGCCGGCTCTACGATCACGTAGCAAGGCGAACAGGCTTTATCGAGTACGACCTGCTATAAGGCGGCATCGGTTGAAACCGCTCCCGTTGCGCAATATATTGCGCATTAAACGACAGTGACCATGCCGCTGATCGAAACCAATACGCGCAAGATCATAGCGAGGCTGTTACGCGACGGCTGGACGAACACCGGTGGCGGCAAGCACGATAAATACGAGCATACTGAAAAGCCGGATGTCACGATTGTCGTGCCGCGGCACCGCGAGCAGTCTCCAGGCGTTGCACGCTCGTCGCCAAGCTCGCCGGATGGATTTGAGGTCTGATCACATGACGCACTATGTCGGAATTCTGGATGGCGTTGACGATGTCTGGGGGGTTCGGATCCCTGACCTCCCGGGCTGCCATGGCGGCGGCGCCAGCCCCGAGGAGGCGATCGCCGATGCAACATCGGCGGTTCGCGAGTGGGCTGAAACCCGGTTGGCAAAGCACCTCTCGCTGCCCGAAGCACGAACGGTGGCGAACCTGCTAAGATCGGGTGAGATCGATAGCGCCGCAGGCGAGTCTGCCGTCATGATCCCGCTGCTGATCGACTCCGGTCGGCCAGTCCGAGCCAATCTGTCGTTGGACTCAGGTCTGCTTGCGGCGATCGATGCCGAAGCCAGCCGCCGAGGCCTGACGCGCTCGGCCTTCATTGCAAGTGCCGCTCGCGAGAAGATCGAGGGGCACCGATAGCGTCCGGCGATGTTCATCCCCTTCTTCCTCGAACTGAAGGCCGCGCGGGTCCCTGTTTCGCTCAGGGAATATCTGTCGCTGCTGGAAGGACTGGAGGCCGGGCTGGTCGACTATGACGTCGAGGCCTTCTATTACCTCGCGCGCTCGTCCCTGGTGAAGGACGAGCGCCATGTCGACCGTTTCGACCAGGTTTTCGCGCATGTCTTCAAGGGCGTCGAGACGCTTGGCGGCCCGGATGCCGTGGAGGTCGCCAACATCCCGGAGGAGTGGCTGCGCAGGCTCGCCGAAAAGCACCTGACCGAGGAGGAAAGGAAGCTGGTCGAGGCTTTGGGCGGCTTCGACAAGCTGATGGAGACCTTGAAGAAGCGGCTGGAGGAACAGAAGGGCCGGCATCAGGGCGGCTCGAAATGGATCGGCACCGGAGGCACCTCGCCCTTCGGCGCCTATGGCTACAACCCCGAAGGGGTTCGCATCGGCCAGCATGAAAGCCGGCATCGCCGCGCGGTGAAGGTCTGGGACAAGCGCGAATTCAGGAATTTCGACGACACGGTCGAGCTCGGCACCCGTAACATCAAGGTCGCCCTTAAGCGGCTGCGCCGCTGGGTGCGCGAGGGTGCCGAGGAGGAGTTCGACCTGCCTGGCACCATCCACGCCACCGCCGAGCACGGCTATCTCGACGTCAAGACCAGGCCAGAGCGGCGCAATGCCGTGAAGCTCCTGATGTTCTTCGATGTCGGCGGCTCGATGGATGACCATATACGCGGGGTCGAGGAGCTGTTTTCCGCCGCGCGCGCCGAGTTCCGCCAGCTCGAATATTTCTACTTTCACAATTGCCTTTACGAGCGCGTCTGGAAGGACAATCGCCGCCGCCTTGCCGAGACCATCCCGACCTTCGACCTGATCCACAAATACGGGCCGGACTACAAGGTGATCGTCGTCGGCGACGCCTCCATGAGCCCTTACGAGATCATGCATCCCGGTGGCTCGGTCGAGCACTGGAATCCGGAGGCTGGCAATGTGTGGCTGGCGCGCCTGTTGCAGCAATGGCCGAACGCGATATGGCTCAATCCCGAAGCCGAGAAGAACTGGCGCTACACGCATTCGATCGCCATGATCGGCGAGATCTTCGGCGGCCGCATGTTCCCGCTGACATTGGCCGGTCTCGAAGCTGCGACAAGGCAGTTGTCACGCAAGCACTGAACGCTTTCGCTGGCAGCACCTGTAACAACCGCCTATGTTTCGGCGAATACCCGTTGCAAGCAACAACGAGCCGCCAAGGCCGAGGAGATTCCATGGACACCCACGCCTATCCCGTCACCCGCACTGATGCCGAGTGGCGCGCCCGGCTGACGCCGGAGCAGTATGCCGTCATGCGCAATCACGGCACCGAGCGCCCCGGCAGCTGTGCCCTGCTCTACGAGAAGCGCGCCGGCACCTTCTATTGCGTCGGCTGCGACCAGCCGCTGTTCGAATCCAAGCTGAAATTCGAGAGCGGCACCGGCTGGCCGAGCTTCAACGATCCGGTCCCGGGCTCGATCGAAACCACCGTCGACCGCAGCTACGGCATGGTCCGCACCGAATGCCATTGCTCGCGCTGCGGCAGCCATCTCGGCCATGTCTTCGAGGACGGCCCGCCGCCGACCGGCTTGCGCTACTGCATCAACGGCGTGGCGCTGCGCTTCGAGCCGGCCGCTTGATGCCTCGGAAATGACTTCGCAAAGGGCGGCTTCGGCCGCCCTTTTTTGCATGGAGCAATTCCAGGAAAAGTGTGACGCGGTTTTCCGTTCGGAATTGCTCAATAGAGAAGATTCTCAAACGACGACCGTCGCGATCAGCCAGAGCGCCGAGCCCAGCATCGTCAGCTGTCCCTTGAGCCCACCGGTTTTCTCAGCCGTTCGCCAGACGGCGATCGTCAGGAATATGTTGTAGGGAACGGGGAGGAAATGCACCGCCAGCACCAGCCAGAGCGGCAGCTTCAACCCGAGCAGGATCAGCGCCAGCGCCGAAGAGGCGACGTTCAAGATCGTGCCCACCAGCAACATGTCGCGCCAGAACAGCCGGTCGAGCGGCGCTTCGCCCCTCCAGCGCTTGGAGAAAAAGCCCGTCATCGCCGGCGACCTATCTTTGCCCCAGAATGTCGGTCACAGCTTCTTCGAAGCGTGAGCATTCCGTCACCAGCCAGTCGGTCATGGCCGGCCAATTGTCTTCGGCGTAGCAGTTCACGTGCCATAGTGAATTGATGCCGAGGTCTTGCACGCTCTGCTCGGGCCTGAGCTTCAGCCTGGATTCGATCGCCGGCTGGAACGGCTTCAGCCTCGACCAGGATTGCGTGGCCCCAAACTTCTCGTTGCGCCCGAAGAAGACGCCGACATGGTTGTGCGCCGGCGCGACATACATCGAAAGCACCAGGGCGAAATCCGGCAATCCGCGCTGCCAGAACCACGGTCCGCGTCGCGCCATCCTTGCCCTTTCCTCCGGGTGCCGCTCGGCGAACAGCGCCCAGAAGCCGCGATGGCGGAACTCCGAGGCCCGGCGGCCGCCGAAGTCGAATTCGTTCATGGCCGTCCTCCGGCCATGAGGCTTACACCATGCCGAGAGCGGCCTTGTAGAGATCCAGAATGGACTCCTCCTCCTGGCGCTCGGCCTGGTCCTTCTTGCGCAGCCGCACGATGGTGCGGATCGCCTTGGTGTCGAAGCCGGTGCCCTTGGCCTCGGCATAGACGTCCTTGATATCGTCGGAGATGGTCTTCTTCTCTTCCTCGAGCCGCTCGATACGCTCGATGATGGTGCGCAGCTGGCCGGCGGCTACAGTCTGGCTGGTCTCGGTGATTTCGTCGGCCATTTTTTTCTCCGCGTCTTCTTGAAGCCGTGGCGATTCCCGCCACGGCGAATTGGAGCGGGTTCCCTGCCCGAGCGGGCGCGGCGGGTCAAGACACTTGTCGAGCGGCTGTGGACGGCTGCTGTCAGCCGCCCGTGAGGCATCGCGCTCCGACCGTCATTTGAAAGCGATCAGCAGATCCTTCGCATCGATCTGGTCGCCGGACTTGACCAGCACCTCGGCGATCTCGCCGTCGCGCTCGGCATGCAGCGCGGTCTCCATCTTCATCGCCTCGATCGACAAGAGCACGTCGCCCGCCTTGACCGCCTGTCCGGCGGCCACGGCAAGCGCCGACACGACGCCGGGCATCGGCGCGCCGACATGCCCCTCATTGCCGGGCTCGGCCTTGCGGCGCGCCTTGGCGGCGGAAGCGCCATGCGCCCTGTCCGGCACCTTGACGCGGCGCGGCTGGCCGTTGAGCTCGAAGAAGACGGTGACCATGCCCTTGTCGTCGACTTCGCCGAACGCCTGGCAGCGAACCACCAGGGTCTTGCCCTTCTCGATGTCGACGAAGATCTCGTCTTCCGGCTTCATGCCGTAGAAATAGGCCGGCGTCGGCAGCACGCTCACCGGCCCGTAGGTCTCCTGCGCCGCGGCGAAGTCGGTGAACACTTTCGGATACATCAGCCAGGAGGCGAACTCGTATTCCGAGAGCTTGCGGTCGAGCTTGCCCTCGATATCCTTGCGGCTGGCCTTGAGATCGGCCGGCTTCAGCAGCGAGCCCGGCCGCACGGTGATCGGCTTCTCGCCCTTCAGCGCTTTCTTCTGCAGCGCCGCCGGCCAGCCGCCGGGCGACTGGCCGAGATCGCCGCGCAGCATCGACACGACGGAGTCCGGGAAGGCGATGTCCTTGGCCGGATTCTCGACGTCGGCGACGGTGAGGTCCTGGCTGATCATCATCAGCGCCATGTCGCCCACTACCTTGGACGACGGCGTCACCTTGACGATGTCGCCGAACATCAGATTGACGTTGTGATAGGCTTGCGCGACCTCATGCCAGCGCGTCTCCAGCCCGAGCGAGCGCGCCTGTTCCTTGAGGTTGGTGAACTGGCCGCCCGGCATTTCGTGCAGATAGACTTCCGAGGCGGGTCCCTTCAGGTCGCTCTCGAAGGCCGCGTACTGGTTGCGCACCGCTTCCCAATAGAAGGAGATGCGGCGGATCCATTGAGGGTCGAGGCCGGGATCGCGTTCGGTGCCCTTCAGCGCCTCGACGATCGAGCCGAGGCATGGCTGCGAGGTGTTGCCCGAAAAGGAATCCATCGCCGCGTCGATGGCATCCACGCCGCTCTCCACCGCCGCCAGCACCGTCGCCGCCGACAGGCCCGACGTGTCATGCGTGTGGAAATGGATCGGCAAGTCGGTCGCCTCGCGCAGCGCCTTGAACAGCGCGCGCGCCGCGGCCGGCTTCAACAGGCCCGCCATGTCCTTGACGGCGATGATGTGCGCGCCGGCGGCCTCCAGCTCCTTGGCCAGCCCGACATAATATTTGAGGTCGTATTTGGCGCGCGCCGGATCGAGGATGTCGCCGGTGTAGCACATCGCCGCTTCGACCAGCTTGCCCTCGGCGCCGACGGCATCCATGGCGACCCGCATGTTCTCGACCCAGTTCAGGCAGTCGAAGACGCGGAACAGGTCGACGCCGCCGCTCGCCGCCTGCTTGACGAAATGCTGGACGACATTGTCGGGATAATTGGTGTAGCCGACGCCGTTGGCGCCGCGCAAAAGCATTTGCAGCAGAAGATTGGGCGCCGCCTCGCGCACCTTGCTCAGCCGCTCCCAAGGGTCCTCGGTGAGAAAGCGCATGGCGACGTCGAAGGTGGCGCCGCCCCAGCATTCCAGTGACAACAGTTGCGGCAGCGCGCGTGCATAGGTGCCGGCGATGCCGACGATGTCATAGGTGCGCATGCGCGTGGCGAGGAGCGACTGGTGGCCGTCGCGCATCGTCGTGTCGGTAACCAGCACCTGGCGTTCTCCACGCATCCAGGCCGCGAATTTCTCGGGACCGAGCGCATCGAGCCTCTGCTTGCTGCCGTCCGGGATATGGCCGTTGAGATAGGGCACCACGGGGGCGGGCCGCCTGCGCCTTCGGCATCGGCCGGCCACGCGTTTCGGGGTGGCCGTTGACGCTGACATCAGCCAGATAGGTGAGCAGCTTGGTGGCGCGGTCCTGCCGCTTCACCTGCTCGAACAGTTCCGGCGTCGTGTCGATGAACTTGGTCGTGTAGGAATTGTCGGCGAAGCGCGGGTGATTGATGATCGCTTCGAGGAAGGTGAGGTTGGTGGCGACGCCACGGATGCGGAACTCGCGCAGCGCCCGGTTCATGCGCGAGATCGCCTCGCCGGGCGTCGGCGCCCAGGCCGTCACCTTTTCCAAGAGCGGATCGTAGAAGCGGGTGATGACCGCGCCTGAATAGGCGGTGCCGCCATCGAGCCGGATGCCGAAGCCGGCCGCCTCGCGATAGGCGGTGATGCGGCCGTAGTCCGGGATGAAATTGTGCTCCGGATCCTCCGTGGTGATGCGGCACTGCAGCGCGTGGCCGTTGAGCCTGATGTCCTTCTGCGCCGGCACGCCCGATTGCTTGGTGCCGATGGCGAAGCCGTCCAGGATATGGATCTGCGCCTTGACGATGTCGATGCCGGTCACCTGCTCGGTGACCGTGTGCTCGACCTGAATGCGCGGATTGACCTCGATGAAGTAGAACTTGCCGGTGTCGGCATCCTGCAGGAACTCGACCGTGCCGGCACCGATATAGCTGGTCTCACGCGCGATCTTGAGCGCATAGCCGCAGAGCTCCTGGCGCAGCTCCTCGCTGAGATAGGGCGCCGGCGCGCGCTCCACGACCTTCTGATTGCGGCGCTGGATCGAGCAGTCGCGTTCGAACAGATGCACCGCATTGCCGTGGGTGTCGCCCAGCACTTGCACCTCGACATGGCGGGCGCGCTCGATCAGCTTTTCGAGATAGACCTCGTCCTTGCCGAAGGCGGCCTTGGCTTCGCGCTTGCCTTCCATCACCTCGCGCGCGAGGTCGGCTTCGGAACGGATGGCCCGCATGCCGCGGCCGCCGCCGCCCCAGGACGCCTTCAGCATCACCGGATAGCCGATTTGCGCGGCGAGCTTCTTCACCTCGTCCATGTCGTCGGGCAGTGGATCGGTCGCAGGCACCACCGGCACGCCGACCTCGATCGCCAAATTGCGCGCGGCGACCTTGTTGCCCAGCCTGCGCATCGTTTCCGGCTTCGGGCCGATGAAGGTGATGCCGGCCGCGGCACACGCCTCGGCGAATTCGGGGCTTTCCGAGAGCAAGCCGTAACCGGGATGGATGGCGTCGGCGCCCGACAGCCTGGCGACCCGGATCACCTCCTCGATCGACAGATAGCTCTCGATCGGGCCCATATCCTTGGTGAGATGCGGTCCGCGGCCGACCTGATAGCTCTCGTCGGCCTTGAAGCGGTGCAGCGAATATTTGTCCTCCTCCGCCCAGATCGCCACGGTTTTGAGACCGAGCTCGTTGGCCGCGCGGAACACGCGGATGGCGATTTCGGACCGGTTGGCGACGAGGATCTTCGTGATGGGCCAAGGACTGGGCTCCAGCAGCGTAAGGGAGATGAACCGGCGCAATGATTAGCGTGAAAATGCTGCAGCGCAAACAAATTTGCGCGACAGCTAAAACGATTTAACTCGCTTGTTTGCGCCAAACCGTCATTGCCGTTCTCTGAACATCGGCGACCGGAGGTGGACGGGTATTCCGCGCGCGGCGCGGAGCTTTCGGCAGTGTCGCAAACCCGCAAACGAAAATGCCCGGCGCGTGCGCCGGGCATCCCCGAAAAGTCGGCTTGAACCTGCCGGCTTATTTCTCGAAGTAGCTGTACTTGCCGTCGTCGCCCTTCTTCCACTCGTAGACGACATAGTCTGGACGGGTGATGTCGCCCTTGGCGTCGTAGCCGATGTCGCCGATGGCCGTCTTCCAGGTGTTGGCCCGGATCGTCTCGGCAACCTTCTGCGCATCGTCGGCCGAGCCGGTCTTGGCGATGGCTTGGGCGATGATCTGCACGGCGGCATAGGAGTAGAGCGTGTAGGCTTCCGGCTCGAAGCCGGCGGCGCGGAACTTCTCGACCACTTCCTTGGCGGCCGGATTCTTGCGCGGATCCGGAGCGAAGGTGTTGAGCGTGCCGGCAACGGCATCACCCGCGATCGAGGCCAGTTCGTTGGAGACGATGCCGTCGCCCGAGAACAGCGGCGCCTTCAGGCCCTGGTCGGCCGACTGACGGATGATCAGGCCGGCTTCGGTGTGCAGGCCGCCCCAGTAGATGAGCGTGACGCCGTTTTCTTTCATCTTGGCGATGAGGGCCGAGAAGTCCTTATCGCCGACATTCACGCCTTCATACAACACTTCCTTGATGCCGTTGGCGTTCAGGTTCTTCTTGGTCTCGTCGGCAAGACCCTGGCCATAAGGCGTCTTGTCGTGGATGATGGCGATCTTGGCGTCCTTGAAGTTCTTGGCGATATAGTCGCCGGCCACCTTGCCCTGCTGGTCGTCACGGCCGCAGGTGCGGAAGGTGTTCCACATGCCGCGCTCGGTGAACTTCGGATTGGTCGCCGCGGGCGTGATCTCGAGGATGCCATTCTCCTGATAGACTTCCGAAGCCGGGATCGAGACGCCCGAATTGAAGTGGCCGTCGACGAACTTGACGCCGTCAGCGACGAATTTGTTGGCGACCGAGATGCCCTGCTTGGGGTCGGAGACGTCGTCGCCGATCTCGAGCTTGAGCTGCTGGCCGAGGATGCCGCCCGCCGCGTTGATGTCGGCGACCGCCTGTTCCGCGCCCTTCTGCAACTGCGCGCCGAAGGCGGCGTTCGGACCGGTGATCGGACCGGCGACGCCGATCAGGATGTCGGCCCACGCGCTGCCGCTGAACGCGACGAACGCGGTCAGCGCCACGGCGGACAAAAGTGATTTTTTCATTGAAACGCTCCCATTTACGGAGTGGGCGTGGATGATACTTTCATGCGATGCCCACCCTTATCGCAGAAAGCATAGAATGCCGATTTTCAGGCACTTGTCACGCCGATTCATGTCCCGAAACGGCGTAATGGTGAACGTCAACCCTTCGGTTTCCAGCTTAATAAGGAAGCTCTTTCATAGAGCCAGTTATACTGCGTGACCATTTGGTTGGTGCGCGTGTATTGATAGCCGAGGAAGCCCAATATCATCAGCACGATGGTGTCGACGATATAGTAATGCAGCGAGAACATCGTGCCGTCGAACAACGCGTGATGGATGAACCTGACGCCGATGCCGAGGCCGAGCATGTAGAAGAAGAGCTGCAAGTGGCTGCTCCAGGTCTGCGCCGCCGCCTTGCCGGTCATCCACGCCGCCCAGCCGCCGAGCAGGCAGGTGACGAACAGGAACTGCCAGATCGAGGCTTCTTCGTAGAGAATACCCATGATTGATCTCCCCCGATCTCAGTGATGTCCGCCTTCAAGATAGGCGGCGCGCACTTCCGGATTGGCGAGCAGCTCCTTGCCGGTGCCGCTCATCGTCACATTGCCGTTGACCATGACATAGCCGCGAGTGGCGAGCTTGAGCGCGCCAAAGGCGTTCTGCTCGACCAGGAACACGGTCAGCCCCTGCGTCTTGTTCAGCTCGCGGATGGCATCGAAGATCTGCTTGACGATCAAGGGCGCCAAGCCCAGCGACGGCTCGTCGAGCAGTAAAAGCTTCGGCCGCGCCATCAGCGCGCGCCCGATAGACAGCATCTGCTGCTCGCCGCCCGACAGCGTGCCGCCGCGCTGGGCGATGCGCTCTTTCAGCCGCGGGAACAGCGTGAACACCTTCTCGACGTCCTCGTCATAATGTTTGAGGTTGTCGAGGCTGGCGCCCATCTGCAGGTTTTCCATCACCGTCATGCGCGGGAAGATGCGGCGTCCTTCCGGCGACTGGGCGATGCGCAGCCGGGCGATCTCATGCGTCGGCAACTGGGTGATGTCGGTGCCGGCGAAGGTGATGGTGCCGGCGCGTGCCCGCGGAGAGCCGAAGATAGTCATCATCAATGTCGACTTGCCGGCGCCGTTGGCACCGATAAGCGCCACGATCTCACCTTGGTTGACCTGCACGTTGACGCCGTTCAGCGCGCGGATGTTGCCGTAGTAGGTCTCGACGCCCTTGATGTCGAGCAGCGTTGTGCCGGCCATTATTTGCGCCCTCCACGCTTGCCCGCTGCGGGTTTGGGCGCAGCTTCCTTGCCCTTCGAAGGGCCGCTCGCTTTCGAGGCTGGAGTCTTGGCGGCAGCCTTTTTCGGCTCCGCCTTCGCTGCGCCGGACTTTGCGGCCGGAGTGGGTTTGCTGGCAACTGACGTGGCGCGCGCGTCGATCTGGGCCGCCTTCGAGGCGCCCTTCGACACGGTGACCCGCTCGCCCTCGTCGGCATGCTCGACGCTGTCGGAAACCGGCCCGGCCATCATCGAAGAGGAATTTCCCGGCCCGTGCGCCGCATCGGGGCCGGTATCGAGCTGCTCGATGACATCCTCGTCGCCGACTTCGGTGAGCACTTCCTGCACTTCCTCGTCGTCGACGCCGAGATAGGCGGCGATGACGCGCGGATCGGTGCGCACCGATTCCGGATTGCCGTCGGAAATCTTGCGGCCGTATTCGAGCACCACGACATGGTCGGAGATCTGCATCACCACCGACATGTCGTGCTCGATGAGCAGGATCGACGTGCCGGTGTTGTTCTTGATGTCCATCAGGAGTTCGTTGAGCGCGGCCGATTCCTTCGGATTGAGGCCGGCGGCCGGCTCGTCCAGGCACAGAAGCTCCGGTCCCGTGCACATGGCGCGCGCGATCTCCAGGCGCCGCTGCGCGCCATAGGGCAGGTCGCCGGCCGGATCGTCGGCGCGATCGACGAGGTTGGCCTTCTCCAGCCAGTGCCTGGCGAGCTCGATCGATTCGGCCGAAGCCTGGCGATAGCTCGGGAAGCCGAACAGGCCGAGAAAGGTGTAGCCCGAAGCCTTCATCAGCTTATTGTGCTGGGCGACCAGAAGGTTCTCGAGCAGCGTCATGCCGGAGAACAGGCGAATGTTCTGGAACGTGCGCGCCACCTTGGCGCGCGCGGGGATCTCGTGATTGGGCAGGCGTTCGAGCAGATAGGTCGAGCCGTCACGCTTGTTGAGCGTGATCATGCCCTCGGTGGGCTTGTAGAAGCCGGTGATGCAGTTGAACACCGTGGTCTTGCCTGCGCCGTTCGGGCCGATCAGCGCGGTGATCTCGCCGCGCCTGGCCTGGAACGTCAGGTCGCCGATGGCGACCAGGCCGCCGAACTTCATCGACAGATGCTCGACCTGCAGGATGAAGTCGTTCGAGGAAGGAGTCGCGTTCATCAGCCGTGGCCCTCCTTGGTGAAGGAGGCTGAGACCGCTCTTCGCTCCTTGAGGAAGGCCGTGGGCTCGCGGCTGCCGACGAAGCCGCGCGGCTTCCACAGCATGACGATGACCATGGCCATGCCGAACAGAAGCATGCGGTAAAGTTCGGGCGTGAAATCCGGCCCGAACACCGCCTTGAGGAAGTCGAGTTCGCGCAGGATTTCCGTGCCGCCGATCATCACCAGCGCCGCCACCGCGATGCCGCCCAGCGATCCCATGCCGCCGAGCACGACGATGGCGAGGATGATGGCCGATTCCAGGAAGACGAAGGATTCGGGGCTGACGAAACCTTGCCGGGCGGCGAAGAACGAGCCGGCGAAGCCGCCGAACATGGCGCCGGTGGCAAAGGCCGTCAGCTTGGTGGTGGTGGTGTTGATGCCGAGCGAGCGGCAGGCGATCTCGTCCTCGCGCAGGGCTTCCCAGGCGCGGCCCACGGGCAGCCGGCGAAGCCTGATGGTGACGAAGGCGGTCAGGAAGCAGAGCGCCAGGATGAGGTAATAGAGGAAGATCTTGTAGTAGGCGCCCGACTGGGTGATGTGCAGCACCTTGGCGATGTAGTTCGGGTCGGAGACATTGAACGACATCAGGCCGAAGAAAGACACTTTCGGGATGCCGGAGATGCCGGCCGAACCGTTGGTCACTTCGCGCCAGTTGATCAGCACAAGGCGGATGATCTCACCGAAGGCGAGCGTAACGATCGCCAGATAGTCGCCGCGCAGCCTCAGCACCGGGAAGCCGAGCATGATGCCCCAAAAAGCGGCCATGGCGCCGGCCGCCGGCAGCAGAATCCAGAAAGACAGCCCGTAATGCGTGCCGAGCAGCGCGTAGGCGTAGGCGCCGACGGCATAAAAGGCGACATAGCCGAGATCGAGCAGGCCGGCCAGCCCGATGACGATGTTCAGGCCCCAGGCCAGCATCACATAGATGAGGATCTGGATGCCAAAATTGTCGACCCATTTCAGCGAGCCCTGGAAGCCGAAGAGCAGTACCATGGCAATCGGGTAGAGGATCAGCAAGGTGGCGCCGATCTTATTGAAGTTCTGCCTGACGAAGCCGGGCTCGGCGACGACGGCGGGCGCCGCGGCCTTCTCGGCCCTCGACCGCTCCATGGCCGGGACGGCGTAAGCCACATAGAGGAAACGGCCGACGGTCACGGCAGCGACCACGATGGCCAGCAGGCCCCAGCGCTGCACCAGGATCAGTTCGTTGCTGATGTTCTGGTCGGTCCTCAGACCGATGAACAGCACGAACAGGCCAAGCGAAATGGCGCCCGCGTAAAGGGCCTCGCGGAAAGCACGTTGGACAGGAGTGGCGACGGCGTCGCGCTCCGAAGACACGGTAGCGGCCATGAGGATCAGACCTTTTCGACTTCAGGCCGGCCGAGAATGCCGGAGGGCAGGAAGATCAGCACGATCGCTAGGATCGAGAAGGCGGCGACGTCCTTGTAGTCGATCGAGAAATAGGCCGACCACATGCTCTCGATGAAGCCGATCAGCAGTCCTCCGAGCACGGCGCCAGGCAGCGAGCCGATGCCGCCGAGCACGGCCGCCGTGAAGGCCTTCACGCCCGGCACGAAGCCGTCTGAGAACACCACGACGCCATAATACATCAGAAACAGCGTGCCTGCGACGGCGGCAAGGGCCGCGCCCATGATGAAGGTGATGGAGATGGTGCGGTCGACGTCGATGCCGAGCAGCGCGGCCATCTTGCGGTCCTGCTCGCAGGCGCGTTGCGCCCGCCCCAGCGCGGTCCGGTTGACGAGGTACCAGAAGATCGCCAGCAGCACGATGGTGACGATCACGATGAGGATCTGCTTCAGCGAGACGCTGATGCCATCGATCGTATAGACCTGGCTGACCAGCGGCGGGATCGGCTTGTTGCGCGGACCTTGCGTGACTTGCACGAAGTTGGACAGCGCGATCGACATGCCGATGGCGGTGATCAGCGGCGCCAGGCGGAACGAGCCGCGCAGCGGACGGTAGGCAACCTTCTCGATCGTCCAGTTGTAGAGGCTGGTGAGAAGCATCGCCACGATCATCATGATCAGAAGCGCCACCACGACCGGCACCGAGTAGAACATCGCGCCAAGGATCAGGAAGACGATGAGCGCCGTGAAGGCGCCGACCATGAAGATGTCGCCATGGGCGAAATTGATCATGCCGATGATGCCGTAGACCATCGTATAGCCGATCGCGATCAGCCCATAGATCGATCCCAGCGTCAGCCCGTTGATAAGCTGCTGGACGAAATATTGCATATTTATGCGGCTCCCCTGGAATGTCGCCCTTCAGGACGCATTCCTTTTCGTATTTCCCCTAGTCGTAAAGTTTCGAGCCCGGATTGCAACGTGATTTTTCAATCGCTCCGCGCGGTTTGGAAGCACGCCGCCCGATTGCCCGTTTTATCGCGCCCGACCCCTGGACTATCGCGGACCCTATCATTGGCACAACGCAATGTCTTTGACGATTCAACCTTATGATGGGCCTCCTGTCGAAGAAACCAGCGTCAAAATAAGTTGATGAGGTGAATCCTTGCATGAACCGAAGCGCTCGGTTTCGCGCCACCGCGCCTTCCGCAAGGTCAGGATTCCCTCGTCTGTGACGGGCATGTGACGGCGCCGCGCCTTCGGTCGAGGGCGCCGCGCCACAATAGAAAACCTTGAAGCGAAGCCTCAGTAAGCAGAGCCTCCCTCTCCATTGAGAGTGTGCCTCTCAGTGCCTTTGAGCGGCGGATTGAAGACACTCACCAGCACCATGTCGCCGGCGCTGTCGGCCCGCAGGAAATGATCGTCATGGGCATCGAGAACGTAGACCGTGCCCGGCTCGACGCGATGGACGGTGCCTGTCATGTCCTCGACTTCGCCGCTGCCGGCGATACAGTAGCAGGCCTCCAGGTGCCGCCGGTACTGCAGCCGCGATTCGCTGCCGGCTCGCACCACCGTGTGACATATGGTGAAGCCCATGCCGTCCTGCTGTGTCAGCAGCCGATGGCTGGTGCCATTGCCCCAATCGACGAAGAAGTCAGTTTTTTCTATATCAGCCAATTGTCTGGTGAACATTGTGGTCTTCCATGAAATCAGGTTTGAGAAGCAGCGGCGCGCCTCGAATTCGCCGACAGGCATCGACTTCTTGGTCCAGCCCGCCTAGATTTTATGCTGCCGCCCCCTAATCAGTGACTCAGGTCAGGTCGTGCTTCAAATGACGGATTTTGGCTTTTCCTGTTAGAGAATTTTACAGATGGATTATCTGCCGCTGAACGCGATCCGAGCCTTTGAGGCGACCGCTCGCCATCTTAGTTTCTCGGCTGCCGGCGAAGAGCTCCACGTCACCCACCCTGCTATTAGCCACCAGATAAGGCGGCTGGAGGAATGGCTCGGCGTCGCATTGTTTCAACGCGACGCCCGCAAGGTGCGCCTGACGGAGGCCGGGCTGATCCTGCAGGCGTCCGCGAGCGCGGCGCTGACGGAATTGGGCGCGACCTGCCGCCGCATTCGCAGAAACGCCGCCCAGGCATCGCTGTCGGTGGGCTGCATTCCCTCGATCGCCAGCCGCTGGCTGGTGCCGCGCCTGTCGGACTTCACGGCGCGCCATCCCGAGATCGCGATCCGGGTGGCTTACGCCAAGGCCGAAGATCGGCTCGATGACGACAACGACGTCCTGATCACCCTCGGCGCAGATCCCTCGCCGCATGTCATGAGCCTCAAGCTGTTTTCCCGCATAAGCCGGCCTGCCTGCAGCCCGCACTATCTTGCGCGGAAGGGGCGGCTGGAAACGGCGGCGGCGATCGCGGCGGCCGACCTGTTGCATGACGAGACGCGCCAGGGCTGGCAGGAATGGTTTTCCAAGGCCGGGGTCAAAGGGCGCGATGTTGGGAGCGGCCCGGTTTTTGCCGATTTCAACATATTGGCGACGGCGGTCATTGCCGGGCACGGTATAGCGTTGTGCCCGGTCGAGGTTTTTCGCGAAGAGCTCAGGCGCGGCGACCTCGTTGTCCTCTCCGATATTTCGACCGACGACGACAAGGGTTATTTCCTGACGATGTCGGCGCAACCCTCGTCTGCCGAGGCCAGGTTCGCCGAATGGTTCCGCGATCAGGTCTCGGTCAAAACCGAGGCCTGACCGCAGCCGGTTGGATATTCCGGCTGACGATCACGTCACGATGAACCCATGCGCGAACGGATCTCGGTCGTCGATGAAGATGGTGTTGAGCCCCGTCATCCGTGCCCAGCCGCCGATCGAGGGAATGATCGCCGGCTTGCCCGCCACGCTGACCTCTTTTTCGACCCTGCCCTTGAACAGCGAGCCGATGATCGATTCATGCACGAAATTGTCGCCGGGCTTGAGGTTGCCCTTGGCATGAAGTTGCGCCATGCGCGCCGAGGTGCCGGTGCCGCAAGGCGAGCGGTCGATCGCCTTGTCGCCATAGAACACGGCATTGCGGGCGTCGGCTTCGGCATGTTTCGGCTTGCCGGTCCACAGCATGTGCGACAGCCGGTTGATGCCGGGGTTCTCCGGATGCACGAAGGAGTATTTCTCATTGAGGCGCTGCCGTACCACCGGGCTCCAGGCGATGAGGTCGCCGGCTGAATGGTCTGCCATGTCCCGGTAATTCTTCTGCGGCTCGACGATGGCGTAGAAATTGCCGCCATAGGCGACGTCGACGCTGATCTCGCCAAGCACCGGGCATTCTACGGTCAGGCCTTCGGCATAGAGGAAGGACGGCACGTTGGTGATGCGCACCTCCTCGACATATTCGCCGACCTGGCTGTATTCGGCGACGACCAGGCCGGCCGGCGTGTCCAGCCTCAGCACGCCCGGCGTCTTCGGCTTCACCAGCCCGTGCTCGATGGCCATCGTGACGGTGCCGATCGTGCCGTGGCCGCACATCGGCAGGCAACCCGACGTCTCGATGAACAGGATGGCGATATCGCAGTCGTCGCGCGTCGGCGGATAGAGGATCGAGCCCGACATCACGTCATGGCCGCGCGGCTCGAACATCAGCCCGGTGCGGATCCAGTCATATTCGGCGAGGAAATGCGCTCGCCGCTCCATCATCGTCGCGCCCTCGAGCGGCGGCCCGCCGCCGGCGACCAGACGCACCGGATTGCCGCAGGTGTGGCCGTCGATGCAGAAGAAGGATTTTTTGGCCATGATGCTTCCTGACTATCAGAACCGTTGCGGACGGAAAGGGGTGAGATCGAGCGGCGGAGTCTGCCCGAGAACGAGATCGCGGATCAAGCGGCCGGTTGCCGCCGACTGGGTCAAGCCGAGATGGCCGTGGCCGAAAGCATAGTAGACGTTCGGCGCCCGCGCCGCGCCGATCACCGGCAGGGAATCCGGCAGCGACGGACGAAAACCCATCCACTCGCGGCCGCCCGACGGGTCGAGCCCCGGCAGGAAACGCTTCGCCTTCTCAAGCATCGCCTTCGAACGGGCGAAATTCGGCGGCCGCTCGATGCCGCCGAGCTCGACGGCGCCACCGACGCGCAGGCCCGTTTGGAGCGGCGTGATGACGAAGCCATGTCCGGAAAAGATCAGCTGCCGCTTCACGTCGAAGGCCGATACCGGCAGCGTGGTGTTGTAGCCGCGCTCGGTTTCGAGCGGGATGCGGTCGCCGAGATGTTTTGCCAGAAGATGCGACCAGGCTCCCGCGGCGATCACGAGTTTCCTTGCCTTGCGCCTGGTGCCGTCGGCGAGCACGATCGTGGCGCCGTCTGCGCCAGCCTCGACGCACTCGACCCGCGCATGCTCGAACCGGGCGCCGAGTTTTTCCGCATAGGCCCAGACCGCCTTGCCGAGCAGCTTCGGATCGGCGACCGTTTTCCAGCCCGGCACGAACGTGCCCTTGACGAAGAGCGGCGAAAGACCCGGCTGGAGCGCGGCCATCTCATCGCCCTCGACATGGCGGAAGCCGATGCCGAAACGCTGGCGCTCGGCCCAACCGGGCAACGAGGCGCGAAACTCGGCCTCGCTCTCATAGAATTCCAGCGAACCATCCTCGCGCAGCATCGGCCGCGTGCCGGAGCGGTCGAGCAGCTGCATCCATTCGGCCTCGGCGAGCTTCATCATGCCGGCCTGCGTGGCAAGGCTGGTCTCATAGTGCTTCGCCGCGCCCGCCCGCCAGAAGCGGATCAGCCAGGGCAGGAGTTTGGGCAGATAGGCCGGCGGAATGGCCAACGGCCCGAGCGGGTCGGCGAGCCATTTCGGCAATTGCCTGATCATCCCCTTATGCGCCAGCGGCAGCACGTCGGAGAAGGCGAAGGCGGCGGCATTGCCGGAACTCGTCTCCTCGCAAATGCCGGTGCGGTCGAAGACGGTGACGCTGCGCCCCGCTTCCGAGAGCAGGGTCGCGGCGCAGATACCGATGATGCCGCCGCCGATGATGGCGATGTCTTCCGCTTCTCCCTGCGAACGGGGAGAAGGTGCTCGAAGGGCGGATGACGGGCCGCCCCTCTCCTCGGAATTTCCCTGCACGAGAATGCTACCTCTTATTCGGCCGCCACCAACTTGTCCGTCGATCGGGGAGACGTCTGCAGCGACGGCAGCTTCGGCCGCACCGCCAGCGCATCCCGGACGATCTTTTCGACCGCCTTGCGGTGTTCGCCCGACAGCGGCCGGCGCGGCATGCGCACGCGGTCATTCGTACCGATCGCCAGCACTTCGGCAAGCTTGATATTTTGGACCAGATAGGTCGAGACATCGAGGTCGAGCAAGGGCCGGAACCAGCGATAGATCGCCAGCGCTTCCTCTCGACGACCTTGCCGCATCAGTTGGTAGATTGCGACCGTCTCGCTCGGGAAGGCGGTGACCAGGCCGGCGACCCAGCCGATGGCGCCGACCGACAGCGCCTCGAAGGCGAGATTGTCGACGCCGGTGAAGAGGTCGTAGCGGTCGCCCAATCGGTTGATGATCTCGGTCGAACGGCGGATGTCGTCGGAGGATTCCTTGATGGCGACGAAGCGCTTGTCGGACGCCAGCTCCTCCATCAGCTCGACGGTCACGTCGACGCGATAGGCGAGCCGGTTGGAATAGATCATCACCGGCAGGTCGCCGGCTTCCGCCACGGCGCGGAGCGCCGCAACCGTCTCTTGGCGGTCGGTGTGGTAGATCGGGCTCGGCACCACCATCAGCCCGTCGGCGCCTTCCTTGGCGGCGCGCCTGGCGATAGCAGCCGCCTCACGCGTGCCGGGTTCGTTGATGGTCAAAAGCACCGGCTTCTTGCCGGCGACTTTCTGCGCCGTCTTCAGCACCTCGATCTTCTCGTCTGGCGACAGCATCGGCCCCTCGCCGAGCGAGCCGCAGACAATGATGCCGTCGCAGCCGGCCTCCATCTGCAGGGAATAGCAGCGCTCCATTTCGGCATGGTCGAGGCAATCGTCGGCGGTGAATTTGGTCGTGACGGCAGGGAAAACTCCGGTCCACATGGCTGTCTCTCCAATTGATATATCAGCAGTATATCTATTAAGAGCTGGCTCGTCAACGCTGAATCCATTATGATATATGAAAAATATATCAGGAGCCTGCCATTGATCTCCCCGCTGATATCCGCTGACGCGAACGCGACCTTCGAGCCGGCGGCGACCAGGGCCTATCGCGCGCTGGAGCACATGATCGTCACGCTCGAGCTTGCGCCGTCGAGCTTCGTCACCGAAGGCGCGCTGATCGACCGGCTGGGTCTCGGACGCACGCCGGTGCGCGAGGCGATCCAGCGGCTGGCCTGGGAAGGGCTTCTCGACATCAGGCCCCGCGCGGGCATCGCGGTCGCGCCGCTGCACGCCGGCGACTGGCTCCGGGTCCTGGATGCGCGGCGCGGCATTGAAGTCGTGCTCGCCCGCTCGGCCGCCCGCTTCGTCACCCGCGAGGCCGCCGACCTGTTCCATGAGGCGGCTCTGGCGATGCAGAAGGCGGTGATCTCGGGCAACGTGCTTGCCTTCATCCAGGCCGACAAGGCGCTCGACGAGGCGCTGGCCATCGCCGCCGACAACCCCTTCGCGGCGCGTGTCGCCGCCCCCTTGCAGACCCACAGCCGTCGCTTCTGGTATCGCTACAAGGCCGACACCGGCCTCGCTGAATCGGCCGAGCACCACGTCGCGCTGATCCGTTCCATCCTCGACGGCGACGAGGAGGCAGCCGCCAAGGACGCCAAGAAACTGATGGCGCTGCTGCGCGGCCACGCCGAGATCGCCGCGACGCGCTGAGCAAGCGTCCTCAGCCGCCCGGCTGCCAGACCGGAGTGGCCAGCGTATCTTCCCACCCCTCGCCTGCGGCCAGGATGCAGCTCTGGTTTTTGACGTCGGTCATCAGGATGGTCCAGCTTCCGCTTGCCGAGACGAACACCTCGAAGATGGCGGCTTCTCCGGCCACGCCATAGCCCAGCCGCTTCTCCTCGAATGCCTCCGCCAGCCTCGCAACCAGATAGTCATGGCCGCCGCAGATGACTTGCGCCCGGGCCGGAACGGCCGGCAGCGCCATCATGGCGCCAACGGCTGCAAGCTTGATCCATCGAAACGAAAATTCGCGTGCCATGGGGCACCTCCTTCGCCTTCGCATTCCGGCAAGGGAGGCTCATTCGGCCGCCTCAGTGTGCCGGAAGGCTCCAGGCCGGATTGGACGTCTTCATCGCGTCACTCCTTCTGGGTTCCGGTCTGTCGTCGGGAGATCATGACTCCTTGGATTCGATATGGTGAAGCTCGGCTTCGTAAACAAGCGGCGCCACGGAAAGCGCTTTCCTGGTGCTGCTTGACACTAGACGCAGGAGCCGATGTGGCGCTCAGCCCAGTTCCCTGGCAGTTCAGGCGCCCGGCATCGCCGCCGTGATCGTCGGGCTGTCCCAGCCCTCGCCGACGGAGAGCACGCAGCTCTGGCCCTTGGTGTCGGAAGCGAGCACCGTCCAGCTGCCCTGTTCCGAGACGAATATCTCGAGCACGACGTTCGGATTGATCAGGCCGCGCCCGGCCTCGGTTTCGTGGAACTTGTCGCCAAGGGCCTTGATGATGTCGGCGCGCGCCGCACATTGCGCCGCCGCGCTCGCCGGCGCGGCTCCAGCGGTCATCGCAGCCGCCGCCAATATCGTCGCCATAAGAAATCGTGTCATCTGACACCTCCTCGCGCCAGACGAGAACCCCGGCTTGAACCGGCGCTGCTTGGTTGCCTGCACGTATGGCAGGAATACAGCCTAAGGCGGATGGTGGTCTGTTGGTTCCATCACACGGCGATGGAAATTATTAGAAGGTGCGGATGTTCTGTGGACGTGCCCGTGACGTAGGTCATTTATTTGGCCGGGCTGCGAAACCAGCAAAGCGGCAGTCGGAGCCCACGTCCGAACGCGGATGACTCCAAAAAAGAAGCGCGGTTTGCACCGCGCTTCTTTAGAGTCGACTCGAAAATCGTCCGGCTAGTTCATCGTCGGGATGACGAATTCCGCGCCGTCCTTGATGCCGGACGGCCAGCGCGAGGTGACCGTCTTGGTCTTGGTGTAGAAGCGGAACGCGTCCGGGCCATGCTGGTTGAGATCGCCGAAGGACGACGCCTTCCAGCCGCCGAACGTGTAATAGGCGATCGGAACCGGGATCGGCACATTGATGCCCACCATGCCGACCTGAACTCTGGAGGCGAAGTCACGCGCCGCGTCGCCGTCGCGGGTGAAGATGGCGACGCCATTGCCCATTTCGTGGTCGTTGGCGAGCTTGATGGCGTCCTCGTAGCGAGGCGCGCGCACCACCGAGAGCACCGGCCCGAAGATCTCTTCCTTGTAGATGCGCATGTCGGCGGTCACGTTGTCGAACAGGCAGCCGCCCATATAGTAGCCGTTCTCGTAGCCCTGCATCTTGAAGCCGCGGCCGTCGACGACGAGCTTGGCGCCTTCCTTGACGCCGATATCGACATAGCCCTTCACGCGCTCCAGCGCCTGTGCCGTCACCAGCGGGCCGAAATCGGCGGAAGAATCCGTCGAGGGGCCGACCTTCAGGCTTTCGACGCGCGGCACCAGCTTTTCCATCAGCCGGTTGGCGGTGTCGTTGCCGACCGGGACTGCCACCGAGATCGCCATGCAGCGCTCGCCGGCCGACCCATAGCCGGCGCCGACCAGGGCGTCGACGGTCTGATCCATATCGGCGTCGGGCATGATGATCATGTGGTTCTTGGCACCGCCGAAGCACTGCACGCGCTTGCCGGCCGCGCAGCCGCGCGCATAAATGTACTGGGCGATCGGCGTCGAGCCGACAAAGCCGACGGCCTTGATGTCGGGATCGTCGAGGATGGCGTCGACAACTTCCTTGTCGCCGTTGACGACGTTGAGCACGCCTTCCGGCAGGCCGGCCTCGATGAACAGCTCGGCGATGCGGAGCGGCACGCCCGGATCGCGCTCCGAAGGCTTCAGGATGAAGGCGTTGCCGCAGGCGATCGCCGGGGCGATCTTCCACAGCGGGATCATGGCCGGGAAATTGAACGGCGTAATGCCGGCGACGACGCCGAGCGGCTGGCGCATCGAATAGGTGTCGATGCCGGGGCCTGCCCCGTCGGTGAACTCGCCCTTCATCATATGCGGCGCGCCGATGCAGACCTCGACCACTTCGAGGCCGCGCTGGATGTCGCCGCGCGCATCGGCGATCGTCTTGCCGTGCTCGCGCGCCAGGATGTCGGCCAGCTCGTCATAGTCGCGCTGGACCAGCTCGAGGAACTTCATCAGCACGCGCACGCGGCGCTGCGGGTTGGTGGCGGCCCATTTCGGCTGCGCCGCCTTGGCATTCTCGACCGCGGCGCGCAGCTCCGCCTGCGAGGCGAGCGCCACTGTGCCGCGCACGGAGCCGTCCATCGGCTGCATCACATCCTGCTTGCGGCCGCTGGTGCCGGCGACGCGCTTGCCGCCGATGAAATGACCGTATTCGATCATGCCTTCTCTCCCTTGTTTGGTGATGATGCCATTGTCCGCCTTTGCGGCGGCGATGGCAACGCGAGCCAAAACGCAACCGTTGTGCGGAAAATAGACATCGACCGAGGCGCGTGCATTAATTGTCGCAAATGGCGACATGTCGAAAGGATCGAAGGTTGAGTTCCTTCACACCCGCTCCTGATCAGGACCGCCCCCATGAACTGGGATGACGTCCGCATCTTTCTCGCCGTGGCGCGCGCCGGGCAGATCCTCGGCGCGGCCAAGCGTCTGGAGCTCAACCACGCCACCGTCTCGCGCCGCATCGCCGCGCTCGAGGAGGCGCTGCGCACAAAGCTCTTCCGCCGCTTGACCACCGGCAGCGAGCTGACGCCGGCCGGCGAGTGCTTCCTCGACATTGCCGAGCGCATGGAAGGCGACATGATCGCCGCACGCTCGACCATTGCCGGCGAGGGCGACGACGTTTCGGGCACGGTTCGCATCGGCGCGCCGGACGGCTTTGGCGTCGCTTTCCTGGCAAAGCGGCTGGGCGAACTGACCGCTTTGCACCGCGAGCTCACCATCCAGCTGGTGCCGGTGCCGCGCTCCTTCTCGCTGTCCAGGCGCGAAGCCGATATCGCGATCACCGTCGAGCGGCCGACTGAAGGCCGGCTCGTGGCGGGCAAGCTTGTCGACTACACGCTCGGCCTCTTCGCCTCCCGCAGCTATGCCGAAGCCAACGGCCTGCCGAAAGCGCCGGCCGAGCTCGGCCGGCACACGCTGATCGGCTATGTGCCGGACCTCATCGTCAGCCCCTCGCTCGACTATGCCGCCGAGTTCAGCCCCGAATGGCGCACCAGCTTCGCCATCTCCTCGGCGCTCGGCCAAGCCGAAGCGGTGCGCTCCGGTGCCGGCATCGGCATCCTGCACACTTTCGTCGCCCGTTCGATGCCGGAGCTGGTGCCGGTCGACATCGTCGCGCCCATCCGTCGCGCCTACTGGCTGGTCTATCATGAATCGGTCAGGCCGCTGCGCCGCGTCCAGCTGGTCGCCAACTTCATAACCAAGGCGGTGGAGCGGGAACGCAGCCTGTTTGTTTAATCCGCGTCGAGCACGAACGAGCTCACGATCTTCTCGGCCTCATCCGCAAGCGGCGCCCATTTCCGCTCTACCTCTTCGGAATTGTCGCCCGCGACCCCGCAATCGACGAAGCCGTAATGCGAGTTGCGCAGCGTCAGCGCGATGCGGGAATGGCCGTAGAAGCTGACATTTTCGTCGGCATAGTGGAAATCCATGTCGGCGATCCGCACCGGATAGCCGTCCGGGAAATGCGCCAACCTGTCCTGGCGGAAGGCTGCAGACTGATAGGCGACACCGACCATGGTCTGCCAGTTGCTCACCTGCCAATCTTCCTCCATGAACGCCCTGACGTCGGGTGGATTGTCGGGAGCGGTCGGATCGTAGGCATTTTCCGACACGCGGCAGGTGAGTCCTCCTTCGCCGGATTTGATCTTGAGCCGAATGGTATTGTCAAAGGCGGTTTCGCTCGCCCATTCCTCGGGATAGGTCAGCGAAAAGCCGTGCTCCCTATCGTGAACGGTCTTGTCCGCGGCAAACGCCGCCGAGGCGCAGGTCAGATATGCGGCCGCCGTCGCCAAAAGAAAAAGACGCATCCAAAATCCCCTCGCTGCGGCCGATCCTATCACAGGCAGTTGGTCGTCGCCGCCTTGCCTGCGCCACAAATTCGGCGACTGTGGCACCGGCGCGCTTCGCCATGCCACGATGGAGCGCTGGAGCAATTCCAAGAATTGCGCCAAAACAAAGGGATAGAGCGGTTCGCCGTTTCTGTGAAACGGTGAAACGCTCTGGGGACATCTTCGGAACGCCGGCGGAGAAATGCGAGCCGTTCTTGCCATTCTGCCGCTGCTTTTCCTGTCCGGCTGCGCCAACCCCTGGGCGAAGGTTCCGCAAGCCGAGCTGCCGAAGCCGATCCGCTATGCCATGTCGCGCCCCTCGCCTTTCGTCATCGGCAATTATTGCGGCCCTGGCACGCGCACCGGCGATCTGTCGGCAAAGCCGGTCGACCGTCTCGATGCCGCCTGCCGGGCCCACGACGCCTGCTACATCGCCCGGCATAATCATTGCGACTGCGACGGCGCGCTCGTCGCCTCCGCCAGGAAGATCCGCGACGACAGGACGGCGCCGCGCAAAATGCGCAGCGAGGCCGAGCTGCTGATCGCCACCTTCACCTTTCCCGTCTGCAGGATCTTTCCGCAAGGGTTCCTGCCGCCGCGCGATCCCGCCGAGCTCAAGGCCATGAACGGAGCGGCTGGATGAGCCTCAAATCGGCTCTCACCAAGCCATTGCTTGGACTGGCGCTGGCGGCAGTTGCCGGTTGCGCCGGCATGCCTGGACATTCGGCCTGCGCCTTCTTTCCGGGCGACGACGCCTGCGGCCGCCTGCCCGTCTCGGCGGACGGCAGCGGCGCCCAGATCGCCGCGCCGCACTATTTCGCGAGCGACGGCAACAGTGCCTACGAGAAGCAATTCCAGGCGCTGCTCGCCCAGAGCCGCCTCGACGCGCTCGACCGCGCCAACGGCACAGGCCGCTTCGGCCGGGACTGGCGCGATGTCCAGAACAGCGGCTTCCATGCTACCTATGCGGCGCTGCAACGGTTGGCCCAACCGCTCGGCGACCCCGAGCTCACGCCGACACAAGGCAAGCCGGGCGAAGGCCGGTTCACCGGCCGCTGGCGCATGTCGCGGCAGACGCTCTATCTTGATGCCGCCGCGCGGCCTTTGTCGCCCAAGACCTTCAGTTTCTCCGGCCTGCAGGCGCGTTCGGTCGAGATCGTGCTGCGCCAGGCAGGCCAACAGCCTGTCGACATCGGCGGCACCTGCAACGGCCCGCTCGCGATCCGGGCATCGGGCCGGTCCACCACGGTCGCCAGGGCCTCGCCGTTTCATCTGAGGCTGCCGGCCGCGGAAACCTCGGTCAGCCTGTTTCCCGCCGAAGCGCTGACCCGCTGCGATCTTCGCGTCACCTCGGCGCTGGCACCGGCCGGCGCGCCGCTGATCCTGTTACGGGAGGAAAGCGCCGACCCTTGGATCGCGAGACTCGACAGCCGCTACGACCGCTGTCCGGTGCCCGATCCGGCGGGCATGGAGGAGCTCGACCGCGCCTTTTATGCCGGCCGCTGGCTGTCGCAGACCTGCGCGCTGCCATTGGGGTCGCCGACCTTGCTTCGCAAATCGCGCGACGGCTTCAACGCCAAGGTCGAAGCCTTGCTCGGCAGGACGCTGCCGGACAGCGCCTTCGACAAGGCCGATCCCGAGCTCCCGCTCGATTTCTCCAACGCGCCGAAGCTCAGGCTGATCTATCTGTCGTCGCTTGAGTTCAAGGCGGATTTCTCCGGCCGCCTCATGGAGCGGCTGATCCGCCATCACGCGGCGCGGGGCACCAAGGTGCGCATCCTGGTCACCGACGTGCTGGAGCGGCAGAAGGACGACGCCATGCTGCACCGGCTGGCAGCCGAATTCCCCAATGTCGAGCTGCAGGAATATCGCTGGCAGGCCGATCACGGCGCGCCCTTTGACGAGCAGATCGCACAACTGCACAGGGTCCATCACGTCAAGATGCTGGCGACTTTGGCCGAAGACCCCAGACGGTCCCGCGTCATCATCGGCGGCCGCAACATCCATGACGGTTTTCTGTTCCACAAACCGGTCGACCTGACCCGCTACCCGGAGCTGGAACAATACGGCAAGACCGACGGCCTCTCGCTGAATTACTATTCCAACTGGAGCGACTTCGACATAGAGATCGCCGACCCGGCGACCGTCGAGACGCTGGCCGCGCATTTGTCGACCGTCTGGCTGCGCGATGCCGACACCAACCTGTCGCGTCCGTTCTCCGTCCCGGTTCGTTCCGGCGCGGCCCGGCGCGGCGTGGCGCGGCATTTCATTTCCGTGCCCTATGAGGACGGGCACGCGCTGGAGGCCTATTTCGTCGAATTGATCGACAACGCCGAGCGTCGCATCGAGATCGTCAATCCCTACCTCAACCTGACGCCCGATATCGCCCGGGCCTTCGACCGGGCGCTGGCCAGGGGCGTGAAGATCGACGTCGTCGGCCGCATCGATCTCAAGGGCGATATCGGCGGCCGGTTCCTCACCGCGCTCAACAAGCTGTTCGTCGAGAAATATGGCGACCGCATCAACATCCGCGAGTTCAAGGCGCCGGATGTCGTGCTGCATTCCAAGATCATGATGATCGATGGGAGGCTGGTCGCCATCTCCTCGGTCAACCTCAACAACCGCAGCTTCTTCCATGACTCGGAGAACGGCATGGTCGTGCTCGATCCGGCATTCTATCGCCGCATGAAGCCGGTCTATGACGATTACCTCGCCCATTCGCGCCCGGTCGCCACCGATGTCACGATCGGCTGGGCCTACCGGCTGCTGTTCAGCAACAAATGGGTCCAGGAGGCGTTCTGAGGGATTGAAGCGCGCCTTCAGTCCGCACCGACGCGACGCGGTTAGATAGGCTTCAGATACCGCTCCGGGCTCAGATCGCGCGCGTTGATCTCCGGCACCCGGTTCGACATGATGTCGGCCAGCACCTTGGCCGAGCCGCAGGCCATGGTCCAGCCGAGCGTGCCGTGGCCGGTGTTGAGGTAGAGGTTGGCAACCTCGCTCAGTCCGACCAAGGGCGGTCCGTCGGGCGTCATCGGCCGCAAGCCGCACCAGAAGCTCGCCGCCTTGAGGTCGCCGCCGCCGGGGAAGAGATCGCCGACCGAGTGTTCGAGCGTGCGGCGGCGCGATTCATGCAGGCGAAGATCATAGCCCGAAATCTCCGCCGTGCCGCCGACGCGGATGCGGTCGCCGAGCCTGGTGATCGCCACCTTGTAGGTCTCGTCCATGACGGTCGACACCGGCGCGGCCTCGGCATTGCTGATCGGCACGGTGATCGAATAGCCCTTCACCGGATAGACCGGAATCGGCCGCCCCAGCGAGCGCATGAATTGCGCCGAATAGCTGCCCATCGCCATCACGAACGCGTCCGCGGTTCTCCATCCGTTGTCGGTAAGCACATTGGTGAGGCGATTGCGGTTCCTGACGATGCGCCGGATGGTCGAGCCGTATTCGAAGGTCACGCCGCGCGCCACGCAGAGTTCGGCAAGCTTGTCGGTGAACATCTTGCAGTCGCCGGTCTCGTCGCCCGGAAGCCTGAGTCCGCCGACGAATTTGTCGCGCACCGCCGCAAGCGCCGGCTCGGCGGCGACACAGCCATCGCGGTCGAGGATCTCGTAGGGCACGCCGTATTTCTTCAGCACCTCGACGTCGCCGCCGGTGCCGTCGAGCTGCTTCTGCTTGCGGAAGAGCTGCAGCGTGCCTTTGGCCCGTTCGTCGTAGGTGATGCCGGTCGCCTCGCGCAGCGCTTTCAGCGTGTCGCGGCTATATTCGGCAAGCGGCACCATGCGCGACTTGTTGAGCGCGTAGCGCTCGGCCGTGCAGTTGCGCAGCATCTTGAGCAGCCACGTCCACATATTCGGGTCGAAAGCCGGCCGCACCACCAGCGGCCCGTATTTCATCAACAGCCATTTGACGGCTTTCACCGGGATGCCCGGCCCGGCCCAGGGCGAGGCGTAGCCGGGCGACACTTCGCCGGCATTGGCGAAGCTGGTTTCGAGCGCCGGTCCCGGCTGTCGATCGTAGACGGTCACTTCATGACCGGCCTCGGTGAGGAAATAGGCGGTGGTGACCCCGATCACGCCGCCGCCCAGCACGATGACTTTCATTCTATGTTCCCTCAAAGGCCGATCAGGCCGCGGAAGGGCCCGGATCGTCCCCATCTGTCTGCCGGATTTTGCCGCGCCCGCCAAGTGGCCAGTCATTGGCGGGTACGCTGTGGACCAGCTTGAGGACATGATGAGGGCGTTCGGCGGCGCGCTCCTGTGCTTCCCGCCGCGCCGCTTCCGGCTGATAGGCTACGTCCTCGAGAAGCACCTCCTCGGCAGAGCCGTCGGGCCGCTCGCACAATGTCGATTGGCCCGCCTTCATGCCAAGCAGGCAGAGGCCGTGCCATGTGGCGACCGGCAGGCCGGAGCCGACGGGAGCGGATGCTTCGGCCTGCACCAGCGTGCGCGTTTGCGATGAACCGCCGTCGACACGGAAGATCACCCGGCTGTTCAGCGTCGCAAGGTCGGGCTCGAGGGCCCCCGTCGCAATGACCCGGCTTTCGGCGAGCTTGCGTTCGAGCATCGGTGCGATCGGATCGGCAAACGCGCGGCGGCGCATCAGCATCGCCTCGATCACGGCGAAGTCCTTGGCCGTCAGGCGGTAGACGATCCTGGTCATGGCACCCTCCCCGATGGCTCGACGGCGTCGATCGTTGCCGAGAGAACCCGGCTGTTGCGGCTGCGCCAGGAAACCGTGCCGCCGGCCCGCGCGCCGATTAGCGCCGTTCCAAGCGGCGTCAGCACCGATATGCGTCTTTCGGCGATGTCGGCCTCCGCCGGATAGACCAGCGTCACCGTCTGAATGCTTCCCTCCGGATCCTGAAGCGTCACCGTCGAGCCCATCCGCACCACGTCGGCAGGCATTGCCTGCTCAGTGGCGACCCTGGCGCGATCCATCTCGGCAAGCAGGTCCTCAGCCATATCGGGCACGCGGTCGAGAAAGGCCCTGGCGAGGCTGCTCAGCCGGTCGTGGTCCGCCGCGCTGACAAGGATGGTGTTTCGCGAACGCGATTGCGTTGCTGCATGCATGGCATACCTCATATGCTGGCGCATCGGTTGCCCGAATGCGCGCAAGCCGCCACGTTGAAGGCGGCAAACAAAGCCCGGCCGCAAGGGCCGCAGGCTCGATGAAAATGTCTGGAATTAAACGCCCCGGTTCACGCGGCTGCCGGCATTGGCGGCCACGCCGGGGCTACGCTCCCGCGATGGGGCAAACCCTGAAGCAGGTTTTGATGTAAGCGAGGTTGCTCATGCCCCGAACCTTGCTGAGAAGCCTCGGCTTGTCAAGCAAGGCGCCTTGTCTCAATCGCCGATGTAACGGCGGTGAAAGCGCGCACCCAGGCTGGTCAGCACCTCGTAGCCGATCGTGCCGGCGTGGCCGGCCGCGTCGTCGACGCTTTGCGACGGGCCGATGAGCTCGACGAGATCGCCCTCGCCGAGCCGGCCGGCCGGAAGCGCCGAAATATCGAGGATGATCGAGTCCATCGACACGCGGCCGACGAAGGGCAACCGCACGCCCTCGAACCAGGCGGCCGAAGCGGCGCGCCGGTGCCAGCCGTCGCCATAGCCCAGCGAGATGGTCGCCAGCCTGAGCGGTCCGTCCGCCTGATGGGTGTGGCCGTAGCCGATGCCGGTCCCGGCACCGATCTCGCGCGTTTGCGCCACCTTGGCCTGCAGGCGTATCACCGGGAGCATCGGGTTGGGCGCGTGAGGCGTCGGGTTGACGCCGTAGAGCGCGGCCCCCGGGCGGGCGAGGTCGTAATGATATTCCGGCCCGAGAAAGATGCCGGACGAATTGGCCAGGGAGGCGGGCGCCACGGGCAGCAGCTTGCGCAGCTGCTCGAATTCCAGCCGCTGCTTCTCGTTCGCCGCCTGCTGCGGCTCATCGGCGCGGGCGAGATGGCTCATCACGAAACGGATGTCGATGCCGTCGAAGGCGCCGGCCCCGCCCGCGACCGTCTCGACCTCCGCCGGCGCCATGCCGAGCCGGGCCATGCCGCTATCCACCTGGATGGCTGCCGGCAGGCGCCGACCTGCGCCCCGCGCCGTCTCGCGCCAGGCCTTCAGTTGAACGGCGCTGTTGATGACCGGGCAAAGCCCGGCCGCCAAGGCTTCCGCTTCCGAACCCGGAGGCAGTCCGTTCAGCACGAACATGTCCGGCCCGTGGCCGATCGCCTTGCGCAGCGCGGTGCCCTCGCCGAGCAGCGCGACGAAGAAGATGTCGCAGCCCTCTTTCGCCAGCGCCGAAGCCACTTGGGCGGCGCCGAGCCCATAGCCGTCGGCCTTGAGCACGCCGGCGCAGCGGGCGCCGCTCAGCCGCGCCTTCAGCCGGCGGTAGTTTTCCCGGATGGCGCCAAGGTCGATCGTTAGGATCGCGCCGGCGGCCGCCTCGCTGACCGTCGAACCGCTGTTTGCGTCATGTGCCGGAAAACCGCGTCCGGTGTCGTCGTTCATGGCGACCCCCGCTCATTGCATGGGCAATCAATACGGCCATGGAGCCGCCGCGACAACCGGGGTGGATGAGGCCAGTCAGGAAGCCAGGTGCTCGAACGCCGCCACCACCTGCTCATAGACCTTGCGCTTGAACGGCACGATCAGTTCGGGCAGCTCCCGCATCGGCCGCCACGCCCATTCGTCGAATTCGGCCGTGTGGCCGCCGGGCGGGGGGTTGATCGCGATCTCGCTCTCGTCGCCCTCGAAGCGATAGGCGAACCATTTCTGCGTCTGGCCGCGATAGCGGCCCTTGAAGGCGACGCCGACCAGATGCGGCGGCAGGTCGTAATTGATCCAATGCGGCGCTTCGGCAAGCAGCGACACGCTGCGCATGCCGGTTTCCTCGTAGAGCTCGCGCCCGGCGGCCTCGATCGGCTCTTCGCCCTTGTCGATGCCGCCTTGCGGCATCTGCCAAAGCTGCGTCGTGCCGGCGAACTCGCTGTCCGCCTCGGCGATGCGGTGCCCGACCCAGACCAGGCCGGCCTTGTTGAGGATCATCAGCCCGACGCAGGGACGGTAAGGCAGCGTTTCGGGATCGATCTTCTTAGTCATTGGATTATACAGCCGTTTTGAGAATTCGCTCCGGCGAGGCAGGTGGCGAGTGGTTTCGAGAACCGGAGCGGAGCGTACTTAAAGTACGCGAGCACCGGAAGCGCAGAAAACGCCGCCAGATGCCCGCCGGAGTAGAATTATCAAGACGGCTGTTACCCCTTTTGCGGATCGACGGCCACCGCCGAGATCGGCACGATCTCGATGCCGCGCTTCTTCGCTTCGGCAATCCAGGACGTCACCGTGTCGACGGTGATGTCGAACGCCGAACCGATGCCGACCGCGCTGCCCTTGGCCCGAGCCGTCGCCTCAAGACTGTCCAGCTTCTTCAGGATTTCGCCGCGATCCTGCACGGCATCGATCGCCATGTCGCCTGCGACGAACGGCACGCCGTCCTTCAAGGCAAGCTCAGGCGCGACGCTGCGCGCGGAAGACCCGTCGTCGATATAGGCAAGTCCCCGCTTGCCGAGCTCGGCCATGAACGGTTCCATCGCCTTCGTGTCGGCCGAAAAGCGCGCGCCCATATAATTCATGACCCCGGTATAGTTCGTGGTCCTGGACAACGCCCAGCGCAGGCTCTTCAGGTTCTCGTCCGGGCTGGCCGACACCGTCAGCGTGTTGCGGCCGGGGTTGACGTTGGGATAGTCGAACGGCTCGAGCGGCACCTGCATGACGATCTCGTGCCCGCTCTGCCTTGCCGCCTGCATCCAGCGGCCAATGCTATTGCCTTGCGGCGCGAAGGCCAGCGTCACTTCGGCCGGCAGCTTGGCGATCGCCGCTTGCGTGCCGGTCTGCGACACGGCGAGCCCGCCGATGACGATCGCAACACGCGCCCCGCGCGCCCCCGACCACCGCCGCGCATAGACGTCGAAGGGCCGCCTGCCGTCAGCGGAGCGCATCGGCAGCGGACCGGTGTCGCTGGCCTCGATCAGCGCCCTGTCCGGAATGTGGGCGATTTTGAGATTCTGCCCGAGTGTCGAGGGATCGCGGATGACGATCGCCGCCTTCGGTGGCCCGTCGCCCTCCTCGGTCTGGACGTGGATGATCTGCGGCCCGCCGCTCTTCATCGGCGTGCTGGCCTGTGGCGTCGCCGCCGCGACCGGAGCCGGTGCGGGAGGCGGCGCGGGTGCGGCGGGAGCGGCGACCTTCGGCGTCGAGACCGCGATTTCTTCCGGCTTGCGGAACGGCTTTTCACGCAGCGCGATCGCGCCGGAGACGCCGATCACGGCAAGCACGGCGACCGCGGCGGCAAGGGTGCCGCCGCCGATGCCGCGGCGCGCGGAGCGCTTGGCCGGCAGCGACTGTCCGAGCGGGCGTTCGATATCTTTGCCGATGTCTGCCAAGTTAAGTTCCCAGCACCCTCCGTGAATGTCACGTTAAACGTGAAATCCTGCGCATTCTTCGGCGCTATACCTCAGACGCGTGGCGCCCAGATCAGGATGACGTTTCGTTGAATCGCCATCCTGATCTAACTTTTTGTTGGAGCATGATCTTTTCCGAAAACCGGTTCCCACTTTTCGGGATCATGCTCTTAGCCTCGGTCCCCGAATCAAACTGCCGGAACCTCGCGGTCCCGGCAGCATTGCATTGCTTGGCTTGATCGGCCAGAGCCCCGCTCCGGCCGAACCGCGTTACTGGTTCAACACAGCCTTGTCCGGGTTCGGCGGGAAGGACGGGTCGGTCTTTTCGCCGCGCAGCAGCTGCTCGGCATAGATCAGCTGCAGGTCGTCCTTGGGTTCCGGCGGCACATAGGCGGCCGAGCCGGAGCCGCTGGCGTTCTCGTCGGCGCCCTTGATGTGGCCCTTGAGGTCGGATTCGCCGCGGGTCAGGTCGCGACCCTGCAGATCTGGCGGCAGCGGCTGGTCGACCTTGATGTCGGGCGTGATGCCCTTGCCCTGGATCGACTTGCCCGACGGCGTGTAATAGAGCGCCGTGGTGAGCCTGAGCGCGCCGTTCTCGCCGAGCGGGATGATGGTCTGCACCGAGCCCTTGCCGAAGGACTGCGTGCCGACCACGGTGGCGCGGCGCAGATCCTGCAGTGCGCCGGCGACGATCTCCGAGGCACTAGCCGAACCGCCATTGACCAGCACGATCAGCGGCTTGCCGTTGATGTCGTCGTTCTGCTTCGGCTTGGCGTCGAAGCGGGTGACATCCTTCGGGTCGCGGCCGCGCGTCGAGACGATCTCGCCACGCTTGAGGAACGCGTCCGACACGCTCACCGCCTGGTCGAGCAGGCCGCCCGGATTGAGGCGCAGGTCGAGCACATAGCCCTTCAGCTTGTCGTTCGGCACCTGCTTCTTGATGTTCTCGATGGCGTTCTCGAGATCGTCATAGGTCTTTTCGGTGAAGGAGGTGATCTTCATGTAGCCGATGTCGTTCTCGACCCGGTACTTCACCGCCTTGACCTTGATGATGTCGCGCACCACCGTCAGCTCGATCGGCTTGTCGGCGCCCTGGCGCAGGATGGTGAGCTTGATCGGCGTGTTGACCGGCCCGCGCATCTTCTCGACCGCGTCGTTGAGGGTGAGGCCGCGAACCTCCTCGCCGTCGATTTTGGCGATGTAGTCGCCGGCCAGCACGCCTGCCTTGGCGGCCGGCGTGTCGTCGATCGGCGTGATCACCTTGACGAGATCGTTTTCCATGGTGACCTCGATGCCGAGGCCGCCGAACTCGCCTTTGGTCTGCACGCGCATATCCTGCGCCTGCTCGGCATTCATGTAGGAAGAGTGCGGGTCGAGCGAGGACAACATGCCGTTGATCGCGTTCTCGACCAGCGACTTGTCGTCAGGCGGCGTCACGTAATTCGCGCGCACGCGCTCGAAGATATCGCCGAAGATCGCCAGCTGCTTGTAGGTTTCCGAGCCCGCAGCGTTCGCCGCCGAACCCGGTGCGCCGTAGACCAGGCTCATTGCCGATGCGCCCATCAGCGCGCCGGCAAAAAGAAGCGACAGTTTCCGCATCATTTCACGTCCTTCCAGAGAATCGGTCCGCCCACCATGGGGCCGGATCGACGGGTTTTCCATCCTTGCGGAACTCGACATAGAGTTCCGGCGTCGCATTTCCATTCCGCGAGGCCGAGGTGCTTGCCACCCGAGCCTCTCCCATCGCGCCGATCGGCTCTCCCGCGAGCACCGACTGTCCCGTCGCGACGCTGATTCTGCTCATCCCCGCCAGGACGACATGATACCCGTCGCCCGCATTGAGGATCAAGAGTTGACCATAGGAGCGAAACGGCCCCGCATAAAGCACGTTTCCATCCGCCGGCGCGGTGACGATGGCCCCCGATTGTGTCGCAACCATGTCACCCTGCATCGCCGCGCCATTGCCGTCATCGGCGCCGAAACGCAACTTTATCTTGCCGATGACCGGTAGCGCGATCTGGCCTTGCAAGGCCGAAAACGGCGCCGACCCGGTGAGGCGGTTGGCCTCCGGCACCGGCAGCGCGGCGAGCTCGGCGGTCGAGGCCGTCGTGTCGGCGTCGGTCGATTTGCGCTCGCCCGCCTTGACCTGATCCTGCGCCTTGCGCGCCTTGTCGGCTTCGAGCGAGGCGATCAGGTCCTTGAGGCTGCTCGCCTTCGCCGCCAGCTGCTGCGAATGCTGCTGCTCGGCCGCGATCGCCGCCTGGGTATCGGCCTGCAGCTTCTTCTTGGCCTCGAGCAGCATGGTGAGCCGCTTCTTCTCCGCCGTCTGGTCGGTGACGGCGGTGGTGAGTCTCGCCCGCTCGGCCTCGATCGAGGCCGTCACGCGCGTCTGCTCCTTGAGGTCGGCCATCAGCCGGTCGGTCTGCTGGCGCAGTTCCGGCACCACCGCGCCGAGCAGGATGGCGCTGCGCACCGACGACAGCGCATCCTCGGGCTTGACCAGGATCGCCGGCGGCGGGTTGAGCCCCATGCGCTGCAGCGCCCCCAATACTTCGGCCAGCACGTCGCGCCGCGCCATGAGCGAGGCGCGCAGCTTCTTTTCCTCGGCCTTCAGCCCCTCGAGCTTGGCGCCGATATCCTCGATGTCCTGGCCAAGCTTCTGCTCGGTCATCGCCGACTGGATGAGCGCCGCGGTGATCGAGGCGTAGTCCTTCCGCACCGACGCAATGTCGGCGGCGAGCTTGGCCAGCCGCTCCGACGAAAGCGTGATCTCCTTGGAAACCTGCTCATATTCGGCCCGGCTCTGATCCGGATCGGGCGCCATGTCGAGCGAGTTCTCGGCCGCCCGGACCGGGCCGAGCGCCGCCAGGGCGGCGACAAGGGTCAAGCCGCAGCGGCTGCGCCAGGCGCGCGTAATCGGGTACCAGCCTTCAGACATCAGGCCTCTAACCTATCCGCCGCTTCGTTAACGAACCATCAACCATGTTGGAAGCGCCGCTCGGAGCTTTGATGGTCAGCGTTTGAGGCGAAAATCCGGGCATCGACAAGCAATCCCCAGCTTTTGGAGATCGCAAACGCCGTTCACGATCGATGGTAGGGATGCCCCGCCAGGATGGTCGCGATCCGGTAAAGCTGCTCGCCCACCATCACCCGCACCAGCTGGTGCGGCCAGGTCAGCGCGCCGAAGGACAGCACCAGATCGGCCTGCTCGCGTAAGGATCTGTCATGGCCGTCGGCGCCGCCGATGGCGACGACCAGCGCCTTGCGGCCACCGTCACGCAATTGGCCGATGCGGGCGGCAAGATCCTCTGAGGAAAGCGACTTGCCGCGCTCGTCGAGCAGGATGAGAACGCTACCGGCCTGCAAGTGGGCCTGCAGTTTCTCGGCTTCCTCGCGGCGGCGCTCGTCGGCGCCCTGTCCGCGGCTCTCGGGGACCTCGACGATGCCGGCAAATTCCAGCCCGACCGCGGGCCCGCTTTTGGCGAAGCGCTCGAAATAGCGGTCGGCGAGCTCTCTCTCGGGGCCGGTCTTCATCCGGCCCACGGCATGAACGGTGATCTTCATCCTCGCCCCGGCGAGCTTGTCCTAATGCATACCGTGACGGCTCACGGCAGGCGGATCAAGCCTCAGTGCAAGGTCTCTTCCTCGAGGTCCGGCGCCTGCCACATCTTTTCGAGATTGTAGAATTCGCGGACTTCGGGGCGGAAGACATGGACGATGATGTCGCCCGAATCGATCAGGACCCAGTCGGCGCTGGCCAGCCCCTCGACGCGCGCCGTGCCGAGGCCGGCATCCTTCAGCGCCTTGAGAAGATGGTCGGCGACAGCCGAGACATGACGGTGCGATCGGCCCGAGGCGATGACCATATAGTCGCCGAGGCTCGATTTCCCCTGGATGTCGATTGAGACGATGTTTTCGGCCTTGGAGTCTTCCAGACTGGCAAGGACTGTGTCGATGGCGAGGGAGGCAGCATCGTTTCCGCTGATCCCGGCCGGCGAAGGCATGATGTCAGCCTTCTTCCGCAGTGCTGTTCTCAGTGTGTTTCCTTTCCCAACAAGAACAACCAAATCACCCGGCAAATCGGGCGACACCACTTAGATAGGCAGAGTTCCATTGCAGTTTCAAGACGACGGGCTCTCCACGCCGCGATTTGCCTGAGCTTCGGGAGCCGAAATATCGGAACTATCGCTGCATCGCGGGGGTTATCGGCTCAACGACCAAAAGGGGACGCCCGCCATGCCGCTTGATCCGCAAAACGCCTTGCTCACCATCCAGGCCGGGCTCGCGCAGTTGAGCACGCTGATCGTTTCGTACTCTTTCTCGGCAGTCGGCGCCGTCATCCTCCTCGTCGTCGGCTATCTCGTTGCCGGTCTTGCCGAACGGTCGATTTATGCCGGCCTTGGCCACATCCACGGCTTCGACGAGACCTTGCGGCACTTTTTCTCGCAGGTCGTGCGCTACGCCATCCTGATCCTCGTCGTCATCATGGTGCTCGGCCAGTTCGGCGTGCAGACCGCCTCCATCATTGCCGCGATCGGCGCTGCCGGCCTGGCTATCGGGCTGGCATTGCAGGGCACGCTGCAGAACATTGCCGCCGGCATCATGCTGCTTGCGCTGAGACCCTTCCGCATCGGCGAAAATGTCGAGGTCGGCTCGATAGCCGGGAAGGTCGAGGAGATCGGCCTGTTCGCCACCAAGCTGCGCACCGTGGAAGGCGTCTATATACTGGCGCCCAATTCGACGCTGTGGAACCAGCCGGTGCGCAATTTCACCCGCAATGGCGTGCGCCGCACCGACGTGAGCTTGAGCATCGGCTCCTGGAACGATATCGACCGCGCGCAAAAGACGCTGCTTGCCATCGCCGGGGCCGAAAAGCGCATCCGCCGCGAACCGGCGCCGATCGCCTTCGTGGCCAGTCTCGGCGACGCGACCGTCTCGCTCACCTTGCGCTACTGGACATCCGCCGCCGACTATTTCTCGACCCAGATCGACATGATCAAGCGCGCCAAGCAGGCTTTCGACCGCGAAGGCATCTCGATCCCGCTGCCGCCGCCGGAAGTGCCGGCGCCGGAGGCACGCAAGCAGTAGCCCGATCAGTGCTTGGGTGCCGTCTCGTCCGGCGCGAAGGCAAGCTCCACCGGCAGGGGCGCCTGCGCCGACATCGGCGCGAAACTGCTGCTTGTGGGCGCTGGCGTCGGCCGGCCCGCCATCACGCGCCACAGCACGAACAGGCAGAAGGCCGATGCGATGACGATGCCGACATAGATGAAGGTCGCCGTGCCGAAAACGGCGGAAAGCGCGGTGACGAGGCCCGGCACGATGAAGCCGGCCAGCGACCAGGCGAACAGCATCGAACTCGACAGCGCCAGAAGCTCGTCCTTGGCGGCGCGGTCGGCGGCATGCGCGCTGGAGAGCGCATAGATCGATTCCGATGCTCCGTCCCAGATGAGATAGATCACCACGAGCGCCATCAGCGCGCCGCCGTCGAAGGCGATGGCAAGCACGCTGGCGACGACCGCCAGCGCCGCCGCGCCCGCCAGCACATAGCGCCGGTCGGTGCGGTCCGAAATCCAGCCGAGCGGGATCTGCAGGATCAGCGTGCCGACCGGCATCGCCGACAAAAGCAGCGCCACATCGGCCTGGCTGTAGCCCTTGGCGGTGGCATGGATCGGCGCAAACCCGGAAACGATCATTGACAGGCCGCCGACGGCGAGCATGCCGGCGACGCCGACCGGCGAAATGCGCCAGGCGCGGCGCAGCGCCACCGATGCGGCCTGCGGCGCCGGCGGCTGGGCAAGCCGCGTCATGCCGACAGGCAGGATGGAAAGCGCCGTGAAGGTGATGCCGATCAGCGCTGCCGCGGCCGTGTGGATGTCGACTGCGGCGAGCGTCGCATATCCGACGCCCAGCCCGGCGATATAGGCGACATAGAACACCGCCATCACCCGGCCGCGGATCGAATTCGGCAAGGCGTCGTTCAGCCAGCTCTGCGCGACGATGAACAGCCCGCAGATGGCGAAGCCGTAGAGCGCCCGCGCGGCGATCCACAGCAACGGGATCGGCCCGGCGCCGATCGCGGCGTTGGAAAGCGCGATCAGCGCCGACAGCACCATGAAGGCGCGGGCGTGCCCGACGCGCCTCACCAGCGGCCCCGTCAGGATGCAGCCGGCCAGCCCGCCGGCCGAAAGGCCGGTGACGATCAGCCCGGCCCAGGTGGGATCGAAGCCGTCGGCGCCGAGACGCACCGGTATATAGGCGAACATCAGCCCATTGCCGATCGCGATCAGCGCCATCGACACGATGACGCTGGCAATGGCGATCAGCGGCGCCGATTGCGCGTCCTGTATCCGATCGGTTGTGGCTTGGTCCTGCTGCAGCATGCTCTAGCATCTCCTGCCGTCAGGCGAAAAGCAGCCGTAAAAGCGACATGGCCCGCCTTGTCCTTCTTCCCTTGTGGGCCCTGTTGCGCAGTCAGCAAGAACAGGCCTACGAGGGGAGAAGGAACTCCGCGCAACTCTACCCCTTCGCCGCCTTGCGGATCGCGGTGGACGACAGCGACGAGCGCGGCCCGTGGATGAAGGTCCAGGCCGGCGCCTGCATGCGTGCAAGCAGCGGCGCGTCGCCCTCGTCGATGCGGGCATAGTCAAAGGTCTTGGCAACCACCGACGACAGGAAGGAGAGCGTGGCGCCCGGACGGTCGATGACGGCGATCGGGAACGTCAGCACGATCTCGCGCCAGCGCTGCCAGCGGTGGAAGTCGCGCAGGCTGTCGGCGCCCATGATCCAGACGAAATCGACACCCGGATTGCGCGCCTTGACCAGCGCCAGCGTGTCTGCGGTGTAGCGAACATGATGTGCCGCCTCGAAGGCAGTGACCTTGATCTTCGGATTCCTGGCGATCTTTTCCGAAAGCTCGATGCGCTCGGCGAGCGTCGCCAGTTCGCCCGCGTTTTTCAGCGGATTGCCGGGCGTCACCACCCACCACAGCTGGTCGAGCGCAAGCCGTCTCAGCGCGATCTCGGCGACCAGCGCATGGCCGGCATGCGGCGGGTTGAACGAACCGCCGAACAGGCCGACGGTCAGGCCCTTGGCGGCGTGCGGCATGCGAAAGTAGCGGGCCGGGACAGGCTGTTCGGGTTGGGAAAGCATTCGCCTTGGCCTCCCTCAGGCCTTCCGGGCGAAAAAGGTCAAGGCCTCACCTGCCCCGATCCGCGCACGCGGTATTTGAACGAGGTGAGCTGCTCGACGCCAACCGGCCCTCGCGCATGCATCTTGCCGGTGGCGATGCCGATCTCGGCGCCCATGCCGAACTCGCCGCCATCAGCGAACTGCGTCGAGGCGTTGTGCAAGAGGATCGCCGAGTCGATCTCGTTGAAGAATTTTTCGACCGCCTGCGCGTCCTCCGCGATGATCGCTTCGGTGTGGTGTGAGGAGAAGGTCTCGATATGCTCGATCGCGCCGGCGACGCCGTCGACCAGCTTCACCGCGATGATGGCGTCGAGATATTCCGTCGCCCAGTCGGCGTCGGTTGCCGGGTTGGCATCGGTGAAGGCTTTCATCACCTCGGCATCGGCATGGATCTCGCAGCCGGCGGCGCGCAACGCTTCCAGGACCGGCACAAGATGCGTGGCGGCCACCGCGCGGTCGACCAGCAAGGTCTCGGTAGCGCCGCAAACGCCGGTGCGCCGCATCTTGGCGTTGACCGCGATCTTGACCGCCATGTCGAGATCGGCCGAGCGGTCGATATAGAGATGGCAGATGCCTTCCAGATGCGCGAAGACCGGCACCCGCGCCTCGGTCTGCACGCGCCCGACCAGGCTCCTGCCGCCGCGCGGGATGATGACGTCGAGATTGCCGCTCAGGCCCTTGAGCATCTCGCCGACAGCGGCGCGGTCGGTGGTCGGCACCAACTGGATGGCGTCTCGCGGCAGGCCGGCCGCCTTCAGCCTTTCGACCATGCAGGCATGGATGGCGGCCGCCGAATTGAGCGAGTCGGACCCGCCGCGCAGGATCACCGGATTGCCGGCCTTCAGGCAAAGCGCGCCGGCATCCGCCGTCACATTCGGCCTGCTCTCATAGATGACGCCGATGACACCGAGCGGCGTGCGCACGCGCTCGATGTGGAGGCCGTTCGGCCGGTCCCACTCGGCGATGACGTCGCCGACCGGATCCTTGAGAGCGGCGATCTCGCGAATGCCGTCGGCCATCGCCTTGACGCGCGATGGGGTGAGTTTGAGGCGATCCATGAAGGAGCCGGACAAACCGGCCTCCTCGCCGTTCGACATGTCGATGGCGTTGGCCTCGAGGATCGCCTGTTCGTTGCGCAGGATGGCGTCCGCCATTGCGATAAGCGCATCGTTCTTGGCTTTGGTTGAAGCGACCGCCAACGGTCGGGCTGCCGCACGGGCGCGGCGGCCAATATCGGCCATCAGCGCCACGGTGTCTTCGCCGGATTTTTCATGCAGCTTCAGCATGGATCATCCCTCCGCTTGGTCGCCGGCAAGGCTTACCACAAGGTCGTCGCGATGGATCATCGCCGAACGCGCCTCGTAGCCGAGCACGTTTTCTATCTCGGCCGTCTTCAGACCCGCGATCCTTACGGCATCGGCGGCATCATAGGCAACCAGCCCGCGCGCAATCTCGCGCCCCTCCGGCGACAGGATCGCCACCGTGTCACCGCGCGCGAAATTGCCGCTGACCAGCTTTACCCCGGCCGGCAGCAAAGACTTGCCGGATTTCAGCGCCCCGACGGCGCCGGCATCGACGGTGAGCCGGCCGGCCGGCTCGAGCTGTCCGGCGATCCAGGTCTTGTAGCCCTTCACCGGGCTGGCGCTCGGTTTGAAGAAGGTCGCGCGCTCGCCGCGCTCGATCGCCATCAGCGGCGAAAGCCTGGTGCCCGAGGTGATGATCATGGCGGTGCCGGCGGCATTGGCGATCTTGCCGGCGTCGAGCTTCGTGCGCATTCCGCCGCGCGACAATTCGGACGCGGCCGCGCCCGCCATCGCCTCGACGTCCGGCGTGATGCGATCGACGACGGGAATGAATTTTGCTCCCGGGTCCTTGGCCGGCGGGGCCGTATAGAGACCGTCGATGTCGGAAAGCAGCACCAGAAGATCGGCGCCCATCATCGTTGCCACCCGAGCCGCCAGCCGGTCATTGTCGCCGTAGCGGATTTCGGACGTCGCCACCGTGTCGTTCTCGTTGATCACCGGCACCGCCTTCATTTTGAGCAGCGTCGAGATCGTCGCGCGCGCGTTGAGGTAGCGGCGGCGTTCCTCGGTGTCGCCGAGCGTCAAAAGGATCTGACCCGATTTCAGCCCGTCCTTGCCGAGCGCGTCCGACCAGGCGCCGGCAAGCGCGATCTGGCCGACGGCAGCCGCCGCCTGGCTTTCCTCGAGCTTCAGCGCGCGCTTGCCAAGGCCGAGAATGGTGCGGCCGAGAGCGATTGCGCCGGACGAGACGACGAGCACTTCCGCGCCGGCCGCGGCAAGCACCGCGATGTCGCCGGCAAGCGAGGTCAGCCAGTCGCGCTTCAAGCCTGTCGCGCGGTCGACGAGCAGCGCCGAACCGATCTTCACGGTGATGCGCCGGTATGATTTCAGCGATTTCATGGGTTTTGCTGCCAGCGCGTCTCGACGGGGGCCGGAACGGCATCGCGCGATTCGGCGACGACCGCCATCAGCGCGCGCAGAACAGCCTCGACGCCTTCTCCGGTGACGGCCGACAGAAGCATCGGCGCGCGGCCGGCCGCGCGCTTCAGCGAGGCCGCCTTCTTCTTGCGGGCTTCGGCGTCGAGGATGTCCACCTGGCTGAGCACGACAATCTCGACCTTGTTGGTCAGCCCATGGCCATAAGCTTCGAGCTCGGCGCGCACGGTCTTGTAGGCCTTGCCGGGATTTTCCTCCTGCGCCGAGACCAGGTGAAGCAGCACGCGCGTGCGCTCGACATGGCCGAGGAAACGGTCGCCGATGCCCACCCCCTCATGCGCGCCCTCGATCAGGCCGGGAATATCGGCCAGCACGAATTCGCGGCCGTCGATGCGGGCGACACCGAGGCCTGGATGGAGCGTGGTGAAAGGATAGTCGGCGATCTTCGGCTTGGCGGCGGTGACGGCCGCAAGGAAGGTCGATTTGCCGGCGTTGGGCATGCCGACCAGGCCGGCATCGGCGATCAGCTTGAGCCGGAGCCAGATGCTCAGTTCCTCGCCGGGCTGGCCGGGATTGGCGCGCCGCGGCGCCTGGTTGGTCGAGGTCTTGAAATGCTGGTTGCCGAAGCCGCCATTGCCGCCCTTGGCCAGCAGGAAGCGCTGGCCGACCACGGTGAGATCGCAGATCAGCGTCTCATTGTCCTCGGCAAAGACCTGCGTGCCGGCCGGGACTTTCAGTGTTACGTCGGCGCCCTTGGCGCCCGTCATGTTGCGGCCCATGCCATGCATGCCGGTCTTGGCCTTGAAATGCTGCTGGTAGCGGTAGTCGATCAGCGTGTTCAGCCCGTCGACCGCTTCCACCCAGACATCGCCGCCGCGTCCGCCGTCGCCGCCGTCCGGGCCGCCGAACTCGATGAATTTCTCGCGTCGGAACGACATCGATCCGGCGCCGCCGTCGCCGGATCGTATGTATACCTTGGCCTGATCGAGGAATTTCATCGGATTTTCGAATTTCTGCTATTGCACTTGCGGAATTGCTCTAAACCAAGGCAGGGCCGAGGGCGAGGCCGATTTGCGACTAAAGCGTCGGGTGCCCTTTCGCCAGGGACGCGGTAGGCAGGGGCGTGACTGGGGGGCGCGGAAATGAAGATCGTCACCTACAACATCCAATACGGCATCGGCCTCGACGGCAAATATGATGTCGGCCGTATCGCCGACGCGGTGCGCGGCGCCGATGTCATCGCGCTGCAGGAAGTGACCCGCAACAACCCGCGCAACGGCGACCGCGATATGGTGGCCGAGATCGGTGAGGCGCTGCCCGACTATTTTGCCGCCTATGGCAGCAATTTCGAGGTCAATATCGGCTCACGCCTGGAGAACGGCCGCGCCATCTCGACCTCCTTCCAACTCGGCAACATGGTGCTGTCGAAGACGCCCATTCATCTGTCGCGCAATCTCCTTCTGCCGCGCAGCCGCAGCCTCGAGACCATGAATTTCCAGCGCGGCGCGCTCGAGGCGCTGATCGAAACGCCGCTCGGCTTCATCCGCTTCTACTCCACCCATCTCGACCATCGCAGCCCGGTCGAGCGCCAGGGCCAGATCCGCTTCCTCCGCCAGCGTCTTCTGAACTACGCGCTGGAAGGCGGCGGCCTGTCGGGCATTCCCGAGATCGGCCTGCCGGACCTGCCCTATCCGGAAGCCTTCATCGTCATGGGCGACTTCAACATGCTGCCGGGCTCCCCCGAATATGTCGAGCTCGCCGGCCGCCCGGACCATGAGTTCGGCATGCCGCTGACCGCCGATCTCGCCGTCGACGTCGCCCAGCGTCTTGCCGTCGCCGACCTCGTCACCTGGGTCGATCCCGACCGGCCCGGCGATAAAAGCCGGCACAAATGCATCGACTACATCTTCACCAGCGCCTCGCTCGCCAAATCGCTGCAGCGCCTGTGGTCCGACCGGGACGCCGTCGGCTCCGACCACCTGCCGCTCTGGGCCGAGCTCGGCTGAGCTCCACCTGCTCCTCTCGCCAGGGGAGAGGTCGGATCGCCCCGAATTGCCCTTCGCAATTCGGCTGGCAATCCGGGTGAGGGGCACCTGATCAGATCCTGAAGGCAATCATCAAAAGTGCACCCAGTTTCTGAGGCTGGTCCACGTTTTCCTGTCGAGCCGGTAGCGCTCGACCGGCACCTGGCCGGCGACGATCGAGTTCAGCATGCCTTGGCCGGCATACTGGAAGCCGCATTTGTGGATGACCCGCCGCGAGGCCGGATTGATCACCCTGGTCGAGGCATGCAGCACCTGGATCGAGGTGCGCTGGAAGGCGAGGTCGACGAGCGCGTGCGCCGCCTCGGTGGCATAGCCGCGCTTCCAATAGGGCTCGCCGATCCAGTAACCCAGTTCCAGGCCGCGATCGGTGGTGTTCAGGCCGGCGCAGCCGACGAAGGTCCCGGTGTCCTTGAGCGTCAGCGCATAGACGATGCCGGCGCGCCGCGACGCCGCCATGGCAAGGAACGCGCGGCCTTCGGCTTCGCCATAGGGATGCGGCATGCGGGCGAGCATTTCGGCGACATGTCGGTTGTCGGCAAGCGTGACGAGCTGCTCGAGATCGCTTTCGCGCGGGGCGCGCATGACCAGCCGCTCGGTGGCCAGCACCGGGCAATCGATCGCGTAACTTTCGTCTTCGGTGTCTTCCGCTTCGGCAACCATTTTAGTCCTCCAGGGCAAGAAAAATGAAAAAAAGGAGAGAGGGCAAACCCATCTCTCCTGATCCTTTTCCTGGCCTGGCCAGACACCGGTTCCCGAGATGGGCGCCGGTGTTATGGTGCGGAACCGGCTACTCCGCTGCTTTGGTAATCGGGTTCACCGATACGTAGGTTCGGCCGTTGGCTTTCTTGTTGAAGGTGACTGCGCCGGCTTCGAGCGCAAAAAGGGTGTGGTCCGTGCCCATGCCAACATTGGTGCCCGGATGCCATTGCGTGCCGCGCTGACGAATGATGATGTTGCCGGCCACGACGGCTTCGCCACCGAACTTCTTCACGCCCAGACGCTTGGAGTGCGAATCGCGACCGTTGCGCGACGAACCGCCAGCTTTCTTGTGTGCCATTTGACTAACTCCGATGCGCCCTGAGGCGCTTGAATGGTCTTATGAACGCGTTCGCGTTCCGTTTCAAGTCCGTACCGGCGGCGATCGTCGCCGGAAAATTACTTCTTCGCCAGTTCCTTGGCCTGCTCGCGCCAGTCCTTGATCTGGTCGACGCTGAACGGCATGTGCTCGTCGATCTTGGCGACGTCCTTGTCGGTGAGCTTGGCGAGCTGCGCGAAGGTGACGATGCCCTGCTCTGCAAGGTCCTTCGCCGCGACCGGGCCGATGCCCTTGATCACGGTCAGGTCGTCCGGCTCGCCCTTCGGCGCCTTGAACAGCGGCGCGGCCTTGGCCTCTCCGCCGGAAGCGGCTTCCGCCTTAGGAGCAGCTTCCTTCTTGGCCTTCGGCTCCTTCGGAGCGGCTTCCGCCTTTGCCTCGGCGGCGACTTCAGCCTTGGCCTCGGGCCCCTTGGCCTCGGCCTTGGCGGCGGCCTTCTTCGACGGCTTGGCGCCGCCCAGCAGGATCTCGGCAATCCGGACGGTGGTCAGAAGCTGGCGATGGCCGATCTTGCGGCGCGAATTCTGGCGGCGGCGCTTCTTGAAAGCGATGACGGTGCGATTCTTGCCCTGCTCGACGACTTCCGCCGTGACCATGGCGCCATCGACGAACGGCGCGCCGAAGGTGACATTCTCGCCCTCGCCATGCGCGAGCACATTGCCGATCTCGACGATATCGCCGACCTTGGCTTCGAGTTTCTCGATCTTCAGGAGATCGTTGGCGGCGACGCGATATTGCTTGCCGCCCGTTTTGATGACTGCGAACATTTTTTGCCTTTCGCTGTTCGGTCGGCCTCGATGAACCGCCTCGGGCGGTTCGGCCGTCTTTTTGTCAGTCTGCGGGTTCAAAAAACAAGCGGCGCGGAAGAGCCTCCACGCCGAATGCGGGCTGTCCCTAACCGAAGGTTGCGCCGGAGTCAAGGCAAGCGGTCTTGTCCTTGGAGGGGCCGCGAGCGACGTTGCCGGCAAATATCGGTCCGTCGCGTCGCGATCGCTTTCGCGGAAGCTGGAAATCGCTCGAATAGGGCCTTGTAACCGGAGCGGTCAGCCGTTATCTAGTGCGCCGCGCCGGCAACGGCCGACCATGACCTCGCGGAGAGGTGGCAGAGTGGTCGAATGCACCGCACTCGAAATGCGGCATACTCGCAAGGGTATCGGGGGTTCGAATCCCTCCCTCTCCGCCATCCTGCTTCGCGCTGCGCGCTTCGCAGGACAAGTCCGACGAATTCCTTTCAGCGCGAACGAACCAGGATGCCCTCCGAAGCTTTAGCGAAGGAGGGCGGCTCGGAGCTTCTCTACATCCCTCAGCGCACCGCATCGGCCTCGCGAATAAAATTTCCGAGCCTTCCCGTGACAAACATCCGGTCAATAATAAAATGATCTCGGGATCATCCTGCGGAGGATCGTTCGACATGCGCTCTGGGCGAAATCCAACGGCGTCCGGCCGCTCTTTGAACTGGCTGTTGACCGGGCGAGCCATGGCGGTTGCCCTTGCACTTGCGTTCTCCTTTTCGCCTTCGCACGCGCAGCCGCAGCACCGTTTGCCGAGCGGCTATAAATGGGGCCGCTGCCTGCTGGTCGTTCACGGCGAGACCCGCATCTCCGGAAAATGCTCCTATCAAATCGAGAAGGGCGGCGATTTCAACATCCAGGGGCCCAAACAGGTCTTTGCCGGCATCGACTATCCCGACACGCATAGCGGGGCCGGTGAAATGTCGAAGGATTACTGGGCCGTTGTCTACAAGGACGGAGATTCTTGGGCAGGCTATGCGAACCGGGATATTCGCGACACGCACGGCGAGGCAGGCGACTGGGGAGAGCTTCGCCGTGAAGGTGCCTGCTATGTCGGGAAGAACGTCAAGGTCTGCCTTTGGCGTTAGCCGGCTCAAGCCGATTGCGGGGTTGAGTTCAAGATGGTCGCCGCCCGATCCATCGGGCGGCTCCATCCCGCTTCGGACTGACATTCTCAGCCCGAAGCAGGATGCGACATGCGAAGCCGGCATTAGGGCAGGCGCGCCCCTGCCGGCCGCTGACGCCGGTGACCCGGCAGTCCGTCTTCGTGCCCTCCACGGGCGCGCTCATGCTGCCAGCCTCTGCATGGCTTCGGCCATCTGAGCCGAGACACGGCGGTCGTAGTCCTCGGCAAGCGCCCGCAGGGCCGCTGCCCCGTCGCCGGAAAATGATGGACCATGCATGAGCGCCAGAGTGCGTGGCGCGAGCTTGGCAAGCTCGCGGATCGTCGTGCCCATGCCGGGATTGAGTGCCGCGTATTTGAACAGATCCTCGGCGGCGATCGCCGGGCCGACAACATCGCCGTCGGTCAGCGCGCGGTCATTGCCGAGTTGGGTGAACAGATCGCCGCAGAGCAGCGTGCCGGTCGATTCCTCGTACATGACGCCGGCATCCCAGCCATGCGGCGTGTGCGGTGTATCGATGAAGCGCACGCGCTTGCCGCCGCCGATGTCTATCACCTCGCCATCCTTCAGCACCCGCGGCGCACGATCCGCGAAATCGTTGAGCGACACGTAGACGCCTGTCTGTCCGTGCGCGGCCGTCGCCTGCGGCGCAACGGCGAGCCACTCGTTCATGGCGCCGCATTCGTCGGCCTCGAAATGGCCAAATCCAATCCAGCGCAGGCGTTCCGGCTCGATGATGCGGGCAAGCGCGTCGCGGTTGAGCGCGAACATCTTCCGCAGACCGGTGTGGAACATCAGCGGCTCATCGCCGAGGACGAGGAACTGGTTGAAAGTGAAGCCGGTGGGCGGCGCAATATCAGGCACATAGGTCGAGAGGCGGTAGATGCCGTCGGCGATTTCGTCGATCTTCGTTTCCATGGGTTCTCCTGCAGAAATAGAGGTTGCATTCCTTCCTCCGGTCGATCCCGGGCTGGACTTCGACCTAAATCGAAGTACATATGTGTGTAGTGAAATATGAGATCCCTGTCAACAATGGGTGCACAGATATGTGCACTGAAATGAAATGACCCGCAAATATACCCTCAAGCGCCGCGCCGAGCAGCAGACGGAAACCCGGCGCCGCATCGTCCAGGCTGCCATCGACCTGCACGGCAGCATCGGCCCGGCGGCGACGTCCTTCAGTATGGTTGCCGAACGCGCGGGCGTTCAGCGTCACACGCTCTACGCTCACTTTCCCGATGAGCGGAGCCTGCTGCAGGCCTGCTCGAGCACGCACATGGAGAGCGATCCGCTGCCGGGCGTGGACCCGTGGCGTGCGGTGGCCGACTCAGGCGAACGGATACGGATCGCGCTGCTGGCGATCTACGAATGGTACGGGCGCAATGAAGGCGTGGTGGCCAGCGTGTTGCGCGACGCCGAGCATCACCCGCCAACCCGGGAGACTGTCGAGACGAGCATCGGCCCGTATTTCGCGACCTGCCAGGAGGTGCTCGGCGAAGGCCTTGGCGGCAGCCAGCAAGCGATGCTGCGGGTGGCGCTGAGCTTCTTCACCTGGCGCACGCTGGTGCGCGAGACCGGCCTGCAGCCCATTGAAGCCGTAAATGCCATGGTTCGGGCCATCCAGGGCGCGGGTTGAGCGGCAGACTCCGGCGGCAGTAGCTGAGATATGCGTGTTGTCAGCTTTCTGACGGGTGCGCCGCGATCGCGTTCAGGAAGATCTCCCCGAACTCCTTGAGCTTGGCTGCGCCCACGCCGTTCACTTCGGCGAAATCATCGAGGTCGCGCGGGCGGCGCTCGGCCATGTCGATCAGGGTACGGTCGGAAAACACCACATAGGCCGGCACCTGGCGTTCCTTGGCGAGCCGCAGCCTCAGCGTTTTAAGCGTCGCCAGAAGCGACGCATCGACGCCTTCACCATCCGCAGCGAAGCCTTGCGCGGCCCGCTTCCTGCCGCGCGCGAGACGATCCCGGCCCTCGACACGGTACTCGAACGCAACCTCGCCACGCCCGAGCGCGCGGCCGCTTTCCGAAATGGCGAGACCGCCATGGCCGTCGGGATCCGGCACCAGGAAACCGCTCGCGACCATCTGCCGGATCAGCGACAGCCACACCGGCTTCCTGTGCATGATGCCGGTCCTGAAGCTTTCGAGCTTCTGATGGCCTCTCGCCAGCACCTTTTCAGTCTCGTGGCCGAGCAGGATGTCGATGACATGAGCGGCGCCGAAGCGCTCGCCGCTCTGCGCGACGGTCGCGAGGATGATGCGCGCCTCGGCGCTGCCGTCGGCGCGCGGCGCCTGGTTGAGGCAATTGTCGCAGTTGCCGCAGGCTTGCGCCTCCTCGCCGAAATAGCCGAGCAGCACCTGGCGCCGGCACTGCGCCGTCTCGCAATAGCCGATCAGTGTGTCCAGCCGGCGATGCGCCCGCCTTTTGTGCTCGGGCGAGGTATCCTCCTCGTCGATGAACATCCGGCGCGTGCGGATGTCGCCGGAGCCGTAGAGCATATGTGCTTCCGCCGCCCGTCCGTCGCGCCCGGCGCGGCCGATCTCCTGGTAATAGGCCTCCAGGCTGCCCGGCAGGTCGGTGTGGAAGACATAGGCGACGTCGGGCTTGTCGATCCCCATGCCGAAGGCGATGGTTGCCACCATGACGACGCCGGACAGGCTCATGAACGTATTCTGGTTGGCCTCCCGCGCCTCTTTGCTCATGCCGGCATGATAGGCGAGCGCCCGCACGCCGCTCTTCTCCAGGAAGGCCGCCATCTCCTCCGTCTTGCGCCGCGACAGGCAATAGATGATGCCGCTCTTGCCTTGGTGGCGCTCGATGAAGCGCAGCAGCTGGCGCTTGCTGTCCTGTTTGGCTTCTATCGCCAGCCTGATGTTGGGCCGGTCGAAGCCCAGCACCAGGGTTTCGGCCCGCCCGGCAAACAGCCGCGCTTCGATGTCGGCGCGGGTGGCCTCGTCCGCCGTCGCCGTCAGCGCGATGATCGGCACTTGCGGAAACAGCCGCGCAGCCGCGACAGGTCCTCATATTCGCGCCGGAAGGCCGGGCCCCATTGCGAGATGCAATGCGCCTCGTCGATGGCGATCAGGCCGACATCGAGCCGCGACAGCGCCTCGAGCATCCGCTCCGTCATCAGCCGTTCCGGCGCAAGATAGAGCAGCCGCGTCTGCCCGGACGCCACGCGGCGCCAGGCCGCCACATTGGCCTCACGGTCGAGCGAGGAATTGATGGTGTCGGCGGGCACACCGGCAAGGCGCAAGGCGGCGACCTGATCCTGCATCAGCGCCACCAGCGGCGACACCACGATGGTGAGCCCGCCTTTGACCAGCGCCGGAACCTGATAGCAGAGCGATTTGCCGGCGCCTGTCGGCATGACCGCCAGCACATGCCGCCCGGCGAGCAATGCCTCGATCACGGTCGCTTGTCCGGGGCGGAAGTCCTCGAAGCCGAACACATCCTTCAGGACGCGCCGCTTGTGATCCTCGGCCTGGATGCTCGCCGCCTGTGGCATCACCGCGCTTCCGTGGTCAACATGTGGCCCGGCATATCGTAGCCGAATTCGCGGCAGAAGCTTTCCACGCGGGCGAGGAACGCCGCAGGTAGGCCATGCAGATAGGTCCGGAATTCTTCATCGCGCTCCCATTTTCTCAGCGACGTCGCCCGTATCGGATTATCCGCATCCCGGCTGTACAGGGTGACCGGTGAAAGATCGAACGATCGAGCGATCCTGCCCTGGACGATATCCGGTTCGGCGATCAGCTCTTCATAGCGCAAATAGAAAACCGCTCTTTCGGGCTGAGCCTGTCTAAGGCGCATCAATCCGTCGTACTCCGCCTCCCAGCGTTCGGTCGTTACATGAAAACGCCGCTCGTTCACCGTCTCCGGATGAGAGCTGGTGAGCACATCGAAAGGATGCCTCACGCAATAGATCAACCCGACCGAGGCAGGCAGATGCTCGATGTCCTTGTGGCTTTCATGAGTGCGTTTGACGACCAGATTGAATTGGGGGCGATCCAGTTCGAGCAGCGCCTGATAGGGCGCTTCGTCCGCATGGACATAGGTATCGTCGAAACACGCCATCAAACGACGGCTGAGCGTGGTTCCGCTGCGAGCACAGCCTGCGATGAAGATTCGTTTGCGAAAGGTCATCGCCGAGGGCAGCCGGCGTGCGGCCTTGCGCAGGCGCCAAAAAAATCGCCTTGCGCCGCGGCGCAGAATGGTGACCGGCCTTAGGGCTGCTCTGGCAGGGACGTCCTTCGACGTAATCTCGGCCAAGGCGATGCCGCTCTCTCCGGCGACGGAGTAGAGAAGCCAGGTGCGGCCGTTCTCCTCGAAAATCGCAGGATCGCGCAACGCGTTTTCCTTGCCTTCGGCCGCCCCGCCCCGGCTGGGACGGACCGGCAAACCCGCTCCTTCGAAGTCCGTCTGCGGCCGCAGCAGTTCCGTTTCGCCCCGCACCGTCCAGTTTCGCCAGTCCTCGGCGAGATCGATCGCGCCGTGAAGGATCCGTTCCGGCGCGTCGCCCCTGCGCGTGTAATAGACCCGCAGCCAGCGGCCGGATTTCTGCAGTGCAAGATGCCGTAGGGTCGGGCGGCGCTTTATGGGAGGCAGGATAACCGGGCCTTGTTCGAAATCGGAGATGCCGGTCCCGGAACGGAAGACGGTGACGGTTCCCGTCCCCAGAAAACCGTACCACCATTGGTCGTGGTGGAAGAAGCGCGCATAAGAAGGCCCAAGCGGCTCGGGAAGTGGATTGAAATGAAGGCCGTCAGCGGATGTCGCGGCAAAGGTCATCTGGCCTTCCCCGCTTTCCGCCGGTCCATGAAAATACATGACGAGGCGATGGTTCCGCTGATCGACATGAACGTCGGGAGACGCGATGTGCTCCTTGATGAACGGACATTGATCGAGGGACAGCGCGCCGCCGGGATGGATGTGCCACGGACCTTCGATCGAATCCGCGTAGGCGAGGCGAATATAGGAGCCGCCATGGTCGGCGAAGTAGAGATGGTAAGCGCCCAGCCGTCCCGGCGCCCAGTCGGGCATGCGGATCAGCGACGGCCCGTTGATGTTGATTTCGTCGCTGCCCGGCAACATGTCGGGCGTCACGATAAGTCCATGCCGCGTTGCGGTGAGGATGGGCTGCGAGATCATGCGTCGGGCTGCCTCCGGCCGGCAGCTCCCATCCGACGACAACTCCGCCTGTTATGGGGCCTGCACGTTCCAGCCCGGTTTTGCCGGGTCTCCCGCGTCGCTTGCTCTTCCAAGCCAGCCCCCTTCAAGGATTGATCCGGCCTGCGCCGCGCGCGGCAGGCGCCTCGGCCCGATTGCCGGTTCTGGCATCGTTCGGTCTTGTCGTTTCGATACAACGACATGCGTCGAAACGGAAGGTCTAAGCCAATGCCGATCGATCCCAAACAGACACCGCGCAGGCGAAGTGATGACGCTTGTGAAATCGTCGCAGCCTGGCAGGCCGTCGCGTCATTCCGCTTCGAGTCGCGACGATGCCGACACCGCCGCCGGTGAGAGTTCCACCGGCGCATTGTGCGGTGCTATAAGGCCAAGCCGTCCGCTGCCGGCAGCGAGTGCAAAAGGAACCTTCGCATGATCGATCCCGCCACGCTCATCACTTACGTCGCGGTGGTGTTCGGCTTCGTCTTCATTCCGGGACCGGCGACGCTGCTCACGGTCGCGCGGGCGACGAGCTCAGGCACGAAGGTCGGCATCGCCACCGGCGCCGGTGTCGCCGCGGGCGATGTGATCCACACCATCATGGCCATCGTCGGCATCTCGGCCATCATCGCCGCCTCGGCGATGCTGTTCAGCATCGTCAAATATATCGGCGCGGCCTATCTCGTCTATCTCGGCATCCGCGCCATTCTCGAAAAGGCGCCGGCCGGCCTGGCGGGCAGGACGCTGCCCATTTCCGCGGGCAAAGCCTTCCGGCAGGCTATCTTGACCGAAGTGCTCAACCCGAAGACCGCTTTGTTCTTCCTGGCCTTTCTGCCGCAATTCGTGCATCCGCAAGGCGGTTTCGTGGTGCTGCAGCTGATGCTGCTCGGCATCATCTTCGTCCTGCTCGGGCTCTTCAGCACCGTCGTCTTCGCCGTCAGCGCGGGCGGCCTGGGTTCCTTCCTGCGCCACAATCCGGCGGTGCTGAAATGGCAGGGCAAGGTGGTCGGCGGCATCTATTGCGCGCTCGGCATACGCCTGGCGCTGCAGCAGCGCTGAAACGCGCGCTTCGAGGCCGTTAAACCTATCTTCACCATGCTCCGGCACCTTTGCCCTCCTGCGGCATTGTTTGAGTACCGCGGCGGCGCCGTGAGCGCCCAGGCAACAAGCCCGCGCCTGACGGCGCGGGCTTTCCTTTCGATACTCAGCCCAGGAAATCGGCCCGATAAGGCGCGAAGCTGTCGACCAGCCGCCCGGCCTCCAGCGCCTTGACGCCATGCACGAGATTGGACGGCACGATGAAGCTGCCGCCTGTTTCGAGGATCTCCGACCGGCCGTCGATGGTGACCTCGAAGCGCCCTTCGGCGACGTAGCTTGCCTGGACATGCGGATGCGAATGCAGCGCGCCGACCCCGCCCTTTCGAAGGCGAACTCGACCATCATCAGTTCATCGGTGTGCACCAGAACGCGCCGCCTGTTGCCGTCCGGCGTCGGCTCCCAGGCTTTTTCGCCCGCACGGGAAAAGATATCGGTCATCGCTCAGCTTCCGTTCGGCTTGTAAAACAATTCCAGAAAGGGTGCGGCGCGGTTTTCCGGCGGGAAACCGTCACCGCGCCAGCCAGCCGCCATCGATCGGCACCATCGCGCCGTGCATATAGTCCGACGCCCGCGCCAGCAGGAACACGGCCGCGTCGCCTATATCGTCGGGTCGGCCCCAGCGCGCCGCGGGAATGCGCCCGAGGATGGCGGCGCTGCGATCCGGATCGGCGCGCAGTGCCTCGGTGTTGTTGGTCTCGATATAGCCCGGCGCGATGCCGTTGACGTTGATGCCTTTCGCCGCCCATTCGCAGGCGAGCAGCCTTGTGAGGCCGAGCACGCCGTGTTTCGAGGCCGTATAGGACGCGACGCGAATGCCGCCCTGGAAACTCAGCACCGAGGCGATGTTGACGATCTTGCCGCGCCGTCCGGGCTCCGCCAGCACGCGCCGGGCGAAACCCTGGCAAAGGCGAAACACCGTCTTCAAATTGACGTCCATCACCTCGTCCCAATCGGCTTCGCTCAGCTCGACCGCGTCGGCGCGCCGGATGATGCCGGCATTGTTGACGAGGCCGTCGAGCGGGCCGCTCTCGCCCCAGACCCGGTCGAGCATGGCGGCTGCCTTGGCAGGGTCGCCGAGGTCGGCCTTCACCGCCTCGAAGCTGCCGCCCGCGGCCGCGACTTTCCCGGCGGTGTCATCCATCGCCGAACGGCCGACGCCGACGACCAAGCCGCCGGCGCGTGCGATCGAGACGGCTATGCCTTGCCCGATGCCCGTGTTGGCGCCGGTGACCAGGATGCGCTTGCCCGTGAGGCTGAAAGGGGAAAGATCGCTCAAGCTGGTCATGCCTTTCGCTTGCCGCCGATCGAAGGATCGGTCGATCCGTGGCGGCGCGTCTTCACAGGTGGTAGGCCTTCATGGCAAGTGTATAGGCCAACTCCCCGGCCAGCTCATGCGCCTCGTCCTCGCGCAGTCGATGCTCGGCGACCAACCGCGCCAGGAAGGCGCAGTCGACGCGGCGCGCGACGTCGTGGCGCGCCGGGATCGACGGGAAGGCGCGCGTGTCGTCGTTGAAGCCGACGGTGTTGTAGAAGCCCGCCGTCTCGGTGGTCATCTCACGGAAGCGGCGCATGCCCTCCGGGCTGTCGTGGAACCACCAAGCCGGTCCGAGCTTCAGCGCCGGATAGACGCCGGCGAGCGGCGCCAGCTCGCGCGCGTAGCTGGTCTCGTCCAGCGTGAACAGGATGATCGTGAGGTCGCGCTCCAGCCCGACGCAGTCGAGCAGCGGCTTCAGCGCCGTCACATAATCGGTGCGGGTCGGGATATCGAAGCCCTTGTCGCGGCCGAACTTCTGGAAAACGGAAGGCGAATGATTGCGCCATGATCCAGGATGGATCTGCATCACAAGGCCATCGTCACGGCTCATCTTGGCCATTTCGGTCAGCATCTGGGCGCGGAACAGTTTTCGCTCGCGGCCGTCTTCCGAGCCGCGGCGGATACGGTTGAACAGCTCCTCAGCCGCCGCATCGGAGAGATTGGCGGTCTCGGCGGTTGGATGGCCGTGATCGGACGAAGTGGCGCCGAATTCCTTGAAATAGGCGCGCCGCTTTCGGTGCGCCTCGAGATAACCGGCCCAGCTGGCGGTGTCGCATCCGGTGATTTCGCCGAGCCGATCGAGATTGGAAGCAAACCCCTCGAAATCGGGATCGACGACGGCGTCCGGCCGGTAGGCGGTGACGACGCGGCCGCTCCAGCCGCTGTCGCGGATCGTCCGGTGCCATTTGAGGTCGTCGAGCGCGCCTTCGGTCGTCGCGATCACCTCGATGTTGAAGCGCTCGAACAGCGCGCGCGGACGATAGTCGTCGCGTTGCAGCAGCGTCGCGATCGCATCGTAGGTGGGCTCGGCGCTGGCAACGGTGAGCGGCTCCTCGATGCCGAACAGATGTTCGAAAACATGGTCGAGCCAGAGCCGCGTCGGCGTGCCGCGGAAGAGATGATAATGCTCGGCGAAGCGCCGCCAGATCGCGCGGCCGTCGGCCTCGACCGGCGAACCGTCGAGCGTCGGCACGCCGAGTTCCTCCAGCCGCACGCCCTGGCTGAACAGCATCCGGAAAATGTAATGGTCCGGCACGATGAGCAGTTGCGCAGGGTCCGGAAACGGCTCGTTGAGCGCATACCAGCGCGGGTCGGTATGGCCGTGCGGGCTGACGATGGGCAGGTCCTTCACGCCGGCGTAAAGGGCGCGGGCGAGCGAAAGCAGGCGCCCCTCGGCGAACAGCAGATTCGGATCGGTCAATGCGGCCACGTCGATCCCTCCTCCAGCGATCCACCGGTAGGGTCCGGGGGAAATGCTGTCAACACACGAAAAGCTGCGCCCTTACGCTTGCGGCGGCCATTGTCGGCGGACGCGGCGGGTGCTACGCCGCCACCCATCTTTGCCGTCATCCCCGAGCGGCCTGGCCGCAGCGATTGGAGACTTCACATCCGATGAAGACGCGCCTGTCCAACATGACGATCGCGAATGTGCCGGCCGCCATCCCGCGCTATGACCGCCGCGCCGTCACGCCCGGCATCGTCCATCTTGGCGTCGGCGCTTTTCACCGCGCCCACCAGGCCGCCTATGTCGATGCCTGCCTGGCGGACGGCGAAAGCGATTGGGGCATCGTCGGGGTCTCGCTGCGCAGCCCCGACACGCGAGATGCGCTCAAGCCGCAGGACGGGCTCTACACGCTGGCAATCCGGGACAGCGCCGGCGAACAGCTGCAGGTGATCGGTTCGATCCAGTCCTTGCTCGTCGCTCCGGAGGACCCCGGCGCGGTGCTCGCCGCGCTGACCGACCCGCGCATCCGCATCGTCACGCTCACCATCACCGAAAAGGCCTATCTCAGGGCAGCCGACGGCACGCTCGACGGCGCGCACCCCGATATTGTCCACGACCTTGCCAACCCCGGATCGCCGAAGACGGCGCATGGCTTTCTCGCCGAAGCGCTGGCGCGCCGCGCCATTGCCGGCACGCCCCCTTTCACCGTGCTCTGCTGCGACAACCTGCCGGCCAACGGCGCCACGCTGCACCGGCTGCTCATCGAATTCGCGAAGCTGCGCGATGCCGATCTCGCGCGCCATGTCGCCGACGAAGTCGCTTTCCCGTCTTCCATGGTCGACCGCATCGTGCCGGCGACCACGGACGCCGACCGAGCGCGCATCGCCGACGAGCTCGGCACCGAGGACGCCTGGCCGGTGATGACCGAGCCGTTCCGCCAATGGGTGATCGAGAATCGCTTTCCGGCGGGCCGGCCGGCCTGGGAGAAATTCGGCGTCGCCATGGTCGAGGATGTCGGCCCCTTCGAGGACATGAAGCTCAGGCTGCTCAACGGCGCGCATTCCGGCATCGCCTATCTCGGCCTGCTCAGCGGCCACGCCACCGTCGACCGCGCCTTTGCCGATCCGTCGATCCGGCAATTCGTGGACCGGCTTTGGGCCGAAGCCATTCCAACCCTGCCGCAGGATGCCGGGCTCGACCCGATTCCCTACACGGCGGAGCTCGCCCAACGCTTTTCCAACACCGCGCTCGCCCACCGCACCGCGCAGATCGCCAATGACGGCAGCCAGAAGCTGCCGCAGCGCATCGTCGCTTCCGCGCTTGCCCGGCTGGAGGCGGGCCTGCTGCCGGAACATCTGTCGCTGGTTGTCGCCGCCTGGATCGCCGCCTGCGCCGCGCGCGGTGGCAGCTTGCCCGAGGGCCACTTCACCGATCCGCTCGATGCGGCGCTCGGCGACCTGTTCGGCCGCAATCTGCCGACGGCGGAGATGACGACGGCCGCGTTCGATCTGGCGGGCTTTGCCACAGGCCACGCGGAGTGCCAGCGGCTGATCGAGCTTGTCGCCACCCACCTCATCCATTTCAAGCAGGGCGGTCCCGCGCTTGCGTTTGCTGCTCTCGGCATTGGCGGCAAGCGTGGAAAGGCCGAATAGCCCTACGGCGGCGACTTTATTGCGGCCGATCCGTTTACGATCTGCCGCGAAGCGTAGTCGAGACCGCGCGAGTTCCAGAACAGCCGCGCGGCCTTGCCGACGAGATTTTCGTAAGGCACGAAGCCCACTCTGAACCTGCTGTCGGAAGCATTGTCGCGATTGTCGCCTAGCACGAAATAATTGCCGGGCGGCACGACCCAGGCACGTGTGTTGTCGCCAACGGAATTGTCCGTCAGGTCGAGCACGAAATGGACGACGCCGCCGGGCAAGGTCTCGCGCTGAAGCTTTGCCGGCTTCGACGATTCTTCGTAATCGAACGTACCGGCGTCCTCGAGCCCGACGGCCACATCGTTGATGTGCAGCACCCCGTCCATCATCTGGATCTTTTCGCCGGGAAGGCCAACGATCCGTTGGATATAGTCGATGCTGGGATAGGGCGGGGAACTTGAACACCACCACATCTCCCCGTTTGGGCTCGGCGCCAAACACGCGTCCTTCGATCGGCAACAGCTCGAACGGTATGCTGTACCGGCTGTAGCCATATGCAAACTTCGACACGAACAGATAGTCGCCCTTCTGCAATGTGGGGGTCATGCTGCTGGACGAAATCGAGAATGGCTGGAACAGAAACGTGCGGATCACCAGCGCCGTCATCAGCGATGTGAGAATGGCCAGGGTGAGAACCGCGCCTCCATGCGCATACCACCTGCTGGGCTTGAAGCGCTTCGCGAAGGGCACCACGAGGGCGGCCCACAAGACCATCGACGCCACGTTCGAAAAACTTGCCGCCTGGCTGAGATCGACCCTCGGCAGCGCCGGAAAGCCGACGTAGACAATCACAAGGGCGAGCGCGCTGAAAAAGACAAGGCTGGCGACGGCCAGCCTGCCCGCTCCGATCCAAAGGAATCCGGCGAACGGACCGCCAAAGGCGGATACCAGAGCCGTCGACCACCTCGATCGCGAGGTCACCTGTCGTTGATCCGTCTGCTGTGTCGCCGGCCACCCCCCGCCAAGGCAGCCGGACTGTCCGATAAACAAAAAAGCGGAGCAAGGCCCCGCTTTCAAAATTGTCGCCCGAAGCGGATCGACCTGTCGTCCTAGGCGGACGTCAGGCCGGCAGCAGCGCGCCTTCCAGCGTGGTGAGCTGGGCGAGGAACTGCTCGGCGCGGCTGCGCGCCACGTCGTCCTTGGCGTCCGCCGCGTCTTCCTTGGCGTCCTGGATACGACGCGCGAGGTCCGCGCGGTCGATGTCGTTCACATGCACGGCCGATTCGGCAAGTAGCGTGCAGCCGGACGGCAGGATATCGGCGAAGCCGCCGAACACGACATAGCGGTCTTCCTTGCCGGACGCGGCCTTCACCGTGACGACGCCGGGCTTGATGGTGGTCATGACCGGCGCGTGCTCGGCCATCACCGTCATCTCGCCTTCGGCGCCCGGGATGACGACGGACTCGACCTGCTCGGAAACGAGCAGCCGCTCCGGCGAGACCAGTTCGAACTTGAAAGCTTCAGCCATGCCAATTTAGCGAATAGCGAGTAGCGAGTAGAGGAAACTCGGCCGGCCCACTGATCCCTATTCGCTACTCCCTATTCGCTATTCGCTTCTTTACGCTGCTTCAGCCGCGAGGCGCTGCGCCTTCTCGACTGCTTCCTCGATGCCGCCGACCATATAGAAGGCGGCTTCCGGCAGGTGGTCATAGTCGCCGGCGCAGAGGCCCTTGAAGCCCTTGATGGTGTCGGCGAGGTCGACCAGCTTGCCCGGCGAGCCGGTGAACACTTCGGCGACGAAGAACGGCTGCGACAGAAAGCGCTCGATCTTGCGGGCGCGGGCCACCGTCTGCTTGTCCTCTTCCGACAGCTCGTCCATGCCAAGGATGGCGATGATGTCCTGCAGCGACTTGTAGCGCTGCAGGATCGACTGCACCTGGCGGGCGACCTGGTAGTGCTCCTCGCCGACGACCATCGGGTCGAGCATGCGCGAGGTGGAATCCAGCGGATCGACGGCCGGATAGATGCCCTTTTCCGAGATCGCGCGGTTGAGCACGGTCGTGGCGTCGAGGTGGGCGAAGGAGGTCGCCGGCGCCGGGTCGGTCAAGTCGTCGGCCGGCACGTAGATCGCCTGCACCGAGGTGATCGAGCCCTTGGTCGTCGTCGTGATGCGCTCCTGCAGCGCGCCCATGTCGGTAGCGAGAGTCGGCTGGTAACCCACGGCCGACGGGATGCGGCCGAGCAGCGCCGACACTTCCGAGCCCGCCTGCGTGAAGCGGAAGATGTTGTCGACGAAGAACAGCACGTCCTGGCCCTGGTCGCGGAAATATTCGGCAACGGTGAGGCCGGTCAGACCGACGCGGGCGCGCGCGCCCGGCGGCTCGTTCATCTGGCCGTACACGAGTGCTGCCTTCGAGCCCTGGCCGCCGCCCTTCTTGTTGACGCCCGATTCGATGAACTCGTGATAGAGGTCATTGCCTTCGCGGGTGCGCTCGCCGACGCCGGCGAACACCGAGAAGCCGCCATGGGCCTTGGCGACGTTGTTGATCAGCTCCTGGATCAGCACGGTCTTGCCGACGCCGGCGCCGCCGAACAGGCCGATCTTGCCGCCGCGGGCATAAGGCGCGAGGAGGTCGAGAACCTTGATGCCGGTAACCAGGATCTGCGCTTCCGTCGACTGGTCGACATAGGCCGGAGCCGGCTGGTGGATGGCACGCAGCTCGACGGCGTCGACCGGGCCGGCCTCGTCGACCGGCTCGCCGATGACGTTGATGATACGGCCGAGCATGCCCGGGCCAACCGGAACCGAGATCGGCCCGCCGGTGTCATAAACGTCCTGGCCGCGGACCAGGCCTTCGGTCGAGTCCATGGCGATGCAGCGCACGGTGTTCTCGCCGAGATGCTGGGCGACCTCGAGCACCAGGCGGTTGCCGACATTGTTGGTTTCCAGCGCGTTCAGAATGGCCGGCAGGTGATCTTCGAACTGCACGTCGACGACGGCGCCGATGACCTGGCGGACCTTGCCGGCGGCGCCGACACGCTTGGCCGCAACGCTGGCCGCGGAAGCCGCGGTCTGGGCCGGAGCGGCCGCCTTCTTCGCCGGAGCGGCGGCCTTCGCGGCTGCTGCCGGGGCCTTTGCCGCCTTCGGGGCCGATGCCTCCTTGGCCGCGGTCTTCGGGGTAGCTGCTTTCGCCATCGTCTTTGCCCTTTTCGTCTATCCGTTGTTCACGCTGCCGGCGAGGTCCCGGACCCCGCCCGCGCGTGTCTAGAGCGCCTCGGCGCCCGAAATGATTTCGATCAGTTCCTTGGTGATCTGCGCCTGCCGCTGGCGGTTGTAGGTGATCGACAGCCTGTTGATCATGTCGCCGGCGTTGCGCGTGGCATTGTCCATCGCGCTCATCTTGGCGCCCATCTCGCCCGCCGCGTTTTCCAACAGCGCGCGGAAGATCTGCACGGCGATGTTGCGCGGGATGAGGTCGGAGAGGATCTCGCCCGGCTCGGGCTCGTATTCGTAGACGGCCCCGCCGCTGCCGGCATCGGCCGTGGCCGAAGCCTGCGCCGCCGGGATGATCTGCTGCGCCGTCGGGATCTGGCTGATCACCGACTTGAACTGCGAATAGAACAGCGTGCAGATATCGAAGCCGCCCTCGTTGAAGAGGTGGATGACCTTGCGCGCGATCGCGTCGGCATTGACGAAGCCGAGCGTCTTGACTTCGCGCAGGTCGACGCGCTCGAGGATCAGCGAGCCGTACTCGCGGCGCAGGATATCGTAACCCTTCTTGCCGACGCAGATGATCTTCACCTGCTTGCCATCGGCGAGCAGCCTGCGGATGTGGTCGCGGGCGAGGCGCGCGATCTGCGAGTTGAAGCCGCCGCACAGGCCGCGCTCGGCGGTGCAGACGATAAGCAGATGCACGTCGTCGCGGCCGGTGCCCGTCATCAGCGCCGGGGCATCGCCGCCGCCGCCGATCGCCTGGGTGATGTTGGCCAGAACCGCGCCCATGCGCTCGGAATAGGGTCTGGCTGCTTCCGCCGCTTCCTGCGCGCGACGCAGCTTCGCCGCGGCGACCATCTGCATCGCCTTGGTGATCTTCTGCGTCGCCTTGACCGAGGCGATACGGTTACGAAGGTCTTTTAACGAAGCCATGCTTCAAACCTGATCCCGTCCAGCTTCGTTCAGGCGAAGGTCTTGGCGAAGGCGTCGATCTCGGCCTTGAGCTTGGCGCGCAAATCGTCCGACAGCGCCTTCTCCTCGCGGATGCCGTCGAGCACGTCTTTGCCGGCCGAGCGCATGTGGCTGAGCAGGCCCTGCTCGAACTTACCGACCTGGTTGAGGGCCAGCTTGTCGAGGTAGCCGTTGACGCCGGCGAAGATCACCGCGACCTGCTCTTCGGTCTTGAGCGGCGAGAACTGCGGCTGCTTGAGGAGCTCCGTCAGGCGCGAACCGCGGTTCAGCAGGCGCTGCGTGGCGGCGTCGAGATCCGAGCCGAACTGTGCGAAGGCCGCCATTTCGCGATACTGCGCGAGCTCGCCCTTGATCGAGCCCGCAACCTGCTTCATCGCCTTGATCTGCGCCGACGAGCCGACGCGCGACACCGACAGGCCGACATTCACCGCCGGGCGGATACCCTGGAAGAACAGGTTGGTCTCGAGGAAGATCTGGCCGTCGGTGATCGAGATCACATTGGTCGGGATGTAGGCCGACACGTCGTTGGCCTGCGTCTCGATGACCGGCAGCGCGGTCAGCGAGCCGGCGCCGTTGTCGTCATTGAGCTTGGCGGCGCGCTCGAGCAGGCGCGAATGCAGGTAGAAGACGTCGCCCGGATAGGCTTCGCGACCCGGCGGGCGGCGCAGCAGGAGCGACATCTGGCGATAGGCGACGGCCTGCTTTGACAGGTCGTCATAGCTGATGAGGGCATGCATGCCGTTGTCGCGGAAATACTCGCCCATGGTGCAGCCGGCGAACGGCGCCAGGAACTGCATCGGCGCCGGATCGGACGCGGTGGCGGCGATGATGATGGAGTAGTCGAGCGCGCCGCGCTCTTCCAGCACCTTCACGAACTGCGCGACGGTCGAGCGCTTCTGGCCGACGGCGACGTAGACGCAGTAGAGCTTCTCCTTCTCCGGACCGTTGTCGTGCACCGACTTCTGGTTCAGCATCGTGTCGAGGATGATGGCGGTCTTGCCGGTCTGGCGGTCGCCGATGACCAGCTCGCGCTGACCGCGGCCGACCGGGATCAGCGCGTCGATGGCCTTGAGGCCCGTCGACATCGGCTCATGCACCGACTTGCGCGGAATGATGCCGGGCGCCTTGACGTCGACGCGGCGGCGTTCGGTGGCCTTGATCGGGCCCTTGCCGTCGATCGGGTTGCCGAGCGCGTCGACGACGCGGCCGAGCAGGCCCGGGCCGACCGGAACGTCGACGATGGCGCCGGTGCGCTTGACGGTGTCGCCTTCCTTGATGTCGCGGTCGTTGCCGAAGATGACGACGCCGACATTGTCGGCTTCGAGATTCAGCGCCATGCCGCGGATGCCGCCCGGGAACTCGACCATCTCGCCGGCCTGGACATTGTCCAAGCCGTAGACGCGGGCGATGCCGTCACCGACGGACAGAACCTGGCCGACTTCGGAGACCTCGGCCTCCTTGCCGAAATTCTTGATCTGGTCTTTCAGAATTGCGGAAATTTCCGCGGCGCGGATGTCCATCAGCCGACCTCTTTCAGTGCAAGCTTGAGCGAATTGAGTTTGGTTTTGAGCGACGTATCGATCTGGCGCGAGCCCATCTTGACGATCAGGCCGCCGAGCAGCGACGGATCGACAGTCATGGCGATGGCCACATCCTTGCCGGCGATGCTCTTCAGCGTCGCCTTGAGTTCAGTCTGCTGCGCATCCGTCAGCGCATGCGCCGAAGTGACCTCGGCGGATGCCTCGCCGCGATGGTCGGCGGCGATCTGACGGAACGCCTTGATCATGCCGGGCACCGCGAACAGGCGGCGGTTCTTGGCGACGACGCGCAGGAAATTGCCGACCAGGCCGGTGATCTTGGCCTTGTCGACGATGGCGGCGATGGCCTTGGCCTGGTCCTCGCTGGAAAACACCGGGCTGTTGATCAGCCGCGTAAGATCCTCGCTGCTATTGAGCAACGCCTCGAAGCCGGCGAGGTCGGCCTCGACCTTGGCGACCGAATTGTCCTGCAGCGCGAGCTCGAACAGCGAGCCGGCATAACGTTCTGCGACAGCTGAGATTGGCGATGACGATTGGGCCACGGACCGTCTTTTCTCTTGTCTGACAGGCCGCAGATTGTTGGCGCGAGCGAAAACTCTGGCTAAATCTTTGACCTTACTGCGATTTTTCCAAGCTCGGAGGTGCGGCTTCCGCTATCCCCGGTCGAAAGTCGATTGCCGTCTAGCACAGGCTTTTTAAGACCGCAATGCATCGTCCGGCATGGTTTTCAGGCACTTTTGTCGCATCAGGCGGCGAAGGCCAAGCTCAAGCGCCGAATTCACGGCACAAAGCCGAAGGCAAAGGCCAGCGGCAGTGCCGCCAATGCCAATTCAACCACGATCGAAACCCAGTTGAAAGGGGTGTTGGCACGGTCCGACATCATCGACAAAAGCCGGCCGAAGGCGGTGAACAGCCAGGAAAAGCCCAGCGCCATGTAGAGCAGCGGCTGCGCCAGAAGGATGCAGCACAGGCTGACGCCGAGATAGAAGCCCGACATGCGGCCGCGTCCCTCGGCGATCGCCGCCGCCTTCTCCGGCTTTGGCTGCAGGCGCAGCACGCGAAACGCAAGTCCCGGCGCCAGGAACAGGAACAGGCCGAGGGCCAGAGTCACGACGGCGCTCGACCAGGCCAGCCATTCGCCCTGGCTCGCCGGCCACGGAAACGCGAAGTCCATAAATCCCCCTCATATTTCTTGCTCTGAAACACGGGCATTCTAGCGAGGGAATGAAACCGCGCCAGAGGATGGCGGCCACATTAGAAGTGGCGCAATCAGGCGAGCGCGAAATCGACCGCGGCCTCGGCGTGAATGCGCGTCGTGTCGAACACCGGAATGTCGAAATCGCCCTGGCCGATCAGCATGGTGATCTCGGTGCAGCCCATGATGACGCCATCTACCCGGTCGGTGCGACACATCCGCCCGATCTCGTCGAGATAGGCGTGTTGACGGCTAATGTCCGTCATTTTGCGATTCTCGATGTACCTCACCTGAACCCCTTCACCAAAAATGGCTGAGGGAGTAATTCCGCGAACTCACAAAAAACTCTGCGGGTCGATGTCGACCTGCACCCTGACCGAGCCGCGCAGCTTCGGCCCGTTCGCCAGCATGGCCCGAATAAAGCCCTGCATGTCGGCGCGCCGCTCGCCCTGGATCAGCAGGCGGAAGCGGTGACGCCCGCCGATCAGCGACAGCGGCGCCTCGGCCGGCCCGAGCACGAAGAGGTCGGAAGCCTGCGGCGCCGCTCGCCTTAGCCCTCGCGCATGGCTCTCGGCCTCGCCTCGCGTCGCGGCACTCACGATGATGCCGGCGAGCCGGCCGAACGGTGGCAGCGCCGCCCGCTCGCGCTCGGCGATCTCGCGTTCATAAAAGGCTTCCGAATCACCCGAGACGATCGCCCGCATTACCGGATGGTCCGGCTGGTAGGTCTGCAAAAGGCCGAGGCTCTTCTTGCCGGTGCGGCCGGCGCGGCCCGTCACCTGGCTAAGCAGCTGGAACGTGCGCTCGGCGGCGCGCGGATCGCCATTGGCCAGCCCAAGGTCCGCATCGACCACGCCGACCAGCGTCATGCCGGGGAAATTGTGGCCCTTGGCGACGAGCTGGGTGCCGATGACGATATCGGCCTCGCCATTGGCGACGGCCTCCAGCTCGAGCCTGAGCCGGCGCACGCCGCCCAGAAGGTCGGACGACAGCACGATGGTGCGCGCATCGGGGAAATGCGCCACCACTTCCTCGGCGATGCGCTCGACGCCTGGGCCGCAGGCCACCAGATGGTCGAGCGTGCCGCATTCTGGGCAGGCCTCGGGCCGCTGCTCATTATGGCCACAATGATGGCAGACGAGCTGGCCGCGAAAGCGATGCTCGACCAGCCAGGCCGAACAGACCGGACAGCCGAAGCGGTGGCCGCAGACGCGGCAGAGCGTCAGCGGCGCATAGCCGCGCCGGTTGAGGAAGAGCAGCGACTGCTCTTTTTTCTCCAGCGTGCGCTGCATCTGTTCCAGAAGCACCGGCGACAGGAAGCCGCCGCGCGCCGGCGGCGAACGCCGCATGTCGATCGACTTCAGGTCAGGCAGAGCGGCTTCCGCGAAACGCGAGGACAGCACGGCCCTGTGGTAGCGGCCCTGGCCGGCATTGACCCGGCTTTCCACCGAGGGCGTCGCCGAGGCGAGCACGACCGGGAAGCCGCCGATATGGCCCCGCACCACCGCCATGTCGCGCGCATTGTAGAAGACGCGGTCTTCCTGCTTGTAGGCCGGGTCGTGTTCCTCGTCGACGACGATCAGGCCGAGTTCCTTGAACGGCAGGAACAACGCCGAGCGCGCGCCGGCGACGACGCGCACGCCGCCCTCGGCCACCTGCCGCCAGACGCGCTCGCGCATCCGGGGCGGCAGGTCGGAATGCCACTCCGCCGGCTTTGCGCCGAAGCGGTCCTGGAAGCGTTCGAGGAAGGCATGGGTCAGCGCGATTTCCGGCAACAGGATCAGCACCTGCCTGCCCTTGTCGAGCGCCGCCGCCACCGCCTCGAAATAAACTTCCGTCTTGCCGGAGCCGGTGACGCCGTCGAGCAGCGTGACGTTGAAGGCATCGGCGGCGACGGCGGCGCGCAGCTTCTGCGCCGCCGCTTTCTGGTCCGGCATCAATTCCGGCACGGCGCGAGAGGGGTCTGGCGCCGCCACCACCGGCCGCGGCGGGATCATCACCGTCTCGAACACGCCCTGTGCCCGCAATCCGTCGATCACGGTCGAGGAGACGCCCGCCGCATGCGCCAGGCCCGAGCGCGTCCAGGCCAGGCCGCCCTCCGCGGTTTCGAGCACCCGCCGCCGCGCATCGGTCAGCCGGTCGGGTTCGGCAAGTGTACGCTGAAGCCCTTCGATCCACGGCTCGGGGTCGAACGCCTCGGGGGCTCGGAGCAGCATCCGCGCGACCATGCCGGGCGCCGACAGCGTGTATTGCGCGATCCAGTCGACGAAGCGGCGCATCGCCTTGTCGATCGGCGGACAGTCGAACACCTCCTCGATCGGCCGCAATTTCTTCGCATCGACCGCCTCGACCGCGCCGTCCCAGACGATGCCGGCCACCTGGCGCGGCCCGAGCGGCACGCGCACGATCGAACCCGGCACCACGCGCATGCCGGGCGGCACGGCATAGGTGTAGGGCCGTTCGGCGGGCATCGGCACCAGGACGGGCGCGGCCGCGACAAAGGGCGAATCTTCGATCATCGGGCGTGACCTTGCCCCGACTTTGCTCTAGATCAAAGGGGACCCTCGCATGTGCCTGGCCGACGCCGGGCGACCCCAAGGAGACAGCCATGAAGTTTTTTGTCGATACCGCTGACATCAAGGAAATTAAGGAGCTGCACGAGCTGGGGCTGCTCGATGGTGTCACCACCAACCCGTCGCTGATCCTGAAATCTGGCGGCAAGATCTCCGAAGTCACCAAGCAGATCTGCGACATAGTCGAAGGCCCGGTCTCGGCCGAGGTCGTGGCGACCGAATACAAGGACATGATGGCCGAGGCCGAGGTGCTGGCCAAGATCGCGCCGAATGTGGCCATCAAGGTGCCGCTGACGCTGGACGGCCTCAAGGCCTGCAAGACGATCCGCACCGAGATGAACCGCATGGTCAACGTCACGCTCTGCTTCTCGGCCAACCAGGCGCTGCTTGCCGCCAAGGCCGGTGCCTCCTTCATCTCGCCCTTCGTCGGCCGCATCGACGACACCGGCTCGGACGGCATGGAGCTGATCTCGGAAATCCGCACCATCTACGACAATTACGATTTCAAGACCGAGATCCTGACCGCTTCGGTGCGCACGGTGAACCACGTCAAGCAGGCCGCGCTGATTGGCGCCGATATCGTCACCGCGCCGCCGGCGACGTTGAAAGCGCTGGTCAACCACCCGCTGACCGACAAGGGCCTCGCCGCCTTCCTCGCCGACTGGGCCAAGACCGGCCAGAAGATCGGCTGAGGCTGCCTCTCGTCAGAGAACAAAAAGGCCGGGTGACCGGCCTTTTTCTGTGGATGGAAGCTCTGCGCGAGGCGTGCCGAGATTCAGGTCAGGCCGAGCCGAGAGCGGTGGTTTCCGAGAATCGGAGCGGAGCGTACTTGAAGTACGTGAGCACCGGAAGCGGAGGAAACCATCGTTCGCAGGCCGGCCTCACCTGAATATCGGCACGCCTCAGGCCTTCTTGCCATGCTTGGCGAGATCCTGCGCGATGGAAAGCCGCAAAAGGTCGGCCAGTTCGCGCGCGGCGCGGTTCTCGGCGTCGATCTGTGCCCGATAGGCAGCGAACTCCTGGCGCGGCCGGTCGAAGGACGAGGGGACCGAGCGCTTGCCGACGGCAATCACCGCGTTGGTCGCGGTGTCCCGGAGCACATAGTTGGCGGTCAGCGTGACCGTGCCGGCCGTCGGCTCGTCTTCCTGGGTCTGCACCTGCACGATGGCCGCCGATTCGACGAGCTCGGTGACGCCGAGATCGAGCGTGTAGGCCGGCGAGGCCGGCTCGCCCGAGCCTTGCCCGAAGGCGAAGATCAGATTGTTGCGCACCTGCTGCGCGTAGCGGGTGTTGACCGGCTTGATCGCGATCGAGGCGAGCTCGGCGGATGCGCTGAGCTGCGATCCGGGCGACAGCGGCTGGCTGGAATAGAGCGGCCTGACCGTGCAGGCCGAAACCAGCGCCAGCGCGGCGGCCATGCCGCAGACCGCCAGTCGGCCGCGCAGGCGGGACGCTTCTGACTTCACCGGATCAGGCAACGACATTGACGATCCTCTGCGGGACGATGATCACCTTGCGCGGAGCCTTACCTTCCAGTGCTTTTTGCACGAAGTCGAGAGCCAGCACCGCTTTTTCGACGGCACCTTGATCCGCGTCGCGGGCAATTGTCAAATCCCCGCGCTTCTTGCCGTTGACCTGCACCGGCAGCACGATCTCGTTGTCGACGACCAGCACCGGATCGTAGACCGGCCACGGCCGTTCGGCGATCATCTCCGTGCCGCCCAGCGCCTCCCAGCATTCCTCCGCCAGATGCGGCATGACCGGCGCGATGATGTGCACCAGGATCTCCACCGCCTCGCGGCAGGCGCCCTTCAGCGCGGCGTCGGCCTTGCCTTCGGAGACATCGTTGAGCGGCGTCGCCAGCACATTTGCGAGCTCGTAAATGCGGGCGATCGCGCGGTTGAAGCCGAGCTTCTCGATGTCCTCGCCGACCGCCTTCAGGATCTTGTGCGCGGCCTTGGAAACAGCGCCCGCCTCGCCATCCTTCGTCGCCGCGGGTTTCACGCCGGGCAGCTCATCGACCGCGATCTGCACCAGGCGCCAGATGCGCTGCACGAAACGATGCGCGCCGGCCGCACCCTCGTCGGTCCATTCGACGTCGCGCTCCGGCGGGGAATCCGACAGCATGAACCAGCGTGCCGTGTCGGCGCCGTAGCCGTCGGTGATCTCTTCCGGGCTCACCGTGTTCTTCTTCGACTTCGACATCTTCTCAAGCGCGCCGATCGTCGCCTCCTCGCCGGTCGCGATCTCGACGGCGCGTCGCTTGCCGCCGATGTCCTCGATCCTGACCTCGCTCGGCGACAGCCAACGCCCGTTGTTGGACGGGCCGCCGACACGATAGGTCTCGTGCACCACCATGCCTTGCGTGAACAGGCCCTTGAACGGCTCGGCCAGATTGAGGTGACCGGTCTCGCGCATGGCGCGGGTGAAGAAGCGCGAATAGAGCAGATGCAGGATCGCGTGCTCGATGCCGCCGATATACTGGTCGACCGCCAGCCATTCGTCGGCCGCTTTCGGCTCGGTCGGCTCGTTGGCCCAGGGCGCGGTGAAGCGCGCGAAATACCAGGACGAATCGACGAAGGTGTCCATCGTGTCGGTCTCGCGCCGCGCATCGCGGCCGCATTGCGGGCATTTCACATGCCGCCAGGTCGGATGACGGTCGAGCGGGTTGCCCGGGCGGTCGAACTCGATGTCGTCGGGCAGCCTCACCGGCAGGTCGGCCTTCGGCACCGGCACGACGCCGCAGGCCTCGCAATGGATCATCGGGATCGGGCAGCCCCAGTAGCGCTGGCGCGAGATGCCCCAGTCGCGCAGGCGGAAATTCACCTTGCGCTCCGCCATCGGCCGGCCGCCGATCGTCTTTGCTTCGAGCAGCTTCGCCACTTCATCGAAAGCCTTTTCGGGCTTCATGCCGTCGAGGAAGCGCGAATTGATCATCACGCCGTCGTCGACATAGGCCTCCTCGATGATCTGGAAGGTCTTCGCGTCGGCGTCCTCCGGCATCACCACCGGGATCACCGGCAGGCCGTATTTATTAACGAAATCGAGGTCGCGCTGGTCGCCCGACGGGCAGCCGAAAATGGCGCCGGTGCCGTATTCCATCAGCACGAAATTGGCGACATAGACCGGCAGCGTCCAGTTCTCGTCGAAGGGATGAACGACGCGGATGCCGGTGTCGAAGCCCTTCTTCTCGGCCGTCTCCAGCGCCGCCACCGAGGTGCCCATATGGCGGACCTCCTCGATGAACTTCGCCAGCTCGACATTCTCCTCGGCGGCTTTTCGCGCCAGCGGATGGTCGGCGGCGACCGCCATGAAGGAGGCGCCGAAGATGGTATCGGGCCTTGTTGTGTAGACTTCCAGCTCATGGGCATCGCCAACCGGCTTTGCGAGCGGCCAGCGGATCAGCAGGCCTTCCGAGCGGCCGATCCAGTTGTGCTGCATCAGCTTGACCTTTTCCGGCCACTCCTCGAGCAGGTTGAGCGAGTCCAGGAGGTCCTGTGCGAAGTCGGTGATCTTGAAGAACCACTGCGTCAGCTCGCGCTGCTCGACCAGCGCGCCCGAACGCCAGCCGCGGCCGTCGATGACCTGCTCGTTAGCAAGCACCGTCATGTCCTCCGGGTCCCAGTTGACCTTGGAGGATTTGCGCGTCACCAGCCCCTTCTCGACGAAGTCGAGGAACAGCATCTGCTGGCGGTGATAGTAGTCGACGTCGCAGGTCGCGAACTCGCGCGCCCAGTCGAGCGACAGGCCCATCATCTTGAGCTGCTCGCGCATGACCGCGATGTTTTCGTAGGTCCAGTCCTTGGGATGGACCTTGTTTTGCATGGCGGCGTTTTCGGCCGGCATGCCGAACGCGTCCCAGCCCATCGGATGCAGCACGTTGAAGCCCTTGGCGCGCTTGTAGCGCGCCACCACGTCGCCCATCGTGTAGTTGCGGGTGTGGCCGATATGGATCTTGCCCGATGGATAGGGGAACATCTCGAGCACGTAGTATTTCGGCTTCGGGTCGTCGTTGCGGGCCTCGAACAGCTTCTTTTCGGCCCAGGCCTTCTGCCATTTGGGTTCTGAGGTGCGCGGATTGTAACGTTCGGTTGCCATCGGATGTTTTTCACTTAAAAGCAGGCACAGGGCGCCAGACACGGCGAGCGGCCGGGGAATGTCGTCGCGGTGTTCACCATGGATTGCCGGACCCGTCAACTGTGGCGAGCCGCGCCCGGCATGAAAACTAGGGCAGGATAGTGGCATGACGAACGCCGTAGAGCAGCTTCACGCGGTCAAGGCGAAGATCGCAAGCGCCGAGCGCGAAGCTAAGCGCGTGCCCGGCGCCGTCACGCTGGTGGCGGTCTCGAAGACCTTCGCGGCCGAGGATATCCGCCCTGTGATCGAGGCCGGCCAGCGCATTTTCGGCGAGAACCGCGTGCAGGAAGCCCAGGGCAAATGGCCGGCGCTGAGGCAGGCGTTTCCTGATATCGAGCTGCATCTGATCGGCCCGCTGCAGTCCAACAAAGCGAAGGAAGCCGTCGCGCTCTTCGATGTCATCGAGACCGTCGACCGCGAGAAGATCGCCGCTGAGCTTTCAAAAGAAATGGCCCGGCAGGGCCGGGCGCCAAAACTCTATGTCCAGGTCAACACCGGCTCCGAACCGCAGAAGGCCGGCATCGAGCCGCGCGAGGCGGCCGCCTTCGTCAACCGTTGCCGCGACGTGCACGGCCTCGCCATCGAAGGCCTGATGTGCATCCCGCCGGCCGATGAGAATCCCGGCCCGCATTTCGCGCTGCTGGACAAGCTCGCCCGCGAGGCCGGCGTCGCAAAGCTCTCGATGGGCATGTCCGGCGACTACGAGACGGCCATCGCCTTCGGGGCGACCAGCGTGAGGGTGGGATCGGCGATCTTCGGAAGCCGCTAAGCGCCTCGACCGCTCGTAACGATCTCGTTACCGACCGGCCAATCGAACGATAACACCGGCGCCAGCACTTGAAACGAAACGGGCCGTTCCTATTTGCCTGTCGTCATCAATCACTTTCTCGGGGAATCCCACCATGCGCTACAACCAGCTTGGCAACACCGGCCTGTTCGTCTCCGAACTCTGTCTCGGCACCATGACTTTCGGCGCCGCGGGCGAGAATGCCCAATGGGGCCTGATCGCCAGCCTCGACCAGAAGGGCGTCAACGAGATCGTCGCCCGCTCGATCGCGGCCGGGGTCAATTTCTTCGACACGGCCGACGTCTATTCCTTCGGCCAGTCCGAGCAATTGCTGGGACAGTCGCTCAAGGATCTCGGCGTGAAACGTTCCGACGTCATCATCGCCACCAAGGTGCATGGCGCCATGGGCAACGGACCTAACGAACGCGGCTCCTCGCGCGGTCACATCATGGATTCGGTCGATGGCAGCCTGGAGCGGCTTCAGCTCGATCATATCGATCTCTATCAGCTGCACGGCACCGACACGGTGACGCCGATCGACGAGACGCTGCGCGCGCTCGACGATCTCGTCGCCAGCGGCAAGGTGCGATACGTCGGCGTCTCCAACTGGCAGGCCTGGCGCATCGCCAAGGCGCTGGGCATCGCCGAGCGCAAGGGCTTTGCCCGCTTCGAGACGATCCAATCCTACTACTCTATCGCCGGCCGCGACCTCGAGCGCGAGATCGTGCCGCTGATCAATGAAGAGAAGCTCGGCCTGATGGTCTGGTCGCCAATGGCCGGCGGGCTGCTCTCTGGCAAATACGGCCCCGGCGCGCCGGGCAATGGCGAGGGCCGCCGCGCTTCCTTCAACTTCCCGCCGGTCAATGAGGACCGCGCCTGGGCGGCGGTTGCCGTCATGCGCGAGGTCGCGAAGAAGCACGACGTCAGCGTCGCCACGGTGGCGCTGGGCTATGTTCTGGCAAAACCTTTCGTGATGAGCGTCATCATCGGCGCTAGCCGCATGGACCAGCTCGAGCAGAACCTCGCAGCGACGGGCTTGAAGCTCGACACCGACGACCTCGCCAGGCTGGATGAGGTGAGCGCGCTGCCTGCCGAATATCCCGGCTGGATGCTGGAGCGGCAAGGCGCCGGCCGGCGTCCGGCGCCATTCGTGCCGAAGGCATAGTCCATCTTCCGGGTAAGTCGATTTCGGGAGCCGCGTGTCCGATGGACGCGCGGCTTTTCCATTTCAGATGCGCACTGTCTCGGCGAGAAAATCGAGAAAGGCGCGCACCCGGGCCGGCAGATGCTTGCCCTGGCCGACATAGACGGCATGCGTCAGCTCCACGTCGCCGGGGTTGAACTCCTCCAACAGCGGCACGAGCCGCCCAGCGGCGATATCGGGCTCGACATGCCAGCGCGCCAGCCGCGCAATACCCGCGCCGGCCAGCGTCGTCAGCCGCATCGCCTCGCCGTCGCTGACCGTCGAATTGCCGGCGATCGGAACCATGAGGGGCACGCCTTTCGCGTCCACGAACGGCAGACCGTCGATATGCCGCACGAAGCCGAAGGCGAGCAGGTTGTGGCGGGCCAGATCGGCCGGCGTCCGCGGCTTGCCGCGCGATTCGAGGTAAGCGGGCGCCGCGACGACAACCATCCGGCTCTGGCCGAGCTTGCGCGCCACCAAACGCGACTCGCTGAGCGGGCCGGCGCGGATGGCGACGTCGGCGCGCTCCTCCATCAGGTCGATGACGCTGTCGGTCAGCACTGCCTCGACCGAGATTTCCGGGTAGCGTTCGAGGAAGCGCGGCAACAGCGGCATCAGCCGGTGCTGGCCGAACGGCACATAGGAGTTGACCCTCAGTCTGCCGCGCGGCGCCGCGCCCGCCGCCGCTTCCCGTTCGGCCGCGTCGAGATCGGCAAGGATGCGTAGGCCACTATCGTAAAAGGCGCTTCCCTCGGGCGTCAGCTGCAGCCGGCGTGTCGAGCGGCTTATCAGCCGCGCGCCAAGTCGCGCCTCGAGCCGCGCGATCAGCTTGCTCACCGCCGATGGCGTCATCCGCAATGCCCGCGCAGCGGCCGAGAAGCTGCCCGCCTCGACGACGCGAACAAACACTTCGATTTCGCCGGAACGGTTGATGTCGGCTCTTGCCATTCGTGAATCTATTTCACAGAAAATGTGCCTGATGCAAGGCTGGTTCACAGCTTGGCGGATCACGATCTTCTCCGTGCATGATCCCGGAAAGTGGAAACCGGTTTTCGGGAAAGATCATGCGCCAGCAAAGATCCGGGGCGCGGGATTGGCGTCCCGTTCCTGATCAACCGGACCGCAGCCATGCCTCTCGCTCTTTATGCCCTCACCGCCGGCGCCTTCGGCATCGGCGTCACCGAATTCGTCATCATGGGGCTGCTGCTCGACGTCAGCGCCGATCTCGGCGTCTCGATCTCGGCGGCGGGCCTGCTAATTTCCGGCTACGCGCTGGGCGTCGTCGTCGGCGCGCCGCTGCTTGGCGCGCTGACCGGGCGTCTGCCGCGCAAGACCCTGCTGCTTGCCCTGATGGTGGTCTTCACCGTCGGCAACCTCGCCTGCGCGCTGGCGCCCGACTACTGGACGCTGATGGCGGCACGCGTGCTCACCGCCTTCGCCCATGCTTCCTTCTTCGGCGTCGGCTCCGTCGTCGCCACCAGCCTTGTCGCGCCCAACCGGAAGGCCTCGGCCATCGCGCTGATGTTCACCGGCCTCACCGTCGCCAACATCCTCGGCGTGCCCTTCGGCACCTGGCTCGGCCAGGCCTATGGCTGGCGCTCCACCTTCCTCGCCGTCACGCTGGTCGGCGTCGTCGCCATTGCCGTGATCGCGCTGCTGGTGCCGCGCGACGAGCCCACCGCGACGGACGTTGAGGAGAGCTCCGAAGGCACGCTTGCCGTGCTCGGCCGCCGGCCGGTGCTGCTTGGCCTTCTGACCACTGTGCTGAGCTGGGTCGGCGTCTTCGCCGCCTTCACCTATCTGGCGCCGATCCTCACCCGCGTCACCGGTTTTTCGGAGGGAGCCGTGTCGCCGATCCTGCTTGTCTTCGGCGGCGGGCTGGTGGCGGGCAATCTGCTCGGCGGACGCCTCGCCGACCGGCATCTGGTGCCGACGGTCGTCGGCACGCTGGTCGCGCTGTCGGCGGTGCTGTTCGTCATGACCGCCGCGATCCACCAGCCGATCGCGGCGGTCGTCGCCGTCGGCTTGCTGGGTGCTGCCGCCTTCGCCACCGTCGCGCCGCTGCAGATGTGGGTGCTGGAGAAGGCCAAGGGCGCCGGCCAGGGCCTGGCATCCTCCTTCAACATCGCCGCCTTCAATCTCGGCAACGCCATCGGCGCCTGGCTTGGCGGCTTCGTCATCGACCACGGTCCCGGTCTCGGCGCCGTCCCCCTCGTCGCCGGCCTCGTGCCGCTCGCCGCGCTCGGCGTCGTGCTCATGGCGCTGCGCCTCGAACGCGGCCGCGCGATCGGCAAACCGGTCACCGCGCAGTGCTGAGCGCTGATCCTTTCGACATCCAATCAGGAGAAAAAAGATGGATTATCGACCTCTCGGCGCCTCCGGCCTGAAAGTGCCGGCCCTTTCCTTCGGCGCCGGAACTTTTGGTGGCTCCGGCCCTCTCTTCGGCCATTGGGGCAACAGCGACGCGAAGGAGGCGCGCCGGCTGGTCGACATCTGCTTGGAGGCAGGCGTCAACCTCTTCGACACGGCCGATGTCTATTCCAATGGCGCGTCGGAGGAGGTGCTTGGCGAGGCGATCAAGGGCCGCCGCGACGCAGTGCTGATCTCGACCAAGACATCCCTGCCGATGGGCGACGGCCCAGACGACTGGGGCTCGTCGCGGTCGCGCCTGATCCGCTCCGTCGATGCGGCGCTGAAGCGCCTCGGTACGGACTATATCGACCTGCTGCAGCTTCATGCCTTCGATGCATCGACGCCGGTCCAGGAGGTTCTGTCAGCGCTGGATGACCTCGTGCGCTCCAGCAAGCTGCGCTATGTCGGCGTCTCCAATTTCTCCGGCTGGCAGGTGATGAAGTCGCTCGGCCTAGCCGACAGGCACGGCTACCCGCGCTATGTCGCGCATCAGGTCTATTACTCGCTGGTCGGGCGCGACTATGAATGGGAGCTGATGCCGCTCGGTCTCGACCAGGGCGTCGGTGCGCTGGTGTGGAGCCCGCTCGGCTGGGGCCGGCTCACCGGCAAGATTCGCCGCGGCCAGTCCTTGCCGGAAAAGAGCCGGCTGCACGACACCGCCGCTTTCGGCCCGCCGGTCGAGGACGAGCATCTCTTCAAGGTGGTCGATGCGCTGGAAGCGGTCGCCGCCGAGACCGGCAAGACCGTGCCGCAGATCGCCATCAACTGGCTCTTGCGGCGCCCGACCGTGTCGTCGGTCATCATCGGCGCGCGCAACGAGGAGCAGTTGCGGCAGAACCTCGGCGCCGTTGGCTGGACGCTGACGCCGGAGCAGATGAAGAGGCTGGATGAGGCAAGCGTGGTGACCGCGCCGTATCCCTATTTCCCCTATCGGCGCCAAGAGGGCTTTGCCCGGCTCAACCCGCCGGCCGTCTGATTGCACTGGATGGCGGCGAGGCCGTTCAGTGCAATCGAAACTCCCCGTCCACCTTCCGCCACTCGTTCGGCGCGATCAGCTTCTGGTGCGTGTAGGTCACCGAATGCAGCGGGCCGTCAAGCTTGGTCTTCCAGAATTCGATGAAGCGGATCAGCACAGGGAATTCCGGCGCTATGTCATAGTCCTGCCAGACATAGCTTTGCAGCAAATGCGGGTGATCGGGGTAGTGATAAAGGATCTTAGCCGTGGTCAGCCCATATCCCCTGAGCATCAGATCCATTTCGGAATTGTCGTGCATTGCGTTCCCTTGGTTGATTCTCCTTCCTCCCAACGCTGAATTGTGCGCACGGTTGCTTAACTGTCTATGGATTTTTGAGAGATTCTCCAAAATTTTTGTCGTTAAAACAGGAGGTTAGCAGCCGATTCGCGAGAGTGCTAATAGCTGGTCGAAATGCCCTGCGTCATCCCGCCGCGCGAATCCAACGTCTAATATTGCCGTCACGGCGGAACTGTTAATAATGGCCGCGAATTCGCGGCCGCTTCGCCGCGATGCCGCCGGCACTTCAAGCCGGCGGAGCGATCCCGGAGGAAAGCTGAAAAATGTCCGATGTGCATGTCCACCGCGTCCAGCCGGCGTGGAAAAAGAACGCGCTGATCGACAACGACACCTATCTCAAATGGTACGCCGACAGCGTGAAGAACCCGGACAAGTTCTGGGGCAAGCATGGCAAGCGCATCGACTGGTTCAAGCCCTTCACCAAGGTCAAGAACACCTCCTTCGACGGCAAGGTCTCGATCAAGTGGTTCGAGGACGGCCAGACCAATGTTTCCTACAATTGCATCGATCGGCACCTGAAGAAGCGCGGCGACCAGACCGCGATCATCTGGGAGGGCGACAACCCTTACGACGATCGCAAGATCACCTATAATGAGCTCTATGCGCATGTGTGCCGCTTCGCGAATGTGCTGAAGAAGCATGGCGTCAAGAAGGGCGACCGCGTCACCATCTACATGCCGATGATCCCGGAAGCGGCCTATGCGATGCTTGCCTGCACTCGGCTAGGCGCGATCCATTCGGTGGTCTTCGGCGGCTTCTCGCCGGACGCGCTCGCCGGCCGCATCGACGACTGCAAATCGACCATCGTGATCACCGCCGACGAGGGCCTGCGCGGCGGCAAGCCGATCCCGCTCAAGGACAACACCGACAAGGCGATCGAGATCGCCGCCAGGGCCGGCACCAAGGTCGAGAAAGTGGTGGTGGTGCGCCGCACCGGCGGCAAGACCGGTTGGGCGCCGGGGCGCGACGTCTGGTATCACGAGGAGGCCGCGACTGTTAAAGCGGACTGCAAGCCCGAGAAAATGAAGGCGGAAGACCCGCTGTTCATCCTTTACACCTCCGGCTCGACCGGCAAGCCGAAGGGCGTGCTGCACACCACCGGCGGCTATCTCGTCTATGTCTCGATGACGCACCAATATGTCTTCGACTACCATGACGGCGACATCTACTGGTGCACCGCCGATGTCGGCTGGGTGACGGGCCACAGCTACATCGTCTACGGGCCTCTGGCCAACGGCGCCACGACGCTGATGTTCGAAGGCGTGCCGAACTATCCGTCGCAGTCGCGTTTCTGGGAAGTGATCGACAAGCACAAGGTCAACATCTTCTACACCGCGCCGACGGCGCTGCGCGCGCTGATGGGCGCCGGTGACGCCCATGTGAAGAAAACCTCGCGCAAGTCGCTGCGCGTGCTGGGCACGGTCGGCGAGCCGATCAACCCGGAGGCCTGGGAGTGGTATTTCAACGTCGTCGGCAACGCCAAGGTGCCGATCGTCGATACCTGGTGGCAGACCGAGACCGGCGGCATCATGATCACGCCGCTGCCGGGCGCCACCGACCTCAAGGCGGGTTCGGCCACGCGGCCCTTCTTCGGCGTCAAGCCGCAACTGGTCGACGGCGAAGGCAAGGTGCTGGAAGGTGCCACCGGCGGCAATCTCTGCATCAGCGATTCCTGGCCCGGCCAGATGCGCACCGTCTATGGCGACCACGACCGTTTCGTGCAGACCTATTTCTCGACCTACAAGGGCAAGTACTTCACCGGCGACGGCTGCCGCCGCGACGCCGACGGCTATTACTGGATCACCGGCCGCGTCGACGACGTCATCAACGTTTCCGGCCACCGCATGGGAACGGCCGAGGTGGAATCGGCGCTGGTCAGCCACGACCAGGTGTCGGAGGCCGCCGTTGTCGGCTACCCGCATGACATCAAGGGCCAGGGCATCTACTGCTATGTCACCCTGATGGCCGGCACCCAATCGAGCGAGGATTTGCGCAAGGAGCTGATCGCGCATGTGCGCAAGGAGATCGGCGCCATCGCCACGCCCGACAAGATCCAGTTCGCGCCGGGCCTGCCGAAAACCCGGTCGGGCAAGATCATGCGGCGCATCCTGCGCAAGATCGCCGAGGACGATTTCGGCGCGCTCGGCGACACCTCGACGCTGGCCGATCCGGCCGTGGTCGACGACCTCGTCGCCAACCGGCAGAACAAGAAGAGCTGATGGCCGGCGAGCTCGGTACCGTCAGCCAGCTCTGGCGCTATCCGGCGAGCTCGCTCGCCGGCGAGCGGCTTGATGCCATCTCCGTCGGGCTGAAGACCGTCGACGGCGACCGGCTGTTCGGACTGGTCGATGCGTCCGACGGCGAGATCGCCAGGCCCGACCGCGAAACCAAATGGCACAAGGTGCCGCTGATCCGCACCCGGTTGACCGAAGACCGGCGGCTGGAAGTGGCCCTGCCCGGCGGCGGCTGGCTGCCGGCGCCCGATCCGGAAAGCGACCGCGCGGTATCGGCCTTCCTCGGCTTCGACGCCTCGATCCGGCCGTTCGGCGCGGAGAACGCCGCCTCTGACTATGCCGGCCCGCGGACCGAGGCCCGCTATGCCAAGGCGCCGATCCATCTGCTCACCACCGCCTCGCTGGCCAGGCTGAAGGCGCTGCACCCGGAGGGCACGCCCGATCCGCGCCGCTTCCGGCCCAACATCGTCGTCGACATGGAACCGGTCGAAGGCGCCTTTCCGGAGACGGAATGGATCGGCAGGAAGCTCGCGGTCGGCGACCTGCTGCTCACCGTCTCCGAACCCTGCCGCCGCTGCGGCTTCACCATCATCGCCCAGGAGGGCTTCGACACCGACCCCGGCATCCTGCGCAACCTAGTGCGCCACAACGCCCACAATCTCGGCGTCTATTGCACCATCGATCGGCCCGCGCAGATCGAGATCGGCGCGCCGGTGCGCTTTATGGACTGAAGCGGGCAGGGTCTACCGGTACAAATCCGCCCGTGTCGGCGGCAGACCGCTCGGGCCGCGGGCGCGCTTGGTGGCCACGGTCTGAAAGATCTGCGCCGAGCCACGCTCGAAGGTGATCGAGCAACCCGTGAGATAGAGCAGCCACAGCCGCGCCTTGGGCTCGCCCACCTCGGCGACCGCCTCGTCGAAGCGCGCATGCAGGCGCTCGGCCCACAGCCGGCAGGTTCGCGCATAATGCTCGCGCAGGTTCTCCACGTCATAGACGAGGAAGCCGTGCGCCTCGAGATTGCCGAGCGTCATGCCGATCGTGTCGAGCTCGCCGCCGGGGAAGATGTATTTGATCAGCGCCTTGTATTCCGGCCCCTTGCGCAGCGTCTTCCTGATGTCGCCCTTGCTGCGCCTGGTGATGGCGTGGTGCAGATAGATCCCGCCGGGCTTCAGCAAACGGTGCACGGCCGAGAAGTAGGCCGCGTGGTTGGCAAGGCCCAGATGCTCGAACATGCCGATCGACGAGATCTTGTCGAAAGCGCCGGAGAGTTCGGCATAGGATTTCAGCTCGATGGTGATGCGGCCCTCCAGCCCCTCGGCGCGGATGCGCTCGCGGGCAAGGTCGGTTTGGGCTTGCGACAGCGAGACGCCGTGACCGACGACGCCGTAATGTTTCGCCGCATGGATGAGCATCGCGCCCCAGCCGCAGCCGATGTCGAGCAGCCTTTCGCCGGGCTTCAGCCTGAGCTTGCGGCAGATATGGTCGAGCTTGTCGACCTGCGCCTGGTCGATCCCATTGGCGAAATCCTGGAAATAGCCGCAGCTATAGACCATGCGCTCGTCGAGGAAGAGCCGGTAGAAATCATTCGAAATGTCGTAATGGTGCTGGATCGCCTCCCTGTTCGATCCGCTGACGAAAGGCTTGCGGCCGGAAAGATCGCTGCGCGCCGTCATCTGCTTGCGCGAAAACAGCACCATTGGCAGGTCGCGCAGGATTGCCAGCTTGGGGAGGGATTTGAGCCTCGTCTTGAGCTTGCCTTGTGAAGGCAGGGCATAGAAATCGAACAGCGTGCCGTCTTCGATATCGACCGTCTTGGAAATCCACATCTCCACCAGCGTCGAGAAGGTCGGCCGGCGGAGCAGTTGCCAGACGATATCCTGGTCGTTGATGGCAAGCACCGGACCGCTGGCGGGTCCGATCCGCTCGCCGGTCCACAGCCTGACCGCGAAACCCGGCTTCAGCGTTTCGACGACCTTGCGTACGATCCGCGCGGCTCTGTCGGCGGCATCCATTCCCACCTCCCGCTATGTCGCATCCCCCCGAAGCCGCACTGTCGTCCACCGGCCTGTGGACCGCAATCCCGATCTGTTGCGCAAAAGCACCGTAAGCGCAGGTTTCCTGGCGCGAGGCATGAGCATTCCGTTGCGTCATCTTGTCTTTTGCGGCGATGCACCCCATCATCTGGGTGTGTTCAACGAACTGAAAGGAGGTGATCCGATGTCGAGTGATTTCGTTTTCCATAACGTGAGCTCTGCGGATTGCACTTCCGGGAAGCAGTCTTCCCGTTAAGGCGCGAGACGCGCGGCAGGTAGCCCGGAGGGGCTGCCGCCAGGAGCCGCGTCATGGACGGAAACACGGAAGGCCGCCGGCTTCGTCAAGAAGCGGCGGCCTTTTCCGTTTTGGGTCGGCACTGCAGATCAGCGGCTGATTGTGAGCTTCTCGATGTTGCGGCTGATTTCACCGAAGGCATGTGACAATTCGGCGCCGTTGGCGGCCTCGTAATAATGCTTGAGCGGCGAGGTGTCGTCAGTCGCGCAGTCCTTCAACACGGACTTGGCCTGATCGCGTTCGGTCGCGGTCATCGCCGGATCGTTGAGATCGAAGCCGATGGTGAAGATCTCGATGCCGTCGCGCTTCATGTTATCGCAGATGTTTTGGGCATTGGCGCGCGACTTCTGACCTTGATCCTGTGACCGTGACGCGCCGCGTCCGCCGGCAAAGGCTGTGTTGAACTGGCCATCCGTCATCAGAATGGCGATCTTGGCCACCCTGTTCCGATCGAAGTTGGCGGGGCCGGCGCCCAAACGGGCGCTCGAGATTGCCGAGCGCCAGGCTGACGAGAGCATGTAGTAGCCCCATTGCACGGCAATACCGCCTGCGGTCACGCCTGCGGCCTGAAAATGATCGATCGCCGTGAGCAGCTTGTCCTCGTCGGCAGTCAGCGGAACCAGAGCAGCCGTAGGGCATACCCTCATGCGGTAGTCGCGGTTGACCTTGGCCAGATATATTTTGCCCCGATTATCCCGGCGTTGCGTGTAAGGCCCGTCCGACGAATAGTCGGCGTAGCCATCCTTATCCTTGCGCTCGGTTGCGCAATTGTCGGACACCGTTGCGGAAATCGACATGGCGGCATCGATCGGCGGCGGCACTTTCGGCCCCGTCTCGGTCTCGACAAAAACGGTGTCAGCGAGGCCGCCGGTGTTGACGGCTTCGGGCGTAGGGGATGATCGACACGCGAATGCGCGGATTGCTTGGATCCCGATTCTGATCCAGGAGATCCTTTACCGTCTGTGACGCTGCGATCTTCAGGTCGCCGATCTTGTTGGTCTTGGCGCGCCTGTCGGGCGCCATCGAACCGGTGACGTCGAGCATCATCGCCACCTCGACCGTCTTGTCCGAATAAAGCGCGGTGGTCGAGGCGGTCACGCGGCGCATGTCGTCGGTGCTGAACAGCGGGAAGAAGAGACCGACATCGGCATGCGCGTCCGCCTGTACGGTGTTGGCTGTCCTGTTGACCGTAAGCTTGTCCAGCACGACCTGATTGGTCCGCAGGATGCCGGCCGCGCTGTTGGCGTCGAGGAATGCCTGCACCGTCTTGTTGGCGTCGGCTTCGGTGATGACGCCGAGGGTGAGATCGCGGGCCGTCGAGGTCACAGCGGCGTCGACGACGCCCTGCAAGCTCGACCTCGCATTGTAGAGTTGCGAGATGTTGACCCGCGAATCCCACCCCCAGCGCGAGGACCGATGCGGCAGCTCCGAACAGAACCGCGAAATTGCCTCCGCGATCGCGGGTAAAGCCGTCCACCCCACGAACGACACCCCTGAACTGCCGCATCCCTTCCGCCTCCACTGTCTGCGGCGCTGCGCCGCTCGGCCAGGGCGTTGCAGGATTTCGGCCAGACCCGGGCGGGCGGCCGCCGAAAGAGGCTTAACAGGCAGTTAATCCATTGTTTTTGCTGACTTTCAGCGGATTTATGGGTGAACGGGAAGTAAATGAAAATGCCCTGGCGAGGCGACCTTCACGAAGCGCTTACCATGATCTCAAGGGCTGTCGCGGCCGTTCTCGCTTCGGCACAATCAGGCTGTGCCGAAGCGGATCAGCGGCAGCCACGAGCCGTGATGAAACAGGGTGCGTCTGGGCAGGCCGGCCTCACCTGAATATCGACCGCCCTAAGCCAGCATCTGCGCGCTGGCCGTCCGATTGACGCCATGGTGCGGAGGATTGAAGCGGTTGCCCTCCTGCTCATAGGTCCAGACCTTGAACAGCGTAAGCCGGTGCGGGCCGAAACTGTGCAGCAGCGGCACGTCGGTGGCGTCGCGGCCGCGAGCGATGACGACGCGGCCGATGCGGGGCCGGTTGTGGCGCGGATCGAACGTGTACCATTTGCCGTCGAGGAAGACTTCCATCCAGGCCGAGAAGTCCATCGGCGCCGGGTCGGCGGGCACGCCGATATCGCCGAGATAGCCGTTCACGTAGCGCGCCGGGATGTTCATGCATCGGCAAAGCGCGATGGCCAGATGCGCGAAATCGCGGCACACCCCGACACGCTCCTCATGCGCCTGCGCCGCCGTGCGCGTGGCGCGCGCATAGCCGTAGCCGAAGGAGAGCCGGCTGTTGACGTAATCGACGATCGCCTGGACGCGCGCCCAGCCGGGCGGCAGCTGGCCGAAAAGCTGCCAGGCGGTGTTGCTGAGATGGTCGGTCTCGCAATAGCGGCTGCCGAGCAGATAGACCAGCACATCGTCCGGCAATTCCGCGACCGGCGTTTCGCGCGCCAGCGTGTTGACTTCGTCGGTCTCGCCGCTGTCCTCGACTGCCGCGTCGTAGAGGATGCGGAAGTTGCCTGCCGGCGCCGTGAACCGACGGCAGACATTGCCGTGGCCGTCGCGATAGGTCCGGGTCGGCACCGAGGGCGAGGTCAGAACCCGCGTCTGCCGCTTGATATCGGCATGGCGATCGGGATGGATGTCGAGAAGCGAGATGATCGGCGTCACCGCCGCGCATTCAATGGCGATTTCATAGCCGAGCCGGATCAGCATCGCGTTCCCCCTTGGTGATTTTGGAAGACTGCCTGTTCAACGCCGCGAACCGGAGCTTGTTCCGGCGCCCTAAGTCGAAATGGCAGTGTCTCGCCTTCTCAGGCGGTGCTGCCCGGTCTAAACTGGGATTTGCGTTTCGCTCTCCCCGAAAACGATTCTCCAGGACATCCGATGTTTGCAGGCTCAAAGTTCGCCGCCTTCCTGTTCGACATGGACGGCACGGTGCTCAACTCGATCGCCGCGGCGGAACGGGTGTGGAAGGCGTGGGCAAACCGGCATGGCCTCGATGTCGCGGCCTTCCTGCCGACGATCCATGGCAGGCGCGCGCGCGAGACGATCGCCGCGCTGAAACTCCCCGGCGTCGATCCGGTGGCGGAGGCGGATCTGCTGCTCAAGGCCGAAGCCGACGATCTCGAAGGCATCGTACCGATTCCCGGCGCCGTCGCCTTCCTGGAATCGCTGCCGCCGGAGCGCTGGGCGATCGTCACCTCGGCGCCGCGCGAACTGGCGCTGCTGCGCATCAAGGCGGCCGGCATTCCGGTTCCCGCCATGCTGGTCACGGCCGAAGATGTCACCCATGGCAAGCCGGCGCCGGACTGCTTCCTGCTGGCGGCAAAGCGTCTTGGCGTCGAGGCGCGCGACTGCCTGGTCTTCGAGGACGCGCCGGCGGGCATCGCGGCGGGCGAGGCTTCCGGCGCGTCGGTGATCGTGATCAGCGCCACGCATGTCCATCCGCTCGTCACGCCGCATCCGATGATCCGTTCCTATGACGAAATCGGCATCGCACTGGACGACAGTGGCTGGATTGCGCTCGCGCCCGAGCGTGCCGTTGCTTAAAAGTCGCTGGTCAGGCCCTTGACCTCCCAGTCGCCGTAGCGGCCGGGTTCCTTGCCGCCGCGGCCGCCGATCTCCTTCGGCAGACGGGCTTCGGCCTCGCGGTACGACCGGCGCCGCGCTTCGGCTTCGGCCAGCGCGCGCTGCGCTTCCGGCCTCAGTGACTTCTGCTGCTTCTCGGCCTCGCTGCTCGCTTCGGTTTTGCTTGGTTCTTCGGTCATGCGATAAGTCCTTGCCGATTGAAACACGGGCCGGTGTTTCCCATCATATAGCCATGACGCAATCAGGATCGACCCCCAACGGATGAAACGATGAACACGCTTCGCACCGCAATGCTTCTTGCCGCGATGACGGCGCTGTTCATGGGCGTCGGCTATCTGATCGGCGGCTCGGGCGGCATGGTCATCGCGCTTTTGATCGCCGCCGGCACCAATCTGTTCAGCTATTGGAACGCCGACAAGATGGTGCTGTCGATGAACCGCGCCATCGAGGTCGACGAGAAGAACGCGCCCGAATATTACGCGATCGTCCAGGCACTGGCCAAGCAGGCTGGCCTGCCGATGCCGAAGACCTATCTGATCGACAACCCGCAGCCCAACGCCTTCGCCACCGGCCGCAATCCGGAGAACGCCGCGGTGGCCGCGTCCACCGGCCTGCTCGAGCGTCTCTCCCATGAAGAGGTCGCGGCGGTGATGGCGCATGAGCTTGCCCATGTGCAGCATCGCGACACGCTGACCATGACGATCGTGGCGACGCTTGCCGGCGCCATCTCGATGCTCGGCAATTTCGCCTTCTTCCTCGGCGGCAGCCGGGAGAACAACAATCCGTTCGGTTTTGTCGGCGTGCTGGTGGCTATGCTGGTCGCGCCCTTCGCCGCCATGATCGTGCAGATGGCGGTGAGCCGCACGCGCGAATATGAGGCCGACCGGCGCGGCGCCGAGATCTGCGGCCACCCGCTATGGCTGGCCTCGGCGCTCAACAAGATCGCGCGCGGCGCCGAACAGATTCCCAACGAGGATGCCGAGCGCAATCCGGCGATGGCGCATCTTTTCATCATCAACCCCCTGCATGGCGAGCGCATGGACAATCTGTTCTCGACGCATCCGAGCACCGAGAACCGCATCGCGGCACTGCAGGAGATGGCGCGCGCGATGGGGAGCACCGCGCCGGCCAATCGGCATGAGGCTTCTCCACCACCCGTCGAGCCAGAGGAGCTTCCGGCCGGTCCATGGGGCAAGCGGCCACAGCCCGCGCCGCCCCCGCAGCCTAAACCCAACCCCTGGGGCCGTAACCCGACCGGACCGCGCAATGCCGGGCGCAGGGGCCCCTGGTCGTGACGCCGCCGAGGCGCGGGCATTCAGCCAATCCGCGACACAAGGCCGGTGACGAGATAGCCGGCCTTGCCGCGCGCAAAGCGGCGGCGCGGCTGCTTGCCGCCGTCATCGATGCCCGCACGCCGCTCGATGGGTTGACCGACAACGAGCACGGCCACCCGCAATACAGGGCGCTGGACGGCCGCGACCGCGCGCTGGTGCGCGCCATCCTGGTGACCGCGCTGCGCCACCGCATGACCATTGCCGGACTGCTGGCGAAGCGGCTGGAAAAGCCGCTGCCGGCCAACGCTACGGCGCTCTCGCATATCCTCAACGTCGCCGCCGCGCAGATCCTGTTTCTCGATGTTCCGGACAGCGCCGCCGTCGACCTTGCCGTCACCCACGCCAAATCCGATCCGCGCACCACGCGCTTCTCCGGCCTCGTGAACGGCGTGCTGCGTTCGCTGGCCCGCGCCAAGGACGTCGAGCTTGCCCCGGCGCTTGCCGCGACCAGCGAGGCGCCACAATGGTTCGCCGAACGGCTGACCGCCGCTTACGGAGCCGACAAGGCGCGCGCTATCCTTGCGGCGCATCGGCACGAAGCGCCGGTCGATTTCACGGTCAAGGCCGATCCGGCGCTCTGGGCCGAGCGCCTGGGCGGCATCGTGCTGCCGACCGGCACGGTGCGTGTCGAGAAGCTTTCGGCAAACGTCACCGATCTGCCCGGTTTCGCCGACGGCGCCTGGTGGGTGCAGGACGCAGCCGCAAGCTTGCCGGCGCGCCTGTTCGGCGACATCCGTGGCCAGCGCGTCGCGGACCTCTGCGCCGCGCCCGGCGGCAAGACGGCGCAGCTTATCCTGGCCGGCGCCAGCGTGACGGCCGTCGACAGCTCGAAGAACCGGCTGGCGCGGCTCAAGCAGAATCTCGACCGCCTCGGCCTGGCGGCCGATCTCGTCCAAACAGACCTGCTCGATTACCGGCCGGAGCAATTGTTCGACGCCGTGCTCCTCGACGCGCCGTGCTCCTCGACCGGCACGGTGCGCCGCCACCCCGACGTGCCCTGGACCAAGACCATGGCGGATGTCGAAAAGCTCGCCGATCTCCAGCGCAAACTCCTCGCTCATGCCGTTGCGCTCGTCAAACCCGGCGGCCGGATCGTCTTTTCCAACTGCTCGCTCGATCCGCTGGAAGGCGAAGAACTCTACCGGTCCTTCCTCGCCGAAACATCGGGGGCGATCGACGATCCCGTTCGACCCGGCGAGTTTGCCGGCATCGATCCGTTCCTGACGCCGAAGGGGACGCTGCGCACCACGCCGGCCGACCTGGCACTGGGACCGCCTGGAATTTCAGGCCTGGACGGCTTCTTCGCCGCGCGGATGAAGCGGACGGCTTGACGCGTTATCTCATAAAATTTGCTGACTTTTTTAGGGATGGCACCGGCAAGACGGCGTGAAGTGGTTCACTTCGGCGAAATCCGCCTTCGCATAAGTTCTTGAATCACATAAGCTTGTGCTTGGGATATGGGGACACCAGGAGGGCTATTGGCACTTGTTGCCGGCAGCACGACGCGTCTTTGGACGCTTGTCGCGAGGGAGTTCTGGCGCAAAACGCGCCGGCGCCTCCGCGCCGGGCCGGTTTATCGCTGGCGCTATTCCGGCCGCACGCCCGAACGTGTCCTGATCGCCCCGCCTGACCTCCGGCTCGCCGATCCGCAGATCGCGCTGGAGATCTATTACGGCCGCTACCCGCTGTCCGGCCACCTGGTCGAGACCGGCGGCAAGTCGCCTTTCCAGCTCGATGTGCCCAATCGCGGCTGGCGGAAATCGCTGCACGGTTTTCGCTGGCTGCGCCATATGCGCGCCACCGGCACCGAGCTTGCCGCCGCCAATGCCAGGGCGCTCGTGACCGACTGGATCGCCATGCACGGCAACCAGATTTCGGGCATCGCCTGGGAGCCGGGAACGACGGCCAAGCGCGTCATCGCCTGGCTGCAGCATTCCTCGGTGGTGCTGCAAGGCGCCGAATTCCCGTTCTATCGCGCCTTCCTCAAATCGCTCGCAGTGCAGATCCGCTACCTGCGCTCGATGGCGCGGGAGATGCCGGATGGCGAGGACAGGCTGCGCGCCCGCATAGCGCTCGCCTTCGCAGCGCTGTCGCTGCCGGCGCCGGCCTCGGCGCTGCGCACTGCCACGCGCAATCTGGCCGAGGAACTCGACCGCCAGATCCTGCCCGACGGCGGCCACATCTCGCGCAACCCGATGGCGGTGCTGGAGCTGCTGGCAGATCTCCTGCCGCTGCGCCAGACCTACGCCAACCAGGCCGAGGCGCCGCCCGCGGCGCTGATCGGCGCCATCGACCGCATGCTGCCGGCGCTGCGTTTCTTCCGCCACCAGGACGGCAGCCTCGCCCGCTTCAACGGCATGGGCGCCACCATCCACGACCGCATCGCCACCATCATGCGCCATGACGACACGGTCGGCGCGCCGCTGCTGCACGCGCCGCATTCCGGCTATGAGCGCCTGTCGCTGGGCGGCGTAACGGTGATCGCCGACACCGGCCTGCCGCCGCCCATCGATGTCTCGAACACGGCACACGCCGGTTGCCTCGCTTTCGAGCTTTCGTCCGGACGCCAGCACTTCATCGTCAATGCCGGCATCGATACTTTCGGCGCGCCGGAATTCCGACCGCTGGCCCGGGCCACCGCCGCGCATTCCACCGCCACCGTCAACGACACCTCGTCGGCGCGTTTCAGCCACTCGCTGCGCGTCAGCGACCTTTTGGGTTCGCCGCTGATCGGCGGCCCGCAGCATGTGCCCTGCAAGCGCCTCGACCAGAAGGGCATGCATGGCTTCGTCGCCCGCCACGACGGCTATGTCCAGCAATTCGGCCTCCTGCATGAGCGCGAGCTGAAGCTCGGCACGAACGGCAACGTGCTTGCCGGCCGCGACCGTTTCCTGCGCCCCGGCGGCGGAGCAATCCGCAACAATGGCCGCGACTTCGTCACGGTGCGCTTCCACATCCACCCCGATATCAGCCTGCTGCAGGACGACCACGACCGCCTGACGCTTGCCGCCGCGCAAGGCGACTGCTGGGTTTTCACTTGCGCCGAAGTGGTGCCGGAGGTCGAGGAATCGATCTATTTCGCCGGTCTGGGCGGTCCGCGCCGCAGCCGGCAGATCGTGCTGGCCTTCAAGGCCTCCGAAATTGCCGAGGTCCACTGGCAGCTGACCCGCACCGTTATCGCCGGCCATCCCGAAAACAACTGAGTTCCGGACAAATCCGGCCGCGCGCCTGATCCAAGACTCATTTGATTTTCGGGGCTCATATGCTAGGGCCGGCCAACGTCCCTTCCAACAGCTCTGAAAGGCCGCCCGCCATGGCCGTGCCCACAAAAAACGTTCCGGCGCCGGATCTCGTTCCGGTGCGCCGCGCGCTGCTCTCCGTCTTCGACAAGACCGGCCTGATCGATTTCGCCAAAGCGCTCGCCGCTGCCGGCGTCGAGCTGGTGTCGACAGGCGGCACGGCAAAGGCCATCGCCGAGGCGGGCCTTGCGGTGCGCGACGTTTCCGACCTCACCGGCTTTCCCGAGATCATGGACGGGCGGGTGAAGACCTTGCATCCGTCGGTGCATGGCGCGCTGCTCGGCATCCGCGACGATGCCGATCATGCCAAGGCCATGCACGACCATCACATCGAGCCGATCGATCTCGTCGTCTGCAATCTCTACCCGTTCGAGGAGGTCCGCCGCTCCGGCGCGGGCTATGCCTCGATCGTCGAGAACATCGATATCGGCGGTCCGGCCATGATCCGCGCCTCGGCCAAGAACCACGCCTATGTCGCCATCGCCACCGACCCGGCCGACTATGCCTCCCTCGTCAACGCGCTGGAGATGAATCTCGGCTCGCTGTCGCTCGACTTCCGCAAGATGCTGGCCGCCAAGGCCTTTGCCCGCACCGCAACTTACGACGCGGCGATCTCCGGCTGGTTTGCCGAGGCGCTGGAGGTCGAGCACCCGACATGGCGCGCTTTCGGCGGCCGTCTCGACCAGGTGATGCGCTATGGCGAGAACCCGCATCAGAATGCAGCGTTCTACCTCTCGGGCGACAGGCGGCCGGGCGTAGCGACGGCAAAGCAATTGCAAGGCAAGCAGCTCTCCTACAACAACATCAACGACACCGACGCCGCTTTCGAGTTGGTCGGCGAGTTCGACCCCGCCCGATCGGCGGCGATCGCCATCATCAAGCACGCCAACCCTTGCGGCGTCGCCGAAGGCTCGTCGCTGAAGGCGGCCTACGCCAAGGCGCTGGCCTGCGATCCGGTCTCGGCCTTTGGCGGCATCGTCGCCATGAACCGCATCCTCGACGCAGACGCGGCGGAAGAGATCGTCAAGACCTTCACCGAGGTCATCATCGCGCCCGACGCGACCGACGAAGCAGCCGCGATCGTCGCGGCGAAGAAGAATTTGCGCCTGCTGGTGACCGGCGGCCTGCCCGATCCGCGCGCCGCCGGCACAATGGTGAAATCCGTCGCCGGCGGGCTGCTTGTGCAAAGCCGCGACAACGCCGTGGTCGACGATCTCGAGCTGAAGGTGGTGACGAAGCGCGCGCCGACGCCGGCCGAACTGGCCGACCTCAAATTCGCCTTCCGCGTCGCCAAGCACGTGAAGTCCAATGCCATCGTCTATGCCAGGGACGGGGCGACGGTCGGCATCGGCGCCGGCCAGATGAGCCGCGTCGATTCTTCGCGCATCGCCGCCCGCAAGGCGCTCGACGCAGCCGAAGCCGGCGGCCTCGCCGAACCGCTGACCAAGGGTTCGGTCGTCGCCTCGGACGCCTTCTTCCCCTTCGCCGACGGGTTATTGTCGGCGATCGAGGCCGGCGCCACGGCCGTCATCCAGCCCGGCGGCTCGATGCGCGACGAGGATGTCATCGCCGCCGCCGACGAGCACGGCATCGCCATGGTGTTCACCGGCGTAAGGCATTTCAGGCATTGATGCTCGGCGGGGAGATGCTTCAAGAATTCGCTCCGCTGAGTCGATGGTGCGGTTTTCGAGAACCGGAGCGGAGCGGACATTCAGGTCCGTGAGCACCGGAAGCGCAGAAAACCGCAGCAAGCGACCAGCGGAGTAGAATTATCGAAGCATCTCCTTCGGCTTGTCCGCCGGATAGGGCGTCCCCGCCAGGATCGCCATGCCGAGGCCGAGGAACAGGATGATCGCCGCCATGCCGAGCCGCGGCGAATCGCTCATCGTGGTGATGGTCGCCACCAGAAACGGCGCCAGGAAGCTGGTCGCCCGGCCGGCCAGCGCGTAGATGCCGAAATAGCGGCCCGACTCGGCGGCGGTGACGCTTCGCGCCATATAGGAGCGCGACGAGGCCTGCACCGGGCCGAAGGCAAGGCCGATCAGCAGCCCATAGAGGATATAGGCTTTTTCGGCCGCGGTGCCGAACAGGCCGCCGGAATCGGCGGTCGACAGCGGAATCAGGCCGAGCAGCGTGAAACCCGGGCCGGTCGAAACGACGCCGATAGTGGCGACCGACAGCATCACCAACGCGATCATCACCACCGCCTTGGAGCCAAGCGCCGTGTCGAGCCGCGCCGCGATCCAGCAGCCGAAGATGGCGACGATATTGAGGATGATGCCGAACAGGCCGATTTCGGTGATCGACCAATGGAACATGCCGGCCGCGAACGTGCCGCCGAGCGCGAGCAGCGCATTGACGCCGTCCTGATAGATCATGCGGGCCAGGAGGAAGCGCAGGATGCCGCTGCGCTGGCGCACTTCGGCAAGCGTCGATTTCAGCTCGGACAGGCCCTCGCGCACCGCCGGCCCGATCGGGATCCCCTTGGTGGCGTCGGGCGTGAAGAAGAACATCGGCAGGATGAACAGGAAATACCAGCCGGCCGACATCGGCCCGGTGAAACGCGCATCCTCGCCGAGTTTCGGATCGAGCCCGAACAACGGATCGAGGCCGATGATCGTCTTGCCGGTTTCGAGATTGCCGGCCAGGAACAGCACCACGAAGATAAGCGCCACCATGCCGCCGAGATAGCCGAGCCCCCAGGCGACGTTGGAGATCCGGCCGATCTCTTCCTTCGGCACCAGGCGCGGCATCATGGAATCGTTGAACACCGTTGAGAATTCGGCCGCAACCGAAGCCAGCGAGAACAGCAGCACGACCAGGAAGAGGTTCGAGCCCGGCGCCGCGAACCACAAAAGCGCAAGGCTGATGATCTTGATCGCGGCGAAGAAGGCGATCCACGGCTTGCGCGGCCCGGTCTGGTCGGCGATCGAGCCAAGCACCGGGGAGAGCACCGCGATGACCAGGCCGGCCGCGGCGATGCCGTAACCCCAGGCCGCCTGTCCGGCGGTCGGGTCGCTCGCCATGCGCGACACGAAATACGGTCCGAAGATGAAGGTGGTGACGACGGTGAAGAAAGGCTGCGCCGCCCAGTCGAAGAACATCCAGCCCCAGATGCCGCGCCCCGATGCCCGCTGCACTGTCTCTACTGCCGCCATGCTTTCTCCCCTGGCATCGCTCGCGTCGGGGGCCATGTCTGCATGTTTTCAGGCAGCGATGCAAATGAACAAGCTTGGCGCCAATTCCTCGCCCACGACGTGGGCTACGCCATGCACACATCTTCTGTGACTGGCGTGACTGATCAGGCCACGGCTTGATTGCCACGTGGTTCCCCCAATCCGTCGCTGCTTCGCAGCGCCGCCTTTCCCCCTCCGGAGGGAAAGGAAGGGAGCGCTGCTGGACGAGCGTTGACGGCAAAAAAGCTTGGCGCCTTTCCTCTACCCCGTCGATCGGGGGAGAGGTGGCTCGGCGAAGCCGAGACGGAGTGGGGGTCGACCAGCGCTACATTGGACAATGCATGCGCCAGGCTGCCATGCGCTATCGCCAAAGACCAGCCGCCTTTGGCGGGGCGAGGAACCCAAGCCTATTCACATCCCCGTCAGGTCGCTCATCAGGCCGGACGCCACCGACAGCCGCGACACGGTGATGTCGCCGCCTTCGGTCAGCGCCTGCAGCCTTTCGCGGATGCGCGCGACGCGTTCGCCGCCGGCCTCCAGCCAGGCCGCGACCGGATCCGCTGCCGTGCCGTAACCGGTCAGCGCCGCCACCGCGATGCCGCGGCGCGCCACGCCGATCATGTCGGTCGCGCGCGACAGCGCCAGCTGGTCGTAATAGTCGGGCGGCACGATCGAGCGCGCGGCTTCCTCGACGCGCGGGATGCGGAAGGCGTCGCTGACGGCGAAGAAGGCCTTGGCCGCGCTGACGATGTCGGCATTGGCGGTGCGCGCGGTGAGCGCGATATCCGGGATCAGTTCCGCCACCTCGGTCAAAGCGAGCTGCCCGGCGAGCTTTTCCGGCGCGCCGCCCTTGGACAGGCCATGCTGTCGATCCTCGATGCGCTCGCGCGAGAAGGCCGGCAGCAACGAGAGAAGCTTCGGCTCGAGCGCCTTGCGGGCTTCCTGCAATTCGGCGATGCGCTGTCCGAGCGGCGCCGAGCCCGCTTCGTTCTTCAGGTACCAGCCGCTGGTCACGAAAATGAGCCGGCTAACCGCCTGATAGAGATCGAGCTGGACCTGGCCGTCGATCTGGTTGTCGAGCGCGTCGATCTCCTTGTAGAGCGCAGGCAGCGCAAAGCCGTCGCGCACCACGGTGAAGATGCGTACGACATCGGCCGCCGTGCGTCCCGTCGATTCCTGCAGGCGGTTGACGAAGGACGGACCGCCGCGATTGACGAGGTCGTTAGCGACGACCCGCGCAATGATCTCGCGCCGCAGCCTGTGGTCGCGGATCTCGCCGGCGAATTTCTTGGCCATGCGCTCCGGGAAATAGCCCATCAGGTCGCGGTCGAAGTGCTGCTCGTCCGGCACGTCGCTGGCGACGATGTCGGAGAACAGCACGATCTTGGCATAGGCCAGCAGCACGCCGAGCTCGGCCCTGGTCAGCGGCTCGCCGCGCGCCTCGCGTTCGGCGAGCGCCGCCGGCGAAGGCAGCGTCTCGACCGCGCGGTCGAGCAGGCCGCGCGCTTCGAGCGCCGTCATGAAGCGCGCCTGATGCGCGATGTCGGCGAGCCCCCGCTTGCGCGCCAGCGACAGCGCCAGCGTCTGCTGGTAATTGTTGGAAAGCACCAGCGCGCTCACCTCGTCGGTCATTTCGGCGAGCAGCTTGTTGCGCGCCGGCCGCGCCAGCGAGCCTTTGCGCATGGCGGAAGCCAGCGCGATCTTGATGTTGACTTCCACGTCGGAGCAGTTGACGCCGCCCGAATTGTCGATGGCGTCGGAGTTGCAGCGCCCGCCATTCATGCCGAATTCGATGCGCGCCCGCTGGGTGACGCCGAGATTGGCGCCTTCGCCGATGACTTTCGCCCGGACATCGAGCGCGGTGACGCGGATGGCGTCGTTGGCGCGGTCGCCGACATCCTGATTGCTTTCCCCGGAAGCCCGCACATAGGTGCCGATGCCGCCGAACCACAGAAGGTCCACCGGCGCCTTGAGGATGGCGTTCATGATCTCTACCGGCGTCGCCGTGGTCTTGGACAGGCCGATCGCGGCCGCCGCCGCCTGCGGCAGGGTGATCGATTTCTGGCTGCGCGAGACGATAACGCCGCCTTCCGACAGCTTCGACTTGTCATAGTCCTGCCAGGACGAGCGCGGCAGCGCGAACATGCGCTGGCGCTCGGCCATCGAGGCCGCCATATCCGGATCGGGATCGATGAAGATGTCGCGATGGTCGAAGGCGGCGATCAGCCTGGTGGCCGGCGACAAGAGCATTCCATTGCCGAACACGTCGCCCGACATGTCGCCGACGCCGACCACGGTGAAGGGCGAGGTCTGGATGTCGCGGTTCATCTCGCGGAAATGGCGCTTCACCGCTTCCCAGGCGCCCTTGGCGGTGATGCCCATCTTCTTGTGGTCGTAGCCGGCCGAACCGCCGCTGGCGAAGGCGTCGTCCAACCAGAAGTGATGCTTCTCGGAAATCGCGTTGGCCGTGTCGGAGAAGGTTGCCGTGCCCTTGTCGGCGGCGACGACGAAATAGGGATCGTCCCTGTCGCGCCGCACCACGCCTGCGGGCGGGATGACGCCATCGACGCCGATATTGTCGGTGATCGACAACAGGCTGGAGACGAAATTCTTGTAGGCCGAGGTGCCGGCTTCGAAGATGGCGTCGCGGCCGGCGCTCATCGGCAGCTTCTTGGGATAGAAGCCGCCCTTGGCGCCGACCGGCACGATGACCGCGTTCTTGACCTGCTGCGCCTTGACCAGCCCCAGCACCTCGGTCCGGTAGTCCTGGGCGCGGTCCGACCAGCGCAGGCCGCCGCGCGCCACCGGACCGAAGCGCAGATGCACACCCTCAACCTCGGAGCCGTAGACGAAGATCTCCCGCCATGGCCTGGGCGCCGGCAGGCCTTCGACCGCCTGCGAGTCGAGCTTGATCGCCAGCGACTGCCCCTTTTCCTTCGTATCGGCTACGAAATGATTGGTGCGCAGCGAGGCTTCGATGAGGTTGAGGTAGCGGCGGATGATGGTGTCGTCATCGATATTGGGCACCTCTTCCAACGCATCCTTGATCTTGGCCTTCAGGTGCTTGGCCGTAACCACGCCGTCGCCTTCCGCCGTCGGCCCGAGCCGGGCGACGAACAGTTCGTGCAGGCCGCGCGCGATCTCGGGGTAACGATTGAGCGCCGCCGCGATGAAATCCTGGCTCTGCGGAATGCCGGCCTGCTGCAGATAGCGGCCATAGGCGCGCAGGATCGTGATCTCGCCCGACCATAGGCCGGCGGTTTGCGCCAGGCCGTTATAGCCGTCATTGTCGACATCGCCGCGCCAGACCGACAGGAATGCATCCTCGAACAGCGCGCCGCCGTCGGAGAGGTCTATTCGCCCGCCGTAGCTGTTCTCCAATTCCATGTCGTGGATGAACACCCGATCGGCCGAGTCGTCGCCGACCTCGAAGGTGCGCTCGCTGATGACGCGAAAGCCGATATTTTCCAGCACCGGCACGCGCCGCGACAGGGCCACCGGACTGCCGAAATGGTAGATCTTCAAAGCCGCCTGGTGCGGCTTCTGGTCGGCATGGCGGTAATAATCGATGGCGATCGGATTGTCGGCGCTTATCTTCGCGATGCGTCCGGCGTCGGCAAGTGCCACGGCGGCCGAGAAGGTGTCGCGATAGCTTTCGGGAAAGCGCGCCGCGATCGCCTTCAGGGCCGGATCGCTCCCGGCCGCCTCCGCGGCTTCGGAGAGCGCGTCCTCCCAGGTCCGCACGATGTCGCGGATAGCCGCTTCGATCGTCGACTGCTCGACCTTCGGCGTCTTGCCGCCGGAACGGCCGATGATGAAGTGCACGCGCGCCAGCCCGCCTTCCGGGAAGGCCGGGTAATAGGCCGACAGCCGGCCCTCGAACACGGTCTTGAGATAGGTGCCGACCTTCTCGCGCACGACGCTGTCATAGCGGTCGCGCGGCACGAAGACGAGGATCGAGACGAAGCGGTCGAACTGATCGACGCGCAGCCCAGTGCCCTGACACGCGGCCGCTCGATCAGCCCAAGAATGGCGCTGGCATGCTTGCGCAGGATGGGAACGGAAACCTGGAACAGCTCGTCGCGTGGATAGCTTTCCAGCACGTTGATCAGCGCCTTGCCCGAATGGTCGTTCGGACTGAAGCCGGACTTGGCGATGATCGTCTCCGCCTTCGAGCGCAGATAGGGGATCTTCATCACCGAGCGCGTGTAGGCGGTCGAGGTGAATAGGCCGACGATGCGCAGCTCGCCCGCCAGCGCGCCTTTCGACGTGTAGGTCTTGACGCCTATGTAATCGAGATAAATGCGCCGATGCACCGACGACTTGGCATTGGCCTTGGTGACGATCAGCGGCTCTGGCCCGTGCAGGAAGGCGCGGATCTCCGGCGTCGTCGTCACCGCTTCGGTGCCGCGCCTCAGCACCAGCACATCGGGGTCCGACAGGATGCCCATGCCCGGTTTGTCCGCGCGCTCCAGATTGCCGCTTTCCTCGCCGCCGATATATTTGAACTCGCGCATGCCGAGGAAGGTGAAATTGTCGTCACGCAGCCATTCGAGGAAGGCGATCGCCTCGGCGACGCTTTTCTTGTCGAGCGGCACGGCCGAATAGCGGAATTCGGAAATCGCCTGGTCGAGGCGCGCGAGCATGCGCTTCCAATCGACGACGGCGGCGCGGACCTGCGAAAGCGTCTTGCGCAGCCGCTCGGTGAGGCTCTTCGCCTGCTCGGCGGTCAGTCGCGGGATATGCACATGGACGACGCTCAGCCGGTCGTGGCTGACATCCTCCTTGCCGCCATCGCCGAGAATCTCGACGACGCCGGCTTTGCCGTGGCGGACGGTAACGATCGGATGGGTGACCAGCGTCGGCTCGCCGCTGGTTTCGGTGATTTCGCCAAGGATGGAATCGAACAGGAACGGCATGTTGTCGTTGACGACGGTGATGACCGTGACCGGCCGGCCGCCGCAGACAACGCCGGAATCCGCCTCGACGGCCACGACGCTTTCGCCCTTCCTGTGCTCGGCGACCGCTTGGGCGGCGAGCTCGCCGGCGCGCTCGAGGTCGGCCACGTCATAGGCCGCGATGTCCTCGGCGGGTGCCCGGGCCAGCAGATAGTCGACAAGCCTTGCGGGTTTTTCCTCTGCTTTCGCGGCCGCTTTCTTCGGCTTGGATTTAACGCTGGCCATGACGCTCAGTCCCTCCCGTCGTATGCTTTTGCGACTATGGTAGCCAGATGAGCGCTGTTTGGCGACAAAGGTTTGACGACGCTTTAAAAAATTCGAACCGACGCCATCGGCCTGCGAGGAGAGACCATATGACCGGCAAAATAACCGCTCTTGACCTTGTCCAGGCGGAGCTCAGCGATGCGACCAAGGCCTATTTCGACAAATGCCGGGAGAAGCTCGGCCTCGTGCCCAATGTGCTTCTGGCCTATGCTTTCGACGAGAAGAAGCTGCGCGCCTTCACGGATATCTACAACGACCTGATGCTGGGCGAGTCCGGCCTGTCCAAGCTGGAGCGCGAGATGATCGCGGTGGTCGTCTCCTCGATCAACCACTGCTTCTATTGCCTGACGGCGCATGGCGCGGCGGTACGCCAGCTGTCGGGCGAGCCGGCGCTGGGCGAGATGATGGTGATGAATTTCCGCGCGGCCGACCTGTCGGGCCGCCAGCGCGCCATGCTCGAATTCGCGGTCAAGCTGACCGAGGAGCCGGCCGGGATCGTGGAAGCCGACCGCGCCGCCTTACGCCAGGCCGGTTTCTCCGACCGCGACATCTGGGACATCGCCTCGACGGCCGCCTTCTTCAACATGTCGAACCGGGTGGCCGCCGCCGTGGATATGCGGCCGAACCCCGAATATCACGCCATGGCGCGGTAGAGGCTCCTGGCCTTACATTAGCACTAGCGAATTTTTCATTGCCCACCGCACCGTTTGGTCCGATGATCAGGGTTGCGGCACGCTCATATCCGGGATTTCGGCGCAGCCGCATATCCAAGATTGCAGCGTAGCTGCATATCCAAGATTGCGGCGGAGCCGCATATCGGGTTGCGGCATCGCTGCACATTGCAAGCGGCGTAGCCGCATGCCGGTTCGACGCCGCCGATAAGGGAGGAGAACATGGCGAAATTTCTCTATGTCTATCACGGCTCCGGCAAGATGCCGACCGATGACGCGGAACGCAAAGCGGCAATGGATGCCTGGACCGGCTGGTACGACAAGCTCGGCTCGGCCGTGGTCGACGGCGGCAATCCGGTCGGCATGTCGAAGACGGTGCTGCCGGGCGGCAGGATCGAGAACAATGGCGGCAGCAACCCGACCGCCGGCTATACCATTGTCGAAGCCAGGGACATCGACGACGCGGTCGCCAAGGCAAAGGATTGCCCGATCCTGATGGACCCCGCCTTCAGCGTCGAGATCGCGCCGATCATCGAAATGATGTGAGACCGGCCGCTTATCGCGCGGCGATCGCCGCGGCCGCGCCCGCCATCGTCGTGGCGCTGACGCGGTTGGCGATCTTCATGGCGCGCTTGCTCTTGAGCAGCCGGCGCGCCTGCGAAGCAGCCAGCACCCAGGCGAGGTCGATGACGACCAGCACAATAGCCATGGTCAGCGTCAGCTCGACCCAGCCGATGACGCTGACCGAGGCAAGGTCGATGATAGTCGGCAGCAGCGCCAGATAAAACATCATGATCTTCGGGTTGCCGAGCGTCACCGCCATGCCGGCGAAGAACAGTTTCAGGGCTGAATCCTCGCGCGGCATCTCGCCTTCCTTGGCCTCGACCGGCGCCGTCCACATCTTGAACGCCAGATAGGCGAGGTAGGCGACGCCTACCCATTTCACGGCGACGAAGGCGTAGTGGAAGGTCTGCGCCACGACGGCCAGCCCGAACACCGCCAGCGACAGCCAGACGGCCTCGCCGATCCACATGGCCAGCAGGAAGGGGAAGACGTCGCGGAACCCCTTCGAGATCACCCGCGCCACGAGTGCTGCAATGGACGGACCGGGCGAGCCGGCGGCGACGAACAAAGCGGCGGCGAAGATCAGCAGCGAGGCAAGATGCATGGGGCGTTTCCTACAAGACAGAGAAGAAAAGATAGCCGATCGGATTAGATTTGACACGCCCAGCAGGCGCGGTCGTTGTTCAAGGCGCCAGTAACTGCCAACGCCGGCGCTGCCCCCTCGTCCGCCCTTCGGGCACGTTCTCCCCGTAAGCGGGGCGAAGGGACGCTCTCATGGCTGCTTTCGCCAATCGCCAGCGTTGCGGGAAAAGCGCCGGCGTCGCGGCCAGCTCTCTTCTCCCCGCTCGTGGGGAGAAGGTGCCGGCAGGCGGAGGAGGGGCAGCGCCGACGCCGACAATTCCTGCTCTTGCCGTCCCCTTGAGCCTTCGCTACAAGACCCGTCCTTACCCATTTTCGAGCATCGCTTTGCCACAGTAACCGCCGGTCTCGCCAACTCCTCTGAGCGCACCGCAGGCGCAGCCATTGGCGCGTCTGCTCTATTTCACGTGTTCTTCAGACGGCGGTTCGAGACCGGTTTGGCATTGCTGAGCCGCTGTCGTGCGCAGTCCGCGCCGACCGCCTGGCACCACCAACACAGTCTTCGCCACGCCGTGCCCCCCAAAGAGCATGATCCCGAAAAGTGGTATCCGGTTTTCGGAAAAGATCATGCTCAACAAGAAAGGGCATCTCGGATATCGCCGGCCTGACGGACTTCCCGACGGGAAGGGCCTGCCGGCATGTCTACCTTGCATGTCCATTGGACGATCGCGCCCGCAATCGCGCCTCGACCTCTCATCAACTGCAACCGCTGCGGCGGCCTCAGATCATACCGATGCAGCGAGAAATTCCGCGTCAACGCCAATGGCAAACGCATCGACGTGTGGCTGATCTACCGCTGCGTCGACTGCGACAATTCCTGGAATTTCGCCATCCTGGAACGGCGAACCCGCCGCGACATCGAGCCGGCGCTGTTTACGGCGCTCGAATGCAACGATCCGGCGCTCGCGCACCGCTTTGCCTTCGATGCCGCCGCGCTGCGCAACAGAGCCGGGCGGGTCGAGGAATTTGCCGACGTCACGGTCGATAAGGCGCTGCTGGACGGCGAACCCGGACAGGCGAGCGCGCTCCGGCTCGAGCTTCGGCTCGAGGGCGCGACGGCTTTGCGGCTGGACCGCTTGCTTGCCGGCGAGCTCGGCCTTTCGCGGTCGAGGCTTCGAGCCCTGGAGGACCGAAGGCGGCTGACCGTCGAACCGGATGGCGCCAGGACCTTGCGCAAGCCGGTGCGCGACGGCGTGGCGATCCATATCGATCTGGCCGGGGAGGCGGATCGCCGCGCTATCTTGTCGGCCGCGTGCCGCTGAAAGAAAAAGAGGGAGCGGACGCTCCTCTTTTGAATCCTTCTCTGAAAAACCTACGCCGCGCCCATCACCTTGGCGGCCTTTTCGAAACGCTTGCGCTCGTTCGGGTCGAGATAGAGCTTGCGCAGACGAATGGTCTTCGGCGTCACCTCGACCAGCTCGTCGTCCTGGATCCAGGCCAGCGCCCGCTCCAGAGTCATCCGGATCGGCGGGGTCAGCTTCACCGCCTCGTCCTTGCCGGCGGCGCGGATGTTGGTGAGCTTCTTGCCCTTGAGCACGTTCACTTCGAGGTCGTTGTCCCTGGAGTGGATGCCGATGATCATGCCCTGATAGACCTTGACGCCCGGATCGATGATCATCGGGCCGCGGTCTTCCAGGTTCCACATGGCGTAGGCGACGGACTCGCCCTGCTCGTTGGAGATCAACACGCCGTTGGTGCGGCCGGGCAGCTCGCCCTTATAGGGCTCATAGGCGAAGAACAGCCGGTTCATCACCGCGGTGCCGCGGGTGTCGGTCAAAAGCTCCGACTGGTAGCCGATCAGGCCGCGCGTCGGGGCGTGGAAGACCAGACGCTGGCGGTTGCCGCCGGACGGGCGCAGCTCGACCATCTCGGCCTTGCGCTCCGACATCTTCTGCACGACGACGCCGGCATGCTCCTCGTCGACGTCGATGACGACCTCTTCGACAGGCTCCAGCAGCTGGCCGTCATCGCCCTTCTGCATGACGACGCGCGGCCGCGACACGGCGAGCTCGAAGCCCTCGCGGCGCATCGTCTCGATCAGCACCGCGAGCTGCAATTCGCCGCGGCCGGAGACGAAGAAGGAATCCTTTTCGGCCGATTCCTCGATCTTGAGCGCGACATTGCCTTCTGCCTCGCGCAGCAGGCGGTCGCGGATGACGCGGCTCGTCACCTTGTCGCCCTCGGTGCCGGCAAGCGGGCTGTCATTGACGAGGAAGGACATGGTCACGGTCGGCGGGTCGATCGGCTGCGCATGCAGCGGCTCGCTGACGGCTGGGTCGCAGAATGTGTCGGCGACGGTGCCCTTCGACAGGCCGGCGATGGCCACGATGTCGCCCGCTTGCGCTTCCTCGATCGGCTGGCGCTCAAGGCCGCGGAAGGCGAGGATTTTCGAGATGCGGCCGGCCTCGATCTGCGTGCCGTCGTGATGCAGCACCTTGACTGCCTGATTGGGCTTCAGCGTGCCGGACTCGATGCGGCCGGTGATGATGCGGCCAAGGAAGGGATTGGCCTCCAGGATGGTACCGATCATGCGGAACGGGCCGGGATGGACGGTCGGCGCCGGTACATGCTTGACGACGAGGTCGAACAGCGGTGCGAGGCCCTGATCCTTCGGGCCTTCCGGATTTTCCGAGACCCAGCCGTCGCGGCCCGAACCGTAGAGGATCGGGAAGTCGAGCTGCTCGTCGGTGGCGTCGAGCGCGGCGAAGAGGTCGAACACCTCGTTGACCACTTCGACATGGCGGGCGTCCGGACGGTCGATCTTGTTGATGACGACGATGGGACGCAGGCCCACTTTCAGCGCCTTGCCGACGACGAACTTGGTCTGCGGCATCGGGCCTTCGGCGGCGTCGACGAGCACGATTGCCGAATCCACCATCGACAGGATGCGCTCGACCTCGCCGCCGAAATCGGCGTGTCCGGGCGTGTCGACAATGTTGATGCGGGTGCCCTTCCAGTCGACCGAGGTCGCCTTGGCCAGGATGGTGATGCCGCGCTCTTTTTCGAGGTCGTTGGAATCCATGGCGCGCTCTGCGACGCGCTGGTTGTCGCGGAAGGCGCCGGACTGTTTCAGGAGCTGGTCGACCAGGGTGGTTTTGCCATGGTCGACATGCGCGATGATCGCGATATTGCGGAGGTTCATGTGTTTGGTCTCGGGAACGTTGCAGGCGGCAGGCTTAAAAAGCGCCGCCTTTTTCGGTTGCGCGGCTCATACAGGGTTTTTCGCAATTGCGAAAGGGGAGGCCCGCCCCCAAATAAACGGTCACTGATTCTTAAACGTCTTGGTGTGAAATGATTCTGTTAACCAAGGCGGAACCTTTGAGGGGCCGGGCAATTTCATGTTCATGACCGATCAGATGTCCAGATTGCGTCCGGTTTTCGCGTGGGCAGCGCTTGGCGTGCTGCTTGCGGCTGGCGTTGCGCAGTCGGCGACGGCTCTGCGAGAGAGCAGTTCCATCCAGCCGCCCGACACCAGGACCGCGCAGCAGATGTTCGCCGACGCCCCTGACGGCGTCGACCCGATCGTCACTGGCCCGGTCAGCGCCGCCTTCAAGCAGCGGCAGAAGGACGCCAACTGCGACACCGCGGTCTGGCCGAACGTTCCCCGGGCTTGTTATCCGGACTAACGCCCTCATCGCCTTTGAGTTCTGAGCCGCCGCGATGCTTTCTCACGGCGCAGACCTTGTGACTCGGGGCCTACGGGTGTTGAGATTCAGGTCAGGCCGAGCCGAGGACGATGGCTTCCGAGAACCGGAGCGGAGCGTACGTTAAGTACGTGAGCACCGGAAGCGCAGGAAACCATCGTTCGCAGGCCAGCATCACTTGAATACAACGCAGCCTAAGCCGACCGCACCGGGTCGAGCGTCACCTTGTAAAGCTCGTTGTCGTCGCGATCCATCAAGCGCACCGTCAGCTGCTCCGTGGCGCCGGAAATATCGACCAGCCCGAAAAACTGCAGCCCGGCCGACGGCGGCAGGTTCTGGCCCTGCTCGGCGGTCGGCGCCTTGATGAATTTCAGCTCCGGCCCGAAGGTCATGTCGAGGTCATTGGGGCCAAACGTGCCGGCATGGATCGGGCCGGAGACGAATTCCCAGAACGGGTTGAAATCCTGGAACTGCGCGTTGTCGGGGTTGTAGTAATGCGCCGCGGTGTAGTGCACGTCGGCGGTAAGCCACACCGTGTTGGTGATGCCGGCATTCTTGATGAAGCGCAGCACATCGGCGAATTCGAGCTCGCGGCCCTTCGGCGCGCCATTGTCGTTGTTGCTGACGGCCTCGAAACCGACCTTCTTCGCCGCGTCGTCCCAGACGACCAGGCTGAGCGGCATGTCGGCGGCAATGATCTTCCAGGTCGCCCTGGAATTGGCCAGCTCGCGCTTCAGCCATTTGGACTGCTCCTCGCCGATCATGCGCGACTTCGGCGTCAGCGTTTCGTCCAGATTAGGACCGTTGGGGCCGCGATAGGAGCGCATGTCGAGGAAGAACACGTCGAGCAGCGGCCCATGCGAGATCTTGCGGTAGACGCGGCCCGGCTCCGACGGCTCGTAGCGGATGGTGGTCATCTCATGGAAGGCGCGCGCCGCCCGGGCCGCCAGCACATGGATCGACTTCTCCTTGTAGCGGTTGTCGGCGGTCAGGTCCTTCGAGTCCGACCAGTTGTTCAGCACCTCGTGGTCGTCCCACTGGTAGAAGGTCGGGCAGATGGCGGAGAGGGCGAGAACGTGCTTGTCCATCATGTTGTACTTCCACTGGTCGCGATACTCGTCCAGTGTCTCGGCGACCTTGCGCTTGCCGTCGATCATGACGACGTTCTTCCACTTGCCGCCGCCGGGCAGGTCGACCTCGTCCTTCAGCGCGCCGTCGGCATAGATCGTGTCGCCCGAATGCAGGAAGAAGTCCGGCGTGTGCTTGGCTATGGTCGAATAGGTCTTCATGCCGGTCTCGTCGATGCCCCAGCCCTGGCCGGCAGTGTCGCCCGACCAGGCGAAGCGCACGTCGCGCTTCGACGACGGCGCGGTGCGGAAGCGGCCGACGATCGGCTCGGAGACGGCATTGATGTCGGAAAGATCGGCGGCAATCATGCGGTAGAAGATGTCCTGGTCGGAGGCGAGGTCGGTGAGCAGCCGCTTCACCGTGTAGTCGCTGGCGGGCGACGTATCGAGCGCAGCCAGCCGCGTGGCATTGGCGAAGCTTTCGGTGGTCGACACTTCATACATCACGCGCGCCGGGCGATCGGTGCGGGTCCAGACCATGCCCGACGTCGCGTCGACGTCGCCGGACTGGACGCCGTGCGTGAAGGCCGGGCGCTGATTGGCGCGGGAATAGTAGGGCAATGCCAGTCCAGTGGCGCCGACAAGGCCGAAGGCGCTTGCCGAGGTGACGAAAGCGCGGCGGGTAAGGGAAAGCTTGTTCATGGCGGTCTCCGGATGGCTTTGAACGGGACCGCCAAGCTCTCGCCTCAATGTTTCAGGCGCATATCGGAACCATGAAGTTTTGATAACAAGCCACAGAACTGTGGAGGCTATCACCTACGCCGGAAGGCGCGTCGAGATTCGGGTCAGGACGAGCCGAAAACGGCGGTCTCCGAGAACCGGAGCGGAGCGTACTTAAAGTACGTGAGCACCGGAAGCGCAGGAGACTGCCGTTTGCAGGCCGGCCTCACCCGAATATCGACACGCCTTAAGCCGCCTGCGGCTCCGGCTCGAACGCCGGCCTATCGGTGTTGATCAGCAGCGAGATACAGGCCGCCGCGATGCCCGTCATGCCGGCGATCAGGAAGGCGAGCTCGTAATTGCCCTGCAGCTCGCGCATCGTGCCGCCGAAGGCAGCGGCAGCCGCCGCGCCCACCTGGTGGCCGGCCACGATCCAGCCGAACACGATCGGCCCGCTGCGGTCGCCGAAAGCCTCGTTGGCGAGCCTCAATGTCGGCGGCACGGTGGCGATCCAGTCGAGCCCATAGAGCACGGCGAAGATGACCAGGCTGGTCGCCGAGAAGCCGGAATAGGGCAGGTAGATCAGCGACAGGCCGCGCACTGCGTAATAGACGCCGAGCAGCTTGCGGGGATCGAAACGGTCGGTCAGCCAGCCGGACAGCGTCGTGCCGATCAGGTCGAAAATGCCCATCATCGACAAGAGCCCGGCCGCCTGCACCTCGCCGATGCCCATGTCGCCGCAAAAGGCGATGAGATGGGTGCCGACGAGGCCGTTGGTGGTGAACCCGCAGACGAAGAAGGTGGCGAACAGGTACCAGAACACTCGGGTAGCCGCCGCGCGGCGCAGCGTGGTCAGCGTATGCGCCAGGAAATTGCCCTGCGATGCGGGTGACACCGGCGGTATGTCGTCGGCATCGGCGCCGTAGCGAACCTGGCCGATCGAGGCGGGACGCTCGGGCACCAGCAGGAAGACGAACGGGATCAGCGCGGCCGTGGCAAGCGCCACGGCGATCGCCACCGGCTTCCAGCCGCCGCTTTGGGCCAGCGAGGCGATGACCGGCAGGAACACCAGCATGCCGGTGGCGCTGGAGGCCGACATCAAGCCCATCATCAGCCCGCGATTGGTCTTGAACCAGCGGTTGACGATTGTTGCGCCGAGCACGCTCGCCACCGCGCCCGAACCGATGCCGGAAAACACGCCCCAGGTGATGAAGAGATGCCAGGGTTGCGTCATTAACAGGCTGAGCGCCGTCGATCCCGACATCACCGCCAGCGCGCCAAGTAGCGTGCGGCGCAGCCCGATGCGTTCCATCAGCGCCGCGGCGAACGGACCGGTGAGGCCATAGAGCAGGATGCCGATGCTGGCCGCCCAGGAGGTCACGTCGCGCCGCCAGCCGAAGCTTTCCTCCAGCGGAACCATCATCACCGAGGGGGCCGAGCGAAGCCCTGCCGCGATCAAAAGACAAAGAAAGATGACGGCAACCACCACGAATGCGTAGCGCTGGCCAAACGGACGGGACTGGGCTATCATGTTACTGACCGGTACGTTGCAATGCGATAGCACCATACATACGTACCGGTCAGTAACATTGTCAAGCGAGTTGTTTGCATGTCATCGGACAATAAAATTGAAGCGTCGTTGAGCGCCGCGCCCGCCCCCAAAGCGGCGGACAAGATCCTGGACGTGGCGCGCGACCTTTTTTATCGCGAGGGCATCCGGGCGATCGGCGTCGACGAGATCGTCAAGCGCGCCGGCGTCACCAAGCCGAGTCTCTACCGCAGCTTCCCGTCCAAGGACGAGCTTGCCGCCTCCTATCTGCGCAAATACGACCGTGAATTCTGGGAACGCTTCGACGAGGCCGTCGATGCGCATCCCGGCGATCCGCGCGCGCAGATCATCGCTTTCCTGACCCGCGTCGGCAAACGCACGCAAAGGCCTGACTATCGCGGCTGCGGCATGACCAACGCGGCGGTGGAATATCCCGAGCGCGGCCATCCCGCACGGGTGGTGAGCGAAAACAACAAGCAGGAATTGCGCCGGCGCCTGCGCGCCATGGCGGCGGCGATGGGCGCCGCCGATTCCGACACGCTGGGCGATGGCCTGCTGCTGCTGATCGAGGGCGCGTATATCAGCGGCCAGCTTTTCGGTCTGGGCGGCCCGGCGGCGGCGGTTGCCCGTAACGCCGACCTCTTGATCGAAGCCAGCTTGAAGAAATAGCAATTGAAGCTACGCTTCCGGCAACCTGAACGGAGTTGCCAACGATGCGTGCTCTCGTCATCCCCCTTGCCCTCGCCGGTTTCTGCCAGGCGGCCCAGGCCGGCGACATCTCCAGCGCCTACACCGATCTCGACTGGAAGAAGGATTGCGTGACCTATGCGCAGGCCGCGGAAGGCGACGGCGACTGGGCGAGCCTCGTCTGCTCCGGCTATCGCGGCTACCCGGTGCTGATCGGCTACGACGACGCACGCGAATCCGTCTATTATGGCTTTCCGTCCGACGACATGACCGCGGTCTGGGAGAGCTTCACCGCCTTCAACGGCTCCGGCCCGAAGGTGGAATGGCACATCGAGACCAATGGCGATGTCGCCATTCCGTTCGCCGCCATCCATCGCCGCTCGGTCAGCAACCCGGAAGACGAGAAGAAATCGATCGAGGTGCTGGTCGTCGCCAAGGTGGCGCAGCCGGAAGAGCACCAAGGCTGCACGATCGGCCTGGTTTTAGCCACGGGCAACGCGCAGGCCAATGACCTGGCGCGCAAGCTTGCCGACGAGAAGGCGAAAACCTTCGCCTGCGGCAAGGACAAGCGCGAAGTGATCGGCGACGTTCCGCCCTTCGGTCGCGTGGACAACTGACCGCTCCCGGTCAACCATTGGGCCAGGGCCGGATCGGGTTTCCCATTGGCCGGCGGGCCTAGTAAACCCTTCAGCGGTTGCAGCCGTTCTCGGGAGGTTACGCTTGTCCAGTTCTGTCAGCGTCGCGAACGAGAACGGCGTGGTGGTGGTCACCATCGACAACCCGCCGGTCAATGCGCTGAGCTTTCATGTCCGCAAGCCGCTTTATGACGCGCTTGCCGCGCTGCGCGACGATCCTGCCGCGAGAGCGATTGTCATCGCCTGCGCCGGGCGCACCTTTGTCGCCGGCGCCGACATCACCGAATTCGGCAAGCCGATCGCGCAGCCGGAACTGCGCGCCATCGTCGCTTTACTAGAAACCATCGCCAAGCCGACCGTCGCCGCCATCCACGGCACGGCGCTGGGCGGCGGGCTGGAGCTGTCGCTCGGCTGCCATTTTCGCGTCGCGGATGCCGGTGCAAAACTCGGCCTGCCGGAAGTGAAGCTAGGCCTTCTGCCGGGCGGCGGCGGCACGGTACGTTTGCCGCGCTTGGTCGGCGCCCTGAAGGCGCTCGGCATGATCGTTTCCGGAACGCCGATTTCGGCCGGCGACGCAAAGACGGCCGGTCTTGCCGATGCGGTTGTTGACGGTAATCTATTGGAGAAGGCCGTTCGTTTCGCCCGCGAAATGGCTGATCGGGGTGGCCCGTTCGTGCCGGTGCGTGACCCCGATGACCGCCTGGCCGAGATCGATCTTGTCGCTTTCGAAGCCCAAGCCGCCGGTCTGGCCAAAAAAGCCCGCGGGCTGGAAGCCCCGCTTGCTTGCGCGGAGGCCGTGCGCAACGCGATCACCTTGCCTTTCGACGAGGCGCTTGCCGCCGAGCGGCTACTCTTCCAGAAACTCGTTTCCGGCGACCAGTCGCGCGCGCAGCGGCACCTGTTCTTCGCCGAGCGCGAGGCGGCGAAGGTGCCCGGCAACGACCTGCAGAAGCGCCGGATCGAACGCGTCGGCATCATCGGCGCCGGCACGATGGGCGGCGGCATCGCCATGGCCTTCGCCAATGGCAGCCTCCCTGTGACTTTGCTCGAGACCAGCGAGGAGGCGCTGCGGCGCGGCCTGGCGACCATCGAGAAGAACTATGCCGTCTCGGTCAGCCGGGGCTCGTTGACGGAAGAGGCGAAGCAGCAGCGGCTCGGCCTGTTCAAGGGCAGCACCGACTATGCCGACCTCGCCGATTGCGATTTGATCGTCGAGGCCGTGTTCGAGGACATGGCGGTGAAGAAGGAGGTGTTCGGCAGGCTCGATGCAATCGCCAAAGCCGGCGCGATCCTCGCCACCAACACCTCCTATCTCGATGTGAATGAAATCGCCGCCTCGACCTCGCGTCCAGGTGACGTGCTCGGCATGCATTTCTTTTCGCCGGCAAATGTCATGAAACTCCTTGAGATCGTTCGCGCCGAAAAGACGGCGCCCGAGGTGCTGGCGACGGTGACCGATCTCGCCCGGCGCATCGGCAAGGTGGCGGTCGTCGTCGGCGTCTGCCACGGCTTCGTCGGCAACCGCATGCTGGCCGCGCGAGGTTCAGAAAACGAGTTCCTCCTGCTGGAAGGCGCGACGCCGAGCCAGGTGGACAAGGCATTCACCGATTTCGGCTGGCCGATGGGACCGTTCCAAATGGGCGACCTTGCCGGACTCGACATCGGCTGGCGCAACCGCAAGGCGCGCGGCCAGACGGCGGTGATTGCCGATACGTTGTGCGAGCAGGGCCATTTCGGCCAGAAGACCGGGCGCGGCTGGTATCGTTACGAGAGCGGCTCGCGTGAGCCGGTTGCCGATCCGGAGGTCGAGGCGCTGATCCGGGCGAAGGCGGAGAAACTCGGGATCGCCCGGCGCGAGATCGGCGCCGACGAGATCATCGAGCGCACGCTCTATCCGCTGGTCAACGAAGGCGCGAAGATTCTCGAGGAAGGCATCGCCGCGCGCGCGTCCGACATCGATGTCATCTGGGTCAACGGCTACGGCTTCCCGATCGGCAAGGGCGGGCCGATGTTCTGGGCAGCGCTTGAGGGCGGGCCCAGGATCGTCGAGCGGCTGGAGCATTGGCACCGGCAAACGGGACGGCCGATCTTCGAGCCGGCGCCGGCGTTGAGGCGGTTTGCCGAGACGGGATCGTGGGAGGGTGCCGGCGCCCGGTAATTTCGTCATTCCAGGGCGAAGCGAAGCGGAGACCCTGGAATCCATGCCGTTTCGTCAAACGAAGAATACAACGGTGCAGAGCAAGCGTTGGCACAGCCGTCGATCGTTCTGCACCGTCGCGGCTCTCGAATGTCACGGCATGGATTCTATGGTCTGCGCGCGTCGCTTCGCTCCTTGCTCCGCCATAGAATGACGAAGATAAGGATCGCCCATCCGTCGTCGCCACCAAATTTGACCATGTGGACAAATCTCAGGCGCCGTTCCATAGTTCTGGGCGTCTGACATTTGGAACGGCCGGCTCGACACGGCTGTCGAACAGAGGGGCACTTCAATGGAAAACCAACATAGCAAAACACAACGCGCCGGCCTGTCGCGGCGCAACGTGCTGGAACTCGGCGCGCTTGGCCTCGCGGCCACCGTGCTGCCTGGCGCGGCCGTCGCCAAGGACAAGAAGCTGAAGGTGGCGGCGATCTTCGCCACGCCGATCGAGGAGCCGTGGGACAACCAGATCCATGTTGCCCTGCAGAAGGCCGAGAAGGAATTGGGCATCGAATACAAATGGTCGGAAAAGGTGCAGACCGCCGACTTCAGCCGCGTGATGCGCGAATATGCTCAAGGGGGCTATCAGTTGGTGCTGGGCGACGCCTTCGCCGCCGAGCGCGAATCGCGCCGCACGGCCAAGCAGTTCCCGAAGACCGCGTGGCTGTTCGGCTCCGGCGCCGGGCCGGCCGAACCCAATTTCGGCGTCTTCGACAACTGGATCCACGAGCCCGCCTATCTCTCTGGCATGATCGCCGGCAAGATGTCGAAGTCCGGCACGATCGGCGCCGTCGCAGCGATGGGCATCCCGGAAGTGAACCGGCTGGTCAACGCTTTCTTTGCCGGCGCCAAGGAGGTCAACCCGAACGTCAAGAAGAAGGTCGCCTTCATCGGCTCCTTCTTCGATCCGCCCAAGGCCAAGGAAGCGGCCGTGGCGCAGATCGATGCCGGCGTCGACGTCATCTATGCCGAGCGCTTCGGCGTCATCGAGGCGGCGGTCGAGAAGAAGATCTACGCCATCTCCAACATGTCCGACCAGTCGAGCCTCGGCCCTGATACGGTCATTACCGGGCCGGTTTGGGACATGTATCCGACGGTCGAGCAGGCGATCAAGCTGGTCAAGGCCGGCGTCTTCACCGCGCAGGACTATGGCGATTTCTCGCGTATGGCCAAGGGCGGCTCCTATCTCGCGCCCTACCATAAATTCGACAAGACGCTGCCGGCGGACGTCAAGGACCTGGTCGAGAAGAAGAAGGCCGAGATCCTGGAAGGCAATTTCCGCGTCGACGTCGACGAGAACACGCCGGTTTCGGATTGACCTTTACCCTCCCCCTTGTGGGGAGGGTCGATCCGCGAAGCGGAGCGGGGTGGAGGCCTTAGACGCCGCACCCCCGCCCCGTCTCACAATCTCCGCTTCGCTGCGATCGTGAGCCGAGCCTCCCCACAAGGGGGAGGGTAAAGAATCGCGCCATTCTCACTGGGATTCACCCTTGTCCGCCCCACTTATCGAAATGCGCGGCATCACCAAGAGCTTCGGCGCCGTCAAGGCGAACGAGGGTGTCGATCTCAGCGTCGCGCCCGGCGAAATCCTCGGCCTTTTGGGCGAGAACGGCGCCGGCAAGACGACGCTGATGAACGTGCTGTTCGGCGCCTATGCGCCGGATGCCGGCGAGATCCTGGTCGAGGGCAGGCCGGTCGCCATCCACAATTCGGCCGACGCGCTCGCCGCCGGCATCGGCATGGTGCACCAGCATTTTCACCTCGCGCCGCGCCTCACGGTGCTGGAGAACCTCTTGATCGGCATTCCCGGCAAATCCGGCCGCATCGACCGTGCGCGCGGGCTTGCCCGGCTCACCGAAATCAGCCGGCAGTACGGGTTGAGCCTCGATCCGAACCTGCCGGTGTCGGCCCTGTCGGTCGGCGAACAGCAGCGGCTGGAGATCATCAAGGCGCTGTTTCGCGGCGCGAAGCTTTTGATCCTCGACGAGCCGACGGCGGTGCTGGCGCCGAGCGAAGTCGACGGCCTGTTCGCTGCCTTGCGCTCGATGGCGGCGCAAGGGCTCGGCATCATCTTCATCTCGCACAAGCTGAACGAAGTCAGGGCGCTTACCCATCGCTGCGTCGTGCTGCGCCGCGGCAAGGTCGCCGGCCGCGTCGACCATCCTGCGGAAACCACCTCGGCGGAAATGGCAAGACTGATGTGCGGCCATGAGATCGTGCCGCCGGTCAAGGAGGCTTCGACGCCCGGCGCTTCCGTGCTGACGCTCGACGGCATTTCCACCACCGGCCATGCCGGCACGCCGCTGCGCGAGGTTTCGCTGTTCGTCCGCGCGGGCGAGATCCTCGGCATCGCCGGCGTCTCCGGCAACGGCCAACGGGCGCTGGCCGATGTAATTTCCGGCATGCTGGCGCCCAAGACCGGCACGATGACGATAGCCGGCAAAAAGGTTGCGCAATTCTCGCCGCGCGAGCTGCAGGCGCTGGGCCTCGGCCGCATCCCGGAAGACCGGATGACGACCGGCCTGGTCACCAACCTGCCTTTGGCCGATTCCATGGTGCTGCCGCGCATCGGCACCGAGGCCTTCAGCCGCAAGGGCTTGCTCAACCCGGCAGCGATCCGCGCTTTCGCCGAAGCGCAGATCGAAGCCTATGACATTCGCTGCCCCGGCCCGATGGTGCGCGCCGGCGCGCTCTCCGGCGGCAATCTGCAAAAGGCGCTGCTGGCGCGCGAGCTCGCCTTCGATCCCAAGGTGCTGATCGTCTCGCAGCCGACGCGCGGCCTCGACATCGGCGCCGCCCGCTTCATCCACGAAAAATTCCTGGGCATGCGCGCCAAGGGCTGCGGCATCATCGTCATAGGCGAGGACCTTGAGGAATTGCTGATGCTCTCGGATCGCATTGCGGTGATGTATGAGGGCCGCATCGCCGGCACGCTTCCCAGCGCGGACGCCACTGTCGCTAGGCTCGGCCTGATGATGACCGGCGCCGGGCACACCGGGGAGGCGGCCTGATGTTTCGCCTCGAAGCCCGCACGTCGACGCCCGCCTGGTTCAACCTGGCCCTCCCGCTCATCGCGATCGCCGCCACCCTGGTGCTCTGCAGTGGACTGATCGCCGTAGCCGGCGCCGGCGTCGTCGAAGCCTATGGTGTCATGCTATCCGCCTCGCTCGGCGACAGCTATGCCATCACCGAGACGTTGGTGCGCGCCGCCCCGATGATCTTCACCGGCCTGGCGGTGGCGATCGCCTTCCGCGCCAAGTTCTGGAACATCGGCGCCGAGGGCCAGCTGCTCGCCGGCGCGGTGGCGAGCTGCTTCGTCGGCGCGATCCCGATGCCGGGCTACCTCGCCATGCTGTTGATGGCGCTGGTGGGCGCGGCTGCAGGAGCGCTCGTCGCGCTGGTTCCGGCGACATTGCGCGTCAAATTCAAGGTCGACGACGTGGTCAGTTCGCTGCTGCTCAACTCGGTCATCTATTACGCGCTGATGGCGCTGATCGAAGGGCCGTGGAAGGACACCTTCTCCGGCTACCCGATCTCGCCGCCGATCGAGGATTCCGCCAATTTCCCGGTGCTGATCGAAGGCACAAGGCTGCATCTCGGCGTCGTCGTGGCGCTGATCGCGGCGCCGCTCTGCTGGTTCCTGATCGCGCGCACCACACTCGGCTTCCGCATCCGCGTCACCGGCGAGAATCCGGAAGCCGCCCGCTATGGTGGCATCAACGTGCAGCGCGTGCTCATCTCCACCGCGCTGCTCTCCGGCGCGCTGGCGGGCTTGGCCGGCGTCGGCGAGGTCGGCGGCGTGCACTTCCAGGTGATGAGCGACATCTCGCCGGGCTACGGCTATTCCGGCATCGTCGTCGCGATGCTTGCCAGGCTCAACCCGCTCGGTGTGGTGCCGGCGGCGATCTTCCTGGCCGCCGTCATGACCGGTGCCGAAGCGATGTCGCGCGCCACCGGCGTGCCCGCTTTCCTGAGCGACGTCATCCAGGGCACGGCGCTGCTTGCCATGCTGGTGGCGCTGCTCTTCACAGCCTACCGCATCCGCCGCGTAGGAGCCTCTGCATGAGCGCGGTGTTCGAACAGATCTTTCAGGTCGGCTTCCTCGCCGCCATCATCCGCATTGCCACACCGCTCGCCGTCGCCACGCTGGGGGAAATGTTTTCCGAGCGGGCCGGCGTGCTCAATCTCGGCATCGAAGGCATCATGCTGTTGTCGGCGATGGCCGGGTTCACCGCAGCGAGCTTGAGCGGCAGCCTATGGCTGGGCGTGCTGGTGGCGGTGCTGGTCGGAGCCCTCATGGGCGCGCTGCATGCGCTGTTCACCGTGGCGCTGGGCCTCAGCCAGCATGTCTGCGGCATCGGCGTGACCTTGTTCTGCTCGGGTCTCGCTTATTTCCTCTACCGGCTGATCTTCGGCCAGCAATCGGTGCCGCCGAGCATCGGCGGCTTCAAGCCCGTGCCGATCCCGCTGCTCGCCGACATTCCGATCCTGGGGCCGGCCGTGTTCAACCAGTTCACGCTGGTCTATCTGGCCATCATCGCCGTCCCGCTCGCCGCCTTCGTGCTCTACCGCACGCCATGGGGGCTCTCGGTGCGCATGGTCGGCGAGAACCCGCGCGCTGCCGATTCCGCCGGCGTCAGTGTCATCGCCACGCGCTTCCAGGCAGTGATCCTCGGCGGAGCGCTGATGGGGCTCGCCGGCGCCTTCCTCACCATGGCGCAGTTCAACGCCTTCACCTTCGGCGTCGTCTCCGGGCGCGGCTGGGTGGCGATCGCCCTGGTCGTGTTCGGCCGCTGGGACCCCTGGCGTTCGGCGGGCGCCGCGCTGCTCTTCGCCTTCGTCGACGCGCTGCAGCTCAGGATGCAGGCGAGCGGCCTCGGCCACATCCCCTACGAAGCGTTCCTGATGCTGCCCTTCATCTTCACCATCGTCGCCATGGCCTTCATGTCGCGCAACGCGGTCGCGCCCTCGGCGCTGCTGAAGCCGTTTAGAAGGGAAGAGCGGTAGTGCCCGTTCCTCTCCCTCCGGAGGGGGGAGAGAGGTGGCGCTGCGAAGCAGCGACGGAGTGGGGGAACCACCTGGCAACCGCCGCCGACGGACATCGAAGGGGGCCGCGGCGCGAGAATCTCCCTGCGCCGCGTCAAGGGGCGACCCCCCACTCCGTCGAGCTGCGCTCGACACCTCTCCCCCGATCGACGGGGGAGAGGAAAGGGCGCCAGGCCTCAAATCGCCGTGAACGCGTTGTCGACGAACAGATGCGCGCCATTGACGAAGCTCGATTCGTCGCTGGCCAGGAACAGGGCGGCCTTCGCCACTTCCTCCGGCTCGCCGATGCGGCCCTGCTGCGCGGCCATCGCAGCGTCCGAGACGTCCACGCCGAGCTTGCCGAGATCGGCCACCTCGCGCAGTCCGTGCGGCGTGCGGATGAAGCCCGGGCAGACAGCATTGCAGCGGATGTTGCGGTCGCGGAACTCCACCGCAATGGCGCGCGCGAACATGTGGCAGGCGCCCTTGGTGGTGTCATAGAGCACTTCGTTCGGCGTCGCAGCCACGGCCGAGATCGAGGAGGTGCAGACGATCGAGCCGCCGCCGGCGGCAATCATGCCGGGCAGCACCGCGCGCGTCATCAGGAACATCGAACGGACGTTGACGGCATGCAGCCAGTCCCACTCCTGCAAGGTCGTATCCAGGAACGGCTTGATGACGATCGTGCCGGCATGGTTGAACAGCACCGTGACCGGGCCGAGCTTTGCGGTGGCCGCCTTCACCGCCGCCTCGACCTGCGCCTCGTCCGAGACATCGGCCACGAAATGCTCCGCTATATGGCCCCGCGCCCGGATCGCCTCGGCGGTCTTGCCGGCCGCTTCGCCATTGCGGTCGATGATCGCCACCTTGGCGCCTTCGGCGGCAAACAATTCCGAAGCCGCCCCGCCCATGCCCGTCGCGCCGCCCGAAATGATGGCGACCTTGCCCGCCAGCCTTCCACCCATGTTGCTCTCCGCCCTATTCCTGACGATGTGGGATGTTAGTCGGCTTCGACAACGCGGCAAGCTCGAAAGCCAAAGACCCTACTCATTTTCGCCGCCCGCAGGGCTTGCGTCAGGCGGTCGCTCAAGAAAAAAATTCGGATCAACGGCGGACTCACCCACAGATCGGGCCCGTCGAACACCGATGGACTGACAGCAACCTCATCGTCATGCATCTTCATGCTTTTGTCGCCAAGCACCCTTACCAGCGGAGAATGCTCGGGCAGGAAAGTATCTTTCCGCTCACCGATGTTGAGACAAAAATATTCTCCCTCCACCGGCGTGTGGCGATCATGCTGGAAGAGCTTGATCGGATAGAGAGAGGAATGGCCGAGATCGAAGCGCCGCAGCACGTCGGCGCAGGCCGCCGAAACCACCACTGCGCCCGCAGCAAGCACGAGATCCGCCTGTTTCTTTTCTTTCTTGTCCGGATACTCGGCGAAAATCTGCTTCGGGAAATGCTCGGCCGACATCCGTTCGCCTGCCTCGTTCAACTCGGCCATCTGGCCCAGGTTCATTCCCGTCGGCAACGGATCGGCGGTAAACCCTTTGATGCGTGACGAGTCCATGAAGGCCCTGCTGGCCCAAACCCTTGCATTCTGAGACTTCAGCATATGCAGCGGTAACCCCCCAAGTTCCAGCGCAGGCAACTTCGTCTTAAAGCGGACCAAGCCGAAAGGCAAAGAAGCCCGTAACCTGAGGTACTGAAAAACCCGTCCGGCCCCACTTCGTAGAACATCGTTCCAAAAATCGCCGAAAAATAGCACTCGACAAAGTCTACTATCTTTATAGATTAATGGTCGCGACGGAGGATCGACCATGTCCTGCATTCAGAACGCCCAACGCAAAGGTCAGAGGCTTTCCGCCGACCAGAGCTGGAGGCCCGCCTATGGCGGCACGTTCGCCTACCTCGTCTTTGCGCTTGCCTTCGTATTCACGGCTGCCGTCGTTTTCGGGATCATCCCCTGACCGGATCGGGGGCCAGGGGTCCCGCCGTCCAAAAATCCGAGTTGAGTAATTGGAGCTGAAGACCGGCCACGGGTCGGCGGCTGTCGCGCGCCGGCGAGATGGATCTATTCGGGCTCGGAGCGGGGCGCCCAACGTGATGGAGGAGATGGCAATGCCGATCGAGTTCACGCATGTTCCAGGCAAGCCTGCCAATGGCAGCTTCTTCTATGATTTCGCCGAAACCGCGACCAAATTGTCGCTGATCGAGGACGCCGGTTTCCGCAAGCTGGTGGTGGACGATCCGGCCGGCCTGCTCACCAATATGGACATCGCCGCGCAGACGCTCGACCGCACGGGCTCGCTCGAGGTGGTGCTGACGCATTGGGCCGGCGTGATAGAGCCGATCGAAGCGGCAAGGCAGCTCGCGGCGCTCGACCGTCGGGGCGGCGGCCGCCTCTCGCTTCGCATGCTGAGCGAGCCGCTGGAAGACAGCGATGGCGAGGCGCGGCCGGTCGCCCACGGCGTGGTCTGGCAGCGCATCGACGAATATCTGGTGCTGTTGAAGCGCTTGTGGTCGAACGACACGCCCTTCGACCATGAAGGCGCCTTCTACAGCGTCCGGGGCGGCTTCGTGCCGCGCAAGGGCCCGCATGGCGCCGATCTGGCCATTCGGCTCGGCGGCCAGTCGGGCACCGCGCTGAAGGTCGCCGGCCGGCACGCCGATGTCTTCGAGCTGGCCGCCGGCTCACCCGGCGAGGTGAGGCAACTGATGGAGCGCGCGCGCCGCGCCGCCGCCGAGCACGGCCGCGCCGGCAGGCTGCGCTTCGCGCTGCCGGTACGCATACATCCGGACGGCTGGACCGGCGCCCCGGATCACAAGGCTGTCGAGATCGCCGGGCCGCCGGCGCGGCTCGCTCTGACGCTTTTGCCTTATGCAGCGCTCGGCATCGAGGAGTTCATGATCGGAGGCATCGACTGCCCGGGCGAGATCGCCCGTATCGGGCGCGAGACGATTGCGCTGGTCGCGAATTCGCTGGCGCGCCGCGAGGCCGAGATTCCGCGGCCGGGAATGCTTGCGTCCCGGCCCTTCTCTGATATCCACCCTTGCTGACACCGATTAAGCCCTACGGCTAGGATGAGTAATCCAGGCCGTCCATCACGTAATCCGCGAACAGGAAGTCGCGGATGCCGGCGATCCGGCCGTTCTCCCAATCGATGAGGATGAAATAGCGCGGCGGCCCGTCCGGACGTTCGGGGCTGGTGACCAGGATGGCGGGCCGGCCTTCGACAAGTCCGGTCTTGAAATGCCAATGCGTTTCGTCGGCATAGCGGCCGAAATAATTGCCGACATATTCCTTGCCGTCGGCGCGCAAGCGGTTGACCAGCTCCAGCTTGACGTCCTCGGCCAGCAGGCCGCGCAAGGCATCGAAGTCCCGGGCGTTGAAGGCGGCCACATAGTCGCCGAGGCGGTGCATGTCCTGCCGGTCGAGCGCCGGGCGGGGCGGCGCCATGCTGGGTGCGGCCGCCAGCTTGCGCAGGTTCTCGCGACCCCGCTGCAGCGCGCCCTTGATCGCCGTGTCGGAGGTTTCGAGGATTTCGCCGATCTCCTCCAGGCTGTTTCCGAGCACGTCCTTCAGCACGACCGCGCACCGTTGCGCCGGCGGCAATTGCATCAGCTCGGCCAGGCTCGCCTCGGCGGCGATGCGCGCATCCAGCGCCGAATTCTCGTCGGCGATCGTATCGATCTCGACCTCGCTTTCGCGCCCCCGCAGGCGGGTCCGCTTGCGCAGGAAATCCAGCGCCGCATTGTGCGCGATGCGGAACAGCCAGGGTTCGGTCTTGTCGGGCATGTCGCCATTCCTGATCGCCAAGAAGCCTTTGGCCAAGGCTTCCTGCAGGATGTCTTCGCCATCGATGACCGATCCGACCATCCGCGACGCGTAGCGGTGCAGCTTGGCCCTCAGGCCGGCGGCCTCGCGCTCGAAGGCGCGAAGCCTGGTTTCGGTGGCCGCAATCGACTGATCCTGCGAACCGGTCACGCGTCCCCCTGGCTCTCTACGCCGCCCGTATGGGAATAGGTGGTGTGGCCCATCATGCTCTCGCCGGCGGCCAGCTCGACGACGCTCTTCATGTAATCGGCGAAGCGGGGATCGCTGCGGAAGGCCGCGATATCCTCCGCCGAACGCCATTGCGAGATGTTGGCGACCTTGCTGCCGTCGCCGCCGACGATCACGGACGACGACAGCGAGCCCGGCTGCTTGCTGAAGAAGTTCCTCGTTCCCTCGGCGAGCGTCTCGGCAAGTGCCTGCTGCTTGCCCGGCTTGGCGGTGAAGACGTTGATCAAGGTCACTGTGGTCGACATGGCTTGGCTCCGTTTGTCCTGATGGCGGAGGCCGTCGCGGCTCTCGCACCCGTTACGACCCTCAAGACGAAGCCGGAACCGAAAACGGAACGGTGCATGCAAAAAGAATTTTCGGCAATCGATCAAATGTCGCGACCGGAAGCTGCCATGGACCTATCGGGCGGCCCGTGCATTCAGAAAAAAATTTCTCCTCACCATTCCAACAGCCATCCCTGTTTCGTCTTGGTGAGTGCGCCGGGCTTGTGACGCCGGCATCAACCAAGGGGAAAGCAAATGTCGATCCTGTCATCCATCGGGCGCATCGCGACCGAATATGCAGCAACCCGTGCCCGCTACCGGGCAGCGCGGACGCTTTATCTGCTGCCGCTCGACATCCGCAAGGATATCGGCTGGCCGGAACTCGGCGATCCGCGCGATCCCGAGGTCGTCAGTCCGCCCCGTCCGCGAGTCGTGATAGCGCGGTGATGACGGCCGCCGACTCCGCCAGCGCGCCAAAGACGCCGTCCTCGACCGTCACCATATGCAGGGCGGCCTCGTGAGCCCTTTGGTCGCCGCTGGCGCAGGCGTCCGAAATCGTCAGGCACTGGAAGTTGCGGTCGCAGGCCTCGCGCAACGTGGTGTGCACAGAAACATCCGTCGTGCAGCCGGTGAACAGGAGGTGCGTTATGTCCCGCGCGCGCAAAACGAGCTCCAGGTCCGTATAGGTGAAGGCGCTGTTGCAGGTCTTGTCGATGATAATGTCCTGCGGCGTCACGTCGACATCTGCGGAGATCTGGAAGCCCGGGCCGGAGCGCAGCAGGATATCGGTGCCGTCGAGGCCGGCCCGCTTGCGGCGCCATTTTTCGTAAGGCGTCATGTCGGCCATGTCGGCGCGGTAGCCTTGCCTTGTGTGGATGATGGTGAGTCCAGCGGCGCGTGCCGCGCCAATCAGCCGGTTGACCGCCGGCAGGATGGCTCGCAGCGGCGAAGGATCGTAACCCTTCCTGGCGAAGTAGCCGTTCGGCGACAGGAAATCCTCCTGCAGGTCGATCACCAGCAGCGCCGTGCGCTGCGGTTCCAGCCTGCCGTCATAGGGAAAGTCGAAGGGTGTCGCCTTGATCATCGGTCGCCTGCTTTCGAGCGATCCGGAAAAAGTGCATAGCGGTTTTCCGTCCGCAATTGCACACAAAGCTAAAATTGGTTGCTCCATGCGCAGCGTGTCCAGCAACCGACCTGCGGTCCAGGCCCGCAGCGTACCCGAGCGGGTATCGTAAATTGTTGAGCCGCATAGTCATCTTTATAGTTGACTCGCAATGTCATGTTTCATAGTCAACCGGCATGGCCGCTTGGCGTCTTTATGGTATGCCCGGCGGCCACCGCATTGCGATGATGAAGCGAGGACGAGCCTTGTCCCGGAACGGTCTTTTCGCGGCGCTGGCCGCGTCCCTCATTCTTTCCACCGGCATCGCCAAGGCACAAGAACAGCCTGCGACGCAGGCCCAGCAGTCGGCCGCACCCGCCGTGCAGGCTCCGGTCGAGCCGGCTCCGGCAGCGCAGGCACCGGCTGCTCCAGTTCCGCAAACATCGGCGGCGCAGGCGCCCGCTCCCACGCCGGCGGAGCCAAGCGTCCAGCCGGCTCCGAACGGCGCCACGGGCGAAGGGCCTTCCATCTCGCTGACCCTGCCGTATGACCTGTCGCCCTGGGGCATGTTCATGAATGCCGACATCGTCGTGAAGGCGGTCATGGTCGGGCTGGCCTTCGCGTCCCTGGTCACCTGGACGATCTGGCTCGCCAAGTCGCTGGAGGTCTTCGGTGGCAAGCTGAGAGCCCGCCGCGCCGCAGATGTCATCGGCAATGCCGCGACGCTGATGCAGGCCGGCCGGGAACTTGGCCACAGCGGCGGTCCGGGCGCGCTTCTGGTGCGGGCAGCGGAAGAAGAACGGGCGCTTTCGGCCGGCGCGCTCAACCATGCTTCGGGCGACGGCCTGAAGGAGCGCGTCGCCTCCAGGCTTTCGCGGATCGAGGCGGCGGCGTCCAGGCGCATGTCGCGCGGCACCGGCCTGCTCGCCACCATCGGCTCGACGGCGCCCTTTGTCGGCCTGTTCGGCACCGTTTGGGGCATTATGAACGCTTTCATCGGCATCTCGCAGGCGCAGACCACCAATCTGGCGGTGGTGGCGCCGGGCATTGCCGAGGCGCTGCTTGCGACCGCGATGGGCCTTGTCGCGGCCATTCCGGCGGTCGTCATCTACAACGTCTTCGCCCGCTCGATAGCCGGCTACAGGCAGATCCTCGCCGACGCCTCCGCCGGCGTCGAGCGGCTGGTGAGCCGCGACCTCGATTTCCGTACGGTGCCGCCGGCAGCGGCGATCGCGGCGGAGTAGCGGCGATGGCGGCGCGCATTCGCGAGACTTCCGGCGACGATCTCGAGGAAAGCCACGACATCAATGTCACGCCGTTCATCGATGTCATCCTGGTGCTTCTGATCATTTTCATGGTCGCGGCGCCGCTCGCCACCGTCGATGTCGATGTCGACCTGCCCGGATCCACCGCGACGCCGGCGCCGCGCCCCGAGACACCTTTGTTCCTGACGCTGAAAAGCGATCTCACGCTGGCGATCGGCAATAACAGCGTGCCGCGGTCGGCCTTTGCCGGGGTGCTCGACAGCCGCACCAAGGGGGACAAGCAGACGCGCATCTTCCTGCGCGCCGACAAGACCGTGGGCTATGGCGAGCTGATGGAGGTGATGAATCTTTTGCGCGCCGCCGGCTATCTGAAGGTCGCGCTGGTCGGCCTCGAGAGCGCCGGCGGGCAGGCTATGCCAGGAACCGCTGCGACCGGCGCGAACACCGCCTCGGCGCCGGGTGGAAGCGGGGCGCCATGACCGTCACCGCTCTTTCCCAGCCGCGCTTCGGCGCGCGTGAGGCCGGTCTGTGGACGAGCGCGGCCGCGATCATCCTGGCCGCGCATGTGGCGGTCGCCTATGCGGTGCAGAATTTGAGTTTCGCCGACATGCCCGATGGCGGCCCGCCGCCGGCGCTGGCGGTCGAGATGGCGCCGCTGCCCGTCGCGCCCGCCGTGCCGGAAGAGAAGGCGATGCTGGACACGGTGACGCCGGAGCCGCCCGATGCAGCGGAGGAGACGGTAAATCCTGTCGACGTAAAACCGGTGACTGATCCGGCGCCGGTGGCGGAGCAGGCAGAGCCCGTCACCGAACGGCCGTCCGATGCCGACGATGCGCAAGAGGCTGAGGAGGCTCCTCCGGCAACGGTTGCGGCGCTGAGCGAGCAGCCGCCGCTGGACGAGGTCGTGCCCGATCCTGTTGAGGCGATCGCGCCCGATGTCGCCATTCCGCTGCCGCAGCCGAAACCCGTGGAACCGACGATGAAGGCCCAAAAGCCCCTCGAACCCAGGAAAAAGACCGAGAGGAAACCGGTCGAGAAGCCGAAGGAACGCATCAAGAAGGAAAAGGCGGCGCCACCGAAGGCGACGATCACCGCCAGCATCGACGCCAAGACGGCGGCGAAGGCCGCGGCGCCACAGTCCTCGAACGCGGCGCCCCGTTCGAGCGTCAGCCCGTCACGCTGGAACTCCAGCCTGGCGGCGTGGATCAGGCGGCACACCCGCTATCCGAGCGCGGCGCGCTCCAGGCGGGCCGAGGGCACGCCGAGCGTGACCTTCACGGTCGACACCTCCGGCCGTGTGGTCTCGGCCAGGCTGGCGCGATCCTCGGGCGACAGCGATCTCGACCGCGCCGCGCTCGGCGCACTACAGGGCGCGTCGGTGCCGGCGCCGCCGGCCGAACTCGGCGCGCGCGTCACACGCACGGCGCCGTTCGTGTTCAGCCTGCGGGACTAGAGCAGTTCCAGGAAGAGTGTGGAACGGTGAAACGCTCCTAGAGGGCGCGTCCGGCCGCTCAAACTTTCGGGCTTGACTGATGGACGGTAGGGAATAGGGTAGCCAACGAAAATACCGGCTTTGGTTGCCGGGCGGCAACAATGCCTCGTATGCCACGCCTGCCGGCGCTGGCTGCGGGGCCTTTTTCGTTTTGGGACATCGTTTGAAACGGCGTATCGAGATCGGCGTCCTCTATTCGCGGTCGGGGAGCTACCAGCTCATCTCGGATGCCTGCCGCGCGGGCGCGGCGCGGGCGATCGCCGACATCAATGCCGACCGCCAACACGATATCGAGCTCGTTCCGGTCGAGCGCGACCCGCAAAGCAACGCCGACCGATATGCGACGCTCTGCGAGGACATCTTCCGGACCAGCAGCGCCCGCCATGTGATCGGCTGCGTCACCTCCTGGAGTCGCAAGGAGACGATTCCCGTGCTGGAGAAGGCGGGCGGCATGCTCTGGTATGCCTGCCCGTATGAAGGGTTCGAGGCCAACGAGCACGTCGTCTACATGCATGCCTGCCCGAACCAGCATCTGGTGCCGTTGATGGCCCATGTCGCGCCCCGCTTCGGCGCCAACGGCTTCCTGCTCGGCTCGAACTACATATGGGGCTGGGAGATGAATCGCGTCGCGCGCGACCTGATCGCTGACGCCGGGGGCAAGGTGCTCGGCGAACGCTATCTGCGCATCGGCGAGACCGACGTGTCGCGCCTGATCGACGAAATCCGCGTCACGCGGCCGAATTTCATCCTCAACAACCTGATCGGCACCTCGTCCTATGCCTTCCTGGCCGCATATCGCGAGCTGGGGCGCGAGGATGCGGCCTTTAAGCCTGACGCCTGCCCGGTGATCTCGTGCAATCTCACCGAAGGCGAGCTGCCGGCGATCGGCGAAACGGGCAAGGGCCATCTGTCGGCCGGGCCCTATTTCGCGCCGCGTCCGGCCGCCTTCGCCTCGTCCTTCGAGGCCTCCGCCTATGCCTCGGTGCAAGTGATGGCGGATGTGCTTTCCGGCGATCCCGATGCCGGTCCCGCCGAATTCTCGAAAGCCTTCGCCGAACGCCGCTTTGCGACGCGGCTGGGGCCGATCGCCATCGACCCAAACACCCAGCATGCGACGCTGCCGGTGCTCATCGGGCGCATTGCCGACGGCTTCTTCGAGGTGGTGAGCCGCGAGGAAGAGGTGGCGCCCGATCCCTATCTCTCGCGCTACGATCCGGCCAAGACCTTCGGCCATCCGCGGCTCAGGGTGGTGTCGTGAGCCGCGCCGCGCGCATCCCCAATCTCGGCGGCGCCAAGGCCTTCGTGCTGCATCGTCCGCACACCACGGTGCAGGCGATCACCCGGCAATTGTCGGCGATCGGCCTCGAGGCGGCCGAGTGCTGGCCGCATCTGCCGGCGGAGGCGCTGGCGGCGGATTTCGTCTTCTTCGACGCCGATCTCGGCTTCGACGAGCAGTTCCCGTGGAAGCCCGGCGAGGCGCCGATGCCGCTGGTGGCGCTGATCGGCTCGGAAGCGCCGGGCCGCATCGAATGGGCGCTGTCGCACAATGCCGACGCGCAATTACTGAAACCGGTGGGCACCGCCGGCGTCTATAGCGCGCTGCTCATCGCGCGGCAAAGCTTCGAGGCGCGAAAGCGGCTTGCCGGCGAGATCGCGGCGCTGCGCCAGCGCGTCGGCGAGCGCCAGACCATCGTGCGCGCCGTCGCGGCCCTCTCGAAAGGCAGCGGCGACGACCGCGCCTACGCGCAGCTCAGGTCGCTGGCGATGAGCTGGCAGATCAGCGTCGAGGAAGCGGCGCGGCGCATCGTGGCGATGACCGAAGCGGAGGACGGCGATGACCAATCCCATCGCGCCTGACCTTCCGGCGGCCGGCCGGATGCCGGCAAAGCCGCGCGCCGGCGTCTGGCGCCGGCTGGTCAAGCGGCCGCTGGCGCTGCTCGGTCTCGTCATCGTCGCCATCGTGCTCGCCGGCGCCATCCTCGCGCCATGGCTGACCGGCTACGATCCCAACGAGCAGATGTTCGACGGCCTGACGCTTGAAGGCTCGCCGCTGCCGCCGAATGCCAAATTCTGGCTGGGCACCGACCTGCTCGGCCGCGACCTCCTGACCCGCATCCTGTTCGGCGCCCGCACCTCGCTGATCATCGGCATCGTCGCCAATGGCGTGGCGCTCCTGATCGGCACGCTGGTCGGCGTCACGGCGGGTTATTTCCGCGGCTGGATTGGCAGCGCGCTGATGCGCTTCACCGACCTGATGATGGCCTTCCCGGCGCTGCTGCTCGCCATCTGCCTGGCGGCGGTGTTCGAGCCGAGCCTCTGGATCGTCGCCATGGTGATCGCGCTGGTCAATTGGGTGCAGACCGCGCGCGTCATCTACACCGAAACCTCCTCGCTGTCCGAGCGCGAGTTCATCGACGCCGAGCGCACCATAGGCGCGAGTGCGCCGCGGATTCTGATCCGCCACATCCTGCCGCATCTCCTGCCGACCATCATCGTCTGGGGCACGCTCGGCATCTCGACCACGGTGCTGCTCGAAGCCACGCTCAGCTATCTCGGCATCGGCGTGCAGCCGCCGACGGCGTCCTGGGGCAACATCATCTTCGAGAACCAGACCTATTTCCAGGCGGCGCCCTGGCTGGTGTTCTTCCCCGGCGCTGCGATCCTGGCGCTGGCGCTGGCCTTCAACCTGATCGGCGACGCATTGCGCGACATCCTCGACCCGACGCAGAGAGGGCGGGAATAATGGGGAGCCGGTCATGATCGCCTATCTCGGCCGCCGGCTCATCCAGTCGCTGCTCATCCTGCTCGGCGTCTCGCTGATCACCTTCGCGCTGCTCTATCTTTTGCCGGCCGACCCGGTGCGCCAGATCGCCGGGCGCAGCGCCACGCCCGAAACGGTGGAGAACATCCGCCGGCAACTCGGCCTCGACCAGCCCTTCATCGTCCAGTACTGGCACTATCTCAGAAGGCTCATCGGCGGCGATCTCGGCCGCTCCTACATCCAGCGCTCGGAAGTCACCGAGCTGATCGTCTCGCGGCTGCCGGCGAGCCTGCTTCTGATGGTCGGCGCCATCCTGTGCGAGCTCACGATCGGCCTCACCATGGGACTGATCGCTGCCGTCAGGCGTGGCAGCGCCACCGACCAGACCTTGATGGTCGCCTCCTTCGTCGGCGTCTCGGCGCCGCAATTCGTCGTCGGCCTGCTCCTGCTCTACGTCTTCGCCGTCAGGCTCGGCTGGTTCCCGATCGGCGGCTACGGCAGTTGGCGCCACCTCGTGCTGCCTTCGCTCACCATGGGCATTCTCGGCGCCGGCTGGTACGCGCGCATGATGCGCTCGTCGATGATCGACGTGCTGCGCCAGGACTATATGCGCACCGCCCGCGCCAAGGGCCTGGCGCGCGGCGCCATCCTGTTTCGCCATGCGCTGCCCAACGCCATCCTGCCGGTCGTCGCCATGATCGGCATCGACATCGGCGTCTTCATGGGCGGCATCGTGGTGGTCGAAAGCGTGTTCGGCTGGCCCGGCATCGGCCAGCTCGCCTGGCAGGCCATCCAGCGCGTCGACATCCCCATCATCATGGGCGTCACGCTGGTCTCGGCCTTCGCCATCGTGCTCGGTAACCTTCTGGCCGACATCATCGCGCCCTTCATCGATCCCAGAATTAAACTGAGATGAGCATCAAGCTGAGATGAAAATGAAAAACAACCAGAGAAAGGGAACACTGACATGAGACGTTTTCTGGCATCCACCGTGGCCGCGTCGGCGCTTGCGCTGATGCTCGGCATGGCCAGCGCGCGCGCCGACGACGCGGTCGACCCGAACATCAAGCAGGGCGGCGCCATCACCATCACCTACAAGGACGACGTCGCCACGCTCGATCCTGCGATCGGCTATGACTGGCAGAACTGGTCGATGATCAAGAGCCTGTTCGACGGGCTAATGGACTATGAGCCCGGCACCACCAAGCTCAAGCCCGACCTCGCCGAGAGCTACGAGATCTCGCCGGACGGCAAGACCTTCACCTTCAAGCTGCGCCACGGCGTCAAGTTTCACAACGGCCGCGAGATGACAGCCGACGACGTGAAATACTCGCTCGACCGCGTCACCAATCCGAAGACGCAAAGCCCGGGCGCCGGCTTCTTCGGATCGATCAAGGGCTATGACGATGTCGCCGCCGGCAAGGCCGACAGCCTCTCCGGCGTCACCGTGGTCGATCCCTATACGGTGAAGTTCGAGCTGACCCGGCCGGACGCCACCTTCCTGCATGTCATGGCGATCAACTTCTCGCATGTCGTGCCGAAGGAGGAGGTCGAGAAATACGGCGCCGACTTCGGCAAGCATCCGGTCGGGACCGGCGCCTTCAAGCTCGCCGAATGGACGCTCGGCCAGCGCATCGTCTTCGAGCGCAATCCCGATTACTGGCACAAGGGCCTGCCGCATCTCGACAAGATCACCTTCGAGATCGGCCAGGAGCCGATCGTGGCGCTGCTGCGCCTGCAGAAGGGCGAGATCGACGTGCCCGGCGACGGCATCCCGCCGGCCAAGTTCCAGGAGGTGATGAACGATCCCGAACAGAAGGCGCGCGTCGTGGTGGGCGGACAGCTGCACACCGGCTACATCACCATGAACACCACCATGGCGCCCTTCGACAACGTCAAGGTGCGCCAGGCCGTCAACATGGCGATCAACAAGGATCGCATCGTCCAGATGATCAACAACCGCGCGGTGCCGGCCAACCAGCCGCTGCCGCCCTCGATGCCCGGCTACGACAAGGCCTATAAGGGCTACGCCTATGACGTCGCCAAGGCCAAGGCGCTGCTGGCCGAGGCCGGCCATCCCGACGGCTTCGCGACGCAGCTCTTCGCAATGAACACCGATCCCAATCCGCGCATCGCCCAGGCGATCCAGCAGGACCTGGCGGCAATAGGCATCAAGGCCAGCATCCAGTCGCTCGCCCAGGCCAACGTGATTGCCGCCGGCGGCGACAAGGCCGGCGCGCCGATGATCTGGTCGGGCGGCATGGCCTGGATCGCCGACTTCCCGGATCCGTCCAACTTCTACGGCCCGATCCTCGGCTGCGCCGGCGCGGTGCCGGGCGGCTGGAACTGGTCGTGGTATTGCAACAAGGACCTCGACGCCAAGGCCGCCGAGGCCGATTCCGTCGTCGATCCGGCCAAGTCCGCCGATCGCGAAAAGATGTGGAGCGCGATCTACGACAAGATCATGGAGGACGCGCCCTGGGCGCCGGTCTTCAACGAGCAGCGCTTCACGCTGAAATCAGCCCGCATGGGCGGCGCCGACAACCTCTATGTCGACCCGGTCCATATCCCGATCAACTACGACAATGTGTATGTGAAAGATGTGCAGTAACTGCGACTACACCATCCACGGGCGCCATCACCATTTCGGCTGGGACAATTCCTTCGTCCCGGCCGAGCGGGTGGCGCCCGGTTCGACCATCGAGTTCCAGTGCCTGGATTCGTCCGGTGGGCAGCTCAAGGCGGACAGCACGGTCGCCGATGTCGCCAAGCTCGACTTCGCCACCGTCAACCCGGTGACCGGGCCGATCTTCGTCGAAGGCGCCGAGCCGGGTGACGCGCTGAAGGTGACGATCGAGATGTTCAAACCGTCCGGCTTCGGCTGGACGGCGAACATCCCGGGCTTCGGCCTGCTCGCCGACGACTTCAAGGAACCGGCGCTCAACATCTGGAAATACGATGCCGCCTCGCTCGAGCCCGCGCTCTTCGGCAAGAACGGGCGCGTGCCGCTGAAGCCGTTCGCCGGCACGATCGGCAACGCGCCGGCTGAGATGGGGCACCATTCGGTGGTGCCGCCACGACGCGTAGGCGGCAATCTCGACATCCGCGACCTCGCCGCCGGCACCACGCTCTATCTGCCGGTGGAAGTGGCGGGAGCGCTGTTCTCGGTCGGCGACACCCATGCCGCGCAGGGCGACGGCGAGGTGTGCGGCACAGCGATCGAAAGCCCGATGGACGTGGTTATGAAACTCGACCTGGTGAAGGACGCGCGGCTGAAGACGCCGCGTTTCATCACGCCCGGCCCGGTGACGCGCCATCTCGACGCCAAGGGCTATGAAGTGACGACAGGCATCGGACCCGACCTGATGACGGGGGCCAAGGAGGCCGTCAGCCAGATGATCGACCTGCTTGCCGGCCGCTACAAACTCGACCCCGTCGATGCCTATATGCTGGTCTCGGTCTGCGGCGATCTCCGGATCAGCGAGATCGTCGACATGCCGAACTGGGTGGTGTCGTTCTACTTTCCGCGCTGCGTGTTTGAATGAGCGCAGGCGTGGTCGACGAACACGCATATGCCGCTGCAGAGGTGGCCTTGGGGCCGGTGCTCGAAATCACCGGCCTCTCCGTCGGCGTGCGCGGCGACGATGGCGAGCGCGAGGTGGTGTCCGGCCTGTCGCTGTCGCTCAAACGCGGCGAGACGCTGTGCATCGCCGGCGAGTCCGGTTCCGGCAAGTCGATGACGGCGCTGGCGATCATGCAATTGCTGCCGCAGCCGGCCGGCCGCATCGTTTCCGGGACGATCCGGCTCTTTGACAAGGATCGCGGCGCCGTCGAGCTGACGGCCCTCGACGAGCGCCGCATGCGCGACATCCGCGGCGATCGCATCGCCATGATCTTCCAGGAACCTATGACCTCGCTCAATCCGGTGCTGTCGATCGGCCGGCAGCTCACCGAATCGATCGAGGCGCATACCGGTCTTTCCCATGCCGAGGCGCAACGGCGCGCGGTCGAGGCGCTGAAGGCGGTTCGCATTTCCGAAGCCGAAAGCCGGCTGAAACAATTTCCGCACGAATTGTCGGGCGGCATGCGCCAGCGGGTGATGATCGCCATGGCGCTGGCGCTCGAGCCCGACGTGCTGATTGCGGATGAGCCCACGACGGCGCTGGACGTCACCGTGCAGGGCGAGGTCCTTGAGCTGCTGCGCGACCTGCAGCGCCAGCACGGTACCAGCGTCATCCTGATCACCCACGACATGGGCGTCGTTGCCGAAATGGCCGATCGCGTCATCGTCATGCGCAATGGCCGCATGGTCGAGGAAGGCGCCACCGCCGATATTTTCGCGAGGCCGCGGGCGGCCTACACGCAAGAGCTCCTCGCGGCGGTTCCGCGCATCGGTGCGGGCGCGGGGCGGCGAAACACGGCCGAGGCCGAGCGCGCGGCCGGGCAGGACAAGGTGGCGGTGGTGAACGACCTCCATGTCCGCTTCGACCTGCGCGGCGGCTTCTTCGGCCGCGTCAACCGGCGGGTGCATGCGGTCGAAGGCGTCAGCTTCTCGATCGCGCCGAACGAGACGCTGGCGCTGGTCGGCGAATCCGGCTGCGGCAAATCTACCACCGCCAAGGCGCTTGCCGGCCTGGTGCCCTATACCGGCGGCGTGACGATCGGCGGCCGCGAGCTCTCCGGACTTGCCGGCGACGCGCGCAAGGCGGTGCGGCGCGACGTGCAGATGGTGTTCCAGGATCCTTACGCCTCGCTCGATCCGCGCATGCGCGTCGGCGATCTGGTGGCCGAGCCGCTGCTCATCCACGGCATCGGCTCAAGGCAGGAACGCCGCGAACGCGTGGCCGCCTTGTTCGAACGGGTTGGCCTGTCGCCGGGACAGATGGAGCTTTATCCGCATGAATTCTCGGGCGGCCAGCGCCAGCGCATCTGCATCGCCCGGGCGCTGGCGCTCAGGCCGAAGCTGATCATCGCCGACGAGAGCGTGTCGGCGCTCGACGTGTCGGTGCAGGCGCGCGTGCTCGATCTGTTGAAGGAATTGCAGCGCGAGTTCGGCGTCGCCTATCTCTTCATCTCGCACGACATGGCTGTGGTCGAGAACATCTCCGACCGCGTCGCCGTCATGTATCTCGGCCAGATCGTCGAGATCGGCAGTCGCGACCAGGTCTTTTCCAACCCCCGCCATCCCTACACGCGGCGGCTCATCGAGGCAGTGCCGGTTCCCGATCCGTCACGGCGGCGCACCCGCTTTGCCCGGCTCGATCGCGAAATTCCGAGCGCGACCCGGCGGATTGGCGAAACCGTGCCGAAGCTGCTGCTGAAGGATTTCGGCGGCGGACATCTCGCCGCCGTTGCAGATTGACAGGCGTCCGGAGCGGCGATCTGCCCTTTTCGGGAACTGTTTCGGGAACGGCGCGAATGGTGATAAAGCCTGACGCAGCCACTCATCTATTCGGGAATCCAATGCCGGCCCTCACACGCCGCAAACTCCTGCTAGGCGCCGGTGCGGCCGGTGCGGCCGGCATCGGCCTTTCCGCTGCCGGCAAATTTGCCGGCTGGGCGGCGCCGAAGCCCGAATCGCTAATTCTGAAGACCGCGAGCATCGAGGCGCAACTGATGGAGGGCGCGCCGACGAAGAATGTGCTGACCTATGGTGAAGCGGGTCCGCCGCCGGTAATCCGGATGAGGAAGGGCGAGCCGTTTGCCGCACGTTTGATCAACGGCATCGACGATCCGACGACCATCCACTGGCACGGCATCCGCGTTCCCAACAAGATGGACGGCGTGCCGTTCATGGTGCAGCCCTACGTCTATCAGGGCGACCATTTCGACTATGCCTTCACGCCGCGCGACGCCGGCACCTTCTGGTACCATCCGCATTGCAACACGCTGATCCAGATGGGTCACGGCCTCACCGGCGTGATCGTGGTCGAAAACGATCGTGGTCGAAAACCCGAACGATCCGGTCTTCGACGTCGAGATGGTCGTCAACCTGCGCGACTGGCGGCTCGGCGACGACGGCCAGTTCATCGAGCCGTTCAGGCCGCGCGACGCGGCCAAGGCCGGCACCTTCGGCACGGTGCGCACCGCCAATTGGCAAAGCCAGCCGCAATATGACGCGCCGGCCGGCGGGCTGGTGCGGCTGCGCGCCGCCATCACCGACGTAACCCGCATCTATGCCTTCCGCGTCGACGGCGCCGAGGCGGCGGTCATCGCGCTCGACGGCAACCCGGTGCCGCAACGGTTTACGCCTGATGCCTTGCAGCTTGGACCCGGCCAGCGGCTGGAGCTTGCCATCCGCATGCCCGACGAAGAGGGCGCGATCGTCAGCCTGCGCGATGTCCGGGGCACCAAGCCGAAAATCCTGGCGACGCTGCGTTCGGTCGGCAAATCGCTGAAGCACGATCTGCGCGATCTCGGCCCGCTGGAAGCCAATCCCGTGGCGGAAGTCGACCTGACCAGCGCCACGCGGATTCCGCTGGCGCTGAGCGCCACGGCGGAAAACGTCGCGGCCGACAGCATTTGCGGCTCGCTCGGCTACAGTTTCTGGGCGATCAACAAGGTGCCGTGGCCCGGCGACACGTCCGACCCGACCGCGCCGCTCGCCGAACTGAAGCTCGGCCAAAGCTACATCATCGACATGGAGAACCTCACGCCGCACGCGCACCCGATCCATTTGCACGGCATGAGCTTCAAGGTGCTCTCGTCATCGACTAGGGCAGTGCAGCCGCTTGTCTCCGACACTTATCTCATCCAGCCCGACGAGAAGGTGCAGCTCGGCTTCGTCGCCGACAATCCCGGCGACTGGCTGCTGCATTGCCACATCATCGAGCACCAGAAGACCGGCATGACGAGCTATTTTCGGGTGGTGTGAGCGCATTGGCGCAGCAACTCCAGGAAAAGTGTGAGCGGTTTTCCGTCCGGAATTGCGTAAAAACCAGGGAGATAGAGTGATTCGCCGTTTCCTTGAAACGGTGAAACGCTCTAGGACTCCGCCGTGTCAGCGTCCTCCGGGGTGAATGGCGCCGGGTTCCTTTTCGGAGGCCTCGGCCGAAACACGCCGCCCCATATCTCCGCGGGTTTCGGGCGGCGGCGCATCCATCAGGTTTTTGACCTTGGCATTGTTGTGCGCGTGAATGACCGCGCGGCTGAAATGGAGCAGGATTCCAAGCACTGACATTGGCATTTCCTCCATTGAGATGGCTGACATGTCGCTGTCGTATGGCGTGGCGGATCTGGATCAGGAAAAGCCCCTCGCCGCATTGGAACGAAGGGCATGGCTCGCTCAACGCGTGCCGGCGAAGACGATCTGCGCGAGCCGCGCCTTTTCGCGCGTGCCCGGCGCCGCCTCCCAGCCGATATCCTTCTGCAGCTCGGGCGACAGGCTGTTCATAAGGCTTCTGGCTTCGGCGTCGTTATGCTGGCGCATGATGGAGCGGCCGAGATTTCCAAGCATGGACATTTCGCATTCCCCTGTTCCGTTGAGACGGCGTCTGCGCCGTCGGATACGGAATGAATGCGCCCGGTCCGTTTCGCGGCAATGGCGTGGAGGAGAGCCGATCGTTTCCAAACGCGCGGGCTTCGAAACATTTGCATCCGAATGGCTTGGCTATGAGGGCCCGCGGCGAAGCCCGTGATTCGGCAGGATTCAGTCGGGCGCCGGAAGCATGTATGTTTAACGATACTGATTCTTCCGATCATTTTGGCTGGTCGATGTGAGAAAAATCGTCGCTGCACTCACCGTAGCTGTTGTTCTTGTCGTCGGACTGCTCTTCCTTCTGCCCGCTCTTGTTTCAATCGACTGGGTTCGTGCCGAATTGAGCCGGCAACTGTCATCCGCGACCGGAATGACAATTCGGCTGGACGGACCTGTGAGATTGTCGCTGCTGCCCAAGCTAGCGGTGGTCGCGGACGATATCTCGCTCTCGACCGCCACGGGCGACATCGCGATATCCGCTCCGCGGTTCTCGACGTCGATAACGCTGTCGTCGCTTTGGTCGAAAAAGCTTGAGATACAGTCCGTCGCGCTGGCGGATCCGGCAATCGCGCTCGAGGCTTCGGCAAACGCGGCGTCGCCTGCGGAACCGAAGGATGTTCAGGCTGATCCCTTCGCGGCGATTGTCGATACGCTCGAGCGGCTGGCGATCAACCAAGTGACGATAACGAACGGCACCCTTACTTCAGGCGCGTCGGCCGGCAACGCCACAGCGACGGCGATCGACGCCGATCTGAGGGTTCCGGACCTCGACCGGGAGGTCTCGTTTTCGCTGGCCGGCACCAGCGGCGGCCGTCGCATTGAAATGAGCGGAAGCCTTTCCGCCCTGCGGCCTATCCTGAAACGGCTGCCGGCCCAGATCGCCATCGAGGCGCGGCTCGACCCGGCGCCGGTTGCCAAATTCTCTTCACTGCATGCGAGCGGAGAGATTCAGCTCAACGGCGACGGCAGTTATCAGATCAGGGGCGGAAAGTTCGATGTCGGCGACCAGAGCTTCCAGATGGACGCGCTCTTTCAGCCCGGCGCGAGGCACCGCTTCTTCGCCGACCTGGCGGCGAAGCGTGTCGATATCGACGCCTTGAGCGATATCGGAAAGGGTGGTTCCAGCGCCGGCAAGGATTCGGCCGGCTCCGGCGAGCCCGACCTAGCCATGCTGTCTGCTTTCGACGCCGACATCAGCGTTGCGATCGACGAACTGGTCAGCGGCAAGATAAGGGCTTCCGACGTCCAACTCGCCGCAACGCTGCGGGACGGGCATCTCGAGGCAAGGCTGGAGCACTTTGGCCTCGACGCGGGAAACCTCACAGCGAAAGCCTCGACGACTGTCGCTGAAACACCTCCCACCATACGGGGCAATATTGCGAGTTCAGGGCTCGACATCGGCTCGATAGCGAAGCTTGCCGGACAATCCGTGCCGTTGTCCGGCAAGCTGACCGCCGATATGGGGTTCGCTTTTCGCGGACTCACGGCGCAGCGCATCCGCAGCAGCGTCAATCTGCAGGGAACGGTCGGGATCAGGCAAGGCAAGCTTCCGCTTGCAGCACTTGCCGATGCCCGAACGGCCGACGACATCACCGGGCTCAATCTTGACGCGAAGGTTCACGATATCGGCAAACCGGTCGATGTGATGGGCAAGCTCGCCTGGCGGGGACAGGCCGTGACGTTCAAGTCCCAGGTCGCGCCCGCATCCTTTCTGGCCGGCGGCTCCGTTGCCGATGCATCCGGCCCGATCAGCCTTTCGGTTTCCTCCAAATACCTCGAGGGCAGCATAAGCGGCGTTGCCGGCGGCAGCGGCACGTTCAAGGGTCAGGTTTCAGTCACATCGGTCTCGGTCGACAAGCTCATGCAATGGCTGGGACAAGGCGCTTCCCCCGGTCTGCAAGATTTTGCCTTCAAAGGCGAGGTGGACGTCGGGCCAGGGCAGCTTTCCTTTCAGAAAGCCGCTGTTGCCTTGAACGGCGTCAAGGCATCGGGCCAGGGCTCGATGAAACTTGGGGAGCCGCTCAACATCCGGACGTCGCTCAAATTCGCGAAGCTTGACTTCGCGGCGTTCGCCGGCGGCGGCGCGGCCGGGGCGGGCGGTAAGCAGAAGCCGAACGGCGCCACCGACGCGCCGGTCGATCTCTCCTTCCTCAAGGGAATTGATGCCAAGGTGGATATCCAGGCCGACAAGCTCGGCTATGGAAAAGTCTTCGCCGGGCCGGTGGCGACCGCCCTGACGGTGGCGGATGGGAAGGCTCACCTGACCGTGCCGCAAAGCCCCTTCTACGGCGGCACAATTGCCGCGGAAATGACAGCCGACGGCTCCGGCGACGCCGCTTCCCTGGACCTGAACACGGCGATAGCCGGCGCGGCCGCGGCTCCCTCGCTCCATGATGCAGCGGATTTCGACCGCATCGAAGGAACGCTCAATGCAACGGTCGCGGTTTCAGGTTCGGGAAAGACCACGCACTCGCTCGCCCGTTCCCTCGGCGGCAAGGCGGCGGCAAAATTCAGCGACGGCGCCTTCCGCGGCATCGACATAGCGGAGGTCTACAACAATTTGGTCGGGCTGCTTGCCAGTGGCTTCAAGCAGGATCAGGCCAAGAAGACGACGTTCACCGAGCTCGGCGCCTCATTCGGCATCGCGAACGGCGTCGCGCAGACGACGGACATCAGCCTGCTGGGCCCGCTGGTGCGAATGGACGGCTCGGGCAAGATAGACCTCGCCGACCAGACGCTCGACATCCGCCTCAACCCGCGCGTCGTTGCCTCGCTTGCCGGGCAGGGAGGCGACGTCTCCGTGAAGGGCATCGGGGTGCCGATCGTGGTTCAAGGCCCGCTGTTCGCGCCACGCGCCTATCCGGACCTGAGCGCATTGGCTAAAGACCCGCAGAGCGCGCTTGACATGTTGAACCGCTTTGGGCTGCCGACCGGGAAACTCAATCTCGACAAGCTGATCCCCGGCCAAACGGGCTCGAACGGCGACGGTTCCGGCAAGGGAGCGGCGGATCTGATCGGCGATCTTCTGCGCAACGCCGAGCCCCGGCCCAAAGCGCCGCCCGCAGCTCCGGAACCCGCCGTGGCGCCCGACAATGGCAATGCGGAAAACGCTGCGCCGCCGCCAACAAGTTCGGACACCAGCGGCGAGACCGAAGCCGAGGCCGCCACGCCGGCGGCCGAACCCGCTCCCGCCGACGCGCAAGCCGCTCCTGCCTCACCCGAAACGCCGAAGAAAGGGGAAATAGACACGCTTCTCGATCAGTTGGCGAACTAATTCCCGACACGGGGATTAGACAGCGGTCGCTCTCGTGACCTTAGCCTGACGGCTTCGGGCATGCCGGCGTAGCATATGATCTAACGCTCATATGTGCGGCCGAAAATCAAAGTGATCTCGGCCGCCGCAAATCGCCCCCAATCAGGACGTTCTTCCGGCCTTAATCTGCACAGATAGGAGAGGCCGATGAAATTGTCCGTTCTTGCCCTTGCCGGGACCATGCTGGCGGTAGTGCCTGCGGTCCAGGCGGCGCCGATGATCGGGGTGCCGGCCAGAAATAGCCTGGTGCAAGAGGCGCATGTCACATGCGCTTATCTGACCGAGGATGGCTATTGCGTGCGGCCGCACAAGAAGCACAAATACTGGAAGCGCCACCACTACCACCGGCCCGTTTACCGCACCTATGAGCCGCAGCCGGACGAGTATTACTGGCGCTATCAGCGTCCGAGGCCGATTATCCGGGTCGTTCCCGACTACCCGCCGCGGGACGAAGACAATTGGGATGATTGGGACGATTGAGGCCCCTGAGGCCGAAACCAGCCTTTCGCGCGCCAAGCCGGCTGCTTGCGCGCCCCTTGCCTCCCGCGGCCGGCATCCGGCGCCCAGGCAGCGCGTTTTTGCCGGCCCATCTTAAGCGGGCGATGCGCCTTCTACCGCTTCAGCGCAATGCTCATTCCGCTGAGATCGGCATTGACCTGCAGGCCGACCTGCCTGCCGGTGAGCTCGAGCTGGGCGCCCTTGTCATTGGTCATGACGATCACCTGGGCGCCTCTGCCCAGCGCGCCGCCGCCGCCGGCCGCGCCGTAGACGCCCGTCACATCGCTGGCGCGCCGGATGTGCCGCACCCTGCCCTGGAAATAGGTCTTGGACGCGCCGAAGGCGAGGCCGCCCGAGATGCCGCCGATGGAGATCGGATAACGTTTGCCATGAAAAGTCAGCGTGCCCTCCCCGCCGGAGCCGCCGATGAAGAAGGCCGCCTTGTAGACGGAAAAGCGGATCGTGCCGCTGTCGGCATGCGCGGCGCTGGTAATGCTCACGCCCGCGGCCGCGATTGCCGCGATCGCGACGGAACGGAATTTGGATGAAATCTGCATGATCGAAACCTCCTCGGGCATCGCCGCTTACCCAGCCGGCCGGGGCATATCAGCTTCAAAACTATAGCTGAACCGTCTTGCCCCGCCATTGGTTCCAAGCACGCGGCCCGAAATCCTGCGGTCACGAAATGGCGAGCGGGGGAGGCCAAAACCCAATGAGCACATGCTCGTGCTGGCTGGTGGAGCTGAGGGGGATCGAACCCCTGACCTCATCATTGCGAACGATGCGCTCTCCCAGCTGAGCTACAGCCCCGTTCCAGCGGATGGGCTTGTATCGGTCGTGGCCGTTTCATGTCAAGGCGAAAGACCGGGCGAAAGACGGGCCGGCCACAAGCGCCGTGGCCGGGCGGGCCTTGCCTGCTCGCCGCGTCCGCGGGCCTGCCCGCACACCACGGGCGTTGCCTGCACGCCAAGCCCTGCGGGCCTTGCCCGCACGCCAAGCAATGGCTACATGTCGGCGACAATTTGGAGACCGGCATGATCGCCCTCATTCAGACCATCGTCATGGCGCTTGATATCTATTGGTGGATCATCATCGCCTCGGCGATCTTTTCCTGGCTCTACGCGTTCAATGTCGTCAATTCGCGCAACCAATTCGTCGGCAGCGTGGGCAACATGCTCTATCGGCTGACCGAACCGGCGCTGCGCCCGATCCGCCGCTTCATGCCCGATCTTGGCGGCATCGACATTTCACCGATCATTCTGCTTCTGATCATCTTCTTCATCCGGCAGCTCCTGATCACCACCGTCTGGTCCTGGGTGGTGGTGGCCGGCGGCTGATGGGCTCGCCGTTTCGGCTGCGCGAGAACGGCATCGACCTCTTCGTGCGGCTGACACCGAAAGCCGCGCTCGACCGGATCGACGGCGTCGAGACCGCCGCCGACGGACGCAGCCATCAAAAAGCGCACGTGCGCGCCGTGCCGGAGAACGGCGCCGCCAACACGGCGTTGGAGCGAATGCTGGCCAAGGCACTGGGTGTGCCCGCGTCGGCCGTTTCGGTGGCCGCCGGCGGCACCTCGCGGCTGAAGACGCTGCGGGTCATAGGTGAGCCGGCCGCGCTCATGAAAAGCGTCGAGGCACTTTCCAAGTAGCCTTCAATCCCCCAGCGGCAGCTTCGGGTCGTCCACCTTCAGCGTGTTCACACTCTGCTTGATGCGGCGCAGGTTCTCCAGCACCTTCGGCCCTCGCGATTCCGCGACCGTGGTGGCGATCATGTCGACGATGGCCAGAAGCGCGTAGCGCGACGAGGTCGGCTTGTAGATGTTGCCGTCTTCGACCGGCTGCAAAAAGATCACCGTGTCGGCGACCTTGGCCAGGGCCGAGTCCGGCGCCGTGATGGCGACGGTGGCGGCGCCATATTGCTGGGCGACCTCGACGGCTTCGATCACCGAGCGCGCATAGCCCGAGACCGAGAAGGCAAGCAGCGTCGTCTCCGGCGTCGCGACGGCGGCATACATGCGCTGCAGCTGGCCGTCGGTCTGAGCGAGCGCCGAGAGACCCAGCCGGAAGAGCCGGTTCTGCATCTCGGTCGCCATCATCGAGGAAATGCCGCCGGAGCCGATGCAGAGCACATTGCCGGAAGCGGCGATGCGCGCAGCGACATCCATCAGCGTCGTCATGTCGAGATTTTCGCTGGCGCGCTGGATGGCGGCGATCGCCGCCTCGGTAATCGCCGAGGCGATGCGCTGCTCGCGCGCGTCGCGGCTGAGCGGCTCCGGCGACAAATATTGCCCGCCGATGGCGATCGCCTGCGCCAAATAGAACTTGAAATCGCGCAGGCCCTCGCAGCCCAGATTGCGGCAGAAGCGAGTGACCGTCGGCTCGCTGACGCCGACGCGCGCGGCGATCTCCGAGATCGCCGCCTTGGAGGCGAAATCGAGGTCGGAAAGCACCAATCCGGCCAGCCGGCGGTCCGACTTGGTGCCGTCCTGCGACATCAGTTGCAGGCGGGTGATGATGTCGGCCGGGCTCTTCATCGTCTTCTCACAGCGGCAGGCCGGTCGCCTTGTCGAAGAGATGGATGTTGCGCGGGTCGACGCTCACCGGCAGCCGGTCGCCCGGCTTCACCTGCAGCCGATCGCGGAACACGGCCCGCACCGTGTCGTCGCCGACGGAGCCGTAGACATGGGTTTCCGAACCGGTCGGCTCCACGACATCGACCTTGATGGCGAGGGCATCGTCGCCGGCGTCGACGACGAAATGCTCGGGCCGGATGCCCGCCTCGACCGTCTCGCTGCCGGAAGCAGCCGTGCCGGAAAGCGCCAGGCGGCCGCCGCCGCTGGTCTCGAACCAGGACTTGGCTCCGGCGGTCTTCAGCGCGCCGGAGACAAAGCTCATAGAAGGCGAGCCGATGAAGCCGGCGACGAACTTGTTGGCCGGCCTGTCGTAGAGCTCCAGCGGCTGCCCGACCTGCTGAATGCGGCCGCGGTCCATCACCACGATGCGGTCGGCCATGGTCATGGCCTCAATCTGATCGTGGGTGACATAGACGATGGTCGATTTCAGCCGCTGGTGCAGCGCCTTGATCTCGGTGCGCATCTGCACGCGCAATTGCGCGTCGAGATTGGAGAGCGGCTCGTCGAACAGGAACACCGACGGCTCGCGCACGATGGCGCGGCCCATGGCGACACGCTGACGCTGGCCGCCCGACAACTGCCTTGGATAGCGATCGAGATAGGAGAAGAGGTTAAGCACGCCCGAAGCCTTCTTCACCTTGTCGTCGATGGCGTCACGAGTCTCGCCGCGGACCTTCGGGCCGAAGCCGATATTTTCCGAAGCCTTCAAATGCGGGAACAGCGCATAGGACTGGAACACCATGGCGATGTTGCGCTTTTGCGGCGGCAGGTCGTTGGCGCGCGTACCGCCGATGACGAGGTCGCCGGAGGTGATCGTCTCCAGCCCCGCCAGCATGCGCAAAAGCGTGGACTTGCCGCAGCCGGACGGGCCGACCAGCACGACGAACTCACCGCTTTTGATTTCCAGGTTGACGTCCTCGAGAATTTTGTGCTGGCCGAAGGATTTCGACAGGTCGCGGAACTGGACGTCGGTCATGGTCACGTACCCAATATGTCGTCGATGAAAGGCAGGTAGCCTGCCGTCAGTCCGGCATCCACGGGCACCACGGCACCTGTTATGCCGGAAGCGCGGTCGGAGGCAAGGAAGGCCACCGCTTCCGCCACTTCCGAAGCATTGACGATGCGGCCGAGCGGATAGAGTCGCTTCAGCCGGCCGAGGATTTCGGGGTCCTTAGCCAGACGATGGTCCCAGGCGGCGGTGCGGATCGAGCCTGGGCACACGACATTGGCGCGCAACCCGCTGCGGCCGAGCTCGACGGCGATCGATTTGGCATAGGCGTTGATGCCGGCCTTGGCGGCCGCATAGGCCGGATTGCCGAAATGCGCGATGGCGTTGACCGAGGAGATGAAGACGACGCTGCCCGAGCCGCGCTTGGACATCGCCTTGATCAGCGGATCGGCGAAAGTCATCACGCCGGTCAAATTGAGGTCGAGCTCCTGCTCTATTCTGTCCGCCGTCAATGCTTTCAGTGTCTCGGCGCGCGTCCAGCCGGCATTGTTGATCAGGATGTCGGGAACGCCGTCTCTGTCGAGCAATGCGGGGATCGCCGCTTCGATCGAGACCCGGTCGAGCAGGTCGAAGACGTGGCGCGAGGCGATATGCGGACTGGCCAGTGCCTCCACCGACTGGTCGCAGCCGACGACGCGCGCGCCGCGCCCGGCCATGAGCTCGACGATCGCCGAACCGAGGCCGCCGCCGGCGCCGGTGACGACCACGGTCTTGCCCTCGAACTCGGCTGTCGAACCCACGCTATGCGCTCCTCCACCCCTCATTTTGAGCCACTAAGCTAGCCAAGCAAATGTAATTAAGCAACATGATTATCCGCTTGCATGGCGCGGAATCATGGATAATGTAGGAAAGTAACATAAATCCTGCGCACATAAGAGTCAGGCGCCCACGGGGCATCAATGGGAGAGATCAGATGAGCCTTGCGAAATGGACTGTCGGCCTGTTGGCCGGAATGAGCATGCTGGCTTTTGCAGCACCAGCCGATGCCGGCGAGGTGCGCGTCACCGTTGCCGAATACAGCGCCAAGACCGGCCCCTACTTCGAAGAGGTGAAGAAGGAATTCGAAGCGGCCAATCCCGGCATCACCATCAAATATGAAGTGGTGCCGTGGGACGTGCTCTTGCAGAAACTCACCACCGACATCACCGCCGGCACCAATGCGGACCTCTCGATCATCGGCACGCGCTGGCTGATCGACTTCGTGCAGCAGGATGTCGCCGAGCCGCTCGACAGCTACATCACGCCCGAGTTCAAGGACCGCTTCATCGACACCTTCCTGCAGCCCTCGATCATGGACGGCCACACTTACGGCTTGCCGATCGCCGCCTCGGCGCGCGCCATGTATTACAACAAGGAGCTGTTCGAGAAGGCCGGCATCGCCAAGCCGCCGGCCACCTGGACCGAGCTGCAGGAGGACGCGCGCAAGATAAAGGCGGTCGGCGCCTTCGGCTATGGCCTGCAGGGCAAGGAGATCGAGACCGACGTCTATTACTACTATGCGATGTGGTCGTTCGGTACCGAGATCCTCAACAAGGATGGCACGTCCGGTTTGGGCACGCCCGGCGCGCTCGAGGCAGCCAAGCTCTACAAATCGATGATCGACGAGGGCCTGACGGAACCCGGCGTCACCTCCAATAACCGCGAGGACGTGCAGAACCTGTTCAAGCAAGGCAAGGTCGGCATGATGATCACCGCGCCCTTCCTGTCCAACCAGATCAAGGAAGAAGCGCCGAAGCTGAAATACGGCGTCGCCGCCATTCCGGCCGGGCCGACCGGCGCGCGCGGCACTTATGGCGTAACCGATAGCATCATTATGTTCAAGAACTCCAAGAACAAGGACGAGGCCTGGAAGCTGCTCGATTTCCTGTTCACCAAGGAGCAGCGCGCCAAGTTCACGCAGGGCGAAGGCTTCCTGCCGGTGAACAAGGAAGAGGCGAAGATGGACTATTACGTCAACAACGCCGACCTCGCCGCCTTCACCGCGTTGTTGCCCAACGCCCGCTTCGCGCCGGTCATCCCGGGCTGGGAAGAGATCGCCCAGATCACGTCGGACGCCATGCAGAAGATCTATCTCGGCAGCGCCACGCCGGAAGCGGCCCTGAAGGATGCGGCCGACAAGGCGAACGCGGTGCTGAAGAAGAAATAAGGGCGTATCTCCCTGCGCCCGTGGCGCGCTCCACTTCGTCGGAGCGCGCCACATCTTTCGGCCGGTGCAAAGCCATCTTCACTGCAACACGGTGCCATCCAGCCGATGCAAAGCCGGATCCTGCCCTACCTGCTGACGCTGCCCAGCCTGCTCCTGGCGGCGGTGGTGATCTTCTGGCCGGTCTGGGACCTTGTCCAGATATCGACGCATGATGTGAATCGCTTTGGCCAGCTTCGCGAATTCAGCGGCCTGACTAATTTCTCGGCGCTTGCCGCCGACCCGGATTTCGTCGCCGCTCTCTGGCGCACCGGGCTGTGGACGGTGCTGGTCGTCGGCGGCGCGCTGCTTCTGTCTATCCCGGTGGCGATGATCCTCAACATGGATTTCTACGGACGCGGCCTCGCCCGCGTCATCATCATGTTGCCCTGGGCGGTATCGCTGACCATGACCGCGGTGGTCTGGCGTTGGGCGCTCAACGGCGAAAGCGGCATGCTGAATTCGGCGCTGATGAAACTTGGGCTTATCAGCCAGAACATCCAATGGCTGGCGAGCGCCGAGACCGCCTTCCCGATGCAGGTGCTGATCGGCATCCTGGTGACGGTGCCGTTCACCACCACGATCTTCCTCGGCGGCCTGTCCTCGATCCCCGACGATCTCTATGAGGCGGCCGCGCTCGAGGGCGCGACGCTCTTGCAGCAGTTCCGCGAGATCACCTTTCCGTTGCTGAAGCCGTTCATCAACATCGCCATCGTGCTCAACACTATCTATGTCTTCAACTCCTTCCCGATCATCTGGGTGATGACTCAAGGCGGGCCGGCAAACTCGACCGACATTCTGGTCACACATCTCTACAAGCTCGCCTTCCGCATCGGCAAACTGGGTGAGGCTTCCGCCGTGTCGCTGGTGATGTTCGCCATCCTGCTCGTCTTCACGATGATTTATGTGCGCCTGGCCATGCGAGAGCAGCGCGCATGAGAAACGGCAAGATGAAACGCACAATCATCGCCTGGCTGCTGCTTCTGCCGCTGATCATGGTGACGATCTTTCCCTTCGCGGTGATGTTCCTCACCGCGGTCAAGCCGCGGCCGGAGGTGCTCTCACCGACTTGGTGGCCGAGCGAGTTTCACTGGTCGAACTTCGCCGACATGTGGGTGGCGACCGGTTTCGGCCGGGCGCTTGCCAATTCGCTCTATGTCTCGGCGCTGGCGACGATCGGCGCCATCCTGATTTCCGTGCCGGCAGCCTATGCCATGTCGCGCTTCCGCTTTGCCGGCTATGGCGCGTTCCGCCAGTTCCTTCTGATTTCGCAGATGATCTCGCCGATCGTGCTGGTGCTCGGCCTGTTTAGGCTGATGGCCGCCTGGGGGCTGGTCGAAAGCCCGACGGCGCTCGGCTTCATCTACATGGCCTTCAACGTCGCCTTCACCGTCTGGATGCTGCAGAGCTATTTTGACACCATCCCGCGCGACCTCGAGGAAGCCGCTTGGATGGAGGGGGCCGGCCGCTGGCTGACGCTGCGCAAGGTCTTCCTGCCCCTCTGCCTGCCGGCGATCGCGGTGACGGCGATCTTCACCTTCATCAACGCCTGGAATGAGTTCGTGGTCGCGCTCACCATGCTGCGCAGCCAGGAAAGCTACACGCTGCCGATCCAGGTTTTCTCGCTGGTCGCCGGCCGCTATACGATCGAATGGCACCATGTCATGGCGGCCACGCTCTTGGCGACGCTGCCGGTAGCGATCCTCTTCATCTGGCTGCAGCGCTACCTCGTCCGCGGACTGGCGCTCGGTGCCGTCAAGTAGCAGCAATCACGGAGTTTTCATGCGCGTCTTCACCGCCTCGCTGGCGACGGAAACCAACACCTTCTCGCCGGTGCCGACCGACCGGGCCTCCTTCGAGATGGCGTTTTACGCCGGTCCGGGAAAACATCCGGAAACGCCGACGCTGTGCTCCTCGCCGATCGTGGCTTTGCGCAAGCGGGCGGACAAGGACGGGCTGACTGTCATCGAAGGCACCGCCACCTGGGCGGAACCCGGCGGCCTGGTACAGCGGCAGACTTACGAGGCGCTGCGCGACGAGATTCTCGACCAGCTCAAGGCCGCCTTGCCGGTCGATGCGGTGATCCTTGGTCTGCATGGCGCCATGGTGGCGCAGGGCTATGACGATTGCGAAGGCGACCTGCTGGAGCGTGTCCGCGCCGTCGTCGGCCCGAATGTCGTGATCGCCTCCGAGTTCGATCCGCACAGCCACCTGACGCCGAAACGTGTGGCGGCCTGCGATGTCATGGCCTATTTCCTCGAATTCCCGCACACTGATTTCTACGAGCGCGGCGAGCATGTCGTCGAGCTCGGCCTCGCCGCGGCGCGCGGCGAGATCAAACCGGTGATCTCGACCTTCGACTGCCGTATGATCCAGGTGCTGCCGACCAGCCGCGAGCCGATGCGTTCGTTCGTCGACAGGATCAAGGCGCTGCATGGCAAGGACGGCGTGCTGTCGGTGTCGGTCATCCACGGCTTCATGGCCGCCGATGTGCCGGAGATGGGCACCCGCATCCTGGTCGTCACCGACAACGACAAGGAAAAGGGCGACCAACTCGCCGAGACGCTGGGACGCGAGCTCTATGCGCTGCGGGAAAAAACGGCCATGACGATGCTGTCCGCCTCGGCCGGTATCGAGCAGGCGCTTGCAGTGCGCTCGACGCGCAAGGACAAGCCGGCGGTGATCGCCGACATCTGGGACAATCCGGGGGGCGGCGTGCCGGGCGACGGCACCACCGTGCTGCGCGAGTTGCTTGCGCGTGGCGTGACGAAGGTCGGCGTGGCGACGATCTGGGATCCGATCGCGGTCACCTTCTGCCACGCCGCCGGCGAAGGTGCGGTCATCGACCTGCGCTTCGGCGGCAAGGCCGGTCCTCAAGCCGGCGAACCGATCGACGCGCGCGTCATCGTGCTGAGGGCAGTCAGCGAAGGCTGGCAAAGCTTCGGGCCGAGCCGTGTGACGCTAGGCCCATCGGCGGTGGTGCGGATCGAAGGCACCGAGGTCGACGTCATCTTGAACACCAACCGCACCCAGACTTTCGAGCCGGATGTCTTCTCCAACATCGGCATCGATCCGCTGTCGAAAGACGTCCTCCTGATCAAGTCGACCAACCATTTCTACGCCGGCTTCGCGCCGATCGCCGCCGAGATCATCTATGTGGCGGCGCCGAGTTCCTATCCGAGCAACCCGGCGGTGACGGATTACAGGAAGCTGAACCGGCCGATCTGGCCGAGGGTGGCGGATCCTTGGAGCACTTCCCCTTCTACCCTTCTGGGAGAAGGTGGATCGGCGCGATAGCGCCGAGACGGATGAGGGGTGTTCCAGCGGAGTGAGACGCTGGCGTTCCGTCGCCTTCTCCCCACAGGGGAGAAGGGGGAAGCTGCGCTACACCAGCCCCCTCTTCACCATCATCGCCTCAGGCGAAGGCATCTTGCCGCGGAAGGCGGTGTAAAGCTCCTCCGGATCCTTCGACCCGCCCGCGGCATAGATGTTCTTGCGCAGCCGCTCGGCGAGTTCCGGATTGAAGGCATCGCCCGTCTCCTCGAAAGCCGAGAAGGCGTCGGCGTCGAGCACTTCCGACCACATGTAGGAATAATAGCCGGCTGAATATCCGTCGCCGGCGAAGACATGGCCGAAATGCGGAGTGCGGTGGCGCATCGCGATCGTGTCCGGCATATGCAGTCTTTCCAGCGTCTCGGCCTCGTAGCGAAGCGGCTCGGCAGGCGCGTCCGGCCGCGCGTGATAAGCCATGTCGATCAGCGCTGAGGCGGTGAACTCGACCGTGGCGAAGCCGGCGCCGAAGGTGCGGGCGGCGAGCATCTTGTCGAGCAGCGCCTTCGGCATCGGCTTGCCGGTCTTGACGTGCAGCGCATGCTTTTCCAACACCGCCGGCACCGTCAGCCAATGCTCGTAAAGCTGCGAGGGCAGCTCGACGAAATCGCGGCTGACAGAGGTGCCGGAGACCGACGGCCAGGTGACGTCGGACAGCATGCCGTGCAGGGCGTGGCCGAACTCGTGGAACAACGTCTTCGCCTCATCGACCGACAGAAGCGCTGCCTCGCCGGCTGGCGGCTTGGCGAAATTCATGATGTTGTAGATCACCGGCTTGGCGCCTTGGCCGAGCTTGTAGCCGGACTTGAGTGCGCTCATCCAGGCGCCGGAGCGTTTGGAGGGCCGCGCGAAATAGTCGGCCAGGAAGAGGCCGCGTTCGCTGCCATCGGCATTCTTCACCACGAAGACGCGCGCATCGGGATGCCAGGCGGCAATGCCCTTCTTTTCCTCGAAACTGATGCCGAACAGGCGTGTCGCCACATCGAAGCAGGCCTCGATGACACGCTCGAGCTGCAAATATGGCTTCAGCTCAGCCTCGTCGAAAGCGAATTTCTCGGCGCGCAGCTTCTCCTGGTAGAAGCGCCAGTCCCAGGCCGCGAATTTCTCGTTGCTGCCAGCTTCCGCCGCCAGCCGCTCCAGTTCCTTCTGGTCGGCGGCCGCTTTCTCCAGCGCCTTTTCCCACACCGGATCGAGCAGATCGTGCACGGCCTTCGGCGTCTTCGCCATCGTGTCGTCGAGCTTCAGCGCCGCGAAGGAATCGTAGCCCAGGAGCTTCGCCTTCTCGGCGCGCAGCTTCAGCATGTCGCGCACGACATCGGTGTTGTCGGAGGCGCCGCCATTCTGGCCGCGCATGATGAAGGCTTTGAACGCGATCTCGCGCAGGTCGCGGCGCTCGGAGAAGGTCGAGAACGGCTCGTAGATCGAGCGCGACAGCGTCACCGCATAGCGGCCTTTCTGGCCGCGCATCTCGGCCGCTTCCGCCATGGCGCTCTTCAGGAAGTCGGGCAGGCCGGTAAGATCGGCCTCGTCGAGGAACAGCGCCCAGTCGCGCTCGTCGGCGAGCACGTTCTGGCCGAATTTGGTGCCGAGCGAGGAGAGCTCCTCGTTGATGGCCGCAAGCCGCTTCTTGCCTTCGGCGTCGAGCTTCGCGCCCGACCGGACAAAGCCCTTCCAGGTCTTCTCCAGGACGCGCAGCGTTTCGGGATCGAGCTTCAGGCTGTCCCGCCGCTGGTAGAGGTCATCAATGCGGGCAAACAGCTTCTCGTTCATCGAGATCGCCGAGAAATGCCTGGACATCTTCGGCGAAACCTCACGCTCCATCGCCTGGATGGTGTCGTTGGTGTGGGCGCCGGCGCGGCACCAGAAGATCGACGAGACATGGTCGAGCGGCTCGCCGGCGAGTTCCAATGCGGCCAGAGTGTTCTCAATGGTCGCCGTCTCGCTGTTGCCGGCGATCGCGTCGATCTCGGCCTGATGCGCCGCAAGCGCCGCGTCGAAAACCGGACCGAAATCATTGTCGCCGATGCGCGAGAAATCCGGCAGGCCGAGCGGCCCCTGCCAGACGGTCAGCGGATGGGCGGCGAGGTCGACGGTTTTTGACATGGGCGAATCCAACAGGGAGTTTCGATAGGCGGAGGGCAGCCCCGATGTAGGGCGGCGCCGCGTGCAGCGCAACTCAGGCTCGCCTCAATAGGCGCTGCAGTCCTGCGCCACCGCCGTCTGCGTGCTGGCGATAATGCGGCCGCCGGCGACGGTGAAAGTCTCGCGCATCAGCGTGTCGTTGCTCGGAAAATCGTAGCAGGCGAGCACCGTGGTCTCACCGTTCTCGCTCTTTTCGATGCGATGACGTATCGCCGCGCCTGCGACCGCGCCCTGCCATTCGTCGATCGAGGCGATGAAATCCTCTTTGGTCTGGACGACGCCGATATCGTCGAGCTTCATGCGCACGTCATCGGCAAGCAGGTCGGACAGTTCGGTGCGGTCGGCGACCAGCAGCGCCGAATACCAGCGGTCGATGATGGCGCCATCATCGGAGCTGGCGCGGACGGTTGTCGATAGCAGCAACGCCGCCGCAAGAAAGCTCCTCCACCGGTTCCGGTGCATCACCCCTCCTTAGAGCTCGGGCCGCTCGAAATCGCCGGTTTCCTTGTTCATCACCCACAGCTCCCCGGTCGAGATGTCGAACCATGCGCCGTAGAGCGAGAGCTTGCCCTTGCCCTCGAGGATCGAGACGCAGGGAAAGGTCCTGAGATTGGCGATGGAGTAGCGGACGGAAATACGCTCCAGCGCCGTCTGGCGCTCGGTTGCCGTCATCATGGTGCTGGAGGCCACGGTCTCGGCGGCCGGCGCGATCAGGCTCATCCATTTGCCGATGAAGTCGCCGGGCGACAGCGGCGAGGAATTGGTGTCGAGCGCGGCACGGATACCGCCGCAGCGGCCGTGGCCCATCACCACGATGTTCTTGACCTTCAGGCTCTGCACCGCGAATTCGAGCGCGGCCGAGGTCGAGTGGTATTCGCCGTCCGGCTCGTAGGGCGGCACCAGATTGGCGACATTGCGCAGCACGAAGAGCTCGCCGGGACCGGCATCGAAGATCGCTTCCGGCGCCGAGCGCGAATCGCAGCAAGCGACGATCATCGTCTCGGGCGCTTGGCCCTCGCGCGCCAGCGAGCGGTAGCGCCCGCTCTCGGTGAGGTAGCGGCCATTCATGAAGTTGCGGTAGCCGGTGATCAGGTGCTCGGGCAGATGCGGCATGGCGGCGGAAGCCTTTCCGGGTTTGAGGCGGCAAGGTCGTGGCGATCGGAATGCCTGTAGCGGCAAAAGCCCGCCGCGAGCAATGCAGAATTGTCGGCACTGGCGACAAAGCTATGCATCAAGCGGCAAAAACAATGATTCGATGTCAGGCCCAGATAGCGACCGGGATGCCGAAATGGTCCACCAGCGGCGGATCGGGCGAAGGCAGCGCTTCGCCCCTGGCGATACGTCCGGCAATCAGCATCATCGCCGCCGCATCGAGCAAGTCGTCACTCGCAGCACCCCGTGGCGGCGCCTGATCGAGGAAGCGCTTCTCGTAGCCATGCCGGCAAAGCAGCGCCTTGCGCTCTTCCATGCCGGCCGGGTTGACCGCGCCCTTGATCTTCTTCGGCAGCGCCATCGCCGCGCCGCCGTTCAGCCGGCAGAAGGCGACCTCAGGATGGGATTCGAATATGCGGTGACGCAATTCCGGCCTTGCGATCAGCAAGGCGTCGATCTCGCGGATCTTCGAAAAGATCCCGAAGGCCTGGATGGAAACGCCGCGCCGCGGATCGGAGGTCTCCATCGCCACCGCGCTTGCGCGCCGATGCGCTTCATACCAGGCCTCGACGGTGGTGAAGTCGCTGGTGTCGGCATAGAGCGCCGCGCGCGAGGGGATGGCGAACACGCTCGATTGCCGCGCCCCGAGCAGCGGCCGCACCAGCGCTTCCGGCCCGCGGCCGCCCTTGCGCGAAAAATCCGGCAGGCCGATCGGCATGTCGACGGCGATGGTGGCATCGGGCAGCGCATCGAGCAGCGCCTGGAAGCTCGGAAAGACCGTGACCGACGGCGCGGCGTTTGCTTCCCGATGGACGGCGATCCAGCCGGCCTTGCAGCCGTCGACGCCGGCCAGCCCACCTGGCGTCACGCCCGCTTGTCCCGCCCGGGATGGAGCAGATGGCGCAGCTGCACCATGGCCATGGGATGCGAAAGGCTCTGCGCGTCGGTTTCGAGCTGCAGCTCGTCGCCGCCGCGCTTGGCTGTGCGGGCGAGTATCTCGTAGACGGCGGCGGTGGTCGATTGCAGCGCCTTGACCGGCGGCTGGCCGGAGAGAACGCGCGCCAGATAGACCGCGGCCGTCAGGTCGCCCAGCCCGTTCGGCGGCCTCTCGATCACGCGGTGCTCGGCAAGCAGCGCCTGGCTGCCGTCGAGCAGGAAATTGCCGGTGCCGCCGGTCATCATCGCCGGCGCCGAGGTCACCAGCATGGTCGACGGCCCGGCATGAAGCGCGGCCGCCGTCACCGTCTTGATGTCGGGCAGCGGCGCGCCCGCCATCCATTCCAGCTCATAGCGGTTGGGCGTCGCGATATCGGCGATCGGCATCAATCTGTCGCGCATGGCGACGGCCGTCGGCTCGGGCACGTAGAGCCCGCCGGAATCGCCCATCACCGGATCGCAGACGTAAAGCGCCTTCGGCGTCTTTTCCTTGACGGCGGCGACCAGCGAGGCGACCGCCTCGGCCTGGCCCGCCTCGCCGAGATAGCCCGACAGCACGGCCCGCACCTCGCCCAGCCAGGGCGCCCGCTCGAGATCGGCCATCAGCGCCTTGAACTGGTCGAGCGGCGGCACGATGCGGGTTGCGCGGCTGTGCCCCGGATGCCAGGGCAGAATGACGGTGGGCACCGCCCAGACCGGGAAACCAAGCGTCTCCAGCGCGAACACCGCCGCGCGGTTGCCGACAGAGCCGCGGGCGACATGGCTGGAGATGACGATGACCGCGCGCGGCGCGTCGGTTTTTTCTGCATTCATGGAATCTGAATCCTAGCCGCCACGCGTGGCGGCATACACCAGCCAGACCAATAGCCCAATGGCTATGATGACGCCGAGCGTTCGGCCAATGCGGGTTCCCCAATATTCGATAGGATCGGCGCGGTCGGCGTCGGCGGCGGTTACATGCTCGCGCGCATGCTTCGCCGTGCGGCTTATGAACGAAGCGCCGCCCGGCGCCGTCTCGCGCGCCACGCGTTCGAGGATGCGGCGCGATTCGGTCTCGTCGTCCCGGCGCTCGGCCATGGCAATTGCCCTTTCCTGCCCACAGCTTAGAGTAATTCCGGGAAAAGTGCGAAGCGGTTTTCCAGCCGGAATTGCGTCAAACCAAAAAAGGCGGAATCTCGTTCGCTCGATCATTCACAGTGGCTCGCGCCAGGGCGGGAATCGGGTCATCGACCGGACATTTTCTTACGCGTGGATTGTGGTAATGCTTCGCGTGCAACTTCTGTCGAGGGACCATTCATGATCACCGAGCGCCTCTCACTGTCCTCTCCTTTCCGCAGCCTCCCCGCCTTCCTGATGATGGTTTTCGTGCTGCCGCTGCTTGCCGGCTGCGGCTATAACACCATCCCGACGGCCGAGGAGAACGCCCATGCGGCCTGGAGCGAGGTGCTCAACCAGTATCAGCGCCGCTCCGACCTGATCCCGAACCTTGTCGAGACGGTCAAGGGCTATGCCTCGCATGAGAAGGACACGCTCGACGCGGTCGTTCAGGCGCGCGCCAAGGCGACACAGATCACGGTGACACCGGACACACTGAAGGATCCCGAAGCGCTGAAGAAGTTCCAGGACGCTCAGGCTGGCCTGACCAGCGCGCTGTCGCGGCTTATCGCGGTGTCGGAAGCCTATCCCGACCTCAAGGCGAACCAGAATTTTCTCGCGCTGCAGGCTCAGCTCGAAGGCACCGAGAACCGCATCGCAGTGGCGCGGCGCGACTACATCCAGGCGGTCAGGGACTACAATCTGACGCTGAAGACCTTCCCCTCGGTGCTGTGGGCGACCTTCTGGTTCCGCGGCAACCAGCCCTTCGCGAACTTCACCGTCGAGGAGGACAAGATGCAGGTGCCGAAGGTCGATTTCGGCACGGGCACCAAGCAGGGCGGGTGAGAGGCTCGGCTGAAAATTAATCGAGCTTGCAGGCCTTGAGTTCCTTCACACCCTCCTCTGTCCTGCCGGACATCTCCCCCGCAAGGAGGGAGATCGGGCATCATCTCTTCTTTTGCCAATTTTCGGCGTCCGAAGGAGCGGGCCGGCGGCGAAGCTGTCAATTTCCCCCCTTGCGGGGGAGATGGCCGGCAGGCCACAAGGGGGTGCGCCGAAGCGCCTTCGTCGGTGTTTTGCTCGCCCTTTTCCTCCTCCCCCTCGCCGCCCTCGCCGCCGACCTACCTGCGCTGACCGGCCGCGTCGTCGACAATGCCGGCATCATCGATGCCGGCACGCGCGCGGCGCTGACCCAGAAACTCGCCGATTTCGAAACCAAGGGCTCCGACCAGATCGTCGTCGCCACCATACCCAGCCTCGGCGGCGAGGAGATCGAGCCTTACGCCAACCGGCTGTTCCGCTTCTGGAAGCTCGGCCAAGCCAAGGAAAACAACGGCGTGCTGCTGCTGGTGGCGCCGAACGACCGCAAGATGCGCATCGAGGTCGGCTACGGGCTGGAAGGCACGCTGACCGACCTGCACACCAAGCTGATCATCGAGAACGACATGGTGCCGGCCTTCCGTGCCGGCGACTTCTCCGGCGGCATCACCAAAGCCGTCGACGACATGATCATGGTGCTGGAGGGCAATCCCGAGGAATTGGAGGCGCGCGGCAAGCGCAACGAACAGGCGCCGTTCAACTCCGACGACCTTTTCTTCGCCATCTTCATCACCATCTGGGCGCTGATTTTCTTCGGCGGCATCGCGGTGACGGTGCTGCCGCCGATCTTCGGCCAGAAGATCGGTCCCGGCCGCTATCGCTGGCTCGGCATGACTTTCGATCAGAACCGTCGCTCCTCCTCCGGCGGCTGGTCATCGGGTGGCGGAGGCTGGTCGTCAGGCGGCGGAGGTTGGTCCTCCGGCGGCGGCGGATTTTCCGGCGGCGGCGGCTCGTCGGGCGGCGGCGGCTCTTCGGGAAGCTGGTGAGGCATCATGGCAACGCGACCGATCAGCGCCGAGGACCATGACCGCATCGCCGAGGCGATCCGGACGGCCGAGTTGAAGACCGACGGCGAGATCTACTGCGTCGTCGCTCGAGTCAGCGACGGCTACTTCTTTCCGGCCGCTTTCACGGCGACGATCGGCCTGTTCATCGCCAGCCTTGCCGTCGCCTACGGGCTGGAAAGCTTGTGGCTGACCATCCGGCTGCCGCATTTCGTGCTGGCGCAGCTGCTGGCCTTGGCTTCGGTGTTCGCCCTGCTCTGGTTCCTGCCCGCCTTGCGCATTCATTTCGTGCCGAGACGGCTGCGCTATCAGGCCGCGCACGCCAATGCGATGAAGCAGTTCCTGGCCCGCAACGTCCATCGCACAAGCGCGCGCACCGGCGTGCTCATCTTCGTCTCCATCGCCGAGCGCTATGCCGAGGTCGTCGCCGACTCAGGCATCGACGCCAAGGTCGGCCAGCATGTCTGGGACGGCGTCGTGCGCGACCTGACGAAACACGCCGGGGACGACCGGTTGGCGCACGGCTTCATCAAGGCCATCGAATCGGTCGGCGCGGTGCTCGCCGAGCATTTTCCGGTCACCGAAGGCGACACCAACGAACTCGACGATCATCTGGTCGAAATCTGACGAGTTCCCGCATTGGGATTTTGACCGGTCGACTCTGTCTGCATTGGCGGCATGCCTTGGAGATTGGCCGAAACGCCCATCGCGATCGTCATTCTAGGGCGGAGCAGGAGCGAAGCTCCGTCGCGAAGACCCTAGAATGACGACGTTGGGGCGGCTTCAACAGTCCCCGGCGTTTCCGCCGATTTCACCGAAATGAAGGCCTCGTCGTCAGAAGCGCCTTTCGCCTGTGCGAAAGCGTCGAGGCCTGTTGGGGGGACTCTTTGCAATCGGACGAGGCGGGTTTATGGTTAACCAATCATGAACACGCTCACGATCGATATCAGGAAGGCAGAACCGCGCGACGCGAGCGCCATCGCCGAGGTGCACCAGCAGGCCTGGCGCGGCGCCTATTCGGGCATCATCCCGCACCGCACGCTGACCTCGATGATCAACCGTCGCGGCGTCGACTGGTGGGCAAACGCGATTCGCCGCGCGACCACCGTGCTGGTGGTCGAGATCGGCGGAACGGTCGCCGGCTATGCCACGATCGGCAAAAACCGCGCCCGCGAGCTCCGCCAGCAGGGCGAGATCTACGAACTCTATCTGCGGCCGGAATATCAGGGCATCGGGCTTGGCAGCCGGCTGTTCAAGGCGGCCAAGGCCAGGCTCGCCGACCATGGCCTGCGTGGCCTTGTGGTGTGGGCGCTGGAAGACAATCACAACGCCTTGGCCTTCTATGCCGGCAATGGCGGCCGCGATATCGCCGAAGGCGTCGAGGTCTTCGAGCAGAAGGCGCTGAAGAAAGTGGCTTTCGTCTGGAATGACTAACCTCGCCTAGGTTACAATCCATCACAAACTGTGCGCTTCCATGGGCGTTCAGTGCTATTCGCCGCATTGCACCATGACGCTTCGCCCGCTATCGGTCTTGCAATCGAGAGAGGGATTTAGCCATGCGTATCGAAGCCGTGCCCACCGGGAAGAACCCGCCGGACGACATCAACGTCATCATCGAGGTGCCGATCGGCGGCGAGCCGATCAAGTATGAGATGGACAAGGAAGCCGGTACGCTGTTCGTCGATCGTTTCCTGCACACCTCGATGCGCTATCCCGGCAATTACGGCTTCGTGCCGCACACGCTGTCGGGCGACGGCGATCCGATCGACGTTCTGGTCTGCAACACGCGCGCGCTGGTGCCGGGCTGCGTCATCAATGTGCGGCCGATCGGCGTTCTGATCATGGAAGACAATGCCGGCCAGGACGAGAAGGTGATCGCCGTCCCCTCGCCCAAGCTGACGCTGCGCTACGAGAACGTCACCGAATACACGCATCTGCCCGAGATCACGCGCCAGCAGGTCCAGCACTTCTTCGAGCACTACAAGGATCTCGAGCCCGGCAAATGGGTCAAGATCGAGGGCTGGCACGATTCCAAATACGCCAAGAAGATGATCGTCGACGCGATCGCCCGGGCCAAGGCGGCCAAATAGGGGTTGTTGTTTGTCGCAATTCCGGACGGAAAACCGCTTCACACTTTTCCTGGAATTGCTTTAGCGCACCGCCTTCTCGCCGCCGGCCGCGGTGATCACACCGACAATGATCAGCCCGGTCAGCACCAGCCGCACGCCGGCGCTGACGCCGAATGTGTTGAGCATGGTGAGCAAGAGCACCAGGAACAGCCCGGCGCCCCAGACGCCGGGCACATTCGCCTTGCCGCCCGCGACCGAGGTGCCGCCGATGACCACGACCGCGATCGAGGCCAGCAGATATTCGTTGCCGATGTCGACATTGGCGCCGCGGAAATAGCCGGCAAGCAGCGCCCCGTCTATGCCGCCCAGCGCGCCGCACAGCGTGTAGGTGAGGAAGCGGATGCGGCCGACATGGACGCCGGCGAGCCATGCGGCGCGGATGTTCTGGCCGATCGCCAGCACCGAACGGCCATAGATCATGCGCTGCAGCGCAAGTGCCGCGCCGATGGTGAAGATCACCGTCAGCATCGCCAGCACGGGGATGCCCAGCACCTGCCAGTTGGTGAAGTCGGCGAAGCCCGGCGGCGGCTTGATCTGCAGGCCGCGGCCGTAGCTGATGTCGACCGACTGGATGATGAAGCTTGCCGACAGCGTCGCGATGATCGGCGGGATGCGCAGCGCCCAGATCAAGAGATAGTTTATGGCGCCGATCGCCGCGCCGGGCAGGCGAGTGCTGCGAGCAGCCCGACGAGGATCATGGAATCGCTGCCGCCCATCACCTTCATGGCGACCGCGCTGGCCAGCCCGATATTGGCCGGCAGCGACAAATCGACATTGCCGGGTCCCAGCGTGATGACGAACATCTGGCCGATGCCGACGATGACCGTGAAGACGGCAAGCGAAAGCGCTGCCGTGACCATGCCGCCGGCACCGTAACCGCCCGTGAAGGCAACGGTTGCCAGCCAGACGACGAGCGCACCGGCGAAGGACCAGATCCAGGGTTTTTCGAGCACCATCCGAACCGAAGTCATCGCTCACCGCTCCCTGCGGCTGATCAGCACCCGCGCCGCCAGCACGATGATCAGGATCGCGCCGTTGGCGGCCACCTGCCAGTCCGGCGGAATGTGCATGAAGGTCAAGAGCGGCGAGGCGGCCAAAGCCAGCGTCAGCGCACCGATGACCGCGCCGATCGGCGACACGCGCCCGCCCACGAACTCGCCGCCGCCGAGGATGACGCCAGCGATCGAGAGCAGCGTGTAGCCATTGCCGATATTGGCGTCGGCCGACGTGGTGATGCCGATCAGGGCCATACCGGAAAGCACGCCGAACAGGCCGGTCAGCGCGAACAGCACAATCTTGGTCCTGAGCAGTGACCAGCCGGCGCGCCGCAGTGCCGCGGCATTGCCGCCCGAGCCGCGCAGAATGACGCCGTAGGAGGTGCGCATCAGGCCGAAATGCACGACCGCGGCGATCAGCAACGCGGCAAGGATCGGGAACGGGATGTAAGGCGGCTTGAAGGAGATGATTGCCAGCAGCCAGTCCGGCGCCTTGCCGCCGGGCTTGGGTAGGATGAGGATGGCAAGCCCCTGCCAGACGAAGCTCATGCCGAGCGTCACCACGATCGACGGCAGATTGCGCAGATGGATCAGCGCGCCGAGCAGTGCATAGACGCCGATCGAGCCGAGCAGCACGAGAATGCCCAGCAGGGGCGCCTCCCTCAGCCATGTCGCGGTGACGCAGCCGACGAAGCCGACGAAAGTGCCGATCGAGAGATCCAGCTCATTGCCGGCGATGACGAACATCTGCGCGATCGTCGCCAGCGCGATCGGGATCGCCAGGTTGAGCATCAGGTTGAAGCCGAAATAGCTGATGGCGCGCGGATTGAGCCAGGCGATCGCCATCAGCACCAGCGCCAGCGACAGCGCCGGCAGCAGGCTGCGCAGCATGCGCGCCCGCGCCGCGCTGCCGCGCGGCGAGGTTCTGGGGACCGTGCCGGGAGCGAGCGCGGTCATCTCAGGCCGCATCGCCGAACGAGGACTGGATGATCTTTTCCTCCGTCAGTTCGTCGCGCCGCAGATTGGCGACGATGCGGCCGTTCTTGAAGACATAGACATGGTCGCAATTGTCGAGCTCTTCGGTCTCGGTCGTGTACCAGAGGAAGGTTCGGCCCTTCGCGGCCTCCTCCCGCACGAGGTCATAGACTTCGAGCTTGGTGCCGATGTCGACCCCGCGCATCGGATCGTCCATCAGCACGATCTCGGCGTCGGAGCCGAGCGCGCGGGCAAACAGCGCCTTCTGCTGGTTGCCGCCCGACAGCGAATAGATGTTGTTGTTCATGTCGGGTGTGCGGATGCCGATCTTCTTCTTCCAGAACTCGGCGAGCTCGGCCTCGCGTTGAGGGGAGATCAGCAGACCCTTGCGCAGCCTGGCCAGCGAGCGGATGCCGATATTCTGCGCGATCGACCATTGCGAAAAGATGCCGTCCGACTGGCGGTCGCCGGCGACCAGCGCGACGGGCGCGGTGACCTCGATGCCGGCCTTGGCCCGAGAGGCGGCCGAGAAGATCGCCAGCAAAAGGTCGGTCTGACCGTGACCGGCAAGCCCGGCAAGGCCGATGATCTCGCCGGCGCGGGCGACAAGCTCCTTGTCGTCCTGCTGCCTGGCCGGGCGCGCGCGAACCCTGAGCGCGCCGGCCTCGATTTTCCGGGCTTCGGCCGCGGCCTTCTGATGTCCTTCGGCGCCGCCCATGGCGGCGACCAGTCTGTCGCGGTCAAAAGCGCTCGCGGCATCGGCCGCAACCACCTTGCCGTCGCGCATCACCACGATGCGGTCGGCGTGCTGCAGCACCTCGCCCAGCACATGCGAGATCAGGATGCAGCTGCCGCCCTGCTCGACGAAGCGGCGCACGAAGGATAGGAGCTGGCCTGCGGTATGCGCGTCGAGCGAGGAGGTCGGCTCGTCGAGGATGACCAGATGCAGCGGCTCGCGGGTCAGCGTGAAAGCGCGCGCCACCTCGACCATCTGGCGCCGGCCGATCGACAGGTCGCCGGCGATGTCGTCCGCCGAAATGCCGTGGCCGGGGAAGATCTCGTCGAGCTTGGCGCGGATGAGATCAGCGGCCTTGCGCCGCCAGCCGAAGCCGGCAAGCGAGGGATGGTTGATGCGGGTGTTCTCGGCGACGCTGAGATTGGGGCAGAGCGACAGCTCCTGGAAGACGCAGCGTATGCCGAGCTCCAGCGCCCGCGCCACCGAATAGCTCGCCTCCTGATTGCCGCGCACCGCGATCTGCCCGCCATCCGGCCGCAGCGTGCCGGCCACCATATGCATCAGCGTCGACTTGCCGGCGCCATTGTGCCCGACCAGCCCGACGCATTCGCCGGCGCCGACATGGAAGTCGACGCCGTTAAGCGCCCGAACGGCGCCGAAATGTTTTTCGGCGCCGTTGAGCCTGACGATATCCGCAATAGCCTGAAGCATCCTCAACTTTATCCGGTTGCCGATGCGGCTGGCAATGTCGCGCCGCTATTGCTTGATGTTGGCCTTGATGGCCGCGATGGCGTCTTCCTGCGTGTATTCATGCGTGGCGACGCCACCTTCCTTGATCTTCGGCAGCGCGGCTTCGAAATCGTCCTGGGTGAAGGCAAGATACGGAACCAAGAGGTCGTGCGGCACGTCCTTGCGGCCGTCGAGCACCTGCTGCGCCACCCAGAAGGCGAGCGTCGACACGCCGGGCGCGATCGAGGCCGACCAGGTCTGGTAGCCGTCCTTGTCCTTCTGCTCCTTCCACCACTTCAACTCGTCCTGCCGGTTGCCCATGATGATGGTCGGGCGCGGCTTGCCGGCGGCGGCGAAAGCTTGCGCCGCGCCATAGCCGTCACCGCCCTGGTCGACCACGCCGACGATCTCTGGCAGCGAAGGCAAGATGGTCGCCACCGCCTTTTGCGCCGTGGTCTGGTCCCAGTCGCCGGTCACGGAACCGACTATCTTGAACTCGGGATGGGCCGCGACGCCTTCGAGGATACCGGCGTGGATGGCGTCGTCGATCGAGGTGCCGGCGAGCCCGCGGATTTCGAGCAGGTTGCCGCCCTTCGGCTGGAACTTCGCCATCTGCTCGACTTCCTGCTTGCCCATGTCCTTGAAGTCCACGACAACCCGGTAGGCGCAGGGCTCCGTCACGATACCGTCGAAGGAGACGACGACGATGCCGGCGTCGCAGGCCTGCTTGATGGCGCCGTTCAGCGCATCCGGCGAGGCGGCGTTGATGACGATGGCGTCATAGCCCTGCAGGATCAGGTTCTGCACCTGCGCGGCCTGCGTCGGTACTTCCTTGTCGGCGGTGGTGAAGACGTCCGCCGCCGCGACCACCTTGTCTTCGACCGCCTTCTTGGTGACGATGGCGTAGCTGTCGAGCATCGCCTGGCGCCAGGAATTGCCGGCATAGTTGTTGGAGAAGGCGATCTTCTTGCCGCTGGTGTCGGCGAGCGCCGTGCCCGAGGCGAGCATCGCCGCGAATGCACTTAAAACGAGCAGTTTCTTCATATTTTTCCTCCCGGGGTTGCTGATCTTAATGGATGGTCGTAACGCGAATGCCTGTTTTTTATCTATTGTCAGACAAATTCAGACGAACCGCAAGCTGTCAACTGCAAAGCATTGGCACTGCCCGATCAACTTGCGGTGCGACGATTGAAAAGACGGCGACTCCTGGTCTAGGAACGCGGCAGGAGGCCAATGCATGGCAGTGACGCCGACCGTTGCTCAAGGCGCGCCCGGAATTCCCGCACGCTGGACGTCAAGCGCCAAGAGCGGCGTCGGAACCGCCCTTTCGGCAAAAAGCCCGCTCTGGTTCACAACCAGCCACGGCATCCTGAACGAGATCTATTATCCGCGCCTCGACAGCGCCTGCACGCGCGACCTGGGGCTGATCGTCACCGGTCCCGGCGGCTATTTTTCCGAAGAGAAGCGCGATGCGGCCCACACTGTCGAGTCTTTCGAGGACGGGGTGCCTGGTTACCGGCTGACCAACATCGCTTCCGATGGGGCCTACCAGCTCGAGAAGCGCATAGTTACGGACTCCAAACGGCCTGTGCTGCTGCAGGAAACCAGTTTCACCGCGCTCAAGGGCCAGGCGACCGACTATCGCGTCTACGCGCTGCTTGCGCCGCATCTCGTCAACGCCGGCATGGGCAACACGGCGTGGATTGGCGAGCACAAGGGGCAGCGCCTTCTCTTTGCCACCGGACGTGGCGTCTCGCTGGCGCTTGCCTCCTCGTTGCCTTGGCGCGCCTGTTCGGCCGGCTATGTCGGCTTCTCCGACGGCTGGCAGCAACTGCACGATAGTGGCGCGCTCGATCCTTCCTGTCATACAGCCGAAAACGGCAATGTCGCACTCACCGGCGAGATCGGCTTTTCGACCGGCAGGACGGTTGCTTTGCTGGCGCTCGGCTTCGGCGCTTCACCCGAGGAAGCCGCCGACCTTGCCCTTGGAAGCCTGAAACAGGGCTTCGAGCCGGCGGCGAAGACCTATGTCGACAATTGGCGGGCGTTCCAGGCAAGGCTGGAAAAGCTCGACCGCCGCGCCGCTTCCGGTCTGAACTCTTACCGCGCCAGCACGGCGGTGCTGGCGACGCATCTGTCGATCGCGCGGCCCGGCGCCGCCGTCGCCAGCCTGTCGATCCCCTGGGGTTTCAACAAGGGCGACGACGATCTCGGCGGCTATCATCTCGTCTGGCCGCGCGACCTGGTCGAGACGGCCGGGGGCTTCCTCGCCGCCGGCGACGGCAGGCAGGCGCTGCAGATCCTCACCTATCTGCGCTCGATCCAGCAGCCGGACGGCCACTGGCCGCAGAATTGCTGGTCCGACGGCACCGCCTATTGGCCCGGCATCCAGATGGATGAATGCGCCTTTCCGCTGCTGCTTGCCGACGCCCTGCGCCGCGCCGGCCATCTGCCGAAGTCGAAGCTCGCCGACTTCCTGGCGATGATCGAGAACGCGGCCGCCTATGTCGTGCGCAACGGCCCGGTCACGGGCGAGGATCGCTGGGAAGAGGATGCGGGCTACAGCCCGTTCACCCTGGCCGTGGAAATAGCCGCATTGCTCGCAGCCGCCGACATGCTCGACGCCAGCGGCAAAAATGAGCCGGCAAACTATCTGCGCGAGATCGCCGATTGCTGGAATGATCAGATCGAGCGCTGGACCTATGTGACCGGCACGGAGGCCAGCACCAGGGCGGGAATCGAGGGATATTATGTCCGCATCGCGCCGCTCGACGACGGCGGCGCCGCCTCGCCGAAGGACGGCTTCGTTCCGATCAAGAACCGGCCGCCTGGCGACACCGACAAGCCGGCCGAAGCCATCATCAGCCCGGACGCGCTGGCGCTGGTGCGTTTCGGGCTCAGAGCCGCGGACGATCCGTGCATCTTGAACACTGTCAAGGCGATCGACGCCGAACTGCGCTGCGACCTGCCGCAAGGCCCGCTCTGGTACCGCTATAACGGCGACGGCTATGGCGAGCACGAGGACGGCGCGCCTTTTAACGGCACCGGCCGCGGAAGGCCGTGGCCGCTGCTTGCCGGCGAGCGCGCCCATTACGAGCTGGCCGCCGGTCGCAAGGACAAAGCCGCGCAGCTGCTGGAGATCTTCGAGCGCTCGGCCGGCGTGGGCGGTCTCCTGCCCGAGCAGGTCTGGGATCGCCGCGACATGCCGGAGCGCGAATTGCGACTGGGCGCCCCTTCCGGCAGCGCCATGCCGCTGGTCTGGGCGCATGCCGAGCATATCAAGCTGTTGCGCTCGCTGCGCGACGGCGCCGTCTTCGACCTGCCGCCGCAGGGCGTCGAACGCTACATCAAGGGCAAGACGGTCTCGCCGCTGCGGATCTGGCGCTTTAACCACAAGGTCCGCTCCATTCCGGCCGGCAAGACGTTGCGCATCGAATTGTCGGCGCCCGGAGTCGTCCATTGGAGCAGCGACAAATGGCTGACGGTGCAGGACAGCAAGACGGTGGAGAACGCATTCGGCATCCATCTGGTGGATTTGCCAGTTAACCGCCTGGAGCCGGGAACCACCATCGTCTTCACTTTTTTCTGGCCCGAGGCGATGCGTTGGGAGAATGTCGACTTCAGCGTCGGCATTAACGCTCAATCGTGATCCGGCAGGGCCATACTTCTCCTTCCTCAAGCAATCGGGATGAAAACCATGCAGATCGGAATGATGGGACTGGGCAGGATGGGCGCCAACATGGTGCGGCGCCTGATGCGCGACGGCCATGAATGCGTCGTCTACGACATCAATTCGGCAAGCGTTGCCGGCATGGTCAAGGACGGCGCCATTGGCGCGGCCTCGCTGGAGGAATTCGTCGCCAAGCTCGCCAAGCCGCGCTGCGCCTGGCTGATGCTGCCGGCCGCGATCACCGGCAAGATCGTCGACCAGGTCGCGGCGCTGATGGAGCCGGGCGACATCATCATCGACGGCGGCAATTCCTATTACCGTGACGCCGTCGACCAGGCGGCCAAGCTGGCGGTGAAGGGCATCAACTTCGTCGATGTCGGCACCAGCGGCGGCGTCTGGGGCCTGGAGCGCGGCTATTGCCTGATGATCGGCGGCCCCGACGAGGCGGTGAAGCATCTCGATTCGGTCTTCGCCACGTTGGCGCCCGGCGCCGATGCGGGCGCCAACCCGTCCAAGGATGCCGGCACGGCGCCCTTCGGCTATCTCCATTGCGGCCCGAGCGGCGCCGGCCACTTCGTCAAGATGGTGCATAACGGCATCGAATACGGCGTCATGGCCGCCTATGCCGAAGGCATGAACATCCTGAAGTCGGCCAATGCCGGCAAAAGGCAGCGCACCGCGGACGCCGAGACCAGTCCGCTCGAAAGCCCGCAATACTACCAGTTCGACATCGACCTGCCGCAGGTCGCCGAGGTCTGGCGGCACGGCAGCGTCATCGGCTCCTGGCTGCTCGATCTCACCGCCGGCGCGCTGAAGAACGACCCGACGCTCGCCCAGTTCGGCGGCCGGGTCTCCGATTCCGGCGAGGGCCGCTGGACGCTGAAGGCGGCTATCGACACCGGCGTCCCGGCCCCTGTGCTGTCCTCCGCGCTGTTCGACCGCTTCTCCTCGCAGGGCGAATCGCAGTTCGCCGACAAGCTTCTGTCCGCCATGCGCTATGCCTTCGGCGGCCATGTCGAAAAGCCGATGACCGGCGCGTGAGGGGAGAGACTGCATGAGCCAGGAGAGGTCGGACACGCTGGTGCTTTTCGGAGCGACCGGCGACCTTGCGCATAAGAAGATTTTCCCGGCGCTCTACCAGATGGTCGCCAAGGGGACACTGACCGAGCCGGTGATCGGCGTCGCCTTCGAGCCTTGGGAGCTGCCCAAGCTGGTGGACCGTGCGCGCGACGGCATCGTCACCGCGCTGGGCGCGGTCGACGACAAGGTGTTCTCCAAGCTCGCCTCGCTGCTGCGCTATGTCAGCGGCGACTACCGCGACAGCGCGACCTTCGAGAAGCTGAAGACGGCGCTGGGTTCCGCGCAGCGGCCGCTGCACTACATGGCGGTGCCGCCGACCATGTTCGAGACCGTCGTGCAAGGCCTGGAGCAGTCCGGCACCGCGCGCGGCGCGCGGCTGATGGTCGAAAAGCCCTTCGGCCATGACCTGCAGTCGGCGCGCTGGCTGAACCGGGTGCTGCATCTGGTCTTCGACGAACAGTCGATCTTCCGCATCGACCATTATCTCGGCAAGGAAGCGATCCAGAATCTGCTCTATTTCCGCTTCGCCAACTCCTTCCTGGAGCCGATCTGGAACCGCAACTTCGTCGAAAGCGTGCAGATCACCATGGCCGAGGATTTCGGCGTCGAGGGCCGCGGCAAATTCTATGACGAAGTCGGCTGCATCCGCGACGTCATCGAGAACCATTTGCTCAACATTCTGCTGCTTCTGGCCATGGAGCCGCCGGTCGGCCGCTCGGCCGACGACCTGATCGACGAGAAGGTGCAGGTGCTGCGCGCCATTCGCACGCTGACCAAGGACGATGTCGTGCGCGGCCAGTTCGACGGCTATCTGGCCGAGCCGGGTGTCAGGCCGAACTCGCCCGTCGAGACCTTCGCTGCGGTGCGCTTCTTCGTCGACACCTGGCGCTGGCAGGACGTGCCTTTTTTCATCCGCGCCGGCAAGAACATGCCGGTGCACGCGACCGAAGTGATCGTGCGACTGAAGCGGCCGCCGCTCGACGTCTTCGATCCGATCAAGCCGGGCGACGCAAATTATGTGCGCTTCCGCATCGACCCGCAGGTGGCGATCTCGATCGGCGCCCAGCGCAAGGTCGCCGGCGACGACATGATCGGCGAGCAGGTGGAACTGACCGCGCTGGATGACACCAAGGGCGACATGCCGCCCTATGAGCGGCTGATCGGCGACGCCATGAACGGCAACGGCCAGCTCTTCACCCGCCAGGACGCCGCCGAGCTTGCCTGGCGCATCGTCGGTCCGGTGCTCGGCGACACCACGCCGCCGGCGATCTATGCGCCCAAGACCTGGGGACCGGCCGACGCCATGAAAGGTTTCGGCCCGCCGGACGGCTGGATCAATCCGACCAAGTAACTTCCGGGGAGGACGGAATGGCGAAGGCAGCGAAGAAAGCCGCGGCAAGCAGCGATCCGGTCGTGCTCGCCATCGATGTCGGCGGCTCGCATGTGAAAATCCTCACCAGCGCCGGCGGAGAGATGCGCCGCGTCGCGTCCGGACCGAGCCTCACCCCCGAGCAGGTCGTCGCTTCGGTCAAGAAACTGGCAGAGGGCCTTGACTACGACGTCATCTCGATGGGCTATCCCGGCCCCGTGCGCGACAACAAGCCCTCGCTCGATCCCTTCAATCTCGGCAAGGGCTGGAACGGCTATGATTTCACCGCCGCCTTCGGCAAGCCGGTGAAGCTCGTCAACGACGCGCTGATGCAGGCGATCGGCAGCTATGACGGCGACCGCATGCTGTTCCTCGGCCTCGGCACCGGCCTAGGCGCCGCCATGATCATCAAGAATGTCGGCCAGCCCATGGAGCTTGCCCATCTGCCCTATAAAAAGGGAGCGACGTTCGAGGATTACGTCGGCGAACGCGGCCTAGTGAAGCACGGGAAAAAGAAGTGGCGCAAATACGTTTTCGACGTGGTCGACAGGCTTCGCGCCGCCTTGCAGCCGGATTATGTCGTGATCGGGGGCGGCAATGTCGACAAGCTCGATGAATTGCCTGAAAAATCCCGGCGCGGCGACAACACTCGCGCTTTCGAGGGCGGATTTCGTCTATGGCGCGACAAGGCTCTGATCATCTGATATTGTTACATTTCAGTATAATTGTTCAAAACACCGTGTATTGACGCGACAAAACGTTGCGTCGGGCAGATTTGCCGACTAGGAATTCGCCGGCCTGCGGCCCCTGCGGCTTTTCAGAATTCGCCAACAACGCTCGCAGCGCTTTGATTTACACACAGCGAAAGCCGGATCGGTTTCGCGGCCTTGCGGCAGAAATGGAGGGACTACGTGGACGAGGACATCAGCACAGCCAAGGAAGTCGACCTGCTCGAGCTCACCGCTCACATCGTATCGGCCTATGTCGCGAAAAACCGCCTGCCCGCTTCGGACCTGGGCGGACTGATCGCCAGCGTCGCCTCATCGATCGGCGGGATCAGCCAGCCGGTGGAACCCGCCGCGCCCCCGCCGGTCCCTGCCGTCAATCCCAAGCGCTCGGTGACTCCGGACTACATCATCTGCCTCGAGGACGGGAAGAAGTTCAAATCGCTGAAGCGCCATATCGGCGTGCATTTCGGCCTGACGCCCGAAGCCTACCGCACCAAATGGGGCTTGCCGGTCGACTACCCCATGGTCGCGCCCAACTATGCGGCCTCGCGCTCGCAGCTCGCCAAGTCGATCGGCCTTGGCCGCAAGGCAGAACCCGAGCCGGCGAAACCCACCAAGGGCAGGAAGGCCAAGGCGCCCGCCTGAAATAACCCGCCTGCACCAATGGTTTAAGCAAGCCTGCCGAGGAATCCGCCTTGGCAGGCTTCCTGCTTTTATGGCTTGGATATGGCGAGCAATTCCAGGAAAAGTGTAAAGCGGGTAGGCTCGGCGCCTCGCCGTAGCCTTCCGTCCGGAATTGCGTAAAAACAAGAAATGGAGCGATTTGCCGTTTCCGCGAAACGGCGAGGCGCTCCAACGGGGGAACCGGCCATGAATTATGCCAGGATGCTGATCGAGGTGGAAGCGCCGGAGGAATACGGCTACGACCGCATCCGCTACAACCTTTCCGAAAGCTCGATCGCCGACCAGAAGCTCTCCGACATCGGTCTGGCGCTGCCGGACCTCACCTTGTTCTATGGCGAGCATCGCGGCGACAAGAACTTGCGGGCGCTGATCGCCGCGCAGGACCGGGGCCTTTCCCCTGACGATGTGCTGGTGACCGCCGGCGCGGCCGGCGCGCTGTTCATCATCGCTACCGCGCTGCTTTCGGCCAGCGACCATCTCGTGGTGGTGCGGCCGAACTACGCCACCAATATCGAGACGCCCAAAGCAATCGGCTGCGCCATCTCCTATGTCGATCTCGATTTCGACCAGGGCTTTGTTCTCGACATCGAACGCGTGAACGCGGAGTTGCGGCCGAACACCAGGCTGATCAGCGTCACCTGCCCGCACAACCCGACCGGCGCGATGATGACGCGCGCCGATCTCGACGCGCTGGTTGCGCTTGCCGACAGCCGCAAATGCCGCCTGCTGGTCGACGAGACCTATCGCGACCTCTCTTATGGCGAGCGCCTGCCCGCAGCAGCCTCGCTCAGTCCCAACGCCATCAGCGTCTGCTCTCTGTCCAAGGCCTTCGGCATTCCGGGCATCCGCATAGGCTGGCTGCTGACCCGGGATCCGGAGCTGCAGGAAACTTTTCTCGCCGCCAAGGAGCAGATCGGCATCTGCGGCAGCGTCATCGACGAGGCGATCGCCCGCACCGTGCTCGAACGCCGTGATCCCTTCCTGGCCTCGCTCCTGCCGGACATGGCCAGGCGCCGCGACATAGTGCAAGGCTGGATCGACGGCGAGAAGCTGGTCGATTGGGTGCGGCCGCAGGGTGGCGTCGTGGGGTTCCCGCGGCTCAACGTCGATGCTGGCTTCGACCTCGACCGCTTCTACACCAGGCTGCTGGAGGAGCACGGCACCTATGTTGGCCCCGGCCACTGGTTCGAGATGCCCAAACGCTTCTTCCGCCTCGGCTTCGGCTGGCCGACGGAAGCGGAACTGCGCGGCGGGCTGGCGGCCATCTCGGCCGCGGTGAGGGGCTGAGTCGGTTTCACGGCAAAAAATTCGATTTCTTTGATCCAGCGCGGATTTTTTGCGCGCATGGCAAGACGAACTGGGCTAAGGGTTGCGGCCGGACCAGCGCCCACCGTGGAAGTGCCCCGCCGGCCATTGTCGCAACGGGGCCCTCGAATCATGACCGTCGAAGCAACGTCACCAGACCAGCGCTACGCCGCGTTCCGGCACCGCCCCTTCCTCAGCTACTGGACGGCGCGCTTCCTCACGACATTCGCCACCATGATCGTGTCGGTCGCCGTCGGCTGGCAGGTCTATGACCTGAGCCGCGATCCGTTCGACCTCGGCATTGTCGGCATCGTCCAGTTCCTGCCTTCGCTGCTTCTGGTCCTGGTCACCGGTGTCGTCGCCGACCGCTTTGGCCGCCGGCTGATCATGACGCTGGCGACGCTGGTCGAGGCCGGCTGCGCCCTGGCGCTGCTGCTTCTGACGCTGCGCGGCCTGAGCAGCCCGCTGCCGATCTTCATGGTGCTCGTGATGTTCGGCATTGCGCGCGCCTTCTACGGCCCGGCTTCGTCCTCGCTGTTCGCCAATCTCGTGCCGCAGGAAGACTTCGCCAACGCGATCGCCTGGAACTCGTCGGCCTGGCAGACGGCAACCATCGTCGGCCCGGTCGCCGGCGGCCTGCTCTACGGCATATCGGCGGAAGTCGCCTACGCCACCGCCGCCGTGCTGATGCTCGCCGCCGCGCTGCTCATCTTCACCATTCCCAAGCCCGCCCAGCAGACGGCCACCGACAAGCCGACGATGCAGACGCTGTTCGCCGGCTTCGGCTATATCTGGGGCGAGAAGATCGTGCTCGGCGCGATCTCCCTCGACCTCTTCGCCGTGCTCCTGTCCGGCGCCTCGGCGCTGCTGCCGGTCTACGCACGCGACATATTGGAACTCGGCCCCTGGGGTCTCGGCCTGCTGCGCTCGGCGCCCGGCATCGGCGCCATCTGCGTCGCCGTCTGGCTCGCCGGTCATCCGATCCGCGACCATGCCGGCAAGATCATGCTGGGCTTCGTCGCCTTGTACGGCGCCTCGATAGTGCTGTTCGGCCTGTCGACCATCACCTGGCTGTCGATCGTGGCGCTTGCCCTGCTCGGCGCCACCGACATGTTCAGCGTCTATATCCGCGAGACGCTGATCCAGCTCTGGACGCCTGACGATGTGCGCGGCCGCGTCAACGCCGTCAACCAGGTCTTCGTCGGCGCCTCCAACGAGGTCGGCGAATTCCGCGCCGGCACCATGGCAGCGCTGATCGGCACGGTTCCTGCCGTGGTGATCGGCGGCATCGGCGCGATCGCGGTCGCCGGATTGTGGGCCTATCTGTTCCCCGCGCTGCGGCAGGTAAGGCATCTCAACAGCCGCAACTGATTGGGCGGTGGATCAGGCCGACGGCACGCATCGGCCGCCATGGAGTACGGGGCTTGTAGCTAAGCTACGATGGCACCGACGCGGAAGCTCAGGTCGGGAGCAAATTTACTCCGAAAAGCTCACGCTCACGCCGCGCTGCCGGAAATATGCCTGCATCAGCTTGCGGCCGGCGCGGTTGTTCTGCACCAGCCTGGCCGGATCGAACACCGCCTGTTTCTTCCCCTCTCGTGCCAGCACGGCCTTGAGTGCCGCGATATGCGCGTCGAGGTCGGCATTGTCGGCTCGGAGTGAGGCATAGATATTTTCGGTCGCCTCGGCCACGGTCAGTTCGCTCACAGCTGTCGTCCTTTGATTGTTCGGGCGGCGCCTTAGCACAGATTCGCGGCTCCGCCGAGACCGACGCGACGCCGCTCAGGGCAATCGGCTTTTGCTCTATCCCACAGCTGGCCTGCCGAAGATCACCTGCAAGAACTCACCCAGCCAGCGCTTGAGGTGCATGTCCCAGATCAGCCTGCCGCCGAGATGGTCGCGGCCGGGCTGGGCGCCGGGCAATTCGAAGCGATGCGCGCCGCGCACCACCCAGCGCTGCATCATCACCCTTGTCAGCTCACCATGGAACTGGATGCCCCAGGCATTCTCGCCGTATCGAAACGCCTGGTTAGGATAGGTTTCCGCCGTCGCCAGCAGCGTCGCATCCTTTGGCAGCGAGAAGCCTTCGCGATGGAACTGGTAGACCATCTCCGGCCAGTGCAGCAGTTTCTTGCCGGCCTCGGTCGCTTTGATTGGATACCAGCCGATCTCGACCAGTCCTTCGCCATGGCCCTCGACCTTGCCGCCGAGATGGTTGGCAAGCATCTGCGCGCCGAGGCAGATGCCGAGGAACGGCCGGTTCTCCTTCAGCGGGATTTCCAGCCAATCCGTCTCGCGGCGCACGAACTCGTCTTCGTCATTGGCGCTCATCGGCCCGCCGAAGATGACCGCGCCGGCATGACCATCCAGCGTGCAGGGCAATTCGTCGCCCAATGGCGGCCGGCGGATGTCGAGATCGAAGCCTTCTTCCAAAAGCATATGGCCGACGCGTCCGGGGCTCGACGTCTCCTGATGCAGCACGATCAGGATTTTTGGTCTCGGCCTCGGTCTGGGTGGCATGGAAGGCGAAGGGTCCTGTTATTCGTCGCTCGACTTGCCCTTGGCGCCGGGCACCTCGGCCGCCGCCTTGCGGCGCGCCTCGATGCGGTCGCGGCGCTCGACGCCGATCAGCTCGGCGACCCGCCAGACGGTGTTGTCCTCGAGCTCGTCAAGCTCGCCATCGGCATAGACGATTTCCCACATCAGACCGATGAAGGCCTTCCGCGCCTCGGTGTCGAGGTGACGCTTGAGCACGCTGGTGAAGGCGTAGAGGTCGATGGCCTCATTGTCGGCGCGCTCGCCGGCTGCCGCCAGCGCATCGAGCTCCTCGCCGCTCACCGAATAGGTCTCGGCCAGGATCTGCTTGAACCGCTCCCATTCGACGTCCTGGCGCACGCCGTCGGCATTCATCACATGGTAGAGCAGCGCCGAGGCCGCGACGCGCGGATCATCGGCGCTCGGCTTGGCTTCGCGACCTGCCGGCAGATCCCTCAGGAAGGACAATACGCGCTCGAACATCGATGTTTTTTCCCTGCCCACCAAACCCGGCCTCAAAACAAACGAAACCGGCGCGGCGATTTTTCCGGTTGTTCTTCCGGCGCGACACCCGGATCGTCCGGCAGAGGCGGCAGCTCCGGACTCCGCCCATTGGTTCCGGGCTCGCCGACGGCTTCCGCAACGGCCGCGTCCTTCTCGCCGCCATTCGCCGGCGCCGGGGACGGCTTCTCGGCCGCAGCATCGGCAACGATGTCGATCGCCTTCTCGGCGACAGGCTGGACAGGCGGCGCAGCGGTGATCGCCGGCACCACAGCATCCGCGTCGCTGTCGATCAGCTGGCCGAGCCGCTCCATCGGCGCGCGCCAGGTGAAGGCGTCGAGCTTGCCGGTGACCGGCGACACCGGCGCCCAGCGCTCGGAGATGACGCCGTCGGCCACCCAGGCCGGATCGCGCGGCGCGCGCACCGCTTTGGATAGCAGCTGCCGCACCTTGCCCTGGTCGCCGGTCTCGGCCTCCTCTATGTCGGCGAGCAGAAGATAGGCGCCCTCGCGGCGATCCATGCGGATCGCTGCCTCCGCCTCGCGCCGCGCGGTGGCGAAATCCTGCGCGTCGAGCGCCGCGCGCGCCACGGCCATCGACGATTCGGCATGGTTCTTCTTCAATTCCTGCAGCTTCTTCGCCCGGTTGAGGCGGTCGAGCACGGCGTCGCCCGGCCTTGCATGGGTGTAGAGCTCGGCGATATCGGGATGCGGCTCGGCCTTCCAGGCGGTCTCCAGGATCTTGGAGCCCTTGCGCACGTCGTTTTGCCGGATGACCAGATCGGCGGCGATGACCGCCGCCGGCGCGAAATCGGGCGCCAGCTTGTTGGCTTCGAGTGCCGCCGTGCGGGCGGCGTTCGGGTCGCTGTCGACCAGCGCTTGCGCCTTGGCGGTGAGCAGCACGGCGCGGCGGCGGTTGGCCGCGTCGCGCTCGATCTGTTTGGTCGATTTCTGCGCCTCGACCAGCTTCAGCGCGCCGTCCCAGTCGCCGCGTTCGGTCAACTCTTCGAGGGTCGATTCCGCTGCCCAGGCAAGCTGCGGCGCCACTGCGGCCGCGCGGCCGGCATAGTGGCGCGCGGCATTGCGGTCGCCGAGCCGCTCGGCCTCCAGATAAAGCCCGCGCAGGCCGAGCAGCCGCATCTCGGGATCGTCGAGCATGCGCTCGAATTTCTCCCGCGCGCCCTCATGATCGCCTTCGAGCAGCGAGGCCTGCGCGTCGAGCAGGTTGATGAGCGGCTCCCGGTCGGAGCTGATCAGCTTGGCCGCTTCCTTGGCCTTCTTGCGCGCCAGCGCGCCGTCACCGGCGCCGGCGGCGATCATGCCGGTCGACAACGCCTGATAACCACGGTCGCGGCGGCGCACGCGGAAATAGCGTGAGATCGTGTAAGGGCTGTTCCACAGCGACTTGATCAGCCACCAGACGATCATCACCGCGGCGACCACGGCGACGATTGCCACCGCCGCAACCATCAGTGTGACCTGGTATTGGTAGCCGTTGAAGGTGACGATCATCTCGCCCGGACGGTCGGCCAGCCAGGCAAAGCCCAGCCCCAGCGCGAAGACGACGGCGAGGAAGACGAGGAGGCGGATCATCTTGTCGTCCTCACGCCTTCGTCGCGCCGGCAATCAGCGCTTCGAGCTGCTTTTCGACCTCGAGCCGCGCCTTAAGTTTGCCGGCAAAATCGGCGCCGGCGCCCTTCGCGGCGTCGGGCAGCGTGTCGTATTCGCTGAGGGCCTTGGCATAGTCGCCCTGGTTGACCGCCACTTCCATACGGGCCACGGTTTCCGGGACGCCCTTGCCTTCAATGGCGCCGACCGGGCGCACCTTGACCAGCGATTCCGCGCTCGACACCAGGCTCTGGAAGAAGCCGGCATTCTGGTCGACGGGCTTTGCCGCCTCGACCATGGCATTGGCGGCGGCATCGGCCTCCGAAGCGATGGTGGCGCGGGTCGGCACGCCCTTCTCGGCATAGGAGCGCAGCGCAGCGAGTTCCGGCGCGTCCGGCGCGATCGCCGCGAACGTGTCGAGCTCGGTCGCGAAGGGCGCGCCGCGGTCGAGTGCCGACTTCAGCGCCGACGCGGCGATCGCCAGCGCGATCTTGGGCTGCGAGGCCTGCGCTTCGACCTTGCCGGAAAGCTGCGACATGGACTGCTCCAGCGCCGCGATCCGGCCGTCCTCGGCCTTGGCCGCGTCGGCGGTCGACTTCACCAGCGCGTCGAGCCCGGCGATCTTCTCGTTGAGCGGGCCGAGATCGACGGGCGCCGCATTGCCGTTCTTCCGCAGCTCGGCGACGGCCGTCTCGATCTGGCCGACCTTGTCGACGAGCGCCTTGAGCGCGGAGGCGTCGCCGCTCTGCCCAGCCGAGGATTTCAGCGCCGCGACATCGGTCTTGACCTGCTCGAGCGCCGAGGAAAGACCATCGACCTTGGCCGAGGCCCCGCTGTCGCCGCTTTCCTTCAGCGCCGCGATTTCGCTTTTCAGCGAAGCGATCTCGCCATTGACCCCATCGAGCGATCCTCCGTTCGATCCCGGCGCGCCAATCAGTCCGACGGCCTGCAAAAGGCCGGCGCCGGCAAGCGCGATCACCCCGCCGATGACGCCTGCGGCGATGGCGTTGACGCCGGTTCTGCGCGGTGGCTGCGGCACGCGGTCCTCGCCCCATGTCTCACTTCGCGTCTCGCTTGGCTTCGTGGTGGAGGCGCCGGCGCTGGCCGTGGAGGCATCCTCGAGATTGTAGTCGAAGCCCTTGGGCTGGCTCTTCGATGCATCGGAACCGCCGGGATATGGCTTTTCCGGCTCGTCCTTGCCGGTCTCGGGCTTGTCGGCCGTCGCCTGGGCGGCGTCGCTATGCTCCCAAGGCTCGATATCGGCCTGCTCGGCATGGATCGGCTCTTCCGGCGCTTCCGGCTGCGAAGCAGCGGCCGCCTCTTCCGCCTTCGCCTCGTCGGTCTGCGCGGTGCTGGCCTCGGCCTTGGCGGCATCCTCGTCGGTGATTCGCGAGACGGCGCCGGGCTCGAGTTCGATGGTCGCCGGCTCGCGCCGGGTCTTCGAATGCCGCATCTTCGGCGTCTTGACCATGCTTGGGCTCCGCAAATTGGCTTGAGGATGGATCAACGGGTCAGAGCGTCAGGATGCTCTAGCACATCACCAAGCGGTGAAAAGGGGCGGTGTGATGACGCGGCTCAGCCGGGCAGCGACAAAAGGGCCAGCAACGCATCTTCCTCGGGTTTGGATGCGATGCGAACCCTGTTACCGGCAACCCTTTCCATCGGCCCCCCAACCCGGGCAGAGAGCGCCAGGAATTCCGTTTTTGCAAAGAGATGCCCCAGCGTCGGCCGCGCCATCAGGCCGACCAGCACCGTGCTGGCCTTGGCCGAATAGAGCAGCGCGGCATCGATCGATCGGCCCGACAGGCGGTCGGCCACCTCTGCATCGCCATAGTCGATCGCTGTTGTGTCGTAGGTCTCGATCGCCTGGACATGCACACCCGCCATCGCCAGCCGCTGCTCGAACACCGGGAAGCGGACGCGACCGCATAGATAGACGATTGCCTTGCCGGCAAGATCGCCTGTGATGGTGTCTGCCAGCGCCTCCGCATCGCCCGGACCCTCCGTGACAGCGAGAAATCCCGCCACGCGGCAGGCTTCGGCCGTCCTTTTCCCGACCGCGTGGCAAGGCAGGTCCGCAAGCGCCGCGACCAGCGCTTTCGGTGCATGCCGCACCGCATTGGCGCTGGTGACAGCGACCGCGACGGCATCGCCGCCGATGCTCGCTTCGACTGGCAATGCGCTCGTCTCGGTTAAGGGCAGCAAGACCGGCTGGAATCCTAGGGCTTCGAGGCGTCGTGCCGTGAGCGACGCGCCAGGCTCCGGCCTCGTCACCAGGACGCGGACCATATCAGGCCCAGCCGTCGAAGAATTTAGCGCCGGCCCTGGCGCGAACTGTGCGGGCGGCATCGAGGCCGATCTCCGCCGCATCCGCAGCCTCGCCTTCCAGCCGGACCTCATGCGATTCCGTGCCGTCGGGCGAGATGATCAGCCCGGCGAAGGAGAGTTTTTCGCCGGCTACCGTCGCATGACCGGCGATGGGCGTGCGGCACGAGCCGTCAAGCGCGGCCAGGAAGGCGCGCTCGCAGGCGAGTGCCTGGCCGGTCGGCACATGATGGATCGCCGCCAGCATCTTCTCGACGTCGCGGTCGCCGATGCGCGTTTCGATGCCGATCGCGCCCTGGCCTGGCGCCGGCGGAAAACCCTCGAGCGCCATCAGGTCGGTGACGACATGTTCGAGGCCAAGCCGCTTCAGCCCGGCATAGGCGAGGATGGTGCCTTCGGCGACGCCTTCGTCCAGCTTGCGCAGCCTGGTCTGCACATTGCCGCGGAAGATCACCACGTCGAGGTCCGGCCGCATGCGGCGGAGCAGCGCCTGGCGCCGCAACGACGACGACCCAACCGTGGCGCCATGCGGCAGGTCGGCGATCCGCTTCACCTTCTTGCCGATGAAGGCGTCGCGCGCGTCCTCACGCGGCAGGAAGGTGGAAAGCTCCAGCCCGTCGGGCAGCACCGTCGGCATGTCCTTCGACGAATGCACCGCCATGTCGATGCGGCCGTCGAGCAGCGCCTCCTCGATTTCCTTGGTGAACAGGCCCTTGCCGCCGGCTTCCGAGAGCGGCCGGTCCTGGATGCGGTCTCCGCTGGTCGAGATCGGCACCACCTCGAACGCCTGCTCGGGTAGGCCATGCGCCTGCATCAGCCGCGCCCGCGCCTCATGCGCCTGGGCCAGCGCCAGCGGGCTTCCGCGTGTTCCGATTTTCAAAGTTTGCATGGCGCGCGGTCCGTGATAACCCCCGAGTGACTCGAGGTCTGTCGAGATTCAGGTCAGGCCGAGCCGAAAATGGTGGGTTTCGAGAACCGGAGCGGAGCGTACTTTTGGGTACGTGAGCACCGGAAGCGCAGAAAACCGCCATTTGCAGGCCCGCATCACCTGAATATCGGCAGACCTCCTATCTAGTAAACGCCGGTCAGACAACCTTCATGGACAGCGACCAATTGATCCGCGTTCTGGGCATTGAGACGAGTTGCGACGAGACGGCGGCCAGCGTGGTGGCGCTGGACGGCGCCGCCGCGCCGAAGATCCTGTCCAACGTCGTGCTCAGCCAGATCGAGGAGCACGCGGCCTTCGGCGGCGTCGTGCCGGAAATCGCAGCGCGCGCCCATGTCGAGGCGCTGGACGGTATCGTCGAGGCAGCACTTGCCGATTCGGCGGTGTCGCTGGACGAGGTCGACGCCATCGCCGCCACCGCCGGCCCCGGCCTGGTTGGGGGATTGATCGTGGGCCTGATGACTGCCAAGGCGATCGCTGCGGCCGCCGACAAGCCGCTGATCGCCATCAACCACCTTGAAGGCCACGCGCTGACGGCACGGCTGACCGATGGGCTCGATTTCCCTTATCTTCTGCTGCTCGTCTCCGGCGGCCACACCCAGATCGTCGCGGTGCGCGGCGTCGGCGACTATCAGCGCTGGGCAACCACCATCGACGACGCGCTGGGCGAAGCCTTCGACAAGACGGCAAAGATGCTCGGCCTGCCCTATCCCGGCGGACCGAATGTCGAGAAGACGGCGGCAGGCGGCGACGCAGGCCGCTTTGCCTTCCCGCGCCCGATGAAAGGCTCGGCGCAGCCCGACTTCTCCTTCTCCGGCCTGAAGACGGCGGTGCGCCAGGCGGCAACGGCGATCGCGCCGCTGAGCGACCAGGACGTCGCCGACATCTGCGCCTCCTTCCAGGCGGCGGTGGCTGACGCGCTGGGCGACCGTGTCGGCCGCGCCCTTGCCCGCTTCCGCCAGGAATTCCCGGGCCAGGCAAAGCCGGCGCTGGTCGTCGCCGGCGGCGTCGCCGCCAACCGCACCATCAAGGCGACGCTTGAAGCGCTGTGTTCGGAAGCGGGCTTCGCCTTCGTGGCGCCGCCGCAAAAGCTTTGCACCGACAACGCCGCGATGATCGCATGGGCCGGCATCGAGCGGCTGCGCGCCGGCATCGTCGACGAGAATGCTGCCGATTTCGTGCCGCGCTCGCGCTGGCCGCTCGACAGTGTTTCGGCTCCCTTGGTCGGCTCGGGCCGGCGCGGTGCCAAGGCATGACCAAGAAAGGCATCACCAGCAAGGAGAGCAAAAGTCCTGCCAGCGGATGGCGCGTCGCGGTGCTGGGCGGCGGTGCCTGGGGCACGGCGCTGGCGCTCGCCATGTTGCGAGCCGGTCATTTCGTCCGCCTCTATGCGCGCGACCAGGACACCGTCGCCGCCATCGATCGCGGCGAAAACCCGCGCTATCTGCCGGGGATCACGATCGAGCCGGGCATCGTCGCCACCAGCGACATCGCCGCGGCGCTCGGCGGCGCCGACTGCGTGCTCGCCGTCACGCCGGCGCAGTCGCTGCGCGCTGTGCTCGCCTCTGCGCGCAGCCATGTCCCTGCAGGCGTGCCGCTGGTGCTCTGCGCCAAGGGCATCGAGCGCGATACCGGGGCGCTGCTGTCGGCGATCGTCGAGGAAAGCCTGCCGGACAATCCGGTCGCGGCGCTCTCTGGTCCGAGCTTCGCGAGCGACGTCGCGCGCGGCCTGCCGACTGCCGTCGTGGTCGCCGCCCGCGAGGCGGAATTGGCCGCCGAGCTTGCCGCCCGCTTCTCGGCCGAGAACCTGCGCTGCTATTCCAGTGACGACCTGATCGGCGTCGAGGTCGGCGGCGCGCTGAAGAACGTCTTTGCTATCGCCGCCGGCGCGATCACCGGCGCCGGGTTAGGCGCCAGTGCCCAGGCCGCCATGGTGACGCGCGGCTTCGTCGAATTGCGCCGCCTCGGCGCCGCCTTCGGCGCGAAACCCGAGACGCTGATGGGGCTTTCCGGCCTCGGTGACCTGCTGCTCACCTGTTCTTCCGCGCAGTCGCGCAATTTCGCCTACGGCCTGGCGCTCGGCCAAGGCAAGCCGCTCGCCGGCCTGCCATTGGCCGAAGGCGTGCCGACGGCGGGCATCGCCGCCCGCATCGCCGCCGAGCGCGGCATCGAGGCGCCGATCATCTCGGCCGTCGCCGCCATCCTCGACGGCAAGGTGACCATCGGCCAGGCGGTGACTGCGCTGATGACGCGCCCGCTCAAGACCGAAACCGACATCTGAATGATCGGAGTTGAAAAATGCTGTTTGCGTTGATTTGCAAGGACAAGCCCGGCAGCCTGCAGCTGCGCGTCGACACGCGGCCGGCGCATGCGGCCTTCCTGGAGGGCCTGATCGCTGAGGGCAAGCTTGCCTTTGCGGGTCCCTTCCTCGACGCAGACGGCAAGCCGGACGGCAGCCTGGTGATGATCGAGGCGCCGGACATGGCTGCTGCCCAGGCGCTCGCCGCCGCCGATCCCTACGCCAAGGCCGGCCTGTTCGAAAGCGTGCAGATCCGTCCGTGGAACTGGGTCTTCCAGAAGCCCGCCAGCGCATGATCGTTCGCTGCTCTCGCCGCGGCGACGGCGAGAGAGTAAGCATAGACGGGAATGCCATGCGTGGCGGTGCGACAAAGCGATGGGACAAACGATATGAATTACTGGCTGTTCAAGTCCGAACCTTCGGTCTTTTCCTTCGAGGCGCTGAAGGCCAAGGGCAAGGCCGGCACGCAATGGGATGGCGTCCGCAACTACGCCGCCCGCAACAACATGAAGGCCATGCAGATCGGCGATCTCGGCTTCTTCTATCATTCCAATGAGGGGCTCGACATCGTCGGCATCGCCGAGGTCTGCGCGCTGGCGCATCCCGACACCACCACCGACGATCCGCGCTGGGAATGCGTCGATATCCGCGCCTATAAGGACGTGCCGAAGCCGGTGACGCTGGAGCAAGTGAAGGCCAACCCCAAGCTCGCCGACATGGCGCTGGTCCGGCTCGGCCGGCTTTCCGTGCAGCCGGTGACGCCGGCCGAATGGAAAGAGGTCTGCCGCATGGCCGAGCTCAACCCGGCGCCGTGAAACGACTTACGCCGAAAAGCGCGAAGACCTTCATCCTCGACAACACGGCGCTGATGGCGCCGCCGCATGTGCCGGAAGTGCTCTTGCACCTCGCCGACGAAGCGCATGATTTGTGGCTGCGCACCGAGGAGGAACTGGCCGAGATCGGTCTGCCGCCGCCCTTCTGGGCCTTCGCCTGGGCCGGCGGCCAGGGCCTCGCCCGCTATGTGCTCGATCACCCCGGAACCGTGCGCGGCAAGCGGGTGCTCGACTTCGCTTCCGGCTCGGGCCTCGTCGCCATCGCCGCGGCGAAAGCAGGCGCTGCGCAAGTCATCGCCGCCGACATCGACCCGTTCTGCGAGACGGCAATCGCCATCAACCTCGAAGCGAACGGCATTGAAGCGCAATTCCTCGGCACGGATTGCGTCGGCACCGACGATGGCTGGGACGTCGTGCTCGCCGGCGACGTCTTTTACGACAAGGCCTTCGCCGACAGGCTGCGGCCCTGGTTCACGTCCCTGAAAGCGCGCGGCGCCGAGATCCTCGTCGGCGATCCCGGTCGCGCCTACCTTCCCGAGACCGGGCTGGAACAGCTTGCCGTCTACCAGGTTCCGGTGACGCGCGTGCTGGAGGATGCCGAGGTCAAGCGCACGACCGTCTGGCGCCTTGCTTGACGCGACCAGCGAACAAGCGTTCCATCGCATTTCGATCTGGAGGGGAAAGCATGGATTTTTCGGTCGTGAACTGGCTGGCGGTGATCGCCGCCGCCGTCGTCGCATGGTTGTTCGGCGCCGCCTGGTATATGAGCCTGAGCAAGCCCTGGCTGAAAGCGGCCAAGCTCGACCCGGCCACCATGCAGCGCTCGGTCGTTCCGTTCGTCATCAGCTTCATCGCCGAGCTCATCATGGCGCTCGTGCTGACACTCGTGGTGGGCGCCATAACCGGCGGCGAGCCGAACCCTGTGGCGGGATTGCTGTTCGGCTTCGTGCTTTGGCTGGGCTTCATCGCCACCACGCTTGCCGTCAACCATCGCTATGAAGGCTTCGGCTGGGCCCTGACGCTGATCGATGCCGGCCACTGGCTGGGGGTGATGCTGATCATCGGCGCCATCATCGGCTGGTTCGGCGCGCCCGCGGCGCCAGCGGGCTGAAGCTAGAGACGGCGCTACCCCGCGTCCGCGTCTTTCGCCACCTCGCCCAGCAGCCATTCGCGGAAGGCGATGATCCGCGCATCGTCCTTGGACGCCTCGGGATAGACCAGGAAATAGGCGAATTCCGGCGCGACCTTGATGCCGAGCTCGAAGGGCCGTACCAGGCGCCCTTGCGAAAGATCGTTGGCCACCATGGCAAAGTCGGCGAGCGCCACCGCATTGCCGTCGAGCGCCGCCTGGGTCGCATCGGTCGAGGACCCGAAGACGAGCGTGCGGCTGTCGTCGAAATCGTCGACGCCGGCCGCGTGCATCCACATGCTCCAGTTAGGCCACGTCACGCCTTGCCGCGACCATTCGATATGCGCAAGCGTGTGGTTGAAGAGGTCGCGCGGCTCCTTCAGCGGCGGACCTGAGGCGAGCAACGCCGGACTGCAGACCGGGATGATGACGTTCTCGAACAGCCGGTGCGCGATGATCCCCGGATATTTGCCGGTGCCGAAGCGGATGCCGACATCGACATCGTCGCGCTCGAAATCCCTGACGTCGTAGGTGATGTCGAAGCGCAGCTCGACGCCGGGCTTCTGCCGGCGGAAGTCGTCGACGCGGCGCATCAGCCATTTCGTCGCGAACTGGGCGTCGAGCGTCACCTTGAGCAGCGCCGTGCCGCGCGTCATCTTGCGGGCGCGGCTGACGGCGCGGTTCAGCAGGTCGAGCGCGTCGACCGAGGCCTCCAGCAGCACACTGCCCGCCTCCGTCAGCCGGATGGTGCGGCTGGTGCGCGTGAGCAGCACCAGGTCGAGCTGATCCTCGATTTCCTTGATCTGATGGCTGACCGCCGCCGGCGTTAGGCCGAGCTCGTCCGCGGCGCGGGTGAAGTTGAGATGCCTGGCGGCTGCCTCGAACGTCCTCAGCGCGCGCGTTCCCGGCAGCAGCTTGGACATGCCATCTCCAAATAAAACTTGATGATCAGAAAAGAACTACTCGTTTCCCGTTTGTTTTTCAATCCGGCATCATGGCTTCATCGAAAACACCATAAAACCGGATTTGATCCGGAGAACACGAGATAAAGCCATGTCTGAGATCGCCCTGAAGCCCTGCACCCCCCTTGAATCCCCCTCCAGCCTCACCCTTTGGCTGCGTTCAGCCCGCGATTGGCTGCGCCAGGCCCACGTCGCCGCCAGGCTGCCACACGACTCGGTCGATGACCTCTCCGACAGCCAGCTGCGCGACATCGGCGCCGAGCGCCGGGATATTTCGAAGACGATGGATCGAGAGCTTCGCGAGATTGGGCTGCTCGGCACGGGCTGGCAGCAGCCGGGAAAGAGGCAGTAGGGATTAGGCAGTAGGCATTAGGAAAGGACACACCTACTGCCTACTGCCTACTGCCTACTGCCTACTGCCTACTGCCTACTGCCCTACCTCACCACCTTCACCACCGTCCTGTCCGACAGCAACGGAAGCAGCCTTGCCATGGTCCGCGCCGTCACCGCCACGCAGCCTTGGGTCGGCGTGAAGCCCGGCCGCGCCAGGTGGAAGAAGATCGCGCTGCCGCGCCCGCGCCGGCGGGGCGCGATGTTCCAGTCGAGCACCAGGCAGACATCGTAGAGCCGGTCGTCGCGCTTCATCCGCTCGTGGCTCGCGCCATAGGGGATCTTCACCGGACGGTTGTAGTTGCGGTCGTCCGGCACCTCGCACCAGCCGAGATCCGGGCCGATGGGCGCCATCGGCAGCCTCGTCCGGCGCCCGGCCGCAAACTGATCGCCCCGGAAATAGCCCGACAGGATGCGCATCGACGCCAGCGGCGTCGCGCCGTCCCCTTCATGCTTGTTGGCGGTGATGCCGCTGCGCCCCAGCGCGCAGGGAAACACCGTTTTGCCGGCTTGCAGGAAGCCTTGCGCGGGGTTGCCGGGGCGCGCCCGCACCAGCAAAACGCTCAAGCCCTTCGGCAAAAATGCGCTCGCCGCATTGCGCGCGCGTTTTTTCTTGTATGATCGTGTCACGGAACAAATCACTGTGATCGGCTGTTGCGCCGGTGAGCTTCCGCATAAATGGGGGGAGGTCAACTGAATATTCTTTTTAAAACAACGGATTGATATCCATGACATCACGCACCATCCTGATCGTTGATGACGACGACGACCTGCGCGCCACCCTGGTCGAGCAGCTGGCGCTTTACGAAGAGTTCGACGTCCAGCAGGAATCGACCGCCGCAAAAGGCGTTGCCGCCGCGCGCGGCGGCGTTGTCGACCTGCTCATCATGGATGTCGGCCTGCCGGACATGGACGGCCGCGAGGCGGTGAAGATCCTGCGCAAGGGTGGCTACAAGGCGCCGATCATCATGCTGACCGGCCACGATACCGATTCCGACACGATCCTGGGCCTAGAGGCCGGCGCCAACGATTATGTGACCAAGCCTTTCCGCTTCGCAGTGCTGCTCGCGCGCATCCGCGCCCAGCTTCGCCAGCATGAGCAGAGCGAGGACGCGACCTTCTCGGTCGGCCCCTACACCTTCAAGCCCAGCCAGAAGCTGCTGATCGATCCGCGCGGCGCCAAGGTGCGGCTGACCGAGAAGGAAGCCTCGATCATCAAATATCTCTACCGCGCCGACCAGAAGGTGGTGACGCGCGACGTGCTGTTGGAAGAGGTCTGGGGCTACAATTCCGGCGTCACCACGCACACGCTGGAGACCCATGTCTACCGGTTGCGCCAGAAGATCGAGCGCGATCCGTCCAACGCCGAAATTCTTGTGACGGAAAGCGGCGGCTACAAGCTGGTTCCTTAAACATTTCATGATCCAAGAAGTGTGAAACGGTTGGGCTCGGCGGCTTCGCCGTAGCCTTCCGCCTGGAATTGAGCCAAAAGAGATAGAGCGGTCGGGCGGAACCGCTTCGGGTACGATCCTGGTGCTGGAGGGTGACGGGTCGGCTCGTTGCACGCATCGCACGATGCACGGTGGAGCGTTTCTCGCGTGCCCAGAAGGGCGCCCGCTCCAAAGGAGGGATTGGACTGACCGCTCGGGGACAAAGCTAGGATGGCACTGGATGACGACATCCGCATCCTGTCCGGCGTGAAGCTTTTCCAAGGCTTCACGCAGGAACAGTTGCGCCTGCTCGCCTTCGGCGCCGAGACCACCGTGCTGCAGGCCGACCATAAGCTCTACCGCGAGGATGACGTCGCCGACTCTGCTTACATCGTGGTCAGCGGCTTGATCACGCTCTATCGGGAGCTCGGGGGCCGAACGCGTCCCGATCGGCACTGCGGGTCCAGGCACCATGCTGAGCGAACTGGCGCTGATCGCCGACACCAACCGGCTGACCAGCGCCTCCGCCGCCGTCGATTCGGAAGTGATCCGATTGAGCCGCAAGATGTTCCATCGCATCCTGGAAGAATATCCGGAGATCGCGGTGCTGTTGCATGACCGCATCCTGGAGGAATTCCAGCAGATGATCGCCCGCATCGAGGAACTGGCGCCGCGGTTTACAGAGTAGGGCCCGACGAAAGGCCCGAGAGCTTCGTCATTCAGGGCGGAGTAAGGAGCGAACGCCAGCGCCGCCCTATCCCGCAGCGCTTCAATCCAATTCGAATCGCGCGATCACCGGCACATGGTCTGACGGCTTCTCCCAGCCGCGCGCCGCCTGCAGGATCTCGTAGCCTTTGAAAGCCGGCACCAGATTGGCGGAGGACCAGACATGGTCGAGGCGTCGACCGCGGTTCGACGCCTGCCAGTCCTTCGCGCGGTAGCTCCACCAGGTGTAGAGTTTCTGCTCGGCCGGCACGTTGAGTCGCATCAGGTCGACCCAGCCGCCGGCCTTGCGCATCGCCTCGAAACTTGTCGTCTCGACCGGCGTGTGGCTGACGACGTTGAGCAATTGCTTGTGCGACCAGACGTCGTGCTCTTGCGGCGCGATGTTCAGATCGCCGACCAGGATCGACGCGGACGATTCGTCCCCGCTTGCCGGCACACTGTTCATCTCATAGACGAAATCGAGCTTGTGCCGGAATTTGCGGTTGATCTCCGGATCCGGCTCGTCGCCGCCGGCCGGCACATAGAAATTATGGACCAGCACCGATTTGCCGCCTGCCTGTACCCTGACCGACAAGTGCCGGCTGTCGTCGATCTCGCAGAAACGCCGCTTCTCGACCAGCTCGATCGGGCGGCGCGCGACGGTGGCGACGCCGTGATAGCCCTTCTGGCCATGGAACAGGATGTGCTCGTAGCCTGCCTTGCGGAATGCCTTTTCCGGAAACAGCTCGTCGGGCACCTTGGTTTCCTGGAGGCAGAGCACGTCCGGCGCGTGCTCCTTCAGCAGCCGCTCGACGATCGTCATGCGCAGGCGCACGGAGTTGATGTTCCAGGTGGCGATGGTGAAAGACATTCAGGCGAGGTCCGGGACGGCAAAGCTCGCCGCACTAGTGCCAGCCGCCTACCGGAAAGACAAGCTCGGCTGTGGATCTCGGCCGCTTCGGCGCCGGCTTATCCGCCGGATCGCTCCCTGCTATTCAACTCTCTGTTCGCCGTGTAGTCGATCGCGAACGTGTCGGCCGGGATGCTGACTCCTTCCTTGACGTTGAAGATCATCACCGTCGTATCCTTGCCCTGTGCGTCCGTGATCGTCCACTGGCGCAGTTCGTAGGTTTTCGGATCGAACATCATGGTGATCGTCGCATTGCCGAAGACCGACTTGTCGGAAAGCTTGATAGTGGTGAGGTCGTCCTCTTCCTTGACGGCCTTGACGCGCCCGCCGGAGAGGTCGATCCGGTCGTCGAGCAGCAGCTTCAGCGGCGTCTTCGACAGCGGGTAGAGGTCGGAGGTGTTGAGCTTCTTGTTCAGGATCACCACCGACTTGCCGTCGGAGATGACGCGGAAATTCGAGGAACCGTCATAGTTGAAGCGGATCTTGCCCGGCCGCTCGAGGAAGAACTTGCCGCCGGTCTGCTCGCCTTTCGGGCCGAACTGAACGAACTCGCCGCTCATCGACTTCACCGAGGAGAAATGGTCGGCGATCTTCTGCGCCGCCGGCGGCACGGCGGCCTGCGCGGCGGCCACGAGCTGATAGCCCGGCACGAGGTTGAGCGCGGCGGCTCCGCCAAGCATCAGGCCGAGGCCGAGGACCTGGCGGCGGGTGAGGGCGAATTCGGTCTGGGTCTTCATGCCGGTCACTTTCTGTGATTCGTGTCGCAGCAGTTTCTGGACTCCCACTAGGGCCTAAGTTTGGCGGTGCGCGACAGGCCCGCCGCCTAAGCGCGGACAACTGTCCGTCGCACGAAACGCGCCAGACGATTTCCGGTTGCCTGCTGGCGCCGTTGGTTTGTCGGGATTCAGGTCACGCCGAGCCGAAAATGGTGGCTGTCGAGAACCGGAGCGGAGCGTACTTTTCGTACGTGAGCACCGGAAGCGCAGGAAGCCGCCATTTGCAGGCCGGCCTCACCTGAATATCGATAAACCCTAGAATTTGTCCTCTTCGGTTGGCACCAGAATCTCGCGTTTACCGGCATGGTTGGCCGGGCCGACAATGCCTTCCTTCTCCATCTTCTCGATGATGGAGGCGGCGCGGTTATAGCCGATGCCGAGCCGGCGCTGGATGTAGCTGGTCGAGGCCTTGCCGTCGCGCAGCACCACCGCCACCGCCTGGTCGTAGGGATCGTCGGAATCCTCGAAATTGCCGCCGCCAGCGCCGCCGGAGCCGCCCTTCCCCGACGGGCCGTCCTCGTCCTCTTCCTCGTCGTCCTCGGTGATGGCGTCGAGATATTCCGGCACGCCCTGCAGCTTCAGATGCCCGACGACCTTCTCGACCTCGTCGTCGGAGACGAAGGGGCCGTGGACGCGCTGGATGCGGCCGCCGCCGGCCATGTAGAGCATGTCGCCCATGCCGAGCAGCTGCTCGGCGCCCTGCTCGCCGAGGATCGTGCGGCTGTCGATCTTCGACGTCACCTGGAAGGAGATGCGGGTTGGGAAATTGGCCTTGATCGTGCCGGTGATGACGTCGACGGACGGGCGTTGCGTCGCCATGATGACATGGATGCCGGCGGCGCGCGCCATCTGCGCAAGGCGCTGCACGGCGCCTTCGATATCCTTGCCGGCCACCATCATCAGGTCGGCCATCTCGTCGATGATGACCACGATATAGGGCATCGGCTCGAGATCGAGATCCTCTGTCTCGTAGATCGCCTCGCCGGTCTGACGGTCGAAGCCTGTCTGCACCGTGCGCGAGATCTTTTCGCCCTTCTTCTCGGCCAGTTGCACGCGGGCGTTGAAACCGTCGATATTGCGCACACCGACCTTGGACATCTTGCGGTAGCGGTCCTCCATCTCGCGCACGGTCCATTTCAGCGCGACGACAGCTTTCTTTGGATCGGTGACGACCGGCGTCAGCAGATGCGGGATGCCGTCATAGACCGAGAGTTCCAGCATCTTCGGGTCGATCATGATCAGCCGGCATTCCTGCGGCGTCAGCCGGTAGAGCAGCGACAGGATCATGGTGTTGATGGCGACCGACTTGCCCGAGCCGGTGGTGCCGGCGACCAGCACGTGGGGCATCTTGGCGATGTCGACGATCACCGCCTCGCCATTGATCGTCTTGCCGAGCGCCAGCGCAAGCTTCGCCTTTGTCGTCTCGAAGTCGCGGCTGGCCATGATCTCTCTGAGATAGACCGTCTCGCGCTTGGCGTTGGGCAGCTCGATGCCGATGGCGTTGCGGCCGGGCACGACCGCGACGCGGCAAGCGATCGCGCTCATCGAGCGGGCGATGTCGTCGGAAAGGCCGATGACGCGCGAGGATTTGATGCCCGGCGCCGGCTCGAGCTCGTAGAGCGTGACGACGGGACCGGGGCGGACATGGATGATCTCGCCCTTGACGCCGAAATCCTCCAGCACGCCTTCGAGCAGCCGCGCGTTCTGCTCCAGCGCATCCTTCGACAGGCTTGGATCCTTGGCGACGTTCTTCGGCTCGGACAGGAAGTGCAGCGACGGCATCTCGAACGCGTCGGAGCCGATGAGCGAGGTCTGCGCCTCGCGCTGGATGCGGGCACCCGGCACCGGCCGCGCCGCTGGCGCCTCGACGCGGGTCGCGGCATCGGAGCGGAAGTTCCGCACCTTGGCCGGCGCGCCGCGCCGCTGGACGGGCGCCTCGTCGTCGAAGTCGTCGAGATCGACGTCTTCGTCCTGCTCGTTGAAAATATCCTGGTCGGCCGGATCGACCGACGCGCTGCGGTCGTTGACCAGGGCGGCGAAGAATTCCGGCTCGACGCGGGCGCGGCCGCCCGGGCTCATCCGGCTTTCGGCGAACTCGGCCGATTCGACCCGCTCGGCGGCGCGCCGCCAGGCGCTGGCCTTGGGCTCCATCGGCGGTTCGAACTCGTCGCGCTCCCGCCTGCGACGCTCGGCGCGGCGGTGCAGGAAGGCGCGGAACGACAGCCACCAATGGGTAACGGCGCCGAGCGCGAGTATCCCCTCGTCGCCTTCGTCCTCATCCTCGTCGAACAGCATCTCGTCCTGCTCGCGCGGATCGGGTTGGGCAGCGCGCTCCATGACGGCAAAGCCGTTCTTGCGCGCGATCAGCGCCGAGCCGTAGCCGAACAGCCACAAGGTCGGCGCGGCGAGGATAACCGCTATGATCGTCGCGAATAGGCCTTTCGGATAACCGCCGACCGCGATGCCCGGAATCTTCAGCACCATGTCGCCGAAGACGCCGCCGAGCCCGGTCGGCAGCGGCCAGGTGTTGGGCGGCGTCATGCAACCGGCAATGGCCGCGGCTAAAAGCGCAAAGCCGAACCAGGCAAAGCCGCGCTTCGGCAATTTGTCGACGCCACGCGCGGAGAACAGGAGGAAACCCCAGATCACCGCCGGCACCAGCCCCGCGACGGCGGCAAGGCCGAAGAACTGCATGGCGAGGTCCGAGAACACCGCGCCGGCATAGCCCATGGCGTTGGTGACGACGTTGCTGGTGGCGTGGGAGAAGCTCGGGTCGGCGACGTTCCATGTGGCCAAGGCCGCGACGCCGAAGGCGGTGAACAGGAACAGCCCGGCGCCGACCAGCCGCCCGACCTGGCGCCGTGCGAATGCCTGGATGCCGTGCCCCGTATCGGTCAGCGCGAGCGGTGCTGAAGCGCCTGAACGCATGCTCTTCCCCGTAATCGTTGCCTGGCCGGGCGCATGGCGCATTCCGGCAGATTCGAGCGCCAGACTATCGGGGGGAAGGTTAAGGCCGCATTAACCATGGGTCTTTACCGGCCCGGCTCCAACAAAGATGGCAGGCCTCGCGGCCCGCCACCCATGCATCAAACGGCTAACCGATCGGACCCGTTAGGACCCGACCCCGTCCGTTGATCACTTGTGACCGGCAAACATGTTCAGGTTGGCGCAGAACTCGGCGTGAGGCTTGCTCATCGCCGCGTCCTGACACTCCTTCATCATCATGTCCTGCTTGTCCTTCGGCGTCGCCGCCCAGGCCGCCTTGAAGTCGGCCTCAGACTTCATGGTCTTCATGCTGGAATCGGTGAAGAATGGGGCCATGTTGTCCGGCTCGTCGAGAGCACCGGCAAGTGCAACGCCGCTGATCATCGAAAGAGCCATTGCTCCCAGCAAGATATTCTTGATGTTCATCAGGTGGTTCCTTCCCTTTTGTTTGGCGGGCGTCTTGATGACGCCCGCCATCCCAGTACGGAAACTCGAAGGCCGATGTTTCACGCCGACGCGATCAAGTGAACGTGATCGAAACGGCTTGGATGCTCGCCCGACAAAAAAGGAGGCCCGGAAGGTTCTTCCGGGCCTCAAGGCGTGAGCCCCTTTCGAGAGCGTCACGACGGGATCTTGGGAGGAAATTCCGGGCCGGCGGGAGGAGGATCCGCCGGCCCTCAGCGCAATTCCAGGAAAAGTGTGAAACGGTTTTCCGTCCGGAATTGCGCCAGAGCAAGCTGCAAGCGGGCCTTACGGCACCACTTCGCCATGCTGGGTGACGTCGAGACCTTCGACCTCTTCCTGGGTCGACGGACGCAGGCCGACCAGCGCCTTGACGATATAGAGGATCACGAAGGTGGCGATTGCCGTCCACAGGATGGTGAAGACGATGCCATAGAGCTGCTTGGCGACCGAGGCGTCCTTGCCGAGCGCGTTGATAGCCGGATCGGCGAGCGCGCCGGTGAGCAGCGCGCCGACGATGCCGCCGACGCCGTGCACGCCGAACGCATCGAGCGAGTCGTCATAGCCGAACGCATGCTTGAGCTTGACGGCCGAGAGGTAGCAGACGACACCGGCGATGATGCCGACGATGAAGGCGCCGGTCGGGTTGACGAAGCCGGAAGCCGGGGTCACCGCGACGAGGCCGGCGACGGCGCCCGAGATGATGCCGAGAACCGAAGGCTTCTTGGCGACGATCCATTCGGCGAACATCCAGGCCAAGGCCGCGGCAGCGGTAGCGACCTGCGTGTTCATCATCGCCGCGCCCGCAAGGCCGTCGGCGGCGAGCTCGGAGCCGGCGTTGAAGCCGAACCAGCCGACCCACAGAAGCGAGGCGCCGATCACCGAATAGACCAGGTTGTGCGGCGCCATGTTGGTGGTGCCGTAACCCTCGCGCTTGCCGAGCACCAGCGCGCAGACCAGGCCGGCGACACCTGCGTTGATGTGGACGACCGTGCCGCCGGCGAAGTCGAGGACGCCGGCCGAGCCGAGGAAGCCGCCGCCCCACACCCAGTGGGCGATCGGCGCGTAGACGAAGACCAGCCACAGGCCCATGAAGATGAGCAGCGCCGAGAACTTCATGCGCTCGGCGAAGGCGCCGGCGATCAGCGCCGGAGTGATGATGGCGAAGGTCATCTGGAACATCGAGAAGACGAATTCAGGGATATTCGCCACGCCCGGCGCCCACAGCGTTGCGGTGGTGATGCCGTGATGGAAGAATTTCGTGAAGCCGCCGATATAGGCGTTCGTGGCGCCGCCGTCGGAGAAGGCCAGCGAATAGCCGAACATGAACCACAGCACCGTCACCAGGCAGGTGATGGCGAAGCTCTGCATGATGGTGGCGAGCACGTTCTTCTTGCGCACCATGCCGCCATAGAACAGCGCAAGGCCGGGAATCGTCATCATCAGCACCAGCGCCGTCGAGGTCAGCATCCAGGCGGTGTTGCCGGTGTCGAGCGCGGGCGCCGGCGCGGCGGGCGCGGCAGCGGTGGCTGCCGGGGCGGCCTCCTGCGCGATGGCGGCGACGGTGCTCATGGCCACGAGCGCAAGCGAAGCAGCCGCGCGTCCCGTCGTCTTCAAGGGGGAAGGAATATTCATTGAACTCTCCGTTGGAATGGATGGTCGCCGCTTAGAGCGCGTCGGTGTCTGTTTCGCCGGTGCGGATGCGCACTGCCTGGTCGATGCCGAAGACGAAGATCTTGCCGTCGCCGATCTGGCCGGTCTTGGCGGCTGCCGTGATGGCTTCGACGGCCTTGTCGACCATGTCGGCGCCGACGGCGACCTCGATCTTGATCTTGGGCAGGAAGCTGACCGCGTATTCCGCGCCGCGATAGATTTCCGTATGTCCCTTCTGACGCCCGTAGCCTTTGACTTCGGTGACGGTCAGGCCCTGGATGCCGACGGCGGTGAGCGCTTCGCGCACCTCGTCGAGCTTGAACGGCTTGATGATTGCCATCACGATTTTCATAAGGTTTCACCCTTTGCTTGTTGCGGTCCCCCGCGATTGCACACCTTCACCGATCCCGAGGAGCCGGAGAGTGCACGACAGGATTCAAGCTCCGTGCCAAATGCCGAGGCACGGTGTTAACCTATTGTAGACAAAGAGAATGTGCGGCCGGTGCACACTAAACGTGCGCAAGGGCGTCAGGACACCTGATTAAGAAATAGGCAAATTTTCAAAAATGCCCGTTTTCTAGGCTTGAGCTGGAAGCCGGCTCAGCGTTTCAGCCGGATAAGCCCTTCCTGGGCGACCGAGGCGATCAGGGTTCCGTCGCGCGCGAACAGCGAACCGCGCGTGAAGCCACGCGACCCTTGCGTCGACGGGCTGTCCTGGTTGTAGAGGATCCAGTCGTCGAGCGAATGGCTGCGATGGAACCACATGGCGTGGTCGAGGCTGGCGGCCTGGATATCGCGGTCGAAGATGGCCCGCCCATGCGCGAAGGTCGAGGTGTCGAGCAGCGTCATGTCGGAGAGATAGGCGAGCACGGCCGCCTGCATCGCGCGGTCGTCCGGCACCGGGCCGGTGGTGCGGATCCAGATGTTCTGCTGCGGCTCCAGCTTCTCGCGGCTGGTATAGTGCTTCAGCATCACCGGCTTCATCTCGATCGGCCGGTCGCGCTCCCAGTAGCGCCTGATGCCTTCCGGCACCGCCTCGCCGAACTTGCCGAGCAGCTCGCGCTGCGAGAGCAGCGTGTCGGGCGCCGGCACGTCGCGCGGCATCGGCAGCTGATGCTCGAGCCCGACCTCGTCCTGCTGGAAAGACGCCTCCAGCGAGAAGATTGCCTGTCCGTGTTGGATCGCCACGACCCGGCGCGTGGTGAAGGAGCCGCCGTCGCGGATGCGGTCGACCTCGTAGACGATCGGCAGCTTGGTGTCGCCGGGCCGCATGAAATAGCCATGCAGCGAATGCGCGTGGCGCTCCGGCTCGACGGTGCGCTGCGCGGCGACCAGCGCCTGGGCGATGGTCTGCCCGCCGAAGACCCGCTGCCAGTCGACCTTGGGGCTGCGACCACGATACAGATTGTGTTCGAGCTGCTCGAGGTCGAGAATGTCGAGAAGCTCGTCCATGGCCGCGGTCATGTTTGAAATCCTTCAAGGATGTGCCATGGCCGGTTTCGGACAGGACGCGCAGGCAGTCAAGGCCGCAAACGGCAGCCGGCCGAAGCCATGAAAGGATGATGCCATGGTCGACCGCAAGCCGAGGGAAGCGGGGGCGAACGAGGGCCGCGAGGCGCCGCTCGACGTGCTCATCGCCGGCGCCGGCTATGTCGGCCTCACCGCGGCCGTGTCGCTGAAGCAGGCGCGGCCGGGCCTCGCCGTCGCCATCGTCGATGCCGCTCCCGCCGGCGTCTGGCAGAAGGACGGCCGCGCTTCGGCCATCGCGGCGGCGGCCAGCCGCATGCTGGATCAGCTCGGCGTCTGGGAAGAGATCGCGCCGGAGGCGCAGGCGATCACCGAGATGATCATCACCGACTCGCGCGCCGCCGACCCGGTGCGTCCGGTGTTCTTGACCTTCGACGGCGAGGTGGCGCCCGGCGAGCCTTTCGCCCACATGGTCGCCAACCGCGACTTGAACGGCGCACTGCGCCGACGCGCCGAAAAGCTCGGCATCGACATCATCGAGGGCATGGCGGTCAGCGCCTTCGATGTGAATGGCGCCGGCATCACCGTGCATCTGGCAGACGGCGCGACGCTCAAGGCGCGGCTGCTGGTTGCCGCCGACGGCGTCAATTCGAAATTGCGCGACATGGCCGGCATCAAGACAGTGAAGTGGGAATACGGCCAGTCGGGCATTGTCTGCACGGTGGCGCATGAGCGTCCGCACAATGGCCGCGCCGAGGAGCATTTCCTCCCTGCCGGTCCTTTCGCCACGCTGCCACTGAAGCCGGACAAGGACGGCACCAACCGCTCGTCGATCGTCTGGGTGGAGCGCACGGAAGACGCCAAGGCGCTGGTCGAGGGCGACGAGTTCGTCTTCGAGCACGATCTGGAGCAGCGGTTCGGCCTGAAGCTCGGCGAGATCCGCGTTGCCGACAAGCCGCGCGCGTGGCCGCTCGGCCTGACGCTCGCCCGCGCCTTCGTCGCGCCGCGCATCGCGCTCGCCGGCGACGCCGCGCACGGCATCCACCCGATCGCCGGCCAGGGCCTCAATCTCGGCTTCAAGGACGTCGCGGCGCTCGCCGAAGTGGTGGTCGAAGCCGATCGGCTCGGCCAGGACATCGGCGCGCTCGATGTGCTCGAACGCTACCAGCAATGGCGCCGCTTCGACACGCTGCAGATGGGTGTCACCACCGATGTCTTGAACCGGCTATTCTCAAACGACATCGGCCCGCTGCGCGCCGTGCGCGATCTCGGCCTCGGCCTGGTCGAGCGCATGCCCAGGCTCAAGGATTTCTTCATCCGCCAGGCCTCGGGCCTCTCCGGCGACACGCCAAGGCTGCTGAAGGGGGAGGCGATCTGAACGATTGGCGCAAGAGCGCGAGGGATGTCGGCCAATCACGAAGGCAGACGATCCGATCGTCGCCGTTTCAATTCAGTTCACCTCGAAGCCCAGCTTCTGCCGCAGCCTCAGCATCCGCTGGTCGGCGATCCTGAGGCTCTGCTCGCCGCCTTGAGCGACGCGGTTCAGCATCCTGAGCAGGTCGTCGCGCTCATGCGGATCGAGGCGCTCGCGCAGGAACGGCGCCAGTTTGTCGATGACGATGGTCGTGTCGTCGATCTGCGCGGCGGCCCATTTGCCGTAGACGACCGCCTCGTCGGTCTTCTTCGGATTTTCCGCGATCTGCGCGATCACCTCGCGGATGACGCCTTCGCGCTGCGGCAGGATCGGGCCATGCTCGGCAACGATCGCGGTGATCAGCGTCGCGGCCGCTACCACCGGATCGTCGATCGCCGTCAGTGGCGAAAGTGCTGCCTGCTTGCGCAGCTTCTTCCGGCGAATGTTACCTTGCACGCGTCCGATGACATCGGCGACCTCGTTCGCCGCGTCATTCATCACCTTCAGCCGATACCACCAGAAGGCAGCCGCGCCGAGCACGCCAAGCAAAGCGATCAGGAAAGGCATGCCGAATTCCCCCGAAATCCGGGCAACGATAGGAGAAGTGGAGCATCGCTTCAACAAGCGACAATCGCGACGATGAACAAATCCCAAAGTATACGCCGTCATTATACGCCGCCGTCATGACCCTGGTATGTCGTAGATCGCCCTGACCTCGACGGTACCGAGCTCGGCCAACGGAACGCGGTCGGCGATTGCCAACGCTTCGTCGAGATCCGCCGCCTCGACCATGAGAAAGCCCAGCAATTGCTCCTTGGTTTCGGCGAAGGGGCCGTCGGTCACCAGCCGCTTGCCTTTGCGCCGCCTGAGCGATTTCGACATCTTCACCGGCTGCAGCGCCTGGGCGACGATCAGCTTACCCTGTCCCTCCAGTTCCCTGTCATAGGCCAGCGAATCGGCATCGAGCTTGGCCGATTCCTGCGGGCTAAGCGCGAAGAGGTCCTTCTCCTCACCGTAGACCAGCAGCACATATTTCATATCAGTTCCCTTCCTGTGATGAACCATAGGAGGCGACAGCGACGCTGTCAGCCTTACCTCTGGTGGCCGCCGCATAGTCGAGCAAGCATGCCCCGACCCCGATAATGGCCACGACCGCCATCAGCCGGCCGAAGCCGAGCGCCGGCGGATCCAGCCAGAAATCTTCCGGCCGCTGGACCTTTCGGCCGGGGCGCCTCCAGATTGCGAAAAACAGATTGTCCATCCTGACCTCCTTCGGCCGTAACTCATTGGCCGCCCGCAGGACGGTCCAGCGGCCCGGAAGCCGACATTTCTGCGCGCATATTTTCGAGAATTTTGCCGCGGCGCTGCCCAGGGCTGGCGGGAGGCATTTCTGATCAGGCCGACCTCACCCGAATATCAGCACACCGTGGATGGTCTTCCGCCGCGCCCGCGCTATAGTCACCGCGAGCGCCGGCGCCCGCCGGCGAAAACCCCGACAAGGCAGGAGGACTCCATGGACCGCACCGCAAACGCCGTCTGGAAAGGCAATCTGAAGGAAGGCAACGGCACGCTGGACACGCAAAGCGGGACCTTGAAGGGCACGCCCTACTCCTTCAAGGCGCGCTTCGAGGACGAGAGCGGCAAATCCGGCACCAATCCGGAAGAGCTGATCGCCGCCGCCCATGCCGGATGCTACGCCATGCAGCTGTCGCACTTCCTCGCCGAAAACGGCACACCCGCCGCCGAGCTCGACGCCAAGGCGGTGGTGACGCTGGTGCCCGGCACCGGCATCACGGGCAGCGCCATAACCCTGGTCGGCAAGGTGCCGGGCATCGACGCGGCGAAGTTCAAGGAACTGGCCGAGAAGGCCAAGGCCGAATGCCCGGTGTCGAAGGCACTGGGGGCGATCAAGGTGTCGCTGGACGCACGGTTGGGGTGATGCAGATTGCGGGGGCAGCGATTCTTCGCCCCCTCTCTGCCCTGCCGGGCATTCCCTCTCAAGGGCTCTCAAGGGGGACATCGGATGTCGCGTTGGCTTTCGCCAATCGCCGGTGAAAGAAGGGCGTCGGCGCCGGAACTGCCAATCTCCCCCTCGAGGGGGAGATGTCCGGCAGGACAGAGGGGGGCGCTGTCCCGCCGACATTTCCCGTAGTGGCTAGCCGCCCAGCGCCTCTATCTTCGCCCGCAATGCCGCGACTTCTTCCTCCAGCGCCTTGACCCGCGCTTCAAGGTCGGAGTCTGCCGGCGCCGGCGACTGCCAAGGCGCCGCCACGGCGGCTGCTTCCACCGGCCCGCTCAAGAGATGCACATAGCGCTCCTCGCGCTGCCCGGGCGCGCGTTCGAGCAGCTGGATCAGCGGCGGCCGGCGGCCGATCATCAAATCGAGATTGTCGCGAAGCTCCTCGATCGAGGCAAAGCGCGTCATGCGCTCCGAACGGGCGAGCAATTCATGCGCCGTCTGCGCGCCGCGCAGGAGCAAGAGGCCGACGACGGCGATCTGCGGCGTGGTCAGCGAAAAGCGCTGCGCCATCAGATGCTCGTAGCGCTCGACGCGCGAAGCGAAGGCCTGGCGCACCAGGCCTTTCTGCTCGAGCGTGCTCAGCGCCCGCCGGACTTCCGTCAGCTCCAGCGCCATCACCGGCTCGCGCGCCGTCTTCTGGTTGGCGGCCTGATGCGCGCCGTTAAGCGTCAGCGGATAGACGTCCGGCGTCAGCTCCTTCTTCTCGATCAGCGAGCCCAGCACGCGCGCTTCGACGGCGGAGAGAAGGGGGAGATCGGTCATTGGGTTGGTATCCTTTTGGCGCTGGAGGGACAGCACCCCCCTCTGGCCTGCCGGCCATCTCCCCCGCAAGGGGGGAGATCAGCAGTTGCGGCGCCGCTCGCCCCTTGTTGCAATGTCGGAGATTAGCGAAAGCCGTGATGACAGCCAATCTCCCCCTTGCGGGGGAGATGTCCGGCAGGACCGAGGGGGTGTGAAGGACGCTGCTTTCGGGATTGTCGCGAGCGATCAAGCCTAAACGCGGCGCTCCACCATCATCTTCTTGATTTCCGCGATCGCCTTGGCCGGGATTGAGACCCTTCGGGCAGGTCTGCGCGCAATTCATGATGGTGTGGCAGCGATAGAGCCGGAACGGGTCTTCCAGATTGTCGAGCCGTTCGCCCGTCGCCTCGTCGCGGCTGTCGATCAGCCAGCGATAGGCCTGCAGCAAAGTGGCCGGGCCGAGATAGCGGTCGCCGTTCCACCAGTAGCTTGGGCAGGACGTCGAGCAGCAGGCGCACAGGATGCATTCATAGAGCCCGTCGAGCTTCTCACGATCCTCATGGCTCTGCAGCCATTCCTTGGCGGGCGTCGGCGAGACCGTCTGCAGCCACGGCTGGATCGAGGCATGCTGGGCGTAAAAATTGGTGAGGTCGGGCACAAGGTCCTTGATCACGGCCATATGCGGCAGCGGATAGACCTTCACCGCGCCCGAAATATCCTCCGCGCCCTTGGTGCAGGCCAGCGTGTTGGAGCCGTCGATGTTCATGGCGCAGGAGCCGCAAATGCCTTCGCGGCAGGAACGGCGCAGCGTCAGCGTCGGGTCGATCTTGTTCTTGATCCACAGAAGCGCGTCGAGAACCATCGGGCCGCAATCATCCATGTCGACGAAGTACGTGTCCATGCGCGGGTTCTCGTCGTCATCCGGCGACCAGCGGTAGATGCGGTATTCGCGCAGGTTCGTCGCGCCCTCCGGCTTCGGCCAGGTCTTGCCCTGCTTGATCTTGGAATTCTTGGGAAGCGTGAGTTCGACCATTACCTGCGGTCCTTTCGGATGACGAGCTTCAGCCCGGACCAGATTTCGTTGACGGCGGCGACCTTGACGTCGACCAGGTCGCGCTTCAGCGCCTCGGCGCGGATCACGTCCTCGGTGACGTCGGTCGGCACTTTCGATGCTTTCTTCGGCCAGGAGACCCAGACCATGCCGTCGCGCTTGATCGCCGTCTCGATGTGGGCCAAGCCGTCCTCGATCTCGGCGCGCTGCCGGGTGAAGGCGTGCACCGCATCGTATTTCCGGCTGCCCGAGATCGCCGACCACTGCGGCAGCCGATCGACCTCGGCGAAGGACACCGCTTCAGCAAGGTCGACGAGCTCCGGCGGCAGCGCGATGAAGGCAGCGACCATGCCGTCCTTCAGGCCGAGCTTGGCCGGAAGGGGCGTGCCGGAATATCCCGCGGCCGCCAATGCCATGGTCAGTAGACCCTCGCCTTCGGCGCGATCTTGGCCAGGCTGATGCCGCCGTCCGTCTCTGCCAGCAGCGGCTCGGTATGCACCGGCCGGTAGGTGAGCGTCACCGTGCCGTCTCCGCTGAGATGCGCAAGCGTATGCTTGCGCCAGTTGGCGTCGTCGCGCTTGTCGAAATCCTCACGCGCATGCGCGCCGCGGCTCTCCTTGCGCGCCTCGGCGCCGTAGACCGTGGTGATGGCATTGGCCATCAGGTTTTCCAGCTCCAGCGTCTCGACCAGATCGGAATTCCAGATCATCGAGCGGTCGGTGACCTTGATGTCCTTGAGCTCGCCCCAGAGTTCCGAAATGCGCCTGCAGCCGTTCTCAAGTGATTCCTGCGTGCGGAATACGGCGGCGTCTTCCTGCATGGCGCGCTGCATTCTCTCGCGCAGCACCGCCGTCGGGATCGAGCCGTTGGCGTGGCGCAGCCGGTCGAAGCGCTCCATGATCTTTTCAACCGAAGCGTCATTGGGTGACGGGATCGCCGATTTGCGGTCGATCACCTGGCCGGCGCGGATGGCGGCCGCCCGCCCGAACACGACGAGGTCGATCAGCGAATTCGAGCCGAGCCGGTTGGCGCCGTGCACCGAAGCGCAGCCGGCCTCGCCGACGGCCATCAGGCCGGGCGACACGCGGTCGGGATTCTCTGGCGTCGGGTTGAGTGCCTCGCCCCAGTAATTGGTCGGCACGCCGCCCATATTGTAATGCACCGTCGGCAGCACCGGGATCGGCTCCTTGGTGAGGTCGACACCGGCGAAGATCTTGGCCGATTCGGAAATACCCGGCAGCCGCTCATGCAGCACGGCCGGGTCGAGATGATCGAGATGCAGGAAGATGTGGTCTTTCTTCTTGCCGACGCCGCGGCCCTCGCGGATCTCCAGCGTCATGCAGCGCGAGACGACGTCGCGCGAGGCAAGGTCCTTGGCCGACGGCGCGTAGCGCTCCATGAAGCGCTCGCCCTCGGAATTGACGAGATAGCCGCCCTCGCCGCGCGCGCCTTCGGTGATCAGGCAGCCGGCGCCATAAATGCCGGTCGGATGGAACTGCACGAACTCCATGTCCTGCAGCGGCAGCCCGGCCCTGGCCGCCATGCCGCCGCCGTCGCCGGTGCAGGTATGCGCCGAGGTGGCGGAGAAATAGGCGCGGCCATAGCCGCCTGTCGCCAGCACCACCATCTTGGCCGAGAAACGGTGGATGGTGCCGTCGTCGAGGTTCCAGGCGACGACGCCGGTGCAGGTGCCGTCCGGTTCCATGATCAGGTCGAGCGCGAAATACTCGATGAAGAACTGCGCGTTGTTCTTCAGCGACTGGCCGTAGAGCGTGTGCAGGATGGCGTGGCCGGTGCGGTCGGCGGCGGCGCAGGTGCGCTGCACCGGCGGACCGTCGCCATAATTCATCATGTGGCCGCCGAACGGTCGCTGATAGATCTTGCCTTCCTCGGTGCGCGAGAACGGCACGCCGTAATGCTCGAGCTCGTAGACCGCAGCCGGCGCCTCGCGCACCATATATTCCATCGCGTCGACGTCGCCCAGCCAGTCCGAACCCTTGACGGTGTCGTACATGTGCCACTGCCAGGAATCCGGGCCCATGTTCGACAGCGAAGCGGCGATGCCGCCCTGCGCGGCAACGGTGTGCGAGCGGGTCGGGAACACTTTGGTGATGCAAGCGGTGCGCAGCCCCTGCTCGGCCATGCCGAGCGTGGCGCGCAGCCCGGCGCCGCCGGCGCCGACGATCACCACATCGAATTTGTGATCGACAAAAGTGTAGGCGGAAGCGGTGCCGGCGGTATTTGCGTTGGCCAAGACGTCAGCCTCCGAATGCGAGTTTGAGCAGGGCAAACAGCGAAACGACGCCGACTGCTACCGAAAAGAATGTATTGAGAGCGATCAGGGCCAGCTTCATGCCTTCGCCATGCACATAATCCTCGATGATCACCTGCATGCCGATGCGCATATGATAGAGCGGCGAGATCAGCACCAGCCCGAGCATGACCGCCACCAACGGGTTCGCAAGCGCCGCCCGCACATCCGCGTAGTCATGGCCGTTGACCGCGATCAGGAAGCCGACGAAGAACAGGATCAAAGGAATGTTGGCGATCGCCGTCAGCCGCTGCCGCCAGAAATGCCCGGTGCCCTCGCGGGCCGAACCGAGGCCGCGGACCCTCGCCAGCGGCGTGCGCATGTCGGTGTTGTTCGCGCTCATCAGAAAGCTCCCCGCGCCATGTAGCCGGCGATCCAGATCAACAGCGTGAGCACGATCGAGCCGGCAAGCGTCGCCCAGGCGATCCTCGATGCGGTATGTTTTTCCAGTCCAGCCCCGGTGTCCCAGATGAGGTGCCGCAGCCCGCCCAGCATGTGGTGCATCAGCGCCCAGGTGTAGCCGAAGAGAACCAGCCGGCCGATCCACGAACCAAAGGCCCAGTTGACCCAGTCGAAGGCGGCCTGCGAGCTCGCGGCGGCGATCAGCCAAGCCGCCACCAGCAGCGTTCCGAAATAAAGCGCGCCGCCGGTGATGCGGTGGATGATCGACATCGTCATCGTGATCGGCGGCCGGTAGACCGTCAGATGCGGCGAGAGCGGCCTTTCACGTCTGGCAACTGCGCGGGTGGCTGGTGATTTGCTCATGGCTGCCCCAGTTCGGCGTCCCGGATTCCGCTACCGAGAAGCAGCGTTTTCCGCCCCTCATATATGGCTCCGGACAGGCGGTTTCTAATGCGCTTTTTGCACCGCGTCAAAGCGGGAAAATCGTTTTGGAAACGTCATTTAGTCTGACAAATTGGCGGTCGCGCGCTTCAATCGATTAGCGGCTGTTTCGAAGCCGGCGCAGCGTTCGCTGCAGTGCAACAGAAGGGCTATCGCCGACAGGTCTGCGGCGTCGATCCCCTCTTCATCACCAGCGCTTCGCGTCCGTCGATCACGATTGCGTCATGCGTCGCCGCTTCCTGGTAACGACTGCTCTGGTTGGCGGGCGAGGCCGCGAATTCCTCGGCCGTGCCATCCGGACGGACCACACGCAACGACGAGCCGAGATTCTGGATGGTGATCATGCCGCCATTGCCGCATCTGTAGGTGGCCGTGCCGATGCCGGATCGTGGCACAGTAAGGTCGGTGACGATCTTGGTCGCGGGCGTTGCAGGCGTCTTGGTCGTTGCAGGTGCCGGGGCCGTCGGTATCGGGGCCGACCCGGGTATCGGGGGCGTTGCAGCTGCCGCCGGCGCCACAGGTGCGGCGGACTGCGGGGCCGGAGCAACCGAGGCGGCGGGCGGCGCGGCATTCGCCGCCTTCGGCGCGCCGTCCTGCGGCACGCAGGCCGAGGCCGCGAAAAGCAGCGGGATGGTGATCGACACCCGGACCCTGTGGCCAAAGCTCATGCGCTGCCCTTTCATGCGCGGCACGCTACAGCAATTCCGGGAAAAGTGTGAACGGCTGGGTTCGGCGCCCTCGCCATTGCCTTCCGTCCGGAATCGCGTCGAAACAAAGAAAGGCGGTTGCCTTTTCCGTGAATCGGTGGACCGCTGTAGACACGCGGCGCCGCAAGATCAAGTTCACGCCGAGTCAGCCCAGCTCCGGACCGCCTCGCCGCCTGGGAACCCGGCCCTCCAAAAATTAACCATGTTCCTTAAGAGCCGGCGCCCCATAGCCTGCCGCCTCTTAACAAAGGTTAAGAAAGGGTTAATTTCCGATTCGAACCGGAATGCGGGCGCGACCTCGCGCCGATCAAGGGAGAGCGACATGCGTTCGAATTCAGTGCGGGCAGGCATTGCCGCCGCGGCGCTGGCAGGGCTGGTGACGGCGATCGCCGCGCCGGCCGAAGCCGGCTTGCGCCATCACGACCGCGTCTATGCCGATTCCTTCGGCAATCTCGTCATCGACAGCGCCGCCGGCTACAAGCGCATCATCGTCGGCGAGGGCAAGCTCGCGAAAAAACTTTCCGAATACACCGGCGCCGGCCAGCCGGATGTCGTTTATGACGACGCGGACGAGGTCGGCGCGCCCGGCTGCTACCAACCGCCGGTGCTGGTCAAAGGCCGCTCCTATATGTACGGGCTTTCCGACGGCGAGATGCCCAATCTCAGCCCCTGCCGTTGAAGGTAACCGGCGCTTGACGGCGCCGCAGCGCGCCTGACCCGCGCACACAGTCGTAGCGTCATCTCCAAGCATACGGCGACTTCGCCGTAACCTTGCCGCCGCGATTGTAGATTTGCCTCAGCCGACGGCGAACGGCTCGGCAACGAAGGCGGCCTCGGGCCTCTCATATGAGAGCCGCACGCTGTCGCGGCCGTTCTTCTTGGCCTTGTAGAGCGCCTCGTCGGCGCGCCGCATCAACGGCATCAGCCCTTCCCTGCCGGAGCGGGCGGCGACGCCGAAGCTCGCGGTGACTCTGATGCCGGCAGGCAGGCCATCGATCGCGCCGGCCGAATAGACGGCACGGATCGCTTCGGCGAAGAGCCTTGCCGAGGCAAGGTCGCTCAGCGGCAGAATCACGGCGAACTCTTCGCCGCCGATGCGGCCGGCAGCCCCGCGCGCGCCGGTGGCGGCGCGCAGCTTGGCGGCGAAGTCGGCGATTACCCGGTCGCCGGCCTCGTGTCCGTGCTGGTCGTTCAGCGCCTTGAAGTGATCGAGATCGGCCAGCACCAGGGCGACGGGAAACCCCGCCTTGCCGCACTGGTCGAGCAAGAGGGTCGCCCGCTCCTCGAAACCGCGGCGGTTGAGGATCCCCGAGAGCGGATCGGTATGGGTCTCGGTCTTCAGCGCCTTCATCACATCGAGCGCCGCGGCCGTGAACAGGCAAAGCGCGATCAGCAGCGACAGCAAGGCGTGCGACAGCAGCGCCGTCGTCCAGTAGGACGAGCCGTAGAAGCCGTCATAGCTGGGGAACGGCCCATGCGCGATGACGACGATCAGCGTGCGGGCAATGAAATTCAGCGCGGAAAGCAGCGACAGCGCGAACAGGATCTTTTCGGTCGGACCGTTGTGGCGCACCGTTCTGAGTTCCGCGGCGACCAGCAGGCTGAGCGCGCCGAAGCCGAAATTCATGACCAGCACGCGCCAGGTGAGGTCCGGCTGGACGAACATGAACCAGATGAAGGCCGCGAGCCCGCCGCCGGTCACGATGCCGATGCCGACATAGGGCACGCGCCGCCCGTAGCGCGCGATAATCGCGCTGGAGAGGCAGCAGGCCGCGATCGTGAAGCAGATGTTGGAAACGAGCTTGGTCAGCGCCACGCCGATCGGAAGCGTGAAATACTGCAGCAGGAAACCCGGCGCCGACAGGCAGTAGCTCGCGCCGAGCGCCGCCAGATACGGACGATGGCGCTGATAGGACCACAGCAGGAGGAACGCAGCGCCGAGCGCCAGCGCTATCGTCGGATTGAGCAGCGCTATGAGCAGACCGGTGTCCAAAGGACCGCGACTTTCCCAACTTACCCAAGGGGAGATATAAGGGGGCAAGCCCAAACAAGCGGTTAAGCCCCCGATAGACCCATCGCGTGCCACGCGGAACCGGCCCGCCGGAGCGGCGTTGTCCGGCCAGACAAGAGACGCCAGACGGGAGACGATCGAGATGGCCGACACGATCACTTTGACGAACCACGATGAAATCCGCTCCTGGGCGGCGGCGCGCGCCGGCTTCCCGGCCATCGTCGACGTGTCGCCAGAGGCCGGAACGCAGGCTATGCTGCGGCTGGTTTTCGGGCAGAACGCCTATGAGGACACCGACCGCCCGGAGCGTCCGATCAACGCCGGCGGCTACGAGCTCGTGGAGTGGGACGAGTGGTTCAAAATCTTCGACGAGCGGAAACTGGCATTGGTCGTAGCCGCTGATCAGCCCGGCCGGCGCGAGGAGTTCCACGAGATCATTCGCAGGTAGATCGCTAAAAGCAAAGGCCCGGACGTCCTGTCCCGGGCCTTTGTGAGCTTGCGGCTGGGCCGTTACTTCCAGTCGCGGATGTCGACGAAATGGCCGGCGATCGCGGCGGCCGCCGCCATGGCCGGCGACACCAGGTGCGTGCGGCCCTTGAAGCCCTGGCGGCCTTCGAAATTGCGGTTCGAGGTCGAGGCGCAACGCTCATGCGGCTTCAGCCGGTCGTCGTTCATGGCCAGGCACATCGAGCAGCCCGGTTCGCGCCAGTCGAAGCCGGCGGCGAGGAAGATCTTGTCGAGGCCTTCAGCCTCCGCCTGCTCCTTCACCAGGCCCGAGCCCGGCACGATCATGGCGTTGACACGCGGATTGACCTTCTTGCCCTCGACCACCTTGGCGGCGGCGCGTAGGTCCTCGATGCGGCCGTTGGTGCAGGAGCCGATGAAGACGCGGTCGAGCGCGATATCGGTGATTTTGGTTCCGGGCGTCAGCCCCATATAATCGAGCGCGCGGAGCTTCGACATACGCTTGGTCTCGTCCGCGATCTCTTCCGGATTGGGCACGATGCCCTGCACGGAGACGACGTCCTCCGGCGAAGAACCCCATGAGACGATCGGCGGCAGCTTTTGCGCGTCGAGCACGACGACCTTGTCGAAATGCGCGCCCTCGTCGGAATGCAGCGTCTTCCAATAGGCGAGCGCCGCATCCCAGGCGGCACCCTTCGGCGCGCGCGGCTTGTCCTTGACATAGGCGAAGGTCGTCTCGTCCGGAGCGATCAGGCCTGCGCGGGCGCCGCCTTCGATCGACATGTTGCAGATCGTCATGCGGCCTTCCATCGACAGCGAGCGGATCGCTTCGCCCGCATATTCGATGACGTAGCCGGTGCCGCCGGCGGTGCCGATCTCGCCGATGATGGCGAGGATGATGTCCTTGGCGGTGACGCCTTCCGGCAGCTGGCCGTCGACGCGCACCAGCATATTCTTGGCCTTGCGCTGGATCAGCGTTTGCGTCGCCAGCACATGCTCGACCTCCGACGTGCCGATGCCATGCGCCAGCGCGCCGAACGCGCCATGCGTGGAAGTGTGGCTGTCGCCGCAAACGATGGTCATGCCCGGCAGCGTGAAACCCTGCTCGGGCCCGATGATGTGGACGATGCCCTGGCGGACGTCGTTCTCGGAATAATAGTCGATGCCGAAATCCTTGGCGTTCTTGGCCAGCGCCTCGACCTGGATGCGGCTCTCCTCGTTCTTGATGCCGAACTTGCGCTCGGGCGAGGTCGGCACGTTGTGGTCGACCACGGCCAGCGTCTTTTCCGGATGGCGGACCTTGCGGTTCGACATACGCAGGCCTTCGAAAGCCTGCGGGCTGGTGACCTCGTGCACCAGATGGCGGTCGATATAGAGCAGGCAGGTGCCGTCGTCCTGGCGGTCGACCGTGTGGTCGTCGAAGATCTTGTCGTAGAGGGTGCGCGGTGCGCTCATGTGCGTAAATCCGTCGATATGAGAAATGGGAAAAGCCGGCGCGGCTTTCAGCCGGCGAGCGACTTCGATCAGACGGCCAGGCTAAGTCGGCTGGTGAGCGCGCCACAGACCCGCGCGGCAAATCGCGACGGCAGGCGCTTTCTGTCCTGCAGCACGAAACCCTTATAGGCCGGATCGCTGAAAAGCTTTTCCATGGCGGGGTAGATAGCAATGTTTTGGCTTTTCGGCAATTGCGCCAACTTCCCCTTCTCCCCTTGGGAGAGAAGGTGGATCGGCGCGGTAGCGCCGAGACGGATGAGGGGTGTTCCAGCGGAGTAGGACGTCGGCTTTCCCTGGAGCACCCCTCATCCGGCCGCTGCGCGGCCACCTTCCCCCACAAGGGGGAGGGGAAGTTGGCGCTCACCTCACCTCGAACACGAAAGTCTTCACCAGCGCGTCCGGATCGCCGATCGCGTAGCAGCGGAACCACGGGCTCTGCTCGACCAGGCGCCATTGCCTCGCCTCTGTCAGCTCGTCGAACACCGCGTGGAAGCCGCCGCTCTCGAACACCTGGTCGCGCACCGTGAAGATGGCGTGGCCGCCGCTCTTGGTGATGCGCACCAGCTCGTGCAGGCCGGAAGCCGGCGCATGGCCGATGGTGAAGACACCGGTCGAGAAGAAGGTGCGGAAATGCCGGTCGGGCCAGGGCAGAGGACCGCCGAGCATCGCTTTCTTCAGCTCGCTATAGGCCGGCTTGCCGCCCGCCTGTCGGCTGCCGGCGATCTTCAGCATGTCGTCGGAGAGGTCGAGCCCGGCAATGTCGCCATAGCCCAAGGCCTTCAGCGACGGCCCCGACAGGCCCGTGCCGCAGCCGGCGTCGAGCAGCGGGCCTTCGCCCGCCGGAACATGCCGCGCCACCCAGGCGGTGATCAGGAACGGCAGGAGATAGCCGAGCGAGGCGGTCTCGCTGTCATAGGTCGCGGCCCAGTCGGCATAGGCCTTGGCGAGCCCTTCCGGCGAGTCGGCCGAATAGACGGAATCCAGCGCCGCATTGGCCTTGTCGAAATTCATGAAACAGTCCTCCCGGGCCTTATGGCGTGTTGAGATTCGGGTCAGGCCGAGCCGAAAATGGTGGCTTTCGAGAACCGGAGCGGAGCGGACATTCGGGTCCGTGAGTACCGGAAGCGCAGAAAACCATCATTTGCAGGCCGGCGTCACCTGAATATCAACACACCCTGGACCGTAGCGCGGACTTTTGCTGCCCGCTATTCCTGATGCTGGCGACGCAGCCGCTGCTCCAGTGCCCGCAGCGCCAGCGACAGGCCGACGGTCAGGATGAGATAGATATAGGCGACGATCGAATAGGTCTCGAAGAAGCGGAAGGAGCCCGCGGCGTAGATCTTGCCGATCTGGGTGATATCGGCGACGCCGAGCACCGAGACCAGGGATGAATCCTTGACCATGGCGACGAAGTCGTTGCCGAGCGGCGGCAGGATCATGCGGATCGCCTGGGGGAAGACAATCAGCCGGAAGCGCTGCGCCCGGCTGAGCCCGAGCGCCTTGGCGGCTTCGATCTGGCCTCTCTCGACCGACTGGATGCCGGCGCGGAACACTTCCGAGATGAAGGCCGAATAACCGATGGTCAAAGCCATGATGGCCCGCCACAGCAGCGACACGTCGCGCACCAGCAGCTCGCCGATCAGGCCGGCGCTCTGCAGCGGCGCGGTCAGCGCGTTCCAGGCCGCGACGAACGCCGGCGCGCCGGCAAAGGCGATCCAGAACAACAGCACCAGGATCGGCACACCGCGGATGATCTCGACATAGAAACGCGCGATCTGCCGCAGCCATTGCGATCCCGACAGCGCCATCAGCGCGATGCCGAGCCCAAGCGCCGAGGCCAAGGCGAAGGCGACAACGGTGACGAAGATGGTGATGCCGATGCCCTTGGCGACGGTGGCGAAGACTTGCGCGTAGAGGTCGCTGGAAGCGATGGAGAGCGCGGCGGCCAAAGCAAGCACGGCAGCCGCGGCCAGCCACCAGGGGAATTCTGGTTTGGGGGTGGATATAGGCGTTGCCATCAGGCGATGCCGGCAAGGTCGTTGCGAAGGTCGCGTTCCGGCACACCCCCCTCTGCCCTGCCGGACATCTCCCCCGCAAGGGGGGAGATCAGATGTCGCGTAGGCTTTCGCCAATTTTCGACGTCGCAGGATTGAGCTAGAGACCGGAGCTGCCAATCTCCCCCCTTGCGGGGGGTGAGGAGAGGTCCGCGGAGCCGACGAAAAGCCAATTGCTTGGCTTTTCGAAGGACGAACGCCCGGAGCGACAGCGAAGGGCCGGGGCCGGCAGGACAGAGGGCGGTGCCTGGGCGCGTCGTCCGCGCGATTTCCTGCAAACTCACCGCGCGCAACAAGACGAGCTCACTGTCCCATCTTGTAATCGAGGAACCACTTCTTGTTGAGCTTGTCCAACGTGCCGTCCGCCTTCAGCGAAGCGATCGCGGCATTCACCGGCTTCACCAGGTCCGAGCCCTTCGGGAAGATGAAGCCGAAATCCTCGGTGCCGAGCGGTCCGCCGATCAGCTTCAGCTTGCCCTCGGAGGCATCGACATAGCCCTTGCCGGCGGTGCCGTCGGTCAGCACCACGTCGACGTCGCCCGACTTCAGCGCCTGCACGGTCGCGCCGAAGGTCTCGAACAGTTTGATGCGCGGGTTCTGCTCGTTGCCGTCGAGGACGCTGTAGACGGCGGTGTAGAAGGGCGTCGTGCCGGGCTGGGCGCCGATCAGCCCGTCCTTGAAGGCGGCGAAGCTCTTGGCATCGGTGAAGCGGCTTTCGTTGCCGCGCACCAGCATGAACTGCTCCGAGCGCATATACGGATCGGAGAAGTCGACCTTCTCCTTGCGGTCGTCCTTGATGGTGATGCCGGTCATGCCGATGTTGTACTGGTTGTCGGAAACCGCCTGGATCATCGCGTCCCAGGAGGTGTTCTGGTACTCGACCTTGAAGTTCAGCCGCTTGGCGATCTCGTCCATCGCGTCATATTCCCAGCCGATCTGCTTGCCGGTTTTCTTGTCGATGAACTGCAGCGGCGGATAGGCGTTTTCCGTCACCACCACGACCTTCCTGCCGCCAAGATCGGGCAGATTGTCCGCGAGCGCGGCGACAGGCGCGAGAAGGCAGGCGAGCAGTGCCGCCAGCAGCAGTTTCGACTTGGTCATGACAAACTCCCGAACGTGATTGGCCGCACGATCCCCGCGCGCCAGGACAAATCAGGCGCTGACTTTAGCTTCCCGCATGCGCCATGCAAGCCGGTCCGTATTGCCCCCGGTCGGCCAATACGTGAACCGATGCTCTTCGAAGAAGGTTTTGAGGACGGCCTTTGCGGCGTTCAGCCCCGATCGGGCGTGGCTTCGCGCAATCCGGCGACCAGGCGTGTCAGCGTGCCATGCAGGGCCTTGAGCTCGGCCCGCTCCAGCGGCATGCCGCAGGCTAGCCCTTCCTGCACGTCCTTCATCTTCGCCCGCAGCGCCTCGCCCTTCGCGGTAGGCTCGACAAGCACCCGGCGTTCGTCGGCGGTATCGCGCCGGCGCGTCACCAGGCCGCCCGCTTCCATGCGCTTGATCAGCGGCGTCAGCGTCGCCGAATCGAGCCCAAGTGCCGCGCCGAGCTCGCCGATCGTGCTCGGCGAATGCTGCCACAGCGCCAGCATCGCCAGATATTGCGGATAGGTGAGGCCGAGCGGGTCGAGCAGCGGCCGGTAAAGCTTCGTCATCAGCCCGCTTGCCGAATAGAGCGCGAAGCAAAGCTGTTGGTCGAGGCGCGGCACCTCGAGCGCCCCGGCATCCTGTGCCGAGGCTTGCCTGGTCGTGGTTTCCGTCGTCGTCATGCAGCCTTTGCCGAGAGCGCCACGTCGATATTGCCCCGAATGGCGTTGGAATAGGGGCAGATCTTGTGCGCTTCCGATACAAGCGCCTCGGCGCCCGGCTGATCAAGCCCCTTAATCTCCGCCGCCAGCGCGACACCGAGCCGGAATCCGCCCTGGTCGTTCGGATAAAGGCTGACCGTGGACGTGACGGAAGCGCCCTCAAGCGGCAACTTCTGCTGACGGGCGACGAAGCGCACCGCGCTATCGAAGCACGCGGCGTAGCCGACGGCGAAGAGCTGCTCGGGATTGGTCGCGCCACCCTTGCCGCCGAGTTCCTTCGGCATCGCCAGATCGACCTTGAGCAGGCCGTCGCTGGTCTCGCCATGGCCGTTGCGGCCGCCGCTGACGTGAGCTTGGGCGGTGTAGAGTGCAGACATTCTCGATCTCCATTGATTTGTGCACTATTATTTAGTGCACAAGATAATTTGCAGTCAATGCCGGTGCGGCGGTTTTCCTGCGGTAAGCGATCACAGCTCGGTGAAAACGAAAAAAGGCGGCCGAAGCCGCCTTTCCAAAACCTGTCTCGCAAAAGCCTTATTCGGCGGAAGCGGCCTCGGCGGCCTTCTTCTCGGCGGCTTCCTTGGCGGCCGTCTCGGCGGCCAGCGCCTGAGCGGCGGCGACCTTCTCGGCCTCGATGCGGGCACGCTCGGCGTTCAGCGCATCACGCTCTTCGTCATTCAGCTTGCGGGCGCGCACGCCGGTGTTTTCCGAAATACGGGCCGACTTGCCGCGGCGGTCGCGCAGATAATAGAGCTTGGCGCGGCGAACCTTGCCGCGGCGCACGATCTCGACGCCCTCGACCATCGGCGAGTAGACCGGGAACACGCGCTCGACGCCTTCGCCGTAGGAGATCTTGCGTACGGTGAAATTTTCCTGGAAGCCCGAGCCGGAGCGGGCGATGACGACGCCCTCATAGGCCTGGACGCGGGTGCGGCTGCCTTCGGTGACGCGCACCTGGACGCGCACGGTGTCGCCCGGCTGGAATTCGGGCAGTTTGCGCTTGGCTTCGATCTTGGCGGCCTGCTCGGCCTCGAGCTGACGGATGAGATCCATCTCAATATCCACTTCTTGTTCTTCCGACAGTCAGAGCGTCCTCAACTCGCCTTGCAGTTCCATCGACCGCTCGGCTATGCCCTTTGTCGAAACATCGGGCAGGGACGGCTACACCGCACTTGTTGACGGGTCCGGAAGATCGTTCTTCCGGTTCGGGCGGCGACATACAGCTATTTCGGCGCTTTGTCACGCCCTAATGCGTGTCGCCCGGAAATGCGAGCTGTTGTGGGACCGCGACACGCATCAAAAAGGACCTCGAGGCGTATTTTTTGCCCTCATGGCACCATCGCATCGTCGCCGTGCCGGGTTGCACAAGCCTTGCAAGCTTTCTAAGCGGGGAAAGGTCCAACTTCCAGGCCCGCCTAATGACGCTCTACGATGCCGTCCTGCTCTTCCTCTCCGGCTTTGCCTCAGGCGCCGCCAATGCGGTCGCCGGCGGCGGCACTTTCCTGACCTTCGGCGCCATGACGCTGGTCGGCCTGCCGCCGATCGTCGCCAACGCCACCTCGTCGGTGACACAGCTGCCGGGTTACATCACCTCGACGCTCGCCTATTGGATCGATATCCGGCATTTCTGGCGCGGCGCCCTGCTGCTATGCCTGATTTCCGCGCTCGGCGCGCTGGCCGGCTCGCTCATCCTTCTCGCGCTGTCCAACCCGTCGTTCCGCGCCCTTGTGCCCTGGCTGCTCATCGCCGCGACCGCGCTGTTCGCCGCCGGGCCATGGCTGAAGCCCGCGGCGGGGCCGGAGCACCAGGCCTCGGTAGGCTCCCTCGCCGGTTCGCTTGTTCAATTCGCAACTGCGGTCTATGGCGGCTTCTTCGGTGCCGGCATGGGCGTGATGATGCTGGCCACGCTCGGCCTGACGCAAGCCGGCGACTACCACCGGCTCAACGCGTTGAAGAACATGCTGTCCATCGTGATCGCGGTCGTCGCCATCCTGGTTTTCGTGTCCGGAGGCGTCGTCGCCTGGCCGCAGGCGGTCGTCATGATCCCGGGCGTGGCGCTCGGCGGCTATGCCGGGGTGTGGATCGCCAAGCGCGTGCCGCAGGCCGTGGTGCGCGGCTTCGTCGTCGCGGTCGGCCTGCTTCTGGCTTTTTACTATTTCACCAAAGGCTGAGGCGTGCCGCCAAGCAAGTCGGGGCGGCGCTTCTGAGTGAGCTTCATCGCCTCCGCGCGCCGCCATTCGGCAATCTTCTTGTGGTTGCCCGAAATCAGCACGTCCGGGATCGGCCGGCCCTCGAACTCCTGCGGCCGTGTGTAGTGCGGATGCTCGAGCAGGCCGTTCTCGAAACTTTCTTCCTCGCCGGACACCGCATTGCCCATGACGCCCGGCAGCAGCCGCACCACGGCATCGAGCAGCACAAGCGCCGCCGGCTCGCCGCCCGACAGGATGAAATCACCGATCGAGACCTCTTCCAGTCCCCGCGCCTCGATCAGCCGCTGGTCGACGCCCTCGAAGCGGCCGCACAGGATGACCGCGCCGGGACCAGCGGCAAGTTCCCGCACGCGCGCCTGCGTCAGCGGTTTTCCGCGCGGGCTCATCAGCAGCCTGGGACGCTCATCGCCCGGCGGCGAGGCATGGTCGATGGCGCGCGCCAGCACGTCGGCGCGCATCACCATGCCAGCCCCGCCGCCGGCCGGCGTGTCGTCCACGGTTCGGTGCTTGTCGGTGGCGAAATCGCGGATCTGGATCGCCTCGAGCGACCATATGCCGGCCTCCAGCGCGCGGCCGGCGAGCGACAGGCCGAGCGCGCCCGGGAACATCTCCGGATAGAGCGTCAGCACCGAAGCGGCAAAGCTCAACGGTTGCCCCCGGCGTCCTTCGGCCCGCGCGGCCTGCCCTTCGGGTCGAAGCCGGATCGGCCCGGCGCCTCGCTTTCCTCGTCGTCGACCAGCCCGGCCGCGAGCGGATCGACCTCGACGAACCCCTCGGCGATGGAGACATGCGGCACCGCGGCCTGCGTGAACGGGATCAGCACGCCTTTGCGGCCGGCAAGCGTGACGTCGAGTATGTCGCCGCCGCCGAAATTATGCACGGCGACGACCTTGCCGATGACACCCGTATCGTCCCTGACATCGAGGCCGATGAGATCGGCGTGATAGAACTCATCCTCCTCGCCGTCGTCGGGCAGCACCGAGCGGTCGACGAAAAGCTCGGTGCCGGCCAAAGCCTCGGCGGCATTGCGGTCGTTGACGCCCTTGAAGCGCACCACCACTACAGTCCCGGCCGGCCTGATATCGGTGATCTGGAAGGTGCGGCCGTCCTTGGCATGAAGCGGGCCGTAATCGGCTAGAGCCAGCGGATCGCCGGTGAAGGTTTTCACCCGCAATTCGCCCTTGATGCCGTGCGCGGCACCGATCACGGCCATCTGTACGGGATTTTCGAGCTTCGACATCGGCGGCGCTTCCTTTGCCCTGCTCTAATCCCGTCAAGCCATCATTTCAATGAGGGCCTCTTCACCGCTTCCTAACCCGCATGCCCGAAACTGCCCTCATGCAGGAATTTCTCATCCCGGCAAAACCCGATCTCCAGACGGCGCGCGAGACCTGGCTGAAGACGCTCGCGCATGAGCGCCGCCTGTCGCCGGAAACCGTCAAGGCCTATGAACGCGACACCCGCCAATTCCTGCATTTCCTGACCGGTCATTGCGGCGGCGCACCCGGCATTTCGGACATTGCCGACCTGCGCCCCGCCGATTTGCGCGGCTTCCTCGCCGCGCGGCGCAATGAAGGCGCCGGCGCACGCACGCTGGGACGCGGCCTTGCCGGCATTCGCTCGCTGCTGCGCTTTCTCGAAAAACGCGGAATGGTCAACGCGGCGGGCGCGTCGGCGCTGCGCGCGCCACGCCAGCCGAAGTCGCTGCCTAAGCCGCTGACGGCGAGCGACGCGAAACAGGTCGTGGCCGTGGAAGGCCAACTCGCCGACGAGCCATGGATCGCCGCGCGCAACGCCGCCGTGCTGACGCTCCTCTATGGCTCCGGCCTGCGCATCTCGGAAGCGCTCGGGCTCACCGGCGGCGACCTCGCCACGGAAGCCGACACCGTGCTGCGCGTCACCGGCAAGGGCGGCAAGACGCGGCTGGTGCCGGTACTGCCGGTGGCCCGCAAGGCGGTCGCCGAATACCGCCGGCTCTGCCCTTTCCATATCGGTCCCGAGGGCCTGCTCTTCCGCGGCGCGCGCGGCGGCCCGCTCAACCCGGCCATCGTCCAGCGCGAGATGGCGAAGCTCCGCTCGGCGCTCAACCTGCCGGACACGGCGACGCCCCATGCCCTGCGGCACTCCTTCGCCACCCATCTGCTCGGCCGCGGCGGCGACCTGCGCACCATCCAGGAACTGCTCGGCCACGCCAGCCTGTCGACAACGCAGATCTACACCGGCGTCGACACCGCGAGGCTGCTCGATATCTACGAGAAGGCGCATCCAAGGGCGTGACCCCGGACTTCAATGGGCGTTTCCGCTAACCACCATCCAGCAGCTCACCGCACCGCAAACAACTTCATTCTCCCAATTAACCGTTTTGCCGCTTTTCAGCGCTAAGACACTTTCCATGAAACGCGTCATTGCCATCGCCGACCGCGCGGCCCTTGTCTCGTTGAAGCTGCTCGCAGCGCTCAACCTGCTGTTTTTCCTGTCTTTCCTCGTCGTTCTGCTGCTTGCCGGCCGGGCGCATGCCGAAACGCCCAATTGCGTGGGCACAGATCTTCTGTCCGCGCTGGAAAAGAACGATCCCGCCGCCTTTAAGAAGGTCGAGACCGAGGCGGCGGCCGTTCCCAACGGCAAGGGCTTGCTGTGGAAGCTGGAGAAACCGGGCGAAAAGCCGTCCTATCTGTTCGGCACCATGCACATGACGGATACGCGCGTCACCACGCTGCCGGCAGCCGCGCAAAAAGCCTATGACGGCGCCGACACTATCGTCATCGAAACCACCGATGCGATGGACAAGGCCAAGATGATGGCCGCGATGGCAAGCGAACCCGGCTTGATGATGTTCACCGACAACACCACGCTGTCGTCGCTGCTGTCGCCCGAAGATGCGGCGGCGCTGAACAAGGGGCTCGACGCCCGCGGCATTCCGCCGGCGACGGTCGCCAAGATGAAGCCGTGGATCCTGTCGGCGATGATGGCGCTGCCGGCTTGCGAGGTGGCGCGCCAGAGCGCCGGCGAACCCGTGCTGGACATCAAGCTGGCCTCGGAGGCCAAGGCCTCGGGCAAGGACGTCGAAGGACTCGAGACCGCCGTCGATCAGTTGCGCGCCATGGCCTCGCTGCCGCTCGAATTTCACATGAAGAGCCTGGTCGAGACGATGAAGCTCGGCGACAAGGTGAACGACGTGAACGAAACGATGATCGTGCTCTACCAGCGCGGCGAGGTCGGCATGTTCTGGCCGCTCTTCAAGGCGGTGCTGCCCGACGCCGCCGACGACCAGGCCGGCTATGCCGCCTTCGAGCAGACTATGATCACCAGCCGCAACAAGGTGATGGCCGCGCATGCCGGGCCGATGTTGCGCCAAGGGCAACGTTTTCATGGCCGTCGGTGCCATGCATCTGCCCGGTCCGGAAGGACTGGTCGAGGATTTTCGCAAGGCAGGGTATAGTGTTACCGCCGTCAACTGAGTCGTCTGGCGGCTGGCGGACCTGAAAACGCCGGTTTTTCAGCGCTTTCCGTCCGTTCGCGTGAAACCCGATCCGGGCTCAGCGCGTTGATGGCTGTTATTTTGATGACTTTCATCCAAGGAGGACACGTTTCATGGCGAACCCTAACGATCCCTACACCCCTTCGAGCACGCCTCCCCCCTCGCGTGGCGGTGGTGGCGGCAGCGGGTGGCTGATCGCCCTTGTTGTCATTATCCTGGCCATCGTTGCGTATTATGTCTTTGGCAGAAGCGGCGGCGAGCATGGCCCCGCCACGGCTGAGCCCCCGGCTGCCAGCACGCCGGCTCCCGCGCCCGCAACGCCAACTCCGGCGCCCGAGCCGGCACCTGCGCCCACTCCGGCGCCAGCCCCGACTCCTGCACCCGCGCCGACCCCTGCTCCGGCGCCTGCGCCTGCTCCGGCTCAGTAATCGGGCTGCAGCTTAAGAACGAACGGCCCGCCGAAAGGCGGGCCGTTTTGTTTTGCGCAATCACGCCTTCGTCTTACTCGGGCTTGATCCGAGTATCCATGCGGTTACTGTTGCCATAGAGTGCAACGGTGCAGAATTCTGTAATTGTTGCAAAGCCTTAGCGTCACGGCATGGATTCTCTGTTCTGCGCTGCGTCGCTCCACTCCTTGCTTCGCCATAGAATGACGAGGTCGCGAGCTACGGCCCTTACCGACTAAATATGGATCGGCTTGAAGAACGTCGCCAGCGCCGCTTCCTTCACCGCTTCCGACATGGTCGGATGCGCGTGGCAGGTGCGGGCGAGGTCTTCCGACGAGCCGCCGAATTCCATCAGCACCGCCGCCTCGTGGATCATCTCGCCGGCGCCGAAGCCGACGATATGGACGCCGAGCACGCGGTCGCTGGCCTTGTCGGCCAGGATCTTCACGAAACCGTCGGTGTGCAGCATGGCGCGCGCGCGGCCGTTAGCGCTGAACGGGAATTTCCCGACCTTGTAGTCGATGCCTGCCTTCTTCAATTCCTCCTCGGTCTTGCCGACGGAGGCGATTTCCGGGCTGGTGTAGACGACGCTCGGGATGACGTCGTAGTTCACATGGCCGGCCTGGCCGGCGATCGTCTCTGCCACCGCGACACCCTCGTCCTCGGCCTTGTGCGCCAGCATCGGCCCCGCGACGACGTCGCCTATGGCATAGATGCCGGGAACATTGGTCCTGAGATGCCCGTCGGTCTTCACCCGGCCGCGCTCGTCGACCTCGACGCCTGCTTCCTTCAGCCCGAGGCTGTCGGCATAGGGGCGCCGTCCGGTGGCGACCAGCACCACGTCGGCCTCGATGGTTTCGGCTGCGCCGCCCTTGACCGGCTCGAAGGTGACGGTCGCGCCCTTTTTGGTCTTGAGGACGCCGGTGACCTTGGCGCCGAGCTTGAACTCGAAACCCTGCTTGGAGAGTAGCCGCTGGAACTGCTTCGACACCTCGCCGTCCATGCCGCCGAGAATGGTGTCGAGGAACTCGACGACCGTGACCTTGGCGCCGAGCCTGGCCCACACCGAGCCGAGCTCCAGCCCGATGACGCCGCCGCCGACCACCACGAGGGTGGCGGGCACCTTGGCCAGCGAAAGCGCGCCGGTGGAGGAGATGATCACCTTCTCGTCGAAATCGACCTTGACGCTCGGAATGCCGGCGACGTCGGAGCCGGTGGCGATGACGATGTTCTTCGTCTCGATTTCCTCGACCTTGCCGTCCTCGCCGGTCACCGAAACCTTGCCGGCGGAAATCACCTTGCCGGTGCCGCGGAAGCTGTCGATCTTGTTCTTCTTGAACAGGAAGGCGACGCCGTTGACGTTGGAGGCGACCGTCGCGTCCTTGTGCGCCATCATCTTCTTCAGGTTGAGCTTCGGCGCCGGTAACTCAATGCCCAGCGTATCGAAAGCGTGGCCGGCTTCCGCGAACATCTCGGAGGCATGGAGCAGCGCCTTGGAGGGAATGCAGCCGATGTTGAGGCAGGTGCCGCCGAAGGTTGCGTCCTTCTCGACCACCGCCGTCTTCAGGCCCAGCTGCGCCGCCTTGATGGCGCAGACATAGCCGCCCGGTCCCGATCCGATGATTACGACGTCATAAGCCATGAAACTGTCCTTTGCTTTGGCGCCTATCGGCCGCCGCTCACATTCAGGATCGCGCCCGTTACATAGGAGGCCGCATCCGACAAAAGATAAAGAACCGCGCTCGCGACCTCATCGGCCGTGCCGGCGCGTTTCATCGGCAGCGCGTCCTGCATCCGCGCCACGCGGTCCGGCTGGCCGCCCGAGGCGTGGATTTCGGTCTCGGTAATGCCCGGGCTGACTGCATTGACGCGGATACCTTCGAGGACCACCTCACGCGCCAGTCCGATGGTCATGGTGTCGATCGCGCCCTTTGAGGCGGCGTAATCGACATATTCGCCTGGCGAGCCGAGCCTGGCGGCCGCCGAGGACAGGTTGACGATGGCGCCGCCCTTGCCGCCGTGACGGGTCGACATGCGCTTCACCGCTTCACGGGCGCACAGGAACGAACCGACGACATTGATGCGCATCATGCGCTCCAGCCGCGCCATGCTCATCTCGTCGACCCGGGCCTTGACGTCTACGATGCCGGCATTGTTGACGAAGGCGTCGAGCCGGCCGAAGGCCCGGTCCACCGCTTCGAACATAGCAATCACATCGGCCTCATTGCCGACATCGCCCCTGACCGCGAAGGCATCGCCGCCTGCGGCTTTGAGCTCGGCGACCAGCGCATCAGCCGCCGCCTGGTTGGACACATAATTCACCGCCACCCGGTAGCCGGCCCGGTTCGCCTGCCGGCAGATCGCGGCCCCGATGCCCCGGCTGCCGCCCGTGACCAGCAGCGTTTTCCTGTCTGCGCTCATTCCTGGCAGCCCTTTAGCACGAAAATGTCCCATGGCACTTTGGAGAAGCCGGTCGGGCCATAAGCGGCCGACATTTCGAGCGAGGGCCCGAGATCGGGGAAGATCAGGCTTTTCGGCGCGTCGGGGCCCTCGGCCGGCAGCAGGCCGACGCCGCCCTTCTCGTCGGCGCTGTAGATGACGCCTTCCCAGACCGTGCAGGCGGCAAGCTCCTCGCCGGTGACGTCGCCGGTCGGGCACTTATACATCAGCGATCCATGCGGCCGCGCCGCCGACCCCTCGGTCCACATCGCGATGCCGTCGAGCACGACATTGTTGTCGAGGATCATGCGGAATGCGTTGGTGATCGTGGCCGAAGTGCCGGCCGGGGTGAAGTCGATCTCGGCGCCACTCCGGGCCTCGCCATAGACAGCAAGCTGGATCGGGCAGGCGGCCTGGGCGCCTGAATTCGCGGCTGCGAGCGCCAGCGATCCGGCCATCAATCCGATCATGGGCGAGGCGGCATTCGTCATCACTTGGCCTGGTCGCTCTCGCGGCCGTCGGCGTTTTCAAGCACGCCGAAATCGGTCATCAGGACCACCGGCTCGCCGGTCGCGTCGAGTCCCCAGAAGGACGGGTAGAACCCGTCGCCCCAGCCGCTCCAGAACATCGCTATGTTGACCGGACTGCCGGCGGCCGGACGGTGCATGACGAACCGGTCCTGGTTGGGCGCGAACTCGGCCGCCAGCACATCGTCATAGTAATTCTGGTCGGGCTTGAGCTTGTCCTGCGCGGCCGACATCAGGGCCATCGCCGCCTTATCCATGAACGAGCCGAGGCCGGCATCGACGGGATAGCCGAAGATCTCGTCGCCTTTCAGCGTCGAGACGTCCTGGTCTGGCAACGTCGCGAGCTCCCAGCGCACTGGCACGCTAGGCCGAAAGCGTAGGAAGGCCGCTGCCACGCGGCCCTGCGCCTCGAACAGCGTGACCGGATAATGCCCGGGCTTCACCTTGCGGGCCAGCGCCGGCCAATTGTCGTCCGTGATCAGGGGATCGCAGGCGATGATCTCGCCGGTCGGCAGTTCCAGCTCGCCGATCGGCGTGACCGTGATCCTGCGTTCCGCCAGTTGGGTGTCGGAGAGCGCGAATATGCCGAAATTGCTGCTGGCCATGGAGACATCCCAGTCGGCAGCAATTGCCGGTGCCGGTATGGCAGTGGAGACACCGAGCAGAAGGAGGCTGCGCCGCAAACCGCGGCCCAGCTTGAACCCCAACCCTTCCAGCCAGCCGCTCACAGCGCGACAGACCTGCTCACAAATCGAGCACCAGCCGCTCGGGATCCTCCAGGCTTTCCTTGACGCGCACCAGGAAGGTCACGGCTTCCTTGCCGTCCACGATACGGTGGTCATAGGAGAGCGCCAAATACATCATCGGCCGGATGACGATCTGACCGCCGACCACCACCGGCCGCTCCTGGATCTTGTGCATGCCGAGGATGCCCGACTGCGGCGCATTCAGGATCGGCGTCGACATCAACGAGCCATAGACGCCACCGTTGGAAATCGTAAACGTGCCTCCTTGCATGTCCGCGACCGACAGCTTGCCGTCGCGCGCGGCAAGGCCCAGCCGCCCGATCTCCTTTTCGATCTCGGCGATGGACATCTGGTCGGCGTCGCGCACCACCGGCACCACCAGGCCCTTGTCCGTGCCGACGGCAACGCCGACATGGGCGAAATTCTTGTAGATGATGTCGCTGCCGTCGATCTCGGCATTGACGGCCGGGATTTCCTTCAACGCATGGGTCACAGCCTTGGTGAAGAAGCCCATGAAGCCGAGCTTCACGCCATGCTTCTTCTCGAAAACGTCCTTGTATTTGGCCCGCAGCGCCATCACCGCGCTCATGTCCACCTCGTTGAAGGTGGTGAGCATGGCGGCGGTCGACTGCGCTTCCTTCAAGCGGCGCGCGATGGTCTGACGCAGCTTGGTCATGCGCACGCGCTCCTCGCGGGGCGCATCCTCGGCCGAAGACGGCGCGCGAGCCGCGACGGGCGCTGGAGCAGGAGCAGCCTTCGGCGTCTCGGCCGGCTGCGACGGCGCGCCCCTGGCGATGGCGTCGAGCACGTCGCCCTTCAGCACCTGGCCGCGCTTGCCGGAACCGGACAACTGGTCGACCGAGAGATTGTGTTCCGCGATCAGCTTGGCCGCGGCCGGGGCTGGCGGCATGGCGCGCGGCTCGACCGGACCGGCATCGCCGGCCATCTTGGCGGTTTCGGCCGCGGCCTGCTTGGTGGTGGACGCGGCGTCGGGGCTGGAAGCCTGCGCCACCGCCTGCGGCTTCGTGGCAGGAGCGGCGGCCGCGCCGCCCGCCGAAATCGAGCCGAGCAGCGCGCCGACATTCACCGTCTCGCCTTCCTTGACGGTGATCTCGGCCAGCGTCCCGGCGCCCGCGGCGGGCACTTCCACCGTCACCTTGTCGGTTTCGAGCTCGACCAGCGGCTCGTCGGCGGCGATCGCGTCGCCGACCTTCTTGAACCACTTGCCGACAGTCGCCTCGGTGACGGATTCGCCGAGAGTGGGGACGCGGATTTCGGTAGCCATTGTGCCTGTCCGTTCTCTTGTCTTCTTGAGGTCTGTTTCGCCCGGTTATTCGCCGAGAGCGTCGTCGAGCAGCGCCGCGAGCTGGCTGAGATGCTTCGACATCAACCCTGTCGCCGGCGAGGCCGAGGCCGGCCGCCCGGTGTAGCGCACCCGCTGATGCTTGGCGTCGATATGCGCCAGCACCCATTCGAGATAGGGATCGATGAACGACCAGGCCCCCATGTTCTTGGGCTCCTCCTGGCACCACACCATCTCGGCATTGCGGAAACGCGACAATTCGGTGATCAGCGCCTTGGCCGGGAACGGATAGAGCTGTTCGACGCGCAGCAGATAGATGTCGTTGATGCCGCGCTTCTCGCGCTCCTCATAGAGGTCGTAATAGACCTTGCCCGAACACAGCACGACGCGGCGGATCTTGGAGTCCTTCACCAGCTTGATCGGCTGGTTCGGCAACAGCTGCGCGTCATCCCAAAGCAGCCGGTGGAACGAGCTCTCGCCCGCCATCTCCGACAGCGTCGACACCGCGCGCTTGTGGCGCAACAGCGACTTCGGCGTCATCAGGATCAGCGGCTTGCGGAAGTCGCGCTTCAGTTGCCGGCGCAGGATATGGAAGTAGTTGGCCGGCGTGGTGACGTTGGCGACCTGCATGTTGTCTTCGGCGCAGAGCTGCAGGAAGCGCTCCAGCCGCGCCGACGAGTGCTCCGGCCCCTGGCCCTCATAGCCATGCGGCAACAGGCAGACGAGACCGGACATGCGCAGCCACTTGCGCTCGCCCGACGAGATGAACTGGTCGAACACCACCTGGGCGCCATTGGCGAAGTCGCCGAACTGCGCCTCCCAGAGCGTCAGCGCCTTGGGCTCGGCCAGGCTGTAGCCATATTCGAAGCCGAGCACCGCCTCTTCCGAGAGCATCGAGTTGATGACCTCGTAGCCGGCCTGCGCCGCCGAGAGATTGTTGAGCGGGATGTAGCGGGTCTCGTCGCGCTGGTCGTAAAGCACCGAATGGCGCTGCGAGAAGGTGCCGCGTTCCGAATCCTGGCCGGAAAGCCGGATCGGGTTGCCGTCGAGCAGGATGGCGCCGAAAGCCAGCGCCTCGGCCGTCGACCAGTCGATGCCTTCGCCGGATTCGATCGCCTGGCGGCGGTTTTCGAGGAAGCGCAGGATGGTCTTGTGCGCCTCGAAATCCTTCGGCACCTCGGTCAGCTTCTTGCCGATCTCCTTCAGCGTGCGCACCGGCACGGCGGTCTTGCCGCGCCGCTGTTCGTCCTGATTGTCGGCGGTGCGCAGGCCCGACCACGCGCCGTCCAGCCAGTCGGCCTTGTTCGGCTTGTAGTGCTGGCCGACTTCAAATTCGGCCTCGAGATGCGCACGCCAGTCGGCCCGCATCTTGTCGACCTCGGCTTGGGTGACGTGGCCTTCGGCGATCAGCCGGTCGGCATAGATCTGCACCGTCGTCTTATGATTGCGGATGTTGCGGTACATGATCGGCTGGGTGAAGGACGGCTCGTCGCCCTCATTGTGGCCGAAGCGGCGGTAGCAGAACATGTCCACCACCACCGGCTTGTGGAACTTCATGCGGAATTCGGTCGCAACCTTGGCGGCATGCACCACCGCCTCCGGATCGTCGCCGTTGACGTGGAAGATCGGCGCTTCGATCATCTTGGCCACATCCGACGGATAGGGCGACGAACGCGAGAAGCGCGGATTGGTGGTGAAGCCGATCTGGTTGTTGATGATGAAATGCAGCGTGCCGGCGACGCGATGGCCGCGCAGGCCGGACAGCCCGAACATTTCGGCGATCACGCCCTGGCCGGCAAACGCCGCATCGCCGTGGAGCAGCAGCGGCATCACCTTGGCGCGTTCCGACTGCGGCACGATCTCGCCGCGCTCGCGACCGGCGAGCTGATCCTGCTTGGCGCGCGCCTTGCCCATCACCACGGGGTCGACGATTTCCAGATGCGAGGGGTTGGCCGTCAGCGACAGATGCACCTTGTTGCCGTCGAACTCGCGGTCCGACGAGGCGCCGAGATGGTACTTCACGTCGCCCGAGCCCTCGACATCGTCCGGCGCGGCCGAGCCGCCCTTGAACTCGTGGAAGATGGCGCGGTGCGGCTTGCCCATCACCTGGGAAAGCACGTTGAGGCGGCCGCGATGCGCCATGCCGAGCACGACCTCCTTGAGGCCGAGCTGGCCGCCGCGCTTGATGATCTGCTCCAGCGCCGGGATCAGCGCTTCGCCGCCGTCGAGGCCGAAGCGCTTGGTGCCCTTGTACTTGACGTCGATATATTGCTCGAAACCCTCGGCCTCGATTAGCTTCGACAGGATCGCCTTCTTGCCGGTTGCGGTGAAGGTGATCTCCTTGTCGGCGCCTTCGATGCGGGCCTGGATCCAGGCCTTCTCTTCCGGATCGGAGATATGCATGAACTCGACGCCGAGCGTCGAGCAATAGGTGCGGGTCAGGATGTCCAGCATCTGCCGGATGGTGCCGAATTCGAGCCCGAGCACATTGTCGAGAAAGATCGGCCGGTCGTAGTCGGCTTCGGTGAAGCCGTAATTCTCCGGCGACAGCTCGTTATAGTCTTCGAGCGGCTTGGCAATGCCGAGCGGGTCGAGATTGGCGTGCAGGTGGCCGCGCATGCGGTAGGCGCGGATCATCATGATGGCGCGCACGGAATCGCGCGTCGCCTGGTGCACGTCGGCGTCGGAAAGCACGGCGCCGTTGACGACAGCCTTTTCCTTCACCTTCTTTTCGATCGCCTTCTCGACCAGGCCCCAATTGCCGTCGAGCGCCGAGACCAGCTCGCCATTGGCCGTCGGCGGCCAGGAAGGCTTCGCCCAGGAGGCGCCCTTGGCGTTCTTGCGCACGTCGCCAGCGTCATCCTTCAGCGCGGCGAAGAAATCCTGCCACTCCGGATCGACCGAGGCCGGATTGTCCTCATAGGCGGCATAGAGCGCGTCGATATAGTCGGCATTGCCGCCATAGAGGAATGAGGTGAGCGAGAATTGGTCGTTGGCCTGATCTTGTCTTGCCATTTTCATCTGCGGAGCCCGGCTCCGTCTCCTGTTCGGAGGGGAGTAAGGGAATAGGGGAGTAAGGCGGTAGGGAAAGTGGCAATTGTTGCCGCGCGCCCCGTTCTTCCTATTCCCTTACTCCCCTACTGCCCTACTCCCTTACTGCCTTAACCCTTGATCGCCTCGACCAGCGTCGTGCCGAGCCGCGCCGGAGAGGGCGAGACCCTGATGCCAGCCGATTCCATCGCGGCGATCTTGTCTTCCGCGCCGCCCTTGCCGCCCGAGATCACCGCGCCCGCATGACCCATGGTGCGGCCCGCCGGCGCCGTGCGCCCGGCGATGAAACCCGCCATCGGTTTCTTGCGGCCGCGCTTGGCTTCGTCCTTGAGGAACTGCGCGGCGTCTTCCTCGGCCGAGCCGCCGATCTCGCCGATCATGATGATCGACTTGGTCTCGTCGTCGGCAAGGAACATCTCCAGCACGTCGATGAATTCGGTGCCCTTGACCGGGTCGCCGCCGATGCCCACCGCCGTGGTCTGGCCGAGGCCGACATTGGTGGTCTGGAAGACTGCCTCATAGGTAAGTGTTCCCGAGCGCGAAACAACGCCCACCGAGCCCTTGCGGAAGATGTTGCCGGGCATGATGCCGATCTTGCATTCGTCAGGCGTCAGCACGCCCGGGCAGTTCGGGCCGATCAGCCGCGAAGCCGAGCGGTCGAGCCGCGCCTTGACCTTGACCATGTCCATCACCGGGATGCCTTCGGTGATGCAGACGATCAGCGGGATCTCGGCCTCGATCGCCTCGATGATGGCTTCGCCAGCGCCCGCCGGCGGCACATAGATGACCGATGCGTTGGCGCCGGTCCTGGCCTTGCCCTCGGCCACCGTGGCGAAGATCGGCAGGCTCTCGCCCTTCGAGCCGGTCCAGGTCTCGCCGCCCTTCTTCGGATGGATGCCGCCCACCATCTTGGTGCCGTGATAGGCCAGCGCCTGCTCGGTGTGGAAGGTGCCGGTCTTGCCGGTCAGGCCCTGCACCAGCACCTTGGTGTTCTTGTCGACGAGAATGGACATCGCGGCCCTTTTCTAAAAACCGTTGATCGTGGAAGGCGAGACGCGCCGGTAGAGCCCGCTCACCATGTCTTGCCAGGCATCGCTGCCCGTAGGCTTGAATTGAAGTCTCATGCGATAAGTATCGGCGCCGTCAAAACCATATGTCACGCAGGCTGCGCCGCGCGGCGACGACCGCTCCAGGACCAGTTCGTTGCCGTTCCACGTACCAGTGGCCGGTGACATCGGCACGAACCCCATCGAGTCGAACTGATGCATGGTGACGAGTCCGTTCTGCTGGTCGAAGCCGAACACATTGTGCGCACCGAACGAGACCGTGCCGTCGCGGCGCTGGCGATAGCGCTGCACCACGAACAGGCCGCCGAACTGCGCCTCCGCCAGCACTTCCGAAGTCGCCGCGCCGGCATCGGTCCATTGCGTCGCCGCGACCTCTTCCTCGCCGCGCCACGCGCCGACTAGCGCCTGCAGGCGTTGGTGAGCGTCCGAGAGGGAGGAGAAGGGCGACGCGTTCATGGCTCAGAGCCGCTTCAGGTCGGTGACGGTGAGGTCACTCCGGGCATTGCCGGTGTTGAGCGTCGTCGCCGGTTCGAACATCAGCACCACCGGCTCCTTCGTCAGCGAGCGCGGCCGATGCTCGACGCCGCGCGGCACGACGATGAAATCGCCCTCGCCGAGCTCGACCGGCCCGTCGCGGAAATCGATGGCGATCCTGCCGCGCAGCACCAGGAAAGCCTCGTCCTCATGGTCATGCGCATGCCAGTCGAAGACCTCGCCGAACTTGGCGACCTTCGCTTGGGCATCGTTGACGTCGCCGGCAATGTGCGGATCGAAGACCTTGGCGATCTTTTGATCCGCGGCCTCGACCAGGTTTATCTTGCGCGGAGGCATCCGCTCAGCCCTTCACCGCCTTGACGATCTTCTTGGCCGCGTCATCGAGGTCGTCGGCCGAGACGACATTCAGGCCGCTGTCGTTGATGATCTTCTTGCCGAGCTCGGCATTGGTGCCTTCCAGCCGCACCACCAGCGGCACCTTCAGCCCCACTTCCTTGACGGCGGCGATCACGCCCTCGGCGATGACGTCGCACTTCATGATGCCGCCGAAGATGTTGATCAGGATGCCTTCGACCGCCGGATCCTTGGTGATGATCTTGAACGCCGCCGTGACCTTTTCCTTGGAGGCGCCGCCGCCGACGTCGAGGAAGTTAGCCGGCTCAGCACCGTAGAGCTTGATGATGTCCATCGTCGCCATGGCAAGGCCTGCGCCATTGACCATGCAGCCGATATTGCCGTCGAGCGCGACATAGGCGAGGTCGTATTTCGACGCCTCGATCTCCTTCTCGTCCTCTTCGGTGTGGTGTCGCGCAATTCCATCACGTCCGGGTGGCGGAACAGCGCGTTGTTGTCGAACGAGACCTTTGCGTCGAGCACGCGCAGATGCCCGTCTTTCATGACGATCAGCGGATTGACCTCGAGCAGGCTCATATCCTTCTCGACGAAGGCCTTGTAGAGCGTCGGGAACAGCGAAGCGCCGTCCGTCGCGGCGTCGCCGTCGAGCTTCAGCGCGCCGTTGAGCGTCTTCACGTCGTCCGCCGTCACGCCTTTTTCCGGATCGATGGCGACGGTGACGATCTTTTCCGGCGTGTCATGCGCGACCGTCTCGATGTCCATGCCGCCCTCGGTCGAGACGACGAAGGCGATGCGGCCGACCGAGCGGTCGACCAGGATCGACAGATAAAGCTCGCGGGCTATGTCGGCGCCGTCCTCGATATAGAGCCGGTTGACCTGCTTGCCGGCTGGCCCGGTCTGCTTGGTGACCAGCGTGTGGCCGAGCATCTCGTTGGCGTTGGCGACGACTTCCGCCGCCGACTTCGCCAGCCGCACGCCGCCCTTGGCGTCGGGGCCGAGCTCCTTGAACTTGCCCTTGCCGCGGCCGCCGGCATGGATCTGGCTCTTCACCACATAGAGCGGACCGGGCAGCGCCTTGGCGGCAGCTTCCGCCTCGCTCGCCTTGAACACCGGGACGCCGCTTGCGACCGGCGCGCCGAACGTCTTCAGCAGCGCCTTGGCCTGATACTCATGGATGTTCATGCGCTTGGTCTCCGGGTAGGACGATTACTTGCCGGCGAGATGCGGGGCGATCTTGGTGCAGGCTTCGGTCAGGCCCTGGACGGCCGCAACCGAATTGTCGAACATCTTCTGCTCGGCCTTGGACAGGTCGATCTCGATGACGCGCTCGACGCCGCCGGCGCCGATCACCACCGGCACGCCGACATAGGTGCCCTTGATGCCATACTGGCCCGACAGATGCGCAGCACACGGAAGCACGCGCTTTTTGTCCTTGAGGTAGGATTCGGCCATGGCGATCGCCGAGGCGGCCGGCGCGTAATAGGCCGAGCCGGTCTTGAGCAGGCCGACGATCTCGGCGCCGCCGTCGCGGGTGCGCTGCACGATCTGGTCGAGCTTTTCCTTCGAAGTCCAGCCCATCTTGACGAGATCGGGCAGCGGAATGCCGGAGACGGTCGAATAGCGGATCATCGGCACCATCGAGTCGCCATGGCCGCCGAGCACGAAGGCGGTCACATCCTCGACCGAGACCTTGAACTCCTCCGCCAGGAAATAACGGAAGCGGGCGCTGTCGAGCACCCCGGCCATGCCGACGACATGGCTGGTCGGCAGGCCGGAGAACTTCTGCAGCGCCCACACCATCGCGTCGAGCGGGTTGGTGATGCAGATGACGAAGGCCTTCGGCGCGTACTTCTTGAGGCCGGCGCCGACCTGTTCCATCACCTTGAGGTTGATGCCGAGAAGGTCGTCGCGGCTCATGCCCGGCTTGCGCGGCACGCCGGCGGTCACGATGCACACATCCGCGCCCTCGATGCCGGCATAGTCGTTGACGCCGGTCAGCCGGGAATCGAAGCCGTCGACCGGCGAGGACTGCGCTATGTCGAGGCCCTTGCCCTGCGGAATGCCCTCGGCGATATCGAACAGCACCACGTCCCCGAGATCCTTGAGGCCGATCATATGGGCGAGCGTGCCGCCGATCATGCCCGAGCCGATGAGCGCTATCTTGTTGCGTGCCATGATAAGGATGTTTTCCCTTTGTCTGTGACGAGGTCGTGACGGGGCCGGGAGGCCGAAAGGATGCGGGAAACCGCAGGATTTGGCCGCACCGAATACCGCCGGCCAAAGAAAAATTCAAACGATTATTTCGACTCCTGTGTTTTCAATCGGTTAGATGCTTTGGGAATTACGTAAACGTCAAAATTTGTGAGCCGACTGAGGAGAATTTACACAATGAACGTCGAAATCCGAAGGCTTCATCCCGGCGATGACGCTGTTGTGATGCGATGGTAAATCTCCCCCTTGAGGATCTCTCCCTGTTTGAGGGATGCCCGGCAGGGCAGAGGGGCGCGGGAAGGATCGCCAGCCTGTCCTTCGTCATTCTAGGGCGGAGCAAGGAGCGAAGCGACGCGCGCAGACCCTAGAATCCACGCCGTGACGCCTGAGCGCCGTCACGGTCCAGAACGCTCACCAGCCAATTCCGCGAAACAGCTCGAACCATTCCGGATTGCTCTTCTCGATGAGTTCGATCTTCCACTGTCGTGGCCAACGCTTCAATGACGTCTCGCGCTGGATGGGGTCGGTGATGTCGACATACTCCTCGTACCAGACGGGACGCTGCACACCGTAACGGCTGGTGAAGCTGGAGCCTTGGCCGGTCTTATGCTCGGGGATGCGACGAGCAAGGTCGTTGGTGACACCGATATAGATCGTGCCGCCTTTCTGGCTTGCGGTCATGTAAACGTAGCCGGTCATGCTGCGATCTTACCTGGCGCTATCGCCAACGGCTATTCTGGACCGTTGCATTCTACGGCCAATGTCAGGGCATGGATCCTAGGGTCTGCGCGCGTCGCTTCGCTCCTTGCTCCGCCCTAGAATGACGAAGATACGCCGCCGCTTCAGCTGCCGCGGCGGACTTCGCCAACCTGCCACGGGACAAAGAGAGCGGCGGAACAACATTCTATCCCTGCGCCTGCCTTGCCTCTGCTACCGGCGCCATCTCTCGCCGTTCCGTCCAGCTTTCCAGCCAGTCGCGGCTCTGCATTTCGACCAGGCGCGAGGCAGTGCGCTCGAATTCGAACACCTCCGTGCCGCGCTTGGCCGTGTAGAGCCTTTCGGGTGACGCCGCGGCACTCATCACCAGCCGCATGTGGCGATCGTAGAGCGTGTCGATCAAAAGGATGAAGCGCTTGGCCTCGTTGCGTTTGCCTTCGCCCAGCACCGGCACATGGTCGATGAAGACGGTCGAGAAGCGGTCGGCGATCGCCAGATAGTCGCGCGCGCCGAGCGGCTTTTCGCAGAGGTCGGCGAAGGAGAAGCGCGCGGCGTCGCCCGCGGCGCGCGGCACGACGAGCTGGCGGCCTTTCAGCGTCAGCGTCACCGCTTCGGTCGGCTTGCCATGCGTCATCGCCCTCCAGGTCTCATCCAGCGCGCGATCGGCCGAAGCGTCGGCCGGCGTGACATAGACCGGCAGACGATTGAGCTTTTCCTGCCGGTAGTCCTTCTCGGCGTCGAGCGTCATCACATGGGCATTGCGCTCGAGCAGCGAGATGAACGGCAGGAAGAGCTGGTGATTCAGCCCGTCGCGATAGAGGTTCTCCGGCGCCACATTGGAGGTGGCGACCAGCACCACGCCATTGGAAAACAGCGCCGAGAACAGCCGCGACAGGATCATCGCGTCGGCGATGTCGGTGACGGAGAATTCGTCGAAGCACAGCACCCAGGCTTGGTCGGCGAGCGCCCGCGCCACCGGCGGGATCGGGTCGTCTTCCTTGACCGTACCTTCCTTGCGCGCCTGCCGGTGCTTCTGGATGCGGTCCTGCACATCGGCCATGAAGTCGTTGAAATGCACGCGGCGCTTGCGCCGCACCGGCAACAGCTCGAAGAACATGTCCATCAGCATGGTCTTGCCGCGACCGACGCCGCCATGGATGTAGAGGCCCTTGACCGGCTCGCGAGGCTGCCGCTTGGCGGCGAACAGCCAGCCCAGCGCGCTCGATTTATGCGCCAGCCTTTTGGCCGAGATCTCGTCGATCAGCCGGTCGAGCGCGGCGATGATGCGCTCCTGCGCCGGATCGCGCTCGACCGCGCCGCTCTGGACGAGATGATCGTAGCGCTGCTTGACGGTCGCGTGGGTCTGGAGGCCGTCACGCAGGTGCATGGTTCACGTCGTCTATATTGAGCACAATGATGGGTGCAGGAAGCCGCCGCTTACAGGCCGGCCTCACCTGAATATCAGCACACTCTCGCCCTACCTTGTAAGCGAGATGGGCTGCCCATTGGAAGTCTGGCCGTCGAACTTTTCGCCGCCCGAGGAATAGAGCCTGGCCAGCGTGCCGCCATTTTCGTCGTAAAGCGTCAGCTGCTTGCCGGCGACATTCCACGATTTGATGCCATCGATAGGCGCCGGGCAGTGCAGCGGACCGGCGCGGTAGCCGGCGCCGAACTTGGTCTGCGGCGTCGCCACCTTGCAGCTCTGCCCGGAGACATTGACGTTCCACACGCCGGCGACGCTGGCCGCGGTGAGGTCGGTGGCGCCGGCGGGCGCCGTGCCGTCCGGCGGCAGCGAAGCGACCTGGGTGTTCTTCGGCGCGGTCGGGAATTGCGACGGGTCGGTGGTGCCAGGGGAAGCCGGCGGCGGCAGCTGGTTCTGCGTCACCGTGCCGGACGGCGCCGGCGTCAGCGGCGCCGGCTGCTGGTCGTCCATCGACGAGAAGCGCGAGGTCGAACAGCCGCTCGCAACCAGCGCGGCCAGCGATACGGCCACGAAGCCGCTCCGCGAAAAGGGGCGGGTCATCGAAAAATTCATCAAAACCTCCGTCGGATCCGGCCGGGGGGGAGCCATCCGCGTAATCTTCGCTTCACCAAGACGGCGAAGGTGGCAGAATTTCAACCCGATATGGTTAAAATAGGGTTTTCGAGCCGGCTGTTGCAAATTTGTCGCAGCAAGAGAACAGCATCGGGGACGCCGGCGGCGGATGCCGCTAAGCTCTTGAAATGCAGCGCTAAATTCGGGCGCTGGGCACAAATACATAGCCGTCCGGACCGACGATGTAGCATTCACGCAGCCCATGCGGCTTGTCGATCGCGCCGGCCAGCACGATGTGGCCGAGCGCCGCCGCCTTTTTCTCGACCGCATCCGGATCGGCGCCGTAAAGACGCAGCTCTATGCCGGCGCCGCGTGTCTCGATGCCCGAAGTGACCCCAGTCATTGGATTGTCGAGATAGGAATGGTCGGCATGCAGCATGAAGATCGAGCCCAAAAGCTCGATCGCCGCGAAATCCTCGTCGGCATAGATGATCCTGGCGCCGAGCACTTCGCGGCAGAAGGTCTCCATCGCCGCCATGTCGGTGACCAGAAGGTTCACGCCGACCCCATGCGGCAGCGAGCGGCCGAAATCCTCGGCCTTCATCCACGGTGTCTTGGTCCGCTTCATCGCCATGGCGGTCGTCCCCTCTCATCCAATCTTAATGGAAGAGGGCTTCGCTCGTTGGCATTCGCCAGCAAAATGCTTGCGCCAGGCGGGCGCTTCCTTATCTCACGAAGGACCGAGCCGGCGGGAAGAGAGAATGACCGCGAGAAAAAGAACCGCCAACCGCTATTATAGCGGGCCGCCCAGCGATCATTTCGACGGTGCCTTGTTCTTCAACCCCGGCGGCAAGCCGCCCGGGCGCTTCAGCGATCTCCTCAGATGGCAGTTCGGCGGCAAGCGGGCGAAATGGCCGGCCGCCTTTCCGAGCCCCCATCCGCTGGCAAAACCAGAGGGTCGGCTGGATGGCGGCGCGCTTCGGCTCACCATGGTTGGCCATGCGTGCCTGCTCATCCAGACGGCGGGCCTGAACATCCTGACCGATCCAATCTGGTCGGAGCGCGCCTCGCCCTTCGCCTTTGCCGGTCCGAGAAGGGTCAATGCGCCGGGCATCGCCTTTGCCGACCTGCCGCCGATCGACCTGGTCCTGGTCAGCCACAATCACTACGACCATCTCGACCTCGCCACGCTGAGGCGACTGAAGGAGAGCCACGACCCGCTGGTGATCACGCCGCTCGGCAACGACGCCGTCATCGGCCGCGCTGTGCCTGGCATGCGCCTCGGCGCGCATGATTGGGGCGACCGGGTCGACATCGGCGCGGCCGCCATCCATATCGAGCCGGCGCATCACTGGTCGGCGCGTGGCGGACGCGACCGCTGCATGGCGCTGTGGGCGAGCTTTGTCATCGAAACGGCGGGCGGCAATATCTATTTCGCCGGCGACACCGGCTTCCATGACGGCATCAACTACCGGCTGATGGCGGAAAAGCATGGCGGGTTCCGCCTCGCCATCCTGCCGATCGGCGCCTATGAGCCGCGCTGGTTCATGGCGCCGCAGCATCAGAACCCTGAGGAGGCCGTGCAAGGCATGAAGCTCTGCAACGCCGCCTTCGCCGCCGGCTGCCACTGGGGCACATTCCATCTCACCGACGAGCCGGTCGAGGAACCGGCCCATAAACTGGCCGAGGCGTTGGCTGCCGAAGACCTCTCGCCGGAGCGTTTCCGCGCCATGCGGCCGGGCGAGCTATGGGACGTGCCGGCCATCTACAAAGGAACCCAAACCGGCCAAACGCGTTGATCCGCCGACGCAATTTCGCCGGAGCTTCCCATGATCAGGTGGATCATCATCCTTCTCATCATTGCCGCCGCCGCGAGCCTGCTCGGCATGCCGGCTTTGGCTGGCGCGGCTGCTACCGGCGCGCGCATCCTCATCGGCATCGTGCTGATCATCTTCCTGCTGATCGTGCTCGGCGTCTTCGCCGTCACATAAGACTCGGTTGGACTGGTAATTCCGGGCCGTTTCAGCCATATAGCGGCCAAATGGAACTGGAATGACCGGTTAGATGGCAGGCACCGCCCCCTTCGCCAAGATGAATGGGATCGGCAACGAGATTATCGTTGCCGATATGCGTGGCCGCGCCGACAAGGTGACGGCGACGGCGGCGATCGCCCTCAACGCCGATGCAGCGACCAGGTTCGACCAGATCATGGCGATCCATGACGCGCGCACGCCGGGCACCGCCTATTATATCGACATCCTGAATTCCGATGGCAGCAGCGCGCAGGCCTGCGGCAACGGCATGCGCTGCGTCGTGCAGGCTCTGGCCGCCGAGACCGGCCAGAAGAGCTTCACTTTCGAGACGCGCGCCGGAATCCTCAATGCTCAGGAGCATGCCGACGGCACGATCTCGGTTGACATGGGCAAGCCGCGTTTCGGCTGGCAGGAGATCCCGCTGGCGGAAGAATTTCGCGACACCCGCATAATCGAGCTGCAGATCGGCCCGATCGACGCGCCGGTGTTGCATTCGCCCTCGGCCGTGTCGATGGGCAATCCGCACGCCATCTTCTGGGTCGACAATGACGTCTGGTCCTACGAGCTCGACCGCTTCGGCCCGCTGCTCGAAAACCATCCGATTTTCCCCGAGCGCGCCAACATCACCATCGCCCAGGTGACGTCGCCTGAAAGGATGATCATCCGCACCTGGGAGCGCGGCGCGGGCCTCACCAAGGCCTGCGGCTCGGCCGCCTGCGCCGCCGTGGTCGCTGCCGCCCGCACCAAGCGCACCGGCCGCAGCGTCTCGCTGCTGACGCCCGGTGGCGGCGAACTCAATGTCGAATGGCGCGACGACGACCACGTCATCCTGACCGGTGCTGCCGAATGGGAGTTTTCCGGCAGCTTCGATCCCTCGACCGGCGCCTGGGCCCGCGACACCGAAAGCGCCGCCTGATGTCCGTCCTTCAAAAAGGCGCGCCCGAAGCCCCCGCCGGCAAGGGCATCGACGTCGTCACCTTCGGCTGCCGCCTTAACACCTATGAATCGGAAGTGATGCGCCGCGAGGCCGAGAGCGCTGGCCTGGGCGCGCTGCAAGGCGGGGCCGTCATCTTCAACACCTGCGCCGTCACTGCGGAAGCGGTGCGCCAGGCCAAACAGGCGATCCGCAAGGCGCGCCGCGAGAATCCTTCGGCGCGCATCATCGTCACCGGCTGCGCGGCGCAGACCGAGCCGCAGAATTTCGCCGCCATGCACGAGGTCGACCTCGTGCTCGGCAATGAGGAGAAGCTCAAGGCCAATTCCTATCGCCCGCTGCCCGATTTCGGCGTCAACGACACCGAGAAGGCGCGTGTCAACGACATCTTTTCGGTGCGCGAGACGGCAGGCCACATGGTCGACGCCATCGAGGGCCGGGCGCGCGCCTTCGTGCAGGTGCAGAATGGCTGCGACCATCGCTGCACCTTCTGCATCATTCCCTATGGGCGCGGCAATTCGCGCTCCGTGCCCATGGGCGCGGTGGTCGAGCAGGTCAAACGCCTCGCCGGCAACGGCTATGCCGAGATTGTTTTGACCGGCGTCGACATGACCAGTTTCGGCGCCGACCTGCCGGGCGCGCCAAAACTCGGAAAGCTGGTGAAGACGATCCTGCGCCAGGTGCCGGATGTGAAGCGGCTGAGATTGTCCTCCATCGATTCCATCGAGGCCGACGACGACCTGCTCGATGCCATCGCCACCGAGCGTAGGCTGATGCCGCATCTGCATCTGTCGCTGCAGTCGGGCGACGACATGATCCTGAAGCGCATGAAGCGCCGCCATCTGCGCGACCAGTCGATCCGCTTCTGCGAGGATGTGCGCAAGCTGCGCCCGGGCGTCGTCTTCGGCGCCGACATCATCGCCGGCTTCCCGACCGAGACCGAGGCGATGTTCGAGAATTCGGAGAGGATCGTCGAGGAGTGCGGGCTGACGCATCTCCACGTCTTCCCCTTCTCACCACGCGAGGGCACGCCCGCCGCGCGCATGCCGCAAGTCCCCCGCGAGGTGGTAAAGGTGCGCGCCGCAAGGCTGCGCGCCGCCGGCGAGGCCGCCTATCGCCGCCACCTTTCATCGCTTCCCGGCACCAGGCAGTCGATCCTCATCGAGCGCGATGGGCTCGGACGCACCGAAGGATTCACGCTGGCCGCGATCGGCACCGGCGCGCCCGGCGAGATCGTCGATGCCGTGATCACCGGCCATGACGGCGCCCGACTGATGGCGGCGCCCTCTGCCGCGCAAGCCGCCTGAGACTGCGAGACGCATGGCTGGTTTCTTCAAGAAGATATTTTCGTTCGGCAGGAAAGAGGTCGTCGAGGAGCGTGCCGACGAGACGCTGCCGCCGATCAAATGGGATCAGTTGGACGCGCTGAAGCCGGAGGCCGAGCAGGCAGCGCCCCACCCTCGCCTCGATGGGGAGGGTCGCCACGAAGTGGCGGGGCGGGGTGATAGCGCCGACGCTGGCGCCGGTCACCCCCACCCCCGAGCTGCGCTCGGGACCTCCCCCATCGAGGGGGAGGTAGAACCGGCGCCTCAGCAGGTTCCCGAGGAGCCGAAGCCGGAGCCCGCTCCGACCATTCCGCCGACGCCGGAGCCGATCGTACCCGCCGAGCCGGAACCGTTGCCACAGCCTGAGCCCGAAGAGGAGCCGCAGCCGGCGCCCGAGAAGCCGGTGCCGCCAGCCCCCCAGGAAGTGCCGCCGGCGCAGCCCGAACCTTTACCCGCGCCGGCACCGGAGCCCGAACCCGCACCGCGGGAAGTGCCCGCACCGGCGCCGACTCAGCCGGACATCCAGCCTTCGCGTCCGAAACCGCAGCCCGAGCCGGCACCGGCCGAAGCGCCCACGCCGCCTGCCGAAGCCCCGGTCGAGACGGCGGCGCCCATCGAGATTCCGCCGGCGGAGGCGCCTTCTGCGGAACCATCCGCCGAAGCCGACGCCGAAATCTCGCCCCCTATTCGACAGCCGGCGCCCGTCGAGCCGCAGCCGATCCTTGCCGAGATCGCACCGGAACCGGAAGCCGTGCCGTCGCCGCCAAAGCCCGCCGCCGGCAAGGTGACGGTCTCAAAAAAGGTCGAGCAGAAAGCCGAGCCGCAAAAGGCGCCGGAGCCGGCGCCGCGACGCTCCTGGTTCCAGCGCATGCGCGATGGGCTCGCCCGCTCCTCGCGCGAGCTGACCGGCAACATTGCCGGCGTCTTCACCAAGCGAAAGCTGGACGAGGACACGCTGCAGGACCTGGAGGACGTGCTGATCCGCGCCGACCTTGGTGTGGAGACGGCGCTGCGTGTCACCGACTCGCTCGCTTCCAGCCGCTATGGCCGCGACGTTTCCGACTCTGAGGTCCGCGCCGTCATGGCGGCGGAGGTGGAGAAGGTGCTGACGCCGGTGGCAAAGCCGCTAGAGCTCGATCTCAGCCACAAGCCGCACGTCATCCTGGTCGTCGGCGTCAACGGCACCGGCAAGACCACCACCATCGGCAAATTGGCCGCCAAGCTCACCGATGGCGGCCTCAAGGTGATGCTGGCCGCCGGCGACACGTTCCGCGCCGCCGCGATCGAGCAACTCAAGATCTGGGGCGAGCGCACGAAATCGCCGGTCATCGCTACCAAGCTCGGCGCCGATGCGGCGGGCCTCGCCTATGACGCCTTCGAGAAGGCCAAGGAGGCCGGCTCCGACGTGCTGATCATCGACACGGCCGGCCGCCTGCAGAACAAGACCGAGCTGATGGCCGAGCTGGAAAAGATCGTGCGCGTGCTGGGCAAGCTCGATCCGGAAGCGCCGCACACGGTGCTGCAGACGGTCGACGCCACCACCGGTCAGAACGCGCTGAGCCAGGTCGAGATCTTCCGCAACGTTGCCGGCGTCAACGGGTTGGTGATGACCAAGCTGGACGGCACGGCACGCGGCGGTATTCTGGTGGCGATCGCCGCCAAGCACAGATTGCCGGTCTATTTCATCGGCGTCGGCGAGCAGGTCGACGACCTCGAACCATTTTCCGCCAGCGAATTCGCCAGGGCGATCGCCGGCGTGGCCTGAACAAAGACGTGATCTTGAGTCGCCTGCTTTTTGGCCAGATCATGCGCAAGAAGGACTTTTATGAACATCCTCGAACGCGACCCGTCCGATCCACGCCGCAAGCCGATGAATCCGGGCTTGAAGTTCCTGCTCGAGCTCGGACCGGGGCTGGTGTTCTTCTTCACCACCATCCGCGGCGAGTGGCTGGCCGAAAAATTTCCGGTGCTCGCCCATCTCGGCGAACCGATCCTGATCGCCACCGCCTTCTTCATGGTGGCGACTGCGCTTTCGCTGAGCGCCTCCTGGCTGCTCACGCGCAGCCTGCCGCTGATGCCGCTGGTATCCGCGATCGTCGTCTTCGTCTTCGGCGCGCTGGCGCTTTACCTGCAGGACAAGACCTTCGCCTTCATGAAGCCGACGATCATCAACTCGCTGTTCGGCGTCACGCTGCTCGGCGGGCTGCTGTTCGGCCGCTCGCTGCTCGGCTACGTCTTCGATTCCGCCTTTCAGCTCGATGCCGAGGGCTGGCGCAAGCTGACCTTCCGCTGGGGCCTGTTCTTCCTGTTCCTGGCCGTGCTCAATGAGATTGTCTGGCGCAACTTTTCCGAGGCGACCTGGCTTTATTTCAAGGTCTGGGGCACGATCCCGATCACCTTGCTGTTCACCTTCAGCCAGATGCCGCTGATCATGCGCCATTCGCTCGAGGAAAAACCCAAGGAAGAGAAGGCCGGCAACTAAAGCAATTCCAGGAAAAGTGTGACGCGGTTTTCCGTCCGGAATTGCGTCAGAATAAGAGGGGGGCGATATGGAATTCCTCACCACGCGTGACGAGCTGAGGACGATCTACAAGACGCCCCAGCCGACCGACGGCTCGATCCGCAAGGAACTGAAAAGCCTCGACGGCCATTGCCGCTCCTTCATCGGCAAGAGCCCCTTCGTGCTGATCGGCTCCTCCGACGGCGCCGGCAATGCCGATGTGACGCCCAAGGGCGACAAGCCAGGCTTCACGGCGATCCTCGACAACAACACCATCGCCATTCCCGATCGTCCGGGCAACAACCGGCTGGACACGCTGGAAAACATCATCCGCAACCCGTCGGTCGGGCTGCTCTTCCTGATCCCCGGCATGAACGAGACGCTGCGCGTCAACGGCGATGCCCGCATCACCGTCGACCCCGCCTTGCGAGAACGCCTGGCCGTCGACGGCAAGGAACCGCAAAGCGTGATCGTGGTGACGGTGAAGGCCGCCTATATGCACTGCGCCAAGGCCTTCATGCGCTCCGATCTCTGGAAGCCGGAGACCTGGTACGACCGCGCGACCCTGCCGACGCTCGGCCAGATCATCCGCGACCAGCTGGCGCTCAGCGAAAGCGCGGGCGAGATCGATCGCGAACTGGACGACGATTACCGGCAGACCATGTGGTAGGCTTCGCGGACGACACACACTTTCGTCCGGCTCTCTCTTGATCGACATCATCGCCATATCGGGCAGCCTGCGCGCCGCCTCGACCAATTCGGCCCTGGTGGCGGCCTTGGCCGCCAACGCGCCCGCCGATTGCCGCCTCGATATTTATGATGGTCTCGGCCGGTTGCCGATCTTCAACCCCGACGATGAGGGCGGGCGCACGCCGCCCGAAGCAGCGCGCCTGATCGAGATGATCACCCGCGCCGACGGCGTCATCGTCTCCTGCCCGGAATATGCGCATGGCGTGCCGGGCGGCATGAAGAACGCGCTCGACTGGCTGGTGTCGCGCGACGCCGCCGTCGGCAAGCCGGCGATGCTGGTCCATGCCTCGCCCCGTTCGCTCTATGCGCGCGCTGCGCTGGCCGAGATCATGCGGACCATGTCGTTCGCGATGTATGAGGAGACGGCGCTGGAGATCGCGCTGCTGGGCAAGAAGCCGGCTGAGATGGAAGCGATTCTGGCGAAGGACGCGAACCGGCGGGCCATGCGTGAGGCGGTGCGGGCTTTTGTCGAGTTTATCGGCGGACGGTGAACGGCCCTTCCCTTCTCCCCTTGTTGTGGAGAAGGAAGAGCCCTACCCCTTCCGCAGCGTCTCGACATCGGTCTTGCCGACATACCAGTCGCGAGCGTTGACCTCCTCGAACACGACCCAGACATCGTTGTTGCCAAGCCCGGTGGCCTCCATGATGGCCGCCGTCACCTTCCTGGCGATGTCAGCCTTCTTGCCGGCCGGATCGGCCGCGATCACTTCCTTGACGATGCGGATGTTGACGAATGGCATGATGTCGCTCCTTTGAATTCGCTACTTGCCGGGAGACTGTTTCGAAATTCGCTCCGGCGAGCCATATGGTGGTGGTCTCGAGAATCGGAGCGGATCGGACATTCAAGCCCGTGAGCACCGGCCTACGCCGGCCGTAGCCTTAATTCCCACACCGTCTCGAGTGCTTCGCCCGGCGAATGCCGGAAGCGCAGAAACCGCCAGCAGATGGCCGCCGGAGTAGAATTTCCAAACAGTCTTGCCTCAATAAGTTTTGGCCCCATTCACCATCAGCCGCACCATGTAGAGCGAGGTGGTGCCGGCGATGTAGAGACAGTTGAGCTTGTTGCCGCCGAACACGCAGTTGGCAGTCACCTCCGGCACCTTGACCTTGCCGATCAGCGTCCCGTCAGGGTCGTAGCAATGGATGCCGTCGGCAGCACTTGTCCAGATGCGTCCGTCGGAATCGAGCCTGAACCCGTCGAACAGGCCGGCGGTGCAGTCGGCGAACACCTTGCCGCCCGAAACCTTCTTGCCATGCTTGTCGACGTTGAAGACGCGCATATGCGCGGGGTTCTTCTCGCCATGCGTGCGGCCGGTGTCGACGACATAGAGGAGGCTTTCGTCGAGCGAGAAGGCGAGCCCGTTCGGCCGCACCATATCGGTGATGACGGCCTCGACATCGCCCGTCTCCGGATCGACGCGATAGACATTGCAGGCGCCGATCTCGCTTTCGGCCTTGTCGCCTTCATAGTCGGTGTCGATGCCGTAGCTCGGATCGGTGAACCAGATCGAGCCATCGGAACGCACCACCACGTCGTTGGGCGAGTTCAGCCGCTTGCCTTTCCATTTCTCGGCGATGGTGGTGATCGAGCCGTCATGTTCGGTGCGGCTGACGCGGCGGCCGGAATGCTCGCAGGTCACCAGCCGGCCCTGCCGGTCGACGGTGTTGCCGTTGGAGTTGCCCGACGGCTGCCGGAACACGCTGACGCTGCCGTCGGTCTCGTCATAGCGCAGCATGCGGTTGTTCGGGATGTCGGACCAGACGACATAGCGGCCGGCCGCGAACCAGGCCGGTCCTTCCGCCCAGCGGCATCCGGTGAACAGTTTTTCCACCTGCGCGCTGCCGTTGAACAGGCGCGCGAAGCGCGGATCGAGAATTTCGTAATAGTCAGCGGCCGCCATCAATTTCCTCCCGGCATCAGGTGACGGGCGGATCAAGCCAGCCCGAAGCCGATCTGGCAAGACGGCAGGCCGGTATTTTGTATGACAAAAGGGATGAGAACTGCGTGAAGAGGCCAGTCTCGCGGGCCGCGCTGGGCGCATGGTCCGTTAGGCTCCAATTAACCGGCTATGCGCTGGTTGCAATGGTGCATTGCAACATCTTTCTTTTGCAATGCACCACACCTATGTCATGCTCGCAATCGTCAGGGAGGAAAAACTAAAAGGAACCCTGTCATGTTCGACAATCTTGTCTCCCGCGCCCGCGCCAGCATCGCCAAGCGCCGTCATTACAACCGCCTCGTCGCCGAAATCGAGAATCTGTCCAGCCGCGATCTCGCCGATCTGCGCGCCGACCGTTCCGAGATGCTCTACCAGGTCCACAAGCAGATCTACGGCTGAGTCTTTTTCGACCCAGCACGGCCCCGCGGCGCATTGAGATTCAGATCAGGCCGAGTCGAAAGTGGTGGCTTCCGAGAACCGGAGCGGAGCGTACTTAGAGTAGGTGAGCACCGGAAGCGCAGGAAGCCGGCACTTGCAGGCCGGCTTCACCTGAATATCAATGCGCCGCCAGCGCTTTCTCGATCTGCGGCAGGAGCAACGCCCTCACCGAGTCGGGCGTCAGCGGCCCGACATGCTTGTAGGCGATCTTGCCGTCCCTGCCGATGACGAAGGTCTCGGGCACGCCATAGACGCCCCAGTCGATCGCCGCGCGTCCGGCGGGATCGACTCCGATCGCCTGATACGGATTGCCGAGATCGCCCAGGAAGCGGCGGGCGTTTTCCGGCTGATCCTTGTAGTTCAGCGCGGCAAGCGTGAAGCGCTTGTCCTGCGACAGGCCGAGCAGCACCGGATGCTCTTCGCGGCACGGCGCGCACCAGGACGCGAACACATTGACCAGCGTCACCTTGCCGGCAAAGTCTTTTGACTCAAGCCCCGGCAGATTGGCTCCCTCGAGCGGCGGCAGGCTGGTCTGCGGCGCCGGCAGGCCGATCAGCGCCGAGGGGATTTCCGAGGCGTCGCGGCCCGAGAGCAGTTGCGACAGGAAAAGCCCCGCCAGCCCCAGGAACACCAGCAGCGGCAGAAGCACGAAAAGGCGGCGGCGCGGCGACGGCGCTTCGGTTTCAAGGCTCATGGCTTGACGGCCTTGTCGGAGCGCCGCCGCACACCGGCGGCCTCGAGCGCGGCAAGCTCGCGCTTGCGCGCCCGCTGGTCGAGCAGGATCCAGCCGATCAGCCCAGCGAGCACGACAGCCGTGATGGCATAAGCGGCGGTGACGAACAGGGCGTGCGCGCTCATAGCGGCCGCTCCCTGTCTTTGGCCATGTCAACCGTTCCGATCATAGCTTTCCATAACCTCCCACCGGCCGGTCCGCAATTTGCCGCGGTGCCGCAGTGAGGCAACGTTCTCGCCACCTCAATCCGTCCCATGCCGCAGCGCCAGCGCTGCCGCCAGGGGACCCAGCACCGCAAGGAACAGCGTCAGCGCGGCAAGAATGAGGAAGGGCTGCAGGAACGGCGCCGGATCGGCGACGGCGCCATAGCTTGCCGAAACGCCGAAGATCAGCACCGGAATGGCCAAAGGCAGCACCAGCACCGAGATCAGCAGCCCGCCGCGCGGCAGCGCCACCGCCACCGCGGCGCCGGCCGCGCCGATGAAGGTGATGGCCGGCGTGCCGACGAGAAGCGTGAGCGCCGTGGCTCCGATGCCGAGCGGCTCCATGTTCATGAACAGGCCGAGCAGAGGTGCCGCGACCACCAGCGGTAGTACGCTGCCCGTCCAGTGCGCCAGGCATTTCGTCAGCACCGTCAGCGCCAGCATGTGGCGGTCGCCGTTGAGCACCAGGAGATCGAGCGAGCCGTCCTCGCGGTCGGCCTGGAAGAGGCGATCGAGCCCGAGCAGGCAGGCGAGCAGCGCCGCGATCCACAGGATCGCCGGGCCGATGCGGGCGAGCAGGTTGAGGTCGGGGCCGACGCCGAAAGGGATGGTGGCGATGACGGCGAGGGAAGAAGATGACGCCGATCAGCGCCCCGCCGCCGGCACGGATGGAAAGGCGGATGTCGCGGAGGAAGAGCGACCACATTACAAGGTTGCCCCCTGGTTAGGTCCGCGTTCCTTCGCGCGCCCCTCTGTCCTGCCGGACATCTCCCCCACAAGGGGGGAGATCAGCCGTCGCAGGCGATTTCGCCAATCACCAACGTTGGCAAGATGAGCGGGGCGCCGAAGCTGCCAATCTCCCCCCAAGTGGGGGAGATGCCCGGCAGGGCAGAGGGGAGTGCCGCCCGCCAACATCAGTTGCCCATCCCCAACACCTTCGCCCCCTCCAGGCCCAACGGCAGATGCGTCGCCGCCACCACGATCCCTCCACCGCGCAGATGCGCCTTCATCAAGCCCGCGAACCTTTCCTCCGAGGCCTTGTCCAGCCCCGCCGTCGGCTCGTCGAGCAGCCAAACCGGCCGCCGGCTGACCAGAAGCTTCGCGATCGAGGCCCGCCGCCTCTGCCCGGTCGACAGATAGCCGAAGGGCAGATGCCCGAGACCGCCGAGCGCCACCGTCTCCAGCGCCTCCTCCACGCCCAGTCCGGGCTCGCCCTGAAACGCGCGCCAGAAGCCGAGATTCTCCTCGACGCTGAGCGCCGTCTTCATCGCGTTGAGATGGCCGAGATAATGCGAGGCGGAGGCGACGGTCGGGAAGGCCTCGCTGCCATGCTCGAATCGCACCTTGCCCTGGGCGGCCGGCAGCAGGCCGGCGACGATCCTCAGCAGCGTCGATTTGCCCGCGCCGTTCGGCCCGGTGACGATGAGCGCCTCGCCCTTGTCCAGCGCGAAGCCGATGTTGGAAAAAACCGTCTCGCCGCCGCGCTCGCCGCCCAGATTTTCGGCGATCAGCCGCATTCTTTTCCCGTCCCGAAAGCACCGTTTCGCGGCCGTTTCCGGCTCACGCAAATTCGTCTTTGGACTGTCTAGAACTATTCCAGGAAATTCTCTATATGCGGTTCATCCGTGCCAGCGGTCGGCGCGGGATCAGAATTAGCGCCGAACCAGCGAACGCGCCGCCTTGAACGGCTCGGGTTGCTTGGGAGCGGACAGCGGAAATGGCCGTACCCGCACCTTTGCGCGTGATTGCATGCCAACGGCGTCCGTTCCCTTTCAGGCTGAACAGACAAGGACGGATCGCCGTGACGAAATCCCTCGACAGTTTCAATTGCCGCCGCACCCTGACCGCGGGTGGCGCGGACTATGTTTATTTCGACCTCGCCGAGGCCGAGAAGAACGGCCTAACCGGCATCGCGAAGCTGCCCTATTCGATGAAGGTGCTGCTGGAGAACCTGCTTCGCAACGAGGATGGCCGCTCGGTGACCAGGGAATCGATCCAGGCGGTCGCCGCCTGGCTGACCGACAAGGGCACCGCCGGCGTCGAGATCGCCTATCGCCCGGCCCGCGTGCTGATGCAGGATTTCACCGGTGTGCCGGCGGTGGTCGACCTCGCCGCCATGCGCGACGGCATCAAGGCACTCGGCGGTGACCCGGAAAAGATCAACCCGCTGGTGCCGGTGGACCTCGTCATCGACCATTCCGTTATCGTCGACGAGTTCGGCACGCCGATGGCCTTCGCCCGCAATGTCGAGCTCGAATATGAGCGCAACGAGGAGCGCTACAAATTCCTGAAATGGGGCCAGCAGGCCTTCCGCAACTTCCGCGTCGTGCCGCCCGGCACCGGCATCTGCCACCAGGTCAACCTCGAATATCTCGGCCAGGTCGTGTGGACCAACAGTGAGGACGGCGAGACCGTCGCCTATCCGGACACCTGCGTCGGCACCGATTCGCACACCACCATGATCAACGGCCTCGGCGTGCTCGGCTGGGGCGTCGGCGGCATCGAGGCCGAGGCGGCGATGCTGGGCCAGCCGGTCTCCATGCTCTTGCCCGAGGTCATCGGCTTCCGCCTCACCGGCAAGCTGAAGGAGGGCGTCACCGCGACCGACCTCGTGCTCACCGTCACCCAGATGCTGCGCAAGAAGGGCGTCGTCGGCAAGTTCGTCGAGTTCTTCGGCCCCGGCCTCTCCAACATGACGCTGGCCGACCGCGCCACCATCGGCAACATGGCGCCGGAATATGGCGCGACCTGCGGTTTCTTCCCGGTCGATTCGGAAACCCTCCGCTACCTCACCATGTCCGGCCGCGACGAGAAACGCATCGCGCTGGTCGAAGCCTATTCCAAGGCGCAGGGCATGTGGCGCGACGCCGGCTCCGCCGATCCGGTCTTCACCGACCTGCTCGAGCTCGACCTCGGCGACGTCGTGCCGTCGATGGCCGGCCCCAAGCGCCCCGAGGGCCGCGTTGCGCTGCAGGACATCCCCGCCGGCTTCGCCAAGGCGATGGAGACCGAGTACAAGAAGGCCGCCGAGATCTCGAAGCGCTACGCTGTCGAGGGCACCGACTACGATCTCGGCCATGGCGACGTCGTCATCGCCGCCATCACCTCGTGCACCAACACGTCCAACCCGAGCGTGCTGATCGGCGCAGGCCTCTTGGCCCGCAACGCCAACCGGCGCGGCCTCAAGCAGAAGCCGTGGGTGAAGACCTCGCTCGCCCCCGGCAGCCAGGTGGTAGCCGAATATCTCGAAAAGTCGGGGCTGCAGAAGGAACTCGACCAGATCGGCTTCAACCTGGTCGGCTTCGGCTGCACCACCTGCATCGGCAATTCCGGCCCGCTGCCGGCGCCGATCTCCAAGACCATCAACGACAAGGGCCTGATCGCCGCCGCAGTCTTGTCCGGCAACCGCAATTTCGAAGGCCGCGTCTCGCCGGATGTGCAGGCGAACTACCTCGCCTCGCCGCCGCTGGTGGTGGCGCATGCGTTGGCCGGCACGGTGACCAAGGACCTCACCGCCGAGCCGCTCGGCGAGGGCAGCGACGGCAAGCCGGTCTATCTCAAGGACATCTGGCCGACCTCGGCCGAGATCCAGGAGTTCATCGAGAAGAACGTCACCCGCGAGCTGTTCGCCCGCAAATATGCCGACGTTTTCAAGGGCGACGCCTACTGGCAGAAGGTCAAGGCGCCGGAAGGCCAGACCTATGCCTGGGACGACCACTCGACCTATGTGCAGAACCCGCCCTATTTCGCCGGCATGGGCCGTGCCTTCAGCAAGGTCGGCGACATCAAGGGCGCGCGTGTGCTCGGCCTGTTCGGCGACAAGATCACCACCGACCACATCTCGCCGGCGGGCTCGATCAAGGCCGCCTCGCCGGCCGGCAAATACCTCACCGAGCACGGCGTCGGCGTTGCCGACTTCAACCAGTATGGCACGCGGCGCGGCAATCACGAGGTGATGATGCGCGGCACCTTCGCCAACATCCGCATCCGCAACCACATGCTGGGCGAGAACGGCCGCGAGGGCGGCTACACGATCCACTATCCTTCGAAGGAGGAGATGTCGATCTACGACGCCGCCATGGAGTACAAGAAGGAAGGCGTGCCTCTGGTCATCTTCGCCGGCGTCGAATACGGCAACGGCTCCTCGCGCGACTGGGCGGCCAAGGGCACGAATCTTCTGGGTGTCCGCGCGGTCATCGCCCAGTCCTTCGAGCGCATCCATCGCTCCAACCTCGTCGGCATGGGCGTCATCCCCTTCGTATTCGAAGAGGGCACCTCATGGGCCTCCCTCAATCTCAAGGGCGACGAGCTGGTCGAGATCGATGGCCTGGACGCGATCAAGCCGCGCCAGAAGATGGTCGCCAAGGTGACCTTCGGCGACGGCACGGTGAAGAATGTGCCGATCGTCTGCCGCATCGATACGCTGGACGAGCTCGACTATTTCAAGAACGGCGGCATCTTGCAGTACGTGCTGCGCGATCTGGCCGCGTAGCGGCCAGGCAATAGGGCTTAGGCAATAGGCAGTAAGGAAACAGGATACCTACTGCCTACTGCCTACTGCCTACTGCCTACTGCCGGCTTCCCAAACCGCGCCGTCGCCGCCAAAAGCACCGCCAGCATCAGCCCGTTGAAGACGTGCCATAGGAAATGTGTGCCGAGCGGGAAGCTGGCGCAGACCAGCGGATCGATCATGCGGCAGATGACCGAGACGACGAAGATCGCCGACCCGGTCAGATTGTACCAGCCGGCCCGGTTGCCGGTGGCCGCCACCCATGCCCCGAAGAAGGCAAGCGCCAGGAAAGGCGGCAGATAGTTCGTCGTGCCGTTCGACGCCTGGCGCAGCCAGTCCGGCACGGCATAGGTGATCAGGCCGGCCACGACATAGAAGGCGACGAAGACGAGGATCGCCTTGCCCCAATCCATGCCGAGGAAGCGCCGCAGGTTGAACAGCTGTAGGCCAGCGTGAAGCCGGCGATCGGCAGGATGTCGGCCCAGATCGTGCCTTTGCTGGCGAAGATATGGAACAGGGTAGAGCCGATGCCGATCGCCACCACCCACCAGGCCAGCACTTCCGCGAAAGTGCCGGTCTTGTATCGCCGCACCTGCCAGACGCCCCACAGTCCCGCGGCAACGAAAGCCAAGTTGGTCAAAGCATTAGCCGGCTCGGCCCAAAGTCCAGGCCCCGTCCGCTCGCAATAGAGATCTACAGGGGTCAGGAGAGTTTGCCACATGGTGAGGATGCTGCTCCCGAATCGAACCGCGCCTTGAAATGCAACCGCCTCTCCTATTGCGCCCTTACCTGCGGCTGCAACAGCAAAATTTCACCGCAACGTGACTTCCCGTTGACTGGCGCTTCTGCCACATATTTTAGCAATCAGAACAAGGCCGGCGTCACCGGCGGGAATTGGAAAAGCTATGGCATTTCGAGGACGATTGCGGCTTGCGGCAGTAGCGCTGGCCCTTACGGCGTTGGGCGGCGTGGCCCTGGCAGCCGAACCCGAGAAGGCCGCGACCGGCAAGCCTCAAACCGACAAGCCCCAAATCGACAGGCCCTTGGGCGTGGTCGAGTTGTTCACCAGCCAAGGCTGCAGTTCCTGTCCGCCGGCCGACGAGTTCTTCGCCGAGCTCGCCGGCAAGGACGACATCATCGCGCTCGCCTATCACGTCAATTACTGGGATTATCTCGGCTGGCAGGACACGCTGAGCACCAAGGAAAACACCGAGCGGCAATATGACTATATGCGCGCCTTCGGCAGCCGCTCCGTCTACACGCCGCAAGCCATCATCAACGGCCGCAGCCATGTCAACGGCGCCAGCCGCAAGGATGTCGACGGCGCCTTGGCCCGCATGGACAGGAACGGCCAGGGCATGCGGGTCGGCATCAAGGTGAGCCGCACCAGCGACCGCGTCATGATCGACACGGGCGACGCCGGCGGCGGCCCGGCCGATGCCCATGTGGTGATCGTCTATTTCGACCCGCCGCAGATGGTGAAGATCGGCCAGGGCGAGAACAGCGGCCGCAGCCTGACCTACTGGAACGCCGTGTCCGACATCCAGACCGCCGGCATGTGGCACGGCAAGGCGCAGCGTTACGAAGTGCCGATGAGCGAGATCGCCAAGAAGGGCGGCTGCGCGGTGCTGCTGCAGTCGGTCGGCAAGGACGGCATGCCCGGCCCGATCCTCGGCGCCGCCTTCATCCACAAGCCGGACCGGCTTTAGCGGCTCCTTTTCCTTCCCCCTGTGGGGGACGTTCCGGCCTGGTCATAAGCTCGAAACCGCCGTCGTCGGTCCTCCATCACCTCTCATCCGACCGAGCTTGTTGGCCACCTTCTCCCACAACAAGGGGAGAAGGTGGGCTGCGCCGCGCAATAAAAAACCGGCGTCAGCTTGCTTCTGACGCCGGTCATTCAGGTTTTGGGATCGTCGCACCTGATTTTTCCAAGGAAAAACCGAGGTTGGTTCGATCCGACGCTGACCCGTGGGCGGGGGGCTTGGGGTTTACGAGCCGGTGCCGGACCGAACCGTCTCAGGCAACGCGGGTAAAGTCGTCGGACATTGGGGCATGAGCGCGGATTATTTGTGGCAAGAATATGGCAGAGCATCACCAATTCCAACATGCGTTTTGCAAACGTGACTGGACGTTTGAGAAACCGCGCGACCGCTTGCGTCAGGACGGCGCTCGGCAATTCCATCGCGCCCTTGCAATTCCGCCATGAAAGCGCGAACCTTGGCCGGCGCATGATTCAATCGAAGGATCGAGGCATGACCGATCACAGCAGCGGGACGGAGGATGGGGAAGCATCCGGAATATTGATCCCGTTGCATGAGGCGCGCAACGCCCGCCTCGACCAGCCGGTGCGATTCGAACGGCGCGAACTCGACCAGATCTTGAGGCTCTACGGACGCATGGTTGCGGCCAATGAATGGCGCGACTATGCGATCGATCATCTCACTGATCGCGCCGTGTTTTCCGTCTTCCGCCGGGCCAGTGAAGTACCGCTATTCCAGATCGTCAAGGACCCCAAGCTGGCGCGCCGGCAGGGCGCCTTCGCGGTCATCGCCGCGGGCGGCCGCATCCTCAAGCGCGGCCAGGAACTCGGCCGCGTGCTCGGCGTGTTCGATGCGAAGCTGAAGGTCGTTGAGGCCTGAGGGAAAAAGAGGAATTGAGGAACTGAAGAATTGAAGAACTGAAGAAAGGGTGGTTGGCGCGCCGGTGCGGCAGTTTTTCCTCAGTTCTTCAATTCCTCAATTCTTCAGTTCCCTCGAGATCGAAACCTCCGTTCCGGCAGCGAATCCGGATCCGGCGGCAGCGCCGCGCCGCCGTTCAGCGACAACTGCATGAACACCGTGTCCAGCCAGCGCCCGTGCTTGTAGCCGGATCCCTCCAGACGCCCGGAATGGCGAAAGCCGAGCTTCTCGTGCAGCCGCACCGAAGCGCTGTCGGCATGGCCGTCGCCAATGACCGCGATGATCTGGCGGAAGCCCGCCGCGCGCGCCGCCTCGATCAGCGCCTGCATCAGCGCCGAGCCCACGCCCTGCCCCTTGGCCTCGGGCGCGACATAGACCGAATCCTCGACGACGAATCGGTAGGCGGGCCGCGGCCGGAATGGTCCGGCATAGGCATAGCCGAGCACGACCCCGTTCTTCTCGGCCACGAGATAGGGAAAACCGCCCGCGGCCAGACTATCGAATCGGTTGCCCATTTCGGCGCGGCTGGGCGGCTCCAGTTCGTAGCTCGCCGTGCCGTGCGTGACCGCATCGGCATAGATTTCCGTGATCCGGTCGAGGTCGGCCGCGGTGGCGGGTCTGATCGCAACAGTGCTCATAATTTATGCAATTCACTTTCCTGCCTCGATAACAGCAGAGCGATGCAAAAAAGAAAAGGGCGGCCGTTGGGCCGCCCTTCGCAACTCTATGGTCCAGCGGGACCGGGCAACGCCTTTAGCGGCGATCGCCCATGAACTGCAGCAGGAACATGAACAGGTTGATGAAGTCGAGATAGAGCTGCAGCGCGCCCATGATCGCCTTGCGGCCGGCAACATCGGCGACGTCGCCCTCGAAATACATCTCCTTGATGCGCTGCGTGTCGTAGGCGGTCAAGCCCGCGAAGACCAGCACGCCGATCGCCGAGATGGCGAAGGCCAGCGCCGACGACTGCAAGAAGATGTTGATCAGCATCGCGATCAGCAGGCCGATCACGCCCATGACCAGGAACGAGCCGAACGCCGACAGGTCGCGTCGGGTCGTGTAGCCGTAGAGCGACAGACCGCCGAAGGCCGCGGCCGTAGCGAAGAAGGTCTGGGTGATGCTGGTGCCGGTGTAGACGAGGAAGATCGTCGACAGCGACAGGCCGACAAGGCCGGCATAGACCCAGAACGTGGTCTGCGCCGCCGCCACGCTCATCGACTGGATCCTGAAGGACAGGAACATCACGGCCGCAAGCGGCGCCAGGATGACGACCCAGCGGAACGCGCTTGCATAGATGAGCTGGCCGAAGGCGGTCAGCTGGCCGTCGCCCGTGACGGCGAGGTGGAAGGCACCCCAGGCGGCAAGGCCGGTAATGAGCAGGCCAAGCCCCATGAGGTTATAGACTTTGATCATATAGGCGCGCAGGCCCTGATCGATATCGACGCGTGCGCCGGGGACGGCGCCCGTCTGGTAGTTGCGAATGGGATCAGCCATTGGAAATCCTCTGTTGCTTCTGCCCCGTCCGGTGACAGGTCTTTCTGGGACCAGGCGCCGCTGGCGGAGCTCCAGCATGCCTGCGCAAAATATGAGCGTTCTCGACGTCAAGAACAAGACGGTAACGAGCGGTAACGCTTTGTGAGAAGGCAAAAGCCCGGTTTTCAGGCCTTCCAGCCGCCATTCTTACGAAGATTTAACCGGAAAGGCCGCCGGAGGCCCCAGTCAGGAGCTGCGCATCAGAGGTTCCGCAGCACCGGCGCCGCCTTGTGGCCGAGCACACGCCAGGTGCCGGCAAGGCCGATGCCGACGGTGACCGTCAGCGAGACCAGTATCGTCGCCACCGCCACTTCCGGCATGAAATGCGACGGCAGCGTCATGATATGCGCGACCACGAACCAGGCGGCGATGCCGCCGGCCGCAAGCGCGAACAGCGCGGTCGCAAGGCCGATCAGCACATACTCCAGCGAGAAGGCGGCAATCAGCGTCTTGCGCGTCGCGCCGAGCGTCTTCAGCACCACCGCGTCGTGAATGCGCGCCTGGTTGCCGGCGGCCAAAGCGCCGGAGAGCACCAGCACCGAGGCGATCAGCGCCACGCCGGCGGCGGCGCGGATCGCGGTGCCCAGTTGCGCCACCAGCCGGTTGACGATGTCGAGCGCGTCCTTGACGCGCACCGTCGTCACCGCCGGAAAGGCGCGGGTGACGGCATTGAGCAGCCTTGCGTCGTCGGCCGTGGTAGCGCCCTTGTCGGTCAGCGTCGCCAGCCAGCCATGCGGCGCCCCGGCAAAGGTGTTGGGCGAGAACACCATGACGAAGTTGATGCCCATCGTCTCCCACTCAACCTGGCGGAAACTGGCGATCTTCGCCGTGACGTTGCGGCCGAGCACGTTGACGGTCACGGTGTCGCCGAGCTTCAGCCCAATCGCCTTGCCCTCTTCGGCCGAGAACGACACCAGCGGCTCGCCGGAATAGTCCTGCGGCCACCACGCGCCTTCGGTCAGCGTCGCGTTCTCCGGCTGCTTGGCGTCATAGGTCAGGCCGCGGTCGCCGCGCAGCACCCAGGCGCCGTCGGCCGGGGTCTTCACCTTGTCGACGTCGACGCCGTTGAGCGCCATGATGCGGCCGCGCAGCATCGGCACCTTGACCAGCGTTCCCCGCGGCGACTCCTTGCCGACAAGGCTGGCGAAGGCATCGACATCCCTGCTCTGGATGTCGACGAAGAAGAAGTTCGGCGCCCGCTCCGGCAGGCTGCCGGAGATCTGTCGCCTGAGATTGCCGTCGATCAGGGCCAGCGTCACCAGCAGCGTCAGCCCGAGGCCGAGCGACAGCACCACCGAGGGCGTCAGCGCACCCGGACGATGAATGTTGCCCAGCGCCAGCCGTAGTGAAACGGAACGCACGCGCGGGCTCTTTTTTGCCGCCCATTGCACCAGCACCGCCACCACCCGCAGCACCAGGAAGGCAAAGACCGTGGCGCCGACGAAGATCGAGGCGATGCGGTAGTCATTGGCCGAGAAGATCGCCAGCGCCGCCAGCGCGACGACGATCGCCAGCGCGGCACCCGTATAGGGCAGACGCGGCAGGCCGCGGCTTTCGAAACCCATTTCGCGGAACAGCGCGGTCGCCGGCACGTCGCGCGCGCGGCCGAGCGGCAAGAGCGCGAAGGCCAGCGTCACCAGCAGGCCGAAGAGCGCCGCCATGGCGAGCGCGCTCGCGTAAAAGCCGCCTTGCGCCGGCACCGGGATGACCGATTGCAGAAGCGCGCTCGCCGCGAAGGGCATCGCGGCGCCCAGGACGAGCCCGAGCACGATGCCGAGGCCGGCGATCAACAGGATCTGCACGAGATAGACGGTGAAGACGAAGCCGCCCGAGGCGCCCAGGCTCTTGAAGGTGGCGATGACGCCGCGCTTGCCGTCGAGATAGGCGCGCACCGCATTCGCCACGCCGATGCCGCCGACCACCAGCGCCGTCAGCCCGACCAGCGTCAGGAACTGCGAGAAGCGCTCGATATTGGCGGAAAGCGCCGGCGCGGCGTTGCTGCGCGTGCGGATCGACCAGCCGGCCTGCGGGAAATCCTTCGCCGCCTCGGCCTGGATCTGCTTGATCCGCGCCTCGGAAGTCCCGCCGGGCAGCCGCACCTTATAGGCGTTCTCGACCAGGCTGCCTGGCTGCACCAGGCCGGAGGCGGCAAGGCCCTCGCGCGAAATCATCAGTCTTGGCGCGAAGCCGAAGCCGTCCGACACCGCGTCCGGCTCGCTGACCAGCCTGGCCCGCAGTTCGAACGTCGCGCTGCCGAGCTTCAGCCTGTCGCCGATGTGAAGATTGAGCCGGTCGAACAAAAGATCGGGCGCGGCGGCGCCGAACACGCCGGACCTTTCGCCGAACAATTGGTCTTTCGGCAGCGCCGGATCGGTCTCCAGCGCGCCGTAGAGCGGATAGGCGTCGTCCACGGCCTTGGCCTCCACCAGCGCCTGATCGGACCCGTCCTCCAGCCGCGCCATCGAGCGCATGCCGGAAGTCTGCGAAACCGCGCCGAGGCTCCGGATGAAGCCGAGCTCGGCGTCGGAAGCGCTGCGCTGGTTGATCTGGAAGCGCAAATCCCCGCCGAGCAGCGTCTGGCCCTGATCGGCGACGCCGGCCGAGATCGCCTGCGCCACCGAATTGACGCCGCCGATCGCCGCCACGCCCAGCGCGATGCAGGCAAGGAAGATCATGAAGCCGGACAGGCCGCCGCGCATCTCGCGCAGCGAGAAGCGGATGGCGAGCTTCAATGTCCGGAGCCAGGCCCCCTCATTCGGCCGCTGCGCGGCCACCTTCTCCCCGGTGGGGAGAAGAGGGAGGTGCCGGCCTCGGCGATCTCTTCTCCCCTCGGGGAGAAGGTGGCCCGAAGGGCCGGATGAGGGGGTCTCCGCCATGCGATTACGCCGTTACCTTGAACTGGGCAGCATCCTCGATCCGCCCCGACCGCATCGAGACCTGGCGCGCGCAACGCCCGGCGAGCACCGGATCATGCGTGACCAGCACCAGCGTCATGCCGCGTTCCGCCGCCTTGGCGAAGAGAAGGTCGGCGATCTGCTTTCCGGTCGCTTGGTCGAGATTGCCGGTCGGCTCGTCGGCGATGAGGATGCGTGGCGACGGCGCCAGCGCCCGCGCGATCGCCACGCGCTGCTGCTCGCCGCCGGAAAGCTCCCCCGGATAATGCGTCACGCGGTCGCTCAGGCCGACCGCCGCGAGTTCCCGCGCGGCCACCCCGAACGGATCGGAATGGCCGGCAAGCTCGAGCGGCACCGCGACATTCTCCAGCGCCGTCATGTTCGGGATGAGATGGAAGGACTGGAATACGATGCCGATGTTTCGCCCTCGAAAGGAAGCAATCTGATCCTCGCTTTTTTCGTTGATCAGCTCGCCGGCGATCCGGACCGTGCCCGAATCCACCCTTTCCAGGCCCGCAAGAACCATAAGCAGGGTGGATTTGCCGGAGCCCGAAGGGCCAACGATGCCGGTGGCTTGCCCGGCAGCCACGTCGAGGCTCACACCCCTCAGCACATGGACGGAGGACGCGCCCTCGCCGAGCGTCAGCGATACGTCCCTCAGCACGATGACGGCTTCTGTCACAATGAAAGTGCCCTATATGTGAAAAAAGGAGACGGCCCGTAGTCTCCTTTCCTGGGTTGTTTCGGTCATATGGGGCTCGCCGCATGGCATTCAAACACCGTTTTGCCGCAGCCCTCATCCTTTTCCTCGCCCTTTGCGGCGCCATTCCGCCGGCGCGCGCCGCCACCTTCACCATCGTCGGCTTCGGCGACAGCCTGATGGCGGGCTTCAGCCTTGGCCCTGGCCAGGGTTTCACCGACAGGCTGCAGGCGGCACTGAAGGCGAAGGGCCTCGATGTCGCCGTCGCCAATGCCGGCGTATCGGGCGACACGTCGAGCGGCGGGTTGGCGCGGCTCGACTGGTCGGTGCCGGATGGCACCAAGCTGGTGATCCTCGAGCTCGGCGCCAACGACATGCTGCGCGGCCTTTCGCCCGAGATCGCCGAGAGGAACCTCGACGCCATGCTCGGCAAGCTGAAGCAACGCAACATTCCGGTGCTTCTCGCCGGCATGCGGGCCGCGCCCAACCTCGGCGCCGACTATCAGAAGGCCTTCGACGCCATCTATCCGCGGCTTGCCGAAAAATACGGCGTCCCGCTCTATCCGTTCTTTCTCGACGGCGTCGCCGGCCATCCCGACCTCCAGCTGGAAGACGGCCTGCATCCCAATTCCAAGGGGGTCGATGTTATGGTCGAGCGCATCCTTCCCGCGGTCGAAAAGGCGATCGCCGAGAATGGAGGACCGTCATGAGTCTGGGACACAACGCTTTCCGATGGGGAAACCCTGTGGACAACAAACCGCTTGCCCCGCGCTGATATCGATGATTCGCTAGGGCCGAGAGTTTCGATTCGAGGACAGGAGGCTTCACATGCCACGTCTTTTCACCGCCCTCGAAATTCCGCGTGACGCCGCTCTCTCCTTGTCCTTGCTCCGGGGCGGGCTGCCCGGAGCGCGCTGGATCGATGTCGAAAACTACCATCTGACGCTGCGCTTCATCGGCGATGTCGAGGGCCATATCGCCGACGAGATCGCCAATGCCCTCGACAGAGTTAACCGCCCTTCGTTCCAGATGACGCTCTCCGGCGTCGGCGCCTTCGGCGGCAAGAAGCCGCATGCGGTGTGGGCCGGCGTGTCCGCCTCGCCGGACCTGACGGCGCTGCAGGGCGAGATCGACCGCATCTGCCAGCGGCTCGGCCTGCCGGCCGATCCGCGCAAGTTCTCGCCGCATGTGACGCTGGCGCGCCTGCGCAATGCGAGCCCGCTCGATGTCGCGCAATATCTTTCGGCGCGCGGCAATTTCGCCGCGCTCCCCTTCCGCGTCGGCCGCTTCGTCCTGATGTCGTCGCGCGATTCGGTCGGCGGCGGCCCCTACATCGTCGAGGAGGCCTGGCCGCTGGTCGGCGAAACGCTGGCCTCGAGCCGCTTCGCCAGCGCTTCCGACGCCTCGCGGATCATGCGGTAGACCGAGGCGAAGGCCTCGGCGCTATCATAATAGGGGTCCGGCACGTCCACGGCCTTCCCCGTCGCGAAATCCAGATAGAGATGGATCCGGTCGTGCATGCCAGGCGGCGCCAACGCCTTGAGGTCGCGCACATTCGCCCGGTCCATGCCGAGGATCAGGTCGAAGCACGAAAAATCCTCCGGCAGCACCTTGCGCGCCCTCTGTCCTGAAATGTCGACACCGTGCTTTGCCGCCACCGCGATCGAGCGCCGGTCCGGCTCTTGGCCGGCATGCCAGCCACCGGTCCCGGCCGAATCGATCGCAAGGTCTTTGCCGTGCCCGGCGAGCATCGCGCGAAACACGCCCTCGGCCAGCGGCGAGCGACAGATGTTGCCGAGGCAGACGAACAGAATGGATTTTATGGGCTTTGCGCTCATCGATCCGGCGCTATGGTTGGTTCGATTTTCGAATAGCACGGGAGCCCGACATGACCAGAGAAAAACTCAGCAAGGAAGCGATCACGGCGGCGGTCGCCGAACTCGAAGGCTGGTCGCTCGCCGCCGACGGCGCTTCGATCAAGCGCAGCTTCGTCTTCAAGAACTTCTCCGAGGCCTTCGCCTTCATGACCCGCGTGGCGCTGGCCGCCGAGAAGATGGACCACCACCCTGATTGGTCGAATGTCTACAAGACCGTCGACGTGACGCTGAACACCCATGACGCCGGCGGCGTGACGGCGCTGGACATCGAGCTGGCCAAGCGGATGAACCGGTATTTCGGGTAGCACAAGCCACGTCGTTGTGGGGGCGGTCGTCCGAGTTCGTCATTCCAGGGCCGAGCAAGGAGCGAAGCGACGCGCGCAGACCCTGGACTCCATGCCGTGACCGATGAGCGCCGCAGCGGTGCAGACCGTGGCGAACGTTCGCGAACTTTGTCATCCACGGGCGGAACGACGCGAAGCGGAGCGCAGACCCGAGGATCCATTCCATGACCGTGGTCGAGGATTGCAGCGGAGCAGAACTCTGCACTGTGGCGACGCCTCAGCGTAACGGCATGGATTATATGGTCTGCGCGCGTCGCTTCGCTCCTTGCGCCGCCATAGAATGACGATGGGAAGGACGTTCCGGCCAATCTCCAACGTAGGCGATTGCCAACTCAGCTTCCCCCACGCCAGCATACGTTTCCAATTTCCAGGCGATTGACTCCCCAAACTCTTGCAGCAGCCCCCCGCTTTCACCACATTTCGCCCCGGCGGGCCGCGGCATCAATGCACGCGGCCGCCAGGGAGCGACTGATGACGCAAGGTACCGGTTTCGATTTCTTCGGCTTCGGCGACAAGCTCGCCGGCGAAGGCGAGATACGTGAGAAATTCTGGCGCACCGCCAAGAAGGCGGCGCGGCAGATTCCGTTCATGGATGAGGTTGTCGCCGCCTATTACTGCGCCATGGACAAGGACACGCCGCTGCGCGCCAAGGCCACCCTGCTCGGCGCGCTCGGCTATTTCGTCCTGCCGTTCGATTTCATTCCCGATTTCGTCGTCGGCCTCGGCTACACCGACGACCTCGCCGTGCTGACCGCCGCGATCACCGCCGTCAGCGCCCATATCACGCCGGCCCACAGGCAGGCCGCCAGGGACGCGCTGGCCGACAAGAGCTGACGGCGCCGCGTTTCAGGCCCGCAAATCAGCGGGTGCGAAAAGACAAACTCTTGCCGTTTTCGTGGCCTCCAACTCCGCGCCGGGACAACGCGCTGACAACCACAGGCGGCAGCGCGGATGGTGGCGGTTTCCGGGGGTGAGTTCCTTTCTTCGAGGACAATTCACCGTTTGGTAACCCTGATTAAATCAAAATGAAGCGACGGCAGGACGCCACGCGGCCCGCCTCCGCACCATTTGGAATACGGGAAGAACGATGCGCGGATTGATTGCTATAGTTTCCAGCCTGGTCCTGGTGGCCTCGGCCGTGCCGGTGTTGGCGCAGCAGGCGACCAAGATCGGCCAGCACAATGCCTGGGGCACCTACAGCTATCAGTCGGCCGCCGGCAAGGTCTGCTATGTGCTGACCGTGCCCACCGACAAGCAGCCCGCGACGCTCGACCATGGCGACATGTTCTTCTTCGTCAGTCAGCGTCCGGGACAGCAGGTCTCCTACGAGCCGCAGTTCATCGCCGGCTACAATTTCCAGGAAGGCTCGAAGGCCACCGTCACGATCGACAAGAAGACTTTCTCGATGTTCACCCGCGGCAAGTCGGCCTGGGTCGAGAATGCCGCCGAGGAGCCGGTGCTGATCGCCGCCATGAAGACCGGCTCCGACATGAAGGTGCAGGCGAAGTCCGGCCGCGGCAATCCCACCTCCTACGTCTTCTCGCTGAAGGGCATCTCGGCGGCGCTGGCTTCGATCGCCAAGTGCAAATAGGCCAGAGCCGCTACAGGCAAACGAACGGCTGATTTGAAGAAAGGCCGGGCCATGGGTCCGGCCTTTGGCATTCGGCTTGCCTTGCGCCCGCGCCCGTTCTCCCGGCCGGGCGGCGTCGGCCATGTTGCGCGGGCGTCTTCTCGCCTGGAACCGCCTGCAGCCATGCTTCCGGAAAAATTTGACGCTAGGACGGAATAGTTTCCGGCCGGGACCGGTAGATGGCACAAAAGAGGGAGAACGCTCTTTGAAATGTGTGGCCGCGTACATAGGCGCGTCGAAAACAGGGAGCGGCAAGCGCTGGCGTTTTTTCAGGGCTTGCAGTCGGGAGGAAGCACGCTCCCATCCGGCCCAGCGGTTGCCTGTCCCTGTCCCTGACCGCTGAGCCGCTTTCGTGCCGGCTTCGGCTGGGCAGGGCGGTAAGGTAGGCCCGGCTCGCGCCAATCCAGCTTGAAACCGGCAACACGAGACGGGCGGTATGAGATGGGATGAAAGCAAAATTCGACGTCATACCGCATCTGGAGGATCTGTGGCGTTACGGCAGGGTGCTCACCGGCAATGATTCCGACGCCGATGACTTGGTGCAGGAAGCTCTCGCCCGTGCGCTGTCGATGGCCGGCAGCTACGACCGCTCCAGGCCGCTGCTGCCCTGGCTGCTCAGGATTGTCCGCAACACCTTCTTCACAAGCACCAGCCGGGCCGCTGCCGACAGGCGGCGCCTTGCGTCCATCGTCGGCATGTCGGATGCGGCTTCGCCGCCGCCGCAGGAGCACAGCGCCGAACTCTCCAACGTAGGCAGGGCGCTTGCCCGGATGCCGACCGACCAGGCCGAAATACTCCATCTCGTCGGCGTGCTGGGCTTCACCTATGCCGAGGCGGCCGAACTGCTGGGCGTGCCGACGGGAACCGTGATGTCCCGCCTCAGCCGGGCTCGCACGGCCTTGAAGAACAATATGGAAAATATGGACAGCGAAGCTGCCCGTCATTTGAAGATCATTGGAGGGCGCGTGATGTGGTCCGATAATCGCGTTTCCGAACAGGATATCGGCCGTTTGCTGGATGGCGAGCTGTCGCCGTCGCAGCGGTCCGAGCTGCAAGCCCGGCTTGCCCGCGAGCCCGAACTGGCGGCGACGGTGTTTGCCCATGCGCAGCGCATGGATGCGCTGCGCGATTCCCAACCGCGGCGGCTGTTCCCGCCCGGCGCGACCGTCGAAAAGGCGAGACAGCTGGAACAGGCGCTTCGCCGCAGGCGGATGTTCGCCATGCTCAGGCTTCAGGTCGCCGCCGTCGCGCTGGTCGCGATCGGATGGTCGGCCAACTCGCTGACCGTGCCGCTTCGCCAGGGCGGCAAGACGGCGGATCAAACCTTCATCCTGGCGGCGCGGGATGCGCTGCGCGTCGCGCAGCTCAATGCGGGTCCCGAAAAGGGCATCGAGCTCAAGCAGGACAAGATCCAGCGGCTGGTTGGCGCCGTCAATGTCAGCATGCCGACGCTGCCTCCGTCATGGGCCGTCAAGGATGTCCAGGTGCAGCCCTGGAACGGACAGCAGAGCCTGGTCGTCACGGCCGACACGCCGAGCGTCGGGCGCATCACGCTTGTCGCCGCGCCGATGAACGGCGAGGACGCCGTTCCCCCGACGCCGGCCACCGACGGCCGCGTGCCGACGGTTTATTGGCAGTCCGGGGGCACGGCCTACGCGCTGATGGGGTCGGCCGCACCGGATCGGCTCGAGGTGGAAGCGAAGCAGATCGAGGTCGCCACGCGCCGGAGCGTTGCGCCGAAGATAACAGGTTGATCGCGGCTGCTGTTGCGGAAGGGAAAAGAATGCGCCCGATGCTGGAGTTCAAGACACGCCGCATGCTGTCGGATGGGGTCACGCGATGAACCTCCTGTCGTTCGAAAGGAGATATTATCCGTCCACCTGCCCGGTTTGCGCCGGAATGTCCCTGGAAGCCGAGGTCACGGCCCGCAAGGTGGAATTCCAGTGTGCCGCCTGCGGGGCATTCGAGATCACCTCGGCGGCTCGCACCGCAATGAAGTGCCTGTCACGGGAGCACCGCCAATTGTGGCTGTCGCAAGCGCGGCTGCGGGCTTCGACCGTCCCGCTGATCGCTTGCGCGAACGAGACGCTGCCGCAGCTCGCCGGCCCCCCAAATGATCCGCGAAGGTGACCCGGGAAGCGCTGCGCGCGGGCGCTCCCCAACGGCCCGGCATCTCGGCTTGGGGTTGCCGGGCCGTTTTCGCAAAAGAGGAAACAAACCGACTCCGGCCCCGGGGCCAATATCCCATTAAAACCAGGCGATTGCGATGCGCGTCCATGGCGTTCGACCCGGCACCGAAACGGCGCTGTCGTCCATCGCGGTGGCTGGCGGAGCCGTGCGCTTCCCGCCTGGCGAAGGCGCGCCATATGCCTCGGAGGCGCCGGGCCGTTTCGGCCGACCGGATCGCGCTTCGAGTTATCGGCGAGTAGCCATGCCCCAGCAATCCTCCGCAGACAAATCCGCTCTCGATCTCTATGAGCCGATCAATGTCCTGAAGCCCTTCGCCGCCGATCTGTGGATCGTGGACGGGCCGCGGATCGGCTTCGGCGTCGGACCGTTTGAATTCCCTTCACCACCCGCATAACGGTCATACGGCTTCGCAACGGCGATCTCTACGCCCTGACCGCCTCGCTCGTCTCAGCCCTGCGTCGCCGGATCGCCTCGGCGATGAAGACGCGCGACAGCGCATGATAGAGCGGCTCGTTGGAAATCAGCCTCGCCGTGCCGTAGCCCAGCATCGCCGCGCACATCAGCGCGATCACATTGTCGTGGTTGCCGGTCATTTCGAGGATGATGACGAAAGCTGTCATCGGCGCCTGCACGACGCCGGCGAAATAGCCGGCCATGCCCAGCAGCGCCGCGGTCCCCGTGGCCGTGCCGAAGACAAGGCCGAGCGTGCTGCCCAGGCCGGCGCCCACCGCCAGCGACGGCGCGAACAGGCCGCCCGGAATGCCCGACACCATCGACAAGAGGCCGGCTGCGAATTTCTCGACGAAGAAAAAGGCCGGCAGCGGCGTGCCTTCGATCGCGCCGCGCGCCTGCACATAGCCGGTGCCGAATGTCAGCCCGCCGGACGCGACGCCGATCACCGCCACGGCAAGCCCGCAGATGGCCGCCACGACCAGCGCGCGCGGCAGCGGCTGCAGCGCGTTCCAGCGTCGGATGCGGCGCATGACCTTCAGCGCCGAGAGCGAGAACAGCGCGCCGACACCGCCGCCGATGATGCCGCAGGCGAGCACCAGCGGCCAGTCGGCGGCGAAGGCGACCGTATCCTTGGCGATACCGAAATAGGTGTAGTTGCCGAGCAATCCGAGCGAGGCGAGGCCGGCCAGGATCACCGCCGTCAGCACCAGCCCGTTGGTGCGCGCCTCATAGGCGCGGCCCATTTCCTCGATGGCGAAGACGATGCCCGCGAGCGGCGTGTTGAAGGCGGCGGCGATGCCGGCGGCGGAACCGGCCAGGATCAGCCCGCGCGCCTGCGCCATGCCGCCCCAGCGCGCCGCCTGCAGCATCACCGAGGCGCCGACCTGCACCGTCGGGCCCTCGCGGCCGATCGAGGCGCCGCAGGCGAGGCCGACGACGGTGAGCGCGATCTTGCCCACCACCAGCCTGAGCGACAGGATGCGGCTGCGGTCGTCCTCGTCGCGCAGATGCCGCGCCGCGATCGCCTGCGGAATGCCGCTGCCTTGCGATCCCGGGAAGAAGGCATGCGCCAGCCAGGCGCAAAGCACGAACCCGAGCGGCGTCACGATCAGGGGCAAATAGAAGCGCCAGCCGTCGTCACCACCGGTCATGACATGGAACAGGGCCTGCGCCCGGTCGGCGAGCAGGGCGAACAGGACGCTGATCAGGCCGATCGAGATGGCGCCGGCCCAGAAGACGAGACGCGGCTGCCAGACGCGCCGCGACACCCACATGGCGCGTGAACGCCGCAGCATACGGTATTTTCGGGATATGCCGGCCATGACCGCCCTCGCAATGGTTGCCCGCCCTAGCACACTTGCCTGGCCGATCAAGCCCGCGAGGGCAGGGCGGGCGCTATGCCAGCAAAGTCGAGGAACGCTGCTCAAGGACATGCGGCCGGATGGCGAACTCCCCGCCGGCATACCGGCCGGCGGGAAGGTCCTCACGCAGGCTCGGCGAGGTCACATCGCCATTTTCTCACATTCGGCCTGGGCCTTCTTGGTCGACGTATCGATCATGTAGGTTTGCCTTTGGCATCGGTGATTATCATCATGCAATGCTTGATCGGCTTCGCCATCTTCATCATTTCGGCGCTCATCTTGGCGTCCGGCATCATGGTGCCCATGTGGCCGTCCGGCATGATTGCGGTGACTTGCCCGCCCTTCATCATCGTCATGGCGCCCATCGTATCTTCGGCAAAGGCTTGCGAGGCGCAAAGACCGGCGAGGCCGGCAATGAGTGCGAGCTTGATCGAGTGCATCTGAAAACTCCCATTGTTGAGGGGCATGGTCGCCCTCTTCCGGTTCGTGGATGCGCTTCGATTGGTTACGCCAACACGAATATGTGATCGAGTTTCAGCCGAAGATGGCGGCAGCCGGTCGCGTTCCGCCGCAGGGCAGGGTCAAAATTTGTTGACCTCTGTGCCAGTCGAAATAGCTACCGCTTCGCATCGGCCGGGACATAAAGCAGTCCGGTGCGGTGGGCCGGCTGAGCCGCATGACGCCGACGCCGGCTTGAGGGCGGATGGCTCGCAGCGGACCACCGCTTCCTGCGCGACGGAACTGGCGGACAATTGGAACAGCAACTCTTTGCGACAGAACGCGACCCGCGTCTCAAGCTGATCATCCCGGCAATCGTCGCCATCGCCTTCCTGATGGAACAGCTCGATTCCACCATCCTCACCACCGCTATCCCGGCAATCGCGCAAAGCCTCGACACGACCCCGGTCCGCCTCAATTTGGCGATCACCACTTACATCCTGACCTTGGCCGTGTTCATTCCGGTCAGCGGCTGGTTCGCCGACCGGTTCGGCGCCCGCAAGATCTTCGCGCTGGCGCTCTTCACCTTTACCCTCGGCTCGGTCCTGTGCGGCGTGGCGGGCAGCATCGGCATGTTGCTTGCCATGCGCGCGCTGCAGGGGCTGGGCGGCGCCATGATGACGCCGGTCGGGCGGCTGATCCTGCTGCGCTCCTTTCCGCGCAGCGGGCTGATCACCGCCATGACGTACATGACCTTGCCGGCGATCATCGGTCCCGTCATCGGGCCGCTGCTCGGCGGCCTCTTGACCACCTATGCCTCCTGGCGCTGGATCTTCTACGTCAACGTGCCGTTCGGCCTCATCGGCATTTTCGCCGCCCTGCGCTTCGTCGACGATTTCCATGGCGGGGAGCTTCAGCCTTTCGACTTCGCCGGCTTCCTCATGGTGGGCGCCGGCGCAGCACTCCTGCAGTTCGGCCTGGAGAATATCGGCAGGCCAGTCATTTCGCCGCTGGCGACCGTGCTGGTCTTGGCCGCATCGGTCCTGCTGCTCTTCGCCTTCGGCCGCTATGCGCGCCGCGTCGAAGCACCGGCGGTCGATCTCACGCTGTTCCGCTTTCGCTCCTTCTGGGTCGGCACGCTGGCCGGGGGGCTGTGCCGCATCGGCCTCAACGGCGCGCCGTTCCTGTTGCCGCTGATGCTGCAGGTGGGCTTCGGCATGAGCCCGGTCACGTCCGGCTCGCTGACCTTCGTCGGCAGCTTCGGCGCGCTTCTGATGCGGCCGCTGCTGTCGTTCTTCCTGCGGCGCTTCGGCTTCAAGGCCGTGCTGAGCGGCAGTGCGGTGGTCGGCTCGGTTGCCGTGGCGGGCTTTGCCCTGCTCGATGCCGACACCCCGCATTGGCTGATTGGCTGCTACGTCTTTTTCTTCGGCATCGTCCGTTCGGCGCAATTCATGTCGTCCAACACGCTCTCTTATGCCGACCTGCCGGCCGAGAAGCTCAGCCGCGCCACCAGCCTGGGCGGCGTCCTGCAGCAACTCAGCGTCTCGCTCGGCGTCTCGATCGCCGCCATGGTGCTGGGCCTCGTCTCCGGTGAGGTCCATGCGCCGACGGCGGGTCAGTTCCATTGGGCGTTCCTGCTGACGGCAGTCATCCCGCTGCTTCCCATTCCAGGTTTCTTTTTCCTGCATCCGGAAGACGGCCAGCAGGTCAGCGGCCATCGCCGGCGAACGGATACTCGTTGCCAGTGGCAGCTCCCCTTCTCCCTTGTGTGAGAAGGAAGGCCGGCGCATGACTCCGGCGCCGAGCTGTGCTATGCGCCGCGCTTCCCATGCGGGCCGATGCTGAAATCGGCCGCAAATCGCTTATATTGGCGCCACCATGACCGTTTCGCTTGATCTTACCGCCGAAGGCGCCCGTGACGCCTTGCGCCGCGCAGCACCGGCCGAGAAGCCGTCGCTGATCGGCCTGACCCGTGCCGAGCTCGGCGAGGCTCTGGTCGGCGCCGGCATCGTGCCGGAGCGCCAGGCCAGGATGCGCGCCCAGCAGCTCTGGCATTGGATGTATGTGCGCGGTGTCTCCGATTTCGCGCATATGTTCAACATCTCCAAGGAATTGCGCGCCGCGCTCGACAAGCATTTCACCGTCGCGCGGCCGGAGATCGTCGAGGAGCAGATCTCCTCCGATGGCACGCGCAAATGGCTGTTCCGCTTTCCGCCGCGCGGCGCCGGCCGTCCCGTCGAGATCGAGACCGTCTACATTCCTGAGGAAGGCCGCGGCACGCTCTGCATCTCCTCGCAGGTCGGCTGCACGCTGACCTGCTCCTTCTGCCACACCGGTACGCAGAAGCTGGTGCGCAATCTGACGACGGAAGAGATCCTGGCGCAGCTGCTCACCGCGCGCGACCGGCTGGGCGATTTCCCCGACCGCGACACGCCGGACGGCGCCATCGTGCCGGCCGAGGGCCGCAAGGTTTCCAACATCGTCATGATGGGCATGGGCGAGCCGCTCTATAATTTCGAGGCGGTGAAGAAGGCGCTGCTGATCGCTTCCGACGGCGACGGACTTTCCCTGTCGAAGCGCCGCATCACGCTGTCGACCTCGGGCGTGGTGCCGGAGATCGCCCGCACCGGCGAGGAGATCGGCGTCATGCTGGCGATCTCGCTGCATGCCACCAATGACGATCTGCGCGACCTGCTGGTGCCGATCAACAAGAAGTTCCCGCTGAAGGAGCTGATCGCCGCCTGCAAGGCCTATCCGGGCCTCTCCAACGCCAAGCGCATCACCTTCGAATATGTGATGCTGAAGGACGTCAACGATTCCTTGGAAGACGCCAAGGCGCTGGTCAAGCTCTTGAAGGGCATTCCGGCCAAGATCAATTTGATCCCGTTCAACCCGTGGCCCGGCACCAACTACCAGTGCTCGGACTGGGAGACGATCGAGAAGTTTGCCGACTACATAAACAACGCCGGCTACGCCTCGCCTATCCGCACGCCGCGCGGCCGCGACATCCTCGCCGCCTGCGGCCAGCTCAAATCGGAATCGGAACGCATGCGCAAGGTGGATCGCCTGGCGCTGGAAGCGATGATGATCGCGGGGCACGGCGAGGCGTGAGGCGCATCATCGCGTATCTGGTCCGCTTCGCCGTCATCCTGGTCGGTTATGTCGTCGCCTCGCTGGCGGCGAGCGCCTTCCTCAACATCTTGGTCCTGGCGCATCTCGGCTACACGCCCGCCGATCCCGAGCCGACCGCGACCGCCTCGCTTTATTTCTCGGTGCCTTTCGTGGCGCTGTTCGTCGCCTATTTTGCGTTCATGCCGGCGGCGGTCGTCATTTTGATCGCCGAAGTGCTCGGCCGGCGCGACTGGCTGTTCTACGCGCTGGGCGGCGCCGTCATCGCCGTCGTCTTCCTCGGCTTCGTCCATAGTGTGGGCGACGCCAATTTCGATGTCACCGCGACCAACGCCAGATTGGCCGTGATCGGCTGCGGCATGGTCGGCGGCATCTTCTATTGGCTCTCCGCCGGCCGCTTGGCCGGAAGCTGGCGCCGCGAGGCGCTACCCGATCTGGAATCCTGATCTCCGCGCGAGCCTATCTCGCCTGCGCGGTCAGGATCTTCAGCGCGAAAGCCGAGAACACGCCGCCGAACAGATAATCGACCACGCGCGTGACGCGCGGGCTTGCCTTCATCGCCGCCGAGAACTTTTCCGCCGCCAGCACCATCGGCGCCGTCACCGGGATCGACAGCACGATGAACATCATGCCGAGAAAGAACAGTTTCGCCGAGGCGTTCGGATCATGAGCGGAGACGAATTGCGGCAGGAAGGTCATGAAGAACAGGATGATCTTCGGGTTGAGCAGGTTGACGCCGAGCCCGGCCGCCCAGCTGCGGAATAAGGAGACTTGCGGTCCCGTTCTCTTTTCCGGCGAGAAGGCCGAGCCCTTGGCGACCGCCTGCCAGGCCAGGAACACCAGATAGCCGGCGCCGAAGATCTTCAAGGCGAAGAAGGCCATCGGCGAAGCGACGATCAGCGCCGAGATGCCGACCACCACCAGCGTGGTGTGGATCAGCGTGCCGCAGAGCGCGCCGGCCATCGAGGCGAAGCCGGTGGCGCGGCCCTGGCTCAGCGTGCGCGAGACAAACAGCGTCATGTCCGGTCCCGGCGTGATCGCCAGGATGACGGTGGCGATGGCGAACTGGATGAGCGTCGAAGTGTCGGGAATGAAGGACATGGGTCGCCTCAGGGGTCGCCTCGGACTGGATCGCACTGCCTATAACGCGGCGCTTTTTCCCTCGCCAGCCCCTGCCGGAGCAAACATCTGACCCAGCCTGTGCCATGGCGAGGCGCAGCTTCGTCTCTTGCGCCGCCCGGAAAGGCCGTGATACCTCGCCCGCGAAGCTCTTTTCCCGCGGAACCGCCAAAAATGTCCAAGACCAAGAACGTCAAGAAAGTCGTGCTCGCCTATTCCGGCGGCCTCGACACCTCTATCATCCTGAAGTGGCTGCAGACCGAGCTCGGCGCCGAGGTCGTCACCTTCACCGCCGATCTAGGCCAGGGTGGCGAGCTGGAGCCGGCGCGCCGCAAAGCCGAGATGATGGGCATCAAGGACATCCGCATCGTCGACGTGCGCGAGGAATTCGTCGCCGACTTCGTCTTCCCGATGTTTCGCGCCAATGCCGTCTATGAAGGCACCTATTTGCTCGGCACCTCGATCGCCCGGCCGCTGATCTCGAAGCACCTGGTCGAGATCGCCAAGGAGACCGGCGCCGACGCGATCGCCCACGGCGCCACGGGCAAGGGCAATGACCAGGTCCGCTTCGAATTGTCGGCTTACGCGCTCAACCCGGACATCAAGGTCATCGCGCCGTGGCGCGACTGGTCGTTCAAGTCGCGCACCGACCTTCTCAACTTCGCCGAGCAGCACCAGATCCCGGTGCCGAAGGACAAGCGCGGCGAGGCACCCTTCTCGGTCGACGCCAACCTTCTGCACTCCTCTTCCGAGGGGAAGGTGCTGGAGGATCCGTGGAGCGAGCCGCCGGAATTCGTGCATCAGCGCACCGTCTCGCCAATGGACGCGCCTGATGTGGTAACCGAGATCGAGATCGAATTCCTGAAGGGCGATCCGATCGCGCTCAACGGCAAGAAGCTGTCGCCGGCCACCATGCTGGCGGCGCTGAACGATCTCGGCCGCGACAACGGCATCGGCCGCCTCGATCTGGTCGAGAACCGTTTTGTCGGCATGAAGTCGCGCGGCGTCTACGAGACCCCCGGCGGCACCATACTGATCGCCGCCCACCGCGCCATCGAATCGATCACGCTCGACCGGGGCGCGGCCCACCTCAAGGACGAGTTCATGCCGCGCTATGCCGAGCTCATCTATAACGGCTTCTGGTTCGCGCCCGAGCGCGTGATGCTGCAGGCGATGATCGACAAGAGCCAGGAAGACGTCGAGGGCACGGTGCGGCTGAAGCTCTACAAGGGCAATGTCATAGTCACCGGCCGCAAGTCGAAGAAGACGCTTTACTCCGACGCGCTGGTCACCTTCGAGGACGACCGCGGCGCCTACGACCAGAAGGACGCCGAAGGGTTTATCCGGCTCAATGGCCTGAGGCTGAGGACGCTGGCGGCGAGGAATCGCAGGCACTGATCATTTGCCGATACGGCTGTCATCAAATGACCCGGCGGAAACGCCGGGTTTTATTTTTGCACGCTAATATAAGAGATATTGGTACCACTCTCATACTATTGACCTGCTCGCGATGTAGGCTACTTTGTTCGCGGGACAGGGGGGTGGATTTGAAGAATCGAATTATTTTGCTGCTGACCGCAGCAGTAATCCCAATCGCATGTCAGGTGGCCATTGCGGGCAGCAAGCCGCCAGAGCCAGACATGGCCAAATGTGTTGCCTCGGCTCGTGTCTGGGATCTTACGGTCAAGCATCAGCTCGCGTCGTTTATGGGCGTGTCATTGGACCGCATGCCAGCGCTTTTTTGTCAGCGTATCTTCGAAGGCGTCCGCACGGGACGCATCAGCTTCTCGGACTTAAATGCCATTCAGTTCAACCAGCCGACGGAAATCTGGAGTGTGATCAAGGGCAAGCCAAGGGCAGCTGCAGTCACGCGAGCCCCAGCGCCGCAGTCGTCCAGGTACCGCAACTGCACTGGCATTGACGGTGCATTCCAGGTTCCGATTTCCCAGAGATGTCCGTTCAGTGGCTATGCGCATGGCGACCAGCCGACAAAAGCAGACACCAGGCGCAGTTCGAAACCGGCCTCAGCGCCACGGTCGACCAAGTACCGCAATTGCACTGGAATTGACGGCACCTTCCAGGTCCCCATTTCCCAGAAATGCCCGTTGAGCGGCTACGCCCATTATTGAGAGGGCCGGTCCGGATTAACTCCAGTTCCCACAAACAAACAGCCCGGCACTGGCCGGGCTGGTTGTTGCAGTGAATGCAAATTCGATCAATCCGCGTCGATCGCCTCGGCGATGCGGGCGATGGCCTGCTGGTAGACGCTGGCTGAGTTCCAGCCGGCGATGGCGCCCATATTGGCCTCGTAGCTTGCGCCGGCCTGCCAGCCATGGGCCTTGAGATAGTTGGCGGTGGAGGCCAGCGCCGTGTTGCGGTCGCGCAAATTGCCGCTGCCGACGCCGTATTTCAGCACGTTTCCGGGCAGGAACTGCGTGTGACCGATCTCGCCATGCATGGCGCCGACCGAGGAGGCGCTCAGCGCGCCGCGATCGACGAGCTTCAGCGCCGCGATGGCATGCGGGGTGAAGTAGTCGGGACGGCGGCAGTCATAGGCGAGGGTCAGGATGGCCGAGATCGTGTTCTGGTTGCCCATCGAGGCGCCGAAGCCGGTTTCCATGCCCCAGATGGCGAGCAGCACGCCCGGCGGCACGCCATAGGTCCGCTCGATATCGGCGAACATCGCTGCATTCGCCTTCTTCAGCGCGCGGCCTCTCGAGATGATGGCGGACGCGCCGCGGCGTTTCATGAACGCCTCCACCGAGCCGCTGAACGCCTTATGGATGGCGCGGTCGGCGGCGATCGTCCTTGTCGCGTAGGTGGCCCCGGCCAGCGCCGAAAGCCCCCTTTGGCCGACGCCGTTGGCTTTGGCCTCGGCGGCGAAGTCCTGCTTCCAGGCGTCGAAGCCGGCGCCGGTCTTGCCGCAGCTGGCAGCGGCCTCGGCCCCCGTCGCCAGCCCAAGCATCGCCACCACCGCCGCGGCGGCCGCGAAAATCCTTCCTTTGGCAAAAAATGCCATGTCCTTCTCCTGGTTGCCTTGAATCACGTCCCGGTTGCGAATTTGCCAGCGAAACGCCGGGTTGTCACCGCCCCCGCGGGGGACGTGGCATCCGACACTGGCGAAAGAAGGGCAATTTGCCGACGATCAAGGGGCAGGTGTGGCGTGCTTGCCGCATGGAGAACGCGGACTGTCGTGGCTCTTGGGCGCCGGTTCCACGGTTTGCGGCGTAAAGCGCTTCGAGCGCCCGGCCCTTTGCCCGTTCTTCATCCGCGGCGAAATGCCCGGGAAAATGTCGTCCGGAACCTGGAGAGGCTCAAGCCTGCTCACGCGCTGTTGACCAGACCGGCGAAAAACCGGGGAACAATTCGTGAGCGGGCGAAAAGGACTTTAGCCGGAACGCATAAGCCTCTGTCTCGTTTCCAAGCCCGAGGGAGCGTTGAAAACGGAGAGAAAACCATGAAACGCGTCTTGTTTCCGGCGCTGGCCGGTGCGTTGCTCACTGTCTCGGGCGCCGCTTTCGCCGATACCCCCGTCCAGGCGGTGACCGATCTGAACGTTCGCGCCGGTCCCGGTCCGCAATATCCTGTCATCGGCGTGCTGGCCGCCGGCCAATCGGCCACGCTCAATGGCTGCATCCAAGGCAGCAAATGGTGCACGATCGCCGAAGCCGGCGGCAAGGGCTGGGTGTATTCCGACTATGTGACGGGCGATTTCGGCGGCAGCCGCGTCGTCGTGACCCGCCGCCCGGCGGACGCCGATATCGCCGTGGTGGCGCCGCCGACCGATGATCTCTACACCACGGGCAGCTACACCGGCGCCATCGTTTCGAGCGACGACGCCATCGAGTCGATCGGCAGACCGCCGGCCGAGGTCGGCACCTATGTCACGACGCACCGGGTCGATCCGGTCTATCTCGAAGGCGAGGTGGTGACCGGCGCCACGCTGCCCGACACGGTCGAGCTGCGCGAGATCCCCGATTATCGGTATCGTTACGTCTATGTGAACAACCAGCCAGCGCTGGTCGACCCCGGCACGCGGCGCATCGTCTATGTGATGCGCTGATCGGGCTTTATCGTCGTGAGAAGAGCGGCCGCCAGCGATGGCGGCCGTTTTTCACTCGGCATATGGCAACCCGCGTGGGCGGTAATCGCGCGGTAACTACCGATCTCCTATTTCATTCAGCCTAAGCCTCCGGCAGGGGAGCCGCGTGACGATCGAGAATGCCGCCTTCGAGGGCTATCGCCGCTCGCCGAACGAAAAGACCAATTTGCCGCGCCTGTTCTTCGGCACGGAAATCGTCGTCGCCTTCTGGATGGCGATGACGGCTCTCGTGCTGTTTGCCGGAACCTATGTCTATATCGTCTGGCGCCTTCCCGGACCGTCGACCGGACAGTACATGCAGGATTTCCTGGCATCGCCCGTCGGAATCTTGAGCGCCCTGACCTCCTTCGCCGGCATCTGGATCGGTCTCTGGGTGGCGATGCGCTTCCTGCATGGCGAGCCGCTGTCCGCCCTCTTCGGCGTCACCCGCCGCGTCGCCGGCTCGGATTTCCTCAAGGGCCTGGTCGCGGTGCTGATCACCTCGCTGTTTTCGGAGGTACTGCTCTATTGGCTGCAGCCGGAGATCGCGCGCGGACCGATCGCGTTGTCGTCCTGGCTGCTCTTCCTTGTTCCGATCGTGCTGCTCGCTTTCCTGCAGACCTCGTCGGAGGAAATGCTGTTTCGCGGCTATCTGCTGCGCGGCCTCGCCTGTCGCTTCAGGAGCCCGCTGGTCTGGGCGGTGCTGCCGGGCCTGCTGTTCACGTCGCTGCACTGGAACTCGGCCTCGACGCTGGCCATCAATGCCAGTGTCTTCATCTCGATCGGCACCTTTGCGCTGCTGCTGACGCTGCTCGTCTATGTCACCGGCAATCTGGGCGCCGGTTTCGGCGCCCATCTCGGCAACAACCTCACCGGTTTCCTGCTGATCTCGCATCAGGAAGGCTATAATGGCTTCGCCCTGCTCAACGCCAAGCCGCTCGAAGGTCCAGGCTGGAGCAATCTGGACGCTGTGCTCATCGCCGCGATCGGCGTCGTCAGCACCCTCTTGACGATGCTTTTGCTTTTGCACCGGCGCTCGCCGCTGCGGGTCGGGACGAGCACGCAAAGCCTGGGCTGAGCGATCCCCCGATCGCGGCGTTTTGGCCTAGGTTTGGGCCCAAGCCTTGACTCCAAGGCCGATTTCCTGTTCTAGACGCCTCGAATTCCGCGACGAGTAACCCTTTCGCGAAAGCCGACCAGGACGCCGAAGCCCCTTTGAGGCGAGTGCTGTAAAGAGATCCCGGAGGCCAACACCCGGCAGCGCGATGCGCCCCCGGGTGCTTTTTGGCTTTGCGCTTTTGCTTGGCGCCCCGGCGCGAACGCACTACCTCTCGGTCGAACCCACCGAGATCAAGGACCGCAGATGTTTGAATCCCTCCAGGAGCGTCTTGGCTCCATCCTGAACGGCCTGACCGGCCGCGGCGCGCTGTCCGAGGCGGATGTCTCGGCGGCACTTCGCGAGGTGCGCCGCGCGCTGCTCGAGGCCGACGTCGCGCTGGAAGTGGTTCGCTCCTTTACCGACAAGGTGCGCGAGAAGGCGGTCGGCGCCGCGGTGCTGAAGTCGATCAAGCCCGGACAGATGGTCGTCAAGATCGTCCATGACGAGCTGGTCGAGATGCTCGGCGCCGAGGGCGTCGCCATCGATCTCAACGCGCCGGCGCCTGTCGTCGTCATGATGGTCGGCCTGCAAGGGCTCCGGGAAGACGACCACCTCGGCCAAGATCGCCAAGCGGCTGACCGAGCGGCAGAACAAGAAGGTCCTGATGGCCTCGCTCGACACGCGGCGTCCTGCCGCGCAAGAGCAGCTGCGCCAGCTTGGCGAGCAGACCAAGGTCGCGACCCTGCCGATCATCGCCGGCCAGAGCCCGGTCGACATCGCCAGGCGCGCCGTGCAGGCCGCCAGGCTCGGCGGCCATGACGTGGTCATCCTCGACACCGCCGGCCGTACCCATATCGACGAGCCCCTGATGGTCGAGATGGCCGACATCAAGAAGGTGTCGAGCCCGCACGAAATCCTGCTGGTCGCCGACTCGCTGACTGGCCAGGATGCCGTGAACCTGGCGAAAAGCTTCGACGAGCGGGTCGGCATCACCGGCCTGGTGCTCACCCGCATGGACGGCGACGGCCGCGGTGGTGCGGCGCTTTCGATGCGCGCCGTCACCGGCAAGCCGATCAAGCTCATCGGCACCGGCGAGAAGATGGACGGGCTGGAGGAATTCCACCCCAAGCGCATCGCCGACCGCATCCTCGGCATGGGCGACATTGTCAGCTTGGTCGAGAAGGCCGCCGAGACCATCGACGCCGAGCAGGCGGCGGCGATGGCGAAGAAGATGCAGTCGGGCAAGTTCGACCTGAACGACCTTGCCCAGCAGCTTCAGCAGATGTCGAAGATGGGCGGCATGGGCGGTATCATGGGCATGATGCCCGGCATGGGCAAGATGAAGGACCAGCTCGCCGCCGCCGGCTTCGACGACAAGATGTTCCGCCGCCAGCTCGCCATCATCTCCTCGATGACCAAGGCCGAGCGCGCGAACCCCGACATCCTGAAGCACTCGCGCAAGAAGCGCATCGCCGCTGGCTCCGGCACCGATGCTGCCGAGATCAACAAGCTCTTGAAGATGCATCGCGGCATGGCCGACATGATGAAGGCGATGGGCGGCAAGGGCAAAGGGGGCGGCCTCATGCGCGGCATGATGGGCGGCCTTGCCTCGAAGATGGGCCTTGGCGGCATGATGCAGGGCGGCGGCATGCCCGATCTGTCCAAGATGGATCCCAAGCAGCTCGAGGCCCTGCAGAAGCAGGCGCGGGCCGCCGGTCTCGGCAAGGGCCTGCCGGGCGGCTTGCCCGGTGGACTTCCCGGCGGTGGCGGACTGCCGGGCCTGCCCGGCGGTATGAAGCTTCCGGGTCTTCCCGGTCTGGGCGGCGGCGGGCTCCCTGGCCTCGGCAAGAAGAAGTGAGGGGGCGATGAACGAGGAGAAAGACATGGCCGAAGCACGCGCCATCCTGGCCGGCTACCGCGCTTCGATCGACAACATCGACGCCGCCCTCATCCATATGCTGGCCGAGCGCTTCCGCTGCACCAAGGCGGTCGGCGTGCTCAAGGCCGAGCATGGCCTGCCGCCCGCCGATCCGGCGCGCGAGCAGCAGCAGATCGCCCGCCTTCGCCAGCTGGCGAAGGATGCGAACCTCGATCCGGATTTCGCGGAGAAGTTCCTGAACTTCGTCGTCCGTGAAGTGATCCGGCATCACGAACAGATCGCCGCCAACAACGGCGCTGCCAAAGCCGGCTAACAGCATCAGCCGAAGCCACAACATCAAACGAAATCAGAGCTTTTTAGGAGATAAAGAATGGCACTGAAGATCAGACTGGCCCGCGCGGGCTCGAAGAAGCGTCCTTACTACCACGTCGTCGTTGCCGATGCCCGTTCGCCGCGCGACGGCCGTTTCATCGAGGCACTGGGTTCCTGGAACCCGCTGCTGCCGAAGGACGGCGAGCGCGTCAAGGTCGACGCCGACCGCGTCAAGCACTGGCTGTCGCACGGCGCCCAGCCGACCGACCGTGTGCTGCGCTTCCTCGACGAAGCCGGCATCGCCAAGCGCGAAGCCCGCTCGAACCCGACCAAGGCCCTGCCCGGCAAGAAGGCGCAGGAACGCGCCGCCCTGTTGAAGAAGGCGCAGGAAGACGCCGCTGCGGCGGCTGCCGCTGCGACCGCGGCGCCGGCCGAGGCTGAAGCCGCCAGCGCCGAGTAATCACGGCTTTCATTTACAAAAACGGCGGGGCCAGGCCCGCCGTTTTTCTGTGCCGGCTTGCTGCCTCAATATCCCGACGGGCATCTTGCGATGTAAACGCGGCCATAGCGGTCGCGATAGCGGCACTTGCCGCTTTCGCTGGCATGGCCGATCAGCGCGCCGGCCACTGCGCCGACCGCGCCGCCGACCACTGCGCCCTCGACCGGGTCATTGGCGACGGCCGCGCCGACCGCCGCGCCGCCCAGGCCGCCGACCGCCGCGCCCTTTTCCGTTTGCGAGCAGGCGCCCAGGGCCACCGTCAGCACCAGAATGGTAATTGCTTTCTTCATTGCTGTTCCTCTCTCAAGCGCCGTCCTCGCCGCCATGCCCTAAACTCACGAACAGCTAAATTGATCCCGGCGATGATGAAGATTGGCCGGCTATGTGCCGGTCAGATTTGTGGCGCTGGGCAGCAACTTTTTGAAATCGCGTAATTTTTACCGCTCGGCGAGGCGTCTCAGATTGTCGAGCCCGGCCTCGAAATCCCTGCCGATCAGCGCGTCGAAATTCATGAACAGGCCCATCAGCTTGGCGATGAAGGGCCTTGTGCCGCGCATTCCCCAGGTGACCGTGGTGAACTCGCCGGACGGCGAGATCGAGAAGTCGACCGTATTGTTGGCTCGGAACGGCTTTTCGAAATCGAGCTTGAGCGCGACCTGCGACGACGGCTCTGAATTTGTGATCTCCATGCGGCCCTTGCCGGCCTTGGAATTGCCTTCCCAGGCATAGACCGCGCCCCTGCCGCTGTCGGCGCCGGACAGCGTGCGCTGCATCCCGGGGTCGAGCTTTTCGAAGGGCGACCATTCCGGCCAGCGCCGGAAATCGTTGATCAGCGGGAAGATCGCCTCGGCCGGCGCCTTGATGCCGGCCGAGCGTGAGACGACGAAGTCGTTCGGCCGTGTCGCGGCATAGACGAGCACGGCGGCGATGACGACGGCCAGGACGACGAGGATGGTGGTGAGCATTTTCTCCCCCTATCGTGAGAACGGAATCAACGCGCGCACCCTCGCATCGCGCAGATAGAGCCCGCCCCACAGGATAATGCCGAGATAGACGCCGAACAGCGTGTGCGAGAACAGCGGGTTGCCGATCCGCACATGGGTCGAAATCGCGCCGCCCATATAGGCGGTAAGCAGGATGGCGCCGAGCACCGAGGTGCGCGGGATGGCGTAAAGCGCGGTCGAGATCAGCCCGATAACCCCGATCAGGCGCGCGACATTGGCGTCCGCCGGCCAGCCGAGTTCGGTCATCGTCCGGGTGACGATATCCAGCGGCGGCAGCTTGATGACGCCATCGAAGATCATGAACAGCACGACGACGGCGCTGAGCGCGCGCCCCGTCCACAAGGCGCCGTTCGAGACAGGCACGGCTTCGGAAAGGCTCATGGATGTTCCCTCCTGACGGTTTCGAATGCCGGCTGTTTGCCGGGTTCGATCCAAGGACGGAGGAACATGCCGCGATCCTACACGCCTTCGTCATCCTCGGGCGCCTGTGGCTACGAGAAGTAAAATTTATCGGCCGCGATCATCGTCGGCGGCGTTTCGTCCAGCGCCTCGAACACGGAGATCTCGCAGACGCGGCAGAGCCCGTCCAGCGCGAGGTCGTTGGCCTCGACGCCGAATGGGTCCTCGAGCTCTTCCGACAGCGCGTCGAGGCCGAAGAAGGTATAGGCGATCAGCGCCGTGAACAGGGGCGTCGCCCAGCCCGTGGTCGAGATCAGGCCGATCGGCAGGAGCAGGCAGACGACATAGGCCGTGCGGTGCACCAGGAGCGTATAGGCGAAGGGCAGGGGGGTGCCGGCGATCCGCTCGCAGCCGGCCTGGATGGCGGCGATCGCGGCCAGCCGTTCATCGAGGATGCGGAAACCGATCGGATCGAGCGCGCCTGCCTCGCGCCGCGCATTGGGCGCGCCGGCCCATGCGGCGGACCATGTCGTCGGCCGGGTTGGTGCGGGCGGCGACCGTGTCGACCTCGTCGCCGATGAAAGTGCGCGCGTCCTTTGTGCCGTCGATCCGGCGCAATTGCCCGCGCAGGAGATGGCAGAAGGCAAGCGCTTCCATCAGAAGCGCGCGCTGCTCGGCGCGGTCGCCGATCAGGCCGGTGGTGGCGCGCGCCAGATTGCGGATCTCGAAAACCAGCGCGCCCCAGAGCTTGCGGGCCTCCCACCAGCGGTCATAGGCGGCGTTGTTGCGGAACGACAGATAGATCGACAGCGTCACGCCGACGAGCCCGAAAGGCGCGATGCTGAAGGCGCTGAGATCGAGCTGGAAGTGCCGCGCGAGCAGCAGGATGACCGTCGAATAGAGGGCGAAGCCGAAAATCTGCGGCAGGATGCGCGGCACCACCGAGCCGCGCATGATGAAGAACAGCTGCAGGAATGTCGGGCGCGGGCGGACGATCATCGGGTGAACCTTTGCGAGCCGTTATGTCTCTACGGCGATAACGGGTTTGCGGCTCAGCCGCCAGCGACATCGCCATGTCGTCCAGGCGCCGGACCGTTGACGTTTCGAGCAGGACTGTCGAGAACGTCGCGGAACATCACACGAAGGGGAGGAGACATGAGCGGCGAGACGGACCTGCAAAAGTTGCTGGCATCGATGACGCCGCTGCTTTGCCCGGAAGTCTATGTCTTCGCGACCTTGCCGCCCGGCGCAGCCTTGCCGGAGGGGCCGGAGCCGGTCATGCGCTTCGTCGAGCGCGAGGGCACGACGCTGATCCTGGCCGAAAGCCAGGCGAAGGCGGCCGGCCTCGCCGGCACGTTCCGCTGCCGAATGATCACGCTCGACATCCACTCCTCGCTGGAAGCCGTCGGCTTCCTCGCCGCCATCACCAAGCGGCTCGCGGCGGCCGGCATGGGCGTCAATCCGGTCTCAGCCTTCTACCACGACCACCTGTTCGTGCCGGCCGAGCGGGCGGAGGAAGCGCTCGCCATCCTGCAGCAGCTGGCGGCGGAAAACGGTGGCTGACTTCAGCGCCTGAGCACGTAGAGAACCGAGGAAAAGGAAGGCGCCCCGGCCAAAGGCCGAGCCCGCGACCGCGGGCCGCCGGTCGTCCGGCGCCCCCGCGGAGGGCCCGCCGCGGTAGCGGCGATACGGCCCGTGAGCGAGAACTAAGCCGCCTTCTTCTTCGGCTGGATCAGGCCGCGCTCGACCAAAAGCTCGGCGATCTGCACGGCGTTCAGCGCCGCGCCCTTGCGCAGATTGTCGGAAACGACCCACATCGACAGCCCGTTGTCGACGGTCGAATCCTCGCGGATGCGCGAGATGAAGGTGGCGTCCTCGCCGGCCGATTCGAGCGGGGTGATGTAGCCGCCATTCTCGCGCTTATCGAGCACCTGGCATCCGGGCGCCTCGCGCAGGATCTCGCGCGCCTCGTCGGCCGTGATCGGCTTCTCGAACTCGATGTTGACCGCTTCCGAATGACCGATGAACACCGGCACGCGCACGCAGGTCGCCGTCAGCTTGATCTTGGGGTCGAGCATCTTCTTGGTCTCGGCGACCATCTTCCACTCTTCCTTGGTGAAGCCGTCGTCGAGGAAGACGTCGATATGCGGAATGACGTTGAAGGCGATGCGCTTGGTGAACTTCTTGACGTCGACCTGGTCGGCGACGAACACCGCGCGGGTCTGGGTGAAGAGCTCGTCCATGCCTTCCTTGCCGGCACCCGACACCGACTGATAGGTGGCGACGACGACGCGCTTGATGGTGGCGACGTCATGCAGCGGCTTCAGCGCCACGACCAGCTGCGCGGTCGAACAGTTCGGGTTGGCGATGATGTTCTTGCGCGAGAACAGGGAGACCGCGTCCGGGTTCACCTCCGGCACGATCAGCGGCACGTCCGGATCGTAGCGGAAGGCCGACGAATTATCGATGACGACGCAGCCCTGCTTGCCGATCTTGGGCGACCATTCCTTGGAGACGTTGCCGCCGGCCGACATCACGCAGAGGTCGGTGTCGGAAAAATCATAGGTGTCGAGTGCCTTGACCTTCAGCGTGCGGTCGCCGAAGGACACTTCGGTGCCCTGGCTGCGCCGCGAGGCCAGTGCCACGACCTCGCTCACCGGGAAGCCGCGCTCGTCCAGAATATTGAGCATTTCGCGGCCCACATTGCCCGTGGCGCCGACTACCGCAACCTTGAAACTCATCTGATATCTCCTGTCCCTCTCCGCTTGCTTGTTGGAGAAAACCCGCTGGCCTCATGCGGGTTTCGTCCCCCGGGCCGTTCCCGGGAGAGGGTGGTTAGGCCAAGGGAATCACACCGTTTTGGTGGTGGTTTTGGCCGTAGTTTTGCTGGAACGGACGGACGCGTCGAACCGCCCCGCCCGATGCGCCGCATCGTGGCTGGGGGCATCGAATGCAAGAAGAGCCATCAAAAGGCCGCGCATCGAAGACGATCCCGTTCGCTGCCGGCTTTTACGCGCTTTGGCAGAAGAGTCAATTGGCAGCAAGCGCTGCTCTCCCCTTCCCCCTTGTGGGCAAGGCGGTGCCGCTTGCCCTGTACAATGGCGGCCGCAGGAAGTAGGAACGCCGCAAATATTCTTTGGCTGGCGCGGTGCCCGCCTTGTGCTCCGCGACGAGCACTGAGCTCCGAATTCCGAAAGAAGAGAATGTCCAGTTTCGAAACGATCGTGCCTGCGCTGGCGCAGGCGCTGCGAGATCGCGGCTATGTCGAGTTGACGCCGGTGCAGAAGGCGGTGCTGGGGCCGGAGCTCGGCGAAGCCGACGCGCTGGTGTCGGCGCAGACCGGATCCGGCAAGACCGTCGCCTTTGGCCTTGCCGTGGCGCCGACCCTGCTTGGCGAAGCTCAGCGTTTCGCCAATGCCGGCGCGCCGCTGGGACTGGTGGTGGCGCCGACGCGCGAGCTGGCGCTGCAGGTGCGGCGCGAGCTGGAATGGCTTTACGCGCTGGCCGGCGCTGAGATCGCCTCCTGCGTCGGCGGCATGGACATGCGCACCGAACGGCGCGCGCTGGAGCGCGGCGCCCATATCGTCGTCGGCACACCTGGCCGGCTGCGCGACCACATCACGCGCGGCGCGCTCGACCTGTCGGCGCTGAAAGCCGTGGTGCTCGACGAAGCCGACGAGATGCTCGACCTCGGTTTCCGCGAGGACCTCGAATTCATCCTCGATGCGGCACCCGCTGACCGCCGCACGCTGATGTTTTCAGCCACCGTGCCGCGCGCCATCGCCACGCTGGCCAAAAGCTACCAGCGCGACGCCGTGCGCATCTCGGCCGGCGGCGAGGCAAAGCAGCATCTCGATATCGAGTACCGGGCGCTCTCCGTCGCGCCCGCCGATCGCGAGAATGCTATCATCAACGTGCTGCGCTATTACGAGGCCTCCAACGTGATGGTGTTCTGCAACACGCGCGCGGCGGTGAACCATCTCACCGCGCGCTTCAACAACCGAAATTTCGCGGTCGTGGCGCTGTCCGGCGAGCTCAGCCAGAACGAGCGCAGCCACGCCCTGCAGGCGATGCGCGACGGCCGCGCCAAGGTTTGCATCGCCACGGACGTCGCGGCGCGCGGCATCGACCTGCCCAATCTCGATCTCGTCATCCATGCCGACCTCCCGAGCAACCCGGAGACGCTGCTGCACCGCAGCGGCCGCACCGGCCGCGCCGGACGCAAGGGCGTCAGCGCGCTGATCGTGCCGGGCAATGCCCGCCGGCGCACCGAGCGGCTGCTTGCGAATGCGGGTCTCACCGCGAGCTGGGAGAGCCCACCCTCGGCCGACGAGGTGCTGCGGCGTGACGACGAGCGCATCCTGGCCGACCCATCCTTTCGCGAGCCCGTGAAGGACGAGGAGCGCGACTTCGCCGCGGCGCTCCTGGAGCGGCATGGCGCCGAGCTGGTGGCCGCCGCCTTCGTGCGGCTGTGCCGTGGCAGCCGGTCGGCGCCCGAGGACCTGATCGACGTCGCGCCCTTCGCGCCGTCGAAGGAGAAGTTCGCACGCCGGGAGGAAACACCCGCGCGCCGCGAGGACTTCGGCGACAGCGTCTGGTTCTCGCTCTCGGTCGGCCGCCGGCAGAATGCCGAGCCGCGCTGGCTGATCCCGATGCTGTGCCGCACCGCCGGCATGTCCAAGCGCGAGATCGGCGCCATCAAGATGCAGCCGGAAGAGACCTTCGTGCAGATCGCCGCCGACTGGGCCGACCGGTTCGTCACCGCGATCGGCCCCGACCGCAAGCTGCAGGGCAGCATCGCGGTCCGGCGGATCGACGGCACGCCGGACCTGTCGCGCGCCGGCTACCAGCCACCGAAGCCGGAGAAGAAGCCGCATCGCGGCAAGCGGCCTTTCGACCAGAAGGCGGCCGGTTTCGAGAAGCGGGCGCCGGGCGAGCAACAGCCTGCTGGCGAGGCAAAATCTTGGGTGAAGAAGCCTGGCAAGCCGAAGTTCGACAAGCTGGGGCCGATGAAAAACAAGAAGTCGAAGAAGCGGCCAGTATGACTATTCTTGCGCGGCTGTCGCCGACATCGGCAGTAAGAACAAATGGGGGCTTATCCTCGCCGGTGTCACGATCTAGCGCTGTGCGTGCATTGCGTTCCTCTGCAACTATTGGTAGCCTTGAAGGCGATGCAGGGGGGGGTCAATGCGCGGCGCTGTGTTTCACTACGACGAGGATCACGACTACGGCTACATTAACGGCGTTGACGGCAAGCGCTACATCTTCGGCCGCAAGGACCTGACAAAGGACATGCCCCTCGCCAGAGGTCTGCTGGTCGAGTTCACGCCAGACGACGGGACTGCACACGACATCGTAACCGCGAGCCGACCTTCGCTCCCGGCAAACGGCAATCCGGAACAGCGCGGCCGCATCGCCCAACGCCATTCCGCCAGCTCCACGGGACTGTGGGCTTATTTTCTACGTGCGCTCGGCGACGACTACCGAAATCTCACCGGCCGGGCGCGCCGTAAGGAGTTTTGGGCGTTCTATCTGTGGTTCTACATCGTGCTCGTCGCGCTGTTCGGTTTCGGCATCCTGCTCAACCTGGCGATAAGTGGTTTCGATGACGGCCCAAGGACGTCGATCGGGTACATTCCTGCCCTGCTTTTCGTGCTGGCAGCAATCCTGCCGTCGATCGCAGTCGTCGTGCGGCGTCTGCACGACATCGGGCTGACCGGCTGGCTTGCCTTGCTTTGCTACATCCCGGCTTTCGGAGCCGTGGCCTTTCTGATCTTCGGACTTCTAGCTTCACAATTCGGGGAGAACCGATGGGGGCCGACACAGGTCGGCGTCAGGTTCTAGCGACTCTGTTCAGCGCTGCTTTCGGCAGCCGCAGAAAGACCTTCTGGCCGTGGCGCTCGGCGCCAAGCCGGTCGTAGAAGCGCAACGCGCCCTCGTTCCAGTCTTCGGTCATGAGGTCGATGCGGCCGATGCCTTTGCTGACGCAATAGCCGGCGAGAAAGCCGACCAGCGCGCGGCCGACGCCCTTGTCGCGGGCGCTGTCGCGCACGAACAGATCCTTCAGGAACATCAGCCTTTCGAGATCGATGCCGGGGTGCGCGATGGCCACCGAGGCGAGGCCGGCCACCTCAAGGCGAAATGCGGATAGGCCGGGCTCTCTTCGCTCAGCCACTGCCGGGCCGTGGCCGCCGCCCGGCTGTGATCGAGCGGCGCCTGGCGGTAGTGCACCGCCATCGCGCAAAGCACAGTGGCGAGCGCTTCGGCGTCCTGGGTCGTCGCCCAGCGAACGTCGACCGCCGCCTCGTCAGCCATGGGGTCAGCCGAGGAACTTGGCGATGATGGCATCGCCCATATCAACCGTGCCCACCTCGGTTTTGCCTTCGGACATGATGTCCTTGGTGCGCAGACCGTCATCCAGCACGGCGGCGATGGCAGCTTCGAGCTTGTCGGCTTCGGCGACCATGCCGAAGGAATAGCGCAGGCACATGGCGAAGGAGGCGATCATCGCGATCGGGTTGGCGATGCCCTTGCCGGCGATGTCGGGCGCCGAGCCGTGCACCGGCTCGTAGAGCGCCTTGCGCTTCTTGGTCTTGGCATCCGGCGCGCCGAGCGAGGCGGACGGCAGCATGCCGATCGAGCCGGTCAGCATGGCGGCGATGTCGGACAGCATGTCGCCGAACAGATTGTCGGTGACGATGACGTCGAACTGCTTCGGCCAGCGCACCAACTGCATGCCGCCGGCGTCCGCCAGCATATGGTCGAGCTTGACGTCGCTGTATTTGGCCTTGTGCGTCTGGCTAACCACCTCGTTCCACAAGACGCCCGACTTCATGACGTTGCGCTTTTCCATCGAGGTGACGTGATTCCGGCGTGTCCGCGCCAGCTCGAAGGCGACGCCCGAGATGCGCTCGATCTCGAACGTGTCGTAGACCTGGGTGTCGATGCCGCGCTTCTGGCCGTTGCCGAGATCGATGATCTGCTTCGGCTCGCCGAAATAGACGCCGCCGGTAAGCTCGCGCACGATCAAGATATCGAGGCCTTCGACCACCTCCTGCTTCAGTGAGGAAGAGGCAGCCAGCGCCGGATAGCAGATCGCGGGCCTGAGATTGGCGAACAGCTCCATATCTTTGCGCAGGCGCAAAAGCCCGGCCTCGGGGCGCACCTCGTAAGGCACCGCATCCCATTTCGGTCCGCCGACCGCGCCGAACAGCACGGCATCCGCAGCCATTGCTTTTGCCATGTCGGCGTCCGAGATCGCCGCGCCATGCGCGTCATAAGCGCAGCCGCCGACCAGCCCCTCGTCGGTGGTAAAGCCGCTGCCGAGCTTGTCGTTCATGGCCTTGATCAGCTTCTTCACCTCGGCCATGGCCTCGGGGCCGATGCCGTCGCCGGCGAGCAGGAAGAGATTTTTCGAAGCCATGGAGAACCGTCCGATGAGAGTTTGGAGAAATCGCGGCTTTTGCTAAACGCCAAGCGGGCTGCGCGCAAGAGGACGACTGGGCATTGCGAGGTTCGTCAGGCGTGACTGATCAGGCCGAGGCTTGATTTCCACGCGGTTCCCCCAATCCGTCGCTGCTTCGCAGCGCCACCTTTCCCCCTCCGGAGGAAAGGAAGGGAGCGCTGCTGGACGAGCGTTGACGGCAAAAGGCTTGGCGCCTTTCCTCTACCCCGTCGATCGGGGGAGAGGTGGCTCGGCGAAGCCGAGACGGAGTGGGGGTCGACCAGCGCTACATTGGACAATGCATGCGCCAAGCTGCCATGGCCAAAGACCAGACGCTTGGAAATGTGTGCACACCTACCGATGCGCCAAAATATTCACCAGCCGGCCGAACGGGTCGCGTACATAGAAGCGGCGCACGCCCCAAGGCTCGTCCGCCGGGCCGTATTCGATGGCGAAGCCGGCGGCCTTCATGGCATCGAGCGCCGCGTCCACATCGTCGACCTCGATCGACAGGTCCGGCACAGGCGTGCCCGATCCGCCCTCGGCCATGAAGCTCACCTGCACCGTCATTGTCTCGGCCGAGCCGCAAGTGAGGATCCAGCCTTGATCCATGAGAACATCAAGTCCAAGCACATCTTGGTAAAAGCGCTTGGCCGCGGCGATGTCGCGTGTTTCGATATTGGCGACGATGCGCCTAACCTTCACCATGAGCCGTTCCTTGCCTTTGCGTGTCCCGGGAGCCCTCCGCATTTGCTATACGGCCACCCTTATGCCGTGCGTCGCAGCGCCGTCACCTCGATCTCGATCTTCATTTCCGGCTTGTTGAGCTGGCACACGATCATCGTCGCCGCCGGGCGAATGTCGCCGAACGCCTCGCCGAGGATCGGGAAGACCACGTCAACGAAAGCCTGGTCGGTGATGTAGTAATGCGCCCGCACCACATCGGCCATGTCGAAGCCGCCGTCGGAAAGAGCCTTGGCGATGGTGGCGAGGCAGTTTCGCGTCTGCGCCTCGACCGTGTCGGGCATGGTCATGGTGGCATAGTCGTAGCCGGTCGTGCCGGAGACAAAGCACCAGTCGCCCTGCACCACCGCACGCGAATAGCCTGCGGTTTTCTCGAAGGGGGAGCCGGTGGAGATGAGCTTGCGCATGGGGTGCCTCGCTTTGGTTGTCATCGTCTAGCAGGAGAAGACGGTGTGGTCGTGGGCCAAGCCCGGCGGAGCATTGTCAGGAAGGCTGGCGCGGGCCTCAGAGATTCGGCTGCGGCTTCCCCCCTTCCTCATTCCAGGGCGGAGCAAGGAACGAAGCGACGCGCACAGACCCTGGAATCCATGCCGTTACGCCAAGGCGCCGCCAACCGTGCAGAATTCTGGGCCCTCGCGCTCTACGGCAACGGGCATGGCATGGATTCTAGGGTCTGCGCTCCGCTACGCGTCGCTCCGCCCTAGAATGACGAAGGCAAGGATAGTCGTCGCGATGCGCCCTAATTTCCCCGCGCGTCGTCATAGGCCTTCTTGATATCGTCCGGCCAGTCCTTCATCGGCGGCCAGGCCTGCGGCTCGCCATTGTCGCCGCGGCGGGCGAAATAGACTTTCTGCTTGCCCGGATCGACCGCCATGAAGCCGTCATTGCCGCCGCAGTCATGCGGCACGCAGCCGGTGGCGTAGAAGGCGCCGGACGCCGTCTTTTCGGTGCCGCCGCCGACCAGAAGGCTGGTCGCCATGTCGGGCATGTCGTCGCCCAGCAGCGCCTGCCCGGCCTTGTAGACGGCCGCGTTGTGGAAGGCGTCGATGATGTTGTCGTATTTCGACGGATCGACATCCTTCCAGCCGGTGCCCGGCTCCGGCGTGTAGGTCAGGTTGCCGGAGGTCGTCAGCCCTTCCGTGGGCGACCATTGCAGCGCCGGCTTGGACTCGCCCGGCAGCAGATAGGGCACGAAATAGATGGCGCTGTCGGAGACGGCGGCCGGCGGCGCGCCGCATTCGTCCTGCTCGACCGTGGTGGTCTGGATCTGGCCGTCCTTCTTCCAGACGATGACCTTGGCCGGCCCGCACTGATTGCCGCCGTCGCCGACATCGACCAGCGCGACGTTGACGTCGCCGATCTTGACGATCTTGTCGAAGAAGACGTCGTAATTGCTGGCAAGCTGCTTGCCGTCATAGGACAGCACTTTCTCGCCGTCCTGCTCCGGCTGCGTGATGGTGAGCTGTCCGCCCTCGAACGGGATCGGCGCCTGCTTGTCTTCATCCGACCCGGCCTGGTCGCTGCCCTGGCCGGCCGCGCCTTGATCGGACGCGGCGGGTGTCGTCTGCGCGGCCGGCGCGGTGGTCTGCGCATTGGCGCCGATCGTGGCGAGAAGGATAGCCACCGTGGCGCCGGCGGTCAGAAGCGAACGTGTCATGATTGTCCCTCCATTCAGCCGCCACGAACCCGACCTGCGATGGCCGGGTTATAAGTTCGGATCGCTCAGGCCCAGGGGCGCAGCTCGGCATTCTTCTTCTCGAAGGACGCGATGGCGCCGGCCTTCTCCATGGTGAGCCCGATGTCGTCGAGGCCATTCAGCAGGCAATGGCGCTTGAAGTCGTCGAGGTCGAATTTGACCACGCCGCCATCCGGCCCGCGGATTTCCTTGGCCTCGAGGTCGATCGACAGCGTCGCGTTGGAGCCGCGCGAGGCGTCGTCCATCAGCTTGTCGAGGTCTTCCGGGCTGACCGTGATCGGCAGGATGCCGTTCTTGAAGCAGTTGTTGTAAAAGATGTCGGCGAACGAGGTCGAGATCACGCAGCGTATGCCGAAATCGAGCAGCGCCCATGGCGCATGCTCGCGGCTCGAGCCGCAGCCGAAATTGTCGCCGGCCACCAGGATCTGCGCCTTGCGGTAGGCCGGCTTGTTGAGCACGAAATCCGGGTTCTCCGAGCCGTCCTCATTGTAGCGCATCTCGGCGAACAGGCCGGTGCCGAGACCGGTGCGCTTGATCGTTTTGAGATAATCCTTCGGGATGATCATGTCGGTGTCGACATTGACGATCGGCATGGGCGCGGCGACGCCGGTGAGCTTGGTGAATTTATCCATGGATACCTGCCCGTCTTCTTCTTGGCTTGCGGGGAATTTGCCGGACGGTTTACACAAAGCCGGCGGCAAATGAAAGGCAACTGTTCGTGCGCTGCCCTTGGGCCAATAGCGGCAGGGCGCGCGGACCGGAGCCGGAACGCCTCAAAAAGGGCTTCGAAATCCTGGCCGGCTGGTGCAGTCTGCGGCCATGGCCGATCCTTCCAAAGTCCTTTACGCCAGCGAGCCCGCCCTCGATGTCGCCGAATTCCGCCGCGTGCTGGTGGAGTCGGGCCTCGGCAAAACACGCCCCGTCGATGACGAAGCCCGCCTGAGGGCGATGCTCGGCAATGCCAGCCTGGTGCTGACGGCGCGCCTTGACATCGAGGGCGAGCCGCTTGTCGGCGTCGCGCGCGGCGTCACCGACTTCTCCTGGGTCTGCTATATCTCCGAGCTCGCCGTCTCGAAGGCCGCGCAAAGGCTGGGCGTCGGCAAGGGCCTGATGGACGAGGCGCAGCGCCGGCTCGGCCCTTCTGTCGCCATCAGCCTGATCTCGATGCCCGACGCCGTCGGCTTTTACGAGCGCATCGGCATGACGCGCATGCCCGACGCCTTCTGGTTCTCCCGCAAGCTCTGACCGCCTCCGCACGTTAATCGCGCCGTTCCGCGCCAGCGGGCCAAATCTTTTTCCGCCTCATCGCTTGACATGCAACCAAATGGTTGCATATTAAAGTCATGAGCATGGATGCCGTCTTTCGCGCTTTGGCCGACCCGACCCGCCGGCAATTGCTGGACAGCCTCTATGCCCGGAACGGGCAGACGCTGAACGCGCTCTGCGAGCACATGGATATGACGCGCCAGGCGGTGACCAAGCACCTGGCGATCCTCGAGGAGGCGAATCTCGTCACCACCATGCGCCGGGGCCGCGAGAAGGAGCACTATCTCAACCCCGTTCCGATCAACGAGATCGCCGAGCGCTGGATCGGCAAGTTCGAGCGCCATCGGCTCAGTGCATTGAGCGACCTGAAGCAACGCCTTGAAAGGGAAGAGCCGTGAGCGAGAACAGCTTTGTCTATGTCACCTATATCCGCACGACGCCCGAGAAGCTTTGGCAAGCGCTGACCGATCCGGAATTCAACCGGCAGTTCTTCCTCTGCTCCTACCAGGAGAGTGACTGGAAGGTCGGCTCGAGCTGGAAGCTGGTCTTCCCCGACGGGCGCGTCGCCGACTCGGGCGAGATCCTCGAGATCGACCCGCCGAAACGCCTCGTCATCAAATGGCGCAACGAATGGCTGCCCGAGGTGAAGGAGGACGGCTACACGCGCTGCACCTTCACCATTGAGCCGGACGGCGAATTGATGAAGCTCGCCGTCATCCACGAGGCCGACGGCCCGCACAGGCTGATCCCGAACGTCTCCAAGGGCTGGCCGCTGGTGCTGGCGAGTCTGAAGAGCCTGCTCGAAACCGGCAAGGGTTTCGAGCGCCCGCCGTCGAAGGGTTGACTTTCGTTTCGGATGCGAGACGATTTCTAGCAAAGGTTGGTTAGATGCTTCACTTGTCCTCGCCGCAAGCCATGGCGAATGCCGACACGGTCATGGCGTCGGCGGAGCTTCCCGTCTCGCCGGACGAGGTGATAGCGGCACTCGTCACCAAGGAGGTCGAACGCTGGTGGGGTTCGCCCGAGACCTACTGCATGACCGGTTGGGCGGCCGATCTCCGCGCCGGCGGAAGCTGGCGCGTCACGGTGCGGACCGCCGACGGCAGGCGCCTGCCCGCCAGCGGAAAATTCCTCGAAATCGAAACGCCGCGCCGCATCGTGCAGACGCGGCGCTACGACTGGGAGCATCCGACGCTCGGCCGTCATGAAACGACGGCCGCTTACCTGCTTGAGCCGATCGACGACGGCACGCGGCTCATCATCTGCCATGGCGGCTTCGCCGGCTTCCCGGACGCCGCGGCGGAGCACGCCGAAGGCTGGGCGCGCGTGCTCGGCTGGCTACAGGCACATCTGGGCTGCCGCCTCGCTGCCTGAGCTCCGCCTTGACCTGCAGGCGCGCCTATCCAGATTGTGGACATGGCCGAAAACAAACCTTTTATCGGAACAGCCGGGTGGACCATACCGGCAGCGCACAGGTCCTCTGTTCCGGCGACAGGCTCGCAATTGCAGCGTTACGCTTCGCGTCTTCCTGTTGTGGAGATCAACTCCTCGTTCTACAAACCGCATCAGCGCGAAACATATGAGCGCTGGGCGCGCTCGGTCCCGGATGATTTTCGGTTCTCTGTTAAAATCCCCAAAGCCGCGACCCATGAGCGCCGCCTGGAAGATTGCCAGGATATTTTGGATGCATTCATAGGTGAGGTCAGAGGTCTCGGTGAAAAGCTGTCCGCCCTCCTGGTCCAACTGCCGCCCAGCCTGCAATTCGACAGCCAGATAGCCAGAAAGTTCTTCGCCTCGTTCCGCGATAAGACCGACTGCCGCTTGGTCTGCGAACCGCGTCACGCCAGTTGGTTCGAGCCGGGAGCGGATGCTTTGCTGAGCCGCCTTCGTGTCGGGCGCGTGGCGGCGGACCCCGCCCCAGTTTCCGGCGCTTCCGCGCCCGGCGGCTGGCATGAGCTCGCCTATTTCCGCTTTCATGGCGCGCCGCATGTCTATTTTTCAGACTATGAGGCCGGCCGGCTGTTGGAGATCAGTGCCCAACTCGCTGACGCGGGCGCGTCCGCCACTGAGGTGTGGTGCATTTTCGACAATACGGGGCGCGGGCATGCGCTCGGCAACGCGTTGTCGGTCGATGCGATTATGCGTCAGATGACGTTCAACTCCCGGAACGCCCTTCCTTCTGCCACACGACGATATCCGAACGCCGTACAGTCCACCGTGCGGTAGCCGCCATGCACGATGAGCTCGGCGAGCGATTTACCCACCGCCGGCGCCTGCTGCAGGCCGTGGCCGGAGAAGCCGTTGGCGAACAGGAAGTTCTCGACCTCCGGATGCGGCCCGATCACCGCGTTCTGGTCGAGCGTGTTGTAATCGTAATGCCCGACCCAGGCGCGCGTCGGCTTGATTGCCTCGAAGGCCGGGATGCGGGTGGCCAAGGTCGGCCAGATCACCTCTTCGAACAGCGGCCAGTTGACGTCGAAATCCGTCGGGTCGGGCGCGACATCGCCTTCCTCCGGCTCAGCGCCGCCGGTGAGGTAGACCGAGCCCTCCGGCCGCACATAGATGCCCGACGGATCGACCAGGAGCGGCATGTCGGCATATTTCTCGCGCGCCTCGAAGACGAAGACGTTGCGCTTGCGCGGCTCGACCGGCAGCTTGAGCCCGGCAAAAGCCGCCACCTTGCCGGCGTTCGGCCCGGCAGCGTTGACGATGATACCCGCTTCGAGCGTCTCGCCATTGTCGAGCGACACACTGGTCACGCGGTTGCCCTCGCGTTTGATGCCGGCGGCGGAAGCCGTGATGAAATCGATCTTCTTGTCGCGCAGCGCCTTGCGGAACAGCGTCAGCAGCGCATGCGCGTCGAACCAGCCCTCGCCGCTGCGGCCAAAGGCGCCTGCGGAAACATCTTCGACCGACAGCCATGGGAAGCGGCGCGCCAATTGCCCGGCGTCCTCGAGCAGGATATCGGCGCCCTCGGCGACCTGCGTCTCGTGATTGGCCTTGAGGATCGGCAGGCCAGCCTCGCCGGCGAGGATCAGATAGCCGCCCTCGCGAAAGCCGATATCGGCATCGGCGCCGAACGTCTCCTTCAGCCGGCGGAACAGTTTCAGCGTGAACTGCGACAGGCGGATATTTTCCGGGATCGAAAATTGCTGGCGGATCGAGGCGAGGGACAAGGTCGTCGCCGCGTGGGAAAACTGCGGATCGCGCTCGATCAGCGCGACGGAGCCGGTAAAGCCTTCCTCGCGCAAATAGTAGGCGACCGAGGACCCGACAATGGCTCCGCCGATGATGACGATGTCGTAGCGCATTTTTTCTCCAATTGGGCGGGTCGCGCGTTCACGCAACCGGCAGATCGATCTCGAAGCGCGTGCCGCGCTCGGAGTCAACCAGCCTGATCGTGCCATCATGCGCTTTCAGGAGGGCCAGCACGATGCCGAGCCCCATGCCGGTGCCGCCGGACTCGCGCCGCGTGGTGAAGAACGGCTCGAAGATCCTAGCGCGGTTGGCGGCCGAGATGCCGTCGCCGTCGTCGCCGATCTGGACCGACGCACGCTCGCCATCGGCCGCGGCGTGGATCGCCACCTGCCGGGCGCCGTGCCTCGCCGAATTATCGATGAGGTTGGCAAGCACGATGCCGAGATTCTCGGCCGAGATGCCGAGCCTGATATCGCCTCCGCCTTCAAGCCGTGCTTCCAGCCTTGTGTCGATCGGCAAGGATGCCAATGCCACGTGAAGCGTCGTGCTTTCGCCGCTCGGTTCCAGGTTTTCCGCGCGCGCCAGGTCGAGCAGCCGGCGCACCAGGAGATTGAGCCGTCCCGCATCGGTGACGATGTTGTTGGAGAAGCGCTTGCGTTCGGCCTCGTCCATCGCGCCGCCGGAATCCCTCAGCAGCTCGGCCGCGCCCTGGATTGCGGTGAGCGGCGATTTCAGCTCATGCGAGACGTGGGTGGCGAAGGTCTGGATGCTGTCGGAGCGCGCCTGCAGCTTTTGCGCCATGTCGAGGAAAGCCGTCGACAGCGCCGCCATCTCGCGCGTGCCGTGATGGGCGAGCGGCCTGATCGCGTCGCGATCGCCGGCGGCGATCCGCTTCGTCCGCTCGATCAGCGCATAGATCGGCCGGCTGACGGTGCGGATGAACACCAGCGCGATCAAGAGCGTGCCGCCGACGATCGTGATCGCCGCCAACGTCACCTTGCCCCGTTCGCCATAGAGGTGCTTGACGATGTTGTTCGGCGTCCGCGACAGATAGACGACGCCCGCGACCCGGCCGTCGAGCTCGACCGGCATGGCGACGAAGACGCGCACCCTGGTGCCGCGGCTGACCGAATAGAGCGGCGGCGCCGGCTGGTCGGGGATCCTCAGGCGCAGCTCGCTGGCATAGAGGCCTGAAAGCGCGGTCCGTACCTCCTCGACATTGCCGAGCGACCGGCCGATCTCGTCGCCGCCGGCAATCACCACGCCATGCGGGTCGAGCAGCCGGAAGCCGGCAAGCGTCGTTTTCTGCGTTTCGTCGAGAATGCCGTCGAGCCGGGTGCCGATAGCCGCGAAGGCCGGGTCGGGGGTGGCGGGAAGCGCCGCGGGGCGCATCGGCATGACATCGTCGGAGGCAAGGTCGAGCCGCGGCTCGATTGGATCATAGGGATAGTTGTTGTCCCTCGCCGGATCGGCCGAGATCGGCGAGCCCAGCCTTTCCTGGGGAATGCCTGCGGCGCGCACCTCCCGGGCGTAGAGGGCCGCGACGACCGCCCCTTGAGCGATGAGCTCGCCTTCGGTCTGACGGATCAGCTGGTTCTCATAGAGCCGGAAGAAGAACAGCCCGACCAGCGGCAGCGCCATCACCATAACCAGGATGACGATGACGACGGTGGCGAGCCGCGGCCGCCACCTTTCCTTGCTTAACCACCGCATCGGCCGAGCCGGAAGCCGACGCCATGCACCGTCGCGATCGCATCGATACAGCCGACCGCCGCCAGCTTGGCCCGCACATTGCGGATGTGGCTGTCGACCGTGCGTTCCGAGACATGGATGTTCGAGGCATAGGCATTGGCCATCACCGCGTCGCGGCCAAGCACATGCTGCGGGCGGGAGAGGAAGCCTTTCAGGATGGCGAATTCGATCGCCGTCAAGGTGAGCGGCTTGCCGTCGAAGCTCGCTTCATGGCTTGCCGGGACGAGCATGAGCTTGCCATGCGTGAATTGACGGTCGTCGGCTTCTTCTTCGACCGGCGCTGGCCGCGCGCGCCGCAGGATGACGTTGACGCGGGCGACCAGCTCGCGCGGGCTGAACGGCTTGGTCACATAATCGTCGCCGCCCATCTCCAGCCCGAGCACGCGGTCGATCTCCTCGTCGCGCGCGGACAAAAACAGCACCGGCACGTCGGATTTTTGCCTGAGCCTGCGGCAGACCTCCAGCCCGTCCATCTCCGGCATGCCGATGTCGAGCACTATGAGATCGGGTGCGCGGCGCTCGACCGCCTGGAGCGCCGCCGCGCCGTTGGCGACGGCGGCCGTCTTCATGCCGGCCTTTTCCAGCGCGAAGCAGATGATCTCGCGGATATGCGGGTCGTCGTCGGCGACGAGTATGTTGTGCGGCATCGATCGATAGCCCGGCGGGTAAGCTTGGGTGACGGCAGGATTAGAGCAATTCCAAGGAAAAGTGCGAAATTGTTTTTCGGCCGCGAGCTGTGTGGGGAAAGGCCGTGAAACCGCAAGGCGCTCGGGCATTTGCGAATGCCTGCGCGGAACCCATGGCAGGGTTGGCAAAGAGCGTCATCGCCGGACCCTCCTCGGCGTGTCCGCTCGCACCGTGTGGGGCGACCTCGGGGCGAAAAGCAGGATACCCGCCTCATGGCATGGCCTTTGCGGCTCGACGAGCCACCATCCTTCGGTGCGGAGCCGGCGCGGCAGGGACCAGCGGGATATGTGAGGTGTTCGCATGACGGCCTTCTCGCCGGTCAGCGGGGTAAAGGCGCGACGGAATCCCGGAGCTTTTCAGCAAGGGTTTGCAGATTTGGTGCAGTTGAGCCCGACGCTGACATCCCCCTCGAGTAGGGCAAATTGCATATGGGCGGCGCCAGTACCGCAGATGTCGCCGAAGGCGACAGGATTTTTGCGCGTGAAGTGGCGGCCTATCCTTCGTCATTCTAGGGCGGAGCAAGGAGCGAAGCGACGCGCGCAGACCCTAGAATGACGAAGTGAAAGAGGCCGCGTTCCTTCGCGCCCTCTGCTCTGCCCGGCATCTCCCCCTTTGCGGGCTTTCAAGGGGAAGATTGAGCTCCGCCTTGCCTCATCCGCCATCACCCGGCATAGATCGGCCATGGCTCAAGAACCCTACAGCCCGCGCCGCTCGGTGCTCTACATTCCCGCCTCGAACGACAAGGCGCTCGCCAAGATCGGCTCCCTGGCCTGCGACGCCGTGATCATCGATCTCGAGGACGCCGTCTTGCCCGCTGACAAAGAAGCGGCGCGCAACAAGATCGCCGGCATCCTGGCTGCGCGCCCCGAACGGCGTTGCGAGATGGTGGTGCGCATCAATCCTTTGGCCAGCGAGTGGGGCGCCGACGACCTGTTGGCGATGGCCAAGGCCGAGCCCGACGGCATTCTCCTGCCCAAGATCGGCACGCCGCGCGATATCCTCGAAGCCGGCGACCTGCTCGACGACAATTTCGCGCCGGACAGCCTGAAACTATGGGCGATGGTCGAGACGCCCAAGGCGCTGCTCAACATCGGCGCCATCGCCGAGCTCGGCCGCGATCCTGCTTCCAGGCTGGCTTGTTTCGCAGCCGGAACGAACGATCTGGTGAAGGCGACCGGCATCCTGGCGACGCCCGACCGGCGCTATCTGACGCCTTGGCTGATGCAGCTGGTGCTTGCGGCGCGCGCCGGCGGTCTCGACGTCATCGACGGCGTCGCCAATGATTTCCGCGACCTCGACGGCTTTGCCCGTGAGTGCGCCGAGGCTGCGGCCATGGGTTTCGACGGCAAGTCGCTGATCCATCCGGCCCAGATCGAGCCGGCGAACCGCGCCTTTTCGCCGTCGGCGGAAGCGTTGGCCAGGGCCCGCGCGATCCGGGATGCGTTCGCGCGGCCCGAAAATGCCGGCAAGGGCGTGATTGCGCTGGACGGCCGCATGATCGAGCGGCTGCATCTGGCGGAAGCCGAGAAACTTCTGGCGAAGGCCGCGATCATCGGCGCATGATGCCGGGCGAGATTTTTCAGACCCGGCTTTTCGCGCAATCAAGACAGATCAGGCACGGCAGATAGGCACGACAGGATAAATCCATGAAACTCTACCGCTTCCTCACCGGCCCGGACGACGCCACCTTCTGCCACAAGGTGACGGCGGCGCTGAACAAGGGCTGGCACCTGTTCGGCTCGCCGACCTACGCCTATGACAGGACGACCAAGTCGATGCGCTGCGGCCAGGCCGTGGTGAAGGATGTCGAAGGCCAGGACTACACGCCGGACACCAAGCTGAGCGATTGGTAGGGAAAGCGCTTAGAGACTGTTTCGAAATTCGCTCTGGCGAGTCATATGGTGGTGGTTTGAGAACCGGAGCGGAGCGGACATTTAGGTCCGTGAGCATCGGAAGCGCAGAAAGCGCCGCCAGATGGCCGCCGGAGTAGAATTTCCAAACAGTCTCTCAGCCCGGCGCCACCTGCTCGGCCGCCTCCTCGATCCGCTCCATGTCGTCGTCCGACAGGCCGAAATGGTGGCCGATCTCGTGGATCAGCACATGGGTGACGATGTCGCCCAGCGTCTCTTCGTTCTCGGCCCAGTAGTCGAGGATGGCGCGGCGGTAGAGCGTGACGCGGTTCGGGCCCTCGCCGGTCTGCGGGTTCCAGCGCTCGGCGATGCCGCGTCCCTCGAACAGGCCGAGCAGGTCGAAGGGGGTCTCCAGCGACAGGTCGTCCATGATCTCGTCGGTCGGGAAATCGGCGATCTGGATGACGATCTCGCCGGTGAGCTTGCGGAACTCTTCCGGCAGATGGGCGTAGGTCTCCAGCGCCAGAAGCTCCATCTCGTCCATCGACGGCGAGAGCTGATCGTGCCAGGTGCGTGTCTTATAGATGCGGGCCATGAGCTTTCCTTTGATCCCGGCATATAGGCTTTCGCGTCGATAGAGGCAAATGAGCCGGCTGGCGGCCCGCTTTCAGGGTAAAAGACGAAGGAATAAATTCCGCATATTATACTTCGCGTACCCAAAGCTCGATTCCGTTTGCGATGCGATGTATGCAACTCCGAATTGGGATCGGGTGGGGGCACATGGCTCTTGCGTGTGGGGCGGTATGTCAGCCGGCGGAGGTGCGTCGGGAAATAGAGTCGTTTGGCTCAAGCACAAGCCCGATCCGGGTGGACACAGATGCGGGCGAAGGGTTTCTCAAATCTCTGGGAAATCCGATGGGTTCCGCGATACTCGTTTCTGAACTGGTGGCGGGAGAATTGGCTTCTTGGATTGGCCTCAAGGTGCCGCCGTTTGCCATAGTGAACGACTGCCAGATTGACCTGATCATGCAAAGGAATGGGGCGCAAATGGCGCCACCTTTGTTCTTTTCGAGCGCGGTTGACGGAACTCCGCATGACGGCGGAGACACCTTTTTGTCTCGTCTTCGGGAACCTGGGGATGTGGCGTTGCTCGTCATCTTCGATACGTGGGTCCGGAATTGGGACCGGTATTTTGATGGACAGGACAACGCCGACAATCTGCTCTATGTGAAGGCAGAGGGGCGTCGCAAATACGATCTTGTCCCCATCGATCACTCAAGCTGCTTCATCGGGAACGACGTTGATTTTCCGATTGGCCCAGCCCCCGAAGCGTGGGTTGTAGACCCCAATGTCTATGGCAAGTTCCCCGCCTTCGATCCATATATCGATGCAAAGTCGGTCAGGCGCGCCGTCGAGAGGCTGTCTCAATTAAAGCGCGATTTCGTGGTCGAAGTCGTTAATTCTGTTCCTGCACAATGGGGCTTCGGACCCAATGCCGCGCTCTCGCTGATCGATTTGATTTGTGGGCGCGCGGAATATGTGGTGAACACGATCGCAGGGCGATTGGTGGATGAACCGGAAATCCCGGGGTTGGTAAAATGATCCGAGAGTCTCAAGGCTATTTTTCGCTCGTTCAATACTCAGAGTTCCCGGAGCGGGCTGAGTTTGTGAACATTGGCGTTATCGTATTCGCCCACGGCTCGGTGTTCGTGAAGTTTAGCCATCGCCCACGCCGCGCGGAACAGGCGTTCAAGATCCATCTCGGAAACCATTTTCAGCACCTGAAAGAATCGATGGAAGATCGGTTGCGGTATGAATTTGGCAATGGCTGGGACAGAGAGAAAATCGAGAAATTCATAGCGCTCAGGTCCGGGAAGGTCCGCCTGTCTCCAATTCGATCTGTGTTGGTTAAGGACCCCGATCAGCTTGTCGGGGAGTTGTTTGAAAAGCTGGTTGGCGAGGTTCCCAGTTCCCCGCGCGGGCAAAGGTTGTCGACTAAACTGGCGCAAGCCTTTCGCTCCAACGGCGTTGAGGACTTCCTCGTAAAGCCCGATCCTATCCATCTTTCTGGAGGCGTAAAAATTGAAGTTCCCTTTGCCTATCAGAATGGAGCCTTCAATCTGATCGACGCCGTGTCGCTTGCGGGTGACCCGGACAAAGCGCTCAACCGCGCCAGCCCACACATGATAGAAGGCGAACTTCTTTACCAAGAAACCGCCCTTGATCGACCTGCCCGGTTAGTGGTGGTCGGAGACGATGCTCAGGTGCAGGATGCGGGATTTGTCAACATGATTGCCGACCAAATGGAACGCCACCATGTCCGGTTCTATACCCTAAACGAGATAGAGCCGCTGGTTACGGATATCCGCCAGAACTACGTCCTCCATCGCTAATTCCGCGTTCGGCGCCCTACGATTTGTTCATCACAGCTTCGAACGCCTTCCCACTGTCGTCCTCTTGAAGCTCCCGAGCGGTCTGCTTAAACCGCTCGGGTTGCTCTTTCTGACGAAGTGGCTTTGCCATTTTCCGGGCGGTATTTGGAAGGACGCCAGACGCCATAGCTCACCTTGCGTTAGTCGTTTCATAAGTGGGACGCTTCTTGATTTACGGACGGCCATGACGATGTTTAGACGACTCCGGATTGGCCTTCTTGCCCAATTGGGCTCGTCGGCGTCTACAGTCAGACCGTTGCCCCCAAGGAATAAATTCCTTGCGAGTCTGCTTGACTCTTCCGGACGCCTCTGGAATCTATAAGAACATAACAGGAACAATGCTGCCGGAAGTGAACGTCATGGCGATGAGCGCCGTGGCGCGGGACACTATTTTTGCCCTGCGCCGCCAGATCGCGAAGATCGAAGGAACGCTGCCCGAGCGCCTGCAGGCGCCGGCGCCCGGCGCGCCTGGAGCAATTCCAGGAAAAGTGCGAAGCGGTTTTCCGTCCGGAATTGCGGAAAATCAAATATCCAACAATGCCGGCGGAACGGACATGACACTTGTCCGGCGCGGCCTTGCCGTGGCTTCGGCGGACGCCTTCCTGCACACCGGCATCGATCGCCTCGACACCGCCCTCGGCGGCGGTCTGCCCAAGGCGGCGCTCAGCGAGATCCATGGCCTGGAGACCCGCGCTGCCGGTGCCGTCGCCGGCTTCGCGCTGTCGCTCGTAAGCCTGATCCTCAAGGAAAAGCAGGGCCTGCCGATCCTGTGGGTCGGCACGGCGGAAATCTTCCACGAGGCCGGCCTTCCCTATGCCAAGGGCCTTCACGCTTTGTTCGGTATCGAGCCGGAGCAATTGCTGTTTTCCGAGGCGCCGAAGCTGCTGGACGCGCTGTGGATCGCCGAGGAGGCTGCCCGCATGACGGCCTTCGCCGCCGTCATCCTCGAGATCCGCGGCAGCCCGCGGCTTCTCGACCTCACCGCCACGCGCCGGCTGCACGCGCGGGCTCAAAGCGCCAACCGTCCCGTATTGTTGCTGCGCCAGGCCGGCGCGGCCGAACCCACCGCAGCCCCGGTGCGCCTCATCGTCTCGGCAGCACCTTCGGCAAGCCGCGAGACCGTCGCCGGGCCGCTCGCCGGCTCGATCGGCCGCCCCGCCTTCACCATCGATATCGGCAAGAGCCGCACGGCCCTGCCCGGACAATTCACACTGGAGTGGAACCCCGATGAGCACGCTTTTACAGAAAGAACAGAGAATTCTGTCGCTGTGGTTCCCACATCTCAGCGCGGAGCGGATCCTACGCCAGCGTCTGGGGCGGTCCTGGCGTTCCCGGCCGTCGCATCATCTGCCTCTGGTGATCAGCCACCGCGACAACAACACCCAGCGCATCGCAGCCCTCGACGAGCGGGCTGAGGCGCTGAAGCTGAAGCGCGGCATGGGCATTGCCGATGCCCGGGCCATGCATCCTTCGATCGACGTGGTGGAGGCGGACGCGGAAGCCGACCGCCGCCTGCTCGAGGGCCTTGCCGACTGGTGCGACCGCTACACGCCGCTGGTGGCGATCGATGGCGAGGACGGGCTGTTCCTCGACGTCACCGGCTGCACGCATCTCTTCGGCGGCGAGCGCGCCATGCAGGACGAGATCCTCACCCGCTTCTTCCAGCAGGGCTTCGATGTCCGCGCTGGCCTCGCCTCGACGCCGGGCGCCGCCTGGGCGGCGGCGCGCTTCCATGGCGACCGCATCGTGGCCGGCGGCGAGGAGGAGGCGCTGCTTTCGCCCCTGCCGCTTTCGGCGCTGCGCATCGCGCCGGAGACCCGTACCGGCCTGGAAAGTGTGGGCCTGCGCACCGCCGGCGCGGTGATGGCAGCACCCCGCGCGCCGCTCGCCCGCCGCTTCGGCGCCACCTTGCTTCTGCGTCTCGACCAGGCGCTCGGCCGCCTCGACGAGGCCGTGTCGCCGCGCCTTCCCGTCGCGCCGCTCTCGGTCGAGCGCCACCTTGCCGAGCCGGTCGTGCTCACCGACGACATCGAGCGGCTGGTAAGCCGGCTGGCGATCGCCTTGAAGACCGATCTCGAACGGCGCGGCGAAGGCGCGCGGACACTGGCGCTGCTTCTCTTCCGCGTCGACGGCGCCGTCAGCCGCATCGCTGTCGGCACCTCGCGCCCGATGCGCGAGCCGCGGCTGATCCAAAGATTGTTCCATGAGCGGCTGACCGCATTGGAGCAGACCATCGACGCCGGTTTCGGCTTCGACCTTGTGCGGCTGTCCGTGCTGTCGGTCGCCGCCTTCGATTTGGCTCAGGGCGACCTCACCGGCGAGGTGGCCGACGATGATGCCGACATCGCGCTCTTCGCCGACCGCGTCCGCGCCCGCCTCGGCGAGACCGCCGTTCTGAAGCCGTTGATTGTCGAGAGCCATCTGCCGGAACGCGCCGTTAAAACCGTGCCTTTCGCCGAAGCGCCGCAAAGGCGCGCGCCGGCAGCTGGCCGGGCAGTGGCGCCCCGAACGGCGCCGCCGATGACGGTCTATCCGCCGGAGCGGCCGGTGCGCCTGTTCCGCTCGCCCGAGCCGATCGAGGTGCCGGCGACCGAGATCCCGGAGGGACCGCCGATGAATTTCCGCTGGCGCCGCGCGCTCTATCGCGTCGCCCGCGCCGAGGGGCCGGAACGCATCGCCGCCGAATGGTGGCGGCAGCTGCCCGGCGAGGAAGAGGCGCCGACCCGCGACTATTACCGCATCGAGGACAGCGAGGGACGCCGCTACTGGCTCTACCGCCAGGGTCTCTACGGCAGCGTGTCGCGGGCCGCGCCGCCGCGCTGGTTCATGCATGGGGTGTTCGCATGAACGCGCTGACCGTCATCCCCTATGCCGAGTTCGGCATCCAGTCGAACTTCTCCTTCCTGCGCGGCGCCTCCAAGCCGGAGGAGCTGGTGGTCACGGCGAAATTCTACGGCTTTGCCTCGATCGGCCTTGCCGACAGGAACACCGTCGCCGGCGTCGTGCGCGCCTGGCAGCAGGCCAAGGTGGAGAAGATGGCCTATCATCCCGGCTGCCGACTGGTGTTTAGCGATGGCACGCCGGACATCCTCGCCTATCCCCGCGACCGCCAGGGCTGGGGGCATCTCTGCCGCATGCTGACCCAGGCCAATCTGCGCGACGAGACCGAGAAGGGCGCGACGCTGCTCGAATTGAGCGATTTTCTCGAATGGGGCGATCGGATGTCGCTGGCGATCTTGCCCAATCTGTCAGCTCGCGCCGAGGACAATCTGGAGATCATTAGCCGGCTTAAGGGTCGCTTCGGCGCGGCGCTCCGGCTGGCCGTGGCGCCGGATTATGGCGGCAACGACCGCTTCCGCATCGAGCAGGCGGCGGCGATGGCCGAGCATGCGCGCCTCCCGCTGATGGCGACCAACGATGTGCTCTACCACACCGCCGAGCGCCGTCCCCTGCAAGACGTGCTGACCGCGATCCGCCTCAACACGCCGGTTTCCGAGGTCGGGTTGGAACAGACCGCCAATGCCGAGCGCCATCTGAAGCCGCCGCTGGAGATGGCGCGCCTGTTTCGCCGCCACCCGCAAGCGCTGGCCGAGACGCTGCGTTTCGCCGACGAATTGACCTTCTCGCTCAGCGATCTCGAATATAATTATCCGGACGAGCCGACCGAATCCGGGCTTGGACCGCAGGCCGAGCTCGAGCGCCTGGCGCGCGAAGGCGCGGCCGTGCGCTATCCGGCCGGTGTTCCCGCCCATGTCTTGCAACGCATCGAAGAGGAGCTCGCGCTGATCGAGCGCCTGAATTATGCGCGCTATTTCCTGACCGTCCACGACATCGTGAAATTCGCCCGCAGCAAGGACATCCTTTGCCAGGGGCGCGGCTCCGCCGCCAATTCGGTCATCTGCTTCTGCATCGGCATCACCGAAGTCGGCCCCGACCGGATCGATGCGCTGTTCGAGCGCTTCATCTCCGAGGAGCGCAACGAGCCGCCCGATATCGACGTCGATTTCGAGCATGAGCGCCGCGACGAGGTCATCGCCTATATCTACGAGAAATACAGCGCCAAGCGCACCGCCTTGGCCGCCGCCGTCATCAGCTATCGCGGCCGTTCGGCCCTGCGCGAAGTGGCCAAGGCCATGGGCCTGTCGGAGGATGTCAGGAGCGCGCTGTCGAGCACCATCTGGGGCTGGTCGACCTCCGAGCTCGGCGAAAGGGAAGCCGATGCCGGCGGCCTCGACCGTACCGACCCGCTGTCGCGCCAGGTGCTGGAGCGCGCCAACGAGATCATGGGCTTTCCCCGCCATCTTTCCCAGCATGTCGGCGGCTTCGTCATCACCCGCGACCGGCTCGACGAGGTCGTCCCCATCGTCAAGACGGCGATGGAGGAGCGCAAGATGGTCGAGTGGGACAAGGACGACCTCGACGCGGTGAAGATCCTCAAGGTGGACGTGCTGGCGCTCGGCATGCTGACCTGCCTGAAGCGCGCCCTGACCCTGCTCACCGATCATTATCCGGAAGCGCGGGATCGGTTTGGACGACCCTACGTGCTCGCCACCCTCCCGGAAGAGGACAGGCGCGTCTACGACATGATCTGCCGGGCCGACACGCTTGGCGTCTTCCAGATCGAGTCGCGCGCGCAGATGTCTATGCTGCCGCGGCTCAAGCCCCGCGAATTCTACGATCTCGTCATCGAGGTGGCGATCGTGCGGCCCGGTCCGATCCAGGGCGACATGGTTCATCCCTATCTGCGCCGCCGACAGCGCAAGGAGAAGGCCGAATACCCCAAGCCTGAGTTGGAAGAAATCCTTGGCAAAACGCTCGGCGTGCCGCTGTTCCAGGAACAGGCGATGAAGATCGCCATCGTCGCCGGCGGCTTCCGGCCGGGCGAGGCCGACGAGTTGCGCCGCGCCATGGCGACCTTCAAGCGCACCGGCACGATCGGCAATTACCGCCAGCGCATGATCGACGGCATGGTCGGCAGGGGCTACGAAAAAGAGTTCGCCGAGCGCTGCTTCAAGCAGATCGAAGGCTTTGGCGAATATGGCTTTCCCGAAAGCCATGCCGCGTCCTTCGCGCTCTTGGTCTATGCCTCCTGCTGGTTCAAGACCTTCTTTCCCGATGTCTTCTGCGCCGCGATCCTGAATTCGCAGCCGATGGGTTTCTACCAGCCGGCCCAGCTGGTGCGCGACGCGCGCGACCATGGCGTCGAGATACGCGAGGTCGACATCAACCATTCCCTCTGGGACTGCACGCTGGAGCAATCCGCCTTCGATGCCTCACGCATCCTCGAGCGCCACGCCTCGATGCGCGGCGTCATCGAAACGGCGCATGCGGTGCGGCTCGGCTTCCGCCAGATCAAGGGCCTGTCCAAAGGACGCATGGAATCCGTCGTCGCTCGGCGCGGCGGCGGCTATCGATCGGTCAGGGATGTCTGGTTGCGTTCGGGCCTCGATGTCGGCGAGATCGAAAGATTGGCTGAGGCCGACGCGTTCCGCTCGATCGGTCTCGACCGTCGTGCCGCGCTCTGGGAGGTGCGGGCGCTTGACGGCAAGAGCGCCGCCGAGAAACTGCCGCTGTTCGATCAGCCCTCGCTCAGCCTGCGCGAGCTGGAGCCGGAAACCAAGCTGCCGAAAATGCCGCTCGGCGAGCATGTCGTGCACGACTACCGTTCGCTCGGCCTGTCGCTGAAGGAGCATCCCGTCGCCTTCCTGCGCGAAAGGCTCACCCGTGCCGGTATCACACCCAATGCCAGCCTGCCGTCGGTGCGCGACGGCCGCCGCGTCTCCGTCGCCGGCCTCGTGCTGGTGCGCCAGCGTCCCGGCAAAGGCAATGCCATATTCCTCACGCTGGAGGATGAGAAATCGATCGCCAACGTCATCGTCTGGCCGCGCGTCTTCGACCGCTTCCGCTCGGTGGTCATGGGCGCCCGCTTCATCCGCGTCACCGGCAAGCTGCAGCACGAATCGGACGTCATCCACATCGTCGCCGACCGGATCGAGGATTTGACCTCATGGCTGAGCGTGCTGCTGGAGTCCGCCAGTCGCCCGGTCATCGAGCATAACCCCGCCGAACGGCCGGTTGGATCCGCCGCAAGCCGTGGCCTGCCGTTCCATCAGGACGTCGCGACGCTGTCGAGCACCGCACAACAGGTCATGCCGAAGGGGCGGAATTTTCAGTAGGCACAGAGGCCTTCTGCCCTTAATCGGAGCGAAGTTGCCAGGATGGGAGAAAGATATTGTGAAGCCGCGTTCCTTCACACCCCCTCTGTCCCGCCAGCGTTTCCGACCAGTGCGCTGCAGCGCTTCCGCCCAATCTCGAAGGCCTGCAGGGTCCCGTCACGAAGGCCCGCCGAGCCGCGGCGGCGGTGGCGTCAGCATGTCCTCGGCCGAGATCGTGCGCGCCTCCGAGGGCAGCATGATCGGGATGCCGTCGCGCACCGGATAGGCGAGCTTCGCCACGCGCGAGACCAGCTCGTTGCGCTCCGGGTCCCAGGTCAGCGGCCCCTTGGTCAGCGGGCAGGCGAGCAATTCCAGAAGCTTCGGATCGACCGTGGCTTTTCGTCCGTCCCGTCCGTCCGCCATGAGCTCACCCCAAACTATTGCAGGCTCGACCCAAACTCGTCGTCCTCGCGCGCCAGCGTCATCTCGGTGATGGCGATCAGCGTCTCGGCGCGCGTCTTGAGATCCGGCGCTTCCAGCAGCGCCTGTTTCTCGGCCGGTCCATAGGGCGCCATCATCGACAGCGCGTTGACCAGCATGCCGTTTTCGGCGCGGCTGACGCTCTCCCAATCGGCCTCCAGGTCGTTGGCCTGCAGATAGGCGCGAAATGCCTTGAGCAGCGCCGGCCGGTCGACCTCGGCGCCGGCCGGGTCCTCATCGAGGTCGGCGAGAAACGGTGTGATCTTGCACTGCCGGAACGGCGCCTTTGCCGTGAGCTCCTGCACGATGCGGAACCGGCACACGCCCTGCAGCGAGATCAGGTAGCGGCCGTCGCCCGTTTCGGCTAGCGAGATGATGCGCCCGGCGCAACCGACGCTGCATAGCTCCGGCTCGCCGTCATCGCGCAATGCGCCGTCGAGGCTCGGCTGGACCATGCCGATCAGCCGCGAGCCGGCCATCGCCTGATCGATCATCTGCAGGTAGCGCGGCTCGAAGATGTTGAGCGGCATGCGGCCGCCGGGCAGAAGCAGCGCTCCGGCGAGCGGGAACACCGGGATTGCGGTCGGCAGATCCCTGGCAAGCCGGTAGAGTGCGTTACCGACGCGCACCGCATCCCTCCCAAAGCAACGCCGGCAAGCGCTTCACCCTGCAATCTCCTCTCGCACCGGCAAACCCGTCTTCGATCGGCGGCGAACCGCCGGCCTGCCCTTATCTGGCGCTGACGCTCCGCCGCTCAAGCCTGCCGGCCGCGACAGTCGGCAAAAAACTTGACGACAATTCCAGGAACCAGCGGTTTCCGCCCGGAATTGCGCAAAACCAAGCCTAAAGCATGTCTCCCGAAAGTGGTAACCGGTTTCGGGATAAAGACATGCATAAATCAAGAATCTAAAGCGCATGGAGCGAATCTGAAAGATCGCGACGCGCTTTAGAGCAATTCCAGGAAAAGTGTGAAACGGTTTTCCCGGAATTGCTCTACGAGAACAGCAGCGACGAGAGCTTGCGGCGTGCCGCGAGCGTCGCCTCGTCGGTCATTCCCCAAGCCTCGAAGAACTTCAACAGCTGCGCCCTGGCCCCGTCGTCGTTCCAGGTCCGGTCGGCCTTGACGATCGCCAGCAGATTGTCGGCGGCCGCATTCCGCTCGCCGCGCGCGTTCTGGATCATCGCCAGGTCGAAGCGCGCCTGATGGTCGGCCGGATTGGCGGCGAGCCGGCGTTCGAACTCGGCCGGATTGCCGAGCGCCGCCGCTTCCGCCGCCAGCGTCATCTTGGCGCGCAGCGCCGCCAGCGCCGGCGCGTCCTTCTTGTCCTCGGGCGCCCGGGCGAGCACGGCCTCGGCGCCTTGCGCGTCGCCGGCATCGAACAGGATCTCGCCCAGCCCCGCGATCGCCTCGAGTGTCTCGGGAGCCTGCTCGAGGATCGCGTCATAGATGTCGGCCGCGGTCTGCACGTCGCCGGCCGTGCGCGCCTCCGCCGCCGCGGCAAGCGCGTCCGCGATCTGCGGCGCGCCGCCGCCCTTGCCGCCGATCTTCTGGATGAACTGGTTGATCTGGCTTTCGGGAATGGCGCCCATGAAGCCGTCGACCGGCTGGCCGTCCTTGAAGGCGATGACCGCCGGGATCGACTGGATGCCGAGCTGGCCGGCAATCGACGGATGGTCGTCGATGTTCATCTTGACCAGCTTGACCTTGCCGCCGGCGGCCTGCACCGCCTTCTCGAGCTGCGGCGTCAGCTGCTTACAGGGCCCGCACCATGGCGCCCAGAAATCGACCAGCACCGGCTGGCGGCGCGATTCCTGGATGACGTCGGCGGCGAAGGTCGCGGTCGTGGTATCCTTGATCAGGTCGGCCGCCGCCGGCGCGTCGCCCAGCGAAACCTTGGGCCGGTCGCCGCCGCCATACTGCACCGTCTGGGCGTATTGGCCGCCATTGCCGCCGAACGCGCCGCTATACGGATTGTTGTCGCTCATCGTGTCGCCCTTTCGGTCGCGCTCTCAGGCGTCGTCGCCCGGCGCGTCATTTTTCGGATTTTGGAACCGCCTTCCATGTGGCGATCAAGCCCTGACTTTCAAGATTATGAGACTTTCAAGATAACAGGATCGTGGCCGGTTGCCTCGACGAATCTGATCAGATCGGCGGCGGCGATCGAGGTCGTCGCCTCATTGGTCAGCGGGTGGCCGTTGATGATGTCATGGCTCATCAACGCCTCGTCGAGCACAACCTTCACGCGTCCTTCCGTGTCGTTGATCAGCCCGAAGACGGTGACCGCGCCGGGGATGACGCCGAGCAGCTCCATCAGCATCTCCGGCTTGCCGAACGACACCCGGCTGGCGGCGCCGATCAGATCGTGGATCTGCTTCAGGTCGACAACGGCGTCCTCGCCGACGGTGACGAGGAAATAATTGTCCTTCTTGTCCTTGAGGAACAGGTTCTTGGTGTGGCCGCCGGGAATCTCGCCGCGCAGGCTTTGCGAATCGGCGACCGTGAACAGCGGCGGGTGCCTGACAGTCGAGACGGAAATGCCGAGATCGGCAAGAAATTCATTGAGCTCGGCTTCGGTCTTCGGCATCGGTCCTCGCGCGGTCAAAAGAGCGGTCATGCCGTTTACGGCCAACGGTGCCATCGGGGCAAGGCCGCCGAAGCAATTCCGGGAAAGGGGCAATTCCCGGAAAGGCGGGCGGCGGCTTTGCCTGCTGATTTGCGATCGCCCCGGCTCCGCGCTGCTTCGATGCTTTTCGAGCGAACATCGCCGCGGAAAGAATTAGCTCCAAAAAGACCGTCATTTCCCTGTTGCAATCGCCGCGCTCTTCGGCCATATAGGCGCGGCTTGCGGCCCAAGGCCGCGCGAGCGGGTGTAGCTCAGGGGTAGAGCACAACCTTGCCAAGGTTGGGGTCGGGCGTTCGAATCGCCTCACCCGCTCCAAGTAACCTCACCGAAAAGGCCGCGGAATTCCGCGGCCTTTCGTCTTTTCAGGCGGTTGAGATCGCAAGGTGCCGGAGCGGCTCGCGAGGCGCGGGTTACCGCCGGGTTACGAGCAACTAACTCTCGCTTACTGCGGACCCAAATGGGGCTGAATGATCATAACCGACGTTCGAGCGCGCCACCACAACATCCTTGTTGCACTTCTATCGTTGTCCCGTCTGTTGCTTTCGATTTGAACACGCTAAATAACGCGAATTCATAGTCGTGTTGGAGGGGGCACATGATCGAACAACTATGCACAACCAAGTCCGCAACCTTCTATGCTGGCCGTCGCGGACTAAGCAATGATGCTGTTGACAAATTGTTCCGATCTATCCGAGCCCGATACACCGCACCGTCGCAGAATCTATTCCTTCATCGGCGCCAGCCCTACGAGAGCGGGGCAGTCTGGCCTGCCCTGTCGTTCTTTTACGAACGACCGCCTTCTTTTCTGACCGAGGAGGCGAATGTACGTGAACGAGTCTGTGGGTTTGTTCTTCTGATAGAATACCGAGATCATGTGGCGGTATTCAGGTCGGGCTTGGAAATTCCGAGTGGTTTTAAGACACGCTATCTAGGACGAGTTGACGCCAGCAGAGTTGATGCGGCGATTGCCCATAGAGATGCGATTTTCGAGCGTATTCGTCTCAGGGGAATGTCGGTATCCAAGCAGACGATGCGCAGCAAGACCCTGGAGGCTGCCGATTTAGCAAACGTTGTCGGGCCACTCGGGGCGAGTCGATATGCCCCGCAGGGGTATTTGGTAAACACTCCAGACGGGCACTATTCTGCGACCCCGAGCACCGGAAGAATCACGCATCGGTCGGATCGAATTGGCCACGAGGAGTTGATAGACTACGCTTGCGAGATAATAGACCTCCTACGAGCGGATGCTCAGGTCCCATCAGAATTCATCCGCTCCTTCGCCCGCGTAGTGGATTTCGCTACCGCAATAGGGAGCGGGGAACATCCCTCACATCTCAGTATCGACGTTGCCCAGTTAACAGACGAGATTTTTGCCGACGACCCTAAGATCCGATTGGTCCGACAGGACGGGGGCAACTATGTCGAACTCTCGGCCCAAGAAATCCAGGCAGTGCTGCAAGAGTTGGACGCCGTTCTGGGCTTCGAAGGTACAGGCCGGGTGGTGGACTTAGTGCGGTTGCCGGGAAATGAAAAAGTTGGCACGGCGGCCATCAATAAGGGTCGTATCGCTCTTCGCAGTCTTGATCTACCAGCAACTGCTACCATTGAGGTTGAGCACACCAGCAATCAGATCGGCACTGACCCGGAGCGCGTTAGCTTGCGTCGATACATCGATCAGAACGATGCCTTCATAGTGCTTTTCGACAATTTGTCGCTGGCATACATCACCGGCACGCTGTTCAAAGACGACGCATTCGTTACCGGGGGAGGAAATTTTCTGAGGTACCTCCAGGTGAACGCTCTTCTAGAGAATGTCACCTCTGAAAAAGGTGCGTTTGTGGCGCAGCAAGTGGCGTTCGATGCGCTTTCCACGTTTGGGGTAATAGTCGCCAACGCGGCAGCCGACGACAATGTTTTGGTATGCGATGATTTGGACGATGAATGGGCTGATTTCATAGGACTGAACACAACCTCTGTGCCACTACGCATCACCTTTTATCATGCGAAGCACGGTGCCCTTTCGCTAGGAGCTGGCCCGTTTCACATTGCCGTAAGCCAAGCGATAAAGAACCTCGGACGATTGGCGCTCTCTCAAGACCGCCTTCCCGGCAAAATCCAGAGATGGCTGACGACATACAACAACGATGGCGTCGAAACCGCCATCTCCCGTCTGAGTCGGGGTACACCAGCTGAACTCGCGGCTGACTTTGAGGGCGCCAGGACGTCACCAGATGCAATTAGGCGCGTCTGCATCGTAACATCGTCGCTCAGCAAGACGGCAGTTCAACAGGCTTTTGCGTCAATCGCAAACGGGCAACGACCAAGCCCATATTTCGTCCAGCTCTACTGGCTTCTTTTGTCGTTCTTTTCGGCGTGCCAGGAGGCTGGCGCGTCTGGCCATATTATTTGTCGTCCATGATCTTCGGTCGCTGACGGCCAGTATTCGTCCTCATCGACTCTTGGCGGTGACGGGACGGTACCTTGGTGGTTGCTAACAACCGGGAGGCTTATCCCCTGGCAATGCGCCTAAGGCCTAGTACGTTCCGTCGCCAGCGCTTCCAGCATAACGGCTACAGTTTCAAGTTCGAAGTCATCCAAAACGGTAAGCGCTGCGATTGCCCTCTGCCGGGGCGATTTCGCGCTTGGCGCATCAGCCGCAGGCGCGAGCAACCTGTCTGGTGTGGTCGCAAGCACTGTTGCGATTTTTACCAACGTTGCGAGATCTGGCTCGCGCCGACCGCTGACGTAGTTCCCATACCGCCGCTCGCTCAAACCAGCACGGCGAGCCACTTCCGCATTGGAAAGTCCAAGCTCCTCGGCCCGACGCCGGAGATTTGTCGCAAACAACTCCATGCGAACGAAATGTTCATGACATACCCCACGGGTCTATGTACGTTGTGGCGTGGTGATTCACGCCGTTTCGTGGTGGTGAAGTGAAGCATCAATACGTCGGGGACATCAGCGACTATCGGAAGTATGCGCTGCTGCGCGCGCTTTCGTGGGGCGGCACCAATCGCATCGGGGTGTGCTGGATGCTGACGCCTTCAGACGGAAGCTCCGACGGCGGGAAGCTGGCCTACCTCCAGCAGCCCGAGCGATACCGGCTATTCGATCCCCAGCTCTTCGATATCCTGGTGCACGCGGCAGCCGAGTCAGATCGCCGCCGGCTGCAAACCATCGAGGATAGCGGGACTGTCCCCGCCGCCACCTACTTCAACGAGCTGTTGCCAGATGAAAAGGCCGCGCGCGCGGCCTACATGACTGGTTGTCTAACCACGTTCGAAGCAGCGGACATTGTTTTCTTCGATCCGGACAATGGCCTTGAGGTGTCACTGGCCAAGGGTCGGAAAAACTCTTCCAAATTCCTCTACCTGGACGAGGTAACCCGCTTTTACGGCACAGGGAAATCGCTGCTTATCTACCAGCACTTTCCCAGGGTAGACCGGCGCACCTTCCTTGGGATCAGCATCGAGCGATTGCGGAAAAGCGCGGCCGATGCGTTGGTCTGGACGTTCACCACGGCCCACGTGGTCTTCTTTCTTGTCGTGCACCCGGAAGCGCCGGCCCGATTGGCAGTGGCCGCGAGTGAGGCATGCGGGCTTTGGGACGAGAGCTTCATTGCGGGCCGATATATCGGCTCATCGCGCAGAGCCCTCCAAATAATTGACAGCGAAATCTGCGCGTGATTTTTCGAATAATCGTTATTTGACAACAGGTTATGGGGGTACTTGATGCGCCGCTTCGCCACTTTCCTGGTTTCAGCTCTCGCCCTGACGGCATGCTCACCCGTCGAAACTAAAACCGCCCTGGTAACACCGGCCTCTGGCCAGATCCGGTCAGCCGGCCCAGGCGATGTCGTGATGAACTTCCAATCTCGCCGCCCGCTTCCCAACATCGTCGGCAAAGCGGACCTTTTCGGGCGAACCACCGACGCCGGTCGCACAACGGTCCGCTACCTCGGCACGCGGGGCAACCAAGCAATCTTCGAACGGTCGGACATTTTGGTCGAAAGCAACGCGACCACAATGAGCGAGACACCGCTCATCCTGCCGAGCACCACCAACACCAACATCAGCGGAACAGTCGGCGGCATGCCCGTTTCGGGGACAGCAAGCTCGACGTCTTACAAATACATTCCGCCGCGCGGCTCATCCCAATACGCAACGGCAACGCAGCCCATCCAGCTCGCACTGGGGGCTGGTCAGAGCGTCAGGATCGAGGGCAGACTGCTCCGCGTCGTGCGAGTTTCAGGGAACTCCGTAGACTACCGGGTAGAGTAGTCGCGAGCACGGTTCCGTACCGGGTACGCACTTCGGACGCTATCAGACGGGCGCGGGGGTCCCATAGGCATTACCTTGGCATTTGGTCGGAGGGGGAGAGGTCGCGCGACGCGCGCGGAGAGCGCCATGCATGCATGGCGCTCGGGATGGCAACCGCCGCTATGGGGCGGAGATGGCGGGCGCGGCTACTCTGGGTCGACGGCAATGTAGTTGACAGACTCGCACTCGCCGAACTCTTCCAGCGCCCATTCGATCTCGGCGGGATCCAGCTTCATCACTTCGGCCGCTTTCTCCAGCGGCAGCCATTCCTCGCTACCGGTTCGCTTGTCTCTGACCATGATATGCATGACCGCCTCCTGTCCAACAGGACAGGAAAACACGGCGCGAGGTCGAGCACAATTATCTGCGTAATATCAGAGAGTTAGCCGACGCCAGTATAGTGCATGCCTGCCACATACCGCCCTGCGCCGCGCCAGGCCACGGGGCGCGCCAGGCGCCCGTGCCGCCCCTGCGGCAGCGCCGGCCCGCCAGCACCCACGGACGTACGGTCCCCGTGGCGCGGCGTAGCCGGCGCCGGCCATGCCTAGCCCCCGTAGGCGCGGTCGAGCGCTTCGATAGCGGCGCTGCCGTCGCGAACGGCTTGGGTGTAGTGGCCGAGCGTGACCGTCGGATTGGCATGGCCGGCGATCTGGGCCACAAGGCCCACCTCGATGCCATGCGCCTGAAGGGTCGAAATAAAGGAGTGGCGCGCCGAATGCGGCGTCACGTATGGAAGGCCCAGCCGCTTGAAGGCTGGCGCCCAATACCGCTTTCGGAAGTTCTGGTAGAGCAATGGGCCGCCCCCGCCGAGACGAGGCTTCGGCCATTCCTGCAAACGGCCAGGACCAGGAAATACGCGGTGCAGCTCTTTACCCTTCCGTGGGCAGCGAATGCGCCAGGCCAGCAGCATCTCGCGCAGGGTCGCGCTCATCGGGACGTCGCGCGTGCCTGCTTCCGTTTTGGTCATCTCGGTCAGCGAGCCGTCCCGCTCCTGGATGCGCCGGATTCGGATCACGTTCTTGTCGAAATCCACCTCGGACCACAGAAGCCCGAGTTGCTCGGATGGTCGTGTACCGGCCAAAAAAGGGAAGGCGTAATAGATGCCATTCTCGGGGTCACCTTTCGCCGCCCCTATAAGCCTACCGATATGTTCGGGCGTGAGGATCGCTTTTTTCGGCTTGTGTCGAACCCGGGCGAGGCCAGTCGGCATCGACGGCGCGCGGGTGGAGAAGTCCTCTTCGGCCAGCGCCAAGATGGACTTGAGATGGCTCTTGGCCCGATTGGCAGTATAGGTGCCGCACTGGTCGACGATGGTCTTGTGCCACACGCGGATCATCGCGGTATTCAGGTCAGTCAGCTTGATGTCGCCGAGCAGCGTAACAAACCGGGCGCCCTGCGGTGCCACACCGCTTTCCGTGTAGTCCGCTCGTTCCTGCGCGGTTCCAATCAGCAAAGGGCCACGGATCGCGCCGTTCGCGACGACCTTGTACCCCTTTAGGGTCGAGGCTTTCACCTTGCCTTCCTTGTCGGCCAACCAATGATCAATAGCCTTGCCGACCGTCGGAGCAGTTCGCTCGTCGACGTAACTGCCCTCAGCCACCTTGAGCAGCAAGGCATTCCGGAAGGCCTCGGCGTCTTTTCGGCGGTTGAATGCGCGCCTGCGCCTCCTCTTCAGCTTAGGATCCCGATACTCGCAATAGTACTGCGGATAAAGCGCAACGTTGCCGTCCTTCAGCTTGCGGCGGCGTGTCGCCTGCGTGATGGAAACCGTGAAATCGTTCATGTCTGTGCTCTCGCTACGAAAAACGGCCAGGAAAACACGCGCTGGTAACCCGCACAATTAATCGCGAATTGCGCTCCACAGCCGGCAAAGCGGCTTCAATTGTAACCAGCGCAGTAACCTGAACCCAATGTCATGAGATGAGACCGCGAAACGCCGCGGCATCGGATATCCCGGATCACTCGGCCACCGAGGTTGAAATCGCAGTCCGCGAATACCCGACAAGTGGCGAGCGACATGCGGCGTCGCACTGGCCCCCGACGAGTGATTTAGCGCCCGGCACACCGACGCCGCGAGTTCCAGGCGAATGCAGTGGCGAGTGGCGCTGGTGTGGCTGGTGTGGCTGCGCCGCCGCTCCGTGCGGGTCACGGCCTGCCTACCCCACGCCGCCACCGCGCCCTGCCATAGCCCCCTAGGGCTGCGGGGCAGCGCCACCGGCACCACCAGCGCCACTCGCACAATGGTGTTCACCAGAGCCGTTTTTTCATAGCATCGGGTTCGGGCGTATGTTCTGTTGCCTCGATCCAGATTCGCACGGGCTTGGCGCGATTAGTTCGCTGCATCAGCTCGACCTTGATCCCGATCTCCGCCATGCCATGCGCGAGACGCTGGAGCGTGTTCGACAGGTGCGCGGCCGTCTGAGGCAATTGCGGATCGAGCCTGCCGTGATGGTCCCGCAGTCTATCATGGAGATCGCCCATGGTTCCCTCGTAGGCGCGCTCGGATCCGAGGGCGTCGAGTAGCTTGAAGATCGCCAGCACGAGCGGATGGTTGATCGTGTTCTCGATGGTGACCTCCTTAACGCTCGCCTCGAGCGCGTGGAGGAACGCGCCTTCTGGCAGGCCCGTGGCCGGCTGGGCAGCCATGAGCCATTGCGCAGCGTCCGCCATTCTGACGGTTGTAGGCGACTCGACCTCATCGAAGCGGCGCAACGCGACGCTGACGATGTCGAACAGGCAGCCGAGGACGCCGGGCAAGATCGCCTCGAAGCGGGCGTTGATCGCTTTCTCGGTGCGCCGGGTGCCTTCTGGCATCGTTGGCAGTTTCACCGCGATGGCCCGGTCTAGCAAATCATGCTGACTGGCGAACTCTCCAATGCCGTTGATGATGGCAGGGCGAGCATTCTTAAACATACGCTGTTCGTCGTCGGTATAGTATTTCCGGGTGCTGAACCCTCCGCCCGTCAACATCGCGCAGAGGGCGTCCGATAGGTCCCAGCGCACGGCAGAGGTGTTGTCGTAGACCAGCAACCAGGTCATCGCCGCCTGAATCGCCAACGTGTGTTCATCCTTGGGCAGCCGGAACTTCTCCAGCGTATTCGGGTCGATGATGCGCTTTATCAGCTCGCTGATTTTACTCTTGCCGCTGCCGTGCCCGCCGCTTAGTAAAAGCACCATATACGGGTGCCTCGGTCTCAGCGCGATGAGCAGGAACGCGAGCAGCAGAACCCAGCTTTTGTCGTCGCGTTGGAGCAAGTCGCGCAGGTCATTGAGGTTGCCGCCACGCTCTGGGGTAACCTGTACGCCGAAGCCGTTAGGGCGATAAAATCGCACCGGAGCTTCCCTCACCAGCGTCCAGCCAGTTGGCGAGATTTTTGCTACCATGCCGTCCGGCCGGCCGAGGTCGTAGTACATGTCGCCACCAAAGCCGGCGATGCGCACATGCACCTCTTCCTCGGGCGACGTAAAGATTGCCTCCGCGTCCATGAGGTCGATGACCTCCGCTACGCCCTCACGGCTAATGGTCTTTCCAGTCGCACGATGGTATTGGAGCCGGACATATCCCTTCATTGCTTCCGAGCGGATCGGGTAGCAAACCGTGCCAGTTTCCGGGCGCGTTAGTGCGGCAAAGCCGACCTGCTGAGGCGAGTGGAAAAGCTCCATACCCACTTCGCGAACAAGCTTGAGTCCAAGTTCGGCTGCCGAGGGCTTTCTTTCGCTCGTTTTCGGCGAGCCGTAACCCTTCTTCAAGCTGTCGGTGATCATCCCGGGGACTTCATTGAGCGTGTTGCCGGAATAGCCGAGAGGTAGATAGCCAGCCGCCAGCTCCGTGATCCACTGGGGGTCCTGCGTGTGCGGGACAATCTCGCCAACGAAATGCAAAGCCGACATGTGCGTTTCGCCGCCGGCCATGAGGCCAGCGGCATGTGGGGTGTTCAGAACGGCTTCGATCAAGCCAATAGGTACTCTGGGTGCCGTGTCATCCATTTTATGCCTCAATGACAGGGAGTTCGCGGTAGTCGACCTCAAGCAGAGGTCGGCCTACCCAGCGATAGGGTTGCTTTGTCTCGGGGTGGATGGTCGGCGGCAGGACAAGGAAACGGTTATCGGCAAGGATTTCGCCAATCTTTGCTCCGCCCTCGCCCTTGACCTTCAGAGCACGGTATTTGCCGTCTCCGCGCAGGCGTACGGGATAGGCGATTCCCTTCGCGCCTATCCGCCCGCAGGGCGGGTTGCGCAGAAGTGCCTGCGTGACGCGCACATAGTCGTCGCGGTCGATGTCCACGGCCGCCAGTCTCGTCTCGTCGGGGAATGGCGAACCTAGGACAAGTCCGATCCCCCAATTGCCGAACTGTTCGGTCCAGCCGTCCAGTTCCCCGAGTTTTCGCTCGGGGTCGGGGACGTTCCACCTCTTAATAGGACAGGTTTTCGTATCTGGGCGCACTGGCCGAGGCCAGAATCCCGCCTTGCGGTAGAGCGGCGCAAGTTCCCCGAAGATGCGTTCCGATTGGGTCACCATCACGCGCGCCACCTCCCAACGGTAATCTGGAGAAATGGGCCATGCGATCCGGTATTGACGACTACCGCAACTTCCAAACCCCTGATTGGGATTTCATGGTAGCCAGCCTGCAGTGGCGCATGTCGGTAAGTTGATATTGTCAGATACTCTACCGGGTCGTCGAATTTCAGTTCTAGTTGGCGTTCGTTTTTCACTGCACGCCTCCCTGGCGGCAGGAGTCGATGTAAGCCACCACCTCGCTCAGTTTGACCAGGGGTCGAGAATTGAACGGCGTGTAGCTCGGTATACTCGCGCGCCGCACTGCACGTTGCACTTGCCAGTACTTGGCGCCGATCGCGTCGGCGGCCTCGTGGATGGTGAGCAACCTCTCGGCGGGAGTGCTTGGTGCGTGATACGGACCAGGCAGCTTGAATAATGCTTTCATGTTCGTCTCCTAATGGAGGCGAGACGACAGCCAACTGCATAGGATGAGTTGCGCAGTGCATCCTCGCCCCGTTGAAAATTCGGGGTGAAAATGCAACCGCCAGCCTTACGGTCCGAGAGGTCTTTTTGCGGCTTGTCAGGGCAGCCACAGAGCAGAGTTGCTCACCCTACCCAGAACTTATCAACCTAGCGGAACGGCTTCAGCCAATTGCGCATCGGTTGTTGCGTCTGGAGGGACCGCGGTTACATGGCAGCCTTGACTGCGCGCGGTGCAACGCTTGGTTTCGATTGCAGCCCCACATGTAGCGAATCGGACTGCGCTTGTCCACACTATATAGCGAAGGTCTTTGGAGTTTAGTTGCTGCAAATCACGACGAAGGGGTCGCGCGCCCGCGTAGCTGCGCCGCCGCTGAAAGACGGGGTATGTGCGTAGCGAGGCACGGCGGGGCATGGAGTATCGGGCGCACGCGCGGGGAGAAGCTGCTTCTCGATAATTCAGCAGATCGACACCCACTCTGTCGAAACAGGGCTCGGGACCACCCGAGCGGTATGATTGGCGCGGCTGGTCAGCTCAGGAAATCCGGCAGTATCGCTTCCGGGACAACCGCGAACTCTCCGCCTCGCCAATAACGGTCTAGTCTCAAGCGCTCCAACCGCTCCCCCTCAAACCGCCAGGCCCGGCTTCCATCCGCAAAGTGGCGAACGGACACTTGGCTCCATTTCACCTTTGAGCCCGGAGGAAAACCGGCGTTCAGCTCCGCGAGCCTTCTCTCAGGATTGTTCGACATACCGACCTTAATGAGCACGTGTCCTGCCGGTAAGTCGAACAGCGCATCCACCCTGCCGGTCGCGCGAAAAAGATAGACGTCAGTGGGGCCATCGACTCTTTCGATCCAAACGCCCCCATCTGTCGGCGGTGGCCCTCGCTGCCACTTAGGCCCATTTTGCAGTTCAATGTCGACTCGGGAACCAGACGTGAAGTCGTCGAACGACCAGACGATCTGGATCGGCGTTTCAGTGTTTGCTTCAACCGCTGTTGCGTCACCAGCGTATGTGAAAGGCGAGCGATCCTGCGCACGCCAGAAAAGATGGACAGGTCGCGTGTTGGATATCATCCGGTCGATTTGAGGCTGGCCGCGATGTGAATTGGTCTTGCCGTACCAGATTAGGTTCTTGCCGACCCAACGGTTCGCGTAATCATGCCCAGTTCGACCAGGCACGCCAACGTTTGTGAAGACGTAGGTCGCTCCATTCCAATCAGTGTAGCCGGTCATCCAAGAGCCGCCGGAACGATCGCGCTCCGACAGCCGTACAATCTGGCCGACTTGCTCACGCGTATAGTGCTCGCCAACGATGAAATCGGGCACTTCCAGTCCTTAATGGCTGCGCCACTTCCGACAACATTGTCCCTGCTGATCCTAGGAGATGGGCGCCTTTTAAAAGATTTATGCGGCTTGTTTCAGTCTTGGTTTCCGGTAGCCTTTAACGCTCCAGCGGCGGACGTGCATCAGCACAGCTGCAGCGATTGCCTGGGCTACTTGTACAGGCACGGCATTACCGACTTGAGCGTATTGCTTGCTGAGATGTTCCCCCGCGAACCTGAACCAGTCCGGGAAACCTTGAAGCCTGGCGGCCTCCCTCACGGAAATGGTTCGATCTTGCGTCGGATGAACGTATGCGCCCCAATGAGGATCACATTTCGTTAGGATCGTCGACGCAAACCCGTCCCGCGCCAACCGTCCGTATCGCTTTGTGTGATCTTGAAGTCTGGCCCTTTGCATACCCGCAGGGAGAAGCTCGCGAGGCACGTCGCGCCAGTTGCCTCCCTCCGGCACATGAACAATCCGACTTAGATTCACCTCAGCCAGCTTATGGCAGATGTGATTGTAGAGTTCGGATGACCCGCGGCGCGCTTCGCGCTGATACTTCGATTTGGGTTGGGCTGCGCCCAACCGAGACGCAGCATGACTGCCACCCCCGTTCTCGATCTCTGGAAGGTCGCCAATCGCTTGCCACACTGTGACGGGTAGCCTTGTTGCGCCGGCCGGTCTCTCCCTCGAGCCGCCGCATTGCGCCAATGTTGGCGACCAATGAGTCGGAGCGGGGATTAACTCTGAAGCGGGACCTAGCCTGCTGGCGACTATGAAAACCCGTCTGCGGAGCTGGGGCGTCCCGTACTCCTCGGCTGCAAGACGTGCTACCGCGGCGTCGTAGCCTAGGTTGCCAAGTCGATTAAGTATCTCCTCGACTACCCTCCCAGCGTCGATGGACAGTATGCCGGGTACATTTTCCATGACGAGCGTTTTGGGATTTAAGCGCTCCACCAGATCCAAGTAATATTGGAACAAACGCGCCCGTTCGTCGGCGGCTGACCTGTGGTGGTTATTGTGACTAAAGGACTGGCAAGGCGGCCCACCGACAAGGCAGTCCAGTTGGCCGGGGATCAGTCTGCCATCGTCGAGGAAATCGCTGGCAGAGAGATCTGATACAGGCCCCTCGAAAAACGAAGCTTCCGGGAAATTGAGCCTGAACGTTTCGGCCGCGTCGGGATCGATATCATTTCCCGCTAAGACGCCCCAGCCGGCTGACCTAAAGCCCACTGCTAACCCACCCGCGCCAGCAAACAGGTCAATGCAACGGACCTCTGATTCGGACCACCGCCTCCGCTGCGTGTATCTGATTTCACTCAAGCTTCTTGCTCTCAAAGGCAGCGGTAACCGACGGGAATGCCTGCTTTAACATACATGGTTAAGCGACAAAAGGTGAACATACGGTTTCCGACGCCCGCACGCCAAGTCGCCCCGGCGGCTGCTCTCTTGACTTCTTGCCAAACTTTCCCGATATTGCTCCGACTTGCCTGAGCAAGATAGGAAAGGGTGTCGCTATGCCTGAGAATGTCGCCAAGCTTGAGGTCCCTCCGCCGCAAGCCGAGAGGGTACTGTACGAGAAGATCGGACACACCGAGTGGGAACTCAGAGAGATTCGGCTCGATGTTCACGAGGAGGTGGCCCTGTGGGCGGACAACCCGCGACTACAGACATCCATGATGGAAGGCTTTTCGTCCGAGGCGGACCTTGAAGAGGCGCTTAGGCTTTCCCCTGGCTACGATGGCTTGCGCCGTTCGATCCAGGAGATCGGCCAAATGCAGTCGATCTACGTTCAACGCACCGCCACCGGGAAGTACCTAGTGTTGGAGGGAGCTACTCGGGTTACCATCCTTCGGGAGTTGGACCGAAAATTCACCACCGGAAAGAACCAAGGGATTTTCCGCCATGTGCAGGCGAAAATTCTCCCGCAGAATTTCGGCGAACGTGACGTTGCAATCCTGCTCGCCGGCATTCATGTCCGCGGCTCCGGTGTAAGGGACTGGGGTCGCTATATCGAGGCGAAGTTCATCTATGAAACCGTCGTGGGACGCCCAGGGCATCCTCCGCTAATGAACCAGGCGGCTCTCGCGGAAAACATGGGCAAATCGGAGTCCTGGGTCGCGCGGTTGAAGAGCGCGTACGAGTTCGCGCTCAAGTTCGTGGAGCATGTGGACGACGACGCAAATCCGAAGAAGCTTGCCGCGGAGAAGTTCAGCGTCCTCGAAGAGATCAGCAAGGCGCGCGTAATCGGCTCGCAGCTCCGGGACTTTGAAAACAAGGCATACGACGAACTCCGCGAAGATGTCTTCGATATGGTCCGGAACGACGTGTTCAAGGAGTACCGCGACGCACGATTTCTGAAGGAATTCTACGACGATGCGGACGCCTGGGCTCAGCTGAAGTCGGGAGAGAAGCATGTCGCCAACAAGCTTGCCCAGCAGACTCAGGATAAGAGTAGCAGCCCTAAGGCGAAGATTGCCGCTATGCCGCAGCTTGTCCGGCGGGCCATTGACCGGGGGGAAGACGGTTTCGACGATGAAGACATTGCAATCCTCCAGCAAACCATCGACGTGATTGAGGACAAGGTCCACGACGGCGTTCACCCCTATCGGCTCGCGCTTAAGAAGGCGACTAGGACGCTTAACAAGGCGAGCCGGGCCGACGTGCTGGATCTCCAGCCATCCGATGTCGCCGAGTTCCGGGAGGCCTATCGGTACTTTGACGGGCTGATCGGCCAGCATTATCAGATTTGAGGGGCATACAGTGACATTTGAACTGCTTGAGCATCAGCACGAGGGCGTCGACTTCCTGATGGGGCGAGGCGCCGGACTGCTCGCCTTCGAGCAGGGGCTAGGAAAGACCTTTGTCGCCATCGAGTCTTTCCGACGCGTCCTCGACGGCGGCCGCGCCGACAGGATGCTCGTGATCTGCCCCAACTCACTCAAGCGGAATTGGGTCGCCGAGTTTGCGAAATTTGCACCGGCTGTGTCAGCCGACGTCGCGGAAGGGACGCCGAAGAAGCGGCGTACCGCCTTTCGAGAATCTCGTGCCCGCGTCCTCATTACCAGCTATGAAACGGCTCGGGCAGAGACCACAGCACTTCTCGCCTTCGCACAACGCCAGCGGACCGTGCTGGTTTTGGACGAGTCCCATGCCGCCAAGAACTGGCGTTCTCTGACATCAACCGCCGCCAGGATTCTGGCGCCGCACTGTGCGTTCAGATGGCTCCTCTCTGGCACGCCCGTCACGAATACGGCGACCGATCTCTTCACCCAGGTTGAGATCATCGAACCAGGTGGCGGCTCGCTCGGGTCGCTGGAGTCTTTCTCTGCCCGCCTTGAAGAAGACCCCGATGCCTCCTTTGCCAAGGACGTGATAGACCGGTTGGTGCTGCGCCGCACCAAGGACCAGTGCCTCGATCTTCCGGACAAGTCGTTCGCCGACATTCGCATCGAGTTACAGCCGTGGCAAAGACGGTTATACGATGAGATGCGCGACAAAATGGTCTGCGAAATAGAAGCAATGAGCGGTGATCAATACCGGGCGTTTGCTCCGAGTGCGCTTGCGAAGCTCACCCGGCTTGTCCAACTGGCATGCAATCCTTCGCTGATCTTCCCTGAGCTGGAAAATGTACCGGCGAAGTTTGAAGCGCTCGACGGCATCATCAGTGACATCCTTTCTGTGCCGGGCAGGAAGGTGATCCTGTGGTCGAATTACGTCCGCTCGATAGAGATGCTCCTCCAGCGGATCGAGGGATCGGTTGCTATCTATGGCGGAACTCCCACATCGGAGCGCCAGGGAATCGCCGCGAGTTTCCAGAACGACCCGCACATCCGCGTGCTCATCGCAAATCCCGCAGCCGCGGGCACCGGATTCACGCTCACCGCAGCGAGCTACACGATCTACGAATCGCTCTCTTGGCGGTACGACCATTATGCCCAGAGTCAGGACAGGAACCACCGAATCGGCCAAACGGAGCCGGTCACCTATATGCGGCTGCTGGCAGCCGACACAATCGAGGAGGCCATCGTCTCGGCACTTGAGAGAAAGTCGGCGCTGGCGCGCAGCCTATTGGGCGATCAGGGGTCGGGTGACATCGTCTCGCAGCTCAGCAAGGAGGAAATGTGCGAGTTGCTGAAAACGAACCGCCTTCCCACTGAATAGCACAAGGCGCGAAACTGTGGCTGACAGGATCACGACCGAGCAAAGGTCGCGGAACATGTCCCGGATCAGGGGCCGCGACACGGAACCCGAGGTATGCCTGCGCTCGGCGCTGCATAGAGCGGGCCTCCGGTTCCGCGTCTGCCGAACTGATCTGCCCGGGCGTCCGGACATAGTGTTTGTGCGCCCGAGGCTCGCCGTACAGGTTCGCGGATGCTTCTGGCACCAGCATCGGGACTGCAGGGGAGGCCGGCTCCCACAATCCAACGTGGATTACTGGAAGCCTAAGCTGGAGCGAAACGTGAAGCGTGATGCCGAGAAGGACGCCGCGCTGTGCAGTCTCGGCTGGCGAGTGCTGGTCGTCTGGGAGTGCGAAATCAACACTGGTGACGATTTGGCGTGCGTCGTTGAGAGGGTGGTTAAAGAACTAGGCGGAGAGGGATGAGATGATGAGCTGTAGCGCTGCTCCAACTGTCAGGTGATCGAATCCACCGAATGCGCTCGGCTCTGATGCGCCGGGTGTCTAGCTGCCTGGCCGCACTGCGAGGCTTGTGTCAGTAGATGTAAAAAACCCGCATGCTGTTTCGGGCTTTCAAAAAGGTATTGGGATCTAAAAATGGCGGACATTAACCTTCCGGCGGTACACAGTCAGACGCTGCCGGTTCTAAATGACTTGACGAAAGCCCTTGGCGTTCCTCGCGACATATTAGCTTCCGACGAGGAAATCGATGGGGCTTGGACCAATTTGCCTGGGGTCCTCAAGAAGATTCCGGTGGAACTTCGGTCTGACCAGTTGGCGCGAATGTGCGTGGCGGTATCTGCAGGCCTGTTCGACAGTGCAATAAACTACATTTGGAATTGTTCGATTATCGAACTTCGTGAGAAGATACGACGTTTTGGATTGAACGTCGTTGCACAAATCACGGCAAAAAGCGGCTTTGATGAAACTGCACTCCTTGATCTCAAGGATGCGGAACTCCTTTCACTTTGCTTGAAATTGAACCTCATAACGGAGGATGGCTACTTTTTCCTCGACCAGTGTCGAGACATCCGTAATAACTTTTCTGCAGCTCATCCAGTCGTTGGCAAGATAGATGATCATGAATTTATCGGGTTTGCAAATAGGTGCGCGAAATACGCTCTTAACTATGACAATAATCCGGTCGGTGTAGATCTTTCGGCATTTATAACGGCAGTTAAGGGTGCGAAGTTTACGACCGAACAGACAGCTCAGTGGGTTCATAGAATCCTAAAAACCCATGATGCGCAGCAGAACCTGATCTTTGGGTCGCTCCACGGTATTTACAGCGACCCTGCCAGCCCGGAGGAGGCCAGAGTCAACGCTCTCGGCATTGCAGTGGAATTGGCGACGCATTTCACTCCGAAAACCAAGTCTGATCTAATCAATAGGCATCATGATTACATCGCGAAGGGAGACGAGAAGCGCCACAAAGCTTCGCAGCAGTTTTTCGAGAAACTCGGGATTGTCGGACTTCTCGGGGAACATGAGATACACTCTCTTATCTCGCACGCCGCTAAGCGTTTACTGTCGGTGCATCAAGGATTCGATAACTTCTACAATGAACCGCCGTTTGCTGAGAGGCTACTTCAATTGTCCGAGCAAGTCGCTGTCCCAGATACCGCTCAGCAGGAATTTGTGGACGCAGTCATTACATGCGCTATCGGCAACCAGTACGGTGTCTCGCATGGGGCTGTTGGTAGCTATCACAAGCTCGTCAAGGGATTCTCCCCGGCTGAGGTCGAAATTATGCTCAGCCTGCCGGATAGTAAGGGTGTCGTGGCCAATCGCTTGAAGAACTTCAAGAGTTGCCGGGACCGGTTTACAGGCCTCGTCAAACTGATTGACGAATCAACTGTCCCGTCCAAGCTTGCCTCCACCTATAAGCAATGGCTCAAGGTCCCAGACCCAGCATAGCTGTAAACGTGGATCACACTCGGCAGTCCCTCCTCACCCGAGGGCTATCGATTCCATTCGATTCTTCAAGGCGTATGACCGCGCGACCGAAGTTACACCACCGGTCTCGATCTTCGCTCATGAATCGTAGCCGTGTGTTTTCACATTGTCATCTGCGTAAGGACAGGCGTATATGTAGCAAATCAGTACATGCTAACCTGCTCAAACATTGGGAGAACAATCCAATGAACCGCAGAGTTTTGCTCTTGGGAGCGCTGGGGCTCAGCGCCTGCCCAAGCCTATCGGCTGCAAGTGCTCCGGATTGGCGAGCTGATCTCGCCGACTGGGTAAAGAAGAACGGAAGCGGCCCAACCACCCTTGGAACAAAGTTGCTACCCCTGGACGATCCTCGGTGGGACGAGGCGCACAAGATCCTCGACTCTGCTCCCTGGGGGCAAACGCCAATCGATGTGGCACGCTATTTTATCGGAGACGTTCCGCAGACGTGGATAAGGGCGTGGCGCGACAGCGACTTTGCTAATCCGATTGTGGTGCTGTTTTTCTCGGCTACACATGACAAGCCCGCAGGCGACACTACCGCGTGGTGTTCGGCCTTTTTAAACTGGTGCCTCCAACGTTCTGAAATTCCAGGTACCAAAAGCGCAGGCTCACAAAGTTTCGCAACCTGGGGCCGAACGGTTTGGACACTAGGTCAAGAGCTTCCGGGCAAAGCCAAAACTGGAGATATCGCGCTCTTCAAACACAAATCTGACCCAGCCCATGGCCACGTTGCACTTTTCGAAAAGGTGAGCGATCAGCAAGCTGCCTCAATTGAGGTAATCGGCGGCAATCAAATTGCGGGCAAGAACCATATAATACAAGAAAAGACGATGCGGATTGACGTGGACTTACAGTTGGTTCGAATTGCTACCGTAAAAGGGCTTCAGCGCGAATAAGGGACACGGCGCCGTGTTGGTACCTCTTTGGATCAGGCCGATCGCGGTTCTTTCGGCGACCATTGTCGCGACTACACTCACTGGGAGCCGTGCCGAGTCGGCGAAATGGGCCGTCCCTCCAGCCTACGAGAGCCCTCAAAACGATTCCTCGTTCAAAATTCCCGATGCCGACGGCCACGTTAGGGAACTTTACTCGGCCAGCAACGCCGTCCTTATCATGGAAGGCGCCTACCAAGGCGCGCCTTGGGATCCCGTTGTAGAACAGGCGAACCACAACGAAGAGGACCTTCGCACCGCTTTGGAGGAACGTGGCTTCAAGGTTTTTGTATGGAGAAATCTCGGTTCTAGCGATCTATTCCGAACAATTGAAGACATCAGAAACAACTTGGGTTTTGTCCGCGAGTCGCGGTTCTTCCTATATTATTTCGGGCATGGAAAAAAGATAGGCCAAGATGGAGATCAGCAGCCGCCACAAACCTTTCTGGTGCCTGTAGACGCTCCGAACCCGGTTAAAGACGAAGAAGGATTCTACAGAACAGCTTTTCCGATCAACCGGCTGCTGGAGCTGGCCGGCGAGATCCAAGTAAGGCATGCCTTCTTTGCCTTGGAGGCGTGTCAGTCAGGCAACATCATTGCCACTCTTAGCGACATTAGCCCCAATAGATCGGGATACATACTCAGTAGCGGAATTCTAAATAGGTCGAGGCAAATATTAACGGCCGGCAGCGTGGGGGATGATGTTCCAGCGAACGGAATTTTCTCGCAATTGCTTGTCAAAGGGATGGCGCTAGCCGACGGCGGTAGCAAAGACAACTACGTAACTGGCTCGGAGATGATGTCATACATGGTTAATGAGCTTCCGACGCAAAGCCCTGGCCAAAGGCCGGACCACGCGGAGCTTGAGAAGAAGAACAGTGGTGACTTTATCTTCGGCCGCATAAACCGCGATGTTCCTGTTTTTCCTGCTGACAGCGAGCCTTCAAAAACGAACCCGAGCATCCAAATAGACATTCCTGCTGAACTGGCCTCCCAGTTGATCGTGGTGATCCACGTGCGCGGCAAGGATGTAGACCGCGCCAACGCTGTCAAGGCCGAGCTCGCGAAGTACGGCATACTTACAAGAGCTATCGTGCCATCTGACAACTCGGGGACCGCAAAACCGGATCAGGTGAACGTTGTGCGGTTTTACAACCCGGGCGACCTGCGTGCCGCTAATGCGGTTAGAGACATACTGCGGGCTACACTGGGCGTGACTGCGCAGATGGAAGAACCTCGGGATGTTCTTGGTGAGCACGGATTGGTGGAATACTGGCTATGAGAACTAACATGTTGTGGTCGAGGCCTTTTGGCTCCTACTTTGCCGCAGTAGGTGCTTTGCTATTCCTGCTTGGTGTATATCCCGATTTGGGCCTAGCGGCACAAATAAGTTGTCCAGTGAATGATCGAAAGTTTGAGCTGATCAAAGGTTCGGACGAGTACCTGCTGTTGTACTACAACACTGTGGTCGCTTTCATAGGCCGTGCTGAACTCAATGACCTTTACGGCGGAAAGCCAGCTGACGTATCGTGCGATGACGTTTTCTCTTCACCAGATGTGATCGGGTTCGTTGCCGGCTGGGACCACGACCTATTGATAGCCTACGGAATCACTAGGGATATTTCTGGTCAAGCGGTTTCGCTGAACAAACTTGGTTGGGCGCCCCACGGAAATCAGTTGCATATTCAGATGCTCGGCCCAAAGGATTTCTTTGATCCTACCAGTCACGTGCATATATGCTGGAACCAGCTCGGCAACGGACGATGGATGTTTGGGAATTCTAGTCACAGCCCTTGTACGGGTGATCCACCTGGCTACAGCGCCAGGGAAACCATTTTTACGGTTAAGCTATGATGTGGCGACGGATTTCCCCTCTGCTGTACCCCCTCCATCGGACAACGCGTTGAGTTGTGTGGGGCTCTGTGCCTGCCTTCGGGCTCAGCAAACCGGTAACGCCGGAGCTGTCAGGTCACCACGCGGTTACAGTTTCTAGCGTGCACGAAATTTCGCCAGAGTCCATCGGAGTTGTTCTGAGTCGAAACGGCTATAAGGGGGGATCCCGTTCGGGCGTGCATTCGAGGGCAATCCAGGGTACTGCTTTGAACCCGCGTGACGGCGTAATTTTTGCCTTGCCAAGGTTGGGGTCGGGCGTTCGAATCGCCTCACCCGCTCCAGTTTCCTCACTGAGGATCAAGCAAACGAAAAGCCGCGGTTCGCCGCGGCTTTTTCGCGTTTAGGCCTGCAGACAGGCCTCGCCGGGCAGAGCCCCGGAGGTGCACCCGAGCGACCGGCGAGGGCCGGCGGCGCCATGCGCCAATGCCGGTATCGGCGGGCCGGCGGGCGATTAGCAGTCCCGTTCGCATGAGGACGCGGATTGCGGCGCCGCGATTCAACCGCAGATCACATCGGATAACGTTTGCGTGCCACGCCATTCCAACGTTGCGCCGGCTTCTACATTTCCTCCCTGGGCCGAGAACCGCCGGCGGTGAATGGCCTGCACCGCGACACGACGCGACCGGACGGCCCGTTCGGAAAAGCGGTTTGACCGCTTCAGAGGAGATGTCATCATGCGTTCTTTCATCCCAAAATCATCGCGGCCGCCTCGATTTTCGCGGCCATCCCGCTGTCGAGCGCCTATGCCGTGCACCGCCACCATAGGGGACAGGTCGACACCATGACCACGGCGTCGGTGCCGGTGGACCCGGAAGCCAGAGCCGCGACGGCGTGAAACAGGGTATCCGTGAGGCCAGGGAGGTCGGCAATATCTCTGAGGATCAGGCCCGCGACCTGATGCGGCAGGCGGATGCAATCCGGCCGACCGGAGGCCGTTCGGTGATGGGCCAGATCAATGATCTGGATCAGCGGCTTCAGAATGCCACCGGCCAAGGTACCTACATGGGCGGCGGCGCCGACGGCGGCTACTATCCGAACGGCTGACGATATTCGCTCGTCCAATGCTGCCGCCGGTGTGATCAGACCTGCCTAAAGCGCGTCGCGATCTTTCAGATTCGCTCCCCGCGCTTTAGGCTTTTGATTTTGCGCATGTCTTTACCCTGAAAAGTGTTCCCGCGTTGCCGTCCGGGTTGAAAGCGGACCCGCAACTACGACAGCCTTGCCCTCGTCGTCCGCGGCGTCGCCAGCAAGAGGCTCGTTTCGCTGCCCGTTATGCCGGGGATCAGCCGGATGCGGCGCAGCACCGCGTCGAAATCCGTCAGCGTGGCGGTGCCGAGTTCCACCACCAGGTCCCAGCGCCCATTGGTGGTATGAATGGTCGAGACCTCGGCGAGGCCGCCCAGCGCCTTGACAACGCGATCGGCGGCGTGGCCCTCGATCTCGATCATCATCACGCCGCGTATCTTCTGATCGACCGCGTCGGCGCGCAGCACCACCGTGTAGCCGATGATCTCGCCGGATTTCTCCAGCCGCTCCATGCGCGCCCGGACCGTGGCGCGCGAGACGCCGAGATCGACCGCAAGGTCGGAGACGCTGCGCCGCGCATCGTGCCTCAGAAGCGTGACCAGCCTTTCGTCGAGCGCGTCCATGATTGCCAGTTCGATCAAAGTGTTTGCCCAGAATGATAAATCAATCTTCCCGAAATGCCAATTTCGCCTGTTCAAACCGCCAGCGGTCGGTGATCCAATCGAGACGATCAATCGCGAGGATGAGACAATCATGCGCTGCAGGATCGTCGGTGCGCCGGTGCAGGACGGCGCGGGCAGGATGGGATGCGAAATGGGGCCGAGCGCGCTGCGCACGGCGGGACTGGTCTCGGTGCTGGCCGAGCTCGGCCACGAGGTCGAGGATTGGGGCGCGGTCGAGAAGGCCGTGGCGCGCCCGGTGGTGCACGGCAATCTCGCGCTGAAGGCGCTGCCCGAGATTTCCGCCTGGACGGCGGCGATCGCCGAGACCGCCTACGCCGCTTCCAGGGACGCCATGCCGATTTTCCTCGGCGGCGACCATTCGATCTCCGCCGGCACGGTGTCGGGCGTGGCGCGCCGCGCCGCCGAGCGCGGCCGGCCGCTCTTCGTGCTGTGGCTCGACGCGCATCCCGATTTCCACACGCTCGACACCACCACCAGCGGCAATCTGCACGGTGTGCCGCTCGCCTATGCGAGCGGACAGGCCGGCTTCAAGGGGTATTTCCCGGATCTGCCGCAGGCGGTCGACCCGGCCCGTATCTGCGCCATCGGCCTGCGCAGCGTCGATCCGGCCGAGCGCCGCGCGCTTACCGAAGCCGGCGTCACCGTGCATGACATGCGCGCCATCGACGAGCACGGCATCGCGCCCTTGCTGCGCGCCTTTCTCGCCCGTGTCGAGAAGGAGAACGGGCTCCTGCATGTCAGCCTCGACGTCGATTTCCTCGACCCGTCGATCGCGCCGGCCGTGGGCACCACCGTGCCCGGCGGCGCCACGTTCCGCGAGGCGCATCTGGTGATGGAGATGCTGTCCGACTCAGGCCTGGTCTCCAGCCTCGACCTTGTCGAATTGAACCCGTTCCTCGACGAGCGCGGCCGCACCGCCATCCTGATGGTCGACCTCACCGCCAGCCTGATGGGCCGCCGCATCATGGACCGCCCGACCCGCAGCCATTCCGGAAGCCTCTGACCATGACCCAGCCTTCGCGCCTCGCCATCGTTCCCTTCGTCAGCGTCGACCGCATGATGAAGCTCGTGCTCGCCATCGGCGTCGAGCGTTTCCTCACCGAGCTCGCCGCCTATATCGAGGAGGATTTCCGCCGCTGGGAGCTGTTCGACAAGACGCCGCGCGTCGCCTCGCACAGCCATGACGGCGTCATCGAGCTGATGCCGACCAGCGACGGCAAGATGTACGGCTTCAAATATGTCAACGGCCATCCGAAGAACATGCGCGAGGGGCGCCAGACCGTCACCGCCTTCGGCGTGCTCGCCGATGTCGGCTCCGGCTATCCGATGCTGCTCACCGAAATGACGATCCTGACGGCGCTGCGTACCGCCGCCACCTCGGCGGTAGCGGCAAAATACCTGGCGCCCAAGGGCTCGCGCGCCATGGCCATCATCGGCAACGGCGCCCAGTCCGAGTTCCAGGCCATCGCCTTCAAGGCCTTGCTCGGCATCGACCGGCTGCGGCTCTACGACATCGACCGCCAGGCCTCCGAGAAATGCGCCCGCAACCTCGCCGGCAAAGGCTTCGACATCACCATCTGCGCGACCGGGCAGGACGCGGTGGAAGGCGTCGACATCATCACCACGGTGACGGCCGACAAGCAGTACGCCACGATCCTCACCGACAACATGGTCGGCTCCGGCGTCCACATCAACGCGGTCGGCGGCGACTGCCCGGGCAAGACGGAGCTGCACCGCGACATCCTGTTGCGCTCCGACATCTTCGTCGAGTTCCCGCCGCAGACGCGCATCGAGGGCGAGATCCAGCAGCTCGACGCCGACCATCCGGTGACCGAGCTGTGGCAGGTGCTGACCGGCCAGGCGCCCGGCCGCAAGGCGCCGGAACAGATCACGCTGTTCGATTCCGTCGGCTTCGCCACCGAGGATTTTTCCGCGCTGCGCTACGTCCGCGACCAGCTCCAGGCCACCGGCCTCTATGAAGAGCTCGACCTGCTCGCCGACCCCGACGAGCCGCGCGACCTGTTCGGCATGCTGGAGAGGGCGGCCATGCAGCCGGCTGCGTGAGCCTTCCCTTCTCCCCGTTTCACGGGGAGAAGGTGCCCGAAGGGCGGATGACGGGCGGCGCCTGCGTTGATGATGCTGGCACCTACTGCCGCCGCGCCGCGCAGCTTTCCCGTTCAACCAGCACCGGCGCCAGCACCTCGCGCCTTGAGGGTGCCGCCGGCTCGCCCAGCCTCTCGAGCAGCAGGCTCACGGCCCGCGTGCCGATCTTTTCCACCGGCTGCGCGATCGTCGTCAGCGGCGGCCAGGTGGTAACGGCGTAGGGGATGTCGTCGAAGCCGACCATCGAGATGTCGTCGGGAACCCGCAACCCGCGCGAGCGCAGCGCGGTGACGGCGCCCATCGCCATCAGGTCGTTGCAGGCGAATACCGCCGTGGTTTCAGGCGCCTGCGCAATCAGCTGCTCCATCGCCAGGCGGCCGCCGGCGAAATGATAGTCGGAATCGACGGTCGACGAGGACGGCAGCTCAAGGCCTGCCTCTTTGAGCGCGCGCGCGAAGCCGCGCAGGCGGGCGGGACTGGAGCTCGAATCGCGCGGGCCGCCGATGACGCCGATCTTCTCGTGGCCGAGACCGGCCAGGTATTTGCCGGCGAGATAGCCGCCATGCTCGTGGTCGACCAGCACCGAATCGACGTTGACCGACTGGATCTCGCGGTCGAGCAGCACCGCGGGCACGCTGGGCAGGAGGCGCGCGAACACGCGCGCATGGTCGGACGAGCCGGCGAAGATCAGCCCGTCGATCTGTTTGGCCATCAGCACCGAGAGATAGCGCTCCTCCTTCTCGGCATTGCCGTCGGAGTTGCACAGGATCACCGTATAGCCGGAAACGAAGCCGGCATCCTCGATCTGCCGGGCGACGCTGGCGAAGAAAGGATTGGAATTGTCGGGGAGAAGCAGGCCGATGGTCTTGGTCTCGCCGCGCCTGAGGCTTCGCGCCACCGAGTTCGGGCTGTAGCGCAGCGCCGCGATCGCGGCGCGCACGCGCTCGGCGGTTTCCGGCTCGACATGGCGCGTGCGGTTCATAACATGCGAGACGGTGGCGACGGACACCCCCGCTTGGCGCGCGACATCGGCAATGGTCGTCATGGCCCTGGTTCCCCGAGGTCTCCTACCGAATCTTCCGCAGCAGCCTCTCCCGATACGCGTCTAGGATGACCGCGAGCACGATGACAAGGCCGATCACGATGGGTTTGAAATTGTCGCCGACGCCGAGCAGCTGCAATCCGGTGCTCAAGACCTGCAGGATGCAGGCGCCGACCAGCGTACCGATGATCGAGCCCTTGCCGCCGCTGAGGCTGGTGCCGCCGATGATGACGGCGGCGATCGCATTGAGCTCGTAGCCGACGCCGGCGATCGGGCTGCCGATGTTGAGGCGCAGAAGATAGACCATGGCCGCGATGCCGGCGGTGAGCCCGCTGATGGTGAAGGCGGCGACCTTGTAGAAATCCGGATTGTGGCCCGACAGCCGCACCGCCTCGTCATTGGTGCCGACGGCGAAGATCATGCGGCCGAAGACTGTGAAGCGCAGTACGAACCAGCCGGCCGCGATCACCAGCACGGCGATCAGGAAGATCGACGGCAGGAAGCCGCCGATGATGAGATTGCCGAAATCGACGAAACTCTGCGGCAGGCCCGTGATGGTCGAATTGTCGCTGACGACGCGGGCCGCGCCCGCCGCCATGTTGAGCATGCCGAGCGTGACGATGAAGGACGGGATCTTCCAGCGCGTCGAGATCCAGCCGTTGAGGAAGCCGCACACCGCGCCCGTTGCCATGCAGGCGATCAGCGCCAGCGTGATCGCGACCGCCGGCGACAGGCTCTCGCTTATCATCACGGTGGCGCCGACCACGGTGCAGAGCGCCAGCACCGAGCCGACCGAAAGGTCGATGCCGCCGGTCAGGATGACGAAGGTCATGCCGGCCGCCAGCACGGTGTTGATGGCGATCTGCACGAAGATCTTCAGCGCGTTTCCGGACGTGGCGAAATAGGGCGCGGTGGCCGAGAAGAACAAGGTGATCAGCACCAGCGCCAAGAGCACGCCGGCGTCGCGCACCAGGAAGCGCAGGAATTTTGCCCTTCCGGGTGAAACAGGCGCGGAAGCGGTCGTCTCGCTCATGGTCGCACATACTCCTGATAGGCGAGCGACAGGATGCGCTCCTGGTCGAATTCGGATCGCGGCACCTCGCCGACGATCCGGTTCTTGGAAAAGACGATGATGCGGTGGCACATGCCCATCAATTCAGGCAGGTCGGACGACACCATGATGATGCCCTTTTGCTGCGCCGCCAGCATCCACAGAAGCTGATAGATCTCGCGCCGCGCGCCGATATCGACGCCGCGCGTCGGCTCGTCGAGGATCAGCGTCGAGGTGCCGCGGAACAGCCATTTCGCCAGCACCACCTTCTGCTGATTGCCGCCGGAAAGATTGCGCACCGCCTGCTCGATCGAGCTTGCCTTGACGCGCAACTGGCCGACCAGATCGTTGGCCGCGGCTGCCTCCGCACGGCGGTTGAGCAGCCCGTTGCGCGAGACTTTGCTCAGATCGGTGATGGTGATGTTCCTGTCGACGGCCATGTCGAGCAGCAGCCCCTGGCCCTTGCGGTCCTCGGTGAGCAGGCTCAAGCCATGCCGCACCGCATCCTTGGGCGCGGCGATCGCCACCGGCTTGCCGCCGATCTCGACGACGCCGTCGAGTTTCGGATCGGCGCCGAACAGCGCCCGCATGGCTTCGGTGCGGCCGCTGCCGACCAGCCCGGCGACGCCGAGGATCTCGCCATGGCGAACGGCGAAAGAAATCTCCGGAGTGGAAGCGTCGCGCTTCAGATTGGCGACGCGGAGCGCGACCTTGCCCGGCACGATCGACGCGTCGAAACCATATTCGTCGGCAATGTCGCGGCCGATCATCATGCGCACCAGATCGGGCACGCCGAGGCCCTCGAGATCGCGGGTCGCGACCAGCCTGCCGTTGCGCAGCACCGTCACCCGGTTGCCGATCTCGAACACCTCATGCAGCCGGTGCGAGATATAGATGATGGTGACACCCTTGGCCTTCAGCCGCTTGATGATGGAAAACAACCGCTCGATCTCGGGCGGCGTCAGCGTCGCCGTCGGCTCGTCCAGCACCAAGAGCTTCGAATCGTAGCTCAGCGCCTTGGCGATCTCGACCAGTTGCATCTGCGCGACGCCGAGCGCCTCGACGCGCGTGCGCGGATCGATGTCGAGACCGACATCCTCGAGCAGGGCCACGGCGCGGCTGTTGAGCGCCGTGCGGTCGACGATGCCGAAGGCGCGGCGCGGCAGGTTTTCCAGCATCAGATTCTCGGCGATGCTGAGATAGGGCAGAAGGTTCAGTTCCTGGTGCACGATGCGAATGCCGCTCTGCTGCGCGTCGTGCGGGGTCTTCGGCTGGTAGGGCTGGCCGTTGAAGGCGATCGTGCCCGAGTCTGGCTGGTAGATGCCGGCCAGGAGCTTGATCAGCGTCGACTTGCCGGCGCCGTTCTCGCCCAGGATGATGTGGGTCTCGCCGCGCGCGATTCCCAGCGACACGTCGCTCAGCGCGACGGCGCCGGGAAAGATCTTTCCGACCCCTTCAAGGGAGAGAATCGCATCCATGGGCAGGCAGAACCCTAAATCGCTCACGTCCGCGGCGATAGCGGCGCTCCGTCACCGCCGCCGGAACTGTCGGCGGCGGTCACGGAGAGACGAAGCGGATCGCCGGAAGGGAGTGCCGGCGGCTCCCTCGCCTCATGCGGTGATCAGCTTGATGTCGGTCTTGACCCAGCCGGAGAACTTCTCGCCGGCAAGCTCGCGCAGGCCGTAGTCGATGCCCATGGCCGCCATCTGCGCGCCATATTGCTCGACGGTGGCAAGCATCTTGCCGCTCTTCAGGAGCGGGCCGACGGCCGGGATGTTGTCGAAGCCGACGACCTTGATCTGACCCGATTTGCCGGCCGCGTCGATCGCCTTGACGACGCCGAGCGCCATCGAGTCGTTCGCCGCCATTACGCCCTGGATATCGGGATGCTGGGTGAGGAAGTTGGTCATCAGCGTGTTGGCTTCCTCGGTTTCCCAATGCGCGGTCTTGGAATCGAGCAGGTCGAGGCCGTACTCCTTCACTGAATCGTCGAAGCCGAGCTTGCGCTGCTTGGCGTTGTCCGCCTCCGGATTACCTTCCAGGATCACCACCTTGCCGCCCTTGCCCAGCGCTTTGCCCAGCGCATCGCCGGCGAGCTTGGCGCCCGCGCGGTTGTCCGGACCGAAGAAGGCGAGGTCGATGCCGGCCTTTTTCTTGGCGTCCTCGTCGAGCGCCACGTCGATGTTGATGACCTTGATGCCGGCCTTCAGCGCCTTGGCGATCGGCGTGACCATCGCCTTCGAATCGGCCGGCGCCACGACGATGATGTTGTAGTTCTGGGTGATGAAGTTCTCGATGGCGTCGACCTGGGCGGCGAAGTCGCGCTCGTCCTTCATGCCGACGGCGGCGAAATCGAACTTGTCCTTGTTCTTGGCCGCATACTCCTCCGCCCCGGCCTGCATCTGCTTGAAGAACTCGTTGGCCAGCGACTTCATCACCAGGCCGACCTTCGGCTTGTCGGCGGCAAAAGCCGGTCCAAGCGGCAGCGCCAGCGCGCCGGCGGCCAGCGCGCTGGTCTTCAGAAACTGACGGCGCGAGAACGGGCCAAGCCCGTGCGTGTTCGGAATCTTGCTCATTAGTCTCCTCCACTTGATTGAGCCGTAATCGGTTACGTAACCGATTACGCGTCAAAGTAGAGCCTGAATTCAGCGGGTGTCAATATCAAGGGGTGCGACAGACGAGAGACCACTAGCCCGAAGCTGACATTGGCGATTGGCGAAAGCCGGCGTGAAATTTGATCTTCCCCTTGCGGGGGAGATCAAGCGCTTTGCCGTTTCGCCAATCACCGCCACCCCAGCGCCGGCGCGACGTGCTTCAGGATCGACTCGATGACATGGGCGTTGTAGTCGACGCCGAGCTGGTTAGGCACGGTGAGCAGCAGCGTGTCGGCCTCGGCGATCGCCTCGTCTTGTCTGAGCTGTTCCACAAGCTTGTCAGGCTCGGCGGCATAGGTGCGGCCGAACACGGCGCGCTTTTCCGGCTCGATATAGCCAAAGTGGTCCTCGCCCTCGCTGCCGCCGAAATAGGCGCGGTCCATGTCGTTGACGAGGGCAAAGATGCTGCGGCTCACGGAGACGCGCGGCTCCCTGGCATGGCCGGCTTCCTTCCAGGCGGCGCGATAGGCTCGTATCTGTTTGGCTTGCTGGACATGCAGCGGCTCGCCGCTCTCGTCGAATTTCAGCGTCGAGCTCTGCAGATTCATGCCGAGCTTGGCCGCCCAGACCGCTGTGGCATCGGTGGCCGCGCCCCACCAGATGCGTTCGCGCAGGCCCGCCGAGAAGGGCTCCAGCCTGAGCAGGCCGGGCGGATTGGGGAACATCGGCCGCGGATTGGGCTGGGCAAAGCCTTCGCCGCGCAGCAGGTCGAGGAAGATCTCCGAGTGCCGGCGCGCCATATCGGCGTCGGTCTTGCCCTCTTCCGGCACATAGCCGAAATAGCGCCAACCATCGATCACCTGCTCGGGCGAGCCGCGGCTGATCCCGAGCTGCAGGCGCCCGCCGGCGATCAGGTCGGCAGCACCAGCGTCCTCGGCCATGTAAAGCGGGTTCTCGTAGCGCATGTCGATGACGGCGGTGCCGAGCTCGATGCGTTTGGTCTTGGCGCCCGCTGCGGCAAGCAGCGGGAAGGGCGAGGCGAGCTGCCGGGCAAAATGATGGACGCGGTAATAGGCGCCGTCGGCGCCGAGCTCCTCGGCCGCGACCGCGAGGTCGATCGACTGCAAGAGCGCATCGGCGCCCGAGCGCGTGCCCGATTGCGGCGAGGGCGACCAATGCCCGAACGACAGAAATCCGATCTTCTTCATGGCTCCATTCCTGCTGCAGCGGCCCACTGACCGCTCGAACTCCTTGTTGCTCCAGCAGATAGCCAGGGCGGGGCCGCGATACAACGGACACCGAACGGATACAGACCGTCAATCGGCACGGGCCTAGGCATCCTGGCGCTGTCACACGGATGTGCTGTCATACGGGTGTAATGAACATTTCGGAATGTCGCCGCCGTAGCGATCGCTACGAACCTTCCCGACGAATGGCCGGCCACCATGACATCCGAAAATCCCGCCGACCGGCAAAGCGCCTTCGACGACCGCGTCGAGGCGGCGCTGGAAGCCCTGCCGCCGGCCGAACAGCGCATGGCGCGCTTCTTCGTCAGCCAGAAACAGGCGGTGCTGCTTGGATCGGCGGCCGAGATCGCCGCCCTTGCCGGCGCCAGCGACGCGACCGTGGTGCGCACCGCGCGCTCCCTCGGCTTCGACAGCCTGTCGGCGCTGCGCCAGGTGCTGCTCGCGGACCTGACCGGAACGGCCTCGCCCGGCAAGCGGCTGGCCCGCACCTTGCAGGAGACGGGCGGCGACAGCGCCTCGGCACTGCGCCATGTCGTCGGCCTCCATGAAAGTGCGCTCGAGGCGCTGAAGCAGCCCGACATGGAAGCGGCCTTCGCCGACGCCGTCGACCTCCTGGCCGCCGCCCGCCGCCGGCACATCTTCGGCATCGGCCCGTCGGGCGCCATGGCTGAATACGCGGCCCTGCAATTCAAAAGGATCGGTCTGCCGAGCAGCGCGCTGTCGGTTTCCGGCGTCGCGCTCGCCGACCGTCTGCTGTGGCTGGAAAGCGGTGACGCCGTGCTGATGATGGCCTACGCGCCGCTTTACCGCGAGGTCGAGATCGTCCTCGACCAGGCCGGCCTGCATGAAGTGCCGGTGGTGCTGATCAGCGACAATCTCGGGCCGCTCGTCTCCGACAGGATCGCGGCCACGCTGCCGGTTCCGCGCGGCAAGGCCGACCACCTCGCCACCCATGGCGGCACCATGGTGCTCATCGAGGCAATGATCATCGCGCTCGCGGCAAAAGCCGGCGAGACCGCGTTCGACAGCCTGGACCGGCTGAGCAGCCTGCGCGGCGCGATCGACAAGGCATGGATAAAACGCGGGACACGCAAGAAGTAATCGCCGCCGACATAAAAATGTCAGCCAAACGCTACTAATATAGAATTGGCATTACTTTGCCTTTCGAAACAACAGGAGAGCGATATGAATATAAAGACAACGCTTGGACTTGCCTTTGGTTTGACGGCTCTGTCCATTGCCGCGCCGGCATGCGCCGCCGACCTGGTGCTCTACGACGCGCTCGACTTCGCCGGTCCGGTCGCCAAGGCTTTTCAGGCCAAGACCGGGCTGACCGTCGACGTCGTCGAGCCCGGCAGCACCGGCGAGACGCTGGGCAAGATCGCCGCCGAGGGCAGCAACCCGCAATTCGACATCGTCTGGCTCGACGGCTCGGCCGTGATGGAGCGCATGGCGGCCGACCATGTGCTGCAGCCGGTGCCGGCCGAGGCCTATGACAAGATCGCCTGGACCGATCTCGGCAAGTCGCTGATCCCGCGGAGCCACGCCTTCCTGCCGACCGGCACCAGCACCACCGCCATCGAGGTCAACACCAAGAAGGTCAAGGCCGACAAGATGCCGAAATCCTGGGCCGACCTTGAGGGCTTCGCCGGCAGCGTCGCCGCCAAGGACCCGAACCTTTCCGGCCCGGCCTATCAGTGGCTTGCCGGCCTGTTCCAGACCAATGGCGTCGACGCCGGCAAGGCGCTGCTCGCCAAGACGCTGACCAACAAGTCGCTCTCCGGCCTCTCCAGCGGCGGCAAGGTCAACAAGGCCGTGCTCACCGGCGACGCCGCGGTCGGCATCAACCAGGACAGTGCCATCTTCTCCAAGATCGCCGCCGGCGAGCCAGTCGTCGCCGTCTATCCGAGCGAAGGCTCGGTCTCGCTGCCGCAGGGCCTCGGCATCAGCGCCAAGACGCAGCACATGGACGCCGCGCGCAAATTCATCGACTTCGTCACCAGCGCCGAGGGCCAGGCCGCGATGCAGAACGGCGACGACACCGATTTCTTCTTCATCCCGATCATCAAGGGCGTGAATCCCAAGCCCGGCCTCGAGACCAACATCGCCTACACCCATCTCGACGACGCGACCGCCTCGGCGCACGAGACGGAGTGGAAGCAGTGGTACAAGGAAAAATTCGTCCAGTGACCGTGCTCGCCAGGCAATGACGATGGTGCAGAAATTCGATGCCGCCGCCGGCGGCATCGGCTCGAGCGGGTGGGCGCGCAGGCGCTCGCCCGCGCTGGCGCGTCTTGCCGGACCGCTGGCGGTCTACGCCGTCTTCGCGCTGCTGATCGGCCTGCCGCTGGCGCTCGTGCTGCTGCAGGCCGTGATGCCCGGCCTGTTCGCGGCCGAGGGCGCGCAAGGCCTCTTCAGCGCCGAACCGCTCGCGCGCATCTTCTCCTCGCCCCATGTCGCCGGCTCGATCCTGCATTCGCTGGAGCTCGGCCTGCTTGCGGCCCTGACGACGACCATCCTCGGCGGCGCCTCTGCCGTGCTGGTGCAGCGTTGCGACATACCGCTGCGCGGCGCGATTTCGCTGGTGCCCTGGCTGGTGTTCCTGACGCCATCCTACCTGAAGGCGCTGGCCTGGGTGCTTTTGATGTCGTCCGGCGGCTATCTGGCGCAGCTCGGCCTTTTGCCGCCTTGGCTCGGCGCTTCCTTCTTCGGCTTGGCCGGCCTGGTCTTCGTGCATACGCTGAGCCTCTTCCCGCTCGCGGTCTTCATCATCGGCAGCGCGCTGGCGGGGCTTGGCAGCGAGCTGGAAGACGCCGCGCGTCTCTCGGGCGCCGGACCGCTCAGGATCTGGCTGCGCGTCAACGGCCCCTTGCTGGCGCCGGCCATCATGCTCTCCTTCATCGCCACCTTCGCCGAGGTGCTCTCCGATTTCGGGCTGGCGTCGACGATCGCCAGGATGTCGAGCTTCGGCGTGCTGACCTACGGCATCTACGCGGCGGCAAGCGACTACCCGGTCGACTTTCCCGCCGCCGGCGCGCAGGCCCTCGTGCTGCTGGCGCTGGTTCTGCTCGTGGTCGTCGGCGACAGGCTGCTGCGCCGCCGCGCCGATCCGCAGCCCATCTCCGGACGCGCCCGGCCGGCCCGGCGCTACGATCTTGGCGCGTGGCGCTGGCTCGTTTTCGCGCTGGCGCTGCTGGTCGCCTTCCTGGCGCTGATCCTGCCGCTCGGCGCGATCGCGGTAAGGGCGCTCACCAGCACGCTCGGCCACGGCCTGGCGCCGGACAATTTCACGCTTGCCAATATCGGCGCGGCGCTCAGCCTGAACACGGCGGCCAATGACGGGTTGGTGCGCAGCCTCTTCTATGCCGGCCTCACCGCAATCATCGCCAGCACGCTGGCCCTGCTGCTGTCGGCCCGGCTCGATCGTTCGAGCCCCGTCATGCGCACCGCGGTGCTGGGCCTGTCGCTCGGCGCGGTCGCGATCCCTGGCATCGTGCTCGGCTTCGGCTACATCCTGGTCTGGAACCGGCTGCCCGGCTTCCGCGACTGGCCGTTCCCGCATTATGGCGACGGCTCGCTGCTGGTCATGGGCTATGTCGCGGCGGCGCTGCCCTATTGCCTGGTGGTCATCCTCTCGGCCATCGGCCAGCTAGCGCCGAGCCTGACCGACGCCGCGCGGCTCTCCGGCGTCGGCGCGGTCCGGCGTCTGATATCGGTGACCTTGCCGCTGATCCTGCTCAGCGTCGTCACCGCCTTCCTGCTCACCTTCATCCGCACCGTGTTCGAATTGCCGATGTCGCAGATGCTCATCCCGCAAAGCGGCCCGCCGGCGCCGACGCTGATCCTGAAGCTGTTCAGCCATGATCGCGACGGGCTGGCCTGCGCGATCGCGCTTGCCGCCATGACTGCCGCCGGCGGCGCGGCGGCGTTGATCTGGTATCCGCTGAAGCGCATCATTGCCTTCGGTCGCCACCAAGCCATCCCCGCCGCCTCGGGAGAGCCGCCATGACCGCTTCGCTCCATTGCGCCGGCATCTCGAAGTCGCTCGGCGGGCGCGCCGTGCTCAGCAATCTCGACCTTGCGATCAAGGCCGGCGAGGTCGTCTCGCTGCTCGGCCCGAGCGGCTCCGGCAAGACCACGCTGTTGCGCAGCATCGCCGGACTGGTCGACCCCGACAGGGGCACGATCACGCTCGGCGACCGTGTCGTCTGGAGCGAAAGATCGGTCCTGCCGGCGGAAAAGCGCCGGATCGGCATGGTGTTCCAGGACTATGCGCTGTGGCCGCATATGACGGTGGCGGGCAATCTGTCGTTCGGGCTTCGCGCGCAGCGCCTCGCCGAACCGGAGATCGCCGCCCGCGTCGGCCATGCGCTGGAGGTCACGCGGCTTGTACCCTATCGCGACCGCTTCCCGTCCGAGCTCTCGGGCGGACAGCAGCAGCGCGTCGCCATCGCCCGCTGCCTGGCGGCGCGGCCCGCCCTGATGCTGTTCGACGAACCGCTCAGCAATCTCGACGCGGCACTTCGCGAGGACATGCGCATCGAGATGATGGATCTGGTGCGCCGCGAGGCGGCGACCGTGATCTATGTGACGCATGACCAGGCCGAAGCCATGGCCGTTTCGGACCGCATCGCCGTAATGCGCGACGGCCGCATCGCCCAGTTCGACACGCCGCGGGCGATCTACGAGGCGCCGGCCGATTCCTTCGTTGCCGGGTTCATCGGCGGCTTTTCGGTCGTGCCGGGCACCGTGCGCGACGGGCTCTTCAGCCCGAGGGGCGCCGCCGCCGACAGCTTGGCGACGCCCGGCGCGAAGCCGGGCGACGGCATGCTTGTGGTGCGTCCGGAGGATGCCCGGCCGGCCGAGGCGCATCCCGCAAACCGCCTGCGGGGCAAAGTGCTGTCGAGCGCTTTCCAGGGCCGCTGCTGGCGGCTGGCGGTGGAGCTTGGCCCGCAACGCGTCCGCCTCGACTGGCCGGAGGCGCCGCCGGTCGGCTCGTCGCTGGCGTTCTCGTTGCCGCCGGAGCGTTGTATCGTTCTCGCCGACTGATGATTCCCGAACTGTAGGATGCCTTGATGCATGGCCTGACGCCCATACTTTCCACCGTGACGGCCTCTTTCCTGGCGTCCTTCGTCGAAGTGGTCGAAGCCTTCACCATCGTGCTCGCCGTCGGCGTGACGCGCAGCTGGCGCCCGGCGCTGACCGGCGCGGCGCTGGCGCTCGCCCTGCTGGCGGTGCTGGTGCTGGCCTTCGGACCGCTTTTGGCGCTCGTCCCCATCACCGTCCTGCAATTCGTGGTCGGCGTGCTTTTGATCCTGTTCGGCATGCGCTGGCTGAGAAAGGCGATCCTGCGCAGCGTCGGCGTCATCGCGCTGCATGACGAGGAGCAGGCCTTTTCCAAGGAGACGGCTGCCTTGCAGCGGCAGGCCGCCGACCGCCGCGCCGACTATCTGGCGGCCGTCGCGTCGTTCAAGGCGGTGCTGCTCGAGGGCGTCGAAGTGGTGTTCATCGTCATTGCCGTCGGCGCCGCGCATGGCCAGACGCTTTATGCCGGCCTCGGCGCGCTGGCGGCCTTCGTGCTGGTGACGCTGGTCGGCCTTGCCGTGCACCGGCCCCTGGCGCGCGTGCCGGAGAATGCCCTGAAATTTGTCGTCGGGCTGATGCTGACCAGTTTCGGCGTGTTCTGGACCGGCGAGGGCCTCGGCGCCGAATGGCCGGGCGAAGACCTCGCTTTGCTCGCCATCTTCGCCGTCATTGCCGTTGCATCCTTCGCCATCGTGCGCTGGCTGCGCGGCGCTTACCCGGCGCCCGCCGAAGGAGTTGCCCGATGACCGTGATCCGTCTTGTCTTCAAGGAGCTCGTCGGCATGTTCGTCGACGACGGCAGTCTGGCGCTGCTGGCGCTGATTCTGATCGCGCTGATCACCGCCGCGGTGAAATTGCTGGCGCTGCAGCCGCTCATCGGCGGCTTCCTGCTTCTCGCCGGCTGCCTGGCAATTCTTCTGGAGAGCACCCGCCGCGCCGCGCGCGACAAGGCGCGCTGATCGGCCTGCATTTTCTGGGAAATCAGCGCAAACGCTGGAGACTGACGGAAGCCCCACAGCTTCGTCATTCCAGGGCGGAGCAGCCGCGAAGCGGCGTCGCGGAGACCCTGGAATCCATGCCGTGACCTAAGCCGTGGAATGCAGCGGAGCAGAATTCTGCACCGTTGTGACGCTTCGAAGTAACGGCATGGATCGGACAAGCGCTTCAGCCAATCTCCAACGTATGCCGCTTGCCGGCAAAGATAGCCGCCGGTCAAATCCGCGCCGGAAACCTAATAAACCGTGAAAAGCGTCGGCAGGTCCCCGCTGAGGCGCAAATGCTCGACCGCCTCGATGATCGGAAACAAGGCCAGGAAATAGAGCCCGTCGCGGAACGTGTTCCGCAGCGCGCTGGTCGAAAACAGCCAGTGCGCCTCGTCGCGGTAAAGCAGCGGATTCGGCCAGAAGGACGGCGTGCGCTCGGCATAGGCCGCGTAAGCGGCGCCGAACTTGCCGGCAAGATATTCGGCCTCCTTGCGCGCGGTGACGCGGAAGACGAGGAAGCTCGCCAGTCCGAGCATTCCAGCCGCTAACGCCGAGCCGAACATCTGCCCGATGCCGGCCGCGCCGACGGTCGAGAAGAAATAGAGCGGATTCCGGGTCATCGAGAACGGACCGCACATGACCAGCTCGTCATTCTTCCTGCCGCCGACGAAGAGGATGCTCCACAGCCGGCCAAGAAAGCAGGTCAGCACCATCGCGAAGCCGATCGTTTCGACGATCTCGTGCCCGTCCGACCCTTCGGCCAGCGCCGGCTTGCCGAACAGCAGCAGGATCAGGGCGAGCACGGCGGCCACCTGCACGACGATCAGGCGCTTGTGCTGGTCGAACGCGTTCGGCGCCGATTTGAGGGACGTGTAGGCCATTCTTTCTCACCGCTCCGGCGCCGACGGGACACCAAGGCTTCTCTAGCTTCTCCGCCGCGTGATGGCGAGGCTCGCCCGATGTTTTTGGCCGACCTTACGAATTTGTAAGAGCGCGGACAGGCTGCGGTGATTTCGCCTGTCTAGCCTGACGATCGCCGCCATTTTCGAGCGGAGACCGGAAATGAACATCGCCATGACCGCAACGATCATCGAACACGATTTCGAATTGAACCGGGTCCCGGACGTCACCGTCGATTTCTGGCTGATCAAGATCATGGCGGTGACCATGGGCGAGACGGCGGCCGATTATCTCGCCGTCAATCTCGGCCTCGGCCTTACCGTCACGTCGCTCATCATGACAGGCATTCTGATTGTCGCGCTCGTCCTGCAGTTTGCGCAGAAGCGCTACGTGCCCTGGGCGTATTGGCTCGCCGTGGTCCTGATCAGCATCGTCGGCACCCTGGTCACCGACAACCTCGTCGACAATTTCGGCGTGCGGCTGGAGACGGCGACGATCGTCTTCTCGGTCGTGCTGGCGCTGACTTTCATCGCCTGGTACGCCGCCGAAAAGACCCTGTCGATCCACACCATCGTCACCACCAGGCGCGAGATCTTCTACTGGCTGGCGATCCTCTTCACCTTCTCGCTCGGCACCGCTGCCGGCGACCTGGTGGCCGAGCGTTTCGACCTGGGTTATCTCACCACTGGCCTCATCTTTGGCGGCGTGGTCGCCGTGATCGCGCTTGCCTGGTTCTTCCTCAGGCTGAACGCCATCCTGGCCTTCTGGCTCGCCTATATCCTGACCAGGCCGTTCGGCGCCTCCTTCGGCGACCTGCTCTCAAAGCCCGTGGAATATGGCGGCATGGGCTTCGGCGCCACCGCCACCAGCTTGACCTTCCTCGGCGCTATCGTGGTCATCGTTCTTTACATGACCCTCAAGAGCATGATCGACGAGGACGACCTTGCGCTGCTCGACTAGTGGCACTGGGATTGACCGGTCGGCTGTTTGCGTTGGCAGGTGGCATACGTTGGAGGTTAGCCGAAAACGCCCATCAGATCGTCATTCTAGGGCGGAGCAGGAGCGAAGCTCCGTCGCGAAGACCCTAGAATGACGAGGTTGGGCGGCTTCAACCGATCCCAGTGTTTGCGCTGATTTCACGGAAATAATGGAAAATCTTACACCAAGACAAACGGCAACCTTTCAAAATCCCTGTGTCGGGGAACTGGGGCGCCGAAAAGCGTGGAATGGGTTTCGGACCGCGTCGTGCCTGTCGCTAAAACGGCTCTCTCAAAAATGTGTAGCGGTTTTCGGTCTGCAAGCGCGTAAAGACAGATGGTCGGTTCGGAGCCGCATCAACGAAGACTATCAGCCAAGAAAAAGCCGCAGCCGGCGCTACCATGCCGGTGAGGTTGAGGCGGCAAGGACAGCACGGGGCGATGCGACTTCTGCTTGTTGAAGACGATCCGAGAACCGCCGACTATATCGTCAGGGGACTGACCGAGGCCGGCCACGTCTGCGATTTGCTGCGCGACGGCCATGACGGCCTCTTCGCCGCGACCCGCAACGCCTATGACGTGATCGTCGCCGACCGCATGGTTCCGGGCCTCGACGGCCTGTCGATGATCAAGGCGGTGCGCGCAGCCGGCATCCGCACGCCGGCCATCTTCCTGACCTCGATCGGCGGTGTCGACGACCGCGTCGAGGGCCTGGAAGCCGGCGGCGACGACTATCTGGTCAAGCCCTTCGCCTTTTCCGAGCTGCTTGCGCGCATAAACGCGCTCGGCCGCCGGCCGGCGGCGCAGGAGCAGAAGACGGCTTTGCGCGTCGCCGATCTCGAGATGGACCTGATTCAGCGCCGCGTGACCCGGCAGGGCCAGCTGATCGATCTGCAGCCGCGCGAGTTCAGCCTGCTCGAAGTGCTGATGCGCGGCGAGGGCCGCGTCATCACCCGCACCATGCTTCTGGAGCGCGTCTGGGATTTTCATTTCGATCCCAAGACCAGTGTCGTCGAGACGCATATCAGCCGGCTGAGAGCCAAGGTCGACAGGCCCTTCGACGTGCCGCTGATCCACACCGTGCGCAACACCGGCTATAGCCTGCATGTTCCGGCCTGAAGCGGTTCGGCATTGATGGATTTGCGGACGGAAAACCGCTATGCGCTTTTCCTGGAATTGCCGCAGGAGGTTTGAACGCATGTGCGGCTCTGGGATCGGCGCGTCGCCGGCCATAGGTTTGGGATGAGCGAGACGCGCTCCAACCTGCTGCGCAGCACGCCGTTCAGGCTGGCGCTGACCTTCGCCTTCCTGTTCCTGCTGGCCTTCATCCTGTCGGGCGCGATCGTCTATCAACTGATGAGCGCCTCGCTCGCCAGGCAGCTCGATCAATCGATCAAGGAGACCTATTCGCTCATCGCCGCGACTTATGCCGAGAGCGACGAAGAGGATCTCACCACCGCAGTGAGGGACCATGCCCAGTTCAGCCAGGACAAGGATGAGATCTTTTCCCTCACCGACAAGAACGGTAACCGCCTCGCGGGTGATTTCACCGCATCCGGCCTGCCGGAGGGCTTTTCCATGTTCGCCGCCGACTTGCCGGGTGTGTCGCCTGGTACCGAGTATCGCGCCTATTCCGGCACGGTCGGCGGCAACAATTTGACGGTCGCCTTCTCGCTTTCGGAAACCGAGGATCTCGAAAGGATCGTGTTGATGAGCTTCGGCTGGGCGACGCTCTTCATCACCGGCCTGGCGGTCGGCGGCGGCGCCGTGCTTGCCTCGCGCGTCCAGCGGCGCCTCGACGGCATCGCCAGCACCATGGTCGACGTCTCGCATGGACGGCTCGATGCGCGCATTCCGCTGATAGGCAATGGCGACGACATCGACGCCGTCTCGGCCCAGGTGAATGCGGCGCTCGAGCGCCTCTCGGCCTTGGTCGACGGCATGCGGGAAGTGAGCGCCAACATCGCCCATGATCTCAAGACGCCGCTCAACCGGCTGCAGATGATCCTCGAATCCGCGGCCGACAAGACGGCATCGGGCGAGAACGTCTCGACCGAGCTGGCCGACGCCCGCGCCGAAAGCCAGCAGATCAACAGCACCTTCGACGCGCTTCTTCGCATCGCCCAGATCGAGGCCGGCGCCCGCAAGGCGCGCTTCGTCGATCTCGATGTCGGGCCGATCGTCGAGACCATCGGCGAAGTCTATGCCGATGTCGCCGAGGACGACGGCAAGTCCCTGTCCACGGTGATCGTTCCGGAGACGAAATGGTTTGTGCACGGCGACCGCGACCTGCTCATGCAGATGCTGGCCAATCTGGTCGAGAACGCGCTCAGGCATTGCCCGCCGGGCACCGCGATCGAGCTGTCGGTGACCGGCGGAGGCGGCCATGTCCTCGTTCACGTCAATGACAATGGCCCAGGCATCCCCGCCGAGGAGCGCGAAAAAGTGTTCCGCCGACTCTACCGGCTGGATGCCAGCCGCACCACGCCGGGCAGCGGCCTGGGCTTGAGTCTCGTCAAGGCGGTGGCCGACCTGCATGGCGCCGCGATAATGCTCGAGGACCGCAATCCGGGTCTCGGCGTCACCGTCAGCTTTCCGGCCGTCGTGTGCGCCTGATGATCCGCTACCGCGCGGCGGCCGCACGGCGGAAATCGGAGGGCGACATGCCGGCGAGCTTGCGGAACGATTTGTTGAAGGCGCTGAGCGAGCCGAAGCCCGATTCCATGGCGACCCTCAGCACATTGGCGTCCTCATGCATCAACAGCGCCTGCGCGTAGCTCAGACGCAACAGATTGACATATTCGTTGAGCGTCATGCCGGTCGATTTCTTGAACAGGCTCATCGCATATTTGGGATGGATGTCGGCGGCCGCGGCGATGGTCACGCAGTCGATATCGTAAAGGAAATTCTCAGCGATGAAATCGCACATGCGCCCGACATTGCGCGAGGATTGCTGGTCGAAAGCATTGCCGGCGCCTTGCCCGGCCAGCCTTTCCGGCACCAGCCGGTAAGGCTCGAAGCGCACCCGCTCGAGCCGAAGCAGCAGCTCGTTGACGGCATGCTCGGCCTTGGCCGGATCGCCCGAGCGCGCATATTCGTTCCAGCGCTTGAAATTGTCGTTATCCGACTGGTCGGTGGCGTTGGTCACCAGCGTCGCGCCGGTCATCAGCCTGTGGCGTATGTCGGCCGGCAGGTGCAGGCGGAAGAAATGCACCAGCGGCAGATGCGCGCCGGCATAGATCGCGTCGTCGGAAAGATCGTCCATCTGGTGCGGCAGGCCGCCCCAGAACAGGCACATCTCGCCGGCCGACAGCGCGATTTCGTGCTCGGCCATGCGGTAATGCACCGAACCCTGCACGATGAAGTTCACCTCCACCTGGGCGTGCCAATGCGGCTTCAGCATCACCAGCGGGTGGTTGTGGAACATCTGCAGCATGAGCGGCAGTCCTTCGACACTGCTCGCGCCAGGCTGGTAGAAGGGACGCTCCGGCATCTTACTTTCCGCCAACTTCTTATTCCCTTCGTCGGGGACAAGCCTTCCGCGCCGCATAGTCTAGCCACGCTCACGGTGAGAGAGCAAATGAAATGGGAGGATTTCAATGCGCACTACACTGACCTGCGCCGCGCTTATGCTTGCCCTGGGTTCCGGCCCGGCCCTGGCGCAGTCCGGCGAAATCACCATCTGGAGCTGGAACATCGCCGCCTCGTCGCTGAAGGCAACGGTCGAGGGCTTCAACAAGAAATACCCCGACATCAAGGTCACGGTTCAGGACCTCGGCAACCAGCCGACCTATGACAAGTCGATCGCCGGCTGCGCCGCCGGCGGCGTCGGCCTGCCGGACATCGTCTCGATCGAGAACGGCGAGGCCGAGAACTACTGGAGCCAGTTTCCCGACTGTTTCGTCGACCTGCACACGCTGGGCTACACGGCGGAAGACCAGAAGAAATTCCCCGATTTCAAGCGCACCGAGCTCGAAGTCGGCGACAAGGCCTATGCCATGCCCTGGGATTCCGGCCCGGTCGCCGTCTTCTATCGCCGCGACTTCTACGAGAAGGCCGGCGTCGACCCGGCCTCGATCAAGACCTGGGACGATTTCATCGCCGCCGGCAAGAAGATCCAGGCCGCCAATCCCGGCGTGTCGATGACCAATGCGGATTTCAACGGCGACACCGAGTTTTTCCGCATGATCTCCAACGAACAGGGCTGCGGCTATTTCGCCGAGGACGGCCAGTCGATCACCGTGGCCGAGCCGAAATGCGTCGACGCCATGGCCAAGGTCAAGGAGATGAAGGACGCCGGCATCGTCTCGTCGGCCGACTGGTCGACCAAGATCACCAACAACACCGCCGGCACCGTCGCCAGCCAGGTCTATGGCGGCTGGTACGAAGGCACGATCCGCACCGAATCACCCAAGGAGAGCGGCAAATGGGGCGTCTATCTAATGCCCAGCCTGACCGCCGACGGCCCGCGCGCGGCCAATCTCGGCGGCTCGTCGCTCGCCATCACCTCGGCCTCGAAGAACAAGGAAGCGGCTTACGCCTATTTGAAATACACGCTGGAGACCAATGAGGGCCAGATCACCATGCTGAAGGATTTCGGCCTGGTGCCGTCGCTGATCTCGGCGCTCGACGATCCTTACGTCTCGCAGCCGCAGCCCTATTGGGGCGGCCAGGCCGTCTGGAAGGACATCCTGGCGACGCTCCCCAAGGTGGTGCCGAGCCGCGGGACGCAGTTCCAGAGCGACGCCGAGATCATCCTGCGGGCCGTGCAGACCAAATATCTGGCCAACGGCTATCCCGACGCCAAGGCCGCGCTCGATGACGCCGCCAAGCAGATCGCCGCCGCGACCGGCCTGCCGGTGAAGTAGAGCGCCGCTTTCCCTTCTCCCCTTGTGGGAGAAGGGAAAGACAGAGAAAGGAGGAAGCCAATGCGCACGCAGAACGCCACCGCGTACCGCTTCCTCACGCCTTACCTTCTGATCTTCGCCATCTTCTGGATCTGGCCGATCATCTCCTCCTTCCTGATTTCCTTCCAGGCGACGCGCACCGTGCCGTGGCGCTTCGCGCCGAGCTTCAACTGGGGCCGCCTGATCGGCGACCCTGCCTTCTACAATGCACTGAAGAACACGCTTCTGATCCTGGTCATCCAGGTGCCGGTGATGATTGCGCTGGCGATCGTCATGGCGGTGCTGCTGAATTCGCCTCTGTTGAAGGCGCGCGGCCTCTACCGCTTCGCCTTCTTCGCCCCGGTGGTTGTCGGCGAGGTCGCCTATTCGGCGGTGTTCCGGCTGATGTTCAGCCTCGATTTCGGCATCATCAACAAGCTCCTGGAGAGCGTCGGCCTGGAGAAGATCGACTGGTTCTCCAACGTCACGCCGGCCATGGCGGTGATCATGATCGCGGTGACCTGGCGCTGGGCCGGCTACAACGCCATCATCATCCTGGCCGGCCTGCAGTCGATCCCGGAGGACGTCTATGAAGCGGCGACGCTCGACCGCGTCAGCAAGCTGAAGCAGTTCTTCTACATCACGCTTCCGTTGCTCAAGCCCGTCATCGTCTTCTGCGCCGTGCTGTCGATCATCGGCACCATGCAGCTCTTCACCGAGCCCTTCCTGATCACCGAGCGCGGCGGCCCGGGCGGCGGCACCGAGACGCTCGGCCTCCTGCTCTACCGCCAGGGTTTTCGGTCACTCAATTTCGGCTATGCCTCGGCCGTCGCCTACACCATGGCGGGCCTCGCCATCGCCATCACTTTGGTGCAGCTCTGGCTGACGAGGGAACCGAAATGACCTCGCGTTCGCAAGCAAGGCTCGGGCGCAGCATCCTGCTGCATCTTTTCCTGACGCCGCTGGCGCTGATCTGGCTGTTTCCGCTGTGGATGATGGTGGTGTTCTCCACCATGCCGGACAACGGCATCTTCAGCCCCGGCATCGAGCTTCTGCCGCAGGACAATTTCATCGACAATTTCAACAATCTGCAGCGGGACACCAATTTCATCGGCGCCATCGGCATCTCGGTCTCGGTGGCGGTGACCTACACGGTGCTTTCGGTGCTGCTCACCTCGATGGCCGGCTGGGCGCTGGCGCGCTACGAATTCCACGGCAAGGGCGCGGTGGTCGCCATCATCTTCGGCACCATCACGCTTCCCTACGCCGTGGTCCTCATCCCGCAATTCACCATGGTGGCGCGCGACTTCGGCCTGGCCAACACCTGGATCGCCCTGATCGTGCCGCCGCTCTTCAATTCGCTCGGTGTGCTCTTCATGCGCCAGGCCTTCTCGATGATGCCGGCCGAATTGTTCGACGCCGCCCGCGTCGAGGGCGTCAAGGAATGGCGCATCTTCCTGTTCGTGGCGCTGCCGCTGGCCCGCCCGATGCTGGCCGCGCTTGCGATCATCCTCTTCCTCGCCTCGTGGAACAACTATCTCTGGCCGCTGCTGATCAACAGCCAGCCCGGCGCGATGACGGCGCCGGTGGCGCTCGGCACGCTGGTCGGCCTCACCAAGGTCTCCTGGGGCGGCATCATGGCCGGCGCGGTCATGCTGACCGTGCCCATGCTCATCGTCTTCGTGCTGTTGCAGCGCCATTTCATCGCCGGCATCGCCGCCGGCGCGGTCAAGTAGGAAGGAGCGCGATGGCGGCCGTCACCCTCACCAATGTCGTCAAGCGCTTCGGCGTCTTCGAAGTCGTCCACGGCGCCAACATCGACATCGCCGATGGCGAGTTCGTCGTCTTCGTCGGCCCCTCCGGCTGCGGCAAGTCCACGCTGCTCAGGATGGTCGCCGGGCTGGAGGACATCAGCGGCGGTAAGATCGCCATCGGCGGCAAGGTGATGAACGACGTCGAGCCTGCCGACCGCGGCATCGCCATGGTGTTCCAGTCCTACGCGCTCTATCCGCACATGACGGTGGAGCAGAACCTCTCCTTCGGCCTCAGGATGAATGGCAATCCGAAGGCCGACACCGATCGCCGGGTGAAGCGCGCGGCGGAAATCCTGCGCATCGACGAATTGATGCAGCGGCGCCCGAAGCAATTGTCCGGCGGCCAGCGCCAGCGCGTCGCCATCGGCCGCGCCATCGTGCGCGAGCCGCAGGTGTTCCTTTTCGACGAGCCGCTCTCGAACCTCGACGCGGAGCTCAGGGTACAGATGCGGGTCGAGATCTCGCGCCTGCACAAGGAGCTCGGCGTCACCATGATCTATGTGACGCACGACCAGACCGAGGCGATGACGCTGGCCGACCGCATCGTGGTGCTCAAGGCCGGCAATGTCGAGCAGATCGGCGCGCCGCTCGACCTTTATGATGACCCGGCCAACCGTTTCGTAGCCGGCTTCATCGGCTCGCCGAAGATGAATTTCCTCAGCGCCAAGGTCGTCGAGACGTCCAACAGCGCCGCGACTGTCGAGCTCGTCAATCACGGCGGCGCGCGGTTGCGCAAGCCGCTCTGCGACGCCTTTCCCGCCATCGGCGCCGAGGTCGTGCTCGGCGTCAGGCCGGAACATTTCTTCGAGGCCGGCGAAGGCGATTGCGACATTCCGGTCAAGGCCGATGTCGCCGAGCATCTGGGCTCGGTGAGCTATGTCTATGCCAATGCCGGAGCCGAGGAGCTGATCGTCGAGCGCGAGGCCTCGCGCCAGCGCGCCAGCGGCGATCATTTCACGGTCTCGATCAAGGCGGAACGCGCGCTGCTCTTCGACAAGCAGGGCGCGAGGATCCGCTGACCCGCAATTTTTCTTTGCCGGCATGCCAGGCGTGCCGGCGACCCATGGAGAATTCGATATGACATCCAGGAAAATCCGCTGGGGCATTCTCGGGCCCGGCAGCATCGCAAAGTCCTTCGCCGGCGGCGTGGCGGGGTCGCGCACCGGCACGCTTGAGGCGCTCGGCGCCCGCAACCCCGCCAAGCCGGGCCTTGCCGACACCTTTCCGGGCGCGCGCATCCTCGACGGCTATGACGCGCTGCTCGCCGACGAGAATGTCGACGCTGTCTACATTTCGATGCCACATCCCGGTCACGCCGAATGGGCGATCAAGGCCGCCGAGGCCGGCAAGCACGTGCTATGCGAAAAACCGCTGGCGCTCACCGCCTTCGAAGCCGACGCCATGATGCATGCCGCGCGCAAGGCCGGCACATTTCTGGGCGAAGCGTTCATGTACCGGCTGCATCCGCAGACCCGGCAGCTGGTCGAGCTGATCAAGTCGGGCGCCATTGGCGAGGTCCACATGATCAAGTCGAGTTTCGGTTTCGCCATGCCGCGCTTCATGCCGGAGCACAGGCTCTACGCCAACGAGCTCGCCGGCGGCGGCATCCTCGATGTCGGCGGTTATCCGGTGTCGATGGCGCGGCTGATTGCCGGCGCCGCGGCGGGGCAGCCTTTCGTCGAGCCCGACAAGGTTGTTGGCGCCGCCCATCTCGGCCGGTCCGGCGTCGACGAATGGGCTTCCGCTTTGCTCCATTTCCCCGGCGGCCTCGTCGCCGAAATCTCCTGCAGCATCTCGCTCGATCAAGACAATGTGCTGCGCATCTTCGGCACCAAGGGCCGGATCGAGGTGCCCGATTTCTGGTTCGCCGGTGGCAACCGCGATGTCGGACCGGGCCGGATCGAGGTGATCCGGTCCGGGGCGGCTCGCGAGGTGATCAGCCTCGACGAGACCCGCCACCTCTACTCCTTCGAGGTTGATGCCGCCGGCGAGGCGATCCTCGCCGGACGGCAGGAATTCGCCTGGCCGGGCATGTCCTGGGCCGACAGCCTGGGCACGCTGCGCGTGCTCGACAAATGGCGGGCCGCCATCGGCCTCGAATACGAGATCGAAAAGCCGGCTAAGCGCGTCAACACCATTGCCGGCCGGCCGCTGCGCAGCGATGGCAAGGCCATCGGCAAGCGTGACATTCCGGGCCTGCCGCGCGCCGTATCCCGGCTGGCGCTCGGCTTCGAGGATTTCCGCACCTTCTCCTCCGGCTCGATCCTGCTCGACGCCTATTTCGAGGCCGGTGGCAATCTGTTCGACACCGGCTTCGTCTACGGCGCCGGCTACACCGAGACGCTGCTTGGCCAATGGCTGAAGAATCGAGGCGTGCGCGAGCAGTCGGTGATCATCGCCAAGGGCGCGCATTCGCCGCTCTGCTATCCCGATGTGATCGGCAAGCAGCTGGCCCAGTCGCTCGACCGGCTGCAGACCGACCATGTCGACATCTATTTCATGCACCGCGACAATCCGGACGTGCCGGTCGGCGAGTTCGTCGACGCGATGGACGCCGAGGCCAAGGCCGGCCGCATCCGCGGCTTGTTCGGCGGCTCCAACTGGACGATGGAGCGCATGGACGAAGCGATCGCCTATGCCGAGAAGAACGGCAGGCAGAAGCCTGGCGCGCTGTCCAATAATTTCTCGCTGGCCGAGATGCTGGAGCCGATCTGGGCGGGCTGCGTCACCTCGTCCACCGACGCCTGGAAGGCCTGGCTGACGGCGAGGCAGATGCCCAACTTCGCCTGGTCGAGCCAAGGCCGCGGCTTCTTCACCGACCGCGCCGGCCGCGACCGGACCGACAATGAGGAACTGGTGCGGGTCTGGTACTCGGAAAAGAATTTCGGCCGCCGCGACCGCGCCATCGAGCTGGCGCGCAAGCTCGGCAAGAGCCCAATCCATGTTGCGCTGGCTTACGTGCTGGCGCAGCCCTTCCCGTCGGTCCCGCTGATCGGCCCGCGCACGTTGGACGAGTTGGACGACAGCCTGAAGGCCCTGGATATCAAGCTGACGCCGGAGGATGTGGCATGGCTGGACGAGGGGCCGGAGAGAAGGAGGGCTTAGCGCCGACGCTGGAGGCTGGCGAAACCCGCCGCGACGGCCAATCCCCCCCTTGCGGGGGGATCAGCAGCTTCGCCGCCCCGCCGACATCTCAGGCCCCCTTCACCGATCCACCCTCGTCGACAAAATAATCGACGACGACGTCCGCTCCACCCCGTCCATCGCGCCGATCTTGTCGAGCAGCGCGTCGAGATCCCGGATCGACGGCGCGTCGACAATGACGATCATGTCGAAATTGCCGCTCACCGAATGGACCGTGCGAACCGGCGCCATCGCCGCGAGACTGCGCACCACCTTGTCGGCAAGCTTCGGCGTGACGGTGAGCAGCACATGCGCCTTGACCAGCCCCTGCTCGTAATCTGGCGACAGCCTGACCCCATAGCCCTTGATGATGCCGCGCTGCTCCAGCCGCTCGATGCGGCTCTGCACCGTGGTGCGCGACACGCCGAGCTGGCGCGCGAGCTCGGCGGTCGAGGCCCGCGCATTGGCGCGCAGCAGGGTGAGCAGGGCTTGTTCGGCTTCGGTGATCATTTCGACGAAACTCTTCGGCAAATCGCTTGAAGTTCAGCTTCATATTGCCAGATTCCACGCTTCCTTTCGACAGGCAAGCTGCGATGATTCCCGCCAATCGAATTGGCCCAAATCAGGATTGGCAGGGGTATTGACCATGAAGAGCATCGTTGTCGTCGGCGCCGGCAAGATCGGCTCGACCATCGCCGAAATGCTGAGCGCTACCGGCGACTACCACGTCACCCTCGTCGACCGCTCAGCCGCCCAGCTTGCCGCCGCCGAATTGCCGGCCGGCGTCGAGACCCGCGAGCTTGACATCGCCGCCGCGGGCGACCTCGAAAAGGTGCTTGCCGGCAAATTCGCCGTGCTAAGCGCCGCTCCCTTCCACCTCACCACCCGTATCGCCGAGGCGGCCGCCGCCACCGGCGGTCATTATCTCGACCTCACTGAGGACGTGGTCTCGACCCGCCGGGTGAAGGAACTGGCGCGTGACGCCAAAACCGCCTTCATCCCGCAATGCGGTCTGGCGCCGGGCTTCATCTCGATCGTCGCCAACGACCTCGCCAGCCGCTTCGACACGCTGGAAAGCGTGCGCATGCGCGTCGGCGCGCTGCCGCAATATCCGTCGAACGCGCTGAACTACAACCTGACCTGGAGCACCGACGGCGTCATCAACGAATATTGCGAGCCCTGCGAGGCGATCGTCGAGGGCGAGCTGATCGAAGTGCCTCCGCTGGAGGAGCGCGAGGAGTTCTCGCTCGACGGCGTCACCTACGAGGCCTTCAACACCTCCGGCGGCCTCGGCACTTTGGCCGAGACGCTGAAGGGCAAGGTGCGCACGCTGAACTACCGCACCATCCGCTATCCCGGCCATGCCGCGATCATGAAGGCGCTGCTCAACGACCTCGGCCTGCGTCACCGCCGCGACGTGCTGAAGGACATCTTCGAGAGCGCCCTGCCGGCGACGCTGCAGGACGTGGTCATCGTCTTCGTCACCGTCTCCGGCCGCCGCAACGGCCGCCTGCTGCAGGAGACCTACGCCAACAAGATCTATTCGCAGCGCATCGGCAACATCGTGCGCAGCGCCATCCAGATCACCACCGCCTCCGGCATCTGCGCCGTGCTCGACATGCTGGCCGACGGCTCGCTGCCGGCGAAGGGTTTCGTGCGCCAGGAAGACATCGCGCTCGACGCCTTCCTCGCCAACCGTTTCGGCCGTGCCTACGCCCAGCACGAAATGGTGAGCCGACTGGCGAGCTGAGGAGCTTCACGCCTTTTCCTCTCCCATCGCGCCTTGCTCTCCCTCGTCGACCGGTTCGCGCCTTTCCTCTCCCCCCTCGATCGGAGGAGAGGTGTCGAGCGAAGCTCGACGGAGTGGGGTCGACCGGCGCCGGCGGTTGTTGCGGCAGAAGGGGGGAGCTAAACATGCAGCGCGTGGCCGAGCGCCTTCAGCGCCGCTTCCTGGAAACCTTCGCCATGCGTCGGATGCGTGTGGATCGTCCCGGCGATGTCCTCGAGCCGCGCGCCCATTTCCAGCGCCAGGCCAAAGGCCGCCGCCAATTCCGATACGCCCTGCCCGACCGCCTGGATGCCCAGCACCAGATGATTGTCGGCGCGCGCAACGACCCGCACGAACCCATCCTCGCCCTGCTTTGTCATGGCCCGGCCGTTGGCGGCGAAGGGAAAATGGCCGATCTTGATCTCGCCGGCGAGCGCCTTCGCCTCGTCCGGTGACAGCCCCGCGGTGACCAGCTCCGGGTCGGTGAAGCAGATCGCGGGAATGGCGCGCTTGTCCCAGCTTCTTTTATGGCCGGCGACGATCTCGGCCACCATCTCGCCCTGCGCCATGGCGCGGTGCGCCAGCATCGGCTCGCCGGTGACGTCGCCGATCGCAAAGATGCCGCGCATCGAGGTGCGGCACTGGTCGTCGATGCGGATGAATTTTCCCGCCATGTCGAGATCGATCTGCTCCAGCCCCCAGCCTTCCGTGAGCGGCTTGCGCCCGACCGTGACCAGGATCCTGTCCGCCGCGACCTTGCTATTATTTCCGTCGGCCGTCTCGATCAGTAGCGCATCGCCCTTGGTCGAGAGCCCCTTGGCTTTCGCGCCGGTCATCACCTCGAAGCCGAGCTCACCGAGCCGCTTCAGCACCGGCCGGACGAGTTCCGCATCATACTGCATGAGCACACGCGGCAGGGCTTCGACCACGGTAACCCTGGCGCCCATCTTGGCGAAGGCCATGCCGAGCTCGAGCCCGATATAGCCGCCGCCGACGACGGCGAGCTTCTCCGGCACTTCGCTGAGCGCCAGCGCTTCGGTCGACGAGATCACCGGACCGCCGAAGGGCAGGAACGGCAGTTCGATCGGCGCCGAGCCGGTGGCGATCACCACGGTTTCGGCACGGATGACTTGCGTCCCGGTCTCGGTTTCGACCTCGACGGTCTTGCCGTCGCGGAAGGTCGCCCAGCCCTGCACGGTCTTGACCTTGGCCTTCTTGAGCAGGCCCGCCACGCCGCTGTTGAGCCGGCTAACTATACCGTCTTTCCATGCTATGGTCTTGGTCAGATCGAGCGTCGGCGCACCGACCTTGATGCCGAGCGGATCCTTGCCGCCGGCAATATGCGCGATCTTGCCGAACTCTTCGGCGGCATGGATGAGCGCCTTGGACGGGATGCAACCGACATTGAGGCAGGTGCCGCCCGGCCTGCCGAACTCGACGATGACCGTATCGACGCCGAGCTGCCCGGCGCGGATGGCGCAGACATAACCACCCGGCCCGGCGCCGATGACGAGCAGCTTGCAGGAGATTTCTTTCATGACGTGACCCTTCGATCCGAGGAAACGTTCCGTCGAGATCCTTCGCGCCCCCCTCTGTCCTGCCGGACATCTCCCCCACGAGGGGGAAGATTAGAAGCTTCGGCGCCTCGCTCATTCCGGGAGCGCTGGTGATTGGCGAAAGCCGGCTTGACGGCCAATCTCCCCCCTTGTGGGGGAGATGCCTGGCAAGGCAGAGGGGGGCGCTGTCCCGCCGACATCTCTATCGTCCCGCCTCCTTCAATCCACGAAGATCAGCGCCGGCGTCTCCAGCAGCGCCTTGATCCGCTGCACGAACACCGCGGCATCCCAGCCGTCGATGACGCGGTGGTCGAAGCTGGACGACAGGTTCATCATCTTGCGCGGAATGAACTGCGTGCCGTCCCACACCGGCCGCACCATGATCTTGTTGACGCCGACGATCGCCACTTCCGGATAATTGATGACCGGCGTCGTCGCCACGCCGCCCATGGCGCCGAGCGAGGTGATGGTGATGGTGGAGCCGGACAGTTCCTCGCGGCTTGCCGTGCCGGCCTTGGCCGCATCGGCCAGGCGGTTGACCTCCGCTGCGCAATCCCAGAGATCGCGCGCCTCGGCATGTTTCACGACCGGCACCACCAGCCCGTTCGGCGTCTGGGCGGCGATGCCGATATGGATGCCTTCATGCTGGTGGATGATGCCGGCATCGTCGTCGAACAGCGCGTTGAGGTTGGGCTGCTCGCCGACCGCCTTGACCATCGCCCGCATCAGGAAGGGCAGCAGCGTCAGCTTGGGCCTCTCTAGACCACTCTTGGCCGCCCGCTTCTCCTTGTTGAGCGTCGCGCGCAATTCTTCCAATGCCGTGACGTCGATCTCCTCGACATAGGTGATGTGCGGGATGCGCGATTTGGCGAGCGACATCTTTTCGGCAATCTTACGCCGCAGCCCCACGACCTTGATGTCCTCGACGCCGTCCTTCTGGGCAAGCCCGGAGGCACGGGCGAGTTGCGGGCCCCGCGCGAGGAACGCGTCGATGTCCTCATGGCTGATCCGTCCCGCCGGACCGCTGCCCGGCACCTGGCGCAGATCGATGCCGGCCTCCTTGGCGCGCAGGCGGACGGCAGGCGAGGCCAGCGGCTTCTCGCCTTCCGCGCGCGGCGCGCCGGAGACGGAGGCGGGGCGCATGGCTTTCGGCGGGGCTGCTGGCGACACCTTAGCCGGCGGGTCGGCTGGCTTTGGCGCCGCGACCGCCGCCGGCGACGGTACCGCCTCGGCCGGCTTAGTCGCTGCCTTCACCTCCGGCGCTGGCTCGACTGCAGCCTTCACATTGCCTTCGCCGGCCACCTTCAGCCGCACGATCGGCGAGCCGATCGCCACCGTGTCGCCGATCTCGGCGCCGAGCCAAAGGATCTCGCCGTCGACGGGGGACGGGATCTCGACGGTCGCCTTGTCGGTCATGACGGCGGCCAGCACCGTATCCTCGCGCACGAGGTCGCCGACCTTGACATGCCATTCGACAAGCTCGGCCTCGGCGACGCCCTCGCCGACATCGGGAAGCTTGATGACGTGCTCGCCCATCTCAGGCCTCCTCCTAAGCTTCCAACGTTTCGACGAGCGCGCGCCCGACCCGCGCCGGGCCGGGGAAATAGTCCCATTCCTGCGCATGCGGATAGGGCGTGTCCCAGCCAGCGACCCGCGCCACCGGCGCCTCCAGTTGGTAAAAGCAGTTTTCCTGCACCAGCGAGACCAGCTCGGCGCCGAAGCCGGAGGTCAGCGTCGCCTCATGCACGACGACACAGCGGCCGGTCTTCTTCACCGAGGCGACGATCGTGTCGAGGTCGAGCGGCAGCAGCGTCCTGAGGTCGATCACCTCGGCGTCGATGCCGGTCTCTTCGGCCGCGGCCTGCGCCACATAGACCATCGTGCCGTAAGCGAGCACGGTGACCGCCGATCCCGGCCTGCGGATCGCCGCCTTGCCGAGCGGGATCGTGTAGTGGCCGTCGGCGACCTCGCCGAGCTCATGCTTCGACCATGGCGTCACCGGCTTGTCATGGTGGCCGTCGAACGGGCCGTTATAGAGCCGCTTCGGCTCGAGGAAGATCACCGGATCCGGATCCTCGATCGCCGCGATCAGCAGCCCCTTGGCGTCGTGCGGATTGGAGGGCACGATCACCTTCAGGCCGGAGACATGGGTGAACAGCGCTTCCGGGCTCTGGCTGTGCGTCTGGCCGCCGAAAATGCCGCCGCCGGTCGGCATGCGCACCACGATCGGGCAGGTGAAGTCGCCGTTCGAACGGTAACGCAGCCGCGCCGCCTCCGATACGATCTGGTCGTAGGCCGGATAAACATAGTCGGCAAACTGCACCTCGACACAAGGGCGCAGTCCGTAGGCGGCCATGCCGATGGCCGAACCGACGATGCCGGATTCGCTGATCGGCGCATCGAAGCAGCGGCTCTTGCCGTATTTGGCCTGCAGGCCTTGCGTGGCGCGGAAGACGCCGCCGAAAAAGCCGACATCCTCGCCATAGACGATGACCTGGCTGTCGCGCCCCATCGAGACGTCGAGCGCGTCGCGGATCGCCTCGATCATGGTTTTTCTCGGCATGGTCAGACCCCCGCCTGCTGGCGCTGCCGCCTAAGATGCGGCGGCATCTCGGCATAGACGCCTTCGAACATGTCGCGCGTCGATGGCTTGCCGCCGGCATGCAGCGTGCCATGGCTTTCGGCCTCCTTCTGCGCCGCGATCACCGTTTCGAGGATCTCGGCCTCCGCCTGGGTGTGCCGATCCTCGGACCAGACTTTCTTGTGGATCAGATGGTTCTTCAGCCGGATGACCGGGTCGCCGAGCGGCCAGGCATCCGACTCGGCCTTCGGCCGGTAGGCGGACGGGTCGTCCGACGTCGAATGCGCGCCGACGCGGTAGGTGACATATTCGACCAGCGTCGGCCCGAGATTGGCGCGCGCCCGCTCGACCGCCCATTTGGCTACAGCATGGACGGCGAGATAGTCGTTGCCGTCGACGCGCAGGGAGGGGATCCCGAAGCCCAGCCCGCGCGCGGCAAACGTGCCGGAGCCGCCGCGCGCGATCCCCTGGAAGGTCGAGATCGCCCACTGGTTGTTGACGACGTTGAGCACGACAGGAGCCTTGTAGGTGGAGGCAAACACCAGCGCGGAATGGAAATCGGACTCCGCGGTCGAGCCGTCGCCGATCCAGGCGGCGGCGATGCGCGAATCGTTGGAGATCGCCGAGGCCATCGCCCAGCCGACCGCCTGGATATATTGCGTCGCCAGATTGCCGGAGATCGAGAAGAAGCCGTGCTCCTTCGACGAATACATGATCGGCAGCTGCCGGCCCTTCAGCGGATCGGCCTCGTTGGAATAAATCTGGTTCATCATCGAGACCATCGGATAGCCGTCGGCGATCAGAAGGCCTGCCTGTCGATAAGTCGGGAAATTCATGTCGCCCGGCTGCAGCGCCTTGCGGAAGGCGCAGCTCACCGCCTCTTCGCCCAGATGCTGCATGTAGAAGGAGGTCTTGCCCTGGCGCTGCGCCATCTGCATGCGCGCATCGAAGGTTCTCAGCGTCATCATGTGGCGCAGGCCCTCGAGGAGCTCCTCGTCGCTGAGCAGCCCGGCCCAGGGCCCGACGGCCTCGCCGGCGCGGTTGAGCACGCGGATGATGGAGAAAGCCATGTCGCGGATGGTGCGCGGATCGACATCGATCTCGGGGCGCGGCACCGAGCCGGCCTTGGGAATGGTCACATTGGAGAAATCGGGCGTGCCGCCTGGCCGCACCTCGGGCTCGGGCACATGGAAGCGCAACAGTCCAGCATCGGCCATAAGCTCACATCCTCCAATGTTGCCGGTGCGATATTTGCACATCCGCGCCGCCGGACCAGTGCGAATTCGCCGAGTCTGGGCGCGGTCGTCCTCCCCGGTCGCTGGCCCTGGCAGGCCGATGCGGCACGCAAGCGCCAAGATGCAGATATGGCGGCGAAATTTCTTGTCGATGTTTTCGGCTGGCGCGCAATTTGGCGGAAGTTTGCGGGGCGACTGCCGCCAGATTAGGTAAGTGGGAGGTGGAGGCGCCGCCTTCCCCTTCTCCCCTTGTGGGAGAAGGTGGATCGGCGCGCAGCGCCGAGACGGATGAGGGGTGTTCCAGCGGAGTGAGACGTTGGCTTTCCCTGGAGCACCCCTCATCCGTCGCCTTCGGCGACACCTTCTCCCACAAGGGGAGAAGGAAGAGACGCTGGTTCCCTGCCCCCACGCCATGCTAACTCACGCCCCATGGCACAGAAGAAAGGATACGAGGTCGATTCGTGGCTGGCGCGGCCGGACCCTGCCATGGCGATCGTCCTGCTTTACGGCCCCGACCGCGGCCTTGTCGCCGAGCGGGCGAAAACCTTCGCCGCGAAAACCGGCCTGCCGCTCGATGACCCGTTCTCGGTGGTCAAGCTCGATGGCGCTGACGTCGACCGCGACGAGGGTCGGCTGCTCGACGAGGCGCGTACCGTGCCGATGTTTTCCGACCGGCGGCTGCTTTGGGTGCGCAACGCCAGCGGCCAGAAGGCGCTGGCCGACGACGTCAAGGCGCTGACCGCCGAACCCGCCCGCGACGCCATCATCCTCATCGAGGCGGGCGACCTGAAGAAGGGCACCGGGTTGAGGGCCATTGTCGAGGCCGCCGGCAACGCCATTGCCTTGCCCTGCTATGCCGACGAAGCCCGCGACCTGGACTCGGTGATCGACGACGAATTGCGCAAGGCCGGCATGTCGATGACGCTGGACGCCCGCCAGGCGCTGCGCCGCAATCTCGGCGGCGATCGGCTCGCCTCGCGCGGCGAGATCGAGAAGCTGGTTCTCTACGCCCACGGCAAGAAGGAGATCGACCTCTCGGACGTCAATGCACTGTCCGGCGATGTCTCCGGCGCTTCCTTCGACGCCGCGGTCGACGCCATGCTGGACGGCAAGGTCGGCGACTTGGACATTGCCTTCAACCGCCACTGCCAATCGGGCGGCCATCCCTTCCTGGTGCTGTCCTCGGCGATGCGGCAATTGCAGGCGATCCAGGTGATGCGCGGCCAGATGGAAAGCGGCGGCCGCAACGCCGCCTCGGTCGTCGCCAGCGCCCGCCCGCCCGTCTTCTTCTCGCGCCGCAAGCTGGTGGAAAAGACACTGGAGCGCTGGAACGTCGAGGCGCTCGGCCGCGCTCTCGGCCGACTGCAGACGGCGGTGCTGCAAACACGCAAGCGGCCGGATCTTTCGGAAGCGCTGGCACGGCAGGCGCTGCTCGGCATCGCGATCGAGAGCGCCCGGCTGGGGCAGAGATAGCTGCCTGCCACCGGTCAGTTCATCATCATCATGTCTGCCGGCTGAACGGTAGGCAGCGCCTGTGGAAAGACCAGTACCGCCGCTCCGTAAAGAAGCAGGGCGACACCCGACACCTTCGCTATCCGCTCTCCATAGGGGAGGGTCTTCTCCGCAAAGACCAGCAAGGTGACCACGGCCATTGCGGCGACATTCATGATCCCGAGCGGAAAGAGAGCCAGGAACAAAAGCCAGCAGCAGCCCAGGCAAAAGAGCCCGTGCTCGAGGCCCATGCGCACCGCGCCCCACTGGCCATCGCGCCATGAGGTCAGGATGAAGGCGATCGGCGTACGGCATTTGGCCAGGCACAGGTCTTTCAATGGCGAGAGCTGGTAGGCGCCCGCAACCATCAGCAGCGCGCCGCCGATGCGCGCGGCTGTCGCTTCGGACAATCCCAGATGCGCGGCAAGCATCTCCGCGCCCGCCGCGCCGGCAAAGGCGAGAACGCCCGTCGCGGTCCAAACCAGCATGTACCCGGCCACGAACACCCAGGTCGAGACGAACGCCTGGCCGCGCCCCCGTTTGCCGCTCTGGATCTGGTGAAAGGTCAGGATCATGGGCGCGGCCGCCGGAAACATCATGGCAATCATCATGATCAACCACACGGCGAGAAACAGCGCGGCCGTCATGCCCATGGTGGGGGAATACATGCCCATATCCGCGTCCATGCCGGTCTGCGGCCGGACGAGCAGGGTCCATGCCGCCGCTGCGGCGGCGATCAGCAGCGCGAGGACAATGTTTCGCTGCAGCGTCAGCATCGGCGATTGCCCGTTTCGACTATGCGGGCAGGCGCTATTGCTGGCCGGACCAATTGATCGGAGCGTAATGTCCGTTCCGGCGGGAGTTGTCCCAGCTCATGCCATGGTCGCCGAACGTGCTGCCTTCCGCCCCCATCGCCAGACCGAGCCAGTCGGGATTGATCGGATGGCCGGTGGCCGCCCACATCTCGCCGTCCTCTCGCATCGTCGGCAGCGGCTCGACCGCCATCTTCATGACGCCCGCAATCTCCGCCGAGCGCTTCTTGCCATCCACCTGGTAGTCTATCGGAACCTTCCTGACACCGAGATTGGTGCCGATCATCGGTGCCAGCAATGCCATCGGACCGCCCGCGCCTCCGGTGAAGATTGCGCCTAACGCCTCCGTTTGCCTGTTATCGGCCCGCTCGTCGATATAGGCGGCGGCCGTCCAATTGCCGTCCGCCATCGGACCTGGCGTGTGCGCGACCATTGCCACGCTGAGGCCATCCAATCGAACGTCGCCGAAATTGCCCTTGTCGATATGAAAGACCAATCCGACGTCGCAGACGCCTTTCGTCGGCTTCGATGTCAGCTGTGCGTTAGTGGATAGCAGACAGGGACACACGACATCGCAGCTGCAATTTTCGAAATAGCTTCCAGACAATTGCCAGCTGACTGCCATTTACGCCTCCCATCGTGTCAGGCGTGCGGCGGATCGCTTTGGCGAGGCGGTGCCGTCTCACGAACGATTCGGAACGGCAGATAGCCCTCATAGCGACTGATCGGCACGCCAGGGCATATAGTTTAGCTGTATCTAATGCAGGTTACGCCGATGCCTTGGGGTGTCAAGCGAAAGGCTCCGACGTTGAATCCGCATCTTCTCGTGCAGGCAACCAGATCAAGCGCGGCCGGATAAAGCGCGGTCGCAAGGCGCGGTGCTAGCTGATCTCCCCTTTTTGGCTATGGCATGGGCGTTCCGTCGCGCCCACTCTGCGCTGCTCCCCCGCAAAGAGGGAGATTAGCCCCGCCGCGCTCGTTAGCCACCGTCGCCAACAAAAAAGGCTGGCACATTGCCAGCCCCTCCTTGTCTATCACCAATATATCAGGCGTATCCAGCTTTAAGCCAAAACCTCAGCCACAGCCAAATACCGTGGCGTCCCAGCCGCCTACCGCTCGTCCTTAAGCCGCCGGCAGAGCTCGTCGAGCTGCTCCAGCGAGCGGTAATCCACCTTGAGCGTGCCGCCTTTGCCCTTGTGCTCGATGCTGACGATCATGCCGAGCGTGTCGGTCATCAGCTTTTCGAGCGCCAGCGTGTCGGGATCCTTCTCGGGCGCGCTCGGGGCGGACTTCGCCTTGGCCGGCGTCGGGCCGGCGGGCATCTGCGCCAGCGCTTCCGCCTGGCGCACCGAAAGCCCCTCCTGGACGATGCGCTTGGCGAGCCCGGCCGGGTCTTCGGCGGTGACCAGCGTGCGGGCATGGCCGGCTGACAGGTCGCCGTCGACCAGCATCGAATGGATGACGGGAGGCAGCTTCAACAGACGCAGCGTGTTGGCGACATGGCTGCGGCTCTTGCCGATCACCTGGCCAAGATCAGCCTGGGTGTAACCATGCTCGTCGATGAGTTGCTGATAGCCTTGCGCCTCCTCGACCGGATTGAGGTCGGCGCGCTGCACGTTCTCGATGATCGCCAGCTCCAGCGCCGTGCGGTCGTTGACGTCGCGCACGATCACCGGGATCTCGGTGAGGCCCGCGCGCTGCGCCGCCCGCCAGCGCCGCTCGCCGGCGATGATCTCGTAGCGGCCGGGCTGCGAGGGCGAGGGGCGCGCCACCACCGGCTGCACCACGCCATGCTCGCGGATCGACTGGGCAAGGTCGGTCAGCTCGGCGTCGCCGAAATGCCGGCGCGGGTTCTTCGGATTCGGGCTGACGAATTCGATCGGCACCTTGCCGTCGGCCGCCACCGCCGCGCTCGGCTTTTCCGGCGCCGCCGGACGGTCGATTTCGCCGATCAGCGCCGCGAGGCCGCGGCCCAGTCTTTTTCTCGATTGGTCTTCGCTCATTACACTATCCAGATCGTTTCGGAATCGAATTGGCCGATTAACCAAAGCCGGCGACTGCACTCAGGCGGCGCGCAGCTTGCGCTCGCGGCGGATCACCTCGGAGGCGAGCTGCAGATAGGCCTGGCTGCCCGAGCATTTCAGGTCGTAGAGGATCGCCGGCTTGCCGTAGGACGGCGCTTCGGAAACGCGCACATTGCGCGGGATGATCGTCTCATACACCTTGTCGCCCATATGGGTACGCACATCCTGCACCACCTGGTTGGCGAGGTTGTTGCGCCCGTCATACATGGTAAGCACGATGCCCTGGATGGTGAGATCCGGATTGATCGTGTGGCGCACCTGCTCGACTGTCTCCAACAACTGGCTGAGACCTTCGAGCGCGAAGAACTCGCATTGCAGCGGCACGAGAACGGAATCGGCTGCCGCCATTGAATTCAAAGTCAAAAGATTGAGCGAGGGCGGGCAGTCGATCAGCACATAGCCGAACGGCGCCGAACGCTCAGCCGCGGCGCGCAGCGCGTTGCGCAGCCTGAGCACGCGATCGGGCGCTGAGGCGATCTCCATCTCGATGCCGAGCAGATCGAGCGTCGAGGGCACGATGGACAGGCCCGGCACCGCCGTCGGCACGGCGGCCGCTTCCAGCTCGAGCTCGCCGGTCAGCACGTCATAGGAAGAAACCGTGCGGTCCTTTCGGTCGATGCCGAGCCCGGTGCTGGCATTGCCCTGCGGGTCGAGGTCGACGATCAGCACGCGCTCGCCGATCGCGGCCAGCGCCGTGGCCAGATTGATGGCCGTCGTCGTCTTGCCGACGCCGCCTTTCTGGTTGGCGACAGTGATGATACGCGGTGCTGTGCTCATGGGCCTATGCCAGTAGTTCATTGCTGTTTCGCCGGACGCAAATCGGTGATTTCGAGGATGACGCCGTGCGGGTCGGTCATGCTCGAATGTTCTACCAGATCGAAGGTCCAGCGGTGAGTGCTTTCTTCCACTTCGGCCCGGTAATCCCGGCCTTTGTGGAACAGCGCCCGCGCCCCTTTGGTCAGCCAGGGCGCAGCCAGATCGAGCAGGTCCGGGAGCGCGGCGAGCGCTCGCGCCGTGACGATTTCCGGTGCGGAAACAAGCGCATAGCTATCATCGATACGCCTGGCCAGAACGCGTGCAGGAAGGTTGAACCGGCCAATGACCGACTGCAGGAACGATGCCTTCTTGCGATTGCTTTCGACCAGATCGATCGAGGCGCCGGCACGCTCGGCCAGCAGGAAGCCGAGCACCAATCCGGGGAACCCGCCGCCCGAGCCGAGATCGACCCAGCGTGTCGCGGCGGGCGCGATTCGCGCGAGCTGGGCGCTGTCCAGAATATGGCGGCGCCAGACATCGTCGAGCGTCGACGGCGCCGCCAGATTGATGCTGCGGTTCCATTTCAGGAACAGCTGCTCGAAGGCCCGCAGCCGTTCGAATGTTTCACGTGAAACCGGACCCGCTGCTTGCCGCAGGTCCGCCCAGGGATCCGCAGTCACGCCACAGACCTTCGTGCGGCAAGCTCGGCATTGCGGACATGTGCGACGATGATCGCCAGCGCCGCCGGCGTCATGCCTTCCATTCGTTGCGCGTCGGCGATCGAACGCGGCCGACGTATCTTCATCTTCTGCTTCAGCTCATTTGACAGGCCCGGCACATCGGAAAAGTCGATCGCCTCCGGGATAAGCCGCGATTCCTCATGCCTGATCTGCGCGACATCGGCCTGCTGGCGATCGAGGTAAACCGAATATTTCGCCTCCGTTTCGAGCCGCTCGGCCGTCTTGGCGTCAAGCGCGGCAAAGCGCGGCTCGACGCGGGCGAGCCAGTCCATATCGACGCCCGGATGCGCGAGCAACTCGTAAGCCGAGCGCCGCACGCCGTCCCGGTTGATCTCGAGCCCATGCCGTGCCGCCTCGTTCGGCGTCCAGGTGACCGACTTGGCCAAGGCGCGAGCCTCGTCCAGCTTCTTCGCCATCCCGCCAAAGCGCTGCAGCCGCTCCGACGACGCGATGCCGAGCTTTTCAGCCAGCGGCGTCAGCCGCTCGTCGGCATTATCGGCGCGCAGCGAAAGCCTGAACTCGGCGCGCGAGGTGAACATGCGATAGGGCTCGGCGATGCCGCGGCTGGTGAGGTCATCCACCATCACGCCGATATAGGCCTCGGTTCGGCTAAGCACGACCGGCTCGCTCGCCGACGCCTTGCGCGCCGCGTTTATGCCGGCAAGCAGGCCTTGCGCGCCGGCCTCTTCATAGCCGGTCGTGCCGTTGATCTGCCCGGCCAGGAACAGGCCCGCGACCCGCTTCGTCTCCAGCGTCGTCTTCAGCTCGCGCGGGTCGACATGATCATACTCAATCGCGTAGCCCGGCTGCAGCATGGTTGCCTTTTCGAGCCCCGGAATGGTCTTCAGGATCTCGAGCTGCACATCCTCAGGCAGCGAGGTCGAGATGCCGTTCGGATAGACGGTGTAGTCATCGAGCCCTTCCGGCTCGAGGAAGATCTGGTGGCCCTCACGGTCGCCGAACTTGACGATCTTGTCCTCGATCGACGGGCAGTAGCGCGGCCCGACCCCTTCGATCGAGCCGGAATACATGGCCGAGCGGCCGAGATTGGCGCGGATCAGCTCATGCGTCGCCGGCATGGTCCGTGTGATGCCGCAATGGATTTGGGGATTGGCGATTGCGTCCGTCATCAGCGAGAACGGCACCGGATCGTCGTCCGCGGCCTGGCTTTCCAGCGCGGCCCAGTCGATGGTGCGGCCATCGAGGCGAGGGGGTGTTCCGGTCTTCAGGCGCCCTAGCTTGAAGCCCGCGCGGCTCATGGTCGCCGACAAACCCATGCTGGCCTGCTCGTTCATGCGGCCGGCGACGATCTTCTTCTCGCCGATATGGATCAGGCCACGCAGAAAGGTGCCGGTGGTCAGCACGACGGCGCCGCAGGCAAGGCGACGGTTGCCCGATATCTGAACGGCTGCGACCTGTCCCTCGACGATTTCAAAGTCGAGAACCTCGCCCTCGATCACGTCGAGATTGGTCTGCCGCCGAATCGCTTCCTGCATGGCCAGGCGATAAAGCTTGCGGTCGGCTTGGGTGCGCGGCCCGCGCACGGCCGGACCCTTGCGGCGGTTGAGCAGGCGGAACTGGATGCCGGCGGCATCCGCAATACGACCCATCAACCCATCCATAGCGTCGATTTCGCGCACGAGATGTCCCTTGCCGAGACCGCCGATCGCTGGGTTGCAGGACATGACGCCGATCGTATCGAAACGCAGCGTCACCAGCGCGGTCCTCGCGCCGCCGCGCGCGGCGGCGCTGGCCGCGTCGCAACCGGCATGCCCGCCGCCCACCACCACCACGTCATAGTGATCGGTCATTTTCCAAGAATCCGCTTTCAGAGATGGTTTGACACATGTCCCTGCTACCGCCGGCTGTCAAGGAGCGGAGCCGTTTCACGTGAAACATTGATCCGCATTCCAGCCGGTGTTTCACGTGAATCACTGCGGGGTAGGCTCCGCCCCATGTTTCACGTGAATCACTTACCGATGCAGAACTGCGAAAAGATGACGTCGAGCAAATCTTCGACGTCGACCGCACCGACAATGCGCCCCAGGCGCTCGGCCGCCAGCCGCAGATCCTCGGCGCGTAACTCCTGGCTTCGCCCTGACAGCGCCGCCCGCAGGAAATCCGTCGCCTCCCTGAGCAGCTCGACATGGCGCAGCCTGGACGGCAAGACGTCGCCCGCATCGCTAACCGCCGCGGCGGCGCGGACTGCGATCTCGTCCAGCAGGCGGTCCAGACCGCTGCCGTCCTTGGATGAGATCGCAACGTCGTAGCCCCCGACGCAGGCATCGGCAATATCCGACTTGGTTCCGATCCTCAACAGCGGGGCCCCGCTCGGAACACTTTCGACGGAAACCGGGACGGTCATATCTTCCAGCAACAGAACCAGATCCGCCCCTTCCGCTTTGGCCCGCGCCCGCTCGATGCCGATCGACTCCACCTTGCCCGCGGCCTCACGCAGCCCGGCCGTATCGACAAGCCGCACCTTCAGCCCTTTGAGGTCCATGACGATCTCGAGCAGATCGCGGGTCGTGCCGGGCTCGTCGGTGACGATCGCCGCCTCGCGCTTCGCCAAAGCGTTGAACAGGCTGGACTTGCCGGCATTTGGAGCGCCGATGATCACGACTTCGAAACCGTCGCGAATGATCTCCGCCGCCTTGAAGCCTTCGATGTGCCACTCGATCTCGCCGAGCATCGCGGCCACATCCGACCAGACCGCTTCCGAGACGGAGCCGGGCACATCCTCTTCGTCGGCGAAGTCGATCTCCGCCTCGATCATGGCGCGGGCATGGATGAGCCGGCGGCGCCAGTTCGAATAAAGCTCGCTCTGCGCGCCTCCGGCGTTGCGCACAGCGAAGCGGCGCTGCGCTTCCGTCTCGGCATTGACGAGATCGGCTAATGCCTCCGTCTCGACCAGACCCAACCGGCCGTTGAGAAAGGCGCGCCGAGTGAACTCTCCGGGCTCGGCGTGCCTGACGCCCTCGAAGCCGGTGATCGTCTCAAGCATTTTGGCCGCGACGGCGCGGCCGCCATGGACCTGGAACTCGGCGACGTCTTCGCCCGTGAAGCTGCCGGGGCCTGGAAAGAACAGGACAAGCCCGTGGTCGATCGTCGAGCCGTCCGCCGCCCTGAGCCTCCGCAAATTGGTAAACCGATCCTTAATCGGGCCGGCTATCGTTTCGACCACCAATCGAGTCTTCGGTCCCGAGACACGGATAACCGCGATGCCGGCGGGCAGTCGGCCGCTGGAAAGCGCTACGATCGAATCCTTCGAAGCCATTGGCGAAACCATTTGCCGGACCTGCCGAACCGCCTAGATTAAATGGTAGAGCATGTCAGCCGAAACCGCTCCACACGTTTCGGCATCATGCTCCAGCCTTTATCAAACCCGAATGCCGAGCCGCCCATCGTGACCTTGCCCGCGCGAAACTTGCTTGCCGAAGAAGCCAGCCCCTATCTGCGGCAACACAGCGACAATCCTGTCCATTGGCGCGGCTGGTCGCCGGCAGCCCTTGCCGAAGCGAAGGAACTGGAGCGGCCGATCCTGCTTTCCATCGGCTACGCCGCGTGCCACTGGTGCCATGTCATGGCCCATGAAAGCTTCGAGAACGACTCCGTGGCGGCCGTCATGAACCGGCTCTACGTGAATATCAAGGTCGATCGCGAGGAGCGGCCGGACATCGACCAGATCTATATGGCGGCACTGCATGCCATGGGCGAGCAGGGCGGCTGGCCGCTCACCATGTTCCTGACGCCCGACGGCAAGCCTTTCTGGGGCGGCACCTATTTTCCGCGCGAGGCGCGTTACGGGCGGCCGGGCTTCATCCAGGTGCTGGAGGCTGTCGACAAGGCCTGGCGCGAAAAGCAGCAGAGCCTCGCCGAAAGCGCCGATGGGCTGACCGCCCATGTCGAGCAGCGACTGGCCGGCGCGACGGGGAAGGCTGTGCTCGATCGCGATACGCTCAGCGATCTCGCCGGCCGCGTCGACGGCATGATCGACCGCGATCTCGGCGGCTTGAAGGGCGCGCCGAAATTCCCCAACGCACCTTTCATGCACACACTGTGGCTGTCCTGGCTGCGCGACGGCCGTGCGGAGCATCGCGACGCCGTGGTCACCAGCCTCGAAAAGATGCTCGCCGGCGGCATCTACGATCACGTCGGCGGCGGCCTCAGCCGCTATTCGACCGACGCCGAGTGGCTGGTGCCGCATTTCGAGAAGATGCTTTACGACAATGCCCAGCTCATCCGCCTGTGCAACTGGGCCTATGCCGCAACCGGCGACAACTTGTTCCGGCTGCGAATCGAAGAGACGGTCGCCTGGCTGCTGCGCGAGATGCGGGTCGAAGGCGGCGCCTTCGCCTCCAGCCTCGACGCCGACAGCGACGGCGAGGAGGGGCTTTTCTACACCTGGAGCAGGGAAGAGGTTGAAGCCGCGCTGGGCGGCGATGCACCGAGCTTCGTCCGGTATTTCGAGCTGGCTGCCCCGCATGGCTGGGAAGGAAAACCGATCATTCGCCAGAGCGAGGCGCAGCAGGTTCAGGGCATCGCCGACGACGCTCAGCTTGCGCCGCTGAAGGCAAAGCTGTTGGTCGTTCGCGAAACGCGGGTCAGGCCAGGCCGTGACGGCAAGGCGCTCACCGACTGGAATGGGCTGATGATCGCAGCACTCGCCGAAGCGGGACGCTCCCTTGGCAGGCGCGACTGGATCGAGGCCGCGGCCGAGGCTTTCGCCCATATCGCCGAGGCCAGTCAGGACGGCCGCCTGCCGCATTCCATGCTCGGGACGAAGAAACTTTTCCCCGCGCTGTCCAGCGACTATGCCGCCATGACCAACGCGGCGATCGCGTTGTTCGAGGCGACCGGCGATCCGGCCTATTCCGATCGCGCCAGACGCTTCATCGGTGAGCTCGACCGCTGGCATCTGGACGACGACAAGACCGGCTACTGGCTGACCGCGTCGGACAGCGGCGACGTGCCGATCCGCATCCGCGGCGATGTCGACGAGGCGATCCCCTCGGCCACCAGCCAGATCGTCGAGGCGCTGGTGCGGTTGTCATCGCTTACCGGCGATCTCGATCTTTGGGAAAAGGCCTGGGCAACCGCCGAACATGCCATGGGCCGCGCCGCGCAACAGGCCTATGGCCAGGCCGGCATTGTCAATGCCTGCGCGCTGGCGCTCGAACCACTGAAGCTCGTCATTATAGATAAGCCGGAGTCTTCAAGCCTCGTTCCGGTTGCGAATCGGAATCCCGACCCTCGCCGGGTCGATATCGTCGTGCCGATCGGTACGGAAGCGAATCGACCGCTCTTGCCGGGCGGCGTGCTGCCGCCGAGGGACAAAGCAGGCGCCTGGTTCTGCAGCGGCCAGGTCTGCCTGCCGGCGGTGACGGATGCAGAAGAGTTGGAAAAGCTGTTGCGGCGATAGCGCCTTTTCCCTTCTCCCCCTGTGGGAGAAGGTGGATCGGCGCGAAGCGCCGAGACGGATGAGGGGTGTTCCAGCGGAGTGACACGTCGGCTTTCCCTGGAGCACCCCTCATCCGTCGCCTACGGCGACACCTTCTCCCACAGGGGAGAAGGGGAGCGCTGCCCAATCACGTATTCATCGAATCGAAGAAATCCGCGTTGGTCTTCGTCTGCTTGAGCTTGTCGATAAGGAACTCGATCGCGTCGGTCGTGCCCATAGGCGCGAGGATGCGGCGCAGCACGAAAATCTTCTGCAGATCCGCGCGCGGCACAAGCAGGTCTTCCTTGCGGGTGCCCGACTTGAGGATGTCCATCGCCGGGTAGATGCGCTTGTCGGCCACCTTGCGGTCGAGCTGGATTTCGCAGTTTCCGGTGCCCTTGAACTCTTCGAAGATGACTTCGTCCATGCGGCTGCCGGTATCGATCAGCGCGGTGGCGATAATGGTGAGCGAGCCGCCTTCCTCGATGTTGCGGGCGGCGCCGAAGAAGCGCTTCGGGCGCTGCAGCGCGTTGGCGTCGACACCGCCGGTCAGCACCTTGCCGGATGACGGCACGACGGTGTTGTAGGCGCGGCCGAGGCGCGTGATCGAATCCAGCAGGATGACCACGTCGCGGCCATGCTCGACGAGGCGCTTGGCCTTCTCGATCACCATTTCGGCGACCTGCACGTGGCGCGCCGCCGGCTCGTCGAAGGTCGAAGAGATCACCTCGCCCTTCACCGAGCGCTGCATGTCGGTCACTTCCTCCGGACGCTCATCAATCAGAAGCACGATCAGATAGCATTCCGGATGATTGGCGGTGATCGAATGGGCGATGTTCTGCATCAGCACCGTCTTACCGGTGCGCGGCTGCGCGTTGATCAGCGCGCGCTGGCCCTTGCCGATCGGCGCGACCAGGTCGATCACGCGCGGCGAGATGTCCTTGGAGGTCGGATTGTCGACCTCCATCTTCAGCCGCTTGGTCGGGTAGAGCGGCGTCAGATTGTCGAAGTGAATCTTGTGCCGGATCTTTTCGGGATCGTCGAAATTGATGGTGTTGACCTTGAGCAGCGCGAAGTAGCGCTCGCCCTCTTTCGGGCTGCGGATCGGTCCTTCGACCGTATCGCCGGTCTTGAGCGAAAAGCGCCTGATCTGCGACGGCGAGATATAGATGTCGTCGGGACCTGGCAGATAGTTGGCGTTGGCCGAGCGCAGGAAGCCGAAACCGTCCTGCAGCACCTCGACGACGCCGTCGCCGATGATCTCGACGTCCTGCGCGGCGAGCTTCTTCAGGATCGCGAACATCAGCTCCTGCTTGCGCATGACGCTGGCGTTCTCCACCTCGAGCGATTCGGCATAAGCGATCAGCTCCGGCGGCTTCTTGTTCTTGAACTCTGCGAGTTTCATTTCTTGCATCAGATAGACTCTGGGTAGGCTTTTGGGAGAAAAATCGGCTGAATACGACAAATGCCGGGCGCGGCCGAAGCGAGTAAAAGGGGCGGCGCATGACGGGAAGGAAGACCCGTCTTTTATCGTCGGTCGCCTGAAAGAGCAAGCCGCCTTTTGCGGATCCTGGCTGGGGTCGGAGAAGCCAAAGCATGATCCCGAACCGGAGGTCAGCGTAAGCAAAAACGCGAACCAGCTCTCGGAAAGATCACGCTCCTGATCTAGAACGGCTTCACGACGACCAGGATGACGATGACGATCATCAACAATGTGGGGATCTCGTTGACGATTCGCCAGTGGCGCGCCGGTTTTTCGTTCTTGTCCTCGGCGAATTTCCTGACCGCGCCGGCGAGATAGCCATGCAGGCCCGATAGGACGAGCACCAGCGTGATCTTGGCGTGCAGCCAGCCGCCCTGGAATGCAAAGCCTTTCCAGGCCAGCCAAAGCCCGAACACCCAGGTCAGGATCATCGCCGGGTTGATGATGGCCCTCAGCAGCCGGCGCTCCATCACCTTGAAGGTCTCGGACTGGACCGAGCCTTTCTCGGCATCGACGTGATAGACGAACAGCCTGGGCAGATAGAGCATGCCGGCCATCCAGGAAATGACCGCGATCACATGGATCGCCTTCGCCCAGAGATAGAAGCCGTCGCCGGCGACGAGATAGAGCAGCGCCGTCAAGGCGACGAGCACGGCAATGCCGATCGTCATGCGCATCATCGCCTGGCCGGTGCTGTTCTCGTTGCTCATCGATGGCTCCTCACCATTTTCACCATCGTCTCGACATGCGCCACCGGGGTCTCCGGCGTGATGCCGTGGCCGAGATTGAAGATCAGCGGCCCACCACCCAAAGTGCTCAGAATGGCATCGACGCCGTCGGCTAGCGCCTTGCCACCGGCGACTAGGCGCAGCGGATCGAGATTGCCTTGCACCGCGCCGTCGCGCTGCAATTCCTTCGCCATCGACAAAGGCACGGTCCAGTCGAGGCCGAGACCAGCAATGCCGGTCTTCTTCCTGTAGTCGCGATAGCGTTCGCCGGCCCCCTTGGGAAAACCGATCACCGGCACGTGGGGGTGAATCGCCTTCACTTGGGCGACGATCTCGGCCACCGGTTCGACGCAGAAAGCCTCGAAGGACGGTTCGTCCAGCACGCCCGACCAGGAATCGAAAATCTGCACCGCATCGGCGCCGGCTTCGATCTGGCGGATCAGATAGGCGGCCGAATGGTCGGCCAGCGTCTTCAAAAGCTTCGCGAAGGCCTCGGGCTCGCGATAGGCGAAAAGCCGGGCGGGGCCCTGGTCGGGCGTACCATGTCCGGCGATCATATAGGTCGCCACCGTCCAGGGCGCGCCGCAGAAGCCGAGCAGCGTCGTCTCGTCGGGCAATTTCGCGCGCAGCCGGCGCACGGTCTCGTAGACCGGTTCGAGATTCACGTGAAACACTTCGCCGTTCAGCGCGGGGATCTCGGCCGCCGTGATCGGCTTCAGGACCGGCCCGCGGCCTTCCTCGAAACGGACCTCGCGCCCCAGGGCATTGGGCACGACGAGAATGTCGGAGAACAGGATCGAAGCGTCGAAGCCGAAGCGTTCGATCGGCTGCAGCGTCACCTCGACGGCGAGGTCCGGATCGTAGCAAAGATCGAGGAAGGATCCGGCCCGCTTCCTTGTCTCGCGGTACTCCGGAAGATAGCGGCCCGCCTGACGCATCATCCAGAGCGGCGGCGGTAAAACCGTCTCGCCCTTGAGGACGTCCAGCACGATCCGTTTCCCAGCCATCCAGCGCTGCCCTCTCCAGTTCTCTTAAATCAAATATCTATTTTAAAAGAGTCTTCTGATTCTAAGAGTCTGTTGGTTGTGATGGTTGCGACCTGTCCAGCCTGCGGCGCGAAAAGGCCAGTCAGCATATTGTCGCGTACTCGCTTCCGCAATTTGGAGGGTTCTGGGGACGAAGCCGATACAGGCTTTGGAGTCAAAAGCTTAGGCTTTCCGCTCCGAACTCCTTGCTGTGGATGAAACCGGCCGAGAAAAGTTGATCCCCGGTTTTGTCCCCAGCGCCGCGGCAAAGCCTACAGCAGGTCGAATTGTGGACAAGCGGCCATCTGATACAGTCGCTTTTTGACCCAAGGCCTGCCCATCCAGCCTTGTCCACAATTGCCCACAGCCTGGACCTATCGCCTGTGAACAAACCTCAGAGCTTCTTCCATTTGCACCTGATCTCCGACGCCACCGGCGAAACGCTGCTGGCGGCCGGCCGCGCGGCGTCCGCGCAATATAAGGACGCGCGCGCCATCGAACATATCTATCCGCTGATCCGCACCGAGAAGCAGGTTGCCAAGGTCTTCGAGGACATCGAGGAAGAGCCCGGCATCATTCTCTATACGGTCGTCGACCAGAAGCTCGCCCGCTCGATCGACGAGCGCTGCGCCGCCATGGGCCTGCCTTGCGTCTCGGTGCTGGAGCCGGTGCTCAGCGTTTTCCAGTCCTATCTCGGCACGCCGGCCGGCCGCCGGGTCGGCGCCCAGCACGTGCTCGACGCCGAATATTTCCGCCGCATCGACGCGCTGAACTTCACCATGGAGCATGATGACGGCCAGCTGCCGGCCAATATGGAGGATGCCGACGTCGTGCTGATCGGCATCTCGCGCACCTCGAAGACGCCGACCTCGATCTATCTCGCCAATCGCGGCATCAAGACCGCCAACATCCCGATCGTGCTCGGCGTGCCGCTGCCCGAGAGCCTGATTGCCGCCAAGACGCCTTTGGTCGTCGGTCTCGTCGCCACGGCAGAGCGCATCTCACATGTGCGGCAAAACCGCATCCTCGGCAACAGCGCCGCCTTCGTGCCGACAGATTATGTCGACCGCGCCGCGATCAACGAGGAGCTTGCCTATGCCCGCCAGCTCTGCACGAGGCATGGCTGGCCGATGATCGATGTCAGCCGCCGCTCCATCGAGGAAACGGCGGCGGCTATCGTTGCCCTGCGGGGAAAGACGCGCTAGGGCGTCGATATTCAGGTGGTGCCGGCCTGCAAGTAGCGGCTTCTTGCGCTTCCGGTGCTCACGTACTTTAAGTACGCTCCGCTCCGGTTCTCGGAAGCCACCACTTTCGGCTCGGCCTAACCTGAATCTCAACACGCTAGTTGGTCCCACAGACCAGGTGCGAAAAAATGGCCGAAAAAATCATCCTCGCTTCGGGCAGCCCGTACAGGAAAGCGATGCTCGTCAATGCCGGCCTCGACATCGAGGCGGTGCCGGCCAATGTCGACGAGCGCGCGCTCGAGGCTCCGCTGAAGGACAGCGGCGTTTCACCGGAAGATGTCGCCTCGATCCTGGCCGAGGCCAAGGCGACCGAGGTCAGCGAGCGCAGGCCAGGTGTTCTGGTCCTCGGCTGCGACCAGACCCTGTCGCTGGGCGACGAGATTTTTCACAAGCCCGCCGACATGGAAGGTGCGCGCCGCCACCTGCTCGCGCTCTCCGGCAAGACGCATCAATTGAACAGCGCCGCCGTGCTTTGCCGCGACGGCGAAGTGCTGTGGCGCCATGTCGGCGTTGCCAGCCTCACCATGCGCAAGCTCGACCCCGCCTTTATCGGCCGGCATCTGGCGCGCGTCGGCGCCAAGGCGCTTTCCAGCGTCGGCGCCTATCAGATCGAGGGCGAAGGCATCCAGCTGTTCGAGAAGATCGAGGGCGACTATTTCACCATTGTCGGCCTGCCACTGCTGGCTGTGCTGAAGGAATTGCGCGCATTGGGAGCCATCGATGGCTGAGGCAAAAGCTTTTGTCACCGGACATCCGATCGCCCATTCGCGCTCGCCGAAGATCCACGGCTATTGGCTCAAGCAATACGGCATCGACGGCAGCTACCGGGCGATCGACGTCGCGCCGGCGGATTTCGCCGCCTTCCTCAAGTCTCTCGGCGAGGACGGCTATCGCGGCGGCAATGTCACCATTCCGCACAAGGAAGCCGCTTTCGCGGCCGTCGCCCGCCGCGACCATGCGGCCGATGCAATCGGCGCCGTCAACACGCTGTGGTTCGAGGACGGCCTTCTCTGGGGCGGCAACACGGACGGCTACGGCTTCGCCGCCAACCTCGACGACCATGCACCCGGATGGGCGGCCAATGGGCCGGCCGTGGTGCTCGGCGCCGGCGGCGCCTCCCGCGCAGTCATCCATGCGCTAAAGGAGCGTGGCATCAAGGATATCCGCGTCGTCAATCGAACGCTCGCGCGAGCCGAGGAGCTCAGCCGCCATTTCGGCGCCGGCGTCTCGGCGCATGGTGCGGTCGGCGGGTTGCTCGGCGATGCCGGCCTGCTCGTCAACACCACGGCGCTCGGCATGCATGGCGACGCGACGCTCTCCGCCGATCCGGGCGGCCTGCCGGACCGAGCCATCGTCACCGACATCGTCTATGTACCGCTGGAGACGCCGCTTCTGGCGGCCGCCAAGGCGCGCGGCCTGAAGACGGTCGACGGGCTCGGCATGCTGCTTCATCAGGCGGTACCCGGGTTCGAACGCTGGTTCGGTCGGAAACCCGAAGTCACGCCCGAATTGCGGCGCATGATCGTTGCCGACATCGAGGTCCATTGATGATCGTGCTCGGCCTTACCGGATCGATCGGCATGGGCAAGTCGGCCACGGCAAAAATGTTCGCCGAGGCCGGCGTGCCGGTGCATGATTCGGACGAGACGGTGCACCGCCTTTATTCCGGCAAGGCAGCGCCCGTGGTCGAAGCGGCTTTCCCGGGTACGACCGAGGCAGGGGTGGTCGATCGCGTGAAACTAGCGGGCCGAGTGCTTGCCGATCCGGCCGCGCTGAAGAAGCTCGAGGCGATCATTCACCCGCTGGTGCGCGCCGATGCCGATGCGTTTCTGGCGAGGCACCGCGCCGCCGGCGCGCCCCTCGCCTTGCTCGACATTCCGCTGCTGTTCGAAACTGGCGGCCGCAACCGCGTCGACAAGGTCGTGGTCGTCACCGCGTCGCCCGAGATCCAGCGCCAGCGTGTGTTGGCCAGGCCCGGCATGAGCGAGGAAAAATTTGCCTCGATCCTCGCCAAGCAAGTCCCTGACGCCGAAAAACGCCGCCAGGCCGATTTCATCATCGACACCGGAAATGGCTTCGACGCAGCGCGAAAGGCGGTCGGGGCGATCGTGGCCGAACTGGCGGGGGATAAGCAGGAAACGCCGCGCTCCTGACTCTTGCTGTCAGTAGTCCCCATTGCCATTTTGTTCTGGTTTGTGATTCTGCTCCCTGGAGCGGATTGATTCGAATGCGTGAGATCATCTTCGATACGGAAACCACCGGCCTCGATTTGCGCGAAGACCGCATCATCGAGCTCGGCGGCGTCGAGCTGGTCAACCGTTTTCCGACCGGCCGCACATTCCACAAATTCATCAATCCGCAGGGTCGCGCCATCCATGCCGAAGCGCAGGCCGTGCATGGAATCAGTGCCGCCGACCTGGTCGGCAAGCCGACCTTCGCCGAGATCGCGCAGGAATGGCTGGACTTCACCGACGGCGCCAAGCTGATCGCCCACAACGCCACCTTCGACCTCGGCTTCCTCAATCTCGAATACAGCCGGCTCGGCCATCCATCCATCGATCCCGGCCGCATCATCGACACGCTGGCGCTCGCGCGCCGCAAGCATCCGATGGGACCGAACTCGCTCGATGCGCTCTGCCGCCGCTACGGCATCGACAACACGCGCCGCACCAAGCACGGCGCGCTGCTCGACTCCGAATTGCTGGCCGAGGTCTATATCGAGCTCATCGGCGGCAAGCAGGCGGCGCTGGTGCTGGAAGCCGTGGCGGTGCAGATGAACGGTGCCGGCGAGGTGGCCGATATCGACATCTCCATCGGCGCGAGGCCGATCGCCCTGCCGCCCCGGTTGAGCGAAGCGGACCGCGCGGCGCATGCCGGGCTGGTTTCGACGCTGGGTGAAAAGGCGCTGTGGCTGAAGGTGGCGGTGGGGTGAGAGGCCGCTCCTGGCGCAGACGTTGGAGATTAGCCGGCGACGTTGGCGATTGACCGAAACCTCCGTGACGTCGTCATCCTCGGGCTTGACCCGAGGATCCATTCCGTGACCGTCGTCGTGGGGCGCAGCGGTGCAGAATTCTGTAACCGCAGCACCGCCTTAGGGTAACGGAATGGATTCCAGGGTCTGCGCCGCGTCGCTGCGCTCCTTGCTCCGCCCTGGAATGACGACCGAGCTATTTGCCGCGGCAAATCGCGAAGGTTGGCGCCGCGGGTGGGGGAGCGCTTCTGGCACGGACGTCGGGAGATTAGCCGAGACCCTCATGACGTCGTCATCCTCGGGCTTGACCCGAGTATCCATGCCGTGACCTCGGCCGTAGGGTGCAACGGTGCAGAATTCTGTAACCGTTGCAACGCCTTGACGTAATGGCATGGATTCCAGGGTCTGCGCGCGTCGCTGCGCTCCTTGCTTCGCCCTGGAATGACGATCGCACGGTCTTCGCTAGTCTCAGAGATCTCCAACAAAAAAGCCCGGCGCGAAGCCGGGCTCTCCATACGATGGGTGGTACGCCTTCTCAGCTCACCTGGACCTTGCTGGCCGCGGCCTGGTCCTCGGCAATCCTCTGCTGGAACATCTGCGCGAAGTCGATCGGGTCGAGCATCAGCGGCGGGAAGCCGCCATTGCGGGTGGCGTCGGCGATGATCTGGCGCGCGAAGGGGAACAGCAAGCGCGGGCATTCGATGAAGAGCAGCGGCAGCATGTGCTCCTGCGGGAAGCCCGAGATGGCGAAGACGCCGCCATAGACAAGCTCGACATTGAACAGCACTTCCTGGTCGAAGGACGCCTTGGCGTTCAGCGTCAGATTGACATCGAACTGCTTGTCCGAAAGCGGGTTGGCGTTGACGTTGACATTGATGGCGATGCCGGGCGCTTTGTCGCGGCCGCGCAGCGAATTCGGCGCGCCGGGGCTTTCGAACGACAGATCCTTCACATATTGCGCGAGCACATTGAGCGAGGGCTGGTTCTGGGTGCCGTTGCCGTTGGCGGCGCCGGTCGCCGCGTCATCGTTGCTGGCCATGAGCCTTAGTCCTTTTGCCTGGGCAGCATTGCTGACCGGATTGAAATCGCGGGTTCGCTACCATGGTCGGCCGGACAAAACAAGTTTTGCCGCCTCTGTCGGCGACAGGTCCGGGACTAATCGTTCTTCAGCCGCCGCCAGGGCGAATTGTGATCCGGCCGGTTCGGATAATCGTCGCGCGAATAGTCGCTGTCGTCGAGATCGATGACGGTGTCGCGCCGCCGCGCCGAGAAGCCGCTGCTGAAGCTGGTTGCCATGACGATACGGTTCTTGAGCAGGCGCCACGCAAAGTCGCGGACCGGCGGCAGCAACAGAAGAATGGCGAAGATGTCGGTGATGAAGCCCGGGATGATGAGCAGGATCGCCGCCAGCACGATCATCGCGCCATGCGCAAGCTGCCGGCTGGGATCGCGTCCGGCATCCATCTCCGTGCGCACCCGCGTCATGACGCCGAAACCCTGATGCCGAAGCAGCAGGCTGCCGGCGATGCTGGACAGGATCACCAGCCCGATCGTCGCCAAGGCGCCGATTTCGCGGCCGACAATGACGAAGCCGGCGATCTCCAGCAGCGGCAGCAGAAGCAGGAACAAAGGGATGAAGGAAATGCGCAAGTCTCGACCGATCGCTTTCTTCTTTTGCGGCGCCCGCGGACAATCGCCGCTGGCCTTGGCGCCTATAGATAGGTATGGCTGCCTTTGATTTGAATGATAGCGCCTGCCGTTCTATATGCTTTGGATGTTGAACGCTATGCGACCGCGCTCCCCGAGGGAGTTACGCCGGTCCGGCAAGGACAGGGTTCGAGTTGGCGGAAAATATGGGTTTCTTCGACTTCGGCACGATTTTCTTTTTGATTGCGGCGGTTGTAATCTTTTTCCAGCTGCGCAACGTGCTTGGACGTCGCACCGGAAACGAGCGTCCGCCCTTCGATCCCTATTCGGCGAGCCGCACGCGCGAGGCCGATGCGGCGCAGAAGCCTGAAAATGTCGTGTCGGTGCCGCGCAAGCGCATGCCGGGCGAGCCCGCGGCCGAGACCTATGCCGAAATCGACGCCTTCGCCAAGCCGGACACCGATCTCAACAAAGGCCTGCGCACGATCAAGGACAACGATCCGTCCTTCGACCCCAAGACCTTCGTCGACGGCGCCAAGATGGCCTATGAGATGATCGTCATGGCCTATGCCGACGGCGACCGTAAGACGCTGAAGAACCTCCTGTCGCGCGAAGTCTATGACGGCTTCGTCGCCGCGATCGGTGAGCGCGAGGCCAAGTCGGAAAAGATCCAGTCTTCCTTCGTCGGCATCGACAAGGCCGACATCGTCAGCGCCGAAATGAAGGGCTCGGAAGCGCATATCACGCTGCGCGTCGTCTCCGAGCTGATCTCGGCGACCCGCGACAAGGCAGGCGCCGTCATCGACGGAGATCCGGAGACGGTGGCCGAGGTCAAGGATGTCTGGACCTTCGCCCGTGATACCCGCTCGCGCGACCCGAACTGGAAGCTCGTCGCCACCGAAGAAGAAGACTAAATCCAGGCGGCGGGGCTCGGTCGTGCCGCTCTCTTCCACATTCAGCGAAAAAACCTTCGGCGACCTGCCAGGCTGGGGCGAGGATGACCACCTCGCGGCCTTTGCCGCGTTTCGCCGCTCCGCCTTCCATGCCCCGGTAAAACCTTATCGCAGCGGGTTGCTCGGCGTCGATTTCAATGCCTTTGCCGAGGCCTATGCCGAGGCGCGCGCCGTTTCGGCGCCGAATCGGTCGGAGGCGCGGTCTTTCTTCGAACGGCATTTCGTGCCGATGCTGGTGAAGGCTGAAAACGGCTCAGGGCTTGTCACCGGCTTCTACGAGCCGGAGGTCGAGGCCTCGCCGGTCAGGACGGAACGGTTCACCGTGCCGCTGCTGTCCCGCCCCGCCGACCTGATCGACATCGACGACGGCAACCGGCCGGCCGGCATGGATCCGTATCTGGCCTTTGCCCGCCGGACGGATGGAGGTCCGGTCGAATATTTCGACCGCGGCGAAATCGAGCGCGGCGCGCTCGCCGGCCGGAATCTCGAAATTGCCTGGCTTGCCGAAAAGGTCGATGCCTTCTTCATCCATGTGCAGGGCGCGGCACGGCTGAAGATGACCGACGGCAGGCTCGCCCGCGTCACCTACGCGGCCAAGTCCGGCCAGCGCTTCACCGGCCCGGGCAAAATCCTGAGCGATCTCGGCGAGATCCCGCTGGAAAGAGTGACGATGCAGTCGATCCGCGCTTGGTTCAAGGCGCATCCGGACCGGGTCGACGAGATCCTCTGGCAGAATCACTCCTACATTTTCTTCCGCGAGGCTGCGGTCGACGATGCGGCGCTCGGGCCCATCGCCGCCGCCAAGGTGCCGCTGACGCCCGGGCGATCGGTCGCGGTCGACCGCCTGCTGCACACTTTCGGCACGCCCTTCTATGTCGACGCCCCGATGCTCACCGCCTTCGACCAAAAACCGTTCCGGCGGCTGATGATCGCGCAGGACACCGGCTCGGCCATCACCGGACCCGCCCGCGGCGACCTCTTCGCCGGTTCGGGCGATGCCGCCGGCGAAATCGCCGGCGTGGTCCGCAACGCGGCGGATTTCTATGCGCTGGTGCCGCGTGCGCTTCTGGATGGAGCGAGCCGGTGAGCCGCCGCGACGATCATCTCAGCGAGGACGATCGCATCCTGTGGAACCTGGTGGCGCGCTCGGCCCGGCCCTTGAAAGGCAAGACCGCCGTCGAGATCCCCGACATCGTCGAGCCCAAACCCGAGCCGCCGCGGCCTGCTGCCAATGGCGTTCCGGCCGCTGCCGTCAAGCCGAAGACGCCGCATGTCTCGCATTCGCTCGACGACCAGACGCTGCACAAGCTGAAGAAAGGCCGGCTGCCGATCGAGGGCCGCGTCGACCTGCACGGTATGACGCAGGACGAGGCCTATTCGCTGCTGCTCACCTTCCTCAACCGCGCGCATGCCGGCGGCATCCGCTATGTGCTGATCATCACCGGCAAGGGCTCTTCCTCGGGCGGCGACGGCATCCTGCGCCGCGCCGTGCCGGCCTGGCTCTCTACGCCGGCCTTCCGCCATCTGGTCTCAAGCCACGACCACGCCGCGCGCAACCATGGCGGTTCGGGCGCGCTCTATGTGCGGCTGCGGCGGACGCGCTCATGAGGATGCCTAGAGCAATTCCAGGAAAAGTGTGTAGCGGTTTTCCATCCGGAATTGCGCCAAAACAAAGAGACGGGGCGGGTCGCCGCTTCGGTGAAGCGGTGAACCGTTCCAGATGACCCCCTTCGGCGAAAGGCTTAGGGCGCTGCGCGCCGAGCGCGGCGTCAGCCAGAAGGCGATGGCCGAGGCCATCGGCGTCAGCGCCGCCTATCTGTCGGCGCTCGAGCATGGCCGCCGCGGCGCGCCGACCTGGACGCTGATCCAGAAGATCATCGGCTATTTCAACATCATTTGGGATGAGGCCGAGGACCTGGCCCGGCTCGCCGAAAGCTCGCATCCCAGGGTCAGGATCGACACGTCCGGCCTGTCACCCGCGGCGACGGAGCTCGCCAACCTTCTGGCCGAGAGCATCGAGAAGCTGGACGAGGCGGAATTGCGCCGCCTCAGCGCCTCGATACGCACGGCACTCGGTCGGCCTCTATAATCCCGGTGTCAGGCGCCAGCGGATCGCGATTGTCCGCTGGCGCGTGGTTCGACTCCATCTGAACTCTTGAGATCAGAACTTGCCGGCGCCGTTGGTGCTGCCGCCGTTGGGGCTGCCCCGGCCGCCATTGCCTTGATGGCCCTGATGGTCGCGGCCATTGCCGCCGCCCGGGCAGTTCGCGGAACCGACGCTGCAGCAGCGGCCGCTCCATAGGTCATTGAGGTTGGTCGCGGCGCAGCTTTTGTAGGTCTGGTCCGCCAGGGCCGATCCGGTCAGGGCCGACAGCGCGACGGCGGCAAGCAAGGTGTTGCGCAGGAAAGAAGTCATTTGCGTTCTCCATGGTTGGGTTTGCCATTCACGGCTGTGTGTCGCCGGCCGAACGGGAATGGTTCATGGAGGTGTGCGATTTTTTCGGAAGCTCCTTGCGCTCGTCATCCACGGGCGAGGCGACGCGAAGCGGAGCGTAGACCCGAGGATCCATCCCGTGACCTCGCGCGAAGGGTAGAAGCGGTGCAGACCAGAGGTCGTCCTGCACCGCGGTAACGCCTGTAGGTAACGGAATGGTTCTAGGGTCTTCGCGGCGTCGCTGCGCTCCTTGCTTCGCCCTAGAATGACGAAACCGAGGTTAGCCCTGCCTACTGCACCGAGCCGACGAGCACCGCCTGGCCGTCGCGGATCGAGACCCAGCGTCCGGTGTTGTCGATCGCCTGGCGCTTGAGGAAGCGGTAGCCGGTCGCGTCCCAGGCTTTAACCTTGTCGGTCAAATTGTCGAGCACATAGTCGCCCTTGTCGGTGCGCACCGTCAGCACGGAGTGGCCTTCGCCGTCCGGCTTGCGCACGACGGTGATCAAAAGGTCGGCCAGCGACATGCCCATGCGATAAAGCTCGCGGCGCTTTTCCAGCACATAGTCTTCGCAATCGCCATAGCCGTCGTCCGGATAGGCCCAGACTTCGTCCTTGCCATAGTGATCGAGGTCGCTCATCGGCTTGACGGCGGCGTTGACCCTGGCGGTCACGTTGATCAGCCGGCGCCACAAACCATCCGTCATCCTGGCCGGCTCGAGATCAACCGGACGGATGTTGCATTCGTTCGGATGCGATTTGCAGAAATCATAGTGGCCGATCGGCTGCGACGTTAGGCCGCCCGTGATCATCGCGCCCGCCGCCCAGGCCGGCACCGCCCAATGCGCAGAGATCGCCAGTCCTGCGGCTGCAAACAAACGCAGAATCCGCGTCATCGCTGAGGAAGTCATTGCCCCCGCCCTGTTCTTTATTAACGAAACGTTAAGGGCGATTTACAGTCCGTGTCAATTAGAGACGGCGGTCCGTTTGACGGCATGGTTACCTGGACGATCCAGTAGCGGCACTTTCGCAACAGAGGCATGGACGCAACACTGCCGGCCGCCGGGTGGCGGCAGGGCTGATGCTGGGCGCCTGCAATCAGCTTTTTGCGGAACGGACCAGCTTCGGCTTTGTCGCCACCCGGTGCTGCCGGCCATAGCTGGAAATGAAATCGACGATGCGCGGCACGATTTCCGAGCGGAAGCGCGAGCCGTTGAAAACGCCGTAATGGCCGACGGCCGGCTGCACGTAATGCGCTTTTTTGTCTGCCGGGATGTTGACGCAAAGGTCATGCGCGGCCTGGGTCTGGCCGAGGCCGGAAATGTCGTCGTTCTCGCCCTCGACGGTCAGCAGCGCGACGTTGCGGATCGCCTTCGGATCGACCGGCTCGCCGCGATGCGTCATCTCGCCCTTCGGCAGGGCGTGGCGCACGAACACGGTGTCGACCGTCTGAAGATAGAACTCCGCCGTCAGGTCCATCACCGCCAGATATTCGTCGTAGAAGTCGCGGTGCTTCTCGGCGCTGTCGCCGTCATGCTTCACAAGGTGCATGAAGAAGTCCTTGTGGGCGATGATGTGGCGGTCGAGATTCATGCTCATGAAGCCCGAAAGCTGCAGGAAGCCCGGATAGACCTCGCGGCCGAAACCCGGCACCGGCCACGGCGCCTGCATGATGACATTGTCGCGGAACCAGTCGATCCCCTTTTCTTCGGCCAGAAGATTGACCGCGGTCGGGTTGCGGCGGGTGTCGACCGGGCCGCCCATCAGCGTCATAGTCGAGGGCACGAAGGGATCGCCGCGCTTCTCCATCAGCGCCACCGCCGCCAGCACCGGCACGGAAGGCTGGCACACGGCCATCACATGCGTGTCGGGGCCGAGCGCGTGGAACATCTCGATGACGTAATCGATATAATCGTCGAGATCGAAGCTGCCTTGCGAGACCGGCACCATGCGGGCGTCGACCCAGTCGGTGATGTGCACGTCGGCATAAGGCAGCATGGCCTCGACAGTGCCGCGCAGCAGCGTCGCGTAATGGCCCGACATCGGCGCCACGATCAAAAGCTTCGGGTCGGGCTTGCGCCCGGCGGGCAGCGCGCGCTCGAAATGGATGAGGTTGCAGAAGGGCTTCGACCAGACCGTCTTTTCCGTGACGGCGACGTTTTTCCAGTCGACCACGGTCTTGTCCAGGCCGAATTGCGGCTTGCCGTAGCGGCGGGTGGTCCGCTCGAACAGCTCGGCGGTCGCCGCCACCGAGCGGCCGAACGGGGTATGGGAAATCGGATTGAGCGGGTTGGAGTAGAAGAGCCGCACCGCGTCGGCATAGAGGCGGGCCGGCTGCAACGCCGCATGGTTCATTTCGTAGAGCTGGTAGAACATCGCGAACCCCGCTGCCGTCCGACGACCAAAAGGACGACGAACAGCGCCGAGCCTTGCATGTGTCGCGGCGAGGTTAACAAGATATTGTTGCGATGCAATACGTCATTTTGTCTGACGAATGCATCTTTGGTCTAAGCTGTTGAAAGTCGGCCGTTGGGGCTGGAGCCGGCTCAATGTGCGGTGCAGAAATGTGAAGGATATGTGTCCGGCCCCCTCATGCCGGACATCGGCCACGATCCTTACCATCAAGAGCGGTTGGATCATGGTCCTGTGAACAGATGGCTTAAACACGCGCCATGCAGACGGCGGTGTGGCCCGAACCGACGAAACCCAGCTGGCTGGCGGCGCCGCGGGAGAGATCCAGCATGCGTCCCCTTACGAATGGACCGCGATCGTTGATGCGAACGACGACGCTGCGGCCGTTGTTTTTGTTGGTGACCCTGAGCTTGGTGCCGAAGGGCAGGGAGCGATGGGCGGCTGTCAGTGCCGAGGGGTTCATGCGTTCCCCTGAGGCGGTTCTGGAATGCAGCGCATACCAGGAAGCGCGGCCGCATTGCGCGGCGGCGGAGGAGGCGGACGATGCGCCAGCCGTCAGGCCAGCCGCGATCGCTACCGCGACAAGCGCGGCGCGGTTGGTTTTCTTCATCTTTTGGGGGTGGCTCCGTTGATCGAATAGCCCCGCCTAAGTGCCGAATGAGGCGGGAAATGCGGCAACCTTCTGGCGGTTCCATGGCGGCGGCACACGTTTGGAGTCGCCGCGAAACAGTTTGTCATGATATTTCTGGAGCTGAAACGGCGTATTCTTGATGAATATCGGACCGGAATCCGGGACGTTCCGGGCAAGATCGGTCCTCAAGATTTGCAGTACAGAGGAACCGAACTATTTCGATTCCTCGCCGTCTTTGTTGCGTCTCTGTCGCGGTCCAGGATCGACTTTTAGAGAGGGTCCAACCGATGCGATTGATCAGGTTTGTGCTGGCGCTGACTGTGCTGGCCGTCGGTGCGCTGTGGTCGCTGCAAGGCCTCGGTCTCGTCAAGGGCAGCTTCATGACCGGCCAGACGCAATGGCTCTATGTCGGCCTCCTCACCATGCTGGTCGGCGTGGCCGGGCTGCGCTGGGCGAACCGCTCGCGCATCTGATCTGCCGGCGGGCGTCCCTTCCGTTATTATCTCTGTTCTGTTTCGCGTCGCTCCGCCTAGGATGATGACCGATCGGATGCCGCCATCGCAGTTATATCCAGCGAACGAAAATCCGCCTGTCATGCTACCCAGGCAAATCCATGCTTCAAATCGCCGGCGAATTGGAAGGAGGGTTTCGTGCCTGGCTCGGTTAGTATAGTAGTCTTGTCAACATTGGGAGTGAGAGAACGATGCGCGACCTTCCGAAGACCGTTCCGGCGATCGTTCGTGGCTTGCGGCCGAGGCCGACCGCGGCGCTCGCTCCGTGCTGATCGCTCCGTCAGTTTCGGCTAGCAGTCATGGTTGGACGCGCCAGTTCCATCATCATTGTCGGCGGCGGCGCCAGCGGCGTCGTGCTCGCTGCGCATCTGCTTAAATCGCACAATCCGGACCTGCGCGTCACGCTGATCGAGAAGCGGCCGCATTTCGGCCAGGGCATGGCCTATTCGACGCTGCTTTCGGCGCATGTGCTCAACGTCAACGCTTCCGGCATGAGCGCTTACGCCGACGACCCGACGCATTTCGCGCGCTGGGTGTTGGAGCGCGGGCTCGCCAAGCCGGACCAGGGGCCGTTCTATGCGCCGCGCAGCCTCTATGCCCGCTATCTGCAGGACGTGCTCGAGGGTCTCCAGGAACGCGAACGCGAGACCGGGCGTCTCAGGCTGATCAGCGAGGAGAGCCTGTCGATCTCGCCGACCCCGTCGGGTGTCGAGGTCGCGCTCGCCAACGGCACCAGCGTCGTGGCGCATCTCGCCGTCTTGGCCACCGGCCATGACGAGCAACCCGGCGCCTTCCAGGGCCATGCGATCCGCATGGGATCGGAGGCCGATACCGCGCTCGATCCGCAGGCCGCGGTCCTGCTGCTCGGCACGGGCCTGAGCATGGTCGACGCCTTCCTGTCGCTGGAACAGCGCGGCCATCTGGGTGCCATTGTCGCGGTGTCGCGGCGCGGCCTGCTGCCGTCGCCGCATCGCAAGGGCAATCCGATCAAGCTCGATATCGCCGATATCCCGCTCGGCACCCAGCTTTCCTACTTCGTCGCCTGGTTCCGCAACCTGATCCGCGAGAACCAGAAGGCCGGCGGCGACTGGCGCGACGTCGTCGACGGCTTGAGGCCCTTCAACCAGAAAATCTGGCAGAACTGGCCGGCCTCTGCCAAACGCCGCTTCGTCGAGCACACCAAGGCCTGGTGGGACATCCACCGCCACCGCATGGCGCCGGAAGTCTACGCGCGCGTCACCGAAGCCGTGCGCTCGGGCCGCATCCGCCTCGTCGCCGGCAGGGTCGTGAATGTCGAGGCGAACGGCGGCTTCGCCGTGAAAATCCAGCCGCGCGGCACGCAGGATATCGAGACCCTAGGGGTCGCCCGGCTCTATGATTGCATGGGCATCGCCCGCGACGTTTCGAGGACGTCGAACGGCGTCGTGCGCTCGCTGATCGAGCGCGGCCTGGCGCGGCCCGATCCGCTGCGCCTCGGTCTCGATGTGACCGCGAAATGCGAGCTGATCGCGGCCGACGGCACGGTCTCGTCGAAGCTACTCGCCGTCGGCCCGCTGACGCGCGGCACGTTCTTCGAGATCGATGCCATTCCCGATATTCGTGTGCAATGCGCCAAGCTGAGTAAGCTGCTGCTGGGGTGAGGCTCGCTGCAATCGGTCGTCATTCTTGGGTCTGCGCGCGTCGCCTCGCTCCTTGCTCCGCCCTAGAATGACGAAGGATGGATCGCAGCTTCACGCGCAAGAACCCGCTCTATCGTCTTTGACGACATCCCAGCGGTTGCCAGCGCCATGCCCACAAAGGGGGAGATGGCCGGCAGGCCAGAGGGGCTGCCTCGCGCCGGCTTCAACGATGAGAGGCTGCGAAGCAACCCACCTAGAATTCCATTCCTCCACTCGCCGCGGGATTGGCACGATCTATCTTCTTTCCTGATGAAAAGGGCTGGAAAAGACAGGGCGCGCGATCCGCGAAACCGGAATGGAATCCCGCGGCCTCCCGCGCGAGATTGCCGACATCCGCCTCGAACTGCTTCGATGGAGCACTCAAGATGAGCGAGCAGACAAAAGCGGCGCCGCAGCGCGCGCACACCAACCTGTCGAGACTTCGCCCGCCTTACGCTTCGGTGCTCGACCTGATTGGCCAGACGCCGGTCGTCGAGCTGACCAAATTCGACACCGGCAAATGCCGCTTGTTCATCAAGCTCGAGAGCCAGAATCCCGGCGGCTCGATCAAGGACCGCATCGCGCTGTCGATGATCGCGGCGGCCGAGAAGGCGGGCAAGCTGAAGCGCGGCGGCACGATCGTCGAGGCCACCGCCGGCAACACCGGCCTCGGCCTCGCCCAGGTCGGCATCCCGAAAGGCTACCGCATCATTCTTGTCGTGCCCGACAAGATGTCGCGCGAAAAAATCCAGCATCTGCGCGCTTTGGGCGCCGAAGTGCGCATGACCCGCTCCGATGTCGGCAAGGGCCATCCCGAATATTACCAGGACATGGCCGAGAAGATCGCCACCGAATTGCCCGGCGCCTTCTATGCCAACCAGTTCGCCAACCCGGCCAATCCGCTGGCGCATGAGACGACGACCGGCCCGGAAATCTTCTCGCAGCTCGAAGGCGACGTCGACGCGGTGGTGGTCGGCGTCGGCTCGGGCGGCACGCTCACCGGCCTCGGCCGCTATTTCGCGAAACATTCGCCGAAGACCGAGATGGTGCTTGCCGATCCGGTCGGCTCGGTGCTGGCGCCGCTGATCAAGACCGGCAAGATGGAAGAGGCCGGCAGCTGGACTGTCGAAGGCATCGGCGAGGATTTCGTGCCGCCCAATGCCGATCTCTCGCTGGTGAAAAAGGCCTATTCGATCCCGGACAAGCAAAGCATGCTGGCGGTGCGCGATCTGCTCTCGCGCGAAGGCATCCTGGCCGGCTCGTCCTCGGGCACGCTTCTGTCGGCGGCGCTTCGCTATTGCCGCGAGCAGACGGTGTCGAAGCGCGTCGTCACCTTCGTCTGCGACAGCGGCAACAAATATCTGTCGAAAGTCTTCGACGATATCTGGCTGGCCGAGCAGGGCCTTGCCGACCAGGAACAGCATGGCGATCTGCGCGATCTCGTCATGCGCTCGCCGCGCACCGGCGACATCGTGACCGTCGGCCCAGAGGAAACCCTGCTCAACGCCTATGGCCGCATGCGCCGTTCCGATGTCTCGCAACTGCCGGTGCTGGACGAGGGCAAGCTGGTCGGCATCGTCGACGAAAGCGACATCCTGGCCAAGGTCGACGGCCCGTATGACGGCCGCTGGGACCGTTTCAACGCGCCGGTGCGCACCGCCATGACGTCGAACCTGCACACGCTGCAGGCCAACCAGACGCTCGACGCGCTGCTGCCGGTCTTCGACCGCAACGAGGTCGCCATCGTCTTCGATGGCGAGGAGTTCATCGGCCTGATAACCCGTATCGACCTGATCAACCATCTGAGGCGCCGCGCAAAATGAGTTCGAATGGCAAGAACCGCCTGGCCTTTTCCACCCGCGCCATCCATGGCGGCCAGAGCCACGACCCGCTGACTGGTGCGGTGATGGTGCCGATCTATGCCACCTCCACCTATGGCCAGCAGTCGCCGGGCGTGCACAAGGGTTTTGAATATGCCCGCAGCCAGAACCCGACGCGCTTCGCCTTCGAGCGTGCGGTCGCCGACCTGGAAAGCGGCTCGGCCGCCTTCGCCTTCGCCTCCGGCCTGGCGGCGATCGGCACGGTGCTCGAGCTTCTCGATTCCGGCGCCCATATCGTCGCCACCGACGACATCTATGGCGGCTCGTTCCGCTTGATGGAGCGGGTGCGCAAGCGCTCGGCCGGCCTTGAGGTGAGCTTTGCCGATTTCACCGATCTCGCCGCGGTCGAGGCGGCGATCCGCCCGGAAACAAAACTGCTTTGGGCCGAGACACCGACCAATCCGCTGCTGCGCATCGTCGATCTCGAAGCGGTCGCCGCACTGGCCAGGCGCAAGGGGCTGCTCACCGTCGCCGACAACACCTTTTGCAGCCCTTATCTCCAGCGCCCGCTGGAGCTCGGCATCGACATCGTCGTGCATTCGACGACGAAATATCTCAACGGCCATTCCGACATGGTCGGCGGCGTAGCGGTTGTCGGCGACAACAAGGATCTCGCCGACCGGCTGAAATTCCTGCAGAACGCCATCGGCGCCATCTCCGGCCCGTTCGACAGTTTTCTTGCCCTGCGCGGCATCAAGACCCTGGCGCTCAGGATGGAGCGTCACTCGGCCAACGGCCTGAAGATCGCGCAATGGCTGGAAACGCGAAAAGATATCCGCCGGGTCATCTATCCCGGCCTTGCCAGCCACCCGCAGCATTCCATCGCCGTTCAGCAGATGCACGCCTTCGGCGGCATGATCTCGGTCGACCTTGACCGCGACCTCGCCGGAACGAAACGCTTCCTCGAACGCACCCAGCTCTTCACGCTGGCCGAAAGCCTGGGCGGCGTCGAAAGCCTGATCGAGCATCCGGCGCTGATGACGCACGGCTCGATCCCGGCCGAAAAGCGCGGCGCGATCGGGATATCGGATTCACTGGTGCGGCTGTCGTGTGGGATCGAGGATGGGGATGACCTGATCGCGGATCTGGAGCAGGCGTTGGGGCTCTAGCGCCGCCAATCACCGCGCGTCGCGTTCCTTCGCGCCCCCCTCTGTCCTGCCGGACATCTCCCCCACGAAGGGGGAGATTGGCAGTTCCAGTGTCCCGCTCATCTCTGCGATGTTGGCGATTGGCGAAAGCCGGCGTGACATCTGATCTCCCCCTAAGTGGGGGAGATGGCCGGCAGGCCAGCGGGGGCGCTGTCCCGCCGACATCTCTGCGTGTGTGCCATTGCAGACTGCAGCTTACTCTTTACAGTGAGCCAACTTGCGATCTCGGGAGGCGCCATGCGCGTGATCGTGTTGGGTGGCGGCGTGGTCGGCGTCACCACGGCCTACCAGCTGCAGCAGGACGGGCACGAGGTCGTCATCCTCGAGCGCCAGCCTCAGGTCGCCGCCGAGACCAGCTGGGGCAATGCCGGCATGATCGCGCCGGGGCATTCCTTCGTCTGGTCGTCGCCCAAGGCGCCGATGATCCTTCTGAAATCGCTGGTGCTGAAGGACCAGGCGCTGCGCTTCAAGCTGTCGGCCGATCCCAGGCTCTACAGCTGGTCCTTTCTGTTCCTGATGGAGTGCACGGCCGAGAAGGCGAGGCGCAACACGCTGCTCAAGCACCGGCTCGCCGCCTATTCGCAATCCGTGCTGCAGGAGGTCGTCGCCGACGAGGCCATCGAATACGATCGCAACGGTCGCGGCATTCTCTATTTCTATCGCAGCCAGCAGGCGCTCGACAAAGGCGTCGAGCGTATGAAGCTGTTGGAATCCGACGGCCAGCTGATCAAGGTGCTCGACCGCGACGCCATCGTCGCGCTCGATCCGGCGCTGGCTTCCGCCAGGGAAAAGATCGCCGGCGGCATCCATTGCCCGACCGACGAGACCGGCGACCCGGCGAAGTTCACCCGCGCGCTTGCCGCCAAGGTGGTCGAGCGCGGCGGCGAGATCCGCACCGGCACGACCATCACCGGCATTGAGACCTCCGGAGACGGCGTCGCGCAGGTGACGACCGACACGGGCGCGGTCAAGGGCGATGTCTATGTGCTGGCGCTCGGCTCCTACAGCCCGCTGATCGCGAAGACCGTCGGCATCAGCCTGCCGATCTATCCGATCAAGGGCTATTCGCTGACCATTCCGATCGGCAACCGGCCGCGGCCGCCGACCATCGCCGCGATCGACGAGCACAATCTGGTCGCCGTCTCGCGCTTCGGCGACCGGCTGCGCGTCACCGCGACAGCCGAATTCGCCGGCTACGACACCAGCCACAAGCCGGCCGATTTCGCCTTTATGAAGGGCGTGACCGAAGAGCTCTATCCCGAAGGCGCGGATTATGACCGCGCCGAGATGTGGGCGGGCCTCAGGCCGATGACGCCCAACAACCTGCCCGAGTTCGGCCGGCGGCGCTTGCGCAATCTCTATCTCAACACCGGGCACGGCCATATCGGCTGGACCATGTCGCACGGCTCGGCCCGCATCACCGCCGACCTGATCGGCGGCCGCAAGCCGGCGATTTCCATGGATGGGCTTTTGAATTGAGAGCATGATCCCCGAACGGGATCGACCAGGAAAGGGAATGCCATGTCTGTCAGCGCGGCCGCCACCCGCCCTCAATCGTTCGGACCTGTCGATCGCAAGCCTGTTGACTTGGGCGTGTTGCCATCCGAGATCGACGGCGGCCTCGCCTCGCGCGCGGCGATCGGGCTCGCGATCCTCGCCACCGACCAGACGCTGGAGCACGAATTCCGCGCGCTGATCCGCATTCCGGGCGTCGCCTTCTACGAAGCGCGCCTGTTCAACGACAACGACATCACGCCCGACACTTTGCGCGCCATCGGCCCGCGCATCGCGCCCACCGTCGACCTCATCCTGCCAAGCATTCCGCTGGACGTCGTCGGCTTCGGCTGCACCTCGGCCACCATGACGCTCGGCGAGGAGGCCGTCTTCGCCGAGATCAGGAAGGCGCGGCCGGGCGTCGCCTGCACCACGCCGGTCACCGGCGCCTTGGCCGCCTTCAAGGCATTGGGCGTCAAGGGCATCGGCCTGCTCACGCCCTACGCGCCCGAGATCAACCAGGGTCTGGTCCGCTATTTCACCGGCCGCGGCCTCGACATATCCGCCGTCGCCACCTTCGACCGCCGCGACGACCGCGAGGCCGCCCGCATCTCGCTCGCCTCGATCGAGGCGGCGGCCGAAAGGATGGCTGAAGTGCCTGGCGTCGACGCAATCTTCATCTCCTGCACCAGCCTGCGCGTCGCCGAGGCGGTGGCGGAGTTGGAACGGCGCATCGGCATCCCCGTCACCTCTTCCAATCACGCCATGGCCTGGCACTGCCTGCGCCTTGCCGGCATCGACGATGTCGTGCCGGCCGGCGGCCGGTTGTTTGCGCTGCCGGCAGGCTGATCGGCGGGACTTTCAGGCGATAGGAAGCGCATTCAGCGGGTAATTGCATATGCGCTCCCCCTCTCCGTCTCGGCTCCGCCAAGCACACGTCTTCTGTGACTGGCGCGACTGATCAGGCCGAGGCTTGATTGCCACGTGGTTCCCCCAATCCGTCGCTGCTTCGCAGCGCCACCTTTCCCCCCTCCGGAGGGAAAGGAAGGGAGCGTTGCTGGACGAGCGTTGACGGCAAAAAGCCTGGCGTCTTCCTCTACCCCGTCGATCGGGGGAGAGGTGGCTCGGCGAAGCCGAGACGGAGTGGGGGTCGACCAGCGCTACATTGGACGATGCGTGGCGCCAAGTTGCCATGCAAGCCATCGCCAAAGACCAGTCGCTGGAAACCTGCATGGCGTAGACGAAATGGGGGAGAGGTTTCCGCGCAACGGACGGAGCGGGGGCCAGCGCTGCCTTATGCGATTACAGCAGATCGCGCCCCGTTAACGGAATCGGAAGGAGATGTTTAACGCTTCGTCTCTATGTCCCCTCGCCGGGAGGCGCAGACAGAGCGAGCATGATGAACGACGAAAAGCGAAACGAATGGCGGGCCATCTTTTACGTGCAGGCGCGCGTCGCCATCCTGTTTGTGCCGGTCGTGCTCAGCCTTCTGCTCATCGGCATTTTCGCCGGCAATGAGCGCAAATCCGTGCCCGATGCCGTCGATCCGACGGTGACGAGCTCGGTGCGCTGAAGAAGCGTCGCCCGGTCGGCTTGCCTCAAACAAACTTCGGGATCGGCCCATTCTGCGGCGTGGTATCGCCTTCGAGGTCGACAAAAACCTCGTCGACGAAGCACCAGGCCCAGCCTTCCGGTGGGTCGTACCCTTCGATGATCGGATGCTGCGTGGCGTGGAAATGCTTTGTCGCGTGGCGGTTGGGCGAGTCGTCGCAGCAGCCGACATGGCCGCAGATGCGGCAGAGCCTCAGATGCACCCACCAGGAACCGCTCTTCAGGCATTCCTCGCAGCCCAGCGCGCTCGGCGTGACTTTTTTGATGTCCTTCGTATGCCTGCATTCGTCCATCACGCTCTCCTCGCCGGTCCACCATTTTGCGCCAGATAGGTATGGAGCGCCGCGACCACCTGCGCGCCTTCGCCGACGGCCGCCGCGACCCGCTTGATCGAGCCGCAGCGCACGTCACCGATGGCGAACACGCCGCCGCGACTGGTCTCCATAAGGCCATGGCCCGGCGCCACGTCCGGCCCGGTGCGTACGAAACCCTTGGCGTCGAGCGCCACGTTGCAATTCGCCAGCCAGTCGGTGTTCGGGTCGGCGCCGATGAACAGGAAGATATGGCGGATGGCGCGCCTCGTCTCCTCGCCGGTCGCCCGGTTGCGCCAGCGCAGTGCGTCGAGCTTGCCGTCATGGCCTTCCAGCGCCGCCACCTCGGTCTCGGTCAGCACCTCGATATTGGGTTGCGCCGCGATTCGCTCGACAAGATAGCGCGACATGGTGGCGTCGAGGCTGTCTCGCCGCGCCAGGAGCGTCACCTTGCGCACCTGGCTCGCGAGATACACGGCCGCCTGTCCGGCCGAATTGCCGGCGCCGACCAGCGCCACTTCCTGGTCGCGGCAAAGCCTGGCCTCGATCGGCGAGGCCCAGTAATGCACCGATGTGCCCTCGAATTGCGCCAGGTTCGCGATATCGAGACGGCGGTAGCGCGCGCCGCTGGCGATCACCACCGCGCGGGAGCGCACGCTTTCGCCGTCGCCGATGGCCAGTCGATAGCGTGCGCCGTCGCCGGCATCGTCAAGCAGCTTCGCCTCGTCGGGAATAACCATCTCGACGCCGAATTTCTGCGCCTGGTTATAGGCGCGCGCCATCAGCGCCATGCCGGTGATCCCGGTCGGGAAGCCGAGATAGTTTTCGATCCGCGCCGAAGCGCCCGCCTGCCCGCCGAAGGCGCGGCAGTCGAGCACGATGGTCGACAGCCCCTCCGAGGCGGCATAGACCGCCGCCGCCAGCCCCGCCGGTCCGGCGCCGACGATCGCCACGTCGTAGATTTTTTCGGCATCGATCGGCCGCAGCAGGCCGACGCAGCGGGCAAGCTCGGTCTCGCCCGGATTGTGCATCAGCTTGCCGTTGGGGCAGAGCACGATCGGCAGATGGTGCGGGTCGACATGGAACCGCTCGGTCAGCGTCATGGCGCAAGGGTCGGTGTCGGAATCGAGAGCACGATGGGGTAGCCCGCTGCGCCGCAGGAAATCCTGCAGCCGCAGCACGTCGCCATTGCCGGACGGCCCGATGACGACCGGCCCGCCGGCGCCGCTTTCGAGCAGGCCGACACGGCGCAGGATCAGCGCCCGCATGACGCGCTCGCCGAGATTGGCCTCCTGCACCATCAGATCGCGCAGCCGCTGCGAGGGGATAACGATCGCCTCGACCGGCCCGTTCGCCTCGGCATTGACCAGCGACGGCCGGTTCGACAACTGCGCCAGCTCGCCGACGAAATTGCCGGGGCCGTAGGTGATGATCGGCTCAGGCCGGCCGAGCCCGCCGGCCTGGGTGATGTCGACCTTGCCCGACAGAATGAGGATCACGCCTGGCGAAACCGTGCCGGCCGTTACGATATGCTCGCCGGCAGCATAGGAGCGTGCCTCGCCGAAACGGCGCATGCGCTCGATATCCGCATCGGCGAGCACGGGGAACATCTGGTCGCGCCGCGCGGCGATGGTCGGGCTGACGGAAGGGGCCATGGCGCTGACCGTAGCGCCCGGGGCGGCGGGTTTGAAGCGGTTTCTCGGGGGACTGGCCGGACGGGGAGGTGACCGGCTTACTGAGGAACTTCGGGCGCACCGGAGTAGAATTCTTTCTCGATCCGTCTCCAGCCCGTGAAGTCTGGATCAAAGCGGCGCGGCTCGACGACGAATTCTTTGGTGTGATCGTGCGTGATCACCACATAGCTGCCGTCATTGATAAAACGATAGTCTTGAGGGGAATGACGGTCCAGGCCATGCGGCACGACTGTCACTTTGTTATCGAGGGCACTCACATTGACGAAACGTGATCCAAACCACGTCTTGTCCGCGAAGCCGTGATTGTGGCCGAACAGAAAGAGCGGCACGTTCGGGAGGTAGTCCTTCGTCCTGGTAAGGCGGTAATGCGATACAATGATCGTGCGATCAAAACCTTCGTCAGCGGCAATCTTCACCAGTAGGCGTCGTTGATGCTCTCTGAACGCGGTTCGCGCAGCGCCCAATTCTGACGGAGATTTCGCTTCGATTTCAGCGCGGAGGGCTTCCCAGGCTGGATCTATCCCATCGATCGATTCCCCTATTACGCTGAAACCGCCCAGCCGAAAGGGAGAAAGATGCAAGTGATGACATTGCCCGCCGAAATCCTGTTGGTGCGAAAGCCTGCGATCCCAATTGCCGAACACGAAAAGAACGGGGCAGCCGAAGCTGCCGAGGACGTCGAATATTTCTTGCGCGGCATTGCTTCCTAGATCACCTGCGACAATCACGGCGTCATAGACATTTGCTTCCCGAGATCGCAGCTTTCGCACGGCCTCGACATTGTTATGGATATCGGAGCAAGCGAGAATTCGCACTTTGACATTCTCGATTGATCACGGCCTTATCGCAACGCAAAAAGCCCGCTTTCGCGGGCTTTTTGAAAGGGTCGATCTAAGCGACCCAAATGATTGGTGCCCAGAAGAGGACTCGAACCTCCACTCCTTGCGGAACACGGACCTGAACCGTGCGCGTCTACCAATTCCGCCATCTGGGCTGGTGCGCGCTCATGTAAGCGGGCAAACGATATGTGTCAACGCGCTTTTTTCGTGGGTCGCGTTGGCTGGCCCAACGACCTCACCCTTCCAGCACATCCTTCTTCGCCACGGTGGAATCGGCATTGAGCTTGTAGATCACCGGCACGCCGGTGCCGAGCTCGAGCTTGACGATCTCTTCGCCGCTCTTGCCGTCCAGCGCCATGATCAGCGCGCGCAGCGAATTGCCGTGGGCTGCGACCAGCACGGTCTCGCCACGCAGCACATGCGGCTGCACCTCGTGCAGGTAATAGGGCCATACGCGCGCGCCGGTGTCCTTCAGGCTTTCGCCGCCGGGCGGCGACACGTCGTAGGAGCGGCGCCAGATATGCACCTGCTCCTCGCCCCATTTCTTGCGCGCGTCGTCCTTGTTGAGGCCGGAGAGGTCGCCATAGTCGCGCTCGTTGAGCGCCTGGTCGCGGATAGTCTTCAGGTCGCTCTGGCCGACGATGTCGAGGATGTGCTGGCAGGTCTTCTGCGCCCGCTTCAGGGCGGAGGTGTAGGCGATGTCGAATTTCAGCCCGCGCGCCTTGAGCTTCTCGCCGGCCGCGAGCGCTTCCGCCGTACCTTGCTCGGTCAGGTCGACATCGCGCCAGCCGGTGAACAGGTTCTTCAGGTTCCATTCGCTCTGGCCGTGGCGCACGAGCACGAGAGTTCCCGACATGTCAGCTCCTCTTGGGGGTTTGGGCAATTCCAACGGTTTCGGCCGGAACTGCGTAAGAAGGAAATACTTCAGGCTTGTGTCAGGACAGTCCGAGCACATCCCGCATGGAATAGAGGCCGGGCTTCTTGCCGCGGGCCCAAAGCGCCGCCTTCACCGCGCCGCGCGCGAAGATCGCGCGGTCCTCGGCGTGGTGGGACAGCGTGATGCGCTCGCCGGTGCCGGCAAGGATCACGCTGTGGTCGCCGACGACCGAGCCGCCGCGCAGCGTGGCGAAGCCGATCGAGCCGGCCTTGCGCACGCCGGTATGGCCGTCACGCACCCGCACGCTGTTTTCGGCGAGATCGATGCCGCGCCCTTTCGCCGCCGCTTCGCCGAGCAGCAGCGCCGTTCCGGATGGCGCGTCGACCTTGTGGCGGTGGTGCATCTCCAGGATCTCGATGTCGAAATCCTCCGGATCGAGCGCCTTCGCCGCCTGCTCGACCAGCACCGCCAGAAGGTTGACGCCAAGGCTCATATTGCCGGATTTGACGATCGTCGCATGGCGCGCGGCGGCGGCGATCTTCGCATTGTCCTCGGCCGAGCAGCCGGTGGTGCCGATGACATGGACGATGCGCGCCTGCGCGGCATAACCGGCAAATTCGACGCTTGCCGCGGGCGCGGTGAAATCGAGCACGCCGTCGGCCTTGGCGAAGGCCGGCAGCGGATCGTCCACGATCGGCACGTTGATGACGCCGATGCCGGCAAGCTCGCCGGCATCCTTGCCGAGATGAGGGGAGTCCGGCCGCTCGATCGCGGCGGCGACGCGCGCGCCGGGCATCGTGTGGATGGCGCGGATCAGCGTCTGGCCCATGCGGCCAGCGGCGCCCACCACCACCAGGCCCATATCGCCGGCGTCACTCATGCGCTTCTCCTGCCGGTTTTCTTGGCGCGGCTACGCGGCGCCGGAGTTTGGGCCGAAGTCTGGCCTGCCTTGACGTCGTCGACAAGCCCCAGGCCCTTCTTGCCCTGGATCCGGTGGAAGCGGGCATAGACGCTGTGCGGGTCGGCCATCAGCGTCGCATGCGTACCTTCCTCGACCAGCCGCCCCTCTTCCAGCACGATGATGTGGTCGGCGTTGACCACCGTCGACAGCCGGTGCGCGATCACGATCGTCGTGCGCCCTTCCATCACATGGGCCAGCGCTTCCTGGACGCGCGCCTCCGCCTCGTTGTCGAGCGCCGAGGTCGCCTCGTCGAGCAAAAGGATCGGCGCCTGGCGAACGATGGCGCGCGCGATCGACACGCGCTGACGCTGGCCGCCGGAAAGCGTCGAGCCGCCTTCGCCGACCGGCGTGTCATAGCCTTGCGGCTGCTGGCGGATGAACTCGTCGGCCGCCGCCAGTTTCGCCGCCTGCTCGATCTCGGCGTCGGTCGCCGACAGCCGGCCGAAGCGGATGTTGTCGCGGATCGTGCCTTCGAAGAGATAAGGCGCCTGCGCCACATAAGCGATCGATTGGCGCAGCGAATGCTTGGTCACCTTGGCGATATCCTGGCCGTCGACCTCGATCGAGCCCTTGTCGACGTCGTAGAAGCGCTGCAGCAGCGCCACCATCGTCGACTTCCCGGCGCCAGAGGCGCCGACGACGGCCGTGACCTTGCCGGCCGCGGCGGTGAAGCTCAGGTCCCTCAGCACCGGCGTGTCGGGATTGTAGCCGAAGGTCACATTGTTGAAGCGCACCTCGCCGGTGGTGACCTTCGCCTCGACCGCGTCGGGCGCGTCGCCCTGCTTCGGCTCGAGGTCGAGCAGCTCGTAGATCATGCGGGCGTTGACCAGGGCGCGTTCCATGCCGACCTGCGTGCGCGCCAGGCGTCTTGCCGGGTCGTAGGCCATGATCAGCGCGGTGATGAAGGAAAACACCGCGCCCGGCGGCTGTCCCAGCACCAGCGCCCGATAGCCGGAATAGGCAAGCACGGCGGTGATGGCGAGGCCGCCCAGGATCTCGGAAATCGGCGACAGCCGCTCCGAGACGCGGGCGATCTTGTTGTTACGCTGCTCGGCCGTATCGGCCATGATGCCGATGCGCCGCGCCAGCTCGTCCTCCAGGGTGAAGGCCTTGACGATGGCGATGCCTTGCGTGGCCTCCTGCACCGACCCGTTCAGCCGCGAGTTGATCAGCACGGATTCGCGGTTGATCCGCCGCAGCCGGCGGGTGATGTAGATGACGGCCCAGATCAGCGGCGGCCCGATCAGCAGCGAACTGAGCGACAGGACCGGATCCTGGTAGATCATCACGCCGACAAGGGCGACAAGCGAGACCGCGTCGCGGCTGATGGAGGTCAGCGTCAGCGACAGCAGGTCGCGGATGCCGCCCACATTCTCATTGACCTGCGCCGCCAGCCGGCCGGAACGGGTCTCGTTGAAGAAGTCGACACCGAGCTTCATCAGATGGTCGAAGCTGCGCTTCTGGTAGCGGGCGACCAAGTTGTTGCCGATCCTGGCCAGCGCCACGGCCTGGCCGTAGCCGGCGAAGCCGCGCAGCAGCGAGGCGCCCATGAAACCGGCGCAGATCCAGACGATCATGTCGCTGCGCCGTTCGTAGAAGATCTGGTTGATCATGGGCGCCATGATCCACGCCGTGAAGGCGGTGGTGCCGGAAACGATCAGCAGGCAGGTGACGGCAACGACATAGGTCCAGCGGTATTCCTTGCCGTTTTCAGCCAGGATGCGGCGCAGCACCGCGCTGACCTCGGCGGGCTGGACTTTCAGTTTGAGGGACGTTTGGACGGTCAAATCGGCGGCGCTTCGTGGTTCTCGTCGGACGGGGCTGCGTTCCGGCACCCTCTTAGCGTCCCGGCTACTGCTTGCCTATGGCGAAACTTCGTCGCGGCTCGGGACAGCCTGGGGTCCCGACCCAAAAGCGCACAGGTTGGCGATCAGCAGAAACGCCCGTGGCTTCGTCATCCACGGGCGGAGCAAGGAGCGAAGCGACGCGGCGTAGACCCGAGGATCCATTCCGTGACTTGCGAGCGCTGCAGCGGTGCAGAATTCTGCTCCGCTGCGTTCCACGGCTTAGGTCACGGCATGGATTCCAGGGTCTCCGCGACGGAGCTTCGCTCCTGCTTCCCACTGGAATGACGAAGCTGGCCGACATCCAGACCGCGGACATTGGCCCTGTCCAGACGACTGAGCGGCTTCACACCCTCCAATGCCGCCCCGCCGTGTTGACGCCGAACAGCGACGGCGTCCTGGCGTACGCGGCGAGCCCGAGCAGCGCCGCCAGCGGATGGGTGATGACATAGACCGGCATTTCGCGCATCAGGGCGCTGTGCGGCGCCTTGTCCTCGAAGGCGGCGCGGAAATTGCCGGCCTTCAGCGCCGGCACGATCTTCTGCGCGATCCCGCCGGTGAGGAACACGCCGCCGCGGCCCATGAACACCAGCGCCAGATCGCCGGCGGTGCGGCCGAGGCAGGTGACGAACAGCTTCAGCGCCTCTTCGGCCACCGCATCGGTTCTGGCAAGCGCGGCCGCGGTGATCTCGGCCGGCGTCGTGAAAGGCGTCGGCTTGCCGTCCGTCCTGGCCACGGCGCGGTAGACATTGACCAGCCCGCGTCCGCACAGGATCTGCTCGCCGGAGATGCGGCCTTCGAGCTTGTCGATATGCGGGAACACCTCGAAGTCGCGCGACGTACGCGGGCCGATATCCATATGCCCGCCCTCGCCCGGCACCGGAATCCAGTGGTTGAGCGCATAGATCAGCCCGGCGACGCCAAGACCGGTGCCCGGGCCGAGCACGACGCGGCTCGCATGGGGTTCCGGCGTGCCGCCGCCGATCTTTTCCATATGCTCTTCGCCGAGCGCCACCACGGCCAGCGCCTGCGCCTCGAAATCGTTGAGCACGACGACCTCGCTCAAATCCAGATTGGCGAGCATCTGCCGCGGCTTCACGACCCATGGGCAGTTGGTGAGCGGGATCTCGTCGCCGTCGACCGGCCCGGCGATCGCCAGCACCGCCGAATTCGGCTGGATGGACGAACGGTCGAGCACCGCCGCCTGGATCGCCTCGTCGATGGTCTTGAAGTTGGCGGTCTGGACGATATGCGGCTCGGTCGCTTCCGAATTGGCGTCGAGCACGATCGAGAAGCGCGCATTGGTGCCGCCAATGTCGCCGATCAGGACCGGAAACCGCAGCTCCTTCTCGTCTTCGCCTGCCATGCTCTTGATCGTCCTCGTTGCGGCGCCGCTGCGCCATTTCAATCGATTGACTAGCGCATGACCCTGCAAAGGGGAAGCCCGCTTGCGCCTTGGAGCAATTCCAGGAAAAGTGTGAGCGGTTTTCCGTCCGGAATTGCTCCAAAGCCGTTTCCGTGAAACGGTGAACGCACTAGTTCCCGGGTCTCGGCCTCGGCAGCGGAATGCCGATCTTTGGCGTCGGCGCGAAAGCGCTGGCGGCCGCCGGGATCGCGGCGTCGCCGCTGGAGATCGTTTGCGCCGGTTCGGTCGGCTGCGGTTCGGCGACGGCGACCGCTGCGGCGCTGCCGCCGTGATAGGTCACTGCCTCCAACGAGGGTGCGTCCGGTGCATTGACCACGTCCTGGCATTGCTTGGGCAGATTGGCCATCGTCATCAGGTCGCGCGCCTTGGGGGCGTCCGGGTTCTTGTTCGGCCGCCAAGGCTCCTCGGTGAACCACCAGGCCAGCGGCTTGCCGCAGCCATCGTCGGTCGGCGTCGCTTCCTGCCCCTTGCACAAGGGCGAGCCCGGCTGGCAGCCTATGCGCATGTGGAAATGATAGTCGTGGCCCCAGAACGGGCGGATCTTGCGCAGCCAGGAGCGGTCGCCGGTGACGGTGTCGCAGAGCTTCTTCTTGATGCCGGGATTGACCAGGATGCGCTCGACCTCAGGGTAGCTCGCCGCGCGTCTCAAAAGCCTGGTGTGCGCGGGCGTCCACAGCGCGTCCTTCACCAGATGCGTCTTCTCGTCGACCATCAGCGTCGCGCTCATGGTCTCGCGCTGCGCGATGGTCAGCGGCCGCCTCGGCATCGGCGTCAGCCAGATGTCGGCGTCGAGCCCGATCTGGTGCGAGGCATGGCCGGTCATCATCGGTCCGCCGCGCGGCTGCGAGATGTCGCCGACCAGAAGCCCCGGCCAGCCATCCGCCTGGGCGTCGCGCGAAAGCTTCTCGATCAGCGCGATCATCGCCGGATGGCCCCAGCGCCGGTTGCGCGAGGGGCGCATCACCTCCCAGGTCGGGCCGTCCACCGGCAGCGCCACGCCGCCGGTGAAGCAGCCTTTCGAGTAGAAGCCGAAGGATTGGGCAGGCGCCACGGCTGGCAGTTTCCGGGCGCCGAACAGCTCCTTCGCGCGGGGTTCGGCCGAAATGGCCGCCGCCGCGAGTGCGGCGAGCGCCACCAGTGCCAGGGCGGCGGTCAGGAACGGCTTGCGGTCGGGCAGCGATCGCAAATTCATCAGGCTGGGTCCCTCTCCAGTCTATCCCTTTGCCGCGTGATCAAGCGGCCCGGTCACGAACGAATCATACCACAGCGCCCGTCCCGCATCGATCAAAGCATTGGAAGACGGTGTCGTCCGGAGACCTCACGCTCTCCGGCATCATCTTCTCATCGGGCTGCGCGGCTCTCCGTCCCGCCAGTTGCCCTCGGCCCACATCCGCTCCAGCGCCACCCGGTAATTGGGGAACCGGAAGGGGTAGCCGGCAGCTTTGATCGCCTGATTCGCGACGCGCTTGTTCTCGCCATAGAAAGACCGCGCCATGGGCGAAAGTTGGGCAGTCTCGAAGGGAATTTCCGGCGGCGGCGGGACGCCCATCAGCCCGGCAGCATAGGCGACGACATCCTGCGGCGGCGCCGGCTCGTCGTCGGTGACGTTGAATATCCCGCCGAGGTTGTTGTCGGCGAGATGCCAGAGCGCGCCGGCGATGTCGTCGCAGTGGATGCGGTTGAACACCTGGCCCGGCTTGACCAGCCGCCTTGCGGTGCCGTCCTCGAGATTGGCCAGCGCGTTGCGGCCCGGCCCGTAAATGCCGGAAAGCCGCAGGATCGCCACCGGCTTGCCGGTCTCCCGGCCAAGCGTCAGCCATTCCTGTTCGGCCGCCACCCGCATCGTCGAGCGCTTCGACACCGGCCGGCAGTCGCTGCTCTCGTCGACCCAGGCGCCGCCATGGTCGCCATAGACGCCGACGGTCGAGAGATAGCCGATCCACTCCAGCGCCGGCATCTTTCCCCGAAGCGCATCGCCGGCGGCGTTGAGCACCGGATCGCCGGCCTCGTCGGGAGCGACCGAGACGATGAGATGCGTGGTCTTGGCGAGCGCATCGCGGAGCTCGGGCGACAGCGCGCCGTCGAATTGCACGGGCTCGATGCCGACCGACCGCAGCGCCTCGAACTTCTCCGGCGCCCGGGTCGTGCCGGAGACCTGCGCATGTTGGGCGTTGGCCCGCGCGAAGGCCTTGGCCGAATAGCCGGCGCCGAAGATGAAGAAGCGTCTTTCGCTCATCATGAACCTCCATCAATCGGCCTTCACGGCCAAAGCCGCCAGCCATTCCTCGCGGACCGCCGCATCCGTTTCGGTCTTCGAAGCGGCGGCGAGGTCGCCAAATTCGCGGTCGGAGAGCAGTCGCGACAGGGCCCAGATTGCCGCACCCCGCACCAGCGGCGAGCCGTCATGGAGCAGGCGACGCACAATGGGCGTCAGCGAAGCGTCGCCCGAATTGCCGGCGGCGATCAGCACATTGCGGATAAAACGGTCGCGGCCGATGCGCTTGATCGGCGAGCCCGAGAAGAATGAGCGAAAGCCTGCCTCGTCGAGCGCCAGCAGTTCCGACAGCGGCGGTTCGCGCAGATCGTCCCGCGCGGCAAGCTTCACCTCGGATGCCGCGCTGGCGAACTTATTCCACGGGCAGGCGGCCAGGCAGTCGTCGCAGCCATAGATGCGGTTGCCGATCTTTTCGCGGAATTCGTGGGGGATCGGCCCCTTGTTCTCGATGGTGAGGTAGGAGATGCAGCGCCGCGCATCGAGCCGGTAGGGCGCCGGGAAAGCATCGGTCGGGCAGACGTCGAGGCAGGCGCGGCACGAGCCGCAATGGTCGATCTCCGCTTTGTCCGGCTTCAGCTCGGCCGTGGTGAAGATCGTGCCGAGGAACAGCCACGAGCCATGCGCGCGGCTGACCAGATTGGTGTGCTTGCCCTGCCAGCCGAGCCCGGCCGCTTCCGCCAGCGGCTTTTCCATCACCGGCGCGGTGTCGACGAACACCTTCACGTCGCCGCCGGCGCGCGCCACGACCTTGCCGGCGATCTCCTTCAGCCGGCCCTTCATCACGTCGTGATAGTCGCGGTTTTGCGCATAGACCGAGATCGCGCCGCGGTCGGGCTTGGCGAGGACATCGCGCGGATCGCGGTCCGGGCCGTAATTCATGGCGAGCACGATGATCGAGCGCACCTCCGGCCACAGCGTCGAGGGTTCGGCCCGGCGCTCAAGCGTCTCGGCGATCCACTCCATCGAGCCATGGAAACCGTCCGAGACGAATTCGGCGAGCCTTGCCGGCGCCAACGGGATCGCGTCCGGCCGGGTCACCGCGACCGCCTCGAAGCCGGCGCGGCGCGCCTCCGCGTCGATCAGCGCGCGCAGTTTTTCAGAAGTCGAGGTCCGCATAATGCGATACCGGCGAAAGGCCGCGCACCCGGTCGGAAAGCAGCGGCCGGAACGACGGCCGTGATTTCACCCGCGTATACCACTCGCGCGCCGCGCCATGTTCGCGCCAGTCGATCTCGCCGAGATAATCGAGCACCGAAAGCGTCGCCGCCGCGGCGAGGTCGGCATAGGTCACCTTGTTGCCGGCGAGCCAATGGCGCGTGCCGGCGAGCCAGTTGGTGTATTTCATGTGCTGGCGAATGTTGGCGCGGGCGGCGCGGATCGCCGCCGAGTCCGGTGAGCCGCCGCCGGCGGTTTCCGGCATAACAGGCTTCAGCACGCGCTCGCGCACCAGATGCCGGGTCACCTCGCTTTCGGCCTTCGCCAGATACCAGTCGGTCAGCCGGCGGATTTCGGCGCGCTGCATCGGGTCCTCGGCGAACAGTCTTTTGTCGCGCTTCAGCACCCCGCGGGTCTCGTCGAGATATTCGGCGATCACCATGGCGCCGACGATCGGCACGTCGCCTTCGGCCAGCAGGATCGGCAGCGTGCCGGCCGGGTTCAGCGCCAGGAACTCCTTGCGCCGCGTCCACGGCTTTTCCTCGATCAGCGCCAGCTCCTCGCCATACTCGCCGAAAGCGAGGCGGACGAACCGGCAGGTGGCGAACATGGGATGATGGAAAAGCGTCAGCATGGTTCCGCGATGATAGGGCGCACTGGCGAATCGTTACCCGCGCCGGTAAGTCTTGGCGGCCCGTCATGCGGCCGTCACGGTGTTGCGACCTATAGGGGGACTTCCGCGCCGTGACAAGCAAGCCGTTGTCACCAGCTATCCCCGAAATCCTGAGGTTGCCATGGAAAGCCAGACCATCGTCGAAGCGCTGCTGCTCGGGCTGCTGGAGGGCCTGACCGAGTTTATCCCGGTGTCCTCGACCGGCCACATCCTGCTTGCCGGCCATTTCCTCGGCTTCCATTCCACCGGCAAGGCGTTCGAGATCCTGATCCAGCTCGGCGCGATCCTGGCGATCCTCAGCGTCTATTTCGGCAAGCTCTGGCATATGCTGATCAAGCTGCCCAGCGATCCGCAGACCCGGCATTTCGTCATCGGCATCCTGATTGCCTTCCTGCCGGCGGCGGTCATCGGCGCGCTGGCGCATGATTTCATCAAGACCATCCTGTTCGAATCGCCCAGGCTGATCTGCATCATGCTGATTATCGGCGGCGTGGTGCTGCTCGTCGTCGACCGCATCAACTTCAAGCCGGTCCATCACGATGTCGAGCGCTTCCCGTTAAGCGTTTATCTCAAGATAGGCCTGTTCCAGTGCCTGTCGCTCATCCCCGGCACCTCGCGCTCGGGCTCTACGATCGTCGGCGCGCTGCTGATGGGCGTCGACAAGCGGGCGGCGGCGGAATTCTCCTTCTTCCTTGCCATGCCGACCATGGTCGGCGCCTTCGCTTTCGATCTCTTCAAGAACCGCAATGTGCTGACCTCGGCCGACCTGCCGATCATCGCGGTGGGCTTCATCGCCGCCTTCGTCGCCGCGCTGATCGTCGTGCGCGTCCTGCTCGACTACGTCTCGCGCAAAGGCTACGCGCTGTTCGGCTGGTGGCGGCTTTTAGTGGGGACCGTTGGACTGGCGGCGCTGATGGTTTGGGGGTGAGCCTACCCTCCCCCTTGTGGGGAGGGTCGATCCGCGAAGCGGACCGGGGTGGGGTCGGCGCCGTACTCCCGCCCCGGTTCGCCAGCGACGCTTCGTCGCTTGCTCACCAACCCTCCCCACAAGGGGGAGCGTAAGGGCCCCTCAATTCCTCCCATAAAACGCGTTCTCGACATGCACCGGCCAACGCCAGGGCAGCACCGCCACCATGTCGAAACGCAGGGACAACTTCCCATAATCCGGCTGGCGCGACAGCCAGATATCCGCCGCGCCCTCGATGCGGCGCTCCGATTCATGCCCGACCGCCTCCATCGCCTCGACCAGCGTGCGTCGCGCCTTGACCTCGACGAACAGCACGAGGTCGCCGCGCCGGGCGATCAGGTCGATCTCGCCGAGCCTGGTGCGGTGGCGGCGGGCAAGGATGCGGTAGCCCTTCAGCATCAGCGCCAGCGCCGCCAGCCACTCGCCGCGATGGCCGCGCCGATAGGCTTTTCGGCGATGGACGACTGTGCGCTCAGCCATCTTTTTGCTTGACCATGATCTTGTCCAAAAACCGGTTTCCACTTTTTGGGATCATGGTCTGTCCTTGAGCTCCAGCAGCCGCCGATAGAGCGCCTGCTTCTGGCCGCCGGTCATTTTCGCGGCTTCCGCCGCCGCCTTCGAAGCCGGCATTTCCGCCGCGAGCGACAACAGCAGCCGATCGATATCCGCCGGCTGGTCTTCCGCCGCTTCCGGCGGGCCGACGCAGATGACGATCTCGCCTTTCGGGGGGTCGGCGGCCGCATAATGGTCGGCGAGCTCCGCCAGCGTTCCAGTTCGCATCTCCTCGAAGGCCTTGGTCAGCTCGCGGCCGATCGCGGCTTTCCGCGCGCCATCCAGCACTTCCACCATGGCGCTGAGTGTCTCGGCCAGCCGTCTGGGCGATTCGAAGAAGATCAGCGTCGCCGGCACCGCCTTGAACGTCTCCAGCTTGGTCAGCCGCTGCCCGGTCTTCACGGGTAGAAAGCCGGCAAACAGGAAGGCATCGGAGGGCAAGCCGGAAGCGGTCAGCGCGGCGAGCGCCGCCGAAGGTCCTGGGATCGGCACGACGCGGATGCCGCGCTCCAGCGCTTCGCCGACCAGCCGGTAGCCGGGATCGGAGACCAGCGGCGTGCCGGCATCCGAGATCAGCGCCACGCTCTGTCCGGCCGCCAGCGCCTCGATCAGCTTCGGCCCGGCTTCTTGCGCATTGTGCTCATGATAGGCGGTGGTGCGCCGGCGGATGCCGTAGCGTTCGAGCAGCACGCGCGAGACGCGCGTGTCCTCGCAGGCGACGATGTCGGCGGCGGCCAGCGTCTCCAGCGCGCGCAGCGTGATGTCGGCCAGATTGCCGATCGGCGTCGCCACCAGATAGAGCGCCGGCTGGAGCGCCCGCGCCGCGATCTCGCTCTGCCCGATCAGATAGCTGCGTTTGTCGCCGGTCACCGGATGCCCCTCATAGCCAACCCTGTTTCGCATGGCTGACGCTTCGTTGCAAAACGTGAGGTCGAGTCAAGGAAATCGCCATGCCTTCGCCACAGTGCGGAACGAAACCCGCAACGGCGAATTTAACCCCTGATTCCCCGGGAGGAGGCAGGACCGAACGATGCCCAATCGCTTCGACATTTTCATAAGCCGGCTTGAAAGCAAGACCGCCCGCGAGGGCATCCATTCACACACCATCGCCGCCCAACCCGGCGCACGCCGCGACAAGGCCGATGCGAAGCCTGTCCGCCACGACGAGGCGCATGGCGAGAAGCAGCGCGGCAAGCACCGTCAGAAGCACGACGCCTGAGTAATTCGCGACCTTCGCCATCTCGCGCCTCGTCATTCCAGGGCGCAGCAAGGAGCGAAGCGACGCGCGCAGACCCTGGAATCCATGCCGGCACATCGAAGCGCCACCATCGGCGCAGATACTGCTCCGCTGCGCCCTTCGCGTAGGTCACGGCATGGATTCTCGGGTCGAGCCCGAGAATGACGGAGGCACGAGGTCACCTTGCCAGATCGGCGACGACGGCATCCAGGACGATCATGCCGGCGGTCGTGGCGCGCAGTCTGGCATTGCCGACCGGCGCCACCAGCCCTTCCTCCTGCAGCACCGAAAGCCGTGCGCTCGAAAGGCCGCGCCCCGAGAGCGCCTCGTAGCGCTGCAGGTCGATGCCTTCGGCGAGCCGCAAGCCCATCAGCAGGAATTCGTCGGCCTCTTCCGCCCGCGTCAGGATCTCGCCGCCGGTGACGCCATGGCCCTTGGCTTCGACCAGATTGGCCCAGGTCTCTGGCATCCTTTCCGCGATCGTCACCGTGCGGCGGCCGTTCTCGACGAAACGGCCATGCGCGCCCGGGCCGACGCCGACATATTCGCCATAGCGCCAATAGGTGAGGTTATGCCGGCTCTCGGCGCCCGGCCGCGCGTGGTTGGAAATCTCATAGGCCGGCAGGCCATGCGCCGCCGTCACCTCCTGCGTCAGCGCGTAGAGATCGGCCGCATGGTCGTTGTCGGGCAGCGTGAATTTCCGCGCCGCGTATAGCGCGTGGAAAGGCGTCCCCTCCTCGATGGTGAGCTGGTAAAGCGACAGGTGGTCGACGGCATAGCCGATCGCCTGCTCCAGCTCCGCTTCCCACGCCTCCGGCCTCTGGCCGGGCCGCGCATAGATCAGGTCGAAGGAGAGGCGGGGAAATATGTCCCGTGCGAGCCCGATGGCGTGCAGCGCCTCCTCGACATTGTGCAGCCGGCCGAGGAAGCGCAGATCCTTGTCGTTCAGCGCCTGCACGCCGAGCGAGACGCGGTTGACGCCGGCGGCGCGATAGCCGCGGAAACGCTCGGCCTCGACCGAGGACGGGTTCGCCTCCAGCGTCACCTCGATGCCGGCCGGCACCGTCCAGTTCTTCGCCACCGCCTCCAGCACCGCGCCCACCGTTTCCGGCTTCATCAGCGATGGCGTGCCACCGCCGAGGAAGATGCTGGTCACCTCACGCGGCCCGGTGCGGCCCCGCATGGTCTTGAGTTCCGTCTCGAAGGCGCGGGCAAAACGCTCCTGGTCGACCGGCTGGTGGCGAACATGGCTGTTGAAGTCGCAATAAGGGCACTTGGCCGCGCAGAACGGCCAGTGGATATAGACCCCGAAGCCGGGGCTGCGGTCGAGCGGTATCGTCACCGCGTTCATGCCGATCCTAATCTGGCCAAATCCAGGCGCGCCTGCGCGAATTTCCAAATCCAGGCGCGCCTGCGCGAATTTCTGGAAGGCGCGGGCGCGGTGCGACAGCGCCGTCGCTTGCCCGGGCTTCCAGCCATGCTTTTCTTCCGCGCTCATCTCGCCAAAAGTCTTGTCGAAACCGTTGGGCAGGAACACCGGATCGTAGCCAAAGCCGAGCGTGCCGCGCGGCGGCCACACCAGCCTGCCTTCGGCCTCGCCGCGATAATATTCCGCCTCGCCATCCGGGAAGGCGAGGCAAATGACGGCGACGAAGCGTCCGCTGCGCTGCGAAGGCTCGGTCGCGCGGGCTTCCTGCAGCGCGTTTTCCGTCTTCTGCATCGCCATGCCGAAATCCCGGCTGCCATCGGGCTTCTCGGCCCAGTTGGCGGTGTAGACGCCGGGCGCGCCGCCGAGCGCATCGACACAGAGCCCGGAATCGTCCGACAGCGCCGGCAGGCCGGTCGCCTTGGCCGCCGCATAGGCCTTGATATAGGCATTCTCCTCGAAGGTGGTGCCGGTCTCGTCCGGCTCGGCCAGGCCATATTCCTTGGCCGATTTCGCCTCGAAGCCGAATGGCGCCATCAGGTCGGCGAATTCGCGCAGCTTGCCTTCGTTATGGCTGGCGACGACGATCTTCTTCTCCCCAAGGGAGTGAAAGGAATGCATCAGAAACCCCAGATCCTTGGCTCGGCGAACTCGATCGAATTGCCCGACGGGTCGCGGATATAGATAGAGTGCCCGCCCTGCGGCCATTCGAAATCGCTCTCGATGGCGATGTTGTTGGCGGCGAGATGCTTGCGCCACGCAGCGATCTCATCGGCGCTCGCCGCAAAGCAGAGATGCCCCTCCCCGGCCGTGCCGTGCGGCGGCACCTTCAGCCTCGCGTCAGGCGGCGGCGGGATTTTCGTCGCCTCGGCGTTGAAGAGAAGCAGCACGCCGTCGCCGCAGCGGAAAAAGACGTGGCGGCCCTCGACCTTGCCCAGCGCCTCGAGGCCGATAATGTCGCGGTAGAAGGCTTCCGCGGCGTGTAGGTCCGTGACGTAGAGGGCTGATTCAAGGATCGCGGAGGGTTTCATGGAAACCTACGCCACCGCCATCTGCTGCAGGCTCACCAGCCGCGAAATGCCCTTCTTGGCCAAGCTCATCAGCGCCGCGAACTGCTCCTCGGAGAAGGGCTCGCCCTCGGCCGTGCCCTGGATCTCGACGATGCCGCCCTTGCCGGTCATGACGAAATTGGCGTCGGTGCCGGCCGAGGAATCCTCCAGATAATCGAGGTCGATGACCGGCTGGCCGTCATGGATGCCGCAGGAGATCGCCGCGACATGGTCTTTCAGCACCTTGGAAACGCTCACCATCTGGCGCGCTTCCATCCAGCGCAGGCAATCGTAAAGCGCAACCCAGCCGCCGGTGATGGAGGCCGTGCGGGTCCCGCCGTCGGCCTGGATGACATCACAGTCGACGGTGATCTGCTGTTCGCCCAGCGCCTGCAGATCGACCACGGCGCGCAAGCTCCGGCCGATCAGCCGCTGGATCTCCAGCGTGCGGCCGCCCTGCTTGCCGGCGGAGGCCTCGCGCCGCATGCGCTCGCCGGTCGAGCGCGGCAGCATGCCGTATTCGGCCGTCACCCAGCCCTTGCCGGAATTGCGCATCCAGGCCGGCACTTTTTCCTCAAGGCTCGCCGTGCACAGCACATGCGTGTCGCCGAACTTCACCAGGCACGAGCCTTCGGCATGCTTGGACACGCCGCGCTCGAAGGAGATGGCGCGCATTTCATCGGCTTGGCGTTTGGACGGGCGCATCGAGGCTCTTTCTGTTCTTTCCCGGATTCGTCGGCGGCTTGTAAACGCATGCGCGGCATGGCGCAAAGGAAAACGGCCGGGAACCGCGAGCGCGGCACCGTGACCGCAAGCGCGGCACCGGGTTGCGCCGCCGTGGCTTAAGTCTATATCTTTTCGACAGGAGGTTTCTCGCCGGAATGAACAAACCAGTCGATCCGACGTCCCAGAATCCCGGGCTTCAGTCGCCCGTCCTTCAATCACTCGACATGCGCTCGCGCGATATTTTCCGGCGGATCGTCGATTCCTATCTGCGCGACGGCGAGCCGGTCGGCTCTCGCAGCCTGTCGCGCATCCTGCCGTCCTCGCTGTCGCCGGCCACCATCCGCAACGTGATGAGCGACCTCGAGCATCTGGGGCTGATCTACGCGCCGCACGTCTCGGCCGGGCGGCTGCCGACGCAGACCGGCCTGCGTTTCTTCGTCGATGCCTTCATGGAGCTCGGCGACCTGACCGACGAGGAGCGTCGCGTCATCGAGGCGCAGGTGCGCGCCTCGGGGTCGGGCGCCACGCTGGAGCACATGCTGACCGAGGCCAGCCAGATGCTGTCCGGCATGTCGCGCGGCGCCGGCCTGGTGCTTGCCGCCAAGAACGAAGTGGCGCTGAAGCACATCGAATTCATCCAGCTGGAGCCCACCAAGGCGCTCGCCGTGCTGGTGTCGCAGAGCGGCGATGTCGAGAACCGCGTCGTCGACCTGCCGGCCGGCATTACCGTCTCGCAGCTGCATGAGGCTTCCAATTTCCTCAACGCCCATATCAGGGGCCGCACGCTTGCCGAGGCGCGGACCGAGATTGCCCGCATCAAGGAAGAGACCAGGGCGGCCCTCGACACGCTGTCGCAGGATCTGGTCGAAAAGGGCCTTGCGGTCTGGGCCGGCGCCGAAAGCGGCCTGCCGGCGCGTCTCATCGTGCGCGGCCGCGCCAACCTGCTCGAAAACGTCACCGCCCAGGCGGATCTCGAATTGCTGCGCCATTTGTTCGAGGATCTCGAAACGCAGGACGGGCTGCTGCAATTGCTCGACCTCGCCGAGGAAGGGCCGGGCGTGCGCATCTTCATCGGCTCGGAGAACAAGCTGTTTTCGCTGTCCGGCTCGTCGCTGGTCGTCGCTCCCTATCGCGACAAGGACGCCCGCGTCGTCGGCGCGCTTGGCGTTATCGGCCCGACGCGCCTGAATTACGCCCGCATCGTGCCGATGGTCGACTATACGGCGCAGCTGATTTCGCGCATGCTCAGATAGCATGCGCGAAGGAGGGCAAGAAAAATGGCACTGGAAGCAATCAAGGCCCAAATCGATCTCCTGCTTCAGGAAATGATCAACCAGCCCGGAGACGAGCACGAGATCCAGGAGCAGCTGCGCGAGAAATTGCAGGAAATGCGCGCCATGGGCCTTCCCTTGCCGGCCGACCTCGTCGAGTTGGAAAAGAGGCTCGACGACGATCTGGATGCCGAAGAGGCTTGAGCCCGACGTTCCGACAAATCCGCATGCGCAAGCTTCTCTTTTCGATCGTTTGCCCGATATGTCCTGTCTCTGGGCGCCTGATCGAGTAAGGCGCGTTGGCAGACGACGGAGGACATCATGATGCGGATCGCCGGCCTTGCAGGCCTCGCGCTGGTTTTTGCGACGGGTGCCTTTGCACAGCAGGACGATCGCCCCTTGCTCCGCGGCGAAAAGGCCTTCGGCGACTGGAAGGCCGACCGTCCGGGCGTGCGCCGGCTGCTGAAACCTGAGGATTTGCCGAAACCCGATGTGACGGAATCGGCCTCCAATGGCGGCGGCATCACCGGCCGCCCCGAGGATGCGAAGCCAAAGCTTCCGCCCGGTTTCTCCGCCGAGCTGATCGCCTCCGGCATCGAAAATCCCCGTGTCGTGCGCGTGGCGCCGAACGGCGATCTCTTCGTCGCCGACAGCCGGGCGAACCAGGTCCGCGTCTATCGTTTGGCCGAAGGCAGCGCCAAGCCCGCGCACAAGTCGATCTTCGCCAAGGGCCTGACCCGGCCCTACGGCATCGCCTTCTACCCGCCGGGCGACAAGCCGCAATGGGTCTATGTCGCCAACAGCAACAGCGTCGTCCGCTTCTCCTATCGCGACGGCGACCTGGAAGCGTCCGGCAAGCCGGAGACCATCGTCGCCAAGGTTCCCGCCAGCCACCATTGGACGCGCGACATCGCCTTCTCGCCCGACGGCAAGACGCTCTATCTGTCGGTCGGCTCCGGCTCCAACATCGCCGAGGATATCGGCGCCAGGCCGAAGGGCGGTGTCGAGGAATGGGCAAAATCGCAGCCGCTAGGCGAGGCCTGGGGCTCGGAACAGGGCCGTGCCGACGTGCTGGCCTTCGACCCCGACGGCAGCAACCGCAGGACGATCGCCACCGGCCTGCGCAACTGTTCCGGCATGACCGTGCAGCCAGCGACAGGGGCGCTATGGTGCGTCGTCAACGAGCGCGACGAGCTCGGCGACAACACCCCCTTCGAATATGCGACCGCGGTGAAGGAAGGCGCCTTCTATGGCTGGCCCTGGTATTACATCGGCGACAATGAGGATCCGCGCCACGAGGGCGTGCGCCCCGATCTCGCCGGCAAGGTCACCATTCCGGATGTGCTGATCCAGGCGCATTCGGCGCCGCTCAACATCGCCTTCTACGACGGCGGCAACTTCCCCGCCGAGTACAAGGGCGATGCTTTTGTCACCTTGCATGGTTCATGGAACCGCAATGTCCGCACCGGCTATAAAGTGGTGCGGCTGAGATTCAAGGACGGCAAGCCGACCGGCGAATATGAGGACTTCGCCACCGGCTTCGTCATAGCCGACGACGCGGTCTGGGGCAGGCCGGTCGGCGTCGCCGTGGCCAGGGATGGTGCGCTGATCCTGACCGAGGACGGCAACGGCACGATCTGGCGCATTACTTATGGCGGGTAGTTGTTCGACAGAGGGCCTGAAAGTTGCCGTCGTCGAAAGACAAGACATTCCCGCTCATTCCATGAAATCAGGGCAACCGCTGGCGATTGGCTGAAGCCTCCCCCACCTCGTCATTCTAGGGTCTGCGCGCGTCGCTCCGCTCCTTGCTCCGCCCTGGAATGACGAAGAACTAGTCGTTTCAGCCAATCTCCAAGGTACGCGGTCTGCCAACAAGGGAACGAGCTTTCCGCCGAGCTGACGCAACAAATCCCGCCCTGAGGGAATTACCCTCCACCCGGTATCATGGTAGAAGCCGCGCACTTCATCGGTCCCTTCAGGATCATACGCCAGGCCCCAGAACCATGACACTCACCGGATTCCTCGCTTACAGCGCAGCCCTCGGCGTCGCCGCCGCTATTCCGGGTCCCGGCGTGACGGCGCTGGTCGCCCGCGCGCTCGGCTCCGGCTTCCGCTCCTCGCTCGCCATGTCGTTCGGCCTGATGCTCGGCGATCTCACCTATCTCACCGCCGTGGTGCTCGGGCTCGCATTCGTAGCCCAGACCTTCGGCATGGTCTTCCTCGCCATCAAATGGGCCGGCGTCGCCTATCTCGCCTTCCTCGCCTGGCGCTTCTGGACCAGCGGCATCACGCCCGAAACCGTCGAGGCGCGGAAGGCCAAGGGCGGGCTGGTGTCGAGCTTCATCGCCGGGCTGACGGTGACGCTGGGCAATCCCAAGACGATGATCTTCTACCTCGCCATCACGCCGACCATCGTCGACGTAAAGACGATCACGCTCGCCGACTACGCCATCCTTGCCGCGCTTACCGTGGTCGTTCTGTTCGTGGTGCTGGTGCCTTACCTGGCGCTGGCGGCCAAGGCGCGCTGGTTCCTGAAATCGCCGCGCGCGCTGAAGGCGCTGAACCGCACCGCCGCCGGTTTCATGATGGGGGCGGCTGCCGCCATCGCGGCCCGCCAATAGGCTCCAATCTCAACCGGCCCCGGATTAAGCCAAACCATTCCTGAAACCCGTCATGGCGGAAAATGCATTTCCGGTCGCGGACGCTTTTGAGCAACCGCCCCACTCGGATATTTTCCAGCCTCGGCCTATCTTGCGCGGCTGAAAGCCCTATTCTGTCAGCCTGTGCCATTGCCTTGGGAGCGAACCAATGAACAAGCCCGTCACCTCCGCGCGCGTCCCCGGCCGCGGCCGCATCTTCAATTCGATCACGGAGACGATTGGCGACACGCCGCTGGTCAGGCTGGACAAATTCGCCAGGGAGAAGGGCATCGGCGCCACCCTTCTGGCCAAGCTCGAATTCTTCAACCCGATCGCTTCGGTCAAGGACCGTATCGGCGTCGCCATGATCGAGGCGCTGGAGGAGGCCGGCAAGATTTCGCCCGGCAAGACCACGCTGATCGAGCCGACCTCCGGCAACACCGGCATCGCGCTCGCCTTCGCCGCCGCCGCCAAGGGTTACAAGCTGATCCTCACCATGCCGGAGACGATGTCGGTCGAGCGCCGTAAGATGCTGGCGCTGCTCGGCGCCGAGCTGGTGCTGACCGAAGGCCCGAAAGGCATGAAAGGCGCCATCGCCAAGGCCGACGAGCTCGCCGCAACGCTGCCCAACGCCATCATCCCGCAGCAGTTCGAGAATCCCGCCAATCCCGAAATCCACCGTCGCACCACAGCCGAGGAGATCTGGAACGACACCAATGGCGAGGTCGATATCTTCGTTGCCGGCATCGGCACCGGCGGCACCATCACCGGCGTTGGCCAGGTTCTGAAGAAGCGCAAGCCTTCGCTGCATGTCGTCGCGGTCGAGCCGGAAGCCTCGCCCGTTCTGTCGGGCGGCCAGCCCGGCCCTCACAAGATCCAGGGCATCGGCGCCGGCTTCGCGCCGAAAATCCTCGACACCTCGATCTATGACGAGGTCGTCAGAGTCTCGAACGAGGATTCTGTCGCCAATGCCCGCCTTGTCGCCCGGCTCGAAGGCGTGCCGGTCGGCATCTCTTCGGGCGCCGCGCTCCAGGCGGCCATCGTCGTCGGCTCGCGGCCGGAGAACAAGGGCAAGAACCTCGTCGTCGTCATCCCCTCCTTCGCCGAGCGCTATCTCTCGACCATCCTGTTCGACGGGCTGGGGGCCTGAACAGACTGGACCGCTGAAAAGGCGGCGCTGGCCTTCGTCGGCGGCTTGAGGCAAGCGCCGCTTCCGGCTCATATCCCCACCGGCCCCATCGGCCGGCGGGAGAATTTCATGTACAAGCTCTACACGCGCCCCAACAGCGGCGGCTTCGTCGTCGAGGCGGCGCTCGCCATGGCCGGCGTGCCCTTCGAAAAGATCGATGTGCCGAAGAAAGATCCGCCCGATCCGGCCTTCCTCGCCATCAGCCCGCTGAACCAGGTGCCGGTGCTGACGCTGCCCGGCGGTCATTCGCTGACCGAATCGGCCGCAATCTGCATCCTGCTCGCCGAGCGCCACCCTGAAGCGCGTCTTGCGCCGCAAGCGGGCTCGCCCGCCCGCGCCGATTTCCTGCGCTGGATGGCCTTCATGTCGTCGGTGCTCTATCCGGCGGTGCTGCGGCTCTATTATGCGCACCGTTATACCGCCGATGGCGAAGGTGTGCAGGCGGTGAAGCAGGCGGCTGTCGCGGAAATGGATCGCGGCTTTGCCATTCTCGACCGGGCGCTGGCCGGCCGCGACTGGCTGGCCGGCGACACGCTGTCGCTTGCCGACATCTATCTCGTCATGCTTGTGGCCTGGCATCCTGAGGTCGAGAAAGCCCGCAGCGCCTGGCCGAACATCGAGCGCCTGTGGGCGAGGCTGCGGGAGAACGAGCTGATGCAAAACCTGAACGCCTCGCACGAGATGTGGCCCGAAAGCTAATCCCTGATAAGCTTCGCCTTCTCGCCCTGCAGGAAACGCCGCAGCGCGGCGTCGCGCTCGAGGCCGATCGCCCGGTCGTAAGACTCTGCCGCTTGCTTGATGTTGCCGAGCCTTGCCAACAGCCCGGCGCGGGCGGCCCAATAGGGCTGGTAGTCCTGCAGCCTTTTGTCCTCGCCCAGCACGTAAAGGGCCGCCAATCCGGCCGGGGCGCCCTCGGTTTCGGCGATCGCCACCGCGCGGTTGATCGCCACCACCGGCGAGCCGACGACGGCTTGCAGCGCATCGTAAAGCTGTCGGATCGCCGTCCAGTCGGTGCCGCTGCCACGCCGGCGCGCTGTATGGGCGGACTGCACGGCGGCTTCGAGCTGGTAGCGGCCGATGACGCCCTTTCGCGCGGCGCGCACGAGAAGCGCTTCCGCCTCGTCGATCAGGCGATCGTCCCAGAGCGCGCTGTCCTGCTCGGCCAAAGGCACGAAGTCACCTTCAGGGCCGCGCCTTGCCGAGCGGCGCGCCTCGGCGAACAGCATCAGCGCCAGCAGCCCGAGCGCCTCCGGCTCATCCGGCATGAGCGAGGCGACGAGCCGTCCAAGCCAAATGCCTTCGGTGGCGAGGTTGCGCCGCCTGGTATCGGTGCCGGTCGGATCCGACCAGCCCTCGGCGAAAGTGGCGTAGATCGCTTCAAGCACTGCACCTAGCCGCTCACCCAGCTCCGCCTGCTCAGGCACGCGAAACGGTATCCCCGTCTCGCGGATGCGCGCCTTGGCCCGCACCAGCCGCTGGCCCATCGTCGCCGGAGAAACCAGGAAGGCCGAGGCGATCGTCGCGGCGTCGAAGCCGAGGATCGTCTGCAGGATCAGCGGCGCGCGCACGCTGGCCTCGATCGCCGGGTGGGCGCAGGCGAACATCAGCCGCAACCGGTCGTCGGGCAGCTCCTCGCCGTTCATTCGCGTCTCCATCTCTTCGGCGATCAGCTTCAGGTGATCGCGCGCCGCCTCGCCGGTCAGCCGCCGCCGCACGGCGTCCACGTCGCGCCGGCGCGCCACCGTGAGCAGCCACGCTTCCGGCTGCGCCGGGACGCCGGTCCGCGGCCAGCTTTCGAGGGCGGCGGCGAAGGCGTCGGCCAGCGCGTCCTCGGCGCCGGCGACATCGCGTGTGCGCGCCGCCAGCCAGGCGACCAGCTTGCCGTAGCTGCGCCGGGCGGCCGCTTCGGCCGCCGCCCGCGCGATCTCCGAGCGATCATCCATCACAGGCTCGCTATGCGGCGGCTATATACTCGGCCATTTCCCAGATCGGCCGCACCTCGACCGTGCCGGTGCTGGACGCGGGACAGCGCGCACCCCATTCGATGGCCGTATCGATATCGGCCGCCTCGATCATGTAGAAGCCCGCCAACTGCTCCTTGGTATCGGCATAGGGGCCGTCGAGCACATTGGTCTTGCCGCCGGTGAGCCGCACCGAGGTGGCCGCCTGGGTCGGGCGCAGCCGCTCGCCGGCGATATACGCGCCGGATTTCTTCAGCGCCTCGGTATAGGCGCCGTAAGCGGCGAGGGTCTGCTGGGTCTGCTCTTTTGGCGCGTTCGCCATCGCGGCTTCGTCATTATAGATCAAAAGCATGTATCGCATGGTCTTCTCCCGTTTTCTGAAGGCCGCATCGTCGCGTGCCGACCTATGTCGCGCGGCATGGGCCGATTTCGACAGGCGTCGGAAAAATCTTTCCTCCCCAAGGCAGTCGAGCGCAAGCCGGCGCCTTCGCCGCCACTCAACCGTTCGTCCAGATCATGATCCCAAAAAGTGGATTCCGGTTTTTGGAAAGGATCATGATCAAACAGAAAGGTTTGCAATTGCGGGTTGGCATTTGGCTCCTCCCGTCTAAACTCACGAGCTTCGCGCCGGGGAGGCGACGCGACCGTTTCAGGAGGAGAAACCATATGCTCGATTTCAGGACGAAATTTGTTGCCGCCGGCGCCCTGGCGCTGTCGCTCGGTCTCGGCATCGTGTCGGCCGGGGCGCAAGAGTTCATCAATGTGCTCACCGGCGGCACATCGGGCGTCTACTATCCGCTCGGCGTCGCGCTGTCCGAAATCTATGGCAAGGGCATCGAGGGCTCGCGCACGCAGGTTCAGGCGACCAAGGCTTCGGTCGAAAACCTCAACCTCCTGCAGCAGGGCAAGGGCGAGATCGCCTTTGCGCTCGGCGATTCGGTCAAGATGGCGGCCGAAGGCAACACCGAGGCCGGCTTCCCGGGCAAGCTCGACAAATTGCGCGGCATTGCCGCGATCTATCCCAATTACATCCAGATCGTCGCCAGCCAGGACTCCGGCATCAAGACGCTCGCCGATCTTAAGGGCAAGAGCCTGTCCGTCGGCGCACCCGCCTCCGGCACCGAGCTCAACGCGCGCGCTATCTTCGCCGCCGCCGGTCTCAAATACGAGGATCTCGGACGGGTTGAATACCTGCCCTTCGCCGAGTCGGTCGAGCTGATCAAGAACCGCCAGCTCGACGCCACCTTGCAGTCGGCAGGCCTCGGCGTTGCCTCCATCCGCGATCTCGCTACCTCGGTTCCGATCAACGTCGTCGCCGTGCCGGCCGAGGAGGTCGCCAAGATCGGGGCGCCCTATCTGTCCGTGGTCATCCCGAAAGGCACCTATGAAGGCCAGACGGAAGACGTCCCGACCGCCGCGGTCGGCAATTTCCTCATCACCCGCGCCGACGTCTCCGACGACACCGCCTATCAGATGACCAAGCTCTTGTTCGAGCATCTTGACCAGCTGACCGCCGCCCATGCCGCCGCCAAGGCGATCGATCCGGCCAAGGCGCTGGACGGCATGCCGGTGGCGCTGCATCCCGGCGCGGAGAAATATTACAGGGAGAAGGGGCTGCTCAAGTAGGCCTCATCATCGAGGAAGGGCTATCGCTTAGCGCAGCGCCAGCCCCTCATCCGGCCGCTTCGCGGCCACCTTCTCCCCGCCGGGAGAAGAGACCGGCGCCAACGCCGACCGCCTCCTCTCCCCTCGGGGAGAGGTCAGCCGAGCGAAGCGGAGGCTGGGTGAGGGGGAGTGCCATACGCGGTTTCCCTCCCATCAACCGAGACGGTATTGCCCGCCAGGAACCCGCCAATGACCAAGGCCCCGATCGTTCTTTCCCCGGCCGCCGAAGAACAGGTCGAAGGCCTGCCGCCCGGCTTCGGCGAAGGCCTCGCCGGCAAGGCGGCCTTCCTCATCGCGGTCGCTTTCTCCGTCTTCCAGATCTACATCGCCGCCTATGGCAGCCTGCCCAGCCAGGTAGTGCGGGCCATGCATGTCGGCTTCCTGCTGCTGCTCGGTTTCGCCCTGATCGCCAATTTGCGCGCCACCGGCGTGGCCGCGAAAACCGCATTCTGGACGCTCGGCGTGCTGGGCTTCGCGACCGGCCTCTACAACTGGGTCTTCTATGCCGACCTCATCCGCCGCTCCGGCTTCCTCACCACGCCGGACCTGATCGTCGGCTCGGCTCTGGTGGTGCTGGTCTTCGAGGCGGCGCGGCGGCTGATGGGCCTGCCGCTCGCGGTCATCGCCTTCATCTTCCTCGCCTATTGCTTCGTCGGCAATCATTTGCCGCCGCCCTTCATCCATCGCGGCTATGATTTCGCGCAGCTGGTGGACACCTTCGCCTACGGCACCGAAGGCATATACGGCACGCCCGTCTATGTCTCGGCCGCCTATATCTTCATCTTCGTCGTCTTCGCCGCCTTCCTCGAACGTGCAGGCATGATCGCGCTGTTCAACGATTTCGCGCTCGGCCTCGTCGGGTCATGGCGCGGCGGCCCGGCCCAGGTCTGCGTGCTGTCCTCAGCGCTGATGGGCACCATCTCCGGTTCGGGCGTCGCCAACGTCGTCGCCAGCGGACAATTCACCATTCCGCTGATGAAGCGCTTCGGCTTCCGCTCCGCCTTTGCCGGCGCGGTCGAGGCGACCTCCTCGATGGGCGGCCAGATCATGCCGCCGGTGATGGGCGCCGTCGCCTTCATCATGGCCGAGACGCTGAACATCCCTTACGCCGAGGTCGTCAAGGCGGCGATCATCCCGGCGCTGCTCTATTTCGGCGCCTGCTTCTGGCAGGTGCATCTGGAGGCCGGCAAAGCCGGCCTGCGGGGCATGGCCAAGGCCGAGCTTCCCAATCCGTGGGAAGCCGTGCGAAAGCACTGGCCGCTCGTGCTGCCGCTCGCCGTGCTGGTCTACCTGCTGTTTGCCGGCTACACGCCGATCTTCGCCGGCACGATGGGCCTCGCGCTGACCGTCGTGCTCATCCTCGGCACGCCGCTGGCGGCGTTGATCGGACCGCTCGCCTTTCGCTTCGTCTTCTGGCTGGCGCTCGGGCTTGCCGCCGCGTCCTTCATGCGCTTCGGCGTCAACGTGCTGGGTCTCGTCATCGCGGCGCTCGTCGTCGCCTGCCTCGCCTTCAAGGGCGGGCGCGAGACGCTGCGCATCTGCGTCGACTCGCTTGCCGAAGGGGCAAAGAACGCGCTCCCCGTCGGCATCGCCTGCGCCATCGTCGGCATCGTCATCGGCACACTGACGCTCACCGGTATCGCTTCCACCTTCATCGGCTGGATCATCTCCATCGGCGAGAACAATCTCTTCCTGTCGCTGGTGTTGACCATGCTCACCTGCCTGGTTCTCGGCATGGGCATTCCGACGATCCCGAACTACATCATCACCTCCTCGCTTGCCGGCCCGGCGCTGCTGTCGCTCGGCGTGCCGCTGGTGGTGAGCCACATGTTCGTCTTCTATTTCGGCATCATGGCGGATCTCACACCGCCGGTGGCGCTTGCCGCCTTTGCCGCCGCGCCAATGGCGAAGGAAAGCGGATTGAAAATCGGCATCCAGGCGACCAAGCTCGCCATTGCCGGGTTCGTCGTGCCGTTCATGGCCGTCTACACGCCGGCGCTGATGCTGCAGGACGCCGGCCCGATCGCCGCCTCGTTCGGCTATCCCGTCGAGGTCGCCTATATCGTCGTCAAGGCCTGCACGGGCATTGTGCTCTGGGGCGCCGCAGCCGTTGGCTTCCTCGCCCGCCGCATGGCCTTGTGGGAGCGCCTGATCGCTTTCTGCGCCGGCCTGCTCCTGGTGGCCGCATTGCCGCTCACCGACGAGACCGGCTGGGTGCTGGGGCTGGCGTGGATCGCCTGGCACTGCTGGCGTGCCCGCCGGATGCCCACGGCCGGCGCCGCATGAGCCTGTGCATCCTCGCCGCCGGCAAGACGGTGACGCTCGCCGTCGCCGCCTTCACGCTCTCCTGGACGCATTCGGTGGAACGGATACGCTGGCAGGAGGATTGGAAAGTGTCGCCGGCCGGACTGCAGTTGGTGCAGGCGCGGGTCAAGGGCTCCGGCGCCGGCATGGAGCCGCCCGAGGGCGCGGTGCTGCGGGACGGCTGGTGGATCTATGTGCCGCGGATCGGACCCCAGCCGCGTCTCGTGCTCGCGGCGTCCGGCGCCACCGGGAAAGGCTGGACGCTGTGCACGGCCTCGGGCTGTCGGGAACTGGGCGAGACGGCCGGCGAACCCACCGTGCTCGAACCATGCGCCGGCTCGAGCCAGCCGCGGTAGCGCACGATCAGCCCGGCCACCCCGCCGTCAGCCGATCAGCCGCTCCCGCAACTCGGCCGAAGGTATCTCGCAACTGTCCTTCCGGCCGAACAGCGCGTAGCGGTTCCGGGCGACGCGGTCGTAGAGCCAGTCGCGCAGCGGCCGCGGCAGGATGAGCAGCGCCTTCGCCGCGCGCCACGGCCAGCCGAGCGCGGCCATGACCGCGACGAAGCTGTCGAGCTTGGTGAAGGCCGCGCCGCCGATGATGGCGAGGTTGCTGTCGTAATCATCGGTCGGCAGGCCATGCCTGCGAAACAGCGCCTCGCCGAGCGGCGACTGCGCCGTGGCGAAGCGGAAGCGCTTTTCCCGGTCGAGCCTGAGGATGAGCCGGACGAAGCCCGAGCAGAACACGCAGACGCCGTCGAAGACGATCAGCGGCTGGCGGGTGTCATAGGCCTGGCGCGGCAAGGTGGGACGTTCGGGCAGGTCGGTCATGGCGGCCCCGGCTGCTTGTGCGCTCAGACACTAAGCCAGCCGGCGGCGGCGTCAAAGTCGGGGCGTTGTCGCACGCTAGTCCGCGGCGAGCACGAGGCGCTCGGCGCGATAAGTGGTGGCGCGCTGGTCGGCGGCCGGCCGGCAGATGCGGCTGTGGTGGGCGCGCAGGCGGGTCATGTCAGTTCGCGCTGACGCCCAGCGAGTTGCCGCGGCGCGCGCAGGCCGGACCCGGGCCGCGCATGTAGTAGCGCTCCGGCCGGTAGGTCGGCGCGACGAATTCACGAATGGCGGCGGCGTAGCCGGCGATGTGATTCCAGAAGTTCATTTTACCTGTCCCTGTCCCGCTTTCGGATGTCCCGTCCGAATTGTTCGAGAGCATAGCGTCGAGGCGTGAATAGTCGGTGAACGCGATGTTAATTTCTGGTCCGAAAGTCGTTGCATCATGGCCGGATTGCGGCTGATTCGCGGTGTTTCGGTGCCTTTCGTCGCCTTTCCGCTCCATGTGACTTTTGCATCACATATGTTTCGTTCCAATGTCGCTTGGCCGCGCTTCTGTTTCATCTTTGCCCGACGACAAGAAATTCCCTTCGCGCGCCCGGGCGGCCAGGAACCTGTCACGAAAGGCGACGTTGACCCCGCAAGGTCGGGTGAACCCCGCCGTGTTGACGGCTGTGCGCCGCGCAACTTCCACACAAAGCGAAACAGGAAAGGCAAACCGCCATGGGCTTCTTTTCGAAAGACATCAAGACGCTGGACGATCTCTTCATCCACACGCTGCGCGACATCTACTATGCCGAGAAGCAGATCGAGAAATCGCTGCCGAAGATGATCGACAAGGCGACCGATCCGCAACTGAAAGCCGGCTTCGAGAAGCATCTCACCCAGACCAAGGGTCATATCGAACGGGTCGAGCAGGTGTTCGAGCTGCACGGCGTGAAGGCCAAGACCGTCAACTGCCCGGCCATCGACGGCATCCTCGAAGAGGCCGATGAAGTCAGCGGCGATGTCGAGGACAAGGAGGTCCTCGATGCGGCGCTGATCGCCTCAGCGCAGGCCGTCGAGCATTATGAGATAACGCGCTATGGCACGCTGATCGCCTGGGCCAAGCAGCTCGGCCGCAGCGACTGCGCCAACGTGCTGGCCAAGAACCTTAAGGAAGAAGAGGCGACCGACCGCAAGCTCACCGAAATCGCCGAAAGCAAGGTCAACCTGCAGGCGGCCGAATAGCAGGGCTCGTGTAAGGCCGGTGCGCCGTGCGTCGGCCTTCATGTCCGGGAACCGAAGCGGCGTTCCGGCCGTTTCGGTTTGTCCCGATGCCTCAAGGAGTTCGTCATGGCGCCGCGCCCCGCCTGGAGCGGTTATCTCAAGCTTTCACTGGTCACCTGCGCCATCGAACTGAGTAACGTCGTCACCCACGCCGAAAAGGTGTCCTTCCACATCCTCAACCGCAAGACAGGCAACCGGGTCCGGCGTGTCTATGTCGACCAGAAAAGCGGCAAGCCGCTGGAAGAGGATGAGGAGGTCAGGGGCTTCGAAATCGGCAAGGACGAATTCATCCGCATCGAGGACGAGGATATCGAGGCGGTCCAGATCGAGTCCTCGCACACGCTCGATCTCGACGGGTTCGTCGACAAATCCACGATCGACCAAGTCTATCTCGACACGCCCTATTACGTCTCGCCGGCCGACAAGGTGTCGGAGGAGGCTTTCGCCGTCATTCGCGATGCCCTTGCCGAGAAGAAGATGGCCGGCCTCGCCCGCATCGTGCTTTATCAGCGCGAGCGCCCGGCGGTGATCGAGCCGTTCGGCAAAGGCATGCTGCTGACGACGCTGCGCTATGGCGATACGGTGCGCGATGCGTCCGGAGTCTTCGCCGATATCCAGTCCGTAAAGCTGGACGGCGAGATGGTCGAGCTGGCCGAGCATATCATCGACAAGAAGAAGGCGAAGTTCGATCCGGCCAAGTTCAGGGACAGGTACGAGGAATCGCTCCTCGAGCTGGTCCGCTCCAAGAAGGCTGGCGGAAAGGCGCCAAAGGCCAAGGCATCGCCGAAGCCGTCCAATGTCGTCAATCTGTTCGACGCGCTGAAGAAGAGCCTCAACGCAGATGACGACAAAGCCGGCAAAGCCTCGTCCAAGGCGCCGGCCAAACGGGCGAAGGCCAAGGCCGCGCCGAAGCGCAAGTCCGCGTAGGAGCCCGCAATGGCCAGCCTCGAACAATATCACGCCAAACGCGATTTCAAGAAAACCGCGGAGCCGGCCGGCAAGGTGAAGCTCGGCAAGCAGGGCGGCGGCATCTTCGTCGTCCAGAAGCATGCCGCGACGCGGCTTCACTACGATTTCCGCCTCGAGCATGACGGCGTCCTATGGAGCTGGGCGGTGACGAGGGGCCCGAGCCTCGATCCGCATGAAAAGCGGCTGGCCGTGCATGTCGAGGATCATCCGATCGACTACGCCTCCTTCGAAGGCACCATTCCGAAGGGTCAATATGGCGGCGGTTCGGTCCTGGTCTGGGACGAAGGCAGATGGACGCCGGATGGCGATCCGGCCAAGGGCATGAAGAAGGGCCATATCGACTTCGAACTCGAAGGCCACAAGCTCAACGGCCGCTGGCACCTGGTCAGGCTGAAGCCCCGCCCCGGCGAGAAGCGCGACAACTGGCTGTTGATCAAGTCCAGCGATGCCGCCGCCCGGCCGGGCGGGGATATTCTCGAGGAGGATCCGAAATCGGTGAAGTCCGGACTGACCATCGAGGAGATCGGCGAGGGCAAGACCGCCAAGGGCGAGAAGCCGAAGGTCTGGCAGTCGAACAGGCCGGCCAAAACCAAGGCCGGGCAGGCCAGGCGCCTCGAATTCATCGAACCGCAATTGGCCACGCTGGAGAAGAGCGCGCCGTCCGGCGACGACTGGCTGCACGAAGTGAAGTTCGACGGCTACCGCATGCAGGCGCAGATCGAAGGCAGCTCGGTCAGGCTGCTCACCCGCGCCGGCCTTGACTGGACGGAGAAGTTCGAGGGGCCGGTCACCGCGGCACTGGCCAAATTGAAATGCCGCGACGCCATCATCGACGGCGAGGTCGTGGTGCTGGCCGACAGCGGCGTGTCGTCCTTCCCGATGCTGCAGGCGGATCTGTCGGCCCGTCGCGCCGACCGCTTCATCTATTATGTCTTCGACCTGATGCGCCTCGACAGCGAGGATTTGCGCCGCGAGCCGCTGGTCGAGCGCAAACAGGCGCTGGCTGAACTGTTGGGCAAGCAACCTGAGGATTCGGCGCTGCGCTTCAGCGATCATTTCCACGAGCCCGGCAAGGTGATGCTGCAACATGTCTGCCGCATGGGCCTGGAAGGCGTGGTGTCGAAGCGCGCCGACGCGCCGTATCGCAGCGGGCGGGGACTGACCTGGATCAAGTCGAAATGCACGCTCAGGCAGGAATTCGTCATCGGCGGCTATCTGCCCTCGGACAAGACGGGGCGGGGCGTGCGCTCGCTGCTCGTCGGCTTCAACGAAGGCGGCAAGCTGCACTATGCCGGCCGCGTCGGCACCGGCTTTTCCGGCAAGGTGATGACGGATTTGAAAAACAAGCTCGACAGCCTCGAGACGGACACATCGCCCTTCTCGGCCGCCGTGCCCAAGGGCAAGGGCCTCACCTTCGTCAAGCCCGAACTTGTCGGCGAGGTGGAGTTCCGCAGCTGGACATCCGACCGTATAATCCGCCACGCCTCGTTCCAGGGATTGCGCGAGGACAAGCCGGCGGAGGAAGTTGTGCAGGAACAGCCGAAGCAAGCCGGCAAGGCCGAGAGCGAAGTGAAAGCGGCAAGTGGTAAGACCGCGCCAAAATCGGCCGGAACGGCCAAGACCTCGATAAAACTCTCGCATCCCGACAAGCTGCTATGGCCCGACGAGAAGATTTCGAAACGGGACCTGCTCGATCACTATGCGCTGGTCTGGCCGCGCATGGAGGAATTCGTCGTCAACCGGCCGTTAAGCCTGGTGCGGGCGCCGGACGGCATTCATGGCCAGCGTTTCTTCCAGAAACACGCATCGCCAGGCATGAGCGACAAGATCGCCAGGATGAAGGATCCGACCGATGGCGAGGAGATCCTCTACATCAAGGATTTCGACGGGCTTGCGGCACTGGTCCAGTACGGGGTGGTCGAGGTCCACATCTGGGGCTCGACGATCGATGAGCTGGAAAAGCCGGACCAGATCATCTTCGACCTCGATCCGGACGAAGGCATCGACGTCAGCCGCGTGCGCGAAGCCGCGCTCGACATCCACAAGCAGCTCGACGAATTGTCGCTGCCCAACCTGGTCAAGACCTCCGGCGGCAAAGGCTATCACGTGCTGGTGCCGCTGAAACCCTCGGCGGAGTGGGACGAGGTCAAGGATTTTGCCCATGATTTCGCCCGCGCGCTGGAGCAGGCGGCGCCCGAGCGATACACCGCGACGCTGTCGAAGAAGGCGCGCACGGGCAAGATCTTCGTCGACTATTTGCGCAACGGCCGCGGCGCGACCACGGTCGCGCCCTATTCCTCGCGCGCCAAGAAGGGTGCCACGATATCGATGCCGGTGACCTGGCCGGAGATCGAGAAGGGCCTCGCGCCGAACGCGTTCCCGCTTGGCGATAAGACGACGCTGTCACAGTTGAAGAAGGCCGATCCGTGGAAGGAGTTCTTCAAACTGGGGAAGGCGTTGAAGCGGAGTTAGCTGGCGCAACGAACGTCGCGATCCTTCGCGCCCCCTCCTGTCCTGCGGACATCTCCCCAATTTGTCTACGCTATGCAAGGTATCTTCTGTGACTGGCGTGACTGATCAGGCCGATGCTTGATTGCCACGTGTTTCCCCAATCCGTCGCTGCTTCGCAGCGCCACCTTTCCCCCCTCCGGAGGGAAAGGAAGCGAGCACTGGACGAGCGTTGACGGCAAAAAACTTGGCGCCTTTCCTCTACCCCGTTCAATCGGGGGAGGAGGCTCGGCGAAGCCGATACGGAGTGGGGGTCGACCAGTGCTACATTGGACAATGCATGCACCAAGCTGCCGTGCTGTCCCGCCAGCACAAAGAGATTGGCCGCCTAGGAGAGAAACACCCTCTCGAACGCCTGCCTTCCCTTCGGCGAGAACACCACGGCGCGGCTGTCCTTTTCGCGTCGCGCCCAGTTTTCGGCGATGATCTTGTCGAGGATGGCGGCGCCAAGCATGCCGGCGAGATGCGATCGGCGCACGCTCCAGTCGAGGCAGGCGCGGCACACCGGCCGCCGCGCCTTGGCTTGGGTCTCGATGCCGAGCGCGGAAAAATGCGAGGCGCCGGATGACGTGAGCCTGATCTCATTGCCCTCGCGCAGCAAAAGCTTCCTGTCGAACAGCCGGTCTAGCATCGCCACCGCCTGCTCGCCGGCGAGATGGTCGTAGCAGACCCGCGCCACGCGCATGGCCGCATCGCGCGGACCGGGGCGCACCCGTTTCGGACCGACCGCCTCGGCGACGCCGATGATCGCTTCGATCATGCCGGCCACCTGCGCGCTGGCGAGCCCGTAATAGCGATGGCGACCCTGGCTCGCCAAGGTCAGCAGCCCGCCATCCATCAGCTTCGACAGATGCGAGGAAGCGGTGGGCAGCGACACGCCGGCTTCCAGCGCCAGTTCCGACGCTGTCAGCGCCGTGCCGCCCATCAGCGCGTTCAGCATATTGGCGCGGGCAGGGTCGCCGACCAGGCTGGCAATGCGGGCGATATCGGGTCCTTCACGCATGGTTCGATCCTCATCGAAGCATTCTCGTCAGGAAAGCATTATTCTGGCGCCATCTCAAGCAGTCCGGGCAAACACTCCTGACAGGAGGATGCCTAGCACAGAGGCGCAAGCGATGCTTCGATCACGGTCGAAGCATCGATGGCGGAACCCAACCGGCCAGGAGACCGACATGACCATAACCTGCTTCATCCGTTACGAGATCGACCCGTTCGGCAAGGCGGCCTTCGAGCAATATGCGCGCGCTTGGGGCCAAGCCATTCCGCGCTGCGGCGCCGAGCTGATCGGCTACTACGCGCCGCATGAAGGCTCGGCCACCACTGCCTACGCCGCCTACAACATCGAGAGCCTCGCGGCCTATGAAGCCTATCGCGCCCGGCTTGCCGCCGACCCGGTCGGCAAGGCAAACTACGAATTCGCCAGGCGCGAGAAATTCATCCTCAAGGAGGACCGTGTCTTCCTGAAGCTGGTGTCCGGCCCGCATGGTCCAAGGCAGCTCTTTCGCACCGACATGACCGTCAAGGAAGGAATAGAGGCATGATCGCTGTCATCTTCGAGGTTGAGCCGGCGGAAGGGAAGCGCGATGCCTATCTCGGCATCGCCGCCGAACTCAAGCCGCTGCTCGAGAGCATCGATGGCTTCATCTCGGTCGAGCGCTTCCAGAGCCTGACCGATCCGAAGCGCGTGCTGTCGCTGTCCTTCTGGCGCGACGAGGAAGCGGTGAAAGCCTGGCGCAACACCGGGGAGCACCGCCAGGCGCAGCAGGCCGGCCGCGGCGGCATCTTTGCCGGCTATCGTCTGCGCATCGCCCATGTGGTGCGCGACTACGGGCTGACGGAAAGGGCGGAAGCGCCGGCGGATAGTAGGGCGGTGAATGGGTGAAGCGCGGCTCTCCCTTCTCCTTTGTGGAAGAAGGTGGCCGAGCGAAGCTCGAACGGATGAGGGGTGCTCCAGCTTGGCGCCGCCGGAGGAGACGGTAAGTTTGCCAGCCTCTCACTCCGCTGGAACACCCCTCATCCGTCTCTCGGCGCTATCGCGCCGATCCACCTTCTCCCGCAAGGGGAGAAGGAGAGCGCTGGCGCTAAGCATTCCCGATCAGCACGCCCGCCCCGAAGACCAGCGCGCCGCCCAGTACCACCTGGAAGGCGGCGCGCCAGAAGGGCGTCTGCATGTAGCGGTTCTGGATGAAGGCGATCGCCCAGAGCTCGAAGAACACCACGATCGCCGCGACGATCGTCGCCGTCCAGAAGTAGGGAATGAGATAGGGCAGCGCGTGGCCGAGCCCGCCCAGCGTCGTCATGATGCCGACGGTCAGCCCGCGCTTCACCGGCGAGCCGCGGCCGGACAGCTTGCCGTCGTCGGAGGCAACTTCGGTGAAGCCCATCGAGATGCCGGCGCCGATCGAGGCGGCGAGGCCGACGAGGAAAGTCTGGAATGTCGCATGGGTGGCGAAGGCGGCGGCGAAGATCGGCGCCAGCGTCGACACCGACCCGTCCATCAGCCCGGCCAGCCCGGGCTGCACATAAGTGAGGATGAACTGGCGCTGCTCGGCCGTCGCCTCCTCCACCTTGACGGTGCCCGGCACATGCTCCTGCTCCAGTTCATGCGCCGAGCTCTCATGGCCTTGCTCGGCCACGGCGAGATCGTCGAGCAACTTTCGCGTCGAGGCGTCGGTAGTGCGCTTGGCCGCCTCGACATAGAAGCGATAGGCCTGCCGCTCCATTTCCTCGGCCTGCCGCCGCACGTGCTCGATGCCGAGCGGCTTCACCAGCCAGTCGGGCTTGCGCTCGAAATAGCCTTTGACGTGCTCGCGCCGGATCAGCGGGATGCGCTCGCCGAAGCGCTTGCGGTAAAGCTCGATGAGCGAATCGCGGTGGCCATCCTCCTCCTCGGCCATCGCCTCGAACACTTTTGCCGATCGCGGAAAGTCTTCCGCCAGGCCATCGGCATAGGCGCGGTAGATGCGCCCGTCATCCTCCTCGGAAGAGATCGCCAGCGCCAGGATCTCCTGCTCCGACAGCGAATCGAAGGAACGGCGGCCGAAGCCGAAAACACGGGAAAGCATGATGGGATCACTCTAGTTTAGAATCGTTCTAAACTAGGATCTTGGCTGCCGGGCGTCAATCGCCAGTGCCGTCGATGCGCTCGCGAATGGTTGATCCAGCGCGTCCGGGCCGCCCTTCATTATTGCCGAATGTTTGCCTATATGGGCAGCATCAGCCGAAATTGAAGGAGACCAACGAATGACGGACAAGAAGCCTCCGCACGCATTCGATGCCAAGCCCGTTCTCGATCTCATCGCCAGCATCGAGGCCGACCTGCAGCGCCTCAAGGGTCTGGTCGAGCAGCAGATCGAAAAGTTCGATCCCGCCAATCCGCACAACAAGACGCCGGACGGCAAGCTCACCGAGGAAGGCGTCGAGTGCTGCTACCGCATGTTCGACGAGGGCAAGTCGCGCTACACCGTCGCCCAGCAGATGAAGATCTCCTTCGCCGCCGCCACGCACCGCTTCAACAATTGGCGCAAGCTCGGCGGCAGCAAAAGGACGAAGACACTCTTGGGGTGAAGGGGCGGTCCTTCACTTGGTGAGGGTGTCGATCGAGCGCATGTGAGCGCGCAAGGCGGCCATAAGCGACGGCGGGCATTTCCTAAAATCCCGAGCTCTGAGGGCAGCCCGCCCGCTATGTGGCCCTACTGCTCCTCGATCGTCGTCATGCCTTCGAATTCCGGCAGCCAATGCAGCGCCGAGCGGTGCCAGACCTGTCTTCTCGGAACGAGATCCTCGCGCTGGCGCGCTGTGCCCACCCTGATGCCATAGATTTTCGGTCCATCGCCAACCGAGGTGGCATAGAGATGCGATCCGCATTCGCCGCAAAAGGCCTGCGCGCGCTTGGCGCCGCTGGATCCGGTCTTGATATAGACCTTCGGCGTGCCCTTGGTAATCCGGTAATGCTCTTCTGACGCCCCCACGGTCACGCGAAAGGCTGTTCCCGTCAGTTGCTGGCAATCCGTGCAATGGCAGATCGAGGTCTTCTCGGGATCGACCTCCGCCTCATAGGTGATCGCGCCGCAATGGCATCCGCCGTCGATCTTCATTGGCCGTTCTCCTCACGAACTTCGCTTCGTTCAACCTAACTCTCGTCCGAAGCCTCGGCCATGGCCTTGCGCCGCTGCTCCCATGTGCCAGTGGCCTGCGGCTTGACGAACAGCCTCGAGATTTGCGGCATTTCCTTCTTGAGCCTTGCTTCCAGGCGCTCGACGCAGGCTTCGATCTCGGGCGCGGTGAGATGATCCTCGAATTCGATGCTCAAGCCCGCGACGATCTCCTCGGGGCCGATATGGACGCTCAATATGCCGTTCGCCCGCTGCACCGCCGGATCATCCTGGGCGATCGCCAGGACCTGGCGCTGCACGTCCAGGGAGGCGGGCTCGCCCATGAGCAGCCCCTTGCTCTCGCGCGCCAGGAAGACCGCGGTCGCCCCGAGGATGATTGAAATGCCGATCGAGCCGACGCCGTCGAGCTCCGGGATTTCGAGAAGTTCGGCGGACAGGATGCCGGCGAAGGCGACGACGAGCCCAAGCAGCGCGGCGCTGTCCTCGAACAGCACCGTATAGACGCTGGGGTCCTTGCTGCGGCGCACCGCCTGGAACCAGCCCTGCTTGCCCTTCTGCTGCCGAAACTCCTTCAGCGCGACCAGCCATGAGCTGCCCTCGAAGAGGAAGGAGAGGCCAAGCACGATGTAGTTGACCTTGACGTTGACGACCGGTTCGGGCGCCATGATGTGGATGACACCCTCGTAGAAGGACACGCCGGCGCCAAGCGCGAACACCAGAAGTGCCACGATGAAGCTCCAGAAATAGAGCTCGCGTCCGTGGCCGAGCGGATGCGTGCGGTCGGGCGGCCGCGCGGCGCGATGCATGCCGTAGAGGAGCAGCGTGCCGTTGCCGGTGTCGACTAGCGAATGCACGCCTTCCGACAGCATGGCGGACGAACCGGTGAAGGCTGCCGCCGCGAATTTGGTGAGCGCGATCGCCAGGTTGCCGGCGAGCGCGGCGTAGATCACCCGTCTCGATCCGCTATGTCCTGCCATCCGATCTCCCGACGCGCCCCAGGGGACACTGAAACTCCACAGACAATGCGCCAGGCAATCGGAAGTTCAAGCAATAGCTATGCGCTTGAGCCGGCTAGCGTGGGGAAACCGGTTGACAGCCGGCCGGCCGGCTTCGCAAAGCGGCACAGCCTCTTGCAGTCCGGCATTTCTCTTGTTTCACTTGGATTGCCCACAAACCGGAGGAGCGAATCATGGCAAAAGGTGCGATGAAGGCGGGCAAGGAACCCCGCAAGCCGAAGAAGGATGCCAAGAAGCCCGCCGCGGCCCCGGCTCCGAAGGCGCCGCCGGTCAAGGCGATGCGCATCAAGGAAAAGTAAGCGGCCGGATTCGGTCGGCCTCGCTCGATCCTCGCTTGAACCGGCAGCATGGCCGTGCTGCCGGTGTTTTGTTGATCGGGAAACAGGGGCACCCTATATCCAAGCGGCGAGGACGACCTCGCTTCCCCGAGAACCGGCCGGGACGACCCGCCACACCCAGCATCTCAACCGATGCTGGAATGACGGAGCGCTTTAGATGTCCTGGATCTTTCTTTTCTTCGCCGGCCTGTTCGAGATCGGCTGGGCGATCGGCCTCAAATACACCGACGGCTTCTCCAAGCCGCTGCCGACCCTTCTCACCATCGCCTCGATGATCGTCAGCCTCGGCCTGCTCGGCCTGGCGCTGAAGACGCTGCCCGTCGGCACCGCCTATGCGGTGTGGACCGGCATCGGTACCGTCGGCACGGCGCTGCTCGGCATCTGGCTGCTCGGCGAACCGGCGACCGCGGTGCGGCTCGCCTGTATCGGCCTGATCGTTTGCGGCATCGTCGGTCTCAAACTGGTAGCCTGAACAATTCCAGGCACAAACACGTTCAGGGCCGCTTTCGGCGACCCTGACCTTATTTTCCGACGAACCGGAACTTAGAGCGGTTCAACGTTCACACGCCGAACCGCTCTACGTCTTGGTTTTGCGCAATTCCGAACGGAAAACCGCTACGCACTTTTCCTGGAATTGCTTTAGCGGGCGGAGAAGCCCGGAGGCGTTCTGCCGACGCGCGCCTTGCGGGCGGCGTAGCGTGCGTCACGCTTGGCCTTGCGCGCCGCTTCCTCGGCGAGCTCGATCGCGATGCGCTCGGCTTCCTCGGCCTCGCGGCGCCTGGCCTCTTCGGCCGCCGCGGCTTCAGCCGCAAGACGCGCCGCTTCGGCAATCGCCTCGCGCTCGGCCTTCTCGGCCGCTTCACGCGCCAGCTTTTCCTGCTTCAGTCTTGCCTTTTCAGCCTCGCGGATGGCGCGGGCCTCGAGGATTGCCTTGCGTTCGGCCTGGCGGGCGAGCACGGCCGGATCATCCGCCGCCGGTCTTGCCTTGAAGCGCTCGAGCAGCGCCTTCTTTGCCTCGTTCGCGGCGTTGCGCCGCTCGAAAATGTCTTTTTCCCTGTAGATAGCCAAGTGCACTTCCCTGCAGTCTATTTGCGAGGCTTACATACGCGCGAAAGCGGCGAGTTCAAGCGCCAAAACGGTATGCCAGCCATGAAAAATCCGGGCTTGTTGCCGCAGAGATACGGCATGGCGATGGGGCGATGCACTGTTCACAGATCGCGCGTCTGGCGGCTGGCAGGGCGGATCGTTACCTCTAGCGCCGACAAGCAACATCCACACGAACGCCCTTTAGGACGCAACCAGATGGAACTCGGTCTTTATACTTTCGCCGATGTCAGCCCGGAGTCCGGCCCCGGCGCCATCGGCCCGCATGAGCGGCTGCGCAATCTCATCGAGGAAATCGAGCTGGCCGACCAGGTCGGGCTCGACGTGTTCGGCCTCGGCGAGCATCACCGCCCCGACTACGCGGCCTCGGCGCCTGTGGTGGCGCTGGCCGCGGCGGCAGAGCGCACGAAGCGCATCAAGCTCACCAGCGCGGTCACCGTGCTCTCCTCCGACGATCCGGTGCGCGTCTTCCAGCAATTCGCGACACTCGATCTTCTGTCCGGCGGCCGCGCCGAGATCATGGCCGGGCGCGGCTCCTTCATCGAATCCTTCCCGCTGTTCGGCTATAACTTCGAGGACTATGACGAACTCTTCGCCGAAAAGCTCGACCTGCTTTTGGCCATCCGCGACCAGGTGAAGGTGACGTGGCAGGGTAGGCTGCGAGCGCCGATCAACGGCCGCGGCGTCTATCCGCGTCCGTTGCAGGAGAAGCTGCCGATCTGGATCGCCATCGGCGGCACGCCGCAATCGGCCGCCCGCGCCGGCGTGCTCGGCCTGCCGCTGGCGCTTGCCATCATCGGCGGCGAGCCGGCCCGTTTCGCGCCGCTGTTCCAGATCTACCGCGAGGCGGCAAAGCGCGCCGGCACCGATCCGGCCTCGCTTGCCACCAGCATCAACGTGCATGGCTTCATCGCCGGAACGATCGAGCAGGCGGCCGACGATTTCTACGGCCCGCAGGCCGAAGTGATGAACCGCATCGGCCGCGAGCGCGGCTGGGGTCCGACCTCGCGCGCCCATTTCGACCAGGCGCGCGGGCCGAACGGCGCGCTGTTCGTCGGCAATCCTGAAGCGGTGGCGGAAAAGATCGTCGCCCAGCACAAGATCTTCGGCAATGACCGCTTCCTGCTGCAGATGGCGATCGGCACCATGCCGCACGCCAAGATCATGAAGGCGATCGAGCTCTACGGCACCAAGGTGGCGCCGATCGTGCGCAAGGAGACCGCTAAGGGGGCATCCGCCGCGCCGGCGCCGGCCGCCTGAGCGGCTGCACACCAAGGGCGTCCACGACCACCGGCTAACGGAACCTTGGCGCGGCAAGCACGTTTCCCCGTCGATTGCACCGGTCGCGGTGCCTGAGGGGAACCGATGAAAGCCGAACCGATCGCTTCCGGCGCGAGGGTTGCCGAAAGCCCTGACACGCGCGCCGAGGCGCGGGCGGACATGCGCCTGATGCGGTCGCTGGTGATCGGGATCTTCATTCTGATGACCACCGCGGCGCTCTATTTCGCCCGTGCCTTCTTCATGCCGGTAGTGCTGGCCTTCCTGCTGGCGCTGACCTTGACGCCTATCGTGCGTTTCCTGCGCAAGCGCGGTATCTCGGAGGTTATTTCGGCGACGCTGCTGGTGCTGCTGTCGATCTTCATCTTCGCCGCCGCGGGCTATCTGCTCAGCGGTCCGGTCATCGAGCTCATCAACAACTCCTATTCGATCGGCCAACAGCTGACGGAACGGCTGGCGCCGTTCCGGCGACCCCTCGAACGGATGATGGATCTCGCGCATCAATTGGAGGGGCTGGCCGAGACGTCGCAGGAGCCGGGCGTGCAGCGGGTGGCGGTGGCGCCGTCCGGGATCCTGTCCTCGGCGGCGAGCAACATTCTGGAAGCCGGCACCTCCATCACCATCGTCTTCGTGCTGTCGCTGTTCCTGCTCGCCTCCGGCACGCTGTTCTATGAGAAAATCGTCCAGTCCTTCACCAGCATGAGCCAGAAAAAGCGGGCGCTGCGCATCGTCTATGACGTTGAGCGCGAGATTTCGCACTATCTGCTCACGGTCTCCGTCATCAATGTCAGTCTCGGCACGGTGATCGGGCTGGGCCTGTGGGCGCTCGGCATGCCCAATCCACTGGTCTGGGGGGCGATGGCGGCATTGCTCAATTTCCTGCCCTATGTCGGCGCGCTGATGACCGTCCTGATCGTCGCGATCATCGCGCTGATCAGCTTCGACACGATCGCCTATGCGCTGCTGGCGCCGGCCTTCGTGGTTTTGTGCGACATCGTCGAAGGCCAGTTCGTGACCCCCATGGTGGTCGGGCGGCGTCTGGAGATCAATGCGGTGGCGATCTTCATCGCCATCGCCTTCTGGTCCTGGCTGTGGGGCTTCGTCGGCGCGCTAATGGCGGTGCCGCTGCTGGTCGTCATCAAGGTTTTTTGCGACCATTTCGAAAGCCTGACCCCGGTCGGCAATTTCCTGGCGGCGCAGCACACGACCGTCGTTGACGACGAGCCGGCCGAGAACAACCACAATCACGCGGCCTGAGGCTGGCCCAATCTCAAACCTCTGCCATCGTTTGCGGCACCGGTGACCAGTGCCTATATCGGACCGGTCAAGCCGGACCTGTCTCCCGAATGAGCGATTTCGATCTCGATGGCTATTTTGCCCGCATCGGTTATGGCGGACCGGCCCACGCTTCGCTCGCCGCGCTCCAGGCGCTGCACGCCGCGCACCCGCGGGCGATCCCGTTCGAGAACATCGACGCCTTGATGGGCGTTTCGGTCGGCCTCGACGTGGCTTCGCTGCAGGACAAGATTTTTCGCCAGGGCCGCGGCGGCTATTGCTTCGAGCACAATCTGATCTTCATGCATGCGCTCGACGCGCTGGGCTTCACCGTCACCGGACTTGCCGCGCGCGTGCTCTGGGGCCAGCCGGATGACGCCGTCACCGCGCGCAGCCATATGCTGCTTCGCATCGAACTTGGCGGCAGTACTTACATTGCCGATGTCGGCTTCGGCGGCTTGACGCTGACGGCGCCGCTGCTTTTGCAACCCGGGCTGGAGCAGCAGACGCCGCACGAAACCTTCCGCCTTGTCGAGACCGGCGGACAATTCCGCCTGCAGGCCGAGATCGGCGGTGATTGGCGCACGCTCTATCGCTTCGACATGAGCGAGGCCTATGAGGTCGACTACCGGGTCGCCAGCCATTTCCTCTCGACTCATCCAAGCTCGCATTTCCTGTCGACGCTGGTCGCCGCGCTCGCCTTGCCCGACCGGCGCTATGCGCTGCGCAACAACCGGCTGTCGACGCATCATGCCGGCGGCCGCAGCGAGCAGCGCGAGATCGCGACGGCTGCCGAACTCGCCGACGTGCTGGAGGACCAGCTCGCCATCGTCATTCCCGACCGCGCCGCCTTCGCGACGAGGCTGCGGGAAAAACGCATCGTGGAGACCTGACCCATGACGGACCTTTCGGTTCTCGACCTGTCGCCGATCACGCAAGGCAGCACCGCCTCGCAGTCGCTTGCCAATTCGCTCGACCTCGCCCGCCATGCCGAGCGCCTGGGCTACCGGCGCTATTGGCTCGCCGAACACCACAACATGCCGGGCATTGCCAGCGCCGCAACATCCGTCGTGATCGCGCATGTCGCCGGCGGCACCAAGACGATCCGCGTCGGCGCCGGCGGCATCATGCTGCCCAACCATGCGCCGCTGGTGATCGCCGAGCAGTTCGGCACGCTGGCCGCTCTTTTCCCCGGCCGCATCGACCTCGGCCTCGGCCGCGCGCCAGGCACCGACATGCTGACCGCGCGGGCGCTGCGCCGCAACCTCGAAAGCGCCGACAATTTCCCGCAGGACGTGGTCGAGCTGATGGGCTATTTCCAGCCGGCCGAGGAAGGCCAGCGCATCCGCGCCGTTCCGGGCGAGGGCCAGACCGTGCCGGTCTGGATTCTCGGCTCCAGCCTCTATGGCGCGCAGCTCGCCGCGCTTCTCGGCCTGCCCTACGCCTTCGCCTCGCATTTCGCGCCGGCCGAGCTCGACCATGCGCTGGAGGTTTATCGCACGCGCTTCCAGCCGTCGGCCGAGCTCGAAAAGCCCTATGTCATGCTCGGCCTGAATGTCTTTGCAGCACCCACGGATGCCGAGGCGAGGCTGCTGTTCAGTTCGCTGCAGCAGGCCTTCGTCAATCTGCGCAGCGGCCGGCCCGGCCAGTTGCCGCCGCCGGTCGAGAATTACGACCGCGATCTCGATTCCGTCGCGAAGACCATGCTCGCCCAGGCGCTGTCCTGCGCCGTCGTCGGCTCGCCGGAAACGGTGCGCCAGGGCATCGACGCCTTCATACGCCGCACTGGCGCCGACGAATTGATGGTAACCGCACAGTGCTTCGACCACGCAGCGCGCGTCCGGTCCTTCGAGATCCTCGCCGACGTGCACAAATCGATGTCGAAGGCGGCCTGACGGCGCCATGGCTTCTGATATGCTCGTCTGCTAAGGGCCCTCCTCGAACGCGAGCGCTGGCTGTGACTCACGACCTCGATGACCGCATGCATTTCGCCATCGACCTGGCGCGGCGCGCCGGCGAGCTGGGGCTCAAATATTTTCGCGACCTCGACAATCTGGCCGTTGAGAGCAAGGGCCATCAGGACCTGGTTTCCGAGGGCGACCGCGAGGTCGAGCTGTTCATCCGCGCGGCGATCGCCGAGGCCTATCCGCAAGACGGCATCGTCGGCGAGGAGCATGCGGCGGTCACCGGAACAACCGGTCATGTCTGGGTGATCGATCCGATCGACGGCACGGCCAATTTCGTGCGCGGCATTCCCGCCTGGTGCGTGGTGATCGCCTGCGCCAGGAATGGTGAGACGATTGTCGGGGTCATCCACGAACCCTCGACTGGCGAGACGTTCTACGGTCGCCTGGGCGGCGGCGCCTTCCTCAACGGCAAGCCGATCAAGGCCAGCGATGCGGCCTCGCTGTCCGAGGGCGCCGTCGGCACCGGCCTTTCCAACCGCGCCTCGACCAAGAATGTCGTCATTCTCATCAGCCTGATCATGGCCGAGGGCGGCGTCTTCTACCGCAATGCCTCGGGCGCGCTGATGCTTGCTTATGCTGCTTCCGGCAGGCTGCTCGGCTATATCGAGGAGCACATGAATCCCTGGGACTGTCTCGCCGGCATGCTGCTGGTCGAGGAGGCCGGCGGCAGGGTGCTCAAGGCCGATCCGAAAACGGTGGTCAGCCAGGGCACGCAAGTGATCGCCGGCGGCAAGCACATCTTCTCCAGGCTGCAGCTGCTTGGCGAGAGTTCCTTCTTGCCTACGCGCTGACGCTCTGCGCGACCGGGCCGAGCGGCCGGCAGGAATTGCGGATCATCAGCCGGCCCTTCAGCACGAGCTTTCTCGGCGGCGCGTCGCGGTTGCCGGCCAGCCGGTCGAGCAGGAGGTTCGCCGCCTGCTCGCCGATCGCCTGCACCGGCTGCGCCACCGTGGTCAGCTGCGGCACGAACACGTCCGACCAGGGAAAATCGTCGAAACAGGCGACCGAAATGTCCTCGGGGCAGCTGAGGCCGATATCGCGGATCGCCTTCATGGTGCCGATCACCATCGGATTGTTGGCCGAGAAGATCGCGGTCGGCCGGTCGTGCAGTGACAAGAGCTGCATGGTCGCGTTGTAGCCGTCGATCTCGTGGAAATTGCCGGAGCGTATGAGCTCCTCCGTCACCGGCAGGCCGGCCGCCTGCAGCGCCTCGCGGTAGCCGATCATGCGGTCATGCATGGGGGATATGTCGGATGTGCCGGTGATGTAGCCGATGCGCCGGTGGCCAAGATGGATCAGATAGGTGACGGCGTCGAACACGGCGCGCTGGTTGTCCAGCACCACCGCGTCGGTGTCGACGCCTTCGCAGAGGCGGTCGAGCAGCACCACCGGCACATTGGCGTCCTCGACGATGCCTTTCAGAATGCCGCCGTCGCCGACGCGCGCCACGATCAGCCCGTCGACCATGCGGTCGAGCAAAAGCCGGATCTGCTCGTCCTGGGTGTTCAGGTCCTCGTCCGTGCAGCACAGCATGACGGCATAGCCGGCGCGGTCGAAAGCCTGCTGGATGACCGAGACGACATCGGTGAAGAACGGGTTGGTGATGTGCGGCACGGTGAGGCCGACGGTGCGCGTAGTGCCCACCTTCAGGCTGCGGGCGATGGCATTGCGCTTATAGCCGATATCGCGGATCGCCTGCTCGATGCGCTGGGTCAGCTCGGGGCTGACGGTTGCCGTGCCGTTGAGCAATGCGGACACTGTGGCGACCGACACACGCGCCGCCTCGGCTACGTGCAGCATGGTCGGCGCCGTGGATTTCCGCTGTTTTTTCCGTCCTGACGCCGTCATTTTCGAAACGTTTAGCCACCCTTATTTGGCTAAACCTACGTAAACCCGGCATTTTTCGCAAGAATTGAATTGCATCAATCCTCAGCAGCCAGATAGGCGCTTGACACATTCGAAACGTTTAGATTAGCGTCGGTCAATCGAAGACGACGGAGGGAGGCCGTCCTTTGCCATGCAGCGCGCTGGCCCCATCACGACGGAAAACAAGGCGGCCGACGGTCCAGCCGTCGTCCTGGGCGCGACGGGCATTTCCAAGCGATTTGGCGGCATCACCGCGCTGTCCGATGTGAACCTCGACCTCAGGCCCGGCGAGGTGCATGCGCTGATGGGCGAGAACGGCGCCGGCAAGTCGACGCTGATGAAGATCCTCTCGGGCGTCTACACGGATTACGAAGGCACTGTTGCCCTCGATGGGCAGACGGTTCATTTCACCGGTGTGCGCGACGCCGAGGACGCCGGCATCGCCATCATCCACCAGGAGCTCAACCTCGTCCCCGAGCTCAGCGTCGCCGACAACATCTTCCTCGGCCGCGAAAAGCTGATCGCCGGGCTGGTCGTCGACCGCAAGGCGAGCAGCCGCGCGGCAAAAGCGCTGCTGCAGCGTCTCGGCATCGAACTCGATCCGGAAGCGCGCGTCGGCACGCTGAGGGTCGGCGAGCAGCAGCTGGTGGAGATCGCCAAGGCGCTGTCGAAATCGGCGCGCATCCTGATCATGGACGAGCCGACCTCGGCGCTGTCGCCGGCCGAGTGCGAGCGGCTGTTCCGCATCATCCGCCAGCTCGCCGCGAGCGGCGTAGCGATCGTCTACATCTCGCACCGCATCGACGAGGTCATGCATCTGGCAAGTCGGGTGACGGTGCTGCGCGACGGGCGCCATGTGTTGACGCAGGACATGGCGGCACTGAACGAAGACGCCATCATCTCGGCCATGGTCGGGCGCGACCTTCTGGCGTCCTCCGATCACGAGCGCGGCAGCGGCGGCAAGGCGGTGCTGTCGGTCAGGAACCTGTCGCTGTCCAAGCCCGACCGGCATGGCTGGCGCAGGGTGATCGACGGCGTCGGCTTCGACCTTGCGGCCGGCGAGATCCTCGGCATAGGCGGGCTGCTTGGGTCCGGCCGCACCGAAATCCTGGAGGCGATCTTCGGCTCCAGCGAAGGCCGCACCGGCGGCGAGATCAAGCTCGACGGCGTGCCGGTCGAGATCGGCTCGCCGCGCGAGGCGCGCCGGCTCGGCATCGCCCTGGTGACCGAGGACCGCAAGACGCAAGGCCTGCATCTCAAGGCCTCGATCACCGACAATGTCGCGCTGCCGCTGGTCGGCGCGTTGGCCCGCTTCGGCCTGCGCTCGCGCTCGGGCGAACAAGGCCTGGCGCGAGAGGCGGTTGGCGCGCTTGGCATACGCTGCGAAAGCATCGAGCAGGCCGCCGGCACGCTTTCGGGCGGCAACCAGCAGAAGGTGGTGATCGGCAAATGGTTGGCGACGCGGCCGCGCGTGCTTCTGCTCGACGAGCCGACGCGCGGCATCGATGTCGGTGCCAAGCGCGAAATCTACGATCTGATCTTCAAGCTCGCCGGCGACGGGCTGGCGATCGCCGTGATCAGCTCGGAACTGCCCGAGCTCCTGCATCTGGCCGACCGCATCCTGGTCATGGCGGAGGGCCGCCAGCGCGGAATCCTGTCCCGCGCCGAAGCCAGCGAGGAAGCGATCATGCGGCTTGCCGCGCCGCGACGTACCACGAGACCTGCCGCATGAACCTAATCAGCCTTCTCTCCCGCACCAAGCTCTACTGGGGGCTGATCGCCATCTTCCTGATCGGCGTGTTCGGCTCGCCGATCAGTTCCAAGGGCAACAACATCTTCCTGTCCTACGGCAATCTGCTCGACGTGCTGCGCCAGGTGTCGACCACCGGTCTCATCGCCACCGGCATGACGGCGGTGATCCTGACCGGCGGCATCGATCTTTCCGTCGGCTCGCTGATGGCTATCTGCTCGGTGGTCTGCGCCATGCTTCTCACCGTGCCGGGCCTCACGCCGTCGGCGGCGCTCGGCGTGCCGACGACCGCGCTGGTGGCTCTCTGCCTCGGCGCGCTTGCCACGCGCTTCATCCTGCTCAACATCGAGAAATCCCGCGCCGGCGCGGAAGCCCGCCGCGACATGCGGCTGGACAAGGCGCGCGGACTGATCATTCCGGGCGTCGTCGGCGTGGTGCTGTGCTGCCTGTCGCTGTGGTACCTGCTGCCGCAGGTCGAGACCAAGTTCGGCGTGCTCGGCGTGCTTCTGGTGGCGCCCTGCGTCGGTCTTCTGTTCGGCACCATCAACGGCTTCATCATCGTCGCCGGCCGCCTGCAGCCCTTCATCGTCACGCTTGCCATGATGGTGACGGCGCTCGGCATCGCGCGGCTGACGGCCGGCCAGAACAATGCCGTGCTGCCGGTCTATACCGGCTCCAACGCCACCGCCGAGTTCGAGATCCTGCGTTCGCTGGTGTTCGGCGTCGTGCCGATGCCGGGCCTCTTCTTCCTCGGCGCGGTGGTGATCTGCGGCGCGGTGCTGCGCTTCACGCCCTTCGGCCGCTATGTCTACGCCATCGGCGGCAATGAGGAGGCGGCGAGGCTTTCGGGCATCGCTGCCGGACGCGTCAAGATCGCCACTTATGCCGTGTCGGGCCTGCTCGCCGGCATTGCTGCGGTGCTCTACGTGGCGCAATACCGGCAAGGCAAGCCGGATGCCGGCGCCGGGCTGGAGCTCGACGCCATCGCCGCCGTGGTCATCGGCGGCACTAGCCTGATGGGCGGGCGCGGCAGCCTGATCGGCACCTTCTGCGGCGTGCTGATCTTCGGGCTGCTCTCCAACATCCTGCAGCTGCACAACATCAATTCGAACCTTCAGCTGGTGCTGAAGGGGGCGATCATCATCGGCACCGTGCTCGTGCAGGAGCGCAACGCCGGCGACATCTTAAGCTATCTGCGCCTGCCCGGCGGGCGGACGGCGCAAAAGGGAACGGCCGCGGCAAAACGGCCGTCACAGGAGACCTCGTCTCTATAATCCGGAGGAAACAGGACCATGAAACGACGTGATATGCTGAAGCTTGCCACCTTCGCAGTGGCACTTCTGACGACGACCGCTCTCTTTTCCAGCGACGATGCCTTTGCCCAGGACAAGAAGTGGAAGATCGGCTTCTCGCAGGTGACGACCATCGAGCCCTGGCGCGCCCAGTTCAACAAGGACATCATCGCCGAAGCCGCCAAGCACCCGGAAGTCGAGCTGATCATCACCGACGGCGAGGACAAGACCGAAAAGCAGGTCGCCGATGTCGAGAACCTGATCCGCCAGGAAGTCGACGCGCTATTGGTGTCGCCGAAGGAATCGGCCGGCCTCACCGGCGTCGTGCAGCAGGCGATCGACGCCAAGATCCCGGTCTTCGTGCTCGACCGCAATGTCGACACCAAGGACTACACGCAGTTCGTCGGCGGCGACAACAAGCTGATCGGCCGGGCGGCCGGCGAATATGCCGTCGAGCTCCTGGGCGGCAAGGGCAAGGCCTCCGGCAACGTCGTCGAGATCTGGGGCGGCATGGGCACGCAGCCGGCGCATGACCGCCATGACGGCTTCCATGAATTCACCGACAAGGAGCCGGGCATCAAATATCTGCTCGACCAGCAGTCGGGAGACTGGAAGCAGGACCAGGCCTACAACATCATGGCCAACGCGCTGAAGACCAACGAGAAGATCGACCTCGTCTACGGCCACAACGATCCGATGGCCTATGGCGCCTATCTCGCGGCCAAGGATGTCGGGCGCGAGAAAGACATCAAGTTCATTGGCATCGACGGCCTGCCCAACGAAGGCGTGCAGATGGTGAACAAGGGCGAGCTGACGGCGACCTTCACCTATGTCACGCCGGGCGCCGAGGGCCTGCGCCAGGCGATCAAGTTCCTCAACGGCGAGAAGGTCGAGAAGACCATCACGCTGCCGACGGAAAGGATCACCAAGGACAACGCCGCCAAGATCCTCAAGGACAACGGGCTCTAAGCCCGCAATCCCCTGCCGGGCCACGCGCCTGGCAGGGCTTTGCCCGAGCGCGCTTCCCATAGCTTGCCGCCGGATGGCGAAGCGTCGCCGCAACACCGATTTTCCGCTCTTTCGCGACCGAAAGTCACGCCCGCCCGGACAAGTCCTGCCCCCGCCGGGAGGCGGTTCTAAGCGCCGCCAACGACGCCGGGTCTAAAAAAAGCAGCGGGAACAACGCGATAGCGCGGGCTCGCGCCGATCGCGCAGCAAAGCGCGCCGCATCGCTTCCCTGGCCTCGCCGAGACAATGAACAGCTTGCGCAGAATGCTTGCGCCTCGTATCGCCTGTTCTTATATACGCGCCAGCCGTCCGGCCCCGTAAAGCGGGGACGTGACGGGATTTCTTGTGAACAGGGGCTTTCGTCGGAACGCCTTTTTCAAGGGTCCTGAGAGCCTGCTTAGAGGAGAGACCAGAACAATGGCAAAAGTTATCGGTATCGATCTCGGCACCACCAATTCCTGTGTCGCCATCATGGACGGCAAGGATCCCAAGGTGATCGAGAATGCTGAAGGCGCGCGCACGACGCCTTCCATCGTCGCCATTTCGAGCGACGGCGAACGTCTCGTCGGCCAGCCGGCCAAGCGCCAGGCGGTCACCAATCCGGAAAACACCATCTTCGCGGTCAAGCGCCTGATCGGCCGCCGCTATGACGACCCGGTGACGGAGAAGGACAAGAAGCTTGTCCCCTATAAGATCGTCAAGGGCGACAATGGCGACGCCTGGGTCGAGGCCGGCGGCAAGAAGCAGTCGCCCAGCCAGATCTCGGCCATGATCCTGCAGAAGATGAAGGAAACGGCGGAAGCCTATCTCGGCGAGAAGGTCGAGAAGGCGGTCATCACCGTTCCGGCCTATTTCAACGACGCCCAGCGCCAGGCGACCAAGGACGCCGGCCGGATCGCCGGCCTCGAGGTGCTGCGCATCATCAACGAGCCGACGGCCGCCGCACTTGCCTATGGCCTGGAAAAGAAGGACGGCAAGACCATCGCCGTCTATGACCTTGGCGGCGGCACCTTCGATATTTCGGTCCTCGAGATCGGCGACGGCGTCTTCGAGGTGAAGTCGACCAATGGCGACACCTTCCTCGGCGGCGAGGACTTCGACATGCGGCTCGTCGAATATCTGGCGGCCGAGTTCAAGAAGGAACAGGGCATCGATCTCAAGGCCGACAAGCTCGCGCTGCAGCGCCTGAAGGAAGCGGCCGAGAAGGCCAAGATCGAGCTGTCGTCGACGACGCAGACTGAGATCAACCTGCCCTTCATCACCGCTGACGCCAGCGGCCCGAAGCACCTGACGATGAAGCTCACCCGGGCAAAGTTCGAAAGCCTGGTCGAGGATCTCGTGCAGCGCACGATCGACCCCTGCAAGGCGGCGCTCAAGGATGCCGGCCTGAAGGCGGGCGAGATCGACGAGGTGGTCCTGGTCGGCGGCATGACCCGCATGCCCAAGATCCAGGAGATCGTGAAGCAGTTCTTCGGCAAGGAGCCGCACAAGGGCGTCAACCCGGATGAGGTCGTGGCGCTGGGCGCCGCCATCCAGGCCGGCGTGCTGCAGGGCGACGTCAAGGACGTTCTGCTGCTCGACGTGACGCCGCTGTCGCTGGGCATCGAGACGCTGGGTGGCGTGTTCACCCGACTGATCGAGCGCAACACGACGATCCCGACCAAGAAGAGCCAGACCTTCTCGACCGCCGAGGATTCGCAGTCGGCGGTGACGATCCGCGTCTTCCAGGGCGAGCGCGAAATGGCGGCCGACAACAAGCTACTTGGCCAGTTCGACCTGGTCGGCATCCCGCCGGCTCCGCGCGGCGTGCCGCAGATCGAGGTCACCTTCGACATCGACGCCAACGGCATCGTCAACGTCTCGGCCAAGGACAAGGGCACCGGCAAGGAGCACCAGATCCGCATCCAGGCTTCGGGCGGTCTGTCCGACGCCGACATCGAGAAGATGGTGAAGGACGCCGAGGCCAATGCCGAGGCCGACAAGAAGCGTCGTGCCCTCGTCGAGGCCCGCAACCAGGCCGAAGCGCTGGTGCATTCGTCCGAGAAGTCGCTCAAGGACTATGGCGACAAGGTCTCGGAGGCTGACCGCACCGCGATCTCCGACGCCATCGCCGCGCTGAAGACCGCGGCCGAGGGCGACGACCCGGCCGATATCGAAGCCAAGTCGCAGGCGCTCGCCGAAGCGTCGATGAAGCTCGGCCAGGCCATGTACGAGGCCTCGCAGAAGGAAGCGGCCGAAGCCGATGCCAAGGCGGATGCCGCCAAGGATTCGGACGTGGTCGACGCCGACTTCGAGGAAATCGACGAGGACGACGAGAAGAAGAAGTCGGCCTGAGCCGGTTGACGGCGAATAAGTGCAAAAGCCCGGCGCAAAGCCGGGCTTTTTTGCAACCCCAATCGAAAAAATGACGGAAAAACCCGGAGCGGCCCGGCTTGGTACTAGCATCCGGGAAACATCGCTCCTAAATCCAAGACCATGCCGGCAAAAATTGCCAACAATGCTTGAAGACATTGAGCATCCGGACAGCGGGAAAAAATGAAAGCTGATTTCTACGAAACGCTGGGCGTGCAAAAAGGCGCCGACGACAAGGAACTCAAGAGCGCTTTCCGCAAGCTCGCCATGCAGTTCCATCCCGACCGCAACCCCGGCGACCGTGCTTGCGAGCACAAGTTCAAGGAAATCAACGAAGCCTACGAGACGCTGAAGGACCCGCAGAAACGCGCCGCCTATGACCGCTTCGGCCACGCCGCCTTCGAGGGCGGCATGAACGGCGCCGCGCACGGCTTCGGCGCCGGCGGCTTCGCTGACATTTTCGAGGACATCTTCGGCGACATGATGGGCGGCCGCCAGCGCCGTTCGTCGGGCGGCCGCGAACGCGGCGCCGACCTGCGCTACAACATGGAAATCACGCTGGAAGAGGCCTTTTCCGGCAAGACGGCGCAGATCCGCGTGCCGGCCTCCATCTCCTGCTCGGAATGCTCCGGCAGCGGCGCCAAGCCCGGCACGCAGCCGGTGACCTGTGCCATGTGCCACGGCCACGGCAAGGTGCGCGCCACGCAAGGCTTCTTCTCGATCGAGCGCACCTGCCCGCAATGTCAGGGCCGCGGCCAGACGATTAAGGATCCCTGCCCGAAATGCGCCGGCCAGGGGCGCGTCACCGAGGAGCGCTCGCTGTCGGTCAACATCCCGGCCGGCATCGAGGACGGCACCCGCATCCGGCTTGCCAATGAGGGCGAGGCGGGCCTGCGCGGCGGACCGTCCGGCGACCTCTACATCTTCCTGGCGGTCAAGCCGCACGAATTTTTCCAGCGCGACGGCGCCGATCTCTATTGCAAGGTGCCGATCTCGATGACGACGGCCGCCCTTGGCGGTTCTTTCGAGGTCACCACGCTCGACGGCACGCAGACCAAGGTGAAAGTGCCCGAAGGCACCCAGAACGGCCGCCAGTTCCGCTTGAAGGGCAAGGGCATGCCGGTGCTGCGCCAGCCCAATGTCGGCGACCTCTATATCCAGACGGCGGTCGAGACGCCGCAGAACCTGTCGCGCCGCCAGCGCGAGCTTTTGGAAGAGTTCGAGCAGCTCTCCTCGAAGGACAACTCGCCCCAGTCGAGCGGCTTCTTCGCGCGCATGAAGGACTTCTTCGAGTCGTTCGGCGAAAACTGATCGTCACGGTCGCGGACGGCGTCGGAAGGGGCGGGCCGCTTCCCAAGCGTCGTCAACACCTTATGCCAGCTTGACGCCTTGCCTTGTCCCACCCAACTGCTAAGTAGCGGATCGGGGGCTGAGCATTGAGGAGAGCTCGTGATGGCACGTAGTCCCGGGTTGCGCAAAGCGCTGGCCGAAAAATTCGACGACGAGCTGAAGTTCTTCAAAGGCTGGATCGACAAGCCGAAAACGGTCGGCTCGATCGTTCCCACCAGTTCCATCACCGCCCGCAAGATGGCGTCGATCGTCAATCCGAGATCGGGCCTGCCCGTGCTCGAGGTCGGTCCCGGCACCGGCGTCATCACCCGCGCCATCCTCGCCCAGGGCGTGAAGCCCGAGAACCTCTACGCTGTCGAATATTCGACCGACTTCGTGCGCCATCTGCGCGGGCTCTATCCCGGCGTCAACGTGATCGAGGGCGACGCCTTCAATCTCGATGCCACGCTCGGCGACAAGCGCGACTTGGTGTTCGATTCGGTCGTCTCCGGCGTGCCGCTGCTCAATTTCCCGGTCGCCCAGCGCATCGCCTACATCGAAAGCCTGCTCGACCGCATTCCCGCCGGACGGCCGATCGTGCAGCTCACCTACGGCCCGCTGTCGCCGATCCCGGCAGGACGCGGCGACTACACGGTCGAGCATTTCGATTTCATCTTCCGCAACATCCCGCCGACGCAGCTGTGGATCTACCGGCGCGCGGCGCATTAGGGATAGGGGAGTAGGGGAGTAAGGCAGTAGGGGAATAGGGGATGAACGGTTCAGCTTCCACGCTCGCGCCCTACTGCCCTACTCCCATACTGCCCTACTCCCTTAGCGAAGCAGGCCAATGGCAGTAATCCCACGAATCCTTGTCTTCGCCGGCTCGGTCCGGACCGGCGCCTATAGCGGCCGGACCGCCGATGTGGCGCAGAAGGAGCTGGCCATGCAGGGCGCGGAGGTGACGCGTATCTCGCTTCGCGACTATCCGCTGCCGATCATGGACGAGGACCTGGAAAAGGAAAAAGGCATCCCGGAGAACGCCGTCAAGCTCGCCCGTCAGATCGCCGCGCATGACGGGTTGCTCATCGCGACGCCCGAATATAACGGCTCGATCCCGCCATTGCTCAAGAACGCGATCGACTGGGTGAGCCGGGTACGGCGCGAGGGCAGCCGCACCTTCAGGCCGCTAGCCGGCAAGCCTGTAGGGCTCTGCTCGTCGTCGGAAGGCAAGTTCGCCGGCATACGTTGCATCAACCATCTGCGCGCCGTGCTGGTGCGTTGCCAGATGGAGGTGATCACGCCCGAATGCTCGGTCTCCGGGGCCGGGGAAGCCTTCGCCGAGGACGGACAATTCAGGGACGCCAGACTACACCAATCGATGGAGCGCCTATGCCGCACACTGATCGAAACCTCGCGCATGCTGTCCACCCGGATCGAGGCATGATCAATTTCGCGGAGGCCGATACGATGCGAGACAGGCTGATCGTGGGGCTGGACCTGCCGACGCTGAAGGAGGCCGAAAGAACGGTGCGCGAGCTCGAAGGCGCCGTTTCCTTCTACAAGATCGGCTATCAGCTCGCCTTCGCCGGCGGACTGGACTTCGCGCGGGAGCTCGCCAGCGGCGGCACCAAAGTGTTCCTCGACATGAAACTGCTCGACATCGACAACACGGTGGCCAAGGGCGTCGAGAACATCGTCAAGATGGGTGTCTCGATGCTGACGCTGCACGCCTATCCCAAAACCATGAGAGCGGCTGTCGAGGCGGCCAAGGGCAGCGAACTCTGTCTGCTCGGCGTGACGGTGCTGACCTCGATGGACGAGCAGGACGTGATCGACGCCGGCTATGAATACGACCCGCACACGCTGGTGCTCAGGCGCTCCGAACAGGCGCTGCATGCCGGCATGGGCGGCATCGTCTGCTCCGCGGAGGAAGCAGAAGCGGTGCGCCGCATCGTCGGCCCCGACCTGGCGGTGGTGACGCCGGGCATCCGGCCGTCGGGCAGCGACCATGGCGACCAGAAACGCGTGGTGACGCCGGCCCAGGCGATCCGCAACGGCTCCAGCCACTTGGTCGTCGGCCGGCCGATCGTCGCCGCGCCGGACCGTCGCGCCGCGGCCGAAGCGATCCTCGCCGAAATGCAATCCGCCTGAGAGCCTCTTTCGCCAAACAAACAGGAGAACAGCATGCCGAAGGGATATTGGGTCGCCCGCGTCGATATACGCGATCCGGAGGGCTACAAGGATTATGTCGCCGCAGCGAAGCCGGCTTTCGACCGCTTCGGCGCGAAGTTCCTGGCGCGCGGCGGCGAGCATGAAAAGGCCGAAGGGCCGGGGCGCGCCCGCAACGTCATCATCGAATTCGAATCGCTTGCGGCGGCGCATGATTGCTACCACTCGCCGGAGTACCAGCGCGCCGTCGCAATCCGCCAGAAGGTGGCCGACGGCGAGATCGTGCTGGTCGAGGGTATCTAACGGAGCAATCTATTGGCGGCTGTCTCTGCCATCGCGTCTGCAAGGCTCATGCCCCATTGCCTGCGGCAATAGTCGCGGAAATCGAAACAGGGCAGGCCGGGGCAGACTTCGAACTCGATGAGATGGACGATGTCATCGCCCTCGACCCGGAAATCGACGGAAAAGACATCTTTCAGGCCGAGACCGCTTATCAGTTTCTGCGCAATGGCACGGATTTTCCGATCCGCCTCCGGCTGACTGGCGCCGACGGCCTCAAGGTCCGGCTCGACATAGGTGCCTGCATCCTTCGCGGCCTGGCCGGTGTCGCCGTAAAGCGCCATCGAGTCGGCCATGGTCTGAAAATCGCCGCCGGAATCGACGAAGAAGATGCCCAAAGCCTCGACGCCTGTTTCGGGTTTCAGACCGAGGAAGCTCGCCCGCACGTTGCGGCCGGCGACATAGGGCTGGACGACGACATCGTCGCGGTAACGCGAAAAAACCCGCCGGCTAAGCTCCAGCGCATGATCGAGATCGGTGATGCGCGAATCCGGCCAGATGCCGATCTTGGCGCCGAGGCGGTTCGGCTTGACGAACCAGCCCTTGGGCGAGGCCGGCGGTTCGACCAGCCATTCGCCGTTGCGGGCAAGGCCCGCTGCCGGCACCGGCAGGCCGAGCGTGCGGAGCACGGCGCCGGAGCGAAGCTTGTCCTGGCAGAGCGCGAAAAGCGAATCGTCGGCGCCGATGGTGCGCAAGCCGTTGAGGCGGGCGAGCGCTGGTGCCGCGCCGCCACGGAAATAAGCAATGCCGTCCGTCAGCGTCCAGACCAGAGTTTTTGCGGGATTGGCCTTTGCCAGCACAACCGCCGCCTCGTCGAGCTCGACAGGCTTGAAGGCGAGGCCGCGCCTTTCGCAAGCCTTGGCGAGTTGGCCAAATTCCGGCTTAAGGTCGGTCGATTGTGCAAGGTAGGACGCAATTTCGATGGCCCGTTCGGCCGGGTGGCCCTGCGCGACCAGCCGGTCGAGACAGGCCTTTTCCGGTTCGTAGACAAGGATCAGCGTCGGCTGCGGCATCGAATGCTCCGGGCGAAATCAGGCGCTACCATTGCATGGCCGCAGCGGCCGGCTTGCGGGAAACCGACCGGGCCAGGGCGATTGCCTGATAGTGCTGGACGGTCTTAAGCGATCAGCACGTGCGGCTCGAAGCGGCCTTTGACCGGAATGTCGAGCAGGAAAGTCATGCCGGCCTGCGGATCGAGCGCGCGCTGCTTCTCGTCCTTGCCTTTCCAGGCGGAGGTGACCGCCAGCCGGTCGGCTTTGGCGCCGACAAAGGCCGGGCAGGAAGCCTGCGTCACCGGCATGGCGATCTCGCGCAGCAGCGTGCCGTCCGGCGCATAGGCCTTCACCGCCCTGCCGCCCCAGACGGCGTTCCACAGCACTCCGTCGCGGTCGACGACCGAGCCGTCGACATAGCCCTTCGAGGAGCGATGATCGACGAACACCTTTGGTTCGCCGTTGGGCAGTCCCGTTGCGGGGTCGCAGGCAACGCGCATCAGCAGCCCGGTCGCGGTGTCGGTGTAGTAGGCGATCGTCCCATCCTCGGAAAAGCAGATCGAGTTCGAGACGGTGATGTCGGAAAACAGCCGGCGCAGCTCGCCCTTGAAGAACCAGTAGATCGAGCCGGCGCCCTTCTCCTCTCCCTTGCCCATCGTGCCTGTCCACAAGGCGCCGCAGGGGTGCACGCGGGAATCGTTGGAGCGCGTCAGCGGATTGTCGGCCTCGATCGGCATGTGCAGCGTCAGCCTGCCGGTCCTGATGTCCCGGACCTGCAGGCCGGTCTCGGTGGCGATCAGCTGGCGCTCGTCGTCGATGATGGCAATGGCGCTGGCCATGACGCCGAGATCATGGATCTTCAACGCGCCGGCGAGCGGCTTTTCCAGAAGCTTGCCGTTGACGATGTCGAACCAGAACAGCGTGTCGGTTGCGGGATCGTAGCTTGGGCCTTCGCCGAGCTCGCAAATGTGGTCCGAAAAAACCGAAATGCCGTCCATCGTCATCCCCCGAAGGCTTCGTCCCAGGCGGCGACCGCGGCGCGGGCGCGCTGCGCCACCTCCTCGACCGTCGCGCCCGGCTTGTAGAGGCTGGACCCCAAGCCGAAGACGCTGACGCCGACCGCCTTATAGCCGGCGAAGTCCTTGTCGGAAACGCCGCCGACCGCGCCGATCAGCGTCGTTGCCGGCAACACGGCGCGGATGGCGGCAATGCCGCCGGCGCCCAGCACGCTGGCCGGGAAGAATTTCAGCGCCGAGGCCCCTAACTGGATCGCCTGAAAAGCTTCGGTGGGCGTAAACACGCCAGGCATGGTCACCATGCCGTGATGCATGGCGCGGCCCATGACCTCGGCATCGATGTTGGGGCTGACCAGCAACCTGCCGCCCGCCTCGTGCAAGGCGTCGACGTCGGCCGCCGTCAGCACCGTGCCGGCGCCGATCAGCGCGCTTTGCGGCAGCGCCTTGACCAGATCGGCGATGGAGACGAACGGCTCCGGCGAATTGAGGGGCACTTCGATCGCCTCGATGCCGGCGTCGTGGATCGCCCGTCCGATCGCCACGGCTTCCGATGGCTTCAGGCCGCGCAGGATGGCGACAAGCCCGCGTTTCAGCTTCGGGAAGGGTGCGGTCTGGCTCATGAAGCGCCTCCAATCATGCCGTTCTCGCGCGCGGCCTCGACGAGGCCGGCGCGGACCGCTTCATCGGCGTCTACCGTGCGGAAGGCAAGGCCGGCAATGCCAAGCGCCGCGCCATAAAGCATGGCCAGCGCGCCGGAGGCGACCAGCACGACCGGCGCTTCGCTGGCACCGTAGCGGCGCCTTGCCGAAGCGATCTCGCCGCCGATCAGCAGTCCGGATAGACATGCCGCCGCATCGGCGGGCTTAAGATCCTGCAGAAGCCCCGCGGCGCGGATGGCAAACAGTTTCGAGGTGACGTCGCCGCCTTCGCCCAGGGCTCGTTCGCACCACCGCCTGAAGAACGGGCTGTCCGCGGTAACCGTCGCGGGATGCTCGCCGAGTGAATGTTTCAGGATCGAGTGCGTGGCGAGCACGGAAAACAATTCCCCGGTCGGCCAGGTACCGAAACCTCCGACCGCGCCGTCCTCGACCGCGACCCATTTCGAATGCGTGCCGGGCATGCAGACGAGATGGCGTCCCTTTGCCGGCAAACCGGCGCCGGCAAGCTGGGTCTCCTCGCCGCGCATGACATCCGGCGCGTCGGCCAGGCGCTGCGCCAGGCCGGGCACGATGCGGATATCGCGGCGCGAGCCCTCGATGTGGGCGGCGCCGCGCAGGATGGCGCCGATCGGCGCCGGCACGGTGACATAGGGCGCCTCGATCCAGCCCTGCCGGGAACCGGCCATGCCGCAGATGATGACGGGCAGCGCCTCCGGCGCGCCCATGGCCCCAAGATGGCCTTCCAGCACGTTCGAAAAACCTTTTTCGCGGGCGGTGATCAGCCCGTCGTCGCCGCGCCGCTCGGCAAGCACTTTGCCGGAGCCGTCGAGCAGCCAGGCCCTGAGCCTTGTCGTGCCCCAGTCGAGCGCGGCGACCGCTGGTGCCGCGCTCACAGGAAGCCTCCATCGACGATCAGCATCTGTGCGGTGAGCATCCGCGAGGCGTCCGACGCGAGGAACAGCACCGTGCCGACCATGTCGTCGGGCTGCATCACGTCCTTGATGCATTGCTTCGCGACATGGGCGGCGAGCGCCTCGTCGGTGACCCAGAGCTCGCGCTGGCGCTCGGTGATGACCCAGCCCGGCGCCACCGCGTTGACGCGGATGCGGTCGGCGCCCAGCTTGCCGGCGAGGCCCTTGGTCAGGCCGAGGATACCCGCTTTGGCTGCGGTGTAGGCCGGCATATCGGGGTGGTTGATCAGATAGGATGTGGAGGTGAAGTTGATGATCGAGCCGCCGCCGGCGCGCTTCATGCCGGGCGCCACCGCCTGGGCGGTGAAGAAATGCGGCCGCAGATTGATGGCGAGATTGTTGTCCCAGAACTCGACCGTCACGTCTTCCACGGCGTGGCGGTCGTCGAGCGCGGCGTTGTTGACCAGCACCGTCACATCGCCATGCGCCTCGGCCGCTTTTGCTGCGGCGCCGCGCAGCGCCTCGATGTCACGCAGGTCGGCCTTGAGATAGAGCGGGCGGCGGCCGAGCTCCTTCTCCAGCCGGTCGGCAAGCGCGGTGCTTGGCTTGTCGGCTATGTCGATGAAGGCGACTTTCGCGTCCTGCCGCATGAAACCTTCGGTCAGCGCCGCGCCGATGCCGGAGCCGCCGCCGGTGATGAGCACCGAGGCGCCGTCGAGGTCGGCGAAACGTGCCGATGGCATCATGATCTCTTCTCCCTTTGGCCGGCGCGCATCCTAGCCAGACAAAGCGCGGGAGCAAGGGAGAAACGTCTGATTCCGACCAAATGTCAGACAAATGATCGACACCGCGCCATGATGGCGGCCGCCGGTCTCCGAACAGTCGAAAAGCCGGGTCAGATCGCCTTGGCGTGCAGCGCGCCGCGATAGGAATCGCGCAGATAGCCGAGCGTGGCGTCGGCATCGGCCGGCTTGCCGAACAGGTAGCCCTGTCCGCCGGCGCAGCCGAACTGGACGAGACGGTCGGCCTGCGCCTCGTCCTCGATGCCTTCGGCAACGACCTCCATGCCAAGCCCCTCGCACATGGCGAGGATGGCGCGGATGATATGCTCCGACGGTCGGTCGTCGAGGATCGACGAGACAAAGGCGCGGTCGATCTTGAGCTTGTCGAAATGGAACTCGCGCAGGCGGCCGAGCGACGACTGGCCGGTGCCGAAATCGTCGAGCGAGACGCGGATGCCGACGCGGCGCAGGTCCTCGACGATCTTCTCGGCCGAGGCCGGATCGGTCATCAGGCCGGTCTCGGTAATCTCGATCTCCAGCCGGCGCGGATCGAAGCCGGTGCGGTCGAGAATGGCCAGGATATGCAGGCCGGTGTTCTGATCGACCAGCTGCGAGGGCGACAGGTTGAAGGACAGGAACAGGTCCTTCGGCCAGCTGCGCGCCGCCTCGGTCGCCTTGCGCAGCACCAATTGCGACAGCGGGCCGATGATGCCGCGTTCCTCGGCGATCGGGATGAAGACGGATGGCGGCACGACGCCGAGGTCGCGGTCGGTCCAGCGCGCCAGCGTCTCGAAGCCGATGGTGCGGCGGCTGGTCAAGTCGACGATCGGCTGGAAATGCGGCTCGACCTCGCCGGCCGACACCGCGCGGCGCAACGCCTGCTCGATGCGGGTGACGCGCTTGGCCGCTTCCTCCATCTCGCGGGTATAGACGACGACGCGGCCGCGGCCCGAACGCTTGGCGTGATAGAGCGCCGTCTCGGCCTTGTTGAGGAGGATCTCGGTGGTCTCGTCGCCGGAATAAAACAGCGAGCACCCGACCGAGGCCGAAAGCCTGGCGGTGCGCTCGCCAACATCATAGGGCGCCGACAGGATCTCGATCAGCATGCGCGAGGTCTCGGCCGCCTGCTCCTCCGAAAACACCATCGGATAAAGATAGGCGAACTCGTCGGCGCCGATGCGGCAGACGGTGGAGTAGCCATCCATCGAGGCGCGCAGCCGCATCGCCACCTGGACCAGGATGTCGTCGCCGGCCTTGTGGCCGAACAGGTCGTTGATAGGCTTGAAACCGTCGAGGTCGAGGATGCCGACGGTGAAGGGCGCGGGATCGTCGGCGCGCTCGCTGATCAGGCGATCGACCTTGTCGAAGAAGCGACGATGGTTGCCGAGCCCGGTCAACGAATCGGTGAAGGCCAGATCCGTGTTTTCCTTGCCTGACTGAGCGGTAGCAAACGTCGTTTGCATCATGCCTCTGTTCTTGTGGCGGTATTTCTCTTTAGACTGGCAGCAAAGCGTTTAGGAAAAGTATCGAGAAAATCGATTTTCCGAAGGCCCCCAAAAAAGGTCGCGCTTTCCACCCCTCCTGCGCAGTGCTCACGGAACCCGCCGCGCATTTCCTGGAGTTGTTCTTAGCCGGCTCGCCTGACGCGATAGAGGGAGATCGGGCTGCCTTTGGTCCCGGCGAGCGGCTCGAGCCAGTCCGGCACCGAGCCGCGCAGCAGGCCGGCCAGGAAGCCCTGCGGCGCCTTTTGGGTCAGGATCATGGTCTCGACATTGCCGGGGCAGATGGCGACGAGGCCGACACGATGCGCCTCGATGATTGCGCGCGCTTCATCGGCCGAGCCGAGAAAGGCGTCCAGCGCCAGGAGATTGCCTGCGACGTTGCGGTGATAGGGGCCGGCGAAGACGCGATGGCCGCTGTAAGCCAGCACCGGCGCTCCAAGATTGGAGGTCGTCAGCACGGTGGTGTCGGCCATGACGCCCAGCGGCGCGAAGGTCGCCTTCTTCTCGCAGGTCCTGTCCGTGGTGGCGCCGTCGGCGACGGGTTTGCCTTTTTCCAACGCCACCGAGGCGGCCGCGGCGACGCCTGTCCAGACCGGGTTGATCGAGACCAGCCAAACGGCCGCAAGGCGCAGCGCCACGCCGAGTGAGGAGCTGGTTTCGGCCCGCGCCCGCCATTTGGCGATCCACGCCGCGAGCGGGATGACCGCGAAGGCGATCGAGAAGGTGGTGGCGCGCACCTGCCAGGCGCCGACCGCGAAAGCGACGGCGAGCAGTGCCGTGACGAGGCTGTCCTGCCGCCGCCAGCCGCCGCGGCGGAAATGCAGCGCCATCAGGATGAGGGCGACCAGCGGCGTCGCGTAACGCGCTGCGACACGCGCCGGATCGCGGACAAGCAGCGTGAACAGCGACTGGGCCTCGTCGACATGGTCGAGCCACAGTTCCTTGAGGCGCGCGTCGAGGGAGGCGTAGGGCGCGGAGAGGCATTGCGGGAACAGCACCGCCACGACCACGCCGAGGACGACACCCAGCGCGGCGAGCGATCCCAGCCGGCGCCGCCAGCTGCCGGTGGCCGGCTCGATGGAGACGATCGCCGCCAGCGCCACGCCGGCAATAGCCGCGACGACGAACTGCGCGACCGAGAAGGCATCGCACTGAGCCGCACCCCATGCAGAAGGCGAAACGGTGGTGACGAAGACAAGCGCCGCGACTCCGGCGAAGCCGAGGCCGAAATCCCGTGCGATCGTCCGCTCGCCGGCTGGATCGATGACGAACAGCAGCGACACGCAGAGGCCGATGGTGGCGACATAGGGCACGGTTTCCATGCCGACGGCGAGCGTCAGCGCGGCGCAGAGGCCCGATAGCAGCGCGGCCCAGCGCCGCCCGGGCGCCTCGAGCAGCAAAGCGAGGCTCGCCATGGTGAGCATCAGCTGGACATTGTGGTGATCGAGCGCGCCAGGGTCATAGATGCCGATGAAATAATAGCCGGCGGCGCCGATCAGGATGGCGGGCAGCACCGCGCCGCCGCCGCCGAAGCTGCGCGCGGCGCGGGCGGTGAAGAACAAGGTCGACCAGAAAAGCAGCGCCGGCCACAGCACCTGCGCCATGTCCTCGCCAAGCGGCCTGCTGCCGGTGAGCGCCGAGGCGGCGAGGGCTATGGCGGCGATCGGCGCGTCGACCAGCCGCGACCAGTGCATGACGAAGCCGCCTTCCGGCCCCATCCGGTACTGGTGCAGGTCGAACCAGCCCTGGCCTGCCAGCAGGTCGCGGACTTCGATGAGGCGCAGCAGATTGTCATTGTCGCCGCCCGCATCGGTCAGTTGGCCAAAGCCGGCCCATGCATTGACGGCGAAGGCAAACAGGGCGACCAGCAGCGCCAGCATGAGGTCGGACTTCCAAGTGGCGGCGCCGTTCTCGGCTGTGCCCATTACCGTGGCCTTTGAAAGGAGAGGATCGGTTTAAACCTAGCCTTAACGGCTTCAATAAATAGTAAAACGGCTCGACGGGGCCGGCATGAGCACGGCCGGAGGCTGGATCGGGCGTTCGGAGACAGACATGCCGCATGCAGTCCGCCATGAGCCGGTCATCGCCGTGCTCCTGCCTTGCTACAATGAGGAGCTGACGATCGGCGAGGTGGTGCGCCGCTTCCGCGAGACGCTGCCTTCGGCCGCGATCTATGTCTACGACAACAATTCCAAGGACCTCACGGCGCTGAAAGCCCGCGCCGCCGGCGCCATCGTCGTGCGGGAGCCGCGCCAGGGCAAGGGCAATGTGGTGCGGCGCATGTTCGCCGACATCGACGCCGACATCTATGTGATGGCCGACGGCGACGGCACCTACGCCCCGGAGGATGCGCCGCAGCTGATCAATATCCTGCAGACGGAGCGCTCCGACATGGTGGTGGGCACCAGGCGCGGCGTGACGGACGATGCCGGCCGCAACGGCCACGCTTTCGGCAACCGCGTCTTCAACCGGCTCTACAAGGGTCTGTTCGGAACCGACTTCACCGACATCTTTTCCGGCTACCGCGTGTTTTCGCGCCGCTTCGTCAAGAGTTTCCCCGCCGTCTCCGGCGGCTTCGAGATCGAGACCGAGATGTCGGTGCATGCCTCGCAGCTGAAGCTGCCGGTGAGCGAGATGGCGCTCGATTACGGCCGCCGCCCGGAGGGCTCGTCGTCCAAACTGTCGACCTTCCGCGACGGCGCCAGGATCCTGTGGATGTTCGCCATGCTGGTGAAGGAGACGCAGCCGCTGCGCTTCTTCGGCACCTTCGCGCTGTTCTTCCTGGCGGCCAGCATCGGCCTGATGATCCCCGTGCTCATCGAATTCGCCGAGACGGGGCTGGTGCCGCGCATGCCGACCTGGGTGCTGTCGATCGGCATGCTGCTTCTGTCCATGCTCTCGATGATGACGGGCTTCATTCTCGATTCCGTGTCGCGCGGCCGGGCCGAGCAGAAGCGCATCTTCTACCTGTCGATTTCGTCCGGCCGGGCCGAGCGCGGGATGCCGGCGCAGGCCTTGCCGAAGAGCGAGCCGGGCAAGGCGCCTCGGGCTGCTTAGAGCATGGTCCCGAAAAGTGGGAACCGGTTTCCATGCTCCAACAAAGAGTTAGATCGTGAGGGCGATTCAACGAAACGCCATCACGATCTATGGGGCGGCATAGTGGGGCGTCTCTTCCGCTTCGTCCTTGCCGGCGGCATCGGCTTCGTCGCCGACGCGGCGGCGCTCTGGCTGCTGCTTGCCGCGACGCCGCTCGGCGCGCTCTCGGCGCGCGTGCTGTCGATCGGCTTCGCGCTCTGCATCACCTGGCAGGTGAACCGCCATCTCACCTTCGCGCCTTCGAGCCGGGGCATCGCGCAGGAAGGTGCCCGCTATGGCGGCGTCGGCATCGCCACCAGCATCGTCAATTACCTGGTCTACTGCGCCGTCCTATTCGCGCTGCCGGCGCTGCCGCCGCTGGCGGCGCTCGCCATCGCCTCGATCGTCGCGATGACGCTGTCCTTCCTCGGCTATTCCAGGCTGGTCTTCGACCGCTAAGCCTCTGCACCAAGCAAGCACGATTGGCAGACGCCCTCGATTTCCTTATATCGGCGACTGAGTTCGCCGGAGACCAAAGATGCCGCTGAAAATCGCCGTCCAGATGGATCATGTCTCCACCGTGTCGATCGCTGGCGACACGAGCTTCGCGCTGTCGCTGGAGGCGCAGCGGCGGGGGCACAAGCTTTTCCACTACACCCCCGACCGGCTGTCGATGCGGGACGGCAAGGTGTTCGCGCGCATCGAGGAGATGCAGGTGCGCGACGAGAAGGGCAACCACTATTCGCTCGGCGAGAAGGCGCGAACCGATCTGTCCGAGATGGACGTGGTGCTGCTGAGGCAGGACCCGCCCTTCGACATGAACTACATCACCACGACGCATATTCTGGAGCGCATCCATCCGAAGACGCTGGTGGTCAACGATCCGGCCTGGGTGCGCAACAGCCCGGAAAAGATCTTCGTCACCGAATTCCCGGACCTGATGCCGGAGACACTGATCACCAAGGATCCCCAGGAGGTGGCCGCCTTCCGCAAGGAGTTCGGCGACATCATCGTCAAGCCGCTCTACGGCAATGGCGGCGCCGGCATCTTCCATCTGCACGAAGCCGACCGCAACCTCGCCTCGCTGCTCGAGATGTTCGGCCAGCTGTTCCGCGAGCCCTATATCGTCCAGCGCTATCTCAAAGACGTGCGCAAGGGTGACAAGCGCATCATCCTGATCGACGGCGAGCCGGTGGGCGCCATCAACCGCGTGCCGGCCGAGCACGATTCCCGCTCCAACATGCATGTCGGCGGCCGCGCCGAGAAGACCGAGCTGACGGAGCGCGAGCGCGAGATCTGCGCCCGCATCGGACCGGCGCTGAGGGAACGCGGCTTCATCCTCGTCGGCATCGACGTGATCGGCGACTACATGACCGAGATCAACGTCACCTCGCCGACCGGCGTGCGCGAGGTGCAGCGCTTCGGCGGCGCGGATATTGCTGCTCTGTTCTGGGATTGCGTGGAGGGGAAGAGAAGCTAGTTCTCTCCGCGACGCTCTTTGAAACGCGCGGGAACAATGTTCCCGTAATGTTCTTGCCTAAACCGCAAATCTGTGGTTGTCTGGCGTGAGGTCTTGCGCGGGCTGATGGCATCATCGCGCGGGAGCCTGCATCCGGGGGCGCGAAAAACATGGTGGCGCGGGTTCGCACGGTGGCTTTCCAGGGCATCGAGGCTTTGCCGGTCGATGTCCAGGTGATGGTCGGGCCGGGCAAGGTCGGAATGCAGATCGTCGGCCTGCCCGACAAGGCGGTGGCCGAGAGCCGCGAGCGCGTGCAGGCCGCGCTGCACGCATCCGGCCTGTCGATGCCCTCGAAGAAGGTGACGGTGAACCTCGCGCCGGCCGATCTGCCCAAGGAAGGCAGCCATTACGACCTGCCGATCGCGCTCGGCCTGATGGCGGCGCTGGGCGCCATTCCGGGCGACATGCTGGCCGGTTACGTGGTTCTGGGCGAATTGTCGCTCGACGGCACCATTGCGGGTGTTGCGGGCGCGCTGCCGGCGGCGATCGGCGCCAATGCGGAGAGCAAGGGCCTGATCTGCCCCTTCGCATGCGGGCCGGAGGCGGCCTGGGCGGGCAAGGATTTCGATATATTGGCGCCGCGCAGCCTGATCGCCATCGCCAACCATTTTCGCGGCACGCAGGTGCTGTCGCGCCCCGAAGCCGGCATCCAGCTCGCCGCACGCGACTTACCCGACCTCGCCGACATCAAAGGCCAGGAAAGCGCCAAGCGGGCGCTCGAGGTGGCGGCGGCCGGCGGCCATAACCTGCTGATGGTCGGGCCGCCCGGCGCGGGCAAGTCGATGCTGGCGCAGCGCCTGCCTTCGATCCTGCCTCCGCTGGCGCCCAAGGAGCTCTTGGAAGTCTCGATGATCGCCTCGGTCGCCGGCGAGCTCGCCGAAGGCAAGCTGACCGACCGGCGGCCGTTCCGCGCGCCGCATCACTCCGCCTCGATGGCGGCGATGGTGGGCGGCGGACTGCGCGCGCGTCCGGGCGAGGCCTCGCTCGCCCATAATGGCGTGTTGTTCCTCGACGAACTGCCCGAATTCGCGCCGCAGACGCTGGATGCGCTGCGCCAGCCGCTGGAAACCGGCGACTGCATGATTGCGCGCGCCAACCATCGCGTCACCTATCCGGCGCGCATCCAGCTGGTGGCGGCGATGAATCCGTGCCGCTGCGGCATGTCGGGCGAGCCCGGCTATCGCTGCCTGCGCGGCGACCGCTGCCGCACCGAATACCAGGCGCGCATTTCCGGCCCGCTGCTCGACCGCATTGATCTCAGGATCGAGGTGCCCGCGGTCTCGGCGAGCGACCTGATCCGGCCGGACAAGGCGGAGACGAGCGCTTCCGTGTCGCAGCGCGTGGCGCGTGCGCGGGCCATGCAGCGCGAACGGCTGGAAAGGCTGGGCGCTGCCGCCACCACCAACGCACATTGCCCGCCTTCGATCATCGAGGAGATCGCCAAGCCGGATGCCGCCGGCCTGACGCTGCTCAAGGATGCCAGCGAAAAGCTCGGCTTTTCGGCGCGGGCCTATCACCGCGTGCTGAAAGTGGCGCGCACGCTGGCCGACCTCGACGCCAGCGAGACCGTCGGCCGCATCCATCTCGCCGAGGCGATTTCCTATCGCATGAGTGCCGAGCGGATGGCGCAGGCAGCGTAAGGTCCCTGGCGCGGATTCCGGCGCTACCCCGCCCGGTCCTTCGCCTTCAGCTCCAGCCGCCGCTTATGCAGCACCGGCTCCGTATAGCCGTTGGGCTGGACTGTCCCCTTGAACACCAGGTCGCATGCGGCCTGGAAGGCGATCGACTTGTCGAAGTCCGGCGCCATCGGCTGGTAGAGCGGGTCGCCGACATTCTGGCGGTCGACGATCGCCGCCATGCGCTGCAGCGAATCCCGGACCTGGATTTCCGAGCACACCTTGTGGCGCAGCCAGTTGGCGATGTGCTGCGAGGAGATGCGCAGCGTCGCGCGGTCCTCCATCAGGCCGACATCGTTGATATCGGGCACTTTCGAGCAGCCGACGCCCTGGTCGATCCAGCGCACGACATAGCCGAGTATCCCTTGCGCATTGTTGTCGAGCTCGCGCTGGATCTCGTCCGGCGTCCAGTTCGGCCGCACCGCCACCGGCACGGACAGGATGTCGTCGAGCTTGGCCTTCGGCCGGCTCTTCAGCGCCGCCTGCACGGCGTGCACATCGACCTTGTGATAATGCGTGGCGTGCAGCGTCGCGGCCGTCGGCGACGGCACCCAGGCGGTGTTGGCGCCGGCCTTCGGGTGCGCGATCTTCTCAGCCAGCATCGCCGCCATCAGATCGGGCATCGCCCACATGCCCTTGCCGATCTGGGCGTGGCCGGCGAGCCCGCATTCGAGACCCGTGTCGACATTCCAGGCCTCATAGGCGGAGATCCAGGCGGCCTGCTTCATGTCGCCCTTGCGGATCATCGGGCCGGCTTCCATCGAGGTGTGGATCTCGTCGCCGGTGCGGTCGAGGAAGCCGGTATTGATGAACACCACGCGCTCCTTCGCGGCGCGGATCGCTTCCTTGAGGTTGACGGTAGTGCGCCGCTCCTCGTCCATGATGCCCATCTTGATGGTGTTCTTCGCCATGCCGAGCAGCGCCTCGACGCGATCGAAGATCTCGACGGCGAAGGCGACCTCTTCCGGCCCGTGCATCTTCGGCTTCACCACGTACATCGAGCCGGCGCGGGAGTTGGCGCGCCGCCCGTTCGGCCCGATATCATGCAGCGCGATCAGCGCGGTGATCGCGGCATCCATGATGCCTTCCGGCACCTCGTCGCCGTCGCGATCCAGGATCGCCGGATTGGTCATCAGGTGGCCGACATTGCGCACCAGCATCAGCGAGCGGCCGGGCAGCGTAAGCGTGCCGCCGCCGCGCGAGGTGTAGCTGCGGTCCGGATTGAGCTTGCGCACGAAAGTCTTGCCGCCCTTGGTGATTTCTTCGGCGAGATCGCCCTTCATCAGGCCGAGCCAGTTGCGGTAGACGACGACCTTGTCCTCGGCGTCGACGGCCGCGACCGAATCCTCGCAGTCCTGGATGGTGGTCAACGCGGCTTCGAGGAGGACGTCGGCGATGCCGGCCGGATCGGTCTTGCCGATCTGGTTGGCGCGGTCGATGACGATCTCGATGTGCAACCCGTTCTTCACCAGGAGCACCGCTTCCGGCGTGGCGGCGTCGCCGCGATAGCCGACGAACTGCCTTGGATCGGCGAGCGTCGTGGCGCCGGCGCCCTCGCCAGCTTTCAGCGCGCCATTCGCCACCGACAGTCCGTTGACGCCGGCCCATTTGCCGGTGGTGAGCGGCACGGACTGGTCGAGGAAATCCTTCGCCCAGGCGATCACCTTGGCGCCGCGTACAGGATTGAAGCCCTTGCCCTTGTCGGCGCCGCCGGTCTCGGGAATGGCGTCGGTACCGTAGAGCGCGTCATAGAGCGAGCCCCAGCGGGCATTCGCGGCGTTGAGCGCATAGCGCGCGTTCATCACCGGCACGACGAGCTGCGGCCCGGCGACAACGGCGATCTCGGGGTCGACATGTTCGGTCGAGACGCTGAAGGCCGGCCCTTCCGGCACCAGATAGCCGATCTCCTTCAGGAAAGTCTTGTAAGCCTCCATGTCGACCGGCGCGCCGTTTTCGCGATACCAGCCGTCGAGCTTTTCCTGCATGGCGTCGCGCTTGGCGAGCAGCGCGCGGTTCTTCGGCGCGAGGTCGTGGACGATGGCCGAAAAGCCGGTCCAGAATTTTTGCGGGTCGATACCGGTGCCGGGCGTGGCCTCCCCGGCCACGAAGTCATGGAGCTCCCGGGCGATCCGCAACCCGGCGATCTCGATGCGGTCGGTCATCTGCGCGTCTCCAGATAGGTGGCTTTGGCCTTGTTAGCGGGGGCCTTTGACATGTTTGGGGTTGCGGGGTCAATTCAGCTTAGGGTGTAGGGAGCGCGGCTTTCTCCTTCTCCCCTTGTGGGAGAAGGTGGATCGGCGCGCAAGCGCCGAGACGGATGAGGGGTGTTCCAGCGGAGTGAGACGCTGGCTTTCCCTGGAACACCCCTCATCCGTCGCCTTCGGCGACACCTTCCCCCACAAGGGGGGAAGGGAAGGCTGCGCTACACCGCAATCCGCGGCCGCCCCGACGCCACGGCAACCACATGCGCCTCGATGAACATGCGCTGGCCCTCGATGGTCGAGACCTTGAACTCGGTGGCGATGTCGATCTCGGCGCTGTCGGTGCCGGCATCCTTCGCGCGTTCGGCCGCGATCGCGCGCACGTCCGCTTCGGCCGCTGCGATCGCCTTGTCCTCCTCGGTGAAGTCGCGCACCGTCTGGCCCGACGCCAGCCGGAACAGGCCTTCCTTGGGCTGGCTGACGCGGGCTTCGGCCGAGACGCGCACCTGGCCGACCACGGCGCCGAGCGCGTTGGCGACATCGGTGTCCTCCGGCACGATGCAGCCATTGCCGACCAGCGGCGGCAGGCCGGCATAATGCAGCGGCGCCGAGGCGCCCAGCCCGATGACCGGGCGGTCGAGCGCCACGGTGAAGCGGGCGATGCCGGGATGCGCGTCCACCGCGCGCTGCACCAGCGCATGCGCGACGGTGGCCGCGCCATCCAGCCCGTCCTCGGCGAAGGCGGTTTCGAGGATATATTCGGCCGACCAGCGGGTCAGCGTCGTCAGCACGCGCTGCGAAATCTCCTGCGGGGTCGCCGCGATCGTCTGGCCGCGGCCGTCGCGGCGGCGGGCGAAAAGCTCGGCGCCAAGGCGGGCGGTGGCGGCATCCCAGTTCGACTGTTTGCCCAGCACATGGGCGGCATCCGACGGCGTGAAGCCTGAGATATGCACCAGCCCGCGCGCGACCAGCCGGTTCAGCGTGGCATTCTGCGCGTTCGACGACAGCAGCCGGTCGAGCGCCAGCGGCGTGGCGCCGATCGTCTCGTAGAGCTTCGCTTCCGGCCCGGTGAGGCCGGCAGCAAGCCGGTCCGGCACGCCGGTGCGCAGGGCGAAGCGCCCGTCCATGCGGCCGGGATTGGGGGCGCGCAGCTGCCGTTCAAGTTCCGATGTCACCGCCTCGCCATGCACCATGCCGGAGAGCGCCAGCGGCACCAGGCGGCGCGGCCCGAGCAGGATTTTCGGCTCGAGCGCGCCGTCTTCCAGCGTGACTTCCGAATCGCCGCCGAGGCCGAAGGTGCGCATGGCGACCGCCTCGACCATGGTGCGGAAGCCGCCCACGGTTGCGCCTTCCGGATCGAGCCGCGGCCGGCCTTGATCGAGCACGGCGACGTCCGTCGTGGTGCCGCCGATATCCGAGACCATGGCGTCGTCCAGCCCGGTCATGTGGCGGGCGCCGACAAGGCTGGCGGCCGGGCCGGAGAGGATCGTCTCGATCGGCCGCTGGCGGGCGAAGGCGGCCGAGACCAGCGCGCCGTCGCCGCGTACCACCATCAGGGGTGCTGCGATGCCGCGCTTGGCCAGAAACCCTTCGGTCGCCGCGACCAGCCGGTCGATCATCGAGATCAGGCGTGCGTTGAGCAAAGTGGTGAGCGCCCGGCGCGGGCCGCCGAGCTTGGCCGAAAGCTCGTGGCTGGCGGTGACCGGCAGCCCGGTCTTCTCGCGGATGAGGTCGCGGGTCGCCAGCTCATGCGCCGGGTTGCGCGTGGCGAAATAGGCGCAGACGGCGAAGCCCGATACCGAGCCGCCCAGTTCCGGAAGTGCGGCCTCGAGGCCGGAAAGATCGAGCTTGGCGGCATTGCCGTGCACGTCATGGCCGCCGTGGCAGAACACGACCGGATCGGTGCCCAGCGCCATCTTCAGCCCGTCGCGGGCAAGATCGGCCTCGGAAAAGCCGATCATCACCAGCGCCACGCGCCCGCCCTGGCCCTCGACCAGCGCGTTGGTGGCCAAGGTCGTCGACATCGAGACCAGCTTTATCGAGGCAGGATCGCTCCTGGATTTCTCCAGCACCGCGTCCACCGCGCCGGCTATGCCGACGGCGAGATCGTGACGCGTGGTCAGCGACTTCGCCTTGGCCAGCACCTTGCCCTTCGGGCCGCCCTCCTCCGACCACAGCACCGCATCGGTATAGGTGCCGCCGGTGTCGATGCCGAGGAAGAGAGGGTGAGGCTTGGCGGTCATTTCGCAGGCAGTCCGAGGTCGAGGGCTTTGTTGCGAAGCCCTTAGCCGATACCGGCTGGCGGATAAAGAAGGGAGGGATGGGCCAAGGAGGTGGAGAGCAAGTTCCTCGCCCCACGAGGGCCTACGCTATGTGCACATCTTCTGTGACTGGCGTGACTGACCGGGCCGAGGCTTGATTTCCACGTGGTTCCCCCAATCCGTCGCTGCTTCGCAGCGCCACCTTTCCCCCCCCTTCCGGAGGGAAAGGAAGGGCGCCTTCCTCTACCCCGTCGATCGGGGGAGAGGTGGCTCGGCGAAGCCGAGACGGAGTGGGGGTCGACCAGCGCCACATTGGACAATGCATGCGCCAAGGTGCCATGCCCTTCTCTGCCCTGTGGGGCATCTCCCCCACAAGGGGAGACTGGCAGCTCCGCAGCTCACTTCTATTTCGCCGTGATGGTGCCCGTCATCGAGCTGTGGATCGCGCAATGGAACGGGTGCGCGCCGGTGGCGGTTATCTTGACCTTGGCTTTCTTGCCCTTTGCGAGGTGGCCGGTATCGAAGGAACCGTCGTCCGCCGTGGCGGTGTGCGTCTTGGAATCGGCGTTGGTGAAAGTCACGGTGTCGCCGGCGGCGACACTGATCTTGGCCGGATGGAATTTCATGTCCTTGATCTGCACCGCATGATTGGCGGCATAGGCGGGCATTGCGAAAGCAAGCAAAGCGAGAACGAGCGCGGTACGCATGGCGGATTTCCTCCCATGGGTTGTTTAGCTGCTCCTTAACTAACGCCGGCGCGGCGCCTGTCATCCCACGAACCCCACCCTTTTATGGCTCCCATCACAAAACGGCTTGTTCGCCGAATGCCCGCAGCGGCAGAGGAAAACCTTGGTGGTGCGCGCGATCGTATGCCCCGTGCCGGTGACGATCTCGAGATTGCCTTCGACCTTCAGCGGCCCCTTGACCGTGGGGGTTACGGCCAGCGGGCCATCGCGCGCCTCCAGCACCTGCGCTTCCTTCAGCGGCGGCTCGCCGGTGGCGGTGAAGCCGGCCTTGATGTGGCTGTTGTCGCAGAACGGCTTGTTCTGCGACAGGCCGCAGCGGCAGAGCGTGGCACGGAAGAAGGTTTCCTCGCCCAGCACGATCTCGGCATGCACCGCCAGCGGGCCGTTCTCGCGCAGCCGCACGGTGTTGACCACCGGCGGCTTCTCCTGCGGCCCGCCGTCCTTTCTGGTGTAGGTGATGGCGCCCGACGGGCAGTTTTCGGCCAGCGCCACCACCTTCTCGACGCTCGCCGCCTCCGGGTGGATCCACTCGCCCGGCGCGTTGGGCACGAAGACATGCGGATTGCCGAGCACGCAATTGCGCGAATGGATGCAGCGCTTGCCGCTGAAGGAAACGTCGATCTTCTCGCTTTCGACCGTGCCTGCCATGGGGCTCTCCTCCTGGTGGGTTGAGCAAGGCTAGGGCGGCGAAGAGAGGGGCGTCAAGCGACAAGCTCCCCCTTCCCCCCTTGCGGGGGAAGATGGCTCGGCGCTCAGCGCCGAGACGGATGAGGGGGTGCTCCAGCTTGGCAAAGAGGCCGATGCACCACTACCGCCAAGGCTGCAGACTTTGATCCCGAACATAAGCGATGATGGTATCGCACACCGCATCGAGTTCTTTCAGAACGTCGTCGTTCCAGAACCGAAGCACGCGAAATCCTCTCGCCTTCAATTCCGCGTCGCGTTCCTGGTCGTGGCGCGACTCCGCATGCTGACTGCCGTCGATTTCGACGATGAGCCGAGCCTCGGCGCAGAGGAAATCCGCCACGAAGCGGCCGATCGGCGCCTGCCGTCGGAACTTGATGTTATCCAGACGGCGCCCGCGCAGCTCCTGCCACAGGCGATCTTCCGCCTCAGTCGGCTCGCGCCGCATCGAACGGGCGAAATTCCGTTTGGCTGGAGCTACGGGCTGGTGGGGCATAGCGCGAGATTAACCGATGTTGTGGACTTGAACATCCGGCGTCGCACTTCGCTGGAACACCCCTCATCCGTCTCGGCGCTGCGCGCCGAGCCACCTTCTCCCACAGGGGGAGAAGGGGAAGACGCTACTCCGCCAGGTCCACCGTCTCGGTGGAATGCTCGGTGCAGATGAAGCAGCAGGTGTCGCAGGGCTGGTCGTTGTCGGGACCGACGCCGGCGATGACGGAATCGTCGCCGTTCACCCAGGCGCCCCAGCAGATATGCTCGCCCGGTTCGCAGGAGATCGGCACGGACTTCCGCGCCTTCGGCCGGATGAGGAACACCTTGTCGTCGCCCGGCCAGACTTTCTGGCTGTCGCGGCTGAACAGTTCCAGCGCAACGCCGTCGGAGCGCTGGTTGCGCACGAAGATAGACATATCGGCGGCGAAGGCCGAGCCGGTGAGGAGAAGGAAGGCGAGCAAAGCGCGAATCATGGCGAGGTCCCCCGGGGGGAGTAGAGCACGGGAGCGGAAGCGACGCGACCTCCCCTTCCCCCCTTGTGGGGGAAGGTGGCTCGGCGCGCAGCGCCGAGACGGATGAGGGGTGGTCCAGCTTGGCAAGGGCGTTCGCCACATTCGCCACAGAAGTGTGCATCGCCACCGCCTCACTCCGCTGGAACACCCCTCATCCGGCCGCTTCGCGGCCACCTTCCGCCACAAGGGGGGAAGGAAGGGTCAGCGCCTCACCGCGACATGCGGCGCAAACGTCTTCACCGCATCCACCAGGTCCTGGCCCCGCACGTCGAGCGAGGAGATCTCCATATGCACGATGTTCCGGCCGAAGGGCATCAGGCCGAAGGCGTTGGCGGAGGAATAGCGGATGGCGTCGGGCGGCTCCTCGGTAAGCTCGAAATTGAGCATCGCCGCGCCCTTGCCGCCGGCGGCGAGCCGCACGCTCTGCACCTTGCTCCACGGCACCAGCACGTCGCCGGCGCGACGGTCCCGGAAACCATCCTTGTCCAGCACGACCTTGACCGAACTGTCGAAGGCACCGCGCGCGATGAAAGCGCCGAGCCCGAGGCAGGCGGCGCCGAGCAGCGCAATCCACAGCACATGCCCGCCATCCGCGCCCGAGGCCACGCCTTGCAGCGCGCCGAAGCCGAGAATGCCGCCGATCAGGAAGGGTCCGAGGGCGGGCAGGATCTTTCCCGACGGGCTGTTGCGGAGTTCGAGCGGCGCGGCCATGGCCTTGGCACTCAACGCTCCGGCTGCAGCAAAGTCCAGATCCAGCCGATGAAGGTCAGCACCAGGAACGGATAGCCGAGCGCCGGCAGCGGCGCGGAGGTGGGCAAAAGAGTCTTTTTGTTTGTCCGCAATTCCGGACGCAAAACCGCTGCGCACTTTTGCTGGAATTGCTCCCGGGCGCCCCACAGGATCGACGGCGAAGAGCAAAGCGGCGAGGAAAGCCGTGAGCCGCATCCACAGCGCGAAGGTGGCTGGCGCACTGACCATGACCAGCCCCGCCGCCCAGAGCGCAATGCCGCCGGCATAGGAAGGCACGCTGGCCTGCAGGCCCGCCGCATTGCCTGCCAGAAGCAGGCTTTCGCCGGCGAGGAAAGTGAGGAAACCGGCCGCGACGAGATCATTGCCGAGCCGCTGATATTTCATGGTGAGCAGCGCGGCGGCGACGACTATGCCGACGCCGTCGATGGTCCACAGCGTCTCGCGCAGCGCATCGCTGGCGACAAACGTGCCCGCTATGCCACGCGACGCCAATGGCGAGACCGATCGCGGCGACGGTATCCGAGGTGGAGCGCATGCCATGTCTCCCCAAGCCAGAATGCTTCACGGCCGGGCGCTCTCAAAACCGCCTATAAGAAATCTGGAAACCCTGGACCTGAGAATCGGTCTCCCCCCTAGCTGCCAAGTCACAGAACTGCGCAGGATGGTGTTAGACTTTGACAACGCCACATTAGCATTTGAAGATTCCCGAAACTCGCGTATTCGTAGGGCGGGGGAGCAATGACGGTCAAACCATCACACAACAAATCCGAGGCACCGGGGCAGGCGGCGGGCTATCTATTCCAGCTGCGCTACGCTCTTCATAGGGCACTCGAACGCATGCGCCGCGATCCTACCGGCGCAATCGCTATCGAGAAGTATGACGATGTCGCGGTAATCCATGATGGCAACGTAATTTCTGCCGATCAGCTAAAGCACGTGACTCAAACAGAGGCGAAATTTCAGATTCCTCGAAAGCTTTTTGGCGAACCTTAGGCAATTGGGTGCGGTTATTCTCCGGCGGAATTGTCGAGCTAACTAGGGTCGACTTCTGCCTAGTCACGAACGCAACTGTTCCAAACGAATCCGCGCTTGCACACCTCTGCCCCGACGAATCAGCACGTGACGTCGACGCAGCGTTGGTAAAGTTGCGTGAAATTGCTCTGTCGTCCGAAAATAAAGCGACGGAGGAGGACCGTAGTTTATTTGCCGCGTTGGATGAGGCAAGCCAGGCAGCTTTTCTCCGTTCCATTTTCGTGGTGCCGAATACAGTCAATTTGGCCGGGCTAACCGCGGAGATCGAAGCTAGCCTGTATCCTGCTTGCGAGCATCAACAATTGCCGGAATTTCGCCAGGAATTGGAGGGGTGGTGGTTGGAGCAAGTTTCTATTGGGCTTAGCGCCGGTAAAGGACCGGTGATTTCATTAATCGCGGTTGACGGAAAAATCGCTTACCTACGGGAAAAATATAAGGCGTCTGTGCTGCATATTGATATTGATGATCCTGAAGGTGACCTTTCTGGTTTGGACGGCTATACTTTTGTTGAACAGATACGATGCGTCAAGGCTGGCGTTGCCCGCATCAAAAATGCGCAGAAGGCGTTCTTGAAAGCCAGTGCGCAACGCTCAAAGTGGCTCCGAGAGGCCAAAATCGATCCCGCTGAATTGACTCGCTATGACAACGATCTGCAAGCGCGCTGGGGAATCCAATGTGCCATTGTGATGGATGAGTTGGGGGCCGATGCCGACGAAGACGAGAAGCGCAGATGTGGGCGAGGCTTGTTAGGTTGGGCGGAGGTTCAGGAGACACCCCTCAAAGGGGCTAGTGCGCAATTCTTGACCGGAGGCTCGTTTCACGCGCTTGCGGATGCCGTGAAGGTGGGTTGGCATCCAGATTTCTCAACATATTTCAAGTCCAAATGACACTTCGCGCTACCACAATAGAAGAACGACGCTTATTAAACCCGGCTTTTTCGGGAGTCTTAATTGCTAGGGCTGTGGCGGGTTACCAATCAGAGTCGGGAAAGGGATTTCCCTTTCTATATTCGTACTTGATATTGCCACTCGTCCTTCACAGCGAAACGCGGGCACGCCTCCCGTCTACGGTCGTCACGCGACTAATCAACTGGTCGGAGAGGAATGCGGAACTGACGACGCACCTTTCGCGCCGTCTCGCTGATCTAGCCTTGGCAACGAAGGAAGGCCTCCTATTAATCACGACAATGGGGCTCGCACAGATCGTCGACGATGCGCGGATAGAATTGGTCGCAGCGGACAAGGTCTTCGTGAAATTCGAGAAATCCACACCATCCGCCGAAGTCTCAAACTGCTGCAAGAAGGCTCATTTTGTCGGTCGCTGGTTGGCTAGTTCTGGAACCGCACCAACCGTCTTCACCGCTCTGGGAGTACGTCTTTGAAGGTTACTCTTGAAAAATTGGTTCTCTATGGCCACCGAGGCGAAGTCCGCTTTCTTAGCTTTTTCCTCGATCGGATGAATATAATAACTGGTGAGTCAAAGACCGGAAAATCTGCAATCATTCATATTGTTGATTATTGCCTTGGCTCTGGTGAGTGTCACGTTCCAGATGGTGTGATACGCCGAAAAGTGAGCTGGTATGGCGTGTTACTGGATTGCTCCGGCGAGAAAATCTTTATCGCGCGTCAGAACCCTGATAGAGGGCGAGCAACCAACTCAAACATTTATATTCAAATTGGTGCCCAGGTGGAGATTCCAACTAGTGAACGTCTCGTCAAGAACAGCGACCTCGACGGCATAAGGGAACTGCTCACCCGGTATGTTGGAATTGAAGAAAATTTGCACGTACCCGGGTTGGACAGCACACGTCCACCCTTGGCAGCAAATTTCGCTCATTCTCGTATATTTTGCTATCAGGACCAGAGTCTGATCGATAATAAAAATCAGCTTTTTTTCAATCAGGAAGACGGGTTTGTAGCCCAAGCGATTAGAGACACTTTGCCATACTTTCTGGGAGCTGTAACCACCTCCGAATTGCTCAAGCAAAATGAGCTTTCCCAACTTCGTCGGGATATTCGACTTTTAGAGCGGCAGCTGGAAGCCGAAGTCTCTTGGGAGAGGGCTACAGCAACCCGTGCTAGTTCTATATTGGCAGAGGCGAGGCAGGTGGGGCTTGTTCCGCTCGATGTAAGGCCGGCTTCGGTGGATGAGGTGATCCTAGCTTTGCGAGGCGCCCTTGCATCGCCGCTCCCTTCAACTGGCGACTATGTTGATGCTGATGGGGAAATTGGCGAGCTTTTCGCCGATCGAGATTCCCTCAGGTCAGCGTACTCAGAACTCAAGGATCGTGTGGATGAAGCCCGCGTCTTTGGTTCAAACAGGGACGCCTACGAGGGCGAGCTATTCGAACAAAAGTCAAGGCTGGAGGCGCTAAACATATTTCCGGACCTGAGCGTTGGAGGTCATCAATGCCCTCTATGTGACTCCTATATCGATTCCCCGAGAATTCTTATTGAGGAATTGCGCTCAGAACTCTCTGAGGTGGGTGACAGGCTAACATCCCTTCGAGCCCAAAATCCCAGGCTGCAGTCGTACATCGTTGAACTGGAGACCCAGCTAGAGGACGTTAGTCGACGAATACGCGAGAACCAGAGTCAACTGAACGCTGTTGTAAGGCAGAACGAGCTTTACCGGATCCAGCAAGAAGACGCGGTTAAGCGGTCTAGAGTTCAGGGGCGAATAAGCGCGTTTCTTGAAAGCAGGGCGCCCGCGGAAGAGACCGAGCAACGAGTGCGCCTCGGCATAATGAAGCGCAGGGTTGAGCAATTGATGTCCGAATTATCCGGCGATAACTATGAAGATAGGCTCGCAAATGTCGAATACGTCCTATCCGACTATATGACGGAATATGCTCGTGATTTGGAACTTGAACACGCTGATGGGCGGACTCGGTTAGACTTAAGACGACTGACGGTCGTTGCAGAAACGAGAACGCATGGAAGCATCCGGCTAGAAAATATGGGCAGTGGTGACAATTGGGTAGGTTGCCACGTTCTAACGCACATGGCTCTTCACCGCATATTTCGCGAGCGCGACAGGCCAGTTCCTGCATTTGTGATCTTCGATCAACCGTCCAAGGCTCATTATCCGCCGAGTGAGCTGCAAACCAGCGATAGTGATATCGAAGACGACGATCGGATCGCAGTGCGGCGTCTCTTTCGTTTTATTCAGCAACGAACAGCTGAAAGTAAGTTTCAGACGATTGTCATTGATCATGCCGATGAGGCAGAGGCGTGGTTCCAGGATGCAGTTGTCGCCCGATGGAGAGGGGGGGGAAAAGTTAGTCCCAGATCAATGGCTTGAAGTTTAGATCCAAAATCGGCTCCTCAATCCCCCATCTTCAGCGCCTGGATAAACGCCTCCTGGGGGATATCCACCTTGCCGAACTGGCGCATCCGCTTCTTGCCCTCTTTCTGCTTGTCGAGCAGCTTGCGCTTGCGGGTCACGTCGCCGCCATAGCATTTGGCGGTGACGTCCTTCCTGAGCGCCGAGACGGTCTCGCGGGCGATGATGCGGCCGCCGATCGCGGCCTGGATCGGGATCTTGAAGAGGTGCTGCGGGATCAGTTCCTTCAGCTTCTCGCACATGGCACGGCCGCGCTTTTCCGCCGCCGACCGGTGCACCAGCATGGAGAGCGCGTCGACCGGCTCGTCATTGACCAGGATCGACATCTTCACCAGGTCGCCCTCGCGATAGTCGGTCAAATGATAGTCGAAGGAGGCGTAGCCTTTCGAAATCGACTTCAGCCGGTCGTAGAAGTCGAACACCACTTCGTTGAGCGGCAGGTCGTAGGTGAGCATCGCGCGCTTGCCCACATAGGAGAGGTCGGCCTGGATGCCGCGCCTGTCCTGGCAGAGCTTCAGGATGCCGCCGAGATAGTCGTCGGGGGTGAGGATGGTGGCGCGGATCCACGGCTCCTCGATCGAGGCGATCTTGACCACGTCGGGCATGTCGGCCGGGTTGTGCAATTCCTTCACGGTGCCGTCGATGAGGTTCATGCGGTAGACGACCGAGGGCGCGGTGGCGATCAGGTCGAGGTTGAACTCGCGCTCCAGCCGCTCCTGGATGATCTCCAGATGCAACAGCCCCAGGAAGCCGCAGCGGAAGCCGAAGCCGAGCGCCGCGGAGGTCTCCATCTCGTAGGAGAAGCTCGCGTCGTTGAGGCGCAGCTTGCCGACGGCGGCGCGCAAATCCTCGAAATCGGCGGCGTCGACCGGGAACAGGCCGCAGAACACCACCGGCTGCGCCGGCTTGAAGCCGGGCAGGGCCTTTTGCGTTGGGCGGCGGTCCTCGGTGATGGTGTCGCCGACCCGGGTGTCGGCCACTTCCTTGATCGAGCCGGTGAAGAAGCCGAACTCGCCGGGGCCGAGCTCGTCGACATTGACGCGGGCCGGCTTGAACACGCCCGTCCTCTCGACGAGGTACTTCGCGCCCGTGCCCATCATGCGGATGGTCTGGCCCTTCTTCATCACGCCGTCGATGATGCGCACCAGAACGATGACGCCGAGATAGGCGTCGTACCAGCTGTCGACCAGCATGGCCTTCAGCGGAGCGTTGATGTCGCCCTCGCGCGGCGGCGGCAGCTGGTGGACGATCGCCTCCAGCACGTCCGGCACGCCGAGGCCGGTCTTGGCCGAGATCAGCACGGCGTTGGAGGCATCGAGGCCGATCACCTCCTCCACCTGTTCGCGGATGCGCTCCGGCTCGGCCGCCGGCAGGTCGACCTTGTTCAGCACCACGACGATCTCGTGGTTGTTGTCGATGGCCTGGTAGACGTTTGCCAGCGTCTGCGCCTCGACGCCCTGGCTGGCATCCACCACCAGCAGCGAGCCCTCGCAGGCGGCGAGCGAACGCGACACCTCATAGGCGAAGTCGACATGTCCGGGCGTGTCGATGAGGTTCAGCACATAATCCTCGCCGTTCTTGGCGCGGTAGTTGAGCCGAACGGTCTGGGCCTTGATGGTGATGCCGCGCTCGCGCTCGATGTCCATCGAGTCCAGCACCTGCTCCTTCATGTCGCGCTCCTCCAGTGCGCCGGTGAGCTGGATCAGCCGGTCGGCAAGCGTGGATTTGCCATGGTCGATATGGGCGACGATGGAGAAATTGCGGATATGGTCGAGCGGCGTCGTCATGCGGCGCGCTTTAGCAGGGGCGGGGTTGAGGGGCAAGCGGCGGGGCAGTCTCCCCTTCTCCCCTTGTGGGAGAAGGTGGCCGCGAAGCGGCCGGATGAGGGGTGCTCCAGCTTGGCGGCGCCGCCTATCCAGTCGGAGTCCGCCAACGTCTCACTCCGCTGGAACACCCCTCATCCGTCTCGGCGCTATCGCGCCGATCCACCTTCCCCCACAAGGGGGAAGGGGAGGCGCCGCGCCCCTTCACATCCCGCTCACGAAATATTCAAACCCGCTTAAGCATTCATGCACCGCTCTCGCGCATGCTTCGCGCCCGGATGGTAAACCGGCTTGCTGCCTGAGACGACGAAGACCCTGAAATGTCCCGCTCTGCCCGTAAGTTCAGCCCGGCCGCGGTGGCCGGGGCATTGAGACAATTTCTCGCCCGCCGCGACGGCTCGATGATGCCGATGATGGTGCTGCTGACGATCCCGCTGGTGGCTGCGGTCGGCTTTTCGGTCGACTACACCTCGGCGGTGACGACGCGCAGCGACATGCAGAACGCGCTCGACGCCGCGATCATCGCGGTCACCACGCTGCCCACCACCACAAGCTTTTCCGACCGGCAGACGGCGCTGCAGCAGGCCTATGCGGCCAATAGCGGCCAGGGCACGGCGACGCTCACCGGCGTCAATGTCGATGCGACCGGCACGGCGACCTTCACCGCCACGGCAAGCTACCCGATGCCGACGACTTTCATGCAGGTCGTCCGCATCAACACGGTGCCGGTCGGCGTCGGCTCATCGGTGCGCAAGACGCCGGCGCTGGTGCAGACCACTTTCAAGGTGACGAAGGTCTCCGGCTACTGGGCAAAGACCATGACGCTGTGGGGCACCAAATTCGGCCAGACCACGCCCCAGAAGCTGATGACGATCGGCTACACCTATAATGGCTATGGCGACCCGAAGGGCTACGGCACCACGGTCGTGAACACTATAAATGGGTCGACCTCGACGACGGTGCAGAAGCAGGTCTGCACCACCGGCACACTGAAGAGCCTGCAGAACTCCGTGCCCGCCGGCACGGTCATCCAGACCGACAATTACGGCACGAGCTATTATTGCGTCGACACGTTCTATCCGGCCAACGGCGCCGGCGCGGTGATCGACGTCAGCCAGATGGACCAGCTCTACCTCGAGATGGACGTGCCGTCGGGGAATCCAAAGGTGCTCAAGTCCAACGATCCGACCACGTCGAACCGGCTCTATATCGGCACCAGCCCGACCAACTTGACCGAAGTGGCGACCGGGCAGAAGGTCGACATCTTCACCGCCGTGCCCTGCGGCCAGACCGGCTACCAGGCCTGGGAAGACGGCGGCAATGCGGTCCCGGCCCCGGTCTCCAACGCCGACTTCTTCTACACCGTGCAAGGCAAATGCGACTACAACCAGCGCCCGTCGGAGAACGTGCTGACGCAGTGATGGCGCCTCTCCTTCCCCCTTGTGGGGAAGATGCGCGGCGCCGCCGCTGCCGATCTCCCCCACAAGGGGGGAGATCGGACGTCGCGGCCGCTTTCGCCAATCTCCGAACAGCAAGCCACCCACATCACAAACCGGTGAAGCTGTAACGAACCCCTCCACCCCGGCGAAATCGGAGCATGACCCGCTACGGAGATTGCTTCCCATGACCGGATTGAAAACAAGCCTGCTCGCCAGCGCGATGCTTGCCGCCACGCTCGGCGCCGCTTCCGCTGAGCCGCTGACCGTGGTCGAGCTGTTCACCAGCCAGGGCTGCTCGTCCTGCCCGCCGGCCAACGCCAATCTGATCAAGGTCAAGGACCGGCCGGGCGTGCTGGCGCTGTCGTTCAACGTCACCTATTGGGACTATCTCGGCTGGAAGGACACGTTCGGCCGCAAGGAATTCACCGATCGCCAGGTGACCTACGAGCCGTCGCTCGGCCATGACGGGCCGTTCACGCCGCAGGTGGTTGTGAACGGCAGAAGCGACGGCGTGGGGGCGGCGCCGGGCGAGATCCAGGGCTTGATCGCCAAAGGCGGCCGCACGCAGGGTCCGGAGCTTTCGCTCGGCCAGGGCAAGGTCAGCATCGGTGCCGGCAAGGCGCCCGGCGGCGGCGCCGACATCTGGCTGGTGCGCTACAAGAGAGGCGTCGTCGAGGTGCCGGTGGCGCGCGGCGAGAACACCGGCCGCACGCTGCCGCATGCCAATGTCGTGCATGCGCTGACAAAGCTCGGCCGCTGGAACGGCGAGGCGACCACGCTGCCGCTGCCGGCGGCGACCGACGGCTTGAGCACCGCGGTGCTGGTGCAAACACCAGGGGGCGGGCCGATCCTCGCCGCCGCCGCCAACTGATTTTCTTCCCTTCGCGCGGGGCCGCATGAGAGCGGCAACGCTTCACCAAGGCCCGCATCTGCGCGCGCCATAACTCAAGGAGCACGACCATGACCAAGTTCCTCACGCTGCCTGCGCTGGCCGTTGCGCTTACCGCATCGGTCGTCGTCGCCGGCGCCCGCGCCGATGACGCGACCAGCGCGATGAAGCCCGCCAACGCGATGGCGACCGACGCCATGAAGCCGGCCGATGCGATGAAACCCGCCGATGCCATGAAGCCCGACGCGATGAGCACCGAGGCGATGAAGCCTGCCACGGATGCCATGAAGCCTGCGGACACCACCGCTCAGTGAGGTGAGGTTGCGATCCGCTCGCGTCGCCGGCCGACGAGGCAATCGCATATGGCAGCGCAGCCCCCTCTCCGTCTCGGCGCTGCGCGCCGATCCACCTCTCCCCCGGCTTTGCCGGGGGCGAGGAAATGCCAGCCGCCGAGGGCGAGGAAGCGCCAACCGCCGAGGGTGCGGCCTTCGGAAGCCTGGGTTCCTCGCCCCCGCCAGGCGGGGGAGAGGTGGCTCGGCGAAGCAGAGACGGAGAGGGGGAGCGCCGCTGGCGGTTAGACGCCGCCGCACGTCAACGTGAGAATCCCATGGCGGCTTCCTTCCTATATACTGAAACAACAGCAAGGAGATCAGACATGAACGGCATAAAGACAAAGGCCGCGCGGCGATCGCCATTTTTCGCGCGTGGCGCGGTTGCAGCGCTCGGGCTTGCGGCGGTCGTCGCGGCCGTCTTCTGGCAGAGCCCGGCGCGCTCGGCCGAGGACGCGGTGGTGATCCCGCCGCCGGCTTTGGACGAGAAGGCGGCGAGCGGCACCGAGAAGGCGATCTTCGCCGGCGGCTGCTTCTGGGGCGTGCAGGGCGTGTTCCAGCATGTCAAGGGCGTCAGCAAGGCGGTGTCCGGCTATACCGGCGGCAGCGCCGAGAACGCCGTCTACGAGGTTGTCGGCACCGGCCGCACGGGCCACGCCGAATCCGTCGAGATCACCTACGACCCGTCGAAGGTCACCTATGGCCAGCTCCTGCAGGTCTATTTCTCGGTCGCGCACAATCCGACGCAGCTCAACTACCAGGGGCCGGACCGGGGCACCCAGTATCGTTCGACGATCTTCGCCGAGAATGACGAGCAGAAGAAGATCGCCGAGAGCTACATCGCCCAGCTCGACAAGGCCAAGGTGTTTCCGAAGCCGATCGTCACCACGCTCGAAACCGGCAAGACCTTCTACCCGGCCGAGGATTACCATCAGGACTTCCTGACGCTGAACCCGACCTATCCCTATATCGTCTACAACGACCTGCCGAAGATCGAGAATCTGAAGGCGCTGTTCCCCAAGCTCTACAGCGAGAAGCCGGTGCTCGTGCTGGCCTCCAGCAAGAGCTGAGGAAGGCCGCCGGTTTCCTGACGCAGGGGAATCTCGGGCGGCAGGTGTATCTGGGGTCGGCAGGTGACATGCCTTGGCGATTGGCGGAGCCGCCCGAACGTCGTCATTCCAGGGCGGAGCAGCCGCGAAGCGGCGTCGCGGAGTCCCTGGATCCATGCCGTGACCCTGATCAAAGAGCGCAGCGGAGCAGAATTCTGCACCGCAACAGCGCTCGCACGTCGCGGCATGGACCCTCGGGTCTGCGCGCGTCGCTTCGCTCCTTGCTCCGCCCGTGGATGACGAGGTCAGGGCGGCTCCGCCAATCCCGCAGCGTTTGCGCCGATTTCACGGAGGAACGGTGAAAATCCTGCCGACCGACAAACGGCAAGCCAGCCGCTTGCACTTTTCCTGGAATGCTCCGGGCCGGCCTGCCGTTTGAGCACGTGTTTCGCAACCATCCACCCTCTATTTCGCCAGCAAACAAAACACAGTGTGAAGCAGTTCATAGAATTATACTTGCCGCTGTTAAACATTGACATCCGATCTTCTGCCGCCACATAATCATCGCCGTCACCCTTTCGAAGAATTCTGTTTCAACCGAGCCGGAGCCCTGCTTCCGGTACGGAGTCCTCTTGCCTGCATTGGTGGGCCGGACATGCCGGGCCGCGCGCTTTGGAAACAACGACAGATGCGGAGGAACGGCAAATGGCCGTCGAGATAAAAGTTTCCGTCTACACCAATGGCGACGACGCTTTCGTCGCCTGGGCGCCCAGCGACTTCATCGCCGGATGCCGGGGCTTCCTGCTCGAGCGCGGCCGCAAGGCCGGCGCGAGCGAGAAGATCGAGCCGGTGGAGAACCGCGTCGGCTTCACCAAGGACAAGCCGAAATCGGGCGACCACAGGCCGTCGGACGTCTGGCCGTTCCAGCGCTTCAACTGGACCGATCATGCCGCCGATGTCGGCAATGTCGTGCGCTACCGGGTGACTGCGATGGTGAGCGCCGGACCCGGCAAGCCGCTGACCAAGGGGGTGTCGAGCGACTGGACGGACTGGCATACACTTGCCACCGACGCCGGCGGCGGTTTCTCCTGCTACTTCAACCGCGGCCTGGTGCTGTCGCAATTCGTCGCCCGCTATATGGCGAAGAACAAGCTCACGCCGGCGGCCTTCAAGAAGAGCCTGCAGACCAATGGCGACGCGAAATTCCGCGCTTTCCTGGAAGGCGATCTCGGCCTGCGCATGATCGGGCTGACGCAAGGCGCCGGCGACGAATTGCATGCCGCGCTCTACGAGCTTGGCGACGCGACGCTGGAGACGGCGCTGATCGGGCTCGGGCCGCGGCTGCATCTGATCCTCGCCAACGCTTCCGACAAAAAAGGCGACGGCAACAAGGACGCGCGCAAGAATCTCAATGATCACGGCATCGCCACCATCGACAGGATGCTGAAATCGAAAGGCCTCGGCCACAACAAGTTCGTCGTCGTGTCGGAAGACGGCGAGCCGAAGAAAGTGTGGACCGGCAGCACCAACTGGAGCACCACGGGCCTCTGCACGCAGGTCAACAACGGCCTGCTGATCGAGGACGCGGCGGTGGCGGCGCATTTCCGCAAGCATTGGGACCTGCTCAGGGACGCCTCGCCGCCAAAGACCGACCCGGCCAACTTCACGCCGGCGCTTATGGCCGACAACGACGCGCCCAAGACCTTCACGGTCGGGGCCGCCAAGGCGACGGTTTGGTTCACCCGCACCTCGAACGGCGCCGACATGGCGGCGCTGCGCGACGTCATCGGCTCCGCCAAACAGGCGGTGCTTTTCCTGATGTTCACGCCGGGCAAGCAGGGCCTGCACACGCTGGCCGGGCAGCGCGCCCGGGAAAAGGGCATGTATGTGCGCGGCGTGGTCTCCACGCTGAGCGCGGACGAGGGCGGTTCCGAGCAGAATTTCCTCGACATCGACCTGGTCAGCAGCGACCGGAAATTCACGCCGGACCGCTACGCGGTGGCGCAGCCGCAAGGGCTCGACGCGCCGCTCGGGCCGTGGATCGCCGAGGTCACCCGGCGTACCTTCCTGTCGCAGGTCGGCCACGCCATCGTGCACTCGAAGATCCTGGTGACCGACCCGCATTCGAGCGACTGCGTGGTGGTGACGGGCAGCCACAATTTCTCGGCCCCGGCGAGCGAGAGGAACGACGAGAACCTTGTAATCGTGCGCGGCCACAGGAAGCTCGCTGCCGCCTATGCCACCTATGCGATGTCGGTCTATAGCCACTACCGCTACCGCTCCTACATCCGCGAGATGCGGGCTGAAGGCAAGACGCCGTGGAGCTACCTCGAGGACGACGATCAATGGCTGAAGGCCGAGCTTCGGACCAAGGCGCAGGAAATCGCCTTTTGGACGGCGCAGACCTAATTTCCTTCTCCCCGTTCCACGGGGAGAAGGTGCCGGCGGCGCCGGCGGTTGTGATATAGGCATCCCCGAAAAAGCGCAGCCATTGCCTTACCTGACAGGTTAGCGCCGCCCCTCATTGCCTGCCCGTCCTCCGCAGCAGCTACGCTGCAGCTTCGGAGGGTGAACCGGGCTGTCTGCCCATAAACGGGTAGAAAGACGCTCTCACTGTCCAGAATTGTCAGCAGCGGTGTCGATTCACTTGCACCGGGCGGCATCCGACCTATATCAGGTCACCTTTTCCAGCCGGCCGTATTTCAGCATGTCGTCCATCATCTCGATCTCCGGTGTCACCAAAACCTATGCCACCGGCTTCAAGGCGCTGAAGGAAATCAATCTCGATATCGAGCGCGGCGAGATCTTCGCGCTGCTGGGGCCGAACGGCGCCGGCAAGACGACCCTGATCTCGATCGTCTGCGGCATCGTCAACCGCTCGTCGGGCACTGTCACGGTGGACGGCCACGATATCGGCAAGGACTATCGCGCGGCGCGCAGCCTGATCGGGCTGGTGCCGCAGGAGTTGACGATCGACGCCTTCGAGACCGTCTGGGCGACGGTGAATTACAGCCGCGGCCTGTTCGGCAAGGCGCCCAACAAGGATTTCGTCGAGAAGGTGCTGCGCGACCTCTCGCTTTGGGAGAAGAAGGATTCCAAGGCGATCACGCTGTCCGGCGGCATGAAGCGCCGGCTGATGATCGCCAAGGCGCTGTCGCACGAACCGCGCGTCTTGTTCCTCGACGAACCGACGGCCGGCGTCGATGTCGAGCTGCGCCAGGACATGTGGGCGATGGTCAGGCGCTTGCGCGAGGACGGCGTCACCATCATCCTCACCACGCATTATATCGAGGAAGCCGAGGCGATGGCCGACCGCGTCGGCGTCATCAACAAGGGCGAGATCATCCTGGTCGAGGGCAAGGCCGAGCTGATGCGCAAGCTCGGCCGCAAGCAGATGACGCTGGAGCTGCGCGTGCCGCTGTCGGCCGTTCCGGACGGGCTTTCTCGCTATTCATTGGAGCTGTCGGGCGACGGCAACCAGCTCACCTACACCTATGACAACCAGAGCGACCGTCCAGGCGTCGCCTCGCTAATCCGCGACCTCGAGGCGGCCGGCGTCCAGTTCCGCGATCTCGACACCAAGAACAGCTCGCTCGAAGAGATCTTCGTCAATCTTCTGAGGCAAGAGCCATGAACCTGCGCGCGGCCCCCAATTTTCGTGCAGTATGGGCGATCTACCGGGTGGAGATGGCGCGCGCCTTCCGCACGGTACTGCAGAGCATCATCTCGCCGGTTATCTCGACATCGCTCTATTTCGTCGTCTTCGGCTCGGCCATCGGCTCGCGCATCAACGAGATCGACGGCATCGCCTATGGCGCCTTCATCGTGCCCGGCCTGATGATGCTGTCGCTCTTGACGCAGTCGATCTCCAACGCCTCCTTCGCCATTTATTTCCCGAAATTCGTCGGCTCGATCTATGAGCTTTTGTCGGCGCCGGTCTCCTATCTCGAAATCATCATCGCCTATGTCGGGGGTGCGGCGACCAAGTCGATCATGCTCGGCCTGATCATCCTGGCCACCGCGGCTTTGTTCGTGCCGCTCAGGATCGAGCACCCGTTCTGGATGATGGCCTTCCTGCTGCTGACGGCGGTGACCTTCAGCCTGTTCGGCTTCATCATCGGCATCTGGGCAAAGACCTTCGAGCAGCTGCAGCTGGTGCCGCTGCTCATCGTCACGCCGCTCACTTTCCTCGGCGGCAGCTTTTATTCGATCCACATGCTGCCCGGCATCTGGAAGACGATCACGCTGTTCAACCCGGTCGTCTATCTGATCAGCGGCTTCCGCTGGAGCTTCTACGGCAAGGCGGATGTCTCCGTCGGCGTCAGCCTCGGCATGACGCTGGTGTTTTTGGCCATCTGCATCGCGATCGTGGCGTGGATCTTCAAGACGGGATACCGGTTGAGGAACTGACGGAGTTCCTCGCCCCACGAAGTGGGCTACGGCATGCACACATTTTGCAAGCGCCTGGTCTTTGGCGATAGCGTGCATGGCGGCTTGGCGCATGCTTTGTCTATTGTAGCGCTGGTCGATCCCCACTCCGTGTCGGCTTCGCCGAGCCACCTCTCTCCCCGGATCGACGTGGTAGAGGAAAGGCGCCGAGCTTTTTGCAACGCTCCCTTCCTTTCCCTCCGGAGGGGGGAAAGGTGGCGCTGCGAAGCAGCGACGGATTGGGGGAACCACGTGGCAATCAAGCCTCAGGTCGATCAGTCACGCCAGTCACAGAAGATGTGCATCGCGTAGACGAAGTGGGTGAGGAAAGAGCTCCTGGTCAGATCGCCTTCAGCAGGCGCAGCAGTCCCAGCATCTCCACGAAAGTCCCTTTGCGGAACGCGATATAGGTCGGCTCCTCGACGCCGTGGAAGCGGCGCTTGAAGGCCGCCTGGCCCTGCAGGTTGAAGCGCGAGCGGTTGACCCAGGGCGAGTTGTAGGCGCGCTGGAAGGCGCCGCGCCAGAAGCCCGATTCGGCAAAGCCGCTGGGCTCAATGGCAAACAGCGGCGAAAGGCCGAGCGTCACCTGCGAGATGCCTTCCTCGCGGAAGCGGTCGACGGCGAATTTGGTCAGGCCGATCTCGGCATGCGGCGTCGCGTCGGTCTGTTTGCGCTTGAAGGCGGTGGTGTAGCCGATGACCTTGCCGTCGCGAAACAGCGGGTCGAAGTCGAGGATGGCGAGAAGCCGGCCTTCGGGGCTGTGCAGGAGGAAGCGGCGCATGTCGGCGCCGAGCTCTTCGGAAAAGCGGCGGTTGAGGAAGCCCATCTCCCAGCGCTTGATGATGCGCTCCTTGCGCCAGTCGGCGGAAAGCTGAATGATTTCCTCTTGCAGCCTGTCGCCCCTGTCCTCGGCGATGACAAAACCCTTCTTCATCAGCCAGCGTTCGGAATAGCGCACGGTCTCGTTGCGCTTGCCGGAAAAATCATGTGCCGGCAAAAGCAGCCTGGTGTCGATGCCGAGGCGATTGACCATGTAACCGAGGCCGGCGAGCACTTTGGCCGTGTCGGCGCTGATCTGGACGAACCATGGGCCACCGGCGGCCTCGGCGAAGCGCTTGATATAGGCCGCGCGATCGGCCGGGTCGACCACCGGATCGCCCAGCGCGAAATGGTGGCTCATCTTGGTGCCGAAGGCGATGTAGCCGTCGCCGTCGCTGAAATAGGACAGTTTCTGCTGCACGGCCGTCGAATAGGCGAGCGAGAAATCGCCGTAACGGCGCACCAGCGCCAGGCGTTCGCCATCCGTCAAGTTGCGTCGCGGGACCTTGGGTGCCACGGCGTCGAGAAGCCTGTCGAAATAGATGCGCAGGGACGCCATGAGCTCCGCGTGCCAAGAAGTGATGACCTGCCGCCCTCAGGTCGCGAATCGCTGGCGACCGCTGCCGGCCATATCGCATCAGCGCGATATAGGATGCAATTGGCGGCGAATGAAGGGCAAACGGCCGAAAGGCTGCGGTCTCTTCCATCGGCGGCCGAGCATGGGTGCGCGAAGCCCGGTTTGACATTTTCATGCAATGTTATATATCAAGTTATAATATATGGTGAACCAGCCATGGAAGACATCCTCCGATCTCTCGGCTTTCTCTGCCTCGGCAGCCGGATGAAGCGCATAGGCGAGCAGTTGCAGGCCGACACGCAGCGCGTGCTCGACCGTCTGGACATGCGCATCCAGTCGAGCCAGTACCCGCTGCTCGCCGCGCTTGACAGGCTGGGCCCGCTGCCGGTCGGCGAGCTGGCGCAATCCTTGGGCGTCGCGCAACCGGGCGTGACGCGCAGCGTGGCGCTGCTTGCCGAACTGGGTCTGGTCGAGGTCAACCCTTCGCAAGACGACCAGCGGCGCAGGATCGTTTCGCTGAGCCGCGACGGAAGGCGGCTGGTCGACCGGGCCAAGCGCGACATCTGGCCAAGCATCGAGAACGCCGTGGCGGATCTGTGCGCCGATCTTTCCGGCCCGCTGCTTAGCCAGCTTGCCGCCGTCGAGGATCGTCTGGCCGCGACGCCGCTCCACCGCCGCGCCGAAAACGCCAAGGTGGCCGCCTTATGAGACATGTCCTCGACCGCCCCGTCTGGAGCGCGCTTACGACGCGGCACCAGGCTCTCGCCGAAGGCGGCGACCTTGCCAGGCGCTATCGCCCGTCGATCGTTCCTTTCGCCGCCACCGCCGGCGACGATGCGGACAGCCTGCGGGCGCTGGCGGGGCTTCTACCGCCGGGCGAAACCGCAGCCCTGGTCCAGGCGGATGACATCGTTTTGCCGCCGGAACTTTCCGCGATCTCGACGGCGACGCTGGTGCAGATGGTTGCCGAAATGCCGATGCCGGCGGCGTCCGACAAGCGCGTCCGGCAGCTGACAAAAGACAATGCCGAGGAGATGCTGGCGCTTGCCTCGCTCACCAAGCCCGGCCCCTTCACGCTGGAGGCGCTGAGCCTCGGCGATTTCTGGGGCATCAGGGTCGACGGCAGGCTGGCGGCGATGGCCGGCGAGCGCATGAAGCAGCCCGGCTACGCGGAACTCAGCGGCGTGTGCACGCATCCGGATTTCCGCGGCGGCGGCCTTGCCCGCCTGCTGTCGGTGTTCGTGGCGGGCCGAATCGCGGCACGCGGCGAGGTTCCGTATCTGCACGCCTATGAAAGCAATGCCGCGGCGATCAGGCTTTACGAGTCCATCGGCTTCCGCCTGAGAAGCGTAATGAACATGGCCATGGTTCAACGCGCGGAGTGAGTGCCGGGCTATGGAGGCCCATCGCTTCCTCATCCACGGGCAGAGCAAGGAGCGCAGCGACGCAGCGCAGACCCGAGGCTCTCTGCGCCGCTGCACCCTGCGTCCGAGGTAACGGAATGGAGTCCAGGGTCTCCGCGACGGAGCTTTGCTCCTGCTCCGCCCTGGAATGACGACGTTGGGGAGCCTTCCGCCAATCCCCAACGTCTGCGCTACCTCAGTGCATCACACCGCGATCTTGCCGCCGCCCTGTTTCGTGATCGCAACGACGGACGGCCGCACCGGCATGTCCGGCTTGAAATCCGGCCAGCGGGTCGACGGATCCTCGTAATAGGACAGGCGGCCAAAGCCTTCCCAGTCCTCGCCGCCATCGCCCGGATGCTGGACGGCGACGAAAGCCGTCTGGTCGTCGGGCGCAAACAGCGGACCGCACATTTCGGCGCCGATCGGCACCCGGAAGAACAGTTTCGAGGTTGCCCGTGCCGCGCCCTCGGTATCGACCGCCCAGAGGCCGTCGGTGCGGCCGGTGGCCTTCGGCCCCTGGCCGTCGGTGGCGACCCATAGACGTCCGGCGGAATCGACGGCGCAATTGTCCGGCATGCCGAACCAGCCATGGGCGGTAGTCGCGGTCGAGAAGGTGGCGCCGACATCGGCGACCGACGGGTCGCCGCATTTCAACAGCACCTCCCATTTGCCCTTGGTGGCGGCGAAGTCGCCGCCATCCTCGACGATCTCGATGATATGGCCGAAGGCATTGTCGGCGCGCGGATTGGCGGCGTCGACCTGCTCGGCCTTGCGCTTCGAATTGTTGGTCAGCATGACATAGACCTTGCCGTTGCCGGCATTGGGCTGGATGTCCTCCGGCCGGTCCATCTTGGTGGCGCCGAGCAGGTCGGCGGCGCGCCGCGTCTCGATCAGCACGTCGGCCTGCGACGCAAAGCCGTTCTCCGCCGTCAGCGGGCCTTGCCCGAACACGATCGGCATCCATTCGACCGAACCGTCCTCGGCGAACTTCGCTACGTGCAGCGTGCCATCGTCGAGCAGGTTCATGTTGGCGACACGGTCATTGGGGTTGAACGTGCCGGCGGTGACGAATTTGTAGACATAGTCGAAGCGTTCGTCGTCGCCGAGATAGAAGACGACGCGGCCGTCCTTGGCGACGATCGATTCGGCGCCCTCATGCTTGAAGCGGCCCATGGCGGTGCGCTTCCTCGGTGTGGAGGTTGGATCGTTGACGTCGACCTCGACGATCCAGCCGAAGCGATTGGGCTCGTTCGGCTCCTTGGCAAGGTTGAAGCGGTCGTAATGCGCGCCCCATTCATAGGCGCCTTCCGGGATGCCGAGGCGCTTGTAGTTGGCCGCTTCCTTGTGGCCTTCCGGCAATTCGCCCGAGAAATAGCCGTGGATGTTCTCCTCGGCCATCACATAGGTGCCCCAAGGCGTGACGCCGCCGGCGCAATTGTTGAACGTGCCGATGACTTTGGTGCCGGATGGATCGGCATTGGTCTTGACGCGGTCGTGGCCGGCGACCGGGCCGGAGAGCGCCATCTCGGTGGTGGACATGATGCGGCGGTTGAGCTTGCCGTCGCGCACCACCTGCCACTTGCCGCCTTGCTTGCGGATCTCGACGATGGTGCCGCCATGCGCGGCCATCTCGACATCGACCTGCTCCTTCGAGAGCGGAGCCACCTCGGCCTTCTTCTTTCCATCCTTCTCGACGATCGAAACGATGCCCGGGAACATCAGATGCGGGTTGGTGTATTCGTGGTTGACGACCAAAAGGCCGTGCTCGGCCGAGCCGTCGATCGGGATATAGCCGACATAGTCGTTGTTGTAGCCGAATTGCCTGGCCTGGGCCTCGGCCGATTGCTTCAGCGGATCGAAATCCGGCGAATCGGCAAACAGCGGATCGCCCCAGCGCAACAGCACGTCGGCGTCATAGCCCGGCGCGACATGGTGCCTGTCGTCGATGCCGGCTTCGAGCTCGTCGAAGTTGAAGGCCGAGCCTTCTGCGGCGCGGGCCTCGTTGGCGGCGACGAGCGCCAGCGGGCTGACGGTGGCGGCGATGGCCGAGACGGCCAGCGAACCCATGAGGAAGCCGCGGCGCGAGAAGCGCGCTGCGATGATCTCGCCCATGGTGCGGTTGTCGGTCGGGTTGACCGGCGGGCCGTCATTGTCCTCGAGCTGGCTGGTGCGGAAACGGGTCTCAGGGGTCACGGTCATGGTGTTCCTCTGGCTTCTTGAGGTGGCTGGGATTTTGACCGTTCGACCCCTAAAGCGCGCCGATCACATTTTCGTGACACTACCTTGATTGAATCGCAATGGCTATTTGCCGGCTGAGCAGCGGCTGGCTGGCTTGGCCCCCGAAACGCGCCAGCGGTCGACGGCGATCAGCTTGACGGCCTCGCCTGCTTCGGAAACAAGGGCTGCGGCCGGCTTGGCGACGGCGCTTGAAAAAAGGAGACGGCGGTGAGTTTCTGGGGACTGTCGCAGCTCTGCATTTCGACCCTGATGTTCGTGCTGGCGGCGATGGCGGCCAAGCAATGGGGGCTGGCGCCGAGCCTCGCCAAGCTGCTTTTGACGCTGGCGTTCTATACGGCCGGCAATCTGATCATGCTGAGGCTGGTGCGCGAATTCGGCATGTCGGTGTCATTCAGCCTGTCGGCGGTGATCCAGCTCGTCGCGGTCAATGTCGTGGCGCTCGCCTTTTTCGGCGAACGGCTCAACGCCTTGCAAGCGACCGGCATAGTGCTGGCGATCGCCGCCGTCGCGCTGATCACGCTCGGGCCCTATATGCAGCGGCTGTAGCGGGATCAAAAGGCTGGCATGAAACCGATCGCCAACGCGCTCCTCAACAGGTTGGAATTCCCCGTGCTGCTTGCCGGGCTGGTGATCGCCGGCGGACTGTGGGGCCTGGTGGAGCTCGTGGAAGTGGCGCGCGCCACGACCCCGCACGCCTTCGACACGGAAATCCTGCTCGCTTTCCGTCATGCCGGGCAGCCGGACAGCCCGATCGGCCCGCTTTGGCTGGAAGGCGCGGTGCGCGACGTCACCGCGCTCGGCAGCACTGTTGTGCTGGTGCTGATCACGACTGCGACCATCGTTTATCTGCTGTTGATCCGCAGGCCCTCGACAGCGCTGTTCATGTTCGCGGCGGTGGCGGGTGGGCAAGTGCTCTCAAGCCTGCTCAAATTCGAGGTCGACCGGCCGCGGCCTGATCTCGTCTCGCATCTCGTCAACGAGACGTCGCTGTCCTTTCCGAGCGGCCACGCGATGCTGTCGGCCGTGACCTATCTGACGCTCGGCTCGCTGGCAGCCCGATTCCTGCCGGACCGCAGGACGAAGGTCTTTGTGCTCGGGCTTGCGGTGCTCACCACCGTGCTGGTCGGCACGAGCCGCGTCTATCTCGGCGTGCATTGGCCGTCCGATGTGCTTGCCGGCTGGTGCGCGGGCTTCGCCTGGGCCATGCTGTGCTGGCTTGCGGCGCGCCTGCTGCAGCGGCGCAAAGTCGTGGCCGACAGTAACTGATCGATGGCTGCTGGCATCGACACTCGCCGAGTGGGCCGGGCTCTCGCTGCGACGATCCAGCGCATGGAAGCGGGCGACGGCGTCGTCGACACGCTGATGAAGGTCATCCAGGCGCTCGACGAGGCGCGCGTGGAGCTGATCGGCGAGAACCAGGCCAGCGGGCGCGGCGGCAATGGCGTGCGCCTCAAGGCCACCGTGGCGCAGGACCCGCAAGGCTGAGCCGCCACTGCGGTAGGAAAACAGTATTGGCACCGCCGCGACCGGATTTGCCGGCCGATGCTGTGCTCTCTCACACCGCCGCTTCGATTGGCTCGGCAAGCTTTGGATTGGCGCGCGCGGCGATCAGGCAGCCGGCGACGATGAGGCATGCGCCCGCCAGCGTGGTCCAGGCTACCTTCTCGCCGAAGAAGAGCCAGCCAAGCGCGATCGCCCAGATGAAGGCCGAGTATTCGGTCGGGATCAGATATTGCGCTTCGGCGCGGGCATAGGACCAGCTCATCAGGAATTGTCCGGCGAGCGACAGCAGCGCCACCCCGGCCAAGGGGAGCCAGAGATCGCTCGGCAGCGCAACCGCGAGCCAGGGCGCGGCGAGACCGAGCATGATTGCGACGAAGAGGTTCTGGAACAGCATGATCTCGACCGGCTTGGCCAGCAGCGCCTGTTGCCGGGAGAGGATCAGATTGTAGGCATAAAACACCGTCGATACGAGCACCGCGGCCGTGCCCAGCAGGGCATCTTGCGAATAGCCTGCCGCCCCGAACTGGCCGGCCAATATGATCGCGACGCCGACCATTCCGGCTAGCGACGCCCAGACCGCCTGCCGCCTTATGCGTTCGCCCAGCAACAACGCTGCAAGAAAAAGCGCGAACAGCGGCGCGACGAAGCTGAGCCCGATCGCCTCGGCGAGCGGCAGCCTGGCCAGGCCCCAGAAGAACGAGACCAGGACGATGCCGACAATCGCGGCGCGCAGCGCATGCAGGCCCAGCACCGGAAGTCTCGGCTTCACGCGCGGCCCGGCCGACCAGGCCGTGCTCGCGACCACCGTGGCAACCACGCTGCGCCACAGCAGCGTGTTATAGACGCCGATCGCGATGGCTAGGGACTTCATGGCCGCATCCATGCCGGACAGCAGCAAAATAGCGAGCGCGCATATGAGCACAGGGATCGTCGGCGAAACGGCGCCGTTGAGGCTGGATGTCTTCACGGCTTCGCCCATGTGACGGATCGGAGCCGGATAATCCGGAGTGAGCGGCAGGACCAGATGGCAGTGCCGCCGATATGCCGGTCCAATCCCGACCGGCGCCGTTCACGATGCTCTCAGTCGATCTTAATCGCCACGATCTCCCCTTCGCCCATCAGCGGCACGAAGATGTGCTTGCCGTCCGTGCCGATGTCGGCGCTGCCTGGCTTGAACTGCGCCACTGCTTCCGGCGCGCCGGCGGCCTTGTAGCTGTAGAGCGTGCCGGTCATGTAGGCCGTGGCGTAGATGGTGCCGCCGATGGCGACGACGCCGTCGAGATCGGGCGCCGGGCAGCGGCGAGACCTTCCTGGTGGTGAGGTCGACCGACAGCAGGCCGCCGGGCTCGGCGGTGCTGAAATCGGCCTTGTTGATGCCCTTGCCCCAAGAGGCGACGATCAGCCTGTCGCCATCGGCGAACACGCCGTTGGGCGAGGCGAGCAGCGCATCCTTGACGAACAGTTCCGGCCTGTCGCCGTCGATGCGGTAGATCGCGTCGGCCAGCATGTCGCTGACATAGACCTTGCCGGCGCTGTCCTGTGTCATGTCGTTGAGGAACACGGCGCCGGGCACATCGATGGTTTTGACCAGCCTGCCGCTGGCGAGATCGACGACGCGCACCCTGGTAATGTCGGCGGCGTAGAGCTTGCCGCCCGAAATCGCCATGCCCTTGGGCGCGTCCATGCCGTCCACGCAGTGGCGGATGATGACCTTGCCGTCCATCGACAGAAGCGACAGGTAGCCATTGCCGTCCGCCGCGCCGGGATTGCCGACGATGTTGGATACGACGATGCGGTTGTGGGCGGCATCGACAAGCGCCGACTCCGGCTGCTCGAAGCCGGTGGCGCGCCAGAGTTCGCCGGCCTGCGCAGCGGACACGACGGCGGCAATTGCGATGAAGGCGATCAAGGCGGCGAGATGTTTCATAGGTACTCTCCTGGGATGACGCCGAAGAGCTAGGATTTCCGATACTTTCCGGGAAGCCGAAACAGAGCTAGTATCGCAATTCGATACGAATTCGCGCGAACGAGGTGCATTCCATGAACGGCCCGATCTTCGAGGCGCTGAAACGGACGCTGAAGGCCAAGGGCCTGACCTATCGGACGCTCGCCGAACGCATGGGCATTTCCGAGCCGACGGTGAAGCGCATCTTCCATGAGCGGAACTGCAAGCTCGACCGGCTGATGGAGATCTGCGCCGCAGCCGATGTCGAGCTGGAGAACGTGCTCGGCGCGATGAACCGCGGGCCAGGCCCCGCCAACCGCGTCGCGCCCGACATAGAGCGCAGGCTGGCGGCGCGGCCGGCGCTGCTCTTCGTCTTCATCATGCTGTCGGAGAAATTCACGCCCGAAGGCATCATGCGTTCGCAAGGCCTGAGCGAAGCCTCGATGTTCCTCTATCTGCGCGACCTCGAGGAACTCGGGCTGGTGGCGCTAGGGCGCGGCCTGTCGGCAAGGCTGCTGGTCGACACGCCGATCCAGTGGGATTTCGAGGGACCGCTGAAGCCGCATTTCGAGATGACCAACAAGAACTTCATCGGCTGGGCGATCGGCCATATGGAACAGGCCGCGACATTCATCAGCTTTTCCCGGCGGATGCGGCCGGAAACGGCCGAGATGCTGCGGCGCGAGGCCGACGAGCTCGCCGAACGCGCCAGGCTGCTTGCCCACCACGACCAGCACACCACGCCCGAGGACCAGCTCACCGGCTACAAATGGACTTTCGCCTTCGGCGCAACGCCGTTTCCGGCGATCATGCCGATCGGGCCGCACCCGCGCGATGCGGGTGCAAGGGCGGCGAAGGAGAGACGTGCGCTGCCGGCGTAGGGGGCGCCCCTTCTCCCCTTGTGGGAGAAGGTGGATCGGCGCGCAGCGCCGAGACGGATGAGGGGTGTTCCAGCGGAATGAGACGTTGGCGGATTCCGATTGGATAAGCGGCAGCGTCAAGCTGGAGCACCCCTCATCCGGCCGCTTCGGCCACCTTCTCCCACAAGGGGAGAAGAAAAAAGCGTCAAGCCGCGTTCGCTTCTTCCTGCTGTCCGGCGAGATCGTCGCGCGCCTTGCGGGCGAGTCTTTTGGCCGAACGTTTCGGGCTATCGCCGAACAGCTCGGCGGCATCGGCGAGGCAGGCCTTGGTCAGGCTCTTTTCGGAGCGCTTCAACAGCTTGCGCAGAAGCCCGGTCTCGTCGGCGGGGCCGAGCGGCTCGCCTTCGGCATCGAGCAGGGCGCGCATGACGAAGACGTCGTGCAATTCGCCGAGCTGTTCGCCGAGCCTGTCGACCGCCTTACGGCGCGCCTTGATCGGCGTCGGCCACAAACGGCCGAGCAGCGACAGATGCATAGAATGCGTCTTGGCCGCCTTGCGCAGATCGTGAAAGTCCTCATCCTCGCCGCGCGATTGCGCCTTGTCGAGCGCTTTCTTCGCCCGCCGCAAGGTGGCGCGCGCCCCGTCGGCCAATATATCGGCGGCCTGCTCCGGCTCATCGGGCAGAGCGAGCCTGTCAATGCGCTCCAGTCCTTCCCGGCACGCGGCTATCGCCGCATTGATGGCGGCGTCGAGGCCAGGACCGGCATGAAGCTCATGCTGACGCAGCACCAGCCGTTCGCGCACGGCCTCGAGACCGCCGCCTGCGGATAGTTCCGGAAACGCATCGGCAAGGCGATCCATGGTCTCGATCAACGCAGTCGCCTCGCGCGGGCCGGCCAGCAGCGCCGAGACCTGCTTATAGCATTCGTTCTCGGTCTGGCAGAACGGTTCGTCTCCGGAACGAACCAGGCGCAGCAAGGCGCGCACGCTTTTCAGCCGCTTGCGGCATTTATGCAGCCCCTGCTCCGGCTTCTCGTGGGCCATCTCGAGATGGCCGATTGCCTTGCCGATCTCGTCGGCCAATATGCGCCTGACCTCGCCGGTCAGCGGCAAGCGCGGATCGATGCGGAAGCTCATGCGGCGATCTCCGGAATCCCCCCAAGGGCCAGCGACGCGTTGTAGAACCTCGACTCGCCGGTGACCTCGCGACCCAGCCAGTCGGGCAGCATTTCGTCAGATACGTCCTCCGGCGTCTCCAGCTCAGCGATCACCAACCCCGCGAGCTTTCCGCCGAATACATCGACTTCATAGAGATAGCCGCGGTGTCTAACATGGTGGCGTGTCTTCTCGATGACACGTCCGACGGCAAACGCCATCAATTCCTCGGCCTCGGCAAGCGGGATGGAATATTCGAACTCGTCGCGCTCTCGCGCCCTGTCGCCAAACTTCAGCGTCAGCTTGGCGGAGCGCCCGTCGCTGATGCGCACACGCACCGTGCGGCCGGGCTGGGCGGCGACATAGAACTGGCGAATGCGGACCTCCGCCTCGACCTCGTCGCGCCAGGCGGGACTGGAGACCAGGAACTTACGCTCGACTTCCTTGCCCATGGCCGCGCACTAAAGCCTGTGGGGGTCGAGAAGGCAAGCCGACTTGAAGGCCATTTGACTTTAATCAATCGATTGATTAAAGATCGGGCATGAGCAAGCAACCAAGCGTAACAAGGCAGCAGCGCGAGGCCACCACCGCCGATCAAACGCGCGCGGCGCTGGTGCACGCGGCGCTCAAGCTGTTCGGCCGGCAAGGTTTCGACGGCACGTCGACGCGCGAGATCGCGGCCGAGGCCAAGGCCAATATCGGCTCGATCGCCTATCATTTTGGCGGCAAGGAGGGCCTGCGCGCCGCCGCCGCCGACTTTATCGTCGAAACCATCCAGGGCGTCGCCGGCCAGGCGCTGGGCGCAACCCAGGCCGCCACCCCGGCAAGCACGGAAGCCGCGAGAGCACAGCTCTTTGCAGTCCTGGAGCGGATGGTGGTTTTCGTCGTGGCCAGTCCGCAGGCCGGCGAGATCGTACAATTCGTACTTCGCGAGCTCTCGCATCCGACAGCCGCGCTCGACCGCATCTATGCCGGTGTGTTCGAGCCGACGCACCGGCGGCTGTGCCAGATCTGGGAGCAGGCGACCGGCGAGCCGGCCGAGAGTGAGGCGACCAAGCTCACGGTCTTCACCGTGATCGGCCAGGTCATCTATTTCCGCATCGGCCGCGAGGCGGTGATGCGCCGCATGGGCTGGCGCGAAATCGGCGACAAGGAGGCGGCAAAGGTGGTGGCGGTCGCTACCGGCAATCTCAAGGCAATGCTGGCCGCGCGCGCCGCGACCGCCGGCAAGAAGGGTAAATCATGAGCTTTCTCTGTTCGCTGCCGCTCGCGGCTCAACTGTTCGGCGCCTGCGCGCCGGCCGCGCCTTTGGCCGTCGGCTATGTCGAAGGCGAATATGTGCTGATGGCGCCGATCGAAGTGGCCCAGGTGGCGACGGTGACGGTCAAGCGCGGCGACCGCGTCGAGAGCGGCACGGCGGTGGCGACGCTGGAAGACGCCGACGCCAGGATCGAGGTGGCGCAGGCTAAGGCCGCCCTTGCGCAGGCCCAGGCGCAGCTTGCCGATCTGCAGGTCGGCAAGCGCCCCGAGGAGATCGCCGTGCTCAAGGCCGAGGTCGACATGGCCAAGGCCCAGGCGGCAGACGCCAAGCGCAAATATGACCGCGCGAGCGACCTCTATAAGCGCGGCACTGGCACCCAGGCCGATTACGACACCGCCTCGGCCTCGCTGGAGACCGCCAATGCACAGGTCGGCCAGGCGGAGGCCAATCTCGCCGTCGGCAATCTGCCGGCGCGGCCCGAGACCATCAAGGCCGCCGACAACCAGGTCAAGCAGGCACAGTCGACCTTGCAGCAGGCCGAGTGGCGGCTGTCGAAGCGGGTGCTGACGGCGCCCTCGCCCGGCCGCGTCAACGACGTCATCCGCAACCCCGGCGACACGGCCGGGCCGACCTCGCCGGTGATCTCCATGCTGCCCGACGGCGCCGTGAAGCTCAGCGTCTATGTTCCGGAAAGCGCGTTCTCGTCGGTCAAGGTTGGGACCGAGCTCAATGTCCATTGCGACGGTTGCGGGGCGGGGCTGAAGGCGCGGGTCAGCTATGTCTCGCCCGATCCGGAATTCACGCCGCCGGTGATCTACTCGCTCGAGAACCGGCAGAAGCTGGTCTATCTCGTCGAGGCCCGGCCGGAGGGCGATGCGGGACCCTTGCAGCCCGGCCAGATCGTCGATGTCGATCTCGCGGATATCGGGCAATGAACGTCATCGACGTTCGCGGCCTGGTCAAGCGCTTCGGCGACAAGACCGTCGTCGACCACGTGACGATGACGGTGGCCGAAGGCGAGATCGTCGGCTTCCTCGGGCCGAACGGTTCGGGCAAGACGACAACCATCCGCATCATGTGCGGGCTTTTGACGCCGGACGAGGGCGACGGCACCGTGCTTGGCTTCGACATCCGCAACGACGCGCTCAGGATCAAGCGCGAAGTCGGCTACATGACGCAGAAATTCTCCTTCTACGAGGATCTGACGATCGGCGAGAATCTCGAATTCGTGGCGCGGCTCTATCAGCTGAAGCCGGTCGAGGAATATGTCTCGCGCACGCTCCAGGAACTCGGCCTGACGAGCCGCCGCAACCAGCTGGCCGGCACGCTTTCCGGCGGCTGGAAGCAGCGGCTGGCGCTCGCGGCCTGCATCATGCACAAACCGAAGCTGCTTCTGCTCGACGAGCCGACGGCCGGCGTCGATCCCAAGGCGCGGCGCGAGTTCTGGGACGAGATCCATCGCCTCGCCGGCGGCGGGCTGACCGTGCTCGTCTCCACCCATTACATGGACGAGGCCGAGCGCTGCCACCGCATCAGCTACATCTCCTACGGCAAGATGCTTGCCACCGGCACGGTGGACGAGGTGGTGAAGAATGCCGGGCTGACGACTTTCGTCTTGCAGGGGCCGCGGCTCGACCGGGTGGCCGAAGCGCTGCAGGGCCGCCCGGGCGTCGACCAGGTGGCGCCGTTCGGCGCGACGCTGCATGTCGTCGGCTCCGACAAGGCGGCGCTGGAAAAGGCGCTCGCCGATGTCGAGAAGGAGCACAAGGGCGTCACCGTGAAGCCCGGCGAGACCAGCCTCGAGGATGTCTTCATCCAGTTCATGTCCGGCTCGAAGGACAATATGGCATGAACGCGGTCTTCTCCTTCCCCAGGCTCGGCGCGCTGCTGATCAAGGAGTTCATCCAGATGCGGCGCGACCGCATCACCTTCGCCATGATGCTGGGCGTGCCGCTGATCCAGCTGGTGCTGTTCGGCTATGCGATCAACAACGACCCGAAGAGCCTGCCGGCCGCGCTCGTGGCGACCAGCAGCGACCCTTACACGCGCGCCATGGTCTCGGCGCTGCAGACCACCGGCTACTACCGCTTCGACCATGTCGCGCAAAGTGCCGAGGAAGCCGAGTTCCTCATGGCGCGCGGCGATGTCTCTTTCGTCGTCACCATTCCCGCCGATTTCGCGCGCCGCGTCGAGCGCGGCGACAATCCGCAGATCCTGATCGAGGCCGACGCCACCGATCCGGCGGTGGCGAGCGGCGCCGTCTCGACGCTCAGCACCGTGGCCAGCCAGGCGCTGCTCCGGGCGCAGGGAACGCAGGAAGCGGCCAAGGAGGCGGCGCGCGGTCAGCTCGATGTCGTCGTGCACCGGCGCTACAACCCCGAAGGCATCTCGCAATACAACATCGTTCCCGGCCTGCTCGGCGTCATCCTGCAGATGACGATGGTGATGATGACCTCGATCGCGCTGACGCGCGAGACCGAGCGCGGCACGATGGAAAATCTTCTGGCCATGCCGTCGAGCCCGCTGGAGATCATGCTGGGCAAGGTGCTGCCTTATCTCGTGGTGGGCGCCGTGCAGGTGGTGGTGGTGCTGGCCGCGGCGAAGCTTCTGTTTGCCATTCCCTTCATGGGGTCGCTGTCGCTGCTGCTCTCGACCGTGCTTGTGTTCGTGCTGTCGCTGGTGCTGCTCGGCTACACGATCTCGACGATCGCCCGCACGCAGATGCAAGCGCTGCAGCTCACCTTCTTCTTCTTCTTGCCCTCGATCATGCTGTCGGGCTTCATGTTCCCCTATCGCGGCATGCCGGGCTGGGCGCAGGCCTTCGGCGAGATTTTTCCGCTGACGCATTTCCTGCGCATTACCCGCGCGGTCATGCTGAAGGGGGCGGAGCTTCCGGCCGTGGCGGCGGAAATCGGCTGGCTGGTGGTCTTCGTGGCGCTGTTTGCCGGCGTGGCGCTGGTGCGCTTCAGGCGGACGCTGGACTGAAAGTCTCACGACGAAGGTCTCTTGGCGAGCACAAAAGCCCAGGGCTGGAGGAGGTGTGAACGATCGCGGCGCTTCCTGCGTGCAGCACTCCTACGCCGCCGCCATGATTTCCGCATACGTACCGAAATCGACATTGCCGCCGGAAAGCACCACGGCAACGCATTTGCCGGCGAGGTCGATCTCGCCGGAGGCGAGCGCGGCCAGCGCGACGCAGCCGCCGGGCTCGACGACCAGCTTCAAATGCGCCATGGCATCGCGCATCGCCTGGGCGGCGGCCTTGTCGGAGACGGCGATGGCGCCGGCGAGATTGCGGCGGTTGATCTCGAAGGTGATGGCGCCCGGTTCGGCGGTAAGCAGCGCGTCGCAGATCGAGCTGTGGCCGGGCTCGTTCGCGACCCTTTCGCCCCTGGCCAGCGAGCGGCGCGTGTCGTCGAAATGCTCGGGCTCGACCGCCCAGACTTGCGTGTTCGGCGAGGCGTCCTTGACGGCGACGGAAATGCCGCTCGACAGGCCGCCGCCGCCGCAAGGCACGACGACGGCATCGAGCGCGACGCCGAGCGCTTTCGCCTGCCGCATCAGCTCCAGGCCGATCGTGCCCTGGCCGGCGATGATCGCCGGATCGTCGAAGGGCGGCACTAGCACCATGCCTTTTTCGATATAGGGGCGCACGACCGCCATGCGGTCGTCCTTGAAGCGGTCGAACGGCACCACTTCGGCACCCATCTTGCGGACATTGCCGACTTTCAGCGTCGGCGCGTCGGCCGGCATGGCGATGACCGCCCTGACGCCGAACATGGCGGCCGACGCCGCCACGCCTTGCGCATGGTTGCCGGAAGAGAAGGCCACGACGCCGCGGCCGCGCTCTTCCTCGCTGAGCGACGACAGCTTGTTGTAGGCGCCGCGGATCTTGAAGGAGCCGGTGCGCTGCAGCGTCTCGGGCTTGAACAGGATGCGGCCGCCATGACGCCTGTTGAGCTCCGGCGATTCGATCAGCGGGGTTTCGACGATCAGGCCGGAAAGCCGCTCGGCGGCGGCGCGGATGTCTAGGATGCCGGGCAGTGTGGTCATGGGCGACGGTCTTGCGAGAATGGGATCGCCCATGGTGCACGCAAAAGACCGCAACGCGCCAACGAAAAAATGTCATGGAGACAAGGTTGGCGATGGCGGCGCCGGCGGCCATTACTTTCGCCCAGGGCGACGGAAGCGAAGACCTGCCTTTTTCTGGCGCTTAACCGGCTACTCGTCGCCTTCGACGACCCGCAGTCTGAGCTGACCGGTCTTTGAATCGGCCACGCGCGCGCCGGCTTCCGCCTTGGCGGGACCGCCGCGCGGCGCCTCGGTTTCGCCTTCGGCGAATTCCAGCGCCTCGATCTTCTGGCCGCGTTTGGTCACCTTGGATGTCGAGACCAGGATGTCGTCTATGTCCCGCGCCGCCTGGCCGAAATGCGTCTGCAGCCGGCGCACCCGCTCGTCGACGCGTGCCACATCCTCCATCAGCCGGATGACCTCGCCCTGGATCAGATGCGCCTGCTCGCGCATGCGCGCGTCCTTGAGGATCGCCTGGATCACCTGGATCGACAGCATCAGCAGCGACGGCGAGACGATGACGACCCGGGCGCGATGCGCCTTCTGCACCACCGCCTCGAAATTCTCGTGGATCTCGGCGAACACCGATTCGGACGGCACGAACATGAAGGCCGTGTCCTGGGTCTCGCCTTGGATCAGGTATTTTTCGGCGATATCGCGGATATGCACCTCGATGTCGCGCCGGAATGCCTGCGCCGCAACCTTCTGCATGTCGGCGCCCTCGGCGGCGCGGATGGCGTTCCACGCCTCCAGCGGGAACTTGGCGTCGATGGCGAGCATCGGCGCGCCGTTCGGCATCCGCACCAGGCAGTCGGGCCGGCTGCCGTTGGAGAGGCTCGCCTGGAACTCATAGGCGCCGTGCGGCAGGCCGTCGGCGACGATCGCCTCCATGCGCGACTGGCCGAAGGCGCCGCGCGTCTGCTTGTTTGAGAGGATCGCCTGCAGCTGCACGACCTGGCCGGCCAAGGACTGGATGTTGCCTTGCGCGGTATCGATCACCGCCAGCCGCTCCTGCAGCTTGGCGAGGCTCTCATGTGTCGACTTGGTCTGCTCGGCCATGGTCTGACCGAGGCGTCCGGTCATGGCGTCGAGCCGCTGTCCGAGCGACTGGGTAAGCTCGGCCTGCCGCGCCCCGAACACCTCGGCGATGGCCCCCATTCGGCCCTGCATCTCGACCTGCGCCTGCAGCACGTCGGCAATGCGCGCCTCGGTGTCGCGGGCATGGTCGGCGGCTTCCGCCGCGGCAACCGCCCGCGCCTTGGCCGCGCGCCACAGGGCGATGACCAGCGCCGCGAAAAGAACGACGAACAGGACGAGGGTGAAAGCGAGCGCTTGGCCGAGCGTGAGCGTAGAGGCGCCGAGCCGCGCGACCGGTTGCGAAAGGATGGAGGTCATGTCGTTCATGAGAGGCAGCATAACCGATTCGGCCGTCTGGCACAGATCAAAACGTGAACAGGCCAAAGCTGCCCCGGTTGACGCTTCTCAAGCGAGGTCTTAGGTGAGACGCCATGTCGATCAAGCCGCTCATCATCCTTCCCGATCCCGTCCTGCGCCAGGTTTCCAAGCCGGTCGAGCGCGTCGACGCCGATTTGCGCAAGCTCGCCGACGACATGCTGGAGACCATGTATGACGCGCCGGGCATCGGCCTTGCGGCGATCCAGGTCGGCGTGCCGCGACGTCTGTTGGTCATCGACCTCGCCAAGGAGGGCGAGCCGCCGGAGCCGCATGTCTTCATCAACCCGGAAATCCTTGAAAGCGCCGACCAGCGTTCGGTCTATGAGGAAGGCTGCCTGTCGATCCCGGACTATTATGCCGAGGTCGAGCGACCGGCTTCCGTGCGGGTGAAATATCTCGACCGCGACGGCAAATTGCAGGAGATGCAGGCGGAAGGCCTGATGGCCACCTGCCTGCAGCACGAGATCGACCATTTGAACGGCGTGCTGTTCATCGATCACATCTCGAAGCTCAAGCGCGACATGGTGGTGCGAAAGTTCAAGAAGCTCGCCAGGGACAAGGCGCCGGGCAAGATGGTGGGCTAGGGGCCTCTTCGGCCGCGCGAGCACCCGAGCCTGGCGCAAAACAGGATCGCAGCACCTCATGCCGCTTCGCGTCATCTTCATGGGCACGCCGGATTTTTCCGTGCCGACGCTGCGCGCCATCGCCGGGGCCGGTCACGAGATCGCGGCCGTCTACACCCAGCCGCCGCGCGCCGCGGGCCGGCGCGGTCTGGAATTGACGCCATCCCCGGTGCAGCGCGAAGCCGAACGGCTGGGGCTCGAAGTGCGCACGCCCTCATCGCTAAAGGGCGAGGCCGAGCAGCAGGCTTTTGCTGGCTTGCACGCCGATGTCGCGGTCGTCGTCGCTTATGGCCTGTTGTTGCCGAAAGCCATCTTGGACGCCCCTAGGCTCGGCTGCCTCAACGGCCATGCCTCGCTTTTGCCACGCTGGCGTGGTGCTGCTCCCATCCAACGCGCCATCATGGCCGGCGATGCCTGGACCGGCATGATGGTCATGAAGATGGAAGAGGGCCTGGACACCGGACCGGTGGCGATGGTTGAAAAATGCGCCATCGCACCCGATATGACGGCCGGCGAATTGCATGACCTCCTGATGGCTCAGGGCGCTTCGTTGATGGTTGAGGCGCTCGCGCAGTTGGGGATAAATTGTCTGACATTTACCCCGCAGGCGGCGGAAGGGGTGACCTACGCCCGAAAGATCGATAAATCGGAGACACGCGTAGACTGGACGCGGCCTTCTGGCGAAGTCCACAATCACATTCGCGGCCTCTCGCCCTTCCCGGGCGCGTGGTGCGAGGTCGAAATTGGCGGCCGCATGGAGCGGCTGAAACTGCTTCGCTCGACGCTCTCGGATGGCGTCGGCGAGTCGGGAGGAATTCTCGATGACCGGCTGACGGTCGCCTGCGGATCGGGCGCGGTCAGACTGGTCGAAGTTCAACGGGCGGGCGGAAGGCCTGCCGCCGCGCAGGAGTTCTTGCGCGGAGCCAAGATCGCAAAAGGAATGAAACTCACATGAGCATGATGTCGATACGCGCGGCGACGCCGCGGGATCGCGAGGCGATCCGTCTCGTCGAAGAGCATGCCTTTGGCCAGCAGGCGGAAGCCGGCCTGGTCGACGCGCTGGTCACCGGCGGCGACGCCGTCGTCGAGCTGGTTGCCGAAGAAGACGGCCAGGTTGTCGGCCATATCCTGTTTTCCAGGCTTTACGTGCAGAATGGCGGCAAGCGTTTCGCGGCCGTCGCGCTGGCGCCGCTGGCGGTCGAACCCTCCTTCCACGGCACTGGCATCGGCGGCGCGCTGATCCGCGAGGCGCATGTACGGCTCAAGGAAGCCGGCGAGGCGCTGGCCGTGGTTCTGGGCGACCCGACCTATTACGGCCGCTTCGGTTATACCCATGCCCGTGCTGCTGGTTTCGAGAGCGAGTATCAGGGCGAAGCGCTGCAGGCTTTGGCCTGGAGCGACGCGCCCGAGACCGGCAGACTGGTCTACGCTTCGGCTTTCACCGCTTTGGCCGCTTAGAGCATGATCCCGAAAAGTGGGAACCGGTTTTCGGGTAAGATCATGCTCCACCGAGAAAACAAGGTCTCGTCTCAGACATCGGTAATTGTCTGAACATGCCGCGTTTTCGGCTCGATATCGAATATGACGGCAGCCAATTCGCCGGCTGGCAGCATCAGGCCGACCAGCCTTCGGTGCAGCAGGCGATCGAGCAGGCGATCGGGAAGTTCTGCGGCGAAGACGTTAGAATACGGGCCGCCGGCCGCACCGATGCGGGCGTGCATGCCACCGCCCAGGTGGCCCATGTCGATCTCGCCAAAGCGTGGGCGGGCGACAAGGTGCGCGACGCGGTCAATGCTCATCTGCAGGCGGCCGGGGCACGCGTCGCCATCCTCAAGGCGGTGGTTGTCGCGGACGATTTCGACGCGCGCTTTTCCGCCACCGGCCGCCATTACCTCTATCGCATCCTCAACCGCCGGGGGCCGGCGGCGCTGGAAAAAGGCAAGGTCTGGTGGGTCCCGAAGCGGCTCGACGCGGAGGCCATGCATGAGGCGGCCAAAATACTGCTCGGAAAGCATGACTTCACTACCTTCCGCTCCACCCAGTGCCAGGCCGAGAGCCCCGTCCGCACGCTCGACCGACTCGACGTCGGCCGCAATGGCGACTTTATCGAGGTGCGCAGTTCGGCGCGCTCCTTCCTGCACAACCAGGTGCGTTCGATGGTCGGCTCGCTGAGGCGCGTCGGTGACGGCTCCTGGGACGCCGCCGATCTCAAGGCGGCGCTCGAAGCGCGCGACCGCGCCGCCTGCGGCCAGGTGGCCCCGCCGGATGGACTGTTTCTCGTTGGGGTCGATTATCCGGAAGCGTCCGGCAAATCCGCCATGACCAGGGACACCGATACCTAACCGGTCGTGCTGTCCGGTATGTCGATGCCGAGCAGCGCCTGCAGGCCGAACAGGACGAGCAGCGAGGCAACGAACATGCCGACGAACACGGCCGTGCCTACAGCGGGGCCTTTGCCGATGGTTGTGTTGGTCATGCGCCAGGTGAGCACCATCGACAGGGCGAACAGAACCAGCGACAACAGGCTGGCGACCTCGCTGCTTGAGGGGAGGAAAAGCCTGAGCAGCGCCGAGGGCAGCATCAGCCAGGCGATGATCGCCGACGTCCAGTTGGACGCGACGACATAGTGGACGAAACGGCCGCCGATGCCGGCACGCGGCGCGACCAGCGCCAGCGCCACCAGCGGCAGCACCCAGGAGCCGAGATCGACGGTCGCCAGCCGGATCAGCATGCCGAGGCGTCCGGCGAAGGCGTCCGGGTCGCCGATCTCGTTGGCGATTCCGACCCAGCCGACGATCAGCGCCGGCGCCGCCACGACGATGGCGAAGAAGGAATTCCAGAAACCGTCCGCCGAAAGGTCGAGCAGGCGCAACCCGTCGGCCTTGCCGAACATCAGCCGCCAGGCGCCCGCAAGCGAGGCGTAGGTTTCGTCTGCCGACAACATGGTTACGCGAGGCCTTGTCCGAACCAGTCTTCGATGAAGCGTTCGTAGATTTGCGTCAGCGTCTCGAGATCGGCAAGGGCGGCGCGCTCGTCCACCATATGCATGGTCTTGCCGACCAGGCCGAACTCGACCACCGGGCAATAATCCTTGATGAAGCGAGCGTCCGAGGTGCCGCCGGAGGTGGAGAGCGCCGGCGTCTTGCCTACCACGGCTCTGACCGAGCCGCTCAGCGTATCGATCAGCCTGTCGTCGCGGGTCAGGAAGACATGGCTCGGCCGGTCGCGCCAGACAAGCTCGTAGTCGACCGGCGTCTTCTTGCCCGGCCGGTATTTCTTGCGGCCCGCTGCCTGGTCGAGCCGGTTGTGGATCTCGGCCTGGACCGATTCGGCGTCCCAGCTGTCGTTGAAGCGGATGTTGAAAATGGCCGTCGCCTTGGCCGGGATGACGTTGGTCGCCGGGTTGCCGACATCGATCGACGTCACTTCGACGTTGGTCGGCTGGAAATCCTTCGTTCCCTTGTCGAACACCGGATGGAGCAGCGCGTCGACGAGGCTCATCAGCCCGCGAACCGGGTTGTCGGCAAGCTGCGGATAGGCGACATGGCCCTGGCGCCCATTCACGGTCACGCTGCCCGACAGCGAGCCGCGCCGGCCGATCTTGATCATATCGCCGAGCGTGTCCGGATTGGTCGGCTCGCCGACGATCGAGCCATCCCACTTCTCGCCCTTGGCCGCCGCCCAGTCGAGCAGCTTGGTGGTGCCGTTGATGGCCGGTCCCTCCTCGTCGCCCGTGATGAGCAGCGACACAGAGCCTTTCGGGCCGCCATTCTTGGCGACGTGGCGCGCCACCGCGGCGACGAAGCAGGCGATGCCGCCCTTCATGTCGACGGCGCCCCTTCCATACATCTCGCCATTGGAGATTTCGGCGGCAAAAGGCGGGTGGGTCCAGGCCGCCTCGTCACCCACCGGCACGACATCGGTATGGCCGGCAAACATCAGATGCGGGCCGTTGCCCGAGCGCCGCGCATAGAGATTTTCGATGTCCGGCGTGCCGACTTCCGAGAAGACTGGACGTTCGACCGAGAAGCCGAGCGGTTTCAGCATACCTTCCAGCGCGGCAAGCGCGCCGCCTTCGGCGGGCGTCACGGAAGGACAACGGATCAGCGCGGCAAGGTTGGCGGCAGGGTCGGTCGGCAATGTCATGGGCAAAGCGATAGTCGAAAGCGTCTGTCGTGTCACGATGCCAGATGATCGCCGGTCATGCCGCCGACAATATGGTTGTCATCGCCTATAAATGCATGTCGCCCAGAAGTGCGCGGCCGTTCCGGTAGGACGGCCTGCATCATGGCAAGTCGCGGACCAGGCGAGGACGAATGCATGGCCAGTGAAGCAAGAACCATCGCGATAGCCGGCGCCGGCAGCATCGGCTGCTATGTCGGCGGCTGCCTGGCGCTCGCCGGGCGCGAAGTGGCTTTCCTCGGCCGCGGCAGCATCGTCGAGGCCATGCGCGAAAGCGGGCTGGGTGTCAGCGATCTCGACGGCCGCAATCGCCGCGTCGAGCCGCAGGCGATCTCTGCCACCGACGATCCGGCGGCGGCACTGTGTGGCGCGGACGTCATCCTGGTGACGGTGAAGAGCGGCGCGACCGGGGAGATGGCCAGGCTGATCGACGCCCACGGGCGCCCGGATGCCGCGGTGGTCAGCCTGCAGAACGGCGTCGACAATGCCGACAGGCTGCGCGCCGCGCTCCCGGGACGGCGAGTGCTGGCCGGCATGGTGATGTTCAATGTCGTCCTCTCGCCCGATGGCGAGGCGCCGTTGCGTGCGCATCGCGCCAGCCAGGGCGAGGTGATGATCGATACCGGCGTCGACGGTCTCGCCGATCTGCTCGATGTCGATGGGCTTGCCGTCGAAGCGCGCGCCGACATGAAGGCGGCGCAGTGGGGCAAATTGCTGATGAACCTCAACAATGCGCTGGTGGCGCTCTCCGGCCTGCCGCTGGCCAGGCAATTGGCCGACCGAAGCTGGCGCGTCATCCTCGCCGCTGAGATCGATGAGGCGCTCGCCGCGATGCGGGCCGCCGGCATCGCGCCGGCGCGCATCACCGGCCTGCCGCCGGCGCTGCTGCCGAAAGTGCTGCGGCTGCCTGACTGGCTGTTCGGGCTCCTGGCCCGCCGCATGCTGGCGATCGACCCTCGGGCGCGCTCGTCGATGTGGGACGATCTGAAACGCGGCCGCCCGACTGAGATCGACGAATTGCAGGGCGCCATCATTCGCCTGGCCAGGCAAACCGGCACTCCGACGCCGGCCAACGAACGCGTCGCCGCGCTGGTGCGTCAGGCGGAAGCGGAAAAGCGCGGTCCGCCGGGGCTGATGCCGGACGAGATTATCAGTTCCCTGGCACGGAAGTCTTGACCGGTCGGCCCTGTTGCGTTGGCGGGCGGCATGCCTTGGAGATTGGCCGAAACGCCCATCGCGATCGTCATTCTATGGTCTGCGCGCGTCGCTTCGCTCCTTGCTCCGCCATGGAATGACGAGCTTGGGGGGCGGCTTTAGCCAATCCCCGGCGTTTGCGCTGATTTCACAGATATGGACGGAAAATCTTGCACCAAGACAACGGCAGCCTTTCAAAGTCCTTGTGTCGCGGAGCTATCGGCGGTCCTGGATCAGCGTGATCTTCTGCCAGATCTTGCGCGACAGGTTGGAGCTCAGGTTCTCGATGTCGTTGACGGCATTGACGACGACGTCGTCATTGACCGACTGCGCGAACAGCGCCGCGATCTTGCCGGTGATCGACAGCATTTCCGAGCAATAGTCGAGATAGCGCGCCAGGTCGGCGGCATTGGTGATGCGGGCGGGCGAGTGCGAGGTCGGCTTGAAGTCGGCCGACAAGGCCGCCGGATCCTTGGTCAATTGATGCATGTCGATGACATGGATCAGCGAGCGCAGCCCGTGCAGCTTCCGGAAAACCTGCTTGCGCTTGATCCGCTCCTCGGTGCGGATCAGCGTCAATAGCCCAAGCACCGCCAGGATGACCGTATTGATCGTCGCCTCGATGCCTTGCACCGACTGCACGGCATCGTCGGCGCCCGAAATGCGGTCGAGCGGCAGGATGGTGCCGACGAACAGGAACATCGCCACGCCGGCGATGAAGGCCGCGACGATGACGCCGCGCAGCCACCAGATCGGCGCCTCCAGTTCCTTGGCGGCCTTGGCGAGATCTCGCGACAGCGACACCAGTTCGCCGGCAATGGCGCGCAGGCCCCGTTCCGGAAAACGTTCGGCGATACGCTCCTCCAGCCTTTGGGCCGTCTCGATGATCCGCGCCGGATCGAGCGTGCGGTAGCGCATGGCGGTCTCAGCTATCGCCCGGCGCGTTCGTTCGCCTGCCGTAGCGGTTCGGTCCGGGATCGCTGCGGAAACAGGAGAGGATGATGAGCAGGATGGGCCCGATGATGAGCGAAATCAGCGCAAAATAGGTTGGCTTGCCGAAGTCGTGGAAGCGCTTTGCCGTCACAGCGAAGGTGGCCCAGGCCGAGATCAGCAGCACCCCCCAGCAGATCATGGCCCAGTTCTGGCTGGCCGCGGTGTTCAGTTCAACCCGCGCAAACTGGTAGAAGGGGAAAAACTGGACAAGCACCAGCAAGACCCCGGCCAGCGCATAGGCGACCGGGCTCAGTCGCCCCGAAAGGCTGAAGAACACCCAGAGGAATTGCGATCTTTCCGACAATCGCGTCCGCTCCGTCAAAGCATGTCTCCCGAAAGTGGGAACCGGTGTCGGGACAAAGACATGCGCAAGATCAAAAACCTAAAGCGCAGGGAGCGAATCTGAAAGATCGCGACGCGCTTTAGGCAGGATCAATCGCGCAGCAATTCGTTGATCGAGGTCTTGGAGCGGGTCTTGGCGTCGACGCGCTTGACGATCACGGCGCAGTAGAGGCTCGGACCCGGTTCGCCATTGGGCAGCGGCCTGCCCGGCAGTGATCCGGCGACGACGACCGAATTCGCCGGCACCTCTCCGTAAAAGACCTCGCCGGTGGCGCGGTCGACGATCTTGGTCGACTGGCCGATGAACACGCCCATGCCGAGCACGGAGCCTTCGCGCACGATGCAGCCCTCAACCACTTCCGAGCGCGCGCCAATGAAGCAATTGTCCTCGATGATGGTCGGACCGGCCTGCATCGGCTCCAGTACGCCGCCGATGCCGACGCCGCCGGAAAGGTGCACGTTCTTGCCGATCTGGGCGCAGGAGCCGACCGAGGCCCAGGTGTCGACCATGGTGCCCGAATCGACATAGGCGCCGACATTGACGAAGGACGGCATCAGCACGGCACCCGGCGCGACATAGGCCGAGCGGCGCACGATCGAGGACGGCACGGCGCGGAAGCCGGCCTTTTCGAAGTCGACGGCGCTCCAGCCGTCGAACTTGGACGGCACCTTGTCCCACCACACCGCCTGGCCCGGGCCGCCCTTGATGATCTCCATCGGATTCAGCCGGAAGGAGAGCAGCACCGCCTTCTTCAGCCACTGGTTGACGCGCCACTTGCCGTCATCCTGCCGCTCGGCGACGCGGGCGACGCCGCGATCGAGCAGGTCGAGTGCCGACTGGATGGCGTCGCGCGTCTCGCCGCGCGTTGCGGTCGAAATCGTGTCGCGCTCCTCGAAGGCCTTTTCGATGATCTTTTCGAGGCTCGCCAGATCGGGCTTCGACATGATTTCGCTCCATTACCAAGCTGTTAAGGCGCTCAGCCTTAACCTGTTTAAAAGTCGCGCGGACCCTATGTTAAGGCTGAATGGGGGTCAATCGCGGCAGCGTCACGGGACGGCGCAAGTGAAGGAATTGGACGGGTGGATTCGATGACTCCCATGGAAAAGGCAGGGTGGACGCCGCTGCCGCATTCGGACGAGGACCTGGAGCGCTCGAAAAGCGTGCCGGATACCCCGCAGACACGTGCCGAAACCTACCGGCTGGCCTGGAACGATCCTGAATTCATGACGCGGCGCGAATTGCGCGCCGTGCGGCTGCAGCTCGAGCTGCTTAAGCCGGAGATGATCCTGGCCGAACGCGGCATCCGCTCGACCGTCATCCTGTTCGGCGGCGCCCGGCTGCCGGAACCGGGCGGCGAAGCCTGGGCGGCCAAGAACGAGACGCAGAAGAAGAACCTCGAGGCGAACAGCAAATATTACGAAGAGGCGCGCAAATTCGCCCGTCTGTGCTCGCGGCAGTCGGCCACCTCCTATTATCGGGAATATGTCGTCGTCACCGGCGGCGGACCGGGCGTCATGGAGGCCGGCAACCGCGGCGCCGACGATGTCGGCGCGCCGTCGATCGGCTTGAACATCGTGCTCCCGCACGAGCAGGCGCCCAACGCCTATGTCACGCCGGAGCTCTGTTTCAACTTCCACTACTTCGCCATCCGCAAGATGCATTTCGTGATGCGCGCCAAGGCGGTCGCCGTGTTCCCGGGCGGCTTCGGCACGATGGACGAGTTCTTCGAGACGCTGACGCTCATCCAGACGGGACGCATGGAGCGCGTGCCGGTCATCCTGTTCGGCAAGGCGTTCTGGCAAAGGGCGATCGATCTCGATTTCCTTGCCGAGCAGGGCACCATCTCGCCCGGGGATCAGGACATCATCGATTTCGTCGAAACCGCCGACGAGGCCTGGGACATCATCCGCCGCTTCTACAAACTTTAGGGCGATTGCCACGCCTTCGGCGACGGCCCGCGTCAATCTGGAGTTGGTCAGGCCGCCACGTCGACGATCGCGGTCAGGAAGCCGGCGAGATCGTCGGTGACGAAATCGACGTCATCCTCGTTTGCCGGGTCGCGTTCCCAGATCTCCGAGAAGGTCGGCTCGAAATTGCGCGGCACCACCAGCACGGTCGTCATGCCGAGCGTTTTCGGCACGGCCAGATTGCGCGCTAGATCCTCGAACATCACCGCATTGTGCCCGGTCACGGCGTGCAATTCGGCAAAACGCTCATAGGTCTGGCGCTCCGGCTTGGGGTTCAGCCCTGCCGCGACGATGTCGAAGATGTCGTCGAAATGTTCCAATATGCCGAGCTGGCGCGCGGTGCGCTCGGCATGCCTGCGGTCACCATTGGTGAAGATGAATTTGCGCCCGGGAAGCTGGCGGATCGCCGCGCCCAGCACCGGATCCGGCACCAGACGCGAATAGTCGATGTCGTGCACTTTCTCGAGGAAATCGTCGGGATTGATGCCGTGCCGCTTCATCAGCCCGTTCAGCGTCGTGCCGTATTCCAGGTAGAGCTCCTTCTGCAGCTTGCGGGCCTCGTCGCGCGAAAGCGTCAGCAGCTCGCCGACATAGGCGGTCATCTTCACGTCGATCTGCGCGAACAGGTTCGAGTGATGCGGATAGAGCGTGTTGTCCAGGTCGAACACCCAGTCCGTGACATGGGCGAAGCGGGCGGGATCGGGTGTCGTTGTCATGGATTTCTTATGGCACGCCGGGGCAGATTTTATCCACAACTTATGCGCGTCACCAAGGGTGAAAATGGCGTCTCGCTTCAAATTTTAAAAGTCTCGGAAAGGTCGCCTTTAACGCTTGCTGGCACAGAAGCTCTCCGTTGGGAGCAAATGATGAGTCGCATATTTCTGAAGGCCGCTGCCGTGGCATTCGCCTCGGTCGCCGTCTCGCTGTCGTTGACGTTGATTGTGGTTCCGGCAATGGGCTTTCCGATGAGCCGTACCGTCTGGCTGGCGTCGACGGTCTGCCCGCTCATGCTCGCCTGGGCCGCCAGCGCCGGCAGCTTCTGGCAGAGCGACCGGTTGCAGAATGCCCATCGCGAGCTTGCCCGGGCCCACGCGCAGCTCGCGGCGGCGCACCGGCGCCTGTCGGAAAAGGCGAGCCGCGACGACATGACCGGCATGCTCAACCGCGAAACCTTTTTTGCCGCGCTCGACGGGTCGCGGCGCAAGAGCGATCGCGGCGCGCTGCTCATCATCGACGCCGATCACTTCAAGAGGATCAACGACAGCTACGGTCATTTGACGGGAGACGAAGCGCTGCTCCTGATCGCCGGAGCCATCGAGCGCGGTGTCCGCAGCGGTGACATTCTGGGCCGCATCGGCGGCGAGGAATTCGCGGCCTTCCTGGTCGGCGCCAGCGAACCGGAAGCCAAGCATGTCGCCGAACGCATCCGCCGCGAGGTCGAGCTTATCCGTTTCCGCCCCGTCGACGAGCGCACCGTGCCGCTCACCGTCTCGATCGGCGGCATAAGCTGCGGCGAGAGCGCGACGGTTTCCGATTTGATGCGTGCCGCCGATCGCAGGCTTTACGAGGCCAAGAACCGCGGCCGCAATCTTTCGATCCTCGGCCGCGAGCTTCCTGAAGCGGCATGAAGCCTCGCCGCGGGCGTTTAGGAAAGCCCTAACCATGTCCGTATTCAACCGCGCTGAACTTGCCGGTGTAACGCCGTTTTCACTTGGGTTTGGCACGGAATTGGCTTTCTCGGCGGCATGTGTGCCGTTCAGGAACGGCATGCGTGGATCCTATCGAGAGGCGTGTCATGAGCAGGTTCATAAGCAAAATGTCGCGCCGCGCGATCGTGCAGGCGCTGATCGCGTTGCCCACGCTGTCGCTATTCCGCATCCGGCCGGCCCTAGCTGACCCGGACGAGATCGATCCCGATGAAATCGTCGAGATCAATGGCTGGATCCTGCGGCGGAGCGATCTCGCGTGATCTTCGACAGTTACGAAGCCTATAATCAGGCCGGCTTCAAACCCAAGGTCTGCATCCTCGGCTCCGGTCCCGCCGGCACGACGATCGCCAGGAAGCTCGGCGCCGCCGGCATTCCGGTCGTCGTGCTCGAGGCGGGCTCGCGCGAATTCAGCGACGACTCGCAGGATTTCTACCGTGGCAAGACGGTCGGCGATTTCTACTTCGACCTCGACATCACCAGGCTGCGGTTCATGGGCGGCTCGTCCAACCATTGGGCCGGCTGGTGCCGCGTGCTCGACAAACAGGACTTCGAGCCGAAGGCCTGGGCGCCGGACACCGGCTGGCCGATCAGCCGCGCCGACATCGAGCCCTATCTTGGCGAAGTCCATGACATCCTCGATCTTCCGGCGTTCCGTCCGGACGTCTCGGTTTCGGACGACATCCGCTGGGTTCAATTGATCAAGAGCCCCGCGGTGCGCTTCGGCGAGAAATTCGCCGACGAGCTCGACAAGAGCAGGAACATCGCTGTCGTGCTCAACACCTACGCGACCGAGCTTACCGGCGACGGCAAGCGCGTCACCGGCGCGAAGCTCTGGTCGAACGGGCAGGATGCCGGCACCTTCAGCGCGGACTATTTCGTCACCTGCACCGGCGGGCTGGAGAACTCGCGGCTGCTGTTGTGGTCGAATGAACGTTCGAACGGCGGCGTGGTGCCGAACGCGGCGGCGCTCGGCCGCTACTGGATGGAGCATCCGACCTTCCAGGGCGGCAACGCCATTCTCGCCAATTACTCGGAGTTCGAGGTCGACGCCTCGAACGAAGCCTTCTTCTCGCCGACGCTTGCCGCGATGGAACGGCTGCAGATCATGAATTTCGGCATCCGCCTGATCGAGAGCCCCTATCCCAATGTCAAGAAGCTGATCGCCGACCTCGCCTGCACCGCGCCCAACATGGCGGAGTGGATGTCGTCCCAGCTGGATCAGAGGCTACGTTGCGCCGCACAGCTCTATGTCGCCTGGGAGCAGGCGCCGCTCGCCTCGAACCGGATCGAGCTGTCGAAGACCGATGTCGATCACGCCGGCGTGCCGCGCATCGAACTGCACTGGAAGAAGTCGTCGCTCGAGCGCCGAACCCTGCTGGAGGGACTCAGGTTGTTCGGGGCGACGATGGCGCAGAAGAATCTCGGCCGCGTCCGCATCGACGAGTGGATCAGCAATGGCGGCGACTACCCGACCAATGAGGAGACGGCGGGCCACCACCATATGGGTGGCACCCGCATGGGAACCGATGTCCTGAAGAGCGTCGTCGACGCCAATTGCAAGGTGCATGGCATGGACAATCTCTATGTCGGCGGTTCCTCAGTGTTCTGCACGTCGGGCCAGTGCAACCCCACCACCACCATCACCGCGCTCGCCTGCCGGCTGGGCGAGCATCTCGGCAAGGTGATTGCCGTCTGATCTCAAAACGCCGGCGGCGCCGGCGCCTGGAATGGCAACCGGCGCCGCCCTGGCGCGCCTTTTGGAGAATTGCGAGCTCGCCTACAGTCCGTAAACGGCCACGCGCACCAGCACGGCCGCGGCGGCAAGCGCCACCAGCAGAATGCCAAGGCCGATGGGCGAGCCCCAGCCATACCATTCCATCGCCAGCTTGGCGTATTTGTATTCCTCCTCGTTCGAGAGAGGAGTGCGCTGTTGAATCAAGCTCATTGTTTGCTCCTTGTCGGCGACTTTGCCCTTGCCCTGCAAAAAGTGCCATCGCATATTGATACGATAGTCTGAGTGTTAGACAGATTAATAATTAGATGATCGAAATAAATTCGTCAAGCAGGAAACGCGATGAAATGACCCGGGCCGTCGGCCTCGCCGTCATGCGCTGGCAGGACGCCGTTCAGGCCTATGACGAAGCGGTGGGCGCGCGGCTGGGGCTGATCGCGGCCGAGCGGCATTGCCTGGGCCTGCTTCATGCCGGGCCGCAATCGGCGGGCGCTGTGGCGGCGGCAACGGGGCTGACGCCGGCGGCGGTGACGGCGCTGATCGACCGGCTGGAGGCGCGCGGCTACGTCACCCGGACCCGCAGCCTTCAGGACAGGCGCAAGGTGGTGATCGAGGCGACCGAACTGACCAGGGAGCTGTCGGAGCGCTATTACGGCACGATCGCGCGCGAGGGCGAGAAGGTGGTGGCGAGCTTCAGCGATGCCGAGCTCGCGACAGTGCTGCGCTTCGTCAACGCTGCGCTCGACCTGCAGAACGAGCAGTTGGCAAGGATCAAGGCGGAGCCCGAAAAGGCTTGATCGGCAAAAAGCGAGAGGCGGCTCAGCCGCCTGTCGGCAGCTGAACCGCCCTGAATGTCGGTTGGGCGAAAACCGACCTCAGACCGTCGCCGGGTCCAGCGCCGGCTGGCCCTTGAACCGCGCCACGATGCCGGCGAGGTCGCCCTTGGCGAAAGCATCGCGCAGCGCATCGAAGGACGGCAGCACGAAATAGGCGCGCTGGAACTTGTCGATCTCGTAACCGGTGCGCATCACCGTCTCGAGGTCGAACGGCACATGATGGGCATCCTTGCTCTCGACTGCGAATTGCAGTTCGGTGAAGGACGACATCAGCCCGGCGCCGAAGGCCTTCAACGGCTGGCCGGCCTCCTGGATGAGGCCGTATTCGGCGCTGTACCAGTAAAGCCTCGTGATCATCTCGTCGCCGCCGAGCGCGATGATGTCCTCGGCTTTCTGGCCGTACATCTGCATGAAATCGGCGAACACCGGCTGGGTCAGGATCGGCACATGGCCGAAGAAATCGTGGAACATGTCCGGCTCGACGATGTAGTCGAGCTCCTTTTCCTTCCGCAGCCAGTTGGTGACCGGGAAGCGCCGGTTGGCGAGATGGTCGAAGAACGGGCCGGCCGGGATCAGGCCGGGCACCGCGACGATCTCCCAGCCGGTCAGCCTAGTGAGCTTCTCGCTGAGCTCGTCGAAATCCGGGATCCGGTCGAGCAGGCCCAGCGCGGCGACGCCATCCAGATAGGAATGGTGCGCGAGCTTCTTGGTCAGCTTCGTCTGACGGTCGCACAGCGTGCGCCACACCGCCTGTTCCTCGGCGGAATAGTCGTAGCCCTGCGCCACGGTGAAATCGCTGCGGCACACCGAATAGTCGCCGCGAAGGCCCTGCGCCGCGCATTCGGCGGCGTAATCGGCAACGCTGATCGTCATCATATCCTCCTCAAGATCGTGATCCGCGGATCGTCGCGAAGAGTGTAGGAGCGATCGCTGAGGCAAATCAGCCTTGTTTGTAGCTCGGTGGCGAATTTTGAGGTAAAAACACTCCAGTCAACGCGAGATCAGGAAGACATGCCTCAGTTCGACGATTTCGAGATCAAGATGCTCGACATCCTGCAGCGCGACGGTCGCAAGCCTGTTTCGGAGCTGGCGCAGGAGATCGGCCTGTCGACCACCCCTTGCGCGCGCCGCTTCGAAGCGTTGCAGGAAACCGGCATCATCAAGGGCTTTGCTGCTGTGCTCAGCCGCCGCGCCGTCGGCCTCACGGTCGAGGTGTTCATCCAGGTGCGGTTGGTCAGCCACAGCGATGGCTCACCTGAAAGTTTTATAGCCGCCGTCCAGCGCATGGACGAGGTCTCGTCCTGCTGGACGATGACCGGCGACCACGATTTCCTGCTGCATGTCATGGTGCCGTCGGTCGACGATCTGAACGCCTTCGTCATGCACCGGCTGATGCGGCTGCCCGGCGTGCGCGACGTTCACACGCAGCTCGTGCTGCAGAACATCAAGGGCCCCGGTCATGTGCCGCTCAGCCATCTGCGGCGCTGATCCGGTCAAATCTGGCGAAAAGCTGCGTGGAAACTGCTGAACCGCGCCAAGGCGGCTTCGGCATCGGCCTCTAGCACAAGCGGACCCAATATGGAGGTCCGCCATGAACATCGTGCTGATCAATCCGCCGCACACCGCAATCGGCAGCCGCGTGCCCGACGACCATCTGCCGCCGCTCGGGCTTTTGGCGATCGGCGGGCCGCTGATCGATTCCGGCCATCAGGTGCGCCTGGTCGATGCCGAGTTCGGGCCGATGCCGCTTGGCACGCTGGTCGACGAGGCCCTGAGCGGTGATCCGGACTTCGTGCTGATCGGCCATTCCGGCTCGACCTCGGCGCATCCGACGGCCTTGAGCATCGCCGAAATGATCAAGGCGCGCGCGTCGGGCGTCACCGTCATCTATGGCGGCGTCTTCCCGACCTATCACTGGCGCGACATTCTCGCCGCGACCGACGTCTTTGACTTCATCGTGCGCGGCGAGGGCGAGGCGACCGCGACGGCGCTGGTCGAGGCGATCGAGATGCGCCAGCCAGTGGGAAGTGTCGCAGGCATCGCCTATCGCGACGATCTCGGCCGTCCTGTCGCGACGCAGGCGGCCATGACGATTGCCGATCTCGACGCTTATCGCGTCGGCTGGGAGCTGATCGATCATCGCCGCTACTCCTATTGGGGCCGCAAGCGGGCGGTGGTCATGCAGTTCTCGCGCGGCTGCCCGCATCTGTGCAATTATTGCGGCCAGCGCGGCTTCTGGACCCGCTGGCGCCATCGCGACCCTGTCAGATTCGCCAAGGAGATCGCCTGGCTCCATCGCGAGCACGGCGTCGAGCTGATCAACCTGGCGGACGAGAACCCGACCTCCTCGAAGAAGGCTTGGCGCGCCTTTCTCGACGCCATGATCGCCGAGAACGTGCCGGTGCTGATCGTCGGCTCGACCCGCGCCGACGACATCGTGCGCGATGCCGATATCCTGCATCTCTACCGCAAGGCCGGTGTTATCCGCTGGCTGCTCGGCATGGAGAACACCGACGAAGAGACGCTGTCGCTGATCCGCAAGGGCGGCAGCACCAAGTCCGACCGCGGGGCGATCCGGCTGCTGCGCCGGCACGGCATATTGTCGATGGCGACCTGGGTCGCCGGCTTCGAGGACGAGACCTTGCGCGACCTCTGGCGCGGCTTCCGCCAGCTCATCGCTTATGATCCCGACCAGATCCAGGCGCTCTATGTCACGCCGCATCGCTGGACGCCGTTCTTCCGCATCGCGCGCGACCGCAAGGTGATCCAGAAGGACGTGCGCCTCTGGGATTACAAGCACCAGGTTCTGCATATGACCCGGCTGAAGCCGTGGATGCTGTTCTTCGCCGTCAAGCTGATCGAGGTCGCGGTGCAGTCGCGGCCGAAGGCGCTGGCGCGCATCCTCTTCCACCCCGATCCCGAGCAGCGTCATTCGATGCGCTGGTACACGAAGATGGGCCGCCGCGTCTGGTTCCGCGAGGTCTGGAGTTTCCTGATCCACGATCGCCGCGCCGCGGACGGCCCGACGCTCGCCGAGTTCTGGGGCGCGCCGCAGGACGCCGAAGAGGAATCGATGATCGTCCGGCAGCCGGCGCGAAAGCCGGCCATAGTCATTGAAGGTCAGGGAAGGTTAGCCGGCTGAATAGGGCGGCTCACCGCCTGCGGAAACGGTGAACTTACTTTCTTACGGAACGATCAACGTGCCGGCGCCGTGCTCGGTGAAGAGCTCGAGCAGCACCGAATGCGGCGTCTTGCCGTTGAGGATGACGACGCCCTCGACGCCGCGCTCGATCGCCTCGATGCAGGTTTCGACCTTCGGAATCATGCCGCCCGACACCGTGCCGTCCTTGATCAGCGCCTTGGCCTCGGCGACGGTCAGCTCGTCGATCAGCTTCTTGTCCTTGTCGAGCACGCCCGGCACATCGGTGAGGAAGAGCAGGCGCGAGGCCCGGCATGCGCCGGCGATCGCACCGGCGAACGTGTCGGCGTTGATGTTGTAGGTGTGGCCGTCACGGCCGGGCGCCACCGGCGCCAGCACCGGGATCATTTCCGAGCGCGCGAGAAGGTCGAGCAGCGTGCGGTCGACCTCGACCGGCTCGCCGACGAAGCCGAGATCGAGCACCCGCTCGATGTTGGAATCCGGGTCGATCATGGTCTTGCGCGCCTTTTCGGCAAACACCATGTTGCCGTCCTTGCCGCAGAGCCCGATCGCCCACTCGCCTTCGGCATTGATCAGCGCCACGATCTCCTTGTTGATCGAGCCGGCCAGCACCATCTCGACGATCTCGACCGTCTTCTGGTCGGTGACGCGCAGGCCGCCCTCGAACTTGGATTCGATGCCCATCTTGTTGAGCATCGCGCCGATCTGCGGCCCGCCGCCATGCACGACGATCGGGTTGACGCCGGACTGTTTCAGCAGCGCGATGTCGCGGGCGAAGGCTTTGCCGAGCTCGGTATCACCCATGGCATGGCCGCCATATTTCACCACCACCGTCTTGTTCTCGTAGCGCTGCATATAGGGCAGCGCGCGCGAGAGCAGCGCGGCCTGCATTTCGGCGTTGGCGGCGACGTCCGTCATCGATGTGATCCCGGCTTCTAGGAAAGGACGGCGGGGTCTTAGCGGGAATTGGAGCAGGCCGCAAACGGCTTTGCGGTCACAATGACGAAATCGACAGACCTTAGCCCGGCACCTTGAGCGGCGCGCGCCGCTTCAGCCATCCCGAAAGCTTCTCCATCTGCGCGGCGAAGGACAACAGCGTCTCCTCGTCGCCGGGCCGGCCGGCGGCTTGGATGCCGAGCGGAAGGCCGGCCGCCGTGACATGCACCGGAAGCGCGATCGAGGGCTGCCCGCTGACATTCTGGATCGCCGGCCAGTGCGTGAACCACAGGCTCTTGTCCATCAGCTGGCCGAAGAACGACTTGACCTTGAGCAGGCTCGTCAGATGCAATTTGTCGAGCAGATTCTCGAGGAACTCGTCGGCGCCCTTGGGGTCCATTGAGCCGCAGGCCAGCGGCGGATGCGCGATGATCGGCATCAGCACGGCGTCGAAGCGCGCCGTCTCCTCGATAAGCCGCCGCGCCGTGGCGTTGAGCCGCTGCACGCTTTCATAGACTTCGCCAGCGGACAGCATTTCACCCAGACGCGCGAGCACGCGGGTCGCGCGCTCGACCTCGCGGGTTACCGGCCGGCCGACGCGCTGCGACTCGGCCCGCATCGTCCCGGCAACGGCGGAGGCGACACTCCGACAGAAATCGGCGATGAAGTCGCGGCCGATGAAAGGCAGGTCGATTTCCTCCACCGTGTGGCCGCCTTCGCGCGCCAACGCCACCGCCGTGTCGAGCGCCTGGAGCGTCTCGGCCGAGATCGGCAGGCCGAGCGGCGACTTGCGGTAGACGGCGAGGCTGAGCCTGCCCGGGTCGCGCGCGGCGGCGACCGCGAAGAAACCTTGCGGCGCGCGTGCCGCGTAGGGCGAAAGCGGATCGGCGCCATGGGTAAGGTCGAGCAGCAGCGCGGTATCGCGCACCGAGCGGCTGACGGCGTGGTCGACGACCATGCCGTACCAGCTTTCGCTGACCAGCGGCGTCAGCGGCACGCGGCCGCGCGAGGTCTTCAGGCCGACCAGCCCGCTGCAGGCCGAGGGCACGCGGATCGAGCCGCCGCCGTCGGAAGCATGCGCCGCCGGCACCACGCCCGCCGCCACCAGCGCGGCGGCGCCGCCGGACGAGCCGCCGGTGGTGTGGCCTGTGTTCCAAGGGTTGCGGGTGATGCCGAAGCGGGCCGACTCCGTCATCAGCCTCAGCCCATGCTCGGGTGAGGTGCTGGTGGCAACCGGGATCAGCCCGGCGGCGAGATAGCGCTCGACCATCACCGAGTTGAAATCCGCCGTGAAAGGCGGGATGCGGCTGCCGCCATGGATCGGCACGCCCTTGATGCCGATGCCGAGATCCTTGAGCGCGAAGGGCACGCCGGCCAGCGAGGCAGCGTGCGGTCGACGGTCTTCGCTCGTGCCCGTGCGGCGTCGTAAAGTGGTGTAGCGATCGCATTGATGTCGGGCCTTGTCGCCTCGGCGCGCGCGATCGCCGCGTCGACCAGCTCCTGCGGCGCGATTTCCCCTTTGTGGACGAGCTCGGCAAGGCCGGTCGCATCCTGTTCCCAAAGCACGCGCTCGATCGACATCACCGCATCCCCTCGTTTGCCAAAACCTATCGCATGAAGCTGCAGATCGAAATCGGGATTCGATAGAACCAACGGCACGGCAATCTTCGGCGGACAAAGCCTTGGGCGGCCCGTTGCAATTAAATCGCGATCTTCTAATTTGCCGCCATGGGGCCGCAGGACATCAGCAAGCTGATCGTCCGGACTTCGATGAAGGACCGGACTGCGTTCGATCTGCTCTACAAGCAGACCAGCGGGAAACTTTTCGGCGTTTGCCTTCGTGTCTTGAGGGACCGGGGAGATGCGGAAGAAGCGCTGCAGGAGGTGTTCGTCAAGATCTGGACGAAAGCAGACCGTTTCGCGGTTTCCGATCTGAGCCCGATTTCCTGGCTGGTGGCCATTGCGCGCAACCATGCGATCGATCGCATCAGGGCGCGGCGCAGTTCTTCCGCCGACATCGACGCAGCCCTCGACGTCGCCGATCCGGCGCCGGGACCTGAGGCCATGGCTGTCGCGGCTGGCGAGAGCGAACGCATCCACCATTGCCTTGACGAGTTGGAGAAAGACCGGGCGGCGGCCGTCCGGGGCGCCTATCTGAGCGGTGAAAGCTATGCCGAGCTGGCGGAGCGCTTCAAGGTTCCGCTGAACACGATGCGGACCTGGCTGCGGCGAAGTCTGCTCAACTGAGAGAATGCCTGGAAAGATGACGCTGGCGGAAGACAACGGACCGGAACGTGGAGGCGACGACCTGCTCGCCGCTGAATATGTTCTCGGCGTCCTGCCAGCCGACGAACGCCAGGCCGCGTCCCGCCGCATTGATACGGAGGCGGCGTTCGCCCGCCTGGTCGATGCCTGGGAGGTGCGCTTCGCGCCGATAGCCGCTGCTTACGCCGCGGTCGATCCGCCGGCTTCGGTGAAGGCGGCGATCGACCGGCGCCTGTTTGCAGCGTCCGCGTCCACTGCGACCGGCGGCGGCCTGTGGGGGAGCCTTGCCTTCTGGCGCGGCCTCGCCGCGGCGGCCATTGCCGCTTTGGCCGTCTATGTCGCCCTGCCTTACGTCAATCCGCCGGTCCGGTCGCCCGACACCAGGCTGGTCGCCTCTCTGGCCGCCGACAGCAGCAACGTCAAATACCTCGCCGTCTATGACGCCGCCCGCCACGAGGTCGGCCTGTCGCTGGTCTCCGGCGATCGCAGCGCCGGCAAGGATTTCGAATTGTGGATGATCGAGGGCAAGAACGCGCCGGTGTCGATGGGCGTCATCCCCGCCGGCCAGACCGTGCGCATGGCGGTCGCGCCCGCGGTCCAGCAGAAGCTCGCGCAAGGCGCCGTGCTCGCCGTCAGCCTCGAGCCTTCGGGCGGCTCGCCGACCGGCCAGCCGACCGGCCCGGTCGTCGCCGCAGGTGATTTGAAGGGCATCTGATCCCACGCGGCATCATCAAAGACGAATGGAAGTCTATCTCCTGCCTTTGGCGGACTGGAGGAATCCGCCACCGTCACGGGCGGCAGCAGCAAAATAAATCGAACGAAGCAAAAATCTATCGACCTCCGTGAAACTAACTTTTTTGAAGCCCGTGTCTCCTCGCGTTCCCAAACACGGGATGAAAACAACCAGAGGAGACTGACACAATGCGTAAACTCGCCACCCTTTTGCTTGCCTCTACGCTCGGTTTTTCCGCGCTCGGCGCCGTTGCCTATGCCGCCAATCCGATGGTCGGCGGGGCGCCGATGTATGCCAAGAAGAACATCATCGAGAACGCCGTCAATTCGAAGGACCACACCACGCTGGTCGCCGCCGTCAAAGCCGCCGGCCTCGTCGACACGCTGCAGGGCGCGGGCCCCTTCACCGTCTTCGCGCCGACCAATGAGGCCTTCGCGGCGCTGCCCGCCGGCACGGTCGATACGCTGCTCAAGCCCGAGAACAAGGACAAGCTGACCAAGGTGCTCACCTGCCATGTCATCGCCGCCAAGGCGCTGGCAGCCGATGTCGCCAAGATGGCCAAGGCCGATGGCGGCGCGCACCAGGTCACGACGGTCGGCGGCTGCGAGCTGACGCTGAAGACCGAGAAGGGCAAGGTCACCGTGACCGACGAGAACGGTAATGTCGCTCACGTCACCATCGCCGATGTCCGTCAGTCGAACGGCGTTATCCACGTCATCGACAAGGTTCTCTTGCCCAAGATGTAACAAAGCGGGCCGAAGATGTAACAAAGCGGGCATGCCCGGCGAAGCATGGCTGAGCGCCGGCCGCGACATCCAAAATCCGCGCTGCCGGCAGGAGTGCTCCGCGACGGCCCGCAAGGGGCGCGCGGAGCAGCAATCCAGCAAGACACGAAGCGGTTTTTCGTCTGGAAGTGCTCAACATGACGGATAGCGCGTCACCGGCTTTTGATTTCCGGGTGGCGCTCTATCTTGGCAAAATGTGTCAGGAGGAACGGCCATGAACCGTCGCGATTTTCTCTGGAGCGGGGCAGCCGCCACCGCTCTCATCGTCGGATCCGGAGCGATGCTGCGTGCCGGCGGCCCGAAGCCCGCTCTGGCCGCCGAAACCTTCGAGGTCACCAAGACCGATGCCGAATGGCACGCCATCCTCTCCGACGCTGCCTTCGACGTGCTGCGCAAGCAGGGCACGGAATATCCGGGCACCAGCCCGCTGCTCAACGAGCACCGCAAGGGCATCTTCGCCTGCGCCGGCTGCGACCTGCCGGTCTATTCGTCGGAGACGAAGTTCGATTCCGGGACCGGCTGGCCGAGCTTCTGGCAGGAGATCCCCAATTCCATCGGCAAGACCGAGGACCGCACGCTCGGCATGATTCGCACCGAGGTGCATTGCCGGCGCTGTGGCGGGCATCTCGGCCATGTCTTCGACGACGGCCCGCCGCCCACAGGCCTGCGCCATTGCATCAACGGCGTGGCGCTGAGCTTCAAGCCGGCCGCTGCCTGAGCGGACTGGGATCTGTCCAAAGAAATGACCCCGGAAATCGTCACCGATTTCCGGGGTCACGCGTTGAGGTAGCCAGGCGGGGGTTCCGGCTCCTCAATGGCCTCCGCCGCCACCGCCGCGCTGCTGCGCCGGCTTGTTGATGAACAGCACGAAAAATCCGAGCGAGGCGAACAGCACGGTCAACATCATGAACACGTCCATGAAGGACAAAAGCGCTGCCTGCTGCTGCACCATGCCGGACAGCTTCGAAATGGCGGCGGTCGTTGCGTCGAGACGGGCGTTTTGCTGGAAGGTCAGGGTCATGTTCTGCAGCTTGGTTTGCGCGGCCTCGCTGCCCCACTGCACATGCTCCGAAAGCCTTGCATAGTGAAAGGCATTGCGGTCGATCAGCACCGTGTTGATGACTGCCAGGCCGACGGCGCCGCCGAGATTGCGGGTCAGGTTGAACAGGCCCGACGCATTCTTCAGCCGCTCCGGCGGCAAGGTGCCGAGCGCGATGTTGTTGATCGGCACCATGCACAGCATCATCGAGCAGCCGCGCAGGATCTGCGGGATCAAGAGCTCATAGAAATCCCAGTCGGCGGTGAGATGCGTCATCCACCAGGTGCCGGTGGCGAAGCCCAGGAAGCCGATCATCATCATCAGCCTGAGATCGATCTTGTTCGACAGGATGCCGGCGATCGGCGCGGTGAAGAACATTGCCAGGCCGCTGACGAACAGCGCCTCGCCGATCATCATCGAATCGTAGCCACGGATACGGCCGAGGAACACCGGATAGAGGTAGGTCAACCCGTAAAGGCCGATGCCGACGACGAAGGAGAACAGCGAGCCGAAGGCGAAGTTGACGTTGCTGAAGGCCCTGAGATCGACGATCGGCTCCTCGGCGGTGAAGACGCGCCAGAAGAAGATGACGCCGCCAATGGTCATAATCACGGCGCAGATGAAGACGGCCTGTTCCTGCAGCCAGTCATGGTTCGGACCTTCCTCCAGCACATATTCCATGCAGCCGAGGAAGGCGGCCATGCCGATCAGGCCCCACCAGTCGAATTTAGAGAACAGTTTCAGGTTGGGCTTGTCGAAGTCGATCAGCGACCAGGCAGCCGTCGCCACCAGGATGCCGGGCACGACATTGATCAGGAACAGCCAGTGCCAGGACATGGCATGGCTGATATAGCCGCCCACCGTCGGGCCGATCGTCGGCGCCAGCGTCGCCACCAAGCCGATCATCGGCGAGACGACGGCGCGCCTGGAAGGCGGGAAGATGGTGAAGGCAGCCGCGAAGACGCTCGGGATCATGCCGCCGCCGATGAAGCCCTGGATGGCGCGGTAGACGATCATCTGGTCGATATTGGTGGCGGTCGCGGCGAGCGCGCTGGCCGCGGTGAAGCCGGCCGCCGCGGTGGTGAACAGCACCCGCGTCGACAGCATGCGGCTGAGGAAGCCCGACAGCGGGATCATCACCACCTCGGCGATCAGATAGGCGGTCTGCACCCACGGGATCTCGTCGGAGCTGGCGCTCAGGCCCGCCTGGATCTCGGCGAGCGAGGCCGACACGATCTGGATGTCGAGGATCGCCATGAACATGCCGAACACCATCGCCAGGAAGGCGACGACGCGGCGCACAGGCATATGGTCCGCGGGCAGGGCCGGCGCGGCGGCAGCGACCGGGCGTCCCGGCATTGCTCCTGCGGTGATGGTTGCGGTTGCCATGTCATGGCCTCCCTAAGCAATTCTCGACGACCAGCGTGGCGGTCCGGAATTGCGTCGAAACAGATGGTTGGAGCGCGTCTGCCGCTCCGAAGCAGGCTGGGCGGCTCGGCGCTCGAATGGCCACCGAACCGCCCCCCGATCAGTTGGTCGTCGAGGCCGGCGCGGTGCGGCTGTCCACTGCGACGACGACGCTTAAGCCGGCGCGTAGCTTGCCGGTCTTCAAGACGTCGGCCGGCACGTCGATGCGCACGGGCACGCGCTGCACCACCTTGGTGAAGTTGCCGGTGGCGTTTTCCGGCGGGAGCAGCGAGAACACCGCGCCCGAAGCCGGCGCCAGCGAGGAGACCGTGCCTTCGAAGGTCTGGCCGTCGATCGCGTCGACGGTGATGCGGACCTTCTCGCCGGGCACCATGCGGCCGAGCTGCGTCTCCTTGAAGTTGCCGACGATGTAGAGCTTGTCCATCGGCACGACGACGGCGAGCTTCTGGCCGGGGCTGACGAGGTCGCCCTGCTCGACCGAGCGGTTGCCGACGACGCCGTCATAGGGCGCCTTCAGCACGGTGAAGGAGAGGTCGCGCTGGGCCTTGTCGCGGGTGAGCTGCAGCGAGGCGAGCGTCGAGGCCGATTCCGCGCGCTGCGCTTCCAGCACGCCGATATTGGCCTGAGCCGCCGCGATCTGCGCATCGGCGCCGACAAGGGCCGCCTTGCCCTGGTCGAGCGCGGTCTGCGCGTCATCGAGCTGCGCCTGCGTGCCGACATGGGTCTTGAGAAGCTGCGCCGCGCGAAGCTGGGCGCGCGCCGCATTGTCGGCGGCGGCCTGGTCCGCGACCTTCTGGGCCTCGGCCTGCGAAAGCGAGGCCTGGGCCGCCTTGGTCTGAGCCTCTATGCGGTCGAGCGTTTTGCTCAATGTGGCGATCTGCGCCTCGGCCTGGGCGACCGCGATCTTGTAGTCGCCATTGTCGATGACGAACAGCGGATCGCCGGCCTTGACCTTCTGGTTCTCGCCCACCAGCACCTTGTCGATATAGCCGGATATTTTCGGCGACACGAACGACATATCGGCCTGGACATAGGCATCGTCGGTGGAGATCATGAACCGGCCGTCGGTCCAATAGTTATACCCATACCAGGATCCGGCGCCGAGCAGGGCGAGGCCGATGATTGGCAGCAGGAAGGAACGGGCCGAGCGCTTTTTCTTGACGGGCGCCTCGGCCGGAGTCGCGACCGGGGCGGCGGGCTGGACAGGAACTTCCGGCGCTTCGGTCGACGGTTGGACCTTGGCGTTGGGAAACGTGCGGACTTCGGCAGTGGCGGGCGCGTTCGAGGACATGGGTATCTCTCTGGATGTCAGTCAGACTGAACCGTTCGGTTCGAATTGGTGATTGACATAGCGCGGAAAGAGGACCATATCAAGAGGAAATCGAACCGAGCGGTTCGAAATATTTTCAAGGAATGACTTCCATGGTCGAAACGACAGCCGATAGCGATCTGCTCGACTTGCGCAAGGGTCGTCCGGCGGCCGGGCAGGACCCGGTCAAGCGTGCCCAGATCATCGAAGGCGCGCGCCGCGTCTTCATAGACAAAGGCTTCGAAGCCGCCTCGATGAACGATATCACGCGCGAGGCCGGCGTCTCCAAGGGCACGATCTACGTCTATTTCCAAAACAAGGAAGAGCTGTTCGAGGCTCTGATCGAGGAAGAGCGCGGCACCATCTTCAAGAACATGTATGAGGTGCTCGACCATTTCGACGACCTGCGCAACACGCTGGTGAAATTCGGCATGGGGCTCTCCGCCAAGATCACCTCGGCCAAGGTCATCCAGGCCCAGCGCACAGTGGTCGGCGCGTCCGACCGGATACCCGAGCTTGGCGCGCGTTTTTACGAGCGCGGCCCGAAACGCGGCCACGACAAGGTCATGGCCTTCCTCAACGAAGCCGTCGAGCGCGGCCTGCTCGAGATCGACGATGTCGATCTTGCCGCCTATCAGTTCACCGAGCTTTGCCTTGCCGGCCTGTTCCGCCAGTGCATCTTTTCCTACCGCACCAAGGCGCCGAGCCAGGCGGAGATCGGACATGTCGTGAAGTCCGGCGTCGACGTCTTCCTCAAGGCCTACGGCACGCAAAAATTTCTCGCCGAGGAAAAGGCGCTGCAATCGGCCTGACCGCCCTTGGGGCACGCTAATCCCAAAGCGTGCAAAGCAGGCCAAAGGGCCGTGGCGCGGCGTTGAAGGCGCGGGCGTGGCGGCCGAACGCGACGTCGTCGAGATCGTCCACCGACCCCTCTCAAAATGTCGATTGGCTTCGTCCGGCAGGCGCTGTCGGAAGAACCTGTTAACCATCGCTTCCTATGTCTCGGGAGACGTTCAATCGGCGAGTCTCGAGAATGACATCCATGCGTTTCCCCCGTGCCAACCTTTCCGGCGCCTCCGCCTATCAGGGCGACAACGATCATCGCGCGGACGGGCGCCATGGCGGGGTTCCGCAGGCGCAGGCGGGCCAGGTGGTCGCGTTGCGCGTCGCCCCGGCAAGCGAATCGGATGCCGCTCGCAACGCATCACCCGATTCGGCCAATGGCGGCGAATTCAGCCGCCCGGCGTGGCAGGATTATTTCTTCCTCGCGCCCAATGTGCGGTTCACCCGCACGCCGGACACCGATCTCTCCAGGCGGGCCGCCCCGCAAGAAGATACCGCGCAGGCTAAGCCACCCGCCCGCGAGCCCGTCCGGCCGGCGTCGCCGGCTCCGGCGCCAGCCGCTCCGGTCCGGAAAAGTCCTGCCGCCTCCGCCGCTCCCGCCGTGGCGCCGATGCAAACCAGGCCGCTCCGCGCACCATCGTCAGTCGCCCCTGTCACTGTCTCGCCCCCTCCGTCCGCGCCGCCCCAGGTCGCCGCCGCTCCGACGCCAAAACCGCGTCCGAGCGGACTGCGCTGGTCCTATCTTTCCGATCATGCCTTCTTCGAATTCGGCATGCCTTTCCTCGCCGAGCGCCTGGCACGGGCGCGCCTGAACGAGGCGGGGCAGGCGCCGGCCGTTCCGGCGCAGCCACCATTGGTGCAGCCGATGCCGGCGCAGCGTCCGGCCTCACCGGAGATCCAGCCCCGTGCCGCCTTCCTGGGCGAGGTGACGTCGTTTTACCGGGTCATCGAATGGCGCTCCAGCGCGGCGAACGCGGGGCCTTCTCCGGCGCCTGCCCTCCCGGCCGTCGAGCCGACGGCTGTCGAAGCCGCGCCGGTTTCCGCTCCGTCGAGCGCAAGGACGGTCAGGCAGGCGCCGTCGCTGCCCATGGCCGGCGAGGTCGCCCCGCTGTCCGCGATGGCCGGCTACGAGCTTCCTTCCGAGGATCTTCTGCAGATGCCGCCGCAAGGCCAGGGCTTCTACATGTCGCAGGAGCGCATGGAGCAGAATGCCGACCTGCTCGAAAGCGTTCTGGAGGATTTCGGCGTCAAGGGCGAGATCATCCATGTCCGCCCCGGTCCGGTCGTCACGCTTTACGAATTCGAGCCGGCGCCGGGCGTGAAATCCAGCCGCGTCATCGGTCTGGCCGACGACATCGCCCGCTCGATGTCGGCCATCTCGGCGCGCGTCGCCGTGGTGCCGGGCCGTAATGTCATTGGCATCGAGCTGCCCAACGAGACGCGCGAGACGGTCTATTTCCGCGAGCTGATCGGATCGGCCGGCTTCCGCAACACCTCCTGCAAACTGGCGCTCGGCCTCGGCAAGACGATCGGCGGCGAACCGGTCATAGCCGAGCTCGCCAAGATGCCGCATCTGCTGGTGGCGGGCACCACCGGTTCCGGCAAGTCGGTTGCCATCAACACCATGATCCTGTCGCTGCTCTACCGGATGAAGCCGGAAGAATGCCGCTTGATCATGGTCGATCCCAAGATGCTGGAGCTTTCCGTCTATGACGGCATCCCGCATCTTCTGACGCCGGTCGTCACCGATCCCAAGAAGGCCGTCACGGCGCTCAAATGGGCGGTGCGTGAGATGGAGGACCGCTACCGCAAGATGGCGCGCCTCGGCGTGCGCAACATCGACGGCTACAACCAGCGCGCGGCGAGCGCCCGTGACAAGGTCGAGGTCGTGACCATGCAGGTGCAGACCGGCTTCGAGAAGGGCACCGGCGAGCCGCTGTTCGAGGAGCGCGCGATCGACTTGGCGCCCATGCCCTATATCGTCATTATCGTCGACGAGATGGCCGACCTGATGATGGTGGCCGGCAAGGAGATCGAAGGCGCTATCCAGCGTCTGGCGCAGATGGCCCGCGCCGCGGGCATCCATCTGATCATGGCGACGCAACGCCCCTCCGTCGATGTCATCACCGGCACGATCAAGGCGAACTTCCCGACCCGCATCTCCTTCCAGGTGACGTCGAAGATCGACAGCCGCACGATCCTCGGCGAGCAGGGCGCCGAGCAGCTGCTCGGCCAGGGCGATATGCTGCACATGGCCGGCGGCGGGCGCATTTCGCGCGTGCACGGCCCCTTCGTTTCCGACCTGGAGGTCGAGCACGTCGTGGCGCATCTGAAGGCGCAGGGGCGTCCCGAATATCTCGACACCGTCACCGCCGACGAGGAAGAGGCCGAGGAAGCAGCCGATGCCGGTCCGGTCTTCGACAAAAGCGCGATCGGAGAGGAGGATAGCGACGCCCTCTACGAGGAGGCCATCAAGGTGGTCAAGCGCGACAAGAAGTGCTCGACTTCCTATATCCAGCGCCGCCTCGGCGTCGGCTACAACCGCGCTGCTTCCCTGGTCGAGCGCATGGAGAAGGAAGGTTTGGTCGGCGCTCCCAACCATGTCGGCAAGCGCGAGATCCTCACCGGCCGGCGCGATCGCGAGCCGGAACGTGAAGAGATGGATTGATCCCGACGGGCCGTTCCTGGAACGGCGGCATCAGCCGCCGTTCGCCACCAGGACGATCGCCGCGCGCAGCTCGTCCAGCCCGGCGGCTTTTTCCGACGAGGTGGCCAGCACCGCCGGAAAGGCCGCCGGCCGCTTCTTGATCTTGGCAAGCGTCTCCTCGATCAGCCTCGGCACGGCGGCGGCCTTGATCTTGTCGGTCTTGGTCAGCACCACCTGATAGGACACGGCCGCCTTGTCGAGCAGGGTGAGCACTTCCTCGTCCTTGGCCTTGATGCCGTGGCGGGCGTCGATCAGCACATAGACGCGCTTCAGCGTCACGCGACCCTGCAGATACTCGTAGATCAGCTTGGTCCATTGATCGACCTTGTCCTTCGGCGCGCTGGCGTAGCCGTAGCCGGGCATGTCGACCAGCGCCATCGGCGGCAGGTCGGCGCCTTCGCCGGAGAACCCGTCCGGCACGAAATAGTTGAGCTCCTGCGTGCGCCCCGGCGTGTTCGAGGTGCGCGCCAGGCCCTTATGCCCGACCAGCGCGTTGATCAGCGACGACTTGCCGACATTGGAGCGGCCGGCGAAGGCGATCTCCGGCGGTCCTTCCGGCGGCAGGAACTTCATGGACGGCACGCCTCGGATGAAGATCCAGCCGCGGGTGAACAGCTCCGGGCTGATCGCCGTCTCGCTCGTGCTCTTGCCGTTCGTCGTTTTTTCAGGCGCGTTCAAACCGCCGCCTCCAGTTGTGCAATGTCTGCGCCACGGATGGCGTTGAGGTTGCGGCTGATCTTGTCGACCGGCCAGTCCCACCAGGCAGCCTTCAAAAGCCGCCGCACCGTGAATTCGTCGAAGCGCATCTTCACTATCCTTGCCGGATTGCCGGCGACGATCGCATAAGGCGGCACGTCGTGCGTGACAACCGATTTCGCCGCCACGATGGCACCGTTGCCCACTTTCACGCCCGGCATGATCGCCCCATCCATGCCGATCCACACATCATTTTCGACGACGGTGTCGCCGCGGATCTCCTTCGACCAGGTCTGCGGATCAAAACCTTCTTCCCAGCCATGGCCGAAGATGTTGAACGGATAGGTCGAGAACCCGGACATTGCATGGTTGGCGCCGTTCATGATGAAGCGCGCGCCTTCCGCGATGGCGCAGAACTTGCCGATCACCAGCCGGTCACCGATGAAGTCGTAGTGGTGCAGCACGCATTTTTCGGCAAACTTATCGGGACCGTCGGGGTCGTCGTAATAGGTGAAGTCGCCGATCTCGATGTTGGGCGACGTCACCAGCCCCTTCAGGAAGCCGACGCGCGGATGCATCGCGATCGGATGCTTGATGTTGGGGTTGGGTCCGGTCATCGCGATCCCTCCATGGCTGGAGCAATTCCAGGAAAAGTGTGAGCGGTTTTCCGTCCGGAATTGCGTAAAAACAGAGAGACAGCGCGTTCCGGCGCGGTCGATCTCCGATCAAACTAACGTGATCCGCCTGCGGCACCAACCGTTCAGTGGTTGCCGCGGCAGATCACGATCGGGTTGGAAAGGGCGCTGTCGAAGCCGCTGCCCTGATAGACTTGGACGTTCGACGCCCCGGACGGCAGCGAGAAGCTGCCTTCGACGATTTTCTGTTCGCCCGCCGTCGTGTGCAGGGCCCAGCTGAAGGTGCAGAATTGCGGCGGCGCCTTGGGTTGCACGTGGCTGCAATTGAGCTGCGCGCCGCCCAGCATCGCCGCTCCGCCGCAACTTACCGCCTCCTTCGCGGCGGCTGGAAAAGCGTATCCCATGAGCAGCGCCAGCATGGCGATCTTGAGCCGGTTCATCGTCTGGTCCTTGCCCTGACCGCAGGCCGGCCGGGCCGGGTTATGGCCTATGCGATATTTTCAGCAAGCGCCTTAGTCGGTCTTGCGCTCCGCGTCCAGCAGGATTATGTGCATGATGATAATAAGCATGCTCACGAAAGTTTGTCTGCCGACTCCGAAGTCCTCCCATGTCCACCTCGCCCAACATCAGCTTCGTGCTGCACGACGTCGCGCGCCTGCTCAGGAAGCGTTTCGAGCAGCGGTCGCGCGCCTTTGGCCTGACCCGGGCGCAATGGCAGGTGCTGGCCTATCTTTCGGTGCATGGGGGCATCCACCAGAACAAGCTGGCCGACCTCATCGAGATCGTGCCGATCACGCTCGCAAGGTTGCTCGACAAGATGGAGGCGGGCGGCTTCATCGAGCGCCGGCCCGATCCGTCCGACCGCCGGGCGTGGCTTATCTATCTGACCCCGAAGGCGCATGCGCTGATCGAAGTGATGCGCAGCAACGGCCGGAAGACGCGTGACGGGGCCTTTGCCGGCCTGTCCGCGGACGCGCAGCAGCAGCTGCTGAAAACCCTTTGCCTGATCAAATCCAATCTGCTCGATGCCTGCGCCCAGCCGGCCGTCGACCGGGAGAAAGTCCATGTCTGAAGGAACCTCATCCAGAAAGCCCGCCGACGCGGAAAATGTCGGTGAAAGAGTAAGCGACCAGGTCATTCGCCTGGACAGCCAGCGCGAGCAAAGGCGCGGCAATAATCCGCCTGTCGTCGAAGACGACGAGCTGGAAGCGCCCGTGGCGCCGGAGCCGGCAACGCTGGAGGCGCCCTCGACCCAACCGAAGCCGGCTGCCGTCACCGTGGCTCCGCCCGCTCCCGCCAAGCCGCGCCGCAGCCTGACGCGGCCGATCCTGTTCGCGCTGCTGCCCCTGGCATTGGTGGCCGGCGGCTATTACTATGTCGTCGGCGGCCAGATCATGACCACCGACAACGCCTATATCCAGGCGCAGTCGCTCGGCGTTTCCACCGACGTCTCCGGCACCGTCGAGGAGATCGAAGTGCACGACAACCAGCCGGTGAAGAAGGGCGACGTGCTCTTCCGCCTGCGGCCTGCCTCCTTCGAAACCGCGCTCGCCGGCGCCAAGGCGCAGCTCGGCACGGTGCGCAACCAGGTGCTGACGCTGCAGGCGAGCTATCAGCAGTCGCTGGCGGCGATCGACCAGGCAGAGGCCGACATTCCCTATTACGAGTCGGCCTTCCAGCGTCAGCAGGACCTGCTCAAGACCTCGACTGCCTCCAAGGCGACGTTCGACAGCGCCCAGCATGATCTCATAGCGGCCCGCCAGAAGATGACCGTCGCCAAGGCGCAGGCGCAGGCGATGCTTGCCCAGCTCGGCGGCGACGCCAGCCAGCCGGTCGAGCAGAACCCCTTCTATTTGCAGGCCCAGTCGGCGGTGGACGACGCCCAGCGCAACCTCAACGATTCCGTCGTCAAGGCGCCGTTCGACGGCATCGTCACCAATGTCGACGCGCTGCAGGTCGGCAAATACCTGCCGGCTTCGCAGCCGGCCTTCAGCCTGGTGTCGTCGACCGACATCTGGATCGCCGCCGAACCCAAGGAAACCGAGCTCACCTATGTGCGTCCCGGCCAGAAGGCGACGATCAGCATCGACGCCTATCCGGGCGAGGTCTGGCACGGCACCGTCGGCTCGATCAGCCCGGCTTCCTCGTCCAGCTTCTCGCTGCTGCCGGCGCAGAACACCAGCGGCAACTGGGTCAAGGTCGTGCAGCGCATCCCGATGCGCGTGACGATCGACGATCCGGACGGCAAGCCGCCGCTGCGCGGCGGCATGAGCGCGGTCGTCAGCATCGACACCGGCCATGCCCGCGGCCTGCCGGATTTCGTCACCGATCTCCTCAATCGTTTCGGACACAAGTCATGACGACGGCTTCCGCGACAGGCGCGCCCGCGGTCGCCAATCGCGGCGCCATCACCGCTTGCGTGATCCTGGCGGTCATCATGCAGGCGCTGGACACCACCATCGCCAATGTGGCGCTGCCCTATATCCAGGGCAGCGTCTCGGCGAGCGCCGACCAGATCAACTGGGTGCTCACCTCCTATATCGTCGCCGCTGCGGTGATGACGCCGCCGTCGGGCTATCTCGCCAACCGCTTCGGCCGCAAGCGCATCCTTTTGGTGGCGATCACCGGCTTCGTGGTCGCTTCGGTGCTGTGCGGCTTCGCGCAGTCGCTGCCGCAGATCGTCGGCTTCCGTTTGCTGCAGGGCCTGTTCGGCGCAGCGCTCGTGCCGCTGTCGCAATCGATCCTGCTCGACATCTACAGCGTCGAGGAGCGCGGCTCGGCCATGGCGCTGTTCGGCGTCTCGGTCATGGTCGGGCCGGTGCTCGGCCCGGTCATCGGCGGCTGGCTGACCGAGAACGTCTCCTGGCGCTGGGTTTTCTACATCAACGTGCCGATCGGCGCGCTGGCCTTCATCGGCGTGTCGATGTTCGTCCAGGAAACCAAGCTCGACCTCAAAGCGAGGCTCGACTGGCTGGGCTTCGGCATGCTCAGCGTCGCCATCGCCTCGCTGCAGATGTTCCTCGACCGGGGCGAGCAGCTCAACTGGTTCTCCTCGGCCGAGATCATCGTCGAGGCGCTGGTCTGCGCGTCGGCCTTCTACATCTTCATCGTCCATACCTTCACCGCGCGCGACACCTTCGTGAACCCGCGGCTGTTCCTCGACCGCAACTTCTCCGTCGGCATGATCTTCATCTTCATCATCGGCATCACCTATCTCGCTTCGCTGGCGCTGATGACGCCCTATCTGCAGACGCTGATGGGCTATCCGGTGGTGACGGCCGGCATCGTCATGGGGCCGCGCGGCCTCGGCACCATGGCCTGCATGTTCGTGGTAGGCCGCCTCGTAGGCAAGGTCGACACGCGCTGGCTGCTGTTCATCGGCCTCGCCATCACCGCCTGGGCGATGTACGACATGACCGGCTGGACGCCGGATGTCTCGCAATGGACGATCATCAGCACCGGCTTCATCCAGGGCGCCGGCCTCGGCTTCTTGTTCGTGCCGCTCACCACCATCACCTTCGCCACGCTGGCGCCGGAGCGGCGCGCGGAAGGCACGGGTCTCTACAATCTGTCGCGCAACATCGGCTCCAGCGTCGGGATCTCGGTCGTCACCGCGCTTTTGACGCAGAACCAGCAGATCAACCACGCCAACATCGCCGACTACGTGACGCCCTACAATTCGGCGTTCAGCGATCCGGCGATCTCGCAGGCGCTGAGCCCTTACACCGCCGGCGGCCGGGCCGCGCTCGACGGCCTCGTCACCCTGCAGGCGACGATCATCAGCTATATCGACGATTTCAAGCTGATGATGATCCTGTCCCTGGCCGCCATCCCGCTGGTGCTTCTGCTGCGCAAGCCCGGAACGCCGGCCCAGATCGATCACAGCGCGGTCATGGAATGAGGGGTCCCGCCCGGCTCCGGCCATCGATCCCGGCTCGATCGTCGACACGCGGGGCGCTGACGCTTCTGTCGCCGACGTTGGAGATTGGCCGAACCCCGGCGACGTCGTCATACTCGGGTTTGACTTCCATGCCGTGAGCTTTGTCGTGGGGCGCAACGGTGCCGGAATTCCGGAACGGAGCAACGCCTTAGCGTAAAGGCAATGGATTCCAGGGGGTCTGCGCGCTTCGCTTCGCTCCTTGCTCCGCCCTGGAACGACGACCGGGATGGCCGATCGCGAATGTTGGCGCTGTCCCGTTGGCATCTCCAACAAAAAACCCCGGCCAAGCCGGGGTTCTGATTGGAAGTCGAGGAAGCCTACTATTCCGCCGGCGATGGCTTCTTGCGGAACATCGATGCCAGATTGTCCCACAATTCGATCTTGGCGCCCTGGCGCTTCATGATCACGCCCTGCTGCAGGATCGACAGCAGGTTGTTCCAAGCCCAGTAGATTACGAGGCCGGCCGGGAACGAGCCCATCATGAAGGTGAAGATCACAGGCATCCAGGTGAAGATCGCCGCCTGCGTCGGGTCCGGCGGCGCCGGGTTCATGCGCATCTGCAGGAACATGGTGATGCCCATCACCACCGCCCAAGCGCCCATATGCGGCAGGAAGGCGGGCACCGCGAAGGGCAGCAGGCCGAACAGGTTGAAGATCGACGTCGGATCCGGCGCCGCGAGGTCGTGGATCCAGCCGAAGAACGGCGCATGCCGCATCTCGATGGTGATGTAGAGCACCTTGTAGAGCGAGAAGAAGACCGGGATCTGCAGCGCCACCGGCCAGCACCCGGCCAGCGGATTGATCTTCTCGGTCTTGTAGAGCTCCATCATCGCCTGCTGCTGCTTCATCTTGTCGTCCGCGTATTTCTCGCGGATCTCCAGCATCTTCGGCTGCACCTTCTTCATGTTCGCCATTGAGGCGTAGGACTTGTTGGCGAGCGGGAAGAAGATGGCTTTGACGATGACGGTGGTAGCGAGGATCGCCAGCCCGAAATTGCCGAAGAATTTGTAGAGCGTGTCGATGAGCCAGAACATCGGCTTGGTGATGAAATAGAACCAGCCCCAGTCGATCAAAAGATCGAACCGCTTGATGTGACGGTCCTGCGCATAAGCGTTGATCTTGGCGACTTCCTTGGCGCCGGCGAAGACCTCGGTCTCGACGGTCGCCGACTGGCCGGCCTCGATGTTGATCGGATCGGTCAAAAAGTCGGACTGGTAGCGGTGGCGCCCGTCCTCGAAATAGGCATAGCGCGGCTGGAAGGGCTGCTTCTCGGTCGGCACCAGAGTCACGGCCCAGTATTTGTCGGTGATGCCGAGCCAGCCGTCGGTCGACTTGCCGGGCTTGACTTCCTTGTCCTTCTCGATGGCCGCATATTTGTACTCCGACAGCCCTTCGGTGCCGGTGAAGCCGATCAGGCCTTCATGCAGCACATAGGTGCTGGCGACCGCCGGCTTGTCGTAGCGCGTGACCCGGCCGTAATTGAACAGGCTGACCGCGGCGCTGCCTGAATTCTGCACCGTGTCGGAAACGGTGAACATGTAGTCGTTGTCGACCGAGACGGTGCGCTTGAAAGTGAGACCCTTGTCGTTGGTGTAGGTCAGCGTCACCGGCGTCGACGGCGTCAACGTCGGATTGCCCTCGACGCTCCACACCGTGTCCGAGCTTGGCACTGTACCTGTCTTGTCGGTGCCGACGAAACCGATCTCGGCGAAATAGCCGGTGGGCAGCGCCTGCGGGTTGAGCAGCTCAATCTCGGGCGAGTTCTTGTCGACGGTCTCGGTGTAGTGCTTGAGCTTCAGGTCGTCGAGGCGCGCGCCGGTCAGGTTGATCGAACCCTCAAGGCTCGGCGTGTCGATCTTGACGCGCTTGGTCGCGGCGATCGCCTGGTCGCGGCTCGCCGCCGTCGCGGTGTCGCCGCCGGGCGCGCTGGGAATGGCGCCCGGCGTCTGAGCCGTCGTCGCCGCGCCCGGATTGGTTCCCTGTGCTTCCTTCTTCTGCGCCTCTGCGCGCTGCTGCTCGATGCGGGCCTGCTCGCGCTGCTGCTCCATCCTCGGGTTCATGTAGAACACCTGCCAGAGCGTCAGGATCAGCACCGACAGCGCGATGGTGATGAAGAAATTGCGGTTGTTTTCCATCGAAAGCCCTTGGCCTATCGTGTTCCGCGCAGCCGGCGGGAAAGCTCGGCCTTCAACTGGCCGAACGGAATGGCAAGCACGTCTTCGCGCCCGACGATCACATAGTCATTGCCGGGCGCCATGTCATCGGCGGCATGCACGCGCACGGCTTCCCTCAGCCGCCGCCGGACGCGGTTGCGCACCACGGCGTTGCCGACCTTCTTGGTGACGGTGTAGCCGACGCGCGGCGCAAGATCATCGCCGCGGTCGAGAACTTCAACGAGAAAAAGCCGTCCGCGGCGTTTCTCGCCGCCGCGCACAGCCAGGAAATCCGCGCGTTTCAGAAGCCGCCCGGGAGTTTTCCCCTTTGGCTTGCCGGTTGCGGGCAACGATCTCGTCTTTCGTTCAGGCGCTGAGCCGCTTGCGGCCGCGGTTGCGGCGGGCAGCAACGACGCCACGGCCACCCTTGGTGGCCATGCGGGCACGGAAGCCATGCCGGCGCTTACGGACGAGCTTGGACGGTTGGTAGGTACGCTTCATTTGTTTTAATACCGCGGGGTGCGGCCCTTCTTGATTCTGTCACTCTGTAACAGGAGCTTTGCCGGGCCGGCTTAGGCGCGATCGAAACCGCGCCGGGACGGATGGCCCGAGCGTGAGCGGGCTTATAGAAAGAAGGTTTTTGGAAGTCAATCCGGCGTGGCCGCAAGGCATTTTTTCGCGGGACCAAGGTTGAAATGGCAAAAAAGCCGCAAATCGCATAATCTTGCCCGATCAAGGCTTCGTGAAGACCGCGTCATGACGAGTGAAGCTCTGTCCACCGAGGAAAAGACAAGGCCGGCGAATTCGACGCGCCGGGTGCCGCTGTCGCGTGGCCTGTCGACCAAGCTTCTCTTCCTCACCATCGCCTTCGTGCTCTTGGCCGAAGTCCTGATCTTCCTGCCCTGGATCGCCAGCTATCGGGTCAACTGGCTGAAGGAGCGCTTGAGCACCGCCGCAGCCGTATCGATTGTGCTCTTGCAGGGCGAGCCCAACGCGCTGTCGCACAACGCCCAGAACGACGTGCTGATGGCGATCGGCGCCAAGGCGATCGCCGTGCGCGACGGCGGGGTCTCCCGGCTGCTCGTCGTTTCCGACATGCCGCCCCAGGTCGACGAGCATATCGATATCGCCGATGTCGGCCTGGTCAACGGCATGACCGGCGCGCTCGACACGCTCTTTTTCGGCGGCAAGCGCATGCTGCGCGTCTTCGGCCCGGTCGGCGAAAGCGACAAGGAATTCGAGCTGATCATGCCGGATTACCGCTTGCGCGACGCCATGCTGAGATATTCGCGCAATGTCGCCGTCGTCTCGCTGCTGATCTCGCTCTTCACCGCCATGCTGGTCTATGCGGCGATCGACCTGATCATGATCGGGCCGATCCGCACCATGACGCGCTCGATCCTGGCCTTCTCCGAGGCGCCGGACGATCCAGGCCGCGTCATCTCTCCGACGGACCGCGCCGACGAGATCGGCGTTGCCGAGCGCGAGCTGTCGCAGATGCAGGGTCGGCTGCAGAGGATGCTGTCGGAACAGAAGCATCTCGCCGACCTCGGCCTGGCCGTCTCCAAGATCAACCACGACATGCGCAACATTCTCGCTTCCGCGCAGCTGATGTCCGACCGCCTGCGCCAGGTGAAGGACCCGACCGTGCAGTCCTTCGCGCCGAAGCTTCTGCGCGCGCTCGACCGGGCCGTTGCCTATTCCGAGGGCGTGCTCGCCTACGGCCGCACGCAGGAGCCGGCGCCGTCGCGCCGCAGGGTGAGACTCCGCCAGCTTGTTGACGACGTGCACGGCCTGCTCGACATCGAGGAAGGCATCGAGTTCATCAACGCCGTCGATCTCGCCTTCGAGGTCGACGCCGATTCCGACCATCTCTTCCGGGTACTCACCAATCTGTGCCGCAACGCCGTACAGGCGATGGCCGCCGACACCGAAAGCGCGGTGGTGCGCCGGCTGGCGGTCGCGGCCGAGCGCCACGGCAGCGTCAGCCGCATCACCGTGACCGACACCGGCCCCGGCCTGCCGCCCAAGGCGCGCGAGAATCTGTTCGCCGCCTTCCGCGGCTCGGCGCGCAGCGGCGGCACCGGGCTCGGCCTGGCGATCGCGCATGAATTGATCCGCGCCCATGGCGGCACGGTCGAGCTCGTCGAGTCGATCGGCGGCCGCACCGTCTTCGCCGTTACCATCCCCGACCAGCCGGTGCGGCTCGAGCAGGCGCGCAACGGCCTGCGCCGCCCCGCTTGAGGTCACGGCCTCTGGCCGAGCCGCCTGCCGGCAGCGCAGTGCCTCGATCGGATGGCAAAAACACCTGCGACAAAACTTTTGCCGGATCGGCTTGCTTTTCGCAAATTCAGCCGTTAGGGAACACTCCACATCGCGGCCGGCCGTCTCGACCGGATCGCGGGGCTTGTGTCAAACACGGCCTGTTGCGCGCCCGTAGCTCAGCTGGATAGAGCACCAGACTACGAATCTGGGGGTCAGGAGTTCGAATCTCTTCGGGCGCGCCATATTTCCCAAGGGGTTGCGGGGCATGGCGAAAAATGGCCGAGACCTCGGGGGCACGCTGGGGGCACCGGTCCCCAAAGGGCCTTTAGCTCAGCACCTGGCCGTACAGTTCGCGTTCGAACCCGACGTTCTTGCGAGAATCGCAGAACTTGCACCGCCGACGGATGAATGGCTGGCGCGCCAGCGGGAGATAACATTCGATGAGACCTATGGCCCTGAGCAGGCCTTTACGATGTGCGGCATCCGGTTCCTCCGAAGGAACATTGCACGCGTAAGCCGGGCCGAGCAGAGCGAATATTTGAAAGCGCTGGATCACCATCTGGCGGCCATCAATCACCTGCTGCTGACCTACACACAGTTCAATCATACGGCCGCAGATCCGATTAAGTTCCTCGAGGCGTACGAACGCCGCCAAGGCAAGCCAGCCCGGCGCCGCGACGAAATCTTAAAAGATCTGGCTGAGCCGCTCCTGGCGTTGCGAGCTTTCGCCCAATTCCAACAGCGAGCGATCGGAAGTGAGCCAAAGGAATCGGCGGAGGTAGTGCGGCGTCGTAATGACTTTCCCAGACTGGTGTTGATCGCGGACATTGCGGCGACGTATCGGCGCGTCACCGGGCAAGAGCCGACCGCATATGCCGCTGACGACAAGCACCTCAGTCCTGCAGTCGAGTTGGTCACGCTACTAGCGCCGGCCATTCTGAAGGCAGCAAGGGTCAAGAAGACCCAAGTGAGTGCACAGACAGCCAAGGATGAGATCGCGATGGTCAAAAAGCTCTGGTCCGAGGGGCATCGGCCTGAGGAAGCTGGCGTCATCTCCGGCTGGGCGGATTTAGGGTAAACTTTTTCGTCGGTTTCGCGCAGAACAAATTCCTACTATTCGTGACCTTCCCGCCCTCTAATGCGCACCATCGCAAAGGAGGCGAAGTAGATGGCGACTCGCATTCTGCCGGTGGAGGAGGTGCTAGACCGCACCGGCCTTTCCCGCCGGACCCTATATACCGAGATTTCTGAAGGCCGATTCCCCAGGCCAGTCCAGTTGACGGCCAGGCGCGTCGGTTGGCCCGAGGCCGATGTCGAAGCATTCCTCACCAGCAAGATCGCCGCGCGCGACGGGATGGCGGCTTGATGGCTGACCTCTCTCCGCCTGAGCACGAGCACTCCGCCGCGGTCGACCAGGCAATCGAATGGTATGCCGCGAACTTCGGCGCCTGTGAGCGTCCCGTGGTTCCAGCTCTTCGCCGGCGGTTCGATCTGACCCCACATCAAGCCGTTGTCGTGATCCGCGAGGTCACTTTGCGGAGAGCGCGCGCGGCATGAGCACCGAGGGCGACGAAGCCAAGGCCGAGGCATCGAAAGCGAGCTTCAAACTCACCCTGATCGAGACCATTGCGGCCGATCCTCTGCTCCAGCCCAGCGACCTCTCGCTGACCGTTGCCTATCTCGCTTTCCTGACGTGGCCAGCGCGAAAGGTTTGGCTGACGACCACAGCAGCGCGGGCGCGAACAGGCTTGTCAGAGAGGCAGATAGCGACCAGTCGTGCAAGGCTTCTCGACCGCAAATATCTGGTCGACACCGAGACCAAAAAGGGCTTCTCACAGGTCTTCCGAGTGGAAAATCCTCGGGCTGACGAGATGCGCGACCACGTCGCGCTTATGGTCGAGCACCTAAGAGAAGAGATGGCCTTCAAGCAGGCAGATCGGCGTCGCCTGGCTACATTGTCCCCGCAGAAATTGCAGAGACAGAAAGGCGAATGTCACCCTCAAAATGCAGGTGACGTCTCCGCAGCCATTGCAGAAGAATTCCCCTCATATACCCCCCAGGATATAGCTATGAAGGAGGAAGAACCCTTTGAGGGTGGTGCTGACCCCTCCAAGGGATACGCAACCAGAGACGATGATCAGCACGTGCCGTTTCCGGCACCAGCGAGTGAAGACGATCTCGCTGAGATGATGTCGACGCTGTTCGCCGATTGCCAGTTGTCGGCGCTCACCATGTCCAGGATGCGCAAGCTGCTCGCGGAAGGTCGATTGACGCCAGCCATCGTGAACGGCCAGCGGAGCGCTGCCGCATGACCAAGCGCAGGAAAGTTCACCCGGACCAGCTCGACCTATTCGCCTGGGCGGCCGCACGGCCGACGGCGAAGGTCATCAGCGCAATTCCAGGAATCGCTAAGCGCATGTGGCGGGAGCGGCACATGGAGCAGCCGAATAATCCGCCGCACATAGTCCCGCTGCGGAGGCGCGCATGAAGGCCTACCGCTCCGCCGCAACATGGATCGACCAGGCGCTCGGCTGTCTGTCCGAAGCCGTCGAGCGTATGCCCGAAACTCAGTTCCTGATCGAGCATGCTGCCGCGCATGACGCGCCGCGCACGCCGGCCGGTGACGTTGTGGCGGCTGTTCTTGAACGCGAATGGTGGAAGCGCTGGCCGGAAGGTCGCGACGATTGAAGCTGCTCTCCCTCGCCCTGACCATCGCCGCCGTCGCCATTGTCCTGGCCGGCATCATGGGGTGGTTGCCATGAACGGCTCCTTGCGCAAGGTCGGCAGACCCCGCCGCGATCTCACGCCGGAGGAGCAAGCCGCGAAGGAGGCGCGCCGGCGCGAGTTGGCCAGGTTGCGCGGCCGCGCGTGCCGGGCTCGACGGAAGCACGACAAGCTCACGGACATGATCGATGGCCTGGTGCCAGCCTGGGACGATGACGACCCCGCCAAGGTCCTGGCCGCGCTGCTGAGGCGCATGCGCTTCGATTTGAAGTGAATTTCAGCGTTACGCTTAACCGTCACGCTGAAATTCCTGGTGCTACCGTTCGAGTCATGAAGGCAAACGGCTCGAGCAGCACCTCAAGATCGAAACCCCGATCGCCGTACGCGACCGTTCAGCAAATGGTCAAAGCGGCCGGCGGCGCCGATGGCATCACGCTCGTGGATGCGTCCGCCTTGCTCAGCTCGCTCGAGCAGAAGGCGGCTGGTCTCAAGCGAAGGGGGCTCGCTGAGTCGCACAGGCTGGTCGCCGGCGACATCCGCATCCTCGAGGCGATGATCCCACGCCTGATCGCCGGCCACCCGCCGATTGCAGAATGGCAGCGCGACAAGGCCTACGAGCGCGGCGACCTAATCGTTGCCGAGGACGGCGTCTGGAAACTGATCAACGGAGACGGCTCAAAGCGGCAGGATTGGGATACCATCGTCGGCACTCCTGCACCGGCAACCAAGCCTCAGACTCTTGATGAGGAGATCGCCAGCGATCTTAAATTTCTGGAGATTGATGCCGACCTTGACCATGAGGAAATCGCGATCGAGAAGCGGGGCCTCAAGCGTTACCAGGAAGCGGTCAAGTCAAGCGATGTCACCATCGCTCAACTCGAACAACCGCTGACATTTCGCCAGCATCTGAAATCTGAGGCGGGATGGGTAGAGAGAGTACACAATGCTCTGCACAAGCGGGACGATCGCATCGAGAAGCTTGAGGCCGATCTCAAGGCCCGCTCCGATGAGATCGAGCAACGACTGATTGAACTGGCCAAAGCCATTGAACTGGCCAAAGCCAGTGCCTCGGCTTTCGACGAGCGGTTTGCCGCGATCGAGGCCAGAGCCGCAAAGCTCGAAACTGATCCCTTCGAGCTCGACGAGCTGATCGAGGACGGCGGCCGGACCGTCATCCGCCGGATAATCCGCAATGGCGAGGTGGTCAGCGTGAACCACCACGTCACCAAGGCGCCGGTTTATCGCGGGATCTACGACCACACCCGCACCTATCAGCCAGGCGACCTCATCAGCCGCGGCGGCAGCCTTTGGCACACCGACGTGCAATGCACCGGCCCGTTCAATGCCGACAATTTCACCTTGTGCGTGAAGCGCGGAAGGGACGGCCATGAATAAGAGCAGGCTGGAATTCAAGGCGTGCTTGGCGGTGAAGCGGCAGCGTGTGCTGCGCCGTGTTCTCGGCGATCGGAAGGCCGAGGCCAGGCTTGTGGAAATCGAGCGTGGTGCGGCCAAGCGTAAAGCATTGGGCGAGCAGCAGAAGGGGGATTGCGCCGATGGTCGCTGACTGCCCAGGCCCGCAATGGACGCGCGTCGAGATCCTTCCCGGTGAAGAGCCAGAGGATGCCGTGCGTCGGTTGCAGCCGCCTCCGCTCACCTTCGAGGAGCAACTAGCTGTCGAGATTGACCACGTTCGCCAGGAGTTCGGCCGCGACCCAAGGCCAGTCGAGATGAATGCATTGATCCGCTTGGTGAAGCGCCGCAACGGGGTCACCCATCAATGAGCACCAGCAATACCCCGGGGGGGCGTTCGACTTTTGATAGCGTGAAATTGGGCGCCAACCGCCCGGGGCTCATGGCCGCATTTTTTTTGCTGGGCCCGATATTTCCGGCCCTGAAGGCATTTTTTGCCTGTCAGAGGCCCGCCTGACATGTCGGGACCGCTGCTCGAACCCAAGGAAATCAAGGCTCCCAAGTGGATGACCGCTGCCGAACGGGCTGTTTTCCGGCGCCTGATCAGGGCTGAAATCGAGCAAAACAGGTACATTTCCGTCGGGAAACGCGACCAAATTGCCGACTACATCTGCACTTCCACTCGGCTCGACGACCTTCGCGATCGGCTGGCGAAGGAGATCGCCGCGGCTTCACCGCGCGATGTCGACAAAGCCCGAATCCTTGCCCTGAACACTCAGGTCAATTCGCTGATCGCTTTGCGGCAGAAGCTGGGGGATGCCCTATGACCGCTCTTCTGGCCTATGCGAGTAACGATGCCGCCAACGTCATGGCCGACGGCGCCTATGTCGGACGCTGTGACGGCCGCATCCGGGCGATCGAGACGAAAATATTCGAGGCGGCCGCAGATCAAACGGCCGTGCTCGCAATCAGCGGTCTCAAGGGGATGAATCTCCTGCTTTGCGCCCTGCTTCATGGTTGCTCGTTCGCGACCTTCGACGATGCCGTCGACGGGCTAGAGCCTGCGATAATCGAGGTCGAGAGGGCCTTGGGCGCCGCCGGGTTCTTTGCGCTGCGCCTAGCGGGCTGGTCACGGAAGCGCAATCGGGCCGAAGTCTACAAGATCAGTGGAGGCTCGTTTGATGGGGCGCCGGCCAAGCCGCCCAAGCTCATCATGGCAAACGGCATAACGGTCAGCGGGCCGCAGGATCCGTTGCCGATCCCATCGGTCACCAGGCGCTTTCACGATATGCATCGGCTTGGCTGCGCCCCGATATTCTCGGCTGAGATCGCCCTGCCGTTCTTCCATGCAGCGCGATCGGCGCCGTCCGCGCTGATCGGAAAGCACGTGGTCGGTGGCTATGTCGAGGAGGTCGTGATCACCGCGGCCGGCTTGTCGAGGCGCATCGTCTTCCAATGGCCGGAAGATCGGGTCGGCGAGCTGATCACCGTTCGGGCGATGGAGGCCGCATAGATGTTCTGGAACATCATCATCGGCATCCTGTCGTATGCGCTGCAACTCGCGCTTACGCCAAAGCCGCCAAACGCCAAGGCCAAGAGCCTGGAGGACTTCCAGGCCCCGACAGCTGAGGAAGGCCGTGAAATCCCGGTCTCATTCGGCACGGTCGATATCGCCGATCCGAACGTCACCTGGTATGGCGATCTCAAGCGCGATGCGATAAAGGGGCCTCGTCGCTACGGACTGTTCGGGCCGCGCCAGGTCATCGGCTACAAATATTCGCTCGGCATGCAGATGGCGCTTTGCCACGGCCCGGCCGATGATCTGATGCGGATCACCGTCGGCGACAAGCTGGCCTGGAAAGGGCATGCCGCCGACACCCAGATCACCATCAGCAAGCGCAATCTATTCGGCGGAGATAAGAGCGAAGGCGGCATTTCCGGCAAGGTCGATGTCTGCATGGGAGCGCCGACCCAACTTCAGAACGATTATCTAGTCGCCAAAGTCGATCCGAACATCTCGGCCTTCCGGGGCATCGTTACCATCGTCCTCCGACAGGTCTATCTTGGCACGTCGAATTACATCAAGCCGTGGGAGTTCCGCCTCCAGCGCATCCTGAAGAAGTCGGACGGCTCTGACCAGTGGTATCCCGAGAAGGCGAAGATCCAGGCCGAGGCGACCAGCGCCGACGATCTGGCGATCTATGTGGCGCTCGACACCTCTTCCTCGATCGTCGGTGCGCGCATGCAGGCCGTCAAGGCCGCCGCGCGGTTCATCGTGGACTGGATGCGGGATAACAACGATGTCAAATACGACGTCCGCATGGTGGCGTTCGGCTCGAGCGTTAAGTCGAGCACACAATATCGCAAGGTGAGTTCCGACAACCTGGACGCGCTCGATTCCTGGATCGACGGTCTTACCGCATCCGGCACGACCGACTTTGCAGCGGCGCTATCGCAGGCCTCCGCCTTCTTCGATGCCACGGATTCGAAGAAAACCCCCTGCGTCATCATCGTTTCAGACAATGCCGATCAGCCACCTAGCGATCCGATCAGCGGCGTGGCGGAGGCCGTCGACATCATCAGCAGTCTCGATAACGTGCCGGTCTACTGCTATCGCGCTTTCGGTGCCGGCGTCTCCACTATGAGCGGAGCATCGTTGGAGCAGCTCGACAACACTCCCGACGACAACCATGCTCCTGGAGCAGCAGGCGACGACAATCCCGTCGGCGAGGTTCCAAGAGTGACCTTTGGCAGCGCCAATCTGAGCGCCGCGATGACGCCCGGCGCGGTCATCCGTTACTACGACATGAACCCCGCCCACATCATCCGTGAGTGTCTCACGGACACCAATTGGGGCCTCGGCTACAGCGATAGCGACATCGACGAAGGACATGCAAATGGCTGACGAAAAGACAGACCATCCCGAGCCGACGCGTCCCGAAGTTCCTCATGAGGAAACTCGCGAGACCGGAGCACGGCAGCAGCAAGAAATCATCCGCGAAGCGTGGGGCCGCATCGCCGATCACCTTGGACCAGGAGCGCGGTTGTCATGACCTTGCGATATGTACGCTCCGGCGCACCCGGCGCCGGCACTGGTGCCGACTGGACAAACGCCTATACGACCCTCGCTGCTGCGCTGACGGCCGCCGCTGCCGGCGACACGATCTATGTCTCGGAGGACCATGCCGAGAGCCAGGCCAGCGCGATCACGTTCAACTCGCCTGGCACGCTTGCCAATCCCGTCCTGGTGGTTTGCGTCAACCATTCGGGTTCCGTGCCGCCGGTCAGTGCCGATCTCAGGAAAACGGCAACTGTCACCGCGACCGGCAACAGCGCCATCCGCTTCAATGGCGCGTCGACCATCTTCTACGGCATCATTTTCACGGCCGGGAATTCGACCGGCGCATCGAATATCACCGTCGCAGGGTCTTCCAGCTCCTTCAACAAGTTCATCGGTTGTTCGCTGCGCATTGGCGGCAGTGGCAATTCAACCAAGATCGACATGGGCTTGGCAACGAGTGCGGCGATCGTTTTGGAAGACACGACTGTCTCCTTCGGAAGCTCCGCTCAGTGGATAGAAATCGGTGGCTACCTGCGGTGGACCAACACGGCATCGGCTCTGCTTGGCTCGTCGCCAACCAACATCTTCCGGTGGAAGACAGCGGCGGGGGGCTTCCTAGAATGCTTCGGCGTTGATCTAAGCGCAGCGGGATCGGGTACGACCATCGTATCGAACACCACTGGCGATAATGGTGCGAGGGCTTCGCTCATCGATTGCAAGATCAATGCGTTGGCGACCAAATACGCGACCACGACCGCGCCAGGTGCGCTGTTCATCGATTACGTCCGCGTTGGATCGAGCGGCGCCAACTACAATATGGATTCGGTGCGCTACAGCGGCACGCTGACCGAAGAAACGACCATTGTCCGAACCGGCGGCGCGAGCGATGGCATCACCACGCTTTCCTGGAAGATCGTTACAAACGCCAACACGACGCTGCACAACCACTTCGAAAGCCCGCCGATCGCCATCTGGAACGACACGACAGGCTCAGCAGTCACGGCCACCATCCAAGGCATCTGGGGCGGCGGCGCTGTGCCCAACAACGACGATATCTGGGTCGAGGTCGAATACCTTGGAGCGAGCGGTTCGCCCCTCGGCTCGTTCGTCAATGACGGCAAGGCCGATGTCCTGGCTTCGAATGCCGGGCAGGCTGCTGGGTCTGGAACATGGGGCGGCAGCACAACCAAGTTTGCGTTGGATGTGACGTTCACGCCGCAGCAGAAGGGCTGGATTTATGCCCGCGTGAAGGCGGCAAAGGTCTCATCGACGTTCTATGTCGACCCGAAGATCGCGCTCACCTAACCGGCGAAGGCGTGGACGATCGCAAAGCCCACGCCGATAGCGAGGTCGGTGCAGAGGCTTTCCGCCAGGCGCCGGACGCCTATGACGGCGCGGCTGCTCAGCGCCCTGTGCGGCGCCCCAGGCTGCTGCCGACAAATAGGATACCAGGCGGTGGCTTAGGTCCTATCATCTCAATGCCGACGCCGTCGAAATTGATCGTTCCTGCTCCAGACATTGCGCTCGGTGAAAGCATTCCGGCCGGCCCGACGATATAGGGAGTGTGCATCACAGGAACGATGATCGGTTTCGCACCGGATCCGTTAGGCGTGATCGCGGCTTGAAGCGGCTTCATCGGGAAAAATTCGACATTCGGAAGAGTGCCAACTCTTGGACTGGGGATAGTGGCGGTCATCACGTCGGGGCCCACCGTCCCCGCAGACAACGCCACTTGCCGGATTGCGTCGACCAATAGCCCCTTGGCCACGTCCGGCGTGAACGGATCGCCCGTTTTGCGGAACGCCTCAAGCTTTCCAGAAAGCACATTCAGTCCCTGAACTTCCTCCCCAATTGCCCCCAGAACGATCTCCTTTTCCTTCGGGTATCGTCTCTCCACCCGCCAAGGCTTGGGGGTGGTCTCTAATCTTGTCGGGCGGAAGCGCTTCCACGCCATTTCCCGGATGAAGGGGTAGTGACGCGCCCCGTTGATGCGCCAGCCCGCCACCTGTATCCACAGTCCGTGCTTGGGCTCCGGTCGCGCTTCGAGGGCCTGAGCGAGGCCATGTACGACCTGGTTCAGCGTTTGTCGGATGGGCTTGCCACCTCTGAAACTGAGCATACCCGTTTGCGCGTAGAATCCGGAAATAGTTCTCGCGATCCATTCATCAGTTGTCTTGCCGTCGATGTAGGCGATTCCGGCAAAACTAATCGCGGCAAGGCCATCCAGCGCTTTCAGGAACACTAGTTTATTGGCCATCGCGTTGTGAACAGCGCCGGTGCGGTCAATGGTCACCAGACGATCGCCAGCCTGGACAATAAACGCAGGCGTCGAAATCGATAGGATCAGCGTCACGGGTTTCTCCTTGTTCCAGTCCGGAGGTCGTGAAAGATGGCTCGCTGTTTAAAGCAACTGCAGACGTTTGGGTAATGCCCAAATCCAGGCCACCGGCACGCGCCACAGCGCGCCGGACGCTGAGGCGGTGAATAGGAGAGCGGCGGCCAAGAACGCGCGCTTGGCGGGGTGCTATGTCGGTCTATCCATGAATCAGGTGAAACAGGAAATTTGCCGCAGAAATTACGAAGATCGCCGCGAGTAAAACGAGATGGGATCTTTTGATGGTGGCCTTCGGACCCGGAAGCGCGCGTCCGACCGAGACTTTGTTTTGAGCAGCTACTAGCCCAAACGTTCCTACCACTACCGATGCGGCCAACGGGAGCGCATACGGTTTGAACCCGGCAGGGAAGAACGGTCTGCCCATCAAAAGCACGAAACCGATGGTCGCACCAACAAGAACCGTTACATTTCTAAAGTGAGATTTTGGAACCATAGGTTGCTGACATGATTTGCGAGGATTATCCGCCAATCCATGGCAGACCTCAGACCGATGATGGGCTGACGCCAACTGCCCGGAGTTGAGAGCCGAGCTTGGCACGGGTGGCGCAAGCGGCCTTGTCGCCGGCGATGCATTTCTTGTTGGCGTCTGACCAGTCCAACAGGGCGGTGTTGATCCAGCTCCCAGGTGCCCGCGCAATGCCGTAAGGCGTCGGCGCTTTGCCGGCAGCTTCTGCAGCAACAGCAGCGGCTCCCTGACCCCGCGGCGCGCGCTTCCATCCGTTTAGGATAAGGCAGTTCTTCATGTATTGATCTTCTCGAGCCAAGTTGCCTAGGGCATTGCCTATACCGGCGCCGGCAACAAAGCCCGGCGAGCCAATCGCAAGATAGCCCTGGTCTACGGACCCCTTTTGCATTTCGCATTGAGCATGGGCGACGTCAAAACTCGGCCCATAGCCTATCTGTACGTAATCGGCTTGATTGCTCGTCTGACAGCCGCACAGCGCGGCTGCGGCACATAGTGCCAAGAACGCCTTTACTCTCATCCCCCAGCCCCTCCCACGGCTTAGGGTTAAGCATCTCTTAAAGCGAATATTTCTGCAAGAGGGCTCGCTATTTTGGGTAAACGAGACAACGGCAAGCCTGAACTGGATATATGCGGCTATTACTTCCGGGAGATTTCAGGTCGTTTTGTCGACCAGCGGGTTCTTCCGCCTCGGAGGCACATAGCTCGTGACGAGCCGCACGGCCGACCGTTTGACCGTGATCCCGAGGTCCTTGCCGCCGACCGTGACCGTATCTTCATCTACGCGCAGCACCTCGCCTGTTAGCTCGATCTTCTGCCCACTGCTGATGTTCGGCGACGTGTCCACGATCGAATGCGGCTGGTTGTAGGAAGGGATAAGCACCGCGACTCTATCCTCAGTGATGCGCTTGCGGATCGTCGCGGTGATCGCAACCGTATCGCCGACCTTGATGCTGTCCTTCGCCATGGCACGAGTCTGGCGCTGCAACCGGCTTCGTCAAGCGGTTGCTAATATTTTGCGAACAGGCACGGAACAACGCTCGCGAATTGCCGGTTGTGGAAGCATCCGCTCTTGCGTCCGTTTAGTCGAAAGCCCGTCGCCACCATCCTCCCGGCGGCGGGCTTATCCCTATCTTGACCCGGCGCCGAACCACCGCACGAACGCGGCATCCTTGCCGGTGATGTCCTTCACCGTCTTCAGCAGCGCCTCATGCAAGTCCTGCATTGAGCGGTAATGATCGCACTGCGTCGAAATCAGTGGCGTCACGATGGCTTTGTGCAGCGCTGCGGCCGCTGCCATGAATTCGGTTATCTGTGGTTCCGAAAGCTGTTTCGGTTTGTTGCGTCGAACCATTGCGACCGCCTCTTTGTGGTGATCGCCCCATCCGAGGACAGAATTCCTATTTTCAGGTCGCGGTGCAACGGACTATAAGTTGCAGCCAGGATCACATCCGAGGCGGCGATGCTGGCACGAACCGGTGATTTTCCCTGCGACATCTACCGAATAGCTCGAGCCTGCGGCGTCACCCTCCACGATGCTGAAGAGAACCGCACCACCGGCCGCAAGCCGGGCCACTGCTATTGCAAGCCTGCGGTGCGCGCGATCGGCCGCGCCTATGGCGAGTCGCATCTCGCCCTGGTGCTCAAGCTGATCAACCAGACCGGCAACGGCCTTGAGCTCCACGCCGCCATCCTACAGGCCGTTTCCTACCTGGTGCGGATCGAGGTCATGCCGATCGGCTCCGAACTCTTCGACGCCTTCGACCGGATCGACCTCGGCCACGTCCGACGGATGGCGAGGGCGATGCCGGGATCCACCGCGCACAACATGGCGGCCATGCTGTTTCCCATGATCGCCGGCGGCGCGCTATTCGAGAGGGCCGCGGCATAACCACAGAGATCGAGGTCGACGGTGTCGGCACCTATCGCCTGCCAAACGAATGGCAATACCGGCGCCTGGGCCGCATGCGAGGCGAAAAGCGCCATACCGCGGTCCTGGCCTTCGGGTGCGGCATGACGGTGCGGCAGTTCGCCAAGCTGCCACCAGACAGGCAGCAGGCGGTCCACAGGGCCTATTTGACCCTCATGGCACCTCCGGAGCCTCAGCCGGTCGACAACGACGTCCTGGCGCTTCCTGGAGGCCGCTGGTCGACCGAGTTGAAGATCAGGGTCGGGTGCCGGCTGATGCACATGAAAGAAACCCTTCCGCGCGGGCATTTCGGGCCCTGGGTAGAAAAGCAACCAGGTCTGACCAGCAAGATGGCCCAGCAATGCATGGCGCTGGCAAGGGAAGCCCGCCAGCGCGCGATCGAGACAAGGGCGGCGTAGGACAGCGGCAAGAGGAAACGCGCGCTGGCGAGGGCCTCTAGTCTCTGAGGTGGCCAAGAAGGCTGCGCGCGATGGAGACGCAGAAAGCGCTGATGAAGGCGCCAAAAATCAGCGGGAGAAACGTCGAGACCTCAAACGGCTTCCCGGCCATACTCAGCGTCACGGTCGGAAGGATTGCGCCGGTGGCAAGAGCAATGACCGCAAGGCTGTTGAAGAACGTCGCTGCCAGCTTCACGCGCTCGTTGTGAACCAGCTTGCTTTCCGTCATGTCGATGCCTCCTCGCTAAAGCAACAGCGCCCATACTGCGAGCGTCGCTTGCCGCCATCCCGATCATGTCGCGCTGCCGGTAGCGCCAGACAGCGCTGGCGGCCATCGCGAGGCCGATTTCGGCGATGTAGAGGGCGACCACGCCGTCTTGTCAGTCGTGTCGTGCCGGCGGCTTGGCGGAATATTCCCAAAGCTCGTCCCGGTCGTCGGCCCACGCCTCTTCTGTCGGCCAGATAGCCCAAGCATTGAAGAGCGCAGCCGATCCTAGTTCCTTGACGACCACGAAGTCTTCAAGGCGCCACCACTCAATGTTGTATCGGCCTTGCGAGTCTATGCCGCTAGTGGCGAAGCTCATAAACCATCCGTCTTTCGTGAGAGCAAGCACCCCGGAGAGGCGGCGTTCTTCGTGCAGTGTCGGATAGGCACGCTCTCCAGCGACGGGCTCGATCACCCAATCGGATCCGTAGGAAAGACACTCGTCATTGGGAGACGCATACACGACTCGTGGATGAGGCTCTTCGGTGTCGGTAAGCTCGCCGACAAGTCGGCCATTATTCTGGTGATCTTTCAGGACAATGCCCAGCATGCGAGATCGACGACCAAGCGCAACGATTTCGCCCGGCTGGGTGTCTTTGATGGTTTTGAATGATGCAGTGCTTAGGACCTTCATGGTTTTGCCCCTCAGTTGACCGTCCGCTCGATCGTGACTTTCTTGCCGCGTGACAAGAGCACCAGCAAGCCGAGAATGATGTCGCCGAAAACCCAAATCCAAAGCAACACGCCGACGGCAATGGTCCCGCCAATCGCAGTTCCAACATGGGAGGCGGCATCTGTTGTCGCCTGATATTGCTCGCTCACACCTTTGATTCCGGCAAACATCCACAGGCCCATAAGGATGTTGAAGCCCAAGAACATCCACCAGAACATCGTGCCGAAGAAACCGCGCTTGCGTTTCTCAATGCGCTCTATGTGAGGCATAGTTTAGTCCCCCTGTTTATTTCCCCGGCCCAGCATCGCGCAACTGAGGCGCGCACGCAAGCGGGCCCGCTGGCTGTGGCATCGGCGAGCATCGGGTGCTATCGATTAGCCTGCGAGCAGGGGGGTACATTGGAAAAAAGAGACAAACCGTACACACTTGCATGGACGGTCTCGATCGTCGCTCTGCTCAACTCGATCGTCTCCGTTTCCGTTGTCGTGGTCCCGATAGCGATCAATCTGTTCACGCCTAAAAATTCGAACCTGATCTACTCGATTCAGGCGAACGCAAACCCGGTCTCAATAGGGCTCCTGGTGTCGAACAGTGGCATTAGAGCAGGCACCATTTCCGGCGCATCATTGTCTGGCCGGATCGGCAATCACGAGGTCAACGGCTTGGAGCTTCGCGTTTCTGAGCTAGGTGGCAGCGCGGCGATCGTTTCCCCTGGGGATACGAAGCTGTTCACACTCAACGTTTTGAAGCCCATACCCGGTATGCGATTCTTCGAGGTGCTGCCCTGCGGGCCTCACGTGGCGATTGCCATCGACGTGAGTTCCACAGACTTCCAAGGGCAACGACAGAGTGCCCACCTGCCAATAAATTGCGAAGAGGAAATGAATTTTCTTCTCGGCTTGGCCGAAATGCCCGAGGTCTCCCCAAAAAAGGGGAATTGAATTTTTCATCAAATCAGCGCAGCGTGTCCGTGGGCGTAGAAACCCGGACCGCGATAAGCAGGAAACCTCGATTGGCGTCGAAGGTGCTGCTGAGGCGCAGGAGCCTTGGCGGGCTCTGAGCGCTTGGTAACGCCTTGGCGGGCGTTCCAACTCGGCGAATATGGCCGGAGGCGAACGCTATGTCCAGAGCGAGAGCTTAAAATCGTTCGGCTGGTCTCGCGGCCAGTTTCTACCCCCCGGCTTCGGCGCCGCCCGCCGATATTGGACATTGCTCAAACTTCGGCAATGTCCGCCGGCCGTAGAAAGCCGGTTCGAACCGCGAGGAAATACCCATGACTGCAATCACTCGTCGCGCCGCGTTCGGCGCAATCGCCTCCATTCCGGCCATAGGAGGCGTTGTAGCGCTGCCCGTCGCCGGCGCCGAAGAGATGTCGCCGCAGGAAAACCCGAGCCTGGTGGGCCTCCATGCCAAGTTTCGCCAGGCGTTCGATGCATATCTCGCAGCCGATCGGCACAAGACGGCGACCATAGCGTCGTGCGCCGCGCTGATCCCGCCGGTGCCGGCCGAGCTCGTTTACGCACGCAAAGACGGGGTTTCTTCAGGGCTCACCCAGGAAGAGCGCGATTTCGAGGGCAATACCATCTATCCACCCCACGGGTTCGCACGACGGATCTACACCAGCGATAGGATCAGGGAGGCGCATGGCCGCTGGTTCGACCATAGCTCCGGGCGCGAGTTCAAAGCGCTCTTCCGCAAGGCCAAGAAATACGAGGATGCCAAGGAACGCGCGCTTGTGGCCACGGGCATCAAGGCCGCGGTCGAGGAACGCGAGTTCGCCATCGATGACGTGCGGCGCGCCTTCTACGATATCATGAAAGAGGATGCCTGGACGGTCACCGGCCTGATCGCCAAGGCCAACGCGATGGCGTGCTTCGCATCGATCAGCAAGGAGACGAAGTTCTTTTCGTCGTTCGGTGGCGACAAGCTGGCGGCCGATATCCTCCGGGTGATGGCCAAAGCGCTGCGGTGAAAAAGGTCAATTTTGCCGACCTTATTTTTATTGGCCCGGCTGCTATGTGGCCGGGCTCACAACTGTAGGAACCTCGCCCCTTAGGCAGTTGTTTACCCTGATCCACTACCAATGTCCTTGCGAACGGGGTGGAAGGCACGCCAAATGATAGTCCAGAGATACATTTTCCCTGGCTTTGTATTCGGGCCCATAGTCGCCAATTTTGTCGCGGCGGCTCTGCAGGGTGACCTCATGATGAGATCCCCCATTTCAATGCAATTCCTCTTCCTAGCAGGTTGCGGCTTCGCAATAGCCTTTGCTGGCGTCGACCGGCTTACAAAACGCTAAGCGACCATGCTTGAGACGCTTATCGAGGCGCTCTGTTCGCCACTGGTGGCGATGGTCATGCTCGTCATCTTCACAGCGATCGCTTTCATCATGAAAATGACGGGCGACGGCGCATCCCTCTCCGGCATTGTTGAGCATGCCGCGTCCGGCTTTTCGATCGTGCTGATAGTCATGTTGGCGGTCACATTTTTCGATCTTCACACCACTTGTCGGATCCTGCTCGATAGCAATCTGCTCCAGATTGAGTTTGCAACCGTCATGCTAACCGGACTGTGGCATATGGTGCTCCGCTACTTCTTCAAATTTGACCCGCCTCCGCCTCGGAACCATTCGTAATTGCCACGAGCAAATCAGCCCAAGCGTCAAGCGCCTTGCGCTTCTCCCGCAGATAATCGTTCACGTCATAGTGCTGGCCAGTCACTGCGGCACCGCCGCCTGTGTCGCCAGCATGGGCGAGCACCTGTGACACGATGAAACGCGCAACACCTAAACGCTCGCTCGTCATGATGGTGGCGCCCGTGCGCCGAAGATCGTGCGGCGAGGCCTGGGGTAGCTTGAGATCGGAAATCAGGCGCGCCATGGCTCTGGAGAAGGCTCTCCGGTCGATGTGGCCGTCCTCGCCATCCTCAAGCCGCGGAGACGCGAACACATACTCGCTGCCATTGCCCGCAGTGAGCCGCGCGGCCTCGTCGAGCAGTTTCAATGCAAGATCGGACAACGGCACCAGATGCGTTCTCTTGCCCTTCATACGAGCCGCAGGAATGCGCCACGTCTTCGCCGGGCGGTCTATCTCGTCCCAGCGCATGCCGACCACCTCGCCGCCTCGCTGAAGTGTTACAGCGGCCATCCGGAGCGCAACGCTCATCAACGCCTCCGACGCATCCCATGCCTTCCAGACCTTCTGCAGCTCGGAATCATTGAGCACGCGCTGGCGCGCCGTCGGCATCGTCACCGCAATGTCGAGAGCGGGGTTGAGGTCGATGACGCCTTCGCGCACGGCATAGGCCATCATCTGCCGAATGATGTTTCGACAATGCCGGCCATTCGATGCTGCCTTGCGGCCCTGCAGCGTCACGAAGTCTCGAATCTCGGCGCGTGTCAGAGTGGCAACAGCACGATCGCCGAACTTCGGCTTCACCAGCTTGTCAAAGACCCGCCGCTCCTCGGCAATAGTTCCGGGCCGCTTCGGCTTTGCCTCGTCGCCTCCACGGTGCGTCCCCGCGGTCGCCGCTTCGAAATACGCTTCAGCCAGTCCCGCGATGGTATGCAGGCGCTTGCGGCGCTCTTCGGCCTTCAGTTCCTTGTCGACCGCAACCGGATCGATCCCGACGGCGACCTCGCCCTTTGCCTTCCGGGCTAACTCCCTCGCCTTCGATAGACCTATGACTGGGAACTTGCCGAGGCTCTTGCGCCGGTGATCGCCGGCGGCATTCCGGTAGCGCACCGACCACGTGCGGATACCGTTTGGCGTGACACGGAAGATCAGGCCAGGTTCTTTGTCGTCGCGTAGCTCGACGCGCTTGCCCTCCTCGGGCTTCACGTTTTTCAGAAGGTCGTCGGTCAGCTTCACCGGGGGCACTCTGGGGCAACTCGGGGGCACAAAGTCATTGCGCGGCTCTGCATTATCTTGCACACTGCCGCACAATGAGCAAACCCATAAAGCCAGCAAATCAGCGGTCTAGCGAGGGCCAGTGCATTTCCTCGCACAAACCCGCACTAACTTCTGACCAGACTACGAATCTGGGGGTCAGGAGTTCGAATCTCTTCGGGCGCGCCATTTTTCTGCTGTTTCCTGGCGTGGCCGGACGGTCGATCGTTGATCTCTGCCGGGCGAATTGCCTGTCCCTTTCCGCAACTCGGCGCATAGCTGACCGCGGGGACTGATCGTTTTAGGACGCGAAACGCCCGATCACCGCATGGGTGAAGGCCAGCGCCATGCCTCTCCGCCTAGCAACCCACAGATTTATCCTTTCCCAACCGAGGATTCAGGCGATCCTTCGGCGGCCAGGTCATCGACATCGAGGGGATTTCTGACGATTTTCAACGAGCCATCGGCGTTGCGGGGCCACTCCTTCTCGGGTCGATCCCAATAGAGTTCGACGCCGTTGTCGTCCGGATCGCGGAGATAGATCGCCTCGGTCCCGCCGTGGTCGCTGGCGCCAGTGAGTTCTACACCCGGCGTGCGAAGGCGGCGGAGTGCGCTGCCGAGCGCGGCTCGTGTTGGATACACAAAGGCAACGTGATGGAGACCGGTCGATCCTTCCGGCGGCGGCGAACCGCCTCGGCTTTCCCAAGTGTTGATCGCGAGGTGATGGTGATAGCCGCCGGCCGCAAGGAACGCGGCCTCGTCTTCAAGCAGGCCCTGCAGGCCGAAGCTAAGCACCCCGCAGTAGAAAGCAAGCGATCGCTCAAGATTTGCAACCTTCAGATGAACATGCCCGACGCGGACGCGCGGGTCGATCGGCTCGCTTCCGGTCATGATCGGCCCTTTCATTCTCCGTCTCCTTCTAACCTCTTCCCGACGTCGAAAGCAGATTGCGGAAACCGTTTCGTCACAAGACGGTATAATCTGGAATCATCATCCATAATTCTGCATAATAGTCGGCATGCGCATCGATGAGATCAGCGTCTTCGTCAAGGTGCTGGAGGCGGGCAGTTTTGCCGGTGCTGCCCGAAGGCTCCGTATGCCCGCCAGCACAGTGAGCGCAAAGGTGGCGGCGCTGGAGCAGCGCCTCGGTGTCGGTCTGATCCAGCGTACGACCCGCAAGCTCCGCGTCACCCCTGCCGGCCAGGCCTATTTTGAGCGGTGCCGTGCCGGGCTTCGTGAGATCGAGGCAGCCGAAGCCGCGGTTACGTCAGGGACAAGAAGCCTGGACGGCCTGCTTCGGGTCACAGCGGCCGTCGATATCGCGCAAAGCCTGCTGCCACCCATCATCGGCGCGTTTCGCGAAACGTTCCCGATGGTGAAAATCGAGCTGATCGTCACGGACCGGATCGTCGACATGATCGCGGAAGGCGTCGATCTCGCCATCCGCGTCGGTCCGCTCCGCGATTCGAGCCTGGTGACCAGATCCTTCGTCACAGGACCGACGGGACTGTTCGCAAGCCAACACTATCTCGACAGACGCGGCGTCCCCGTTGACGTGGACGATCTCAAGCACCACGACCTGATCGGGTTCGGCAGGCCCTGGGCCCATCCTCTGCCCCTGTTGATGGGAAACCGGAAGATCAGCATTGATCTATCGGGCGACCTGACCTGCGATGACCTGCTAACGGTCAGAACCTTTGTCACCATGGGGCTCGGGATCGGGTTCCTGCCGGCCTTTTTCGCAGACCAACAACGGCTGGTGCGCGTTTTGCCGGCGCTGCATTCGTCCTTGGCGGGACTTTTTTTCGCCTATCCCGCTCAGAAGTTTGTGCCAGCGCGCGTCAAGCGGTTCATCACCTTCGCAGCAGCCAGTGTGAAACGCCTGCACCTGCATCCGTAACTTTGGCGTCGCACTGGATTGAATGGCCACGCCATTTTGACGGGCGGCAGTGCGGGAGCGGCGTGTCCATGCTTCGGCCGAGCCTCGCTCGGCAGCCAGGCCCGCCGGAGGAGCCGGAGTGCTGCGCGCCAAAAACCAATTGCAAAATACAATCAGTCGACCTAGTCTACACTGATTGCACAGCGCAATCAGATCGCGCGAATGCCATGTGAGGAACAGGCAATGGCCAAGCTTGTCTTCGGAATGAACCAGTCGCTGGACGGCTATGTCGATCACATGGCGTTCGGGCCGAGCCCCACGCTCTTCCGCCATTTCATCGAGGAGGCCGAGGGGCAGGCGGGCAGCATTTACGGTCGCCGCATTTACGAGGTCATGCGCTACTGGGACGAGGAGCATCCTGAATGGAATGCGGACGAACGGGCCTTCGCGGCCGCTTGGCGCAACCAGCCGAAATGGGTCGTCTCACGCTCGTTGCAGTCCGTCGGCCCCAATGCCACGCTTGTCGAGGGCGATCTCGGGGCCGCAATCCGGAAGCTGAAGGCCGAGCGCGACGGCGAGATCGAAGTCGCCGGCCCGGACTTGGCGCGAAGCCTCACCGAACTTGGCTTGATCGACGAGTATCGGATCTACCTGCACCCGGTGTGCTTGGTCACGGCAAGCCATATTTCGCCGGACCCCGGCCGCCGCTCCGCCTCATGGCGCATGATCGGATTGGCGAGGATGTGATCAGATTGTCCTACGCCCCCGCCTGATCTCGCGGCGTCCGCGCGCCACCGCCGGCTGAAAATTCGCAAGCGTCTCGGCTCGCCTGCGGCGCCGTTCGGGCCTGCACGAGCAGCCTGGGAAGCTGGGATGAGCAACGCGGCTTTTGAGAGGTAAGGTTGTGGTGGTGAAGACCCCCAACCCGCGCCTATGCCGTGTATGCCAGCGTCAGGATTCTGGGCGAGAGGGCGAAGCGCACCGTCAGCATGCGGCCGGCTGATGTGACCGCTTCGCCCGATTCGAAATCGACGCCGATGTCCTCGAAGCCCAGCACATGGCCGTCGAGCGGAAACGATGCCTTGTAGACCGCCTCCTTGGCGGCAAACAGGACCCGGCTGCCTATGCCGGCCTCGAGATCGCCCACGCGGTCTTGCGGCGTGGCCACGATTGCCTCCAGCTCCCGAGGCAAGGGCAGGGCGGGTTCGATGTCGACGCCCACGCTTCTCATGGCGCCGCTTTGCGCGGCGACCGCCACGGCGAACTCGTCGTCATGCGCTATCGAGCCGATGATGCCCGCGGGCCAGATCGGGTTTCCCAGTTGGCCGCGCGGCACGGCGGGATCCGCGCACCCAAGCCGCCGGAGCAATTCGTGCGCCACCAGGCGACCCGACCCGCTGGCGGCGCGCGCCCTGGGGTCGCGCGTGGCGATGGAGGCGTTTTCCGCCGGCAGGAGATAGCGCTCGTCTCCGACGCGAATAAGACGGCAGCCGGTGATCAGGCCGGGCGGTGCGAAGCCTGTCAATGCGCGCTCGACGGCCATCTCGATGTCCGGCCGGGCCCCTGTCGGTGGGGTGTTCAACGCCCTATCCGCCCAATTCGAGCACGGCGATCATCTCGCCGTCTTCATCCAGTCGCTGCTCCACGAAACCGAAGCCGGCGTAAAGCCGGCGCGCCGCCTCGTTTTCGAGCTCGTAGCAGATCGAGACGCCACGGACATGGCCAAGGCGCGCAATCTCTTCCAGCGCCTTGGCGATAGCGGCGCGGCCGAGGCCCTTGCCCTGCTCGCGCCGGTCGATCATGAAACGATAGATGATCGCTTCGTCATCGTCGTCGGGTGCGCTGTACATCAGGAATCCGACGACACGCCCCGCGGCGACCACGGCGCGCGGGATGGCCTCGTCATCCTGGCGAGCCTCGGCCAGCGAGTCCGCGTTGGAGGCGACAAAGCCTTGTTGTTCTGGCGCCAGCTCGAGCGCCAGTACCGCCGCCCGGTTGCCCTTGCCGACAGGCTCCAGGGCAACCGGCTGGTCACTCGTGCCGGCGGCGCGCGTCACGGGGCATGCCCGATTTCCATCGCGCGAGCATCGATCGGCGTCACGACGCCGTAAAGTTTCGCCGGATTGCCGCGCCAGACCGTGTTCGGCTCAAGGACTTCGCCCTTCATGACGAAGCAGTCGACGTCGGCCACGGACCCCTCGCCCATCACCACCGCGTAGTGAACGAAGGCGGAAGGCGCCAGCGTGCAACCATTGCCGATACGGATGTAATCGGACTTGAACGCGCCTTCCTCCAGCGAGTGCGGCTGGATCACGCAGCCCTCGTTGAGCGTCACGTCGTCGCCGATCTCCACCAGCGACCGCTCGGTTATGATGCAGCCCCCGTCATAGAGCCGCAACCCGACCTTCACACCCAGCAGGCGTAGGATGAGCGGCCGGAACGGGGTGCCGGTGAACAGCCGCATGATCGGTGAATCGGACAGCTTCCAGTGGCGTTCGTGCCGCCAGAAGACCGGATCGTAGATTGTCGCCATCCTGGGTTTCAGCCGGCGGAAGGCGAGGCTGGCGCGCTCGAGGAAGATATAGAACGGAATACCGATCGCCGTGGTCAGCACCACCGCGACGAACAGCGCCGTCTCCCCCCATTCGGTATAGTAGTTGAGCGCCCGGTCCCAGATCGCGAGCGTCAGGAACAGGATCACCCATTGCGCGGCCACGAACATCAGCGCGGTGACGAGATTGTGCAGGTTCTTCCGCGGCAGGCGGCGACTGCGCTCCTTGTCGGAAATCAATCCGAGAAGCTCCTTGTCGCGGTTGACCATGCGCGGAATTTCGAAGGGCGGCGAGCCCAGCAGCCCTACATTCTCGCGGATGGGACCGTCCACCGGCACGTGGACCTTGGTCCCGAGCAGGCAATTGTCGCCGGTGCGGGAATCCGGCGAATAGATGATGTTGTTGCCGAAGAAGTTGCGCTCGCCGACCCGTGTATGCTCGAGGCGGAAGGAGTTGGCCGACTTCTGCATGTTGACCATGAACAGACCGTCGGACACCATGGTTTTCGAGCCGATTTCGCTGAGCTGCGGATTCTCGTGCCGCTGGTTGGTGCCGAAATTCGAGCCGGTCTGATCCACCTTGTTCAGCCGCCAGCCCAGGGCGCGCAGATAATAGACGATGGCCGAGCTGTCGCCGAACAGCACGTTCAGCAGCCGCACGTTGCTCACCAGCTCGAGCATCGACTGCAGCCAATAATGGAAGCCGTAAAGCGAATAGTTCCGGCCGGGTTTCAGCATGAGGTTGAACAGGCGTGGCACGACGGTCGCCAGCAGCACCCCGCCGACGATGAAGCCCGCCACCGTGACCGTAGTGCCGATCGCCACCAGACCGATCGTCTCCTGATAGTCATCGCCGACATTTTCCCAATAGGTGTGAAAGAGCAGCGGGAAAGGCGTGACGATGGCGAAGAGAATGAAGAGCTGGATCGCCTCGTAGATGAACCGGCGCACTCTCGACAGCGGCACGTTGGGGACGGTGCAGTAGTCAGCCTCGGTCGGGATCGCCGGCGAGCCGTGCCTGCGCTCTCCCGCCGGAATGGTCTGCCCGCGATGCAGCGATGAAGCATGGCCGAGCTGGGCGCCGTCGCCGATGCGGGTGTCGATGTCCAGGGTCGAGCCGACACCGACGAAGGCATTGTTGCCGACATAGACCGGGCCGGTGTGGATATAGCCCGCCTGGGCTCGGAAGCCGAGGATCATCGATTCCTTGCGCAGGATCGAGTTGTCGCCGATCGTGATCAGGTCGGTGCAGACCGGAACGGCACGGCATTCGATGACGGTGCGTTCGCCAAGCCTGGCGCCGAGCAGGCGCAAATAGAGGCTGTAGAGCGGGCTGCCTCGGAACAGCACGACCGGAGCGCCGCGGACCAGTGTCTTCACGATCCAGAAGCGGTAATACCGCCAGCCCCAGATCGGGAATGTTTCGGCCTTCCAGCGGCCGACCAGCAGCCATTTGGCGGCGATGGCGAAGCCGCTTAATCCGAAGAACACGCCGGCGGACAAAACAACGCAACGCAGGTAAAGGGCGACCGGTTCGTCCAGAGCGTCATAGACCCAGTTGAGGCCGTCATTGATCGTCCAAAGCGCGACATAGCTGTAGACCGCGTAGAACAGCAACTGCCCGAATCCCGTTGCCCAAATGGCGAGATTGGAAGCCCGGTGCGTCAGCATGGGCTCGCTCGCGGCAATAGCGGCCGTTTGCGGCTCCCGCAGGTAATCGGAAAGCTTGGCGACCGTCGGATGCAGGTAGATGTCGCGCATCGAAGTTGTCGACCACTCCTTGCGGACGCGGATGCGGGCGCAGAACCTGGCCATCAAAAGAGAATTCGCGCCGAGATCGTCGAAGAAGTGATCCTCGATAGAGATATCGTCGAACTTCAGCACGTCCTGCAGCGCGTCCACGAGGAACTTCTCGTCCTCGTTGCGCGGGTCGACCATCGCATGGCCGGATGCGACACGCGCGCTGGTCGGTTTCGGCAATTTCCTCAGGTCGACCTTGTTGGAGACCGTCATCGGGATCGCGGGCAACTGCTCCAGATAGGCCGGAACCATGTAGTCCGGCAGCCGCCGCTTCAGCTCCTGCACGAGCGCGGTGCGATCCACCCCGTCGCCCCCGGCCTTGGGCGCATAGTAGCCGACAAGTTCCGTGCGCTCGGGTTCGATCTCCCACGTCGTGACCGCCGCCTGCGCGATGCCTGGCTGGTCCAGGAGCACGGCCTCGATCTCGCCCAGCTCGATGCGATAGCCGCGGATCTTCACCTGCGTGTCGATGCGGCCGTGATATTCGATCTCGCCCTTGTCGTTGATCCGGCCAAGGTCGCCCGTTCGGTAGATGCGGCCGCCGGGATTGTTCGGCAGCCCGATGAAATCCTGGATGAATTTCTGGTCCGTCAGTTCCGGACGGTTGAGATAGCCGACCGCCACGCCCATGCCGCCGATGCAGATTTCCCCCAGCTGGTCGCCGGTCAGCACCGTCGGCTTTTCCGGATCGAGGATGGCTATCGAATAGGTGGGCAGCGGCCTGCCGATCGTCACCGGCTCGTCCGGCGTCAGCAACGCCATGGTGGCGGTGACCGTGGCTTCGGTCGGGCCGTAGGTGTTCAGGATCTGGCGTCCAGGCTTCGCCCAACGCACCACGAGTTTATGCGAGCAGGCTTCGCCGCCGACCAGGATCGCGCGCAGGCTCGGCGCGTCGCTCTCGATCGACGACAAAAGGGTCGGGCTGCAGGCCATGCATGTGATCTGGTGTTCACGCAGGAAAGCGGCCAGTTCCTCGCCGACGAGGGGCTGCTGACCCGGGGCCGGCACGACCGTGGCGCCGGCGGTGAACGGCACCCAGATCTCCTCCGAGGAAAAGTCGAAGGCGATGGTCATGCCCTGATATACCCGGTCACCGGGTTGATAGCCGTAGGACGCCGCGGCGACGCGGATGAAGTTGCAGAAGCTCTGGTGGGTGATGACAACGCCCTTCGGCTTGCCGGTGGTGCCGGATGTATAGAGGATGTAGCAGGTTTGATCCTGGATGCCGTCCGGCAAGGGCGCTGTTTCCGGCTGGAGCGCGATTTCGGACTCCGCGGAGTCGATCGAGATATGCGGCACCGGCAGGCGCGCTACGCGCGCCGCATAGCCCGAGACGCTGATCACCAACGTGACATTGGCATCGTCGATGATCATCACCATGCGGTCTTCGGGAAACGCGGTGGCTAAAGGCACGAAGGCCGCTCCGGCCTTCATCACGGCCAGCACGGCGATGTAGGTCTCGGCGGAGCGGTCCAGCAAAAGGCCGATCCGGTCGCCCGGCTTGACGCCACGCTCGATCAAAAGATGGGCGAACTGATTGGCGCGGTTGTTCAGCTCGCGATACGACCAGGCACGGCCGCCGGAAATGACCGCGGGCGCGGCGTCGAAGCGGCTCGCCAGGTCGCCGAAGAACCGGTCGAGCCTTTCGTCCGGCTCGCCCTTCTGGATGAAATCGGGGCCGATCAGGATCTGCTCGCGCGCCGGCGCTGCGCTCGCTGCTTTTGCCTGGTGGAAGTTCTGCTTGGCGGGCTTGGTGGCTTCGGTGAGAGACATCAGAAAACCTCGCGGGCTCGTATCGCCCGCTACGTGATTGGTGAAAAGACAAAAACTAACGGCGTCCGGCCAGGCGCCCTTCTTCGCGGACGGTGAAATGATCCTGCCGAGGCGTTTGGGACTGGGGAACTGGCCGACTTCGAGCAGGCCTATGCTGCTGCACTGATGGCCGATCCGTGACGATCGCGCGACTTCACGATGATTTGATGAGGCAGCGCCTCACGCGGGGATCAAAGGGCTATAGGGCGGATGTCGGCATTCTCGACGCAGTACGCAACGTGGCGGAAATCGCGGATGCGCACGACCTCCTCACCGCGCCAGTCGATCAGCACGAAGCCGCGCACCGCATCGCCCGCCTGTGGGTTGCGGATCAGGATCGCCGGCTGGCCATCGAGGAAGCCGAGCGACAGCGCCCAGTCGCCGAGGCGGTCGTAATTGCCGAAATAGGTCGAGGCTTCCTTCTTGCCGATGAGGCGGACGCGATCGATGACGTCGACTCGGACATCCTCGGCGATCAGTCTCCTGACCCCGTCGAAATCGCGCGCGTTGAACAGGTCGACATAACGGCGCAGGCGGCGCTCCTCCTCCGGGTCGAGCTTGGGCATGGCGACGTCGTCGGTTCGGGCGGCCAGCGCCTTCAGCTCTGCCCGGCCGCGATGCAGCGCCGCCTTGGTTGCAGCCAAGGTCGCGCCCGTAACCTCGCACGTTTCGGAAAGGCTGAGGCCGAGCACGTCGGTCAGGACCACGGCGCTCCGCTGCGCCGGCGTGAGCTGCATGAACGTGCGCAGGCTTGTTGCCGCCGCAAGCCTCGCCTCGGCGTTGGCCGAGAGATCCTCCATTGTCGTCATATCGGCCTCGGTGTTGCGGGAGCGCTCCCGCTGGCGGCGGCGCAGATGATCCTGCGCCGCATTGTGGGCGATGCGGAACAGCCACTGCTCGGGCCGTTCGACGAGAGCGCCGCCGTCATATGCAGCAAGCGCCTTCACCACCGCCTCCTGCACGATGTCCTCGCCGTCGACGGTCGAGCCCGCCATACGGGCCGCATAGCGGTGCAGTTTCGGCCGCAGGCCGACAAGCATGGCTTCAAGTTGCGCGCGGCCGAACCCTGCCAAGCTCATCGTCCTCTTTCTCGTCTCGCCAACGCCACGCTGTGCCCTGCTCAGGCGGGCACGACCTCATCGGCCTTGGCCAGCATACGATAATTGCCGACGATCTTCGCCGGCGCCCTCACAAGGGGTGTTGAACGCCGCCCGCCGTGATTGGCGCCGAAGGCTTTGAAGGCGTCGAGTTCGGTCAGCGCCGAGCTGTCCTTGTCATAGCCGACAAGGTGGATGAATTCGCCGTTGTCGAGCTCAAGCACCAGGTAGCGCACCGATTGCGGCTGCGTTTTTATCAAGCGCCTCGAACACTTTCTCCACCAGCGCCCGGTTCTCGGTAATGCTGGTGTCCTTCACGCCGTAGCGGATGACATTGTACGTCATGGTCGTCTCCTGCTTGGGGGTTGCAGGAGAAAGACGTTCCGGATGGGCGAAAGGATTCGCGGGGCACAAAAAATGTTTCCGCTGAGGGCAGGGCAATCGCATACGAGTGGCGCCAGCACCCTGCAGATGTCGCCAAAGCAGGCAGAGGGGGCCTTGCGCGAGGAAGAACGGGCTGGCGGGACAGCGCCTCAAGCGGAGAGATTACCGCTCACCCGACCGCCTTCGCCGCAGCCCGTCCGGCGCTGCGCCCCGAAAAGATACAGCCGCCGAGGAAGGTGCCTTCCAGCGCCGCGTAGCCGTGCACGCCGCCGCCGCCGAAGCCGGCCGCTTCGCCCACCGCATAGAGCCCCGGCACCGGCTGGCCGGCGGCGTCGAGCACGCGGCTGTCGAGGTCGGTCTCAAGCCCGCCCAGTGTCTTGCGGGTGAGCACGTTGAGGCGCACCGCGATCAGCGGGCCGTTCGCCGGATCGAGCATCTTGTGCGGCTTGGCGGTGCGGATCAACCTGTCGCCGAGATAGGCGCGGGCGCCGCGCAGCGCCGTGACCTGCGCATCCTTCGAGAATGGATTGTCGAGCTGCATGTCGCGGGCGCGGATCTCGCGCTCGACCTGCGCCACCTCAAGCAGCGGCTCGCCGCCGGCCAGCGCGTTCATGCGCGCCACCAGCCTCGAAAGATCGGCCTCGACGATGAAATCCTCGCCCTTTTCCATGAAGGCTTTCACAGGGCCGGGAATGCCCGACGTGGCGCGGCCCAGCACCTGCCGCCAGCTCTTGCCGGTGAGGTCGGGGTTCTGCTCCGAGCCCGACAGCGCGAACTCCTTCTGGATGATCTTCCTGGTCAGGATGAACCAGGAATAATCGAAGCCGGTGCTCATGATGTGGCTGAGCGTGCCAAGCGTGTCGAAGCCCGGATAAAGCGGCACCGGCAGCCTTTTGCCGCGCGCGTCGAGCCAGAGCGAGGACGGGCCGGGCAGGATGCGGATCGCATGCTCGGTCCAGATCGGCGCCCAGTTCTTGATGCCCTCGACATAGTGCCACATGCGGTCGCGGTTGATCACCCTTCCCCCGGCAGCCTCGGTGATCGCCAGCATGCGGCCGTCGACATGGTCGGGAACGCCGGTGATCATGCGCTTCGGTGGCGTGCCCAGGCGCGACGGCCAGTTTTTGCGCACCAGCTCGTGATTGCCGCCGATGCCCCCGGACGCGACGATAACCGCCTGCGCGCGGAGCTCGAACGCGCCGGTCACGGCGCGCGAGCTCTTGCGGCCGCGTTCGACGCTGCTCGGCTCCAGCACATCGCCGCGCACGCCGGTGACGGCATCGCCGCTGCGGATGATCTCGTTGACCCGGTGGCGGAACTTGAACTGGACGAGCCCGCGCTTCTGTGCCTCGCGCACGCGCAGCACGAAAGGTTCGAGCACGCCGGGCCCGGTCCCCCATGTGATGTGGAAGCGCGGCACCGAATTGCCGTGGCCGACCGCGTTGCCGCCGCCGCGCTCGGCCCAGCCGACCACGGGAAAGAATTTCAGGTCCCGCTCGACCAGCCAGGCGCGTTTCTCGCCGGCGGCGAAGCCGACATAGGCTTCCGCCCATTGGCGCGGCCAGAAATCCTCAGGCCTGTCGAAGGCGGCCGTGCCCATCCAGTCTTCCAGCGCGAGGTCGTGCGAATCGCGGATGCGCATACGCCGCTGCTCCGGCGAATCGACCAGGAACAATCCGCCGAACGACCAGAAGGCCTGACCGCCCAGCGACTGCTCCGGCTCCTGGTCGACGATGATGATCTTCCTGCCGGCGTCAGCCAGCTCGGCCGCGGCGACGAGGCCCGCCAGCCCCGCACCGACAATGATCACGTCCGCGTCGTCAGCCATCTTTGTTTTCCCCCCAAAGCGTCGTTCCGACGGCGTCTCAGACGGCTTCCCAGCCGTCCTTCTCTCCGGCGCGGAAGATGGCGTCGATGACCTTCTGATTGAGCACCGATTCCTCCAGCGTGAAGACGCGGTCCTTGCCGCCCTGGGCGGCGCGCACGAAGGCTTCGCATTCCAGCCGGTATTGCTGCGTGCCGGGGAAGCGGAACACCTGTGCCTCGCTGTGGTTCTGGTTGTGCAGCTCGATGCGGTGGTGGTCGTAGAGCCCGGCATTGAACGGGGCGAACACCTCGATGAAACCTTTCTCGCCGTGGAACACCATCACCTGTCGCGCCGCCATCTGCGTCGAGAGATAGAAGGAGAGTTCGAAGTCACCGAAATCGGCGCGGATCGAGGAATAGATGTCGGTGCCGAAATTCTTGTCGCGCTCGATCGTCGCCTGCACGCGGAGCGGCTCCTTGCCGGTCGAAAAGCGCGTCGACACGGTCGGATAGACGCCGATGTCGGGCAGCGCGCCGCCGCCGAGGTCGAGCTGGTTGCGCATGTTCTTGGGATCGACATTGTAATAGGAGAACGCGCCCTGCACATGGCGCAGCCGGCCAATGGCGCCCTCGGCAATGAGGTCGCGCACCTTGATCCATTGCGGATGGTAGGTGACCATGAAGGCCTCGCAGACCAGCACCTTCTTCTCGTCGCGCAGCTTGATCAGCGGCGGGATGTCCTTGGCGTCGAGCGCCAGCGGTTTTTCCACCAGCACGTGCTTGCCGGCCTCGATCGCCTTCGCCGTCCATTCGACATGCTGGGAGGTGGGCAGCGGAATGTAGACGCCGTCGACCTCCTTCGACGCAAGCAGCTCCTCATAGGAGCCGAAGGCATGGCGGGCGCCGAAACGCTCGCCCAGAGCCTTGGCCTTCGACAGGTCGCGGCTGGCGATCGCCGACAGCACTCCGTTCTCCGATTCCACGATTGCCGGCAAAAGCTGCTCGCGGCCGATCTTCGCCGTCGACAGAACACCCCATCGGAACATCACGCTTCTCCATATCGGTTATCTCGATGGAGGTGTGCCCCAATTCCGGAGAAAAGCCAATGTACGCCAGTTCCTCGCCCCACGCAGTGGGGAGAGGTGGCCCGGCGAAGCCTGGACGGAGAGGGGTCTTCGTAGGAGGGCTGACCTGGTCGACTCTGACGCCTTGAGCCTCAGTTATGGCGGGCTAAGCTTTACTTTCAAAGACTCCGCCGTCGCGAGCGTCGCCCCCCGCTCCGTCTCGGGCTTCGCCCGAGCCACCTCTCCCCCGGCTTTGCCGGGGGCGAGGAAAGGCGCTGTGCTCAGCCCCTTCTGCCCGTCAGCGTCATGTCGAAATCGACGACGTTCGAATAGAGCGGCGTGCCGACATCCATGCCGTAGCGCGACCTGAGCACCTTGCCCGTGACGTGAAACTTGATGGTCCCGCCCGTCAGCCCGCCGAGCTCGGCCTCGAATTTCTCCGGAAACGTCTTGCCGCGCGCCGTCAGCCGACCGGTCACCACGGCCGTCGTGTCGCCGGTGCGCGTCACGTTGGTGGAGCGGAACTGGATTTCCGGATTGTTGGCCGCGTCGAACACCGCGTCGGAGCGCAGGAAGGCGTCGATGCGGCCCTGCCCGGTGCCGACGCTTTCGGGATAGATGGTGAGGTCGACCTTCGAGCGGCCGACATCGCCACTGTCGATACGGATCGTGCCCTTGAAGCGGCCGAAGGCGCCGTCGAAGCCGCCGCCGCCGGCCTTGCCGATGGTGAAGCGGATCGAGGAGCCCGACGGGCTGATCGTGTAGCTGCCGGCGGCGTCGCTGAGCGCCACCGCGGCAACGGCAGGCACGGCAAGGCAAGCGGCAAAAGCCGCCAATCCGAGGATGCGCGTGTTCATGGGTTTCTTCCTTCCGCAGATACGCCTTTTCTGCGTTCTCGCGCCACCAACGAATGATGGCGCGGTTCTATTCCCTACCTGACGAAGGGCGTGATCATGCGCGTCAGCACCGTGTCGCGCAGCAGGAAATGATGGCGCAGTGCCGCCGCGATGTGCAGCGCCACCAGCGCGATGCCGGCATAGGCGAGATACCAATGCGCGGAAGTCCAGAACCCTTCCGCGGCGTCGGATTCGGTTAGCGGCAGATCGGGCACCACGAAGAGGTTGAACGGCATGGTAGGAATTTCCAGCGTCGACACCGAGACCAGGGCCCACCCGGATAGGGGCAGTGCGATCTGGAAGGCATAGAGCGCGAAATGCGCCAGCGGCGCGGTCTTGCGCTCCAGCGCTCCGACCGAAGGCGGCAGCGCCGGCGCGGCATTGCCGAGCCGCCAGGCGATGCGCAGGATGACCAGGCCGAGCAGCAGGAAGCCGAAGGATTTGTGCAACTGGATCAGCTCGAAGGATGTCCGCTGGCTTGTCGTGCGCATCATGACGACGCCGAGCGCGAACTGGCCGATGAAGATGATGCCGATCAGCCAGTGGAGGAGGATCATCGCCCAGCCATAGCGGGTGGGGGTGTTGGTGAGGGATTGCATGGGAGGCGAACGAAGCCGGCGCAGGCTTTCTTCCGGGAGCATTACCCTCACCAAAGGGGGAGGGTGGGGCTCACCCACTCACCTTGAAGAAATCCACGAACGCCCGGAGCGCCGGCCGCATCTGGCGGCGGCTCGGATAATAGACGAAGAAGCCGTCGAAGGACGGGCACCAGTCCTCCAGCACGCGGATCAGCCTGCCGTCGGCGAGCGGCGCCCGCACATAGGGTTCGAAGACGAAGGCGAGACCGGCGCCGTCGACCGCCGCCTGGGCGATCAGATGATCCTCGTCCAGGATCAGCGGTCCTTGCGCCGCGATCTCGATTTCCTCGCCGTCCTTCTCGAACTCCCAGCGATAAAGGATGCCGCTGGAGAAACGGAAGCGGATGCAGCGATGGCCGGCAAGGTCGCGCGGATGGCGCGGCTTCGGCATGGAGGCGAAACAGGATGGCGCGCCGACCACCGCACCGCGGATGTCTGGCCCGATGCGCACCGCGATCATGTCGCGCTGCAGGCTTTCGCCGAGCCGGACGCCGGCGTCGAAGCCGCCTTCGACCACATCGGTGAAACGATCCTCGATGACGATCTCCAGCACGATGTCGGGATAGGCGGCGGCAAAGGCGCCGAGCCGCGGCGTCAGCACCAGATGCGCGGCGGTGCGCGGCACGCTGAGCCTGAGATTCCCCGCCGGCCGGTCGCGCGCCTCGACAGCCGTCTCCAGCGCGAGATCGATCTCCGACAGCGCCGGCCGCAGCCGTTCGAGCAACTGCGCGCCTTCTTCGGTCGGCGCGACGCTGCGTGTGCTGCGGGCGAGCAGCCGCACGCCGAGCCGCGCCTCCAGGCTGGACACCGCATGGCTCACCGCCGAAGGGGCGATGCCGAGCTCGCGGGCGGCGCCGCGGAAGCTGGCGCATTGGGCAACGGTGGCAAGCACCGCGAGCTGGGAAAGGTTCGTCCGGTTCATTGTTCTATTTTATAGAGCAAGCCGTGCAAAAGAGACAGAATTATCGAACGTACTGACAGCCGCTATCTCATGCCCATCGCAACAAGGAGATGCGCCATGAAAACCCGCAAACTTGGAACTGAACTCGAAGTCTTCCCCGTCGGCCTTGGCTGTATGGGCATGAGCTTCGGCTATGGCGGCCAGCCGGAGGCGGAGGCGATCGCCACGCTGCGCCGCGCCGTCGAGATCGGCGTCACCTTCTTCGACACGGCCGAAGTCTATGGCCCCTTCGAGAACGAGATCCTGCTCGGCAAGGCGCTGAAGCCGGTGCGTGACAAGGTCACACTCGCCACCAAATTCGGCTTCAAGATTTCCGAGCACGGCTCGGGCACCGACCGCATGGTCGGCGTCGACAGCCGTCCCGAGCACGTCAAGGCGGTGGCGGAAGCCTCATTGAAGCGGCTCGATACCGACGTGATCGACCTCTATTACCAGCACCGCGTCGACCCCAACGTGCCGATCGAGGACACGGTCGGCGCCATGGCCGAGCTGGTGCGCGAAGGCAAGGTGCGGGCGCTCGGCCTGTCGGAGGTGAGTGCAGCCACGCTGCGCCGGGCGCATGCCGTGCACCCGATCGCCGCCGTGCAAAGCGAATATTCGCTGTGGAGCCGCGATCCCGAGGACGAGGTCTTCGCCGTCTGCCGCGAGCTCGGCATCGGATTTGTCCCCTACAGCCCGCTCGGCCGCGGCCTGCTCACCGGCACGATCGCGAAGCCGGACGCGCTCGGCGCCGGCGATTGGCGCCTGACCCTGCCGCGCTTCCAGGCCGAGGCGATGGCAGCCAACAACGCCGTCATCGCGGTGCTGGAGAAAATGGCGGCCGGGAAGGGCGTGACGCCGGCGCAACTGGCGCTCGCCTGGGTGCTGCACCAGGGCGATTTCATCGTGCCGATCCCGGGGGCGCGGAAGATACGCCACCTGGAGCAGAACACGGCGGCGGCAGAGATTGAGCTGACGGCAGCCGAGGTTGCAGCGATCGGCGACGCACTGTCGCCCGGCAAGGTGGTCGGCAAGCGCTATACGGAGGAGTTGCTGGCGCTGGTGAATGGGTAAAGGTGGAGGGGCGCTTCGGCGCCCCTTTTGCCGACTCCTCTTATCTCTTCGGTCCTACCAAGGCAACACACTAATCTCCGGCCAGTACTCCCTGGCACGCTTCCCCTTCGCCTCATGCGTCCGCTGATTGTCCAGCGCCCGGTTCGGCGTGATGCGAAACGAAAAAACATCATCCAGCCCGAACGGCGCCACCAGCTCCAGCTCGCCGCTCTCGGCGTACCGCACCCCGACCGCATGCGTCTTCGACGCGAAATAGCTCACCGACTCGCTCGCGCTCGCGTATCGCGGGCACTCCTGGCCGAACTTTTGTGGATACCACAGATGCACCCGCGCCTGGTTGCGCACCTCGACCGGCAGCGGCAGCCCGTCAAAATGCGCCGCCGCCCGGCGGATCACCGCATCCTCCGCTTCATAGGAGAGGTCGGCATCGTCGAAATAGAACAGGTCGACATCCTTGATGCCGTAGCCCGGCGGCTTGCCGGTCAGATGGTTCCAGACGCTGTTGTAGAGCGCACCGGACACCACCAGCCAATCCGGCAGAGCGAGCTGGCGCACGCGCGCCAGCGTGTCGGCCAACAGCGGGTCGGCCGCGACGATGGCGAGGAAGGCCGCGCGTTGCTCTTCGAAGGGAAGGCCGGAGTAGCGGAGATGGTGCATCGCCCTTTGGAAGGCGATTCGCCCTGTTCCGGCAATCCCAAGAAAGCGTTACGCCCTCAGCACGCCGCCGGTCTGCTTGTTGACGTTCTCGACAATGCGTTTTGCGAGCGCCTCGAAATCCTCGTCGGTCAGCGTCTTTTCGACCGGCTGGATCGAGACCTCGATGGCGATCGATTTCTTGGCGGCACCGAGCGAAGCGCCTTCGAAGACGTCGAACACCGAAACGCCGGTGACCAGCTTCTTGTCGGCGGCCAAAGCTGCCCGCACCAGCGTGCCGGCTTCCACAGTCCTGTCGACGACGAAGGCGAAGTCGCGCTTCACCGCCTGGAACGGCGAAAGTTCGAGCTTCGGCTTGGTGCGCGTCGGCTTGGCCTTCGGCTCCGGCACGGCGTCGACGAACACCTCAAAGCCGCAGAGCGGACCGGAGGCGTCGAGCGTTTCCAGCGTCTTCGGATGGAACTCGCCGAACGTGCCGAGCACCGTCTTCGGGCCGAGCTTGATCGTACCGGAGCGCCCGGGGTGATACCAGGCCGGCCCGCCGGGCTCGATCTGCAGCCGGTCGACCGGCGCCCCGCAGGCTTCGAGCGCCGCGATCGCGTCCGCCTTGGCGTCGAACACGCCGACCGGCCCGGCATTGCCGGCCCAACTGCGGCCCGAGCCGTCGAGCTTGGCGGTGCCGCGCCTGACACCAGCGGCCACGCGCCGCTGCTGTTCCGGCGTGTCACCTTCATAAGTGCCGGAGACCTCGAACAGCGCCACATCGCCGATACCGCGGTCGGCATTGCGCTGCGCGGCCGCGATCAGCCCGGGCAGCAACGAAGGCCGCATGTCGGACATGTCGGCGGCGATCGGGTTGGCGAGTTTCAGGCCGTTCTGGCCGCCGCCGAACAGCTCGGCATGCTTGGCCGGGATGAACGACCAGGTCACGGCCTCCATCATGCCGCGCACGGCCAGCGCGCGCTTGGCCGAACGGGTGCGCACCTGCAGCGTGGTCAGGATCTTGCCGTTGACGGCGTCATGCGAGGTCAGCGGCTGCGGCGCGATGTTGTCGACGCCGTGGATGCGCATCACCTCCTCGACCAGATCGGCCTTGCCGTCGACATCCGGCCGCCAGGACGGCACCTTCACCTTGACCACGTCGCCAGAGCCCTGCGGCTCGAAGCCGAGCCGGGTCAGGATGTCCAACGCCTCGGCCCTGGGCACCTCGATGCCGGTCAGCCGCTTCACTTCCGACAGCGGGAAGGTGACGACCTTCGGCTTGTGGCCGGCATAACAGGCAACCTCGATTTCAGAAGGCGTGCCGCCGCAGAATTCGAGCACCAGCTTGGTCGCGAGCTCTATGCCCGGCACCATGAATTCCGGGTCGACGCCGCGCTCGAAGCGATAGCGCGCGTCGCTGATGATGCCGAGCGCGCGGCCGGTGCGGGCCGTGGTGATCGGGTCCCAGAGCGCCGATTCGATCAGCACGTCGGTGGTGTTTTCGTCGCAGCCCGAATGCTCGCCGCCCATGATGCCGGCGATCGATTCGACGCCATTATCGTCGGCGATCACGCACATTTCCGGCGTCAGCGTGTATTCGCGGCCGTCGAGCGCCAGCACCGTCTCGCCTTCCTTGGCGCGCCGCACCACCAGGTTGCCGGCGACTTTTTTCGCGTCGAAGACATGCAGCGGGCGGCCGCGGTCGAAGGTGACGTAATTGGTGATGTCGACCAGCGCGCTGATCGGCCGAAGCCCGATGGCGATCAGCCGCTGCTGCAGCCATTTCGGCGACGGTCCGTTCTTGACGCCCTTCACCAATGTCAGCGCGAAGCCCGGGCAGAGCTCCGGCGCCTCGATCGTGACCTTGACCGGGCACAGCCCGTCGCCGGCATGCGGCATGATCCCGCCGCCGGTGAGGCGGCCAAGCCCGCTCGCCGCGAGATCGCGCGCGATGCCGTAGACGCTGGTCGCGTCCGGCCGGTTCGGCGTCAAATTGATCTCGATGACCGGATCGTCGAGATGCGCGTAGGCCGCGAAGCTGGTGCCGACCGGCGCGTCCTCGGGCAAATCGATGATGCCGTTATGCTCGTCGGAGATTTCCAACTCGCGCTCGGAGCACATCATGCCGTGGCTTTCGACGCCGCGAATCTTGCCGACCGAAAGCGTCACGTCGATGCCGGGAATGTAGGTGCCGGGCGCCGCAAAAGCGCCGATCAGGCCCGCGCGGGCGTTGGGCGCCCCGCACACCACCTGGACCGGCGGCTTGCCGTCGCCGGTGTCGACGGTGAGCACCCGCAGCCGATCGGCGTCGGGATGCTGCACCGCCGTCAGCACCTTGGCGATGACGAAGGGCTTCAGGCCGGACTTGTCGTCGACATGCTCGACTTCGAGGCCGATCGCGGTCAGCCGCTCGACGATCTCGGCAAGCGAGGCGTCGGTCTCGAGATGGTCCTTGAGCCAGGAGAGGGTGAATTTCATGACTGTGTTCCGTCGGGTCTTTGTTCTTCGGGCCGGGCTACGCTGGTCTTCAGATGTCTGGGCAGATCGTCCGGCATGTGCAGGAAGGGCAGTTGCTCACGCACATAGGCATGCAGCGTCGGCTTGAAATAAGCCGGCATGTCCATGGCGCCGAGCATGAAATAGATCCGGTTGTCGAGCCGCCGGTCGGTATAGGCGATCGGCGAGCCGCAGATGCCGCAGAAGGACCGCTCCACCGGGCCGTTGCGGTAGCTTTTCAGCGATTTGCCGTTGAGCGCGACTTGGTCGGCCATGAAGCCGACAAAGGCCGACACCGGCGCGCCGCTGGCCCGCCGGCAATCGCCGCAATGGCAATAGCTGATGTGATGCGGTTCGGCTGACGCCTCGAACCGCACCGCGCCGCAACGGCAACCGCCGGTGTGAGGTGCCGTCATGCAGAGAGGCCTCCGAACAGCGTCGGCAGGTCGAGCGGCCGGAAGCCGTAATGCGACAGCCAGCGCACGTCGGCGTCGAAGAAGGCGCGCAGGTCCGGCATGCCGTATTTCAGCATGGCGATGCGGTCGATGCCCATGCCCCAGGCAAAGCCCTGATATTCGTCGGGATCGAGCCCGCCGGCGCGCAGCACGTTCGGGTGCACCATGCCGCAGCCAAGGATCTCCATCCAGTCGGAGCCTTCGCCGAAGCGCACTTCGCCCGGACGCGAGCGGTCGCACTGGATGTCGACCTCAAGGCTGGGCTCCGTGAATGGGAAGAAGGACGGCCGGAAGCGCATCTTGACCGACGGCACCTCGAAGAAGGCCTTGCAGAACTCCTCCAGCACCCACTTCATGTTGGCGACATTGGCTGACTTGTCGACCACCAGCCCCTCGACCTGATGGAACATCGGGGAGTGCGTGGCGTCGGAATCCTGCCGATAGGTCTTGCCGGGGATGACGATGCGGATCGGCGGCTTCTGCCGCTCCATGGTGCGGATCTGCACAGGCGAGGTGTGCGTGCGCAACAGCTTGCGCTCGCCCTTCTCATCCGGCTGGAAGAAGAAGGTGTCATGCATCTCGCGCGCCGGATGCCCCTCGGGGAAGTTCAGCGCCGTGAAATTGTAATAGTCGGTCTCGATGTCCGGCCCTTCGGCGATCGAGAAGCCAAGATCGCCGAAGATCGCCGCGATCTCGTCGATCACCTGGCTGATCGGGTGGATGCGGCCGCGCTCGGCCGGCGACTGGCGAACGGGGAGCGTGACATCGACTTTCTCGGCGGCGAGCCGGGCGGCGATCGCAATATCCTTCAGTTCCGCCTTGCGCTGGGTGAGCGCTTCGGTGATGCGGATTTTCAAGCCGTTGATCGCCGGGCCCCTCACCTGCCGCTCCTCGGCGCTCATCGTGCCCAGCGTCTTCAGCATCTCGGAGACCGAGCCCTTCTTGCCCAGCGCCGAGAGGCGCACCGCCTCGATCGCCGGTTCGTCGGCCGCGGCCGCGATGTCGGCCATCAGCGAAGCTTCAAGGGTTTCAAGATTTCCAGCGGTGGCGTTCACGGCGAAACTCTCTCGATTGGAGACCGGCATTCAGCTTGCGTGACCGTTTTGGTAACGCGGGTGCCAGTTTGGTTACAGCGGGCATAAGAAAAAACCCGCGCTAGCAGCCCTGCCAGCGCGGGTTTCCCATCAGAATTGCGAATGCCTGGGAAGCGCTGGCTTAGGCGACAGCGCTCTCAAAAGCGTTCGGCGTGGTGTTCTTCAGATATTCGAGCGCGACCTTGGCCTTAGCGACCAGGGCGGCGAAAGCCTGCGGCTCGTGGATGGCCATGTCCGAAAGGATCTTGCGGTCGATCTCGATGCCGGCCTTGTTGAGGCCGTCGATGAACCGGCCATAGGTCAGGCCGTGCTCATGCGCCGCTGCGTTGATGCGCTGGATCCAAAGCGCACGGAACGAGCGCTTGCGGTTCTTGCGGTCGCGGTAGGCATACTGAAGCGACTTCTCAACCGCCTGCTTGGCGATGCGGATGGTGTTCTTGCGACGGCCGTAGAAACCCTTGGCGGCTTTCAGGACCTTCTTGTGCTTGGCGTGGGCGGTGACGCCTCTCTTTACGCGTGCCATGTCATGATCTCCTTAAACGTTGTCCAGTCCGAGGCGATTAGAGGCCGTTCGGCAGAAAATTCTTGATGACCTTCTTGCCGTCCGGTTCAGCCAGAACCATCGTGCCGCGGGCATCGCGAATGAACTTGTTGGAACGCTTGATCATGCCGTGGCGCTTGCCGGCGGCAGCCGACAGCACCTTGCCGGTGGCAGTAATCTTGAACCGCTTCTTGGCGGCCGATTTGGTCTTCATCTTGGGCATTTTGCTACTCCGTATTGGTGGCGCACCATCGCGCTTCTTGTCTCGCTTCGGGCCGACCAAAGCCCGAAAAGCAAATGAAACCGCCACGGCATGCCCTGCCGGGCGGTTTTCGTCTTTTGCTCTGCGTATCGTGCTTTCCGTAAATCGGAGACGATTTCCGGGCCGATACGCGGAACGGCGGTCCTATAGATCAAAGATGGCTTGTGCGCAACACCTCAAGCCGTGCGACGCTGTGTCCCCGGCTAAGGCAGTGTAAACCACACCGGCAGCATCCCCGACTGCTGCATGCCGTCGATCAGCTCGAAGGCCGGCAGCGCCACCAGGAACACCAGCCCGTCGAGCAGCGTGTTCAAGAGCAGACGCGGCTTGAAGCTGCCGGTATCGCCTTCCTGGTAGAGCGTCAGGTTGGGGAAGAAGCGCGGCACCCTGGCGAGATAGGCCTGGTAGGGCGCGCCGAGCACTTCCTTCAGATAGCGCTCCTCGCGTAGGATGACGATGTGGAAGGCGCCGGCGCAGAGCAGCGAAAACAAGATAATGCCGCTGAACGAGCCGATCTGCGCGCCGACGCCGGCGGCAGCGACGGTCGAAAAGAGATAAAGCGGGTTGCGGGTGATCGAATAGGGACCGCCGGTGACCACTTCGGCCGATTTGCGCCCGCCTATGTAGAGCGTCGACCACAGCCGCCCGACGATGCCGAGAAAGATCAAAAGCACGCCGAACATCTCGATCGACTCATGCACGGGCGTGTCCGGCGGAAAGGAAGACTGGCCGAACAGCAGCGCGCAGAACAGCACCACGATCAGCACCGCCAGCACGATCCGGCGCATGTGCTGATAGCCGCCCAACCCCTCATTCTGGTTGTCGGTCGGGACCTTCACTTCATCGACCATGACCCATCCGATCGTCGCTGGCGATCGGATTGAAAAACAGGCGCCCCGCCGATCGTCGGGACGCCGTGCCCGGCAATTCGGGCGGATTTTAGAGCGGGATGGAAAGAGCCCGGCAACTCTCGAAACCGTGATGGGCGCGACGCTTTTGGCGGCCGCGCCTTTCTCGGTCAGCGCGGCGCCAGAACCATCATCATCTGGCGGCCTTCGAGCTTCGGCTCCGCCTCGACCTTGGCGATCGTCGACACTTCCTCGCGCACCTTGTTCAGAAGCTGCATGCCAAGCTCCATATGCGCCATCTCGCGGCCGCGAAAGCGCAGCGTCAGCTTGACCTTGTCGCCTTCCTCGAAGAAGCGCCGCACGGCCTTCATCTTGGTCTCGTAGTCGTGGCTGTCGATGTTCGGGCGCATCTTGATCTCCTTGATCTCGATGACCTTCTGGTTCTTGCGCGCTTCGGCCGCCTTCTTCTGGTTGGCGTATTTCAGCTTGCCGAGATCGAGGATCTTGACGACGGGGGGCTGCGCGTTGGGCGATATCTCGACGAGATCGAGCCCAGCCTCTTCGGCCAGCAGCAGCGCTTCGTTGATGGAAACTTCGCCTCGGTTCTGGCCGTCGGCGTCGATAAGCTGGACCCGGGGCACCCGGATGTCTCGGTTGGAGCGCGGCCCGTCCTTGGTGGGTGCCGCTGCTTTGAAAGGTCTGCGAATGGTCGTGGTCTCCTCGGCCGTTTCGTTCAGGGTTTTAGACAAAAATAGGTGGACGCGCCTATGTGGTGAGCGCGCGGCCGGAGTCAATAGCATAGCCGCGCCGGAAAATCACCTGCTGTCCGGCAATTGTCTGCACCAAGCAAAGAAATGCCGCGAGCACTTTTCGTTGAACCCCGGCCTGTGCCAAAAGACCGGCCGAAAGGACAAGCTCATGGCCGCCAGCGCTCCGGTTTTCATCGATGTGGAGGGGTCGAACATCGCCGTCAGACAGGCGCCCGGCACAGCACCCGGCGTGGTCTGGCTCGGCGGCTACAAGTCCGACATGCTGGGCACGAAGGCCGACGCGCTTGCCGCCTGGGCCGCTCGCGAAGGCCATGCCTATCTGCGGCACGACTATTCCGGCCATGGCGAGTCGGGCGGCGAATTCGCCGCCGGCACGATCTCCAGATGGCTGGCCGAGAGCCTTGCCGTCTTTCGCCGGTTCAGCAAGGGCAGGCAGATCCTGGTCGGCTCCTCGATGGGGGCGTGGATCGCGCTGCGCATGGTGCAGGAACTGCGCAAAGCCGGCGACGACCGCGTCGCCGGACTGGTCCTGCTGGCGCCGGCGCCGGATTTCACGGTCGAGCTGATCGAACCGGTGCTGACCAAGGCACAGAGGCGCGACCTTTCGAAAAAGGGGTTTTTCGCCGAGCCGTCCGACTATTCCGACGAGCCTTACATCTACACGCGCGCTCTGATCGAGGACGGCCGGGCCAACCGGGTGATGACCGGGCCGATCGACACGCATTGCCCGGTGCACATCCTGCAGGGCCTTGCCGATCCGGATGTGCCGTCCGGCCATGCGTTGAAGCTGGCCGCGATGCTGCCCGCCGACGATGTGACGCTGTCGCTGATCCCGGACGGCGACCATCGTCTGTCCCGCCCGGAGGATCTCAATATGCTCGAACGGGTTGTCGGCGACATGGTCAGGCGGGCCGCCTGACCGATGCGCATCTCCATCCCGATATCTGCCTTCGTCGCGGCGATCGTCGGCTTCGGCGGCACGCTGGCCCTCGTCATCGCCGCCGCCAAGGCGGTCGGCGCGACGCAGATCGAGACCGCCAGCGGCGTCACCGCGATCTGCCTGGCCATGACGATCGAATGCCTGTGGCTGTCCTGGCGCACGAAGATGCCGGTCATCACCGCCTGGTCGACCCCAGGCCTGGCTCTGATCGCGGCCTCCAGCGGTTTCACGATGCCGCAGGCCGTCGGCGCCTTCATCGTCACCGGCGTCCTTCTGGTCGCCACTGGCCTGTTCAAGCCGTTGACCCGGCTGATCGCGAAAATCCCCGCCTCGGTCGCGTCCGGCATGCTGGCCGGCATCCTGGTCAGCTTCGCCGTCAATGCAGTGAAGACCATTCCGGCCGATCCCCGGCTGATCCTGCCGCTGATCGCAGCGTTCTTCGTTATCCGCCTGTTCAATCCGGCTCTGTCGGTGCTTGTGGTGCTGATCGGCGGCGGCCTCGCCGCTTTCCTTACCGGCCGCGTCGGCAGCCTGCCTGTGCCGGAACTGTCGACATTGACGTTCATTGCGCCGCAATTCACCGCCTCGGCGACCATTGGCCTCGCCTTGCCGCTCTATCTGGTCACCATGGCTTCCCAGAACCTTTCCGGCCTCGCGGTGCTGCGCGCCGCGGGCTATCATCCGGAGCCCGGTCCGCTGATCGGCGTCACCGGTCTGTTTTCGCTGCTCTCGGCGCCGTTCGGCGCCGCGACAACCAATCTTGCGGCAATCTCGGCGGCAATCTGCACTGGCCCCGATGTCCATCCCGACCCGGCCGAACGCTGGAAAACCGGGCCGTTCTACGCGCTTGCCTATCTCATCTTCGCGATCTTCGGCGCCTCGCTGGTGGCGATCTTTGCCGTCCTGCCGCAAAGCCTGATCGTGCTGGTCGCCGGACTCGCTTTGACGGCGCCCTTGGCCAACGCCATGTCGATTGCGCTGAAAGACGAGGCCGAACGCATGCCGGCCACCGTCACCTTCGCCGTGACGGCTTCGGGGCTCACGCTTTTCGGCGTCGGCGCGGCATTTTGGGGGCTAGTTGCCGGAATGGCAGTGCTTTTCCTGGAAAAACTCAAAAAGCGATAATCATTTCAGGCGCTTCGCCGGTTTTGGCTGGCCTTGCCTTGAATAGCCGATTTCGCCTTCCCATTTCGATTCCACGCAGCCGGTTTGGCTGTCTCCAACGGAAGGATTGGGAGAAATGAATACGACTGCATTGATCCGTCCGGCCTGGACGCCGGCCACCATCGCGCTGATGGTGATCGGCTTCATGGTGTTCTGGCCGCTCGGCCTCGCCATGCTCGCCTACATCATCTGGGGCGACCGGCTCGAGGGCTTCAAGCGCGACGTCAACCGCGCCACCGACGGCATCTTCGCCGGCTGCCGCCGCGGCTCGGACAAAGCGGCTCGCTGGGGTCACGGCTCGTCCCGCACCGGCAATGTCGCCTTCGACGACTGGCGCGAGAAGGAGCTCGAGCGGCTCGCCGAGGAGCGCCGCAAGCTCGACGAGATGCTCTCGGAGTTCGACGAGTATGCCCGCGAGCTGCGCCGCGCCAAGGACCAGGAAGAGTTCGATCGTTTCATGGCCCAGCGCAACAAGCCGACCGCGCCGACCACCACGACCGGGCCCACCGGAGCGACGGGGCCGAATAGCGGCAAGGGCTCGAATCTCCTTGACGACTGAGGCTCAACCATAGGGCCGCCCCCACATGCGGCGTCGCGCAAGCGGCGCCGTTTCTTTTTTGTTCTCCATCTAGCTTTACTCCACTGGCCGTTTCTCTCGAATCGCGTATCGTCCAGCCATGACCCTCGGCTTCTTTCGCAATCTGACCAAGCCAAAGCCCACGCCTGTCGTGGAGCGAGAACATTGCGTCGCCGGCCGAACGCTGCCGCTGAAGATCGTCGAAAGCGCCAGGGCCAGGCGGCTCACGCTGCGCATCGATTCCGGCGGCCAAGGCCTGCGGGTCACCGTGCCGCCCGGCCTGCGCCGGGGCGAGGTGGAGAAATTCCTCGACCGCCATCAGGACTGGCTGGAGCAGCGCCTGGCCAAGGTGCCGACGCGGCCGCAGGTACGCCCCGGCATCAGGATTCCGATCCGCGGCGTGCCGCACCGTATCGTGCATGAGCCTTCGAGGCGCGGCACCGTCACCGTCTCGCGCGACGAGCGCGGTCCGCTTCTGATCGTGCATGGCGAGCGCATCCATCTGCCGCGCCGCATCGCCGATTATCTCAAGCGCGAGGCGAAGAAGGAGATCGAGAAGCTGGTGGTGAAGCACACCGAGGCGATCGGCAAGCGCGCCAAGGCGATAAGGTATAAGGATACCTCCAGCCGCTGGGGGTCATGCACCTCGGAGGGCAATCTCTCTTTCTCGTGGCGCATCATGATGGCGCCGCCGGCGGTGATAAACTACCTCGTGGCGCATGAGGTGGCGCATCTGAAAGAGATGAACCACGGCCCGAAATTCTGGAGACTGTGCGAGAAGCTCTGCCCCGACACCGACCGCTGCAAGGACTGGCTGAAGCGCAACGGCGGGGCCCTGCAGGCGATTGTGTTTGAGTAGCTTAACCGGCTAGGTCGCGTTCCTTCACACCCCCCTCAGCCCCGCCGGGCATCTCCCCCGCGGGGAGATTGGCTATCGCCACGGCTTTCGCTAAATATCAAGCGCTGCAGGAAGGGCTCAGCGCCGAAGCTGCTGATCACCCCCCTCGCGGGTCGGCAGGCCAGAGGGGGGTGCTGTCCCAGCGTCCGCTGGTTCAGGACGAAACCCATCAATCATCATTCGCCGCGTTCAGCTCCTCCGGCCGCAATCCCTCCTCGCCCTGATGCGGCCAAGGCAAGAAATCCCGGTCGAAGGCATCGCTGCCGAAATAGTCCAGCGCCCGGTGCGCTTCGGCGCCGTTGAAGTCGGACTTTTCCATCAGATGCGCGATCACCTCGCGCGCCTGCGCGATCTTCTGCTTCAGTTCGGCGACGGTTCGGTCGGCCATGAGTGTCTGCTCCCGCCTGTGGTTCCTATATGAAGGTAGCGTTTTCCGAAGAGCCGGCAACAGCATGCTTTTTCTCGACTCTTTTCCCGTTTCGTGCCAATCCCGCGCCATGACACTCGACATCAAGATCTGCGGACTGAAAACCGACGCCGCAATGGCCGCTGCCCTTGCCGGCGGGGCCAGCCATGTCGGCTTTATTTTCTTCGCCAAGAGCCCGCGCTATGTCGAGCCCGCCGAAGCCGGGCGCCTGCGCGAAGCGGCGCGCGGCAAGGCCAAGGCGGTTGCCGTCACCGTCGATGCCGATGATGCTTTCCTCGACCAGATCGTCGCCAAGATGCAGCCGGACATGCTGCAGCTGCACGGTTCGGAAACGACCGGGCGCGTGGCGGAACTGAAGGCCCGCTATGGTCTCCCGGTCATGAAGGCGCTGTCGGTCAGCGAGGCGGCGGATCTGGACCGCATGAAATCTTTCGTCGGGGTCGCCGATCGCTTCCTTCTGGATTCCAAGCCGCCGAAGGGATCGCAACTTCCGGGCGGCAACGGCGTCGCCTTCGATTGGCGCGTCCTTGCCGGCCTTGACGCAGGCGTCGATTACATGCTTTCGGGTGGGCTCAACGCCGCCAATATCGGCGATGCCCTGAGACAGGCCAACCCGCCCGGTATAGACATCTCGTCGGGCGTGGAAAGCGCTCCAGGCGTCAAGGATCCGGCGCTGATCGAGCAGTTTTTCCGGGCCGCCAGGGCCGCGCGCGACGACCGCGCCGCCTGAACAGCCTAACCCGAATATGTCCCGGAAAGGTGGAATCCGGTTTTCCGACAAGGACGTGTTCAAAACATAAGATGCCAGGAGATCGGCGATGAACAAGCCGGCAATGCCCAATTCCTTCCGCACCGGGCCCGACGAGCAGGGCATGTTCGGCATTTTCGGCGGCCGCTTCGTCGCCGAGACGCTGATGCCGCTGATCCTCGATCTGGAAGAGCAGTGGAACAAGGCCAAGAAAGATCCCGAATTCAAGGCCGAGCTGCAGAACCTCTCCACCCACTATGCCGGGCGACCGTCGAAGCTCTATTTCGCCGAAGGACTCACCAAACATCTCGGTGGGGCCAAGGTCTATTTCAAGCGCGAGGACCTCAACCACACCGGCTCGCACAAGATCAACAACTGCCTCGGCCAGATTCTGCTGGCCAAGCGCATGGGTAAGAAGCGCATCATCGCCGAGACCGGCGCCGGCCAGCATGGCGTCGCCTCGGCAACTGTGGCTGCGCGCTTCGGCTATCCCTGCGTGGTCTACATGGGCGCCACCGACGTCGCCCGCCAAAGCCCCAACGTGTTCCGCATGCGGCTGCTCGGCGCCGAGGTGCGGCCGGTCACCGCCGGCCACGGCACGTTGAAGGACGCCATGAACGAGGCCCTTCGTGATTGGGTGACCAATGTCGAGGACACCTATTACCTGATCGGCACCGCCGCCGGCCCGCATCCCTATCCCGAGCTGGTGCGCGACTTCCAGTCGGTGATCGGCTCGGAAGCGCGCGCCCAGATCCTGGAGCAGGAAGGCCGGCTGCCGGATGTCATCATCGCGGCCGTCGGTGGCGGCTCCAACGCCATTGGCCTGTTCCATCCCTTCCTCGACGACAAGGATGTGCGCATCATCGGCATCGAGGCCGGCGGGCGCGGCCTCGATGGCGTCGAACATTGCGCCTCGATGAATGCCGGCAAGCCCGGCGTGCTCCACGGCAACCGCACCTATTTGTTGCAGAACTCGGACGGCCAGATCCTCGACGGCCATTCGATCTCGGCCGGCCTCGATTATCCGGGCGTCGGCCCGGAGCATTCCTGGCTGCGCGATTCGGGCCGCGTCCAGTATGAGCCGATCCTCGACGACGAGGCGCTTGAGGCTTTCCAGCTCACAACCCGCGTCGAAGGCATCATCCCGGCGCTGGAATCCGCGCATGCCATCGCGCATGCGATGAAGATCGTGCCGAAGATGGACAAGGACCAGATCGTCATCGTCAATCTGTCCGGCCGCGGCGACAAGGACGTGCACACGGTGGCCAACATGCTCGGCATGGAGATCTGACAATGACCACGCGCATCGACCGCCGCATGGCCAAGCTCAAGGCCGAAGGCCGCCCGGCTCTCGTCACCTACATCATGGGCGGCGACCCCGATTACGACACCTCGCTCTCGATCATGAAGGGGCTGCCCGCCTCCGGCAGCGACATCATCGAGCTCGGCATGCCCTTCTCCGATCCGATGGCCGACGGGCCGGCGATCCAGGCCGCGGGTCTTCGGGCGCTGAAAGGAGGCCAGACCTTGGCCCGCACGCTGAAGATGGCATCCGAATTTCGCGCCGGCGATGACGAGACGCCGATCGTGCTGATGGGTTACTACAATCCGATCTACATCTACGGCGTCGACCGTTTCCTCGTCGACGCCAAGGCCAGCGGCATCGACGGCCTGATCGTCGTCGACCTGCCGCCGGAAATGGATGAGGAGCTTTGCATTCCGGCGCTGAAGGCCGGCGTCAATTTCATCCGCCTGGCGACGCCGACCACCGACGACAAGCGCCTGCCCAAGGTTTTGGAAAACACCTCCGGCTTCGTCTATTACGTCTCGATGACCGGCATCACCGGCTCCGCGCTTGCCGACACCGCCAAAGTCTCGGCTGCGGTCACGCGCATCAAGGCCCACACCGCGCTGCCGGTCTGCGTCGGCTTCGGCGTCAAGACCGCCGAGCAGGCGCGCGTCATCGGCGCGTCGGCCGACGGCGTCGTCGTCGGCACGGCGATCGTCAATGCGATCGCCAATGTGCTGGGACCCAAGGGCGAGACAGCCGATCCGGCCGAAGCCGTCGCCACATTGGTCAGCGGCCTTGCCCAGGGCGTTCGTACGGCCCGCCTTGCCGCCGCCGAATAGTCTGACTAATTCTTCGCGGCGCAAATTCCAGCCGGAAAACCGCCACAGACTTTTCCTGGAATAGCTTGAAGTTCTTCCAGGGCAGGGAGCCGAAGCCATGAACTGGATCACCAATTACGTCCGCCCGAAGATCAATTCGATGCTTGGCCGGCGCACCGACATGCCGGAAAACCTCTGGATCAAGGATCCCGAGACCGGCGAGATGGTCTTCCACAAGGATCTCGAATCCAACCAGTTCGTCATTCCGTCCTCCGGCCATCACATGAAGATCTCGGCCAAGGAGCGGCTGAAATACTTCTTCGACGACGGCAAATATGAGGTGCTGGAAAACCCCAAGGTCGTCCAGGACCCGCTGAAGTTCCGCGACGAGAAGCGCTACACCGATCGCCTGAAGGAGGCGAAGACGAAGACCGGCCTGGAAGACGCTATCCTCAACGCGGTCGGCAGCATCGAAGGCCTGCCGGTGGTGGTCACAGTGCAGGATTTCGCCTTCATGGGCGGCTCGCTCGGCATGGCCGCCGGCGAGGCGATCGTGCACGCGTTCGAGGTCGCGCTTCAGCGCAGGCGGCCGCTGATCCTGTTCGCCGCCTCCGGCGGCGCCCGCATGCAGGAAGGCATCCTCTCGCTGATGCAGCTGCCGCGCACCACGGTCGGCGTCGACCGGCTGAAGGAAGCCGGCCTGCCTTATATCGTCGTGCTGACCAACCCGACCACGGGCGGCGTCACCGCCTCCTATGCTATGCTGGGCGACGTCCACATCGCCGAGCCGGGCGCGCTGATCGGCTTTGCCGGTCCACGCGTCATCGAGCAGACCATCCGCGAGAAGCTGCCCGACGGCTTTCAGCGCGCCGAATATCTGATGGAGCACGGCATGGTAGACATGGTCGTGTCGCGGCTCGAGATGCGGCCGACCATCGCGCGTTTGCTGAAAATGCTGCTCAAGATGCCGCCGGCCGACAAGCCGCTCGAGCCGGAAATCCTGCCGCCGGCGGTGGTCAATGCCGAGGCGCGGCCGCCAGCCTGAGGCGATATCATCGGCCGGCGCGACATCGTTCGCCGCGAACCGCGATTTGCGCCGTCCGTTGTGTGCTGTAGCCTCTTGATGCGCATGACCGTTCCGAGACCGATTCCCGGTCTCTGGGTTAGGCGTTAGGAATCCGCCATGACAACGCTTTCCGCCGAACGCGAAATCGAACATCTGATGACGCTGCATCCGAAAGGCTTCGACCTTTCGCTGGACCGCGTCACGCGGCTTCTCGAACGCCTCGGCAATCCGCAGGACCGGCTGCCGCCGGTCATCCACATCGCCGGCACCAACGGCAAGGGCTCCTGCGCCGCCTTTTCGCGCGCGCTGCTGGAGGCGGCCGGCCACCTCGTCCACGTCCATACCTCGCCGCATCTGGTGAACTGGCACGAGCGCTACCGGCTGGCGGCCGAAGGCGGCGGCAAGCTCGTCGACGACGACGTTTTCGCCGAAGCCATTGCGCGCGTCGCCAAGGCCAATGCGGGCCAGACGATCACCGTCTTCGAGATCCTCACCGCCGTCACCTTCATCCTGTTCTCGGAGCATTCGGCGGAGGCGGCGATCATCGAGGTCGGCCTTGGCGGCCGCTTCGACGCTACCAATGTCATCAAGCGTCCGGCCGTTTCGGTGATCATGCCGATCTCGATGGATCACCAAGCCTATCTCGGCGACCGCGTCGAGCTGATCGCCGCCGAAAAGGCCGGCATCATGAAGCGCGGCTGCCCGGTGGTGATCGGCGCCCAGGAAAGCGAGACAGCGCTTCAGGTGCTGATCGAGACGGCCGAGCGGCTGGATTGTCCGACCGTGGTCTATAGCCAGGATTTCCTTGCTTTCGAGGAAAACGGCCGCATGGTCTACCAGGACGAGGACGGGCTGATGGACCTGCCGCTGCCGCGCCTGCCCGGTCGGCACCAATACGCGAATGCCGCCGCGGCGATCGCCGCCGTCAAGGCGGCCGGCTTCGAGATCGGCCATCGCGCCGCCGAGCGGGCAATGACCCATGTCGCCTGGCCGGCACGCATGCAGAAGCTGACGCAGGGCAAATTGGTGGATCTGGCGCCGAAGGGCGCTGAGATCTGGCTGGACGGCGGCCACAATCCCGGCGCCGGCATCGTCATCGCCGAGGCGTTGGCCGAGCAGGAGGAGAAGAATCCGAGACCGCTGGTCCTGATCTCCGGCATGATCAACACCAAGGACCAGACCGGCTATTTCAGCGCCTTCAAGGGGTTGGCCCGTCATGTCTATACCGTGCCGGTGACCAACAGCGAAGCCGGCGTGCCAAATGACGAGCTGGCACTGCGTGCCGAAGAGGCCGGCCTGTCGGCGGAGCCGGTCAGCTCCGTCGCCAACGCGCTGATGCTGTTGCGCGACTCCTGGGACGGCCCGGCACCGCGCATCCTGATCGGCGGCTCGCTCTATTTCGCCGGCGCCGTGCTGGCCGAGAACGGCACGCCGCCGACCTGAAGCGAATCAAGATTGCGCTGCGGATTTCGGCGGGGGCCGAAAGGAGCCGGCCATGATCAAGGTGAAGCAACTCGCTCATGTCTGCATCTTCGCGCATGACCTGGAGGCGACGCGCCGCTTCTACCGCGACGTGCTCGGCATGGACACAAGGTTCAATTTCCTACGCGACGGCAGGATTTTCGGCTTCTATCTCGACTGCGGCGGCCGCAGCCATGTCGAGGTCTTTGAAAGGAACGAGGCGAGCTACAGCGACCGCGATCAGATCAACCACTTCTGCCTGGAGGTGGAAGATATCGACGCGGCGATCGCCCATATCCGGTCGAAAGGCGTCGAGGTCACTCCGAAAAAGCTCGCCTGCGACGACACTTACCAGGCCTGGATCAGCGACCCAAACGGCGTGAAGATCGAGCTGTTTGAATACACTGCACAAAGCGCGCAATTCGCCGGCGGCGACCGCGTCGCCGACTGGTGATCAGTTCAGCTGATTGACCGGTCCGAAATTCGGCTAGACAAAGGGATTTTGAAAAGGTTGCCGTTTGTCTTGGTGCAAGATTCATTCCGCGAAATCAGAGCAAACGCCGGGGATTGATTGATGCCGCCCCAACCTCGTCATTCTATGGCGGAGCAAGGAGCGAAGCGACGCGGCGCAGACCATAGAATCCATGCCGTGATCTGGAAGCGCCGCCACGGACTGAGAGTTTTGGTCCGGCCATTTCGAACTCCGCTTGCCGGAAATAGATACCGACAGAGCTTAGCCATCAAGATGGCAGGTGATGGCTAGCCAACAGCCTATTTCAGCTCGATCTCAATGAAAGCATATTCGCCGTCATTGGCGTTGATGACGTCGTGCTCGACGCCTTCCCGGCGGAAATAGGGCGCGCCCTGCTTCATCTCGGCGAAGGATTCGCCGTCCTTCGTCACCAGCTTCACCTTGCCGTCCATCAGCGGCACCACGACATAGTCATGGCCGTGGCGGTGCCAGCCGGTGTTGGCGCCCGGCGCGAAGCGGTACTCGGTGACGATGACGCGCTCATTGTCGACGTGTACTGTGGCCTTGGCTGTCCCGGTCATGGCGCTCTCCCTTTTTCTGAAGCAAAGAGTATGACGTGCCTGCATGCGAGGGCCAGAGCGCGTCGAGCGATGACGCCAAGAAAAAGCCCGGCGCGATTGGCCGGGCTTGTCCTTGAACTTTTCGAATCGGCTCAGGCGAGGCTGCCGTTGATCCAGTGCGACAGCGCCGTCTTGGGCGCCGCGCCGACCTTCATGTCGGCCACTTCGCCGCCCTTGAAGATCATCAGCGTCGGGATCGAGCGCACGCCATACTGAGCGGCGAGTTCGGGGTTCTCGTCGATGTTCAGCTTGGCGACCTTCACCTTCGAGCCGAGCTCCTTGGCGATGTCTTCCAGCGCCGGGGCGATCATCTTGCACGGGCCGCACCATTCCGCCCAGAAATCCACCACGACCGGCTCCTTGGCGTTGAGCACATCGGCCTGGAAATTGCCCTTGTCGACCTTGACGGTGGCCATGCTGAAATCCTTTCGAAAACTCGGGTTGCACCAAATGTGGTGGTTGTGGCGGCGATGTTCAAGCAGTTCTTGTGTCACGCTCCCGTGAGTCGGGCAAGTGCATCGTCCATGGCCTTGGCCGGCAGCTCGATCAGGCGCGGCGCCTCGGTGAAGAGCAGCGCCGCCGTCACCTCTCGCCCCGGATAGAGCGGCTGAAGCAGCGCCCGGTAGAGCGCAAGCTGCAGCACATAGGCAGGCGGCACTTCCGTCAGGTCTTTGGGCGCCGGCCGGTTGGTCTTGTAGTCGACGATCGACACCTTTTCCGGGGTGACGGCCAGCCGGTCGATCTTGCCGGAGATGGAACGCAGCCTGCCCTTCACCTCGAGGCTGCCCATGATCGCGACCTCGGCGCGTGACGACGGCGAGAACAGTGCGCCGAAGCGGCCGTCGGACAGGATCGCAAGCACGGCGTCCAGCGCCCTGTCGCGCTCGTCCGCCGGCCAATCGGCACCAGCGCGCGTCAGGTAGAGCTCGGCCGCGTCCCGCCTTTCCCCTTCGGCGATGCCGGGCAGCATCTGCAGCAATTTGTGCAGGGCCAGGCCGCGCACCACCGCGAAGCCGGGCTCGGCGGCGGCATCGAGCACCGGCGAGCGCGTGTCGGGCGCAGCGTCTTTCGCTTCCTCGATCAGCGCCGAGGCGCCGGAAGGCGAAAGCGGCCGCGGCAGCTCCTCATAGGGCGGCAGCGGCCGGAACAGGGTTTCAGGCAGCGGCGCCGTGTGCTCGAACGGGCCGGTCTCGTCGACGCCGGTCAGCGCCACCGGCGGCAATTTGGTCATGTGGAAGCGATGCACGGCAACGTCCGCCGTCGCCGGATGCCGCCGCTCCGAACTTTCAGGCGCACCCAGCAGCGCCCGGCTGACAATCGAATGCCAGGTGCCGGTGCTGGGCTGGCGCTTGCCGTGATAGCCGCAGACGATCAGCCGGTCCTCCGCGCGTGTCATGCCGACATAGAGCAGCCGCCGGTACTCGTCGTCCGCCAGTTCGCGCGCTCGGATTGAGGCCGCCTTCGAGACGCCGTTGGCGACATCGCTGGCCGAGCGCCACAGATAGCCCTTGCCCTTCCATTGTGTCCCCGAGCTCTCGAACGGCATCAGCCGCGGCAGATGCTGGTCGCTGAACGGCGCCGAGCCGCCATCGACCAGGAAAACGACAGGGGCTTCGAGGCCCTTGGCGGCGTGCACGGTCATGACCCGCACCTCGTCGCGCGTCTGGTCCATCTCGCGCTTGATCTCGGGACCGGCATTTTCCAGCGTCGACAGGAAGGATTCCAGCCCCGGCAGGCCGGTCCGCTCCTCGGCCAGGCAGAAGCTGAGGAATTCGTCGAGGATGTCGCCGGCTTCGGGTCCCAGCCGCGCCGTCATCTTGCGGCGCAGCCCGTCGCGCGCCAGCGCCGCGGCGTAGAATTCGAACACCGGCTTGAACGCCACCTCGGTCGCCCAGCCATCGAGCCGGCTAACGACAGCAGCCAGGGCAATATCTTCGGCCGCATGCTGACGCAGCGAGGCAAGCAGCGACTGGCCTTTCGGCCTCCCGCCGGCAAGCGCCAGCAACGTCTCCTCGGAGACCTCGAAGATCGGACTGCGCAGCACCGCGGCCAAAGACAGATCGTCTTCCGGCTGGATCAGGAAATGTCCAAGCGCGATCAGGTCCTGCACGGCGATGTGGCCGGGCAGGCTCAGCCGGTCGGCGCCTGCGACTGGGATCTGCCGGTTCTTCAGGCTGCGCGACAGCGCATGAACGAAGCGGTCGCGCTTGCGCACCAGCACCAGGATATCGCCGGCGGCGAGCTTCCTGCCCTTGCCTTCGATCACCTCGCCATTTCGCAGCCAGGTCTGGATCGTCGTGGCCACATGCTCGGCGACGCGCACTGCGGGCGCGCTGGCGTGGTTGACCGGCAAGGTCCAGTCATCCGGCTCCTCGACCATCTCGGCGCCGATCGAAGGCCACACCTCGACATAGCCCGGCGCGTCGTTGCGGATCGCCTTGTGGCTCAAAGGGTCTGGATCGTGGCTGATGCCGCGCCGCACCTCCGGTTCGGCGAAGACGCGGTCGACCGCGGCCAGCACGTCGTCGCTCGACCGGAACGACCAGGTGAGCTTGAGATTGGCGAAAGCGGCTTCGGCGTCGCGCACACGGCCCGCAAACAACAGCCGGCTTTCGGCGAAGGAGTCCGGCGCTGCTCCCTGAAAGGAATAGATCGACTGCTTCTCGTCGCCCACGGCAAAGATCGTGCGCGTGACCGCCTCGCGCTGGCCGAGCCCGGCGAAGAACTCTTCCGTCAGCTTCTTCACCACCTCCCATTGGTCCGGGCTGGTGTCCTGCGCCTCGTCGAGCAGGATATGATCGATGCCCTGGTCGAGCTTGAACTGCACCCATGGCCCAGCATCGGGCCGTGACAAGAGGCTGACGGTGCGGGTGATGAGGTCGTTGAAGTCGAGGAAGCCCCGCCCGCGCTTCAGCTGCTCGTAGCGCGTGATCAGCCAGCCGGCGACCGTGAGCGCCGCCGCCGTCCCTTCCAGCATGCGGAACAGTGCCAGCCGGTCGGTTACGTCGAGGATCGCCTTGGCCGCGGCGAGGTAGCGATCGGCCAGGTCCGGCAGACGGTCGACCAGCGCCTTCTTGAAGATCTTGGGCGGTTCGTAAGGATCGCCGTCGGCCTTGAGAAAGGCCTTTGCCAGGAGCCGCAGCCGGCGGATCGGGTCGGCTTCGGCGAATGCGCCTCGCGCGTAAGGGACGACATTGTTCAGCACCTGCCGGGCGTCGGCGGCTTCGGCGGCCTGCGCGAATTCGGCGAACTGGCCGGGGGCGAAGCCAGGCAGCGGCCAGAGCGAAGCGGCGATGCCCTCGGCCGTCTGTCCGGATCTGAAGCCGAATTCGGCGAACAGCGGGCGGAAGTCCCGGTCCCTGCCGAGCTTGGCGATGAAATCGCGCAGCTCGTCGCGCTTGCCGACGATTTCGGCAAGCAGCGTATCGAGCCCGAACTCGCCGCCACGGTCCAGCACGGTGGCAAAGGCTTCCGCCAGCCCCTCGACGCCGGCGCCCGCGCCTGAGATCATGTCACGGCGGGCCTCGCCAAACAGCGAGGCCTCCATCTGCGGATCGAGCATCTCGAAATGCGCCGGGATGTTGGCTTCGAGCGGGAACTGGTGCAGCACCGATTCGCAGAAGGCGTGGATGGTCTGGATCTTCAGCCCGCCCGGCGTCTCGAGCGCCTCGGCGAACAGCCGGCGCGCGCGCCGCATCATGTCACGGTCGGCGCCGCGGCCGTCCAGCGCCGCGATCCTGGCCGCCAGCTCCGCATCGGGCAGGGCTGTCCATTCCGAAAGGGTCGAGAACACGCGGTTCGACATGTTGGCGGCGGCCGCACGCGTATAGGTGAGGCACAGGATCTTCGACGGATCGGTGCCGTTGAGCAAGAGCCTAATCACGCGCTGCGCCAAGACATGCGTCTTGCCCGAGCCGGCATTGGCCGACACCCAGGCGGAATAGGCGGGGTCTGAAGCGCGCGCCTGGCTGGCGGCGGTATCGGAGGGGATCGGATATTTCATCCTTCCGCCTCGTCTTCGCTGGCGCCGCCGGCCGACCATTCCAGCACACGCGCCAGATGATCGTAGTCGCCGTCGGCTTCGCCTTCGCGGAACGGCAGCGCGCGCGACAGATAGCCGGTGGTCGGATCGGCATAATGGAAAAGCAGCCGCTCCAGCCGCGCCCAGGCTTCCTCGGACAGGTCATTGGCGGTGCGCGGCTTGCGGTTATATTCGAGGATCGATTCTTCGAATACCTCGCCATTCGGCTTCAGCCGCACGAAGGCAAGCTGCGACGGTTCGCGGATGCCCAGCTCCCTGAAAGCGCCGCGCCTGAGCAACGCGCCTTCCAAAGCCAACTGCGGCGACAGCAGCGTGTGTGCCTGCGCTTTCGAAGGCGAGGAGCCGGTCTTGTAGTCGAGAATGTCGGCCATGCCGCCGGCCAGCAGGTCGACGCGGTCGGCATAGCCGGACAACGTCACGCCGGTGCGACCCACCACCGTCTTCTCGGCGCGCTCCTCGGCATAGCGCCTCGTGACCGCATCGGCGCGGGTATGTTCCCACTCGATGATGTTTTCGGCCAGCTTTTCGAAACGCGGCCACCAGATGGCTTCGATATCCGGCGGAAGCCTTGCCTCGGCAAAGCAGAGACGGCCGGCTTCGATGAGGCTGGCCAGGGCGTTCGGCGCTCTTGGATCCTCGATCCGCCGCGAGAACAAATGCAGGATCTCGTGAAACAGCGTGCCGCGTTCGGCCGCGCCCGGATCGCGGATCAGCGGCTCGAGCGGCATCAGGCCGAGGATGCGCCGCGCATAGACCGCATAGGGGTCGCGGCGCAAAGTCTCGATCTCGGTGACCGAGAAATGCTGCGGACGCATGCTGAGCGGCGGCTTCGGCTGCGGGCGAGGGGCAAAATCCTTCTTCTCGCCGGCATCGAGCGCGCGCGCCCAGGCAAGCAGCGCGTCGCCGCGCCCGCGAAGCGCTGCCGCCGGTTCCTTGCCGATGAAGGTCAGGATGCGCTGCAGCCAGCGCGACGGCACCGCCGGCGCGTCACCCGAGCGCGCTGACCGTGTCAGCACCACTTCCGCCGCGCCCATCGCCATCTGGAAATCATGCGCGGCAAGGCCGATGCGCCGCTCCGGCGGTTCGAGGTCGATGCCTGTCTTCATCAGCCGCGACATGAAGCGGTCGCTCTCGGGCTTGCGCGGCCACACGCCTTCATTGAGCCCGCCGATGACCAGCGTGTCGACATTCTGCAATCGGGCTTCCAGCGCGCCCCAGATGGCGATATTGCGGTCGGTGCCTTGCGCCGGCTTCACCGTCTCGGGCGCGATCAGCGCCTCCATCACGTCCGGCCACTCCGAAGCGGCGAAGGTAAAGGGCGAGGACGCCGCCACCAGTCCGCGCAGCAGTTCGGCGAGCTTTTCGCCGGCGTCGCCGGCATAGAGCTCGGCCAGGCTGCCGTCCGCCGCGCGGCCCAGATCCTCCAGCGCGACGACGCTCGCGCTGGTCAACGTGGCGATGTCGGCGTCCTTCTCATCGCGCATCGCAATGAGCGGCGAAAGCGCTTTGGTAAGGCGGCTAAGCATGCCGTGCGCCTGCTCGATGCCGCGCACGGTAAGACGCGAAAACCAGAAGGGCTGGCGGATATCACCGCTCAGCTCCGCCAGCCGAGTCTCGAAAAGCGCGCCGAGCGATGCGACATCGGGCCGGCCGGTGCCGCCGCGCAGCGCCACCAACTCGACGAGTTCGGCCGCCTTGCGCACGTTTCGGCGTTCGAGGCCGAGCCCAAGCAGCGGATGCTTGAGCAAGGCAAGCAGGCCGACCGGATCGCCGGGCCGGAACGCGGCGCTCAGCGCCAGCCTGAGCAGGCTGGCCGCCGGCGTGTTGATGAGCGGCGCGCCGCCGGAATCGTCGGCAACGACGCCGAAACGCAGAAGTTCCGCCGAAACCCGCCGCGCCAGCGCGCGGTCGCCGGTAACGAGCGCCGCGCGTTTGCCCGGAGCCTCCACGGCGCGCTTCAGCGCGATGGCGATAGCCGCCGCCTCGTCGCGTTCATTCGCCGCCTCCACCAGCGTCACGCCGGCAAGCGCCTGTTCGACATCGTCTGTCGTGAAGCGCGGCCGTGTCTCGGTCCAATATTCGGTGGTTTCGGCCGGCCGCAGCGCCTCGCCGACAAGGGCCGCACGCAAGGCCAGCGGCGGCGGCGCGGCGATCACGTCCTCTAGATCGCGGCGCGGAATGCCGATGCCGCCGATCAGCTTGGCGAGGCCGTATTGCGGGTGGCCGAGCGTTGCCGGATGCGCGCCGGGCACCGTGATCGCCGCGAAGGATGCATCGTCCATCTCGCGATCGAGCCCGGGCAGCACGACGGCCCCGTTGGGCAGGCCGGCGATCACGGCAAGCAGTTCCGCCGTGGCGGGAATGGAGCCGGTCGAACCGGCGGCGATCACCGGCCCGGCCGGCGGATTGCGCTTCAGCCGCGCCGCTTCCAGGCGGATCAGCGCGCTGCGATGCGCGGCGGGGTTGGAGCGGTTGCGCTCCTTGAGCAATTCCGGCCAATTGTCGGTGACGATGCCGAGGAAATCGAGCGTCACCTGCCACCAGCCGGCAAGGTTGCCGGTGACCAGCGTCGCGAGCTTTGCCCAGTCCGTGCCTTCGGTCTCGATCTCGTCCATCAGCCGGGCAAGGTCGCGCGCCAGCCAGATGGCGTCCGCGGCCGAGGTCGGCACGACGAATTCCTCGTTGAACCGGGTTCTGACATGGTCCGGCAGGCTTTCCTTCCAGGCGCGCACCAGCGGCGCCAGCAACAACAGCCGCTCCTGCGCGGCGATCGGTGGCGCGAGGTCTATCGCCGGCGCCGCCTCGGCGTCGAAGGCCGCCTCGTCTTCGTCGAATTCGCCGAGCGGCCGCACCGTCGGCAGGATGGCTGATCGTTTTCCGAGAATCTCCACGAAGGCGCCGCGCAGTGCCCGCGCGGCGCGGCGTGTCGGCACATAGATGGTGACGTCGGCCAGCGCCAGCGGCTCGCCGTCGAAGCGGAAGCCGGGGATCAGTCGCCCGTCGAGCAACGCTCCGGCCAGCGTCGACAGGAACGGCGCTCCGGGCGGGATGGAAAAGACGCGGCGCGCGCCGCTCATACCGCTTTCGCGAGCGCGCCGGCAACCGCCGCCTCGGCGGCGGGAATGGCGTCCGGCGTGCCGACGGTGATCCAGCGTCCATGCATTCTCATGCCGAACAGGCGCCCGGCGGCGATCGCCTTGTCGAAATAGACATTGAGCGAATGCGAGCCGGTGGGCGCGTCCTTGAAGATGCGCGGATGGACGATGGCGGCGCCGGCATAGATCAGGCCCGCCGGGTTGCCTTTCGAGCGCGTGAGCGCGCCGTCGGATGCAACCAGGAAATCGGTGCCGACGCAGTGCCCGGTGGCTGAGTCGAGATCGGTGAGCATCAGCAGAATATCCATTCTGGCGGCGTCCCATGCAAGGGCAAGACGCTCGAGGCTGGGCTCGCCTTTGTCGATCCAGAACGTATCGGCGTTGATGATGTAGAAAGGCGCAGTGCCCAGAAGCGGCAGCGCCTTGACGATGCCGCCCGCCGATTCCAGCAGCGCCTCGCGCTCGTCGGAAATGACGATCTTCGGTGCACGCCTATGGGCGACATGGGCGACGATCTGCTCGGGCAAATAGTGCACGTTGACGACGGCCTTGGCGATTCCGGCGGCTTCCAGGCTGTCCAGCCCCCAGTCGAGCAGGGTCTTGCCGGCGATCTTCACCAGCGGCTTCGGCATCGTGTCGGTGATCGGCCGCATGCGTTTGCCGAGTCCGGCCGCCAGCACCATCGCGGTCGTGGGCTTCATGCGACCCGTTCCTCGAGCAGGCCGTGGGCCATGTAGAATTCCTTCAGGCTGGCAAGCGCCGGATGCGCCAGCGCCCGCCTCAGATAGTCGCGGATGCGCGGCAGGTGCTTCAGATAGTAAGGCTTGCCGTCGCGCTTTTCGAGCCGCACGAAGATGCCGAGGATCTTCGAATTGCGCTGCGCGGCCATGATCGCATAGGCCTCGGCGAAACCGGCCTGGTCGAAAGCGCCGGCGTTGCGCCTGGCCTCGACATAGGCGGCGACCGTCCGCCGCTCGATCTCCGGCGGGACAGTGACACGCGCATCCATGGCTAGAGAGGCGACGTCATAGGCCGCCGGCCCGATCAGCGCGTCCTGGACGTCGACGATGCCGAGCCGGTCGAGGCCGTAACGCTCCGCGCGCCAGATGATGTTGGGCGAATGGAAATCGCGCAGCATCAGCGTGTATTCGCTGCCAGCGAGGCGGTCGAGTAGCGCGTTCCACACCCGGTGATAGCCGGCCCGCAATTCGTCGTTAGCCGGTTCGCCCGTGATCCAAGGCACGTACCAGTCGACCAAAAGGTCGGCCTCGATCAGCATGGCTTCCCGATCGAAGGGCGGCACGTCGTGGACCACGCCGGGCGCCGCTTCCATCCGCGTGGGCCAGGCCTTGCCATGCATCATGGCAAGCAGCTCCGCCGCCGCCTCGTAACGTTCGGCGATAGGCTGGCCGTCGCCGCTCAAGAAACCTTCCGAACCGAGATGTTCGAGGAGCAGAAAACCCTGGTCGAGGTCCTGGGCGTGGATCACCGGCACGCTGACGCCGGCCGCGAGCAACGCCCGGTCGATGGCGACGAAGGCGCTGACAGATTGCGCGGTATGGGCGATCACCGCATAGGGCTTGCCATCGCGCACCGGCGGCCCGAGCACGAGGCGCGGCGAGTTCATCAGCACGCGCGGCGCTTGGCCAGGCAACGAGACGATCTCGTAGGAGCGGGGGGAGGCGTCGCCGACGAAATGGCGGCGGCTGGCGTCGCCCCAGCCGGCTGTGGCCAGGAAATCGCGCATGGCCAGCGACCGCGCTGCGCGATCATAGGCCGGTCCCTGTCCGGACAATCGCGCCACGCGGCCTTCGCCATATTCGGCAAGCTCGACCCACAGCGCGTTTGCCGGCAGGCGGTCTCCGGCCCGTTCAGGCCATTCGATGAGCGCCGCGCCTTGACCGAGCGCGTCCTCGAGGCCGAGCTCGTCGATCTCGTCCGGCGCGGAGAGGCGGTAGAGGTCGAAATGATGCACCGGAACGCGCGTCTCGTAGCTCTGCACCAGCGTGAAGGTCGGGCTCGGCACTTCGAGGCTGTTATCATCGGCAAGCGCCCGGATCAGCGCGCGGGCCAGCGTCGATTTGCCGGCGCCGAGATCGCCTTTGAGCGCGATCGCATCGCCGGCGCGCAATGCCATGGCGAGGTCCTCGCCAAGCCTTGCCGTTGCCGCCTCGTCGGCGAGAAAACGCTCCAGCACCATCCCTGTCATATAGGCCGCGCTACTCGGCCGCGTCACGGATGCCGGCCGGCGTATCCGGGATTCCGGAAGGCTTGTCCGGGAAGGTGCAGATCACCGTCGTGCCCTTGTCCCGGCCGGTCTCGATGCGCACGGTTCCGCCATGCAGTTCGACGAAGCTCTTGACGATCGACAGTCCGAGCCCCGCGCCGCGCCTCCGCCCGCCATTGGCGCGCGGCTCGAAGCGGCGGAAGACCGATTCCAGCACATCCGGCGGCATGCCCGGGCCATCGTCATGCACCGAGAACTCGACGCCGTCGGCCAGCCGGCGGCAGGTGAGCCGGATCGTGCTCGCCTCCGGCGCGTAGTTCGCCGCGTTGCTGAGCAGATTGTAGAGGATCTGGCGAATGCGGGTCTCGTCGCCATGGAAGCTCGCCGGCGCCTCCGCTGCGTCGATCTCGAGCTTGATTTGATGCTCGTCCAGCCGGTCGGCGACTAGCTCGGCGGCCGCGGCGATCGTCCGGTCGATATTCATCTCGGAGATGTCGAGCTGCATGATGCCGGCATCGACGGTCGCCAGGTCGAGGATATCGTTGACGATGGTGAGCAGCACCGATGACGACGAGCCGACATGCTCGACATATTCGCGCTGCTTCGGCGTCAGCGGCCCTGTCGCGGGCAGCGACAAAAGCTCGGTGAAGCCGATGATGTTGGTCAGCGGCGAGCGCAGCTCATAGGACACGTGCTGCACGAATTCGTTCTTCAGCTGGTCGGACTTCTCCAGCGCCTCGTTCCTGTCCTTCAGCGCCCGTTCGACATTGACGGTGTCGGTGACGTCGACGAAGGTGATCATCACCTGGCCATTGGGCAGGTGGATCACCGCGTAGCGCAGCACGTTGCCGTTCATCAGCTCGATCTGGCCGCGGCGGTCGCGGCGCTCGTCGTCGAAGCCGGTGACCGCGGCGACGAAGCCGCCCCACGGGCTGTTCGCGGCCCGCTGGTCGCACAGGTCGCGGATCGCCGAAACATGGATGTTCGGCTTGACCGCTTCCACGGTCAGTCCCCACAGCGCGACGAAGGCCGGATTGGACAGCCGCAGCCGCCCGTCCGGACCGAACACCACCACGCCCTCGGCGAGGTTGTCCAGCGTCTCGCCCTGTACCCGCACGGCGGTCTGGTAGCGGCTTTCGAGGTCCATCTTCTCGGTCAGGTTCTCGAACACCCAGGTGACGCCGCCTTTCGGCTGCGGGTTGGCCACCACGCGGATCGTCTTGCCATCCGGCAGATGCCACCAGTGCTCCTGCGATTCGACGGCGCGGTAGGCGCTGAGCAGGTTTTCCTTCCAGCGCCGCCATTCCGGCTGCTCGGCGATCCTGCCTTCGCTGCGCAGCCGGTCGAGCAGCAGCGTGTTGGAAGGAGCGCTGAGCAGGAAGCCCGAGTCGAGACCCCAGAGCTTCTGGAAGGCCTGGTTGAAGAAGCGTAGCTTTTCCTCGGTGTCGAAGATCGCCACCGCGGTGTTCAGCTGGTCGAGCGTGTCGGCATGGCTGCGCACGGTCCGTTCATATTCGGCGCGGATCGTCTCGGCGGCGCTGGTGTCGCAGGCAAGCCCCGCCGAGCCGTCGGCACCGGCGAAATCGGTGACCGCGAACATGCGTCGGTCGCCTTCGATCACCGTGGAAAGCGTCTGTTCGAATACCGGGCGTGTCTTGTGCTGCTCGGCAATCTGCTCGCGCGCCTGGCCACCAAGGAATTCCTTGGCGTCGCGCACGGCCGCGGCCGGGCTTTCGGCCTCCACCGCTTCGGCATAGGCGCGGTTGACCCATTGCAATCGCCCGTCCGCCCCGCGCAGCCATGTCGGCATCTTCAACGCGTCGAGCAGGCCGATCAGGGTGTCGTAGTCGGCGCTGAGCCGCTGGTTCTCGATCTTCAGCCTGGCCTGGTTGCGCAGCGTCTCCGACAGCGACACGAAGCGCAACAGCACATGCGCCGCGCTCTTGCGGCCATGCACTTCCAGCGGCCCGCCGGCCTGCGTTTCTATGATGAGGTCGAAGGCCTTCCCCTGTTCGCGCAGCGCCGCGACCGCGTGCTCCAGCGCCGCCGCCGAACGCGGCATCAGCCAGCGGCCAAAGGCAAGGAAGGCGGACCTGTCGTCGGGCGCGCCGCTGTCCAGCGGCAGGCTGCCGATGAGCTCGGGTTTCTTGTTGTCCGTGGCCCAGACGACAACGCGCTGGTCGCGCAGGTTGAGCAGCGCCTCGGAACGCTGCAGCGCCGCGTTGACGTCCGCGATGCGGGCCCTGAGCTGGACATTCTGCGAAGCGGTGCGCGTGCGCTCGCGGATCAGGAAGATGGCCGAGACAAGTGCTGCGCCCATGACGCCGACGAACATGGCGAGCTGCATGACCTCGACGGTGTCGACCGGCGCCGCGGCCTTTCCCGGAAGACCTGTCTCGGCATGGGCGGCAAAAGCCAGCAGCGGGCCGGCAAGCGCGGAGGTGGCAAGAAGCGAGCCCAGCCGCAGGCGGGCACGAAAACCGCCGCCGCTCGCGGCGGGGCCGGCCTTGTTCGAATCCTCATGGCCGCCGGAAACGGCCGTTCCCGCGCGTGGCGGGTAATCCCCCGGCATGTCTTGGTCCTCTTCGCCGCTTGAATGCAAGACCGCCCTGAATGCGTCCCCGGCCCAAAATGTCCCCGGACCGCGAATCACAACAATAACGCCTGCCGGAATCGGCGTGAAGAATCATTGGCGCAAAAAATAAAGCCGGGCGGAAAGTCAACCACCCGGCTTCAATATCTGGTAGATAATTTCGCTTTGGTTAATAGCGATAGTGTTCCGGCTTGTACGGGCCCTGCGGCGTCACGCCGATATAGGCGGCCTGCTCGCTGGACAGCTCGGTCAGCTTGGCGCCGAGCTTGTCGAGATGCAGCCGCGCCACCTTCTCGTCGAGGTGCTTGGGCAGCACATAGACCTGGTTCTGGTACTGGCCGTGCTTGGTGAAGAGCTCGATCTGCGCCAGCACCTGATTGGTGAACGAGGCCGACATGACGAAGCTCGGATGCCCGGTGGCGTTGCCGAGGTTGAGCAGGCGTCCTTCCGACAGAAGGATCATCCGCTTGCCGTCTGGGAAGGTGATGAGATCGACCTGCGGCTTGACGTTGGTCCATTGCAGATTGCGCAGCGACGCCACCTGGATCTCGTTGTCGAAGTGGCCGATATTGCCGACGATCACCATGTCCTTCATCGCCCGCATATGGTCGAGCGTGACGACATCCTTGTTGCCGGTGGTGGTGATGACGATGTCGGCGGTGGGAGCGGCGTCTTCCAGCGTCACCACCTCATAGCCGTCCATCGCCGCCTGCAGCGCGCAGATCGGGTCGACCTCGGTGACCTTGACGCGGGCGCCGGCGCCGCGCAGCGACGCCGACGAGCCCTTGCCGACGTCGCCATAGCCGCAGACCACCGCGACCTTGCCGGCCATCATCGTGTCGGTGCCGCGGCGGATGCCGTCGACGAGCGATTCCTTGCAGCCATATTTGTTGTCGAATTTCGACTTGGTGACGGAATCGTTGACGTTGATCGCCGGGAAGGGCAGCAGGCCCTTCTTCTGCAGCTGGTAGAGGCGGTTGACGCCGGTGGTGGTCTCCTCGGTGACGCCGCGGATCGCGTCCCGCTGCTTGGTGAAGAAGCCGGGCGAGGCCTTCAGGCGCTTCTTGATCTGGGCGAACAGGATCTCTTCCTCTTCGCTGCCGGGATTGGACAGCACATCCTCGCCGGCCTCGGCGCGCGCGCCGAGCAGGATGTACATGGTGGCGTCGCCGCCATCGTCCAGGATCATGTTGGAGGTGCCGCCATCGGCCCACTGGAAGATGCGGTCGGTGTAGTTCCAGTAATCCTCCAGCGACTCGCCCTTGACGGCGAAGACCGGGATGCCGGCCTCGGCGATCGCGGCGGCCGCATGGTCCTGCGTCGAGAAGATGTTGCAGGAGGCCCAGCGGATGTCGGCGCCCAGCGCCTTCAGCGTTTCGATCAGCACCGCCGTCTGGATGGTCATGTGCAGCGAGCCGGTGATGCGCGCGCCCTTCAGCGGCTGCTTGGCGCCGAACTCCTCGCGGCAGGCCATCAGGCCCGGCATTTCGGTTTCGGCGATCTCGATCTCCTTGCGGCCCCAGCCGGCAAGCGAGATATCGGCGACCACATAGTCCTTGCTACCCGTCATGGCAGTGCTCCGGTGTGATTTTTTCTCAAAGGCGCGCCGGCGCCGGGAAGCGCGAGCAGGGCGCGATTGCCGGCTTGACTAGCAGATCGGTCGCCGGACGACAATGGGACATAAAGAAATCTTTATGCGCGCATGTCTTTAGTGGCGCGGTGCATGTCGCCCATAAGTGTGTTGCGGTTTGGGACAACGACATGCACCAAAAACAAAAAGATCAGATTTCCTCGCCGAAACGCGAGGCGACCAACTGCTCCAGCGCGTCCATGGCCGGCACCGCCTCCGGGCCGCTGGCGATGACGCGGATCGAATAGCCCGGGCTCGCCGCCAGCATCATCAGGCCCATGATCGAGGTGCCGCCGACCTTCACGCCGTCCTTCTCGACATGGATGGTGGCGTCGAAGCCGCTGGCGACCTGGACGAACTTGGCTGAAGCGCGCGCATGCAGGCCGCGCTGATTGATGATCGGGAACTCCCGCACAACCTCGTCCGTCTGCGGCGCCGATGCGTTCATTTGCTGCTCAGGAGCTGGCTGGCGACGTTGATGTATTTGCGGCCCGCCGCCTGCGCTTCGTCGAGCGCGGCGGCCATGTTGTCGCCCTTGCGGATCGAGGAGAGCTTGATCAGCATCGGCAGGTTCATGCCGGCGATGACCTCGATGCGGCCGGATTCCATCACCGAGATGGCGAGGTTGGATGGTGTGCCGCCGAACATGTCGGTGAGCACGATGACGCCGGCGCCGGTGTCGACGCGCGCCACCGCGTCGACGATGTCGGCCCGGCGCTGCTCCATGTCGTCGTCGGCGCCGATCGCCACGGTTTCGAAATTGTCCTGCGGCCCGACGACATGCTCCACGGCATGCCGGAACTCGGTGGCGAGTTGACCGTGCGTCACGAGCACGAGTCCGATCATTCTCTGGTGGCTCCCGTCATCGCCGCTTCACAGGCGTATCTTATGTTCGCCGGCCATTCCAGGCGGCGGGAGCGCTATCTTGTCGACGCACGGCCGGTTGACAAGCCCAAAATTGCGGCGGCCCGGACCATTTTGACGCATCGCAGCAAAAAACCCCGGGGCGGATCATGAAAAAGGCTGGATCGACAGCCGCGCCATCAGCATGGGCAGCGCGGCGGTGACATTCTGCCGGGCGACGTCGATGCGGGGCAGCCTGCAGCCGGCGATCGTCTCTGCGGCTTGGTCCTGCAGGCGCGCCATATCGGCCGGTTCGACAAGCCGAACCACCAGATCGATCACGGCGGCCGGCTCGAAGGCCAGCGGCCGCGGCCCGATGCCGTGCACCTCGCAGAGTCCGGCGATGCTTGCCGGCGCGCGGCACACCAGCCGGCCGCCGTGAGCAGTCGCAAACAACTGGTCGTCGCCGACCAGCCGGGAAAACAGGCCGCGGGTGCGGCAATGATCGATAAGCGTCAGCGCCAGCGTCGTCTTGCCGGAGCCGGACGGCCCGGTGACCAGCACGCCATGCTCGCCGATCAGGAGGGCCGTCCCATGCATGTTGCGGGGCTTCGTGGCGGTGTCCGGCATATTCGGTTCGGCGGTTAGCCTTCCGCGGGCAGCGTCACCACGAAGCGCGCGCCCTTGATCTCGCCGGGCTTGGTGCCGGGGATGTTCTCGGCCGTCAGGGTGCCGCCATGCGCCTCGACGATCTGGCGGCTGATCGACAGGCCGAGGCCGGAGTTCTGGCCGAATGCCTCGCCGGCCGGTCGGTCGGTGTAGAAGCGTTCGAAGATGCGGTCGATGTTCTCCACCCGGATGCCCGGGCCGTTATCGTCGACGGTGACGATGTTGAACTTGCCGGCGCGAGCCAGTGAAATCGCGATATGCCCATGCTCGTCGGGCACGAAGGAGCGCGCGTTCTCGATCAGGTTGGTGATGACCTGACCGATCCTGAGGTCATGGCCGACAACGAAGAAGCCTTTGGCGCCGGGCGGCAGCTTTGCCACCTTGAACTCGATCTCGACCGCCTTCTTGTTTCGCGTGGTCTCGCGCGACACGGCGACGAGGTCGGTGATGAACTTCTTCAAATCGACGGTGGCGGCGTCCTCGCGCGCCAACTCGGCGTCGAGGCGGGAGGCGTCGGAGATGTCGGTGATCAGCCGGTCGAGCCGCTTCACATCGTGCTGGATGATCTCCATCAGACGCGCGCGAGACGTGTCGTTTTTCGCCAAAGGCAGCGTCTCGACCGCGCTGCGCAGCGAGGTCAGCGGGTTCTTGAGCTCGTGCGAGACGTCGGCGGCGAAGCTTTCGATCGCCTCGATCCTCGCGTACAGCGCATTCGTCATGTCGCGCACGGCAATGGACAAATTGCCGATCTCGTCCTGACGGTCGGAAAAATCGGGGATTTCCTCGCGGCTCTTGACGCCGCGCCGCACCCTGACGGCGGCGGCGGAAAGCCGGCGCAGCGGGTTGGCGATGGTGGACGCCAGAAGCAAGGACAGGATCGCGGTGACGAGAGCCGCCACCCCGAACACGCGCAGGATCGCCTTGCGCTCAGCCGCGACGATCTTGTCAATGTCGCCGCCTTCGGTGGACAGCATCAGCACGCCGAGCACGGCACGGAAACGCTGGATCGGCACCGCGACGGAGACGATCTGCTCGCCCTGCTCGCTGACCCGCACGATGGTCGAGGGGCTGCCGGTCAGCGCCTTGACCACCTCGGGGAAGGCCGCGCCGTTGCCGCCGGGCTGCTCGTGATAGACCGGCAGGTCCTTGTTGCGGAAGAAGTCGAAGATGAATTTCTCGACCCGTTCCAGAAGGTCCGGCTGCTCGTCCTCGACCGGAGGCAGGTCGTAGCGGAGGATCTGGCCGCGCGAATAGAGATGACGCGAATCGAGCAGCAGATTGGCGTCGCGGTCATAGATGCGGGCGCGGGTGCGGGTCGGCGAGATAAGGCGCCTGAGCACCGGCGCGACGCGTTCCGGATTGATCGGGAAATCGAGATTGTCGAGCTGGTCGGAACCCGGTCCAAGGCTCTCGCCGGCCTGAAGCTCCAGTAGCTTTTCCGGGTCGATGCTGATCGAGTCGGTCTCGACGGTCGCCGAGGCCGCGATCGCGCCGGCGATGATCTCGCCCTGCGTCATCAAACTTTCGACGCGCGCGTCGATCAGCCCGTCGCGGAAGGTGTTGAGATAGAGGATGCCGGTGACCAGCACGGCGAGGCCGGCCATGTTGAGGAACAGGATGCGCCGCGTCAGGCTGGAGAAGATGTGGTGGCCGAGAAACCGGCGCATCGGCACCGTGAATTTCGACACGAAGGCGGGCACGATCCGCGGCGGACGCTTCGCCGCGCCCGCCCGTCTGCCTCGCTCTACTTCCACTGCCATCGAATAGCAGGCCCTGCTTAATTAGTGAGTAGGCAGTAGGCGGTAGGGAATTGAGAGATGGCTGGCTGATCGTGGCTATGCATGAGTGGCCGCTCGCACCATTCAAAAACTGACTGCCGACTATTCCCTATTGCCTACTCACTACTGCCCATTTATGCCTCTCGGAATCGGTATCCGACTCCGTAAAGGGTTTCGATCATCTCGAAGTCGTCGTCGACGGCCTTGAACTTCTTGCGCAGCCGCTTGATGTGGCTGTCGATGGTGCGGTCGTCGACATAGACCTGCTCATCATAGGCCGAATCCATCAGCGCATCACGGCTTTTTACCACGCCGGGGCGCTGCGCCAGCGAATGCAGGATGAGGAACTCGGTCACCGTCAGCGTTACCGGCTCGCCTTTCCAGGTGCAGGTGTGCCGTTCCTGGTCCATCACCAACTGGCCGCGTTCGAGCGAGCGGGCCTGCTGGCTGGGCGCCTTGGCGGCTGCCTCGCGGGCGCTGGTGCGGCGCAGCACCGCGCGCACCCGCTCGACCAGCAGGCGCTGCGAGAACGGTTTGCGGATGAAGTCGTCGGCGCCCATCTTGAGGCCGAACAATTCGTCGATCTCGTCGTCCTTCGACGTCAGGAAGATCACCGGCAGGTCCGATTTCTGCCGCATCCGGCGCAACAGCTCCATGCCGTCCATGCGCGGCATCTTGATGTCGAGGATGGCGAGGTTCGGCGGCCGCGCCGCCAGCCCTTCCAGCGCCGACGCGCCATCGGTGTAGGTTTCGACCCGATACCCCTCGGATTCGAGCGCGATCGACACCGAGGTCAGAATGTTGCGGTCGTCGTCGACAAGCGCGATTGTTGCCATTTCAAGCGGCTCCCTCATGAGCTGTCCCTTCTGTCGTCGAGAAGGGGCTTTTGCAGGACAAATTGGGTACAAAATGTGGCACTGGCCCTGTCCGAAGTCACGGGCGGCTTGCCGCTATACACGATCGCGCCCGTATTGGGATTGGACGAACCAAGCCTGCCAATCCTTTGGGCAACCTCCGTGGTTTTTGCACATATAAACGATTTAAACAACTTTCAAATTTTTTAAATCGATTAATGATTTGATATCATTCGGCTTTTCTGGTTCTGAACTTGGCAGCCCCCGTGCGGGCTTCGGGAAACCTCCCGTCGCATGCGGCCAAATCCAGAGAGGAAATTTGATGTCGGAAGCCGGCAAACGCAACCCCGACTGCGCCATCGACGCGATCAGCCTGAAGACCACGGGCATGGTGCGCTACAATTTCGGCGCGGCCGCGCTCTATGAGGAAGCGATCCGGCGCGGCGAAGCGAGGTTGACCGCGCAAGGCGCGCTGGTTGCAGAGACCGGCCAGCACACCGGCCGCTCGCCGAAGGACAAGTTCGTCGTGCGCGACGAGGCGACCGGCCCGCATGTCTGGTGGGACAACAACAAGGCAATGTCGCCAGGTGAGTTCGAAACGCTGTTTGCCGATTTCAAGGCTCATGCAGCCGGCAAGGACCTCTACGTCCAGGACCTGGTCGGCGGCGCCGAGGCTGACCTCAAGCTGCCGACCCGGGTCGTCACCGAATTCGCCTGGCATTCGCTGTTCATCCGCAATCTCCTGATCCGTCCCGAAGAAGCGGAGCTCGAGCGTTTCGTGCCGCAGATGACGATCATCGACCTGCCCTCCTTCCGCGCCGATCCGGCGCGTCACGGCACCCGCACGGAAACGGTGATCGCGGTCGATCTCACCCGCCAGATCGTGCTGATCGGCGGCACCTCCTATGCCGGCGAGATGAAGAAGTCGGTCTTCACCATGCTGAACTATCTGCTGCCGGCAAAGGGCGTGATGCCGATGCACTGCTCGGCCAATGAGGGGCCGGACGGCGACGCGGCGGTGTTCTTCGGCCTGTCCGGCACCGGCAAGACGACCCTGTCGGCGGATCCGTCGCGCACGCTGATCGGCGATGACGAGCACGGCTGGGGTCCGCACGGCATCTTCAATTTCGAGGGCGGCTGCTACGCCAAGACGATCAGGCTGTCAGCCGAGGCCGAGCCTGAGATCTTCGCCACCACTCAGCGCTTCGGCACTGTGTTGGAAAATGTCGTGCTCGACGCCGGCCGCGTTCCGGATTTCAACGATGGCAGCCTCACCGAGAACACGCGCTGCGCCTATCCGCTGGACTTCATCCCCAACGCCTCGAAGACGGGCCGCGCCGGCCACCCGAAGAACATCATCATGCTGACGGCGGACGCCTTCGGCATCATGCCGCCGATCGCAAAACTGACCCCGGCGCAGGCCATGTACCACTTCCTGTCTGGCTACACCGCCAAGGTCGCCGGCACGGAAAAGGGTGTCACCGAGCCGGAGGCAACCTTCTCGACCTGTTTCGGCGCCCCGTTCATGCCGCGTCATCCGTCTGAATACGGCAATCTGCTGCGCGAGTTGATCGCCAGCCACGGCGTCGATTGCTGGCTGGTCAATACCGGCTGGACCGGGGGCGCCTACGGCACCGGCCGCCGTATGCCGATCAAGGTGACGCGCGCCTTGCTGGGCGCCGCGCTCGACGGTTCGTTGAAGTCGGCCGAGTTCCGCACCGACGCCAATTTCGGCTTCGAGGTGCCGGTCGCCGTTCCGGGTGTCGACGGCGCCATTCTCGACCCGCGCTCGACCTGGACGGACAAGGCCGGTTACGACCGCCAGGCCGCGAAACTGGTCAACATGTTCGCGACCAATTTCGAGAAGTTCGAATGCCACGTCGACGCCACCATCCTCGGCGCCGCGCCGCGCCTGCAGGAAGCGGCGGAATAATCGCTGCCTCCAGCGTCTTCACCTCCAGAGCCTGGCTCACGCCGGGCTTTTCTTTTTGCGGCCGTCGCGCCATGACTGCGGGCATGGCAACTGACGACGACATCATCATCACCGGTGAAGCGGTCATTCGTGCGGGCGACCTGCATGAGGATTTCATCCGTTCCTCCGGTCCGGGCGGCCAGAACGTCAATAAGGTGGCGACCGCCGTGCAGCTGCGGTTCGACGCGGCAAACGCGTCCGGCCTGTCCGAGCGCGTGCGCGAGCGTGCCCTCAAGCTTGCCGGCCAGCGCGCCACCAAGGACGGCGTCATCGTCATCGAGGCCGGCCGCTTTCGCACCCAGGAGCAGAACCGCGCCGATGCGCGGGCGCGGCTGACGGCATTGATCGCCAAGGCGGCGGAACCGCCGCCGCCGCCCCGCAAGAAGACCAGGCCGCCCAAAGGCGCCGTGGAGCGCCGCCTGAAGAGCAAGGCGGGCCGGTCGACGGTGAAGAAGCTGCGCGGCCGCGTCGACAGCGACTGAGAACAGCATAGCGGAACGCGAGCGGCCGCTTTCGGGTCGCGGAGCTGTTCCTTCGGTGGCATGCTCTCCGGCCAATTGATCGGATCGACCCAATGCTCGTGCTCCCCAAAGGCGTCCGTCACATGCCGGGTTACCTCCCGCGCCCGGCCCAGGAAGCGCTGGTCGAGGAGATCAGGCGCGTCGTGCAGGCGGCACCGCTCTACGTGCCGGTCATGCCGCGCACCGGCAAGGAGATGAGCGTGCGCATGACCAACTGCGGCGCGCTTGGCTGGGTGACCGACAAGGAGCGCGGCTATCGCTATCAGCCCACGCATCCAGTGACGGGCGAGCCCTGGCCGCCGATCCCGGAAGCCTTGCTGCAATTGTGGCGCGAGGTCTCGGCCTATCCGCACCCGCCCGAGGCCTGCCTCGTCAACTTCTATGCGGCGGATGCCAAGATGGGCCTGCATCAGGATCGCGACGAGCAGGATTTCGCCGCGCCCGTGGTGTCGATCTCGCTCGGTGACGACTGCGTGTTTCGGGTCGGCCAGGACAGGCGCGAAGGCGGCACGAAGTCGTTCAGGCTGAAGAGCGGCGACGTCGTCGTGCTCGGCGGCGAAGGGCGCCTCGCCTTCCACGGCGTCGACCGCATCTACCCCGCGACGTCGGCGCTGCTGAAGAATGGCGGCCGCATCAATCTGACGCTGCGGCGGGTGACGGTGCCTGGCTGACCATTTTTGGGCAACGCGATCTTAAGGACACAAGGGCTATAAACACGGTTGCGAAACCGAGGTCGCCATGCAACCGGACTGGATCAGGACCAGAAGCCTCTTGGACGTGGCCATAGTCACGGTCGTGTCGATCATCGCCCTGTGGATGACCGAATTCTACCTGAGCATGTTGTGGAATCTCGACCACCGAGGGTTTTCCGAGCTTTCGCACAGGCTCCCCTACTGGGACTTCACCAATCTCTGGGCTGGTTCCCGCATGGCCATCGACGGCCATGTTGCTACCCTTTTCGACGTGGATGCCTACCGCGCGGCGCTGCGCGCCATGTTCTCGCCCGATCTTCCCAATCAGGAATGGAGCTATCCGCCGAACATCCTCCTGCTCGGCGTTCCGCTTGCCACCTTGCCGATCCTGCCTGCCTATCTGATTTGGACGGTCGGGACCGTGCTGTGTCTGTGGTTGGCGATACGGCCGCTGAAGCTCGGGACGGCCCTGGAACTAGCCATCGTCTTCAGTCCGGCCGTTATCTGGAACTCGGTGTTCGGCCAGAACGGCGCGTTGACCACCGCCTTGCTGATCGGAGGCCTCGCCGTGGCACCCAGGCGTCCGCTGCTGGCCGGGGTCCTGTTCGGCCTGCTGACGATCAAGCCGCATCTCGGCATTCTCGTGCCCTTCTGCCTGCTCGCCAGCAGCAATTGGCGCGCCATTCTCGCGGCCCTCGGCACCAGCGTCGTGATCGCCGTCGCCACCGGCCTGTTCTTCGGCTTCGATGTCTGGCGCCTGTTCCTGACTGAAACCCGTCCGCTGATGACGGCGATCATGGAGGCGCCTTACCCGCAACCTTATCAGTATAACGCGATAACGGTGTTCTTCACGGCGAGAGCCGTCGGCCTTGGGCTGACCGCCGCCTATGGGGTGCAGGCGGTCGCGACCGTCGCGTCCATCGCCGCGGCGATCTGGCTGTGGTGGCCGGGGCGCGCGGTTTCGCATCAGGAACGCGTGGTGCTTACCGCCGTCCTTGCGATCCTGGCCACGCCCTACGGCTACACTTACGACACGATCAGTGCGGCCCTAGCGGTCGCGATGCTCGCCGCGACGGCTTCGAGACCGCCTCGGCTGATATTGGCGATTTGCTGGCTCGGGCCTTTCGTCGTGCATTTTTTGACCTGGGGCGGATATTGCGTCGCTGTCCTGATCCCGCTGTTTCTTGCCGCGTGGATGCTGCACTCGATATGGGCGAGAGGCCGGAAGGCTGAAATCCCTGGGGAGCCGTCGCTGGCCGAAACAGTTCCGCGAAAGATCCGCAGCATTTCCGTCCGGAAGCGTCCAAAGCCTGCGGTTGGGGCTTAAGGCGCTGTGTCCATCTTGACGCTCACACGACGTCGCGGGAAGTCAGGCATAAAACCCGCGTCGCGCAAGCCCACGACAAGGAGCGCGAACAGGACAATCGTCGCGAGCGGAATTTTCAGCAGTCCAAACTGGATCATCACCAGTGGCAGCAGCATTGCGAAGGTCAAAATAGTCGTCCGCGCCTTGCCATCGGATGGTGGCGGATATCTCGATACCATGAGCCCCAACGCGCCGGCGAGCAGACCGAGATCGTAGCTCAGCGCATAGGGCGTGACAATAAATGTGGCGATCAAAAGGAGTGTGTCTCGGTCGCGCGCATCGCGAACACGAAAGAACGCCGTGGCCACCGCCAGCGCGGTGGGCAGGGCTACCGCGAGATGCAGCGTCAGCGCCAAATCCGGACCGAAGTTCCAGTTGCGAAGCGCGCCATAGACGGACGGCATCATCGCCAGGAACAAACCCTCGAGCACCCTCATGACCGCATTCTGATACGGCAGGACATTTTGGACGTAGCCGCGCCACGAATCGGCTCCGAAGACGGCGGCCGAGGCCGCCACCAGCAATAGCGTGGATATAATCGCGCTGGCGATCACGCTCCAGCGCCGCTCGGCCACCAGGAGGAAAGGAAACAACAGGCCGAGTTGCGGCTTGACTGTCAGTAGCCCGAGCAGCACGCCGGCAATGACGGGTCTCTTTTCGCGCAGCGCCAGCGCGCCGAGCGCCAGGGCCGCGCAGAGATAGCCGTTCTGGGCAGCCCAGAAGTTGAGAACCATGAAGGGCATTGCGGCGACCCACGCAGCGAGGCTCCCCTCGCCGATGAAAGTCCGATAGGCAAGAAGGAAGGCGGCGCCCGTCGTTGTCAGAAAGAGCAACTGGGCGGTTTCGTAGTCGAACAATCCGATCGGCCAGATGAGGAAGAGGAAATGCGGCGGATAGCTCCAATTGTGCCAAGGATATCCGCTGCCGAAGGTCCCTTGAAGGTGGTCGAAATAGATATTCCAGGGGCCAAACAGGTCCTGCACCCTGCCGGAAAGCAGCAGGGTGGACGCCATCCAGTAGTTAGCGAAATCCTTGTCGGCAAGGCGGGGATCGATGCCCGGCGTAAGGATTGCAACCAAAGTCGAGCAAATCAGGATCGTAGCCACGACGGACGCGGCTGCGAGCACAAGCAGATATGGCTTCGGCAGTGCCAGCAACCCTTGCATGAAACCTTGCCCATTGCCTGGCCGGTTTCTTGCAGGAATCTCTTAAGAAATCCGAAAACCGGCCGACTCACAGGGCTCAAAGCTTCCTTAACGCCACTTCCTCGACGAGATGGTTGGCGCCCTTGCGCAGGATGAGGTCGGCCCGCGCCCTGGTCGGTAGGATGTTCTCGCGCAGGTTCTTCAGGTTGATGTTGGCCCACAGCCCCTCGGCGATGGCCCGCGCGGCATCCTGGGAAAGCTGCGAATAGCGGTGGAAGAAGGAGTCCGGATTGCGGAAGGCGGTTTCGCGCAGCCGCATGAAACGCTGGATGTACCATTGATGGATCAGCTTCTCGTCGGCATCGATATAGATGGCGAAGTCGAAGAAGTCGGACAGGAACGGCACGATCTTGCCATCCTTCGGCAATTTGCCCGGCTGCAGGACGTTGATCCCTTCGAAGATCAGGATATCCGGCCGGTCGATGGTGACGAACTCGCCCGGAATGACGTCATAGGTCAGGTGCGAATAGACCGGCGCCCGGACGCTGCCTTGCGCCGATTTGATGCCGGACAGGAACCTGAGCAGCGCGCCGACGTCGTAGCTCTCCGGGAAACCCTTGCGCTCCATCAGGTTCTCGCGGCGCAGGATCTCGTTTGGCAAGAGGAAGCCGTCGGTGGTGATGAGATCGACCTTCGGGCTCGACGGCCAGCGCGCCAGGAGTTCCTTCAACACACGCGCCGTGGTCGACTTGCCGACCGCGACCGAGCCCGCAATGCCGATGATGAAAGGCGTCTTGATGACGTCCTGCGCCTTGAAGAAGGCCTGGCGCTGCCGAAACAGCAACTGGCTTGCCTCGACATGGGCCGAGAGCAGCCGCGACAACGAGAGGTAGATACGCTTGACCTCTTCGAGGTCGACCGGGTCGTTGAGCGAGCGCAGCCGGTCGATCTCGTCTCCGGTGAGCGTCAGCGGCGTGTCGGCCCGGAACTGCGACCATTGCTCGGCGGAGAAGAATCGAAAGGGGGAATACTTCTCGGTCGGAGCAAGCTGGTCCATCGGGTTTCCTGCCCTCCTAGAGCATGATGCCGAAAAGTGCGAAGCGGTTTTCGGGCGACACCATGCGCTCCCGTCTCTATTAACCCTTTGATCGGGACGCCTTTTCGGCGATGCCCGAGCGGCCAGTGCGGCCCTCGAGCTCCTTCAGCACGTCGTCCAGCGGAATGCCCGCTATGCCGAGAACGACCAGCCAATGATACAGAAGATCGGCACTTTCCGAAACGAGAGCCTGGCGGTCGCCGCGGATGGCGGCGATCACCGCTTCCACAGCCTCCTCGCCGAGCTTCTGGGCCGCCTTGTCCATGCCCTTGGCGAACAGCTTCGCCGTCCACGATTCGGGGTCGCCGGAATGGGCGCGTTGGTGGATGATCGTTTCCAGCTCGGCGAGCGAAAATTGAGCCATAGCAGTGCTTTAAGCCCGCTGGGCGGCCGAGTCCAGCCGCATCGGCAGGCCGGCCTTGGCCATATGCGCCTTGGCCTCGGCAATCGTGTAGGTGCCGAAATGGAATATCGAGGCGGCCAGCACTGCACCGGCATGGCCGTCGCGGATGCCTTCGACGAGATGATCGAGCGTTCCGACGCCGCCGGAGGCGATCACCGGCACGCGCACGGCGTCGGCAATCGCCCGCGTAAGTGCAATGTCGTAGCCGGCCTTGGTGCCATCGCGGTCCATCGAGGTCAAAAGGATCTCGCCGGCGCCGCGCTCGACCATGCGCGTGGCGAAGTCGACGGCGTCGATGCCCGTTTTCTCGCGCCCGCCATGGGTGAAGATCTCCCAGCGGTCGGCCTCGCCGGCCGCCGACACCTTCTTTGCGTCGATCGCCACGACGATGCACTGGTTGCCGAACTTGTCGGCCGCTTCCGCGACGAAATCCGGGTTCTTCACCGCCGCGGTGTTGATCGATACCTTGTCGGCGCCGGCCAGAAGCAGCTTGCGGATGTCGGCCACCTGGCGCACGCCGCCGCCGACGGTGAGCGGCATGAAGCACTGCTCGGCCGTCCTGGCGACCACATCGAAGATCGTCTCGCGGTTGTCGGACGATGCGGTGATGTCGAGGAAGCAGAGTTCGTCGGCGCCGGCAGCGTCATAGGCCTTGGCAGCCTCGACCGGGTCGCCGGCATCGACGAGATCGACGAAATTGACGCCCTTGACGACGCGGCCGTTCTTGACGTCCAGACAAGGGATGACGCGCGCCTTGAGCATCACTTCCCCTCCAGCGTCGAGAGCAGGTCGACCACCAGCTCGCCGACCAGCGGCGGCACGTCGCCCTTGGGGTCGAACGCCGGGTCGTAGGCGGAGATGGTGAGGCCGGCGATGCTGAGCGGGCCGGCAAGACCGCACATCGCGCTGCGCACCTGCTCCGGCGCGGGACCGCCAGGCGTGGTGTAGCGGTTGGCCTGCAGCTTCTCGGGATCGTGCACGTCGAGGTCGACATGCATGTGGACCTGGCGTGCGCCGTCGGCCTTCAGTCTTTGCGCCGCGCTCTTCCAATCGGGACATTCGGTCCGGATGATCGGCAGCTTTTCCAGCAGTTCCTTTTCGGCAGCGTCGAGGTCGCGCCCATTGACCAGAACGCAGCGCGCCGGATCGACCGGCTTGAAGCCCGGGATCTGCGCCGCCATCGATCGCCAGCAGAGGCCGAGCACGGTCGCCAGCGCCATGCCGTCGAGAAAGCCCGTTGTGGTGGTTTCCGGCGTGTTGAGGTCGCCATGCTGGTCGGCCCAGATGATAGCGTCGGAGCCGGCACCTGCCACGGCGCCGGCGGCGGTCAGGCAGTTGCCGGCCAGCACGATTGGAAACCGCTTCTTGTCCAGCGCGATGCGGACTTCGCCAGAAACGGCGTTGCAGACGGCAAATCCGGTGCCGATCTCTCGCTCTTCTTCGTCCTCGACCACCTTGCCGATCTCGTTCACCTCGACATCGTGGCCGGCGAGCTTCAGCGCCTCGGCCAGCCCGCCCGAGATCAGCGCGTCCGGACCCTGGCCGCAGCCGCCGTGGAAGTGGCCGCTGTCATAGGATGCCAGGATGATCGAAATGTTCACTGTTCTGCCTCCGCCCGCTCGCCGCGCAGGATCGCCAGCGCCTCGGCCGGGTCGATACGTCCGTCATATAGGGCGCGGCCCGAGATCGCGCCTTCGAGTTTTTGCGCGTCGGGCATGGTCATGCGCACGATATCGGCGATCGAGGCGAGACCGCCGGATGCGATCACGGGAATGGACACCGCCTCGGCGAGGCGGATCGTCGAATCCCAGTTGATGCCGGAAAGCACGCCGTCGCGGTCGATGTCGGTGTAGATGATGGCAGCCACACCCGCGCCCTCGAATTTCTTGGCGAGCTCGATGACGCCGAGCTCGGAAGCCTCGGCCCAGCCTTCGACCGCGACCTTGCCGCCCTTGGCGTCGATGCCGACGGCGATCCTGCCGGGAAAAGCCTTGCAGGCTTGCTTGACCAACTCCGGCTCGCGCACCGCGACCGTGCCGAGGATGACACGGGCGAGGCCGCGATCCAGCCAATCCTCGATCTGCGGCAGGGTGCGGATGCCGCCGCCGAGCTGCACCGGGTTCTTCGTCGCCTTCAGGATGGCGCCAACCGCCGCCGAATTGACGCTCTGGCCCTTGAAGGCGCCGTTGAGGTCGACGACGTGCAGCCACTCGAAGCCCTGGTCCTCGAAGGCCTTGGCTTGGGCTGCGGGATCGTCGTTGTAGATGGTGGCGGTGGCCATGTCGCCGTGCTTCAGGCGCACGCATTGGCCGTCCTTGAGGTCGATCGCTGGAAACAGGATCATGGATCAGGCGCCCTCGACGATGACGAAATGGCCGGTAGAGCTGGCAAGCCTGTATTTCGACGCCTCCTGATACTCCGGCGATTGGTAGCAGGCTACCGCCGTGTCGTAGGAATCGAACTCCACCACCACATGACGATTCCCCGTCGGCGTTTCGGGGTTCTCATAGCGGCCCGCCCGAACGATGAACTTCGCCCCATATTTGGCGAACGCCTTGGCGTTGGCTTCGATGTATTTTTTATAGATTTCCTGGTCGCGCACGTCGATCAGCGCGATCCAATAGCCCTTCTTGCTCATGTCAGGGCCTCCATTTCAGGAAGTTGGTGATCAAGGCCAGGCCGAGCGCCTGGCTCTTCTCGGGATGAAATTGCGTGCCGGCAAGATTGTCGCGTGCCACCGCCGCCGTCACCGCGCCGCCATAGTCGGCGGTCGCCACGATCTCGGCCGGGTTCTTCGCGTCCAGATGATAGGAGTGAACGAAATAGGAATGCAGCCCTTTCGGCCCGGTCTCGATGCCGGAAAACAGCGGGTGCTTGCGTTGGAGCTCGATCGTATTCCAGCCGATCTGCGGGATTTTCAGCGCCGGATCGGAGGGCTGGATCTCCTTGACGTCGCCGGCGATCCAGCCGAGGCCCTTGGTGACGGTCTTTTCAAGGCCGCGTTCCGACATCAGCTGCATGCCGACGCAGATGCCGAGGAAAGGCCGCCCCTTGCGAAGCGCGGCTTCCTCCACCGCCTCCCACATGCCTGCCACCGCGCGCAGGCCGGCGGCGCAATCGGCATAGGCGCCGACGCCCGGCAGAACGATGCGGTCGGCGGAACGCACCCGCTCGGCGTCGGCCGTCAGCTCGATCGTCGCGGCAAGGGCCGCCTCATGCGCGGCGCGCTCGAAGGCCTTGGTGGCCGAGCGCAGATTGCCCGAGCCGTAATCGATGATGGCCACCCGCATGTCAGGGCCTTCCAGGCGTATGGGTCAGGCCGAGCGCCATGCCTGTCTGTGGCGGACGTGCGTGTGATGCACCCGGCACGATGCGCGGCAAGGCCGGCTGGGCCTCGCTCTCCTCGCCGGCTTCCAGCGCATGGCGCGTCTCGGCATCGACGAGATTGCCGGCCTCGACCACGCTCCATTCGCGCCAGCCGCGCCGGCGCAGCGAAGCGATGCGCAGGTTCTGGCCTTCGAAGCCGATATAGAGCGAGACCAGCAGCGACAGCAGCGATCCGGCCGCTTCGAGCCCGAGTCTCTCGCCAGCGACCGACAGGATCGCCATGACGGCGAAGGTCAAGGCCGCCTCGACCCACAGCCGTTGCCAAGCGAGCCAGAGCGGCGCGACCAGGAAACCCAGCCAGGTGAAGCTGTCGCGCACGAAACTTGCGTGCTCGGGGTTGTTGCCGGCCGGCGGCGCCATCACGACATAGATCGCCATAGGGCTATCCTTTCAGGGATCCCTTGGTGGACGGCACCGCATCGGGCTGGCGCGGATCGGGCTCGAGTGCCGCGCGCAAGCTGCGCGCCACCGCCTTGAAGCAGGTTTCGGCGATGTGATGATTGTTGGCGCCGTAATGGTTGGTCACATGCAGCGTGATGCCGGCGTTCTGGGCCAGCGCCTGGAAGAACTCGCGCACCAGCTCGGTGTCGAACGTGCCGATCTTCGGCGACGAGAAGGCCACGTTCCACACCAGGAACGGCCGGCCGGAAACATCGATCGCCGCCCTGGTCAGCGTCTCGTCCATGGCAAGGTCGATCGAGGCATAGCGCATGATGCCGCGCCGCTCGCCCAGCGCCTTGCTCAGCGCATGGCCGATCGCGATGCCGGTGTCCTCGACGGTGTGGTGGTCGTCGATATGCAGGTCGCCCTTGGCCTTGACCGTCATGTCGATCAGCGAGTGCCGGGACAGCTGGTCGAGCATATGGTCGAAGAAGCCGACGCCGGTCGAAATGTCGGATTTTCCCTTGCCGTCGACATGGATCGAGACCGAAATCTCGGTTTCCTTGGTCTTGCGGCTGACTTCGGCCGAACGCGTCATCGCTTTGTCCTTGTTGCCCCGTTCGGAGGCGCCGGGGCTTGAAAACGAAAGCCTTCTATCAGCATGATCCGGCGATTGCCAGTTGCCATTCCGGCCGCTATCGGCCTCGGCCGAGGGGTGGTTTGCAATCGCTGGCCCTATGCATACATATGGCCGATCAAACCTACTCGTACCGCGCCAATCGCCTTTTCAAGGGATAGCGCGAATCGGAGCTCAAGATGTCGAATGAACTCACCATGCACGCCACGACCATCATCAGCGTGCGCAAGGGCAACAAGGTCGTGATCGCCGGCGACGGCCAGGTCAGCCTTGGCCAGACGATCATGAAGGGCAACGCCCGCAAGGTGCGCCGCATCGGCAAGGGCGGCAGCGTCATTGCCGGCTTCGCCGGCGCTACCGCCGACGCCTTCACCTTGCTCGAGCGGCTCGAAGCCAAGCTCGAACAATATCCGGACCAACTGACGCGCGCCTGCGTCGAACTCGCCAAGGACTGGCGGACCGACCGCTATCTGCGTCGCCTGGAGGCCATGATGCTGGTCGCCGACAAGTCGGTGTCGCTGGCGCTGACCGGCAATGGCGACGTGCTGGAGCCCGAGCATGGCGTCATGGCCATCGGCTCCGGCGGCAACTACGCGCTGGCCGCCGCCCGCGCGCTGATCGACACCGACAAGGATGCCGAGGAGATCGCCCGCAAGGCCATGCAGATCGCGTCCGACATCTGCGTCTACACCAACAACAATTTCGTCGTCGAAACGCTCGATGCCGCTTGAGCCGGCCGGCCATGATCCCGAAAAGTGGGAATCGGTTTTTGGACGAGATCATGGTCGAGCAGGAACATAGCTACGATTTTCGGCCGGTCACGGAGAAGGATCTGCCGATGATCGCCCGATGGCTGCGCGAGCCGCATGTCGCTGAGTGGTGGGATGATCCGGACAAGGAGATCGCCGAGATCCGCGAGCATATCGATTCGGTCTCGGTGGAGCCGCTGATCGTCGAGCTGGACGGCAGGCCGATTGCCTATCTGCAGAGCTACGATCCGCATATGGAGGACGACCATCCCTATGCCGACCAGCCCTTCGGCACGCTGGGCATCGACCTCACAATCGGCCCGCCGGAACTGGTCGGGATCGGCCATGGCTCGGCCATCGTGCGCCAGTTCGTCGAGGAGCTGTTCGAGGAAGGCGCGCCGCGCGTCATCATCGATCCGCATCCCGACAATGGCCGCGCCATCCGCGCCTATGAGAAGGCTGGCTTCAGGCCGATCGGCCGCAGGCATTCGCAATATGGGGACGTGGTGCTGATGGCCGTCGATGCGGCCGAGGACGATGAGAATCTGTGGGACTGAAGCAATGACCGCATCCGGAGGGGACAAGACGCTTTCCGCCTACGAAGACAGCTGGCGCATGGGCCTGCTGCTCGTGCTCGCCCTGATCATCTTCCAGGCGGGCGCCTTGTACGGCATGGGGCACCCGCCGATCTGCACCTGCGGCTACGTCAAGCTCTGGCACGGCGTGGTCAACAGCTCGGAAAACTCCCAGCACATCGCCGACTGGTACACTTTCTCGCACATCATCCACGGCTTCCTGTTCTATGCGCTGGCCTGGGCGCTGTTTCCGCGCTCGCCGGTGGGCTTAAGGCTCGCTTTCGCCGTCCTCATCGAAGGCGGCTGGGAGATCCTGGAAAACAGCCCCTTCATCATTGAGCGCTACCGTGCCAGCACCATTTCACTCAACTATTACGGCGACTCAATCATCAACTCGGTGTCCGACACGCTGTTCATGGCGCTGGGATTTGTGATGGCGCGAAAGCTTCCTATATGGGTGATCTTGGCCCTGGCGCTCATCTTCGAGCTCGGCACGGGCTACATCATCAGGGACAATCTGACACTCAACGTGATCATGCTGCTGCATCCGTTCGAGTTTATCAGGCAGTGGCAAAGTGGAATTTGAGTAATATGAGCACCTTTTCTCCCCGCGAAATCGTTTCAGAACTCGACCGCTTCATCATCGGCCAGAAGGACGCCAAGCGCGCCGTGGCGATTGCCTTGCGCAACCGCTGGCGGCGCCAGCAGCTGGAAGGCCAGATGCGCGAAGAGGTGATGCCGAAGAACATCCTGATGATCGGTCCGACCGGCGTCGGCAAGACCGAGATCTCGCGCCGCCTGGCGCGGCTTGCCGGCGCGCCCTTCGTCAAGGTCGAGGCGACCAAATTCACCGAGGTCGGCTATGTCGGCCGCGACGTCGAGCAGATCGTGCGCGACCTCGTCGAGGTCGCCATCGGCCTGACGCGCGAGAAGATGCGCGAGGACGTCGCCGCGCGCGCCCAGATCAACGCCGAGGAGCGCGTGCTGGAAGCCCTTGTCGGCAAGACGGCGAGCCCGGCGACCCGCGACTCCTTCCGCAAGAAGCTGCGCGACGGCGAGCTCGACGACAAGGAGATCGAGATCGAGGTGGCCGACACCGGCAATGGCGGCATGCCGGGCTTCGAGATCCCGGGCATGCCGGGCGCCAATGTCGGCGTGCTCAACATCAATGACATGCTGTCGAAGGCGATGGGCGGCCGCAGGACCAAGACCCGCAAGACGACGGTGCGCGATTCCTACGCGCTGCTCGTCAACGACGAGTCCGACAAGCTGCTCGACCAGGACGAGGTCGTGCGCCGCGCGCTGGAATCGGCCGAGAATGACGGCATCGTCTTCCTCGACGAGATCGACAAGATCGCCGCCAGGAGCGACATTTCGGGCGGGCCCTCGCGCGAAGGCGTGCAGCGCGACCTGCTGCCGCTGGTCGAAGGCACCACCGTCGCGACCAAATATGGGCCGATCAAAACCGACCACATATTGTTCATTGCTTCCGGCGCCTTCCACGTCTCGAAGCCGTCCGACCTGTTGCCCGAGCTGCAGGGGCGCCTGCCGATCCGCGTCGAGCTGCGCGCGCTGGAGAAGTCGGATTTCGTCCGTATCCTGACCGAGACCGAAGCGAGCCTCATCAAGCAGTATATCGCGCTGATGAAGACCGAAGGCGTCGAGCTGACCTTCACCGATGACGCCATCGATTCGCTGGCCGGCATCGCCGTCGAGCTCAACGCCAGCGTCGAAAATATCGGCGCTCGCCGTCTGCAGACGGTGATGGAGCGCGTGCTGGACGAAATCTCCTATGACGCACCCGACCGCCACGGCACGACGGTCGCTATCGATGCCGCCTATGTCGAGAAGCATGTCGGCGACCTGTCGCGCAACACCGACCTGTCGCGGTTCATCCTCTGACATATGAGCTTTGATTTCGGGCTGGCCCTGGGCTGGCCCGAAACACGGGGTGTGGCCAAATGGAAGCATCTGGCCACCATTCTTGGTGGCGGCTCGAAGCCTTCTCTCGACTCCGCGGCGCGCTTTACCTAGTTTGCCGCGCATTCGAAAGCGGCGGCGTATGAAGAAACTTATCCTGCTTTTTCTCGGCATGGCCTTGGCGGCGGCGGTGGCAAACGCTGATGCCGCGACCATCGTACCTCCAGGCAACCGCAACAGCGTGCAGCCGGACATCCCCGGCGCCTCCAGCCGGCGCACCCAGGCCACCAACACCACCTTCCAGGCCAAATACCGCAAGATCTACGCGCTCTTGCAGAACGACGCCGAGTTGCGCGGCAAAATCAGGAAGGTGGCGGCTGCCTACGGCATCGATCCGATGCATATCGTCGGTGCCATTGTCGGCGAGCACACCTACAATGTCGACGCCTACGACCGCCTGCAGACCTATTACGTCAAGGCGATCTCATACCTGTCGAGCAAGCTCTCCTTCGCCTATCATGGCGAGGACATCTCGGATTTCATCCAGCGGCCGGAATTCAAGAAATGCGCCGGCATGGACGACAGCTATGATCTCTGGGAATGCCGCGAGCAGGTCTGGAACCATTCCTTCCGCGGCAAGACCGTCGGCGGCGAGGATTTCCCCAACGACCGCTTCGGCGCCACCTTCTTCCAGCCTTATTATGCCGGCCAGACTTTCGGTCTCGGCCAGTTGAACCCGCTGACCGCGCTGCAGATGAGCGACCTGGTGCACAAGGTCTCCGGCCTGCCGAAGCTCGATGTCGATGACCCCAACGCCGTCTACAAGACCATCATGGATCCGGACCTGACGCTGCCTTACGTCGCCGCGACCATCAAGAAGTCGATCGACGCCTACCGGAGCATCGCGGGCTTCGACATCTCGAAGAATCCGGGCCTGACCGCCACGCTCTACAATGTCGGCAATCCCGAGCAGCGCGCCTACGCGCTGAAGGCCGAAAACGAGAAGCGCCGTGCCGCCGGCCAGCCGGAAAAGCTGCCCGAGGAGAACTATTACGGCTGGCTGGTCAACGACAAGCTGGACGAGCTGAAGGCGCTGTTTTAGCGGACCTCACGCCGCCAGCAGCGATTTCAGCTTGACCGCTTGCGATCCGAGCGCCTCTGGTGCCGGGCTCGCGCGCTTGGCGATCAGCATCTCCGCCAGGCGGATATCACGCGCCACCGCATTGCCGGGGCCGATGCCGCTGGCGGCGACCAGCCTGCCGTCCTGCGCCAAATGGAACAGGATGAAGGCGCCGTCGTCGAGGTCGCGCCGCACGATGCTCTTGCCCTCGTCGGACAGTCCGGCGATCTGCAGGGTGAGCCCGTACTGATCCGACCAGAACCACGGCACGGCCGCATGCGCCTCACCGGCGCCCAGCATGTTCCTGGCGGCCAAGGCGCCCTGTTCCTGCGCATTGCGCCACGCTTCCAGACGCACGCGCCGCCCGCCATAGACGGCGAGCGGGAACGAGCAGCAATCGCCTGCGGCGAAGATATCCGGATCGGCGGTGCGCAAATGCTCATCGACCGCGATGCCGTTGTCGATCGCGAGCCCCGCCTCGGCGGCAAGCGCCGTCACCGGCACGGCGCCGATGCCGATCACCACGAGATCGGCGACGATTTTCTGCCCATCGGCCAGCGTGATGCCGGCTTCCTTGCCGTCATCGGCAATGGCCGCGATCCCCTGGCCGGTGCGGATCGAAACGCCTTCGGCCTCATGCGCCTTGTGGATGATTTCGGCGATCTCGGCCGGCACGCCGCGCATCAGGATGCGGGGCTGCGCCTCGATGACGGTGACGGCGGCGTCGAGCTTGCGCGCCGAAGCGGCAAGCTCGAGCCCGATGAAGCCGCCTCCGATGATGGCGACACGGTTTCCGGCGCTGAGATGAGCGCGAATGGCGAGCGCGTCGTTGAAGGTCCTGAGATAGACGCAGCGGCCTCCAAGGCCCGGCATCGGCAACTGCCGCGGCACGGAGCCGGTCGCCAGCAGCAGCTTGTCGTAGGGAACGGAAGAGCCGTCCGACAGCTGCGCGAGATGCGCGGCGCGATGGATCGCAACAGCCCGGACGGAATGGATATGCCGGATCGCGCGTTCGGCGAAGAGTTCGTCTGTGGCGATCGCCTTGATGGCCGGAGCCTCTCCGGTCATCGCTTCCTTCGACAGCGGTGGCCGCTCATAGGGCAGATGCGGCTCGTCGCCGACCAGCGTCACCGGCCCTTCGAAGCCGAGGTCGCGCAGGGCGAGCGCGGCCCGTCCGCCGCACTCGCCCGCTCCGATGATCACCATCCCCGCCATGCCCGTCATCCGATCCGGATCAGCACTTTTCCGGCATCGACCTTGACCGGATAGGTCTTCAGGTTGACGCAGACCGGCGCGCCGCGCGCGTCGCCGGTCTTGTAGTTGAAGCGGCCATTGTGCTTGGGGCATTCGATGATGTCGTCCATCACCAGCCCGTCGGCCAGATGCACCTTTTCATGCGTGCACAGGCCGTCGGTCGCGAAATACTCGTCGTCCGGGCTGCGGTAGATGGCGAAGGTGCGGCCGGCATGGTCGAACCGCATCACATCCTCCTCATCGATATCTCCGGCCGCACAGGCCTCGACCCAGTCGCTCATCTCGTCCTCCTGAAATTCATGGTCGTGGTCGGGCCGCTCACTCGGCCGCTGCCGCCACCGTATTGTCGTTGTGCAGTTCTTCCCGGTAGGGCTTCGCCGTCGGCGGCAGCGCGCGCTTGAGGAAATAATCCTCGTTGCGCAGCTGGCGCAGAAAGGCCGGGATCATCTCGCGATAGCCGGCAAGGATCGAAGGCGTGGGGGCCGGCAGGTCGTGCTTGATCATCTCATGCAGCCTGGGCAGCGCGTGATAGGGCACCATCGGGAACATGTGGTGCTCCACATGGTAGTTCATGTTCCAGTAGATGAACCGGCTGATCGGATTCATGTAGACGGTGCGGCTGTTGAGCCGATGGTCGATGACATTGTCGGCGAGGCCGCCATGTTGCAGCAGGCCGGTCATGACGTGATGCCAGGCGCCATAGAGGCGGGGCAGGCCGATCAGCATCAGCGGCAGCCAGGAATGCAGGTAGAGGGCCAGGGCGACGGTAGCGAGATAGATGGCGAGCCAGATGCGGGCCACGCGGATCGCCTTCGGCTGCTCCTGCTCGGGAATGAAGGTTTTTTCCGCCGCGCTGATGACACCGGCGGCATTACGCACCATGTCGATCATCGCGTGCCATGCGTCGAGAATGCCGAAGAAGTTGAGCACCACGCGCAGCAGGTCCGGCGGCCGCATGACGGCGATTTCCGGGTCGCGGCCGACGATGATCGTGTCGGTGTGGTGGCGCGTATGGCTCCAGCGCCAGGTCACCGGGTTGCGCATGATCATGAAGCAGGCGAGCTGGTAGACGGCATCGTTCATCCATTGCGTGCGGAAGGCAGTGCCATGGCCGCACTCATGCCAGCGGGAATCGGTCGAGGAACCGTAGAGCGTGCCGTAGACGAAGAAGAACGGCACGCACCACCAGCTGCCCCAGAACCAGATGCCGCCCGCGGCGCTGACGACGAAAGCGGCCAGCCAGATGATAGTGTCGCGGATCGCCGGCTGGTCGGAGCGCTGCATCAGCTCCTTCATCTGCTTGCGCGGGATCTCGGTGTGGTACCACTCGGCCGCGGCCAGCCCGTTCTCGAGCGCGAGCCTGGCGTCTCGCCCGGTCAGGCTGTAGTCGCGCGGCGACGCCGCCGAAGACGTGATTGCCGTCATTGGAGTTCCTCCGCCAGCGCTTGGCGAGCCTCCCCGACCATGCAGGGGCCGCGCATCGCTGAGTTTCGACTTCAGCATAGCCGCAAGGTCTGATAGTCTCAACATCAGAAAGATAGTTTCTATCATTTCCTATCAGAATGAGATATCCTGAGTCGGATATACGGAGTCGGGCAAGCGAGGAAGCGTTCATGGCAAAGCGGCCGACCATTACCGATCTCGCGCGCGTCTCCGGCGTCAGCGTCGCCACGGTCGACAGGGTGCTGAACAGCCGCCTGCCGGTGCGCGAGGAGACGGCGCGCCGGGTTTACGACGCCGCCACCGAGATCGGCTATCACGCGGCGGGGCTGATCAAGCAACGCATGCGCCAGGAATTGCCGGAATACCGGCTCGGCTTCCTGCTGCTCAGGGGCAATGATGTCTTCTATGGCGATTTCGCCCGCGAACTCGAACTGGCGGTTGCGCAGTCGCAGCGTTTCCGCGGCGTTGCAACCGTCGAGTTCGCCACGTCCTTGGCGCCGGATGAGATCGCCGCCCAGATGCGCAAACTGGCGGCCAAGTCGAGAGCCATCGCCGTTGTCGGCCCGGACCATCCCAACCTTACGGCGGTCGTCGAGGCGCTGAAGGCGAGGGGCCAGCCGGTCTTCTCGCTGCTGTCGGATTTTGCCGCCGGCATCCGCGAGGGCTATGTCGGGCTCGACAACCGCAAGGTCGGGCGCAGCGCGGCCTGGATGATCGCCAAGGCCGCCAGGAAGCCGGGCAAGGTCGCGCTGTTCGTCGGCAGCCATCGCTTCCACGGTCATGAGCTGCGCGAGATCGGCTTCCGCTCATTCTTTCGCGAGCATGCGCCGGACTTCACCGTGATGGAGACACTGGTCAACCTCGAGGCCAATGACGTGACGCATGACGCCATGCTCGACCTTCTGGCGCGCCATCCCGATCTTGCCGGCTGCTATGTCGCCGGCGGCGGCATGGAAGGCGCGGTCTCGGCGCTGCGGACGGCGCGCCCGGCCGAGATGCCGGTCGTTATCTGCAACGAGATCAACGCCGTCTCGCGCGCCGCACTTGCCGACAACATCCTCACCATGGTGATCTCAACGCCGCTCGCCGCACTTTGCCGGGAGCTCGTCGGGCTGATGGCCCATGCCATCGAAAGCGGCGCCGCTAACGCGCCCGGGCAGACCTTCCTGCCCTTCGACATCTATCTGCCGGAAAACATCTAGGCCCAAGAGCGATGGCGTCGCCATGAAAGAATCCATCAGCCTGATGGATTCTTTCACGATGGTTTGCTTCGATTCGGGCTAAGGTTTCGACGATCGTGGTCCTCGTCACGCCGATAGTGATCGAAAAACCGGCCGTCCCGGTCGGAATCGCCCTTGACGTTTCCAAAACGAAATGGAATAAATATTTCACTAACTAGGCTTTTTGGTTCTTTCGTTCCGGAACATCTGTTCGAACGGAGGACGAGGCGCCCCAATCGAATTGGCGACGCCGCATGGCCGCAGGGAGAGATTCCCCGGGCAAACCGGGGATTCCGGTTCAATGGGTGCAGCCGGACACCAAGTGGAGGAGAATAAAATGAAGAAACTTCTTTTGGGCGTCGCGCTTTCGGCGCTGATGTGTTCATCCGCCTTCGCCGCCAAGATCGGCGTTTCGATGGCTCTTTTCGACGACAACTTCCTCACCGTGCTGCGCAACGGCATGATCGCGCAGGCCAAGGGCATGGACGGCGTCGAGCTGCAGGTCGAAGACGCGCAGAACGACGTCGCCAAGCAGCTCGACCAAATCAAGAACTTCGCCGCCTCTGGCGTCGACGCCATCATCGTCAACCCGGTCGACACCTCGGCCACCCAGGCGATGTCGGACGCGGCCGCCGCGGCCAAGATTCCGCTGGTCTATGTCAACCGCGAACCGATCAACGTCGACAAGCTCCCCGACAACCAGGCTTTCGTCGCTTCGAACGAGGCCGAATCCGGCACGCTCGAGACCAAGGAAGTCTGCCGCCTGTTCAAGGAAGCTGGCAAGAAGGAAGCCAACGTCTATGTGATCATGGGCGAGCTCTCGAACCAGGCCGCGGTGCAGCGTACCAAGGACATCGACGAAGTGATCGCCACGCCGGACTGCAACTTCATCAAGATCATCGACAAGCAGACCTCGAACTGGAAGCGCGACGAGGCGCAGAACCTGATGACCAACTGGCTGTCGTCGGGCAAGGCGTTCGACGGCGTGATCGCCAACAATGACGAAAGCGCCATCGGCGCCATCCAGGCGATGAAGGCCGCCAATATCGACATGAAGTCGGTGGTCGTCGGCGGCGTCGACGCCACCCAGGACGCGCTGGCCGCCATGCAGGCGGGCGATCTCGACGTAACCGTCTTCCAGGATGCGGCCGGCCAGGGCGCCGGCGCGCTCGACGCCGCGCTGAAGCTCGCCAAGGGCGAAAAGGTGGAACACAAGGTCTACATCCCGTTCCAGCTCGTCACCCCGGCGAACATCGACAAGTTCTTGAAGAAGAACTGAGACGCGCCCGCGCAATTCCGGGAAACCGTGCTCGGTCTCGGCATGGAATTGCGCGAAGACAACCGCGGAGTGGTGCCGCGACGCATCGGACTGGCTGAAGTCGGCTGCTGATCAAGCGGCGCCGCTCCTCTCCCCTCCCGCCCGGCCGGGCGGGAGAACGGGCGCGGTCATTCGGAGGAAGAAGACGTGTCACAGACATCGCATGGCATTGGCGGGCTGAGCTACGACGCCAAGAAGCGCCCATGGCCGGCCGAGTTCAACGTGTTCCTGGCGCTGGTCATCCTGGTCGGCGCCTTCGAGCTGATCGGCCGCGTCTTCCTCGGCGACAGCTTCCTGTTCAACACCCGCGAGAATGTTTCCGGGCTCTTCAACGAGCAGCGCCTGCAGATCATCATCCTGCAGGTCTCGATCGTCGGCATCATCGCCATCGGCGTCACCCAGGTCATCATCTGCGGCGGCATCGACCTGTCCTCCGGCTCGATCGTCGGCGCCACCGCCATGATCGCCATGAGTTTCGCCCAGGTTGCGACCGTCAACGGCAATCCCAACCCCAAGGCGATGTTCATCAACTATGGCTGGACCGACCTGCCGGTCATCGTGCCGCTGCTGGTCGCGATCGGCTGCGGCCTGATCGCCGGCCTGATCAATGGCCTTTTGATCGCCTACACCCGCATTCCGCCCTTCATCGCCACGCTCGGCATGATGGTCACCGCCCGCGGCATCGCCAAATGGTGGTCGAAGGGCCAGCCGATCTCGTTCCCGACCGACAGTTTCGCCGCCATCGGCAAGGGCCTGATGCCCGTCATCATCTTCATCTCGCTGGCGATCCTGTTCCAGCTCATCCTGACCTACACGAAATACGGCAAGCACTGCTATGCCATCGGCTCCAACGAGGATGCCGCGCGCATGTCCGGCATCAAGATCGCCAACCACAAGGTGCTGGTCTATGCGATCGCCGGCATACTGGCCGCGATCGCCGCCGTGGTGCTGTCCTCCAAGAACCTCACCGCCCAGGCCGGCATGGGCGTCATGTACGAGCTCGACGCCATCGCCATGGCGGTCATCGGCGGCGTCTCGCTGTCGGGCGGCCGCGGCTCGATCATCGGCACCGTCATCGGCTCGCTGATCTTCGGCGTCATCATTTCCGGCTTCACCTTCCTGCGCCTCGACGCCTATTATCAGGAGATGGTCAAGGGGGTGATCATCGTCGGCGCGGTCGTTCTCGATCAATGGCGCCAGCGCCGCCGCGCGATAGGAGCTTGACCATGTCCGACATCGTCCTGAAGACCGAAAACCTCACCAAGCACTATGGCGGCGTGCACGCGCTGCAGGAGGCGAATTTCGAGCTGCGCAAGGGCGAGCATGTCGCCATCATGGGCGACAACGGCGCCGGCAAGTCGACCTTCGTGCGCCAGATCACCGGCGTGGAGCAGCGCACTAGCGGCAAGATCTGGTTCGACGGCAAGGAAGTGAACTTCGCCGGCCCGATCGAGGCGCGCGAGGCCGGCATCGAGACCGTGTTCCAGAACCTCGCTCTGGCCGACGACCTCGACGTGCCGTCGAACCTGTTCCTCGGCCGCGAGAAGGTGCTGTTCAACCTCGGCCCCTTCTCGATCCTAGACCGCAAGGCGATGCGCAAGGCCACGGAGGCAGCACTTGTCCGCACGGCGGTGAAGATCCCGAACCTCTCCAGCACCATCCGCCACATGTCGGGCGGCCAGCGCCAGTGCGTGGCCATCGCCAGGACGGCGACCTTTGCCTCCAAGCTGATCATCATGGACGAGCCGACGGCCGCACTCGGCGTCCAGGAGACCGCGCAGGTCGAAAACATCATCCGCACGCTGAAGGAGAACGGCGAGCCGCTGATCCTGGTCAGCCACAACATGCGCCAGGTGTTTGACCTGGTCGACCGCATCGTCGTCTTCCGCCGCGGCCGCATCGTCGCCAATCTCCGCAAGCAGGACACCGACGGCAACGACATCGTCGCCTACATCACCGGCGCCAAGACCGGACAGGCCGAACTCCAGGCCGCCTGACTGGCGCCACGACGGGACCAGACCAAATCGTCCGCGCCGGAAGGTGCGGATATGCCTACAAACCCACCCCTCGAAGGACATTTCATGACACTCCGCTTCGCTCTTCTCGGCGCCGGCCGTATCGGCAAGGTGCATGCCCGCGCCGTCGCCTCCAACCCGCAGGCCAGGCTGGTGGCCGTGGCCGACGCCTTTGAGAAGGCGGCGACGGAGCTGGCCTCCGCCTATGGCGCTGAAGTCCGCACCATCGACGCCATCGAGCAGGCGAAGGACATCGACGCCGTCATCATCTGCACCCCCACCGACACCCATGCCGACCTCATCGAGCGCTTCGCCAAGGCTGGCAAGGCGATCTTCTGCGAGAAGCCGATCGATCTCGACGTCAAGCGCGTCGAGCAGTGCCTGGCCGTGGTCGAGAAGACCAATGCCACGCTGATGGTCGGCTTCAACCGCCGCTTCGATCCGCATTTCGCCGCCGTGCGCAAGGCGATCGACGACGGCGCCATCGGCGATGTCGAGATGGTCACCATCACGTCCCGCGATCCGGGCGCTCCGCCGCTCGATTACATCGCCCGTTCCGGCGGCATTTTTCGCGACATGACCATCCACGACTTCGACATGGCGCGCTTCCTGCTGGGTGAAGAACCTGTTGCCGTCAGCGCCCATGCCTCGGTGCTCGTGGATAAAAAAATCGGCGAAGCCGGCGATTTCGACTCCGTCAGCGTCATTCTCGAAACCGCCTCCGGCAAGCAGGCCGTCATCTCCAACTCGCGCCGCGCCACCTATGGCTACGATCAGCGCATCGAGGTGCATGGCTCCAAGGGCATGGTCGCGGCCGAAAACCAGCGGCCGGTTTCGATCGAGCTCGCCAACGACAAGGGCTACACCCGTCCGCCGCTGCACGATTTCTTCATGACCCGCTACATCGACGCCTACGCCAACGAGATCGCGTCCTTTATCGCCGCGGCAACCGCGGGCAAGAAGGCGGCGCCGAGCGGCAAGGATGGATTGATTGCGCTGAGGCTGGCCGACGCCGCCTTGCAGTCGGCGAAGACGGGCAAGACCGTCCGCATCGATTGAACGTTGAACTCGATTAGAGGAGCAGAGCGATGAACGGTTTGGCCGGTCGCAATTCAGAAACGCGCGCCATCGTCACCGGCGGTGCGCAGGGCATCGGCTTCGCGGTCGCCGAAGCCTTGGCCGACGAGGGCTGTCGCGCGCTGGCGCTGATCGGCCGCTCACAGGAGAAGGGCGACAAGGCCGTCGCAGCACTCAAGAAGAACGGCGTCGACGCGATCTTCATCAGCGCCGATGTCGCCAAGGTTGCCGACTGCAAGCGCGCCGTCGAGACCGCGATTAAGCATTTCGGAACGCTCAGCGCGCTGGTCAATGCCGCCGCCACGTCCGCGCGGGGATCGTTGGTGGAGACCACCGAGGAGCTCTTCGACCAGATATTCGACACCAATGTACGCGGCCCCTTCTTCCTGATGCAGGGCCTGGTCGCGCATCTTCTGGAGCGCAAGGCGCCGGGCTCGATCGTCAACGTGCTGTCGATGTCGGCGCATGCCGGCCAGTCCTTCCTCACGCCCTATTCGACCAGCAAGGGCGCGCTGATGACGCTGACCAAAAATGTCGCGAGCGCCTACCGGAAGAACCGCATCCGCTGCAATGCCGTGCTGCCCGGCTGGATGGACACCGAAGGCGAGGCGATCGTGCAGAAGAAGTGGCACGACGCGCCGGACGACTGGCTGGAAAAGGCCGAGGCTGCACAGCCCATGGGCCAGTTGGTGAAACCCGCTCAGCTTGCCCGGCTGATCACCTATATGCTGAGCCCTCAAGCCGGCGTTATGACGGGTTCGCTGGTCGACTATGACCAGAACATTGCCGGCGTGATCGGCGAGTAAGCAATTCCAGGAAAAGTGTGAAGCGGTTTTCCGTCCGGAATTGCGTCAGAGAATGAGAGAGTGACAAGCGCCCGCACATCGATTATATGAGCCGCATGATCCACCTGACCGCCTCGTTTTGGTACTTTTATTACAGCTCGCTGGCGGCGGGAGGATTGCGCTCGATCTGAAAATTCCAGATCAAAATCCGACAAGCCGCCAGACCTGGCGGCTTTTTTGTTTCAGCCGGCAGGTCTCCTAACCAGGAGCAGAAGCCGTGTTGACCACCACAGACGACCTTCGGGTCAAGGAACTCAAAGTCCTGAGCACGCCGGAAGAGGTGATGCGCGAGATACCGCGCTCGCTCACGGCGACGCGCACCGTTGCCGCTTCGCGCAACGCCATTCATTCCATCCTCACGGGGGCCGATGATCGACTGGTAGTCATCGTCGGCCCTTGTTCCATCCACGATCCGGTCGCCGCCGTGGACTACGCCAGCCGTCTGGCGGCGCTGCGCGAGACCCTGGCCGACCGGCTCGAGATCGTCATGCGCGTCTATTTTGAGAAGCCGCGCACCACGGTCGGCTGGAAGGGGCTCATCAACGATCCCGATCTCGACGGCAGCTTCAACATCGACAAGGGTTTGCGCATGGCGCGCAACGTGTTGTCGGCCGTCAACAATCTCGGCCTGCCGGCGGCGACCGAGTTCCTCGATATGACGACGCCGCAATATATCGCCGACCTTGTCGCCTGGGGCGCCATCGGCGCGCGCACGACCGAAAGCCAGATCCATCGCGAGCTGGCCTCGGGCCTCTCCTGCCCGGTCGGCTTCAAGAACGGCACCGACGGCAATCTGAGGATCGCCGGCGAAGCGGTGAAGTCCGCCGCGCAGCCGCACCATTTCATGGCGGTGACCAAGGGCGGCCGCAGCGCCATTGCCGCGACCACCGGCAATGAGGATTGCCATGTCATCCTGCGCGGCGGCATCCAGCCGAATTATGATGCCGCAAGCGTCGATGCCGCCGCTGCCGAACTCGGCCGCATCGGCGTCGCGCCGCGGCTGATGATCGATGTCAGCCACGCCAACAGCGCCAAGAAGCCGGAGAACCAGCCGAAGGTCGCGCATGACGTGGCGGGCCAGGTCGCTTCCGGTGACGAGCGCATCATCGGCGTCATGATCGAGAGCAATCTCGTCGCCGGCCGGCAGGACGTCGTGTCCGGCAAGCCGCTCACCTACGGCCAAAGCATCACCGATGGCTGCATCGACTGGGCGACCACCGAGACGGTGCTGCACGGCCTTGCCGGCGCCGTCGAATGGCGCCGGTCAGTGAAGCGCGAAATGCTCGCCAGCCGTCAGGGCGCGGCGTAAGCCGAATGGAGAGGGCGGCGGTCACGCCGCCCTCAACCCTTCCCAGGCTGTGAAGATCGAGACGGCGAACAGCAAAAGTCCCGCTGCCCGTCCGGCAAGGATCGTCGCGCCCGGATTATCGACCAGTAAACTCCGGCTGCGCCCGGCGGTGACGGCGAGCCCGCCATAGATCGCCGCCTGTGTGGCGACCGTCAGCAATCCCATGATTGTCGCCTGCATCCAGATCGGACCGTAAGCCGGCTTCAGGAATTGCGGATAGACGGCGAGGATGAAGAGATAGGCTTTCGGATTGATCAGGCAGGTCACCAGGCCTTGACGAAACGCCTTCCAGGCCGAGCGGCTCCCCGTGGGCCCGTCATCGCCGACGGTGATCGAGCTGCGCATCAGCGAAATGCCAATATAGGCCATGTAAGCAGCGCCGGCGACCAGCAGCGGCGTGAAGAGGATCGGCACGAAATGCATGAGCAGCCCGACACCGATCGCGCCGTTCAGCGTGTGCACGGCGCCGCCGAGCATGATGCCGGCGGTCGCCGCCAGGCCCCGGTTGCTGCCGCCGGTCAGCGCATTGGCCAGCACGAACAGCATGTCCATACCCGGAACGGCGATGATGCCGAACAGAAGCGCGAAGAACAGCCAGAGGTTTTCGGCATAGCTCATGTCAGTTGCCTATCGCTTCGGCCGCTAGTGCGGAAAAGGAATCTGTTGCTTTTCAAGCGGCTAGGCGGCCCTATAGGTCACCCCAACTGACGGGGATGTGTCAGTTGCGTTTCGGCCGGATGGAAAAATGCGCAAGGCCTCGCGCCTGTTCGAGATCATCCAGATCCTGCGTCTGGCCCGAAGGCCGGTGACCGCGGCGACGATAGCCGGACAACTGGAAGTGACGGTGCGCTCGGTCTACCGCGACATCGCCGCCCTGCAGGCGATGCGCGTGCCAATCGAGGGCGGGCGCGGCATCGGCTACATACTGCGTCCTGGCTTCGACCTGCCGCCGCTGATGTTTTCCATCGAGGAGATGGAGGCGATCGTGCTGTCCTTGGCGCTGCTCGAACGCACCGGCGACGACGAGCTCAAGCAAGCAGCAAAGCGGGTCGGCGCCAAGATCGCCGGCGCGGTGCCGCCGCCCTTGCGGCAGACGCTCGATGCCAATGCGCTGCATGCTTGGGGTTTTGCCGCACCCTCCGCTTCCGCCGTCGACCTTGCGCTGGTCCGCCGCGCCATCCGCGACGAGGAGAAGCTCAGCCTCTCCTATCGCGACGAGGCGGGACGGGCGACCGACCGCATCATCCGCCCGGTCGCGCTGATCTATTATGCGGAGACTGCCAATATCGTCGCCTGGTGCGAGTTGCGCCAGGCCATCCGCAATTTCCGCAGCGACCGCATCGAGGGCTGCCGGCCGGCGGGCCTGTGGTTCAAGGGCGAGGGCGACCGGCTGCGGCAGGTCTGGGTCGACGGCTGGGAGATCAACACCTCGGCCGTCAGCAACTGAGGCGTCGCCGGCCTAGCGATGCAGCGCTGCGCGGTCGGCGCGATTTCAAGGCACGATGCCGCGACAGGCCCAGGCGACATTGGCGAAAGATCGCGGCCCATCGGGCCGGCCGGCCTGGTAGGCATCGCGCACGGCGGCCTCGACGCGCTCCCGCTCGGCCGCATCCAGCGTGGTCATGTATTTGCCGAGAGGGCCTTCGCCGGCGCCGATCGGCGCCCAGAAATCGTCGAAATCCGCATAGTCCATGCGGATCATCAGCTCAGTCTCGGTAACGTCGGCGAGACCCTGCTCGACGAAAGTCCGCTTCATCTCGCCCGGCTGCATCATCGGCTGGAAGCAATAGCGGCTCCGCATCTGGCGCCCGCTTTCGCTGAGCGCCGCGACGGTGTCGATCATCATGCGCATGCCGGTCATGCCGCCGTAATGGTCCCAGACAACGGCCGCGACCACGCCGCCCGGCCGCACGACGCGGCGCATCTCAGCCACCGCCTTGCCGGCCTCCGGCACGAAGTGCAGCACCAGCAGCGCCAGCGCCCGGTCGAACGCATTGTCCGTGAAAGGCAGCGCGGTGGCGTCCGCTTGGCTGATGGTGACGCGCGGATCGGTGTTCCTCTCCTTCGCCGCCGCGACGAAAACCGGCGAGAAGTCGATGGCCTGGATCTCGGCAAGATCGGCCGATTTCGCCAGTTCGAAGGTCAGGCTGCCGGTGCCGCAGCCGACATCTAGGATTTTTTCGCCGCCGGCCAGACCGGCGAAATCGATAAACAGCGGCGCGAGTCTCTTGCTCCAGCGGCCCATCAGCTGCTCATAGCCGGACGCGGCGTGAACGGTGAAGCTTGATGTCATCCCGCCCTCCCTTCGCTGGTTCCCAGCCTAGACCTGCGCGGAAGCCATGCCAAGCGACGAAAGCAGCGTGATCGCACGCAAGCGTGGAGCGGGTCGGCGCTGGCCGGTCCGGCACGTTGCCGCGAACGTGTACAGAAGCTAATATAGTGCCCGACCCTCGCGGACATTGGGGGACGGGGTGAGTAAGATCCTGATTTGCGGTGGAGGCGTAATCGGGTTGTGCACGGCGGCCATGCTTGGCCGCGACGGTCATGACGTGACGGTCCTCGAGGCCGATCCGGCGGATCAGCCTTCGAGTTCCGTTCAAGGATGGGACTGGGAGCGCCCCGGCGTCGCGCAATTCAGGCAGCCTCACAACCTCAGCTCGCGTTTTCGGATGGTCGCCGATCAGGAACTGCCCGGGCTGACGGATATATTGCTGCGCGCCGGCTGCGTCTGGATGGACTTTTTCGACCCTCGATCGTTGCCTCCGACAATAACGGACAGGGCGCCCCGCCCGGGCGATGAAGCGATGCGCTTCGTCACCGGCCGGCGGCCGGTGATCGAATGGGCCGTGGCCGAGATGGCGCAAGCGGCGCCCAATGTGACGATCCGGCGGGGGACCAAGATTCGCGAGCTGATCACGGGCGCGTCGGCCATTCCCGGCGTGCCGCATATTGCGGGCGTTCGTGCAACCTCCGGCGAAGAAATCCGCGCCGATCTGGTGATCGACGCGATGGGGCGGCGAAGCCCTGCCTGCGAATGGATCGTCGCGGCAGGAGGCCGCAGCCCGAGCGAGGAAGCCGAGGACAGCAATTTCGTCTATTTCACCCGCTACTTCACGGGCAAGCAGCGGCCGCGCCGAAAGGGCCGCCTGCTCACTCCGATGGGGATGTTCTCCATTCTCACGCTGGACGGCGACAACGACACCTGGTCGGTCACCCTGTTCACTTCCGCGAGAAACAAGGCCATGCGGGCTTTGCGCGATACGGCTACGTTCCACCGTGTCGTCATGGCCTGTCCCATGCAGGCCCACTGGCTTGACGGCGAGCCGATCACACATGTCCTGCTGATGGCGGGCGTTCTCGACCGCTACCGGCGGTTTGTCGTCGACGGCCAGCCTGTCGTCACCGGGTTTGCGGCTGTGGCCGACGCCTGGGCCTGCACCAATCCGTCTGCCGGGCGGGGCTTGAGCGTCGGTCTTGTGCACGCGCAGGTGCTCAGGAACGTCGCTCGCCGGCATATCGAAGACCCTGCCGAGTTCTCGCGAGAATACGATGCCGAGACCGAGCGCCAGGTCGGCCCGTTCTATCGCAACCAGATCGCCGCCGACCGTGCCCGGATCGCGGAGATGAACGCTCTGGCGGACGGCCTTCCTGTTCCGCCGCCGAATCCGGTCATGGCCCGGCTTTTCGCCGCCGCAAGCGAGGATGCCGACGTGTTTCGCGGCGTGATCGAGATCGCCATGTGCGTTTCGCTGCCGCAGGACGTCGTCGCCAGTCCGCATATCGCGGCAAAACTGGCCGAGCTGGATGGTCAGCCCTTACCGCCGAGCGCCAACATCATCGATCGCAACCGTATGGCGTCCCTGCTTGCCGGCTGATCTTTGCGATCTGGGTGGGACTTATCGGGAGCGCCAACGACCGGAGACTTCGCTCAAGCAGGCGTCGTTTTGCCGGCCGAGAGGGCTTCGAATATCTCACCTGTTTCGGCCACAAGCGTCCGCATCAATTCGTCCGCGGGAAGCTCCCTGTTCAGCGCCGCCGCCTGGCCATAGAGATGAAAGGCGAAATCTCCCTTTGCGCCGGCGTCGCCGAGCGGAGCGCTGAGCGCCACCATTTGCGGGAAGTCCGGAAGGGGCGTCCTGCTCTCCTCCATCTCCAGGGCATAGCGGGTGCGTCTCGCCCGCGCCGCGCGGCCGGTGAAGGCGTCGGTGACCATCGTGTCCATGTCGCTCGCGGCGCGGATCAGGGCGCGGCGCGGTGCGTCCGTGCCGGCTTCGTCGCAGGACAAAAAGCCGGTGCCGATCTGCACGCCGCTGGCGCCAAGCGCGAAAGCCGCCGCTATGCCGCGGCCGTCTGCGATGCCTCCCGCGGCAATGACCGGCAGTTCGACGGCGTCGACGACCTGGGGGACCAGCGCCATCGTGCCGACGCCGTCGCCGGGACCATTGGGGACATGCGAGCCCCGGTGGCCGCCCGCCTCCCAGCCCTGGGCGATGACTGCGTCGGCCCCGCCGTCGGCGAGCTTGCGCGCCTCGGCGACATTCGTCGCGGTGCCGATGATCGCGATCCCGGCCTGCTTCAGCCTGCCGACGGCAGCCGCATCCGGAATGCCGAAATGGAAGCTCACGACCGGCGGGCGGATCTCGAGCAGCAGTTCAAGCTTTTCCTGGTCGAAACCCGGTCCGATCGGCGGGAGCCTCCGCGAGGGTTCGTCGAGCGACAGCTCCTCGTAGTAGGGCCGCAACCTGTCGATGACCCCGTTCAGCACGGCGTCGCTGGTATCGGGTCTGGGAAAAACAAAGAAATTGAGGTTGAAGGGACGCTCGGTCGAGGCGCGCATCTGGCGCGCAACGTTGCGCAGGCCATCCGGCAGCATCGATGCGCAGCCGAGCGACCCGAGCCCACCGGCATTGCTCACCGCGGCGGCGAGCTGCGGCGTCGCCGAGCCGGCCATCGGAGCCTGGATGATCGGATGCTCGATCTTCAAGAGATCGCATAAACGGCGGTTCGGCCACATGAGCGTTTTTTCCTGTCCGGGACGGGACACACTCGCGCCTATCATAAGCCTGTCTCAGGGCCGGGTCACCGCAATTGTGTGGGCACGCTCCCCACGCTCTCCCTTTCCACCAGCGGGCATTCCAGCTTGGTGATGGGATAGCGGCCGCGGCCTGGCGTCGGCGGCGTTTCGAGCTGCTCGATCGCCCATTGGCCCATCGCCAGATGCGGCAGGATGGAGGTGGTCAGCGGCGGGAAGAGATGGCGGGCGATCTCCTCGTCGTCATAGCCGACCACCGAAATGTCCTGCGGGATATGCAGGCCGGCTTCCTTCAGCGCCTCGTAGCAGCCGATCGCGGTGCGGTCGTTCTGGCAGAAGATCGCGGTCGGCCGCTCCTTGAGCCCGAGCAGCTTGACCGTCGCGGCATAGCCGGCGCTTGCCGACCAGTCGCCCTCGACCACCAGCTCGGGATCGAACGGGATATCGGCAGTGGCCAAAGCGCGGCGATAGCCCTTGAGCCGGTCTTGCGCGGCCTGCATCCACGGTTCGCCGGTGATGGTGGCGATGCGGCGATGGCCGTGCGCAACCAGATGCCTTGTCGCGCTCTGGCCGCCAGCGATCTCGGAGGGAACCACGGCCGGGAAGGCATAATCGGCGGTGTAGCAGTTGAGCAGGATGACCGGGATGTCGAGGCTGTAGAGGAAATCCGGCGCCGCGATCTCGCGGGTGAAGATGGTCATGTAGATCAGCGCCGAGATGCCGCGCCGCGTCAGCGCCTGGACGGCGCGCGGCTCCATCACCGCGTCGCCCATGGTCTGCGCCACCAGAAGCACGTTGCCGGCATTCCACGAGGCCTGTCGCGCGCCCTCGATGGCGACCACCGCCTCCGGGCTGGTGGCGAGCTGGTCGACCGCGAAGCCGATGACGCCGTCGAGGCCCTCGAACGGCGTCACCGGCGGTCGGAGCGCCGAAAAGACCGGCGGCGCATAGCCCAGCGCCCGCGCCGCCTCGATCACCCGGTCGCGGGTTTGCTGCGACAGCCTGATGCCGGGCGAGTTGTTGAGCACGAACGATACCGTCGCCTGCGAGCAGCCGGCGGCGCGTGCAATGTCGGTCATGGTGACGCGCCCCTTGGGCTTGGCCGACGGCTTGCGGCGCCTGGAAGCCCCGGGAGAATCGCTGAGTTCCGTCGGTTCGCTCATGATCGTTTCCCAAACCCAGCCGGCTCTAAAGCAAAGGCCGACGACAGCGGCAAGATGGTCGGGCCGGTGCGTTCATCGAGCTTGCAGCTGACTAATATATATTAGCAGACGCAACATGCAAATCGCTGGCGGCGCCGCGTCGCGACGAAACCAGTCGGACAAGGTCAATAATGCTGACGAATCCGGGTATTTTCCGCGCGGCTGCGAGCCTTGCCGCCCTCGCTCTTCACACTCCAGCGCGTTCTTCGCTCAGCGTCTCCTCCGCTCGAGAGCGCGCGCCTGGCCTCATAGCTAATACTCTTTACTAATAGCCGTTAGCGTTCTACTGTCAACTCGTCGTGACCGTCCGGGCTTCCGTTCGGTGGCGTCAGGTGCGGAAGGACGCTCGCTCGAAACGGCGGCATCGCCGATCCGGGGCTTGCGTCCATCCTCACGAAAATGTCAGACAAATCGGACTATTTACGAACGCCGCATGAGTGTCTAGTGTCTCAACCGCGGCCGGATCGGCACCGTTCTTAAGTCGGCGGATCTTTGCGCCGCACCCTTGAGGAGGAGGGTTGTCCGGGCCGCAGCCGAGACATCGGCGACGAGCTCTACAAGGCAAGTTCTACAAGGGAGGTTGAACTATGAAATCCATGATCCGTAATGCATCTGTCGCCGCGGCGGCCCTGCTCATCGGGCTTGCAGCCACGGCGGTAGCCCGGGCGGACGACAAGCCGACGCTGGCCTTCGTCGTCAACGGCGCGTCGGACTTCTGGAAGGCGGCGGAAGCCGGCGTGAAGAAGGCGCAGGGCGAATTGCCCGATTATAATCTCGAGCTGAAATATCCGGAACAGTCCTCGGTCGCCATCCAGCAGCGGCTGATGGACGATCTGGTGACGGCCGGCGTCAAGGGCATCATGGTCTCGGCCGTCGATCCCAAGACCTCGACCGAAGGGCTGAACAAGATCGCGTCGGAAACCGCGCTGTTCACCACCGACTCCGATGCACCGCAGACCAAGCGCGTCGCCTATATCGGCTCCTCCAACGTCGATGCCGGCAAGCAGGCGGCCGAGATCGCCAAGAAGGCGATGCCGAACGGCGGCAAGTGCCTGGGCTTCGTCGGCCTGCTCGGTGCCGACAACGCCAAGGAGCGCATCCAGGGCATGAAGGACGGGCTCGCCGGCAGCAAGATCGAGCTGGTCGACGTGCGCGGCGACGACATCGATCAGGCGCGCGCCAAGAAGAATGTCGAGGACGCGCTGGTCGCCAGCCCCGACATCACCTGCATGGTCGGCTTCTACTCCTACAACACGCCACGCATCTATGAAGCGCTGCGCGACGCCGGCAAGCTCGGCCAGATCACCGTCGTCGGCTTCGACGACGATCCGATCACGCTGGGCGGCGTCAAGGAAGGCACCGTCGCCGCCACCGTGGTGCAGCAGCCCTTCGAATGGGCCTATCAGGGCATGAAGCTGATGGCCGCCTACCTCAAGGGCGACAAGTCGGGCATCCCGGAGAACCACCTGATCATCATCCCGACCAAGATCATCGGCAAGGATGACGTCGACGCCTACGCCGCCAACCTGAAGGCGATGCAGGGCAAATAAGCCCAAAACAGTCGCGCCGGCTCAAGCGTCCCGCCTTGAGCCGGCGTTCGTATTGACGGGCCGGCCAAGGCCCGTCAGTCTGTGGCCACCGGCTTTTGCCCCGTGCGGTAAACTTAGGCGCGATGACCTCTACCGACACCACCCAGCCGATCACGGCTCCGTTCCTGAGCCTGGACGCCGTGCGCAAGACCTATCCGGGCGTTGTCGCGCTGGACAGGTTCTCTATGGAAGTGAGGCCCGGCGAGGTCATCGGCCTTGTCGGCGAAAACGGCGCCGGCAAATCGACGCTGATGAAAATTCTCGGCGGCGTAACGCGGCCCGACAGCGGCACCATCACCGTCGATGGCGCAGCACATGACGGGCTGACCGTCGAGCAAAGCATCGGCTCCGGCATCGCCTTCGTGCACCAGGAGCTCAACCTCTTCGAAAATCTCGATGTCGCTGCCAACATCTTCTTCGGCCGCGAGCCGCTGCGCGCCGGTCCGCTGAGGCTGGTCGACCGCGCGAAATTGCGCGACATGGTGGCGCCGCTCTTGAAGCGCGTCGGCGCCAATTTCTCGGCCGACACCCCGGTGGCGTCGCTGTCGCTTGCCCAGCAGCAGATGGTCGAGATCGCCAAGGCGTTGTCGATCAAGGCCCGCCTTGTCATCCTCGACGAACCGACCTCCAGCCTGCCGATCGCCGAGACCGAAAAGCTGCTTGACGTCATCAAGGGGCTGAAGGCGGAAGGCATCAGCGTCATCTTCATCTCGCACCGGCTGCATGAGATCGAGCGCGTCGCCGACCGCGTCGTGGTGCTGCGCGACGGCACGCTGGCCGGCACGCTGGCGAAGAGCCAGATCAACCACGACGAGATGGTCAGGCTGATGATCGGCCGCATGCTGAAGGAACGCGAGAAGGCCGGCGAAGCCGCCCGCGCGCCGGGCAGCGTGGCGCTGGCTGCCGAAGCGATCCGCACCAGCACCTATCCGGACCGGCCGGTTAGCATCGAATTGAGGCGGGCAGAGATCCTCGGCCTCGCGGGCCTTGTCGGCTCCGGCCGCACGGAGCTCGCCCGCGTCCTGTTCGGCATCGACGAACGGTTGGCCGGCAGGGTCACGCTCGACGGCAAGCCGCTGAATGTAACATCGGCCGCCGACGCGGTGGCGAACGGCATCTTCCTCGTGCCGGAAGACCGCAAGCTGACCGGCATACTGCTCGACCTTTCGATCGCGCAGAACATATCGCTGCCCAACCTGCCGGCGCATGCCAGGCGCTCGCTGGTCTCGACCGGCGCCGAGCTCGCGACGGCCGAAAAGCAGAAGAAGAACCTCGGCATCAAGGCGCCGTCGGTGCTCACCCGCACCGGCACGCTGTCGGGCGGCAATCAGCAGAAGGTGGTCCTGGCCAAATGGCTGGCCATGAACCCCAAGGTGATGATCTTGGACGAGCCGACGCGTGGCATCGACATCGGCGCCAAGGCCGAGATCTACGGACTGATGCGGGCGCTGGCCGATGCCGGCGTCGCCGTGCTGATGATCTCCAGCGACATGGAGGAGGTGATCGGCGTGTCGGACCGCATCGCGGTCATGCATGAGGGGCAGCTCTCCGGCATTCTCGACAAGCAAGATTTCAGCCAGGAGAACGTGCTCTTGCTGGCGGTCGGCAAGAAGCCGAAATTGCTGCAAGCGGCGGGAGGAGTGCAATGAGCAAGAAGGATCTCGGCCTGCTGATCCTGATCCTTGTGGTCGGTGCGGTGGTGACGGCCATCAATCCGCGCTTCCTGTCGGCGATCAACCTCGCCAACACCTCCAACCTTGTCGCGCTATTCGGTATCCTCTCGATCGGCCAGGCCTTCGTCATCATCACCGGCGGCATCGAATTGTCGGTCGGCTCCCTGATCGCGCTGCTCGGCACGCTGTTCATCGATTTCATCGCGGTGCGCGAGTTGGACTGGCCGCTGGCCTTCGTGGTCATCATCATGCTCGGCGCGGTCATCGGCTTCGTGCATGGCTGGCTGATCACAAGGCTCAAATTGCAGCCCTTCGTGGTGACGCTGTGCGGCTTGCTCATCTATCGCGGCGTGGCGCGCTTCTACACCGCCGACGGCACGGCGGGCTTCGCCTTCGGGCAGAATTTCCCGACGCTCGAATTCCTGACCGCCGGGCGCTCCTACGGGCTGCCGAACTCCTTTATCGCGCTGATCGTCATCGCCATCGTCATGTGGGTGGTGCTGCACCGCTCGGTGTTCGGCCGCTATCTCTACGCCATCGGCAAGAATGAGGAGGCGGCGAAATATTCCGGCATCCGCACGGGCCGGGTGATCATCGCGGCCTATGTCATCTGCGGCGTGCTGACCGCGCTGTCGGCGATCTATTTCGCCATGTACACGCGCTCGATCTCGCCGGCGAGCCACGGCCAGTTCTACGAGCTCTATGCCATCGCCGCGGCGGTGCTGGGCGGCTTCTCGCTGCGCGGCGGCGAGGGCTCGCTGTTCGGCGTCGTCCTCGGCACCGTGCTGCTGCAGGAGCTGCAGAACCTCGTCAACCTGCTCGGCATTCCCTCATCGCTCAACTTCGCGGTGATGGGCGGCGTGATCCTGATCGGCGTCCTGGTCGACCAGCAATGGGGCGTATTCCGCGCCCGGCGCCGGATGATCGAGGCGACGCGCCGCAATGTCGCCGGCGCGCCGGCGGAATAGCTCGCTCTTCCGTCCACGCCCCGGTCCCGGCTCCGATTGGATCGATGCTCGCGGTTGAACCGCCGGGCAAGTCCGGATTCGTGGACGAACTGCAACAACGCGTGAAGCGGAAAACAGCCCCTTGTCGCAGAATCGGGGCTGGGCTAAGCAAATTGTATCCGAGGGTTCCAAGAACAAAATTGGGAGAAAGTACCGTGACATCATCACGTTGGATCGCGCTCGCCGCGCTGGCGTTGACCTGCTCGACCCCGGCGATGGCCAAGGACTGGAAGACCGTCACCGTTGCCATGGAGGGCTCCTACGCTCCCTGGAATCAGACGGATGCCAGCGGCAAGATCGTCGGGTTCGAGGTGGACATCCTCAACGACGTCTGCGCCCGCGCGAAGCTCGAATGCAAGATCGTCGCTCAGGATTGGGACGGCGTCATTCCCGGCCTCACGGCGGGCAAGTTCGACATCGTCATGGACGGCATGTCGATCACCGAGGAACGCATGAAGACTATTGACTTCTCGATCCCCTATGCCTCTTCGCCGGTGGCTTTCCTGGCCGACAAGAACGGCCCGCTGGCCAACCTGTCCAACAAAGGCAAGATGATCGATCTGTCGAAGGACGACGCCGAATCCAAGGCGGCGCTCGACACGCTGCGCAAGGAACTCACCGGCAAGAATATCGGGCTGCAGGTGTCGACCACGGAGGCAACCTTTGCCGACAAATATCTCAAGGACGTCGCCAACGTCCATGAATACAAGACCACCGACGAGCACGACCTCGACCTGATGGCGGGCCGCATCGACGTGGCCTTCGCCGACACCACCTATTTCCTCGGCACGCTGGCCAAGCCCGATGCCAAGGACCTCGAATTCGTCGGGCCGCAATTCAAGGGCGGTCCGATCCTCGGACCGGGCATCGGCGCCGCCTTCCGCAAGACCGACAAGGACCTGCAGGACATCTACAACAAGGCCCTCAAGGCCGCGCTCGACGACGGCTCGGTGTCGAAATACTCCATGCAGTGGTTCAAGATCGACATTACCAAGTAATGTCGCAACGGGAGCAGCCAAGGCTGCTCCCGTTTTGCATTGAGTGCTTGTTGCCCAAAAAGCAGAGCGGTTTTGGGCGAACGACACGCATCAAGGCAGGCAACCGTCGATGCCTATCTCGGCGCCCGCAGGAGCCGTAAGTGGAGTTTCTCAACGATCTCAAGGACCAGGCATCGACGGCCTATGAGCTGCTGGCCGCCGGCTGGGGCGTGCAACTGCTCTGGGGCATCGGCTGGACGCTGGCCGTCACCGTCGTATCGATGCTGATTGGCGCCACGCTTGGGTCGCTGGTGGCGGCTGCCAAGCTTTCGCATCGCGGCGGATTGAGATTTATCGGCGAGAGCTACACCACCGTCTTCCGCGGCGAACCGGAACTTTTGATTATCTACCTATTCTACTATGGCGGCACCCAGGTTCTGACCGGCGTGGCGAGGTCGACCGGATCGATCGGCTCGACCGACATTTTGAACATGCCGAGCTTCCTGGGCGGCGTGCTTGCGGTCGGCATCATTTCCGGCGCTTACCAGGCCGAGGTTTTTCGCGGGTCGTTCCTGGCCATTCACCGCGGCGAGCTGGAAGCGGCCCGCGCCTACGGCATGTCGGCCTGGCTGCGGTTTCGCCTCGTGATCATGCCGCAGGTCCTGCGCCTCGCGGTGCCGGGGCTGGGCAATGTCTGGCAGTTGACCATCAAGGATTCGGCGCTGATCTCGGTCACCGGCGTCGCCGAGCTGATGCTCACGGCCAACAAGGCCGCGCGCTCGACGCATCACTCGCTGCTTTTCTACACGCTCGCCGGCATCCTTTACTTGGTGATGACGTCGATCTCGACGCCGATCTTCGACCGGGCCGAGCGCTACACCTCGCGCAGTTTCACGCGGCCGAAGTGAGAGGTGGCGGTGGAGTTTGATTTCTATCTTTCGACCATATGGAGCGTGCTCAAGGCGCTGCCGCTGACGCTCGAGATCTGGTTCTTCGGCATCGCCTTCGGGCTCGTCATCGCCACCGGCCTGACCTGGCTGCGGGCTTCCGGCTACAAATTGGGCGAATATTTCACCCGCGCCTATGTCTTCGTCTTCCGCGGCTCGCCGCTCTTGGTGCAGCTCTACCTGATCTATTTCGGGCTCTCGCAGTTCGATTTCGTCCGCCACAGCCCGATCCTGTGGCCGATCCTGCGCGATCCGATGTATTGCACGATCGTCGCCATGGCCTTGAACACAGCCGCCTATGAGAGCGAGATTTTCCGCGGCGCACTGCGGGCGGTGCCGGTCGGCCAGATCGAGGCGGCCAAGGCGTTCGGCATGTCGGCCTTCACCCGTTTTCGCCTCGTCACGCTGCCGATCGCGCTGCGGCTCGCCTTGCCGGCCTATTCGACCGAGATCATCCTGATGACCAAGGCGACCGCGCTCGCCTCCGTGGTCACCATCATGGAGATGATGGGAACGGCGCAGAAGATCCAGCACGACACGTTCCGGCCGATCGAGGTGCTGACCTGCGCCGGCGTGATCTACCTGCTGCTCAACCTGTCGATCGCCCGGCTGTTTGCCTGGGTCGAATATCGGCTTTCGCCGCATCTGCGTCCCCCGCCCGAGCAGAACCAGCTGGCCAAACCCGTCCCGGAGGTGTTGTGATGTCGGCAAATGTCGCCGCTGCTGCGAAAGCGGCGCCGTCCTCTGACGAGACGCCCGCGATCAGCGTCAAGGACCTGCGCAAATGCTTTGGCGATCATGAGGTGCTCAAGGGCATCTCGCTCGAAGCGCACAAGGGCGATGTCATCTCGATCCTCGGCTCCTCGGGCTCCGGCAAGAGCACGATGCTGCGCTGTATCAATCTCCTGGAGACCCCGGATTCGGGCGAAGTGCGGGTGGATGGCGAGCTCATCAAGATGAAGCGCGGGCGCGACGGTCACCAGATGCCGGCCGATATCCGCCAGGTGGAGCGGATCCGCGCCAACCTCGCCATGGTTTTCCAGAGCTTCAATCTCTGGTCGCATATGACGGTGCTGGAAAACCTCGTCGCCGCGCCGACGCATGTGCTGAAGCGCCCGCGCGCCGAGTGCCTGGAGCAGGCCGAGGCGCTGCTGAAGCGCGTCGGCATATGGGAGCGCCGCAACTACTATCCGCCGCACATGTCGGGCGGCCAGCAGCAGCGCGCGGCAATCGCCCGCGCCCTGGCGATGAACCCCAAGGTGATGCTGTTCGACGAGCCGACCTCCGCGCTCGATCCGGAATTGGTCGGCGAGGTGCTGCGCGTCATGCGCTCGCTCGCCGAAGAAGGACGCACCATGCTGGTCGTCACCCACGAAATGGGTTTTGCCCGCGACGTCTCGAGCAAGGTGATGTTCCTGCACAAAGGCGAGGTGGATTCGGTGGGCGAGCCGAAAGAAATGTTCGCCAGGCCGCCGACGCCGCAGTTCAAGCAGTTCATCGCCAACTTCAGCAAGTGAAGCGCTGCCTCACCTTCTCCCCTTGTGGGAGAAGGTGGCCGCGAAGCGGCCGGATGAGGGGTGCTGGAAGAAACGAGGCACTGAAGAATAGGATGCTTCCAGCGCCCATTTCGTCATCGTAGCGCTCCTTCCAACACCCCTCATCCGTCTCGGCGCTGCGCACCGAGCCACCTTCTCCCACAAGGGGAGAAGGGCAAGGCGCTAGATCATGTCCGAGAGATCGGAAAACGCCATCGCCTTGCGCAGCACCTCGGCGAAGCGTTCGCCGGCGATTTCCTTGTCGCCGCTGTTGTCGATCGAGGTCACGTCCGATCCCGTCAGCTTGACGCTGGTGCTGCGCGCCAGGCGGACAAGCACCTCGCCACGCGATTCGCGGCCGCGCGCGGCCAGCCGCTCGGCGAGGATCTCCGGCGCCGCCGTGATCTCGACAACGGCCAGATTGGCGTAGCGCTCGCGCAGCGCCGGGATGACCGCGCGGGACACGTTGGCGACCGCCACATGGCCGTTCGCCACGGCCCAGTCGACATCGGCCGGCAGGCCGTAGCGCAGGCCATGCGCATCCCAGCACAACGAGAAGGCGCCGTCGGCCTCCGCTTCGGCGAAGGCGGCATCGGCCAGCGTGTCGTGATCCTCGCTTGCCGTATCGCTCGGCCTGGTGATGACGCGGCGCACGAATTCCAGCCGCGTCTCGCCGGCAAAGCGCGCCTTGGCGTAGCTGATCAGCGTATCCTTGCCGGCACCGCTCGGGCCGACCACCGCGACGAAGACGCCGTGGCGGATCGGCAGGCTCTCGGCCAGCTCGCGCTCGATGAGGGCCGAGACCATCATGCGACCCGGCTGCCCTGGCGCCACACCGTGCGCACGACCGGCACATGGTCGTCCACGCGCACGCGCACGAGGTCGGCACGGCGGCCCGGCTCGATAACGCCGCGGTCGGTGAGGCCGACCGCCTCGGCCGGGTTCTTCGACACCATGGCGACCGCTTGCGGCAGCGAAATCCCTTCGACGACATCACCGAGGAAGAAGGCCGACTGGATCAGGCTGAAGGGGATGTAGTCTGAGGACAGGATGTCGAGCAGGCCGTCGGCGGCAAGCGTGCGCGCCGAGACATTGCCGGAATGCGAGGCGCCGCGCATGACGTTCGGCGCGCCCATCAGCACGCCGAGGCCCGCCGCCTTCGAGGCCTTGGCCGCTTCTTCCGTCGTCGGGAACTCGGCGACGCGCACGCCCTGCTCGACCGCTTCGTCGACATGGCCGGCGGTTGCATCGTCGTGGCTCGCCAGCACGATGCCGCGCCCATGGCAGGCGGCCGAGATGAAGACACGGTTCGGACCGGAATTGCGGGCCGATTCCGCCATCCGCTTCTCGCAGAATTTCTGGAAATCGCGGTCGGTCAGCTTCAGCTTGCGCTGGTAGTAATAGGCATAAGTCTCAAGATTGACGAACTGGCGCTGTCCAGGCGCATGGTCCATCAGCGAGGCGAGCTTCACCCGCTCGTCGGTCTCGAAATTGGCGAAGGCCTCGAGGCAATCGGGTGCGGAAACCTCGCAGCGCAGGTGGATGAAATGGTCGGCCCTGAGCCGATCCTGGCGCACGCTGTCCTCGATCGCGTCGGCCAGCTTGCGCACGTCGTCGGACTTCAGGTCGGCGTCCTCGTCCATGCCGACGCGCAAGGCGTCGAGCACGGTGGTGATGCCGGCCGTCGCGACCTGGGCATCATGGGCAAGCACGGCGGCGATCGGGTTCCAGCGCACTTTCGGGCGCGGCGCGTAATGGCCCTCGAGATGGTCGGTGTGCAGCTCGACAAGACCCGGGATGATGTAGTCTCCGCCCATGTCCTCGCCGGCGCGGGCGGCCCCCGGCTCTATGGCGGCAATCAGGCCGTCGCGCAACAGAAGCGAGCCCTCGACGATTTCGTCGGGCAGCACGATGCGGGCATTGGTGAGAACGGTTTCGGCGGTCATCTCGGGCGGTCCTATCTCGAACGGTCGGCGATCAAATCAGAGCAGTTCCAGGAAAAGTGCTTTGCGGTTTTCCATCCGGAATTGCGTAAAAACTAAAGACAGGGCGGTTCAGCGTTTCCGCTGATCCGCCCTAGGCGGTTTTGCGGGCCGGGCTGCGGCCAAGCGCATGGTGGGAAAGCACCATGAACGGGGCGCCGGGCTCGCTTTCGACGAACAATGTCAGCGCATCCACCGGCACCGGCTGCCGCAGCACATCTGAAAACAGGCCGTCTATCGCCGCGCGCAGCCGTGGGCTTTCCTCCGGTCCGACGCGCCCCGACAGCGTCATGTGGAAGCGGAACGTGTCGAAGACGTAAGGATAGCCCCACTGGCAGAGGTTGCGGAACTCGTCCGGCTTCAGCGCATCGGGGCTGCGGCGCTCGATCTCGGCCTCGGTCAGCGGCGCGCGGAATCGATCGAAGGCGCGCACCACCTCGCCGGCGAAATCGTTGAGCGGCGCGAACTGCGTTTCCGGCACCAGCGCGAAGAAGCCGTCGATCTGGCCGACGACCAGGCGCGGAATAACGACCGGCGGCGTCGCCTCGGCGAAACTGTCGAGCGCGGCGCGCAGCGAGGCTTCCGTCTCGTTTGGCGCCAGCCGGAACGGCGCCTTCAGCGTGGCATGGAACCCGTAACGCCTGGCGGAGGCGGTGTGGAAGGCGACTTCCGCGGCCGACAGATCGCCCACGGCCTCCACCGGCCGCGTCGCCGTGCCGAACGGGTCGCGGCCCAGCCAGTTGGCGGCAATGCGCGCCAGCTGCTCGTCCTGCCCGGGGGTGTAGTAGATGGCGTAGCGCATCGGCGTTCCTCGTCAAGCGCGCTGCGCCCCGAAGGATCATGCGACGCGCTTCAAGTCATTGTTTCGGCAAGTCGTGGACCCAAAAACGCCGGAGCGCTTGCGGCGACATGCAGCGGAACCGCTGCCATAGGTGATTTCCATGACGGATTGACGAAGCTTCATGGGTTTTCGAAGGCAAGTCCAGCACAGAGCGCGTTAGCCGACGATTTTTCCGGACTGGACCAATCCGCCGGTCAGGCCTTCATCAGCCATTCGTGCTCGGCCGCGTTGTGGAATTTCCACGTCCGCTTCGGTCCGGCCATGACGTTGAGGTAATAGAGGTCGTAGCCGTGGCAGGCCGCGCAGGGGTGGTAGCCCTTCGGCACCAGCACGACATCGCCGTCCTCGATCGCCATCGCCTCGTCCAGCTCGCGCACGCCGTTGCGGTCGGCATCGGTGTAGACGCGCTGGAAGGCAAAGCCCTGCGGCGGGTTGAGGCGGTGGTAATAGGTCTCCTCGAGATAGGATTCGGCCGGCAAATTATCCTGGTCGTGCTTGTGCGGCGGATAGCTGGAGGTATGGCCGCCGGGCGTGATGACCTCGACCACCAGCAGCGAATCCGCCGGCTTGCCCTCGGGCAGGATGTTGGTGACGTAGCGCGTGTTGGTGCCCTTGCCGCGCACTTCCTGGCCGAGATCGTCCGGTCCGATGACGCGCACCGGCAGTCCGCCGCCAAGACCGGGCGCCGAGCAGACGGCGAGCTCCAGCTCGGTGTCGGCGGTCACCGACCAGTCGGCGCCTTGCGGCACATAGACCGACCAGGGCTTGCCTTCGAAGGGCGACATGCGCTCGCCCAGCAGGCCGAGATCCTTGCCGCCGGCCGACGCCTTGCCCTTGCCGGTGACGAAGACCAGGCAGACCTCGCGCTCGCCCGTCTTGCCGGACGCCGTCTCGCCGGGACGAAGCCGATGCAGATCGAAGCCGACATAGGTCCAGCCGGCGCTCTGTGGCGTGACGTGGGCGACGTGGCCATGGCCCTTGTCGGCCTTGACGAGAAGTTTCGACATGCTGGCCTCCTTTGGATCATTCCTTCGGCTCGGCCGGAGGCTTCGTCTCCTCGGCCGGCCTGTAGAGATAGAAAAACTGCCACACGGCGTAGCCGGCGAAGCCGAGCGCGATGACGCCCCAGAACGGCGTGCCGGACGCAAACTCGATCACCGACCAAACAAGGCAGACCGCCACGACGGCGATGCGGCGCCAAAGTGGCCGGAAGAAGGGGTGCTCATAGTCTTTCATCACGCCAATCCAGGATTTTGCCCAAGCGCACCAGATAGACCGGGCGCCTCGACTAATCCACTGTTCAGGCCGGAAAGCCTTGCGTCTCCACCGTGTAGCCTGCAGCCGTCATCACCCGCATCAGCTCCTTATGGCCGACCTGAGCCATCCTGATCGGCGGGTTCTTCTTCGGGTCCTGCTCGGCCTCGACCACGAACCAGCCTTCATAGCCGTAGTCGGCGAAGCGCTGGACGATGGCGCCGAAGTCGAGCGAGCCGTCGCCCGGCACGGTGAAGGCGCCGAGCGCCACGGCATCGAGGAAGGACTGTTTCGAGCGGTTCAACCCGTCGATCACACCCATGCGGACATCCTTCACATGGACGTGGTTGATGCGCTTGTGGTGTTTGTCGATGGCGCGCAGCACGTCGCCGCCAGCGAATGCGAGATGGCCAGCGTCGAGCAAAAGCGGAATGCCTTCACCGGAGTTGCGCATGAAGGCGTCGAGCTCCGGCTCGGTCTCGACCACCGCCGCCATGTGGTGGTGGTAGGAAAGCGGCATGCCCTGCTCGGCGCACCATTCGCCGAATTCGGTGACGCGCCGGCCATAGGCCCTCATCTCGTCGTCTGAAAGCTTCGGCTTGGTGGCCAGAGGCTTGGAGCGGTCGCCCTGGATGGAGCGGCCGACCTCGCCATAGACGATGCAGGGCGCGTCGACCGCCTTGAACAGGTCGATCATCGGCTGGATGCGGTCCTTGTTCTTCGCCAAATGCTCGTCGACCAGCGTGCCGGAGAACCAGCCGCCGCAAAGCGTCACGTCCGCCTCCTTCAAGATCGGCAGCATCACCTTCGGGTCGTTGGGGAAGCGGCGGCCCATCTCCATGCCGGTGAAGCCGGCCGAGCGCGACTGGCGCAGGCATTCCTCCAGCGACACATCATCGCTCAGCTCCACGAGATCGTCGTTCCACCACGCGATGGGGGACATGCCCAGTTTGGCTTTCAAGTCGTCACTCCAATGTCGGTTCGTTGTGAGGCCGGTTCAGCCCTGGCGGCTGCCCACGGCTTCCTCATATTTCTTGCGCGCGGCATTGACCTGCGGTCTCGACGAGACCTGCGGCACGGCGACATCCCACCAATGGCCGCCGGCCTCGGTCGAGACCAGCGGATCGGTGTCAATGACCAGCACGGTGGTCTTGTCGTTCTTCTTCGCCTTGGCCAACGCCGTTTCCAGTTCGGCGATCGACGCCACCTTCTCGGCGACGGCACCTAGGCTTGCCGCATGCGCGGCGAAGTCGACATCGGGCACCACCTCGTGGCGCGCGTCCTTGAGCAGATTGTTGAAGTTGGCGCCGCCGGTCGCCATCTGCAGCCGGTTGATGCAGCCGAAGCCCCGATTGTCGAGGAGCACGATGGTGAGCTTTAGGCCAAGCATCACCGAGGTGGCGATCTCGGAATTGAGCATCAAATAGGAGCCGTCGCCGACCATGACGACTACCTCCTGGTCGGGCTTCGCCATCTTCACGCCGAGGCCCCCGGCGATCTCGTAGCCCATGGTCGAGAAGCCGTATTCGGCGTGGTAGGAGCCCGGCGCGCCTGCCTGCCAGAGCTTGTGCAACTCGCCCGGCAAGCCGCCGGCGGCATGCAGCAAGGTGACCCCAGAACCCATGGCGCGCTGGACAGCGCCGATCACCTGCGCGTCGGACGGATAGGCCACGTTGGTCGAGGCCGTTACCTTGGCGGCGGCGGCCTGCCACTCCGTCTTGCCTTTCAGGGCATTGTCAGTCCAGGCGCTCGGCGCCTTCCAGCCCTTCAGCGCGGCACTCAGTTCGGAAAGCCCTTCGGCCGCATCTGCGACCAGCGGCAGCGCCCAGTGCTTGCCTGCGTCGAAGACCTGGGTATTGAGCCCGATGATGGTGCGGCCGGCATTCTTGAACAGCGCCCAGGAGCCGGTGGTGAAGTCCTGCAGGCGTGTGCCGACAGCAAGCACGACATCAGCCTCCTCCGCCAGCCGGTTGGCGGCGGAGGTGCCGGTGACGCCGACGGCGGCCATGTTGAGCGGATGATCGTCGGGCAGCGAAGATTTGCCGCCTTGCGTCTCGCAGACGGGAATGCCGGCGCCCTGCACCAGTTTCGCCAGTTCGCCGGAAGCCTGCGAGTAGAGGACGCCGCCGCCGGCGATCACCAGCGGCTTCTTGGCGCCCCTCAGCGCCGCGACGGCCGCCGCCAGCTCATTGCGGTCCGGGCGCAGCCGGCGCGGCGCCCAGACGCGCTCGACGAACAGGCTCTCGGGATAGTCGTAAGCCTCGGCCTGCACGTCCTGGCAGAGCGAGAGCGTGACCGGGCCGCATTCGGCCGGATCGGTCAGCACCTGCATGGCGCGGTTCAGCGCCGGGATGATCTGCTCCGGGCGCGTGATGCGGTCGAAATAGCGCGACACAGGGCGGAAGCAGTCGTTAACGCTCGCCGTGCCGTCGGAGAAGTCCTCCGCCTGCTGCAGCACCGGGTCCGGCAGGCGGTTGGCGAAGACATCGCCCGGCAAGAACAGGACGGGCAACCGGTTGACATGGGCGAGCGCGGCGGCCGTCACCATGTTGAGCGCGCCGGGGCCGATCGAAGAGGTCGCGGCCATGAAGCGGCGGCGGAAATTGGCCTTGCCATAAGCGATCGCGGCATGCGCCATCGCTTGCTCGTTATGGGCGCGGAAGGTCGGCAGCTCGTCGCGCACCTGATAGAGCGCCTCGCCGATGCCGGCGACATTGCCATGGCCGAAGATCGCCCAGACGCCGCCGAAGATCGGCACCGTCTTGCCGTCGATCTCGGTCATTTGCCGGCTGAGAAAGCGGGTCAGCGCCTGCGCCATGGTCAGGCGGATTGTCTTGCTCATGGTGTTTCCTCCGCAATCCTTCGCCGGTCTTGTTATGCGGCCTTGCGGCCGCGCGCGGCAAGCCACGCCTCCGTCAGCTGCTCGAAACGCGCCGCCATGTCGGCGACCGCCTCGTCATCCGACATCTTGCCGGCCAGCCATTGTTCGGCGGCGTTGACGAAGATGGTGCGACCGACGGCAAATCCCTTGACGATCGGCGCCTTGGCGGTTGCCGCGAAGGCCGCCACCAGCTCGTCCTGCGGCGCCTCCAGCCCGAGCAGCACGACGCCTCGGCACCACGGATCGTTCCTGACGATCACCTGTTCGATCTTTGCCCAGGCGCCTGCCGAAGCCTGCGGCTCCAGCTTCCACCAATCGGGCTTGATGCCCAGCGCATAGAGCTCTTCCAGCGCGCGCGGAATGGTGGTGTCGTCGAGCTTGCCGTGCTTGCCGGCGATGATCTCGACCAGCAGTTCCCGGCCGACTTTCCGCGCCGCCTCGAACAGCGCGCGCAGCTTCTGCTGCTGCTCGCTCTTCAGCGCTTCCGGGTCGTCCGGATGATAGAAGCACAGGCATTTGATGCAGTGGTCGACCGGCCATTCGGCGAGCTGCGAGCCGATATCCTGCGAGAACTCGAAGCGCAGCGGCCGCGACCCGGGCAATTCGACCGGGCGGCCGAGCCAGGCGAAGGGATGGCGGGCGAATTCGAACATCGCGTCGCGGCCGTATTTCTCGTCGATCAGCATGCCGTAGCCGTCCCGGCCGGCGGCGACCTTTGCCGCCGCTTTGACGGTCAGCACCTTGAAATCGGGGATGCGCGCAATATCGCCGCCGACCTTGGCGGCAACGTCTTCCAACTGCACGCGATGGTCGCAGGCTAAAGCCATCAGCGAGGGAATGTCGCGCCTGCGCGTCGTCGCCCAATGAATGTGGTTGATCGCCTCGTCCTTGCGCAGCGCCAGGTGCTTGCTGCCCTGCTTCAGGAAGAACTGCAGCTCCTCGAAGGTCGGATATTCCGGTGCGCAGAGCAGGCGCGAGACGGCGAAGGCACCGCAGGCATTGGCCCAGGTCGCGGCGGTGGCAAAGCTTTCGCCGCCCAGCCAGCCGCGCAGGAAACCGGACATGAAGGCGTCGCCGGCGCCGAGCACATTGTAGATCTCGATCGGAAAACCCTTGCCGACGATGCCGTCCTCGAGATCGTCGCTGATCGGCCCGTCATAGACGATGCAGCCCTTGGCGCCGCGCTTCAGTACGATGGTCGCCGAAGAAATCCCGCGGATCGTCTTCAGCGCGCTCAGGCAATCGTCGGCGCCCGAAGCGATCATGATCTCTTCCTCGGTGCCGACGATGAGATCGCAGTCCGGCAGCACCGTCTTCAGCTGTGCCGAGACGCGGTCGGATTTGACATAGCGCTCGAAACCCTCGGCATGGCCGGCAAGGCCCCAGAGGTTCGGGCGATAGTCGATATCGAACACCACCTTGCCGCCCTTGGCCTTCATCAGGCGGATCGCCTTGCGCTGCGCGGCATCGGAATTGGGCCGCGAGAAATGCGTGCCGGTAACGACCACCGAGCGGGCCGAAGCGATGAAGGCCTCGTCGATATCCTCTTCGGCCAGCGCCATATCCGCGCAGTCGGAGCGGTAAAAGATCATCGGCGAGACGCCTTCGCTCTCGACCGAAAGCAGCACCAGCGCCGTCAGCCGTTCCTTGTCGGTCTTCAAGCCGTCGACCGAGACGCCTTCGCGCCGAAGCTGTTCGCGGATGAAGCGGCCCATCTGCTCGTCGCCGACGCGGGTGAGCAGCGCCGAGCGCAGGCCGAGCCTCGCCGTGCCGACGGAAATATTGGCCGGACAGCCGCCCACCGACTTGGCGAAAGAGGTGATGTCCTCCAGCCGCGAGCCGATCTGCTGGCCATAGAGATCGACCGAGGCGCGGCCGATGGTGATGACGTCGAGCGGCGGATATTTCCCTTCCACGGCTTCGCCCATTCGAACCTCCCATCGGCCTTGTTGTGCAGAGCAGCGTCGTTTTGGACAGCGCGCGCCGGCGATGGCGTGGTGTCGTCAATATGAAATATTAATTCCAATCTACAGTCAATATGGAATGAGCGTTCCCAAGCCGAAAAGCGCTTCTCGGCGAGGCTCAGCCCTTGCGCCGGCGCCCAGCTTCGCGGCGCTTCTCACCCACGGCGACGGTCAGCGCCATTGCCAGCGCCATCGTCGCCGAGATTGAGCGGAAGCCGCCGAAATCGGCCTCGGCGACCTCGAACCAGACCTTGGCGAATTGCGCCAGCGGCGAGAAGGAAGAGTCGGTTATCGCCACGATCGGCACCCCTTGCTCGGCGATCGAGCGCGTCTCCTCGATGGTCGCCGGCGCGTAAGGCGAAAAGCTGATGGCGATGACGGCGTCGCGCGGCGTGGCGAAGCCGATCATCTCGGCATTCAGGCCGGCGGCCGATTCCACCAGCTGGTTGCGGATCTTGAGCTTGCCCAGCGCATAGGCGATGTAGGACGCGACCGGATAGGAGCGGCGCTTGGCCAGCACATAGATCGTCTCGGCCTTCGCCAGAAGCGCCACAGCCTCCTCGAAATGCGCATCGTTGAGCGAGCGCGAAATGTCTCCCAGCGAGGTGCTGGCGGCGGCGACGAAGCCGTCGAAGATCGCCCGATGGCCGCCGCCTTCCTCGGCCTTGGCGCGCAGCGCCGCCAGCCGCTCGTCATAAGAGGAATTGCGCTCACGCAGGCGCTCGCGGAAAACCTGTTGCAGGCTGGTGAAACCGTCGAAGCCGAGCTGCTGGGCGAAGCGGATCAACGTCGAGGGCTGCACGCCGGCCGAAGCGGCAATGCTCGCCGCCGTTCCGAAGGCGATGTCGTCGGGATTGTCGAGCGCATAGGCGGCGATCTGCGCGATGCGCTTCGGCAGGCTCGCACGCCGGTCCAGGATCGTCGCGCGCAGCGTTTCGAAATCGCGAGGCACCCGTTCGTCCATCGTCGCTCCGTCCGCGCGCATATGCTCTGTCCCTCTCCTGCCTCATCATAGCGAGTTCGCGCAAGAACACCATAAAAAATGATTTGTATGTTCCATTCGCAACCAAAATGGACTAATTCATCCATAACAATATTTTCCCGGAGCGATTCCGCTTTCACGGAACCGCTCCATCTGTTTGTTGACGCAATTCCGGACGGAAAACCGCTCGACACTTTTCCTGGAATTGCTCTGGCGCGGAGACAAATCGACATGGTCGGAGTGGGCCTCATCGGCACGGGCTTTATGGGCAAGTGCCACGCCATCGCCTGGAACGCGGTGGGCACCGTCTTTCCCGATGTCGAGAAGCCGAGACTGGTGCATCTGGGCGAGGTGAATGACGAGCTTGCCCGGCGCAAGTCCGGCGAGTTCGGCTTCGCAAAAGGCTCTGGCAACTGGCGCGCTGTGGTCAACGATCCGGAGGTCGATGTTATCTCGCTGACCACGCCCAATCAGTTCCATCCCGAGATGGCGATCGCCATCCTCGAAGCCGGCAAACATCTGTGGTGCGAGAAGCCGATGGCGCCGAGCTTCGCCGAGGCCGAGGCGATGGCGAAGGCTGCGAGAAAATCCGGCAAGGCCGCCGTGCTCGGCTACAATTACATCCAGAATCCTGCCATCCGCCATATCGGCGCGCTGCTCGAGGAAAAGATCATCGGCGACGTCAACCTTGTGCGCATCGAGATGGACGAGGATTTCATGGCCGACCCGGAGGCTCTGTTCTTCTGGAAGCACGAGGCTTCGTCCGGCTATGGCGCGCTCGACGACTTCGCCGTCCACCCGTTGTCGCTGATCAAGGCGCTGTTCGGCCGTGTGTCCCGCGTCATGTGCGACATGGTCAAACCCTATGCCGACCGCAAGACCGCTTCCGGCGACCGCCGCGCGGTCGAGACCTACGACATCGCCAGCGTCTTGATGCATCTCGAGAACGGCGTCGCCGGCACGCTCCTGGTCAACCGCTCGGCTTGGGGCCGCAAGGGCCGCATCGCCATCCAGATCTTCGGCTCCAAGGGCTCGATCCTCTACGACCAGGAGCGGATGAACGAGTTCCAGCTCTACCTCACCGCCGACCGGCCGACCGAGCAGGGCTACCGCACCATCCTGGTCGCGCCGCACCACAAGCCCTACGATTCCTTCCTGCCGGCGCCCGGCCATGGCCTCGGCTTCAACGACCTCAAGATGATCGAGTGCCGTGAACTCCTGATGCGCATCGCCGGCAAGCCGGCTCGCATCATCGACTTCGACGAGGGGCTGGAGATCGAGCGCACCGTGCATGCCATGGCGCGCTCCTTCCAGGAGCAGCGCTGGATCGATGTGAGATAGGGCAGGCAACACCTCAGAACCGGACCGGCTCGAAGCGGCCGGACTTGGCCGAGGCAAGGGCTGCCTCGCACAGGATCATCGCCTTGCGGCCATCGGCGGCGCCGACCGCCGGCCTGCGCCCCGCGGCGAGCGCCTGGAGGAAATGGTCGAGCTCCGCCTCGTAGGATTCGGCATAGCGCTCGACGAAGAAATAGAGCGGCCGCTCAGTGGCGATCCCGCTCTCGCCGCTGAGGCTCACCGAAGTCGGCGTACGGTTACCGGCCTGCAGCATGCCCCTCGAGCCATGCACCTCGATGCGCTGGTCGTAGCCATAGACGGCGCGCACGCTGTTGTTGATGTGGCATTGCCTGCCGGATGCCGTGCGCAGGATGAACATCGCCGTGTCGTAATCGCCGAGCTTCGCATAGTAGGGCAGCACCAGCGAGGAGCCGGTGGCGAAGAGCTCGACCGGCTCCTCGCCCAACAAAAAGCGCGCCATGTCGAAATCGTGGATCGTCATCTCGCGGAACACGCCGCCGCCGCCCGCCAGCGCTTCCTCGGTTTCCGGTTCCGGGTCGCGGCTGGTGATGATCACCTGCTCGACCGCGCCGATCTCGCCGGCGTCGATCCTCTTCTTGACAGTGGCGAAGGACGGATCGAAGCGCCGGTTGAAGCCGATCTGCAGCGCCACGCCGGCCTTCTCGACAGCCGCCAGACATTCATCGGTGCGGGCGATGTCGAGATCGATCGGCTTCTCGCAAAAGATCGCCTTGCCTTTGGCGGCGGCCTCGATGATCAGATCGGCATGTGTGCGCGTGGCGGACGCGATCAGCACGGCCTTGATCGACGGGTTTTTCATCACCGTCGCGGTATCGGCGATCTCGGCGCCCGTCGCAGCGGCGATCCGCTCGGCCGCGTCGCGGCGCGGATCGACGACATAGCGCAGGCGCACGCCCGGATGCCGGGCAAGATTTTTCGCATGCACCGAGCCGATCAGCCCGGCGCCGAACAATGCGGCGTCGATCATTTTATCTCTCTTTTCAGTCTTTCAGGAGATGACTGCTTCCGCGCCGGAACCCGGCTTGGTGAAGCGCTCCAGCTCCTGCTGCAATTCGCGGATCTCGCGGCCGCCGGCCATCATGTCCAGCACTTCCTTTTCGGTGATGTCGCCCTTGCGGAACGTGCCGAGCGAGCGGCCGCGGTTGAGCATGGTGAAGACGTCGCCGATCGGATAGGCGTGGTGGATATTGTGGGTGATGAAGATGACGGCGAGCCCGCGGGCGCGTGCCTGCGCCACATAGCGCAGCACGATCGAGGCCTGGTGCACGCCGAGGGCCGATGTCGGCTCGTCGAGGATCAGCACCCGGGCGCCGTGATAGACGGCGCGGGCGATCGCCACGCATTGCCGCTCGCCGCCGGAAAGCGTGCCCACCGCCTGCTGCGGATCGCGCACATTGATGCCGATCTTGCCGAGCTCCTCATAGACGATGGCGTCGGCCTTTTTCATGTCGATGCGTTTTGTGACCCAGGCACCCTTCACCGGCTCGCGCCCAAGGAAGAAATTGCGGGTGATGCTCATCAGCGGGATCATCGACAGGTCCTGGAAGACCGTGGCGATGCCAGCGTCGAGCGCCTGCCTCGGCGAACTGAACGTCACCGGTCTGCCGTCGACATACATCTGGCCTTCGCTCGGCGTGTGCACGCCCGACAGTGTCTTGATCAGCGTCGACTTGCCGGCGCCATTGTCGCCGAGCAGGCAATGTACCTCGCCGGCATGCGCGGCAAAGGACATGTCGCGCAGCGCCGTCACCGAGCCGAAGCGGCGGGTGACGTTGCGCAGCTCGATCAGTGGAACCGGATCGGCCATCAGCGTGCCTCCGTCGCTTTGCGGCGCACGTAATTGTTGACCAGCACGGCAATCAGCAGCATCGAGCCGAGGAACACCTGGAACCAGTCGGTGTCGATGCCGGTGTAGAAGATGCCCATCTCCACCGTGCCGAAGATCAGCGCGCCGAACATGGCGCCGATCGCCGAGCCGTAGCCGCCGGTGAGGAGGCAGCCGCCGATCACCGCCGCGATGATCGCCTGGAATTCCTTCTGCGTGCCGCGCAGCGTGTCGGCGGAGCCCGCCTCCAGCACCTGGATGACGGCGAACAGTGTCGCCGAAAGTGCCGTGCCGATGAACAGCAGGATCTTCACCCGGTCGACCGGCACGCCGACATTGCGCGCGGCCCGGTCGTCGCCACCGACGGCGAACACCCAATTGCCGAAGCGCGTCTTGATCAAAAGCCATGTGGCGAAGGCGGTCACGGCCACCCACCACAGGATCGACATCGACAGGCCCTGCACCATGGGCGAGCCATCGGGGCGGGCGGCGATCACGCCGTGCGAAGCGAGCCAGGCGAAGACCGGCGCGCCGAACTTGCCGCCGAACAGCCAGACCACGAAGCTGCCTTGCTGGCCGTCGGTAATATAGGGGATCTGCGTGCGCCCGGTGACGGTGCGGGTGATGGCGAGCGTCAGCCCGCGCAGGATGAACAGCCCTGCCAGCGTGACGATGAAGGACGGCAGCCTCGTGCGCACCACAAGGATGCCGTTGAGTGCGCCGACGATAATGGCGATGACGAAGGCGATCGCCACCGCAACGGAGATCGAAAGTCCGAACTGGGTGACGCAAAGCCCGATCGTGACGCTGGCAAAGCCGATCATGGACCCCAGCGACAGGTCGAACTCGCCGCCGATCATCAACAGCGCGACCGCCGCGGCCAGTATGCCGAGCTGCGCCGAGACCTGCAGGAAATTGGCGATGCCGGCCATCGAGAACAGGCCGCTATTGCCGGCGGTGATGCCGAAGGCGAGGAAGACGATGAGGGTGCCGGTGATGGCGCCGAGCTCCGGCCGCCGCATCAGACGCACCAGGCGTCGCGAAACAGGTTTCGGCTCGGGCGGATGAGCCGGGTTCAGGGCATCGGTCACGATCGTCATCCCAATAAGCGTCCAGGGCACCTGAGCAAAATCCGAGGCGGCAGGTGAGGCGGCTTCGCCTTGGCTTCCGTCCGGATTTCTTGTCCAACAAGGGCCCGCCAGCGCTTTTCGCCGGCGGGCCATTATAGCATCAGCGGATGCCGGCCTTGCTGAGATCGCGCACGGCGGCCGCGTCATCCTTCATGATGAAGGACGGCCCGGTGCGCACGGCGGCTGTCGGGAAGGTCTTGTACATCGCCTTGTTGGTCAGGAAGACGACGGGATAGTAGCCCATCATATATTGCTGGTTGTCGATGCCGAACATCATCGTGCCTTTGCTGACGGCATCGAGGATCTCGGGCGACAGGTCGAAGGTGCCGATCTTGTAATTGCCGATCGTGCCGGCGTCCTCGAACATTTTGAGCAGGGGCGCGGCAACCGTCGGCCCGAGCGTCAGCACGCCGGTGACGTCCGGATGCGCGGTGAGATAGCCTTCGACGCGGCGCGTCACGTCGGTCGGGTCCATAGTGGCCGCGACCACGTCGGAGGAGCCGCCGCTCTTCTTCAGCCCGTCATTATAGCCTTCGCAGCGCTTGTCGAGGCTGACATTGCCGACCTCGTGGTTGATGCAGATGCCCTTCTTAACGCCGGCCTTGGCCATGATCTCGCCGGCCTTGACGCCATTGTCATATTCCGAGCCGCCGCCGACGAAGAGGTCGAGGCCCCAGGGCTCCACCGCTTCCTCGCCGCTGTCGATGACCACCACCGGAATGCCGGCGGCCTTTGCCGCTTCCACCGGCGCCTTCAGCGCGTCCATGTCGGGAATGGAGACGACCAGCCCGTCGGGCTTGGACGCCGTCGCCGCCTCGATCATGCGCGCCATGCGCACCACGTCGAAGGTCTCCGGCGCCTGGTATTCGACCTTGACGCCGAGCTGCTTGGCGGCGGCCTGCATGCCGTTCTTCACCACGCTCCAATAGACGTCGTTGGCCTGGCCGTGGGTGACGAAGACGATGCGCACATCGCTTTCCTTCTTCACCTGGGCCGGCGCGGGCAAAATGCCGGCGCCGGCAAAGGCGAGCGAGAGCGCCGCCGCGCTCAACGCATTTCGCAGCCCGGACATCGAGAATAAGGCACTCATAGTGGTTCTCCTCAAGTTATCGTTGTCGTCTCAAGTCTCGGCCTGACCCTCCCGGTCAGGCCGCTTTCGTCATGATTCCCTGTTTGGAGCATGATCTTTTCCGAACCGAAGGTCAGCGAAGCAAAAACCGGTTTCCACTTTTTGCTTCCGCTGACCTTCGGTTCGGGATCATGCTCTGAAATCCCGGAGCGAGCCGCGGCGGATGGACAGTCCCTCCACAAAGGCCATGAAATCCGGGTCTGGAAGCAGGTCGAATTCGTCGATGCGGATCTGCGCCGAGTCGGGCTCGATCGCCTCGATCTCGCCCGGCGCATTGGCGTGCAGGCAAAGGAAGTTGAGCCCTTCGCCGATCTGGTTGAACAAGGCCTCGTAGCGCGCCCGGGCCGGCTGGTTGCGGTGCCAGGGCGTTTCCAGCACAGCGCTCGCCAGCGTTTGGCCGGCTTCTTCCAGCCGCTTGCCGGGCGCCGCATAGACGCCGTCGTCGAGTTGGCCGAGATTGTGGATCGGCCCGTAGACCGAAATGCTTTTCGGAAACAGCGTCGGCAGGCCGTACTCGATGCCGACCGAAGCGTAGCGGTCGACGAATTCCGGCGAGAACACCGCGCCCATATGCCCGTCAATATGGGTGAGCGAGAGCCCTGCGGCCTTGGCCGCGTCGATCTGCGCCCGCATCTCGGCCTCCACCGCTTCCGGCTCGCCCTTGGCGCGCAATTCCGGCACCGAGCGGAACAGATAGCCGTCGCTATCGACGATGCCCGACGCCTGGCTCGCCTTGGTCAGTGGCCGCCAACGATAGTACTTTTTCTCCGAGGTAAGCGTGATGTGGACGCCGAGATTGAGGGAGGCGTCCTTTGCCCCTTCCTCGGCGATCTCCAGGAACCACGGGCAGGGCACCATCACCGAGCCGCTGTCCACCGCGCCGGCGCGCTTCAGCTTCAGATAGGCGACATTGGCGCCATGGCACATGCCGACATCGTCGATGTTGATGACGACCTTGCGTTCAGCCGGCATGGCGGACCTCTTTGGCGCGCTCATGCACATAGAAGCCCGAGCCTTGGGCGAGCCTCTTCAGATTGCGGTAGCCCAGCCTCGCATAGGTTAAGGGATGCGCCTTGGCCGGGTCCTGCTCGGCCTCCACCACCAGCCAGCCGGAATAGCCCTGGGCGGCGAGGATCTTTAAGAGCGTCGCATAGTCGATCGCGCCGTCGCCCGGCACGGTGAAGATGCCTTCCATCACCGCGCCCATGAAGCTCATGTCGGTGTCGCGCGCCTTCTTCAAGATGGCGGGGCGCACATCCTTGCAATGCACATGCACGACACGGCTCACATGCCGGCGCAGCAACTGCTCCGGGTCGCCGCCGGAAAAGGCGCAGTGCCCGGTGTCATAGAGCAGGCCGACCGCCTCGCCGGTGGTCTGCATCAGCCGGTCAATCTCCTCGTCGGTCTCGACGATCGTGCCCATGTGATGATGGAAGGCCATGCCGACCCCGAAATCGACAAAACGCTCGGCGAGCCGGGTGATCTTTTCGCCATAGGCTTTCCATTCGCCGTCCATCAGCTTGGGCCGCTGCGAGATCGGGTCATGGATGCCGCCATGCCGGCCGCGCGAGGTGTCGGCATAGACGACACGCCTGGCGCCGAGGTCCTTGAGCAGCGTCAGATGCGGCCCGATCGCCTCGAACTCCTCGTCCACCTCCTTCTCGCAGATGCGCCCATCATACCAGCCGGAGACCAGCGCCAGCCCGTAATGGTCGAGGATCGGCCGAAGCGCACGGCTGTCGCGCGGGAACTTGCCGCCAAGCTCGGTGCCGGCATAACCGGCTTCCGCGGTTTCGCTAAGGCAGGTCTCGAGCGGCGTGTCGCCGCCCAGTTCCGGCACGTCGTCATTGGTCCAGGTGATCGGGTTGATGCCAAGTCGAACTGTCGTCATTGCTCGCTTTCCGCCCCGCAGCCGGATCGCTGCGGGGTTCATGGTCTCGGGAGGAGATGGCTGCGATTGCTGGCGGGGCGAAAGCCCTGCCGTTTCGTTCGGCAGGAGGCCCTCCCAGCACCCCGCCTCACATGTCCTGTCGACGTCTTGCCCCAACGTCAGTGGTGGAAGTCTACCCCGCTCTGTCTCCCTCGCGAGGGCCAGTTTTCCGAAAAATGAAGGAACCAGTTGTGTTGGGGGGCGGGTGTGACAGGATGGGGGAGGAGAACAATCGCCTATGGCAGCGCCCCCTCATCCGGCCGCTTCGCGGCCGCCTTCTCCCCGGTGGGGAGAAGAGACTGGCGCCGGCGCCGGCAATCTCCTCTCCCCTTGGGGAGAGGTCAGCCGAGCGAAGCGGAGGCTGGGTGAGGGGAGTGTCATATCGACCCATGAAGCAACCCATGCGCCCACACCCCAAACCGCAGCCCTTCCCCCTCGACATGCTGGCCGTGAACCGCTCGAGCCCCGAGCATCTGTCGCGCCAGCTCTATCACGGCCTCGTCGCCATCATCCGCAGCCGCGCGTTGCCGCCCGGCTCCGAGCTTCCTTCCACCCGCGCTTTGGCGGCCGAGCTTGGTCTTGGCCGCAACACCATCGTCGCCGCCTACGACCAGCTCGTCACCGAAGGCTATCTCGCCAACCGCCAGGGCGCGCGGCCCGTGATCGTCGACCTGCCCGAAGGCCCGCGCGAGTCGCCGCGCGAGGAGTCGCCCGTGCCGCTGCGCCAACCCTCGCTGCGCGGCCGGCAGCTGCTCAGCCAACCCTATCACCACGGTCGTCCAGGGCATGTCGCCTTCCACCCCGGCATGCCGGATGCGCAGAGCTTTCCCTTCGGCGTCTGGGGCCGGCTGGTGGCGCGCCGCGCCAGCCATGGCGGCGAGACGCTGTTCGGCACCTATGACGTCACCGGCCACCCGGCGCTGAAGGAGGCGATCGCCGGCTATCTCTATTCCGCGCGCGGCGTGCGCTGCCGTCCGGAGCAGATCGTCGTCACCACCGGCGCGCAGGCCGCCTTCGATCTTCTGGCGCGCCTGCTGCTCGACCCCGACGACACGGTGTGGATGGAGGAGCCCGGCTATTACGGCGCCAAGGCCGCCTTCACCGTCGCCGGCGCAAGAATCCTGCCGATTGCGGTCGACCAGGAGCGCGGCTGGCGTCTCGACCCGCCGGACCCGTTGCCCCGCCTCATCTATGTGACGCCGGCCTGCCAGCATCCGCTCGGCATCACCATGCGCATGGAGGAGCGGCTGCGCCTGCTCGACATCGCCGAGACCGCGAATGCCTGGGTGATCGAGGACGATTTCGACGGCGAATATCGCTTTCAAGGGAGGCCCGTGCCGGCGATCCAGAGCATGGACCGGTCCGGCCGCGTCATCTATGTCGGCACCTTCGCCAAGCTCCTGTTCCCGGCGCTGCGCCTCGGCTTCATGGTGCTGCCGCCGGAGCTTGCCGGCCGCATCGTCAACGCGCTCTCGACAACCGGCCAGTTCGCGCCGCTGCTCCTGCAGGCCGCCTTGGCCGATTTCATCACTGAAGGCCATATGAGCCGGCATCTGAAGCGCATGCGCCGTATCTACGCCCAGCGCCGCCAGCTTTTTCGCGACATCGTCACCGAGCGCCTGCGCGACGAGATCACCCTCTCCCCCGCCGAGGCCGGCATCCAGGTGGTGGGCTATCTCAAGGCAGGCATAGACGACATCAAGGTCAGCCAGGCCGCGGCCAAAAGGGCGATCAACGTCTCGCCCCTGTCGAAATATTTCCAGAACACCGCGCCGACCCAGGGGCTGGTGCTGGGCTACGCGGCGTGTGATGCGGCGCAGACAAAGGATGGGGTGGAGAGGCTGGCCGCGGCGATAGGGGAGGTGCTGGGGTGAGGGGGTGCCGGTGCCAGCAGATGGCGCACCCGTTAAGATTCGAACTTTGACCTCTGCCTTCGGAGGGCAGCTAGGCAGCGGTTGCGTCTGAGTAGAGACCTGCTTGCATTCCGGAAATAACTCTTTCGCTACAACCGGTTGACACAAACAGAGGTACCCTCGACCCCTATGCGTCGTCAAGCTCGGAAGCCCCTTTTTTGTGACAGATGTGACCGCGTTGTGACCGCTCGACCGTCTGACAAGCGGTGCCATGGGGGACAATCGACTTTATGTGTTTATTGATACCTGCGCGAAAAAATTTGCAGTTTTCGCCTGAGCCGAGGAAGCCAGTGCCGCCTACGAACTCAGCCAAACACGAATTGATGGCCCTAGCGCGGGCGCAGCAACAACATCATCTCACTTGCACTTTGGCGTGCATGCCGTCCGCGATCCGTACGCGTCGCCTGCGCATATCCGCCTAGAGTGCTAAACCGAGATGCAACATATTGCTCTTCAATTGCGAAGTCGATGCGAGCCATGTCACGTACCAGTTCTCCAGATAGCCCGTTCGAGCAACTGTGATCAGGAAAAGTCAAGATTGCCGTTGCCGTCGCGTCCGCCACCGCCTTGAGCAGGTCAGCAAGTGCGTTTGCCGAATCTCGCTTAAGACTATAGAGCGAGCGCGGTCGCTTGCTTGGATGAGGGTAGCGCCCGATCCCGGATACTACCCCACAGTCACCGTCCGCAATTGTTTCTAGCACATGGTAGAAACGACTGTAGTGAACACCTGAGTAAGGCGGGTCGATGAACACAAGGTCGCCGGGCATTAGAGATCTTGCGGCAACGTTTGCGTCCTCACGCATGGCGAAACCAGCCCTCAGCGCACGTGAATTGCACACGTCGGAAAGCGCCTTCTTGACATGAGCAACGGGATCACGGGCCCAAGCCTCTTGGAGAAACTTGATCGCCGTAGGTGTAGGTTGGAAGGGTTGCGCAGTGTGCCCCGGTGAGGCCGCGCATTGACTAGCGGCTTCAATCAATGCGGCAATAGCAGCGGTGCGAAGCTCGCCACTATCCGGCACACTCAGTCGAAGCGCATCGAACCAAACGGCTTGCTCGCCGCTAAAGTAGTATCCTCCATAGGCTCGCGTAATTGGCAGTTCTTGGTCATCACACCAACGACGTATTAACTCAACATCTTGCCTATTCGCCATCTGCTGCTTAGGGACTCTCGTCCGATCATAGATTGCTGCAGCCCGTCGTAGCCAAGTTCCCCACATCTCTTCAAACTCAAGATGGTGAGTTCTGGAAATCACCGCTGACGCTACCGCAATACTATATGATTGGATATCAACAGCATGTACCGGTAAGCTATAGTTCTTGGCAACGTGATAAGCTACAGAGGCAGAGCCCGTGAAGAGATCGACAAATCTAAGGTGTTTACTTACCTCATTCTTAATAAGGTGACCGAGGCCATTGCGCAACATAGCCCGCTTTGATCCCATATACTTCATAGCGATTGTAAAACCTCATGCAGGCACCATGCTCCAGATCATCGCGCGCTCGAACCCTGCGAGGCCGCTTAGTGCAACGCCTAGCTGGTTTCCGAGGTTATAGAACGAATGCTCGTCGCCTGTATATTCTCTTTGAAATTGAGCTACGTCATCCAGTGACTGTCGAATGTCGCTCCAAAGATCGATGGAGCTGTCTGGCTCGCCCCCTACCTTCCAAAGCCCGCGTGCAGGTCCAATGTCTTTCCACCAGAAGGCAAAAACATCCGAATCAAAACCCGCTGAATTGAAGAGGGCAGAGGTGGAGCCCGACGCCATACGGAGCATGAGCACCGCCCTCGAAACGATAGCATAAGCGCTCTTTTCCCTAGCGCTAGGAGGTACGCGTGATAGTACGAAAATTGAGTCGTCATCGGGCGAGCTTCTTCGTAATAGAAAATCTGACCACCAAGTTGCAACACGGGGTGACAGATTCTGATAGTCTACTACAGACTGCACGAGACGTCCGAAGCCGACAGGATCAGCCGAGGGGACCTGTCCTGAACGACTTTTTTGTATACTTTCCAATGTAAGTCGCAGTATTTGCCTATCTATGAACTCGAAAGCCGAGTTTGAAGCAGGCTCTAGAGAGGCCCAAATATCCGCGACGACCTTGGTGGTCTCCGGCGCCAACAAGTTCCAGTGGTCCGGTATGCCTTCCGGGCGATAACTGGAATGGTTGCGGGCATGCCGGTCCTTGCTTATGGATTCCAGGTCCATGCCCCACTGCGTAAACCACTTTTGCGCTTGTGCGCCGACCGCCGCGTTGCCCCCGATCGGGGTCAACCAATCTTCTAGAGTTCGTCCGTAAGGGCGCACGGTTGCAGCAAACAGCTCCCCAGATGTGGTTTTCTGCGCCCAATAGGCCAAACAATCCCACACGAAAGAATGCGTGTTCGTCCTACCATGTACGGGCCTTGAGATATTTGGGGCGCTGATCATTGCATGAGAGTTGTTGAATATTCCGATCCCCTCTCCCGCCATTAGTGACATGGTTGCCCGCAGTTCAGCGTAGTAGGCAAGATGGCGAGCTCGATGCGGGTCGCCTCTTAAAAGAGAATGAACGGCCCGACCCAAGTAGCTCCATCCGTCGGCGCAGTGAAGTAGTGTGCTAACAGATATGTACTGAGCCAGATTCCGTGGTTTAGTTATTGCACCAGCGTCTATATCGTCCTGGACTTTTTTTGCAGCTTCGGTTTGATACCAATTGTCCTTGCTTAACCAGCGGCCCTCTTTTGCGAAACGGCGGGTGCCACGCAACGTAGTCTCTACGTCACTTCGATTGATCCGATTGAATGCAGCCTGATTCAAAGCACTGAGCGGCATGATCAGACCAACTCTCGGCGCACACGATCCGCAGCCTTGCCAACGTCACTATCTTGACGGGCCAGGTGTTCCAAGAGCTGCGCGCGAATTTCCTTGTACCCACTACCGCCCCTGAAAACCAATTTTGCGCGCCTCATCTCAGGGGAAAGGCCAGGGGCTGAACTCGCGCGCCAATCAAACGATGACAATGCCGTGGCGATTGAGGATACCGCTGTTGCGGCAGTGTGCTTCTTAAGTGTCGCTATCGCAGCAGAGACGGCGCTCGCATCTGCTCCGTTGGTTCCGTCGGTACCGCGCCATTGACGTAGATCAAGCCGTGGGGCCAGGGCAAAGCAAATGTCATTAAGGACATGCAAGTATCCCCTGACGCCTTGGTCCGTAGAGATGAGTGAGTAGGGCCCATAAAAAGCGGCTGTAGAAGCTAATTTCGCCTCTACGTTGGTTTCCCGCATGGCCGTGTTAGCTAAGTCTGTAGCCCATTCTTGCTCGGACGCGACAACTTCGTCTTTAAATCGTTGCCATGCGTATATGAGAAAGGCCGCTTGCTGGGCTCGATTCCAGCCCAAAACTTCGTTGTCATCTGCGATGCGGGAGCCGAACAGACCTCCTATTTTGCTTCGGCGGCCTTGCCAAGGCTTCACGAAGGTAGCCATCAGAGAGCCTATCCAAGCTGCCTGAGTGACCCAAGGGCTCTGACGCTCACCCAACATATTGATGCGATCGTACCAAGGGCTGTCAGGATGCGACCACAGTGCCTCAGTTAGCTCTTGGGCTCGGGTCTCTCGATAGACTTGGTGCCCTTCGGCTTTGTCCAACCAGTTCTCGCCTCTTAGGAGAGGGTAAAGGTCGAACGCCAAACTTGGATTGATCCTCTTCGGCTTTATGTTGATTGTCCAAAACAGATACGCCTGCCAACTGATGTCAAGACCATGGAAGGCAACGACCGGAAGCTGAAACTCCTCATCCCCCCCTTGGTCGAACGCCCAGAGCCTGTGCTGGCCATCTATAACCTCGAAAGGAGGCACCGCTGTCGGTCGCCAAGTCGAGGACCATTTTTCGTAGGGGAGGTTCAAGCTGGGTGTCCCGCCAGCTTCTGATATAGTCACAACGTCGGCTGCATCGATACCTAGCCCGCGACGCTTCTCACCCGCCTTGATAATGTTGATAACGATGGATGTGGGCAACCAACCCGGCTTCCTTAAGTCATTGAATTCTTCTGAAGCGCGTTTCGATTTGCTCAATGTTGACCACGGATAGCCAAACTCTACATAGCGCCCTATTTCGTCCGATCTCTCGCGGTCATGCTCGCGTTGTATACCCAAATCAGCAGAGCGGGCCGTCATTCCTTTCACATTGCGTCGTGAGATACCACACAGGCTACGCATCTCCGCCGCAGAAAGGGAAAACACATAGAAATGCGGATCAGGCTTACGACGATGCTCTTTGGGGGAAAATTTAACTTGGTCCCAATCTTTAAGCCATTGGGACACCTTTATGGCGGCGACCGCTTTTTTCTTAGAAGTCACCATTTTCACCCCGCCTTTTCCCCATCCCTATAGGTACTGTAGATCGAGTTTCTTCTTAGTTAAAGCCTAGCATCCACGATGCATCAAGTCCGGCAGGTGGCCAACGGACTCAGCCGTGGAACAGCAGGAGGCAGTAGGCGCCACTTGACGCGATTTCTTCTGGGTCAAAGCCGGGCACCCAGCATCTATGCCTCAGAACGTAATTGTACGGTTAACTATGACCCGCCTGGAAAAGGTCATAGCCCCGACGCGATCAGTCAAGTCCGGTGTCCGCCCCTGCGAATTGAGACACCCACGCGGATCGCGTTCCACTCAAGCAAGACTTCGAAAGCTTCGGTGGACGCCTCCTCAGCTCCACAGCGCTGCGTGCATTTGTAGGTCACAACGGTTGTCGCGTTACGCGAAGGCGCAACTCGTCATCAATAGTTGCATTCAAAGTCCGCAATCGGTTCAACCGAACTGACAATTGACCCTGCCAAGGCTGCGCGAGGTGTGCAATCGCAGGCCCGTACGGACCATTGTAGATGATCTCGACGCGCTCCTGCTCATAATGGAGCCGAAGCGCAATAAGCCAATCCGCCTGCTCTTCGACATGCGTGAAAGGGAAGCTGTCGCCGCGTCCAGTCGATTTCACCTGAACCTTACGCCCATCGGGCGCGACCGCATCTATGCCCTTAAGGCCACGCCGCGCCACCAGCGTCAAGGCGAACAATTCGGCCGCAATTGCCTCCCCCAAATCTCCGACGAGGTTACCGTCTAAAGTGAACCGTAGTCCCGTCGCAGCAAATCGTTCCCGTAGAGAATTACGGGCATGAAGTAGGTGGCGCACCTCAGAAGGCAAACTATAGAAAGCCATCACATATCCCCCGGCCGGAACTCCATGGCAGGTCAGGTACCACATTTTCGGAACTACTTCAGGGAGGAGACCGCAAGGACCTCGGTGTGGTTGGCGTACCAACGGGTGGCTTCTCATCAGCCACATTGGGGGTAATGAACCATGGACGGCTAGCCTGTCACGCCCACCAGCTATCGCGAGGTTCTGACAATTCATTGGAAGACGGGGCACTAGGCCCCGCCCTTCATTCGGTTTTCCCGCCGCCAAAGCGGTTGAAGGTTGGTGTAATAGCAAAGCCGGATAAGGTGGTCTAAGTCCCTGGCGCTTGCCAGCGGCTCTATGTGGTCAACCTCCCACTGCCGGTAGCTGTCCCACGACATGCCGATCCGAAACTGTGACGCAATATGGTCTCGGAGCTTGGAGTGGTTGCAGCCGAGCGCATAGGAGGGGCTAGCGCTCCCACCAAGGGCCATTCCGGTTCGGCGGAGGGTATTCCTGTACATTCTGAATGAAGGTTCCCTATACCCTCGCAACAACTCGCGTTGCCGTGCCTGTTTGGCATTGCAAGCGACGCATTGCCGATTGCCCACGAAGCGTTCCGCGCGGTGACCTTCTTTACAGGTCTTCCCCGTATAGAAACGAGAAAGGCCGCACGCGGCGGCCTCTTTTCTGCTCAGCACAATCGAGGTGCTGACACTGTGTAGTGACATTTGAGTTTCCTTTATTGTTTGATGAAATACGCTCTCCTTTCCTCGGCCTGCGGTCGAGCAATAGCCGACTTTGAGTGCGGCCAGTTGTTCTGCGATTGGGGTAGGTTTGCGCAATTCGGCGGTCATGCGTTCGAAGCTACGCGCATTGGTTCCCAGGCCGCTTACTACGGCTGATTTCAAGTGGATGCCCTTAGGAGCGCTCTTGAAATATTCAAGCAGCCGTGTCTCTGCCGATGCCTTACGCGCCTTACGTTTTGTGGCGCCCGCTTCCCATTCTGTTACAACTATGCCCGGCATCTGGCGCCGTAAGGAATTTGTGACTAGGTCGCTTGTCGTGCCCCTTGCAGGAAGAAGCAGGTAGAGGTCTGTAGGATTGCAGTTGCCGGCGTTGTCGATGGGCTTCCTACATCTCGTGCGATTGACGGCTTGCACCACACTTCTGGCTATGAAGCCGTCTTGAAGTGACCGCCGTATGTCAGCATAACCACCGAAGCTGCGATTGCCGGCAAACCAATCGTCACTCTGCGGCCCTTGATGGGCAAAATAGACGTGTGCAGGTGCGATATCGTCGATGTAAGGGAGTCCGAAGAAAACGGCTGCGTCACAGTCGCTCCATTCATTCTTCCCATCGAGGTTGCCCCAGTGGGCAAATTTCAAGGAAGTGCTCGTGCTAAAGTGCTTCACCACGGCCTTTACGTCCTTGTGGGTGCAGACCAAGGGCCGCTTGGCGTTCAATGTTTGCGAGAGCTGGCCCCAGATGACCGGCCATTCCTTGGCGGCATTCTGGACAAGATGCTCTTTGCCGACGCGATGTCCGCACGATAGGTTCAGCCTCACGTTGGCATAAGAACGAATGCCCTCAGGACGAGGAAGCACTCGCACCAGCGTCCCCATTACCAAATAGGTGGGGTCGATGCCGGCAGTAGCATCAAGGATCACACCATGTTTGCCGGCTGCTCCAAGTAGTGACCTAGAGCTGTGCAACAGAGCCTTACCGCGTCTGTCGGTAGTCCAACCAAAGCCGATCCCAGAGATAATTTCCAAGCTCGATAGTAGGTCAATATACCGGGTTCTAAATGGGGTGCGAATTTGAGCTTGACCAAACACCAGATCGGTATCAATGCAATCCTGTATATCTTTCCATGCCGCAAAGGCTTCCTTTGGTAAGCTCTCAACGGCTTCTTGTAGCCTTTGGAAGTCAACGCGACCAAGCAAGTCGAACTGCTTACTACTCAGCATCTTATCGGACTTTGAATGAGCGTCTTCGGTCAACGTAGTTGCGAGGCCATGCAGCCGTTCAACATCGGAACGAGCCGGTCCCTTGAGCAATCCCACAAGGTCTCCACACATGGAACGCATGTCGCCAAGATCAATGTCATATGCGTCAACCCAATCGAAGGCTTCGTCTATGATAACCCATTCACGGCTATTGAGGCCAGCGTAGTAGTGATCTAGTCGAGGACTATTCCCTGTGTTGGCTTTTTCTATAAGAGCTAGCCTATACGCAGAGTGAGTGATCACTAGAACTTGATATGACCCGAGTATATCGGGCGAGCAAGGAGCTTCGCTGTGCAATGACCGGGCCATAGTCCGACCTGCTAGCTCATTGATGCCATGAGCGATTTGGTCTGCTTCATCATTAAACCGGGTAACGATGAGAATGTGCGGATGTAGGATCGGGTGCTGTACAGAACACAGGACCTTGAGAGCCTCGGTCTTTCCCGAACCCGTCGGTAGCTGTACGACCTGCCATTGCTTCGACTTGTCGGCTATCTGTTCTGTGGCTTGTTCGAGCTGGAGCCAACCTTTGACAAGGGGCTCGGAGTGCGACAATTTCAGTTTTGAAGTCCAGTGTTCGATCATACGATTAATGAATGTCATGCTTTCTCCTCAGTATTGAAAAACAGAAAGGCCCACCGGTTTGAAGCCGGCAGGCCCTACAGCGAAAAATCCCGCAGATATCCTGTAAAACTATTGGGAAAAATGCGGGGGTTTATGGACTAGATGTGGCTAGGCCGCCTAGCAGCATTTCTGGAGGGTGAAACCGTTTCACACCTAGCCTCCAGGAGCCTTTTACTCCGCATAGGGAGCAAATTGGATTTCTGAGTCATCCGGGTGCAAGCGGACGATCTGGCAGGCTGACGCATTCTCCCATTTCGGCAGTCGCTGCAACGGTCCAAGCCATGGCCCGAATATTGGTGTTGAGCGCAAGCAGAAACTGTAAGTCGCTTGGACCGTGGGGAACTGGCATCATCTCTCGCAGATAGATGTTTGTCGCCCTCATGCTGGCATCCAGCTTCGCTATCGAAACAGCTACAATTGGCTTTTCACGAAACCAGCTTTTTTGAGCCAAGCACATAATCACAACCGAAAGCTCGGTCCCATCTTGGTAACGAAGCGACGCGGTTATGATGTCCTCGTGTTCGGTCAATGGGACCAACCCAAGCTGCGCTAAACATAGCTTCACCAACTCCGCAACGTGGTCCGGCATTACAAGTGGTCTGTTCGTCATGCTGCCACCTGCCGGCCGGCTTGCCTGAGTTTCGCAACGATATCTTCCGGCTTAAGGTGGGTGTACCGGAACAGCATTCTCGGGTCCCTATGTCCGCTGATGGCCGCGACCTCTGGTACATTCAAACCCAATTCAAAGAACCGGCTTACGGCCTCATGCCTGAGGTCGTGGAACCTAAGGTCCAAAATGCCCGGCTTGTCCTTTGAGGCTCTTCGTTTGCACCTTTCCCATGCAAGGCGGAACGCATTTGCAGAGACGGGAAACAGCCGGTCGTCAGTTGCCGTACCTTGTAGGCTGCGCAGTATCAAAACTGCTTTCTCTGACAGCGGAATGGTACGCGGAATGTCGGTCTTCGTTTCAGGTATCGACAGCAGGCCATTGGCTAGGTCAAGGTCCGAACGACGTATGTTTAGCAGTTCGCCGCGCCGCATTCCGGTTTCGATCGCCAGTTTGATACCGGGCTCTAGCCAATCGGTTCGGCCATCTGCACAAGCAGCCAACAGCGCCGCAAACTCATCTGCATGAAGCCGCCTGTTCCGTCCGTTAGCGGCCTTAGGCCTGCGCACGTTGGCAACTGGATTTGCCTGTAAGGGTATGTCCCATTCACGTCGTGCCACCTCAAATATGGTGCGCAACAAGCCCAGTTCCCTTAGGACCGTCCCGGCTTCGACCTCCCTTAGCCTCTTGTCTCGGTGCCGGGTGAATGCCTGAGGCGTAATCCGAGCTAAGGTCAGGTTGGCCCAGTCGTACCGCAGGAAAACTTCTATCCGTTTAGCTTCCGAAGCATGGCCGCGCTTGCCCGGCGTTACATCGCGCGCATAGCGCCTTAGCAAGTCTGCAACGGTCATACGCTGTAAAGCGGACGGATCATAAGCTAGCGCTGAGCGGTCTAGTTCCTGTTCGGTCTGCCGTATCCATCGCAGTGCATCAGCACGGTTGATGAAGGTTTTGCTTATCGGGGTATGCCCAGTGCGGCGGACCTGTGCCTGCCACTTGTCGTTTCGCTTGCGTAGAGACGCCATCGGCGCTGCTCCTTGTGACCAGATTGTGACTGGTTGCGTTGAGGAGCATTTCGAGGAATGAAGCAGTCGCTCGAAACCCTTGCCGTATAAGGGTTTGAAATGGCGCACCCGACAAGATTCGAACTTGTGACCTCTGCCTTCGGAGGGCAGCGCTCTATCCAGCTGAGCTACGGGTGCTTCCCGGGGGAAACGAACCGGCCGGTGAGCCGGCCAGCCACGGCTTCTTAGCGGAAGCCGCAGCACGCTTCAACGGGCAATTGGCGATTGGGTCGGGGGCTGTAGCGGTTGATTGTCCGACTGAGGGCTGTCGGAGAGGGCGCTCCCCTCTCCGTCTCGGCTTCGCCGAGCCACCTCTCCCCACTGCGTGGGGCGAGGAACAGGCCTCACCCCTCAGCCCCCACCTTCGCCGTCTTCCTGCTCACCGCCCGTGTCGCGCGCTTCGCTTTCTTCGCGCTGGTCAGTTCGTGCATCGCATCAAGCTGCATCTGCTGCATCTCGGCCAGGCGCTGCCATTGGCGCGAGATGAGGTAGTCGAGCTTTTCGTGCAGGTGGCGCACTTCAAGCTCGGCCTTGAGGTTCACACGGTAGTCGTTGAAGGAGCGCAGCCGGTCTTTGGCTTCCTGGCGCTTCTGGCTCATCATGATCACCGGCGCCTGGATGGCGGCGATGCAGGAGAGCAGAAGGTTGAGCAGGATGAACGGGTAGGGGTCGAAGGCCTTCGCCTCGCCTTCCACGAGGTTCAGGCCGATCCACACCAAGAGGATGCCGGCAAACGAGATCAGGAACCACCAGCTGCCGCCGAACTCGGCCATCGAGTCGGAGACGCGGTCGGCGAAGGAGCGGTGCTCCTCGAACTCCTCTTCGGAGTTTTCCGAGATCGTGTCCTGCCTGGCGATCGATTCCACCACCTGACGGTCGAGCTCGGAGAATTCGCCATGCTCCTGCTGCAGCAATTCCTCCATGTAGCGCATGCGGTAACGGGCGAGCTCCTCGCGGCTGATGCGGGCGCCGCGCGGCAGGTCGGGATGGTCGGAGCGGATGCGGTCGGCAAGGCTGGGCCTCAGATCGTCGACGCGCACCAGGTCGCGCTTGCGGAATTTGCGCCCCGATATCGCCGAGGGTTTTTTCTTCGGCTTGACCCTGGTACTGCCGGGAACATGCGGTTCGGGGTGCGGCTCGGAATCCGGCACTTCCGGTGCTTCGAGGATCTCGTCGGCGGCTGCCTGCGCGTCCTCCGGTACGGTTTCCGCCTCTAGATACTCGCCGGCGACGTCGTTCTCATTGTCGGCCTGGATTTGCGCGGATGCCTTCGGGTCGCCTGCCATGCTCAGTGCTCCTGTTCGAGGCTTTGCGCCACGATACGCCAAGCCGGCGCGGCATATCCATGGTCAGTGTGAAAAGTGTGTGACGGAACAAGTTCTTGTGATTGGGGCGGACGGGTGAGCGCCTGGCGATGTACGTGTAATTGCTTGGGGCAGCGCCGCCCCCACTCCGTCTCGGCTTCGCCGATCCACCTCTCCCCCGCTCCGCGAGGGAGAGGAAAGGGCGCGGCGCTATTTCCTCTCCCCTACCTCTTGGTGGGGGAGAGGTGGCTCGGGCGAAGCCCGAGACGGAGTGGGGGAGCGCCGCCGGCGATTTCGCGCCTAACCCTGGAGCAATCGTCTCCGCCGCCTGGCCTTGATCCACATCCAACTGGGCCCTGTGGCGGGCCTCATAGGCTGACTATATCGAAATCAGGCCTGACCGTTCAGGCTCCCGCCACCCGGGGCGCGCGCAGCGCCCCGCAATCTGAGGGATCGCCATCATGTACAAAAAAATCCTGATCGCCACCGACGGCTCCGAACTCGCCCAGAAGGGCGTCGCCCACGGGCTGGAACTGGCCAAGGGGCTCGGCGCCACCGTGGCCTTCGTCACCGTCTCTGAGCCGTTCCCGGCGCTGGCCTGGGGCGGCGCCATGGCGGGCTATGTCGCCGCCGACGAGCTGGTCAATTACGAGGGAAGCGCGCGCAAATATGCAAGCGAGCTGCTTGGCAAATGCAAGGCCGAGGCAGAGGCGAAGGGCGTCAGCGCGAAAACCCTGCATATCGAGAACCGCACGCCCGCCGAGGCGATCCTCGAGGTCGCCGGCGCGGAAGGCAGCGACCTCATCGTCATGGCCTCGCATGGCCGCCGCGGCATCGGCCGCCTGGTGCTGGGTAGCCAGACGGCGGAGGTGGTGTCGCTGACGACCATCCCGGTGCTGGTGGTCAGATAAACGTTGGTGAGGCGGCGCCTCCCCATGAGGTCGTCATTCCAGGGCGGAGCGACGCGAAGCGTCGCGGGGACCCTGGAATCCATGCCGTTACACTGGCGCAAGAATGCAGCGGAGCAGAAAGAAGCTGTCTACGCTGGCGTCTCAAGGCCACTGTCTGCACCGCCCCGACGCTCATTGGTCGGAATGGATTCTAGGGTCTGCGCTGCGTCGCTTCGCTCCTTGCTCCGCCCTGGAATGACGAGGCTCTGGACGGCGGCCCCGCCGCCCTACTGCGTCGGCAGCAGCGGCGCGCCGGGCGATGCCAGATCCGGCGACGGAAAATCGGACGCCAGCTGGCCCGGCGGCATCGACGCAGGCGCCGCGAACCCCGGCGGCCGCAACCCTGGCAAAGCCGAGTCCGGCGGCATCGTGCCGGGCGGCGGCGAGGCCGGCTGCTGCCCGGAATACATCAGCCTGGGTTGGCCGGCGTTGGCGGTCGCCGGCCCGAGGCTGCGCTGGATCAACGCCTCGACATGGTCGTTGCGCTGGCGCGCCGAGTCGGCGCCCATCACCACCACGATCAGATGCCGCCCGTCGGCATTGTAGGAGGTGACGATGTTGTAGCCGGAGGCACGGATGTAGCCGGTCTTGATGCCGTCGACGCCACGCACCCGTCCCAGCATGTCGTTATGACCGCGCACCAGGCGGCCGCGGAACATGAAGTCGCTTTCGGAGAAATAGTGGAAATGCTGCGGGAAGCGCTTTTCCAGCGCCATGCCCAGCACCGCCATGTCGCGCGCCGTGGTCACCTGGCCGTCGTCGGGCAGACCACAGGCATTGCGGAAATTGGTGCCGCTCATGCCGAGCGAGCGGGCCTTGGCGGTCATCATCGCCGCGAACTGATCCTCCGAGCCGCCGCCCAGATATTCGCCCACCGCCACCGCCACGTCGTTGGCCGACTTCACCACCATGGCGCGGATCGCGGAATCGACGTCGATCGTCTCGCCGCGCCGGAAGCGCAGCTTGGTCGGCGGCTGCGAGGCGGCATGGTCGGAAACCGGGATCCGCGTTTCCTTGGTGACGCGGCCGCTCTCCAGCGCCTCGAACAGCATGTAGAGCGTCATCATCTTGGTCAGCGAGGCGGGATAGCGCTGCGCTCTCGAATTGACCTCGAACAGGGTCTTGCCGCTCGATGCATCGACCACGATCGCCGCGTATTTCTGCGGCTGCGCCGGCACGGCCAGCACGCTTTCCGGCGGTGCCGCCGTCGTGCAGCCGGCGACCAGCACGAGCAACGCCAAGACGGCGATGAGTTTCTGTAGGAAGGCGAGAGGACGGGGCAAGACGTTTCTAAAACTGTTGCTGAGACGCGGCGAAGCTAACGTAACCCATGTGCCGCGTCCAACTGGTTAACGGGGATAGAAACGCATTTGCCCAGGTTTTCGGGGGGTGTGAGTATGCTTTCTTTGCTTCCGGAGGTTCGGCGCTGCCCCCTCACCTGCCTGCCGGCATCCTCTCCCCGTATAGTGACGGGGAGAGGAGCGCTGTCATCGCCGGTTTCGCCAATCGCCAGCGTTGCAGAAAGGGCGCAGCCATGGCGGCCAGCTCCTTTCTCCCCGTCACTATACGGGGAGAAATGCCCGGCAGGGCGATGAGGGGCAGCGCCTGCGGCCACAAGTTGGCGGCCCCTGCCGCATCTTGATGCAAAATGCCGACTGTCCGGCTTGCGCGCCCTCCCTCCGACAGGCTTTTCTTGCGCAAAGATTCGGAGAGGCATCCATGGACACGGTCACGATCGGCGCAAAGGGCATCTCCGTCTCGGTCGACCTTGCCGTCGGGCACATCGCCGTCATGGAGGTCGACGCCGATGGCCGCGTTCTGAAGCCGCTGCATCGTGCGCCCTGGGTCGGCTCGCCGCGAGAGAGCCTGCCTGCAAATCTCCCCGAAGGCACGGTGCGGCTCTCCGGCGATTTCCTCTGCGCGCCCTTCTCCGCCAGCGATGTCGAGGTCGCACCCCTGCATGGCTGGCCGGCCAACAGCGAGTGGGACGTGGTCGAGAACAGTGCCATTGCCGGCGGCTGGCGCGCCGTCTTCCGGCTGCGCCGAAAGGTGATGGGCGCGGCCGTCGACAAGGTCTTCACGCTGCGCGACGGCCATCCCTTCCTCTACCAGGAGCACATCTTTTCCGGCGGCTCGGGCGCCATCTCCGTCGCCCATCATCCGATGACGGTGATGCAAGGCGGCGGCCGGCTGGCCTTCTCGCCAAAACGCGTGGCTGTCACGCCTCCCACACCGCTCGAGCCCGATCCGGCGCGCGGCCGCTTCATGCTGGCCTATCCGGCCCGCGCCACCGACCTTAAGCAGTTTCCGCTGGCCGCCGGCGGCGCCACCGACCTCACCGACTATCGCATGGAAGACAGGCGCGAGGATTTCATCACGCTCGTCGAGGCGGACCACGGCGGCCCGGGCTGGACCGCTATTGCCCGCCGCGCCGAGCAGGACCTGGTGCTGGTGCTGAAGAACCCGGCCGAACTGCCGGTGACCATGCTGTGGCTCTCGAATGGCGGCCGCGACTACGCGCCCTGGAGCGGCCGCCATCTCGGCGTGCTCGGCATCGAGGACGGCCGCACCGCGATCGGCCACGCCGCTTCGCTCGGCGACAATTGGCTGAAGCATGAAGGCGTGGCGACGGCCTTCGCGCTGGCCGAGGGGCGGTCGGTCTCGTTCCGCCATGTCCTCGGCGGGGTACCGTTCGCAGGAGTGGAGCCGCCGAGCGGTCTGGAATCGGCGCCTGACCGCGTGCGCATCCTTGCTCCGAACGGCGCGGTGCAGGAGGTGCCGTTCGACGGGGCGTTCTTGCGCATTGGGCGTACGGTTCCGGCCTGAGGTCACATGGCGAAGCCAAGGTTGGGACGATTAAGAACTGCGCCGCGGCTTCTGCATGAACCGGCAGCATGCGACTGCCAGCTTGCAGTCTAAACGACGTCCTAAGGTTTGAATTTTCCACCGACACCCGCCAAAATGCCGGCCGCAACCTTACCGGAAAGCGCCGATGTCCGAGATCGCCCATATCACCGCCGCCATCTTCAAGCGCGCCGGCAAGGCCAAGCGCTTCGTCGTCGCCATCGCCGGCCCGCCGGGCGCCGGCAAGTCGACGCTGTCCGCTTCCTTGCATGAGCTTTTGCCGGAAGGCAGCTCGGAAATCGTGCCGATGGACGGCTTCCACTATGACGACATCATTCTCAACCGTCGCGGCCTGCGTCCCCGCAAGGGCGCGCCGGAAACCTTCGATTTCGCCGGTTTCGAGACGCTGCTGAAGCGCATCCGCTCCGGCGAACCCGATATAGCCATCCCGGTGTTCGACCGCAGCATCGAACTGTCGCGCGCGGCGGCCGAAATCATCGGCGCCGACACCAAGTTCATCCTGGTCGAGGGCAACTACCTGCTGCTCGACGAGGAGCCGTGGTCGCGGCTGGCGCCTTTGTTCGATTTCACCATCTTCGTCGACGTGCCGCGCAACGAGCTCGAGCGCCGGCTGATGGAGCGCTGGCGCGAACACGGCAAGTCCGACGAGGACGCCCGCGCCTGGATCGCCTCCAACGATATGCCCAACATCGAGCGGGTGCTCGCGCGGCGCCGGCCTGCCGACATGGTCATTGGTCAATGACCTGCATGGCCCAATGACCCTGATGATTGGTTAACCTGCTCAATTTTCAATATTTTTGAACGGGAACCTTAAGGTTTTCGCGCCGTTATGACCCTATCCCGAATTGTCCGGCGCCGGAGCAATTCCAGGAAAGCGTGCACCGCTTTCCGTCTGGAGTTGAGAAGAAAATTGCAGGAGCTGTCAGATGGCAACCAACAGCCGAAAAGCCGCGCCCAAAAAAGCCAGGGCCAATCAATCCAGGACGGCGCAGGCCAAGGCCGGCGCCGCGATCGCCGAGCGGTCGAAGGACGCCAAGCCGGCATTCGGCAAGGCGGCGCCGAAGAGAGTAACGCCAGCGGCTCACAAGGTCGCGGCCGAGAGCGCGAAGCACCACAAGCCGGCAAAGGGACCGGCGGTCAAGAAGTCGGGTCCGATCCGCACCGTGGCCAGCGTCGCGACCGGAGCGGTCGTGGCAACCGCAAGGCTGGCGGCGTCCATGTTCGGCCGCGGCGGCGCAAGCGCCAAGACGAAGTAAGGGCTCAGCCCTTCGCCGGAATCGCGAGCCCCCGCTTCACCGCGGGGCGCGCCAGGCCGCGCTCCAGCCAGTCGGCGACGGTCGGGAAGTCGTCGAAGCCGACCAGCTCGCGCGCCTCGTAGAAGCCGATCAAATTGCGCACCCAGCCTAGCATGGATACGTCCGCGATGGTGTAATCGTCGTCCATGATCCACTTGCGGCCCTTCAGCCGCGTTTCCAGCACACCGATTAGCCGCCGCGACTCGTCGCGATAACGCTCCAGCGGCCGCTTGTCGGCAATCTCGCGCCCGGCGAATTTGTGGAAGAAGCCGACCTGACCGAAGATCGGGCCGATCGCCGCCATCTGGAAGAACACCCACTGGATCGTCTCGTAGCGCCGCGCCGGATCGGCGGGAATGAGCTTGCCGGTCTTGTCGGCCAGATAGAGCAGGATGGCGCCGGACTCGAACAGGCCGATCGGCTTGCCGCCCGGACCGTCCGGGTCGACGATCGCCGGGATCTTGCCGTTCGGGTTGAGCGACAGGAACTCCGGCGTCCAGCTCTCGTTCTTGCCGATATCGACATAATGCGGCTCATAGGGGAGGCCGATCTCCTCCAGCGCGATCGAGACCTTCACGCCATTGGGCGTCGTGGCGGAATAGAGCTGCAGGCGCTCGGGCTGCTTGGCCGGCCAGCGCTTGGCGATCGGAAAGGCGGACAGGTCGGTCATCGGAAACTCCGGAGCGGATTGGCGCAGGGCGGCGCTTGTGGCGGGTGAGGCAAGAATTAGGTCTGTGGCCGGCCGCGATCAATACACCGGCAAGCGGCTAGAGCAATTCCAGGAAAAGTGTGAGCGGTTAGGTTCGGCGTCTTCGCCGTAACCTTCCGACCGGAATTGCGTAAAAACAAAAAGATAGGGCGGTCCGCCGTCTCCGGGAAACGGGGGTCCGCTCTATCCATGCACACACAGTCAACCGGAGGGCTTCGGTCAGACCGCCCTGAAGGCCAGCACCGAGTTGGTTCCGCCGAAGGCGAAACTGTTGCTGAGCGCCGCGCGCACCTTGCGCTCGCGCGCCGTGTTCGGCGTCACGTCGAGGTCGCATTCCGGGTCCGGCTCGCGATAATTGGCGGTGGGCGGCACGATGCCGTCGCGGATCGCCATCACGCAGGCGATCATCTCCAGCCCGCCCGAGGCGCCGAGGCAATGCGCATGCATCGACTTGGTCGACGACACCGAAAGCGAACGGGCATGCTCGCCGAAGACACGCTTGATCGCCGCGGTCTCGATCTGGTCGTTGGCCTTGGTGCCGGTGCCATGCGCGTTGAGGTAGTCGACGTCTTCCGGATTGAGTCCGGCATCCGCCAGGCAAAAACGCATGGCCGCTTCCGGTCCCTCGACGGTCGGCGCGACGATGTCGGAAGCATCGGCCGAAAGCCCGACGCCGGCGATCTCGGCCAAAATGGTGGCGCCGCGCGCCGTCGCGTGATCATAGCTTTCGAGCACCGCCATCCCGGCGCCTTCGCCAAGCACAAGGCCTGCACGATCGGCCGAGAACGGCCGGCAGGTGTCAGGCGAAAGCACTCTCAGCGCTTCCCAGCCTTTCAGCACGCCCCACACCAGCGGCGCTTCGGTGCCGCCGGCGACCATCACGTCGGCGCGACCGAGCCTGATCTGGTCGACGGCCGAGGCAATCGCATGGTTGGCGGACGAGCAGGCCGACGTGGCGCCGAAAACAGGGCCGCGCAGCCCGAGATTCATGCTGACCTGGCCGGCGGCCGCGCCCGGCATGACTTTCGGCACGGTGAAGATGGCGGCGCGGTTGCGCCCTTCGAGCAGGATCGCGCGGTAATTCTCCTCGATGGTCTCGAACCCCGCGACGCCGACGCCGACGACTGCGCCCATCCGGTAGGTGTTGTCGGCATGGGCGACTAGTCCCGATTGCCGCATGGCTTCGCGCGCCGCGATCACCGCCAGCAGGCTGAAACGGTCCATCGACACCACCTGCTTGCGGTCGATGCCGTGGTCCGGCAATTCCTTGATTTCGCAACCGGTCTTGACCTTGAGGTCATGCAGCGACGGATTGTCGATAGGGCCGATGGCCGAGCGGCCGGCGCGCATGGCCTCCCATATCGCCGGCGCATCGTTGCCGAGCCCGCAAATCCCGCCGATACCGGTGATGACGACGCGTCTTTGCATGCAATCAGGCTTTTTTCGCGATCAGTTCGCGAACCGCCTCGACCATGTCGCCGACGTTCTTGAGATTGCTCCAGGCATCGACCGTGTTCATCTCGATCTCGATGCCGTATTTTTCCTCGAGATCGAAGATGATCTCGGTCAACTCCAGCGAATGGATGCCGAGCGTTCCGAGATCGGTGCTGGCGGTGATTTCCTCGCCGCCGGTATCGGCATGCGCTTTGATCTTTTCGATGATCTCGGTCGTCAGTTGGTCAGCCATTCGGTTCCTTCCCTGTCGTTTCCCGACGCCAACTGATCAGCGCCCTTTTTGTCCCCGGATCCAACAACGCCGTTGCCCTTACCTCGCCAGACATCGCGCAACCGCTCCAGGGTGGCTTCCCTCTATAGAAACCAAAACGATGTCAAGCAACAAGCGATATATCGACAAAGCCGCCGGAGTGCTTAACCTGGAATGGTGGACACGATCGAGAACACTCTCCCATCCCGGCCCGCCTTGCCTTCGGCCGCCGCTCCTTTGCCTGCCGCGCAACGTGTTGCCGGGCGAGCCAGGCTTTTCTGCGGCAAGAGCGACGGCCGGACGCGCTTGCAGCGGCTCTATCAGGATGGATCGGCCAAGATCCGCCTGCCGGCAGTAGAAGGCGATCCGCTCGAGGCAGTGCTCATCAACACGGCCGGCGGAATGACCGGCGGCGACCGCCTCGGCTGGACAATCGAGGTCGGCGCCGGCGCCTCCGCCTCCGTCACCACCCAAGCCTGCGAAAAACTCTATCGCGCCGCCGCCGACAGGGCCGAGACAAGCGTCGGCCTCCGGGTCGGTCCGGGCGGCCGCATCGCCTGGCTGCCGCAGGGAACCATCGTTTTCGACCGTGCCGCTTTCGCCCGCACGCTGGATGTCGAGCTTGGCGACAGTGCCGAGGCATTGATACTCGAAGCCACGCTGTTCGGCCGGCTTGCGATGGGCGAGCGGACGGTTCAAGGCAGTTTCCATGACCGCTGGCGGATCCGCCAGGGCGGCGCGCTGGTCCATGCGGAGGATTTCCGGCTCGGCCCGGATATCGCCGCGACGCTCCAGCGGCGGGCGGCGACCGGCGGCGCGCTTGCGCTTGCTACAGTGCTCCTCGTTTCGCCGCAGGCGGAAGACCTGCTGGAGAAGGTCCGCGCCATCATCGGCGATCCGGCGATCGGCGGCTGGGGCGGCGCCAGTTTCTGGAGCGTCGGCCGATCTGGCAAGCTTCTTGCGAGGCTCTGCGCCGGCGACGGCTACCAGCTCCGCAAGCGGCTGGTTCCGCTCGTCGAACTGCTCAATGGACGGGCGGGACTGCCCAAATTGTGGTCACTCTGATCTGAAATACCGGGACATCGCATGAACCTTACGCCGCGTGAAAAGGACAAGCTGCTCATCGCCATGGCGGCGATGGTGGCGCGCAAGCGCCTGGAGCGTGGCGTCAAGCTCAACCATCCCGAAGCCATCGCCCTGATCACCGACTTCGTCGTCGAAGGCGCGCGCGACGGCCGTCCGGTCGCGGAACTGATGGAGGCGGGCGCCCATGTCGTCACCCGCGCCCAGGTCATGGACGGCATCGCCGAGATAATCCGCGACGTCCAGGTCGAGGCGACGTTCCCCGACGGCACCAAGCTGGTGACCGTGCACGAACCGATCAGGTGAGGGCCGATCCGATGAGGAAGACCGATGCTGGAGCTTAGGCCCAATTGCGAATGCTGCGACAAGGATCTGCCGCCGGAGGCGGCCGATGCGCTGATCTGCACCTTCGAATGCACCTTCTGCGCCGACTGCGTGGACAATGTGCTGGGCGGGGTCTGCCCCAATTGCGGCGGCAATTTCGCGCCGCGGCCGATCCGGCCGGCAGCCAAGCTGACGAAATACCCACCATCGACCACGCGCGTGCTCAAGGCCGGAGGCTGCGGCCCGCGCAAGGCCGCTTGAACCAGGTCAATTGGAGAAGGGCAGAAAGATGATCACCGCTTCGACGAAACGAACCACACTTGCCGCGATCCTTTTCCTGGCAGCCGCTATGCCGGCTGAAGCCCATGTCGGCGCAGGCTCCACCTCTTCCTTCGCCGCCGGTTTCGCGCATCCGCTGTCCGGGCTCGACCATATGACCGTGATGGTTGCCGTCGGCCTTTGGGCGGCGATGAAGGGCGGCAAGGCGGTCTGGGCCTGGCCGCTGGCCTTCGTCGGCGTGATGCTGGCCGGCGGCGCGCTCGGCATGCTGCATGTGCCTGTTCCTTTCGTGGAGCCGGTTATTCTCGCTTCCGTCGTGGCGCTCGGTCTGCTGGTGGCATTGGCGATCGACCTGCCGCTCTCGGCCGGGATCGCTGTCATCGCCCTGTTCGCGCTGTTCCACGGCCATGCCCATGGCACCGAAGTGCCGGAAAATGCGGCAGGGCTGGACTATATGGCGGGCTTTGCGGTGGCCACGGCGCTGCTCCACGGCGCCGGCATTGCGGCCGGCGTCGGGTTAGGATCGCGCTTCCGCGGTCTGGCGCGCACCGCCGGCGCCGCTTGCGCGGCGATTGGCGTCGGCCTTGCCTTCGGCGTGCTGTGAGGGTGCGATGATCCCCGGCGAAGTCATCACCGCCAAAGGCGACATCGAGCTGAACAAGGGCCTGCCCACGGTGACGCTCAAGGTCGCCAACAGCGGCGACCGGCCGATCCAGGTCGGCAGCCACTATCATTTCTTCGAGACCAATGAGGGCCTGAAATTCGACCGCGAGCGCGCGCGGGGCATGCGGCTCGATATCGCTGCCGGCACGGCCATACGCTTCGAGCCGGGACAGGAGCGCGACGTCACGCTCGTGCCGCTGGGCGGCAAGCGCGAAGTCTATGGTTTCCAGCAGAAGGTGATGGGCAAGCTGTGAAGGTGGCCGGCGCGCTCATATCACTTCGGCGGCTTGGCGGCGGCGTAGATGACGACCTTTCCCGGATTGTCGAATTCCACGGCAAGCACGTCCTCGGCCTGCACGCGTCGCGAATCGATGGCGTTGAAGAGCAGCGCGTTCGCCTCGATCTCCTGGCGCAATTCGGCGACATCCTCCTGATGCTGCTTCACCTTGTTCTCGATGGCCGGCGGCGGCCCGCCTTCACTGCGCGCGGCATCGGTCAGGAACACGATGTCGACCCTGTCGAGCTTGGTGGTCTTGCGCACCGTGCCGATGTTGTCGCGGGTGCGGTCGATGGCGGTGATGACCTTCCCGGCCTCCGTCGTGGAGAGCGCCTCTTCCTGTCGGACATCGGAATCGACGATTGCCGCGGCAGGCCTGGCATTGTCCAGCGGCTGCGCCGCGGACGCCGCCTGGGGCGCGGCCATGACAAGCGCGGCGGCAACCGCGGAACTCCATCTTGCAAAACGCGGGGCTTTCGCCATCGCTCGCTCCTGACTGAACTCCTGACGGGGCGAAAACAGCGAAACGGCCCTGTCTGGCCGCAGGTTCCCTTCAAAAGCCGACAGGCGGACCGCGACGCGGCCCGCCTTGACGTGCAATCAGCTTGCCTTCTTGGTGATCAGCGTCAGCGCGCCATTGGGCTGCATGCTGGCGGCGATCACCTGCGCCGAGCTCATGCCCTTGGCTTCGAGCGCGGATTTCACCTTGGGCGTGGCGTCGATCGACTTGCGCAAGGTCTGCAGGCCGGCGTCGCCGCGCTGCGCCACGATCTGGTTGACCTGCGTCTGCGTGTCCTTGGGCAGTTCTGTAATGTCGACGATGTTGACGCTCTGGATCGCCGGCGCCGCGGACTGGGCTTCTGGCGCGGCGGGTGCGGTGGGCGCCGGGCTTGGCTGCGGCGTCGGCTGCTGCTGGGCGCTGGCGGCCGCCGCCATCACCAGGGTGGCGGTTGCGGCGAGAACTATCGCGTTGCGCATGGATATTCCTTCCATCGGCTTGGGAGTGATTCCGCCCGCCTCAACGGCCCGATGGGAAAGCCCAAATGGGCGCTCAAAGTGTCGCCGGGCGGGTCATTGCGTGACCATTGGATGGCGACAATGTGTGCCCTGCGCGCAAACAATTGGAATTTCGGGAGCGATTGCTGATGGCCAGGATAAGCCGCGCCGCCTATGCGCAGATGTATGGACCGACGGTCGGCGACAAGGTGCGGCTCGCCGACACCGAGCTGTTCATCGAGGTCGAGAAGGATTTCACGGTCTACGGCGAGGAAGTGAAATTCGGCGGCGGCAAGGTCATCCGCGACGGCATGGGCCAGAGCCAAGTCACGCGGGCAGGCGGCGCGGTCGATACCGTCATCACCAATGCGCTGGTCGTCGACGCGCTTGCCGGTATCGTCAAGGCCGATATCGGCCTGAAGGACGGCCGCATCGCGGCGATCGGCAAGGCCGGCAATCCGGATACCCAGGCTGGCGTCACCATCATCATCGGCCCCGGTACCGAGATCATCGCCGGCGAGGGCAAGATCCTCACGGCCGGCGGCTTCGATGCGCATATCCATTTCATCTGCCCGCAGCAGATCGAGGAAGCGCTGATGAGCGGCATCACCACCATGCTCGGCGGCGGCACCGGGCCGGCGCACGGCACCTTGGCCACCACCTGCACGCCCGGCCCCTGGCATATGGCGCGCATGATCCAGTCCTTCGACGCTTTTCCGATGAATATCGGCCTCTCGGGCAAGGGCAATGCGTCAAAGCCGGCGGCGCTGGAAGAGATGGTGCTGGCTGGCGCCTGCGCGCTGAAGCTGCACGAGGACTGGGGCACGACCCCGGCCGCCATCGACTGCTGCCTGTCGGTCGCCGACGCTTACGACGTGCAGGTGATGATCCATACCGACACGCTGAACGAGTCCGGCTTCGTGGAAAACACGGTCGCGGCCATCGACGGCCGCACCATCCATGCCTTCCACACCGAGGGCGCCGGCGGCGGCCACGCGCCGGACATCATCAAGGTCTGCGGCCTGCCCAATGTCATCCCGTCCTCGACCAACCCGACCAGGCCTTACACGATCAACACGCTGGCCGAGCATCTCGACATGCTGATGGTGTGCCATCATCTGTCGCCGTCGATCCCGGAAGACATCGCCTTCGCCGAGAGCCGCATCCGCAAGGAGACGATTGCGGCCGAGGACATCCTGCACGACATCGGCGCCTTCTCGATCATCTCTTCCGACAGCCAGGCCATGGGCCGTGTCGGCGAAGTGGCGATCCGCTGCTGGCAGACCGCTGACAAGATGAAGCGCCAGCGCGGCGCGCTGCCTGATGAGACCGGCGACAACGACAATGTCCGCGTCCGCCGCTACATCGCCAAATACACCATCAACCCGGCCATCGCGCACGGCCTGTCGAAGGAGATCGGCTCGATCACCCTCGGCAAGCGCGCCGATCTTGTCCTGTGGAATCCGGCCTTCTTCGGCGTCAAGCCGGAGATGGTCCTGGTGGGGGGCACGATCGCGGCAGCACCCATGGGCGATCCCAACGCCTCGATCCCGACGCCGCAGCCGATGCATTACCGGCCGATGTTCGGCGCGTATGGCAAGGCGCTGACCAACTCCTCCGTGACCTTCGTCTCGAAAGCGGCGTTCGATGCTGGCCTGCGGGACAGGCTCGGCGTCGACAAGGCGATGATCGCGGTCGAGAACACGCGCGGCGGTATCGGCAAGCATTCCATGGTGCTCAACGACGCCACGCCGCATGTCGAGGTCGATCCCGAAACATACGAAGTGCGCGCCGACGGCGAGCTGCTCACCTGCGAACCCGCGACCGTGCTGCCGATGGCGCAACGGTATTTTCTGTTCTGACAACGGCTGACCGGTGAGCGGGCAAATATCGTTGCGGCGCGCGTGCGCAGATCGCAATATGCGGCAAAGCAGCAGCATTGTGATCAGGCATGCCCACCGAAATCGCCTCGCCGCACGACATCTTTCCGCATATCCGCATCGTCATGGGTCATGGTGATCGGCCTCGGCGTCACCCGGCTGCTTTCGGGAACGGCCCGCATCGTCCAGCATCCCGGCCAGTACCGGCTCTACGCGGTGCATCTCGCCTGGGTCGCCTCGGTGCTGTTGATGCTGGTGCATTTCTGGTGGTGGGAGTTCGGCCTCTATGCCATCGAGAACTGGACCTTCGGCAAATATCTTTTCATCATTTTCTACGCCATCACGCTGTTCCTGCTCTGCGCGCTGCTGTTTCCGGATTCGATGCTCGATTACACCAGCTACGAGGATTATTTTTACTCGCGCCGCGCCTGGTTCTTCGGGCTGCTTGGCGCGACCTATCTGCTCGACGTCATCGACACGCTGCTCAAAGGTCCGGAGCATTTCGCCCGCTTCGGCAACGAATATCTGATCCGCACGCCGGTCTTCGTGGCGCTCTGCATCGTCGCGATCATGGTGCGCGACCGCCGCTTCCACATCGCCTTCGTCGCGGCCGCGCTCGTCTATCAGATATCGTTCATCCTGCGGCTCTTCGACACCATCGTCTGAGCGCGATTGGACCGGCGCTCAGGATGCCCTAGAAATCTCGGAAATGCAGGGCTCAACCATGTACAAGGCCGTCGGATCGCGCGGCTCTCGGGTCAGCCGGGTGCTCTGGATGCTCGAGGAGCTCGGGCAGCCCTACGAGTTCGTCGAGGTGAAGCTGCGCTCGCCGGAGGCTTACGCGCTCAATCCTTCCGGCAAGGTGCCGATCCTGATCGATGGCGACATTGAGGTGACCGACTCGGCCGCGATCTGCGTCTATCTGGCGGACAAGCATGCCGATAAGGGCATGGGCGCCAATCCCGGTCTCGCTGGCCGCGCCGAGATGGATTCCTGGATGCATTTCGCCCAGAGCGAGTTCGAGGCGCCGCTGTGGAACAAGCTGCGCCATCGTTTCCTGCTGCCGAAGGAACTGCGCGTCGACGTCGGGCCTGCGGCCGCCTATGATTTTGCTTCGGAAGTGAGGGCGCTGGACCGCCGGCTCGGCGACAAGCCCTTTGCGCTGGGCGACCGCTTCTCGGCCGTCGACGTCTTGCTGGGCGATATGGGTGGCTGGGCGCGCGCCGGCCGTTTCCCGATCGAGTCCGACCGGGTGAATGCCTATTTCGACCGCGTGCTGTCGCGACCTGCTCGTGCCCGCGCTCAAGCTAATGGCGGAGCCATGAAATGAAGCTCAACATCACCACCGATTTCACCAAATTTCCGCGCGCCGTCTCGGTGCTTGCCGCCGGCGATCCGGCTTTGACCGCGCCCTATGACAAGGCCGTGCTGCCGCATGACGAGCGGCATCTGCGCCGCCGCGCCGTCGAGACCGCCGGCGGCGACAAGGTGCTGGTCGACCTGCCCGAGCCGGTGGCGCTCAACAATGGCGACCGGCTGGTGCTGGAGGACGGCCGCCAGCTCGAAATCGTCGCCGCACCCGAGGAGGTCTACGACATCCGCGCCCGCGACGCGGTTCATCTGACCGAGCTCGCCTGGCACATCGGCAACCGTCACCTCGCGGCGGCGATCGAGGCGGACCGCATCCTCATCCTGCGCGATCATGTCATCAAGGCGATGCTCGAAGGCCTCGGCGCCACGGTGAACGAGGTGTCGGAGCCGTTCAGCCCGGTGCGCGGCGCCTATTCCGGGCATGGCCACGATCACGGCCATTCGCACGACCACCATGACCATGACCACCATGGCCACGATCATCACGATCACGACCATCACGACCACCATCACCACCATGACTGACCAGCCGTCGTCGATAGCGCTGCTGCGGCTGATGGCCTGGTTGTCGCCGGCCTTTCCGGTCGGTAGCTTCTCGTACAGTCATGGCCTGGAACGCGCCGTGCAGGATGGATTGATCGCGGATCGCGAAGATCTCGCCGGCTGGCTGGAGACTCTGGTCGAGATGGGTTCGGGCTGGAACGACGCGGCCCTCTTCGCCGAGAGCTGGCGCCGCGCGCGTGACGGCGGCGACCTGGCGGAAGTCGCTAAATTGGCCGAAGCCCTCGCCGGGTCGCGGGAGCGTCATCTCGAAACCATGCTGCAGGGCGCGGCTTTTCTCCAGGCGGCGTCCGCCTGGTCGTCTCCGGTGCTGCAGCGCCTGCCGGCCGATTGCCCCTATTGCGTTGCGGTCGGTGCCGTTGCCGGCAGCGGCGGCATCGACCTTGCGCAGGCCCTGTCCGCCTTCCTTCAGGCTTTCTTCTCCAATCTCGTGCAAGCGGCGATCAGGCTCGGCGTCGTTGGCCAGCTCGATGCCGTCTCGTTGTTAGCCGGCTTTGAAAATTGGGCTATAGACACGGCAGCTCGCGCAACGGTGTCGACGCTCGACGATCTGGGCGGCGCGGCTTTTGTCTCCGACATCGTCGCGATGAGCCACGAAACGCAATATTCGCGGCTGTTCCGCTCATGATCGTGCTTGCCGTCATCCTCGCCTTCGTCCTGCTTTTGATCACCACGCTGCATGTCTATTGGGGCATAGGCGGTATCTGGCCGGGCACGGACCAGGCATCCTGTGCGCGTGCCGTCGTCGGCTTCCGCGGCGTCGACGAGATGCCGTCGACAGTTGCGAGCTTTGCCGTCGCGGCCTGCCTGGCATTGGCGACGCTCTGGCCTCTGGCGCTTGCGGGTGTCTTTGCGACGCCCTTTCCACGAGCAGGCCTGGCGGCCACAGCATTGATGATCGGCCTTGTCTTCCTAGGACGCGGCATTGCCGGTTTCACGCCCTGGTGGCGCAGGCTTGCGCCCGAACAGCCTTTCGCGCGGCTCGACCAGCGCCTCTATTCGCCGCTTTGCCTGTTGATCGGGTTGGGCTTTGTCGTTCTCGCTATCTCGGAGTTTCCGGCATGACGTCGAAAAACGGTCCTCTTCGCATCGGCATCGGCGGCCCGGTCGGCTCCGGCAAGACGACGCTCACCGAAAAGCTCTGCAAGGCGCTGCGCGACGATTTTTCGATCGCCGTCGTCACCAACGACATCTACACCAAGGAGGATGCGATGATGCTGGCGCGGCTACAGGCGCTGCCGGAAGAGCGCATCGTCGGCGTCGAGACCGGCGGCTGTCCGCACACCGCCATTCGCGAGGACGCTTCGATCAATCTGCGCGCCATCGCCGAGTTGAACCAAAAATTTCCGGATCTCGACATCATCTTCATCGAATCGGGTGGCGACAATCTCGCCGCCACCTTCTCGCCCGATCTTGCCGATCTGACGCTTTATGTCATTTCGGTCTGCCAGGGTGAGGAGATTCCAAGGAAGGGCGGCCCGGCCATCACACGCTCGGATTTCCTGATCATCAACAAGAGCGATCTGGCGCCCTATGTGAACGTCAACCTCGACGTCATGGAGAGCGACGCCGGCCGCATGCGCGGCAAAAGGCCCTTCGGCTTCACCGACCTGTCGCGCGGCAAGGGCTTGCAGCAAGTGATCGACTTCATCGTCGAGCAGGGCGGGCTGCAGCCGGCGCGCCCGGCGGCTTGATCCGCTGAGCCACCGATTATCGGTTGCTGGCAGCGGCCATGCGCGGCATTCTCGGAAAAACAAACCCAAGCGGAGGATTTTCGATGAGCCTTGCCCGCCTGCACAAGGAACCGCTGAGCAACCTGCCCTATTACGAGGAGCGGGTCGATCTCGCCGCCGCCTTCCGCTGGACCGCCCGGCTCAACATGCACGAGGCGGTGGCCAATCACTTCTCGCTGTCTGTCAACGAGGACGGCACGAAATTCCTGATGAACCCGAACCAGGTGCATTTCTCGCGCATCAAGGCGAGCGACCTGCTCCTGATCGACGCCAACGATCCCGACACGCTGTCCGGTCCTAATGCCCCCGACCCGACCGCCTGGGGCCTGCATGGCGCTATTCACCGCAACGTCCCGCATGCACGCTGCGCCATGCATGTCCATTCGATCCACGCCACGGTGCTTGCCTCGCTGGCGGATTCGACGCTGCCGCCGGTCGACCAGAACTCCGCCATGTTCTTCAACCGCCATGTCGTCGACGCCAATTATGGCGGGCTGGCTTTCGAGGAGGAGGGTGAGCGCTGTTCGCAGCTTCTCACCGACCCCAAGGTCAAGGTGATGGTCATGGGCAATCACGGCGTGATGGTCATCGGCGACACCGTCGCCGACACCTTCAACCGCATGTTCTATTTCGAGCGCGCCGCCGAGACCTACATCAAGGCGCTGTGGACCGGCCGTCCGCTGCGCACCCTCTCCGACGAGATCGCCGAGAAGACCGCGCGCGAAATGGACGATTACCCCGGCCAGGCCGAGCGCCATCTGGCCGAGCTGAAAGCGATCCTCGACGAGGAAGAGCCGGTTTACCGGAACTGATGCTGGCTTCCTTCTCCCGGTTACGCTACGCACACATCTTCTGTTACTGGTGCGGCTGATCGGGCCGAGGCTTGATTGCCACGTGGTTCCCCCAATCCGTCGCTGCTTCGCAGCGCCACCTTTCCCCCCTCCGGAGGGAAAGGAAGGGAGCGTTGCTGGACGAGCGTTGACGGCAAAAAGCTTGGCGCCTTTCCTCTCCCCCGTCGATCGGGGGAGAGGTGGCTCGGCGAAGCCGAGACGGAGTGGGGGTCGACCAGCGCCTCCGTTGGCGATTTTCTCAGAGTCCCAACTGCGCCCGCAACTCCTCGGCGCTGTTGATGACGATCGCCCCGGCCGGACCTTCCATCGGTGCTTCCGGCCAGAAGATCGTCTTCATGCCGGCCGCCAGTCCGGCCATGGCGCCGGTGAGGCTGTCGTCGACGGCGAACGCGTCGGCAGGCTCGACCCCCGCCAGATAGGCGGCGCGCAGGAAGGGCTCGGGCAGCGGCTTGCCGTCGATCACGTCGTTGCGGCTGACCGTCAGCATGCCGGGATAGATAAGGCCGACAGCGTTGAGATTGGCGTCGACGATCAGTCGGTCGGAGTTGGAGACCACCGCTTGCTCGACGCCGAGCGCGCGCAATTCGTTGAACACTTCGATCGCGCCGGGGCGTGGCTTCAGCGTTTTGGCCAGCGGCAGATAGTGATCGTATTTGCGCCCGATCCAGTCGTCGAAGGGAAGGTCGAGGCCGAACTCGTCGCGCAGCATCTCGTAGACCGGCCATGCAGCGATGCCCAGCACCCGCTCATGCAGGTCGTGCGGCGGGGCGATGCCGACGCTGCGCAGGGCCGCCGCGAGCGCCGCCTCGTGCAGCGGCTCGCTGTCGACCAGCGTTCCGTCCATATCCCAGAAAACGGCTTTCGGCGTCATGCGCGGCTCCTTTCGCCGATCCCCTTAATCGGTTTCCCGGTGGAGATAAACCGTCCCGCCGGCAAATGTCGCAAGGATGACGAATTGATCCTTCGTCAACCTGCGAGACGTCCAAGCAATTGCTCTCTCGATAGGCAATTGCGCGTTACAATATTCGCTGTAAGCTATGGCGCCCGTTTCAGTATTCTTGCGGGTGGGGAGGCAGCACGTGAATTCGCGACAGGAAACCGGCAGCACCAGGTTGGACGACGCCGCGCGCGCCGGCTGGCTCTATTATGTTGCCGGCAACACGCAGGACCAGATCGCCGCCAAGCTCGGCATCTCCAGGCAGACCGCGCAGCGGCTGGTGTCGCTCGCCATGTCGGAGGGCCTGATCAAGGTGCGCGTCGATCATCCGATCGCCAACTGCCTCGACCTTGCGGCGCGGCTGAAGTCGCGCTTCGCGCTCGACCTTGTCGAGGTGGTGCCGAGCGATCCGACCTCGAGCTCGACGACGATCGGCATCGCCGAGGCGGCCGCGGCCGAGATCGAACGCCGGCTGCGCTCTGAGGCCCCCATCGTCATGGCGATCGGCACCGGGCGCACGCTGAAGGCGGCGATCGAGCAGCTGCCGCCGATGGACTGCCCGCAGCACAAGGTCGTGTCCTTGACCGGCAACATCTCGCCCGACGGCTCGGCCGCCTTCTACAACGTCATCTTCACCATGGCCGACCGCGTCAAGGCGCGGTCCTTCCCGATGCCGCTGCCGGTCATCGCCTCCTCGCCGGAAGAGCGCGAGATGCTGCTCAACCAGCCGATGATCCAGCCGACGCTGGCGCTTGCCGCGGAAGCCGACGTCACCTTCGTCGGCATCGGCGACCTCGGGCCCAAGGCGCCGCTCTACGAGGACGGCTTCATTTCCGAAAGCGAGTTGAAGGCGCTGCAGAAGGCCGGCGGCATCGCCGAGATCGTCGGCTGGGTCTTCGACCGCGAAGGTCGCATGATCGAGGGCATCACCAATGACCGCGTGTCTTCCGCCGCGTTGCCGTCGCGGGAAAGGTCGCTGGTCATCGCTTTGGCCATGGGCGAGCGCAAGCTGCCGGGCATCCTCGCCGCCGTCAATCGCCGGCTGGTCAACGGCCTCATCACCGACGAAAGGACCGCCGAAGCTCTGCTTGCCGGCTGATTGCCCATAAAAAGAGCCGGCTATTGCGAACGGCCATGCGGATTGTTGCCGTCGAGAAAACCCATGTCGCGCTGCAGATGCTCGGATAATTCCCGGACATCGAGATAAGTGCGCCTGCGGCCCGAAAACCTTGCCAATCCCCGCACGAGCGAGAAAAACCAGCCGCGCACCGGGGTGGAAACGAGTTTTTCCTGAACCGTGACCATGATCGTCAGCCTTGAACTGGATTGATCGTTGATCCCAAATATCGGGCTGACCGCTTCGTGCTTCCAATTAAACCTCGATCATGACCCATAAGGAGGCCTTATGCCCGATCTGAGTTCTCCGCAGCTTGCGCCGCTGCCGCCGCTGCAGGCGATCCGGGTGTTCGAAGCAGTGGCGAGGCACCTGTCCTTCACCAAGGCGGCGCAGGAATTGGGCATGACCCAGGCTGCTGCGAGCTATCAGATCAAGGTGCTGGAGGAGCGCATCGGCGCGCCGCTGTTTCTGCGCCGGCCGAAGCAGATCGAATTGACCGAGCCCGGCCAGCGCCTGGCGCCCGCCGTCAGCGAGGCCTTTTCCATCCTGGGTCAGGCCTATGCCGCGGCGCGCGGCGGCGCCGACGGCCTGCTCTGCGTCACCACCGTGCTGACCTTCGCCTCGAACTGGCTGGCGCAGCATCTGGGCTCGTTCCAGCTCGCCCATCCCGCACTTGCCGTGCGGCTCGACACGTCGAGCCGCCTGACCGATTTCGCGCGCGAGGATGTCGATCTTGCCATCCGCTCCGGCGCTGGTAAATGGCCGGGCCTGGAGGCGCACAAGCTGCTCGACGCCGATTTCACGCCGATGCTGAGTCCCAAGCTCGCGGCAAGCATAGGCGGCGTCAAGGAACCGGCGGACCTGCTGCGCCTGCCGATCCTCGACCCCGGCGACATCTGGTGGGCGCAATGGTTCGAGGCCGCCGGAGTGACCGGGCACGATCTCGCCAAACGGCCGGGCTCCAGCATGGGCGCGCAGGCCTATGAGGCGAACGCGGCGATGGCCGGCCATGGCGTGGCGATCCTGACAAGGGCGCTGTTCAAGAACGAGCTCGCCGACGGCCGTCTGATCCAGCCCTTCGACCTCGTCGGCGATGATGGCCACGCCTATTGGCTGGTCTATCCGACGGCGCGCCGCAACGTGCCGAAGATCCGCGCCTTCCGCGACTGGATCCTGGCCGAGATCGCCTGCCCGTAAGCAGGCCGCCCCAGCTTCCTTCCAGTGGGCCGGCCACGTCGCCGGGCGGCTCACGTTGCGTCATTTCTGCTGCGCTGCAGCACAGATTCCGGCTTGACATAAATCACGGTAAGTGAGTAATTGCCCAAAGCCAAGGCAAATGCTCATCTTGGTTTATGGGAGGAATTTGATGAAACTTCGCACGCTCACACTGGGCCTGTTGTCGGCCAGCGCCCTCGCTTTCGCCGCGCATGCCGAATCCATCACCATCGCCACCGTCAACAATGGCGACATGGTCCGCATGCAGAAGCTGACGGACGACTTCACCAAGGCTAACCCCGACATCCAGCTCAACTGGGTCACGCTTGAAGAAAACGTCCTGCGCGAGCGTGTCACCACCGATATCGCCACCAAGGGCGGCCAGTACGACGTCCTGACCATCGGCACCTATGAGGTTCCGATCTGGGCGAAGCAGAACTGGCTCCTGCCGCTCGACAAGCTCGGCGACGACTATGACGTCAAGGACATCATCCCGGCCATCGCCGGCGGCCTCTCCGTCGACGGCAAGCTCTATGCCGCGCCCTTCTACGGCGAGAGTTCTTTCGTCATGTACCGCAAGGACCTGATGGAGAAGGCGGGCTTGAAGATGCCCGACGCGCCGACCTGGGACTTCATCAAGCAGGCGGCCGACAAGATGACCGACCGCGCCAACGGCGTGAACGGCGTGTGCCTGCGCGGCAAGGCCGGCTGGGGCGAGAACATGGCCTTCCTCACCGCTATGTCGAACTCCTTCGGCGCCCGCTGGTTCGACGAGAACTGGAAGCCCCAATTCGACCAGCCCGAATGGAAGAACACGCTGCAGTTCTATGTCGATCTGATGAAGGCCGACGGTCCGGAAGGCGCTTCCTCCAACGGCTTCAACGAGAACCTGGCGCTCTTCCAGCAGGGCAAGTGCGGCATGTGGATCGACGCCACCGTCGCCGCGTCCTTCGTTTCCGATCCGAAGGCCTCGCAGGTCGCCGACAAGGTCGGCTATGCGCTGGCGCCCGACAATGGCCTCGGCAAGCGCGGCAACTGGCTGTGGGCATGGTCGCTGGCGATCCCCGCCGGCACCCAGAAGGCCGATGCCGCCGAGAAGTTCGTCTCCTGGGCGACCTCGAAGCACTATCTGGAACTGGTGGCTTCGAAGGAAGGCTGGGCCAACGTTCCGCCTGGAACGCGCTCCTCGCTCTATGCCAATCCGGAGTACCAGAAGGCGGCGCCCTTCGCGAAGATGACACTGGACTCCATCAATGCCGCCGACCCGACGCATCCGACCGTCAAACCGGTGCCCTATGTCGGCGTGCAATTCGTCGCCATTCCTGAATTCCAGGGCCTTGGCACCACCGTCGGCCAGCTCTTCTCGGCCGCCCTTGCCGGCCAGTCGAGCGTCGACGACGCGCTGAAGCAGGCTCAGGACGCAGCGACCGCGGCGATGACCGAAGGCGGCTATATCAAGTAAGGCTCCTCCCGGTGCCGAACGCCGGCCGCGCATCATGACCGGCAAGGGGCCGCCCGAAACCCAGTTCGGGCGGCCCCCCTTCAAAATCGGGAAAATTCTGGCACAACACTGAAAATCCGGCTGACTTTGGGAGGGTGACCGTCATGGCTACTCAGCAAACCCGTTCGCTTGCCCGTTTCATGATGGCGCCATCGGTGATCCTGCTGTTCGTCTGGATGATCGTGCCGCTGCTGTTCACGCTCTGGTTCTCGTTCCAACAATACAATCCGCTGAACCCGATCCGGAACGGCTTCGTCGGCTTCTCCAATTACGCGCTGTTCTATTCCAACCCGGCCTTCCTCTCCTCGATCCTCAACACGTTGATCATCGTCGTCAGCGTGCTGGTCATCACTGTGGTCGGCGGCATCCTTCTGGCGATGCTGCTCGATCAGCCGATCTGGGGCCAGGGCGTCGTGCGCATCCTGGTCATCTCGCCGTTCTTCGTCATGCCGCCGGTCGCGGCGCTGGTCTGGAAGAACATGATCATGCATCCGCAATACGGCGTCTTCGCCGACATCGCGCGCTTCTTCGGCGCCCAGCCGATCGACTGGTTCGGCCAGCATCCGCTGACCGCCATCATCCTGATCGTCGCCTGGCAGTGGCTGCCTTTCGCGACGCTGATCCTGCTGACCTCGTTGCAGTCGCTTGATGGCGAGCAGAAGGAAGCGGCCGAGATGGACGGCGCCGGCTTCCTCAGCCGCTTCTGGTATCTGACGCTGCCGCATATGTCGCGCGCCATCACCGTCGTCATCCTGATCCAGACGATCTTTCTGCTGTCGATCTATGCCGAGATCCTAGTCACCACCAATGGCGGCCCGGGCTATGCCTCCACCAACCTGCCCTTCCTCGTCTACCAGAAGGCGCTCCTGGAGTTCAAAATCGGCCAGGCATCCGCCGGTGGCGTGATCGCCGTCATTCTCGCCAACATCGTTGCATTCTTCGCCATGCGCGCCGTCGGCAAGAACCTGGACAAGTAAGGGAGGACAAGATGGCACGCGCAGTCACCACCCAGCACAAAACCATCGCCACGGCCGCGGCCTGGATCGTCGCCCTGCTGATCTTCTTTCCGATCCTTTATACGATCATCACCTCGTTCAAGTCGGAGCAGGAGGCGATCCAGGGCTTCAACCTGATCCCCTCCGGGACTTTCGAGAGCTACTCGGAGGTCCAGCAGCAGAGCGGCTACTTCAAATTCTTCTTCAATTCGGTGCTGCTGTCGGTCGGCTCGACCATCCTCGCGCTCATCGTCGCCATCCCGGCGGCCTGGTCGATGGCGTTCTCGCCGACCAAGCGCACCAAGGACGTCCTGATGTGGATGCTGTCCACCAAGATGATGCCGGCCGTCGGCGGTGCTGTTTCCGATCTATCTGATCTTCCGCGACTCGGGCCTGCTGGACAGCCGCATCGGCCTCACCGTCATGCTGATGCTGATCAACCTGCCGATCGTCGTCTGGATGCTCTACACCTATTTCCGCGAGATACCCGGCGAGATCCTGGAGGCGGCGCGCATGGACGGCGCCTCGCTGTGGAACGAGATCATCTATGTGCTGACGCCGATGGCCATTCCCGGCATTGCTTCGACCATGCTCCTGAACATCATCCTCGCCTGGAACGAGGCGTTCTGGACCATACGGCTCACCACCACCAACGCCGCGCCACTGACGGCTTTCATCAGCTCGTTCTCCAGTCCGCAGGGATTGTTCTGGGCAAAGCTCTCGGCGGCCTCGACGCTGGCGATCGCGCCGATCCTGATCATGGGCTGGTTCAGCCAGAAGCAGCTGGTGCGCGGACTGACCTTCGGCGCCGTGAAGTAGCACGCCCAAGCGGCGGACGACGAAGACCATCCCCGGGAGGAAACCATGGGAAACATCACGCTCAAGAACGTCTCCAAGTCCTTCGGGTCGACGACGATCATTCCGAACATCGACCTCAACATCGAGGACGGCGAGTTCGTGGTGTTCGTCGGCCCCTCGGGTTGCGGCAAGTCCACGCTGCTCAGGCTGATCGCCGGGCTGGAGGACACCAGCGGCGGCACCATCTCGATCGATGGCCGTGACGTCACGCGCGAGGCGCCGGCCAAGCGCAAGCTCGCCATGGTCTTCCAGTCCTACGCGCTCTACCCGCATATGACGGTCGCCAAGAACATCGCCTTCCCGCTGAAGATGGCGGGCGAGGACCAGGCGACCATCGACAAGAAGGTGAAGGACGCCGCGCGCGTCTTGAACCTCACCAACTATCTCGAGCGCCGCCCTGGCCAGCTTTCCGGCGGCCAGCGCCAGCGCGTCGCCATCGGCCGCGCCATCGTGCGTCAGCCCTCGGCTTTCCTGTTCGACGAGCCGCTCTCCAACCTCGACGCGGCGTTGCGCGGCACCATGCGGCTCGAGATCAGCGAGCTGCATCATCAGCTGAAGACGACGATGATCTACGTCACCCACGACCAGGTCGAGGCCATGACCATGGCCGACAAGATCGTCGTGCTCAATGCCGGCAATATCGAGCAGGTCGGCTCGCCGATGGAGCTCTACAAGACGCCGAAGAACCTCTTCGTCGCCGGCTTCATCGGCTCGCCCAAGATGAACATGATCGAAGGCGCGCCGGCGGAGAAGTACGGCGCCAAGACCATCGGCATCCGGCCCGAGCACTTGAACATCTCGACCTCGGCCGGCGACTGGAAGGCGACGGTGGGCGTTGCCGAGCATCTCGGCTCCGACACCTTCCTGCATGTCCAGGCGGACGGCATCGGCACCGTCAATGTCCGCGCCGACGGCGAGGTCGCGGTGAGGCATGGCGACACCGTCTATCTGACCCCCGACAAGGCCAAGCTCCACCGCTTCGGCGCCGACGGCAAGGCGCTGGTCCAGTGAGGACGGGACAGTGAGACTGAAAGGCAAATCGGCGCTGATCACCGGATCGGCGCGCGGCATCGGCACGGCCTTCGCCGAAGCCTATGTCCGCGAGGGCGCGACGGTGGCCATTGCCGACATCGACCTGGAAGCGGCGCAAGCGACGGCGAAAGCGATCGGCCCCGCCGCTTACGCGATCTGGCTCGACGTCACCGATCAGGCCTCGATCGAGGCGGCGGTCAAGGCGGTCGAGGCGAAGACCGGTGGGCTCGACGTGCTGATCAATAACGCGGCGATCTTCGACCTCGCGCCGATCGTCGAGATAACCAGGGCGAGCTACGAAAAGCTGTTCTCCGTCAATGTCGCCGGCACGCTCTTCATGCTGCAGGCGGCCGCCCGTTCGATGATCGCGCGCGGCAAGGGCGGCCGGATCATCAACATGGCGAGCCAGGCCGGCCGGCGCGGCGAGCCGCTGGTCGCGGTCTATTGCGCCACCAAGGCCGCCGTCATCTCGCTGACGCAGTCGGCCGGGCTCGACCTCATCAAGCACCGCATCAACGTCAACGGCATCGCGCCGGGCGTCGTCGACAGCGACATGTGGGATCAGGTCGACGCGCTCTTTGCCAAATACGAGAACCGGCCGAAAGGCGAGAAGAAGCGGCTGGTCGGCGAGGGCGTTCCCTATGGCCGCATGGGCAAACCCGAGGACCTCGCCGGCATGGCGGTGTTCCTCGCCAGCGACGAGGCCGAATACATTGTCGCCCAGACCTACAATGTCGATGGCGGCCAATGGATGAGTTGATCGGACGAGTTGAGGGGAGGCGCTTCTCTTCTTCCTCCGGAGAAGACGCCGCGGGGCAGGTGAGGGGCAGCATACTGGAACACCAGGTGTTGCCCCTCATCTTCGCTCCTCTCGAAGGAGGCGTAATCAGTCGGGCTGCAGATCGGCCAAAGGGTAAATGCGATGACCGTGAAACTCTCTTCCTCGAACCTCGCCAGGCTGCCGGCCAACGTCGCCGGTCCGAAATATGACCGCTCTACCCTCAAGGCCGGCATCGTCCATTTCGGCGTCGGCAATTTCCACCGCTCGCACCAGGCGGTCTATCTCGACGATCTGTTCGCCACCGGCGAGGGCCACGACTGGGGGCTGATCGGCGCGGGCGTGTTCGAAGGCGAGAAGATCGGCCGCTCCAAGCTCGAGGAGCAGGACTGGCTGACCACGGTGGTCGAGCAGGACGAGGGCCATATGAGCGCCCGCGTCACCGGCGCCATGGTCGATTTCCTCACCCCCGGCGATGCGACCGCCATCGTCGAGCGGCTTGCCGATCCGGCGATCAAGATCGTCTCGCTGACCATCACCGAAGGCGGCTATTTCATCGACCCGGCATCCGGCAAGTTCAACCCGGCCCATCCCGACATCGTCGCCGACGCGCAGCCGGGCGCCGTGCCGAAAACCGTTTTCGGTATCATCTTGGCCGGCCTGTTGCGCCGGCGCGCCGACGGCATCGTGCCGTTCACCGTCATGTCCTGCGACAACATCCCCCATAACGGCCACGTCACCTCCGACGGCGTCATCGGCCTCGCCCGGCTGATCGACGAGGATCTCGCCAAATGGGTGGGCGACAAGGTCGCCTTCCCGAATGGCATGGTCGATCGCATCACGCCGGCCACGACTGACCGCGAGCGCAAGATCCTGGCCGACGATTTCGGGCTGAAGGACAATTGGCCGGTGTTTTGCGAGCCGTTCAAGCAATGGGTGCTGGAGGACCATTTCACCGCCGGCCGCCCGGCGCTGGAAAAGGTCGGCGTGCAATTCGTCAAGGATGTCTCGCCTTACGAGCTGATGAAGATCCGCATCCTCAATGGCGGCCATGCCACGATCGCCTATCCGGCGGGGCTGATGGACATCCATTTTGTACATGAAGGCATGCAGGAGCCGCTGGTGCGCGCCTTCCTGTCGAAGCTCGAGCATGACGAGATCATTCCGACCGTGCCGCCGGTGCCCGATACCGATCTGGAGGACTATTACCAGCTCATCGAGCGCCGCTTCTCCAATCCCAAGATCGGCGACACCATCCGGCGGCTTTGCCTCGACGGCTCCAACCGCCAGCCGAAATTCATCATCCCGACGATCTCCGACCGGCTGAAGGCGGGCAAGGGCGTCGCCGGCCTCGCGCTGGAATCCGCGCTCTGGTGCCGCTATTGCTTCGGCACCACCGACAGCGGCGCCGTCATCGAGCCGAACGATCCGAGCTGGGACCGCATGCAGGCCACCGCCAAGGCGGCCAAGGACGATCCGAAGGCATGGCTGGCGATGGAGGACATCTACGGCGATGTCGGCCGCTCGCCCGTCTTCGCCGAGGCCTTCACTCATGCCTTGAAGGTGTTGTGGGCGCACGGCGCGCGCGAAACCCTGACGCGCTATCTCGCCGGAAAGCTCTGAAAGCCTCTGTCTCTTTGACGCAATTCGGGACGGAGAACCGCTCACGCTGTTCCTGGAATTGCTTAGCTGGAAGCAACGGCCATGACGCCGGAACTGGTCATCTTCGACTGTGACGGCGTTCTGGTCGACAGCGAGGCGCTTTCGGTCTCGGCGCTGCTTGGCATGATCGAGCTTGCCGGCGGCACGGTCAGCGAGGACGCCGCCTACGAGCATTTCCTCGGCAAGAGCATGAAGAGCGTGCGCGAGATCCTCGGCCAAGAGTTCGGGCTCGACATCAGCGACCAGCATCTGACCGCGATGCGCGTCGACCTGATGCGCAAATTCCGCGAGGAACTGAAGCCGATCGCGGGCGTCAAGGAGGTGCTGCCGAAGCTAGGCCTGCCTTGCTGTGTCGCCTCGTCGGGCACGCTGGAGCGCATCCGTTACGCGCTCGACGTCACCGGCCTGCTCCCTCTGCTGGAGCCGCATCTGTTCAGCGCCACCATGGTCAAGCGCGGCAAGCCGGCGCCCGATCTTTTCCTCTACGCCGCCGCCAGCATGCGGGCGCATCCGCGCGAGTGCCTGGTGATCGAGGACAGCCCAGCCGGCATCGCCGCCGCCCGCGCGGCGGGTATGCGCGTCCTTGCCTTCACCGGCGGCTCGCATGCCGCCAACCCCGCCCTCAAGGCGCGGCTTGCGTCGACGGAACCGGACTTTATATTCGCTGACATGCTGCAATTGCCCGATCTGATTGCAGGCCTGGGAGCGAGAGAAAAAGCATCTTGAGGAAGAGTTTCGTTTGCGCGGTCGATGTCGGCACCGGGAGCGCTCGCGCGGGCATTCTCGACCCTGAAGGCAACCTGCTCGGCCGTGCCGATCATCCGATCGCCATGCACCAGCCCAAGCCCGACCATGCTGAGCATGATTCGGAAGATGTCTGGTCGGCGGTGTGCAAATCGGTGCGGTCCGCCCTCGAGAAATCCGGCGTCGCCGCCGGCGATGTCGCCGGGATGTCTTTCGACGCGACCTGCTCGCTGGTCGCGCGCGACCGGCAGGGCGGCCAGATCAGCGTCTCCGTCACCGGCGAGAAGCGCTGGGACACGATTGTCTGGCTCGATCACCGCGCCATCGCCGAGGCCGATGAATGCACGAAAAGCGGCCACGCCGTGCTCGACTATATCGGCGGCGTGATGTCGCCGGAGATGGAGACGCCGAAGCTGATGTGGCTGAAGCGCCATCTGCCGAAGACATGGAATGAAGCCGGCTATCTGTTCGACCTTGCCGATTTCCTGACCTGGAAGGCGTCTGGCTCGCTCGCCCGCTCGCAATGTACGCTGACGGCGAAATGGACCTATCTCGCGCATGAGGAAAAAAGCTGGCGGCGCGATTTCTTCGCGCTTGTCGGCCTCGACGACCTGTTCGAGCACGGCAATCTGCCCGAAAAGGCGAGCCCGGTCGGCGCCGATATCGGTCCGCTGACGGCCAAGGCGGCCGCCGAGCTCGGCCTCACCGAAAAATGCCGCGTCGGCGCCGGCGTCATCGATGCCTATGCCGGTGCGCTCGGCGTCCTCGGCGGCTTTGCCGGCGACGAGAAGGACATCAGCCGGCATTTGGCGCTGATCGCCGGCACATCGTCTTGCGTCATGGCCATGTCGCAGGACCCGCAGCCCTTCGCCGGGGTGTGGGGGCCGTATTACGGCGCGGCTTTGCCGAGGCTGTGGCTATCGGAAGGCGGCCAGTCGGCCACGGGCGCGCTGCTCGATCACATCATCCGCTGGCACGGCGCCGGCGGCGAGCCGGACGCGGCCATGCATATGAAGATTGCCAAGCGAGTCGCCGAGCTGCGCGCCGAGGAGGGCGATGCGCTGGCCGCGAGGCTGCATGTGCTGCCGGACTTCCACGGCAACCGCTCGCCGCTCGCCGACCCGCATGCCGTCGGCGTCATCAGCGGACTGACGCTCGATTCCTCCTTCGACAGCCTGTGCAAACTCTACTGGCGCACCGCCGTCGGCATCGCGCTCGGCGTGCGCCATGTGCTGGAGGCGCTGAACGAGAACGGCTATCTGATCGACACGCTTCACGTCACCGGCGGCCACACCAAGAACCCGCTTTTGATGGAGCTTTACGCCGACGCCACCGGCTGCACGGTGGTCGAGCCGCTGGCCGACGAGGCGGTGCTGCTCGGCACCGGCATGGTGGCGGCGACCGCTGCCGGGCTTTATCCCGACCTCAACGTGGCCTGCGTCGCCATGCAGCAGGGCGGCCGGACGCGCGCCCCCAACAGGGAAGCCGGCGCCCGCTTCGACCGCGACTACCGCATCTTCCTCGAAATGCACCGCCAGCGGCAGGCGCTCGACGCGATCGGGTAGAGCGTTCCAGGAACTCTTCCGCCGTCTTACTGTCTGCGCAGCGACTTGCCTGTCTCTCCGTCAAACAGATGGATGCAGTCCTCCTCGAAGCTGTAGCGCACCGGCGCCCGCAACTCCGGGCATTCGCGGGCCGGCACCAGCGCGCTGATCTCCTTGCCGCCCGAGCCGAACGTCACCAGCGCGTCATTGCCGTGAAACTCGATGAGGTCGGCGGTGCCCTGCAAAAGGTTTGCGCTACCGGCTTGCGCCGTCTTCAGGTCCGGAGGCCGGATGCCGAGCACCACGCGATCGCCGTGCCGCAGGTGGAAGTCGCCGCCTTGCAGCGACAGCACTGTCCCCGCGCCGGTCAGCGTCCAGCCATCGCCATTTCGAGCCACCGTGGCCTCGATGAAATTCATGTTCGGCGTGCCGATGAAGCCGGCTACGAACTGGTTGCCGGGACGGCGATAGATCTCCGCTGGCGAGCCGATCTGCTCGATCACGCCGTCCTTCAACAGCACGATGCGGTCGGCCAGCGTCATCGCCTCGAGCTGGTCATGCGTGACGTAGACGGTGGTCGTCTTCAGCGACTGGTGCAGCCTGGCGATCTCGACGCGCATATGGTTGCGCAGCTTGGCGTCGAGATTGGAGAGCGGCTCATCGAACAGGAACACTTTCGGCGTCTTGATCATGGCGCGCGCGATCGCCACGCGCTGCTGCTGGCCGCCGGAAAGCTCGGTCGGCTTGCGGCCGAGATAAGGCTCCAGGCCGAGCGTCCTGGAGACTGCCTCGACTCGCTTCCTGATCTCGGCCGCCGGCACTTTCTGCCGCTTCAATCCGAAGGCGATGTTGTCGAAGATCGTCATATGCGGATAGAGCGCATAATTCTGGAACACCATGGCGATGCCGCGGTCGCCCGGCTCGAGATCGTTCACTACCTTGCCGCCGATCGAAACCTCGCCGCCGCTGATATCCTCCAGCCCGGCGAGCATCCTGAGCAAGGTCGACTTGCCGCAGCCGGACGGCCCCAGGAACACGACGAACTCATGCTCCTCGATCGCAAGATTGAGATCGCGGATGACGGTCGTGGCGCCATAGGCCTTGTCGACATGGGAGCAAACGATCGCGGACATCCCTTATCCCTTCTCGCCGGTCAGCAGGATCTGCAGCTTGACGTCCTGCGGCTTGCCTTGCGCCGCGCGCTCGAACGCCTTGATGCTTTCGGAGAAATCATAGGTGCCGGTGATCAGCGGCTTGAGATCGACCTTGCCCGAGGCGATGAGCTGCAGGGCGCGGTCGAAGATGTTGGCATAGCGGAACACGGTCTCGATGCGGACTTCCTTGGCGATCGCCGCCGGCACGTTGAGCTCGACCGTCTCCACCGGCAGGCCTACCAGCACCACTGCGCCGCCCGGCCGCACGATGTCGAACAGATTGGCGAAAGCCTTCGGGCTGCCGCTCGCCTCGAACACGATGTCGGCGCCCCAATTGTCCGTCGCGCTCCGCACGGCATCGACCAGCGACTGCTCGCCGATATTGACCGGCACGATCCCCGGATATTGGCCGGCGATCTCCAACTTCGGCGCGGAGAAGTCCGAGATCAGCACTTTGGAGCAGCCGCCCGCCAGCGCGGCGAGCGCGATCATGATGCCGATCGGGCCGCAGCCGACGACGACGGCGACGTCGCCGGGCACGATGCGGGCGCGCGCCGCCGCCTGCATGCCGATGGCGAAGGGCTCGACCATCGCGCCCTCGGCGAAAGAGACATTGTCCGGCAATTTGTAGGTGAAGGCCGCCGGATGCACGGCATAAGGCGCGAGCACCCCATGCACCGGCGGCGTTGCCCAGAAGCGGACGTCCGGGTCGACATTGTAGATGCCGAGCTTCGTTGCGCGCGACGCAAGGTTCGGCACGCCGGGTTCCATGCAGACGCGGTCGCCGACCTTCAGGCTCGTGACATTGGCGCCGAGCTCGACAATCGTCCCCGAGGCTTCGTGGCCGAGCACCATCGGCTGGCGCACGATATAGCTGCCGATGGCGCCATGTGTGTAGTAATGCACGTCGCTGCCGCAGACGCCGACCGTGTGGATGGCGATCCTGACATCGTCCGGTCCGACGTCTTGCGGCAGCGCGATCTCGCGCAGCGACAGTTCGCCTTTTTTCTCAAGCACCAGTGCCCGCATCGGGTATCCTCACTTCAACTTTTCTTTTGCCGGAAAACGGAATTCAGGAAGCCGCTCAAAACACCGAGGAAGAGCAGCGGCGGCAGCGACAGAAGCACGACCGAGGCGTTGAGGATGCCCCAGGGCACGTTCATGCCTTGCTGGGAGAGCTCGGATGCCACGATAGGCAGCGTCTTGGCGTTGGAGCTCGACAGCATCAGCGCGATCAGGAACTCGTTCCAGACCAGCACGAAGCTGAAGGCGATGGCGCCGATCAGCGAGCGCGCCGCCACGGGCAGCGCGATCCGCCAGAACACCGAATAGGCGCCGTAGCCGTCGACGAAGGCCGCTTCCTCGATCTCCTTCGGCACGCCCTGGAAGGCGGGGATCGCAAGCCACATGATCACCGAGATGGTGAGCAGCGAGTATGTGACGATCAGCGCGGGAAGCGTGTCGTAGAGGCCGACCTGCAGCCAGATAACCATCAGCGGGATGGCGACCGCCACCGGCGGCAGGAAGCGCAGCGACAACACGAAGAACTGGATGTCGCCGGCGAAGCGATTGGGATAGCGCGCCACCGCATAGGCCGCCGGCAGGCCGAGCACGATGCCGATCAGCACCGCCGCGCCGCAGGCGACCGCGGAATTGTACAGCCCGGTCAGCACGCTGTCGCGGCCGAGGATGTAGCTGATGTTGGCGAGCGTCGGCGTGAAGATCACCTTCGGCACGCGGGTGATGATGTCGACATTGTTCTTCAGCGCGTTGAGCGCCGTCCAGAAAAGCGGGAACACGGCCAGGAATCCGGCCAGCGTCAGGACGGCCTTGGCGATCACGCGGCCCGGTCTCAATCGATATTGCTTCATGCCTGCACCCGCTTCCAAAGCAAGGTGAAGGTGATGACGGTCGCGATCATCATCAGCACCGCCATGGCCGAGGCGTAGGAAACCTTGCCGGACTCGATGAAGCCTTGCGAGAAGGCGTACATGTCGAGCGTTTCGGTCGCGACGCCCGGCCCGCCGCGCGTCATCACATAGATCAGGTCGAAGGAGCGCAGCGACTCGATCATCTTGACGAACATCAGGCTGATCAGCGGCGCCTTCAGCATCGGCAAGGTGACATAGGCATGGATCTGCCAGCGCTTGGCGTGGTCGAGCCTGGCCGCCTCGATCGGCTGCGGCGGCAGGGTTTCGAGCAGCTTCAGCACGATGACGGCGAAGAACAGTCCCCATTGCCAGACATCGACCGAAGCGACGGCGAACAATGCCGTGCCGGGCTTGGACAGCGGATCGAAGATCAGCCCGCCGGTGATCAGCCGGTAGGGATAGGTGGCGATGCCGTAAAGCGGATGATAGGCGAACTTCCAGACGAAGGCCGCAGAGACGCGCGGCAAAAGCACCGGGATGATGAAGAGCAGGCAGTAGAAGTTGCGCAGCCGCGGCGAGGCGACCTCGAACATCAAAACGCCGAGCCCGACCGCAACCACCATCGTCGCGATGACGGTGACGATCTCCCATTTCACCGAAACCCAGACGGCATTGAGGAAGCGGCGGTCCGCAAAGAGGTCGGCGAAATTCGAGAACCAGACCCAGGAATAGTCCGGCGCGCTCAGCTCACGGTTCTGCAGTGCGATCACGATGGCGTAGAGCGTCGGCACCATCGACAGCACCAGAAGGATGGCAAGCGTCGGAACCAGAAATGTGACCGGCAGGGAAGAGCGTCGGCGCATTGCCTATCCTCGGATTTTTGCTGCTGTCTGGTGAAGGTCCCGCGGCGCGCATCCCGGCATTCCTTCGAATGCCGCGAACCGCGCGCCGCGGGCGGGAGGATTACTTCTTCTTCACCAGCTCGTTGGCATAGGCCTCGAGCTCGTTGAGGCCGCCCTTGATGTCGGTGCGCGTGCCGGTGACCAGCTCTTCCAGGATGATGCCCCAGCGGTCGCCGAGATCGGGCCAGCGCGGATCCTGCCAGAAGTTCACCGCCGTCACCTTGCCGGTTTCGGCCAGCGCCTGGCCGAGATCGGCGCCGTAGATGTCGGCGAATTCCTTGCTGGAGAGGATGCTGGTGCGGTTCAGCTCGCCGAACTGGTGCGCGTCGAGCCGGCGCTTCTCATTTTCCTTGGATGTCGCCCAGGCGATGAACAGCCCGGCGCATTTCTTCGCGGCGTCATCGGCATTGGCCTTGGTGCCGATGGCAAGCCCGTGGCCATAGCCGCCACCCGGCAGCGGCGAGGGCGGCGGCAGGAAGCCGACCTTGCCGACCACCTGCGAGGTTTTCGGGTCGACCGCCATGCCCGACAGCGGCGTCGATTCGACAAGGATGGCGACCTGGCCGGACAGGAAGGCGCCGGTCGATTCGTCCCAGCTGCCGGTCTGCGTGCCGGGGGCCGAGTCCTTGAACAGCTTGAGATAGGTCTCGGTCGCCCTCACCGCGGCGTCCGAATTGAAGGCCGGCTTGTCGCCGTCGAACCATTTGCCGCCATAGGCCTTGAAGAACGGCATCCAGCGCCAGACATTGGCGCCCGAGCCGCGCGCCCCGCGCAGTGCGATGCCGTACATGCCCTTGTCGGCATTGGTCAGTTTCGGCACGTCGGCGATCAGCTCATCCAGCGTCTTCGGCGGCTGGATGCCGGCGGCTTCCAGCACATCCTTGCGATAGACCATCAGGTCGCCGCCGCCGGTCAGCGGCGCGAACCAGACCTTGCCGTCATAGGTGGCGACCTTCTGGCGGCCCGGATCGAAATCGGCGTAGTCATATTCAGCCGGATAATAATCCTTGAGCGGCGCGATCCAGCCCGAGGAGGCGAACAGGGCCACATTGGCCTCGTCGACATAATAGACGTTGTAGTTACCGACAGTGGAAGCGTCGGCGCGCGACTTGGCGCGGCGGTCGTTCTCGTTGAGGTAGTCGATCTGGAACGAGGCGCCGGAGAGCTTCTTGAACTCGTCCTTGGAGTCCTCCAGAAGCGTCAACCCGTCGCGCGGTTGCGCCAGCACCTTGACCGGCGCCGAACAGACCGGCGCCTGGGCAAGTGCTGCGGTTGACACGGAAGCGGTAAGCACGAACGCTGCGCCGAGGCTGGCAGCGAGCCGGGTTGAATTCATTGGTTTTCTCCTCCAGGAACACTCGCGAAAAGCGGCAGGTCCTCGGGCTAAGCGACCCTCACCGTCGCCCATGTGACCTGCCGCCCGTCGCCAAAATGAGCAGTTGGAGGGAGCGAGACTAGAAGCCCCGTTGCAGCAGACCTGTACTTTTATGCATTGTGCGACGCAAAATATGGCGCAGGCAGAGTCTGCTCGTCACACGAGTATCAGAACTGTCGAAGTGGACGTATCTCGGCTGTATTACGCCCTTAGCGCCAGCCGCTGCCGCGACAGCTTGCGATAGGATGAGGGTGTCATCTTGTGCTTGCGCAGGAAGGCGCGGTTGAAGTTCGAGATGTTCATATAGCCGACCTGGAAGCAGATGTCGGTGATCGGGATATCGGTGTCGGCGAGCAGCTTGCAGGCCTGCCAGAGCCTGAGCTTGGCGAGGTGGTCGCTGAAGGAATTGCCAGTGTTCTTCTGGAAGAAGCGGGAAAAACTGCTTTCGCTCATGCCGGCCAATTGAGCCACATCCGGCAGCTTCAGGTCCTCCGCGAAATGCTGGAACAGGTAGGTCAGCGAGCGCTGTATGATGTCGAGCGACTCGGCGTCGAGAAGCGGAGAGAAGTCGGGCGACGACAAAAGCGCGTATTCGTCGGTGGTGGCCAGAAGCTCGAGCAGCTCGAGGAACATGCGGAACCTTGCCAGCCCGTGCACCTCGCCCATCCGTTCCATCAGCTCGGCGCCGTCGAGCGCGGTGCGGCCATGGAAGACCATGCCGCGCAGCGAGCGTTCCAGGAACGGCTCCAGCTCGCGCAGCTCCGGCAGCAGCCCGGCCGAGCCGCGCAGCCGCTCGGGATCGAATTGCAGCACGATATCGCGGCCTTCGATCAGCTCGCCGGGCTGCACCGCTGTCACCCAGTCATGCGGCAGCCCCCCGCCGACGATGGTCAGATAGCCCGGCCCGAACTCGCCGATATGGTCGCCGACCAGCACCACGCCGGACGATTTCCTGAGCAGATGGATTTCGTATTCCGGATGGAAATTCCAGACATTGCGCTCCCACGGATAGTCGTCCAGCCGCCATAGGAAGCTCTCGCTCGCCTCCGTCACGATGTGCTCGAAAGCGGGCACCGTGCGCGGGATCGCGGCCGTGTTCTTTCTGCGCCTGAATGGCATCCATTCCTCCCGGCATGGCGGCTGGCCGCGCATGCCTGAGGGATCCGTAGCAGCCTGCAGGCGGCAAATGAAAGAGGCGTCGCTGCATCCCGGCTCGCCTGGATCAATCGCTAACCGGGCTTCCTCCCTTGCCAACATGTCGCATTTCGTTCACAAGGCGACGCAAATGGCGCCATTTTGCGCCGTTGTCGTGCGGCTTCCGGCCCTTTGGCCGACGCGCCGTGTTCTGAAAGAGCGGAACAATGTCTGCGATCGAAGCCGGCGCTCGCGCGCCGGAAAATCTTTGGCGTCAGGAAATCAGGGCGACGATCGCGCTCGCCTGGCCGATGGTGCTGACCAATCTCGGCCAGACCGCCATGACCGCGACCGACGTCATGATGATGGGCCGGCTCGGGCCCGATACGCTCGCCGCCGGCGCGCTCGGCTCCAACCTCTATTTCATGCCGCTGATCTTCGGCCTCGGCCTGATGCTGGCGACCTCGCCGATGATGGCGACCGAGCTCGGCCGTCATCGCCATTCGGTGCGCGACCTGCGCCGCACCGTGCGCCAGGGCCTTTGGCTGGCTATCCTGATCTCGATCCCTATCTGGATCTTCCTCTCGCATGGCGAAGAGGTGCTTCTGGCCATGGGCCAGAAGCCGGAGCTTGCGCATGAGGCCGGCATCTATCTGCACTGGCTGCAATGGGCGGTGCTGCCCTTCTATGGCTATATCGTGCTGCGCTCCTTCATCTCGGCGCTGGAGCGGCCGGGCTGGGCGCTGATCATCGTTTTCGTCGCGGTCGCCTGCAACGCCTTCTTCAACTGGGTGTTCATGTTCGGCAATCTCGGCGTCAAGTCGATGGGCATCGCCGGCTCCGGCCTCGCCACCACTCTGTCCAGCACGCTGATGTTCGCCGGCCTAGCGGGGGTAGTGATGCTCGAGAAAAAATTCCGCCGCTACCGTCTCTTCGGCCGCTTCTGGCGCTCCGACTGGCCGCGTTTCCGCGGCCTGCTCAGGCTCGGCCTGCCGATCGCCGGCATCCTCGCCTTCGAGGTGACGATCTTCAACGCGGCGGCCCTGCTCATGGGTCTGATCGACGCGGATTCGCTTGCCGCCCATGCGATCGCCATCCAGATCGCCTCGATCTCCTTCATGGTGCCGCTCGGTCTCAACCAGGCAGTCACGGTCCGGGTCGGCCTGGCGCATGGCGCCGGCAATCCGGAAGGCGTTTCGCGCGCCGGCTGGACGGCCTTCGTCATCGGTGTGTCCTTCATGGCGCTGATGGGCTTGGTGATGATTCTGTGGCCGCATCTGCTGATCAGCGCCTTCATCGACCTCGCCGATCCGGCCAATGCCAGGGTGATCACGCTTGCCGTGTCGTTTCTTATGTTCGCAGCGCTGTTCCAGATCTTCGACGGCGCCCAGGCCGTCGCCGCCGGCATGCTGCGGGGGTTGCACGACACCAAGGTGCCGATGATCTATGCGGCGGTCGGCTATTGGGGTGTCGGCCTGCCGCTCGGCGTGCTGCTCGCTTTCCATTTCGGCTTTAACGGCGTCGGCATCTGGATCGGCCTGGCCTCGGGGCTGGCCGTGGTGGCGGCGCTCCTGCTCGCGCGCTGGCTCAGGCGCGATCGCATCGCGCCGGCGCTCGCCTTCGGGCATTGATCGACAAGGCTGCGCGTCCAGTCGTCAGCAGCCTTGGCGTCTCAGCGCGCCCCTGCGCCTTGCTCCAGCCGCCGCGCGTATTGCGTCAGCGGGAAGCACATGACGAAGAAGATCAGCGCCACCAGTCCATAGACCTTGAACGGCTCGAAAGTCGCGTTGTTGATCGCGTTGGAAGTCCTGACCAGTTCCTCGAAGCCGATGATCGAGGTCAGCGCCGTCGATTTGATGAGCTGCACCAGGAAGCCGACAGTCGGCGCGCGGGTGATCGCGAAGGCTTGCGGCAGGATGATCAGCCTGAGCTCCTGCAGATAGTGCAGCCCGAGGCTTGCGCCGGCATCCCATTGTCCGCGCGGCAGCGCATCGACGCCGCCGCGCCAGATCTCGGCCAGATAGGCGCTGGCGAAGAAGGTGAGCCCGAGCGCCGCCGCCGTCCACGGCTCGATACGCAGGCCCAGCATCGGCAGGCCGAAGAACATCAAAAAGAGCTGCATCAAAAGCGGTGTGCCCTGGAACAGCGCGATATAGCCCGAAGCAATCCGCTTGACCCATTTGTTCCGGGCGATGCGGAAGAACAGCACCATGAGCCCGACCAGCGCACCACCGATGAAGGCGGCCAGCGACAACAGCACCGTCCAGCGCGCGGCGAGCAGCAGGTTGCGCAATATGTCCCAGAAGGTGAACTCGATCATGACACACCTGCTCCGAGCGCCCCTCGTCCGCCGGCAATGAGCAGCCGGCGCAGCCCCATCGACAGGCCGAGATAGACCATGGTCACGACGAAATAGGTCTCGAAGGCGCGGAAGGTGCGCGCCTGCAGCATGTCGGCTTCGTAGGTCAGCTCGCGCACCGCGATCTGCGAGACCACGGCCGATTCCAGCATCATGATGACGATCTGGCTGGTCAGCGCCGGGTAGATCACCTTCAGCGCCTGCGGCAGCACGATCTTGACGAACACCTGGCGGGGCCTGAGGCCGAGCGCCAGGGCGGCTTCCGTTTGGCCACGCGGCACGGCGTCCAGCCCGGCGCCGACGATCTCGATCGTATAGGCCGCCATGTTGAGCGTCATGGCCAGCATGGCAGCAAGGATCGGGTCCAGCCTGATTCCGAGCGTGGGCAGTCCGAAGAAGATGAAGAACAGCTGCACCAGGAACGGCGTGTTGCGCATCACCTCGACATAGGCACCGATCGCCAGCCTGAGCGGCTTCGGGCCGCTTCTCTTGCCGGCGGCGCCCAGAATGCTGAGAAACGTGCCCGCCAGCGTCGTAACTGCGATCAGAAGCAGCGTCATCGCCGCGCCGCTTGCGATTACGCCCGCCGCGCCCGCAAGCCAGCCGAAGTCGAGGCTGTAGCCCATGGCGATTGACCTTGCTGGAAGGTGCCTGACCTGAGGAGGGTTCGGCGCCTCTTACGCCGCCGAACCGCTCCGAAGATCAATCCTTGAGGTTGTCGGGATTGAGCGGCGTCTTCAGCCAGGCCTTCGAGCTCTCGTCGAGCTTGCCGTCGGCCAGCATCCTGGCGACGGCGTCGTTCACCGCCTTCTTCAGCCGGTCCTCGTTCTTGTTGAGTCCGATATGCGAGGGCGAGGTCAAAAGCTGGAATTTCTGCTCCGGCTTCAGCGCATCCTGCTTGGCCAGCACCTGGGCGCCGACATCGTTGCCGACCACCATCAGCTGGGTCTGGCCGGAGATGAAGGCCTGGATGACGGAATTGTAGTTGTCGAAGCGGCGGATGTCGGCAGAGGTGGGCGCCGCCTGGGTGAGCGAGGTGTCTTCCAGAGTGCCGCGATTGACGGCGATGGACTTGTCGGCGAGGTCTTCCTTGCCTTTGACGGCAAGCTCGGCCGGGCCGATGACGGCGATGTAATAGGGCGCGTAGGCGGCGGCGAAATCGATCACCTGCTCGCGTTCCTTGGAGTAGCCGACGCTCATCAAAATATCGACGCGCTTGTCGGTGAGATAAGGAATGCGGTTCTGGCCGGTGACGCTGACCAGGTTGAGCTTCACCTTCAAGGCATCGGCGATCGCCTGCGCCACGTCGATGTCGTAGCCCTTGATGCTCATATCCGCGCTGGCCGAGGAGAAGGGCGGGAAGTCCGAGAAGATGCCGACATTGATGGCGCCGGCCTTGGTGATGTCGTCGACGGCGTCGGCTTTGGCATGTGTGGTCAGGCCGGCGGCGCCGAGCATCAGCATTGCTGCGAAAGCGGATTTCAGTACGTTGCGAAGAGTCATTTTAGTTCCCCTGCTGGAAGCTTGTTGTTTGAAACCGGCCGCCGGCTCCAGCGCGGCGGCCGTGTTGGTAGAGCAGTTCCAGGGGAAGCGGTCTTCCGCCCGGAATTGCGTGCTTTGGTATTAGCCTTTCTTGATCGCCGGGCTGAACACCATCAGGCTGAGGATCTCGAACAGGACCTGGGCGCCGACATGGGCGGTGTTGGTGGTCGCGTCATATTGCGGCGCCACCTCGACGACGTCGCCGCCGACGATGTTGAGGCCCTTCAGGCCGCGCAGCAGCTCCAGCACCTCGCGCGTCGTCAGCCCGCCGACTTCCGGCGTGCCGGTGCCCGGCGCGAAGGCCGGATCGATGCTGTCGACGTCGAAGGAGATGTAGGTCGGGCCGTCGCCGACAATTTTGCGCGCCTTCTCGATGATGGCCGGGATGCCGAGGCGCGGTCACCTCCTCGGCATGCACGACAGTCATGCCGGATTCGTAGGTGAACTCCCACAGATATTCGGCCGAGCCGCGGATGCCGATCTGGATGGTGCGCGAGGGATCGAGCACGCCGTCCAGCACCGCGTTGCGGAACGGCCCGCCATGGTGGAACTTGGTCATGTCGAACAGCCCGCTGGTGTCGCAATGGGCGTCGATATGAATCATGCCGACCGGCGCCTTTTTGCCGACCGCCTTCAGGATCGGATGGCTGATCGAATGGTCGCCGCCGACCGAAAGCGGCAGCACGCCGGCATCGACGATCTGGTTGGTGCGCTTTTCGATGTCCTCATGGCTGATCTCCAGCCGGTAGCGGCTGCGGAACGGCGTGTCGCCGATATCGGCGACGCGCAGCTCATGCGTCGGCGCGCATTCCAGCACATGGTTGTAGGGGCCGATGCGCTCGATGGCGCGCAGCGCGCGCGGCCCGAAGCGCGAGCCGGGACGGTTGGTAACGCCGAGGTCCATCGGCACGCCGATCATCGCCACCTGCAGGTCGCCGAAATCCGGATTCTCGGCGGCGATTTCGCGGTAGGGCGCGGCGAGGAAGGTCGGGACGCCGGAATAGGGGGCGAGGCGCGTGCCCGACTTGTTGAAGATCTTGTCGGCGACCTTGCGGAATTTCGGGTCGAACATCTCGCCGCCATGGCTCTCGCCATATTTGCGGCGCAACGCTTCGAGCTTGCCGCGATCGTAACCCATGTGGTTCTCCTCTCTTGCCTGCCTGCAGCGCTGCCCGCATGGGCGATTTGCCAAGCCAGCCTGTTGTCCGGCTGGATCGTTGCTCCCGGCTGCTGCGGATTCCACGTCTCTTGAAGCTGTTCCGGGTAAAAGTCTCGGGCAGCCGCATTGAAAAATCAATTGATATTGTTAGGTTCCTGGCTGTGAGAAAATCTCACAAAGTAGGAGCTCTTCCATGGCCAAGCGCCTGCCGCCGCTAAACCCCTTGCGCGCCTTCGAGGCCACGGCGCGGCATGCCTCGCTGACCAAGGCCGCGGGTGAGCTGAATGTCACGCATGGCGCCGTCAGCCACCAGATCAAGGCGCTCGAGCAGTCGCTCGGCGTGAAACTCTTCGAGCGCATCGGTCAGCGCGTGAAGCTGACGCCGCATGGCGCCGAATTCCTGCCGGCGGTGTCGGCCGCCTTTGACGGTATCGCCGCCGCCACCCAGCGCATGACTAGGCCAGCAAACGCCGGCGCGCTGTCGGTCTCCTGCGTGCCGGCGCTGCTCTTGTTGTGGATGACGCCGCGGCTCGGCTCCTTCACGGCGCAATATCCGGACATCCAGCTCACCCTGATCCCGTCCAACGACCCCAAAGACATCCGCGCCCCGGATATTGACGTCTGTGTGCATTATGGCGACGGCGGCTGGACCGACTGCTGGATGCGCAAATGGTCCGGGCTGGAACTCTTCCCCGTGGTCAGTCCGACGCTGATCAACAACCGTCCGATCCGCAGCGTGCGCGATCTTGCCGACCACGTCTTCCTGCATGGCGACGACGGCCGTGAATGGCATACCTGGCTGGCCGCCGCCGACGCGCTCGATCTGGAGCGCGGCCGCGGTCATCGTCTGGGCGATGCGCGCATGGCGACTGAGGCAGCCGTGCACGGCCATGGCGTCGCGCTGGGTGACTCCGTCACCGCGCGCGCCTTGCTCGCCAGAGGCATGCTCGTCGCGCCCTTCACGCTGTCGGTGCCGGCGGTCGATGATTTCTACGTCGTCTGCCGCAACGAGATGCGCTCGGCGCCGATCGTGCAGCTCTTCATCGACTGGCTGTTCGCCGAAAAGGAGCAGGACGAGGCCCGCGCCGACGCCCCGGTGGCCGGCCGCGTGCCGAGCCGCAGGAAACGTCCATCGCTCAGGCTTGTCGGGGCGAGAGCCATTCCAGGAAAGGTGTAAATGGTTCAGGCGGCGTCCCGAGGGCTGGACTTGCGTAGCTGCTTTTTGTCGGGCCAGCTTGCAAAGCAGCAAGCGCGTTCGAAAATACAATGCTAAGACGCATTCCCGCGGCTAGAGCATGATCCCGAAAAGCGGGAACCGTGCTCCAATCCAAAGTTAGATCAGGATGACGATTCAACAAATGTGATCTAGCGAGCAACGAAAGCGCATTGAGACATGGCAAAGACCGATATAGCGCGGCGCGTCTACAACCACACCTGGAAGCTCGACCCGATCGTCCGCAGCCTGCTGGACACTGACTTCTACAAGCTTCTGATGCTGCAGATGATCTGGGGCATGTACCCCAAGGTCGACGCCACCTTCTCGCTGATCAACCGCACCACCTCGGTGCGGCTGGCCGACGAGATCGACGAGGGCGAATTGCGCGAGCAGCTCGACCACGCTCGCACCTTGCGCTTTTCCAAGAAGGAGATGATCTGGCTGGGCGGCAACACTTTCTATGGCCGCAAGCAGATCTTCGAGCCGGAATTCCTCGCCTGGCTCGAGGACTTCCGCCTCCCCGAATACGAGCTTTCCAGGCGCGACGGCCAGTTCGAGCTCTCCTTCGCCGGCCCCTGGATGTACACGACGCTCTGGGAAATTCCGGCTTTGGCCATCATCAACGAGCTGCGCTCGCGAGCGGCGATGCGCTCCTTCGGCCCCTTCACGCTCGATGTGCTCTATGCCCGCGCCAAGGCCAAGATGTGGGATAAGACCGAGCGGCTGAAGGCGCTGCCCGGCATCCGCATTTCCGACTTCGGCACGCGCCGCCGCCATTCCTTCCTGTGGCAGCGCTGGTGTGTCGAGGCCCTGAAGGAAGGCATCGGCGAAGCCTTCACCGGCACCTCCAACGTGCTTCTGGCCATGGACAACGACCTCGAGGCTTTGGGCACCAACGCGCATGAATTGCCGATGGTGTTTGCAGCGCTTGCCAATTCCGAACAGGAGTTGCGCGAAGCGCCCTACAAGGTGCTGCAGGACTGGCAGCGCTACTATGGCGGCAATCTGCTGATCGTGCTGCCCGACACTTTCGGCACGGCCGCGTTCCTGCGCGACGCACCGGACTGGATCGCCGACTGGACCGGCTTCCGGCCGGACAGCGCGCCGCCGATCGAAGGCGGCGAGAAGATCCTCTCCTGGTGGCGTGAGAAGGGCAAGGATCCCAAGCAGAAGCTGCTCATCTTCTCCGACGGCCTGGAAGTCGAAACCATCGAGGAGACCTACAAGCATTTCCGCGGCAAGGTGCGCATGTCCTTCGGCTGGGGCACCAATCTCACCAACGATTTCGAGGGCTGCGCGCCGACCGCAACCAAAAGCCTCGACGCCATCTCGCTGGTCTGCAAGGTCAGCGAAGCCAACGGCCGGCCGGCGGTGAAGCTGTCGGACAATCCCGCCAAGGCGACCGGCGAGGAGAAGGAGATCAAAAGGTATCTGAGGATCTTCGGCGAGAAGGATCGGGTGCAGCAGCTGGTGAAAGTGTGAACACTCTGCCGATCTGACGTCACCCTGCAGGACAGCAAAGTTGGATAGGCTGAGTTCCTTCGCGCCCCCCTCTGTCCTGCCGGACATCTCCCCCTCTACGGGGGAGATCATCTTGGCACCCCCGCTTTCGCCAATTTTCAACGCTGTCAGGAATGAGCCGGCGCTGAAGCCGCCAATCTCTCCCCTTGAGGGGGAGATGTCCGGCAGGACAGAGGGGGGCGCCGTAGAGCGCAAGCCTCCGTGGTTGGCCTTCGTAGCGGCCCTCACCCTCCTCCCCACCCCCGCCTTCGCCCACGCCTCCGACCGCGGCCACGTGCTGCTTCTCCCGACGGGCTATTACATCGCCGGCGGCGCGCTGGCGGTGGCCGTCAGCTTCCTCGTGCTGGCGCTGCTGCCGCCGGCCGCCCTCGATCGGTTCTGGCGCCGGCGCCTGCCCCTGCTTGTCTTCAGTGACCGCCCGCGCATCACCGTCAGCCTCACTTCCTTTGCCGCCTTGATATTTCTCGTCGCCGCCGGTCTTTTCGGCAGCCGCGACCCGCTCTCCAATCCGCTGCCCCTGGTGATCTGGACGCTGCTCTGGGCCGGTTTCACGCTGCTGCAGGGCATCTTCGGTGACCTCTGGTCGGGGCTCAACCCGTGGTACGGCCCTTGGCGCGTCGCCTCTCGCGTCTTCGGCCTTCAGGCCGGCGAGGCCAAGCCGTCGCTCCTGCCGCCATGGCTCGGCTGCTGGCCGGCCTTCGTGCTGTTCCTCGCCTTTGCCTGGTTCGAGCTGATCGATCCGGCGCCGGACGATCCGGCCCGCCTCGCCTTTGCCGCCGGCATCTACTGGCTGGCGAGCTTTGTCGCGATGCTCGTCTTCGGCTATGGCGGCTGGAGCAAGCGCGGCGAATTTTTGACCGTCTTCTTTTCCATGGTCGCCCGCTTCGCGCCGCTCGATCGCCGCGATGGCCGGCTCTCGCTCTGCTGGCCGGGCGCCAAGCTGCTCGCGGCTGAGCCGCTGCCGCTGAGCGGCACGGCCTTTCTCCTGCTGGCGCTGTCTTCGGTATCCTTCGACGGCCTGTCGAAAACCTTCTTTTGGTTGGGCCTCTTCGGCCTCAACCCGCTGGAATATCCCGGCCGCACCGCGCTGATCGGCATCGGCAGCTTCGGCCTCGTGCTCACCTTCATCCTGCTCGCGGCTGTGTTCGCGCTGGCCGTCTTTCTCGGCCAACGACTCGCCGGCGATACGCAGCCGCTCGGAAAAACCGCCGGCCTGCTGGTCTGGTCCATCGTGCCGATCGCGCTTGCCTACCACATCGCGCATTACCTCATCGTGCTTTTGGTCGACGGCCAATACGCCTTGGTCGCCGTGTCCGATCCCTTCGGGCTCGGCTGGAACCTGTTCGGCACCGCCAGCATGATGGTCGAAGCCGGCGTCGTCGCCGGCGCTCAATCGGCCTGGTGGCTGTGGAACCTGCAAGCCGGCGTCATCATCGCCGGCCATATGCTAGCCGTGCTTGTCGCGCATGGCCTTGCCTGGCGCCTCCACAAGCAGTTGTCCCGCGCCGCGCTCAGCCAGTTCCCGCTCACCCTGTTGATGATCGCCTACACCATCTTCGGTCTGTGGTTGCTTGCAACGCCGACCGCGGGATGAGACAAGGTTCCTGTCCTTGGGGAAGCTCGCTTGCCAGGTCGGGGCTTTGGTGATTTAGTTTGTACACATGCAATTTTCCCATCCTCGGGAAGAGGATGGTTTAGCCGCCTTATCGCTGGTCAGAACTGAAAAAACAGGGGAACGGACATGGCTGACAAGAACGGATTTTTCGACCTCTCCAAGACGACGCTGTCGCGCCGCACCGCGCTGAAGGGCATGGCCGCGGGCGCCGGCCTTGCGCTGGCCCCCGGCTTCGTCCGCTATAGCCAGGCGCAGAGCTCGGCGCCCATCAGAATAGGCTTCCAGTCGCACCGCACCGGCATCGGTGCCGCCTATGGCCGCTGGTACGAAAAGACGAGCGCGGCCGCCGTCAAGGCGATCAACGATGCCGGCGGCATCAGCGGCCGCAAGGTCGAGCTGGTGATCGAGGATGACGGCACCGATCCAGCCCGCGGCGCCGAGGTGGTCAACAAGTTCGCCAAGCAGCACAAGACCGACATCGTCTTCGGCACGCTGTTTTCGCATGTCGTGATTGGCTCGGCGCCCGCCGCCGGCGAGAACAAGATTCCCTATTTCGTCGTCAGCGAAGGCCATCACGTCGCCTCCACCAAGCTTAACCGCTATGTCTTCCAGCCCGGCATCACCGACGTGAAGAGCCAGATCCAGTCGATGGCGCCGTGGATCGCGGCGAACGCCGGCAAGAAGGTAACGCAGATCTTCCCGGACTTCGCTTTCGGCTACGACCACCGCGATTACCTGCCGCCGGCGCTGAAGGCGCAAGGTGGTGACGTGATCGCGCAGATCGCCATCCCGCCGACGGAGAGCTCCTTCACCAAATACTTCCCGCAGATCCCGGCCGAGACCGAGGTGATCTACCATGTCATGGTCGGTCCGGCTGTGCTCACCTTCGTCAAGGAGCTCGGCGAGTTCTACGGTTCGCAAAGGCCGCAGCTCTTCGGCTTCATCGACTCGCTCGAAGCCGTCGACATCAACAGCCCGGGCCTCGAATTCCTCGACGGCAGCCATTTCTGGGAGGGCTCGCCGCGCTACGCGCAGCCGGACGATTCCGCCGCGCAGAAGGCCTACCGCGCCGCCGTCGGCATCGACGACAATGGGGCCGCCGTCGGCGACGCCAAGGACGTGTCCACCGCCGCCCACATGTTCGGCTGCTGGGAGACGCTCTATGTCGTCAAGAAGGCGATGGAGGATGCCGGCTACAAGGGGCCGGAGGACCGCGCCAAGCTGGTCGAGGCGACCGAAGCGCTGAAGGAATTCGCCGAGGGGCCGGAGCATCCGCAGGGTCCGAAGACCTTCAACGGCAAGATCCACCAGTGCTTCGGCATCCAGAACATCTCCAAGGTCGAAGGCGGCAAGCTCAAGGTTGTCCACAAGACCAAGATCGAGGACGGCCTCTACGAGCCGGAAGGGGACTACACGACGCAGGCGTTGTGAGCTTGTCTCATAGCTGATGCACTTCGGCCCCCACCTCCTCCTCGCCGCCCTCGAGGGTCTGGTCACCTCCGCGGTTCTGGCGCTGACGGCGCTTGGCCTGTCGCTGGTGTTCGGCGTCATGCGCGTCGTCAATGTCGCGCATGGCGAGTTCTTCATGCTGGGCGCGGTGCTCGCCTGGGCGGTGTCGACGGCGATCTCCGGCCATCCAGCGATCGGCTTCGTCGCAGCACTTGTGATCGCGCCCTTGCTGGTCGGGCTGGTCGCGCTCGTTGCCGAACGCCTGGTGCTGCGCCGGCTCAACTACAATCCCGAAGGCACCATCGTCGCCACCATCGGCATGCTCTACATCATCCAGCAGCTGGCGCTGACTTTCTACGGCCCGGAAGCGCGTCCGGTGGAGCCGCCCTTCAGCTACCGCATCCTTTTGCCGTGGTTCGGCTATTCCGGCTACAAGCTGTCGGTGGTCGCCGCTTCCGCCATTCTGCTGGTGATCACCTGGCTGGTGCTGACCCGGACGAAAATCGGCCTGATCATGCGCGCCACGCAATATGACCGCGAGACCGCGCAGGCCTTCGGCATTCCGGTGGAGCGCGTCTATGCCGGCGTCTTCGCCGTCGGCGCCATGCTGGCGGCCATCGCCGCAGTGCTGATCGTGCCGATCAGCCAGGCGCATTACCTGATGGGCCAGGACCCGCTGCTCTTGTCCTTCATCGTCGTCATTATCGGCGGTCTGGGATCGCTCCGCGGCACCGTGGTCGCCGCCATCCTGATCGGCCTCTCCGACGGTATCATCTCGATGTTCTTCTCGCCGACGCTCGCCAAGATCATCGCCACGCTGGTCGTCGCCATGGTGCTGGTGTTCCGGCCGCAAGGCCTGTTCGGGGCGACGTCCAGATGAGGGATGCTTCGCCGGCAAAGACCTACGCCCTGCATATCGGCGTCATCGCGCTTCTCTTCGCGCTGAACTTCATCCTGCCCGATTATCATCAGGGCCTGTTTGCCCGCATCATGGCGCTGGCCGTCTTCGCCATGGGCTACAATCTGCTCTTCGGCTATGGCGGCCTGCTCAGCCTCGGCCACGCTATGTTCTTCTCGGCCGGCCTCTATGGCGCTGGCTTGACCGTCTATCATCTCGGCTGGGGCGTGCCGGAAGCCTTCGTCGTCGGGATCGCCTGTGGCGCGCTGCTCGCCTTGGTCATCGGCCTGCTCGCGCTGCGCACTTCGGGTGTCGCCTTCATGATCGTCACCATGATGCTCGCCCAGGTCTTTTATCTGCTGATTCTTTACTTCGCCGCCTGGACCGGCGGCGACCAGGGCTTGGTCATCCAGCAGGCATCGCGGGTGGTCGCGATCGGCGGCGCATCCTTTGACCTGACCGATCCGACAGTGCGCTACATGATTGCGCTGGCGCTTTTCTCGATCATTCTGCTCGTAACTTTAGCCACGGTCCGCTCCCGCTTCGGCCGCGTGCTGGTGGCGATCCGCGAGAACGAGGAGCGGACAAAAATGCTGGGCTACGATACGGTCGCCAACAAGCTCGTTGCGGTCGTTGCCTCCGGCGCCATCTGCGCGGCGTCCGGTGCTGCTTATGCCTTGCTGTTCGGCTATGTCGGCTCGAGCTTCGCGTCGATCCAGTACTCGATCCTGCCCCTGCTCTGGGTGTTGCTCGGCGGTGCTGCGACCACGCTCGGGCCGCTCATCGGCACGCTGTTCATGTATTATGTCACCGACATCACCAGCGGCTTCACCTCCGCCTATCTCCTGATCGTCGGCGTGGCGCTCATCCTCTTGGTGCTGTTCTTCCCGAAAGGCGTCCTGGGCAGCATCCGCGAACGCTGGCTGGGGTGGCTCCCATGAAGCCGCTGCTCACCACCAAGGGCCTGTCGCGGAATTTCGGCGGCCTGCGCGCCGTCGACGGCGTCGACTTCGCGCTGATGCCGGGCGAGATCCGCGCCATCATCGGCCCGAACGGCGCCGGCAAGACCACTTTCGTCAGCCTGCTCTCGGGCCGCATCCGGCCGTCCTCCGGCATGGTCGTCTTCGACGGCGCCGACATCACCGCCATGCCGGCTTACAAAAGGGTTCGCCTCGGCGTCGCCTATACCTTCCAGATCACCAGCGTCTTCGCCAACCTCACCGCCTTCGACAATGTCGCCTTGCCTGTGCAGCGTACCCTCACGGACGGCCGCACAAAGGGGCAGGTGAGGAGCGGCGTGATGGCGGCTCTGGAGCGCACCGGCCTTGCCGACCGCGCCGGCACTTTGGCCGGACAGCTTTCTTACGGCCACCAGCGCCTGCTCGAAGTGGCGATGGGCCTGGCGCTGAAGCCGCGCCTGCTTATCCTCGACGAGCCGACGCAAGGCCTGGCCGATAGCGAGATCGACAATTTCATCACTTTGGTGCGCGAGATCGCCAGGAACGCGACGGTGCTTTTGATCGAGCACAACATGCCGGTGGTCATGCAGCTTGCCGACCGCATCACCGTCTTCAATTCGGGAAAAATCCTCGCCGAAGGCACGCCGGGTGAGATCCGCGCCAATATGCAAGTGCAGGACGCCTATCTCGGAGCGACCCATGGCTGATCCGGGGTTGCTGACCATTTCCGGGCTGGACTGCTTCTATGGCGAGGTGCAGGTGCTCTACGGCCTCGACCTCGTCTTGAATAAGGGCGAGGTGCTTTGCCTGTTCGGCCGCAACGGCGCCGGCAAGACGACGACGCTGAAGGCGGTCATGGGGCTGGTCCCGGCGGCTGCCGGCTCGATCAAGCTCGACGATAAGGAACTGACCGGGCTTGCCGCGCATGACGTGCCGAAGGCTGGCGTCGCTTATGTGCCGCAGGGCAGGCGACTGTTTGCCGACATGAGCGTGGCGGAGAACATCGAGATCGGCTTGATGGCGCGCGGCAAGGGCAAGCAGACGCGTGACAACGTCCTCGCTCTCTTCCCTTTGCTCAGGGAGCGGCTGAAGCAGCGTTCGGGAACGCTGTCCGGCGGCGAGCAGCAGATGCTGGCGATGGCCCGCGCGCTCTGCCTCGAGCCGCAAGTGCTCCTGCTCGACGAGCCGACCGAAGGGCTGATGCCGTCGATGATCGCCAAGATCCGCGAGACGGTGGCGAAGCTACGCGAGCTGGGTGTCTCGACCATCCTGGTCGAGCAGCGTGTCGATGCCGTGCTGTCGGTGGCGGATCGGGTTTGCTTCATCGAGAACGGCCGCAACCGCGAGACGGTCGATGTCGAGGCGTTGCGGGCGGATCCGTCCGCAGTGCGGCGGTATGTCGGCGTCGGTTAGAAAAACAAAAACCCGGCAATCAAAAACGTCGGAAACAGCACCAGGCCGGACCACGCCATATAGCCGAAGAAGCCCGGCATCTTGAAGCCACGATGCCTGGCGATGGCGAAGACCATGAAGTTCGGCGCGTTGCCGATATAGGTGTTGGCGCCCATGAACACGGCGCCGGCCGAGATCGCAGCAAGCGTCGAGGCGGCTTCCGTCATCAGGTGGTGCGCGTCGCCGCCGGCAAGCTCGAAGAACACCAGATAGGTCGGCGCGTTGTCGAGGAAGGAAGACAGTGCCCCGGTCAGCCAGAAATAGGCGAGATGGTTGGGCCGGCCGTCGGCGGAGGTGACAAGCGCCACCAGCGGCGCCAGCGCGCCGTCATGGCCGGCCCGCAAAATGGCGACGACCGGCACGATGCAGATGAAGATGCCGGCAAAGAGTTTCGCCACCTCGGCGATCGGCCCCCAAGTGAAGCCGTTCGCCTCCCTGTGGCTCTTGTACGAGACTTTAAGCGACAGGAAGGCCAGCGCCAGGATGATGGCGTCGCGCACCAGATTCTGCAGCTCGAGGCCGACGCCGAGGATCTGGATGCTGACGCCTGGCTTCCAGCTTGCCGAAAGCAGGATCGCGCCGATCACGCCGGCCAGCAGCGGCAAATTGGCCAGGCCGTGCAGGCGCACTTTCGTGTCCGGCGTCGGGTCCTTGATCTTCGGCATGCCGCCCTCGCGACGATGCAGCACGATGTCGAGCGCCAGGAAGACGATGAGCACCAGGCCGCCGGTGAACAGCGTCTCGCGCCACAAATTCGCTGTCGTCCAGAAGAAATCGACGCCGCGCAGGAAGCCGACGAACAAGGGCGGATCGCCGAGCGGGGTCAGCGAGCCGCCGATGTTGGAGACCAGGAAGATGAAGAAGATCACGACATGGGCATTGAACGGCCGGTTGTCGTTGGCGCGCAGCACCGGCCGGATCAGGATCATCGAGGCGCCGGTCGTGCCGATGACCGAGGCAAGCAGCGCCCCGATGAGCAGCAGGCCGGCATTGGTGAGCGGGGTTCCGTGGATGTTGCCGGCAAGCAGGATGCCGCCCGAGATCGTGTAGAGCGCGAACAACAGGATGATGAAGGACAGATATTCGGTGAGCAGCGTGTGCAGCACCGCTTCGCCTGCCGAAGGAAGGCCGAAGACGACCGCCAGCGGCACGACCACCAGCGCAGCCCAGGCAGCGGTGATCTTGCCATAGTGATGTTCCCACACATGCGGGAAAAGCAGCGGCCCCGTCGCGATCGACAACAGCAGGCCGGCAAAGGGTAACCCCCACCACAGCGACATGGCGGCGCCCGGCAGTTCGTGAATTTCGGCGGCGAGCGCCGGCTGCGCAAATGCAATCAGGGCCGCAGCGATCAGGCCGGCGGTCAAGCTGCTCATCGAGATCGAGAAGCCGCCTCGATATCCCACAGTCCGGTCAGTCCGCCGGACGATCTTCGAGCGTCACGCCGGCTTCGCGCATGCGCTTCAGCATCGCCTCGACCGAGCTGTTGAGGTCGATGCCGCGGCAGGCATCGAGCCGCACGGTCGTCCTGAAGCCCTGCTTGATGGCATCGAGCGCCGAGAAGGCGACGCAGAAATCGGTGGCCAGCCCAACCAGCGTGATCGCGTCGATGCCGCGCTCCTTGAGATAGCCGCCAAGGCCGGTCGGCGTCGTGTGGTCGTTCTCGAAGAAGGCCGAATAGCTGTCGATCGCGGTGCGGAATCCCTTGCGGATCACCAGCTCCGCCTTAGTCCAGGCAAGTCCGGAATGGAAATCGGAACCGAGGCTGCCCTGGATGCAATGATCCGGCCACAGCGTCTGCGGCCCATAAGGCATCTCTATGGTTTCAAACGCCTGCTTGCCGGGATGGCTGGAGGCGAAGCTCGAATGTCCGGCCGGATGCCAGTCCTGCGTCAGGATCACATGGTCGCTGCGCCGGATCAGATCGTTGACTAAAGGCACGATCTCGTCGCCGCCGGCGACCGCCAGCGCGCCGCCCGGGCAAAAATCGTTCTGCAGGTCGATGACGATGAGCGCTTCTTCGGCCATGCGGCTTCCTCTCGTTCGGCCCTCTGGGTCGGCCCTCTGGTTCGGCCCCCCTGGTTCGGCTTTGGGGGCTGCAGTCAAAAGCCCCTGACGCGACCAGAGAGGGAACCTTGACCAGATGGCCGGCGGCGTCAACCTCCGGCGCCATAACAATCGCGTTCAGGTCTTCGCGGCGCCAACTCCGGCTTTGACAATTCCGGCCCGCCTGATATCATTTGCATACGAATGAATTTGACCGGTGCGAACCGGCAGAAAGCCCAAGGTCAGTGCTTTGGGAGGGCCAAGTGGGAATGGTCCGTTTCTGGAAAGGTTCTGGAAGGCAGAGCGTGATCCGTTACGCGAAACCCACCACGGTCGACGAGGCGCTCGCTCTGCTTGGCGAGGATCGCTGGCGCATTCTCGCCGGCGGCACGGATTTCTACCCGGCGCAGGGCGCGAAGCCGTTCCGCGACAACGTCCTCGACATCAACGGTCTCGCCGAACTGCGCGGCATCGCGGAGGCAGGTGAGCATTGGCGGATCGGCGCCCGCACGACCTGGACCGACATTGTCCGGCACCCTCTGCCGGCGGCGTTCGACGCGCTCAAGGCAGCCGCGCGCGAGGTGGGTTCCGTGCAGATCCAGAATGTCGCTTCCGTTGCCGGCAATCTCTGCAACGCCTCGCCGGCAGCGGATGGCGTGCCGGCACTGCTGGCGCTCGACGCCGATGTCGAATTGCGTTCCGTAGACGCCACCCGTCACCTGCAGCTCGACGCGTTCATCCTCGGCAATCGCCGCACGGCGCTGCAGCCGGGCGAAATGGTCACCGCCATTCGCGTGCCGAAGCGTTCCGCGGCCGGCGCCTCGGCCTTCGTCAAGCTCGGCGCCCGGCGCTATCTCGTCATCTCGATCGCCATGGCGGCGGCGCGGCTCGTGGTTGAGAATGGCGCCGTCGCCGAAGCGGCGATTGCCGTCGGCTCCTGCTCGGCGGTCGCCCGCCGTCTTGCCGGCGTCGAGGCGGCCCTGCGCGGGCGTCCGATCGATGAGGCGCTTGCCGATGCGGTGCTGTCGGCGCCGTTCGATGAACTGTCACCGATCGCCGATGTGCGCGGCAGCGCCGAATACCGGGAGCAAGCGGCGCGCGAGATCGTCGTCCGCGCCGTGCGCGGTGCGGTCGGGCTTGATCAAGGCAAGGTGGCGGCATGAGCACGGCCCAATCCGGCATGGCCCAGTCCGGCATCGAACGCGCCGACATCGCCTTCGAGGTCAATGGCGCGGCCGTCAGCGTTTCGGTGCCGCCCGTGCGGAGGCTATCGCAGGTTCTGCGCGACGAGTTGCGGCTGACCGGCACCAAGGTCGGCTGCGATGCCGGCGATTGCGGCGCCTGCACGGTGCTGGTCGACGGCAATCCAGTCTGCGCCTGCCTGATGCCGGCGGCCTCGGTGGTCGGCGCATCCGTCACCACTGTCGAGGGACTTGCCAATGGCCGGCTTTCGGCCCTGCAGGCGTCGTTCCTGGAGCATGGCGCCGCGCAATGCGGCATCTGCACGCCTGGCCTGCTGGTCGCGGCCACCGCGCTTTTGGAGCGCAACCCCACCCCGAGCGAGGCCGAGACGCAGGATGCGCTGGGCGGCGTGCTCTGCCGCTGCACCGGCTACAGGAAAATCGTCGCGGCGGTGATGCAGGTCTCGCAGCAGATTACCGGTGTCGACCTTCGCCTGCCGAAAGCGGGCCGCGCCGTCGGCGCCTCGCCGATCCGGCTCGATGGCGTGCCGAAAGTCACTGGCGGTGAAAAATTCGGCGGCGATTCCTTCCCGGCCGACGCATTGTCGGTGCTGGTGGTCCGCTCGCCGCATTATCATGCCTGCTTCAGCGTCGGCGATCTCGACGCCTGGACGAAAGCGCATCCCGGCATCGCCGGCGTCTTCACCGCCAGGGACATTCCGGGCAAGAACTGTTTCGGCGTCATCGGCCCCTTCGCCGACCAGCCGGCTCTGGCCGAGGGTTTTGTCCGTCTGCGCGGCGAGGCGGTGGCGCTGGTGGCGGGTGAGCGCGAAGCCATCCTTGACCTAGACCTGACGGATTTCCCGATCACCTGGACCGAGCTGCCGCATCTGCTGCAGCCCGGCGAGGCGAAGGCCGAAGGTGCCGCGCTGATCCATTCGCACCGGCCGGCGAACCTGCTCACTTCCGGCTATGTCGAGCGCGGTGATCCGGAAGGAGCGCTCGCCGCAGCAGCGGTCACGGTCTCGGGCTCCATCGAGACCTCCTTCGTCGAGCATGCCTATATCGAACCGGAAGCCGGCTACGCATACATGGACGGCGACACGCTGGTCGTCGTCGCCTGCACGCAGGCACCCTATATGGACCGCGACGACACCGCCAAAGTGCTGGGCCTTCCCGTCGAGAAGGTGCGCATCGTGCCGACCGCCACAGGCGGCGGCTTCGGCTCGAAGCTCGATGTCTCGCTGCAGCCGCTGATCGGCCTTGTGGCGATGAAGACGGGGCGGCCGGCCGCGCTTGCCTACACACGCAACGAATCGATGATGTCGACCACCAAGCGCCATCCCGCCGAGATGAAGGCGACGATCGGCGCCGATGCCGAAGGCCGCGTCATCGGCATGGTCTTCGAAGGCGATTTCAACACCGGCGCTTATGCCAGTTGGGGCCCGACCGTCGCCAATCGCGTGCCGGTGCATGCTTCTGGTCCTTACCTCACGCCAAATTACCGGGCGACGGGCTATGCCATCCACACCAACGGCCCGATCGCCGGCGCCTTCCGCGGCTTCGGTGTGCCGCAGGCCACCATCATGCAGGAAACGCTCTATGACGAGCTCGCCGGCAAGCTCGGTATCGACCGGCTCGATTTCCGCCTGAAGAACTGCTTGCGCGACGGCTGCGAGACGGTCACCGGCCAGCGCCTGGAATCCGGCGTCGGCATCGGCGAATGCCTGGAGAAGCTTCAGCCGCACTGGGCGCGCGCGCTGGCGGAGGCGGAGGCGTTCAATGAGAGCCATGGCGCAAGCAAGCGCGGCGTCGGCATCGCCTCCTGCTGGTATGGCTGCGGCAACACCTCGCTGCCCAATCCCTCGACCATCAAGGTCGGCATCTCGGCCTCGGGCGAGGTCATCCTGCACCAGGGCGCGGTCGACATCGGCCAGGGCTCCAACACGGTTATCGCCCAGATCTGCGCCGACGCGCTCGGCCTGTCGCTGGACAGGTTCAAGCTGAAGAGCGCCGACACCGCCATTACGCCCGATGCCGGCAAAACATCCGCGTCGCGCCAGACTTTTGTGACGGGCAAGGCGGCCGAGAAGGCCGGCCGCGCGTTGCGCGAGAAAATCCTGCGCTTCGCCAATGTCTCGGAGCATGCGACGATCGTTCTCGATGGCGCCAGCATCTCCATCCGCGAGGGCGACGCGGTGCGGCGCATCGATCTCGCGGCGCTGAAGGTTGATGGCGATGGCCTGGTTTTCGTTGCGGAAGAAACCTACGACCCGCCAACGCTGCCGCTCGACGCCAAGGGCCAAGGCAAGCCTTACGCGGTCTACGGCTATGGCGCGCAGATCGCCGAGCTCGAGGTCGACCTTAAGCTCGGCACCGTGAGGCTGATCAAGATCACCGCCGCGCATGACGTCGGCAAGGCGATCAATCCGCTGCTGGTCGAGGGCCAGATCGAGGGCGGCATCGCGCAAGGCATCGGCATGGCACTGATGGAGGAATATATCCCCGGCCGCACCGAGAACCTGCACGATTACCTCATCCCGACCATCGGCGACGTGCCGCCGGTCGAGCACATTTTGGTGGAGGTTCCGGATCCCGAAGGGCCGTTTGGCGCCAAGGGTCTGGGCGAGCATGTGCTGATCCCGACGGCGCCGGCGATCCTCAACGCCATCCGCCATGCCACGGGTGTTCTGGTCACCAAGGTGCCGGCGACGCCGAGCCGCATCCTGGCGGCGATCCGCGAGAAGGAGGCGCGCCGATGAGCGAGCTTGCCGAACGTTTCGAAACCCATGATCCCGGCGAGAAGCAGGTGGCGGAAAAGATCCGCTGCGATGCCTGCCCGGTCATGTGCTACATCGCCGACGGCCGCACCGGCGCCTGCGACCGCTACGGCAATATCGGCGGCCGCATCGTGCGCATGGATCCGCTGACCATCCTCGACCATGCGGCCGAGACCGGTGGCTCGGTCGTGCCGTTCGTCGCCGAGGGCGAAGCCTGGAACGGCGAACTGGTCAACACCGGAAGGCGTTTCGTCACGGCGATCGGCGCCGGCACCACCTATCCGGATTATAAGCCGGCGCCCTTCATCGTCAGCCAGGAAGTCGAGGGCGTCGATCTCGTCACCGTCGTCACCGAAGGCATCTTCTCCTATTGCGGTGTCAAGGTGAAGATCGACACCGACCGCCACATCGGCGACGAGACGGCGACGGTACGCGCACAAGGCGAGGCGATCGGCCATGTCACCACCGGCGAGTATGGCTCGCAGATGCTGTCGCTCGGCGGCGTCCATCACCTGACCGGCGGCTCCAAGCAGGAAGGCCGTGCCACTTGCGACGCGCTGCTCAATCTCTGCAACAGGAAGCCGGTCGAGCTCACCATCGATGGCGGCGCGACGGTCATCGTCGAGGCCGGCAAGGCGCCGGTCATCGACGGCAAGGTCGAGCACCGCATGCGCGTCGGCTGCGGCTCGGCCACCATCGGCATGTTCGCCACGCAATGGCGCGGGCTGGTCGACGAGGTGGTGGTGGTCGACGACCACATCACGGGTGTCGTGTCCGAGCATCAGGCCGGCAAGGTGCTGGGCTGGGAGGATACGGGCATAAAGATCATCGGCCGCCGCTCGACGCCCGGCCGCTATTTCAAGGTATCGGAACCCGGGCTCGGCTGGGGCGGCACGACGATCTCCGATCCGCTGTCGATCCTCGGCGACTGGAACGCCAAGAAGGGCGCGCGCCCGGGCCTGTCGCTGCTGATGGTTTCGACCACCGGCGAGCAGTTCGCGTATTACGAGCTCGACGACCAGTTGAAACCGATCCAGAAGCCGTTCCCTGAACGGCTGCAAAAATCCGTCGGCCTGATCGAGGACAATTGCGAGCCGGCGCTGTGCACGGTTCTGTTCATCGGCGGCGCCGGCGGCTCGTTGCGTGCCGGCGTCACCGAAAACCCGGTCAACCTCACCCGATCGGTGCAGGGCCTGAAAACCTATGTCACGGTCGGCGGCGCGCCGGTCTATGTCTGGCCAGGCGGCGGCATCACGCTGATGGTCGACGTCACCCGCGTTCCGGAAGGCGCCTTCGGCTATGTACCGACCCCGGCACTTGTGGCGCCGATCGAATTCACCATGCGCCGCGACGATTATGTCCGCCTCGGCGGTTATGAGAACGAGATACGCAGCGTCGAGGATATCCTCGCCAAGGGCGGCGAATATCTCAATCCGCGCAGCAACACCGGCGCGCCGGCCGGCAATCCCTGGCCACCGCTGGTGCAGCTGCGGCGTGCGGCGGCGAATGGTGCTGGATGATAAATGGCCCGCAGGCGCATTGGCTCGCCGACGGCCGGCGGCTTCATCTCAACCATGGGCCGATCGATCTGATCGTCGAGGCCTTCGGTGAAACGGATGAATGCCGCGCCGCTTACGAACAGGCAGTCGCCCGCTTTCAGACGATTCTGATCGAGGTGGTCGAGGAGCTGCCCGAATTGCGCTTGCCGGCCTTCTTCCTGGCGCCGCGCGATTTTGCGGGCCCAACGGCCCGCCGCATGGAAGCGGCCGTCATGCCGTTGGCGGAATGCTTCATCACGCCGATGGCCGCCGTTGCCGGTTCGGTAGCCGACGAAATTCTTGGCTCAATGCTCGCCGGCCGCCGCCTCGACCGCGCTTACGTCAACAATGGCGGCGACTGCGCGCTCCATCTTGGCATCGGGAGGTCGATGACGGTTGCGATCGCCGGCACCGGCAATGGCATGGCCGACCGGGTTACCATCCGCTCCGAAGATGGTGTGCGCGGCGTCGCCACCAGCGGCTGGCGCGGCCGGTCGTTTTCGCTGGGCATTGCCGATGCCGTCACCGTTCTTGCGCGCACCGGCGCGGAGGCCGACGCCGCGGCGACGCTGATTGCCAACGCCGTCGACCTGCCGGGCCACCCGGCGATCGAACGTGTGTCCGCGCGCGATCTGGCGCCCGACAGCGATCTCGGTGAGCTACTGGTGACGCAAAGCGTCGGCGCGCTTGGCGCCGCCGAGGTGGCGCGGGCGCTGGACAACGGCCTTGCCGTCGCCGAAGATTTTCGCCGGCGCGGCCTGGTCACCGCCTCGGCGCTGTTTCTGGCGGGCGAGGCCCGCATCAGTGGCTCGGTGACGCTCGCTGCGCCCAACAAGCATGCACAGGAGGAATTTGCCGATGCCTGAGTTTCCGATCCGCAAGATCGCGGTTCTGACCGAGGAAATTTTCCACGAGGGCGGACCCGCGGCCAAAGAGCCGCGCCTGCGCGCCGCTGCCATGGCGCTCGTGAAAAATCCTTTTGCCGGCCGCTATGTCGAGGATTTGCAGGGCGCGATGGAGGATCTGAAGCCGCTCGGGCCTCTGCTCTCGGACAGGCTGATTACAGCACTTGGCGGCGATGTGAAGAAGATCGACGGCTATGGCAAGGGCGCCATCGTCGGCACGGCGGGCGAGTTGGAGCACGGCGCGCTATGGCACGTGCCGGGCGGCTACGCCATGCGCGAGCGCCTCGGCGGCGCCAAGGCGATCGTGCCCTCGGCCAAGAAGGTCGGCGCCTTCGGGTCAAAGCTCGACGTGCCGCTCGGCCACATCAACGCCGCCTATGTGCGCAGCCATTTCGACGCCATGGAGGTCGGCATCAGCGACGGCCCGCGTCCGGACGAGATCCTGTTCTGCCTCGCCATGACCTGCGGTCCGCGCGTCCACAACCGCATGGGCGGCCTGGCGGCGGAGGACATCAAGGCATGGGACGGCCTCAGATGAGCGGCGAGGACAATCTGCTGCGGCTGGTCGAGGCCGAAGACGGCGACGAGAACAACTACCACCTGCAGGACCAGGTCGGCTTCATCCTGCGCAAGGCGCATCAGCGCCATGTCGCGATCTTCGCCTCGCATATCGGCGACCTGACGCCGCCGCAATTCGCCGCCTTGGCCAAGCTTTACGACATCGGCGAGACCTCGCAGAACCAGCTGGGAACGCTGATCGCCATGGATGCCGCGACCGTAAAGGGCGTCATCGACCGGCTGAAGGCGCGCGGCCTGGTTGAGCTTGCCAAGCACGAAGTCGACAAAAGGCGGCTGCTGGTCAATCTGACGGCTGAAGGCCGCGAAGCGATCGAGCGGCTGATCCCGCTGGCGCGCACCATCACCGAGGAGACGCTGGCGCCGCTCACGGCCAAGGAAGCCGCGACCTTCTTGCGGCTGCTGGCGAAGCTGGCTTAGAGCGTTTGCGCGACCGGCATCAGGCGGGAAGGACTTGGTTTGCCGTCGGTGATGTTTGCGGTGCGCCCCCAGATCAAGACCACAACCAGCATCGAGACGTAGCCGTCAACCGCATAGTGCCAGCCCGTATACACCGAACCAAATAGGATGAGCATCGCGAACACCCAGCCCGCAATGCCGAGCCAGCGGTTGAGTCGCCCAAGGTAGAACGCGTTCAGCGTGGCGATCGCCACATGCATGCTGGGCATGGCGGAAATCCCGGAACCAAGCGCCGGCATGTCGGCCCTATAAGTGGCAAGAAGATAGCTGGAATAAGACAGCACATGCTCGTTGTAGGGCCGCTGCTTCAACACTTCCAGAAGGTCCGCGTAGCGATCGCCACCCAGCAATTCATCGTAAAAGATCGGGCCGACGGAGGAAAACAGCGTCGCCATCAGGGTTCCGACCACCATGATGACGACGGCCATCGCAGTGAGGTATCGCATATGCGTCGGCCGATTGGCGAACAGCGCTGCAAAAAACACCAAGCCGAACCATTCGAGAAACCAGAGTTGGGCATAAGTTACCGACACGATCATCGCCAGAAGGTCGGAATCGAATGCGTGAACGATGCGCCATGGCGCCTGGCCGTGCAGCAGCTCTCCGAAATCGGCCAGGGCTTTGTCACAGTAAAAGGGAATGATGTCGGGTATGTTCACCTTGTAGGTCGTGAACGCGGAGAGCGTCAGAATAAACACGATCACGACACTGGCCGCCCGCAGCCCATTGGTGCGGATCGACATCGCGATGAATGTGAGCGGAGCCTTGGGCGACAAAACCACCGCCACCGGGATCGTCATGGCCAGAAAACCGAGCGATCCAAAGACGAAAAGCCGCCGCAGATACATCTGTGCCATCGCGGAATATGCCGACGGCCAGATCAGCAGCGCCATCATAATATATACCAGGCAGAGCCCAAACAGCTTTTGCGGAACATTGCCTAGTTCAGGGTAACGCGCGAGCCGGCCGGGTTGCCACCGGCCTGGTGAACTTGCGTCCCCAAGTAAATCGCCGGATAGCCCCATGTGCGTCCCCCGAAACGCTATAGAGGTTCTATCTATAGTTGTTTACTTAATATATCATTATCCGATTGCTTGGTGTTTGAAGCGCTCAACCCGAATAACATTAGCGATATGTAATATGTACGAACTATACTTGAAAGGTGGACGGCGCTGACGGAACAACGGCGCCGAACATCTCCCTGGCCTGCTCGGCCGTATAGTAGCCGAGCCTGACATCCTCGGCGACCTGCCTTGGATCGCGCTCGCGCGGATCGCCATAACCGCCGCCGCCCGGCGTGCCGACCCGCACGCGGTCGCCGGCTTTGAGCGCGATGTCCTGTTCCTTGGAAAGATGCGGCGGCACATGGGCTTCGCCGTCCCGGAACACGGTCACGCTGTTCGGCGCGCCGTCCTTGCCGCCGAGCGCGCCCTGCGGGCCGAAGCGGCCGTGATCCATGACGAAGGACGCGCGGGCTTCACCGCGCAGGATCTCGACTTCATAGGCGAGCCCGAAGCCGCCGCGATGTTTTCCCGCGCCGCCCGAGCCCTCGCGCAGCGCGTAATGCCGGTAGAGCACCGGGAACGCCTGCTCCATGATCTCGACCGGCGGCGATTTCGAAATGCCGATGGTCGAGCAGCCATTGCTCAACCCGTCATGGCCGGCATTGCCGCCATAGCCACCGCCCGAGATCTGGTACATGACGTAGTCGCGCCCGCGCGCCGGATCGTTGCCGCCGAGCGCGAAATTGCCGCTGGAGCCGGCGGGCGCCGCCGTAACCTTATCCGGCAGTGCCTGCACCATCGCGGCGAACACGGCCTCGGCGATGCGCTGCGAAACCTCCGCCGCGCAACCGGAAACGGGGCGCGGATATTTCGCGTCGAGGAACGTGCCTTCCGGCCGCTTGACGATCAGCGGCTCGAAGGCGCCGGCGCTGATCGGCACCTCAGGAAAGATATGGCGCATGGCGAGATAGACCGACGACAGGGTCGTCGCCAGCACGCTGTTCATCGGTCCTGCACAAGGCTTCGATGAGCCGGCAAAATCGAAGGTCAGCGTGTCGTCCCTCTTCTCGACGGCGAGATTGATCGTCAGCGGTTCGTTCACCACACCGTCGGAATCGACGAAGGCCTGCGAGCGATAGACACCGTCAGGTATGACAGCGATCGAGGCGCGCATCTGCTCGGCGGCGCGGCGGCGCAACTCCGCGACAGCCTCGACAACAGTTTCGTCACCGTAACGATCGAGAATTTCATTGAGCCTGTCCTGTCCGATCAGCAGTGCGGCGGCCTGGGCGCGGATATCGCCGATACGCTGGTCGGCGACGCGGATGTTCGAGCAGATGATGGCGTAGATCTCTGGATCGAGCACGCCCCTCTTGAACAGCTTTACCGGCGGCAGTCGCAAGCCTTCCTGTTCGACCGCTGTGGCCGAGGCCGAAAAGCCGCCCGGCACCGAGCCGCCGATATCCGGCCAGTGTCCGGTGTTGGACAGCCAGCAGAAGATCTTGCCGCCCCGATAGACCGGCATGACGAAGCGCACATCCATCAGATGCGTGCCGCCGAGATAGGGATCGTTGACGATGTAGATGTCGTCCGGTTCCGGTGGCAGGCAGCGGCCGTCGGCGATCATCTCGATCACCGTCCTGGTCGAATATTGCATGACGCCGACGAACACCGGCAGGCCCTGGCTGCCTTGCGCGATCAGCGAGCCGTCGACGGCCGAGTAGATGCCGTCCGAACGGTCATTGGCCTCGGCGATGACTGGCGAGAAGGCCGCGCGCGAGAAGGCCAGGTCCATCTCGTCACACACCTGCTGCAGGGCGGCCTGCAGCACCGAAAGCGTGATCGTGTCGAGCTTTGCCATTTCAAGCCTCGCCGATGTCGATGATAATGTTGCCGTCGGCGTCCGAGCGCGCATGGTCGCCGGGCTCCAGCACCGTGGTGGCGTCCATCTGTTCCAGGATCGCAGGGCCGTCAATGACGGCGTCCAGCGGCAGCTTTTCACGCGCATAGACCGGCGTGTCGTGCCAGTGCCCATTATACCAGACCGGCCGGATCTCGCGCCGCGCCTCTTCGAGCGTCGCCGCGCGTCCTGCAGGGTCGATCAGCCGCGATAGGTCGATCTGGGGCCGCACGCCGGTGACGGAGGTGTTGAGGTTGACGAGGTTGGCGCGGATTTCCGGCAACTCGACCTTGAAGCGGGCGAAATAGGCCTTTTCGAACAATTCCTGCAGTGTTTCTCGTGAAACCGACGAGGAGGGTAGCGGCACGTTGATGATATGCGTCTGTCCGACGAACTGCATGTCGGCCGAATGGGTGACGCGGATCGCGTCCGGCTTCACCGCTTCCTTGGCGATCAGTGCCTCGCCTTCGTTACGGTGCCGTTCCAACACCTCGCGAAGCGTAGTTTCGTCGAGCAGCTTAACGGGCTGATTGACCGTGTTGACGAAGTCGTGGCGCAAATCGGCGACGACGCAGCCGAGCGCGTTGGTGATGCCCGGCCGCGCCGGCACAAGCACGCGCGGCAGGCCGAGCTCGCGGGCAAGCGCCGTCGCATGCAGCGGCCCGGCGCCGCCGAAGGCGAACAGCGCGAAATCGCGCGGGTCATGGCCGCGCGAGACGGACACCATACGGATCGCGCCCGCCATCTTCATGTTGCCGAGCCTGAGCACGGCGCCCGCGGCTTCGACGCCGGAGAGACCACTGCGCTTGCCGATCTTGTCTTCGAAAACACTGGTCACGCGCTCGACCGTGACCGGATTGTCGACCGCGAGCAGCTTCTTCGGCGCCAGGCGGCCGAGCACCAGATTGGCGTCGGTGATGGTCGGCTCCGTGCCGCCGCGCCCGTAGCAGATCGGGCCTGGGTTTGCGCCGGCGCTTTCAGGGCCGATCTGTATCAGCCCGGCCGCATCGACGCGCGCGATCGAGCCGCCGCCGGCACCGACCGTGTGCACCGCCACCATCGGCACATGGATCGGCATCGCATATTCGATCTCGATTTCGTTCGACACGGCGGGCTCGGCATTGCGGATCAGCGCCACGTCGGTCGAGGTGCCGCCCATGTCGTAGGTGACGAGATTGCCGAAGCCGGCGCGTTTTCCGGTATAGGCGGCGGCGATCACCCCGGAGGCGGGACCGGACATCACGGTCTTGGCCGATTCCAGCGTGACGAAGCGGGCCGAGATCATGCCGCCATTGCCGTTCATGATCAGGAAGTCGCGCGCGTAGCCTTTTGCCGCCAGCTCCTTGCGCAACCGCTCGATATAGCGCTCCAGAATCGGCTGCACCGAGGCGTTGACGGCGGCCGTAACGCCGCGCTCGAACTCGCGCGCCTCCGACAGCAGCGCATGTCCGGTGGTGATGTGCCCGTTCGGCCAGAGCTCTGCCGCGATCTCGGCGGCGCGCTGCTCATGCGACGGGTTGGCGTAGGAATGCAGGAAGTGGATGACCAGCGACTCGCAGCCCGCGGCGAGCAGCTTCTTCACCGCATCGCGCATCTCGGCTTCGTCAAGTGGAATGCGCACGGCGCCGGACGCCTCGACTCGTTCCGACACTTCGAGCCGAAGGTCGCGGGGAATGACGGGGACAAACGTGCCTGTCATACCATAGGCCTGCGGCCTTGTGCGGCGGCCAAGCTCGATCACGTCGCGAAAGCCTCGCGTGGTGATCATGCCGGTCCGCGCCAGGCGGCGTTCCAGCACGGCGTTGGTCGTGGTCGTCGTGCCGTGAACGATGAGGTCGATGCCGTCGATCGGAAAGCCGGTCGCGCCAAGCGCGGCGACCACGCCGAAGGCCTGGTTTTCCACCGTGGTCGGCGTCTTGGCGATATGCACCTTGCCGCCCGCCTTGCCGTCGATCAAAAGCAGATCGGTGAAGGTTCCGCCGACATCGATGCCAGCCACGACGCTTCCGGCCGACGCCGAAAATTTCTCATTCATTGCCGAAACCCGAAATACCAGGACTACGGATATACCTCGGTTTGGAAAGGCGTTTTACGTCGCCATCTTGACCTCAAGATCATTTGTATACTAATAAATTCCCGACACAAGAGCTTACCGCTTGGCAGTGTGTGAGGAGCGCCTCGGAACCTGACCGTTCGGACGCGCAGGAGAAATTTGGCGCCCGGTATGTTCCGTCTGGGCCGGAAAGTTGGGTTGGAATGAACACGACATCCGCATTGAACGTCGCCGGCGCCAAGCCGCTGCAGTTCCCGATCCCGGCCAATGTCTATGCCGAGACCGTGGTGTCGGTGAAGCACTATACCGACCGGCTGTTCTCCTTCCGCATCACCCGCCCGCAGTCGCTGCGCTTCCGCTCCGGCGAGTTCGTCATGATCGGCCTGCCCAATGCCGAGAAGCCGATCTTTCGCGCCTATTCGGTCGCAAGCCCCGCTTGGGACGACGAGCTCGAATTCTTTTCGATCAAGGTGCCGGACGGTCCGCTGACCTCCGAACTGCAGAAGATTGAGGTCGGCGACACCGTCATCATGCGCCAGAAGGCGACCGGCACGCTGGTGCTGGACGCGCTGACGCCCGCCAAGCGCGTGATCATGATCTCGACCGGCACCGGCATCGCGCCTTTCGCCAGCCTGCTGCGCGATCCCGATACCTACGAGAAATTCGACGAGGTCATCCTCACCCACACCTGCCGCGATAATGCCGAGCTCACCTATGGCCAGGAGCTGGTGGCCGGGCTCGAGAGCGACCCGCTGATCGGTGAGCTGACCGGCGGCCGTGTCACGCTCTACAATTCGACGACCCGCGAGGAATCGGCGCGCATGGGCCGCATCACCGCGCTGATCGGCTCAGGCAAATTCTATTCCGACCTTGGCATCGAGAAGCTCAATCCCGAGACCGACCGCATCATGATCTGCGGCTCGATGCACATGCTGAAGGACGTCAAGGAACTCGCCGAAAGCCTCGGGTTCCAGGAAGGTTCCTTGAGCCACCCGGCAAGCTTCGTCGTCGAACGCGCCTTCGTCGGCTGAGGGCGCGTCTTCGCGTTTTGACCATACGGTCAAAAATCTACTGCTTTTGCCGCCTTTTTCCGCTATGAGCCTTTGAAGGACTCGTGAAGCATCGCTTCACGGGTTATCTTCGGCTGAGGTCGCTGAATGGAAGGGCAGGAGATGAGCACGATCCGCGAGGCTGGCGCAGGCGCGTCCAAGGTGATGCCGCTGCCGGCGCGCGCCGCCGCCAACACGCCGGTGCCGCTGGAACATGGCATTGCCCGCAACCCCGGCATGAAGCTCGATCTCGGCTTCCTGGAATCGGTGCGCAGCGTCAATCGCTCGGCGCTGGAGCGTCGCGTCGCGACGCTCACCAAGCGGCGCTCGATCAAGGCCGACAACCAGGCCGCCTGGCTCTTGCGTGCCATTGCCTGCATGGACCTCACCACGCTGAACTCCAACGACACCGACGAGCGCGTGCGCCGGCTCTGCGCCAAGGCGATCAACCCGTTGCGTCGCGATATCGTCGAGGGTCTCGGCATATCAGGCGAAACCATTCGCCCGGCGGCGGTCTGCGTCTATCATCCCTTCGTCGCCACCGCGGTCGACGCCCTGCGCGGCACCGGCATCCATGTCGCCGCCGTATCCACGGCTTTCCCGCACGGCCTTGCCCCGCTCTCGACTCGCCTGCAGGAGATCGAGGCCTCGGTGAAGGACGGCGCCGACGAGATCGACGTCGTCATTCCGCGCGGCCTGGTCTACGGCGCCAAATGGCGCGAGCTGTTCAACGAGATCGTCGCGATGCGGGCCGCCTGCGGCGACGCCCATCTCAAGGTCATCCTCGGCACCGGCGACCTTTCCACGCTGCGCAATGTCATGCTTGCCTCCATGGTGGCGATGATGGCCGGCGCCGATTTCATCAAGACCTCGACCGGCAAGGAAAGCGTCAACGCCACGCTGCCCGTCGGCCTCGCCATGGTGCGCGCCATCCGCGCCTATTTCGAGGAAACCGGCTATCTCATCGGCTTCAAGCCGGCCGGCGGCATTTCCACCGCCAAAGCCTCGCTCGATTGGCTGGTGCTGATGAAGGAAGAACTCGGCCGGCCCTGGCTGGAACCGGACCTGTTCCGCTTCGGCGCCTCTAGCCTGCTCACCGACATCGAACGCCAGCTCGAACATCATTTGACCGGTCACTATTCGGCCAACCACCGCCACGCGATGGCCTAGCACCCACCCTCCCCCCCTTGTGGGGAGGGCCGCCGCGGAGCGGCGGGATGGGGCCAAAAAACAAATCAACCTGTCAAATGCACCAATCCGCTAATCGTTTACCCCCACCCCGATCGGCTCTGCCGATCGACCCTCCCCACAAGGGGGAGGGTAAAGGAGGCGCCCCATGAATATCCTCGAACGCTATCACGCCATGGATTATGGCCCGGCGCCGGAAGCCCGCAACGAGGCCGATGCCTGGCTCGCGGGACGCGACTTCTCAAAAGCGCTGTTCATCGACGGCGCCTGGAAGGCAGCCGCCGGCGGCAGGACCTTCGACACCAGCGAGCCTTCCTCCGGCAAGCTGCTTGCCAAGGTCTCGGATGCGGGCGCCGCCGACATCGACGCCGCGGTCGCGGCGGCGGCCAAGGCGCTGCCGAAATGGAGCGCCAGCTCGGGCTATGCCAGAGCGAAAGTGCTCTACGCCGTCGGCCGCGCCATGCAGCGCCACCAGCGTCTGTTCGCGGTGCTGGAATCGATCGACAACGGCAAGCCGATCCGCGAGAGCCGCGATATCGACGTGCCGCTGGCGATCCGCCACTTCATCCATCATGCCGGCTGGGCGCAGACGCTGGAGAAAGACTTTCCCGACCACAAGCCGGTCGGCGTCGTCGGCCAGGTCATCCCGTGGAATTTCCCGCTGCTGATGCTGGCCTGGAAGATCGCGCCGGCTTTGGCCGCCGGCTGCACGGTGGTGCTGAAGCCTGCCGAATTCACGCCCCTCACCGCCATTCTGTTCGCCGAGATCTGCGAGCGCGCGGGCGTGCCGAAAGGCGTCGTCAACATCGTCCAGGGCGGGCCTGAGGCGGGTGCTGCCATCGTCAACCATCCTGGCGTCCAGAAGATCGCCTTCACCGGCTCCTCCGAAGTCGGCAAGATCATCCGCAAGGCGACGGCCGGTTCAGGGAAAAAACTGTCGCTGGAGCTCGGTGGCAAGTCGGCCTTCATTGTCTTCGAGGATGCCGACCTCGACAGCGCCGTCGAAGGGCTGGTCGACGGCATCTGGTTCAACCAGGGCCAGGTTTGCTGCGCCGGCTCGCGCCTGCTTGTGCAGGAGGGTGTAGCGGAGGCCTTCATCGCCAAGGTCAAGGTCAGGATGAGCCGGCTGCGCGTCGGCAGCCCGCTCGACAAGAACACGGATATCGGCCCGCTGGTCGATCGCACCCAGCTCGATCGCGTCAGAGGCCTGATCGCCGAGGGGGCGAAGCAGGGCGCGGTGTGCTGGCAGCCGGACGCTGCCGTGCCGACGACAGGGTATTATCATCTGCCGACGCTGGCGACAGGTGTTTCGCCGGCTAATATTCTGGCGCAGGAGGAGGTGTTCGGACCGGTGCTGGCGACCATGAGCTTCCGCAACACCGAGGAAGCGATCGAACTTGCCAACAACACGCGCTACGGCCTTGCTGCCTCGGTGTGGAGCGAGAACGTCAACCTTGCCTTGCACGTTGCTCCGCAACTGAAAGCAGGCGTCGTTTGGGTCAACGGCACCAACATGTTCGACGCCGCCTGCGGCTTCGGCGGCTATCGCGAAAGCGGCTTTGGCCGCGAGGGCGGCCACGAAGGCATGTTCGAGTATCTGGCGGCGAAGCTGCCGGCCGGGCTTGTCGTCAAGCCGGCCGCAGCCGGCTCGGCCCAGCCGGTCGAGCAGGCCGACGGCACGCCGATCGACCGCACGGCAAAGCTGTTCATCGGCGGCAAGCAGGTGCGGCCGGACGGCAACTATTCGCTTGCCGTCGCCACTGCCAAAGGGAAGCTTGCCGGCGAGGTTGGCCTCGGTAACCGCAAGGACATCCGCGACGCCGTCGCCGCTGCACGCGCCTGCAAGGCTTGGCCGGATGCGACCGCCTATAACCGCAGCCAGGTGCTCTATTATTTCGCCGAGAACCTGTCGGGCCGCGCCGACGAGTTCGCCGCGCGCCTCGTGCAACTCACCGGCGTCACCGCCAAGGCCGCTCGCGAAGAGGTCGAGCAGTCGATCGAGCGGCTGTTCCTCTATGCCGGCCTCACCGATAAATTCGAGGGCCGCGTCCATCAGCCGCCGGCCCGCGTCGTGACGCTTGCGCTGCATGAACCGGTCGGCGTCGTCGGCATCGTCGCGCCGGACAACCAGCCGCTGCTCAACTTCATCTCGCTGGTGGCGCCGGCGCTCGCAATGGGTAACACCGTGGTCGCTGTCCCTTCCGAGCGGCATCCGCTCTTGGCCACCGATCTCTATCAGGTGATCGAGTATTCCGACGTGCCTGCCGGCGCCATCAACATCGTCACCGGCCGCAGCGCCGAACTCGCCGGCGTGCTGGCCAAGCATGACGATGTCGACGGGCTCTGGGTGTTCGCCGATGCCGACACCTGCGCTAAAGCAGAGGCCGATTCCGTCGGCAATCTCAAGCGCGTCTGGACCGGCAATGGCCGCACGCTCGACTGGGGCTCGAACGAGGCCGGCGGCGAGCCCTTCCTGCGCCGCGCCATCGAGGTCAAGAACGTCTGGGTGCCCTATGGCGACTGAGGCATCCCGCTGAGGCAGATTGCGGGCGGAGTCCTCCGGCCGCTGTCGCGATGGTGATTGCGTTCCGGCTTGACGCTCGCTCACGTGTTCTTTAACCAGAAAAAACATCTTTACATGTGAAGCGGAAGCTGACTGCACGATGCCGGCTGTCTGGCACACGACGCCTGGCCGGCCGTCGAGTAGAGGCGGACGCTCCAGGCAGGCGAGGAGAAAAACATGGCGGAGCTGACAGGCAAGGTGGTCGTCGTTACCGCGGCGGCGCAAGGCATCGGCCGGGCGAGCGCGCTGGCTTTCGCCAAGGCGGGCGCCATCGTTCATGCCACCGATATCAATGAGCCGTTGCTGGCGGAGCTCGGCAAGACGGCCGGCATCAAGACCCGCAAGCTCGACGTGCTGAACGACGCGGCCGTCGCTTCCGCCTTCACCGAAATCGGGCGCGTCGATGTCCTGTTCAACTGCGCCGGCTTCGTCCATGGCGGTTCGATCCTCGAGATGAAGGACGAGGATCTGGACTTCGCGATCAATCTCAATGTCCGTTCGATGATCCGCACCATCCGCGCCGTGCTGCCGGGCATGCTGGAACGCGGCGACGGCTCGATCATCAACATGGCCTCGCTGGCAAGCTCGCAGAAGGGCGTGCCGAACCGCTTCGTCTACGGCCTGACCAAGGCGGCCGTGGTTGGCTTGACCAAAGCGGTCGCCGCCGATTTTGTCGCCAAGGGCATTCGCTGCAACGCCATCTGCCCGGGCACGGTCGAAAGCCCGTCGCTGCAGGACCGCATGCATGCGCAGGGCGACTATGAGGCAGCCCGCGCGGCCTTCATCGCCCGCCAGCCCATGGGCAGGCTCGGCACGCCGGAAGAAATCGCCGATCTCGCCGTCTACCTTGCCGGCGCCACCTACACGTCGGGGCAGGCCTATAATATCGACGGCGGCTGGTCGATCTGACGAAAGGCTCGGATATCGGCGGGGCGGTCGGATCGAAGCGTCTGAAAATCTCGACGATTTGGTCGGCATGGCAGCAAGGCTTGCTTGCCGCCGGTGTGGTCGGCGACTAGGGTCCGCTGGCTTTAACGGGAATTTGCAAAACCGGCCCTTGGCCGCAAGGTGGAGAAAGTTGAGATGAAGTTGTTGCGCTATGGCGAAGCTGGCAGCGAGAAGCCGGGCCTGCTTGATGCGGATGGGAACATCCGTGACCTTTCCGCTCATGTCGCCGACATCGCCGGCACGGCGCTTCATCCGGCCTCGCTGGAGATGCTCTCCAGGCTCGATCCGAAGTCGCTGCCGGTGGTCTCCGGCAAGCCGCGCCTGGGCGCCTGCGTCGCCGGCACTGGCAAGTTCATCTGCATCGGCCTGAACTATTCCGACCACGCCGCCGAGACCGGCGCCACCGTGCCGCCGGAGCCGATCATCTTCATGAAGGCAAGCTCCGCGATCGTCGGGCCCGATGACGACGTGCTGATCCCGCGCGGCTCGGTCAAGACCGACTGGGAAGTCGAGCTCGGTGTGATCATCGGCAAGACGGCGAAATACGTCTCGGAGGACGACGCGCTGGATTATGTTGCGGGCTATTGCGTCGCGCATGACGTGTCGGAGCGCGCCTTCCAGGCCGAGCGCCAGGGCCAGTGGACCAAGGGCAAGTCCTGCGACACGTTCGGCCCGACCGGCCCGTGGCTGGTCACCAAGGACGAGGTCGCCGACCCGCAGAACCTCAAGATGTGGCTGACCGTCAACGGCAAGACCATGCAGAATGGCTCGACCAAGACGATGGTCTATGGCGTGAAGTATCTGGTCTCCTATCTCAGCCAGTTCATGTCGCTGCATCCCGGCGACATCATCTCCACCGGCACCCCGCCCGGCGTCGGCCTCGGCATGAAGCCGCCGGTGTTCCTGAAGGCCGGAGACGTCGTCGAGCTCGGTATCGAAGGATTGGGCCAGCAGAAGCAGACGTTCAAGGCGGACGAGTAGCGCAGACTTCTCCGTTCTCTCCTTTTGGTATTCCGGAAGGAGAGAAGGCGGTTTCGCGCCCTTCCTCTCCCCCGTCGATCGGGGGAGAGGTGTCGAGCGAAGCTCGACGGAGTGGGGGTCGACCTGGCTCGGCCACGGTTATTTCAAGCTGAGCAACGATCAAGGCTCTGTGGTGAGTCGTCAGCGGCGGTGCATTTGAGGACTGCCTTCCCCCACTCCGTCGCCGCTTCGCGGCGCCACCTCTCCCCCCTCCGGAGGGAGAGGAAAGAAGCGCCGCCTACTTCAGCACCTTCCCATCCGCCCCGAACCTGTATGTCTTTGCCGCATCCGGCGTCGCGTAGAGCGTTGCGCCCGGCTCGGCATTGTAGACGCCGAAGATGCGCACGGTGATCAGTCCGGCCTTCTCGCAGTCGAGATAGAGGTTGGTATCAGCGCCGAGATGCTCGGCATGCACCACCGTGCCTTTCCACGGGCCGGATTTCGCGTCGACCGTCAGATGCTCCGGCCGCACGCCGATGGTCTTGGCCGTCTCGCCCAGCCGCGCGCCGTCGATGAAGTTCATCTTCGGCGAGCCGATGAAGCCGGCGACGAACTCGTTGGCCGGCGCATTGTAGAGTTCCATAGGGCTGCCGATCTGCTCGATCCGCCCGGCATTCAGCACCACGATCTTGTCGGCCAGCGTCATCGCCTCGACCTGGTCGTGCGTGACATAGATCATCGTCGCTTTCAGCCGCCGGTGCAATTGCGCGATTTCGAGCCTCGTGTTGACCCGCAATGCCGCGTCGAGATTCGACAGCGGCTCGTCGAAGAGAAAAAGCTTCGGCTCGCGCACCACGGCGCGGCCGATGGCGACGCGTTGGCGCTGGCCGCCCGACAGTTCTGCCGGCCGGCGTTCGAGATAGGGCTCGAGCGACAGCATGGCGGACGCGATCTTGATGCGGCGCTCGATTTCGGCCGCCGGCGTGGCGGCCTGCTTGAGGCCCAGCGCCATGTTGTTCTTCACCGTCAGATGCGGGTAGAGCGCATAGGTCTGGAATACCATGGCGATGCCGCGTTTCGCCGGCGGCGTGACCGAGACGTCCGCGCCGTCGATCAGCACGCGGCCGGAGGTCGAGTCCTCCAGCCCGGCGATCACGCGCAGCAGCGTCGATTTTCCGCAGCCGGACGGGCCGACGAAGACGACGAACTCGCCATCAGTCACTTCGAGGTCGATGCCCTTCAGCACCTCGACCGGCCCGAAAGCCTTCTTCACATTCTCGATCTTCAGCGAGCCCACGGATTCGTTCCTGTTCTAGAGTTTGACGGCCTTGCCGCTGCGCACGCTCTCGTCGGCGGCGAGGCAGACGGCGAGCGACTTCACGGCATCGTCCATGTGGCGGGTTAGGTCGATATCTTCGCGGATGGCCTTGAGCAGGAAGGCCTGCTCGAGGTCGCAGAGCTCCTGGTGGCCCGGCTCGCCCTCCATCGACAGCAACTGGTCTTGCCTGGTGAATTTGCCGTCCGGTCCGGTCGCGGCACTGTGCAGCCGGATGGTCGAGGTCTTGGTATGGGTGTCGATGTCGTCGGACTTCACACCCTCCTTCATGACGATCGATACGCAGCCCTTGGGCGACATCACGTCCTTCACGAAGAAGGCCGTCTCCGAGATCATCGGCCCCCAGCCGGCTTCGTACCAGCCGACCGAGCCGTCCTCGAACAGCACCTGGAGATGGCCGTAATTGTACATGGAGGGCGCCACCTCGTCGGAGAGTCGCACGCCCATGCCGCGCACCTCGACCGGTCTCGCATCGGTGATCTGCAGCATCACGTCGAGATAATGCACGCCGCAGTCGACGATCGGCGATGTCGTCTGCATCAGCTGCTTGTGCGTCTCCCAGGTGTGGCCGGAGGATTGCTGGTTGAGGTTCATGCGGAAGACATACGGGCCGCCGAGCTTGCGCGCCTCGGCGATCAGCCGCACCCAGGACGGGTGGTGGCGCAGGATATAGCCGATCACCAGCTTCCTGCCGTTGGCCTTGGCGGCGTCGACCACGCGTCTGGCGTCGGCAACTGTCGTCGCCAGCGGTTTTTCGACGAAGACATGGCATCCCGCCTCGAAAGCCCGCACCGCATAGTCGGCATGGCTGTCGGAATAGGTGGCGATCGCTGCCACATCCGGCTTTTCGTCGCGCAGCGCCTCCTCGAAGGAGCGGCGGATAGCATAGCCGGCAAGCCCGTCCGGCAGCGGCACGTCGGAGCGGTTGACGAGCGCGGCGACCTCGAAGCCCGGATTGGTATGATAGGCGAGCGCATGGCTGCGGCCCATATTGCCGAGCCCGGCAACGATGACGCGGAGAGGTGTTTGCGAACTCATTTCACGGCTCCCGACGTGATGCCGCGGATCAACTGCCGCGAGAAGATGACATAGAGGATGAGCACCGGCAGGATCGCCAGCGAGAGCGCCGCCAGGATCGCATTCCAGTTGGTGACGAACTGGCCGAGGAAGAGCTGCGCGCCGAGCGTCACCGTCTTGGTCTCTTCCGAGGGCGCCAGGATCAGCGGGAACCACAGATCGTTCCAGATTGGGATCATGGTGAAGACGGCGACCGTCGCCATCGCCGGCCGCACCAGCGGCAGCACCAGGCGGAAGAAGATCGTGTATTCCGAGAGCCCGTCGATGCGTCCCGCATTCTTCAAATCGTCGGACACCTGCTTCATGAATTCCGACAGGATGAAGATCGCCAGCGGCAGGCCTTGCGCGGTGTAGACCAGGATCAGCGCCGCCAGCGTGTTGACCAGCCCCGTCGCCACCATCAACTGCAGGATGGCGACGGTGCCGAGGCGGATCGGGATCATGATGCCGAGCGCGAGGTAAAGCCCCATCAGCGCGTTGCCGCGGAAACGGTATTCCGACAGCGCAAAGGCCGCCATCGCCCCGAACAACAGCACGAAGAACAGCGAAAGCACGGTGACGATCAGGCTGTTCTGGAAATAGTGCAGGAAATCGCCCTGGCCGAACACGGTGGTATAGCCGATCAGGTCAAAGGTCTTCGGCGTCGGCGGCGTCAGCGGCGCGCCGAAGATGCCCGCGCGCGACTTGAACGAATTCATCACCACCAGGACCACCGGAAACAGCGCGATCACCGTGTAGGTGATAAGGATCGCATGCGCGCCGATGGTGCGGGGAAGCGAACGGGTAGCAAGGCTCATGGCGCGCCTCAGAACTGGTAGCGACGCAGGCGCGTCTGCACGAGGAACAGATAGACGCAGACACCAGCGAGGATGATCAGGAACATGATCGTGGCGATCGCGGCGCCCATATTGGGATCGCCGACCTGCAGCTGGAAGCCGAAAAAGGCGCGGTAAAGGAAGGTGCCGAGGATGTCGGTCGAATAGTTCGGCCCGGCGAGCGCGCCTTGCGCGGTGTAGATCAGGTCGAAGGCGTTGAAATTGCCGACGAAGGTCAGGATCGAGATGATGCCGATCGAAGGCAGGATCAGCGGCAGCTTGATCTTCCAGAACTGCGCCATGCCGGTGACGCCGTCGCATTCGGCCGCCTCGATCACCTCGTCGGGGATGGACAGAAGTGCCGCATAGATCAGCATCATCGGGATGCCGACGAATTGCCAGACCGAGACCAGGCTGAGCGCGGTGAGCGCATATTGCTCCTTGCCGAGCCACGGCGTGAAGAAGCTCTTCAGGCCGACGAAATCCATCAGATGCGGCGCCACGCCCCAGATTGGGGACAGGATCAGCTTCCAGGCGAAGCCGACAATGACGAAGGACAGGATCGTCGGCACGAAGATCGCCGTGCGGTAGAAGGCGGTGAAGCGCAGCCTCGGACTGGAAAGAAGCGCCGCGAGCAGGATGCCGATCGGGTTCTGCACCAGCATATGGATAATGAAGAACCAAACATTGTTCCTCAGCGCATTCCAGAAATTCACCGACCAGTTCGGATCACCGAACAGCGTGCGGAAATTGCTGAAGCCGACGAAGACCTGGGACTGCTCGATGTTGCGGAACATGGAGAGCTGGAGGGTGCCGAACAGCGGCAGGATCATGAAGGCCGTGTAGACCAGCACCGCCGGCGCCAGGAAGACGCCGACATGCCAGCGGATCGATCTTTTCGCCCGCGTTTCTGCAGCCATAGTTTCGGTAGCCATGAGTTCGGTTCCCCGCCGTCTCTGGGTTCCAGTTCAGGTGATGCTAGCTGATGCCTCGATGCACGGCCCGGCTGTCCCCTTCGGGGGAAGACAAGGCCAGCGACAGATCGGCTCCGTCTTCCCCGCGCGATCGAGGGTAAGACCGGGAGGCTGCGCCGACAATCGCTATCTGGAACTCGGTCGATGCCGGCCGGGCGCCTGCCCGGCCGGCATCGCTCTTTGATGCTCTTACTTCGCCGGCTTGTACCAGCCGTCGAGGCCGTCCTGCAGCTTCTTGGCCGCGGCCTCCGGCGTATCGGTGCCGTTGATCACATTGGCCGATTCAACCCAGGTCTCGTTCTCGAGGTTCGGCGTGCCGCGCGACAGGATCTGGTAGGTCGAGCGGATGGTCGACTTGCACTTGCCGCGCCAGGAGACGAATTCCTGCGCCAGCGGGTCTTCCATCTTCACCGGCGTCGAGTTCAGGCTGAAAAAGCCGGGCAGCGCATTGGCATAGATGGTGGCGAAGTCGGGCGAGGCGACCCATTCCAGGAACTTCTTGGCTTCCTCCGAGTGCTTCGAGGCCGCATTCAGGCCCATGCCGATGTCGGTATGGTCGGAGATGTAGCAGGTGTCGCCGGCCTTCTCGACCGGCGGCGGGAATGCGCCCATCTTGAACTGGGCCTGGGTGTTGAACAGCGCGATTTCCCACGATCCGGCCGGATAGATGGCGGCGCGGCCGAGCGTGAACAGGTTCTGGCTGTCCGGATAGGTCTGCGCCTCGAAGCCGTCGCCGAGATAGGGCTTCCACTTGGCCAGCTCCTCAAAGGGCGCGACCCAGTCCTTGTCGGTCAGCTTCTGCTCGCCCTTGATTAGCGCCAGGCGGCCTTCCTCGCCTTTCCAGTAGTTCGGGCCGATATTCTGGTAGCCCATGGTCGCGGCTTCCCAGAGATCCTTGGTGCCCATCGCCATAGGAATATAGGTGCCGTCGGCCTTGATCTTGTCGAGCGCCGCGAAGAACTCGTCGCGGGTCTGCGGCACCTTGATGCCGAGCTTGTCGAAGGCGTCCTTGTTGTAGATGAAGCCGTGGATCACCGAAGCCATCGGCACGCAGAAGCTCGTTTTGCCGTCGTCGGTCTGCCAGGCGGCCTTGGCGACGGGCGAGAAGTTCTCCATGCCGGGCAGCGAGCTGATATCGGCAAGGTTACCCTTCTTGAACAGTTCGAGCGACTTGTCGAAGGGGCGGCAGGTGATCAGGTCGCCGGCCGATCCGGCGGCAAGCTTGGCGCCCAGCGCCGCATCATACTCCGTCGGGGCCGAAGGCGCGAACACCACCTTGATGCCGGGGTTCTTGGCTTCGAAGGCCGGGATCAGCTTGTCCTTCCAGATGGTCAGGTCGTCGCCGCGCCAGCTTTCGATGTTGAGCGTCACGTCCTCGGCCAGCGCCATCCCGGTGGTGCCGAGGATGCTTGTGCCGAGCAGAAGGGCCGTCAGTAGTTTGGTCTTCATCTTCAGTCTCCCTGTTGACCTTTTTCAGGTTCGGTTCTGATGAGAACAGGAGCTCAGCGCCCCTTGCTCCCCTCGATCGCGGAAAGCGCCGGCCGAAGCTTCTGGCCGGTTCCTTCCAGTATCTTCTCGGCCGCATCGGTGCTGGCAGCACCCGCGGCGAGCAGAATGGCGGTTTTGACGACGCCGCCGCTTTCCTCGAGCAGGCGCGCGGCGTCGTCGCGGTCCTTGCCGCTGATGGCGGCAACCATGCGCACGGCGCGGTCGCGCAGCTTGATGTTGTCGGCGGTGAGATTGACCATGTAGCCGTCATGGACATGGCCGAGATGGATCGCGGTCAGCGTCGACAGCATGTTGAGCGCGATCTTCTGCGCGGTGCCCGCGCCCATGCGCGTCGAGCCGGCGATCAATTCGGGCGGGGTTTCGAGCAAAATGGCGACGTTGGCCTGTTTGAACAGCGCCGCGCCCGGGTTGTTGGCGATCGCGATGGTCGCCGCGCCGCGGCCGCGCGCATCCTGGAGCGCCTGAAGCGCATAGGGGGTCGAGCCGCTGGCGGAAATAGCGATCAGGCAATCGCCCTTGCCGATGGCGGCCGCGGCGACCGCCGCCGACGCTTCTTCGGTGTCGTCCTCCGGCCCACCGGCCAGCGTGCGGAAGGCCTCGTCGCCGCCGGCGATCAGGATGGCGATGCGATCACGCGCGATGCCGAACGTGCCGGGCAGTTCCAGCGCGTCGGCCACCGCCATCAGGCCGGAGCTGCCGGCCGCCGCATAGGCGAGCCTGCCGCCGCTCTTCAACTGCTTCGCAATGAGCTCGGCCGCGGCGGCGATCGCTGGAATGGCGCCGTGCACAGCCTTGGCGGCCTCGATCTGGGCATTGGCCAGGAACGCCAGGATGGCTTCCGGGGCCTGGACATCCAGTCCCTCAGCATTCTGGTGGAGCGCTTCCGTGCGCGTCTCGGCCATGCATTTTCCTCCAACTGAGCGAACAATACCAAAAAAATACCACTTGTCCACACGCATTAACGAATTTCGAGTCGGAGAACTCGCTTGCCGGCAAATTGGCATGAGTTTTCAACAAAATACGGCTTAATCTTTTTTGAACCGAAATTAACTCTTGGCTATTGGTATTTTATTGGTATTATCCCGGCTTGAGGAGAAATCGTGTGAAATTCGTGCTTGGCATCGATGGCGGCGGCACCAGCTGCAGGGCGGCCCTTGCGACCGTCGAGGGCGCTGTCGTCGGCCGCGCCAAGAGCGGCGCCGCCAACATCCGCACCGACCTCACCGGCGCCCGCGCCAACATTGTCGAGGCGGCCAGGCAGGCTTTCCTTGCCGCCGGTGCCGATCCGGAACTGATTCCCCAAACGCCTGCCATTCTCGGCCTCGCCGGCGCCAATGTCGGCACCTACCGGCAGCAGCTCGAGGCAATCCTGCCCTTCAGCCGGAGTCGCGTCGAAACCGATGCCGAGATCGCGCTCGAGGGCGCGGTCGGCTCCGGTGACGGCGCCATGGCGATTCTGGGCACCGGCACCGCCTATATGGCGCGTAAAGAGGGCAAGTCGCGCGCCATCGGCGGCTGGGGTTTCCAGGTCGGCGACCAGGGCAGCGGCGCCCGCATCGGCCGCGACCTGCTGGAACAGACCCTGCTTGCCTATGACGGCATCCGCCCGGGCTCGCCCCTGACCGACGCGATGCTCGCCGTCTTCCGCAACAATCCCGAGGACGTGGTCGAATTCACCACCAACGCCAAGCCCGGCGATTTCGGCGGCTTCGCGCCAAAAGTCTTCGAGCATGCCGAAAAGGGCGATCTCGTCGCCAACTTCATCCTCGATAAGGCGGTGGCCGATGTCGAGGCTTCGCTTGGCGCGCTCGATCTTTCCGACGACGCGCCGCTCTGCCTGCTTGGCGGCCTGGCGCCGCTTTACGCGCCGCGCCTGTCGACGCGCCATCAGTCGTTGCTCAAAGCCCCGCTCGATGACGCGCTCGGCGGCGCCGTGCAAATGGCCCTGCGCCTCTTTGCCGGCAAATCAGAGGCCGCCCGATGAGCGCCGCCGACCAGATCTTCGCCATGCTGAGGGAGTCATCGCAGAGCGGCGCGCCGCTTTATCTGCAGCTCAGGCGCAGCATCGAGGAAGCGGTCAATCGCGGCCTGATCGGCCCCGGCGACGCGCTGCCCTCCGAGCGCGACATCGCCAGCAAGGCCGATATCTCGCGCGTCACCGTGCGCAAGGCGGTGCAGGACCTGGTCAAGGGCGGCATCCTCGTCCAGCGCCATGGCTCGGGCACTTTCGTCGCGCCGCGCATGGAGCGCGTCGAGCAATCCCTGTCGCGGCTCACCTCCTTCACCGAGGACATGGCGCGCCGCGGCATGACCGTGCGTTCGGTCTGGCTCGACCGCGGCCTCTATCCGCCGTCGCCGGACGAGATGATGGTGCTGGGCCTGTCCTCGACCGAGCTGGTGGCGCGCGTCGCGCGCCTGCGCATCGCCAACGACACGCCGCTGGCGATCGAGCGCGCCGCGCTCTCGGCCAGCGTCCTGCCCGATCCCGAAGCGATCGGCTCCTCGCTCTATGCGGCGCTGGGCATGACCGGCAATCGCCCGGTCCGCGCCGTGCAGCGCATCTCGGCCACCAATCTCGGCGATGCCGATGCGCGCCTCCTGGAGGTGCCGCCGGGGGTTGCCGGACTGCAGATCGAGCGCATTTCCTATCTGGCGAGCGGCAAGGTGATCGAGTTCACCCGCTCGGTCTACAGGGGCGATGCCTATGATTTCGTCGCGGAACTCCGGCTGACCGGGCCGGGAGAGGAGATCCGGCCATGAGCGCCAACACCACCCATATGCGGCGTGAGATCGACGAGATCCCGGAAGCCGCCGCCCGCCTTCTCGATGGCTCGGCCTCGGCGCTGGCCGAGGCGGGGCGCGGCCTGCGCGAGCGCGACCCGCATTTCGTCGTCACCGTGGCGCGCGGCTCGTCCGACCATGCCGCGACTTTCATGAAATATGCCGTCGAGCTGACGGCAGGCCTGGCGGTCGCCTCCGTTGGGCCATCGATCGCTTCGATCTATGGCGCCAGGTTGAAACTCCGAGGTTCGGCGTGTCTAGCGGTCTCGCAGTCGGGCAAGAGCCCGGACATCGTTGCCATGGCCGAAACCGCGCGGGCCGGCGGTGCGCTGACCGTCGCCATCACCAACACGGCGGACTCGCCGCTGGCGCGCGCTTCCGACTACGCCATCGACATACTGGCCGGGCCGGAACGTTCCGTCGCGGCCACCAAGACCTTCGTCAATTCGGCCGTCGCCGGTCTCGCGCTGATGGCGCATGCCACCGACGACCAGCCACTGCTCAAGGCGCTCGCCGGCCTGCCCGGCCATTTCGAGAAGGCGATCGCCTGCGACTGGATGCCGCTCGCTGCCGCGCTGGAAAATCCGCAATCGCTGTTCATCCTCGGCCGCGGCCCGTCCTTCGCGATCGCCAGCGAGGCGGCGCTGAAATTCAAAGAAACCTGCGCCATGCATGCCGAGGCCTACAGCGCCGCCGAGGTCATGCATGGGCCGCTGGCGCTGGTCGGGCCGGGTTTCCCGGTCCTGGCGCTTGCCGCCCGCGATGCGTCCGAACCCTCGCTCGCCGAGGCCGCCGATGGTTTGACGGCCAAGGGCGCCGCCGCCTTCATCACCTCCGACAAGGCGAAGGCCGCGAGGCTTCTTCCCCATGTCGCCACCGGCCATCCGCTGACCGATCCGCTGCCGCTGATCGTGTCCTTCTACGGCTTCGTCGAGGCCTTCGCCCGCCATCGCGGCCTTGACCCCGATACGCCGCGCAATTTGCGCAAGGTGACGGAAACCGTATGAGCGACCGGTTCGCACTCACCGGCGCCCGCATCTTCGACGGCGCCGACTGGCATGACACCGCCGCCCTTGTCGTCAATGGCGACGTGGTCGAGGCCATAGTACCCGCCGGCGCCATTCCCTCCGGCGTTCCGGCGGTCGAGACCGGCGGCGGCCTGCTTGTGCCGGGTTTCGTCGACATCCAGGTCAATGGCGGCGGCGGCGTCATGCTCAACGACCACCCCGATCTCGCCTCGATCGAGACCATCTGCAAGGCGCATGCGCCTTTCGGTACCACGGCGCTGCTGGTGACGCTGATCACCGACGCCCCGGCGATCACCGCCGCCGCGGTCGCCGCTGGCGCCGAAGCGGCCAGGGAGAAGGTGGCGGGCTTCCTCGGCCTGCATCTGGAAGGGCCGCATCTCGCCATAGCCCGCAAGGGCGCGCATGATCCGGCGCTGATCCGGCCGATGACGGACGCCGACCAGGCGGCGCTGATCGCGGCGCGCAGGGAGTTTCCCGTCCTGCTCACCACGGTCGCGCCGGAATCGGTAGAACCGGCCCGCGTCGCGGCGCTGGCCAAGGCCGGCGTGGTCGTCAGCCTGGGCCACAGCGATACCGACTACGCGACGGCCACCGCCTTCGCCGAAGCCGGCGCCACGGTCGTCACGCATCTCTTCAACGCCATGAGCCAGATCGGCAATCGTGAGCCGGGCCTGGCCGGTGCTGCGATCGACACCGGCGCTCTGTATGCCGGCATCATCGCCGACGGCATCCATGTCCATCCGGCGACGATGATCCTTGCACTGCGCGGCAAGCAGGGGCCGGGCAAGATCCTGCTGGTCACCGACGCCATGGCGACGATCGGCACTGACATGACCTCCTTCACGCTGAACGGCCGCACCATCTACCGCAAGGACGGGAGTCTGCGGCTTGCCGACGGCACGCTGGCCGGCGCCGATCTCGACATGATTTCCGCCGTGCGCTACGTCCATCGCGTCGTTGGACTGGAGCTCGACGAGGCGCTCCGCATGGCTTCGCTCTATCCGGCCGAGGCAATAGGCCAGTCGCACCGCCTCGGCCGTTTCGCCAACGGCACGGCCGCCGACATCGTTGGTCTGTCGGACGGCCTGGATGTGAAAAACGTCTGGATCGGCGGCGAGAAGGTGTTTGGAGCGTAGGCCTTCGCGATTTTCGTCATCCTTGGGCGTAGCGACGCGAAGCGCAGCGAAGACCCGAGAATCCATGCCGTGAGCTCTGCCGTGAGCGCAGCGGAGCAGAATCTACAACGTTAGCGATGCCTTAGCGTCACGGAATGGATCCTAGAGCGGTTCACCGTTTCACGGAAACGGTGAACCGCTCTATCTCTTTGTTTTTACGCAATTCCGGACGGAAAACCGCTCACACTTTTCCTGGAATTGCTCTAGGGTCTGCGCGTCGCTTCGCTCCTTGCTCCGCCCTAGGATGACGACACGATGTTCGTTTCGGCCAATCGCCGAGGGCCTTCGGCTCGATAATTGTCAGCCAGCTTTGCTGGCGTAGATATCTTTATACGCCTCGCGCAACACGTTCTTCTGCACCTTGCCCATCGTGTTGCGCGGCAATTCGTCGACGAAGATCACCTGCTTCGGATGCTTGTATTTCGCCAGTCGCTCGCCGATGGCCTGGGCTATGTCGGCGGCGCCGATCGACGATCCCGGGTTGCGCACCACCACCGCGGTGACGCCTTCGCCGAAATCGGGATGGGCGACGCCGATCACCGCGCTTTCGCTGACGCCGTCCAGCGCATCGATCTCGCTCTCGATCTCCTTCGGATAGACATTGTAGCCGCCCGAGATGATCAGGTCCTTGCCGCGCCCGACGATGTGCACATAGCCGTCGGGATCGATCAGCCCGAGGTCGCCGGTGATGAAGAAGCCGTCGTCGCGGAATTCGGCTTTGGTCTTCTCCGGCATGCGCCAATAGCCGGCAAAGACGTTCGGGCCCTTGACCTCGATCATGCCGATCTCGCCCTGGGGCAGCGGCCTGGCGGTCTCGGGATCGGTGATGCGCAGCGAGACGCCTGGCAAGGGGAAGCCGACCGTGCCGGCGCGCCGCTCGCCGTCATAGGGGTTGGACGTGTTCATGTTGGTCTCAGTCATGCCGTAGCGCTCGAGGATGGCGTGGCCGGTGCGCTCGCGCCAGGCCTTGTGCGTCTCGGCGAGCAGCGGCGCCGAGCCGGAGATGAAGACCCGGATCGTTTTCGCCGCCTCGCGTGTCAGGCCGTCCTGCTGCAACAGCCGCACATAGAAGGTCGGCACGCCCATCAAAGCCGTCGCGTGCGGCATCAGGGACAGGATGCGCACCGGATCGAATTTCTGCTCGAAGAACATTCTCGCGCCGGACATCAGGACGACGTTGGTGGCCACGAACAGGCCATGCGTGTGGAAGATCGGCAGCGCGTGGATCAGCACGTCGTCCGCGCCGAAACGCCACTGCTCCACCAGCACGCGCACGTTGGAGGCGAGGTTCTCGTGGCTGAGCATTGCGCCCTTGGAACGGCCGGTCGTGCCCGAAGTGTAGAGGATCGCCGCAAGATCGTTCGGCCCGCGCGCGACATCGCTGAAATCCGTCGTCTGCCGCGACGCCTGACCGGGGAGCGTTCCCTGCCCGTCGCGGCCGAGTGTGAGCACCGTGGCGCCGACCGATGCGGCAAGCGGTTCGACACCCGAAAGACGGTCCGGATCGCAAACGATCAGCCTCGGCTCCGCGTCGCGGAAGAAACAGTCGAGCTCGGGCAGCGTGTAGGCGGTGTTGAGCGGCAGGAAGACCGCGCCGGCGCGCAACGAAGCGAGATAGAGCAGCGCCGCCTCCGGGCTTTTCTCGACCTGGACCGCGACTCGGTCGCCCGGCTCGACGCCCGCCTGCGCCAGCGCATGCGCCAGCTGCGCCGACTTCGCCAGCATATCGCCATAGGTGATCGAACGGCCGTCATCCGTCTCCATCAGCAGCCGGTCGGGGGCCGGCATGCGGGAACGGAAGGCGCTGAAGAGATGATTGGTCATGAAATGTCCTCAAGGCGGACGAAGGCCGAATGGCGCATGCGTTGCGCTTGCCTGAGCGGATACCAGATTTGGCAGCCGGAGCAAAAATTGCGCGGCAGTTTCAGTAGTTATCTGCGGCGCGCCTTGCTGACGCCGGCCCTCGCATCATAGCCCTGGGCGAAGCGTTCCATGCACATCGCCGCGGTGAGCCGGTAATGGTTGAGAAGCGCCTCGACTGCGCCGTCGGCGTCGCCATCCAGCGTGCGCTCGGCGATGATGCGGTGCTCGCCAAGATCGTCGCGTCCCATCCCCGGCGCGTTTTGCGAGATCAGGCGGTAGCGCGAGGCTTGATCGGAAAGCTGATCGCAGAAGGCGATCAGCCACTTCGACCGGCATGCCGCGATCAATGCGCGATGAAAGGCGCGGTGCAGCTTTTCCCACTCCGGATTGTTGGTTGTCGGGTCATCCGGCAGCCGGCGCTCGGCGCGCGCAAGGCGGTGCAGGGCGAGCACCAGCTGCTCTTCCCACTCGGCGGTGCGGTGCGCAATGGATTCGCGCAGCGCCCGCTCCTCCAGCCAGCAGCGCGTGCGCGTCAATTCCTCCAGTTCCGCGGCGCTGACCGGCATCAGGAAGAAGCCGCGCTGGTCGTGACGGCCGAGCAGGCCCTCGGCGGCCAGCCGGTTGAGTGCCTCGCGTACCGGCGACGCGCCGGCGCCATAGCGGGAAACGACCCATTCGACCCGCAGTTTCGTCTCGGACTCCAGAGCGCCGCGCAGCAGGTCGTCGCGCAGTTGCTGGTAGACCGAGCTGGCAAGCGTGCTTTTGCCGCCCTTGCTTTCGCCCGGCTCGGTGTTTCCGTTTGTCAAACGAACTCCTGTTGCTTGCCCCTGGTGTGCCAGGGCCCCTCGGCGAAGCAATTTCCCGTAACTATATTATACAGCCGGGCAATGGCGCCTCAAGCGGAAGATGAGATATTCGACTTTAAGACAAGACGACGCGTTTATTCATTGAACAAAGTAGAATCTCGGCAAAAAGCCGATATTTCTGCACTGCTTCGCTTTATTGAACAGTCGTTCAATTCTCCCATGCGCTCTGCAACTTACGCGGGAGATCGGATCGGTACACGTTCAGCTTGCGGTCCTATCGGCAGCCGTGCGAATTGCTTCGATGTTTGCCCGATAGGCCTCGATGCTGCCGCCCTTGAAGACGGCGGCGCCCGCCACCAGCACATTGGCCCCGGCCGCGGTCACCAGCGGCGCCGTCTCGGCCGAGACGCCGCCGTCGATTTCGATATGGATCGGCCGGCTGCCGATCAGCGCCTTCACCCGCTTCACCTTGTCGACGATCGCCGGGATGAAGGCCTGCCCGCCGAAACCCGGATTGACCGTCATGATCAGGATAAGGTCGAGCCGGTCGAGCACATATTCGATCGCCGTTTCCGGCGTCGCCGGATTGAGCGAGACGCCGGCCTTCTTGCCCAGGCTCTTGATGGTCTGCAACGAGCGGTCGAGATGCGGCCCCGCCTCGGCGTGCACCGTCATGCCGTCGCAGCCGGCTTCGGCGAAGGCCGCCAGGTAAGGATCGGCCGGCGCGATCATCAGATGGCAATCGAAGAAGGCCTTGGTGCGGTTGCGGATCGCCTTGATCACCGGCGGGCCGAAGGTGATGTTAGGCACGAAATGGCCGTCCATCACGTCGAGGTGGATCCAGTCGGCGCCGGCCGCCGCGACGGCCTCGACCTCATCGCCCAGCTTCGAAAAGTCCGACGCCAGCACTGATGGCGCGATCAGGGTCTTCTTGCTCATCAAAGGCCTCTCCAGGCGTCCTCATCGGCGCGCTGCCTGCACGCCTTCATGCGGCGTCTGCCTAGACCATCGTCCAGCCAAGGGGAAGCACGTTTTCCGCATAGGTCGGCGGACAGGCAAAACCGCTGGCCCCGACCCGGGAAAGAAAGACCCCGCCGGATTGCTCCGGCGGGGTTCGGGCGCGGTAATACCGGCTCCTTACTGAAGGTTGTTGGTCGCGGGGTTCCGCTGCAACCTTGGTCGGTCTCGTGGCACCAACTGCTGCAGGATGTCTGGATTGAGCAGCAGGTCCGGATCGATCTCCAAGCCTGGCCGTCGGCGGATCGGGAAGCAATCCGGGTACCGTCCGGTCGTCCCGACCGGGCATCGCCGCCGGATGATCGGCTGGCAAATGCCATCGATCATCTCCGAGCCCGGAGCGCATTCAGCGTCAACAACCCTGCGGCACGCGCCTTCGATCACTTCCGTTCCGCGCGGGCACACACAGGCGCCGCGCTTGTTGAGGATCTGGCCGCGGATGGAGCAAGCTTGTGGCTTCCTGACTGGCGCGCAAACCTTGCCTCTCACCTCCGTCCCTTTCGGGCAGACGCAATCGCCATCGGCATTGCGCACTTGGCCACGGATGCGGCACTGGGCGGGCGGCTGCCTGTCGGGCACGCAAGCTTTGGCGACGCGGTCGAAATGCGTGCCCTTGGGGCAAGCACACCCATTCGTTGTCGGCACCGCGCCGCGAATCGTGCATTTCGGCGGGGCGACCTGACAGACGCCGTTCACCAACTCGCCGCGGCGGCAGACGCAGTTGCCCTCCTGGTCGCGGTACTGGCCAGGACGCAATGTGCATTGCGGCTCCTGCGGCTCGCCGCCTTTGACGCACTTGCCGTTTTCCAGCTCCGTGCCGCGCGGGCAGACGCAGCGTCCGTCCGCCGTCCGGATCTGGCCCTGCAGCAGAACGCAGCGCGGCGGCACCGGCAATGGTTGCAGCTTGCCGCCGCCCGAACTGCACTGGCCGTTGCGGAAGGTGCTGCCTTCCGGGCAGACGCAGCGGCCGGCCGGGTTAAGCACCATGCCGTTCGAGCACTGGTCCTTCACCTCATGCCGGATGGTGAAGGGATGGCAGGCATAGGCCTTGCCGCGATCGCCCTGGATATTGGTCTGGTCGCGCGACAGCACATCGCCGCCGCCTTGCACCGGCGTGTTCGGAGGAAGCACGCCGACGCAGTTCTGGCCGTTGACCGTGCCCTTGAGATCGGCAAGGCGCCCGTCCTCGGGAAGGATCACGGTGACGTGGTGACTGTGGCTTTCGCCGGCGCCCAGCATCAGATTGGCGATGCAGGACGCGGGGAGCGCTGTCGGCTCCGGCGAGCAGCCGAAGGGCGGGTCGATCGAGGTGATCTGAACGCCTTCCAGCCGACCGAGACCCTCTACGCCGATCGCATCGCCGATGCGGACCGGACCGGAGAAGGGATTCGGCCCGTCATTCGTGATGGTGATCTCGAACGAGCAGGGTTGTCCCGGCCGGCACTCGGCATCGCCGGTCTTCTCGATGCGGATGGTGGAGGCGCCACCGCCCTTCGCGCAAGCCTGGCCGATCGGATAGACGATGTCGTCGCCCGGCGCTGGCCCCAAGCTGCCGCGCGCGCAGTTCTCGAACGCGCCATTGCCGCTCACCGTCACGTCGAAGTGCCGGCTGGTTCCGGGCGTCATTACGGCGCCGGGAATCTGGCACGACAGCGTGTCGGCAGGCACCGGTCCGCAAGCCCAGTCCGCGCCGTCCGGAGCCACGGTCTGGATTTGCACCGGCGCGCCCCCCGACACCAGCGTCGCGGCATCGTTGATCCGCACTGGAGCGGTGGGAGCCGAGGTGCCGGCATTGGTGACGGTGATGCGGCAGGAAACAGCGGCACCGGCGAGAGAGCCGCCGCAGGTCTTGGTGATGCGCAAGCCGGGCTGGCCGCCATTCGGATGGCGGATGCGCTCGGTCGCGCAGGCCTTGTTGTTGGCGAGGTCGGCCTCGCCGGGAATGCCTTTCACCTCGGCGCAGTTCTCCACCGTGTCCGGCCGGTAGTTTGCCGGCATCGCCGCCTTGACGACGATCGGCGTCGAGGCGCCCGGAGGCAGCGAGATGCCGGCATTGTCGCAGCGGAACTGGCCGGGGCCGTTCGGCCCGCAGTTCCATGGCGGGCTCGGCCCGAAGGTCGACGAGGTCGGCGCGCCGCCTGGATAGGTGTCGATCACCGTCAGCGGCCCATTATAGGTGCCGGTGCCGTTGTTGATGATGTCGATCACGAAGGTGCAGACGCCGTCCGGTGTGCAGACCGGGGTGCGGGCGCGCTTCTTCAGGATCAGGTCGACCTTCTTCTCCACCGGCGGATTGCACTGCGGATCGCGGTCGCCACGGCGGCAGATTGGGATCGAGGCGCAGCCGCGGTCGTTCTGCTGGCTGCCGAACAGCGGCTTGCCGCTGGCCTTGTAGTCATAGGCGACGCAATTGCGCAGCACGCCGCCCTGCCAGCCGCCCGCCGGCTTGAAGCCGAGCTTGAGGTTGACGGAAGCGCCGGGATTGAGCGTGGTCGCCGGATAGGTGCAGGTCATCGGTGTCGTGCCTGGCACGCAGGCCCAAGGCGCGTTTGGCCCGGAGGTCAGCACGGAGCCGGCCGGCAGCGTCACCTCGTCGAGCACGATGTTGCCGTTATAGGGCGCATCGCCGACATTGGTGACGGTGATGGTGAAATCGCAGCCGCCGGCCATCGTGCAGCGCGGCACGTCGGCATGCTTCTCGACCTTGAGGTCGGGCTGTTTTTCGGGCGGGCACTTCAAGTCGCGCGGGATGACGATGTCGATCACCTGCGTGCAGCAGAGCCCCCAGCCCTCCTTCGGCCCGGCATAGGTCTCGATGCCAGTGACGATGAGGTGGATGGCCTCGCCGGGCGAGGCGCCGATGATCTTCCAGTTCAGCACGCCGCCGCCGACCGGCACCTTCTGCGTGTCGGGAACGATGCTGATGCCTGGTGTCGTCGTCGACACCTGCACCCATTTGCCGGCCATCTCGGGTCCGACCGGCATATGGTAGATGAAAGCGCCGCCGCCGGGCACGCAGTCGACTGTGCCGTGCTCGACCTTGAAGCATTCCTTGTCCGGAGGCGGAGGCGGCGGGTTGCACTTGGTCGGGTCGATCTTGATCGAGGTCTTCACCCCGGTAAGGAAATCGCCGTCGTCGGGCTTGTCCGGATCCTGCGAGGGGATCGTTGTTGGCGGACCGCCCCTGAAGACCACCTCGATCTCACCCTGATTGTCGACCGCCGTCGGCACGGGAAAGGTCGCATGGTCTATCTTGGCGGTGATGCGGAAGGTGATGACGCGTTCGTTTGCGGCGCCCGCGCCATCGAGGTTGACAGCACTGATGCGGAAGTTGGAAACGCTCGCCGTGTCGTTCGGGCCGGCCGACGTGCTGATGGAAGCAGCCGGCAGCGGTCCGCCGGAAGCGCCAGTGCCGTCGCCTGCGACATCGACGCTGACGATCTGCAGGCCGTGCGGCAGTTGGTCCCTGAAATCGAGCCTTGTCGCCTTGAGCAAGGCAGCCACGCTTGGCCGGTCGAAGTCCTGCGGGTCGCCATGGATGCCGAAGCTCAGGACATATTCGACCGTATCGCAGCTTTTCTGGCCGCCTTTCTTGGTGAAGAACGGCACGATCCGCGCAAGCTCCGCATTGATGCCGCGTGACGCTGGATTGGCGGCCTGACTGGTCGCGGCCGGAGCCTGGGCGAGCGCCGGCAAGGCCGGCATGATGGGGACCGCGATACCGGCCGCCATCAGCCAGCGCGCGCCGCGCCTGGCATATGACAGGGGTTTCATGATCGTTTTCATGACGGTTTTGCGCGAGGCGAAGCGGGAATGGGCGAGATCGCTCATCTGTCCCTCCTCGGCGCTTCGCAGTCGACGGCTGGCGTCCTGAGCGGCAGTGTCATCTTGCAGCAAGGGTAGTAGCCGCCCTTGTCCTGATCGGACTTGCGGTAGAAGCAGAGCCCGACATCAACGGTGTCGCCTGGATTGTGGCTGGTGATGTCGACCGTGTAGGGCTTGCCCGGAACATGCGACATGGGGGTTGTCACCCCGACGCCGGGCGTCCTGGACTGCGCCTTGATCGAATCGCCGCCTAAGCCGGCATGGTCATGGAGAGTAAGTTCGGCCCGCAGCCCGCGCGGCGTGCAGTAATAATGCACGTCCTCGACATCCACACAGGGCGGCGTATTGCCGGGCGGCGGGAAATCGGGCGGATAGAACGGAGGCAGATAGCCGCCGCCGGGGATTTCCTCGTAATAGCCGGCGCGGCCCTCGCAAGGGCGCCAGACCCTGACGTCGCCGACATGGCCTTGGACGTCCGGGTCTTCGAAATAGCCGTCGAAATCGACGAACCAGGAGCCGAAAGGCGGCACGTTGGCCGGCTTGACCTGCGCGCTCGGCGTCAGCTGCACGCCATGCACGGCAAGCGGTCCGCCGGCGCCGAGCCGCTCGGCGAGGTCCGGATTGTCGCGCAGCTTGTCGCCGGCGTTGACGACGGTGTCGGTGCAGACGGACGTGTCGAGATTGCCCTCGGCGTTATAGCGATATTGCAGGTCGACGCCGCCGGCCGACTGGCGATTGCCCTGCGGGAAGCCGACCGCATATTCCTGCGGCACCTCGACCCAGGCCGATTCCGTCGCCGGATCGTCTGGATCCTCGCGCCAGTAGCGGATTAGCTCGCCTTTGCCGGAGGAGGCGAAACGGCTGTAATCGTAGCGGTTCTCGACCGGGCCGCGCTGAGCGAGATACATGAAGCCCTTGTTGTCGAAGGCGATGTCGGTGATGGCATAGTCCTGGTCCGCCTTGACCGTCAGCTCCCAGCGCGGATCGCCGGCAAAGCTTCCGTCGCTCGCAATGCCGACCGACCAGATTTCGGCCTTCTCGCCGACGGAATAATAGAGCCGCCCGCCATGATAGGCGACGGCCCAGACGCGGCGCGCATCCTGCGTATAGCCCCAGGTCTCGGGGTTTTCGCTATCGAAAGCGGCAGCCTGGATGTTCATCACGGCGCCGTCGTCGGCGACCGGGGCGAGCCCATGCGCCGGGCGCCCGGCAACGCCATGGTCGAAGCTGTCGATCAGATTCCCTTCGATATCGATGCGGTGAATGAGCCCGGTATCGAGATCCGAAGCGAAGAACTCGCGATGGGTCGGATCGAAGGCGAGATTGCCGATGCCGGGCCCGCTGTTGGTGTCGATATCGGCGAATTTGGAGACCGCGCCCGTGGTGCCGTCGATCTTCCAGATCGTGCCTGGACCGCCGCCATTCTCGGTGCCGAACTGGCCGTCCATGAAGACCGCCCCCGCGGCGCCGCGGCGCTGCCGTTCCGGCCTGCCGTCATTATCGGCGTCCGTGGTGACGATCTCGATGCCATACAGAGAGGTCGCGGCCGCGTAGAGGTTGGGAACGCTCGATGGCACGCCGTCGCGCACGCCGTCGTCATAGGCGAGGCCGAACACCTCCCCGATCTGGCCGGCCGTCACCTCGAAGGGCGGAGGCGTGTTTACCAGTTGGCCGGAAGCCGGCCCGCCGAGATTGGAAACATTGAAAACGCGCAAGGAGGCGCGGGATGTGTCGATGAAGGTCTCGTCGACCGGGTCGGCGCCGGGCGGCAGGCCCTGATCGAAATCGGGAATGGTGGTGCCCGGAAAGCCGCTGACCGCCATCGAGCCGGGATAAATGATCCGGGTTTCCTGCGCCTTCGCTACGCCACCGAGAAAGAGGCCGGCGGACAGCGCCAGGGCAAGAATTCCGCTGCTTGTCGCGATTGCGCGGCGCAAATTGTCGCCGTGGGAACGCAGGAACGAGCCGCGAACGCCAGACATTGAACTCCCCCCGAAGCCGCTGGAAGGAACGTCCGCCTCCGCCGCGCCAATCAGGGCAAGGCGCGGCGTTGCAGCACGTTCTTCCCTGATCGAATTGTCTGTTTTCCTGCTTGTGACGATACGCCGGCTCGTATGCGGGGTCAACGGAATCAGCCGGAAGCCCAGCGCGTCGGCCCCTTCCCTAAGGCGGTGATCGCGCCGGACTCCCGTTGCTCCCGGAGACCGCGAAGTCTCTGGGTTCCTGATCATAGCGGCTTTCCTTTCCGGGCCGCACCATAGCGGCGCCTGACCGTCAGTCGCTGGCTGGCGGGAAAAGGTTCACGGGAAGATAGCGGAGCGGAAAGCGCCCTCGATTGTCACCAGATCCAGTCGCCCCGGCCGAGCGCCGAAACCGCCTCGACGATGCGGGTGAAGCTCGTCCGTGCACGGCCGACCATGTGCCGGGCCCTGAGGTAACCATGCACCAGCCCTGGCTCCTCGAACCAGGTGGCGCGTCCGCCGGCTGCAACGACGCGGTCGCGATAGGCTTCGCCGTCGGAGGAGAGCGGATCGCATTCCGCGGTGATCAGCACCGTTGGCGGCAAGTTGGCGAAATCGGCATCGGCGAGCGGATAGAGCGTGATGTCGCCGGTCAGGTCGGCGCCGCCGGTGCGGATATGCTTGTAGAAGTCGACGTCGCGCACGGTCAGCATCGGCGCCTCGGCATGGGTCACATGGGAGCCGCGCGAATGGTCGCCGCCAAGGCCGGGATAGATCAGCACCTGGCCGGCCGGCTTCTTCCTATGGCCGCGCGTCGCATGCGCGACCGCCGCGCAGAGATTGCCGCCGGCGCTGTCGCCGCAGAGCAGCACCGGGCAGTCATAGGTCCTGGCGGACCATTCGAAGGCGTCCATGGCGTCGTCGAAGGCGGCCGGATGCAGATGCTCGGGCGCCAGCCGGTAGTCGAGCGAGACCACATCGAAGCCGGTGCGGGCGCAAAGCTCGGCGCAGACATCGTCATGGCTGTCCAGCCCGCCAAGAATGAAGCCGCCGCCATGGATATAGAGCACCATCGCGGCCTTGTTCGGCGCCGCATTGCGGTAGATGCGGATCGAGATCTTATTGGTGGGCGCGGCAACGGCAGTCGTCTCCGCCGTCACCCCTTGCGGATAGCCGGCAAAGAACTCACGGCACATCCGGTCGTATATCTCGCGCTGCTCTGCGATGGTGTAGTCGATCGTATCGGGCGGGTAGTAGGAGTTGGTCTTCTCGATGAAGGCCCAGGTCTCGGCGTCGATGAGGGTTTTGTAGTCGGTCATAGACACTCCTTACCTCCCCCTCGATGGAGGAGGTCGCCGCGAAGCGGCGGGTGGGGGTGGCGGCGCTTCACCCCGCCCCCGGACCTTCGGTCCGACCCTCCCCATCGAGGCGAGGGTAAGCCAGCGTTATCGTCCCTTCCACACCGGGTCGCGCTTCTCCGCGAACGCGCGGAACCCTTCCATATTGTCTTCCGACCCATAGAGCTTGTCGACCGTCGGCAGCTGCCGGCGCGTCACCTTGTTCATGGCGTCCTGGAAGGTCAGCGCCTCGGCAACTCGCGCCGTCTCCTTGATCGAGGCGAAGACTAGCGGCGGGCCGCTGGCCAAAAGCCTCGCGATCTCCCAGACGCGCTCCTCGAGCTTTTGCTTGGGCAGCACCTCGTTGACCAGGCCCCAGCGATGTGCTTCCGCCACATCCATCCAGCGGCCGGTGAACAGGAGGTCCATGGCGATGTGGTAGGGAATGCGCTTCGGCAGCTTGATCGTCGCCGCGTCGGCCAAAGTGCCGGCGCGGATCTCCGGCAGCGCGAAGGAGGAATGGTCCGAGGCATAGATGAGGTCGCAGGATAGCGCCAGCTCGAAGCCGCCGCCCACCGCCATGCCGTTGACGCAGGCGATCACCGGCTTGTTGAGATCGCGCAACTCCTGCAGCCCGCCAAAGCCGCCGACCCCATAGTCGCCGTCGACCGCATCGCCGGCGGCGGCCGCCTTCAGGTCCCAGCCGGCGCTGAAGAACTTGTCGCCGGCCGTCTTGACGATGGCGACGCGCAATTCCGGATCGTCGCGGAACGCCTTGAAGGTCTCGCCCATCAGTCGCGACGTCTTGAGGTCGATCGCATTGGCCTTTGGCCGGTCGAGCGTGACTTCGAGGATCGCGCCTTCGCGGCGGGTGGTGATGACGTCAGCCATTCTTCTTCTCTCCAAGCACGAGCAGGGCGTCCGCGATCCATGCGCCCTTGCCTTCGGCGCAGACGATCAGCGGGTTGATGTCGAGTTCTTCGATCTCGCCTTCGTTCTTCTGCACGAAGTCGGCGATGCCGGCGATGGCGTCGATGGCGGCGTTGACGTCGGCCTTCGGCCGCCCGCGATAACCTTCGAGGAGAGGATAGAGCTTGAGCCCACGCAATGCCGCCTCGATGTCGTCACGCGTCGCCGGCAGCATCAGGGTGACGCTGTCGCGCAGCAGCTCGACCAGCACGCCGCCGGTGCCGAGGGTCATCACCACGCCGAACATCGGGTCGCGGGTGAAGCCGACGATCAGTTCGGCGACGCCGTCGCGCACCATGCGCTCGGCATAGAGTCCCGTGCCGAGCGGCAGAAGGTCATGCGCGGCGGCGCTGACGGATTCGGCATCCTTGAGGTTCAGCCTGACGGCGCCGACTTCCGACTTGTGCGTCACGCCGAGCGCCTTGAGCGCCACCGGAAAGCCAAGCGTCATGGACGAGATCACCGCCTCGACCGCATTGGAAGCACGTTCGCCCTTCGGCACCGGCAGGCCGGCCTTGATCAGCCTTTCCTTGGCTTCGGCCTCGTCCGGCGTGACGCGCTTGGCTTCGGCCGCGCCGGCGGCCGTTGTATCGACCGGCTGCGCCTGCGGCTCGCGCCACGCCCAGCCGATGAAGGCGGCGGCCTGGGCGGCATCCATGGCTTCGGAGATGCCGAACAACGGCACCATGCCGCGCGCCATCAGGCCGGCGGTGTATTCCTCAGGCAGGTTCTCCGGCAGCGAGGAGACGATCGCGCCTTGCGCCTTGTTGGTCTTCAGCGCCGCCTCGAAGGCACGCAGCGTCGCCCACCAGTCGACGTCCGAGCAGCGGTCCGGGCGCGGGAAGTCGAGCACCAGCATGTTGAGATCGAAGCCGCCCGACACCATCGCGGTGAAGGTGGCGGTCATAGCCGGCTCGTTGTTCCAGATGAAGGTGTGGTAGTCGAGCGGATTGGCGACAGCGACCAGCGGGCCGAGCGTCGATTTGACATGCGCGCGATGCTCGGCCGTCAGTGCGGGGAAATGCACCCAGCGCCCCTCGGCGCTGTCGGCCATCACCGAAGCCTCGCCGCCGGAGCAGCTCATCGACGACAGCCTGTAGCCGGGCAGCGGCCCGGTGATGTGCAGCAGCTTCAGCGCCTCGATGAAGGCCGGAATGGAATCGACGCGCGCAATGCCAAGCCGCTTCAGGAAAGCGCCGGAGGCGGCGTCGGAGCCGGCCAGCGAAGCGGTGTGCGAGACCGTCGCCTGCCGCGCCTGTTCGGACCGCCCGACCTTCATGGCGATGATCGGCTTCTTCAATTCGCGCGCCCGTGCCGCCAGCTTCTCGAAGCCGGCGACTGAGTCGAAGGCTTCGATATGCAGGCCGAGCGAGGTGACGCGTTCGTCCTCGATCAGGCCCAATGCCATTTCCGAAAGGCCGGTCTGCGCCTGGTTGCCCGCCGTCATCAGGAAGGCGATCGGCAGGCCGCGCTTCTGCATCGTCATGTTGATGGCGATGTTGGACGACTGGGTGATGATGGCCACGCCCTTGCCGCCCTCGGCCAGGCGGATGCCGCCATGCTGATCGGGCCACAGCAACGCGCCGTCGGCATAGTTGATCAGGCCGTAGCAGTTCGGGCCGATGATCGGCATATTGCCGGCGGCGGCGACGAGCTCCGCCTGCAGCCGCTCGCCGTCCTCGTCATAGGCTTCGGTCTCGAGGAAGCCGGCCGCGAAGCAGACGGCGCCGCCGGCGCCGCGCTCGGCCAGCGCCTTGATCACCTCGATGGTAAGATGCCGGTTGACGCCGACAAAGGCGGCGTCCGGCGCTCCGGGCAGGTCGGCGACCGAGCGGTAGGCCTTGCGGCCGGCGACCTCGTCCTTGGTCGGGTGCACCGGCCAGATTTCGCCGGCAAAGCCCATCTTGATCGACTGCGCCACGACGGCGGCGGCCTGCGCCCCGCCGAACACGGCGATCGATTTCGGGCGCAGGAGACGTTCGAGTTTATGCATGGCCATCTTTTCGTTTGAGCGCGATCTTGTCCAAGGCCGGATTCCGGCCTTGGCATATCATGCTCTAAGCTCCGAACGGACGCAGCAGCGCCCGCGAAATAATATGTCGCTGAATCTCCGACGTGCCTTCCCAGATGCGCTCGACACGGGCGTCGCGCCAGATGCGCTCCAGCGGCAGGTCGTCCATCAGCCCCATGCCGCCATGGATCTGGATGGCTTCGTCGGCGACATAGGCCAGCATTTCGGTGGCCTTGAGCTTGGCCATGGCCATGTCCTGGTCGGTGACGGTGCCCTGATCGTACTTCCAGCCGGCTTCGAAGACCATCAGGTCGGCGGCCTTCAGTTCCGTCGCCATGTCGGCGAGCTTGAAGGAGACGCCTTGGAACTTGCCGATCTGCTGGCCGAACTGCTGGCGCTGCGCGGCATATTCGATGGCATGCGACAGCGCGCGTTCGGCGCGGCCGAGGCAGGTGGCGCCGACCTGCAGACGGGTCGCGCCGAGCCAGGAATTGGCGACGTCGAAGCCCTTGTGCACTTCGCCGAGCACCTGGGAAGCCGGCAGCCGGCAGTCGTCGAACTCCAGGATCGAGTTGGTATAGCCGCGATGCGAGACATTGCGGTAGCCGTCGCGCACCGTGAAGCCCTTGGTGCCCTTGTCGACGAAGAAGGCGGTGATCTTCTTGCGTTTGCCACGCGGTGAATCCTCTTCGCCCGAGGCCATGAAGACGATGGCGAAGTCGGCGATGTCGGCGTGGCTGATGAAATGCTTGGTGCCGTTGAGCACCCAGTCAGAGCCGTCCTGCATGGCGGTGGCCTTCATGCCGCGCAGGTCGGAGCCTGCGCCCGGCTCGGTCATCGCCAGGCAGTCCCACTTCTCGCCGCGAATGCAAGGGAAGAGGTATTTCTCGCGCTGCTCCGGCGTGCCGGCGAGCAGGATGTTGGACGGGCGCGCCACGCAGGTCCAATGCAGCGCGTAATTGGCGCGGCCGAGCTCCTTCTCGTAGAGCAGCCAGCTCACCGTATCGAGGCCGGCGCCGCCGACATCGGCCGGCATGTTGGCCGCGTAAAGCCCGGCCTCGATCGCCTTGGCCTTCAATTCGTCGATCAGCTCGCGGCGCAGCACGCCGGTGCGCTCCACCTCGCGCTCATGCGGGTAAAGCTCGTTCTCGACGAAGGCGCGCGTCGTGTCGACGATGAGCTTCTGTTCTTCCGAAAGACCGAAATGCATCGCCTCACCCCTTCTTCTTGCTCTTCTTCGCCTTATCGGCCTTGGCGGGCTTCCCGGCTTTTATCGGCTTTTCAGCCTTTGCCGGCTTCTCGGCCTTCTTCGCCGGCTTGGCCTTTGCGACAGGCTTGGCCGGGGTCTTCCTTGCCGCCAGCTTGGCGAGCTGCCTGGTATAGTCCTTGTGCAGCGCGCCGGCGCCCCAGCCCTTGCCCTTGTTCTGCTTCGATAGCGCTTCCATGATCGCGACCAGATTGTCGTCGCGGATGCGCTCCAGCTCGCGGATCGAGAGGCCATGCGCCTGCTCGTCCGACTGCGTGGCGATCAGGTCGACCAGTTCGTCGTTGAACTCCGGCACGTCCATCAGCTTGGTCCATGGCCATTTCAGGCAGGGTCCGAACTGCGCCATGAAGTGGCGCATGCCAGCCTCGCCGCCGGCGACGCGATAGACCTGGAACATGCCCATCTGCGCCCAACGCAGGCCGAAGGAATAGCGCATGATGTCGTCGAGCTCCTCGACGGTGCAGATGCCGTCCTTGACCAGCCACAGCGCCTCGCGCCAGGCGGCTTCGAGCAGGCGGTCGCCGACAAAGGCTTCGATCTCCTTGCGCACCACCACCGGCTTCATGCCGATCGAGGCGTAGAGCTCCTTGGCGACCTCGATCGCCTCGGGGAAGGTCTGTTCGCCGCCGACGATCTCGACCAGCGGCAGAAGATAAACCGGGTTGAACGGATGGCCGACGACCAGCCGCTCCGGATGCTTCTTCATCGCCACCTGCATGTCGGTCGGCTTGATGCCGGAGGTGGACGAGCCGACGATGGCGTTGGCCGGCGCATGCTGGTCGATCTCGGCCAGCACCTTGTGCTTGAGGTCGAGCCGCTCCGGCACGCTTTCCTGGATGAAATCGGCGTCGGCGACCGCCTCGGCGATGGTCTTGGCGAAGGTCAGCTTGCCTTCCTTGGGCAGGCCGTCCGGCAGCATCTGCTTATAGGCGCGGCGTGCGCCCTTCATCACTTCGCCGACCTTGCGCGACGCTTCCGGATCCGGATCGAAGATCGACACATCGATGCCGTTGAGCAGCAGCCGCGCCACCCAGCCGGCCCCGATGACGCCGCCGCCGATGGCGGCAGCCTTGTTGATGATGCTCATGGTCAGGCTCCGGTTCTCGTCTTGGCTGTGTCGGGATTGGTGAGGGCGACGCGCTCGCCGGCGCGGATCACTGCCGGATCGTAGGCCTTGCGGGCAAACACTTCGAGCACGAAGGGCCGGAAGAATTCGACCGGCAGCGTCTCGTAATCGGGGTCGAAACTCGACTGGTCCCAGCGCTCGCAGAACTGGTCGCAATCGTCGAAATAGGGATGGCCGGCGAAGCGGTCGCGGGCATGCCGGTTGCCGCCCAGGTGATGAGCGTAATAGAGGCGCTGGAAGTCGCCGTGCTTCTCCACGACCCAGGTGCATTGCTCGCGCACAAAAGGCTTCAGGATCGTCGCGGCATACTCATCGTGATTGTAGGGCGCGTAGATATCGCCGATGTCATGCAGCAGCGCCGAGACGATCCAGTCGGTGTCGGCGCCATCCTTCCAGGCGCGCGTCGCCGCCTGCAGGGAATGGCCAAGCCGGGTGATCTTGTAGCCGGAAAGCCCTTCGTCCAATTGCACGAGCGCGTCGAGCAGCCGGTCGCCGGTCTTGGCGGCATAGTCGATCTCATGGGCGGTCAGGAATTCGTAGTCTTCCTTGTCGCCGTCCTTCATCGCGGTGAATTTGACGGTAGCCATCGTGCGCGCTCCCCGCCTTATGCCGCGGCTGCGATCGGCGCCCGCTTGGTTAGATTGAGCTTCTTGCGCACTTCCTCAGGACCGAGCACGCGCGCGCCGAGATTGGTGACGATGCTCACGGCGCGTTCGACGAGTTGCGCGTTGGTGGCCAGCACGCCCTTGTCGAGCCACAGATTGTCCTCAAGGCCGACGCGGACATTGCCGCCGGCAAGCACGGCGGCCGCCGCATAGGCCATCTGGTTGCGGCCGATCGAGAAGGCCGACCAGTTCCAGGTCGAGGGCACGTTGTTGACCATCGCCATGAAGGTGTTGAGGTCGTCCGGCGCGCCCCACGGCACGCCCATGCAGAGCTGCACCAGCGCGTCCGGGTTGAGCACCTTCTCCTCGACGAGCTGCTTGGCGAACCACAGATGTCCGGTATCGAAGGCCTCGATCTCCGGCTTGACCCCCAGCGCCGTCATCATGCCGCCCATGGCGCGCAGCATGCCCGGCGTGTTGGTCATCACATAATCGGCCTCGGCGAAGTTCATCGTGCCGCAATCCAGCGTGCAGATCTCCGGCAGGCACTGGCGGACATGCTCCATGCGGTTCGACGCGCCGCCCATGTCGGTGCCTTTCTCGCTCAGCGGCAGCGGGCTTTCCGGCGGGCCGAACACCATGTCGCCGCCCATGCCGGCGGTGAGATTCAGCACCACGTCCACATTCGCCTCGCGGATGCGCTCGGTCACTTCGCGGTAGAGATGCACGTCGCGCCTGGGCTTGCCGGTCTCGGGGTCGCGCACATGGCAGTGGACGATCGCGGCGCCCGCCTTGGCCGCGTCGATCGCCGAATCGGCGATCTGCTTGGGCGAGCGCGGCACGTGTGGGCTGCGGTCCTGCGTGCCGCCGGAACCGGTCACGGCACAAGTAATGAAGACCTCACGGTTCATCGCGAGCGGCATCGTCTTTCCTCCCAGATTCGATCGGCCATCCATGTCGAGCAAAAAGCTGGAAACCGGCTTTGCTATGACGACCATGCGCCGAAGCTGGCCAAGAATGACCGACTTGCCGGAAACTGTTTTGCGTTTTACGAAGCTCTCATGATAAAAAGCGAAAAGCCGACCATCTTTCGTGCCGAGCGCGAAACGCTGAAGGTGACGTTCCTGGTGTTCTCGGGCTCGTCGATCATGTGCGTGGCCTCGGCGGTCGATCCGTTGCGCGCCGCAAATCGCGTCTCGGGCGAGACGCTGTTCGATTTCAAGCTGGTCTCGGTCACCGGCGAGGCGCCGGTCACGACTTGCGGCCTTCCCGTGTCCGTCAGCGGCCGCTTCGACGCGGCCGAGCCGACCGACATGCTGGTCGTCGTCGCCGGCTTCGGCACGCAGAACTACGCCACGTCGGCATTGCTTGCCGGCTTGCGCAGGGCGGCGCGTGCGGCCCGCGCCTGCGGCGGCGTCGAGGCCGGCACCTGGCTGGTGGCGCGCGCCGGCCTGCTCGAGGGCCGCAGCGCCACCACGCATTGGGAGGACATGGAAGATTTTTCCGCCGCATTCCCGGGCGTCGACGTTCGGCCGGACCGCTATGTCATCGACGGTCCGGTCTTCACCTCCGGCGGCGCCTCGCCAACCTTCGACCTGATGCTGCATCTCGTTCGCACAAGGCTCGGCATGGCCGTGGCGCTCGATGTGGCGAGCGTCTTCATCTACGACCAGGCCCGCGCCGCGACGGATGCGCAGCCGCTGGTCTCGCTCGGCCGGCTCGACGGCTACGACCCTAGGCTCGCCCAGGCGATCCGCTTGATGGAATCGCATGTCGACCAGCCGCTCACCATCGATGCGGTGGCAAAACGCGCCGGCGTCACGGCACGGACGCTGGAAGGCATTTTTCGCAGATCGATCGGCGAGACGCCCGGCGCCTACTATCTGAGGCTGCGCCTCAGCGCCGCCCGCCGCCTGGTGGTCGACACGCGCATCGCCATGGCCGATATTGCCGGACGCACAGGCTTTTCGTCCGCCGCGGCTTTTTCTAGGGCGTTCTCCAGGGCGTTCGGCGAGGCGCCGGTCAGGCTGCGGCGCGGCTGATTATCCAATCGGTCGCTGCCGCCAGATCGTCGACCACAGCCGTAGGCGCCGGATCGAAGCGCGTTTCGTCGCCAGGACGGTACTTGCCGGTCCGCACGAGCAGCGCCGCGCCGAGCCCGGCGCGCAAAGCACCGGCAACATCGCTCTCCGCATCGTCGCCGACCATGACCGCATCGGCCGGCGGGCAACTCAAACCGGCAAGCGCCGAGTGGAAGAATTCAGGCGAGGGCTTGCCGAGCACGACCGGGCTGCGGCCGCTGGCGAATTCGAGCGCCGCGACGAAGGCGCCGGTGTCGAGGCTGAGCAGTCCGTCGGCATCCTTGAAGGTTCGATTGATGGCCAAAGCCAGAAAATCGGCGCCGGCGACCAGTTCGCGGAACGCCCGGTTGAGGCTTGCATAATCGAACGCCTCGCCGGCATCGCCGACGACGACGGCTTTATCGCTTCCGCCTTCCACTCCGGAAAACTCGGCCTTGAGGTCGGGATGGACGAGCAGATGCGGTCGGCGGCCATGCTTGCGGAGCCATTCGACGGCTGCGCGCGCCGGCGTCTGCAATTCCTCGTCATCTACCTCGATGCCCAGCCCGGCAAGCTGGGCAATGATTGCGTCGCGCGACGAACGTGTCGTGTTGCTGACGAAACGGAGCGGCAGACCGGTGCCGCGCAGCCGCTCCATGGCTGCCGCGGCGCCTGCTATCTGGACGTCGCCATCGTAGACAACACCCAGAAGATCGAGCAGCACCGCGCGTATCATCGATGCAGGATGGAGAAACAGTCTCCGTTCGTCAAATTAAGGAAGAATCAGGCCATGGAAGAATCAGGCGGCGTCGCGGCCTTCACCGACGATGCGCGAGCGCATGCTCCTGGCCAGCGCCGTTTCGAGCCGCGCGGCGACCGCGCGATCCCATTCATTTGGCTTGCGGGCGCCGTCTTTCGAATGCGGCAGCGCCATCAGCCGATCGATGATCGAACCAGCCTCGCTGGGAGAGAGCAGGGCGTCGATTTCGCGTTCGTGCTGCATAACGTTTCGCCTCCTTCTTTCCTTCCCGCCACAGGAGTCACGTTTATACGAGTTCCGTGACGGCTGTTTGAAGGCAAGGATGGGGCGATTGAGGGGCGGTTCGGGGCAAGACCTTGTCGTGAAGTCCTGCCCCGCGCGAAGGCGAATTTAACGGCAGCCGCTGCGGTCGGGCAGCCGCTGCGCAGTCAGACGTAGCGATTGACGATGTTTTCGAGCAGCTCCTGCCGGCCGGAGCGCGGCTGCGGCTCGATCTTCTCCTTCACCACGCGTTCGGCGATCTCCTCCAGCGTGCGCTTGCCCGACAGCATCGCCTTGCCTTCGGCCGTGTTCCAGCCGGCATAGCGTTCGGCGAGCGGGCCGGATAGCGCTTTATCCTCGACCATCTTGGCCGCCGCCTTGAGGCCGCGCGCGCAGGCATCCATGCCGCCGATATGGCCGATCAGGAGATCGTCCGGGTCGAGGGACTGACGCCGGAGCTTGGCGTCGAAATTGGTGCCGCCGGTCTTGAAGCCGCCCCCCTGCAGGATCTGGTAATAGGCCAACGCCATTTCAGGAACGTTGTTGGGGAACTGGTCGGTGTCCCAGCCCGACTGGTAGTCGTTGCGGTTCATGTCGATCGAACCGAAGATGCCGAGCGCATTGGCCAAAGCCAGCTCGTGCTCGAAGGAATGGCCGGCGAGGATGGCGTGGCCCTGCTCGATGTTGAGCTTGACCTCCTTCTCTAATCCGAAGCGCTTGAGGAAACCATAGACGGTCGCGACATCGTAGTCGTACTGGTGCTTGGTCGGCTCCTGCGGCTTCGGCTCGATCAGGATCGTGCCCTTGAAGCCTATTTTGTGCTTGTAATCGACGACGAGATTGAGGAAGCGGCCGGCCTGTTCCTGCTCGCGGGCAAGGTCGGTGTTGAGCAGCGTCTCATAACCCTCGCGCCCGCCCCACAGCACATAGTTCTCGCCCTTCAGCTTCTTGGTGACATCGATGCATTTCTTCACCGTGGCCGCCGCATAGGCGAACACATCCGGATCGGGATTGGTGGCCGCGCCCGCCATGAAGCGGCGATGCGAGAAGAGATTCGCCGTGCCCCAGAGCAGCTTGACGCCGGTCTCTTTCATCTTGGTCGCGAAATAGTCGGTGATCTCGTCGAGGCGCGCAGCGCTTTCGGAGAAATCCTTGCCTTCCGGGCGCACGTCGGCGTCGTGGAAGCAGAAATAGGGCGCGCCAAGCAGCGAGAACATTTCGAAGGCGACATCGGCCTTGAGCTTGGCCAGTTCCATCGTGTCGATGCCGCCCGGCTTGGCGAACCAGGGCCGGTCGAAGGTCTGGCCGCCGAAGGGGTCGCCGCCCGGCCATGCGAAGGAATGCCAATAGGCGACGGCGAAGCGCAGATGGTCTTCCAGCCGCTTGCCGGCCACCACCTCGTCCGGATTGTAGAACCGGTAGGCCAGCGGATTGGTCGAATCCGGCCCTTCATACTTGATCTTTTTGATGTCGCCGAAAAATCCGCTGCTCATGGTTTCCTTCCTCTCCAGTGCTTTGCCCGATTACCTCAGGCGTAATTGGTTTCGCTCTTGCGGGGCGCGAAAAGGGTCATGTCGAAACCATCCAACGAAGGAGCATGACAATGACCGATCTCAACACGACTGCCCGCAACTATATCGCCGCCTGGAACGAGAGCGATGCGGCCCGCCGCAAGGCGCTGCTTGACGCCGCCTTTACCGAGGATGTCAGCTATCGCGACCCGGTCATGCAGGGCGACGGCCATGCAGGCGTCGCGGCGCTGATCGACGGCGTGCAGCAGCGCTTCGCCGGCTTCCGCTTCTGGCTGAAGGGCGAGCCGGACGGTTTCGCCGACAAGATTCGCTTCTCGTGGAATCTGGGACCCGAAGGTACCGAATCCGTCATCGAAGGCACCGATATCGGCATCATCGAGAACGGTCGCCTGAAGAGCGTCACCGGATTTTTGGACAAGGTGCCGGCGCAGTGAGGCTGCAGGAGCGAGCGGGGCGCTCCAACTGCCAATCTCCCCCCTTGCGGGGGAGATGCTCGGCAGGGCAGAGAGGGGGGCCTCGCGTCCTCTCACGCGGCTACGGCCCGGATCGCCGGATAGAGCGCACGGTAGCGCTGATAAGCATCCGCGAAGGCGCCGCCGAGGCCAGCGTCCGGCTCGATTGTCGCATCGGTCGCCGGCGCCGTGCAGACCGCAAGCGGATCGGCGCCGGTCGCGGCGATCAGACCCAGCCGCGCCGCGCCGAAGGCGGCGCCGAAATCGCCGTCGGCCGGAATATCGACCGGCACCTGCAGCGCTGTGGCAATCGCCTTCAGCCAATAGCGTGAGCGCGAGCCGCCGCCGATCGCAGTCACCCGGCTCAGCGTCGTGCCGGCTGTCTTCAGCGCTTCGAGACTGTCGCGGAAGGCGAAGGCGACGCCTTCGAGCACGGCCTGCGTCAGCACGGCCCGGCTCGACTGATGCGCCAGCCCGGTAAACGAGCCGCGAATGGCGGAATCATTGTGCGGCGTGCGCTCGCCCGACAGATAGGGCAGGAAGGTGACACCCGTCGGCGCCTTCAGCGTATCGCCGAGCTCGCCGGTCAGGTCGCCGGCGCTCTTTCCCGTGATCTCCGAAAGCCAGTTGAGCGAATCGGTGGCCGACAGGATCACGCCCATCTGGTGCCAAGTGGCGGGCAGCGCATGGCAGAAGGTATGCACCGCGCTTTCCGGATTGGGCAGATAGGAGGCGTTCGCCGCGAAGAGCACGCCCGAAGTGCCGAGCGACACGAACGCATGCCCGGCGCCCACCGTGCCCATGCCGCAGGCGGAAGCCGCGTTGTCGCCGGCGCCGCCGGCGATCGGGATGCCGGCCGTAACGCCCCACTTCGCCGCGAGCTCGCCGCGCAAGCCGCCGGCCCTCGCCGTGCCTTCGACCAGCGACGGCATGTGTTTTTCGTCGAGCGATGTCGCCGCCAGCAATTCGGGCGCCCAGCGCCGCTTGCCGACATCGAGCCAGGACGTGCCGGCTGAATCCGACATTTCGGAGATATGCTCGCCGGTCAGCCAGAGCCGCAGGTAATCCTTGGGCAGCAGCACTTTCGCTACCTTGGCAAAAATCGCCGGCTCGTTGTTCTTCACCCAGGCAAGCTTTGGCGCGGTGAAGCCGGGGAAGACGATGTTGCCGGTGAGCTTGCGGAAGCGCGGATCGGCGTCGAGCGCCGCCGCCTCGACATGGCTGCGCGTGTCGTTCCACAGGATGCAGGGGCGCAGCACCTTGTCTGCGGTGTCGAGCAGCGTGGCGCCATGCATCTGGCCGGAAAGACCGATGCCCTTGACCGCGGCAAGCTCCTTCGGGTGCGAGGCCTTGAGTTCGGCAATCGCCGTCTCGCAGGCCCCGATCCAATGGGCCGGATCCTGCTCCGACCAGCCCGGATGCGGCCGCGAGACGTCGAGCGAGCCATGGCCAGAGCCGAGGACCTTCTGGCCGTCGTCGATCAGCAGCGCCTTGACGCCCGAAGTGCCCAGGTCGAGGCCGAGATACATGATGTCCTCCCATCGCCATTAATTTTTTCGGGTCTCGAAAAAATCTGGCTTGGCCAGTTTTTAAGACAAGATCCGCCCCGGGTCAATTGTCCGGCAAATCGGCGGCGCGGCGCGAGAACAGCGCCGACAGCGGGGTGTCGGGACGGGCGAGCTGCCGCTCGGCTGTCAGCGCCCGCGCCAGCGCAATATGGCCGGCGCGCAGCGCGGCCTCGATCAAGGTCAGGTCGATCACGTCGCGCTGCGCGTGGCTGCCGCCGAAACGGTGCGCGATCGAGCGGATCGGCCGGATCAGGCGCACGGTCTCGTCGTAATTGCCCTCGCCGAAGGCCTTGATCGCGAGCGTCAGCGGATGGCCGACATCGCGGGTGAAGGCGGCATTGTCGTCGCTGCCGCGCATCGCTTCGCGCTGCGCCTCGAGCAGCGTTTTCTTCGGCGCTTCCAGCTCGGCGCCGACAAAGGCCATCATCGCATGGGCGTCGTTGAAGGCGTAGTTACCGGCGGCGGCTTTCGGGATCCAGTTTTCGGCAAGTGCCGCCCAACGGTCGCCGACATCGATGCCGCCCAGGGTGAGGCGCCACAGGATCGCCGAGGCATCGACCATGTTGAGCGCCAATGTCGAGCGGTCGCCATAGATCGGCCCGTCATAGAGCTCGAGCACCTCGTTCGTATCGCCGAGGTCATAGTGGAACAGCGCCAGGTGCCACCAATTGTGGATTTTTAGGAAGCTGTCCTTCGACCACGCGTCGGGATTGGCGCGCATCCAGGCTATGCCATCCCTTTGCCGGCTTTGCATTTCCATGACATGCGCGACCGCATGCTGCGCCCAGCCGTCGCGCGGCTCGATCTCGATGGCTTGCCGGCCCAGGGACTCGGCGCGGGCGTAATCGCCCATTTCCTCCAGCCCGAAGGCCTGCATGCCGAGAATGGCGTGGTAACCCGCCATGTTTTTCTGCCAGGCCGGCAGCGCCCGGCCGATTCGGTCGCGCAGCATGCGCGCGTTGCCGGTGAAGAAATCGATCTGGTGCCCGACCTGCAGCGCCAGCGCGTCGCGAGGATTGTCGATCGCGATATCCTCCAGGATACGGGCGGCTTCATGCCATCGCCCATCGGCAAGATGGCCAAGCGCCGCGACATGCGCCTGTTCGCGCGCCGTGGCGGCGAGCGGCAGCGCCGCCTGATGGCTGGATCGGGCGACCGCCGTCGCATCCCGCTCGGTGGCGAGGCCGAAAAGATAGCCCTTGAAGACATGCGCCATTACAAAGGCCGGGTCATTGGCAATGGCGCAGTCGATGGAACCCACCGGGTCGCCGATGAAGCATTGCAGCTCATGCACGGCGCGGGCGTAGGACGAGTATCCGGCTTCGGTCGCACCGGAATAGGTAAGACCGAATGCGTCCTTCATCATATATCCTCGCTATCGACGGCTCGAACCTAGCCGCTGGAGCGCATCGCTACGGTAGCGATGCCGGCGCCGACCAGCAGCGTTCCGCCGGTGCGGTTGAAGATGCGGATCGCCTTCGGGTTGCGCACGACCGCCCGGGCCCTGGATGCAATCAGCGCGTAGCCGAAGGCGTTGAGGAAGGCCAACGTCAGGAAGGTCGTCTCGAAGACCAGCATCTGCGTCCAGAAATCGGCATGCCGGTCGAGGAACTGCGGCAGGAAGGCGACGAAGAAGGTGATGCTTTTCGGGTTGAGCGCCGTCACCAGCCAGGCGTGGGCCATCATCCTTGCCGCCGAGACGGCGTCGGTGCGGGGTTCCGCCTTCAGCGCGCCGCCGGCGCGGAACAGCTTTATGCCGAGATAGATCAGATAGCCGGCGCCGATCACCTTGAGCACGGTGAACACCGTGGCCGAGGCCGCGAGCAGCGCGCCGATGCCGAGCATCGACAGCGTCATTGCGGTGAAGTCGCCGAGCGCGACGCCCACCGCCATCGGCAGCGCAGTGCGCCAGCCCTGGCCCAGCGCATAGGAGACGACCAAGAGGATCGTCGGGCCCGGAATGACGAGAAGGATGGAAGAGGCGGCGGCGAAGGCGGCCCAGTTTTCGAAGGACATTTCCCTGCTCCTTGAGCGCAAAGAACAGGATAAATCCCGGGGCCGGCGGGAATGTAAAGGGGCCGCTGAAAGAATCTTCGGCGAAAATCTTCAGCGCTTGGGCCGCAGCCCAATCGATCGCTGCAACCATTGGTTAGGGTTAAGCCGGACGCCCGCGTTTCACCCTTTTTCAACCATGACTGCTGAAAATGCCTGCGATCCGGCCGGACCGTGCTTCCCGCCGGCAGCGTAGGGTTTGGTGCATGCGCGAGTTGCCGCAAAGTCTGACGCCGCCTTCCAACGGCGCCGCAATCGATACCGAAATTCTCCTTTCCCGCCGCGCCGTGCTTTCGGGCGCCGGCGCCATGGCGCTGCTCAGCCTTGCCGCCTGCAGCACCACCGACACGCTCGACCTGCCGCAAATGCAGCTCGACAACACCGTCACCGGTTCCGTGCCGCCGATGCGCCCGGCGATCAGCGTCGACAAGAACATCACCGGTCCCGACGTCATGTATGCCTCGCTCACCGATGGTGGTTTCGAGGTTCCGGCCGTGCCGTGGCAGAAGGTCAAGCCGCAGTTCCGCCGCCAGATCGTCGTCGACAAGACCGGCGAGGCGCCCGGCACCATCGTCGTCCATCTTGAGGAGCGCATGCTCTATCTCGTCCAGCCGGGCGGCGATGCCATCCGCTACGGCGTCGGCATCGGCAAGGACGGCTTCCGCTGGTCGGGCCGCGCCAACATCCAGTACGGCCGCGAATGGCCGGTGTGGACGCCGCCGCCGGAGATGATCCAGCGCAAGCCGGAACTGGTGAAATGGCAGGGCGGCCAGCCCGGCGGCCCCACCAATCCGCTCGGCGCCCGGGCCCTCTACATCTATCAGAACGGCAAGGACACCGGCTACCGCATCCACGGTTCGCCCGAATGGTGGAGCATTGGCCAGGCGATGTCGTCGGGCTGCGTGCGCTTGATCAACCAGGACATCATCGACCTCTACAGCCGCGTTTCCAAGAAGAACCCGGTCGTCGTGGTCTGATCGCTCCGTCGGCCCACTCTTCCGTTGCGCGATGCCGCAAGACAGGCGAAGGTGCCGTGAAAACCTTCGCCTCGGGAGAAAAAGCATGGCTGGAACCTTCGTCATCGCGCAAGGCGGCGGTCCGACCGCCGTCATCAACCAGACGGTCGTCGGCGCCACGCTGGAAATCCGCAAGCGCCATCCAGGCGCCAAGGTGCTGGGCTCGATCCATGGCGTACGCGGCATCCGTGACGGCAATTATGTCGATCTCTCCGCCATCCCCGAGGATCGGCTGCGGCTGATTGCCGGCACGCCGAGCGCGGCCCTTGGCTCGACCCGCGACAAGCCTGACGCCGCCTATTGCGAGGTCATCCTCAACGGCTTGAAAAAGGCCGGCGCCGACGCCTTCATCTATATCGGCGGCAACGACACCTCGGGCACGCAGCAGATCCTGACCGACGCCGCCGGCGGCTCGATCGCCTTCGTGCATGCGCCCAAGACCATCGACAACGATCTCGAGGAGAACGACCACACGCCGGGCTTCATCTCGGCGGCCGAATTCGTCGCCGGCGCCTTCCTCTCGGTCGACCTCGATTTCCGCGCCCTGCCCGGCATCTATGTCGGTATCGTCATGGGCCGGCACGCCGGCTTCCTGACCGCCGCCGCGGCCGCTTGGCAGCTCGATCCCGACAGCGGCCCGCATCTGGTCTATGTGCCGGAGCGTGCCTTTTCGGCGAAGCGCTTCATCGATGAAGTGCGCGAAAAGCTGGATCGCCACGAGCGCTGCATCGTCGCCGTCTCGGAAGGCGTCAGCACCGCCGACGGCAAGGCGCTGGTCGAAAGCCTGGTGCCGCCGGACAAGCTCGAGCGCGACCAGCACGGCAATGTCAAACTGTCGGGCAGCGATCTGCCGGCGGCGCTGGAACGGGCGCTTGCCGAAGGCCTGCCGGGGAAGCGCGCGCGGGTTGACGCGCTGGGCTACATGCCGCGCGGCTATGTCGGCGCGATCAGCGCCGTCGACGCGCAGGAGGCCTTCGATGCCGGCGCCTTCGCGGTTGCCGTCGCCGGCGAAGGCGGCGGCTCGGTCGCGCTGCAATATGACGGGTCGAAGACGGTGTTGAAGAAAATGCCGCTGAAGGCGGTGGCCGGCAAGACGCGCCATATGCCGGACGATTTCCTGAAGCCGGACGCCAACCAGCTCTCGGAAACCGGCATGGCCTATCTGAAGCGACTGGTGCCAGAAAAATACAAGGTCGGGAAGCCCTTCGTCTGATGGGTGGCGGCTCGATGCCCGAGCTTGTGGTGGGCGACTGGTTCGGCAAGGCGGAAGTCGATGCCGCCACCACGATGCTGACCGAGCCCTTCGTGCATGATTTCGTGCGCGCCAATATGTGGCATCTGAAGGGCCGCGACGCGGATCTGCTGGTCGACACCGGCATGGGCATTTGTCCGTTGGCGCCCGAGATCGACACGCCGCCCGGCAAGCCGCTCATCGTCGTCGCGACCCACATCCATCTCGACCATGTCGGCTCGCTGCACGAATTCCCGCTGCGCATGGGGCCGAGGATGAGCGCGGCGCAGTTCGACGGCATGGATGATGCCGTCACCTACGCCTATATGTTCCACAATCTCGACGGCGCCGTCTCGAAGCTGCCGGCGCCGGACTGGAAGGCGGCCGATTACCGGATTCCGTCCGCGCCGCTGACCCGCGCGCTCGACGAGGGCGAAGCCGTCGATCTCGGCGACCGGAAATTCCGCGTGCTACATTTGCCGGGACACTCGCCGGATTCGATCGGGCTTTTCGATGAGGCCGACGGCCTCTTCTTCGCCGGCGACGCCGTCTATGACGGCATGCTGATCGACGACCTGCCGGATTCGGACCGCGCCGCCTATTGCCGCACCATGCAGCGCCTGGTCGACCTGCCGATCCGCATCGGCCATGGCGGCCACGGCCCAAGTTTCGACCGCGCCAGACTGCGCCAAATTGCCTCCTCTTATCTGCGCCGGCGGGAGCGCTTCGTAAGCGCATCCTGAATTAAATCTTTGTAAGGTCGCCGCAAAACCCTAATTCGGGCCATTCCGCATCCTAGATGTTTATCTGTCGAGACGGCCGGCTGCCATGCACGGCGAGACAGGCAGATCCGGCCCTCGGCACGTCGACGGACGACCCCTTGGGAGCGTCCGCGATGCCGGATCAACCACTCGCCCGGACAGAACCGACCATGTCACCATCAAGCATCCTTCGCAGACATCGCGTCGCCGCCCTGCTGGGCGCCGCGCTGATCATTTCTCCCGTTGTCGTCTCTTTCGCCCAGAACAATGCCGGCGTCAGCACCGTGGCCGCGACGACGCAAACGCCCGTCGCCGGCATCACGGCTCCGAACGGCTCTTTCGCTCCGGTCATCGCCGTCACCAAGCCGGCCGTCGTCACCATCACCTCGATCATGAAGGCGCAGTCTAGCGAGGGTTCGCCTTTCGGCGGCAATGCTCCTTTCGACGAGTTCTTTCAGCAATTCTTCGGGGACCAGGGCATGCCGATGCCGCGGACGCCGCCGCAGCAGCAGGGCCCGCGCGCCGAGGCGCTCGGTTCCGGCTTCATCGTCAATTCGGATGGCACCATCGTTACCAACAATCACGTCATCGACGGCGCGAGCTCGATCAAGGTGACGCTCGACGACGGCACCGAGCTTCCCGCCAAGCTCGTCGGCCACGACGCCAAGAACGATCTCGCGGTGCTCAAGGTCAAGGCCGACAAGTCTCTGCCGACCGTCAAATGGGGCGATTCCAACAAGCTGATGACCGGCGACCAGGTGCTGGCGATCGGCAATCCGTTCGGCATCGGCACCACCGTTACCGCCGGCATCGTCTCGGCGCGCGGCCGCGACCTGCATAGCGGGCCCTTCGACGATTTCATCCAGATCGACGCGCCGATCAACCACGGCAATTCCGGCGGCCCGCTGGTCGACGTCAACGGCAACGTCGTCGGCATCAACACCGCCATCTACTCGCCCAATGGCGGCAGCGTCGGCGTCGGCTTCGCCATCCCGTCGGACCAGGCGCAGAAGGTTGTCGCCAAGCTGATGAAGGGCGGCGACATCGAATACGGCTATCTCGGCGTGCAGATCCAGCCGGTCACGCCGGATGTCGCCAGCGCCATCGGCCTCGATCATCCTGGCGGCGCGCTGGTTTCCCAGGTCACCGACGGGTCGCCGGCGGCCAAGGCCGGTATTGAAACCGGCGACGTCATCACCGGTTTCGGCGGTCAGGAAATCAAGGATCCCAAGGATCTGTCGCGCGCCGTCGCCGACGTGTCGCCGGGCGCAAAGGAAACCGTCAATATCTGGCGCAAGGGCAAGGCGATGCAGATCTCCGCCGATGTCGGCCGCAACGCCGAAGATCAGAAGACCGCCTCGAACGGCAATGAAGGCCGCAGCCCGTCGGCCGAACAGGGCCTGCGCGTTCCCTCGCTCGGCCTCGGCCTGACCGACCTCACGCCCGATATCCGCGACCAGCTCAACCTTTCCGAGAACCAGCGCGGCGCAGTGGTCGAGCGGGTCAATCCGGACAAGGCTGCCTCGGCGGCTGGCATCCAGCCGGGCGACGTCATCATCGGCGTCGACCAGACCCCGGTGAAGACGGCCAGGCAAGCCAATCAGGCGATCGCCGAGGCCGGCAAGTCTGGCAAAAAGTCGGTGCTCCTGCTGATCGATCGCGGCGACGCGCAGATCTTCGTCGCGGTCCCGTTCGCCGCCGGCTGACAAAAGTCCTGACGCAGCCTGCCGGCTTTCCCGGCGGGCTGCGTTCTCAAGATTCCTGTTGCCCGTAGAGGCATATTCGAGAACACTGCCCGCATCGTTCGGCCGGTACAGGAGGCGTCTCGATGGTCACGCGTGGCTTCTTCTCCGGACGGCGTCCTCCTTCGGACACCGACTCGCGCATTCCGCCCGGCCAATATCTGGAACAGGGTTTCCCGGTTCTCTCGGCCGGGCCGACGCCGCGCGTGCGGACGGAGGACTGGTCCTTTACCCTCAAGCAGGGGCCAAAGTTGCTCAAGAAATGGAACTGGGCCGAATTCAACGCCTTGCCGCAAAGCAAGATGACGCGCGACATCCATTGTGTGACGGCCTGGACCAAGTTCAACACGCCCTGGCAGGGCGTCTTGATCGATGACATCCTCGCCGATGCGAGCATCGAGCCGCCGACGGCCTACACGTTGGCGCTGTCCTTCGACGGCTATTCGACCAATATACCGACCAAGGACCTCGTCACCGGCAAGGCAATGGTGGCGCTGCTCTATGAGGGCAAGCCGATCCCGCCCGATCATGGCGGCCCGGCGCGGCTTCTGGTGCCGCATCTCTATTTCTGGAAATCGGCCAAATGGGTGAATGGGCTGCAGTTCACCGACCGTGACGAACCGGGCTTCTGGGAGCTGCGCGGCTATCACATGTATGGCGACCCCTGGCGCGAGCAGCGCTATTCCAGTGACCCGTGAGGGCCATCCGTGAGCAGCAATCGATGAGTGCCGAGCCGTCGCCGCAATCGCCCTGGCAGGCAGCCACCATCACCCGCATCAAAAAGCGCACGCCGCGCGTCACCAGCTTCTGGTTCCAGCCGTCGCGGCCTTTCGCCCATCTGGCCGGACAGCATGTCGACATCAGGCTGACGGCGCCGGACGGTTATCAGGCGCGCCGTTCCTATTCCATCGCTTCGGCGCCGGTAACAGGTGGCGCCGTCGAGCTCGCGATCGAGCGGCTCGATGATGGCGAGGTCTCGCCCTTCTTCCACGACGTGGCTGCCGTCGGCGACGAAATCGAACTGCGCGGACCGCTCGGCGGCCATTTCATCTGGGAGGAGGGCGACGGCGGGCCGATCCTTCTGGTCGGCGGCGGCTCGGGCGTCGTGCCGCTGATGGCGATGGTGCGCCATCGCACACTGCGCAACACGGCGGTGCCTGTTGCGCTGGTGTTCTCGGCGCGGGTCTGGGACGAGGTAATTTTTCGCGACGAGCTGATCGGTCTCGACGATCGTCGCGACGGGTTCGATCTGGTGCTGACGCTGACCCGCGAACCGGCCCGGCGGCCGTCCGACTATTCGCGGCGCGTTGACGCCCGCATGATGGCGCAGGCCGTGGAGCGCCTGCCGAAGGCGCCGAGGCTCGCCTATGTCTGCGGCTCGAACGCGTTCGTCTCGGCCGCCGCCGATGCCCTGATCGGCGCCGGCGTTCCGGCGGGGATGATCCGCACCGAGCGCTACGGGGTTTGATAGAAAGGCTTGGACTGCCGCCCCCTTCCAGCGCAACGCCGCTGGCCCATCCGGCAGGAAGCCCCCCGGTTATCAGCCAGAACGCGATTAAAGCGAGTCGATTCGCCCCCTTGGAACAGGGGTAGGGTGGTCAATGGTATCGAAAAGTAACTATTAGGAGATTCTAAAATCGAACCGAACGGTTCGTTTCTGTTGACGCTGCGTGCAAGACGGTGTGAACGTTGGCGCTCCGATACATTGGGTGAGCCAACTGCGAAACAAGGCTAAACCTTTGATAAGGCTGGGTAAAAATAAAGTCCTAGGCATGCTTATCAAAACTTCAAGATGCGGATTTTTGGTCCAGGCGAAAAAACTTCGTGATTGGAATCCGGCAGTCAGGTCACCCAAATCAGCGCTGTCCGAACGACGCGATTTCAATCCCAAGACACGCCGCTAGACGGACGGAATAAAAGATACTGGAGTAGCAAAAATGAAAAAGATTGTTCTCACTGCCGCAGCCCTTCTGGCAATTTCCGGCAGCGCCTTCGCTGGTAGCGACCATTACAACCCGAACGAAGCCAATCAGGCGTCGGCCAAGGTCGACTCGTCCTACACGGCTTCGGTCCGCCAGTCCGCGCCGGCCACTCAGCAACCTGCCACGACGGGCGCCGACCACAACCTTTTCGGCAACAACTAACAGCCGACCTCGACCCGGCGGCGGGCTTGCCCGCCCATCGGTCGGACCATAGGATTTAGGAGCACTGAAATGAAGAAGATCGTTCTTGCCACGGCGGCTTTGATGGCCGTTTCCACCGCTGCTTTTGCGGGCAGCGACAATTACAACAACAGCGGCGTCAATCAGCCGGCTCCGGCCGTCGACACCACGCGCACCTCGTCGATCGGTGCCGACTCGCCTGTTTACAAGCTGCTGAACTCGTCGCGCGACGTACACAAGTCGGCTCCGCAGGGTAGCGACCGCGACCACTTCGGCAACCACTGACAGCCGACTGTGATTTGAAGAGAGAGCGGCGGGCTTTGCCCGCCGCTCTTTTGTTTACCGGGAAGGCCAGCCTCCCGATCGACCTCAGGCCGCCTTGGCCTCCTCGCGGTGGAGCGTGAAGGAATGGCCGTCGGCGTCGAAGATATGCAGGTCGCCGGCGCTGGCGTTGAGCCGCAGCGTCTCGCCGCGCCTGACCTCGACATTACCCGGCAGCTTGGCCACCAGCGGCAGGTCGGCGCGGCCGATATCGACATAGACGAGCTGAACCTCGCCGAGCTGCTCAATATAATCGACCTTGCCTTCGAACAGATAGTCAGCGCCAGTCGCGATGGCGAGATCCTCCGGCCGCACGCCGAAGCTGACCGCCACGCCATTCGCCGACATGGGCGTTGCGATCGGCACCGTCGCCTTGCGATCGCCGACATGGCTGACCACGGTCGGATTGCCGGCCTTCTCGATCTTTGCCGGCAATATGTTCATCGCCGGCGAGCCGATGAACTGGGCGACGAACAGATTGCCCGGGCGCTTGTAGAGCTCCATCGGCGTGCCCACCTGCTCGACCCGGCCTTCCTTCAGCACGACGATGCGGTCCGCCAGCGTCATCGCCTCGACCTGGTCGTGCGTGACGTAGATCATCGTCGTGTTCGGCATCTGCTCTTTGAGCTTGGCGATCTCGATGCGGGTGGCGACGCGAAGGGCGGCGTCGAGATTCGACAGCGGTTCGTCGAACAGGAACACTTTCGGGTTGCGCACGATGGCGCGGCCGATGGCGACGCGCTGGCGCTGGCCGCCCGACATCGCCTTGGGCAGGCGGTCGAGATATTTGGTCAGCTGCAGGATCTCCGCCGCCTGGCGCACGCGCTTGTCGATCTCGGCCTTGCTTTCCTTGCCGATCTTCATCGAGAAGGCCATGTTGTCGTAGACGGTCATATGCGGATAGAGTGCGTAGGACTGGAACACCATGGCGATGCCCCGCTTCGACGGCGGCACGTCGTTCACCACCTCGCCGTCGATCTTCAGCTCGCCCGAGGTGATCTCCTCGAGACCGGCGATCGACCTCAGCAAGGTCGACTTGCCGCAACCCGACGGTCCGACGAAGACGATGAACTCGCCCGATTTGATGTCGAGGTCGATGCCGTGAAGAATGTTGAGGTTGCCGTATGATTTCTTCACCTGGTTGAGCGTGACATCGGCCATGGTTCTCTCCTCCCGTTAATCTCTGTCTGAAAGTTCAGTCGATGCGTCCGAACCAGGCGCCGTAACCGCCGAGGCGGACCGGCCCGCTGCCAGTCTGTCCCGAAAAGCCATGCCCGGGCAAGGGTTGCAGCGCGCCTTTGCCGAGCTCGACCTCGGCGGGCTTGCTGCCCAGGTTGAAGGCGCAGACGATCCGCTCATTGCCTTCGCGGCGGGTGAAGACGACGGTGTCGCCATCGCTTTCGATAAAGTCGATGTCGCCCTTGGCCAGCGCCGGATGCTGGCGCCGGAAGGCGAGGAAGCGGCGATAGTGCTCAAGCAGCGAGCTTGGATCGCCCTGCTGCACGTCGACGGCCTGCGACAGGTGCTGACCTGGCACCGGCAGCCAGGGTTTTGCGCTCGAGAAGCCGCCATTCTTGGCCGCGGCCTTCCACACCATCGGCGTGCGGCAGCCGTCGCGGCCCTTGAACTCCGGCCAGAAGCGAATGCCGTAGGGGTCCTGCAGGTCCTCGAACCTCAGCTCCGCTTCGCCAAGGCCGAGCTCTTCGCCTTGATAGATGCAGACGGAGCCGCGCAGGGACATCAGAAGCGCCGAAATCACCTTCAGATAGGCGATCGGATCCGCCTCGTTGGCGGCCCAGCGCGAGGCGACCCGCATCACGTCGTGGTTGGAGAAGGCCCAGCACGACCAGCCGTCGCTGGCGACCCGGCCGAAGGCCTCCAGCACCGCGCGCACCTTCGCCGCGCTGATCTTCTCCGGCGCCAGGAAGTCGAAGGAATAGCACATATGCACGCGCTTGCCGTCGGCGGTGTAGGCGGCGACCACCTCGAGACCGCGCTGGGAATCGCCCACCTCGCCGACGGCGGCCTGCGCCGGATATTCATCGAGCAGCGCGCGGAAGCGCTCGAGAAAGTCGAGATTCTCCGGCCGGCTCTTGTCGTAGAGATGGTCCTGGTAATTGTAGGGGTTGACTGCCGGCGCCGTCTGGTCGTTGCGCTGGTCCGGCGGCAGCGGCGGATTGTCCTCCAGCCCCTGGCTGTGGAAGTAGAAATTGATCGTATCGAGGCGGAAGCCGTCGACGCCGCGCTCCAGCCAGAAGCGGGTGATGTCGAGCAACGCATCCTGCACTTCCTTGTTGTGGAAGTTGAGGTCGGGCTGTTCGGCCAGGAAATTGTGCATGTAATATTGCTGGCGGCTGGTGTCCCATTGCCAGGCTGAGCCGCCGAAGATCGACAGCCAATTGTTGGGCGGCGTGCCGTCGGGCTTAGCGTCGGCCCACACATACCAGTCGGCTTTCGCATTGTTGCGGCTGGAACGGCTTTCCTTGAACCAGGGGTGGATGTCGGCGGTGTGCGACAGCACTTCGTCGATCATTACCTTGAGGCCCAGGCGATGGGCTTCCGTCACCAGCGCGTCGAAATCGGCGAGCGTGCCGAACATCGGGTCGACGTCGCAATAATCCGACACGTCATAGCCGAAATCCTTCATCGGCGATTTGAAGAAGGGCGAGATCCAGATGGCGTCGACACCGAGCGAAGCGACATAGGGCAGGCGCTGAACGATACCTTTCAGGTCGCCGATGCCGTCGTCGTTCGAGTCCTGATAGGAGCGCGGATAGATCTGGTAGATCACCGCGCCCCGCCACCAGTCGCGGTCGATCGCGGGGTCTGGGGCGGGGTCTGGTCTCGAAGTCGCCTTCAAAGCCGATTGCATGTCTTCAACCTCCTTTCACGGAGCCGGCAAGCAGCCCGCGGACGAAATAGCGCTGCAGCGAGAAGAACACGATCAGCGGCACGATGATGGTGATGAACGCCGATGTCGTCAGGATCTCCCAGTTGCCGCCCCGCGAGCCGAGCAGCGCATTGAGCTTGGCCGTCAGCACGATCTGATCGGGCGCCGTGCCGAGGAAAACCATCGCCACCAGGAGATCGTTCCATACCCACAGGAACTGGAAGATGGCGAAGGAGGCAAGTACCGGGAAGGACAGCGGCAGCACGATCTTGACGAAGATCTCGAAGTCGCTGGCGCCGTCGATGCGCGCCGATTCCATAATCTCGCGCGGCAGGCCGGCGATGTAGCTCCGGAGCAGGTAGATGGCGAAGGGCAGGCCGAAGCCGGTATGCGCCAGCCAGATGCCAAGATAGGTCTTGGAGGGCACGCCGAAGAAGCTGCCGACGCCGTTATAGAGCCTGAGCAGCGGGATCAGCGACATCTGCAGCGGCACCACCAGAAGGCCGATGATGACCGCGATCAGCAGCGCCCGGCCGGGAAAGCGCATCCAGGCCAATGCGTAGGCCGCGAAGGCGGCGATCAGGATCGGGATTACCGTCGCCGGAATGGTCACCGTCAGCGAGTTCATGAAGGAGCGGCCGATGCCTTCCGAAAACAGCACGGTTCTGTAGTTCTCGGGGGTGAATTTCGGCGGCGCCGACGAGGCGAAATAGACGCGCTGGCCGCGGTCGCCCTCGAAGGCTTTCGGTGAAGACAGCACGAAGCTGCCATCGGCGTTCATCTGCAGGGTGACGCCATCATTGAGGTCGGCGACCGATCCCGCCTTGTACTGCGTCGGCGCGGAAGATTTTACGCCGAAGGCGCTGATCTCGCGCTTGGGACCGTCGCCGAAGATGTTGCCCTCGATGACGTATTTGCCGTCCTTCTGGGTTTGCGCCGACGCACCCGGCAACCGTCCCGCCTCGCTCTGGCTGGAGCTGGCGAAGGCGTTCCACCAGCCCGACGCGACGATCTGGTCCTTGTCGCGCAGCGACGAGACGAGGACGCCGAGGGTGGGGATGGTCCAGATCGCCACGAAGACGAGCACGGCGATATGGACGCCGAAGCGGCCGAGAAAGGACTTTCCGGTCTTGGTCGCCACCTCAGTGCCCTCCCGTCTCTTTGTTGGCCTGGCGAATGTTCCAGACCATGATCGGAATGACGGCGATCATGATGATGATGGCAATGGTCGCGCCGCGGCCGAAATCGCCGCCGCCGCGGAACATCCAGTCGAACATCAGATTGGCGAGCACCTGAGTATTCCACTGGCCGTTGGTCATGGTCAGCACGATGTCGAACACTTTCAGCACCAGGATGGTGATGGTGGTCCAGACCACCGCGATCGTACCCCAGATCTGCGGCACCATGATCTTCCAGAAGATCTGGAAGGGGTTGGCGCCGTCGATCACCGCTGCTTCGAGCGTCTCCTCCGGAATGCCGCGCAGCGCCGACGACAGGATCACCATGGCAAAGCCGGTCTGGATCCAGATCAGGATCACCATCAGGAAGAAATTGTTCCAGAACGGCAGCGATATCCACACCTGCGGCTGGCCGCCGAAATACTGGATGATGGCATTGAGCAGGCCGATCTGCACCTGGCCCTCGCCGCGATACTCGTAGATGAACTTCCAGATCACGCTGGCGCCGACGAAGGAAATCGCCAAGGGCAGGAAGATCAGGCTTTTAGCGATGGTGCCCCACCAGATCTTGTCGGTGAGCACGGCGATGATCAGGCCGAGGAAGGTGCAGGCGGCCGGCACCACGGCCAGCCATAATATGTTGTTGAAGATCGAGTTGCGCAGATCGTGATCGCCGGCCGCCCATTCATAATTGGCGAGCCCGACGAAATTGGTGCCGCCGCGGTCGAAGAAGGAGAGCCACAGCGTCGCGATCACCGGGTAGATCAGGTAGACGGCGAGGATGATCAGCGCCGGGCCGACGAACAGCCACGGCCGCACATAGCCCTGCCGGCGCAGATTGTTGATGGCGGCGGCGCCGGATACCCCGCGTGAGGGGAAGATGAGGTCGAGCAGTCTGTTGGCGCCCCAGAAATAGGCGACACAGCCGCCGACGCCGACGATGATGACGAATATGGCCGAGAAAATCTGAGCCGCCATGGGTCCCTCTCCCTGCGCATGACCGGCCAGCCGGGGCTGGCGATCGGATGCACCGACTTTCGGTTATTCGGAACAATCGAAACGCGAAGGCTTCCGGCGTGGCCGCCGGTCGGACCCGGGCCGTGGCCCGGATCCAAATGGAGGATGAGGAGGATTTCAGGACGCTTACTTGATGCCATCCCAGCTTTTCTGGATGTCGGCGGCGACGTCCTGCGCGGACTTGCCGCCGACCAGGTCGACCATGCCGGTCCAGAACGAGCCCGCGCCGATCTTGCCGGGCATCAGATCGGAGCCGTCGAACCGCACCGTCGTCGCGCCGACCAGGATCTCGCCCTGCTTCTTCAGCGCTTCGCTGCCATAGGCCTCTTTGTTGGCCGCCTTGAAGGGGGTGACGAAGCTCTTCTGCGCCATCCACAATTCATGCGCGAGCGGCATTTCGAGGAACTTGATGAACTCGCGCGAGGCCTTGGAATCCTTGGTGATCATCACCAGCGTCCCGGCGACTTCCAGCGGCGTGCCGAGCTCAGGCTTGGAGGCGTAAGGCGGATAGGGGAAGAAGTCGGCATCCTGGCCGAGCTTCACGTTTTCCGGGAAGAAGGAGGGAATGAACGATGCCTGATGGTGCATGTAGCACTTGGGCGGCACGGTGAAGAGACCTTTCGGGCTGTCGCGGAAGTCGGTCGCCGCGACCGCCTTGGCGCCGCCGTCCACCATCTTGTCGTCGGTGGCGATCTTGCCAAAGATCTCGATGGCGTTGACCACGGCCGGATCGGTGAACGGGATCTCGTTCTTCACCCACTTGTCGTATACCTCCGGCGGCTGGGTGCGGAGCATGATGTCCTCGACCCAGTCGGTCGCCGGCCAGCCGGTGGCGCCGCCGGAACCAAGCCCGATGCACCAGGGCTTGCCGCCGTCGGCGATGATCTTCTTTTCGAGATCGGCGAGCTCTTCCTGGGTCTTCGGCACCTTGTAGCCGGCCTCGTCGAAATTGTCGGGCGAGTACCAGACCAGCCCCTTCACGTCGATCTTGTAGGGAAAGGCGTAGAAGCCTGGCTTGCCGTCCTTGCCATTATAGGTGCCAAGCTTGGCCCAGGAGTCGCCGGCGGCGTAGTTTTCCTTGATCCAGGCCGCGACGTCGTCGCCAAGCGGGGTGAGCACGCCCTTGGAAGCAAGATCCTGGATGAGGCCGGGCTGCGGCAGGATGGCGATGTTGGGCGGGCTGCCGGCCTGGGTGTCGATGACGATCTGCTGCTCGTAATTCTCCGACGAGGAGTATTTGACGTCCGCGCCTGTGGCCTCCGCGAAATAGTCGAGAACCGAGCGCACCAGCGTCTCGTCCTCGCCGCGCCACGGTCCGAAGATCGTCAACGTCTCGCCCTTGAGGTCGACCTTCTTGAGGTCGTCGTAGTTCGCCCAGTGAAATTTCGAATCCTCGCCCGGCTTGAACTTCAGTTCGGCTTGCGCCGGCAGGCTAAGGGTGAGTGCCGCGACCGCCGCACCCAAGAGAAGCATTTTCTTCATCGCAAGTCCTCCCAGTGGTCACAAACAGGACGAGACCTCCATCTCGTCCGCCGACGCCCGCGGAACTGTGACTCAGCGAAAGGGCAACCGCAACCTTTCGAAGAGAATTCCAAAGCGCTTTGGCTGTTTTGATCTCGCCATTGAATCGCCGGGAAGTCAAGTGGGCGGGTTCATCAATCGATTTAAATCTCCCGAAATCGGGGCGGAAAGTGCGCTGCAGCATACTTTTTTGGCGCTGCAGCAGCAATTTTGCTTCAACCGGCGCCGGTAGACCTTTAAAGTCACGTTGTGCTTGGCGGCCTTGCCAACAATCATCGGATCGATTCAAATTTGAAAGCGCTTTGAGGCTGGGGGCCTTCGATGAACCTCAAGCAACTCTCGCATATGCTGTCGCTCTCGCAGACCACTGTGAGCCGGGCGCTGAACGGCTATCCCGAGGTCAATGAGGAAACCCGGCGCCGGGTGATGGATGCCGCCAAGCGCCATGGCTACCGGCCGAACCCCAGCGCGCGCCGGCTCGCCACCGGCAAGTCGGGAATGATCGGCTATGTGCTGCCGACGGGGGCTGCCGTCGACATCGATCCGCACTTCGTCGAATTCCTCTCCGGCCTCGGCGACTATGCCCGCGCGCATGAGCTCGACCTCGTGCTTTCGCCCGCCGATGCCGACGACGAGGAGACGACCTACCGGCGCATCGTCGCCAACCGCCAGGTCGACGCCGTCTACATCTCCTCGCCGCGTCCCGCCGACAAGCGGCTGGCGCTGGTCAACACGCTGGGCATTCCCTTCATTGTCCACGGCCGCAGCGAGGGGTTCGACTTCGACTATCCCTATCTCGACATCGACAATGAGGGCGCCTTCCATGAAGCGGCGCGCCTGCTGGTCCAGCTCGGCCACAAACGCCTGGCGTTGATCAACGGCAACGACCGCGAGACCTTCGCCATCCACCGCGAGCGCGGCGTGCGCCGCGCGCTCGCCGCGAGCGGACTGACGCTCGGCGAGCGCCATATCCGCTCGGTGACCATGACCGAGGAGAACGGCTACCGCGCCGCCCGCCGCCTGCTCGAGGAGGCTGAGCCGCCGACGGCGATCGTCTGCTCCAGCCTGATCATGGCGCTGGGTGTCGTGCGCGCCGTGCGCGATCTTGGCCGGACGATCCCTGGCGACCTCTCACTGGTCGCCCATGACGACGTCTTCCCCTGGCTGCGGCCGGAGAATTTCCCGGTGCCGCTGTCGACGACGCGCTCCTCGATCCGGCTCGCCGGCGCGCGTGTCGCTGAGCGTCTGGCGGCGCGGATATCGGGGTTGGAAGAGGGGGCTCGCGGTGAGGTCTGGCCGGTCGATCTGGTGGTCAGGGGGTCGGTGGCAGGTGCGCCGGCATAGGTCAACATCCAACAGCTTTGCCGATGGCTCCTTCCGGGCTGCCTTACCGTCGTGGGACAACGGTCCGCCTTGGACTGCTCCTGATGTTGGGCGGGGACAACCGGTAAGCCAGAACCGTCAACCGGTCCTTCAGAGTGCGCCATTTGCCCACATTCCCGTTTACCGAAGCGGATCCGATCCAATACCCTGGGCCGCCGCCGAAGACGTCGCAGGTGGTGATCGTTGGTGGCGGCATTATCGGCGTAACGACGGCCCTCTTCCTTGCCTCCCGGAACATCCCGGTGACGCTGCTGGAAAAAGGCCGCGTCGCGGCCGAACAATCCTCCCGAAACTGGGGATGGATCAGAAAGCAGGGACGAGACGCGGATGAGCTGCCGATCGTCATCGAGGCTTCTCGCCTGTGGCGGCAACTGGCCGATGAGTGTGGCGAAGACATCGGGCTGAACCAGACCGGCGTGACCTACCTGGCGAACGCCGACAAGGACATGGCCAAGTTCGAAGGATTCATGAGGATCGCCGCGATCCATAAGCTCGACACGCGCCTCCTGGACGCCGACGAGACCGCAAAACTCATCAACGGCATGTCACGCCGGTTCAAGGGCGCCATGACGACGCCCTCCGATATGCGCGCGGAACCGTGGTTGGCGGTGCCGGCGCTTGCCAGGCTTGCCGTGCGAAAGGGCGCCAAGATCGTGGAGAACTGCGCCGCCCGGACCCTCGAAATCGCCGCCGGCAAGATCAAGGGCGTGTGGACCGAGGCGGGATATATCGAGACCTCCACCGTGCTGGTCGCGGGCGGCGCCTGGTCTTCCCTGTTCCTGGCGAGACACGGCGTATCCATCCCCCAGCTCAGCGTCAGGGTCACCGTGGCCGCAACGGAGCCCCTGCCTGAAATCTATGCAGGTGCGGCGGCCGACGACCATATCGCTTTCCGGCGCAGACAGGATGGCGGATACACGCTCGCCGCAGGCGGCAGCCACTTGCTGTATCTCGGGCCTGACGCATTCCGGCACGCCACCAAATATATTCCCGCCCTCAGGGACAATCCGTTCGGAACGCGCTATTTCCCGTTCGCTCCGTCAGGCTACCCGGATGGCTGGTCGACGCCGCGCGATTGGGCGCCGGACTCAGAGAGTCCTTTCGAGAGCATGCGGGTGCTCAATCCAGCCGCTGAGCCGGCAAAGCTTCGTTCGGTCGAGCGCAATTTCAAACAGCTTTTCCCCCGGTTCGAGACGGTTCGCCTGAAGGCCGGCTGGGGCGGCATGATCGACGCCATGCCGGACGTCGTCCCCGTCGTGGATCAGGTGCGGACAGTCGGCGGCCTTTTCGTCGCGACGGGAATGAGCGGCCACGGATTCGGCATCGGGCCTGGCATCGGCCGCGTCGTCGCCGACATGATCCAGGGAAACGACACCGGCCACGATCTCAGCCGCTTCCGGTTGCCGCGCTTTTATGATGGAAGCCCTGTCCGGTTAGGTCCGGCTCTTTAAGTGGCCGCCTGAGGTCCATTCTCAATTGCCATGGCAACGGCAATTGGTCGGCGGCGGTCACCGCAATGACGGGAATCGACGAGACGCTCGTAGGGATCGTGTTCCGACAGACGAGACGTGCCGAGTTCTTCACACCCCCTCTGTCCTGCCGGACATCTCCCCCGCAAGGGGGACGTCGCCGCCGCCCTTCGCCAGTCATCGACGTTGAAGAAGTTGGGCCGGCGCTGAAACCGCTGATAGACGGCTGGCAGGCCAGAGGGGGCTGCTGTCCCGCCAGCACCGCGAGTATGAGGGACTACTCCTTCACCGCTCCAGCCGCCTTGATATCGACCAACCCATAGCCGAAATCATTGTCCCGCCCCTTCGGGCCAAGATCCTTGGCTGTGGCGGCAAGCGCTTTCTCGATCTCGTCGGCCGTTCGGTCCGGCACGGCACGGATCAGGTTGGCGATAGCGCCGGACACGATCGCGGCGGCGAAGGAGGTGCCGGTCACCACATCCGACCCGGCGCCGCTCGGCGCTACCATCTCGACGCCCGGCGCCGAGATGAAGACGTAAGGACCGCGATTGGCCTGCGGCATCAGCCCGTCCTTGGCGTCGGTGGCTGTCACCGCGATCACGCCGTCAAAGGCGGCCGGATAGCCATAGGGCGCCTTTGGTCCATTGTTGCCGGCCGCCGCCACCAGCACCATGCCCATCGCCCGCGCATTGCGGCAGGCGGTGCCGAGCAGGTCGTTCTTCGGCCCGACGAAGCTCATATTGATGATGCGCACATTCTGCTCGGCCGCCCAGTCGAGCGCCGACAGGATGACGTCCATGGTCGACTTGCCGCCTTCGAAGGCGCGCGCATGATAGATCTTGGCGCCGGGCGCCATGCCCTCCAGCGGACCGACGCCGGCGATCAGCCCGTCGACAGAGGTGCCGTGGTCGCGCTTCTCGATCGGCACATTGGGCATCGCATCATACTGGTCGGCAATCACGCCTTTCAGCGCCGGATTGGTGTCGTCGATGCCGGTGTCGATGACGGCGACACGCACATTCTCGCCGCTTGCTTGGCTTGCATCGAGCGCGATGCGGTCGAAGGCATAGTTCACGATGCCCGCCGCCTGCTGCAGTGTGTAGATATGGTTCGGCTCGCGCCGCTGGGTGCGGCCGTCGGCGGCAAGCTGCGCAAGCACCACGCCGACCGGCCGCCTGTCGGTGATGCCGAAGCGCACCAGGGTGGTGCCGAGCAGCCGCGACTGGCGCTGCGAGCGCACCTGCAGGCCGAAGGAATTGGCGATCTGTTGGACCACGCCGGCATCGCCGGTCACCGTCACCAGCACTTCGTCGGGCACGAATTCGCCGGCGATGGCGCGCGGCGGTTCGGCCAGGTTGAGACCCTGAGGCGCCGTGACGGGTCCGCTCGGCGCCGGAGCGGGTGGCGGCGTGTTGTTGGAGCTGTTCGATGGCGATGTTCCGTTGGACGGTGTAGGCGTTTGCGGGGCGGCGGGCACCGGCGGGTTCGGAAAAAGGTCGACGATCAGCGCCGGCAGGAACACCGCGCCACCCGCGGCCGCGCCCGACTTCCCGGCGCCGTTCTTGGCGCCGCCGTCCGTGTCGCAGCCGCCGCCGGCCCCCGTCTTGCGATTCAGGCAATCGAGCCGTTTCTGCGTCAGGCTGGGATCGTTGGTCTGCGCGAATGCAGGCGCGGCGACAAAAGTCGCCGTGAGGATCACCGCACGAAAAATGGCACTCGGCCGCGACGCAATTCCGGGCGGAAAACCGCGGCGCACTTTTCCTGGAATTGCCTTAGCCGCCATCGGCCGGTTTCCTTCCCTGCACCACAGCATCCGCGAAGGGCTGGGCGGCAATAAGGCCGACGAGCCTGTCGTAATCGGCTGCCGTGTTGGCCGGGATCGTCAGGTGGAACACGCCGTCCGCGGTCGGGCCGCCGACGATCTTCAAGCCGTTCTGGCCGAGAAAGGCGGCGATATCGGCCATCTTCGCATCCGGCTTGAACTTCACCAGTGCGAAGGGCAGCTTTGCAAGATCGTCCTGGGCGCCGGCCACCTCGAAGTCGTTGCCCGTGCCGCCCGGCCGTTCGAAGGACTGCAGAACGACCAGCGCTAGCAGCGCCGCGGCCGCCGCCCAGGCGATGCCGGCGGGCATTGCCGTCACCCGGCCGAAAACCTTGGCGAGCCAGGATTGGCCGGCGGGCGCGCGCACCGGTCCGGCCTCGGCGTCGAGCGCCTTGGTAAAACGGCTTAGCGCGTCGGCAGGCGGGCGGATCGCCTCGTTGGCGGCGGCGGTGCCGGAGAATTCAGCCTCGGCTTCGCCAAGGGCGGCAAGCGCCGCCGGATCGGTGGCCAGCCACTCCTCGACGGCCTCCAGCTCGGCGCCTTCCAGCGAGCCGTTCAGATAGAACGGCAGCAGCGTTTCCATTTCGTCGCGGCGCGACATCTTTTCAGCGGCGCTCATGGCCACCCCCTGTCGTAACCGGCGGCCTTCAGGGCTTCGCCGAGTTTCTTGCGGGCGTAGAACATCCTCGTCTTGACGGTCGCGACCGGAATGCCGAGCACTTCGCCGATCTCGGTCACCGACTGGCCATGGTAATAGGCAAGGTCGATCACCGTGCGGTGCTCCTCGGCCAAGGCATCGACGAAACGGCGCAAGGCAGCGGCCTTGTCCTCCTTCATGGTGACCACTTCCGGCGTGTCGGCGCCGTCGGGAACCTGGGCCGCGTCGTCGTCGTCGATCCAGTCTTCCTTCTTCTTGCGCAGCGAAGACAGCGCCTTGAAACGGGCGATACCGAGCAGCCACGTCGAAACTTCCGAGCGGCCCTCGAAGCTGGGCGCTTGCTTCCACAGCTCCAGAAAGACCTCGTTCGCAATATCGTCGGCCATCATTTCCGATCCCGTCTGGCGCGCCACGAAGCGGTAGATCCGCGCGTGGTGACGCATGAACAGGAGCCGAACGGCGGCCCGGTCGCCCTTCGCGACCCGGTCTACAAGCGCGCGATCGGTTTCGGTCGCCGCATTCATGGCCGGTCGAGCCGCCTGGCTCCTCGAAGCTCTGTCGCTGATCGGTTCAAAAAGGTTCACCCTCCGCCAAGGAATTTCGGAGGCTAACCGAAGAAAGTGAGCGTTGCCAGAGGGGCAGGGTTTCCCCTTCTCCCACAAGGGGAGAAGGAAAAAGGCCGCGCTTCACCCCAAAAACACTTTCGCCTTCATCGTCTCAGGTATTTCCACGCCGAGCCGGCTCAGCACTGTCGGCGCTAGCTGCAACTGGTCGAGCAGTATGTTCGCCTCCGGTCCCTTCGCAGGTCCGAAATAATAGAGCGCGAAATCCTGCATCTCGTCGTCATGGCCGCCATGGTGGCCGCGGTCGGTCTGGCCATGGTCGGCCGTCACGATCACCTCATAGCCGGCTGCGCGCCATTGCGGCAGGAAGGCGGCGAGCATTCCGTCCATCGCGTAGCAGGCATGGTCCATCTCGTGGCAATCATGGCCGAAGCGATGGCCCATCGAGTCCAGCGTGCAGGTGTGCAGGATGCCGTAGTCGATGTGATGGCGTTTGGTCAGCATGGTCAGCGTCGCGAACAGATCGACATCGCTCGGCGTCATCTGGTTCTTGAGATTGTAGCCGGTCATGGTGTGGAAGCGGCCATGCGTGATCGGCCCGCCCGGTTCGTCGAACTCCATGTCCTCGACGAGATCAAACGGATACGAGCGGAAGAATTCCGACCAGTAGGAATGGGTCACCGCGCCGGTCTTGCCGCCGGCCTTGCTCACTTCCGAAAAGATATCCGGCTGGGTGACGCGAAAGCGGTTCTCGTTGGAAAGGATACCGTGCACCTGCGGGGTCACCCCGGTGTGGATCGAGGCGTAGCAGCAGGCCGAGGTCGACGGCAGCACGGAGCGCATCTTCCACACCTGCGCCTCGCCCGACTGCGCCCAGCCCTCGAGGTTGCCCATCAGTCGGCGCCAGTTCCGGTAGGGCACGCCGTCGAGGATGATGAGCAAAAGTTTGGATTTGAGCGCCACGGAAAATTCCTGTGATTGTTCTTCGAAACGAAAACGCCGCGTGTCGCGCGGACACGCGGCGCTTCTTTGGATAGCCCGATATCAGGCGTTCAGCCAGCACTCGCCGAGCGCGTAGCCGTCCATCATCTCGCCATTCGGGTTCTTCACCCAGCCGCCGACCTTGTTGGTGTTGGCAGCGTCGATGAACTGGTTGAAGAAAGGCACGATCAGTCCGCCTTCGTCGCGCATCAGCATCGCCATGTCGCGATAGATCGCCTTGCGCTTGGCCTGATCGAGCTCGGCGCGGGCGGTGAACAGCATCTTGTCGAATTCCGGCCGCTTGAAGCGCGTGTCGTTCCAGTCGGCGGTCGAGACATAGCCGGTGGAATACATCTGGTCCTGCGTCGGACGCCCGCCCCAGTAGGAGAGCGAGAAGGGCTGCTTGTTCCACACTTCCGACCAGTAGCCATCGCCGGGCTCGCGCTTGATTTCTATCTTGATGCCGGCCTTGGCGCAGCTCTGCTGGTAGAGCTGGGCGGCGTCCACGGCGCCCGGGAAGGCGACATCGGAGGTGCGCAGCAGGATCGAGCCGCTATGGCCGGACTTCTTGTAGAATTCGGCCGCCTTTTCCGGATCGAACTTGCGCTGCTCGAAGTCGGAGGAAAACAGCGGGTAGGCCTCGTTGATCGGGAAGTCGTTGCCGACCGAGCCGTAGCCGCGCAGGATCTTGTCCAACATCTCCTCGCGGTCCATGGCGAGCTTCAGGGCCATTCTGAGATCATTGTTGTCGAAGGGCGCGGTGTCGCAGAACATGTTGAACGGGTAATAGCCGCGCCCCGACACGTTCTCGATGCTGACGCCCGGGATGCGCTTGACCAGATCGACCACCTTCGGCTCGACGCGGTTGATCAGATGCACCTGGCCGCCCTGCAGCGCCGCAAGCCGGGCCGTCGGGTCGTTGATGACGACGATCTCGATCTGGTCGGCATGGCCGGCCTTGTCACCGCGCCAGTAATTGGCGAAGCGCTCGCCGCCATGGCGCACGCCGGGCTGGTTGACGGCGACCTTGTAAGGGCCGGCGCTGATGCCGGCATTCGGGTTGTCCTTGCCGCCATTGGGCTGAATGACGAGATGGTAGTCGGCCATCAGATAGGGGAAATCGGCGTCGGCGTCGCCAAGCGTGACGACCACTTCCTTGCCGTTTGCCTTGATGGTCTTGATGTTCTTCAAAACGCCGAGCGCGCCGGACTTCGACTTCTCGTCGGCGTGGCGTTCGAGCGTGGCAGCAACATCTTCGGCCGTGACCGTCTTGCCGTTGTGGAATTCGATGCCGTCACGGATGTTCATCGTCCAGGTCTTGGCGTCGTCCGACGCGCCGATCTCCTCGGCGATCCGATTCTCGACGCCGCCATCGGGCGTCAGCCGCACGAGGAATTCGCCCCACTGCTTGCAGAAGTTGTAGGTCACTTGGCTGAGGTTCAGCGCCGGATCGAGGCTGTTGGTCGACTCACCACCCTGCAGGCCGGCCTTGATGATGCCGCCCTTGACCGGCGTTGCGGCGAAGGCCTTGCCGGCCAGCGTCGTCGCCAGCGCGGCCGAGGCGCCAAGTGCCGCCGCCCGGCCGAGGAAATCGCGGCGCGATATCCTGCCCTTGCCGGCGAGTTCAGCGAGATGGTCGAGTTCGTTCTGCATGTCCTGCCCCCTTTTTGAGATTGGCTTGGCGCGAGCTCTACCCGGCCTGCGCCATTCTTTCCCGTTCCGCATTGCAGCCGCATGACAGCGGCCGCATTGGTAGCGGACTTTTCGCAGGCTAATTGCCGGCGCTTTCCATGCGCCGTCCCTTGATGGCCTTCTCCAGCCAGCCGATCTCCATTTCCGGCACGGAGGACAAGAGCAAGTCGGTATAGGCGTCGAAGGGCGGCGTCAGAACCTTGCTCTTGGGGCCGTAGCGCACCACCTCGCCGCGATACATCACCGCGATCGAATCCGCGATCGACTTCACCGTCGCGAGGTCGTGGGTGATGAAGAGATAGGCCACCTTCTCGATCTGCTGCAAATTGAGCAACAGCTTGAGGATGCCGTGGGCGACCAGCGGATCGAGCGCCGAGGTCACCTCGTCGCAGATGATCAGCTTCGGCTTGGCGGCGAGCGAGCGGGCGATGCAGACGCGCTGCTTCTGGCCGCCGGAAAGCTCTGCCGGATAGCGATCGATGAAGCCCTTGCCCATCTCGATTTCGTCGAGCAGTTCGGCGACGCGCTTGTCCCGTTCGCGGCCCTTCATGCCGAAATAGAACTCCAGTGGCCGGCCGATGATGGTGCCCACCGTCTGGCGCGGGTTCATGGCAACGTCGGCCATCTGGTAGATCATCTGCAACTGGCGCAGGTCCTCCTTCGACCGGTCGGCGAGCCTGTTGGCAAGCGTGCGGCCGTCGAAGACGACGCTGCCCTGCTCGGGCGGCAACAGGCCGGTGATGGCGCGCGCCAGCGTCGATTTGCCGGAACCGCTCTCGCCGACCACGGCCAGCGTCTGGCCCGGAAAGATGTCGACCGAGACGTTCTTCAGCACCTTGATGTGGCCGCCGCCATAGGCGGCCGTCACGTTCTTCACCGACAGCATCGGTGTGGCGCCCGGCTGCTGTTCCTGGTGTTCGATCTCATGCACCGAGACCAAGGCGTTGGTGTATTCCTGGCGCGGCTGCTTGATGATCTGGCGGGTGCCGCCCCATTCGACCAGCCGGCCGTGGCGCAGCACCATGATCTCGTCGGATACCTGTGCCACGACGGCCAGGTCATGGGTGATGTAAAGGGCCGCGACATGGGTGTCGCGGATGGCATCCTTGATCGCCGACAGCACGTCGATCTGCGTCGTCACATCGAGGGCCGTCGTCGGCTCGTCGAAGACGATCAGGTCCGGTTCCGAGCACAGCGCCATGGCCGTCATCACGCGCTGCAACTGGCCACCGGAGACCTGGTGCGGGAAGCGCTGGCCGATCGTTTCGGGATTGGGAAGGCTGAGCTTCTTGAACAGGGCGACGGCGCGTTTCTCGGCCTCGGCCCGGGTTGCGGTGCCGTGCAGGAGCGTGGCCTCCACCACCTGGTCCATCAGCCGGTGCGCCGGATTGAAGGCCGCCGCCGCCGACTGGGCGACATAACAGACTTCGCGGCCGCGCAGTTTGCGCAGGCCTTCCTTGCCGCCTTTCAGTATGTCGCGGCCGTTGAGGATGACCTCGCCTCCGGTAATCCGAACGCCGCCGCGGCCATAGCCCATCGACGACAGGCCGATGGTCGACTTGCCGGCGCCGGACTCGCCGATCAGCCCAAGCACCTTGCCCTTCTCCAGCGTCAGCGAGACGTCGTGGACAAGCGTGATGGTCCTCGGCGCTTCACCCGGCGGATAGACCGTCGCTTCGATGCGCAGGTTGCGGATGTCAAGAAGAGGGCCGGACTTTGCTTTGCCGTCAACCATCAGCCGCGTCCTCCCTTCAGGCTTGTCGTGCGATTGAGCACCCAGTCGGCGACGAGATTGACCGAGATCGCCAGTGCCGCGATCGCCGCGGCCGGGATGAGCGCCGCCGGAATGCCGAACACGATGCCGTCCTTGTTCTCCTTCACCATGCCGCCCCAGTCGGCATCCGGCGGCTGCACGCCGAGGCCGAGGAAGGACAGTGTCGACAGGAACAGCACGGCATAGATGAAGCGCAGGCCAAGTTCCGAGACCAGCGGCGACAGCGCGTTGGGCAGGATCTCGCGGAAGATGATCCAGCCGCTGCCTTCGCCGCGCAGCTTCGCCGCCTCGACATAGTCCATGACGTTGATGTCGACGGCGACCGCGCGCGACAGTCGGTAGACGCGGGTCGAATCGAGGATGCCCATGACCAGAATCAGCGTCACCAGGTTCGACGGCAGCACCGAAAGCACGACGAGGCCCATGATCAGCGTCGGGATCGACATGAGGAGGTCGACGAGCCGCGACAGGATCGTGTCGTACCAGCCGCCGAATACCGCCGCCGAAAAGCCGAGAATGGCGCCGAGCGAGAAGGACAGCGCCGTCGCCAGCACCGCGATGAACAGCGTGATGCGGGCGCCGTAGATCATGCGCGACAACAGATCGCGGCCGAGATTGTCGGTGCCCAGCCAGTGCGCGGCCGACATCGGCTCCCACACGTCGCCGACGATCTCGGCGTTGCCGTGCGGCGCGATCAAAGGCGCGAAGATTGCCGCCAGCACGAACAGCCCGGTCAGCACCAGGCCGGTCAGCGATGGTAGAGGGATGCGTCTGATAGCGCGCATATCGGCCGCCCCCTATTTCGGATGCCTGAGTCGCGGATTGGCGACGATCGCCGCAATGTCCGCGACGATGTTGAGGGTGATATAGACGGCGGCGAAGATCAGGCCGACCGCCTGGACGACCGGCACGTCGCGCTTGGTGACGTGGTCGACCAGATATTGCCCCATGCCCGGATAGACGAAGATCACCTCGACCACCACGACGCCGACCACCAGATAGGCAAGGTTGAGCATGACGACATTGATGATCGGCGCGATCGCGTTCGGGAAGGCATGCTTGCGGATGACGGCAGAGGCCGACAGCCCCTTGAGTTCCGCGGTCTCGACATAGGCCGACTGCATGACGTTGAGGATCGCCGCGCGCGTCATGCGCATCATGTGGGCGAGCACCACCAGAGTCAGCGCCGCCGCAGGCAGCGCGATGGCCTGCAGGCGCTCACCGAAAGACATCCCGTCATAGACGGTCGAGATGGCGGGGAACCACTGGTGCTGGACCGCGAAGTAGAAGACGAGCAGATAGCCGATGAAGAACTCCGGGAAGGACGTCGAGGCAAGCGCCACGCCGGAGATCAGCTTGTCGACCCAGCCATCGCGGTAGCGCACCGCTATCAGCCCAAGCGTGATCGCCAGCGGGATCGCCACGATGGCCGCCCAGAAGGCCAGGAACAGCGTGTTCCACAGCCGTTCCTTGATCGATGTCGCGATGTCCTGTCCGCTCGACATCGCAGTGCCGAGATCGCCGGTCAGCACGCCGCCCAGCCAGTGGAAGTAACGGATATAGGCAGGCTGGTTGAGCCCGAGTTGCTCGCGCAGATTGGCCAGCGACTCCGGGGTCGCCGATTGTCCGAGGATGGCTTGCGCGACGTCGCCGGGCAGGATCTGCGTACCGGCGAAGATCAGGACCGAAACGGCCAGCAGAAGGAGGATGCCCAGCGCAATGCGCTGGGCCACCAGTTTCACGATGGGCGAGGACATCTCCGCAAGGCCGTGCTCAGGCTTCGAGCCAGCACTTCGCCAGCGCGTAGCCGTTGCAAAGCTCCTGATGCGGATCCTCCACCCAACCTGCCACCTTGGGGCCTGTGGCGTCGATGAACTGGTTGAACATCGGCAGGATCAGGCCGCCCTCGTCGCGCACCATGACGGCCATGTCATGGTACATCTGTTTGCGCTTGGCCTCGTCGAGCTCGGCGCGCGCAGCCAGCACCATCTTGTCGAAATCCGGCCGCTTGAAACGCGTGTCGTTCCAGTCGGCGGTCGACAGATAGGCGGTCGAGTACATCTGGTCCTGGGTCGACCGGCCGCCCCAATAGGAGGCGCAGAAGGGCTGCTTGTTCCAGACCTCGTTCCAGTAGCCGTCGCCCGGCTCCCGCTTGATCTCGAGCTTGATGCCAGCCTTTGCCGCGCTCTGCTGGTAGAGCTGCGCCGCATCGACGGCCCCGGGGAAGGCGACATCCGAGGTCCTGAGCAGGATCGAACCGTCGTGACCCGACTTCTTGTAGTGGAATTTGGCCTTGTCGGGATCGTATTTGCGCTGCTCGATCTCAGTGAACAGCGGGTAGGACGCGTTGATCGGGAAGTCGTTGCCGAGCGAGCCGTAGCCGCGCAGCACCTTGTTCAGCATCTCCTCGCGGTCGATCGCCAGCTTCAGCGCCATCCTTAGGTCGTTGTTGTCGAACGGCGCCGTGTTGCAATGCATGATGAACACGTAGTGGCCGGGACCGGAGTGGTTGCGGATGGTGACGCCCGGCACGCGCTTGATCAGGTCGACGATCTTCGGCTCGACGCGGTTGATCATGTTGACCTGGCCGCCCTGCAACGCCGCGGTGCGCGCCGTCGCGTCGTTGATGACGACGACTTCGACCTGGTCGGCATGGCCCATCTTGTCGCCCTGCCAGTAATTGGCGAAGCGCTCGCCGACATGGCGCACGCCGGGCTCGTTGACCTTGACCTTGTAGGGGCCGGCGCCGATGCCAGCATCGGGCTTGTCCTTGCCGCCATTCGGCTGGACGATCAGGTGATAGTCGCTGAGCAGGTACGGAAGGTCGGCGTTTGGCTCCTTGAGCGTCAACACGACTTCCTTGCCGTTGACCTTGATGGTGTCGATGCCCTTCATGTAGCCCAGCGCGCCGGACTTGGACTTCTCGTCCGAGTGGCGTTCGAGCGTGGCGGCGACGTCCTGCGCGGTCACGGTCTTGCCGTTATGAAATTCGATCCCGTCGCGGATCTTCAACGTCCATACCTTGGCGTCGTCGGACGAGCCGATCTCCTCGGCGATGCGGTTCTCGAGTTTTCCATCGGGGGACAGTTCGACGATCATTTCGCCCCAGCATTTGCCGAAGGCGAAGGGCACCTGCGTCATCATCAGCGCCGGGTCGAGGCTATTGGTGGATTCGCCGCCGACCAGGCCGGCCTTCAGGATTCCGCCCTTGACCGGGCCGGCGGCACGGGCAGCGCTGGCAAGCAGCGAGTTGGCGAAGGGTGCGGCGACGCCGAGCGCGGCGGCGCGGCCAAGGAAGTCGCGACGGCTAAGTTTTCCGGCCGCGACTCGCCGGCTGAGATAGTCGAGTTCGTTAGACATTATGGTTCCTCACTCTGGGTATGCGACCTTATGGTCGTTTCTTGCTATTGGAGGAGATAATGACCGTAAGGGAAAGCGACAGGCAAGACCGAATGCGACATGTGGTGGCGTAAATCGCACGTCGCATTTGGACCAATCTTGCTTCGGCTCAAACCATGGAGCGGGGAATCGTCTGCTCGAAGTCGCGTTCGAAGACCAGCTTTTCGCCCTCATAGGCCTCGATTCTGGCGCTGACGATGAAGTTTGGGGCGTCCGATCGCATCTGGGCAAAGGTTTCGGTCCGCACCGACCATTCATTCCGCGACAACGTCTGTGTCCAATGCGTGGCTCCGGTGGCCGACAGCGGATCGTCGGGATGGATCGTCCATGTCTCGCGCACGATGCTGCCATTGACCAGTCTATGGTCGAGGTCGCGCACCGCGCCGAAATCGTCGGTGATGGAAAGCCTGACCAGACCGGTCTTCTCGTCGCGGTCGACATGGCGTTCGGAGTTCGCCGGCCTGATCGTCTCAGTCGCCCAGGGCGTCGCGCCTTCCGGCTCAGGAAACGAGACCTCATTGCCTTTCGCCAGCGGGCGCAGCGGCAGCTTCAGCGTGGCCTTGGCAAGATCAAGCCGCACCGGCTCCGGCGAGGGCCAGATCATCGGCCAGTAGGCGGTCGAAACGGCGATGCGCAACTTGTGGCCGGCGGGCACCCGGTAGGCGCACTGGTCGAGCACGACGCGCGCCGAAACCGTCTCGCCGGGAACCAAGGGCTCGGGGAACTCATGCGAGTTGCGGTGCGTGAGATTGAGCACGCCGTAGGAGATCAGCTCCGAGGCGCCATCGGGATGCACGTCGCAAAGCCTTACCGCGATGTTGGCCTGGGGCCGATCGGAGGCAAGCCGGACCTCGAGCTCCGGCGCCCCGACGATGTCGATCGCCTCGCCGAGCTCGGGCTGGTCGAAGCACACCGACAGCGCGTCGTCGGGGCGTTGGTCGCCCGGGAGTTCCGGCCCGAAGGTGAACGGAAAATACTCGCCGCCGGCAAGTCCGCAGGTCTGCGGCGAAGCGACGATCGAGGGCTTGGCGTCCGCCGAAATGAGCTCTATTGCCTCAACTTTGATGTTTGAGGACGGCCACTCCTGCTCCGCCACCCAGCGGCCCGGCCGTTCTGGGTGCCAGCGCGCCGGCCGCACGCTGTCCATCACATAGGCGCGGTAGGCCGGATCGGCCTCGACGCCGGTTTCCGTGCCCTTCAGCCAGCGGTCCCACCAGCGCAGCGCCTCCTGCAGGAAGCCGATGGCCGGATTGGGTCCAGCGTAATGCGGGTATTTGTGGATCCAGGGGCCGACGATGCCCTTGACCGGCGACTGGATGCCAGTGACGAGATTGGAGATCGTGTTGCGGTAGCCGTCATGCCAGCCGCCGATCGACAGCACGGCCGCTTTGACCGCCGAAAAATCCTCGCAGATCGAGCCGCGTTTCCAATAGGCGTCGCGATGCTGGTGGCTGAGCCACAGCGGCAACAGGAAAGGCTGGTTCTCCAGCCGGCTGAGCCACAAATCCCGCCAGCGATTGCCGCCGGCGATCGCCGGATCCGGCGGCCGTGACGAATAGGAGAGCATCGTCGAGGCCCAGCCGAAATTTTCGAGCAGCAGGCACCCGCCCTTGTAGTGGATGTCGTCGGCATAGCGGTCGACAGTCGAGCACAGGCTGATCACCGCCTTCAGCGCCGGTGGCTGTTTCGCCGCCACCTGCAGGCAGTTGAAGCCGCCCCAGGAAATGCCCATCATGCCGACATTGCCGTTGCACCAGGGCTGCGCCGCCGCCCAGGCGATGACGTCGCAGGCATCCTGCAATTCCTGTTCGGAATATTCGTCGTCCATCAGCCCTTCGGAATCGCCATTGCCGCGCATGTCGACGCGGATCGAGGCATAGCCGTGGCCGGCGAAATAGGGATGGGTGAGTTGGTCGCGGAAGATGGTGCCGTCGCGCTTGCGGTAGGGCAGATGCTCGAGGATCGCGGGTACGGGGTTGTCGGCGGCATCTTCCGGCATCCATATGCGCGCCGAGAGCCGGCAGCCATCCGGCATGACGATGCCCATGTCGGGAAATTCGACGACCTTGCGGGGGAATTCGGTAACGGTTTTCATGGGGCGCTCCAAGCGTCGCCACATGATGCGGCGACCGACAGCGCGTCATGAGCCAGTCGACGAAATCGGCTGGTCAATCTACGTCAGTTCAGCGGAATATCATTGTCTGCCTTGCTGGCCTGGTAAGCGTTCGAGAGCTCATCGTAACGCGCCTCGATTCTGCCGATCCTTCCCTCCAGCCGCTTGCGCTCAGCCTCGGGCAAAGCCCTGACCAGCCGGCGAATGGAAAAACTCTTCCAATAGGCGTTCTCGGCATTGTAGCCGCCCGGATCCAGGGTGAAGACCTCCTTCAGGATTTTCAGATCGTGCGGGATGGCAAAGCTGTCACGCGAATCCTCGTGGCTGAAGAGGTAGTAGAAATTGTCGAAGCCGGTCCAGGTGATCGCCGACAGGCAGAGCGAGCAGGGCTCGTGCGTTGCCACGAACAGAGCATCCCTTGTCTCGACGCGCTCGGCCTTGGGCATTTCGTAGAAGCGCTTCAGGCAATGCACCTCGCCATGCCAGAGCGGATTTTCGATCTCGTTGTTGGTCTCGGCCAGCACCAGCGAGCGGTCGTCTTTCCTGAGGATCGCGGCGCCGAACAGCTTGTTGCCGTGGCCAACGCCCTCAGCGGTCTTCGGCACGATGTCATGCTCGATCACGTCGAGCAGGCGGTCGATCAGCGAAACGTCGGTCATAGGAATCGGCACTTTCAGGGAAGGTGGATCTCGTAGGGGTGCGAGAAATAAAACTCTTCGAGATTGGAGCCCTCGCCGCCGCGGTCGACGATGAGGAAATCCTGTTCCTCGCCGATCGGCGTCAGCACGCCGTGCCAGAGGTTGCGGCGGTAGTTGATGCCTTGCCCGGGGCCGGCGAGAAAGGCATGCGGCTCGCCCGGCCCGTCCTTGGCGTCATGGCAGACGACGACCAGGAACGGGCGCGGCGACAGCGGGATGAAGGCCTGGCTGCCGAGCGGGTGGCGCTCGACCATGGTTAGCTTCAGCGGCATCTCGTAGGGCGTGCCGCGCACCATCGAAATCAGCACCTTGGCATTCGGGCCGGCTGCTTCCGCGGTGGCGAGGTCGTGATAGCGCATCGCCTTGCCGCCATTGATCGGGTAGCGGTTCTCGCCGCTCATATCGATGACGTCGCCGAAGGGCGCGAAGTTTTCGCGCGTCAGCGGCTGGGCGACGATACGGGTCACCGCGCGCGGCCTCCGAGATAGCCGCCAAGCCTGGCGTGACGGTTGACATCCTTGTAGAGCAGGTAGCGGAAATTGCCGGGGCCGCCGGCATAGCAGGCCTGCGGGCAGAAGGCGCGCAGCCACATGAAGTCGCCGGCCTCGACCTCGACCCAGTCCTGGTTGAGGCGGTAGACCGCCTTGCCTTCCAGCACGTAGAGCCCATGCTCCATGACATGGGTCTCGGCAAAGGGAATGACCGCGCCCGGCTTCAGCGTGACGATGGTGACATGCATGTCGTAGCGCATGTCGGCCGGGTCGACGAAGCGGGTCGTCGCCCAGCGCCCTTCCGTGCCCGGCATCGGACTCGGCGCCACTTCCTGGTCGCTCGAGAAGAAGGCTTCCGGCGCGTCGAGGCCATCGACCGCCTCATAGGCTTTGCGGATCCAGTGGAAGCGGGCAGCACTGCCGCTCTCGTTGCGCACCGTCCAGCCGCTCGACGGCGGCAGGAAGGCGAAGCCGCCGGGGGCAAGCACGTGTTTTGCGCCGGCAAGCGAAACGGTGAGCTCGCCCTCGACGACGAACAGCACACCCTCGGCGCCGGCATCCAGCTCCGGCCGACCGCTGCCGCCGCCGGGCAGGACCTCGACGATATATTGCGAGAACGTCTCGGCGAAGCCGGAGAGCGGCCTTGCGATGATCCAGGCCCTGGTCTTGTCCCAGAAGGGCAGCGGGCTGGTGACGATATCCTGCATCACGCCCTTGGGGATTACCGCATAGGCCTCGGTGAAGACGGCTCTGCCGGTCAAAAGCTCGTTCTGGCCGGGGTGGCCGCCCTGCGGGGCGTAATAGGTTCGCTCGGCGGTCTTGATCATATCCATGGGGTTCCTGGCCCTCAGAGCAATTCCAGGAAAAGTGTGAAGCGGTTTTCCGTCCGGAATTGCGTACAAACAAACTTTAGAGTGGGAGCATGTCTTTCAGGCGAAGCAATGCGATACGCTCGACCTGTTTGCAGGCGGTCTCGAACTCGACGCCGCGGCTGTTGCCGATGCGCGCCTCGAACTCCGTCAGGATTTCGTCCTTGGTCTTGCCCTTCACCGCGATGATGAAGGGGAAGCCGAAAGTCGTGACATAAGCGGCGTTGAGTTTCGAAAACAGCTCGCGCTCCTTGTCGGTCAGCGCGTCGAGCCCGGCGGAAGCCTGTTCCTTGGCCGATTCCGGCGTCAGCCGCTTCGCCGCCGCCAGCTTGCCCGCAAGGTCCGGATGAGCGTTGAGCACCGAAAGCCGCTCGGCTTCGCTCGCCGCCCGGAAGACGCGGCAGAGCGCGTTGTGGAGGCCGCCCGCGCTGTCATGCGCGGGCCCAAGCTCCAATTCGTAGGCGCGCTCGGCGATCCAGGGCGAATGTTCGAAAACACCGCCGAAGGCATGCACGAATTCCTCGAACCCCATCCGCGACGGGCGCAGCGCCGGCGCCTCATAGGGGTGCGTTTCGCGCCAGTGTTTGGCGATGTCGATGCGCCGCGTCAGCCAAACCTTGTCGTGCGACTTCACATAGTCGACGAAGCGCTTCAATGCTGCCACCCGGCCGGGACGGCCGACCAGCCGGCAGTGCAGGCCGATATTCATCATGCGCGGCCGGCCCGCCTTGCCCTCGGCATAGAGCGTGTCGAAACTGTCCTTCAGATAGGCGAAGAACTGGTCGCCGGAGTTGAAGCCCTGCGGCGTGGCAAAGCGCATGTCGTTGGCGTCGAGCGTGTAGGGGATGATGAGCTGCGGCTTCTCCAGCCCGTCGCGGTCGAACCAGTAGGGTAGCTCGTCGTCATAGGTGTCGGAGACATAATCGAAGCCGCCTTCCTCGGCGACGAGCCGCACCGTGTTGACCGAGGTGCGGCCGGTGTACCAGCCGGTCGGGCGCGCGCCGGTCACTTCGTAATGCAGCCGGATCGTCTCTTCGAGGTCGCGCCGCTCGTCCTCGGCCGTATGGTCGCGGTAGTCGATCCAGCGCAGGCCGTGCGAGGCGATCTCCCAGCCGGCCTCCTGCATCGCCGTGACTTGGTCGGGCGAGCGCGCCAGCGCGGTGGCGACGCCGTAGCAGGTCACCGGCACCTCGGCTTCGGTGAACAGCCGGTAGAGCCGCCAGAAGCCGGCCCGCGCGCCGTACTCATAGATCGATTCCATGTTCCAGTGGCGCTGGCCGACCCAGGGCGCGGCCCCGACGATCTCCGATAGGAAGGCCTCCGAAGCCTTGTCGCCATGCAGCACGCAGTTCTCGCCGCCTTCTTCGTAGTTGACGACGAACTGCACCGCGACATAGGCGCCGCCGGGCCATTTGGGGTCCGGCGGATTGGCCCCGTAACCGCGCATGTCCCGTTCGTAACGCATGGCTGCTCCTGCCCCTGTTGCGCTGAAGATATCGAAAGGAGTGCTGCAGCATTCCCCCGAAAATTTTTGAAAGTGCTTTTTGCCGCGCTCCGCTCGACCGGGGCTTATGCATCGCCTTTAATTGGCGCACAATTGAGCTGAAACTCTACTGGGATGGGAGGCGGCCAGTGGCAGAAACGTCGAAAGCCGATGGCGGGCGCCTGACGACCCACGTGCTCGACACCGCGACCGGACGGCCGGCAAAGGGCCTGTCGATCGAGCTTTTCCGCATCGAGGGCCAGAGCCGCAAGCATCTCAAGTCCGTTGCCACCAATGACGATGGCCGCTGCGATGCGCCGCTTCTGGCCGGCGCCGATTTCCGTACCGGCGAATATGAGCTGGTCTTCGCCGCCGGCGACTATCTGCGCGGCCAGGGCCTCAACCTGCCTGAGCCGGCTTTCCTGGATCTCGTGCCGATCCGCTTCGGCATGGCGGAAGAACGGCACTACCATGTCCCGCTCTTGATTTCGCCCTATGGCTACTCGACCTATCGGGGGAGCTGAGACATGACAGAGATCCGCAACGAGATACGCTTCATCCTGAACGGCAGCGACGTCGCGCTGAGAGACGTCGCGCCCGATGCGACCCTGCTCGACTGGCTGCGGCTCAACCGCTCGCTGCGCGGCACCAAGGAAGGCTGCGCCGAGGGCGACTGCGGCGCCTGCACGGTGCTGGTCGGCAAGCTCTCCGCCGAAGGGCTTGTGTATGAAAGCGTGAATGCCTGCATCCGCTTCATGGGCTCGCTCGACGGCACCCATGTCGTCACCGTGGAGCATCTGCGCGGCGAGCCGGGCAAGTTGCACCCCGTGCAGCAGGCGATGGTCGATTTCCACGGCCCGCAATGCGGCTTCTGCACGCCGGGTTTCGTCATGTCGCTCTATGGGCTCTGGATGAAGACGCCCGATCCGTCCAACGCCGCGATCGAAAAGGCGCTACAGGGCAATCTCTGCCGCTGCACCGGCTATGAGGCGATCATGCGCGCCGCGCATGCCATTTCGAGCTACGGCAAGGCGGCTAAGGATCCGCTGGCGTTGGAGCGCAAGGACATTACTGCGCGGCTGGAAGCGCTGCGCGACGGCGCCAGGGTCGAGGTCGGCTCGGGCAAGCGGCGGCTGATCGTGCCGGCCGATGTCGACGATTTCGCCGCCGTGCTCGAGACGGAGCCTGGCGCCACCATCGTCGCCGGCTCGACCGATGTCGGGCTGTGGGTCACCAAGCAGATGCGCGACATCTCGCCGGCGATCTTCATCGGCGGGCTCGAGGGCCTGCGTACGATGTCGGAGAAGGATGGCGTGATCACCATCGGCGCCGGCGTCACCTATAGCGAGGCCTTCGAAACGCTCACGAAGCGCATCCCGGCTTTGGGGCCGCTGGTCGATCGCATCGGCGGCGAGCAGGTGCGCAATATGGGCACCATCGGTGGCAACATCGCCAACGGCTCGCCGATCGGCGACACGCCGCCGCCGCTGATCGCGCTCGGCGCGCAGCTCACGCTTCGCAAGGGCAAGGCCCGCCGCACCATCCCGCTCGAAACCTTCTTCATCGCCTATGGCAAGCAGGACCGTCAGCCCGGCGAGTTCGTCGAAGCAGTGCATGTTCCGGTGCCCGCACCGGGAACCAAATTTGCTGTCTACAAGGTCACCAAGCGCCGGGACGAGGATATCACCGCGACACTCGGCGCGTTCTATTTGACCTTGGCCACGGACGGCACGGTGGCCGACATCCGCATCGCTTATGGCGGCATGGCGGCGACGCCGAAGCGCGCCACCGCGGTCGAGAAGGCGCTTATCGGCAAGGCCTGGAACGAAGCGACGGTGGAGGCCGCCATGGCCGAATATGCCGAGGATTTCACGCCCTTGACCGACATGCGCGCGACCGCCGAATACCGGGCGCTGGCGGCGAGGAACCTTCTGCTGCGCTTCTATATCGAGACGACCGGAACGAAGGCGCCGTTCCAGATCTCGCGCAACGAGGCGGCCTGATGAACAAGCACGCTCCAGCCAATCTCAAAGCCGAGAAGATTGTCGGCGGCGTCGCCACCGAGCAACGGCACGATTCCGCGCACAAGCATGTCAGCGGCACCGCCGTCTATATCGACGACATGCCTGAGCCGGCCGGCACGCTGCATATCGGCCTCGGCCTCTCCAAGATCGCGCACGGCACCCTGAAGAGCCTCGACCTGTCAGCCGTGCGCTCGGCGCCGGGCGTCGTCGATGTGCTGACCTATGGCGATATACCCGGCGAGAACGATATCTCGCCGAGCAACATGCATGACGATCCGGTGCTCGCCGAAGGCAAGGTCGAGTTTTACGGGCAGCCGATCTTCGCCGTGGTTGCCGAAACACGCGAGGAGGCACGCCGCGCCGCGCGGCTGGCCAAGATCGAGTATGACGAGCTTCCGGCCGTCATCGACATCTGGGATCTCGATCCCGTCAAGGACAAGCAGGTCACCACGCCGCTGATCCTCAAGCGCGGCGATGCGGCCGCGGCGATCGCGGCGGCGCCCCGCCGCGTCAAGAACCGCATGTGGCTCGGCGGCCAGGACCATTTCTATCTGGAAGGCCAGGTCTCGCTGGCCATCCCCGGTGAGGACGACGAGGTGATCGTCTATTGCTCGACACAGGGGCCGAGCGAGACGCAGCATCTGGTCGCTCATACGCTCGGCGTGCCGAGCCATGCGGTGACGGTCGAAGTGCGCCGCATGGGCGGCGGCTTCGGCGGCAAGGAAACCCAAGCCAATCAATGCGCGGCAATTGCCGCGATCGCCGCCAAGAAGCTCAAGCGCGCCGTCAAGATCAGGCTCGACCGCGATGAAGATATGACCGCCACCGGCAAGCGGCATGATTTCGCCATCGACTATGAAGTCGGCTTCGACGACGAGGGCAACATCCTCGGCATCGACTTCACCTATGCGCTGCGCTGCGGCTTTTCCGCCGACCTGTCCGGTCCGGTCGGCGACCGCGCCCTGTTCCACTGCGACAACGCCTATTTCTATCCGGCGGTGCATGCCAAGTCGGCGCCGCTCTATACCAACACCGTCTCCAATACCGCCTTCCGCGGCTTCGGCGGCCCGCAGGGCATGGTCGGCGCCGAGCGTGTCATCGACGAGGTGGCCTTCGCCGTCGGCAAGGACCCGCTCGAGATCCGCAAGCTCAATTTCTATGACCCGATGGAGGCGATCGGCGAGCGCAGTGTCACGCCCTATCACCAGAAGGTCGAGGACTGCATCATCCAGCGCATCGTGGCCGAGCTGGAGGAAAGCGCGAATTACGCACGGCGCCGCCGCGAGATCAGCGCCTTCAACAACAACAGCCGCTTCATCAAGCGCGGCCTGGCGCTGACGCCGGTCAAGTTCGGCATCTCCTTCACCAAGACCGAGGCCAACCAGGCCGGCGCCCTGGTGCATGTCTATGCCGACGGCTCGGTGCACATGAACCATGGCGGCACAGAGATGGGCCAGGGCCTGCATCTCAAGGTGGCGCAGGTCGTGGCGGAAGAGTTCCAGATCGATCTCGACCGGGTCAAGATCACCGCCACCACCACCGCCAAGGTGCCGAACACCTCGCCGACGGCAGCCTCCTCCGGCGCCGACCTCAACGGCATGGCGGCACAGGACGCCGCCCGCCAGATCCGCAAGCGGCTGACCGATTTCGCGGCGGATAAATACCAGGTGCCACACGACCAGATCGTGTTCCTGCCCAATCGAGTGCGCATCGGCAACCAGGAAGTAGCCTTCAACGATCTGGTCAGGCAGGCCTATATCAACCGCATCCAATTGTCGGCTGCCGGTTTCTACAAGACGCCGAAGATCCATTGGGACCGCAGCAAGGGCCGCGGTCGTGCCTTTTACTATTATGCCTATGGCGCGGCCTGCTCGGAGGTCTCGGTCGACACGCTGACCGGCGAATATGTCGTCGAGCGCACCGACATCCTGCACGACGCCGGTCGCTCGCTGAACCGGGCGATCGACCTCGGCCAGGTCGAGGGTGGCTTCATCCAGGGCATGGGCTGGCTGACGACGGAAGAGCTTTGGTGGGACGACAGCGGCCGGCTGCGCACGCATGCGCCGTCGACCTACAAGATCCCGCTCGCCTCCGACCGTCCAAAGATCTTCAACGTGAAGCTCACCGACTGGTCGTCGGCCTACGAGCCGACCATCCATCGCTCCAAGGCCGTCGGCGAGCCGCCGCTGCCGCACGGCATGTCGGTGCTGCATGCGCTGTCCGACGCGGTCGCGAGCGTCGCCGGCCACAAGATCTGCCCGCGCCTCGATGCGCCGGCAACGCCGGAACGGGTGCTGATGGCGATCGAGAGATTGAAGCGGGAGGCAGCAAAGCCGGCCTGAATCTGCCTAAACGTGCAAATCGAGGCGCAAAACGCTATATTTCCAGGATGGAAATGCAGACGATGAATTCTCGAGTGCAAAGCCTGAGGGCGTTTTTCGGCCAGGCTGGCCGGGTCGCCCTCGTCGAGGTGGCGGCCACGAAAGGCTCGACACCGCGCGAGGCCGGCGCCTTCATGCTTGTCTCGGCATCGGCCATTCTCGGCACCATCGGCGGCGGTCAGCTCGAATATATGGCGGTCGACAAGGCGCGCCAGATGCTTGGCGGAGGGCCCGGACCGCGATCTCCGGCCAGTGAAGCCCGCATCGAGGTCGACGAAACTTGGGCCACGCTCGACATCCCGCTCGGGCCGGAAATCGGCCAATGCTGCGGCGGCTGCGTCGAGGTGTCGATCCGTCTCGTCGATGCTTCGCTGGAACAGCAATTGATCGCCAAGGCCGAAGCCGAGGAAGCGCATCTCCCGCATGTCTATCTGTTCGGCGGCGGCCATGTCGGCCAGGCGCTGGCCGCGTCGCTGGCGCTGCTGCCGATCCACGTCGTCGTCGTCGAAACCCGATCCGAGGCATTGGAAGGCATGCCGGAAACCGTGGAAACGCGGCTGACGCCGATGCCCGAAGCCGTGGTGCGCGAGGCGCCTGCAGGATCGGCCTTCGCCATCCTGACCCACGACCATGCGCTGGATTTCCTGATCGTCGCTGAGGCGCTGAAGCGCGACGACACCGCCTATGTCGGCATGATCGGCTCCAAGACCAAGAAGGCAACTTTCAGGAGCTGGTTCCTGAAATCGGCTGAAGGGAGCGAAGCCGAGTTCAACCGCCTTGTCTCGCCGATCGGGGGCAATGCGGTGAAGGACAAGCGCCCGTCGGTGATTGCAGCGCTTGCGGCCGCCGAGATCATGACGGCGCTGGTCTCGCATGCCGTCGAAGCGGCAGGCTCTGCCAGCGCTGAAAAGGTGGTGGCCGGCTGATCCAGCCAGCCGGCAACCGCCGGGTTATTCCTTTTCCTGCGTGTGCGCTTCCAGGAACCAGAGCAATTTGTCGAGCGAGCGCGAATAGGCGGTGAAGATATCGGCGGTGTCGGCATCGCCGGCGTCGTCCGCCTCGTCGATTGCCTCGCGCGTCAGCTGCGCCGCCGTGGCATAGCGGTCGATCAGCGCCGCCAGATGATCCTTGGTCTTGTGGATGTCGGTCGGATAGGGCTTCAGCCTAGTCGCCTTCGACACATCCTGCGAGGTGCCGTGCGCGGTGCCGCCGAGCTGCACGGCTCGCTCGGCGATAATGTCGACATGGCCGTCGATCTCCTCGCGGAATTCGTCCAGCATCTCATGGATGGCGATGAATTGCGGACCCTTGACGTTCCAGTGCGCCTGCTTGGTGATCAGCGCCAGGTCGATGGCGTCGGCAAGCCTGGCGTTGAGCAGATCGATCGATTCCTTCTTGGCATCGGATTTGAGGTCGTTCTTGGTGACGATGGCGTCCATGGTCGTCTCCTGTCGCGCTGGACTGATGCTGAGAGCTGAAGGCGGCCCGGCCGACCGCCAGCCGTCAAAACGGCGATGGGTCGAATTTCGTTCCGCATTGGATTGAAGCTCACCACCCGATCGTAGATGTGAATGGCGCTCACCTCTGCTCGCCGTTTTCTTCATTTCCCAAAACGGTCCGAAACGTGTTTGTTGCGCCTCAGGGACAACGAGGCCACAGGACCATGGATGTATTGAAGATCGCTGCCTTTTCGGATGGCGGCACCGGCGGCAATCCCGCCGGCGTGGTGATCGGCGAGGCCCTGCCGGATGCGGCCGACATGCAGCGCGTCGCGGCCGAAGTCGGCTTCTCGGAAACCGCCTTCGCCGCGCCTGAGGGCGAAAGCTGGCGCGTGCGCTATTTTTCGCCGGAGTCGGAAGTGCCGTTCTGCGGCCACGCCACGATCGCACTCGGCGCGGCGCTGGTCAGGAAATTCGGCGACGGCATTTTCAGGCTGAACCTCAACCAGGCCGACATCACCGTCGAAGGGTTTCGCGAAGGCGCCAACTTTGCCGCCGCCTTGCAGTCGCCGCCGACGCGCAGCGGGCCGGCTTCGTCGGAACTGGTCGGCGAAGCCCTCGCCGTGTTTGGCTATGAGCCGGATGATCTCGATCCCGCCATTCCACCGGCCCTCATCCATGGCGGCGCCGATCACCTCGTGCTGGCGCTGAAGTCGCGCGAGGCGCTGGCCACCATGGCCTATGATTTGAAGGAAGGCCAGCCCTTCATGCGGCGCGAAGGCCTGGTCACGATCCTGCTCGCCTATGCCGAGACGCCGCGCCTCTTCCACACGCGCAATCCCTTCGCCTCAGGCGGCGTTTATGAGGACCCGGCCACCGGCGCCGCGACCGCGGCTTTTGCCGGCTATCTGCGCGATCTCGGCTGGCCGCATGGCAGCGCCATCGACATCGTCCAAGGCGAGGACATGGGCATGCGCTCGCGCCTCCATGCCGATATTCCGCCGGCGCCCGGTAGCTCGATCAGGGTCTCCGGGACGGCGCGGCTGATGGATTAAGCTGAAGCAATTCCAGGAAAAGTGCGCCGCGCTTTTCCTTCCCTAATTGCGAAAACTATGAACCCTGGGCCGGCCGCTTCAGGCCGAGATGCTCGCGCAGTGTGCGGCCGTCATAGTCCTTGCGGAACAGGCCACGCCGCTGCAGCTCCGGCACCACCAGCGTCGCGAAGGCGTCGAGCTCGCCCGGGAACCAGGACGGCATCACGTTGAAACCGTCGGCGGCGCCACCTTCGAAGCGGGCCTGCAACTCGTCGGCGATCTCTCCAGCTGTGCCGACCACACGCCAATGGCCGCGTGCGCCGGCAAAGTAACGCGCCAGCTCGCGGATCGAGAGCCCGTCGCGGCGCGCCTGCTCGATGACCAGCGCCTGCCGGCTCTTCATGCCTTCGCTCTCCGGCAGTTCGGGTAGCGGCCCGTCGATCGGATAGCGCCAGAGGTCGGCGATGCTGAGATAGCTGGAGAGCAGCGCCACGCCGACATCGTCGGGGATCAATTCCTGGAGCGCGTCGTATTTCGCCTGTGCCTCGGCTTTCGTCTCTGCGACGATCGGCGCCACGCCGGGCATGATCTTCATATCGTCCGGCTGGCGTCCGTAAGCGGCGAGCCGGCCTTTGAGGTCGTCATAGAAGGCCTTGGCTTCCTCGAAGGTCTGCGCCGCCGAAAACACGACATCGGCGTTGCGCGCGGCAAGGTCCTTGCCGTCGTCCGATGCCCCGGCCTGCACCATCACCGGCGTCCCTTGCGGCGAGGGCGGAATGTCGAGCGGGTCGCGCACCGAAAAGCTTTCGCCGTCATGGCCGGCTGCGCGCCGGTTCCACAGCCCGGTGATCACCGTTGCGAATTCGCGCGCCCGCGCGTAACGGTCCGCATGCGGCCGCAAGCCGGTCGCGCCGAAATTCGCGGCCTCGATGGGGCTTGCCGAGGTGACGAGGTTCCAGCCGGCGCGCCCGCCGCTCAGATTGTCGAGCGAGGCGAACATGCGCGCCAGTCCGTAGGGCTCGTTGTAGCTGGTCGATGCCGTCGACACGAGGCCGATACGCTCGGTCTGAACGGCAAGCGCCGAAAGCAGGCTGATCGGCTCGAAGCCGATCGAGCGCGACGTCTGGCTGGCGATCCGGACATTGGCCTCGCGCAGGCCGGCCGCGTCCTCGCAGAACACCATGTCGAACTTCGCCGCTTCGGCCGTGCGGGCGAGCTGTATGTAGTGGTCGATGTCGATGCCGGCCGTCACATGTGCATCCGGATGGCGCCAGGCAGCGATATGGTGGCCGGTCGCCCACAGGAACAGGCCAAGCTTCATCTGGCGCGCGCTCATTGTGCGCCTCCCAATCCGCGATGCCCACGCAAGGGGCCATGCTGACGGCCCGCTCCGGCCAGTTCCGGCAAAAGCCGACCGGTAAAGTCATCGAGCGCGCGAAGGTCAGCCGGCAACGTGAGATTGATCCCGTCACAGCCACTCGACGCGTGCAACACTGCGAATTGGTCAGCGCCAAGCTCGGACCCAGCGGCGGCGGTCACCAGTAGCTTAGGCGTACCTGGCTGGCGACCGACCCCACGCGCAAAGTGCCTCAGCTCTTCGCAAACGGCTTTCGCATTTTCCAACGATCGCTCGCCAATCAGAACGACGTCGGCGACACGGCTTGCAAACTCACGGTCAGCCTCAGCCGGGCTAGACATGACCAGCACAGGAGCGTCCTGCGGCGAGCGCGCGACATTGAGCGGCCCGCGGACCGAGAAGAACTCGCCCTTATGGTCGAGAACATGCATCTTGTCGGGATCGTGGAACCGGCCGCCCACCTTGTCGAACAGCAGGGCGTCCGCGTCCCAGCCTCGCCATAGTCCCTGGACGATGCCGATATACTCTTCAGCGCGGCGGCGGAAATCATCGTCCGAAAAGCCCTCGGGTCGGCTGAAATTCGCCGCCTCGCGCGGGTTTTGCCTCAGCGTTGCATTCCAGCCGACACGGCCATGGCTGATGATGTCCAGCGAAGCAAAGCGGCGCGCCAGATTGTAGGGCTGGTGCGCGAGCGTCGAGGCGCTGGCGACAAGGCCGATCCTCTCCGTCATCGTGGCCAGCGCGGCCAGCAGCGTGGTCGCTTCGAACGGACTGGTGGACGGCGCATCGGCGGAGTCGGAAATGATGACCATATCGACGCCCGCCGCTTCCAGGTTCCGCACGAAGGCACTGATCTGGCCGAAGTCCAGGACGTCTTGTCCTGTGGCTGCGATGTTGAGCGAAACGGCGAGATGCATAGTGCGGCCCTTCGGCTGCCAGCGATGTCGCTACCAACCTAGGCTCGTCGTCGCATAAGGCAACGGGACCGAGTATGGATGAGGCTGCCACGTGCCCGCCAGTCGTCGTATAGCGGCGAGGTCCTGACGAATTGGTGTTGCGTTGCGGGTCGCATACTTCAGTGGTTAGCCGAGGCGCCCGTCACGTCGTCATTCTATGGCGGGGCAAGGAGCGAAGCGACGCGGCGCAGACCAGAATCCATCCGTGACCTCCAAGCGTCACCAACGGTGCAGAATTCTGCTCCGCAGCGCCTACGATCAAAGTCACGGCATGGATCCACGGGTCTACGCGCCGCTTCGCGTCGCTCCGCCCGTGGATGACGAGATTACGGAGGCTTCGGCCAACCCGAAACACGCAACGCCGCCGGTCCCTACTTGCCCGCCAGAATATCCTTGATCAGCCGCTGGCAGCGCTCGGCCATGAAGTCGAGCAGCAGCCGCACCTTTGGATCCTGCAGCTTCTTATGCGGATAGACGGCTGCGAATTGCACCGGTGTCGGCGGCGTCTGAGGCAGGATCACCTTCAGCCGCCGGTCGCGGATGAACGGCTCCACCTCGAAACGCGGCTTGTTGATGATGCCGCGCCCCGAGAGCGCCCAGCCGGTCAGCACGTCGCCGTCGTCGGTGTCGTAAGGGCCGTGCACCTCGAATTTCTGCACGCCGCCCGGCGTCTGCAGCGTCCAGACGAATTCGCGCGCGCCGGCATAGCGCAGCATCAGGCAATCATGCTTCCTGCCGACCAGTTCCTGCGGCTCGGTGGGTTCTCCTCGCGCTTCCAGATATTTCGGCGCGGCCACCAGCACGCGCTCGCATTCCATGATGCCGCGCATCCTGAGGCTGGAATCCTCGATGATGCCGAGGCGGAAGGCGACGTCGATGCCTTCCTTCATGATGTCGACATTGTGGTCGGAGAGCCTCAGCCGCACCTCGATATCGGGGTACTTGTCGTGGAAGTCCGGTATGCCGGACGCGATGAGCCGGCGGCCGAGGCCGAGCGGCGCCGTCACCCTGATGGTGCCGCGCGGCTGGCCGGAAAGGGCCGCGACCGCGGCTTCCGCCTCGGTGATCGCATCCAGCACCTGCTTGGCACCGGTGTAGAACACCGTGCCGTGCTCAGTCGGCATCAGCTGCCTGGTCGTGCGGTTGAACAGCCGGACGCCCAGATGTTTTTCCAGTTCCTTGATGCGGTTGGAGGCGACGGCCGGCGAAATGCGCATGTCGCGCCCCGCCGCCGACAGATTGCCGAGCTCGACGACACGGACGAAGACGGCGATGTTGTCGAGATAGGCCATGCGTGGGTCTCAAAGGCGGCGCGGGGCAACCCTAGTATTTTTTATTTTTTTTTGAAAGTCATCGCGCACCTCGCCTCTTTTCGTTTGCGCGCCAGACCGTAAAGTCGCTCTCATCGGCAGGGACGAGTGCAATGACTGATTTCGCGATTTTCTGGGACTGGCTGAGTTTTGCGGTCCGCTGGCTGCATGTCATCACCGGCATCGCCTGGATCGGCTCGTCCTTCTATTTCGTCGCGCTCGACCTCGGCTTGCGCCAGCGTCCGGGCCTGCCCGCCGGCGCCTTCGGCGAGGAGTGGCAGGTGCATGGCGGCGGCTTCTACCATATCCAGAAGTATCTGGTGGCCCCGGCCGAGATGCCGGAGCACCTCACCTGGTTCAAATGGGAATCCTACGCCACCTGGCTGTCGGGCTTCGCCATGCTCTGCGTGGTCTATTATGCCGGCGCCGACCTCTTCCTGATCGACCCCAACGTGCTCAACATCTCGGTGCCGGTCGGCATCCTCTTGTCGCTTGCCACGATCGGCGTCGGCTGGATCGTCTATGACCTGCTCTGCCGGTCGCCGCTCGGCAAGAGCGACACCGGGCTGATGCTGGTGCTCTACTGCGTGCTGGTCTTCATCGCCTGGGGGCTGACGCATCTCTTCACCGGCCGCGCCGCCTTCCTGCACCTCGGCGCCATCACCGCCACGATCATGTCGGCCAACGTCTTCATGGTCATCATCCCCAACCAGAAGATCGTCGTCGCCGATCTCATTGCCGGCCGCAAGCCGGATCCGAAATACGGCAAGATCGCCAAGCAGCGCTCGCTGCACAACAATTACCTGACCTTGCCCGTCCTGTTCCTGATGCTGTCGAACCATTACCCGCTGGCCTTCGGCACTGAGTTCAACTGGGTCATCGCCTCGCTGGTCTTCATCATCGGCGTGCTGGTCCGGCACTATTTCAACACCGTGCATGCAAGGAAGGGCAACCCGACCTGGACCTGGCTGGGCGCCGCCGTGCTGTTCATGATCATCATCTGGCTGTCGACCGTGCCGAAGGTGCTGACCGGCGAGCCGAAGACCTCCGCCGCCTCCGCCGCCGCGCAGGTCTATATGGCTTCCGCTCATTTCCCGGCCGTGCGCGACACCGTGCTCGGCCGCTGCTCCATGTGCCACACGGAAGCGCCGGTCTATGAAGGCATCTACCATGCGCCGAAGGGCGTGCTGCTCGACACCGACGAGCGCATCGCCGAGCATGCGCGCGAGATCTATATCCAGGCCGGCCGGGCGCATGCCATGCCGCCCGCGAACGTCACCCAGATCACCGACCAGGAAAGGGCCCTTCTGGTCGCCTGGTTCGAAGGCGCCGGAAAGTAAAGCATGACAGCGAAAATTCTGCGCGGCCGCACGCTCTCCTTCCTGCGTTGGCCCGAAACGATCGACGACCATTCCGCCTGGCGCTACGAGGAAGACGGCGCCCTGCTGATCGACAACGGCAAGATCGCTGCTGCCGGTCCCTATGCGGAGGTCTTGAAGAAGGCGGGCGCCGGCGTCGAGACGATCGACCATCGTCCGCACCTGGTCCTGCCGGGCTTCCTCGACGCGCATGTGCATGTGCCGCAAATGCAGATCATCGCCTCTTACGGCGCCGAGCTGCTCGACTGGCTGAACAAATACACCTTTCCGGAGGAATCGAAGTTCCAGAACGCGCAGCATGGCCGCCGCATCGCCAGGCTCTTCCTCGACGAGATGTTGCGCCAGGGCACGACGACGGTCGTGGCCTATTGCTCGGTGCACAAATCCTCGGCCGAAGCCTTCTTCGCCGAGTCGCATGAGCGCAACATGCTCAACATCGCCGGCAAGGTGATGATGGATCGCAACGCGCCGGACGGCGTGCTCGACACGCCGCAGACCGGCTATGACGATACCAAGGCGCTGATCGCCGAATGGCACGGCAAGGGCCGCCAGCTCTATGCCATCACGCCTCGCTTCGCCATCACGTCGACGCCCGAGCAGATGGAGATGGCCGGCGCGCTCTGCCGCGAATATCCCGATCTCCACATGCAGACGCATTTGTCGGAGAACGACGCCGAGATCGCCTTCACCCAGGAGCTCTATCCCTGGTCGCGTGATTACACCGACGTCTATGAGCATTACGGCCTGCTCGGCAAAAAGAGCCTGTTCGGCCATTGCATCCATCTGTCGGAGCGCGAGGCGGATGCGCTGTCGCAGTCGGGCTCGGTCGCGGTGTTCTGCCCGACCTCCAATCTGTTCCTCGGCTCCGGCCTGTTCGACTATCAGCGCTACCGCCGGCGCGAGAAGCCGCTCAGGATCGCCGCCGCCACCGATGTCGGCGGCGGTACCAACTATTCGATGCTGCGCACCATGGACGAAGGCTACAAGGTGATCGCGCTGAATGGCGAGAAGCTCAACCCCTTCCAGTCCTTCTGGCAACTGACCCGCGGCAACGCCCAGGCGCTTTCCGTGTCAGACAAGGTCGGCACGCTGGAGGAAGGCACCGATGCCGATATAGTCGTTCTCGATGCCCATGCGACGCCTGGCATGCGGCTCAGGATGGAGACGGTCGAGACGCTGGCCGAGGAGCTGTTCCTCTTGCAGACGCTGGGCGACGACCGCGCCGTGCGCGAGGTCTATGTGGCGGGCCGGCCGGCAAAGAGCGCGATTGTCGCATAGCTTAAATGTGCGGTCGCTTGACCCCGCGTCAGCCATCGGCCAAAGCGTGCGTCGACATTTGACAGGGAAACGCTATGGCCACCGCCGACGACATCGCTCTGATCAAGAAACAGGAAGCCACGCTGGTCTTCCCGGCCTTCGATGAGGCTGTCGCCTTCAAGATCGGCTCTGCCATCAGGGACCGGGCTCTGAAGGAAGATCTGCCGATTATCGTCGACATCAGGACCTTCGACCGGCCGCTCTTCTATGCCGCGATGCCTGGCTCCAACGCCTCCAATCCCGACTGGGCGCGGCGCAAGATCAATGTCGTGAAGCGTTATCTGAGAAGCACCTATCGCCTCGTGCTGGAACAGCAGCGCCCCGACCGCACCTTCAAGATCGGCGAAGGCCTGGACATTGCCGATTATGTGCTCGCGGGCGGCGGTTTCCCGGTCACCGTCAACGGCGCCGGCGTCATCGGCGTCATCGCCGTTTCGGGCCTGCCGGAGCGCGAGGACCATGGCGTCGTCGTCGACGTGCTCTGCGCCCATCTTGGCATCGATGCGAGCGGGCTCGCGCTGCCGCCGGAAGAAAAATGACCGACCCGAAAAGCTTCCTCACATCGATCTTCAACGCCGCCGTCGCTGCCGCCGATCCGGAAAAGACGATTCGTAATCATTTGCCGGCAAAGCCGAAGGGCCGCACCATCGTCATCGGCGCGGGAAAAGGCTCGGCGCAGATGGCCGCAGCCTTCGAGAAGGTCTGGGACGGTCCGATCGACGGCCTTGTCGTCACCCGCTACGGCTATGGCGCCAGATGCGAGCGCATCGAGATCATCGAGGCGGCGCATCCGGTGCCGGATGCCGCCGGCCTCGAAGCCTCGCGCCGGCTGTTGGAGAAGGTGCGGGGCTTGACCGCTGACGATCTGGTGGTGGCGCTGATCTCCGGTGGCGGCTCGGCCCTGCTGCCGTCGCCCGCTCCCGGTATGACCTTGGCCGACGAGATTGCCGTCAACGAGGCGCTGCTTGCCTCCGGCGCGCCGATCGCGGCGATGAACACCATCCGCAAGCATGTCTCGACCATCAAGGGCGGACGCCTAGCCGCCGCCGCGCATCCGGCGAGAGTCGTGTCGCTGGTCGTCTCCGACATCCCCGGCGACAATCCGGCGCTGGTTGCCTCGGGCCCGACTGTTCCCGACACCGGCAGCCGCGAGGACGCGCTGGCCTCGATCGCCGCCTATGGCATGAAGCTGCCGGCCTCGGTCATGGCGCATATCCAGTCCCCGGCCGCCGATGCGCCGCGCCCCGACGATCCGCGCTTCGCCGGCAACGAAGTTCACCTGACCGCCTCGGCCGGCGTATCGCTGGAAGCCGCGGCCGCCGAAGCAAAGCGGCAAGGCATCGAGGCCGTCATCCTGTCGGATGCCATCGAAGGTGAGGCGCGCGAGGTCGGCGGCGTGCATGCCGCGATCGCCCGCGAGGTTGCGACCCGCAATCGCCCCTTCGCCAAACCTGTGCTGATCCTGTCCGGCGGCGAGACCACCGTTACACTCCGCGCCAAGGGCAAGGGCGGCCGCAATTCCGAGTTCCTGCTCGCCTTCGCCATCGGCATTGAGGGCGTGAACGGCATCCATGCCCTGGCCGCCGATACGGACGGCATAGACGGCTCGGAGAACAATGCCGGCGCCTTCGCCGACGCCTCGACCGTGGCGCGGATGCGCGCTGAAGGCGTCGATGCCAAGGCGATGCTCGCCGGCAACAATGCCTGGACGGCCTTCAACGCGGTCGGGGATCTGTTCGTGCCGGGGCCTACCGGCACGAACGTCAATGATCTGAGGGCGATTTTGATCAGATAGCTCGACCAATAGGCCGTGTTGAGATTCAGGTCAGGCCGAGTCGAAAATGGTCGATTCCGAGAACCGGAGCGGAGCGTACTTTGGGTATGTGAGCACCGGAAGCGCAGGAAGCCGCCATTTGCAGGCCGGCCTCACCTGAATCTCAATGCTGCCTAAGCAGCCATCAGCTGCTTCACCTTTCTCATATCCTGCAAGAACCGCTCCTTCTCGGCCTCCTTGTCCTCCTGATCGCGGATGCGCAGGATGAAGGACGGGTGGATGGTGAGAAACACGCGCAAGCCGTCCTCGCGTTCGATCACGTCGCCGCGCATCTTGGTGATCGGCACCGCCTTGCCGAGCAGCGACTGCGCCGCCGTCGCGCCGAGCGCCACGACGAGGTTCGGCTTGACGAGATCGAGCTCCTTGTCCAGCCACCAGCGGCAGGCCTGGATCTCGCCGGCATTGGGTTTTGAGTGGATGCGCCGCTTGCCACGCGGCTCGAATTTGAAGTGTTTGACCGCATTGGTCACATAGACCTTGCGGCGGTCTATCGCCGCATCGTCCAGGATGCTGTCGAACACCTTGCCCGCCGGACCGACGAACGGCTTGCCGGCCAGATCCTCCTGGTCGCCGGGCTGCTCGCCGACGAAGACCACATCGGCATTCTCCGGTCCCTCGCCGAAGACGGTCTGCGTCGCATCGCGCCAGAGCGGGCAACGGCGGCAGCCTTTCGCCTCCTCGCGCAGCCCCGGAATATCCTCGGCCTCTGGCGCCACCACATCGGACGGCTCGGGCGTAGGCCAGTGCTTGGCCTTCACCTTGGCGTGATGCGGTGCTGGGCTGGTTGGCATCCGGTCGATCATCTCTGACGCGGCTTTGTCCGCTCCTGCTATCAGATCTGGAATGAGCGAGACCTCGGGAAGGTTCCGCCAATATTTTTTCGGCATCTCTCTCTGCATCGCCTTCACCTTAAGGCGGGCCGGGTTGAAGATGTTTTCGAAATAGGTCCGCCACAGCGCCTCGGCATCGTCTTCCGCCGGCGCGTCGCGCTTGGCCGCGCCTGGGCCGATCGCCAACCGCTCACCGTCCCAGTCGGCAGAGGCATGCGGGGTCAGGATCGTCCAGCGCATGCCGGTGAAACGGCGCACGAAGAAATCGGCATTGCGCTCAACGATGAAATGGTCGGGCTCGAACCACGCGACATAACGCTCGTCCCCGCCTTCGCCGATTTTCCGGAAACGCACGAAGGCGCGCATCTTGTGAATGTCGCGGTGCACCGCCTTCTCCATCGCCTCCAGCCGCCGGATGTCGGGATCGGTCGCGATCGAAAGCAGCTTCGGCTCGGAACGCAACCGCCAGAGCAGCCGGTAGAGAAAGCTGAAGCGCTCCGGATCGGAATGGCAGATCACCGTCTCGGCGCGCTCGATGAAGTCGCGCGGCACGACCAGCCGCGCATCGGCTTGCGCAGGCGGCAAATCGCTGGCGCCACCTTCGCGATCCGGTTCGACCTGCCACGCAACATCTTCCGGCGGAATATCGTTCGTCGCCAGCCGGCGCGCGGCATCCCGCCAGCCGGCGAAATCGGTCTGGCTGCCGAGCCGGACGACATGAGCGGCGAGGTTGAGCTGGGTTCTCGCCATGGTCAGAACAGCGATAGCTGCTCGCAGGAGCGGGTGATCTCCTGGCGCAAACCGGCCTTGTCGGTCAACGCGCCCGGCGACCAGCCTTCCGCGACGATGAAAGGCCGCACCTTGGCGACCGAATGACAGAGCCGGCCGACATCCTCGAGCCGCAGCCGGCGGTGGCGGCGTGTCTCGATGATCCGGTCGATGACCTTAGTGCCGAGGCCGGGAACGCGCAGCAGCGCTTCTCGCTCGGCGCGGTTGACGTCGACCGGAAAGCGGCCCCGGTTGCGCAGCGCCCAGGCGAGCTTGGGGTCGATGGCAAGGTCGAGCATGCCGTCATTGCTGCCGGCGAGGATCTCCGGTTGCGAGAAGCCGTAGAAGCGCATCAGCCAGTCGGCCTGATAGAGCCGGTGCTCGCGTATCAGCGGCGGTTTCTGCAATGGCAGGGACGACGACGAATCCGGGATCGGGCTGAAGGCGGAGTAATAGACGCGTCTGAGGTGATAGCTGCCGTAAAGCCGGGCGCTGGCACGCAGGATGCCGTCATCGGACGTCTTGTCGGCGCCGACGATCATCTGCGTCGACTGGCCGCCCGGCGCGAAGCGCTCGCGCCTGCGGCTCTGCAAAGTGGGCTCGGCCTTCTCCTCGATCTTGCGGCGCAGCTCCGCCATCGAAAGCCGGATCGCTTCCGGCTTCTTTTCCGGCGCCAGTTTCTTCACGCCCTCGTCGGTCGGCAATTCGACATTGATCGACAATCGGTCGGCATAGAGGCCGGCTTTCTCGATCAGCTCGGCCGACGCCTCCGGAATTGTTTTCAGATGAATATAGCCGCCGAACTTTTCCTCGATCCTGAGCCTGCGCGCCACTTCGACCATCTCGCCCATCGTCTCGTCCGGCGAGCGAATGACGCCTGACGACAGGAACAGCCCCTCGATATAGTTGCGGCGATAGAAATCCATTGTGAGCTTCACCACCTCCTCGACGCTGAAGCGGGCGCGCCGCACATTCGAGGACGAGCGGTTGATGCAATAGCTGCAGCCATAGATGCAGAAATTGGTCAGCAGGATTTTCAAGAGCGAGATACAGCGGCCGTCCGGCGCATAGGAATGGCAGATGCCGGAACCCTCGGTCGAACCGATGCCGCCCGATCTCAGCGAGTCGCGCTTCGCCGAGCCGGAGGACGCGCAGGAAGCGTCGTATTTGGCGGCGTCGGACAGTATCGCCAACTTCTCGCGGACGGAAAGCACAGCCATCTGTTCATGATATGTTCCAGAAATGCAATTGGCTATAACTTTTGATTGCTGCCAGCAGAACGTGATCGCCGCCCGCCTATCGGCCAGCGCTCACACCTCATGCAGATAAAGATGGTAATCCAGCTCGCTGACGGTGCGGGCGACACGCAGATATTCGGCCTGCTTGATCGCCACGAAGGTGCGGTGCAAATCGGGGCCGAGCGCCGACTTCAGGAAATCGGAGCCCCTGGCCGCCTCGATCGCGGCGCGCCAGTCGGCGGGCATCGCCGATTTTTCCGTCGCCTGCTCGTAGCCGTTCCCGGTCGTCTCGGGGCCGGGGTCCAGACCTTCATCCAGGCCTTTGACGATGCCGGCCAGCACCGTCGCCGCCACCAGATAGGGGTTGGCGTCGACGCCTGACGGCCGGTGCTCGATGCGGCGGTTTCTGGCATCGCCCGCCGGCACGCGCAGCGCCACCGAGCGGTTGTTGACGCCCCATGTCGGCGCCACCGGCGCGTAGGATTGCGAGACGAAGCGGCGCCATGAATTGGCGTGCGGCGCAAACACCAGCATCGATTCCGCCATGGTGTGGATCAGGCCGCCAAGCGCGTTGAGCAGTTTCGGCGACCATTTCTCGCCGGCGGCCTCGGTGAAGACGTTGCGGCCGGCATCGTCCTGCAGCGAGACGTGGAAATGCATGCCCGAACCCGCATAGGCCTCGATGGGCTTGGCCATGAAACAGGCGGTGACGCCGTGCCGGCGCGCTTGCGCCCTGACCAGCCGCTTCAGCATCACGAGGTCGTCCGCCGCACGCATCACGTCCTTGCGGTAGTTGAGCGTCAGCTCGTACTGGCCGGGCGCGTATTCGGAAATGATGGTTTCTGCCGGAATGCCTTGCGCCTTGGCGGCGGCGTAGATGTCCGAAAACAGCGGCTCCATACCATGCAGATGGTCGACTGAATAGACTTCGGTCTTCGCCGAACGGCGGCCGTCGAGCACCGCGCGGGCGGGCTGCACCTTGCCGTCCGCGTCGCGCTCATTGGACAGCAGGAAAAACTCAAGTTCGAAGGCGCCAGCCGGATGCAGGCCGCGTGCCGCCAGCAATTCCACCTGCCTTGCCAGCACCAGCCGCGGGTCGGAGGTCATCGGCTGGCCATCGAGGTGGTACATCGACATCAGCACCTGGCCGCGCGGCGGGCTGGTGCCGAAGAGCGGCACCAGCGTGCCAGGGATCGGCCATGCGCGCAGATCGCCGTCGCCGGTGTCCCACACCAGTCCGGTCTCGTGCACATCCTCGCCGGTAATGTCGAGGCCGAGGATCGAGATCGGCAGGTGTCGGCCGTTCTCGAAAATGCCCATCAGCTCATGCCGGCGCACGATCTTGCCGCGGCCGATGCCGTTGGCGTCGGTGAGCACGATGTCGAAGGCCTCGATCTCGGGTTGCGCGTCGAGAAAGGCTTTTGCCTCGGCGGGCGTCGAGCCGGAAGGCGAAGTTGTCACGGCGTTCGGATTGTCCATGTTTGCTTGTCTCACGCCGCAAGCTTGCCCGCAACCGCGGCGAAGGCGGCGATCAGCCGGCTCACTTGCGCCGAAGTCGTTGCCGGCGAGATCAGCATCATGTTGTGGAACGGCGCGATCAGCACGCCGCGATTGACGAGTGCCACATGGATGGCGGCTTCCAGCTCCGGCGCATGTGCCTTTTCCGCCTCCCCGCCATTGCGCAATGGTCCTGGCGCGCAGATGAACTCGACGCGGGCGCCGACCCGCGCGACATGCCAGGGCAGCTTGTTTCGCTGGATGACGGCGGAGAGCCCCGCATCGAGCCGGCGCGCCAGCCGGTCCATATGGGCGTAAGCCTCCTCGCTCATCACCTCTTCCAGCGTCGCCCGCATCGCCGCGAATTGCAGCGGATTGGCCGACAGCGTCGTGCCCATGCCGGAATAGCCGGCCTCCTTCGCCCGGTTGTAGGAGCCGTAGCGCGTAGCGACGTCCTCGCTCATGCCCCAGATGCTCGCCGGCACACCGCCCGCTACCGGCTTGCCGAGGACGAAGAGGTCCGGCTCGAGCCCGTGCTTCTTGGTATAACCGCCGGGGCCGGTCGAAATCGTGTGCGTCTCGTCGATCAGCAGCAGCGTGCCGGCGGCGCGTGTCAGGCGCCGCAGCGCTTCGTGAAAGCCGGGTTCCGGCAGCACCATGCAGGAATTGGTCAGCACCGGCTCGGTGATGACGCAGGCGACGTCGCGGTCCGCAAGCGCTGCCTCCAAAGCTCGGATGTCGTTGAACTCGACGATCCTAGTCGCTCGCGTGAGATCGCGAATTCGCCAGCCAATCCAGTTCACCGGCTTGCCGTCGATCAGCCGCACCATCGTCTCGTCGACCGAGCCGTGATAGCAACCATTGAAGACCAGGATCTTCTCTCGTCCTGTCACGGCGCGGGCGATGCGCAGCGCGAAGCGGTTGGCGTCGGTGGCGGTGGTGGCGATCTTAGGGCAGGCCGAAACGCTGCTGCAGGAGGGTGCCGAGCCAGCGCAAGGCCTCGAGCGGCCTCTGCGGAGGCCGGTTCACCGGCTTGCCGTCGATCAGCCGCACCATCGTCTCGTCGACCGAGCCGTGATAGCAACCATTGAAGACCAGGATCTTCTCTCGTCCTGTCACGGCGCGGGCGATGCGCAGCGCGAAGCGGTTGGCGTCGGTGGCGGTGGTGGCGATCTGCCAATAGGGCAGGCCGAAACGCTGCTGCAGGAGGGTGCCGATCGCCAGCGCATCCTCGCTCGGCAGCATGTAAGTTAGGCCTCGAGCGGCCTGCCTGCGGATCGCGCGGGCGACCGCCGGCGGCGAATGGCCGAGCATCGAACCGGTGTCGCCAAGGCAGAAATCGTCGAGCCTGTTGCCGTCGATATCGGTGATGGTGGCGCCCTTGGCGCCGTCAACCAGGATCGGGAACGGTGTTGGCCAGTCGGTCATCCAGTGCATCGGCACGCCGCCGAGGAAGCCGGCAATGCCGTTGCCCAGCTTCGCCTCGGATTTCGGCCGCGCCTTGCGGAAGGTGGCCGCCTCCGCCTCGCGCAGCTCGGCGATGCGGGCGATGTCGATGCCGCCGATGGAATTCTTGGAACTGTCCGATGCCTGCATGAAAACCCCTGTGTTTCGCGCGGCACTCTGCCCATGGCTTGGCAAAACTGCAATTGGCCGTGGTGGGGGCGGACGTTGGATCAGGCAGTAGGCAGTAGGCAGTAGGCAGTAGGCAATAGGCAATAGGTGTCGTCGTCCCTAAGCCCTACTGCCTATTCCTTATTGCCTACGCAGTGATGTCGATCACGCCGCAATCGCCGGCCGAACTTCCGAACACGATGCGGCGTTCTTCCTTGTCCCACATCATCGAGGTGATGGCGCCCTTGCCGGGGCGGCGCAGCAGCACTTCCTTGGCGTCGGCGAAGCGCGCCGCAATCACCATGCCGTCCTCATAGCCGATGGCAGTGACCTCCTGGCTCGGATGGCAGGCGACGCAGGTCACCATCGTGTTGCCGCGCGTGCCGAGCTCGAGCGGCGCCTTGCCCATCGGTCCGTCCTTGCTGGCGAAGGGCCAGACGATCGCCGCCGGCGCGCCCGAGCTTGCCAGCCATTTGCCCTTCACGCTCCAGGACAGGCTTTTCACCTTGCCGGGATAGCCCGACATGCGCATGTGCTTGCCGTCGGCGAGCTTCCAGCCATGCAGCGCATTCTCCTGCATGGTGGTGATGAGAAAAGCGCCGTCCGGCGAAAACGTGATGCCGGTATGGGCGCCGGCCCATTCGAGCTCGACAGGCTTGCCCTCGGCCGCCGGGAAATGCAGCGTTGCGCCATTGTAGCGGGCGACGCCAAAACGCATGCCCTTGGGCGAGAAGGCCAGCCCCTCCACCGAGCGCGGATGGGTGAATTCCTTGATCTTGCCGTTGGCGAAACGCACGAAAGCGGTCTTGCCGGAGGCGTAGGCAATCGCGCCCTGGGGTCCGGCAGCGACGCTGGTGACCCACTTTCTGCCGGCGCTGGCTAGTTCGCTCACCTCGCCGCCGGCCTTTACGGCAAACACCTTTCCGTCCTCGCCGCCTGTGATCAGCCGGTCGTTGGCTGCGTCATGGAAGGCGGCAAGCAAGCCGTCATTGGCCTGAACCGTCTTTTGCCCATTGTCGAGCCGGTGGATTGAACCGTCGGCGAGTGCGAAATGCGGCACGTCGTTCAGGAAGACAGCGGCGACGCAATGGCCTTCGAGATCAAGCGGGGCGACTGTGGGCATGGGGGCGGTCCATTCGGGCTTCTAGGTGCGACCTTGCCTTCTCCCCTTGTGGGAGAAGGTGGATTGGCGCGCTGCGCCAAGACGGATGAGGGGTGTTGGACGGATCGCCGTCATCGCCAGGCTGGAGCACCCCTCATCCGACCTCGCTTCGCGAGGCCACCTTCTCCCACAAGGGGAGAAGGGAAGAACGGGCAGCGCTAGCGCCTGAAGGTCAGGAAATCAAGCCGCCTGACAGGCTTCGAAGCTCTTCCTGAGCCGCTCGGCGTCGAGGTCTCGGCCGATGAAGACCAGCCGGCTCTCATGCTTCTCGCCGTCCTTCCAGGGGCGCTGGTGGTCGCCCTCGAGGATCATGTGCACGCCCTGCAGCACGTAGCGGTCCTCGTCGCCCTTGAGCGCGATGATGCCCTTCAGCCGCAGGATGTTCGGCCCTTCCATCTGGGTCACCTTCTCGATCCAGGGGAAGAATTTCTTGGGGTCCATCTCGCCGCCGCGCAGCGATACCGACTTCACCGTCACGTCATGGATGTCGGAAGCATGGTGATGATGATGATGATCGTGGCCGTCATGATGGTGGTGGTCGTGGTCGCAATCCGGGCCGCATTCATGGTCGTGATCGTGGTCATGCGCGTCGAGGAAATGCGGATCGTTTTCCAGCGCGCGCGACAGGTCGAAGGCCCCGCGGTCGAGCACTTCGTTGAGCGCCACGCCGGAACGCTGCGTGCGGTGGATTTTTGCCGCCGGGTTGATGGCGCGGATCGTCGCTTCGACCTTTTCCAGCTCTTCAGGCGTGACGAGGTCGGTCTTGTTCAGCACCACCACGTCGGCGAAGGCGATCTGGTCCTCGGCTTCCTTGGAATCCTTCAGACGCAGCGGCAGGTGCTTGGCATCGACCAGCGCGACCACCGCGTCGAGCTTGGTCTTGGTGCGAACGTCGTCGTCCATGAAGAAGGTCTGCGCCACCGGCACCGGGTCGGCGAGACCCGTGGTCTCGACGACGATGGCGTCGAAGCGGCCGGGCCGGCGCATCAGCCCTTCGACGACACGGATCAGGTCGCCGCGCACCGTGCAGCACACGCAGCCATTGTTCATCTCGTAGATTTCCTCGTCGGATTCGACGATCAGGTCGTTGTCGATACCGATCTCGCCGAACTCGTTGACGATGACGGCATAGCGCTTGCCGTGGTTCTCCGACAGGATGCGGTTGAGCAGCGTTGTCTTGCCCGCGCCGAGATAGCCGGTGAGAACGGTTACGGGGATTTGCGTCTGTGCATCGCTCATGGTTTGCCTCGAAAATCTTGGCCACGAAAATCTTGGATTGTCGGCCTCATATAGGATGGGTGCCGCGCTTTTGCACGCGCCAAACCGATGGGCCAGCCATCCGCCCGCCTCGGCAGTACGACCGGAGCGGAAGGATGGTGTCGAGGGCGGCGGAGGGCGGATCTTGGCGGGCCTCTTGCGGCAGCCCGCGCCAGGCCATTGTGAATCTCGCCGGTTCAAAAGTCGTTTGTCATCTAACTGAAATAAACATCTGGCATCACCTGCGCGGGCACCGCAATGCTTGCCGGCAAAGCGTTCCGCAAGCCGGATTCTGAGAGATCGTCATTTGCCAGCCGTCGGCCAGCCTCTATGCTGGCCGCGCCGGTTCGGCCGAAGAGGGAACGACCATGGCCAAGGCGGACAAGACAGCGACAATGAGCCGGCTGCATTCGGCGGCGAGGCTGGCGCGCACGGCGCTCGCGGCACGGCTTCTGGCGCATGGTTTCTATGCCGGCCAGGACCAGATCATGCTGGCGCTCGACCGCGAGGACGGCCAGACCCCCGGCAATCTCGCCGGCAAGCTCGGCGTGCGCCCGCCGACCATCACCAAGACCATCAACCGGTTGCAGGCGCAGGGTTTCCTCGAGAAGCGCGCCTCCAACGCCGATGCCCGCCAGGCCCATATCTTTCTCACCGAATCCGGCCGCGAAACCATCCGCGCCATCGAGAAGTCGGTCAAGAAGACCGAGAAGCAGGCGCTGAGGGGCCTCGACAAGAAGGACCAGAAGGCGCTGTTCAAGCTGCTCGCCCGCATCGAGGCGAATCTGTCGAACGAAGATCTGGTCCTGATCGACGACGACGCGGAGTTGGATGAAGCGTGACGCAAAGCGTCGTCGCTCAACCGCACCACGTTCCCGTTAACGAGCGACGCGTAAGCGTCGTCTCGAGCGATCCAAGCGCGATGCGCAGCATCGTCACTCCACGCACCCACGTTAGCGTTATGCTGTAAGCCTGGCGCGCAGCGTCGTCGCCTTCCCGCTAGGCCGCCGCCCCCGATCCCTTCACCAACGCCGCCCAGCGACCGGGCGTCATGCCGAACGCCTTCTTGAAATGCCGGTTGAAATGGCTCTGGTCGCTGAAGCCCGCGCCGGCGGCAATCTCCGCCAGCGACTCGCCCTCGGCGATCATGCGCCGCGCCTTTTGCAGCCGGCGCATCAACAGGAAACGATGCGGGCTGGTTGAATAGGTGGCGCGAAAATGGCGCGACAGCGCGTAGCGGTCGAGCCCCGTAACGGCCTCCAGCTCATCGGAGCGCACCGGCCGCTCTGCATTTTCCTCAAGATAGTCGCGGGCAAGCGCCGCCGCACGCCAGGCGGCCTTGGACGTTGACTTTGCCGGCTTTCCGGCATGGCGTCTCAGATGTTGCGCCAGCTGCGCGACGAAATCCGCCACGAACAGGTCGCCGAGCTCTTCGTCCAGCGGCGCCAGGGCCGAGAGCAGCGTGTCCCGTAGCGCCGGATCGTGGACAACGGCGTCACGCACGAAAGGCAGCGGCTCGCCGCCGAGGCAGTCGAGCAGCAGGGACGGCTCCAGATAGAGGATCCTGTAGCGCAGCCCGTCTTCCGTGCCGGCGCCGCCATCGTGCAACTCGTCCGGGTGCAGCACGATCACCTGGCCGGGCAGGCTGTGTTGCAGCGCACCGCGATAATGGAAGCGCTGCACGCCGTTGAGCGTCACGCCGATGGCGTAGGTGTCGTGCCGGTGCAGCTCGAAGGCATTGCCGTGGAAGCGCGCCTCGATGCGTTCGAGGCCGAGCCCGCCGGGCGCCGAAACGATGCGATCGCCATTGGCCGCATCCGCGCACGAACGTTCAAGACCTTCCTTTGCTTCTGCGCCTAGAGCCTGCGCCATCACCTTTCCCGCCCTTCACGGGCCATCGCGGAGTTCAATCTTGGTGTTCGATACGAAAATTGCAATTGTCCTGAGAGAGGATCTGCCGGTGTGGCAGAAGCTCAACGTCACCGCGTTCCTGACCAGCGGCATCGTCGCGCAGTTCCCCGAGATCATCGGCGAGCCCTATCGCGACCGCGCCGGCAACCTCTACAACCCGATGTCGATCCAGCCGGTCATCGTCCTATCGGCCGATGCAGCGACGCTGGGCGCGATCCATCGCCGGGCCTTGGAGCGCGGGGTGACGACCTCCGCCTATGTCCAGGAGATGTTTTCGACCGGGCACGACATCGCCAACCGCACCGTCTTCGCCGAATTCGCGCCGGACGATGCCAAGATCGTCGGCATCGCCATGCGCGGTGAGAAAAAGCTCGTCGACAAGATCGCCAAGGGCGCCCGCATGCATGCTTGAAGGCAGCGGCGTTGTTGCAGCGGCCGCTTTTGGTCCGGCCACGGCAGACAATTGGCTTGCCGGCATGCTTTGATTGCCGCAAAGGTGTGGCCTCCGCCTTTGCTTCCTTTCGGCCCGAATTTGTCCGTTTCCCGAACTCAAGACGACAGCGCAACGCCGCCCGCGGCGATGCTTTTGATGCTTTGCGTCTATGTCTGCTTCACCTTTCTCGACACCTCCAGCAAATATCTGGTGCTGGCCGGCGTCTCGGCGCTGATCGTCGCCTGGGCCCGTTTCACCGTGCATGTCCTGCTGGTCGGGCTTTTCCTGCGCGGTTGGCGCGAGCCGGCGCGCTTTCGCGCCAACAATCTGCCGGCGCACATATTGCGCGGCTGCATGCTTTTCGGCTCGACGATGTTCAACATCCTGGCGCTGAAAACGCTGCAGCTTGCCGAAACCACCTCGATCTATTTCTTCGGCCCGATGGTCATCACCGCTCTTGCCGGCCCGCTGCTCGGCGAATGGGCCGGCTGGCGGCGGTGGCTCGCGATCCTCACCGGCTTTGTCGGTGTTCTGATCATCACCCGGCCCGGCATCGGCGTGTTCGGCATCGGCCATCTCTTCGCACTGGGGTCGATGCTGTCGAACAGCTTCTACGTCATCATGACGCGGCGCATGTCGGCGACGGAAACCTCCGAGAGCCTGATATTGTTCTCGGCGCTGGCGCCGTCGGTGCTGCTGGCCCCGATGCTGGCCTCCGTGCCCGCGCTGCCCCATGGCGGCTTTCAATGGTTCATCGTCCTGATGCTGGGCGTCTTCGGCGCCGGCGGCCACTATCTGCTGGTGCGGGCTTATCGCCTGGCGACCACGACGCAGTTGGCGCCTTTCCCCTATTCGCAGATGGTGTGGATGATTATCTCCGGCTGGGTGATTTTCCACCAGTTCCCCGACCGCTGGACCTTGCTGGGTGCGGCCATCATCGTTGCCAGCGGGCTCTACATCATCCACCGCGAGCACAGGCTTCGCGTGCGCAACTCCGCCTCGCTCGACACCGAGGCAGAGGCGCTTGCGAAAAAACTTTGATTTGCTCCGAATCCGGTGGCATAAGGCCGTTTTAAAAAATTTAAAGACCTGAATTGAGAGACCCTGGGGAGCGAAGGGCACTGGCACAGAAGATCAAGCTTTCGACGATCGCGGATGCGCTCGGTGTGTCCACGGCAACGGTATCGCTGGCGCTGCGCGACAGCCCATTGGTCGCAGGCTCCACGCGCGAGCGCATCAAGGAGCATGCCCGCGCCATCGGCTATATTTACAACCGCCGCGCCGCCTCGTTGCGCACCTCGCGCTCCGGCATCGTTGGCGTCGTCGTGCACGACATCATGAACCCGTTCTTCGCCGAGATCCTGCGCTCGATCGAAAGCGAGCTCGACCGCAGCCGGCAGACCTTCATCCTCTCCAACCACTACGACCAGCTGGAAAAGCAGCGCACCTTCATCGACACGCTGCTGCAGCTCGGCGCCGACGGCGTCATCATGTCGCCGGCCATCGGCACGCCGGCCGAGGACATCATCATGGCCGAGGAAAACGGCCTGCCGGCGGTGCTGATCGCGCGCACCGTCGCCGGCGCCGATGTGCCGGTGTTCCGTGGTGACGACGCCTATGGCACCGCGCTTGCCACCAATCATCTGATCTCGCTCGGCCATAAGCGCATCGCCATGGTCGGTGGCACCGACCAGACCTCGACCGGTCGCGACCGCTACCAGGGCTATCTCAATGCGATGGAGGCGGCCGGCCTGGAGGTGAAGCCGTCCTGGCGCATTCCCGGGCCGCGTACCAAGCAGGCGGGGTTCGAGGCCGCCGGGCAGTTTCTGGCGCTGAAGGACAAGCCCACGGCCGCCTGCTGCTGGAACGATCTGGTCGCGATCGGACTAATGAACGGCATCGCGCGCGCAGGCCTTGTGCCGGGCGTCGACATCTCCGTGACCGGCTATGACGATCTCGAGGAGGCGGCGATCGCGACGCCGGCCCTGACCACGGTCTGGAACGGTCAGCGCGAGGTCGGCCGGCGCGCCGCGAGCGCCCTGCTCGACAAGTTGAACGGGCAGGCGGTGCGGCCCTCGCAGGAGCTGATCAAGCCGGAACTGCATGTGCGGCAGTCTACCGGCAAGCCGGTGGAGCGTGCATGACCGAGCCTGAAGGAAAATTGCCGATCGCCATCCTGGTGCCCGCCGATTTCAACGATCATGCCGTCGGTCGCATCGACAAGGCGTTCAACCCCGTGCGGGTCGAACGGGCCGATCCATCGCTAGTCACGGACGAGATGCGCGCGACGGTGCGCGGCGTCGCCTCCTATGCGGGCATCAGCGCCGCGATGATCGACGCGCTGCCCAATCTCGAGATCATCGCCAGTTTCGGCGTCGGCTACGATTCCGTCGATGCCGATCACGCTGCCAAGCGCGGCGTCATGGTCACCAACACGCCCGATGTTTTGACCGAGGAGGTCGCCGACACCGCCATCGGACTTTTGATCAACACCGTGCGCGAGCTCTACGCCGCCGAGAAATGGCTGCGCGACGGCGACTGGGTGGAGAAGGGCAATTATCGCCTGAGCCGGCTTACCTTGCGCGGCCGCAGCGTTGGCATCTTTGGCATGGGCCGCATCGGCCGGGCCGTCGCCCGCCGCCTTGAGGCCTTCGGCCTGCCGATCGCCTATCACAATCGTCGCAAGGTCGAAGGCCTGGCATACGACTATCATGCCACTTTGAAAGGCCTCGCCGAAGCCGTCGACACGCTGATCTGTGTTGCCCCGGGCGGCGCCTCCACGGAGAAGGCGATCAATGCCGAAGTCCTGTCGGCGTTGGGTTCGAACGGCGTCTTCGTCAATATCGGCCGCGGCTCGACGGTGGACGAGGCGGCACTCGCCGCGGCGCTGAAGAGCGGCGCCATCGCCGCCGCCGGGCTCGACGTCTTTGCCGACGAGCCGAAGGTGCCGCAGGCCCTGCTCGACGCGCCCAACACCTCGCTTCTGCCGCATGTCGGCTCGGCGTCGGTCCATACCCGCCGTGCCATGGCCAATCTCTGCGTCGACAATCTCGTCGCCTGGTTTACCGAGCGCCGGCCGCTGACACCGGTGCCGGAGACGATCAACGTCAAGGCGCGCGGCTAGGGCAATCCTAAGGGAGTATGGAGCGGCTTTCCATCTATGATGGTCGCTTATTCCGCTGCGGCGCGGGCGCCTGCCTTTGCCGCCGCGTGCAGGCGCACGGCATCGCCGAAGGCCTTGAAGATCTTGGCGGAGTTGCTGTCCGATTTCACCCAGTATTCGGGGTGCCACTGCACGCCGACCGCGAAGGCGCGGGCATCCTTGACGGAGACCGCTTCGATCGTGCCGTCGCTGGCCAAAGCCTCGACTTGCAGTTTCGAGCCGAGCCGGTCAATCCCCTGCCGGTGCAGCGAGTTGACCTTGATGTCTCCGGCGCCGAACACGCCGGCAAGGCAGCTTCCGGGCTTGATCGAGATCGTCTGATGGATAGCGAAGCGCTCGTCCTGATTGTCGCTCACCGGCGCGCGGTGATCGAGCGAGCCCTCGCGCTCCTGGATTTCGGTGCCCAGCGAGCCGCCGAGCGCAACGTTGAGCTCCTGGATGCCGCGGCAGATGGCAAGCAGCGGCACGCCGCGCTCGAGCGCCTTGCGGATCAGCGGCAGCGTGGTGGCGTCGCGCGCCGGGTCGTAAGGACCGTTGGCCTCGCTCGGGTCGCCATTGTAAAGCGAGGGATGGACGTTGGATTTCGAACCCGTCAGCATGACGCCATCGACCGACGACAGCAATTCGTCGAGGTCGAGCCGGTCGCCAAAGGACGGCACCAGGAGCGGGAACACGCCGGCCGCGGCGACCGCTGCTTCCAGATATTGCTGGGGTGCTGCGTGCCAGGTGTAGTTGTCGAACTGGCGGACGTCGGTCGAGACTGCGACGAGCGGCTGCTGCATTTTGGGTTGGTTTCCATCAGGCCAAGGAGTTGTTCTGCCTATAAAATAAGCGATCCGCCGCGGCTTTTCCATGGCAAGTTTCGCCGCCTCGCATGGGCCAGACGAGAGAATATTAGACTATAGTTGCAGTGGGCCGCTGAATGGCCGCAAGCTTGGTCGCGGCGCTGGACTCGACTTCTTGCCTGTGTATGTTTCTCCCCCAACCGGTCCGGGCACCGACGATGTCCGGCATCGGTCAGCTGATCCGCAAGGGAGGAAACTTAATGGATCGTCGTTCTTTCATCCGCAAGGCCGGTGCCTCCGGCGTGGTCGCAGCCGCAGCGGCCGCGGCACTCGCCACGCCGGCCATTGCCCAGTCCAACCCGAAAGTGACCTGGCGGCTGGCGTCGTCCTTCCCGAAATCGCTCGACACGATCTATGGCGGCGCCGAAGTCTTCTCCAAGATGCTGTCGGAAGCGACCGACGGCAATTTCCAGATCCAGGTCTTCGCTTCGGGTGAGCTTGTGCCCGGCCTGCAGGCGGCCGATGCCACCGCCGCCGGCACTGTCGAAGCGGCCCACACCGTCGCTTATTATTACTGGGGCAAGGACCCCACCTGGGCGCTGGGGCGCGGCCGTGCCGTTCTCGCTCAACGCGCGCGGCATGAACGCCTGGCACTATCATGGCGGCGGCATCGACCTGTTCAATGAATTCCTTGGAACGCAAGGGTTGTACGGTCTGCCGGGCGGCAACACCGGCGTCCAGATGGGCGGCTGGTTCCGCAAGGAAATCAACAGCGTCGCCGATCTCTCCGGCCTCAAGATGCGCATCGGCGGCTTTGCCGGCAAGGTCGTCGAGAGGCTCGGCGTGGTGCCGCAGCAGATCGCCGGCGGCGACATCTACCCGGCGCTGGAAAAGGGCACCATCGACGCCGCCGAATGGGTCGGCCCCTATGACGACGAGAAGCTCGGCTTCTACAAGGTCGCGCCCTATTACTACTATCCCGGCTGGTGGGAAGGCGGCCCGACGGTCCATCTCCTGTTCAACAAGGCGAAATATGAAGAGCTTTCGCCGACTTACAAATCCCTGGTGCGCACCGCCGCGCAGGCCGCGGACGCCAACATGCTGCAGAAATACGATTACGTGAATCCGCCGGCGGTGCGGCGGCTGGTGGCCGGCGGCGCCAAGCTCAGGCCGTTCAGTCAGGAGATCATGGCGGCCTGCTTCGAGAAGGCCAATGAGGTCTATGCCGAGATGGAAGCCAACAACGCGCCGTTCAAGAAGATCTGGGAATCGATCAAGGCCTTCCGCAAGGAGCATTATCTCTGGGCCCAGATCGCCGAATACAATTACGACACCTTCATGATGGTGCAGCAGCGCAACGGCAAGCTGTAAGGAGATTAGCCCCTTCTCCCCGTCTATACGGGGAGAAGGTCCCGGCAGGAGGATGAGGGGCAGCGCCGGCTTCGGCAATTGATTCCCCAATGCCCAACCTTACCCATCCGGCGCTGGCGCTGCCCCTTACCTGCCTGCCGGCATCCTCTCCCCATATAGTGACGGGGAGAGGGACGCCATCATCGGCGGTTTCGCCAATCGCCAACGTGGCAAGGTGAAGGGCTTTGCTTCAGCCCCGGCCCGGCACCACCAGCACCTTGACCTCGCCAGGCGCCGGCGGGTTGGCGATTACGTCGGGCGCTTCCTCCAGGCTGACCTGCCTCGAGATCAGCTTATCGATCTCGATCGCGCCGGAGGCGATCAGCTGCGCCGCCCTTCCATGCGTGAACGGATTGAGGAAGGAACCGAGCACCTTTAGTTCGCGAAACAGAAGATCGAACGGCTCGATCTCCACCTTCATGCCTTGCGGCACCACGCCGACGATCACGACCGTGCCGCCGGCCCTCGCCATGCGCATCGATTGTTCCACCGTGTCGCGCACGCCGGCGCACTCCAGCACCACGTCGACGCCGCCGGGCACCAGGCCCTTCGGCCCGGCGAGGGCCGCGATCGGGTCGCCGGCGCTTGGGTCGATCGTCGCGGTCGCGCCAAGCTCCTCGGCAAGCGCGCGGCGCGAGGCCTGCCTGGTCGACAAGATGATGGTCGCCGCGCCCGCGAGTTTCGCCAGCTGAACGACGAGCAGGCCGATGACCCCGCCGCCGAGCACCGCGACCGATGCGCCCGGCCGGATCGCGGCAAGGTCGATGCCATGCAGGCAGCAGGCCAGCGGCTCGCAGAAAGCGCCATGCGTCGGCTTGAGGTTTGCGGGCAGCCGGAAAGCCTGCTTCTGCGGCATCAATACATAGTCGGCAAAGCCGCCGTCGCGGTGGATGCCGATGGCCCTGAGATTGCTGCAGAGATTGACGCGGCCGGCATGGCAGTGGGCGCAGCGCCCGCAGGCGATGTTGGGATCGCCGGTGACGCGGTCGCCGACGGCAATACCCGACACCGCCGCGCCGACGGCTTCGACGATGCCGGAGAATTCATGGCCGAGTGTCACCGGCGGCGTGCAGGGAAATTCGCCGTGGAAAAGGTGTCGGTCGGTGCCGCAGACGCCGCAGGCCTCGATCCGCACAAGGACGTCCTCCGGTCCCGGCGAAGGCTTGTCCACCTCGCGAAGCGCAATGCTGCCGATTGCTTCCAGCCGGACTGCTCTCATGACGCGGTCACCTCAATTGAAACTCGGTGGCTTCGAAAGGTCGGGCGCTGGCGCCGCCGGCTTGGCAGGCGCCGTGTCGCTGAAATTCGGCGGCTGCGACAGGTCGGGCGTGCCCGGCGCGGCAGGCGGGGCGGCGCCACCATCGGTCGGAGCCGCGCCATTGTCCGCCGGCGGCGTGCCAAGCGGCGCCAGCGAAGGCATGCCGGGGAGCTTGAGGTCGATCGTGCTTGGTTCGACCGCAGCGCCCTTGTAGCGCATGACCATCTGGGGAAAGGCGATGGTAAGCCCGATCATGATCACCTGTATCAGGACGAACGGCACCGCGCCCCAATAGATCTGCCCGGTGCTGACCGGCGCGATCTGCTTGCCGGTGATCCTGTCGAGATAGGGCACGCGGGCCGCGACCGAGCGCAGGTAGAACAGCGCGAAGCCGAAGGGCGGATGCATGAAGCTGGTCTGCATGTTGACGCCGAGCAGCACGCCGAACCAGATCAGGTCGATACCGAGCTTGTCGGCGGCCGGCGCCAGGAGCGGCACGATGATGAAGGCAAGCTCGAAGAAATCGAGGAAGAAGGCAAGCACGAAGACCAGGATGTTGACGCCGATCAGGAAGCCTGTCTCGCCGCCGGGGAGCGAGGTCAACAGATGCTCGACCCAGATATGGCCGTTGACGCCGTAGAAGGTGAGCGAAAAGACGCGCGCGCCGATCAGGATGAACAGCACGAAGGAGGAAAGCCTGGTCGTCGAGGCCAGCGCCTGGTTGACGACCTCCCTCGTCAGGCGTCCCTTCATCGCCGCCATGATGAGCGCCCCGACGGCGCCCATGGCGCCGCCTTCGGTCGGCGTGGCGATGCCGAGGAAGATCGTGCCCAGCACCAGGAAGATCAGCGCAAGCGGCGGGATCAGCACGATCACCACCTGCTGCGCCAGCTTGGACATCATCTTCAGCCCCAGCCGCTGGTCGAGGATGGCGACGACATAGATGACGATGACGCCGACGGCGAAGCCAAGGATGTCGGCATTGTCGCCCTGCGTCGGCGCAAGATAGCGATAGGCGCCGTAGGAGACGGCGCCGGTGACCAGCAGCGCCACGATCAGCGACAGCACGCCGTGGCCGAGCGTGCGGGCTTCGAGCGGCAGCGCCGGCATCGAGTTCGGCCGGACGATCGACATGATCAGGATGTAGAGCATGTAGATGCCCGTCAGCACGAGGCCGGGGATCAACGCGCCGGCATACATGTCGCCGACCGAGCGCCCGAGCTGGTCGGCAAGCACGATGAGCACCAGCGAAGGCGGGATGATCTGGGCAAGGGTCCCGGAGGCCGCGATGACACCGGACGCAACCCTGCGGTCATAGCCGTAGCGCAGCATGATCGGCAGCGAGATCAGCCCCATGGCGATGACGGAGGCCGCCACCACGCCGGTTGTTGCGGCAAGCAGCGCGCCGACGAAGATCACCGCATAGGCAAGCCCGCCGCGGATCGGCCCGAACAGCTGGCCGATCGTGTCGAGCAGGTCCTCGGCCATGCCCGAGCGCTCGAGCACGATGCCCATGAAGGTGAAGAAGGGTATCGCCAGGAGTGTTTCGTTCGACATCACCCTGGTGCCGTAGAAATTGTCGGGCAGTGCATGCAGCAGCGGCCAGGCGAGGTTGATCGACCCGCCGGAATAGGGCGAGACCAGGACGCCGATGAAGAAGAACAGCAGGCCGTTGGCGGCGAGCGAGAAGGCGACGGGGTAGCCGATCAACAGGAAGATGATCAGCGAGGCGAACATGATCGGCGCCATGTTCTGCGCGATGAATTCGATCATTGACGGGCCTCGCCCGCGATCGTCTTGGCTTCCTCGGCCAGCGCCTTGGCCTCGAGCTCGGCCTGCTCATGCGCCGACACGAAGGGATTGGGATCGTCCATGTCGCCGCGCATGATGGCGATCTTCTTGATGATCTCGGAAACGCCTTGCAGCGCGAGCAGGAAGAAGCCGGCCAGCAGGATCGCCTTGGCCGGCCACACGATCAGCCCGCCGGCATTGGTCGACATCTCGCCGCTGCGGAAGGACAGCGACACATAAGGTACGAAATAGATCACCATCAGCACGACGAAGGGCATCAGGAAGAAGAGGTGGCCGAGGAGGTCGATCCAGTGCTGCACGCGTCTCGGGAACATGCCGTAGACGATGTCGATGCGAATATGGTCGTTCTGCTTCAGCGTGTAGGCGGCGGCCAGCATGAAGGCGGCGCCGAACAGATACCATTGCAGCTCCAGCCAGGCATTGGAGGAGGTGTCGAACACCTTGCGGATGACGGCATTGCCGGCGCTCACCAGGATGGCGAGCAGGATCAGCCAGGAGACCCAGCGGCCGATGAACTCGTTGATGCGGTCGATCGTCCTGGATAGAGCGAGCAGCCCCGCCATGCATAGTCCTCCCTGGCGCATCGGCCCGAAAATCACGTTCGATTTTCGGAAAGCACGATGCGTTGACTCAAAGTGCCATGCGGCGCGCCCGATTCCCCCTTCCGGTGTCGCACCGCTTGGCCCAACGATATGCAGTGCGTGGTCCGGCAGGTCAACATGACAAAGCCGCGGCAAACAGATCGGCACGCCGGACAGCGGCGGAATGCCGCCGCCTGACGATGCGTCATGCGACGAAAGTCTGTGGGCAACGACAGTCTGGGGACACGAAAGTCTGGGAGCTTAGGCGATCTTGGCCTGGTCGCGCCCGGCGCCGATCAGCACCAGCATGGCGACGAGGAAGAGATAGATCCAGGCGTCGCGCCATTCGAGCGGGAAATAGCCGGCCCAGAGCGATTCTGCCATGCCGAAGGCCGCGGCGCCAAGCGCTGCCTTGAGCGGTGACAGATAGCCGCCGACCGCCGTCACGAACAGGATCTTGAGGCCGTAGACCAGCCCGGTGCCGAAGGAGACATTGCCGTAATAGAAACCGGCAAGCACGCCGGCCAGGGCGGCGCAAAGGCCGCCGAACAGCACGGCGCGGCGGAACACCGCGGTGACGTCAACGCCGCACATCGCCGCCGCTTTCGGATCGTCGGAGACGGCGCGCCAGGCGCGGCCGAAGCGCGAATGCGTAAACAGCCAGGCCGCCAGCGCGACCACCGCGATGACGCCCGCGCAGTCGAGCAGCTGGATCACGGTGAGCGTGACCTTGAAGCCGTTGCCCTGGGCAAAGATGACCGGGGTGGCGAGCATTGGCGGCAACCAGAGGTCATGCGTGTCGGCGGCGATGCGGCTCGCCTCGGACAGGAAGAGCAAAATGCCGAGCGTCGTCACCACGATGGCGTTAGGCGAGCGGTCGGCGAGCCGCTCGAAAACGCTACGCGACAGGACGTGGCTGATCAGCACCGCATAGAGAATGGCGACGGCCACGCCGAGCGCCACAGCGGCGGCGAGCGTCAGCCACAGCGCCTGATAGCCGAAGGCGGCGGTCAGGATCATCGTCTGGCCGCAGAAGGCGAACAGCGCGCCGTACGCCAGGTTCGTACGGTGCAGAATGCCGTTGGTCAGCACATAGCCGAAGGCGAGCAACGCATAGAGCGCGCCCGAATGCAGCCCGTTCAGCACCTGCTGGAAGAAATAGAGCATGCGGCGTTCCTACAGCGCCGCGCGTCCTTCTGACGCGCAAAGGACGCTGTAGCGCTTTGGTTTTGCGCATGATCCTTTCCAAAAATCGTTCTCGTTTTTTGGGGTCATGCGCGGGGTCGTACCTTGACCTCCATCTGGACCGTTACATTCGGAATCTAACTTGTCAAACACGTTTTATCGGTTAGATTTCTGTCATGACGGTATCCTGGACCCCGCATCGTTTCACCGGCGGCATCCTTGCGCTCGATACGGCGAACACCGTCGTGCTGCGCAACGATCCGCAAAAGTCCTTCGACCGTTTCGACGACCCGGCCGAGATCGCCCGCTTCGCCGAGGCGGCGAGCGGCTTCCGCGCCGCCGAGCTCGGCGGCCGGCGGCTGCAGGCGCCGGAACCGGGGGAGATAAAACCGATCGTTATCTCGATCCGCGAAGCGACCGATCGCCTGTTTCGCCACGCCGTGTCGAACGGCGCGGTGGCGACCAGCCACCTGCCGGATTTTCTCACAGCCTGCGCTGGCGGGCTTGCCGGCAGCGCGACCGAGATCGGGACGCCGGGCCAGCCTTTCGGCGATCCGGCCACGCCGATCGCCTTCGAGGCGGCCTTGGCCGTCTCGGCGCTGTCGCTGCTGCGAGACGAAACGTTGGCGCGGCTTCGGATCTGTCCCAATTGCAGCTGGCTGTTTGTGGACCGCAGCCGCAATGCCAGCCGCTTGTGGTGCGACATGGCCGTTTGCGGCAACCGCCAGAAGGCAAACCGCTATTACCGCCGCCGTACAGCGGCGAGGGAGGTCAGCAATGCTTAGGAAATTGTCGCGTTCGGCTCTGGTCGGCGCCGCCCTGGTCGCCGCTGTCGCGCTCGGCGCCTGCCGCGACACCGGCAAGGACCAGCTCTTTGCCATTTCCGGCAAGCTGTTCGAGTTCAACTACCGGCTGGCCATCGCCACCTATGTCATCACGCTGAAGCCGCTGCGGCCGATGGTCGACGGCCAGGTCGCGGTAGTGAGTTTCCAGAACCCGGCCGGCGGCCAACCGCTCGTTGTCCACCAGAAGATCTGGCCGAAGCTGCCCCACATCACGCTCACCAGCCCGCCGCTCTCCTGCGTGGTCAAGGACAAACCTTACAAAGTCTCGATCCGCATCGAGGATTCGAGTGGCACGCTGCTGCAAAGCATCGACACCACCATGACCTCGTCGGAGGACCAGACGATGCTGCCGGACCGGCCGCTGGTAATCGGACCGAAATACGAGCTCAATCCGGACCTTGCTGGCCACCCGGATGGCAAACTGCCCGACGAGCAGAAGCCTGACTGCTCGAAAGCGACCTGAAACGCGCGGAGCTCACGAAATTTTTGTTCTTCACGAAGCGGCTAGCATGATCTTGCATGCGCCGCCGACCACTCGCCAGACCGTTTGTTGCATGTTATCTGGCCTCTGCGATTTTGTTTGACCTCACCGCCAAGGGACGAAAGACTGCGGCGTCCCGCTCCGACGTTGGCTGCCTGATTTGTGGCGCCTCCGCAGAGGAAATACCTGATGACGCTGCACGACGTCGCGCTCGACGACAAGTTCGACCTTGGCAAGGAGCGCGTCTTCCTGTCCGGCGCGCAGGCGGTTGTGCGCATGCTTCTGATGCAGCGCGAGCGCGACCGCCGCGCCGGCCTCAACACGGCGGGCTTCGTCTCCGGCTATCGCGGCTCGCCGCTGGGCGGCCTCGACATGCAGCTGTGGCGGGCGAAGAGGCAACTCGCGCAGGCCGACATCGTCTTCCAGCCCGGCCTCAACGAGGAGCTTGCCGCCACCGCGTGCTGGGGCTCGCAGCAGACCGAATTGCTGGGCGAGGGCACGCATGACGGCGTCTTTTCGGTCTGGTACGGCAAAGGGCCGGGCGTCGACCGTTCCGGCGACGTCTTCCGCCACGCCAATCTGGCGGGCTCCTCGAAACATGGCGGCGTGCTTGCCCTGATGGGCGACGACCACATGGCCGAATCCTCGACCAACGCGCATGCCACCGAATTCCTCTTCGTCGACACCATGGTGCCGATCCTCAATCCGGCCGGCGTCCAGGAGATCATCGACTACGGCCTCTATGGCTTTGCCATGTCGCGCTTCGCCGGCACCTGGGCGGCGATCAAATGCGTCAAGGACAACATCGAATCGACGGCCTCGGTCGATGCCTCGATCGAGCGCCTGAGCATCGTCATTCCCGAATTCGACATGCCGCCGGGCGGCCTCAACATCCGCCACGAGATCGACATGCTCGGCCAGGAAGAGCGGCTGCACGAGTATAAGCGCGCCGCCGCTTCGGCCTTTATCCACGCCAATGGGCTGAACCGCATCGTCTATTCCGGCGGCCGCAATCCCAAGCTCGGCGTCATCACCATCGGCAAGAGCTATCTCGACGTCCGCCAGGCGCTGGAGGATATCGGCATCGACGAACAGGCCGCCAACCGCATCGGCATCCGCCTGTTCAAGGTCGGCTGCCCGTGGCCGCTCGACTTCCAGCACATCGCCGAGTTCGCCCGCGGCCTCGACACCATCGTCGTCGTGGAGGAGAAGCGCTCGCTGATCGAGGTGCAGTTGCGCGAGAACCTCTACGGCACCGCCGTCCATCCGGTGATCGTCGGCAAGAAGGACGAGCGCGGCGACTGGCTGTTTCCGGCCAAGGGCGCGCTCGACCCGAACGAGATCGCCATCGCGCTCGGCGAGCGGATCCTGCGCACCATCGGCCCGTCGGAAGAGATCGCCGCGCGGGTGGCGAAGCTGCGCCAGTTCCAGGCGATGCTCGCCGACACCGTCGACATCGGCTCGCGCACCCCTTTCTTCTGCTCGGGCTGCCCGCACAATTCATCCACCAAGGTGCCGGACGGCTCGCTGGCCGCCGCCGGCATCGGCTGCCACTTCATGGCGCTGTGGATGGACAGGAACACGGTCGGTTTTACGGCTATGGGCGGCGAGGGCGCGCAATGGGTCGGCCAGGCCCCGTTCTCGAAGCGCGACCACATCTTCCAGAATCTCGGCGACGGCACCTACAACCACTCCGGCGTGCTGGCGATCCGCTTCGCGCTGTCCTCCGGCGCCAACATCACCTACAAGATCCTCTACAACGACGCCGTCGCCATGACCGGCGGCCAGCCGCATGAGGGCGGTCTGACCGTCGATATGATCGCGAGGCAGGTGCGTGCGGAGGGCGTCGATCGCATCGCCGTCGTCACGGACGAGCCGGACAAATATGCCGGCAAGGCCGATTTCCCGGCCGGCATCACCATCCATCACCGCGACGATCTTGACTTGGTCCAGCGCGAGTTGCGCGACGTGAAGGGCGTCTCGGTGCTGATCTACGACCAGACTTGCGCGGCCGAAAAGCGCCGGCGCCGCAAGCGCGGCACCTTCCCCGATCCGGACAAGCGAGTCTTCATCAACGAGCTGGTCTGCGAAGGCTGCGGCGATTGCGGCGTGCAGTCCAACTGCGTCTCCATCCAGCCGGTCGAGACCGAATTCGGCCGCAAGCGCCGGATAGACCAGTCGAGCTGCAACAAGGATTTCTCCTGCCTCAACGGTTTCTGCCCGTCCTTCGTCACCGTGCATGGCGGCAAGATCAGAAAGGCCGAAGGCATTGCCGGCAAGGCCGATCCTCTCGACGGCGTGCCGGCGCCCGCTGAATTCCGCATGGGCAACCAGGGCTGGGCGGCGATCATCGACGGCGTCGGCGGCACCGGCGTCGTCACCGTCGGCGCGGTGCTCGGCATGGCCGCGCATCTGGAAGGCAAGGGCTGCGGCATGATCGACATGGCCGGCCTCGCCCAGAAGGGCGGCTCGGTCTTCACCCATGTCCGCATCGCCCCGACGCCTGAGGACATCCACGCCATTCGCGTTTCGGCCGGCAAGGCCGACCTTGTGCTCGGCTGCGATCTTGTCGTCTCCGGCGCCAAGAAGGTGCTGGGCGCGGTGCGTGAAGGCCATACGATCTTCCTCGCCAACACCGCCGAGATCATGCCTGGCGAGTTCACCCGCTCCGCCGACTTCTCGCTGCCGGTCGAGCGGCTGAAGAAGGCGATCCGGGCGGCTGCCGGCGACGACAAGGCGCATTTCTTCGACGCCACCCGCACGGCGACCGCTCTGTTCGGCAATTCGCTCGGCGCCAACATGTTCATGCTCGGCTTCGCCTTCCAGCATGGCGGCCTGCCGCTTTCGGCCGCAGCCGTTGAAAAAGCGATAGAATTGAACGGCGAAGCGGTGGCGATGAACATCGCCGCATTCCGCTGGGGCCGCCGTGCGGCGCATCAGCCCGACTTCGTGCGCGGTCTGGTCGCCCAAACCGGCAAGCCGGCGGTAAAACCAGCCGAGACGCTGGACGATATCATCGCCCGCCGCGTTGCCTTCCTCACCGCCTACCAGAATGCCGCCTACGCCAGGCGCTATGCCGACCGTGTGGCGATGGTGCGCGCCGCCGAAGCCAAGGCCGTACCCGGCTCCACCGCCGTGACCGAGGCCGCCGCCAGGAACCTCTTCAAGCTGATGGCGATCAAGGACGAGTATGAGGTGGCGCGGCTCTACACCGACGGCACCTTCGCCGCCGACCTCGCCAAGCAGTTCCAGAGCTATGAGAGGCTCCAATTCCATCTTGCGCCGCCGATCCTCGGCCGGCGCGGCAATGACGGCAAGCCCCGGAAATCGAGCTTCGGCCCGTGGATGATGAAGGGTTTTCGGCTGCTGGCGGCGATCAAGGGCCTGCGCGGAACCGCCTTCGACCTTTTCGGCTACACGGCCGAGCGGCGCATCGAGCGGCAGTCGCTGAGAGAGTATGAGGCCGATCTCGACCTGATCTCCGGCGCGCTGGCGCCGGGCAGGGTGGAGGCCGCGACGGCCCTTGCCTCCGTGCCGGCGCTGATCCGCGGCTTCGGCCATGTCCGGCAGGCCAGCGCTGCGAAGGCGGCGGGCGAGCGCTCGCGCTTGATAGAGCGTCTGGCCCAGGCTCCGGCGGAGCCGGCGCTTCGCGCGGCGGAGTGAACGCGCGGCGCGTCGATAGCGCGCCAAATCCTCCCGGGTTTCCTGGCCTGTCCCGCGCATCGCAACCCTCTGCAACCGTGGCCGAGCGCCCTTCTAAGCCTTTCTTAAGGCAGCTGTGGCATGACAAGGCGTAGTGTTGGGCCAACGGCATGGGTAGAACAAAGACCGAGAACATCCCGGCGGATGTTTATATCCAGTTTGTGCGGTCGTTGTTCGACAACGCGCACATGCTGGTGATCGGTGGCGTTTGCTACTGGATCCTCGGCTTCATGATCTATTGGCGGACGCACAACCCGCTGTTTCTAGCCTTTTCTTTCGCTCTGCTCTCCATCAGCCTTTTCCGTTACGCAGGCATACGCGGCTTTCTGAAGGCAGGCGGCACAATAGCCAATGTTGAAGAGGCCCGGCGGTGGGAGCGCAACTATATCCTCAAGGGCAGCCTGCAAGGCCTGGGGCTCGGTTCGCTGTGCTTCATATCGATCTACGTCTATCCTGATCCCTTTGCCGAGCTGGCTGCGACGTCGCTGACCATCGCGACGCTGGTTACGGTTGTCGGCCGCAACTACGGCTCCCCGCAGATGGTGCGGATCTTCTCTGTGACCTTCATCGGTCCGGCGGCGCTCGGGCTCTTGCTGCGCATGGATTTCCCGTCGGTCCTGCTCGGCCTGATGATCATCCCGCTGACCTTCATCACCATCAACAGCGCCGACCATGTCCGCAACGTGCTCTTCTCGGCCGTCATCGGCCATAAGCAGGCCAGGAACCTCACGCGCCGGTTCGATCGCGCGCTTAACACCATGTCGCACGGTCTGGTCATGCTGGGGCCGGACGGACGCGTGGCGGTGGCCAATGCCGAAGCCGCCCGCCTGATGTCGCTGAAGTCGGGCGATGCCTTGCTCGGACGCTCGATCCACGGCCTTTTGATGCGCGGCGTCGCCGGCGGCATGCTGGCGCCGAAAGACTGCCGCTACATCGAGGCGCAACTGACGCGCGCCTTGCGCGAGGGGCGCGACCGCAAGGTGCTGGTTTCGCTTGCCAACGGCCAGCATTACGAATTCTCCGCCCGCGAAGGCAGCCAGGAACTGGGCGTCATCACTTTCGAGGATGTGACGGGGCGCGTCGAGGCTGAGGAAAAGATCCGCTTCATGGCGCGCTACGACAATCTGACCGGCCTGCCGAACCGCGCCTATTTCCACGAGCTGGTCGGCGAGGCCATGGCCTCCGGCGACCAGGACCGGCTCTGCGGCCTCGCGGTGCTCGATCTCGACGACTTCAAGAGCGTCAACGACACGCTCGGCCACCCGGTCGGCGACGGGCTGATCTACGCCGTGGCCGAGCGCCTCTCGGCGATTGCCGGACCGGGCATCACCGTCAGCCGCTTCGGCGGCGACGAGTTCATGGTCTTCTTCGACCGTGTCGAGGACGAGAGCCATCTCAGCACCCTGCTCGACCGGATCTTCGCGGACTTGCAGGGCGAAGTGGACGTCGCCGGCCACGGCTTGCGCATCCAGGCCAGCGGCGGCGCGGTGCTTTCCAAGGTCAAGGACACCGACGCTGACGCCATGATCGTCAAGGCGGACCTTGCCCTCTACAAGGCCAAGGAGCTCGGCAAGAACAGCTGGCGGCTGTTCGAGGCGGCCATGGATGCCGCCTTCCGCAATCGCCAGCTGATGAAGGCCGATCTGCGCAATGCGGTGCAGGCCAAGGATTTGCGCGTGGTCTATCAGCCGATCGTGGCCGTCAGCACAATGCGCATCGCCAGTTGCGAGGCGCTTTGCCGTTGGGACCATCCCGATCTCGGCCCGATCTCGCCCAGCGTCTTCATCCCCTTGGCCGAGGAGATGGGCATCGTTTCCGACATCAGTACTCTCGTGCTGGAAGCCGCATGCGCCGAATGCGCCAAATGGCCGGCCCAGACCAGCGTGTCGGTCAACCTGTCGGCCAAGGATTTCCGCAATCGCGATATCGTCCAGAAGGTCAGGGACGCCTTGGCCAAATCGGGTCTGGCGGCGCACCGGCTCGAAATCGAGGTCACCGAGACCGCGCTGCTCGACGACAAGTCGCTGACGCGCGAGTCGATCGAGGAATTGAAGGCGCTCGGCGCGCGCATCGCGCTTGACGATTTCGGCACCGGCTATTCCAGCCTGAGCTATCTCCACAAGCTGCCGCTCGACAAGATCAAGATCGACCGCTCCTTCCTTGTCGATGTCAACCAGAACCGGCAGTCGCTCGATCTTCTGAAGGGCATTGTCGGCCTGTCGCGGACGTTGGGCCTTGCGGTCACCATCGAAGGGGTCGAGACCTTCGAACAGCTGAAGACGCTGGTCCATTTGGTCAAGCCGGACTTCGTGCAGGGCTTTCTCTTCGGCGCCGCGCTCAGCGCGTCGGGCATCGAGACGATGTCGAGCGTCACATGGCCATTTGCCGCGGACCTGCACATCGCCGGCAAACGGACAGCCAGCTAGGAAGCAATTCCAGGAAAAGTGGATACCGGTTTTCCGTCCGGAATTGCGTCAACAACGAGCAATTCCAGGAAAAGTGGAAATCGGTTTTCCGTTCGAAGTTTCGCCAAGGCCAGAGAACAAATCCAAAGAAAAGCGGGAGCCGCTTTTGTGTTAGAAATTGTTTTTGAAGTATGGGAAAATTCAGAAAAGGTGTAAAGAGGTTATTGCGCCAAAAAAGTATGCGCTGCATGAAAAGGTGGCCGCTACCGCATAGTATAGTCTGAGACAGACTGGCGCTTACCAGCTCTGGTTCTGGATTGACCCGGGCGACGACCGTCAGGCTGGATCAGTCAACAGCCGGCATCGGGCGTTGCTTTCCCCGCGAAAGATAGGCGAAAACGTGCGCCGCCATTAACGTTAACAAGCGGTAAATCAGCAATATCGAATTTTCAGCTTGTGTCTCATTTCAACTCGAATAGCCTAATTGCAGGCGGAATTCGAGGATCGGCAATGGATGCTGTAAGGAAGAGTGCGTCGGCTGGCGCCAGCGCGAGAATGGACTCCGCGCTCAACCGATCCATGATGGAACTGCTGGACCACGTCGAATATCGCCTGATCACCGGCGGAGAAGATCTCGAGGCGATCTACCGGCTCCGCTACAATTCCTACGTGCGCTCAGGCATGTGTGGCCCGATCGCCAGCGGCATGTTCGAGGACCGTTGGGATAACCTGCCCAATTCCTACAGGTTCGGCGTCTATTGTTACGGTGAATTGGTCAGCACGCTGCGCTTTCACTACATTTCCAGCGAGCAGCCATACTCGCCCTCGATCGACGCCTATCCAGAAGTCTTGCTTCCGCGCCTCGCCCGCGGCGAAACCTTCATCGACGGAACCCGCTTCGCAACCGACCCCGACAGCGCGCCGGCGCCTGGAGTGCTGCCGTTCCTGACGCTCAGGATCGCCATGGTTGCCTCCTGTTACTTTGGCCAGGACTCGGTGCTTACACCCGTCAAGCTCGAACATTCCGCCTTCTATGCCCGTTTCTTCAATGCCGTGCAGCGGAGCGAGGCCAAGCAATTTCCGGGTGTTCTTGCCCCGATCGCCCTGTTCGAAATTCCCGCCGGCGAAAACATGCGGCAGACGCTCGAGCGGCTGCCGTTCTTCAAGTCGACGCCGATGGAGCAGCGGCTGATGTTCGGCAATCCGGCCATCAACCGGCTGACGCCCCTCTCGATTGTGCCGACGGCGAAATACTATCGCGCCGCTGCCTGAACGCAGGCCATGAACCTTTCGCCGGCTGCGGCGTTAGCAAGCAATTCAAGGAAAAGTGTGAGCGGTTTTCCGGCCGGAATTGCGTCAAAACAAGCTCCGCAGCCGCTCTGTCACGCGACCGCGCGCGCCCCAAGAAAGGATTCCCGCATGACCATCCACTCGCTCGCGCTGACGCCGCTGATCTCGCTGATCGCCGGCGTGCTGATCCTGGTGATGCCGCGGCTCCTCAACTACATCGTCGCGCTTTACTTGATCGTTGTCGGCCTGCTCGGCCTTTTTCCCCATCTCGCCGGCTGAAATCTCCCTCGCAGCGCGGACGAAGTCGCGGCTTTAATTTCAACTTTCGTTTGAGGCTGTTGTCGCAGGCTGTGCGGCAATAGCGCCATTGCTCTTGGTTCGGCTTTTCGCTATGTGCCTCACAGGGATTTTCGAAGGGGTACTTCCATGGCTGATCACTCGCCGACCGGTCCTGTCGAGCTTGGCGCGCAGATGGACTATGCCGAGCACGACCGTACCTACAAGGCCTTCCTCGGCCTTGCCAAATACGGCTCGCTGGTCTGTGCCGCCATCCTTATCGCTATGGCCTTCGGCTTCTTCGTCGGCGGCTTCTTTTCGGCGACCATCTTGTTCATCCTGATCATGGCCGTCGGCGCTCTCATTCTACGGTAGATTTCCCAAGCCAATTGCACTCGACGTCACCGGACGTCCCGGCCGACGCCTTGCGCAATCAAGGTTCCAGCCGAAAGGATCATCCGGTGGGACAGATAGTATTCATCCCTCGTGAGGTTGACCCGAACGAGCCGCGCGTCGCGGCCTCGCCCGAGACGGTCAAGCGCTTGGCGGGTCTCGGATTCGACGTGATCGTCGAGAAGGACGCCGGCCTCGGCTCCCGCATTCCCGACCGGGATTTCACTGCTGCCGGCGGCACGATCGGAACGGCGGCCGCCGCCAAAAAGGCCGATGTCGTGCTGAAGGTGCGCCGGCCGACGGATGCGGAGCTGAAGGACTACAAGCCGGGCGCCGCCGTCATCGCCATTATGGACCCTTATGGCAACGATGCCGCGGTGGCCGCTATGGCCAAGGCCGGCATCACCGCCTTCTCCATGGAGTTCATGCCGCGCATCACCCGCGCGCAGGTCATGGACGTGCTGTCCTCGCAGGCCAATCTCGCCGGCTACCAGGCGGTGATCGACGCCGCCGCCGAATATGACCGCGCGCTGCCGATGATGATGACCGCTGCCGGCACCGTGCCGGCCGCCAAGACCTTCATCATGGGCGTCGGTGTCGCCGGCCTGCAGGCGATCGCCACCGCGCGCCGCCTCGGCGCCGTAGTCACCGCCACCGACGTGCGCCCGGCGGTGAAGGAGCAGGTGCAGTCGCTCGGCGCCAAATTTCTGGCGGTCGAGGACGAGGAGTTCAAGGCAGCCGAGACCGCCGGCGGCTACGCCAAGGAAATGTCGAAGGAATATCAGGCCAAGCAGGCGGCGCTCACTGCCGAGCACATCGCCAAGCAGGACATAGTCATCACCACGGCGCTGATCCCTGGACGGCCGGCGCCGAAGCTGGTGTCGGCCGCCATGGTCGCCTCGATGCGACCGGGTTCGGTGATCGTCGACCTTGCGGTGGAGCGCGGCGGCAATGTCGAGGGCGCGGTGCCCGGCAAGGTCGTGACGACGGAGAACGGCGTCAAGATCGTCGGCCACCTCAACGTGCCGGGCCGTGTCGCCGCATCCGCCTCGCTGCTCTATGCCAAGAACCTTTACGCCTTCCTCGAGACGATGGTCGACAAGGCAACGAAGACGCTCGCCATCAAGCGCGACGACGAGCTGGTCAAGGCGACGATGCTGACCGACGCTGGCCGGGTCGTGCATCCCGCCTTCGCCAAGGCGGCGGAAGAGCCGCGCACCGAGCCGCCGGCTATTCCGGCGACGACCATGGTTGCCGATGCCGCCGACGTAAAGCCGGCGGCAAGGAAGAAGTCCGCAGCCAAGCCTAGGGGGACCGCGTGATGGACGCCTTGCAGAAAGCTCTCGATCAACTCGATCAGGCGACGGCCGCCGTGCGGCTCGCGGTGCAGGATCTCGCCAACAACGCGCCGGGCGCGGCCGATGCCGCCGGCGGCGCGGCGCACGCGCTTTCGGGCGGCGCGATCGATCCCTTCGTCTTCCGTTTCGCCATCTTCGTGCTGGCGATCTTCGTCGGCTATTATGTCGTCTGGTCGGTGACGCCGGCGCTACATACGCCGCTGATGGCCGTCACCAACGCCATCTCCTCGGTCATCGTCGTTGGCGCGCTGCTCGCGGTCGGCATTGCCGCTTCCGGCCTTGCGGCGGGCTTCGGCTTCGTCGCCCTGGTGCTGGTTTCGGTCAACATCTTCGGTGGCTTCCTGGTGACCCAGCGCATGCTCGCCATGTACAAGAAGAAGGAAAAGTGACGTGACCGTCAATCTCGCTTCCTTCCTCTATCTGGTCTCCGGCATCCTGTTCATTCTGGCGCTGCGCGGCCTGTCGCACCCGACCACCAGCCGCCAGGGCAATCTCTACGGCATGATCGGCATGGGCATTGCCATCGCCACCACGCTGGCGCTGGCGCTGCCTTCGGCCGGCCGCTTCGGCCTGATCGTGCTCGGTCTCGCCATCGGCGGCGGGGTCGGCGCCTATGTGGCGCGCCGCATCGCCATGACCTCGATGCCGCAGCTCGTCGCCGCCTTCCACTCGCTCGTCGGCTTCGCCGCCGTCATGGTGGCCGCCGCTGCCATCTACGCGCCGGAAAGCTTCGGCATCGGCACGGCGGGCGACATCCATGCCCAGGCGCTGGTCGAAATGAGCCTTGGCGTCGCCATCGGCGCCATCACCTTCACCGGCTCGGTCATCGCCTTCCTCAAGCTCGACGGCCGCATGTCCGGCAAGCCGATCATGATCGGCGGCCGCCACATGATCAACATCGCGCTCGGCGCCGCCCTTGTGGTGCTGATCGTGCTGCTCGTCTCCACCGAATCCAAGCTTGTCTTCTGGCTGATCGTCGCCGCATCGCTGGTGCTCGGCGTGCTCTTGATCATCCCGATCGGCGGCGCCGACATGCCGGTCGTGGTGTCGATGCTGAATTCCTACTCGGGCTGGGCCGCGGCGGCACTTGGCTTCACCCTCGGCAATCTGGCGCTGATCATCACCGGCGCCCTGGTCGGCTCGTCCGGTGCGATCCTGTCCTACATCATGTGCAAGGGCATGAACCGCTCCTTCATCTCGGTCGTCCTCGGCGGCTTCGGCGGCGAGACGGCTGCGGCGGCGAGCGACGGCATCGAGCGCACCGTCAAGCAGGGTTCGGCCGACGATGCCGCCTATCTGATGATGAACGCGCAGAAGGTCATCATCGTGCCCGGCTACGGCATGGCGGTCGCCCAGGCGCAGCACGCGTTGCGCGAAATGGCCGACAAGCTCAAGGCCAACGGCGTCGAAGTGAAATATGCCATCCATCCGGTCGCCGGCCGCATGCCCGGCCACATGAACGTGCTGCTCGCCGAGGCCAACGTACCTTACGACGAGGTGTTCGAGCTGGAGGACATCAACTCCGAGTTCGCGCAGGCCGACGTCGCCTATGTCATCGGCGCCAACGACGTCACCAACCCGTCCGCGCGCGACGACAAATCCTCGCCGATCTACGGCATGCCGATCCTCGACGTCGACAAGGCCCGCACCTGCCTCTTCGTCAAGCGTTCGCTGGGTTCCGGCTACGCCGGCATCGACAACACGCTGTTCTACAAGGACGGCACCATGATGCTGCTCGGCGACGCCAAGAAGATGACCGAGGAAATCGTCAAGGCCATGGATCACTGATCCAGCCGTAATTCCTGCAAAAAAGCCCGCTCGAAGCGGGCTTTTTTATTGCAGGAACTGTCAGCCAGGTCGCGCTCAGATATCCAGGTTGGCCACCGACAGCGCGTTGTCCTGGATGAACTCGCGCCGCGGCTCCACCTCGTCGCCCATCAGCCGTGAGAACAGCGAGTCGGCGTCCGTCGCGTCCGCCACCTTGACCTGCAGCAGCGAACGCACATTCGGGTCGAGCGTCGTCTCCCAGAGCTGCTCGGCATTCATCTCGCCGAGGCCCTTGTAGCGCTGCATGGTGAGGCCCTTGCGGCCGGAAGCGAACACTGCGTTGAGCAGCGCCAGCGGCCCCGAAAGCAGCTCCGAGGTCTCTTTCCGGCGCAAGGTCGGCTGCTCGCCATAGACTTCGGAAAGCCGCGGTGCGTAGCGGTCGAGCTGGCGCGCATCGGCCGAATTGATCAGGCCGGCATCGAGCTGCACCACATCCTTCACGCCACGCACGGTACGCTCGAAGACATAGCCGCCGTCATTGGAGGTCGAGAGACGCCCGCTCCAGCCGCGCTCGGTCTCCTCGGCGATCATGTCCAGCCGCTTCGCGACGCGCTCGGCCATGGCGTTGGCGCGGCCGAGATCGGCAAGCACGTCGGCATTGAGCGCGCCGGCGATCGCCGCCTGTTCGACGACGTTGCGGTTGTAGCGCGTGTGCAGCCCGTTGATCAGCTGGCGCACCGCCAGCGCGTCGTCGACGGAGGCGCGCAGGTCGTGCCCGGTGCGGACCTCGCCGGAAGCCAGCACCAGCGAGGCCTCGTCCAGCCCGGACTCGATCAGGTATTCCTCATAGGCGCTTTCATCCTTGAGATATTGCGAGCTCTTGCCCCTCGTCACTTTGTAGAGCGGCGGCTGAGCGATGTAGAGATGGCCGCGCTCGATCAGCTCCGGCATCTGCCGGAAGAAGAAGGTGAGCAGCAGCGTGCGAATATGGGCGCCGTCGACGTCGGCGTCGGTCATCAGGATGATCTTGTGGTAGCGCAGCTTGTCGGCGTTGAATTCGTCTTTGCCGATCGAGGTGCCGAGCGCGGTGATCAGCGTGCCGATCATGTCGGAGGACAGCATGCGGTCGAAGCGGGCGCGCTCGACATTGAGGATCTTGCCGCGCAGCGGCAGGATCGCTTGGTTCTGGCGCGAACGGCCGCCCTTGGCGGAGCCCCCGGCCGAGTCGCCCTCGACGATGAAGATTTCCGACTTTGCTGGGTCGCGCTCCTGGCAGTCGGCGAGCTTGCCGGGCAGCGAGGTGACGCCGAGCGTGCTCTTGCGCGTGATGTCGCGCGCCTTGCGCGCGGCTTCGCGCGCGGCGGCCGCCTGGATCACTTTCTCGACCACGACCCGACCTTCGCTCGGATGCTCTTCCAGCCAGGTGCCGAGCGCCTCGTTGACCAGGCTTTCCACCACCGGACGCACCTCGGAGGAGACCAGCTTGTCCTTGGTCTGCGAGGAGAATTTCGGGTCCGGCACCTTGACCGAGAGTACCGCGGTCAGGCCTTCGCGGCAGTCGTCGCCGGTCAGCGAGACTTTTTCCTTCTTGGTCTGGCCGGAGGATTCACCATAGCCGGTGATCTGCCTGGTGAGCGCCGCGCGGAAGCCCGCCAGATGCGTGCCGCCGTCGCGCTGCGGAATGTTGTTGGTGAAAGCCAGCACATTCTCGTGGTAGCTGTCGTTCCACCACATCGCGACCTCGACGGTGATGCCGTCGCGCTCGGCGCGGATGGCGATCGGCTTATCGATCAGCGGCTTCTTCACCCGGTCGAGATATTTGACGAACTCCTCCAGGCCGCCGTCATAATGCAATTCATGGCGCACAAGGTCGGCATGGCGCGCATCGGTCAGGATGATGCGCACGCCCGAATTGAGGAAAGCAAGTTCGCGCAGGCGATGCTCCAGCGTGCCGAAATCGAACTCGATCATGCTGAAGGTTTCGGCCGACGGGAAGAAGGTGATCTCGCTGCCGCTGCGGCCCTCATAGGTGCCGGGCTGCTTGTCCTGCTCGTAGGTGCCGGTCACCTTCAACGGCGCGTCGGCATTGCCATGCGTGAAGCTCATCTCGAAGATTTCGCCGTTGCGGCGGATCTTGAGCTTGAGCCATGCGGAAAGCGCGTTGACCACTGAGACGCCGACGCCGTGCAGGCCGCCGGAGACCTTATAGGAGTTCTGGTCGAATTTGCCGCCGGCATGCAGCTGCGTCATGATCACTTCGGCCGCCGAGACGCCCTCCGAGGGGTGGATATCGGTCGGAATGCCGCGGCCATTGTCGATGACGGTCACCGAACCGTCGGGGTTGAGCGTCACCGAGACGAGGTCGGCGTGGCCGGCCAGCGCCTCGTCGATGGCGTTGTCCACCACCTCGTAGACCATATGATGCAGGCCCGAGCCGTCATCGGTGTCGCCGATATACATGCCTGGACGCTTGCGGACAGCATCCAACCCCTTCAAAACCTTGATGGAATCGGCGCCGTACTCGGCTTCCACGCCAATGGCGCTTTCGGTCTGGTCGCTCATGAATACCTGTCTGATTGATGTCGATGGTCCGGCGCGGAAAAATGGCCGCGAATCGCGCCGTTTTGATGTCCTAGATATAGGCGCAAACGGTTGCTTTTCCAAGGTTTGCGGCCATTTTGCCGGCTTGGCGAGCAGTCTTTCCACGCCTCGCAAGAATGTGGCCGGTGGCGTTCCCCTGGCATAGGTCTGTCGAGACGCGAAAGCCGGGCCGAAGCGCGGCTTCGCTACGCCGAGGGAGTCCGCCTATCCGGCGGCGCGTAGCGTCTTCAGCGCTTCGCTCCAGCGGGACAGTTCGTCGAGCATGGTCTTGGCGCCTCCTTGCACCTGCTCGCTCGGGTGAAATGCGCGATTCTGATCGAGCAGCGTCGCATAGGCCGGCAGCGCCACGCCCTCCGGGATCGGCATGACGCCGACGGAGGTAAGCAGCGGCTTGAGCGCTTGCGCGGCGCGCAAGCCGCCGGACACGCCGCCATAGCTGAAGATCGCGGCGGGCTTGTAGCGCCATTCATGGACCAGATAGTCGATCGCGTTCACGATCGCGGGCGCCACGAAGTAGTTGTACTCGGGTGCCACGAAAACGAAGGCGTCGGCGGCATCGATCGCCTTCGACCAGGCCTTGGTGTGGTCGTTCTCGTATTTGCGCAGGCGCGGGTGATGCGGCTCGTCGAGCATCGGCAGGTCGAACGCGGCGATGTCGGTCAGCACGGGCTCGAACTTGCCATGTTGGCGCACGAACCCTTCCAGCCATTCGCCGAAAATCGGCCCCGCGCGTCCCGGCCGCGTGCTGCCGATGATGATGTCCAGACGATGCTTCACGGGGAACTCCTTGCTTGACGGTATCCATTGGTGACTAACGTAAGGTTCCACCGGCAACAAGCAGCTATCGGCTGATGCCGGTCACATTCCGGCGAGATGTGGCGATCTGCGCTGCCGTCCCGTCGCATGGACGCCGGTCCTGTCGGGCACTACATTCGGCACTGACAGCGGAGCATGCTTCATGGATACCAAGCCCGCCCCCTTCGTGCCGCCGGCGCCCAAGCCGCGCACCCAGCCGCCCTCGACGCTGGAGATGATGCGCATCGTCTACCGCAACCCGCTCGAGCTCTGGGGCGAGCACACCTACAACGAGCCCTGGATATCGGTAACCGGCGTCGGCGGCCCACTGGTCATCGCCAACGACCCCGGCCTTATCCGCCATGTGCTGATCGACAACGCCAGGAATTACAAGATGGCGACTGTGCGCCAGCTGATCCTGCGTCCAATCCTGCGCGACGGCCTGCTCACCGCCGAAGGCGAGGTGTGGAGGCGCTCGCGCAAGGCGATGGCGCCGGTGTTCACGCCGCGCCACATCTTCGGCTTCGCCGGGCCGATGCTGAAGCGCACGCTGGACTTCGTGACCCGCTATGAGGCGGGCGGCGCGTCCGACATCGCCCACGACATGACGCTGCTTACCTATGATATCCTGGCCGAAACGCTGTTTTCCGGCGAGATCGCCGGCGAACCGGGCAGCTTCGCCAAGGAGATCGACCGCCTGTTCGAGACCATGGGTCGCGTCGATCCGCTCGACCTTCTGCGCGCGCCGGAATGGCTGCCGCGGCTAACCCGCATCCGCGGCCGCAAGACCATGGCCTATTTCCGCAACATCGTGGCCAACACAGTGAAGATGCGCGAGGAGCGGCTGAAGCGCGATCCGGACGGCGTGCCGCAGGATTTTCTCACGCTTCTGCTGCGGGCCGAGGGGCCGGGCGGGCTGACCCGCGCCGAAGTCGAGGACAACATCATCACCTTCATCGGCGCCGGCCATGAGACGACCGCGCGGGCGCTGGGCTGGACGATCTATTGCCTCGCCGAAGCGCCCTGGGAGCGCGACAAGGTCGAGCAGGAGATCGACGCCGTGCTGGCGCGCGAGCCAGATCCGACCAAGTGGCTGGATGCCATGCCGCTCACCCGCGCCGCTTTCGAGGAGGCGCTGCGGCTCTATCCGCCCGCGCCCTCGATCAACCGCGAGCCGATCGAGCCGGAGACCTGGAATGGTCTCTACATTCCCAAATATGCTGCCGTGCTGGTGATGCCCTGGGTCGTGCACCGCCACCGCAAGCTTTGGGACAGGCCGGACGCTTTCCTGCCCGAGCGCTTCCATCCGGAAAACCGCGACAGGATCGACCGCTTCCAGTACCTGCCTTTCGGCGCCGGCCCGCGTGTCTGCATCGGCGCCAGCTTCGCCATGCAGGAGGCGATCATCGCGCTGGCGATCCTGTTGTCGCGCTTCCGCTTCGATGTGACGTCGGAGACCCGGCCGTGGCCGGTGCAGAAGCTGACAACGCAGCCGCAGGGCGGCCTGCCGATGCAGGTCTCCCGGCGGGCGTAATCAATGCATGTCGCCCGGAAGTGCGCAGCGGCTCTGGGAAAGCGACATGCATCAAAATTCAGAGTCTTCTATAGCATTTTGCAGCCAAGCGGAAATGCTTGGCGTCGCACAAATGCGGCTAAAACAAGGAGATAGAGCGGTTTAGCGTTTCCGCGAAACGGTGAACCGCTCTATCGGTCGGCAATCGGGCGGCGCTGCTGGAACTGGCCGGCGGCGCGGAAGCGCCAGAGATAGCTGGGCAGTATGGTGGCGATCGCCTGCGGCTGGATGCCGAGGCCGGCAAGCGTCCTGCCGGTCTTGGCGGCTTCGTCGGAAACGATGTTGTGCTCGCGCAGCTGCAGCACCTGGTCCCTGGTCAGGAGCGGATTGGGCAGCAGTTGAAGGATCGACGCCTGGATGTTCGCCAACCACCACGGCACCGGCACCAGCATCCGCCGGCGGTCGATGACCGCGAGCAACTCTTCCATGCACTCCTTGAAGGTCAGCACCTGCGGGCCGCCGAGCTCGTAGATCTGGCCGCCCTTGACATTGCCGTCGACCGAGCGCGCGATCGCTTCGGCGACGTCGCCGACATAGACCGGCTGCAGCTTGTTCAATCCGCCGCCGATCAGCGGCAGCACGGGAGACAGGCGCGCCATGCCGGCGAAGCGGTTGAAGAACCTGTCCTCCGGTCCGAAATTGATCGACGGCCGGAAGATGACAGCGTCCTGAATCGTCTCGAACACCGCTTTTTCACCCAGTGCCTTGGTGCGGGCGTAGTCGGACGGGGAATTGAGATCGGCGCCGAGCGCCGAGATCTGGGTGAGGCCGGCGCCGACCGAGCGTGCGGCCTCGGCGACGGCACGCGCGCCGAAATCGTGCACCGCGCCGAATTTCTGGCGCCCGGTCTCATGCAGGATCGCGACCAGGTTGACGACATGGTCGGCGCCCTGCACGGCGCGGTCGACCGACCAGCGCACGCGCACATTGGCCTGCACCGGCTGGATCTGGCCGACATTGCCGAGCGGCTGCACATGACCGGCAAGGTCGGGCCGCCGGCAGGCGACCCGGATACGGTAGCCGCGCTTGGCCAGCGCCCGCACGACATGGCGACCGACGAAGCCCGAGCCGCCGAAGACGACGACGAGCTTGGGGGTCTGCAGGATTTCGGTCATGACTGGCTCCGCGCGAATGCTTGGCTGAAGCCGTTTCTTAATCCGTTTCTCGCCAAAGGCAAAGAGCGACCGGAGGTCGCCATTGCGTTGTTTTTTGAGCAATTCCAGGAAAAGTGCCCAGCGGTTTTCCGTCCGGAATTGCGCCGCTACAAAAGCGCTTAGAAAGCCTTGGCGATGCGCGCGTCGACCGAGTGGCGGTTGCCGCCGCGGATCACGAAAAAGGCGAGAATCGCGGCCCAAAGCAGCGACTTTTCCGCGCCCGAGAAACCCTGGCCCATGGTCACCCAATGGAACCACACGGTGACCAGAAGCACGATCAGGCCGGCGAAGGCGGCAGGGCGGGTAAAAAGGCCAAGCGCGATCAGGATGCCGCCGAAGAATTCGGTGCAGGCAAGCAGCGGCGACCAGAACACGCCGGGATAGAAGCCGAGCCCCTCGACCATTTCCGTGGCGCCGAACGGATTGACGATCTTTTGCGAGCCATGGATGGCCAGGAAGCCGCCGGCGACAGCGCGCAGCAGGGTTTCGCCGGCATCATGCAATGCCGAATAGAGGCGGCCAAGCGCCGGAATGATCAGCTTTGCGCGGGGGGCGTCGGTGGTCGCGGACATCGTAGCTCCTGTTTGCGGCAACACCCGCAGACGCCCGACGGCCCGGGCAAGTCAAGTTAACAAAAGTTAACTTTGCGTTCATGTTTGTGGCGAACGATGCGAAACGCAGAAAACCCCGCCGAAGCGGGGTTTTCCGGGCAGCGTCCACGCCGAAACAGGGTCCAACGAGGCGGCCTGACCTGAGACGGTATCAAGGTGGCGTGAAGCAACCAGGCCCGCCCCCGCCCTGAACGTCCGGCGAACCGCGAGCCGAACGAAGCAACCAAGGCGGCTCGCAGCGTGGGGTGCCGGGTATGGGTGGCGTCGGGCGGGGAAAAGGTTCAACAGCGCGGCAAACTCAGGCCGAATAACGCTCGGCGAATTCCGAAATGCGCTGCACGACCGCCCTGGACGTAGTGATGCCGCGCGCCTTGGCCTTCTCCGCGGCCTCGGCGCGGGAGCGGCCGGGAATATGCACGCCATAGCGTCGCCGCAGCCGGTCGAGCTGCTCCTTCATGCGCTGCTCGAAATCCGGGTCGAGCAGTTTTGGCTCGATGGCCAGAACGAAAAGGCCGGTGCCGGGGCTATCCGGCCCGCCGGTGAACCAGGGCGCGTCGAGCGACCAGTTGGCACCGGAAATGCCTGCGGCCAGCACCTCGACCATCAACGCGACATTGGCGCCGCGCTGGCCGCCGAAGGCAAGCATCGCGCCCTTCATGGCTGCCGCCGGATCGGTCGTGGGATTGCCGCTGGCATCCAGCGCCCATCCTTCGGGTATCTTCCTGCCGTCCTCGGCCGCCTTGCGGATGTTGACGAAGGCGGTCGCGCTCGACGACTGGTCGATGACCAGCGGCGGTCCGTCGGCGGCGGGCGAGGCGAAAGACATCGGATTGGTGCAATAGACCGGTTTGATCGAGCCTGAGCCGGCCAGCACCGCCGGCCCGTTGGTGGCGGCGAAGGAGACCAGCCCCTGTTCCGCCAGCCGCCCGGTGAAATAGCCGAGCGCGCCGCATGTATAGGCGTTCTTCTGCGAGAAGATCGAGACGCCGAACAGCTTCGCCGCCTTGACTAGGTCGTCGATCGTGCGGTCGAAGCCGGTATGGGCAAGCCCGCCGCGCGCGTCGGAGAGATAGACGGCGAGCGCCGGCCGGGTGATTGCCGGCTCTGCATTGCCGTCGATGCGGCCGGCTTCGAGCGCCTCCAGATAATCGATGAAATGCGACAGCCCGACCGTCGACAGGCCTTCGGCCTCGGCGGCGATGATCGAGGCGGTCAGCGACTGCGCCGCCTCCTCATTGGCGCCGGCGCCGAGCGCCGCCATCCGGCATAGGCCTGTTGCCTGGTCGAGGGTGAGTTGCATGGTGAATGCCTTGGCGAATGGTGAATGGTGAGTAGTCAGTAGTCAGTAGTGAGTAGTCAGTGTGATTGGAAGCGGAGCGCGCGGCCATTCACCATTCACTACTTGTCACTACTTGCTAACCGATCTTGACCGGAATCCGCGCCTCGATCCGGCTGAAGACGAAAACGAGGATGCCGGTGATCGTCATATAGATCAGCGCCAGAAGCAGCAAAGGTTCATAGGTCAGGTAGGTGTCCTGGCGCACCTTGGAGGAGACGGCGAAGATGTCGATGACACTGATCGTCGCCACCAGCGGCGTCGATTTCAGCTGCAGCACCGTCTCGCCTGTCAGCGTCGGCAGCGCCCGGTAGAAGGCTTGCGGCAGCCAGATGCGGCGGAAGATTTTCCAGCGGCTCATGCCGAAGGCGCGAGCAGCCTCGAGTTGGCCTCTCGGCACACCGGCAAAGGCGCCGCGCATCACCTCGCCCTCATAGCCTGCGAAGGAAAAGGTCAGCGCCACCACGGCATAGGGCCAGGCCTGCCTGAGATACGGCCACAGCCAGGATTCGCGGATCCATGGATATTGCGGGAAGACCGAGCCGAGCCCGTAATAGAGCAGCCAGAGTTGCAACAGCAGCGGCGTTCCGCGGATGATGGTGCAGAAGGCTTTTGCCGGCGCCGAGAACCAGATCGGCCCGCTGGCCTGGGCGAGCCCGAGCGGCACGGCGAGCGCAAAGCCCAGCGCGCATGTGACGGCGAGGATCCAGAGCGTCCGCCATATGCCCATCAGGCCCATTTGCCAATATTGCGGCAGCCATTCCCAGCGCATGAAAAAGGCTGCGCAGAGCACCAGCGCCAGCGCGATCAGGATGAGCACGATGCGGTGCGGTTTCAGCCAGATCGAGGCCCGAGCCGCCATGTTGATCGCGGTGGCTTCGGCCGACATCAGCGCGCCTCCTTGACGGAGGGCATGCCGCGCCGCGACCAGACCTCGACGCGGCCGATGATCAGGTTGGAGAACAGCGTGAGCGCCAGATAAAGCGCGCCGGCGGCGAGATAGAAGAGCAGGTAGGCCTTGGTGACGCCGGCCGCCTGGCGCGTCGCCAGCGTCAGTTCGAAGAAGCCGACAACGGCAAGCAGCGCGGTGTCCTTGGTGGCGATCAGCCAAAGATTGGCCAGGCCGGGGATGGCGAAGGGCAGCATGGCCGGCAGCGTGATGCGTCGCAGCATCAGGCCGGGCGGCATGCCGTAGGCACGGGCTGCCTCGATCTGGCCCTGCGGGATGGCGAGGATGGCGCCGCGGATGACTTCCGTCGAATAGGCGCCCTGGACGAAGCCCAGCACGAAAATGCCGGCCGCGAGCCCGCTGATGTCGACACGGCTGTAGCCCATTGCCGTCAGCACCTGGTTGATCAGGTCGGTGCCGGCATAATAGAGCAGCAGGATCAGCACCAGTTCCGGCACCGCGCGCACGATGGTCGTGTAGACCGCGAGCAGGTCGCGCGTCACCGGGCCGCCATAGAGTTTGCCGAAGGCGCCCGCGGTGCCGATCATGAGGCCGAGGCAGGTGGCGCCCACGGCGATCTCGATCGAATGCAGCAAGCCGACTAGCAGCGTGCCGCCCCAGCCGGGCGCCACGGGCGACAGGAGTTCCATGATGCCGGCCGCGGAGGCCGGAAGAAAGGCGTCGATCAGCTTCGCCCCCGGATAATTGGCAAGCCGCCGATCATCGGGTCAGCGGCATTCATGCGTGGCAAGGTTGGGCATGGCGTTGGCGCCATGCCCACACTCATTCGCGAGAGGACTCAGTTCGACTGCGTGGCGCCGCCATAGATGTCGAAGTCGAAATACTTCTTCGAGATCTCGTCATATTTGCCGTTGGCGCGGATCGCCTTGATGCCGGCGTTGAACTTTTCCTTGAGCGCGGTGTCTTCCTTGCGGATGCCGGCGCCGACGCCCGGTCCAAGCACCTCGTCGTCCGGGGCCACCATGCCCTTCAGGTCGCAGCAGGCCTTGCCCTGGTCGGTCTTGAGGAATTCGCCAAGCGCGATCGAATCGGCCTGCACCGCGTCGATACGGCCGGCGGCCAGATCGTTGTTGGCTTCGTCCTGCGTCTGGTATTCCTTGATTTCCTGGGCGCCGGTGAAGTGCTTCTTCGCATAGACCGCATGCACCGTGGACACCTGGACGCCGATAACCTTGCCCTTGAGGTCGTCCGGCGTGGCGCCGAACTTCTGGTCCTTCGGCCCGATGATCGCGGTCGGGGTGTTATAGTACTTGTCCGAGAAGTCGATTGTCTTCTTGCGCTCGTCGGTGATCGACATCGAGGAGACGATGGCGTCGATCTTCTTGGTGGTCAGCGCCGGGATGATGCCGTCCCAGGCAACCGGCGTGATGACGCAGTCGAGCTTCTCCTCGGCGCAGACGGCGTTGACGAAGTCGATCTCCCAGCCCACCCATTTGCCGGTGGCGTCGGGCGAGGTGAAGGGCGGATAGGGCTCGGCGGCGACGCCGATCTTCACCTGCTCGGCCTTGGCCACGCCACCCATCGCCGCGACGCCGAGAAGCAGCGCGGCGGCGAAGGTCTTGAGAACAGTCTTCATTTCAGGACTCCCAGTTTGTTGTTGTTCCCGGTTTTCGCTCCGCTTGATGCCGGCTCCTAGCCGACATTGCGAAGGAATTGCTTGAGCCTTTCGGATTTAGGCGCGCCGAATAATTGTTCCGGCGGACCTTCCTCCTCGACCAGCCCGTTGTAGAGATACACGACATGCGTCGCGACCTCGCGGGCGAACTTCATTTCATGCGTCACCAGCACCATGGTGCGCCCCTCGCGCGCCAGGTCGCCGATTACCTTCAGCACCTCCCCGACCAGTTCGGGATCGAGCGCGGAGGTCGGCTCGTCGAACAGCATGACGCGCGGATTGATCGCCAGCGCCCGGGCGATCGCGGCGCGCTGCTGCTGCCCGCCGGACAGGAAGGCCGGATAGACGTCGCGTTTCTCCGCCAGCCCTACGCGGGCAAGCAGCTTCTCGGCCTGGACAATCGCCTCGTCGCGCTTGACGCCCAGCACATGCACCGGAACCTCGATGACGTTCTCGATCAAAGTCATGTGGCTCCAGAGATTGAAATTCTGGAACACCATACCGAGCCTCGAGCGGATCCGCTCGATCTGCTTGCGGTCCGCCGGAACGGTGTGGCCGTGGCTGTCGGCCTTGAGCTTGATCTCCTCGCCATTGACGCGGATGATGCCGCTGGTCGGGTTTTCCAGGCAGTTGATGCAGCGCAGCAGCGTCGATTTGCCGGAGCCGGAGCCGCCGATGACGGCGACCACTTCGCCGTCGCGCGCCGACAGCGAAACGCCCTTCAGCACATGCAACTGGCCGAATTTCTTATGCAGGTTCTCGACATGGATGGCTTCGGCGGCGCTGCTTTGCGCCTTGCCGGATTGGACTGCGGCAGTATCCGCCACGCTCACCGGGGAACCTCTATACGGTCGAAGGCAGGTCGTCGAACGTCCATCCGGCTAATCAACATACGCTGTACTGCCCGCTCCAGACTTCAGCATGGACCCGACAGCGCGAGCCCGTCAATCCCGCTCATTACGGCACTTGCGGCGTTGTTGTGCAAGTGTATAAATACCCTCTCATGAAATTTTTTCGATTTTTTTCAGCATAAAGGGCATCGATGAGCGCTTTCGGATCACAGTCCATGGCGGCGCCGCTGCGGCGTGTGCTGATGCGTTCGGCGGCCAACGCCATGCGCGATGCCGACAGGGCTGCCTGGCACTATGGCCCCGGGTTTAACCCGGCGAAAGCAGCCGCGCAGCACGCGGCCCTTGCCGAGCTGGTGGCGGCTTCCGGTGCCGAGATCGAATGGATCGAGGACAAGGCCGACGGGCTTTCGGATTCGGTGTTCACGCATGACCCATCGCTGATGACCGACCGCGGCGCGCTGATCCTGTCCATGGGTAAGCCGTTGCGCGCCAAAGAGCCTTCGCTGCATGAAGAGACCTACAAGAGGCTGGGCATTCCGATCCTCGGCCGCGTCGAGGCGCCAGGCCAGGTCGAAGGCGGCGACTGTGTATGGCTGGATGCCCGGACGCTGGCGATCGGGCGCGGCGTGCGCACCAACCAGGAAGGCATCCAGCAGGTAGCCAACCTGCTGACGCCGCATGGCATTTCGGTCTACGGCTTTGACCTGCCGCTGTGGCAGGGCGAAGAGGCGTGCCTGCATCTGATGTCGGTGATCAGCCCGCTGGCCGACGACCTCGCGCTGGTCTATTCGCCGCTTCTGCCGGCGCCGTTCTACCAGATGCTGAAGGCGCGCGGCATCCGGCTGGTCGAAGGCGACGGCGAAGAGTTCGCCGCTTCCAACGGCCTTAGCCTGAACGTGCTGCCGACCAGCCCGTTGAAGGTCATTGCCGTGGCCGGCTTTCCCAGGACCAAAGCCGCGATGGAAGCCGCCGGCTGCACGGTTGAAATCTTCGAGGCGGACGCGCTCTGCATCGCCTGCGAAGGCGGGCCGACATGCCTGACGCGGCCGATCCTGCGCCGATGAATGCGCGCCGCAAGTTCCGTCGTGAGGGCGAGGAGCGGCGGCGGCAGGATCTGATCGACGCCACCCTGGACAGCGTGGCCGAACATGGCCTCGAGGGCGCCACCGTGCGCACCATCGCCTTGCGCGCCGGCGTCACCGCCGGGCTGATCCGGCACTATTTCCCCGGCAAGGAAGATTTGCTGCAGGAAGCCTATGCGGCACTGATGGGCCGCATGACCGAGCAGGCGAAAGCGGCTTTGGTCATGGAAGATGCCTCGCCGCGCCAACGCCTTGCGGCTTTCGTCACCGCCAACCTCAACGCGCCGATCATCGACCAGCGGGTGTTCTCGCTCTGGGCGACCTTCATCGGCCGCGCCGGCGCGGATCCGACGCTCGCCCGTGCGCACCGCGAAGGCTATCTCGGTTTTCGCAACGAGGTGGAAGCCGTCGTGGCCGAAGTTCTCGCCGCCGAACGGCGCAAGCCGGACGCGGCCGAGCTGCGCCACCATGCCATCGCCATTAACGCAATCATCGACGGGCTCTGGATCGAAGGCTGCCTGGCCGGCGAGATGTTCTCGCCTGGCGAATTGGCGGCGATCGGCATCAAAGCCATAGAGGCCGAGCTCGGCCTTGCGCCGGAACAGGGAGGAAATCAATGACCACCGTTGGCGAAGCGCTGATCACGCTGCTCGAGGCGCATGGCGTCGACACCGTCTTCGGCATTCCGGGCGTCCACACGGTCGAGCTCTATCGCGGCCTGGCGCGCTCGAAGATCCGCCATGTCACGCCGCGCCACGAGCAGGGTGCCGGCTTCATGGCTGATGGTTATGCGCGCGCCGGCGGCCGGCCGGGCGTCGCTTTCGTCATCACTGGTCCGGGGCTGACCAACACCATCACCGCCATGGGCCAGGCGCGCGCCGATTCGGTGCCGATGCTGGTCATTTCCGGCGTCAATGCCACCGATACGCTGGGCAAGGGCCTCGGCTTCCTGCATGAACTGCCAGATCAGCGCGGCATGATGGAAAAGGTTGCGCTGTTTTCCGAGCGCATCACCGAGGCCGGGCAGTTGCCGGGCGCGCTCGCCCGCGCCTTCGCGCTGTTTTCGTCGGCGCGGCCGGGCCCGGTGCATATCGAGATTCCCACCGACGTCATGGTCAAGCCCGCCGACGGCATCGCGGCAGCGCTGAGCAACGCCGCGCCGCCGTCGCCGACCGCCGCGGCGGTCGCCGAGGCGGCGACGTTGATCAAGGCCGCCAGCCGTCCGCTGATTCTGTCGGGCGGCGGCGCCAGGAAAGCCGACGCGGCGCTGCGGCGCCTGGCCGAGATGCTTGGCGCGCCGGTCGTCGAGACCGCCAATGCGCGCGGCCTGCTGCATGGCCATCCGCTCTGCGTGCCGGCCAGTCCCAGTCTGAAGGCCGTGCGCGCGCTGATGGCGGAGGCCGATCTGGTGATCGCGGCCGGCACCGAATTCGGACCGACCGACTATGACGGCTATGGCGACGGCGGCTTCGTGCTGCCCAAGAACCTGATCCGCATCGATATTGGGGCCGACCAGATCGCGCGCCGGCCGGTGACGGTCGGCATCCAGGCGGATTGCGCCCAAGGGATCGAGGTTTTGCTGTCGGCAATCGGGCCGGGTCATCCCGCCGCCAAGGACGGCGAAGCCCGCGCGGCCGCCGCACGGAACGCCGCGCTGGCCGAGCTGAGGCCCGAATACCTGGCGCAGGTTCGCGCGGTGGAGATGATCCGCGACGCGCTGCCGGGCGCCATCATCGTCGGCGATTCGACCCAACCGATCTATGCCGCCAACCTCTATTACGACCACGACCGTCCCGGCGGCTGGTTCAACGCCGCGACCGGCTTCGGCGCGCTGGGCTATGGTCCGCCGGCGGCGATCGGCGCGGCGCTTGCTGTACCGGAAGCGCCGGTGGTGTGCCTCACCGGCGACGGCGGGTTTCAGTTCACCCTGCCGGAGATCGGCGCCGCGCTCGATGCCGAGACGCCGGTGATCTTCGTCGTCTGGAACAATCGCGGCTATCGCGAGATCGAGACCTCGATGCTCGATGTCGGCGTCGAGCCCGTCGGCGTGTCGCCGGCGCCGCCGGATTTCTGCAAGCTCGCCGAGGCCTATTGCATCGAGGCCGAGCGCTTGACCGGGGTCGGCGGTCTCACCGAGGCGCTGAAGCGCGCGCGGGCGGCGGCCAGGCCGCGCGTCATCGAAATCACCGTTGACTGAAAGCTGCTGCGACCGTTGCTCGGTCCCTGCCGGTACACCGGCAATTCGCGCCGCTCCGACGGGGGCCGACGCATGCAAAGACGCTGCGCCAGCCATGTCGATATTTCAATTGAGTGACAGCGCGAAAGGCGCGACGTTCACAATTGGGGCGGCATAACCACAAGAAGCATAATCATAAAAAACGACAGGAGCGGTCTAAGTATGACGGAAACGCTGAATGGCAGGCATGTCGTGGTGACGGGCGGCACTGGGGCGCTCGGCGGCGCGGTTGTCGGCAGGCTGTTGGAGCAAGGCGCGATCTGCCACGTGCCCAACGCCCACGCGGCGGCCCCGCCGCATTTTCCTTACGCGGCCCATGCTAGCGTGCATCTGGCGCATAATGTCGATCTGTCGGATTCGGCCAAGGTCGAAGCTTTCTACCATCAGGTGCCCGCGCTCTGGGCCTCGATCCACCTTGCCGGCGGCTTCACCATGGCGCCGGTCGAGAAGATCGAGTCGGCCTCCTTCGCCGAGATGATGGACACCAACGCCCGGACCACCTTCCTTTGCAGCCGCGCCGCGGTGCGCTCGATGCTGGCGTCGGGCACCGCGGGGCGCATCGTCAACGTCAGCGCGCGCGCCGGGCTTGATCCCAGGCGCGGCGCCGGAATGGTCGCCTATGCCGCGAGCAAGGCGGCGGTCGCGGCCATCACGGTGGCGATGGCCGAGGAGCTGAAGCACAAGGGCATCCTGGTCAATGCGGTCGCGCCCTCGACGCTCGACACGCAGGCCAATCGCGACAGCATGCCGGACGCCGATTTCAGCAAGTGGGTCAGCCTCGAGGCCGCGGCCGAAGCGATCGCCTATCTCGCCTCGCCCGCAAACCAGGCCATGAGCGGCACGTTGGTTCCGCTTTACGGCCGGGCCTGACGGCTATCTCTTTGTTTACGCAATTCCGGACGGAAACCGCTGATACTTTTCCTGGAATTGCTCTGATATCCCGACAAAGAAAAAACCCCGCCGGATCGCTCCGGCGGGGTTTTTGTTGTTCGGGTCGAAGGCGCCTTGGCTCAGTTGCCCTGCTTCTTCAGCGCCGCGCCCAGGATGTCGCCGAGCGACGCGCCGGAGTCGGTCGAGCCGTACTGGGCGACCGCTTCCTTCTCCTCGGCGATTTCCAGCGCCTTGATCGAGACCTGCAGCTTGCGGGTCTTCTTGTCGAAGGCGATGACGCGGGCATCGACCTTCTGGCCGACGGTGAAGCGCTCGGGGCGCTGCTCGTCGCGGTCGCGCGAAAGGTCGGAGCGCTTGATGAAGGTCTCGAGGCCGCTGTCGACCAGCCGCACGTCCAGACCGCCATCCTTCACGCCGATGACCTCGCAGGTGACGACGGCGTTCTTGCGCAGCTCGCCGCTGCTGGCCGCTTCGCCGACCGTGTCACGGGCCAGCTGCTTGATGCCGAGCGAGATGCGCTCCTTCTCGATGTCGACGTCGAGCACCTGCGCCTTGACCATGTCGCCGCGATTGTACTCTTCGATGACCTGCTCGCCCGGACGGGTCCAGTCGAGGTCGGAGAGGTGCACCATGCCGTCCACGTCGCCTTCCAGGCCGATGAACAGGCCGAACTCGGTCTTGTTCTTGACCTCGCCCTCGACCTGGCTGCCGACCGGATGGTTGCGCGCGAAGGCTTCCCACGGGTTCTCCAGCGTCTGCTTGAGACCGAGCGAGATACGGCGCTTGGCCGGATCGACCTCGAGCACGACCACGTCGACTTCCTGCGTCGTCGACAGGATCTTGCCGGGGTGCACGTTCTTCTTCGTCCACGACATTTCCGAAACGTGGATGAGGCCCTCGATGCCCGGCTCCAGCTCGACGAACGCGCCGTAGTCGGTGATGTTGGTGACGGTGCCCTTGATCTTCTTGCCGATCGGGAACTTGGTGCCGATATCCGACCACGGATCCGACTCGAGCTGCTTCATGCCGAGCGAGATGCGGTGGGTTTCCTGGTTGATGCGGATGATCTGCACCTTGACCGTCTGGCCGATGTTGAGGATCTCGGTCGGATGGTTGACGCGGCGCCATGCCATGTCGGTGACATGCAGCAGGCCGTCGATGCCGCCGAGGTCGACGAACGCACCGTAGTCGGTGATGTTCTTCACCACGCCTTCGACCACCTGGCCTTCCTCGAGGTTCTGCACGATTTCCGAACGCTGTTCGGCGCGGCTCTCCTCGAGCACGGTGCGGCGCGACACCACGATGTTGCCGCGGCGGCGATCCATCTTGAGGATCTCGAAGGGCTGCGGGTTGTGCATCAGCGGGGTGACGTCGCGGATCGGGCGGATATCGACCTGGCTGCGCGGCAGGAACGCCACGGCGCCGTCGAGGTCGACGGTGAAGCCGCCCTTGACCTGGTTGAAGATGACGCCTTCGACGCGCTCGCCCCTGGTGAACTTCTCTTCGAGACGCACCCAGCTCTCCTCGCGGCGAGCCTTCTCGCGCGACAGCATGGCTTCGCCAAGCGCGTTCTCGATGCGCTCGACATAGACCTCGACGGTGTCGCCGACCTTGAGGGAGGAGTCCTTGCCCTTGGCGCCGAATTCCTTCAGCGGCACGCGGCCTTCGACCTTGAGGCCGACATCGATGATGGCCATGTCCTTTTCGATCGCGGTGATCGTGCCCCGGACAACCTGGCCCTCGCCGGAATGGCCGGCGGTGAATGATTCTTCGAGCATGCTCGCGAAATCGTCGCGAGACGGATTAGCAGCTGACATTGTTTCTCCTGGAATGCTCCGCGCGCTGGCGGAGCGGGCGCCGTGGGTTAGCGTTGCGTGAGCCTGCCGGCGTTCCGGGCTGAAGAGCCCTTGGCCGCTTTTCGAGCGGCAAGTCCGGCGCATGAAGAATGCTGGCAGGCTGGTTCGTGCCCGATATGGGGATTTTCGCCGCTCAAGGCAACCGAAAAAGCCCGATCAGGCCTTGTTTCTCTTGGCAAGGACGTCGTCAACGATCGCCATCGCCGCCAGAAACGCGGCCTCTATAGCCATTTCGCTGGTATCAAGCAAGTGCGCGTCCGCCGCCGGCTTTCAACGGCGAGTCGGCGCGGCCCATGTCACGCTCGTCGCGGCGCTCGATGTCGGCAAGGATGGTGGCGAAATCGGCGCTGCCGCCCATGCTCTCGATTTCGGCCAGCCGCCGCCTGGCGCGCACCTCGGCGCTTGCCGTGACGTAGAGCTTGATGTCGGCATCGGGGCACACCACCGTGCCGATGTCGCGGCCGTCGAGCACAGCACCCGGCGGTGCCTTGGCGAAGTCGCGCTGCTTCTCGACCAGGATGCGCCGGACACTGGGGATGACCGCCACCTTCGAGGCGGCCTCGCCGACCGCATGCGCCGACAGCACGGTGCGGTCGAGGTTCGAGAGATCGACCTGGCGCGCCGCGGTTTCGGCCGCCGAGACATTGTCGAGCGGCAGGCCGAGCTCGAGCAGCTTGTGGGCCACCGCGCGGTAGGTGAGGCCGGTGTCGAGCAGGTTCAGGCGGTAATGGTCCGAAAGCCGGCGGGCGAGTGTGCCCTTGCCGGCGCCGGCGGGACCGTCGATGGCGATCGTGAAGGTGTGGGTCATGGGCGGAGCGTCGCGGTTGGAGGGGGCGACAAATACAATAAGCGCCGCAATCCTTCGCGCCCCCGTCTGTCCTGCCGGACATCTCCCCCACAGGGGGGGAGATTGGCAGTTTTGGGGCCCCGCTCGATCCTGCGACGTTGGCGATTGGCGAAAGCCGGCGCGACAGCTGATCTCCCCCCTTGTGGGGGAGATGTCCGGCAGGACAGAGGGGGGCGCTGTCCCGCCAGCGTTTCTGTTCGGCTCCAGCCCACCGTCACTCAATCTCCGCGCCCAGCCCCTTCATCAGTCCCATGAATTCCGGAAAGCTCGTCGCGATCATATTGGCGTCGTCGATGGTCACCGGCTTTTCCGTCGCCAGTCCCATGACGAGGAAGCTCATGGCGATGCGGTGGTCGAGATGCGTCTTCACCACCGTGTCCTGGCCGTTCGGATGAGCGCCCAGACCCTTGCCGCCCGGCTTGCCTCGCACCGTAAGCGAAGCCTCGCCCTCGGTGCAGTCGACGCCGTTGAGCTTCAGCCCGTTAGCTACCGCCGACAGCCGGTCGGATTCCTTGACGCGCAATTCCTCCAGGCCCTGCATCAGCGTCTCGCCCTCGGCGAAGCTCGCCGCGACCGCCAGCACCGGATATTCGTCGATCATCGACGGCGCGCGTTCGGCCGGCACCGCCACGCCTTTCAGCTCCGAATACCGCACGCGCAGGTCCGCCACATCCTCGCCGCCGGCATTGCGCGGATTGAGGATGTCGATCTTGCCGCCCATCTCCTGCAGGGTCAGGAGCAGCCCGGTGCGGGTCGGGTTCATCAGCACGTTCTCGATGATGATGTCCGAGCCCGGCACGATCAGCGCCGCGACCAGCGGGAAGCCGGCGGAGGAGGGGTCGCCCGGCACGGCGATCGTCTGCCCGGTGAGCTTGCCCTGGCCCTCGATGAAGATGTGGCGCACGCCGCGCTCGTCGGTCTCGACCGTCAGATTGGCGCCGAAGCCTTTCAGCATCTTCTCGGTATGGTCGCGTGTCATCACCGGCTCGATCACCGTGGTGATGCCCGGCGTGTTCAAGCCGGCAAGCAGCACCGCCGACTTCACCTGGGCCGAGGCCATCGGCACGCGATAGGTGATGGGTGCTGCATGTTTCGGGCCGCGCAACGTGATCGGCATGCGGTCGCCGGGCGCTGCCTTCAGCACCTGCACGCCTATCTGGCGCAGCGGGTCGAGCACGCGGCCCATCGGCCGGCCGGAGAGCGAGGCGTCGCCGATGAAGGTGGTCTCCATGTCATAGGTGCCGACAAGGCCCATGGTGAGGCGCGAGCCGGTGCCGGCATTGCCGAAATCGAGCGGGCCTTCCGGTTGCAGCAATGCGCCGTTGCCGGTGCCGCGGATCACCCATTCGGCGCCCTTCTTTTCGATATGCGCGCCCATCGCCTTCATGGCCGCGCCCGTGCGCATCACGTCCTCGCCCTCGAGCAGGCCGGTGATGCGGGTCTCGCCGGAGGCAAGGCCGCCGAACATGAAGGAGCGGTGCGAGATCGACTTGTCGCCCGGCACGCGGGCTGTGCCGGCAAGGGCAGGGGATTTGCGGGCCGTGGCTGGTTTAGCGGCGGCGGAATGAGACATTTTGTCGTCCAAATGAAATGCCGGCTGACCGGCCCGGTTCGTCATGATGCGGCGGTCTCGTATCACGGCGCGCGGCAATGGTCATCCCCTTGGCGCAAGCCTTTGAAAAGCGGGTTTTGAGGTCATGTCTTTTGGCTTTGACAGCGCGGAAAACTGCGGTTAAGGGGACCATTCTTTTTTTGACGAGGCCTGACGTGGCAAAAGCTGAACTTGGCACCAAGCGTATCGACCCCGAAACGGGGCGGAAATTCTACGATCTGAACAAGGACCCGATCGTCTCGCCCTATACCGGCAAGAGCTATCCGCGTTCCTATTTCGAGGAAGGCAAGATTTCCGCCCTCGAGGAGGATGAGGATGTCGCCGACAAGGAAATCGACGCCGAGGAGGAAGAGGGCGCTGAACTCGTTTCGTTGGAAGATGCCGACGAGGAGACCAAGGGCGGCGGCGACGATCTTCCCGATCTCGGCGACGACGAGGACGTGGATCTCGGCGACGATGACGACGACACCTTCCTTGCCGACGAAGAGGAAGAGGACGACGACGTCTCCGATATGATCGGTGTCGGCGACGACGAGGACGAGGTCTGATTCTGATTGTTTGCCGGCCATTTTCGCCTGTGACGAAAAAGCGGTCTTTCAAGGCTTGATCTTGACCGAAGGCGGCGCTAGAAGCCGCCAGCACTAAACGACGGCGCGGTCCCAACCGCGCCGGATCTCTTCGCCGGAAACGGCGCCGGCTGACTGCCGGGAGTGGGGCCATAGCTCAGTTGGGAGAGCGCTTGAATGGCATTCAAGAGGTCGTCGGTTCGATTCCGATTGGCTCCACCAAACAGTCCTTCCTGATCGAAGTTTTTTAGATGGCCGACGTCGTCACCGCTTGGCTGCGGCGCCCGAGCCCCGCATGACGGGCCTGGACGCGAAGGCACCTGGTGACCGGCATGGAGCCTGAGGGAATCCGGTCAAACGGTCCGCTCCTCGTCCTGCAACTACGCCTAACCGCGCTCGGCGCGGGTTCTCGCTGCCTTGCGCGCTGCCGCCGATCGTCCGGCGGCGCCTTTGGTCTGCGCCGCTTTCCTGGCCGCCGCCGACCGCTCCGCGGCCGTGCGGCCGGACGCGGCACTCTTGGCCTGCCGTGACAGGGCCTCGCGGGAGGCGGTGCTTCTCGGCTCGCCCTCGAGCACCTTCGACACTGCCTTCGAGACTTTCGGCTGGCGCTTCGGCTTCCGTTCGCCCTGGCCCGCCTCGTAAGCGTATTTGGCGCTCTTGCGCGTGGTCTCCTTCACGTCGCCTTTCTTGGGGGGCGGCAGGTCGACGCCCGCGCGACGCGCCTCCGAAAGGCCGATGGCGATCGCCTGCTTGGTGGAGCGGGCGCCATGTTTGCCGCGGCGCACTTTGTCGATTTCCGCATGAACGAATTCACCGGCCTGCGTGCTTGCCGACTTGCCTTCGCGCTTGTCCTTGCGCGCCTTTTCGATGGTTTTCTTGTCCGGCATTGTTTTTCTCCTTATCGAACGGGCATAAATGAACGCCGAGAGTCCGCTTCAGTCCCGCCCGGCGGCGATGTCATAGACGGCCCAATGGCGAAACATGCCGCGCGTCGCGTCGGGATCCTCGACGACGAGCAGGAAGCTTCTGGTGCCAGCCGGCGCGTTCTTCCACCGCAGGGGCGGAGACAAGTTGCCTCCGTTGCGGACAGGGGCTCGGGAATGGTCTGCCCGTTTTGCGTGAAAGCCATGGCTGGAACTCCGTGCTCTTATCGCGTTCTTCCCGAAGGAAATTCACGGACGATCTTTGCTCGGATCGGTGGAGCGCACTCGGATCAGTGGAGCGCAATCGCTGCTGGTTTTCTTGGCAACGCGAGGCATCGGCGGGAGTTCCAGTACCATGCCTCGCGATGGAGCCCCGAGGGATGCTCGCAAGTGGAGCCGTCGTCCCTGGAAAACTGCCCGGACGGAGTGACGCCGGTCGCATCCGGCGAAAGATACCGGCAGGTCGGCATGAGAGCGTCGACGCACAGCCGGTGGTCTCGAAGATTTCGCCGGTCGCATTTTCGGTATACTGAATCGAGAAGATGCCGGGACAACAGGAACAACATCATGCGCGTTCTGGTCCGGATTGCGGTGATTGTCGCGATATTGTTGGCGTTGCTTTATCTGGGATTGTGGTATTCGACCGGCGAACAGGGCTTTTTGCTGATCCCCGGCGGCACGCCGGGCTAGTGGACGCAGTGTCCGTCTAGGAAGAAGCGAATTGCGCTGACTGGACGTCACCGGGAGGTGGCGCATGCGATGCTGGACGCGCCCGAGGAAATCCCTATGCCGGCGGCGGCAACTAGGCTAAGGGCTTTCTGTCAGAGGGATGCTCATGAGAATTCCGGTTTTGGGTGGGAAACTGTCGCAGGGACGGGTTCGATCCGGACTGCTTGCCCGACCAGACAGTCTCTTGCCGATGTTTTGCATTGCGGTCGCGCTTGCCGCTTGCCAATCGACTCCGGACACACAGCCTGCCGCTAACTCGCAACCTGTTGCCGATCCGCAACCCGCTCCGGTCGCTGCTCCCGCTCCGGCCTCGCCGAATTCGGCTGTGCTGGATCAGACGGTCGCGGTCGTCCCGCCCGGCAAGGGCGTTCCGGCGAGATACGCCGCATTCTCCGGCATATGGGCGGGGCAGCTCAACGGCATGTATGGCGGCAAGCTCGCGGTCCTGACCGTGTCTTCGGGCGGGCAGGTGACGGTCAGCTACGCATGGGGCGACCTGGCCGACAACAAGCCAGGTGTCGCGGACGGCTCCGGCAGGATCGTCGGCAACACTTTGAAGCTCGGGCGCCTGCCGAACGGCGCGGACATCACCGCCACGATGCCCTCGCCGGGAACGCTCAACGTCACCTACGCGCTTGCCGGCCAGACCTATACCGGCTCGTTCGCCCGGGTCAGCCAGTAAGCAACGCCAGCCGCTAAGATCCAAGCGGGTCGCGCGTGATCCGCACGCACATCGGCGTCCCGATGTCGATGGCATGGCCGGTATCGGTCAGCCGACCGCTTGCCTCATCGCGGGCGAAGATCGAGATGCGGTCAGCGTTCTGGTTTGCCGAAAACAGATGCCTGCCCGATGGCGTCAGCGCGAGGTTGCGCGGCGTCGCGCCGCCGCAAGGCGTGAAGTCGACCGGATCGAGCTTTCCCGACTGCTGATCGACAGCAAAAATGGGGACGCTGTCATGGCCTCTGTTGGAGCCGTAGACGAAGCGTCCGTCGGGCGAGATCTGGATGTCGGCGCAGTGATTGTGCGCGCGAGCCTCTCCGGGCACCGCTGGCTTGGTGTCGATGAGTTCAAGCCTGCCTGAAGACGGCTCAAGCGCCAGCGACACCACCGTCGAGTCCAGCTCGTTCATGACGAAGACGAAGCGGCCGTTCGGATGCAGCGCGACGTGACGCGGCCCGGCGCCGGGCGCGAGCGCCGACGAAGCGAGCTTCACCAGCGTGCCGTCCGGCTCGATGCGGTAGGAGACCAATTGATCGATGCCGAGGTCGGCGACGATGGCGACCCCGCCCTGGACGGTCTCGGTGACGCTGTGCGCATGCGACCGCTCCTGCCGTTCGGCGTTAGGGCCTGTGCCGGAATGGGCGACGCTCGCCAGCGGCGCCGTCAGGCCGCCATCGGCCGCAAAGCCGAACACGGCGACCGCCTTGTCGGGCCCGCCGCTGCCCATGCCGTAGTTCGCGACCAGAAGCTTGCCGCCGTCGCGGGTGATCGTGTTGTGCGCGGTGATGCTGCCGAGCGAGGGCTGCTTGTTGATATAGGCGAGCGAATTGGTGGCGCGCTCGAAGCGATAGGCCGTGACCGTTCCCTCGCGCCAGGCGAAGACTTCCGAATTGGCATAGATGCGCGTCCCGTCCGGCGTCACCGACAGGAAAGTCGGATTGTCGACTTCGTTGGTCTCGGCAAGCTTCTGCACCGCAAGCGTCGCCTCGTCGAAGGCATAGACGCCGAGGCCGACGCCGCGCGCGCCCTGGAAATAGGGCGCCTCGCGGTTGAGGCTGCCGACAAAGACAAGACAGGCGCTTTGCATCGATCTCCCTCCCATCGCCGGGGCTCTCCCGCCTATGCGGCTTTCCAAAAATTTCGCCGATCATCGCTTGCAAGGCAATCCCATATGTGAAAATATTATTCACAAAAGAAAATTGACGGGAGGAAAGCGATTATGCGTCTCGCCATCCGGCATCGCACCCCGAACCGCTTTGCAGGCCGCGCCGGAAGCTTCCGGAGAGGATCATGAGCGCATTCTCGCCGACCGTCGGTGTTGCCTCCACACGCCCGTCCGACATGCCTGAGGCGCATGCCGACATTCCTGTCTGGAATTCGGAAAACTGGTTCTACGAGGACTGGCAGGTCGGCCACAAAATCCGCTCTCTGCGCCGCACCATCTCCGAAGGTGAAAGCCATATGTTCAATGCGCTGGTGCTGGACATCCATCCTTACGTGCAGGACCAGATGTTCGCCGAAAAGGAAGGCATTTTCGGCCGGCGGTTGGTGGCCGGCGCCTTCGTGTTTTCGGCCGGGCTCGGCCTGGTCGCCACCAATTGCCTGAACGCCTTTTCCTATGGCTACGACAAGCTGCGCTTCATTAAGCCGGTCTTCATCGGCGACACCATCTATTCAGTCCGCACCAACCTCCACAAAAAGCCGCGCTACCAGGACATGGGCCTGATCCGCGCCAGCTATGAAGTCTTCAAAGGTGAAGGAGAACTGGTGCTCTACTGCGAGCACCTGCAGACGGTGAAATACAAGAACCCGGCCGATTTCGCCGGCAAGACAGAGAAGTGAATCGTGGCTGCTGAAAACGATCTGCCGCTGACCGGCCTCGTCGTCATCGACATGAGCCAGTTCCTGTCGGGACCCTACTGCTCGCTGCGTCTGCTCGACCTCGGCGCGCGCGTCATCAAGATCGAGCGGCCCGACGGCGGCGACCTGTCGCGCCGGCTCTATCTCAGCGACACCGAGATCGGCGGCGACTCCACCATTTTCCACGCCATCAACCGCGGCAAGGAGAGCCTCGCCGTCGACCTCAAGAACGAGGCCGACCTCGCCATGCTGCGCGGGCTGATCGCCAAGGCCGACGTGCTCATCCAGAACTTCAGGCCGGGCGTCATCGAGCGGCTCGGCCTCGACTATGAGCATGTCAGCACGATCAACCCCCGCCTGGTCTATGCGTCGATCAGCGGCTATGGCGAGGACGGTCCCTGGGTGAAGCGTCCGGGGCAGGACCTGCTCGCCCAGGCTCGTTCCGGCGTCATGTGGTTGAACGGCGACGAGGAGCAGGGGCCGGTGCCATTCGGGCTGGCGGTCGCCGACATGCTGGCGGGCGCCGCCTGCGCGCAAGGCATCCTCGCCAAGCTGGTGCGGCGCGGCATCACGGGCGAGGGCGGCCACGTCGAAACCAGCCTGCTCGAGGCGTTGGTCGATTTCCAGTTCGAGGTGCTGACCACGCATCTCAATGACGGTCGCCGCCTGCCGAAGCGCTCGTCCTTCCGCAGCGCGCATGCCTATCTCTCGGCGCCTTACGGCGTCTATCCGGCGAAGGACGGCTATCTGGCGATCGCCATGACGCCGATCCCGAACATTGCCGATTTGCTCGAATTGCCTGAGCTCGACCCGTTCCGCGACAAGCCGGCGACCTGGTTCACCGCCCGCGACGAGATCAAGGCGATCATCGCCAGGCGCATCGCGGAAAAGACGATCGACGAGTGGCTGGCCATCCTCGAGCCCGCCGACGTCTGGTGCGCCAAGGTGCTGAACTGGCCGGAGCTGATGGAGAGCGACGGCTTCAAGACGCTCGACATGCTGCAGACCGTGACGCGTGAGGACAATGTCTCGATCCTCACCACGCGTTCGCCGCTGCGCGTCGATGGCGCGCGCGCCAAGGTGGATCGCGCCGCCCCGCGCATCGGCGAGCACAGCGAAAAGATTCGCGCGGAGTTCGGCCTGTGAGCGGTGTTTCCTTGAAAGGCATGACCTGGAGCCATCCACGCGGCTACGACCCGATGGTGGCGTGCTCGGCGATTTGGAAGGAAAGGACCGGCGTTTCGATCGAATGGGAAAAGCGCTCGCTGCAGGACTTCGAGTCCTTCCCGGTGGAAGAGCTTGCCCGCGCCTATGATTTGATCGTCATCGACCACCCGCATGTCGGCCAGATCACCGCCGAGAGATGCCTGGCGCCGCTCGATGTGCCGGGACGCGAGGCGGAACGAGAGGCGCTGGCCAAGGGAAGCGTCGGCAAATCCTATCCGAGCTACACATGGCAGGGCCGGCAATGGGGTTTCCCGATCGACGCCGCGACCCAGGTGCAGGCTTGGCGGCCGGATCTGATCGAAGCTGCGCCGGCGATCTGGACCGAAGTGCTGGCGCTTGCCGAGCAGGGCCGCGTGCTCCTGCCGCTCCGGCCGCCGCATTCGCTGATGTGCTTCTACACTTTGGCTGCCGATCTCGGCCGGCCATGCGTCGTCGACGGTTCGGCCGACCTTGTCGATGGCGAGACCGGCGAAACCGCCTTCGAGATGCTGCGCGAGATCGCGGCACTTGTCGATCCGGCATGCCTGACGATGGATCCGATCGCCGTCTTCGAGAAGATGGCCGAGCCCGGCTCGCGCATCGCCTGCGCGCCGCTGATCTATGGCTATGTTCCCTATGCGGTGTCGGGCTTCCGGCCGCACCGCCTTGCTTTTGCCGACATGCCGGTCGCCGGCGGCAATGGCCCGGTCGGCTCGGCTCTTGGCGGAACCGGCATTGCCGTTTCGGCCTTTTCCGCTGCGCGCGAGGCGGCGATCGACTTCGCCTACTGGATCGCCAGCGGCGACGTGCAGCGCGGCCTTTACGCCGCTGCCGGTGGCCAGCCCGGCCATGCCGCGGCCTGGGAGGATGATGCCGTCAACGCCGCGACCGGCGACTTCTATCGCGCCACGCGGGCAACGCTGGAAGGCGCCTGGGTTCGCCCGCGCCATGACGGCTACATGGCGTTCCAGCAGCAGGCCTCCGACCGCATCAATGAGGGCCTCGCCGGCAGGCAGGACGCCCGCCGCGTCGTCGCCGACATCAATCGCCTGTTCCGGGAGAGTTTCGCGTCGGCCACCGCCGGCTAGTTCCATTGCACCAAGGGAGGAAAAAATGACCAGCTTGATACGCGGCCTGCTCGCCGCAACCGCCATAGCCTCGATGCCCGTCGCCGCTCATGCCGCCGATGTGAAGTCGGTGATTGACGGCCTGCCCGCCGATCTCAAGGCGCAATATGACGGCGCGCCGCAGAAGGTGCTGCCCTCGGCCTGGGACAATTTCACGCCGCCGCCCAAGCCATGGAAGTGGTGCCACTCGGAGAGCTACCAGGGCAATCCGTGGCGCGTGTCGGTCACCAAGGAGCTGAAGCGGCTGGTCGACGGCCTCATCGCCGACGGCACGGTGTCGAGCTTCGAAGTGTCGGATTCGAACAACGACCCGAGCCAGCAGATCAATCAGATCCGCGCCTTCATCGCCAAGAAGTGCTCGATCATCACCTCGATCCCGGGATCGGCGACGGCGCTTGACGACGCCGTGGATGCCGCTGCCAAGGCGGGCATTCCCTTCGTCACCGCGGCCGGCTCCGTCACCAGCCCCAACGCCATCAATGTCGATTCCAACTATGCCCGCTGGGGCTATGACATGATGACGGCGATCGGCAAGGCCAACACCGACGCCAGCGTGCTGGTGGTCGAAGGCATCGCCGGACATCCGATCGTGGTCCAGGAGAAGCAGGGCGCCGACAAGGCGCTGGCCGAGAACAAGGGCCTCAAGGTCGCGCGCACCGTCAACGGCAACTGGACGGCCAACGTCACCAAGACGGTCGTGCTGCAGGCGATCGCCACCAATCCGGCGCCGATCGACGCGGTGTGGACGACCGGCAGCGAAAGCCGCGTCGTCGCCGAGGCCTTCGCCGAAGCCGGCCGCCCGGCGCCGCTGATCACCGGCTCGATCACCGGCGATGCGCTCGGCTACTGGAAAGCCAATCCCGACAAATACCGTTTCGAGGGCCACGCCGTGCTGCCTGGCTGGACGGCGCAGACGCTGTTTCGCGTCGGCGAGCGCATGCTCGACGGCCAGAAGCCGAAGCTCAACACGCTGCTGATCCCGATCCCGCCGGTGCATGCCGCGGAGCTCGACAAGTGGTACAAGGACTGCATGACGCCGGACGCCGTTTCGGTCTTCCCGGTGCCGCCGACCGACCCGATGCCCGAGGACGTGCTCGACGCCTATTTCACCAATCCCGCGCCGACCAAGGGCTGGGATTATTCAAAGGTGCCGGACGCCTGCGCCAAGTGATGTTTTGCGATGCCGGTTCTCAGTGAAGAGCCGGCTTCTCCGTTCCGGGAAGAAAAATGCTCGAAGTCCAAGGCGTTTCCAAACGCTACGGCGAAACCGTCGCGCTGGCCGAGGCGTCGATCGCCTTCCGTGTCGGCACGATCCATACGATCCTGGGCGAGAACGGCTCAGGCAAGAGCACGCTGGTGAAGCTGTTGTCCGGCATCGTCCAGCCGGATGGCGGCGCGATCCTGCTCGACGGCAAGGCGTTTTCCGGCACGCAGCCCGCCGCCTTCCAGGCTGCCGGCTTCGCCACCGTTTTCCAGGAGGTGCTGGTCGCGCCCGACCGTTCGGTGACCGACAACATCCTGCTTGGCCTCGACGGCCTGTGGCGACGAGGCGTGCCGCGCGGCGAGCGCCGCGCCCGGGCGCAGGCCGCGCTCGGCCGCTTCGCGGTGACGCCGATCGATCTTGACCGGCCATGCGGCGAGCTGCCGCTTGCCGCGCGCCAGCTGGTTGTGCTCGCCCGCGCCGTCATCCGCAACCCGCGTGTCCTGATCCTCGACGAGGTGACGGCCGCGCTCGACTTCGCCGACCGCGAGTCGGTCTTCGCGCTGATGCGCGCCATGGCCGGCGCCGGCACGCTGATCCTGTTCATCACGCACCGCATGGACGAGGTGATGGCATTGTCCGACCGCATATCCATCCTGCGTGGCGGCCGCGTGGTGAAGACCGAGGAGCGCGGCGCCTCGACCCCGGCCGAGCTTCTGGCGGCGATGGCGCCGCAAACCGCCGCGGAGCTGGCGCATGGCTGAGGCAAATTCTCTTCGGGTCCGTGAGCTTGTCATCGCGCCCGGCGTCGATCCGATCAGCCAGACCATCGCGCCAGGCGAGATCGTCGGTCTTGCCGGCCTCGACGGCCACGGCCAGGAACGCTTCCTACGCGCGCTGGCCGGGATCGAGCGGCCCGTAGCGGGCGAGATCGCCGTCGACGGCAAGGCAGGATCGATCACCAGCTTCCGCAAGGCCGTCGCGGCCGGCATCGCCTATCTGCCGCGCGATCGCCGTTCGACCGGCATTTTCCCAACCCAGTCGGTGCTCGATAATTTCGCTATTTCTACGGTGTCGAATGACCGCCGCTTCGGCCTTCTCTCCTTCGTGGCACGGCGCCGGCGCTATGAGGCTTACAGGCAAAGGCTCAGCATCGTTGCACCCAGGCCCGATGCAGCCATTACAACGCTGTCCGGTGGCAACCAGCAGAAAGTGCTGCTCGCACGGGCCCTCGCGCTGGAGCCGAACTTCCTCCTGCTCAACGATCCGACGCGCGGAGTCGACGTGGCGACCCGGCACGTGCTCTACGACGTGTTCCGCGGTCTTGCCGCCGAGGGCATGGCGCTGGTGATCCTGTCCAGCGAGATCGAGGAGATATTGCTTCTCTGCCACCGTGTGCTGGTGTTCCGCGAGCAGCGCGTGTCGGCCGAGTTCTCGGGTCGGGAAATGACCACCGATGCGGTGATCGCCGCCATGTTCGGGCGCGCCGCATGAGCCCGGCCCTTCGCAAACTCCGTGGCGCCGGCTTTGCCGTGGTGATGCTCGCCGTCCTGCTCGTGCTAAACGTCGCGCTCAATCCGGCGCGCTTTCAGCCGTCGTCCTGGGGCACGCTGCTGGGGCTGGCCGCCCCCCTGATCGGCGCAGCCGTCGCTTCGGCGCCGGTCATCCTGGCGGGTCGCGGCGGCATCGATATCTCCGTCGGTCCGCTGATGGGCTTCGTCAACGCCCTAGTCATCCAGGTGCTGTTCCTCAATCTCGGCGTCTCGTCACCGCTGGTCATCGTTCCGGCCGCGCTGCTGGTCGGGGCGGGGGTCGGCGCCGCGAACGGCGTTCTCGCCACGATCGTCCGCATCCAGCCGATCGTTGCGACGCTCGGCACCTATCTGATCCTAACCGGCGTCACCCTCACCATCCTGCCGGCCCCGATCGGTCCGGCGCCGGACTGGCTAAAGGTGATGGCGGGGCCGTTCTCGATCGTGCCGCTGGCGCTGATCGGCCTTTGCTGGCTGCTCGTTCGCCGAACGCCCTATCACGACCTGCTGATGGCTGTCGGCAGCGACGACCGCGCCGCCTACACGGCCGGCGTGCCGGTGACCAAGGTGCGGCTCGTCGCCTATATCCTGACCGGGATCTTCGCCGCCGCCGCGGGGCTGATGCTCACCTCGCTGATCGGCTCGGCAGACCCCAATATCGGCCCGACTTACACGCTGATTGCGATTGCCGCCGTGGCGCTTGGCGGCGTCAGCCTCGCCGGCGGGCGCGGCGGGCTCGGCGGCGCCGCGATCGGTGCCGTCGATATCTTCCTGCTGCAGAGCCTGCTCACCACCTTCAACGTCTCGACCTATGTGCTGCAGATCGCTTATGGCCTGATCCTGGTCGTCGCCGTGGTGCTGACGGCGGTGCAGGAACGGCTGTCGAGGCGGAAAGGCTGACCGGGATGGCAAGCAACTGGTTCCAGTCCACCAATGCCCGCATCGCCGGCGCCTTCCTGATGGCGCTGCTGCTTCAGGTCGTCGGCACGCTGCTTATTCCCGGCTATTCGGCGCCCTTCGCCATCCGCGCGCTGCTGGTCATCGCCTCGCTGCTGGCGGTGGCTTCGATCGGCCAGACGCTGGTCGTCATCCTCGGCGGCATCGATCTCTCCATTCCCTTCATCATCGGCTTCGCCAATGTCGTGGCGGCGCAGCTTTACGGCCAGGGCTGGAACTTCGCCCTGGTCTGCCTTCTCGTCGGTGTTCTTGCCGTCGCGATCGGCGCGCTGAACGGGCTGATCTCACGCGGGCTCAACATCCATCCGCTGATCGTCACGCTCGGCATCGGCATGGTCGTCCAGGGCGCCGTGCTGTTGTGGACCGGCGGTTTTCCATCAGGATCGGCGCCGGAAGCCGTGTCCAGCTTCGTCTCGATTGGCGGCTCGGTCGGCCCGTTGCCCGTGCCCTTGCTGGTGCCATGCCTCGTGGTGCTGACGGCGCTGATCGTGCTGGTGCTCGCCCGCACGCCCTATGGGCGCCGCCTCTATGCGGTCGGCAGCAATCCGGAGGCAGCGCCCCTTGCGCTGATCGATCCGCTGCGCATGTGGATCGTCACCTATGCGGCGAGCGCCTTCTTCGCGGCTGTCGCCGGCGTGCTGTTGCTCGGCTTCACCGGCTCGGCCTATGGCGATGTCGGCCAGCCCTATCTCTTCCAGACGATCGCTGCCGTCGTGGTCGGCGGCGCAGCGCTTGTCGGCGGCCGCGGCAGCTATCTCGGCACCATCGCTGGGGTCCTGGTGCTGACCGAAATCAACACGCTGCTGATCGGCCTCGGCTTCCGGCCGTCGACCGTGCAGGCCGCGCTCGGCCTGGTGATCCTGTTGCTGGTCTCGCTCTACGGCCGCGAGCGCCACGTTCGGGCGACGATCTAGGATCGAGCTGCTAGCTGTTTAATCCTCGCCCCGGTAAATGTCGCACTCGCGCGGCCCCGAGGACGACCTTGAGTTACGCGGCGAGGCATCGTTCTGGAATTATCAAGCCTGATGCGCTATATGACCATCTACATGGTCAGGAAGCATGACATGAATGAGATCAATTTGGCGGATGCCAAGGCCCACCTCAGCGAACTGGTCGATCGGGTCGAGGCTGGCGATTCGATCGACATCACTCGCCGCGGCAAGCCGGTCGCGCGGCTCACTGCCGTGGCCAAGCCACGCAAGCCGATCGACGTCGCGCTGCTTCGTTCGCTGACGGCGGTGATGCCGGCCCAGTCCGAGAGCGCCGCCGATCTCGTGCGGTCCATGCGGGATAGCGATCGCTACTGATGCTCTATCTCGACACGTCGCTGATCGTCGCGGCGCTGACCAATGAAGCGATGACGTCGCGTGTGCAGGCTTGGCTGGCGGAACAGGACCCGGTGCAGCTTCTCATTAGCGACTGGACAGTCACCGAGACGTCGTCCGCCATGGCGATCAAACTACGCACCGGACAAATCAGCCTGGAACAGCGTGCCGCGGTGCTCGCCATGTTCAATAGGCTGGTCGCCGAGAGCTTTACTGTCCTGGGCGTGACGGGTGGGCAGTTCCGGGCGGCAGCGAAATTTGCCGATCGGCACGATCTCGGGCTTCGTGCGGGGGATGCGCTGCATCTCGCCATCGCATCGGAGCACGGCGCCACGATTTATACGCTTGATCAGCGGCTCGCCGACGCGGGGCCGGAACTCGGTGTGCCCGCACAAATGCTTGCTGACAGCGACTAGTTTGCAGGCGAGTTTCTTATAAGCTAGCCAAGTTGCCATAGCCTGCGCGCATTGCCCGAGAGGAGCCGGCTCCGCTCCGACTCGCTTGTTCCAACCAGCAGCGCATGCGTCGCGGCAATCCAGGTCGTCAGCCCGCCGCCCAGCGTGCAGACCGGCCAGTCGCTGCCCCAGATCACCCGGTCCCATCCGAAGCTGCTGATCGTGTGCTCGACATAGGGCCGGAGCGTATCGACCGTCCAGGTCGCCGGATCGGCATAGGCGACGACCCCGGAGATCTTGCCGACGACGTTGGGCCGCTTGGCGATCGCTTCCATATGCTCGCGCCAGGGATGCTCGGCATTGCCCTTGATGTCGGGCACGCCGCAATGGTCGAGGACGAACTGGACGTCGGGCGCGAGATCGGCAAGCGCCATCGCCTTCGGGATCTGATGCGGCAGCACCACCAGATCGAAGGTCAGGCCGGTGCCGGCCAGCCGTTTGATGTTCTGGCGAAACAGCGCCCCTTCCGACAGGTCGTCCGGCACGACATGCAGCACGCGGCGGAAACCTTTGACGAACGGCTCGGCCTTGACCATCTCCAGATAGGCCTCGAAGCCGGCCTCTTCCGGCCTGCAGGCGGCGATCGCTCCGCGAAGCAGGCTCCCGGCCCGGCCGGCGATCGACTTCACATAAGCGGTCTCGGCGGCGATGTCGGCCGGGTCGACATCGACCTCCATATGCAGGACGCCTTCGATGCCTGAGCGCCGCGCATCGGCGGCATATTCCTCATAGGAGAAATCACGGTTCAGCGCCGGCACACCGGCCAGCCACGGATAGCGAAGCGCGCTCTGGTCGATGAGATGCAGATGCGTATCGATGATCATGGTGGCCTGTCCTCCGTGGGCTCCGGGACTATCCCACCAAAAAATCCATTATTCAAATAAGAAATTATAACGATTGCTGCACGTCGGATCCGGCAAGCTGCGAGAGCCTGGCCGCGGCGCCTTGGAGATGCCGAATCGTCAGCGTGATGTCCGGCGCCGCGGGGGCGTTGACGAGCGTGATGTAGGGGATGGTCAGCGCTGCGATGGCTCTGCCGTCCGGGCCTAGCACCGGCGTCGAAAGATTGTAGACGCCGGCGGTCTGCAGCGACGCCATCATCTCGTAACCGCGGTCGCGCACTTGGTCGAGGCGGGCGAAGAACTCCGGCGTCAGATTGAGCTGTTCGGTGCTCTGCAGGTGCTCGGCGATCATCATCTTGCGCTCTTCCGGGGAGCGAAAGGCGAGCAGCACATGGCCGGAGCCGGTGTCGAAAAGGCTGATATGCGAGCCGACGCGGATCGAGATGCCCCAGTAGCGCGGCGCCTCCTGCTGCGCGATGACCACAGCGGCGCCGCGGTCGAACACCACCAATTGGTTGGCCTGCCATGAAGTCTCGGCCAGTTCCCGCATGATCGGCGTCGCGTAAGACACCAGCCGCCGCACCGGCGCATGCAATTGCGCCAGCCCGAAAAGCTTGAGCGTCAGCGAATAGCGGTCGCCGTCGATCTTGGTGACATAGCCGCGCCGCACCAGGCGGTCGAGCATGCGGTAGAACTCATTCGGGCTGCGGTCGAGCCGCTTGGCGATCTCCGCCTGCGTCAGTCCGCCATCTACGCTGGACAGCAGCTCGAGAATGTCCAGCCCCTTGTCCAGCGCCGGCGCGCGGTAGCGGTCCCCATCTTCTTCCTCGGCCACGAGCCCCTCCAGTGAATTTCGATCTGCATATATGCATGAACTTCACTCGGCTGGAAGCATAATCGCCTTGACCCGGCAATGAAAATGCTATTTGCATATGAATGAAACTTAAGCGCTCGGTCGCGCGCTCGGCGGGCCGTCGCTGCGAGTCCATGGGAGGAGAACATGACGAGACTGGTTTTACGCATTTCCGCCGGCCTGGCTGGCCTGCTGCTGAGCGGCACCGCGTTTTCGGCCGATCTGCCGGGCAAATTTCCGGGCGTGACGATTGACGTGAAGCTGATCGGCGGTCAGCAATATGAAAAGCTCTACGAGCGCATCCCCGAATGGGAGAAGGCGACCGGCGCCAAGGTCAACATACTGACCAAGAAGAACGGCTTCGACATCGACAAGGAACTGAAGTCCGACATCGCCTCGGGCAGCACCAACTGGTGCGTCGGCTGGAACCATTCGTCCTTCGCGCCGCAATATACGAGCCTTTACACCGACCTCAGCAAGCTCTTGCCGAAGGAAGAGATCGACGCGTTCGTGCCCTCGACGATCAAGGCCGCGACCATCGACGGCAAGCTCGAGATGCTGCCGCGCGCGCAGTTCGACGTCTCGGCGCTCTACTACCAGAAGAGTCTCTACGAGAACGCCGACAACAAGACCAAGTTCAAGGCCAAATACGGCTATGACCTTGCACCGCCGGACACCTGGAAGGAAGTGACCGACCAGGCCGAGTTCTTCGCCAACCCGCCGAATTTCTACGGCACGCAATTCGCCGGCAAGGAAGAGGCGATCAACGGCCGCTTCTACGAGATGGTGGTCGCCGAGGGCGGCGAATATCTCGACAAGGACGGCAAGCCCGTCTTCAACTCCGAGGCTGGCATCCGGGCGCTCGACTGGTTCGTCAACCTCTACAAGGCCAAGGCCGTGCCGGCCGGGACCACCAACTACCTGTGGGACGATCTTGGCCAGGGCTTTGCCTCCGGCACCGTGGCGATCAACCTCGACTGGCCGGGCTGGGCCGGTTTCTTCAACGATCCGAAGTCCTCGAAGGTCGCCGGCAATGTCGGCGTCAAGGTGGCGCCCAAGGGCTCCTCCGGCAAACGCACCGGCTGGTCGGGCTTTCACGGCTTCTCGGTGACCGAGAACTGCCCGAACAAGGAAGCGGCGGCCTCGCTCGTCTGGTGGCTGACCAACGAGGACAGCCAGAAGCTGGAAGCCGCCGCCGGCCCGCTGCCGACCCGCACCGCGGTCTGGGACTGGGACCTGAAGCAGGCCGAGAACGATCCTTACAAGAAGGAGGTTCTGGCCGCCTTCCAGGAGGAAGCCAAGCACGCCTTCGCTGTGCCGCAGACGCCTGAGTGGATCGAGATCTCGAACGCCGTCTACCCCGAGCTGCAAGCGGCGATCCTCGGCGACAAGACGTCCAAGCAGGCGCTCGATGACGCCGCCGCCAAGGCGACGCAGATCCTCCAGGACGCCGGCAAGCTCTGACGATAGCTCTCAACGCCGCCTCCCCCGTCGCGAATGGGGGAGGCGACTTGCCGCTACAGGCCTTCCGTTTCGGCCGGGACCTTGCCCATGGCGGCCCGAATTGAATGCAAAACCTCACAGGATCCCGATGAAGGGCTTCAAGCCATCCGCGCCATTCCTGCTGCTGCTCCCGGCGATTATCGTGCTGGCGGGGGTCGTGGTGATGCCGTTGGTCCTGTCGCTTTATTCCAGCTTCACGCCCTTCCGCCTGACGCGGCCGGAGTCCTTCTTCGTCTTCGTCGGCTTCAGGAATTATCTGTCGATCCTGTCCAACGCGGACTTCTGGTGGGCTTTCGGCCGCACCGTTCTGTTGCTCACCATCGCGCTCAACCTCGAAATGTTGCTCGGCCTCGGGCTGGCCATGCTGGTCGAGAAGGCGACGCGCGGCCAGCGCATCCTGCGCACGCTGATGATGTTCCCGATGATGTTCTCGCCGATCCTGGTCGGCTTCCAGTTTAAATTCATGTTCAACGACAATATCGGCCTGGTGAACAACGCGCTGCAGTCGCTGGGCATTACGCAGGACGCCATCCCGTGGCTGATCGAAGGCCATCTCGCCTTCATCGCCATTGCGATCGCCGAGATCTGGTCGTCGACCTCGATTTTCGCCATCCTGATCCTGGCCGGCCTGCTCGCCATGCCCAAGGAGCCGATCGAGGCGGCGCGCGTCGACGGCTGCACGCCCTGGCAGACCTTCCGCTATGTCACCTGGCCCTTCGTCATGCCCTTCGCCTATATCGCCATGACGATCCGCTCGCTCGACGTCGCGCGCGCCTATGACATCGTCAAGATCATGACCGACGGCGGACCTGCCGGCCGCACCGAGCTGTTGTGGACGCTGGTCGGACGCACCGCTTACAGCGACGCCCGCATGGGCCTCGCCAACGCGATGGCCTATTTCTCGATCCTGCTGTCGATCGCCTTCACCGTCTATTTCTACAACAAGCTCGCCGCGGCGCGCGCGCAGATCGGCGCGGAGTGGTGAGAATGGACGAGAACGCCTCCGCCCGCCTTACGCGCCGCGCGCTGACAGTCGCGCATCGTGTCGTCCTCTTCCTCGCCATGCTGGTCATCTGCCTGCCAGGCATCTGGATCGTGCTGTCGTCGCTCAGGCCCACGGTCGAGATCATGGCCAAGCCGCCGGTCTGGATCCCGCAGCAGCTCTCCTTCGACGCTTATGTTGCGATGTTCAGCGGCATCGGCAAAGGCGGCATCCCGGTGCTCGACTATTTCCGCAACTCGCTGGTCATCTCGATCACCTCGACCGTGATCGCGGTGGCGATCGGCATGGCCGGCGGCTACGCCTTCGCGCGCCACCGATTCCGCGGCAAGTCCGGCATGTTCCTCGGCCTGATGCTGACGCGCACCGTGCCCGGCATCGCGCTGTCGCTGCCCTTGTTCTTCCTCTATGTGCGGCTGGGCATTATCGACACCCATATCGGCATGATCCTGGCCTATGTCGCGCTCAACGTGCCCTTCACCATTTGGCTGATCGACGGCTTCTTCCGCCAGGTGCCGAAGGACCTTGCCGAGGCCGCGCAGATCGACGGCTGCACGCGCTGGCAGGCCTTTTGGCAGGTCGAATTCCCGCTGGCGCGTCCCGGCATCGCCTCGGCCGCGATCTTCGCCTTCCTCACCTGCTGGAACGAGTTCGCGCTGGCGTCGCAGCTTACCCGTTCCGTCAGTTCCAAGACGCTGCCCGTCGGACTGCTCGACTATACGGCCGAGTTTACCATCGACTGGCGCGGTATGTGCGCGCTGGCCGTGGTGATGATCATTCCGGCGCTGACCCTCACCTACATCGTCCAGAAACACCTCGTCGGCGGTCTTACCTCCGGCGCGGTGAAAGGTTGAACTGCATGGCAACGGTTTCGCTGAAAAGGCTCACCAAGCGCTACGGCAACATCCAGATCGTGCACGGCATCGATCTCGAGATCGCCGACCGCGAATTCATCGCCTTGGTCGGCCCGTCGGGCTGCGGCAAGTCGACGACGTTGCGCATGATCGCCGGCCTCGAGGAAATCACCGGCGGCGCGATCGAGATCGGCGGCCGCACGGTCAACGATCTGCCGCCGCGCTCGCGCAACATCTCCATGGTGTTCCAGTCCTACGCGCTCTACCCGCACATGACGGTGCGCGAGAACCTGGGCTTCTCGCTGAAGATCGCGGGTGCTGCCAAGGACGACATGGACCGGCGCGTCGCCGAGGCTTCCGCCATCCTCGGCCTCGACGAATTGCTGGAACGCCGTCCCTCGCAGCTTTCCGGCGGCCAGCGCCAGCGCGTCGCCATGGGCCGTGCCATCGTGCGCGACCCGGACGTCTTCCTGTTCGACGAGCCGCTGTCGAACCTCGACGCCAAACTGCGCACGCAGATGCGCACCGAGATCAAGAAGCTGCACGCCAAGGTAAAGTCGACGGTCATCTACGTCACCCACGACCAGGTCGAGGCGATGACGCTGGCCGACCGCATCGTCATCATGCGCTCAGGTTATATCGAGCAGGTCGGCACGCCGGACGAGGTGTTCAGCCGTCCCGCCACCCGCTTCGTCGCCGGCTTCATCGGCTCGCCGCCGATGAATCTGCATGAGGCGACGGTGAGCGACGGCAAGCTTATATTTGGCGGCGGCGACAGCCTGCCTCTGCCCGGACAATTCAAATCGAAGACGGCGGCCGGCGACAAGGTCGTATTCGGCATCCGCCCGGATGATTTCTATCCCACGGGCCACGGGCTAAGCTCCGGCGGCGAGACAGAAGTCCATCGCATCGAGTTGCCGGTCAGCATCACCGAGCCGCTGGGCAACGAAACGCTGGTCTTCGCCGAGTTCAACGGCACCGACTGGGTGTCGCGCATGCTCAATCCGAAGCCGCTGAAAGCCGGCGACAGGATCGGCATGAGCTTCGACCTGAGCCGCGCGCATCTGTTCTCCGCCGAAACCGGCAAGTCGCTGAGGAGCTGACATGGCGAAAATCGAGAAGATCGAACTGCGCATGGTCGACCTCGTGCCGAAGGTCAAGCGCACGGACGCCATCCAGAGCTTCGTCAGCCAGGAGACGCCGATCGTCACCGTCACCGATTCCGACGGCGCATCGGGCACCGGCTACAGCTACACGATCGGCACCGGCGGTTCCTCGGTGATGCGGCTTCTGGCCGACCATCTCGCGCCGCGCCTGATCGGCCGCGACCCCGACCAGATCGAGGCGATTTGGCACGAGCTTGAATTCGCTACCCACGCCACCACCATCGGCGCCATCACGGCGATCGCGCTGGCCGCGATCGACACCGCCCTTTGGGATCTGCGGGCGAGGAAACAGAACCTGCCGCTCTGGAAGCTCGCCGGCGGCGCAAAGGACCGTTGTCCGCTCTACACGACAGAGGGCGGCTGGCTGCATATCGAGACGGCCGCACTTGTCGACGACGCGCTGGAAGCGAAGGCCAAGGGCTTTACAGGCTCGAAGGTCAAGATCGGCAAACCGCATGGATCGGAGGATTTTTCGCGCCTGTCGGCGGTGCGCAAGGCGGTCGGCGACGGCTATGAGATAATGACCGACTGCAACCAGGGTTTTTCCGTCGACGAAGCGATCCGACGCGCCGAGCGGCTGCGCGATCTCGATCTCGCCTGGATCGAGGAGCCGCTGCCGGCCGACGACATCGACGGCCATGTGCGGCTGTCGAACTCGACCGCGACGCCGATCGCGGTCGGCGAGTCGCTCTATTCGATAAGGCATTTTCGCGAGTACATGCAGAAAGGCGGCTGCAACATCGTCCAGGTCGATGTCGGCCGCATCGGCGGCATCACGCCCTGGCTGAAAGTCGCCCATGCGGCGGAAGCCTTCGACATGCCGGTCTGTCCGCATTTCCTGATGGAGTTGCATGTCAGCTTGGTCTGCGCCATCCAGAACGGCAAATATGTCGAATATATTCCGCAGCTCGACGAGTTGACGGGTGACAAAATGCGCATCGAGAATGGTCATGCGCTGGCGCCCAGCGAGCCGGGCATCGGCATCGACTGGGACTGGGACGCGGTCAAGGCGAGAAGCATCGCCGAGTTCACCACGGCGATCGTGAAATAGGGAGGCGAATGATGCAGCGCATGGGAATGGTGCTGGGCTTGAAGCCCGAGAAGGTCGAGGAATATGTCCGCCTCCACGCCGCCGTCTGGCCGGACGTGCTGACCATGATCTCGGCCTGCAACATCAAGAACTATTCAATCTACCTGAAGCGGCCGGAGAACCTCCTGTTCTCCTATTTCGAATATCACGGCACAGACTTCGCCGCCGACATGGCCAAGATGGCCGCCGACCCCAAGACGCAGGAATGGTGGTCGGTCTGCATGCCCTGCCAGGAGCCGCTGGAAACGCGCAAGGAAGGCGAGTGGTGGGCAACGATGGACGAGGTCTTCCACCATGACTGACGTCTTCGATCAGGCATCGCTGGCGCAGTCCTGGCCGAAGCCCTCGAAGCCGCGCCCGATCGTCACCTTCGGCGCCGGCTCGATCGTCGGCGACGCGCACTTTCCCGCTTACAGCAAGGCCGGGTTCCCGATTTCCGGCCTCTACGATCCGGATCAGGCCAAGGCGCAAAAGCTCGCCGGCAAATGGGGCGTGACGGCGTTCGGCTCGGTAGAGGAGGCGGCAGCCGTCAAGGACGCAATCTTCGATCTGGCGACGCCGCCGGGCCGTCATGCCGAGGTGCTGAAGGGGCTGCCCGATGGCGCCGTAGCGCTGATCCAGAAGCCGATGGGTAACTATCTCGGCGAGGCAACGGAAATCCTGGAAATCTGCCGCGCCAAGCAACTTAAGGCGGCGGTCAATTTCCAGCTTCGCTTCGCGCCGATGATGCTGGCGCTGAAGGATGCCATCGCCAAGGGCTGGCTGGGCGAGGTCGTGGATTTCGACGCGCTTCTGGCGCTCGACACGCCCTGGCAGCTCTGGGAATTCCTGCTCAAGGCGCCGCGCGTCGAGATCGCCATGCATTCGATCCATTATCTCGACCTGATCCGCCAGCTTCTCGGCAATCCGCTTGGGGTGCATGCCAAGACGCTTGGCCATCCCAACCACCAGGTCGCGCAGACCCGCACCAGCGCCATTCTCGACTATGGCGACACGGTGCGATGCGCGCTCTCGATCAACCACGACCATAAATTCGGGCGCCGCCACCAGGCCTGCGAGTTCCGCATCTGCGGCACCGAGGGCGCGGCCTATGTCAAGCTCGGCCTTAACCTCGACTATCCGCGCGGCGAGCCGGATACTCTGGAAATCTATCCGAAAGGCGGGTCGGAATGGGTCACCGTCCCGCTGGCCGGCGAATGGTTCCCCGATGCCTTTGTCGGCCGCATGGCCAATGTCCAGCGCTTCGCGTCCGGCGAGGACGCCGAGCTGGTGAGCTCCGTCGAGGACGCCTGGCACACCATGGCCCTGGTCGAGGCCGCCTATAAATCGAGCGCCGCGCCGGCAACGCCGCTGGCCGCAAAGCCGTAAGGCGGGACATGGAACAGACTACCTACTTCGAAGACTATGAAATCGGCTCGTCGCGCCTTACCAGCGGCCGCACCATCACCGAGACGGACTTCGTCGTCCATGCCGGCCATACCGGCGATTTCTTCCCGCATCACATGGATGCCGAGTTCATGAAGACCACGCCTTTCGGCCAGCGCATCGCGCATGGCACGCTGGTCTTCTCGGTCGGCGTCGGCTTGACGGCGAGCGTCATAAACCCCGTCGCCTTCTCCTATGGCTATGACCGGCTGCGCTTCATCAAGCCGGTCTTCATCGGCGACACCATCCGCACGCGCACCACCGTCGCCGCCAAGGAAGACGACCCGAAACGGCCGAACGCCGGACGCGTCATCGAGCGCGTCGAGGTTTTGAACCAGCGCGACGAGGTCGTGCTGGCGGCGGATCACATCTACATCGTCGAGCGACGGCCCGGCTGAAAGACGGAGACAAAGAATGGCTGATATCACAGGCAAGGTCGTGGTCGTCACGGCGGCCGCGCAGGGCATCGGACGGGCAAGCGCGCTGGCTTTCGCCAAGGCCGGCGCCATTGTGCACGCCACCGACATCAACGAGATGGCCCTTGCCGAAGTTGGCAAGACACCCGGCATCACGACGCGCAAGCTTGATGTGCTGGACGACGGGGCGGTGAAATCCACCTTCGCCAAGATCGGCCGCGTCGACGTGCTGTTCAACTGCGCCGGCTTCGTCCATGGCGGTTCGATCCTCGAGATGAAGGACGAGGATCTGGACTTCGCGATCAATCTCAATGTCCGTTCGATGATCCGCACCATCCGCGCCGTGCTGCCGGGCATGCTGGAACGCGGCGACGGCTCGATCATCAACATGGCCTCGCTGGCAAGCTCGCAGAAGGGTGTGCCGAACCGCTTCGTCTACGGCCTGACCAAGGCGGCCGTGGTTGGCCTGACCAAAGCGGTCGCCGCCGATTATGTCGCCAAGGGCATTCGCTGCAACGCCATCTGCCCGGGCACGGTCGAGAGCCCCTCGCTTCAGGGTCGCATGCAGGCGCAGGGCGACTATGAGGCGGCGCGCGCGGCTTTCATCGCCCGCCAGCCGATGGGCAGGATCGGTACGCCGGAAGAGATCGCCGACCTCGCCGTCTATCTCGCAGGCGCGACTTATACGACCGGGCAGGCCTATAATATCGACGGCGGCTGGTCGATCTGAGGCTGTTCCGGTAGGCAGTCGAGCGGCGGCGACCCAATGACGAGGCGGGCCAGTACGAGGCAGCAATGACGAAAATCACGGACCTCAGAACCTTCGACCTGCGCTTCCCGACATCGCAAAGCCTCGACGGCTCCGACGCGATGAATCCCGACCCGGACTATTCGGCCGCCTATGTGATCCTCGACACCGATGTTGCGTCGCTGAAGGGCCATGGGCTCACCTTCACCATCGGCCGCGGCAACGAGATATGCTGCGCGGCGATAGAGGCGCTGCGCCATCTCGTCGTCGGGCTTGATCTCGACTGGGTGAAGGAGGACCCCGGCCGCTTCTGGCATCATGTGACGGGCGACAGCCAGCTGCGCTGGATCGGCCCTGACAAGGGCGCCATGCATCTCGCCGTCGGCGCGGTGGTCAACGCGGTGTGGGACCTGTGGGCCAAGGAAGCCGGCAAGCCGGTCTGGCGCTTGGTCGCCGAAATGAGCCCGGAAGAGATCGTGCGCATCGTCGACTTCCGCTACCTCACCGACGCGATCACACCGGCCGAAGCGCTGGTGATCCTGAAGAAGTCCGAGGCCGGTAAGGCCGAACGCATCGCCACGCTCGAGCGCGAAGGCTATGCCTGCTACACCACCTCGGCTGGCTGGCTCGGTTATCCCGACGACAAGCTCAGGCGCCTCTGTCAGGAAGCGGTCGATCAGGGCTTCAACCACATCAAGCTGAAGGTCGGCCGCGACCGCGCCGACGACATCCGCCGTCTCAGGATCGCCCGCGAGGTCATCGGCCCGGACCGTTACTTGATGATCGACGCCAACCAGGTCTGGGAGGTCGACCAGGCGATCGACTGGCTGAAGGACCTTGCCTTCGCCAAGCCCTTCTTCATCGAGGAGCCGACCAGCCCCGACGATGTCGCCGGCCACGCCAGGATCCGCAAGGCTGTCGCGCCGATCAAGGTCGCGACCGGCGAGATGTGCCAGAACCGCATCATGTTCAAGCAGTTCATCGCCGGCGGCGCGATCGACGTGGTGCAGATCGATTCCTGCCGCATGGGCGGTCTCAACGAAGTGCTGGCGGTGCTTCTGATCGCCGCCAAATTCGGCCTGCCGGTCTGGCCGCATGCCGGCGGCGTGGGCTTGTGCGAATATGTCCAGCATCTGTCGATGATCGACTATGTCGCTGTGTCGGGCAGCAAGGACGGTCGGGTGATCGAATATGTCGACCACCTGCACGAGCATTTCCTGGAACCCTGCGTGATCCGCGACGCCGCCTATATGCCGCCCCAGGCGCCCGGCTTCTCGATCGAGATGAAGGCGCAGTCGATCGAGGACTATCTGCACCGGCCCTGAAGCTGTCGCTGCAAACCGGACCGCGGCCCGCGGTGCCGCACCGCCGCGAATCGGCTATGCCTGTCGCATGCAGGAGACTTCCCTCTACGAGCCGGTGAAGCGGTTCCTCGAGAGCATGGATTTCGCCGTCAAGGGCGAGATCGGGGGCTGCGATGTGGTTGGCGTGCGCGCCGGCGAGCCGCCGGTTGTCGTTATCTGCGAGCTGAAGCTGCAGTTCAACCTCGAGCTCGTCCTGCAAGCCGTCGACCGCGCGTCCGCATGCGACGAGGTCTGGCTGGCTGCTCTGATGTCCGCGCGCGGCAAGGGCCGCGAGCACGACCGCCGTTTTCGCGCGCTCTGCCGCCGTCTCGGCTTCGGCCTGTTGGGCGTCGGCAAGAAGGGCGAGGTGGAGCTGCTGCTCAGTCCAGCCGCCTTGCCGCCGCGCCGTGATCCCAGGCGGCGCTCGCGCCTGGTCGAAGAGCATCACCGCCGCAAAGGCGATCCGTCCATCGGCGGCAGCACGCGCAAGAAGCCGATCATGACCGCCTACCGGCAGGAAGCGCTGGCCTGCGCCGCCGCCATGGCCGACGGTCCGAAGCGGCCGCGCGATCTCAAGGCCCTTTCGCCGCGCGCGGCGAGCATCCTGCAGCATAATTATTACGGCTGGTTCGCTCGGGCCGAGCGCGGCATCTACGCGCTGACCGAAGCCGGCCTCGCGGCGATTGAGCCGCTTCCGGCAGCGCTATAAGCCATCGCGCCCGCGGAATCTTCGCCGGCTTACCAGTCGGTGCCGGTTACCGGTCGGCAAACGAGCCGTCCTTGTGGCGCCAGACCGGGTTACGCCAGCGATGACAAGAATGTCTCGCAATATATCAATGACTTCCGCATTGCCTAAGCCCGCCGGCTGTGCAGGGAACCGACATGTCGGTGACGGCGGCGATGCGTATCCGGCACCCCCGCTGCCCGGCGCGGACAATCGCGATCAGAATCGCTCGCGGTAGTCGCGCGGGTTGGTGCCGAGCACCCGTAGGAAGCCGCGCCGCATCGTTTCCTCCGAGCCGAAGCCGCAGCGCCGCGCCGTTTGGCTGACCGTCTGCCCCCGCTCCAGCATCCGCCGCGCCGCCTCGATGCGGATCTCCTCGACGGCACGGGCGGGTGTCCGCCCGGTTGCCTCCTGATAGCGCCGCGAGAAACTGCGCCGGCTCATATTGGCCTGCTCGGCCAACTGTTCCAGCGAAAGGTCGCCGCTCAGATTGTCCAGGATCCAGCCATGCAGCCGGTCGAAGCGCCCGTCGCCCTCTTGCAGCTTGAGGGTCTGGCTGAACTGCGCCTGGCCGCCGGGACGTTTCAGGAAGACGACCAGCTCGCGCGCCACGGCGAGCGCCATGCGCCGGCCGAGGTCGGCCTCGACGAAGGAAAGCGCGAGGTCGATGCCCGCCGTCACGCCAGCCGAGGTCCACACATTGCCGTCGCGAATGAAGATCGGGTCCGGCTCGAGCCTCACCGCCGGAAAGCGCCGGGCGAACTCCTCGCAGCGGCCCCAGTGGGTAACCGCGCGGCGACCGTCGAGCAGGCCTGCCTGCGCCAGCAGCATGGCGCCGCTGCAGACCGAGGCGGTTCGCGTCGCATCGCGCGAGCGGCCGATAATCCACTGGACCAGCTCGGGGTCCTCGCAGGCCGCATTGACGCCCCAGCCGCCCGGCACGATCACCGTGTCGACCTCGCTCGCCTGCGCCGGCAGCGCCGCTGCCTCCAGCACCAAACCGGACGATGTCCTGATCCGCGGCGAGGCGGCGACGACGATGACCTCATAGGCGGGCGCTTCGCCGGCGTGCATCCTGAAGTCATTGGCACTGGCGAAAACCTGCAGAGGTCCGCTGACATCGAGGAGCTGGATGTCGGGATAGGCGAGGATTTCGATTCGGCGCATGGCTTTGGCCCGAAATGAGGGGTGAATGGCAATCGTGCCAAAGCATGATCCCTTAGAATGCCGGAAGTCAACCTCAAGGAGATCTCCATGAGCCTTCGTTTCGGCATTCTCGTATTCCCCAACGTCCAGCAGCTCGACCTCACCGGGCCTTATGAGGTTATGGCGACGGCCAAGGGCGCGGAGGTGGAACTGATCTGGAAGAATCGCAATCCGGTGACGTCCTCGACGCGCCTTTCCCTCACGCCGACCGCGACCTTCGACGACTGCCCGCCTCTCGACGTGCTGTGCATTCCGGGTGGTGGCGGCGTCAACGCGCTGCTCGAGGACAAGGCGGTTCTCGACTTCGTCTGGGAGCGCGCGGTTGAGGCGCGCTACATCACCTCGGTCTGCAGCGGCGCCCTGGTGCTTGGCGCGGCCGGGCTGCTCAAGGGCAAGCGCGCCACCACCCATTGGTATGCACATGATTTTCTTGAGGAGTTCGGCGCGATCCCTATCGATGCACGGATCGTCGAGGACGGCAAGCTGATCACCGCCGGCGGCGTCACCTCCGGCATCGATTTCGGTTTGGCACTGGTCGCAAGGCTGCTCGGCCAGGCCGAAGCGGAAATCGTGCAGCTCTCGCTCGAATATGCGCCGGCGCCTCCTTTCCGGTCAGGCACGCCCGCCGAAGCTTCGCCCGCCGTCCTGGCGGAGGCGAAGGAGCGGCTGTCGGGTTCGCGGCGGGCCCGCGAGGAAATGTTCGCGCGCTGGCGCCACGAGCGTGCGGCCGTGCCGGCACGCATCCGCGCCTGAAACGCCGGGCTGGATGGCGCATATCCGCGCTGTTCAGCCCAGCCCATTTCGGCTGTTGACTCACCTTTCCGCCTGTGCAGAGATTGGTTGGACCATTGAACCACTTTAGGCTCGGCCGGCGTGACCGATTTCCTGCCCCCCATCCAGACGACAGCCCGCGACGACGCGGTGCTGAAGGCTTTGGCGGGATTCGTGCGGCAGGAGGCTCTTGGCCCGGGCGAAAAACTGCCGACCGAACGCATCCTCGCCGAACGTCTCAAGGTCAGCCGCAACACGGTGCGCGAGGCCCTGACCCGCTGGGAGGGCCTCGGCCTCGTTGAACGGCGGCAGGGCTCGGGCACCTATCTCAAGGCCGCAGTCTCGCCCGACATGCTGCACATGCCGCTGACACTCTCCGGCGGCAACGATTTCGCCGGCCTGATGCGGACGCTGGAGATCCGCAGGGCGCTGGAGGCGGAAGCCGCCGCCCTTTGCGCCATCCGCGCCGGCAAGGCCGAGATCGCCGAGATCGAGCGCAAGCTCGACATCATGGAAGATGCTTTCAAGACCCGCGCCGGCATGTCCTCGGAAGAGGACTGGGAATTCCATCAGGCGGTCTATCGCGCCTCCGGCAATCCGCTGTTCGAGCAGATCATCAGCGCCATGCATGAGCTCTTCCATCGCTTCTGGGAGCATCCGCTCGGCGTGCGCGACTTCGGTCATGCCAGTTTCCCCTATCACCGCACCATCTTCGACCGCATCGCCGCGCATGACCCGGAAGGCGCCCGCGCCGAAGCGCTGAAGCTCATCGCCACCGTCGAGGACGATCTGAAGCGCGGCGCCGCCAACCTCAAGCTTTTGGACCGCAGATGAACGAGCAGCCCAACACTTTCGATCCGGCCTCTTTGGCCAGCGATTATCTCGGCGAGGCGGCGACGCTTCTGGCGCATGACGATCCGTTCCCGGGCGGCGCGGTGGTGCCGCCGATCTACCAGACGTCACTCTTCACCTTCGCCAATTACGCCGATATGGCCGACACCTTTGCCGGCCGGAGAAAGCAGCCGATCTACTCGCGCGGGGACAATCCGACGGTGATGGAGTTCGAGGCGCGTGTCGCGGCGCTCGAAGGCGCCGAGGCCGCGCGCGGCTTCTCGAGCGGCATGGCTGCGATCAGCGCGACCGTGCTCGCCTTCGTCGGCGCCGGCGAGCGCATGGTCGCCGTGCGCAACTGCTATGGCGACGCATATCGGCTGTTCGAGCGGCTGTTCCCGCGCCTCCATATCAAGGTCGACTATGTCGACGGCTCGGACCCCGCCGCGGTTGCGGCGGCCCTTCCCGGCGCCAAGCTGCTCTACCTCGAAAGCCCGACCTCGATGATGTTCGAGCTGCAGGATCTGGAGCATCTGACGCGACTGGCGAAGGAGCAGGGCATCGTCACCACCATCGACAATTCCTGGGCCACCCCCGTCTTCCAGAAGCCGATCTCGCATGGCGTCGACCTAGTGCTGCATTCGGCCTCGAAATATCTGAGCGGCCACAGCGACACCGTTGCCGGCGTGGTGGCGGGCTCGGCCGCCCACATTAGGCACATCAACGAGCAGACCTATTCGCAGCTTGGCGGCAAGCTGTCGCCCTTCGAAGGCTGGCTGCTGTTGCGCGGCCTGCGCACGCTCCCGCTGCGCCTTCCGCATCACATGAAGAGCGGGCTCGTCCTGGCCGAGCGGCTGAAGGCCCACGGCCAGGTCGAGCGGGTCAACCATCCCGCCTATTCCAACCATCCCGGCAAGAAGACCTTAGCCGGCTATGCCGGCCTGTTCTCCTTCGAGGTCACGGAGGATGTCGACATCCCGGCCTTCGTCGATGCGCTGAAATTCTTCCGCATCGGCGTCAGCTGGGGCGGCCATGAAAGCCTGGTCGTGCCGGCAAAAGCTTCGCTCGAGCAGACGCCGGGCATCAATTCGATGGCGCGCTTCGGCGTCAGCCCCCGAACCATCCGCTTCAATGTCGGATTGGAAAATGTCGAGGACCTCTGGGCCGACATCGCCCAGGCCTTCGATAGGTCAAAAAAATAAACGGATCAAAATGGGAGTCCTGAAGATGAAAAAACTGACCTTCATGTTTGCCGCCGTCGCCGGCCTGGCGATTTCCGCCAGCGGCGCGCTGGCCGACACCACCATCAAGCTGGTCGAAGTCATCACCAGCCCGCCGCGCACCGAATTTCTGAAGAAGCAGATCGCCGAATTCGAAAGCGCCAATCCGGGCATCAAGGTCGAGGTGGTTTCGCTGCCCTGGGGCCAGGCCTTCGAAAAATTTCTGACTATGGTGCAGGCCGGCGACACGCCCGATGTGGTCGAAATGCCGGAACGCTGGATGGGCCTCTACGCCAATAACGGCCAGCTCGAGGACCTCGGCCCCTATATGGCCAAGTGGCCCGACGCAAAGACGCTGGGTGACCGCGCCAAGCAGTTCGGCTCGACCGTCAACAACACGCAGTTCATGATCCCCTATGGCTATTATGTGAACGCGCTGTTCTGGAACAAGAAACTGTTCAAGGAAGCCGGCCTCGACCGACCGCCGGAAAACCTCGACGAGTTCGTCTCCTTCTCCAAGAAGATCTCCGCCATCCCCGGTAAATACGGCTACTGCCTGCGCGGCGGCCCGGGCGCCTTCAACGGCATGCACATGTTCATGAACATCGCTGACGGCAAGGGCGGCTATTTCACCGACGACGGTGTCTCGACCATCAACGACGAGGGCTCGGTGAAGGGTCTGCAGATGCTGGCCGACATGTACAAGAACGGCCTGGCGCCGAAAGATTCCGTGAGCTGGGGCTTCAACGAAACGGTGACCGGCTTCTATTCCGGCACCTGCGCCATGCTCAACCAGGATCCGGACGCGCTGCTTGGCATTGCCGACAAGATGAGTGCCGACGACTTCGCCGTCGCGCCGCTTCCTGTGGGTCCGAGCGGCAAGTCCTATCCGACGCTGGGCTATGCCGGCTGGGCGATGTTCGCCAACTCCCAGCACAAGGACGAAGCCTGGAAGCTGATGTCGACGCTTTTGTCGCCCAAGGACAATCTGGAATGGGCGAAGGAAGTAGGCGTGGTCCCGATCCATAACGGCGCCGATCAGGACGCCCACTTCAAGACCGAGCAGTTCAAGGGCTGGTTCACCGAGCTTAACGACAGCTCCAAATATGAAATGGTGACGCCGCCGACGCATCTGGAGAACCTCGGCAACTTCGTCGACCAGGTCGCGATCAAGAACTTCCAGGAGGTGCTGCTCGGCCAGAAGCAGGCCAAGGAAGTGGCCGACGAATGGGCCAAGTTCCTGACCAAGGAGCAGCAGGACTGGCTGGCGAAAAACAAGAAGTAAGCGCAGGCCCACCTTCTCCCCGTTCACGGGGAGAAGGTGGCACAAGATACATGTCGCCCAAAAGCTGCGAAGGGATTTTGGGATAACGACATGCACAAAAATGCCCGGATGAGGGGGCGGCGCCGAGTTCGGATAGGCCGGCTCCGCCCCTCATTTGCCTGCCCTCCTTCGCAGCAGCTGCACCGCTGCTACGGAGGGCGAACCGGCATCTTCTCCCCGTGAATGGGGAGAAGGACGCTGTTGCCGTCCCCGGCATCCACCCATCACCCGTAGAGCCAAAATCTATGACCTACGCCGTGTCCGAAATCCGATCCGCCGCCCGGCCGCGCAGGAAGCGGCTGAGCAAGGCCGCGATCGAGCCGTGGCTCTATCTTTCGCCGGCCATCGTCCTGTTGGTCCTCGTGCTTCTGGTGCCGCTGATCATCGGCATCAGCTATTCCTTCCGCAAATTCTCGGCCTTCAAGTCGCAATATGTCGGTCTCGCCCAGTATCAGGCGATGCTCTCCGACCAGGTGCTCGGCCAGGCGCTGATCAACACGCTGTGGTGGACGGTCGCCAGCCTGTTCTTCCAGTTCTTCCTGGGGCTCGGCTTGGCGCTGCTCCTCGACAAGCCGTTCTACGGTCGCAAGGTCGTGCAGGCCGTTGTCTTCCTGCCCTGGGCGGTGCCGTCTTTTCTTTCCGGCCTCACCTGGGCCTGGCTGTTCAACCCGATCATCGGTCCGCTGCCGCACTGGCTCTTCGCGCTCGGGCTGAAGGCCGAGCCGACCAATGTGCTCTCCGATCCCGCCACCGCCATGTGGGGACCGATCGTCGCCAACATCTGGTTCGGCATTCCCTTCTTCGCCATCACGCTGCTGGCGGCGCTGAAGTCGATCCCGTCCGAACTCCATGAGGCGGCGGCAATCGACGGCGCCTCGCCCTGGCAGCGCTTCACCAAAGTGACGCTTCCCTTCCTGGCGCCGACCATCGTCATCACCGTCATGCTGCGCACCATCTGGATCGCCACTTTCGCCGACCTGATTTTCGTCATGACCGAGGGCGGACCGGCCGGCTCGACCAGCACGGTGCCGGTCTACATCTATGTCAGCGCCTTCAAGTCGCTCGACAAGGGCTACGCTTCGGCGGTGGCGGTGCTGCTTCTGGTGCTGCTGATCGCCTACGCCATCGGCCTGATCGCCATCCGCCGCACGCTGGTGAGGCACGTCTGATGATCGCCGGTCGCTCCACCTCCTCGCGTATCTTCGGCGGCACCGGGCTCTATGCAGCCATCGCGGCCTACGTGATCTTCGCGCTGTTCCCGATCTTCTGGACGCTGAAGATCTCGGTGACGCCCGAGCGCCTGCTCTATTCCGAAGGCATCACCTTCTGGCCGTCCGAGATGACGCTCAAGAACTTCGACACCGTGCTCGAAGCCTCCGATTTCCCGCGTTATTTTCTCAACAGTGTCATCGTCTCGGTGTCGACCGCCGCGTTTGTCACCGTCATCGCCACGCTGGCCGGCTATGCCATGTCGCGCTTCACCTTCCGCGGCAAGGCGACTTTGGCGATCCTGCTGCTGCTCACCCAGACCTTCCCGCTGGTCATGGTCATTCCGCCGATCTACCGCATCATGGGCGATCTGGGTCTCACCAACAGCCTGATCGGCCTGATCATCATCTACACGGCCTTCAACACCGCCTTCGCCACTTTCCTCATGCAGTCCTTCTTCGACGGCATCCCGAAGGACCTGGAGGAAGCGGCGATGATCGACGGCTGCACCCGCGCTCAGGCGATGCGCCGGGTGATCGTGCCGTTGACCTTGCCCGGCATGGGCGCGACGCTCGGCTTCGTCTTCACCGCCGCCTGGAGCGAATTGCTGTTTGCGCTGATGCTGATCTCCAGCGACGAGCAGAAGACCTTCGCCGTCGGCCTGCTCACCTTCATCGGCAAGTTCGCCGTCGACTGGGGGCAGATGATGGCGGCGTCCATCCTGGCGCTCATCCCGGTCTGCGTCTTTTTCGCCTTCCTGCAACGCTATCTTGTCACCGGCCTCACCGCCGGCGCGGTCAAAGGATAAACGATGGCTTCCGTCACGCTGCAAAATGTCGAGAAGGATTATGGCGCGCTGCGCATCCTGCACGGCGTCGATCTCGAGATTGCCGACGGCGAGTTCGTCGTGCTGGTCGGCCCGTCGGGCTGCGGCAAGTCCACGCTTTTGCGCATGATCGCCGGCCTGGAAGAGGTCACCGGTGGCGAGATCCGTATCGGCGAGCGCCTGGTCAACGACATCGCGCCCAAGGACCGCGACATCGCCATGGTGTTCCAATCCTACGCGCTCTATCCGCATATGGATGTCTCCTCGAACATGGGCTTCAGCCTGATGCTGAAGAAGGCCGAGAAGACGACGATCGACGGGCGCGTGGGCGCCGCCGCCAAGCGGCTCGGCCTCGACTCCTATCTCGGCCGCCTGCCGCGCCAGCTTTCCGGCGGCCAGCGCCAGCGCGTCGCCATGGGCCGCGCCATCGTGCGCGACCCGAAAGTGTTCCTGTTCGACGAGCCGCTCTCCAACCTCGACGCCAAATTGCGCGTCCATATGCGCGCCGAGATCAAGGCGCTGCACCAGCAGCTCAAGACCACGTCGGTCTATGTCACCCACGACCAGGTCGAGGCCATGACCATGGCCGACCGCATCGTCGTCATGCATGACGGCTATGTCCAGCAGGTCGGCCGTCCGCTCGAGCTTTACGATCGTCCGGCCAACACCTTCGTCGCCGGCTTCATCGGCTCGCCCGGCATGAATTTCTTGCCGGCTAAGGTCGCCAAGAGCGGCAAGGTCGATGCCGTGCTCGCCGACGGCCAGAAGCTCAGATTGCCCGACGGCCTGCCGCTCGGCGACGGTGATGACCTCACCATCGGACTGCGGCCCGAGCACATCAAGCCGGTCGACGATGGCGCGCTGAAGGCCGAGGTCGAGGTGGTCGAGCCGCTCGGCCTGTCGACGCAGTTCTATGTCAGGCTGGCCAACCAGCAGATCTGCGTCTTCGTCATGGGCCGCAGCGACGTGAAGCCCGGCGACACCATCCGCCTTGCCGCCGATCCGGCGGCGCTGCATCTGTTCGATCCGGCGAGCGGAAACCGGGTCGGCTAGACGTCGATGCAGGTCGGAAGACCGTAGGCTAGAATCGTTTCCGTTGATTCGCCTCGACAGGAAACGGCATGAGCAAGGCCCTCGGCACATTCGCACTGATCACCGTTCTGAGTGCCCTGCTGATGGCGCTGTCACTGGCCGTGGCGAGGCACGGCTATCCCTACGGCGCGTTCGGCGTGAAGCGCCTCGACGGCATTGCCGACGCCGGCTCTTTCCTTGCGATTGCCGCCGTTTATTTCTTCGGCGCGATGCTGATGATGATCCTGCCGATCCGCGCCGCCGGCATCGTGCTGACCCATGCCGCCGACGCGATCTTCTGGGCGACGATCATGCTGTTCGCAACGATTGTCGGCTCGCTGCTCGCCAGATGGGCCTTCGGCCAGCATGAGGTGCTTTGGGCGCTCTTCAACTGGCGTTTCTTGTTCGTGGCAGTGATCGTGGCCGCGCACCTCGCCATGAACGAGCTCCGCCGCAACATCCTGCTCAGAAGCCTGTTCTTCGTCGCCTTCGGTGCGGTGACGCTCGCCTGCCTGTTCTGGTCGTTCTCGACCTGACGTGATGCGGCTTCAGAGCAAGTCCAGGAAAATGTGAGCGGTTTTCCGTCCGGAATTGCGTCAAACAAGAGGCTAGAGCGGTTCGCCGTTTCCCTGAACGGTGAACGCTCTAGGTTTAAGATCGCGGGTAGACCTCCTGCGGGACAATGACTATACCATTTGTCTGACAATTGACCCGGCCGAAGGCCGCCGCGACCAAAACCCAAGGAAAAATAAGATGACCGTGCTGCGCAAGAATCTGATCGATGGCGAGTGGCTTGGCGAAGCCGGCTCGCGCAACATCAATCCCTCAAACACCAACGATGTCGTCGGCGAATACGCTTCGGCCGGGCCGGAGGAGGCAAAGCAGGCCATCGCGGCCGCCAAGGCCGCTTTTCCGGCCTGGTCGCGCTCCGGCCCGCTGGCCCGCCACGCCGTGCTGAAGAAGACCTCTGACGAGATCATGGCGCGCAAGGACGAGATCGGCCGGTCGCTCGCGCGTGAAGAAGGCAAGACCTTGGCGGAGGGCGTCGGCGAGACCATCCGCGCGGCGCAGATCTTCGATTTCTTCGCCGGCGAGACGCTGCGTCTGTCGGGCGAGATGGTGCCGAGCGTCAGGCCGGGCGTCGGCGTCGAGATGACCCGCGAAGGCATCGGCGTCGTCGGCATCATTACGCCGTGGAATTTCCCCATCGCCATCCCCGCTTGGAAGATTGCCCCGGCGCTCGCCTACGGCAACACCATTGTCTTCAAGCCGGCCGAGCTGGTCCCCGAAAGCGCCTGGACCATCGTAGATATCCTGCACCGCGCCGGCCTGCCCAAAGGCGTGCTCAATCTCGTCATGGGCAAGGGCTCGGTGGTCGGCCAGGCGATGCTCGACAGCCCCGACATCAACGCCATCTCTTTCACCGGCTCCGTCGGCACCGGCAAGCGCGTCGCCGCGGCGAGTGTCGAGCATATGCGCAAGTTCCAGCTGGAAATGGGCGGCAAGAACCCGCTCGTCGTGCTCGACGACGCCGATCTCGCGGTGGCCGTCGATTGCGCCATCAACGGCGCCTATTTCTCGACCGGACAGCGCTGCACGGCCTCCTCGCGCCTGATCGTCACCGAACGCATCCACGACCGTTTCGTCGACGCGGTGAAGGAGCGGCTGGACAAGCTGGTCATCGGCGATGCGCTCGATGCCAAGACCCAGATCGGCCCGGTTGTCGACCAAACCCAGCTCAAGCAGGACGAGGACTATATCGCCATCGGCCGCCACGAAGGTGCCGAGCTCGCTTTCGGCGGTGAGCGGCTGGAGCGCGAGACGCCTGGATTTTACCTGCGGCCGGCGCTGTTCCTCGGTGCCACCAACGAAATGCGCATCTCGCGCGAAGAGATCTTCGGGCCGGTCGCCAACGTCATCCGCGTCAAGGACTATGACGAGGCGCTCAGCGTCGCCAACGACACGCCGTTCGGCCTCACTTCCGGTATCTGCACCACCAGCCTCAAGCATGCGACGCATTTCAAGCGCAATTCCGAAGCCGGCATGGTGATGGTCAACCTGCCGACGGCGGGCGTCGACTTCCACGTGCCGTTCGGTGGCCGCAAGGGCTCCAGCTACGGTCCGCGCGAGCAGGGCCGCTACGCGATGGAGTTCTACACCACGGTGAAGACGGCCTATACATTCGCCGGCTAACTCAATCCCGGGAAGAGATCGATGAGCATGGCCGACATGACATGGCTCAACCCGCCGCCGCACCAAACGGTCGGCGACGGCACGCTCACCGTCCGAACCGGCAAGGACACCGACTTCTGGCGCGAGACTTTCTATGGCTTCTGGCGCGACAACGGCCATTTCCTCTGCCGCCCGGTCGAAGGTGACTTCAGTGCGGAGGTCACCGTCAAGGGCGACTACAAGGTGCTCTACGATCAGGCTGGCCTGATGCTGCGCCTCAGCGAAACGCACTGGATCAAGGCCGGCATCGAATACACCGACGGGCTGGCTTACTTCTCCGTCGTGGTCACCAACGACACCTCCGACTGGTCGCTGGTCGCCATAGCCGCCGGCAAGGACGGCGTCAGGATCCGCCTGACCCGCCACGCCGAGGCGATCCGCATCCAATATCTGGACGCCTCGGATGGCCATTGGAAGCCGGTGCGGCTGGCCTATTTCCCGATCTCGAAAAAGGTCGATGTCGGCATGATGTGCTGCTCGCCGCAGCGCGAAGGTTTCGAGGCAACCTTTTCCGGCTTCACCATCGGGCCGCCGATTTCAAGGGACCTGCACGACTGACGCTGTTAGCTCTCCATCCGGTGCTGGAAGAACTGCAGGAACAATTCGCGCTCGGTGGTGATGTCGAGCTTTTCATAGATGCGGCGGCGGTGGTTCTTCACCGTGCCGACGGTGATACCGAGCCGCTCGGCGATGTTGGCGGTCGGATGGCCGGCGAGGATCAGCTCCACCAGCTCGCGCTCGCGCGATGAAAGCTCCGGCCACAGGCTTTCCGGAATTCTGGGCTTTTGCTGCGGCGAGGCGCCGGGGCCGCTCGGCGTCGAGGTGCGCAAAAAGTCTGAGCCGCGTGCCTTGATGTCCAGCGCATGCAGCGCCTCGAACACCGGCAGCCGCTCGGTCAGCAGCGCGATCTCGCTGTCCTTGAACGACACGGTCGAGCGATCGAGGAAAATGCCGAGGCACCAGTCGCCGCCATCCGCCAGCATAATGCCGACCTCGTCGCAGATTTCCGACTGCGCCAGGAAGCCGGCTATGTACTGGCCGCGCTTGGCCTCCTCGTCGGCCAGACCTTTCAGGGGCATGATGCCGAGCCGGCGCTGGCTGCGCCACGAGGCATAGAAGGGGTCGAAGACGTAGTAATTGTCGAGATAGCGCCGCACCATCTCGTCGGAGAAGCGCCGGTGCTTGACGAATTCCGGCGTTCTGGTCGCTGAATAGCGCGTCACCGTCACGAGGTCATGCGCGATGTCGGCGCCGATCAAATCGATCAGGCAGTCGACATGCCGGTCGGTACCGGTGGCGGCGATCGCTTTTGCCAGCGGCGCCCAGATATTGCCCATGCGCATGCCCTTTTCTCGGCGAACCGCGCCACGCGGTCATTGTGCCTTTAGGCATATGGCGCGACCCGGCCCACCGAATCTAGCCTGCGGTCACTCTCGGCAAGGGAAAGCGACCCGTGGACCAGATCACCACCAACCCAATCGTCATCGGCATCGACGCCGGCGGCACCATGACCGACACGATCCTTGTCGATCAGGACGGTCACTTCAAGATCGGCAAGTCGGCGACGACGCCTAAGAACGAGGCCGAAGGCTTCCTCGCTTCAGCCGAGGATGCGGCGGACGCCTGGGGCATCTCGCTGCAGGACCTGTTCTCGGGCGTCAACGTGGTGCTCTATTCCGGCACCGGCATGCTCAACACGCTTTTGTCGCGCACCGGCCGCAAGCTCGGGCTGATCACCACCAAGGGCCTCGAGGACATGATCCTGATGGGCCGCGGCCTCCAGGCCTGGGCGGATTATTCCTATGCCGACCGCCTGCATGCGGTCACCCATCATCATCCCGATCCGCTGGTGCCGCGCCGCCGCACCCATGGCGTCACCGAACGCATCGACCAGTTCGGCGACGTCATCCTGCCGCTCTACGAGCACGAGGTGCATGCCGCGGCAAAGAAGCTGATCGCCGACAAGGTCGAGGCGATCTGCATCATGACCGTCTTTTCCCACGTCAATCCGGCGCATGAGAAACGCATCGCCGAGATCTGCCGCGAGGAGATCGCGGCCGCCGGTGCGGACATCCTCGTCTACACCAGTCACGAGGTGCGTCCAGTCATCCGCGAGCAGTCGCGGCTGAACTCGGTGCTGATCGAAGCCTATGCCACCTCGCGCGGCCGCAAGCAGCTCAAGGGCATCGAGGACGTCTCGAAGAAATATGGCTTCAAATATGGCGTCCAGACGCTGCTCTCCTTCGGCGGTCTGACCTCGATCAATCATCCGCGCCTGCATGAGACCATGATCTCGGGTCCGATCGGCGGCATCCTGGGCGCGGCCTATGTCGGCAAGCTGATCGGCAACGACTCGCTGATCTGTTCGGATATGGGTGGCACGTCCTTCGACATGGGCGTCATCACCCGTGGCCAGACGCGGATCGAGAACGAACCGCTGATGGACCGCTTCAAGCTCAACGTGCCGACGCTGCATCTCGACACGATCGGCGCCGGCGCCGGCATGATCCTGAAGGTCGACCCGCTGACCAGGAAAGTCTCGCTCGGGCCGGAAAGCGCCGGCTCCGATCCCGGCCCGATCTGCTTCGCCAAGGGCGGCACCGAACCGACCATCGCCGATTGCGACGCGATCCTCGGCCGGCTGAACCCGCATTACTTCCTCGGCGGCAAGGTCGTGCTGCAGGTTGAGAAGGCAAGGAAAGCCTTCGAGGAGAAATGCGCCCGCGTGCTCGGCGTCGGCGTCGAGGAAGCCGCCGAAGGCATGATCGAGATGCTGGAGGCCGACGCCAACAACGCGCTGCGCCGCGTCATCTCCGGCCAGGGTATCCATCCGTCGGAATTCACGCTTCTGTCCTATGGCGGCTCCGGCCCGCTGCACCTCGCCGGCTGCTCAAGGGGCATCGGCTTCAAGGACATCATCACCTTCCAGTTCGCCGCCGCCTTCTCGGCCTTCGGCTGCACCACCGCCGATTTCATGCGCCGCCATTCGGTGTCGACACAGATCGACATCGGCGCCCGCGCCAGCGATGACGAATTGCAGGCTTTCGGCGCGAAGGTCACCGGCGTCTGGGACGACCTCACCAAGGCAGCGGTCGACGAGATGATCGCCGACGGCCACAGCCGCGACAAGATCAAGACCGTGCCGTTCCTGATGATGCGCTACACCGGCCAGCTCGAGGACGTCGAGGTGGTGGCGCCGCTGTCGGCGGTTCGTTCGGCCGACGACATGCGCAAGGTCATCGCCGAGTTCGAAGCGGTCTATGCCAAGGTCAACCACCGCGTCTCGCGCTACGGCCAGGCCGGCTTCTCGATCACCGAGCTCGGGCTGATCGCCACCGCGGACAAGGTCAAGCCGATGCTGATCAAGCGCCCGCTTGGCAAGTCCGACCCGGCATCCGCCCATAAGGGCGTGCGCGAAGCCTATATTGGCGGCCGCTGGTACAAGGTCAACCTCTACGAGATGGACCTTCTGCAGCCCGGCCATGAGGTCACCGGCCCGGCCATCATCGAACACCCGGCGACCACCCTCGTCGTCCATCCGCAGGATCGCGTCCATGTCGATGAATGGACGCTGCTCCACTACACCCACGCTTGAGAAAGGGCGAACGGCATGCTGGACAAACCCACTTCTGCCCTGCGCATCCGCGAAAGGCTGCTCGAATCCGAACGGCTGATGGACGAGACCGGCTGCTATGACGGCATCACCGAGCTCAAGCTGCGCAATCAGGATCCGCTGAAGTTCGAGACGCTGCACACCAAGCTGCGCGCCTATTGCGTCTCGGCCCGCGAGATGGCGCGGCGCATCTCCGCCTCGCCCGGCGTGCGCGAGGTCGGCGAGATGGTCGTCGCCATCTACACGCCGGAAGGCGATGCCATCGCGCTCTCCAACGGCATCATGGTGCATGTGCATACGATGAGCCGTTTCATCAAATGGATGATCCGCAACGGCTACGAGGAAAACCCGCAGATCCGCGACGGCGATATCTTCGCCAACAACGACGCCTTCATCGGAACCGTCCAGGTGCCTGATGTGATGGATGTCGTGCCGATCTTCCACTCCGGCAAGCTGGTCGGCTGGGCGGGCGCCGTCTGCCACGAGCTCGAAGCCGGCGGCATCACGCCGGGCGGCGACGTGGCGCTGGCGCAGGAGCGGTTCACCGAAGGCCTGTTCGTCTGCGCCGAAAAGGTCGGCGAGAATGACGAACTCAGGCGCGACTACGTCATCCGCTGCGAGCGCAATCTCAGGATGCCGATCTATTGGGTGCTGGACGAGAAGGCCAAGGTCGCCTCCTGCATCGACATGCGCGAAAGCGTCAAGGCGCTGATCGACGAGATCGGTCTCGACTACTGGATGCAGGTGTCGAAGGAGTTCATCGAGGAGGGCCGCCGCGCCCAACTCGCCCGCACCCGCCAGCTCACCGTTCCAGGCATCTATCGCGGCCACACATTTTACGGCCATGTCACCGCCGGCAAGCCGGGCTACCAGCCGCTCGGCGATCCCGACTGGCTCTACAACATGCCGATCGAGATGGAGATTACCACCGACGGCAAGATCATCATGGACTTCGAGGGCACGCAGCCCTGGGGCTATCATTCGATGAACTGCACGCCGGCCGGCATGGATGGCGGCATGTTCGTGACGCTGACCCAGCACATGAATTTCGAGGGGCTGGTCAATGACGGCGCCTGGATGGCGACCGAGCTGAAGCTGCCCGCCGGCACCTGGACCAATCCCGACAACGAGATGGTGGCGACCGCCACCTCATGGGCGCTGCTGCTGCCGGCCTATGGCGTCTTCCAGCGGCTCCTGTCGCGCTCCTTCATCGCCCGCGGCTTCGTCGAGGAGGCCTTTGTCGGCCAGGTCAACAGCCCGATGATCGAGATGGGCGGCGAGAGCCAATACGGCACGCCCTTCGGCATGGCGCATTTCGAATGCGCCGCCGCCGGCTCCGGTGCGCTGGCCATCAAGGACGGTTTGGACACGGCCTATGTCGGCTGGAACCCGGAATCCGACATGGGCAACATCGAGATCTGGGAACAGAACATGCCGATGCTCTATATCGGCCGCTCCATCGTTCCTAATTCCGGCGGCGCCGGCAAATATCGCGGCGGCTGCGCCTTCCTGTCGACCTGGCTGGTTTCGAAGACCGATCATCTCAGGCTGGTGACGTCCGAGCATTCCTCGCGGGTCTTCGACAATGGCGGTCTGTGCGGCGGCTATCCGGCGCCGACCTGCCAGAAGCACCGCGCCGTCCGCGACACCAACATTTTCGAGCTGGCCGAAAAGGGCGCGCCGCTGGCGCATCATACCGGCACCAATCCCTACCGTTCGGAGTTGGAGGTCCGGCTGGAAGGCGAGCATGTGACGCTGGAAGGTCCTTACATCACCGCGCCGCACAAGACCGGCGACGTCTTCACCCATTCCTACAATGGAGGCGGCGGCTACGGCGATGTGCTGGAGCGTGATCCGGTCAAGACCGCCTGGGATGTCGAGAACGGTTTCCTTACCAAGGAGGCGGCCGAAGGCGTCTTCGGCATCGTGCTCGACGAGGGCGAGGAGGGTTTCCCGGTCGCCAATCTGGAGGCCACCAAGCGCCATCGCGCCGACATGCGGGCGAAACGCCTGGCGCGCGCGAAGCCTGTTTCCGAATGGATCGCCAAGGAGCGGGAGCGGGTGAAGGCTGCCGATTTCGCGCCCGAGGTGAGGAAGATGTATGCCAGCGCGATCAAGCTCTCGCCGCGCTTCACCAAGGATTTTTCGGCCTTCTGGGATGTCGACGCCAAATCGACCTTCGGCGTGGAGTAAGGGACCATGACCTCATACAGCAAGGAAGTCATTGCCGATCTGGTTGCCGGCACGCTGCCCTGGCCGCAGACGCGCCGCATCATGAGCGCCTACAAGGACGACGACCGTTTCTTCAAATATGTCGCGGTGCTGCAGGACCGCGTCGGTTGGAAGGATCCGATCCTGCTGCCCGTGGGCGACCACCTCTTCATCTGCCAGAGCGGCACCGAGCGGGTGACGAAGTGTGAATGCGGCCACTCCTTCGGCGACTACCGCAAGAACTGGAAGCTGAGGGCCTCAATCATCGTGCGCGACAGCGAGGAGTCGCTGCGCGAGATCTATCCCAACAGCGATCTGCCGGATCCGGACTGGATGGAAATCCGCGAATTCATCTGCCCGCAATGCGGCACGCTGCACGAGGTCGAGGCGGCGCCGCCCGGCTACCCGATCGTGCATGATTTCGAGCCCGATCTGGAAGGTTTCTACCGCGACTGGCTGGGCAAGCCGCTGGAGCCATCTAACAAGGGAGGGTGATGCCGCAATGGGCCGCGTCGCAGGCAAGGTGGCGCTCGTAGCCGGGGCCGGTCTTGGCCTCGGCCGGGCGTCTTCGCTTCTTCTGGCGGCGGAAGGTGCAAAACTGATCGTCAGCGACATCGACGAGAGGCTCGCCGGCGATACGGCTGCCGAGATCGGCAAGGCGGGTGGCGAGGCACTGGCGCTGCGCCATGACGTCTCGAAGCCTGAGGACTGGCCGGTCGTCATGGCGGCGATCGAGCAGCGCTTCGGGCGGCTCGACGTGCTGGTCAACAATGCTGGCATCGCGATCGCCAAGACGATCGAGGAGACCTCTTTGGCCGAATGGCGCCGCACCATGGCGATCAATCTCGACGGCGTCTTCCTCGGCTGCCAGGAAGGCATCAGGCTGATGAAGAAATCCGGTGGCGGATCGATCATCAATCTCTCCTCCATCGACGGCATCATCGGCGAGGCAGACTTGGCCGCCTACTGCGCCTCCAAGGGCGGTGTGCGCACCCTGACCAAGGCGGTCGCCGTGCATTGCGCCGAGCAGCGCTACGGCATCCGCTGCAATTCGATTCATCCCGGCTATATCTGGACACCGCAGACCGAGAATTATCTGCGCGATCTGGGCAAGCTCGAGCAGGAGAAGGCCAAGGCGCTGTCGCGCCATCCGATCGGCTTCCTCGGCGAACCGAACGACATCGCCTACATGGTCCTCTACCTCGCCTCGGACGAATCCAAATTCGTCACTGGCTCCGAAATGGTGGTCGATGGAGGTTATCTTGCAGTGTGAAGACGGAGTGCGTCCGCGATGACCGACCTCACCGGCCGCAGCGCCATCGTCACCGGCGGCTTTTCCGGCATGGGCTTCGCCATCGCCACGGCGCTCGCCAAAGCCGGGGCCAATGTTGCCGTCGGCTCCTATGTGGCGCCGCCGCAGGCGGGCAGGGTGGACGCCGCTTACTATCCCGGCGCTGACGAGATCGAGCGCCTGCGATCGGCGCTCGAGGCGCACGGCACCACGGTGCATGCCGCTCATCTCGACGTGCGCGGCAGCGCGCTCACCAACCTGTTCTTCGCGGAAGCCCAGGCGGCCGTCGGCCCCGCGGACATCCTGGTCAACGCGGCCGGCACCACGGCCGAGCAGCCGGTCTGCGGCCATTCCGACGAGCTTTGGGACAAGATCGTCGACACCAATCTCACCGGCGCCTTCCGCGCCACGCGCGCCGTGCTGCCGGGCATGATCGAGCGTGGCTGGGGCCGCATTGTCAACATCGGTTCCACCGCCGCTTCGGTCGGCTGGAAGGACAACCCCGCCTATTGCGCCTCCAAGGCCGGCCTGCTCGGGCTCACCCGCTGCGTCGCGCTCGAAGGCGCAGCGCACGGCGTTACTTGCGTGATGATCAGCCCGACCTGGGTCGAGACCGAGCTGATGCGCCGCAACGTGGCGCAGGTCGTCGAGCGCGAGGGCAAGGGCCGCAGCGCCGAGGACCTGATGGACGAGTTCAGGAAGGGCAATCCCCAGGGACGCATGATGCAGCCGGAGGAAATCGCGGCGCTCGCCGTCTTCCTCTGCTCGGATCTCGCCAAGGGGATCACCATGGAGAACATCCAGATCACCGGCGGCGCATTGTGGTAGCGTCGGTCGGTGGATGATGGATCCCGGTCTCGTGGGAGGAGGCCGGCACAACAGAAGGACCATCAACCAACAGGGGAACTGACATGAAAATAGGAAATGCCTTGCAAAGGGCCGGTCTTGGGCTCGCGCTGATACTCGCTGCAACGACTGCCAGCCAAAGCGCCGATCTCGGCGCCAAGGACGAACCGATCAAGCTCGCCATGCTCGAATGGACCGGCGCGCATGTTTCAACCCACATCGCCGGCCAGCTTCTGGAGAAACTCGGCTATCACGTCGAATATGTCACCGCCGGCAACTTCCCGCAATTCTCAGGGTTGGCCGACGGCTCGCTCAGCGCCTCGGTCGAGATCTGGTTGAACAATGTCGGCGACATCTATCCGAAGGTGCTGGCCGCCAAGCAGATCGAGGACATCGGCAAGCTCGACCTGAAGACGCAGGAAGGCTGGATTTATCCGAAATTCATGGAGAAGGTCTGCCCCGGCCTGCCGGACTGGAATGCGCTGAACAAGCCCGAATGCGTGCAGGCTTTGGCGACGCCCGAGACGGCGCCCAATGGCCGCTTCCTTGATTATCCAGCCGACTGGGGCTCGCGCGCGGCGACCATCCTTGCCGACAACAACATGCCCTACACCGCCGTGCCGTCAGGCTCTGAAGGCGCGCTGGTTGCCGAGCTCGAAGCCGCCGAGGCTGCCAAGACGCCGCTGATCATGATGTTCTGGGGTCCGCATTACGCGCTGGCCGAGAACGATGTGGGTTGGGTGACGATGCCGCCCTGCAAGGAGCAGACCAACGAGCACTGCATCACGCCGCCCGATGTCGACAAGATCGTCTGGTCCGGTTTCGGCGCCAAATGGCCTGCGGCCTACACTTTCCTCAAAGCCTTCAAGATGGACGCGACCGAGCAGCAGAAGCTGATGCTGGCCGTCGACAAGCAGGGCAAGGACCTCGACGCCGTCGTGAAGGAATGGATCGACAAGAACGAGGCGGTGTGGAAACCTTGGCTCGACGCCGCCAAGGGATAATTCGCCGATATGCCTGCAATGGCTGAGGGCGCCATAGGCCCGGTTTCCGCAATGCGTGGAGCCGGGCGAGCGATCGGCACGGGTGGTTAAGGATGGACACTGCCGCGCGTCCGATAAAGCTTGCCTGCCGAAATGTTTGGAAGGTCTACGGCCGGCGCCCGGCCTATTACTTCGATTCGCGCGGTTATATCATCGATCCCGACGCGCTGGCCGAGCGCCTGCGGGCTGAGGCGCATCTGCCGGCGGTGGTCGATGCGAGCTTCGACGTGGCGACCGGCGAGATATTCGTCATCATGGGCCTGTCCGGCTCCGGCAAGTCGACCCTGGTGCGCTGCCTGTCGCGCCTGGTCGAGCCGAGCGCCGGCGAGATACTGCTCGACGGCAGGAATCTGCTCGCCGCCAGCGGCAAGGAGCTCATCGAGCTGCGCCGCCACGCCATGGGCATGGTGTTCCAGAATTTCGGCCTGCTGCCGCATCTGAACGTGCTGGGCAATGTCGCCTTCCCGCTGAAGATCCAGGGCAAGCCGGCAAAGGAACGCGAGGCCCGTGCCCGCGAGATGATCGCGCTGGTAGGGCTCGAAGGCCGCGAGGCGTCCTTCCCGAACCAGCTCTCCGGTGGCCAGCAGCAGCGCGTCGGTATCGCACGTTCGCTTGCGGTGGGGCCGGAGCTCTGGTTCCTCGACGAGCCGTTCTCGGCGCTCGATCCGCTGATCCGCAAGCAGATGCAGGATGAGTTCCTGCGCCTGCAGAAGATGCTGAAGAAGACCATCATCTTCATCACCCACGACATCGCCGAGGCCTTCCGCCTGGCCGACCGGCTGGCGATCATGCGGGCCGGCAAGATCGTGCAGATCGGCCGCCCGGCCGACATTGTGCTCAATCCGGCCGACGACTATGTCGCGCAGTTCACCGAGGACATGCCGCTGCTGCGCGTGATCACGGCCGGCGACATCGCCGCGCCGGCCAACGGCGCCGCGCTGCCCGAACGGAGCGTTGCCGCCGACACCAGTCTCGAAGCGCTTATCCCTCAACTCGCCTCCGGTGCGACGGCCTTTACCGTGCGTGGCGCGGGTGACAGCCCGCCGGCGGTGCTCAGCGCCGGCGCGGTGCTTGCCGTGCTCGAGCGCGAGCAGACGAGATGCACCCGCGAATGACCGCGCCGGCGGCGACATTTCGGCCCTCATCGCGGTTCGTGGTGGAACCGGCGCTTCTGCCCTGGTGCGCGCTGGCCGTGCTGACGGCACTTTGCCTGCTGCTGAAAACCGAGCTTCCCTGGCTGGTCAATTTCCCCAAGGAATGGACGCTGCCGCTGGCCACTTACATCAACGCGGTGACCGACGTGGTCGTCGCCGTCATCCAGCCGGGGTTCCGAGCGCTTTCCGCGCTGCTCGACGCGCCGATGCGCGGCGCGCGGATGGCGCTCGCCTGGCTGCCCTGGCCGGCGGTGATGCTGGCTGTCGCCGTCCTGGCGCTGAAGTCGAGCGGCGAGCGGCTGGCGATCTTCGCGCTCGCCACGCTCGCCTACATCCTGCTCGCCGGCTATTGGCCGCAGAGCATGAACACGCTGGCGCTGGTGCTGCTGGCGGTGCCGATCTCGACCGTGCTCGGCTTCCTGCTTGGCGTTCTGGGCTACGCTCGCCCGCGTTGGCGTCCGGTGCTCAACGGCGCGCTCGATCTGATGCAGACGGTGCCGGCCTTCGCCTATCTCATTCCGCTCCTGCTTCTGTTCGGCTTCGGGCCGGTGGTCGGACTGATCGCCTCGGCGATCTACGCGACGCCGCCGATGGTCCGCAACACCATGCTTGGATTGGACCGCGTGCCGGCGGCAATCAGCGAGGCCGGCCTGATGAGCGGCTGTACGCGCCGCCAGCAATTCTGGCAGGTCGAGGTGCCGACGGCGCTGCCGCAGCTTCTCGTCGGCTTCAATCAGACGACGATGGCGGCGCTATCGATGGTGATCGTCGCCGCCATCATCGGCGGCTTCGAGGACATCGGCTGGGAAGTCCTGTCCTCCATGCGCAAGGCCGAGTTCGGGCAGAGCATCCTCTCCGGCGTGGTCATCGCGCTGCTTGCCATCCTCATCGACCGCCTTACCGTCGGCTTCGCCAAGGCGCCGGAGACCGGTCCGACGCGCGCCATGCGCTGGATGACACCGCGCCGGCTGGCCCTGTCGCTGGCGATCGCGCTGGCTCTCGCCGTAGTCATCCGGCTTGCCGCGCCCGATGCGACGCTTCTGCCGGAAACCGGGCTGCGCATGCAGATGGGCGCTGTCAACGCGTGGCTGCTGGGGCTCGTGCGCGATTATGCCTGGTTCTTCAACGGCGTGCGCAACGCAGTGCTCTACTGCCTGCTGTTGCCGATGCGCGTCGGCATTTCGGGCTCGGCGACGCCGGCAATGTGGGGCTTCTCGCTGCCCCCGTCAGCGCTGGCCCTCTATGCCGCCCTGGTGCTGGCCTTGGCCGTTCTGGCAATGCGCCGTTTCGGCTGGCGGACGGCGGTTGCCGTGCTGGCCGCCGGCCTTGTTCTCTACACCGGTTTCCTCGACCTGCCTTGGCCCGTCTTCATCCTCGCCGTCGCCTTGCTTGCCGGCCAGGTCGGCGGACCGCGGCTCGGTCTCTTTGCGCTTGTCGGCTTCGGGCTGATCCTGGTCAACGGCCTATGGTCCCAGCTGGTGCAGTCGCTCTATCTCTGCACGCTGGCGGTTCTGCTATGCCTTCTGGTTGGCGGCGCGCTCGGCACATGGGCGGCGCATAGCGACCGCGTCTCGCGCATCCTGAAGCCGATCTGCGACGCACTGCAGACCATGCCGCAATTCGTCTTCCTCATCCCGGCGCTGATGTTCTTCAAGGTCGGCGAGTTCACGGCCCTGATCGCCATCATGCTCTACGCCATCGTGCCGCCGATCCGCTATGTCGAGCACGGCTTGCGGCATGTGCGCGCCGATGTCGTCGAGGCGGTCGAGCAGATGGGGGCGACGCCGATGCAGACCTTGCTGCAGGCCAAGCTGCCGCTGGCTTTGCCGGTCGTCATGCTCGGTCTCAACCAGACCATCATGGCGGCGCTGTCGATGCTGGCCATCGCCGCCCTTGTCGGCACGCGCGATCTTGGCCAGGCGGTCTATGTCGCGCTCGGCAAGGCCGATGCCGGCATGGGCCTGATCGCCGGCCTGTCGATTGCCTTCCTGGCGATCCTGGCCGACCGGCTCATCCAGGCAGCGGTCGCGCGCTCCCCGGCTGCTGCCTCGCTCTGATCAGACCGGCGCGGGCATGCGGCCATTGGCAGGTCTTTCGTCCTCGGCTGGAACGGCCATCCTGCGGCGCCGGAAAGCCGGCAGCGGGGTCAGCGTGAACAGGCCGTAATAGACGATGAAGGACGCCATGAAATAGGGGCCGAGCATCTCGACCTCGAAGAAGGAGCGGATCAGCATCAGTCCGATCGCGCCGGCGAGCACCACCGAATCGGTATTCCATTCGCCGAACACCACTTTCGATACGTGCCCGTAGAAAGAGCGCAGGATGACCAGCGCCAGCAAGGTCACGCCGATGAAGCCGATCTCGACCAGCGTCTCGACATAGGTGTTGTGGAAGTGAAAGCCGGAGCGGGTCGAGATGTAGAATTCAGCCCACAGCCGTTCCGGATCGGCAAAGCCCTGCACCCAATAAGCCGCATAGCCGTAGCCGAGCAGCGGGTGCTGCTGCGCCGCCTCCCAGCCCTGCTCCCAGAGATAAGTGCGGCCGGTAAGCGTCGAATCCTTGCCGAAGATGCCGAGCACGACATCCAGCAGGCCGAGATTGAGCGCCGCCACGACGCCGGTCACCAGCGCGCCGGCGCCGACGATGAACAGCACGCGGCGATAGCGCAGCGACAGCACCTTGGTCATGGTGAGCAGCATCACGATGCCGATCACCGCCGGCAGCGAGGCCACCGACGTCGCCGAATGGGCGATGGCCAGCATGTAAACAGACAGAAGCATGATCGGCGCGGTCCAGAGGAAGCCCAGCCAGTTGCGCCGGTAAAAGACCAGGAAGGCGAGGCAGAAGAAGATGCCGAGCGAGGAGAAGAAGCCGATCTGGTTCTTGGAGCCGAAGGCGCCGACGAAATTGACCGTGCCGTCGATCGTGTCGAGCGCGTAGGCGCCGACTTTCAGGGAATAGAGCAGAACGACGAAGATGCCGATCAGCGAGCCCACCACCAGCGTGCGCACGCTGATGGTTCGCGCCGCGACATAGGCGCAGACGATATGCGAGGCATATTGCACCGCCGCGCGCGCGCTGATGCCCGCCGCCTGGGACCAGAACACCGAGAACAACACATAGGTCGCAAGCAGTATGGGCAGCCAGGCGCCGGACAGTTTCCAGGTGAAGCGCCGGTAATCGACGAGGAGCAGCGGCAGCCAGACGGCGTAGTAGGCCAGGATCAGGATCTGGCCGAAATTGGGCGAGTAGGCGAAAGCGACCATGGAGACCGCGACGGCGAAGGCGCCGTAGGTCTCGTTGCGGTCGGGATCGATAAGGATGGATTTGGGAATCTTCATGCCGGATTTTGTCCGTCGAACCTTTCTTCAGCCGGTCTAAGCCACGGCTCGCGCGCGCTGCATCTGCCGCTGCAGGAAGCGCCGCACCGGCTCGTCATAGATGCGTGTGGCGATGTCGGCGATGACGACGACCGAGACCGCCATCACGATGCCGAACCAGGGATGATGCGCGAACGGATCGATCGAGAAGGCCTTGCCGGCTCCGGCGATGATCATCAGCATCGGCGTGTGGATGATGTAGATCGGATAGGAAATCCGCCCGAGCCAGCCATAGAAGCCGGACAGAAGCGGCGCGGTCGGCGCCACCGCGCCGGTCATCACCATGATCGGGAAGACGACGACGATCGCGGCGAGGTCGTAGGCAACGCGCGCGCCGCCGTCAGGTGCGATGGCGAAGATGGCAAGGGTGAGCAGGATCGCGCCCTCGACCCAGAGCCCGCGCCGCAGGAAGCCGAGGCCGCCCTGCCAGCGCGCCATCGACCGGCAGAGCAGCACGCCGAGGAAGAAGGAGAATGTTACGCGCGGCAGGCCACTAAGGATGGTGTTGCCGGTCATGCCGAAATCCAGCGTGCCGGCGAGGACCGAGGCGACGACGAGCAGCACCAGGCTGACGGCGACGATCCCCGTCAGCACGCGCCGTGACAAAAGCACGAAGACCGCGACATAGGCGAAGTTGACGATGAGCTCGAAAAACAGCGACCACGAGGCCGGATTGAGCGGAAAGATCGTGTGATAGGCATCGCTGACCAGCGGGACAAAGAGCATACCGGTCGTCAGCTGCATGCCGATCTCGGACAACGGCATGTATTCGGCCGGCATCAGCCTGTTCTTGACCAGAAGGTAGAAGAAGCCGAGCAGCGTTCCGGCGAGGTAGAGCGGATAGAGCCGGATCAGGCGGATCGCCACGAAGGAGCCGAAGCCCATGCCGTTCTCGATCTTGCGGTCATAGGCATGCGCGATGACGAAGCCGCTGAGCAGGAAGAACAGATCGACCGCAAGATAGCTCGACGGCAGCACCTTGCCGTCGGCCAGGAACGGCGAGAAGTGGTAGAGCATGACGCTGATCGCCGCCACGCCGCGGATGGCGTCGAGATTGAGATACACATGACGCGGGGCTGCGGGCTGCATGTTGTGCCTTCAAGCGGTCCAAACAGATAGCCCGGCCGCGCCTGGAGCATGATGCCGAAAAGTGTGAAGCGGGTTTTCGGATGACATCATGCTCTATCTCTTTGAGTTAGAGCCGGATGATTTCAGGTGATCGACCTGAAATCATCCGGCTCGACGCGAACGAGCCTGGCTTGTCCCTCCCACCTCCGTTCCCAAGTTTGCGTTGAGCAAGCCCGGGTGGCGGCGCTACTGGCTGGCCGTCGGTGCCAGCTTGACCTTGATCACATCGCCCGGCAGGACAGGTGTGTCTTCCTTGGCCTCGACTTCGCTTGTCTTGCCGTTGGCCACACGCACGAGCGAATAGAGCAGGGCAGGCTCCTGGTCGCCGGTCATGCTGGCCGCCGTCGCGGGGTCCGACGCCTGCGCGATCAGGCCCTTCTGCATGCCGGCCTTCAACGTCGCCTCGTTCAGGTCGGCCTCGGCCTGCTGACGGTTGGCGGTAAGGGTGGAGTTGAGCGAGTTCCGCGCATCGATGGCGTCCTGCTCGGCCTTGCTGATCGACTGCTTGGCGGTGAGGATGGCTGTCTCATAATCGAGGATCTTGCCCTGCAGGTCGGTGACCGACTGTTGCGAGGAGAGCAGCCGCGCATTGGCGACCAGGCCTTTCTGCGCCAGCGGGCCGATGCTCTCGGCCTGCTTCTCGGCCAGGTCGACCTGCTTCTGCTGGTTGGTGATCTTCTTCTGCAGCGATTCGATTTCCGCCTGAAGCACGCCCTTCAAATCGTCGAGCGCATCGAGCTTCAGCTTCAGCGATTTCTGGTCCGAGACCAGGATCGCCATTTCGTCGGCGACGATGGGCGGCAGTCTCGGATCGCCCTCGATCTCCTTCGGCACCTCGAAACTCGTCTTCCCCGCAAGGTCGGCATCGATCCTGGCCCGCTTGACGAGCAGGCGGATACGCTGGTCGTCATAGATGTCATAGCTGCCTTTAGCGGTGACCAGATCCTTGCCGAGTTGGGGACCGTAGTCGGCATTGCGCCTTATGCCGCCGGCAATGCTGATTGCTTTGAGCACGGTCAGATCGGGCACGAAGGGAAACTGGCCGGGGTTCTGAACCTCGCCCGAAATGTAGAACGGCCGGAACTGCGCCATCTCGACGGAGGCTTCCGGCTTGTCGGGAAGCGCCAGCTTACGCTGCAGCGCGAGCCCGATCGCCGATGCGACTTCCGCCGTCGTCTTGCCGGCGGCCTGCATGTCGCCGACGAACGGCACCGAGAGCGTCCCGCCCGGGCCGATCGAATACTCGCCGTTGATGGCCGACCAGTCGCGGAACGTGCCGTCGACCGTCTGCCATTCGGCGACGCGGATGTTGAGCTTGTCCAGAGGACCAAGCTGATAATCGCCGGCGGCAGCCAATTGCGGCATGGCCAGCGACGCCGCAAGCAAGAAGCCCGCGACGCGGGCTGGTGTCCGGGATGTGAGACTGCAGGCGAGAGACAGTCCGAAGAGGTTTTTTGTCAAATGAACGTTTCCGATTCGCTTTGGCCCCATCCGCCCGATGAGATCATTTTCGGATGCCTGCCCCGAGTTCGGCGGGGCAGGCCCGTCGGTCAATAGCTGCCGCGCGACATCCACACGGCAGGAACCGTTTTGAAGATGATGCGAATGTCTTCGAACAACGACCAGTTCTCGACATAATGGCGATCGAAGGCGACGCGCGTGTCGTAGGATACGTCGTTGCGGCCGCTCACCTGCCACAGCCCGGTGAGACCCGGGCGCGACTTCAAGTAATAGACCGCGGCGCTGCCGTAGATTTCCAATTCGTCGCGCACGACCGGGCGCGGGCCGACAAGGCTCATGTCGCCCTGCAGGATGTTGAGGATTTGCGGCAGCTCGTCGAGGCTGAGCTTGCGGAGCACCGCGCCGACGCGGGTGACGCGCGGATCGTTCTTCAGCTTGCGCGTCGCGATCCATTCGGCGTTGGCTTCCGGGTGCGCCGCCAGATAAGCAGCAAGCACGCGTTCGCTGTCCGGCACCATGGTGCGGAATTTGAGGCAGGAGAAAATCCTGCCGCCGCGGCCGATTCGCTTGTGGCCATAAAAGATCGGACCGTTGTCCGAAAGCTTGACCAATAGGGCGACCATCAGGAAAAGCGGGCTGAGCAGAACCAGCCCTGCCAGGGAACCGACGATGTCGAAGCTGCGTTTGATTAAACCGCCGATGGGGGGTGGAAAATCAACGCCGACCTGCGCAAAACCCGCATTAGCCGACTTGGCGACGTCCCTCATGCAGAAGCTCCATACGTTGAACGGATGGTTTACGGCAAGATATCAAAAAAATGCTGCAGCGCAACACACAATTTCCTATAGCGGTGAAATGTTCACGTCATGAATTGACTAAATAATAAACCCGACATGCCCAAATTTTCACCTTTGTGGCACGTTTATGACAAGGTGGCAGAAAGCCAGGAAAATGTAGTCCGCCTTTTGGGCCATTTTTGGACAATGCGTTCTTTGCTGCAGCAGAAACGCGGTTGCACGTCACCAAAAACACTCGCCAAGGTAAGTTATTCGGGTAAAATACTAATTAAAGTGGCTGGTTTTACTGAGGCGGAAGACGGGTCATTGAAATAGCTGCCGGAGCCACAGTGTGCGACGCACCATGGCAGAGTCGATCTCGTAAAATCCTTGGAAACCATATCTGTCGGGCCTTGCTCCAATCGGCCCGCCTTAATAGAGTCGCAAATTGTTCCTGTCATTGTCTGCATGGGTAAGGAAGGCCGGAAGCAACCGGCCGGATTGGGCAGCCAGAAAGAGTTCTTTGGCGCAACGGGGAGTTACGCGGGTGGGTAAGTCGCAGCGTCTGCATGCTCGTGTCGGTTGAAGGGCCGGCGAACATGTCTCTGCCAAAATTCATCATCGGCATGATGTTCGCGCTCGCGATCATCATCGGCTGGTCCTATCTCGATGGCGCATCGGCGGGCACCATCCTCTTGCGTGCTATCGTCTGCGCCGTGATCATCCAGGCAGGCTATTTCCTTCTGGTCTTCGCCATGATCGGCCGAGCCACACCGACATCGGCAGGCAAGATCCGTGAAGCCGACCGCGGCACGATCCTCGACAAGGTCGCCGAAAGCGAAAAGCTAAGCGCCAGGCGCAGCCTCCGTTGATCGCTCGACCGACGCCGGGACCAGTCCGGCCTCGACCGCGGGCGTGGTTTCACGCTCGGCCTGCTCGCCTGACAGCATCCTCGCAAGACGGCTGCCGGCGTTTGCTTTCAGCCGCCGATATTGTCCGACCTCGACGATCCGCCCGTTCTCGATGGCCACGACCCAGTCGGCGAAGGCGATCATCGACGGCCGGTGCGCGACGGTCAGAATCGTCATTTGGCCGCGCAGCGCCTCGATCGATTGCGCGATCAGCGACTGGTTCTGCCAGTCGAGCGCGCTCGTCGCCTCGTCGAGGATAAGCAGCGAGGGCTTGCGCAGCAGCGCCCGCGCCAGGGCGATGCGCTGCCGCTCGCCGCCGGAGAGCCGCACACCGCGGTCGCCCACCACCGTCTCGAGCCGCAATGCCAGCCGCTCGACGAAGTCGGCCGCGTGGGCGTTGCGCAGTGCCGCCCAGAGCTCGTCGTCGCTCGCCTCAGGCGCGGCAAGGCGCAGATTGGCGGCGATCGTGTCGTGCAGCAGGAACACGTCCTGCGGCACATAGGCGACCTGATCGCGCCAAGCCCTGCGGTTCTGGGCGGTGATCTCCACGCCGTCGGCCAGGATCCGGCCGCTGGTTGGTTCGAGCAGGCCGAGCAGCATGTCGGCGATCGTGCTTTTGCCGGAGCCGGAAGGGCCGATCAGCGCCGTCACCTTGCCGGCCGGCAGGCCGAAGCTGATATCGCTGACGACCGGTTTCCCGTCGCCTTCGCCATAGGCGAAAGAGACATCGCGGATGTTGAGGCCCGTATCGAGCGTGAGTTTCGCGCCCTGCTCGCCCGCGTTCTCCTCCGGCTCCCGCTCGGCATCGAAACGGGCCTGGAGGCTTCGCATCGAAGCATAGGCCGGCAGGTTGATCAGCACCTGCTGCGTCTGAAGCTGCATGTCCATGAAGCGCGGCGCCACGCGCATGAAGACCAGGAGCAGCACGACGATCTCGGCAAGCGACAAATTGAAGCCGACCAGCGCGATGTAGATGAAGAGGCTGAGCCCAATCACGCTGGTAACCTGGAACAGCGCGGTGCCGAGCGAGGAGTTGCGGACGAACGCGATGTTGTCGGCCTTCATCCTGTCCAGCGTCGCGCCGAGTTCGGCAAAATAGCCCGCCTCGACATTCAGGCTCTTGGCCACCTTGATGCCGCCGAGAAACTCCGAGACCGTGCGGTACTGGTCCTGGCGATTGCCGGTCAGCGTGCGGCCATAGGCACTGGCGCGCGCCCTGAACGGTCGCAGGGCGATCAGCAGCACCAAGCCGATGAAAATGGCGAAACATGTCATCACCGGCGAGATGAAGAGCGAGACCACGAGATAGCCGGTGAGAAGCAGCGTCGCCTGGGTAAGCATGAGCAGCGAGAAGGCGGCGACCTGCACCCGGTCGACATCGCCGTTCAGCGCATGGTCGAGATCGGAGCTGCGGATGCGGGTGAAGACGCCCCATCGCGCCTTGCCGACGCTCTCGAATAGGTTCATGCGCACGCGGTTGACAAAGTCGTAGAGCAGCCGCGCCATGTAGACGGACTTGAAGCGGTTGAAAATCGCTTGCAGCGCCACCAGCGCGACGAGCAGCGTGAGCACGGTGGCAAGCGATAGCGTTCCGCCGGGCACCAGCCAACGCAGGGCCTCCGGCACCCGCACCACATAATCCTGCTCGGCTTTGCCGATCAGGCGCAGCAGCGGAACCAGCAGCAAGATCGAGATGCCTTCGGTGAGACTCCCCAGGATCAGGAAAGCAAGCGCCGTCGCCGTGCGTCGCCCGCCGACATGCGCCATCATGGCGCCGAAGCCGGCGACATCCCGGAAAAACGACAAGCGAAGCTTGGAGGACCAGCCCATGCCTTGGCTCACCTTGTCCCGCCCGCCAGGTCGGTTTCGATCGCGGCGACCGCCTCGTCTATCCGGACAAGCCCGGCCGGCACTTCGAGGCGGCTGACGCCCACCCGTCCGGCGACCTGTGCGCATTGGCCGAGATGGACCGAGGCGGAATCACCCGGCAGCGCCTGCCGGCCGAACCGCGTGACATAGGAGAATTTGATGATCGCCGGCAGCGCGGCGGCCCCGGCCAGCGGCGAAATCGCCGCCCGCCCGCCGCGCTCGAGCACATAGATGCGCGATACGGGCACTGCCTCGTCGGCAAATCCGTCGTGCAACCGGTGTTGCGCCTTGTCGATTTGCGGATGCACCCGCGGCCGGACCTCCGTCTGCTCGAGGCGAATGGCGCCCGCCGCGTCCGCGGCGAGTTTGAGCTGCGGAAATCCGGGCAGGATCATCGGCCGACCCGGGTCGGACAAATCCAGTGCCACGACGTCGTCGGTAAGCAGCCGATGGCCGGCGCGGATCATCGCGCCAGCCGTCGTCGACTTCCCGGCGCCCTTGTCGCCCATGAAGATCACGCTCTTGCCGCCGACGGCGATGGCGCTGGCATGCAGCACGAGCAGCCTGCGCTGGTGAAGAGCGAGCGCCATCACCGGCCCGAGCAGCGGAAAGGCAAGCAGCGGATCGTCGATCCCCGGCGCCGGATCGACGTCGATTCGCTTGCCGCCGCTGATCATGAACGTGCCGACCGCCTGCCATGAAAGATATTGGCGCGCCGGCTCGAAGCGGAACGCCGTGGCGCCCGCCGATGCGCCGTCCGGAAAATCGACCGGTCCGACCGCGATCTCCAGGTCCGGCGTCGCCGGCGCCGTGGGTTCCAGTTCCGGCAAGCTCACTTCCGAGCGCACGATCAGCCCGTAGGCCCTGTAGAAACGACGAATCCGTCCACCCGGCGCCGGCGTCTCGGTGGCGGGTTCGGGCCGCGCAAGGGAAGCGATCGGAAGGTTCATGCCGGGCTTCCTTGGACTTGCCGCAGCCACAGCGACAGCGATACCGAGCGCCAGACATGCTGGACATCCGGCAGCGTCGCCTGCTCGGGCTGGCTGAGCAGGCGCTCATAGACCGCGTTCACTTCGGGCAGGTTGACATAGGGCGCGATCCGCTCGCTGTCCGAAATCAGCAGCCTGTCCAGAAGCTCGCGGTGGTTGCCGAGCATGCCCTTGACCAGATTGGCGGTGAAATCGATCTTGTCGCGCCGCCACTGCACCGCCGGCGGCAAGACGCCTTGCATGGCCCGACGCAGCACATGGCGGCCGAAGCCGTCCCTGAGCTTTTCCTCGCCGGGCAGCGCCAGGCAGAATTCGACGAGCGGCTTGTCCCAGAACGGATAGCGGGGCTCGACGCCGAAATTAGCGGCGGCCTTGTCGAGCACCTCAAAGGCGTGTGGCACCAGCCCGTTGGACAAAAGCCAGCGATGCGTCAGCGCTTCGCTGGCGGTAACGGCTGCTGGCATGTAGCCGCTGCGGTGGAAACGCTCGGCAAGATCGGTGCGCCTGGCAAGCTCCGGGTTGACCAGGCCTGCCCAGGCGGCGCGCGCCGCTGGCGCCGGCCTGCCCCGCACCTTGCCGACAAAACGTCTGGCCATCGACCTCATCCTGGCAATCCGCCAGGCCGGCCCGTAGATGGTCAAGAACTTGAAGTAGAGCGAGAGCATCCCCTCGCCATAGGTGTTGGCGGCGCTGCGCAATTCGCGCCACAACTCCAGCCACCTGCCGGCATTGGCGAGTTCGTGAAGGTGCCCATGGCCCTGCGAGACGACCTCGTCGCCGCCATGCCCGTCGAGAAGCACCTTGACGCCCTTGGCGCCGGCGGTGCGGTAAAGGTCGCGGGTCAATGACAGGCCGGGCGCCAGGAACGTGCCTTCCTGCTCCTCCAGTATGCGCTCGAAATCGGCGAAAGGCGCATAGTTGCCGACCGCAATCAGCGTGGCGTCGAGCGGATTGTCGGCGACAACCGCATCGATGAACGGCTTCTCGTCCATGGGCGAGCCCCTGTCGAACACCAGCGAGAAGGTCTTGAGCTTCGGGTTGCGTTTCGCCGCCGCCCTGAGGCCCGCGAGACAGGCGATCGAGGAGGAATCGAGCCCGCCGCTCAGCATGGCGCCCACGGCCGGCGTGCCGCGCATGCGGTTCTCCACCGATTGCGCGAAGAGATGTCTGAATTCCTCGGCCGCGTCCGATCGCGGCGGCCGCTGCGACGGCTCGATCTGCCAGTAGCGCCGCAGCATTACCTGGCGGTCCGCGACCATCATGCTGTGCCGTGCCGGTAGGCGGAAGATCTCGGCATAGGGCGTAGCCTGCGGATCGTCCGGCAGGCCGGCGAGGAAACCGGAGATCTGGTGTTCGCTGAGCCGTCTGCCGACGCCGTCCAGCGCCAGGATCGGCCCGATCTCCGAGGCGAACGCAAAACGCCTGCCGGTCGAATGATAGTAGAAAGGTTTGACGCCGAAATGGTCGCGCGCGCAAAACAGCGCCTGCCTCTCGCCATCCCATATCGCGAAGGCGAAATCGCCCTGCAGATAGGTCGGGCAGGCCTCGCCCCATTTTAGGTAGGCGCGCATGATGAGCATCGCGTCGGCCATCGCCCGATCGCGCAGGCCGAGCCGCGCCAGAAGCTCGTCGCGATTGTCCAGCCGGCAGTCGGCGGTGATGGCGAGCTTGCCGCCGGCCATCGTCAGCGGACCGGGGCCGTCCTCACCGGTTGTGTCGAGCCAGGCGTGGCCGAGCGCCACGCTGCCCTCCGTCCACCAGGAACTGCCGTCGCGGGCGCGGTGGCGCATGCGCGAAAGCATCCCCTGGACATCGCCGGCCCCGGCGGGCCGGCCATTGTCGCCATGCACGATTCCGGCGACGCCGCTCATCGCTCACGATCCATGATCGACCAGATGGGCAAATCCATTGATCGAGCCGCCGAGCACGATGTGGTTGCCGCTCATCAGCCAGGCATGCGCCTTGAGCTCGCTGCCCGTTCCTTTTTCGATGCCGATGCTGATCTTCGAGGCATTGCCCTGGCGGGCGAGCAGATATTGCCCGGCCAGCGCCTGGGTGAGGCAAGTGGCGCCCGGCACGAGCCGCGCCGCGGCGGCAACGCCCCAGGCAACCCGCCGCAGGTCGCCGATGCCGGCGTCACGCCTGGCATCCAGTCGTGTGACCATGCCGCGGACGCGATTGTAGGAGGACAGCGTCAGCGCAAGCCGCACCGCGCCCACCACTATCAGGCAGCGCGCCAGAAACAGTATCTCGCGGCCGCTCAGCGAGCGGAGCCTAGACCAGTTCCTCACGGTGGAGCCTCGCAAGCCCTGCTTCAGTGAGCCCCTTGAGCAAGCCCTCGACATCGGCCTTGCAGCGCTCGGCATCTACATTGTAGCGCGCGAGCACGGCGCTGCGGATATCGAGGATCGATCGCGGCTCCTGAATCTGCTCCCAGATGAACGCGCCGACGCCGTTCAGGCTGTAATACACATTGGATTTGAGGTGAAGCAGCGCCAGTCCGGCGCCGAATTCACATGCGACCGCCTCGCCGGTCGCGACCACGCGGTCATGGTCCGAGGGGTTCCAGTCCATCCTAAAACCTCGTTGCTGGCCACCGCGCCCTTGGGCCTTTCGCCGTGGATCGGTTGCCGGCGATCCTCGGCAGGAAGCCGGGGGACAAAGCCCCCCGGCTCACCTGATGGAGAGCACCCGGAGCCCCAACCTAGACACCCGGATGTCTGTAAGCTTTTAAGAGAAAGTCAGCTCGCCGACCGGCGTGTGCGCGGGAAAGCTCGCGTCAAGCGCCGTCGTGCCAGCACCGCCCTGCGTGATCGTTTCGATCGAACCGTGAACCGTCAGGCTGGGGGTCTCGTACTCATGCTTTTCAACATTCTGTTCCATTCTACTCTCCAATTAAGGACTGGAAGCGGCTGCAGAATGCCGCCAGCATATGGCTATGCTGCAATGCGATTGCTGCACGGCAACATCTATGAGTCAAGCCTGATTTACCGAGCATTAATCAATTCTCGGTTGCGCTCGCCTTCGTTAATGATCAAGCCCTGGACGCCATTATCGTGAACCGCGACCGCCCCAGGATTCAACCGCAGGTCTTTGCCGGTTACATAAGCAGTTGATTTATTTGTGGTAATTTTCGCGACGCGAAAATCCCTTTCGCTGATGCGAAGAAATTGCTGCGAAAAATGCCGACTTTTCGGCCACGACCGGATGTCCCTGCGTTGTCTTTAAAAGTGATCAAACGTTTGGCCACTTTAGCGCTTAGGTTGCAGCGATGAAACGGCTCCAGCCGGGCTGCGGGGCAATCGCGTTAATTTTCCCGGTGCTTTTCTTCGCAGTTGCGGTATAAACCGCCCGGGCGGTATTTTGCGGAGAACGACATCGGCATGGCGGTGCAGGATGGCTCGTACGAAAGGTTGCGCGCCGCCGGCTGCGCCGACGAAGTCGCCTATGTGCAGGCCTGCCTGAGGCTGTTTTTCGCGCCGCGAGCCAACATTACGGACGGCCGGGCCGATGTCCCAGCGCCGACGGTCTCGGCCGCGACTCCAATCACGGTGACCCCAATCTCAGCGACCCCAATCTCAGCGACAAAGGTCGCCGACATCGCCAGGCTGAACAAGGTCGCCGTGTTCCTGCTCAAGGCGCTCAAGCATGCTCCCGCATGTGCCGCGCCCGCGGAATTGCCTGGATGGCTCGATGGCTATCGTCGGCGCACGATGTCGATGAACGCCGCCTGCATCGGCGACTCGATAGCCATCGATCGCGCGCTGCGCGAGAGGCAGGTCGATTTCGTCTTCCTCAAGGGGCCGCTCCAGCAGCATCTGCTCTATGGCGACCATTTCATGAAGCCTTCCGGCGATGTCGACATACTGGTTTCGCCGGCGCGCTTTGGCCAAGCGCGCGAGGCGTTGCGGGCGATCGGCTACGAGGTCGCCGGCAAATCCCGCTCCGTCTGGTGGGTTCGCTTCCTTGGCGAGCAGCACATGGTTCGCGAAGATGGCGCGAGGACTTCGACGGTCGACCTCCATCACCGGCTGCAGCAGCCGGGATCTCCGAGCCCGCGCGACGTCGACGGCTTCCTGCGCCGCAAGCGCGAAGTCGAGGTGGCCGGAGCCGTCATGCCGGTGATCTCGGCGGCCGACACGCTGCTTTTGTCCTCGATCAGCATCGCCAAGGCCTTTTTCAACCGCGAGCCCTGCGCCGGCTATGTCTGCGACGTCAGGGCCAGCGCCAGCCGCCTGAACGAAGCCGAGCAGCAGAGGGTGCTCGATCACGCCGCCGGACAGGGCCTGGCGGATACGCTGCTCCTCGGCCTGCGCGCGGCCGACGTGCTGCTCGGCGCCACAGGCACCCTGCTTTCGGAGCGCGCGACCCGCATTCTGGCCCGCATCGACAATGCCGATCTCTTCCACATGGTCATGGCGCCGTGGCTGGCGTCGCTCCGCTGGCCGCAGCGCCGCCATGTGCTTTGGGAACTCTGCGGCCGCGAGCCGGTCCGTTACCTTGCTGAAGCCGGTTGGGCGGCCTCCGCCGACCTTAGCAGGCGCATCTTCGAGCGCCCGGCCATGGTCGAGCCGGCGCGGAGCGAAATGATCAAAATCGTGGGTGGGGCGGCCAATCATGCAAGCGAAAGGTAAGTCCATGCCCGTGACGACGCCCATCACGACCCCCGTGTCGACCCTGGGGGTCTGCGTCATCATCGCCGCGCGCAATGCGGCACGCACCATTCCCGGCGCCATCGCTTCGGCGCTGCGCGAGGCCGAAGTGGCTGAGGTGATCGTGGTCGACGACGCCTCCACCGACGACACCCGGGATGTGGCCTTGGCCGCGGACGACGGCAGCGGCCGGCTTGCCGTCATCCGCTTCGACGTCAATCGCGGTCCGTCTGCAGCGCGCAACGCTGCCATCCAGGCCTCCAGATCGCCCTTCATCAGCATTCTCGATGCCGACGATTTCTTCCTCGAAGGCCGTTTTCGCCGGCTTTTCGCCAGCGCCGACTGGGATTTCGCCGCCGACAACATCATGCTGATCCGCGACGATGCCGCGACTGACCTCGCCAAAGTCGCCGCGCCGCCTTTCGCGGCTGATCCGGAATTTCTCGACTTCGAGCGCTTCATCGAGGGCAACATCTCGCGCCGCCGTGTGCGGCGCGGCGAGCTCGGCTTCCTCAAGCCGGTGATCAGCCGGGCTTTCCTCGAGCGGCATGGGCTGAGCTATGACGAGAACCTCAGGCTTGGCGAGGACTACGAGCTTTACGCGCGCGCTGTCGCCTGCGGCGCTCGGTTCAAGGTCATCAAGTCCTGCGGCTATGGCGCGATCGTGCGCGCCGATTCGCTCAGCGGCCGCCACAGGACGCAGGATTTGGAGCGCCTTGCCGATGCCGATCTGGCGCTGCTCCAGATGGACAACCTTCCGGAGCGCTCGAAGGCCGCGTTGCGGCGCCATGAGCGCCACGTCCGCGACAAATACCGTCTGCGCAACTTTCTGGACGTGAAAGCCGAGCGCGGCTTGGCATCGGCCGCGGCCTACGCCTTCGCAAGCCAGTCGAATCTGATCCCGATCGTCTGCGGCGTCGCCGCCGACAAGCTCGACGCGCTGTTCCGCCGCACCGGGATTGCTGCGCGGCAGCAAATACCGCCGATGCGCTTCCTGATGGCGGCAACCAGCACCGCGAGCGAGTGATCCCGCATTGCCCCGGAAGCTGCCGCCCCTCAAAAAATCCCCATTCCGAAAACTATGATGTTGCCTAGTCGCTGCCGGAATGGCAGTCTATGTTGCAATGCAGCAATTTCGAAAGGCCGATAGGATGGCTTCGATTTTTGGCTTCAGATCCCGGGATCCGGCGCGCGACCGGCAGACCGATCTCCAGCGTTTCGACCGGCTGGCGAAGCTGTTCGACCAGATCGCGGCGGAGATCGAGGCGGAGAAAACCGGGCTGGAGAACCGCTACAAGTCGACGGCCGCCACCGCGGCCTTTCTGGTCGAGGCGATGGAGAACGGATCGGCGTCGGCCAGCAAGGGATCGGACGTCAGTGCGATGACCAGCTCGATCCTGAATTGCGAGCGGCGCATTGCCGAGCTCGCTCGCCAAAGAAGTTTGATGAAGGAATTGCGTCATTCGCTCGACGCGATGGTCGAGGATGGTTCCGACCGGCCTGCTTCGCAGGCGGCGGCAAGAGGCTGATGGCGCGTCAGGCGCCGTCATCGGTACGAGACATTAGAGGAGTTCAAAGGGCGGAGGATCAGAAGCGGCTCGCTCATGCGAACCGAGGATGACTTGGGTTGGGCGGACAACACAAGGTGAGTTTGTTATGAACGCAGATCCGGACAAAACCTCCACCGTGGCGGCTTGCGCGATGTCGCATGCGCCAGGGAGATTAACCAGCCTGCGGCTCGGCGTGGCCGGCGCCCTGTTTGCGGTTGCAGCGGCCCTTGCGGCGGGTCTGCATCCCGCGCATGCGCAAGAGGCGCAGCAAGAGCCGCAAAGCGCGCCGTCCTTCGTCGACAATTTCTCAAATTTCAATCAGTCCCGCTGGTTCGTCTCGGATGGCTGGACCAATGGCGCCCATCAGAACTGCACCTGGTCGAAGGATCTCGTGCGGCTTTCCGACGGCGTGCTGTCGCTGGGCTTCGAAAAACGTAAGCTGAAGGACCGCGAGTTCGCCTGCGCCGAGATCCAGACCAAGCAGCGCTACGGCTACGGCGTCTACGAGGCGCGCATGAAGACCGGTACCGGCTCCGGCCTCAACGCGGCCTTCTTCTCCTATATCGGCCCGCAGGATAAACAGCCCTGGGACGAGATCGACTTCGAGGTCCTCACCAAGGATCCGTCGAAAGTGCAGGTCAACAGCTACATCCAGGGCAAGCCGAAGAACGGCAAGCTGGTCGACGTCGAGGGAGGCGCCGACAAGGGCTTCAACGATTATGGCTTCGTCTGGGAGAAGGACCGGCTGCGCTGGTATATCAACGGCAAGCTCGTCCATGAGGTGACTAACCCGGACGAGCTGCCGAGGCATTCGCAGAAAATCTTCTTCAGCCTCTGGGGCAGCGACAAGCTGACCAACTGGATGGGCGCCTTCACCGATCCCGGCAGCAAGGTGACCATGCAGGTCAAGCGCGTCGCTTTCACCGCTTTGGGCCAGCCATGTCAGTTTCCGGAATCGCTGGCATGCAGCATAAGTAATTCCAATTAGGCATGGTCCCCAAAAGTGGGGAACCGGTTTTGGGGTAAGATCATGCCGAACCAGCCAGGCCGTTGGGCCTGGGGGACATCTGAACCGGCCGGACCGCTTTTGTGGCCCGGCCTTTGACAGGAATAGAACCAAATGAATTTGACGGTGTTTGGGATTGGCTATGTCGGTCTCGTCCAGGCCGCAGTGCTTGCCGAGGTCGGCCATGAGGTGGTGTGCGTCGATGTCGACGAGAAGAAGGTGGAGCGGCTCAACCAGGGTTTGATCCCGATCTTCGAACCGGGCCTCGAAAACCTCGTCAAGGAAAACCATGCTGCGGGGCGCATCCGCTTCACCACGGACGCGGCAGCGGCGGTCAGGCATGGCCAGATCCAGATGATCGCGGTTGGCACGCCGCCCGGCGAGGACGGCTCCGCCGACCTGAAATATGTGCTGACTGTCGCCGAGACCATCGGCCGGGAGATGGACAGCCCCAAGATCGTCGTCGGCAAGTCGACCGTGCCGGTCGGCACTTGCGAAAAGGTGAAGGCCAGGATCGCCGAGACGCTGAAGAAGCGCGGCCGCGAGGATCTGAGCTTCGACGTCGCGTCGAACCCCGAATTCCTCAAGGAGGGCTCGGCGGTCGCCGATTGCATGAAGCCGGACCGCATCATCGTCGGCACCTCCAGCGAGGATACCGAGATGGTGATGCGCGAACTGTACGCGCCGTTCAACCGCAACCACGAGAAGATGATCGTGATGGACGTGCGCAGCGCCGAGTTCACCAAATACGCCGCCAATTGCATGCTGGCAACCAAGATCAGCTTCATGAACGAGATGGCCAATCTCGCCGAGCAGCTGGGCGCCGATATCGAGGAGGTGCGCAAGGGCATCGGCTCGGATCCGCGCATCGGCTACCACTTCATCTATCCCGGCCTCGGCTATGGCGGTTCTTGCTTCCCGAAGGATGTTCGCGCGCTGATCAAGACCGCCGAGGGCGTCAAGTTCGACCCCAAATTGCTGCGCGCCGTCGAGGAGCGCAACAATGCGCAAAAGTCGGTCCTGTTCGACAAGGTCAACCACTATTTCAAGGGCGCGCTCAGGGGCCGGACCTTTGCGGTCTGGGGGCTGGCCTTCAAGCCCAACACCGACGACATGCGCGAGGCGCCGTCGCGCACGCTGATGGAGGCGCTGTGGGCGGCCGGCGCCAAGGTGCAGGCCTACGATCCCGAGGCGATGCAGGAGTGCCAGTCGATCTATGGCCTGCGCGAGGATCTGCTTTTGTGCGGCACCAAGGAAGCGGCGCTGCGCGGCGCCGACGCGCTGTTGATCTGCACCGAATGGAAGAGCTTCCGCGCGCCGTCCTTCGACGCGCTCAAGGATGCGCTGACGACGCCGGCCATCTTCGACGGCCGCAATCTCTACGATCCCAAGGTGATCGCGCGCTACGGCATCGAATATTTCTCGATCGGCAGGATGGCCGCATGACGATGGCTGCTTGCCTCAAGAACAACGATGGCCGCGAACGGCAACGGGGCCGACAATGACCATGCGCGTGAAGCAGGAGGGTTCGATCTGATGGTGCTCGACGCTCGGCCCGAACAAATCGCCAACGAGCATTTCGATCTCGTCGTCATCGGATCCGGCTTCGGGTCGTCCTTCTTCCTGCACGAGTTCCTGAAGCGGCGCAAAGCCCGCGTCCTGGTGCTGGAATGGGGTCGCCACAACACGCATGAGTGGCAGCTCAGTCAGAACGCCAACACCGACATAGACGACGAGAGCACCTACAAGACCGACAACGCCGACAAGCCGTGGAATTATACGATTGGTCTTGGCGGCGGCACCAATTGCTGGTTCGCGCAGACGCCGCGTTTCCATCCCAACGACTTCAAGCTGAAGAGCACCTACGGCGTCGGCAACGACTGGCCGATCAGCTATGACGAGCTCGAGCCGTTCTATGGCGACGCCGAGGAGATCATGTCGATCTCGGGCGATCCCGACATGGCGCGGATGTTGCCGCGCTCGCGGCCGTTTCCGCAGCCGCCGCATCGCATGTCGACGCCCGACCGCATGATGAAAGCGGCGCAGCCGGACCAGCACTTCGTCATGCCGACCGCGCGGGCGCGCGTGGCGACGTCGCAGCGCTCCTCCTGCTGCGCGAATCTCAGATGCTGGCTGTGTCCGGCGGACGCCAAGTTCACCGTCAACAACGGCCTGATGCATATCTTCCAGCATCCGGACGTCTCGGTTTGCCTGGGAGCCGAGGTGCGCCGGTTCGACCATGCAGGCGCCGCGGTCCGCTCCGTCGCATTCGTGCGGGACGATAAGGAATATTCAGTCAGCGGCGATCTCTTCGTCCTTGGCGCCAACGCCATACAGAGCCCGGCGATAATGCTGCGCTCCGGACTTGGCGGCGAGTTCGTCGGCTTGGGCCTGCACGAATCCTATGGCTGGAACTACGAGGCCTATCTCGGCGGTGTCGACAATTTCGACGGCTCCACCATCACCACCGGCCTGAATTTCGGCCTCTATGACGGGCCGCACCGGGCCGAGCATGCGGCGGCGCTCGTCTATTTCGAGAATCGCTGGCAGCACGGCATGCGCGCCGAGAAGGGCAGGCTGCGGCAGGTGCTGCCGCTGGTCGTCGTCACCGAGAACCTGCTCGACCCCGAAAACCGCGTCGTCCTCGACAAGGACGAGAACGCCTTCGTGAGCTTCAAGGGCGCGTCGGACTATGCCACCAAGGGCATGGCGAAAGCGCTGGAAAGGCTGCCGGAGCTGCTCAAGCCGTTGCCGGTCGAGCAGATCTTCGATCGCGGCATAAGGCCGACCGAATCGCATGTGCAGGGCACGCTGCGCATGGGCACAGGCCCGGCCGACTCCGTGGTCGACCGCGACATGGTCCACCACCAGCTCAGGAACCTCGTGGTCGTCGGTACCAGCACCTATCCGAGCTGTTCCTGCGCCAATCCAAGCCTGACGGCGGCTGCCTTGTCCTTGCGGGCGGCGGGGAAGCTGGCGGCATGAGGGAGGGCTCGATGAAGATCACCCGCCGCACCGCATTGGCCATCGTCGCCGGCGGGGTCGCCTCGACGGGCATCGCCGCTGCCGCCGTCTCGTCCTTCTCGGACGAGGACCTGGTTCGCGTCACGCTCGAAAAATATTTCGGCCCGCTCAACATGCGCGTCGAGCACCTGCAGCAATTCGTGCTCGAATTCCAGAACCGCAACCCCTGGGTATTCCCCAGCGCCAAGCTGGCGGACGCCGTGACGCTGGCCGAAACGGTGAAGCTCGGCAAGGCGCGCGAGCTGCTGCCGAAGGACAAGCGACGCGATCTGCGTCACTTCGACCGCTGGGTCGTCGCTGAGTTCCACATGCTGACCGATTATGCCTGGCGCAGCTCGCCCGACGATCCGATCCGCTTCACCGGCTGGCAACCATGCACCAATCCTTTCGCCAATCTGGAACCGCACAATGCGTAAGGCAGGCGGAACAGAAGCTCTTTGTTTTCACGCAATTCCGGACGGAAAGTCGTCTCACGCTTTTCCTGGGGTTGCTCCAGCATGAGGTCGCCAATGGCTGCGCAGCGCAAACCGACGGTCACCGTCATCGTTCCTACCTTCAACCGCGAGAAGTTCCTGCCCGAAGCCATCGACAGCTTGCTCCGGCAGACTGTGGTGCCGGATCAGATCCTGATCGTTGACGACGGCTCGACCGACAACACCGGCGCGGTGGTGGCCTCGTTCCCGGCGCCGGTGGAATATTACCGCAAGGAGAATGGCGGCAAGTCGACGGCGCTGAATTTCGCCCTGAAGCACTGCACGGGGGATTTCGTCTGGATATTCGACGACGACGACGTCGCGCACCCGACGGCGCTGGAACGGTTTCTTGCCGCCTTCGAGCGGCAACCGGAGGCCGATTTCGCCTTCGGCGAATATGCGCGTTTCCAGCGCTCCGCCCAGATCGAGGAGCAGGATTACGAGATCGTCGCCTTCGGCCACGTCACCCAGGACAATTTCTTCCCGTCCCATCTCGAATATTGCCACGTTCACCAACCGGGCCTGCTGGTGCGCCGCAAATGCTATAACGAGGTTGGGGGCTTCAACGAAACCCTGGTCCGGTCGCAGGACTATGAGATGATGCTGAGGCTCGCGCGCCGGTTCAAGGGCATCAGGGTCGACGGCCTGATGTTCTTCCAGCGCCAGCACGACATGGTTCGCGGCAGCACCAAGGTCGTGATTTCCTATACCGACCGGATCAAGGCCTGGGGCTCCTACGACCGCGTGATCATGGAAGAGATCTACAAGTCGGTCGATCTCCACGAATATCTCGATCGCTCGGAACAGGCCTTGCCGAAGACGGCCGATCTCGAGATGCAGGCGCTGCTGCAGCGCTCGAGCATCATGGCAAGGAAGGGCCTATGGCACCATGCGGCCGCGGACATCCGCCGTTACGCCCAGCTTGCCGAACGAGCCGGAAAGGCGTCGCTCAGCGACAAGGAGCGCGCAATCGTGCGGCGCACCTTCGAAGCCTATGACACGGGCCTGGGATCCGCTCCCGCCGATGAATTCGTCTCGGCGGTGAAGGGATGGAAGGCGGGCCCGCTGAAGGCCGACATCGTCAGGGAGTACATGCACTCTTTCCCGCATCATCTGGTCAGGGACCTGAAGGCGGGAAAGGTGATCCCGGCATCGAGATTATGGCGGGAGTATTCCACGCTGTCGCTTTCCGCCTCGCTCGGCCGGTTGTGCCGGGCGATGACGTCGAAGCTTCCATTGGCGCGCGGCGCAAGCTGACGAGCCGTGGGTTGCAGATGGTCGCCCGGGCCGAATTAGGAGCCGAACGATGAAAGTGCTTTTTGCAAGCGGCAACGGATATATTCCCGAGTTCACCGGCGGTGTGCAATCCAACACCCATCATCTGGTCGAACAGCTGATCGAGCACGGCCACCAGGCGTCGGTCCTCGCCTCGCTGTTCGGCGACGGCATGTTCGGCTTCAAGGCGCGCGCCAAGATGAAGCTGCTGCGGCAGCCGGCGGTGGTCGACAATTTTCCCGGTTACCCGGTGATGCGCGCCTGGTTCCCCTGGGAGGCGGCGGGCTTCGCCGTCAGGAAAGCCAGGCCCGACGTCGCCGTCGTGCAATGCCACAAATCCGTTCCGCTGGGAAAGGCGCTCCTTGCCGAAGGTGTGCCGCTGGTCGTCTATCTGCACAATGTCGAATTCCATGAGCTTGCGGGCGACCCGCGCGAACTCGGCTCGGCTTTGTACATCGCCAATTCGGAATTCACCGCGCGCACCTACAGGGAAAAATTCGGCATCGAATCCATCGTGCTTCCCCCGACCATCAACGACGCCCTCTATTGCACGCAGACGACCGGCGAATTCGTCACCATGATCAATCCCTATGAGGAGAAGGGTTTTGATCTGGCGGTCAAGATCGCGGCCGCTTGCCCCGAGATCCCGTTCCTGTTCGTGGAAAGCTGGAAGCTTGACGACGACCATCGCGCCCGCGTCGAGAAGACCATCGCGCCGTACTCGAACATCAAACTCGAAAACCGCACCAACGACATGAAGACGGTTTATGGCCGCACCAAGATCCTGCTTGCGCCGAGCAAATGGGAGGAAGCCTGGGGTCGCGTGGCGTCCGAGGCGCATTGCAGCGGCATCCCGGTCGTCGGCTCGAGGCGCGGCGGCCTGCCCGAAGCCATCGGTCCCGGCGGCGTGGTGCTCGACTACGAGGCTCCGCTTGCCGACTGGGCCTCGGCGGTGAAGCGCCTGTGGAACGATCGCCAGGACTACGAACGGCTTTCGGCGGCGGCTCTCGCCTTCTCCAAGCGCCCGGAGCTCGATCCCGCGCGGCAATTGGTGGTGTTTCTCGATCTTCTCGAAAGGGCGGCCCGGCAGGGCGTCCGCCGCGCCGCATAGCTCTATGCCGGGCGCTTTACCCGGCTCTTCAGCGCTTCATAGCCGCGCTCGCCGAGCAGGGCGCGCGCCGTCGCCTTGACCGCCTGCTTCCGCCCGTCAGACGAATTGATCTGCCTGAGCCGCGCTGGAAGATTGCGCGCCGCCTGCTGCAGCGCCGGCAGCGACATCGGGTCGGGCAAGCTCACAATGTTGGTTTCGACGCATAGCACCGGCTTGCCGGAAAGCTTGGCGATCCTCAGCGCCTGCTCATGCTCGCTCTCGATGAACAGGATGGCGTCCGACTTGCGGTAGAACTCGGCCTTGAAGCTGCCATGCGCGCCGAGCCGCTGCCGCTCTGCCTTGTTCGGCAAGTCGAGCATGACGAGATGGTCGTATCGGATGTTGTGCTCGGCGAGCCAGGCCTCAGTCAGCTTGCGGTATTTTTCCAGCCGGCTCGTCACCAGCCAGCCGATCTTGCGGGTCGGCCCGAGCAGGGGACGCGCCCCGGCGAGGAATTTCTCGTAGGCCGGGCCGTCGTCGTTTTCCTCCTCGCTTGGATCGAGGCAGAGCACGCCGTCAATGTCGACGCAGCACTGCTCGAGGAAGACGTGGTGCATGAAATTCCACTGGAACATCCTGGGATGCGGCACGGCCTCGAAGACCATGTCGGTTTCCTCATGCTGCAGCGACAGCCCGAACACGGCGGCGAAGATGAAATCGCCCTTGATGCCGCTGGCCGCGACCTTTTCGCGCGCGTCGCGCATGGCGGTGCCGCCGATTATGCTGTCGTCGATCACCAGGATCTTGCGCATGTCGGAGGCCTGCCGGTCGAGGCCTGCCCAGCGTTTCGTGATGCCCGAAGTATAGATCCGGCCTTCCAGGAAACTGTCGAGATCGGTCATCGGGATGTTCGCCGTCAGGCTGACCAGCGTCGCGGCGAGGATGCCGCTCCTCGGCACGCCGACGACCAGGTCGATGTCGCGCGGCAACCGGTGCAGGTTGCGCACGATCGCGTCGTTCATGTCTGAAATCGATCGATAGTTCATGCGGTTATCCTGTCCTGAGATCGGCGTGTCGCGAGCCGCGTGGTCTCATTTCGCCCCGCTCCGGGCTGCGAGGAACCCTCTTGCGGGTATTAGCCGCAAGGCCTCGTAAAGCGCTTCGCGGCCGGCGCTGAAGGCAAGCGCGACGACAATGGTCACGACATAGGAGAGCGCCGCGCCGCCGGCCAGCGCGACCACCGGCGGCGCCTGCAGCATCGGCTTGACGAGCCAGACCGCGCCGAACGCCAGATGCGCGCCAAGCACGAAAGGCAGCGCCGCGTGAAGCACATGGCTGGCCTTGAGCGGTCCGTGCCTGCCGACATAAAGCCACAGGAAAGGCGTGCGCATATATTCGCTGACCGCGTAGGCGACCGCGACGCCCAGCGCGCCGTAGGGAAGGCCGATGGCGAAGGCCAGCACCGAGGTTACGGCGGTGACGATACCCCAGCGCATGAAGTCGCCCGAACGGCCCTGGCTTACGAACAGCCATCCCGCGGGGTTGTTGAGCGGCTGCAGCAGTCCGGCAAAGCCCAACGCCAGGAAGATCGGCGCGCTTCCCCGCCACTGCTCGCCGAGCACGAAGGGGATGAGCATGTCCGACATGGCTGTGGCGAAGGCGACACCCGGAAGCGCCACCAGAAGGATCAGCGGCATGACGCGCAGATAGGCGCTGCGGTAGCGGTCCGGCTCGTCCTTCAGCCGCGAGAGCGCCGGCACCATCACCTTCGCCAGCGGGTTGGTGATCTGGCTGAGCGGGAAAAGCAGAAGCTTGTAGGCGCGGTCATAGAGGCCGAGCTGCGCCTCGCCCCAGTATTTGCCGATCAGCACATTGTCGAGGTTGCGGGCAAAGAAATTGGCGAAGTTGAAACCGGTGATGCCGGCGCCGAAATTGATCAGCGCGCCGACGCCCTCGACCTTGCGTGGCAAGCCGGGACGCCAGCGCGAGGAAGCCCAGTAGCACAGCGTCGGCAGCACGGCGCTCGCCAGCGTGCCGGCGAAAAGCGCCCAATAGGAACGGTCGATGAAGGTCCATGCGATGGAGACGGCGACGCCGATAATAGCGCTGGCGATGTCGATGATGGCCAGCCGCGTGAACTCCATGCGGCGCGTCAGCAGCGCCACATGCTGGGCTCCCAGGCCATAGGCTATGATCTGCAGGCCGAAGGCGGCGACGAGGCCCGTCACGCGCGGCTCGCCATAGAAGGCGGCGACCAGCGGCGCCGAAGCCGCAAGCACGCAGGCAAGCAGCGTGCTCACCGCCACATTGATCCAGAACAGGTAATTGACTTCCTCGTGGCGAATGCCGGTCTTCTGGATCGTCGCCTGGGTCAGGCCGAAATCCTGGAACAGCGCGATGAAGGCAAGCACCGGCGCGCACATCGCGACGACGCCGAAATCCTGCGGCGACAACAAGCGCGACAGCACGATGACGGAGATCATCTGCGTCGCCACCCGCACGCCCTGCGCGATCGCGGTAGCGACGGCGCCGCGCCCGACCGATTTGCGCAGCGAGCCCTCAGGCGGATCGAATGCACTGGTTTCCAAATTCAGGATCCCTGATCTCGCGACCGGCCCGACATCGTCGCGACCGCGCCCACCGCCATCCACAAGCTACCGCAAGAAGTTTTTGCAGTGCAACAAAAAATGTGCGGACATTTGCTACGCCGCACCAAAATTGTTGCGATGCAGCAAAAGCTGTACTAGCATCCCCGACGGGTGGGCCAACAGCGGTCGAGTTACATGCTGCATGTCTTGTACCTTGTGCATGACGTATCCGATCCGGCGGTGCGCCGGAGGGTGCAGATGCTCAAGGCAGGCGGCGCCGGGGTCACCCTGGCGGGCTTTCGCCGCACCACCAGCCCGGTCGCCGAGATCGAGGGTATCGAGCCCGTCGACCTCGGCGCGACGCGCGACGGCCGATTCGCGCAACGCCTGGGCGCGGTCGCCAAGGCCGCCATGTCGATCGGCGCGAAGCTGGGCGCCATGCCGACGCCCGATCTCATCATCGCGCGCAACCTCGAAATGCTGGCGGTGGCCCGCCGCGCCAATGCCGCGCTCGGGGCAAACGTGCCTATCGTCTATGAATGCCTGGATATCCATCGCCTGGTGCTGCGCGACGATTTCGTCGGCAGGACGCTGCGCGGCGCCGAACGTCATCTCGCCCGCGACGTGAAGCTTCTGGTGACGAGCTCGCCGGCCTTCATCGCCAATTATTTCGAGCCTTTCGGGCAGATCGTCGCACCCGTCGAGCTGATCGAGAACAAATATTTCGAGCCGGCATCCGTTGTCGCTGCGCATTCCTTGGGAGACGACAGCCCGGCGACGCCGCCCTGGCGCATCGGCTGGTTCGGCGCGCTGCGCTGCCGCCGCTCGCTGGAGCTGCTGGCCGATTTCACCCGCCGTCAGGCAGGGCGTTTCGAGGTCGTGCTCAGGGGGCGCCCGGCGCTATCCGAATTCCCGGACTTTCACGGTTTCGTCGAGGCCGAGCCGTGGCTTTCATTCGGCGGGCCTTACCGCAACCCGGAGGACATGGCAGCCATCTACGGGCAAGTGCATTTCTCCTGGGCGATCGATTTCTTCGAAGCCGGGCAGAATTCCGAATGGCTGCTTCCCAACCGTCTCTATGAGGGCTGCCGCTTCGGCGCCGTGCCGATCTCGATGGCGGGCACCGAAACCGGCCGGTTCCTGAAGCGGCAGGATATCGGCGTGCTTCTGTCCGAAGCGACGCCCGAGGGCATCGAAGCGATGCTCGGCGGGATGGATCAGGATCAATATCGCGGCCTGAAATCGCGGGTGCTGGCGCGCAATCCTCGGACCTGGAGCTACGACCGCAGCGACTGCGCGGCTTTCGTTGCAAAGCTGAGCGGCCTCGCATCCATGCCTTCAACCTTTGTGACGGAGGCGGCGGCGTGATGGCAGGGGACGTGCAAGAACCGGTGACGCAGGCTGCCCCGTCGATCCTGATCGTTGTTCCCTGCCTCAACGAGGCGGCCCATATCGGCGGCCTGCTTCACCGATTGCGGCCCGCGGCGGCACGGCTCGGCGGTCGCATCGTCGTCGCCGACGGCGGCAGCACCGACGGCACGCAAGCCATCGTCGAAAATGTCGTGGCGAAGGATCCCCGGGTGATCCTGCTCGCCAATCCGAAGCGCCTCCAGAGCGCCGCCGTCAATCTCGCGGTGGCGAGCCTCGGCGAAGGCGTCGACTACCTCATCCGCATCGACGCGCATGGCGGCTATCCGGATGATTACTGCGACCGGCTGGTCGAGGAAGCCCTTGCCACCGGCGCCGATGCGGTCGTCGTTTCGATGCTGACCGCCGGCACCGGCGCGGTGCAGAAAGCGGTCGCGGCGGCGCAGAACTCCAAGCTCGGGACCGGCGGCTCGAAGCACCGGCATATGTCCGAGGGCGAGTGGGTCGACCATGGCCACCACGCGCTGATGCGCATCGCCGCCTTCCGGCATGTCGGCGGCTATGACGAGAGCTTCAGCCACAACGAGGACGCCGAGCTCGATTACCGCCTGCGCCAGGCCGGCTGCCGCATTTGGATGAGCGGCAGGACGCAGATGATCTATTATCCGCGCTCGACGCTGAAGAGCCTCTATTTCCAATATCTCGGCTATGGCCGCGGCCGCGCCAGGAACGTGCTGAAGCACCGCATGGTGCCGAAGGTCCGGCAGATGATTCCGCTGCTGGTTGCGCCCGTGGTGCTGCTCGCCCTGTTTTCCTTCGTCCATTGGCTGGCGGCGGTGCCGTTTCTTTTGTGGGCGGCGGTGTGCCTCGGCTACGGCCTGGTGACCGCGATACGCCAGCGCAATGCCGGCATAGCGCTCGCCGGCGTCTCGGCCATGATCATGCATTTCGGCTGGTCCGTCGGGTTCTGGCAGCAGCTTTTGATCTCCCGCTCGCAGCGCAAGGTGGCGTGATGGCCGGACGCTCGATCGACATCTGCATCTGCACCTTCCGCCGGCCGGAGCTGGCCGACACGCTGCGCTCCATCGCCGCGCTGGAGAAGCCTAAGGGGTTGGAGATAAGCATCGTCATTGCCGACAATGATGATGAACCCAGCGCGCAGAAGCTGGTGAAGGCTTTGGCCGAAGAGCTGAAGCTGCCGATCCGCTACCGCCACGCGCCGGCGCGCAACATCTCGATCGCCCGCAACGCCTGCCTCGACGCCAGCGTTTCGGACTTCGTCGCCTTCATCGACGATGACGAGACGGCGTCACCCTCCTGGCTGGTCGAGTTGATAGCGGCGGCCGACGCCACGGGCGCCGCGGCGGTGCTCGGTCCGGTGCGGGCGCATTACCGCCAGGACGCACCGGACTGGATGCGGAAGGGCGACTTCCATTCCACCTTGCCGGTCTGGGTGCGCGGCGAGATCCGCACCGGCTACACCTGCAACGTCCTGCTCAGAACGGCCGATGCGAGCCTGCGCGGCCGGCGCTTCAGCCTGGCGCGCGGCCAGACCGGCGGCGAAGACACCGAATTCTTCGACGCCATGGTCAAGGCCGGCGGACGCATCGCCTTTGCGCCTGATGCCTTCGTCGACGAGGTCGTGCCGCGCGCCAGGGCCGCATTCGACTGGCTGCGCCGCCGCCGCTTCCGCTTCGGCCAGACGCATGGCCATCTGATCGGGCGCGGCGCCGGCGGCATGCGCCGTGCCGGCCAGGTCGGGCTGGCTTCCGCCAAGGCCGCCTACTGCTTCGGCATGGCGATTTTGACCGCGATCAGTCCGGTGCGACGGAACCGCAGCGTGCTGCGCGGCATTATGCACGTTGGCGTCGTCAGCGGTTTGGTCGGTGTCCGTGAAATCCGCCAATACGGCCTCACGTCGCCAGAACAAGGGAACAAGCGTGCAGCCTGACGTCAGCTTCGTCATCGCCGCCTACAATGCGGAGGCCACTCTCGACCGCGCCATCGCCGGCGCGATCGCCCAACTCGGCGTGACCGTCGAGGTCATCGTCGTCGACGACCAGTCGCGCGATGGCACACTGGATGTGGCGCGCGCCTATCCGCAAGATATCGTCAGGGTGGTGGCGCTGCCCGCCAATCGCGGCCCGGGCGGCGCACGCAATGCCGGCCTGGACCTGGCGCGTGGCCGCTGGGTGGCGGTGCTCGATTCCGATGATGCGGTTCATCCCGACCGCCTGGCCACGATGATCTCCCGCGCCGAAGCGGCGGGCGCCCAGATTGCGGTCGACAATGTGCAGGTCGTGCGCGAGGACGGCACGCCCGACGACACCATGTTCCCGGCCGGTTATCTCGAAAGCCTGCGCGAAATCTCGCTGGCCGACTATATCGACGGCAATCTGGTCTTCGAATCGCGCTTCAATCTCGGCTACCTCAAGCCGATCTTCCAGCGCCGCTTCCTCAACGACAACAGACTGCGCTACGACGAAAAGCTGCGCATCGGCGAGGACTACATTCTCCTGGCCAGCGCGCTCGCCAGCGGCGGCCGCTGCGTGGTCGAGCCGACCGTCGGCTATGTCTATCACATCCGCACCGGCTCGATCTCACGGGTGCTGGAATTGCATCACGTCGAGGCGATGACGCGCGCCGATGCCGCCTTCGCGGCGGCATATCCCATGGACAGCAGCGCAAAGGCGGCCTTCACCAGGCGCGGCCGCAGCCTGCGCAAAGCGGCGTCGTTCCTGTCCTTGGTTCAGCACATCAAGGCGCGCGCGCCGCTCAAGGCGATCGGCGCGGCGCTCAGGGATCCGGCCGCGATAGGGCATATGAGCATGCCTATCGCGGTCCGGCTGAGAAGGGTTGCGGCGCAGTTTCGCCGTGGGGGCGGGGAGATGAAGCATGCGGGCGATTTGATAGCCGGCGACAGATAGAAATCTTTTTCTCGCAGAAGGAAGACCAGATGCAGAAAGTCAGGAAGGCAGTCATCCCGGTGGCGGGGCTCGGAACGCGGTTTCTGCCGGCGACCAAGTCGATGCCGAAGGAAATGCTGCCCGTCGTCGACAAGCCTGTCGTGCAATATGCCGTTGACGAGGCGTTCGAGGCCGGCATCGAGCACATCGTCTTCGTCACCGGCCGCAACAAGGCGGTCATCGAAGACTATTTCGACCTGCACCCTGAACTGATCGGCACGCTGGAGCAGACCGGCAAGAAGGCGCAGCTCGAATCGCTGGAAAGCCTGCTGCCCGTCGCCGGCGCCACCTCCTTCATTCGCCAGCAGTCGCCGCAGGGCCTCGGCCACGCCGTCTGGTGCGCGCGCGACGTGATCGGCAATGAGCCCTTCGCACTGCTGCTTCCCGACATGGTGTCCTTCGGCGCGCGCGGCTGCCTTGCCGAGACGGTCGATCTCTATAAGCGCACAGGCGGCAATGTGATCGCCGTCGAGCGCTGCGATCCCTCCGAAACCAGCAAATACGGCATTGTCGGCCGCGGCGCGGAGGTGGCATCCGGCTTCGAAGTGACGGCGATGGTCGAAAAGCCGGCGCCCGCCAACGCGCCGTCGAATTTCTACATCAACGGCCGCTACATCCTGCAGCCGGAGATCTTTGCCCTGCTCGGCAACCAGCAACGCGGCGCCGGCAACGAGATCCAGCTCACCGACGCCATGGTGCGCCTGGCTCAGAGCCAGTCTTTCTATGCCCAGCCTTTCGACGGCCGCATGTTCGACTGCGGCTCCAAGGAGGGCTTCATCGAGGCCACCATTGCCTTCGCCTTGGCGCGCGACGACATGAAGGGCCCTGTCTTCGAGATGCTGCAGCAATTTGTCCGGTCGCATGAGCGCAGGGAAGTAGCCGCATAATGCCCATCTTTCGGGTGCATATGCGGTTTCGCGATGGCGCGACTGCCACTCAGGCGCCCGGGCCTGCCGACCCGGCGCATCCTGGCAACAACGTTGCGCGGTCTTTTCTGGTCACGACGCCGATCTACTAAGGCCGATAGCGCCTGCAACCTGGAATTGGACCGAATATGAACTATGCCAACTTTCCTCTCGACAAGAGGATGCCGTTGCCCAGCACAGATCAGGAAAAGGGTGAAGACTTCATCGATGTCGAGCGTCTGCTTGGCATGGCCGCCCGACAGGCCAAGGTCGTGGCGGTCTGCGCCGTCATCGGTCTGTTCCTGGGCGTGATCTATCTGCAGACCACGCCCAAGCAATATATGTCCGTGGCGAGCGTGCTCATCGACGAGGGCCTGAACAAGGTCGTCGACGACATTTCGGCGGCGTCGCAAACCGTTCAGACTGACGCTTCCTTTCTCAGCCAGGTCGAGATTCTCACCTCCGCACGCCTGGCATCGGTGGTGGTCGACAAGCTGAAGCTCGATCAGAACGACGCCTTCATGAATCCGCCCCAATCGGCGCTGGCCAAGGGCATCGGCTTCCTGCGTGGTGTGGTCGGCTATTTCCGCGGCAGCTCGGCCGATGACATCCCCGGCATGCAGAATGTCGACGAGGCGACGCGGCAGGCCATGATCAAGACGGCGCGCCACGACTATGCCGTGCTGAAGCTGCAGAGCGAGGTGCTGGCGCAGCGCAACGGCCGCAGCTACGTGCTCTCCATCGGCTACCAGGCGCCGGATCCCGCTCTCGCCACGGCCATCACCAAGGCCTACGCCGATGCCTATCTGGCGGACCAGCTCAACGCCAGCTTCGACGCCACCGAGCGCGCGGCCTTGTGGCTGCAGGGCCGGCTCACCGAGTTGCGCGAAAGCTCGCAGCAAGCCGCGATGGCGGTCGAGAAATTCAGGGCCGAACATGGGCTCTCCGCCAACAGCGACGGTCAGTTGCTGAGCGACAAGCAGCTCGCCGACCTCAACGCGCAGCTCATCGTCGCCCAGGCCGATACGGCCAGGGCCAGCGCCCGCTACCAGCAATACAAGGCGATCGTCGACAGCGGCTCCGAAAGCGCCTTCAACGATTCGGCCATCGGCGCCGACCAGCCGAGCAGCTCGGTCATCATCGCGCTCAAGACCCGCTATCTGGCCATTGCCAAGCGCCTGCAGGACGTCGAGACCAATTTCGGTAAGGATCATCCGCAGGCGGTCGCGCTGACCAAGGAAAAGGCCGATGTCTCGGCGCAGATCTTCGGGCAGTTGAAGCAGCTAACCGAAAGCTACCGCAACGACTTCCAAGTGGCGCAGGCGCGCGAGCAGGCGCTGCGCGACAAGATCTCCACCGCCGCCGGCAAGAGCTCGATCGACAACCAGTCACAGGTGAAGCTCAAGGAACTCGACCAGCAGGCGCAGGCGCTGACGACGCTCTACCAGACCTTCCTCAGCCGTTACGAGGAAGCATCGCAGCAGCAGTCCTTCCCGGTCGGTAAGGTTCGCATCATATCCGACGCGACGATGCCGCTCGCGGCCTCCAGCCCCCGCACCTTGCGCGTGCTGGCGCTGTCGCTCGTGCTTGGCCTGATGCTTGGAGCCGGCTTCGGCGGCCTCAACGAGTTCAACGAGCGCTTCTTCAGGACGGGCGAGGACGTTCGTGACCGGGTCGGTCTAAAATTCCTCGGCTATCTGCCGACGATCGGCGGTGGCAAGGCCAAGGATTCCAAGCCCGACGACCTGCCGGCCGACGGCAAGGTGGCGAGCCTTTCCGCGGCGGAGAGACGGGCGCGCATGCGTGTCAGCATCGACGCCCCGGCATCGATGTTCGCCGAGACGCTGCGCAACGCCAAGATCGCCTTCGATGTCGTGATGGAAGACCGCGGCAGCCGCGTGATCGGCGTCATTTCGGTGCTGCCCGGGGAGGGCAAATCGACGGTGGCCGCGAATCTCGCCGGCCTGCTCGCCGCCAACGGCGCCAAGACCTTGCTCATTGATGGCGACCTGCGCAATCCGGGCTTGAGCCGCAGCCTCGGCATGGAGACCGAGCAGGGTTTGATGGAAGCGGTGGTCAACGGCCAGACCTGGCAGTCGGTCGGCAAGGTCGACCGTCAGACCAAGCTGGCGATCATCCCCGCCGTGCTGCGCGGCCAGTTCTCGCACACCAGCGAGCTTTTGGGCTCGGCCGGCATGCGCCGCTTCATCGAGAACGCCAAGGAGACGTTCGAATACATCATCGTCGACTTGCCGCCGCTCGGCCCCGTCGTCGACGCCAAGGCCTTCGCGCCGCTGGTCGACGGCTTCGTGCTGGTCACCGAATGGGGCCGCACGCCGCGCAACATGGTGCGCTCGATGCTGGAATCCGAGCCCTATATCGCCAATAAGGTGATCGGCGCGGTGCTCAACAAGGTCGATCTGAAGAAGCTGGCCAAATACGGCTCGCTCGGCGGTTCGGAAAGGTTCTTCGACCGCTACTCGACCTACTATCTGGAAAAATCCGAGCAGCGCCCCAAGCAGGCAGCCTGAAGCGGGTTTCGGTCATATGAAAGGCGAACTGCTCCGCATCTTGATGCCGTAGACATCCCTTAGCCGCCTGCAGGCGCTTGCGGACCTTTGTGGTTAGCCGGAAGGCCCATCCCTTCGTCATCCTCGGGCTTGACCCGAGGATCCATGCCGTGACCGTCGCCGTAGAGTGCGAGGGTCCAGAATTCTGCGCCGCTGGCGCCGCCTCGGCGTAACGGCATGGATTCCAGGGTCTGCGCGCGTCGCTTCGCTCCTTGCTCCGCCCTGGAATGACGACCGGAGGGAAGCTGCAGCCAATCTCCAAGGCTGGCGCTTGCCTTCGTAATGACGACGTCGGCAACGCTTAGGGCCACTCTCCAGGGTTGGCAATAGTCGGCTCAACAGACGATAGGTGTCGCCCTGTCGCCATGTCTCCGACCCGCCAAGTCTTGCCGAACCGCCCTAATCTCGTGAGGACAGCAAGCGGCCGTATTTGCCGACGATCCTGAGAGCGGTCAGCCGTCCGGTTTGAAAGGCGCCGGTGTCGATGTCGAGCCGGCGTCCGTCGAGCGTCGGAGCATCGACGATCGTGTGCCCGTGCACCACCCAGCGGTCGAGGCGATGCGCAGCCTGGAAGAATTCCTCGCGGATGTTGAGCAGGTCGCCCTCGTCCTGCGCCTCGAGCGCGATGCCGGGCCGGATGCCGGCATGCACGAAGACGAATTGGTCGGAGCAGATCATCGCCGGCAGCGTGCGCAGGAAGTCGATGTGGCCGGCTGGGATGGCCTCGCGTATGCGTGCATCCGCCTCCTCGCTCGAACCGTAGAGGCTTATCAGGCGGTCAGGGTCGACGCCGTAGGAGAACAGGGTCTCGCGACCGCCATAGCCGAGCCAGGTTTCGCGCGAGAGATGACCGTCCAGATAGAGCAGCAGCGCGACCTCATGGTTCCCCACGAGGCAGATGCGTTGGAAGCCCTTCGGCGGCGGCGCCATGAGATGGTCGATCACGCGCCGCGAATGCGGCCCGCGGTCGATATAGTCGCCCAGCATGATGATGATCTTGCGGCCGCGGAACCGTTGCGCGTCGAGCTGGATTTTTTCTTCCAGCGCGCGCAGCTCGTCATGGCAGCCATGCACGTCGCCGATCGCGTAGACGACGGTGTCGCGCATGTCCATGACAAGGCGCTCGCGCGGCGTGGGTCGAGGGCGTCTCGATTTTTGGAAAAGGTTCACGGATTGAGGCTCGGCGGCTTGCAATGATCTGCGCCTCGATATCATGCCGAATGCAAACAATTCCACACCGGCGCGCGATCGGCGGTCGCGTCGTCAGGCGGCCTTCAACCGATAACGGAACAGCGTGTGGTCGAAGAACAGCCGGATGCGCGGCTCGGCCTCCGCCGCAATTAGCCAACTCACCGCGATCATGGCGGCGCCGACAAGGGGAATAGCGGCCAGATAGGGCGTACCGGCGCGCATCAGAGCGCCGAGCATCGCCGCGCCGACGACATCGTGGACCAGATAAAGCGGATAGGTCATCAGCCCGATCCGCCGCCAGCCGCGCCAGGAAAGGTCGAGCTGCAGCGACCATGCCATCAGCGCGACAGCCGCCAGGAAAACGGCGATCGGCGTCGCGTAAGGCATGGCGGCTCCGACTTTGACGGCGTGCACGTCGACCGAGCTCGCGATCTGCAGTGCGCCAGCGAACAGGAACAGGGCCGTGAAGGCGAGGCGCGGCAGGGTCAGCGCCTTGAAGCGCATCAGCCATAGAAGCACGCCGACGGCGAAGAACGCGCCGTGATGCACCAGCGTCAGCTGCAGCCAGCGGATCTCTGCAAGACCGGTCCAGCCGAAGGCGAAATAGAGACACCAGAACAGCGTGCTGACCAGGCCGATGAGGATGGCGACCGGTTCCATCAGGTCGAAGCGGCCGAGCCGCAGCAGGACCCAGACGATGGCATAGAAGGCGATCTCGATGCCGAGCGTCCAGTAGACGCTGTCCACCCATGGCTCGAAGGGCACGAACAGCCCGGTGCGGACGAGACGGATCACGGCATCCGTCGGCCAGGAGAGGCCGACCATGAGCAGGACGATCGCGGAGATCGGCGCGCAGATCCAGACCGCCGGTACCAGCCGCCGGAAGCGCGCTTCGAAGAATTTCAGCGGCGTCGCGTTCTCGGCGCTGAAGGCGATGACGAAGCCGCTGATGACGAAAAACACCTGCACGCCGACCCAGCCGGAGCCGGCAAAGGCCATTTCGGGATGGGTCGGGATGCCGCCGGTGGCGCGTGCCGAAATGCCATCGGGGAAAGCCCAGACCCAGAAGCCATAGTGATAGAACATCACCATGATGGCAGCCAGGAAACGCAGGATGTCGATGCCGCCGAATGTCGTCTTTTGCTGAGCCATGCCGTGCCTTCGGTATGGCCCCCCATGCAAACTTTAAAGTCTGTTGCTGCATCGCACAACAAACGATTGCGGTGCGGGACAAATTGGTGAATCCGTCCTTAACGCGGCCGTCTGCCGGGCGGCTACAACCCGATGCCGCGTCCCCTCAGCGCCGCCGCGATCTCGTCGAGGATCGCGGGATCGTCGATGGTCGCCGGCATCGTCCATTCCTCCTTGTCGGCGATCTTTTGCATCGTGCCGCGCAGGATCTTGCCGGAACGGGTCTTGGGCAGCCGCTTGATCGTCACCACGGTCTTGAACGCGGCGACCGGGCCGATCCGCTCGCGCACCAGCCCCACCACCTCGCTTTCGATCGCGCCGCTATCGCGCGACACGCCGGCATTGAGCACGACGAAGCCGAGCGGCACTTGGCCTTTCATGGCATCGGCAATGCCGACGACCGCGCATTCGGCGACGTCGGGGTGGGCCGCCAGAACCTCTTCCATGGCGCCGGTCGAGAGCCGGTGCCCGGCGACGTTGATGATATCGTCGGTGCGGGCCATCACATAGAGATAGCCATCCTCGTCCATCATGCCGGCGTCGGCTGTCTTGTAGTAGCCCGGGAACTCTTCCAGATAGGCCTGGCGGAAGCGGGCATCGGCATTCCACAGCGTCGGCAGGCATCCGGCCGGCAGCGGCAGCTTCACCACGACATTGCCGAGCGTGCCGCGCGCCACCTCGTGCCCGGCATCGTCGAGGATGCGGATGTCGTAGCCCGGCATCGGCACGCCGGGCGAGCCGTATTTCACCGGCAAAAGACCCAGGCCCGCCGGGTTGATCGTCATCGGCGAGCCGGTCTCGGTCTGCCACCAATGGTCGACGACCGGACGGTCGAGCTTCTGCTCCGCCCATTTGATCGTTTCGGGATCGGCGCGCTCGCCGGCGAGGAACAAAGTGCGGAACTTCGATAGGTCGTATTTCGGCACGAACTCGCCCTTGGGATCCTGGCCCTTGATGGCGCGGAAGGCGGTCGGCGCGGTGAACAGCGCCACGACGCCATGCTGCGAGATCACCCGCCAGTAGGTGCCGGCATCCGGGGTGCCGATCGGCTTGCCTTCGAAGAGCACGCTCGTGCAGCCATGCAGAAGCGGTCCGTAGACGATGTAGGAATGACCGACCACCCAGCCGACATCCGACGCCGCCCAGAACACTTCGCCGGGCTTCACGCCGAACTCGTTGTCCATGGTCCATTTCAACGCGACCATGTGGCCGCCATTGTCGCGCACGATGCCCTTCGGCTGGCCGGTCGTGCCGGAGGTGTAGATGATGTAGAGCGGGTCGGTGGCCTGCACCGGCACGCAATCGACATTGGCGCCGGCGGCCCGCTCGCGGGCCACTGCGTCCGCATAGTCGAAGTCGTAATTGTCCTTCATCTCGCAGCGCAGCTGCTCCCGTTGCAGGATCAGGCAGGCGTCGGGCTTGTGCTTCGACATCTCGATCGCCTTGTCGAGCAGCGGCTTGTAGGCGACCACGCGTCCAGGCTCCAGACCGCAGGATGCGGAGATGATCAGCTTCGGCTTGGCGTCGTCGATGCGGGTGGCAAGCTCATGCGAGGCGAAGCCGCCAAACACCACCGAATGCACCGCGCCCAGCCTCGCCGAGGCGAGCATGGCGATGGCCGCTTCAGCTACCATCGGCATGTAGATGATGACGCGGTCGCCCTTGCCGACGCCGCGATGCCTCATCACCGAAGCCAGCGCGACGACCTCGCGCTTCAATTCGGCATAGGTGAATGTCCGGATCGTGCCGGTGATCGCGCTGTCATGTATCAGCGCCAGTTGGTCGGCGCGGCCGCCGGCGACATGGCGGTCGATTGCGTTGTAGCAGGTGTTGCAGGAGGCGCCGACGAACCAGCGGCCATAGACGCCTTGCGTCGGGTCGAAGACCTTGTCGGCCGGCCTGTACCAGTCGATCGCCTTGGCCGCCTCGGCCCAGAATCCTACGGGGTCGCGTTTCCAGCCCTCATAGACTTCGTGATAGCGTGAGGCCATCCGCCTTCCTCCCAAGAAACGTTCTGCCGCCCTGCCATAGACTAAGCCGCGCGTGGCGGCCATGTCTTCCTGCATTTGGTCGACATCGCCGGCAAACGTCTCTGTTCGGCGCCTCCGGTGGAGACGTCGCTGTCACTGTCCGTGATCTAAGCCGGCTTAAAGCGGCAGCGCCGCCAGCATCAGCCCGACGCCGCCCGCGATCAGGATGGCCGCCGCAAGCGCCTTCCGATGGCGCTCGAACGCCGTCGGAGCCCGTTCCCAATTGTAACGCATACAGATCACTCCCCAAAACCCGGCGGACTCATAGCTTACCCAAGGGCAAGAAGGCAAGACTTCGCTAATATTCGCCTCGCGGCGGGCAGGCCTGCTGGGTCGATCCGCCCCTTCGCCATCCATGCCGATGGACAGCCTCGCGGCGCCGCGCTAATTGCTCTTCGGCGAAGGGAGCGGGCAGATGGCTGAAATCGGCTCTGAAACGGTGCTTCGGATGGCGGACGATGCGTCCGTGCAGCATGTCGGCGATGGCGCCGTCGTGCTTTTGGCGCGCAGCGGTCAGCTTTACACCTGCAACGACACGACCGAGGCCTTTCTCGACAAGGTGAACGGCGCGCGCAACCTCAACCAGATCGTCAACCTGCTGTCGGACGAATTCGAGGTCGACAAGGCAACGCTCGACCAGGATATGGCCGAACTGGCCGCCGAGCTGGTGGCTGAAGGCATCCTCGCCGACCCGGGCGCGTGATGACCGACGGACCGGTCCTGCGCGTCCTGTTCCGCGTCCATTTGTGGCTCAGCGCGCGGCTGATGCCGGTGCTGGTCGGCCGGCGCGATTTCGAAAGCGTGTTGAAGCTGGCGCCGCTGCAGTCGGCTGCGCCCTACCGCGACTTGCCGTGGACCTACATCGTCCACCGCGTCAAACGAACGGTGCGGCGCCCCTGGCTGATGCGCGACCGCAGATGCCTTCGGGAAGGTCTGCTCGGTTTCCGCTTTCTGCGCATGGCCGGTCTCGACCCGGAGCTGCGTTTCGGGGTCGATGCCAAATCGATGCACGAGCCTCGCCTGTCAGCGCATTGCTGGGTCTGCCTCGACGGCAAGCCGGTGGTCAGCGACAGCCAGCCCGGCATGGTGGAGATCTACCGCCACCCGGCCAGGATGAAAGCGCCAGCCGCTTGAGCGACCAGACTTTCCGCTACGACCTTGACGGCCAGGTCATAGGCATCACAGCCGCGCGCGCCGATCTCTGGCCAAGCTTCGACCTGATGCTAGGCGCCCTGCGTGTGAACGAGCCTGTCCCGCCCGGTTTCCGCGTCGACATCGTCGAAACGCTTGAGTTGCAGGAGAACCCCGAAGGAAATCTGGCTTTCGACGGCGACGTGCCGCTGGATGGCCATTGCCGCATGATCGACGCCGGAAGCGTCTTCCATCTCGTCTTTCCGGGCCAGCAGACGCTGTCGATCCGCGACGGCGAGCGCCGGGCCGAAATCAGGCTCCATCCCGACAGCAAGATCAAGTGGACCTTGCTGATGATGGTGCTGGATGCGGCGCTCGATGCGGATGGCCAGCACATGCTGCACACCGCGGGTCTCACTCTGCCCGGAAAGGACGGCCTGGTTCTTATCCATGCGCCAAGCGGCACGGGCAAGTCGACGACGTCGTTGGCGCTTGCCTCGCAGGGTTTCGGCCTCTGCTCGGACGACGTCATGGTCCTCAAGGCGACAGCGGACGGGGCCGCGGCCTGGGGTATGCCGCGCAAAGTGAAGGTCCACCGCAAGACGGCGGCGATGCTGCCCTTCGTCGCGCCTTGCCTGGGCGAGACCTGGGACGCCGAGGGCGAGCAGTCCGTTTCGCTGGATTGCCTCGGCCAAATCATTCGCGTCGAGGATGTGCGCGCCAGGCCCGTCGCCGCACTCCTGCATCTCGCGCGCTCGGCCGACGCCCAGACCCGGCTGCTGCCCATGGCCAGGACCGACACCATGGTGGCTTTGGCTACCGACAATGTACGAACCGGCATGACCGGCCTGCTGTCGCTGCAGAAAAGGCGCATGGCCATGATCGCGGCCCTGGTGAAGGCGGTGCCGACCTTCACGCTGGAGGTCGGAGCAAGGCCGGATGAGGCGGCGGATTTGATCCGCGCCACGGTGGGTGTCTGAGGTCTGCTTCCCGCGCTCAGGCTGGATAAAGTCGCGGCCGTGCCAGCCTCTGTACCCAGCGGAAGGCGTCGCGGCTGAGGCGCGAGCGCAGCTTTTCGCGGGAATTGACGCGAAGCAGCATGTTGCCGGTGATCAGCCATTTCGCCAGCCGTATCGACAGATCCGGCTTGATGCGGTTGGCGAGCTCGATAGCGCGCGGCGCGGCGAACAGGCGTCCGGTGACGTTGAGCACCGTCACCAGCTCGAGCTCGATGCCGGTCACGCGGGCGGCCTCGAGCAGGCGCGCTTCGTCTTCCGGCGATCTCAGCGCCCGCACGCCTTGCAGCACGTCGACGCAGAGCTGCAGCCGGTGGAATTTGTGGCCGCCTGCGGCATGGACGATGGCAATGGTGAGCAGCGCCGCCGGCGTGTCGGTCTCGCCCTTGTCGATCGCCTGCAGCTCACGAAATCCGAGCGACAGGCGTCTGCGCATGCCGGTGTCGTGCACCAGATTGCCGTGCAATTCGATCAGCAGGCTGGAGTTCTCTTTCTCCAGCCATTTGAATTCCTGCAGCTCATGCGACTCTGCCTCGCCGCTGCCGAGCTCGAAACCGCATTCGGCGATCGTCCGGTTGGCCGCCTCGACGCTGGCGGGGTCGACGAGGATGTCGATATCGGTGAACGGCCGGTCGGCAAGCTGGCGATAGAGCCTGCGCGCGAACACCGGCCCCTTGACGATCCGGGCCGGGATGCCTTTTGCCGTCAGCGCCTTCATGATGCGGTCCCCGTGATATTGCAGCAGCATCGACTGCCCGGTCACCGTCGTCATCTGGTCGCGCAGCTCGGCAAGCTTTTGCAGCAGGCCCGCGTCTTTCGGCAGATTGGCCTCGCCGCGTTCCCGTAGCTTGCGCAGCACGATCGGCAACACGCCGTGGAACTCGGCATTGGCCAGCAGCGCCAGCAGGCCGCCCGCCGAAACCCCCTTGTCCCAATCGGCGGGTGCCTCCGGGTCCGCAAGGTTGATCAGCAGTCTTTCCTGGGCAGGCGAAAGCTCGGGCAGCATCATTCAGGCAACAGCGGCAGGTTCCACGCATGCTTGCCAGAAAAGCACTAGCGATGCCAGCGATGGGTAGAGCGGTCACCGTTTCACGGAAACGGCGAGCCGCTCTATCTTTTTGTTTTTCGCAATTCCGGGCGGAAGGCTATGGCGAAGGCGCCAAGCCTGACCGCTCACATTTTCCTGGAATTGTTCTACATCCCCCAGCGCAGCGCTGCGGTGTGTACGGGAGCGTCCCACAGCGCCGCCATGCCGTCGTCGAGCAGGGTGAGTGTGATCGAGCATCCGGCCATGTCGAGCGAGGTCACATAGGAGCCGACGAGCGAGCGGATCACCGTCACGCCCTGTTTCTCGAACATTCTGCGGGCGCTGTTGTACATCAGATAGAGCTCCATCGACGGCGTGCCGCCGAAGCCGTTGACGAACAGCAGCGCTGGTCCTTTGGCGCGGCCGCCGAAGTCACCGGCAATTGCCGCGCAGACTTCCTCGGCGATGGCGTCGGCGCTCTTCAGCGCGTCGCGCCGCCGGCCGGGCTCGCCGTGGATGCCGACGCCGAATTCCATCTCGCCGTCGCCGATCTCGAAGGTCGGCTTGCCGGCGGCGGGCACCGTGCCGCTGGTCAGCGCCACGCCCATCGAGCGCGTCGCGGCGTTGACGCCATCACCCAACGCCTTGAGCGCGGGCAATGCCATGCCTTGCTCGGCCGCGGCGCCGACGATCTTTTCCACCACCAGCGTGCCGGCCACGCCGCGCCGCCCCGTCGTGTAGGATGAATTCTCGACCGCGACGTCGTCATTGGTCACCACTTGCAGCACACCGTCCGCGATCTCGGCCGCCATATCGAAATTCATCACATCGCCTTCGTAGTTCTTGACGATGAACAGGCAGCCCGCGCCGGTGTCGACAGCCTCGACGGCGGCGAGCATCTGGTCGGGCGTCGGCGACGTGAACACCTGGCCGGGGCAGGCGGCGTCGAGCATGCCGTGGCCGACCAGCCCGCCATGCAGCGGCTCGTGGCCCGAGCCGCCGCCCGAGATAAGCGCCACCTTGCCGGGCTTCAGCTCTCTGCGGCGGATGAATTTGTGGTCCTCGCCGAGCACGAGGATGTCGGCATGAGCCGCCGCAAAACCATCGAGGCTTTCGGCCAGCACCGTGTCCACCGAATTGATGAATTTCTTCATGGCAGTCCTCCCATGCTCCCGCGCTAGCCGCTGCCCTTGCCGGCGATGCTGGTGATCTTCTGGATGAACTCGTTGATCGCCCGGTCCAGCGCGGCGTTCTGCCTGTCGTCGCCGAAATCCGGCACGATGAGCGAGACATGGCGTGTCTTGCGCTGGCCCGAGGCCGCGGGCGCCTTGCCGGGATGGGCCTGGTGATAGGCGGCCATGAACTGGTCGCGCTCGGCCTGGCTGAAGTGGCAGACCGAGAAGATGGACGGCAGATGCTTTGACGGGATCGGGATCGAATAGGCCGGGCTGGAAATCTGCGTGACAAAGCTGCGGTGCTTGCCGAGCGCGTCGGCAAGGCGCTGGCGCATGCCCGACGGGCGCTGGTCGATCACTTGCGACAGGATCGTCTTATAGGCGCGGATCGCCTCTTCTGAGCCAACTTCCTGTATCTTGGCAGTCTTGGCCATGCAGCGCTTAGACCGAAACGTCCGCAATGGCCGCCTTGGCCATGGCGAGTTGCGCAGGAGCGACCGACAGGTCGCGCAGGCCCGCTTCGAGCAGCGCCGGGATCGCTGCCGGATCGCCGCCGGCGTCGCCGCAGAGGCTCACTGGAATACCTCTTTCCCGCCCGAAGGTCGTGATCGCAGCGATCAGCCGCAGGACGGCTGGGTGGCGGACGGAATTGAGATGCGCCACGGCTGCGTTGTCTCGCGCGGCCGCCATCACATATTGCGCCAGGTCGTTGGAGCCGATCGAGAAGAAGGCGACGTCGGCGAAATCCTCCGGCGCCAGCGCCACGGATGGCACCTCGACCATGATGCCGAGCGGCGGAAGCCTGTGAGCCACGCCTTGCGCGGCAAGCGCGACTCCTTCTTCGGCGAACAGCGCTGCGGCTTGGGCGTACTCGTCAGGCATGGCGATCATCGGGAACATCACCTTCAGATTGCCGTGGATGGCAGCGCGCAGCAATGCCCGTATCTGCACGCGAAAAATATCGCGCCGCTTGAGCGAAAGCCGGATACCACGCAGACCGAGAAAGGGATTGGTTTCCTCGACGGTGAAACCCGGCACCGGCTTGTCGCCGCCGGCATCGACGGTGCGGATGGTCACCGGCTTGTCGCCGGCCCATTCCAGCACCTTACGATAGGCGCGGTATTGCGTCTCCTCGTCCGGCAGCGTCTTGCCGAACAGGAATTCCGTGCGCATCAGCCCGACGCCGTCGCAGGTCGCGATATCGATGCCGTCGACATCGGAAGGGTAGGCGATGTTGACCTGCACACGCACGGCGGTGCCGGCCTTGGTCGCCGCTGGCTCCGTCAGGAATGTCTTCGCCGCGCCCTGACGGTCGGCGAAGGACGAGGCTGACTGCCGGAAGGCTTCGATCTCGGCCGGCGAGGGCGAAAAGATGAGCCCGCCGCGTTCGGCATCGAGCAGCGCGATACCGGTGAGCGTTTGAGCCTCGTCGCCGAGACCGACGACCATCGGCACGCCGCGCGAGCGCGCCAGCATCGCGACATGGCTGGCGGTGCTGCCGCGCTTGAGCGCGATGCCGCCGCCCTCGCTCCAATCGGTCTCCAGGAAGCGCGTCGGCGCGATGTCCTCGCCATAGAGGATCGCGCCGGGGGGCCCCGCGGCTTCGCCGGCTTCGCTCAGCGCCCGCAGCACCTGGTCGCGAATGTCGCGCAGGTCGGCGGCGCGGGCGCGGAAATAGTCCTGGTCCGACGCTTCATAGCCGGCGATCTCGCCGTCCAGCGCTGCCCGCCAGGCGGCGTCCGCCGGCTGCCCGGAGCCGATCGCCGCCAAGGCCGGGCCGCTCAATGCGTCGTCCTCCAACATGGCGATGTGGAATTCGAGGATGCCGGCGGCGTCGCCATCGGCGCTTTCGACCAGTGCGGCCAGCCGGTCGACGGCTTTGCCGATTGCGCTTACCAGTGCGACTTTTTCTTCCTCGGCGCTCGCCCTGGCCTTGTAGCTGGTTGGAGGGTGCTCGAGGTCGAACAGCGGGCCTTCGGCGTAACCCGGGGAGGCGGGGATACCCTCAACCCGCATGGCTCGCATTCCTTGCGCGCCTGCCGTCGTGCAAATCGGTCTCAAGCCGACCGGGCATGATCCGCATCCTCGTCGAAGTCGCGCTGTACCAGGTCGACCAGCGCTTTCACCGCCTGGGCGGCGCCGTCGCCCTTGGCGCGGATATGCAGCATGGTCCCTTTCGGCGCTTTCGCCGCCATCACCTTGACGATGCTCTTGGCATCGAACCAGGGGCCGTTGGCGGCCACCGCCACCTCCACCTCGGCCGCGAAGGACTTGGCAAGCTTGGTGAACTTCACCGAAGGGCGCGCATGAAGCCCGACCGCGTGGGTGATCAGGACCGTTGCTTCGGCGGATGCGGACATTCAGTCGATTCCCGTTCGTTCACGACGGCGACAATTCGTGCGCCGTCGCCACCACTTCCTTGAGCGAGGCGCCGCCGGAAGATTCGGTCGCCGCCATCACCGCGCCTTCGACGATCGGCGCGTTGCAGACGACTATTTTGTGCGAGCGCGGCTCGCCGATCATCTCGACCGCCATCTCGCTGTTGGTCTCGGCGCCGCCGAGATCGACCAGGATGGCGACGCCCGCGTCCGACCAGGCCTTGTCGATCGCGCCCATGATTGCCTCGACACTGGTGCCGAGCCCGCCATGGCCGTTTCCGCCGCACCATGCAAGCGGCACTTCGTCGCCCACCATCTGGCGCACCATGTCGGCCGTGCCTTCGGCAACCAAGGGCGAATGCGACACGATGACGATACCGACATTGCTCATCGATTGCCCTCTATGGCTTCCGCGATTGCGCGCACCAGAAGCGCGGCGGAGCGCGCTCCGGCGTCCATATGCCCGATCGAGCGCTCTCCCAGGAAGGAGGCGCGCCCGCGCAGGGCCTTCATCGGCACCGTGGCCTCTGCCGCTTTGTCGGCGGCATCGGCGATTTCGCGTGCCGTCTTGCCTTGCGCCAATGCCTCATACACCGGCTGCAGCACGTCGAGCATGGTTTTTTGTCCCGGCTGCGATTTGCCGCGCGCCGCGACCGCTTCGATCGCCTTGCCCAATGCCGCCGCCAACGCAGCGCGATCCGGGACAGCGGGCAGTTCCTTGCCGAGCGCCATGAACAACGTGCCGAACAAGGGACCGGAAGCGCCGCCCACGGTCATCACCAGCTTGGTGCCGACGGCCTTCAGCGCATCGGGCAGCGGCTTCGCTGAAAAAGCGTCGGCCTCGGCGCGCACGGCCTCGAAGCCGCGCTTCATGTTGAGCCCGTGGTCGCCATCGCCGATCGCTTGGTCGAGCGCGGTCAATTCCTCGGCATGCGCCGCGATCGTGTCCGCCGCCGCTGCGATCAGCTTTGAGAAATCGGATGCGGCCATTCTTGGTCCTTTATGCCGGAGCGAACAGCGCCGCCACGGCAGCGAACACCTCGGCGACGGCGAAGGCGCCGGGGTCCGCTACGTCAAGCTGCCTGCCGATATAGGCGGAACGGCCGGCCTTGGCCTTCCGCATCGCGGCGGTTGCCTCGGCGCCTTGCCGCGCCGCCTTGGCGGCTGCTTCCAGCCCGCTTGCGTCGAATGCCTTCAGCGCCGGCTCCAGCGCATCGACCATGGTGCGGTCGCCGATCCTGGCACCGCCATAAAATGACATCCGTCCGAGGCCGGCAAGCAGCGCCTTGGGCAGAGTTGCGCCAAAGCCCAAAGTCTGCGAGGCGGCGGTGAAGAAGATCGACAGAAGCACGCCGCTGGAACCGCCCATCGAAGTGCCAAGCGCATCGCCGATCGCGGCAAGCGTGGCCGCGCGATCGGCAAGCGGCAAGGTGTCGATGCGCTCGAGCACGCTGCGCGCCCCGGTTGCCATGGTCGATCCGGTATCGCCGTCGCCTGCCTTGGCGTCTAGCGCGTTGAGGGGCTCTTCGAGCGCGATCAGCCTTTGGCAGGCGGCCCTGATCAGCCGCTCGGTGGCCGCATCGCGGCTGGCGGGCTTTGGGGCTGTGCCGGTAACAGGCTCGGGCATCGCGACAACGACCGGCTGACGAACCGGTTTTGCCGGTGGCCAGGCATGAGGGCCGACAGCCGCAAGCAGCGCCGCCTCGCGCGCCGGGTCCAGCTTGAGCAGCGACAGCGAGAAACCGTTCATGTTGAGCGCCGTCATCAGATGCCCGGGACCGATCGTCAGCGTCACGGCCTTGGCGAGCGGCGAGGACAAAACGGCGTTGGCGATGAGTGACATTTCGAGCGGCGGCACCGAGCCAAGATTGTTGATCAGCAAGCCATAGTGATCGCCGGGATCGAGCCGCGCGGCGAGGCGCTCCGCCATGATGGCGACGAATGCGCCCGCGCTTTGCAGCGGGATACGCTCGACGCCCGGCTCGCCATGGATGCCGAGGCCAAGCTCGCCATCGTCAGCGCCGAAGCGCTCCTCATGCGCCTGCCCGGGGATCGAACAGGAGGAGAGCGATATGCCGAGCGAAACGATATCCTTAGCCGCCGCGCGGGCCGCCGCGGCTACCGATGCCAAGTCATGCCCGGATTCCGACAGGTGCCCGGCGATCTTGTGCACGAACAGCGTGCCGGCGATGCCACGCGGCTGAGCGATGTCCGGCAGCGCTATGTCGTCGGCAACAATCACCATCTCGACCGCGAAACCTTCGGCGCGCGCCTTCTCGGCCGCCAGGCCAAAATTGAGCCGGTCGCCGGTGTAGTTCTTGACCACCAGCAGACAGCCGGCCGGCCCTGTCGTCGCGCGGATCGCCGCCAGCACCGCCTCGACGCTGGGCGAGGCGAAGATCTCGCCGGAGACGGCCGCCGTCAGCATGCCGGCGCCGACGAAGCCGGCATGCGAGGGCTCATGCCCGGCGCCGCCGCCCGAAACCACGGCCACCTTTGTCTTCTCCCAGTCGGCGCGCAGCACGACCTTAATCTCGGGATAGCCATCGAGGCGGGCGAGCGTGCCCGATCCCGCCGTGGCGAGGAAACCGTCAAGCGCCTCGGTGACGATCGTGTCCTTGCGGTTGAAAAAGTGCTTCATGGATTTCGTCCAGTCCGTATCTGCGGTCGTCATTCGGTGCCAATATCTGAGGCGCGCGGCTACATCAGTCTTTGCCCGTCCGAGCCAAAGTAGAGCGGGGCGATGTAGCGGATCGTCACTCTGTCCCCCTTTGCGAGCGGCGTGTCGGGATCGGTCAGCGTCACCATCTTCTTCGCCCCCACCGTCACATGCAGGTGGTTCTGATCGCCGAGATGCTCGACCCAGTCGACGACGCCGTCGGCATAGCCGTTCATCGCCTTTTCGATCGCGAGATGTTCGGTGCGGGCGCCGATCGTCGTCGTTCCGGCCGGCGCGCCGCCATCGGGCAGCAGCCCGGCCGGCAAAAGGTTGATCGCCGGCTGGCCGAGGCGGGCCGCGACATGGAGGTTCGCCGGCTCGGAATAGATCGCGCGCGGCGTGCCGATCTGCACCAGCACGCCGTCTGCGAGGATGCCGATGCGGTCGGCCATGGTCATCGCCTCGATCTGGTCGTGCGTGACATAGAGCATGGTGGCGCCGAGCTCGGACTGGATACGCTTCAGCTCCAACCTGAGATCGGCGCGCAGCTTGGCGTCGAGGGAGGAGAGCGGCTCGTCCATCAGGTAGATCGCGGGCTTGCGCACCAGCGCGCGGCCGATGGCGACACGCTGCATCTCGCCGCCCGACAATCTTGTCGAGCGGTTGTCGAGCTTGTGGTCGATTCGCACCATGCGCGCCACTTCCTCGACACGGCGCCGCACAACGTCCTCCGGAAAACGCCGCGCCGGCGAGCGCAGCGGGAAGGCCAGATTGTCGAACACCGAAAGATGCGGGTAGAGCGAATATTGCTGGAAGACGAAGGCGGTGTCGCGTTCGGCCGGCGACAGCGCCGTCGCGTCATGGCCGCCGATGTGGATCGTGCCGCTGTCTGGCCGCTCCAGCCCCGCGATCAGCCTGAGCGTCGTCGTCTTGCCGGCGCCGGTCGGCCCAAGCAGCACGACGAATTCGCCGTCCTTGATCGCGAGGTCGAGATTGCTGACCGCGACGGTCTCGCCGAAGCTTTTGGTCACGCCCTGGAGATTGACATCAGCCATGGCGCGCCTCCGCTGCCTGATCATGCATGGCGGTCCTGACCGCGCGTCCAGTGCCCTTTTCGAACAGCGAAAGCCGCGCGCTGCTCAGCGTCAGCCCAACCTGCTCGCCGGGACTGAGATGGATGCCGGCCGGCACGCGGGCCTTGATGATGCCGTCGGCCGTCTCCACCGCGACGATCTGGGTGGTGCCGAGATATTCGGTGCCGTAGATCGCGCCGCGCAGCTTCGAGCCGTCGTCGAAGCGGATGTGCTCGGGCCGGATGCCGAGCGCCATGTCGGCGGGCGCCACGTCCTCGCGCACCTCCGGCACCGCCACCTTGGCGCCCTGTACGACGATTTCCTTCGCGCCCTTTGCAAGCCCGCCGCCGAACTTCAAGAAATTCATCGGCGGCGAGCCGATGAAATCCGCGACGAACATGGTCGCCGGCCGGTCGTAGATCTCGCGCGGCGTGCCGAACTGCTCGATGACGCCGTGGTTCATCACCGCGATTTTGTCGGCCATCGACATCGCTTCCATCTGGTCGTGCGTGACATAGACGGTCGTTGCATGAATGCGGTTGTGCAGCTCACGCAGCTCATGCACCATCAAATCGCGGAACTCGGTATCCAAAGTGCCGAGCGGCTCGTCCATGAGAAAACATTTCGGACGTCGCACGATGGCGCGGCCGAGTGCGACGCGCTGGCGGTCGCCGCCGGCAAGGCCGGAAACGGATTTGTCGAGCAGATGGTCGATGCGCAGCAGCTTCGCCGTCTCCTCGACGCGGCTGCGGATCTCGGCCGAAGGCATGCCCTGCGCCAGCAGTGGGAAGCCGATGTTCTTGCGCACATTCATATGCGGATAGAGCGCGAAGAGTTGGAAGACGAAGGCGATGTCGCGCTCGCGCGCCCGGCGCATGGTGACGTCCTCGCCTCCGAGCAGGATCTGGCCGCCGGTCGGGAGTTCGAGGCCGGCGATCATGCGAAGCGTCGTCGTCTTGCCGCAGCCGGAAGGCCCCAGCATGACGAAGAACTCGCCGTCCTCGACGACGAAATTGGAATCCTGCACGGCGACGAATGCGCCGAAGGCCTTCCTCAGGTTCTGAACACGGATCTCGGCCATCTCTATTCCGGGAATTTCGAGACGATGATGAACATCACCGTGCCGGCAAGCATGGTGATGAAGGAATAGGTGTAGAGCGCCAGCGCGAAGGGCTGGAACAGCATCAGGAAACCGATCGCGATGATCGCGGTCGCGATGTTTTCCATCAGGCCGCGCCTTGCCCAGCGGGGCCAGGAGGAGCGTTTGGAGACAACAGCGCGGCTCATGCGTTCCTCCCGTTCTTCTCCCCCGTTAAGAGGAGAGATGGTTGCCAGGTGGTTCCCCCACTCCGTCGCTGCTTCGCAGCGCCACCTCTCCCCCCTTCGGAGGGAGAGGAAGGGAGCCAGGCTGAATGAAGTTCGCTTCCTTCCTCTCCCCCGCCGATCGGGGGAGAGGTGTCGAGCGAAGCTCGACGGAGTGGGGGTCGACTTATTCCCACATCAATCATTTGCGCACCGCGCCGAAGGTGATGCCGCGCAGCAGTTGCTTGCGGAGCAGGATGGTGAAGACGAGGATCGGCACCAGGAAGATGGTCGTGCCCGCCGCCACCGCAGGCCAGTCCTGGCCGCCTTCGCCGATGATGGTCGGGATGAAGGGCGGCGCGGTCTGCGCCGTGCCTGAGGTGAGGAGCGCTGCGAACGCATATTCGTTCCAGGCGAAGATCAGGCAGAAGATGGCGGTCGCGGCGATGCCGGTCGTCGCCTGCGGCAGCACGGTGCGCCAGAAGGCCTGCAGCCGCGTGTAGCCGTCGATCATCGCGGCCTCTTCGTACTCGCGCGGGATCTCGTCGATGAAGCCCTTGAGCAGCCAGACCGCCAGCGAGACGTTGACCGCGGTGTAGAGCAGGATCATGCCGAGCGCGGTGTCGGAGAGGCCAAGCTCGCGGTACATCAGATAGATGGGAATGGCCACCGCGATCGGCGGCATGAAGCGTGTCGACAGGATGAAGAACAGAAGATCGTCGGCGAGCGGCACCTTGAAGCGCGAGAAGCCATAGGCCGAGAGCGTGCCCAGGAACACCGCGCAGAACGTCGAGCCGAAGGCGATGATCAGCGAGTTGACAAAGCGCGGCAGGAAGTTCGACGGGCCGGCGATCACCATGTTGCGCTTGCGCACGGTCTCGTCGCAGAAGCCGGTCGCCGGCCCGAGCGAATTGATGTATTCCGGCGTCTGGCGGGTCCGGGTGGTGAAGAGGTTGCAATAGCCCTCGATGCTCGGCTGGAAGACGACCTTCGGCGGATAGGCGATCGAATCCGGCGGCGTCTTGAAGCTGGTGGCGAAGATCCAGAGCAGCGGCACGATCGAGATCAGCGCATAGGCTATGATGATCGTGCCGGCGATCAGCTTCGCGTTCGACGACGGGGCGACGACGGAATGGGCGGTGGTCAGGCTCATCTCTGCTTCACCTTGTTGAGGGCCTTGACGTAGATGTTGGCGAGGCCGAACACGGCGACGAACAGGATGATGGCGAAGGCCGAGGAATAGCCGGTGCGCCAGCTTTCGAAAGCCTGCCGCTTCAGCGTGATCGAGGCGACCTCGGTGGTCGAGCCGGGTCCGCCGCCGGTGAGCAGGTTGACCATATCGAACATCTTGAAGTTCTCGATGCCGCGGAACAGCACCGCCAGCATGATGAAGGGCAGCGCCATAGGCAGCGTGATCGACCAGAACTGACGCCAGTTGGAGGCGCGGTCGACCTCGGCCGCTTCGTAGATGTATTCGGGAATCGAGCGCAGCCCGGCGAGGCAGATCAGCATCACGTAAGGCGTCCACATCCAGGTGTCCACGATGATGATCGCCCACGGCGCGAGTTCGACATTGGACAGCATCTGCACATTCGTCGGAGGAATGCCGGTGACGAAGGAGACGACGTAGGAAAACAGGCCGATCTGCGGCTCGTAGAGAAAGCGCCAGAAATTGCCGACCACCGCCGGCGACAGCATCATCGGCACCAGGATGATGGTGGTCCAGAAAGCGTGGCCGCGGAATTTGCGGTCGATGAGCCAGGCCAGCGTGAAGCCGATCACCGTCTGCAGGAGGATCGTCCAGAAGACGAAATGAGCCGTGGTCTGCATGGCGATCCAGATATCCTGGTCGCCGAGGATGCGCCGGTAGTTGGCGAGCCCCAGATTCTTCACCACCTCGTTGGGGCGGTTGGCCCGGTAATTGGTGAAGGAGAGATAGATCGCCCAGAACAGCGGGAAGATGTTGATGGCCAAAAGCAAAAGGATCGTCGGCGAGATGAACAGCCAGGCGAGGCCCTTGTCGCTGATGCCCCGGATCTTCTTGGCCAACGGCTCCGGTGTGGCCCGGGCAACGTTGTCCGCAGTCCGATCGAGCATGGTTAATCCTGCTTCGGTCACGTCAAGTCTCGACAATGGAATTTATCTGAACTGCGTCCCGTGCCAAGGCGGCACGGGACGCTGCGATCAAGCTCGGGAGGAGCTTTACATCTTGCCCCGACTACATCTTGCCATCGTCCTGGAAGATCTGCGTCCAGTCCTTGACGAGGCCGTCCAGCGCATCCTTGGCCGAGCCCTGGCCGGCGACGACATAGTCGTGGAAGCGCTTCTGCGAGGCCTGCAGCAGCGGCGCGTAGCTCGGTTCCGCCCAGAAGTCCTTCACGATGGCCATGGAGTCGAGGAAGGCCTGCGCGTAAGGCTGGCTGGACGGGAATTTCGGGTCCTTGACCACCGAGTTCAGGCAGGAATAGCCGCCGAGCGACCACCACTTGGCCTGCACGTCCTTGTTGGCGAACCACTTGATGTATTTCAGCGCCGATTCCTGCTTGTCGGAATAGGAGACCACCGAGATGCCCTGGCCGCCGAGCTGCGCGAACTGGTCGCCGTCGGGGCCTTTCGGATTGACGAAGTAGCCTATTCTGTCGCCGCCGACATTCTCGTCCTTCTGCAGGCCGGGCCAGGTGAAGGCGAAGTTCATGTGCATCGCCACCTGCCCGGATTTGAAGGCGTCGACGCCTTCGCCCATGTAGCTGTTGGAGGCGCCGGGCGGCGTGCAGCAATCATAGAGCGCCTTGTAGAACTCGAGACCCTTCACCGATTTCTCGGAGTTGACGAAGCCTTCCATTTCGTAGGGCTTCTTGGGGTTCTCATATTGGAAGCCGTAGCTGTAGAGCACGTCCATGGCGCCCATGGTGATGCCTTCCGAGCCGCGCTCGGTATAGATCGAGGCACCATAGACGGTCTTGCCGTCGATCTGCCGCTTCTGGAAGAATTCGGCGATCTGCTTCAGCTGGTCGAAGGTGGTCGGCGGGGCGAGATCCCAGCCATATTTCTCCTTGAATTCCTTCTGCAGCTCGGGCCGCGAGAACCAGTCCTTGCGATAGGTCCAGCCGACGACGTCGCCCATGGCTGGCAGCGCCCAGTAGTTCGGCGTGTTCTTCGGCCATTCCGAATAGCCGACCACGGTCGCCGGCACGAAGTCGTCCATGCTGATCTTCTCCTTGTCGAAGAAGTCGTTCAGCTTGACGTAATGGCCGTTCTCGGCGGCGCCGCCGATCCACTGGCTGTCGCCGATGATCAGGTCGCAGAGCTTGCCGTGCGAGTTGAGCTCGTTGAGGAATCGGTCGGCGTAATTGGTCCACGGCACGAACTCGAACTTCATGCCGATGCCGGTTTCCTTGGTGAAGTCCTTCGACAGTTCCACGAGCGCGTTGGCCGGATCCCAGGCCGCCCAGCACAGCGTCAGGTCTTCCGCATGCGCGACGTTCGAGACGGCTGCCGACGCAAAGATCGCCGAGGCCAGTCCCAACGCCAGTTTCAAGGTCGATTTCATTCCTTCCTCCCATTTGCGAAACGCGTCCGGATGACGGTTTCAAGAGCCCTCGACCCTCGCTCCTCCGAGGGCCTAAACAAGGCACGCTATGCGCTGCCGATGTTTAGTAATTTGTTTAGTGATGCTCTTTTTACTAAACAACGCAAGCGAATTCGTTGCTGCGCCGCAGCATGGCGAGCCGTGTCATTGAAATCGTTGGGAAATGATCGCCGGACGTTTCCGTCCTGCTGCCGTCAGTTGGTCGGGGCGGCGGGGCGTGGGCTTGTCGTCACCGGCCGGATCGGTGGCGCCGGCGGCAGCAATGCGCGTATGTCTGCGAAGGGAAAGATCGGCTCGAAGCGGAAGGCCTCCGCCAGCGCGCCGGAGGCGCCGTTGCACTGGCCGGCACGAAACTCGTTCTGAAGGCGCGCCCTGTGCGCATAGTGCTCCGGGCTTTGCGACTGGTGCGCCCGGATCGCTTTCGCCTTGATGTCCCAATGGTGCGAAATCTCGACATAGTGCGTCGGCGAAAAACCGGTGCCGCCGAGCGTGTCGGCATGCAGCACCGGCACCGCGAAGGACGCGGCGATGCGCACGCCGTCGGACAGGGCGCGGTGGTCGCCATGATAATCGTAGTGCGCATGGGTGATGGCGAGATCGGGCTTCACCTCGCCGATCAGCGCCTTCAGCGCCGCAATGAACGCGGCGTCGGCGACGAGCTCGCCGTCGGGAAAGTCGAGGAAGCGCGGCTCGACGCCGAGCAGGCTCGCCGCCTTGGCCGCTTCCTCGCGCCGCAAACGGGCAAGCGCCTTGCGGTCGCCCATGCCGCCTCTGGCACCATCGGTGGCTATTGCGAAAGTCAGTTCTGCGCCTTGCGCGGCATAGGCGGCCAGCGTACCGAACATGAATATCTCGATGTCGTCGGGATGCGCCCCCAGCGCCAGTATCTTCATGTCTTCTCTCCCGGAAAATGGTATCGTGCCGAACGGAATCCTGCTCGCCCTTCTCGCCTACGCAAACTATTCGTTCAGCGACGCCGTCATCAAGGGTCTGGGCGGGCAACTGACCGTCTTCGAGATCGGTTTCTTCGTGACCTTGCTTGCCGGCTGTTTCCTCTTCTTCACTCGGCCGAAGGAGGAACGCTGGCGCGATTTCTGGCGCACCAGGCGGCCGTGGGCCGTTCAGGCGCGCGCCTTGGCCGGCATCATGTCTGGCGTGCTCAGCGTCTATGCCTTCACCACCATTCCGCTGGCGGAGGTCTACGCCCTGCTGTTTCTGGCCCCGTTGCTCGTCACCGTGCTTTCGACCGTCATCCTCAAGGAGAAGGTCGGTCCCTGGCGGTGGCTGGCCGTGGTTGCAGGCTTTGTCGGCGTCATGCTGGTGGTGCGGCCAGGCTTTCGCGAATTGCATCTCGGCCATCTCGCCGCCTTTGCCAACGCCTTCGTCGCGGCAACCATCGTCATCCTGATGCGCTCTCTCGCCCAGCAAGAAAAGCGCACCACCATGTTGGGCACGCTGATCGGCTACGGCCTGCTGTTCAACGGCGCCGGAGCCGCCGCGACCTCGTTTTCGCTTCCCAATCTGTGGCAACTGGGCTGGCTGGTCCTGGGCGGTCTGTTTACCGCCGGCGGCCAATTGCTGCATCTCCTGGCGGCCAAATATGCACCCGCCAACCGCATCGCGCCGACGCATTATTCGCAGATCGTCTGGGCGGTCATCCTCGGTGCTATGTTCTTCAACGAACATCCCGACGCGATGACGCTGGTCGGCCTTGCAGTCGTCGGCGCCTCTGGCCTCCTGACCATGGTGCGCGAGGAAGTACGGCTTGGCACCGTGCGCTGGAACCCGTTTACGCGCGCTCGGCTTTGAGTTGCGCAGCGATCGCGACCGCTGATATGCGGGCGACATGACGACGAAACCCTTGCCGGAGCTTCCGGTCACCGCTGTGCTGCCGGCACTTGGCGAAGCGCTCTCGAGGCGCAACAGCGCCGTGCTGGTGGCGCCGCCAGGCGCCGGCAAGACGACGCTGGTGCCGCTGGCGCTGCTCGACGCGTCTTGGCTAGGGCAGGGCCGGATCGTGCTCCTCGAACCGCGGCGGCTCGCCGCCCGCGCCGCCGCGCGCCGCATGGCCGAGTTGCTGGGCGAGGAGCCCGGCGGCACGGTGGGTTACGCCATGCGCATGGAGAACCGGACCTCGGCGCGGACAAAGATCCTGGTCGTCACCGAAGGCGTGCTCTCGCGCATGATCCTCGACGATCCGGAGCTGCCCGGCGTCTCCGCTGTGATCTTCGACGAGTTCCACGAGCGTTCGCTGGACGGCGATTTCGGCCTGGCGCTGGCGCTTGACGTGCAGGGCGCGCTGCGGCCGGACCTGCGTCTGCTGGTCATGTCGGCGACGCTCGACGGCGCGCGCGTTGCGAGGCTTTTGTCCGACGCGCCGGTGATCGAAAGCGAGGGCCGCGCCTTTCCGGTCGAGATCCGCTACGAAGAGCGGCCGGCCGGCACGGCGATCGAGGACGCCATGGCGAAGGCCGTGCGCGCGGCCTTGGGCAGCGAGCAAGGCAGCGTGCTCGCCTTCCTGCCCGGACAGCGCGAGATCGAGCGCACCGCCGAGCGGCTCTCCGGCAATGTCGCGGCCGATACCGACGTCGTTCCGCTCTACGGCCAGCTCGACAACAAGGCGCAGGATCAGGCGATCAGGCCGGCGCCGGCCGGCCGCCGCAAGGTGGTGCTGGCGACCTCGATCGCCGAGACCTCGATCACCATCGACGGCGTACGCGTCGTCATCGATTCCGGCCTGTCGCGGCTGCCGCGCTACGAGCCGGCGAGCGGCCTGACCAGGCTAGAGACGGTGCGCGTCAGCAGGGCTTCGGCCGATCAGCGCGCCGGCCGCGCCGGGCGCACGCAAGCCGGTGTGGCGGTGCGCCTGTGGCGCGCGGAGCAGACCGCGTCGCTTCCCGCTTTCACGCCGCCGGAAATCCTCGAGGCCGATCTGTCCGGCCTGCTGCTCGACTGCGCCGCCTTCGGCGTCGCCGATCCGTCGGGCCTTTCCTTCCTCGATCCGCCGCCGGCCCCGGCGCTCAACGAGGCGAGGGCGCTGCTCAAGGCCCTGCACGCCATCGATGACGCCGCTCGGCTGACCGAGGCGGGCGCCGCCATGCGCAAGCTGGCGCTGCCGGTGCGGCTGGCGCATATGGTGGCCGAAGCGGCGAAGACCGGCCATACGCTGGAAGCGGCGATGCTTGCCGTGCTCTTGACCGAGCGCGGGCTGGGCGGCGACAGCGCCGATCTGGAGCGGCGTCTGATCCGCTTTCGCGGCGAGAAATCCCCCCGCGCCAATGCCGCCAGGCAGCTCGCCGAGCGTTTGGCCAGGCAGGCCGGTGGCGGGCAGGGCGGCGAGGCGGCCTCCGCCGGCGCCCTCCTCATCCACGCCTGGCCGGATCGCGTGGCAAGGGCGCGCGGCGAGCGAGGCCGCTTCGTGCTTGCCAACGGCTCGGGCGCAATGGTCGACGCCGCCGATCCGCTCGCCAGTGAAACCTGGCTCGTCATCGCCGACCTCCAGGGCAAGGCGCAGAACGCCCGCATCACCGCCGCCGCCCCTGTTGAAGAAGCGGATATCCGCGCCGCCCTCGCCGACCGCATCGAGACCAAGCGCGAGGCGAGCTTCGACCGCGAGCGCCGTGCCGTGCGCATGCGCGAGACTGCCAGGCTCGGCGCTATCACGCTTTCCGAGCGCATGCTGCCGGCGCCGTCCGGCGCGGATGCCGACCGCGCCATTCTCGATGCTTTGCGCGAGCATGGCCTGTCGCTGCTCGACTGGGGCAAGGAGGCGGAGACGCTCCGTCAGCGGCTCGGCTGGCTACATCGCGGCCTCGGCGCGCCCTGGCCGGACGTTTCCGATGCCGCGCTTCTGGACCGGCTCGACGACTGGCTCCTGCCGTTTCTCGCCGGCGACGCATCCTTCGCGGCAATCAAGCCGGCGACTTTGTCTTCGGCGCTCATGGCGCTGGTCCCGCACGACCTGCAGCGCAAGGTCGACGCGCTGGCGCCGACCCATTTCGACGCGCCGTCCGGCAGCCACGTGCCGATCCGCTATGACGGCGAATGGCCGGTGCTTTCGATCCGTGTGCAGGAGCTGTTCGGCCTTGACCGTCATCCGGCGATCGCCAACGGCACCGTGCCGCTGACGCTGGAATTGCTTTCGCCGGCGCACCGGCCGATCCAGACGACGCGCGACCTCCCCGGCTTCTGGCGCGGCTCCTGGGCCGATGTGCGCACCGACATGCGCGGCCGCTATCCGAAGCATGTCTGGCCGGAAAACCCGCTTCTGGCCGCCGCCACCGGCCGCGCCAAGCCGCGCGGGACTTGACGAAGCTCTATCGTTTCCGCTCCTGCGGCTGTAATCCTTGACCATGATCAACATCCTGCGCGCGCCCGATTCCCAGCAGAGCCAGCGGCTGCGGCTCAACACGCTGATCCGCCTGCGCTGGCTCGCCATCGTCGGCCAGAGCATTGCGGTGCTCGTCGTCGCCTATGGACTGAAGTTCCCGCTGCCGGTGTCGATGTGCTTCGCGCTGATCGCCTGCTCGGCCTGGATGAACCTCTGGCTGACCTTCCGCTATCCGGCGGCGCATCGGCTCACCCCGTTTTCGGCCTTCGCCATTCTCACCTTCGACGGCATCCAGCTCACCGGCCTGCTTTACATGACCGGCGGCCTGACCAATCCGTTTTGCGTGCTGCTTTCGGTGCCGGTCGTCATCTCGGCCGCGTCGCTGCCGCTGCGCTTCACCGCGACCCTCGGCGCGCTGGTCATAGTGGCTGCAACCCTTCTGGTGTTCTTCCACCTGCCGCTGCCCTGGTACGAGGGATCGCCGCTGCCGATGCCCTTCATCTATGTCGCCGGCATATGGATGGCGGTCTTCGCATCGATAGCCTTCACCGCCATCTATGCCTTCCGCGTTGCGGAGGAAGCGCGCCTGCTCGCCAATGCGCTTGCCGCCACCGAGCTGGTGCTGCAGCGCGAGCAGCATCTGTCGGCGCTGGACGGGCTGGCCGCCGCCGCCGCGCATGAGCTCGGCACGCCGCTGGCCACCATCACCGTCGTGGCCAAGGAGATGGAAAAGGCGCTCGGCAAGGACCCGAAATATGGCGAGGACGTCAAGCTGCTGCGCTCGCAGAGCGAACGTTGTCGCGAGATCCTGAAGCGGCTGACCAGCCTTTCCTCGGAGGGCGAAGCGCATCTGTCGCGCATGCCGCTCACCTCGCTGATCGAGGAGGTGACGGCACCGCATCGCGATTTCGGCATCTCGATCCAGCTGCGGCCCGGCGAGCGCATCGGCCCCGAGCCGGTCGGCCAGCGCAACCCCGGCGTCATCTACGGGCTCGGCAACCTGGTCGAGAACGCCGTCGATTTCGCCCGCAGCTCCGTCACCGTCAGCTGGAGCTGGGACAATGAGGCGGTCACCTTCTCCATCATTGATGACGGGCCGGGATTCCCGGCCGAGATCATCGACCGCATCGGCGAGCCCTATATGTCGACGCGCCAGGGCACGGAGGCCGGCGGCGGCCTGGGGCTCGGACTGTTCATCGCCAAGACCTTGCTGGAGCGTTCCGGCGCAACCATCGATTTCCGCAATTCGAGCGGGCTCGGCGAAGGCGCGGTGGTGCAGATATCCTGGCCGCGCGGCCTCTTCCTCAACCAGGAACAGGCCTCGGCCACCATGTTCGACAATGCCTAAACCTCGGTTGCATAGCGCGTAACCTTTGCAATTGCCGCATGGCAGCTCTGTTGCCGGCTCTAAAAATTGGACATTGCCCTTGCGGGACTGTATCTGCGTAAAAGTGAGGCATGTCGCCTAAAACTGTGCAGCGGCTTTGGGAAGACGATATGCCCGGAAACAAGGATCGGAAGGGTCTTCGGCAGAACAGGTTCTGCGCGGCGCGCTTCAGGTCAGTAGGATGCCGATAAGATGAGCGGAGACGAAACGACTGGCGCAATGGTCGAGGGCGAGGACACCTCGCTGCTCATCGTCGAGGATGACAAGCCTTTCCTCACCCGGCTTGCCCGGGCCATGGAGACAAGGGGCTTCGTAGTCGAGACGGCGGAGAGCGTGGAAGAGGCGGTCGCCAAGGCGCGCGCCCATCCGCCGGCTTATGCGGTGGTCGACATGCGGCTCGGCGACGGCAACGGCCTCGATGTCGTGGCGGCCATCCGCGAGAAGCGCGACGACGCCCGCGCCATCATCCTGACCGGCTACGGCAACATCGCCACCGCAGTAACGGCGGTGAAGCTCGGCGCCGTCGACTATCTTTCCAAGCCCGCTGATGCCGACGATGTCTTCGCCGCGCTCACCCGCACCTCAGGCGAGCGCGCGGCACCCCCGGAAAATCCGATGTCGGCCGACCGTGTGCGCTGGGAGCACATCCAGCGCGTTTACGAAATGTGCGACCGCAACGTTTCCGAAACGGCCCGCCGCCTGAACATGCACCGCCGCACGCTGCAGCGGATTCTCGCAAAGCGGGCGCCGCGTTAGGATCGCCGGACGTACAGACTAAAGCGCTTCGACCAACGCCGGTTTCGGTTGATGGCGAAGACCTAAACCACCGAAGTCGGCACTGCCCCTCATCGCCCTGCCGGGCACTTCTCCCCGTATAGTGACGGGGAAAAGGCGCTGCCCGCAGCCTTGGCGCCCTTCGTGCAACGCTTGTGATTGGCGAAACCGCCGGCGACAGCGCCCTTCTCCCCGTTCACGGGGAGAAGATGCCGGCAGGCAGATGAGGGGCAGCGCCAGCGCTCGGAAACTGGAGGATAGGGCAGCGACGATTTGCCTTCGATGCTTGCCCGGCCGTTGAAGTTTCAGCATCATCGCGCCGCCGAAAGGGAAGCGAGGAGGCGGAATGCAAGACGAACGGCCGAAATCGATCCTGCGCGAGTTCCTCGACGGCGAGGCCGCAGGCGGCATCATCCTGATGGTGGCCGCGGCCCTTGCGCTGATCGTCGCCAATTCGCCTTTGGCCGAAACCTATTTCGCCGTCCTGCATGCCTATCTCGGGCCGCTCAGCGTCTCGCACTGGATCAATGACGGGCTGATGGCGGTGTTCTTCCTGCTGGTCGGACTGGAGATCAAACGCGAGATGCTGGACGGACAGCTCTCGACCTGGCCGCGCCGCGTGCTGCCCGGCATAGCCGCCGCCGGTGGCATGGCGGTGCCGGCGCTGGTCTATGTCCTGATCAACCGCGACAATCAGGCGGCACTTTCCGGCTGGGCGATCCCCACCGCCACCGACATCGCCTTCGCGCTCGGCGTGCTTTCGCTGCTCGGCAGCCGCGTGCCCGCCTCGCTGAAGGTCTTCCTCACCGCTCTGGCCATCATTGACGATCTCGGCGCCGTCGTCATCATCGCCCTGTTCTACACCAGCGGCCTTTCGCTCGCCTATCTGGCCGCCGCCTTCGTCGTCATCGCCTTGCTCGTCCTGCTCAATCGCATGCGGGCCATGAGACTCTGGCCGTATCTCCTGCTTGGCGTTGTCTTATGGGTGCTGGTGCTGAAGTCGGGCGTGCACGCCACGCTGGCCGGCGTCGCGCTGGCGCTCACCATCCCGCTGGAGCGTTCTCCCGGCATCAGCCACGATCTCGAACAGTCGCCGCTGCACCGGCTTGAGCACGGCCTGCATAGGCTCGTGCCCTTCCTCGTCATCCCGATCTTCGGCTTCTTCGCCAATGCCGGCGTCTCTCTCGGCGGCCTGAGCCTTGCGGCCCTTGTCGAGCCGCTGACCCTGGGCGTCGCTGCCGGCCTGGTCCTCGGCAAGCTGGTCGGTGTTTTCGGCTCCTCGGCGCTGGCGATCCGGTTCGGCCTCGCCGACCTGCCGGCCAATGCCGGTTGGCTGCATATGCTGGGCATTTCGCTCTTGTGCGGCATCGGCTTCACCATGAGCCTGTTCATCGGCCTGCTCGCCTTCGCCTCCGACCCGGCGCTTCAGGACGCGGTGAAGGTCGGCATCCTTGCAGGCTCGCTGCTTGCCGCGCTGCTGGGCGCCGCCGTGCTGCTGACGGCACCTGCGGCCGGCGGGGCCGATGAGGACGTGGAGTAGGGCGCGCGGCGACACCTACTTCCTCGTTCCCGCTAAGGCGGCCCACTTCGTGGGACGGGTAACCGGACTACTCGCTCTCGCCATCCAGCGCCGGCACGGCGACGCCGGCAAGCTCGGCTGCCAAGAGCCGCGCGGCGCCCGCGCGGGCGATCCGCAGCATCAGCGCCTTGCGTGTTGCCGCCGCCATGCGGTGTTCCGGCGCATCGCGCAGGATCTCCGCGCCATAGCCGTCAGAGAGGATGAAGCCGCATTCCTCGGGAAAGATGTCCTGGGGAACGCCGGGATGCGTGGCGAAGAAGAAGCGGTCGGAATGCAGCCGGTAGTCCGGCCATTTGCGGTCGACTCTGAAATCCTCGATCGAGGATTTGATCTCGATGATCCAGATGTCGCCCTGCCTAGTCAGCGCGACGAGATCGGCGCGCCGCCCGGTGGCCAAAGACAACTCCGGCAGCACATGCGCGCCCATTTCGCTGAGCAGCCGCTGCACGCCGCGCCGCACCAGCATGGCGCGTTCCGACTGGCGGCCATCGATCAACGGGTTGAGGGGAATCGGGGAAACGAGTGGCATGGGAGGCACCATGCCAGATTCTGTTCACGGTTTGAACCCCTGCCAGGCATCGCCAAGGAAAGCCTGCTTATGGCCGACGAGAGCGGCACCTATCGCCGCGCCCACCATGATTTCGCCTTGCATGAATTCGGGACGCATCTCCCGTCTTCTGATGCCGTGAAAGACCCCGTAGGGCGACGGCGCTGCGGCAAACGACTCATCGCAGACGTTCAAGTTGAACAGCCTGCCAAAAAGCCGCTGCCTCCCAAGAAGCAAGGCTTAATGAGGAAAGGCGAGCGCGAATAATCACCGGCATTCTGTCGAAAGGCGCCACGTTCCGTGTCATAGTCAGCGGGCATATAGGCGATAAGGAAATTGACCGGCTCATCCGAAAGCTAGATTGGACAAGGAAATTCTGGTGGACCCGACGACGCGGACGGAGAAGGTGTGTTTTGGCCAAGACGGTAGAACCGAAGAGGGCACAGAAGTTCCGCGAAACCGCCCGCGAGCGCGAAACGGACGACAGTGAAGAGAACTTCAACGCGCGCCTAAAGCACGTCGTCAAAGAAGCCCAGCCCAGGGAAGAGGCTCCGCCCTCGCCTGACAAGAAGGTCGCGAAGTCGCCGGCGCCGAAAGACGACAAGAAGCCAAAGAAATGAGAGCTGGGTTTGATGCCCAGATGCATGACCTCTGCGCGCGGTGGGTTAGTGCGGGCGTCAGAGACGGCAAGTCGCTTCACGTTACAGACTTCATTCCAAAAGTGCCTTGTAGGGGCTGACCAGTTCGTTGACTGGGTTTTCCTAGGCGACGGCATGGACCCCTGTACGAATCCCAATAAATGGCAAAAACAAAAAAACGCCATTAGAGCAGCTTTTATCAGGCACATGGGCGCTGAGGCCGTAGACGCGGCCCGTCTCCAGTGGGTTTCGGAATAGCGGCTATGTCAAATATATAATCGCCGCAGGTCGGGCGATTATATATTTGAAGAGGCTCCTCGCACGCCCGGGCGGAAGCCAGCAAAATCGAAGAGCGAGTAGGCCGCATTCATCCGCCGGGTTGGAGCCGGTTCATCGACTCGATCTCAGCGGGGACCGTGCATTGCACCCTGATTTGCAAAAGCTGTCTGCCAGTGATGTCGCGGACTGTGCAAACGATATCGCTGGTCTTTGCGTTTAGCAGCATTCGGCGGGCGATTTCGAAGGCTCGTTCCTTGGCCTCCTTCAGCCCCAGCAGTTCTTTCCCTCGGGCGTCGTGGTAGACATCCCCGCTATGAGAGAGCTCAAAGAAATATCTGGCCATGACGGATAACAAACGTCGCCGCCGGGAGAAAAAGTCCGGCCTTTTTAGATGGTGGCCTGGTATTGCGTGTGGGAGCGGGGCAAGCGATCAAGAGGCAGGTCTGTCAAATCTATAATCGCCACAGGTCGGCGATTATCGGCCGTTTCCTCCGGTCGGTGGCGCAAAGCGAAAAGGCAGCGGTTGAAACGGATGTCTACGGCGACGCCCGCTACGGCGAGTCTCCCGCTCGAAAATCATCCGCCAGAAGCCTGGCCAAGTGGTCGCGGCTCAGACTCAATGTCTCTTTCAGGAACCACAGGAAGTTGCTCGGGCCGTCCGTCGCCAGGCCGTTTTCTTTTGCCTGGGAGATGACCGCGCGCTGGCGCTCGATCCGCTCTTCGATCTCGCGGATGTGCTGCTCGACCCGTTCGATGTCTTCCTGGAGACCCATGGCCGACAGTCTCATTTTGCGCGATCGTCAAAATAGCACCAAACCGGAAATGCGTGGAGCGTAAAGGATGCTCGAGCTGCGGTTCAGAGAAGATTAGGTCTTGCTAATAATATCCCTCGGCAGCAATCTCGCCGTGAGAGGATTTCCCCATGACCCGCGATCAGATGCTTGCCCACCTTCGGTCCGCCGGCGCCGTCGCGCGCGAGGCGGCGGCGCATGGGCATCATCCGTTCGGCTGCGTGCTGGTCGGGCCCGACGATCGCGTTTTGATGCGGCAGGGCAATCTCGACACGGTGCGCCATGCCGAGACGGAACTGGCCCGCCGCGCCGCGGACGCCTATGAGCCGGAGTTCCTGTGGCAATGCACGCTGGTCTCTACCTTCGAACCATGCGCGATGTGCAGCGGGACGATGTACTGGGCAAATATCGGGCGCCTGGTCTTCGGGGTCGAGGAAACCAGCCTCCTGGCGCTCACCGGGGACCACGCGGAGAATCCGACGATGAATCTCGCCTCGCGCACCGTCTTCGCTTCCGGCCAGAAGAAGATCGAGGTCTTCGGGCCGTTCCCCGAAATCGCCGATGAGTTGCTCGCCCCGCACCGCGATTTCTGGAAGCGCTGATAGAATTCCGACCTCAGGCCGCCCCCGCCATATCGTCCAAAATCGGGCAGTCCGGCCGGTCGTCGCCATGGCATGCGTGGATCAGCTTTTGCAGCGTCGAGCGCATCGACTGCAATTCGCGCACCTTCTCCTCGATCGCCCTGACATGGGTGGCGGCGATCTCGCGCACGTCGTGGCTGGCGCGGCTGCGATCCTGATAGAGTGCCATAAGCTGCCTGCAATCGTCGATTGAGAAGCCGAGATTGCGCGCGCGGCGCAGGAAGGCCAGCCGGTGGATGTCCTCGCCGGAGTAGTCGCGATAGCCGTTCTCGGCCCGCGCCGGACGAATCAGGCCGATCTCCTCATAGTAGCGGATGGTCTTGGCCGGCAGGCCGGAACGTTCGGCGGCATCACCGACATTCATGGCGCTCTCCTCGAATTCCAGGCGGCCCATGAGCCGCCTCATTGATTTTGTTTCACAATCCAGTGAGGCCTGTTGCGGAAATGCCGCAGCTCGGCACTTACCGGCGCGTAAGGCCTTGCATATAGGCAGTGCGCGCTTGGCAAGCAAAAGAAATGCCAGCATGAATGATGGCAACAAAGCGGCCGACTCGTGCCGCTGCCATAGAGACGGGGCGTCGGACCTATTCATGCGCTTGAAGTCATTTGCAATCCTCGCCGCTCTTGCGCTGTCGACCGCGATCAGCGGGTGCAGCACCATCGGCGGGCAAATGTTCACCAACAACTATGGCGCGATGACGGATGCCGGCTACCAGCTGCCGCGCATCCCGATCGAGAAGGTGCCCGCCAAATATCACCGGCAGGAAGTGCGCTATGAGACTTCGGAGAAGCCGGGCACCATCATCGTCGATACCCAGAACAAGTTCCTCTACTTCATCGAGGGCGACGGCATGGCGATGCGCTACGGCATCGGCGTCGGCCGCGAAGGTTTTGAATGGCACGGCACCGCCCGTATCGCGCTGAAGCGCGAATGGCCGACCTGGACGCCGCCGGCGCCGATGATCAAGCGTCAGCCCGAGCTCGCCAAATTCGCCGGCGGCATGGAGCCGGGCCTGAAGAACCCACTTGGCGCGCGCGCCATGTATCTCTTCAACAAGGGCGGCGACATGGGCTACCGCCTGCATGGCAGCCCGGAATGGTTCTCGATCGGCAAGGCGATGTCGTCGGGCTGCATCCGGCTGATGAACCAGGACATTATCGACCTCTACGACCGCACGTCGGTCGGCGCCAAGGTCATTGTGATGTAGGCACGAAAAGTTTCGCAGGCGGACCGTCTAGGCAACAACAAGACGTCCTGAAAACAGAAAACCGGGCTGTTGGGGCCCGGTTTTTTGTTTTTTGCGTTGGAGAAAATTCGATCCGCTGAGTCAAATGGTGTGGTTTTCCAGAACCGGAGCGGAGCGTACTACAGTACGTGAGCAACGCATGACCCCGAAAATCGGCCCGATTTTCGGAACGGATCATGCGCCAGCTAAAGCGTCACAGCGTCCTTTGCACGTCTAGAAAGACGCGTGACGCTGTGAGAAGCGCAGAAAACCGCAGCGGGCGGCCGGCGGAGTAGAATTCTCAGGCGACTTGCTCGACCTGCTGGACTTCCGGAACAAAGTGGCGAAGCAGGTTCTGGATGCCGTGCTTCAGCGTCGCCGTCGACGACGGGCAACCGGCGCAGGCGCCCTTCATATGCAGGAACACCGTGCCGTTCTCGAAACCGCGGAAGGTGATGTCGCCGCCGTCTTGGGCGACGGCCGGACGCACGCGCGTGTCGAGCAGTTCCTTGATGGTCAGCACCAGCTCTTCGTCGGCCTTGTCGTAGAACTCGCCGGTGCCGCCTGCTTCGCTCGCCGGAGCGGCCGATGCCATGACCGGCGCGCCGGACATGAAATGCTCCATGATGGCGCCGAGGATCGCCGGCTTCAGGTGCTGCCAATCCGGGCCGTCCTTGGTCACGGTGATGAAATCATAGCCGAAGAAAACCCCGGTGACGCCCGGGATCTCGAACAATCGGCCGGCCAACGGCGACGCCTCCGCCGCGGCTTCGGCGTTGCGGAAATCGGCTGTGCCTTCGCGCAGCACTTCCTTGCCCGGCAGGAATTTCAGCGTCGCCGGGTTCGGCGTCGATTCGGTCTGGATGAACATGGGTATCTCCAGGCCCTTCGTGGGCCGATAGTTTGGAATAGTTCTAAATAGGCTCTATCGGCTGGACATTCAAGCGAAACGCGTCGCTGGGAACGGCTGGCCGGCGGAATGTTTTTTTGGCTTCCATGGGCGTCGAGCAGGCCGGCCTCACCGGAATATCGATGCACCTCAAGCGAGGCTGTCGATCTCTTCGTCGGACAGGTTCTGCGGCACCACCGTGACCGGGATGGGGAAGGCCGCGCCGCGGCCGGCAACCGCGCTGACCAGCGGTCCGGGACCTTCCTTGCCGGCGCCGGCTGCCAGCACCAGGATGGCGATGTCCTGATCTTCCTCGATCAGCTTGTGGATCTCTTCGGTCGGCTTGCCTTCGCGGACCACCAGCTCCGGCTCGATGCCGACGCTCTGGCGCACCTTGTTGGCGTAGCCGTCGAGTGCTCCGCGCGCCGTCGCGTTCGCTTCCTCGCGCATGATCTTTTCCACGCCCAGCCAGTGCTGGAAATCGTCCGGCTCGATGACATAGAGCAGCACCAGCACGCCGCTTGTGTGCTGCGCCCGCTTCGAGGCGTAGGCGACGGCCCGCTCGCATTCCGGCGTATCGTCGATAATCGCCAGGAATTTTCTTCGATGGCCGGCTTCGCGGCTGAGGCGTTTGGAGACCATGTCTATCTGCTCGGTATGGTTTCAGCCGCAATCTGCCACCGCCACAGACCGGCGGCAAGCCGCCGGTCGGCATGGCGTGGTTCAGCAAGATCGCTCGATCAGTCCTGCAGCAGGCCGATAATGTCGCGAACCGTCTTCATCGTGCCCTCGGCGATCGCGCGGGCCCGGTCGCCGCCATCCTTGAGCACAGCGTCGACATAGGCGCGGTCGCCCTCGATGCGGCGCATCTCCGAAGCGATCGGCGCCAGCTTCTCCACGGCAAGGTCGGCAAGCGCCGGCTTGAACACGGAAAACTGCTGGCCGCCATATTCCTTCAGCACGTCTTCCTTCGAGATCTCCGCGAGGCCGGCATAGATGCCGACGAGGTTTTCCGCCTCGGGCCGGCTTTCCAGCCCGTCGATCTCGCTCGGCAAGGCCTCCGGATCGGTCTTGGCCTTGCGGATCTTCTTCGAGATCGTGTCGGCGTCGTCCGTCAGGTTGATGCGCGAGAGGTCCGACGGGTCCGACTTCGACATTTTCTTGGAGCCGTCGCGAAGGCTCATGATGCGCGCCGCAGGGCCGCCGATGACCGGTTCGGTGATCGGGAAATAGCCGTTCACCGTCTCTTCGCCGACCTGCATCTCGACGCCGACGCCGAGCGCGGCGATCTTCTCGGAGAAGTCGTTGTTGAACTTCTGCGCGATGTCGCGGGTCAGCTCCAGATGCTGCTTCTGGTCCTCGCCCACCGGCACATGGGTGGCCCGGTAGAGCAGGATATCAGCCGCCATCAGACTCGGATAGGCGAGCAGGCCGAGCGAGGCGTTCTCGCGGTCCTTGCCGGCTTTGTCCTTGAACTGCGTCATCCGGTACATCCAGCCGATGCGCGCCACGCAATTGAAGATCCAGGCCAGCTCGGCGTGCTGGGTGACCCGCGACTGGTTGAAGACGATGTGCTTCTTGGGGTCGATGCCGGAGGCGAGGAACGCCGCGGTGATCGAGCGGGTCTGGTCGCCGAGGTCCTGATGCACGAGCTGCGCCGTCAGCGAATGCAGATCGACGACGCAATAGATGCAGTCGGACTGTTCTTGGAGGGCGACGAATTTCTTGATGGCGCCGAGATAGTTGCCGAGATGCAGATTGCCGGTCGGCTGGACGCCCGAAAAGACGAGTGGCTTGAAGGCGGACATGAGTTCCCCATGGCTTGTGGAGGGCCGTCTAAGCATGATTCCAAAAAGTTGCAGACTTTTTGGAGCCAATCATGCGGCTGGAAACCGCGCGCGGCGAAAGTCTTGCGACGGCGCGCTTATGAACGAAGCCGACAGCGCGATCAAGAGGCCCGGCCATGGCGCGCATCGGCCCTAGCCAGCCGGCATTGATCCGGCCTAGCATTATCGCCTTGTTTGGAATCCTCATCATGCTTTCGCATCTGCTTGCCGTCGCCTCCGTGTGGCTGGTCGCGGCCGTGTCGCCCGGGCCGAACTTCCTGATGACGGCGCGGATTGCCGTGGCGCGCTCGCGCGGCGCCGGCTTTGCCGCCGTCTGCGGCATCGGCATCGCCACCGCCATCTGGGGCATCTGCGGGCTCGCCGGCATCAAGGCCCTGTTTCTCGCCGCGCCCTGGGCCTACGCGACTTTGAAATTCGCAGGCGCCGGCTATCTCATCTATTCGGGCGTAAGGCTGATCGTCCTTGCCGAGAAGCGCAGCGCGGCCGATGGCTCGCTGATTGTCGATCCGAAGGGATTCTCAACTCATCGGGCCTTTTGGATCGGTCTCGTGACCAGCCTTGCCAACCCGCGTTCCGCACTTTCGGTGGCCAGCATCTTCGCCGTCGCATTGCCGGCGCAGCCTTCATTGTGGCTCGGCGTCGCGTCGGTCGCGCTCATGGTGGCGATCTCGGTCGGCTGGTATGCCTGCGTGGTCAGGCTGTTTGCGGCCGAGGCGGTGTCCAACGGCTATCGGCGGCTACGGCGCACCATCGATCGCGTCGCTGGCTGCCTGCTCATCCTGTTCGGCGCCAAGCTGGCTTTGGAGCGCGGGTGAGGCCGAGCTAGGCACGCGTTAGCCGCGTGTTGATTTCTTCTTGTAGATTGCTACATTAAAATAACTACACAATCGAACGCGGACGCTCGCTATGACCATTAACGTCAACAACAAGGAAGCGGACAGCCTGACACGCGCCTTCGCCAAGGTCGAAGGTGTCGGCATCACCGAAGCGATCGTGATCGCCATGCGTGAGGCTCTGGAGCGTCGGCGCAATCGCGAGACGCCGCTGGAAACGGCTGCCCGACTCAGGGCCGAGTTCGGAATTGAGCTTAGCGAGCAGGCGCGCAAACCGCTGCCGCGCTCAATCTATGACGAATTGTCTGGCGACGACTAATGTTTGTCGACGCCGCAGCCATCGTGGCAATGCTGAGCAACGAAGCGGAGGCCGAGCGTTGTGCGCAGGCGATCGTGGACGCTGCGGCTCCGTTCACGTCGGCGATTGCTGTCTGGGAGGCCGCGATGGCGCTAGCGCGACCAGAAAAGCTGGCCGTACCGGTCGTCAGAAGTGCGGAGATTGTGGGCCGCTTTCTCGAAGAACGCGCAATTGCGTTACGCGAGCTTCCGCCCGCGTCCGAGGCAGCGTCGCTATCCATTGAGGCCGCGTCACGATTTCGCAGCAACGCCATGCGCCTGAACATGGCGGATTGTTTCCACTACGCTTGCGCTCGCTACTACGCGGTTCCGATGCTCTCTACGGCAGACGAATTCAGGCTCACGGATCTGGAGACTGTTCCGTAACAGGCGGCGTCGCCTTCGACCCGCGTTTCACGTTCCTGCGGATCATGCCGAAATCGGCGCCGCCGGTGCCGAAAGCGGCGATGAAATAGAGCGCCGCTCCCCCGCCGACCAGCGCGAACAGCGTCGTCGCCTTCACCATCAGGGGCGAACCGGGCCCGAGCCGCGCGGCAAAATAGTGCTCGGCGAAGTAAAGCGCCACGGCCATGATCACCGCCGACAGCACCAGTCGCGGAATGCGCTTCAGCAAAGGGATGTCGCGGCCCCAATGGCCGCGCCTGATCAGCATGCCGAGCAGCATCAGCGCGTTGACCCAGCCGGCGACTGCCGAAGCGACGGCTATGCCCGGCGCGCCCATCGACGGGAACAGGGTCAGCGCCGTGGCGACATTCACGCCGACCGAGACGGCTGCGAAGATCATCGGCGTGCGCGTGTCCTCGCGCGCGAAATAACCCGGCGTGAAAGCCTTGATCAGCACGAAGGCCGGCAGGCCGAGGCCGAAGATCGCCAGGATCGAGGCGACGATCGGTGTCGAGTGGTTGGCGGCGAAGGCGCCGCGCTCATAGACCAGCCGCACGATCGGCTCCGACATCACCCAGAGCGCCGCCGCCGCCGGCAAGGTCATGAACAAGGTGAACTCGACCGAGCGGTTCTGCAGATTGGCGGCCTCGATCAGGTTGCCCGATTTCAGTGCCCGCGACAGTTCCGGCAACAGAACGATGGCGACGGCCACGCCGACGACGCCGAGCGGCAGCTGGTAGATGCGGTCGGCATAGGCGAGCGAGGACACGGCGCTGTTCTGCCCCGAGGCGATCGCCGTGCCGATCAACTGGTTGATCTGGGTGATGCCGCCGGTGATCGCCGCCGGCAGCGCCAGGATCAGCAGCCGCTTGACATTTGGCGTCATCTTCGGCCGGCGGAAGCCGATCGAGATGCCGGCGTGGCGCACCGCCACCCAGACGATGGCGAGCTGCACGATGCCCGCTGCGAGAACGCCCCAGGAAAGGCCGAAGCCGACATCATGCGCGTTGAGCCCGTGATTCCAGGCATAGGCGAGCACGCTGATCAGGATGATGTTGAGGAAGGCGGGTGCGATCGCCGCCGCGAAATAGCGGCGCAGCGAGTTCAGCATGCCCGCCATCATGGCGCCGAGCGACATGCAGATCAGGTAGGGAAACATGATCGTCGCGAGCGTGACGGTCGTCTCGAACTTGCCTGGAATGTCGGCAAAGCCCGGCGCCACCAGGTAGCGCACGATAAGCGGCATCGCGAGTTCCATGGCGATCGTCAGCGCCAAAAGCGCCGAAAACAGCACGCCGAACACTTCCTCCGAGAAGCGCTTGGCGCCATCGGTGCCATGCTGCTCGATCTCCTTTGCGAAGAGCGGCACGAAAGCGGCGTTGAAGGCGCCTTCGGCGAACAGCCGGCGGAAGGTGTTGGGGAACTGGAAGGCAGCGTTGAAGGCATCGGCGACCGGCCCCGTGCCGAGCGCTGCCGCCATCAGCATCTCGCGGCCGAAGCCCAGCGCGCGGCTCATCAGCGTGCCGGACGCGACGGTGGCGAATTTCTTGACGAGGCTCATGCTGTGAAGGACTGCCAGAAAAATTGCGTCAAATGCATGGTCACTCGGCCGCCGCCTTGGCCTTGCCGTTGCGTTCCGACGAATTGCCTTCCAGCGTATCGATCAGCCGCTTGTGGATGGTGGCGGTGCGCGTCGGGCTGTCGATCTTCTGTCCAGTCAGGTCGGTGACATAGAATGTGTCGATGACCTTCTCGCCGAAGGTGGTGATATGCGCCGAGGCGATGTCGAGCGACAGGTCGGAGAGCGTTCCGGTGATCTCGGAGAGCAGGCCCGGCCGGTCCAGCCCCTCGACCTCGATCACCGAGAAGCGGTTGGACAGCGTGTTGCGGATCTCGGCGCGCGGCGGGATGCGGAACGCCTTGGCGCCACGTTTCGGCTTGGTGCGCTTCTCGATCATCTCGGGCAGCCAGCTCTTGCCCGAAAGCACGTCCTCGATCAGCCGGCCGACGCGTTCGGCGCGGCGGCGCTCGTCCTCGTCGAGGTCGAACTCCCGGGAGATCAAGATGGTGTCCAGCGCGCGCCCGTCGGAAGTGGTGAAGATCTGCGCGTCGACGATGTTGCCGCCGGCCGCGGCACAGGCTCCGGCGATGATCGACAGCAGGCGCGGATGGTCGGGCGCCAGCACGGTGATCTCGGTCACCGCTTCGAATTCATGCGTCTTGACCATGGTGGCGAGCTTCTTGCCCGCCGCATCCGCCTCGCGGATGAATTCGGCATGGCGCAGTTGATCCGGCAGGTCGACGGTCAGCAGATAGTTTTCGTAGTGCTGGGCGACATAGCGCTTGCGCTCTTTCGCCGGCCAGGCGGCCAGCGCCTCCGCCAACCGTTCGCGCGCGGCCGTCGTACGTTCGGCGCGCGACACTTCGGAGAAGCCGCCGGTCAAGAGCAGCTCGGTCTCGAAATAAAGCGTGCGCAGCAATTGTCCCTTCCAGCCGTTCCAAACACCCGGCCCGACACCGCGGATGTCGCAGACGGTGAGGATCAAAAGCAGCTTCAGTCGCTCGACCGATTGCACGATCGAGGCGAAATCCTCGATCGTCTTGCGGTCGTTGAGGTCGCGCGTCTGCGCCGTCATCGACATCACCAGGTGGTTCTCGACCAGCCACGCCACGGTCTCTGTGTCGGCCGCCGACAGCCCCATATGCGGGCAGATGCGCCGGGCAATTCGGGCGCCGGCCTCCGAATGGTCCTCAGGCCGGCCCTTGGCGATGTCGTGCAGCAGCACGGCGACATAGAGCGCCTCGCGGCTCTTCTTCAGTCCCGGCATCAGCGAATGCGACAGCGGATGTACCTTGGCGCCGTGGCCGCGCTCGATCTCGGCCAGCACGCCGATGCAGCGGATCAGATGCTCGTCCACCGTATAGTGGTGATACATCGAGAACTGCATCATGGCGACGATCTTGCCGAAATCGGGGATCAGCCGGCCGAGCAAGCCAGCCTCGTTCATGCGCCGCAGGTTGAGCTCTGCGTTGCGGTCCGAGGTCAATATGTCGAGGAACAGCCGGTTGGCTTCCTCGTCGCGCCGGAGCGACTTGTTGACCAGACCGAGCGAACGGGTAAGCAGCTTCAGCGCGTCGGGGTGGAACTCCAGCCCGTGCTTGTCCGCGAACCAGAACAGCCGCAAGAGATTGACCGGGTCGCGCTCGAACACGCTGTCGTCGGCGATGTTGATGCGGTGATTGTCGACGATGAAGTCGGAGGTGCCGGCAAGCTTGCGCTTGCGCCGCTGGAAGGTGAGAAAGATGCGGTTGAAGCCTGGCACATGCTTGGCCTGCTCTTCCTCGAGCGCCGCGCAGAAGATGCGGGTGAGGTCGCCGACATCCTTGGCGACGAGGAAATAGTGCTTCATGAAGCGCTCGACGGCCGACAGGCCGGGATGCGTCGTGTAGCCCAGCCGCTCGGCGATCTCGCGCTGGATGTCGAAATGCAGCCGCTCTTCCGCCTTGCCGGTGAGGAAATGCATGTGGCAGCGCACCGCCCAGAGAAAATCCTCGGCCTTCTGGAACTCGCGGTACTCGGCCTCGGTGAAGACGCCTTTCTCGACCAGCTCCGCGCCGGTGCGCACGCGATAGAAATATTTGCCGATCCAGAACAGCGTCTGCAGGTCGCGCAACCCGCCCTTGCCGTCCTTGACGTTGGGCTCGACCAGGTATCGGCTTTCGCCGGCCTTGGCGTGGCGCTCGTCGCGCTCGGCAAGCTTGGCCTGGACATATTCCGGCCCGGTCGTGCGCACCACTTCATGGTCGAAGCGGGTGAGCAACTCGTCATAGAGCTTGCGTTCGCCCCACAGGAAACGGGCCTCCAGGATCGAGGTGCGAATGGTGATGTCGCTGCGCGAGAGCCTGAGGCACTCTTCGATGTTGCGGGTTGCGTGGCCGACCTTCAGCCCCATGTCCCACAGCATGTAGAGCATGTATTCGACGATCTGCTCGCCCCACGGCGTCTGCTTGTAGGGCAAGAGGAAAAGCAGATCGATGTCGGAGCCCGGCGCCAGCGTGCCGCGGCCATAGCCGCCGACGGCCACGACCGCCATGCGCTCGGCCGCGGACCGGTTCTTGACCCGGTAGACATGGGTGGCGGCGAAATCATAGAGCGCCCGGATCAGCTCATCCATCAGATGCGAGAGCCGCTCGGCGCAGGCATTGCCGCCGCCATCCTGCTTGAGCATGGCCTCGGCGATCCTGCGGCCCTCTGCCAGCCTGCTCTTGAGCAATTGGAGGACGGCGGTGCGAACCGCCGGGCTCGAGCCGTCGCCGGCGCTCGCCGCCGTCAGCGCGGTCAGGTCGCGGCGCAAGGCGTCGCCATCGATGATTTCGTCGAGTTTCAGGGAAATCTTTGCCATTCGGCGGCGTCTATAGCCTGTTTTCGCGGCGCTGTGTATGGGGGCTGGCGGTCGCGATTGCCGTCATGCAGAGGCGTGAACCGCAATCGCCCGGCCGATTTTTTCAAAAGTCGAAACCGGCCCTTGACCTTCCAGTAACTGGAAGGACTACCTCCGCCTCAATTCGAAAATTCCGAGGCATTGCTGATGACCCATTCCGACCATCACCACCATCATGCGCATGGCGGCACCTGCTGCTCCGGCAAGAACAGCAAGGCCGCCGACGCGGTGATTCGCGACCCTGTCTGCGGCATGACCGTCGATCCGGCGGCCGGCAAGCCGGCGGTCGAGCATGGCGGCCGGACGTTGCATTTCTGCAGCGAGCGCTGCCGCACGAAATTCCAGGCCGAGCCTGAGAGCTACCTGACGGCCACCGATCCCGTCTGCGGCATGAGCGTCGATCGGGCGAGCGCGAAGCACTTCCTCCGTCATGAAGGGCAGGGCTTCTATTTCTGCTCCGCCGGTTGCAAGGGCAAGTTCGAGGCGGAGCCGGCAAAATATGTTGCCGGCCGACCCGAGCCGCAGCCGATGCCGAAGGGCACGCAATATACCTGCCCGATGCATCCCGAGATCGTTCGCGACAAGCCCGGCTCTTGCCCGATCTGCGGCATGGCGCTGGAGCCGATGGGTGTGCCGTCAGGCGACGAAGGCCCGAACCCCGAGCTGATCGATTTCACGCGCCGCTTCTGGGTCAGCGCGGTGCTTTCCGTGCCGCTCCTGATCGTCGCCATGGCTCCGATGCTGGGCTTCAGCTTCGAGAACCTCATCGACGGCCGTACGAAGACTTGGGGCGAGCTGGCGCTGGCGAGCCCCGTGGTGTTGTGGGCGGCGTTCCCGTTCTTCCATCGCGGCTGGGAATCGATCCTCAACCGCAGCCCGAATATGCGGACGCTGATCTCGCTGGGTGTGGGTGCTGCCTATTTCTTCAGCGTCGTAGCGACGCTGTTCCCGGACGTCTTCCCGCATCAGTTCCGTGGCCATGACGGAGCGGTTCCGGTCTATTTCGAGGCCGCCGCCGTCATCGTCGCGCTGGTCTTTCTCGGCCAGGTGCTGGAGCTGCGCGCCCGCGAACGCACCGGCTCGGCCATTCGCGCCCTGCTCGATCTTGCGCCGAAGACGGCGCGGCTAATCGGCGCCGACGGCTCCGAGAAGGACGTGCCGCTCGACGGCGTCAAGACCGGAGATCGGCTTCGCATCCGTCCCGGCGACGCGGTGCCGGTCGACGGCATTGTGCTGGAGGGCCGCTCGGCGATCGACGAATCCATGATCACCGGCGAACCGCTGCCGGTCGAAAAGACGGAAGGCGACATGCTCACCGGCGGCACGCTGAACAAGAACGGTTCGCTGGTCATGCGCGCCGAGAAGGTCGGCGCCGAAACCACGCTGTCGCGCATCGTCGAACTGGTCGCCAAGGCGCAGCGCTCGCGCGCGCCGATCCAGGGCCTGGCCGACCGCGTGTCCTTCTATTTCGTCCCGGCCGTCGTGCTGGTGGCCGTCATTGCCTTCATCGCCTGGGCCTTCGTCGGTCCCGAGCCCAGCCTGATCTTCGCCATAGTCTCGGCGGTGTCGGTGCTGATCATCGCCTGCCCTTGCGCGCTTGGCCTTGCCACACCGATGTCGATCATGACCGCGACCGGGCGCGGCGCGCATGCCGGCGTGCTGATCAAGGAAGCCGCGGCGCTCGAGCGCTTCGCCGCCGTCGACACGCTGATCGTCGATAAGACCGGAACGCTGACTGAGGGCAGGCCGCGGCTGACCGACGTCGTTGCGGCCGGGGAGATCGAGGAGAACGAACTGCTGGGCCTCGCCGCCGCGCTCGAAAAGGGTTCGGAGCATCCGCTGGCCGAGGCGATCGTCGAGGGCGCCACCGCGCGCGGCCTGAAGCTGGCCGACGCGACCGATTTCGAAGCCGTCACCGGCAAGGGCGTTTCGGGCACAGTGTCGGGCCGGAAGGTCGCGCTCGGCAATGCGGCGATGATGACGGATCTCGGCGTCGGAACGCCGGCGGCCAATGCCGAGGCGTTGCAGGCCGACGGCAAGACGGCCATGTTCGTGGCCGTCGATGGCAGCTTCGCCGGCATCGTCGCCGTCGCCGATCCCGTAAAGGCAACGACGGCCGAGGCGATCAAGGCGCTGCATGACAAGGGCCTGAGGATCATCATGGCCACTGGCGACAATGAGCGCACGGCGAAAGCCATCGCCGGCAGACTCGGCATCGACGATATCCGTGCCGGCCTGCTGCCGGACGGCAAGGGCGTGCTGGTAGAAGAGTTGCGCGGCAAAGGCGCTGTCGTCGCCATGGCCGGTGACGGCGTCAACGATGCGCCGGCGCTGGCCGCCGCCGATGTCGGCATCGCCATGGGCACCGGCGCCGACGTCGCGGTCGAAAGCGCCGGGATCACGCTGGTCAAGGGCGACTTGAACGGCATCGTCAGGGCGCGCACGCTGGCTCAGGCGACGATCCGCAACATCCGCCAGAACCTGTTCTTCGCCTTCCTCTACAACGTGCTCGGCGTGCCGGTCGCCGCCGGCGTGCTCTATCCGCTCACCGGCACGTTGCTGTCGCCGATGATTGCGGCGGCGGCGATGAGCCTCTCATCGGTCTCGGTGATCGGCAACGCGTTGCGGCTGAGGACGTTGAAACTTTGAGCAAAGCCCCCAGATACGAACCTCAATCACAAGGAGACCTGAATGACCCTGGCCAAGAAAATCGTGCTGCTTTTGATGGCGGCCGGAATGCTGCTTGCCGTCTTCCTCGAAAGCGTGCCGGCCTCGTCCGAGGAGATGAAGCACGACATGTCCAAGATGGCGATGGGCGCCCAGAGCCCGGCCACTACGGGCTATGAGGCGGCGATGAAGAAGATGCACAAGGACATGGCGATCAAATACACCGGCAATGCCGATGTCGACTTCGTCCGCGGCATGATCCCGCATCATCAGGGCGCCATCGACATGGCCAAGGTGGTGATCGCCAACGGCAAGGACCCCGAAATCCGCAAGCTCGCCGAAGGCGTGGTCACGGCCCAGGAGGCCGAGATCAAGCAGATGCAGGACTGGCTCGCCAAGCACCCGGCGAACTAGCCATTCCAGGAAATCCGGGCAGCACGAGCTTCAGTCTGGATTTCCGGCCACGGCTGTGCTGCGATCCGTCCTCACGCGGAGAAAGCCATGCCCTCGTCGATCAGAACTCTGAAGCTGCCATCCGGCGAAGCCGTTCCGGTGCTGGGCCAAGGCACCTGGAAGATGGGCGAGGACCGGCGCCGCCGCGCCGATGAGGTCGCGGCGCTGAAGCTCGGGCTCGATCTTGGCATCACCCTGATCGACACCGCCGAAATGTATGCCGGCGGGGGCGCCGAGGAAGTTGTGGCGGAAGCCGTAGCCGGGCGGCGCGACGAGACCTTCCTGGTCTCCAAGGTGCTGCCCTCCAACGCCTCGCGCGCCGGCGTGAAACGCGCCTGTGAGGCCAGCCTGAAGCGGCTCGCCACCGACCGCATCGATCTCTATCTGCTGCACTGGCCGGGCAGCGTGCCGCTGTCCGAAACCGTTGAAGCCTTCGAGGCCCTGAAGGCCGAAGGCAAGGTCCGCCACTGGGGCGTCAGCAATTTCGACACCGATGAGATGGAGGACCTTGTCGGTCTGCCGTCCGGCGGCAATGTCCAGACCAATCAGGTGCTCTACAACCTTTCCCGGCGCGGCCCCGAATTCGATCTGGCCCCGTGGTGCGCGGAGCGCGGCATACCACTGATGGCCTATTCGCCGGTGGAGCAGGGCGCGCTGGCGCGCAATGCCCGGCTGGAGGCCGTCGCTGCTCGCCACAGCGCCACGGCCGCGCAGGTCGCGCTCGCCTGGGCGATGGCGCAGCCGGGCGTCATCGCCATTCCCAAAGCCGGCCGCCAGGAGCACGTCCGCCAGAACGCCGCCGCGCTCGACATCGCTCTGACGGCGGAAGATTTCGCCGATCTCGACCGCGCCTTCCCGCCGCCGACACGCAAGCGCGGATTGGAAATGATCTAGCCGCTTACCGGCACGCCCAGCCGCTTGCGGATCCTTCGCAAGGCGCGGGAAAACAGATCGGTATCATTGGCGGCGCGGGCAAGCGTGAGTGCGCCCTGTATGGCGGCGACGGCCTCCTCGGCGAGCGCGCTGGCTTCGCCCGGTGGATGTCCGGATCGCTCCAGCGTATCGGCGAGATGCGTGACCCAGCGGCCGAAATAGCTTCTGATCTGGTCGGCGAAAAGGTCGCGCGATTCGTCCAGCGCGAAGGCGCCGATGAGGCAAACGCGCCGTCCCGAGCGGAAATAGCTGTCTGTCGCCGCGAGCATCTGCTCGATCCCGGCCAACGGATCGGCGCTGTCGCGCAACGGTGCGAAGACATTATCCTCGAACCAGCCGTTGATGTGGGCAATAACGGCTCCCGCCATCTCTTCCTTGCCGCCGGGAAAGAAATGGTAGAGGCTTCCCTTGCCGAGCCCCGTCGCCTCGCCGATCAGGGACAAGCTGGCACCCTCATAGCCATGCTCGCGGAAAACCTCGGCAACGATCCCCAGCAACCGGTCGCGATCCGGAGCGATCCGTCGCATGCTGGCTCAGCCTTCTTGTTTAATCATGATCTTTTCCGAACCGAAGGTCAGCGAAGCAAAAAACCGCTTCACACTTTTCGGGATCATGCTTTAGAGCCCGAGCTCCGAAAGACCGGGATGATCATCCGGCCGGCGGCCGAGCGGCCAACGATATTTGCGCTCGCTCTCGGCGATCGGCAGGTCGTTGATGCTCGCCACGCGCCGGCGCATCAGTCCAGCGTCGTCGAACTCCCAGTTCTCGTTGCCGTAGGAGCGGAACCAATGGCCGCTGTCGTCGCGCCATTCATAGGCAAAGCGCACCGCGATGCGGTTGTCGTTCCAGGTCCACACCTCCTTGATCAGGCGATAGTCCAGCTCGCGCGCCCATTTGCGCTTGAGGAAGCCGACGATCTCGCCGCGGCCTGAGATGAATTCAGCCCGGTTCCGCCAGATGCTGTCCTCGGTATAGGCAAGCGAAACCCGCTCCGGGTCGCGGCTGTTCCAGGCATCCTCTGCAAGGCGCGCCTTTTGCGCTGCCGTTTCGGCCGTGAAGGGCGGCAATGGCGGACGGCTCATGAGATCTCCTGTCGGCTTCGGTTATCGATAACCGACATTGTACCGACTGGTACAATGAGTCAATGGCAGGTCCGATGCTACTGCTTAGTCGCCAACCCCTTCAGCCTGTACAGCGCTTCCAGCGCCTCGCGCGGCGTCATCTCGTCGGGATTGATCGCGCCAAGCGCTTCTCCAAGCGCGTCGCTCTTGACCGGCTTTGGCGTTTCGCGCTTTACCGCCACCGAAAACAGCGGCAAATCATCGACCAGCCGGTTGGTCTTGCCCGAAACCTCGCCTTCCTCAAGCTGATGCAGCACCTCCTTGGCGCGGGCGACGACGGCTTCGGGCAGGCCGGCGAGCCGCGCCACTTGCACGCCGTAGGACCGGTCGGCCGCACCCTTGCCGACCTCGTGCAGGAAGACGACGTCGCCTTCCCATTCCTTGACCCGCATGGTGACGTTGTGGAGCCGGGGGAGCTTGCCCGCCAGCGCCGTCATCTCGTGGAAATGCGTGGCGAAGATCGCCCGGCAGCGGTTCTTCTCGTGCAGGTACTCCACCGCCGCCCAAGCGATCGACAGGCCATCGAAAGTTGCCGTGCCGCGGCCGATCTCGTCGAGGATGACCAGCGCCCGCTCGCCCGCCTGGTTGAGGATCGCCGCCGTCTCGACCATCTCGACCATGAAGGTCGAGCGTCCCCGCGCCAGGTCGTCCGAGGCGCCCACGCGCGAGAACAGCCGGTCGACGACCCCGATGTGAGCGCTTTTAGCCGGCACGAAGGAGCCGGTCTGGGCAAGGATGGCGATCAGCGCGTTTTGCCTGAGGAAGGTCGACTTACCGCCCATGTTGGGGCCGGTGAGCAGCCAGATCGCGCCGGCCTTGGTGCCGTCTTCCGGCGACAAGTCGCAATCATTGGCGACGAACGGCCCTTCGCCGGAACGCCTGAGCGCCTGTTCGACCATCGGGTGGCGCCCGCCGGCAATGTCGAAGGCGAGGCTCGAATCCACCAGCGGCCGGCACCAGCCCTCGCTTTCGGACAAGAGCGCCAATGCTGCTGACACATCCAGCACCGCAAGCGCGTCGGCACCGGCGCGGATCCGTTCGGCCTCGCCCACCACTTCCGCCGTCAGCCGGTCGAAGGCGGCGAGCTCGATGCTGAGCGCCCGGTCGGCGGCATTGGCGATCTTCGATTCCAGTTCCGCCAGCTCCGTCGTGGTGAAGCGCATGGCGTTGGCCATGGTCTGGCGATGGATGAAGCGCGCCTTGGCGGCGTCGCTTCCGGTCATGATCGAGTGGTGGTTGGCGGTGACCTCGATGTAATAGCCGAGCACATTGTTGTGCCGGATCTTCAGTGAGCGGATGCCGGTCTCCTCGATCAGCGAGCGCTCCAGCCCGGCGATCACTTTTCGCGATTCGTCGCGCAGCGCCCGCATCTCGTCGAGCTCGGCATGATAGCCGGTGCGCACGAAGCCGCCGTCGCGCTTGATCAGCGGCAGCTCGTCGTCCAGCGCCTCGCTGAGGTGACGGGCAAGCGCCTCGGGCAAGGCGTTGATTGCGGCCAGTGCCGCGGAGAGTTCGGCGGGCAGGTTGGCCGCCGCGAACAATTGGGCGATGGCGCCCGCCGCCTCGAAGCCGGCGCGCAGCGCCCCAAGATCGCGCGGGCCGCCGCGGTTGAGCGCCAGCCTGGACAGCGCGCGCGGCATGTCGGCGACGTTTTTGAGGCTCGCCCGCAGACCCTGGCAGAGCCGCGTCTCGGAGCGGAAGAAGGAGACCGAATCCAGTCGCGCCGCGATTGCCGCCGGATCGGCCAGCGGCGCCATCAGCCGGTCGGCGAGCAAGCGCGCGCCGCCGCCCGTCACCGTGCGGTCGATCGCCTTGAACAGCGAGCCGTCGCGGCTGCCGGAGAGCGTGCGCAGCAGTTCCAGATTGGCGCGCGTCGCCGGATCGATGAAAAGGGTCGAGCCCTGCTCCTCGCGCTCCGGCCGCGACAGCGGCGGCCGCTCCGCCTTCTGTGTCTTTTCGACATAGGCGATGGCGCCCGAGATCGCCGACAGCTCGGCGCGCGAGAAGGTACCGAAACTGTCCGGCGTCGCGACCTCGAAGAAGCGCGCGATGCGTCCCGTGGCGGAAGCCGAATCGAACAGCGACGGCGGCTGCGGATTGGCGACGCGGCCGAGAACGTCGAAGACCGGCCGCAACTCCGGGTCGTGGAAAACCGGCTCGGCGACGATCAGCTCCCGCGGGTCGACGCGGAAGATATCGGCAAGCAGCCGCTCGGCGCTCGTTTCGGCGACGCGGAAGGCGCCGGTCGAAATGTCGATCCAGGCCAGCGCAAAGCCGGCCTGGCTGGTCGCCGCGCCGCCGCCCTTCACGCGGCCGAGCGCCATCAGGAAGCTCGATTCCGAGGGCGCGAGCAGCTTGTCCTCGGTGATGGTGCCGGGCGTGACCAGCCGCACCACGTCGCGACGCACCACCGATTTTGAGCCGCGTTTCTTGGCTTCGGCCGGATCCTCGATCTGCTCGCAAACAGCGACGCGGAAGCCTTGCGCGATCAGCTTCTGCAGATAATCGTCCGCGGCGTGAACCGGCACGCCGCACATCGGGATGTCGTGGCCCTGATGCTTGCCGCGCCTGGTCAGAACGATGCCGAGCGCCTGGCTCGCCTTCTCCGCATCGTCGAAGAACAGCTCGTAGAAATCGCCCATGCGGTAGAAGAGCAGCGAATCCGGATTCGCCGCCTTGATCTCGATATATTGCTCCATCATCGGCGTGACGCCGCCGGTGGCCGGCGCAGGGGTCGTCGTCTCCCGGGCGTCGTTGTCTGTCGGCATGTGCATGTTCATGCACGGACGCTAGCAGAAGTGGCAGCCCGGTTTAATGCGGATGGTGCGAAAAGCAGGGGAAAGCTGGCAACTGTGCGCGAGCACGCCCGCGAGATTGCCCGGTCCAGGACGGCGGATCATTGTCCCTGACGGCACTGTCCATGTTGAAGCGGCTTTGCCGCGCTTGCCGGTTTACAGCCGTCGCCTGTGGCCTTAGTCCTGGAATTCCAAAGGAAAGCACCCGTCCCAAGCGGTGCCGCACAGGTGAGGAAACCAAAAGCATCATGGCCAGGAAAACCGAGAGCAGCGGCCCCTCCGTCAGTCCCGAGGAGGCGCTGGAATTCCACGCCATGGGACGGCCCGGCAAGCTGGAGATCGTCGCCACCAAGCCGATGGCGACGCAACGTGATCTGAGCCTCGCCTATTCGCCCGGCGTCGCCGTTCCTGTGCGCGCCATCGCCGAGGATCCGAGCCGTGCTTTCGACTACACGACGCGCGGCAACATGGTCGCCGTTATCTCCAACGGCACCGCCATTCTCGGTCTCGGCAATCTCGGCGCGCTGGCCTCCAAGCCGGTGATGGAGGGCAAGGCGGTGCTGTTCAAGCGCTTCGCCGATGTCGATTCCATCGACCTCGAAGTGGCGACCGAAGACGCCGACGAGTTCATCAATTGCGTGCGCTTCCTTGGGCCTTCCTTCGGTGGCATCAATCTCGAGGACATCAAGGCGCCGGAGTGCTTCATCATCGAGCAGCGGCTGCGCGAGCTGATGGACATTCCCGTCTTCCATGACGACCAGCACGGCACAGCGATCATCTCGGCCGCCGGGCTGATCAACGCGCTGGAGATCACCGGCCGCGACATGAAGACCACGAAGATGGTTTGCAACGGCGCCGGCGCAGCAGGCATCGCTTGCATCGAGCTGATGAAGGCGATGGGCTTCCCGCCCGAAAACGTCATCCTGTGCGACACCAAGGGCGTGGTCTTCCAGGGCCGCACCGAAGGCATGAACCAGTGGAAGTCGGCACATGCGGTCAAGACCGATTTGCGCAGTCTCGCCGAAGCGCTGGATGGCGCCGACGTCTTCCTCGGCCTGTCCGCCAAGGGCATGCTCACTCCCGCCATGGTGCAATCCATGGCGAAGAATCCGATCATCTTCGCCATGGCCAATCCCGATCCGGAGATCACGCCGGAGGAAGTGGCCGAGATCCGCACCGACGCCATCATGGCCACCGGCCGTTCGGACTATCCGAACCAGGTCAACAATGTGCTCGGCTTCCCCTATATCTTCCGGGGCGCGCTGGATGTGCGCGCCACCACCATCAATGACGAGATGAAGATCGCCGCCGCACGCGCGCTGGCCGAGCTGGCGCGTCAGGACGTGCCGGACGATGTCGCCGCCGCCTATCAGGGCAACCGGCCGAAATTCGGCCCCAACTACATCATCCCGGTGCCGTTCGATCCGCGCCTCATCTCGGCGATCCCGCTGGCGGTGGCGAAGGCCGCGATGGAATCCGGCGTTGCCCGCAAGCCGATCCTCGACCTCGACCGCTACGCGCAGGAACTGTCCGCCCGCCGCGACCCGATCGCTTCCACCTTGCAGCGCATCTACGACCGCGTGCGCCGCCAGCCCAAGCGCATCGTCTTCGCCGAGGGCGAGGAGGAGCAGGTGATGCGCGCCGCCGTTTCCTATGTGAACCAGAAACTCGGCACGGCGATCCTGCTCGGCCGCGACGACGTCATCAAGGACAATGCCAGGAATGCCGGCATCGACCTAAACAAGCCGGGCCTCGAGATCATCAATGCCAGGCTGTCGCGCCGCAACGGCATCTACACCGACTATCTCTACGAGCGCATGCAGCGGAAGGGTTTTCTGTTCCGCGACTGTCAGCGCCTGATCAACAACGACCGCAACCACTTCGCCGCCTGCATGGTGGCGCTGGGCGATGCCGAAGGCATCGTCACGGGTGTGACCCGCAACTATTCGACGGCGCTCGACGACGTGCGCCGCATCATTGACGCCAAGCCCGGCCACCGCGTCATCGGCGTGTCGATCGTGCTCGCGCGCGGCAGGACGGTTCTGGTCGCCGACACTGCCGTGCACGACATGCCTAATGCCGAGCAGATCGCCGACATTGCCGAGGAGGCGGCCGGTTTCGCCCGCCGCATGGGTTATGAGCCGAGGCTCGCCATGCTGGCCTATTCCACCTTTGGCCATCCGCAGGGCGAGCGCTCGGAGCGCGTGCAGGAGGCGGTGCGCATCCTCGACAAGCGCCGTGTCGACTTCGAGTATGACGGCGAGATGGCGGCCGACGTGGCGCTGAACCCGCGTGCCATGGCGCAGTATCCGTTCATCCGGCTCACCGGCCCCGCCAATGTGCTGATCATGCCGGCATTTCACTCGGCTTCGATCTCGACCAAGATGCTGCAGGAGCTCGGCGGCTCGACCGTCATCGGCCCGCTGCTCGTCGGCCTCAACAAGCCGGTCCAGATCGTCTCGCTCAACGCCAAGGACTCGGATATCGTCAACATGGCGGCCATCGCGGCCTACACTGCTGGGAATTGACGCACGTGCGGTGCGCCGGTTTCTTCACTTGAACCAATGCAAAAGGCCCGCGGCATCGCCGCGGGCCTTCTGCTTGATCGGCAGCTTCGATTAGAAGTTGCGCTGGAAGCGCACGATGCCACCCCAGCTATTCTTCTTGTCGGCCCTGGTCCAGTTGAAATCATCGACGTCGCCGAACTTGCCGTCGTGAACATAGTCGACTTCGGTCGTGATCGTGAAGCCAGGAACGATCGTATAAGCTACGTTTGCAGCAACGGCGGCGTTCTTGTCGTCATCAGCCGAAACCTGGAGGTTGAACGCGGTCTTTTCGTTGAACTTGTAGGTGCCGCCACCCCAGACCGCCCAGTTGCCGCCCCAAGGCTTATAGAAGCCGCGGCCATGCGCGGGGAGAGCCAAACTGGCATCGTTGAAGTTGTCATCGGTGCCGTAGCCGCCCATGACGAACAACGACAGTTCCTTGGTGACGTTCACGTCGAGGCGAACCTTGCCTGCAACTTCCTCATAGGAGCTGTCATAAGCGACGACCCCGGTGATCGCGCCCCAGTCGCCCTTATACTTCAAGCCACCGACGACGTTGGGAACGTAGCTGTCAATGGTGCCATGAATTGCGGTTGCGCCGGTGGTGTCGGAGCCTTCTTCGAGCGAGATCACGCCCGAGAACCCGCTGCCGGCGTCGAAATAGTAGCTGACGACATTGGTGTCCTTGATGCCGTAGGGGATGATCGTATCCTGCACGACGTTACCGGCGTAACCGATGAACTGATCGTAAGGCGTCTCATCTTTACCGACACGCAGGCCGCCGAGCTGGATCCAAGCGAAGTTCAGCGTAACAGACTTGTTGACGGCCGGATTGTCGACGGCGTCACCAGCCCCATTCACGCCGGCGCCATTGCCGAAGTTGAAGCGGGTCTCGGTGTAGGTCTTCAATGTGCCGAGTTCGGTCTCCTGGCCGGTCCAGGTCTTCAGGTTGAAACGGGTGTTTTTCCTCCAGGTCTTGTTATCGCCGCCGTCTTGTCGATCGATGTCCTTGGCGCCGTCGAATGTGCCGACGTCGCCGAAGCCAGCGTCATAGCGGATATAACCGCCGATGCGGAGGCAGGTCTCGGTGCCGGGAATGTAGAAGTAGCCGGCGCCGTAGACGTCGCAGATCTTGACGTATTCGGCCGGTTCCGGCTCGGCGACGGTGACCGCGTCGGCGGCGCGGGCGCCCGAAACTGCGATCAGAGCCGCAGCGGAGCCGAGAAGAAGGCTCTTGATGTTCATTTTCTTGAATCTCCAGTCAAAGGTTCAAGACAGGCCTGACATGCCGTTCGGCTTTTGCCACCCCCGTCCCCATCGTTGAAAAAGTACGCGCACCGGCGCCGCTTCTTCGCCTTGGACATGGCTTAATCGGCCGTCACGTACAACAGAGATTGTGTCTGAAAGGCGGCTTTCTGACTCTTAGAAAGGTCTTGTTGCCCAAATATCACGTCATATATTTGTAAAAACGGCACATATTGCACAATCTATACAATAGAAACGTGCAGAGCTGCATGAAAACGTGCCAAATGTGCCAATATTACAGATTTATGACAACACGTTCGCCGGCTAAGCTTAGATCCGAACAACGCGAAAAATGACTCCCGGAGACTCGGTTCAGGGCAGCATCCGGGCGGCGCGGACCACGTCCTCGACTATGTCTTCCCGCAACATCTCGATGGGGATGCGGCCGTAGAGCTCGGGCGAGGGCCGGCTCAGCCAGAACCACGCAAGCCTTGGATTGGCGATCGCCGAGAGCACGCCGCTGATGCCCGGAACCGGCCTGCCGTCGATGAATTGGGCCAAGGGGAAGACATGCTTGCGGCCGCCCTTGCGCAGGGCAACCACCTCGCCGCGTCTTTGCCAGCGATGCAGCGTGGAGCGCGGGATGCGGAGCTTCTCTTCCAGATAGGTCGAGCCGGCGACCTCGCCGGCCCAATCCTCGATCAGCATCGACTGGAGTTCCGCGGCTCGCTCGGTGATCGTCCTTCCCGTTTCCGGCTTTGGCAACACGCGCTCAAAGGCGGGGACGGATATGGACGAGCCGCCGCTCGCGATCCTCTCTGCCATCATGCGGAAAAAATCGGAAGCAAGGCCGCTCCACTCGCCCTTGAAGGAGCCGACCGCGAGGCGCTGTCCTTGTGGCAGGAAGGGAAGGGCCGCAGCCATATGGCCGGCGACCTTGCTGGCCGACACCAGCACCTCGGCGTCCAGCAGGACACCATGCTGCATCAGCGCCTGTTGCACGGCTTCGGCCACCAGGCCTGCCAAGGCCTCTTGTGAAATCCCTTCAGACGGGCTCTGGAATCTGGTCATGCATCTATCTTGTGGCCCGCGCTCCTCCCAAGCGCTGGCGGTTGCTGAAAATCTATAGCGGAAAGCAAAAATCGCGACGACAACAGGCACCGCGGCCCGGCTGCTTGCTGGCTTGCATCTTTACACCCCTGATTGGGCGCGCCGAAATGTCAGTCACGGAACGCCTCATTTTGCGTTCTAGAAGCCGAACGTGACAGGTCCGCGACAGCCGGCTTTGTTGAAAGGCTGTTGATGGTGACGCAACGGCACGTCTTTCCGCGGGATTCCGAAGCCAGAATCGTCGTTGCCTGCTCGGTAATTCTAAAGCAGCCCGACCTGCTCGGCCTCGCGGCGCAGGTTCTGGCGCGGACGCGGGCCGATCTGCTGGATCACCAGCCCGGCGGCCAGCGAACCGAGATCGCCGCAATCCTTGAGGCTGCGCCCGCTCGTATAGCCGTAGAGGAAGCCGGCGGCATAAAGGTCGCCGGCGCCGGTCGTGTCGACGAGTTCCTTGATCCTCGTCGCCTCGATGGTGACGGTTTCGTCGCCGCGCACGATAACCGATCCTTTTTCGGAACGGGTGACGGCGGCTATTTTGCAATCCTTGCGGATGGCGGCGAGCGCCTCCTCGAAAGAGGCGGTCTGGTAGAGCGATTTGATCTCGTGACTGTTGGCAAAGACGATGTCGACGGTGCCCGACCGCATCAGCTCGAGGAACTCGTCGCGGTAGCGGTCGACGCAGAAGGAATCCGACAGCGTCATCGAAACCTCGCGGCCTGCCGCATGCGCGAGCCTGGCGGTCTGCCGGATCGCTTCCTTGGCGCGCGGCGGATCCCACAGATAGCCTTCGAAATAGGTCACCTTGGCGCCGGCGGCCTTGTCGGCCTCGACATCCTCGGGGCCAAGTTCGACGCAGGCGCCGAGATAGGTGTTCATCGAACGCTCGCCATCGGGAGTGACAAAGATCATCGAGCGCGCGGTCGGCGGTTCGCCCGCGAGCGGCTTGGTGTCGAACGCAACGCCCTGGGCGTGAATGTCATGGGTGTAGATGTCGCCCAGCGCGTCGTTCGACACCTTGCCGAAGAAGGCTGCCCGCCCGCCGAGACTGGCGACGCCGGCCGCCGTGTTGCCGGCGCTGCCGCCGGAAGCCTCGATCGCCGGCCCCATGCGGCTGTAAAGCAATTCGGCGCGCCTGGCGTCGATGAGGTTCATCGCCCCCTTGATGATGCCGTTGGTCTCGAGAAAGGCTTCGTCGCACTGCGCGATGATGTCGACAATGGCATTGCCGATGCAAAGCACGTCATATTCCGACATCAAAATCTCCGCCAAGGACTGCCCCGGCTATCTGGCATGCCGGCCGGGCGCGGGTCTAGCGACTTGGCGCTGCTTTGCCTACCCTGAAAATCGTCATCGCCTTCCGTAACGCCGACCTCGGCGCCGATCGTTCGCCGGCTGCGGCAGCGTTCGCATCGAACTGGCCTATATCGACTGTAGCTTTCCCCGCTATGGTTTCGCGGCGATCGAAACATTTCCGCGCCGCCATGGGCTAGAAGCAATTCCAGAAAAAATGCGTGGCGGTTAGGTTCGGCGACCCGCCGTCGCCTTCCGTCCGGAATTGCGCAAAAAGCAAAGCGGAGCGTTCCCCGCAACGGAAGGCAGAAATGTCCGAAAAGACCGAAATGTCCACCGACCTCGCGCTGCTCGGCGTCCTGGCGGTGCTATGGGGCGCTTCCTATACCTTCATCAAGATCGGCGTCGAGACGATCCCGCCGGTGACCTTCATCGCGGCCCGGACGCTGATCGCCGGGGCTATTCTCCTCGCTGTCATCCGCTGGCGCGGCCTTGCCATGCCTGGGGATGCGGCGACATGGCGTCGGTTCACCTTCCAGGCCTGTCTCAACAGCGTCGTGCCGTTCACGCTGATCGCCGCCGCCGAGCGCTCGGTCGATGCCGGCCTTGCCACCATCCTCAATTCGACGTCGCCGATCTTTACCTTCTTGCTGACGGCATTGATCACGCGCCATGAGCCGGTCACGACGCGCAAGCTCGTCGGCGTCGGCGCCGGCATCGTCGGCATCTGCCTCATCGTCGGCACGCAGGCACTTGGCGGGCTTGGCCATCAATTGTGGGCGCAGCTTGCGATCGTCATCGCGACGGTCTCCTATGCGGGAGCGGCGATCTTCGGCCGCGGCTTCAAGGGCCTCGATCCGATGATACCCGCCGCGGGTTCGATGCTTTGCGGCGCGGTGATGCTTGTGCCGCTCAGCCTGATCGTCGACCGGCCCTGGACGCTTGCGCCGTCGGACGCATCGATCCTGGCCCTGCTCGGCCTGTCGGTCTTCTCGACGGCGCTGGCCTTCGTCATCTATTTTCGCCTGATCCACACGCTGGGATCGGTCGGCACCACCTCGCAGGCCTATCTGCGAGTGCCGATCGGCGTCGGTATCGGCGCCGTCTTCCTCGGCGAAAGCCTCGGGGCCACGGCCTGGGCCGGCATGGCCTTCGTCGTCGCCGGCGTCGCGGCGATGACCATTCCGGCACGGCAGGTCAAGCTTGCGCGAAAATGCATGTCGCCCCGCGTGTGACGCGGTTTTGGGATAACCGACATGCATCGAGGCAAAGCCAAGCGCGTCGACGCGACGCGCTTGGTTGCGTCTGGGAAGAAGCCCGCCTATCTCGGGGACGTGGTTTCTCGATAAGGGCTTGGACCTGCCGTGATCCTAGACGCTGCCCGCGCCGCCGCCAGCCGCCTGTTCTCGCCTGAATTCCGCGCCGTCTTCCTGAAGACGCTGGGGCTGACGCTGCTCGCTCTGCTGGCGCTTTGGCTCGGTCTGGAGAGCCTGCTCGAATGGCTGGCCTGGCCATGGCTGCAAACGCTGCTGCCTGGTCTGCCGTCCTGGGCCGGATGGCTGGGCGGCATCATTGCCGGTATCGTTCTGGCTGTGGGATTGGCCTTGCTCATCGCGCCGGTGACGGCGATCGTCGCCGGTCTGTTCCTCGACGATATTGCCGAAGTGGTCGAGCGCACCGACTATCCCAACGACCCGCCCGGCCGCGCCGTGCCGGCGCTGCAGTCGCTTGTGCTGGCGGTCAAATTCTTCGGCGTGGTGGTCCTCGGCAACATCGTCGCGCTGCTCTTGCTTCTGGTGCCGGGCATCAACATTGCCGCTTTCTTCATCGTCAACGGCTATCTGCTCGGCCGGGAGTTCTTCGAGTTCGCCGCCATGCGCTTCCGCCCCGAGACAGAGGCCAAGGCGCTGCGCCGCAAACATGCCGGCACGGTGTTCCTGGCCGGGCTGGTCATTGCCCTGTTCCTGGCCGTGCCGCTGCTCAACCTTCTGACGCCGCTTTTCGCGGCCGCAATGATGGTCCATCTGCACAAAGCGGTTTCGGCGCGGCTGCCGGTTTAATCGGTGTCGCCGCTGCGAAACAGTGCCTGCAGCTTGCCGAACGGCATGGCCGCCCGGGTGAAGCCGAAAGTGCCGTCCTGCTGGATTTCGCGCGCCGCCGTCTCCAGCATGCCATAGGCGAAATTGGTCAGCCATGGTCCGAGCGAAATGCGTTTGACGCCGGCCGTGGCAAGATCGGCGATGGTGAAACCGGGTCGGGCCATCACATTGACCGGCCGGCTCACCGACGAGCAGATCGTGCGCACCATTTCGACGTCGCCGATGCCGGGAGCGTAGAGCACGTCGGCACCGGCCTTTTCGAAGGCCTGCAGCCGCTTGATCGTGTCGTCGAGATCGGTCTTGCCCCACAGGAAGTTTTCGGCTCGCGCGGTGAAGACGAAATCGTGCTTGAGCGCCCGGGCAGCCTCGACCGCGGCCGCGACGCGTTCGGTCGCCAGCGAGAAATCGTAGATGGGGTTGGCGGGGTCGCCGGTGTGGTCCTCGATCGAGCAGCCGGCAAGGCCGGCGGCTTCGGCCGCGAAAATGGTCTCGGCGGCCTGTTCCGGACTGTCGCCCTTGCCGCGCTCTAGATCGGCCGAAACCGGCAGGTCGGTCGCCGCCGTCACCTCGCGGCAATGATGGATCATGGCCTCGAACGTCACGGCGCCGTCCGGCAGGCCGCGCGAGAAGGCGAAGCCGGCGCTGGTCGTCGCCAGTGCCTTGAAACCGAACGAAGCAAGAAGCTTTGTCGTGCCTACGTCCCAGGGATTGGGCATGACGAAGGTGGAGGAATGCAGATCGCGAAAAATCTTGCCCTTGTCCATGGCGGATCCTCAATCGTGATCGGGGTTGTGAGGGAAATCTATCGCGGTCGCTCGAACCGGGCAAACGAATGCGTCTGGCTCAGAAGCGTTTGGCGTTCTCTGCTGCCAATTTCTCGAAGGCGTCGGAATCCGGCACGTAACGCGACCTTGCCTCCTCCCAGTAATAGGTGACGGAAACGTCATTCGAAGCAGCCTTCGGCGCCGCCTCGTCGCAGCTTTCACCGCTCGGCTTGGTGACGTCGCTCACCGTCGCCTTGATCGCCCCATAAGGTCTTTCGCTGCCGGGCGTCTGGAACGACAGGTCCTGTGTGCGTTTGTAGGCGCAGACATTCTCGTCGAACGTATTGATCTGATCGATAGGCTCGAAGCGGTCGTCGCGAACGAGGATAAGGATCGTGCTGACATAACCCTGGTTCGAATTGAAATGCATGCTCATGGTGATGAGGGCATCGTCATCCGGACCGATTGCGATCTTGCTAGGATCGCGAAAAAAAATAGCTGTTCTGGTCGGTTCCGACATTGACGGCATCGAGCAGCTTCGGCTCGCCCGAAAGATCGTAAAGCGCCAGCACCGCAAACCCTTCGGCGCTGTCTTGCGCCTGGCCAAGGTCGAAAAGCATCGTCAGCCGGTCCTTGCCACCGGCCTTGATCGCAAGCACCGCCGCGTTCGGCAGGCTGATGGTCTCGGGCGGCGAGCCGCCTTGATCGCCGCCAAGGATGTGGCGCACCTCGATGGGCGCGCTTCCCTTGTAAAAACCGTCATCCCCGGCGGCGAGATCGGGTACGACCATTTTCGCGAGGTCGAGATAGGTGACGTCCTGATGACCGGGAATGGCGCTGTTCAGCTCCGGAAAGCTGACGGCCTGGGCTTGCGCCGCGGACCAGGCACAGGGCAGCAGCAGGCACGCGAGCAGGAGTCTCGATAAAATGGAAATCACTACAAGCACCCCCGGAAAAAAGCACGATAGCACGGACGCTTAAGGTACGCAGCCGGTGCTTTCAGCGGATCGGCACGAGGCTCGCGAGTTCGCGCATGTCGTCGAACAGGATGCCGCCGGCCGCCGCCAGGCCGTCACGGTTGGAGAGCGGATCGGCGTGGTAGGAGAACACCCGCATGCCGGCGGCGATGCCCGCCTCGGTTCCCGCGACGCTGTCCTCGATGACGATGCAGTCGGCCGGCGCGAAGCCCATCGTCCTTGCCGCATGCAGGAAGAGGTCCGGAAACGGCTTGCCGCGGGAAACCATGGTGGACGAGAACATCGCATGCTCGAACAGCGGCAGGAGCCCGGTCTGGCCGAGCGTGATGTGCATCTTCGACACCCGCGCCGAGGAGGCGACGCAATAGGCAATGCCGGCGGCTCGGACCTTCTCGATGAAGTCGCTCACATAGGGGATTGCCTCGACGCCGTGCGAAAAAAGATCCGGCAGACCGGCGTTCCAGCGCTCGACGAAGTCGGCGCCAAGCCTGATCTCGGTCGTCTCTTCGACCTCTTTCTGCACCGAGGCCATGCTGCGGCCGGAAAAATGCTTGCGGCAATATTCGAATGTGCTCGTGAAACCGGCGGCTGTGAGCCATTCGGCGAGACGTCTGTTGGCAAGGTTTTCTGTGTCGACCAGAACCCCGTCGCAGTCGAAGATGACCAGTTTCGGAACTTGCATTAAGCGGTGCCGGTCGATCCGAACCCGCCGGTACCTCGTGTCGTGCCGCCCGCCAGCGCCCGCTCCTCGACCGTGATTTGGGTCAGGGCAGCGAAGACGATCTGGGCGATGCGCATGCCGCGCGTCACCGCGAAATCCTCGTCGCCGAGGTTGACGAGCAGGACTTTCACCTCGCCGCGATAGTCGCTGTCGACGGTGCCGGGCGAGTTGAGGACGGTGAGCCCATGCTTGAAGGCAAGGCCCGAGCGCGGCCGCACCTGGCCTTCCATGCCTTCCGGGATTTCCAGCACAAGCCCGGTCGGCACCAGCGCGCGTTTCCCCGGCAGGATGAGCAACGGCCGGTCTTCCGGCACCGCGGCGCGCAAATCCATGCCGGCGGCGCCCGCGCTCTCATAGGCCGGCAGAGGCAGGCCTTCGCCATGCGGAAGCCTGACGAAACCGACGGTGGGGCCGATGACGGAGGAAGGATGGACAGCCGTGCGCATGAGCCCACTCCTATCGGCGCGAATGCCGATTCGGTCAACTCGGCCGTGACGCTATCCAAGGCTTTCTTTGGGGCGTCACGATGACCTGAAGTGTGTTGAGATTCGGGTCAGGCCTCACCTAAAACTGAGCATGCCTCAGCGCAGTTCCACCGGCACCACGGTCGTTTCCTTGATCTCCTCCATGACGAAGGAGGCCGAGACATCCGACAGCGGCACCCTGGCGATCAGCCGCTGGTAGAGACGGTCATAGGCTTTCACGTCGGCGACACGGGCCCTCAGCACATAATCGAGGTCGCCCGACATGCGGTAGACGCCGGTGATCTCGGCAAAGCCGGTCACCGCCGCGCGAAATTTCTGCAGCCAGTCCGGATCGTGATTGGACGTACGGATTAGGACAAAAACGGAGAGGCCGACCCCTAGCTTGTCGGCATCGACCAGCGCGACGCGGCCGGTGATGACGCCATCCTCCTCCAGCCGCTTGACGCGCCGCCAGCAGGCGTTGCGCGACAGCGCCACGCGCTCCGACAACTGGTCGACCGAAAGCGTGCCGTCGCGCTGCAGCTCGGCCAGCAATCTTCGATCGATCTCATCGATTTCCGTCGGCATGTTGGGATGAATGTCCCACAAAATGGCAAAAGGCAAGGACGATTGGGACCGATGAACCAAAGCCGTGTGGCACGATACTCATCATCGGGGCTCATCCCGGCAGGAGGGATCACCATGACGACACGGTTTACGGCACTGTTCACGGCTCACCCGGAGAAGGTCGGCGAGACTTATTTCGGCCACATGGCCTTTGCCGCCTGGTTCTGTTCGCGCCTGTCGATGGCGGCGGGCGCCGCGCTCGTTCACGCTTTCTTGCCATTTCTGTTCGAAACTACGGCCAGCCGAATCGTTCGCGAGCTCTATGAGCGCACGCATAACAGGGGTTCGCATGCGGTGAAGGAGCCGAAGGCTCTCTTGGACCGCGCCTGATAGATGGTGAAATGCGATGTGCCGGTGGGCGGCCTATCTTGGTGAAGCGGTCTTCCTCGAAGACATCATCACCGCGCCCTGCCATTCGCTGATCGCCCAGAGCCACTGTGCTCAGGAGGCCAAGTCGCCGACCAATGGCGACGGCTTCGGCCTCGCCTGGTACGGCGACCGGCCGGAACCTGGGCTCTACCGCGACATCCTGCCGGCATGGTCCGACCCCAACCTGAAAAGCCTCTGCCGGCAGATCAAGTCGGGTCTGTTTCTCGCCCATGTGCGCGCCTCGACCGGCGGCGCCACCAGCCGCATGAATTGCCATCCCTTTGTCTCGGGCCGCTGGTCGTTCATGCATAATGGCCAGATCGGCGGCTTCGAAAAGATCCGCCGCGCGTTGGAGAATTCGCTCTCCGACGAGATCTTCAACCAGCGTGAGGGCACCACCGATTCCGAGCTCTTCTTTCTCCTGATGATCGACCAGGGTCTGGCAACCGACCCGCAGGGTGCGGTGTCGCGAGCAACCGGTCGCGTCATCGAAGCATCCCGCCGGGCTGGTATCGAGCCGGCGCTGAAGCTGACGGTGGCCTTCTCGGATGGCGAAGCGCTGTACGCCGTTCGCTATGCCACCGATGGCCACGCGCCGACGCTCTATACCGGCGCCTTCGCGAAACGCGCCGGCCATTGCATCGTCTCGGAACCCTTCGACCGCGACGGTGGCGAGTGGCAGGCGATACCTCCGGCAAGCTTCGTCACCATGACCAGGGATGGCACGGGCATCCGCCCGTTTGCGCCGGCGGCGAACAAGCTGGCGCTGGTCGTCGGCTGACGCAAATCCCCGAGCTGCCCGCGTTCAGGCAGAGATCAGCAAAATGTAAGCGCGGCGTAAGGACGCCCAAGCTCCCTCCTGTCATCTGTGGCCCTCGACGGGCCGCGAATTATCCGCGCGCTCAAAAACGCATCGACACAGGACCACAGGACAATGTGCAGATGGGCTGCCTATCTCGGCGACACGATCTTCCTGGAAGACGTCATCGCCGCACCCTCCCATTCGCTGATCGTTCAGAGCCGCCAGGCGCGGGAGGCGAAATCGCCCACAAGTGCCGATGGCTTCGGCGTGGCCTGGTACGGCGATCGGCCGGAGCCGGGCCTTTACCGCGATGTTCTGCCGGCCTGGTCAGATACCAATCTCAGGAGCCTTGGGCGCCAGATAAAATCCGGCCTGTTCCTGGCCCATGTACGCGCCTCGACAGGCGGCGCCACCAGCCGCGTGAACTGCCATCCCTTCGTCTCTGGCCGCTGGTCCTTCATGCACAACGGCCAGATCGGCGGCTTCGAGAAGATCCGCCGGGCGCTGGAGAATTCGCTCTCCGATACGTTGTTCGACCAGCTCGAAGGCACCACGGATTCCGAACTGTTCTTTCGGCTTATGATCGGCGAGGGGCTTTCGGACGATCCTTATGGCGCCGTGTCGCGCGCCACCAGCCGCGTGATCGAGGCTGGGCGCAGCGCCGGCATCGAGCCCTTCCTGAAGCTGACGGCCGCCTTCAGCGATGGTAAGGCGCTTCACGCCGTCCGCTACGCCACCGACGATAACGCGCCGACACTCTACACCGCCGCCTTCGCCAAGGGCGTCGGTCGCTGCATCGTCTCCGAGCCGTTCGATCGCGACGGCCGGACCTGGCATGAGATTCCGCAGTCGAGCTTCGTGACGATGACCCGCGACAACACCAGCATCCGGCCGTTCGCGCCGGCAGTCGCACGTTTGGCGATGGCGGGTTAAGGCATCGGTCCTTGCTGATCCCGGGACGGCTTTCGCCGTCCTTCGGGCTACCGGGCGAAACGCGAGAGAGCGTAAGGCCTGAGTAACGCATCGCGGTCGCCGTCGAGGATTTCGCGCGCCGCAAACAATCCCACGGCCGGTGCCAGTGTGATGCCGGAATGCGTGACGGCGATGTAGACACCGCTGACGCCTTCCGACCGGCTGACGATCGGGAAACCATCGATCGGCGTCGGACGGTAGCCCACCGTGTGGAAATCGAGCTCCAGCCCCTCCGAACCGCGCAGCATCGCTTTCGTCGCTTCGAAAAGCTCGCGAGCGGTGGCCTGGGGGTCCTCGCCCGGATCGCCGCCGCCGAAATCCGAGCCGGCAATGATGCGGCCCTCGGCCGTCTGGCGCATATGCAGCCTGTCGGCCATGACCAGGCCGTTGAGGAGCTTCTTGTAAGGGCGCGAATGCACGATCAGGCCGGGCGGCGTTTCGATCGGCAGCCTGATCCCAGCCGTCGCGGCGATCGCCGGGGCGCCGGCACCCGATGCAATCACCACCTCGTCGGCGGCGATGATATCGCCTGAAACAGCGACGCCCGTGACCTTGCCGTTGACCAGCGCCAGCCTGTCGACGGTACCGGTGGCGATCCGCGCGCCGCGCCGTTCGGCATCGGCCAGCAGCGCCTTCGCGGTCGCCACAGGCTCGGCCACGCCTTCCTGCGCGACGTAAAGCGCAAAATCGGGAAGCATCGCCAGGTTGGGCTCGATGCGCGCCGCTTGTTCGCGCCCGACCCGCTCTATACCATAGCCCCAGGACGAATGCTCGGCCGCATAGGCTTCGAGCTTGTCCGCGGGCAGGTCCCAGCACAGACCGCCGCACCAGGCCAGCGGCAGGCCCGGCAGGTCGTTGGCCAGCCGTTTCCATTCGGCCATGGCGCGGATGCGCAGCCGGAAATAGGTTTCCGGATTGCCCCAGCTTGCATTGATCCAGGCAAAGGAATTTGGCGTGGCGACACCGCCGGCGCCGCTTTCTGAAATGACCGTCACCTGTGCGCCGGCTTTCGTGAGATGCCAGGCAGTCGACGCGCCGATAATCCCGGCTCCAATGACGATGACTTGCTTTGCGCTGCTCATACCGGACCCTTGAGAGAGATTTCTCCCCTCATGCCACCGCGCCGGCTGGACCTCAAGTGAGAGTCGGCTATGCGCCGCCCGCCGCTACCGCAGGCGCCCCGGCAATCAGGGCCTTCAGTTCGTCGCAGCGCCGCATGAGCCGTGAAGAGTCGACCTTCTTCGCAACCGCCAGCGCGGTGCCGAGCTCCAGCTCGGCGCCGGATCGATCGCCGATCTTGATGAGCAGCGCCGTAAGCGACAGTCTGGCGTCGGCGGCATTGATCGGCGAACCGATCTCGTTCCAGCGCGAGCATGCGATCTGCAGCTCCCGGGCGGCCTCGGCGAGGCGTTCTTCCTGGATGAAAAGCTCCGCCTTGGCTTCCGCGGTCAGCGCTTTGATGGAGGCCATCGGCCAGCGTTGCGGCTGGGTCTCCAGTTCGGCGATCACCTCTTTCGCCCTGTCGCGCCGATCGGTCCGCGCCGCCACCTTGGCCAGAGTGGCAAGGACCATGCCTCGCCGCTGCAGGGTCGGCCAGCCATTGCCCACCAGGGAACGTTCGAGGGCGTTGAAAGCGGCCTCCGGCTGTCCTTGCTCGAGTTGCAGCAGCGCAAGTCCGGGTTGCGGATCCCAGCCCGCTGCATGCGATGCACGGTAGGCCGTTTCGGCCTCCGTGAGTTCTCCGGCCGCGAGGTGGATGTCGCCCAGCACGCGCAAGGCATCGCCGGTCGCCCAGGGCGCGTCGAGGGCAAGCTGGTCGAGTGCCGCACGCACAAGCGCTTCCGCCTCCTTCAGCGTGCCGTGAACGCCGAGCACTTCGGCGCGATGCAGCCGGCACGAGCCCGAAAGGTCCTCCAGGCCATGTCCCCTGCACCAATCTTCGTAGCCGAGGGTCCACTGGTTGGCGCGCGACCAGTCGCCGAAATTCCGGCAGGCCCAAAGGATGTTGCAGTAGAGGATTCCGCCGACGACCGGGTCGACGTCGCTGGACAGGCCGAGCGCGGCGGCAAGGTCCTGATCCTCCTGTCCGGCTTTGGTTTCACCGAGGCAGAGCTTGAAGAAGCCGCGATAGATAAGGCCGAGCGACTCCACGACCGGATCGTCGAGATGCCTGCCGACCGCGAAGGCCTGCTCGGCGAGCGCAAGCGCCTGTTCCGGCTCGGCTTCCGCGCCCATGATGCGCGCGCCCATCCAGCACCAGAGACCGTGCTCCCTGCTGTCGGTAGCGGTATCGATCAACTGCCCGGCTCGCTTGTGCCAACCCTTGGCGACGGCAAGCTCGCCTCTCTCGAGATGGATCCTGGCAAGGGTGATTGCCGGGGAAGCCGCGCGCAAGCGCTCGCCTGCCACGCCGTAGGCCGTCACCGCGCGTGCCAGAAGCGGAATGGCTTCGGCCGGCCTGCCCATGCATTCCAGGGCCAATGCCCATTCCTCGAGATCGGCCGTCAGCAGCTCGTCGGCGGCGTCCGCTTTCGTGAAAGAGGCCGCGGCCTCATGCCATTTTCTGCCCGCAACGGCCGCGCGCGCCGACAGGATCGGTGAACCGCGGCTCGAAGGCTTGCCGCCCGCATCGGCCAGCGCCGGCCTGGTTTCCGACGCGGCTGGCTGATCGAGGCAAATCCGGTAGCCGAAGCGGGGCAGGTTGCGCAGCGCCGATTCCATGCCGCCCTGGCGAAGAATGCCGCGGGCAAGGCTCGCCACGCGTTGCAGCGAAGCCTCGGTCACCGTCACGCCGGGCCACAGCGTCTCAAGCAATTCGTCCTTGCTCAAGGCGCGCTCCTGGTGGCGCAGCAGGACGGCGAGGAAATCGAAGACGAGGGGCTGCACCTCGATCTCGCTTCCGGCGAGACGAAGGGCGCGCGAGTCCTCATTGAGCTCGAAGTCGCCGAAGCAATAAACTCCCATCGGCAGCAATCCCCGTAACGGCAATAGGCAAAGGATCAGAATAAGATAAGGGCGGCGTAAGGACTGTTGGCCGCCTCTTTCGTAATTCTCCGTCTGCCTGGCGGGCCAAGCTGAGAGTTTAGCTCAGCGACCCCCAGGATGTCACCGGCATCGACATGGTCGGGCGCTCGGTGGCATTTGCACCCAGATCAAGGAGATTGTCACATGCAGAAATACATCATCGAACGCGAGATTCCCAAGGTCGGCACCTTCGAGCGCGAGCAGCTTCGCGACGCGTCCAAGGCCTCGAACGCAGTCCTGGCCGAGCTTGGCCCGGACATCCAGTGGGTCGAATCCTTCGTGGCGGATAACAAGACCTTTTGCGTCTATCTCGCCAAGGACGAGGCGATCATCCAGCGTCATGCCAAGATGAGCGGCTTCCCGGCGACCAAGATCACGCAGATCAAGCGCCTGTTCGATCCGACGACGGCTTACGCCGCCGCCTGACGGGAAGGGATCGATCGTGAAGCGCATTGCGGAAATCGTCCTTGCCGTCGGCGCCTCGGCGCTGCTTTGCGGTGGCGCGGTCGCCCATGACATGCCCGATCCGGTGCTCAAACGGTCCCGGGAAATGGCGGCCAAGTATCTCGATATCGAGGTCGCCAAGACCGAAGGCTACAAGCAGCTGTTCGAATGCACGACGCATGACGAGCACGGCACGATGGGCGTCCATTTCATCCATCCCGGCCGCGCCGGCGACGGCAAGCTCGTGCTCGGCGAGCCGGACGTGCTGACCTACGAGCCGGAGGCCGATGGCTCGATGCAACTCGTCGGCATGGAATACATCGTCTTCGAAAAGGACTGGAAGGGTAAAGGCGTGCCCGAATTCCTCGGCCGCACCCTGCAGCGCAAGACGACGGTGGGCGTTCATCCGGTGGACCCGTATTACGAGCTCCATGTCTGGCACTGGCGGCACAACCCGGCCGGCATGTTCGCCGACTGGAACCCTTATGTGAGCTGCGAGCACGCCCGGTCCTGACGGGCGTGACGGGCGGCGTCCTCGGGAGGGCCATTCATGGCCCTCCCGATCCCTTCGTTCAGACAAAGGAAACACGATCATGTCAACTCTTCGCATGGGAATGAAGTCTGTGGCCGGCCCGTCCGTTGGCGGGCGTTTCTTCGCGACAGCCGTCGAAACATGCCGCTCCGGCCTGCGCGTGCTTGCGCGGCTGGTCCGCATCCGCAGCGACCGCGTCTGGTTGGACGAGTTGCCGGATTATCTGTTGCGCGACATCGGTATCAAACGTTCGGAAATCTCGTCGGTGACCTGGTACGGCGTCAGCCAGGACGACGATGCGCGAATTTGAGGGCTGGTTTCGGCGCGAGTTGTCTACGGTGTGCGCTTCAGCCGGAGCCGATGAGGTCGGTCCGGCGGCATGCATCGCTCGCACAATTTGCGGCAACCCTTGCCGGTCCAAATCCGCCCGCTTGACATAAATACGTACGTACGTATTATGACGCTATGGCTAGACAATCACTCCGCGAAAACCTTCTCCAGGCCGGCTTCCAGACGATCTGGAATTCCGGCTACACCGCGGCCGGCGTCCGCGACATCGTTGCCGCCGCAGGCGCCCGCCCGGGCTCATTCACCAATCATTTTGCCTCCAAGGAAGATTTCGCCGGCGAGGTGCTGGAACGCTACTTCGCCTATGTCAGCGACCTGGTGGAAAATGCGCTGGCGCGTGACGGCACGCCGCCCGTCGGCAGGCTCCGCCGCTATCTCGACGTCATCACCTCGAAGCTCGAGGCGCATGATTGGGCGCGCGGCTGCATGATCGGCAATCTCAGCCTGGAAACGGCCGTCCACAGCGAGCCGCTCCGGCTCAGGCTGGTCGCCATCTTCGAGCGCTGGCGCCGACCATTCGCGGCCTGCATCGCCGAGGGTCAGGCGGCGGGCGAGATCACAAAAACCTTCGATGCCGAGGACCTTGCCGATTTTCTGCTGTCGTCCTGGCAGGGCGCCATGCTGCGCATGAAGGTCGAGCGCAGTCCGGAGCCGCTCGAACGGTTCAAGAAAATCATCTTCAGCACTGTATTTGGGAAGGAGATAGCGCGATGAGTTCGAAGACCGGTGGACAAGAAGCCGCGCTGCGGCGTTTGCGAGTGGATGTGCTGGACTCCAGCATGTCCTACCTGGAGGCCGGATCGGCCGGCCCGACCGTGCTGTTCCTGCACGGCAATCCGACTTCGTCCTACATATGGCGGAACATCATCCCGCATGTCGCGCCGTTCGGTCGCTGCATTGCGCCCGACCTGATCGGCTATGGCCAGTCGGGCAAGCCGGACATCGACTATCGCTTCTTCGATCAGGTCCACTATCTCGACGCCTTCATCGAAGCGCTCGATCTCAAGGACATGGTGATCGTCGCCCAGGATTGGGGTACGGCGCTGGCGTTCCATTTCGCCGCGCGGCGGCCGCGGCGTGTTCTCGGCCTCGCCTTCATGGAGTTCATCCGGCCCTTCGAGCGCTGGGAGGATTTCCACCAGCGCCCGCAGGCGCGCGAATTGTTCAAGGCGCTGCGCACGCCTGGCGCCGGCGAGAAGCTGGTGCTGGAGGAGAATGTCTTCGTCGAAAAGATCCTGCCTGCTTCCATCCTGCGCAAGATGAGCGCAGAGGAGATGGACGCTTATCGTGCGCCGTTCCCGACGCCGCAGTCGCGCAAGCCGGCGCTGCGACTGCCGCGCGAACTGCCGATTGAGAATCAGCCGGCCGATGTCGCGGCGATCAGCGAGCACGATCACCGCGCGCTGCGGCTTTCCTCCTATCCGAAGCTGCTGTTCGCCGGCGACCCAGGCGCCCTCATTTCGGCGCAGGCGGCAAAGGAGTTCGCGGCCGGGTTGAAGAACTGCCGCTTCATCGATCTGGGCCCTGGCGCCCACTATCTGCAGGAAGACCACCCCGACACGATCGGCGAGGCCATCGCCGGCTGGCTGCCAGATGTCGCCCGGGCGGAAAGCGCGGCCGAGCCGGCTTGAGCCGGAGCGTCAGGTACGAGGCGTACCCACCCATGTCGACAGGCCGGCGCTGCGCTGATAGAAGCGCCGCCTGTCACACGGAACGCCTTAAACGATATGCCCGAAACGATACCTGAAGAGGTCGCGCGCCGCCGCACTTTCGCGATCATCGCGCACCCCGACGCCGGCAAGACCACGCTCACCGAAAAGCTGCTTCTGTTCGGCGGCGCCATCCAGCTTGCCGGCGAGGTCAAGGCCAAGAAGGACCGCATCCAGACACGGTCCGACTGGATGAAGATCGAGCGCGAGCGCGGCATCTCGGTCGTCACCTCGGTGATGACCTTCGAATATGAGGACAACGTCTTCAACCTGCTCGACACGCCTGGCCACGAAGACTTCGCCGACGATACCTATCGCACGCTCTCGGCGGTGGATTCCGCCGTCATGGTCATCGACGCCGCCAAGGGCATCGAGCCGCGCACGCTGAAGCTGTTTGAGGTCTGCCGGCTGCGCGACATCCCTATCATCACTTTCGTCAACAAGATGGACCGCGAGAGCCGCGACCCGTTCGAGATCCTTGACGAGATCGAGCAGAAGCTCGCGCTGGACACCGCTCCCGTCACCTGGCCGATCGGCCGCGGCAAGACCTTTTCAGGCACCTACCACCTGGCGCAGAATGCGGTGCGCCGCAGCGACGACGAGAAGGAGCGCACGCCGGTCAACGGCCCGGATTCAAACCGCGTCGCCGGGCTTTTGCCGGACAATGAGCGCAACGACTTCATCGAGGAGCTGGAGCTCGCGCGGGAGGCCTGCCGCCCCCTTGATATCGACGCCTTCCGCGAAGGCCATCTGACGCCGGTCTATTTCGGCTCGGCGCTCCGCAATTACGGCGTGCGCGACCTGATCGAGGCGCTTGGCGCTTATGGCCCGCCGCCGCGCGCCCAGGAAGCTGACGAGCGTCTGGTCGAGGCGACCGAGGAGAAGATGACCTCCTTCGTCTTCAAGATTCAGGCCAACATGGACCCCAACCATCGCGACCGCATCGCTTTCGTCCGCGTCTGTTCAGGCAAGCTGGAGCGCGGCATGAAGGCAAAGCTGGTGCGCACCGGCAAGCCGATGAGCCTGTCTGCGCCGCAGTTCTTCTTCGCCCGCACCCGCGTCACCGCCGACGAGGCCTTCGCCGGCGACGTCGTCGGCATCCCCAACCACGGCACGCTGCGCATTGGCGACACGTTGACCGAGGGCGAGGAGATCCTGTTCCGCGGCGTGCCGAACTTCGCGCCCGAAATCCTGCGCCGCGTGCGCCTCGGCGATGCGATGAAGGCGAAGAAGCTGAAGGAAGCGCTGCACCAGATGGCCGAGGAAGGCGTGGTGCAGCTGTTCTCCCCGGAGGACGGCTCGCCGGCGATCGTCGGCGTCGTCGGCGCGCTGCAGCTCGATGTGCTCAAGGAACGGCTGAACATCGAATATTCGCTGCCGGTGGATTTTGAGATGTCGCGCTTCTCGGTCTGCCGCTGGATCTCGGCCGACGACAAGGCGGAGGTGCAGCGTTTCATCGAATCGCACCGCGGCGACATCGCCCGCGACCTCGACAACGATCCGGTCTTCCTCGCCCAGCACGCCTTCTCGCTGAACTACGAAGCCGAGCGCTGGAAAGCCATCCGCTTTGCTGCGGTGAAGGATTATCAGGTGCGTGATAAGGCGGCGTGATTCTGGTGAATGGTGAATAGTGAGTAGTGAGCAGTAGTAGTGGTCGAGAAGAGCGGCTGCTAATCCTCACCATTCCCCATTCCCCATTCCCCATTCCCCATTCCCCATTCCCTACTCCCTAACTCTCACCCCTTCGCCGCTTCCTCGATCTTGGCGATGTCGATCTTTCCCATCTGCATCATCGCGCTCATGACGCGGCCGGCCTTCTCCCGGTCGGGATCCTGAAGCAGGCGCGGCAGCTGTTCCGGCACGACCTGCCAGGAAACGCCGAACTTGTCCTTCAGCCAGCCGCAGGGGCCGGGCTGCCCGCCGCCTTCGGTGAGCTTCGTCCAGAAGTGATCGACTTCTTCTTGCGTCTTGCAGTCGATCGACAGCGACATAGCTTCGGTGAAATTGAATTCCGGTCCGCCATTGAGCGCCTGGAACGGCACCCCGTCGAGCTCGAAGGTGGTCACCAGCACCTTGCCCTCATCACGATGACCCTTGGGCCAGCGCATGACGCTCAGCACCTTCGAATTTTTGAAGATGGATGTGTAATGGTTCATCGCCTCTTCGGCCTGGCCGTCGAACCACAGGCAGGTTGTGATCTTTTGCATGCGTCTTCCTCCGAATGCTCCTTTGCGGATACGGTCAACGGCTGAGTGCTGAATGGTGCCGTTCCGTCTGCCCAAGGACGGCTGTGCGGCCCGTGATCCGACACAGGCCTGCGGTTTTTCCGGAAGAATCTGGCGCAGTGCAAAATGGTGGTCATGCCTGGCCGTGATCGCTATAACCGCTGCCGACTAAAATTCGAGCGCCGCCCGCCGCGCATCGGCGCGGCCAGCCAGCAAGGACAATCCAATGCCTGCCTATCGTTCCCGCACCACCACCCATGGCCGCAACATGGCCGGCGCCCGCGGCCTGTGGCGTGCCACGGGCATGAAAGACAGTGATTTCGGCAAGCCGATCATCGCGGTGGTCAATTCCTTCACCCAGTTCGTGCCGGGCCATGTCCATCTGAAGGATCTCGGCCAGCTTGTCGCGCGCGAGATCGAGAAGGCCGGCGGCGTCGCCAAGGAATTCAACACCATCGCCGTCGACGACGGCATCGCCATGGGTCACGACGGCATGCTCTATTCGCTGCCGTCGCGCGAGCTTATCGCCGACTCGGTCGAATACATGGTCAACGCGCATTGCGCCGACGCCATGGTCTGTATCTCCAATTGCGACAAGATCACGCCCGGCATGCTGATGGCCTCGCTGCGCCTCAACATCCCGACCGTCTTCGTCTCCGGCGGACCGATGGAGGCCGGCAAGGTGGTGCTGGCCGGCAAGGCGCAGGCGCTCGACCTGGTCGACGCCATGGTCGCCGCCGCCGACGACAGGATCTCCGACGAGGACGTCAAGGTCATCGAGCGCTCGGCCTGCCCGACCTGCGGCTCCTGCTCCGGTATGTTCACCGCCAATTCGATGAACTGCCTGACCGAGGCGCTCGGCCTGTCGCTGCCAGGCAACGGCTCGACCTTGGCCACCCATGCCGACCGCAAGCGCCTGTTCGTCGAGGCCGGCCACCTCATTGTCGATCTCGCCCAGCGCTATTACGAGCAGGAAGACGAGAGCGCGCTGCCGCGCAGCATCGCCTCCAAGGGCGCCTTCGAGAATGCCATGGCGCTCGACATCGCCATGGGCGGCTCGACCAACACCGTGCTGCACATCCTCGCGGCGGCTCACGAAGGCGAGGTCGACTTCACCATGGAAGACATCGACCGGCTGTCGCGCAAGGTGCCGGTGCTTTGCAAAGTGGCGCCGGCCAAGTCCGACGTGCATATGGAGGACGTCCACCGCGCCGGCGGCATCATGGCCATCCTCGGTCAGCTTGACCGGGCGGGCCTGATCAACCGCGATCTGCCGACCGTTCATACCGCCACGCTCGGCGAAGCGCTCGACCATTGGGACATCACTCGCACTTCCGCCGAAAACGTGCGCGAGTTCTTCCGCGCCGCGCCCGGCGGCGTGCCGACGCAAGTCGCCTTCAGCCAGGATCGCCGCTGGGACGAGCTTGATCTCGATCGTGAGACGGGTGTGATCCGGTCGGCAAAGACTCCGTTCTCGAAAGATGGCGGCCTTGCAGTGTTGAAGGGCAATCTGGCGCTGGACGGCTGCATCGTGAAGACCGCCGGCGTCGATGAGTCGATCCTGAAGTTCACCGGTCCGGCCCGCGTCTTCGAAAGTCAGGACGCGTCCGTCAAGGCGATCCTTGGCAACGAGATCAAGGCCGGCGACATCGTCGTCATTCGCTATGAGGGACCGCGCGGCGGCCCCGGCATGCAGGAGATGCTCTACCCGACCAGCTATCTGAAGTCGAAGGGCCTCGGCAAAGCCTGCGCGCTGATCACCGACGGCCGCTTCTCCGGCGGCACGTCAGGCCTGTCGATCGGCCACGTCTCGCCCGAAGCCGCCGAAGGCGGCGCGATCGGCCTGGTCCAGGAAGGCGACACGATCGAGATCGACATTCCCAACCGCACCATCCGGCTCGCCGTCAGCGATGCCGAGCTTGAAGCGCGGCGGGCGGCGATGAACGCCAAGGGCGCCGACGCCTGGAAGCCGGCCGAAAAGCGCAAGCGCAAGGTGACGACGGCGCTGCGCGCCTACGCCGCCTTCGCCACCAGCGCCGACAAGGGCGCGGTGCGGAAAGTGCCGGAGTGAGGAGCGCTTCTACCTTCTCCCCTTGTGGGAGAAGGTGGATCGGCGCGTTAGCGCCGAGACGGATGAGGGGTGTTCCAGCGGAGTGAGACCTCGAAGATTGAAGGGTCCCGCGCGCTTAATTCTTCTGCGTCGCGATCCTTCCAACACCCCTCATCCGGCCGCTTCGCGGCCACTTTCTCCCGCAAGGGGAGAAGGTGAAGCCTGCGCCTACGGCATCAGCTGATACTCATAAAGTTTCTGATAGAGCCCGCCCTGCTTGAGCAGGGCTTTGTGCGAGCCGCTTTCCAGCACCTTGCCCTTTTCCAGCACCACGATCGTGTCGGCCTGGTGCACGGTCGACAGCCGGTGCGCGATGACGATCGTCGTGCGTCCGACGGTCAGCTGCTGCAGCGCGTCGCGGAACAGCGCTTCCGACTCGGCGTCGAGCGCGCTGGTCGCCTCGTCGAGCAGCAGGATCTCGGCGTTGCGCAGCATGGCGCGTGCGATCGAGATGCGCTGGCGCTGGCCGCCGGAGAGCAGGGACCCGTTCTCGCCGACCTCCGTGTCGTAGCCTTTGGCCATGGCGCTGATGAACTCATGCGAGTTGGCGGCCTTGGCGGCGGCGACCACCTCCTCGTCGGTCGCGCCCTCGCGGCCGAGCCGGATATTGTGCATGATGGTGCCGGCAAACAGGAACGTGTCCTGGCTGACATAGGCGATCTTCTGCCTGAGCGAATCGAGCGTCGCGAAGGAGATATCCTGGTCGTCGAACATCACTTTGCCGGTCTGCGGGTCGTACATGCGCATGATCAGGTTCAGGATCGTCGACTTGCCGCTGCCCGACGGCCCGACCAGCGCCGTCATCTTGCCGGCCGCGAGCGTCAGGTTCAGACCTTCGAAAACCGGCGGGCTTTCCGGATAGGCGAAGCTGACATTCTCGAAGCGGATTTCGCCGGGACCGGGTTGCAGCGGTGTGGCGCCGGGTTTCTCGGCGAGCGTCAGCGGCCGGTCGGCGAGCTGGAACATCATGCGCACGCCGACGATGCCGGTCTCGAGCGAGATGCGCACGCGCGCCAGCCGCTTTGCCGGCTCATAGGCCAAGAGCAGCGCTGCGATGAAGGCCATGATGTTGCCCGGCATCTGGCCGCCCTGCAGCACCAGCAGGCCGCTGACCAGCACGGCGCCGGCGATCGCCAGCCCGGCCAGCGTTTCCATTACCGGGCTGGTGGCGGCTTCCAGCGTCGCGATGTTGTTGGCGCGGGTTTCGACGTCCGACACCGCCTTGTGCATGCGCTTGCGCATCGCGGCTTCGAGATTGAAGGATTTGACGACGCGCACGCCGATCGCCGTCTCCTGCATCACATGCACGATCTGGCCCAGCGAGATGAATTCCATCGCCGCGATCTTGCGCACGCGCTTCAGGATACGGTTGACGCCATAGATCGCCATCGGTCCGACGATGAAGCAGATCAGCGACAGCGCCGGCTGTTGCCAGACCATGACCCCGACCAGCACGATCAACGTCACCAGGTCGCGCACATAGGAGGTGACGACGAGGTCGAGCACGCTGCGCGCGGCCTGCGCGTTGTTGGTCATGCGAGCGATCAAGTCGGCCGATGAGGTCGAATGATAGAATTCGATGCCTTGCGCCAGGATGCGGTCATAGATCCGGCGCTGCCGGTCGGCGATGATGGCGTTGCCGACGCGGCTCATGAAATAGGCTTGGACGAAGGTGGCAAAACCCTTGAGCAGGAAGATCGCCGCGACGCCCGCCGCGATCAGGTTGACGCGGTCGAGCCTCTTGAAGACGACGAACTCGTTGGTGATCTCGCGCAGGATCCAGGCGCTGGCGCCGGTCATGGCGGCCACCACCAGCATCGATGCGATTGCCGCGCCATAGCCGAATTTATGCTCGTGGAAGGATTCCCTCACCAGCCTCGCGATGAGGCGTTGGTTTTCCGTCGAACGGAAGAAGCGAAACAACGGCCGATCCTGTGTCTGGCTTGCAAAGAATTTCGGATTCGCCACAACGGCGAGAGGCGGCTTATAGAGCGAGTTGCGGCGCGATGGAACCTTTCGGCCGCCGAGGAAAGAAAAGGCTGCGCCGGGCTGTCTTTTCGGCCACGATGGGTGCCGATTCTTGGGAAAAGGTGACGACAGATGGATTTCGACCTCATCGTGCGCGGCGGCACGCTGCCGGACGGCAGGATCGCCGATATCGGCATTACCGGCGAAACCATCAGGGCGGTCGAGCAGAAACTGCCGGGCTCCGCGCCGACCGAGATCGACGCGCGCGGCAATCTGGTCTCCCCGCCCTTCGTCGACCCGCATTTCCATATGGATGCGACGCTCTCCTATGGCATTCCGCGCATCAATGCTTCCGGTACGCTGCTCGAGGGCATCGCGCTCTGGGGCGAGCTGAAGCCGCTTCTGACCCATGAAGCCGTGCGTGAGCGTGCGCTCGCCTATTGCGACTGGGCCGTGTCGATGGGCCTGCTCGCCATCCGCAGCCATGTCGATGTCTGCGACGACCGGCTGCTCGCGGTGGAAGCGCTGCTCGACGTGAAGAAAACGGTCGCGCCCTATATCGACCTGCAGCTCGTCGCGTTTCCGCAGGACGGTCTCTACCGCTCGCCGACGGCGCTGAAGAACACCATCCGCGCGCTCGACATGGGCGTCGACATCGTCGGCGGCATTCCGCATTTCGAGCGCACCATGGCCGACGGCACGCGCTCGGTGACGGAGCTTTGCGAGATCGCAGCGAAGCGCGGCCTGATGGTCGACATGCATTGCGATGAGACGGACGATCCGCTGTCGCGCCATATCGAGCAACTGGCCTTCGAGACGCAACGGCTCGGCCTGCAGGGCAGGGTGGCCGGCTCGCACCTGACCTCCATGCATTCGATGGACAATTACTACGTCTCGAAGCTTTTGCCGCTGATCGCCGAGGCCGGCGTTTCGGCAATCCCCAATCCGCTGATCAACATCATGCTGCAGGGGCGCCACGACACCTTCCCGAAGCGGCGGGGCCTGACCCGGGTCAAGGAGATGCAGGCGCTCGGCATCCGCGTCGGCTGGGGCCAGGATTGCGTGCTCGACCCCTGGTATTCGCTGGGCACCGCCGACATGCTCGACGTCGCCTTCATGGGCCTGCATGTCGCGCAGATGTCGAGCCCGGCCGATATGGCGCGCTGCTTCGACATGGTCACCAACGTCAACGCCGCCATCATGGGGCTCGACCATCTGGGGCTTGCCGTCGGCAAGCGCGCAAGCCTCGTCGTGCTCGACGCCGGCAGCGCGATCGAAGCCGTGCGCCTGCGTCCCGAACGCCTCTGCGTCATCGCCAGGGGCAAGGTGGTGGCTGAGCGGACGAAGCAGGAAACCCGGCTGTCGATCGCGGGGCGGCCTGCGCAGGTGAATCGGCGGCACAGGGCCGGCTAGAACCAGCCGATTTCCGCCGCTGGTCTTACCGATTGCCCGATTTTCCCTCGTCAAACCGGCCGCTTGCGGCTAGGGAGCGGCATGGCTCCGCTCGCCCGCAATTTCACGATCAGGAACATGTTGCTCGCCGGCATCCTGTTGATGCTGGCCGGCGACTTCATGTTCGCGCTGAACGACGCGATGGGCAAATGGCTGGTCGCGAGCTTCTCCGTCGGGCAGGTGGTGCTGATCCGCTCGATCGGCGCTTTCATCGTGCTCGGCCCGATGATCGCCAACCAGGGCACGGGGAAGCTGTTTCACATGGACCGGCCGCTCTTGCAGTTCCTGCGCGTCGTGGCCACCACCACCGATACCGGGCTTTTCTATGCCGCCGTCGTCTACCTGCCGCTAGCCGACGTGATGAGCTTCTACATGGCCGGGCCGATCTATGTCGCGGCGCTGTCGCACCTCCTGCTCGGCGAAAAGGTGGGCTGGCGCCGTTGGCTGGCGATCCTGGTCGGCTTCTGCGGCGTGCTGATCATCCTGAAGCCCTCCTCGGCGGCTTTCTCGCTGTCTTCGGCCTTCGCGCTGGTCGGCAGCATCGCCTTCGGCTTCGCCATCATCCTTGGCCGCCTGCTGCGCGGCACCAGCGACACGACTTTGGTCACCTGGCAGACGATCGGCACGCTGATCGTCGGCGGCCTGCTCACCATCGGCGCCTGGCGCACGGCGTCGGCGCTCGATTTCGGCGCCATGCTGTTGCTGGGCGTCGTCTCCTGCGCCGCGCATCTGATGATCACAAGGGCGCTGAAGCTGGCGCCCGCCTCTACGCTGGCGCCGCTGCATTACACGCTGCTCCTATGGGCTGTGGTCTTCGGTCTCGTGTTCTTCGGCGATGTCCCGGGGCCGCGTATATTGATCGGCGCGGCGATCGTCGTGCTTGCCGGTATGTTCATCTTCCATCGCCAGAAGGTGGTGGAGACCGAGGTGCCGCCCGAGAACGTGCCGAAGGGCGTGAATTAGGATCCAGGCCTGGGCTCATCCCTCTCGCACAGCCGCCAGATGCCGTGAAAACTCCGCCGTTTCCATCAGGGTCTTGCAGCGGGTGAAGCGGCCGTCGGCATAGGCGCGGAAATCGTCTGCCGGGTTGTCGTTGGCGAGCTGGATCAGGCCCCACAGCGTCCAGAGCAGGTCGCACATCGCCTTGTAGATAACGACGCGGCCGCGCTCGGCCGGCCGCGCCTCGCCGCCGAAATAGGCGCGCATCAGTTCTTCGTCCCGGTCCGCGTCGAATCTGCCCTCGACCGAGAGGTCGCCGAGATCCCAAAGCGGATCGTTCATGCCGGAATATTCCCAGTCGACGATCCACATGCGATCGCCCGTATCGAGGAAGTTCTCGCAGAGCGGATCGCAATGGCAGGCGGCGAGCTGGATCGGATGGGCGGCGAGCGCCTCCCGCACGCTGCCTGCCTCGCGGACCACGTCGTGATAGCCCGAAGGCAGCGTGACATCCTTGGTCGAGAGCACCCTTAGATAGTCGTCGATCATGGCAAACAGCTCGAAGCGGAAAGGAAAGACGGCGCCCGATGAATGCAGCTTGCGGAAGGCCTGGCCAGCCCGCGCGGGGCTGCCCGGCCGCGCCTTGAACTTCTCCGGCGACATCGTCTCGGCGGCGGCGATGAAACGCGTCGCCATCAGGCCGGATGCCGGATCGGCATAAAGCACCTCGGGGCTAACGCCGGCCTTGGCCGCCTCGCGCGCCGCCACCGCCTCGTTGGCGCGGTTGATATATTCTTCCGTACCCTTGCCGGGAATGCGCAGACAAGCTTCGCCGGCCCTGTAGACCCGGTTGGTCAGGCCGCCCAAACGCTCCAGCGGTCCGTCATAGCCTGCCAGTGCCGGGATGGCCGCCAGCGCCGCGCGTGTGTCGTCCATCGGCTTTCCCCTCTTTTTTAACCTTCCCGTCATGTTTATGGCCGGACGGTTCCACAGTTTTCGCCGCTTGGCTATCATGGATGAACAAAGATTCGGCGGGAGCAGCAATGACGGACGGCAAGCACAGCGGCTCGCTAAGCGCGGCCTATGCCGCTACCCGGCCGGACGAAGTCGCCGCGGTCTATGACAGTTGGGCCGAGACCTACGACGCCGACATGTCGGCTGCCGGTTATCGCCATCCGACGATCTGCCTGGCGCTGCTTGCCCGCCATCTGCCGCGCGGCGCCGCGCCCTTGCTCGACGCCGGCGCCGGAACCGGCCTGATCGGCGAGTGGCTCGCGATCACCGGTTATCCGAGGGTCGAGGCGCTCGACATCTCGCAAGGCATGCTGGACAAGGCCGGCGCCAAGGGCGTCTACACGGCGCTGCACCGCCTGGCGATGGGCGATGCTCTGCCCTTCGCCGACGGCGCCTATGCCGGCATCGTCTCGGCCGGCGTCTTCACCTCCGGCCATGTCGGGGTCGACGGGCTTGACGAGCTGATCCGCATCTGCCGCCCGGGCGGCATCATCGTGCTGACGGTCAAGAACACGCTGTGGGATGCCGGGTTCGCGGGGCGGATCGCCGAACTGGAAGCCCGCGGCGCGATAAGCCGCCTCGAAGAGACGCAGCCTTACGCCTCGATGCCCGGCGAGGGCGATACTGTGCCGAGCCGTTGCCTGGCGCTGCGCGTCGGCTGACCGGCGGCGCGCGGATCAGGCCTTTATCTTGGCTCCGGCCGGATCGTACATCGCCTCAAGATGGATCTTTGCCGGCGTTCGTTCCATCGCCACCACCAGCTCGTAGTCGCCCGAGGCGAGGAACGCGTCGCTGACGCCGTCGGCATTGCGCACATAGCCGTAGCCGATATTCTTCTCCACCGTGTAGCCGTAGCCGCCGCTGGTGAGGTAACCCACCGGCTCGCCATTGCGCAGGATGGTCTCGCGCCCGACCAGCACGGTCTCCGGGTCGTCCACCGTGAAGCCGGCAAAGCGCTTCGCCGGCAGCTTGCCGGCCGCTTTCTCCAGCGCCCTGCGTCCGACGAAGTCGGTGTTCTTGCGAAGCTTCACCGCCCAGCCGAGTCCCGCTTCCAGCGGCGTGTCGTTCGGCGTGATGTCGGAGCCCCAGGCGCGATAACCCTTTTCCAGCCTGAGCGATTCCAGCGCCCGGTAGCCGACCGGACGAATGCCATGCGCCTCGCCCGCCGCCATCAGCGCATCGAAAACCTCGCCGGTGACGGCGATCGGCACATGCAGCTCCCAGCCTAGTTCGCCGACATAAGTGACTCGCAGCGCCCTCACGCTATGGCCGGCAATTTCGATTTCGCGCGCATGGCCGAAGGGGAAGGCGGCATTCGAGACGTCGGCATCGGTCACCGCCGACAGCACGTCGCGGGCGCGCGGCCCCATCAGCGACAGCGTGCCGAAATCCTCCGTAACGTCGGTCAGCCTGGCGTCGAGGCCTGAGTCGATGTGATCGCTTATCCAGGACAGGTCATGCGTGCGGAAGCCGGTGCCGGTGACGATATAAAACCGATCCTCGCCGAGCCGCGACACGGTGAGGTCGGCCTCGATGCCGCCACGCGTGTTGAGAAGCTGCGTGTAGGTCAGCCGTCCGACCGGCTTGTTGATGTCGTTGGCGCAGATCCAGTCGAGCGCCTTCAGCGCGTCGGCGCCCGTCAGCTCGTATTTGGCGAAGGAGGATTGGTCGAAGATGCCGACCTTCTCGCGCACGTGCCGGTGCTCCTCGCCGACCGGGCCGAACCAGTTCTGGCGGCCCATCGAATAGACATCCTCGGCGGCTGCCCTATCCGGCGCGAACCAGTTCGGCCGCTCCCAGCCGAGCTTGGAGCCGAATACCGCGCGATGCGCCTTCAGCCGCTCGTAGAGCGGCGAGACGATGCGCGGTCGCCCGGATAGATATTCCTCATGCGGGAAACCGATCGTGTAATGCTTGCCATAGGCTTCCAGCGTGCGGTCGCGGACCCAGTCGCGGTCGCGATGCAGGCCGGAGAAGCGCCTGATGTCGACCACCCAGAGGTCGAGCGGCGCCTCGCCTTCGGCCACCCATTGCGCCAGCACCCAGCCGGCGCCGCCGCCCGACGCGATGCCGAAGGCGTTGAAGCCGGCGCCGACGAACATGTTCGCGCATTCGGGTGCGACGCCGAGGATAAAATTGCCGTCCGGCGTGAAGCTTTCCGGCCCGTTGATCATCTGCTTGACGCCGGCATGGGCGAGAGCCGGCACGCGCGCGATCGCCTCGGCCATATGCTGCTCGAAATGATCATAGTCGTCATCGAACAGACGGAATTCCCAGTCGTTCGGAACGTCGCCGCCGGGAATTCCGGTTGCCCAGGCCAGCGGGTTGGGCTCATAGCCGCCCATCACCAGTCCGCCGACCTCCTCCTTGAAATAGGTGCGGCGGTCGGGATCGCGGATCGTCGGCGCGTCGGCGGCTAGTCCTTCGATCTTCTCGGTGGTGATGTATTGGTGCTTGACTGGCTGCAGCGGCACGTTGATGCCGGCCATCGCGCCGACCTGCCTTGCCCACTGCCCGGCGCAGTTCACCACCTTGTCGCAGGCGATCTCGCCCTTTGACGTCTTCACCGCCGTGATGCGGCCTCCCTTCATCGCAAAGCCGGTGACGCGCACGTCTTCGAACAATTTTGCGCCATGCATGCGCGCGCCCTTGGCGAGCGATTGGGTGATGTCGGAGGGACTTGCCTGGCCGTCGGTCGGCAGCCAGGAGGCGCCGACCAGGTCGCCGGTTTCCATCAGCGGCCACATGCGCTTCACCTCCGCCGGCGACAGAAGCTGCATGTCCATACCGAAGCTTTTTGCCGTGGTGGCCAGTCGCTTGAACTCGGTCCAGCGGTCGGCGTTCGTCGCCAGCCGGAGGCACCCGGTCATCTTCCAGCCGGTCGCCAGACCGGTCTCTGCTTCAAGGCCCTTGTAGAGCTCGACCGAATATTTGAGCACGCGCGTGATCGAGGCCGAGGAGCGCAACTGCCCGACCAGACCGGCGGCGTGCCAGGTCGAACCCGAGGTCAGCTTGCCCTGTTCGAGCAGCACCACATCGGCCTTGTGGTCGCGCGCCAGATGATAGGCGGTGGAACAGCCGATGATGCCGCCGCCGATGACGACGATTTCGGCATGGCTGGGCAAGGTCATGACTTGGTCCCGTATTTCGTCCGGTAGTTCTCCAGCGCCGCATCGAGCCGGACGAGGTTTTCCTCGGTATAGGCGACATAGTCGATGCCGGGCGCGTCGAGATAGAGCTCGGAGACCATGCTCCACATCGCCTCGCGCAGCAGCGAGGCGCATTGCATAGCGGCGTGCGAGCGGCGGATTTCGCTGTCCGGCTCCTTCATGAAATAGGCGGTCAGGAAGGCGAAGGATTCCTCATCGCTCAGCCCGGCATTGGAGGCCGCGCCGGCAAGATCGAACATCGCCGTGTTGAAGCCCGCATATTCGAAATCGATCAGCCACAGCCGCCTGCCATCGTCGAGAATATTGGCCGGCAAAAGATCGTTGTGGCCGAAGACGATCGGCAACAGCTTCTGTGCCCGCTCGAGCTCGTCGGCGAGCGAAAGATAGCGCGGCAACTGATCCTTCTTGCGGCTGCCGCCTTCATCCAGCGTGCGCGCATAGTCGCGGATGACGTGGAACACCCAGAACATGAAGCCGGCGCCGGAGACATGGTTCGGCATCTCGCGATGGAAGCCGCGCAGCAGTCCGGCAATACGGTCAAGGTTGGCCCGCACGTCTTCGGCGACGAAGGTCTTGGCGCCGAGGAATTCCGTCACCAGTATGCCGGGCTCGGCATAATGCACGGCGGGCGCGAAGCCGGCCGCATGCGCCGCCCGCGCCGTCATCACCTCGCGCTCGCGAAAAACATGGTGGAACGGGAAGTCCTGGCCGAAGCGCACGACATGCCGCCCGGCCGCATCGGTGACGACAAAATTGGCGTTGCTGAGGCCGCCCGGCAGCGGCTCGACCTCAATGCTGCCGTTCCAGCACGGCAGGGCCCGGATGCGGTCTTCGGCACTCAAGGCTTCGTTCCGGCCTCAGCCGGTCTCGCGGAAAACGACGATGGGACAAAATAAAAAAGCCTCGTCGGTGCGAGACGCCAGGATCGGTATCCCGCACCGCACCGACGAGCCCCTTGGCCAGGTATGGTATCCCGGCATCCGCCCCCGCGGATTCGATAAAAGCTCGCGCCTGGCTGGTTCCAGACGATCTGGTCACTAGGTTGCGGCTCTGCCATCACCTTCCCGTGGCAGCTCCGAGCCTGTCACAATGTCAGTCTCATGCCGGCAAGGCAGCGCTGTCAATCAAAAGCTGTGACCTTTTTTGGGTGTTTTGCCCGAAAATATGAGCGACTCCTTTCAAAGCATTGCCAAAGCCTTAAATTCGGTCAAAATTCCAGGCCCCCGATGATCCATTCGAAACGGCATGGCGAAATCCTGCGCCTCCTCAACGAGGAGGGCACGATCACCATAGCCAGCCTTGCCGAACGTCTTGGCGTCTCGCTGGAAACGGTGCGGCGCGACGTCAAGCCGCTCGCCGACGACGGGTCGGTGCTGAAGATGCATGGCGCCGTGGGTCTTGCGTCAATTGTGGGCGAGGCGCCATTCGAGCGGCGCATGCGCGAGAATGCGGAAGCCAAGCGCCTGATCGCCCGGACGGTCGCGGCCACGATCCGCGATGGCGAGGCCATTATGCTCGATACCGGCACGACCACATCCTTCCTCGCGCGAGAGCTGCTCGGCCATCGCAGGCTGACGGTGGTCACCAATTCCTCCGACATCGCCCGCACGCTGGCGACGGTGAACGGGAACAAGGTCTATATGGCGGGAGGCGAGCTGCGCAGCGATTCGGGCGCGGCTTTCGGCATTTCGGCGATCGAGTTCGTCAGCCGCTTTTCGGTCGATCATGCGGTGATCTCGATCGGCGCGGTCGATGCCGCTGCCGGTTTGACCGACTACGAACTGGAGGAGGCGGAGTTCGCCCGCATGGTGCTGTCGCGCGGCCAGCGCTCGCTGGTCGTCACCGACCATACCAAGTTCGGCCGCCAGGGCCTGGTCAGGGTCTGCGGCTTCGACGGCTTTTCCGAGCTCGCCACCGACCAGCCGCCGCCATCCGACATAGCCGCCGCGCTGACCCATGCCGGAGCGCGCCTGACCATCGCGACGGCCTAGCGCCGGAGCCGCCAGTACCTTTCCTTCCGTGCCGCGCCGGTGTTTAGTCCGGCCATGGCTTTCACCATTCGCCAATTGCAGTTCTTCGTCGCCGTCGCCGAGCAGGGCACCGTCTCGGGCGCCGCGCAGAATCTGTCGATTTCCCAGTCCTCGGTCACCGAAGCGATTAAGGAATTGGAGAGCGACCTCGGCGTCGAACTGTTCGAGCGCCATCCGCGCGGCTTGAACATCACCCACAAAGGTCACCAGTTCCTGCGCCACGCGACCAAGATCCTGGCCGATGTCTCCGATGCGCGCCGCTCTTTCTCCAGCGAGCAGGCCGCCACGGGCGGGCGCCTGCAACTCGGCGTCACCTCTTTAGTCGCCGGCTATGTGCTCTCCGACCTGCTTGCCCGCTACCGCCGCGCCTATCCTGGCGTCGAGGTCTCCGCCATCGAGGACAATGGCGACTATCTCGAGCACCTTCTGGTTGGAGGCAAGCTCGATATCGCCGTGATGGTGACGTCCAACCTGCGCGACCGCACGGCGCTGCAGTCGGAAATCCTGGAAGTCTCGACCTACCGGCTCTGGATTCCGCTCAGCCATCGGCTCGCCAGCGCCGATATCATCTCGATCGGCGATATCGCGTCCGAGCCGCTGATCATGCTCACCGTCGACGAGATCGAGGAGAACACCGGCAAGCTGCTTTCGGCGATCGGCGCCCGTCCGCATGTCGCTTTCCGTACGCGCTCGGTCGAGGCCGTGCGCAGCCTGGTCGCCACCGGCGCCGGCGTGGCATTGTTGCCGGACCTCGTCTACCGGCCTTGGTCGCTGGAAGGCGACCGCATCGAATCGCGCGATATTTCCGGCTCGCTGCCGGTGGTCCAGGTCGGCACCGTCTGGCGCCGTGGCTCCGGCCTGCCGCAAGCCGCCCGCGACTTCATCGGCCTTGCGCAGTCGCAGCGCATGGCCCGCCAACGGCTCTGATCAGAGCAATTCCAGGAAAGGGTGAAGCGGTCGGGTTTGGCGACTTCGCCATAGCTTTCCGTCCGGAATTGCGCCAATAAAGTATCGGGAAAACCGATATCGGCTTTCTGATAAATGAATTTGCGAAACCGGATTTTTCACAGCACCTTCCGCTTAGGGAACAAAGCCGCGCCTGAGAGCGCTGCCCCTAGCAATGGGAGATCGATGATGAATGCATTTCTGAAGTCGTGCACGGCGCTGACTGTCGCGCTGACTTTTTCCGGTCAGGCCATCGCCCAGGTCAAGGAACTCGGCAAGGGCGAGGGCGAGCTCAACATCGTTGCCTGGCCGGGCTATATCGAGCGCGGCGAGACCGACAAGAATTACGACTGGGTGACGGCTTTCGAGAAGGAAAGCGGCTGCAAGGTCAACGTCAAGACCGCCAACACCTCGGATGAGATGGTCTCGCTGATGAACGAGGGCGGCTTCGACCTTGTCACCGCTTCAGGCGATGCTTCGCTGCGTCTCGTTGCCGGCAAGCGCGTGCAGCCGATCAACACCGATCTGATCCCGAGCTGGAAGACTGTCGACGACCGGCTGAAGGATGCGCCCTGGTTCACGGTCGACAAGGTGCATTACGGCGTTCCCTACCAGTGGGGCCCGAACATCCTGATGTACAACACCGACGTGTTCAAGGAAGCGCCCAAGAGCTGGAATGTCGTCTTCGAGGAGATGAAGCTGCCCGACGGCAAGTCGAACAAGGGCCGCGTCCAGGCCTATGACGGTCCGATTCACATCGCCGACGCCGCCAATTACCTGATGTTCCACAAGCCCGAGCTCGGCATCAAGGATCCCTACGAGCTGAATGAAGACCAGTACAAGGCGGCGCTGGATCTTTTGCGCACGCAGCGCACGCTGGTCGGCCGCTACTGGCACGATGCCGCGATCCAGGTCGACGACTTCCAGAACGAGGGCGTGGTCGCTTCCGGCTCCTGGCCCTATCAGGTCAACACGCTGGTGGCCGCCAAGAAGCCGATCGCGTCCACCGTGCCGGAAGAGGGCGTCACCGGCTGGGCCGACACCACCATGATGGAGGCCGACGCCGCCCATCCGAATTGCGCCTATATGTGGCTCGAGCATTCGCTGTCGCCGAAAGTGCAGGGCGACGTCTCGGCCTGGTTCGGCTCGTTGCCGGTCGTGCCCGCCGCCTGCAAGGGCAACGAACTGCTCGGCGACGAAGGCTGCAAGACCAACGGCTACGAGAATTTCGAGAAGATCAAGTTCTGGAAGACACCGGTGTCGAAATGCGCCAGCCAGAACGACCAGTGCGTACCCTATTACCGCTGGGTGTCGGATTATATCGGCGTCATCGGCGGACGGTAACGCCATCACCCTCCCACAAAGGAGGGTCGACGCGCAACGTCGGGGAGGGTCTTCGAAGTGCCCCCACCCGGCTTCGCAGCGACCTCCCCCATCGAGGGGGAGGTCGGGCGTCGTGCGAGCTCGCACTCGTTTAACCGGCAACTGAACTAACAGGGCCCATGACCTCTGCCGTTTCCTTCAAACAAGTCTCGCGCCATTTCGGCAGCGTGCGCGCCGTCGACGCGGTGGATCTGGAGATCGCGCCGGGCGAGTTCTTCGCCATGCTTGGCCCGTCCGGCTCCGGCAAGACGACCTGTCTGCGTCTGATCGCCGGCTTCGAGCAGCCGACGGCAGGCTCGATCTCCATCTTCGGCGATCGCGCCGAAGGCGTTCCGCCCTATCGGCGCAACGTCAACACCGTTTTCCAGGACTATGCGCTATTCCCGCATCTGAACGTGCTCGACAATGTCGCCTACGGGCTGATGGTCAAGGGCGTCGGCAAGGCCGAGCGGCTGAAAGCGGCGGAGGAAACGCTGTCGCTGGTTCGCCTGCCGGGCTATGGCGCGCGCCGCCCCGGCCAGCTCTCCGGCGGCCAGCGCCAGCGCGTGGCGCTCGCCCGAGCGCTGGTCAACCAGCCCAAGGTGCTCCTGCTCGACGAGCCGCTCGGCGCGCTCGACCTCAAGCTGCGCGAGAACATGCAGGAGGAATTGAAGTCGCTGCAGAAGGTGCTCGGCATCACCTTCGTCTTCGTCACCCACGACCAGGGCGAGGCGCTTTCCATGGCCGACCGCGTCGCCGTCTTCAACGACGGCAGAATCATGCAGGTCGGCACGCCGGAGGATATCTACCAGCGCCCGAACACCCGCTTCGTCGCCGATTTCGTCGGCTCGTCCAATGTGCTGCCGCCGGATTTCGTCCAGCGCTATTCCGGCCAGCGTCGCTGGGGAAGTCTCCGGCCAGAATCGATCCGCGTTTCAAACGCGACCAGCGGCGACGGTGTCGCCGCGCGCCTCGTCGGCACGAATTATCTCGGCGCGACGACAAGGCTGGCGCTCGATGCCGACGGGTTGAGGCTGCATGCGGTCGTGCCGGCGGGCACGGCGCTGCCAGGGGAAGGTGAGGCCGTGATGCTCACCTTCAATCGCGACAGCCTGCATCTGATGGATGAACAGGCATGATGGCGCTTGGGACAATAGCCAATCGCACAGGCAAGGCGCTCTACGGTGCCCCCCTCTGGCCTGCCGGCCATCTCGCCCTCAAGGGGGAAGATCGGCAGTTCCTTCGCCGGCTTCCTTTTTCCGGCGCTGACAATTGGCGAAAGCGGCCGCGACATCCAATCTCCCCCCTTGAGGGGGAGATGTCCGGCAGGACAGAGAGGCGGGCGAAGGATCGCGGCCTTGGCCTTTACACGGTGGCCCCATGACCATCGCCGCTGTTCAATCCAATCCCACCCCCGCGATCCTTCCCGGCAGCGGCGGTCTGCGCGGCGCGCTCTCCGACCTCTTCTGGCGGCGGCCGACAATTCCTGCTCACCCTGATGCTGCTGCCGCCGCTTCTATGGCTCGGCATCGTCTATATCGGCTCGCTCTTCGCGCTGCTCCTGCAGAGCTTCTTCTCGATCGACGAGTTCTCGGGCCTCATCAACCGCGAGTTCACGCTGAAGACCTATGGCGACCTGTTCCAGGCCGCCAATCTCGACATCATCTTGCGCACGGTGACGATGGCGGCGCTCGTCACGCTTGCTTCGGCGGTCATTGCCTTCCCGATCGCCTATTACGCGGCGCGTTATGCGCGCGGCCGCTGGAAGGCGCTGTTCTATCTCGGCGTCATGCTGCCGCTGTGGTCGAGCTACCTGGTCAAGATCTACGCCTGGAAGCTGATCCTCGCCAAGGAAGGCATCCTCACCTGGCTGCTCGGCAAGCTGAACCTGCTCTGGCTGCTCGATGCGTGGCTGTCGCTGCCGATCGTCGGCGGCAACTCGCTGTCGGTGTCCTTCACCGGCACCTTCATCGTCTTCGTCTATGTCTGGCTGCCCTTCATGATCCTGCCGGTTCAGGCCGCGCTCGAGCGCGTGCCCGGCAACCTGGTCGAGGCCTCGTCCGATCTCGGCGCCTCGCCCGGGCAGACTTTTCGCAACGTGCTGTTTCCTCTGGCGCTTCCCGGCATCGTCGCCGGCTCGATCTTCACCTTCTCGCTGACATTGGGCGACTACATCATCCCGCAGATCATCGGCACGTCCCGGCTGTTCATCGGCCAGGCCGTCTATTCGCAGCAGGGCACCGCCGGCAACATTCCTTTGGCCGCCGCCTTTACCGTGGTGCCGATCGTCATCATGGGCTTCTACCTCTGGGGCGCCAAGCGCATGGGGGCTTTTGATGCGCTCTGACCGTGGTCAACGTGCTCCGCTCGGCCTGAAAATCGCCGCCGCCTGCGGCCTGCTCTTTCTGCATCTGCCGATCCTGCTGATCTTCATCTATGCCTTCACGACGGAGGAGAAGAGTTTTGTGTGGCCGCCGCCGGGGCTCACGACGCAATGGTTCGCCGTCACCTGGAACCGGCCGGATGTCTGGGATGCGCTGTCGCTGTCGGTCCGCGTCGCTGCCATCTCGACGGCGATCGCGCTGGTGCTCGGCACGCTTTGCGCCGCCGCCGTCTCGCAGACGCGCTTTTTCGGCCGCGAGACCATCTCGCTGCTGGTCATCCTGCCGATCGCGTTGCCCGGCATCATCACCGGCATCGCGCTGCGCTCCGCCTTCGCGCTGGCCGACATTTCGTTCTCGTTCTGGACGATCGTGCTCGGTCACGCCACCTTCTGCGTGGTCGTCGTCTACAACAACGCCGTCGCCCGTTTCCGCCGCACCTCGGGCTCGATGATCGAGGCCTCGATGGACCTCGGCGCCGATGGTTTTCAGACCTTCCGGCATGTGGTGCTGCCGAACATCGCCACCGCGCTGCTTGCCGGCGGCATGCTCGCCTTCGCGCTGTCCTTCGACGAGGTCATCGTCACCACCTTCACCGCTGGCCAGCAGCAGACGGTGCCGATCTGGATGCTGGAAGAGCTGATCCGGCCGCGCCAGCGCCCGGTCACCAATGTCGTGGCGATGGTCGTCGTGCTGGTGACGCTGCTGCCGATCCTCTTCGCCTATTACCTGACCCGCGACGGCGACCAGATCGCGGGGAGCGGAAAATGAAAACAGCGAATAGGGAGTAGCGAATAGCGAATAGGGAAAGCCGGCAGCCAAACCCCATTCGCTATTCGCTACTCCTTACTCGCTCCTGAATAGGAGAAACCCCATGGACACCCAGATGCTGATCGGCTCGAAATTCGAGAAGGGCACCGAAACCGAGGAGCCGATCCTCAATCCGAAGACCGGCGCGACCATCCTCAATTTGCCCGAGGCGAGCCCGGCGCAGATCGACGCGGCCGTCAGCGCCGCCAGACAAGCGTTCATCAGTTGGTCGCGCACGACGCCGGCGCAGCGCTCGGGCTACCTGCTCAAGATCGCCGATCGCATCGAGGCGGAAGCGAAAGAATTCGCGGCGCTCGAAGCGCTGAATTGCGGCAAGCCGATCAACGCCGTGCTCAATGACGAGATCCCGGCGATCGTCGACTGCTACCGCTTCTTCGCCGGGGCGGTGCGCTCGATGCCCGGCCAGGTCGCCGGCGAATACCTGCCCGGCCACACCTCGATGGTGCGGCGCGACCCGGTCGGCATCGTCGCTTCGATCGCGCCCTGGAACTATCCGCTGATGATGATGGCGTGGAAGCTGGCGCCGGCGATCGGCGGCGGCAACACGGTCGTCTTCAAGCCATCCGAGCAGACGCCGCTCACGGCGCTGAAGCTGGCGAAGATCCTCGCCGAAATCCTGCCCGAGGGCGTCGTCAACGTTGTGCTCGGTCGCGGCGACAGCGTCGGCAACACGCTGATCAATCATCCCAAGGTCAACATGATCTCGATCACCGGCGACGTCGCCACCGGCAAGAAGGTGCTGCAGGCGGCCGCCAAGTCGGTCAAGCGCACGCATCTCGAGCTCGGCGGCAAGGCGCCGGTCATCGCCTTCGACGACGCCGATCTCGGCGCCGTGATCAACGGCCTGCGCGCCTTCGGCTACTACAATGCCGGCCAGGACTGCACCGCCGCCTGCCGCATCTATGCCGGCAAGAAGATCTATGACAAGCTGGTCGCCGATCTGTCCTCCGCCGTGTCGACCATCAAATACAACCAGCCCGATGACACCGAAAACGAGATCGGGCCGCTTATCTCGCGCCGCCAGCGGGACCGCGTATCGAGCTTCGTCGAGCGCGCATCGGAGCTAAAGCACATCGAAATCACCACCGGTGGCAAGCCGGGCGAAGGTTCGGGCTTCTACTACCAGCCGACGGTCGTCGCCGGCGCGCTGCAGGAAGACGAGATCGTGCGCCGCGAAGTGTTCGGTCCGGTCGTTTCGGTGACCCGCTTCGCGGATGTCGACGAGGCGGTGAACTGGGCGAATGACAGCGACTACGGCCTTGCCTCGTCGGTGTGGACCAAGGATGTCTCGCGCGCCATGGCGACCGCCGCCCGCCTGCAATATGGCTGCACCTGGATCAACACCCACTTCATGCTGACCAACGAGATGCCGCATGGCGGATTGAAGCAGTCCGGCTATGGCAAGGACATGTCGCTCTACGCGCTGGAGGATTACACCGCCGTTCGCCACGTGATGGTGGCGCACGGGTAGCCGCCATTTGCCTCTCCCTTGTCGGAGAGGAGAGATCGCCCCGCTGCGGCGTGGCCGAAGCGCCGGGCGATCTTGGTGAGGCATAGCTGGTATCCGGCAGGCGAAGCCGGATACCAGCCGATTTGCCCAAGGGGCGGCAACCCGACCGAAGTGGCGCGGCAGATTTAAGCGGCCGTCCTGCCCTCCGCCGCCGAAGTCGCGGGCTTGATGTTCTGGTTGACCCGGAAGACGTTGAAGGGGTCATAGATGCGCTTCACCTGGCTCAGCCGCTCGTAATTTGCGCCATAGCTCGCCTGCACGCGCGCTTCTCCTTCGTCGTCCATCATGAAATTCACGTAGCCGCCTTCGCCGTTGTGTGGATGGATGCTCGCCCAGTAATTCTTGGCCCACTTGGTGAGGTCGGCGGCCTTGCCTGGATCGGGATCGATGCCGGCGATGACCATTGACCAGGTTGCGTCGCGCGCATTCCATGCCGTCTCATCCTTGCCGACGCGGCGGACGGCGCCGTCGATCGGGTAAAGATGCATGAGCGACAATTCGCTCGGCGCCTCGGCGGCCTGCGCGATATGGGTCGCGATGGCTTCGTCCGGAAGCGACCTGACGAAATCGCCCTTCCAATACCATTGCAGGCCTCTCGGAAGCAGCGGATCGAACATTGCCTGCAAGGCCGGGAACGGCATCATGCCCATCCAGTTGAAGATCGGCGGCGGCAGATTGTCGAGCAGCGGCGCCATGGCCTTGCGGCCATCCTCCTCGCTGCCGTTGTAGCAGGAAATGATGGCGCAGGCGCGCTTGCCCCAATATTCGCGCGGGAAGGGATCGGTCGAGGGAACGGTTTTCAGGCCGACAAAGGCGCCGAGATCTTCCGGCGCCTCCGGCAGGTAGTCGCGATAGGTCCGCATGACGGCCGGGGCATCCTTGGCCTCCCAGAACACCGGGCCGCCGAAGATCATGTTCACAGGATGAGCCTGGAACAGGAAGCTCGTCACGACGCCGAAATTGCCGCCGCCGCCGCGGAGCGCCCAGAACAGGTCCGGGTTCTCGGCTTTGCTGGCTGTCACCACGCTGCCGTCGGCCAGCACCAGATCGGCTTCGACCAGATTGTCGATGGTGAGGCCGTATCTGCGCGTGAGATAGCCCGTCCCTCCGCCGAGAGTTAGCCCGGCAACGCCGGTGGTCGAGACGATGCCGGCCGGAACAGCCAGCCCGAAAGGATGGGTGGCATGATCCACGTCCCCCGAAGTGCAGCCGGGGCCGACCCTCACGGTGCGCGTTTTCCGATCGACATGGACCCCCTTCATCATCGACAGGTCGATGACGAGGCCGCCGTCGCAGATCCCCAGCCCGGCGCCATTGTGCCCTCCGCCGCGCACGGCGATCAGCAGATCGTTGTCGCGCGCGTATTTCACGGCGGTGATCACGTCGGCGACATCGGCGCAGCGAGCAATCAGCAACGGGCGCTTTTCGATCATCCCGTTATAGACCTTGCGGGCCTCGTCATAGCCGGCATCGTCACGCAGGATCACCTCTCCGCGCAGGCTTTCACGCAGTTTTGCATGGGTTTCGTCGGTCATCGATTTGCTCCCTTGATTGCGCCAAACGCCATGCGGCGTCGGCGCCACGCATTTGTTGCTTCGTTATGCCGCCTCGACGGGCGGGTGCGTTGGATGGTGCAGGAAGAGCACAGTGCACCAATCCGGTGCCCGCCGCTTCGCCCGAAAGGACCAGCGGGGCATGGCCCGGGAGAGCCATGACACGGCAACCGACGCAGCCACCGGGGCTGGTCGCACCGGGCGTTCAGGCCCCGGGTCTTGTCGATCTGACGATGACGAGCGGCCGCTCGCGTCGCGGCCGCTCGTGCCACGCTGCTCGCCGCCGGGCCTCTCAGCTCCGGCCCGTCGACGATGCGGCTATTCCACGATCCGGAAGATCTGCCACTGGCTGGTGCCCGACACCACATAGGGCTCCAATTCCTTGCCCCATTTGGCATGCGCATCGATCTTGGCGATCTTGGCGAAGAACGCTTCCAGCTGAGCCAAACTCTCGACCTCATGATGGGACTCGATCGTCGCCTCTCGCGCGCCGATCGAGCCCGTCATGAGCCGGAAATTCAAATCGGCGAGCCCGACCTGCGAGCCGATCTCGCGCTCCCATTTGCGCATCAGCTCGAGTGCGGTCTGCTTATGTCCGAACTTGGCATCGATCTGCCATCTGGCACTGAACATGTTTGCTCTCCCATGATTGCGCCGTTTGATTGTCCGCTGTTGGTTGTCCGTGGGTTGATTATTCGTCCCAGGCCTGCACGACGGTCTGCCGCGCGATCCGCCCGTTCTTCAGCTCCACCATCGCCGCGCAGTACACCTTTGTGCCGTCCGGATAGGCGCAAGCCTGCGTGAAGGCGAGGCTGTCGCCCTCGGCGATGGTGGTGTCGACCTTGTGGGTCATGGCCCGGCTGCAGATATCGTCCCAGAAGGTGCTGATCGCCGCGCGGCCGCGGATCTCGCGCGGCTTGCTCGGCGGATTGTTGCGGTCGATCACCCGCACCAGCGCATCGTCGGTGTAGAAGCTCGACAGCAACTTGCCGTCACGGCCCTCGATCGCCTTCTTGATCGCGGCGCCATCCACGTTTCCTGTCTTGGTCAGCATGTCATCCTCCATATGCCCGTCTTCGATCGGGGCGGTTGACGAGGGAACCGCCCGGCGCTCGTCGCCGGGCGGGATTTCGTTCACTGCGACTTGGTCTTGACGGCGGCGAACAGGTCGTCGGTCTGTTTCTTGAAGGCGGCGAGATCGACTTGGCTGCCGTTGAGCATGGTCGACCAGTGGCGTACGATCGCCGCCATCGCCACCGCCTCCTTGATCTCCTCGTCGCTCGCGCCGTTCGCCTTGGCCGCCAGCGTGTGGAAGTAGATGCAGTACTGGCAGGGTATCTGCGAGGCGACCGCCAGCCCCATCAGCTCCTTGGTCTTGCCGCTGAGGGCGGTGTTGGGGTTGAGCTGCACACCCTTGATCTCGGCCCAGGCGCCGGCGACCGCCACATCGGGCAACGTCTTGAACATGTCCGGCACCGTGCCGAGCGTGGCCTGGATGTCCTTGTAGGCGGCGGTGGCCGAAGCGTCTTCGGCATGCGCCGGGGTGATGGCCAGCAAAGCACCCGCGGCAAATGCCAGCAGTCCGATCTTGCGACTGAGTCTCAGCATGTCATCCTCCATTTCGCAGGGCCTTTCGGCGACATCGCCCGGCCCGCACAGGGAGAATTGGTATCGCTTACGGTCTACCCAGCGCTTCCCCCGAAAGCGCCATGGCTCTCATGGCCCGTCCGGGCCAGCATGCCTCGCCGAAAAAGCCGCCGCCGCCGCGCGCGACGGCAGGTCGAGCTTGAGCAGGATGTTGGCGACGTGCCGCTTGACCGTATGCTCGCTGAGGCTGAGCTCGGCGGCGATCGCCGCGTTGCTCTTGCCGTCGGCGATCAGGTTCACCACCTCGCTCTCGCGCGCCGTCAGCGCGGCCGTATCGGCAGACTTTGCTTTGGGCCGGCAGGCCGGTTCCAGATGCTGCTCCGACGTCGCCAGAACCACCGGTAAAGGATCATCCAGCTCATCGAGGCTGACGCGTCCGGCGTCGACGAAATGCAGGCCGGAGCCAACCGCGAGATCGGCGACCAGCCGCGAGGCCAGGATGTCGCCGCGCCCGGCATAGGCGGCGAGCTGCATCGTCACCCGCGCCGTCAGCCCGACCGGTTGGCCGCGCATTTCGATCTCGCCGACATGCACGCCCTGCGCGCTTGCCACGCCGATCTGCTGTGCCGCCTCGCGCAGTGCCGCCGCGCAGCGTATGGCGCGCGCCGGCCCATCGAAGCGCGAGATCATCAATTCGGCATGCGTTCCGGCCGTGCGTCCGCCATGGCGCCCGACCAAAAGCCGCCAGGTTTCCTGGAAGTGCTGGCTGCGCTCGCTCCACATACGATCGCCGAGCTTGGCCGTGTCGTAGATGCGCGTGACCAGCAACGCGGCGAGCACGCGTTCCACATCGGCCACTGCCGGTTCCCCGGTCAGGAATTCCTCGATCAGGTCGGCCACTCGGTCGACGTCGCCGGTCCAGATCGGGTGGTCGCGCCCCGAGATTTCGACCAGACGGGCGTCGGGGATCTTCCTGGCCAGGAAGCGGCTGGCGTCAGGGTCGACGCGGGCGTCGTTACGGCGATGGATAAGGAATGTCGGCACACGGATCGTCCCGAGCATGTCGCGCACGTCGATATCGGCGTTCATGCGGGCAAGCGCTGCCGCGGCGGTCGGGCTGGCCGACAGCCGCTCGAACCGGGCCCACCATTGGGCAAAATGCGCGTCGTCCACCCGGCCAGGCGCGAAATTGGGCAGTGTCGCGCCGGTGCCCCAGGATGTTTCCGCCGTCTCGATAAAGGCCTCCAGCCGCTCCCGCGGCATCACCCATTTGTGGAAATGCGCATAGCCGCCATAAAGCACCAGCGCACGCGTCCGCTGCGGATAGGTGGCGGCGAACAGCATCGCCATTGGCGCCCCTTCCGAGGCGCCGAGGATCGCCGCGCGGCCGCTGCCGGCGGCATCCATCACCGCGCGCACGTCGTCCATGCGTGTTTCGAGGCTGGGAAGGTGTCGGCTGTCGACGCGGTCGGAAAGCCCGGTGCCGCGCTTGTCGAACAGGATCAGCCGCGAGAAGGCCGAGAGCCGCTTCAACAGGCGGCTGTAGCCTTCGTCTTCCCAATGCAGGTCGAGATTGGAGATGAAACCTGGCACGAAGACCAGATCGAACGAGCCCTGGCCGACCACCTGATAGGCGATCCGCACCTCTCCGCTGCGCGCATATCTGGTCTCGATCGGCCTCACGAGTTTTCCGCCTGGCCTGACGATTTCCGGTCGCCGACCTTAGCAGAAATGGGCCGTCTAAGGCAGAAGAACTTTAGAAAGCGGGAATATAAGACATTCGGCGACCGAGAGTTGCCCTGCCTATTTCCGGGGCGTGGCACCCACGATCTCAGCAGGCCTGACGTAGCCCAGGCTCGCGTCGGCCTGCTGCGGCGTCTGCGGCCGCTTGATCTTGGGTGAGGCGGCTATCACCAACTCGTCGAAATCCTCCGCGTCGCCGTCGAGCAGTTCGAAGAACTGCCGCCGCATCCTGGGCTCCCAGAATTTGTTGATGTGCTCGGCGACGCCGGCAATACCTTCCTCGCGCGGCTTCGAATGGAAGAAGGTGGCGATCTGGTTGGCCATGCGCACCAGCTTTTCCTTGGTGCTGGCGATGTGGTCTTCGTCATGCGACATGCTTGGCAACTCCGGAAGCCACCCGTTCGGGGTGGGTGAAAATATCGAAATCGTCCCCGCGCACCAGCGCCACAAGCGTCATGCCGGCGGCTTCGGCGGTGCGGATAGCGAGTGCTGTGGGTGCAGAGACAGCCATGATGATCGGGGCGCCGATGGCGGCCGTCTTCTGCACCATCTCTACCGAGACGCGCGAGGTCACCACGACGGCGCCGCTCGCGCCGTCGATTCCGGCCTTGGCCAGCGCGCCGGCGAGCTTGTCGAGTGCGTTGTGGCGGCCGACATCCTCGCGCGCCATCACGATGCCTTTCCCGGGAACGTAGAAGCCGGCAGCGTGAACCGCCCCGGTTTCGATGTGCAGCGGCTGCTGCTTCGACAGCAACTTCACCGAACGGGTGACATCCCCTGCGTCAAGCGTAAGCTTCGACGAACCCACGGCGTCGACCGAGCGCATCGCTTCCTCGATGGATTCGATGCCGCATAAGCCGCAGCCGACCGGCCCTGCAAGCCGGCGCCGCCGCGCCTGGAAACGCGTGTTGGCCTTGTCCTTCAGCCTGATCTGGATATCGATGCCGGCACCGAGATCCTCGACTTCGATGGCTTCGATCTCTTTTCGGTCGGCGACGATGCCTTCGGTCAGCGAGAAGCCGAGCGCGAAATCCTCGAAATCGGCGGGGCTCGCCATCATCACCGCATGCGTGGTGCCGGCATAGGAGAACGCCACCGGAGTCTCTTCGGGCACCATGCGGTTCGCGGCCGCAGTGCCGCCGGCGCGATGCGCGAGGCGAGAGATTTGAGTGACCGGACGGCGTTCGTTCGTCATGAGGCGCGCCCCTCTATACCGCCTGTCCTTCGCAGTAGCTGTGGGCGTTCGCGCCTTTCCTCTCCCCCGTCGATCGGGGGAGAGGTGTCAAGCGAAGCTCGACGGAGTGAGGGTCGGTCAGCAGTCAAGATTGAAGCTCTTGCCTCTACTCCGCCGCTTCCAGCGGAGCGATACGGCGGCTCTGCCGAGCCTGCTCGTTATAGTCCTTCTGCCAGTCGGTCGGGCCGTTGGACGGCGCCACCTGCACGGCGGTGACCTTGTATTCCGGACAGTTGGTCGCCCAGTCCGAGAAGTCGGTCGTGATCACATTGGCCTGCGTGTCGGGGTGGTGGAAGGTCGTGTAGACGACACCGGGCGAGACGCGGTCGGTGATCAGCGCGCGCAGCGTCGTTTCGCCGGAGCGGCTCGCGAGCCGCACCCAGTCGCCATCGCGCACGCCGCGGACTTCGGCGTCGTGCGGATGGATCTCCAGCCGGTCCTCGGCATGCCAAACGATGTTTCCGGTGCGCCTCGTCTGCGCGCCGACATTGTACTGCGACAGGATACGTCCGGTGGTGAGCAGCAGCGGATAGCGCGGGCCGGTCCGCTCGTCCGTCGCCACATATTCGGTACGGATGAATTTGCCCTTGCCGCGCACGAAGCCGTCGACATGCATGACCGGCGTGCCGAGCGGCGCCTTTTCGTTGCAGGGCCACTGCACCGAGCCGACGCGGTCGATCAGCTCAAACGAGACGCCGGCGAAGCTCGGCGTGGTCTTGGCGATCTCGTCCATGATCTCGGACGGGTGCGTGTAGTTCCAGTCCAGCCCGATGGCGCGTGCGAGCTCCTGCGTCGCTTCCCAGTCGGCGTAGCGCGCCTTCGGCTCCAGGACCTTGCGCACCATGTTGATGCGGCGCTCGGCATTGGTGAAGGTGCCGTCCTTCTCGAGGAAGGTCGAGCCCGGCAGGAAGACGTGGGCGTAGTTCGCCGTCTCGTTGAGGAAGAGGTCGTGCACGACCACGCATTCCATCGCGGCGAGACCGCCGGCGACATGCTTGGTGTCGGGATCGGACTGCAGGATGTCCTCGCCCTGGATGTAGATGCCCTTGAACGAGCCATCAACGGCGGCGTCCAGCATGTTGGGGATGCGAAGGCCCGGCTCGTCGTCCAGCTTCACGCCCCACAGGCTCTCGTAGATATCGCGCACTGCGTCGCCCGAGATATGGCGGTAACCCGGCAGCTCATGTGGGAAGGAGCCCATATCGCATGAGCCCTGCACGTTGTTCTGGCCGCGCAGCGGGTTCACGCCGACGCCCGGACGGCCGATATTGCCGGTGGCCATGGCGAGGTTGGCGATGGCGATCACAGTGGTCGAGCCCTGGCTGTGCTCGGTGACGCCGAGGCCGTAATAGATCGCGCCGTTGCCGCCCTTGGCATAGAGACGCGCAGCACCCCGGATGGCCTCCGGGTCGACGCCAGACAGCTTGCCGACAGTCTCGGGGCTGTTCTCCGGCAGGGCGACGAAGGAAGCCCAGTCCTGGAATTCGGCCCAGTCGCAGCGCTCGCGGATGAAAGCCTCGTCGAACAGGCCTTCGGTGACGATGACATGCGCCAGCGCCGTCAGCACCGCCACATTGGTGCCGGGCTTCAAAGGCAGGTGGTAGTCCGCCTCGACATGGGCCGATCTCACCATCTCGGTGCGACGCGGATCGATGACGATCAGCTTGGCGCCCTGGCGCAAGCGCTTCTTCAGCCGCGAGGCGAACACGGGGTGCGCGGAAGCCGGATTCGCGCCGATGATCACCGCGACATCGGTGTATTCGACGGAATCGAAATCCTGCGTGCCGGCCGAGGTGCCGTAGGTCTGGCCGAGACCGTAGCCGGTCGGCGAATGGCAGACGCGCGCGCAGGTATCGACATTGTTGTTGCGGAAGCCCTGCCGCACCAGCTTCTGGACGAGATAGGTTTCCTCATTCGTGCAGCGCGAAGAGGTGATGCCGCCAATGGCGCCGCGTCCGTATTGATACTGAATGCGGCGGAATTCCTTCGCCGTGTGGGCGATAGCCTCTTCCCAGCTCACCTCGCGCCAGGGATCGGTGATCTTTTCGCGGATCATCGGCGACAGGATGCGGTCCTTATGCGTGGCGTAGCCATAGGCGAAACGGCCCTTGACGCAGGAATGGCCGTGATTGGCCTTGCCGTCCTTGTAAGGCATCATGCGGATGACCTCGTCATCCTTCACCTCGGCCTTGAACGAGCAGCCGACGCCGCAATAGGCGCAGGTGGTGACGGCCGAGCGCTCCGGCATGCCCTTTTCAAGCACCGTCTTCTCGCGCAATGCGTCCGTCGGGCAGGCCTGCACGCAGGCGCCGCAGGAGACGCATTCGGAAGCGATGAAATCCTCATGCATGCCGGCGACCATGCGTGACTCGAAACCGCGGCCCTCGATGGTCAGCGCGAAGGTGCCTTGCACTTCCTCGCAGGCGCGCACGCAGCGCGAGCAGACGATGCACTGCGCCGGGTCGTAGGTGAAATAAGGATTGGATTCGTCGCGGGCGATATAGTCGACGGCGAGGGAGCCGTGGCCGGGCGCGACCCCATTCTCCTGCTTGACGTGGTTGCGGCCTTCGACGCCGTAACGATTCTCGGTGAGCCCCACCGACTTCGCCACCGCGTCAAACTCGCTGGCGCCGGTTCCGGCCTTCTCGTTCCAGCCGGTCGGATGGTCGGAGACATAGAGCTCCATGACGCCGCGGCGGATCGCGTCGAGCCGCTCGGACTGCGTGCGCACCACCATGCCTTCGCCGACCGGCGTCGTGCAGGAGGCGGGCGTGCCGCCGCGTCCTTCGATCTCGACCAGGCAGATGCGGCAGGAGCCGAAGGAGTCCAGCATGTCGGTGGCGCAGAGCTTCGGAATCTCGACCCCGCCTTCCATTGCCGCGCGCATGATCGACGTGCCTTCCGGCACGGTGATGCTTTGCCCGTCGACGGTCAGGGTCACTTGCTTTGTCGCTTTCGACTCGGGCGTGCCGTAGTCGATCTCCTGGATGAGTGTCGGGAAGTCGGCCTTGATGTTCATCTGCCAGCTCCTATTCAGCCGCCACGCGCGCCGGCGCAGGCTTGAAATCTTCGGGGAAATGCGTGATCGAGCTCATCACCGGATAGGGCGTGAAGCCGCCCAGCGCGCAGAGCGATCCGAACTTCATTGTGTTGCAGAGATCGGTGACCAGCGCGAGGTTCTTGTCCGCCTCGATCCCGGCAGCCACCTTGTCGAGAACCTCCATGCCGCGCGTCGAGCCGATGCGGCAGGGCGTGCACTTGCCGCAGCTCTCGATAGCGCAGAACTCCATGGCGAAGCGCGCCTGCTTCATCATGTCGGCGCTGTCGTCGAACACGGTTATGCCGGCATGGCCGATCAGTCCGTCGCGCTTGGCGAATTCCTCGTAGTCGAAGGGCGTGTCGAAGAGCGCGCGCGGGAAATAGGCGCCGAGCGGCCCGCCGACCTGCACCGCCTTCACCGGGCGTCCCGAAGCCGTGCCGCCGCCGATCTCGTCGACGATTTCGCCGAGCGTCAGACCGAAGGCCGTCTCGAACAGGCCGCCATGCCTGACGTTGCCGGCGATCTGGATCGGGATCGTGCCGCGCGAGCGGCCCATGCCGAAATCCTTGTAGTAGGCGGCGCCCTTGTCCATGATGACAGGCACGGAGGCCAGGCTGATCACATTGTTGATCACCGTCGGCTTGCCGAACAACCCTTGAATGGCCGGCAGGGGCGGCTTGGCGCGCACCACGCCGCGCTTGCCTTCGAGGCTGTTCAAGAGCGAGGTTTCCTCGCCGCAGACATAGGCGCCGGCGCCGACGCGGATCTCCACGTCGAAGGCGTTGGGCGAACCCAGCACGTTGAGGCCGAGCACGCCCGCCTTGCGCGCGATCGCGACCGCCTTGTTCATCGTCGCCACCGCATGCGGATATTCCGAGCGGATATAGACGAAGCTCTTGGTCGCGCCTGTGGCGATGCCGGCGATCGCCATGCCTTCGATCAGCACGAAGGGATCGCCTTCCATGATCATGCGGTCGGCGAAAGTGGCGCTGTCGCCCTCGTCGGCGTTGCAGACGATGTATTTCTGCGAGCCCGCCGTATCCAGCACCGTCTTCCACTTGATGCCCGTCGGGAAGCCGGCGCCGCCGCGGCCGCGCAGGCCGGATTCGGTCACCTGCTTCACGATGTCCGCGGGCGCCATCGCCACTGCATTCTGCAGGCCGTTCAGGCCGCCATGCGATTTGTAGCTGTCGAGCGACAGCGGATCGATGACGCCGCAGCGCGCGAAGGTCAGCCGCGTCTGCTTGGCCAAGAAGGGGATCTTGTCGGGCGAGCCCAGCCAGCGCTTGTGGTGGCCGCCGGTAAGGAAGCCGCTGTCGAACAGGCTCTTGACGTCGGACGGCTTTACCGGCCCGTAGGCGATGCGGCCCGTGTCGGTAGCCACTTCCACCATCGGCTCCAGGAAGTAAGCGCCGCGCGAACCGTTGCGCACGATCTTGGCTTCGACGCCGCGTTCCTTGAGCTCCTTTTCGATCGCTTTGGCGACCTTTTCGGCGCCGAGCGCCAGCGCGCCGGAATCTGCCGGGATATAGATGCGCGGGATCATGAACGCACCTCCGCGACGATCTCTTCGATCTTCTCGTCGTCGAGCCGGCCGATGACTTCGCCGTCGAGCATTGCCGACGGCGAGCAGGCGCAAAGCCCGAGGCAATAGACCGGCTCCAGTGTAACCGATCCGTCGCGCGCGGTCTCGTGGAAATCGATGCCGAGCAACTGCTTGACCTTGGCGGCGACCGCCTCCGAGCCCATCGACTGGCAGGCTTCCGCCTGGCAGAGCTTCAGCACATGCCGTCCTGCGGGCTGGGCGCGGAAATCGTGATAGAAGCTGACCACGCCGTGCACTTCGGCACGGGAGAGGTTCAGCCCGTCGGCGATCACCGGCAGAGCGTCCTTCGGGACGTGCCCGAACTCTTCCTGTATGCTGTGCAGGATCGGCAGCAGCGGGCCCTCGAGGCCCTTCATCTCGTCAATGATCGCCGCCGTGCGCGACGCTATCTCGGTACTTGCGGCCTGCATGGTCACGCAGCGCCCTCCCTGGGTCGTGGCATCCAACCATATGTCGCCCAAACGCTTAGCGATTTTGAGGCGACGACATGCGTGGACGCAATATCGCTAAGTCCTTACGAAATCAGAGGAAACCCCCGAGATCAATAAAGCGCTCCCGTTGCTCGATAGAAATTTTCTATCAGGAGCCGGCGGCCCGCATTGTCTAGCCTAGCGGTGGGCGCGGAAATCGTCCGCCAGCGCCATCGCCTCGTCCAGAAGCGCCTGCACCAGCGGCGTGTGCGGCTCGCGCGGCGCCGCCACCAGCCCGACCGTGTGGCTGGCATCCGGCTCGACGATCGGTATCGCCCTGATCGGTTCGGAAAAGCCAAATGTTTCCGCAAGGTTGAGCGGCATGATCGACGACCATTTGCCGGTCCTGATATGCGAGAACAGCACGATCATCGAATTGGATTCCAGCGTCGGCCGTACCTGCACGCCGGCTTCCGCAAGGTGTTGGTCGATGATGCGGCGGTTCTGCATATCCGGCGTGAGAAGACAGAGCGGCAGCTGGCTGATCTCGGACCAAGTCACTTTGTCGCGGTCGGAATAGGGGTTCCCGACCGCCGTGATCAGCTGATAGCGCTCGTCATAGAGCGGCACGCTGGTGACGCGTCCGAGCGGCTCGTTGTCGAGATAGGTGATGCCGGCATCGACATCGAAATTGCCGAGCAGCGACAGCACTTCGATCGAGGTGCGCGACAGCACCGAGAAGGTGACGCCCGGATGCTTTTCCCGGAACGGCGTCGTCAGCCGCGCCACCATGGCAAGCGCCGTCGGGATTGCCGCGATGCGGATGCGTCCGGACAGACCGTGACGCGCCGCCCGCATCTCCTCGCGCATGGTCCTTGTATCGCCCACGATGCGGCGCGCCCAGCCCAGCACTTGCTTGCCTTCCGGCGTCAGGCCCTGGAAGCGGGAACCGCGCAGCACCAACATGACGCCGAGCTGCTCTTCGAGCTGCTTGATGCCGGCCGATAGAGTCGGCTGCGTGACGCCGCACACTTCCGCGGCCCGGCCGAAATGCTCCTCCTTGGCCAAAGCGATGAAGAATTCCAGCTTGTCGATCATGCCATCCGATCCGCAGCGTTCGGCCCAAGGTCGGGGAAATCGCATCGCTCCGCAAGACGCACGCGCAATCGGACCTCGTCCACACTTTTGACCCGGCTATCTGTTTTCCCGCGCCGCGCGGGGCGCTATGTGGGGTAGGGCGCGGATTGAGGAGGACGACATGCTGGGCTGGTTTCGCAAGCTGTTGCCGCGCGAGGATCGCTTCTTCGATCTGTTCGAGCGGCATTCGCGCACCGTGGTCGGTGGCGCCGAGGCTCTCGAGCAGCTTTTGCAGGGCAAGGACATCGACCGCTGGTGCGAGAAGATCGTCGATCTCGAAAACGAGGCCGACGGCATCACAGCCGAGGTCCTGCTTGCCGTCAGGCGCTCCTTCATCACCCCCTTCGACCGCGGCGATATCAAGGATCTGATCCAGTCGATGGATGATGCCATCGATATGATGCACAAGACCGTCAAGACGGTGAAATTATTCGAGGTCAAGGACTTCGACCCGTTGATGCGGGAAATGGGCGGCGTCATCGTCCAGGCTGCCCGATTGGTCGCGGAGGCGATCCCGCTGTTGGGCAAAGTGGGCGCCAACGCAGCGCGCCTCAATGCCATTGCCGAGGAGGTGATGCGCGTCGAGGGTCGTGCCGACGACCTGCACGAGCAAGGCCTGAAGGATCTGTTCAGGCGTCACGGCCGCGGCGACGCCATGGCTTATATGATCGGCTCGGAGATTTATGGCCAGTTGGAGAAGGTGGTCGACCGCTTCGAGGATGTCGCCAACGAGATCAGCGGCATCGTCATCGAGAACGTTTAGGCGATGGAAGCCGCGATCGCTTTTCCCCTGCTGGTCGGCCTCGTCGCCGTGGCGCTGTTCTTCGACTTCCTCAACGGCCTGCACGATGCCGCCAACTCGATCGCGACCATTGTCTCCACCCGTGTGCTCAGGCCGCATTACGCTGTGTTCTGGGCGGCTTTCTTCAATTTCATTGCCTTCCTGTTCTTTCGGCCTGCATGTCGCCGAGACGGTGGGAAAAGGCATCATCGACCCCAGCATCGTCACACCGGCGGTGATCTTTGCCGCGCTCGTCGGGGCCATCGTCTGGAACATCGTCACCTGGGTCGCCGGCATTCCGTCGAGCAGCTCGCACGCGCTGATCGGCGGGTTGGTCGGCGCGGGCGTTGCCAAGGCCGGAACCGGCGCCATCGTCTGGTCCGGGCTCGGCAAGACGGTCGCGGCCATCGTGCTCTCGCCGGCGACCGGATTCGTGCTGGCGCTCGTCCTGGTTCTCGTCGTCTCCTGGCTGTTCGTGCGCCAGACGCCGTTCGCGGTCGACAATACGTTTCGCGTGCTGCAGTTCTTTTCCGCCTCGCTTTATTCGCTGGGGCATGGCGGCAACGACGCGCAGAAAACCATGGGCATAATCGCCGTGCTGCTCTATTCGCAAGGTGTGCTCGGCCCGACTTTCCACGTACCGCTATGGGTGGTCCTCACCTGTCAGTCGGCGCTGGCTCTGGGCACGCTGTTCGGCGGCTGGCGCATCGTCCACACCATGGGATCGAAGATCACGCGGCTGAACCCCATGCAGGGTTTCTGCGCCGAGACCGGCGGCGCCATCACGCTGTTCGCCGCCACCTGGCTCGGTGTCCCGGTCTCGACGACGCACACCATCACCGGCGCCATCATCGGCGTCGGCGCCGCTCGTCGCGTCTCCGCCGTGCGCTGGGGTATCGCTGGCAACATCGTCGTCGCCTGGGTGATCACCTTGCCGGCGACGGCGGCAATTTCGGCATTGACCTATCTCGCGACGCGACTGGCCGCATGAGGCGGCCCGGGTCGCCGCCGCGTCCTATTCGCCCACCAGGTTCAGGATATTGCCGTCCGGATCCTTGAACCAGGCGACCTTCATGCCGTAACCGACATGGAGGTCGCCCTCGAGCGACAGCCCGGGCATGTCGTAATGCTCGAAAGTGACGCCCTTCGACTTCAACGATTTGACGATCGCACCGATCTGGTCGCCGACCGCCCAAGTCACCGCCGTCGCCTTGTTGGTGCCGGCGAATTGCGAATGGTAGACGTTGATAAGCGTGTCGCCGCTCTGGTAGACGACCAACTCGCCGCCCATGTCGTCTACTTGTTTGAGGCCGAGCGTTCCTTCGTAGAACGCCTTGGCCTTGCCCAAGTCCTTCACCGCGAGATTGGCTGTCGCATTGCTGTTTTGCAGCATGACGGTCTCCTTCACAGATTGTCGTGGTGGCACTGGAGATAGCGCGGGCAGGTCGTTTGACCATTACCAGGCCCGAAGCTAATCCCGATGCAAATCCGACGTCATCCGTCGCTTTCCGGGGCACGCCGGGCGGGCCATTGCGCCACGGCTTGGTTCTGCCGGCAAACTGCACTATCTGGAACGCCAAAGCCCCGAGGAAATGTCATGTCCATCACCAAGGAATCCGTCATCGAGCGCCTGAAGACGGTGAACGGGCCGGACTTCACCGGCAACATCGTCGACCTCGGCATGGTCTCGGAGATTTTCATAGCCGATTCCAAGGTCTTCTTCTCGATCACCGTTCCCGCCGCCCGTGCCCAGGAGCTGGAGCCATTGCGCGCCGCCGCCGAGCGCGCGGTGAAGGCTATCCCCGGCGTCGCCAGCGCCGTCGTCGCGCTGACCGCGGAGAAGAAGGGCGGCGGCATGGAAGCGCCGGTACCGCCGCGCCCGGCTGCCCCGCGGCCCGCCGCTCCGCAGCCGGCGCCGCAGCGCGCCGCGCCGCACGCGCCCGCATCGCAGAGCCACGGCAAGCGCGGCGTGCCAGGCATCGACGCCATCATCGCTGTCGCCTCCGGCAAGGGCGGCGTCGGCAAGTCGACCACCGCGGTCAACCTGGCGCTCGGCCTTGCCGCCAACGGGCTGAAGGTCGGCGTGCTCGATGCCGACATCTACGGCCCGTCCATGCCCAGGCTGCTCAACATCCACGGCCGGCCGCAGACCGTCGACGGCAAGATCCTCAAGCCGATGCAGAATTACGGCCTCAAGGTGATGTCGATGGGCTTCCTCGTCGATGAGGAGACGCCGATGATCTGGCGCGGCCCGATGGTGATGTCGGCGCTGACGCAGATGCTACGCGAGGTCGAGTGGGGTCCGCTCGACGTGCTGGTGGTCGACATGCCGCCCGGCACCGGCGACGCCCAGCTCACCATGGCCCAGCAGGTGCCGCTTGCGGGCGCCGTCATCGTCTCGACGCCGCAGGACTTGGCGCTGATCGATGCGCGCAAGGGCCTCAACATGTTCAAGAAGGTGGACGTGCCGCTGCTCGGCATCGTCGAGAACATGAGCTATTTCCTCGCGCCCGACACTGGCAAGCGCTACGACATTTTCGGCCATGGCGGCGCGCGTCGCGAGGCCGAACGCCTCGGCGTCACCTTCCTCGGCGAGGTGCCGCTGGAAATGGGCATTCGCGAAAGCTCGGATACCGGCGCGCCGGTCGTCGCCTCCAAGCCGGAGGGTGCGGAGGCGAAAATCTACCGCGAGATCGCCTCGAAGGTCTGGGATCGGGTCCAGGAAGAGCGCGGCGCGGCCGAAGCCGCGGTGCCGAGCATCGTGTTCGAGTGATCCCTCCCGTCCACGGGAAGGGTCAGGCGCTCACCTTTTCGCCGAAGGTGGAGAAGAATTGCCCGGCGAGCTTTTTCGACGTCGATTCGATCAGACGGCTGCCGAGCTGCGCGATCTTGCCGCCGACCTCGGCCTTGGCGGCGTATTTGAGGACCGTCCCGTCCGGCCCGTCGGCGGTCAGCGTCACGTCGGCGCCGCCCTTGGCAAAGCCGGCGATGCCGCCCTTGCCTTCGCCCTGGATGGTATAGGAATGCGGCGGCATGAGGTTCTTCAGCGTCACCGCTCCGTTGAAGGTCGCCTTGATCGGCCCGATCTTGAGCACCACGGTCGCCGCCATCTCCGTGTCCGAATTCTTCTCGAGGCTCTGGCAGCCGGGAATGGCTTCTTTCAGGATCTCCGGGTCGTTAAGGGCGTCCCACACTTTTTCCACGGGTGCGGCGATCCGCTCCTCGCCTTCGATCACCAAAGCCATCAAGACCTCCCCGATTTTGCCGATGCCGATTGGTCGTAGCGCGCGGGCCGAAACAAGTCTATCGCACCAAAGTCCGGGTTCCGGCAGCGCCTGCCTCTTGCTTGCGCTCGCGCGTTGTCATATCGATTTGTCATACAAATACGGAGACCACCATGGCAGGCGCCCCCACCAAGAAGAAGAAATTTCGCTCCCAGGAGTGGTTCGATAATCCCGACAATCCGGGCATGACGGCGCTCTATCTCGAGCGTTACCTCAATTACGGCCTGACACGCGCCGAGCTGATGTCGGGCAAGCCGCTGATCGGCATCGCCCAGACCGGCTCCGACCTCTCGCCCTGCAACCGGCATCATATCGAGCTCGCCAAGCGCGTGCGCGAAGGCATCGTCTCGATGGGCGGCATTCCCTTCGAGTTCCCGTGCCACCCTATCCAGGAGACCGGCAAGCGCCCCACCGCGGCGCTCGACCGCAACCTCGCCTATCTCAGCCTGGTCGAGGTACTTTACGGCTATCCCCTCGACGGCGTCGTGCTCACCATCGGCTGCGACAAGACCACGCCAGCGCTGCTGATGGCGGCGGCCACCGTCAACATTCCGGCCATCGCGCTGTCGGTCGGCCCGATGCTCAATGGCTGGCACCACGGCAAGCGCACCGGCTCCGGCACCATCGTCTGGGAATCGCGCCAGCGCCTGTCGGCCGGCGAGATCGACTATGACGAGTTCATGGACATCGTCGCCTCCTCGGCGCCGTCGACCGGCTATTGCAACACCATGGGCACCGCCACGACGATGAACTCACTGGCCGAGGCGCTGGGCATGCAACTGCCCGGCTCAGCCGCGATTCCCGCGCCCTATCGCGAGCGCGGCCAGATCGCCTACGAGACCGGCAAGCGCATCGTCGACATGGTGCATGAAGACCTGAAGCCGTCCGACATCATGACGCGTCAGGCCTTCGAGAACGCCATCGTCGTCAACTCGGCCATCGGCGGCTCGACCAACGCGCCGATCCACCTCAATGCGATCGCCCGCCATCTTGCCGTGCCGCTCGACAATGACGACTGGCAGAACATCGGCCTCAACGTGCCGTTGCTCGTCAACCTGCAGCCGACGGGCGAATATCTCGGCGAGGATTATCACCATGCCGGCGGCGTGCCGGCGGTCGTCGCCGAATTGATGAAGGCCGGGCTGTTGCCGCATCCCGATGCGATCACCGCCAATGGCAAGTCGATCGGCGACAACTGCCGTGACGCGGTCAACGAGAATCACGACGTTATTCGCAGCGCCGACAAGCCGCTCAAGGCCAATGCCGGCTTTATTAATCTCAAGGGCAATCTGTTCGATTCCGCGATCATGAAGACCAGCGGCATCTCGCCGGAGTTCCGCGAGCGCTATCTCTCCAATCCGAACGATCCGGAGGCCTTCGAAGGCAACGCCATGGTTTTCGATGGGCCGGAGGATTACCACGCCCGCATTGACGATCCGGCGCAGGGCATCGACGAGCACACCATCCTGTTCATGCGCGGCGCCGGTCCAGTCGGCTATCCGGGCGGCGCGGAGGTGGTCAACATGCAGCCGCCGGCTTACCTCATCAAGAAGGGCATCCATTCGTTGGCCTGCATCGGCGACGGCCGCCAGTCCGGCACCTCCGGGTCGCCTTCGATCCTCAACGCCTCGCCGGAAGCCGCGATCGGCGGCGGCTTGGCGCTGCTGAAGACCGGCGACCGCGTCCGTATCGACCTGAAGAAGGGCACCGCCAACATCCTCGTCAGCGACGAGGAGATCGCCAGGCGGCGCGCCGCGCTGCAGGGCAATGGTGGCTATCACTATCCCAAGCACCAGACGCCGTGGCAGGAGATCCAGCGCGGCATGGTCGACCAGTTTTCGGCCGGCATGGTGCTGAAGCCGGCGGTGAAGTACCAGGACGTCGCGCACGCCAGCGGCGTGCCGCGCGACAATCACTGAACTTGTTTGGCTCGATCGAAGGGCGGCTTGCGGACGGCGGGCCGCCCTTACTCATGCCCTTGTTTCGGCTCCGTAGCGCCCACAGATAAGCCTGGTCTCAGCGCTTCACGAAGAAGAGACCACCATGGCGAAACGGCGTTCTTCCCTCGGCTTTCTCGGCATGTTCGGCCGCTCGGGCGACTTGCGCCAGCTCGACCAGGCATTGCGTGCGGCCGACCTGCACCCGGCCCTGGTGCCGGAGGGCGTGAAGCTCACCATCGTCAATCTGATGAAGGACCGCTGGCCGGATGAGCCGCCGGCGGGCGCCTATCGATCCGTTGCGCAGCTTTGCGGCTACTGCGTCGCCGGGCCACAGGTGTTCGAGCAGGCCAATGGCCGCGATCCGACCTTGGAGGTCGAGCGCCGTATCGAGGCGGCGCTGGAGGCCGGCGACAGTTTCGACGCGCAAATCGTGCTGATGACGCTGCACGCCAAGCTGATCAATCCAGAAGTGGTCGAGCACTACGGACTGAGCGCCGAGTGACTTGAGCAGAACGGTGAGGCCGGCCTCACCGAAATATCAAGGTGTCCTAGCCGCCCATCTTGCTGCGCGGCAATTTGATCATCTCGCCGAAGCGGGCGCGCAATTTGTCGTCGAGAATGCGCGAGACATGGCGCGGGAAACACTCGGCAAGCACGCGCTTCTTCTCCGCGATAGCCCGCGACAGGATGTCGGGCCGGCCCTTTTCGTTCCATTCCTTGGGCGAGAAACGGTCGCCGACGGCGGGATAGAAATACTCGGTCTGCATCAGCTTCAGCGTCTGATCGTTGCCGAGATAGTGTCCGGGACCCTTGAGGCAGACATCGGCGATGGTGTCGATCGACAGCGCGTCGTCGGTCACCTCGACGCCGCGCACGCAGCGCAGGCAGTGTCCGAGCATGTCGTTGTCGATGATCAGGCTTTCGAGGCAGAAGCCGAGCAGCGAGGCATGCATGCCGGCCGATTCATAGACCAGGTTCAGGCCGGACAAGCCCGCCATGACATTGGTGATGCCCTTCTCGTAACCGGCCTGGATGTCGGGCAGCTTCGAGTCCGACATACCGGCGGCCGAGCCGCCGGGCAGGTCGTAATATTGCGCCATCTGCGCGCAGGCCGCCGTCAGCACCGCCTGCTCGGCCGAGCCGCCGGACATGGCGCCGGTTCTGAGGTCCGAGACGAAGGGCCAGGTGCCGAAGATCGCCGGATGTCCGGGCTTGATGGCGTTGACATAGACCAGGCCCATCAGCACTTCGGCCACCGCCTGCACGACGGCGCCGGCGATCGCTGCAGGTGCCGTGGCGCCAGCCTGGCCGGCCGACAAAAGCAGGATCGGAATGCCGCCTTCGACGCAGGCCTCCAGCACGCCGCAGGCATCCTCGGCGAACTTCATCGGCGGCACGACGAAGCAGTTCGAGTTCGATACGAAGGGCCGCGCCCGGAAATTCTCCTCGCCGCCGGCGATCGCATAGAGCATTTCCAGCGCCGGCTTGACGTTCTCGCGCACGGTGAACGAGGTGCCGACATGCTTGGATGTCCCCATCACGCAGGCATAGAGCGTGTTGAAATCCATATCGAGCGGGTCGGGAATATCGCGCGGCACCATGGTGCGCTGGAAGAAATGGATGTTGTCCAGCCCGTCGACTAGACGGGCGGCGTCGTAGAGATCCTGCAGCAGCGATTCGCGATATTCGCGCTTCTCGACGTCGACCAGATGCACCGCCGCGCCCGCCGTGCCGAAATGCACGCGTTTGCCTTGGATCAGCATGTCGTGCTTCGGATCCTGGCCGTAGAGGGTGAAGTTGCGCGCCGCCTTCTTGATCGTGTCCAGCACGAGCGCGCGGGGCAACCGGATGCGGCCGTCGTCGCCATAGGTGGCGCCGACCCGAGTCAGTGCTTCGGTGCAGGACGGAATGGCATTGGCGAAGCCGACCGTCTCCAGGAGCGTCAGCACCGCTTCGTGGATGCGTTCCCGGTCGTTCTGGCTCAATGGGCCATAGCTGCCACCTTCAAGCCCCGCCCGCACCGGACGGATGTCGTCGGCCAAGGGCGCGGCGCGCATCGCGCGCCGCGCTTCGCGCCCGCCGGACCGCCGCGAACGCTGGTCCGACGACGATTCCTGCTTCTCGAGAGCCACTGACATGGAAGCACTCCACCTTTGTCTTATCTGCGAGGCGATCCGCGGCGGTTGGTCCACCATCGGCTGTCTCGTCCCCTTCTGGCCCCGACTATGCCGCCGGCATTGGTGCAGCCTATGGGCCAGTCATTTCCGTCGAATATGCCAGGGTCCTAAAGCAACAGGAGTGCGTCAAAACGAAAAGAGCCGGCCCGGGCCGGCTCTTTTTCGGGACTTCTGTGGCGATCACGCGGCCGCCGGCCTGCGTCCGGCGGCGGTGGCGAGTTCGCGGATACCCGGCTCGATATGCTGCAGCGAGATCGAGGAGATGCCCAAGCGCATGAAACGAGAGGGCTTTTCGCTGCGGTCGAAGAATCGGTCGCCGGGTTCGATGATGACGCTGCGCGAAGCGGCGGCTTCCGCCAGGCCGCGTGAATCGGTGCCGCGCGGGCCCTCCAGCCAGAGCGATGTGCCACCCGCCGAGTCGGTCGAGCGCCACTCTGGTAGGAAAGCGGAAATCGCATGGACCAGACGCTTGCGCCGCTCGTCGAATGCGGCGGAAAGCCTGCGCACCAGCGCCTCGTGATGGCCGAGCGACAAAAACAGCGCCACCGCGCGCTGGTTGTTCGCAGGCGGGTGCCTCAGCATGAAGCGGCGCAGCGCGCGAAGCTCGGCGATCAGCCCCGCGGAGGCGACGATGTAGCCAAGCCGGAGGCCCGGAGCCAGCGTCTTCGACATCGAGCCGACATAGATGACGCGGCCCGAGCGGTCGAGGCTCTTCAGCGCCTGCTGCGGCGCCTCGTCGAGGAGTTGGCTGTCATAGCCGTCCTCGATTATGATCTGGTTGTTGCGGTTGGCCCGTGCCAAAAGATCCTGCCGCCGCTCCGCCGACAAAGGCACCATGGTCGGGCAGTGGTGGCTGGGCGTGACGAAGACGAAGCCGGAATCGCTGGGGATCGCCGAGGTGACGATGCCCGACTGGTCGACCGGAACCGGCTGGATATCGGCGCCGGCCAGCCGAAAGATCGAGCGGGCGTCCGGATAGCCGGGGTCTTCCATCGCCACTTTCGAGCCCTTGGTCATCAAAAGCGAAGCCAGCATATAGAGCGCGTTCTGCGCGCCCAGCGTCACGATGATCTCGTCCGGATTGGCGAAGATGCCGCGGCGCGGCAGAAGCCTGGCCTGGATTTGCTCGATCAGCAGCGGATCGTCGCGATCCACCATGTCGGACGCCCAGTTGCGGATCTCGAGCACGGCGAGCGCCATGCGGTTGCATTCGCGCCATTCGGCAGTCGGGAACAGCGCCGGGTCAAACTGGCCGTAGACGAACGGGTAGGAGGACTTGATCCAGTTGTCGTGCTTGGCCGGCGGCGGCATGTCGCTGGCAGCGATCTGCCTGCGCGCCTTCCAGTCGATCTCGTTTTGCTGGTCAGGCGCCTTCTGGTGCGGCTTGGCGGGGGTGGCCAGCACGTCCGGATTGACGAAATGGCCGCGCCGCTCGCGCGCCACCAGGAAGCCCTGGTCGACCAGCTGCTGGAAGGCGAGCACCACCGTGCCGCGGGCAACCCCAAGTTTTTCCGCGAGAATTCGGCAGGACGGCAGCGGCATCGAGGCGGCGATCTGCCGGTCGAGAATGGCCGCGACGATCGCCTGGCGGATCTGCGCCTGGAGGGTTTGGCCGGATTCAGCCGAAATCCGGAACAGGCCGGACCATATGGCCGTGTCATTGCGCTGTGGCATGGGAATTCTTCCTCGGATGGCCAGCTGTTTTCACTTGGCTGGACCAGTGGAGTGTATGGGTGGCATAAGGGGTTGCGCCAATCAATTTTTCTGATCGCTGGGATTTATGCCAGTGATCTATCAAGGCGCGATGCGAAGCATCGTCGCCCCGCGTCTAAGCGCGATGCGAAGCATCGTCGCGGCAACACCCAAGCGCGACGCGAAGCATCGTCGCGGCGCGACGCGCAGCTCCGTCGCCCATCGCGCTCCCCACCCTCGCGGTGAAAATTCCCGCACCCTCACCGTCCAAGACCGCCCTCATCAAAGCGTGATGCAGTGCGGCAAAGCCGCGCTTGAACGAAATGGAAATCGGCTCAATAGAATGACGCGCCGACATGCGCCGGAAACATCCGGCCTGTTAAAATGGTCTAAAACCCGCCAGGAGCCCGCCAGTGGACCAGCCATCCTTCGACAAGCAACTTGCCGCCTTGCGCGACCAGCGCGCGGCGGCCAAGGGCTCGATGCGCGAGGCCTTCGCCGCCGATCCCAAGCGCTTCGAGACATTCTCCGCCACCGATGGCGATCTTCTGCTCGACTGGTCGAAATGTGCCGTCGACGCGAACACGATGACGATGCTGGAGAAGCTCGCGGATGCCGCCGATCTCGCGGGACGCCGCGCCGCCATGTTCGAAGGCAAGAAGATCAACATCACCGAGAACCGCGCCGTGCTGCACACTGCGCTGCGCAACCTGACCGGCAAGAGCGTGATCGTGGACGGCCAGGACACCAAGGCCGATGTGATCGCCGTGCTCGACGCCATGGGCGCCTTCGCCGACGCCATCCGCTCCGGCAAGGCAGCCGGCGCCACCGGCAAGAAGATCACCGACATCGTCAACATCGGCATCGGCGGCTCCGACCTCGGCCCGGCGATGGTGACACTGGCGCTAGCGCCCTATCATGACGGGCCGCGCGCGCATTATGTCTCCAACGTCGACGGCGCCCATATCCATGACACGCTGAAGGGCCTGTCGGCGGAAACGACCTTGTTCATCATCGCTTCCAAGACCTTCACCACGGTCGAGACGATGACGAATGCCGAGACCGCGCGCGACTGGGTTCAGAAGGCGCTGGGCAAGGAGGCGGTCGGCAGGCACTTCGCCGCCGTCTCGACCGCGCTCGACCTTGTGGCGAAATTCGGCATCGAAAAGGACCGCGTCTTCGGCTTCTGGGACTGGGTCGGCGGCCGCTATTCGGTCTGGAGCGCCATCGGCCTGCCGGTGATGATTTCCGTCGGCCCGCGCAACTTCCGAGCCTTCCTCGACGGCGCGCATGAGATGGACGACCATTTCCGCTCGGCGCCGATGCAAAAGAACCTTCCGGTACTGTTGGGCCTGATCGGTTGGTGGCATCGCGTCGTCTGCAAATATCCGGCCCGCGCCGTCATCCCTTACGACCAGCGCCTGTCGCGCCTGCCCGCTTATCTGCAGCAGCTCGACATGGAATCGAACGGCAAGAGCGTCACGCTGGACGGCACCGCGGCCGCCACGCCGACCGGCCCGCTGGTCTGGGGCGAGCCCGGCACCAACGGCCAGCATGCCTTCTTCCAACTCTTGCATCAGGGCACCGACTTCATCCCCGTCGAGTTCCTCGCCGCGGCGATAGGTCACGAGCCCGAACTGAAGCACCAGCATGATCTCTTGCTCGCCAACTGCCTGGCGCAGTCGGAGGCCTTCATGAAGGGCCGCACGTTGGAAGAGGCGCGCGCGCAGTTGCTGGCCAAGGGCATGAAGCCGGCCGATGTCGACCGCATCGCGCCGCACCGCGTCTTCTCCGGCAACCGCCCGTCGCTCACCATCCTCTACCGCAAGCTCGATCCGCGCACATTGGGCCGAATCATCGCGCTCTATGAGCATCGCGTCTTCGTCGAAGGCACGCTGTTCAACATCAATTCCTTCGACCAATGGGGCGTCGAACTCGGCAAGGAACTGGCGACGGGTCTGCTGCCTGTCGTAGAAGGCAAGGAGACTGCCGCAAAACGCGACGCCTCGACTGCCGGACTGGTGGCTCATATCCACCAATTGCGTGGCGTGGAGTAAAAGGATTGGCGGATATCAAGGGGATCTTGTTCGACAAGGACGGCACGCTTGTCGACTTCAACGCAACCTGGCTCGGAATAGCCGACTTCATGGCGATGGACGCCGCCGAGGGCGACCGCTGGAAAGCCGACCGGCTGCTCGCCGCCGCCGGCTTCGACTTCGCCACCAAGCGCTTCAAGCCCGATTCGATCTTCGCCTCCGGCTCGAACATGGATGTCGTCGAGCTCTGGTTTCCGCGCCTGTCCAACGAGGACCAGCTACTGGCCGTCTCCCGCTTCAACGAGATCACTTCGGCGCAAGGGTCGGCCATGGCCGTGGCGCTGCCGGGCATCGTGGAGTCGCTTCGGACCTTGCACAGCCGCTCCTATCGGATGGGCGTTGCCACCAATGATTCGACCAGCGGCGCCGAAAAGACACTCGCCACGCTCGGCATCGCGCAGCTTTTCGATGCCGCTTTCGGCTACGACGCCGTGGCGAACTCCAAACCGGCGCCCGACACGGTCGTCGCCTTCTGCGACCTGACCGGGTTGAAGCCGGGCGAGATCGCCATGGTCGGCGACAATCGCCATGACCTGGAGATGGCGCGCGCCGGCGGCTGCGGCCTGGCGGTGGGCGTGCTCTCCGGCACCGGCACGCGCGACTCGCTGGCGCCGATGGCGGACGTCGTTCTGGATTCGGTCGCCGACCTGCCGGATTTCCTTGCCGCGCGGGTGAACGTGCCGGCGGGCTAGAGCTGAGACGCGGTTTTCGTCCGGAATTGCCTAAGAGACAAGAAGATTGAGCGGTTCACCGTCTCGGTGAAACGCCTAGATCCGGCATTGTCAGATGCGACTGCTTCTTGGCCCGATTGCCGCAGCTATTCATGTCGCACCAGCGTCGCGAACCGTTTTTCGTGCGATCTATGAAAAGCCAGCGGCAATCATCCGGCGGGCATTGTTTGAGGCGCGATAGTTCGTCGCCGCGAAGCAAATCGAGGGCCGCCCATGCGATTGTCCCGGTAACGCGGTTGGCGCCTCGGAAATGCAACGATACCGGCGACCCGGCGAGCGCGGCGGTCCTAAGTGCCTCGGCCGCATATTTTCGGATTGTGTCGAGCGCAGCAGCCGGAGGTTCGCCGCCGTGAGCGATTGCCGAGCCGGCGTCGGTTATAGCGCTGCGAAGGGCGAGAACGTCTTTGACGAAAGCCTTGTGGTCGGTCGAACGAAGAGCGAAATCATCGTCGATCAGCCCGGTTTGCCTCGACCACGCCAGGATGTCCGCCGCCGTCGCGAAATGGTCGACTTCCCGGTCGGTGCCTCGCCGACTGACGGTGTTAGCGAAGTCAAGGGCCAGGTTGCCGGCGATACGATGGGGAAATGACATTGGCGACGGCCTTCAATTCCTCGCTGGGTCGGCGCGGTCGCGTCTAAAAAGCGCTAATCCTGCTGCTACCAACAACAGCACGGCGCCGCCGATCTCGGCCGCTCCGACCTTTTCGCCGAAGAGCCAAACGCCTACGGCCAGTGCAACGATGGGCGAGATAAAGGCGTAGAGCCCGGCACGTGCGGTGCCCCATTTTTTAAGCAGGCGCAGATAGATCGTATAGGCTACGATGGTTCCGAGGAGGGAGAGGAACAACAGGCTGGCCGCAGCCGGAACGACATCGATCGTCGCTGCTGGCGTCGCCGAAACCTCGCCCAAAAGGAACGAGACGACGATCAGCGCCGCGCCGCCGAGAACGGCATGGATCGCCGTGAGCGTCAGAGGTTTGATCGGGCCGATCAGCGGCCGTGCGACGACACTCCCCACGCAGTAGCACGCCGTGCCCGCCACGATCGCGGCAAGCCCCAGCCCGTTTCCGGATTCCTGCTCGGCAAGACGCGTCCAGAACAGGCCAAAGAGGCCTGTGCAGCCGAGCGCCAGCGCCAGGCCGTGCCGCCAGGTAGGCCGCTCTTCTCCGAGCACGACTGCCAAGCCAAAAAGAAGCACCGGAACCAGTGCGAGATTGACCAGGCCGGACAGGCCGGACGGGACCGTTTGCATGCCCCAGAACAACAGTCCATAGGTTCCGGCATTCGTCAGCAGGGCCGACACGATGACTCGTGGCGCCCGGCCTTCCGTGAAGGCTGAAAACGCTCCATGTGTCCAAAATGCGAGGATTCCCGCAGTCAGCAGATAGCGCAGTCCCGCCAGAAGAATTGGGGGGACGCCCGCCTCCAGGCCAATCTTGATGGCGGCCCAGGTCAGCCCCCAGATCAGCGCCATAAGGCCGAACAGCGCGAAATTGCTCATAGGGCGATCTCAGCGCAGATCCTGATCGTCGACGAGGATGCGGTGGATCTCGATGCGCTCGGGCAACTCGATCAGAAATTCGGCGTCGCGGTCGAGATGATGGACTTTGATCGGGTCGCCCTTGGTGAAAGCGGTCATCGCCTCGATGTCAGGCCAGTAGGAGATGGTCGTGAACCAGGTCTCCTCTTCCCGGTCCTCCCGAAAGAGTTGGACGCCGAGCGCCACCTGCTGAAGCGGAGGAATGCCCTCTGCCTTCAGATACGGTTCGTAGCTGTTCGCGACGTCGCGACGGGTTCGGCCGCGCCAGATGCGTGCGATGGTTGGCTTTGTGGCCATGTTCGTCTCCTGTGTTCTAGATTTCGCAGGGAGCCGTCTTACGGCAGCGTTCGCGAGAGGAAGTCGCGCACGAGCCGCAAAGCTTCCTCGAAATGTGTTTCCAGCAGCCAATGGCCGGCGTCATCAAGGATGCGGAGTTCCGCATCCGGGAGATCGCGCCGATAGGCGAGCGCCGACTGTTCGGGCATGTAGCCATCCTGCGGGCCCCACACGATCAGCGTCGGCGGTCGGTGCTCGCGCAGATAGGATTGGTATCGCGGGAACCATTCGATATTCTGTTCAAGCTTTTCCATCAGCCGGACCGACACCGCCTTCCGGACACTCGTGTTCATCAGCGGCCAATGCAGCTTCCACAGATCGGGAGGAACGCGGCTGGCGACTTCCTCGGAGATCTCGCCGATGAACTCCTTGCGGAATCCCTCCTCGCTCACCGCTTCTTCGAGCGGACGGTGTCTCTCGACCGATTTGTCCGCCCACCACGCTTTGATCGTGTCGTATTTCGGTCCGAGGGCGTCCTCGTAAATGTCGCCGTTCTGGATGATCAGCGCCGCGATCCTGTTCGGATGCGCTATCGCGTGACGGAGGCCGATCTGAGAACCGTAGTCGTGGAGCCAGAGTGCATAACGCTCCAAATGCAGCGCGTCGGCGAAGTCAGCGAGAACATCGGCATAGGAATTGAAATCATAGTTGAACTCCGCGGGATCCGGTGTGTCGCTGTAGCCGAATCCAGGCCAGTCGAATGCTACTGTCCGCCAGCGATCGGCCAGGCCCGGCATCAGGCGCCTGAACTGGTAAGACGAGCACGGGTAGCCATGCGGCAAAAGAAGGACCGGAGCATCGGGAGGTCCTGCTTCCCGCAGGAATATTGTGTGGTCGCCGATTTTCAATCGACGGTGGCTTGTGTCGTGGATTTCCATGACCGCTCCGTCTTTTCGCTCTATCTGTTAGAACTGGCGAAACGGGTTTAGCTGGTTCTTGTTCCGAACTTCGCCCGGCGGAACCAAGGAAGGAAGCGCTGCATGATCTTTCGCGCCCCGATGTGAGGCGAGGGGCGATTGCTGGACTTTTTAGCCGCCCTTTATCGGAACAAAGGCGAACACCGCGCTGGGCCTGGGCTCGCTGCCACCGTTTCCGCCGACATCCGGCACGTGGTATTCGCCGAGCAGGCAGAGCCGCGACCGGGGCAGCCAGGCGCGACCGGGATCGCCGACCAGCACATCGATCCCGGCGGCGAGGCATCGGTCGAGGAACGGCGCCATCCGCTGTCCGACATCCTGCGCGTAGAAAACGTCGCCCGCCAGCACAAGGTCGACCGCCGGTGGCGGACCGGCGGTGACGTCCTCATCGCGTATCTGGATGGCGCCGCCGTTGGCTTCCGCATTGAGGCGGAGCGCCGCCACGCCGTTACGGTCGATCTCCGCCGAGATCACCATGCGCGCCCCCGCTTTTGCCGCCGCGATCCCGACCAGTCCCGAGCCAGCGCCGAGATCGAGCACCCGCTTGCCGGCGACGATCGAAGGGCGGTCCAGGATGTAGCGGGCCAGCACGGCGCCGCCGGCCCAGGCATAGGCCCAGTAAGGCGGCTGCGGCTCGGCCTCAATTCCGTCGTTGTCGTCGTCCGGTTCGAGCAGCCGCCGCAGACCGCTGCCGGGATGAGCCTGATAGAGCTGGACCTCCCGTACTGACGGCACCGGCGCCAGCCGCATGTTCGTCTTGATGAAGTCCGCCGGATTGAGCCGCCTGCTGCGTGACCATGTCTTGCCGGCGGAATGATCGCTCAAGCCTGGTCCCGCAACGCCCGCCGCAGGATCTTGCCGACCGGGGTCTTCGGCAGCTCGGTGCGGAACTCGATATATCGCGGCCGCTTGTAGCCGGTCAGGTGCTCGCGGCAGTAAGCCATCAGGACTTCGACGGTGAGCGCCGCGTCCTTCTTGACCACAAACAATTTAGGCACTTCGCCGGAATGCTCGTCCGGCACGCCGATGGCCGCCACTTCCAGCACGCCCGGGTGATGCGCCACCACCTCTTCCAGTTCGTTCGGATAGACGTTGAAGCCGGAGACCAGGATCATGTCCTTCTTGCGGTCGACGATCTTGGTGTAGCCGCGCTCGTCCATGAAGCCCATGTCGCCGGATTTGAAGAAGCCGTCCTTGGTCATCGCCTTGGCGGTCTCGTCGGGCCGGTTCCAATAGCCGGCCATCACCTGCGGGCCGCGGATGCAGATCTCGCCCACTTCGCCGAGCGGCACGTTGTTGCCGTCGTCGTCGCGGATGGCGATTTCGGTCGAAGGCAGCGGCAGGCCGATCGTGCCTGTGAAATCGGCCGAGCTGAACTTGTTGGCGGTCGCCACCGGCGAGGTTTCGGACAGTCCGTAGCCTTCGCTCACCGGGCAGCCGGTCAGCGCCTTCCAGCGCTCGGCCACACCCTTCTGCACCGCCATGCCGCCGCCCAGCGTCAGGACCAGCGGTTTGAAATCCAGCTTGCGGAACTCCTCATTGTTGAGCAGCGCGTTGAACAGCGTGTTGAGGCCGGGAAAGATGTGCATCGGGTATTTCGCCAGTTCCTTGACGAAGCCCGGGATGTCGCGCGGGTTGGGGATCAGCACGTTCTGCGCGCCCTGCTGCATGCCCATCAGCGCGTTCACCGTCAGCGCGAAAATGTGATAGAGCGGCAGCGCGCAGATGAAGTTGAGATGCGCCGGCTTGGGCTTCACCGTGTAGGCGTCCTCCACCCACAGCGAGTTCTGCGCAACGTTCGAAAGCACGTTGCGATGCAGCAGCACAGCGCCCTTCGAGACACCGGTGGTGCCGCCCGTATATTGCAGGAAGGCGATGTCGTCGCCGGAGACCGTGGGCGGCTTGAAGGCGATGGTCGCGCCGGTCTTGAGCACGGCATTGAACTTGACGTGGCCGGGCAGCGACCATGCCGGAACCATCTTCTTCACCCGCCGCACGACGAGGTTGACGATGGCGCCCTTGAGGCCGCCCAGCATGTCGCCCATGGCGGCGACGATGACATGCTTGACCGGCGTCCTGGCAATCACCGCCTGCAGCGTGCCGGCGAAGTTCTCGAGAATGACGATCGCCTGCGCGCCGGAATCCTTCAGCTGGTATTCCAGTTCGCGCGGTGTGTAGAGCGGGTTGACGTTCACCACCGTGTAGCCGGCGCGCAGTATGCCCATCATCGCCACCGGATATTGCAGCACGTTCGGCATCATCAGCGCCACACGCGCGCCCTTCTCCAGGCCTCTCGCTTGCAGATAGGCGCCGAACGCGGCCGACAGCCGCTCGAGCTCGGCATAAGTGATCGACTTGCCCATGCACACGAAGGCCGGCTGCCCGGCGAATTGCTTGCAGGCGCCGACAAGGAACTCACCGATGGACTTGTAGGGCAGGGTGCCGATCTCGGCCGGCATGTTCTTCGGATAGCTTTTCAGCCATGGCTTTTCCGGCAGGCCGACGGTGAGCTCGGTGATCTCCTTCGGCAAGCCCTTCGAGGCGGGCCTGGTTGCGGCCGGCTTGGCGGCCTCCGCTTTTGCGGGTTCCGGCTTGTCGGCTTTCGCGGTTGCGGCCCTGGTCTTTGCCACCGCGGAGTTGGCAGTGGCCGGCTTTGCGGCTGCCTTGGCAGGCGCCGCCTTCGCAGCCTTGGGCGCATCGCTTTCGGCGGCGGCCTTGGCCTTTGCTTTCGCCGGGGCTGTCGTCTTGGCTGCTTTTGCCACCTGTCTCTCCCTGTCGCCTTCAATCTGGGCGCCGCCTCTGAAAGAAGCGTCCTCCACGCCGGTCCGGATTTTCCGGGAAATCCCGCCCATCATCTATGTATTGCCTCTATCCGCGACCGTGCAAGTCTTGCCCCAGCGGCAATGCGGGGAAAGATCTGCCATCGAAATCCCGTGCTTCAGTCGCTTCCCGCTCGTGCCTGGGCGGCGGGGCGATCCGGGGCAGGCATGTCTCGCTTCGCCATTTCGGCAGGTGCCGATCAATAAAAAATCGCCGTCGTTAACAATGTCGTGAGCAGAAAAAACTACTCGTTTTTTCCACGATTTGAGCAAAGGGTAGATTCTTTTCCTGCTTCCCGTAGGGTACGCAAACGAGGTGTTCCAAAGGCGAAGAAACGGTGCTTATATGCGCCCTTCGCGAGCCTGATAGAGGGGCTTGGGAGAACATCAGGGAGTGCTCAATGAAAAAGACAATGGCTTTTGCAGCCGCGTTGCTGGCTGCAAGCGTCCTCAGCGGCATGGCCAGCGCCAAGACGCTCGTTTATTGCTCGGAAGCGTCGCCGGCTAATTTCGATCCCGGCACGACGACCGGCGGCAACGACTTCGACGCATCTTCGCGCACCGTCTATTCGCGATTGGTCGAATTCAAGCACGGTGGCACAGAGATCGAGCCTGGTCTCGCCGACAAATGGGAAATTTCAGACGATGGCCTGGTCTATACTTTCCATCTGCATCCGGGCGTGAAGTTCCAGACCACCGACTATTTCAAGCCGACGCGCGACCTCAACGCCGATGACGTCGTCTTCTCCTTCGATCGGCAGTTCAACAAGCAGAATCCGTGGAATGGCGACAAGTATCTGCCGAACCTGACCTGGGACTATTACACCGGCATGGACATGCCGAAATATGTCGCCAAGTGGGAGAAGGTCGACGACCTCACCGTCAAGCTGACGCTGACTGAGCCGAATGCGCCGATGCTGGCCAATCTCGGCATGGACTTCGCCTCGATCGTGTCGAAGGAATATGCCGACCAGCTTGAGAAGGAAGGCAAGATGGCCGACTTCTCGACCAAGCCGATCGGCACCGGTCCGTTCCAGTTCGTCGACTATCAGCTGGATTCGGTCATCCGCTATGCGGCGAACCCCGACTACTTCAAGGGCAAGGAAAAGATCGACGATCTCGTCTTCGCCATCACGCCTGACGCGACCGCCCGCATCCAGAAGGTGCTGGCCGGCGAATGCGACATCGCGCCCTATCCGAACCCGGCCGACATCGCCACCATCAAGGCCAACAAGGACGTCACTCTGCTCGACCAGGCCGGCCTCAATATCGGCTATATGAGCTACAACACCACGATCCCGCCGCTCGACAAGCCCGAGGTTCGCCATGCGCTCAACCAGGCGATCGACCGGGAAGCCCTGATCAAGTCCCTGTTCCAGGACGCCGGCGCCACGCCGGCCGAAAACCTGATCCCGCCGACCATGTGGTCGTGGAACAAGGACGTGAAGACCGACACCTACAACCCGGAAGCGGCCAAGAAGGTGCTGGCCGATGCCGGGCTGAAGGAGATCCAGCTCTGGGCCGCGGACCGCGTGCGTCCCTACAACCCGAACTTCCAGCGCGCCGCCGAGCTGATCCAGGCTGACTGGGCCAAGGTCGGCGTCAAGGCCAACATCGTCAACTACGAGTGGACGAAGTATCGCGAGGAAGGCAAGAAGAAGGACCGTCCGGGCGCCTTCCAGATCGGCTGGACCGGCGACAATGGCGATCCGGACAATTTCTTCGCCACCCTCTTCGCCTGCTCCGCCATCGGCGTCTCGAACTATTCGAGCTGGTGCGACAAGGACTTCGAGGACCTGATCCAGAAGGCCAAGAAGACCAGCGACCAGGCCGAGCGCACCAAGCTCTATGAGCAGGCCCAGGTGATCTTCGCGAAGGAAGCGCCCGCCTTCCTGCTGGCTCACAGCCAGGTCTACGCGGTCGTTCGCAACAACGTCACCGGCTTCAAGATGGACCCGCTCGGCATTCACCGTTTCGACGGTGTTGACAAGTCCGAGTAATATTTGCGAACGGGGCGACGCAAGTTTGCGCCGCCCCGTTTCATTTGACGATGCTCCGATATCTTCTCAACAAAATCGCACTTCTGATCCCGACCCTGGTCGGCATCACCATCTGCGCCTTCGCCTTTGTCCGGCTGCTGCCCGGCGATCCGATCCTCGCCATGGCCGGCGAGCATGGCGTCGCTCCCGCCCGCTACGAAGAGCTCAAGGAACAGTTCGGCTACAACCTGCCGATCTGGGAGCAATACGCGCGCTATGTCCGTGAGGTGGCCACCGGCGACTTCGGCGTTTCCATTTCATCCAAGCGCCCGGTCTTGGAGGAGTTCAAGACGCTCTTCCCGGCGACGCTGGAACTGTCCTTCTTCGCCATGATCTTCGCCATGGTGATCGGCATTCCCGCCGGCATCTTCGCCGCCGTCAAGCGCGGCTCATGGTTCGACCAGTCGCTGATGGGTACCGCACTTGTCGGCTATTCGATGCCGATCTTCTGGTGGGGCCTGCTGCTCATCATCTTCTTTTCCGGCTATCTCGGCTGGACGCCGGTGTCGGGCCGCATCGGCCTGCAGTTCTTCCTCAAGCCGATCACCGGCTTCATGACCATTGACAGCCTGCTTTATGGCAAATGGGATGCGTTCCGCTCCGCGCTCAGCCACCTTGTGCTGCCCTCGATCGTGCTCGGCACCATTCCGCTGGCGGTGATCGCGCGCCAGACGCGCTCGGCCATGCTTGAGGTGCTGGGCGAGGACTATGTCCGCACCGCGCGCGCCAAGGGCCTTTCGGCGGCGCGCGTTATCGGCGTGCACGCGCTGCGCAACGCGCTGATTCCGGTCGTCACCACCATCGGCCTGCAGGTCGGCACGCTGCTCGCGGGCGCCATCCTCACCGAGACCATCTTCGCCTGGCCGGGCATCGGCAAATGGATGGTCGATTCCATCTTCAAGCGCGACTACGTCGTCGTGCAGTCGGGTCTGCTTTTGATCGCGCTCATCGTCATGGCGGTGAACCTCATCGTCGATGTGCTCTATGCCGTCATCAACCCGCGCATCAGGGCAGCGTAAATGAGCCAGTCGACAGAAATCGCCCCGATGGCCGCCGGCAGCCCGGATCGTCTGACCGGCTTCAAGACGTTCTGGCATTATTTCGCCGTGAACCGCGGCGCCGTCATCGGCCTGTTCGTGTTCATCCTTTTGGTGCTCGCAGCGCTCTTCGCGCCGCTGCTCGCGCCCTACGCGCCCGACATCCAGGACAAGGCCGCCTTCCTCAGGCCGCCTGCCTGGCAGGAAGGGGGCTCGACGCAATATCTGCTGGGCACGGATCCGGTCGGCCGCGACATCCTTTCGCGCCTGCTTTATGGCGCCCGCTTCTCGCTGCTGATCGGCGCGGTGGTCGTCACGCTGGCGCTCACCGGCGGCATCACCCTCGGCCTCTTGGCAGGCTATTTCCGCGGCTGGGTCGACGTTGCGATCATGCGCGTCATGGACCTGATCCTGGCCTTCCCGTCGCTGCTGCTCGCGCTGGTCCTTGTCACCATCCTCGGCCCCGGCCTGTTCAACGCCATGTTGGCGATCGCGCTGGTGCTGCAGCCGCATTTCGCCCGTTTGGTGCGCGCCGCCGTGATGGCCGAGAAGAGCCGCGAATATGTCGTGGCGGCAAAGGTCGCAGGTGCCGGACACCTCAGACTGATGCTCCGCACCATCCTGCCCAACTGCCTAGCGCCGCTGATCGTGCAGGGCACGCTGTCCTTCTCCAACGCGATCCTCGAAGCCGCCGCGCTCGGCTTCCTCGGCCTCGGCGCGCAGCCGCCGACGCCGGAATGGGGCACAATGCTTGCCTCGGCGCGCGAATTCATCCTGCGTGCCTGGTGGGTGGTGACCTTCCCCGGTCTCGCCATCCTCATCACCGTGCTTGCCATCAACCTGATCGGCGATGGCCTGCGCGACGCCCTCGATCCCAAGCTCAGGAGGTCGTGATGGCTCTGCTCGACATCCAGAATCTCGTCGTCGAATTCCAGACCGCGTCGGGCCCGTTCCGCGCCGTCGATGGCGTCTCGCTCCATGTCGACGAGCGTGAGGTGCTTGCCATCGTCGGCGAATCCGGCTCCGGCAAGTCGGTGTCGATGCTGGCCGTGATGGGCTTGCTGCCATGGACTGCCACCGTCACCGCCGAGCGCATGACCTTCAACCGCCGCGACCTTTTGAAGATCAGCCCGGCCGACCGCCGCAAGATCATCGGCAAGGACATCGCCATGATCTTCCAGGAGCCGATCGCCAGCCTCAACCCCTGCTTCACCGTGGGTTTCCAGATCGAGGAAGTGCTGCGCTTCCACATGGGCATGGACAAGGCCCAGCGCCGGGCGCGCGCCATCGAACTTTTCAAGCAGGTCGGCATTCCGGAACCGGCGGAGCGGCTCAACTCCTTCCCGCACCAGATGTCGGGCGGCCAGTGCCAGCGCGTCATGATCGCCATGGCGATCGCCTGCAACCCGAAACTCCTGATCGCCGACGAGCCGACGACGGCGCTCGACGTCACCATCCAGAAGCAGATCCTCGACCTACTGGTCTCGCTGCAGGCCAAATACGGCATGGGCCTGATCATGATCACCCACAATATGGGCGTGGTGGCCGAGACCGCCGACCGCGTCATCGTCCAGTACAAGGGCCGCAAGATGGAAGAGGCCGACGTGCTGTCGCTCTTTGAATCGCCGAAGAGCAACTACACGCGCGCGCTGCTCTCGGCACTGCCGGAGAACGCCGTCGGCGACCGGCTGCCGACCGTCTCCGACATGCTGTTCGAGCCCGCACCCTCGGGAGCCGGCGCATGACCAAGGTCGTCGAGGGCAAGGACATCAAGCGCGACTACCATATCGGGGGCGGCCTGTTCCGCGGCGCGCGCACCGTGCATGCGGTGAAGGGGGTCTCCTTCAGCGTCGAGAAGGGTAAGACGCTGGCGATCGTCGGCGAGTCCGGCTGCGGCAAGTCCACGCTCGCCCGTATCATCACGCTGATCGATCCGGCCACCTCCGGCGAGCTCTTCATCGACGGCAACAAGGTCGACATCGCCAGGGACGGGCTCACCAAGGAAATGCGCCGCAAGGTGCAGATCGTCTTCCAGAACCCTTATGGCTCGCTCAATCCGCGCCAGAAGATCGGCGACGTGCTCGGCGAGCCGCTCCTGATCAACACCGACAGGCCGGCCGAGGAGCGGCGCGACCTCGCGATGAAGATGCTGAGAAAGGTCGGCCTCGGACCGGAGCACTACAACCGCTATCCGCACATGTTCTCGGGTGGCCAGCGCCAGCGCATCGCCATTGCCCGCGCGCTGATGCTGAACCCGAGCCTTCTGGTGCTGGACGAGCCGGTCTCGGCGCTCGACCTGTCCGTGCAGGCGCAGGTGCTGAACCTGCTCGCCGACCTGCAGGACGAATTCCAGCTGACTTATGTCTTCATCAGCCACGACCTGTCGGTGGTGCGCTACATCGCCGACGATGTGATGGTGATGTATTTCGGCGAAGCCGTCGAATATGGCCCGCGCGACGAGGTCTTCTCCGACCCCAAGCACGCCTACACCAAGACGCTGTTCGCCGCGACGCCGCGCGCCGACATCGCCAGCATCAAGGCGAGGCTGGCGAAGAAGGCGGCCTGACGTCTGCTTCGTCCTCGTAAAGGGCGCTAGCCCAGAGGTCGTCATTCTAGGGCGGAGCGCCGCGAAGCGGCGCGAAGACCCTAGAATCCATGCCGTTACCTCACTCGAAAGGCGCAGCGGAGCAGAATTCTGCACGGTGAGCGGCGCTCGGATGTCACGGCATGGCAACTGTGTTCATGCGAATGCGGTTTTGTCTCTGATGATAGCGTTGAGCACGACCAAGAGCTTCCTTGCGACGGCGATGATGGCGAGTTTCTTGGAGCCCGACCGGGCAGCAAGCGCTGTGTAGAAGGTTTTGAACCGGTCGCAGGTTCTGATGGCCGTTAGGGCTGCCATGTAGAGGGCGCGGCGCACGCGTGATCGCCCGCCCTGGATCTGGCTCCTGCGTGTGAGCTTGCCGCTCTTGTTGTCGAAGGGGGCAAGGCCGACGAGCGCGGCGATCGCCTTGGGTGAGCGCTTGCCGAGCTCGGGCAGGAGCGCCAGCAGCGAGAATGCGCCGACCTTGGAGACGCCGGGCACGGAGACCATGAGCGTGTAATCGCGGGCGGCGTCCTCGGCTTGACGAATGACTTCGGCGATCTGGCCCTCGAACGCCTTGATGCGTGCATCGAGGCCGGCGATCAGGCCTTTGAGGCTGGTGATGACGATCTCCTGGAAGGCCTCGCCGAGTTGCTTCTTCAGCGTTGCCCGCATCCCGACCAGTTGATCGCGATGAGCGGCAAGCGATTGAAGCTGCTCGACTTCTTCGCGCGGCGCCGGCTCGGCCTCAGGGTTGTAGCGGCGGCCATAGTCGCTCAGCATCCTGGCGTCGAGCGGATCGGTCTTGGCGCGCCGTCTGGTCGACTTGGCATAATGGTGTGTGTGCGCCGGATTGTGCCGCGAGAACGGCACGCCGGCCTTGGCCAGCGCATGGCGCAGCAGCCGGTCATGGACACCCGTCGCCTCCATGACGACGAAGTCCCGACTGGGATCAAGCCCCGCCACATAGGCCGCGATCGCATCGGCCTGGTTGTCGATGCGCCGAAGACGGCCGCTTGTCTCATCAAAAAAGTCCAGCCACTGCTTTGAGATGTCGCAGCCGACATAGTTCTGCATTATCATGTCCACGCCTCTTCCTGTGGTGCGGGGTCTGCTTGGAACAGCCCCGTGCAACTGTTCAGGTTGATGGTTCACCGGTGGGAAGGGACCGGGCCATGCCACGGCCTGTCCGAAAGGACGACCAGGATCCACTCGGTCTCCTTCCCACTTCAACCATACACCGAAACCAACACACAGGATCCCCGGGTCTGCGCCCGCGTCGCTTCGCTCCTTGCTCCGCCCGTGGATAACGACGCTGAGTCCAGTGCGCCCCTGCCTACGACAACTTCGCAATGACGGCCCGCAGCGCCTCCCCAAACCGGCGCACCTCCTCGACCGTGTTGTAATGCACCAGCGAGGCGCGGATGGCGCCGCTGTCCATTGAGAGGTTTAGCCGCTTCATCAGGCGCGGCGCATACATGTGGCCGTCGCGGATGCCGATCTGCATGGCCGCCATCTCCTCAACGATCCGTTGCGGCGAGAGCTTACCGATATTGAAGCAGAAGGTCGGCACGCGCTCATAGATACGCGCCTCATCGGCGATGCCGTAGATGGTGGCGCCACAATCCTTCAGCACCTCCAGCATCTCGCGCGCCAGCATCAGCTCGTAGTCGCGGATGGCGTTCATGCCGGCGACGATATTGTCGCGGCGCGCGCGGTTGTTTTCGGGCAGAAAGTTCCGGCCGACCGATTCCAGATAGCGCACCGCCGCATCCATGCCGGAGACGTTCTCGTAGATGAAGGTGCCGGCCTCGACCTTGTAAGGCGGCTCGTCCGGAATGAAATCTTCGCGGAAGGTCGGCAGCCGCTTCAGGGTGTCGAAGCGACCCCAGAGAAAACCCATATGCGGCGAGAAGTTCTTGTAGCCCGAGCAGACGAGATAATCGCAGTCCCAGGCCTGCACGTCGATCACGCCGTGCGGTCCGTAATGCACGCAGTCGAGGAACACTTCGGCGCCTGCGGCATGCGCGATCCTGGCCACCGATGCGACATCGACGATCGAGCCGATCGAATGCGCCGTCACCGTGCAGGCGACGAGCCGGGTGCGTTCGGAAACCAGCGGCTTGAGATCGTCGACATGCAGATTACCGTCCTCGCGCATGCGCCACCATTTGAACTTCGCGCCGACCTGTTCCAGCGCCAGCCAAGTGGCGATGTTGGCGTCATGATCCATGTCGGTGACGACGATCTCGTCACGATCCGAAAGCATCTGGCCGATGCCGAGGCTGACCAGGCGGATGAACGAGGTGGCGTTCATGCCGAAGCAGATTTCGGAGGGGCTGTAGGCGTTAATGAGAAGCGCGACGCTCTCGCGTGCGTCCGCTACCGACTGGTCGACGCTAACACTGCGGCCATAGCGGCCGCCGCGCTGCACATTGTGTCCGACCAGATGGTTGGTCACCGCGTCGAGCACGCTTTGCGGGATCTGCGCGCCGGCGGCATTGTCCATGAAGATGAAGTCGCCAGCCTGCCGGAGCGCCGGGAACATGGCGCGGATTTTTTCGACCGGGAACGAGGCGGCGCCCTCCTGCGCTTTCGAAACATGGTGCTGGTTCACGAGGCGTCTCCTTCAGGTCATCGATGCAAAAATGGGTTCAGTGCGCGGACCGGGCCTTACCGCGCTCTTCGAGGTAGCCGACCAGTCTCACCAGCGGCCACAGGAAGGCGAGATAGATGATCGCGGCGCCGATCAGCGGCGTTGGGTTGGCCATCAGCGCCTGCGCGTCGGTCGCTTGCTTCAGAAGGTCCGGCATCGCCACGACCGAGGCCAGCGCGGTGTCCTTGAATACCGAGACGCAATTGCTGGTGAGCGGCGGGATGACGACGCGGATCGCCTGCGGCAGCACCACCTTGCGCATGGCCACCCAGAAGGGCAGGCCAAGCGCGGCCGCCGCCTCGAACTGGCCTTTCGGGATGTTCTGGATGCCGGCGCGACAGACTTCCGCGGTGAAGGCCGCAAGCACCAACGACAGCGCGAGTGCGGCCGACACGAAGGACGACAGGCGGACGCCGATAAAGGGCAGGGCGTAATAGATCAGGATCAGCACCACCAGGATCGGCAGCGCGCGGAAGATGTCGATATAGAGTGTCGCCAGCCGCCTCAACGGCTTCGGCGCGTAGAGCCGCACCAAGCAGATCGCCAATCCGGCAATGGTGCCGAAGACGATGGCCGCCAAGCCGAGCAGGATGGTGTTGCCCAGCCCGCGGATCAGGATCGGAAACGATCGGACCAGGATGCCCCAGTTGAAGAAGGTGTCGATCAGTTCCATCGGCCCACCATGAAGGCAATGCCAAGCCCACCGCCTTCGCGGGCCTGAAGGGTGGAAGCGGGAGCGCAGGCCTGGCCGGCACTCCCGCGGCGATATTTCGCCGGACTATTGCGGGATCGGACCGGGGGTCACGGTGCTGGTGCCGGCTTCCGGATCGACGCCGAACCACTTCTTGTGGATTGCCGCCATCGTGCCGTCCTTCTTCATGGCGGTGATCGCGTCGTTGACCTTCTCGAGCAGCGGATGACCCTTCTTGGTCATCATGGCGAAGCGCTCGCCGGTCGGGATGCGCACCAGGATCTTCAGCGCCGGCATCTGCTTGATGGCGAACAGGAAGCCGGCGAGCTCGCCGGCGCCGCCGTCGATGCGCCCGTTCTGCACGTCGAGCAAAAGGTCCTGCTGGGCGTTGTAGCTCTTGGTCTCGGCGACGCCGAGCTTGGCGGCGTTCTCCTTCATATAGGCTTCGCCGGTCGAGCCTGCGATGACGCCGATGGTTTTGCCCTTGAGGTCGTCGAGCGACTTGATGGCCGAATCCGCCTTGCCGACGATCGTGCCGTCGCTGTCGTAATAGGGTTGCGTGAAGCCCTGGTTCTGCAGCCGCTCCTTGGTGACCGAGATCGAGGATACGGCGAAATCGATGCGGCCGGAAGCAGTCGCCGCGAACAGCGCCTGGAAACCGAGGTCCTGGAATTCGGCATCGGCGCCGATGCGCTTGGCGACATCGTTCGCGACGTCGATCTCAAAACCCTCGAAGCCGCCGGAATCGGTCTTGTATTCCCATGGCGGGTTGGCCGGATAGGCGCCTACCATGATCTTGTCGGCAAAGGCGGGCGCCGCGAAAGCCACACCCGCGCCAACGATCACCCCAATCAGTCCTAGACGTTTCAACATTGTGCTTCCCTCTGGTTCGGCCACGTCAAAGTGATTCATTTCCTCTTCCGCTTCTTCCGGCGCCAGCTCCCAGGCGCCGCAGGCGAGACGGTGCCTGCAATCAGGATGCGCGGCGATGCCGCGAACCGATATGTTCCTCAAGCTTGGCGATCAGCGCTTCGACCGCCGCTTCCGTGGTGACCATGCCGGGCGACAGCCTGAGCGTCGTGCCGCGCGCATCGCAGTAGAGGCGCTCGTTGCGCAGCGAAGCGATAATCCTCGCCGCCTCGACGCCTTGCGGCAGGCCGAGCATGACGCTGCCGCCGCGCTCTCTGGCATCGAGCGGCGAACGCAGTGTCCAGCCATTGTCGAGCGCCGCGCCGATGATGCGTTCGACCAGCGTGGCGTTCTGCGCGCGGATGGCGTCGATGCCGGTCTTTTCCACCCATGCCAGCCCGGGCAACGAGGCGACGCTGGCCAGGATCGCCGGCGTGCCATGGTCGAAGCGGCGCGCATCGTCGGCATAGGCGAAGGCGTCGAGATCCCAGGAGAACGGGTTCGGCTGGCTGAACCAGCCGCGCAGCTCCGGCCGGCAGGTCGCAAGCAATTCCGGCGCGACCTGCAATATGCCGGCGCCGGAGGAACCACATAGCCATTTCAGCGAGGTCGAGACGACGAAATCGACCGGCGTCGCGGCAACGGAAAACGGCGCCACGCCGATCCCTTGCGTGACATCGACGCCGACAATGCTGCCCATGGCGCGGCCATGCGCCGCCAGCCGCTCGATGTCGCAGCGATGCGAGGCCGTCGAGGTGACGAAGGTGATGAGCGCGAGTCCGACATCCTCTTGCCAGCGGGCGATGAAATCCTCATCGCGCACCCAGCTCTCGCCCGGTCGCAGCGGCACGGTGTCTAGCATAAAGCCGAAACGCGCGGCCAAGCCCGCGAGCAGGAAATGCAGGCTCGGAAAACAGTCGGCTGCGACAAGCAGCCGTTTGCCCGCCAGGCGCTCGGCCGGCAGGCCGCCGATCAGGCTATAGAGCGCGGAGGTGACATTCTCGGCCGTGGTCAATGTGCCCCGCGGCGCTTCGATCAGCCGCGTCCAGGCGTCGATGAAGCGTTGGCGGGCAGCCAGCGCGGCCGGCCATTGGCCGTCATCTTCTGCTGACCAGACGCCGGAAAATTCCGCCAGCGCGGCGGCCATGTGCTTGGCCTTGCCGGGGAAAGTGCCGATCGAATGATAGAGAAAATAGCCGGACATTTGCTGTCTCTCGCTCCCTTGTGATCATGTGATCACAAAACCGGGCGGCAATCAATCCTTTAAGGCTAAAGAAAGCCAGCGGGGGACGATCAAAAGCGATTACTTGGGCCAGCGCGGCTGCGGCCGGACCGTTTCCGGACTTCGGTCACCGACGTTGAGAAAATCAGGACGCTTTGCCGAAACCGGCGAAATCGACCGCCTTGGGCTCAGGCACCTCGGGACAGATCGTGCGCAAGGTCGCTTGAGTCGCTGTGATGTCGGCCACCACCTCGTCGCGGGCGCGCGGAAAATCCTTGTCCTTGATGGCTGCGATGATCGCGGCGTGACGCCCCGAGGGCTCCATGGTGCCGGCGCGCATCAGCGGCGCGACATGGTTGGACAAGAGCCGCATATAGGGGCCGAAGCGCAGCCACAGGGTTTCGATCAGCTGGAACAGCACGTCCGAGCCGGAGGCGCGGTAGATGGTGAAGTGGAACTGCTGGTTTTTGGCAATCAGCTCGTAGATGCTGCCGTCGCGGCCGATCGCCTGCTGGTCGTCGGTGACCCTCTGCAAGCTGGCGATGTCGGCAGCGGTCAGGCGCGGCGCGCCGAGCTCGGCCGCCAGCCCTTCGACGGCGAGCCGAGCGCGGCAGAGATCGTCGAGCCTGGCCCGCGTCACCACCGGCACGCAGGCCGAGCCATTCTGCGAAATCTCCAGCGCGTTCTCCGCCGCCAGCCGGCGCAGAGCTTCGCGCACCGGCATGTTCGAGGTGCCGAAGGCCTCGGCCAGCGAGGCGATGGTCAGCACCTGCCCGGGATCGAAACTGCCGACCATCAAGGCGTGGCGAAGCTGTTGGTAAATGCCATCCTGGACGGTGATGCGTCCCGATACAGGTTCGAAGCCCAGAGCCACGCTTTTGCTTTCCTTGGGTGCCGGCAAAGTCTATGTGCGATGACATACCCGCCAAGGCGGGCGTGATCATCTGATCACAGATCGTCGCGGCAGCCAAGCGGCTGTGAGAACTCGCCCGTCTGGCCACCACCGCCGGTGCTGCCCCTCATCCGCCTGCGGCGCGCCGTAAACGGGGAGAAGAGGCGGCAGCCAGATGAGGGGCGGCGGCGGACGTTGAAGTTTTTGATCATCTTCGCTTGGCATCAGGCCGATTGCCCGCCGTTGCGAAACAGAAGCCGGTAGCGCCTCAGCTCACTCCGGAATAACCGCCATCGCCTGGATCTCCACCTTCGCCCGGTCCTCGACCAGCGCCACCACCTGCATGGCGGCCATCGCCGGGAAATGCCGGCCGATGACAGTGCGGTAGGCCTCGCCTATTCCCTTAAGATTGGCGAGATACTCGGCCTTGTCGGTGAAATACCACGTCATGGAAGTGATATGCTGAGGCTCGCCGCCGGCTTCAGCGAGCACCGCGGCGACATTGGCAAGCGTCTGACGCACCTGGCCGACGAAATCGTCGGTCTCGAACTTGCATTCGGCGTTCCAGCCGACCTGGCCGCCGATGAAGACAAGCCGGCCACGCGCGGCCACGCCATTGGCGTAGCCGATCGGCTTGGCCCAGCCCTCCGGCTGCAGAATGGTGTGCATGTCCAGTTCCCTCTGGTTCAACTCTGTTCTCACGTCCCGCCCATCACCTGTCTCGCGATGACCACCTTCTGCACGTCGGACGCGCCCTCATAGATGCGCAGCGCCCGGATCTCGCGATAGAGGCTCTCGACGATATGGCCCTTGCGCACGCCGTCGCCGCCATGCAGCTGCACGGCCTTGTCGATCACCTCCTGCGCCTTGTCGGTGGCGAAGAGCTTGGCCATCGCCGCCTCGCGCGTCACCCGCGCGGCGCCCATGTCCTTGGTCCAGGCGGCGCGGTAGATGAGGAGCGCCGCGGCGTCGACATCCAGCGCCATGTCGGCGATATGGCCCTGCACCATCTGCAGCTCGGCCATCGGCGCGCCGAACAATTTGCGCTCCGCGGCGCGTTTGACGCTCTCGTCCAGCGCACGCCGCGCGAAGCCGAGCGCCGCCGCGCCCACCGTGGAGCGGAAGACATCGAGCACCGACATGGCGATCCGGAAACCATCGCCGGGCTTGCCGATCAGCGCTGAGGCCGGAACGCGTACATTGTCGAAGGACAACCTGGCCAGCGGATGCGGAGCGATCACCTCGATCCGCTCGGCTATGCCCAGTCCCTTGGTGTCGCCGGACACGATGAATGCGGAAATCCCCTTGGCGCCCGGCGCCTCGCCCGTGCGGGCGAAGACGACATAGAGGTCTGCGATGCCACCATTGGAGATCCAGGTCTTTTCGCCGGAAAGCACATAGTCGCCGCCGTCACGGATAGCAGTCATCTCCATGTTAGCGACATCGGACCCGGAGCGCGGCTCCGACAGCGCAAAGGCGGAAATCGCCTGGCCGGCTCGTGTCTTCTCCAGCAAGCGCTGCTGGTCCGGCGTGCCGAACAGCGTGATCGCGCCGGTGCCAAGACCCTGCATGGCGAAGGCGAAGTCGGCGAGGCCATCATGACGGGCGAGTGTCTCGCGCGTGATGCAGAGCGTGCGCACATCGAGTGGGCCGGTATTGGCGGGATCCAGCGCTGTCGGCTTCAGCCAGCCGTCACGACCGAGCTTCGCCACTAGGTCGCAGCAGGCGGCGTCGACATCGTGGTGGTCGACGGGGAGGTTTTTCGCGCACCAGGCGTCGAGGGTTTCGGCGAGTTGGCGGTGGCGGTCTTCGAAGAACGGCCAGGAGAGGAAGGAGCGGTCAGGCATGGAGAGAACCTCCTGCGTAGCGTTCCTTCACACCCCCCTCTGTCCTGCCGGACATCTTCCCCGCAAGGGGGGAGATTGGCAGCTTCGGTCTCGTCGCCCGTCCTGCAACTTCGGTGATTGGCGAAACCGGTTGCGACATCTGATCTCCCCCCTTGCGGGGGAGATGGCCGGCAGGCCAGAGGGGGGTGCCTGGGCGAAAACCGTCCATCGTTAGTTCCCCTCGAACACCGGCTTTTCCTTCGCCACGAACGCCTTGTAGGCCCGCTCGAAATCGCCGGTCTGCATGCAGATCGCCTGCGCCTGCGCTTCCGCCTCGATCGCCTGATCGAGGCCCATCGACCATTCCTGGTTGAGCTGCGTCTTGGTGATGCCATGCGCAAAGGTCGGGCCGGAGACGATGCGCGCCGCCATGTCGAGCGCGTCGGCTTCGAGCGCCGCCGCATCGACCAGACGATTGTAGAATCCCCAGCGTTCGCCCTCAGTGGCACTCATGGTGCGGCCGGTATAAAGCAGTTCGGCAGCGCGGCCCTGGCCGATGATGCGCGGCAGGATCGCGCAGGCGCCCATGTCGCAGCCGGCAAGGCCGACGCGGGTGAACAGGAACGCCGTCTTCGCCTCCGGCGTGGCGATGCGGATGTCGGAGGCCATGGCGATGATCGCGCCGGCGCCGACCGCGACGCCGTCGACCGCCGAAATGATCGGCTTGCCGCAGGCGAGCATCGCCTTGACGAAGTCGCCGGTCATGCGCGTGAAGGCGAGCAGCGCCTTCATCTCCATCTTGACCAGCGGCCCGATGATGTCGTGGACATCGCCGCCCGAGCAGAAATTGCCGCCATTGGGCAGGAACACCACGGCGTCGACGTCGTCGGCATAGACGAGCTCGCGAAACGTGTCGCGCAGCTCGGCGTAGCTGTCAAAGGTCAGCGGGTTCTTGCGCGCCGGCCGGTCGAGCCGGATTTTCGCGACCTTGCCCTCGACTTCCCAGAGGAAGTGCTTCGGCTTGAGTTTGGCCATGGCGCTCATTCGCGTCCCTCCCAATTGCTGCGGAACGATTTCAGCATGCCGGTCAGCCGACGCGCCTCGTCCTCGCTGACGGTGCCGAGCAGTTCGCCGACCCAGTTCTCATGCGCGGCGGCAATCGCGGCGAAAGATTTCGAACCTTCCTCGGTCAGCCGCACCATCGAGGTGCGGCGGTCGCCATTGCGGCGCGCCCGTGTCACCAGCCCTTCGGAAACCAGCCGGTCGACGATGCCCGTGACGTTGCCGTTCGACACCAGCAGGAAGCGCGACAGGTCGCTCATCAGCATGCCTTCTGGCGAGCGGTAGAGCGCGGCCATCACGTCGAAGCGCGGCAGCGTGGTGTCGAACTCCTTTTTCAGCCGCTCGCGCAGCTCGGCCTCGATGGTACGCGAGGCGCGCAGCAGGCGAATCCAGAGACGCAGCCTTTCCTTGCCTGGCCCGGTGGAGGTCGGTCCCGCTACCATGTCTCGCCCCCGGAGACCGAGATCGCCTGTCCGGTGATCGATCGCGCAGCATCGCTGCACAGCCACAGCACCGCGGACGCGACCTCTTCCGGTTGAATAAAACGCCCCTGCGGATTCGTCGCTGACAGGCTCTGTCGCGCTTCTTCCACTGAGCGGCCGGTCTTCTCGACGATGCGTTGGACCGACTCTTCCAGCATGTCGGTTTCGACGAAGCCGGGGCAGACGGCGTTGACCGCCACACCCGACTTGGCGGTTTCGGCTGCCAACGCCCGCATCAGTCCGACGACACCATGCTTGGCGGCGACGTAAGGAGCGACATAGGCGTAGCCCTTCAGGCCGGCCGTCGAAGCGACGAAGACGATGCGACCTGTCTTCCGCGCGAGCATGCCGGCCAGGGCTGGCTTCACCGTCAGAAAGGCGCCGGTGAGGTTGACGTCGAGCGTGCGCTGCCAGTCGGCCAGTGCGGTCTTGTGCGCCGGCGCGCTGCCGGCCATGCCGGCATTGGCGACGACGATGTCGAACGGCCCGCGCGCGGCTTCGGCCTTCTCGTGGAGGGCCGCCATCTCAGTCTCGTTCGTGACGTCGGCGGCGAGCCAAGAGATGCGGCTATTCTCCTTCGCGACCTCGGCCAGCGCCGCTTCGCGCCGCCCGCAGATGGTGACGTTCACGCCGGCTTCCGCCAGCGCAAACGCGATCGCCTTGCCGACGCCGGAGCCGCCGCCCGTAACCAACGCGTGCTTGCCGGCAATTTCGCGCGCGGCGCTCATACTTTGAGCCCCGCCGCTGCCTCGCGCTCGGCCAGGCGGTAGATCTGGTCGCGTCCGCGCAGATAAGGATCCGGCCATTTGACGCCGCGATCGCCAAGTGTGACCGCCGCATGCAGCGTCCAGTAGGGATCGGTGAGATGCGGCCTGGCCAGCGCTACCAGGTCGGCGCGCCCGGCCATCAGGATCGAGTTGGCATGGTCCGGCTCGTAGATATTGCCGACCGCCATCGTCGCCATGCCGACCTCGTTGCGGATGCGGTCGGAGAACGGCGTCTGGAACATGCGGCCGTAAACCGGCTTGGCGGCGATGGTGGTCTGCCCGGCCGACACGTCGCAGAGATCGACGCCGGCCTGATGCAGCAGCCTGGCGATCTCGACCGCGTCGGCCGGTGTCACGCCTTCGATGCCCACCCAGTCATTGGCCGAGATGCGCATCGAGATCGGCTTCCCGGCCGGCCACACGGCCCGCACTGCGTTGAAGATCTCCAGCGGATAGCGCATGCGGTTCTCAAGTGAGCCGCCATACGCGTCGGTGCGCCTGTTGGTCAGCGGCGTGATGAAGGCGGAGAGCAAGTAGCCATGTGCGGCATGGATCTCCAGCATGTCGAAGCCGCAGCGCTCGGCCATCTGAGCCGAAGCGACGAACTGATCGCGCACCATGTCCATGTCCGCGCGGTCCATCGCCTTCGGCACCTGGTTCTGCGGCGACCATGGCACGGCCGACGGCGCCATCACCGGCCAGTTGCCGGAAGGCAGCGGCTCGTCTGTTCCTTCCCAGCCGAGACGGGTCGAACCCTTGGCGCCGGAATGGCCGATCTGGGCGCAGATTTTGGCCTCGGTCTCGGCATGGACGAAATCGACCAGCCGCTTCCACGCGACTTCATGTTCTGGTCTGTAAAAGCCGGGGCATCCGGGCGTGATGCGCCCCTCCGGGCTGACGCAGGTCATCTCGATATAGACCAGTCCCGCGCCGCCCTTGGCGCGTTCCGCATAGTGGGCGAAATGCCAGTCGGTCGGGCAGCCGTCGACGGCCTTGTATTGCGCCATCGGCGACACGACGATGCGGTTGGTGAGCGCCATGTCGCGCAGCCTGAACGGCGCGAACATCGGCGCGCGGCGTAAGCTGTTGCCGCCGGCGCCGGCCTTGCGCTGGAACCATTCCTCGGCGCCCGCCAGCCATTCGGCATCGCGCAGGCGAAGGTTCTCGTGGCTGATGCGCTGCGAGCGGGTGAGCAGCGAATAGTTGAACTGAACTGGATCCAAACCGAGATATCGTTCGACTTCCTCGAACCATTCGAGTGAATTGCGCGCCGCCGACTGCAGCTTCAGCACCTCGGTGCGCCGCGCATCCTCGTATTTGTTGAAGGCCGCCTCGAGGTCGGGCTCGGACTCGACATAGTCGGCGAGCGCGACCGCGCTTTCGAGCGCCAGCTTGGTGCCGGAACCGATCGAGAAATGCGCCGATGCCGCCGCGTCGCCCATCAGTGCCAGGTTCTTGTAAGACCAGCGCTCGCACAGCACGCGCGGGAAGTTGATCCAGGCCGAACCTCTGATGTGGTTGGCGTTGGTCATCAGCGGATGGCCGCCGAGATGCTTTTCGAAGATGCGCTCGCAGACGGCGATCGATTCCTGCTGTGTCATCTGACCGAAGCCGAAGGCAGCCCAGGTCTTTTCGCTGCATTCGACGATGAAGGTCGCGGTCTCGCTGTCGAACTGGTAGGCATGAGCCCACACCCAGCCGTGCTCCGTCTTCTCGAAGATCAAGGTGAAGGCGTCGTCGAATTTTTGCGTGGTGCCGAGCCACACGAACTTGCACTTGCGGATGTCGATATCCGGCTTGAAGACGTCGGCGAAGGCGGCGCGCGACTTCGAGTTCAACCCGTCGGCGGCGACCACCAGGTCGTGCGTTTCCATGAAGGGTTTGGGATCGGAAATCTCGGTCTCGAACATCATCTTGATGCCGAGTTCGCGCGCTCTGCGCTGCAGCAGGATCAGGAGTCGTTTGCGGCCGATGCCGCAGAAGCCGTGGCCGGAAGACACCGTGCGCACGCCGTCATGGATGACGGCGATGTCGTCCCAATAGGCGAAATGCTTCTTGATCCAGACCGCGCTGACCGGGTCGTTCCTGGTCAGGTTCTCCAGCGTCTCCGCCGACAGCACCACGCCCCAGCCGAACGTGTCGTCCGGGCGGTTGCGCTCATAGACCGTCACCTCATGCGCGGCGTCGCGCAGCTTCAGCGAAATGGCAAAGTAGAGTCCGGCTGGACCGCCGCCGAGAACCGCAACCTTCATGTCTTGCGATCTCCTCTAGAGCAATTCCAGGAAAAGTGCGTAGCGGTTTTCCGTCCGGAATTGCGTGAACTCCATAAAGTGTCCGGAACCGCCGGCCAGACCGGCGATCCCAAATGCCAGTATCGCGCCGACAGGCAATTATTTCAAGCTTGAAGTTTCATAATTGAACGATTGCCATCGGCGCGATTGGTTCTTCACTTGGTCGGATCCTTCGGGCTCCACAGAACCGTCTCGGCGCCCTTCTCATAGGCCATGCCTTCGGGATAGCTGATGGCTTCAAGCTGCAGGCCCCAGGGCGCCTGGAAATAGAGGATGGTCTGCCCGGCCGCTGGCCCTTCCTTCACCGGCAGCGGTCCCATCCTGGTCTTCACGCCCTTGGCTTCGAGATAGGTCTTCGCCGCGGCGACATCGTCGACATAGAAGGCGATGTGGAAGCCGCCGATATCGCTGTTCTTCGGCGTCAGGTCCTTTTGGTCGGGCGCGGTGTATTTGAACAATTCGATGTTCGATCCATAGCCGCAGCGCACCATGGTGATCTCCTCGATAACCGCCTTCGGATCGACGCCGAGCAGGTCCTCCATGAAAGTGCCCTTGTCGTCGGCGAACGGCCCGAAGGACATTGCCTTCTTGCAGCCGACGACATTGGTGAAGAAGTCGACGGCCTGCTTCATGTCGGGCACGGTGATGCCGGTATGGTCATGCCCGCGCATGCCGGGGATCGAATCCGCTGAAGCCGCTCCCATTGCGCCGAACAAAGAGGCCGCGAAGACCGCTGCCTGGGTTGCGTATTTCATGTCACCCTCCATTGGCGGGCTGACTTGTCGTCGCGCACATCCGAGGCCCGCTGGTCGGCGTGCGGATATCGAAGCTCAATTCATGCCGGCGCTTTCGGCTGCAGCCAGTCGGCGTCGATCTCGGGCAGCGGAATGGCGGCGAGCAGGTCGCGCGTGTAGGCTTCCTTCGGATTGTTGAACAGCGTGTCGGTGGCGCTTGCCTCGACGATCCTGCCTTCGCGCATGACGATAACCTGCTGGCAGAGCCGCCGGATCACCGACAAATCGTGGCTGATGAAGGCGACCGTCAGGCCCATCTCGGCCGCGAGTTTTTCCAGCAGCGTCAGGATCTGCGCCTGCGTCGAGACGTCAAGGCCGGAGACGATCTCGTCGGCCAGCACGAATTTCGGCGACAGCGCGAGCGCCCGCGCGATGCCGACGCGCTGCCTTTGTCCGCCCGACAGCTCGTGGCGGTAGCGGCTGGCGAAAGTTTGCGGCAGACCGACACGCTGCAGGGCTTCCGCGACGCGCTCCTTCAGCCGGTCGCCAAGCCCGTTCTGCCGCAAGGGGGCTGCGATGATGTTGAAGATCGTATGGCGCGGATTGAGCGACGACATCGGGTCCTGGAAGATCATCTGCAGGTCGCGGCGCAGCGGCCTCAGCTCTCCCTCCGAAAGATGGCTGATGTCGCGCCCCTCAAAGCCGATCGAGCCGGCGTTGGGTTCGAGCAACCTGACCAGTGCGCGGCCGAGCGTCGATTTGCCCGAGCCGGACTCGCCGACGATGCCGGTGACCGATCCTTTGGGAAGATCGAAGTCGAGCCCTTTCAGGATTTCGGCCAGCGGCGCTCGGCCGACCAGCGGCTTGCGCGTCATGTCGGGCAGTGCCACCTTCAGCCCGCGCACGGAAAACAGCGGCTCAGCCATGGCCGGGCCTCCAGTTCTTGTCAGCGGCGGCGATTTCGGCCTTGAGCCCGGCAAGCACGCTCTCGTCCACCGGCTTCAGCGATGCGTAGGGATCGGTATAGCGCGGCGTCGCCGCGATCAGCGCCCGCGTATAGGGATGCTGCGGCGCCGCGAAGAGCTGCGCGGTCTCTGCCTCCTCGACCACCTTGCCGGCATAAAGCACCGATACTTTCTGGCTTATCTTTGCGACGACGCCGAGATCGTGGGTCACGAACAGGATCGCCGTGCCGTGGTCGCGCTGCAGCTGCGCGATGAGGCGCAGGATCTGTTTCTGCACCGTCACGTCGAGCGCCGTCGTCGGCTCGTCGGCGACGATCAGCCTCGGTTCCGCGGCGAAGGCCGCCGCGATCAGCACGCGCTGGCGCATGCCGCCGGACAATTCATGCGGATAGCTTTTCAGCACGCGTTCCGGGTCGCGGATCTGCACCTCGTCGAGCAATTGACGGATGCGCTTGTCGGCTCTTTCGCCGCTCCAGCCGAGGATGCGCACCAGCCTGTCGGTCATCTGCGCGCCGATGCGGCGCGACGGGTTGAGCGCGGTCAGCGGATCCTGCGGGATCAGCGCGGTGCGCGCGCCGATCAGGGTCCGCCGCGCCTTGGCGTCGAGCCGGCCCAGATCCTCGCCCTCGATCAGCATCTCCCCTTCGACGATTCGCACGCTTTTCGGCAGCACGCCGAGCACCGCCTTGCCGATCATCGTCTTGCCGGCGCCGCTCTCGCCGACCAGCGCGCGCACCTCGCCCGGCTGCACGCTGAGCGACGCGGAGCGCAGCACGCGCTGGCCGTTGGGCAGCACGGCGCTCAAGCGGCGGATGTCGAGGCATGGTTTCATATTGGCGCTCATCGCAGCACCGGATCGAAGCGCGCCTTCAGCGCTTCGCCGAACTGGCTGAACGAGAGCACGGTGAGGATCAGCGTGATCAGCGGGAACACCAGCACCCACCAGGCCTGATGGATCGACAGCCGTCCCTCGGCGATGATGCTGCCCCAGGTCGGATCGTCGGTCGAGATCGACAGGTTGACGAAGGACAGGATCGCTTCGACGATGACGGCGATGCCCATTTCGAGCGACAGCAGCGCCACCACCGACGGCAGCACATTGGGCAGCACTTCGCGCAGCATGATGCCAATGCGGCCATAGCCGGCGATGCGCGCGCTCTCGACATAATCCATGCGGGCCTGGCTCATCGCCTCGGCGCGGATCACCCGGCAGAAGCGCGTCCAGTCGATGATCGCAATGGCGAGGATGACGGAGCTCAGGCCGGTGCCGAGCACGGCGACCAAAAGAATCGCGAACAGCACAGGCGGGAAGGCCATCCAGACGTCGACGACACGCGAGATGATGCGGTCGGCCCAGCCGCCGAAATAGCCGGCGATCAGGCCGAGCGCCGAGCCGATGAGGCAGGCGGACGTCGCCGCCGCGAAGGCAACGATGAAGGCGATGCGGCCGCCGAAGATCAGCCGCGACAGCAGGTCCCGCCCCAGGCTGTCGGTGCCCAGCCAATAGCCGGGTTCGGCACCGTCCAGCCAGAAAGGCGGCAGCCGCTCCAGCATCAGGTCCTGAGCCAGCGGGTCCTGCGGCGCGATCAGCGGCGCGAAGATGGCAGCGAGCAGCGCAAGCAACAGCCACCCACCGGCCAGCCATAGCCGCGGGCTCAAGCCGCGTCGGGCGATGCGCGCCTCATCCATGGCGAAGCCTCGGATTGAGCAGCGCATACATCATGTCGACGGCAAGGTTGATCAGCACGAAGAGCAGCGCGAAGACCAGCACGATGCCCTGGATCAGCGGCAGGTCGCGGTTGATGACGGCATCGATCGCCATGTTGCCGAGCCCCTCATAGGAGAACAGCCGCTCGACGATGACGGTGCCGCCGATGAGGAAGGTGAATTGCACGCCGACCAGCGTCAGCGTCGGCAGCGCCGCGTTCTTCAGCGCCTCGCGCAGGATCACCTGCGTCTCGGAAAAACCCTTCACGCGCGCCAGCACGACATAGTCGAGGTCGAGCACTTCCTTCAGCGACTGTTTCAAGAGCTGGGCGATGATCGCCGCCAGCGGCAGCGCCAGCGCAACGGCCGGCATCAGCATGTGCTTGATGAGGTCCCAAGTGAGATCGAAGCGCAGCCTCAGAATGCTTTCGGCGAGATAGAACTGGGTGGCGAAGGGCAAATCGAGCTGCGGCGACACCCGGCCTGAAATGTCAAAGACCGGCACCAGCACGCCGAACAAAAGGATCAATACTAGGCCCCAGAGGAAATCGGGGATGGAGAGCGTCGCGCCGCTCACGATGTCGATGCCGGCTTCGACCGCCGTGCCGCGCGAGCGCGCGCCGAGGATCGCGGCGGTAGTGCCGATCGCGATCGCCATCAGCAGCGCCACGGTCGCAAGCTCCAGCGTCGCCGGCAGCCGGTTGAAGACGAGGCCGAGCACGTCCTGGCGCAAGGATATCGACGTGCCGAAATTCCCATGCAGCACGCCGCCGAGCCAGATGAAGAACTGCTGCACGATTCCCTTGTCCAGCCCATAGAGCGCGCGCAGCCGAGCGATGTCGTCGTCGCTGGCGCCGGGCGGCAGCATCATCGCGATCGGGTCGCCGGGCGCGACGCGGATGACGACGAAGACGACGACGGCGACGCCGAAAAGCGTCACCAGCATCGTCGACAGACGAACAAGAAATCTCTGCAGCAGCATGCGCCCATATGTCCGGATGAAAATGCGCGCCGTCTTGCGGACGGCGCGCGTGGCAATCCAAGACCGGTGATCAGGCGGCCGGGGTCATCAGCGCCGGCAGCAGCGCGCCAGACACATGCTGCACGACATTGACCTTCTTCGAATGCACGATCGGTTGCGCATACTGGATCAGTGGCAGCACATAGGCCTGCTCGGCGATGTATTTGTCGACGGCCTTCCAGCCGGCGATGCGCTTGGCCTCGTCCTTCTCGCCCCAGAGCGGCCCGATCTTGGCATCGAGATCGTCCGTCTTCCAGGACGAGTGCGGCGACGGTCCGAACATGGCGAAGCCCGTCGAGGTGGTCGGGTCGCCGATCGAGTTGCCCCAATTGTAGAAGGCGGCCGGCGCCAGCTTGTGCGCGGCGCGCAGCTCGTAATGCTTGGCGATCTCGTAGACCTCGATCTCGGCCTCGATGCCGACCTTGCGCCACATGCCTACGATCGCCTGCACCATCTCATAATCCTTGGGCTTGAAACCCTTGGTGGTCTGGATGGTGAACTTGGCCGGTTTCTTGGTCGAATAGCCGGAGGCGGCGAGCAACTCCTTGGCCTTGTCCGGATTGTGCTCGACCTTGATCGACGGATCGAAGGCCGCGTATTCCGGCGTCTCCAGCGTGTCGATCGGCTGGCCGTAGCCGCGCAGCAGCCGCTTGACGAGGAGTTCCTTATCCACCGCCATCACGGCCGCCTGCCGGACGTTCTTGTCGAGCATCGCGTCCTTGTTGTTGAAGAAGATCATGCCGATGTCGGAGACGTTCTTGATCGAGCCGGCCAACCCGTCCTTGGCGATCAGCCGGTCATATTCCTCGTAAGGAATTTCAAGCGTCACCTGCGAGGAGCCGGACTCGATCTCCGCGACGCGGCTCGCCGCGTCGGTGACGAACTTGATCGTCACATTCTCGAAGGCGGGCTTCGTGCCCCAATAGTGCGGATTGGCTTTCAGCCGCAGGAAGGCGTTGCGCTCGAACTTGTCGACCATGTAGGGGCCCGTGCCGATCGGCGCTTTCTCGAAACCGTCCGCGCCGACCTTCTCGTAATAGGCCTTTGGCAGGATGTAGCCGGTCAGGAACGACATCCACTTGAAGTAGACCGGGTCGAACTGCACGACGTCGCCGGTGATCTTGTTGCCGTCGATCTTGAAATTGTTGACGTTCTTCCAGACGAACTGGATCGGGTTGCCGGTCTTCTCGTCGCCGGCCCGCTGCAGCGACCACACCACGTCCTCCGCCGTGAAGGGCGTGCCATCATGCCATTTCACACCGTCGCGCACCGTCATCATCACCTTGGTGCGGTCGTCGTTCCAGCCCCATTCGGTTAGCAGTCCGGGCGTGAAGGACAGGTCCGGCTTCTGGCCGATGATCTGGTCGAACACCGACTGATAAAGGCCCTGGATGGTCGGATTCACCGCCGAGGGCCCGGTCGTCGGGTCCCAGGAGGGCAGGTTGACGTTGTAGGCGATGGTAAGCTCGTCCGCCGCCTTCGCCGCCCTCGGCAGACCGAGCGTGGCAGCACCCAGCGCCGCGGCGCCATATCCAAGCAAGTCACGTCTGTTGATGGTCATGGTCGTTCCCCTTGTTGGTTGTCATTTGTCCGCGCGGCGGTTTCGTTCGGTGGTGGGCATCCGCGCCTTGTCCATCCCGGAATTGTTCGGCTCAACTTCCTCCCAACTGTTGGGCGAGCATATAGCCGGAGCCCGCGCCCGTGCCGGCGCCCGGCCATGTCGCAGCGCCGGTCAAGTACAGGTTGGCGACCGGCGTGTTCCAGCGCGCGAAGCCGCGCACCGGGCGGAAGAGGAAATTCTGCGCCAGATGATGGCTGCCGCAAATCTGGTCGCCGCCGACGAGGTTCGGATTCTCGCGCTCGAGGTCGAGCGGCGAGAAAATCGCTTGGCCAAGGATTTTTTGGCGCAGGCCCGGCGCAGAGCTCTCGATGATGTCGAGCACGCGCTCGGCATAGGTGTCCTTGACGGCGTCCCAGTGCGCCGGCGCGATCTTGCTCGCGGCATCGCCAAGGATCTCCGCCGGCAGCATGCGCACTTGCACCCACAGCACATGCTTGCCTTGCGGCGCGCGCGACGGATCGACGGCCGTCGGCTGGCCGACGACGAGCACGGGTTGGTCGGGCAGCAGCCCAGCGATCGCCTGCTGGTAGACCCGCGACATGCCGTCGAGCGACGGCGCCAGATGCACATAGGCGAATTGGCGAAGCTCCGCGCCCGCGCTCCAGTCCGGCAGGTCGTCCAGCGCCAGATGGATCATCATCGTGCCCGGCGCATGGCGGAATGTCTTCATCGCCGCGTCGAAGGCGCCGTCGCCCGAGCCGTTGGGCAGCAGCTTGCCCGGTAGCGCTCTCGGCGCGACGCCGGCAATGACAGCCTTGCGCGCGACATGGGTTTCACCGGATGCCAATCGCACCCCGGTTGCCTTGCCGCCGGAAACCGTGATCTCGGCGACATCCGCCCCCGTCGTGATCTGGCCGCCGGCCGCCTTCACCATGCCGACCAGCGCGCGGATGATGGTGTCGGCGCCTCCTTTGCCCAGCACCATGCCGAAACTCTGGTTGGCCATCGATTCCAGGTAGGGGAACACAGCACCCCCGGCGGTGTCGGGCGAGAAGTCGAGATGCATGCCCCAGGCCGCGAGCGTCGTGCGCACAAGCGGCGTCTCGAAATTTTCCTCCAGCCACGCGCGCGGCGATGACAGCAGCAACCGAGCCGTATCGAGCGCGCCAGCCAGACCCTTCCTGCGCCACAGGTTCCAGGCCGTACCGGCAAGCGCGCGGGCGCTCATCGGCGAACCCAGCAGCCGAAACAGGTGCTCGGCCTCCCCAGGGAAGCCGCCGACCAGACGGCGCCACGTGGCCGCGTCCGTCGCCGAGAAGGCGGCGAGCCGCGAGACGGTCTTTTCCAGATCATTGCTGACGCCGAACCATTTGCCGTCCGGGAAGACGCTTGCGAAACAGTCGGCCACGGGCGCGAATTCCAGTCCGTGGCTTTTCAATTCATTTGCATATTTCCGGTGGAAGGCGGAGCCGGCGAAGAGGCTCAAATTCATCGCGCCGAAATCGTGCCGGAAGCCGGGAAGCGTGTATTCGACGGTCCGCACCGCGCCGCCGATCGCCTTGCTGCGCTCAAAAACCGCTATTTTCCAGCCTTTGAGCGCCAAATGCGCGGCGCATGCCAGACTGTTGTGGCCTGCCCCGACAAAAATGGCGTCGAACTCGCTCACGCCCCGCCCCAAAATGCTTTATGCTTAAAGATAATTGCAGATGCATATGTTTTCGTCTAGTAGGTATATTAAGGGCCGCAACGAGCCTTGATGATCACGAACTAGAGGGAACGAAAGACCATGGACACGCAGAAACTCCTCGGCGAGGTCGCCAGCCAGCTGCTCTCGGGCGCGATCAAGGTGGTCGACCTGACGGCGCCACTCGGGCCTAACACGCCGCTGATCAAGCTGCCGCCGGAGCTTGCCGTCGACACGCCGAAGGTCGAGATCCACGAGATCTCCAAATACGACAAGAACGGTCCATGGTGGGCCTGGAACTGGCTGAAGCTCGGCGAGCATTCGGGCACGCATTTCGATGCGCCGCAGCACTGGATCACCGGCAAGGACTATCCGGACGGCGCCACCGACACCATTCCGGCGCAGAATTTCATCGGCCCGGTCAACGTCATCGATTGCTCCAAAGAGGCCGCTGCCGACCACGACTTCCTGCTCACCGTCGACCACATCAAGGCTTGGGAAGCCAATCATGGCGCCATCAATCCCGGCGAGTGGGTGGTGATGCGCACCGACTGGTACAAGCGCAACGGCTCGGAAGCGGAGTTCCTCAACGCCAACGAGACCGGTCCGCACACGCCCGGCCCGACGGCGGAGGCCATCCAGTTCCTGATCAGTAAGGACATCAAGGGGTGGGGCTCGGAGACGATCGGAACCGATGCCGGCAAGGCCGGCGGCATGGAGCCGCCATTCCCGGCGCACACGCTGATGCACAAGGCCAACCGCTATGGGCTGGCCAGCCTCTGCAATCTCGACCAGCTGCCGCCGAAGGGCGCGATCCTGATCGCCGCGCCGCTTAAGATAGAGCACGGCACCGGCAGCCCAATCCGCGCGCTGGCGCTGGTACCGCGAGGTTAAAAAGTCAGGGCCACGACGATGAGCGACGTCGATCACATCATCGTCGGCAGCGGCATCAACGCCCTGGTTTGCGCTGCGATGCTTGGCACCAAGGGCGCCAGGGTACTCGTGCTCGAGCGCAACGACCGCATCGGCGGCTGCATGCGCACCGAGGAGGCGACAGTGCCCGGCTTCGTCCATGACGTGATGGCGACGACGTTTGTGCTGTTCATCACCTCACCGGCTTTTGCCGCGCTCGGCAAGGACCTGGCGCGCCACGGGCTGGAGTTCTGCCACACCGGGACGCCCACCGGTGTGCTTCGGCCCGACGGCAGCCACGCCGTGCTCAGCACGGACCGCGCCGCCAACATCGCGGCGCTGAACCGGATCGCCTCCGGCGACGGCGACCGCCATGGCGGCGATGTGGGCGGCATCGAGCGCAATGCCGGGCTTCTGTTCGGCCTGCTCGGCGGCGCGCTCTGGTCTTATCCGACCACCAAGCTCATCGCCGGCGAGGCCTGGCGGCGCGGCCCGCGCCACCTCGCAGCCTTCATGGGCGAGGCGCTGGTGCCCGCGCGCGGCTGGCTGGAGACGACTTACAGTTCCGATCTCATCCGCGCGCTCTGGGCGCCGTGGGTGCTGCATGCCGGGCTCGGCCCGGAAGACGCGTTTTCCGGCCAGATCGCCAGGGTCATCGCCTTCGCGCTGGAGGCTGCCGGCGCACCGGTCGTCAAGGGCGGCGCAAGGAACCTGCTCGCCGCCTTCGAGGCGCTGATCAAGGAACGCGGCGGCGAAATCCGCGTCAATGCCGACGTCGACTCGATCGTCCAGAGCGGCGGCCGCGCCTCCGGCGTGCGGCTCGCCTCCGGCGAAACGGTGAGCGCCGCGAAAAGCGTCATCTGCTCGGTCACGCCGACACAACTTTACGGCCGCCTGCTCGGCGACGCGGCTCCAAAGCGCGACGTAGAAGCGACGCGCGTCTATCGCTACGGCAAGGGCAACTTCCAGATCCACTACGCGCTCGACAAGCCACCGGCCTGGCGCGGTGAGGGCCTCGACAAGGTGGCGCTGCTGCACCTGACGCCGGGGCTCGACGGCGTCTCGAAAGCCTGCAACGAGGCGGTGCGCGGCCTGCTACCGGAAGTGCCGACCATCTGCGTCGGCCAGCCGCATGCGCTCGACCCGTCGCGCTGCCCCGACGGCAAGGCGATCCTCTGGCTGCAACTTCCCGAGGCGCCGCGCCATATCAGGGGTGATGCCGCCGACAAGCTCAGAACGCCCGCCGATGGCCGCTGGACCGAGGCGCTGCGCGAGGCCTATGCCGACCGCGTCGAGGCGATCCTCGCCAACCACATCGACGGTTTCCGCGAGAGCGTGATTGCGCGCCGCGCCTATTCGCCGGCCGATCTCGAGGCAATGAACATCAACCTGGTCGGCGGCGATCCCTATGGCGGCTCGTCCACCATCGACCAATCCTTCCTGTGGCGGCCATTCAAGGCAAGCCGAAACCACGAGACCGGCATCAAAGGCCTCTATCACATTGGCGCCTCCACCCATCCGGGCGCCGGCCTTGGCGGCGGCTCGGGCTTCCTGCTGGCGGGGAGGCTCTGATGGAACAGAAGCTTCCCGAAAAACGCCAGCGCATCTCGACACTCGGCCAGATCGGCCTGCAGCAATTCGCGCCCTATCTGATGAACCGCATCATGGGCCGCTACAACGCCACTTTGCGCGAGGATTTCCGCAAGCAGGGCCTGACCATTCCGCAGGTGCGGACGCTCGCCGTGCTCTCGGTCACCGATGGCGTCACCGTCAACGACCTCTCTGTCTATACGGTGATCGAGCAGTCGACCTTGAGCCGCACGCTCGATACGCTGGAAGGCCAGGGCCTGGTGCGGCGCGAGCAGGGCGTCACCGACAGCCGCTTCCGCCATGTGTTCCTGACCGATGACGGCCGCGCGCTGTTCACCCGCGCCTGGCCGGCCATGCACGACGCGTTCGAGGCGATGTTCGACGGTGTCGACGATTCCGAATATGCCGCGCTGATCGCGATCCTGCAGAAGATGCTGAAGAACATCCGCAAGCACGACATTTGAGTTTGACCTACGCGCCGCCCGATAGCGGCAACGGAAGGAGGCAGAGATGGCCGAACGGTCTTTTGCCAAGGAAGTCGAAAAGCTGAGGCTCGGCGCCGGCGAGGAATTTTCCGGCGAGGGCATCCTCGCCATCACCAAGGCGCTCTTGCAATGCGGCGTCGGCTATGTCGGCGGCTACCAGGGCGCGCCGATCAGCCATCTGATGGATGTGCTGGCCGATGCGCAGGACATTCTGGGCGAGCTCGGCGTGCATTTCGAGGCGAGCGCCTCGGAAGCGACCGCCACAGCCATGCTCGCCGCCTCCGTGCATTATCCGATCCGGGGCGCCGCCACGTTCAAGTCGACGGTCGGCACCAATGTCGCTTCCGACGCGCTGGCGAACCTGGCGTCGGGCGGCGTCACCGGCGGCGCACTGATCATCGTCGGCGAGGATTACGGCGAAGGCTCTTCCATCATGCAGGAGCGCAGCCACGCCTTTGCCATGAAGAGCCAGGTGTGGCTGCTCGACCCGCGCCCGAACCTGCCTTCGATCGTCAAGGCGGTCGAGGATGGCTTCGAGCTGTCGGAGGCCTCGAACACACCCGTGATGCTGCAGGTGCGCATCCGCTGCTGCCACGTCCATGGCCATTTCACCGCCAAGGACAACAAGCGCCCGCCAATGTCGGTAGCCGACGCGCTGTCGGCGCCGCGCCGCGACACCGGCCGCATCGTGCTGCCGCCCGCCTCCTTCCTGCACGAGAAGGAGAAGGTCGCCAAGCGCTGGCCGGCCGCGGTGGAGTTCATCAAGAGCCGCAAGATCAACGAGATCTTCGGGTCGGACCATGGCTTGGTCGGCATCGTCATGCAGGGCGGCATGTACAATTCCGTCATCCGCGCGCTGCAGCGGCTCGGCCTTGCCGACACCTATGGCGACACCGATGTGCCGCTTTATGTGCTCAACGCCGTCTATCCGCTGGTCGAGGACGAGTTCCTCGCCTTCTGCGAAGGCAAGCAGGCGGTGCTGGTGGTCGAGGAAGGCCAGCCTAACTACATCGAGCAGGCCTTCGCCGCGATGCTGCACAAGGCCGGCCGCGACACCAAGCTGGTCGGCAAGGAGCATCTGCCGATGGCCGGCGAATATACCGGCCAGGTGATGCTCGACGGCATCGGCTCCTTCCTGCGCGCCAATGCCCCGCATCTGCTGCCTGGCGAGGTGCGCGCGCCCAACAAGCTGGGCGAGGGCGTCGACACGGCCGATCTGATCAATGTCGTTCCTGGTCGCCCGCCGGGCTTCTGCGTCGGCTGTCCCGAGCGGCCGATCTTCGCCGCAACGAAGCTGGTCGAGCAGGAACTCGGCAAGCACCACATCGCCTCGGACATCGGCTGCCATCTGTTCTCGATCATGCCGCCCTTCGAGCTCGGCGCCACCACCATGGGCTATGGGCTTGGGCCGGCTTCTGCCTCGGCTTTCAATTCGCCGGAAGCGAAACGCCGCTCGATCTCTTTCGTCGGCGACGGCGGCTTCTGGCACAACGGCCTGACCTCCTCGATCGGCAATGCCGTCTTCAACAAGAATGACGGCGTCATCGTCATCGTCGATAATTTCTACTCGGCCGCCACCGGCGGCCAGGACATCCTGTCCTCGCGCGCCAACAACAGAACGAAGTCCACAAAACATCCGATCGATGAAGCGGTGAAGGGCATGGGCGTCAAATGGCTGCGCCACATCGACCGCACCTATGATGTCGGCAAGATGCGGGCGGCCCTGCGCGACGCGCTGACCACCAAGGAGAAGGGCCCGAAGGTCATCGTCGCCTCGTCCGAATGCATGCTCAACCGCCAGCGCCGCGAGAAGCCGCTGGTCGACAAGGCGATCAAGGGCGGCGAGCGGGTGGTGAAGCCGAAATTCGGCGTCGACGAGGACGTCTGCACGGGCGACCACGCCTGCATGCGGCTCTCCGGCTGCCCGTCGCTGTCGGTGAAGACGCTCGACGATCCGCTGCGCGACGATCCGGTGGCCTCGATCGACCAGAATTGCGTCGGCTGCGGCAATTGCGGCGAGGTGGCGGATGCGGCCGTGCTCTGCCCCTCCTTCTACCGCGCCGACGTCGTCCACAATCCGAGCCGCTGGGACCGTTTCCTCGAAAGCGCGCGCCGCGCCGTGATCGGTCTTCTGCAGCGCCGCCGCGAGAGCCGCCGTTTGATGTTCGCCGATGCTTGATCAGGCTTCTCCCCTGCGCCCGAAATCGGGCGCCCATGACGACGAGCAGGTGATAAAACTCGCTGTGCTCGCGGTCGGCGGTCAGGGCGGCGGCGTGCTTGCCGACTGGATCACCGACGTCGCCGAGCGCAACGGCTACATCGCCCAGTCGACCTCGGTGGCCGGCGTCGCGCAGCGCACCGGCGCGACGATCTATTACATCGAGATGGCCCGCGACACCGGCCGGCTGCCGGTCTTTGCGCTGTCGCCCTCGCAGGGCGACGTCGACATCCTGATCGCCGCCGAGCTGATGGAAGCCGGCCGCGCCATCATCCGCGGCTTCGTCACGCCCGAGCGCACGACGCTGATCACCTCCTCGCACCGCATCGCCGCCGTGTCGGAGAAGATCGAGCCGGGCGACGGCCGCGCCTCGTCCGAAAAGGTGCATGCGACGGCGCAGGCGGCGGCCAAACGCTTCATCGCCTTCGACATGGAAAAGATCGCCGCCGACAACGGCACCATGATCTCGGCCAGCCTCCTCGGCGCGCTGGCCGGCTCCGACGCGCTTCCCTTTACCCGTGAAAGGTACGAGCAGGCGATCGGCGCCGGCGGCCGTGGTGTCGGGCCAAGCCTCGCCGCCTTCGGCGCGGCTTACGATCGCGCGCGCGGCATCGCGGCAGCGCCGGTGGGCGACAAGGCGGCGAAACCGGCCGCGACCGAAGCCCGTGCAACGGCAAAGGTCAGCGGCCCGGAAACGCTGCTGAAAGGCTGGCAGGAGCTCGCCGCCCGCGTCGCCGCGCTGCCGGAGCCGGTGCGCGATATGGCCGAACGCGGCCTGAAGAAGGTCGTCGACTACCAGGACATCGCCTACGGCGGCGAATATCTCGACCGGCTGGGCAGAGCGGTGGCGCTCGACAATGCGGAGCGCGGCTACGCGCTGTCGATCGCGGCGGCGAAGCATCTCGCCAATGCCATGTGCTACGACGACATGATCCGCGTCGCCGACCTGAAGACGCGCTCGACCCGCGACAAGCGGGTGCGCAAGGAGGTCGGTGTCAAGCAAGGTTCGGTCCTCCAGGTCACCGAATATTTCCATCCGCGCATCGAGGAGTTTTGCGGCACGCTTCCTGCTGGGCTCGGCAGCTACATCGAGAACCGCCCAAAACTCGCGGCCTTCCTCGACCGCCGCATCAACCGCGGCCGCCATATACGCACCGACAGTTTCACCGGTTTCGCCATGCTATGGTTCATCGGCGGCCTGCGCCGCTGGCGCCGCGGCCTGCTGCGCCACAAGGTCGAGCTCGAGCATCTGGAGCGCTGGTACGAACTGACGCTCAGCCACGCTCGCCAAGACTACGCTTTGGCCACCGAAATCCTGAACTGCCGCCGTCTGATCAAGGGCTACAGCGACACTCATGCCCGCGCCCAGTCGAAATTCGACCGCGTGCTCTCGGCGCTGCCGATGCTCAACGGCCGCGACGATGCCGCCGACTGGATCCGCCGCCTGCGCGAGGCGGCGCTGAAGGACGAAAAAGGCGACATGCTGGACGGCGCGCTGAAGACGGTTGCGACGCTCAATGAAGGCGCTGCTCGCTAACGAAGATGTGATCCACACAGCTCCGACGGAATTCCGCCCTGTCCTCCGTTTCACGGAGGTAGGGATGAATCACGGAGACGAACCTTATGGTCACCAAGTATTTTCTGCCCGTCGCCTTGGCAGCCGGCACCTTGATGCTGTCCGGCGCCGGCTCGCAGGCCATGCCGCTTGTCAAGCCGAGTGCCGCGCCGCTGCCGATCGAGAGCGTCGGCTGGCGCTGCGGTCCCGGCTGGCACATGAACCGCTGGGGCAGATGTGTGCCGAACGGCCGCCGGTTTATCCGGCCGGTGCGCCACTGGCATCCCGGTTTCTGGTATCACGGCCGCTGGCACCCAGGTTATTGGACCTGGTGATCCGTCGAGGGATCGACGCCCGCGTCGGCAACGGCGCGGGCGTTTTCGTTCACGCCACCAGATCCCGCATCGGCTTAACCCCGGCCGACTCCGGAAACACCTTGTCGCCAAGCACCGCAGCGGAAAGCCCGAACTGATCCGCCAACAAGCCCTTCAGCACTGCCCGCACGTCGCTGGTCGGCGCGAGGTCGCGGCCTTCATAGAGTTGCGCCGGCTTCAGTCCCGGCCAGTCGGCGATGACGCGGCCGCCCTTGATCGCGCCTCCGGCCAAAAGCACCACCGTGCCGGTGCCGTGGTCGGTGCCGACGGTGCCATTGATGCGGGCGGTGCGGCCGAACTCGGTGATCGCGACGACCGCCGTGTGCTGCCAGCGTTCGCCGAGCCCCTTCTCGAATTCCTCGAAGGCGCCGTCCAGTCCGCCGAGCAGATTGGCGAGCCGGCCGGTGGCGCCGCCTTCGTTGACATGCGTGTCCCATCCGTCGAAGGCTAAAGCCGCGATGCGCGGCCCGTCATCGGCCGCCATCAGCCGCGCCGCGCCCTGTGCCGACTGCCGCATGCCTGCGGCATTGTCGAGGCCGCCTTTCGGCTTCATCGTCTTGCCGTCGAGCTGATCGCCCATGGCCATCCGGTCGGCGTCGAGCCCTTTTTGAAGTGCTGCCGCCAGCACCGGGTCTCGGTGATTGTAGAGATCGAGCACGCGTTCCGCCAAGGCGTCGCCGGGCGTCGGCAACGCCTGCGGCGCCCAACCGAGCACGGGGGCGGCGCCGCGGATCACCAGCGGCGTCGAAGGCCCAACCGCCAGCCCTCCGAGCTTCGCCACCCGCTCGCCCGCCGGCAGGCTGGCCAATGCCCGGTTGAGCCAGCCGGTGGTGGCATTGCCGGGGCCGGGCAGGCCGCTTTCCAGCACGTCCTGGCCGTCGAAATGCGAGCGGTCGCGATAGCCGGTCGCCACCGCATGCACCACCGCAGCCCGGCCCGCCTTGAACAGACGCGCAAACACCGGCATTGCCGGGTTGACGGCGAAGAAACCGTCAAGCGGCAATGCCGGGTTGGCGCCCGAGAGCGAAAGCGCGATGTCGCCATGCAGGCCGGCATAGTCGGGATCGCCCACCGGCCCGACCGTCGACAGCCCGTCCAGCGCGCCGCGCAGCACGATGACGATCAGGCGCGGGTCGCGCTTGTCGGCGGCGCGCGCGAAGCGCGGCAGATAGGCCCAGGCAAACAGCGCGCCGCCACTCATCAGCACCGCGCGACGGGACAGGCTGGGGGTTTCGCAAAGGCTCATGGCCATCTCCATAGCTAGCTCACCGGCGCCGGAACTACCGGCGCTGGAATTCGGGCGCCATCAACAGCAGCGCCAGGCCCTGCTGCTTGGACTCCGCCCGTGCAATCGCCTGCCGCGTCTCCGCCGAGACGGACGTGCCGATGATGGAAGCCAGCGTCTCGTCGGGATCGCCGGTGTCATCCGCCTGCTTCGCGGCCTGCCAGGCGATGTCCAGCCGCGTCTTCAGACCCTCGGCGGAGGCCCATGCATCCGTCCGGTCGGAAAAGCCGTTCGGCCCCGGCGGTTGCCACAGCGGCTCGCCGAGCACGCTCAGCCAGCGAAGCGACCGTTGCGGTTCGTTGCCGGCGGTGGCGCCGATCGCCCGCCGCAGCGCCACGACATAGTCCAAGGGCGAGCGCAGCTTCGTGAGCGGCGTCGACCAGGCCTCGGGCATGTCGATCAGCGTCAATGCGATCGAGCGCAGGTCGCCGTCGGTCTTGGTGAAGACCGTGGCCAGGCGGGCGACCGCTGACGGCGGCGGATCGTCGGCGAGGAAATGGCAGGCAAGCTTGGTGGCGATGTGCTGCGCGGTGGCCGGGTGGCGGGCGATGTCGTTGAGTGCGGCCTCCGCCTGGCCCATGCCGCCGTCGGGATAGATCTTGCCGAGCAGCACCGCCTTGCCCGGCTGGTGCGCGTTGGCGTTGAAGACGAAGCTTCCCGGCTCCCCAAGCCGCCCCTCGCGGCCCGCCATCGTCCAGCCGGTCAGCATGGCGGCGAAACTGGTGACGTCGGCCTAGGTATAACCGCTGCCGACGCCGAGCGTGTGCAACTCCAGGATCTCGCGGGCGAGGTTCTCGTTGAGGCCGCGTCCGCGCCGCTTGCCGGCGCGGGAATCGGGGCCGATGGACTGCCGGTTGTCGAGATAGAACAGCATCGCCGGATGGTGCTCGACGGCCAAAAGCATATCGGCGAAGCGGCCGAGCATGAAGGGGCGGATCGCCTCGCGTTCGAAGGCGCCGGCGCTGGCCCGCACGACCGGCGCCTTGGCGACCGAAACGCAGAAATGGTTCGACCAGAAGCCGACAAGGCGCTCGACGAAGCCTGGCGCCGCCGCGAGCGCCTTGTCGAAGCGGGCCTGCGCCTCGTCGCGATAGATATCTGCCTCGACACGTGGCACCGCGGGTTTGGCTTTTGCAACAGCCGGGCCGGGTGGATCATCCGCTGCCAACGGCCGCATGGCGGCCGCCGCCTTCTCATCCCGCGCCGCCTTGCGCTCCATGGCCGCCGCCATGCTGGCCTGGATCGCCGCGGTGCTGTCCAGCAGCCCGGCATTCCGCGGGTCGTCTGGGGAAATGAGCGCGATGTCCTGCTGCTTGAGCTCGGCCTTGAGGTAGCCGCGCGGATCGGCGGCGATCTTGCCGAACTCGTCGCCGGGTTTTGCGCCGAGGCCGAAGCGGTGGAGCGCTACCAGCGCCGGATCGGGGGACATGGACTGTGAAACCGGTGCGGCCAACGAAGCCTCCGTCCGAGCCCGACGCAGATCGCTTCGTCCGACATATTGCATGATCGCAAGAGCGCTCATGGCGCCAGCCGCAGCACCGGCGCCATGCGCGGACCATCACCAGCGGCGCCAGTAGTGCCAGCGGTGGTAGGGATGCCAGACCGGGCCGATATAGACGCGCGGTCCGCCCCAGTAATAATAGCCGGGATAGATCACCCGGCGATTGGGCACGCAGCGGCCCCAATAATTGGGATGCCAGCCCGGACCGCAGCCCCAGGCGACGTGCTCTATCATTGCGGGCGCCGGGGCGACCGGTGCGATCGGCATCGCCGAGGCGGCGCTCGCGGCGACCGTTCCGCCGATGGCGAGCGCTGCCGCGAGCGAATATTTCGTCAGACCGTTCATGGGATACTCCCCAAGTTTCGAGGTTGAAGAGAACCTGCCCGCCGCCGAAGGCGGTCAAAGGCCTGTCCCTCTTTCCCTTGAACGGAGCACGCCCGCCCTTTCCGTCGCTGCCTATGGCGATTTTTTTGCAGGCGGCGGCTGCCGGCCGGCGCGCCGAAGCAGTGCGTCCGCCAGCAATTGGCGGTCCTCCAGCGATCCCGATGCGGCGAATTCGATGATGCGCTGTTCCAGCCGGGTGCGGACCGTGACATCGGCATTGCGCGCGCGCTCCAGCGCGGCGGCAAGCGCGTTGCTGTCGAGGGTCGGCTGCTGCAGGAGGTGCGCCGCCTCGCGCCGCGCGGCCTGTCCATCGAGGATCACGTCGCGGGACTCTCGACGCACCTCGCGCAGCGCCTGGCGGAAGGCCTTGCGGTCGGCGGCCGGCAATCTGCCGCCGGCCGATTCCAGCGAATAGCCCGGATTGGACTTGCCGATCAGCCAGCCCGCCCCGCCCGCGAGCGCGCCGATCAGAAAGACGTTGAGTACCAGGGATGCCGCGACGAGACGGGGGTTCATAGATCCTCCTCAGCCTGATCGGCGTCGGGGCCGGCATCGCCGAACGACGTCGCATTGGCGTCCATCACATAGTGATCCGACTGGATATCCGGGGCAACGACGGTCACCAGCGCCAGCCCGGCCATGGCGCCGGCGAGCCCGACGCCCGCAAGCCCGAAGCCCAGCCACCAGAATCGCCGGCGGCGTTCGTGCCTGACCTCGCCTGCGGCGCGGGCGACGATCATGCGATGAAGCGCCGGGCTGGGTGCTTCGACCCGATAACGGTCGAGCACGGCGTCGAGCCTGCCGGCGCGCTCCAGGATGGCGCGGCCTTGCCCGGTCTCGGCAAACAGCATTGCGGCGGCCTGCTCGGCCGGCGGCCAGCGATGCAAGGCGCCGCCATAGGCATCCGCAAGCGCGGCGAAGCGCCCGGCATCCATCGGACCGTCCGTGATTTTCTCAGCCATCTCGTTCCCCCTTCCGCCGTTTTGACGTGGCCCCCCACGCCCTTGCCCGCGAAGCCGGCAATGCCCTTGCTGTCTCAGTCATTGCCATAGTCTCCAACGAGCATGGCCTGTAACGCGCGACGACCCCGCGCGAGCAAGCTTTCCAGCGCATCGACGCTGACCTGCATGGCGCCGGCGGCCTCGATGTTGGACAGCTCCTGATAATAGACCAGCACGATCGCCTCGCGCTGGCGCGGCGCGAGGCGCAGCAAGGCCTGGTTGACCCTGCGCTCTTCGTCGCCCGGCATGGCATCGGGAAGCGGCGCGTCATCGGCCATCTCCGGCAGCTCGTCCGTCGTCCATTCGCGCCGGCGCCGCAGCCGGTCGTAGCAGAGGTTGAGCGCGACGCGGTGGATCCAGGTGTCGAAGCGTGCCTGGCCTTGGCGCCAGGCCGAGGCGTGGCGCCAGATGCGCATGAAAGTCTCCTGCGCGACGTCCTCGGCCTCCGCAGCGTCGCCGAGCATCCTTGCGGCCAGGGCCAGGATGCGCGGCAGCTTGCGCGCCACCATCGCCTGCACGGCGGCAGCATCGCCGGCGCCGATGCGGCGTACCAGTTCCTCGTCCGGATCGGCGCCCATTAACTGGGGCGCTCCCATATGTCATTGCGCGGCATAGCCTCGTGATCATTGCTCCTGCTTGGGAGCGGATTTGTGGCCCGGCTTCTCGTCGGCGCCAAGCATGCCGTCGCTATTCTTGTCGAGCCTGGCGAAGCGCTTGGCGAGGAAGGCGTCGAGCTCGCCTCTGTCGAGGAAGCCGTCCTTGTTGGTGTCCATGCGCGCGAAGGATTTGGCTGGATCGCCCTTGGCTTTGCGCGCGGTCTGGAAAGCGGTCCACTCGGCCAGGCTGACCTTGCCGTCATTATCGGTGTCGGCCCGCATGAACGCCTTTTCCCGGCGCGCCTCGAATTTCTCCAGCGTAAGGCCGGACTTGGCAGCAGCCGAGCTGTCCGGCGTCGTCTGGGCGGGCGCAGGGGCCGGCGTCGTTGTCTGAGCGACCGCGGCCGCGGTCTGCAAGCCAAGCACAACGGCGAATAGGGTTGGGCGGATCATGCTCTCGTCTCCGGTTGGGCGCGGCCATTGGCGGCCACGCTTCAGCCGTTGAACGCGGCGACGAGCAAAATCCGTCGGTCCTTTTCGACCGGGCAGAATCCTCGGAATCCGACGCCGCCGCGGCGAACGATTCCTCAGGACAGGAGCCGACGACTATCTCGGCTGGTCGACGACCACCAACTGGTCCGGCTTGAAGCCTGCATGCTGCGGCGTCCAGACGTCGCCCTCGCGGTTGAACCAGTGGCACAGATACGTGCCGGAAGCCGCACCGTCGCTGACGGTCATTTCCGGGCCTCCGGATTTCAGCCTGACGACGTCTCCGGTCTTGAAACTATTGGGCATTTCGACCTCCCATGCTGATAGAGGGAGTTTCCCACCAACATCGATTCCCGACAATGGCCGAGATGCGCATCTGAGGTGGTGCAGGGCGGAAGGCGTGGAAAACTGGTGCTGCTTGTGCGGCAAGCCGGCCGGCCTGAAGGCGTGGCCGGATCATGTCGGGCAGCCGAGCGAGCGGCCTGATCGTTCCTTGGGTTCAATCGGTGTCGCGCTGGGGAGCGGGCGGCTGCGCCGATTGGCTGTCGTCTCCGGCCGGGCGGACGGTCATGGACCTTTCATCGGGCCACAATACTTGCGCCTTCATCACCGCCGCCAGAAGATTGTCTGCTTCGACGCTTCCGATTTCAGTCAGAAGCGGTTTGTTGCCTTCTGCTTCGAAATCGACGTGGTAGACCGTCCAACGCCTCATTGCATTTCCGACAACTTCCGTCTCGGCACGGCACGCGGATGGAAGCCCGGCTCGCATTTTGTGGTTAGGATTTTGAGGTCCTGCAAGCCGGGCATGCACCGACGGATGGGCGGGGGGCTTGGGGTTATCGGCCGGCGCGATCGCGAGACTGTCTGATTTGCCCGCTCGCCCACAATCGACCGAGGTCCATCCTGCCGGACGCATTGGTCCGAAAGGGCCAAAGATATAGCCCCTTATTCCGTTGGGGCAGATTACCCCCGCCGGTGATCTTTTGTCACCTGCCCCGTCGCCTAGCGTTCACGGGCAGACCGCTCAACGATCGGCTTCGGTAATGGTTTGGTTCTCGTGGAGAAATTTGGTGCCGCTTGCGTGACTCGAACACGCGACCCCATCATTACGAATGATGTGCTCTACCAACTGAGCTAAAGCGGCCCGGGAAGCGTCAGGCTTCCAGAATGGGCTGGGTGATAGACTCAACCGCTCGCTAATTCAAGATGGGCAGCGGTGAATTCCGGTCTCGCCGGCGGCAATTCCGATCTACGGTTACCGCGCGACGGGCCTGCAGCGGCGTGCGGGCCGCCTGTCCCTTGCACCGGGCTGACCGGTGCGGTCGCGCCGGCGGTGACGAAAAATGTTGATTCTTCAACAAAAAATGCCGAAATGGCTCTGACCGGCAGGCAGCCGCTCGCCGTTGATCGATTGGTCGTCCGCGGCTGACGATCAGACAACCGGCAGCGAACGCGCAGAGGGAGCTCGTTTGGACCCCATCGAGAAAGCGATCCGCAATGCCTTCGAGAAAGGCAATGCCGAGGACCGGGCGTTCCGCGAGAAGGTCTATCGATCGGCCTTTGCCGCGCTCGACCGCGTCCTGCAGGCCAATCCGAACGTCACGGTCGAGGCCGCCATCAGCCGCCGCAAGGCGGTGCAGGCCAAGATCACGGAGATCGAATCAGAGTTCCTGCCGGCCGTCCCCGATGTGACGCTGCCGCCGGAAAACGTCGTGCCGGCCGGCAATGGCGCGCCGGATCCGCGCGTCGAGGCTCCTGCCGTATCGGCCGCGCCGTCGGTCGACGCGCCACGGCCGCCGTCGCAATCCGCGCCGTCGCCCTCGATCACCGTTGACGGGCCGGTGCAGCCCGATGCCTCTGACCGGCCGCATTCGCGCGTGCTGCCGCGCGTGCCCGACATCATGCCGGACGAGACGGCGCTTCCCGATGCGCCGTCGCTCGATGATTCGCCGGGCGCCCCGGTCGGCAACGGCGCCCAGGTCGCGCCCGACCCCGACGAGCGGCGCATCAGGGGCCGGCGCCTGCCGCTCACCGCGATCTTCGTCGTCGCGACGCTGCTCGCGGCCGCCGGCATAGGCCTCTATTTCGCAAAGCAGACCGGTGTCTTCAAGACGGCGGCCGAGCTCAACACCGGTCCGCCGGAGCCGGCGCCGACGCTGGACGATGAGGATTCCTCCCAGCCGGCCGAACCCGGCTCGCCGCAGAAGCCGGGCCAAGCGGACCAGTCGAAGAACTGGATCAACGTCTTCTCACCCGCCGATCCGACGCATGTCAGCGCGCCGTCCGACGCCGCCGCCGAGGTGATGAGGGACGATACCGGCCAATTCCTGCGCATCCGCTCGGGCGCGTCGGGCTCGGCCATCGCATTCGATGTCGGCCAGGGCGTGCTGGAGAAGCTTGCCGGCAAACATGCCATGTTCGACATCGTCGCCCGCTCGGAAGAGGGCAATGAGACGCAGATCTCGATCGATTGCAATTTCGGCGATCTCGGCGATTGTGGCCGCAAGCGCTACGCTGTCGGCCACGAGCGCAACGAATATCTGTTCGACGTGCAGTTCCCGGACAAGCATCCGGGCGCGGCCGGAACCATCGCGATCAACTCCGACTTCGATCAGAAGGGCAAGTCGGTCGACATTTACGAGATACGTGTTTCGATCGCGCAGTGACTGTGTCGCTCTATCTGCAACGCTGGCTCTTCACCCCGCCCGCGCCTTCGGCGCGACCTCCCATCAAGGGGGTAAGGATTAGCGCTACGTCCTACTTCCCCTCGATGGGGAGGTCGGCGCGAGCGCCGGGTGGGGTGCTGCGCCTTCATTGGATTTTTTAGTCGTTCAGCAGCGCCTGCAGCGTCTCGATGCGGTCGGCTTCCGCTGCCGGCTTGTCCCAGCGCAGCCGCGAGATGCGGGGAAAGCGCATGGCCACGCCCGATTTGTGGCGCGTCGAGCGGTTGAGGCCTTCGAACGCCACCTCCAGCACCAGGCCGTTCCTGCGGTCGGCGCGCACCGAGCGCACCGGCCCGAAACGCTCGATCGTGTTGTCGCGCACATATTTGTCGATCTCTCTCAGCTCCTCGTCGGTGAAGCCGAAATAGGCCTTGCCGACCGGCACCAGCTCCTCCGATCCCTCGGGGCCGGACCAGACGCCGAATGTATAGTCGGAATAGAAGCTGGAGCGCTTGCCGTGGCCGCGCTGCGCATACATCAGCACCGCGTCGATGGTGTGCGGATCGCGCTTCCACTTGAACCAGGGCCCTTTCGGCCGGCCGGCAAGGTAGGGCGAATCCCAGCGCTTCAGCATCACCCCCTCGATGATCGGATGCGGCGGCGCCTGGCGCAGCCGCTCCAGCGTCTCCCACTCGGCGAACGCGACCAGCGGCGAGAGATCGAAGCGGCTGGGATCGAGGGTCTTGACGAAGGCTTCGAGCCGGTTGCGGCGCTCGGCGAAGGGCAGCGCGCGCAAATCCTCGCCGTCGATCTGCAGCGCGTCGTAGCAGCGCATGAACGCCGGATATTGCTGCTGGATCTTTGGCGAGACGCTCTTGCGGTTCAGGCGCTGCTGCAGGTCGGAGAAGGTTCCGGTCGCCTCGCGCGGGTCGCCGACCAAAAGCTCGCCGTCCAGCGCCGCTTCGAAATTCATAGCGGCGGCAAGGTCCGGGAAGGCTCCGGACACGTCGTCGCCGGTACGCGAATAGAGCCTGCGGACGCCGCCTTCGCACACCGCCTGCACGCGGATGCCGTCCCATTTCCACTCGGCCGCATAATCTGCCGGCTCGAGCTTTTCGAGGTCGTTGTCGTCGACCGCATTGGACAGCATCACCGGGCGGAACAGCGCGAGCGCCGCGCTCCTCGGCTTTTCCGCCCGGCCCTCCAGCCAGGCGAACAGCTCGGTGTAAGGCGGCGCCAGACCGTGCCAGAGCTCCTCGATCTCGGCGACGTCGACCGTGCCCAGGTCGGCCAGCGCCTGCTTGGCGAGCCGCGCCGACACGCCGATGCGCAAGCCGCCGGTGACCAGCTTGATGATGGCGAAGCGCGCCGAGATGCTGGCGTCGTCGAGCAGCCGCGCTAGCACCCTGGGTCCGTCGGAGCGGCTCGCCGCCTGCAGCCTGCCGACCACCTCGGCCAGCGTCGGCACATGATTGGGGATATGCCCTTGCGGTTGCGGCCAGACCAGCGACACGGTCTCGGCGAGATCGCCGACATAGTCGTAGGAATAGCCGAACAGCACCGGATCCATGCGCTCGACCACCAGCGCGCGCAACATCGCCGGCTTTACCGCGGCGATGTTGAGATCGCCGGTGATGGCTGCAAGCGCCAGCCCGCGATCGGGGTCCTCGACGCTGCGGAAATAGTCGGTGAGAAGCGTCAGCTTGCCGTTGCGCGACGGCGTCAATACCAGACGGTCGAGGAGCTCGGCGAAGCGGTTCATGCGCGACACGACAATGGCGAAGGCCGGCGCGAGGCACCCCCCTCTGGCCTGCCGGCCATCTCCCCCTCCAGGGGGGAGATCAGATGCCGCGCCGGCTTTCGCCAATCTCTAGCCTGGCCGGAGATGCGCCGGCGCTGAAACTGCCAATCTCCCCCCTTGAGGGGGAGATGTCCGGCAGGCCAGAGGGGGGCGCCGTAGAGCTCGGCGGCGGCGATTGGCGAACACTGTTCCATCAATCGCCCTCGTCCTCATACCCCACGAGATGCAGCGGCCGCGCCGCGATGCCCTCGAGCTCGCACCAGCGCACCAGCGCTTCCTCGCGGCCATGCGTGACCCAGATTTCCTCCGCGCCGGTTTCCTTTATCGTGATGATCAGCTCGTCCCAGTCGGCATGGTCGGAAATGATCAGCGGCAGCTCGACGCCGCCCTGCTTGGCGCGCTGGCGGATGCGCATCCAGCCCGAGGCGAAGCAGGAGATCGGGTCCGGGAAACGCCGCGCCCAGCGGTCGGCGAAGGCTGAGGGCGGCCCGACGACGATCGCGCCGGCGAAATCGGCCTTGCTGCCGCTTTCAACCGTCGCCGGCTCGAGCCGGCCGAGATCGATGCCCTGGCCTTGATAATATTCGCTGAGCTTCGCCAGCGCGCCGTGGATATAGATCGGCCTGTCGTAGCCGGCGTCGCGCAAAAGCCGCATCACGCGCTGCGCCTTGCCGAGCGCATAGGCGCCGATCAGATGCGAGCGCTCGGGAAACTGCGCCGCCGATTTCAGCACGCGTGCGATCTCCTCATGGTCCGGCGGATGGCGGAACACCGGCAGGCCGAAGGTCGCCTCGGTAATGAAGACGTCGCATCGGATAGGCTCGAACGGCAAGCAGGTGGCGTCCTTCTGCCGCTTGTAATCGCCGGAGGCGACGATGCGCATGCCTCCATGCTCGACGCAGATCTGCGCCGAGCCCAGCACATGGCCGGCCGGATGGAAGGTGACGGCGACACCGTTGATGTCGAGTGTTTCGCCGAGCGCGGCCGCCTGGGTCGTTCCGGCGAAATCCTCGCCATAGCGAAGACCCATTATGTCGAGTGTCTCTTGCGTGGCCAGCACCGAGCTATGGCCGGATCGCGCATGGTCGGAATGGCCATGCGTGATCAGCGCCCGCCCGACGGGCCGCACCGGATCGAGGAAGAAATCGCCGGGCGGGCAGTAGAGGCCTTCCGGGCGGGGCTTGAGCAGGTCGCTGGCGCGCATGGCTTTGAACATAGTGGCTAAATTTGCCGCGGGAAGCCTGTTGCAAGAGACTGCTGACTCGTCTTGGATCGTGATGGCGTTTCGTTGAAACGCCATCACGATCCAACTCTTGGTTGGAGCATGATCTCTCTCCGAAAACCGGTTCCCACTTTTCGGGATCATGCTATGGACCCCTTCGCCGGCCAGCTTTGCCGGCGGGACCCTTCACGCATGAAACCGCTCCAGGCCTCGTCGGGCGATTTGAATGCCGACCGCCGCGCCGATTTCGCCGAGATGCTGCTCGCCTCCGGCGAGCCCGCGCAAGCGGCCGAGCTTCTGCTCGGCGCGCTGGAACTGGCGCCGCGATGGGCCGCGGGCTGGTTTCGCCTCGGCGAGATGCAGGAGGCGGCTGGCCTTCCCGACCAGGCCGCGCAGGCCTGGGCCATGGCGCTACATCTGGAGCCTGCGGACCGCCTTGGCGCTGCGCTGAAGCTCGAGCTGATCGGCAAGGCGTCAGCCGCAGCGGCGCCGCCCAGCGCCTTTGTCGAGACCCTGTTCGACCACTACGCCGACAGTTTCGAGGACTCGCTCGTCAAAAAGCTCGGCTACGGCCTGCCGGATTTTCTTGAGCGCGCCATCGGCAAGGCACGGCCCGGCCGGTTCCGGCTGGCCCTCGATCTCGGCTGCGGCACCGGCCTGATGGGCGAAAGGCTGCGCCCTTTCGTCGACCGGCTGGAGGGCTACGACATCTCGGCCGGCATGCTGAAGAAGGCGAAAGCCAAGGGCATCTACGACCGGCTGGCCAAGGCCGACCTTCAGCATTTCACGCACACCGGCGACAGGGCCGACCTCGTGGTCGCGGCCGACGTGTTCATCTATCTGGGCGCCCTCGACCGCATCATCGGCGCGGTTGCGAACATACTCGCCGAGGACGGAATATTCGCCTTTTCGCTCGAGACGCTTGCCGGCGGCCGCGATTTCGCCCTTTTGCCGTCACGGCGCTATGCCCATTCCGAATCCTATGCGCGGCGATTGCTAGGGGCGAACGGATTTGCGGTCCTGTCGCTGCAAAGCTTGGTTATCCGGCACGACCGGGGTGATCCGGTCCAAGGCCTGGCCATTATTGCCGGCTTCGCCGCTGCAACCGCCGAGGTGATAACTCCGGCACCCGCATGAACCGGACCTTGCTGCGAAAAAGCCTGAATGGCATGGTCGGGGTGGCGCGGGGCGGATACCAAATGTTTTGCGCAATTCCGGACGGAAGCCCTTTTCTGGAATTGCCCTAGGAGGGATCCATGCGCTGGACCATGGTTGTGTTGGCGTCCTGCCTGACGGTTGCCGGCTGTGTCGGCGGCACGTCGCTGGCCGAGCGCCAGGACGAGGATGTCCAATCCTCACTGCAATATGACGATGTGCCTTGCGACCAATTGCTGGCGCAGCGCAATCAGTTGGCGCGCCAGAACGATCTGCCCGTCACCGCCAAGCCGAGCTTCTCCAATCCGGCGATGGGCTTCGGCCCGTTCATACCTGACACCCGCTCCAAGGCGCAGCGCGCCAGCAACAAGGCGAGCGGCGAGATCGATGCCATGAACCGCTCGATCGACCGCCGCGACTGCGGCAAACCGAAGAAGAAGGAGACGTTCGGGCTGCCCGGCTCGAAGCCTTCCTGAGAAGCCGGCATTCGATATTCGTTTAGCGCTCGAGCGGATCGCCGAGCGTCTGACCGCGCTTGAAAGTCCACCCGATGAATCTCTCGGACCTCGGCGACCGCATCTGCATCCTGGGACCGTCCAATAGCGGCAAGTCCTCCCTTGCCAACGCGATCGCGCGCAAGCGCGGCTTGGAAGTCGTTCACCTCGATCAGCTCTTTCACCTGCCCAATACGGATTGGCAGCAGCGTCCGAGGAACGAATTCATTGCCCTGCACGATGCAGCCATCGCCGGCGAGCGCTGGGTGATGGACGGAAACTACTCGCTTTGCATGCCGCAGCGCCTTCGGCGGGCGACAGGTCTGATCCTGCTGGATATCTCCACGCCCGCAAGTCTGTTGCGTTACTTTCGGCGAACGCTGTTCGAGACCAAGCGGCATGGCGCGTTGGAAGGCGGGCGCGACAGCGTCAAATGGGACATGATCCACCACATCGCCGTCACCACGCCGCGAAACCGCAGCAAATACCGGGCAATGTTCGAAGGGCTCGATCTGCCGAAGCTGCAGCTGTCCTCGTTGCGAGCGATCAAGCAGTGCTTCCGGGACTGGGGTTTGACCCTCGATTAATACCCCGCCTCTCTGTCGACCAGATTGTCGAGCTTTTCGCCTCGCTCGAAGGCAGCCATCTGCCGAAGCATGATCGGCACCAGATGAGCGGGGTCCGACGTCGCCGCCGCATGCGGTGTGACGAACACTTTCGGATGGCTCCACAGCGGGCTGGTCTTCGGCAGCGGCTCGACTTCGAACACGTCGAGGCTCGCCTCCTTCAGCGTGCCGTCGTCCAGCGCGCGCACGATGTCGGCGTCCTTCTGCAGGCGCCCGCGCCCGGCATTGATCAGCACGGCACCGCCAAGGCCGTTGCGGCGGCGCAGTTCCTTGAGCAGCCCGTAATTGACGATGCCTTGGGTTTGCGGCGTCAGCGGCAAGAGCACGACCAGGATGTCGGTGGCGTTGAGGAACGGGATCAGCCCTGCCTCGCCGGAATAGGTCGAAACGCCCTCCATCGGTCGGTCGCTGCGCGACCATCCGTTGACGGCAAAGCCGAGCGACAGCAACGCCGAAGCCGCGGCGCGGCCGAGGCTGCCAAGCCCCATGATGCCGACCGAGATGTCTCCCGCCACTCTTTGCGGCGGCTCGTGCCAGATCTTCTTCTGCTGCTGGACCCGGTATAGCGAGGCCTGGCGATGGTGGTCGAGCACGCGCCACACGACATATTCAACCATGTGCTGGGTGAGATTGTCGGCGACGATCTTGACGATCGGCACGTCGGGCAGGCCGGGATCGGCAAAGATATGGTCGACGCCTGCGCCGATCGAGAATATGGCGCGCAGATTGGGCAGCGACTTGAGAAGGTTGGGCTTCTGCTTCCACACCACCGCATAGGTGATCGACGGATCGTCGGCGCCGTTCGGCTCCAGCACGATTTCACGCTCGGCCGAAAGCAACTCATGCCAGCGCTGCGGGTGGATGCCCGTGAGGGCAAGCAGGATTTTGCCTTTTTCCATTCTCGGATTTGTCTTCCCTGTTGTGGCCGGTCGGCTATTCGCTGACCACGCCGGTCGGTGCCGTCTCGATCTTGAAGGCCGCCGCCATCAGCGCCCGCGTATAGTCGGTTTGCGGGCTGCTGAAAATCTGTTCGGAAGGTCCCGCCTCGACGATCTGGCCATTGCGCATGACGATGACGTCATTGGCAAGGGCACGCACCACCTTGAGGTCGTGGCTGATGAAGAGATAAGCGAGATTGTGCTTGGCCTGCAGGCCGCGCAGAAGGTCGACCACTTGCGCCTGCACGCTCATGTCGAGCGCCGAGGTCGGCTCGTCGAGCATGACGAAGCGCGGGTTGAGCACCATGGCGCGGGCGATGGCGATGCGCTGGCGCTGGCCCCCGGAAAACTCGTGCGGGTAGCGGTGGCGCGTTTCGGGATCGAGGCCGACCTCCTTCAGCACGGCGACGACCTTGTCGTCGCGCTGGTCGGCCGAGAGCTTCGGCTCGTGGATCTTCAGCCCTTCCTCGATGATCTCGGAGACCGACAGGCGCGGGCTGAGCGAGCCGAACGGATCCTGGAAGACGATCTGCAATTCGCGCCGCAGCGGCCGCATGGCGCTGAAGGAGAGGTGGTTGATGTCGCGTCCGTTGAAATTGATCGTGCCCGTCGAGGAGATCATCCGCGCGAGCGCCAGCCCGAGCGTCGTCTTGCCCGAGCCGGATTCGCCGACCACGCCCAGCGTCTGTCCGGCCCGCACCGTGACGTCGATGCCATCCACGGCCTTCACATGATCGACGGTCTTGCGGAAGAAGCCCTTCTTGATGGGGAACCAGACCTTGATGTCCTTGCCCCTCATGACGGATTTGGCGCCTGGGTCGGCCGCGGGCGGCTTGCCCTTCGGCTCGGCTGCCAGCAGATGCTTGGTGTAGTCGTGCCGCGGGTTGGCGAAGATTTCCCTGGTCGGGCCCGTCTCGACGATCTTGCCCTTGGTCATCACGCAGACGCGGTCGGCGATCCTGCGCACGATGCCGAGATCGTGCGTGATGAACAGGAGCGACATGCCCTTGCGGGCTTTGAGCTTCGCCAGCAGTTCGAGGATCTGCGCCTGCACGGTGACGTCGAGCGCCGTCGTCGGCTCGTCGGCGATCAGAAGCTCCGGCTCGTTGGCCAAGGCCATGGCGATCATCACGCGCTGGCGCTGGCCGCCGGAGAGCTGGTGCGGATAGGCGTCGAGACGCTTCTGCGGATCGCGGATGCCGACCTCGGTGAGCAGCTCCAGCGTGCGCGCGCGGGCGGCTTGATCCCGCATGCCCTGATGCAGTTGCAGCACTTCGACGATCTGCTGTTCAATCGTGTGCAGCGGGTTGAGCGAGGTCATGGGCTCCTGGAAGATCATGGTGATCTTGTTGCCGCGCACACCGCGCAATGCCTTCTCGTCCATGGCGAGCAGATCGTCGCCGCCGAACAGGATCTTGCCCGAGGGATGGCTGGCGGCGGGATAGGGCAGAAGCTTCAGCACCGACAGCGCCGACACCGATTTGCCCGAGCCGGATTCGCCGACCAGGGCAACCGTCTCGCCCTTGGCGATGTCGAATGAGACATGGTCGACGGCGATCGACCGGTTGCCGCCCTGCGCGAAGGCGACGCTCAGATCTTGGACGGACAGCAGGGCTTCGCTCATTTGAACGTCTTGCGCGGATCGAAGGCGTCGCGTGTCGCCTCGCCGATGAAGACCAGCAGGGACAGCATCACTGAGATGACGATGAAGCCGGAAATGCCGAGCCAGGGGGCGTTGAGGTTGCGCTGGGCCTGTTTCAGCAGCTCGCCGAGCGAAGCCGAGCCGGGCGGCAGGCCGAAGCCGAGATAGTCGAGCGAGGTCAACGTCGAGATCGAGCCAGAGAGCAGGAAGGGCAGGAAGGTCAGCGTCGCCACCATGGCGTTGGGCAGCAGATGCCGGAACATGATGGTGAGGTTGGGTACGCCGAGCGCCCGCGCCGCGTTGACATATTCGAAGTTGCGGGCGCGCAGGAACTCGGCCCGCACCACGCCGACCAGCGCCACCCATGAGAACAGCAGCATCAGGCCAAGCAGGATGAAAAAGCCGGGCGGCAGGATGGCCGAGACGATGAGCAGGAGGTAGAGCACCGGGATCGCCGACCAGATTTCGATGAAACGCTGGAAGAGAAGGTCGGTCCAGCCGCCGAAATAGCCTTGCACCGCGCCGGCCGCGACGCCGATCAGCGACGAGCCGAGCGTCAGGATCAGGCCGAACAGAACCGAGATGCGGAAGCCGTAGAGCACGCGCGCCAGCACGTCGCGGGCCTGGTCGTCCGTGCCCAGCCAGTTCCAGTTGCCGATGGTGCAGTTCTCGTCGGCCTCCCCCTTCGGGTACTGACTGCAACGTTTGCTTTTATCGTAAAGCCAGGATGGTTTCGCCGGCGCCGGTTCCGGAATGGCGTTGTTGACCGTCTGATAGGAGTAGCGGACCGGCGGCCAGATCATCCAGCCATTGGAATTGATCTCGTCCTGGATCACCGGATCGCGATAATCGGTGACCGCGTAGAAACCGCCGAACTTCTCCTCCGGATAGGCGACCAGGACCGGAAACAGGATCTCGCCTTTGTAGGAGGCGATGATCGGCTTGTCGTTGGCGATCAGCTCGGAAAACAGCGACAGCACGAACAGGAACAGGAAGATCCACAGCGACCAGTAGCCCCGCCGGTTGGCCTTGAAATTCTGCAACCGCCTCTGGTTGAGCGGCGACAGAAATGGCCTGCGGGGCCGCGCCGGCGCGGTTTCGATCGCGGCCTCGGCCATCAGATGTCTCTCCGCTCGAAGTCGATGCGCGGATCGACCCAGGTGTAGATCAGGTCGGACAGAAGGCCGACGAACAGGCCGAGCAGCGAGAAGATGTAGAGGGTGGCGAACACCACCGGATAGTCGCGGTCGATCACCGACTTGAAGCCGAGCAGGCCGAGCCCGTCGAGCGAGAAGATGTTCTCGATCAGCAGCGAGCCGGTGAAGAAGGCCGAGATGAAGGCGCCGGGAAAGCCGGCGATCACGATCAGCATGGCGTTGCGGAAGACGTGGCCGTAGAGCACCTTGCGCTCTGACAGGCCCTTGGCGCGCGCCGTCACGACATATTGCTTACGGATTTCCTCAAGGAAGGAGTTCTTGGTGAGCAGGGTGGTCGTCGCGAAAGCCGAGAGCACGAGCGCCGTCAGCGGCAGCGTCATGTGCCAGAAATAGTCGGCGATCTTGGCGGGCCACGACAGCTGAGCCCAATTGTCCGACACGATGCCGCGCAGCGGAAACCAGTCCCAGAACGAGCCGCCGGCGAACAGCACCATGAGCATGATGCCGAACAGGAAGCCGGGAATGGCATAGCCGACGATGACGACGCCGCTTGTCCATACGTCGAAGGTCGAGCCGTCCTTCACCGCCTTGCGGATGCCGAGCGGGATCGAGATCAGGTAGGATAAAAGCGTGATCCACAGGCCGATGGAGATGGAGACGGGCATCTTCTCCAGGATCAGGTTCAGCACCGAGATATCGCGGAAATAGCTGTCGCCGAAATCGAAGCGGATATAGTTCCACAGCATCATGCCGAAGCGCTCGAGCGGCGGCTTGTCGAAGCCGAACTGCTTTTCCAGCTTTTTGATGAATTCCGGATCGAGCCCCTGTGCGCCGCGATATTTCGAGCCGACATCGCCGGCAACGTCGAAATTGCCGCCGCCACCGGCATCACCGCCACCGCTGCCGAGGCGATCGTTGCCGCCCTGGTTGGTCAGCCGGGCGATCACCTGCTCGACCGGCCCGCCCGGCGCGAACTGGATGACCGCGAAGGAGATGGCCATGATGCCGAACAGCGTCGGGATCATGAGGAGAATGCGGCGCAGGATATAGGCGCCCATCAGGCGACGGGCCCCGCGCGAACAGTGATGTCAGGCTTTGCCAATCTTTGCCGCCTTGCCCTTGTCGACCCACCACAGCGCTTCGACCGGAAAGCCGAAATCGGGTTTCTGCTCGGGGAAGCCGAACATGTCCCAATAGGCGCTTCGGTGATTCGCCAGATACCAACTTGGAATCCAATCGCGCCGCGCGCGCAAGGCCCGGTCCAACGCGCGCATGGCAGTGGTCAGGCTTTCGCGATCCTTGGCGGCGCCCACGGCATCGATCAGCGCATCGATCGCCGGGCTTGCAACCCCCGACAGGTTGCGTGAGCCCGATACGGCGGCGCTGCGCGAGTGGAAGAACATTTCCAAATCGTCACGGGTCGGCGTGGCGCTGAAATTGAATGCGGCCGAGAGCAGGTCGAAATCGAATGTCGATTGCCTGAGCTGATACTGCGCTGAATCCACCAGGCGGATCGAGGCATCGATGCCGATGGCCTTCATGTTGGCAACCCACGGCGAATAGACCTGCACGAAGGTCTCGTCGTCGACCAGGAACTCGGCGGAGAGCCGCCCGCCCTTGTCGTTGAGCACGAAATCGCCGGAGCGTTTCCAGCCGGCCTCAGCGAGCAGCTTCAATGCCGCGCTCAGTTGCTTGCGGTCCCGCCCGGACCCATCCGACGGCGGTTGCTTCACCGCTTCGCCGAAAGTTTCCGGCGGCAGCTGGTCGCGCAGCGGTTCCAGCAGCGCCAGCTCCTGCGCCGTCGGCATGCCCGATGCCCGGAAGTCGGATTTCTCGAAGCAGGATTGCGAGCGCTCGTAGGAACCATAGAAGAAGTTGCGCCGTGTCCATTCGAAATCGAAGCAGAGCGCGATCGCCTGCCGCACGCGCGGGTCCTTGAATTGCTCACGCCGCTGGTTGACGGCGGTGGCCTGCATGGAAGGCGTTGTTTCGGCCGGGAACTCATGCTTGATCACCTTGCCGGCAGTGAAGGCCGGAAAGTCGTAAGCCGTCGCCCAGACGCGCGAGGTGAACTCCTCGCGGTAAAGGATTTCGCCCTTCTTGAAGGCCTCGAACCCGGCCGTCCGGTCCTGGTAGAATTCGATGCGGATACGCCCGAAATTGTTCTGGCCGCGATTGACCGGCAGGTCGTTGCCCCAATAGTCGGCCACGCGCTCATATTCGATCCAGGCGCCGGCCGACCAGCGCCCGACCTTGTAGGCGCTGGAGCCGACCGGCGGATTGAGCTGCGAGGAATCGAACGGGTTGGCCGTAAAGAAGGCCTTCGAAAGGATCGGGAATCCGACCACGTTGAGGATGGTGCGGGCCGACTGCTTGCCGGAGAATTTGAGCTCGACCGTATGGGTGTCCTTAGCCACCGCGTCATCCAGATGCGTCAGTGACAGAGCGTAATCCGGGTGCCCCTTGTCTTTCAGCAGCTTGAAGGTGAAGGCGACATCGTCGGCGGTGAGCGGCGTACCATCATGGAAACGGGCCTGCGGACGCAGCGAGAAGGTGAAGACGTTGCGGTCGTCCGAGATCGTGACACCGTCGGCGATCAATCCATAGACCGCGTCCGGCTCGTCCAGCGCCCGCACCATCAGGGAATCGAAGCACATTTCCATGCGCTGCGGGGAATCGCCCTTGGGGACGAAGGAATTCAGCGTGTTGAAGGTCTGCGGGCTCTGGTTGGCGCCCCAATTGGGCGGCGAGAAGTTGAAGGTGCCGCCTTGCGGCGCGTCGACATCTACATAGTCGAAATGCGTGAAGTCGGGCTTGTATTTCAGGTCGCCGAAGGCCGACAGGCCGTGCAGCTTGACGCCGGTCGGGGTGTCGGCAAAGGCCCGGCCGGGCAGCAGCGCCGCGGCAGTGGCTGCGGCGCCGAGCGCGAGGAAGTCGCGGCGAGGAAGCGAAGTCCGCCGCACCATCAATTGAGGCCCTTGTATTTGGCGGCCAGCGCCTTTTCTTTCACGGGGTCGATCCACCATGAATCGAGATCAACACCGATATAACTGGGTTGTTTTTCGGGGAAGCCGAACATATTCCAATACGCGGCGCGCACTTTTCCCAAATGCCACTGCGGCACCATATAATAGTTCCAGAGCAGCACTCGATCGAGGGCATGCGCCGCGGCAACAAGATCATCTCGATCGGTTGCCAAGATGACACGGTCGACCAGTGCGTCGACCACCGGGTTCTTGATGCCTGCAAGGTTGCGTGACCCTGGGGTGTCTGCGGCCTTCGAGCTCCAGAAGTCCCGCTGCTCATTACCAGGCGAGTTCGACTGCTGGAAGCTTGCCAACGCTAGCACGTCGAAATCAAAGGCGCGGGTGCGATTTGTGTATTGGCTGTCATCGACGATCCGGAGGGTGGCGTCGATACCCAAACGTCGAAGGTTGTCCATGAAGGGAGCAGCTACGCGCTCGTCGACAGGATCGTTGCCAAGAAACTCGATCTTGAATTGGCTGCCCGTCTGCGCATTGATCAACTTGCCTCCTTTGTTGATCCACCCTGCCTGCTTCAGGAGATCATAGGCTTTCCGCAAATTCTCACGCGCCGATTGCGGCGTGTCGTAGATCGGCAATTTGAACTCAGTGGTGAACAGCTCAGAGGGCAGTTTGTCCCGGTATTGCTGTAATATCTCCAGTTCTTTGCCTTGCGGCAACCCACGCGAAGCCAGGTCGCCGCCTTGGAAATAGCTATCGGTGCGCGTATAGGAACCAAAAAAGATCGTGCGATTCATGCTCTCGAAATCGTACGCGTAGGTCAAAGCTTGACGCACCCGCACGTCTTGAAAAAGCGGCCGTCTCGTATTCATGACATAAGCCTGCATCGGCTGTGGAGAGGTAAGAGGGAACTCCTTCTTGATGACATCCGCCGCTTTGACGGCCGGGAATGTGTACTCGACTGCCCAGCGCTGGGCACGTGACTCTACGCGAAAGTCCTCAAAGCCGCCCTTGGTGAACGCTTGCCACGAGGCGTTGTCATCAAGGAAGTAGCTGAAACGCTGGGTGCCGAAATTCTCCCGGCCGATCTTCACCGGCAGCTTGGCCGCCCAATAGTCGGGCACGCGCTGCCAGACGATCTCCGAGCCGGGCTTGAAGCTCGCAATCTTATAGGCGGCGGAGCCCAGCGGCGGCTCCAGCGTAGGCCGGGTGATGTCGCGCTTCTTGCCGCTGGCGTCGGTGCCCTCCCACCAGTGCTTCGGGAGGACGACGAGATCGCCGAGGATTTTCGGCAGTTCCCGATTGCCCTTCTGGTTGAAATGGAACTCGACCTCGCGGTCCGAGATCGCGACGGCGTCGGTCACGGTCTCGAAATAACGGTTGTACATCGGGCTGTTCGCTTTGAGGACTTGGAACGACCAGACCACGTCGTCGGCGGTGATCGGCTGGCCGTCTTGCCACTTGGCGCGCGGATCGAGCCGGTAGGTCGCCGAGGAATAATCGGACGGATATTTGTAGGCTTCGGCGACCAGGGGGTGGCTGACGCTGCCTTCGTCCGTCGCCTGTTCCATCAGCGTGTCGTAAAGCAGCCCGCCGCCGAACTGCGCAAAGCCGGCGGCTGCGGAACCTTGCACGATGTAAGGATTAAAGCTGTCGAAAGTACCGATAACCACCCGGTTCAGCGTTCCGCCCTTTGGCGCATCCGGATTGACGTAGTCGTAATGCTGGAAATTCTCGCCGTATTTTGAAGGCCCGATAAGCGAGGAGGTCGTGTGCCATTCGTCGGCGAAGCTCGCCTGCAGACTCGCTGCGAAAGCAGCCGCCAGCATCGATGCGAAAAATGTCCGGGAGCGGCCGACCGTCATGCGTTCTCCTCGTCTCGAACAGTACCCACCGGCAATCTAGAACATTTGACGCCGGTGAAAACCGCAAGCGGCGGCTTTTGTCGCCGCACATGCAGCTTTCCTAACAGAAAAGCCGGGACGAACCCGGCTTTTCCAAGGAAGTCTCTGCGACAAATTGTTTATTGAGCGGGCGCTGGCGCAGCCGGCTTGGCCGGAGCGGCGCCTTCGGCCGGCTTGGCGGGTGCAGCACCCTCCACGGGCTTGGCGCCTTCAGCCGGCTTGGCCTCGGCCGAGGCGCCCGGCTGCGGCAGCGGCTTCGGATTGTCCGACAGCGTGCGCAGATAGGCGATCACATTGGCGCGGTCTTCTTCCTTCGGCAGGCCGGCAAAGCCCATCGCTGTGCCCTTCACGAACTTCTTCGGCGAGGTGATGAAGTGGTTGAGGTTCTCGTAGGTCCAATGCTCCTGGCCGCCCTTGGAGAAATCCTTCATGCCGGCCGAATAGGCAAAGCCCTCATGCTCGGCGACAGGACGGTCGACGATGTCCCAGAGGTCCGGACCGACCTTGTTCGGACCGCCTTTTTCGCCGGAATGGCAGGCCTGGCACTTCTTGAAGATGGCGGCGCCCGCCTCGGCATTGGCGGTGGCAAGCAGGTCCGCGATCGGCTTTTCCGCCGCGGCAGGCGCAGCCGGGCCGCCCTCGGTCGGCTCCTGGGCTTCGATGGCGAAGCCGGGCTTTTCGGGCGCCGGCGAGGCGAACAGCCCGTCCGAGACGAGGCCTATTGAAAAGACGATGAAGCAGGTTCCCAGAAATCCGCCGAGCAGCTTGTTGACTTCGTTGGAATCCATACGCCCCTTGCTCCCTTTTCCGGCGGACCGTCCCGTCCACTCCGTCCGTCGGTATCGCGAACTGCCCTGAAAGGCCATTCAAATCGCGCGGAAACTAGGTCTTTTGCTCTGGCGTTGCAACACCTATAAGGGCGCTTCCAGTGAGACCTTTTGCCACTTTTCCATCCGCGTTTTTCGACCACCCAAAAATCCGATGTCGACCTTGATCCTGATCCCCGCCCGCATGGCCTCGACGCGCCTGCCGGGCAAGCCGCTGGCCGACATTGCGGGCGCTCCGATGATCGTCCATGTCGCCCGCCGCGCCGCCGAGGCCGGGCTTGGCCGCGTTGTGGTGGCGACAGACACGCAAGCCGTCGCGCAAGCCGTGCAAGCGCATGGTTTCGAGGCGGTCATGACCCGCACGGATCACGAATCGGGTTCCGACCGCATTTTCGAGGCGCTGACGGCGCTCGACCCCGAAAAACGGGTGGAAACGATCGTCAACGTCCAGGGCGACCTGCCGACCATCGACCCCGAGATCATCGGCGCCTCGCTGCGGCCTTTCGAGGACAAGTCGGTCGATATCGCCACGCTCGGCGTCGAGATCGTGCGCGACGAGGAGAAGACCAATCCGAATGTGGTCAAGATCGTCGGCTCGCCGCTTTCCGCCACACGGCTGAAAGCGCTCTATTTCACCCGTGCCACCGCGCCCTGGGGCGAGGGGCCGCTCTACCACCACATCGGCCTCTATGCCTATCGCCGTGCGGCGTTGGAGCGTTTCGTAGCCCTCAAGCCGTCGCCGCTGGAGCGGCGCGAGCGGCTGGAGCAGCTGCGCGCGCTGGAAGCCGGCATGCGCATCGACGCCGAGATCGTCCAATCGCTGCCGCTCGGCGTCGACACGCCGCACGATCTCGAACGCGCCAGGCAAATCCTTTCGAAATGAGACATGTGCATGCCTGAAAAGACCAACAGAATTTCCTTCCAGGGCGAGCCCGGCGCCAATTCCGATACGGCCTGCCGCAACATGTTCCCGTCGATGGAGCCGTTGCCTTGCCCGACCTTCGAGGACGCCTTCAACGCCGTCGAGACCGGCAAGGCCGAGCTCGCCATGATTCCGATCGAGAACACCATCGCCGGCCGCGTCGCCGACATCCACCACCTGTTGCCGGAATCGAAGCTGCACATCGTCGGCGAATATTTCCTGCCGATCCACTTCCAGCTCATGGTGTTGCCGGGCGTGAAGCGTGAAGAGATCAAAACCGTGCACAGCCATATCCACGCGCTCGGCCAGTGCCGCAAATATATCCGCAAGAACGGCTGGAAGCCGGTGGTCGCCGGCGACACGGCGGGTTCGGCCAAGATGGTGTCGGAGGTCAAGGACCGCACCATGGCCGCGCTGGCGCCGGCGCTGGCCGCGGAACTCTACGGGCTCGACATCATCGAGAAGAATGTCGAGGACACCGATTCCAACGTCACCCGCTTTGTCGTCTTGACCAAGAACAAGCAATGGGTGGAGCGCCCCGCGCCGGACGCCAAGATGATGACGACCTTCATCTTCCGCGTCCGCAACGTGCCTGCCGCGCTCTATAAGGCCATGGGCGGCTTCGCAACCAACGGCATCAACATGACCAAGCTCGAGAGCTACCAGTTAGGGGCCTTCACCGCGACGCTGTTCTATGCCGACATCGAGGGCCACCCGGACGATCCGCTGGTCAAGCTGGCACTGGATGAACTGCGCTTCTTCTCGCGCGAAATGCGCATCCTCGGCGTCTATCCGGCCAGCGCCTCGCGCGAGCAGTGGAAGGTGGCGGATTAGCGCCAGCCCAATTCAGGTCAGGCCGAGCCGAAAATGATGGCATCCGAGAGCCGGAGCGGAGCGTACTTGAAGTACGTGAGCACCGGAAGCGCAGGACGCCGTCATTTGCAGGCCGGCCTCACCTGAATTTTCAGCCGAACCCCAGCGGCACGTAGTCGATTTCCATGAACTTTTCCACCTCGGGCACCCAGCGGTCGCGCACGAAGGCGACGTGGTCGGGGTGCTCGTTGTAGCGAGTGTAGGCCGCCTGGTCGGCGAACTCCACCGAGAAGCCGAACTGGTAGTCGTTCTTGGGGCTCACTTGCCGCAGCTGCTCGAAATGCGCCACACCCTTGATCCCGGTCAGGATATTCTTCGCGTCGTGCAGGAAGCGCTTCGTCTCCAGCGACTGCGGCGGATGCTTCAAAGTGAACACGACGGTATGACGGATCATTCTTCTGCTCCTATTCGCTGTCGACCCAGGCGCGGATGAGGTGATGAGCGATCGCCCCTTTCGGTGGTGTGATCAAGCCGCCGGCATGCTGCCTCTCCAGCATCCTGCGCACTTCTTCGCGGAAGAACCAGCGGCAGTCCTCGAGCTCGTTGAGATCGGCCTGGATATCCTCGTTGAGCGGCTCGCCGAAGCAGCCGATCATCAGCGAATACGGGAACGGCCAGGGCTGGCTGGCATGGTAGACGACGCGGCCGAGCCGGATGCCGGCCTCTTCCAGCGTCTCGCGGCGCACCGCCGCCTCGATCGTCTCGCCCGGCTCGATGAAGCCGGCAAGCGCCGAATACATGCCCGGCGCGAAATGCCGGCCGCGCCCGAGCAGGCACTTTTCGCGCGTCACAGTCAGCATGATTGCCACCGGGTCGGTGCGCGGAAAGTGATCGGTGCCGCAGGAAGGGCAATGGCGCCGGTAGCCGCCGGCGCGCATCTCCGAGCGGTTGCCGCATTTCGAGCAGAAGGCGTGGCTGGCGTGCCAGGCAAGCAGCGCCGCTCCTTGCGCCAGCGCGCCGGCGGCCGCCTCGTCGATCAGCCCCTGCATATGGACCGAGCGGTAATCGATCGCCTTGACCGTCTCGGGCAGCTTTTCCGGCTCGACGCCGGCAGGCACCGCCAGCACGGGGCCTTCCTCGGAAAAGCCGAGCAGCACGCCCTGGCCGAGCGAAGGCTCGAAGGCCTGGCTCTCATCCGCCTTGAACCACGGGTCGAACGTGCCGTTCTCCAATTTGAGGTAAAGCCGGCCGGCATGCATCAGCATCAGCCGCGCGGACCGGTCGGCCAGCGCCTTCTCGACCGCGTCGTCGGCGCGGTTCTCGGACTGCCGGTCAATCCGGTTGCCGGCGAAACCGACGAATTGACTCGGTTCGCGCAAGGGCGCGTCAAACAGGCGAAAGCTCATGGGGACTCGGGCGGGCTGAGGGACACGGGGGACGCTGAATGGACACCGGTCAGCTTATAGCGCCGCCTTGATCGTTTCGGCAAACCGCCTGATGTCGGAGCGCTGATAAGGCTCGCGTATGCCGTGCCCCCAGACCGGTCCCGGCCAGCCGGGATCGCCCTCGGAGCGGGCCACGACATGGACATGCAGCTGGCGCACGATGTTGCCCAAGGCGCCGGTGTTGATCTTGGTGCAGCCGGTCACCCGCTTCAGCGCCTGCGCCACCATATTGGTTTCGAAGGTCAGCATCGCCTGGTCTAGCGGCGTCATCTCGTGGATTTCCTCGACGCCCGGCCGCTGCGGCACCAGCACCAGCCATGGCCAGCGCCGGTCGTTCATCAATCTGAGTTCGCAAAGGCCAAGCCACATAAGCTGCTCGCTGTCCGCCTCCAATCGGGCGTCCAGCGTGAAACCGGCCTTGAGGCCAGGCAGCATGGGCGTTTCCTTTGTTTTTTGCAGCATGCTTCAAACCAAGGGACGCTAGAGCGGCGGCAAGGTGGCTGCAAGCGATTCATTGATCGCTCTTGCCAATTTGAAGGACTTTCCAATCGCGTTATGGCCGCAGCTTGCGGCGCCGCCCTTGCATTTCGCTGCCGAATTGCCGATATGGAGCGCGGGAGGTTGGTGGTGGACGATCCACTCGCCAACCGGGTCAGGTCCGGAAGGAAGCAGCCCTAACGAGCCCGGAACGGGTCATTGTTCCAGCCTCCCACCTCTTCGCCTTTCTCCCGCGACATTGACGGCGCCGAGCCGTGCGGGCGAGATTATGCGCAGGAATCGGCCGCCCTCCGTCGCGGTCCTGGGAGCTTTTGACGGCGAATGAGCGAAGCCGGAAATTTGGGGCCAGAGAGCCTGGAGACCGGTAAGGCCGGCGCCTACCGCGTCCTGGCGCGCAAATATCGCCCCTCGAATTTCTCCGAGCTGATCGGCCAGGAGCCGATGGTGCGCACGCTGACCAACGCCTTCGCCACCGGTCGCATCGCCCAGGCATGGATGCTGACCGGCGTGCGCGGTGTCGGCAAGACGACGACCGCGCGCATTCTCGCGCGAGCCTTGAACTACAAAACGGCGACCATCGACCAGCCCTCCGTCGACCTTTCGATCCCCGGTGAGCATTGCCAGGCGATCATGGAAGGCCGCCATGTCGATGTCATCGAGATGGACGCAGCCTCGCATACCGGCATCGATGATATCAGGGACATCATCGACCGCGTGCGCTACGCGCCGGTCTCGGCACGCTACAAAGTCTACATCATCGACGAAGTGCACATGCTCTCCACCCAGGCCTTCAACGGCCTGCTGAAGACGCTTGAAGAGCCGCCGCCGCACGTTAAATTCATCTTCGCCACCACCGAGATCCGCAAGGTGCCGATCACGGTCCTGTCGCGCTGCCAGCGCTTCGATTTGCGGCGCATCGATGCCGGCGCGCTTGTCGGGCATCTGTCCTCGATCGCCGCCAAGGAAGGCATTGCCGTCGATGACGAGGCCCTGGCGATGATCGCCCGCGCCGCCGAAGGCTCGGCGCGCGATTCGCTGTCTATCCTCGACCAGGCGATCGCCCACGGCAGCGGCACCGTCAGCGCCGACGCGGTACGTGCCATGCTGGGTCTCGCCGACCGCGCCCGCATTATCGACCTGTTCGAGCATGTCATGAAAGGCGACGTCGCGGCGGCGCTCGCCGAGTTCCGCGCGCAATACGACACCGGCGCCGATCCGGCCGCCGTGCTCACCGATCTTGCCGAGTTCAACCACCTCGTCACCCGCCTGCGCTTCGTGCCGTCGGCGGCCGATGACGCTTCGCTTTCCGAGGACGAGCGCCGGCGCGGTGCCGAATTCGCCGGCACGCTTTCGGTGCGCGTGCTGTCGCGGACCTGGCAGATGCTCTTGAAGGGCATTCCCGAGGTGCAGTCCTCTAACCGCCCGGTCAGCGCCGGCGAAATGGTGCTGATCAGGCTGGCGCATGCCGCCGACCTGCCAACGCTGGATGAGGCGCTGAAATCGCTGGAAGGCGCGGGACCGCTGCCGAATGGCGTCCCGCGCGCCAATGGCGCACCGGCAAATCCAGGCAATGGCGTAGGCCCCAGCGCCGTGGCGCAGGCGCGGATGCCCGGTTCAAATGGCGGTGCGCAGACCATGCGCCTGGTCGAAGCGCAGCCGGCACCCGTCGCCTTTGTCCCGGCGCCGGAGCCGGTAGCCGAAACCCCTGTCGTTCCGGTCAAATCGCTGGCCGACATCGTCGCACTTGCCGACGCCAATCGCGACATAGCCTTCAAGGTGCTGTTGAAACGCTGCGTGCGGCCGGTGCGCATCGAGCCCGGCCGCCTCGACGTCACCCTGACCGACGACGCGCCCAAGATGCTGCTCAACGACATGACCTCCAAGCTGCGTGCCTGGACCGGCCGCAACTGGCTGGTGTCGCTGTCGAAGGAAGAGGGCGGCCAGACATTGGCCGAGATGGAGACGACGAAACGCGAGAACGCCTTCTCCGACGCCAAGAGCGATCCGACCGTCGCCGCCATTCTCGCCCGCTTCCCTGGGGCCAAGATCATCGACGTGCGCATTCCGGATGTGCCGGACGTGGAAGAGGCGGAGGCGGAAGTGCCTGTCGAGCCGGCAGCCGACGACGACGAAATCTGAAACAATCTTAGAGGACCACCCGATGAAAGATCTTCTCGGCCTGATGGGCAAGGCGAAGGAAATGCAGGCCAAGTTCCAGGCCATGCAGGACGAGATCGCCACGCTTGAAGCCACCGGCCAGGCCGGTGGCGGCCTGGTCAGCATCACGCTCACCGGCAAGTTCGAAATGAAGGCGCTGAAGATCGATCCGTCTTTGATCAAGGCTGACGAAGCCGAGATCTTGGAGGACCTCATCCTGGCCGCCCACAATGACGCCAAAAATAAGGTCGAGCAGGTGATGCAGGAGAAGACCAAGGCCTTGACGGCAGGCTTGCCGATTCCGCCCGGAATGAAATTGCCGTTCTGAGGCGGCCTGCAACAGTTAATTGATTATGAACGGAAATTGAGCCCGGGCGGCAATATTAACCATTTTGCCGGCAATGCTCACGGGCTCATTTCGCGACATTCATAAAGTTTTACCCAAGTCCAGAAGTTGCTAACCCTCTAGCCATCTTTTTGCCCGAAAGAGTCTCATTCCTGCCACATCTCGGGGCGGGCTGGCATCTGGACATGAGGCTTTTTTGGTGATCGCGACGCGATGGAAGACGCCGCTGCTGCTCATCGGCATCGTCACTTCCCCCTTGCCCCTGGCCGGTTGCAGCCAGACCACTTCCTCCCATGGCATGTCGGTGTCGGGTCTGACCGACGCGCTCACGCCGAGCTTCCTCAGCTCGCGCTCCTACAAATATTCGATGAAGGACAAGGAATGCCTGCAAAGGGCGATGTTCTTCGAGTCCAACCGGTCGAGCCGCGACGGCATGATCGCTGTCGGCACGGTCGTGATGAACCGGCTGCGTTCGGGCCAGCATGGCAACACCATCTGCGAGGTCGTCGGCGAGAAGGGCCAGTTCGCGCCCGGCGTGCTGACGCGGCCGATGAACTCCAGGGCGCTGCCCGACGTCGAGGAAGCCGCGGACGCGGTGCTGAAGGGCGAGCGCAAGGCCAAGCTCAAGAACACCATGTATTTCCACACTGCCGGCCTGCGCTTCCCTTACAAGAACATGCATTACACCATGGTGGCCGGCGGCAACGCCTTCTATGAAAAGCGCGGCCGCAACTGGCAGCCGCTGCCGGACGAGCCGATGGTCGCCATGGCGTCCGACAAACAGCAGAAGATCGACCCAACCGCTCCCGTGCTGGTGGCTTCCGCCGAGCCGGTGGTCAAGACGATCGTGCGGCCGGATCCGGCCAAGCAGGCGGCGATGAATGCGGCCGAACCGACGCTTCCGGCCAAGGCGGCAATCGTTCCGGCCGAGGCGACCTATGTGACGGCCGCTGCCGCCCCGTCGCAGAAATCCAGCCGCCTCGCGCAGAAGCCGACGGTCGTGGCGATGCAGGAGCCGATGGCCGAGCCGGACGCCTCGCGTTTCGGCGGCACGCTCAAGGGCCGCTACATCACTTCGGTGCCCAGCGCACCGCAGGAAGCGGCGATGGGCTTCGAGTCGACGCCTGAGAACACCGACGCCATCGGCGCGATGATCGTCAGCCAGAATCGGCCGCTCGAAACCAACTGAACCAATTGCATCCAACGGGGCCTGCCATGGCAGCATGGCGGGCCCCGTGTCGTTGCGGCTGTTCCAAACTGCCTGGAAAAATCCTAGATCAAGGCGATGTCGAAGAGAATCGCCGGTCCGGAAATCGAACGCCTGATCCAGCTCCTGGCCAAGGTGCCAGGGCTCGGGCCGCGCTCGGCGCGGCGCGCCGCGCTTCATCTCATCAAGAAGAAGGAGCAGCTGCTCGAACCTTTGGCCGCCGCCATGGGCGAGGCGGTCGACAAGGTCCGCATCTGCTCGACCTGTGGCAATGTCGACACCTCCGACCCTTGCATGATCTGCACCGACCCGCGTCGTGACGCCGGCACGCTGATCGTCGTCGAGGACGTCTCGGACCTCTGGGCACTGGAGCGCGCGGCCGCCATGAATGTGCGCTATCACGTGCTCGGCGGCACGCTGTCGCCGCTCGACGGCATCGGTCCGGATCAGCTCAACATCCGCTCGCTGGTCGATCGGGTCGCCAGCGGCGAGGTGAAGGAAGTCGTCCTCGCCGTGAACGCGACGGTCGAGGGCCAGACGACGGCACATTATCTGACCGACCAGTTGTCGGGCTTCGAGGTCAAGGTCACGCGGCTCGCGCATGGCGTGCCGGTCGGCGGCGAGCTCGATTATCTCGACGAAGGCACGCTGGCGGCGGCGCTGCGGTCGAGGACGGCGTTTTGAGGGGATCGGGGAGGGGGCTCGTGACAGACGTTTTTCCTCGAAAGGCTGTACTCCGTGTGAAGGAACGCCAGCATTTCAGGCAGGCTATTCTTTCCTTCCTCGCGGCACTTCTCGCTCTCCTCCTCACCCTCCCCGCCCACACCGCTCCCATCGACGACCAGTTCCAGGCCTGGCTTCAAACCGACCTCTGGCCGGAAGCCAAGTCCAAAGGCATCTCGAAAAAGACCTTCGATGCCGCCTTCCTCGGGGTGAAGCCGAACCTCAAACTGCCGGATCTCGTCATGCCCCGCGAGAAACCGACGACGCCGCAAAAGCAGCATCAGGCCGAGTTCGGCCCGCCCGCCGACTATTTCGCCGAGAAGACCATCCGTGCCGTCACCACGGGCGGGCGCACACGCGAGAGCGCCAACGCCCGGGCGCTCGGACTGATCGAGAAGCGCTACGGCGTGCCGGGCGAGATCGTGCTGGCGATCTGGGGTCGCGAGACCGGCTTCGGCGCGGCCAAGATGCCTTATGACGCCTTCGAGGTTCTGGGCACCAAGGCGTTCATGTCGACCAAGAAAGACTTCTTCCGCACCGAGGTGCTGGCGGCGCTCGAAATCGTCGAGCGCGGGCTGGCGCCCGTCAACGCGATGAAATCGTCCTGGGCCGGCGCGCTCGGTCAGCCGCAATTCATGCCGACATCCTTCCTCAAGCACGCCGTCGACTTCGACGGCGACGGCCGGCCCGACATCTGGAATTCGACGCCCGACGTGCTCGCTTCGATCGCCAACTACCTCGTCCATTATGGCTGGGTAAGGGGGCGCGGCTGGGGCACCGAGGTGACGGTTCCGGCTAACGTCTCCTGCTCGCTCGAAGGGCCGGACCAAGGCAGGAAGATTTCCGATTGGGTGGCGATGGGCATCCGGCGCGTCGACGGCAAGGCGTTTGCGCCGAGCGAATTGAAGGCCGAGGGTTTCCTGCTGATGCCGGCCGGGCGCAGCGGCCCGGCCTTCCTCGTTACGCCGAATTTCTATGTACTCAAGCAATACAACAACAGCGATCTCTACGGCCTGTTCATCGGCCATGCCGCCGACCGCATCGCCAGGGGCGACGCCACCTTTGCCGGCACTTGGGGCGCGGTCGGCGACCTGCACCGCTCCGACATCGCCGCGCTGCAGCGCGCGCTCGAGGCCAAGGGCTACGATGTCGGCAGCGCCGATGGCCTGCCGGGCTTCAAGACCCGCCGTTCGATCGGGGTCTGGCAGGCCAAGAACGGCAGGCCCGCCACCTGCTTTCCCGATGGGGGGTTGGTTGCGCAGCTGAAATAGCGGCTGCCTCCAAGCTACCGACCCTGGTACATTTTTGCGGATCGGCGGCTTCAATTAGCCGGCGCATGCGTCGACTCATGGCGGCCCGCCCAGTCCGATATTGCGTCTGGCAAAAATGCCCGTTGCCGGTTCGAGAACCGCTGAATAGGGTGTTGACCAACTGGACAAAAAACACGACGGTGAGCGGTCAAAGCCGCAGCCGGCCTTGCAAAGAACGATACAGCCCTGAGCCGGGAACTCAGGTCAACAAGACAGGGAACGATCACCATGATGCTGGAAAAACTTGCTCTCCGCTCTCGCGCCTTGCTTGCGGGGGCCGCGCTGTCCGCGCTGCTTGTCGCGCCTGCTTTCGCGGTCACGCCCGCTGATACGCTGGTCGAGGGCTTTGCCATCGACGACATCATCTCGATGGACCCGGGTGAGGCGTTCGAGCTGTCGACGGCCGAAGTCACCGGCAACACCTATGATCTTTTGGTCCGCCTCGACCTCAGCGACACCTCCAAGGTCAAGGGCGACCTTGCCGAGAGCTGGAGCGTTTCCGACAACGGCCTGACCTACACCTTCAAGCTCAAGCCCGGCATGAAATTCGCGTCCGGCAACCCGATCACCGCGGCCGATGTCGCCTATTCCTTCGAACGCGCCATCAAGCTCGACAAGAGCCCGGCCTTCATCATCAACCAGTTCGGCATCACCGGCGACAACGTCACCGAAAAGGCCAAGGCCGTCGACGACACCACCTTCCAGTTCGTGGTCGACAAGGCCTACGCGCCGAGCTTCGTGCTCAACTGCCTGTCGGCCACCGTCGCTTCGGTTGTCGACTCGAAGCTGGTCAAGGAGCATGTCGCCGCCGTCACGCCGAGCGCCGACTACAAATGGGACAACGACTTCGGCAATGCCTGGCTGAAAACCGGCTATGCCGGCTCGGGGCCGTACAAGCTGCGCGAATGGCGCGCCAACGAGGCCGTCGTGCTGGAGCGCAACGACAATTACAATGGCGAGAAGGCCAAGCTCGCCCGCGTCATCTACCGCAACATGAAGGAAAGCTCGGCGCAGCGCCTGGCGCTTGAGGCCGGTGACATCGACGTCGCCCGCAACCTCGAGCCGAACGATCTCGACGCCATCGCCAAGAACGCCGATCTCACCACCACCAGCGCGCCGAAGGGCACGGTCTATTACATCAGCCTCAACCAGAAGAACCCGAACCTCGCCAAGCCGGAGGTGCGCCAGGCGTTCAAATATCTGATCGACTATGACGCGATGGCCTCGACCATCCTCAAGGGCATCGGCGAGATTCACCAGTCCTTCCTGCCCAAGGGCGATCTCGGCGCGATCGACGAAAACCCGTTCAAGCTCGACATCGCAAAGGCGAAGGAACTGCTCGCCAAGGCCGGCCTGCCGGACGGCTTCAAGGTCACCATGGATGTGCGCACCGGGCAGCCGACCACCGGCATGGCGGAATCGATCCAGCAGACGCTTGGCCAGGCCGGCATCAAGCTGGAGATCATTCCGGGCGACGGTAAGCAGACGCTGACCAAATATCGCGCTCGCAACCACGACATCTATATCGGCAACTGGGGCCAGGACTATTTCGATCCCAACTCCAATGCCCAGACCTTCGCTTCGAACCCGGACAATTCCGACAACGCCAAGATCAAGACGCTCGCCTGGCGCAATGCCTGGGATATTCCGGACCTGACCAAGGAGACTGAGGCGGCCCTGCTGGAGAAGGATGCGGCCAAGCGCGCCGACATGTACAAGGACCTGCAGCAGAAAATCCTCGACACCAGCCCCTTCGTCATCATCCACCAGCAGCTGGAAGTGGCCGGGCTGCGCAAGAACCTCCAGGGCTTCAAGCTCGGCCCGAGCTTCGACACCAACTTCGTCTGGGCGGTCTCGAAGCAGTAACCCCGGGCGCGACGCGTGAGCGTAGCTGAAAACCAGGCGGCGGCCGGGCGCGGCAGCGCCCGCGCCGTCGCTGTCCTGTCGTCGCTCGGCCGCTTCCTGGTCATCGCGGTGACGACCTATCTCGGTCTTCTCGCGGTGACCTTCTTCATCGGCCGCGTGATCCCGATCGATCCGGTTCTGGCCGTTCTCGGCGACCGCGCGCCGACCGCCGTCGTCGAGCGCACACGCCGCGAAATGGGGCTCGATTTGCCATGGATCGAGCAGTTCTACCTCTATGTCAAAGCAGCACTGAGGGGCGACTTCGGCACGTCGGTGCTGACCACCAATCCGGTGATGTCCGATATCCGCCGCGTCTTCCCGGCGACCATCGAGCTGGCAACCCTGGGCACGCTGATCGGTGCCGTCATCGGCGTGCCGCTGGGGGTGCTGGCGGCCGTCAAGCGCGGCAGCCTGATCGACCAGGTCGCCCGCATCGTCGGCCTCATCGGCTATTCCGTGCCGATCTTCTGGCTAGGGCTGCTCGGGTTGGTGCTATTCTATGCCAAGCTGCAATGGATCGCCTTCCCGGCGCGGCTCGACGTCGTCTACGAATACACGTTCACGCCGATCACCGGCTTCTACCTGCTCGATGCCGCGATCCAGGGGCAGTGGGACGTCTTCTACGACGCCTGGCGTCACATCGTCCTGCCGGCGGCGCTGCTCGGCTATCTGTCGCTCGCCTATATCAGCCGCATGACCCGCTCCTTCATGCTGAACGAGCTGGCGCAGGAATATATCGTCGCGGCGCGCGCCAAGGGCCTGCCGGAACGGCGCATCATCTGGGGCCACGCGCTGCGCAACGCCGCCGTGCCGATGGTGACGGTGATCGCGCTTTCCTACGCCAACCTGCTCGAAGGCTCGGTGCTGACCGAGACCGTCTTCTCATGGCCGGGCATCGGCCTCTACATCACCAACTCGCTGCAGAACGCTGACATGAACGCAGTGCTCGGAGGCACCATCGCCATCGGCTCGGTCTTCATCGCCATCAATCTCCTGTCCGATCTGCTCTACCGGCTGCTCGATCCAAGGACGAAAGCCGGATGAGCGGAGCTATCGCACTTTCCGGCTCGGCTGCGGCCGAGCACCCCCACTCCGGCCCTTCGGGCCACCTCTCCCCCTGCCCGGGGGAGAGGAAAAGCCGGTCGCACACTTGGCGCCTTTCCTCTCCCCCGTCGAACGAGGTGGTCTGCGAAGCAGACCGGAGTGGGGGTCGACACCTTCAACAGGCATTGTCATGACCGCCTCCGACGCCGGCTCTCTCTCCCGTCGAGCGTGGTTGCTCAGCGACCGGCCGGCCTCGCGCCTGCAGGCAAGGCTCGGCCGCGCCTATGTCGCCTGGCGGCGCTTCTCCGCCAATCGGCTGGCGCTGGTCGGCATGCTGATCATCATCGCGCTGCTGGTGGTCGCCGCCTTTGCCGATGTGCTGGCGCCCTATTCGCCGACCGTGGGCGATCTCAAGAACGCGCGCCTGCTGCCACCGGGCGCCGCGCACTGGTTCGGCACCGACGACCTCGGCCGCGACATCTATTCGCGCATCGTCTACGGCGCGCGCTGGACGCTTTATGTGGTGATCCTCGTCGCCATCATCGCCGCGCCCATCGGCCTGCTGGTCGGCACGATTGCCGGCTATGCCGGCGGCTGGACCGACACGATCCTGATGCGCATCACCGATATCTTCCTCGCCTTTCCGAAGCTGGTGCTGGCGCTGGCTTTCGTGGCGGCGCTCGGCCCCGGCATCGAGAACGCCGTGCTGGCGATCGCCATCACCTCCTGGCCGCCATACGCGCGCATCGCGCGCGCCGAAACGCTGACGGTGCGCAATTCGGATTACATCAAGGCGGTGCAGTTGATGGGCGCGTCGCCCTTCCGCATCGTCCTGCGTCATATCATGCCGCTCTGCATCTCCTCGCTGATCATCCGCGCGACGCTCGACATGGCAGGCATCATTCTCACCGCCGCCGGCCTCGGCTTCCTCGGCCTCGGCGCGCAGCCGCCGCTGCCCGAATGGGGCGCGATGATCGCGTCCGGCCGCCGCTTCATCCTCGACCAATGGTGGGTTGCCGCAGCCCCTGGTGCGGCCATCCTCATCGTCAGCCTCGGCTTCAACCTGCTCGGCGACGGCCTGCGCGACGCGCTCGATCCCCGGAGCGGCGACCAATGAGTGGCGAGACGCTCCTCGACGTTGACGATCTGCGCGTCACTTTTCCGACCCGCACCGGCCTCGTGCAAGCCGTACGCGGCGTTTCGTTTTCGCTCGGCCGCGAGCGGTTGGGCATCGTCGGCGAGAGCGGCTCCGGCAAGTCGCAGACCGGCCGCGCCATCATGGGGCTCACCCCGCCGCAGGCCGAAGTGTCGGCGAAGAAGCTCGCCTTCGACGGCATCGATCTTTTGTCAATATCGCCGCGTGAGCGCCGGGCGCTGCGGGGAAACCGCATCGCCATGATCCTGCAGGATCCGAAATATTCGCTCGATCCGGTGATGACCATCGGCCGCCAGATCGTCGAGACGCTGCGCACGCACGAAAAAGTCTCCAAGGCCGAGGCGCGCGAGCGCGCTTTAGCCATGCTGCAGGTGGTGCAGATCCGCGACCCCGCCCGCGTCTTCGACCTTTATCCGCACGAGGTCTCGGGCGGCATGGGCCAGCGCGCCATGATCGCCATGATGCTGGTCACCGGACCCGAGCTGATGATCGCCGATGAACCGACCTCGGCGCTCGACGTCACCGTGCAGCTCGACGTGCTCAAGATCCTCGACAAGCTTGTCGCCGAGCGCGGGATGGGCCTGATCTTCATCTCGCACGACCTGCGCCTGGTCTCCTCCTTCTGCGACCGGGTCGTCGTCATGTATGCCGGCAAGGTCGTCGAACAGATCAAGGCGTCCGAGCTGCGCGATGCCCGGCACCCCTACACGCGCGGCCTGCTCAACTGCATGCCGAGGATCGGCTTCGAGCGCCATCCGCTGCCGGTGCTCGACCGTAAGCCGGAGTGGGCGGCATGACGGCTGCGATCGCCATCGACGGGCTGGAAGTGATCTTCGACCGCTTTCGCGCGCTGAAGGGCGTCAGCCTTGAGGTGAGAGAGGGCGAATCCTACGGCCTCGTCGGCGAAAGCGGTTCCGGCAAATCGACGCTGCTGAGGGCCATCACCGGCCTCGCGCCTGTTGCTTCGGGCACCATCGCCGTCAATGGCAAGAGGCTTGGCAAGACGCGCGACAAGGCCTTCTACCGCGATGTGCAAATGGTGTTCCAGGATCCCTACGGTTCGCTCCATCCGCGCCAGACGGTCGACCGCCTGCTGCAGGAGCCGCTCGCGATCCACGGCATTGCCGACGGCGAGAAGCGCATCGAGCGCGCGCTGGACGAGGTCGGCCTCGGCAAGGGCTTCCGCTTTCGCTATGCGCACCAGCTCTCGGGCGGCCAGCGCCAGCGTGTCGCCATTGCACGTGCGCTGATCCTCGAACCCTCGATCCTTTTGCTGGACGAGCCGACCTCGGCGCTCGACGCCTCGGTGCAGGCGGAGGTGCTGAACCTGCTGGAAGAAGTCCGTCGCCGCCGCAAGCTCACCTTCCTGATGGTCAGTCACGACCTCGCCATCATCACCCATATGTGCGAGCGGCTGATGGTGATGCGGAATGGCGAGGCGGTGGAGACGCTGACCGCGAGCCAACTGATCGGCCATCGTGTCGGCGAGGACTATACGCGTAATTTGCTCAGAGCCAGCGAGGGGTTTGTGAGGGTGTAGCTCTGCAGGTAGTGTTCCGTCACCCCCTCTGTCCTGCCGGACATCCCCCCGCAAGGGGGAGATCAGCAGTTCTTGCGGTCCGCTCTATATCCTGCAACGTTGGTGATCGGCGAAACCCGCCGAGCGCTCAATCTTCCCCCTTGCGCGGGAGATGGCCGGTAGGCAAGAGGGGGTCTGAAGGATCGCGACGCAACTCATGTTGCCGCCTCTTCTCTCATCGGCAGCGCTTCGTCCTGCACGCCTTCCTTATCCTGCGGCTCCTCGATCCGAAACCATGTCACATAAAGCGCCGGCAGGAACAGCAGAGTGATCGCGGTACCGGCGATGATCCCGCCCATCATCGCGTAGGCCATCGGTCCCCAGAACACTTCGCGCGCGATCGGGATCAGCGCCAGGCTGGCGGCGGCGGCTGTCAACGCGATCGGCCGCATGCGGTGCTCGGTCGCCTCGATCACGGCCGCCCAGCGGTCCTTGCCTTCGGCGACGAGGTGCTCGATCTGCACGATCAGGATGACGGAGTTGCGGATAAGGATGCCGATCAGCGCCAGCACGCCGAGGATGGCGACGAAGCCGAGCGGCGCACCGCTGGGCACCAGAGCCGCCACCACGCCGATCAGCCCGAGTGGCGCCACCGCCACCACCAGGAACAGGCGCTGGAAGCTCTGCAGCTGCACCATCAGGATGGTCGCCATGATGAACAGCATCAACGGCACCACCGCCGCGATCGGCCCCTGGCTCTTGGCGCTTTCCTCGACTGAGCCGGCGGTTTCCACTGAATAGCCGGGCGGCAGCTTGGCGATGAAGGCGTCGACTGACGGTTTCAGCTCGTTGACGACGCTCGCCGGCAACACGTCGCCGACCAGGCCGGCGCGCACGGTGATCGTCGGCGTCCGGTTACGCCGCCATACGGTTGGCTGTTCGAGGTCGTAGCGGAAATTGGCGACCGCCGCGAGCGGGATCGACTCACCGTTTCCGGTCGGCAACTGCATGTTCTGCAGCGTCTCGATCGAGCCGCGCTCGGCCTCGCGCGAACGCGCCACGACATTGATTTGATATGTCGCGTCGCGCACCTGCGTGATCGTCGAGCCGCCCACCGTGCTGTTCAGCGCGCTGGCAATGTCGGACGACGTGATGCCGAGCTGGCGCGCCTTGTCCTGCAGCACGTCGACCCTCAGCACGCGCTGCGGCTCGTTCCAGTCGAAGGTCGGCGCCGCCAGCTTCGGATTGGCCGAGATCAAGCCGGCGAATTGCTGTGCGAGCTCCCGCACCGTCTGGATGTCGGGACCGCCGACGCGGTACTGCACCGGCCTGCCGACCGGCGGGCCGAGCTCCAGCAATTTGACGAAGGCATCGGTGCCGACGAACTCCTCGCGCAGCAGCTTCTCCAACGCCGGCTTCACCCGATTGCGGGCTTCGATGCTCTTGGTGACGATGACGGTCTGGCCGAAATAGGGATTGGCCGGCTGCACGTCATAGGCGAGCACGAAGCGCACAGCGCCCTGGCCGATATAAGAGGAAAAATGGTCGATGTCGGGATTGCCGACCAGCGCCCGCTGCTCGAAGCGTTCCATCTGGTCGCGCGTCTCCGTGATTGAGGAGTTTTGCGGCAGGTTCCAGTCGACGATCAACTCCGGCCGGTCGGAAGGCGGGAAGAACTGCTGCTGGACGAAGCCGAAGCCGGCGACCGAGGCGGCGAACAGAAGCACCGTCACGATGATGGTCAGCCAATGGCGGCGAACGGAAAAGATAAGCACGCGCCTGAACAGCGCGGTGAAGCGACCGGGCTGGTCGTGATGCTTGGTCTTCATCGTCGCCGGCAGGATGGTGATCCCGAGCAGCGGCGCGAAGAGCACCGCCACGATCCATGACACAAGCAGCGACACCGCGATGACGACGAAGAGCGTGAAGGTGTATTCGCCGGCGGCGCTCGAGTTGAGCCCGATCGGGATGAAGCCGGCGACCGTCACCAGCGTTCCCGTCAACATCGGGAAGGCGGTCGAGGTATAGACATAGGTCGCCGCCTTGCGCAGGTTGTCGCCGATCTCAAGCCGCGCCACCATCATCTCCACCGCGATCATTGCGTCGTCGACCAAAAGGCCGAGCGCGATGATCAGCGCGCCGAGCGAAATGCGCTGCAGCGATATGCCGAGATATTCCATGACCGTGAAGGTGATCGCCAGCACCAGAGGTATCGACAGCGCGACCACGAAGCCTGCGCGCAGCCCGAGACTGATGAAGGACACCGCGAGCACGATCGCGACCGCCTCGAACAGAGCCCGCGTGAAGCCCGAGACCGCCTCCTTGACGATCACCGGCTGGTCGGCAACCAGATGCACGCCGACGCCGACCGGCAGATCGGCCAGCACTTTCTGCATCTCCTCGTGCAACGCCTCACCGAATTTCAGCAGATTGGCGTTCGGCTTCATGCCGATGGCAAGGCCGATCGCGTCCTGGGCGTTGAAGCGGAACAGCGCCGTCGGCGGGTCGACATAGCCGCGCCTGATCGTCGCCACGTCGCTCAGCCGGAAGAAGCGGTCGTCGACGCGCAGGTTGATGGCCCGCAGGCTTTCCTCGGAGGTGAACTGGCCGCCGACGCGCACGCTGATGCGCTCCGGGCCGGTCTCAATGACGCCGGACGGCGTGATTGCGTTCTGCGCCTGCAGGCTGGCGACGATCGCCTGCTGGTTGAGGCCGAGCGCCGCGATCTGGCGCGTCGAGAATTCGAGATAGATGGCCTCGTCCTGCGCGCCGACCAGATCGACCTTGCCGGCATTGGGCACGGTCAGGATCTTGGTCCGCACATCCTCGACATAATCGCGCAATTGGCGCGGCGTCAGCCCGTCGGCGGTGAAGGCATAGATGTTGCCGTAGACGTCGCCGAAGCGGTCGTTGAAGAACGGTCCCTGCACGCCCTGGGGAAACTGCGCCTTGATGTCGTTGATCATATTGCGCACCTGAAGCCAGTTCGGCACGACGTCGCGCGCCTTGGTGGTGTCCTTCAGGTTCACGAAGATGACGGTCTGGCCGGCGGTGGTGATCGATTTGCTGTAGTCGAGGCTGTCGAGCTCCTCGAGCTTCTTCTCGATGCGGTCGGTCACCTGCTGCACCGTCTCCTTGACCGAGGCGCCTGGCCAGTTGGCCTGGATGATCATGGTCTTGATGGTGAAGGCGGGGTCTTCCTCGCGGCCAAGATTGAGATAGGAGAAGATGCCGGCCACCACGAAGACCAGCATGAAATACCAGACCAGCGAACGGTGGTTGAGTGCCCAGTCGGAGAGATTGAAGTCCTTCATCAGACCCCGCCCTCCGGCACCTTGACCTTCTGGCCCTCGCTCAGACTGTGGACGCCGGCGGTGACGACGCGCATGCCGGCCTCGAGCCCTCCTGCGACCGTGAAGCTGCCGCCGTTCCTAGAGGCGACCTTGATCTCGCGCGTGCTTACGCTGGAGGATTGCGGATCGACGATCCAGACCATTTGCGAGCCGTCCCTTTCGAGCAGCGCCGATATCGGCAGCTCGATCGTTGGTTCGACCTTGGTGATGCGCGTTGCGGTAATCGTCGAGCCGAGCCGAAACGCCGTCGGCGGATTCACCAGCGTCAGCCTGACGCGTCGTGTGCGGGTTGCGCCTTCCGATTGCGGCGCGACTTCGCGCAGCTTGGCCTCGGTTTTGATGCTTGGCAAGGACTGCAGGACGATCTCGAACGGCATGCCGACGGTGAGGTCGCCGGTCAGTTGATCGGGGATGTCGACCACTGCCTCGCGCGGGTCGTTGCGTGCCACCGTGACGACGGTCTGCCCGGCCGAAACGGTCTGGCCGACCTCGGCGCCGGTAGCGGTGACGACGCCATCGAAATCGGAGAACAGTCGGGCATAGCCGAGCTGCTCCTGCGACTTTGCCAAAGCGGCATTGGCGCGCTCGACGCCGGCTTCCGCCGCCTGCCGCGCTTGTCTTGCGGCATCGAATGTAGCTTGCGAGATATTGGCCGAGGCGAGCAATTGCCGCTGGCGATCCTCGCTGGCGGCGGCATTGATGAACTGCGCCTGCGCGTTCGACAGATCGGCCTTCGAGGCCTGGACCGCGAGCTCAAGCGCCGTCGGATCGAGCGCCGCGATCGTCGTGCCCTTGGTGACGAGGTCGCCGACCTTGACGTCGCGCGAGACGACGCGGCCGAGCAGGCGGAAGGCAAGGTCGGCGCTGTATTGTGGCTCGACCGAACCGGCGAAGCCGAAGGTCTCGACCGTCTTCGGTTCGACCACCACCGACAGTACCGGTCGGATGACCTCCGGCGGCTGCTCTTCCGAGCGCGAGCAGGCGGCAAGCGCCGCAACGACGAGCAGGAGAGCGAGGTGCAGCCGGCTCATTGGTTTGCCCCTGCCACGTCAACCGTCTGGCCGGGGCTGAGCAACTGCCCGCCGGCAGTGACGACGCTCTGGCCTTCCTGCAAGCCCTTGTTGACGGCAACCACGCCGGAATCGAAGGCGAGCACCTCGACCGGCGCGGGGGTCACCGCCTTGCTCGACGGGTCAAGGATCCAGACGGCGGGCTTGCCGGCGGTCGAGGTCAGCGCCTGCCAGGGCAGCAATATGGCTTTGACTGGCCGGGCGCTGACCGTGCCGATCACCGCTGCACCCAGCGGCATGCCGGCGGGCGTGTCGGGGATGCCGACCTTGACCCGGATCGATCCCGACCGGGTATCGACCGCCGGCGAAATCTCGCGCACCTTGCCGACCGCGCGGACCTGCGGGTCCGACAGAAGCGTGATCGTTACCGCAGGCGAGGGCGGCGTCTCGGCAACCAGCGTCTCTTGCACGTCGAAGACCGCATCGCGGTCGCCGTCTTCGGCGATGGTGAACACGGTCTGCGCCGCCTGAACCACCTGCCCGGCCTCGACTTGGCGCGCCGTGATGACGCCGGCGGCGCCCGCCTTGAGCTCGGTGAAGGACAGGTTGTCCTTGGCATTGGCCAAGGCGCTCTGCGCGGCGTCGACGCTGCCCTGCGCCACTTTCACCGTCTGGTTGGCGGTGTCGAATTCCCGTCTGGTCGTAAAACCCTGCGAAAGCAGCGTCTTTTGCCGCTGGTAAGTGGCCGCGGCCTGGGTGAGTTGCGCCTGTGCGGCGTCGAGATCGGCCTGGGCCGAACGCAGGTCCGCTTCCTGCTCCTGCGGCTCGATGCGGGCAAGCACCGCGCCCTGGGCGACATGCTGGCCGACATCGACCAGCCGCTCGGCGACCCGGCCGCCGATGCGGAATGACAGATTGGTGAGCGTGCGAGCCGCGATCACCCCGGTCAGCGAGGTTCGCGGCGCGTAGTCGGCGAGCGCAACCGTCTGCGCCGTTACCATCACCGGCAATTTCTTTTCCGCCGCTTGCTGCTTCTGGCAGCCGGACATCGAAATCGCCGCGCTGGCGCAGGCCAGCAGCAAAAAGATTTTTGAACGACAAAGAAAGAGAAGCGGCGAAGACGGCAAGGCGGACGATGTCGCGTTCCTGCTCATGGTTCCCCTCAACCCGTGGGAGCCGCTCCTGACGGCCGCACGTCGCGGATAAAATGAGATTAATCGATCGGCGGGAAAAGGAAACCATTTCCGCGGCGCTCGTCATCACTCTGGTTAAGACCGCCACCGCCAGGCCCAATAGACTGGGCCAATGTGCCGACTTGAGGAAAACGTGAAATAAGGTCAGAAGGGTTTCGATCAACGGAACGGGTGCGATCCTGACGAGGGACGGCCCGATGAGGAACGCGATGAAGAATTCAGCCATTTCCGAACGCAAGAACCAGTCGATCTCGCGCGGCGTCGGCATGACGACGCAGATCTATGCCGATCGCGCCGAGAATTCGGAAATCTGGGATGTCGAAGGCCGCCGCTATATCGACTTCTCGTCGGGCATCGCCGTGGTCAACACCGGCCATCGCCATCCGAAGGTGATCGAGGCGGTCAAGGCGCAGCTCGATCGTTTCACCCACACCTGCCACCAGGTCGTGCCCTATGAGAGCTATGTGCATCTCGCCGAGCGCCTGAACGGCATGGTGCCCGGCAAGTTCGACAAGAAGACGATCTTCGTCACCACCGGCGCCGAGGCAGTCGAGAACGCCATCAAGATCGCGCGCAACGCCACCGGCCGCCAGGCGGTCATCGCCTTTTCCGGCGGCTTCCACGGTCGCACCTTCATGGGCATGGCGCTGACCGGCAAGGTCGTGCCCTATAAGGTCGGCTTCGGCGCCATGCCGGCCGATGTCTTCCACGCCCCGTTCCCTGTTGCGCTGCACGGCGTCTCGGTCGCGGATTCGCTTGCCGCGCTCGACAAGCTGTTCAAGGCCGATGTCGATCCGGGCCGCGTTGCCGCCATCATCGTCGAGCCGGTTCAGGGTGAGGGCGGCTTCTATGAAGCGCCACGCGATTTCATGACCGCACTGCGCAAGGTCTGCGATCAGCATGGCATCCTGTTGATAGCGGACGAGGTCCAGACCGGCTTTGCCCGCACCGGCAAGATGTTCGCCATGGAGCATCATGACGTTGCGCCCGACCTCACCACCATGGCGAAGAGCCTTGCCGGCGGCTTCCCGCTCTCGGCAGTCACCGGCCGCGCCGAGATCATGGACGCGCCCGGTCCTGGCGGTCTCGGCGGCACCTATGGCGGCAGCCCGATCGGCGTCGCTGCGGCGCACGCCGTGCTTGACGTCATCGAGGAGGAAAAGCTCTGCGACCGCGCCAATGCGCTCGGAGCCCGTCTGAAGCAGCGGTTGGTGTCGATCCGCGAGGACGTGCCGGAGATGGTCGACATCCGCGGCCCGGGCTTCATGAACGCCGTCGAGTTCAACGACGTGACGAAGGGCCTGCCCTCGGCGGAGTTCGCCAACGCGGTCAGGTTGAAGGCGCTGGACAAGGGCCTCATCCTGCTCACCTGCGGCGTCTACGGCAACGTCATCCGCTTCCTGTCGCCGATCACTATTCAGGACGGCGTCATGACCGAGGCGCTGGATATCCTGGAAACCTCGATCCGCGAAGCGCGGGCGGCCTAACCGGCGGCTCTTGCCGGCTCGCTTTCGCTGAAGGCCGCAAGCGCCGCCTTCAGCGCATCCGGCCCGCCTGCCACCGTCTGCGGCGTCGGCGAGAAGCCGGCGCCCAGCATCTTGCGGCCAAGCATATGGTCGGCCGGACGGTTGACGGATTCGATGCCGAGCAGCCGGCTGCCGGCATAGTGGTAGATCGAGAACTTATTCTCGGCGAGATCGCCCAGCACCACATGGTGATCGCCGCCTTGCGTCAGCCCCACCATCTGCAGCTTCATGTCGCCGATATCCGACCAGAACCACGGCACCGCCGTGAAGGGCTCGGCGTGGCCGAGAATGGTGCGGGCGGCAAGCCTTGCCTGGTCGGTGGCGTTCTGCACCGATTCCAGCCGCACGTCGCCGCCGGTGAACCAGTGGCGATAGGAGGCCGCGTCGCCGATGGCGAGGATTTCGGGAAGCGAGCTTTGCATATGCTGGTCGACGCGGATACCGTTGCCGATGGCCAGGCCGGCGGCCTCCGCCAGTTCGACATTGGGCACCACGCCGATGCCGATGATCACCATCTGCGCCGGCAGGCGTTCGCCGCCGGACGTGATCGCGGCCGATACGCGGGCATTGTCGCCTTCGAGACGGGCAATGGTGGTGCCGGTGAGCACGCGCACGCCGATCGCTTCCAGGCGCTGGCGCACATGGGCGGCGATGACCGGCGCCACGGCGCGGCCGAGCAGCCGGTCGACGGCCTCGACCACGGTGACGTTGCGGCCGGCGGCCCTCAGCGTCGCCGCGATCTCCAGCCCGATGAAGCCGCCGCCGAGAATGACCACGTCCTCGCTCTGCGCGCTGAGCTCGCGAATCAGGCGCGCATCGGCCAGCGAGCGCAACGAGACCACGCCGGCAAAGCCGGCTCCGTCGAGCTTGAGCAGACGCGGCCGCGAGCCGGTCGCGAGCACCAGCCGGTCGAAGCCGAGCTTTCCACCGGCCACGACATTCAGCCGGCCCGCGCGGGCATCGATGCTGTCGATGCGCGCGCCCGGCCGGTAGTCGATGCCGTTGCCCGAATAGAAGGCTTCGCCGCGCAAGAGCTGCGGCTTGGCCTCGGCGTCCTTGATGAAGGTCTTGGACAGCGGCGGCTTGTGATAGGGCAGTTCCTTCTCGTCGCCGATCAGGACAACTGGTCCGTCGTAGCCCTCTTCGCGCAGGCTGGCGGCGGCCTGCACGCCGGCATGGCCCGCACCGACAATCACAATCCCGTTCGTCATCGCAATCCTTTTTTGTTTGCAAATCTAGGCTCTTGCGCCAGGTGGCGATTGTCTGCCACCGCCGCAAGAGCCGCGGATCGGGTCGCACCCAGAATGGCTCTCTGTCAATCGGGCCAGCGAGGTCGTGCTAGGTTTAAAGTTGATATTTGCAGTTTAGAATAATTCTAAATTATTGTTTCGATTGAATTTTTTCTGTCGCGCCAGTTGACTCCCGGCCTCTCCATCGCTTTATGGAGAGCTGCGCGCAAAGCGCATTCCTTTGATGTCTGGGCCTTGAACCCTTTCGATTGGAGGCAAGTGGGTGACTTTTCATCGCGAACCGCGCATCGGCGCGGCCACCATTTTTACCGGCATGCTCATGCCTCGGCGCGGGTGGGCGCCTTTTATTGAATTTCCAAAGAACCGGAGAAGGATAATGACGGCACGTAATGGCGGCAGGCTGGCTGCGATCTGCGCCACGGCTGCGCTCACGGCGGCGGTGTTCGTGTTGCCGGCGAAAGCCGAGACCGACGCGAAGGCGGTGATCAAGACCTATGCCGACATCGCTTTGGCCAAATATGAGGATTCGCTGACCACCGCGCAGGCGCTGGACAAAGCCGTCGACGCGCTCATCGCCAGCCCCTCGGCCGACACGTTGAACGCCGCACGTGAAGCCTGGAAGGCGGCGCGCATTCCTTACCAGCAGACCGAGGTCTACCGCTTCGGCAACAAAATCGTCGACGACTGGGAAGGCAAGGTGAATTCCTGGCCGCTGGATGAGGGCCTCATCGACTATGTCGCCAAGAGCTACGGCACCGAGTCGGACGAGAACGCGCTCTACACGGCCAACGTCATCGCCAACAAGGAAATCGAGATCAACGGCAAGAAGGTCGATGCCTCGAAGCTGACGCCCGAATTCCTTTCGGGCACGCTGCAGGAGGCCGGCGGCGTCGAAGCCAACGTCGCGACCGGCTATCACGCCATCGAATTCCTGCTCTGGGGCCAGGACCTGCACGGCACCGGTCCGGGCGCCGGCGAACGGCCCTATACGGATTACGACCTCAAGAACTGCACGGGCGGCAATTGCGACCGCCGCGCCGAATACCTGAAATCGGCGAGCGACCTTCTTGTGTCCGATCTGCAGGAAATGGTCGACAATTGGAAGGAGGACGGCGCCGCGCGCAAGAATCTCATCGACGGCGACGCGAATGCCGGCATCTCCACCATCTTCACCGGCATGGGCTCGCTCTCCTATGGCGAGCTCGCCGGCGAGCGCATGAAGCTTGGCCTTTTGCTGCACGATCCGGAGGAGGAGCACGACTGCTTCTCCGATAACACCTACATTTCGCATCTCTATGACGCGGTCGGCATCCGCGATGCCTACCATGCCAGCTACAAGCGGCTCGACGGCTCCGTTGTTTCGGGTCCGTCCGTGTCCGACATGGTGAAGGCCGCCGATCCGGCGATCGACAAGGAACTGTCGGGCAAGCTCGACACCAGCGTCGCCAAGATGGAGGCCATCCAGGCGCGTGCTCTTGCCGGCGAGGCCTATGATCAGCAGATCGCCGAGGGCAACGCGCAAGGCAACGCCACCGTGCAGGCGGCGATCGACGCCCTGATCGACCAGACCAAGTCGATCGAGCGCGCCGTCGGATCGCTCAAGCTGAACCAGATCGCTTTCGAGGGCTCCGACAGCCTCGACGCGCCGGACAAGGTGTTCAAGTAAGTTTAGACGTTCGTACCAGCCAAGCGGCGCCGGACCGGCGCCGTCAGCCAGAGCAAACAGATGCTGATCTGCCATTGCAACATCATCACCGAGAAGGAGATCGAGCAGACGATCGTCGGCCTGCTGGATGAGGATCCCTGGCAGCTGATCGTGCCCGCGAAAGTCTATCACGCGATGCGCAAGCGCGGTCGCTGTTGCGGCTGTTTCCCAAATGTGGTGGAAACGATCATTCGGGTCACCGAGAACTACCACGCCCGCTCGGAGATTGGGGGCGTGGACATCGTTTCACATCTGGATCGCGTGAGAGGCTTGCGCGGCCAATACGGGAGCAGAACCCATGAAAGGCGAACCGCAGGTCATCGAGCGGCTTAACGAGGCCCTGTTTCTGGAGCTTGGAGCCGTCAACCAATACTGGGTGCATTATCGCTTGCTCGAGGATTGGGGCTACACCAAGCTGGCAAAGAAGGAGCGGGCGGAATCGATCGAGGAAATGCATCACGCCGACCGGCTGATCGCGCGCATCATCTTCCTCGAAGGCCACCCGAACCTGCAATCCGTCGCGCCGTTGCGCATCGGCCAGAACGTCAAGGAAGTGCTCGAATCCGATCTCGCCGGCGAATATGACGCGCGCACGGCCTACAAGCACTCGCGCGAGATCTGCCACGACGCCGGCGACTTCGTTTCGATGAAGCTGTTCGAGGATCTTTTGACCGACGAGGAAGGACATATCGACTTCCTTGAAACGCAGCTCGATCTGCTCGCCTCCATCGGCGAGGAGAAATACGGCCTGCTCAATGCCGACTCGGCCAACGAGGCGGAGTAAGGACATGCGGGAATGCGGCGCCCCGTAAATTTTTCGCGCCGCGCGCGGCAGGCCGGGATTCACGGCTTGCCGCTCCAGAGAACCCCCCGGCACCGGATTGGTCGTGGGGCTTTGCTTTTGCTGGCGGTCATGCTTTCCGCATCCACGCTGGCCGGCGAGCCAACCGCCCTGCCGACAAGCCGCACCGATCTGACGCCGAAGGATCAGGCGCGGGTTTTGGCCGTGACCAGGCCGACGACCGACTTCACCAGGCCGGAGCCGTTCGAGCTGATGCAGGGCGGTGCCGGCACGTCGCGCAAGGACGTCAACCGCGACGCCTTCTCGCAGTCCTCCGCCAATATCACCTTCGAGGAGGAGGGCAATTTCAAGCTCGGCAACGCGCTTTTTCGCAAGAACTGGGTGTCGTCGCCGTCTTCGCCCCAGGCTTCGGACGGTCTAGGCCCACTCTTCAACGAGCGCGCCTGCCAGAACTGCCATCTGAAGGACGGCCGCGGCCGTCCGCCGGAGGGAGATACCGGATCGACCTCGATGTTTCTCCGGCTCGCGCGCGACGCTGGCAGCGCCGAGGAAAAGGCCGCACTCGCTGGCCACAAGGTGCTGAACTTCCCCGATCCGGTCTATGGCGCGCAACTGCAGGACCTTGCCGTCCCAGGCCTCAAAGGCGAGGGCCGGATGCGCGTCGATTACCAGGAGCAAAAAGTGACGCTCGGCGACGGCGCCGTCGTTTCGCTGCGCAAGCCGAGCTATTCGGTCGAAAACCTCGGCTACGGTCCGCTCGATCCGCGCACCACGCTGTCGCCGCGCCTGACGCCGCCGATGATCGGGCTCGGCCTGATCGAGCAGATCGCGCCGGCCGATATCCTTGCCCATGCCGATCCGGACGACCGCGACGGCGACGGCATTTCGGGCCGGCCGAACATCGTACGCGACGAGCTGAGCGGCCAGGTGACCCTGGGCCGCTTCGGTTGGAAGGCGCAGACCGCCTCGATCCGCCAGCAGGCGGCCGACGCCTTCGCGGGCGATATCGGCATCTCTACCCCGGAAATGCCGAAACACTGGGGCGATTGCACCAAAGCGCAGGCGGATTGCCTTGCCATGCCGAACGGCGTCCAGCAGCGATTGGGCACCGCCGAAGCGTCGCCCCCGGTGATGGATCTCGTCACCTTCTATTCGCAGAACCTGGCCGTGCCGGCGCGACGCGATCTCGACAGACCTGACGTGCTTGCCGGCAAGAAGCAGTTCTACGAGATGGGCTGCATTGCCTGCCATACGCCGAAATTCGTCACCATGCGCGGTACACCCAACAAGGCGCAGGCTTTCCAGCTGATCTGGCCTTATTCCGACTTCCTGCTGCACGACATGGGCACGAGCCTCGCTGACGGGCAACGCGTTGGCGAAGCCACGGGGAGCGAATGGCGCACCCCGCCGCTCTGGGGTATCGGGCTTACCGCGACGGTCAACGGCAATGCCTTCTATCTGCATGACGGCCGCGCCCGAACGCTTGCCGAGGCTATCCTGTGGCACGGCGGCGAGGGCCGGAAGGCGCGGGACCGCTTTGCGGGTGCTGCCGCGGCTGATCGTGAGGCGCTGATCAAATTCCTGGAGTCGCTCTGATGTCGAAACGCCTGGCCGCCGCGCTTGTTCTTCCGCTTCTTCTTGCGGCTGTCCTGCCGGCATCGGCCGCGATCAAGGCCTCCGATGTCATCGGCCGCGCGGTCCATGGTTTCGTCCGCCCGGCCTATGCCAGCCTCGACGAGCATGCGGCGAGCCTGACCAAGGCGATGCACCAGCTTTGCGGCACGCCCTCCAAGGAGAATCTCGAAGCGGCGCGCTCAGCGTTTTCAGGCACTGTGGAGGCCTGGTCGGTGGCCGAGATCATCGCCTTCGGGCCGATCAAGGAGAACAACCGGCTGGAACGCATGCTCTATTGGCCGGACCGCAAGAGCATCGGCCTGAGGCAAGTCCAGGCCACACTGGCATCAAAGGATCCGTCAGCCACCGATCCGGCGCAATTGGCGCAAAAGAGCGTCGCCATGCAGGGCCTCGGCGCCCTCGAATATGTGCTTTACGGCGACGGCGCCGAAACGCTTGTCGGGAAAGACGATCCTTACCGCTGCGCCTACGGCGCGGCTGTCGCCGGCAACATTGAGACCATGGCCGGCGAGGTGCGCGACGCCTGGAACAAACCGGGCGGTTTCGCGTCGCTCTGGGGCAATCCGGGACCGAAAAACCCGCTCTACCGCGACGGCAACGAAGCGGTGACGGAACTGGTCGGCGTCTTCATCAACGAGCTGGAGATGATCCGCGACGTGCGGCTCAAGGGCTTTCTCGGCGCCAAGCCCGACGCCGACAAGCCGAAGCAGGCGATCTACTGGCGCTCGCAGAACACGACAGCCTCGCTGGCCGGAAATGTCTCCGGCCTCGACCAACTGTTCCAGGCCTCGAAGCTTGGCGACGCGCTGCCAGCCGATGCGCAATGGATGGCCGAGTCCATCCATATCCAGCTCACCAACGGCGTGACAACCGCGAAATCGGTCGCCGGACCGATCGACAAGGCCCTCGCCGATCCGGCGCTACGCGACAAGCTCGAGCATTTCGCGCTGATCACCTCCAGCCTGTCGACCTTGATCGGCACCAGGATGACCGCCGAGTTCGGCCTGACCGCGGGCTTCTCGTCGCTGGATGGGGATTGATACCATGCGAACGGCTCTTATCGATCGCCGCGATTTCCTGCGGGCCGCCGGCGCGGGCTTCGCAGCCGCCATGGCGCCGCGCGCCTGGGCCGACACGCTTGCCGCGGACGCCGTCTTTGCCACGGCCTTCGTCAAGCGCGACGGCAGCTTCGGCGCCGCCGTGCTCTCCGAGGCAGGAAAAATCCTGCATACGGTCGATCTGCCGGATCGCGGCCATGACGTCACCTTCGATCCGGTTTCGAAGCGCTCGGTGGTTTTCGCCCGCCAGCCCGGCACCTTCGCCGTGGTCTTCGACCATGCCGGCCGCGACAAGCCATTGACCATCGCCAGCATCGCCGGCCGGCATTTCTTCGGCCACGGCGTGTTCTCGCCCGACGGCGCTCTGCTCTATGCGACCGAAAACGACTTCGACAACGCGGCAGGCGTCGTCGGCGTCTATGACGCGAAAGCAAAGTTCCGCCGCGTCGGCGAATTCCCGACTTACGGCGTGGGTCCGCATGAGCTGCTCCTGCTCGGCGACGGCCGCACCTTAGCCATCGCCAATGGCGGCATCGAGACCCATCCCGACTACGGCCGCGCCGAACTCAACATCGCGACGATGAAGCCCTCCTACACGCTGGTCGACCGCGTCACCGGCGACCTCATTGAAAAGCACGAATTGCCGCCGGCGCTGCATCAGCTTTCGATCCGCCACATGGATCGCGACCAGACGGGCACCGTCTGGTTCGGCTGCCAGTATCGCGGGCCGGCGACGGACCGCCCGGCGCTGGTCGGCCGCGCAGCGCGCGGCAAGGAGCTCGAGCTGCTGGAGATGCCGCAGGATGTGCTCTCCGGCTTCCGCCATTATATCGGCTCGGTCGCCGCCAATGCGGCGACCGGCACGGTCGCCGTCACTTCGCCGGAGGGCAATTCGCTGGCCGTCCTCGACGCCGCCAGCGGACGCGTGGTCGCGACCAGATCGCTGGTCGAGGTCTGCGGCCTCGCGCCCGACGGCGCCGGCTTCATGGCGACGACCGGCGCCGGCGAGATCGTCGGCGGCGCCGGCACCACCCGCTCCGAGCCGGACTATGTCTGGGACAACCACATGCTGCGCATTGTCGCGACGGCGTGATCGCCGCGCGTAGAAGCAAAGCCGCTTAACATTTCTCGACCCTGGCCCTTGCGGCGGCGGCTTATGCCGGGCAGAGGGTGTTTCGATTCAGTTCCTTAACCGGCCTGTGAAGCTGCCTGAATGAAGCCGCCCGTATGAAGCTGCTCGCCATCGATTGCGCCGCCAATCTCTGCGCCGCTTGCGTCTATGACGCGGGCGCGGGGATGGAGCTTGGCCGCGAGGTGCGCGATCTCGGCAAAGGCCATGCCGAGCATCTGATGGCCGTCATAGAGACGGCCCTGCAGATCGGCGGGACCGGTTACCCCGACCTCAACGCCGTTGCCGTCTCGATCGGGCCGGGCTCCTTCACCGGCCTGCGCGTCGGCGTCTCGACAGCGCGCGGCCTGGCCTTGGCGCTGAAAATCCCGGCGATCGGGGTGACGACGTTGGAAGCCCTCGCGGCGGAGGGGACCAACGCCTTTCCCGGGCGCGCGGTGCTTGCCGCGCTCGACGCCGGCCGCGAGGAAATCCATGCCGCGCTCTATGATGGAACGTTAGCTGAAGCTTACGGACCTTCCGTGGTCACGCTTTCCGAGGCGGCGACCATGGCCATCGACGCCGAAGCGGTCCTGGTCGGCACCGCCGCGCCGCTCGTTGCCCAGGCGGCGGGTCGTGCCTTCGATACCGGTCCGGTAGCTGCCACCGCCGACATCGCGACCTATGCCCGGCTGGCCGCCGCCAAGCGACCCGGCGAGAAGCCGAAGCCGCTTTATCTGCGTGGCGCGGACGCCAAGCCGCAGGCGGGTTTCATTCTGCCAAGGCAGGACAAGGGAAACGACGCCTGATGCGCATACCGTTCTTTCAGCCGCGCCGCAGGGACTATGCCTTGGAACCGCTCACGGTTGCCGACAGCGCCGCCATCTCGGTGCTGCACCGCGAGGATTTCGCGCGGCCCTGGACCGACGGCGAGTTTGCGGCACTGCTCGAGCAGGAAACGGTATTCGGCTATGCGGCGCGCGAAACCGGTCAAGGCGCCAAGCCGCCGGTCGGCTTCGTGCTGGCGCGGCTCGCGGCCGGCGAGGGGGAAATCCTGACCGTGGCTGTCGCCCGCAACCATCGCCGCCAGGGCCTTGGCTGGCAGTTGATGGACGCGGTGCTGCGCGAATTGCATGCTCAACGCGCGGAAGCGCTGTTCCTCGAGGTCGACGAGACCAATGCGCCGGCGATCGGGCTTTACCGCAGGCTTGGCTTCATCCAGGTCGGTCATCGGCCGAACTACTACCGTTCGACCGAGCACGGCCCGACCGGCGCGCTTGTCATGCGCCGCGATCTTCGCTAGCCAATCCGCGCGATAGGGCATGATCCCGAAAAGTGGGAACCGGTTTTCGGAAAAGATCATGCTCTACAAAGAGTTAGATCAGGATGACAATTCAACGACACGTCATCCTGCTCTAGGCGGGGAGCGAATGATCAAGAAATTGCGGATTTCCCTGGCGCTCTTCTATGTCGTCGTCTGTTCGCTTGTGCTGGTGCCGCTGCAGATCCTGTCGATGAAGACAGGGCTCTGGCCCGAAACCTTCATCCTGAGGATATGGCACCGCATGATCCTCCAGGCGCTAGGCATGCGGGTGCATGTGAAGGGCGCGCTGGCCAGGGAACGCCCGCTGCTTGTGGCGGCCAACCACATTTCCTGGACCGATATCATGGTGCTCGGCTCCTTCGTCGATGTGAAGTTCATCGCCAGGGCCGACATGGAAGGCTGGCCGCTGATCGGCATGCTGTCCAAGCTGCAGCGCACCGTCTTCATCGAACGCGAGCGCAAGCGCACCTCCGGCGACCAGGCAAGCGAGATCGCCAAAAGGGTGGCAAAAGGCGACGCCATGGTGCTGTTCGCCGAAGGCTCGACCGGCGACGGCAACCTCGTTCTGCCGTTCAAGAGCACACTCTTCGGCGCGGCCTCGATGGCGATCTCGGAAGGCGCGGCGGAACAAGTCTTCATCCAGCCCGTGGCGATCGCCTATACGCGCCTGCATGGCATGCCGATGGGCCGCCGCCATCGACCGATGACCGCCTGGATCGGCGACCAGGATTTGATGCCGCATCTCAAAACCCTGCTTACCGAAGGCGCGATCGATGCCGAGGTGCATTTCGGCGCGCCGGTGCCGTTCTCCAAGGGTTCGAACCGCAAGGAAACGGCAAGGCTGATGGAAGCCAAGGTGCGCGAGATGATGCAGGCCGCGCTCGCCGATCCGCGCCCCAGTCGTCAGCGTATCGGCTGAAAGCCGGATGCGCGGCGCCGCAACCTGCCAGAATCGTCTGTTTTTTGTCACGGAAAGGCGCTAGAAGCCGCCCGATGGAATTGAACACGATTGAAAGCCACGACATCGGCGCTGCGGCCGAGCACACGGCCAGCACTAACCGGACGGCGAAAAAGGTCTTCGTCAAGACCTATGGCTGCCAGATGAATGTCTACGATTCCCAGCGCATGACCGATGCGCTGGCAGCCGACGGCTATGTCGCCACGGACGCCGTCGAAGACGCCGATCTGGTGCTGCTCAACACCTGCCATATCCGCGAAAAGGCGGCGGAAAAGGTCTATTCCGAGCTTGGCCGCATCCGCGACGTGAAGGCCGAGCGCGCCGAGGCCGGCCGCGAGCTTCTGATCGGCGTCGCCGGCTGCGTGGCGCAGGCCGAGGGCGCCGAGATCATCCGCCGTGCGCCTGCGGTCGATCTGGTCATCGGCCCGCAAACCTATCACCGGCTGCCCGACGTGCTGGCGCGGGTCCGTGGCGGCGAGAAGATCGTCGAGACCGAATACGCCATCGAGGACAAGTTCGAGCATCTGCCGCAGCCGAAGCGCGCCGAGCTTGCCAGGCGCGGCGTCACCGCTTTCCTCACGGTTCAGGAAGGTTGCGACAAGTTCTGCACCTTCTGCGTAGTGCCTTACACGCGCGGCTCCGAGGTCTCGCGCCCGGTGGCGCAGATCGTCGCCGAGGCCGAGCGCCTGGCCGAGGCCGGCGTGCGCGAGGTGACCCTACTCGGCCAGAACGTCAACGCCTGGCACGGCGTCGGCGAAAACGGCGAGGAATGGGGCCTCGGCCGCCTGCTGTTTCGGCTTGCGGAAATCCCCGGCCTGGCTCGGCTGCGCTACACCACCAGCCATCCGCGCGACATGGATGACGAATTGATCGCCGCGCATCGTGACCTGCCCACCTTGATGCCCTATCTGCATTTACCGGTGCAATCGGGATCCGACCGGATTTTGAAGGCAATGAACCGCAGGCACACGGCACGTGACTATCTGGCGCTGATCGAGCGCATCCGCGCCGCTCGCCCCGACATCGCCATGTCCGGCGACTTCATCGTCGGCTTCCCGGGCGAGACGGAAGAGGACTTCGAGGCGACGCTGAAGCTGGTGCGCGAGGTGAACTACGCCGCCTGCTTTTCGTTCAAATATTCGCCGCGGCCCGGCACGCCGGGCGCCGAGATGGACGGGCATCTCGCCGAGGCGGTGAAGAACGAGCGGTTGCAGCGCCTGCAGGCGCTGATCAACGAGCAGCAGCGGAATTTCATCGCCGGCCTGGTCGGCCGCACTGTCAGCACGCTGATCGAGAAGCCCGGCCGCCATGCCGGCCAGATCGTCGGCCGCTCGCCTTGGCTGAACCCGGTTATTGTTGACGACAAGGCCGGTGGAATCGGTGACATTATTGACGTAAGAATCACGAAGACAGGCCCCAACAGCCTGTTCGCCGAGTTGGCCTGATGCATGTCGCCCAAAAATGCCCGCGGTTTGGGGCAACGACACGCATAGCCGCAAGCCTCGGCAGATGAGGAGAGACGGTTGAGCGCTGCCGAACTGAAGAATCCGCCCCAGAACCAGGCGACCGGGGCTTCCGACATGGCGCACATCGTACTGACCTTCGACAACAACAAGCTTGCCAGCGCCCTTTATGGTCAGTTCGACGAGAATCTGGCCCGGCTCGAGCAGAAGCTCGGCGTGGACATCCGTTCGCGCGGCAACCAGCTCGCGATCAAGGGCTCGGCTTCGGCCGCCGAACAGGCGCGCCGCGCGCTGGATACGCTCTACGGCATCCTGCAAAAGGGGGCCGACATCGGCCAGTCGGATGTCGACGGTGCCGTGCGCATGGCGATTGCCGCCGATGACCAGCTGACGCTGCCGACCCTGGAGCGCAAGGGCAAGGTCTCGGCCGCCCAGATCTCGACCCGCAAGAAGACGATCTATGCCCGTTCGCTGACGCAGGACGCCTATATGCGGGCGCTGGAGCGCTCGGAAATGGTCTTCGGCATCGGCCCGGCTGGTACCGGCAAGACCTATCTTGCGGTGGCGCATGCGGCCATGCTGCTGGAACGCGGCATGGTCGAGCGCATCGTGCTGTCGCGCCCGGCGGTCGAGGCCGGCGAGCGGCTTGGCTTCCTGCCCGGCGACATGAAGGAGAAGGTCGACCCGTATCTCAGACCTCTCTACGACGCGCTCTACGACATGATGCCGGCCGACAAGGTTGAGCGGGCGATCGCAGCCGAGGTCATCGAGATCGCGCCCTTGGCCTTCATGCGCGGCCGCACACTGGCGCATGCGGCTGTGATCCTCGACGAGGCGCAGAACACGACGCAGATGCAGATGAAGATGTTCCTGACCCGTCTCGGCGAGAACTCACGCATGATCGTCACCGGCGATCCGAGCCAGATCGACCTGCCGCCCAACACCAAGTCGGGCCTTGTCGAGGCGCTGCGCATCCTCGACGGCGTGCCTGGCATCGTCACGGTCCGCTTCAACGAGGGCGACGTGGTGCGCCACCCGCTGGTGGCCGAGATCGTCAAGGCCTACGATCGCGACGGCAAGCTGGCGCGAGGGCTCGGCGCCGAGAGCTAGAGCATGATCCCGAACCGAAGGACCGCGTCAGCGAAATGTGCGCGGTTTTCGGGAAAGATCATGGTCAAAATAAAGATAGCCCCCTATGGCGCAAAATCCGGAATTTGGCGGCGAAACGCCGGTCGATATCGATGTCTTCGTCGAGGCCGGCGATTGGGCTGCGGAGGCCGAATTGACGCGTCTCGTCGATCGCGCCGTTGCGGCCGCCCTTGCCGAGACTGGCGCGGGCGGCGCTTCCGAGCTTAGCGTCGTTTTTTCCGACGATGCCCATATCCGGGCGCTCAACGCCGAGTGGCGCGGCAAGGACAAGCCCACCAACGTCTTGTCTTTCCCGGCTTTTTCCTTCCCCAAAGGCGGCAAGCTGCCGCCGATGCTGGGCGATATCGTGCTGGCTTCCGAGACCGTCGCGCGAGAGGCCGCCCTGGAAGACAAGCCGCTCGAGAACCATATCACCCATCTCGTCATCCATGGCCTGCTGCATCTTTTGGGCCATGATCACGAGACCGAGGCCGAGGCGGAGGAGATGGAGGCGATCGAGCGCGCGGCGCTTGCGAGGCTTGCCATTCCCGATCCCTACGCGTAACAAAAAAGCTCAATTGACCTGATGGCGATGAACGACACACCAGAGACTGCCGCCCGCCCGGACGCCGGCAGTGCTGCCAAGCCTTCCGAAAAGACGGAAGAGGGCTCAAGTCCGAGTATTCCCACCGGCAGCGCGGCCGCCGAGCCGACGCATGCCGGTCCTTCCCTCTTCGACCGCGTGCTCGGCCTGTTTCGGCACCGCAACGGCACCAGCCTGCGCGAGGAGATCGCCGGCGCGCTTGCCGAAACGGCGACCGATGCCGAATCCTTCTCGCCCGGCGAACGCGCCATGCTCAACAACATCCTGCGCCTGCGCGAAGTGCGGGTCGAGGATGTCATGGTGCCGCGTGCCGATATCGAGGCGGTCGAGATCAACACCACCCTTGGCGACCTGCTTGGCCTTTTCGAGCAGTCCGGCCATTCGCGCATGCCGGTCTATTCGGAGACGCTCGACGATCCGCGCGGCATGGTCCACATCCGCGACGTGCTCGCCCATATCACCAAGGTCGCCCGCGTCAGGAGGGGCCGCACCAGGGCGAAGGCGCCGGCGACGACGGCGCTCGACCTCTCGCAGGTCGATCTCGCGCGCACCATCGGCGATCTCAATCTGATCCGCCAGGTGCTGTTCGTGCCGCCCTCGATGCTCGCCTCCGACCTGATGGGCCGCATGCAGACGACGCGCACGCAGATGGCGCTGGTCATCGACGAATATGGCGGCACCGACGGCCTCGCCTCGCTGGAGGACATCGTCGAGATGGTGGTCGGCGACATCGAGGACGAGCACGACGACGACGAGCCGATGATCACGCAGACCGGCGACGGCGTCTTCGTCGTCGACGGCAAGGCCGAGATCGACGAGGTCGCCAAGATGATCGGCGGCGATTTCGCCGCCGGCGAGCATGGCGAATATGTCGACACAATCGGCGGCATGATCTTCAACACGCTTGGCCGCGTCCCGGCCAGGGGCGAAGTCGTGCAGGCTATCCCGGGCTTCGAGTTCCATGTGCTCGACGCCGACCCGCGCCGCGTCAAGCGCGTGCGCATCGTGCAGAGCCAGAAGGGCGAGCGGCAGCGCCGCCGCGCGGCCCGCGCCGAACAGGCCTGAGCCTGTTCGCCTGATGCCGATGGACGATCCCTTCAAGCACGCCACCTTTGGTTCGGGCGTCTTCTACCGGGATCCGCGCGCTGCTTTGGCGTGGCTGCAGGCGGCCTTCGGCTTCGAGCCGAGCATGCTGGTGAGCGATGCCGACGGCCGGCTCGTGCATGCCGAAATGCGTTTCGGCGACGGCTACATCATCGTCGATTCCGAATGGGATGAGCGTGTCGCCAGCCCGGCCTCCGTCGGCGGCAGGAACACCCAAGCCGTCTATATCCGTTTGCAGCAAGACCTTGACGCTCATTGCGAGCAGGCGCGCGCGGCAGGCGCGGAGATCGTCGAGGAGCCCGCCGATCATTTCTACGGCGAGCGCCAATATCGCGCCCGCGACCCCGAAGGCCATGTCTGGACATTCACCCGCACCGTGCGTGTCGTGCCCAAGGACGAGGCAGAGCGACTGAGCGGCCTGCGCATCGAAGGCTGGCATAGATAGCGGGACCGTATCAGCGGCGTTTATCCGGGTTTGGATCGGGCGGTACAGCCTGTTAAATCTCTAGCTCCCTGATTCGCGCGACTTGGGAAGCTTGATGCAGCGCTTTGCCGGCCGGATAATTCTGCTGTGGGGGTGGCGGCGGTCGCTGGTGGCGTTTGCCGCGGGGGCGCTGGCGGTGCTCGCCCAGGCGCCTTACGACTTCTTCGCCGTCTGCTTCGTTTCGTTTCCGGTGCTCGTCTGGCTGCTCGACGGCGCCACCGGCGAGGCTTCCGACGGCTGGCTCAAGCGCTTGAGGCCGGCTTTCGCCACCGGCTGGTGGTTCGGCTTCGGCTACTTCCTCGCCGGTCTCTGGTGGATCGGCCAGGCATTGCTGGTCGAGGCCGACAGCTTTGCCTGGGCCTTGCCCTTCGCCGTGGTCGGCATCCCCTTTGCGCTCGCTTCTTTCTATGGCTTTGCGACGGTCGTGGCGCGGCTGTTCTGGAGCAGCGATATCGGCCGCATCACCGCCCTTGCCTTCGGCTTCGGCCTTGCCGAATGGCTGCGCGACTTCCTCTTCACCGGCTTTCCCTGGAACGCCGTCGGCTACGCAGCGATGCCTGTGCCGCTCCTGATGCAGAGCGTGTCGGTGACCGGAATGATCGGCATGAACGCGCTCGCGGTCTTCCTGTTTTCGCTGCCCGCGCTGGTCGCGGCGCGCCGGCATCTCAGGCTGGGCATTGCCTTGTTCGTCATCCTCGTCACCGCCCATGTCGGCTTCGGCTATTTCAGGCTCGCCACCCCGGTGAAACCGACACGCTCGATCGATGTCCGCATCGTCCAGCCCGCGGTCGATCTCAGCGAAAAGTGGGACGCCTCGGTGCGCGACCGCATCTTCGCAACTTTGCTGGGGATATCGGGGAAAGCGCCGGAAGAAGGGCACGCCAAGCCGCAGCTCATCCTGTGGCCGGAGACGTCGGTGCCGTTCCTGTTCACCGAGCGTCCGGACGCTCTGACGGCATTGGGCGACATGCTGGCCGACGGCCAGATGCTGATTGCCGGTGTCGTGCGCGAGGAGGGCGGATCGGCGAATGCCGGCAGCCGCTATTACAATTCCGTCGTGGCGATAAACGACAAGGGCGAGATCGTCGATGCCGTCGACAAGGTGCATCTGGTGCCCTTTGGCGAGTATCTGCCCTTCGCCGATCTTTTCGAACGCTTCGGCATCGGCCAGCTCGTTGCCGGACCGATGAATTTCGCTGCCGGCAACGGGCGGCATCCGATCGGCGTGCCGGGTGGCCTGCGCGCAGCTCCGTTCATCTGCTACGAGGTGATTTTCCCCGATCTTGTCGCCGTCGACGCTGCGTCATCTGACGTAATTGTGAACGTCACCAACGACGCCTGGTTTGGCGACACGCCGGGCCCGTATCAGCACTTCAGGCAGGCCCAGATCCGTGCGGTGGAGAATGGATTGCCGCTGTTGCGCGCGGCCAACAACGGCATCTCCGCAGTCGTCGATTCGCACGGGCGCATCGTCGATGCGCTTGCCGTCGACGCGCGCGGCGCCATCGAAGCGCATGTGCCGGTCTCTGGGGGTGCCCTCCTGTCTCCCGACCGGCGGCGCATTAACGGATTGCTGATCATGTTGGTGTTTGCGCTGGCGGCCTTCACATTGAATGTAAGGCAGCGGCTACGGGTCAATTGACAGTCGGCACATTAGAAACTCATACTGTAACGCCTAAAATTTTCTCGAAGTCGGTTGGAGGGTTCTGTTGGGGCAGGTGGCTCCGGCTTCGTATGGCGGAACAAAATAGAAAAAGCCGGAAAAATTCGGCGAGGAAAAAATGACAGAAGAGAACAAGAAGAAGCCGAATCCGATCGACATCCATGTCGGGAGTCGCATCCGGCTACGTCGCAATATGCTTGGAATGAGCCAGGAAAAGCTGGGTGAAAATCTCGGCATCACCTTTCAGCAGATCCAGAAGTACGAGAAGGGCACGAACAGGGTTGGCGCCAGCCGTCTGCAGGCGATCGCCTCCATCCTAAGCGTTCCCGTCGCCTTCTTCTTCGAGGATGCCCCGGGCGAGGAGACCGGCGGCAATCGGGGATTTGCCGAAGACTCCTCGATGGCCTTCGCCGTCGAATTCTGCGGCAGTCCCGAAGGGCTTCAGCTCAACCGGGCTTTCGTCAAGATCGGCGACGTCAAGGTGCGCCGCCGGATCATCGATCTGGTGAAGGCGCTCTCCGCCGACGACGCCGATTGACTTTTACCTATGCCGCCAGCGGGGTCCTGCCGCCGGTGGCATAGCCGACCTTGCCTACATTCATGCCAGATCCGTCGCGCCGCTTGACGAGCGGCGCCCGGCACCGCTAACACGTGGCGCGCCAAAATCGGCAGCCCTGCCGATTTTTTTCAAGAGGGGACACCCGTGACGCGGCAGAATTATCTTTTCACCTCGGAATCCGTCTCCGAGGGTCATCCCGACAAAGTCTGTGACCGTATCTCCGACGAGATCGTCGATCTGGTCTATCGCGAAGCCAAGAAGACAGGCATGGATCCGTGGAAGGTGCGCGTCGCCTGCGAGACGCTGGCCACCACCAACCGTGTCGTCATCGCCGGCGAGGTCCGCGTTCCGGACACGCTTTTGAAGAAGGACAAGGCGGGCAACATCCTCAAGGACGCGTCCGGCCACCCCGTAGTCAATCCGGCCAAGTTCAAGTCTGTTGCCCGCAAGGCGATCCGCGAGATCGGCTACGAGCAGTCCGGCTTCCACTGGAAGACCGCCAAGATCGACGTGCTGCTGCATGGCCAGTCGCCCGACATCGGCCAGGGCGTCGACAACGCCGCCGATCGCCAGGGCGAGGAAGGCGCGGGCGATCAGGGCATCATGTTCGGCTACGCCTGCCGTGAAACGCCCGACCTGATGCCGGCGCCGATCTACTACAGCCATAAGATTCTCGAATTGCTGGCCGCGGCACGCCATGAAGGCAATGGCGAGGCCGGCAAGCTCGGCCCCGACGCCAAGAGCCAGGTCACCGTGCGCTATGCCGACGGCAAGGCCGCCGAGGTCACGCAGATCGTGCTCTCCACCCAGCATCTCGATGCGAGCTGGGACTCCAAGAAGGTCCGCAAGGTGGTCGAGCCCTATATCCGCGAAGCGCTTGGCGACTTGAAGATCGCCGACGACTGCAACTGGTACATCAACCCGACCGGCAAGTTTGTCATCGGCGGGCCTGACGGCGATGCCGGCCTCACCGGCCGCAAGATCATCGTCGACACCTATGGCGGCGCGGCACCGCATGGCGGCGGCGCCTTCTCGGGTAAGGACACCACCAAGGTCGACCGTTCGGCGGCCTATGCGGCGCGCTATCTCGCCAAGAACGTGGTCGCGGCCAAGCTTGCCGACCGGTGCACCATCCAGCTCTCCTACGCCATCGGCGTCGCCCAGCCGCTGTCGATCTATGTCGACCTGCACGGCACCGGCAAGGTCGAGGAATCGAAGCTCGAAGAGGCGCTGCGCAAGGTGATGGACCTGTCGCCGTCGGGCATCCGCCGCCACCTCGACCTCAACAAGCCGATCTATGCAAAAACCTCGTCCTACGGCCATTTCGGCCGCAAGGCCGGCCGTGACGGCTCCTTCTCCTGGGAGAAGACCGATCTCGCCAAGGCGCTCAAGGACGCCGTCGCCGCCTGACGCCAGCGGACGCAAAGGACAGGCCGAGCCGGGCGACCGAAGGATTCTTCGGCCGCCGGCACGGCAAAACCATACGCCCGCAGCAGGCGATCGCCCTCGAAAGCGGCCTGCGCGAATACCGCATCGACCTGACGGCGCAAGCGCCGGCGGATCTCAGGACCTTGTTCAAGGCACAGGTTTCGGCGCTGCAGCTGGAAATCGGCTTCGGCGGCGGCGAGCACCTCCTGCATCGCGCCACGGAGGCGCCGGAGACCGGCTTCATCGGCGTCGAGCCTTTCGTCAACGGCATGGCCAAAATGATGACGGCGCTCGGCAAGACGCCGCTCGCCAACCTCAGGGTCTATGACGACGACGCCACGCGACTGCTCGACTGGCTGCCGCCAGGATCGCTCGACGGCATCGACCTGCTCTATCCCGATCCATGGCCGAAGAAGAAGCACTGGAAGCGGCGCTTCGTCGGCGCCGCCAATCTCGCGCGATTTGCCCGGGTGCTGAAAGCCGGCGGCAGGTTCCGTTTCGCCTCCGACATCGACAGCTATGTGAACTGGACGCTGCTTGCCTGCCGCGATCACGGCGCCTTCGCTTGGCAAGCCGAGAACGCTGCCGACTGGCACCGGCCCTATGAAGGCTGGCCCGGCACGCGCTACGAGGCCAAGGCCATCCGCGAGGGACGGCGGCCTGCCTATCTCACCTTTGTCCGGAAATAGTTGGGCGGTGCTCTGTATTGCATTTGCCGCTACGGGCGCTATATTGCTGCAAGGAGACAATTATGGCCGCCACGGTTGAACGCAAGGAATACCCGATCTCGATGCGCCTGCCGGAAGCGGACGTGGCGATGATCGATCGTGCCGCCCGTCTCCGGGGCCGGTCCCGCACGGATTTCGTGCGCGATGCCGCCGTGCGCGCAGCCGAGGATGTGCTGATGGACAACCGTCTTGTCCGCATGAGCGCGGAAGGATTCGCTGAGTTCATGCAAGTCCTGTCAACTCCGGCCGCTCCGGTTCCCGACCTGGTGGAACTGGCAAAGCGGCCCGCACCGTGGGAAGCTGGTCACACCACGAAGCGCTGACCAGTGGCCTTATCGGCTCCCGAACCGCTTACCGCAGTTCACGACGTATCCGGATTTTCCTGCGGGAAGCCTGCGCTTGATGAATGGCTGAAGAGCCGCGCGCTCTCCAACCAGGAGAAGGGCTTTACGGCCGTTCTCGTTGTCCACGAAGCCGGCCGGGTGGTCGGATACTACGGGTTGGCGCCGACGGCCGTCGTGCCGTCGATCCTGCCTCGGTCGATCCGCACGGGGCAACCGCCCGATCCGGTGCCGTGCCTGCTCCTTGGCCAGCTTGCGACCGATATCGGATGGGCTGGGCGCGGCATCGGCACGGGCCTGGTAAAGCATGCCCTTCAGCGCTGCGTTCAGGCGGCGGAACTGATCGGAGGACGCGCGCTGATGGTCAATGCAGTCGATGCGGAAGCGGCGCAATTCTGGCAGCACCGGGGATTTCTCCCGACGAGGGACGATCCGCTTGTCTTGTTTCGTTCCATCGCGGCAATCGCCGCGTCGCTCGTGGAGGCCCGAAGGTAAGGCGCCGCGTGCGACGAGATGCGGTTAGAAGCGGCCGATCCGATCGAAAGCGCCCGGATCGATTCCAAGCTTCTTCAGGTCGTCGCGGCGCGGCTTGCGGCCGGCCCGGCGGCCCGCGCCGCGGCTGCCGCGCTGCCGAATGTGTTGAAGAAATCGTTAATGAAGAAAAACAATCCACGGTCCATATAGCCAACTTCGCGCGCCACCGCGCGCGTCCTTTTCTTTTGAATGCAACATAGATGGGTGCGGCCCGCCGTTGGTTGCAAGGCGGCCTGCAGCATGGGCGCCATGCCCGGCGTGCAACCCTGCCCGCTTCGGGCACACTTCGCCCAAGGCTGCCTGTAGGCTTGAAACACAAGTCGGGATCGTCTATATCAGCCTCAAATTCTTGGTCGGTATGACGAAGAGTGGGTCCACCCGGTCCCGCTCTTTTTTATTACCCGCCGGCCGGAAGCCAAAGAGCGACAGGGATCTGATGACTGCAACGGCAAGCGAGGCCGACGACCGTATCATCCGCGAAAGCGGCATCGATGCGCGTATTGCGCTGATCGTGCAGCCGGTGCTCAAGGCCATCGGCTTCCGTCTTGTGCGGGTGCAATTGACCGGCCAGAACGGGCTGACGCTGCAGATCATGGCCGAGCGCGAAGACGGCACCATGACCGTCGAGGATTGCGAAGAGGTCAGCCGCGCGGTGTCGCCGGCGCTCGATGTCGAAGATCCGATCGAAAAGGCGTATCATCTCGAAGTGTCCTCGCCCGGTATCGACCGGCCGCTGGTGCGCAAATCGGATTTCACCACCTGGACCGGCCATCTGGTCAAGCTGGAGACGTCGATCCTCATCGGCGACCGCAAGCGCTTCAAGGGCAAGATCGCCGAGGTTGACGCCGACGGCATCCTGGTCGAGCGCGACAAGGCGGCCTATGGCCAGGAGCCGACGGTGCGCGTGCCTTATGACGCGATCGCCGAGGCCCGGCTGGTGCTGACCGACGATCTCATCCGCGATGCCCTGTCGAAGGACAACCGGGCGCGCAAGGAAGCCAGGAAACGCCGCGGCGAAGCGCAAGACGCCGGCGCGGATGAAGAAAACGAAACCGAACAGGAAAGTTGATTGAGTAGCCGGGCCGTGCGCCCGGCGCGAAATCGGGAGAAAGACAATGGTAGTAAGCGCCAACAGGCTTGAACTGCTGCAGATCGCCGATGCGGTCGCGCGTGAAAAGTCGATCGACAAGCAGATCGTCATCGCCGCCATGGCCGATGCGATCCAGAAGGCGGCGCGCTCTCGCTACGGCCAGGAGACCAACATCCGCGCCGACATCAACCCGAACACCGGTGAGATGAAGCTGCAGCGGCTGATGGAAGTGGTCGAGAAGGTCGAGGACTACGCGACTCAGATCGCGCTTTCCACGGCCCGCGAGCGCAACCCCGACGCCCAGATCGGCGACTTCATCGCCGAGCAGCTGCCGCCGATGGATTTCGGCCGCATTGCCGCCCAGTCAGCCAAGCAGGTCATCGTGCAGAAGGTGCGCGAGGCCGAGCGCGACCGGCAGTATGACGAATACAAGGACCGCATCGGCGAGATCGTCAACGGCACCGTCAAGCGTGTCGAATACGGCAACGTCATCGTCGACCTCGGCCGTGGCGAGGCGATCATACGCCGTGACGAGCTGATCCCGCGCGAGAATTACAAATATGGCGACCGCGTCCGGGCCTATGTCTATGACGTGCGCCGCGAGCAGCGCGGGCCGCAGATTTTCCTGTCGCGCACCCATCCGCAGTTCATGGCCAAGCTTTTCACCATGGAAGTGCCGGAAATCTACGACGGCATCATCGAGATCAAGTCGGTCGCCCGCGATCCGGGCTCGCGCGCCAAGATCGCCGTCATCTCGCGGGACTCCTCGATCGATCCGGTCGGCGCCTGCGTCGGCATGCGCGGTAGCCGCGTCCAGGCGGTGGTCGGCGAGTTGCAGGGCGAGAAGATCGACATCATTCCATGGTCGCCTTCGGCCGCTTCCTTCATCGTCAACGCGCTGCAGCCGGCCGAGGTCGCCAAGGTGGTGCTCGACGAGGACGCCGAGCGCATCGAGGTGGTGGTGCCGGACGACCAGCTGTCGCTGGCCATCGGCCGCCGCGGCCAGAACGTGCGGCTCGCCTCGCAACTCACCGGCTGGGATATCGACATCCTGACCGAGCAGGAGGAGAGCGAGCGGCGCCAGAAGGAGTTCGTCGAGCGTTCGGCGCTCTTCATGGAAGCTCTCGACGTCGACGAGATGGTCGGCCAGGTGCTCGCCTCCGAAGGCTTCACCAGCGTCGAGGAAGTTGCCTATGTCGATTCGGGCGAAATCTCCTCGATCGACGGCTTCGACGAGGACACCGCTTCGGAGATCCAGACCCGCGCCCGCGAATATCTGGAAAAGATCGAGGCCGAGCACGACGCAAGGCGCAAGGCGCTGGGCGTCAAGGACGAGCTGCGCGAGATTCCCGGCATCACCACCGCCATGATGGTGACGCTCGGCGAGGACGGCGTGAAGACCATCGAGGATTTCGCCGGCTATGCCGCGGACGACCTGATCGGCTGGAAAGAGCGTAAGGACGGCGAGACCAAGGTCTATCCGGGCGTGCTCGCCAACCACGGCGTCTCGCGCGCCGAGGCCGAGCAGATGGTGCTTGCCGCCCGCAAGCAGGCCGGCTGGATCACCGAGGAAGAGCTCGCCGCCGAGCAGGCCGCGGCCGGCGAAACCGTCGGTGCGTGAGGTGACCACCAATCGCAAAGCCCGTGGACGAGATGAACGATCGCACTTGCATCGTTACGCGCAGGCAGGCCGAAGCGGATGAGCTGATCCGCTTCGTCGTCGGCCCCGATTCGGCCGTCGTTCCGGACATCAAGAGAAATCTGCCCGGCCGCGGTTGCTGGGTCGCCGCCGATCGCCTACATATCGACAAGGCAGCGGCGAAGAACCTGTTTGCCCGTGCTTTCAAGGCACAGGTGACCGTTCCGCCCGATATCGGCGGCATGGTTGACGGGCTGCTCTCCAGATCCGCTCTGGGCATGCTCGGCCTTGCTCGCAAGGCGGGCGCCGTCGTTCTTGGCGCCGCCAAGGTCGAGAGCGCGGTGCGCGACGGGCAGGCGTTGCTCGTGCTGCATGCGACCGAGGCCTCGGACGATGGCGTCCGTAAGATCAGTCAGGCGCGGCGGGCAACCGTCCATCTCGGCGGTCCCGCCATCCTTGCCTACAAACTTTTTCCCGAGGCCGAGTTGAGCTTGGCATTGGGGGGTACAAATGTGATACATGCTGCCGTCCTCGCGCAGGACGCGGGACTGGCGGTTGAGAAGCGCGTTGTTGCGCTCGACCGATATCGGGGCGGTACCCCGAACGATCTGGCAATGCTTGCGGCCGTTGCTGACGAAGATGATGCCGCAGAGGATATGGAATGAACGATACGAAATCGGGCGACGACAAGACGTTGAGCGTTACGCCGAAGAAGACCTTGACGCTGAAGCGCCCCGGCCTCGAGCAGGGCACCGTGCGCCAGAATTTCTCGCATGGCCGTACCAAGTCGGTCGTGGTCGAGACCAAGAAGCGCAAGTTCTCGCTGCCTGGCGACAAGCCGGAGCCGGCGGCGCCGTCCGTCTTCGCGCCTAAGCCCGCCGCGGCTCCTGTCGCCGCCGCGCCTGCCGTGCAGGAAGCGCCCAAGGCGCCGCCTCCGCCGCCGGAGCGTTCCGGCATGGTTCTGAATGAACTCTCGCGCGGCGAGATGGAGGCGCGCCGCAGGGCGCTGGAGGGGTCCAAGGCTCGCGAGGCGGAGGATCGCCAGCGTGCTCTGGAAGATGCCAAGCGCCGCGCCGAGGAGGAAGAACGCCGCAAGCGCGAGCGCGAGGAATCCGCGCGCCGTCAGGCCGAGGAAGAAGCGCGCCTCCAGGCCGAGGCTGAATCCCGGCGCCGCGCCGAGGAAGAGGCTCGCCGTCGCGCGCCGCTGGCCGCCGACGTCGCCGCGGCCGATGACGAGGAAGAGGTGAAGCCCAGGCGCTCAGGCGCCGGTGGTCCGGCCAGCGCGCCGGCGCGCCGCCTCGCCACGCCCGAAGTGGCTCGTCCGGCCAGGCCCGCCAAGGGTGAGGACGACCGCCGCCGCGGCAAGCTGACGCTGAACTCGGCGCTGTCGGACGACGACGCGCGCGGACGCTCGCTGTCGTCGATGCGCCGCCGCCAGGAGAAGTTCAAACGCGCGATGCATAATGAGCCGCGCGAGAAAGTCATGCGTGAAGTGATCCTGCCTGAAACCATCACCATCCAGGAGCTGGCGCAGCGCATGTCCGAGCGCGCCGTGGATGTGGTCAAGTTCTTCATGAAGCAGGGCCAGATGATGAAGCCGGGCGACGTCATCGACGCCGACACGGCCGAGCTGGTGGCTTCCGAATTCGGCCACACGGTCCGCCGCGTCGCCGAATCCGACATCGAGGAAGGCCTGTTCAACATCGCCGACCGCGAGGAAGACCTGGTCTCGCGCCCGCCTGTCGTGACCATCATGGGCCATGTCGACCACGGCAAGACCTCGCTGCTCGACGCCATCCGCAACGCCAATGTCGTCTCCGGCGAGGCCGGCGGCATCACCCAGCATATCGGTGCCTACCAGGTCGAGAAGAACGGTCAGAAGATCACCTTCATCGACACGCCCGGCCACGCTGCCTTCACGGCCATGCGTGCCCGCGGCGCCCAGGTCACCGACATCGCGGTGCTGGTGGTGGCGGCTGACGACAGCGTGATGCCGCAGACGATCGAATCGATCAACCACGCCAAGGCGGCCGGCGTGCCGATCATCGTGGCGATCAACAAGATCGACAAGCGCGACGCCGATCCGCAGAAGGTGCGCGCCGAGCTGCTGCGCCATGAGGTGTTCGTCGAGTCGATGGGCGGTGAGGTGCTGGACGTCGAAGTCTCGGCGACCAAGGGCACCAATATCGACAAGCTGCTTGAGGCGATCCTGCTGCAGGCTGAAATCCTCGACCTCAAGGCCAATCCGGACCGCACCGCCGAAGGCGCGGTGATCGAGGCCAAGCTCGACAAGGGCCGCGGCCCTGTCGCCACCGTCCTGGTGCAGACCGGCACGCTGATGCCGGGCGACATCCTCGTCGCCGGCAACGAATGGGGCCGTGTGCGCGCGCTGGTCAACGACCGCGGCGAGCATGTTCCGGAAGCACCGCCGGCAATGCCGGTCGAGGTGCTCGGCCTTCAGGGCACGCCGCAGGCAGGCGACCGCTTCGCCGTCGTCAACAACGAGGCGCGCGCCCGCGAGATCACCGAATACCGTCAGCGCCTGGCGCGCGAGAAGGCGGTGGCCAAGCATGCCGGCCAGCGCGGCTCGCTCGAGCAGATGATGTCGCAGTTGCAGACGAGCGGGCTGAAGGAGTTCCCGCTGGTCGTCAAGGGCGACGTGCAGGGCTCGATCGAGGCGATCAATGCCGCTCTCGAAAAGCTCGGCAACGACGAGGTCAGGGTGCGGATCGTTCATTCGGGCGCCGGCGGCATCACCGAAAGCGACGTCTCGCTGGCCGAGACGTCGGGTGCCGCAATCATCGGCTTCAACGTCCGCGCCAACGCGCAGGCGCGCACCGCGGCCGCCTCCGCGGGCATCGAGATCCGCTACTACTCGATCATCTACAACCTCGTCGACGACGTGAAGGCGGCCCTTTCCGGCATGCTCTCGCCGGAGCGCCGCGAGACCTTCATCGGCAATGCGGAGATCCTCGAGATCTTCGACATCTCGAAGGTCGGCAAGATCGCCGGCTGCCGCGTCACCGAAGGCAAGGTCGAGCGTGGTGCCGGCGTGCGCCTGATCCGCGACAACGTCGTCGTCCACGAAGGCACGCTGAAAACGCTCAAGCGCTTCAAGGACGAGGTTTCGGAAGTGCCGGCCGGCCAGGAATGCGGCATGGCCTTCCAGAACTACGAGGACATGCGCGTCGGTGACATCATCGAGTGCTTCCGCGTCGAGATGGTGAGCAGGACGCTCTAAATTCGGGTATACTTGCCGGAATGAAACGGGCGGCGGCCGCAAGGCTGCCGCCCAGACCGCTCATGCATTTTGAGACATGCGGCGTGGTCCAATCCCGCGCTCCACGATTTCAGGACCGAAGAATATGTCCCGTTCGACACAGTCAGGCCCCTCCCAGCGCATGCTGCGCGTCGGCGAGCAGGTGCGCCATGCGCTCTCCGAGACCTTGCAGCGCGGCGAGATCATCGACCCGGTGATCGAGAACAGCGTCGTGTCGGTCTCCGAAGTGCGCATGTCGCCCGACCTCAAGATCGCCACCGCCTTCGTCTCGCCGCTTGGCGCGGGCGACGACAGCGCCGTGGTCGAGGCGCTCAACAGGCATGCGAAATTCATCCGCGGCCGTGTCTCCGGCGCGTTGAGGCAGATGAAGTACATGCCGGAGTTCCGCTTCCGGCTCGATACCTCCTTCGACAATTTCGCCAAGATCAATGAACTGCTGAGATCGCCCGAAGTCGCGCGCGATCTCGGCGACGGCAAGAACAACGACAAGGACGAGAACTAGGTGGCGCGTCGCGGCAAGAAAAAGGGGCGGCCGGTCTCCGGCTGGGTGGTGCTGGACAAGCCGGTGGGCATGGGCTCGACCGAGGCCGTGTCCAAGATCAAGTGGCTGTTCCAGGCCGAGAAGGCAGGCCATGCCGGCACGCTCGACCCGCTCGCCTCCGGCATGCTGCCGATCGCGCTTGGCGAGGCGACCAAGACCGTGCCTTATGTGCAGGACGGCGCCAAGGTCTACCGCTTCACCGTCGCCTGGGGTGAGGAGCGCTCGACCGACGACCTCGAAGGTCCGGTGACCGACAGCTCCGACCGCCGCCCGGCCGAGGCCGAGGTGCGGGCGCTGCTGCCGAAATACACCGGCGTCATCATGCAGACGCCGCCGCAATTCTCGGCCATCAAGATCGCCGGCGAGCGCGCCTACGACCTGGCCCGCGACGGTGAGACGGTCGAGATCCCGGCGCGTGAGATCGAGATCGGCCGCCTCGACATCGTCGAGCATGGCGCTGACAAAACCGTCTTCGAGGTCGAATGCGGCAAGGGCACCTATGTGCGCTCGCTGGCCCGCGACATGGGTCGCGACCTCGGCTGCTTCGGCCATATCGCCGAGCTGCGGCGCGTCGAGGTCGAGCCGTTCACGGCGGACGATTTCGTCACCGTCGCCGAGCTCGAAGCGGCCCGCTTCGGCGACAAGGCAGAAGCGGGCCTGGACGAAGACGCGGCTCCGGTCGATTTCAGCGCTATCGACGCGTTGCTTGTCGAAACGGCGGCGGCGCTCGACTGCCTGCCGCAGGTCGCCGTCAGCGACGACGCAGCAACCAAGATCCGCCTCGGCAACCCCGTCATCATTCGCGGCCGCGACGCGCCGGTCGAGGCCGAGGAGGCCTGCGCCACCGCGCGCGGCAGGCTCGTCGCCATCGGCGCCATCGAGCAGGGCATGTTCAAGCCCAAGCGGGTCTTTGCCGGGTGAATCCGGTGCAGGTGTTTGTTGTTCGCGTAATCCCGGACGGAAACTGCTGCACACTTCTCCTGGAATCGCTCTAATCTCCGGCTGAGCGCGAAAGCCGCGGGAACTCATGGCAAAGGCTGACACTGGCAAGAAAAGGGCGCCGCTGAAAACCCGTCGGCCACCGGTCGGCGCGTCGCCCGGCACGCTTATCGCCGATCCGGCGGCACGGCGCAGCGAGCTTCGGCTGACGCTGATCTCACCCGAGAAATACAAAACAATCGACAATGCCTCGATCGACGATCTCAACACCCATTGTGAGAAATGGCCTGTCGTCTGGCTGGATTGCACAGGGCTTGCCAACATCCCGCTGATCGAGGAGATCGGCCGCATTTTCGACCTGCACCCGCTGGCGCTGGAGGATGTCGTCAACACCGGACAGCGGCCCAAGGTGGATTTCTACGAGGGTCATGCCTTCGTCGTCATGCGCATGATCGACGACGTCACCGCGCATCGCTACGAGCAGATCGCGCTGTTTTTCGGCGGCAATTTCGTCGTCACGTTCCAGGAGCGCGAGGGCGATCCGTTCGATCCGGTGCGCAAGCGCATTGCCGGCGGGATGCCCAACCGGCTCCGCTCGCGAGGCGCCGATTATCTCGCCTACGCGCTGATCGATGCCATCGTCGATAGCTATTTCCCGCCCATCGAGGCGGCGAGCGAAACGGTCGACGGCATCGAGGACGAGATGCTGAACAAGCCGCACAAGCACCAGATGCGGCAACTGCATGAACTGCGGCGCGACGCCAACGTGCTGAAAGGCGTGCTGTGGCCGATGCGCGACGCGCTGGCGACGCTGATCCGCAACGACGTGCCCTTCGTGAAGGCCGAGACCAAGATATTCTTCAACGACACGCTCGATCATTCGCTGCGCCTGATCGAGCTGGTCGAGAACCAGCGCGACATGCTCACCGGCCTGATCGAGATGCATGTCTCGCTTACCCAGGCCCGTACCAACGACGTCATTTCCTATCTGACCATCGTCTCGGTGATCTTCATGCCGCTGACCTTCCTGGTCGGCGTCTGGGGCATGAATTTCGATCCGGAAAGCTCGCCCTGGAACATGCCCGAGCTGAAGGCCTATTACGGCTATCCGGCCTCGCTCATGTTCATGGCGATCGTTGCGGTCGGCCTGATCGCGTTCTTCAAATGGAAAAAGTGGCTGTAGCCTTTGAGTTAGCGTGAAGCGCGTCGCGATTTTTCAGATTCGCTCCCTGGTTTTAGGCTTTTGATTTTGCGCATGTCTTGCCCCGAAACCGCTTCCCACTTTCGGGAGACATGCTTTGGTTTTCGCAACCACAACCTGCGACAAGCCGGCTTGACAATTGGGCTGGTGTTTTTTCCGGAATTGCACTATATGCGCCGCAGCTTCGCGCCCTGACGCGTTGCTTGCACCGGCCCCTGCTGGACGACATCCCGGCTGTGGGCGTCCCGTTTCCTCCAACAGATAAGGAAAAGCACGATGTCGATCACTGCCGATCGCAAGAAGGAATTGATGACCGAATTCGCAACCGCCAAGGGCGACACCGGATCTCCGGAAGTCCAGGTTGCCATCCTTTCCGAGCGCATCAAGAACCTGACCGAGCACTTCAAGGACCACAAGAAGGATAACCATTCCCGCCGTGGCCTGCTTGCCCTGGTCTCCCAGCGCCGCAGCCTGCTTGACTATCTCAAGCGCAAGGATGACGCGCGCTATCAGACGCTGATCGACAAGCTCGGTCTGCGTCGCTGACGAATTGACCGGCGGGCTCTCATAGGGCCCGCCGGTCGCGCATTGGCACATCGGATGAGCCGGTGTGATAATGTCTGGGCGCGATGCGCTCGTGAAATTCGTATTCGCGCAGGGCGCGTCCCGGAAACAGCGATTTCCGGCGTCATGCGCAAAGCTGGCCGATCAATCGGCCAAACCCGGTTCCGAACGCGCAGAGGGCCATTCGGAACCGCCCATGGACGGTCATGGGGCAGGATTGCAGGATGCTCGCTCGGCTTGTGAGCCGGACCTTATCGAGCTTCCCGTTGTCTTGCCCGTGGCTGCCCGAAGGAAGCCAGGAAGGGAGAACCCGCGACCGTTAGGACGGCGCGGCCCTTTCCGCATATGAAGGACAAGATATGTTCAATCAACACAAAGTGGAAATCGAATGGGGCGGGCGTCCGCTCATTCTGGAAACCGGCAAGATCGCGCGTCAGGCTGACGGCGCGGTGCTCGCCACCTATGGCGAGACCGTCGTTCTCGCCACCGTCGTCTCGATGAAGGAGCCGAAGCCCGGCCTCGATTTCTTCCCGCTTACCGTCAACTACCAGGAAAAGACCTATGCCGCCGGCAAGATTCCGGGCGGCTATTTCAAGCGCGAGGGCCGTCCGAGCGAGAAGGAAACGCTGGTTTCGCGGCTGATCGACCGTCCGATCCGCCCGCTTTTCGCCGACGGCTACAAGAACGATACCCAGATCGTCGTCACCGTGGTCCAGCATGACCTCGAGAACGACCCGGATATCCTGTCGATCGTCGCCACCTCCGCCGCGCTCACGCTTTCGGGCGTACCCTTCATGGGCCCGATCGGCGGCGCCCGCGTCGGCTACATCAACGGCGAATACGTGCTCAATCCGCATATCGACGAGATGGAGGAATCCAAGCTCGATCTCGTCGTGGCCGGCACCGCCGACGCCGTGCTGATGGTCGAATCCGAGGCCAAGGAACTCTCCGAGGATCTGATGCTCGGCGCCGTCATGTTCGGCCACAAGAGCTTCCAGCCGGTCATCGACGCCATCATCAAGCTGGCAGAGGTCGCCGCCAAGGAGCCGCGCGACTTCACCGCGCCGGATTATTCCGAGCTCGAAGGCGAGATGCTGAAGGTCGTCGGCGACGAGCTTCGCGAGGCCTACAAGATCACCGACAAGCAGTCGCGCTATGCCGCGGTCGACGCCGTCAAGGCGAAGGTCAAGGCCGCGTTCGCTCCGGCCGAAGGCGAGGAAGCCAAGTATACCTCCGAGCAGATCGGCACCGTCTTCAAGGAACTCCAGGCCAAGGTCGTGCGCTGGAACATCCTCGACACCGGCTCGCGCATCGACGGTCGCGATCTCAAGACGGTCCGCAAGATCGTCTCCGAGGTCGGCGTCCTGCCGCGCACCCATGGTTCGGCGCTGTTCACCCGCGGCGAAACCCAGGCGCTGGTCGTTGCCACGCTGGGCACCGGCGAGGATGAGCAGTTCGTCGATTCGCTGACCGGCATGTACAAGGAGAAGTTCCTTCTCCACTACAACTTCCCCCCCTATTCGGTCGGTGAGACCGGCCGCATGGGCTCGCCGGGCCGTCGCGAGATCGGCCATGGCAAGCTGGCCTGGCGCGCCATCCATCCGATGCTGCCCAATGCCGAGCAGTTCCCCTACACGCTGCGCGTCGTCTCGGAGATCACCGAATCCAATGGCTCGTCCTCGATGGCGACCGTCTGCGGCACCTCGCTGGCGCTGATGGATGCCGGCGTGCCGATCGCCAAGCCCGTGGCCGGCATCGCCATGGGCCTGATCAAGGAAGGCGAGCGCTTTGCGGTGCTCTCCGACATTCTGGGCGACGAGGACCACCTCGGCGACATGGACTTCAAGGTCGCGGGCACCGCCAACGGCGTCACCTCGCTGCAGATGGACATCAAGATCGACGGCATCACCGAGGAGATCATGGGCATCGCGCTTGCCCAGGCCAAGGATGGCCGCCTGCATATTCTGGGTGAGATGGCGCATGCGATCTCCGGCGCCCGCTCCGAGCTCGGCGAGTTCGCGCCGCGCATCGAGGTCATGCATATCCCGACCGACAAGATCCGCGACGTCATCGGCTCCGGCGGCAAGGTGATCCGCGAGATCGTCGAGAAGACCGGCGCCAAGATCAACATCGAGGACGACGGCACCGTCAAGATCGCTTCGGCGAACGCCAAGGAGATCGAGGCGGCGAAGAAGTGGATACACACCATCGTCGCCGAGCCGGAAGTCGGCGAGATCTACGAAGGCACCGTCGTCAAGACGGCCGACTTCGGCGCGTTCGTCAATTTCTTCGGCCCTCGCGATGGTCTCGTCCACATCTCGCAGCTCGCCAATGAGCGCGTCGCCAAGACCTCCGACGTCGTCAAGGAAGGCGACAAGGTTTGGGTCAAGCTGATGGGCTTCGACGAGCGTGGCAAGGTCCGCCTGTCGATGAAGGTGGTCGACCAGGCGACCGGCAAGGAAATCGTCCAGGAAAAGAAGAAGGCCGAAGGCGAGGAAGACGCCGCCTGACCGGCCTGGCCGGGTAAATCCCGGATCGGATAAGTTCAAGACGGGCGCGCCGCGAGGTGGCGCCCGTTTTGCTTGAAGGGTATGCGAATGGCCGCGGAGCCGCTGAAGACGCTGTTTTATCCGTTCGAGGCCGAGGCGCTGCCTCTGCCGCGGAAGAATGCCCGCGTGCTTTTTCTAGGCGCCGAGCCCGGCTTCCGTCTGCCTGCTGGCTTCGAGGCGGCGCTGCATCTCGTGCAGGGTTTCAGGCCACATTCTCGCGCCTTGCAGGCGTCCGGCCACACGGTCACGCCGCGTGCGGAGGGCGAGGGCTACGATATCGCTCTCGTGCTCGCCGGCCGCCATCGCGGTCAAAATGAGCTGCGCATCGCCGAAGCGGTCGAGCGAACCGCTCCGGGCGCGCCTGTCGTCGTTGCCGGCAGCAAGGATGACGGCGTCGACAGCCTGCGCAAGCGGATCAACATGCTGGCGCCGCTCGAAGGCCATCTGCCGAAGCATCACGGCGTTGCTTTCTGGTTCCGGCGGACCGGCACGGAGACAGCCGTGGCGCTGCGCGCCGGCAACCCCGACCATGTCATCGAAGGCGGCTTCAAAACCGCGCCTGGCATGTTCTCCTTCGATCGGATCGATGCCGGTTCGAAACTGCTGGCCGCGAACCTGCCTGACGATCTCAAAGGCAATGTCGCCGATTTCTGCGCCGGCTGGGGTTATCTGGCGGCGGAAGTCCTGCAGCGCCAGCAAGGCCTCACCGCGCTCGATCTCTACGAAGCTGATTTCGAGGCCCTGGAGGCGGCCAGGCTGAACGTCCACGGTGTCATCCAGCCGCGCTTCTTCTGGATCGATCTTCTCACCGAGGCGGTCGAACGGCGCTACGACGCGATCGTCATGAACCCGCCTTTCCACAGCGGCCGCGCCGCCGAGCCAGGAATCGGCGCCGGCATGATCCGCGCGGCGTCGAAGGCGCTGAAACCGGGCGGCGGCCTGTTCATGGTCGCCAACCGACAGCTTCCTTACGAACAGGTGCTCTCGGCAGCCTTCGCCAGTCATGCCGAGATCGCCCGCGACGGCATGTTCAAGGTGTTTTCGGCGCGCCGCTGAAACGCCTGTTGGTGCTTTACTGCACGCTGACGATGCGGGCCGGCTCATGCGTGCCGAAGGCGGGCCGCGCTTCGCCGAGCTCGACCTTGAGCGGCGCCGGCCGGCCGAACAGATAGCCCTGTACCACCTCGCAGCCGGCGGCCCGAAGCAGCGTCGCCTGGTTCTCGGTCTCCACGCCCTCGGCGATGATGCCGACGCCCAGCGCCCGCGACAGGCCGACAATGGTCGAAACGATCGCGCCGGAGCTGGAGTCGCTGTCGATGCGGCTGACGAAGGAGCGGTCGATCTTCAGTTTGCCGAAGGAGAAATCGATCAGGTAGCTCAAATTGGAATAGCCCGTGCCGAAATCATCGACGGCCACGGAGATTCCCATATCGGCAAGCTGCTCCAGGATCGCCGCGGCGCGCTCGCGATCCTGCATCATCGCCGTCTCGGTGACCTCGAGCTCCAGCCGCGACGGCTTGATGCCGGTCGATTCCATCACTTCCCGCACGATGCCGACGAAATCCCTGGTCATGAACTGGACCGGCGAGATGTTGACGGCGACGAAGCAGTCCTGCGGCAGATATTTTGCGTCGCTGCAGGCCTTGCGCAGCACCCATTCGCCGATCGGGTTGATCATGCCGGTTTCCTCGGCGATCGGAATGAACTCCATCGGCGGGATCATGCCGCGCTCCGGATGCTTCCAGCGGATCAGCGCCTCATAACCGACGACACGGCCGCTCGGCAGGTCGAACTGCGGTTGGTAGTGGAGGCTGAAGTCGCCGCGGTCGAAAGCGGTCTTCAGTTCCGACTCGATCCACTGCCGGTAATCCGCCACGCGCCCCATGTCGGCGTGGAAGACGGACCAGTTGCCGATGCCGCTGGCGCGTGCGTTTTGCAGCGCCAGGTTTGAGCGGCGCAGGATGAGCACCGGGTCGACGCCGTCCTTTGGCATCGCCACGATGCCGATCGACAGGCTGACCGACTGCAGATGGCTCCGCAACTGGTAGGGCTCCATCATCTCATTGATGAGCTTCTCGATGAGCCGTTCGATCGAACCCCTGATCTCGCGGTCAGGCAGCAGTACGGCGAACTCGCCGGCGCCGATGCGCCCGATCGTTACATTCTTTGGCATATTCTCCTTCAGCCTGTTGGTGAAGGCGCGGATCAGTTCGTCGCCCTGGCTATAGCCGATGGCGTCGTTGATCTGCTTGAAGCGGTCGATATCGATGTCGATCAGGAACACCGGCTCGCCGGTTCGAATCGTCCCGGAGGCGGCCTCGGCTATTTTACCGACCACGGCCTGGCGCGACAAAAGGCCGGTGAGCTTGTCGATATGGGTTTCCTTAAAGACATAGGCCGCCGATTCATCGACGCCCGCGAAGAACGACAGCGCGGCACCGCCCGCGGCTAAAGCGCAGAGCGCGGCGATGACGCCGCCCATCGTTTCGGCCGGCATGCCGGCCATGCCGTCGCCGAAGCCGAACCGCAGCCCCCATAGTCCAAGGATGAAACTGCCCATGCCCGAGCTGGCGATGGTGATCAGCCGGAACAGCGGAGTCCGTTTGGGATTGCTGACTGCAGGCATGCATGGTTCCTAGATTACGGACCTTATAGCGGACATCTCCTTAAAATGAGTTTCCGCTGATGCATGCAATTTTACTGGAGGGCTACTGTCGTGATCGCAAACTATTCCCGCGCGCCGTCGTTCTGCTTCAGTTCCTCCAGTGCAGGCATCGAAACGATGTGATAACCGGAATCCACATAATGGATCTCACCGGTGACGCCCGATGCCAGGTCGGAGAGCAGGTAGAGCGCCGAGCCGCCGACTTCGTCGATGGTCACAGTGCGCCGCAGAGGCGAATTGCGCTGCTGGTAGGAGAACATGTGGCGGGCGTCGGAAACGCCGGAGCCGGCGAGTGTGCGCACCGGCCCGGCCGAGATGGCGTTCACCCTGATGCCGCGCGGACCGTAGTCGTTGGCGAGATAGCGTACACTGGCCTCCAGCCCGGCCTTGGCGACGCCCATGACGTTGTAGTTCGGCATCACCCTGACCGAGCCGGCATAGGTGAGCGTGATCATCGAGCCGCCATTGCCCATCAGCGCGGCGGCGTTGCGCGCGATCTCGGTGAAGGAATAGCAGGAGATCACCATGGTGCGCACGAAATTGTCGCGACTGGTGTCGGCATATAGGCCCTTCAGCTCGTTCTTGTCGGAAAAGCCGATGGCGTGCACCACGAAATCCAACCCGCCCCAGGCCTTGCCTAGCGTCTCGAAGGTCGCGGTGACCGAGGCGCTGTCCTCGACATCGCAGGGCACGATCAGCGAGGCTCCCACCTTCTCGGCCAGCGGCTTGACCCGCCTCCCGAAGGCGTCGCCCTGGTAGGTGAAGGCGAGCTCCGCCCCATGTTCCGACAGCTTCTTCGCGATGCCCCAGGCAATCGAATGGTCGTTGGCGACCCCCATGACAAGCCCCCGCTTGCCCTTCATCAACCCGTCCATAAAAGGCAATCCTTATAAAAACGCCGGCTCTATGCGGAATAGCGCTGGAAAATCAGCGTTGCGTTGGTGCCGCCAAACCCGAAGGAGTTGGACAGGACGGTGTCGATCTTGGCGTTGTCGATACGCTCGCGCACGATCGGCATGCCCTCGAATTCCGGATCGAGCTCCTCGATATGGGCGCTCTCGCCGATGAAGCCGCCCTGCATCATCAGGATCGAGTAGATCGATTCCTGCACGCCGGCCGCTCCCAGCGAATGGCCGGTGAGCGATTTGGTCGAGGTGATGTAAGGCATCTTGTCGCCGAACACCTCGCGAATTGCGCCCATTTCCTTGGAATCGCCGACCGGCGTCGAGGTACCGTGGGTGTTGATGTAATCGACCGGCGATGACACCGTGGAAAGTGCCTGCCGCATGCAGCGGATAGCGCCTTCGCCCGAAGGAGCGACCATGTCGTAGCCGTCGGATGTCGCGCCATAGCCGACGATCTCGGCATAGATCTTGGCACCGCGCGCCTTGGCGTGTTCCAGTTCCTCCAGTACCAGCACGCCGGCGCCGCCGGCGATGACGAAACCGTCGCGGTTGACGTCGTAGGCGCGCGAAGCGGTCGACGCCTTGTCGTTGAACTTCGACGACATGGCGCCCATGGCGTCGAACAGGTCCGACATGGTCCAGTCGAGATCCTCGTGGCCGCCGGCAAACATCACGTCCTGCTTGCCCCATTGGATGAGCTCATAGGCGTTGCCTATGCAATGCGCGGAGGTCGAGCAGGCCGACGAGATCGAATAGTTGACGCCGTGAATCTTGAACCATGTCGCCAAGGTGGCCGACGCGGTCGACGACATGGCCTTCGGCACGGCGAACGGGCCGATGCGCTTGGGACTGTTGTTCTTGAGCGTGGTTTCGGCCGCTTCGACGATGGTCCGGGTTGAAGGTCCGCCGGAGCCCATCACAATGCCGGTCCGCTCATTGGTGATATCGCTTTCGCTTAAGCCGGCATCGGCGATCGCCTGGTCCATGGCGACGTGGTTCCAGGCCGCGCCCTGGCTCAGGAAGCGCATGGCGCGGCGATCGATCATCGGCGTGGGATCGAGCGTCGGCGCGCCCCAGACCTGGCAGCGAAAGCCGTGTTCGGCGAAGGAATCGGAAAAGCTGATGCCGGATTTGGCATCGTAAAGCGAGCTCTGCACCTCGTTGGCATTGTTGCCGATCGACGACACAATGCCGAGCCCTGTCACTACGACCCGTCTCATTCGCAACTCCTTCCGGCGTATTCGGGCGAAAAACCTAGCCGGTTTTCGCTTGTGATCATACGCAAATAAACTGACGTGGCGCCCATTGGCTACGCGACGCCGCGGCGAAAACGGTCAGGCGGCCGACTGCTTGGACAGACCGACCTTCAGATCCGTAGCTGCGTATATGGGTTCGCCGTCTGCCTTGAGCCAGCCATCGGCGATGCCGAGCACCAGCCGGCCCCGCATCACGCGTTTGAAGTCGACGCCGTATTCGACTTTCTTGACCGACGGCGTCACCATGCCCTTGAACTTCACCTCGCCGGTCGAAAGCGCCATGCCCTTGCCGGGTTCGCCCAGCCAGCCGAGATAGAAACCGGTCAACTGCCACATGGCGTCGAGGCCGAGGCAGCCCGGCATGATCGGGTTGCCGATGAAGTGGCAGGCAAAGAACCAAAGATCCGGCTTGATATCGAATTCGGCGCGGATGAAGCCCTTGTCGAAAGCGCCGCCGGTCTCGCTGATCTCGGTGATGCGGTCGAACATCAGCATCGGTGGGTAGGGCAGCTGGGCATTGCCCGGTCCGAACAGCTCGCCGCGGGCGCAGGCAAGCAGTTCCTCGTAATCGTAGCTGGACTTTTGACCCGCCATCAAATTTCTGTCCCCGTGTTCTTCGCGGGCGGCAGGGCGCCCTTCTCGTTGGTTTCCTAACACACTCTGTTTGCGGCCGGAAACCGGCGTTTGCGCTTAACCCGTGCGCCTGCCCGGGTCAATGCGCGCTATTGATCGCATTCGGACTACAGAATATATGTCTGCTGATGTCCGGTTTTGGCATTTGACGTCTTTTTGCCATTCTGGACCTGTTGATGGGCTGGGCAGCAAGCTTCGACGCGAAGAGATGGATTCGGGCCACCGGAAGGAAAATGTCGCTGTGGACAAGCGGGTTCGTGAAGCCGGCCTGAGGCCGACGCGCCAGCGCATTGCGCTGGCCGATCTGCTTTTCGCCAAGGGCGACCGCCACCTTTCGGCCGAGGAACTGCACGAGGAGGCGATCGCCGCCGGCGTGCCGGTTTCGCTGGCGACGGTCTACAACGCGCTTCACCAGTTCACCCAGGCCGGCCTGCTGCGTATCCTCGCGGTCGAAGGCTCGAAAACCTATTTCGACACCAACACGTCCGATCACCATCACTTCTACATCGAAGGCGAGAACCGCATTTTCGACATCGAAAGCGGGCCGGTCACCGTCTCCAACCTGCCGGCACCGCCGGAGGGCATGGAAATCGCCAATGTCGACATCGTCGTGAGGCTTCGCCCGAAACGCGACGACTGATCCCGTGGCGATGCGGCCCGTCGACCTGATTGTCCGGTTTGAATGGGCCACCATCGCTGCGTTGGCTATCGTTTGCTACGCAATGTTCGGCTTTTCATGGTGGCTGTTTGCGCTGCTCATCCTTGTGCCGGACCTGTCGATGCTGGGCTATCTCGCCGGGCCCCGCGTCGGCGCGGTCACCTACAATGCCTTGCATATCCTGATTGCTCCGCTCGTGCTTCTGCTTGCGGGCGCGTTGCTCGCCGGGCCGGTCACCACCGCCGTGGCGCTCATCTGGATCACGCACATCGCCATCGACCGTGCCCTCGGCTACGGCCTGAAATTACCCACCGGTTTTCAGGATACGCATCTCGGCCGTATCGGGCGCGAGCGCAAAGGCGCGGCCGGTTAGGCTCGGTCGAGACCGAGGTCAGGCCGGGCTTCGTCCGATTATCGACAAATCTTACTTGACCTTCTCGCCGGGATAGGCGCCCCACACCTGCGACTGCGCCATCCAGCCGGTGTGGCCATCGAAGGTCATCTCGCACCATTGGCCGTCGCATTTCTTGATCGATCCGATCACGCCCGGCTCGATAATGGCGACGACACCGGCGTCCTTGTCGGGTTCGTCTAGCAGGTTGATTCGCCCGCCCTTGCCGCGCTGCCAGGGCGCGACAATCGCGGTGCGGCGGCCGGAAAGCAGCGACTGATTGATCCAGCCCTCCGAGCCGTCGGCATCGCGCACGCGGCGCCAGGTGTCGAATTCCTGGATGACTTCCATCGGCAGGCCGGCCTTCAGATACATCCAGTTGACGGAATAATTGGCGCCGGGGCCGACGCGCGAATTGACCCGGGCCGGCTTCAGGCTGACGAAGCGCGGCAGCGGCAGGCCGCTCGGCCCGAGCGTTATGGTTTGGGCGGGTGCTGCCGCGCTTTGCGCCAAAGCCTGCGGCGCGCAAAGCAGGGCGCCGAGAATGGCTGCGCTGAAGGCCAGGCGAAGCGACGCGAAACCAGACACTTTCGTTCCTTTCGGCGCCGGTCCGTCGGGATGAGCGCCCCTTTTTCTTTGTCTTCGGCGGCACCGCTTGTTACAGGAGTGGGCTGATGCCGCGACTGGCTACAAGTTTCGCCGGTCTTGGTTAAGGAGGTCTCAACGAGATCGGTTTCGAGAGCACGACCCCGAAAAGTGGGAACCGGTTTTCGGAAAAGATCATGCTCCAAAAAAGAGTAGGATCAGGATGACGATTCAACGAAACGTCATTCTGATCTAGGAAGCTTCGGGGATAAAATGGCAGGCAAAAAACGGCCCCTCGTCGTCATCACGCGCAAGCTGCCCGATCCGGTCGAAACACGCATGCGCGAGCTGTTCGATGCAAGGCTGAATGTCGAGGATCGGCCGATGACACAGCCCGAGCTGGTCGCTGCGGTCAAGGAAGCCGATGTGCTGGTCCCTACCATCACCGACCATATCGATGCCGCGCTGATCGCCCAGGCGGGCGAGAACCTCAAGCTGATCGCGAATTTCGGCAACGGCGTCGACAAGATCGATGTCGCGGCGGCCGCCAAGAAGGGCATCACGGTCACCAACACGCCGAATGTGCTCACGGAAGACACCGCCGACATGACCATGGCGCTGATGCTCGCCGTGCCGCGCAGGCTCGCCGAAGGTGCCAGTGTGCTGACCGGCGAGAAGAAATGGGCCGGCTGGTCGCCGACCTGGATGCTCGGCCGGCGCATCTGGGGCAAGCGGCTCGGCATCGTCGGCATGGGCCGCATCGGCACGGCGGTCGCCAGGCGGGCCAAGGCCTTCGGCCTGTCGATCCACTACCACAACCGGCACCGCGTGCTGCCGACGGTCGAGGAGGAGCTGGAGGCGACCTACTGGGAAAGCCTCGACCAGATGCTGGCCCGCATGGACATCATCTCGGTCAACTGCCCGTCGACGCCGGCAACGTTCCACCTTTTGTCCGGCCGTCGCCTCGCGCTGATGCAGCCTTCGGCCTATATCGTCAACACCGCGCGCGGCGACATCATCGACGAGGAATCACTGATCAAGCTCATCCATGACGGCAAGATCGCCGGAGCCGGCCTCGACGTCTACGAGCACGAACCGGCGCTGAACAGCAAGCTGCTGCGCCTGGCACACAAGGGCAAGGTCGTTCTGCTGCCGCATATGGGCTCGGCCACGCTCGAGGGCCGCATCGACATGGGCGAGAAGGTGATCATCAACATCCGCGCCTTCTTCGACGGCCACCGCCCACCGGATCGTGTCCTGCCGCTCAGGACCTGAGGCTTATTCGCCGGAGACGGTGAGAGCGCCATCCTCGGCTATTCTCACCCTGCCGCCATAGGTCTCGAACGCATCTCGGCCAAGCCGGACCGCCATCGGCGTTCCCCAGCCCATTTCCCGGGCGACGATCAGGCCGAGCAGCAGGATGGCGTCCGGTTCGTGCAGCACCAGGGCGGCCGGCGCCCGGCCGTTGTGGACGAGCTCCATCAGCACCGCCGAAGCCGACGACGACCCGATCGTGCCCGGCAGGAACAGCACGCGGCCGGCAATGACCTCGCCATGCTGCGGATGGCGAACATCGGCGATGCGGCCTGTTTTCGGGTCGACGCCGCCCCAGAAGCTGATCGGCGCCGTCAGCACCAGCGCTTCGCCTTCGCCCGCTTTGCCCGGCACCAGGATTTCGGATGTCGCGCTCATGCGGCGATATCCGTGAAGACCGGCTTGCCCAGCACCGCGCTTTCGACACAGTCGGTGAGCGAGGCATAGAGCACCGCATAGCCGGTGTTGCCCGGCGCGTAAATGGGCGAACTTGCCCGAATTGGTCATCAGCACGCCGTTGCCGAGCTCCGGCATGATCGGCGTAACCACCACGCATGTGTCGACGACGATGACGACGCCGCTTGCCTCGAGCCTCTTTCGCCGGCCGTCCCGCTCCAGCAGGGCGAGCGCGTGGCGGCCGGTGCAGGCATAGATCGGCACAGCGAGCCGACGCCCGGCGATCAGGCGCTCCAGGCTGTCGAACTCGGCGCTCGACAGATGCGGGCTGCCGATCGCCACCGCGTCGATGCTTTCGGTCGCCGCGGCGGTCGACAGGCCCGCGCGGGCCTTGGCAACCATGTCGGTCGTCACGCGGATCACCGCTTCCGGCTCCGGTCCGGCCAGAATGGCTTCGACGTCGGGCGCTTCGGGCGTCACGCCGGCAATGTGGAACAGGCCGACGGCGCCGGACGAGGCGGCCGCCGCGCCGAAGGCTTTCAGCGCGTCTTCGCCGGGATGGGCGGTCACGCCGGTGACGACACACGATCGCGTTGCCCACCTCGCGGCCATAAAGGCTTCCCAGGATAGGCCAGGCGATCTCCGAGCCAAGGAAGGAAGGCGAGAGGTGCGAGACATCGAAAACGAGCCGCGCCCGGCGGTTGTCGGGCCGATGCAGGCCGTAATCCGGCGCACGGCCGGTGATGGCGCAGGCAATGTCCAGGAAATCGCCATAGCGGTTGGTGCGGGCCCCCAGCACCGAATTGCAGAAGACGACCGCATTGGACTCGCCCCAGGCGACATCGCTGCCGAGCGCGGGCCTGTGTCCGGCCTGATAGGGCGCGCAGGTCCAGCTCTGCTCGCAGCCGAGCTTGCGATAGGCCTCCATCATCCGCCGCGCCATGCTGCGCTGCGGCTCCTCCAGCCGGATGCGCGAGCACCCCATCAGATCGAGCGCACCGAGATTGAGCGTCGAGCGGACCACGACCTTCGCGCCGCCTTCGACCAGTTTTTCGGCGAACAGCGTGCCGGAGTCGCCGTGATACAGCGCGCCGTCGATATGCGTGGAGGCGATCGGGATCAGCCGCGGCGCGCCGAGCAGCCGGGCGCTTTCGGCGACGATGCGCATCGCCATGCCCGCGCCATCCTGCCTGGCGGCGATCGCCTGTTCTTCCGGGCTGAGCGAAAGGCTCAAGGCAGCACCTTACGCATGGTGATGGAGGTCGGCCTGGCATAGCCCTCATGCGCCGTACGCTCGGTCTCGCGAAAGCCGAGCCGGGCGAAGGCCGCATGGTTTGCCGTCAGCTCGATGCGGGTCTGCAGCTCGATCGCATCCTTGCCGCGTTCGCGGGCAAGATCCTCGACCGCCCGCATCAGCCGGGTTCCGATGCGCTGGCCCTGGAGCCGCGGCTCGACCGCGAGCTTCCCGACATAGAAATCCCGCGCCCGCTCCAGCGCGAAGACGCAGCCGACGATGCGGCCGTTCTCGAGAGCCAGAAATCCCGCTTCCCGCTTCGCCTTCTCTGCAAGCGTATCGGCGGTCAAAAGATGCGCTGAGGAGGGCGGGTCGATGACCCCGTCCATATAGGCGAAGGCGCGCCGGACCAGCGCGAGCAGGTCGTCCCACCGGTCGAAATCCGCCGGAAGGCCGGTTATGGATATGCCGACGGTCTGGTCCATGCGCTCAGACGGCCTTGTAGCGGATAGTGTCGAAGCGGGCCGTGAGCCCGTCATAGAGCAGCAGCCGGCCGATCAGCGGCTCACCTATGCCGGTGATCAACTTGACCGCTTCCATCGCCTCCAGCGTGCCGATGACGCCCGTCAGCGCGCCGACGATGCCGGCAACGGCGCAGGACGGCACCAGCCCTTCGGGCGGAGCTTCCGGAAACAGATCGCGATAGCTCGGATTGCGTTTGCCGTCCGCGCCTGTCTCGAACGGCTTCAACACCGTCACCGAGCCGTCGAAGCGGCCGACGGCGGCCGTGACGAGGGGTTTCTTCTCACTGGCGCAGGCATCAGCGGCGGCGTAGCGCGTTTCGAAATTGTCGGAGCCGTCGACAACGACATCGTAACGGGCGACGAGGGCAGGGGCGTTCTGTTCCGTCAGCCTCAGGCTATGCGATTCCACCGCGACGTTGGGGTTGATGCGCATGATCGCCGCTGCGGCGCTGTCGGTCTTGGCCATGCCGATCGTGTCGCTGCCATGGATCACCTGCCGCTGCAGGTTGGACAGCGAAACGGTGTCGTCGTCGACGATGCCAAGCGTGCCGACGCCGGCGGCGGCAAGATATTCCAGCACCGGCGCACCGAGTCCGCCGGCGCCGATCACCAGCACCCGCGCCCGTTTCAGCTTCTGCTGGCCCGGCCCGCCGATCTCCGGCAGCACGATGTGGCGGGCATAGCGTTCGAGCTCTTCGTCGGTCAGGGCGGCGTCGGTCATGGCTGGACCTTATAGCGGTGAGAAAATCTTGTCATGCATGTGCGAGGCGAAGCCTCGTCCCGCCAATGCAAAGCGAAGCCCTGTCATGCACGTCGGTCGCGTCAAGAGCTGGCCGTCGGTCCGACGCTGCCGTAATCGACTGTCAGGAACTGCGCCCGGCCGACAAGGCTCGAGAACAAGGCGGCATCCGTACCGGTCATGAAGGCCTGGCAGTTCAGTTCTTCCAGGATCGAGAACAGCGCCGCGCGCCGGCCCGCGTCAAGATGCGCGGCGATCTCGTCCAGGAGAAGGATCGGCGTCAGTCCCGACATCTCGCCGGTCAGCCTGGCATGCGACAGCACGATGCCGACCAGCAGCGCCTTCTGCTCGCCGGTCGAGCACAGTTCCGCCGGCATCGACTTCGGCCGGTGCCGCACCAGGAGATCGGAGCGGTGCGGACCGTCCAGCGTGCGGCCAGCGGCACGATCGCGCTCGCGGCCGTTGGCAAGCGCGCGGCGGAAGCGCTCCTCGACATCGACGGCCGGCGCGACGGCGACCTCGCTCTCCAGGTCGCCGGCAAGGCTGATGTCGGCCTGCGGAAACGGCCCACTACCGGGCAATCTGTCGATCATGGCGGCAAGCAGCCGCACCAGCTCGGTCCGCGCCGCGGCGATCGCCACCCCGGTCTCGGCCATCTGCGTCTCGATCGCGTCGAACCAGGCGCCGTCGCGGGAGCCCTCGGTAAGCAGACGGTTACGGCCGCGCATGGCTTTCTCATAGTCGAGCGCGCGCTGGCCATGGCCGGGGTCGATGGCCAGCACCAGACGGTCGAGGAAGCGGCGACGGTCCGCCGCCGGCCCGGGAAACAGCCCGTCCATCGCCGGCGTCAGCCAGACGACCCGCAGCCATTCCAGCATATCCTCGGCCGATCGCGCCGGCGCACCGTTGATCCGCACCTTCCTGCCGCCTTCGCCAGCGGTGTCGCCGCCGGAAATGCCGGTGCCGATCTCGACCTGGCCTTCCGGTCCTTCGATGCGCGCATACAAGGCAAAGCCGCCATCGCCGCCTTCGCGCGCAACATCCGCATAGGGCGCGCGGCGCAGGCCCCGGCCGGGAGTCAGGAATGAGATCGCTTCCAGGAGATTGGTCTTGCCCGCGCCATTATCGCCCGACAACACCACCGCGCCGGGCGCAAGGTCGAGCGAAAGCGCCGCGTAGTTGCGGAAATTGGTAAGCGTCAACTTACTTATATAGCTTTGCTGCCGAAGTTGTCTGTTATCCTCGGTCACGGCGACATGCGAGGCTCGTTCAAGCTACACCCGCATCGGCATCAGCACATAGAGCGCGGTTTCGTCGGCCATGTCATGGATCAGCGTCGGCGAACCGGCATCGGCCAGCATGAACTTGGCCTCGGAACCGGTGAGCTGGGCGGCGACATCGAGCAGGTATTTGGCGTTGAAGCCGATCTCGATCGGGTCCGACGAATAGTCGGCCGCCAGTTCCTCGGTGGCGCTGCCAGAGTCGGGGTTGTTGACGGCTAAGGTGAGCTGGCCGTCATTGATCGACAGTTTCACCGCCCGGCCGCGTTCGGAGGAAATGGTCGAAACGCGATCCACCGCCGCGGCGAAGCTCTGGCGGTCGATGATCAGCTTCTTGTCGTTGCCGGTCGGGATGACGCGCTGATAATCGGGGAAGGTCCCGTCGATCAGCTTCGAGGTCAAAACGACGCTGCCGATGGTGAAGCGGATCTTGGTATCCGACAGTTCGGTGGTCACCGCCACATCGGGATCGTCGACCAGTTTCTGCAGTTCGCTCACCGTCTTGCGCGGGATGATGATGCCGGGCATGCCTTCCGAGCCCGCCGGTGCGTCGATCTCGGCGCGCGCCAGGCGGTGTCCGTCGGTCGCCACCGAGCGCAGCTTCAGTTTACCGCCCACCTCATGCGTGTGCAGGAAGATGCCGTTGAGATAATAGCGCGTCTCCTCGGTGGAGATGGCGAACTGGGTCTTGTCGATCAGCCCCTTGAGCGCCGCCGATTCCAGCCGGAAGATATGCGAGAACGAACCGGCCGAAAGCTCAGGGAAGTCGGATTGCGGCAGGCACTGCAGACGGAAGCTCGAACGGCCGGACGTGACGGTCATCGCGTTGCCGTCCTCATCCGTCTTCAACATCACCTCGGCGCCGTCTGAAAGCTTGCGCACGATATCGTAGAGCAGATGTGCCGGCACCGTCGTCGCGCCGCCACGCTCGACTTTGGCGGGGGTCGCCTCCGTCACTTCGAGGTCGAGGTCCGTCGCCTTCATCTCGAGGCTGGCGCCCTCGGCGCTGAGCAGCACGTTGGACAGGATCGGTATGGTGTTGCGCCGCTCGACCACGCGGTGGACGTGGTTGAGGGACTTCAGGAGATTTGACCGTTCCAGGATAACACGCATGACGAAACAGGCTCGCTTCAATGAATGAACGGGTCACCGGCAGGCGGCATCCCGCGAAAGCCCTGAAAGGCTTCCAGAATCTCCGTAAGCTGACAGTAAAAAGCCTGCGAACGCAAGCCCGCGGCACCGGTTACGGCCGGCGGCGCGGGCTTTCTGGGGATAAAGCCGGCGAAGTACGTCGCCCGACTATTTCTGCACTCCCTCAGGCCTGGTCGTTGATCAGCCTTCTGAGCAGTTCGAGTTCCTGCGCCAGCGTGTTGTCCCCGCCCGAAAGGTCCTCGATCTTGCGTACGGCATGCAGCACGGTCGTGTGGTCGCGGCCGCCAAAGCGCCGCCCGATCTCCGGCAACGAGCGTGGCGTCATCACTTTCGACAGATACATCGCCACCTGCCGCGGCTTGACGATCGTGCGCGTGCGCCGGTTGGACAGAAGCTCCGTCTTCGACACGTTGTAGTGGCGGGCCACGATGCGCTGGATGTCCTCGATGCGCACCCGCTTCGGCTCGCCGGAACGGTAGATATGACCGAGGATCTCGTCGATGCGGTCGATGGTGATTTGCGGCTCGAAGGACTGGCGGAACAGAAGCTGGTTGAAGGCGCCTTCGAGCTCGCGCCCGCTGCCGGTCACCGTGCTCGCGACATGCTCCAGGATTTCGTCCGAGATGTCGAGCGAGGCATCATCGGTCTTGGCGATGGCGCGGCGCAGCTTCAGCATGCCGAGCCGCATGGCGAAATCCGGCGCCGACATTTCCAGCGCCACGCCGCCATTCAGCCGCGAACGCACGCGCGGCTCCAGCGATTCCAGTTCCGATGGCGGCCGGTCGGCCGCGACCACGACCTGTTTGGCGCTGTCGAGCAGCATGTTGATGAGGTGGCAGAATTCGTGCTGGATCGACTTGCCCTGCAGGAACTGCATGTCGTCGATGATCAAGAGATCGATGTCGCGCAGCTGCTCTTTCAGCGTCAGCGCGTTGTTGTCCCGGATCGCGGTGGCGAAGCGCCACATGAAATATTCCGCGGTCAGGTAGACGACGCGCGACTTCGGGTTGTGCCTCAGCGATTCCGCGGCGATCGCCTGCAGCAGGTGCGTCTTGCCGAGCCCGACGGTCGCATGCAGGAAAAGCGGGTTGAAACGCACCGCGCTCGACTGCGATTCCGCCACCGCCCTCGCCGCCGCGAAGGCCACTCTGTTCGACGGCCCCTCGATGAAGGAGCTGAATGTGTAGCGCGGGTCGAGCGGCGACCCCAGCACATTGTGGCGGAACTCCGGTTCCGCGGGCGCGCCCGGGCGCGGTGCCGGCGCCCGTTGTTCCACGCGCCCGGCGCTCGCGGTGCCGTTGGCGAGCGCGGTGTGCGTCTGCTTTGTCATCTTGCGCGCCGGCGCCACTTCCGGCTCGACATGATTGCGCCCCTGGCGCGTGGCGGTGCGCACGACGATCTCGATCTTGAGGACGTCCGGATCCTCATGCCGCCACAGCTCAGCGATGAGCTCGAGATAGTGGCCGTTGATCCAGGACCGCAGGAAAGCTGTCGGCACGGAGATACGGACAACACCGCGGGAGGCCTCGGCGACCTTCATGCGACCGAACCAGCTCGAATAGACCTCTGCTCCAAGGCGCGCCTTCAGCTGAGCCTTGACCCGTTCGAACTTCTGTTCCGCGTCGCTGGATGGCACCGCGTCGCGCCCTTCGACAAAAGTTGCTGGAAATGGGAGCTCGCCCGCTATCTCCCTCTCGATGCCGCTCTGCATGATCAAGTCCCTTTGTCTTCTCGTACCCTTTTTCCGCCGGGGATGCGCCTCCTGCATCCTTGGTCCGGCGACCTCATTTTGCCGCGCTGCCGCTGCCGCCGCCGGCAACGATCGTCGCAACTCGCGCAAGGGACCGACTGCCGGCTCCGCACGCCGGCTTTCGACAAAGACAAGGCAATACGCCACCCTCCGGCGAAACGCCGGCGAGACATCGACTGCCATGTACAATTACGCCAGTCCCCTACCCGCACCGAAGAGACAAACCAAGCCGCACGCGGAATTGCTCCACGTCATGAATTCTGCCATTTTGTGCTGGCCGATTCAGGCTAGGTTAGGGGCTAGAGCCCGTCCCTTCGATGGATGGACATTACCGAAATCGCTGTGGATAGGGCAAGGCCACATCTAACGGTTTTTTAACGAATCTGGTTACCGGACAGGGCTTGAAATCGGGTGTCCGGACGGCGCGTTTTGACAAAGCCATTGTGATTCAAACCCTTTTCCGGCGAATATGAAAAAGGCCGGCCGAAGCGAAATATTCTGAAATAATTCTCTTGACAGCTACTTCTCCCCTTTAGCCTGACCGTGAGTTGAACAAGCTGTGGATGACCCGCCGTAAGTCCATGAAAAAACTACTGATTTCTTGACAGGCAAATTTGGGCAGCTGCCGCGGGGAGGGCGTGCCGATATCAGCGGCGCTGAATATGCCGGCAAAACATTACTGGCGCTGGATTCGCGCCACAAGCGTTGCTCACGAGTAAATTTTTTAAGTACTTGCCGGCAAACGAAAAAACCCGGCCTGTGCGACCGGGTTCCACATCGATGGATCGAGGATTATGTCGGTCAGGCCGACAGCGTCTTGACGCGCTGAGCGAGTCGCGAGACCTTGCGGGAAGCCGTGTTCTTGTGGACGACGCCCTTGGTGGCGGCGCGCATCAATTCCGGCTCCGCCGCCTTGAAGGCTTCTACTGCCGCGGCCTTGTCGCCGGCGGCCAGCGCCTCTTCGACCTTGCGGATATAGGTGCGGACGCGCGAGCGGCGGTTCTTATTGACCGCCGCGCGGCGGGCGATCTTGCGCGTTGCCTTTTTGGCCGAGGACGTATTGGCCATGATGCCTCTCTTCTGATCTGGTGAGCGCCAACGGGATGCCGCAGGGCGCAAAAAACAAACGGGCAGCCACAGGGCCGCCTCGGTTGGTGCGCCTTATAGTTCAGCTTTTCCGGCGCGTCAACGCCACTGGGCAGTCTTTTTGGAGACTGAAAACACGGCGCGTCGTCATCCGCTTTCTGTCATCGGCGGCATGGCCTAGCGGTTGGTGAAATTCGGCTTCCGCTTCTCGACGAAGGCGGCCATGCCTTCTTTCTGGTCGTCGAGCGCAAACAGCGAATGGAAAAGGCGGCGTTCGAAGCGGAGCCCTTCGGCGAGCGTCGTCTCGTAAGCACGGTTGACGGCCTCCTTGGTCATCATCACCGACGGCAGCGAGAACTCGGCGATCTTCGCCGCCGCCTTCAGGGCTTCCTCAATGAGCTCTGCGACCGGCACCACCCGCGATACCAGCCCGCTCCGCTCGGCTTCGGCCGCGTCCATCATCCGCCCGGTCAGGCACATGTCCATCGCCTTCGACTTGCCGACGAAGCGGGTCAGCCGCTGCGATCCGCCCATGCCCGGCATGACGCCGAGCGTGATTTCGGGCTGGCCGAACTTGGCATTGTCGGCGGCGATTATGAAGTCGCACATCATGGCCAGCTCGCAGCCGCCGCCGAGCGCATAGCCCGCGACCGCCGCGATGACAGGCTTGCGCGTGCGCGTGAATTCCTCCCAACCGACAAAGAAGTCCTGCGTGTAGGCGTCAGCGAAGGACATCGCCTGCATTTCCTTGATGTCAGCGCCCGCGGCAAACGCCTTTTCCGAGCCCGTGAGCACCATCGCGCCGATCGCGGGATCGGCGTTGAACGCCCCCGCCGCCGCCACGACCTCGCCAAGGACTTGCGAGTTCAGCGCATTGAGCGCCTTGGGCCGGTTCAGCGTGATCAGCCCGACCTTGCCGCGTGTTTCCACGAGAATGGTTTCATAGGCCATGGGTTCGCCTCCTTCCGCGGCAATGGGTTGATCGTTACCGTTCCTAGCTTACCGCTGACAGGTCCGGCAATAGAAGGTCGAGCGGCCGCTTTGCACGATGCGTTCGATATGGCCGCGGCAACCCGGCTTCGGGCATGGCTCTCCCTCGCGGTCATAGACCGCGAAGGAATGCTGGAAATAGCCGAGCGATCCGTCGGCCTGGACATAGTCGCGCAGCGAGGAGCCGCCGGCGGCGATCGCATCGGCGATGACTGAGCGGATCGCCCCGGCGAGGCGTTCGCTTTGCTGTTTCGCCTTCTTGGCCGACCTAGCAATGGTGCCGGCTTCGCGCAGCGGCGACAGGCCGGCGCGCCACAGCGCTTCCGAGACATATATATTGCCGAGCCCGGCGATCAGCCGCTGGTCGAGCAGCGCTGCCTTGAGCGGGGACCTGCGATCCTTCAGCAGCGAGGCGAGCAGGGGGCCGTCGAGCGCGTTGCCGGTTGGCTCGATGCCGAGCCCCGCCAGCATCGGATGTGTGTCCGGCGGCCCTTCGGCAAACAGCATGAAGCCGAAGCGGCGCGGATCGTTGAAGATGACGCGCGATCGCTCGCCGGTTGTCGAGGCGACGTCGAACAAGACATGGTCATGCGCCGTGCTTTTCGAGCGCTCGTGATGGAAGGTGCCAGGTATGTCGCTGCTCCCGGCTGTCTCGACTCGGAACGATCCCGACATGCCGAGATGGCAGATGAGAACCGGGCCGTTTTCGATATGCATCGTCAGGTATTTGGCGCGCCGGCCAAGTGCGGTCACGGTCTTGCCGGTAAGCCGCTCCGAAAAGCGCTCGGGAAAAGGAAAGCGAAGGTCGGGCCTGCGTGCCTCGACCTTGACGAGCCTCGCCCCTTGCAGGACCGGTTGCAGTCCGCGCCGGACCGTCTCGACTTCAGGCAACTCAGGCATGTCCGCCTATCGTTGCGAGGAAGGATGTTCCATGGCGACCGGTTGCCAGGCCGAGATGATCCGCGACGGTTTCGCCGATATCGGCGAAGGTCGGCCTGAGCCCGATGTCGCCGCCCTTCAGCCCTGGCCCGATGCCGATCACCGGAACGCGTTCGCGCGTATGGTCGGTGCCGGGCCAGGTCGGATCGTTGCCATGGTCGGCGGTGAGGATCAGAAGGTCTCCCGGCCCGATGCGCGACAGCGCCTCCGGCAGCCGGCGGTCGAAGGCTTCGAGCGCCGCGGCATAGCCGGCGACATCGCGCCGGTGGCCGAACTCGGTGTCGAAATCGACGAAATTGGCAAAGACCAGATCGCCGTCGCGGGCGTCGTCCATGGCGCCGAGCGCCTTGTCGAACATCGCCATGTTGCCGCCGGCCTTGCGCACTTCCGAAATGCCGCGATGAGCGAAGATGTCGCCGATCTTCCCGACGGCGATGACCTTGCTACCGCGCCCGGCCAGCCGGTCGAGCAGGGTCGGCTCCGGCGGCGGCACTGCATAGTCGCGGCGATTGTGGGTGCGCTGGAACGTAGCGGGCGTCTCGCCCACGAACGGCCGCGCGATCACGCGCCCGATCTTGAGCGGATCGACAAGCCGGCGCACCGTGAGGCAAAGCTCATAGAGCCGCTCCAGGCCGAAATGCGTTTCATGCGCGGCGATCTGCAATACGGAGTCCACCGAGGTGTAGCAGATCGGCTTGCCGGTACGGATATGCTCTTCGCCGAGCCGCTCTATGATCGCGGTTCCGGGCGCATGGCAATTGCCGAGGATGCCAGGCAGCTTGCCTTCGCGGACGATCGCGTCGGTCAGCTCGGCCGGGAAGGCCGGCACTGTATCGGGAAAATAGCCCCAATCGAAACGCACCGGCAGGCCGGCGATCTCCCAGTGGCCGGAGGGCGTATCCTTGCCGCTCGACACTTCCTGGGCGGCGCCATGGAAGGCCGAGGCAACCAGCGGCGCGTCGATGCCGAGTCCCGTCGCAGTTCGCGCCGCCAGGCCAAGCCCAAGCGACATCATGTTGGGCACCGCGAGCGGTCCGCCGCGCAGCCCTTGCCTGTCGGCGCGGCCGTCGGCGCAGGCCTTGACTATGTGTCCGAACGTGTCCGCGCCGGCATCCCCATAGCGTTCGGCGTCGGCCGCGCCGCCGATGCCGAAAGAATCGAGAACAAACAGGAACGCGCGCGCCATGGGTATCTTTGTTGTCAGTCCCGACAACCAGACATAAGGTTCCCCGGCGGTATTGGCAAATCGGAAACCAAACCGCAACGGCTTGGCGTCATGGTTGCGGCGAGACGCGGATGCGGCGGGAGCGAAGGGGATATGGCAAGGCGCAGCAAAACCGCGGCGGGGCACGCCGTGAAAATGTGCGCGGCCGCTCTCGCGGCGTTCGGCGTTGCCTCCTGGCCGGCCCGCGCCGACTGGCGTGACGACATCGGCACATTCCGCATCGGCGTCGTCGCTGAACCGGGCGGCGGCAACACCGTTCCCGGGCTCGCGCGCTTGACCGACGCCTATGCCAATGCGCTCGGCATGAAGGTCGAGTTCGTCGTTGCGCGCGACTACGCGGCGCTGATCGAGGCGCAGGCGAGCGGACGTGTGCAATACGCGGTCTATTCGGCTCTCGCCTATGCCACGGCTTCGGAGCGCTGCGGCTGTGTCGAACCTCTGGTAGCGCCGATCGATGCCGACGGCGCCGTCGGCATCCGTTCCGTCCTGGTGACGCGCGACGGCAGGCTTCCGGACCTCGCCGCCATGGCTGCGCACCGGATCGCGATCGCGCCGGCCGAGAATGTCGGCGGCGCGTTGCTGCCGCTGGCGGCGCTCTCGGCCGAAGGCGTCAAGATCGCGCGGGATTCGCCCTTCCTGGAGCGTGCCGCCTCGGCCACCGCGGCCGAGACGATGCTGGCCGGCGGCGAGGCGGACGCCCTGTTCGGCTGGGAGCCGGCCGCTTCCGATGGCCAGCCCAGCCATTCCGACGGCACGGTCGCGCGGCTGGAGGCGGCCGGTATCCCTGAGGCGTCGCTTCGCGTGTTGTGGATCTCGGGCCTTTTGCGCTACGGCCCGCACGCCGTCCGCAGCGATCTCGACCCCGAGGCAAAGCGCCGGCTGACGGTCTTCCTGACCAATCTCAAGTCACAGACGCCCGATGTGTACGACCTGCTGGAGCGGGTGCATTCCGGCGGTTTTGCGCCGGCCGAGCGGAGGGATTATGCGATGGCGGTGGCGATCGTGCGGCAGGATAGGGCGGGGCAGGAATAGCGTGTCAGCAGTCGCCGCAAGGTATCGTCGGACTCCGGCGGGGCCTCAGATAGTAGGTTTCACTCATCGATATGTTGCTGAAAGCCGAGGTCAGCCCGAGCCCCTGCGAATTGCTGGCGGACCAGGTGATGATGGGTTTGTAGCCGAGGTCGCTCTCAACGCGGACCAGGAAGGTGTTGCGGATTTTCAGCGTCGCCGGCACGGTGGTGATCGAGTTCACGGCCGCGTCGGCGCTGTAGGTGGCGCCCACCAGCTTGCGCGACCAGGCAACCTGCACCTGGGGCGACGCTTCGTCCGTGATCTGTATTCCTGTGATGATGATCGTCGGCAACGAACGGTTGTAAGGCTGCAGCGTCGATGTGCCGATCTTCATGATGGCATCGAGGTTGGCCTTCTGGACGGTCTGCTGCTGCGTGACGAGATCCGCGACCATGCTGCCGATGCGGCTGACCTTCTTGCTGGTCTCGATGGCCTGCGAGGCTTCCATCGTGATGAAATACATGATGAGCAGCACCGGAACGATGAACGCGAACTCGATCGCCGCGACGCCGCGGCGATCGCGGCAAAACCGCTCCACCTTCGGCGAAATCCCCCTGAGTGCCCCCGCACTATGCATATCGTCCTCCACGCCGCGGCTTTAGCCGTCGAGCAGCCTCAATTGTCGTCGAATGGTTCGTTCTGCCAGGTCACCGATGCGAAATGCAGCGTGTTGCCGTCTTTCAGATTGGCCATCGACTTGGCCAGGAAATCGGTCATCACCGGCCATTTGTAGAACACTCGCAACATGTTGATGGACTCCGCCAGTCCCGGCGAGACCGTGAAGGTCATCGAGTTGGTGCCTTGCACCAGCACGATGTCGCCGTCGACGATCTTGAAGCCCGCCGTGGCGGCGTCGGCGAAACTCGGATACTCGCGTAAATCGACGAGCAATCCCGGGCAGTCCTTGGCCACCATGATCTCTAGCCTGCTGCAGATCAGCTGCTTGATGGAGGCTTCGGTGACGTTCGTCCTCTGCAACTGCCCGGTTCGCAGCTGGCGAGCAACATCGTCGGTGGCGTTGGCCATCACCTCCTGGCCGGCGAACGAAATGCAGCTCTCGAGGATGGCGAAGACGAGAAGCGCGAACGGTATGGCCAGCATCGCGAATTCCATCGCCGTGCTGCCGCGCCTATCGCTGAAAAAGCCGGGCCGCGGTTTGGCGCGCACCTCGCTGTCCGTGCCGTTGCCGGATGTGGCATCCTTGCTCATATCGCGTTCCTGCCGATCCCCTTGCGGTACCGGCGGCAAGGTTAGCGAAAACCCATTGAGTTCCGGTTTGGATGATCGTTAAATTCGCCTGGCAAGCTTTAAGCTGTCTTTAATGCCCGTGGGGTTCGCCCCTCGCAGGGCTCAGTGCCCGGCGCTCATTTCGGCTTCGGAAGCCTTCTCGGCCTCGCTCTTGAACGCGCTCTCGCAATAGGGCGTGCAGGACATGGTCTGGACTTCGGCGCGTCTGTAGATGCGTACGGAGGAGGCGGCCTGTCGCACGACCGTCACCTGCTCATCGATGATCGGGCTGCCGTCGGAATCGAGCACGACCATATTGGTGACGCCGAAGCCCTTGCCGGTGAGAACGATGGTCGAGGCGTCCTGCACCGAGGCGTCGGCGATCGCGGGATTGCCGATCACGACCGTGTCGGCGGCGCGCGACAATTTGACGATCTTCGCCTGGTTCATGGTGACTTCTATGCCGGCGCCGGCGCTCGCCGGCATCACCAAGGCGGCAGTTGCCAGCAGCGCGGCGACTGGAAACAGCGATCTCGACAACGTCATTGAAGCGCTCCCGCAGGCAGATTCTTCAACGGAACATGAACGAGATTGGTGAAGCAACGGTTAAGCGGGGCCTGGCATGATTAAGGATCGGCTTGCAGGTGTGTCATGAGTCGAGCACGCTTGCTGTTTTAGCAATATTGCAAAAGCGCCGGTTTCCCGGGAACCGAGCTCCCTGACGATGTTTAGGCCACGGTTAACCAAGCAGCGGGTTCGCCTCCGGAAAGGAATCGGTAAGGCTGTTTATTAAGCCGATTGAAACGGCTTCTCCCTAGATTTGCGGCATCCGATCAACCGCAAAGAGAAGTTGACGGAAGTGCTGTAACACGTGGAGTAGGAGCTCTCGAATGTCTAATCTCATTGCACGTTTCGTGAAAGACGAATCCGGCGCAACCGCCATCGAATACGGTCTGATCGCCGCTCTCATCGCGCTCGCCATCATGATCGGCGCTGGCGCGCTCGGCACCTCGCTGAACGCCAAGTTCCAGAACATTGCCAACACGCTTAACGGCGCCGGGTCTCCGTGATCAAGGCATCGCGCCTTTCGAACAAGAAAAAGGGCCGCCAACTGGCGGCCCTTTTTCTTGCGGTCGGCCGATTTTGATCCTCCGCCCTCATCGATCGTTAATTCGGCGCGCCTAGTATGCCGCCGGAACTGCCATGAGCGCGCCGTAATCGATGCTTCAAGCCGTTATCTTCGTCGTCTTTCCCTTCTGCATGCTGTTCGCTGCGGTCTCGGACACCTTGTCGATGACGATCGCCAACCGTGTTCCCGTGCTGTTGGTGGCGACATTCGCGCTTGTCGCGCCGCTCACCGGTATGGACTGGGCAACCTATGGCTGGCATTTCGCTGCCGGCGCCCTCGTACTTGCGGTGACGTTCGGCCTTTTTGCGCTCGGCGGCATGGGCGGCGGCGACGCCAAGCTTCTGGCCGCGACCGCTCTATGGATGGGCCTCAACATCAACTTGATCGGCTATCTGGTGACGTCGGCTTTCATCGGCGGCCTGCTTACGCTGGCAATACTTGCTTACCGGAAATCGCCGCTCCCCATGTACACCGGCCACAACCGGTTTCTGCGCCATTTCGCGGACGAGAGCGTCGGCATCCCATATGGCATCGCCCTGGGCGCGGGTGGACTGATCACCTTCTCGGATTCGCCGCTGATGGTCTGGGCACTGCAGAGGCTCACGTCATAGACTTGGGCGGCATTGATGTCGGCGACCCCCAAGCGCCCCGCACCCTTTGTTGGATCGCAAGGCGGCCCACGCCGCCTTTTTTGTTAACGGCGGGCGGTTCCATCCAATTTGAGTAAACCTTAAATTAATCACGATCGTAAGCATTGCATTAACCTTGTTTTGACGATTGGAGCTGCAAAGTCCGGCCTGGCGAGGTGGTTTGCCTTGAGGCGAAGGGTTTCGGACGAATGCCAGCATCCCGATTGATTATTCTGGGCGTGGCTGCGGTCGCGGCGGGTAGCGCGGGCTATGTGGCGAAGAACATGGTCGCGGCGCCGCCGCCTCAGGTCGTCGTCGATGCGCCCAAACAGCCGGCGATCGCGCTGCAGGATGTGCTGGTGCTTTCCGGCGACGTGCCGATGGGCAGCCAGCTCGGCACCAACATCAGCTGGGAAGAATGGCCGGCCGACGGCGTTAACGCCAATTTCATCACGCGCGCCGCCGAGCCTGACGCGATCGAAAAGCTCAAGGGCTCGGTCGCGCGCGTCGCCATGTATATGGGCGAACCTTTGCGGCGCTCCAAACTGGTCGGCGAGGGGCAGAGCTTCATGTCGTCGATCCTGCCTTCCGGCATGCGCGCCGTCGCGACCGCGATATCGGCCGACACGTCCGCCGGCGGCTTCATCCTGCCCAACGACTTCGTCGACGTCATCATGACCCGCCGCGCCGACACCGGCAATGGGGGCAGCGGCTTCAACACCGAGACGATCCTCAAGAACATCCGCGTGCTGGCCATCGACCAGACCATCCAGGAAGACGAGGAAGGCAAGAAGACCAGGGTCGGCCAGACCGCGACCTTGGAGCTGACGCCGCAGCAGGCGGAGATCATCACGGTGGCGCAGCAGATGGCGGACCGTCTGACGCTCGCGCTGCGCCCGATCACCGACATCCATGAAAAGATTACGGACGAAGCCGACTACCTGGTCAACGGCAATGGCCGGCGCGGAACGGTGCGCCTGATCAAGTCAGGCGAGGTTTCCGAGGTGGGAGCAAGGAAATGAGGCTGAACGGTAAACTGCTGCCCTTCCTGGCCGCCGCGGCGATCGGCTTTTTCCTCGTCGGCACCAGCGCTCCGGGACCGGTTGAAGCCAAGGCCGCGAGTGCCGGCGTGTCGGCTTCCGTCGCCACGCAGCGCGTCAAGCTCGGCCTCAATAAATCCGTGGTCATCGACTTGCCGAGCGACGCCTATGATATCCTTGTCGCCAATCCGGCGGTTGCCGATGCCGTGACCCGCACGGCGCGGCGCATCTACCTGTTCGGCAAGGCGGTCGGCGAGACCAACATCTTTGTGTTCGGTCCCAATGGCGAGCAGATCGTCAGCCTGGATCTGGCCGTCGAGCGCGACGTCGCCGGGCTGGAAGACTATCTGAAGCGCTTCATTCCGACCTCGCAGATCAAGGTCGAGCTCCTCAACGACAACGTCGTCCTGACGGGCATGGTCGACACGCCCCTCGATGCCAAACGCGCCGTCGACCTGGCAACCATCTTCGTGTCCGGCGGCGAAGCGACGACCGGCCAGTATTCGCAGACCGCCGCCGGCGGCTCTGTCAATGGCGGCGTCGACATCAACAACCCCGACCAGGAGCGCCGGACCTCGAAGATCGTCAACCTGTTGCAGATCATCGGGGACGACCAGGTGACGCTCAAGGTAACCGTCGCCGAGGTCAGCCGCTCGGTGATGAAGCAGCTCGGCGTCAACATGGTAGGTAACGGCGGCAGCAACGGCATAACCTTTGGCTCCACCGTCGACACCTATCCCGGCCTCGGCAAGCCATTGTCCAGTTCAGGCTTCGACTTCGCAAGTTCGTCTCTGCAAGGCACCATCACCGCCATGGAACAATCTGGCGTCATGAAGACGCTGGCGGAGCCAACGCTGACCGCCGTTTCGGGCGAAAAGGCAACGTTCAAGGTCGGTGGCGAATACAATATGGTGAGCTCCGTCACCAGCAATAAATCGACTGACAATCAGACCGGCGAAAGGACCTGGACGGCAGACAAGGTCGAATACGGCATCGGGTTGGAGTTCCAGCCGGTGGTGTTGTCTGCCGGCCGCATCAGCCTGAAGGTAAGAACCGCGGTTTCAGAGCCAACGACGGAAGGCTCGTTCGCTTTGGGCGACACCAATATCATCTCGCTGCGCAAACGCCTGGCGGACACGACGGTCGAATTGCCATCCGGCGGTTCGATGATGATCGCTGGTCTTGTCCGCGACGATGTCCGGCAGGCCGTCGACGGCTTACCCGGACTGACAAAAATTCCGGTCCTCGGCACGCTCTTCCGCAGCCGCGATTTCGTCCGCAACGAAAGCGAGCTCGTCATCATCATCACACCCTATCTGTCGCGGCCGGTGGCGCGCAACGACCTGGCGAAGCCGGATGACAATTTCAATCCTGCGAGCGACGGCGCCGCCATGTTCCTCGGCCGTGTCAACCGCGTCTACGGCACCATGCAGACCGACAGGCCAGCTGGCCGCTACCACGGCGTCGTGGGGTTCATCTACAAATGAGTGGGAATGCGGATATGTCCAAGTCAGCATCGAAGGTCATGACGGTCCGGACAGTATCCGGGATCGCACGGGTCCGTCGGCAGATGGTCCCGGCGCTGGCGGTCATGCTTGCCGCGTCGCTCGCAGGCTGCGCCAACCGCGACAGCATCACGGTGGGATCAGTTCCGGACGATTACCGCACGAACCATCCAATCGTGATCGCCGAGAGAAACCAGAAGATCGACCTGCCCGTCGGCGCTGGCGATCGCGGCATGACCGGCGCGCAGCGCGATGCGCTGCTCGGCTTTCTCGACGGCTACGACAAGAGCGCCGCGCCGGCGTTGACGATCGCGATGCCCGCCGGGTCCGCCAACGAGGTTGCCGCACGTGCCGCCGGTCGCGACTTTGCCAGGCTCGCCATGGCGGCGGGCGTCAAACGCAACCGGATCGTCATGACGTCCTATCAGTCGGCGGTGCCGGAAGCGTCCGCGCCGGTGCGCGTCGCCTTTGTCGCCGTGCGCGCCCAGACAGATAAATGCGGCCGTTGGCCCGATGATCTGACGGAGACGTCGGAAAACAAGCATTACGCCGACTTCGGCTGCTCCTATCAGAATAACCTCGCGGCCCAGGTGGCCAATCCCAACGATCTGATCGGGCCGCGCAAGCAGTCCGACATCGACGCCGAAAATCGTGGCGCGGTGATCGACGTCTATCGGAGCAGGGGGATCTCGGACGAGTTCCTCGGCAATTCGGAAGTAACCTACTGAGCCGCGCCGGATGACGAAGAGAGCAGTCACGGAAAGAGCATGACGATGAGCAATCTTGCCTACGACACGCCCGCGGAAACCGGCGATCTTTCGCAGCAGGACATCGCCGCCATGCAGGCGCTGCGTCCCGTGCCGCGCATTTCGATCCAGGCCTTCTGCGAGACCGAGGGGGTCGCCAATCCCGTCGCGCGTGCCGGCGAGGATCGCCGGATGGCCAAGGCCCATCTCAAGGTCCATATGGGTGGCATCCCGACCGCGATCGAGTTCTACCAATCCGCGCCGACACCGAACCTGATCCTGCTGGAATCACGCAGCGAACCGCAGCAGTTGCTCGAACAACTCGGCCAGCTCGCGGAATATTGCGATCCATCCTCCAAGGTCGTGGTCATCGGCCACTACAATGATGTCGGGCTCTACCGCGAGCTTATCCGCTCAGGCATTTCCGAATATGTCATCGCGCCGGTCTCGATGACCGACATCGTCAGCGTCGTGTCGTCGATCTTCGTCGATCCGGAATCGGAGCCGATCGGTCGCTCGATCGCCTTCATCGGCGCCAAAGGCGGCGTCGGCTCGTCGACCATCGCTCACAATGTCGCCTGGGCGATGTCTTCCCTGTTCAAGTCCGAGGTCGTCATCGCCGATCTCGATCTCGCCTTCGGCACGGCCAACATCAATTTCGACCAGGATCCGGCGCAAGGCATCGCCGAGGCGGTGTTTTCGCCCGAGCGCGTCGACGAGGTCTATCTCGACCGTCTGCTCGCGCAATGCGCCGAGCATCTGTCGCTGCTGGCGGCTCCCTCCACGCTAGAGCGTGTCTATGATTTCGACTCGGAGGCCTTCGCGCAGGTCATCGAGACGGCGCAGCGCAGCGCGCCTTTGCTGGTCCTCGACGTCCCTCACGTCTGGAGCGGGTGGACGAAGAGCACGCTGGTCAAGGCGGACGACATCGTCATCACGGCCACGCCCGAGCTCGCAAATCTTCGCAACACCAAGAACATGGTGGACATGCTGAAGCGGCTGCGTCCGAACGATCCCCCGCCGAAGCTGATCATCAATCAGGCGGGCGTTCCGAAGCGGCCCGAGATCGCGGCTTCCGATTTCGCCGAACCGCTCGGCATCACGCCGATGGCGGTGATCAACTTCGAACCGCTGTTGTTCGGCAATGCCGGCAACAACGGCCGCATGCTCTCCGAGATGGATGCCAAGAGCCCGGTCGTCGCGACCATCAATGAGATAGCGCATGTGCTGACCGGACGCAGCGAAATCAAGACAAGGAAGAAGGCAGGCCTGGGCTCGATCCTCGGCAAGCTCTCGCGCAACAAGAAGTGACGCTGATTGAGTGGCGTCGGGTAGTCCATCATGTTTGGTAAAAGAGGCAAAGACGACGGCAGCCGGGCAACGCCCGAATTCCGTCCGCCGACATCCGCTCCTGCCGTCGCTCCAACGGGGACCATGACGGCCGAACGGCCGGTCGCGCCGCCCTCCAGCACGCCGGCCGCGCCGACCGCGCGCCGCCCCGTCGAGGCGCCGCCGGTGACCCCGGAGCCGCCAAGAAGGGTCCAGCGCGAACGCTCGGAGACCTATTACGACACCAAGAGCCAGGTTTTCTCCGCGCTGATCGACACGATCGATCTGTCGCAGCTCGCCAAGCTCGATCCCGAGAGCGCGCGCGAAGAAATCCGCGACATCGTCAACGACATCATCGCGATCAAGAACTTCGCGATGTCGATCGCCGAGCAGGAAGAGCTGCTCGAGGACATCTGCAACGACGTTCTGGGCTATGGGCCGCTGGAGCCGTTGCTTGCCCGCGACGACATCGCCGACATCATGGTCAACGGCTCCAAGAACGTCTACATCGAAGTCAATGGCAGGGTCGAACAGACCGGCGTGCGCTTCCGCGACAACCAGCAGCTGCTCAACATCTGCCAGCGCATCGTCAGCCAGGTCGGCCGCCGCGTCGACGAATCGAGCCCGATCTGCGACGCGCGCCTGCCCGACGGCTCGCGCGTCAACGTCATTGCGCCGCCGCTGTCGATCGACGGCACCGCGCTTACCATCCGCAAATTCAAGAAGGACAAGCTGACGCTTGATCAGCTGGTGAAGTTCGGCGCCATCTCGCCGCAAGGCGCGGAAATCCTCAAGATCATCGGCCGCGTCCGCTGCAATGTCGTCATTTCGGGCGGCACCGGCTCCGGCAAGACGACGCTGCTCAACTGCCTGACCAACTATATCGACCGCGAGGAGCGCGTCATCACCTGCGAGGATTCGGCGGAACTGCAGCTGCAGCAGCCGCATGTGGTCCGTCTCGAAACCCGGCCGCCCAATCTCGAGGGCGAGGGCGAGGTGACCATGCGCGACCTGGTCAAGAACTGCCTACGCATGCGGCCCGAGCGGATCATCGTCGGCGAAGTGCGCGGACCGGAAGTGTTCGATCTGCTGCAGGCGATGAACACCGGCCATGACGGCTCGATGGGAACGATCCACTCGAACAGCCCGCGCGAATGTCTCAACCGTATCGAATCGATGATCGCCATGGGCGGCTACTCGCTGCCGCAGCGCACGGTGCGCGAGATCGTCGTCGGCTCGATCGACGTGATCATCCAGGCGGCTCGCCTGCGGGACGGCTCGCGCCGCATCACCCACATCACCGAGGTGGTCGGCATGGAAGGCGATGTCATCATCACCCAGGACCTTGTCCTCTACAACATCAAGGGCGAGGACTCGAGCGGCCGGCTGGTCGGCGAGCATGTGTCCACGGGCATCGGCCGCCCGCACTTCTGGGATCGCGCCCGCTATTATGGCGAGGAGCAGCGCCTGGCCAATGCACTCGAGGCGATGGAGAAGCGCGCTGACTGATTTGTCTGGAGGTGCAGGGGCCCCGGTCGATGTTCGGAATTGACACCACCGTCCTGGCTTTCGTCGTGCTCGCCGGCTTCAGCGCCGGTGCGGTGGCCTATGCTTTCCTGTTCACGCGCATCGACAACGAGAAACAGGCCGGCAAGCGGCTTCAGACCATCAAGACGGCCGAAACCGACCGGTCGGTGGTGAAAGCCACGCGCGATCGCGCCGCGGAAGCGGTCAAGCGGCGCAAAAGTCTTCAGGATTCCCTCAAGCAGCTCGACGAGAAGCAGAAGACCAACGATCAAAACGTCAGGAAGCCGCCGCTGAAGGTTCAGATCCGCCAGGCCGGCATGCAGGTTCCGATCGAGCGCTTCTACATGTATTCGGCCGTCTGCGGCATCGTGCTGACGGGCCTTCTCTTTTTCGTCGGCGCGCCTTTGTGGGCCCTGCCCGGCGCCCTGCTGGCGGGCGGCCTCGGCCTACCGCGCTGGTTCGTGTCGTTTCGCCGCACACGCCGCGTCAAGGCCTTCCTCGAAGAGTTCCCGAACGCGCTCGACATCATCGTGCGCGCGGTCAAGTCCGGGCTGCCGCTCAACGACGCGATCCGCCTGATCGCCAACGAATCGCCCGAACCGGTGCGGTCCGAGTTCCGCCGCATCGTCGATTCCCAGCAGATGGGCATGTCGGTGCCCGACGCCGCCATGCGCATGTCCGAGACCATGCCATGCAGCGAGGCCGGCTTCTTCGGCATCGTCATCCAGATCCAGTCGCAGGCCGGCGGCAACCTTTCCGAGGCGCTGGGCAACCTTTCGCGCGTCCTGCGCGACCGCAAGAAGATGAAAGCCAAGGTCCAGGCGCTTTCGATGGAAGCCAAGGCGTCCGCCGTCATCATCGGCGCCTTGCCCTTCGTCGTAGCCTTCCTCGTCTATCTGTCGAGCCCGAACTACATCATGCCGCTGTTCACCACCAATGTCGGCAACCTGATCCTCGGCTGCTCGGGTGTATGGATGTCGATCGGCATCCTGGTGATGCGCAAGATGATGAACTTCGAAGTGTAGGGGCGCGGATCCCGTGACAGAGCAGGTCGTCAAAACACTCACCGACCCTTCTTTCCTGATCGCGATGCTAGTTGGCATTGCCGTGTTTGCGACCATCTTCACCCTCATGCCGGCATTCGGCGGCACGTCGCTCAAGTCGCGCATGAAGACGGTGGCGCTCGAACGCGACAAATTGCGCGCCGAGCAGCGTACGCGGCTGGCCAACGAGGCCGAACGCCGTCGCAAGGGCCTGCGCGAGGAACAGTCCATCGGCATGCGGAACATCGTCGATCGCCTCAATCTCAGGCGTGCGCTTGTCGATGAAGGCACGATTCAGAAGCTCAAGGTCGCGGGTTTCCGCGGCCAGAATCCGATGACGCGTTTCCTCTTCTTCCGCCTCGTCCTGCCATTCGTCGGTTTTGCCTTGGCGGCCGCCTATCTGTTTGTGCTCGGCGGACTGCCGCAGCAGCCGGCTTTCATCAAGCTGTTCGTCTGTGTCGTTGTCGCCTATGGCGGCTTCTACGCGCCGATCCTCTACGTCAACAACCGCGCGACCAAGCGCAAGCAGTCGATCCAGCTGGCGTGGCCGGACGCCCTCGACCTGATGCTCATCTGCGTGGAATCCGGCATGTCGGTGGAAGCGGCCTTGCGCAGGGTCGCCGACGAAGTCGGCGCGCAGTCGGTGCCGCTTGCCGAGGAATTCGTGCTCACCAATGCCGAGCTGTCCTATCTGCAGGATCGCAAGATCGCCTATGAGAACCTGGCAAGTCGCACCGGCCTGGAATCGGTGAAGTCGGTGTCACAGGCCCTGGTCCAGGCCGAACGCTACGGCACGCCGGTGGCGCACGCGTTGCGTGTACTCGCCTCGGAAAGCCGCGACATGCGCATGAACGCCGCCGAAAAGAAGGCCGCGGCCCTTCCGCCGAAGCTCACCGTGCCGATGATCCTGTTCTTCCTGCCGGTTCTATTCGCCATCATTCTTGGGCCGGCCGGCATCCAGGTCAGCCAGCGCGGCATCTTCGGCGACCAGCACAGCTCCTCGGGCCAGTAAAGCAATTCCGGGAAAAGTGCCGAGCCGTTAGGCTCGGCGACTTCGCCGTAGCCTTCCGTTCGCATCAAGCAAAAAGCCGCGCGAGGTCCCGCGTGGCTTTTAATTTCAGCGGTGCTTTGGCGATGCCCGCGGTCAGTTCGTGGCGACTTTCGCCTTGCCCTTGTCCTGATCCTTCAACTGGCTCCAGGCGTTCTGCTGGGCGAGCATCTGCCGCAGATAGGCGATGTTGGCTTGCGCCTGCTCGGGCGACAGTTCCTGCGAGGCAATCTTCTCGGCCTCGTCGAAGCGGCCCTGCAGCCCGACGACCAGCGCGAGGTTCTGCCGTACCCTGCTGTCGGCGCCAGGCTGCTGCGCGGCCGAGCGCATATAGGTCTCCGCCGTGCGCAGGTCGCCTTCGAGCACATAGGACATGCCGAGATTGGACAGCACCGAAGGTTCGTTCGGCTTCAGTTCCAGCGCCTTCCGATAGTCCTGCCGCGCTTCGTCCTTCTGACCCATCTGGTCGAGAATGGCGGCTTCCGCCGACACCAGCTTCCAGTCCGGATATTCGGGCGTCTGCGCGCGCCGCACCGCATCGAGGGCCGGCTCGAACTGGCCGTTGGCGGCAAGCGCCTTGCCATAGGCTGCAAGCACGTCGCGATCTTTGGGATAGGCGATCGCCAGCTTGCGCATCACCGCCAGCGACTGGTCGGCGTCGCCGTCCATCTGCAGCGCCGCCGCGAAATTCATCGCCAGTCGCTTGTCGTTCGGATTGCGGGCGTAGGATTGGCCGAGCCTGGACGTGGCCGTCCGCAATTCGCTGGCCGACATCGTTTCCAGCGGCCTGCTGTCGGAGCGGGAGATGGAGCCGGTGGTGAACTTGCTGGTGCTGCCGCAGCCTGCGACGCTGGCCGCCAATGCCGCCATGAAGGCGGTAGTGATGAGACGCTTGGCTGTAAGGTTCAAGGCTGTGGTAGGCATCTGCGGCCCGGTCTCCATTCCTGTGCGGCCATTGGCTGGCCGTCTTCCCTCCCGCAGAAATATTCTGTTAACCCTAACGGACCGTTAAGAAGCGCCGACTCAAGCTGTTCGGCCGGAGATCATTACATGCCTGTAGAACTCGTTGAGCAGAAGCCGGAGGCCGCCTTGCCTGTCTTTCTGGTGCCAAAGGACGCCCTTGAAGCCTCCGCGCTGCCCCCGGCCGCCGTCGCATGGGCAAGAGCAAACGGCTTTTCCGGCGAGGCAGGGCGCACGCTGGTCCTGCCGCGCGAGGGTGGCAGCCTTGCCGGCGCATTGTTCGGCACCGGCGATGGCGAAAGCGTTCTTGCCCTCGGCGCGCTCGGAAGGTCGTTGCCGGAGGGCGATTGGCATTTCGCGTCGGCGATCGCGCAGCCTGATCTCGCCGCGCTCGCCCTGGCCCTCGGGGGCTACGTCTTCACCCGCTACGGCAAGAAACCCGGCAGAGCTTTGCGCTTTGCGCTTCCTGAGGGCGCCGACGCCGCGCATGTCCGCCGCATCGCCGACAGCGTGTTCCTGACACGCGACCTCGTCAACACGCCGACCAGCGACCTGGGGCCGCTTGAACTGGAGGAAGCCGCCCGGAAACTCGCGGCCGCCAATGGCGCCGATATCTCCGCGATCCATGGCGACGATCTCCTCGCGCGGAACTTCCCTATGATCCATGCCGTCGGCCGGGCTTCGACCGGCGCGCCGCGGCTGATCGACATGGTTTGGGGACCGGGCGATGCGCCGAAGGTGACGCTGGTCGGCAAGGGCGTCTGCTTCGATACCGGCGGCCTCGACATCAAGCCGTCGGCCGGCATGCTTTTGATGAAGAAGGACATGGGCGGCGCCGCCAACGTGCTGGGCCTTGCCTCCATGATCATGGCGGCGAAATTGAATGTTCGGCTGCGCGTGCTAATCCCCGCCGTCGAGAATTCGATCGCCGGCAATGCCTTCCGGCCCGGCGATGTGTTGAGGAGCCGCAAGGGCATCACGGTCGAGATCGGCAACACCGACGCAGAAGGCAGGCTGATCCTGGCCGATGCGCTGGCGCTGGCCGATGAGGAGCAGCCCGCTTTGCTCATCGACATGGCAACGCTGACCGGTGCCGCGCGTGTCGCGCTGGGACCCGATCTGCCGCCTTTCTACACCAACGACGAAACGCTTGCCGCCGATCTGAGCGCGGCGTCCGTCAAGGTCGAGGATCCGCTCTGGCGTATGCCTTTGTGGCGTCCCTACGACGCGAAGCTTTCCTCGAAGATCGCCGACATCAACAATGTGACGACCGACGGTTTTGCCGGATCGATCACCGCGGCACTTTTCCTCAAGCGCTTCGTCGAGAAGACCCGCAGCTGGGCGCATTTCGACATCTTCGCCTGGAACCCGGCCGATCGCCCTTATGGCCCGACCGGCGGCGAGGCGCAGGGCATCCGCGCGCTGGAGCAGGTCATCGCCGGGCGTTTTGGAGCGTAGCGGCGAAACGCAGTCACTGAAACGGAACCGAAACAATTTGCTGGCATGCTTGGGCGATGTCGATCTCGATGCGCCCGAGCCAGGCCTTGCGACTGTGGCAGCAGGTGATGCTGGCCCAGGTGCGCGATGGCGAGCCCGATCTCACCATGCGCCAGACGGCGATCCTGTTCACCATCTATCTCGATCCGCCGCCGCACACGGTGCGCGGGCTGGCCGCCAAGCTCAATGTCACCAAGCCGGTCATCACCCGGGCGTTGGACACGATGGGCGCGCTGAAGCTGGTATCGCGCCATCGCGACGAGCTCGACAAGCGCAACGTGCTGATCCGGCGGACGGTGGAAGGCGCGCTCTTTGTCGAGCGCTTCGGCGATGTTATCGTTGCCCGGGCGCACGAACTGCCCATCTGACCTCATTCTGACGATTGGATTATCGATTTGACCGCCAGGGATGCTCGCCTTCATGCCTTCCGCTCCGACCTTGCCGATGCGAGGCTGAAGGGCGAGGTCGCCGCCGACCGCTTCGTCACCGGCCGCCCGGCGCGGATCACGGCCGCTGTCGCCGATCTGCGCAAGGCGCCGCGCCCCGATGCTGGCGTCAACACGCAGATGCTCTTCGGCGACGACGTGCTCGTCTTCGAGGACGCGGAAGGCTGGGCCTGGGTGCAGGCTGCGCGCGACGGCTATGTCGGCTATGTGGCCGACAATCTTCTTGGCGCGCGCGAACATGAGCCGACTCACATCGTCTCCGTGTCTCGCACTTTCCTCTATCCGGGACCGGATCTGCGCTTTCCGATCAGCGGACAGTTGTCGATGGGCTCGACTGTGACGGTGACCGGTTCTGCCGAAACGCGCGGCACGCATTACGCGCTGCTGCCATCCGGCCAGGCGGTCATCGCCCGCCATTTGCAGCCGCTCGCCGAGCTGGCCGAGGATTACGTCACGGTCGCCGAGAGCTTCCTCGGCACGCCCTATCTCTGGGGCGGTGTCTCAGGCTTCGGCATCGACTGCTCCGGCCTCGTGCAGCTGGCGATGCGCATGACGGGCAAGGATGTCCTGCGCGACTCCGATATGCAGGCAGCGTCTATCGGCACGCCGTTCGAACCGGCTGCGGACTATTCAGGTCTCCGACGTGGCGACCTCGTCTTCTGGAAAGGTCACGTCGCGATCATGACCGACGAAAAGAACATGATCCACGCCAACGGTCACACCATGCTGGTCTCGCGCGAGGGGCTGAAGGAAGCGGTCCAGCGCATCGGCTATCTCTATGGCGGCCCGACGGGTTTCAGGAGGCCGTAGCCCCAGCCTTTCCCTTCTCCCACAAGGGAAAGGAAAAGGGACGTTGATCCCCTTTTGTTCCGATTTTCCTTGGCGATTGCCTGCCGCCGCGCTAACTCTTGCGCGTGACCGAGCAGCCGCGCCTTGCCGAACGGAATGCCGCCGTCCTGCTGCCTGAACCATTCGTCAAATGGTTCGGCCAAAAGGGCTGGTCGCCACGCGCCCATCAATTGGACCTGCTGGCGAAGGCGCAAAGCGGCCAATCGGCGCTGCTGATCGCGCCGACCGGGGCCGGCAAGACGCTGGCCGGTTTTTTGCCGTCGCTGACCGAGCTCGCCAACCGTCCCAAGCGAAAGCCGGGCGAAGCCCGCCGCGGCATTCACACGCTCTATATCTCGCCGCTCAAGGCGTTAGCCGTCGACATCGAGCGCAATCTCGGCAAGCCGGTCGAGGAGATCGGCCTGCCCGTCACGATTGAGACCCGCACCGGCGACACGCCTTCGCACAAGCGCCAGCGGCAGAAATTGGTGCCCCCGGACATCCTGCTGACCACGCCCGAGCAGCTTGCGCTGCTGATCGCCTCGAACGACGCCAGACGCTTCTTCGAGGATTTGCGCTACGTGGTGCTCGACGAATTGCATTCATTGGTCACTTCCAAGCGTGGGCATCTGCTGGCGCTCGGCCTGGCGCGCTTACGCGCCTTCGTCCCCGGGTTGCAGACCATAGGCCTGTCGGCCACCGTGGCGGAGCCCGACGAGTTGCGCCGCTGGCTGGTCAGCCAGGCGTCTCCCGGCGCCATGTCCGAGATCATCGTCGTCACGGGCGGCGCGAAGCCCGAGATATCGATCCTCGACTCGGAAGAGCGGGTGCCTTGGGCCGGGCACTCCGCCCGTTACGCCACGCCCGAGATCTACCGCGAGATCAAGCGGCACAAGACCACGCTGCTCTTCGTCAACACCCGCAGCCAAGCCGAGTTGCTGTTCCAGGAGCTATGGCGCGTCAATGAGGACACGCTGCCGATCGCGCTCCATCACGGCTCCCTGGACGTCGCTCAGCGCCGCCGCGTCGAGAAGGCCATGGGCGAAAATGCGTTGCGCGCCATCGTCGCCACTTCGACGCTCGATCTCGGCATCGACTGGGGCGATGTCGATCTGGTGGTGCATGTCGGCGCGCCGAAGGGCGCCAGCCGCCTGGCGCAGCGCATCGGCCGCGCCAACCACCGGATGGACGAGCCGTCCAAGGCGATCCTCATTCCTGCCAATCGCTTCGAAGTGCTGGAGTGCCGAGCCGCGCTCGACGCCAATTATCTCGGCGCCCAGGACACGCCGCCGCTGGTCAATGGCGGGCTCGACGTCTTGGCGCAACACGTGCTGGGCTGCGCCTGCGGCGCGCCTTTCCATGCCGATGCGTTGTTCGATGAGGTAAGGACGGCCTCACCTTATGCCAGCCTCGACAGGCCGACTTTCGACCGCGTCATCGATTTCGTGGCCACCGGCGGCTACGCGCTGAGAAATTACGAGCGCTATGCCCGCATCCGGCAGACCAAGGAAGGCTTGTGGCGGGTTTCAAATCCGGCCGTCGCCCAGCAATACAGGCTCAATGTCGGCACCATCATCGAAGTGCCGGCGCTCAATGTACGTTATGTGCAGGCCGGCAGCAGGGGGGCGGCCTCGCGCGGCGGCAGGGTGCTGGGAAAGATCGAGGAAGCATTCCTGGAGACTTTGGTGCACGGCGATACCTTCATGTTCGCCGGCAAGATCTTGCGCTTCGAAGGCATTCGCGAGAACGAGTGCTTCGTCTCGAACGCGCCTGGTAGCGACGCAAAGGTGCCCTATTATGGCGGTGGCAAATTCCCGCTTTCGACCTATCTCGCCGAGCAGGTGCGGGCCATGCTCGACGACCCGCAACGCTGGAAGAAACTACCCGAGCAGGTCGCGGATTGGCTGCGGTTCCAGGCGGAGAAGTCCGTTCTGCCGAAACGCGACGACCTGTTGATCGAGACGTTCCCACGCGGCAACCGCTATTACCTCGTGGCCTATCCGTTTGAGGGCAGGCTTGCGCATCAGACGCTCGGCATGCTGCTGACGCGACGGCTCGACCGGGCGGGGGCCAAGCCAGTCGGTTTTGTTGCCACAGACTATGCGCTGGCCATCTGGTCGCTGGCCGATATGGGCTGGATGTTCAGGAACAGAAAACCGTCGCTGGCCACGCTGTTCGATCAAGACATGCTGGGCGATGATCTCGAAGCCTGGTTTGCCGACAGCTGGCTCTTGAAGCGCACCTTCCGCAACTGCGCGCTGATTTCCGGACTGATCGAAAAGCGCCACCCCGGCAAGGAGAAAAGCGGCCGCCAAGTGACCGTTTCGACCGACCTCATCTATGACGTGCTGCGCAGCCACGAACCCGACCATATCCTGCTGCAGGCCACCCGTACGGATGCCGCGACCGGCTTGCTCGATGTCAGCAGACTTGCCGAGATGCTCTCGCGCATCCGCGGTCGAATCGTGCATAAGAAGCTCGAACAGATATCGCCGCTCGCCGTGCCGATCATGCTCGAAATCGGCAAGATGCCGGTGCATGGCGAAGCGGACGAGACCCTGTTGATGGATGCCGCGACGCTCGTCGAAGAGGCCATGGGCCCTGAGATGACGGAGTGAAAGAGAGGGCCCAGAGGGGGATGAATTTTTCGCTGTCGCGCGCAACGCTGATCGCCGAGGCCGACCTTGTCGGCATCGCCGGCGAGCGTGCGGTCTGCGACCGGCGCGGCGTTCTCTATTTCCCCGATCTGCGACTGCTCGCGGTCTCCGACCTGCATCTCGAAAAAGGTTCTTCCTTTGCCCGGCGCGGCGCGCTGATCCCGCCTTACGACACCGGCGCCACCTTGCTGCGGCTGCAGGCGGTCATTGCCGACTACCAACCGCGCATCGTCGTCAGCCTGGGCGACTCCTTCCACGATGGTGGCGGCGCCCAGCGCATGCATCAGAGCTTCCGCGAACAGCTGGAGGCTATGATGGCCGGCCGCGACTGGTTCTGGGTCGCCGGCAACCACGACCCGGAAGCGCCCGCCGACCTGCCCGGCGAGACGGTCAAGGAACTCGCCGTCGGTTCGCTGCTCTTTCGCCATGAGCCGTCGAAAACCCGGGTCGAAGGCGAGATCGCCGGCCACCTCCATCCTTGCGCGCGCATCGTCCAGCGCGGCCGCTCGGTCCGGCGGCGCTGTTTCGCCGGCGATGGCGGCCGCATGATCATGCCGGCCTTCGGCGCCTATACCGGCTCGCTCAACGTGCTCGACCGCGCCTATGCCGGCCTGTTCCGCCTGGAAACGCTTGTTGCCTATATGCTTGGCGCCGAGCGCATCTTTGCCATCTCCGGCTCGATGCTGCGGCCGGGCTGAGACGCTACTCTCGTCCGTAGTAGAGCGTGACCGTATGCTTCGCTTCGGCGAAGAACAGCCAGCGCTCGACCAGCATGCCGGCGAGCTGCGCGACGGTCGCAAGCACGGACGCGATCGCGCCCAAGGGCCATGGCAGGAAGAACACAGTCGCCAGCAGGATGGCAGGCGCGGCGAAGGCCAACGCCTGCGTAATCAGTCGCAGCTTGGCGCTGTGCTTGCGCGCGATGCGGAAACCCATTTCCTTCAGCACATAGTTCTCTTCCGTATGCGGCCATTCGATCGACCGCACCGTGCCGCCGGCGAGTCCGGTCGCGGTATTGGCATTTGTCGGTATCTCCAGCCGGTCATTGTAGCGCCACGTCGCAAGCTTCCAGCCCCAGCCGGCGAGCGTGGCAAGGAGGGCCCAGGCCAGCATCGCCGCTGAACCCAGCTTGAACGCCTGAAGCCAGGCGTTGGCGAGAACGCCTCCGGTCATCGCCGAGAAAATAAGATAAGCCGGCAAAGTATAGCGGCTGTGCCACTGCGCGATCGGCTTCAGCGAGGCATAGATCATGCCGGTGGTGCACACTGTCGTGACCGCACCGGCCGCCGCCAGCAGGCCGACGACAGCGACCCAGCCGCCGCTCTTGCCGAGAAACACCCAGCCGATGCCGAACATACAAGCCGGAATGAAGGTCGCGACCGACGCCACGCCTTCGCGCGAAAGCCATGAGCTGCGCCATTGCGAGAAGGCTCGCCAGGCGCGCTCGGGACGGCCGAGATGGCCGGTGGAGGACAACAGCCCTGCCGCGATCAGGCCGAGCGACAACCCCATGCCGACAAGGCCAAGCCAGAAATCGGCAGGAATGAATCCAAATCCGCCAAGCACGCCGAGCAGCGCAAGCAGGCCGTAGCCTGCCCCGGTGGCGGTGGTGAAGAAGACGACCGAGAAAGCGGGATGCATGGTCGGTTAATTCGAAAGCATGCGGTCGATCCAGCCGAGGAACCCGCCCTCGGCTCGGATCGGCTCCAGCGCCGGCGCGTCGACCTTCGCTGCGCGTTGGCTGCGGGCGCGCGGCGGCAGGTATTTGTTGGTCGGCTGATAGCCGAGCTCCGGCATCAACGCGACGCCGCCGCGTTCCTCGACAAGCTGCGAAATCGCCGAAACCGGATCGCCGAGATCGCCGAAATGCCGGGCGCTGGTCGGGCAGGCTGCGACGCAGGCCGGCACGCGGTCCTCCTCGGCCAGATTATCGTTGTAGATGCGGTCGACGCAGAGCGTGCATTTCTTCATCACGCCGACATCGGTGTCGAACTCGCGCGCGCCATAGGGACAGGCCCAGCTGCAGAGCTTGCAGCCGATGCATTTATCCTCGTCGACCAGCACGATGCCGTCCGAGGCGCGCTTGTAGGAGGCGCCGGTCGGGCAGACGGTGACGCAGGCCGGCTGCTCGCAATGCAGGCAGGAGCGTGGGAAATTCACCGTGCGGCCGCCCAGCTCCGTCGTGTGCTCGTAGCTGTGCACCCGGTTGAACCAGACGCCGTCGACATGCCCGCCATAGGGGTCGGTATCTGTCAGCGGCGCCATATGGCCGCCGGTGTTCCACTCCTTGCAGGCGGTCACGCAGGCCTGACATCCGACGCAGGTGTCGAGGTCGATGACGAGGCCGAGTTTCTTGTCGGTATGCGAGGGAAGGCAGGTCATTCGGCGGCTTCCCTCTTCATGCGGAATTCCGTGCCGAAGCAAAGCACGTCCGGCGAAGGCTCGACATTTGGAGGCTGGGCAAAGCGCTCGAATTGCGGCTCGGTGAAGCCGGCTTCATGCCCAGCGCATTTGACGATCCGCACCCGTACGTCGAACCACGCGGCCTGTCCGGTGACTGGATCGGAATTCGAATAGCGCTTGCCGCTGGCGTCAGCCGACGTCTGGTCGCCGATGATATGGTTGAGCAGGAAGCCGCGATTGCTCTCGGCCGTGTCGTCCTTCAGGCCCCAGCTGCCGCGCCGCTTACCGATCGCGTTCCAGGTCCAGACCGTGTCGGGATTCACGCCGTCGATCAGCTTGATCTGGCCCTTCACCCGGCCGTTGATGCTTTCGATCCACACCCAATCGTCGTCGACGAGGCCGAGCTTGCTGGCCGTCTCGCGGTGCACGAACAGCCGGTTCTGGCTGGTGATCTGCCTCAGCCACGCATTCTGCGAGCCCCAGGAATGGTACATGTGCATCGGCCGCTGTGTGAGCGCATGCAGCGGGTATTTGTTGAGGTCGACCGAGTCGTCCTCAAAGGGGGCATACCAGAAGGGCAGCGGGTCCATATAGGCTTCGATGCGCCCGCGCTCGGCCTGTGGTGGCTGCACCTTGCCATGGCCGCGCGCGGCAAGGCGAAAGCGCTGCATCGGCTCGGAATAGAGCTGGAAGACGATCGGCTCGGCCTTGGCGATGAAACCCATCTCGACCGCGAAATCGAGATAGGCGCGGTTGCCCATCTTGTAATAGCGCTGATCGTCGGCGAACTCGTGCTGCCAGAAGCCGCCATTGTCGATGTAGCGCTGCAACTGGTCGGGGTTGACTTCGCCCCTGCCGATTGCGCCGCCATTCTTGCCGCGCCAGCCGGCGAGCGGGCCGATGCCGGGCGTGCGCTCGTGGTTGACGATGTAATCGGCATAGTCGCGGTATTTCGCTGAGCCGTCTTCGTTGACGAAGCCGGGCAGCCCGAGCCGCGCGCCGAGTTCGATCAGCACCGACTGGAACGGCCGCACATCACGGTCCGGCTGCACCACCGGATGGCGGATGGCGTCGGCGGCCCCATCGGCGTGGCTGATCGGCCGGTCGAGCAGGCTGATGCAGTCATGTCGCTCGAGATAGGTGGTGTCGGGCAGCACCAGGTCGGCGAAGGGCACGGTTTCCGAATAATAGGCGTCGGAATAGATGATGAAGGGGATCCTATAGGCGCCCGCCTCGTCCTTGTCGGTCAGCATAGCAATCGTCTCGACCGTGTTCATCGAGGAGTTCCATGCCATGTTCGACATGTACATCATCAGCGTGTCGATCGGATAAGGATCGCCGGCCCAGGCATTGCGGATGACCGAGTGCATCAGCCCGTGCGCGGCTAGAGGCGCTTCCCATGAATAGGCCTTGTCGATGCGCGTGGGCCGGCCGGCCTCGTCGACCAGAAGATCGTCCGGGCCGCAGACGAAGCCGAGCGGCATGCCGTCCAGCGGCGTCATCGGCCGGGTGTTTTTTCCGCATGGCTTCGGTCCCGGCGGCGCGCAGCGCGGGTAGGGCGGCTTGAAGCGGAAGCCGCCTGGAACATCCACCGTGCCGAGCAGCACCTGCAGCAAATGGATGGCGCGACAGGTGTGAAAACCGTTGGAATGGGCCGAGATGCCGCGCATGGCGTGCATCGAGACGGGCCGCCCCTTGATCGTGTCGTGCCGGCGGCCGGCCCAGTCCGTCCAGGCGACCGGCAGTTCGATCGTCTGCTCGAAGGCGACATGCGCCAGCTCCGCCGCGATGCGGCGGATCGCGCCGGCGGACACACCGCAGCGCTCCGCCACGGCATCTGGTGAATAGCTATCGTCCAGGTAACGATCGGCCATCAGTTGGAATACCGGCACACAGGGACGGCCGTTGACCGTGTAGCTGCCCATCAACGCCGGCTTTGCTTCGGGGCCGGCTGCGTTCACCGGTGTCTTCGCCACCCTGTCCCAGGCAAGCGGGTTGCCGTCGCCGTCGCGAACGAACAACCCGTCATCGGCCGCGCCCGGTTCCTGCACGACCAGCACCGGCGCGTTGGTGTAGCGCAGCAGATAGTCGAGATCGACGCGGCCGGCCTTGAGCAATTCATGGACCAGCGCCAGCACGAACAGGCCGTCCGTGCCCGGCCGGATGCCGATCCAGTCGTCGGCGATGGCGTTGTAGCCGGTGCGGCAGGGATTGATCGACACCACCTTGGCGCCGCGCGCCTTGAGCTTGCCGAGGCCGATCTTGATCGGATTGGAATCGTGGTCCTCGGCAACGCCGAACAGCATGAAGTATTTCGTGTTGTCCCAGTCGGGCTCGCCGAACTCCCAGAACGAGCCGCCGATCGTATAGAGCCCGCCGGCCGCCATGTTGACGGAGCAGAAGCCGCCATGGGCGGCGAAATTGGGCGTGCCGAATTTCGACGCCCACCAGCCGGTCAGCGATTGCGACTGGTCGCGCCCGGTGAAGAAGGCGAGTTTTTTCGGATCGGTACGGCGGATACCCGACAGCCGCTCGGTGGCTATCGTGAGAGCTTCCTCCCACTCGATCTCGCGGAATTCGCCCGAGCCGCGCGGCCCTGTCCTCAGCAGCGGCTTCCTGAGCCGCGCCGGGCTGTAATGCTGCATGATGCCGGCGCTGCCCTTGCCGCAGATCACGCCGCGGTTCACCGGATGGTCCTTGTTGCCGTTGATATAGCGCACCTTGCCGTCCTTGATGTGGACGTCGATGCCGCAGCGGCAGGCGCACATGTAGCAGGTGGTCTTGGCGATCCGGTCGGAGACGCTTGGCGAGGTCTCGACGCCGTCGCCCTCGCCCGGCGCTTGGTTGTCGGCCAGCGGCCGTTGCGAGGGGGCGGAATTGGCGCCGCGAGGCACGGCTTTGCTCATGATCCGCGAATGCTCTTGCCGCTCGCCATCTTGGCCTTCGCCTTGGGTCCCGGGCCGCGCATGTAGTGGAGCTCGGGATGATAGCGCTCACCGGCGAGCTGCCGCTTCAGCCGGCGGCTCCAATGCGCCAATAGGGATTTGAAGCGCCCTACCATTTCCCACTCTGGGCCTTTGACGGCCAATTTTTTCCAATTTCAGACAAAAACCTAGAACAAAGCGATTGATGCGTCTAACAAGCAGCTCTTGTAATTCCGATCGATTTTGCTTCTTAGTTGACCCATGACTCTCGATCAGTTGCGCATCTTCGTCGCCGTGGCCGAGCACGGCCATATGACCAAGGCCGCCGAGCGGCTCGGCATCTCGCAGTCCGCGGCCTCGGCCGCTATCCGCGCGCTCGAAAGCCAGCACGGCGTGCGCCTGTTCAACCGGGTGGGCCGCAACATCGAACTGGCCCAGACCGGCCATCGCTTCCTGCCGGAGGCGAAGGCGGTTCTGGACCGCGCCGCGGCAGCGCGCGGCGTGCTGGAGGATGTCTCGCAGACCGTCGCCGGGAGCCTGTCGATCGCGGCCAGCCAGACGATCGCCAGCTACTGGCTGCCGCGCCGTCTGGCTGCCTTCCATGAGGCCTATCCCGCCGTGAAGCTGAGCGTGACGATCGGCAACACCAGGCAGGTCGAGGCCAATGTGCTGGACGGCCGCGCCGATTTCGGCCTGGTCGAGGGCCGCACCGAGTCCGACATCCTGCGCCGCGCCACGGTCGACGAGGACCGCCCGGTGCTGGTGGTGGCGCGCTCGCATCCCGAAATTCCAGCGACGCGGGCGGGCAATCTCGACATCAGGGCGTTGCGCTGGATCATCAGGGAAGGCGGGTCGGGCACGCGCGAGGCGCTGGAGGATTTCGCGCTCGATCAGGGGGTCCCTCCGGCGGAGCTGCAGATATTCCTCGTCCTGCCCAGCAACGAGGCCGTACGCCAGGCGGTCGAGGCCGGCGCGGGGGCGACGATAATCTCGGAGCTGGTCGTCGCGCGCTCCCTGGCCGAGGGCAGCCTCCGGGCCGTGCCGGTCGAATTGCCCAAGCGCGACTTCGCCATGATCACGCACCGCGACCGCCAGGCGAGCCTCGCGCAGATGGCGCTGAAAGCGCATCTCACCGGCAAGGCGGACGCGCCGGCAAGCGGGGAATAGTCAGGCGTATTTGCGTTGCGCGTCGAGCGCGAGACCCAGACCGACCGAGCCGAACATGTCGCCTTCGATGACCGAGGCCTGTGGCACCAGCGACAGGATCTTCCGCTTTGCCAGCGGGATTGCGGTCGAACCGCCGGTGAGGAACACGGCGGTGATGGCGGAGGCTGGAACGCCGGCGTCGGCGATCGTCTGTTTGACCGTGGCGGCCACGCGTTCGATGTCGTCGGCGATGGTCTCCTCGAGGCCCGCGCGCGTGATCTCGGCCGCGAAGCGTGCCCCGGGCAGCGACACCTTCACTTCGGCAGAGGACTGGTCGGTCAGCGCGATCTTGGCCGCTTCGACCAGGCCCGCCATCGCATGGCCATAGCGATGCTCGACGATATGGATGAAGCGGTCGACGAGGTCGGCCCGCTCGGCCTCGTAGCGGATCTGCCTCAGATCCGTCATTGCCTTGGCGGTGTAGACGAGGTTGATGCGTTGCCAGGTCGCGAGATCGATGAAATAGGCCGCGGGCAGGTTGCGCTTGTGGTCCTTGGTCCGCGTCAGATAGCCGAGCTCGGGCATGACATGGGCGATGCTGAGCAGCCGGTCGAAATCGGTGCCGCCGATATGGACGCCCTTGTTGGCCAGGATGTCGGCCTTGCGATCACTCGAGCGGGCGCGCTCCGGCGAGACCCGCACGATCGAGAAATCGGAGGTGCCGCCGCCCATGTCGACGATCAGCGCCAGCTCCTCGCGGGCAACCTTCTGCTCGTAATCGAGCGCCGCCGCGATCGGCTCGAACTGGAAGGCGATGTGCCTGAAGCCTTGCGCCCGCGCCGCCTTTTCGAGTTCACCCTGCGCCTTTGCATCGGCGGCCGCATCGTCGTCGACGAACTGTACGGGCCGGCCCAGCACCACGTTCTCCACCGGGCCGCCGGCGTCTTCTTCAAGCCGCTTCTTGAGATGATCGATGAACAGACCGATGATGTCGATGAAGCCGATCTGGCGCGCCTTGATGCGCGTTTTTTCGTTGGCGAGCGTGCTGCCGAGAACGCTCTTCAGTGAGCGCATCAGCCGGCCTTCGATGCTGTCGGTGTAGTCGCTGATCGCGCGGCGGCCGAAATAGGTGTAGCCGTCCTCGAAATTGAAGAACACGGCGCTTGGCAGAGTGGGTTGCTCGCCTTCCAGCGCCACCAGTCGCGCCCGGCCGTTCCGGATCACGCCCACCGTGGAATTGGACGTGCCGAAATCGATGCCGCCGAATGCAGATTGCATCGCAGCCTCCTGTCGTTGTTTCATAGCGGCAGGCCGACGCATTGCGCGCCGTCATCCGGAAGGCCGGACCGCTTTATCGAAATTGACTGTGTTGCTTGTCCCTAGCGCTGGGAGGCGGCGATGTATCGCAAAACCGGGAAAAGGGAAACCCTCTTTTCAAGGGAAAATGGGTCCTCCCATTTTCCCGCGGGCATCAATCCTTGCGGAAGATGAGCCGTCCGAGCCAGCCCGTCAGCATGGCGAGCGACACGGCGAACACGCCGTAGAGGAAGGAATAATCATGCGCGACACGGAAGATCGACTGCTCGAAGCCGGACTTGCGGATTTCGAGCTGGGCCGAGCTTTCCTTGACGAACATGCCGCTCTTGAACAGGAATGCGCGCGCTTTATGGGTGCCGACCGGCACGTTGGGCGCGAGCCGCACGGTGGCGCGAAACAGGTTCTGCGACAGGAACTGCACGCCGCCGACATTCTCGCTGTAGAGGCCTGTCGCCGTCTTGCGCTCGCGGAGTGCTGCGGTGAATTCCTCGATGGTTGCCGGGCTGTCGGTCTCGTCGACGGGCTTCATGTAGAGGTTCTGCGCCCCGAGCGAGAGCTGCTTGTATTTGGCAGGCTCGGCGATGTCCTGCAGTGGCCGCGTCGTCGCCACGGAATAGGAGACCGGCACGTTCTCGAACGCTTCCGAGTCCAGGTTGATCCAGACCCCGAGCACGCGGTCCTTGCGCCGGACCACGACCGGGCGCGGCGGCCCTTCGAGCACGACGACCACGTCGTACCGCCCCTGGCGTGCGATCAGCGGGTCAGGATTTTCCAGCGATCCGAAGATCGTGAGGTCGGCGCCGGAGAAACCCGCCGTAATGGAAATGGCGTCGGTCGACAGGCCGATCTGGATGCTTTCGGTGGGCGGCGTCTGCGCCGTTGCCGGGGAAAGGGCAAAGAGCATCGACAACGAGGCGGCGGCTGCAAATGCTCTTGGTCCCGCCATCAGTTGAGACCTGCGGCGGACAGCGAATAGAGATTGGGCGGCGTCACGAAGAGATCGACGGCAAGGCGGATGGCGACGGCCAGCACCAGCATTGCCAATAGCGCGCGCAGCTGTTCGCCGCGCAGCCGCTGGCCGGCCTTGGCGCCATATTGCGCGCCGGCGACGCCGCCGGCCATCAGCAGGAAAGCCAGGATCACGTCGACCGTCTGGTTGGTCGTGGCATGCACCAGCGTGGTGTAGGCCGAGGTGAAGATGATCTGGAACAGCGAGGTGCCGATAACGACATTGGTCGGCACTTTGAGCAGGTAGATCAACGCCGGCACCATGATGAAGCCGCCGCCGACGCCCATGATCGACGACAGGAAACCGATCGCCGCACCCAGCCCGAGCACCGGGATGACGCTGACGAACAGTTTCGAGGCGCGGAAGCGCATCTTGAACGGCAGCCGGTGGATCCAGTTGTGCTGGCCGGATTTCTTGAGCACGGGCGCTGCACCGCTGCGGCTGGCGCGCAACGCGTTGACGCTTTCCACCAGCATCAGCCCGCCGACGGTGCCAAGCAGGGCGACATAGAGCAGCGAGATGAAGAGGTCGAGCTGGCCGAGCCGGCGCAACAGCGCGAAGACGTAGATGCCGGCCGTCGAGCCGACGATGCCGCCGGCCAAGAGCACGCCGCCCAGCTTGAAGTCGAGCGTGCCGCGCTTGAAGTGCGACAGCGCGCCGGAAAAGGAGGAGGCGATGACCTGGTTTGGCGCCGGTGGCCACCGCGATCGCCGGCGGGATATTGTAGAAGATCAGCAGCGGCGTGATCAGGAAGCCGCCGCCGACCCCGAACATGCCCGACAGGAAACCCACCGCCGCGCCCATCGCCAGCAGCACGAAGACGTTGACGGAAATTTCCGCGATCGGGAGATAGATGCCCACCCGTCTGTCTCGATCAGTTTGTCTGTCGGCGCATAGCGCCGTCCCCGAACACTAAAGCACCGAAAAACCAATATTTTCTTGCACCGGCGCGGCGGCGGGGCCAAACCCCGCCGCCGCGCCGAAACGAAAACCATCTCAATCAGTTAACAGGCAAATGTGTGGCAGGGCGTCGTGTATGCGACACGCCTGCCGTTATTTCTTGGCCAGGAGCGCCTTGACGAGCGGCGCGTCGATCTCGCCGGTCGGCTTCATCTTGTTGTCGGTCTGGAAGGCCATGATGGCGTTCTTGGTCTTGCCGCCCATCACGCCATCGGCGCCGCCGGCGTCGTAGCCGTTCTTGTTGAGGATCAGCTGGATGTTCTTCACCGCCTTTTTCATGTCGATGCCGGCGGTGGTCTGGGGCGTGCTGTCCTGCCAGGATTCCGGAATATCGGCCGAGTTGGCCGCGGCGTTGAGCGGCTTGGCCTTCCACAATTCCGTCGCGGCGCGTGCCCGCTCGAGCTGCTCGGGCCTGAGCGCATTGGCGATCTCGTCGCGCTTGGCGGCGGCGTCCTTGTCGCCGGTCTTGGCGACCAGCGCGAACCACTTGTAGGATTCCTCCAGGTTCTGCTTCATGCCGACGCCCTTGGCGGCCAGGATGCCGAGGTTGAACTGGCTGTCCTTGACGCCGAGGTCGGCGGCTTCCTGGAACCAGTGCGTCGCCGATTCATTGTCGGTCACCCCGTCGGCCGCCATGGCGAACAGCACCGCGAGGTTGTGCATGGCGCTGGCGTTGCCCTGTTCGGCGGCGAGCTGGTAGTAGGTCTTGGCCTTCTTGATGTCGCGCGCGACGCCGATGCCTTTTTCGTAGAAATTGCCGATGCGGTATTCGGCCGGCGCGAAGCCGAGCTCGGCCGACTGCTCATACCATTTCGCTGCCGCCTTCATGTCTTCCTTGACGCCGCGCGATTCCGCGTAGCGCGAGCCGACCTCGAACAGTGCCTTGGCGTCGCCGCCGGCGGCTGCGTCGCGCAGCGCCACCGGACCGATTTCGGAGGGAATGTCGAATTTGGCTGCGGCCGTCTGACTTGCCGCCGGCGGCACGGCGCCTGTCGTATCGGCCGAGGTGGCGGCCGGCGCGCTGACGCCCTCGGCCGCCGGACTGGCCGCCTCCTTGGCCATCGGCTGCGTGTCGCCATCCGTGTCCGTCGCGGACACGGCTGCTGCGGCAGGTTCGGACGGCATCGCCGAAACCGTCGGCGCCGGCGCGGCTGGCGCCGCAAGCGGTGCCGGCGCGGTCGCCGGTTCGGCGGGCATGGCGGCGGCAGTCTCGGGACTCGAAGGGGTGGAAACGGCAGGTGCCGCATCCTTGACGGGCTCGGCCTGCCTGACGGGACGCGCAGGGGCGTTTTCGGCCTGTGCGGTTCCCATGTCGGTCTTTTGCGCATCGGCTTGCGGCGCTGCGGGCGCGTTGAGCGAAGCCGTATCGACCGTCTGCGTGGAAAGGACCGGCGCGGCCTGGTTGTTGGCCGTTTCGACGGGATCGGACAGGAACGCCTTGCCCAACTGCAGGCCCGCCAGCGCCATCATGATCGCGGCGGCCGCCATCAGGATCGGCTTGCGCCGCGCCTTGAGCAGGTCGCCTATCCTGAGCGCCTTCACCGGGCCGGTCATGGTCGATTGCCGCTTCAGCGTGTCGGCTTCCGCGGCCGCCGCCTGGGCCGCGCGGCGGGCGGCCGCGATGAAGTCGGACTTCGCGGCATCGCTCTCGCTGCGCCTGACCGGCTGGCCGCCGCGTTCGTCGCGCACGCGCTTCATGATGGCGCTGAGGTCCGGCGCGCCGGAACCGGGTTCCAATGGCCGGTTGGCGGCCTTGGGATCGATTGGTTCGTCAATGTCGACGCTTGGCACGTCGGCGGCCGGCGCAGAGCCCGCCAGCGGTTGCGTGTCCGCGTCCTTCTTGCCCTTGAAGGCGCGCGCCAGGCCGCTGAACATCGATTTCCTGCGGCCGGCCGTCTCGCCCTTGTTACCGATCGCATCCGGTCCGAGGGCTGCCATGGCCGCCGCTGCCGCGGCCTCGGCAGGCGTGCGTGGCGCGTTTGGCTCGTCGCGCATGATCGCCGCGGCGCGGCCTTCGAGGCTGGCCATGTCTCCCGTGAGCGGCAGCGGTTGGTCGATGTCCATCGAAGGCGCGTCCTGCACTGCGATCTTGCCGCCACGGCCGCGCTTGCTGCCCGGGTGCGGATCGACCAGCTCGCTCATCGCTTCGCTGGTCTCGCCCGCTTCGAGCGAGCCGAGCCGGTCGACGATCTTGAGCAGCGTGTCGTGGATCGCCTCGAAGGTCCGCGAGTTGCGCTCGTCGGAACGGCGGGTGAGCGCCTCGAGCGTCTTGAGGTCCTGGGCGAGGCCGGCGACGGCGGTCGCGTTGGTCTGCGCCGTGCTGGACGTCGACTCGGCAAGCGATCTGACGGCGCTCTCGGCCGCCTCGCGCGCCACGCTCAGGATGGAATCGCGCGTGCCGGCCAGCGACTTCTCGATCTCGTTGAGGCGCGGGCTGATGTCTTCGAACTCGGGCAGCGGCGTGCCGGGCTTGGAAAGATGCGCCGACAGGCCGGCGACCTGCGCTTCCAGGCTGCGGATCAACGCCGGATCGATGCCCGCGACCTGCTGCGCGGATGATTCCAGCCGGCTGGAAATGTCTTCGAGCCGGCTTTCCAGCCCGCGGATCGCCATCTCGTTGGCGGGATCGGGCGTGCGCGCCTCGATGCGCTTGGCCAAAGCGGTGAAGCGGGCGTCGATCGCTTCCATGATGCCGGCACTCTCGTCCTGGCGCATGCGCTGGTCGAGCCGGTCCGCGACCTCGTCCAGCCGCCGTTCGAGATCGCGAAACAGCATATTGCCCTGTTCGATCGCATCGCCCTGGCGCCGCTCGAGCAGCATGGAGAGCGCGTCGAAGCGCTGCTCGAGGCCCTGGAAGATCTGGTCGGCGTCGGGCATGGCCGGTGCGCGGTCCATCTTGTCGGTGATCAAGGCGATCTGCTTGCCGAGCCGCTCCATGGCCTGTTCGGGCAGGTCGGCGCGCCCGGCCAGTTGGTCCACACGGCTGGTGAGAAGATTGAGGCGGTCGATGACCTCGGCGCCGGGTCGCAACTGCGCGACCTCCTCGATCTGCTGCGCCAGGGAGGCTATGCGCTTCTCGATCCGGCCGAAGGTTTCGGGGTCGAAGGCGTTGGCCTGCGCTGCCACTGTCGAGGCGACGATGGCGCGGGAAATCTCGTCCAGCCGCTCGTCGATCATGGCGAGCGTTTCGCCGCCGCGCATCGTCTGCTGGCTGGCGAAACGGTCGACCGCGCCGGCAAGCGTGCGCACCTTTTCCTCCAGCGAGCGCAGCGAAAGCGATTCCGGCAGGTTGTTGACGGCGCTGCTGATCTGTTCGAGCCGGTCTGTCAGCACCGAAAGGCCCGGGCCTTCGGCGCGCTTGCGCTGGTCGGCGTCGACACGGTCCTCGAAGGCGCTCCAGCGGCGATCGAAATCGTCCCAGCGGCGGTCGACCTTCTGCACGCTTTCCTCGCGCGCCAGCGTGTCCAGCGCGCCCTTCACCTGCTCCAGTTCCAGCCGCAGCAGGTTGACGCTGCGGTCGTCGCTCTTCTCGGCAAGCGTCTGGATGGCGCCCGAAAGCCGCTCGAATTCGAGACCGAGCTCGGCGCTGCTCTTGTCGGGTACGCCGTTCGCGCCGCGCTGGCTGTTGGCCTGCATGGCGCGGTCGATGTCCTGGCGGAACGCCTCGAATTCGCGCTGCAGGCCGGCGGTCATCTGATGGCGCAGTTCCTCGCGCAGTCCGCGCAGTTCGACGGCGATCTTGCCGACCATGGCGACGCTGTCTTCCTGGCCACGCACCCGGTCGATGTCACGCGCGATCGCCTGATAGTTCTGCCCGAAGGCGGGCGCGTCGCCTGGCGCCGGATTTTGCGGCGCGCGCGTTTGCGGCCGCTGGTGCTGAGTGCCGGGATACTGCGCTGCCGGGTTTTGTGGCGGCCGGTCCAAAGGCCTTTGCGCGGAATAGGTGTCTTCGTACCAGCGCGGCTGGCCGTAAGGCTGCGTGCTTGGATAGCGCGGCTCGACCGGCGGCCGTCGCAGATCGAGGCGATCGGGCATGTCGGCGCGCGTCCGGTCCAGCCGCTGCTCCAGCGTTTCGAGCGAGCGGTTCAGTTCTTCGAGCGATGCGTGCGGCCGGCGCTGCCTGCCGGCGTTGAGTGTATCGAGATAGGACCGCTTGCTGTTCATCGATGCGCCCGTTTCAGAATGGCCGGCCAGAGGCCGGTCTGCAGTAGCTGTCGGGAACGAAGCGAGCCGAGCGGTTTTGCTGCGGAGGAAGACGAGCTTCCGGGTTCTCACCCGCGCTTCGAAAAACCGTGAAAAATTCGCTACAGGATAAACACGGGTGACCGACATGCGCACATTTCGCCCAACGTGGTAAACAAGGCGTTAACCAAGCTTAAGAGTCGCGCACAATCATGCGCCGGCGTTCGGGTGCGGCATAAAGTTCCGGCTCGACAACGCCCTTGCGTCACCCGGCGGCTGTCGGTATAGGATTGACGTAAACGTAAAAGGTGCGAAGCCGTGCCTCTTGCGATTGATTTGTTGCAACCACGATTGGAAGCACGCCCCCGCTTCCATTCAGGCGACGCTTGGTCCGCGACCGCGACGCCATCAGGGGAAAGCCAGTGACCATGAAGCTTGTTTCGCCCGGCGAAGCCGCGGCCAATACCAATGACATTCCGGCCGAGGCCGGCGAGGAATTCGTCCGCATCGGCGAGATGGCCAAGAAATACGGCGTGACGCTGCGCACGCTGCGTTTCTACGAAGACAAGGGCCTTCTCAATCCGCATCGCGACGGCTCGACCCGACTCTACACGCGCCGTGACAAGGCCCGCCTGAAGCTGATCCTGCTCGGCCGCAAGGTCGGGTTCTCGCTGCGCGACGTCAAACAGATGATGGATCTCTACGATCCGACCGGCAGCAACACCAAGCAACTGCGGCTGGCGCTCGACAAGTCCGAGAAACAACTCGCCCGCCTGCAGAAGCAGCGCGCGCTGATCGACGACGCCATCGGCGAGTTGAGCAATTCGATGTCCATCGTGCGCCAGATGCTCAGCGAGCGCACCGCCGCTCCGCAGGCAAGCGCCGCCGGCTGATCGCCCGCACTCCGGGGAATACCTCGGACATGGAAAGCCGCGCGGCTATAGCCGCGCGGCTTTTTTGTCGCCACAATGCCTGACCGCTCACAAAAATTTTGGGCTGCGACGAAGTTGACGTTTACGCAAACGTCAATATTTGTTATCGGGGCATCGATATTGGCCCGGGCCTCCTGTCCCAGCACGTGGACAGGCGACTTGCTGGCTGGCCGGGACTGTAAGGGCGGAGGAAGGCATGACGATCTACAGGGCGCCGATCCAGGACACGCTGTTCGTGCTCAACGATGTGCTGGGCTATCAGCGCTATTCCAATCTTCCAGGCTTCTCGGATGCGACGCCCGACGTGGTCGAGGCGATCCTCGCCGAAGGCGCGAAGCTCGCCGAGAACGTCATGCATCCGCTGAACCGCGTCGGCGACATGGAAGGCTGCGTGCGCCATGAAGACGGTTCGGTGACCACGCCCAAGGGCTTCAAGGAGGCCTTCGACCAGTATCGCGAGGGTGGCTGGATGGGGCTTGCGGCGCCCGCCGAGTTCGGCGGCCAGGGCCTGCCTTACGCCGTCCACACCGCGGTGTCGGAATATATGGTTTCCGCCAACATGGCGCTGATGATGTATCCGGGCCTGACGCAAGGCGCGATCGCGGCGATCGTCACCCACGGCACGGACGAGCAGAAGGCGACCTGGCTGCCCAGGCTGATCGAGGGCGCCTGGACCGGCACCATGAACCTCACCGAGCCGCATTGCGGCACCGACCTCGGCCTGCTACGCACCAAGGCCGTTCCCAACGGCGATGGCACCTACAGGATTTCCGGCCAGAAGATCTTCATCTCCGCCGGCGAGCACGACATGTCGGACAACATCGTCCATCTGGTGCTTGCCCGCGCCGAGGGCGCGCCGGAAGGCGTGAAGGGCATCTCGCTGTTCATCGTGCCGAAGTTCAAGCTCGACGCCTCGGGCAATCCCGGTGAACGCAACGCGCTCTCCTGCGGCTCGATCGAGGAGAAGATGGGCATCCACGGCAACTCGACCTGCGTCATGAACTATGACGAGGCGGAGGGCACGTTGCTTGGCGAGTTGAACGGCGGCCTGAAGGCCATGTTCACGATGATGAACGAGGCCCGCCTCGGCGTCGGGCTGCAGGGGCTTTCGGTCTCCGAGATCGCCTATCAGAATGCCGTTTCCTACGCCAAGGACCGCCTCCAGGGCCGTTCGCTGTCGGGCGCCAAGGCGCCGGACAAGAAGGCCGATCCGATCATCGTCCATCCCGACATCCGCCGCTCGCTGATGACCATGAAAGCCTTCAATGAGGCCGGCCGCGCCCTGGCGCTGTGGACGGCGATCAAGTCCGACATCGCGCACCGCTCCGGCGACGACAAGGACCGCCAGGCGGCCGACGACTACACGGGCCTGATGACGCCAGTAGTCAAGGGCGTGCTCACTGACAAGGGTTTCGACCACGCGGTGATGGCCCAGCAGGTGTTCGGCGGCCACGGTTACATCGAAGAGCACGGTATGAGCCAGTTCGTGCGCGATGCCCGCATCGCCATGATCTATGAGGGCGCCAACGGCATCCAGGCGCTCGACCTCGTCGGCCGCAAGCTGGCGCAGAATGGCGGCCGTGCCGTGCAGGCCTTCTTCAAGGAGGTCGGCGAGTTCTGCGAGGAGAACCGCGCTGACGAGAAGATGGCGCCTTTCACCAAGGCGCTGAAGAAGGGCCTCAACGACCTGCAGGCGGCCACCATGTGGCTGGTGCAGAACGCCATGGCCAAGCCCGACAATGCCGGTGCCGCCTCCACCGACTACATGCACCTCTTCGGCCTAGTCGCGCTGGGCTATATGTGGGCGCAGATGGCGAAATCCGCGCAGGCGAAGCTCGCGCAAGGCGCCAATGGCGCCGGCGTGTTCTACGACAACAAACTGGTGACCGCGCGCTTTTTCATGGAGCGCATCATGCCAGAAACGGCGACGCGCCTCGCCCGCATTTCCAGCGGCGCGGACACGCTGATGGCGCTGCCGGCGGAAGCGTTCTAGAAATGCCCGGCGTCTCCCTTCACCCTTGAGGGGAGGGCGGCCCGAAGCGCCGGGAGGGATCGTCCGCGACGAGCTCGACGCCAGTTCCGACGACGTGCCTTGTGAGGAGAAGAGCATGACCAATCCAGCCGAAGTTCTTGGCCTTCCAAAACCCGCCTGGGCGGCGGACGAGGTCGGCATGCTCTACGATATGGCGACCCGTTTCATGGCCGAAGAGATCGCGCCGCGTTACGACGAGTTCGAGAAGAACGAGATTTTCGACCGCGAGAGCTGGCTGAAGGCCGGAGCGGCGGGCCTGCTCTGCGCCTCCATGCCCGAGAAATACGGCGGCTCGGGCGGCACCTTCGCGCATGAGAGCGCCATTATCGAGGCGATCGGCCATGTCGGCGTCGACGGCTTCGGCATCGGCCTGCACAATTCGATCGTAGCACCCTACATCCTGCATTACGGCTCCGAGGAGCAGAAGCAGAAATGGCTGCCGAAGCTTGCGACCGGCGAACTCATCGGCGCGATCGCCATGACCGAACCCGGCGCCGGCTCCGACCTGCAGGGCGTGAAGACCCGCGCCGAGAAGGACGGCAACCACTACAGGATCAACGGCTCCAAGACCTTCATCACCAACGGCCAGCTCGCCAGCCTGATCATCGTCGTCACCAAGACCGATCCGGACAAGGGCGCCAAGGGCACCTCGCTGATCGTCGTCGAGACCGACGAGGTCGAGGGTTTCGAGCGTGGCCGCAACCTCGACAAGATAGGGCTGAAGTCCAACGACACCTCCGAGCTGTTCTTCAACGACGTGCGCGTGCCGACCTCCAACCTGCTCGGCCACGAGGAGGGCAAGGGCTTCGTCCAACTGATGCAGCAATTGCCGCAGGAGCGTCTGCAGATCGGCACCGGCGCGATCGCCATGATCGAGCGCGCGCTGGCGCTCACCATCGACTACGTCAAGGAACGCAAAGCCTTCGGCAAGGCCGTCATCGACTTCCAGAACACCCAATTCAAGCTGGCCGAGTTGAAGACCGAGGCCACCATCGGCCGCGTCTTCTACAATGATTGCGTCGCCCGCCATATCGACGGCGGCCTCGACCCGGTCACCGCCTCGATGGCCAAATACTGGCTCAGCGACCTGCAGGGCAAGGTCGTCGACGAATGCCTTCAACTGCATGGCGGCTATGGCTACATGAATGAATATCCGATCGCCCGCATGTACCGCGACGCCCGCGTCCAGCGCATCTACGGCGGCACCAACGAGATCATGAAATTGCTGATCGGGCGCTCTCTCTGAGCGCCGCGATCGGCAAACCCACAGGAGCACGAAATGGCCGAAGCTTACGTCTATGACGCCGTGCGCACGCCGCGCGGCAGGGGCAAGAAAGATGGCGCGCTGCATGAGGTGCCGGCGGTGCGGCTCGCCGCCAAGACGCTCGAAGCGCTGCGCGACCGCAACGGCCTCGACACCGGCAATGTCGACGACATCATCTTCGGCTGCGTCGACCCGGTCGGCGAGGCGGGCTCCGTCATTCCGCGCGCCGCCGCCTTCGAAGCCGGCTACGACACCAAAGCGCCCGGCATGCAGATCTCGCGCTTCTGTGCCTCCGGCCTCGACGCGATCAATTTCGGCGCCGCCAAGATCGCGCAAGGGGCCGACGAGATCGTCATTGCCGGCGGTGTCGAATCGATGTCGCGCGTCGGCATGGGCATGTCCGGCGGCGCCTGGTTCATGGACCCATCCGTCGGCCTGCCCGGCTGGTTCGTGCCGCAAGGAATTTCGGCCGACCTGATCGCCACCAAATACGGCTTTTCCCGCGACGACGTCGACGCCTATGCGGTCGAGAGCCAGAAGCGCGCCGCCAGGGCCTGGGGCGAGGGCCGCTTCAAGAGTTCGGTGATCCCGATCAAGGACCAGAACGGCCTCACCATCCTCGATCATGACGAGCACATGCGCCCTGCGACTGACATGCAGTCGCTCGCCTCGCTCAACCCGTCCTTCGTCATGCCCGGCGAGATGGGCGGCTTCGACGCGGTCGCCGTGCAGAAGCATCCGGAGGTCGAGGAGGTCAATCACGTCCACCACGCCGGCAACTCGTCGGGCATCGTCGACGGCGCCGCCGCCGTGCTGCTCGGCTCCAAGAAGGCCGGCAAGGCTATGGGGCTGAAGCCCCGTGCCCGCATTCGTGCCTTCGCCAATATCGGTTCCGAACCGGTGCTGATGCTGACCGGCCCGGTCGACGTCACCGAGAAACTTCTGAAGCGCGCCAAGATGAAGCAGTCGGACATCGACCTGTTCGAGCTCAACGAGGCCTTCGCTTCCGTCGTGCTGCGCTACATGCAGGCTTTCGACATCCCGCATGACCAGATCAACGTCAATGGCGGCGCAATTGCCATGGGCCATCCGCTCGGCGCCACCGGCGCGATGATCTTCGGCACGGTTCTGGACGAGCTGGAGCGCCGCGACTTGAACACCGCGCTTGTCACGCTCTGCATCGGCGCCGGCATGGGCACCGCCACCATCATCGAACGCGTCTGAGGGAGAGAGAGCATGAGCTACACCAATTTCATCCTCGACGTGGATGCCGACGGCATCGCTTTGATCACCTGGGACATGCCGGACCGCTCGATGAACGTCTTCACCGAGGAGGTGATGCGCGAGCTGGACGCCATCGTCGAGAAGGTGACCGCCGATGCCGCCGTCAAGGGCGTCGTCATCACCTCGGGCAAGGACACTTTCTCCGGCGGCGCCGACATCGCCATGCTGCAGAAGATGCTGGCCACCTTCGCCGCCGACAAAGAGAAGGATCTCGAGAAGGCGACCAGGGCGCTGTTCGAGAATGCAGGCTATATGACCGGCCTGTTCCGCAAGATCGAGACTTCCGGCAAGCCGTGGGTATCGGCGATCAACGGCACCTGCATGGGCGGTGCCTTCGAGATGTCGCTCGCCTGCCACGGCCGCGTCGCCGCCGATTCCGACAAGGTGAAGATGGCGCTGCCCGAAGTGAAGATCGGCATCTTCCCCGGCGCCGGCGGCACCCAGCGCGTACCGCGGCTGACCGACCAGCAGCAGGCGCTGCAGATGCTCACCACCGGGCAGAATCTCACGCCGCAGAAGGCGAAGGCGATGGGCCTGGTCCACGAGATCGCCGAGCCCTCGAAGCTCGTCGAGACCGCCAAGGCGATGATCAAGAACGGCCTGAAGCCGGTGGCGCCATGGGACGAGAAAGGCTTCAAGCTGCCGGGCGGTCCGGTCTATTCGGCGGCCGGCGCCAATCTCTGGCCGCCGGCCATCGCCATCCTGCGCCGCGAGACCTATGGCAATTACCCGGCCGCCGCCGCGATCCTGAAATGTGTCTATGAAGGCCTGCTGGTGCCGTTCGATACCGCGCTCAGGATCGAGCAGCGCTATTTCACCGAGATCATGCAGTCGAAGGAAGCGGCGGCGATGATCCGCTCGCTGTTCCTGTCGCTGCAGGAGCTGAACAAGGGCGCGCGCCGCCCGGCTGGCGTGCCGGACACCAAATTCAAGAAGATCGGCATCCTCGGCGCCGGCTTCATGGGCGCCGGCATCGCCTATGTCACGGCACGGGCAGGCATTCCGGTGGTGCTGCTCGACCGCGATCTGGCGTCGGCCGAGAAGGGCAAGGCACATTCCGACAGCCTGATGGCCGATCAGGTCAAGAAGGGCCGCGCCAAGCCGGAGGACAAGGACAAGCTCCTCTCGCTGATCACGCCGACGGCGGACTATGGCGATCTTGCCGGCTGCGACCTCATCGTGGAGGCGGTCTTCGAGGATTCGAGCGTCAAGAAGGATGCCACCGAGAAGGCGGAGGCGGTGCTGAAGTCGTCGGCGATCTTTGCGTCGAACACCTCGACGATTCCCATCACCGCCCTGGCGAAGAACTCGGCGCGGCCGAAGAACTTCATCGGCATCCACTTCTTCTCGCCGGTCGACAAGATGATGCTGGTCGAGATCATTCTCGGCAAGAAGACGGGCGACAAGGCCTTGGCCGTCGCGTTCGACTTCGTGCGCGCCATCAAGAAGACGCCGATCGTCGTCAACGACACGCGCGGCTTCTACGTCAACCGCTGCGTGCTGCGCTACATGTCGGAAGCTTATAAGATGCTGATCGAAGGCGTGCCTGCGGCGATGATAGAGAACGCCGCCAAGGCCGCCGGCATGCCGGTCGGCCCGCTGGCGCTGACCGACGAGACGGCCCTCGACCTTGCGCAGAAGATCATGAAGCAGACCATCAGGGATCTCGGCGAGAAGGTCGTCGATCCCAAGCAGATGGCGCTGATCAACACCATGGTCGACACGCATGGCCGCTTCGGCCGCAAGAACGGCAAGGGTTTCTACGACTATCCGGCCAAGCCCGCGAAGAAGAAGCTGTGGCCGGGCCTGAAGGACCTCTATCCGCAGCTGAAGCCCGAAAAGGTCGACTATGAGGAGCTGAAGCAGCGCCTGCTGGTCACCATCGCGCTGGAAGCGGCGCGGGTGATGGAAGAAGGCATCGTCACCGATCCGCGCGAGGCCGATGTCGGCTCGATCCTCGCCTTCGGCTTCGCGCCTTTCACCGGCGGCGCGCTGTCCTATATCGACGGCATCGGCGCCAAGCGCTTCGTCAAGATCGCCAAGGGCCTGCAGAAAAAATATGGCGCCGAGTTCAAGGCGCCGAAGCTTCTGCTCGACATGGCCGAGAAGGGCGAGACCTTCTACCAGCGCTTCGATCCCTACCAGAAGGGCGAGGTTAGAGAGGCAGCCTGACCAACCAGCATGTATGTCTGGGGGCGAATGGCCCGCACCATGGCCACGGCGTCGAGCCGTGGCCCCTATCGGGTTGGCGAGGAAAGCCGGCTGGCTTTTCGCTGCCTGCCGATCGACATCGACTTCAACCTGCATCTCAACAACGCGCGCTACATGATGCTGGCGGACCTCGGCCGCATCGACATCTTCCTGCGCGTCGGGTTGATCGCGCTCGCGCGCAAAAATGGCTGGGCGCCGATGATCGGCGGGCTGCAGGTCGCCTATGTGCGTGAGATCAGGCTGTGGCGCCGCTTCGAGGTGGTGTCGTCGATCGAGACCTGGGAAGGCACGTCGGTGATCGGCAAGCACCGCTTCGTCCTCGAAAATGGCGAGACGGCAGCGCTGATCCTCACCACGGGCGGCGTCTATGATCGTGGCGGCCGCCGCTTTCTCGAGATCGGCGAGATCGTCGCGGCGCTCGGGCAGGCCGCTAGTCCACGCCCGCCGACCGAAGCCGAGCGGGCCTTCATGGTCTCGCACCGGAATTTGCGCGAGCAGGCCAAGGCGGCGTGATCGCGCTTCGGCTCAGGCCGCCCTGCCGAGCAGGAAATCGGCCACTTCATCCGAAAAGATGATCAGATCGTCGTCAAAGGCGACGACCTCCCGCCTGCCTTGAGGATCCGGTTGTCCGGCCGGCATTCCGTGCGCCACAAGCGTCTCGGCGCAACCCACCCAATCGCCATCGCGTTCCGGCTCATTGACCGAGGCCCATCCGAGCGTTCCGCGCACATCGCCGCCGAAGCCGTGCTGCTCTTTCCAGTCCGCGCCATGGTCGAGCAGGAAGCGGGTGAGCTCTGCGTCGCCGCGAAAGACAGCGTGATTCAGCGCCGAGGCCTCCCAGTCGCCGCCGCGCCGGGCGATCGGCCAGCCGAGCCTGACCATGGTCTTCACAGCGTCCCGGCAGCCCTGCGCGGCGAGTTCGGGCAATAGCCGCAATTGCAGGTCCGACAGCGATTCCGGCAGGTCGGGCCGGCGGGTCCTAATTGTCCGCGCCGTCGCCTCGTCGCCGGCCGCGCAGGCGGCGACGAACCGCTCATCATCGGGAAGCGGACCTTCATCACCGGATTGCCGCAACAGCGCGGCGACGTCGGTCAGGCCGAAGCGCAGCGCAACCCGATAGGCGCTTAGGCCGTCGGGCGTCCGCGCCGACGGATCGGCGCCGGCGGTGAGCAGCGCTTCGATATGCGCCGGCGAACGGCGGCGCCGGATCGCCCACAGAAGCGGCCTGCCCCAATCGGAGGTGGGCCGGCTCCCGGCCGGTTCGTTCGGATCGGCATCCGGCGCGGCGAGCAGCAGGTTCAGCGCCTCCAGGCTGTCGAGGTCGAGCACGCGGTACAGCGCGTTCGAACCCGTGACGCGGGCACCGGCCTCAAGCAGAAGCCGGGTGCAGGCCGGGTTCTCGAGCGAATGGTAAAGCGACTCCCCGTCATTCGGATCGGCGCCGGCGTCGAGCAACAGCTTCGTCAACTCCGGATCGTGGTTCTGGCCGGCCGCGCCGTACAGCGCCGAGAGTTTGTATTCGTCCGAAGGCTGTTTCAGCGAGGCCGGTGGCCAGCGGCTGCCCACTGCCTGGTTCGGATCGGCGCCGGCAGCGATGAGCAATCTGGCGGTGGCATGAAGCGCGTCGCGAAAGCGCGGCAGCCGCACCAGGCTCGAATGGGTCACGGCCACCAGCGGCGGCAGGTCGAGCGGACCGCCCGGACGGTTGAGCCAGCCGGCGTCCAGCTTGATCGCCGCCCGCAACACCGCCACGTCGCCGACCGCGCAAGCCAGGTACGCATCGCCTCCGATCATGTCGGGATGGTCTTCGATCATGCGCGCCGCGGCCTCCGGGCTCGCCCGGTTGGTGCTGCCGCTGATGTCTCCGGCATAAACGAGCCCGGCCCAGTTGCGGATCGAGGCGGCGCGGTCAGCGCCGTAGGCACGCTGCGCGGCGACGAAGCTGGCGAGGTCGCGCCAGGACGGGAAGCCATATTCGCGCGCCAGGCAGGACTGGGCGTCATGCAGGCGAAGGCCGAGTGCCGCGATGGCCGGATCGTCCCTGCCCGCCGCCGACGGCAGGCTTTCGCGGAAGCGTGCGATCGCGTCCGTCTCGCCGCGCCGATAGGCCGCGAGCAGGTCTTTGGCCTGCTTCTTCAGAAGCTCGAGATGGGGACGGCTGGGAAGTTGGTTCATGAAAACCTCCGTGCGTTTTCGCCGAAGGTCCGCAAATCCGGCTGCACAAAGGTTTGGCTGTCAGCTCATCGAAGCAAGTGGGTTCAACCCTTCCCCGCGGACCCGGATGCGGCTTGCACCGCGGGCCGACCTTAAAATCGTTCGGTCGCCGGGGTCAATTGGCCGCCCGGGGCCAAACCTCACCCGTTTTCCGCGACAGCATCACTTTCCATTCCGGTTCATCGCTACTGGTGGACAATGGTGTGGTCGCGCGCTAGACAGGCTTGAGGCTTTTTTTCCTGTTTTGAAGGAGAGCGCGCGTGCTCTCACACGACCGCGTATGGGCCGCAATCGATGCTCTCGCCGAGCGCTATTCGCTGTCGGCTTCCGGCCTTGCCCGGCGCGCGGGTCTCGATTCGACAGCCTTCAACAAGTCGAAGCGCCTGTCGTCCGACGGCAGGCCGCGCTGGCCCTCGACCGAATCGCTGGCCAAGATCATCGAGGCGACCGGCGCGTCGCTGGAGGAATTTACTGGGCTTATCGAAGGACGCGACGGCGCCTCTGTCGCCCAACATCGCAGCGCCGTCCCGTTGCTGGGCTTCGCCCAGGCCGGCGCGGGGGGCTTCTTCGACGATGCCGGCTATCCCGCGGGGCAGGGCTGGGATCTGGTCGAGCTTCCGGCGCGGGCGACCGAGACGTCCTATGCGCTGCAGGTGCAGGGCGATTCCATGCTGCCGCTCTACCGCAACGGCGATGTGCTGATCGTCGAACCGGGCGCGCCGACGCGCAAGGGCGACCGTGTTGTCGTCAAGACCACCGCCGGCGAGGTGATGGCCAAGGTGCTCGACCGGCAAACGATGAAATCGATCGTGCTGGTCTCGCTCAATCCCGCCCACCCGGACCGTGACATCCCGACGCGCGATATCGAATGGATGGCGCGCATCGTCTGGGCAAGCCAATAGGCCGGCTTATGCGGCTTCTTCAGGCAGCCGTGGCGATTCTGGCCATTCCGGTGATGGCGGTTCTCGTCGTTGCCGGCGGACACACGGTCAAGGGCCACGAAAGCACCGTCGCGGTCGATCAGATCGACCCCATCGCCGACGCGCTCCCCACGGGCGACGACACGCTTTCAGCTTCCGGTTCCGGTGCCGCGCAAGAGCCGGCGACGTCGGCCATTCCCGCGCCGAAGCCCGCCGTTCATTCGAGGGCCATCGATCCCGACGTCGTGGCGCCGCCGGAACTGTCGGACCAGGAACTCGAACGGGTGGAGCCGCGCGCGCCGCTCAGCGATCTGGCGCTGGCCGGGCCGCCCAAGCCGCCCAAATTGAAAATGCCGGATGACTGGAACGGCACCAAGCTGTTCCAGCCGGTCGCCACCGCCGCCGGGCTGATCGAGGCGAAGGGCTATGCAGTCGCTGTGTCCGGCGTGGATGTCGTCAAGGCCGACGAAACCTGCAGCGACGAGGGCAAGAGCTGGGCCTGCGGCGCGCGTGCAAGGACAGCCTTCCGCGCCTTCCTGCGTGGCCGTGCGGTCGCCTGTACGGTGCCGCCGGAGGGCGGTCGCGACACCATTTCCGCCGAATGCCATATCGGCAATCAGGACATCGGCCAGTGGCTGGTCGAGAACGGCTGGGCGCGCGCCGCGCAAGGCGGCCCCTATGTCGAGGCCGAGAACAAGGCCCGCACGGCCAGGAAGGGTATTTTCGGCCCGGCGCCGAAGCTTGACGGCCTACCGGCGCTGCCGGCCGTCTCGGGGCCGGCGCCGGTGGCTCCGGATTCGATCCTGCCGGCCGATGTCGGCGCCGTTACGCCGCCAACTGACCAGCCAGCGCCCGCTCAATGAGCGCGCGCGTCTCTGCGATGCCGTAAAGCGCCGCGAACGAACCAAAGCGCGGTCCGCGCTCCTGGCCGATCAGCACCTGGTAAATCATCTGGAAGAAGGCGACCGACACGCCCGGCCCCCCTTCCGGGCTCTGCTTCGAATGGTCCTGGTATCGCTCGATCTTGCGCGCCACGTTGAGCACGGCGTTCTGGATCGCCTCGCCGTCGGCGCCTTGCGGCAGCGCGCCAAGCGCCTCGGAAAGCTTCCCCAGCGCCTCGCGCTCCACCTCGTCGGCGGCGCGATAGACCTTGGTCGGCTTCACGAAATCGTCGAAATAGCGGATCGCATAGCCGGTCAGCCGGTCGAGTTCCGGATGCGTCTTTGGCGTCACGCCCGGCGCGTGCCGCGAAATGAAGCCCCACAGCACCGACTTGTCATGCGCGTTGGAGGCGCTGACCAGGTTGAGCAGCAGCGCGAACGGCACCGGCAAGTCGATCGCCGGCGGGTTGCCGTCATGCATGTGCCAGACCGGATTGCCGAGCCGTTCCTTCCAGTCCTGGCGCGGATAGGCGCCGAGGAAAGCGTAATACTCGTCCACCGCCTTCGGGATGACGTCGAAATAGAGCTTCTTCGCCTGCCGAGGCCGCTGGTACATGTAAAGGCCGAGGCTCTCGGTCGGCGCGTAGGTCAGCCATTCGTCGATGGTGAGCCCATTGCCCTTCGACTTCGAGATCTTCTGGCCCATCTCGTCGAGGAACAGCTCGTAGACGAAATGCTCCGGCGCGCGCCCGCCGAGGATGTTGCAGATGCGGTCATAGATCGCCGCGTTGGTCTGATGGTCCTTGCCGAACATCTCGAAATCGACGCCGAGCGCCGCCCAGCGCATGCCGAAATCCGGCTTCCACTGCAGCTTCACATGGCCGCCGGTGACCGGCAGCGTCGTCTCGGTGCCTTCGTCGTCGAAGGTGATGGTGCCGGCCTTGGCGTCGACATTCATCATCGGCACATAGAGCACGCGGCCGCTCTTCGGCGAGATCGGCAGGAACGGGCTGTAGGTCGCCTGGCGCTCCGGCCCGAGCGTCGGCAGCATCACGCCCATGATGTCGTCATAGCGTTCGGCGGCGCGCAGCAGCACCTCGTCGAAACGGCCGGCCTTGTAGTACTGCGTCGCGCTGGCGAACTCATAGTCGAAGCCGAACGTATCGAGGAAACGGCACAGCATCGCGTTGTTGTGGTCGGCGAAGCTCGCATAGTCGCCGCCGAACGGGTTGGGCACCGAGGTCAGCGGCATATGCAGGTAGAGCTCGAGCGCGGAGCGGTCCGGCACGTTGTCCGGGATCTTGCGCATCCCGTCCATGTCGTCGGAGAAGCACAGAAGCTTGGTCTTGACCTTGTCTTGCGTCAGTACACGGAAGGCATGCCGCACCATGGTCGTGCGCGCCACCTCGCCGAAGGTGCCGATATGCGGCAGGCCCGACGGGCCGTAGCCGGTTTCGAACAGGACGGTCTCGGGAAACTCCTTGTTCTTGTAGCGGGCGATGATCTTCTTGGCTTCCTCGAACGGCCAGGCCTTGCTCTCGGCCGCCGCGGCAAGCATCTCGGGATTGAGATCGATGATGTTTGATCCCGTCATGTCGAAGTTCCAGTCATGGCCGTCTGCGCGGCGGATGAAATTTATCGACCGGTCTCTAGGCGCGCGGGGACGGAGCGTCAACGATTTGCGGTGGTTTTCCTTGCGGCGCCATAATGGCGTTCCTACGTTGGAGCGCTATTATCCTGTGTATGTCGCCCAAAGTGCCCCCCAAGGTTTGGGGGAAACGACATGCACGCTTCCGGGAGTTTTGAATGCCTTCATTGACGCCGCACGAAGCCTTGATCCACCTGATGGTCATCACATCGGCTTCAGATCGCGACATGACCGATGTCGAACTGGGGCGGATCGGCGAGGTCGTCCGCTCCTGGCCGGTGTTCGTCGACTTCAACCGGGACAGGCTGGTCCAGGTGGCGCAAGCCTGCCAGAAGGCGCTGCATGAGAAGGACGGGCTGGAAGGCGTGCTGGCGCGCGTCGCCGAGGCGTTGCCCGAGCGGCTGCGCGACACCGCTTATGCCGCCGCTTTCGAGGTCGCCGCCGTCGATCTCGAGATGCGCCTGGAGGAGATCAGGGTGCTGCAGCTCATCCGCCTCAAGCTCGATCTCGACACGCTGACGGTGGCCGCGATCGCGCGTGCTGCCAAGGCGCGCCTGCGCACGCTCACCTAAAGGAGCTGACAGGCCTAAAAGAAGCTCACCGGGAAATAACGCAGATAAAACTCGGCGAAGGTGCCTTTGATCGAGATTTCCTGCAGCGCGTAGTCGAAGGCGGCCGCAAGCGCTGTGTCGCTCTTGCGGGTGGCGATCGCCATGCCCGAGCCCAGATATTCCGGCGCCAGATATGGGCCGCCGGCGAAGCGGCAGCAGCCGGCGGCGTCGGAGCCGCCCAGCCAGAAGGCAAAGCGCATGCCGTCGCCGAAAGCGGCGTCGATCTTGCCGGCCTTGAGGTCGGCATAGAGTTTCTCGGGTGTGTCGAAGGTCACCACCTGCACGGTGTTGAAGTAATCGCGCAGCATTTTCTCATGCGCCGAGCCGCCGATGACGCCGACCCGCTTGCTGCGCAGCTTGTCGAGGATCGGCTCGGCGAAGGCCTTCGCCTTCGGCATGATGAAGCGCGCCGGGAATTGCATGTAGGAGCGCGAGAAGGCGTATTTCTCTCGGCTCGCCGGCGTTGCGGCGATGCCGGCGATGATCGCCTCGCCTTCGCCTTTCTGAAGAGCATCCTCCAGTTCGTTCCACGGCAACGCCTGGACCTTGGCATTTGTCGACAACGCCCAACTCCGCGCAGATCGCCCGCGCAAGATCGATGTGGAAACCCGACAGGCGGCCGGTGCCGTCGAGGAAGTTGAAGGGCGGAAAATCGGTGGTGGTGAGGAATCTCAGCCGCGGCAGCGCGGAGAGGTCGGGCTTCGGCAGCCGCTCCTTGGCGTCCCACAGCACGGGCACCTGCGGTTCCGCACCTTGAGTCGCGCCGGCAAAGGCCGATGCGCCGGTCAGGAGGAACATCAGGGCCAGAAATATCCACCGCAAGATCACGATTTGGCTCCGCACCTGTCCCCGTTCCTTGGCTTTTCGTATGAAAACGGGGCAGGCACAACGGTTTTTGATTTCAAGCGGTCAAATTAGGCGTATGGTTTAGCGCGTTTGCAAATGACCGTGCGTGCCGGAAGGGGGAAGTCGGCTTCGCTGAGGAGATTGCGACGCGGGGGTTGATGCGGAAGGGGTGTTCGGGCATCTACCGTCGGTAACGAAAAAGCAGAAGCAACATGGGGTAGATGTTGCGATGGGCCTGTTTGACAGAACTCTGGAATACATAGACCAGTTGCAGCATGCCGGCACCGCGGCCGCGGTCTGCGAGCGGCTGCTCGGCGTCACCTCGAATTTCGGCCTGACCGCATTGATGGCAGGAACCGTGCCGCAGCCGGGCACCCCGCGCGGCCGGCAGAAACAGCACGTGATGCTTTGCGATTGGCCGGGCGAATGGCTGGAGCGCTATGTGGCGCGCAACTATGTCGACCACGATCCGGTCGTCAGTCACATGAAGCAGCTTCAGGCGCCGTTCCAGTGGCGGGATGCCTCCAAAAACGCGGTGATCGACAAGAGCAGCGACCAAGTCATGGGAGATGCCCGCGAGTTCAAGCTGCGCGACGGCTTGGCCTTTCCGCTGGTCACGCTTGACGGCCAGATCGTCATGGTCTCGCTGGGCGGCGAATCCGTTGAATTGTCGGATCAGGAATTCGGAATGGTCTCGCTGGCGTCGACTTATGCGATCGGCCGCGCGATGCAATTGCACACCAAGGCCGAGAAGGTCATCGATCACATAGAATTGACGGCGCGTGAGCGGGAGTGTCTGCAATGGGCCGCCGTCGGCAAGTCCGAATGGGAGATCTCGCAAATCCTCGGCATCTCGGAACACACTTCCGAGAAACACCTTCTTAACGCCAAGAGCAAACTGGGCGCAGCCAACCGTGTGCAGGCAGTCGCGGAGGCGATTAGGCGCGGCTATATTAGCTAGGTCGGCCGTGCCGGCCTAGAAATTCTTGCCTGCGTATTCGCGCAATATTTTAAGGGACATCACGGCCGTATCTTCCTCTTATGCCTAGGAGACGGCTAATGCTTTTCGCCCTTACAACTCAGGAACTGATGGAACGTCCCGACCTTTGGGAGGCGGTCCATCGCCTGCGCTACAGGATCTTCGTCGAGGAGATGGGATGGACCGATCTCGATCGTCCGGACCAGCTCGAGATCGACCAGTTCGATCATGACGAGGCCGAACATCACCTCGTCATCCGCAACGGCGAACTTGCCGGTTACCAGCGCATGCTTCCGACCACACGGCCGCATCTCCTGACCGACGTGTTGTCGGATCTCTGCGAGGGGCCATCCCCCTCGGGACCGAATATCTGGGAACTCACCCGCTACGCCGTGGCTCCGGGTTTTCGCGACGGCAAGCGCGGCGTCTCAACGGTCGGCACCGAACTGATCGCCGGCTTCGTCGAATGGGGCCTGAAGCGCAACGTCAACCAGGTCATCATCGAGTTCGAGCCGATGTGGGTGCTCAGAGCGCTGCAACTGCATTTCCTGGCAAAGCCGCTCGGATACCAGCGCACCTATGGCAACCAGCAGGTCGTGGCGACCCTGCTCACCTTCACCGAGCATACGCTCGAGATCGTGCGGGCCCGCCGCAATCACTTCTTGCCGGTGCTGAACTGGGGCTATCCCGGTCAGCTCGGCCTGAAGCAGGCGTCGTGATGGAGGCGGTCATGAGTTTCCATCCCGAACCGGAACTGCGTGGCCATACATTGGTCGTCACCGTGTCCTCGCACGATGGCCGGCCGGTGCTCGACAGGCATGCCTATGCAAGCCTCGCCAGGACCTTGCACGAGGCGGCGGTCAATGACGAGGTCCGCGTCGTGATGCTGCGCGGCCTTGCCGGATGCTTCTGCCTTGGCGGCGACTTCTCGGAGTTCCTGGATGCCACCAAGCACCGAGAGCTGATCGCCGCCGTCACCGACATGTTCCGCATGTTGGCGACCTTCCCCAAGCCGGTGCTTGCCTGTGTGGACGGCGATGCCGTCGGCGTCGGCTGCACAATCCTGTTCCATTGCGACATGGTGATCGCTTCCAGGGGCAGCACCTTCAGGGTGCCGTTCGTCGATTTCGGCCTGGTGCCGGACGCGGCGACCAGCATTCTGGCGCCCCAGAAGCTCGGCTATGCCGGCGCGTTTCGCTTCTTCTGCCTGGGCGACACGCTGGGCGCCGAAGACGCAAAGGCGCTCGGCCTGGTCGGCGAGATCGTGACGCAAGGCAGCGCCGAGGAAGCAACGCTGGCAAGGGCGAAACAGCTGGCCAAGAAGCCAGCGGCGGCATTGCTCCAGACGCGCAGCCTGCTCAAGGGCGATACGGACGTGTTATGCGACCGCATCGATCACGAGATAACGCTGTTCCAGCAGGCGCTTCAGGATGACACCACGCTGAAGCGCCTGCAGCGGATCGCGCGCCTGGCCGCCTGAGCGGCCGGCATGCAACATCAGCGCCGCGTAAGCCGAAAGGCGCGCGGCGCTGTAATCCGTCCGGAATCGTGTAACAACGGAAGCCAGCGGTTCCTGGCGAGGAGGAACACCAAGGCATGTCTCCCGAAAGTGGGAACCCGTTTGGGGATAAAGATCTGCGTAAAATCAAAACCTAAGGCGCATGGAGCGATCTGAAATATCGCGACACGCTTTAGTCTTTCAGGAACTCCGGCCCCTCGCAGATGATCTTCTTGTCGGGCTTGCCCACCGCGTCGAGGTCCCTTCCGTCATAGGGCAGGGAAAGCAGGATATGCTGGATTACCGCGAGCCGGGCGCGGCGCTTGTCGTTGGCACGCACGACAATCCAGGGCGAGAACTCCTTGTGCGTGCGTTCGATCATCTGGTCGCGCGCCTTGGTGTAGTCGTCCCACTTGCTGACGCCGGCGATGTCGATTGGCGAAAACTTCCAGTTCTTCAGCGGCGACCAGCGGCGGTCATGGAACCGTTCGAGCTGCGTTTCGCGGCCGATATTCAGCCAGAATTTGAAGAAATGAATGCCTTCGTTGCAGATCATTCGCTCGAAATGGGGTGTCTCGTCGAGGAATTTCTCGTGCTGCTCCGGCGTGCAGAACCCCATGACCGGCTCGACGCCGGCGCGATTGTACCAGGAGCGGTCGAAGGTGACGAACTCGCCCGAAGTCGGGAATTGGTCGACATAGCGCTGGTAGTACCATTGCCCGGCCTCGGTCGGGGTCGGCTTGGGCAGCGCGACGTTGCGAGCCGTGCGCGGGTTCATATATTGCCGCAGCACGAAGATCGTGCCGCCCTTGCCGGCCGCGTCTCTGCCCTCGAACAGCGCCATCACCCGCTTGCCGGTCTTCTGCAGCCAGGCTTGCGTCTTGACCAGCTCGATCTGCAGGCGCTCGAGCTCCTCTTCGTAGTCCTCGCCCTTCATCTTCTTATCGTAGGGATAGCCGCCGGCCGTGAGCTTATTGTCCTCGATCCAGTCAGGCAGCACCGGATTGTCGATGTCGAACTCGCGCTCCTTGCCGCCAATCTTGATCTTGATAGGTGCGGTGGCTGGCACCGCTTCCGCCGTTTCCTTGGCCTTTTTCATCCGGACGAACCTTTCCAGTTTGCGGACTCATGCTATGGAGCCTGTGCAGCGTAGCGCGCTTTCGGGGCGCAAGACGCTGTAGCATTTTGATTTTGCGCATGAACCTTCGCGAAAATCGATCCTGATTTCCAGGGTCCCATGCGCCAAGCCGGTTCAGCGAGCCGCTGGCCGTCGAACGGGATGCGGGGTGGCGCGGGCCTATGGCAGAGACGGGGGCGGAGCAGGACGGCAAGCGACAGGCCCCGGCGGCGCGGCTTTGGCGCAACCGCTGGCTGCTTGGCGCGGGTGTTGTCGCGGTCCTTGCCGTCTATAGTTTCGCCGGCGCCTCCGTCTATGTGCTGGTGCTGGCCCTGGTCGCGCTGGCGGCCGCGGCGATGCTGCCCACGGATGCCGGACGCCAGCCGGCCGATACGGGAGCAGCGATCGAGGCAAGCGGGCTGCAGAGGCTATCCGGCGAGTATCTGGCGGCCGCGGTCGCCGATCCGCTGATCATCTTCGACCATTCCGCCACCATCGTTCACGCCAACGCCGCCGCCTTCGCTGCCTTCGGCGGGCTGGCGCCGGGCATGTCGCTGTCATTGAAATTCCGCGCACCGGAAATGCAGGCGCTGCTGGATGGCATCCTGTCGGGGCACGTCGCCGCCGACGCGGTCGACTACACGGAAAAGCTCCCGGTGGAACGGACATACCGCGTCAGCGCGTCCACGGTCGGCCATGCCACCGGCCTCTATGTGCTGGTCTTCAAGGATCAGAGCGAGACGCGCCGCATCGACCGCATGCGAGCCGACTTCATCGCCAATGCCAGCCACGAGCTGCGCACGCCGCTCGCCTCGATCGCCGGCTTCATCGAGACGCTGCGCGGGCCGGCCCGCAACGATCCGGCGGCCCGCGACCAGTTCCTGCAGATCATGCAGAACCAGACCGGCCGCATGGCCCGCCTGATCGACGATCTGCTCTCGCTGTCGCGACTGGAGATGAAACCCTATCTGAGGCCGGGCACCGAGGTCGATCTTCGCCAGACGATCGACAGCGTCATCGATTCGCTCGGACCGCTAGCCAGCGAGAACGGCGTCGTCATCGAGCGGGAGTTCGCCAATGGGCCGCTCGTCGTTTCCGGCGATCGCGACGAACTGTTCCAGGTTTTCGAGAATCTCCTCGAGAACGCCTGCAAATACGGCCAGTCGGGCGGGCGCGTTACCGTATCGGTCGCCGAAGGCGGGGATAGCCAACAGCCGGGCTTCGACGTCACGATAAGGGACTACGGTCCGGGCATCGCCGAAGAACACATCCCGCGCATCACCGAGCGCTTCTACCGCGTCGACGTCGAAAACAGCCGCACCCAGAAAGGCACAGGCCTTGGCCTCTCGATCGTCAAGCATATATTGACCCGTCATAACGCAAGACTGTCCATCAAGTCGGAGGTCGGCAAGGGCGCGGCGTTCACGGTTCATTTGCCGGCTCGCTGATCGTGTATCGGTTACTAACTGGAATTTTCTTCTTTCTGTCATGCGGTTCGCGTATCAGCGACGGATTGAGGGAGCGCACCAGCCGGCACAAACCGGGAAGGCACATCCATGCAGTCCGTCCATATCGTCAGTGCCTATGACGAAGAACTGAAGTACCTGTCGAAGCGCATCGCCGCGATGGGCGGGCATGCGGAGCGCATGGTCGAACAGGCCGTGGAGGCCCTGGTGAACGTCGATCACGGCCTGGCCCAGAAGGTCATCCAGGACGATCTCGTCCTCGACGAGGGGCAGCGCGAGATCGACGACAAGGCCATCATCATCATCGCTAGGCGCCAGCCGATGGCGACGGACCTTCGCGAGATCGTCGGTGCCATCCGCATCTCGGCCGATATCGAGCGTGTCGGCGACTTGGGCAAGAACGTCGCCAAGCGCGTTGCCTCGGTCGACGGCCGCCAGCCGAATAGCCTTTTCCGTGGTCTGGAGGCCCTTGCCGACCTGGCGCTGACGCAGCTCAAGGAAGTGCTCGACGTCTATGCCTCGCGCTCGGTCGAAAGGATCGGCTTCGTGCGCGACCGGGACGACCAGATCGACGCCATGTACACCTCGCTGTTCCGCGAGCTTTTGACCTACATGATGGAAGATCCGCGCAACATCACGCCCTGCACGCATCTTCTGTTCTGCGCCAAGAACATCGAGCGCATCGGCGACCATGCCACCAACATCGCCGAGACGATCTATTACATCGTTACCGGCGACCAACTGCCCGCCGACCGGCCAAAGGGCGACCAGACCGACAAGGTCGTGCTTCCCGGCAAGGTACCGGTCAAGTGAAAGGGCGCCTCTCGAACGGCTTCCTGATTTAGGTTAAGCTCCTCTGGTGCGTTTCACCGTTTCATGGAAACGGCGAAACGCCCTATCTATTTGTTTTTACGCAATTTTGGGTGGAAAACCGCTCATACTTTTCCTGGAATTGCTCCAGGCACAGCGATTGTCAGTCGCAGTCTCGGGAGGTTTGCGATGGAACAAGTTCGGAACCTGACCCCGCCTCGCCGACATCCGGCATCATTGCATCCAGCGTTTATCTGGGCGGCAAGCGGGTTGCCGACATCGCCATCGAACAGGCCGGCGAATGGGCGGCAAAACCCGGCCATGTCGTCTGGATCGGCCTGCTCGAACCAGATCGCGACCTTCTGCTCAGAGTGCAGGCGCAATTCCACCTGCATGACCTTGCGATCGAGGACGCCGAGCATCCGCATCAGCGCCCGAAGATCGAGCAATATGGTGATGCCCTGTTCATCGTCGCCCGTACCGCGCAATTGATCGACGGCCGGGTCACTTTCGGCGAGACGCATCTGTTCGTCGGCACCGGCTACATCGTCAGCGTCCGGCACGGCCCCTCGACCTCATACGCCGCCGTGCGCCAGCATTGGGAGAGCTGCCCGCATTCGCTGGCCAAGGGCGAGGATTTCGTTCTCTACGCCATTCTCGATTTCATCGTCGACAATTACATGCCGGTGCTGGAGCAGATTGAGGACGAGGTCGAGGCGATCGAGGACAAGGTGCTTTTGAAGCCGATGACCGGTGCCGACATCGAACGGCTGTACATGCTGCGCCGCGATCTCTTGCGGCTGCGCAATGCGGCCCTGCCGCTCGTCGAGGTCTGCCGTAGGCTGACCAGCGCCGATCTGCCCCAGATCCATGCCGCCATGCATCCCCTGTTTCGCGACGTGACCGACCACATCCGCACCGTGCAGGAAAAGATCGACTCCCTGCGCGAGGTTCTGGCCTTCGCCTTCGAAGCCAGCCTTCTCGTCGGACAGAGCCAGGAAACCGCAATCTCCAAGAAGCTCGCCTCATGGGCTGCTATCTTGGCGGTACCGACAGCTTTCGCCGGCATCTACGGCATGAATTTCACCGACATGCCGGAACTGAAGATGGAATATGGCTATCCGACCGTGCTCGCGGTGATCGCGCTGATCTGCGCGTTTCTGTACTGGCGGTTCAAGAAGAATGGGTGGCTGTGAAGAGAAGGGAGTAGGGCAGTAGGGTAATACGGGAGTGATCGACTGGCGAAACGTCGCGCATGAAGCGCTTTTTTCACCTACTCCCCTACTGCCTTATCCCTCTATTCCCCTTATCTTGCCCTGCGCCGCTCCGCCGCCGGCTGGAACGCGACGCGGGAATGATACTTGCAGTACGGCCCCGTTTCGGCGGCGTCATTGCCGCAGAAGCTGAAGTCTTCCGAGAGCGGGTCGCCGTTCGGCCATTTGCAGGTGCGTTCGGTCAGTTCGACAAGCTGCAGGTTGCGCGAGATCGGCACCACGACATTCTCGACCGGGCGGATATAGTGGCGCGCGACCGGCTCGGCGTCGAACTGCACCTGCAGCGCGGTGGCACCGACCGTCACATGGCGTGTGGCGCTTGCGGCGCGGGTCACCGATTTCTGCATCGAGGCGCCTTGCGTCGCCTTCTTCTGGCGCGCCGGCGCTGCTGTCGCGCGGCCGCGGCCCGACAGCTTCAGGCGATGCACCTTGCCGATGACGGCGTTGCGGCTCACTCCGCCGAGCTGTGCGGCAATCTGGCTGGCGCTCAGACCCTCCGACCACAATTTCCTGAGAAGTTCTACCCGCTCGTCAGTCCAGTTCATGAGACCGCGCTCCTGCTAAAGCGTGCGGCAGCCTGAATCCTTTCCCGATCCGGCTCTCGCCGGGCAAACGACACCACATGTACCGGGTGATTTAGGTCCGCCGCACGAAATATAGTTATTTCTCGACTACAAATACCTTATGCGCTGACTCTGTGACAAGAGTCCCAAAGGCAACACCGATTCGGTTTTTACGGTTTTCCCCAACTTGCCTGACCACTGATGAGCCGGCGTGGCGCCAGGGGGTTGTCACGCGCTTCTGCGTGACGTTTTCGTTGACTTCATGGCCGAAAAACATGATAAGCCGCAAAGGCCGCCGCATTGGCGGCTTTTTTGATTTCCGGTTCCGGAGACGCATATAATGAGCGGTTCGGCGCTTTACGAGACCTTTGCTCGCGCACCCCTGGCTTTCGATCACGGGGAGGGGACCTGGCTGGTCACCGACAAGGGCGAGCGATATCTCGACTTCGCGGGCGGCATCGCGGTGAATTCGCTGGGCCATAGCCATCCGCATCTGGTTGCGGCACTCACCGAACAGGCCGCCAAACTCTGGCACGTCTCCAATCTCTACGAGATCCCCGAACAACGCCGGCTGGGCGAGCGGCTGGTCGACGCCACCTTCGCCGACAAGGTGTTCTTCACCAATTCCGGCGCCGAGGCTCTGGAATGCGCCATCAAGACGGCCAGGCGCTACCAATTCGTCAAGAGTCATCCGGAGCGTTTCCGGATCATCACTTTCGAGGGCGCCTTCCACGGCCGCACGCTGGCGACGATCGCCGCCGGTGGCCAGTACAAATATCTCGAAGGCTTCGGCCCGAAGGTCGAGGGCTTCGACCAGGTCGCATTCGACGACATCGACGCGGCTGAGAAGGCGATCACGCCGGAGACCGCGGCAATCCTGATCGAGCCGGTGCAGGGCGAGGGCGGCATCCGCCCGGTGCCGACGCAGTCCTTGAAGCGACTGCGCCAGCTTTGCGACCAGCACGGCCTGCTTTTGATCTTCGACGAAGTCCAGTGCGGCATCGGCCGCACCGGCAAATTGTTCGCGCATGAGTGGGCCGCCGTCACGCCCGACCTGATGGCGATCGCCAAGGGCATCGGCGGCGGCTTCCCGATGGGCGCCTGCCTTGCCACGGATGAGGCGGCGACCGGCATGACGGCCGGCGTGCACGGCACCACCTTCGGCGGCAATCCGCTGGCGATGGCGGTCGGCAACGCCGTGCTCGACGTGGTGCTGGCCGACGGCTTCCTCGAGGACGTGCAGCGCAAGGCGCTGCTTCTGAAACAGGGACTGGCTGGGGTCGCGGACGAATTTCCCGAGGTCATCGAGGGCATCAGGGGAACCGGCCTGATGCTCGGGCTGAAATGCGCCATGCCCAACACCAAGGTGAACATGGCGCTGCGCGACCAGCACCTGCTTGCCGTGCCGGCGGGCGACAACGTCATCCGCCTCCTGCCGCCGCTCACCGTCACCGACGAGGAGATCGGCGAGGCGCTGAAGCGCATTCGCGGCGGCGCCAAGGGTCTGACCGACGCGATTGCGGCCGAAGCCGCGAAATAATTTCTGGAACCTGCCGATGAGTGTCCGCCACTTCACCGATCTATCCGCCGTTTCCGCGGGGGACCTGCGCATCATGCTGGACGACGCGGTGGCGCGAAAGACCAGGCTCAAGGCGGGCGAGCGTTCAAAACCGCTCGATGGCAAGGTGCTGGCCATGATCTTCGACAAGCCGTCGACGCGCACGCGCGTGTCCTTCGATGTCGGCATGCGCCAGCTTGGCGGCGAGACGATCATGCTGACCGGCACGGAGATGCAGCTCGGCCGCTCGGAGACGATTGCCGACACAGCAAAGGTGCTGTCGCGCTATGTCGATGCCATCATGATCCGCACCACCTCGCATGACCGGCTGCTGGAGCTCACCGAGAATGCCACCGTTCCGGTCATCAACGGGCTGACCGACGACACGCATCCCTGCCAACTCATGGCCGACATCATGACCTATGAGGAGCATCGCGGCCCGGTTGCCGGCAAGACCTTCGCCTGGACCGGCGACGGCAACAATGTGCTGCATTCGCTGCTTGAAGCCTCGGCGCGGTTCCGCTTCAACCTCAATGTCGCGGTGCCTGAGGGCAGCGAGCCTTTCGAGAAATATGTCGACTGGTCGAAAGCCAATGGCGGCAAGGTCCGGTTTGCCAAGTCCGCCGAGGAAGCCGTCGACCAGGCCGATTGCGTCGTCACCGACAGCTGGGTCTCGATGGGCCAGGAGCATCGCGCCCGCGGTCACAACGTCTTCCTGCCCTATCAGGTCAATGCGGCGCTGATGGCAAAGGCCAAGCCCGACGCATTGTTCATGCACTGCCTGCCGGCGCATCGCGGCGAAGAGGTCACAGACGAGGTGATCGACGGGCCGCATTCGGTGGTGTTTGACGAAGCCGAGAACCGGCTGCACGCCCAGAAGGCGGTGCTGGCCTGGTGCCTAGGCGCTTGAGAAGGACGGACCTGACCGCTTCCGGTCCGATCGGGGTCAACTTGATCTGGGGATATGTGATGCCTATTTGCGGGCCATCACGTAAATTGAACGCGCTTCGACGCATGCGGCTCACAGGGCGGCATGGCTGCGCCCCGGAGTTTTGTCATGTTGGAAACCCAGACCTTGGCTGAGCATAAACCCCAACTCGGTGAATTCGGCTTCGCCGGCGACGACCACGTCGTGCCTTACGAAGTGGCGCCGCTCGATGTGCGTGGCCGTACCGTGCAGCTCGGGCCGATGCTCGACGCTATCTTGAGCCGCCACAATTATCCCGAGCCGGTCGCCCGCCTGCTGGCGGAGGCCTGCGTGCTCACCGTGCTGCTCGGCACCTCGCTGAAGTTCGAGGGCAAGTTTATCCTGCAGACCCGGACCGACGGTCCGGTCGACATGCTTGTGGCCGATTTCACCACGCCGCATGCGCTGCGCGCCTATGCGCGCTTCGATGCCGACCGGCTGCAGGCGCTGACCGACGCCGGCGAGACCTCGCAGCAGGCGCTGCTTGGCAACGGCGTGCTGGCTCTGACCATCGACCAGGGCGCGCATATGCAGCGCTACCAGGGCATCGTCCAGCTCGACGGCACCTCGCTGGAGGACGCCGCGCGCACCTATTTCCGCCAGTCGGAGCAGATCCCGACCGACATCAAGATGTCGGTCGCCAAGCTGGTGACGCCCGGACCCGCCGGCGCGCGCGAGCAGTGGCGCGCCGGCGGCATCCTGGCGCAGTTCCTGCCGCAGGCGCCGGAGCGCATGCGCATCCCCGATATTTCGGGCGGCGACGGCGACGACCGCGAGGTGACGGACCATCCGGCCGACAATTCCTGGCAGGAATTGCTGGCGCTGCTGGGCACCATCGAGCCGACCGAGCTGATCGACCCGACGGTGGGCGCCGAGCGGCTGCTTTATCGGCTGTTCCATGAGCATGGCGTGCGGGTTTTCAGCAGTGTGCCGGTCGCCGATCAGTGTTCCTGCTCACGCGACAAGATCCGCGGCATCCTCGAAGGCTTTTCGGCCGAGGAGATCAAGGAGTCGACCGAGGACGGCGGCATCCATGTCGCCTGTGAGTTCTGCTCGACGCAATACGACTTCGACCCGGCCGAATTTGCGGCGGACTAACGCCTCCTCCTTCTCCCCGTTTTACGGGGAGAGGGAGCCAATCGCCTAATTCACCGTCCTCTTCGTTCCCGGCATGTCGAGCGAGAAAGCCGGAATGGCGATATCGAACGTCTCGCCCCTGCCGTTGCGCATCGTGTAGTGGCCGACCATGATGCCCGACGGCGTCGAGAGCGGGCAGCCTGAAGTGTATTGATAGCTGTCGCCCGGATTGAGTTCCGGCTGATCGCCGACGACGCCGGCGCCGCGGACCTCCTCGACCCGGCCCTGGCCGTCCGTGATGTGCCAATAGCGCGATAAAAGCTGCACGAATTCGTCGGAGCGGTTGTCGATCGTCACCTGATAGCCCCACACATAGCGGTTCTGGGACGGATCGGAGCGGTCCTCCAGATAGAAGGGCCTGACCAGCACTTCGATGTTGCGCGTCACTGCGCGATACATGGGCCACTCCGGTTGCCGCCGCGGAACATTCGTCGCGCTTCGCTGTTGGACGCGCAGCGCCGACCATCCTTCCAGCCTTGTAGCGCACGTGCCGAAAAACAATGTCATTTAAGTGACACATGACAATGTTGGTGTGCACAAACGGTGCCGGGCGACTCGGGCGCTCTGTCGACTGATGAAACGGCCGCGTGCGGCCTAGAGCAATTCCGGGAAAACTGTGAGCGGTTTTCCGTCTGGAATTGCTTGAAAACAAAGAGATAGAGCAGGTCGCCGTTTCCCACAAACGGTGAAACGCCCTATCGGGAGTGACCAGATCTCGATGGAACTGACTATCGCAGCCGGCCTGGCTTCCTCAGCCCTTCTCCTCTCCAACCTCGCCAGCATCCTGCTCGCCTCGTCGCGGCTGAAAAGGCGGCATGTCATTGCGCCGCCCGACGGCGCGCAACCGGTCTCGATCATCGTTCCTTCTCGTGGCGTCGAGCCGTTCACCCAGGAGACCCTGCAGCGCGCCTTCTCGCTCGACTGGCCTCGCTATGAGCTGATCTTCTGCGTCGCGCATGCCGAGGACCCGGTAGTGCGGCTCATCGATGCGGCGATCGCGCGCCATCCCAAGGTTCCGGCGCGGCTCCTGATCGGCGACGACCGCATCAGCGCCAATCCCAAGCTCAACAACTGCGTCAAGGGCTGGCAGGCGGCGCGGCACGACTGGGTGATCCTCGCCGATTCCAACGTGCTGATGCCCAAGGACTATGTCCAGCATCTGGTCGCGGCGTGGCGGCCGGATACCGGCCTCGTCTGCTCGACGCCGATCGGTTCACGGCCGGACGGTTTTTGGGCTGAAGTCGAGTGCGCCTTCCTCAACACGCTGCAGGCGCGCTGGCAGTATGCCGGCGAGGCGCTCGGCCTCGGCTTCGCCCAAGGCAAGAGCATGCTGTGGAACAAGCCGATGCTCGATGCAAACGGCGGCATCCAGGCTTTGGCCGCCGAGATCGCCGAGGATGCGGCGGCCACCAAACTGGTCAATGGGATTGGCCTTCACGTCCGTCTCGTCGCCTCGCCCTTCGAGCAGCCGCTGGGCCAGCGCACCTTCGCCGAAATCTGGTCCCGGCAAGCGCGCTGGGCGCGGCTGCGTCGCGTCACCTTCCCGCTTTTCTTTGCGCCCGAGATTCTGACCGGCGCGGTCGTGCCGCTGATTTTCGCGCTGATCGCGGCGGCAAGCGCCGGCGTCGGCCTGCCTACCACGGCGCTTTGCGTGCTGGCGGTCGCCTATGTGCCGGAATGTCTGCTCGCCCGGTCCAAGGGCTGGTACCTGTCGCCGCGCAGCATCACCGCGATGATCGCGCGCGACGTCATGCTTCCCGCCATCTGGGCGCGCGGCTGGCTCGGCGGCGCGGTCGAGTGGCGCGGCAACGCCATGACCATCCGCAGCAAGGCGATAACCGAGCTGGAGGAGATCGCGTGAGCCAGGGCTGACGCGTTCTCCTGTCCAATTTGCAGCTTGCTTCCTACTTGGCCGCCCTCAGCGCCTGCTCGATGTCCTCCAGCAGATCGTCGGTGTCCTCCAGGCCGACGGAAAGCCGGAGTGTACCCGGTCCTATGCCGAGTTCGGCCCGCGCGTCGTCGCTGAGGTTCTTGTGCGTCGTCGTCGCCGGGTGGGTGATCAGGCTCTTGGCGTCGCCGAGATTGTTCGAGATCAGCACGATGTCGAGCGCGTTCTGGAAGGCGAAGGCCGCCTGCTTGCCGCCCTTGACGTCGAGGCAGATCAGCGTCGAGCCGCCAGACATCTGCCTCTTCACGACATCCGCCTGCGGATGATCGGTCCGGCCCGGATAGATGACGCGGGCGATCTCCGGTCGGCCGGCGAGGAAATCGGCTATCTTGCCGGCGCTCTCGGTCTGCTGACGCACGCGCAGCGGCAGTGTCTCCAGGCCTTTGAGCAGCGTCCAGGCGTTGAAGGGCGAGAGGCTTGGGCCGGTGTGGCGGAAATAGTCGTGCAGGTTCTCGTCGATCCACTTCTTGTCCGAAAGGATGACGCCGCCGAGGCAGCGGCCCTGGCCGTCTATATGCTTGGTCGCCGAATAGACGACGACATGGGCGCCGAGCTGCAAGGGCTTCTGCTGCAGCGGCGTGGCGAAGACATTGTCGACGATGACGCGCGCGCCGATCGAATTGGCGAGCTTGGCGACCGCGGCAATGTCGACCACCTCCAGTGTCGGATTGGTCGGGCTTTCGAGGAAGAACAGCTTGGTGTTCGGCCTTACCGCCTTTTCCCAATTGGCGATATCAGTGCCGTCGATGAGCGCTGCCTGGATGCCGTAGCGCGGCGCCAGCGTCTCCACCACCCAGCGGCAGGAACCGAACAGCGCGCGCGCCGCGACGATGTGATCCCCGGCCTTGACGCTGCAGAGCAGGGCGGCAGAAACGGCGGCCATGCCGGAGGCGGTGGCGCGGGCATCCTCGGCGCCTTCCAGCGCGCACATGCGCTTCTCGAACATGTCGACGGTCGGGTTGGCGTAGCGCGAATAGATGAAGCCCGGCTCCTCGCCCTTGAAGCGGGCTTCCGCCGCCTGGGCCGTCTCGTAGACATAGCCCTGGGTAAGGTACATCGCCTCGGCGGTCTCGCCATATTGCGAACGCAGCGTTCCGCCATGCACGAGTGCCGTCTGAGGTTTCCAATTGCGCTTCTTGGTGCTCATAGCCTTGCTTCCAGACACAAAAAAACCGGCCGCGAAGTCGCAACCGGTCCATATAGCCTTGCGGCTCGACGGTCCTTTAGCGACTTGTTTAACGTGGCTGCAAGCCGACCGGCCAAATCACCACGGGATAACGACCCTTTAGACCCCTGCCGCGCTTGCGTCAATTGCCGGCTTCATTAAGAGGGTTGTACCAGCCGGGCGGCAAGAGCCTCCTCAGGTCCTCGCCCGGCCTTGTGAACGGAGCCAGCCTTTGCGGCAGACAGGCATTCTTCCGGATCAGGACATCGCGGCGCTGTTCGAGGCCAATGCGCTGAAGTCGCCGCGCGCGCTCGACACCGACCAGATCCAGCCGGCGAGCCTCGATCTGAGGCTCGGCGACAAAGCCTATCGCGTGCGCGCATCCTTCCTGCCGGGTCCCGACCATCTGGTCGCCGACAAGCTCGAGCGGCTGAAGCTGCACGAGATCGACCTCACCCGGGGCGCGGTGCTGGAAACCGGCTGCGTCTATATCGTGCCGCTGCTCGAAAGCCTGGCGCTGCCTGCGAACGTGTCGGCCTCGGCCAATCCCAAGAGCTCGACCGGGCGGCTGGATATTTTCACGCGCGTCATGACCGACCGCGGCCACGAGTTCGACAAGATCGCCGCCGGCTATCAGGGGCCGCTCTATCTCGAGGTCAGCCCGCGCACCTTCCCGATCGTCGTGCGGGCCGGCTCGCGGCTGTCGCAGATCCGCTTCCGCACCGGCAATGCGGTGCTCTCCGAGAGCGAGTTGCGCGACCTGCATCGCGCCGAGATGCTCGTCGCCACCGAGCCGCCCAACATTTCCGGCGGCGGCATCGCGCTCTCCATCGACCTTGACGGCGACAAGGACGGCCTTGTCGGCTATCGCGGCAAGCACCACACCGGCCTTGTCGACGTCGACAAGCGCGCCGCGCAGGATGTTGTCGATTTCTGGGAGCCGATCTACAAGAGCGGTGCGGGCGAGCTGGTTCTCGATCCGGACGAATTCTACATCCTTGTCAGCCGTGAGGCGGTGCATGTGCCGCCGCTCTACGCCGCCGAGATGACGCCCTTCGATCCGCTGGTCGGCGAGTTCCGCGTCCACTATGCCGGCTTCTTCGATCCGGGCTTCGGCCATTCCGCCGCCGGCGGCAGCGGCAGCCGCGCCGTGCTCGAAGTGCGCAGCCACGAGGTGCCTTTCATCCTCGACCACGGCCAAATCGTCGGCCGCCTCGTCTACGAGCACATGCTGAAGCGTCCGCAGGCGCTTTACGGCACCGATCTCGGCTCGAACTATCAGGCGCAGGGCCTCAAGCTCTCCAAGCATTTCCGCGCCACGCGCTGAGGTCGGCGCAGGCTTGGGCACCGAAGGTTCAGCCGCGAAACAGAAACTCCTTCGCTGCGCCCAGGCAGGCGTGAAAGTGGCCGATGAAAAGCAACTCGCGCACACTCAGGCGCTTCCTGCCCCAAAATCCCGGAGTCAGCTTCGTCTGATCAAGCGGAGAGCTTGAGCCTGCCCCTACCGGAAACAACTGCTTGTCCAGGCATCCGAGCACATAGGCTCGCGCGGAGTCGATGCCACAGGCTTTGGCCCTGTCGTTCAAGTTGTCGCCGCGCAACGCGAACGTCATACGATCCGTGTTGCGCATCAGAAAGCTCGCTTGCGCTTTCGAATAGCCGGTGGCCAGAAGCCGGGTCGTCATCTTCGATCGGGCCTGGCTGTAGGACTCCGGGCTGCACTTCCCGGCGCTATAAGCCGTGGAGGACATGCAGGCGAGGGCGATCGCCGAGACTGTCAACGAGACGCCGATCCGCTTCCGGTCCATTTGCTTCCCGGCCTCGGCGCTGCCTCACAGCGCCTTGACCGCCACCGTCACCGGCTTTTCGATCTCCAGCGGATTGCGCAGCGGCAGGCCGAAATCCGGCGCCTCGATCTCGAACGTGTCGCCCGCCTCCGTCCGGACGCCGTCGGCGAAGGAGAGCGTCGCGGTGCCGAACATGTGCACATGCACGTCGCCCGGCTGGCGGAAGGCCGAATATTTGAAATGGTGGTGCTCGAGATTGGCGATGGTGTGCGACATGTTCGCCTCCCCCGACAGGAACGGCTTTTCCCAGAGCAGCTTGCCGTCGCGCCAAATGCGCGACGCGCCGCGTATATCGGCCGGCAGGTCGCCGATCAGTATCTCGGGGCCGAACGAGGCGTTGCGCAGCTTGGAATGGGCGAGGAACAGATAGTTCACCCGCTCCGTCACGTGGTCGGAAAACTCGTTGGACAGCGTGAAGCCGACGCGGAACGGCGCGCCGTCGTCGCCGATGACATAGATGCCGGCGATCTCCGGCTCCTCGCCGCCGTCCTGCGCGAAGGCTGGCGACATCAGCGGCGCGCCGGGCGCCACCGCCATCGTGCCGTTGCCCTTGTAGAACCATTCCGGCTGCACGCCGACCTGGCCCTTGGCGGGCTTGCCGCCTTCGAGCCCCATGCGGAACATCTTCATGGAATCGGTGAGTTCCTCCTCGCCGCCCTCGCTGAGCTTCTTGTGCATGGAATCGCGCGTCGCCGCGGAGCCGAGATGGGTGAGGCCCGTGCCGGTGAGATGCAGATGCGCCGGGTCCGGATGGTTGATCGGCGAGACCAGCCTGCCCCTCTTGTAGACGGCATCGAGATCGATCGTCTCGCCATAGCCCTTGCGCTCGATCAGCGCTTCGAGCCCGGTGCCGGTGCGCGCGGCCTCCATGGCCAGCGAGTAGACGCTGCGCGCGCCGTTGATGACCCTGGTCTTGCCGCCGCCATTGCGGGCGACGACGCGGATCGTCTCGGCGTCGTCGAGGATCTGGGAGATCAGCATGTTCAATCCTCTCTCATTTCTGTCGGCTGCCTGCGGGCGAGCCTTACCGGGCGCGGCGTGGAGCGATCCACGCCGCGGTTGAAACTCTTCGTCCGGATTGCGCTCGCGAGCCTGGTCCTTGTCGGGACTTCTTGACGCCGACGGGCTGCCGGCGGCTTCGCGATCTGAAACCCGTATGCCTCCTGAACCTTGTTCCGGCTCTTAAGCCTTGTTCTTGTTGTAGACGTCGAAGATGACGGCGCCGAGCAGCACCAGGCCCTTGACCACCTGCTGCCAGTCGACATTGACGCCCATGATCGACATCCCGTTGTTCATCACGCCCATGATGAAGCCGCCGACCACGGCACCGATCACCTGGCCGACGCCGCCCATTGCCGAGGCGCCGCCGATGAAGACGGCCGCGATGACGTCGAGCTCGCTGCCAAGACCGGCGGCCGGCACGGCCTGGCCGAGGCGCGCGGCGATGATCAGGCCGCCCAGCGCCGAGAGCACGCCCATATTGATGAAGACGAGCAGCGTCAGCCTTTCGGTGTTGATGCCCGAGAGCTGCGCGGCCTTGGCGTTGCCTCCCATGGCGTAGATGCGGCGGCCGATGGTCATGCGCTTGGTGACGAAGACGAACAGCGAGATCAGCACGCCCATCACCAGCAATACGACCGGCAGGCCCCTGTAGCTGGCGAACTGGAAGACCAGGAACAGCGCCAGTGCGCTGCCGACCAGCGTCTTGATCACGAACAGCGGGAAGGGCTCCGCCTCATAGCCATGACGCTCGCGCTTGCGCCGCGTCCTGAAGCCGAAATAGGCGTAGGCGAGCACCGCGATCAGGCCGAGCACGATCGTCGTCATGTGCAGCGTCAGGCCGCTGCCGACGATGGTCTTGCCCGCGGCGTTGACCGTCGGCGGAATCAGCGTCAGCGGACCGATGACGTCCGGGATGAAGCCCGAGCTCAGCGCCTTGAAGCTGTCCGGCAGCGGCCCGACCGAGGAACCGCCGCCAAGCAGCGCCTGGCAGATGCCGCGGAAGATCAGCATGCCGGCAAGCGTCACGATGAAGCTCGGTATCCGGTGATAGGCGATCCAGTAGCCTTGCGCGGCGCCGATCAGCGCGCCGACGATCAGGCACACGATCGACACCACCAGCGGATTCGAGAATATGCCGAGCGGCCAGATCACCATCATCATCGCCGCAAGCGCGCCGATGAAGCCTGCCACCGATCCCACGCTGAGATCGATATAGCCGGCGACGATCACCAAGAGCATGCCGAGCGCCATCACGATGATGAACGAGTTCTGCTGCACCAGGTTTGAGAGGTTGACCGGTTTGAACAGCGTTCCCGACGTCGTGTACTGGAAGAACAGCATGATGACGATCAGCGCGATGATCAAGCCGTATTCGCGCAGGTTCGTCGTCAGCGCCGAGACGGCGATGCGCTGTCCCTGCTTGACGTCTTCGGCGACGCCGCTCTGCGGCGCGGGAGCGCTTTCTGTGCTCATGATGCCTTTTTTCCTTCTCCCCGAACGATGGCGCGCATGATTTTTTCCTGGCTGGCGTCGCTTGCCGCCATCTCGCCGACGATGCGTCCTTCGTTCATGACATAAATGCGGTCGGTGATGCCGAGCAGTTCAGGCATTTCCGACGAGATGACGATGATCGCTTTGCCCTCGGCGGCGAGGCGCGCGATGATCGTATAGATTTCGTACTTGGCGCCGACGTCAATGCCGCGCGTCGGCTCGTCGAGGATCAAAACTTCCGGATCGGCGAACAGCCATTTCGACAGCACCACCTTCTGTTGGTTTCCGCCCGAGAGATTGCCGGTCAGCTGGTAGACGCTGGAGGCGCGGATGTTGGTCTTCTTGCGGTAGTCGTTGGCGACGCTCATCTCGCGCATGTCGTCGATGACGCCGCGGCTGGAAACGCCGGAGAGATTGGCCAAGGTCACATTGTGCTTGATGTGGTCGATCAGGTTGAGGCCATAGGTCTTACGGTCCTCGGTGACATAGGCGATGCGGTTCTCCACCGCCTTGCTCACCGATGAGAGGTCGAGCGGCTTGCCCCTGAGCAGCACGTCGCCGGTGATGTGCCGGCCATAGGAGCGGCCGAACAGGCTCATCGCGAATTCGGTGCGGCCGGCGCCCATCAGCCCGGCAATGCCCACCACCTCGCCCTTGCGCACATTGAGATTGACGTTCTTGATCACCTGCCGTTCGGCATGGATCGGATGGTAGACCGACCAATCCTTCACCTCGAAGATGACCTCGCCGATCTGCGGCTCGCGCGGCGGATAGCGATCGTCGAGCGAGCGGCCGACCATCGAGGTGATGATGCGGTCTTCCGAGATGTCCTTCCTGGGCAAGGTCTCGATGGTGCGCCCGTCGCGGATCACCGTCACCTGGTCGGCGACACGGCTTACTTCGTTGAGCTTGTGCGAGATCAGGATCGAGGTCATGCCCTGGCGCTTGAACTCGAGCAGGAGGTCGAGCAACGCCTGGCTGTCCTTCTCGCTGAGCGAAGCCGTCGGCTCGTCGAGGATCAGGAGCTTCACTTCCTTGCTCAGCGCCTTAGCGATCTCGACCAGCTGCTGCTTGCCGACGCCGATATTGGTGATCAGCGTCTTGGGATCCTCGTTGAGCCCGACTTTCTTGAGCAGGGCGGCCGTGCGCGTTTCGTTGGCGTCCCAGTCAATGACGCCGTAGCTGGCATGCTCGTTGCCGAGGAAGATGTTTTCCGTGATCGACAGCATCGGCACCAGGGCAAGCTCCTGGTGGATGATGACGATGCCGATATGCTCGCTGTCGTGAATGCCCTTGAAGTTGCATTCCTGGCCGCGGAAGATGATCTGGCCATCATAGGTGCCGGATGGATAGACGCCCGACAGCACCTTCATCAGGGTCGACTTGCCCGCGCCGTTCTCGCCGACGATGGCGTGGATCTCACCTTCCTCGACGCTGAGATTGACGTTCGACAGCGCCTTCACGCCGGGGAACGTCTTGGTGATGTCGCGCATCTCCAAAATCGTCGAGGCCATCAGGATCTGCTCCCTGGCGCACGGCTCCCAAATCGGTGTCGATTGTGGAAAAGGCCCATGCGCGAAATCAACATACTGCGGCGGCTTCGCGTTCCGGATCGGCGCGTGACGCTGCAGAAGCCGGCAAAAACAATACCGGGGTCGGTTCTGAACGAAAAGGGGTCCTGCGGTCGCGCAGAACCCCTTCCTGTAAGGCTGGATTACTTCAGCTCGTCGGCCTTGATGTAGCCGGAGTCGACGACCAGCGCCTTATAGTTCGACTTGTCGACCTCATGCGGCGTCAAAAGGATCGAGGGAACGACCTTGACGTCGTTGTTGTAGGTCTTGGTGTCGAGACCTTCAGGCTTGCCGCCGGAGAGCACCTTGTCGACCAGCTCGACGGTCGCCTTGGCCAGCTCGCGAGTATCCTTGAACACGGTCGAATACTGCTCGCCCGAGATGATCAGCTTGACCGAGGCGGTCTCGGCATCCTGGCCGGTCACGATCGGCCAGGGCTGTGCCGCCGTGCCGTAGCCGACGGCGCGCAGCGAGGCGGTGATGCCGCGCGACAGGCCGTCATAGGGCGACAGAACGCCATCGACGCGGCTGCCGTCCGAGTAGTTGGCCGAAAGCAGGTTGTCCATGCGGGCCTGCGCCGTGGCGGCGAGCCAGCGCAGCGTGCCGACCTTGTCCATGCCCATCTGGCCGGACTTGATCTTGATCGAGCCGTCGTCGATCAGCGGCTGCAGGACCGACATGGCGCCGTTGTAGAAGAAGAAGGCGTTGTTGTCGTCCGGCGAGCCGCCGAACAGCTCGACGTTCCACGGCTTGGTGTTCGGGAAGCGCTCCTTGAGGCCCTTGACCAGCGAATTCGCCTGGATCACGCCGACGCCGAAATTGTCGAAGGTGGTGTAGTAGTCGACATTCGGGGTCTTCTTGATCAGGCGGTCATAGGCGATAACGACGACGCCGGCGTCATTGGCCTTCTGCAACGCGTCGGCCATGGTGGTACCGTCGATCGAAGCGATGATCAGCGCCTTCGGGCCTTTGGTGATTTCGTTTTCCAGCTGGCTGAGCTGGTTCGGGATATCGTCCTGCGCATATTGCAGGTCGACGGTGTAGCCGAGCTTCTCGAGCTGGGACTTGACGGCGTCGCCGTCGTTGATCCAGCGCTGCGAGGTCTTGGTCGGCATCAGCACGCCGACGAGACCCTTGTCTGCTGCGTGCGCCGAATAGGTCATGGCGGCAATGCCAAGGGCCGCCACGGCGGCCAGCGTCTTGATGATCTTCACGATTACTCTCCCTGGTTGATGGACGCGACACTCGGGGCTTCGCGGGCCGCGCAGTCGAGCAGGTGCGCTGGCGCGCCACTGTCGGCTTTATCGATCTCCGGTATCCTCCCAATCGGCTCCGCGACGCAGTTTCAATCGATACGAATTTGCTCGTTGCCGACCCCTGCGCCTCGGAACGCACGAAGGGTGGGTTCCTTTGACATAACTGTCAAATGCGATCTTTGCTGGTTGCTATATCGAAACTGGTATGGCTTAAACGGTAGATAGAAACCCGGCGGAGAGGCTTCGATCCATGGCGGCATTGCGCGATCCTGATGCGATTTCAGCGGGTTACGGGAAACTGCCGGGAGATGGCGAGACGCTGCTGCGCAGCGGCCTCAGCCTTCGCCACATGCGCATGATCACCGCGCTGGACGATCACGGACGGGTGAGCGCCGCCGCCCAGGTCATGAACATCTCCCAGCCGGCCGCCTCGCGCATGATCGCCGAGATGGAGGCGGTGCTCGACGTGAAGTTGTGCGAGCGGCTGCCACGCGGCGTGACGCTGACCCCTTACGGCCTCGCGCTCGCCCGTCGTGCCCGCTCGATCCTGCTCGAAATGCGCGAGGCCGACCGCGAGATTTCCGAGCTCAAGGCCGGCAAGGGCGGCTCGGTGTTCCTCGGCGCGGTGACGGCGCCGGCGATCGAATTGGCGGTGCCGGCGATCCGCGAGATCCGCCGCATCTACCCGCGCATCGAGATCACCATGCAGGTCGAGACCTCGAACGTGCTCGCCCGCGAGCTGATCGCCTCGCGCCACGATTTCATCATCGCCCGCATCCCCGACGACCTCAATCCGCGGCTCTTCGAATCGCGCGTCATCGGCGTCGAGAAGGCCTGCCTCATCGTGCGTCGCGGCCATCCTCTGGCGAGTGGCAAGACGGTGAAGCTGGAAGACACGGCAGCCTATGACTGGGTTTTCCAGTCCGGCGGCTCGCCGCTCCGCCAGGCGATGGAAAGCAACTTTTTGAACCGCGACATTCCGCTCCCCGACCGCATCCTCAACACCTCCTCGCTGCTGCTCACCCTGGTAATGGTGGCGCAGTCCGACGCCATCGCGCCGGTCTCGATCCAGGTTGCCAAGTTCATTCAAGGTGGCGACGGGCTGGCCGGCGCCATCGACGTCGTCCAGACCGAGTTCGATATCGAAGTCCGGCCCTACAGCCTGATCACGGTCAAGAATCGCGTTCTCTCACCCGCAGCCAAAATGCTGCACGACTTCATCCTGCGCGAAGTGGGCTGATGGAACGAGAATGCTACTTGTACGTTCAAATCGGTCGGTCGCTCGCTGGAGTCCGTTGCGGGTGAGGGAAGAGCTGCCGATGCTCAACAGCTCGGGAGGTTTTGATGGAACGTCGATTGTTTCTGACTGGAATGCTTGGCGTTGCGGGGACGGCGGCGCTTGCGAGCTTGGCCGGACCCAGCAAGGCAGTCGCCGGGATTCCCGCCGGCAACGGAATTCTGGACGAGCTCGACAAGCCGGACAACGCGGTTTTCGAGGGTAGCGATCCAGCCGAAACGGAACTCGTTCAGGATGGTTACTATGATGACTGGCGCTGGCGCCGGCGCCACCGCCGTCGCCGGCGCGTCTGGAGAAGAGTGTGCCGACGCGTCTGGCGTCACGGCCGCTGGCGCCGCCGCTGCTGGCGTGAGCGCGTATGGGTCGGCTTCTGGCTGTAGTTCAGTCGCGCAATTAGCCTCGAGGGATGGGCCTTGCACGATCATGCAAGACCCATCCCTAGCACTTATCCGCTGCCGTGTGTTCGCCGGCATCTTTCGCGCATTTGCCTGGCCTCGCCTTTGTCGGAACAATGCCGGTTCAGTCGATGTCGCTGGAGCCGTTGATGTTATGCCGTCCGATACTTTGAGACGAATTCGGTGACAGACGCGTGGAAATCAGGCATCGCCGCTTCGATTTGATCGTCGCTCCAGTCCCACCAGCGAATAGCCAGAAGTGCTTCTATGACGTTTGGCTCGAATCGATGCCGGATCAGCTTCGCGGGGTTGCCCGCAACCACGGCGTACGGCTCGACATCCTTGGACACCACGGCGCCAGCGCCAACGACCGCGCCGTCGCCTATCTTTACACCCGACAAAATGATGGCACGCGAACCAATCCATACGTCGTTGCCCACAGTGATCGGTCCCTTTGCGATATCCCGTGTAGGTGGTCCGAACCGGTCAGAATCTGGAAAAGGGTAGCTGGATACCAAAGACATCGGATGCTCGCCCGCAGCGATAAAAAGTACGCCGGCAGCAATCGAGCAATAACTTCCGATGCGAACAGGTGCCTCAGCGGTCGCCTGGAAAATGTTTCCGAAGTCCACACCGTAGGTCCTTCGACCTATAGTGACATGTCTGCCGGGGTATGGTTTTCGAAACCCCAGTCTTGTCCGAAGTTCTCTAAACATCGCCATGGCGTGCCGATAACGCGAACTGATCGACCAGTACAGTTCCCCCGATAGCCTGGAGCAGCCGAATTATGCAGGCAGTGCTATCAAGGTGTCCAGGATGCTGCGCCGCTTGAGCTCTAGCAACTGCTGGCGGCGCGCTGGCGCCATGTGAATATCGGTCGTGAAGCGGCTTTCATGAAGCCAATCGTCAATTCGCTCGAAAAGCGCCTCGTCCATAGCTACGCCGGCGCCGACCGCGATTCGTTCATAGTCGGCCGCGCACAGATCTTCGTTGCTGAGTGCCCGGTACAGACAGTGCCAATTCAGGCCTCCGGTATCGAACCCGTCGAGCCAATCCCTGCCGAAGTTCAGCCGATCTGTCGGCAATCGACCCAAGTTGAAAAAGGCAAAGCCAGGCCACAGGTACCAGCGCTCATCCGGCGCTTTTCGAACCAATCCCGCGACGGCGGCTCGATCCAGCATGCTGAAAGGGTTTGTCGTTGCCGTTGGGAAAATATCGTGATCCAGAAAACCGACCATGGAAGGCCGGTTCGCGAGAACGATGTTCCTCCAGGCCCAATTCAAGGCGTAGCCGTGTGATTTGCCCCCGTCCTGTTCTCGACGCGTCCAAGGGTTGGCCGGCACTGCCACGAAAGCAACACCGGCCGCCGCACAGATGTCGCGAATGGTGTCCCTTGCGGCCAGATTGGTGGAGTTGTCGGCAACAAGCTGGACGGCCCCGAACACATTTCTAGCGATCAACTTGATCTGCCACTCGATCACCTCGGGGTCGTTGAAGCTGATCGTAATCAGGACTTTCCGCCCACAGATATGAGGAAGGGCCATCGGACGGGCATGCCTTGCCAGCGCGATCCGTTCCCGGACCTGATAGCGAGCATGATGCTTGCGGTCGACCAACGGCCGCAGCCTGAACCATTCGCGGACAGTATATTTCGACAGGGTGCGTGGCATGCTTCGCCTTTATACGTCCGCGACTGGCACGACAACCACAAGCTGTAGCTCAAGCGACTTAGAGGTTCGCCCGGGCGCGCCCAGCATGCCGCCCATGTGAACGGAAGCATGTCGAATCAGGGCTTGGACGTTTACGCGAACTGGAGCGGGTAGCGGGAATCGAACCCGCGCGTTCAGCTTGGGAAGCTGACAGGCTACCATTACATCATACCCGCACAGCAGCCTCGTTACCATGATGGCGCCGCCTCAAGCAATCGGCAAAGCGATTGGGGTCGGCGGCTTCGCCGAAGCCTTCCGTCCGCAGTTGCGGAAGAGCAACCAGCCTCCTCTGAGCCGGGCGTCATTTGGCGCGGACCACGCCTGTCGCTGTCTTGACGAGAGCATGAGCGGCATTGCCCGAACCTTTCGACATGAATACAAAATGTCGGGGTTTCGCTTGCGGCGAGGACGCTGCCTGTCAGGCATCGGTGCTCGCGGCAGCGGCGGTCTGGGGCATCGTTTTGCGGATCATCTACTTCTATTCCGATACTGATCCTTCCGAAAAAGCGATTCATCCGGGCGTCGGCCCGGCTTTTGCGCGGCCGCTCGGCTGGGAAGCCAGGCCGATCAGCGGGCTGGACGGCGCGATTCTGGCCGGGCGTGCCGCATGACACCGATGGAACCCGTCGTAAATGCCCTTTGGGTCGGCGACGCGCTTGGCGAAATCCATGCTGCCTGCCTGCGGTCATTCCTGCTCGCCGGGCACCGGGTGCTTCTTCATTGCTATGACGTCCCGGGCAATGTGCCCAAGGGCGTCGAGATTTTCGACGCCTCGCGATTGATGCCGAGGGAACGCATCATTACCTATCGATCCAACGGCAGTCCTTCATTGTTCTCCAACCTCTACCGGTTGAAAATTCTTGAGGCCGGGATGGGCCTCTATGTCGACTGCGATGTCTATTGCCTGAAGCCGATCCCGCAAGCCGATTACATCTTCGGCTACCAGACCGACATCGAGCTCAACGGCGCCGTGCTGAAACTGCCCGCGGACAGCGACATGCTGCGTGAGGCGCTGAAGATGGTGGACGATCCCTATTTCATCGCCCCGTGGCTCTGCGAGCGCAAGCGCCGACGCTACCGTTGGCGCAAGGCGATAGGCCTGCCGATCGATATCTCGCACTATGGATGGGGTATGCTCGGGCCCTGTGCGATGACCTACTTTGCCGGCAAGACCGGCGTCATCGGTCACGCGTCGAGCATCGACGTCTTCTATCCGGTCCACTACGGCCAGGTATCGCTGTTGCTCGACCCCGGCCTCTCGCTCGCGGACATCGTGACCTCGCGCACGCTCTGCATCCATCTCTTCGACAACTCGCTCAAGGAACGGATCGGCGGCAGCCCCGTCCCCGCCGGTTCTCCGCTCAGGCAATTGCTGGACCTTTCCGGCTTGCCGGCCGGCGCCGGCGGCTGAAGGCGCTCGAGCAATTCCAGGAAGTGTGAGCGGTTGGGCTCGGCGGCTTCGCCGCAGCCTTCCGTCCGGAATTGCGTAGGAACAAAGAGTGCGTTTCGCCGTTTCCGCGGAACCGTGAACGCGCTAGCCCTCTCTCACATGCCGTCAGCTTGATGCGAGGCAGCCGAGTGCGTATCTCTGATCCCGCGCCGCCGAATCGGGCGGCTGGAACCGGAGAATGGCCTTGTCCGCACTGACGCGCTTTCTTGGCGACACGCCCCTCAGGGTGTTCCTGAAGTTGCTCGTGGTCTCTTTCCTCGTCGGCCTCGTCATGCATGCCTTCGGCTGGTCGCCGATGGACGTCTTCTACGGCATCCGCCAGTTCTTCGTCGATCTGTGGAACCTCGGCTTCCACGCCGTAGACCGCTTCCTGGGCTATATCCTGCTTGGCGCGGCGATCGTCGTGCCGGCATTCATCCTGCTTCGGATCGCCAGCTACAGGAAGTAGCGGGGCCGGGATCACGCATATCGCGACGCCACCTCGAACAGGATGGCGTGGCGTGCGGCCAGCGCCGGCACGTCGGTCGAGTAGCCGCCGCCGATGACGCCGCACAACGGCACGCCGCGCTTGCGGAAGTGGCCGATGACCATATCTTCGCGGGCGGCGAGGCCATCGTCGGTCAGCGCCAGCCGGCCGAGCCTGTCCTCGGCATGCACATCCACGCCGGCATTGTAGAAGACGATGTCCAAACGCCTTTGCCCGGAGAGTTGCGGCAGAATGGCGGCGAGCCGCTCGAGATAGGCGCCGTCGCCGGTCCCATCCGGCAGGGCGACGTCGAGGTCGGAGGCGATCTTGCGCAGCGGGTAGTTGCGTTCGCCATGCATGGAAAAGGTGAAGGCGCGCGGCTCGTCCTTCAGGATGTCGGCGGTGCCGTCGCCCTGATGCACGTCGAGGTCAACGACCAGAATGTTTTCGGCGGCGCCTTCCGCCAGCAGCGCCAGCGCGGCGACGGCGATATCGTTGAAAGTGCAGAAGCCGGCGCCTTGCGCGCGCCTGGCATGATGGCTGCCGCCCGCCGCATTGCAGGCAATGCCGTGTTTCAGTGCCAGTCTGGCGGCAAGCACGGTGCCGGCGGTGGCGAGTTGCGCCCTGAGCGACACGCGTGGACCGATGGGAAAGCCGATCTCGCGCTCTATTTTCTCCGGCACCTGGCAGGCGATCACCTGGTCGACATAGTCGGCCGCATGCGCAAGCTTCAGCCGTGCAGCCGGTGCCGGCTCCGGCATCGAAAGCGCGCCGGGCACGGCCAGCCCTCGTATGCGCAAGGTTTCCATCAAAAGCGGATATTTGGTCATCGGAAAGCGATGGTTGACGGCGAAGCCGGCGTCATAGTCGGGGTGATGGACAATCTGCAGCGGCATGGACAGGTCTGCGCCAACCCGGAAATTCGGTTGGCAGTTTGGCGGATGGTGGTTGCGCGAGGTCCGCAAACTGAGGCACATCGGGTCCTCGATCAAGCCGCAATCAACCAGGCACAATTCCTTGAACGCAACCCAGACCAACGCCAGGTCTTTCGTCGTCACCAACCGCTCGGTGCTGGCGATCGCCGTGCCGATGACGCTTGCCTATTTGACGACGCCGCTGCTCGGCATCGTCGACACGGCGGTGGTCGGCCAGTTCGGCGACGCAGCCCTGCTCGGCGGCCTGGCAGCGGGATCGCTGGTCTTCGACGTCGTCTTCACCACCTTCAATTTCCTGCGTTCGGGCACCACCGGCCTCGTCGCCCAGGCCTTCGGGCGCGGCGATGCGCTGGAAGAGCAGGCGGTGCTGTGGCGCGCCGTGCTGATCGCGGTCGTCGCGGGCGTCGTGCTTGCGGCACTTGCTCCGCTCTTTGCCGTCGCCGGCCAATGGTTCATGGGCGCCGAGCCGCGCGTCAGCGCCGCGATGTCGGTCTATATCCGCATCAGGCTGCTCGCCGCGCCCTTCTCGCTGATCAACTACGCCATACTGGGCTACGTGCTGGGGCGCGGCGAAGGCGGGCTCGGCCTGATGCTTCAGGCGGTGCTCAACGGCATCAACATCGCGCTCTGCTTCCTGCTCGGCCTGGAGCTCGGCTGGGGCGTTGCCGGTGTCGCCTGGGCAACGGTTACGGGCGAGTTCCTGGCCATGCTGCTCGGCCTTGCCATCGTGCTCAGCCGCTTCCGCAAGCTGGAGCGGCCGTCGCGCCGGCGCATCCTCGACCTGCCGGCCTACCGGCGGATGCTGTCGCTCAACCGCGACATCATGATCCGCTCCTTCTCGCTGCTTGCCGCCTTCGCGCTGTTCACCAGGCAAGGCGCGCAGTTCGGCACGGTGACGCTTGCCGCCAACGCCGTGCTGATGAATTTCTTCCTGATCGCCGGCTACTTCCTCGATGGCTTCGCCACCGCCGCCGAGCAGTTGGCCGGCCGCGCTATCGGCGCGCATGCGCCGGCTCCTTTCCGGCAGGCCGTACGACTGACACTGATCTGGGGCTTTGGCCTCGCCGGTATCGCCACGCTTGTCCTTCTGACCGCCGGCACCAGTCTGGTGGCGCTGGTGACGACCTCGCCGGAAGTCCGCGCGGTCGCCGACATTTATCTGCCCTGGGCCGCCTTCACGGCGCTGAGCGGCGTGCTTGCCTTCCAGATGGACGGCGTCTTCATCGGCGCCACCTGGTCGCGCGACATGCGCAACATGATGCTCTTGTCGTTCCTCGCCTTCAGCGCCGCGCTCATCGCGCTTGCGCCGGCCTTCGGCAACAGCGGCCTGTGGGCGTCGCTGCATGTCTTTCTGCTGGTGCGGGGAGTGAGCTTGCTTACGGTGCTGAGGCTCAGGGTGCGGACGACGTTCAGCTGATCGGCTTTGCAGCCCAGCGCTCACAAGCGGAATCGCGCAGATCGCGGATCGACCCAACCCGCTCCTTCTCCACAATGCGCGCCATGCCTGCGACGATGCGCCCGGGCAGCGCCGGCCCGGCATAGATCATGCCGGTGTAAAGCTGGACGAGATCCGCGCCGGCACGGATTTTCTCCAGCGCCGTCTCGGTGGAGTCGACGCCGCCGACGCCGATGATCGCTATCTTCGGCCCGAGCAGCTTCCGCATGCGGGCGAGCACCGCGGTCGAACGCTCAAACAGCGGCTTGCCCGAAAGGCCGCCCGTTTCATTGACCGATCCCGAGCTCCGCAATCCGGTCCGCGCCAGGGTCGTGTTGGAGACGATGACGCCGTCGATCTTTTTCTCGGCGATCTCGGCGGCGATGTCTTCCAGCTCCGCTTCGACGAGGTCCGGCGCGATCTTGAGGAAGATGGGCGGCTGGGCCGGAGCCAAGGCGCGCGCGGCCATCACCCGTGACAGCAATTCGCCGAGCTGCTCGCGCGCCTGCATGTTGCGCAGGCCCGGCGTGTTGGGCGAGGAGATGTTGACGGTCAGATAACCCGCATAGGGGGCGAAGCGGGCGACGCCGCGCTCATAGTCGGCGATGCGGTCGGCACTGTCCTTGTTGGCCCCGATGTTGACGCCGACGATACCCGGCCGCCCCTTGCGCGCTGCAAGCCGCTTTTCGGCCGCCGCATGGCCCTCATTGTTGAAGCCCAGCCGGTTGATCACCGCCTCGTCCGCCGTCAGCCGGAAGATGCGCGGCTTCGGATTGCCCGGTTGCGGCAGCGGCGTGATGGTGCCGACCTCGGCGAAGCCGAAGCCAAGCCCAAGCAGCGCGTCCGGCACTTCGGCGTTCTTGTCGTAGCCGGCCGCCATGCCGAGCGGGTTCGGGAAGTCGAGGCCGCAGCGGCTGATCTTGAGCCGCGGATCGCGCGGCGCGCCCGCGCCTACAGGCAGCCCGCAGCGCAGCGCCGCGATCGACATGCCATGCGCGGTTTCCGGATCGAAGGAGAAAAGCAGCTTCTGGCCGATCCGGTCGAGCACCCTCATTCGCCCTCCAGCGACGGGAAGTCGTGACCGCTGGCGCCAAGCGGCAGCGGCTTCACCCAGAGAACGGCGTCGAGCTCGAGCGGAGCATAGAGATGCGGGAACAGGGCGCCGCCGCGCGACACCTCGTATTTCAGTGCGTCGCCCAGCTTGGCCCCGTCGATCGCGATCAGCAGCAGGTCCGTCTGCCCGGCGAAATGCTTGGCCGCCGTCTCGCGAACCTGGCCGGCGGTGGAGAAATGGATGAAGCCGTCGGCGATATCGATCGGCGCGCCGGTGAAGCGCCCGTTCTTTTCGGCTTCGCGCCACAGCGCCTCAGGCGCGATCTTGTAGATAATTTGAGACATTGTCGCGCTATAATCCGAACCGAAGGTGCGGGAAAGGCTTGAAGCTCGACTCTTCCGCATTTCCGGCGCAAACCTGTGATAGCCCGCCTTCACTGGCTCATGGAGGACGATATGCGTCTGCAGCACATCCTGATCCCCGCGGCGCTTTGCTCGCTGGTTGCCGCTTCCGCCTATTCCGAGGAGACCGACCACTACCGTTTGGAGAAGTCGGCCAACGGCTATGTCCGCATGGACACCAGGACCGGCGCCATGTCGATCTGCGAGGAGCGCACCGGCCAGCTTATCTGCAAGATGGCGGCCGACGAGCGCGCTGCCTATCAGGACGAGATCGACCGCTTGGACAATTCGGTCAAGGCGCTCGACGCGCGCGTCGCCAAGCTCGAGAACTCACTGTCGGCCCGGCTGGAATCGCAGCTGCCCAGCGAAGAGGACTTCGACAAGGCGATGGGCTACATGGAGCGGTTCTTCCGGACCTTCAAGGATATCGTCAAGGACATGGACAAAGAGGACGGTGACGGCGGTAAGCTGAACCAGAAGACCTGAACCGGCGAGCAATTCCAGGAAAAGTGCATAGCGGCTTCCGCCCGGAATTGCGCAAAACAGGAGCCAACCGTTGGGGAAAACCCGGCCCGCGGCCTTTGCCGCTTGAAAACGCGCCGCGCCGCCGCATAATCATTCCGGTCCCCGCAAGAAGCAGAAAATGATGATGGGATCGGGGGAGGACTATTTGCCGTCGGGCCACACTTTCGTCATTGCCGACGACCATCCGCTTTTTCGCGGCGCGTTGAAGGAGGCGCTTGCCGGCATCGGCGACGTTGCCGCCATCCATGAAGCCGGCGATTTCGAAAGCGCCAAGGCGCTGGTGCTGGCCAACGAGGATGTCGACATGGTGCTGCTCGACCTATCGATGCCGGGCGCCAGCGGGCTCTCCGGCCTGATCTCGTTGCGCGGCATTCATCCGGCGGTGCCGCTGGTGGTGGTCTCGGCGCATGACGATCCCGTCACCATCCGCCGCGCGCTCGACCTGGGCGCCTCCGGCTTCATCTCCAAATCGGCCAGCATGGAGGAAATCCGCGCCGCCGTGCGGGCGGTGCTTGCCGGCGATATCGCGGCGCCCGCCGGCATCGAGCTCGGCATCGAGCGCGACCCGGAAATCTCCGATCTCATCAAGCGCCTGCAGGCCCTGACGCCGCAGCAGACGCGCGTGCTCGGCATGCTGGCGGAGGGCCTGCTCAACAAGCAGATCGCCTATGAGCTCGGCGTCTCCGAAGCCACCATCAAGGCGCATGTCTCGGCGATCCTCCAGAAGCTCGGCGTCGACAGCCGCACCCAGGCGGTCATCCAGCTGTCGAAGATCGGCGGCGACCCGCTGCAGCCGGTCGGCTGATCACTCCGCTGCCGGCGCCAGCGGCCTGACGCGCGCCATCATCGAGCGGAGCACCGCCGGCTTGAGCGGTTTGTTGATCACGGGAATGTCCAGCCGGCCGGCGGCAGCGCGCAACTCGTTGGAGCGGTCGGCGGTGACCAGCACGCAGGCAAGGGCCTCGCCGTAGGCGGCGCGCAGCGCGGCGATGGCGTCGAGCCCGGTGCCGCCGTCGAGATGATAGTCTGCCAGCACGAGGTCCGGCTTCGGCGTGCCGGGCTTCAGGAGATCGCCCGATCCCGAAGCCGTCTCGACATGACAGCCCCAGCCTTCAAGCAGCAGCCGCATGCCGTCGAGGATACGCGCGTCGTTGTCGATGCAAAGCACATTGAGCCCGGCAAGCGTCGAGGCCGAGCGGGCCGGAGCCTTGCCGGCCTCGCGCGGCGGCGCCGCGACCGCCGCGATCGGCAGGATGACGGAAAAGCGCGTGCCCTTGCCGGGATTGGAGTAGATACGGATCTCTAGCCTCAGCACCCTGGCGATGCGGTCGACGATCGAAAGGCCAAGCCCGAGCCCCTCGGCCTCGCGCGCGCCTTCGTCGAGGCGGGTGAATTCGTGGAAGACGGTGTTGAGCTTGTCGCCGGCAATGCCGATGCCGGTGTCGATCACCTGGATCTCCGCCAGCTCGCCGCGCCGCCGCACGCCGACCAGGATACGGCCCTCGCGCGTGTATTTGATGGCGTTCGACACCAGGTTCTGGATCAGCCGGCGCAAAAGGTTGCGGTCGGTCATGACGCCAAGCGAGGATGGGATGATCGTGAGCTCGAGCTTCTTTTCGGCGGCCAGCGGGCGGAAATCATTGCCGATCTGGCCAAGCAGTCCGCCGAGGCTGAAAGCAGTGTTCTCGGGCTTCATGGCGCCGGCGTCGAGCCGTGAGATGTCGAGCACCGCGCCGAGGATGGTCTCGACCGATTCCAGCGAGGACTCGATATTCATCGCGGCCTTGCCGGCTGGTCCCTTGCCCGCCTTCTCGATCAGCGACGCGCAATAGAGCCGGGCGGCGTTCAGCGGCTGCAGGATGTCGTGGCCGGCGGCGGCGAGGAAGCGCGTCTTGCCGAGATTGGCTTCCTCGGCCAGCATCTGCGCCTGCGCGAGCTCCTCGTTGACGCGGGTGAGTTCGATGGTGCGGGTCTTGACCCGCTGCTCCAGCGATTCATTGGCCCGCTTCAGCGCCAAATCCTGCTCGACGCGGCCGGAAATGTCGGCATAGGTGGCGACGATGCCGCCGTCGGGCATCGGGTTGGAGCGCAGCTCCAGGATGCGGCCGCTGGTCTTCAGCTCCATCTGCCACGGGCCGGCGAAACTGGTCAGCCGGTTGAGCATCGTCACGTGCTGATCGGCGGGGATGTCGCCGCGCTCGGCGAGGTGATGAAGGATCCGGTCGAGCGAGACGCCGACCTGGCCCATCTCGTCCGGCAGGTCGAACAGCAGCCGGTACTGCCTGTTCCAGCAGATCAGCCGGAAATCGCGATCGAAGACGGTGATGCCTTGCTCCATCTGGTCGAGCGCGATCTGCAGCAGGTCGCGATTATGCTGCAGCGCCTCGGTGGCGTCGTCCAGCAGCTTGAAGGCATCCCTGGAATCGCGGTCGTTGCGGCGGAAGAGCAGCGACAGGATCAGCCGCGCCGACGATGAGCCGACGGCGCTCGCCAGCAGCTGCTCCGAGAAGCGGATGACATCCATGCTGGCCTGTTCGGTGCCGAGCAGAGAGACTTTCGCGTCCCTTTCGAAGGATTGGAACGAACGCTCCGTGCGCTCGACGCCGAGATAGCGCGAAATCGTGTCTTTCAGGTCGTTGACGGTGACGGCGGTGCGGAAGCGGCGCAGGCTGGGCATCGGGCCGGCCTCTCGCGGCACGAAGATCGCCGCCTGGATGCGCTCCAGCGGCACCGATGCGCGGGAGAGGGAGCCGAGGACGAAAAACAGCGCGTTGACCGAGAGACTCCACAGTACGCCATGGTTCAGCGGCTCGCCGACCGTGCCGAACAGCGCCTGCGGCCGCAGCGCCTCGAAGCCGAACAGGCCATGGACGACCATGTCGGCAGAGGGACCGACGAGTGAAGGGAGGAGCAGCGTGTAGCCCCAGACGGCGATGCCGGCGACCATGCCGAGCGCGGCGCCCCGGCCATTGGCGCGGCGCCAGATCAGCCCGCCGATCAGCGCCGGCGCGAATTGCGCGATTGCGGCAAACGACATCAGGCCGATCGAGGACAGCCGGGCGCTATTGGTGCTCTCGCGGTAGTAGAGGAAGGCGATGAACAGCAGAATGAAGATCGAGGCGCGGCGCACATTGAGGATCAGCGTCGACCAGTCCTCGTTCTCCGAGGAGCTGGTCTTGAGCACGCGCCGGACGAACAGCGGGATGACGAGATCGTTGGAGATCATGATCGAGAGCGCGACGCTCTCGACGATCACCATGGCGGTCGCCGCCGACAGGCCGCCGATGAAGGCGGCCATCGCCAGCAGGTCATGCCCGCTGAGCAGCGGCAGCGACAAAACATAGAGGTCGCTGCTTGTCTTGCCGCCGACCAGCGACAGGCCGGCAAAGGCGATCGGCAGCACGAAAATGTTGATCGCCACGAGGTAGAGCGGGAACACCCAGGTCGCCGTGCGCAGCTCCGCCTCGCTGCGGTTCTCGACGATGGTGACGTAGAACTGCCGCGGCAGCATCAGGATGGCAAAGCCGCTCAAGCCGGTCAGCACCAGCCAGGTGGCTAGAGAGGTGTTATAGCCCATGGCCCTGCGCACCTGGTCGTTGCCCGAGAGCGTCGTCATCATGTCGCCCGGGCCGCCGAAGATGAGAAAAGTCACCATCAGGCCGATGGCGAGGAAGGCGGCGAGCTTGACCACTGTCTCGACCGCCACTGCCAGCACCAGTCCGTCCTGGTGTTCCGTGGCGTCGGCATGACGTGTGCCGAACAGCACCGCGAAAAGCGCCAAAAGCATCGCCACCACCAGCGAGATATCACTGACGAAGGGATCGAAAGAGGGCGGCGAGCCGGTATAGTGCTCGACCATCAGGCTGACGGAGCCCGAGATCGCCTTGAGCTGCAGCGCGATATAGGGCACCGCGCCGACGGTGGCGATCAGCGTCGCGATCGCCGCGACGGTGAAGCTCTTGCCGTAGCGGGCGCCAAGGAAGTCGGCGATCGAGGTGATCTTCTCGCTTTTTGCCAGCCGGACCATGCGGTTGAGCAGCGGGAAGCCGAACACGAAGACCAGCACCGGGCCGGTATAGATGCCGAGGAATTCGAGGCCGCGCTCGGAGGACAGGCCGACCGAGCCGAAGAAGGTCCACGAGGTGCAGTAGATGGCGAGGCTGAGCGCATAGATGAAGGGCCGGGCCCGGCCGAGCCCGGCTGCCACTGAACGCCGGTCGCCGACGCTGGCGATGGCGAAAAGCAGCGTCACATAGGCGATCGCGATGATGACGACGAACCAGCCTTGCACGGTCCGCACTTCCTCCCTGATGGCTTTTCTCTTCCAGCCATCACGACGCAATCACAGCTTGGGGTCCAAGTCCATCGCGGCTTTTGGCGCATATTTCTTGATGACGCTGCCTGAACAGAAACCGGTGCTTTCGCCTTTTTTCCGGTTTTGCAACCGGAGGGTTTTGTTATTCTGAGCGTGGGCCGGCGCCCGAAGGATACTGGTGAGGCGGCAGCGCGGCCCGGCAAGGAGGGACGAATGCTGAAAGAATTCCAGGAATTCATCTCCAAAGGCAACGTGATGGACTTGGCCGTCGGCGTCATCATCGGCGCCGCCTTCGGCAAGATCGTCGATTCGCTCGTCAACGACATCATCATGCCGATCGTCGGCGCGATCTTCGGCGGGCTCGACTTCAACAATTACTTCTTCGGGCTGTCCTCGAACGTCCATTCGGCCACGCTGGCCGATGCCAAGAAAGAGGGCGCGGTCTTTGCCTATGGCTCCTTCATCACCGTCGTGCTGAACTTCCTGATCCTGGCCTTCATCATCTTCCTGATGGTCAAGGCGGTGAACAATCTGCGCAGGCGGCTGGAGCGCGAGAAGCCGGCTCCTGCCGCAGCCCCGCCGCCCGCCGACGTGCAGCTTCTGACCGAGATCCGCGATCTGCTCGCCAAGCGATAACGCAGAGCCGGCGCTCTGGACCAAAACCCCGGCCGCCTGCGGCCGGGGTTTTCCGTTTGGCGATCTGGTAAAAGCGCTCACGACGCGAATACGGATCTTGCCAATGACCCTTATCGAGACCTTGCGCGCGGAAGCCCGCGCCGCACCCGAAAGCGGCATCGTCGCCGTCATCAATCATGGCCGCCTGCGCGAAGGCCTGATCCCGCTCTGGGCCGGCGAGGGCGATCTGCCGACGCCTTCCTTCATCAGCGATGCCGCCGCCAAAGGACTGGCCGACGGCGAGACTTTCTACACCTGGCAGAAGGGCATTCCCGCGCTCAGGCAGGCGCTCGCCCGCTACTACGCCAGGCATTTCGGCAAGAGCTTCGCCGAGGAGGAGTTCATCGTCACCGGATCCGGCATGCATGCCATCCAGCTGGCCATCGACGCGATCGCCGGTAGCGGCGACGAGGTCATTTATCTGTCGCCCGCCTGGCCGAATTTCGCCGCGGCCGCCGGCGTGGCAGGCGCCGTGCCGGTGCCGGTCACCCTCGACCAGTCCGGCAATGGCTGGTCCTGCGACGTCGACAAGATCGCCTCCGCGATCACGCCGCGCACGAAGCTGTTGTTCATCAACACGCCGTCCAACCCGACGGGCTGGACCGCCGACAAGGAGACGCTGCAGGCGATTCTCGATCTCGCCCGCCAAAAGGGCCTGTGGATCATCGCCGACGAGATCTATGCGCTGTTCCACTACGGCCATGGCCGCGCCCCGTCCTTCCTCGACGTCGCCACGCCCGAGGACCGCATCCTTTTCGTCAACAGCTTTTCCAAGAATTGGGCGATGACCGGCTGGCGCGTCGGCTGGATCAAGACCCATCCGACGTTGCAGCAGGTGTTCGAGAATCTGATCCAGTACTCGACCTCGGGCGTGGCCCAGTTCATGCAGCGCGGCGCGGTCGCCGCCCTCGACGATGGCGACGGCTTCATCGCCGAACAGGTGGAGCGCGCGCATGCCGCCCGCGACCTCGTCTGCGGCGTCCTCGGCGAAACCGGCAAGGCGCGGTTCACCGTGCCGCAGGGCGCCTTCTACCTGTTCTTCAGGGTCGACGGCCTCACCGATGCTCGAAAGGCCGCCTTCGACATCGTCGACAATGCCAATGTCGGCCTGGCGCCCGGCACCGCCTTTGGTCCCGGCGGCGAAGCCTTCCTCAGGCTATGCTTCCACCGCCGCCTCGATCAGCTCGAGGAAGCCGCGCATCGTCTGGCGAAATGGATGAAGACGGTGTGAACTGAACTGAAGCCGGATTGAAACTCGCTCCGGTGAGTCAGCCGGTGCGGATTCGAGACCCCGAGCGCAGCGGACACCCAGGGTCCGTGAGCACCGGAAGCGCAGAAAGCCGCGTCGGATGGCCGCCGGAGTAGAGTTTCAAACGGCTTCAGCCGCCTGACTTCGGCACCAGGAGCGGAATGATTCGGTCGGTCTTGGCGACGGCGGGACGGCCGGATGCAGCATAGGGAATGCCCAGCGCATCCCAGGTCTCGACCAGCGCGTCCTGCAATTCGGCGATCAGCGCGTCCGAATGGAACGGCGTCGGCGTGATGCGCAGCCGCTCGGTGCCGCGTGGCACGGTCGGATAGTTGATCGGCTGGATGTAGATGCCGTGCACGCCAAGCAGCCGGTCGCTGGCCATCTTGCAAAGCTCGGGATCGCCGACCAGCACCGGCACGATATGGGTAGGCGATTCCATCACGGGCAGGCCCGCCGCGGAAAGCACCTGCTTGGTGCGCGCCGCCTGGCGCTGCTGGGCGTCGCGCTCGGCCTGCGAGCGCTTCAGATGCCTAATCGAGGTGGTGGCGGCGGCCGCGATCGCCGGCGGCAGCGCGGTGGTGAAGATGAAGCCCGGCGCGTAGGAGCGCACGGCGTCGATGACAGCGCTGGTGCCGGTGATGTAGCCGCCCAGCGTGCCGAAGGCCTTGGCCAGGGTGCCCTCGATGACGTCGATGCGGTCGGCCAGGCCTTCGCGCTCGGTGATGCCGCCGCCGCGCGGGCCGTACATGCCCACCGCATGGACCTCGTCGATATAGGTCATGGCGTTGTAGCGTTCGGCGAGCTCGACGATCTGCTTGATCGGCGCGATGTCACCGTCCATCGAATAGACGCTCTCGAAGACGATCAGCTTGGCGCGCTCGCGCCCGGCGGCCTGCAGCAGGCTTTCCAGATGCGCGACGTCGTTGTGGCGGAAGATTTTCTTCTCGGCGCCCGAGCGCCGCACGCCTTCGATCATCGAGGCATGGTTCAGCTCGTCCGAGATGATCAGGCAGTTGGGCAGAAGCCGGGCAATGGTCGAGATCGAGGCCTCGTTGGAGACGAAGCCGGAGGTGAACACCAGCGCCGCTTCCTTGTCATGCAGGTCGGCGAGTTCATGCTCGAGTTCGACCAGTGGATTGGACGTGCCGGAGATGTTGCGGGTGCCGCCGGCGCCCGAGCCCATCTTGCCGGCCGCTGTCTGGAAGGCGGCGATCACATCCGCGTTCTGGCCCATGCCGAGATAGTCGTTGGAGCACCATACGGTGATTTCCTGGGCGCGGCCGTTGGAACGCCAGATGGCGCGCGGGAACTTGCCCACCATGCGCTCGAGGTCGGCGAAGACGCGGTAGCGACGCTCGGCGTGGAGCTGGTCGATCGCATCTTCGAAGAACCGCTGGTAATTCATGTCGACTTCCCAAATTTGCGGCGGATCATAGTCACTGCCCCATGCCGCGTCCACCGCGCCCCACCGGTCAAAATGCCACGCCCTTGCCCTGTTCCTAACGACGCCGGATCGTGGCCTATTCCCGGCTGTTTGAAGCAGTTTTGTTTCAGTACGATGCCTCGGACGGGAGGAACTGTTACGGACTTAACATTATAGGGCGGCCAATGCATATCGCCCAAAAGTGCAGCGGTTTTGGGGAACGACATACGCTTTAGCGGGCTTGCGGCGGGGTTTCCAGCACGGTGGCTGTTGAGACAGTTTCCGATAAATCTTGATCAGCGAGGTGGATGATGACGGTTTTGGTGACGGGCGGTGCCGGCTATATCGGCAGCCATATGGTCTGGGAACTGCTGGACGCCGGCGAGAGCGTCGTGGTGCTCGACCGGCTCTCCACCGGTTTCGAATGGGCGGTGGCCCCGGAAGCAAAGCTCGTCGTTGGCGATGTCGCCGACCGCGACCTGGTCGGCCGCATCATCCGCGAGAACAAGGTCGATGCCATCATTCACTTCGCCGGCTCGATCGTGGTGCCGGAATCGGTCGCCGATCCGCTCGGCTATTACGAGAACAACACCTGCAAGACCCGCACGCTGATCGAAACCGCGGTGCGCGAAGCCGTGCCGCACTTCATCTTCTCCTCGACCGCCGCCGTCTATGGCGGCGCCGGGCTGGAGCCGGTGCGCGAGGATGCCCGCCTTGCGCCGGAATCGCCTTACGGCCTCTCCAAGCTGATGAGCGAATGGATGCTGCGCGATGCGGCACTGGCGCATGATATCCGCTACACGGCGCTGCGCTATTTCAACGTCGCCGGCGCCGATCCTAAGGGCCGCGCCGGACAGTCGACGCCCGGCGCCACGCATCTGATCAAGGTCGCCTGCGAAACGGCGCTCGGCAAGCGACCCTTCATGCAGGTCTTCGGCACCGACTATCCGACGCCGGACGGCACCTGCATGCGCGACTACATCCATGTCAGCGATCTCGCCGCCGCGCACCGGCTGGCGCTGCAGCGGCTGCGCGAGGGGGGCGCCAGCCTCGTCGCCAATTGCGGCTACAGCCACGGCTATTCCGTGCTCGAGGTGATCGACAGCGTGCGCCGCGCCTTCGGGCATGATTTCGATGTGCGCATGGGGGACCGGCGGCCGGGCGACGCCGCCGCCGTGGTCGCCAATTCCGACCTTGCCCGCAAGGAGCTCGGCTGGGCCCCGCAACGGGACAATCTCGACCAGATCGTCAACGACGCGCTGGCCTGGGAGCGCATTCTGACGACCAAGAACTCGGCGCGAAACTGAGCGATTCGGTTGGTTTCGGAGACTTCACCGTAGCTCCTCCGGAATTGCGTGATGAGACCGAGCTGTTGGTCCAAGGGCTCGTCCGGCGCGCCGGGACGCGCTATGGGATCGTTGAGGGTGTTATCTAAGCACGGCGCCCTGTTCGATCCTGAGGGGATGGCATGAAGGTCCTGGTTCTTGGCGCCGGCGTGGTTGGCACGGCGGCCGCTTATTATCTGGCTAGGGACGGTCACGAGGTGACGGTGATCGAGCGCCATGAAGCGCCGGCGCGCGGCACCAGCCAGTCGAATGCCGGCCTGGTCTCGCCGGGCGACGCCACCGCCTGGGCCTCGCCGGCAGCACTGAAGACCTTCCTGCGCGGGCTGTGGAACCATGATCTCGGCATCAAGGTCAGGCTGCGCCTCGATCCTTATTTCTTCTATGCCTGGAGCCTACGCTTTCTGCGCGAATGCACCGTGACGCGGCTGCGCGCCAACACCAACATCAAGCTCAGGCTCGCGCTCCATTCCCGCGAGTGCATCAATCAACTGTCGGAGGAGACCGGCATCCATTACGACGAGCGCAAGAAGGGCATTCTCTATTTCTTCCGGTCGCAAAAGAGCCTCGACACCGGCACGGACAATTATCGCTATCTCGGCGAGCACGGCCTGCCGATCGAGATCGTCGGCCGCGAGCGTCTGGTCGAGCTGGAGCCAGGCCTTGCCGGCGTGAAGGAAAAGATTGCCGGCGGCATCTATTCGCCGATCGATCAGACCGGTGATTCCAAGCAGTTCACCGACAGGCTCGCCGCCTATGCGGCCGAGAAGCTCGGCGTCAAATTCCTGTTCGGCACGACGATCCAGGGGCTCGACATTGAGGGCGACCGGGTGCGCGCCGTCATGACCTCGGCCGGCCCAGTCGCCGGCGATGCCGTTGTCATCTCCATGGGACCGGAAAGCGGTCTGCTCGGCCGCCGCTATGGCGTCGACCTGCCGGTCTATCCGGTGAAGGGCTATACAGCGACGATTCCCCTGGAGGACGAAAGCAAGGGGCCGACCATGGGCGGCGCCGACGAGGACCGGCTGATCGGCTATTCGAGACTATGCAATCGCCTGCGCATGTCCTCGACGGCCGAATTCACCGGCTTCGACCGCAGCTTCAAGCCGGGTGATTTCAGGACCATCCTGGAAACCGGCAAGGATCTTTTCCCGGGCGCCTTCGACGAGAAGAAGGCCGTGCTCTGGGCCGGCCTCCGGCCGATGATGCCGAATTCGGTTCCGGTGATTGGCCAGGCGAAATACCGCAACCTCTATCTCGACACCGGTCATGGCCATGTCGGCTGGACCATGGCCTGCGGCTCGGGGCAGTTCCTGGCGGATGTCGTTGCCGGCCGCAAGCCGCAGATCGATCCGCAGGGGCTGCTTTACGGGACGGCGTGCTGAGCCGGTTGGTCTACGCGGTTGCGTTCTTCTGCCATGCTTGTTTGTAGGCTTGCCAGGCCGGATCGGCCGGCGGTTCGGTCCGCTCGCCCTTGCTCATTGCGGGTGCGCCGTCGGACGCCAGCAGCGCGGCGCCAATGCTGGTCCCCGTCGAGGTCTCCGACGCAACGACCGGTCGTCCCGTCGCTGCAGCCAGCATGCCGATGAAAAGCCGGTTCCGCGCGAATGGCCCTTCGACCGTCGTCGGTCCGTCACCACCGATCAACTCCAGGCAAGTCGCGGTCATCAGCGCCAGATAGAACGATATGGCGGCGAAGCGGTGGCCAAGGCTTAAGTCGTCGGCATTGACCCACTGTGCGTCGCGATGCGGGAATGGCCCGGAGCCCTGTTGGGTGGAAGGCAGCAGCAGGACCTGCCGCGCCAGAACGGCCGCGACATCGGCCTCGCTCCATTCCTGTGGCTGGCCCTCGGTCAGCAGCGAAAACTCGCGTCCGCCCATGAAGCGCGCCGACGGCACGGGATCGCCGAGCGCATCGACATTGACCAGCGTGTCGCGCGCCGGGTCGAGCTCCACCTTCCGGCCACCCACCGCCATCGATACCACCCATGTGCCGGTCGAGACGACCGAAAAGGGCGGTGCGTCGGACAGCAGGTGCGGCAGCAGCGAAGCGTTGGAATCATGCAGCCCGCAGAACACGGGCGTCCGCAGGTCGAGCCCGGTCCGCGCTGCGAGCGCGGGCATCATCGGGCCAAGCCGCTCCCTTGCCGGCCGTACCGGCGCCATCAATTGGCGCCAGCCCATCCTGCCGACCAGCGAGGAGTAATCGGACGTCCATGGATTCCAGAGATCGGTGTGGCAGCCGAGCGAGGTCACTTCATTGGCGGCGACGCCAGTCAGCCGCAGCGCCCAGTATTGCGGATACATCAGCATCGCGGCGGCCTTGGCGAATTCCGCTGGAAAGCGCTTCTGCTGCCAGAAGAATTGCGCGCCGAGGTTGAGGCCGATCGGCAACCGCGGCGTGCCGGTTTCGTCGAAGGGGGGACGTGCGGCGTCATAGTCGGCCGCAAGCTGGTCGGGACCGTCGAATTCGTAATCGAGCACCGGCAGCACCAGTTCGCCGGCTCCGTCGACCAGCGCTCCGGTCGCCCCATGCGTGGTGATCGATATCGCATCGATCCGCCGTTCGCGGTTGAGATCGGCAAGGCTGTTCAGGATGAACGTCCACAGCGCCTCGACATCGTGATGCGGATAGGGCGCCTGCCGCACCGGCGCGTTTGCCGTGCGGCGCAGCGCGACCTCGCTCAGTGTCGCGAGGTCGACCAGCGCCACCTTGGCGTTGGTCTTGCCGATATCGATGACGGCGACGATCATGCCATATGGAACATTGTTTCCAGCGGCGCCGCCACCGGCTCGTTGTCGGGCCTTGTCTCCATGATATCGGCCATATGCGCCCACCAGCGCTGCATCACGGGGTGCTTCGGCAGGTCGGCCATGCCGTGGTCATCGGGGCGCCACAGCACGCCGAACAGGATGTCGGTCTCCTCGTCGAGATGGATCGAGTAGTCGGAGACGCCGGCCTCTCTCAGCAGCGCGACCAACTCGGGCCAAATCTCGTCATGGCGGCGCTTGTATTCGGCCTTCATGCCGGGGTTCAGCTTCATCTTGAAGGCGTATTTCTCCATCAGGCGAAGCGTCCTTCGCGCAGCCGCCGCCAGACGATCGGCAGCGCAATGACGATGATCAGAAGCAGGCCGATGAAGATCGACATGACGATGCCGGGCACGTTGAGCAAGCCGAGGCCGAACGTCACCAGCCCCATGATGAAGGCGGCCAGCACGACGCCGAGGATGCTGCCGGCGCCGCCAAGGATCGAGACCCCGCCCAACACCACCATGGTGATCGCCTCCAGTTCGTAGCCCTGCGCGATCGACGGTCGCGTCGAGCCGAGACGCGAGGTGATCAGCACCGAGGCGATGCCCGACATCAGTCCGGTCAGGCAGAACAGGATGAACTTGATGCGGTCGACGCGCACGCCGGAGAACTGGCAGGCGACCGGGTTGTTGCCGATGGCGAAGACTCGGCGGCCGAAGCTCGTGCGATGCAGCACGAACCAGTAGATCAATGCCGCGGCAAGGAACAGCACCAGTTCGAACGAGAACACCCGCCAGACATAGCCTTGGCCGAAGAAGGCGAAGCTCTCCGGATAACCCTTATAGGCCTGATCCCCCAGGATGATGAAGGCGATGCCGCGAAACAGGCTCATCGTGCCGATGGTGACAACGATGGACGGCAGGCCGAGCCGGGTGACGAGCAGCCCGTTGAAGGCACCGCAGCCGAGCCCGACGACGATGCCGATCGCCACCAGCACCGGCGTGCCGGCGCCGGCCTGCACCGCCATGCCCATCATCGTCGAGGCGAGCGCCACGATGGCAGCAACGGAGAGGTCGATCTCGCCCGAAATGATCAGCAGCGCCATGGCCAGCGCGATCAGCCCTTTTTCCGTGAAGTTGAAGGTCAGGTCCGACAGCGACCACGGATCGAGAAAATAGGGCGAAGCGAAGCTGTTCACCACGAAGATGAGGACCGCGATGACGACGAGCAGCGCCTCCCAGGAGAAGATCGCCGAGGAAAGCGGCTTGTCGAGCCGGTCGGGGATGTGGCGTGGGGCAGGGGTGTCGGTCATGCCGCTTCCGCCTTTCTGAGGATGATGCGGCCCTGCCGGCGCTCGCCGCGCGCGTTGAGCACCACGGCCAGGATGATGGCGCTGCCCGAAATCGCCATCTGCCAGAAGGGCGAGATGTTGATGACCGGCAGCGCGTTGGAGATGATGCCGAGGAACAGCGCGCCCAGCACCGCGCCGCCGACCGAGCCGATGCCGCCGGCGATCGAGACGCCGCCGATGACGCAGGCGGCGATGATGTTGAGCTCATAGCCGTTGGCGACTTCGACCGAGGCGATTACGTAGCGCGAGATCCACAGGTATCCGGCGAGCCCGCCGATCATGCCGGAAATGCAGAAGACGATGAACTTGGTGCGGCCGACATCGATGCCGGCATAGACCGAGGCGGTCGGGTTGACGCCGATGGCATAGATCGAGCGGCCGATCTGCGTGCGCGTCATCACCAGGAAGAACAGCGCGATCACCAGCAATGCGATCCAGGACAGCACCGGCAGACCGAGGAAAGCGGCGCGCTGGAAATTGATGAAGTCGGGACTCATCTGGTCGGCGTTGACCCAGGCGCCGCCGCAGACGACGAAGGTCGCCCCGCGATAGATGGTGAGCGTTCCGAGCGTCACCACGATCGAAGGAATGTTCAGCCGCCACACCAGGAAACCGTTGATGGCGCCAAGCACCAGTCCAACGGCGAGAGCGATGACGATCAGCACCGGGATCGGGATCGCCGGATGCGCGGCGTTCAGCATCGCCACCACCATGCCGGTGAAGCAGAGGTTGGAGGCCATCGACAGGTCGATCGAGCGCGTCAGGATCACCACCATCTGTCCCAGCGCCAGGATCATCAGGATCGACGTGTCGTTGAACACCTGGCGCAGATTGGCAGGGTCGGCGAAGCCGGGGAACCGCGTCGAGATCAGCCCGATCAGCACGGCGATGCCGGCAAGAAGCCAGATCTCGCGGTATTTGAGGAAATTCTTCATGCCGCGATCCCCGCTGCGGTTCGAACCAGCGTCTCGGCATCCAGGCCCTTGTTGTCGTAGGTTGCCGCGATGCGGCCCTCGCGCATGACGACGACCCGGTCCGACATGCCTAGGATCTCGGGCAGTTCCGACGATACCATGATCACCGAAAGGCCCTGCGCGACCAGCTCCGCCATGAAACCATGCACGGCCGCCTTCGAGCCGATGTCGATGCCCTTGGTCGGCTCGTCGAGGATGATCACTTTCGGCGTCGTCGCCAGCCATTTGGCGATGACCACTTTCTGCTGATTGCCGCCGGAAAGCGTGCCGACATCCTGGCTGAGCGATGAGGCGCGCAGATCCAGCCGCTCCGTGTAGGAGCGGGCGAGCGAGAATTCTTCCGCGAGCCTCAGCACGCCGGATTTGGAGGTGCGCGCAAGCGAAGGCAGGGACACATTCTGGAAGATCGGCAGGCCGATTACCACGCCCTGTTTGCCGCGCTCTTCCGGCACATAGACGATGCCGGCCTCGATCGAGTCCGCGGCCGATTTCGGTGCGATCGCCTGGCCGTCGAGCGAGATCGTGCCCCGGCTGGTGCGCGTGATGCCGGCGATCGCCTGCATCACTTCGCTGCGCCCTGCGCCGACGAGACCATAAAAGCCGAGGATCTCGCCCTTGCGCAATTCGAAGCCGATGTCATCGAACTCGGTCGGATGCGACAGGCCGGAGACCGAAAGCACCGGCGCGCCGATCTTAGGCTCGCGCTGCGGGAAGATGTGGTCGACGTTGCGGCCGACCATCATGCGCACGATTTCGTTCTGGCCGGTATCCTTGAGCAGGCCTTCGCCGACCATCTCGCCGTCGCGGAAGACGGTGTAGCGGTCGGCGATGCGATAGATCTCGTCGAACTTGTGGCTGATGAAGAGCACCGCCTTGCCTTCGCTCTTCAGGAATTCGATCAAGAGGAAAAGCTCCTCGATCTCCTTCATCGAGAGCGCGGCGGTCGGCTCGTCCATGATGACGATGCGCGCGTCGATCGACATCGCGCGGGCGACGGCTACGAGGTGCTTGTTGGCGATGCCGAGGTCCTTCAGCCGCGTGTCGGCGTCGATATGGCCAGCGCGCATCGTCTCCATCACTTCGCGCGCGTTTTTCCGCATCGTCCGCCAGTCGATGGTGCCGAAGCGGGTGCGAGGAGCGTGGCCGAGGAAGATGTTTTCGGCGACCGAGAGGTCGTCGAACAGCACCGTCTCCTGATGGATGGCGGTGATGCCATGGCCGAAGGCGGCATGCGCGCTGGGCAGCGTCGTCGCCTGGCCGTCGATGCCGATCTCGCCGGAATCGGGTTGGTAGATGCCGGTCATGATCTTGACCAGCGTCGACTTGCCGGCGCCGTTCTCGCCGATCAGCGCCGTCACCTGTCCCGGATAGAGCGACAGGCTGACATTGTGCAGGGCGCGCACGCCCGGGAAACTTTTCGAGATGCCTGAGAGCGTCAGGCGTGGAGAGGCGCTTTGAGAGGGGCGAGAGGGCTCGGGCCGCTCTATCTCCGCTTTGCGCTGGGCTGTCGTGTCCATATCCGTATCAGGCCCTGAGAGAAGGTCCGTTTGAGGATGCGGCGGGGCAATTGTCCCGCCGCATGAGCTTGGAGTCGAGAAGGATCAATAGATCTTGGAGAACTTCTCGATGTTGGTCTTGTCGAACTGGAAGGGCGGCGCCATCGCAGCCGAGTTGGTGTCGTCGAGCGTGACCTTGCCGACGCGGCCGATCGACAGCGTGGCGCCGGGCTTGGCCTCTTCCTTCTTCACCGCCAGGTCATGGGCGAGGTAGATCGCCGAATAGCCGAGGTCGATCGGGTTCCACAGCGCAACCGCTTGGGACGCGCCGTTGTCGATGAACTTCTTGAACTCGGACGGCAGTGCCAGGCCGGTGACGTTGACCTTGCCGATCAAGCCTTCATCGGTCACCACCTGCGCGGCGGCGACGACACCGACGGTGGTCGGCGCGATAATGGCCTTGAGGTTCGGATAGGATTTCAACAGGCCCTTGGCTTCGTCGGTGCTCTTGGCCGAGTCGTCATCGCCATAGACGGTGGCGACCAGCTTGATCTTCGGGAACTTCTCCGGCAGCACCTTCTTGGCGGCCTCGATCCAGGCGTTCTGGTTGGTCGCGGTCGAGGAGGCCGACAGGATGGCGACGTCGCCGCCTTCCGGCAGGTAATCTGCGGCGAGCTTGATGATGGTCTCGCCGATCAAATTGGTGTCGGACGGATTGAGGTGGAGCTGGCGGCCTTCCTTGGCGACGCCCGAGTCCCACGAGATCACGGTGATGCCGCGATCCATCGCCTTCTTCAGCACCGGCACCAGCGCGTCCGCGTCATTGGCCGAAACGGCGATCGCGTTGACCTTTTGCGCGATCAGCGAGTTGATCACCTCGATCTGCGCTTCGGCGGTCGCCTTGGTCGGGCCGGTGTAGATCACGTCGACATCGCCCAGTTCCTTGGCCGCTTCCTCCGCGCCCTTGTTGGCGGCGTCGAAGAAGCCGTTGCCGAGCGACTTCACCACCAGCGCGATCTTGACGTTCTCGGCATAGGCGGCATTCACGAACATGGCGGCGGAAAAGGCCGCCGTGACCAGCAGTTTCTTCAAAAAGCTCATCGAATATCCTCCCTTGAGCGTTGCATTCCATCGCCGCTGCGGGCGTGAGTTCCCTCAGGCCTGCAGTGAAGATTCTTCCTTGTCGCTTGACTGTCTGCGGGCGACGACCAGCGCCACGCCCGCCGTTTCCAGCATCTTGGCCTCGCGGTCCTCGATGCCGTCGTCGGTGATCACGGTCGCGATGCGCGACAGCCCGCACAGGATCAGGCTGGAGCGCATGCGGAATTTCGAGGAATCGACCAGCACCACCAATTCGTCTGCCTGGTCGATCAATTTCTGCTCGGCCTGGATCAGCAGCGGATCGCCTTCCATCAGCCCGAGCGGCCCCAGCCCCTGCGCGCCCATGAACATGCGTCGCGCATAGAAATTGCGCGTCACGTCATTGTCGAAGGGCGACAGGATGATGTTCTGCTCGCGGTAGATCGTGCCGCCCGAAAGCATCACCGTGTTCTTCGAGTGCTTGAGCAGGTGCTCGGCGATCGGGAAGGAGTTGGTGAAGATCGGCATGCGGCGGCCGGTCAGGAAATGCACCATCTGGAAAGTGGTGGTGCCGCCATTGATGATGATCGGCTCGCCGTCGGTGCAAAGGTTCACCGCTTCCCGTGCGATCGCCCGCTTCTGCGCGGCATTCAGCGTTTCGTTGACGGAGAAGGGCCGGCCGGCAAGGCCGATGAACTGCGGCGGCGAGATCGCCTCGGCGCCGCCGCGCACCCGGCGCAGGCGCTTTTGCACATGGAGCGCCGCGATGTCGCGCCGGATCGTCGCCTCGGAGGAGTCCGTCAGCTCGACCATCTCCTGTACCGTCACCACAGGCTTTTCCTGGACGGCGGACAGAATGATCCTGTGGCGTTCTTTTTCGTGCATGGTTCCTCCCTGCCCAAGCATCAGGCACCAGAAAACACGCAGTGTCAATCATTTCCGATCATATATTTTCGTTGTGCAGTGCAATATGATCGATATTGATCGTTTGTGATTGACAAGCAGGCCGCTTGCGTAGACATTCGCCGCGAGAAAAGAGGAGCGCGGCGTTCGCGCTTCAAGGGAGGATACCTATGCTCGACAAGCGCTCCGGCTCGCGCCTCGCCAATCTTTGGGACGATGCAAAGGCCGAAGGGATGAGCGGTCCCGAGCTCCTGGTCTATCGCTCGAACACGCTGGGGTCCGACAAGCGCGTCACCAATTATGGCGGCGGCAATACCTCGTCCAAGGTCTGGCAGAAGGACCCGCTGACCGGCGAGGACGTCGAGGTGCTGTGGGTCAAGGGCTCGGGCGGCGACAGTGCCTCGATCAAGCTTGACGGTTTCGCCACCCTCTACATGGACAAGCTGCGCGCGCTGAAAGGCCTTTATCGAGGCGTCGAGCACGAGGACGAGATGGTGGGGTACCTGCCTCATTGTACGTTCAATCTTAACCCGCGCGCGGCCTCCATCGACACGCCGCTGCACGCTTACGTGCCGAAGGCTTGCGTCGACCACATGCACCCCGACGCCATCATCGCGGTCGCCGCGGCCAAGGATTCCAAGGCGATCACGAAGGAGATCTTCGGCGACGCCATCGGCTGGCTGCCGTGGAAGCGGCCAGGCTTCGAGCTCGGCCTGTGGCTGGAGAAATTCTGCCTGGAAAATCCAGATGCCAAGGGCGTCGTGCTGGAAAGCCACGGCTTGTTCACCTGGGGCGACACGCCGAAGGAATGCTACGAGACGACGATTTCGGTAATCAACCAGGCGATCGACTGGTTCGAGCGGAAATCACAAGGCAAGGCGATCTTCGGTGGCGAAGCGGTACAGGCGCTCGACGCATCGGCTCGCCGCGCTATTGCCGCCAAGCTGATGCCGCGGATCCGCGGCCTGATCTCCGAAAAGAGCCATAAGCTCGGCCATTTCGATGACCAGCCGGCGGTGCTCGAATTCGTCAATTCCAAGGACCTGCGCCCGCTGGCGGCACTCGGCACCTCCTGCCCGGACCATTTCCTGCGCACCAAGATCCGGCCGCTGGTCATCGAGTTCGACCCAGCAAAGCCGGATGTCGACGCCGTCATCGCGCGGCTGGCCGACGACATCGCCGAATACCGCGTCGGCTATCAGGCTTATTACGACAGCTGCAAGCATCTGGACTCGCCCGCCATCCGCGATCCCAACCCCGTGGTCTATCTGATGCCCGGCGTCGGCATGTTCACCTTTGCCGGCGACAAGGCGACGGCGCGCATCTCCGGCGAGTTCTATGTCAACGCCATCAATGTCATGCGCGGCGCCTCGACAGTCTCTTCCTATGTCGGCCTGCCCGCGCAGGAAGCCTTCGACATCGAATACTGGCAGCTCGAGGAAGCCAAGCTCCAGCGCTTGCCGAAGCCGAAGGCGCTGGCCGGCCAGATAGCCTTGGTCACCGGCGGCGCCGGCGGGATCGGCCGCGCCACCGCCAACCGGCTGCTGCGTGAGGGCGCCTGCGTGGTGCTCGCCGATATCGACGAGGCGGCGCTCGCCAGCGCCAATGAAGAGCTTTCGAAGGTCTACGGCAAGGACTTCGTCCGCCCGGTGCGCATCGACGTCACCTCGGAAGATCAGGTGCTTTCCGGTTTCGCCGAAACGTCGGTCGAGTTCGGCGGCATCGACATCCTGGTTTCCAACGCGGGTCTCGCCTCCTCGGCGCCGATCGAAGAGACCACGCTGGCCCTATGGAACAAGAACATGGACATCCTGTCCACCGGCTATTTCCTCGTCTCGCGCGAGGCTTTCCGGCTCTTCCGCGCGCAGAAGATCGGCGGCAACGTCGTCTTCGTCGCGTCCAAGAACGGGCTCGCCGCTTCGCCGAATGCGTCAGCCTATTGCACCGCCAAGGCGGCCGAGATCCATCTCGCCCGTTGCCTCGCGCTGGAGGGTGCGGAAGCGCAGATCAGGGTCAACGTCGTCAATCCGGACGCGGTGCTGCGCGGCTCCAAGATCTGGACCGGCGAATGGAAGGAACAGCGCGCCGCCGCCTACAAGATGTCGACCGACGACCTCGAGGAGCATTACCGCTCGCGCTCGATGCTGAAGCGCTCGGTCTTCCCGGAAGACATTGCCGAAGCGATCTATTTCTTCGCTTCGGACATGTCGGCCAAGTCGACCGGCAACATCGTCAACGTCGACGCCGGCAACGCGCAAAGCTTTACGCGGTAAATTATCGACGGCGGCGCTGCCCCTCACCCTTACCCTCTCCCCGTGAAGAACGGGGAGTGGGGGTCGCCAGCGCCGGAGCTTGTCCCTTCTCCCTGTCACTATACGGGGAGAAGGTGCCGGTAGGCGGATGAGGGACGGCGCCGGCCAAACGAGTTTCTGGGAGGAATTGCAATGTCCGAAACCATCATCTCAGCCGACCTCGTCTCCAGCCACAACGCCGCGCGCAAGGCCGATCTCGAGCGCGACTACGCCTCGCTCGGCGAACGCCTCGACCGCCGCGGCATCGCCATCGATGCGATCCGCGACAAGGTCGAGAAATTCGGCGTCGCGATCCCGTCCTGGGGTGTCGGTACCGGCGGCACGCGCTTTGCCCGTTTCCCGGGCCCCGGCGAGCCGCGCGACATCTTCGACAAGATCGAGGACTGCGCCGTCATCAGCCAATTGACGCAGGCGACGCCGACCGTCTCGCTGCATATCCCCTGGGACAAGGCCGATCCGAACCGGCTGAAACAGGCTGCCTCCCGTTTCGGACTCGGTTTCGATGCCATGAACTCCAACACCTTCTCCGACGCCAAGGACCAGAAGCTTTCCTACAAATTCGGCTCGCTGTCGCATGCCGACGCCGGCACGCGCCGGCAGGCGGTCGAGCACAATCTCGAATGCATCGAGATCGGCAAGACCCTGGGCTCCAAGGCGCTGACAGTGTGGATCGGCGATGGCTCCAACTTCCCCGGCCAGGTCAATTTCGCAAAGGCCTTCGAGCGCTATCTCGACGCCATGCGCGAAATCTATGCCGGCCTGCCGGATGACTGGCGGCTGTTCACTGAGCACAAGATGTATGAGCCGGCCTTCTATTCGACCGTCGTGCAGGACTGGGGCACCAACTACATCATCGCCAGGGAGCTCGGCGACAAGGCCTTCTGCTTGGTCGACCTCGGCCATCACGCGCCCAACGTCAACATCGAGATGATCGTGTCGCGGCTGATCCAGTTCGGCAAGCTGGGCGGCTTCCACTTCAACGATTCCAAATATGGCGACGACGATCTCGATACCGGTTCGATCGATCCCTATCGCCTGTTCCTAGTCTTCAACGAACTGGTCGATGCCGAGCTGTCGGGGGCCAAGGGCTTCAATCCGGCTCATATGCTGGACCAGAGCCACAACGTCACCGATCCGATCGAGAGCCTGATGCTGTCGGCGGTCGAGGTGCAGCGCGCCTACGCTCAGGCGCTGCTGGTCGACCGCAAGGCACTTGAGGGCTTCCAGGACGCCAGTGATGCGCTGATGGCGACGCAGACGCTGAAAACTGCCTACCGAACCGATGTCGAGCCGATCCTTGCCATGGCGCGCCTGCGGAGCGGCGGCGCCATCGATCCTGTCGCCGCCTATCGCGAGGCGGGTTACCGGGCCAAGGTCGCGGCGGAGCGCCCGGCGGTCGCGAGTGGCGGCGGCGGTATCGTCTGACAGGCAGAGCCACTCCCCTCATCCGGCCGCTTCGCGGCGACCTTCTCTCCGAGGGGAAAAGAGATCAGCGCCGGCGCAAAGTCCTCTCCCCTTGGGGTGAGGTCGGATTGCCCGAATTGCTTTTGCAATTCGACCTGGCAATCCGGGTGAGGGGGCCTCTCACTCTGCTCAAATTGTTTATTGGACTAATTCGCCCCCACGGTCTTTCCTAGGCGTCCCCAACGCCAGGAGCACCGCCATGCCCTTGACCCGTCGGATGCTGATCGGCGTCACCCTTTCGCTCGCAATCACCCTCACGCCGTCGACCATCGTCTTCGCCGCGTCGCCCGCTCCCGCCAAGGGCGAGCACGGCATGGTGGTGACGGCCCAGCATCTCGCCACAGAAGTCGGTGTCGACGTGCTGAAGAAAGGCGGCAATGCCGTCGATGCCGCGGTCGCCGTCGGCTATGCGCTCGCCGTGGTCTATCCCAACGCCGGCAATATCGGCGGCGGCGGCTTCATGACCGTGCGCATGAAGGACGGCCGCACGACCTTCCTCGATTTCCGCGAGCGCGCGCCGCTCGCGGCCACCCGGACCATGTATCTCGACAAGCAAGGCAATCCGATCAAGGGCGCCAGTCTCGACGGCTATCTCGCCGTCGGCGTGCCGGGCTCGGTCGCCGGCTTCGAGATGGCGCGCGAGAAATACGGCACGCTCTCAAGACAGGATCTGATGGCGCCGGCGATCGCCTATGCCAGGGACGGTTTCGTCCTCAACCAGGGCGACGCGGCTTCGTTCGCAGGCAGCGCCGACCGTCTCGCAAAGGATCCGGCAGCGGCCGCCATCTTCCTGAAGAAAGACGGCAAGCCCTATGGCATCGGCGAGAAGCTGGTTCAGCCGGACCTCGCCGCCTCGCTGTCGGCGATCTCGGAAAAGGGACCTGACGCTTTCTACAAGGGCGCCATCGCCGATCAAATCGTCAAAGCGAGCGGCGCCAAGGGCGGCATTCTCGCCAAACCCGATTTCGAGCGATATGCCGTGCGCGAGCTGAAGCCCGTGACCTGCGACTACCGTGGCTATGAGATCATCTCCTCGCCGCCGCCGAGCTCGGGCGGCGTCATCATCTGCGAGATCCTCAACGTGCTGGAGGGCTATCCGCTCTCCTATCTCGGCCCCGGATCGGCCGAGACGGTCCACGTTATGGTCGAGGCCATGCGCCACGCTTATGTCGACCGCAATTCGGCGCTCGGCGATCCCGATTTCGTCGACAATCCGGTCCCGAAACTGCTCGACAAGAACTATGCCAAGGACATTCGCGACAAGATCGACCCCTTTCGTGCCGGCGTCTCGAAGGACTTGATGCCGAAAGGCTTCGGCGAGTCCAAGGAAACCACGCACTATTCGATCATCGACAATGAGGGCAATGCGGTCGCGGTCACCTATACGCTGAACGGCTCCTTCGGTGCCGGCGTCGTCGCCGACGGCACCGGCATCCTGCTCAACAACGAGATGGACGATTTCACCCAGAAGCCCGGCGTGCCCAACCTCTACGGGCTGGTCCAGGGCGAGGCCAACGCTATCCAGCCGAAGAAGACGCCTTTGTCCTCGATGAGCCCGACGATCGTCACCAAGGACGGCAAGCCGTTCATGGTGATCGGCAGTCCGGGCGGCTCGCGCATCATCACCATCACGCTGGAGGCGATCGTCAACGTCATCGACCACGGCATGGACATCCAGCAGGCGATCGATGCGCCGCGCATCCACCATCAATGGCTGCCGGACACGATCTATGTCGAACCGTTCGGGCTGTCGCCGGACACGGAGAAGCTGCTTGCCGGCATGGGCTACCATCTCGATCTCAGCGACCAGACCTGGGGCCAGGCCGCCGGCATCCTTGTCGGCGGCAAGAGCCTGGGCGAAATCGAGAAGGGCGGCGGCGCCCGCTACAACGGCGCCATAGACAGCCGCGCAGCTGCCGGCGAGGCGCTGGGATATTAGGCTTAGGGCTATTGAGACTAGCTAAAAATTACAGGAGGCGCAGTAGCGGGCGCTGTTCTTCCATGCCTTAATATGCCGGGGCGCCCTTGGGGTGGCGCTATGGGCGGCAGTTGATGAATGAGCGAGAGTTTTTCTTTGGTGGTTCCTACGCGTGACGGGGGGCCGCACAGTCTGATCATTGCCGAAGAGTATCGACGGCTCGGGATTGAAATTCGGTATTTCGTCATAGCCGTTCATCGCCGAGATACGTGGAAGATGTGCTTCGTAAAGTTGACTTGGCTACCAAGCTATCTGTCAGGTGGGGGAGGTCTTATGTCGAAGGCATTCTGCCGAAGATTGCGGCCGTCTCGCGCGCAAAACGTATTTTCCGGTTGGACGACGATGAATTTCCCTCACGTGCCTTGCTGACCTGGCTGCGCGATGTTGCGGCGCCGACAAACAAACCAGTGATAGCCGTTCCGCGCCGCGCTGTGGCCGTTATCGATTCTATGGCTGTTTTCGCTGCGAAGTTGCCCAATTTGCCACCGCACGACTTTCAGTTTAGAGGGTTCCTCGTCCATTCTGTAAAATTCAAGAAGAAGATCCACACGCCGGGCTTCTCGTTCAATGAATCTGAGGTCTTGTACGCGCCTTCGGAGTGCCACATCTACCATCTCGACTGGGTTGTACGAAGTCGCGAGCAGAGAGCCAGCAAACTCGAATTCTATGAGAAAATGGAGCCGGGAGCGTTCGAATTGTTGAAGTATCAGTATCTCTATGAGGACTTCGATCCGGCCCTTTATGAATTTAGCCCGCTGGAAGACCCGGACATATCTGCTCTGGCCCTTCGGCTCCATAACGAGCGGCCCGCACCCGCGGAAGCGACCAGGGGATGGAAGCGGCTTTTCCGCAGGATCGCCTGCCGATGAATCCCTTTCGCTTCACGGCGGTTAAGCGGCCATTGCTCGGCCCATCGGCGGGTGGCCGGCAGGCAGGAATCTTCATAACGCATGTGCTGAACGATCGAATACAGGCTCATTTTGACCGTCTCCGCCGCGAAACGGAGGCGATCATCGATTGGCAGTTCGCCTATAATCCGTGGACCTTGAGCGATCTCGTCGCAGGACGAGGAGACTTCGAGATCGACCGGACCTCCGTGCGCGTGCGGCAAGCTGTGAGTTCCGGGAACTTGTCGATGGGCTATATGGACATCGTCCTCTTCCCTTTGGCGAAGTCCGCGAATCGGGAATTCGTCTGGGTTCTCGAATACGACGTCGACTTTGCCGGCCGGTGGCTCGATTTTTTCCAGCAGTTTTCGAACAACGGCGCGGACTTGCTGGCGACGACGCTCAATACGCGCCGCCGGGATCGGCGCTGGACATTCTGGGGCACGGCAAACGGGCCGTGCCCGAAATCACTGTTCACGAGAGCATTTATGCCCATCATGCGCGTTTCGAGGCGCATGATCGATGTCTACCAGGAGGCGCTTTCGACAGGCGAGTGGGGTGGGCACTACGAATTCCTCGTGCCGACCATTGCGCGCGTTCATGGTTTCAGGATCGAGGACATCGGCGGGACCGGGCCGTTCGTGCCTTGGCGCCGAAGGAGGCGAAACTATCTGAATACGGCGAAGGACCCCCATCTCGGCCCCGGGACGTTCGTCTGGCGCCCATCGATGACGGCTTATTTTCACGAAGACCACACCGCGTTCAACCAACAGGCCATGCTTTACCATCCGATCAAGGCCGACGTGGACGAATGGGAGGCCGAAGCATCAGTAGCGCTGCCCGAGGCCATCTGATGCGGATAGGCCTAGGTTGGTTTATCGCATAACCAACCGCATGTTTGATCAGGTCACCAGCGTGATCGTCGAGGCGATCAGCATAACGGCGGCAATGGCGACGAACAGCGCATAGATGCGCGGTCGGTCGAGCAGCAGCGCATTGCCCGAAATCCAGGCCGCCGTGGCGCCGCCAAGCGCGAACAGGAAGCCGTTGCGGTGGCCGAAGGACACGGAGGCGGCCATCAGGCCGCCGATGATCAACGCGCCGAAGACGATGATGACGGCGACGGCATATTTCTCGAAATCATTGCCGCTGCCCATTGCCGGCCCCATCGCATTGAGATTGGGCAGGTCGTCCGGGTCGAAAGGGCTGGTCGAGCCGTATTCGTCTTGACCGAGGGATTCGCGCATCATTCATTCTCCGCTGGGCGGCAACAAACCATCAACGCCTGCCGAGCGCAACCCGGCAAAGCCGCCCCGGCGGTGCATTCGCCGTCCGGCTGATGCTCGCGTGCCACGGTTTCCCGGTCGATTTCAACGGCGCAGCGGCGTTGCAGTTCCAGGGCATGATGTCGAAAGTGCGAAGCGGTTTCGGACGACATCATGCTCCATCTCTGGCCTTGACCTATCTGGAAAAATCACTGCGCACGATGCCGTGCCGCTGCAGCTTGTCGTAGAAGGTCTTGCGCGGGATGCCGAGCGCCTCGATGGTGCGGCGGACATCGCCGTCGTTGCGACCAAGCGTCTCGCGGATGATCTCGGCCTCATAGCGATCGAGCCGCTCCGGCAACGGCATCGCGGCGTCGCTCTCCATTGCCGCTGGGGAAGGCCTTTCGCCGACATTATCGAGCCCGAGCACGAAGCGTTCGGCGAAGTGGGCGAGCTCGCGCACATTGCCAGGCCAGTCATGGTCCCTGAGATGACGCTGGACCGCGGTGGAGATCGCCGGCACGGTGCGCCGGAAGCGGGCGGCGGCCCGCTCGGCGAAGTAACCGAACAGAAGCGGCACGTCGTCCCGCCTCTCGCGCAGCGGCGGAATGGAAAGCGTCACCACATTGAGCCGGTAATAGAGGTCCTCGCGAAAATTGCCGCGCTGGCTGGCGTCGCCGAGATCGACCTTGGCGGCCGCGACCACCCTCAGGTCGACCGGACGAACCTCGTTGGTGCCGAGCGGGGTCACCTCGCGCATTTCCAAGACACGCAGCATCTGCACCTGCGTCGAAGGCGGCATGCTTTCGATCTCATCGAGGAACAGCGTGCCGCCGCTCGAATGTTCGATACGGCCGACGCGCTTCTTCTGCGCGCCGGTGAAGGCGCCGGGCTCGTGGCCGAACAGCTCGCTTTCGATGACCGTCTCCGGCAGCGTGCCGCAGTTGAGCGCAACGAAATTGCCTTTGGCGCGGCGGCTCCAGCGGTGCAGCAGGTTCGCCACAACTTCCTTGCCGGAGCCGGTCTCGCCGGTGACCAGCACGTCGACATCGGTGTCGGCGATCTGCCTCAGCGTCCGGCGCAGCCGCTCCATCGCAGGCGTTTGGCCGATCAGCGGTAATCCCTCCTGCGCCTGCTCAGCCGCTTCGCGCAAGGCGCGGTTTTCCACCACCAGCCGGCGTTTCTCCGCGGCGCGCGCCACGCTCTGCGCCAGCCGGTCGGCGGCGAAAGGCTTGGTGATGAAGTCGTAAGCGCCGTCCTTGATCGCCTTGACGGCCATGGCGATGTCGCCATGGCCGGTGACCAGGATGACGGGAATGTCGGGATCGAGATGCAAGACGCGGTCGAAAAGCTGCAGCCCGTCGATCTCCGGCATGCGGATGTCCGAGACAACCACGCCGGCGAAAGTCTTGTCGAGCGCCGCCAGCGCTTCGCTCGCCACCGCGTAAGCCGACACCGAAAAGCCGGCAAGCTCCAGCGTCTGCCTTGTCGCCTTGAGCAGATCGCCGTCGTCATCGATCAGGATCACCGGTACGGGATCGTCCTTGGTCATGCTGCGCCGGCCTTCGACAGATGGACGGTGAAGCGGGTGCCCTGGCCGCTGCTCACCACCTCGATGCGCCCGCCATAGTCGGCGACGATGTCCTTGGAGATGACCAGGCCGAGCCCGAGGCCTTTTTCCTTGGAGGTGTTGAAGGGCGTAAACAGGGATTTCAGGATCGCGGGCGGTATGCCCGGGCCGTTGTCTGAAACGACCACCGCCACCTCTTCGCCGGTTTCGGTGGCGGAGACTTCGACCCGCGCGCCCTCACGGCCCTCGAGCGCCTCCAGCGCGTTCTGGAACAGATTGATCAGCACCTGCTCCAGCCGCAGCCGGTTGCCCATCACCTTCAGCTTCGGCGGCGGCAGTGTAATCGCCAGCGCGTCCAGCCGGCCGGCGAAGCGGCTCCTGAGCAGCACCACGGCGCCTTCGATCACGCCGCGCAATTCAATGGGCTCGGCCGCAGTGCGGCCCTTGCGGGCGAAGGCTTTCAGCTCCTCGGTGATCGAGCCGATGCGCTCGGTCAGCGCGGCGATGGCGCCAAGGTTCTCCTCGGCTGAGGCGCTCTGCTTGCGCTCCAGGAACACGCGCGCATTGTCGGCATAGGCGCGGATCGTCGCCACCGGCTGGTTGATTTCATGCGCGACGCCAGCGGCGACCTGGCCAAGGGTGGCAAGCCGGTTGGCCTGCACCAGCTCCTGCTGCATCACCTGCAGCTTCGCCTCGGTGCTGCGGTGGTCGGCGATCTCGGCCTGCAGCCGGTCACGCGCCAGGCTAAGGTCCTGCGTGCGCTCGACGACCCGGCGCTCGAGCTCGGCGCGTGCCGCCTGCTCGGCGGCGATCCGCATCTGGCCGGACTGCCGGCGCCACAACAGATAGGCGGCAAAGGCGATGAGCGGCACCACCACGCCAAGCGCAAGCAGCCGCATCTCGCGTTGCGCCGCCGCGACCGGTACTTCGGCCGGAACGAGATAGTCGAGCCGCCAAGGCGTCGACGGCACTGCAGTCGAAAGGCGCAGATATTCCGCGTCGCTGCCCCCGGGCGTGATGGCATGGACCAGCGCGACGTCGGAGCTCAGCGGTTGCGGTTTCGTGACCGGCAAGGGCACCAGCGGCGCCTCGCCGAATTGCTGGCTGGCGCGGATGTCGGCCGTGAGCGGAGCGGCCAGAGGTGCAATCGTCATGAAACGCCAGGAGGGCACGCTGGTGATCAGCACCACGCCATGCGCATCGCTAACATAGGCCGGGCGGTTGGCCTCATGCCAGTCGGACTCGAGCTGGTCGAACTCCATCTTGACCACGACGACGCCGAGCGGCCCGGAAGGCCCATCGACGCGGCGCGAGATGTAGAGACCGGGGCGTTTGCTGACGTTGCCGAGCGCGAAATATTCGGCCGTCCCCGTCTGCATCGCGCCCGAGAAATAGGCACGAAAACCATAGTCGTTGCCCACGAAGCTAACCGGTTCGCGCCAGTTGCTGGAAGCGATCGCCAACCCGTCGGTGCCGGTGACGTAGAGCACCGAGGCCTTGGTGCCGGACACGAGCCCTTCGAGCTTGCGATTGAGCACATCGATCGCGGCAGGACTGCGTTTGGCCAGCGCGTCATGCACCTGCTGGTCCTCGGAGAGGAGCAGCGGCAGCGCACGCGGATTTTCCAGCACCGCGCGCAGCAGCGCGACTTTGAGGTTGGCGTCCGTGCGCCCCTGCGTTGCCAGCGCTTCGATCTCGGTCGAGCGACCATAGAGGCCTGCGCCATAGAGCGCCACCGCGATGATCGCCAGCGCCACCGCCGTAAACAGCAGCCAGGCGCGCCGCGCCCGCCCGGCAAGCAGTTCGGGCGTCACGGCGAGGACGGCGGCAGGGCGTTGCAGCATGCCGCATCTGTGCATGATTTCGCACAAAGCACAATCCGACCTATGCGGATAACCGCACGGATTCTCTGGCAGATGCCCCTCGTTAGTTCCGAGAAAGCCAACGAAATCAACATTCCGAGGCTTCGGGCGTCATCTGGCACGCGCGTTGCAAATGCATCCGCAGCAGCCGCGAGGCTGTGGAGGTCAACAGCCCCCAGGGAGGTCGAGCGTCTCGATCGGGGGCCGAACGGAGGACATCATGCAGACAGCAATCGCTGCCGCAGAACCGCGCGGCAAGGTTCCCTTTTACCGGCATCTCTATGTGCAGGTCCTGGTGGCGATCGCCGCCGGCATCCTGCTTGGCCATTTCTATCCCGACATCGGCGCATCGCTGAAACCGCTTGGCGATGCCTTCATCAAGCTGGTCAAGATGGTGATCGCGCCGGTGATCTTCCTCACGGTCGCGACCGGCATTGCCGGTGTTTCGGACCTGCACAAGGTCGGCCGCGTCGCCGGCAAGGCGATGATCTATTTTCTCGTTTTCTCGACTTTGGCGCTCGTCGTCGGCCTCGTCGTGTCGAACCTCATTCAGCCCGGCGCCGGCATGCACGTCAATCCGGCGACCCTCGACCCGTCGAAAGTGGCGACTTTCACCGAGAAGGCGCACGATTCGACGGTCGTCGGCTTCCTGATGAACATCATCCCTGACACCATCACCGGCGCGTTCGCGCAAGGCGACATCCTGCAGGTGCTGTTCTTCTCGGTGCTGTTCGGCATCGCGCTGGCGCTCGTCGGCGAGCGTGGCCGCCCTGTGGTCGATTTCCTCCAGGCGCTCACCGCGCCGGTTTTCCGCCTCGTCGCTATCCTGATGAAGGCCGCTCCCATCGGGGCTTTCGGCGCCATGGCCTTCACCGTCGGCAAATACGGTATCGGCGCGATCGCCAACCTCGCCTTCCTGATCGGCACCTTCTATCTGACGTCGCTGCTCTTCGTGCTCGTCGTTCTCGGCGCCGTCGCATGGTATAACGGCTTCTCGATCCTGGCGCTGATCCGCTACATCAAGGAAGAGCTGCTGCTGGTGCTCGGCACCTCGTCGTCGGAGGCCGCGCTCCCCGGCCTGATGGCCAAGATGGAGCGCGCCGGCTGCAACCGCTCGGTGGTCGGCCTTGTCATCCCGACCGGCTATTCCTTCAACCTCGACGGCACCAACATCTACATGACGCTGGCCGCCCTGTTCATCGCTCAGGCGACCGACACGCCGCTCACCTTCGGCGACCAGATCCTGCTTTTGCTCGTCGCGATGCTGAGCTCGAAGGGCGCAGCCGGCATCACCGGCGCCGGCTTCATCACCTTGGCCGCCACGCTCTCGGTCGTGCCGTCGGTTCCGGTCGCCGGCATGGCGCTCATCCTCGGCGTCGACCGGTTCATGTCGGAATGCCGCGCGCTCACCAACTTTGTCGGCAATGCGGTGGCGACAATCGTCGTGGCGCGCTGGGAAGGCGAGCTCGACCAGAATCAATTCGCCGCCGCCATGGCCGGTCAGTTGCCGGAGGAGGCGGATCTCGCGCTATCGGGCGGGCTGCAGCCGGCATAAGCCACGTTCGGAATTGCGAAAGACGAAGGGTATCCTCCCGATGCCGAACAGGCCGCGGCGATCGCCGCGGCCTGTTCTTTTTGCCGGCCGCCGCATAGGCTGCGCCAGCCGGATTCCCGGTGAAACATTCAGCCGAAAGGGCGGTCGATGAGCAGCGCGTTTCCCGAGATCTATCTTGTCCGTCATGGCGAGACCGAATGGAGCCTTTCGGGCAGGCACACCGGCCGCACCGACATTCCGCTGACGGCAACAGGCGAGGAGGCCGCGCGCTCCGTTGCCGACCGGCTCAACGGTCTGACGTTCCAGGCGGTCTGGTCGAGTCCCTCGCAGCGCGCCTTCGACACCTGCCGGCTTGCCGGCTTCGGCGAGCAGGCCGTGAAAAAGCCGGACCTGCAGGAATGGGATTACGGCGCCTATGAAGGCGTGACCACCAAGGAAATCCTGTCGAAGCGCCCCGGCTGGCAGTTGTTTCGCGACGGCTGTCCGGACGGCGAGACGGCGGCCGACGTCGGCGCCCGCGCCGACGCCGTCATCGCCGCGCTTCGCGCGATCGGCGGCAATGTGCTCATCTTCTCCAGCTCGCATTTCCTGCGTGTTTTCGCGGCGCGCTGGGTAGGCCTGCCGCCGGAAGGCGGCGAGCATTTCGTGCTCGATACCGCCAGCCTCAGCATACTCGGCTACGAGCACGATCTGACCGAGCCGGTCATCCGGCGGTGGAACCAGAAGTAGCGCGACTCCCCGCGGCCAGCTTGTCCCCAAGGGGAGAAGACGCTGATTTCGGCGCCGGTGACCTCTCCCCTCGGGGAGAGGTCGGATTGCCCCGAATTGCCTTGCAATTCGGCTGGCGATCCGGGTGAGGGGGACGCCTCGCGCCTTACGCCGCTAGCATCGCCCGCTCCTCGCTCGTCAAATGTCGCGCCTTGCCCTTGGCAAGCTCGCCGAGTTGAAGACCGCCGATCGCCACCCTGACTAGCCTCAGCACCTCGATATCGAAGGCGCCGAGCAGCCTGCGGATCTGCCGGTTGCGCCCTTCGTCGAGCACGATCTCCAGCCAAGCGGTGCGGCCGCCGCTGCGCAACAGCGCGATCGAGCTTGCTGTGAGCAACTCGCCATCGATGACTGCGCCCTGACGAAAGCGCTCCAGCATGGGCTCGTCGGGCGCGGCGGCGATCTGCACGTGATAGGTCTTGGCGACATGCGAGGCTGGGTCGAGCAGGCTGTTCGCCCAGCGCGTGTCGTTGCTCAGCAAAAGCAGCCCCTCGCTCGCCTTGTCGAGCCGGCCGACCGGCGACACGAAAGGCAGGTCGAGCCCTTTTAAGCAATCATAGACCGTGCCGCGGCCTTCGGGATCGTCGCGGGTGGTGACCAGCCCGCGCGGCTTGTTGAGCATCAGATAGGTCTTGCGCTCTGCGACGACGCGCTCGCCGTCGACGGTGATGCGGTCGCGGTCGGGATCGATGCGCAGCAAGGCATCGCGCGCCGTCTTGCCGCCGACCTGCACGCGCCCCTCGGCGACGAGACGCTCGGCCTGCGTGCGTGAGCAGAAGCCCAGCTTGGAGAGCGCTCGGGCGAGGCTGACCTTGGCGGCGGTGGATCGTCGGTCGGGTTGGCGTGCCAAGATGCTGCTCTCGAACGAATGCCACGCGACTTGGGCCGCCATTCGGCACAAGTCGGCTTTGCAGCGCCCTCTTATCCTCTGCAGTCGCGGTCGTCCAATGTCACTCCTGTGGCGCGCTCAGCCGCCGGTAGGAGGCGCCGTCGAATGTCGCCGTCACGAAGCTTTTGACCGACATTTTCCGCTTGCGTCCATCGCTGCAGGCATAGAGCGGCCAGCCGGCTTCGCTGCACTCGCTGGCCAGGCAGATACGGGCCACACAGTTCCCGACGGTCAGCCGAAAGCCGCCCTTGCCCGCGAAACCTTGCAGCAGGCTGCCGTCCGCCGAGCGCCATGTCCGTTGCTGGAATTCAGGCCGCAGCAGGCGAGGCTCGAGCGGCGCGGCCAGACCGGTCTGGGCCGATTGGCCCGAATATTGAAGCCGGTAGCGCGCCATGCCGGTCGTGTATGCGGTCACAAGATCGGATTGGCCGGAATAGGCCACCGCGAGATCGGGGCGGTCGAAAAGATGGGACGCGCGCAGTTCCGCCGCCGACGGGCCCGTCAAGGCGGCGATGGCGACAAAGACCAGGCATACGCGCAGCATCCCGATTTCCAGCAGCCATTCCGGTCCGGCACGCCAGCTTGCCCGGCTGCCCGCGCATACAATCTTTCCAATCGGATTTTCGCGCAAGCGCCCGGTTTTCGGAGCGGCCTGGTTTTGTCAGCTATTGGCGGCCGGCGGCAACTCGAACAGTGTGGCGCCGTTCTCCCGCCCCCGGTCGACATAGCCGATCACGCGGAACCATTTCGCGACGTCGGGCCGGTCCAGCCAGCTGCGCGAATGTATGGGAAGGTTGCCGGCAAGCGCCTGGACATGCCGGATGTGCCGCTTGCAAAAGCGGACCGTCGCGGCGTTGAAGAAATCCTCCTGCGCTGCAAACAGCGAATCGGCGGCGTCCGCGTGCTCATGCCAGGCGATGATCGCCACCGTCCTGTCGTCCCGCACGAGCGCATGCGCCCGGCCTTCCTTCAGGTTCATCATCAGATTGTCATAGGCGCTTTTGCTGTCCTTGCCGGCCGCCACATACTCGTCCGACATTCGCTTGGACAGGTCTCGGAAAACACTTTCCAGATCTCCGACCGTCGCAGCGCGTGCTCTCATTTCTCCTCCTGACAGCCCGCTGGCAGTTTGCCCCAAGGAAGGACGATCACCAAGAAAACCAAATCCCCGATCCGGGCGACGCGCGCAATCTCATTTCGCACGGAAGGCCTCGACCGCTGATCACACTCGCATATCAGCGTCGGCTTGAGATCACATTTCCGCTGCGCCATCTTGAAGACCCTGCAGCTTTGGCACCACTGCCGCCCCGATGACTTGGGTTGCCTTGGAGCGGCAGGAAAAAAGCGCATCGTTGAATTCCTCGCCCGCCTGCCATAAAAGGCGCAAGTTTTCGACCGGCCTGAGGCTGCAGCGTTAGGAGTGTGCATTGACGTCGAGCAGGCCGATCCTGGTCACCGGCGCGGCCGGCTTCATAGGCTTTCACCTCTGCCGCCGGCTGCTCGCCGAAGGCCGGCAGGTTGTCGGCCTCGACTCCATGAACGAGTACTACGACGTCGCCCTGAAGCAGGCGCGGCTGGAGCGGCTGAAAGCGTTCGCGAATTTTCGTTTCGAGCATGTCGATCTCGCCGACCGCGACGGCATCTCGGCGGTCTTTGCCTCGGCCGCGCCGGAGATCGTCGTCAATCTCGCCGCACAGGCGGGCGTTCGCTATTCGCTGGTCAACCCGCACGCTTACGCGCAAAGCAATCTCAACGGCTTCCTCAATATTCTCGAAGGGTGCCGGCAGGCCTCGGTCGGCCACCTCGTCTATGCGTCGTCGAGCTCGATCTATGGCGGCAGCACGCGCATGCCGTTCTCCGTGCATGATTCCGCCGACCATCCCCTCAGCCTTTATGCCGCCAGCAAGAAGGCGAACGAGCTGATGGCCCACACCTACAGCCATCTGTTCGGGCTGCCGACGACGGGCTTGCGCTTCTTCACCGTCTACGGTCCGTGGGGCCGGCCCGACATGGCCTTGTTCATCTTCACCAAGGCCATCCTCGCCGGCCAGCCGATCGATGTCTTCAACCATGGCAACATGCAACGCGATTTCACTTACATCGACGACATCGTAGAGGGGGTCGTCCGCGTCATGCAGCATCCCGCGACGCCCAATCCTGATTGGACAAGTGCAGCGCCGGATCCCGCGACAAGCAATGCGCCGTTCAGGATACACAACATCGGCGACAGCTCGCCCGTCGAGCTGAGCCGGCTGATCGACGTGCTGGAAGAAGCGCTTGGGCGCAAGGCCATACGCAATCTGATGCCGCTCCAGCCGGGCGACGTACTGGCGACTTATGCCGATGTCACCTCGCTCGAGGAGGTGATCGGCTTCAAGCCCGGTATCCCGGTCGAGATCGGCGTCCCGCGCTTCGTGGAATGGTATCGGGATTTCTACCAGGTCTGAGCGCAGGCAAACCGGGCTCGCTGCCCGTTCAGTCGGCCTGGCGTGCCTGCCTGTCGATCCAGAGCGCGATCAGCGTGCAGGCGGCGCCCGAAAGCAGATAGGCGCCGGCGGCGATGAGGCCGAAAGTGCCGGCCAGCAGCAGCGCGGCAAGCGGCGCGAAGCCGGCGCCGAACATCCAGGCCAGGTCCGACGTCACCGCCGAGCCGGTATAGCGGTGCCGGCGCGAGAAGCTCGACGCCACGACTCCCGAGGATTGCCCGAAGCTTAGGCCCAGCAGGATGAAGCCCAGCACCATGAACACCGTCTCGCCGACGGTGCCGCCATTGAGAAGCTGCGGGGCAAAGCCGCTGAAAGCGGCGATGGCGACGGCGCCGCCACCGAGCAGGGCGCGGCGTCCGACCCGGTCGGCCAGCGGACCCGACGCGACGATCGCCGCGATGCCGAACAGCGCGCTCACCGCTTCGATCATCAGGAAGCGCTCCGGACCCTCGTTGGTGAACAGGAACACCCAGGACAGCGGAAACACCGTCACCATGTGGAACAGGGCGAAGCTCGCCAGCGGCGCGAAGGCGCCGACGATGACGTTGCGACCTTCCGTGCTGATCATGTCCCTGATGCGGGTCGGCTGCAGGTCGCCGCTCTCGTAGAGTTTCGAGAATTCGGGCGTCACCACGATGCGCAACCTTGCAAACAGCGCCACCACATTGATGGCGAAGGCGACGAAGAAGGGATATCGCCAGCCCCAGGCGAAGAAGTCTTCGGCCGAGAGGTTGGCGACGAAGAAGGCAAACAGCGAGCTAGCCACGATAAGCCCGATCGGCGCGCCGAGCTGCGGGATCATCGCATAGATGCCGCGCCGGTTCTGCGGCGCGTTCAGCGCCAAAAGCGAGGGCAGTCCGTCCCATGTCCCGCCGAGTGCCAGGCCCTGCAGGAATCTGGTAAGCCCCAGCAGCCAGGCGGCGACTGCGCCGACATCCTCATAGGAGGGCAGGAACGCCATGGCGACCGTCGAGGTGCCGAGCAGGAACAGCGCGATCGTCAGCTTGGCGCCGCGGCCGTAGGCGCGGTCGATCGCCATGAACAGCACGGTGCCGAACGGGCGCGCGATGAAGGCCAGCGCGAAGATGGCGAAGGAATAGAGTGTCCCAACCAGCGGATCGTGCGTTGGAAACACAAGCCTGGGGAACACGATCACGGAGGCGATCGCGTAAACGAAGAAATCGAAGAACTCCGACGTTCTGCCGATGATCACGCCGACGGCGATATCGCCGGCGCTGACCTGGCCGTGATGCGAGCCGATCAGCCTGCTGTCAGTTTCGGCAGTCGAAGTTTCAGCCATCTTGTCCGTTGCCACCGAGCTCGTCCGGGACGTGCCCGGTCCGCGATGCGATTGTCACTCCATAATGCGTGGCCAGTTTCGTCAAAGCCGTCCCGACTGGGCATTGGACAAATTGTCCAATGTCGTTGCGCTGCCGGCGGCAGTAGCCGTTGGTCCATATCGCATCGCAACCTGCAAAGACCTGCTGCAGGCCCATCGAGGGCAGCGTTTGATGAAACGATCCGGAGTCTTGCTTCTGTTTCCGCTGGCCGTGCTGCTCAGCGGCTGCGACTTCGTCGTGCTGGCGCCCGCGGGCGACGTGGCAGTGCAGCAGCGCGATCTGCTCGTCATCTCGACCCTGCTGATGCTGCTCATCATCGTGCCCGTCATGGTGCTGACCGTGTTCTTTGCCTGGCGTTACCGGCAATCGAGCACGAAGGCGACCTACACGCCAGACTGGGACCATTCGACCAAGCTGGAGCTGGTGATCTGGGCGGCGCCACTGCTCATCATCATATGCCTTGGCGCGCTCACCTGGCTCGGAACGCATCTGCTCGATCCCTATCGGCGCATCGACCGGATCGAGGCTGGACAGCCGGTCACGCAGAGCCATAAGCCGCTCAAGGTCGAGGTCGTCGCGCTCGATTGGAAATGGCTCTTCATCTATCCGGATTACGGCATTGCCTCCGTCAACGATCTCGCCGCGCCAGTCAACCAGCCGATCGACTTCCGCATCACCTCGTCTACGGTGATGAACTCCTTCTACATTCCCGCCCTTGCCGGGCAGATCTACGCCATGCCGGGCATGGAGACGAAGCTGCACGCCGTCATCAACCGTCCGGGCACCTATACCGGCTTCTCGGCCAATTACAGCGGCGCAGGCTTCTCCGGCATGCGCTTCGCCTTCCACGGCCTCTCCGACCAGGCCTTCGGCGAGTGGATGACGCAGGTCAAGAGCGCGCAGGCCACGCTCAGCCGCGAGACCTATCTCGCGCTCGAACGTCCGAGCGAGAACGAGCCCGTCCGCCACTATGCCTCCGTTGATCCCGACCTCTACGGCGCCATCCTCAATCTATGCATCGAGCGCGGCAAGATGTGCATGAACGAGATGATGTCGATAGACGCCAAGGGCGGTCTTGGCCTGGCCGGTGTGCGCAACACCCTGCCGCTGCAATATGACAAGCTTGCCCGGCGCGGGGCGGTGTTCGGCAACGATCCGTCCTATGTCGCAAGCATCTGCACGGCGGAGGAAGCCGCCGCCGCTGCGCGCGCGGCCCATAATGACGATGACAGCGGTTGGCCGCTCCGGGACCTGTCTCCGCTACGCGGCGTCGGCCTGCTTGCGCCCGGCGCGGGCAGCCGCCGCGCCGACGCCGGCGCGCCGTCGCTCGGCCTGCTGCGCTTCGAATTGTGAGGGATGGCGGATGCCTGAGACGCTGACCAAATTCATCTTCGGCCGCCTGACCCTGGAGTCGCTGCCACTGCACGAGCCGATCGTCGTCGTCACCTTCGTCGTGGTGGCGCTCGGCGGTCTCGCGATTCTCGGCGCGGTCACCTATTTCAAGCTCTGGGGCTATTTGTGGCGCGAATGGTTCACCAGCGTCGACCACAAGAAGATCGGCATCATGTATATGGTGCTCGGCCTCGTCATGCTTTTGCGCGGCTTTTCCGATGCCATCATGATGCGCCTGCAGCAGGCCATCGCCTTCAACGGCTCAGAGGGCTATCTCAACGCCCATCACTACGACCAGATCTTCACCGCCCATGGCGTGATCATGATCTTCTTCGTGGCGATGCCCTTCGTCACCGGACTGATGAACTTCGTCGTGCCGCTGCAGATCGGCGCGCGCGACGTCTCGTTCCCCTTCCTCAACAATTTCAGCTTCTGGATGACGGTCGGCGGCGCCATCCTGGTCATGGCCTCGCTGTTCGTCGGCGAGTTCGCCCGCACCGGCTGGCTGGCTTATCCGCCGCTCTCGGGCATCAACTACAGTCCCGACGTCGGCGTCGATTATTACATATGGGCGCTGCAGGTGGCCGGCGTCGGCACGACCCTGTCCGGCATCAACCTGATCTGCACCATCATCAAGATGCGCGCGCCCGGCATGACGATGATGCGCATGCCCGTCTTCACCTGGACCTCGCTCTGCACCAACGTGCTGATCGTGGCCTCCTTCCCGGTGCTGACGGCAGTGTTGACGCTTTTGGCGCTCGACCGTTATGTCGGCACCAACTTCTTCACCAACGACTTCGGCGGCAACCCGATGATGTATGTGAACCTCATCTGGATATGGGGTCACCCGGAAGTCTACATCCTCATCCTGCCGCTGTTCGGGGTCTTCTCCGAGGTCACCTCGACCTTCTCCGGCAAGCGCCTGTTCGGCTACACCTCGATGGTCTACGCCACGGTGGTCATCACCATCCTGTCGTATCTCGTCTGGCTGCACCACTTCTTCACCATGGGCTCCGGCGCCAGCGTTAATTCCTTCTTCGGCATCACCACGATGATCATCTCGATCCCGACAGGGGCGAAGATATTCAACTGGCTTTTCACCATGTATCGCGGCCGCATCCGCTTCGAGCTGCCGATGATGTGGACCGTGGCCTTCATGCTCACCTTCGTCGTCGGCGGTATGACCGGCGTGCTGCTTGCGGTGCCGCCGGCCGACTTCGTCTTGCACAACAGCCTGTTCCTGATCGCGCATTTCCATAACGTCATCATCGGCGGCGTGCTGTTCGGCCTGTTCGCCGGCATCGCCTATTGGTGGCCGAAGGCCTTCGGCTTCAAGCTCGACCCGTTCTGGGGCAAGGTCTCGTTCTGGTGCTGGGTGCTCGGCTTCTGGTTCGCCTTCATGCCGCTCTACATCCTCGGCCTGATGGGCGTGACGCGCCGCATGCGGGTCTTCGACGATCCGTCGCTGCAGATCTGGTTCGTCATTGCCGGCTTCGGCGCGGCGCTGATCGCCTGCGGCATCGCCGCCTTCCTGGTGCAGATCTTCGTCTCCATCCGCAAGCGGGCCGAGCTGGTCGATGTCACCGGCGATCCCTGGGGCGGCCGCACGCTCGAATGGTCGACCTCTTCGCCGCCGCCGGCCTACAATTTCGCTTTCACCCCCGTCATCCGCGACAACGACGCCTGGTGGGACATGAAGAAGGCCGGCTACCGGCGCCCGCTCTCCGGCTTCAGGCCGATCCACATGCCGAGCAACACCGGCACGGGGGTGATCCTCGCCGCGCTCAGCGTCGCGCTCGGCTTCGGCCTGATCTGGTACATGTGGTGGCTGGCGGCGCTGAGCTTCGTCTGCCTGATCGCCACCGCGATCGGCCACACTTTCAACTATCACCGCGACTTCGACATCCCGGCAGCCGAGGTCGCGCTAACGGAAGAGGCGAGGACCAAGCTCCTCGCCGGTCAGGGGGCTAGCGCTTGAGCATGGCATTGACGACGATCACGGCCGACGCCGAACCGGTCTTCCACCTGGAGGAGGAGCATGCGCACGCCGAAGGCGGCAGCACCATGCTCGGCTTCTGGCTCTATCTGATGAGCGACTGTCTGATCTTCGCCATGCTGTTCGCGGCCTTCGGCGTGCTCGGCGGCAATTACGCGGCCGGCCCGGCACCGAAGGACCTGTTCGATCTCGGTCTGGTGGCGGTCAACACCACCATGCTGCTCTTGTCCTCGATCACCTATGGCTTTGCCATGCTGACCATGGACAAGGGCCGCGTCGGCGCGACACAGAGCTGGCTTGCCGTGACCATGCTGTTCGGCCTGGCGTTCCTCTCCATCGAGCTCTACGAATTCGCGCATATGATTCGTGAGGGTGCGACGCCGCAGCGCAGCGCCTTCCTGTCGTCCTTCTTCACGCTGGTCGGCACGCACGGCCTGCACGTCACCTTCGGCATCGTCTGGATGGTGACGCTGATGGTGCAGGTCGCCCGATACGGGCTCATCAAGGCCAACCGCCGCCGGCTTATGTGCCTCTCGATGTTCTGGCACTTCCTCGACGTCGTCTGGATCGGCGTCTTCACCTTCGTCTATCTGATGGGGATGCTCAGATGAGCGCTCATGATCATGCCGATCACGACCTCGTGCATGGCGGCGCTGCGCACGGGTCGTTGAAGGGCTACCTGATCGGCTTCGTCCTGTCGGTGATCCTCACCGCCATCCCGTTCTGGATGGTCATGACTGGCGCCATCGACAACAAGCAGGCGACAGCCATCATCATCATGGCCTTCGCGGTGGTGCAGATCGTGGTGCACATGGTCTTCTTCCTGCACATGAACCCCGCTTCGGAAGGCGGATGGTCGATGCTGGCGCTCATCTTCACGGTGATTCTCGTCGTCATCGTGCTGAGCGGCTCGCTCTGGGTGATGTACCACCTCAACGCCAACATGATGCCCGGGCTCCATGAGATGCGGGAGATGCCATGAACCTTGTGTCGGGCGCGGGGAGGGCCAAAGTCGAGGCAAAAGACATGATCGGCCGGGCAGGCACTGGCCCTCATGCCACCTCGAAGGGCTCCGCGTCGCGATTCTTGGCGGTGCTGCTTGGGCTTCTCGGCGTCCTGGTGTTTCTCGGGCTCGGCATCTGGCAGCTGGAAAGGCGGGTCTGGAAGCTCGACCTCATCGCCCGCGTCGATCAGCGCATCCATGCTCCGGTCGTCGATGCGCCTGGCCCCGGGGCATGGGCTGATATCAACACGGACGGCTACGAATACCGCCATGTGCGGCTGGCCGGACAGTTTCAAGGCGTCAACACGCTGGTGCAGGCGGTGACCGAGCTCGGCGGCGGCTATTGGGTGCTGACGCCGATGCGCGACGACCGTGGTTTCACGATCCTCGTCAACCGGGGCTTCATCCCGCAGGAGCGCAAGGCGGAGTTCGAGCAGGAAAATGCCGCGCTCACCTCGCCGGCGACGGTCGACGGGCTGTTGCGCATCAGCGAGCCCGGCGGCGGCTTCCTGCGCAGCAACGATCCGGCTGCCGATCGCTGGTATTCGCGCGACGTCGCGGCAATCGCCAAGGCGCGCGGCCTGACCGACGTCGCGCCCTATTTCGTCGATGCCGGGGCGTCCGGGGGCGATAGCTGGCCGCGCGGCGGCCTCACCGTCGTCAAGTTTCGCAACTCCCACCTTGTCTACGCTTTGACCTGGTTTGCCCTGGCGGGGATGCTGGCGATGGCGCTTGCCAGGCCGATTCTCGCCGGCCGCGGCCAGCGGGAGGCGCCAAGATGAACATCTCGATCGCGCGGTTTCATCACGGCAAGCCGATCCTGACGGTTCCGTCCACCGGCCAGGGAGGCTCGGCTTCGAACCCCGACGTCACGAACAGGAAGAACCTGCTCCTCCTCATCCAGTTGCGCTGGCTGGCGGTGGCGGGGCAGGTGCTGACCATCCTGGTGACGCAATATTGGTTCGCCATCCCGCTGCCGCTCACCGAGATGGCCGGCGTCGTGCTTTTCCTCGTCGGGCTCAACATCTTCAGCCTGCTCGCGCTGCGCGGCAATCGCCGCATCTCCAACGCGCAGCTCTTCGTCGCGCTGATCTTCGACATGGCGGCGCTGACGACGCAGCTTTACCTGAGCGGCGGCGCCTCGAATCCGTTCGTGTCGCTCTACCTCCTGCAGATCACGCTCGGCGCCGCGCTGCTGACGCCGTGGTCGACCTGGATCCTGGTCGTGGCGGCTTCGGCCTGTTTCGTCTTCCTCATCTTCGTCTTCCAGCCGATCGCCATCCCGCATCACGGCGGCAGCGACCTCCTGGCGCTGCATCTGCGCGGCATGTTCATCTGCTTCGTGCTCGCGGCCGGCCTGATCGTCATCTTCATGACGCGCATCAACCGCAACCTGCGCGAACGCGATGCCTATCTCGCCGACCTGCGCCAGCGCTCGGCCGAGGAAGACCACATCGTGCGCATGGGCCTGCTAGCCTCAGGCGCCGCGCATGAGTTGGGCACGCCGCTCGCAACCATTTCGGTCATCCTATCCGACTGGCGCCAGATGCGCGGCGTCAAGCGCAGCCGCGAGCTTTCCGAGGACGTGGCCGAGATGCAGGCGCAGATCGAGCGCTGCAAAAGCATCGTCACGGGCATCCTCATGTCTTCCGGTCAGGCGCGAGGCGAGGGCACGATCCGCACCACGATCCGCCACTTCCTCGACGATCTGGTGCAGGAATGGCGCGTCAGCCGCCAGCCCATCAAGCTGGATTACCGCAACGGTTTCGAGCCGGACGAACAGATCGTGTCCGACACGGCGCTGAAACAAATGATCTTTAACGTGCTCGACAATGCGCAGGAAGCGTCGCACGATTGGGTCGGCATCACTGCCGAGCGGCAGGATGAGAAGCTGGTACTCTCCGTCGAGGATCGCGGACCGGGTTTCGACAAGGATATTCTGGCCGCGCTCGGCCAGCCCTATATGTCGAGCAAGGGGCGTCCGGGCGGTGGCCTGGGTCTTTTCCTGGTGTTCAATGTCATGCGCAAGCTCGGAGGCGACGTTTCGGCGCGCAACATGGCCGAGGGCGCCTGCGTTACCCTTTCGCTGCCGCTGGCGGCGCTGACCAATGGAGGCGGTCGTGAAATCTGATCGATCCTTGTTTGTCGTCGAGGACGACACGACTTTCGCGCGGACGCTCAAACGTTCCTTTGAAAAGCGCGGCTACGACGTAGTCGTCTCCCATGACCGGGAGGCGCTGCTGGTCGCGCTGGAAACGGCCGTTCCGGCCTATGCCGTCGTCGATCTCAAGCTCGGAGCGGGATCGGGGCTCGAATGCGTCAAGTTGCTCAGCGCCCGCAATCCGTCGATGCGGATCGTCGTGCTGACGGGATTTGCCAGCATCGCCACGGCGGTCGAGGCGATCAAGCTCGGCGCGTGCCATTACCTGGCCAAGCCCGCCAACACCGACGACATCGAAGCCGCCTTCGGCCGCGCCGAGGGCGACGTTTCGGTGCCGCTCACCAGCCGCCCCACCTCGATCAAGAACCTGGAATGGGAGCGCATCCACGAAACGCTGGTCGAGACCGGCTTCAACATCTCCGAAACCGCGCGCCGGCTCGGCCTGCATCGGCGCACGCTCGCCCGCAAGCTCGAGAAGCGTGTGGTGCAGTAGGCGAGCGTCGGCGATTACCCGACGGCCACGCCCAGCACCGAGACACAGTCGCCGGCCTTGACAAGGCCGGGGAAGTGACGCGCGGCGAGCAGCCCGGACATCCTGGCCCTGATTTCCTGCGGCGCCTGGCCGGTGCGGCCGACCGGATAGATGCGCGCGACCACCTGGCTCTCTTCCACGGATTCGCCGAGATCGACCATGGTTTCGATCATGCCGTCCTCCTCGGCGAAGGCGAAGCAATCGCCCGACGGCATGTCCAGCCACTGAGTTCTGCCTTTCTCGACCGCACCGTCGACGATCCCGGCGTGGCGCAGCACGTTGAGGATGCCGCGCCGGGCGATCCGCACCGTCTCGGCGCGGGAGGTTCCGCCGCCGCCGAGCTCGGTGGTGACGAAGACCTTGCCCATCTCCTCGGCGGCCGTGTCATACATGCCGACCGCGTCGATCTCGGTCATGCGCATGGAAAACGGCGCCGAGAAGGCCTCGACGGCGGCGAAGGCCTTTTTCTCCTGCGTCTTGTCGGCGAGTGTATGCGCGGCGCAGAAGGGTACGAAATCCAGCGTCTTGCCGCCGGAATGGAAGTCGAACACGATGTCCGCCCGCGGTAGCAACTCACGCTGGAAATAGTCGGCGATCTTCTCCGTTACCGTGCCGTCCGGCCGTCCGGGGAAGGAGCGGTTCATGTTGCCCTTGTCGATCGGCGAGGTGCGCGTGCCGGCGCGGAAAGCCGGATAGTTCATCGCCGGCACGATGATGACCGTGCCGGAGACATTTTTCGGGTCGAGTGTGCGGGCGAGATCATAGAGCGCCAGCGGGCCCTCATACTCGTCGCCGTGATTGCCGCCGGTGAGCAGCGCCGTCGAACCCTTGCCGTTTCGCACGACGCAGACCGGGATCATCACCGAGCCCCAGGCCGAATCGTCGCGGCTGTAGGGCAGGCGCAGGAAGCCGTGCTGGATGCCGTCGCGCTCGAAGTCGACAGTCGGCGTGATCGGCGACGGACGCAAAGCGGACATCGGCCTCAGTCCTTCACGAAAAGCTTGCGCGGCACGTTGGCCAGGCATTCGACGCCGGTCTCGGTGATGAGGATCGATTCGGTGATCTCCAGCCCCATCGTTTCCAGCCACAGGCCGGTCATGAAGTGGAAAGTCATGCCGGGCTTGAGCTCGGTGCGGTCGCCGGGGCGCAGGCTCATGGTACGCTCGCCCCAGTCCGGCGGATAGGAGATACCGATCGGGTAGCCGGTGCGGTTGTCCTTGACGATGCCGTATTTCTTCAGGACGGCGAAGAAAGCATTGGCGATGTCCTCGCAGGTGTTGCCGGGCTTGGCGGCGGAAAGCCCGGCCTCCATGCCTTCCAGCGTCGCCTTCTCCGCGTCGAGGAAGGCCTGCGTCGGCTTGCCGAGGAACACCGTGCGTGACAGCGGGCAATGGTAGCGGTTGTAGCAGCCGGCGATCTCGAAGAACGTGCCTTCGTTCGCCTTCATCGGCTTGTCGTCCCAGGTGAGATGCGGCGCCGAGGCATCGGCGCCCGAAGGCAAGAGCGGGACGATCGCCGGATAGTCGCCCCCGATCCCCTCCACACCGCGCGTGCCGGCATCGTAGATTTCGGCGACCAGGTCGCATTTGCGCATGCCGACCTCGATCTTGTCGACGATGCGCGTGTGCATGGCTTCGACGATGCGGGCGGCCTTGCGCATATAGTCGATCTCGGTCGGGCTCTTTACGGCGCGCTGCCAGTTGACCAGCGCGGTGGCGTCGACGAAACGGGCATTGGGCAGGTGCTTCTGCAGCGAGGCGAAGGCAGCGGCGGAGAACCAGTAATTGTCCATCTCGACGCCGATGCTGAGCTTGTCCCAGCGGCGCTCGGCAAGCACGCTGGCGAGGTAATCCATCGGATGCCGCTCGGTCGACTGCACATAGTGGTCGGCGTAGCCGATGATGTTGTCATGGGCGAGATAGGCGGTGCGCTTGGCGCCGTTGGCGTCCTGGCCGCGGCCGTACCAGACCGGCTCGCCGGAAGGCGGCACGATGACCGCCTGATGCACATAGAAGGACCAGCCGTCATAGCCAGTCAGCCAGGCCATGTTGGAAGGATCGCTGACGATCAGCAGATCGACGCCCTTGGCCTCCATGGCCTTCCGTGTCTTGGCAAGGCGCTCCGCATATTCGCCGCGCGAGAATTTCAAATTTGGTTGCATTGTTCTTGGTCCTCGTTTGTTGGGCCTATTTCTGTTTGAGCGTGATCTTTTCGGAAAACCGGTTCCCGCTTTTCCGGATCACGCTCCGGCCAGGTATCAGCTTTCAAAAATCGTTCCGGCGTTCGCCGCCCGCGCACGGTCGCGGGCTAACGTGGCAATTGCGGTGTCCTGCACGCCGGTGCCGGTGAGGTCGGCGATGGTGATGTCGCTCGCTGAGCGCCGGCCGGGCTTGTCCCCGGCGATGATCTGGCCGAGTTCGGTGACCTCGGCGTCGGCGGCCATAACGCCCGCATCGATGGCGTGGTGGAGCTCGCCGAGGCGCCGTGTCTGCTTGGCGCTGTCGGCGACATAGACATCGGCCATGCGCAGGATCGCCGGCGCGATCTCGTTCTTGTGCTCGGCATCCGAGCCCATGGCGGTGATATGCTGGCCGGCGGAGACGAAACCGGCTTTGATCAGCGGTTCGGTCGAAGGCGTCGTGGTCACGATGATGTCGGCGCCGGCTGCCGCCTTCGCCGCATCCGGTTCGGCGCGCACCAATATGCCCAGCTTCCCTCGCAGGCGCGCGGCTGTCGCTTCAGCCTTGGCGGCGTCGCGCGCCCAGATGCGTGCCTCCTCGATCGGCCGCACGAGGCGCAGCGCTTCGAGCTGCAGCCCGGCCTGCACGCCGGCGCCGAAGATCGCCGCGACCTTGGAATCTTCGCGCGACAGATGCCTCGCCGCGACCGCGCCGGCGGCCGCCGTGCGGATATCGGTCAGATAGCCGTTGTCGAGCAGCAACGCCTCGATCAGGCCGGTCTTCGCCGACAGCAGCACCATCATGCCGTTGACGCTGGGCAGGCCAAGCTTCGGATTGTCGAAAAAGCCGGGGCTGATCTTGATCGCGAAGCCGTCGATGCCGGGCACATAGGCGGTCTTCACATCGACCTCGCCGCGATGCTCGGGAATGTCGAGCCTCAAGATTGGCGGCATCGCCACCGGCAGCGTGGCCAAGGCGCGAAAGGCGTTCTCGACGCAGGCGACCGCTTCCAGATCGAGCCTCACGATCTTGCGCAGCTCCGCTTCGGTGAGGATGGTCATGCGGCTCATGCTGCGCGCTCCGCGATTGCCTCGCCGCAGATGATGCGGCGGTGCAGGCCCATGTCGATGTTGCGGCCTGAGAGGATGAGAACCGTGGAGCCGCTCACTTTGACCCTTCCGGCAAGCAGCGCGCCGATGCTGACGGCGCCCGCGCCCTCGACGATCTCGCGCTCCTCTTCATAGGCATGGCGGATGCCGGCGGCGATCTCGTCCTCGGAAAGCAGGATCACGTCATCGAGCAGGCCGCGGCACATGGCGAAGGTCAGCCGGTTATCGAGCCCGATGCCGCCGCCGAGCGAATCCGCCAGCGTCGGCAGTTCCTCGACCTGCACCGGACGGCCGGCGTCGAGGCTGGCTTTCATCGCAGCACCGCGCGCCATCGAGATGCCGATGACATTGGTGCGCGGGCTCACGCCTTTGACGGCCGCCGCCACGCCAGCCGCCAGCCCGCCGCCGGAGAGCGGCACCAGCACGCTTGCCGCATCCGGAACCTGCTCCATGATTTCCAGTCCGAGCGTGCCTTGTCCGGCGATGATGTCGGGATGGTCGAAGGGCGGCAGCATGACAAGCCCTTCCTCCGCCACCAGCCTGTCGACTTCCTCCTGCGCGTCGTCCTGGCTGTTGCCGATGATGCGGATATCCGCGCCGAGGCGACGGATCGCGTCGAGCTTGTTTTCCGGTACCAGCCGCGACATGCAGATCACCGCGCGCATGCCTTCGAGCTTTGCCGCATGAGCCAGCGCTCGGCCGTGATTGCCGGTCGAGGCGGCAACGACGCCGCGCGATTTCTCGTCCGCGCTCAGTGCTGCAATCGCGTTGGAGGCGCCGCGCAGCTTGAAGGCACCGGTGGTCTGGTGATGCTCCAGCTTGAGGCGAACCGGATGGCCCGCGCGGTCCGACAGGCTTTGCGACATCACGCAAGGCGTCCGCTCGACTTTGCCGGCAATGCGTTCGCGCGCGGCGCGAATATGCTGAAGCTCGACAGTCATTTCGGTCATGGCCATTTCGTTCACTGCGCCAGCGGCTTCGTCCACAGCCGGCCGAATTCAGGTCGCGCCGCGTCGTCGCCGCAGAGCCGCAGGCAGTTCCAGGCGCTGGCCTGGTTGCTGGTGACGACCGGACGCCCGATCGCCTCCTCCATGCCTGGAACCGCCAGCGCGGCGCGCAGCGCGGTGCACGAGACGAACAGCGCATCGGCCTGCGCATGCATGACTTTGCGCGCCAGTTCGACCAGAGACGCCGGCGTGATGCGCGCCATTTCGCGGTCGTCCTCGAAACCGAGGCATGAGAAGCTCTGGATGTCGAAGCCATGCGCCGCGAAATAGGCGGCCATCGGCCGGCTGGTTTCGACGGTATAGGGCGTGAGGATGCTGATGCGCTTCACCCCGAAGGCGTTCAGGCCGCGCACGCCAGCCATCGGCGGCGTGACCACGGGCACGCCGGGCTTGGCCGCATGGATCGCCTGCTCGATCTCGGCGTCGCCGATCACCACGGAAGCGGACGTGCAGGAGTAGCACACGGCATCGAGCGTCTCGTCCGGCAGGATCAGTGCCGCGCCCGCCGACAGCGACGGCTGCATCTTGCGCAAGTTCTCCGGCGTCGTCGGGTTGGCATAGGGGATGCGTGCGACATAGACGCCGATCCGCTCGCTCGCCACCATGCGGCGGAAGTCCACTTCGCTGGTATGGTCGGTCGCAAGCGCAATCAGTCCAACCCGCTTTTCCAGCGGACGCGCGTCCAGCGTGGGGCGCGCCGTTTCGAGGCGGATATTGGGCAATTCTTTCATGACTTTCATGTTTCGATCCTGCCGTAGCGGTGCTCCAGCCAGCGCAGCAGCACCACGGAGCAAAGGCTGATGACGAGGAAGAAGGCGCCGACCAGCGTCATCGGCTCGATGTAGCGGTAGTAGGTGTTTGCGACGCTCTTGGCCTGGTTCATCAGCTCCAGCACGGTGATCGCCGAAAGCAGCGGCGTCTCCTTGAACATGGCGATGAAATAATTGGCCAAGGCCGGGATCATCGGCGGGATCGCCTGCGGCAGGATGATATGCGTCCAGGTGTGGCGGCCGTTGAGATTGCAGGCCTTGGCCGCTTCCCACTGGCCGCGTGGCACATTGTCGATGCCGGCTCGATAGACCTCGGCCGTATACGTGCCGTAGTGCAGGCCAAGCCCGATGACGCCGGCCACCAGCGGCGGCAGCAGGATGCCGATATCGGGCAGCACGTAGAAGATGAAATAGAGCTGCACGAGCAGCGGCGTGCCGCGGATGAACTCGGCGAACCAGCCGACGCTGCGCGCCACGATCCGGTTCTCCGACCGCCGCGCCAGCGCGATCGCGAGCCCCACGATTGCCGCCAGGATGGACCCCAGAATAGTCGCCAGGATGGTGATCTTCACGCCCTGGATCAGGGTCGGCATGATCTCCCGGACGAAGTTCCAATCCCACTCCATCAGACGCGCACTCCATCGAGGCCGCGCGCCATGCGGCGCTCCAGCGTGCGAACGCCCCAGGAGATGATCAGCGCCAGCGCGAAATAGATGACCAGCACGGAGGCGAAGGGCATCAGCGTGCTACCGGTCTGCGAGCGCACCACCTGCGCCTGGAAGGTCAGGTCGGCGAGCGAGATTAGCGAGACGACTGACGTCGCCTTGAGCAGCTCGATCGCGTTGTTGCCGAAGGTCGGCAGCATGACCAGCAGCGCCTGCGGCAGAATCACGTGGCGCATGCCTTGCCAGCGGCCGAGGTTGAGCGCCGTGCAGGCCTCATATTGCTCGCGGCCGACCGACAGGATGGCGCCGCGGACGACCTCGGCTGCGTAGGCGCCGACATTCAAGCCCAGCGCCAGCACACCGGCCTGCAGCGGTGTCAGCGACAGGCCGGCGAAGGGCAGCACAAAATAGGCCCAGAACAGCTGCACGAAGATCGAGGTGCCGCGGAAGAATTCGATATAGGCCGTGGCGATCGCGCGCAGGATGAAGAAGCGCGACACGCGTCCCATGCCGGCAAGGAAGGCCATGATCAGCGCAAGCACCGACCCCATCAGCGTCAGCTCGATGGTGACAAGCGCTCCCTGCAATATCAGGCCGAGATAGCCGGACCACTGGGTCATGAACTAGAAGTTTCCCAACATTGATGTGCTTGGCATCTGCCCCGCTCAGAGAGGCAGAGACGCCGGTTTACCCTCCGTAGCTGCAGCGCAGCTGCTGCGAAGGACGGGTAGGCAGATGAGGGGCAGCGCGAACCTTGAAATGCTGGCGCCGCCCCTCATCCGGCCCTTGCCAAAAGTGCTCCTTACTTCGCCGAGCAGAGCTTCTCGCGCGTCGTCGACATCGCGGCCGCGGCCGAGAAGCCGTAGGGCTCGATGATCTTGGCGAACTCGCCGGACTTCTTCATCTTGGCGAGCTCGACGTCATAGGCGTCGCGCAGCGCCTCGTCGCCCTTCTTGAAGGCCGCCCCGTCGCAATAGACCGGCGCGCCCTGCACCGGCGCGATCACTTCGAGGTTCGGGTCGTTGGCCTTCTTGACCAGGTCGTTGATCGACAGCACCGGCAGCGAATAGGCGTCGATACGGCCGTCCTGCACCATCTTCAGCCCGCTCTGACCATCGGGCACGACGATGACGCGGTCGCGCGGCACGCCGGCGTTCAGCGCCAGCTTCTCCTCGGTGCCGCCGCCCGGCGCGCCGACGGTCGCCGATGTGTCCTTGGCGATGTCCGCATAGCTCTTGAAGCCCTTCGGATTGCCCTTCTTCACAAGGAGCGCCTCGGCATCGCACAGCACCGGCTCGGAATAGGCGACCGCCGCGCAGCGTTCCGGCTTCATGAACAGGCCGGCTGTGACCACGTCGAAGCGTCCGGCCTGCAGGCCGGGGATCATGGCGCCATATTCGGAGATCGAGGCGACGATGTCGTTGATGCCGAGGCGCTTGAAGATCTCGCGCGCCACGTCGGGCGCTGCGCCTGACACCTTGCCGTCCGCCGCAACCGCCGTATAGGGCGGCTCGTTGGCGATGGCGACGCGGGCGAAGCCCTGCTGCTTGAGCTGCTCGAGCTTTGCATCGTCCGCAGACCGCGCGCCGGAGGCGAGCAGCATCGTGGTGACCGCAAGGCCGGCGACGCCAGCCAGAATGCCAAGTTTCTTCATCGTTCCCAACTCCTTGTTTCTCTTCTTGGTTGCTTGGTTCGGTACGGCCTTGGGCCGCCCTGGGACGACTGCGTCGCCCGCGGACGACTACGTCGCCCGTTTGCATAGCGGTCAGACGCGATGTCCGGCCGCGATGATCTTCTTCAGGAAGCTCTGCGTTCTTTCTTGTTTGGGGTGGCGGAAAATCTCATCGGGCTTGCCTTCCTCGACGATCCTTCCGCGGTCGAAGAACAGCACGCGATCGGCAAAGTCGTGGGCGAAGCCCATCTCATGGGTGACGAGGAGCATCGTCATGTCGGTCTCGGCGGCGAGCTTGCGCATGACGTTGAGCACCTCCTCGACGAGTTCAGGGTCGAGCGCCGAGGTGACCTCGTCGAACAGCATGATCTTGGGCGACAGCGCCAGCGCCCGGGCGATCGCCACGCGCTGCTTCTGGCCGCCGGACAACTGCGCCGGCATCGCTTTCGCCTTGTCTGCGAGGCCGACCATATCGAGCAGTTCCATCGCCCGCTTCTCGGCGGCGGCGCGCGCGACGCCCTTGGTCAGCATCGGCGCCAGCGTCACATTGTCCATGACGCATTTGTGCGGGAAGAGATTGAAGAGCTGGAAGACCATGCCGATCTTCTGGCGCATCCTGGCCAGGTGCCGCTCGTCGGCCGGCAGCAGCTGGCCGTTGCGCTCCATGTGGTAGAGCTGCTCGCCATCGACCTGGATATGGCCGCCGTCGATCCTCTCCAGCGTCATCAGGATGCGCAGGATCGTCGTCTTGCCGGACCCGGACGGGCCGATCAGCGCCAGCTTCTCGCCCGGCATGACCTGCATCGACAGTCCGTCCAGCACCTTGAAGGCGCCGAAGCTTTTCGAAATCGCATCGACCTTGATGATGGGCGCGGGCAAGTCCATTCCCCGTTCTGGAGAAGCCTATGCCCTTAACGATGCGAAACGTGCCAAATCATGTCAATCGGGAAAATAATATCATGACAATATTTCCGGCGCGGCACAATTTCAGGGCAATCTGAGCTCCATTTGTGCATCAGATGGCGAGCAGGAGATGCTCCGGATCGCCGAGCAGCAGCTTGGCGACAACGCTCAAGCCCGCGCGCAGTTCCCCCTCCGTGGTCGACCCGAGCGAGATACGGATCGCGGGATGCCAAGGCGTGTTCGCGATGCGGAACGAAGTGCCCGGCGCGATCGCCACCCCGCGCAGGCGCGCCTGCGCGACAAAGCTCTCCTCGGCACGGTCGCCCGGCAGTTCGAGCCATAGATGCAGCCCGTCGCGATGACAGCGATAGTCGACGCCCGTGAGCACTTCCGCGGCGATCTCCTGCCGGCGTCTTAGTGCGCCGCGCTGCCATTTGACCAGCTCCAAAGCCGTGCCGTCATTCACCCAGCGCGTCGCGATCTCCGCCACCATCGGCGTCGCCATCCAGTTCGAGACGAGATGGCGGTTGGCGACAGCGGCGACATAGCGGTCCGGTACCGCGAGATAGCCGATGCGCAGGCCCGGCACGACGATCTTGGTGAAGGAAGTGACGTAGAGCGTCCGCTCCGGCGCGAAGGCGGCGACGGCAGGCGGCCGGCCCTCGACCAGGGGTCCGAGCACGTCATTTTCGATGATGGCGATGTCGTGCTTGCGCGCGACCGCCGCGATCTGCTCCCGCCTTGTGGCGTCCATCAAGGTCGCTGTCGGGTTGATCACCGACGGCTGGACGAAGACGGCGCGGATGTCCGAGAGGCGGCAGGCATCATCGAGCGCTTCGGGAATCAGCCCGTTGTCGTCGATCGGCAGGCCTTCCAGATTGAAGCCGAGATAGCGGGCAAGCGGGATCAGCGTGTGGTGGCCGATCGCTTCGGTAGCGACCGTGGAGCCGGGCGGCGCCACGCTCATCAACGCCACTGTCATCCCGGCGGTGGCGCCGTTGGTCAGGCTGATATTCTGCGGCGACGCCTCCAGCCCGCAAAGCTTCAGCCATTCGACCGCGACCGCGCGGTGGCGCGGGAAAACCATGTTCGGCCGGAACGACAGCGCCGAGCTCGACGGCAGGTTCTCGGAAAGCCAGCCCAGCGCCTGCTTCAGTTTTTCCAGATGCATCGGCTCGCAGACCGGCTTCAGGATCGAGAGGTCGATGACCTCGCCCAGCCGTTCCGGGATGTAGGGCGGTTCCGGCTCGCGGCGCTGCGTCTGCACGAAGCTGCCGCGGCCGACCTCGCCCGAGATCAGGCCGCGCCGGATCAGTTCCTCATAGGCGCGGCTGACGGTCTGCACCGACAGCTTCAGATCGTCCGCCAGCCGGCGGTGCGTCGGCAGCCGCGTGCCATTGGCCAGCCGACCGTCATGGATGGCGCGGGCGAACTGGTCGGCCAGCGAAAGATAGGCCGGGCGGCGGATGAGAGCAGGATCTGGCTGCCATAATGTCATGACTTATTAGAGATCGAAATCAGTGCAATTGACAATCGAAATAATGCGTCGTCATGGTGTCCGCAACGAAAGGCGGATCCCGCATGGCGGCAGTGAAACTCGACCCGATCGACCTCAGGATTCTCGACGCCATCCAGCGCGACGGGCGGATCACCAAGCTGGCCTTGGCCGAGAAGGTCGGCCTGTCGCCGACGCCGTGCTGGATGCGGCTGCGCAAGCTGGAGAAGGCCGGCATCGTCTCCGGCTATTACGCCGCGATCGCCATGCGCGCCATCGCGCCGGTGGCGACGGTGCTGATGGAGGTCACCCTGGCCAATCACCGCCAGGCGGACTTCGATCGTTTCGAGCGTGTGGTGCGCGGCGTTCCGGAGATCGTCGCCTGCTGGTCGGTGGGCGGCGGCGTCGACTACGTGCTGAAGGTCATGGCGCGCGATATCGACGCCTATCAGCGGCTGGTCGACAGCCTGCTTGAGCGCGAGATCGGCATCGACCGCTACTTCACCTATATCGTCACCAAGACGGTCAAGGACGAGACCGTGCTGCCGGTGGCCGATCTGCTGCCGGAGCAAGGGTGAGGCTCAGCGAAGCCCCTCATCCGCCCGCTTTGCCGCCACCTTCTCCCCGAGGGGAGAAGAGATTAGGCGCCGGCGCTCGCTCTCTCCTCTCCCCTCGGGGAGAGGTCGGATTGCCTCGAATTGCCCTTCGCAATTCGGCTGGCAATCCGGGTGAGGGGGAACCCTGCTCAGCCGCATGCAGACAGATCGTCTGCGGTAAGCGGCCAACAGAGACAATCTCTCTACATCGGACCGTCGAAACAGCCTCTCTGTCTCGATCGTACGACTAGTCTCTCCACATCGCCTCGGCACCGGGAGACCTGACTGATGTCCGCGCATTTCGCTCGCCCTCTCCGCCACGACGCACTCGACCGCCTCGCCGATCGCCGGCTGCTTCGCGATCTCGGCTATGTCGGTGGCCACTGGACCGCCGGCCAGGGAGCGGCGAGCTTCGAGGTCACCGACCCCGCCACCGGCTCAACCGTCGCCTTTGTCGCTGCGCTCGATGGCAGGCAGACGACTGAAGCGATTGACGCAGCCTCCCGCGCCCTGCCGGCCTGGCGCTCGGCGCTGCCGCAGGAGCGCTCGAAAATCTTGCGAAAATGGTTCGACCTGATCATCGCCTCCAAGGACGATCTGGCGCTGCTGATGACGCTCGAGCAGGGTAAGCCGCTGAAGGAATCGCTGGGCGAGATCGACTACGCCGCCTCCTTCGTCGAGTGGTATGCCGAGGAAGCGAAACGCCTCAACGCCGAAAGCGTCACCAGCCATCTGCCGAATACCGAGATGTCGGTGCGCCGCGAGCCGATCGGCGTGGTCGGCGTCGTGACACCGTGGAATTTTCCGTCGGCCATGCTCACCCGCAAGGCGGCCGCGGCCCTCGCTGCCGGCTGCACGGTGGTGGCGCACCCGTCTTCGGAAACCCCGCTATCGGCGCTGGCGCTGGCGGAACTCGGCGAGCGCGCCGGGCTGCCGGCCGGCGTCTTCAACGTCGTCACCGGCGATGCGCGAACCATCGTCGGCGCGATGTGCGCCGATGCGCGGGTCCGCGCCATGAGCTTCACCGGCTCGACCGAAGTCGGCCGGCTGATCGCCGCGCAGAGCGCGCCCACCATGAAGCGGCTGGTGATGGAGCTCGGCGGCCACGCGCCACTGCTCGTCTTCGACGACGCGGATATCGACAAGGCCGTCACCATCGCGCTCGACGCCAAGTTTGCAACGTCTGGCCAGGACTGTCTCGCCGCCAATCGCATTTACGTGCAGCGGCCGATCTACGACCGCTTCTGCGCCGCTTTCGCGCGCCGCATCGAGCAGCTCCACACCGGCAACGGTCTATCCGCGGACGCCGATATCGGGCCGCTGATGCATGAGCGCGCGGTCAAGAAGGTCGAGGAGCAAGTCGCCGACGCGATCGCTCGAGGCGCGCGCTGCCTTGTGGGCGGCAAGCGCCACGCGGCCGGGCCGCTGTTCTACCAGCCGACGCTGCTCGTCGATGTGCCGGACCAAGCTCTGATCATGCGCGAGGAGACCTTCGGCCCTGTCGCCGCCGTCACGCCCTTCGACGATGAGGCGGAAGTCGTCGCCCGCGCCAACGCCACGGAATACGGCCTCGTCGCCTATGTCGTTACCGAGAATGGCGCCCGGCAGGCGCGTCTGGGCCGCGCGCTGGACTACGGCATGGTCGCGATCAACCGCGTCAAGATCACCGGCGCGCCGATCCCCTTCGGCGGCGTCAAGCAGTCCGGCATCGGCCGCGAAGGCTCGCGCCACGGGCTCGAAGCCTTCACCGATCTGAAATATCTCTGTCTCGACGTGGCCTGAGCGCCGCCCGGACCGCCTTCAAGGAGTCAAAAAATGCTCGAACAATCCAATGAACTCTCGGCTTGGGATCGCGACCACTTCTTCCATCCCTCGACGCATATGGGCACGCACGCGCGCGGTGAATCGCCAGCCAGGATCATGGCCGGCGGCGAAGGCGTCACCGTCTGGGACAACACCGGCAAGAAGAGCATCGATGCGTTTGCCGGCCTCTATTGCGTCAATGTCGGCTATGGCCGCCAGAAGATCGCCGACGCGATTGCGGAGCAGGCTAAGAACCTCGCCTATTACCACGCCTATGTCGGCCACGGCACCGAGGCCTCGATCACGCTCGCCAAGATGATCATCGACCGCGCGCCGAAGGGCATGAGCCGGGTCTATTTCGGCCTCTCCGGCTCCGACGCCAACGAGACCAACATCAAGCTGATCTGGTATTACAACAACGTCCTCGGCCGTCCCGAAAAGAAGAAGATCATCTCACGCTGGCGCGGCTATCACGGCTCGGGCGTCATGACCGGTTCTCTGACCGGGCTCGAGCTCTTCCACAACGCCTTCGACCTGCCGCGCGCGCCGATCCTGCACACCGAGGCGCCCTATTACTTCCGCCGCGCCGACCGCTCGATGAGCGAGGAGCAGTTCTCGCAATATTGCGCCGACAAGCTGGAGGAAATGATCCTCGCCGAGGGCCCGGATACGGTCGCCGCCTTCATCGGCGAGCCGATCCTCGGCACCGGCGGCATCGTGCCGCCGCCGGCCGGCTATTGGGCAAAGATCCAGGCCGTGCTGAACAGATATGACGTGCTGCTCGTCGCCGACGAGGTGGTGACCGGCTTCGGCCGTCTCGGCACCACGTTCGGCTCTGATCATTACGGCATCAAGCCGGACCTGATCACCATCGCCAAGGGCCTGACCTCGGCCTATGCGCCGCTCTCCGGCGTCATCGTCTCCGACAAGGTCTGGCAGGTGCTGGTCAAGGGCTCCGATAAGCTCGGCTCTCTCGGCCATGGCTGGACCTATTCGGCGCACCCGATCTGCGTTGCCGCCGGCGTTGCCAATCTCGAACTGATCGACGAGATGGACCTGGTGAGGAACGCCGGCGAAACCGGCGCGTATTTCCGCGCCGAGCTTGCCAAGGCCGTCGGCGGCCACCGGAATGTCGGCGAGGTGCGCGGCGACGGCATGCTGGCCGCGGTCGAGTTCGTGAAGGATCGCGACGACCGCGTCTTCTTCGATCCGGCGCTGAAGGTCGGACCGCAGATCGCTACCGCGCTTGCCGCGAGCGGCGTCATCGGCCGCGCCATGCCGCAGGGCGACATCCTCGGCTTCGCGCCGCCGCTCTGCCTGACTCGCGAGGAGGCGGACATCATCGTCGCCAAGACCGCCGACGTGGTGAACAGCGTGCTTGCCAGCATCTGAGAAGGACATCCGAGAAGCGATATGAATGCCATGACCAGAACCGTTCCCGCCACCATGGCCGCCGTGCAGCTCACCGGCCATGGCGGCCTGGAGAAGCTCGTCTACCGCACCGACGTGAAGGTGCCGGCTCCTGCCGCCGGCGAGGTGCTCATCAAGGTCAGCGCCTGCGGCATGAACAACACTGATGTCTGGGTGCGCCAGGGCGCCTATGGCACCGAGGAGGATGCGGCTGCCGTTTCGACCTGGCGCCGCCAAGGCAACACGCTGATCTTCCCGCGCATCCAGGGCACCGACACGGTGGGCACCATCGTCGCCGTTGGCGACGGTGTGCCGGCGAACCGCGTCGGTGAGCGCGTGATGGTCGACTTTTCGATCTACAACCGCGACGACGATTCGCTGGCCGACATCGACTATATGGGCCATGGCCGTGACGGCGGTTATGCCGAATACCAGGCGCTGCCGGCCGAGAACGCGCATGTCGTCGACACCGACTTGAGCGATGTCGAACTCGCCACCTTCTGTTGCGCCTATCTCACCGGTGAACAGATGCTGGAGCGCGCAGGCTTGAAGGCCGGCGAACGCGTGCTGGTCACTGGCGCCTCCGGCGGCGTTGGCTCCGGCATCGTGCAGCTGGCGCGGGCGCGCGGCGCCATCCCCTATGCCGTCGTCGGCAAGGGCAAGGAACAGGCCGTGCTCGACATCGGCGCCGAGAAGGTGATCACGCGCGGCGTGGCCGACCTGCCAGCCGCCGTCAGCGAGTCCACCGGCGGCAAACCCATAGACGTGGTCGCCGACCTGGTCGGCGGCCCCATCTTCAACGACCTCTTACGCATCCTGCGGCCCGAAGGCCGCTACACCACGGCGGGCGCCATTGCCGGGCCGGTCGTGCAGCTCGATCTCCGCACCATGTATCTGAAGCAGCTCCAGCTCCACGGTTCCAGCCAGGGCACGCGCGCCGACTTCCGCCGCATCGTCCGCTACATCGAGGAAGGAAAGATCAAGCCGCTGGTCGGCGGCGTCTACAAATTGTCGGACTTCCACCGCGCCCAGACAGACTTCATGGGCAAGGACTTCGTTGGCAAGCTGGTGGTGGTGCCGGACGCGATGTGGAGCGGCGCCTGACCCCGGAAAGAGCGCCCGGCGCGGTCAGCCATCGCCATGGTCTAACGAAGCGGCGGCTATCCCCTAGGATCTCAGCCGCTCGAGCATAGGCTCCGTCAGCGGGATGGATTTCCGCTCGGCAAGATTGAAGAAGACCGTTTTGGCAGGCAGCTTCGCCGCAAGCTCGCCGCCATGGAGCCTGCGCATCTCGTAGTCCGTCTGGATGGACGTGCGGCCGATGTAGGCTCCGTCAGCGGGATGGATTTCCGCTCGGCAAGATTGAAGAAGACCGTTTTGGCAGGCAGCTTCGCCGCAAGCTCGCCGCCATGGAGCCTGCGCATCTCGTAGTCCGTCTGGATGGACGTGCGGCCGATGGCGGCGATCGTCAATTGCGGCTGGCTCGGCTCCGTTGCAGCCAGCCGTTCAGACCGTTCGGCCATGCGATGACGAAGACCGCCAGCAGCAGTCCAAGCCCGATGTTGCGATAGTCGGACAATTCCCGCATGCCTTCGTCGGCCAGCATAAGCACGGCGGCGCCGAGCAGGGGGCCCCATATCGAGCCGAGGCCGCCGATGACGATCATCGCGATCAGGAACAGCAGCGTCGAGAAGGAAAATACCGTCGGGCCGACGACACGGAAATGGATGGCGTAGAAGCCACCGGCGATCCCGGTGAAGAAGGCGGAGACCGCGAAGATCCAGAGCTGATATTTGAAACGGCTGATGCCGCGCGACATGGCGTAGCCCGGATTGTCCCGCAGCGCCCGGAAGGCGAGGCCTAAGGGTCCCCTGATGACGACGATCGAGATCGTCACCGCGACTGCCAGCAGCGCCAGCCCGACATAATAGTGGGCGACGTACCATTTCGACGGGAACAGCGCGCGCAAGCCGATATCGCCGAACTGGCCGATGCCGCGCACGCCGCCGAACAGCGGCATGCAGCCTCCGACGGTGGTGAAGCAGTCGGTGTCGTTGACGATGAGCACATACATGACCTGCGCGATCGCCAGTGTCAGCAGCGCTACATAGGGGCCGCGCAGCCGCAGGCAGGCGAGGCCGATCAGCATGCCCACCGCGACGGTGATCACGCCGGCCGTCGGGATAGCGGCGAGCATGGGCACTTTCCAGTAAAAGCCCAGCATCGCGGTGGCATAGGCGCCGGTGGCGAACAGCGCCATCTGCGCCAGCGAGAAGATGCCGCCAATGCCCAGCACCAGGTTCCACTGCACCACCACGATCGCCCAGATGAAGAACAGCGTCGACTGGGTGATGACGTAGCGCCCCGGCATGGCGATCGGCAGCGCGATGGCGAGAGCCAGGCAGACGAGGCCGATCAGGATGTCGCGTCGGACGGATTTCATAGACGCACCACCTGCTGTTTGCCGAACAGGCCGTAGGGCCGCCAGATCAGCACGAGAATGACGAGAAGCAGCAAGGTGGCGAAGCTCCAGCGCACGCCGAGTACATACTGGGTGGCGGCCTCGAGCAGGCCGAGCGCGATCGCCGCGATCACGGCGCCATAGACATTGCCGAGCCCCGCAACCACGCAGACGATGAAGGCTTTCAGCATCGGGTCGCCGCCCATTACCGGCGTCAGCGTGGCGATCGAGCTGATCATGATGCCGGAAACGGCGGCGAGCGCGCCCGAGAGCGCCAGCACCTGCGCGTAGACGCGGCCGACCCTGACCCCCATGAGCTGTGCCGCCTCGCGGTTCATGGAGGTGGCGCGGATGGCGCGGCCGGTGCTGGTGCGCTGCAGGAGGATGGCGACCGCCACCATCAGCACGATGGCGATGCCGAGGATGAACACGTTCTGCTGCGGTACGTGCACATTGCCGATGACGACCTGGCCGCCGACCGCGAGCGGCTGCGGGATAGGATAAGGTCCGAAACCCTTCAGCATCAGATTCTCGATGACGCTGCCGATGCCGATCGTGGCGATGAAGATGTTGGTCTCGAAATTCTCGGCTCTGAGCAGCGGCAGCGCCGCGCTGAAATAGATCAGCAATCCGACCAGCGCGCAGACGAGGGCGGCGGCGAGCAGCGCCAACGCTGGGTGCAAGCCGGCATGGACGATGGCCGCGTAGCAGATATAGCCGCCGAGCGTCAGGATGGCGCCATGCGCCATGTTGAGCATGTTGAGCGAGCCGTAGACCAGCGAGAGGCCTATGGTGGCCACCGCGTACATGGCGCCGAGCGTCAGGCCGGAAGCGACGATCTGGATCAGGACGTCCACCGCTCACACTCCGAGATAGGTTTCGACGATTTCCGGGCGCGCCATCAGCTCGGCGCCCAGGCCCGACCAGGCGATGCGGCCATTGTCGAGCAGGTGGATCATGTCGGCATGCTCGGCGATCCGCTCGGCATTCTCCTCGACCAGAAGGATGGTGCGGCCCTCGCGCCTGAGGTTGAAGATCACCTCATAGATCTGCTCGATGACGATCGGAGCCAGTCCGAGCGAGGGCTCGTCCAGCATCAGCACCTCGCCGCCCGCCATCAGGCCGCGGCCTATGCCGCACATGCGGCGCTCGCCGCCCGAAAGCGTGCCGGCGGTCTGGTTGCGGCGCTCCTTCAGCTTCGGCAGCAGCGCAAAGACGAAGTCGAGCCGCTCGGCCAGTCCGCCGGCGTTGGCATAGGCGCCCATCAGAAGGTTCTCGTGGACGGTCATTGCCGGAAAGAGCAGATCGCCCTGCGGAACCTGGATGACGCCGCGCTCGACGATCTGGTCGGGGCGCAGGCGGTCGATGCGCGAGCCGTCGAGGCGGATCTCGCCGGACGTCACCGGGACAAGCCCGGAAATCGCCTTGAGCAAGGTGCTCTTGCCATGGCCGTTGGGGCCGACAATGGCGGTGAGTTCGCCCTTCCTTGCCGACAGTTTGATGGCGTCGAGCACGATGCGGCCGGCATAGCCGGCGCTGACGTCGAAGATCTCGAGCGCCGCCTCAGCCATGCGTGTCTTCCATGAAGGAGCGCAGCCGATCGGAGGCGCCCTGGCCGAGATAGACGTCGACGACGGTGCGGTCGTCGAGGAGCTTTGTCGGCAGACCTTCGAAGATCTTTTCGCCGTGATGCATGATCATCATGCGGTCGGAGAGGCGCACCAGGAAGCGCATCACATGCTCGATGAGGATGATGGTGACCCCTGCCGCCTTGATGGCGCGCACGGCATCCATCACACGGTCGACCTCACGCGCAGTGAGGCCGCCGACCGGCTCGTCCATCAGAAGCAGTTTCGGCTTCGTCGCCATGGCGCTCGCCATCATCAGGAGCTTGCGGTCGAGCACCGGCAGCTTGCCGGTGACCTTGTCGGCGCGGTCGCCGATGCCGAGCATTTCAAGCGCGGCGTCGGCGGCCTGATGCGCGGCGCGGCCGGCGCGCAGCGTCGGCACGGCCCGGTTGCTGCGGCCGAAATAGGCGCCGACCAGAACGTTCTCGCGCGCGGTCATGCTGTCGAAGCCGGCATTGAGCTGGAAGGTGCGGGCAACGCCGGCATGGCAGATCTGCTCGGGCGCATGCCGGGTGATGTCCTGGCCGTCGAGCACGATCGCGCCTTTGGTGGCCGGGTTCAGTCCCGAGATCACCTCGAACAGCGTCGTCTTGCCGGCGCCGTTCGGTCCGCCGATGCCGAGGATTTCTCCAGCCCCGACATCGAAGGACAGGTCGCGCACTGCCGCGAGCGCGCCGAAGGACTTGCCGACATGCCTGCACGACAGCAATGGCGTCGCGGCGGCGTCTCCCGTCATACGGCTATGCCTTGATCCATGGCGGCATCATGAACTTGGTCGTGCCGTATGGCGCCGGCGCGATCAGGCCCGGACCCTTGGTGTAATCCTGGATCTGCAGAAACTGATGCGGCATGCCAAGCGATGAATCGTTGACCTGGGTCGGATAGGTGTAGGCGGCGTTCTCGAGCGGCATGAAGCGCGTCGTGCCGGTGACGCCGCGCCATATCATTGCGCTCATCCGGGCCGCAACCTTCCGGTTCTGGTCGTTGTTGCCGGGTTCGCCCGTGCCGCCGGCAAGTGCCGCCGCGGTCGCCCAGACATAGGCGCCGTCATAGGGCTGCGCGCCGGAATTGTGGCCGGCATTCGGGCCGAACTTTTCCTTGTAGCGCTTCTCGAAGGCGGTGCCGATGTCGTCCTGCAACGCGCCGACGACGGTCGCGTAGATGATGCCGTTGGCCGCCTGCTTTGCGATGTCGCGGAAGGCCGGGATCGACGGGCCGTACTGCATATAGATAAGGCTCGGCGTCGGGTTCGAGGCGAACTGCAGCGCGAACTGCCCGAGATCGGCGGGCAGGAAGTGGGTGATGCAGATCACCGCCGGCGGATCCTGGCGGATCTTGGCCAGTGTCGGTCCCCATTCCGAAGCGGGCACGCTGACAGTCTCGAACAGGCTGATGTCCCAGCCATAGCTCTTGGCCTGTTCCTTGACCGCGTTGGCGATGTTGGAGGCATAGACGCCGGCCGACAGGATCACCGCCATCTTGTTGTTCTTGCGCTTCCACTCGCCATTTTCCTCCAATTGCTGCAGGAACTTCAGGAAGCCGGGACCATACCAGTATTCGGCGGGGTCGCCCTGGAAGGAGCCCCAGTAGCGGTCCGGATTGGATTTCACCAGATTGTTGTGGCCGATCGTGGTGTCGTAGTGGACATAGATGATGCCGTTGTCGGCGGCGACCTCCTGGATCGCGGCGCCCGAGCCGATATTGTAGCCGTTGAGGATCGCATGCACACCGTGCCGGTCGACAAGGCGCTGCGCCGCCTGCACGTTGGTGGCGTCGCCCATCTGCGCGGTGTCCTCGAAGGACGGCTCAAGCGGTCGGCCGAGAATCCCGCCAAGCGCGTTGATCTCCTCGCAGGCGAGCGTCAGACCGTTCTTGAACTCGATGCCGTCGGGGGCGGCGAAGTCGGTGGTCGGGCCGCACTGGCCGACCGGGATCGGATCGCCTTCGGCGCGCGCCTCGTTGTTCATCGCAAAGAGCATGGCCGGCATGCCGGTCAGCGTCGCGGCGGTCGCAAGCCCGCCCTTGATCAGGAAGTTGCGGCGGGAGCCGGCAATCACATTCGGCGTGGTGAGTTTCGAACTGCGCTTCATCTCGATTCCCCTTGCAAGTTTTTTGTCAGTTTATGTTTTTGACCAGTTCGGCCGCCTGGTCGATGATCGCCGTCTGGTGCGGCTGCGCCGACATTCCACCCCATTGCCCCATCAGCTGGTCCCACGGGTCCTCGACGCCGGTGCGGTGTCCGCAAAGCTCCTCGATCACGGCGAGACCGCAATAGGGCACGTACATTTCGGAGTAGCCGCCCTCATGCGTCATCACCAGGCGCCCGCCGCACAGCTCGCGCGCCGCATCGAGCAGCATGCGCGCCAGCCTGCGGTAGCCGCTGGAATTCATCAGCATGCGTCCCATCGGATCGACACCGGAGGCATCGAAGCCGGAGGGCACCACGATCAGCTCCGGCTTGAAGCGCGTCAGCGCCGGGATCACCACGCGCTCGAAAGCCGCGGCGTAGGCGCCGGGGCCCGACCCGGGCGGCAGCGGGACGTTGATGTTGAAGCCCTTGCCCTTGCCCTCGCCATTCTCGGCGATCGCGCCGGAATTGGCCGGGAACAGATTGTCCTGATGCAGCGAGATCGAAAGCACGCTCGGATCGTCGTAGAAGATCGCCTGTGTGCCGTTGCCGTGATGCACGTCCCAGTCGACGGTCGCGATCCGGGTGAGCCCGTGCAGCTGCTGCGCATGCCGAATGGCGATGGCTGCGTTCGAGAACAGGCAGAAGCCCATGCCGACATCGGCGGTGGCGTGATGGCCGGGCGGACGGATCAGCGCATAGGCGTTGTCGACCTGGCCCGTGATGACGGCTTCGATGGCCTTGATGGCGCCGCCGGCCGCTAGGAGCGCGATCTCATAGCTGCCGGCGCCAAGCGGCGTCAGCGAGCTGGCGTCGCCATAGCCGCGGTCGCTGATCTCCCTGATCTTGGCGATATGCGCCGGCGTGTGGACCCGCGACAGCTCCTCGACCGTGGCGCGTCGCGGCTTGATGGTGACCAGATGGTCGAGGATGCCGCTCACTTCCAGGAGGTTGCGCAGGCGGCGCTTGGTCTCGGGATTTTCCGCATGGGTGCCGGGCTGAACCGTCAGGCTCGGCGGGAAGACCTGGGCCCAGTTCCAGGTGTTGTGCCAAAGATAAAGTTCGTGGAAAACGAAACCAGTCGCCATGCGGCTCCACCCAGCATATCTCGGCTGGATGATTGCGCGCCACATCAGCGCTGTCCCGACACCTTCGGGTAACGGGTGGGTTTTTTGACCCACCCATTCGGGTGGTTAGCCGACCAGATGACGCTCCATTGAGCCGTCGAGCCCGATTTCCTTCAGCTTGAGGACGGCTTCCGTCCGGCTTGAGACGCCGAGCTTGCCGAAGATGTTCTTCAGGTGCCATTTGACCGTGTCGGGCGCCATCGACAGCGTCTCGGCCAGCTGGCGGTTGGTGTAGGCGCGCAGAAGCAGGGCGGCGACATCGGTTTCCTTGCTGCTCAGCATTTGCTTCTTCCCGGCGACTGCTATCGGGCGCGTGCGTTCCGGCGCGGTTTTGTCCAGTTCGCGCAGAAGCGTGTCGACAAAGGTGGCGGTGCTGGAATTGCGCGACCATGCCGGAATTCGAGAGCGGGCGAATTCGAGCACCTCGCGCATCGGCAGGCCCTCATCGATGAGGGAGCGCAATGCATTCTGCGGCAGCGCCAGGGTGACGACATCGACCGCCGCCGCCAGGGCCAGCAGCGTTTCGCCCGCGCTGTGCGCGGCGATCGCGACAAGCGCGCGCACCTGCATGAAGCCGCGCAGGCGGCCGTCGCGGCGCATGCGTTCGGCGATACGGTCGAGCACCGCGATGGCCTTCGCCGGGTGGCCTTCGGCGATCAGCACGCGCGCGGCGCCGATATGGGCGTATTCGTCGAGCGGATGGATCGGGGCGGGCCGGCTTTCGGCCGAAGGCTCAATGCCGCGCGAACGCAGCGCTAGCCGGGCGGCGCGGACGTCGCCGCGCGACAAGAGCAGCCGCACCCGCTCGTTCAAGGCGGCAGCCGTCAGCCGGCGGTAGCGCTTCTCGATGCCCAGCCGCTCGGCGCGTTCGAGGAAGACTATGGCCTCGTCGTGCCGCCCATGCGCGGCGGAGAGTCGCGCCAGATGCAGCTTGCAGGCCATCTCGTGCACGACCAGCCCGCATTCCTCGATGATCTGCCGGTGCTGGTGCAGGATGCGCTCGGCGCCCTGCAGGTCGTTCCATTCATAGGCGAGCTCGACATGGAAGATCGCCGTCATCGCCTCCGTGTAGGAACCGGACCCGAGGCGCTCGCGGGCGAGCCGGCAGGCGCGGTCGAGCAATTGGTGCGCCTCGGCGAGATTGCCGGCGGAAATCTCGACCAGCCCCAGCAAGAGGTCGCAATAGACGATGCCGAAGACGGAATTGGCGGCGGCGTGATGGTCGCGCGCCGCGAGGCTGCGCAGCCGCGCGGCGTCCAGCTCGCCAAGCGAATAATGGCTGAAGGCGCAGATATTGGCGAGCGTGCCGCGCGCGAAGGGCTCGTCTTCGGGAAAATCCGCCAGCCAGCGCGAGGCGACGCGGGTCGCGGTGCGCGAGCGGTCGGTGGCACTGATGACGCCAGCCGTCAGCGTCTGCAGCTCGGCCTTCAGCGAGCGCGTGGTCGCGCGGTCGATCTCTCCGCGCTCGGATAGCTGCCCGACAAGGGTTTTGGCCTGTTTGAGGATGCGGACCGCCTGGCGCGGCCGGCTCATGTGGAACTGCGCCCAGACGCGCGCCAGGAGCAGGCGAGGGCGGGCGGCGATCAGCTCGGGGGGGAGCTGGTTCAGCCACTCCGTCAGCCTGGGAATGTGGCCCTGCATGGTGAGCGGCATGGCGCATTCCTCGACAAGGCGCGCGGCATGGTCGGCATCGCCGCTGGCAAGCGCATGGTCGACCGCGTCGGAGATATGGCCCCGGGCCGCCAGCCAGGCGGCGGCGGCGCGATGCAAGTCCTTGCGTGCCTCCGGCGCCCAGGCATCCAACCTGTTGCGCAGGAATTCCGAGAACAAATGGTGATAGCGGAACCATTGTCCCGTGGAATCGAGCGCGATGAGAAAAAGGTTAGAGTGTTCGATGGTCGCCAGCGCCGCGGCGCAGTCCCGTCCAGGACAAACGGCCTCGACGAGGCCAAGGCAGAAGCGGTCGAGGATCGAGGTCCTGAGCAGGAAATCCTGGATCTCGGGCGCCTGGCGGGCGAGCACGTCGTGAGTCAGGAACATCGCCACGTCGCGCTGGCTGCCGGAAAATTCGGCGATGAAGGCTTCTCTCGATCCTTCATGCGCCAACGCCAAAGCGGCCAGCTGCAGGCCGGCCGGCCAGCCTTCGGTCTTGTGGTGGAGCGCCACCACGGCCGAGACGGCAAGATCGAGGCCGCAGACATTGGCAAGATAGTCCTCGGTCTCCTCGAGCGAAAAGCGCAGGTCGCTGTCGCCGAGGCTGACGACATGCCCCTTCATCTTCATAGGGGCGAGCTCCAGCGGCAGCTCGCCGCGGGTTGCGAGCACGATGCGCAGGGCCGGCGGGGCATAGGCGACCAGCATGTTGATGCAGGCGGCGATCTCGCCGGAGACGATCAGATGCGCATCATCGAGGACGAGGTAGATCGGCGCGGCGTGCCGCGACAATTGGTTGATGATGGCGGTGAGGATGGAATCGACCGGGGTCACGGGACTGGAGTCGATCAGCGATTCCGCGTTGCCGGCAATATCGGGATCGACGCGGTGGAAGGCTGCGGCGAGATATTTGAGGAAGCGGGCGAGATCATTGTCGAGCCGGTCGATCGACAGCCACGCGACCTGGGCTATGCCGCCGGATATGCCGGCCGCCCATTGTGACAGCAGGGTCGATTTGCCGAAGCCGGCAGGCGAGGTCACCACCGTCAGCTTTCCCGCCGTCGCGGCGTCCAGGGTGCGCAGCAGCCGCGGCCTCTGAACCAGGGCGTCGCGCAAATAAGGCGGCTGGAGCTTCGTCTCTATCAGCATCTGGTTCTCGGCTGCTGCTTTCGGCGCTTTTAATAAACGCGCCGTGCGGCGCGGAGGCAATGGCCGGGCTACGCGGGCGTAGCTCGCTGGTGGCGATGCTGCGCCAAACAGCGGCGATACGCCGCCCAGGTCATTGCGGCGCCCGGGCCTCTGAGTTATTTTAGCGGTTCATTGGATGCGCAGCCTGCCTTACTGTCGCAGGCACGTTTCCTTGCCGTTTTGGCGGATTGTGAAGTCTTTAACAGACCACGATGTCGTAAGCTGCGTTCTGTGGCCGACAGGGTGATAGCAGTTAGGGATTTTGCCATGCTGCGATGCTGCGCGCTGATTGCAGCCTTGATCCTCGTGGTCCTCACGACTGTGCAGGCCTGCGCCGATCGAAGGGTTGCCCTTGTCATCGGCAATTCCGAATACCGCGAGATCCCGGCGCTCAAGAATCCCGACAAGGATGCCGAGGACGTGTCGAACACCTTCCGGCTGGCCGGCTTCGATGTGTTCGTCGCCAAGGACCTGACCAAGCTCCAGTTCGAGAAGGAGTTCCGCAATTATCTCTCGGCGGCCGACGGCGCCGATCTGGCGGTCGTCTACTATTCGGGCCACGGTTTTCAGATCGGCGGCGAGAATTTCCTGATCCCGGTCGACGCGTCGCTCAAGGATGCGGCCGATATCGAGGTCCAGGCGGTCAAGCTCGATGACGTCCTGCAGCAATTGCGCGCCAGATCGAAGATCCAGGTGATCATCCTCGACGCCTGCCGCAACAACCCGTTCCCGCGCAAGGATTATTGGCTGCGCGACCAGTTGATCGCGGCCGGCGGCACCGGCCTTGCGCAGGTGAAAAGCTCGCTGAACACGCTGATCGCCTTCGCCACGGAACCCGGCGCGGTCGCCTATGACGGCTCCGGCGATCTCAGCCCGTTTTCATCCGCCTTCTCCCGCCGCGCGCTGGCGCCGAACCAGGAGATACGCTCGGTGATGGCGGCCGTGCGCCGCGACGTGGTCGAGGCCACCAAGGGCGCGCAGGTTCCGTGGGAGAATTCCTCGCTGATCGACGACGTCGTGCTGATGCGCCGTGCCAGCCGGCCGGCTTTGCCGCCGGTGCTGGAGAAGACCGTGCCGTCGGGCGTCGGGCCTGTCGCGCTCGACCTGCCGGTACCGGTCGACGTCGATGGCGGGGCGGTCACCATCAGCATCGAAAGACCGCCGGCGCTGGGGCGTCTGATCCTGGACGGCAAGCCGGTCGCAACGGGTGAGCCGATAGAGGGCAAGGATTTGCCGCGGCTCGCGATGGACGTGCCGAAGGGCGCCGACGCAGAGGATCAGGTCGATATGCTGGCCTATGCCACGCATGACGAGTGGGGCGGCGGATCGCAAGGCATACTGGTGTTCCGGGTCAAGAACGGCGAGGGTGCCGCGGGCAAGCAACTCGTGGCTTCGCTCGAATCCGAGCAGAAGCAGGAAGTGGTGGAGCGCGGCATCCATATCGCCGGCGCCGCCGAGGCGATCGAGAACCGCGACGTCAAGATTCCGGTCGGCGTCGGCCCCGTGCCGCTGAAGCTGGATGTCCCGACCAAGGATCCAGGCGTCAGCCTGAAGCTCGCGAGCTATCCGGCAACCGGGACGCTGTCCCTGCCGGATCGGACCTTGTCGCCTCAATCGAGCCTGATGGCCGATGAAGTCGACCAATTGCGCTACGAACCGCAGATCGGCGCCGCAAAACCGTTGATCGTCGGCTTCGAAATCACGGCTGACAACGGGTCGTCGAAGCCGGCGACGATGAAACTCTCGCCAAGTGTCGATCCCTGCGACACGCAGGCAGGCGAACCCTTGGATCTGCAGGGCGTCGTCCCAGGCCTGTTGCCGAACGAGATCGGCGCCGGCGCGGTGGAGGCCTGCCGGGCGGCGGTGAAGGCCTATCCCGATGTCGCCCGCTTCCACTACGAACTCGGGCGGGCGCTGCTCGCCGCGGGCAAGGTCGACGAGGCGAAGAAGGCGATCCAGAAGGCTGCCGACAAAGGACACGTCCGCGCGGTGTTTGAGCTCGGGTACCTCAACGCGACCGGGACGGGCATGCCAGCCAACCGCAAGCAGGCCAACGCTTTCTACGCGGCGGCGTCCGACAAGGGCGACCCCTATGGCATGACCTCATGGGGCCGCGCCTTGTTCAACGGCTATGGCGTCGACCGCGATACCGGCAAGGGGCTTGACCTGCTGCTCAAGGCGGCGGCGATGGGCCATACCTATGCGATGAACGATCTCGCCGCGATCTTCACCGAGGGCCGCAACGGCGTGCCTGCGGATCCGGCGCGCGCCGTGGCATTCCTCAAGGCCGGCGTCGAGCGTCAGGACATGTATTCGATGAACCTGCTCGGTCGCAATTATCTCGCCGGCACCGGGGTCGAGAAGGACCCCAAGACAGCGCTCTCGTTGTTCCAGAAGTCGATGGATCTCGGCCAGCCTTATGCCCCCGGCAGCCTTGCACGCATGTACAGGGACGGAGTCGGCGTGCAGCAGGATTTGGCTGAAGCGCAAAGGCTGTTCGAGCTGGCGACCGACCGCGGTGATCAGTCGGCCGCGTATGATCGCGCGGCGCTGGAGATGCAAAGAGGCGACAAGGCGGACCAGGCGGTGGCCGTGCGCTACCTTGCCTTCGCGGCCGCGCTCGACCTTCGCAATGAAATTCCGGACGCAAGGACCACGCTGACGAAATTCGGGGCAAAGGCGAAGACAGCGGCTCTGAAACAGATGCGTGGCGAACTCAAATCGAAGATTTCGGCCGACGGCTCGTTGGACGATCAACTGGTCAAGACGGCCAGGGCGGTCTGGGAACAAGCCAATCCGCGCCGGGACTTGTTCTGATCACAAGGAGGCAATGTGGTGGGCTGGGCATCGAAACACGCAATCGTCGCAACATTTCTATCCGGTGCTCTCGCGCTCGCAGGGTGCACGACCGTGACGCCGACGGTCGAGCCGGCCCCGGCGGCGCAGCACAGAACGAAGGTCGTTCGCACGACGACCGCGCCAAAAGTGGTCAAGTCGAAGAAAGTCGTCACTAAGAAATTGATCAAACCGGTGGGAGCGACGCCTCAAACTCCGCCCCCCGTGATACCCGCTGCGGGCGGAGGGGGTGGCGGGAGCGGGGGCAGCAGTGGAGGTGGCGGCGGTTGGGGGGGCTGACACGCGGATCGCTGCGTTCGAATGATACGGCGCACTCAAGGCCGACGATTGCACGGTGATTGTCCTTACTTTGCTGCTCAATGCAGCCATAAGCGCTCGCCAAGCAAGGACAAGTGCTCTTTCCCGCCGCGTGCCGGTATCGAGATCGGGTTGTCCTGGCGGGGGGCGTTCCATGTTCGAAGTCGTCGCATTCTGGCAAAAACTGCGGGTCAAAGCCGCGGCTTTCGGCCTGATCCTTGCCGCGTTGTTGAGCCTGCTGGTCGCTGGATTGCAGACCGCGAGCGCCGCGCCCAACTGGACGCTCGATCCGTCCGCCTCGGTGCTCACCTACCAATCGGTCAAGAAGAACACGATAGATCAGGAACATCACCGGCAAGCTGTGATCCTTTTCGATCGCCTCCGTCGAGTTCGGTGACCCGGCGATCGACGGCAAGAGCATAGCCCAATCGATCAAGGGGGAACCGCTTTTCAGTCCGGTCGAAGGCCTCGACAAATCGGTCTGGCAAGGCAAGCACCTGCGACGGCTGTCACCAGTGGAACGAGACCCGCCTTGCGAGCAGGCGAAGAACTTCGCCGCCAACGACGTCTCCGTCCTGCGCCTGCAGCATCCGCTCGGCACCCGCTTCAAGGTCGCTTTGGCCAGGTGGGCGCAGGGTGGATGCAAATGACCCTGGATCAGAGGCATTCCGGTGCGGCGCCCTAGTGCGTTCTACCATTTCACGGAAACGGCGGAACGCCCTATACATTTGTTTTTTAAGCAATTCCGGACGGAAAACCGCTCACACTTTTCCTGGAATTGCCCTAGTAAGCGTCGATCGATTGGCGTTGCGCCTCCATCTCCACCATCTGGATGCCCATTTCGACGAAGGCGGAAAGCACGCCAAAGCGGTCCGCGGTCGAGACGCGCGCCAGCCCCGCCAGGATCCCGGCGTTGACGGCGTGGGCGGCGGGAAATCCGGTCGACAGCATGTCGAAGGTCGGGTCGCGCCACGCCGCCGACAGCGCGATCCATGCAGCCGGCGTCGCCGGCGACGGATCGACGGCGCTGCTGAGCGCCGCTCGATGACGGGGATTGCCGGGCTCGCCCACCCAGTCATTGACGAGCGCCAACAATTCGAGATCCCTTTCGGCGAGGAGCTCGGCGAGATTGCTCAGGCATTCATGCCCCCACCAGACCGCGGCGCGCTCGGGCAGGAGATAGGCACAGAACGTGACGGCTTCCTCCGGCACGCGCCCGGAAAGCAAAGCGCGGCAGAATTCCAACGGAGGTTGGGCGGCGGCCGGCGATTTCATGTCCCGGGCGATCGCGGGACAGGCAAGAAACAGATCCCTCGCCGTTCTGTATCCGAGTTCATTGGCCATGGCCGCCACACCCCGAGCACCGGCAGAACAACACTCAAGCCCGCGGCTGAGCGCCGGTCAAGCCTCCACCTTTATCAGGCGAAAGCCGCTGGCAACGTGCGCTTGTTCACAGACAATCGCTTCGGGATTTGATATAGTCCGCGCCAGCGAAAACCCGTTCAAACAGGCCCGTTCTAACAGGAGTGACGGTCATGCGGTGGGGCAGCTCAGCCTTGGCATTGGCGGCCGTGCTTTTTTCAACGCACGTTAACGCTGATCCGCTTCAGAAATCGGAAGACATCGTGAAGTTCTTCGCCGGCCAGGGTAGTCTTGGCGCGTCGCGCGGCATCTGCGTCGGCACCGAGGAAGAGTGCAAGAGCAAGACCGCGAAGAACGAGGCGCCGCCCCAGAAGGCCGGCCTCGACATGATGATCAATTTCGCCCTGGATTCGGCCCAGCTCGACCAGACCGCGCGCGCCGAGCTGGACGAGTTCGCCAAGGCGCTGAAGGACAACCGGCTGAGCACGTTCAACTTCGTCGTCGAAGGCCACACCGATGCGACCGGCACCGATCGCTACAATCAGGACCTGTCGCAGCGAAGGGCGCAATCGGTGGCCGCCTTCCTCGAAGCCAACGGCATTGAACCGGCGCGGCTCGAAGCGATCGGCCTCGGCAAGTCGCACCCGCGCGTCGCCAACCCCTACGATCCGGTCAACCGCCGGGTGGAAATGCGGATCAGGACGGAATAGGCCGCCGGCGCCGACCAGCTCATAGCGAAACGTTGATGCAAGCCCTGCCGATGGGCCGGGCTTGCATTCTCGATCAGTTCCTTGCGCGCCGCCACCGCAATATCAGCGCCGCCTTCATCGAACACATGGGCGCTGAGACCGTGGACACTGCCCGTCTCCGGTGGGGCCAGTTAGCTGATTTGGCAAGGTATGTCACCGGCAAGGATGCCGCGTTCACCCGCTTGTCTGGGACTGTCGGTGGCTCTTCGTGCTCGGCCCCTCAACCTTCGATACCGACCGAAGTCGGATGTTGCTGCGCAATGGTCTATCGGCTGAAACAAACCGTCGGCTATTTCATTTGCCATGTCAGACTGGCGAGCATCGTCCCTTCATCGTCAGTTGCGATTGCAAGAAGAAACACCCGCCGCGACCTGCGAAGCGGCGGGTGTTTCCTTGTCAGGAAATGCCCGCATGCAGCTTGGCGAAATCATTGCAAACCTGTTCGCCGCCCTGTTGCTGGCATGTGTTCTCGGGGTCGTTTTCTTTTTTGCCGCCCAGCCGATTTGGCCAGATCACCATAAGGGAAAGATGGTGATCCTCATGCCCGCCGACGCGATCACAACGGGATCGATCAAGGCGACTACACATCCGCATTTGCCCAACGTGGTCGACGGACATCTTGTACGGCCGAGGCCTCCACGGCATTAGAGAAATTCCAGGAAAGTGTGAGCGGTTCTCCGCCCGGACTTGCGTCAAAACAAGGAATAGGGCGTTTCGCGTTTCCATGAAACGGTGAAACGCACTGGACGGCGAAGCGATTTACCACTCGTTTACGATATTAGCGCAGCCTGATGTTCGGTCATGCTGGTACAGCGTCCATGCCCAATGAGCCCTGGCGCCGATCCCCCTCAGCGCTGGGGCTTTTTACGCATGATCCATTCGACCAGGTTGGGGTCGACGTAGTCGTCCCCGGTTACGATGCGAACCAGCTTCGTTGCGCGCGGCCGCCATTGTTCTTCAGGAACCTTATCCTCGTCGACCCAGCGCTTGAACGCTTCGCGCATGACGTCGAATTCGAAGTATGAACCGTTGTCGTTGGATTGCTTTTTGACCATGGCCGGCAACGCCGAATCCCCCGAAATGTTCCAGCCCGCCGCGCCGAAAAACACCATTGCTTGCTGAACCGAAAGGCCCCGGTTAGCCAGGTGCCTGCGTATCCTGGATAGAACCTATCAGCGCCGTTATCGCCTGCTTGTATTTTTCGAATTCCGGCGACGTCTGCCGGACTTCGGCGGTCGTCGTCGGCCGGCCCTGATCGGTCGCCATGCGCGGCAGTTTCTGCCCCATTTTCCGCTCGGCCCAATCGATCACATAGCTCGCGGTCTTGCCGGTGAGGAACGGGTTGGCCTGGATGACGGCCGACCCGAGTATGGCGTTCAGTTGCGTCGAGCCGGGCGCCGCCAGCACCTGGGCCGCGCCTTCCATGCCGAGGAAATGGCAAAGATAGAGCCGGCCGGCGGTGATCTGGTGGCCGCGGGCGCGCAGATAGGCTTCGCCTTCTCGCGCCAGGTTGCGCACCATTTCGCGCGACAGCGTCGCGTCGTAGCGGAGCGCCAAAAGGTCGGCGGTCGAAAGCGATCGGGCAAGGTCGGGCCGATAGGTGTTCATCATCCGGATCCAGGTCTTCGAGATGAACTGGCCGGCGCCGGTTGCCGAGGAAAGCGGATTCTTGGCGCGGGCGCTGCCGCCGCTTTCGACATGCACGATCCGGTCGGTCAGCGTCTCGACCGCGGCATCGCCGGTGCCGCCGGAACTGACGGAGACCGCGGTGGCGACCGCGGTGACCGTGCCCAGCGGGTCGATCGCCTCGCCGTTCTGGTAGAGCTCGAAATGCAAATGCGGTCCGGTCGAAAGCCCGGTGGTGCCGATATAGCCGATTACGTCGCCGGCCTTGACCTTGGTCCCGACGCCGCTGACGATGGCGAATTTCTGCATATGCGCATAACGCGTTTCGCGGCCGTTGGCATGCGTGATCTTCACCAGATTGCCGTAGCTGCCGCCATCGCCCTGGAAGGAGATCTCGCCGTCGAAGGCGGCCATCACCGGCGTGCCGACGGGCGCCGCCCAGTCGACGCCCTTATGGATCCGGACCGTGCCGAGGATCGGATGCTTGCGCGGCCCGAAGGTCGAGGTCATCACCCCGGCGACCGGCGTGACCATGCCGTTGGTGACGGTCAGCGAACGAACCTGATCGTCGCCGGTCACACAGGCATACTGGCCGTCGCTCTGCTGGAAGACGAAACAGTCGAGGCTCTTCTCCGCGCCCTGGACGCCGACATAGAGCACCCGCCCGGAAATCTCGCTTTGGCCGCGCGGCGTCTGCGAATAGATCAGCACCAGGCGCTGGTCCTCGCTGGCGAAGGCGTCGAGGTCCTGCCCGCGCGACAGATACATGATCGCCTCGCCGATGACGCTGGTCGGCACCTTGTTGCGCGCGGCCGTGGAATAGATCGCGTCGAGCAGGCGGTATTGCCGCTTCGGCCCGCCCTGGTCGGACGTGCCGGAATAGTTGAACAGATCCTCGCGGACCCAGGGATCGACGCCCGACACGAAGGCGCCGGCCGCATTGCGCGTCAGCGTGCCGACATAGACATTCTTGGCGTAGATCGAGACCTGCATCAGCGACATGGTCGTCGTCTCGCGGTTCGGCCGAAACCCGCGCATGGCCACCACGAAGCCGGACTCCAGCACGTCGCGATTGAAAAGCGTCTTCAGCGCCTCGCCGGCGAGCTTCGCGTCATCGGCGGAGAAGTGCGCGTCGAGCGCCACGCTGTCCAGGCTGCGGTCGTTGAGGATCTTCACGAAAGTGTCCTCGGTCGCCTCGAAGCGCCGATATTCGCTGGTGACGGTCGCAACGGTCGTGTTGTTCTCGATCGCGGTTTTCTTGAAGGCCGGGAGCGCCGCTTCCCCCTGATCGACGGTCTCGCCCCACCCGGCCTCGGGGTCGTCGGCGTCGGCCTTGGGCGCTGAACCGGCTTCGCTCTCGTCCGGCGCCGCCTGGAGGTCGTTCTCCAGGTCGCCTTGCGGATCGCCCTGTTGCTCGCCCGGCGCCGCGGCCGGCGCGGATGGGGCTGGTTGCGCATCGTCGGGCGCCGTTGACGAAGGCTTGGGAACGGCCTGCCGCTGCGCCTGGAAGAAGGCGAAATCCTCCTGCGTCGACGGGATGGTCGTCATGAACTTTTCGCTGGCGCTCAGCATCACGTCGGACAGGATTTCGATCTGCGGCGAGGCGCCTGAACTGTCGAGTTCGGCCGGGCGCGCCACGGTCTTGCCTCTCGTCGCGGTCTCCGCATCGGGCGCGAGCGTGATCCACATCGGATCGCCGGCGAGATCGATGATCGCCGGCACATAGACCGAGGCGTCGGGCGGCAAGTCTTCCATGCCTTCGACGGGATGCAGCTCTTCGTCCTCGTCGCCGAACGACCAATAGTCCTTGGTCAGGTAGAAGCCGGTGGCCGTGGCAAGGACGGCGAGCGTGGCAAGGCCTGCAAGCGTCCGGCGCCAGAGCCTGCGCCGGCGCTCGGCCAGGCGCGCCAGCTTCTTCTGTTTGAAGCTCGTATCGATTGAGTGCGTCACGGGCTGCTTCCGGTCAGGAAGTAGGTCCAGCGCACCTGCTCGAGCGTATCGACCTCGACGAAGCGCGCCGCGATATGGCCGCGCTGCCAGCACTCCTCGATGCCGCGGATCGAGAAGCGCCGCCGGTCGATGCACATCTCGGTCGACCCGTTGAGGATTGCGTGGCCGAAGACGTCCGTCGCGTAGAGGTAGATATAGCGGTTGGTCAGCTCCTCGCGGATGACGTTGACGCACTGGTTGGCGCCGATGGTCCACCAGCCGTCCGTCTGGTCGGCATTGTCGACTTTCTGTCCGACCGCGAGATTGACGACGTCGAGCGTCTGGTTGCAGACAGTGAATTCGGCATGCGCCTTGCCGGGAGAAAGGATCGAGAGCAACGCCGCGCCAAGCGCCGCAAGCGTCACGCGACCCGGCAAAAGCAACCGGAGCCGGCTACGCTGCCTGCGTGGCGAGGACTGACTCAAGATACGCGGGTGGCGAAGGTCCATCGGCGTTCATGCTATCCGCCAAGCCGGAAATAGGTGGCCGTGGCGGAGAACTGCGACCCGTCGGCCTCGATCTCCTCGAGGATCCTGGGCAACAGCTCCGAGGCCGGTGTCGGCCTGGAGAACATGGCGGCCTGGATGTCCTTGGGCCCGGTGATCACCAGCATGATCTGCGGCACCGCCTGGCCGGCTACCTTGTCCGGGGCGGCAAGGCCGATCGGGATGTTGAAAGTGACCTTGTCGGTTTGCGGTACCATGCGGTCGTCGAGGTTGAAGGCGACGCCCTTGTGATCGATCAGCATGATATTGGAGATCAGCCCGCCGCCCGTATAGAGCGCGCCGCTGACCGGCGAGCCGTCCGGGACAGATGTCCGATCCAGCACAAGCTGTGGCTTCGCAGCCGAGCTCCGGTCGAGGTAGCGAAGGAAAGTGGGCACGCCGCACTGGGGGAGCGTGATGAGGCGCACGCTGATGTCCGGCTCGACATGGAACTTCGTCTGGAAATCGCTGAGCAATTGTTCGAAGGGCTGCACCGCCGTTCCGTATCCCTCGATCGCGGGGGTGGCGCCAGGTCCCGACGTCACGTTCGCGTAGAAACAGCTGCCGCCGCTGAAATCGCGTACCCAGGAGCGTTGGTCGTTCCACTTGGCCGTGTCTTCTTCCAATGACGGGAGCGCCGGCTTGGGCACATTGATGGCGACATCGGTGTTGTTGGTCTGCTTGGTCGCTGGCGGCTGCGGTTGCTGCGCTGGCTGGGTTGGCGCGGTCGGGGTTTCCGGCTGGCTGGCTGTCGAGGTCTGCGCTTTCGGCTCGGCCGGCGGAGGGGCTGGCTGCGCCGATGCCTGGCTTTGCGAAGCCGGGGGCGGGGAAGCCGCCGGCTTGGGCAACTTGGAAAGCTTGTCCACGAGGTCTTTCACGCTGGGCTTGGCCGCCGGCGGATTAGCTTCCTGCGTTGGCTGGTTTTTTGCGGTCTGGGTCGGTTCTGGCGCCTTGGCCGCCGGCTCGCTTGCAGGCTGCGCCGGCTTCTGGCTTTCCGCTGCCTCCGGCGGGGGAGCCGGCGCAGGCGTCGGCGACTGTTGCGCCGGGAGTTGCACGGGTTTGGTCTCGATTTGTGGGAGATGCGCCTGGCTCTTGGCGTCGCTCTCCGGCCGGGTGGCTGGCGGCGTCGGCTGCTCGACCGGTGTCTTGACCTCCGCATCGGGTTGGGCGGATGGCTTTGCCGTCCCTATGGCGGCGCTGTCAGGTTTCGGCGCCTGCGGCTGAGGCGCGGCCGGAGCCTGGGTCTGAGGTTTCGGCGCCACCGGTTGCTGTGCTTCGGCCACTGGTTTGCCGGCGTCGGCGGCCGGCTTCGGCGTCAGCGGCTTGGATTTTTCCGTTACAGGCGGCAGCGCCAGGACGCCGCTGAAATAAAGGCCAGCAGCCGCCAGGACGGCAAGCGCAGCGACGCCGCCGGCGAAGGCGGGCATCCGGGAGGCCTTTTGCGGCTCAGCCGGTGCGGGCGCGCTGGCCGGCGGGGCAGTCGGCGCGGGCCGTGGCTCCGACAGATATGCTGGGCGCACATGCTCAACGAAGCGCGGCTTGCCTTGAGGCAAAGGCGGCTGCGGTTTGGTGTCCGGCAACGCCGTCCAGCCGGCGCGCGGCAGGCCGGAGCGCTCGCGCGCGCCAAACGGCACCGGCGGCGGCAATGTCGGCTCGAGATCCTCGCCGCGCGTCGCCCTGGCGATCTCGGCCATGCTGGCCGGCCGGTCGCGAGGATCCGGTTGCAGCATAGCTTCGATGAGCTCGCGGAAATCGGGATCGATATCCGACAGGTCCGGCACGCTCCGGCGCTTCTCGATGACCTCATATTGCGAGCCGCTCATGTCCAGCGGCTTTCCGCGCAGCGCCGCGGCTAGCACCAGCCCGAGGCTGTAGATATCGGATTGCTCGCTCACCTCGCCGCCATAGAGGCCGAGCTGTTCCGGCGAGACGTAATTGTATTTGCCGGCGAATTTGCCGCCGATCAGCGTTTCGCCGCCGACCGTCGCCGAACGCGCGATGCCGAAATCGATGATCTTGGCGCGCTCGACCCGCCCGCCGGGCAGGATGATGTTGTCCGGCGAGAGGTCGCGGTGGACGGCGCCCGCCTGATGCACGGCGCTCAAGCCCGAAGCGAGGCGATGGCAAAGCCGGCGCACATCCTCGCCCGGCATCGGCCCGCGCCGCATGATGTCGAACAGCGATTGGCCGTCCACGAACTCCATCGCAAGATAGGGTCGGCCGATCCCCGGATCGATCGTAAACACGTGGTAGCGCACCACCGCTTCGTGCGAGAGATGGTTGAGGATCGATGCTTCCTTGCGGAACAGCGACAGGATCGTCTGGTCGCGGGCGAATTCGGGCAGCACGATCTTGATCGCCACATGATCGCCTGTCTGGATGTTGTGGCCGCGATAGACCTCGCCCATGCCGCCGGAGGCGATCCTCTCGTCGAGCTCATAAATGCCGCTGAGCTGCGTGCCGACCCCGGCATGTGTGACATTCGCCGCGATCCGCGTCTTGTCGTCGTCGCTCATCTGGCCACGGCCTCCGCTCCGGACCGATCCGAATGGTGCGCGCCGCTGTGCCCGCTGCCGATCTTCACGAGTACGATGGTCACATTGTCGGTACCGCCGCGCGCGAGCACCGTATCCAAGAGGTTCTGGCATGCCGTGCGCGGCGTGGCGGACCTGACCGCGGCCTCGATCTCGGCGTCGCTGACATGCGCGGTCAGCCCGTCGGTGCCGAGGACGAAGATGTCGCCCGCCATCAGCTCGCCCTGCTGGAAATCGATCTCGAGCTCGTCGCTGACGCCGACCGCATGCGTGATCACATTGCGGCGCGGCCAGTTGCGCGCCTCCTCAGCACTGATCATGCCGCGGTCGAGCAATTCCTGCACCTCGGTGTGATCCTTCGAAACCTGGAAGATCGAGCCGTTGCGCACGAGATAGATGCGGCTGTCGCCGGCCCACAGGCAGGCGAAGCGCCCATCCATGGCAAGCAAGGCGGCGAAAGTGGAGCCGATGGTGATGCCGCGCGAGCGCGATATATCGCGGATCTCGGCGTTGGCACGGCTGAGCCGGTCCTCGAAGCGGGCGCGAAGGTCCGGTGCCGAGCTCGCGATGCCGATCGTCGCCAGGTGGTCGACGATGCTGGCCGAGGCGACTTCGCCGGCTTCATGCCCGCCCATACCGTCGGCCACGACCCAGAGCCCGGTCTGCGGTTCGATGAGGTAGTTGTCCTCGTTGTGATCGCGCACGCAGCCCTGGTGGCTCACGCCGAAGCTGTCGATGGGGAAAGCGACAGTGCTCAATTTGCCACCAAACGCTCAGCCGGCGTCCTCTGTGACCAGCCATGGGCCGCGTGCCCACGCCACTCTGCCATAAGCGTGTACATTAGAGTACCGAAATGAAGGCTGGAGCCGACCATCTCAGAACGCCTTCGGACAGCTGAAGCCGGACAAGGCGGGCAGCAACAAGGGATTGGCCCCCGAGCCGGCCTGGATCGTGTAGGCGACATCGCGTCCGCCGATTACGAAACGCGCCTCGGTGCTGGCGCCGTCGCCGGTGACGGTCGCCTTGTCGAAAAGCCGCTTCAACGCCCACGGCCCTTCGAATTTGAGCGCGGACTCGCGTCCAGGCATTTCCGGCAGGAGGCTGAGGCTCGCCGATCCGGAAGCGGCGCCGCTCGGCCATGTCACGATGCTCGGCGCGTTGCCGGCCTGCGCGCTCTGGACCGTCTGGCCGTCGACGTCGAGCACGGCGCTGTCGACTTCGCTGTTCACCGAAGTGGGGGTGATGGTGATCGAGACCGAGGGCACCGAGCCGCCGGAAGGGAAGAAGGCGCTTCGGATTTCCGCCGCAGCCTGGAACGCCTTCAAGGTCGACTTGGCCAGGTCGCGGCTGGAGCGCGCGTCCGGCTTCCAGGTCCATTCCTGGCCGGTCATGTCGATCAGCGGCGCAAGGTTCTGCGCGAAGAAACGGTCCATCAGGCCGCCCGGCGCGAACAGCTTGGTGAAATCCGCCATCGAGATCTCGTCCGTGCTGTCGCGGGTGAAGGGATAGCGGCCGTTGACCGCCTCCTCGCAGGCGCGCGTCACCGTCTGGTCGAGGCTCTGGTTGAGGTTGGCAACGGAAGTTTCGGCGACATTGCCTTCGAGCTCGTCCGCCGCCGCGTTGACCATGCGCGCCAGCGGCTTGGGCAAGCGCGAGACATTGGCGCGCAAGGTCGAGATCTGCAGCTGCAGATTGGCGTTGACGCGTTCGCTCTGCGTGGGGACATCGGCCGCGAGCTTCAGGCTCTGGAAGATGTCGTGGAAGTTCTGCATCAGCGCATCGAGCGGCCGGCGCCCGGGATTGCCGCTGACCAATGCCTGGAACGAGCGGAACTGCGCCTCGACGCCCGCGCCGGCATTCTGCGCAACGGCCGAGCTTGCGCCGGCGCGGCTCTGCGACTTGCCGCCGGCGATCTGCAGGCCGATGCGGGCGAGGCCCTTGGCCATGCTGGCGGGATCCTGCTGCGCCGTGCCGGTATCGCCTTCGGCGGAGTCGTCCTTGGTCAACGCGGTTTCATCGGCGATTGCGGTGAAGAGCTTGTCGAGAGGCGAGTCCGGAGCGGCGAGGGCGGAGAGTGCCAGATATTGCGGCTTGTCCTTCAGCATCGCCTTGAGCTTCAGTTGGTCGAGCACCCCGTTCCAAGCGCCGGCGAATTCCTTGCCATAGCGATCGATGAGCTCCGGGCCGAGCCTGGGCAGGTCCTGGTCGATGCCGCCCTGTTCGCCGCCGCCGCCGAGCACCCACTGGTCGTCGACGAGCATCTGCGCGATGCGCGAGAGCTGCGGCAGGAGGAAGCGGTTGAAACCGGCGCGCGTGTAAAGGCCGGGGACCTGAAGATCGGCGAGCTCGCTGCCATCCGTGCGCTCGAACAGCAGCTGCGCCTCCGGACCGGCTTTCGCGGCGATGGAGAAATCCTGCAGCCTTGCCGCGTAGACCGCCGACTTGATCTGTGCCGAGGCACGGTCCGCGAGGCTCATGCGTCCGAGCGAGCGCTGCGCGGCCTCGACCAGCGGCTGGTTGAGCGCGAAGGTCGGATCGTAGGCGTCGTCGAGCGAAAGCATGGCGCGCAGATGCTTTTCGAGCTGCGCGCGGCCTTCGCGGTTGTTCTCGCCTGGGTACCGGTTCTCCTCCCAGTCCTGCTTCATCCATGAGACGATCAGCTCGTCGTCGACCTTCGGCGCCTTGCCGCCCAGCATCAGGTAGATCTTGAGCGGCTCGTAGAGCGCGACCGGATCGGCCATCCTGGCCTGGATCGTCCGTTCGGCCTGCACCAGCAGCCGGGAGCGGAAGGTTCGTTCCAGCGCCTGCCGGTACGCGGCCTTGGAGGCCGACAGCAGCCTTTCCCGCTGGCTGAGCCCGAACATCTCCTCGATCGGCTTTCCCTGGTCGCCGTTTTCGAAGCCGGCCGGCAGGTTGCGCAACTGGTCGAGCGGACCGATGACATTTTCGAGGTCGACGTCGGTCACTGTCGTGCTCTTGAGTAGGCTATCGGCGCTGTCGCGATAATGCGCCATGGCCTGCCTTGTAGAGGCGATCAGCTGCTTGTTGGCGAAGAAGCTGAGGCCAAGCACGCCGAGCGCCGCCACGGCTGCCAGCGCGATCGCGGCCAGGCTGCCGAACCTTGCGAGCCGGACGCGGCGTTCGGCCGCCCGGTCGAAGGACACCCAGCCCGATTCCGGGAAGATCACTTTGGTCAGCAGGTCGTGCAGGAAGAAGCTTTTGCCGGAGCCGGAGAGATGCGCTTGCGAAGCACTGCCGAAACTGCGGCCGATCGCGCCCAGCACCTGGTCGAAGGGCGTGCCTTCCTGGGTGCCCGACGAGAAATAGAGCCCGCGCAGGCTGACATTGACCTGGCTGCGCGAGGTGTCGAACAGGCTGCCGACGAACTGCATTATGCGGTCCTTCAGCGCGCCGAACTGGGCAGGAAAACCGAACAGCGCGATCCGCGCCACCGGGTCTGGTTCTTCCTGCAGGCGGTCGGCGATTTCTTCGGCGAGCCGCTTGGCCAGCCCGTCGAATTCCGCCGGCGCTTCGCCGGCCATGTTTTTGGTGCGGTCGGCGGTCTGGAATGTCGCGCCCCATACCTTGCGTCTGCGCGCCTCGTCGAAATCGCCGAAATAATCCATGAAACCGGAGACGAGATCGGCCTTGGTGAAGAGCAGATAGACCGGGAACTGGATCTTCAGCGTCTCGTGCAATTCGCGCAGGCGGCTTCTGATCTCGGTGACATGCGCGTCGAGCTGCCGGTCGTCGAAACCGATCAGGTCGGCAAGGCTGATGGCGAGGATGACGCCATTGATCGGCTGCCGGGTGCGGTGTTTCTTGAGCAGTCCCAGGAAGGCAAGCCAGCTCGCCTTGTCGCGCTCGCGGTCCGACTCGTGCGTGGTGTAGCGGCCGGCCGTATCGATCAGCACCGCCTCGTCGGTGAACCACCAGTCGCAGGACCGCGTGCCGCCGACGCCGGCCACCGGCTGCGTGTTGCCGGAGCCGGCAAGCGGGAACTTCAGCCCGGAATTGACCAGCGCGGTCGTCTTGCCGGCGCCTGGCGGGCCGATGATGATGTACCAGGGGATGTCATAGAGGAAATTGCGCTTGCCGCTCGTCCGCTTCAGCGCCGCGATGGCTTCGCTCATGCGCGCTTCCAGTACCTGGGAATCGTCGTTGCGATCGTCGCCGCGCACAATTGCCGTTTCGAGCGCCTTTTGGGCTTTGCGCCGCCACCAGAAGCGGAGCCCGTAAAACGTCGCGAGCACCGCAACGGTGGCGCCGATGATCGTGGCCCTGAGCCACACGGGCCCAAGCGGGTGCATATCGGCAAAGCGGATCAACGGCCCGGCATACCAGACCGCCGCCGAGAAACCGGCGAGCGCAACCAAGCTGAAGATCCGCAGCAACCAGCGCATCAGCCGCCGTTCTCCGCGCTGGTCTGCAGGGTCTCCTGTTTCGGGATCATCACGTCGACGCGGCGGTTCTTGGCGCGGCCGTCCGCCGTGCCATTGTCGGCGATCGGCTCGTCCTCGCCCTTGCCGTCGGCACTGAGGCGCGTCGGGTCCTTCAATTGCATGGCCATCATCGCCTGGACGGCCTTGGCGCGAGCGACGGAAAGATCGAAATTCGATTTGAACGTGCTCGACTTCTTCGGCTTCACATTGTCGGTGTGACCGACGATCCGGATCGGCCCGGGTTCAGCGTCGAGCGCCGTGGCGATGTCGGCGGCGACCGGCTGGAACTGTGGCTTCAGTTCCGCCTGGCCGGATGCGAACAAGAGCTGGTTGTTGATCTCGACGACGATGAATTCGCCCTTCTCGCCGACGCTCAGCCCGCCGCCGGCGATCGCCTTGGCAAGCGTGGCGCGGATGCGGTCGATCTGGGCGGTATCTGGGACCGCGGGCGGTGGCGGGCTGGCTTGCGCCGGCTCAGTGGGCGCCGCCACGCTGGCGCGTTCGATGGTAACGGGCGTCGAGGGATTGAGCGCCAGCAATTCACCGGCGGTCGCGTCGCCTTCGTCGGTGATCAGCACCCGCAATCCGAAGAAGGCCGCTGTCACCAGCGTCGCCGCGGCGGCCGCCACCGCCCAGAGCGGCAGCCGCGCCCTTGGCTTCGGCAACGCCGCCGCCATGCCTTGCCAGCGCGGCGAGACGTCGTCGCCAGCGCGCGGCTTGAAATAACGCAGTGTGTCGTAGACGTCGCGCCGGACGTGTTCGAGCATGTTTCGCTCTTTGGCCAGCCCGCGATACTGGCCCTCAAAACCCAGTGACAGGCAGGCATGCATCAGCTCGAGCAGGTCGTAATGCGCTTCCGGCCTGGCAAGAATATTGTTGAGCGCCTCGTAGAAGCCGGCGCCGGTCGGTTGAGTGTGGAAGACCTGCGCAACCAGGCTATGCTGAAGCCAGCCGTCCTTGCCCGGCCATGGCAGATTGCCGACAAGATCGTCGGCGGTTTCGCAAAGGGCGAATTTGGCGATCCGCGCGTCTTCCTCGGCTACGCCGGCTTTGGCAATCGCGCGGTCGAAGGTCTCGATCGCGTCGGCGATACGCTCCGCCAGGGTCGCTGCTTGCCGTTCGATCGGCATCAGCCGCAATTGGCCGAAGAGCATCAGCAGCGGCGCCGCGGCGGCTAGGATCGGATTGGCCGCGGCATATCGCACGCCGCCGGCGGCGTCGAGCAGGGCATCCTGCTGCACCCCCGGCGCCGCATTCGCGGCCGCTCCCGGGGTCGGCTCCTGGAAGAGCACGGTTCCGGACGACCACCCTGTTGGCATCTGCCGGCCACCGCCGGGGTCGAACACTGTCGCTTCGCGGGAAGGCGATGGAGCAGGCCGTGCGCCTTCGGGACTGGACCTCTCGGGAACCGCAAGCGGCCTCTGCTTCGGCCGGGATGCGCGGATGACGGTTTTATCCGCAGGCTTGGAGGGATCGTCCTTCGAACTCATTGGCGACGATCCATCGTCGCGGCGCGACAAACATGCCTTCGCCATGGAAAACGCGTTTCAGGCTGAGCCTCGGCGGCGGGCCGCATGGAAAGGCTCATCTCGCTGAAACACGACATTGCTGCACACGCCCCAAGCCGCGCCGCTTTGCCCGCCGGGCAAGCGTCCTTGCGCATTCTAGTCGCCCGGATACCCAATTGAAACGGGGCCGCCGATTGAATCGGAAACCAAGATGCTCGAAGGGGCGGCTTCTTCTGTGAGACCCGTCACATACGGCGGGCGCAGTCGGTGCCTGCGTCTATTTCTGCTTGTCGGCTTTGGCGTAGGCTTCGGCGAAATAGGCGAGGAAGACATCCAGCATGCCGTTCTCGTGCTCGTCCTCCATCCTCCGCCATGTCGCGACGAGCGCGTCCCAGGCCTGGCTCTTCCTGGACGAGAAGGAAGCCGGTGGGATTTTTTTGGCGATCGCCTCCGGCGACAGGTCGTCGAGCAGCCGCGACAGCGCCGCCTGCATGGCGGCATAGGTCGCGATCTCGTGCGCCTTCAGGTCGCGGAACGCATCCTCGAGGCTGTGCCTGGCATCGAGATAGCCCGCCCTGCGCTTGGCGAACATGATCTCCAATATGTCGTCGGTGCCCGGCACGAATTTCAGCGGGTTGTTGCCCTCGGCGCCGATCATCGTGCGATGCGCGCTCTTGGCGAGCACCTTTGCCGCCGCGCGCGCCTTGAGCAGCAGGGATAGCTGCTCGACCGTGGTCCTCAGCACCGCGCCGATCTCGGCCGCGACGTCGTGCGGGTCGCGCGCCTGCAGGAGGTCCGGCGCGATGCCGGCCGCCCTCGCGATTTCCCGCAGGATCGCGTCCGCTTCCGCGGGCCGATTGGGTAGGGCTGCTGGACCCGGCTGTTGCAACGCCGAGGATGTCGAGACGGGCGCCGTCCCGGTCGGGCGCTGTTCCGCCGGACTGAAGAACCGCTCATGGCCGGGGTCCAGCGGGCGGCCGGTCGAGGGCGGCAGCTCGCGCTGCGTCGACCCGGTCCTGGTCTGCGCATGTCCGGCCGCGGCCCGTTCGTCTTCGATTGAAACGCCGACGACATAGCGGCCGATCAGCAGCCGGTCGCCCTGGGCCAGCCGGTGCGGCCCGCTCATGCGCTGGCTCGAACCGTTGACGAAGGTGCCGTTGCGCGAAAGGTCGTAGAGCCAGAACGAACCCGCCTGGTAGCGGACCTCGCAGTGCCGGCCCGAGATGAACTTGTCCGGATCGGACAACGTCCAGTCGCAATTCTCGCGGCCGATCTCGAAGCTGCGGTCACGGGCGGCATAGCTGGCGGCGGTGCCGGCCGGCAGCCTGTCGACATTGCTGATCTGGAGCGAGATGAACATCCGCAAGCGTCGCCGAACTTGGTCAACAAATGCTTATCTTTTCCGCAATTCCGGGCAGAAACGCCAACGTACCATCCAGGAATTGCTTTGGCATTCTAGCAGCTTGCGAGCGCGGCGGGAGAGGAGCGTTTCACACCGGCGCATAGGCCTGTTTAGCCACAGCTGTTATTTGGCCGCCGCCAAACATGTGCTAGGCTGAAAGCGGTCCGGTGCGGTGGGCGTGAAAAGTTCCCGAACGTGATGCGGTTAACATAGCGGGGGCTTCAATCCATCATACTGGCGGCCGCGTCCAGGAGGGGCACGACCATGCCGAACGAACGCGCCACGGTTGTGCAGACGCCGGCTGGCGCCGACCTGACCTTCACCCATCTCATCGGCCGCGATGAGATCAGCCGCTGCTTTGCCTACACGGTCGGCTTCGTCTCGAAGAACCGCGACATCGACCCGCTGAAGATGCTGGGCGGCGCCGTTTCGGTCGAGGGCGAATCCGATCCGAAGCGCTGGTTCAGCGGCCTCGTGTCGGACTTCAAGCTGACCCGCATCGAGGACCGGCTGGCCTTCTACGAGGCCACCGTCAGGCCATGGCTGTGGTTCCTCGGCAACACCACCGATTGCCGTATCTTCCAGAACATGACGGCGGTGGAGATCGTCGAGAAGATCTTCTCCAAATACGGCATCGCGAAATTCGAAAAGCGCCTGCAGGGTTCATACCCGTCGCGCGAATATTGCGTCCAGTACGACGAGAGCGACCTCGATTTCGTGCAGCGGCTGCTCGAGCATGAAGGCATCTTCTATTTTTTCGAGCATGACGAGGGCAAGCACACGCTCATCCTCTGCGACGCGATGAGCAAGCTGAAGCCGGCGCCGGGTTACGAGAAGGTGCTTTACAACTTCGAGGGACAGGCCTCGCGGCGCGATGTCGAATACATCACCGAATGGATCCCTGGCAGTGCGGTGCGGCCGGGCGCCTATGCCCACACCGACTATGATTTCGAGAAGCCCGGCGCCGATCTGATGGCGAAATCCGCCCAGCCTTTCGCCCATAAGGAGGCCTCGGGCGAAAATTATCGCCAGCCCGGCGCTCATCTCGATGTCGGGCGCGGCGACAAGATCGCCGCGATCCGCCGCGAGGAGCTTCAAGCCGTGCACCAGCACAGCACGGCGGTCGGCACGGTGCGCGGCCTTTTTTCCGGCTGCAAGTTCACGCTGGAGAGCTTTCCGCGCGACGACCAGAACCAGGATTATCTGGTGGTCAGCGCCGAATACCGGCTGTTCGATCCGGGCTATCGGACCCAGAACGAGGCCCACAGCGAGAATTTCAAGGTGGTACTGGGCGTGGCGCCCACCAAATTGCCCTACCGGCCGCCGCGCATCACGCCGCGGCCGATCATGCGCGGGCCGCAGACGGCGACGGTGGTCGGTCCCTCAGGCGAAGAAATCTTCACCGACAAATATGCCCGCGTGAAGGTGCAGTTCCATTGGGATCGCCTCGGCAAGAAGGACCAGAACTCTTCCTGCTTCGTGCGCGTTTCGCAGACCTGGGCCGGCAGCAACTGGGGTTTCATCCAGATCCCGCGCATCGGCCAGGAGGTCATCGTCGACTTCATCGAAGGCGATCCGGATCTGCCGATCATCACCGGCCGCGTCTACAACGCCTCGCAGATGCCGCCCTACGGGCTGCCGGGTAACGCCACGCAATCCGGCTGGAAGTCGAACTCGTCCAAAGGCGGCGGCGGCTACAACGAGCTGATGTTCGAGGACAAGGCCGGCTCCGAGCTCGTCAACTTCCAGGCGCAGAAGGACCATCACCTGCTGATCAAGCACGACCGCAACAAGACGGTCCAGCACGACCAGTCCGACCGCATCGACCACGACGCCAAGCACTCCGTCGGCCACAACCTCGACGAGGACGTCGGCAACAATAAGACGGTCAAGATCGGCGTAGACCAGACGACGAACATCGGGTCGAACGATACCGAGACGGTGGGTAAGAACCGATCGCTGACGGTGATGGCAAACGAGACGATTCACGTCGTTTCGAATTCGACGGAAAACATCGACGCGAACCATTCGCAGACAGTGGGGCTCAACCAGACGGTCACGGTGGGCGTTGCACGGGTCGACACCGTGGGGGCAGCGGAAGCCCGAACAGTCGGCGCCTCGCAGACGAACACGATTGGTGCGTCGCGGAGTGTGACTGTTGGGACGGCGCAAAGCCATAGCATTGGGGCAGATGACAGCTGGACGGTGGGTTCGAACCAATCAGTGGACGTCGGTGCAAATCAGAGCTTCAAGATAGGCGGAGCGCATACCTCCAAGATCGGCAAGGGACGTGATGCGAAGATCGCGGAGGACGATGCGACCGATGTGGGCGGTTCGCGGGCTTTGAAAATAGCCAAGGGCAGCCTCGTGGAGGTCGGCGAGGACGGAGCTATCAAGGTCGGCAAGGCCCTCGTCATTGAAGCCGGCGACGCCATCACCATCACTTGCGGCTCGGCAGCGATCGCGATGAAGAAGGATGGCACGATCTCCATCTCCGGCAAGGACATTTCGGTGAGCGGATCGGGCAAGATCAACATAAAGGCATCGAGCGACATCACCATGAAGGGCTCGGAGATAAAGCAGAACTGAGGGGTTTCGATGACCAAGACAGTCGAGCGCATTGAAGGTGTGGTAATCGGCCTATTCCTGGGTTTCGACGAGGGCGGGCCGCTTGTCGTCTTTCCGGGAAACCCGCGGGAGACAGCCGTTGCGGCGCGCAGCCTCGCAGAACTCACGTCGGATATGATCGGCGCGGAGGTGGCGTTGCTGTTCCAGGACGGAGATCTCGGTCGACCGCTGATTGTCGGGCGCATCATCGATCCTCAGCAACGATCAAATATCCCCCACATCATCCGCGACGGTGAGCAGATGCGGATCACGGCAAATGAGCGCCTCGAGCTTCGTTGCGGCAAAGCGACCATTGTCATGGAGAAGGACGGGCACATCACAATCCGCGGCACCTACGTCACAAGCCATGCAAGCGCCGCCAATCGCATCCGCGGCGGCTCGGTCAATTTGAACTGATGCCGGCACCCGTCCTTCGCGAAATTATCCGCCAGCACGCAGAGATGGCTGCGTTCCTCTGGACAATATACGACCATAACCTCCTCAACCCCGGAAGGAACCCGGACATGGACGAGGAGCGGCTTGCCCGACTCGTCGAGCGCCTGGAAGCACATCTTGACGGGCTACGAGTCGCTGGCGAGGTCGGCATCGAGATCGCAAACGAGCGCTACGCCGAATATCCCGAAGCCGGGGAATTGTTCGTCGTGCGCATGCTCTCGGTCAAAGAAGCATTGCCGGTTGCCGAACTCGATCTTGCCAGGGTGCGCACCTATCTGGCTGCGAAGCCGAAGCCAGACACGCAATCTCATTCGAACCGTCAAGTATAATCTGGACCGTCCCAGTCCGAGCCATTGTATCTAACGGCGGAGTTCCCGCCTGCCAGCGCAAGGTACGAGCCATTGGATGAAAGCCGATAGACGGGGAAACTATCCTTCAGGTTGGAAACCGTTGCTCCATCGAATATGAACACTCCTTGCCCACCGCCCGCAATGTGGATTTTTTTTCGGTAGAACGCCATTTTGTAGAAGTCTCGGCCTCGCTGGGAGACATCGGTCCAGTTAAGGCCAGAGCCGCGAAACAAGGTCCCTGCGCTGCCCGAGACGAGGACATCGCTCGAGGACAGTACCAACAGTCCAACCAAGATCGCGTTGGTGGGCAGCTGGATTTGGGCCCACTGCCTGCCGTCGTAGTGCCAGAAAAGTGCACCTTCGCCAGATACGTAAAGATCGTTGGACGACGACCCAGCTATGCAAAGAATGGTGTTGCCGAGCGCGGGACTGGCAGCGGACCAGCGGATGCCGTCCCAGCGATAAACAACTCCCTCCGATCCTCCGGCATAGATGCTGTTGTCGTCGAAACCCCAGACCGTATTCAGGTGGCGGGGCGAGACCTGGGCTTCCGCCCATTCGGTCCCTGAGCCCGAATGCACCACGCCATTGTCATCGCACACGTACAAACGACCGGAGTTGGAACGCCATATGTCTGTGAACCAACACGGCTTTTCGTAAAGTCGTTCGGTCTGATTGTCGTCGCTTGCCACATCGGATTCGGAGATGACGAACGAGTAGAAACTTTCACCGTCATAGTATGCGACGGCGGAAGAAATGGTCCCGTCATCGGCCACAACCGTGCCATTTACCGTTACGCTGTAATCAGCCATACCATGTCTCCTTAGCGTCCTCTGCGAACTGTACTCGTGGGACTTGGCTTGAATTTGCCGGTCGCGGGCGCGCGCGCCTGGGTGTCGTCTTTCTTGCTTTCTGGGCCGCTCATCATTGCCTTGAAGTGAATGTCGCAAATCATTCTCAGGCACTCGATGGCCGGGTGCTCCTTACCCCTTGGCCCATCCGGGATGTTCTTGGCCTTTTTCATGGCCTCCATATTGGCTTCCCGAACTTCCTCGTAGCTGGGGTTCGTGCCTTTTGCGCGTTGTGCCTTAGCCCACTCGCCTTGCGCTGCGGTTTTGCGGCCATGCTCGGTGTTCGGATCGGTAGCGTCTTCAAGGCACACGCAGGGGGCATCGTTCATAGTGTAGCCCGGTGTTGTGCTAATGGCCTGCCCTCCACGTGAATTCTGGAAACAGGCATTTTGTAGGATATGGTCCGATTGTTGGTTGGACGCGCATTCCTTGCTGGCGTCGCCGTAGCGGTGCACCTTCATGCCGAGCTTCGCCAAGATCGACGCACACGACTGCCGGCCGATTTTCAACTTTCCGATCTTCGGCCAAGGCGGCGCGTTGCCGGTCGGCGAGGCGTGATTGTTGGTTGACAGATCGGTCATGCGGCTGACCGGTTCACCGTCAGCCTTGACGTCGCTCGACCAGGCTACGGCATACTCCTTGCCGGTGTTGACCGAGGTGATTACGCCCTTCTTCGCAGCACACCCGGCCTCGGTACCACTGGTCTTGGTATAGTATGACTTATTTTTCTGAGTGATGGTTTTACCGCCGATTTTGACGGTCCCCGTCCCGTTATCGGTATCGGAATCGAGTCCGAACGAAGGGTATGGAATAGGCACGCCCGGTGGCGTTGCCGGATTTTCAGGCGGCGTGAAACAAACGTCTGGAAAGGCAGCAATCACCTTGTTCGCCTGTGCTTTGCAGGCAATCTCCAGACCATTCGCGTAGACAGTCATCAGGCTGCCCTCGCAGCGAGGATTGCCGCCCCGCAGGCACCGGCATCGTTAGATGCCTCAATCAGAACGGGATTTCCCGCGGCGTATCCCTTCCGCGCTGCCATCCAAGCCATGCCGACCATTAGCGGAACCACCGCCGCGCCAATATTGCCGAGGGACTCGCCAGGGGACCAGATGTCTTGAAAATCGTGGCGGCCACGCAGCAATCTGAGGCTGGCCAAGGCGCTCTGCTTGAACCAGTATTGCTCGCCAATGAGGTCAGCTATCCGATAGCCAAGCCGGTTCATCTCGATGCCGGTTTCTTTAAACGCAGTGCTGTAGGCCGAAGTCATTCCGTCCGCACGCAATGGCAGGTCCTCGGAATTGTAGATTGTTGCCGGTTCACGCGCCAAACCAAGTCCGAAGAGGCGCAGGCCGTCACCGCGCGAGCGCGCGCACAAGACGGCGGCGGCGGCCTCACCCGGAATAAATCCGTTTGGATTGTCGGCGGCGAGCAGGCGATTTTCGCCGAGATAGTAAGCGATGGCAGGCGCGGTGAGGTAGCTGTCGACGCCTGCAATCATCACATAGGGCACTTCGCCCGATGCCATTATCCTGCGCGCCTGATCGAGTGCGATATGCCCGGAAGGTCGACCATGCGCGACGATACGGGAACGCATATTGGGTTGAATTTCGGTGATCTCCGCAACACTGTGTAGCAAGCGCAGGCCATCATCAACCGGCCGGCCGGGGCGATCTTCCTCGGCAAGACAGAGGATGAGGGCAGTATTGCCGCGCGCCTGTGGCACGGCTTCAAAGGCTTCAGAAATCGCTGCTGCAGCGAGGTGTGCCATACGCTTCTCGCCAATCCAGCTTCGGGGCAACGGCACGGGCGCACCGATCAGAGTATCGGCGCCTGACACGAAACTCGTCTCTTGGAAACCGTCGAGCCGAGCACGCATGGCCGCGCAAGCCGAAGGCGCGTCGAGACCAACGGCGGTCACCATGCCGACCGAGGCGATGTCGAGTCTGGCGCTCATGCGTCCTCGACCTCCTCAGGCGCGGTTCCCTCTGCACGGACATACTCCTTGCCTGCTGCGTGCGCACGCAGCATCGACTCCGTGGGTGGGCCAACCCAGCATTCCGAAAAATCGAGGATGGACCTATGAATGCGTTGCGAAGCGCGCCATACAAGCGAGAAGCGACGGTTCTCCAGATCAAATAGGACAGTGTCTGGATGGATCGTCGCCTCCAGCGACTTGTCGCTGTCCTTGAACAGCGTCAGCGGCAGCGCCGTGTTGGGCAGCCGGAAGCTCACGCGCCCCTCAGGCGTCAGATTGACTAACACCACGTCCTCGCCGCCACGCGGGTGATCGATCTGCTGGTCGGGTGGCGCCATCTGGAAATAGCGCTCATCGAAATCCTCAGGCAGAAAAGGGAAGACATTGTCGATCCAGTTCTGGTCATAGGTACCGCCATATTCGATGCGGCCAGGCCAGCCGCGGCCCATCGGTCCGAAACTCATCGGCTTGTAGTCGCCGAAGGGCGAGCGGATTTCCTCATTGATAGCCTGCGTGTTCGGCAGGCGAAGGCCTGGAATGAAACGCTGGTTCTTCGCGCGCGACCAGCCGGTACCGACCGGGTTGTATTTGTAGCTGGCGGGAAGCTGGTCGCCGGGGTCCAGCCGGTCGACGCCACCCCAGGCGACATTGTAGGAGATCGGCAGTTTCAGGAAGGGCTGCGGTGCGGTTGCGGTGAACATGGGCCCGACAGCACGCCATTCGCGGTGGCCGACGACTTCGAACAGCTTCGACCAGTTGCCGACCTTGATGCCGACCGGCACCCGCTCCGCCGGGCGTCCGCCCGGCGCGTAGGCGCAGCCATTGGCGATCACGTCGCAGCGCGGTTTGCGGAAGGCGAAGTCGGTTTCCCACAGTGCTGCCGAATAGCCCGGCGCGCCGGTATGCGTATCGGCCATGACCAGCGGAACCTGTCCCGCCGATTTCCGCACCAGTCCGCCCGGCTTCTCCGGAAAATCGAACGTGCCCTTCACCACCACGACCAGCCACTCATGGCCGGCCTTATCCATGCCCATAGTGAACTGGTGCGGATAGCCCATCTGGTTCCAGATCTGCATCAGCTGGTCTCCCACCTCGCGGCGAAGATCTGCTCCAGCGTCAATTGCGGCGCCTGCGGATCGACGTCGAAAATATCCGTATGCGCCGTCCACATGACCAGGTCGCCGATGACATCGCTTTCGCCATCGACAAACGGAGCGGGCAGTTTGACCAGCATCGCGTCGAGCTCGTCGGGCGCCAACTCCCCCCGCTGTGCCGCGAAGGCTGCGCCCTCGATGCCGTCGAACCAGCCATCCGCATAGGCCAGCGTGAGAGACGCCTCGGTGAGCCGCACGACGACGCTCAGGGGAAACCGGCGGCCAATCCTGTCGGCGCTTTGCACGACGATGCCCATCGAGGCGCCGAACGAGGCTGGGCCCGCTAGGAAGCGCAACGCGGTCTCCGCCGGCCAAGTTTCAAGGTCGAACAGCGGCACGATGTGTTGCGCCAGCCAGCGGTCCCACACGCGCACGAAATCGCCCGGCAGCCGGCGCGTCACGAAATCGCCGGCGGCGGGCATTTTGCCATAGAAGCCGGGCACATTCATATCTGTGGCGGACATGTGAACTTCTTGAACATCTCTAACGTGTAGGGGTTCTCGACGCTGGCCGCCTTGAGTTCGAAATCGGCCCACATTCCTTTGGTGCCGAGCCGCAGGCTGTAGACGTCGGTGAGCTTGGTCGCGGTGAAGCGGCCGCCGCGCAGCATTCTCAGCCACGCCCAGCTGCCGGTCTCGTTGAGCATCACTTCGGGCGAGCCGTCGACCGGCTGGAAGGCGAGCGAAATCACGCCGGTGCCGTCCTTGCCGGGCCATGTCATCGGCTGCGGCCTCGTCGCGTTGTTGTAGTAGACAAGGTTCTGGCCATCGAGGTTGAGCGTCACCCTGGCCACGTTAGGCGACAGGTCCTTCGGCTCCAGGGTAAAATTCATCACCGGGCCGGTGCCGCCCGGAAAGAGGTCGTCGCGGATGTGGCGCGCCTGCTCGAAGGCCGCCAGCGCCGCCGGATCGAGGCCGAAATCGGCGCGCCATTTCCACGGTTCGCTGGCGGTGTCGACATAGTTGATCAGATGGTCGTTGGTGAAGGCGTCGATCAGTCCGGTCGGCCCGAACAGGCGCTGGAAGTCGCGCACATTGACGTCGACCGCGCTGTCCGGGCTGAACGGATAACGGTTGTTGAGCGCGGCCTGGCAGAAAGGCAGGATGTCGGCGCGCCAGATGGCGTTGAGCTCGTTGGTGACGGCCTTCTGCGACAGGCCGCTGGTGTCGCCGGCAATGCCGCCCAGCCAGTCGTTGATCGGCGAGGGCAGGATCTGCGCCTGTCTCGCCACCGCGCCTGTCAGTTCGGCCAGCCCGCCCTGCTTCTTGATCGCATCCTGCGGATCGGGATTGGCAGTCACCGTCTGCAGCACGTTGGACAGCGCCGTCAGCGCCACGACGGCCGCGTCGAGCGCCGGCGGCTGGCCGTCGACCTGGGCGATCGTGCCCTTGAGCGGCTTGAAATGCTCGGCCACCAAACTGCCGGTCATATCGACCTGATCGGCCGAGCCCGCGCGGGGCAGCAGTTTCGCGCCCGTCTTTACCACCTTGCCCAATTTGCCGAGCTTGCTGAGCAGCTTCGAACCGGTCTTGGCGGCCCCGCCGCTCTTGTCCTCGGCCGCCGCGTCGTCGGATCGGGTCAGGTCGGTCTCCTGCACCACCGCCGTCAGCAGGCGCTTCAGCGCGGAGTCGGCGCTGGAAAGGTCCTTGAGGTTCTCGCTGGCGACGTTGAGGTCGGTCAGGGGCGCCAGCCGCATGTCGCGCAGGAAACTGTCCCACTGCGCGATATAGTCGTCGTAGTAGAGCTTCAGGATGTCTTCCGACAGCGCGGAGACCGACGTCTCCGAATTCTCCGAACAGCCGCCGGCAAACACGGCGCGGTCGAGCGCCGCCTGTCCCGCCACATCCTCGACCCGATCGAGGATCGCGTCGTGGAAGCCGGCATAGGTGTAGGGGCCTGGCACGCCGACGCGCAGCGTCTTGTCGGAGCGGCGCGCGAACACCTTGGCGCCGTTCGGCCCGGCGAAATTGGCCGGCACCCATTCCTTGACGGCTGCCACTTCCGGGTCAGCCAGAAGCTGCTTGTAGGCGCGCTCCGGCAGCGAGATCGTGCAGACCGTCTTCAGCGCCTCGGCGACCAGTTCCTTGTCCGGCGCGATGTAGCTGTCGTCGACCGCCATGCGGCGGATTGCGGCAAGCTGGTGCTCCTCGGCGTCGGCGGTCGGGAAGGGCGCGGCCGGCGCGAATTGCGGCAGGCTGTTCACCCACCAGTTCTGCACGAAATCGGTGTCCATCTGCGACAGGCCGGTCATCATGCGGTAGGTCTTCAGCGCGCCGAGCATGAAATCCGGATCGCGGATCTGCCGCCACATCGTGGCCTCCAGGAGCGCGACCATATGCGGCTCGAGCACATTGCGCAGCGCATGGTCGTAAGTGTCGGCCTGCGCGCGCACCAGCTCGGCGGAAGCGGTCGGACCGAGCAGATTGTGGATCGCATCCGGCGGCGCGGTTCTGGCGGCTGCCACCGCGTCCATCGCCGCCAGCGCCCCGTCCATGGTCGGCTGCTCGACCGCGGCCGGCATGGCGGCGACGTCGGTCAGCGGCTGCTGCAATGCCTCGAACTGGCCGGCCTGTTCGGTGATGGCGTTGCGGTTGTCGAGATAGGACCAGGTGAACAGTCCGCCGGCGAGCAAAGCTGCGAGCGCGCAGGCGGCCGCTGCGCCGCGCCAGATCCAGGCGCGGCGGCGCTGCGCCAGCGGATCGAATGTGCCGAGGCCGGCCTCCTTGAAGATCACCTCGGTCAGGAGGTTCCTGAGGAAGAAGCTGCGCTTCTCGACACGCGACACCGGCATGGCGCGGCGCGGCGGCAGCCCGAAGGATGAGGACAGCGCCGCGGTCAGCCGGTCGATCGGCGCGCCTTCCTGCGTCGCCGAGGTCAGATAGAGGCCGCGCAGCCAGGCGGCTTCTTCGTACCGGCTCTCGCCGAACGTGGCCTCGACCAGCACCTGGATCGGCTCGGAAAGGCTCGCCAGCTGCGCCGGGAAGCGGAAGATTTCCGCGCGTGCGCCGAGCTTGTCCTCGTCCTCCAGGCGCGGCACCAGCCGCCGTTCCAGCTCGGCGGCAAGCCTGGCAAGTTCCGTCTGGATAATGCCGGCGTTGACGCGAACGTCGAGCGGGAAAGTGGTTCCCCACACCTGCTCGCGCACCGTCGTCGACAAGCCGCCGAAGAAGGCCTCGAAGCCCTTGATCAGGTCGGCCTTGGTCAGCATCAGATAGACGGGCAGGCGGATCTCGAGCCGGTCGTTCAGCTCCGCCAGCCGGCGTCGGATTTTCCGGCCATGCGCCTTGATCGCCTCGTCGCCTTCCGAGAGCACATCGATCGACAGCGCGACGATGACGCCGTTGAGCGCGCGGCGGCCGCGGTGCTTCTTCAAAAGGTCGAGGAAGCCGAGCCACTCCGCCGCGTCGACATCCGGCTGGCTCTCCTGCTGGACGTAGCGGCCGGCGGTATCGATCAGAACCGCGTTTTCGGAGAAGAACCAGTCGCAATTGCGCGTGCCGCCGACGCCCTGCAGATCGTCGGTGAGGTCGATCGGGAAATTGAGGCCGGATTGCCGCAAGGCCGTGGTCTTGCCGGTGGCCGGCGGACCGACGATCACATACCAGGGCATCTCGCGCAGGAACTTTCTGCCGCCGAGCTTGCGCCGCTTGAGCTCGGCCATCACCTCGCCGAACTTGGCGCCGACGGCCGCGACGCTTTCCTCGCCGGGCGTGAGCTGCTTTTCCTGAACAGGCGCCGCGATCTCGGCAACGAACATGCGGTTGGCGCGGATCGCGCGGCGCTGCGCGATGATCAGCCAGATCAGCCACAGGATGATCAGCCCGGCGATGATGGCAATGCGCACATTGTCGGATTCGAACGGGGCGTAAGGGCCGACCTGCACGATCGGGCCGAACACCCAGATCAGCAGCGAGAGCAGCGCTATCCCGATCAGCGTCCAGAGAAAACGCGAGGTGATGACGGCCCAGAGGAAGCGCAGGATGAACATCAGAGCCTCTTCTCGACCAGAACCTCGACCCGCCGGTTGAGCGCGCGGCCCTCGCGTGTCGAGTTGTCCGCCACCGGATCGGTTTCGGCGCGGCCCTCGGAAGAGATGCTCTCCTGCGGCACGCCCGCCTGCACCAGAAGCTTGGCTATGGTTTCGGCGCGCGCTTCCGACAGACGCTGATTGCTGGCCAGCGGGTTGGACTTTTGCAGGCGCACATTGTCGGTATGGCCGACCACGGTGATCTTTCCGATCAGCTCCTTGTTGTCGAGGATCACCTTGGCGATCGACTCGATCAGCGGCTCGTAGCCTTCCGTCAGCGTCGGTCGGGAGGATTGGAAGAGCTCGGGATTGGAGGATTGGATGACCAGCTTGGCGAGCGAAACGCTCTCGGTGCCGCTGAGCGCTCCTTTGAGGTTGTCCGGCGCCTCGGCCTTGAACTCCGGCAGCAACGCGAAATCGACCGGCTGCGGCTCAGGCGCGGGCGCGTCCTGCTTGGGCGCCGCGCGGGTGACGTCGCCGCGCGAGGCCGGCGGCAGCGTGCGCACGAGCGCGGAGAGCTCGACCGCCTGGCTGCTCAGGCCCATCGACAGGCCGATATAGGCAGCCGCGGCGACGACGACCGCCGCAAGCGCCATCACCCAGATCGGCACGATGAAGCGCTGCGGCTCGTCGGAGGCGATCACGCCTTTCCAGTTCGGCGACAGCGGCGCGTCCTCGGCATCCGCATTGCGCAGGAAGCGTGCCGCCGCCACGCGCACGGCATTGAGCGACCGGTCGCCGGCGCGGCCGGGCACGCGGTATTTGCCGCGGAAGCCGAGCGCCAGGCAGTAATATTGCAGTTCCAGCATCTCGCGGTCGCGGTTGGGATGCCGCTCCAGCTCGTCGAGGCGCGTGAAGAACTGGGTGCCGGCATCGACGTCGCCGCGCAGCATCACGACAAGCGGCTGGCGGGGCCAGGCGCTGGCGCCGCCCCATGGCGTGTTGAGCGCGAGGTCGTCGAGCAGCGCCGCCACGGCCCATGCGGCTTGGTCGGCGCGCTCCAGCGAGGAGCCCGCGGCAACAGCGGCGTCGCGCGCCCGCACCAGCTCGTCGAGCAGGCGCGTGCGCATCACCTCCGGGTTCTCCGGCGCCAGCGCGCTTTCGAGCTCCGGTGCGAATTCGAGCAGCGGCGCGAAGATGTTGATCAGCGTGTTGGGATGGGCGCGCGCGCGTTTGACCGGCGCGCCCGGCGCCAGCGGCGCCATCGGCCGGGGCGCGGCGCCCGTCAGCCGGATGCGTGTGCGTTCGCGATCCTCCGACAGTCCGAAAGGATCATCCCGGCTCATGGCCTCACCTGTTCACCGAATAGCAGTCGACCTGCGGCTCGCTCGGCAGCACGCCGGAAACGCCGATGACGAAGCCGGGGGCGTCGAGCAGAGAGGCCCAGTGCTCGCTCTTCTGGTCGAGCTCCAGGCACAGCCGGTCGCCGTCATAGGGGATCTCGCGCGGCTGCGAATGCAACGGCTTCAGCGGAATGCCCGGCAGACGCGACTTCCACAGGCCTTCGAACTGGTCCGCCGAGCCGACCGTCGCCTGGTTGACGAAGATCTTGCGCAGCGCGTCTTCCGAGAGCTCGGAGCCGACGCGGATGACGATGCGGCTGGCGACCAGAAGCTTCGGATTATCGATGCGCACCTTCCACACGTTGGTCGCGTGCCGCATGACCGGCAGCGCGCGCGACTTCGGCTCGATGTAGCGCAGGCTAAGGATGAGCGAACGCAAGGCATCCGCCAGCGCCATATAGGCCGGGCCGGGCCCCATGTGGTCGTAGGCCGGCAATTCGCCGAGCCGCCGCGAGCTCGAGCCGTAAGTGGCCATCTCGCCGGCGAGGCCGGCAAGCTCGAGATAGAGCTCGGCCGGATGGAAGACGTCCTGCGCCAGCATATGCGCAAGCCGCGGCCGCGCGGCATTGGCGAGATGCAGCATCAGCAAATCTTCGACGCTGCGGCCGGCCCCGCCCATCACCATCTTGCCATGCGCCTCGGCGATCTGGTCGAGGCCGGTGACGACCTCCTGCAGCAATTGCCGGTACCAGTGCACGGCGCCGGTGATCAGTGTCGGCGGCAGGAAGCCCTCGTCGAGCGAGACGCCGCCATCGGCGCGCACGCCCTTGATGTCGGCGACCGGCAGCGCCGTGTAGCCGCCGACCGATTTGCCGGGCGCCAGCAGCACCGCCTGCGGCCGGGCGATTTCGATCTCTTCCGGATCGGCGCCGCCCTGCACGGCATCGCGCACCGGGACGATCTTGCCGTGGTAGCGCGCGCCGGTCGATTGGGCATGCGCCGGATCGAAGCCGACGCCGCCGGGCGGCTCCAGCGGCAGCGCCACCAGCACCGGCCCGGCGCCGGTGTCGGCCGTGACCGGCAACGGCTTCGGCGCGTCCATCAGTTCCGGGATGGAGAAGGGCGTGCCGTCCGGGAAGATGCCCCGGGCGGACACGATCGACACCTGGCCGGCGTCGAGCAGCGACTGGTCGAGCGTCAGCTGCTGGAAACCGAACGTGTGGAGCTGGCCGGCCTGCAAGGCGCCGCGCACCATCCCCTCGAAGAACCGGTCCTGCTGCTGGAAATGCTGGGTCCTGAGAAACAGGCCCTCCGACCACAGCACCCTGTTTGCGTCGCTCATGCCACTGCTCTCTGCACTGTCCTGCCGTCGGTTTGCTAGGCGGATATGCCGCCCTTGCCGAGGCTGACGTTGATGGTGAATTTCGACCCCGGCGAAACGGACTTGGTCGTACGCCAGTTGCGTCCGCCCGGTTCGCGGATCAGCGCCACGAAGCCGAGCGCCGTCGCGTTCGGCTCGACCGTGATGGTCTTGGCCGCCGTCTTGCCCGGCGCGACCGAGATCGCGTCGGAGCCGATCAGGTCGGCGCCGAGCGCCGAGCCGGCATCGCCCTGCAGTGCGAAATAGTCGGCCGAGTTGAACTTGCCGGTGCTGGCAAGCCGCATCACCAGCACGGTCACCGGCCTGTCGCTGCCGCCCGGTCCCGGGTTCATGCCGGCGCCACCGGTCACATTGACCGTGATGACCGATGGTTTCGGCGGGCCGCTCTGACAAGCCGCAAGCAGCCCCGTTGCGCCAAGGGCAACGATGAATTCCCGTCTGTCGATCATGTCCCTACTCCTCTTCATATGCGTCCCTGAAGTCTGCGCCGATCTCCCCCAGGAAGCTCGATTCCGCGCCCTGGGCGATGTCGCGATGGCGTTTCTGGTAAAGCTCCCAAAGCTTGGCGTTACGCCCGCCGGCGAGCAGATTGCCGATCGCGGAATTGGACTTTAGCTCTTCCTCGATCGCGGCCGGATCGAAACGGTCGATCATGCGCCGAAGCGCTGCCTGCACGCCGCGCCAGGCGCGCACGTGATGCTGCGCGAGATCCTTCACCGCGTCGCCGATCGCCGCCTCGCCGGAGAGGAAGCCCGGGCTTCGTTCCGAGATGATGGTGACGATCACATCCTCGACCGTCGGCAGGAATTTGAGCGGGTTGACCTCGGAGGCGCCGACCATAGTCTGGGCGACGCGCGCACTTCCTTTTTCCTCGGCGCGCTTGCGCAAGAGCTGCATCAGACCATCGAGCATCAGCCTGTATTCGCGCCCGAACTTTTCCATTTCGGCGATCGGGTCGCGTCCAGGAAAATCGGCCTCCTCGATGCCCATGCCGCGCAGGAAGGCGGCGCGCAATGCCATGTCGCTCGGCGCTGCCGATATCGGGCGTGACGGTTTGGAGACGGGGCGAGGCGAGGGTGCAGCGGGTCCGGCTGCCTGCGCCGGTATCTCCCATGGACGAACGGCTTTCGGCTTCCCGGCCGGCCGTTCGACCCGGCCAGTTGGATCGGCACCGTTGGCGGAAGCGGGCGCCGCTGGCGGCCCGAAGCTGAAATCGTCGAAGCCGGACGGTTTCGGCGCGGGCTCGGGCAAATCGTTGCGCGACGGCATGTCGCCGAAGCCGAACGGATCCGACCGGCCGGCGGCGGGGCCTTCGTCCGAGGCCGGCGTCGCCACCGGATCGAGGCTGAACGGGTCGTCGAAGGCAGGCGAGCTACGCTGGTTCGAGGCGCGGTCATAGGCTCCCGGCACAGGCTGCTCGAACGGGTCCGGCAACTCGGCCGGGCGCGGCGGCCGCGGCTCCTCCTCGACCTTGGCCGAGAAGAAATCGTCGCCGCCGAGGCTGGCCGGCGTCCGCGATTGCGGCGATGACCATGCCGGCGCGGCATTGGCGATCGGCGCCTGATCGATCGACGTGTGGCCGGCGCTGGGTTGAACCTCGACATGGAGCACATAATCGCCCATGCGCAGCCGCATGCCGCTTTGCAGCCGCGTCGACCTGCCGGCGCCGAGCGGGCTGTCGGAATCGTCGATGAACAATCCGCTGCTCGACGTGTCGGTGACGAAGTAGCCGTCACGCCCGCCACTGATCTTGCAATGGGCGCGCGATACGAACATGTCCGGATCGTCGATCTGCCAGCCGGCATCGGCGCTGCGGCCGATCACCAGCTCGCCCTCGTCCAACCGGGTCTGCCTCACCACTTGCGAGCGCGGGCCTTGTTCCAGGGTCAAAAGCAGGCTCATCAGGCTGCCTCCGCCATGTCCGGCCGCCAGCCGACGATGGTGCGCAGTCTGAGATCGTCGGCGTCGCCCTTTTCGGCGGGGCGTGAAAGCCAGGAGGTTCGGCCGAGCTGGATGGTTCCCATCTTCGGAGGTGGCACGGCGTCGCGCGCGAGCACGATCCTGAGATCGACATCGAGCGCCTCGCCGATCATGTCGCGCACCGCCTTCTTGAACAGGGCAAGGCGCCGTTCGCCGGGCAGGAACGACTTGAAGTCGTCGAGGCTGAGCGGACCGACGCGCAATTCGATCCGGCTCTGCCGGCTGAAGACGCGCGGGCCGATCGTTGCTCCGCCGCCCAGCGCCGCATAGGCTTTGCCGACTTGGCTCTGCAGCGCCTTCGGAATGGTGATCCAGGCGGCGACGAATTCCTTGATCTCAACCGGCACCTTGAAGGCGGTGGCGAGGAACAGCGTCAGCCGCTCCGCGCCGTCGACCTGGTTGGCCAGCGATCCGGCCTGACGCAGCCGCACCGTGTCGAGCTCGGGATCCTGGGTGCCGGGGAGTCCGATCCCGGCCATCGCCTCCAGCATGGCGCGCACGCGTCCGCCGACCGAACGTTCGACCTGCACCGCCGGATGCGCATCCGCCCATGCGCGGTAGTAGAGCGCGATCATCCGATGCTGCAGGATGTTGACGAAGTCGACGAAGGTCGTGTCGCTGGTCTGCTCGGCGCCGGTGCCGGTGAACCAGCGCTGCGACAGCCGGTCGAGCACCCAGCGCGTCAGATGCAGCGGCATCGGACCTTCCGGCCCGAGCAGGCCGAGATTGGCGATGGTGACCCGCGCCGGAGCCTTTTCGCCTGCATCCTGGAATCTGATCACGTCCCTGGCCGAGAAGCTCAGCCGCACATGCTGGCCGAGCCTTGCCGGCTCGCGGTCCGCGGTTCCGGAATGCCCGAACAGCCCGCGTCGCTGCTCCAGGCGGCGCAGCAGCTCGAAGAAATCATATTCCTCCGACAGCGACTCCGATTTGGTTAGGGCAGGCTGCGCTAGATCAGGTAGCGATTGCCGGGCGTCATCGGCCATGGCACATCCTCCTGCTTCTGCAGCAACCGCGTACGCGTCCGCACGAAACCATTTATCCCGGCATGGCGGGCGAACAGCCGCGCCAGCAGGGCCGAAAGCAGCAGCGTGCTTTGGCCCGCCAGCACCGACTGGTCGACATGCAGCGTCACCTCGGTGCCGCGGCCGAAACACATCGGTCCGTCGATCTGCAGCCGTTCGATCACCGGGCGCGAGTCGATGCGGGTGATCGAATGCACGTTGCGGGCAAGGCTCGGATCGCCCCGGTCGGCATAGAGGTCGAGCAGGGCGTGCAGCGGATCGACACCGCGGCCTTCCTTGGCGAGGCTGAGGAAATTGAGCGAGAGCTGCGCCACCAGCCGCCAGGCGAGATTGTCGGCGCGGGATTCGCCTTCGGCGCCGGCCGGCAGCGCTGCCGGGATCGCCGGCTGCGGCGGCCGGAGGGCGCCGAGCAGCCGCACCGCTTCCACAGGATCGGCGGTCTCCAGCGTCAGCGTCGGCGTGTCGTCCAGGATCGGCAGATCGCGGTTGGTGCAGAGCGCCATCACGTCGAGCCGCTTGAGCGGCCGGTTCGCCGGGCTTCCCGCCGGGCGTGAGACGGCGATAAAGACATCGTCGCCGGTGTAGGAGGTGCGGGTCAGGCCGTCGCGGCGCTCGTCTTCCGTCGCCCGGCGCGGGCGCCGCTCCGTCGAATAGACCCAGCCGCTGCCGCGGTTCTGCCCGAGGCTGAACAGTTCTGGGATTACCGCCTCGCTGCTTTCGGCGTCGGCATCTTCCACCCGGGTGACGCGGAAGATCTCGAAGTCGCGCGCCCGGGTGCGATCGGCATGCAGCACTTGGCGAGTCCGCCGCGGATCGATCTCGATGATGTCGCACTCGCGTTCGAAGAGATTGATGATCGGCGTCACGAACAGCTCGAAATCGGCCGCCGTCACATCGGCGAGTTCCGGCACCGGACGCCGGAACAGGAAGATGATCTCCATTCCCCCATCGCATTTGCGCACCACGGGCTGCAGGCCTGCGACGCGTACATAGTGGAAGCGCTCGGGGATCATGAAATATTCGCGCAGCAGCCGGTATCCCTCGAAGGTCGGCCGCGTGCGCGGCATCAGCGCTTCATCGTCGTGGATGCCGATCATTTCGGGTTCGGGCAGGGCGGTGAGCGGATTGGTCTTGCCTTCCGCCCGCGCGCCGGCGGCCGAGCAGGCGCCGAAGATAGCGTCGAAGATGAGTGGCGCCTTGGTGCGTCCGGTGAAATAGAGGTCGAGACGGTCGAGCGACAATTCGCTGAGCTTGCCTTTTCCGGTTCGCGCGAGCGTGATGCGAAATGCCGCTTCGCCGCGCACCCCGCCGACCGGCGCGATGCCGGCGGCCGCCAGCGCGCTGCGGTCCTGGAAGTAGCTGACCGAGGTGATCGCGATCGGCCACAGCGTCACCTCTTGCGCGGTGGTGAAGGTCGAGCGCGTCGAAAGCCCCGGATGCAGGCTGGAGACCAGCCGCGTGCCGCGCGCGACGGCGTGGCCGGCGATCATTGACTGCACCTGCTGGCCGGGCTTCAGCACGGCCATTGCCGTCGCCGGAGCCGGGGTCACCAGGTCGGGATAAAGCACGTCGAGCACGGCACGCGAGAAGCGCGAGCGCTCTGCGTCGAGCTTAAGCCGCGTGCGAGCGGCAAGGAAAGCCACGCCGTCGAGCAGCCGCTCGACATAAGGATCGGGGCAAGGGACGGTGTCGAGGGAAAGGTTGCGCGCGACCGCCGGATGCATGTCGGCGAATTCCGCGGCCAGCGCACGGATATGGGTCAGTTCCTCTTCGTAATACTCCACGAAGACCCGATCCATCTCAGGTCTCCCGGAATTCGGTTCGCGCCAAGCCGTTGTCGAGATTGATCGTGGTGCGCAGCCGCATGCGTTCCGGCGTCGGCGTCATGATCAGCACGGCATCGATCTCGATCTTGAGGCCGACGCTTTTGTCGCCGAGCGTGACGTTGACGGTCGTGGCGCTTTCCTTGAGACGCGGCTCGAAGGTGGCGAGCACCGCGCGGATCTCGCGCGCCAGGGTATCGCGGTCGAAATCCCGCGACGAGCGGCCCGAAAAGGACGGCACGCCGTAATTGACGACGCTGCGGCGCACCTCCGGAAAATCGCCGAGCGGCGGCAGCTCGTCCAAAGGCTGTTCGTGCTCGGCGCCTGAAAGCATCGGCACGGATTCGAAGCGCTCGGTGTTGAACAGGGCCTCTATGTCGCGCCGGACCGCTTCCCTGAGCACACGCGCTGACACCACCACGCCGCGGCTTTCGATCTCGGCGCGATGCTCGGTCTGGAAGATGAGCCTGTGCAGCCGTCGTTTCTGCTCGGATGTGAGTTCGGCATCGGCATCGATGGCGCGCGCGCTGCCTCCAAGAAGAGCCTCGACGCGCTCGGCGCCGAGCTCTTCGTCCAGCAGACGGCGCAACCCATCGATCTCCGAGGTCAGCCCGGGCAGATCGTTGACGAGGCGGTCCCAGAGCGAGGGCTGGACCGCCTCGCGTTTTGCCCGGGAGCTGCCAGCGAGCTGCGCTTTCGCGCCAGGCCGCTTGGCCTCACTTGCCGACATAGACGTCCATTTCGATCTCGTCGTCCTTGTCGTAGACGAACTTGATCTTCTTGTAAGCGAAGCTGACCTCTTCCTCGATCAGGTCCGACTCGTTGGCGTCCTGGCGCATGTCGTATTCCATGATCGAGGCGTCGGTGAGCGTCACGACCAGATAGTCGCTGGTCTCGCCGTCGATGGTGCGGCGGGCCGAGAACACCACCTCGTCGAGCGCCTTGTTCTCGAACAGCGCCTTCTTCAGATAGGGCGACGACTTGTCGTAATGCTTGAGGAATTTGATCATTCCCATCGACACGCGGCCGCGCCGCGAGAGCGAGTTGGGGTCGTAGGGCGCGATCATTTTGTAATCGACGCCATGGATCTCGATTTCGTCTTCATGGCCGTCGCGCTTGCTCGGGCCCTTGATGTCCGGGACTTTCAGGAAGCCGTCGATCTTCATCGAAGGCGAATCGGTTCTGTCTGGCATTGTCTTTCTCCACCGCTACGAAACAGGATGACTTTGCTTAACGATTTCAGCCCTTCACCGACGGCAGTTCCGACACCAGCCGGAGCGAGGCATTGATGCCTTCCAGCTGGTAGTGCGGACGCAGATAGAAACGGGCATTGTAGTAACCGGGCCGGCCCTCGACGCTGTCGACCTGGACCTCGGCGGCGGCAAGCGGGCGCTTGGCGCGCGCCTTGTCGTCCGCAAAGGCAGGGTTGGCCAGCACGTACCGGTTGATCCATTCGGTCAACCAGATCTCCATATCGCTGCGTTCCTTGAACGAGCCGATCTTGTCGCGCGCGATCGCCTTGAGGTAGTGCGCGAAGCGCGAGACGGGGAACAGATAGGGCAGGTTAGCGCTCAGCCGTTCGTTCGCCTGCGCGTCCGGATCGACCAGACGCCCGGCGCGCGTCTCGTCGTCCTGCAGGGAATGCGCGCCGATGAAGGCCGCGAGATCGGTGTTCTTGCGATGCAGGATCGGCATCAGGCCGAGCTTGGCCAATTCCGCCTCGCGCCGGTCGTCGATGGCGACCTCGGTCGGGCATTTCATCGCGATCGACCCGTCGTCGGTCGGGAAGGCGTGCACCGGCAGGTTGAGCACCGTGCCGCCATTCTCGACGCCGCGGATCTGCGTACCCCAGCCGTAAAGCTTGTGGCTGCGGTTGATGTTGACGCCCATCGGGAAGGCGGCGTTCATCCAGACATATTTGTTGTGGTCGCCACCCACCTCTTCCTCGAAGGTGAAACCCTTCACCGGAACGGTTTCCGAGCCGTAGGGCAGGCGCGCCAGCACGCGCGGCATGGTGAGCCCGATATAGCGAGCGTCCTCGCTTTCGCGCAGCGACTGCCATGAGGCATAGGCCGGGTTGTTCACGATCATCTGCAGGTCCTGCGGGTTGGGCAGTTCCTGCCAGCTGTCCATGCGGAACAGCCGCGGCGAGGCGGCCGCGATGAACGGCGTGTGCGCGGAGGCGCAGACGCCGGAAATGTTGCGCAGCAGGCCGACATCGCGCGGGTGGTTGGAGAATTCGTAGGCGCCGATAATGCAGCCGATCGGCTCGCCGCCCAGCATCGAATATTCGTCCGTATAGACTTTCTTGAAGATCGGGCTCTGGTCCCACATCTGGCCTTCATAGTCTTCCAGCGTGTCGGCCAGCTGCTCCTTGGAGATGTTCATCACCCGGATCTTCAGCTTGGTATCCGTCTCGGTGTTGTTGACGAGGTACCAGAGGCCGCGCCAGGTGCCTTCCATCTCGCGCACTTCCGGCGCATGCAGGATTTCGTTGACCTGCGTCGTCAGCATCTTGTCGATGCCGGCGATCAGCGACTTGATCGACTTGATCGCATTGGACGAGATGGTCGTCGTCTCGGAGCGCGACTGAGCGGCCAGCGCCAGATTGCGCACCAGCTGCTGCAGCTTTTCGCTGTCGTCTTTCTTGACCTTGAAATCCTTTTCCAGGAGCCCGCTGAACTCGCCGAGATCTATCGCTTCCGCTTCGGCGGTGGCGACTGCGGTTTTTTGCTGTTCGGCCATGACTTACTCCTCGCCCTTGCCGTCATCCATCGCCTGGCTGGCGATCTTGCTCAGCAGCGGCTCGTTGTTCAGAAGCTGCGCGATGCGCTTTTCGGCGTCGACGCGGCCGTCCATGAAGCCGAGCAGCTCCTCGAGCTGCCGGCGCATCTTCAGGATCTCGGCCAGTTGCGGGACCTGCTCGGCGATTTTGTCGGGCGCGAAGTCGCCCATCTTGGAGAAGGTAAGATCGATCGCCAGCTCTTCCTCACGCTCCTGGCCTTCGGGCTGCGGCAGGGTGTTCTTCACCCGCGCCTTCACGCGCGGACCCATCGCTTCCATGAATTTCGGGAACCGGTTGGCGTCGGTTTCGACGAAGTTGCGATCGAGGACCGACTTCGACGCTTCCTTGGTCTGCGATGCGCCGGCAAGGTCGGCCATCACGGCCATGACGAACGGCAGTTCGATCGTCGTCGGGCTGCCGTAGGTTTCGACGTCGTAGGCGATCTGCACGCGCGGCGCGCGGTTTCTTTCGATGACCTTCGCTTTGCTCTCTGCTGGCATGCTTTCTACCTTTCATCCTTCTGGACGGGCTTCTTGGGATCGGGGACACCGGCGAGCAGCCGGAATTCCTTCAGCCCCGACGGGGCGAGATCTTCCATCAGTTCCACGAAATCCATGTGCACCATCCGGCGCACGCGCCGGGCGAGATGCGGGATGGGGCTGGACGGTTCGGTGCGGTCGTAGAAGGCGACGACGAGGTCGAGGCATTTGACGACTTCGTCGCGCGAGTTGATCCGATCCGGCAGACCGGCGCTCGCTTCCATGGGGCTTGCCACACTTGCCATCGTCTCGGCTCCATGACCGTTGCGGGCGGGCATTGCTGGTTCCGCTACCGCTTGCGGAGCGGGCTTAGCGGCACCGTTCGTCGTGGCGGCGGCACCGGAATTCCGCTCCAGCGTCGTCAGCAAACGCTGCAGGAACTTCTTCAATTCCGGGACGGTGGCGCCATGGCCTTCGATACGGGCGTTGAGCGCGGCGTCCACGGCGTCGAGGGCGGCGATCGCGGCATGCGCGTCGCCCAGCAGCGACGTCATCGCCTCGCCGGCCTGATCGATTTGTGCCGCGCATCCGGCGCGCACCCGGTTCAGCAAGTGGTTGTGCGCGCTTACCAAGGCCGCCTTTTCGGCGGCGTTCAGCCCCGAGGCCGCTTCCTGCAGCATGAGGCGCTCGTCGAGCGCGCCCTGTTCCAGATCGCGTCCGCTGATCGGTCCGACCTGGCGCGGCGAAAAGAAGATCTTCTCGCGCAGGTTCGCCAGCAGGCCCTGCTGGGCGTTCTGGAGGTCGAGAAGCGCATTGATGCGCCGCAAGGCCGCTTCGCGCGGCGGCGCGTTCGCCCGCAGCGCCGGATGCATCGTGTCCCAATGCCGCTCGAAAGTCTCGGCGATAAGCCTCAGGCCCTGGGCGAGACCCGCCAGCCCTTCTTCGTTTGCCAAGGCCCGCGCGACGATGACCAGCAGGCGCAGGTCCCTGCCGCGGGAGCGCAACTCTTCGGCCTTTTCGAGCACCGCCACCCAGTCGACCGGACTGGATTGCGAGGTGGGCTTGCCGTTGCCGTCATGGACAACCTTGAGCTGAGGCTCTGTCAGGCGCTCCAGCTCATGAAAGGCCGGGTCGTTGCGCAAGTCCTCTCCCGACGGATTCTCACCGTTCAGAGGATTGAGCCAGAGTGCGAGATCAATCACACTAACCCCCAGCCAGCGGCCCTGAGACCCTATGTGACGTAACGTTATCACCGGCCTCACGCGACGACAATTGAGCATCTGCGCAAAAACTAACGGAAGCTAAACGCGACCGTTCTCTTCGGCGAAACCCATTGCGCGATTGTCGGACCCGGTATGTGAAATGGCTCGCATAGCCCGGACAGCAATCGTGTTTGTTGGCCACGAGTTTGCAAGGCTTGTGTAACCGGGCGGTGCCGCCCGGATAGATCCAAATGCCTTATCCGTCGCACGGCTTTGTCAAGCAGCCGCTTATATGGCAGGGTACGGTCGGCAGATTGCGGGAGCAGGTTCGATGGAACAGCGCCGGTCATCGCAGAGCTTCAAGCGTAAGGAACTGGTCGCCAAGCTCAACGCCACGGGCGTGCGCGCCTTCAAGGCCGCGGCCGACACCGCCAAGCTGCGCGGCAATCCCTATGTCGAGCTCGCCCATTTCATCCAGCAGCTGGTGCTGTCCGAGCGCTCGGACGTGCAGATGATCCTGGCCGACGCCGGCATCGATGCCAGCCGGCTGACGGCCGACATGACCCGTGCCATCGACAAGCTGCCTTACGGCGCCACCTCGGTGGAGGAATTCTCCGATCACATCTTTCACGCCATCCAGGAGGGCTGGAACCTGGCGACGCTGGAGTTCGGCGTCGAAGAGGTGCGCAGCGCCCATATCCTGCTTGCCTGCCTGAAAACGCCGGCGCTGGAAGGCCTGGTCTCCAAGATCAGTGCCGAGTTCGACAAGATCGACACCGACGGTGTCATTTCCCGCTTCGCCGATGTCACCGAAGGCTCGCTCGAAGCCGGCTCACCTCCCGTCGAACCCGCCAGTGAGACGCCCATGAAGCGTGGCCCGGGCGCGGATTCGGCGCTGGCTAAATACGCCACCGACCTCACCCAGCGCGCCCGCGACGGCAAGATCGATCCGGTCGTCGGCCGCGATCCGGAAATAAGGCAGATCGTCGACATCCTGATGCGACGCCGCCAAAACAACCCGATCCTGACCGGTGAGGCCGGCGTCGGCAAGACGGCGGTCGTCGAGGGATTTGCGCTGCGCATCGCCCAAGGCGACGTGCCGCCGACGCTTCAGAATGTCAGCGTGCGCATGCTCGATGTCGGGCTGATGCAGGCCGGCGCCAGCGTCAAGGGCGAGTTCGAGAAGCGGCTTAAGGCAGTCATCGACGAGGTCCAGGCCTCCGAGGTTCCGATCATCCTGTTCATCGACGAGGCGCATACGCTGATCGGCGCCGGCGGCGCGGCCGGCACCGGCGATGCGGCCAACCTCTTGAAACCGGCATTGGCGCGCGGCGAGCTGCGCACCATCGCGGCCACGACCTGGGCCGAGTACAAGCAGCATATCGAGAAGGACCCGGCGCTCACCCGCCGTTTCCAGGTGGTCAAGATCGACGAGCCTTCGGAAGCGGTGGCCGTGCTGATGCTGCGCGGCGTCGCGGGCGTCTTGGAGCAGCACCACAAGGTGCAGATCCTGGACGAGGCGATCGAGGCGGCGGTCTCGCTTTCGCATCGCTATATCCCCGCCAGGCAACTGCCGGACAAAGCCGTCAGCCTGCTCGATACCGCCTGCGCCCGCGTCGCGGTCTCGCAGCATGCGACGCCGGCCGAAGTCGAGGACATCCTGCGCCGCCGCCAGGCGCTGGAGGTCGAGAGCGGCATCATTGGCCGCGAGGCGGCGATCGGTATCGACGTCGCCGACCGGCAGGCCCGTGTCGATGCCGGGCTGGCGGAAACCGAGACGACCTTGGCCGCCGCCCAGGCGCGCTGGGACCGGGAAAAGGCGCTGGTGGCCGAGATTCTCGACCTGCGCGCCAAATTGCGTGGCGAGGGCGTGCCGCTCGACGAGGCAGCGGACGAAGAGGCCACTGCGGAGACGGCGAATGCGGAGAGCGCGGAAAAGGCGCCCGAGCAAAAGGCTTCCGAAAGCAAGATTGGCGAGAGCAAGGCTGACGAGACCAAGAAAATCAAGGCCTCAAAAGGTAATGGGGCCAAGGGTGCGAAGGCCGAAACAACTTCAGCCGAGCCGGCGGATGAAGCCGCTGCCAATCTTGCGCGGCTGCGCGACCTGATGGCCGAGCTTGCCACCGCGCAAGGCGAGACACCGCTCATCCTGCCGTCGGTCGACCGCAATGCGGTCGCCGCCGTGGTGCAGGATTGGACCGGCATTCCAACCGGACGCATGCTCTCCAGCCAGACCGAAAAGGCGCTCAGGCTCGCCGCGACCCTGTCCGAGCGGGTGGTCGGCCAGGACCATGCGATGGAGATGATCGCCAGACGCGTGCAGACCAGCCGCGCCGGCCTCGGCGCGCCGGAAAAGCCGGTCGGCGTGTTCCTGCTTTGCGGCCCCTCCGGCGTCGGCAAGACCGAGACCGCACTGGCGCTGGCCGAGACGCTTTACGGCGGCGAGCAGAACCTGATCTCGATCAACATGTCGGAGTTCCAGGAAGCGCACACCGTCTCGACGTTGAAGGGCGCGCCGCCCGGCTACGTCGGCTATGGCAAGGGCGGCATCCTGACCGAGGCCGTCCGCAGGAAGCCCTATTCGGTGATCCTGCTCGACGAGGTCGAGAAAGCGCATCCCGACGTGCACGAAATATTCTTCCAGGTCTTCGACAAGGGCATGATGGACGACAGCGAAGGCCGCCGCATCGATTTCAAGAACACGCTGATCCTGCTCACCTCGAATGTCGGCTCCGACGTCATCATGGACCGCACCAAGAACGGCACCGTGCGGACCGGCATCGACGATCTCGACGCCGCGCTGCGCGCCCCGCTGCTGAAGGTCTTCCCGGCCGCCTTCCTCGGCCGCGTCGTCACGATACCCTACTATCCGTTGTCGGATTCCATGATCGAGGCGATTGCCCGTCACCAGTTCGGCAAGATCGCGCGCCGCCTCAAGGCCACCAATGACGCCGAGCTGGTGATCGGCGACGGCGTGATGGACCTGGTCAAGGCGCGCTGCACCGAGATCGAATCCGGCGGCCGCATGATCGACGCCATCCTGACCAACACGTTGCTGCCGGAGCTGAGCCGCGGCGTGCTCAACCGCTCGCTCGAGGGCAAGACGATGGCAAAAGTCACCGTGGGCGCCTCGGCGGAAGGATTTACCTACTCGTTTGAATAGGCCTCCACGGTGAGGGAAGCCGTCCTCAGATGGACCAGAGCGCGCCGCCGTCGCAGGCAACGGCCTGGCCGGTGATGTAGGAGGCGCGATCGGAGGCGAGGAAGGCAGCCAGTGCCGCGAACTCTTCGGGACGGCCGATGCGCCTGGCCGGTATGGCCTGGCTCACTTTTTCGAGATCGAGCTTCGCGTCCGCCAGCCTCTCGGTCAGCGTATAGCCCGGCATCAGCGCGTTGAAGGTGATGCCGTTGGCTCCTTCTTCCTTGCTCAGCGTGTTGACCAGCCCGTGGATGCCGGCGCGCAGCGAGTTGGAGAGTGCGAAGCGGTTGATCGGCTCCTTCGCGGCGATGGAGGTCACGAACAGCACGCGGCCCCATTTCTTCTCGCGCATCGAAGGCAGCACCGCCCGCACGATCTCCACCGCGCTCATGAACAGATTGTCGAACGCGGCGCGCCATTGCTCGATGGTGATCTCGTCGAAGGGTGCGGTGGGCGGGCCGCCGGTGTTGACCACCACGATATCAGGTGCGCCCAGTGTCGCCGTGGCGCGCTCGACCAGCTCCGTCGCCGCGCCCGGCTTCGCCAGGTCGCAGACGAGTGCCGTCGCGCCGATCTCGCGGGCGGTCTGTTCCAGCGTCGCGGCGGTGCGGGCGCAGATCGCCACGCGCGCGCCCTCGTCCAGCAATTCCTTGGCCACGGCGCGGCCAAGTCCCTTCGACGCGCCCAACACGAGCGCGTTCCTGCCCTTCAATCCAAGATCCATCCGTTCTCTCCGATGATGCGGCGGCTCAGGCGCCGCTGACCTCGACGCTGCCGAGGCCGGCAATGTCGAACCGATAAGAAAATGCCTTGTCGGGGAAGCGCGTGCGCACGATGCTGCCCGTCATGACGATGTCGCCCGCCTTCATGCCCCTGCCGGAGGCGCCGAGATGGTCGGCCAGCCAGGCCAGCGGCTCATAGGGATGACCGAGCGCATCGGCGCCGACTCCTCTGCCGATCTCGACGCCGTCCTGGTAGACGATTGCCTCGACTTTCTCCAGCGCTGCCGGCGGGGCGACGAAATCGCCCAGCACCACACCGGCATTCCAGGAATTGTCGGCGACCAGTGAGCGCACGTCCAGCACCGAATAATCGGCGTGGCGATCGTCCACCACCTCGACCGCCGCGCAGACGCCATCGACCGCCGCGGCGACCTCTTCGCGCGTATAGGGTGCGGCGCGCGGCGCAAGATCGCGGCCGAGCCGGGCGCAGATCTCGAATTCCACGCCGAGATGGCCGTAACCGGTCAGCGAGAGCTTGGCTCCGCTATGCATCACCCGCCGCCCGAAAACAGTGCCGGCGACGGGATGGTCGATCCCGCACATGCTCTGCATGCTGTGCGAGGTCAGGCCGATCTTATAGCCGGCTATGCGATCGTCGCCGATGATCGCCCCGACATAGGCGTCCTGCACTTTGTAGGCGGAGGCAAGGTCCGACAATCCCTTGATCGTCACGAACTGCGTGTTGTCTCGATGGCCGCGCACCAGCGCTTGTGCGGCCCCAGCGATATCGAATGCCATGTCAGATCTCTCCATTCCCGTCCGACGGTCCGCTCGCCGATTGCCGAACCAGTTCGTCATCAGCCGCCGACCGCCTAAAAACGCGATGCCTGCTGCATCAAGATTTCCCGGTCTAGACCAATTCCAGGAAAAGTGTGAGCGATCAGGCTCGGCGACTTCGCCATATCAGCCTGCCGGCCAGTATCGGTCTCGTTGGACCAAGTGGCACAAAATCTGTGAAACACGCGGGAGCGTGCCATACGCTTTGAATGGACACAGGTGTACATTCACGCTAGATGTGCGCTTGACGCTGCTTTGGGAAATTCGGCACCAACAGCAAAGCAGGTATCTTTAAGGGGCGATCGATGCACATGTTCGAGCTGGAGACACGGCAGCCAGGCCCTTGCGGTGGAGCTCCGGCCCGTGACGGCGGTTTGCGCGCATGACGAGGCAGTATTCGGCGCTTTCGCTCTTCAAGGAAGGCATCGCCGGTCAGACCGGTTGGGAAAAGGCCTGGCGCTCTCCCGATCCGAAACCGCGCTACGACGCGATCATCATCGGCGGCGGCGGGCATGGACTTGCCACCGCCTATTATCTCGCCAAAAATCACGGCATCACCAATGTCGCGCTCCTGGAGAAGGGCTGGATCGGCGGCGGCAACACCGGCCGCAACACCACCGTGGTGCGTTCGAATTACTTCTACCCTGAAAGCGCGGCGATCTATGGGCTGGCCCACAGCCTCTACAAGACGCTATCGACGGACCTGAACTACAATGTGATGTTTTCGGCGCGCGGCATCCTGACCCTTGCGCACAGCGAAGCCGGAATGGAGACCGCCGCGCGGTCGGTCAACGCCATCCAGGTCAACGGCATCGATTGCGAGTTGTTCTCGGTCGAGGACGTGCGCCGCGTCGTGCCGATCTATAATTTCAGCCCGGATGCCCGCTTCCCGGTCTATGGCGGCACCTGGCAGCCGAGCGGCGGCACCGCCCGCCACGACGCCGTCGCCTGGGGCTACGCACGCGCGGCGAGCCGTCTCGGCGTCGACATCATCCAGAACTGCGAGATTACCGACTTCATCATCGAGAATGGGCGCTGCCGCGGCGTCGTCACCTCGCGCGGCGCAATCCGGGCCGAGCGTACGGGCATGGCGGTCGCCGGCCATTCGTCGGTGCTGGCGGCGAAAGCGGGATTCCGGTTGCCGGTCAATTCCTACGCGCTGCAGGCCTGCGTGTCCGAACCGGTCAAGCCGGTCATAGACACGGTGGTGATCTCGCCGGATACGGGCGTCTATGTCAGCCAGTCGGACAAGGGCGAACTGGTGATCGGCGGCGCGCTCGACCGCATCCCGTCCTACGGCCAGCGTGGCAACCTGCCGGTGCTGGAAGGCGTGATCGCCGGTATGCTCGAAATGTTTCCGATCTTCGGCCAGTTGAAGATGATGCGGCAATGGGCCGGCATCGTCGACGTCGTCCCGGATTCCTCGCCCATCATCGGCGAATCGCCGCTGCCCGGCCTTTTCCTCAATTGCGGCTGGGGCACGGGCGGCTTCAAGGCGATCCCCGCAGGCGGCACCCTGCTTGCCCATCTGCTTGCCACCGGCAGGCATCACGACATCAGCCGGCCCTTCGATCTCGACCGCTTCGCCCGCGGCCGCCTGATCGACGAGGCCGCCGGCTCCGGCATCGCCCATTGAAGGTATAGAAAAGATGCAGCTCTTTCCCTGCCCGTTCTGCGGGCCGCGCGAAGAAAGCGAGTTTCACTATGGCGGCGAGGCCGGCAATCTGAGGCCCGACGGCAGCGAGGTGACCGCCGAGCGCTGGGCCGGTTATCTTCACATGCGCGACAATCCGAAGGGACCGGCCCGGGAGATCTGGGTGCATCTGACCTGCGGCGAGTTCTTCGCGATGGGCCGCGACAGCGTCAATCACAAGGTGTCGGCCTCTTCCTTGCTCGGCGAAGCGGAGCATGGACGATGAGCGCCTCCCGTCTCACCACCGGCGGCAGCGACATCGACCGCGGCCGCCCGCTGAGCTTCACCTTCGACGGCAGGCACGTGGAGGGTTTTGCGGGCGACACGATCGCCTCCGCCCTGCTCGCGAGCGGCCAGGCCGTGGTCGGCCGCAGCTTCAAATACCATAGGCCGCGCGGCATCTGGGGCTCCGGTGTCGAGGAACCCAACGCGTTGGTCGATGTCGAGAGCGCGGTCGGCCGGGTGCCGAATGCGCGCGCCACGACCGTGCAGGCCGCAGACGGCATCAAGGTCAGGAGCGTCAACGCTTTGCCGACGGCTGAGAACGACCGCAACGCGGTTCTGGACCGCTTCGCCCGCTTCCTGCCGGCCGCCTTCTACTACAAGACCTTCATGTGGCCGGACTGGCACCTGTTCGAGCCGCGCATCCGCGCGATGGCCGGACTTGGCGTCGTCGACAGCGACTGGCAGCCGCGCCAAGTCTCCGATCAGGTCAACCACCATTGCGACGTCCTGGTGGTCGGCGCCGGGCCCGCCGGCCTTGCCGCGGCGGCCAGCGCGGCGGCGGCCGGGCACTCGGTCGTCGTGGCCGACGACAGGACGCATCCCGGCGGGTCGCTGCGCCATCGCGCCGGCGAAGTCGATGGCGTCGAGGGCAAGGCGTGGGTCGAGACGACTGTTGCCAGGCTGAAGAGCGGGGGACAGCTCGTGCTGAGCGAGACGACCGCTTTCGGCCTTTACGACCACAACCTGGTCGCGCTCAACCAACGCCACTCCGACGGCCGGCCGGACACGCTTTGGCGCGTGCGGCCGCGCCGTATCGTGCTGGCGACGGGCGCGATCGAACGGCCCGTGCCGTTCGCCAACAACGACCTTCCCGGAATCCTGTCCGCTGATGCCGCGCTCAGCTACCTGCGCCGGCATGGCGTGCTTGTCGGCCGGGAAATCGTCGTCGCGACCAACAACGACAGCGCCTATGAGCCGGCCTTGGCGTTGGCCGCGGCCGGCGCTTCGGTGACGGTAGTCGATTGCCGGCGCGACGGCGGTACGCAAGCGAAAGCCGGCATTCGTATTCTGGCCGGCCGGACGGTTGTCGCGGCGCGCGGGCGCAACGCCGTCCAGGGAATCCTGTTGGACGATGGCACGACGCTTGGCGTCGATTGCGTTCTGGTCTCCGGCGGCTGGACACCCACCGTGCACCTGTTCTCGCACGCGAAAGGCAAGCTCGCCTGGAGCGACGAGCTTGCGGCCTTCATTCCCGGCGAAGCCATTGATGGGATCGGCGTCGCCGGCTCCGTGGCCGGCACGGTCTCGCTTTCTGACGCTTTGGCCAGCGGCGCCGCGGCCGCCGGCGACTTCGGATCGTTGTCGCCGGCGCCTCGCGGTACTGGAGCGGAAGCAACATTGGGCGTCGTCAGCCTGTGGCCAAAGCCCAAGGCCAAGGGTCGCGTCTGGATCGACTATCAGAGCGACGTCACCGCCAAGGACGTCGAGCTCGCGGCGCGGGAGAACTTCGTCTCGGTCGAGCACCTGAAGCGCTACACCACGCTCGGCATGGCGACCGACCAGGGCAAGACCTCGAACCTCAACGGTCTGGCGCTGCTGGCGGATATCACCGGACGCGGCATCGCGGAAGTCGGCACCACGACCTACCGGCCGCCCTTCACGCCTGTTCCCTTCGCCAGCCTGGCCGGGTCGCGCCGCGGCAGCATGCACGCCCCGGTCCGCCGTCTTCCACTGGAGGCAAACCATCGCGCCGCCGGCGGGGTGTTTCAGGAATATGGCGGTTGGCTGAGGCCCGCCTATTATGGCGGCGGTGAAGCCGGCGCCTCGATCCAGGACGAGGCACGGCGCGCCCGGCAGTCGGTCGCGCTTTTCGACGGCTCGACGCTCGGCAAGATCGAGGTGATCGGCCCGCACGCGGCCGAGTTTGTCGATTTCATCTATTACAACACCATGTCGACCCTGAAGCCGGGCCATTGCCGCTACGGCTTCATGCTCTCGGAAAATGGCGTCGTCTTCGATGACGGCGTCCTGGTCCGCCTGGACGAGCATCGCTTCATCGTCTCCTGCTCGTCGTCGCATGTCGCCGCGGTCCACACGCGCCTCGAAGAATGGCGGCAGGACCGCTTTGGCCGCGATGCCGTTTATATCCACAACGCCACCGCGCAATACGCCACTTTGACCGTTTCGGGCCCGAATGCGCGCCAGGTCGTCGAAGCGCTCGATCTGGGTGCAGCGCTGGACGATGCCAGCCTGCCGCATATGGCCGTCGCCGCCGGCCGCTTTGCCGGCGACGAGGTGCGCATCGCCAGGGTTTCCTTCACCGGCGATCGCAGCTACGAAATCTCCATCCGCGCCGATCGGGCGGAGGCGCTCTGGGCAAGGATGCAGCAGGAGGGCCGCGCCTTCGACGCCGTGCTGCTCGGACTTGAATCGCTGATGATCCTGCGCGCCGAGAAGGGCCACATCGTCATCGGCAAGGACACAGACGGCACAACCATGCCGCACGATCTGGGCGTCGCCGGACCGCGGACCAAACGCGCCAGCGAGTTCGTCGGCCGGCGCTCGCTTTTCACGGACGCTGGAAACAGCAAGGACCGCAATCAGCTCGTCGGCCTTGCGCTGCGCGAAGGCGAGGCGCCGCTGGCGACCGGCGCGCATGGCGTGGAGAAACGAGACGGCCGCCTCAGAAGCATCGGTTTCGTCACCTCCAGCTACCAGAGCCCGACCCTGGGACGCCCGGTTGCGCTCGCGCTCATCGAACGGGGCGCGGCGCGGCACGGCGAAACCATCGACGTTCAGCATCTCGGCGTCGTGCGGCAGGCGACGATCGTCGCGCCTTGCGCTTTCGATCCGGAAGGGAGGCGGCTCCATGCGTAACCTTGCCGAAAAATGGCCGGCGGCGCCCGACTGGGCCACGTCCACGCTCAACAAAGGCGGCGTCAGCGTGCGGACGCTTGGCGGGCTGAACCAGTTGCTGGTCAGCGGCGACCTCGCTGCCTGGTCGAAGGCGTCAAGGCTTGCCGGCGAAGGCGTCGGCGCCGGCGCGATCGCCAGCGGCGACAAATACATGGTGCGGATCGCGCGCGACCGCCTTCTTGCGGTCGGGGAACAGCCGTTTCCCATTGCCGCCGGCTGGCACCCGGCCGGTTTCGCGGTCACGGCCATGGATGCGGCACTGCATGTGTTCGAGATCGAGGGGTCGGACCTGGAGCGCCTGATCGCCAGGGGCACGGCGCTCGATCCGGGAGCGGCAAGCCGCTCGGCTTCGATCCTTTTTGCCGGCGTCGGCGCTCTCTTCTACCGGTTCGGCAACCCCGATCGGGCGCGTCTCCATGTCGACCGGGGCCTTGCCCCCTATCTCTGGGAGTGGCTCGAACAGGTGCAAGTATTGTAGCGGGGTGGTTTCAGGTCTATCTAGCCGGCGTTCAAAACTTGGCCGGCCCGCTATGTTCTCCGATTCCAATGCTGATGAAGTCGTGCGGCGGCCCGGTCTGATCGGCAACACCAAGGTGACGCGCGAGGACTGGATGAAGCTCGCGCTGGAGACGTTGATCTCCGAGGGCGTGGAGGCAGTGCGCGTGCTTGCGCTCGGGCAGAAGCTGAACGTCTCCCGGTCCAGTTTCTACTGGTACTTCAAGAGCCGCCAGGACCTGCTCGACCAGTTGCTGGACTACTGGCGCAACAACAACACCCGTTTCATCGTCGAACAGGCCGGCAGGCCGGCCGTGTCGATCACACAGGCGGTGCTCAACGTCTTCGAATGCTGGCTGGATGAAGCGCTGTTCAATCCGCGGCTGGATTTCGCCGTGCGCGCCTGGTCGCGCCAGTCGGCAAAAGTGCATCGGATCGTCAACGAGGAAGACGATGCGCGGGTCGACGCCATCCGGGCGATGTTCTCGCGGCATGGTTATGCGGATACGGAAGCGTTCGTGCGGGCGCGCGTGCTCTATTTCACGCAGATCGGCTATTACTCGCTCGAGATCGTCGAGCCGGTCAGCAACCGTCTTTTCCTGACGCCGGCTTACCTGCTCACGCATACCGGCAAGAAACCGCGCGCAGGCGAGGTGGAGGCTTTCGCCGAAAAGATGCTGCTGAAAAGCCCCGGCTGACCCGCCCCGCCATTCGCGATCGCTTCAATTCAGATCGCATGGCCTCCGCGCCCACTATGACGACGCACTCAGGTCCGACGCAAATGGCAGCTTGGCGCCTCATTGCAGACGTCGGACAGCTATTGCCTGAACGCGGATTCCGTGTGCGGCCAGGATGGCTGAATGCAGTTTCCCTGCGCTCTGGATCGGAAATGCCTCAAACGGGATTGCATCCGGAATGCTCTTGTTGTACGAACGTTCAACAAGGCATTTGACGAGCGCCCACCGTGCTACGGACCGAGTTTCCCTTTGCCGTCGAAACCGTCGATCCATATTGGATCGCGCTGGCTGACGGCACGCGAATCGCCGCCACGGTGTGGCGCCCGCGCACCGACGCCAAGGTGCCCGTGGTGGTCGAAATGGTGCCTTACCGGCGCCGCGACGGCACCGTGGCCCGCGACATCGACATCCACCCCTGGCTTGCCGGCCATGGTATCGCCTGTGCCCGTATCGACATCCGCGGCTCCGGCGATTCCGACGGCGACCTGGCCGACGAATATCTGCCGCGCGAGCAGGAGGACGCCTGCGAGATCATCGCCCATCTGGCGGCGCAATCCTGGTGCAACGGCAATGTCGGCATGACCGGCATTTCCTGGGGTGGCTTCAACGCGCTGCAGGTCGCGGCGCGCCGCCCGCCGGCGCTGAAGGCCATCATCGCCAATTGCGCCACCGACGATCGCTATGCCGACGACATCCACTATATGGGTGGGGCACTGCTTACCGAGCAGGAAATGTGGTCGAACTTCATGCTGGTGAAGAAGGCGATGGCGCCCGACCCGCAGATCGTCGGCGATGCTTGGCGCGCCATGTGGATCAGCCGCCTGGAAGCGACGCGCTCGCTGTCGGAAATCTGGCTCGCCCACCAGCGTCGCGACGACTACTGGCGGCAGGGTTCGGTCTGCGAGGATCATGCCGCTATCGAATGCGCCGTCATGGCCGTCTGCGGCTGGGAAGACAGCTATTCGAACTTCGTGCCGCGCCTGCTGGAACATCTGCCGGGGCCGAAGCTCGGCATCGTCGGGCCATGGTCGCACGCCTATCCCTGCCGCGGCGCGCCGGGTCCGCTGATCGGCTATCTGCAGGAGGCGCTGCGCTGGTGGCGTCATTGGCTTTGCGGCGAAGACACCGGCATCATGAACGAGCCGCTCTACCGGGTCTGGATCACCGGCGAGGAGCGGCCGCGGCCTTTCTACCTTCCGGATCATGCCGGCAGTTGGGCAGCCGAGGACCAATGGCCGTCGCCACGTGTCGAACGCCGCGTCCTGCATCTGAACGCCGCCGGACTGAGCGGCCAAGCGGCGCCGGGCGCCACTCTGTCAGTATGCTCTCCCGCCACCGCCGGCCGTGACTGCGGCCGCTGGGGCGGCTATGGCGGTTCATGCCCCGACATGCCCATCGACCAGCGCCGCGAGGACGGCCTGGCGCTGTGCTTCGACACTTTGCCACTCGACGATGATCTGACGCTGCTCGGTGCGCCCGAGCTCGATCTGCTCGTCAGCGTCGACCAGCCGCATGTCAACCTTGCCGCCCGTCTCTGCGACGTCTATCCCGACGGCACCTCGGCGCTGATGACCTATGGCGTGCTCAACCTCAGCCACCGCGACAGCCACGAGCATCCGACGCCCTGTCCGATCGGAACGCCGTTCCGCGTCAGGCTCAAGCTCAACGATTTCGCCCGCACCATACCCAAGGGGCACCGCGTCCGGCTGGCGCTGGCCAACCAGCATTGGCCGATCCTGTGGCCGCAACCGAAACTTTCGCTGCTGTCGGTCGCGAGCGGCGACAGCAAGCTCGTTCTTCCGGTACGCCCCCCGTCGCCGCGCGACCGCGACGTCCGCTTCGAGCCGGCCGAAACCGCGCCGACGGTCCCGACCACGACGCTGGACGAAGGCTTCGACCGTCGCATCGTCACCGATAACGTCGGCTCGGGCCTGCAGATCATCGCCTTGACCTCGGACCATGGAAGCAGGCGCTACGACGATCGCGCCATCACCGTATCTTCCGCCAACAGCGACACGATGAGCATCAGCAGCGGCGATCCCCTCTCGGCAAAGCTCGTCACCGAATATCGATGGGCGATCACCAGCGCCGACGCCGATACCGAAGCGCGCGCGGTGACCGAGCTCACGGCTGATGAAACGCATTTCAACCTGAGTTGGCGTCTTGAAGCCCGAGAGCGGGGCAAGCTCGTCCACAGCGCCTCGGCGACACGGCGCATCAGGCGCGATTTCGCCTGAGGGACAGGGAGGAGGCCATGCTTGCATATGCAGTGAAGCGCATCGGTCTCGGTCTCCTGATCCTCGTCCTTGTCATGGTCGCCATGTATGCGGCCGTCTTCCTGGTCCCGGGCGATCCGGCAACCGTGGCGCTCGGTCCGCGCGCCACGCCGGAACTGAAGCGGCTGCTGATCGAGCGTATGGGGCTCGACCAGCCGGTCTGGTGGCAGATCGTCGAATTCTTCCGCAACGCGCTGACCGGCAATCTCGGCTACGACGTCTGGTCGAACCGGCCCGTTTCCACGCTGGTCCTGGAGGCGTTGCCGAACACGCTCGTCCTGGGGCTGACGGCGCTCGCCGTGGCGCTCCTGATCGGCGTGCCGCTCGGTTGCCTGTCGGTGATGCGGCGCGGCACGGCCGCCGATGCCGCCATCGGCGTGCTCTCGGTCGGTGTCATCGCCGTGCCGTCCTTCGTCGTCGCCATCTACTCGCTGCTGCTGTTTGCCGTCACGCTTCGCTGGCTGCCGGCCATCGGGGCGGGCGAGACCGGCGATTTCTTCAGCCATGCCAAGGCGCTGGTCATGCCAGCCGCCGCGATCGCCCTCGGCTGGATCGGCTATATAGCGCGCATGGTGCGCGCCTCGATGATGGAGGTGATGGGCGAGCCCCATATCCGTACCGCGCGTTCCTTCGGACTGCCGGAGTGGAAGATCGTCTCCAAATATGCGCTGCGCATCGCCATCATCCCGACCATCTCGCTGGTCGCGGTCGGCCTCGGCAGCATTCTGTCCAGCGCCGTCTTCGTCGAGGCGGTGTTCGCCAGGCCCGGCATCGGCAAGCTGATCACCGACGCCGTCAGCACCCGCAACTATCCGGTCGTCATGGGCACGGTGCTGATCATGACCGCCATCTATGTCTCCATCACCATCGCCGCCGATCTTCTCATCGCGCGGCTCGATCCGAGGGTCCGTGATGTCTTCCGTGGCTGAGGCCTCTCCATCCGCGCCCGATCGACAACGGCTTGTCCTGCTGCACGCACTGCTCGCCGACCCCTTCACCCGCGTGGCGCTGGTCCTGGTCGCCGGGTTCCTTGTCACCGCGATCTGCGCGCCCTGGCTGGCGCCCTATTCGCCGGTCAAGATCGATGTGCTGCACAAGCTGCAGCCGCCATCGGCGGAGCACTGGTTCGGCACCGATCATCTCGGTCGCGATCTCTTGTCGCGCGTCATCTACGGCGCGCGCACGGCACTCACTATCGCCATGGTCTCAGTGGCCATAGCCGGCGCCATCGGCCTGCTGCTCGGCCTCATCGCCGGCTACGGTCCGCGCTGGCTCGACGCCGTGCTGGTGCTGACCTTCGACAGCATGAATTCGCTGCCGATGATCATGTTTGCGCTTGCCATCATCACCGTGCTCGGCGCCGGCACCGGGACGCTCATCATCGTCATCGCCGCGACGTCCTTCCCAAGCTATGCGCGGCTCATCCGGGCCCAGACGCTGGCGCTGAAGAACAGCGACTACATCCTTGCCGAGCGCCTGCTCGACGCGAGCGCTTCGCGCATCATCTTCATCCACCTCCTGCCCAATGTCGTCGGTCCGCTGATCATCCTTTTGTCGATGGACATTCCGGTCGTCATCATGGTGGAGGCCGGCTTGAGCTTCCTCGGCCTCGGCGTGCGCCCGCCGACGCCGTCCTGGGGCTCGATCCTCTACGACGGCTACACCAGCATCCGCTCGGCACCCTTCATGGTGATCTTCGGCGGGCTGCCGCTGGTGCTGGCGACGCTCGGCTTCACCTTTCTCGGCGAGGGCCTGCGCGACTATCTCGACCCGCGCCTGCAACTGCGGAGGCCGGCATGAGCGGCTCGCTCGCGGCCAGCGGTCTCAGGGTCCGCTACGAAACACCGCATGGCAGCGTGCAGGCTCTTCGCCATGTCGACATCGAGGCGCATCCTGGCGAGGTCATCGGCATTGTCGGTGAGAGCGGCTGCGGCAAGTCCACTTTGGTCACCGCTCTGGCAAATCTCTTGCCGGCGAACGCCCGCATCGACGGGTCGATCCGATACAACGGCGTCGACCTGACAAAGCTCGATGCGCATCGCCAGCGGCTACTGCGCGGCGACGAGATCGCGCTGGTCGGCCAGGACCCGATGACGGCGTTCAACCCGGTGCTGACCATCGGCGACCAGCTCGTCGACTTTCAGCACCACCGTAAGGATCTCAGCCGCGCGCAGAAACGGGCCCGCATCGCCGCCATGCTCGGTCGCGTCGGCATCGCCGATGCCGAACGGCGCATGCAGAGTTATCCGCACGAGCTTTCCGGCGGCATGCGCCAGCGCGTGGCGATCGCCGCCGCCTTGCTGACCGATCCCGGCCTGCTCATCGCCGACGAGCCGACAACCGCGCTCGACGTCACCATGGAGGCGCAGATCATCCATCTGCTGCGCGAGCTCAGGCGCGAATATAACGGCATCATCATCGTCGTCTCGCATCATCTCGGCGTCATCGCCGAGCTCTGCGACCGCGTCTATGTCATGTATGCCGGCGAGGTGGTCGAGGGCGGCGAGGTCGACGCGATCTTCCACGATCCGCGTCATCCCTATACCCAGGCGCTGCTTGCCTGCGATCCCGCCCGCTTCCATGATCGGCTGGACAGGCTGCCGACCATTCCAGGGTCGTTGCCGAGCCTGACCCAACCATTACCGGGATGCGTTTACGCGCCGCGCTGCGATCGCGCCTTCACGCCATGCGGCTCCATTGCGCCACCTTTGACGAGGCTCACCGCATGCCATGCCGCCCGCTGCCACGCGGTGACGCCATGAGCCCGCTGCTTGCCGTCGAGGACCTCTCGGTCAGCTTCGTGCGCGGCAGCCTGCTCGACCGGCTGATCAACCCGTTCCCGTTGCCCGGCTTCAACGTCGTCGACGGCGTCACGCTGTCGCTCATGCCGGCCGAGACGCTTGGGCTGGTCGGTGAATCCGGCTCCGGCAAGACGACGCTGGCCCGCACCATCCTCGGCCTCATCCGGGCGGCAGCCGGTCGTATCGTGTTCGATGGGAGGGAGGTCGCGACGCCGTCCGACTTTCGCGCCATGCGCCGGCGCTCGGCGATGATGTTCCAGGATCCGGTCGCCTCGCTCAGCCCGCGCCTGCGCGTCGGCACGCTGCTCACCGAACCGCAGGTCATCCACGGACTGCCGATGCCGGATCGGCGCGCCGCGGCCAAGGCGATGCTGGCGCTGGTCGGCTTGCCCGACTCCTTCGTCGACCGCTTTCCGCATGAATTGTCGGGCGGGCAGGCTCGTCGCGTCGGCGTTGCGCGGGCACTTGCGATGAAGCCGCATCTGCTGCTTGCCGACGAGCCGACAGCCGGGCTCGATGTGTCGGTGCAGGGCGATGTGCTCAACCTGATCGGCGAACTCAAGCGCGAGCTCGGCTTCGCCGCCATGATCGTCACCCACAATCTGGCGATGATCCGCCATGTCAGCGATCGGCTGGCCATCATGTATCTGGGGCGGCTCGTCGAGACGGGACCGACGCAAGAGGTGTTCTCAGCCCCATTGCATCCCTATACCGCGACACTGATCCGCTCCGAACCGATTCCCGATCCGCGCCGGCGCAGCCACAACCCTGCCGTCACCGGCGAAATTCCGAGCGTGTTCCGGCGACCTTCCGGGTGCGAGTTCCACACGCGCTGTCCCCTCGTGCAATCCCGCTGCAAGACCGAGGCGCCGGTCTATCGGCCGATGGGGACCGGCCGCATGGTGCGCTGCCATTTCCCGCTGCAGACCGGCGGGCAAGAACGGGAAGTCGTCTTACGCGCTTCTTCCGCAAACCAAAGGGGAAACTGAGATGACGAAATGGACAATGGACAGACGTGCATTCCTGAAAGCCGCTGGCGTGCTGGGCGCCGGCGTGGCGATGAAGCCGGGCTTTGCCTGGGCGGCGGCCGGCGACACGCTGCGCATCCGCATGGAAGGCGATCTGCAGACGCTTGACCCCGCGTTCATGATCGGCGGTATCGAAGACGTCATGATGCGCGGCATTTATGTGTCGCTGAACCGCCTTGGCGATCTCAGGCAAGGTTCGCCATGGTCGCTGTGGGGTGCGGAGAAGCTCGAGCTGAAGGATCCGAAAACCATCGCCTTCACCCTGATCGATGGGCTGAAATGGTCGAACGGTCTTGGCCCGGTCACCGCCGAAGACGTGAAATTCTCCTATGAGCGCATAGCCGATCCGAAGCTGTCGTCGCCCTGGGCTTATCAGTTCGAAAAGCTGGACCGTGTCGAGGTCGTCGACGCCAGATCCGGCATCATCCACCTCAAGGACCCGTACCAGCCGATCTTCGTCACCAGCCTGCCTTACTATGGCGGCCACATCATCAGCCGCGCCGGCACCGAGAAGGCCGGCGGAAAATTCACCACCGAGCCGCCGGCGACCTGCGGTCCCTATCTCTTCTCGGACTGGCAGCAGAAGCAGAAGGTGACGCTGACCGCCAATCCTGACTGGCCGGGACCGAAGCCGGATTTCGGCAAGGTCGAGATCTATGTCGTCGCCGACGACCAAGCGGCGCAATTGGCCTACGAGGCCGATGCTTTCGACTACACCAAGATCGCCATTTCGGCGACCAAGGCCGTGAAGGCCAAACCGCCCGCCAACACCAGCCTCATCGAGGCGCAGTCGACCCGCTATGTCTGGCTGACGATCAACATGCTGAGCCCGCGCCTCAAGGATCTGAAGGTGCGGCAAGCCGTGCAGTACGGCGTCGACGTCGGGCAGATCCTGACCGGCGTCTATGACGATCTCACCAAGCGCTCCACCGGCGTCGTCCAGCCCGGCACGAAATTCGCGCGCCCGAGCAATCTGATCGCGGCGCCCGATTACGAAAAGTCCGCCGCCCTGCTCGCCGAGGCAGGCGTCAGCGACTTGTCGTTGACGTTGACGGTGATGAACGATTCGATCCGCACGGCGACCGCGCAGATCATCCAGGCGAGCCTCGAGCAGGCCGGCATCAAGGTCGAGATCCAGCCTTACGACGAAGCCGCCTTCTGGGGCGTCGGCGACAAGACGCAAGGCGACGGCTATAAGAACATCGACCTGGCGCTGATGGATTTCGCCGGCGGCGTCGACCCGTCCGAGAACCTCGTCTGGTTCCGCCCCGACCAGATCGGCGCCTACAATTGGTCCGGCTTCGACAGTCCCGAATTCGAGACCTGCTATCAGCAACTGATTGCCGAAAGCGACGAGGCCAAGCGCATCGCCTTGTCCAACCGCATGGAGGATTTGATGGAGCAGTCCGGCGGTTTCGTCTTCATCTGCCACCAGCCGCTGGTCGCGATTCATAGGACCGCATTCGAACCCGTCATCTATCCGGACGGTCACCCCAATCCTGTGCTGTTCAAGAAGACGGCGTGATCGCTTGATGGACAGGACGGGCGCAATCCATTAGCTGGGTTGCATGACGCAAGCCCAACCGGAAGATGCAAAAAGGAAGCGCGGCGCGAAGAAGGCGCCACGCTTCAGCCGCGAGCAGGCGGATGTGCGCCGCTCCATGCTGATCGAGGCGGCGACGCGGTGCCTGTCTGTCGGCGGCATCGGCGCCTTCACCATCGATCGCATCTGCAAGGAGGCCGGCGTCTCGCGCGGGCTCATCAACCATCACTTCGAAAGCCTCGACGGGCTGCTGGTCGAAGTCTACAAGTCCTCGCTCTATGCCAGCGTCAACAACCAGATCGGTGAAGCCAAGCGCCGCCGCGCCGAGGCGTCCGGCTGGCCCCCGGAGGCCGCGCTGGCTGCCCTGGTGCGGTCCAACTTCGCGCCGGAATATTTCAGCCGCGAGAACCTGCTGATCTGGCTGTCCTTGTGGGGTGAGATCGCCGTCAACGCTCGGCTCAAGGCGGCGCATCGCGAGCTCTACGACGCTTACCGCGCGGAACTTGCCGAAGACATCGCGGCGGTTGCCGTTGAGCGTGGAAGGGAGGTCGACGCTTCCGCGCTGGCGCGCAATTTCATTGCGCTGGTCGACGGGCTCTGGCTCGAATGGTGCCTCGACGAAAGCGTGGTGACGCCGCAGGCGGCGGAGGCGGCAGGGTTCGAGATGCTCGAAGCGCAGGTCGGACCGCTGCGGGACAGTTGAATGTGAGGGCAGCGCTGCTTTGCACCTTGCTGAGTAAGGCTGCCTCAACCTTTCTTGCTGCTTGGACAGCGGCTATCCGGTCATCTGCTTAAGCGCCTTGAGCAGGCGAACATGGGTGTGGGAATGATGGTGCCTGACATGAACGGCCGAATAGATGGGATGTGAAATCTTCGGCGCATCGGCGACGAACTCCGCCACGCCCTCCTGCCGCAATCTGGTCGCCACCGTCTCGGTGACGAAAGCGGTCCCGCCCCGGCTCCGCAGGAGATAGGCGACGGCGCCGCCATTTCCGGTCGAGACGGGGGTGTTCTCAAGCTCCGGCAGCATCTGCCTGTGGGCCCGGTTGAAGAAGGCCGAGTAGTTGGCCCGGATATAGTCGGCCGGCGTGACTGCGCCGAAGGTAAGGCCGCGCGTCGATACCATGACGAAATTCTCCTCGGCGATCTGCTCGTAATGCATGTCCGGCAGGTGCTGCGGCGAATAGAGCACCGCCAGATCGAGGCTGCCGGTTGTGAGATCGAGGATCATCTGGTTGGAGTAGTCGATCTCGACGTAGATCGCCAATTTGGGCAGCGTCGCCCGCACCCATTCCAGCCATCCTTCCAGCACGCGTTCATAAAGCTCGAACTGGATGCCGATGCGGATCAGTCGGTCGAACTGGCCGACCGCCTGGATTTCGCGGCGGGCGTCGAGCCAGCGCAGCCTGACCGCGCGCGCATGCTCCTCGAACCTCAGGCCGGCGACTGTCGGCTCCGTGCCGCTCTTGCCGCGGATGAAGAGCTGCTTGTCCAGCAGTGTCTCGAGCGTGCGGATGCGGCTCGAAACGGTGGACTGGGTGATGCCAAGGCGCTCCGCCGTCCTGTTGAAGTTGCGGCTTTCGATCAGGTCCAGGAATGTGTCCAAGAGTTCAATCTGCATCTCGGCTATCCAGCGCCAGCAATTCTCTCATGGCTAACGCTTTTCGGGCCGGTCCGACAACGGGTAATCGGATTCTTCGATTAACGTCCCGCCGCTGGCTGCGTTGCCGGCCCTGCCTTGGAAGCGCACGTTTGCCGCAACTCTCGTCCCACCCAATGGCAGGCAAGACATCCATGTTCATCGTCGACACCGACGTTCACAATTACTGGTCCAGCGCCGAGGTGTTGCTGCCCTATCTCGAACCCTACTGGCGCGATTTCCTGATGCGCGGCGAGAAGCCCGGGCCCAAGGGAAGCTTCCCGCATGGTCACCGTCCGTGGCTGCACCCGGAAGGGTTCTCGAGGCACGACATTCGCCCGGAGACCGAGGACGACAATTATCTGATCATGAAGGAGAAGCACCTCGATCTCTATGACATCGATGTTGCGATCCTCACCGCCGACGAGCCCTTGGAAGCCTCGACTCTTGCCAACTACCACTATGCCAACGCACTGGTGAAAGCCTACAATGACTACATGATCGACTGGTGGCTGCCGAAGGATAGCCGCTTCAAGGGATCGATCATCATTTCGCCGACCGATCCCCATGGCGCCGCGGCCGAGATCCGGCGTCTCGGCCGCCACAAGGACATCGTCCAGGTCCTGGCGAGTCATGGCTCGCAACGCCCCTATGGCGATCCCTTCTACAATCCGATCCACGAAGCCTGCGCCGAGGTCGGGCTGCCCTTCGCCATCCATTTCGGCGGGCAGGGCGGCGTCAACCACAATGCGGTCGCCAGCGGCCCGACCGCCTATTATTGGGAAACGCACGCCTTGCTCAGCCAACCGGCGATGACCCATGTGGTCAGCATGATCTCCAACGGCGTGTTCGAAAAATATCCCGACCTCTATTTCGTCGTGATCGAGTGCGGCGTGTCGTGGGTGCCTTCGCTGATGTGGCGGCTTGATGCCAACTTCAAGGCGCTGCGAAAGGAGACGCCGTGGCTGAAGATGCTGCCGTCGGAATATTGCCGCCGCAACATCCGCTTCAGCACCCAGCCGTTGGAGCAACCCCAGAACGTCAGGCATCTATGGGAAACGCTGGAGCACATGGACGGCCAGAACACGCTGCTTTTCGCCTCCGACTACCCGCACTGGGACTTTGACGCGCCGACCAATCTGCACATCCCATCGGGCTGGCGCGACAAGATCATGGGGCTGAATGCGTTGGAGGTCTACAAGCGCATCGAGGCTCCAGCGGCGGCCGTGAGGGTCGCCTGATGAGCGCCGCCACAACCGCTGCGGCGCGGACCTTTGCCTGCAAGGCCGCCGAGGTCGCTGTGGGCAAACCCAGGATCGTCACCATCGGCCGCATCCGCGTCGGCATATTCCAACTCGAGGATGGCTATGCCGCGCTGCTCAACATCTGCCCCCATCGGGCGGGCAATCTATGCGAGGGGCCGGTATCGGGCACCAATCGGCAAACGGACAAGACGGAATTCGTCTATGAGCGCGCCGGAGAGCTCATTCGCTGCGCCTGGCATGGATGGGAGTTCGACATCCGGTCCGGCAAATGCCTTGTCGACGAGAAGCTCAGGGCGCGCACCTTTCCCGTTCATGTCGACGGCGACGACCTCTATCTCGAAATGCGCCGCTGACCGCAATGTGCCCTAAACTTTGGGAGTTTCGACAATGGAAACCGTGAAGTTCACCCAGATGAAGGATGGCGACCGCGAGGACTATGCCTTCCTGACCGAACATGAGACCGAATACGCCGCCGGCACGGCCGACCGGCTGCTGGCGGCGATGGTCGAACTCGACAAATCGTTATCGGGCTACAAGGTGACGCGACTCGGCCATTCGCTGCAGGCCGCCACGCGTGCCTGGAATGCCGGCGCGGATATCGACTGGGTGGTGTCGGCGCTCCTGCATGACATCGGCGACATCTACGCACCCTACAATCACGACGAATACGCGGCCGCCATCTTGCGTCCATTCGTACGCGAGCAATGCGCCTGGGTGGTGGAAAAGCATGGCGATTTCCAGCTGATCTACTATGGCGCGCATGTCGGTGCGAATCCGCACAAGCGGGATGCGCTCAGGGACAACGCCTATTTCGACGATTGCGCCGAGTTCTGCGAGAGATGGGACCAGTCGAGCTTCGATCCGGATTATCCGACACGGCCAATGAACTTCTTCGCGCCGCTGGTGCGGGAAGTGTTCGCCCGCAAGAGCTACGATCCCGCTGTCGTCAGGCCCGGAATGCGCATTGCGCTGTCGGATGACGCGGCCGCCGCCGAGCGGTCGGGCATGTAGCGAGACTGAGATATTTTCCAGTGGAGTGCCCCGGCCAGTCCTCCCCGCTTCGCCCTCGAAGGTTGCCCCTCAGTTCAAGGGCGATCCGCCTTCGCGCTTGCGCCGCTCCATATAGTCGCGCAGCGCCTCGTCGATGCCGGGATCGATCGGCGGCTGCTCATATTCAGCGACCATGCGTTTCCAGATCGCGTTGGCCCGTTCACGCGCGGTGATCTGGCCGCGTTCCATCCAGGTGTCGTAGTTGTCCCAGTTGGACAACAGGGGCGAATAGAAGGCGCGCTCATAGCGCTGCATGGTATGTGCGGCGCCGAAGAAGTGCCCGGCCGGCCCGACCTCGCGCACAGCGTCCAGCGCCAGCGTGTCGATGTCGACGACGGGCGGATCGAAATAGGCCGACATCATCTGCAGCATCTCGGCATCGATCACCAGTTTCTCGAACGAAGCGGTCAGGCCGCCGCCGAGCCAGCCGGCCGCGTGCAGCACCAGATTGGCGCCGCCCATCAGGCAGCCCCACAAGGACATCGCGCTCTCGTAAGCCGCTTGCGCGTCGACAGCATTGGCGGCGGTGACGTTGCTGGAGCGGAACGGCACGCCGATCAGCCGGCAGAGCTGCCCGGTGATCTGCGCGGCTTGCGTATATTCCGGCGTGCCGAAGGCCGGCGCTCCGGTCTTCATGTCGACATTGGAGGTGAAGCCCCCATACATCACCGGCACGCCGGGACGGACGATCTGCGTCAGCACGATGCCAGCCAGCGCCTCGGCATGCTGCTGCGACAGCGCGCCGGCAAGCGTCACCGGGCTCATGGCCCCGGCCAGCGTGAACGGCGTGATGACGTTGACCTGGCCGTGCTCGGCCAATGCGATCAGCCCTTCGGCCATCGGCTCGTCGAGCTGCAGCGGTGAATTGGTGTTGATGATGCCGGTGAACACCGGCATCTCCCGCGCCAGATTTTCGCGCGTCGTACCGAGCGAGATCGCCACCATCTCCAGCGCGTCGATGGCGCGGCCGTGACCAAGCGCCTGCGGCTGCCAGTTCTTGTCGAGCAAGGTGATCTCGGCATAGTAGAGGTCGAGGTGCCGGGTGTTCTGATGCAGGTCGAGCGGTTCGAACGGCCCGCCGCCTTCCTGGTGCAGCACGTTGAAGGACTGGATGAGCTTCAGATAGTCGCACATCTCCGCATAGGTGCCGGGGCGACGACCGCGGTCATTGTCCATGACATAGGCCGGCCCGCCGACCGACGACAGGATGCAGTGCCGCCCGCCGACCTTGACGTTCTTCTGAGGGTTGCGGGCGCGCAGCTCGAAGGATGACGGCGCCATGGCGACCCGCTCCATCACCATGGCGCGGTCGAAGCGCACGCGCATCTCGCCTTCGTCGACGGTGCAGCCGGCCGCTCGATAGAGCTGGCGCGCCCGCGGCTGCAGCACGCGCATGCCGATCTCCTCGAGGATGGTGAGGCCCATTTCGTGGATAGCCTGCACCTGGTCGGCCGATAGGATCTCGATCGGCGCGTAGGGCCGCGTCAGCTGCTTCCAGGGCCGTTGCGCGATGCCGCCCACCTCGCGCTGGGGGCGACCGGGCCTGCGACGTGCGGCAATACGCTCCATGGCTTTCTGGACCTCCTTGTTGACGCAATTCCGAACGGAAAACCCGTTCGCTTTTCCTGGAATTGCTCTATTCGGCTGCCGTTCGCATCTCGAAATCCGCTGCCGCATCGACGATCGGCGTGTCGCGGCGGTAAGGCCGCCAGCGAAGCTTCTCGCCGATTTCGCGTGCCAGCTTGTGGCCGCTATGCACCGCATGGGCGATGGCGCCGGGCGCCAGCGTGTCGCCGACGCGATCGACGCTCCGGATGCCCGCCGCCGCGAGCACGTCCGCTCTTTCGCTCAGCGCCTCGAACAATTCGTTTCGCGGCAAACGCAGGCCGACGATCAGCACCGAGCGGCAGGCCATGCGGGTCTCCTCGCCAGTGAACAGATGCGCCAGTGTTGCCGTCTCGCCATCGAAGGATTTCAGCAGATGCAGCGTCGTCACCGGCACGTTGCGGCGCGCCAGCGCCCGGTGCACCAGCGGCAGCTCGTTGGTCATAATGGTCCATGCCGACGCTTGGCCGGCCGATGTCGCATAGCTGACCGGAATGCCTTGCGCGGCTAGATGCTCGGTGAGGACGCTGCCCATGTAGTAATTGTCGAAATCGAAGACCAGCGTCGGCCCTTCAGGGAGCTTGCCGGCGGCGATGTCGTCGGGTGTGAGTACGTTCGCATGGTCGAGCCGTCCGACGGGGATCTCCATCGAGGAATAGAGCATGTTCGTCCAGCGCGCGCCGGTCGCCAGCACCACGCGCTCCGGCGCCAGGTCGATGATCTCGTCGGCGCCGAGCGCGCTTTCGGGATAGAGCGAGACATTGCTCATCTCGCCGATGCGGCCGAGGCGGTATTCGACGACACGATTCCAGGCCGACAGCCCTGGCAATGTCTTCTCGAAGGTCAGCCGTCCGCCGAAGCCGCGGCTGGCGTCGGCAAGCATCACCTCGTGGCCGCGGCGGCCGAGTGTCATGGCGCATTCGAGCCCGGCCGGTCCGCCGCCGACAATGAGGATGCGTTCGGGCCTGTCGGCGCGCCCGGCGCGCTCGGGATGCCAGCCGCGCCGCCACTCCTCGCCGGCGGTCGGATTCTGGGTGCAGCGCACCGGCACGCCGTCATGCCAGCTCGAAATGCAGATGTTGCAGCCGATGCATTCGCGGATCTCGGCCTCGCGGCCCTCGCGGATCTTGGCCGGCAGGAAGGGATCGGCGATCGACGGCCGCGCGCCGCCGATGAAGTCGAGCACGCCGCGCCGGATCTGCGACACCATCGTGTCCGGCGAGGTGAAGCGCCCGACGCCGACCACCGGCTTTTTCGTCAGCGACTTGACGAAATCGATCACCGGCTCGTGGCTGCCTTCGCCGGTGAAGCGCGACGCCGAGCAATCCGTCGGGCTTGAGTCCATCTTGACGTCGAACAGGTCGGGCAGGTCGGCCAAAAGTTCGATCAGCTCATGGGCTTCCGAGGGCTGGTTGCGGCCAGGCCGGCCGCGCAGCTCCTCAAGGCTGACACGAAGCGCGACACCGCAATCCTTGCCCACGGCGTCCTTCGTCACCTCGATCATCTCGCGCACGAAGCGGACACGGTTCCCGATCGAGCCGCCATATTCGTCGACGCGATGATTGTATTCCGGCAGCAGGAACTCGTAGCCGAGATAGCCCATCCCGGCATAGACATAGACGATATCGAAGCCGGCCGTGCGCGCCTTGCGTGCCGCTTCGGCCTGGCATCTCAGCACCTCGCGGATGTCGGCCTTGTCCATCGTCTTCGGCCTCAGATTGCCCATGAAGCCGACATGCGTGGCCATCCACGGAATGCCGGATGGCGACAACGGCGGCAGGCGGCTTGTGCGGTTCATCACCGAAGCGCCGCCATGCCACAGCTCCACGCCGGCAAGCGATCCATGGCGGTGCACGGCTTCCGTCATCAGCGCGTGAGCGCGGATGTCGTTGTCGTCCCACAGCGTCGCGAAAGGCAGCGGCGCATCGTCCGAAGTCGGATCGATCGAGCAAGCCCCCGTGCAGATCACGCCCCATCCGCCTTCGGCCTTGGCTTCGCGAAACGCTGCGCGAACGCGCGGCAGCGCGTTTGTCATCCCGCTAGCATGCGGCACCTGATAGAAGCGGTTCGGCGCGGTGACGGGCCCTATTCTTACCGGCTCGAACAGGATTTCGTAACGAGGGTTGCACGGCATGGCGGCGTCTCGAATGCACTGTTGAACGATCGTTCAACAACGTAATCGAGATCGTTCTGGAACGCAATGGCCAAAGCGAGCCGTCCTTCCAGCCTGGCGCGCATATGACGTCCATGTGCCAAATGGCGAGACCCGTCAGGATCACCAACGGCCCGGCGAAACCGACAGTTCATCATTGGCGTCAAACTGGAGCCGGACTCAAAGCGAGGCTTGAAATGCACGTATGATCGGCACCGTCATGTCGATCCGGCCGATCCTTGCGTGTTCATGTTCTACGAGAACTGGCGCTCGAAGGACGACCTCGAGCGGCATCTGGCGGTGCCGCATTGGAAGCCGCTATTTGGACGCCTTGACGATCTGGTCGCACGTCCGACGTCCGTCGTTTCGTGATGTTGAGCCGAATGGCGACGTGAAGCAGCGTCGCCGATTATAAGCTCAAGCCTGATCGTCACGCCGGCTTGTCGTCAGGGTGCCCAAGCTCGCAGAACCAGCCGCCGAGATATTTCACCGACGGTTTGTTCGGATCGGGAACAGGCGTCTTCGCCTCGATGGCGGCGCGGAATGGTTCGGCGCTGTCCTGCGGGACAAAGCCCAGATGGTCGGCGCCGCTGTTGTCGACCATCTTCAGCTTGTTGTTGGAAATGCCGAAGGAGATCGTATGGCCGACGCGCGGCGCGGTCAGCGACGCCTCGACCAGCCGCACGCAGTCGGCGAAGGAGAGGTATGACCACAGCATGCGCCGATCGGCCGGCTCGGCGAAGGACGAGAAGATGCGCAGGCACACGGTCTCGATGCCGAACTTGTCCCAATAGAGCCGGCTGAGGCTTTCGACGAAATTCTTCGACACGCCATAGAGGCTGTCGGGGCGCACCGGTGCGTCGACGCCGATATGCGCCTCGATCTCGTGATAGCCGATGGCATGCACCGAGGAGGCGTAGATGACGCGCTTCACGCCGTGTTTCCGGGCCCCTTCATAGATGTGGTAGGAGCCGCGGATGCTGGAATCGAGGATGGTCTGCCATTCGCATTCGAGCGGCGCGCCGCCGAAATGCACGATCGCGTCACAGTCCCTGGTCGCTGCGATGGTCGCCTCCATGTCGGCGAGGTCGAAGACCGCTTCCTCCTCGTGCGGCGCGAGATCGCCGAACGGCTCGCGCCCCGCCAGGCGGATTGTCCTTGCCAGCGGCACCAAGCCCTTGCGCAGTTGCGAGCCGAGCCGGCCGGCGGCGCCGGTGATCAGGATACGTTCGTAATGCGGCATTCGTTTACTCCACTTGCGCGACCGCGGCGTTGATGCGCGCGATCGCTTCGCTCAGCACCTCTTCGCTGGTCGCGGTCGAGATGCGGAAAAAGGGCGACAGTCCATAGGCGACGCCGGGCACGGACGCCACACGGCCTTCGCTCAGAAGATAGTTGGCCACGGCCGCATCGTCCCCCAGAACGTCGCCCTTGGGCGTCTTGCGGCCGATCAGGCTGGCGCAGCCGATATAGGCGTAGAAGGCGCCCTCCGGCGGCGACAGCGTCAGGCCGTTGATCTTCCTGATGCCGTCGACGACCAGGTCGCGACGCCTCTCGAAGGCCTGGCGGAAGCGCGCCACCTCGTCCTGCGGCCCGTTAAGCGCGGCGACGGTGGCGGCCTGCGCGATCGAGCACACCGAGGTGCAGGACTGGCTCTGGATCGTCGACATCGCCTTGACGAGCGGTGCGGGTCCTGCCGCGTAGCCGACGCGCCAGCCGGTCATCGCATAGGATTTCGAGACGCCGTTGACGATCAGCGTGCGGTGCTTGAGTTCGGGACATGCCTTGCCGAAGGAAACGAACTCGCGCCCGTCGAAGAGGATGTGCTCGTAAATCTCGTCGGAGAGGACAAGCACATGCGGGTGCTTGGCCAGCACCGCGCCCAGCGCCTTGAGATCGGATTCTGAATACACCGCGCCGGATGGATTGCCCGGCATGTTGAGGAAGAGCCACTTCGTCCTCGGCGTGATGGCCTCCTCAAGCAATGCGGGCGTCAGCCGAAAGCCAGTGGTTTCTGGACATTCGACGACGACAGGCGTGCCGCCGAGCAGCTTCACCATCTCGGGATAGGAGACGAAATAGGGCGCCGGCAGGATCGTTTCGTCGCCGGTCTCCAGCGTCGCCATCAGCGCGTTGAAGATGATCTGCTTGGCGCCGTTGGCCACGACGATGTCGTCGGCCGAGTAGTCCAGCCCGTTCTCGCGACGGAACTTGCCGGCTATCGCCTCGCGCACTTCGGCTGTGCCGGCGGCAGCCGTGTAGAGCGTCTGGCCGGCCTTCGCGGCGAAATGGGCGGCGTCGATGATGTGCAGCGGAGTCGGAAAGTCGGGCTCGCCCAGCCCGAGATCGATCACATCCACGTCCTTGGCACGCAGCGCCCTGGCGGCCTGCGAAGCGGCCATCGATGCGGAGGGTTTCACCACCGACAGGCGCGAGGCAACATAGCTCATCAATCGTTCTCCGAAATATAGCCCTTGGATCGGTCGTTGGCCCGCGCCGCGGCGCTGCGCTTGGCCGGATCGCCATAGCCGCCGCCGCCCGGCAGCTCCAATATCAGCCGCCGGCCGGCGGGCACATGCTGCCAGCCCTTGGGGCGCATCTTCGTGCCGTCATCCAACTTGACCACGCCGGCGACGCCAGGCTTGCCGCCATTGCGTCCGCGTGGCGGATGGTTGACGCGGTCGAACATGGCCGAGAAGTCGAATTCATGGCCTTCGGTCGCGGCGATCTCGATGATCTGCCCGAGGCCGCCGCGGAATTCGCCGTCGCCGCCGGAATTGGGTCGTAGCTCCTTGCGCCAGATGACGATCGGGCCGGTGTGCTCCGTCGCCTCGATCGGCATCGTGTGCACGCCAGACGGAAAGGCCGTAGCCGACAAGCCGTCGAGCTCGGGGCGGGCACCCATGCCGCCGGAGTTGAACATCAGCACTTCGGCGCGGCGGCCGGTGCCACCGGCGACCGGGCGTGCCGAAATGTGGATGTTCCACAGCGCGCCGGCACCTTCGGCGAGGATTTTTCCCGGCAGAGCCTTGGAGAATGCGCCCAGCACCAGATCGGGAACCATGTGGCCGAAGATGTGCCTGAGCGCCACCGGCGCCGGCCGCACGGCATTCAGGATGTTGACCGGCGACGACACGGTGAAGAAAGCGAGCGAGGCTGCATTGTTCGGAATGTCGGGCGCCACCATGCATTTCAGCGCGTAGCAGGCATAGGCCTTGCTGTAGATGATCGGGCAGTTGATGCCCCAGCGGCTCATCGGATCGGTGCCGGTGAAGTCGACCTCGACATGGTCGTCGCGCACCGAAACCGTAGCCGCGAGCTTAACGGGCTCGTCGTAGCCGTCGGTCACGAGCTCGTTCGACCAGCTTCCCTTGGGCAGCGCCCCGATGCGTTCGAGCATGGCGTCGCGGGTACGCGAGAAGATGAAGTCGCCGAGACGGTCGAGCGAGGTGAGGCCGATCTCCTTCATCATGTCGACGAGACGCCGGTGGCCGACCTCGTTGCAGGCCGCGAGCGAATAGAAATCGCCGACCACCTGATTGGGCTCGCGGACATTGGCGCGCAGGATCCTGACCAGGTCGAGATTGACCTTGCCCTTCTCCGCGAACTTCATGATCGGGATCTGGATGCCTTCCTCATAGACCGACTTGCCGTCGGCGCCGAAGCCGCGGCCGCCGACATCGACGACATGCGCCGTGCAGGCGAAGAAGGCGACGAGCTCGCCGTTGAGGAAGGACGGCGATACCATTGTGATGTCGTGCAGATGGCCGGTGCCCAGCCAAGGATCGTTGGTGACATAGGTGTCGCCCTCGAACATCTCCTCGCGCGGGATCGCGTTCATGAAATGCAGCACGGCCTCGGCCATGGTGTTGACGTGACCGGGCGTGCCGGTGACGGCCTGCGCCAGCATCTGGCCGCGCGGATCGAACACGCCCGCCGACAGGTCGCCGGACTCGCGCACCGAGGTCGAGAAGGCGGTGCGCAGCAAGGTCAGCGCCTGCTCCTCGACCACCGAGATCAACCGGTTCCACATGACCTGCATGCGGATTTCGCCAATGTCGCTCATGCCTAGCTGCCTTTGCGGATCAGGAGGATCGCGCCGTCGCTCTGGATGACGGCATCGAAGCTGGTGGTGACGACGGTCGATGTCTCGCGCTCGACGATGACGGCCGGGCCCGCCACACGATCGCCCGTGTAAAGCGTCTCGCGCTCGACGATGCCATAGCTGCGCGGCGCGCCGCTGACCGGATCGAACACCTCCCGGGTCGTTGTCGGTTGGCTGGTCTTCTTGCCCATGGTGAGTTCGTGCCGCGCAACCGCAGGCCGAACATCCGTTGCCTTCACCGACCAGGTAACGATCTCGATCTCCAGCCCGTCGAGCCCGTCGATGGCACGGCCGAAGAAGCGCTGGTAGCTCTCCTCGAACAGCTCCTTGAGCTTGGCGACGGCATCGTCGCCGAATGGCGCATCGGCCACCGGCACGGGGATTTCCCAGCCCTGGCCGGCATAGCGCATGAAGGCGGTGATCTCGCAGACGATTTGGCCGCTGGCGACGGTGCGCACAAAACCTTCAGCGGAGGCTTTGAGATCGGCGAGCAGGGCGTTGACCTCGGCCGGCTTAAATTGCGACAGGCGCGCCAGCTTCGAGGTCAGCGCTTCGTAGCCGAACGGGGCCTTGAGGAAACCGATCGCCGACCCGACGCCGGCGCCGCGCGGCACGATGCACCGGTCGATGCCGAGCTTTTCGCACAGCCTTGCCGCGTGAAGCGGCGCGGCGCCGCCAAAGGCGATCATCAGATTCTCAGAGATGTTCTTGCCGTTCTCGACGGCGTGGACGCGCGCGGCGTTGGCCATGTTCTCGTCTACCACCTCGCAGATGCCGAAGGCGGTCGCCATGGCGTTGAGCGACAGGCGCTCGCCGACCTCGCGCAGGATGGCCTGTTCGGATGCAGCCGTATCGAGCCTGATCGCGCCGCCGGCGAAATTGTGTGGATCGAGCTTGCCGAGCACGAGGTCCGCGTCGGTGATTGCCGGGCGGCTGCCACCGCGGCCGTAGCAGGCCGGGCCCGGCTCCGATCCCGCGCTCTCGGGCCCGGTCTGGATGCGGCCCATGGCGTCGACCCAGGCGATGGAGCCGCCGCCGGCGCCGATCTCGATCATCTCGATGACGGGGATCGAGATCGGCATGCCCGAGCCTTTCGAGAAGCGGTAGGTGCGCGCCACTTCGAAGGTCCGCGCGGTGCGCGGCGCATAGTCCTCGATCAGGCAGATCTTGGCAGTGGTTCCGCCCATGTCGTAGGAGACGACCTTTTCCAGTCCGAAGCGCTTGGCGATGTCGGCTGCGAAAATGGCGCCGCCGGCCGGGCCGGATTCAACCAGCCGTACCGGAAATTCCGAAGCGGTTTCCACCGAGATCAATCCGCCGCCGGAGTGGATCATGAAGACGGGGCATTCGGCGCCCATGTCCTTCAGCCGCGTCTGCAGACGGGCGAGGTAGTCGGCCATCTGCGGCCGCACATAGGCGTTGGCGCAGACCGTGTTGAAGCGCTCGAACTCGCGCATCTGCGGCGAGACCTCGGCGCTGATCGAGATCGGGATTCTAAGCTTGCGAGCAAGGATTTCGCGCGCGCGGCGCTCATGGTCCGGGTTGGCGTAAGCGTGGATGAAGCCGATCGCCACCGAGCCGAAATTGCCGGCCGCGATGCGGTCGGCGATCTCCTCCAGGGCGACTTCGTCAAGCGGCTGCAATTCCTGGCCTTCCGCGCCGATGCGGCCCTTGACCGTGAAGCGGTCCTCGCGCGGGATCAGCGGCGTTGGCAGCTGCAAGTTAAGGTCATATTGCTCGAAGCGGTTTTCCGTCCGCATCTCGATCACGTCGCGAAAACCTTCGGTCGTGATCAGGGCCGTCCTGGCCCCGCGCCGCTCGATCAGCGCGTTGGTGGCGAGCGTCGTGCCGTGGATGATGATGCCGATCTCGGCCGCCGAAATCCCGGCATCGCGGATGACGACGTCGATGCCATCCAGGATCGCCTGCTCGGGCGCCGAATAGTTCGTCAGAACCTTGGTCGAGAATATCGTTCCCCTGACATCGAGGGCGATGTCGGTGAAGGTGCCGCCGATGTCAGCGCCAAGGCGGATGTCGTCTGATCTGGAGGTCATGCCTTGGCTTTCTGGGAAGCGAGCGCGGCGTCGCGCATCTGGGAGAGGGTTTGGCGAGGCGTCAGCGCTTCGGGTGAGATGGCGATGTCGAGGACGGCGCCGGTCGCGGATTGCAGCGCGCGCTCGAATGCCGCCGCGAAATCGCCGGTGGCCTCGACGCGCTCCGCGTGGAAGCCGTAAGCCTTCGCCAGCGTCACGAAGTCGGGGTTCTCGAGCGAGGTGCCGGAGACGCGAGCCGGATAGTTGCGTTCCTGATGCGCGCGGATCGTGCCGTAGATGCCGTTGTTGATGATCAGCACGATCGGCTGCGCGCCCGCCTGCATGGCGGTGCCGAGTTCCTGGCAGTTCATCTGGAAGTCGCCGTCGCCGGCAAAGCAGACGACCGTGCGCTGCGGATAAGCGACCTTGGCGGCGATTGCCGCCGGCAGGCCGTAGCCCATGGCGCCGGACTGCGGCGCGAGCAGCCGGGCCCCAGGCCCGAACTTGAAGAACTTGTTTGGCCACACGGTGAAATTGCCGGCGCCGTTGGTGAGGATGACGTCGGCCGGCAAGGTCTCGCGCAGCCAGGCGCTGACCGCGACCATGTCTACGGGACCGGGCTGCACCGGCGCGGCAAAAGTTCCCTCATAGGCCTTACGCGCCGCAGCGCGCCAATCGGCCCAGCCACCCTTCACCGGCGTCAGCGCCTTGGCGAAAGCGTTCGGGCCGGCATGGACGCCGATCGCGGGCACGTAGATCTTGCCGATCTCGCGGTCGGAGCCGTGCACATGGATCAGCTTCTGGCGCGGCACGGGCACGGAGAGCAGCGTGTAACCGTCCGTCGTCATCTCGCCGAAGCGGACATTGACGGCGAGGATCACGTCCGCGTCGCGGATCAGGTTCTTCACATGCGGCACCATGCCGACGCCGGCCTCGCCGACGAAGACCGGCGAGTGATTGTCGAACTGGTCCTGATAGCGGAAGGCGGCGACGACCGGGATGTCGGAGGCTTCGGCGAAGACCTTGAGCGCGGTGCGTCCGTCCGCCGTCCAGTTGGCGCCGCCCATGAGGAGGACCGGCCTCTCGGCCGCCGCCAGCATCTTGAGTGCCGCAGCAGTCGCCTCCTGTGCCGGCGCGGCTTCGAAAATCGCTGCGGGACCGCTCAGCGGCACGGATTCGGTCGCGGTGGTCAGCATGTCTTCCGGCAACGCGACCACGACGGGGCCGGGCCTTCCCGTCAGGGCCGCGGTCCAGGCCCGCGCCACGATCTCCGGGAGGCGCTTGACGTCGTCGATCTCCACCGCCCATTTTGCGACCGTTCCATACACTGCCCGGTAGTCGATTTCCTGGAAGGCTTCTCGGCCCTTCATGTCGGTGCCAACCTGGCCGACGAACAGGATCATCGGCGAACTGTCCTGCATCGCCGTATGCACGCCAATGCTGGCATTGGTGACGCCAGGGCCCCGCGTCACGAAGCAGATACCCGGCGTGCCCGTCAGCTTGCCGTAGGCGGAGGCCATGAAGGCAGCGCCGCCTTCATTGCGGCAAAGCACATAGTCCAGCTTTCCACGCGTGTCGTGCAGCGCGTCGAGAACGGCGAGATAGCTTTCGCCGGGTACGCCGAAGCTCTTGGTCGCGCCCAGGGCGATCAGGCACTCGACAAGAAGGCGACCGCCATTGCGGACCATGCTTCGACATCCTCTTAAGCGGCGGCAAGCAGACCAGCCCGCCTTTCGGATTATACCTGCACTGTGGCCGGCCGGCGCGAAATCAAGAAATGCGGTCCATTCGAAAGTTTTTCTTTGCTATGAAATCCGCACCAAAACACCGGGGTTCATCGTGCCTTGCGGATCGAATGCGCGCTTGAGCTGCGCCATGAGAGTGCGCTCGGCGGAACTGCGATTGCGGTCGGCCATGGCGATCTTGGCGCGGCCGAGCCCATGCTCGGCAGCAAAGCTGCCGCCCATGTCGGTGGCCAAAGCGGCCAGCGTCTCAGCGAATGCTCCGGCCTTGCCGTCAAAATCGGCGCGGCCCTCCGGCGGCGACAGATTGTAGTGGATATTGCCGTCGCCGAGATGGCCGAACGGGTTGATCCGCACGCCCGGAACAATGTCTTGGCATAGTTTCGCGCCCGCCTCGATGAAACGCGCGATCGCGCCCGGCGGCACGGAGATGTCGTGCTTGAGCTGCTCGCCCTCCAGCCGCTGTCCCTCCGGCTGCTCCTCGCGCAGGCGCCAGAACTGCGCCCGCTGCGCGCCCGAACTGGCCAGCGCGCCATCCACGACCAGGCCTTGCTCCATGCCACATTCCAGCGCCGAAGCCAGGATGTCGTCGAGGGGAACGCGCGTCGAGCCCGACGCCATCTCGACGAGCAGATAGGCCTCGCCGCGCGGCTCCAACGGATAGGCGAGGTCTGGAAGATGCTTGAGCGCGAGCGTCAGGCCGACATCCGAAAAGAATTCAAGGCCCGCCAGGAATTCTCCGGCCTCGCCGCGCAGGAAGGCACCGAACGACACGGCGGCGGCGAAGTCGGACATCACCAGCAGCGCGCTCGCCTGCTGCTTTGGCGTTGGATGGAGGCTGAGGATTGCCCGCGTCACGATGCCGAGCGTGCCTTCCGAACCGCAGAACAGCTTGCGCAGCTGATAGCCGGCATTGTCCTTCTGCACCGCGCGCATTCCGTCCCACACCGTGCCGTCCGCCATAACGACCTCGAGGCCGAGGACCAGATCCTGCATCATGCCGTACCGGAATGCTTGGCTGCCGCCGGCATTGGTGCCGATCAGGCCGCCAATCCTGGCGCTGCCTTCGGCTCCCAGATGCATCGGGAACATCAGGCCGTGCGGCTCCAGCGCCTCGTGCAGGGAGGCGAGGACGACGCCTGCCTCGACCGCGATCGAGCCGCTCTCCGGATCCGGCTCGCCGATTGCCGTCATGCGCGACAGCGAAACGATCACCGCGTTTGCCTGCTCGGCGACGGCGCCGCCGCACAGGCCGGTGTTGCCGCCTTGCGGTACGACTGCCAATCCTGCCTGCCGGCAAGCCTTGACGACCGCCGCAACTTCGGCCGTGTTCGCGGGCCTGGCAACGCCCAAAGGCGCGACGCCATAGCGGTTCAGCCAGTCGCGATGATAAGGCTCGGCATCGGCGCCCGAAGGCCAGCCTTTCGGTCCGAGAATCTCGCGCAAAGCGGTGACGGGGTCGGTCATTGCGATACCTGCGATATGTGGCACGCCGCGTATAGACAGCAGCGGCGCCTGGCTCAATGACCCAGCACCTGTGACAGGAATTGCCGCGTGCGCTCGTTCCGGCAAGAGGTGAAGAACGCCTCCGGCGGCGCCTCCTCGACGATCTCGCCGGCATCCATGAAGATGACCCGGTCGGCGACGCGGCGGGCGAAGCCCATTTCGTGGGTCACGCAGATCATCGTCATGCCTTCGGAAGCGAGCGTCACCATGACGTCCAGCACCTCCGCGATCATCTCCGGGTCGAGCGCCGAGGTCGGCTCGTCGAACAGCATGATCTGCGGCTGCATGCAAAGCGCGCGGGCGATCGCGACTCGCTGCTGCTGGCCGCCGGAAAGCTGGCTCGGGAACTTCATCGCCTGCTCAGGGATTCGGACCTTCTCCAGAAAGCGCCTGGCCGTCGTCTCGGCTTCCGCGCGCGGCCGCTTGCGCACGATCATCGGCGCGATCATGCAGTTCTCAAGCACCGTCATGTGCGGGAACAGGTTGAAATGCTGGAACACCATGCCGACCTCGCGCCGGATCCCGTCGATGTTGGCGACATCGTCGTCGAGCTCGGCGCCAAGTACCGTTATGCGGCCGCCGTCATGCTGTTCGAGCCGGTTGATGCAGCGGATCAGCGTGGATTTGCCGGAGCCGGACGGACCGCAGATGACGATCTTTTCGCCGCGCTCGACGGAGAGGTTTATCTTCCGCAACGCGTGGAACGACCCGTAATGTTTGTCGAGGCCTTCGATGCGGACGGCCGGGCCGGATGAGAGCGTCGAATCCATGCGCGTCTCCTACCGTTCGCTGACCGACATGCGGCGCTCGAGGTAAGCGCCGTAGCGGGACAGGCTGAAGACGAAGACGAAATAGATGAAGGCGATGAAGGCATAGACCTCGACATAGGCGAAGCGCCATTCGCCGGTGCCGTAGGCGGCGTTGCCGGAGGCCAGGATTTCGAAGAAGCCGACGATCACCACCAGCGAGGTTTCCTTGAATGAGATGACGAACTGGTTGATCGTCGCCGGCAATGCGTTGCGCATGGCCTGCGGCAGCACGATGCGTCCGATGCGCCGCCAGTAGCTCATGCCGAGCGCCATGGCGGCTTCCTCCTGTCCTGCCGGAACACCCTGCATGCCGCCGCGCACGATCTCGGCCTGATAGGCGGAGAAGAAGAGGGCGGAACCCAGGATCACCCGGTAGAGCTTGTCGCCCTGCAGCCATTGCGGCAGGGCGAAAGGCAGAACGACAGCAAATGTGAAGAGGATCGAGATCAGCGGAAGCGAGCGGACGCCATCGATGATGAAACCGGTGGTGCGCGAAATCCAAGGCAGGTCCGAGCGGCGCAAGAGAGCCAGGCAGATCGCCAGCGGGAAGCCGATCAGGCAGGTGGTGACGAAGATGAAGAGGGTGAGCGCCAGCCCGCCCCAGGCCTCCTCGCCGACATAGGGCAGGCCGAGCACGCCGCCCTTCATCAGCACATAGTAGAGGCCTGTCCCTACGCTCCAGACGAGGGCGATGCGGCGGCCGGTCCAGAAGGCCGGCATGCAGCTCAGCACCGTCATGACCACCACGCTGACGCAGGCAAGTGCGGAGCGCCATTGCTCCTCGAAGGGATAGAGGCCGAACAGGATGATGCGCCACCGGGCGGTGATGACCGACCAGCAGGCGCCGGCCGCCGCCTGGCAGGCCTCGGGCCCGCCGCCGGTCGTGAACACGGCTGAGAAGACGGCCCAGTCGAGCAATTTCCAGACGATGAAGGCCATGATCGTCAGGGATACCAGCGACAGCAGCGCCTGAAGCGGCGTCGCGAAGAAGCGGCGCTTCAGGTCTTCGAGCCTGCCCGGGGCAGGGGGAGCGACAACGATCATCTCCATCTCTGTCATCCCCTCAGTTGATTGCCCTTGAGGGCGATGGCCTTGTTGATGCGGTTGAACACCGCGGCGAGGCTGAGATTGATGGCGAGGAAGCCGGCCATCAGAATGCCGATCACCTCGAGCGTCTGGCCCGAGTGGTTGATCGTCAGCGCCACGATCATGAAGAAATCGGTGAAGCCCACTGCAATGCCCATCGTGGTTGCCTTCATCAGCCAGACATACTGGTTGGCGAGGATCGGCAGCATGGCGCGCAGCGCCAGCGGCAGCCTGACCAGCGTGAAGACGCGCCAAGGGCTCAGGCCCAACGAAAGCGCCGCTTCCATCTGACCCTTGCCGACCGCCTTGAAGCCGCCGCGCACGATCTCGGCGATGTAGGAGCCCCCATAGATGGCAATGGCGATGGCCAGCGCGGAAAATTCCGGCGGAATGCGCATGCCTCCCTTGAGATTGAGGCCCTGCAAGGCGGGGAAGTCGAGTAGCGGCAGATCCGGCAGGCGGCCGACCGCGAGAATGACGGCGGCGCAAGCCAGTGCCGCCGTCGCGCCGGCGAGCTGGATGGTGGAGCGTTCGCCAAACGGCTGATTGAGGCGGGGTGTCCGGCCAAGCCAGACCGGCAGGGCGATTGCCGCGATGACGGCAAGCATCGCTGCGGCCAGCGCCGCTCCGCCGACATTGGGAATAGGCACATAGAGACCACGGCTGGTCAGCAGCATGCCGAAAGCCTCATGCGCGGCTCGCGGCGTCGGCAGATGCGTGATGACCGCATACCAGAAGAAGACCTGCAGGATCAGCGGGATGTTGCGGAAGATGTCGACATAGGTGCGGCCGAGCAACCGCGCCAGCTCGTTGGACGAGGTCCGCGCCAGGCCCACGATCGTGCCGACGATCGTTGCCAGGACAAGGCCAGTGGTTCCGAGGAACAGGGTGTTGATGATGCCGATCAGGAAGAACCACCAATAGGGATCGTTGGCGTTGGCCGGCAGCAGCGAGAAGTTCACGTCCCAGCCCGTCGACTTGAACAGGAAGTCGAAGCCGGAGGTGATGCCTTGGTCGGCGAGGTTGCGCCTGGCGATCATCACGCAGGCAAGGACCATTGCGGCAAGTGAGCCGACGAAAAGGACCTGCAACAGCGTGTTGCGGACCTTCTGATTTCTCAGCAGGCTGACCATCAGGATCTTCCCGAATTGGCGCCGGCTCCGCCGGGCAGGCAGCCGGGGGAGCTCAAAGCGGATGCGTTAGGAACGGATCAGTCGATCACCAGGGGGTCAATCGATCACCAGCGGGAACAGGACGCCGCCATTGCTCCACAAATTGGTCAGCTCGCGATCCATCTTGTAGGGCGAGTCCTTGCCGAGATCACGATCGAAGATCTCGCCGTAATTGCCGACCTTCTTGATGACGTTGTAGGCCCAGTCGTCGGAAAGCCCGAGGCCCTTGCCCATGCCGGGCGTGACGCCGAGGAATTTCGCCACCTGCGGCGAGGTCGGCTTGGCCTTGATCTCGTCGACATTCTTGGAGGTGATGCCTTCCTGCTCGGCGAAGATCAAGGTGCTCAGCGTCCAGTTGGCGATGTCGACCCAGTTGTCGTCGCCCTGGCGCATGATCATGACCTCGGGCTCGACGGCGAGCACGTCGGGAAGGATCACATGGTCCTCGACCTTGCTCTTGGCGATGCGGGCGATGGCGAGTGTCGGCCCCCACTGCGCATAGAGATCGCAGCGGCCGGAGAAATAGGCCTGCTCGAGCTCCTCGGTCTTTTCGATCAGCACCGGCTCAAGCTTGATGCCGAGCTTCTGGGCATAGGCGGCGACCTGCTGCTCCTGCGAGGTGCCGGCGGGAATGCAGATCGTGCCGCCATTGGCATCCTTGAGCGATTTCAGGTTGAGCTCCTTGTGCGCCATCACCTTGGTCGTGCCGAGATAGTAGGACATCGAGAATTGCAGGCCGAGCTCGGTGTCGCGGCTGAGCGTGCCGCCGGACGCCTTGATGATGATGTCGACGTCGCCCGACTGGAGCGATGGCCAGCGCTGCGCCCAACTGATCGGCACGACCTTCAGCTTCGCCGGATCGCCGAACACGGCGGTCGCTACCGCCCTGCAAAGGTCGATGTCCATGCCCTTCCAGTTGCCCTTGTCGTCCACTTCGGCAAAGCCGAGATAGGAGCCGTCATGGCCGGTGCAGTTCAGAACGCCGCGTGCCTTCACGGTCTCCAGCGTCTTGCCGCCGGCGGCCTCGGCCGGCGCAGCCATATGAACGAGGCCCAGGGCCATGGCTGCGGCCCCCCATTTGATCATTTTCATGTCAGTTGTCTCCACTGTTGAGGTTCGTTTGTTCTTGTTGTTGGAGGCCCGAACAGGTTCGGACCCCGGTTGCCAACCCGCTCCTAGTCGGTAAGCGGGATCGGTTTCGGCAAAAGCTTGAGGTCGCTTCCCCAATCCTGCTGGACCAGCCAGCGATGCAGGGCGGCCACCGCCTTCACGCGCAGATGCCCGCGCGGCATGACAAGGTAGAAGCCCGGGACCTCCTCGGGCTTCATGTCGGAAAGAGCGGCGCGCCCAAGCGGCGCAACCAGCGCACCCGACTTCAGGTCTTCCTCGGCGTCGATGACGGAGACGAGGCCGATGCCGATGCCCTGCAGGGTCGCGCGGCGCATGGTCGCCGCATCGTCGAAGCCGATGCTCCGATCACCTTCCGTGAGCTCGACGGCGAGATGGCGCAAGATGTCCGGCCAGAGACGCTTCGACTTGACGGTATCGAGCAGCGTGAACCGCGTCAGATCCTGCGCCGACTTGATCTTTTCGCCGATTGCCGGCGTGCAGCAGATGATCTTCGGGTCCGGAACAAGCAGCGTGGTCTCGTAGTCGGGCCAGTTGCCGTAGCCCCACTGCACGGTCATATCGATGTCGTCGCGCCCGAAGTCGGGCAGGTCCACCATCGTGGTCAGGCGAAGGTCCGCGCCCGGCAGGATCTCGCGGAAGAGCGAAAGCCTCGGCAGCAGATAATGCGTGGCGAAATAGGGGCTGGCATTGAGGTTGATGCGATCGCGGTAGTTGGACTTGGTGACGCGGCGCACGCCTTCGGAGAATTCGTCGAAACCGGCCTTGACGTAGTGCGAGAGCAGGATCGCCGACTCCGTCAATTCGATCGAACGCCCCTTACGCTCGAATAAAGTGACCTGCAGCGTGTCTTCCAGGAGCTTGATCTGCTGGCCGACGGCCTGCGGCGTCACCAGCAGCTCATCCGCGGCCTGGCGGAAGCTCTTGTGCTGCACGACCGCGTGGAAGACGCGCAGAGCGTTGAGCGAGGGAAGGCGAAGCTTGCCGGTCATGGTGAATTCCGCCTCCTTTCGTTCGAGACTCCGTCGGTCATGCACTGCTGGCCATCAGCCGCGCCCGGCTGGCGATGTGGTCAGGCGTAGATGTAACCGCCTGAAACGATGACGTTTTCGCCGGTCATGTAGGTGTTCTTGGGTCCACCGGTCATCAGCACCCATTCGGCGATTTCCGTCGGCTCGGCGCCGCGGCCCAGGGGGCTTGCCTTGGCCAGTTCCTCGAGGAAGCCGAGCGCCTTCGCTTTCTCGGTGGCCATGCCGGCAGGGGCGACGGAATTCACCAGGATCGCGTCCTTGGCGACGTAATGGGCGAAGGAGCGCGTCAGGCTGACGACGGCGGCCTTGGTGGCCGCGTAATGCGCGTTCTGCGGATGCGCCTTGAAGGCGTCGACGGATGTCAGGTTGACGATCCGCCCGCGCACCTGGGCTTTCGGCTCTTGAGCCTGCATGTGGCGAACGGCCGCCACCATCATATGGTAGGTGCCCTTGATGTTGATGCCGTTGGAGGCGTCCCACTCGGCGTCGGTGATTTCGAGCAGCGGCCGGCGCGGATAGATCGCGGCGCAATTGATCAGCGTGTCGACGCGCCCGAGCTTCGCGGCGATGGTGTCGAAGGCGGCGTGGCACTGCGGGCCGACCTGGATGTCGCAAGTGGCAGCCGCCGCCGGCAGGCCCTTGGCCTTTGCCGGCTCGAGCGCGCTGTCGGCGGCTTCCTTGTTGATGTCGATGATGCCGATCTTCGCCGCCCCGGCCTCCACGGCCATGCGGGCGAGAAGGGCGCCGAGGCCGGCGCCGCCGCCAACGATCAGAACGGAAAGGTCTTTCATTCCAGTGTTCCCTACTTGGTGCCACTCGGCGAGGTCGGCCAGGTCGGCATGATGTCGAAACGGGTAACGTCGGCCCATGCGGGGAGCGCGAGCACGCCGACGACCATCCTGGCCACGTCATCCGGCTGCACCACTTTGCTGGCGTACATGGCTTCGCGCGCCTTGGTGTCGAGGATGTCGTTGTAGAGCTGCGTCTCGACACGGCCGGGGACGATCTCGGTGACCCGGATACCGGATGGGGAGAGGTCCGCGCGCAGCGCGCCGGCAAAACCGGAGATGGCCGCCTTGGTGGCGGCATAGACGGCAATGTTGGAGAATGCGGCGTGGCCCCGCGACCGAACCGGTGAACAATATGTGGCCGGACTGCCTCTCGCGCATCTGCGGCACGACGAGCCGGGTGAGCAGGATCGCCGCGCTGAGGTTCACCTCGAGCGTGGTGTCGATGTCGGCGATTTTCATGTCGGCGAAATTGCCGAGCGGCGGCATGATGCCGGCATTGTTGATCAAGACGTCGATGGTGAGGCCCGCCAGCACCGATTCCAGTGCTTCGCGATCGGTGACATCGACGGCGATCGGCACGATGCCCGGGCGCTCGGCCTGCAGTTCTTTAAGCGCCGCCTTGCTGCGCCCGACCGCATAGACCTCGTAGCCGGCATCGCTCAAGGCGACCGCCATGGCGCGCCCTATGCCGCTCGTCGCACCTGTGATGAAGGCTGTCGTCACGTAGGGCTTCCCCGGTTGCTTGATGCTCAGTTTGCGGCTTGGGCCGATGCCGCGAAACCAAGAAAAGCAGCAAAAAGGAAAGATAAACTTTCGAAACGGTTTTCGCCGCCCGAAACGTTCCGTGCTGCACGCGTGATCCGCGAGGCCGCAAACCGAAGAAAAACAGTGCCTTTAACGGCGAGAGAGCAGAATCCGGCCGCCAGGCGAAGCAAAACATGGCTTTCGCAACCGCGTGACGGTTTGCTTGTTCAGGATCGAGGCCTATCCCCTGTCGGCGGTGGCCTTTTCATCCGCGTGAACAGCGAAGCCGCGGCGGCCTTTTGCTCGGCGTCCGTCGCCTCGATCCCCGACGCCTTCGCCAGCGCGCGCACGCGACCCAAGCTGTTTTGCAGATGCTTGCGCATGGCTTGCCGGGCCTTGCCGCCGTCCTGCCTTTCGATGGCGTCGACGATGGCTTTGTGCTCGCTGTGGATGCGCGCGTAGTAGCTGTCCTTGAGCGCCTGCTCGACGACATAGCCGAGCTGGAAACGCGGCACGATCATCGGCCCGAGATAGGCGAGGAAGCCGTGGATGAACTCGTTGCGCGCCGCCTTGGCGATCGCGAGGTGGAAATCATAGTCGTAGTGAATCTGGACGGCGGCGGGATCCGCCTGCTGCGCGTCGATCTGCTCCATCATTGATCGGATATTGCTGGCCTCCTTGTCGGTCCGCCGTTCGGCACAGAGCCCTGCCGATTCCACTTCCACGCTCAGCCTGAGCTCGAGCAAAGCGATGGTCTCCGGCAGGGTGCGCAGCGCCTCGTCGGGGATCGAAAAATTGCGCGGGGTCGGCGTTTCGCTGACGAACATGCCGCGTCCCTGCTGCGGCACCACCATACCCTCCGAACGCAGGCGCGCCACCGCCTCGCGCACCACGGTGCGGCTGACATCATATTCGGCGCAAAGCTCCGCTTCGGTCGGCAATTGCGCCCCGGGCTGCAATTCACCGGAGCGGATCTTTTCGGCCAGGCTCTCCGCCACCACGGTGGAAAGCGGCTTGCGCTTCGTCATTGAGGTCCTTCCGTTCAGGTTCAGATTCGGGATGATGCCCGAACCGGCAAGACGGTTCAAACCGCCGCGGTGACGATCAGTTCGACCAGCATGCCGGGCTTGGCCATCCGTCCTTCGCCGGAAGAGCGCGCCGGCGCATGCTCCTTCGGCATCCAGGCGTCCCACACCGTGTTCACTTCATCGAAATCCCGCACGTCGTCCAGCCACATCTGGACGTGCAGGATACGGGTCTTGTCGGTGCCGGCCTTGGCGAGCAGAGCGTCGATCTTGCCGAGCACCTCGCGCATCTGGTCGGCCGCGGACTGGCCCGGCCTCGCCACCTGGCCGGTGAGGTAGGGCGTGCCGTTGTGGATGACGCCGTGATGGATGCGGGTGTCGAAGTCGAAACGCTGGATATCGCTCACGGTATGCCTTTCAGATTGCCGGCGTCTGCCGGATGGGATTGCCTTGCAAATATTGCGCGTAAGGCGCCTGGACGAGCCAGCCGGCATCGACCGGAAGCGTGACGCCGGTGATCGAGGCCGCGCGATCCGAGCAGAGGAACAAGGCCGCCTCGGCGACATCGCGTGGCTCGACGAAGCGGCGCAGCGCAGTCGTGGCCTGGATCGCTTCCGGGTTGCGTTCACCCTTGGCGATCTTCGCCTTCAGTCCGTCCGACAGCGTGTAGCCGGGCGCCACGGCGTTGACGCGAACCCCATGCGGGCCGAGCTCCGCGGCCAGGATCTGGGTGAGGGCCAGCACCGCATGCTTGCCAGGCGTGTAAGCAGGAAGCGACAGCGGCGCGAAAGAGGCGAGCGACCCGACATTGAGGATCGCGCCGCGCCCGGCGGCCGACATCAGCCGCCCAAATACCTGACAGCCAAGCAGCGTGCCGCGATAGTTGATGCGCCACATCTGCTCGTCTTCGGCGAGGTCCTGGTCGAGCACATGCTTGCCGCTCTGCAGGATGCCGGCGCAATTGACCAAGACATGCGGCGTGCCAAAGGCATCGCCGACGGCCTGCGCCAGCGCTTCTACCGAGGCGGGATCGCCGATATCGGTCTGGACGAAGGGCGCGCGTGGCGCGCCTATGCTCTCGCACGCGCTCGCCGCTTCCTTGCCGCGAACAGTGTCTCGGCCGGCGACGACCACGTGATATCCATCCTCGGCGAAGCGCTCGGCGATCGCGCGGCCGATGCCGGACGTGCCGCCGATGACGACGGCGGTCGACACGTCAGCCATTGCGGCGGTCCTTCCGTTCGATGTCGAAGAATGCGGCCATGGCCTCGACCTGGAAATCCATCATCGGCCGGCCCGGCTGGATGCGGCAGCCGATCGCCTTCGCCGCCTTGAGCAGCGGCGTCTCGGCCGGCTCCATGATGATATCGACGATCGTCATCTGCGGCGTCAGCTTGCTCACATCCATCGGCAATGGATCGCCGGCCTTCAGCCCGGACGGCGTGGCGTTGATCGCCATGTCCATGCCGGATGGATCGGGCTCTCCCACCTCGATGCGGCAGTTGGGAAAAGCCTCATTGACCAGCGCAGCGAGTTTTTGCGCGCGTTCCCTGTCGATATCGGTCAAACGGATTTCGGCCGCGCCTTCTTCGGCAAGACAGTAGGTCAGCGAGGCGCCCGCGCCGCCGGCGCCGACCTGGAGAATACGCTTGCCGGCGATCTGGTGCCCGCCCGCCTTCAATCCGTCGATGAAGCCGACGCCGTCGAAATTGTCGGCATACCAGCTGCCGTCAGCCTGCCGGCGCACGGAATTCGCGCTCCGCACGCGCGCGGCGCGGTCATGGGCGGCCGCGCATTTGTGGTAGACCGCGACCTTGTACGGCACCGAAACGATCACGCCGCGGATGTTTTCCGCCGCCGTGATGCCGGCCCAAAAAGTATCGAAGTCCTCCGGACGGCAGCTCAACGGCACCATCAGGCTGTCGAGCCCCTTCTGCTCGAAGATTTCGTTGAAGATACCGGGGCTCTTCGCATGGCCCACGGGATGGGCCAGCATGACGAAGACGTCGGCCTTGCCGGTTCCGCGCATCGGTTATTCCTTTCCGTTTGAGAGTTCGTGGTCGCTCAGAATCTCGAGAGCCCGCACGAGCGACGAATGGTCGGCTTCCGCCCCGCCCGCCCGGGCCGAACAGGTATTCATCAGCTGCTGCGCCGTTGCCGTGCCTGGCAGGGCGACGCCGAGCGCCCGCGCGCTTTCCAGCGCGAGATTGAGGTCCTTCTGGTGCAGCCGGATACGAAAACCCGGCGCGAAGCTGCGGGCGATCATGCGCTCGCCATGCACCTCGAGCACGCGCGAGGAGGCAAAGCCGCCCATCAGCGCACTGCGGACCCTGGCCGGGTCGCAACCGGCCTTGCCGGCAAAGACCAGCGCTTCGGCGACGGCCTCGATGTTGAGAGCGACGATGATCTGGTTGGCGATCTTGCAGGTCTGGCCCGCGCCGTTCTGCTCACCGATCAGCGTGATGTTCTTGCCGAGCTTTTCGAAGATCGGCAGCGCCCGCTCGAACTCCGCAACCGGCCCGCCGACCATGATGGTCAGGCTCGCCGCCTTGGCGCCGACCTCGCCGCCGGAGACCGGCGCATCGAGATAGCCGGCGCCTGCTTCCCTGATCTTTGCCGCGAGCTCGGCCGTGGCGATCGGGCTGATCGAGCTCATGTCGATCACCAGCTTGCCGGCTGACAGCCCTTCCAGAACGCCGTTCTGCCCGAGCAGGACGCGTTCCACGTCGGGCGTGTCGGGCAGCATGGTGATGACGATCTCGGACATCCGCGCCACCTCGGCGGGGGAGGCGACGACCGTTGCTTTCAGGTCCTCTGGAAGAGGGGAGCGGTTCAGGACAGTGACGGTCTCATGCCCGGCATCGGCGAGATGCCGCGCCATCGGCGCGCCCATGACGCCAAGCCCGATGAAGCCGATTTGCATGTGCAACTCCTGTACGACGTCAGAGCGCCTTGCGGTCCAATCGAGGCATATGATATAGGACATCATACAAATTTCAATCCACCTTCTTCTCGTGGGAGACCGACCGAAATGCAGGAGCGCGTCAATTCGCTGAAGGCGGCCGTCAAGGCCGGCCAAGCTCATATAGGCATCTGGTGCTCGCTGGCTTCGGCACTCACCACCGAGGTCGTCGCGGGTTCCGGAGCGGGCTGGCTGCTGGTCGACGGCGAGCACAGCCCGAACGATCTGCGCAGCATCATGGCGCAGCTTCAGGTCGCGGCGGCGTTCCCCTGTGAGGCGGTGGTACGGTTGCCGTCGGACGATGCGAATCTCATGAAACAAGCGCTGGATGTCGGCGCTCGCAGCCTGATGATCCCGAATGTGCGGACGGCCGACCAGGCGCGCTCCATCGTCGCGGCCATGACCTATGCTCCCGGCGGCTTCCGCGGCTTTTCGGTCGGCCACCGCGCCAACGCCTTCGGCCGCATCGCCGGCTATCATGCAAAAGCGCGCGAACAGCAGCTGCTTGCCGTGCAGATCGAGGACGAGACTGGTGTCGCCAACGCCTTCGAGATCGCGGCGGTCGACGGGGTAGATGTTCTCTTCGTCGGGCCGGGCGACCTTTCCACCAATATGGGCGCGATGGGCAATCCCGGCGCGGCGCACGTGCAGCAGGCGATATCGTCCGTTCGCAAAGCCGCTGCGTCGGCAGGCAAGGCCAGCGGCATCCTGGCTCCGGTGAAGGCCGATGCCGACCGCTATCTCGCCGACGGCTTCACGATGGTTGCGGTGGGCTCCGACCTCGGTCTGCTGGCGCGGGGTTCGGATGCTCTGATCGCCTCGTTCAACCAGTAGAGCGGAGTGACAGCCTTGGCGATCCCCCCTTACAAAGCACCGTCGCGCAGCGCCTACGACATCGTCATCGTCGGCGGCGCCGTCATCGGCTCGTCGACGGCCTACTGGCTGAGCCAGGCGCTGGGCAGCGGCGCCTCGATCCTCGTGGTGGAGCGTGACTCAAGCTATGAGTTCTCCTCGACGGCGCTCTCCACCAGCGCCATCCGCCAGCAATACTCCAACCCGATCAATGTGAAGATCAGCCAGTTCGGCATCGAGATCATCCGCGGCTTCCAGGAGCGGATGGCGCCTTTCTACAAAAACGAACCGGCGCCCGACCTCGGCTTTCGCGAGCACGGATATCTCTATTGCTGCTCGCCTGAAGGCGTGGAAGCGGCCAAGGAGCGGGTCGAGCTGCAGCGCAGCCTCGGCGCTCATACGGTCTTTCTCGAACCGGGTCCGCTGAAGGAGCGTTTTCCGTGGCTCAATGTCGACGATCTCGGCGGCGGCTCGTGGGGGTCCCGGGAAGAGGGCTGGTTCGATTCCATGGGCCTGCTCAACGGCTTCCGCCGCGCTGCCCGCGCGAGCGGCGTCGAATATATCGACAATGCCGTGACAGGACTGGATGTGGTCGATGGGCGGGTCGTCTCGGCTCGCGTCGCAACCGGCGAAACGGTCGCTTGCGGAACCTTGGTCAACGCCGCCGGCCCCAGAGCGCAGCAGGTCGCCGCCATGGCCGGGCTTTCCATCCCCGTCGCGCCCTACAAGCGCTACAGCTTCGTCTTTGCCAGCGCCAATCCGATTCCCGGTAGGATGCCGAACGTCATCGACCTTTCCGGCACATTCGTGCGTCCGGAAGGCGAGCTCTTCCTCACCGGCAACACGCCGCAGGGCGATGGGCCGGCCGACTACGACGACTTCGAGATGCACTTTGAAGAGTTCGACGACTATATCTGGCCGGCGCTGTGGCACCGCATTCCGGCCTTCGACGCCTTGAAAGTCCAGACCAGTTGGACTGGCCACTATGAATACAACATGCTCGACCACAACGGCATCGTCGGCTTCCACCCCGAGGTGAAGAACTTCATGTTCGCCAACGGTTTTTCGGGCCACGGCCTGCAGCAGTCGCCGGCGGTGGGCCGGGCGGTCTCGGAGCTGATCGTCCACGGCGCCTTTCAGACGCTCGACCTGTCGCCGTTCTGCTATGAAAGAATCCCGCGCAACGAGCCGTTCCTTGAGGAAGCGGTGATCTAGGGCAATTCCAGGAAAGCGGTCAGGCTCGGCGCCCTCGCCGCGGCCTCTGGAACTGGACGCAAACCGTGCAGCATTTCACGTCGGAGAGAGCCGTTTATAGGACCTCCTGTTGGTGCTTCGATATCAACAGGTTCTCCGATACCAACAAAATACCTCGCCCCGTTGGACGAAATCTAGGCGGATCAGGTTCATATTGCGAGGTGGGTTCCGCCCGATCTTCGCGGTGCACTACCGTCCGAGCTGCACCAAGGCACTTCGCAGAGGAGCGTCGCCAATATAGATCAATCCGAGATAAGGATTCGCCATATCGACGATCAGAAAAACCGCCCCTGCAACCGACAGCGCGCAGATGAACAAGGTGAGCCCGACCGTCATGTTGCGTGGCGCCAAAAGACCGAATGTGGCGAACAGGACGGCCAACCAGAACACCAATATCGTTACGAAGGGCCATGGTAGCCCTTCGCTCCCGGCGTCCATGTGCATCCAGTGAGCCTCGGCAATTTGACCGCTGACTTCGAGTGCCCGCGATTGCAGCCAGCGCTGGCCATCGGTTCCCGGCGACAGTGCCCGGAGCAGGTCCTGCACGGGCTCGACCCCGGCATCGAAAACCGACGCGTCGTCGGCTGAACCCTGGTTGTCCGTGTTGGTCCAGGTTTGGTTGAGCCGCGCCACGACGAGCTTGCGAAGCAAGCGACGCGCTTCCTGGGTCTCGGGGCCATAATGCGCCATGACACGGTCAAGCAGCACAACGTGGCCGACCGACGTACGAAGTTCCGCGTCGGCATCGTCGTAATCGGACTTTGCCGAAGCGATCAGCAGGCCGAGAGCGAGCGCCGAAAGCGTTCCTACGATCGCGGTGGCGAGCCTGATCGTATCCTTGGAGTCGGTGCTTAGATGGTGCTCCGGAAGGCGGGGCCTAAGCAACATGCCAAACAATGCGGCTCCGAACAGGCAAAGGAAAACGATTCCCCCGAGGACGACAGAGCTCAATGGAGTGCTCCTATTTGCTTACACGAGTTTGTGCAAACCAGTTGGACTGCGGTCAGCTCCCGCAGTTGTTCGGCGGGGGGCCGCCCGTGAATCGCTCGGATATCCATTGGACCGCCGCTTTCGCACTTCTATCGGCAGCGAGTGCGTGTCCGACTTTCGGCATCATCACCAATTGGACCGGGCTGCCGGCTGCACAAAGCCGCTTTGCGTAGTGTTGGGTCACCGCGGGATCGACGGTGGTGTCGGCCTCACCCTGTGCCAGGAAAATCGGGATGTTGCTGGGCAGAATGCCGATTGTGTTCTGGGCAAGCAGCGACCGCCACGGTTGCAGGCTGGTTAGATTCTTGACCCGCAGAAAGCGCTGCTGAAGCTCTTTGCCGATCTCGGCCCGCGGCTTGATGTCGATGGGCGACTCTATGCAATCCTCAGCGAGGCGGTTGACCACGGGCCGAGCTGCTGGAAGAACGACCTTGTCGATGGGCGCGCCGAAGACACGTGCCCAGGACCACAACGTCATGGCGAGAAGGTTCTTGCCGCCCGGCGTCGCGAAATCATCGCGCAGCAGGGTTCCGAGATCAGTCGCCGGCGCAGCCGCGGCAACCCCGACCAGGCGCAGCTCGGGCGCATATCGCTTGGCCAAAAGGCCGGCGTAGAGGACGGCTTGGCCGCCTTGCGAGTGACCCCAGACTGCAACCTGCGATCCGGCCTCCGCGTCCGATAGGTTTCGAGCCGCACGCAGAGAATCGAGCACCGCGCGGCCTTCGCTCATTCCAACGAGATAAGGATGGGGACCGGGCGTGCCGAGCCCGGGATAGTCGGTCGCCGTGACGATGTAGCCGTGCCTTACCATGTCCCGGAGACCTTGGATCTGCTGGAACTTGAACAACGCGAGCGACGGCGCGCAGCGCGGAACAATGCCCGATGTCGGATGCGCCCAGGCCACAATCGGCCTTCCGCCGGCGGGCGCTGCTCCCGTCGGAACCACGATCGTGCCGGAGACTGCGATCGGTTCGCCCTTGAGCCCGGTCGATCTGTAGAGTACGCGGTAGGCTTTCGCCGAAAGGAAAAGGCCAACGAACAGCCGCTCTTGCCGGATAATGGTTCCAGGGGGGGCCAGGACCTCTTGCGGCGAAGCCTCATAAAACGCGTCCTGCGCTCGCGCAGCGAGATTGCCAGCCAGCAACAGACACAAGGCAAGGACGATAACGGCTGGCCGCCTATTGGCCATGGAAATGAAAAGCAGCTTCATCTCGCAATCCTCATTTTCCGTTCCGGTGAATCGAAGTCGCGCAACGATTTTGAACATCCGTCCTGCTCGGCCCGAAGCCTTTCTGCTCGGCCCCTGGTCCCGCCGCGACGCTAAAGTCCCAGATTGCTCTTGACGTTCTTGAGGTACATCATCTGGTCCGTGTAGGCGCCGACGAGGCAGTCCACATTCGCACCGCAGGCGTTGCGACGGCGGAGGAACTGGCTTTGCGCAGCCTTCGCCTGCGAGACAGTTGCCGCCGGCGCGCCGCTTCCCGTGATGATGAAGTACATGCCGGCGGTCTGTTCATCGAGTCTGCTGAGATTGGCATTGGAGCAGATAGTCTGTTCAGCCGGCAGAAGCGCGTGTTGACAGTTGAAGGAGGCGGCATTCGCCCCTGCCGTCGAGATCAGTCCGGTTGAGAAGAGAAAAGTGTAGCGAAAGGCTATGAGCAACATATCGAGTCTTTGCACGGCTAATCTCCATTGTTAGAATTGTAGTGATCACGCACTTCGCGCCGGGTGAATGTCCTTCCGACGCCGTTTGTTTACAGAGCGTGGAAGGTCCGCTCGACCGTTGCATCTGAAGATAGATAGCGTTGTTGCTCTTGATCCATAACTCAAAATGCTTATCGGCGTATTGCCCATGATCGCAGACATGACTTGCGGTGGGAAGATAGTATTGTGTAATCCTACCAGGATCAGAACAAACCTGGCCTAGCGCTCCGCCATCTGTGAAAAGATTGCAGTGAGCTGGTCCACTGCTGGAGGCGCTGGCGGTGGGAATGCATCGCAAGCGCAGCGTACGGAATCTTACTGATGATGATGACAAGTCTCTGTTCGATTCATCTGTCGACGTGCCTTTGCGCCTGTCGTCAGCAGGATGGACGAGGCTGCGGCAGCAGCCTCGCTCATCCATTGCGGCGCATCGGCTCTATGAGGAGTGCCATCCGCAGCTTCAGTTCTATCCGACGGGCATCCTGGTCATGGGAGACGGAATTCTTCGCCAGGGACAGCAGCCAGTTCGTGCGCTCGGAAAGCCCTGGCCATCAGTCGAACGTCCGAACATCTCGGCCTAGGTCGATGAGCAGGACCTGTTCGGGGCCAGCAACATTGCGTCAAAGGAGGCAGCAATGACCCTTACTGTAGTCCAGCACGTGCTCGAGCGTCTCAAGGCGATCGGCATTTGCGATGTCTTCGGTGTTCCGGGCGACTACGCCTTCCCGGTCAACGACGCCATCTGCAACGATCCCGCCATGCGCTGGATCGGCTGCGCCAACGAGCTCAACGCGGCTTACGCCGCTGACGGCTATGCCCGCATCAAGGGCATGGCAGCGCTCTGCACCACCTATGGCGTCGGCGAGCTCAGCGCCATCAATGGCATTGCCGGCGCCTATGCCGAGCACCTGCCGATTTTCCACCTGGTCGGGGCACCGGGCATGGCCGTGCAGACGTCCCGCCGGGCCATGCATCACACGCTGGGCAACGGCGAATATGATCTGTTCCACCGCATGAGCGAGCCGGTGGTCTGCGCCCATGCGGTCATGACTCCGCAAAATGTTGCCTATGAGACCGAGCGGCTGATCGCCGAAGCGCTGTTCCACCGCCGGCCGGTCTACATGGTTTTCCCTGCCGATTATGCCAACCAGCCGGTGCTGGGCTCGGCCGAGCCGATCCGTGCACCTGGAAGCAATGCCGAAGCACTCGAAGCAGCCATCGCAGCGATCGTGGCCGCACTCGACAAGGCCGAGACGGCCTGCGTGCTGCCAGGCATCCTGATTGCGCGCAGCGGCCTCAAGGCTGCGATGCAAGCGGTCATCGACAAGTCTGGCCTGCCCTTCGCCACCATGTTCATGGACAAGTCCGTGCTCGATGAGCAGCAGGCGGGCTTCATGGGCATGTATGACGGAGCGATCATGAGCGAAGAGGTGCGCGGCTTCGTCGAAGGATGCGACCAGGTGCTGGCCATCGGCACGCTGGCGTCCGACTTCAACACCGGCGCCTTCACCGCTCGCCTCGACCCAGCCAGGACTATCTCCATCGGCCATCATCATGTCCATGTCGGCGGCAAGACCTACGCCAATATCGAGCTGGGGGGCGTGCTTGGGGCGCTGTCGAAAAAGCTGACGAAGCGCAACTGGAGGCGCATTCCCGCCGTCTCGCTCGGCGCCAAATCGGGCAAGGGCAATGATCCGATCACCGTGGAGGCGCTTTATCCACGCTGGGCCGAGTTTCTGAAGCCCGACGACATCGTGATCGGCGAGACGGGCACGGCCTCGATGGGTCTTGGTTTCGCGCTGATACCGAAGGGCGCTACCTTTCATAATCAGACGCTCTGGGGCTCGATCGGCTGGGCGACGCCCGCCGCCGTAGGCGCCGCTGCGGCCGCACCCGACCGCCGCGTCGTGCTGGTCACCGGCGACGGTTCGCACCAGCTTACCGCGCAGGAGATCGGCCAGTTCGGCCGGCTGGGGCTGAAGCCGGTCGTCTTCGTGCTCAACAATGACGGCTACCTGATCGAGCGGCTGCTCTGCAAGGATCCGGAGATCGCCTACAACGACATCGCCCCATGGCGCTACACGGAGCTGCCGCATGCGCTTGGCTGCGACGGCTGGTTCACGGCCCGCGTCACCACCTGCGCGCAATTTGACGAAGCGTTGGAGCAAGCCGGCAAGGCAGACAGCGGTGTCTACATCGAGGTCGTCACCGATGCTTACGCCGCCTCGCCGCTCGCCATGAAGCTTCATGAGAGCATGGCGTCGCTCTACAAGGCTTGAGCACCATTGCTGGGTCGAGGACGTAATCGGCCCCGGCGACCGCCGGGCGACCGGCGGCCCATTCAATGGTAGCTTCGGATGGTGCTTTCCTGTCGTCCGGGATGAAAACGAAGGACTAACTTGACGATTTGGGACGAGCGGGCTTTCGAGCCAGTATTCCAAGTGAGCAGCGTGATCACGAGGGGAGAGAGCCAATGAAGCAGGACGTCGAGCTCAAGGCGTTGTTACCGCTCTACCTGGTGACCTTCATCGGGTTCTGCGGCTATTCGCTCATGATCACGCTGTTCATCCCAATGCTGATGGGAGACAACGGCTTTCTCGACCCCGGTACAACATCCGAGCGGCGAAGCATGGTGCTAGGCATGCTCTTGGCGGTTTATCCCCTCGGCCAGTTCCTGGGATCGCCGGTCATCGGCGCCCTGTCTGACCGTTATGGCCGCAGGCCTGTGCTCCTGGTCTCCCTGTTCGTCACGATGGCCGCCTACGTCCTGATCTCCCTTGGCATTGAGTGGCGTTCGCTCGCGATGCTCGCTGCTGGCTGTCTAGTCGGCGGCCTGGCCGAGTCCAACATCGCGGTTGCCCAGAGCGCCATATCGGACGTGACCGGACCGGACGAGCGTCCGCGCCTGTTCGCTTGGGTCTATTCCTCATCAAGTCTAGGCTATATCGCCGGCCCGGTCGCCGGCGGCCAGCTGGCGCTCTACCTCGGCTGGAGCTTGCCTTTCTGGCTAATGGCGCCGTTGCTTGCCGTAACCGTGCTCTGGACCTGGCTCAGTTTCCGCGAGACGCTGCCGCCGGGCACAGACCGGCAGTTCAAGGCGTTCGCGGCTCTCACCAATCTCGGCACGGTTTTCACAGACCGTCCGATCCGGCTGCTCTATCTGATCAACTTTCTGATCTATCTCGGTCTGTTCGGCTATTTCCGCATGGTGCTCGTCTACATGGTGGACCGCTGGCATACCACCGTGGACCAGACGACGCTGATCTATTCCGGCCTGGCAGTTATTTCGGCGATTGCCAGTTTTGGCGCGATGGCTCCCCTTGCAAAATTCTTCGGCCTTCATCGGCTGGCCGTCGCAGCCGCGGTCGCGGCGGGACTGGCTATGATGTCGGTGACCTTGCCGGCCGAGCTCTCGTCCATCTGGATTACCGGCGGGCTGGCAACCTTCATGGGAACGCTTGCGCTTGCTTCCTGCCCCACACTACTCGCCAATGCGGTTTCGGCCGAACGTCAAGGCCGCGTCATGGGCAACAACCAGGCGCTGCAGGTGGGCGCGGAATCGCTGAGTGCGATGATCGGCGGTGCGCTGGCCGGACTGTTTATTCCCCTGCCATTAATCGCATTCGGTCTGCTCCTAATAGCCGCCGGTTTCATGCTGGCAGCCATGCATCGATTGCATATGCTCGGCGTTCCTGAAGCTTCCATCTAATGGAGAGCTAAGCCAAGCCGACGAGCACGATCGTAAAGCGCGCTGACCGAACCAAAGGCGCCGACCCAACCTAAAGCTGACACGCTTGATGCCGGTGTTGGCCCGCATCAGTTCCAGTCAGGTGTTGTATCATTTCAAGAATTACGGGGCGTGCCCGCGGTTCTAAGGCGCAGCAGCCCGCTTGGCCCAATCCTTGTCGTCCTCGCAAGGCAAGCCACGACCCTTGTCGACTTTGGTCCGTGGATAATTCTCGTAGTTCGCCGATTTCAAATACTCGATCAATGCGTATTTATCATCGTCACTGAGCTTTGGACCGATCCGTCCGGCGCGTTGCGTGTCATCCGTCCACCAATGGCCTGTGTTCAGGTTGCCGGCAATCGAAGTCTCCAACATCATCGACCCTGGCGCATCGTCTTCGGTATAGCCCAAGTGGGCCGGGTCGTACTCGCGGCTGCCGAATCGAAAGCGGGCCGGCCGGGTATCGCTCAGAAGATCGAACACCGTCCGTACAGAGCCATTGTGAAGGAAAGGCGGTGTTGCCCATACTCCTATCAGCGGCCTGGCCTTGTAGCCGCAAGGCGCCTGAAATTGGACGTCGGCCTCCTGCTCTTCTTTGGGTGTGTTGAATTCCGCGTAGAGCTGCCGACGTATCGCGTTTATGGCAACGTCGAGCTCGACCGCTGTCGCGTTTTTGCTCATTCCCAGCTTGCTGGCGTCATAAGTGCGCCCGGCCCAATGCGTAGCTTGGTTGGGATCGGTCCCGATCTTGCTAAGTGGCACGACAACGACATCCCATAGCCCGTCCGGGGTTTCCCTGATCTGGTGACACCCGGCGCAATGATCGACGAAAAGGTCGCGCCCTTTCGCAGCCTTCGCTTCGTCGATCGGACCGAGGACTTCCGTTGGCCACGTGGGAGCTGTCAAGCGCTCGAGGGTCTTTTCCATCCAAAGGAGGTTGTCGAGCTGAACGGAGGTCTTCCAGCGCAACGGCTCCGGATTAAGCTCGCCGGTGTGGGGATCGATGATGTTCGTCCTGGCACGCACGCCGAGTGCTTCTCCGATGTTGCGCGAGGTCGAGTTTGGAGGCAGGAAACCGTTGAACTGCAGCCAGCTCAAACGCCATATGTCCCAGAGCTGCGGGTAGGTCACGGGCGCGTCGAGCGGTTGTGAGTTGGACGGTACGCCAAGATCACCTCCGAAAACTTGATTGCTGATGCCTTGCACCGCATCGTATCGCCCGCGGCCGGCTGCAACCGTGTGCAGCTCATAGAAGGAGGGACCGCCGCCGAGCGACTTGAATGCCTCTACGGCTTCTTCGAGGTCTCTGTCGATCCGGTCTGCCGGGTAACCGGACTTCACTGCATCGTTTCGGAATTCTACAAAGCGTGCCTTGTCGTGAGCCAGGGCAGAAACGGCTCCCAGCACGCGCCCGGCAAAGCCTGCCAGATCGATCATGGATTGGCCGCCATCGATCCGGACCGACGTTCCCCGGTATTCAATTTGACCGGTGTGGCAAGCAGCACACGAAAGACCAGCAATGGGGATTCCGCCGGTCCTAGCCGGATCGCTGATTGTGAAACCAATTGGCCAGCCGTAAGGATTTTTGGCGTCGTCCTTAACGCCGTCGTATAAAAAGCCCAAAGCGCTCAGCGCTTCCGGATCCATGATCCGGTCCCCGTTTGCATCTTTGAGCGCGTCGAGCCAGGCTGCAGGAATGAGGCGCGTGCCTTGATCCGTGAAATAGAAGCGATGCAGCGTCGCCTGGTCGATGTTCTGATCGAGACTGACCGACCGGGCTGGCGTGTCGCTCAGCGCGAAGGTGATTGATGAAGCCGACAGTGTGGCCGCCGCGACTAAAAGACATTGGAGCCTGCGTTTCATCTGGCCTCCGCTTTTGATTCCGAAAGTGGCGTTGTCGTGCGCTTCGCGCGAGCGGGTTTCCACGGGATGGCTTTATTCGCTCGAGAGGCATAGTATTTATAGTCTTCCAAGAGTACCTTGTTACTTCTTCGGGCGCAATCGCAGCGGAAACATCTATGTCGGATCATATCGATGGCCCACGGCAGATCGGAGATCCATCTGTTGATCTTACCGATCTATTCGCCTTCACGAGCCCGGAAGATCCGGCCCGTATGGTGTTTGCGGTGAATGCCTTTCCTTCCGCCGGAGCCACAGCTCTATTCTCGAATGCGTGCGATTATACCTTGTCGATCCGCCCCGCTGCCGTTGTGGGACTTGGCGCAGCGTCGAAATTCCGGACGTCGTCCGATGAGTACCGCTTCACTTGCCGATTTGAAGTCCTTGAGCCTGGACCGGATGGCAGACCGGTGCAGCACGGCACCTGCACCTTGCCAGGCGGCCAGCAACTGCGTTTCGCCGTTGATGACGAGGATGGCGCGAAAACAGACGATGGCGTCTTCAGAATTTTTGCCGGCTTGCGGTCGGATCCTTTTCTGCTCGCCTGGGTCGTAGGCAAGGACTCGTTGACGCCATGTCCGAATCTGCTGCAGCACGACAATGTTCTGTCGATTGTCCTCGAGTTCGATACGCAGCGCGTTCTAAACCCGCAGAGCGGCTCATTGTTCGCCGCGGTGGCCGAGACAACTCCGGTGCCGTCACCGCCGGGTCTGCTTAATCTAAACCCCCATCGGTTCGATTGGATCGGCCGGCCGGAACAAACCAATCTGCGGCTGAACAATCCGGGATTAGTCGAAGCAGATGATCTCCGTGACCTGTGGAATCAGCAGACCCCGTTTGCAATCCGCGAAGAATTCAAACCGATTTTCCGACGGCGGCTGAAGGACAGTCTGGAGAATTACGACATGCGTGACGGCAAGGCCGACTGGAGCTCCGAGGAAATAGCGGCAAGCGTCGAGGTGTTCCTCGATGATTTCTTGCTGTTCGATGTGCATAAACCGATTACGGACACGAGCTTTCTCGAAATTGAAAAGAGTACGCTCAATGGCGTCGCTTATGAGACCGGCGGCGGCCGGACTATCGATACGCATGATTTCGATATCTTGCTCACCTGGTTGGTGAACCGAGACCGAGGTCCTTTCATGCAGGGCGGTGCGGCAAGCGCCACCAAAGCTGCGAGCAAATCCTTTCCCTACCTAGCCTCGCCCAATGCGCAACTGCAGACCGCGGTCACCACTGTGAACCTGCTGGCGTCGCCCGAACCGGTATGGGCGTTGATAGGCGACTTCGGTGGCATGTGGCATCCATTGATTGCCCACATAGACACTGCCGGTACCGGCATTGGGCAGGTGCGCACAATCGAAACGGTTGACGGAAAGCGTATCGTGGAGCGCTTGGAATCGATGGATCCTGGTCAAAGATCCTATGGCTACTCCTTGATCAGCGGGATCCCGGCCGCGGACTACACAGGGATGCTCGACGTGAAGCCGCACGGAACTGGCTGTTCGGTGCAGTGGCGTATCCAGTATTGGGCGGATGGGCAGCCGGATGCTGTCGTGAAGGCGATTGTCACCACTTTGGAAAAGGTCGGTCTGGAAGGCTTGAAGGCGCGTTTCGGCTCGGCTGCACCTTGAGCAGACTGTTGGTCCATGATTGATCTTAAGCAAGCGACGCATGGCTCGATAGCCGCGCACAATCTCGAGGGCGCTCGCCTTCATGGCTGGGCCCGGTTCTGGCGAACACCAACCCAGTCTGCCGCGGCCGCTGCGCTCCTGGATCAGGAGTTGCTCACAGCCCAGTTTTGCGGCGACACGAGCGCCTTTGATCGTATGGAGACACTCGCGAATGAACTTCTACGAGTAGACCCCGAGGCGGCGGAGACATGGATGGTGCTTGCACAGGTGGCGAGCGCCACTCACCGATTTGGCGACGCAAGAGCAGCCCTGGCGCGAGGAGAGGCGCTTGGGGCGCTGCCAGAGAGCGTAGAGGGACTCTCCCTGGCGATCGACCAAGCTACCGGTACCGACATGGCGCGGCTTCTGTCGAGGCGGCGCGAGCGCGCCATCCGGCCCGGACTCTGGGAGGAGTTGGTTCCGCTCGGAGCACTGCTTGGCGATTTGGGCGAATTCGATGCGGCTGAACAAACCTTTCTTCGCGCTCTCCGGGAATACGGGGAAATATCGCCTTTTGCGCTTGCCTGGGCTTGCTTCGAACTCGGAGTGCTGTGGGGAGAGCGCCGTACGGAACCCTGCGCCGAACGCGCCGCTCAATGGTACAGGGTCGCTCTCCACTATCTGCCATGTTATGTGAAAGCCAGGGTGCATCTGGCGGAGATCCTGCTGGCCGAAGGGCAGACCAACGAGGCGGAATGTCTGTTGCGCGCCGTGCATTCGAGCAGCGACCCCGAAGTCCTTTGGCGCCTATCGGAAGTGGCGAAGGCAACGGAAGATCCTGCAGGTGCCGAAACCTTTATGACAGCCGCCCGAAGCGGGTTCGAATCGCTTCTAGGGAGACATCTCCTGGCCTTCGCTGATCATGGCGCCGAATTTTATCTGGCGGGTGGGGCGGATCCGGCTCGAGCTTTCGAACTTGCGCTCCTGAACTTTTCCAACCGCCAAACCACCCGTGCCTACAACCTGGTCTTACGGGCGGCTCGGTCGGCCGGGCAACCGGACTTTCACACAAGGCTTCGGCCAAGCCCGGCTGGAATGTGAGATGGGGCATCATATGCTGGACCGTCGAAGCTTTCTGATCATCTCCAGCAGTGCGGTCGTCGCGTTCGGCGCGAGGGCGAAGGCTGACAGTCTTGGGGCGCCACGGAGCAATTCCGCCCCATCACGCCGACCTGCGGGGGAGGTCGTGGAGATCCCGTTCGTTATCGAAGGATGGGGCGGGCAGGCGCCCAGATCCGACAGTCAGAACGTTGTTCGAATTCGGATCAACGCGTCCTGGCGGGCCGCTTGGCGCTAGTCACCTGACCACACCAGCAACGGAACGTGTTCCGGTATGCTGGGCCAAAGGAGCGAAGCCATGACCGAGAGTTCCCAATCTTCTGAAACCTATTCCCCGACCCAGTTTCTTTTCCCCACTGACGCACAGTTCTGGTTCGAAACGGTTCGCATGTTCGGCGCCGACGAATATGGTGCCGCTTCTTTTGGCGAAGTGCTGGCAACCAGCGCTCGAATAAGGGCGGGAGATTATGAGAGCTGGTACGAGCAGTGGAATGGCATCGCTGATCGTATTGCGCTCGAAGCCGACGGACAGCTTCGGCGAAACCACCGCGTCAGTGCCCGCGACAGCTATCTTCGCGCATGCAGCTACTACCGGTCCTCGGAATTCTTCCTGCACGCAAATCCGAAGGACCCGCGTGTTATTAGGGCATATGAATGTTCGGTCGCTTGTTACAAAGCCGCCGCCGCATTGTATGAAGTTCCTATCGAGCCTGTTGAAATTCCCTACGAGAAAACGACCCTTCCTGGTTATTTTCATCGGGTCGACAGTAAGATTCGTCCGCTGCTCATCCTTCATACTGGCTTTGACGGTTCAGCCGAGGAGAAGCATTGGAGCGGTGCGCGTGCGGCGGTCGAGCGCGGCTACCACGTTCTTTGCTTTGATGGACCGGGACAATCCGGGCCGCTGCACCGGGAAGGCCTGACTTTTCGGCCGGACTGGGAGAAGGTCCTAACGCCCGTGGTTGACTTTGTGCTGGGTCTGCCCGGCGTTGACCCAAAGCGAATCGCCCTTCGAGGCGACAGCATGGGCGGGTATCTCGCGCCCCGTGCTGCCGCTTTCGAGCATCGTATCGCAGCCCTAATCGCGAATGACGGCGTGTACGACTACGCCGCGCCTTACTTCGCGGGCCTGCCTGAGGCACAGCGCAATGCTGCGCTCGGCGCGCTGAAATCGGGAGCATCTTCGCGTGTCGATGAGGTCCTGCAGATAGCCATGGAGAAGTCTCCCGTGGCTCGTTGGTCGATCACGCACGGCATGTGGTGCTTCGGTGCATCCAGCCCAAGTGAGTACCTTCACAAGGCGCTCGCCTTCACGCTGGATGGTGGTATTGCCGAGCGGATCCGTTGTCCGACCCTGGTATGCGATGCGGAAGGGGATCTCTTTTTCAAGGGGCAACCGGAACAGCTCTACCAGCATTTGACCTGCGACAAGATGCTGATGAGCTTCAGTATTCATGACGGTGCTGGCGCTCATTGTGAGGCCGGTGCAGGTCGCTTCTCGAATGCACGCATGTACGACTGGCTGGACGAAACGCTCGGTCTATAAGACGTCCTTACTCGACGCCTCCTGACGAAGGCGCATCCACATAATCGTGTTGGAGCTACATAAACGACGGGTCCTGCGGGTCAGGTTCGACTTCTGGTCCACCGCCATCGACTGTCCGTTGGGCTATCACCGGCGTAGAATGGGAGCGCCGAGGACCGCAGGAGACGCTGGCGTGCTAGTCAGCGCAACATGTCGGCGAGTGCAAGGCGCATCGAGGTACTTGGGATTCCAAAAATGCCGCCATACGGCAGGTCAAGGTCGAGAATCACAAACATCACGCTCGCGACAGAGACGACGGCGATTGCCATGACGAAGATCGACAGTGAGTTTCGCGGGGCCTGGAGGCCAAAACTCAGGAACATCAATGTCAGCCAAAACGTCAGTACGCCGGCAAATGGCTCGGAAACCGTTCCCCGGGCGTCTTCGATAACAGCCCAACGCGAAGCCGTGACGTTGGAGAAAATCTCCTTGCACCGAATTGCGACCGACTGATGCAGCGAATCCTGCGGTTGCAATGCCGCTAGCGAAAGCCCGATTCCGCGCATAATCCCTGTGAGCGCTGAAGCCTCGCCGACGAGCGGAAAGTTGGACGTGTCGGGATACGCAACTCCTTCCGGCCTGGGCTCTTGGGGCCATGTGCTGGCAATGACCGCGGCTGTGTAGCCATGCAGCTGTTGGCGTTGCGCGGCAAGCTCGGAGCCGTAGTCTTGCATGCAACCGTCGAGCTGCGTGAGAGCTGCGGCGTAATTGTTTCGGTCACGATAGGCCGAATTGTAGGAGCTGGTTTCCGAGGCCAGAAGCAAGCTCATGACGAGAGCGGCAAAGGTGACCAAGAGCGCTGTCACGTTGCGCAAGAAATCGACCGATTCGCTGCTGCGATGCGGCGCGGGAAGCCTCACTCGCAAGAAAGCGCCCACCATTGCGCTGGCAACCAGCACGGCAAGCAATAGTGATGTCCAAAGGATTTCTCGGCTCATGGCAACCAATTGAACTTAGACGCGACCGGGTTGGCTGAATTGCCACAAATGATCAGGCTAGGTGTTCAGCATGGCTCCAATTCTGGCCCAATGTCGAGAACTTCTCACCGTGTACTACAAGATCTCTTCCGAGCAGCACAAACAGAAGATTGGGAAATTAGTCTCGCCCCCTGAGTGGCAATAGGGGCTGAATGGACAGGATCACATATCGAAGGGTGCCGGTCTTCTGAGGGAAAGTTCGGAGCCTCGCAGGTCCGCTTCTGGGTCGTGTTTAAACGCCCTCAAAGCTCGATGCCGGGTATCTGCAGGCAGACATAGCGCCAGCAGATCCTGCGCGCGCGCTCAAGATCCTCTTCTTCATACTCACCGGCATTCTGCCAGAAGAAGCCGTCGATGAGGGCCGCGATGCCATCGACGATATCGTCGACCTGGTCTGCCGGGACCAGTGGCTGCGCAATCTCTCGGTCGACTACAATCTGCCGATCGGCACGGCGCCCGCATTGCGCAACGTGTCGCTGGACATTCAGAAGGGCGAGATGCTCGGACTTGTCGGCCAATCCGGCAGCGGCAAATCGACGGTCGCCTTCGCGCTGATGGGCCTGCTCGCCAACAATGCCACGGTGACCTCAGGCACCGCCACCATCGAAGGCAGGGAGTTCGACCTGACCAAGCCTAATGCGACGGCGCCCTTGCGCGGTCGGGGCATGGCGATGATCTTCCAGGATCCGATGTTGTCGCTCAACCCGGTTTTCACCATCGGCACGCAACTGATCGAGGTGCTGCGCCGGCGCGCGCCCGACAGCGACCGCAAGACCCGGATCGCGCGGGCCGAGGATGCGCTTGCGAAGGTGAAGCTCAGCAATCCGAAGCAGCGGATGAACCAGTATCCGCATGAACTCTCTGGCGGTATGCGCCAGCGCGTGGTGATCGCCATGGCGCTGCTGTCGGAACCGGCATTGCTGATCGCGGACGAACCGACCACGGCCCTCGATGTCACCGTCGAGGCGCAGATCATGCGCGAGATCATCGGCCTGCGCGACCGCATCGGCTGCGCGGTGCTTCTGATCACGCACAGTCTGGGATTGGTCACCGAGCATTGCGACCGCATTTCGGTGCTTTATGCCGGCGAGCGGCTGGAGAGCGGTTCGGTGCGGGACGTCCAGCGTCGGCCCGGCCATCCCTACACGCGCATGCTGTTCGACTGCGAAATCCCGATCGATCGCGAGCGTCATGCCGATGCCGCGCAGAACCGCTTCACCGTCATTGCCGGGGAATTGCCCGACCCCCGCAGGCGGCCGCCCGGCTGCATCTTCAACGGCCGCTGCGACGTCTCGTTCGCGGATTGCGCGAAGGTGGTTCCCGGCGACTATCCCGTTGCCGGCAACGCGGCGCATGGCGCCCGCTGTCTTCGGCTGGTGACGCCATGACCGACGCGATCACAGTTCTTGACGCGCGGCTGCGCTTCGGCGAGACGGCGGCGCTGGAGAGCGTCTCGGTTTCGATCCCGCAGGGGACATGCTTCGGCATCGTCGGCGAATCCGGATCCGGCAAGACGACACTGATGCGGGCGATGCTCGGCTTGCAGCGACTGGACGCGGGCGAAATCCGCATCCTCGGCACTCCTTTGCAGCAGGGGCGCGCCGCGCTCAGGCAGCGCGCCCGCATCGTCCAGCCGATCTTCCAGGAGCCAGCCGCCTCGTTGTCGCCGCGCAGCCGCATCCGCGCGCTGATGAACGAGGTCGGCACGGTGCTGAAAGAACCGCATGCGGCGACGCATGAGCGCCTGCTCGTCATCCTGAAACGGCTCGGCCTGCCCGACAGTGTCATCGACAAATACCCGCATGAGATCAGTGGCGGGCAGGCGAGGCGGGTGGCGATCGCTCGCGCGCTCTTGATGAAGCCCTCCATCCTCATCGCGGACGAGCCGACCGCGGGCCTAGACGTCTCCGTTCAGGGCGATCTGCTCAACCTTTTGCAGGACATCAGGCGCGCCGAAAACATCACGCTTGTCGTCATCAGCCACAATCTGGCAGTTGTGCGGCTGATCGCGGAAAATGCCATCGTGATGCGCGCAGGCAGGGTGGTTGAGGGCGGCGAGGTTGGACCGTTGTTCGCTTCGCCTCGACAACCTTACACCCGCGAACTGTTCGCAGCCTGGCCGAGCTTGGCTTCGAACAACAAGGGCCGCTGAGCGGAAGGCCATGCGCAAAGAAATTGCAAGAGCAGGCAACGGCGAGAGATTGGCGCGTAGATAGTCGATGAGCTGGCCTTCGCGGCCAGGCACCGCCTTGGGTAAGTCGCCTTCGAACATAAGGAAACAGCAGCGATCCACCACCAGAGATTTGTTTAAGCGAAGTCAGGACGCTTACGGCCTCCCTTGAAAGAGGTACGCGGTACGGCCGTCGCATTTTTCATGCTTGGGGAGAAGAGGGGATGGTGCCAGAGGCGGAATCTAAAGTGAGAAAAAACCTGTTTTTCGCTCAGACACTTAGGACAAGGTCAACCTCAGTTGCGACCAACAGAAATACCAACAAAATATTTCTGTGGATAGGTTCGGTCCCGAATAGGACCTATCAGTTCCGCAACCGTGGCTCTAAGGTCCAGGGACAGCAGCATTCACTCCGGGACCGGCAACGGCGTGTCACTCAAGGTCCGAAGTTCAGCAGCTAGGTTTGCTCGTTGGTTCTCTTCCCCGCAGGCCCGGGCCAATCATGCCTGTCAGGCATGCGGTTTATCGAAGTCGCCAGTTGAGTTCGGTTATCGGCAATCCTTCGAGATGGAAGGCCTCTTGCGGGTTCACTGCCTTCGGCCCCTCGTACGATCCTGTGCGGTGGACCGTCAGTGATAGCCGATGTCCGCCTTCACCTTGCCGCGGCATCCGGTGTACATGAGGATGACCGGCAGAAGAAACAGCGTGCCCACCGCGAGGAACGCCTGCATGCTCGGTGCCGAAGCGGCATCCCATAGCGCGTAGACATGCGGCACGATCATCGGCCAAAGGCTGATCGCGATGCCGAGATAGGAGATCAGGAACAGACCGATGGCGGCGCTGAACGGCGTCATTTCGGAGCTGTTGTTGAGCGAGCGCCATTCCAGCCAGCCTAGTAGGGCTGTCACCAAGGGAATAGGCGAAAGGAAGAACAAATTGGGCCAGGAGAACCATCGCGCGGCAATTCCGGCATTCGCCAGTGGCGTCCATGCGCTCACCATTACGAGGCCGCGAAGACACCGAGGAAGCACCAGCGTCCAGGCCGGCGCGCCCGCGCCTGCAACTCGCCCCCCGTTTCCAGCACCAGCCATCCGGCGCCAACCCGCCGGCTCAAGGGTGACGCCTGGAGACAACCCCGCGACGAGACAAAATGGAGAGGAAGCGGCCAGACCAGTCCAGGCCGGAGCGCGTATAGGCGCGCGCCTCTCCGCCGCCCACCGCGACGAGAATGCGGTAGCCATCGTATTCGTGGATCCAGCGATCGCCGGCAGGAACTGTGTCCACCGGTTTTGCGAGCTGGACCGGCCGGGAGGCAGGTGGCGCGAGATTGGCCGCGCCGCGCGGGGCTGGCTTCGCAGGGCGGTTGGAAGACACTTCGATTGTGGGCCGACGCGACGCTGACTTACTCAACCCTCACCCTCACCAAATACAACTCTCCGATAGGTCATTCGCAATCCGCAGCCTATTCTGGAGTTTCGCTGCGGCGGTATTGAGCTTGTCGCGATCATCGCCACCCGCTTGATCAGGCCTCGGCCTGCTCTCGTATCTTTCACTGCCGACGACCTACCGACGGTCGGTGGCGCCTCGCTTGGATTCCTGTCTGCCACCGTCGTCTCGCTAGTATCGATCGCCCGCGTCGTTTCGTCCTGTAACGCTCTGGTGCCACTTGCGATCCTGAGCCGGGCAAGAAATTCAATTCACCGAAATCCGGGTCTTCACTTTGATGTTGCCGATGTGGAGATCCGGAATGAAGAGGTCGGCGGCTGCGCAGCCCCTTGGGCGGCAGCTCGCGCGGATCGGGTCCTCAGCCGCCATTGCGAAGGACGGGCTTACGAGCAGATAATCTATGCGCAGCCCGGAGCTTCGATCGTAGCCGCCGCGGTAGGAGAAGTTCCAGTAGGTGTTGATGCCTTTGCCCGGGTGAATCCTTCGGTTCGCATCCACCCAGCCAAGGCTCAGCATGCGAGCGTAGGCGTTCCTGCTTTCCGGGAGGAAGACGGCATCGCCCAACCAACGCCGGGGGACCACAGCATCTATATGGCAGGTGCCCTTGGCGTGATTGGCGACGGAACATCAGGTCTTCGGCGGCCCGCAGCGCCCTTTCAGCACGGCGATCTCGCTCTCGTGGTCACCGCCGGACATCGATGCGACCGGCACGCCGATGAGGAAGACGCCTAGCGCGTCTCCGCTCGCTGCCTTGTTCTGCTGGTTTGTCAGAGTGGCAGGCGCTCTTTGTCGGCTTGCCTGCAGCGTCCACCAGGCGGGACCGACGAAGAGTATTTCGTTCGGCGCCTGATGCGGGACACAAGCGTTAGCCAGGGGCTATAAGCCGGTGCCGCTCAACCCGACTCCCTTTCCCGGGCGCGATCGTGCGGTCCTGCCGGCACAACTACGTGTTCCAGCGGCGCCGAGAGCGTCCACCGAAGGAAGCCGGGCTGTCGTTCCAGCGAAGCGCTGCCGGAGAGGCTGGTGGGCACCACCCGCTGGAGCACGATGCTGCCGAAGCCCAGATGCGGTTCGTCCTCGGGCGGCTCCGCGGCCCGCGCCGTGCGTTCTTCCCAGACCAGCTCGAAATCGCTGCGTTCCTCGGCCTGCGTGGGCACCCGCCAGCTCACCCGGATCGTCCCCATATCAGCCGAAAGCGCGCCGTATTTCGTGGCGTTGGTACCGAGCTCATGCAGCGCCATGCCGATATTCTGGACGGCGTTGAGGCGCAGCGTCAGCTCCGGTCCCGATAGCTCCACGCGCTCCTCATGTGCGAAGGGCTTCAGGTGCTCGCGCACCAAGTCGAACATGCCGGCGCCGCGCCAGTCGTTCACCACCAGCAGGTCGTGCGAGCGCGACAGCGCCATGATGCGCTCGCGGAACTGGTGCTCGAACAGGCGCGTGTCGTTCGCCCGCTTAGCCGTCTCACGAAGCATCGACAGGATCACCGCATACTGGTTCTTCACGCGGTGGTTCACCTCGCGCATCAGCAGCTGGATGTGCTGGTCGCTGGCGCGCCTTGCCGTGACGTCCGCGGCCATGCCGAACCATTCGAGGATCGTCCCGTCTTCGTCGAGGATCGGGATCGCCCGCGAAAGCGTCCAGCCGGCGCTGCCGTCGGCGCGCCGCACCCGGTGCTCCAGCTCGAACACCGAGCGCTGCGCGATGGCCCTGTCGATCGCCGCCTGGACGCTGGGTATATCCTCAGGAAAGAGATAGGCCTCGCGCCAGCGGACCGCCGGGCCTTCGGTCGTCGACAGGAACCCGCGGCCGTCCAGCTCACGCATCTCCTGCCAGTCCGCGCTCATGCGGTAGATCACATCGGAGCTCGCATTGACCAGCGCGCGGAACCGCTGCTCGCTCTCGCGTAGCCGAGCCGTCGCCAGCACCCGCGCCGTGGTCTCCGAGACGATGCACAGCACGGCCTCGACCGAGCCATCCTGTGCCCGCACCGCCGAATAGGAGACGTCGAAATACACCGTCTCGCCCACCCTACCCGAGCGTTCGATATAAAAAGGCCGGTCCTTGGCCGAGAACGTCTGACCGGTGGTGAGCACACCTCTGAGCAGCGGCTCGAGGTCGTCCCACAGCTCCGCCCAGTTCTCCCGCGCTGGTCGGCCGAGCGCGCGCGGATGCTTGTCGCCGATGGTCGGCGCATAGGCGTCGTTGTAAAGCGCGACGAAGTCCGGCCCGCAGAACATCACGATCTGTGCTTCGGCCGCGAGCATAAGGTCGACCGTCGTGCGAAGGCTAGGCGTCCACGCCCCCGGCGGCCCGAGCGGGCTGGAATCCCAGCCATAATTGCGGATCAATCCGGCGACCTCGCCATTGCCCAAAGGCCAGGATGCTGTGCTGGAACCCGTCCCCATGGGCCCATCAACGCGCGAAGTTGCTAAAATATCCCCGCTCTTGGACAAAATTTCCTGAGGGCTGGCAACAGGGTAGCCGCCGTGGCTCCTATCGCCGCCATTCGGTCGCAAGCTACTGGCTTTTGCCGGAATGCGCATCCGACAGAACCGCAATTGCCGGGGACGAATGGAAATCGCTTGTCCAGGAGGCGCGCGTTCTTGCTGTCTGCCCATAGCCGATTACAGGGACGGACGTGTTGCGAATTCCTCGGCGCCAGCAGATAGTGCGGCTCCCGACGCGAGCAGCTGAAGGTCGCCGAAGCGGGTGTGAAGGCAATCGCGCGTATGTTTAGGCTCCCTCCGTATCTCCTTTCTTACGCGTTTGTTGTCACCCTGATCGTCAATTTGGCTCGCGCCAACAGTCGCGTCGGCCATGACATACAGGTCAAGGCGGCGCAAGTATCTGGCCCACGCACTCGCGTTCTTGATCATCTTGCTTTCGGTTTCTTCGCTCGTATCCATTTGGGTGCACACGCACCCGATTGAGGATTTTGAGGAGCCGGGGCCTCTGGGAGATCGCCTCATACTGCTCCCGTCTTCTTTGAAGTCGCGCTAATCATGGCTGTGTACGCCATGGTCGTTTCGGTGCGGATGGCATCGCGAGCAAGAACCCGGCTAGTAAGCGGGCAGGCAGAGTTGCCATTCGGGAGGCGGGTGATAGGCCCGCATCCGACACAGCCCCGACCGTCACCGCTTGATCACGCTCAACCTCTGGGAACCCCTCAAAGCACAGACGCCCGACGATCGCGAGATCGCCGAGACGCTTAGGGATCGTGATGTCCAGCCTGCAAAGTCGTCGGACGGCCAAGCGCAACGAAAAGGTGCTTCGCCCGGTCCGACCCAACGCCGGGATTGAGAAGGCCTATAGGCGCCGCCTGACGCGCTTGATCGACGCTATGAGCGACAGCGTGATCTACGAGCTGAAAGCTTCCTACCGGGCCAATACGCCCCGCTTGGCGCAGGGCGAGACGCCGGCGGATGCGCCGCGCCGAGCGATCCGAAAGCTTGCCGCGCAGTGGACAAAGCGCTTTAACGTCGCCGCGGTGAAGCTCGGCGAGTATTTCGCGCTCTCGGTCGCGAAACGGTCGAGCGCGGCGCTGCGCAAGGTCCTGCGCGATGACCATCTCGTCTTCGGCGCCCTTCGCCATCGTAGCGGCCGTCCGCAGGCCTTGCCGTGCTGCGCAAGAATTATGCGGCCGGGCTCCCCAGAGAAGCCGCATCGATGGAAACCGCGGCTGCGCAGCGGAACGACGCAGCCAGCCAGCTCAGGAGCGAATAGCGTCGGTCGACGCAACGAAATTGATTTCAAGCATGCTCGATGAGAACATAAAGATGACCGTTCTGTCCGCCCAATGGTTCATCGCGCGGAGAGCCGTGGATAGGAGCGACGACAGTCCCGGCCGATTGAGAGCGGTGTAGGGAGCGCCGCGCCGAGCCTACAGCAGCTTGTTCTCGTTCGATGACGAATGGTAGCGGGGGCAAGACGATTCTTAAATCGCGTGGCGTCTTTCGAATTGATGCTTAACGTTGGTTTGTTGCACGGGCACGGATGACCGCTTCGCGCCTCAAGCCGGATTTAGACAAAGTTCCCCGCAGCCTGAAACGGACGTGAGCCACAGGGCTCGCAGACTTGCCCAATCCCGACTACGTGGGACTTCCTACCTCTGGTATTGAGGGTGCCTCAATGGGTGGATGATCGCCTCGGGCGGCTTCGGGCACCAACCGCATACGCCGTATCTCAAGCTTAACCCGTCGTTCCTGCGGCGTCGCTGCAGGCGACTTTGCTCAACGCGATCAGTTGAGTTAGTCTCGCAATGTGCGCCGTCGCTGATAAACCATTTCGCTCAGGGGGCGAAATTTCATGGAGATGCAGCAGGTCCGCTATTTTTTGGCCCTGTCGAACACCTTGAATTTCACAAGAGCGGCTGAGGAGTGCAACGTCACTCAGCCGGCTCTGACGCGCGCCATTAAGACGCTCGAAGAGGAATTAGGCGGCGAACTGCTGCGACGCGAGCGCCAGCACTCGCACCTCACGGAACTTGGACGGCGGATGCTGCCGTTGCTGCAACAGTGCTACGACGCGGCCACCTCCGCAAAGTCATTGGCCAAAGCTGTGCAAAGCAGTGACGTAGCGCCGCTCAATGTCACCATTTCGAACAGCATCAACATTGCGCTGCTGGTTTCGCCGTTCACCGAGCTATTTCGAGCCTATCCCGGTGTGCACCTCAAAATCCACCGGGGCTCGCCAGCAGCTGTGATAGAGGCGCTGAAGGGCGGTGAAGTGGAGCTTGCGATTGCCGGTCCGCTCGGACAGGCTTGGGATCGCCTGGACACATGGCCGCTGTTCCAGGAAGGAATCGAGCTCGCCGTCAATTCGGATCATCCGCTCGCCCGTCGAAACGAGGCCGATGTCGCGCTGGCGCAGCTTGCCGCCGAACCTGTGCTCAGCCGGATCGATTGGGAGACGAGCGAGGAACTGGCGAGATCTCTTTCCGCCAAGGGGTATACGCCTAGGACCGCGCATGAGGTCGAGACGGACCAGGATCTGCTCGCGCTGCTCGAGGCCAATGCCGGAGTGGGCTTTGTCACGCTTACGGCACCGCGATCCCCTTCCACCCGCCGGCTGAAACTTCGCGATCTGGACGTCTCGCGGATCGTTTCGGTTTATGCGGTAGCCGGCAGGCATCGCTCGCCGGTCGCGACAACCCTGCTCAACCTTTTGAGGGCCGCCGACTGGTCGTCCTTCGGCGTCAGCGAGCCCGCTTGAGCGTCGCGATCAGGTCGTCAATGTCCATGCGACGGCGGTAGTCCGGATCGACAAAGCGATCCCTGATGATCCCGTCCGTTCCGACGATGAAGGTGGCTGGAATGGGCATAAACCAGCTGCTGTTGCCCTGATAGTTGGGGATGTCGAGCCCCAGGCCCATGAGCCTTTCCATTTCGGCGCCAACCCAGATCGCGAGGTTGAGCGACAATGCATATCCATTGTCCATGTCGATCAGGAATGGGAACTGTGCGCCGACCAGTGCCTTCATGGCCTTCGCGAATTTGCGACGCTCCGGCATGATCGCAACCACCTGTCCCCCCAATTCCGCGATCTCGCGGTGCACCTCGACAATCCCGATGGCGTTCAAGCGGCAATAAGGACACCAGTGACCGCGCTGAAAGGTGATGACGGCTGGCCCCTTGGCCAAAATTTCGGCGAGGCTGACGAGCCTGCCCTGATCGTCAGGCAACAGGAAACCAGGCATGGCTTCGCCGGGAGCCGGCGCCATTGTGCCGGCGCCCTGCTTTTCAAGACGGTCCACCAGTCGCTCGACGGCGTCAGCGAATTCCGAGTTCAGGCGGCGAACCGCCGCCGCAACTACTGCCAGCCGTTCATTGAGGGGCGCATCAAGTTCGATGGCTGCCTGGACGGACTGCTCGAATGTCATTGCCTGGTCGTGGGCGGCCATGTCTGCACTTTCACACGTCCCGCGTAGCCTACCACCGTAACCCCTCGGCAATTGCCATGTTTTTTCTGCATGTTTTTGATGCCCTGCGTGCATCGACACATGCCAGGCTCCGCTCTACTTCGCTGGCCCGGGCCGAAGCGTTACACCATGTTCCTGATATCCGCTGCAAAAGTCGGGAAAGCGCAGACCATCTCAGGACAGGTCTCGCGTCGTGATGCCGTGCTTCATTGCGAGCGCAAAAATGTGGATCAGGTCTTCGCCGGTATGCCCGACCAGGTGAGCTCCGAGGATCCTGCCTGTCGTTTCCTCGACGATGATCTTCGACCATGCGACCGGCTCCGCGTAAGTCCTGGCGGAGAGCCAGCCCTGCATGTCGTTCAGGTGGACGTTGACCATGAGGCCGCGCTCCCTCGCCTGGGCCTCGGTCAAGCCGACGGCCACGGCCGGGATGCTGTGGAGCGACGCGGGTATGTGACTGTAGTCCGGCCGATGCTTCGGTCCGTCGACTATGTTGCGGCCGACGATCGCGCCTTCATACGTCGCTACCGGCGAAAGCTGCGGAGAGTTCTGTACGGCATCGCCGCAGACGTAGATGTCTGGGTTGGAACGCGAGCGCAGATGCTCGTCGATCTCGATCCGGCCTTCGCGATGCACGATGACACCCGCCCCAAGGTCCAGGCCCCCCACGTTGGCCAGGCGTCCCGCGCAATTGACGGCCCGATCAGCGTCGACGCCACGCCATCCTTCGCGAAGCGCACCCGAAGTCGCCCGTCGGCCGATTCGATCTGCTTGATCCGGGCCTTGGTGTGGATGGCGATCCCAGTCGCTCGCTCTCGCTGCGAAGTTGAGCAACGGCATCCGCATCGAAGCCTCCCAGAAGTTGCGGCAGTGCCTCGAGGATAGTCACCTCGACGCCGGCGCGCGCATAGACGTGGCCGAGTTCGAAGGCGATAACGCCGCCGCCAATGAACACCACGGCGCGAGGCAACACAGGATCGCTCAAAACATCGTCGGATGTGGTCAGAAATTCGGATCCCGGGATTGACAGCGGGCGCCGCTTGGAGCCGGTGGCGATGACGATGTTTCTGGCCTCAAGCTGCCGGGTGCCGACGCGGATTGCATTGCTGGCGATGAATACGGCCTCGCCGTGGATGACATCGACGCCTCGCTTTGCCATTAATCCGGACAGCCGGGATGGGAGACTCGCGATGATGTCCTTTTCCCGCTCGATCAAGGCCCGCCAATCGAGCCTCGGCGGATCGACCTTGATTGCATGACTACCGGCTCTTGCGATCTCGTCGAGCGCGTGGGCCGCCGCAACCAGGACCTTCTTCGGCGTGCAGCCGCGATTGGGGCATGTGCCGCCAAGATCACGAGCCTCGATCATGGCGACGGAAAGTCCGGCGGCACGCGTCGCGACCGTGGCACCCATGCCGGCATTGCCACCGCCCAGGATGACGACGTCATACTTTTCCATCGCAGCGCCTCCGCCGACCTCAGTGAAGCTTGATTCGCGGTCTGGCGCGCCTGACGATCATCTCGCCGATCGAAGCAAGCGTTGTCTTGGCGAGCCCGTGCACCGCCTTGAGATGCATCTTGTGCAGCGAGCGATAGACGAACCTCGCAACAAGACCTTCGATCTTCAGTCCGCCGATCAGGCTGCCGAACGCACCGTAGTCGGCGAGTGAAACGAGCGAGCCGTAGTCACGGTAGCGATACACTGGCGTGGCACGCCCTGCGAGACGTGCTGCAATCACCTTGGCCATGTGATCTGCCTGCTGATGAGCCGTTTGGGCACGCGGCGGCAAGGCGCTTTCCTCGCCCGGAATCACGCAGTTCGCGCAGTCACCGATCGCGAACACATTCTCGTCGCCCACCGCGCGCAACGTTTCATCGACAATCAGGCGATTGATGCGATCGGTTTCGAGCCCATCGAGGCCTTTCAGGAATTCCGGCGCCTTGATTCCGGCCGCCCAGACGACCAGTTCGGCAGGCACAAAGAGCTTGTCGCCAAGCCGAATACCGTCTTCGGTCGCTTCGGTGACCTTGATCCCGCATCGTATCTGGACGCCCAGCTTGATCAGCAAGCGTGCCGTTGCGCTCGCCATTTGCTCAGGCAGCGCGGGCAGGATCCGCGGCCCTGCTTCGACGATGGTGATGCGGATCAGCCTTTCAAAATCGATATTGTCGAGATTGTGCGACGCAATTTCGCGCATCGACTTGTGCAGTTCCGCCGCCAGTTCCACGCCGGTTGCGCCGGCGCCGACGATGACGCAATGGAGTTGGCCCGGCGACAGCTGCTCATATTGCGCGTTGGCGCGCAGGCATGCGTCGATCATGCGCTTGTTGAACCGGACGGCCTGCTCGGCGGTGTCAAGCGAGATGGCGTGGCGCGCGGCACCCGGTGTGCCGAAATCGTTGCTGACGCTGCCCACGGCCATGACCAGCGTGTCGTAACCCAGAACACGTGGCGGTATGACTTGGCGGCCGTCATCGTCGAAACTGGGCGCGACGAAAACCTGGCGCTTGGCACGATCGATGCCGACGATCTCGCCAATGCGGTATCGATACCCATGGCGGCTGGCATGGGCGATGTATTCAACCGCGTCGTGCGACGCGCTCAAGGCACCGGATGCCACCTCATGCAGAAGCGGTTTCCAGATATGAGTGCGGTTACGGTCGACAAGCGTGACGGAAAGCCGCCGGTTGCCGAACTTGCGGCCAAGGCGTGTCGCCAGCTCCAGGCCGCCGGCGCCGCCGCCCACAATGACGACGCGGTGCAGTGACTTGTCCGCGTGCGAAGGGGTCTCCGGGATCGTGCGGAAGAGCGCCGCGTCGTTGGCGAGCACGGCTTCCGGAATCAACCGCATGCCGGGGGTGATGATCTGCATCGGTATCTCCGTATCTTCCTCGGCGTGGCGCATCACTCTTGGGATTCGTGGATCACGATGCCCTGAAGCATGTCGACCTCGCATTCCCAAGGCTTGTCGGTGAGGACGCGCTGCCCGTGCTCGTATCCTGCTTGCCAGCGCGTGCGGATTCCCGAGCGGGTGAAATCGATGTCCTTGGTGTGGTCCTCGCCGTCCAGTCGCGGGGAAAGCAGGCGGACGAGGTGCATGACCGACGGACAACCATAGGAGGCGAGTTCCTTGAACATCGGATCCTCGCGACGCTCCTCGGGCACGAGCCTGCCCATTTCCCGCACGACATGCCGCAACCGATGCAACTGCTCCTGCCGCGCAACGTGGCTCCGGCCGCGGCTGGCGTATTGGAGATCCTTCTGCCGCCCCATGACCTGCCAGATCGATTTCGGCTCGGTGGCACGGGGCTGCCACATGTTGACGGCAAAGATCAGCGCGTCTCGCCTGGGTCGCGCATCGAGCACCACCTCGATCGGCGTGTTTGAATAGATGCCGCCGTCCCAATAGGGCTCGCCGTTGATGCAGACCGCCGGAAACGCCGGCGGCAAGGCGCCTGACGCCATGATATGCGCCGCCGACAGGATCATCTCGCGCGTATCGAAGTATTTGAGCTCGCTGGTATTGACGTTGACCGCCCCGACCGTCAGCCGCGTGTGGCGACCGTTGAGGTAGTCGAAGTCGACCAGGGTGTTCAGGGTCCTTTTGAGCGGATCCGTCGTGTAATAGGAGGCATTCTCGACACCGACCTCGCGGTTCACTCCGAACATGGCGCTCGGGTTCGGTTCGAAGAATCCCGGAATGCCGCGCATGACCGTGCCCATATTGGCAAAGATGTTGCTCGGCACCATCATCCGGAAAAACTGGTCGAATGGACTACTGCGGCTGACGCTGTCCCAGAATTCCTGAAGCCTGGGCAGGCGATCGCCGGGCTTGTTCCCGGCAATCAGCGCAGCGTTAATGGCGCCGATGGACGTGCCTATGACCCAGTCCGGTTCGATGCCGCCCTCGACCAGCGCCTGATAGACTCCGGCCTGATAAGCGCCGAGCGCGCCGCCGCCTTGAAGGACAAGGACGGTCTGACGTTTGACGTCGCCCTGGTGCCCAGTCGCCGGTTCTGGTAGCGGGGCGGATAGGTTTTGCGTGATCTTGTTCATGGCCTTCGCTCCTCGTGCAGGTCTAGTGAGCGGTCCAACCGCCTTCGATCGGCATCACGGCGCCGGTGATCGAGGCCGCCTCGTCCGACGCCAGGAACAGACACAGCGCGGCAACCTGCTCGACAGTGACGAATTGCTTGGTGGGCTGCGCGGCCAACAGGACATCCTTGATCACCTGCTGCTCGGTGATCCCACGGGCCTTCGCCGTGTCGGGTATCTGCTTCTCGACAAGCGGGGTGAGCACGTAGCCTGGGCAAACGGCGTTGACCGTGATGCCTTGTTCGGCGACCTCCAGCGCGACGGTTTTGGTCAGGCCGGCGACGCCATGCTTGGCCGCGACATAGGCAGACTTGTAGGGAGAGGCGACGAGCGCGTGCGCCGAGGCCACGTTGATGATGCGACCCCATTTGCGCGCCTTCATCGCCTGCAACGCACGCCGGATCGTGTAGAACGAAGACATGAGATCGATCGCCACGACCGCTTCCCATTTCTCGACCGGGAAGTCATCGATCGGAGCGACATGCTGAATGCCGGCATTGTTGACCAGTATGTCAATGGCGCCGAACTCGGCGATGGCCTTGTCCATCATCGAGGTGATCGCGTCGCCCTTGCTCATGTCGGCATTGTCGTATCGAACGGCGACCCGATGATCGGCGGCGAGCTTTGCCCGAAGCCGTTCGATCTCGGCGGCGTCGCCAAAGCCGTTCAGAACGATGTTGCAGCCCTTGGCCGCGAAGGCTTCGGCGATACCTTGCCCGATGCCGCTGGTCGAACCGGTGATGAGCGCTGTCTTGCCTTTGAACATCGTCTTTTCCTTCTGGTTGCGCGGCCACGAGCCACGGCGCGGGCTCGCTCTGGATCTGAGGATTAGTATGGTGAACCGCCGCAAGCTGCGGAAATGCCGTTGAGACATGGATTCGATAGGTGACGGTCAGATCGTTGGCTCCGAGCCCGGACGCCGATCGACCGGTCGGGTTGTTTGACGTAAGGGCAGCTAGTAAGATTGCGCCGCAATGCGGGCGGTGCCGTATGCGCGTCCAGTGAGGGGGAGCGTGCAGTGGAGATCAGCCAGGTCCGATACTTCTTGGCCGTCGCCAAGGAGCTCAATTTCACCAGGGCAGCCGAGCAGTGCAATGTCACGCAGCCCGCGCTGTCGCGCGCGATCAAGCTCTTGGAAGATGAATTCGGCGGGCCGCTTTTCCACCGTGAGCGCCGCTTCACACATCTTACCGAGCTCGGCCGCATGGTCGAGAGCTATCTCGAAGGCGTCTTCGAGAACTCACGCCAGGCAAAGCAGATTGCCGAGCAATATGTGACGCTGAAGAAGATGCCGCTCAAGGTCGGCATCATGAGCACGATCGCTCCGGACGAGATCGTCGAGCTCATCGCAGCCGTGCGCGAGCACCATCCCGGCGTCGAGTTGCATCTTTGCGATGCGGACGCGGTGAGCCTCAGGAAAAGGTTGATCGAGGGTGAGCTCGAGGCTGCCATATACGCGTTGCCCTCAGACGTTCCCGATGAAGAAGTGCACTCCCTGCCGCTGTTCCAGGAGCAGATGGTGATGGCTGTGCACCTGGCCCATCGTCTAGCCAACCAGCGCGTTGTGCGGGTGAAGGATATGAGCAACGAAAGCTATATCCACCGCAACAACTGCGAGTTCGCGGGCTACGCCGATGCCATCCTTGCCGAGCAGGGCGTTACGGTCAGCCCGGTCTATTGGAGCGATCGCGACGACTGGACATTGGCGATGATCGCTGCGGGGCTGGGGTTCGGGTTCATGCCCGAACATACCGCCAAGCATCCCGGCGTGGTGCCTCTGCCGATCACCGAGCCGGAGTTCTGGCGCGAGGTCAATCTCGTCACGGTGCGCGGCCGCAGGCATTCGCCCGCGGTCGGCGCATTGGTGCGCGAGGCCACGCAGAAGAAATGGTTCGGTGAGCGGGTGAAGGCGCTGTCCGCCGCCGAGTAGGTTTGTCGGGCAGCATCGTCGCATGCCTACGCGATACCCGGCTACGTGCCCGTCCGTCAGTTCTTCTTGACCGTTGAGGTGACCGACTGAATGACCTCGGTCGCCATCTTGAACTGTGCGGGACGATCCGTGATGCCATGCCGCTTGGCGATCCAGTCGAAATCGCTGTAGGCGGCGTAAACCGAACCGTCGGCAGTCTGGTAGACCAGCACGCGCACGGGCCAGTCGAGCCCGGCCTCGGGGTTGGATGTGATGAAGGTCGTGCCGAGCGCCGGATTGCCGAACATGACGAGCCGTGACGGCCTGACGTCGTTGCCCGCATTCTTGCCAAGCTGTGCCTGGTCGATGACGCCGAAGAACTTGATGCCTTTCTTGAGCACATCCTTCTTAATCCGGGCGACGGTTTCAGCGACGGAATAGTCGCTCTTCACCGTGACGACGCCGTCCGAAGCGGCAGCCGGCAGGGCAACAGCCATCAGCATGGCGGCGCCTGCAAGCAGAGTTTTGAGATGGTTGCTCATGTCGGTCTCCTTGGTTGAATAACTGAGTTGCGGTTTTTGGTTTCAGGGCTTGGGCGTTCGCAGCACGCGCGCGATCGCGATCGCACCGGCGAGAACCGCGGCAAGGACGGCCACGCATGCAGTCCAGCCGACACGGTCGTAGATCTGTCCGATGAGGAAGCTGCCAGCGAGCCCGCCCCCATAGTAGGAAGCCAGATAGATGCCGCTGGCAGCGGCGCGATCGCGCGATGCGGTCCGGCTGACATGTCCCGTGGCTATCGCCTGAGCCAGGAAGGTGCCGACGGCAACGAGCGCCATCCCGACGAGAACGATCGGAAGATTTGGCACAAGCAGTAGAAGCAAACCGATGATCGCCACCGCAAGCGTCGCTCCGATCCCTCCCCTGGGGCCAAGGCTCGCTGCGACTCGGCCGGCAAGCGGAGTGGTCAGCATCGATGGCAGGAAAACGAAATAGACTGCGCCCAGGGCCATCGGCGTGAGCGAAAGCGGGACCGCGACGAGCTGGAAATTCACGTAAGTGAACGTGCCGATAAAGACGAACAGGATCAGAAAGCCGATCGCGAAACAGGCGCGCAGCTCCACATTCCGCAACGGGGCTTTCCAGGCCGTGCGGGCAGGCTGGCCGTCCAGGTCGGCGCGCATCATTGCCGAGGTCTTTTGCAACGTGAACCAGACAAGAGCGGCGCCGAGCAGATTCAGTGCGGCGAAGGTCAGGAAGTTGGTGGAGATGCCGAACGTGTCGGCGACCGCCGCCGACATCAACCGGCCGAAAAAGTTGCTGGCCACGTTGCCGGTCACGTAGGCCGCAAGCGCGCTCGTGGTCTGCCGCGCTGAAAAATGCTCGGCCAGATAGGCCATCGTCAGCGTGAAGGCTGTCGACATGCAAAGGCCCTGCGCCACGCGCAGCAAGGCGAAAACAACGATATTGTCTGTCTGCGACAGCAGTGTCGTCGGGATCGCCAGGACGGCTAGGCTGATCCAGATGCCGTTGCGGCGATCAATGCCGCGCCCAAAGAGCGCGACGGCGATACCAGCCACCGCCATGCCGAACGTGCTGGCGTTTACGGCGAAGCCCATAGTGGCGCGGCTGACGCCGAATTTCACCACCAGCGACGGCAGGATGGCCTGGGTGGCAAACAGGTCAACGAGCGTCAGGAACGCAATCAGCGCGATCAGGCCGAAGCGCCAGCTGTCTGCCGCAACAATGCGAACCTTTGTCGGTTCTGTCCGTTCACTCGTCGTCATGACAGGCTCCGTAGCCACGTCCTCGAGCAACCGCCCGAGGACGGGCCTTTGGCTTCCGATGTCGGGATCACTTCAGCGCTGCGGGCGGCTCACATCATGTGGTCTTCGTGCATCGCGGGCGGCAGCACGTCGGCCGAATAGAGCACGGCCGGAACCTTGCCGTTGTTCTTCCACCAATGGGCGAGCTGGCCGAACTCGGCGGTCACGTCGCCGGCCGGATGTTCGATGCCGACCTTGCAGGTGCTACGGTATTCGGTGATCGAGCCCTCGACGACCAGAATGTTGGCCGGGCGGACATTGTGCTCATGCCACGGCACGACGCCGCCGGGCTGAACGACGAGCTTGCGAAGGCGCAACATGTTGCCTTTCCAGGCCTCACCCTTGCTGCTCAAGTCGATTGCGGAAAGCACCGTGTCGGTGACGCCGACCGGCGTGCTGGGATGTTGCTGGATGTCGGTGGTGGCGGCCTGACCGGCCGGGCAGTCGCCTGCGAAGGCAGGGGCCGCGGAAAACGCTGCGGTCGCGGACAGCATGCCCAGGGCGAATGCGAGGTTGAGTTTCTTGGTAGCCATCTCGTATTTCTCCTTTGTCGGTGCCCAATCGCGGGAGGCGGGGCATGACGAGAAGAGTGACCGGAGCCTCGTCGAAAGAGAAATGCTGACTGGCTCTTAAATCGATACCCGAAAACTATCGTGGATCATCTATCGGCGCGAGATTCCGAGCCACGACATAAGGCGTGGCCGCGGTTCTTTTCTTCCATTTGCTATGCAGCCGTTTTCCTTACCGACAGATCGATGCCGCTTTCGGGCCAGCTGTGTGCCTTGACGCTGTTGACGAAGGTTGATGTAGCTGGCGAAAACCGGCGCCCGGCAACAACGACAAGCGATACCTCTCGCCAAACCTCCGGATCGATAACGGGCCTGATCTGCAAGCCCGGGATGACGGCGCTGAATTCCGGGATGAAGCAGATACCCAGCCCGCCCGAAACCATGTTTTGAATCCAGTCTTCGCGCTCGCTGGCGTAAGAGATCCTGAGCTTCACACCGCGTTCATTGCAAAGGCCCGCGAGGTAGTCGCGATATTCGCAGTTCAGGCGCCTGAGATAGTTTTCGCCGTCGAGCTCCGAAATGGCGACATTGTCGTTGCGGGCCAGCCGATGCCCGCTGGGAAACGCAAGCACGAACCGCTCGCGATAGAGAGGCGTGACATCGAACCGCTCCGGGAAACTATCGCTCGAGGCCATGATGGCGACATCGATCTCACCCGCTTCCAGCAGCTGCGACAGGGATGCCGGCACGCCCTCGACAAGCTGCAGCTGGATGCCTTGCTGGCGCCGGTTGAAATCCGCCAACAGACCGGTAAATCGTCGCGGACCGATTGTGCACATCACCCCAACCTTGAGATTTGCATTCTCCAGGCAGAGGAATCTCGACGCCTCCTGGCGCACGCCGGTCACCTCGTCCAGGATTTGCTGAAATCGGGGGCGGAGCAAAGCGCCCAGATCGGTGAGGTGCGTCAGGTTCCGCTCGCGGCGAAACAACAGGCCGCCGACCTCGTCCTCGAGCTGCTGGATCGCGCGCGACAGCGCCGGCTGCGTGACGTTGCATCTTTCCCCAGCGCGCGTGAAATTCCGGGTCTCGCAAACGGCCAGGAAGTAGCGGATGTGATGGATGTCCATGTCGGTTTGTCCCAATGTCCGGGGCTCTTGCAGGTTGGAGCCTGCCGTACCGCTTGTCTCGGCGCCAATGCACTGCGGCTATAAAGTCAATAGCGGTCCGTCATGGTACGTAGATCCCGAATTGCGGACATCGTGCGCAGCGTGGCACGGCGACGCCCAAAGCATGATGGCGGGCACCAAGACCCGCCATCCGTTGGCTTTGGGTAGGGCAGCGTGCTACTTGTTCGCGCCGCCGAGCGTATTCAAATTGCCGCAGAATTCGGCGTGAGCCTTGCTCATCGCGGCATCCTGGCATTCCTTCATCATCGCGTCCTGCTTGTCCTTCGACATAGCGTTCCAGGCGGCCTTGAACTCGGCCGCGGGCTTCATCGTCTTCATGCTGGCGTCAGTGAAGAAGGGCCGCATGCTGTCCGGCTCGTCGAGGATGCCGGCGATGGAAACGCCACTCACAACGGAAAGTGCAAAAGCGCCAAGGCAGATAGCTTTGATATTCATTTTAAAGTCCTTCTCTGGTTGGTAGTCGTCCAATCGACAACTGTTTGGTTGATTGACAGCAATTCAGAATTAACTGGCTTCCTCCTTGCTGGCTCGAACCTTGCCGCAATTACCTACCTACTCGCCAATGCCATCTACGTATGAAGACTATGCCGGTTCTGCATCCACAGGTTTTTCCCGGCACACTCAATGTTTGGTGCCGCCAAAGCGAGGACATTGGCACAGAATTGGGCATGCGGCTCGCGCATCGCCGGGTCTTCGCATGCCTTCGTCATCTTTGCCCAGTCATGCTTCGACCGGGTGAACCAGGCTTTCTTGAATCCAGCCATCGTTTCATCGTCTTAATCGTGGGGCCCGTGTAGAACGTCGGCAGTGCAGCGAGGTCGGTGAACGGGTTGGCGGACGCCGGGTTCCCGCCAAAGGCGACGGCAAACACAGCCACGCAGGCAAGTTTTTTTCTCATCGTTGATCTCCTGTGCACTTCAGACGCGGCTTGGGTGAACGGCGCCAGCCTGATCGGGAACAGAGTGCGGCGCGTGAGGACGGGCAGCCAATGCAATCTGCCTATGGACTTCATGCCACCTTGGCATTTCGGCTGAACAAGGAGATGCGGCAGTCTCTCTCCAGTAGCCCTTTCGGCGACCTTGGGGGTGGAGACCAAATCATGCTTGCCCAGTCCGCAGTGAGAACAGTCGCAACCGCCACGCCGACAGCGCATCTTGTTGTCGAAGACCGGACGATCGACATCGTGCTGGCAAACGACGCGCATGCTGCTTTCGTTTGGGGTGTGCTCGATCGGCTGCTGGACGAGCCGAACTGCAACGTGAGCGGAGTTACCGCGTCGGGCTTCGCGGCGATGCAAGCGGCGGTTTTTGCCTATGGGCTGAGCGTCGGCGGCAGGCGCGGCGCGCGGACGGCGCTCGCCAATTTCTGGCGGCGCGTCAGCCACGCCTCGATGTTCGCCATCGACAGAACGAGCCTGCTGCGCTCGATGCTGGAACAATCGATCGACCTCAAGCGGATCCGCGACGAAGACTGCCCGGTGAAACTGGACGTCGTAGCCGTCAACGCCCGCAGCGACGCTTTGAAGACATTCTCGGGCAGGCAGTTGTCGATCGACGCGATCGTGGCGGCAGCCACTGTTCCGTTCCTCTCCGCAGCCGTTGAAATCGACGGCGCCTTCTATTGGGGCGATGGCGGCATCTCGCAATTGCCGACCGCGTTATCGACCGGCGCTCCCCATGGCCTGATAGTCACCGGCAAGCCGTCGATATCCATGGCGCGGTGTCCAGATCGCAGCCTCGCCTCTACCCATTGCGCAACCGGATGCGCTGCGGTTCACACAATCTTCGACAGCCAATGTCGAGCTTCATCTCCACTGCTTCTGAGACCCTGGATCGACTGGGGCGAGCTGACCGACATTCGCGACAGGGGACGGCAATCTGCCGAAAACTGGCTTGCGGCCGATCTTTCACGCGCCGACGAGCGCCCCGCTGTCGACTGCAGAACCCAATACATCTAGGCGCTTCCCTCCCGCCTAGCCGCGCCTGCTTCGCATACTCCCGAATGCAGGCGCTAGGCCCTCCGGTTCCCCGGCCGGAGGGCCTTTCGCGCCGCTCTCCAGAACATAGTGGCCGGCTATCAATTCCATGCCGAGACAGCATTTCAGCTCGGCACAACGATCGGAGAGACTGATCTGCAGACGGGCCTTGAGGCCGGTCTTTCTTTCGAAACGCCAACCAGGAGACAAGCCTGTGATCAACACCAAGACCCTCATCGGATCGGCCCTCGCGGCTGCCAACACGCTCGCCGCGACAGCGGCATACAGCGGCCCGGCCGCCAAGCCCGGCTTCGCCTTCGAGAAATGCTACGGCGTCGTCAAGGCCGGCCAGAACGACTGCCAGACCGCGACACATTCCTGCGCCGGCACCGCGACCGCCGACAACCAGCCGGATTCCTGGCTCTACGTGCCGGCAGGCAGCTGCGCCAAGATCACTGGCGGCAGCGACAAGCCGAAGGCCTGACCGACCTTCCACCTCGAGTCAACCAGATCAGAATGGAGGAGACCGATGTCCGGCATGTTTTCACCTCTCGCAATCCCCGCATCGGCGGGCATCGGTCTTCGCTCGCCTCACATCGCGGAGATGCTCACGCGGCGCCCTTCGGCTGGCTGGCTCGAGGTCCACGCCGAGAACTACATGGGTGACGGCGCTGGCGTCGAGGCGCTGGAAAGGCTGCGCCAGATCTACCCGCTGTCCGTGCACGGCGTCGGCCTGTCGCTCGGCAGCGCGCAAGGCCTGGATCGCGATCATCTGGAGCGACTGCGCAAGGTCTGCGAGCGCTTCGAGCCCGATCTGGTCTCCGAGCATCTCGCCTGGAGCGTCGCGGACGGGGCCTATCTCAATGACCTCTTACCGCTGCGCTATGACGATGAGGCGCTTGCGATCGTTGCCCGCAATGTCGGGACGCTGCAGGACACGCTGAAGCGGCGCGTGCTGATCGAGAACCTATCGGCATACCTGGCATTCGCGGACTCCTCGATGAGCGAGGCGGAGTTCCTGGCAGCGCTCGTGGCACGGACCGGCTGTGGCCTGCTGCTCGACGTCAACAACGTCCATGTTTCCGCGCACAACTTGCAATATGACGCCGAGGCTTTCATCGACGCGTTGCCTGCGGACGCTATTGGCGAAATCCACCTCGCCGGTCATGCGACCAACCAGGTCGGGACCGACACCGTGCTGATCGACGATCACGGCTCGCGCGTGCCGCCAGTGGTCTGGGCCCTCTACCGGCATGCCATAGACCGGCTCGGGCCGCGCCCGACTTTGATCGAGTGGGACACCGACGTTCCCGTTCTCGATGTGCTGCTCGGCGAGGCGATGTGGGCCGACATGCTGACCGCCTCGATCATGTTCAACCGCAAGCAAGCCGCGCGACGTGACCAATTAACCGAAGCGCGCGCTAGCCCGATCTCAGTTTCTTTCGAACGCGAAACGACGACCAGCATGCCCGTCCTTGCGGCGTTTGCCGCCGCCAGGGCCGCGAAGCCATCCGTCTCCTTGGCGCCGCCCCCGCTTGAGGAGGTATACCATGCTGCCGCTTGAGCACCTGCAGACCACCATGGCGCGCGCCGTGCTGGCCATGGAACCCTCAATTGGCGCGAAAGCGCTTACCGCCGGCAAGGCCGATCCGCTGGCACGCCTGCGCATCTACCAGAACAACACCCGCAGCTCGCTGACCGCCGTGCTGATGGCGGTCTTTCCGGTTACGGTTCACCTGGTCGACGAGCGTTTCTTCCGCTACGTAGCAAGTGAGTTCATTCGACGCCATCCACCCGCGGAATCGCGACTGGCGCGCTATAGCGCCGGCTTCCCGCGCTTCCTCAAGTCGATCGACACGCTATCCGACATGCCGATTGTCGCTGAAACGGCGCGGCTCGAATGGGCCATCGCCGAAGCACTCGATGCGGCTTCCTTGCCACCCCGTAGTCTCGCAGACTTCGAGAATACGGACCTGGGCACTTCTCCCGACATCCTGGTGCAGCCATCGCTCAGGCTTATCGTTTCGCATTGGTCGATCCTGTCCGTATGGAGGGCGCACCAGCAGGACGCCGCCGACCGGCATGGCGGCTGGACAAGACACGCCGAACGCGTGGCGCTGTGGCGAGCGGGAGACAGCATCCGGCTCGTTCAGCTCGATCGCGCAAACTTCGCTTTCCTGCACTCCTTGAAGCATGGCCTCGGCCTTGAACATGCCGCCGACCGCGCTCTCGCGCTCGATCCGGGCTTCGATCTCGTATCCGCGCTCGTTCGCCTTTTCGGCAACGGGCTCGTCACCGCTGTGCGGGCCGCCGCGACCTCCCACTCAAACTCATGGAGCCAGTCATGACCGCAGTATCAGATCATCCTTCATCCAGCCCGGCCGGCCTTGCCGGCCTCTACAGGCGCATCATCAAGCTGCCCGAACATATACCGTTTTCGCTCGTCCAACTCGCCGCTCGCGTGGCAGTGGCGCATGTCTTCTGGCAGTCGGCCCAGAGCAAGCTTGCGTCCTGGCCAGTGACGCTGCAGCTCTTCGTCAACGAATACAATTTGCCGTTCATCGACCCGTCGACTGCGGCGCCTCTGGCGACGGCGGCGGAAATCACAGGTTCGGTGTTGATCTTCTTTGGACTGTTCTCGCGCATTGCGGCCCTGATGCTACTCGGCGTCCTCTCCGTCATCCAGATCTTCGTCTATCCGGAGAACTGGGCCGAGCATCTGCTCTGGGCTTCGTTGCTGCTTCTGGTGCTGACACGCGGCGCCGGCGTCATTTCGCTCGACCAGGCCGCCGAGCGAATCCTCTCGGCACCCAGAAAATAGATATTCCCGCCAGGTGGAACCGCACGGTGCGCATCTTCATCGTTCACGCTCACCCTGAGCCCAACAGCTTCAACGGCGCCCTGACCCGCGCGGCCGAGCAAGCGCTGGCTGCGGCTGGGCACGAGGTCGTTATCTCCGACCTTTATGCAATGGGCTTCAATCCGGTGTCGGATCGCCGCAACTTCACGACCGTGCTCGATGCGCACTACTGTCGCCAGCAGGCTGAGGAGGCGAATGCCGCCGTCCACGGCGGATTTGCTCCCGACATCCAGGCGGAGATGGACAAGCTCTTCTGGTGCGATGCCCTGATCCTTCAATTCCCGCTCTGGTGGTTCGGGCTGCCGGCGATCCTCAAGGGCTCTGATCGGGTATTCACATCAGGCGGCCGCATCTATGGCGGCGGCAAATGGTATGATCGAGGCGTCTTCTCCGGAAAGCGGGCGATGTGTTCCGTCACGATCGGCGGGCCGCCGCCGATCTATTCCGACCGAGGGCTGAACGGCCCGATCGATTCGATACTTTTTTCCGATCAACCACGGTATGCTCTACTTTGTCGGCTTCACTGTCATCGAGCCTTTCTTGTGCACGCGCCGGCGCGCATCGGCGACGGTGAACGTAAGCTTTTCCTCAGTCGTTACCGTGAACAGGTTCTTAGCATCGCGCGTGCTCGAACCGTCGATTATCCAAAGCTCGCGGACTTCGACGCCACACGTGTTCTGAAATACAGATTCCGGTTCAGCAAGACAGAACGCCCGTTGATCTCGGTTCTAAATTGGCGCGTTAGCTCTCCTACGCCAGTGGGCCGTAACGGTGGGCGAGGCGGCCGAGCGTGCCGTGCTCATCCTGCCATCGCGAGGCTTGACACCACTCCTCTTTCGATTGATTGTAAAGCGCTTTACTAAAGCGCTTTACAAGACGCGGCCGACCAGGGAACGGATGAGCGACAAAACCGCCAGCTTGAAGGACGTCGCCGGGGCGGCCGGCGTCTCCGTTGCGACTGTCTCGCGCCTGCTCAACGGCTCGCTCTCTCTTCCTGCAGAGACCCGCAAGCGCATCGAGGACGCAATCCGCGACCTCAATTACAGGCCAAACCCGCATGCGCGTCGCCTCAGCCGCGGCCGCTCGGACACGATCGGTCTGGTGGTGCCCGACATCGCCAATCCATTCTTCGCCACCTTCGTGGCCGCGGTCGAGGCGGAAGCCGACAGCCGCAACCTTGCAGTCTCGCTCTTTGCTACGCTCAACCGAACCGGCCGCGAGGTAGCTTATCTGGAGCTGATCGAGCGCAAGCATGTGGACGGGCTTATCTTCGTCACCAACCATGCCGACGACGGCCAACTTGCAACGCACATCAACCAGGTTGGCAAGGTGGTCATCGCCGACGAGGATGTGCCTGGTGCGGATGTGCCAAAACTGTTCTGCGACAACGAGCAGGGCGGTTACCTCGCTGGTCGCCACCTCGCCGCGCACGGCCATCGCGAAGTGCTGTTCGTCGGCAGCGAGCAGGAGATGATCAGCGGTCGCCGACGCTTCGACGGCTTGCGCCGCGCGCTGCGCGAGCATTGGGGCGAAGATATCGTGCCGGCGAACTATCGCGGAAACTACACGGTCGAGTTCGGCCGTGAGGCCGCGCACCGCTTCATCGCCAACGGCATGCCTGGCACCGCGATCTTTGCCACCTCGGACGAGATCACCATCGGCATCATCGAGGTTTTCCGAGCGCAAGGCATCTCGGTTCCAGGCGACGTGTCCATTGTTGGGTTCGACGACGTCGCGCCCTTTCATCTCTTCGCGCCGTCAGTGACAGCCATACGCCAGCCCGTGCGGGAAATCGGCAGACGGTCGCTGGCGCTGCTTCTCGAAACGAATTGGCAAGATCTCGCGTCGCCGGCGCCGCAGGAACTGATGCCAGTCGAGCTCGTGGTGCGGGAATCCGTTGCCCCGCCCGCGAAACGTTAAGCCGGCAATGGAAGAAAACTTCACAGAGGAGAATCGAATATGAGCTTGACTACTACTCGCAGAACCTTCGCCGCAGCCATCGGCTTGACGGCACTCGGCCTCTTGGCCGGCGCGGTTTCGCCTGCCGTCGCGCAAGACCAGAAGACCTACGCTCTGGTCCAGATCAACCAGCAGGCCCTGTTCTTCAACCAGATCAACCAAGGTGCCCAGAAGGCTGCGGACGCCGTCGGCGCAAAGCTTGTCATCTTCAACGCCAACAACGACGCCGCCGCCCAAAACAGCGCGATCGAAACCTACATCCAGCAGAAGGTGAACGGCCTGATCGTCGTGGCGATCGACGTCAACGGCATCATGGCGGCTGTCAACCAGGCGGCGGACGCCAAAATTCCGGTGGTGGCGATCGACGCCATCCTGCCCAAGGGTCCGCAAAAAGCGCAGATAGGTGTCGACAATGCGAAAGCCGGCGCCGACATGGGGGCGCATTTCCTCGACTATGTTAAGGCCAATATGGGCGGCAAGGCCAAGGTCGGCATTGTTGGCGCCCTAAACTCCTATATCCAGAACGTGCGTCAGAAAGGCTTTGAGGACGCCATAAAGGGCAAGGACGGCATCGAAACGATCGCGGTGGTCGATGGCCAAAACGTGCAAGACACCGCACTTGCCGCTGCTGAAAATCTGATCACCGGCAATCCCGACATGAACGCCATCTACGCCACCGGCGAGCCGGCGCTGCTGGGAGCCATCGCTGCCGTGGAGAGCCAAGGCAAGCAGAACCAGATCAAGATCTTCGGCTGGGATCTGACCGCGCAGGCGATCGCAGGCATCGACAAGGGCTATGTCGCGGCCGTCGTCCAGCAGGATCCTGCCGGGATGGGCGAGGCCGCCGTAAAAGCGCTCGACACCATCACCAAGGGCGGTAGCGTCGACAAGAACGTCGCAGTGCCGGTGACCATCGTCACCAAGGACAATGTCGAGCCATACCGGGCCGTCTTCAAATGACCGATCACCAGGCCACAGTGTATGCCGCCGCCGGGGGGGCTTCCCCCCGGCCTGCCGGCGGGATCGCCGACGGTGCCGCGCCGCGGGTCTCATTGCGCGGCATCGTCAAGACCTTCGGCTCGCACCAGGCGCTCCGGGGTGTCGACCTCGACCTCTATCCGGGCGAGTGTCTTGGTCTGGTCGGCGACAACGCCGCCGGCAAGTCGACGCTGACCAAGATCATATCCGGCACCTACATTCCCGATGGCGGCACCATCACAATAGAAGGTCAGCGGGTGGTGCTCTCTGGCCCCGCAGACGCGCGGGCGCGCAACATCGAGATGGTGTTCCAGGACCTTTCCCTGTGCGATCATATCGACGTGGTGGGCAATCTCTTCCTTGGGCGAGAGCGAACCAAGGGACCATTCCTCGATCACCAGGCCATGCTCGAAGGAGCACGCGGCATGCTGGAGGCGCTTGAGATCCGCATTCCTCGCCTCACCGCCAAGGTGGAAAAGCTATCCGGCGGTCAGCGGCAGGCCATCGCCATCGCCCGCGCCGCGGCCTTCAACCCGAAGGTGCTGATCATGGACGAGCCCACCTCGGCGCTCGCCGTGGCGGAAGTTGAAGCAGTGCTGGCGCTGATCAACCGCGTCAAGGCGCGCGGCGTTTCGGTCATCCTCATCACCCATCGCCTTCAAGACCTGTTTCGGGTCTGCGACCGCATCGCCGTCATGTATGAAGGCGCCAAGGTTGCCGAGCGGCGCATCGGTGAAACGGACCTCGAGGACATCGTCAAGCTCATCGTCGGAGAAGGCGCACATCAATGACCGTCTACACCGAAAGAGCGAAAGGCTCGCCATGGGCCGACGTCCTGGCTGAGAACGCTCAGATCCTCTCCATCGCGATCTTCTTCTTCGCCTGCATCGTCTTCTTTGCCCTCGGCACGAGCACCTTCCTCACCATAGGCAACATTCTCAACATCCTGCGACAGGCTGCCCCCATCTTGATCGTCGCGGTGGCGATGACCTTCGTCATCATCACGGCGGGCATCGACCTATCGGTCGGCTCGCAGGTGGCATTGGTCAATGCGCTTGCTGCCATCCTGGTGGCGGCAGGCCTGCCGTGGCCCGTCGCGGTGTTGGCGATGCTGGTGCTCGGCGTGCTGATGGGGCTTGGGCAAGGGTGGTTCGTGGCCTATCAGGACGTGCCGGCCTTCATCGTCACGCTCGCCGGCCTCTCAATCCTGCGCGGGCTCGCACTTTACCTTACCCAAGGCTACTCGATCCCGATCGAGAACGCTCCGGGCTTCCTCATGCTCGGCCGCGGCCAAATCCTCGGCATCCCCGTTCCCGCGCTCATTGCTGTGGTCGTCGCCATCGTCGGCTATGTCACGATCCGCTCGACCCGTTACGGCCGGCAGGTGGTGGCGGTCGGCTCCAACATGGAAGCGGCGCGTCGCGTCGGCATGCCGGCGCGCTGGGTCATCGCTTCGGTCTATATGATCTCGGGCATCTCCTGTGCCGTCGCTGGCCTGCTTATCGCGGCTCGTCTCGGCTCGGGTTCGTCCAACGCGGCTGTCGGCTTCGAATTGCAGGTGATCGCAGCGGTCGTCCTTGGTGGCACCTCGCTCATGGGCGGGCGCGGCACCATCCTCGGTACCCTGCTTGGTACGCTCACGATCGCGGTGATAGGCAATGGCCTTATCCTGATGCACATTTCGCCCTTTTTCACCCAGATCGTCACTGGCGCCATCATTCTGATCGCCATCTGGCTGAACACCCGCATCTTCACTGCCAAGTTCCGGCTGCCGGGCAAAGCGGGAGGCAAAGCGAAATGACGGCTGCCCCGCTCTCCGAGGCGCATGTGCGCTCGGGCAAGGTGATGACGGTGGCCGGGCCGGTTCCGGCGGCCGACCTTGGCATGACGCTCATGCACGAACATGTGCTCAACGATTGTCTTTGCTGGTGGCACAGGCCGAAAGAGCCCGAACGGCAATATCTGGCCGGCGGTTTCGTATGCATGGAAATCTTGTCGGAGCTGCGCCAGGATCCTTTCGTCAACCGGCACAACATCAGGCTGGATGACGAGCCCCTGGCCGTGGAGGAGCTGAAGCAGTTCGCCGCCGTCGGGGGCCGCACGCTGGTCGAGCCCACCTGCCAGGGCATCGGTCGCGACCCGCTTGCCATGCGCCGGATTTCGGCGGCGAGCGGGCTCAACATCGTCATGGGCGCGGGCTACTATCTTGCATCCTCCCACCCGGCCAGGGTTGCGTCGATGTCAGCCGACGATATCGCTGCCGAGATCGTACGCGAGGCAGTGGACGGTGTTGACGGCACTGGAGTGAAGATCGGGCTGATCGGCGAGATCGGGGTTTCCGCAGACTTCACGAAAAGCGAGGAGAAGTCGCTCCGCGGAGCCGCCCGCGCCCAGCAACAGACGGGACTGCCGCTGATGGTGCATCTGCCTGGCTGGTTCCGTTTCGGCCACCAGGTGCTCGACATCGTTGAGGAGGAGGGCGCGGAGCTGCGCCACACGGTGCTGTGCCACATGAATCCTTCGCATGACGATTTTGCGTACCAATCGTCGTTGGCCGCTCGCGGCGCGTTCATCGAATACGACATGATCGGCATGGACTTCTTCTATGCCGACCAGCAGGTGCAGTGTCCGAGCGACGACGAGGCGGCGCGCGGCATCGTGCGCTTGATCGACGCCGGTTATCTGGATCGCATCCTGATCTCCCACGACGTGTTCCTTAAGATGATGCTCACCCATTACGGCGGCAACGGCTATGCCTACGTGCCGAAGCACTTCCTTCCGCGCCTGAGGCGACATGGCGTGGCAGAAGGCGCGCTCAAGCGGCTTATGCACGACAATCCTCGCTCGGTCTTCGACGCCACGGCCTGATGCTGGAAGGCCCTAATTTCCACTAAAGAAAGCGAAAGACGACATGACAAAGAAGGTTCTCCTGGTCGGCGAAAGCTGGGTAAGTTCAGCCACCCACTACAAGGGCTTCGACCAGTTCGGCTCCGTCACCTTTCACCTCGGCGCCGAGCCGCTGGTGGAGGCGCTTGAAGGCTCAGAATATGAGCTGACTTACATGCCAGCCCACGAAGCGGTGGAGAAGCTGCCCTTCGAAATGGCGGGGCTCGACCGCTATGACACCATCATCCTGTCCGACATCGGGGCGAATTCGCTGCTTCTGCCGCCAGAGGTGTGGCTGCACTCGCGCACCGTTCCGAACCGGCTGAAACTGCTCAAGGCCTGGGTTGAAAAGGGCGGGGGCCTGCTCATGGTCGGCGGCTACTTCTCTTTCCAGGGTATCGACGGCAAGGCCCGCTGGCGCCGCACGCCGGTGGAAGACACACTGCCGGTCACCTGCCTGCCCTATGACGATCGCGTCGAGATACCCGAAGGCACAGTGGCCGAGATCGTTGCCAGGGATCATCCGGTCATGGCTGGGCTGACCGGCCAGGCATGGCCGCCGCTGCTTGGTGTCAACGAGGTTGAACTTCGCTCCAATTCGAACGTCGAGCTGCTCGCGCGCCTGCCGCAGGACCAGGGTGGCTTCCCCCTGCTGGTGGTCGGCAGCTACGGCAAGGGCCGCACGGCGGCCTGGACGTCCGACATCGGCCCGCACTGGCTGTCGCCGGCCTTCTGTGCCTGGGAAGGCTACGGCAGGCTCTGGAAGAACATCCTAGGCTGGCTGACCGCCGAGCGCTGACCTCAAAGGTGCCCCAGGATCGCTCTCATCTCCTCGATGCTCGGAAAGGCGCCCAGCGCGCCTTTCCGCGACACGGTGAGTGCGCTCGCTCGAGCCGCATGGATCAGCGCCAGCTCGTCAAGGCGGGTGCCGCGCAGGAATGCGGAGGCAAGGGCTACGCCCATGAACGTGTCCCCGGCTCCGGTGGTGTCCACGACGTTGACCGACATCGCGGGCACCCGCAGTGGAGCGCCGCCGCCGCTGAGCAAGGCGCCGGCCGCTCCGAGCGTCAGCACCACGTCACCGACCCCGCGCGCATGCAGCACGGCGGCAGCCGCCTCTCCCTGCGCGCCGGTCAGTGCCTTCGCCTCCCCGGCATTGAGGAAGGCGATGTCGACCAGCTGCCACAGGTCCTGAAAGGAAGGTCTGAGCGGCGAGGGATTAAAGGCGGTGACGATGCTGCGCCGACGCGCTTCGCGCAGCAGCGCCTCCGTCGTCGCCTCGCTCAGATTGCCCTGCAAGACCGCCAGGTCACCCGGCCGAGCTTCACGGATGGCAAACAGGGCATCGGCGGGCCGAAGGTTCTCGGCCGCGTCCGTCGTCGTGACGATTGCGTTCTCCCCGTCGGGAGTTGTGAAAATGATGGAGAAGTCGCTGCTCCGGCCCTCCTGTCGCAGGAGCCTGCATTCGACTGGCTCGCCAGCGAGCCGTTCGGCAATGCTCTGGGCGCGGAAGTCCACACCCACAGGCGCTACGAGAGTAGTGCTCAGGCCGCAGCGGGCCATGACCACCGCCTGGTTCGCGCCCTTGCCGCCGATATCGCTGGAGCCGTGGCTGCCGAAGATCGAGGCACCGGCCATTGGCCACTGTTCGACCCGGATGGTCTCGTCGACCGCCACATTGCCTATGACATAAGCATGCATGAACACTCTTCCGAAGGACTTTGAAATGCAGCAAATTTCGGACAACCCCGCCAGCGCCATAAGGGAAATATTCGGGCGCGACAAGGCGCTGATCGGCATGATCCATTGCCCTGCCTTCCCCGGCGCGCCCCGCTATCGCGGCGCCGACATGAACACCATCTACGATGCCTGCATGTGGGATGCCGAAGCCCTTATCGATGGCGGAATGCATGGCCTGATGATCGAAAATCATGGCGATGTGCCCTTCTCCAAGCCCGAGGACATCGGCTACGAGACGGCTGCTTTCATGTCGGTCGTCACCGACCGCATAGCGCGTGCCGTCGGCGTGCCGCTGGGGATCAATGTGCTAGCCAATGCACCGATACCGGCCTTTGCGATCGCCCTGGCCGGGGGGGCGAAGTTCATCCGCGTCAACCAATGGGCGAACGCCTATGTCGCCAATGAGGGCTTCATGGAGGGCCGCGCGGCGGAGGCAATGCGTTATCGTTCGCTTCTCAGGGCGGAGCACATCAAGGTCTTCGCCGACAGCCACGTCAAGCACGGCAGCCACGCCATCGTCGCCGATCGCACCATTGCCGAGTTGACGCGCGACCTCGCCTTTTTTGATGCCGATGTCGTAATCGCAACCGGGCAGCGGACCGGAAACGCCGCGACCATCGAGGAGATCGAGGAGATCGCCGCCGCCACGCAACTGCCGCTGCTGGTCGGCTCGGGTGTGGACAAGATTAACGTCGTGGAGATCCTCAAGCGCACAAGCGGCGTCATCGTCGCCTCATCGCTGAAGGCGGGCGGCGTGTGGTGGAACCCGGTCGACGTCGAGCGCGTGCGTGCCCTCCGCGCCGCTGCCGAGCCGGTCCTGGGAGCCTGAGTGGTGATGGGCGAAACGCTGTCGGAGCGCATTCTGCGCGAAAACGAGATCATCTTCGACGCCATGGTTCGCCACCGCTTCACCAAGGATATCGAAGGCGGCCATCTGCCAAGCGAGGTGTTCGACCGCTATCTGGTCTACGAAGGCGGCTTCGTGGACACGGCCATCTCCATCTTCGCACTTGCCACTGCCAAGGCCAGCACGATCGAGCAGAAGCGCTGGTTGATCGGGGTGCTTGATGATCTGGCCAACCAGCAGATCGCCTATTTCGAACGGACGCTGGCGGCCCGCGCCATCGATCCCAGCACCTTCAATCTGCGCGATGCACGCGTGAAGGCGTTCTGCTCCGGGATGCTGGACATAGCCGAGAAGGGAGTATTCCTCGACGCCATCGTTGCGATGTTTGCGGCGGAATGGATGTACTGGACCTGGGCGAAGCGTGTCGCGGCCGCGGCCATCGCCGATCCTCTGCTCAAGGAGTGGGTGGCCATGCATGCCGGCGATACTTTCGCCAAGCAGGCTGGATGGCTGAAGCACCAGATTGACCAGGCAGGGGCCAGCCTCGTCGACGTAGAGCAGGCCCGGCTCAGCGCCATCTTCGGCCGCGTGCAGGCGCTGGAGATTGCCTTCCATGATGCCGCCTATGGAAGCGGTTCATAAGCGGCCTCGTGTAGACGTCGAGCGTCGGCCAAATGCTGTCGCCGGGACCGGCGCGACGCCCACGGGAGATGCCTACTGCCGGGCGCCTGGCTGGGGTGATGCCATTATCAACGTGAGCGCGGCAATGGTTTCAGCCCGGGAGGGGGCCTGCAACACTTAGTACTTCGAGGCTTTCAATCTCTTGCATCACCTTTCCAGCGATCCCTTGCAAGTCGCCATACATGCCGACTGTCGACTCGATCACCCCTTGGATTTGCGCTTCCCGTTTGGCCCACAGTCGGACGGTGGCTTTGCGCTCACGGGCAAGGTCGTCCTGCATATCGGAGAACTTCTCGACAATGGCCTCGATACGCTGCCTGAAACGCGGCCCGGTCAAATATTCATAGACCAGCTCCTTTTTTGAGGCTTGGCCGACCTGCACGAGCCGGGATTTACTCAACTCAATCAGCGACTGCCGTAGCATAACTGCGATCGGAATCGCGCACTTGGGATGAGCGACGTACACGCCCTCGACCAAGTCGAATGTCTCGACGCGGCGGGCAGAACCTCGGAAATCAGCAAAGCGATGTCTGCCTTCGCGGCTCGCTGATCAGTTCTCAACTTGGCCAGCCAACTCTGACTCCAATTCTTGGTGCGCTTTGACTCCCAAAGTATGGATCCGCATGGCTGACCGGCCGGACCCACGACCCGCTGGAGGAGGTCACCGCCGAACTCGCCTTTCGCCACCGGTTCGATCACATCAACCGGGAAACGACTGCTGATCAGTCCTTCCAGTTCCAGCTCCAGGGCTTCACCTTGCAATTGCTGGGAGCCCTGTTCAGCGCGGCGCTTTAGGTCCTCAATCTGGCGCTGCATGCCGGCGATCTGTTCCTCCTTCTCGACGATCTTCATTTTGAGACCGTCTCCGGCTTCAGATTTCGCCTTTGCACGAACAGCGTCTAATCCTTCCCGAACCTTCCGCTCGACCGTGAGAGCCAATTCCCGCCGCTCGTCCTCCAGCGCGCGCTGCTTCGTGAGACAACTCTGCCTGCTGCTTTTGCGCCTGCTCAAGCTTGGCATTGCGAGCCTTCAGAATCTCCTCCAGCTCGGCCACCTTGCGGTTGCGCTCGTCCAAGTCGGTGGAGAGCAAAAGCTTGGCCTTGTGATCCTCGTCGGCCGCGATGTGACCGCGCTCGATCCTGACTTTTTCGGCAACGAGGCGTTCGACGTCTTCTTTGGCAGCTTCAATTTCTTGGCGCTGACGCTCAAGTTCTTCCTCTCTGACGGCGATGGCTGCATTCGTCTGAGCGATGCGTTCTTCATGCTCCTCGCGCGTGGCGGCGATCAGCGGCGCCGCCAGAGATTCGTTGAGCTTGATGTCAGTCTTGCAACTAGGGCAGGTGATCATCGGCTCGTTGAAAAGCTTATCGCCGTGCAGAGTCTTGCTGACCGATTGATCGTCATTGGACGTCGCCTCGAAAGAATCGGTTTCCCATAGGCGATAGTATAGTGGATATGGCGCGGCCCGAACAGAACAAACTAAGAACACCGCTGACCATGTCGCTTGTCAAAACATGGCCGATTTCCGCTGGCGGCCCGCTGCGAGATCAAAGAGATGTGATCATTGCCAAGAGGAATTTCTTGACTTGCTATCGAGCGGGGCCGCGGTGAACGAGCGTGGGTTCGGGTAAGGCTTGGCGCCTAGCGCCGCGCGCGTGCGATACTGGTTGTCAGACCGATGCGCTTCTGTGGCCACTTCTCCGATCTCTTCAGTTGCACCGTATTCACAGATGCGGTGACCTATACGCGCTCCCAATGGTTCGAGACGATGAGAATACATTGAGAGGAACGACGATCACCGAACGGGCGGGGGCTTGGGGATGTCGGCGATCGTCGGAGCGCAGGGGGCCATGGAGGCAGCAAACTGCGTTGCGATAGGCCCTGGCTCAGTATGTTGTTGATTCGGCTCGGAAGTACACAAAAACTTCGAAGGGCGCGTCACTCGGCCGTTCTGCGAAGCGCAATCATCAAACGGGTTAATTCGGCCAGGCGCGCGGTGCCGGCGAGAAAGTCAAAGCTGCGTCGGGGTCTCAGCCGGTTTGCAGCGCTGCTCGTTCCATCTTGCTCAGGGAGGTGCTGAGGAAGCGCTTTCGACTTGTTCCGGACGAATCCGGGTTGGATCGCGTGGTGGACATGCTCGCGTCGTGATCATAGCGGCCTTCGAGCCCCGCCGAGCAGAACGCCTGGGGAAGCTGCCCCGAGTCCCGGCCTGGCGCCTACGTCCTTGGGCCGTCACAGCGACAGCCTTGAGCAATGCATGGCAAAGATTCCGCCGCGAGCCCCCTCTGAGCGATCATTGATTGGGGCAGTGGTGAAGATCAGGCGGGACATCTACTCACCGGCAGGTGTGTCCGCCATCGATGGGTAGATGGATCCCGGTGATCATCGACGCCGCGTCGCTGAGGAGGAACACGATCGGGGCGGCGACCTCATCCTCGGTTGCCCAGCGTCCGAGCGGCATCTGCTTCAGGAAAGAGCTTGAAGTTCCCGGAGGGATCTTTTTGGACGCCGGGGGATGGACGGCTACGCGCTGGGGCACTGCCTTGCCCCACGTTCTGTTCCGGCGAATCAGGTCGACGAGGAGCATTCCATTGTGAAACGGTGAGAACGTTCTCAGAGAACGTTCTCACCTGCAGCTGCGACCTTACCTTGGGAGGAGGTATGAGCACCGACGAGACCCGGCTAGCCGTCCGCATCGCCAAGATCGCGAAGTCCTACGGGCCGACCGTGGCGCTCGATTCCGTTTCCATCGATCTGCGCCCGGGCGAGGTCCATGGGCTGCTGGGCGAGAACGGCGCCGGCAAGTCGACGCTGGTGAAGATCCTCAGCGGCGTGGTGAAGCCGGACAGCGGATCAATGTCGATCTTAGGCTCGCCCTACACGCCGCACGGCATCGTCGATGCGCGCACGCAAGGCGTGGCGACGGCTTTCCAGGAGCTCAGCCTGCTGCCCAATCTCAGCATCGCCGAAAATCTGATGCTGCCGAAAATGCCAAGGGGCATGCTCGGCCTCGCGTCGCATCGCTCGGCCATGGCCTCCGCCGGCAGGATCCTCAGGGATTATGGTCTCGCGCATTTCGATCCCGACACGCCGGTGGGCGTGCTCTCGCTGTCGGACCGTCAGCGGCTCGAAATCGTCCGCGCCTTCACCCATGCCGCGAAATTGCTGATCCTCGACGAGCCGACGGCGGCGCTGGCCGACGTCGAATGGCTGTTCGAGCTCGTGCGCCGTCAAAAAACCCTGCAGACCGCCATCCTCTACATTTCCCATCGCCTCGGCGAAGTGCGCACCTTGTGCTCGCGCGCCACCATCCTGCGCAACGGCCGCAGCATCGGCACCGTCGAGCTTTCGGGCGCCTCGGACGAGAACATCTTCGAAATGATGGTCGGCCGCAGCGCGCGTGAGACGATCAATGCGCTGCCCAAAACCGGTGAGGCCGCGCCCGTCGCGCTCGGCGTCAAGGGCCTCTCGGGCGGCATCCTGAGCGACGTGTCGTTCGATGTCAGGCAGGGCGAGATCGTCGGCATCGCCGCGCTCGAAGGGCAGGGCCAGCGCGATTTGTTCAGGACGCTGATCGGACTTGCCAAGGCCAGGGGCGGAAGCGTCGAGATCGACGGCGTGCGCGCCCAGATCTCCAGCCCGGGAGCCGCGCTCCATTTCGGCAACGGCCTCGCCTACCTGCCCGAGGACCGCAAGTCGGAAGGCATCCTCGCCGGCCTCACCACGGCCAGCAACATGGTGCTGCCGATCATCTCCCGCATGGCGCGCGGCGGCATCGTCTGGCCGGCCGGCGAGCGTCGCGCCGCACGCGAAACGGCGGCCGTGGTCGACCTGCAGGAACGCTATCTGCATTTCAAGATCGACGAGTTGTCCGGCGGCAACCAGCAGAAGGCGCTGCTGGCGCGCGTCATCATGACCGGCGCGCGCACGCTGCTGCTCTTCGATCCGACGCGCGGCGTCGACGTCGGAACCAAGCAGTCGATCTACGAGGCGATCCGCAAATTCGCCGCCGATGGCGGCTCCGTGCTCTTCTATTCGTCGGAATTGCCGGAACTCGTCCACCTCGCGCATCGCTGCATCGTGCTCTATGGCGGCCGTATCTTCGCCGAGTACCAGGGCGACGCCATCGACGAGCAGACGATCCTTGGCGCGCTGATCGGCCACGCGCGCGGCGCGAAGACGGGAGTGGCGGCATGAGCGCGATCGCTGCAAATCCGGCACCCCGCCGTTCGCCCTTCTGGCGCGCTGTCATCAGCGGCACCGGCATCGTCGCGCTGATCTATGTGCTGCTCTACGCGCTCTATGCGTTCTGGCAGCCCGATGCGCTCTCGGTCTACACATTCACCGACCTCGTCAACAATTCGACGCCGCTGGCGCTGGCTGCGGCGGGCGAGACGCTGGTCGTCATCAGCCGCGGCTTCGACCTGTCCGTCGCGGGCGTCGTCTCGCTGACCAACGTGCTGATGGCCGTCTATCCGCTCGACGGCCCGGGCGGAGCGCTGGTCAGCCTCTTGATGTGCTGCGCCATCGGCGCCGTCGTCGGCATGATCAACGGCATTCTGGTCGCCAGGCTCGGGCTACAGACCATCGCGGCGACGCTGGGCACCATGATCGTCTGCCAGGGGCTGGCGCTGGTCATTCTCGACGCGCCCGGCGGCATGGTCGCCGACTTCGTCACCTATACCCTGACCGACACGCTCTTCGGCGTCGTCCCGATCGCCGGCCTGTTCCTGGTCGCCGCCATCGCGCTGTGGCTGGCCTTCCGGCGGACCAACACCGGCATCGGCCTTTATGCGATCGGCGCCGACGAGCAGTCGGCCCGTTTCTCCGGCGTCGCCGTCTCGGGCGTTCGCATCACCGCCTTCGTCGGCGCCGGCATCCTCTATGGCGTCGCCGGCTTCATGCTGAGCGCCCAGACCGCCACCGGCAATCCGACCGCGGGCACGCCGTTCCTGATGCTCACCTTTGCCGCCGTGGCGCTCGGCGGCACGCCGCTCAGCGGCGGCCGCGGCAGCCTCGTCGGCTCGATCCTCGGCGCCGGCACGCTCATGCTTCTGCAGAAGGTGCTGTTCTCGGGCGGCGTGTCGTCTTTTTACACCGGCATCTTCCAGGGCTTCGTGCTGGTGCTCGCGATCGTCTTCGGCAACACCGTGGCGCGCCTGCTCAGGAAGGACGACGCCCGGTGAACGCGCACAAGGACATAGCAATGCCATCCGAGGCCTCTTCCGACCAGCGCGGCAGGCAGAAGCTCGACCGGGAAACGGTGAACACGCTCGTCGTGTTCGGCTTGAGCATCGTGCTCATTGTCTGCTCGCGCTTCATCAGCCCGGCGCTCGGCTCCTGGAGCCAGGTGCTCACGGTGCTGATCCTCGCCTCGTTCCTGATCATCCTGTCCTTCGGGCAGGGCCTCGTCATCCTGATCGGCGGACTGGACCTCTCCATCCCGGCCCTCATCACGCTTGGCTGCGTGCTGACCACGACCTGGGTCGGCACGGGCGATGCCGGCGTCTGGTACATGTTGCCGGCAATCCTCGCCATCTGCGCCCTGGTCGGCGCGGTCAGCGGCATCGGCATCGTCTGGTTGAAAGTGCCGCCCTTCATCATGACGATGGCGACCTCGATCGTCGTCGCCTCGGTGGCGCTCGGCTATACCAGCGGCACGCCGCGCGGCGGTTCGCCATCGGCCCTCCTGTGGCTGATGAAGGCATGGTTCCTCGGCGTGCCGGTGGTCATCTACTTTACCCTCGCTTTCATCCTGTTCGGCTGGCTCCTGCAGAACTTCACCGCGCTCGGACGTCGGCTTCGCGCGCTCGGCACCAACAGGAACGCAGCACTTATCGCCGGCGTCGGCGTCAACCGGCTCGAACTCGTGCCCTATGCGGTCAGCGCCGCCTGCGCCGGCTTCGTCGGCATGATGCTGGTCGGTTATTCGAACGGCGCGACGCTCAGGATGGGCGACAGCTACATGCTGCCCTCGATCGCCGCGGTCGTGATCGGCGGCTCCTCGATCCTCGGCGGCAGCGGAACCTTCATCGGTACGGTCGGCGGCGCAATCCTTTTGACCACGCTGGGCACCATGATCTCCGCCATCGGGCTGAGTGAAGGATGGCGCACCATCATCGAGGGTGGAATCATCGTGGGAGCGCTGCTGGTGCTGCGCGGCGAGTTCCTGACCCACATCGGAAACCGGATGCTGACGCGAGGAAAATGACCATGCGCCCGCATGCCAATGATTTTTGTCCAATTGTGAGAACGTTCTCACAAGCTCTGGTCCGGCACCTGAAAGGGCCAAATTCCAAAGGGAGGTTGATGGAAATGAAGCTGTTGAAAAGACTGGGACTGGCCGCGTCGCTGACGCTTGCCACGACCGCGGGCGTAGCGACGGTCGTCGATCATGCCGAAGCGCAGGACAAGAAGCTCAAAGTCTACCTGTCGCTGAGCTACAGCGGCAACTCGTGGCAGTCGGAGGCCGCGAACATCGTCAAGGCGCTGGCGCAGACGCCGCCCTACGACAAGACGGTGGAACTGAAGGAGGTGATCTCGGGCACGGATCCGCAGGCGCAGATCTCCGCCTATGAAAGCATGATCCAGGATGGCGCCGACGGCATCATCAGCTTCCCGATCTCGTCGACGGCATTGAACCGCACCATCCATCGCGGCTGCCAGAAAGGCGTGCTCTTCTTCATGTATGACGCGACGGTCACCGAGCCCTGCGCCTACAATGTCAGCTACATCACCGCTGGCTTCGGCGAGAACACCGCCCAGGCGCTGGTCAACATCCTCGGCGGCAAGGGCAATATCTTCCTCAGCCGCGGCGTTCCGGGCAACTCGGTGGACAAGCGCCACACCGACGGCGCCATGCACATCTTCAGCCAGTATCCCGGCATCAAGGTGGTCGCTGAATACTATTCCTACTGGGATGACCGCACCACGCAGCAGGAGACGGCCAAGGCGCTCGCCGCGCATCCGGACGTCGACGGCATCTGGGCCCAGGCCGGAGAATACGGCGCCATCCAGGCGCAGCTCGACAAGGGCAACAAGCTGGTGCCGATGACCGGCGAGAACTCCGATGGCTTCCGCCTCGGCCTGGCCGATCCGAAGATGCAGGGCATGGGCCTCAAGGGCGTCTCGGCCGGCTCGCCGCCCGCCACCTCCGGCTACGCCTTCAAGCTGATGATGGAGATACTGACCAAGAAGCGCGAGCTGAAGCCGATGAACATCGAGTACCCGCTGCCGTGGGTGCCTGCCGATCAGGTCAAGCCTTGCAAGGGCGATACCTTCGCCGACGGCTGCAACGTCTTCCCGACCGACAAGGTGCCGTCTTCCTTCGTCACCGAGGTCTTCAATCCCGAGCTTCTGCCGGAACTGTCGCTGCAGTCGGCGCTGGAAGGCAAGCCGACGCCCGGAGCGACCATCCGGCCGCTGCCGGCGGATGTGAAGCAGGCGCCCGACGCGCCCGGCATCAACTGCTCGTCCTGCAAGGCCCCGGCCGACGAATACAAGCTCACCAAGATCGAGCCGACGGTTAAGCCCTGACGATCAGCAATGCGACAGATGGACGGCATCCTGCCGTCCATCCCACCCAAGACAAGGATGAGAAAATGCCGACCTTTCTGAAGCGGGGCAGGGATCCCGAAGCCGTCGCCCAGGGCGACGCGGTTGTCCGCACGACCGTCGAGACGATCCTCGCCGATATCGAGAAACGGGGCGACGCCGCCGTCCGGGAATTGTCGGAGCGTTTCGACAAGTGGTCGCCGGCAAGCTTCCGGCTGAGCGACAGCGACATAGAAAAGGCCATCGCCAAGGTCTCGCCGAGGGATCTGGAGGACATTCGTTTCGCCCAGGCGCAGGTGCGCAATTTCGCCGAGAAGCAGCGCGCCTGCCTGCAGGATCTCGAGGTGGAAACGCTGCCCGGGGTCGTGCTTGGCCATAAGAACATCCCCGTCGGGACGGTCGGCTGCTACGTGCCGGGCGGCAAATATCCGATGGTCGCCTCCGCGCATATGAGCGTGGTCACCGCAAGGGTCGCCGGCGTGAAGAAGATCATCGCCTGCGCGCCGCCGTTCCAGGGCGGGCCGCATCCGGCCATCGTCGCCGCCATGCATATGGGCGGCGCCGACGAGATCTACGTTCTGGGCGGCATCCAGGCCGTCGGCGCCATGGCGCTCGGAACCGAGACCATCGGCCGCGTCGACATGCTTGTCGGCCCCGGCAACGCCTTCGTCGCCGAGGCCAAGCGCCAGCTCTACGGCCGCATCGGCATCGACCTGTTCGCCGGCCCGACCGAAACGCTGGTGATCGCCGACGACAGCGTCGACGGCGAGATCTGCGCGACCGACCTGCTCAGCCAGGCCGAGCACGGCCCGACGAGCCCGGCGGTGCTTCTGACCAATTCGGAAAAGCTCGCTCGCGACACCATGGCGGAGGTCGAGCGCCAGCTGAAGACCCTGCCGACGGCCGAGATAGCCGCCAAGGCCTGGGCCGACTATGGCGAGGTGATCGTGTGCGATTCCTACGAGGAGATGGTCACGGAAGCCGACCGGATCGCCTCCGAGCACGTGCAGGTGATGACGCGCGATCCGGACTATTTCCTGAACAACATGCGCAACTACGGCGCGCTGTTCCTGGGGCCGCGCACCAACGTCGCCTATGGCGACAAGGTCATCGGCACCAACCATACGCTGCCGACCAAGAAGGCGGCCCGCTACACCGGCGGTTTGTGGGTTGGCAAGTTCATCAAGACCTGCACCTATCAGCGCGTCTTGACCGACGAAGCGAGCGCCATGATCGGCGAATACTGTTCGCGCCTGTGTGTCCTTGAAGGGTTTTACGGGCATGCCGAGCAGGCCAACATCCGGGTCCGCCGCTACGGAGGTCGCAACGAGGCCTAAGGCCGCGCGCCAACGGAGTTTTCATGTCGATCGTCGCCCGCAACAAGAACAGCAAGCCCCGCGTGACCGTAAAGGATCTGGCGCGCGATCTGGGCATGTCTGTTTCGACCGTCTCCAGGGCTTTTCACGCCGATGCCGTGATCGCCAAGGACACGCGGGACGTGGTGCTGAACCGCGCGCGGGAGATCGGCTATTCGCCGAATCCTTTCGCGCGCAGTCTCATCACCAAGAAGACCCGCATCGTCGGCGTGGTCGTGGCCGACATCACCAACCCGTTCTATCCGGAAGTGCTCACCCGGCTCACCACCGAGCTGCGCGCCATCGACATGAATGTGATGCTGGTCGCGGCCGACCAGTCGGGAGAGGTCGACCAGGCGCTGCGCCTTCTCCTCAATTACCAGCCCGACCTCGCCATCATCCTCGCGGCGACCTTGTCCTCGGAAGCCGCGCAGGAATGCCGCAAGGCCGGCACGCCGGTGATCTTCTTCAACCGGCTGTCGGCCGACGACCACGCCTTCGGCATCTCCTGCGACAACATCCTCGGTGGCCGCAGCATTGCCGATTATCTGGTCGACACCGGCCACCGGCGCCTGGCCTATATCGCAGCACTTGCGGATGCCTCGACCAATGTCGCCCGTCACCGCGGCTTCAGCGAGCGCGCGGTCGAACGGGGCCTTGCCGCGCCCGTCGTCATCGAGGCGGGGCAGTTCAGTTACCACGCCGGCTACGAGGCTGCCCGCAAGCTGCGCGACCTCAAGGAGATGCCCGACGGCGTGTTCTGCGCCAACGATATTCTCGCCATCGGCTTTCTCGACGGCGTGCGGCGAGAGCTCGGCCTCGGCGTGCCGGACGACATCTCGATCGTCGGCTTCGACGACATCGAGATGGCTCACTGGCCCTCGCATGGGCTGACGACCGTCCAGCAGCCCATCGAAAAGATGCTGGAGGCGACGGTCTCGCTGGCCAAGGAGCTTGGCACGAATGCCGGCAAGGAGCCGGTCGTGCAGATGATTCCGCCGGGCTCCGTGATCGAGCGCGCGACGACGCGCCGGAGGCATCATGGCTGAGATGTCGGGGAAACTGTTCTTCGAGCGCGCGGTCACCGTCCACCGCTACGATTGCGAGGTGACTGCGTCGCCGCCGTCGGACGTCGAAGGCGGGGAAGCCAGGCAGGCGATCGAGAACAATCCTGCAGCCGACGAGGTCGTCGTCCGCTACGTGATCGCCTGCCGCCCCGTCTATGACGGCTTGCGCCGGCTGATCGGGCAGGTCGCCGGCCTGCTGGTCCTGGCCGAGGCCGGCGGCCGCCGCGACGTGCTCGACCTGCCGGATATCCCGGCCGCACGCGAACGCTGGGCCGAGGTCGAGCAGCGGCTTCGCGCCTTGCAGGCGCCGAGCGGCCTGAAGGGTCATCTCGACCGCCTTGCGACCGCGCATGCGACGCTCGGCGAAGTGCTCGAGCATTTCGGTCTGGCCCGGCTGCAGCGCGACTGGCAGCAGCATCTCGACCGGGCAGGAGACAGGATCAAGCACGCCTGTGCCTGGCTGCAGGCGGCGTCGGAACCACGCGCCGGCATGACGCCGGTCGACTTCAATCACGCCTGCTGCAGTTGTGCGCAGCGCTGGCGACATCAGGGAGGAAACGATGGGCCAATATTCGATCTGGGTGCTTGAGTACAGCTACGTCACCAACTACCACAAGAGTGGCGTGCTCTACGGCGCCCACAACCAGGGCTACGTCAAGCTTCCCTACTGCTATGCGCTGATCAAGGGCAACGGCCACGTCGCCATGGTCGATGTCGGCTACAACAACAAGGATTACGGCAAGCATCTCGGCGACAAGTTCGGCGTCGAGAACTGGCATTCGCCCGAGACCGTCCTCGGCGAGATCGGCCTGGCGCCGAAGGACGTCGACACTGTCTTCATCACGCACGCCCATTTCGATCATTTCGGCAATGTCGAGGACTTCCCCAAGGCAACCTTCTACATCCAGGAGAAGGAGATCGCGAAATGGGTCTGGGCGATGTCGTTGCCGGACCGCATGCGCTGGATGAACGTCGCCGTCGATCCGGGCGATATCGTGCGCGGCGTCGACCTTGCCCGGCAGAAGCGGTTGGTGACGCTCGATGGCGCCAAACAGGACGTGCTGCCGAATGTCGATCTCAATCCCGCCTTCGACAGCCACACCTATGGTTCGATGTGGGTCACTGTGCGCAACGGCAAGGAAGACACCTGGGTGCTGGCGGGCGATCTGGTCTATGTCTTCGACAATATCGAGGGCTCGGGAGCCGCCGTCGATATCGAGACGCTCTATGTGCCGGTTGGGCTTGCGGTCGGCAGCCAGACCAATCTCGTGCTGGCGACCGAGGAGATGATGAAGCAGGTGAATTACGAGGCGCGCCGCGTCATTCCCATCCACGAAGAACGGCTGAAGGACCGCTTCCCGTCGCGCATCACCAAGGATGGCCTGCGCATCACTGAAATCTGCCTCGCGGACGGCGAGAAATCGCGGGTGCAGTAATGGAGGCAATCCGCAAGGTCGCCATCGTCGGGGCGGGGCTTGTCGGCCGCGGCTGGGCGATCGTCTTCGCCCGGGCGGGGCATGACGTGGCCATCTACGATGGCAGCGCCGATATCCGCGCGGCGGTGATCGAGAGCATCCGCGCCAGTCTCGCCGACATGCGGGAAGCCGGGCTGGTCGACGCCACCGATCCGGTCCTGCGGCGGTTGCGCATGGTCGACACGCTGGAGGCTGCGGCCGCCGGCGCCGACTATATCCAGGAGTCGGTGCTCGAACGGCGCGATGTCAAGCAGGCCGTCTGCCTCGAAATCGACCGGGCGATGCGGCCGGACGCGGTCGTGGGCAGCTCGAGCTCGGGCATTCCGGCCTCGGCTTTCACGGAGGGATGCGTCAACCGGGCCCGCTTCCTCGTCGCGCATCCCGTCAACCCTCCGCACCTGATCCCGCTGGTCGAACTTGTTCCGGCGCCATGGACCGACGCCGGCATTGTGCCGTGGCTGCGGGCGCAAATGGAGCAGGTGGGCCAGGCCGCCATCATCGTGCGCAAGGAGGTCGACGGCTTTGTCCTCAACCGGCTTCAGGGGGCTTTGCTCAACGAGGCCTGGGCCTTGTTGGAGGAGGGCGTCGCAAGCGCCTCCGACATCGACCTGACCGTGTCGCACGGGCTCGGCTACCGCTGGTCCTTCATGGGTCCGTTCGAGACGATCGACCTCAACGCGCCGGGCGGGATCGCGGATTACGCGCGGCGCCTGGGGCCGCTCTACCATGCGATCGCGCTGGCAAGGCGCGATCCGGCGCCGTGGTCCGAAGCGCTTATCGCCAAGGCCGAAACCGAGCGCCGCGAGAAGCTGCCGGCATCCGACTTGAGCGAGCGCAGCGCCTGGCGCGACCGCAATCTCATGGCGCTGGTCGCCCACAAGCGACGCACCGGCGTCTGACACGGAGACCGTCATGGCGGCAATGCTGCAAGACAAGGTTGCCCTGGTGACCGGAGCGACCGGCGGAATCGGGGCGCGGATCGTGTCCAGGCTCGCGCAGGAAGGAGCCTCGGTCGTCGTCGGCTACAACAGCTCGCGCCAGGCGGCCGAAGCGCTGGTCTGGACGCTGGCGCCCGGCGATCACATGGTCGCCGAGGCGGCCGTCACCGACAGCGGCTGCCTTGCGCGGCTGGCCGGCCAGATCGGGCAAAGATTCGGCCAGCTGGACATCCTGGTCAATTGCGCCGGCATAACCCGCTTCGTGCCGCATCCAGACCTCGATAGCCTGGATGACGCCTTGATCGACCGCATCCTCAGCGTCAACGTACGCGGCGTCATCGCTGCGACGCGGGCGATGCGGCCGCTGCTCGACCGCACCGGCAACGCCATTGTCGTCAACATCTCGTCGATCGCGGGCGTCACCGCCATGGGCAGCAACATCGCCTATTGCGCGTCCAAGGCCGCGGTCGACAATTTGACCAAGTCGCTGGCGCGCGCGCTCGCGCCGAAAATCAGGGTCGTCTCCGTTTCACCGGGCGTCGTCGACACCGATTTCATCAAGGGCCGCGGCGAATCCTGGCGCGATGAACAGGCGAGCCGGACGCCGCTCGGGCGATTGGGCACTCCCGACGACGTCGCCGAGGCGGTCCTGGCGGCCGCGGCGCAGCTTCGCTTTGCGACGGGCGTTATCATTCCGGTCGACGGCGGGCGGCCTTTGGCGTGATTATGTCTTCAACGCTCGTACGGCCCCTGGAGAGAACTGAATGACCGCAACCATTGCCATCACCGTCGGCGATCCGGCGGGCGTCGGACCCGAGATCGCACTCAAGGCCGGCCGGCATTTCGCGCCGCAACTCGAGACCGGCGCCTTTCGGCTGCGCCTCATCGGGTCGCTGGCGGCGCTGGGCGAAGTGGCCCGGTCGCTCGACCTGCCGTTGCCCGCCGTCGCGCAAGCGGACGAGCCGCTCGGCGTCTGGCCGATCGAGGGCTCCGCCGTCGCGATCGGCCAGGTATCCGCGGAAGGTGGCAGCCAGGCCTACAAGGCCGTGGCCGAGGGCGTAAGGCGCACGATGGCGGGCGAGGCGTCGGCCATCGTCACCGCGCCGCTCAATAAGGAATCGCTGCACCTGGCCGGTCATCGCTTCCCAGGCCACACCGAGCTGCTGGCGGCGCTGACCAGGGCGCGTGACAGCGCGATGATGCTCGCGCACGGGTCCTTCCGCGTCAGCCATGTCACCACGCATATCGCGCTTGAAGATGTGCCGAAACGGGCGACGGAGCCACGCATGCGCCGGGTTCTCGACCTGACCATCGAAGCCTTGAAGCACCTTGGGATCGCCGCCCCCCGCGTCGCGATCGCCGCGCTCAATCCGCATGCCGGTGAAGGCGGCATTTTCGGCACCCACGATATTCGCGTCACGGAGCCGATCGTCGCCGACTACCGGGCGCGCGGCCATGATGTTCATGGTCCCGTCCCGGGTGACACCGTCTTCGTGAAGATGCGCGGCGGCGCCTATGACGCGGTCGTGGCCATGTATCACGACCAGGGTCATATTCCGGTGAAGCTGCTCGCCTTCCAGATCGACCCGCAAACGGGGGAATGGCTCGGCCTGAGCGGGGTCAACATCACGCTCGGCTTGCCGATCGTGCGGACCTCTGTCGATCACGGCACCGCCTTCGACATAGCCGGCCGCGGCATCGCCCGCGAAAGCAGTCTCATCGAGGCGATTGACTACGCCTTGTCGCTGACCGCGGAGAAGGCGGCGTGAAGCTTGGCCCGATCGGGCGCGGCGTCGGCAAAGATGTCCTGATCGTCGCGGACGACATCACCGGCGCGCTCGACACGGCCGGCTATTTCGCCACGCCCGAAAATCCGATCCAAGTCTGGCTCGATCCGCCGCCCGCCATTTCCGGCGGCAATGCGATCGACCTCGATACACGCGATCTCGACGAGGCGGCGGCTTCTAGACGTGTCGCCGATATTTTCGCCGGCCGCGAACGAGGCGTGCTGTCGTTCAAGAAGATCGACAGCGTCATGCGCGGCCACCCGATCGCGGAGGCCGCCGCCGCCTTTCGCGCCGGACGGTTCCGGCGGGCGCTTTTTGCTCCCGCATTTCCGGCGATGGGCAGGGTCACGGTCGACGGGCGGCAGCTTGTGCTTTCGCCGGACCGCAAGGCGCAGCAGGTCGGGCCGGCCCTGGTCGATGCATTGTCGCGCCACGGCATCTCGGCCGCGATGCTGGGCAAAGGTGCTGCGCCGGGCGGATTTGTTGTCGCCGATGCTTCCAGCGACACCGAGCTTGCGGATGCGGTCGCTGCGTTCGGGGCGGGCGACGACGATCTCTGTATAGGCACCGGCGGGCTAGCCTCGGTGCTGGCCGGGTGGGTTTCTCCCGGTCCGCAGCCGCCGGCGCTCGATCTCGCGATTTGTGGGACAAATCACCCGGTGACGCTGCGCCAGATTGCGGCGGTTCCCCGGCTGCGGACGCTGGTGATGGACGGCGGTGGCCCCATGCTGCCCGAGTCGCCGGTCGTGCTGGCTGCTCCCTCGAATGCGGTCTCGGTTCCGGAGGCGCGCGCCGTGATCGAGCGGTCGCTCGATCGGCTCGTGGCTACGATCCCCCGACCTCAAGCCGTGCTGGTGACAGGCGGTTGGACTCTTCGATTGCTGGCCAGCATTTGCGGAGCCGCTTATCTGCGATGTGAGGGGCTCTATGAGCCTGGGGTCGCGATAAGCCGGATGGTTGCGGGCGCGTGGAATGAGACGATTATTGTCTCGAAATCCGGCGGCTTCGGGCGCGACGACCTCCTGGTTCGGCTGCTTGCCCCATGACAACGATAGCAAGACCGCAGGCACCAGGTGCCTCGCGCAGGCGAGGAGTTCGGCCACATCAATAATCTTCAGAGTGCCGCAGCGTAGAGCGCAGCCCACCGGCGATGTACACCTTATCCTCCCAACAGGCCACGACGAGTTACCGGTCCTATTTCATCGGCCCTCGATCGAGCGGTCGACATCCCGTAGGTGCAGCCACGACCTGAGAGTCGGGTTGCGGCCCCAAACAGGACGCTTACCACCTCGACGTTTAGCAAGGCCATGGCGGACTAAGCGTCTTTTGCACGGGTACGGTCTTGGGAGCTACGTGCTTCTGCGGAGGCACTGGATGTCGGTGGTGAGCACATCGAAGTGCCCTTGGACAAACGTGTTCTTGATCTCCGAAGGCGCTATATTCAAGCTTCTGCTGCGGAGGCCGTTCTGGTGGAATCGAAGGCACAGTTTGGCAAGTCGCCAACCTTATTGATTTGCGGTCCGCGCGACTCTCGGCGGTTCAGTGCCAAATGTAAGGTTTGGCTTATATTTGTATTAGCTTATATTAAGTTCTGTAAATCCGAAACAATTCAATTAACCTCTTCTGAAATTCAATTAACCTCTTTCTAAGTTGCGCCGTGTGTGATGTTCTTAACAGAACTGTTTTGCAGTACCGATTCGGCTGTCCGTGGAAAGCTACGTTCTCCTCCGGAGAGACAGGGGCGATCATGGTTGGGGAGGCGGGAAGGGTGAGGAGAGGGCATGCTGGGCCGGATCAAGCCAGCAGCGGGGGACCGCAGAAATAGTCGACTCTGGCGGAGCCGATTTAGGCGGGCTGCGATCCGTGGCGTTTGGTCAGCAGGCTGTGCAAGGACCTAGCGAAGATCATTCCTTTGCAGATTTGACAACGCAGGCTGGAAGCCAGCTTGCCGGCGCCTCATGGGCAATCCTTTCCCGCAAGCGCGAGCTTCGCACCAGCCCGATTGCGGGCCTCATCATGGGTCGGATCAGCCGGGCGGTCCAGCCTATCACATCTAAGCGAAATGCAGGCGCCGTGATGGTCTCCATCGGGCGCGGCCGCCGTCAGTTTGTCGCCGGGGGGATCGAATGATCGAAATGCTCTGCAATCCCGAGACTACGGGCCGATCGACGAGGCTATCGGCGGCACAGTCGCGCTACACTACATCTCGCCTGCTGCGCGGCGGCCGCATTACGAAGTGGAAAGGCGAGGCGGCGAGTTGCGCGCCCTGTATGGCGCAACCGGTTCGGACCGTTTCGCGGGCCTGGGCGAGTCGACTGTTTCCCGCCGTGGCGGTCGCTGCGCCATTACGTGCACGGCACGGTCATGGTGCGCGTCGACGGTTCGGAGACGCACCATGACAGTGATCGGGCAACCGGCCGGTATCTGCTCCCCCGCCTTAAACTCCGTCACCCCGACGACCCCGCCGAATCCCGGCTTGGCGCGATGGTTGCCGATCGTCAGCCGCATTCGGATCCGAATCCCTCGCGAAGCCAAAGGCTGGCCGCACTCACGACTTGGTAGGAAGCAGGGGCTATGACCGCACTGGCGGGCATGGAGGGGTTTTTTGCACGAGGGCTCCTTCCGAGGCTGATGATCGGCGCGCTTGTTTTCAGCTATAGGGCGACCAGCATTGGCGCCGAGGCCCCTGGAGAGGCTGGTAGCTGTTGTCCCAGGCGCGATAGGAGCGGTAGCGGTCAAAGCACCAGCGCACATGGGCGGCCGCCAGGCGCGCCGCGGGCGGCCGCGGTGGCGCGACCGTGGCGGCCGCCCCGCCGGCCGCGAAGGCGGCGGCCGGGAACCAGTAGCCATTGTAATAGCGATAGCCGGGCCGCGCCCGCCAATAGCCCCGGTAACCATTGTAGTAATAGGCGCCGCCGACGACGTAGAAGCCGCGGCGGTACCCGACGGGCGTCGCCTGGCTGGTTACGGATGCCTTATCCGGGGCGGGCACGATCGGAACGGCTTCGGCCGGCGAGGTCAGCATCGATGCGCCGAGCACCAGGCCGCAAAAAGCTGTCGCTATCCATTTCATCGTCTCTCTCCTTGTTCTGTGTGGTGGGGATCACTTGCGCTTCAGCGCCCGAAGTTCGGAAATCGAGAGCGCGCCGTCGCCATCGGTGTCCGCCTGCAGCAGCCGGTCGGGAATGGCGGCCGTGAATTCGTCTCGCGAAATCTTGCCGTCGCCATTTCGGTCCATGCGGCTCGCCTCGGCCTGCAGCCCCGCGAAGCGCGCGGCCTGGATATCGTGCTTCGCCTTGACCTGCGCCACGGCCGCGCGCACCTCGTCGGGGTCGAGCACGCCGTTGTGATTAGCGTCCAGCCGGCCGAACATCCGCGCCCGCGCCACCTGGATCTCACTGAATTCGAGCTTTCTGTCGCCATTGGTGTCGGTGCGCCGGAACGCTTCCCGGGCGCCCTGGTCGGCGGCGAAGGCGCTGCAGCCGCACAGAAGCAGCCCGGCGAGGGCCGTCACAATCTTGGTCATCTGGGTCTCCGCTGTAATCGACGGCCCGCCGCGGGCCGTCCTTGCAGCGCCTCCTACGCACGAGTTCGAAGGCTCCTACGCGCCGCCCGCGAATTTTCGCGGCGCGCGGGCGCCGCGCTATGGCGGCCGCCAAAAAAATCCGGACGCCGGCGTAGGAGCACGAACCGGGCTGCGTATTGGCCGACAGTCGCCCCCCGCGACGTGACATTTCGAAAGGATCAACCATGAAACACCCAGCAATTCTTGCGGGTCTGCTTCTCGGGCTCGCTCCGGTCTGCGCCGCCGCGGCGCAGGACATGCCCGGCCACCGCATCCTGCAGCGCCTCGACACCAACGGCGATGGCTCGATCTCGAAGGACGAGATACTCGCTGCCCGCGAACGTCTCTTCAAAAGGCTCGACCGCAATGGCGACGGCGTCATCGACGAGAACGAGATCGGGACCGCCCGCCAGGCCATCGATGACCGAGCCCTGGCAGCCGAGGCCCGCCTCGGCAATCGCTGGCACCGCATGGACAAAAACACCGACGGCAAGGTCACCGAGAGCGAATTCCAGGCCAGCACGCCGCTCTTCGATCTCGCCGACCGCAATGGCGACGGCAGGCTATCCGCCGATGAGATCGCGGCGGTCCGCAAGATCGTGGCTGCGCACGCCAATTGACCAACCTGCCTTCCAGAAAGGAAATGACATGCTTTCAAGATTCAAACTTCCGCTGCTTTGCCTCGGCGCGATGGTCGTCTGGTCGGCCGCTTCCCCGGCCTCGGCCGAGGAGTGGACGCGCAAGACCGTGCATGGCGGCGAACTGAGCCGCAGCGTCAGCAAGGACGGCAACGTCTATACCGGCTCGACCACGCGGACCGGACCGAATGGCGGCACCTACACATCGAATTCAACCTGCAAGGCCGGCGTTGTTGACCGCTGCTCTAGGAGCTATTCTGCCACCGGGCCCAACGGCAAGACCGTTTCAGGTCAGCGATACAGCGCGGCCGGACCGTTTCGCGGCCGTTCCGTAGGCAGCTTCACGGGCCCGAACGGCAACACGGTTCACGGCTTCCGCCGTTGGCGCCGCTGACATCTGGTGGGGGATTTGACGTCGGAATTCGTTTTTCTGCCGGGCCGGATCGTCGCGGATTTCGCTCTCGCCGCCGGAGGCCCCTCGACCGGTGCCCGCTGTCGTGCGGGATGAAGCCTCCAAGGGCGACGAGGATCTGCTGGCCCGCATCGCTGCGGGCAGCCAGGCGGCTTTGTCCGAGCTCATGGCCCGCCACGGCCGTGGGCTGCGGATATTCGCCACGCGTTATCTCGGCCATGCCGCCGATGCCGAGGACGTGGTGCAGGAGGTGTTCGTGACCGTCTGGAAACAGGCCGCGCGCTTCGATCCCGGCAGGGCGCGCGCCTCGACATGGCTCTACCGGATCACGGCCAACCGCTGCATCGACCAGCGCCGGCGTCGCACGCTGCGCAATTTCTTCGGCCTCGATGACATCGCTGAGGAGTCGGCCGCGCCGGAAGCGAATGCCGAGACCGCGACGGCGGCGAGGCAGGAGCTGGCGATCGTGCGCGATGGCCTGTCGCGCCTGCCGGAGCGCCAGCGGATGGCGCTGCTTCTGAGAGCCGTGGGCGAGCTTGACGTCGCGGCGATAGCCGAGGTGATGGGCGCCAGCGCGGGCTCGGTCGAACAGTTGCTCGTGCGCGGGCGCCGCGCGCTCAGGGATCATTTGGCAGATGCGGCCGGGGGCCGCGAAAGGAAGTCCTCATGACACGCGAGGAATTCGAGATAAACCGGCGCCGCTTCGGCGACGACATCGATGCCTGGCCGGCGCCCTTGAGAGGGCCCGCCCTGGCATTCATGGCGCTTGACGACGATGTCGGCGCCGACGCGGCGCTCGACAGGCTCGTGCGGCAGGCCGCGCTGGTCGAGGGCGACGATCGCGCTTTGGCGCGCAAGGTGCTGGCTCGCATCGATCGCGGCGCGGCGCGTCCTTCGCTCCTGCCGCGCTTCCTCGTCGCGCCAGCCGGCATCGCCGCTTGCGCCGCGGCCTTGCTTGTCACCGCGACAATCGCCGGTTACCAGGTGGCGCGTCTTCAGGACCAGTCGCAGGATTTCGAACTTCTGGCGCTCGCCGCGGGCGCCAGGCTGCCCGATGACGGCGGACCGCCGATCGCCGGCGATGTGGGTGAGGGGGACGCGCTATGAACGGCCGTTCGTGTATCTGGACCGCGGTGCTGGTCGTGCTCGCCCTTTCGCTCGCGCTCAACTTCTTCTTCGTTGGCTATGCCGCGCACGGCCTGCGCCAGGCGGCGGTCGCGCGCGGGTTGCTTGCGGAGGTCGCGGGCGCCTACTCGCCAGAGGTGCGCAAGGAGTTCCGGACGGTCATGCGCGACAACCGCGCTCGCACGTTCGAAGCCCTGCGGCAGCTGCGCACGGCGCGCGCCGACCTGGCTGCGGCCGAGAAGGCGCAGCCTTTCAACGAGGCGGCAGTCAGGCACGCAATGGCCGAGGTGCGCGCCGCCACCACCAATCTCCAGGCAACGGTGCAGGACTACCTGCTTGCCGCCATGAAGAACGTCAACGCAAAGCCGGCCGGGGGAGGGTGAGCCATCGCCCGGCTACGCAAGAACGATCCTCAATGGCCGCGCCGCTCTACAGATGGGCCACGATCGAAGACCATTGTCCGTCCGGCGTGCTGATCAGCGAAGACCAGGTGAACGGCCATTACGCCCGGAGCCGCTCGCCGAGGCCGAGGCGATACTCTTTGAGATGCCCGGGTCGATCTCGCCAGCTGAGTGAGTTGCGACGAGAAGCGTTCAAGGCCTTCATGATCGCATGACCGAGGCATCGCCGGCGAAACTGCTGCGGGGGAGTGAGTCGCACACACCCCGGCGGCTCTTCCCATTGGCCACGAGCCGCGCTGCCAATGGGGAACAATTCGCCCCAGCCGAACTTTGGTGACTTCGTTGTGAAGGTGCCGCATGGAAAGTGAATTCGACCAAGTTCCGTCAGTCGCGAAGGCTGTGGAAGCCTTCGTCACCTCAAGGAGACGGAGTTCCGTGGTGTCAACCGGGGATGGAATAGCAATGGTCCGAAGGTTGGCGTCACTATGTGAGCATACGGATAGTGAGCTCGCCGCGTTGGTGGCGGCGGTAGCGGTTAGGCATGGAAGGATGGTAGCGTTCGATCACGAAGAGAACGTCCCAGAGCAGACCTGTGCATGGTAGAGCTTATCGGGGCCTCCTTGGCTGCATCAGGAGATGCTGCTGGAATGTGCTGCGGCTTCCGCCGGCGTCCCACTGCTTGCTTACTCGGTCTATCCGCTCCTGGACAGTTGGGACTGGGAGACGGCGCTGTCGGTGCCCCGGCCGCAAACTCTCCTGAACCCAGGCGGCATCTTCACGCTGTCTCTTCAACCGCGACCGTTTATCAGGCCGCTCATTCACTCGCTGAAGGCCGGTTTCCAGCCCTAAAACGCACTCTCGAGGAAGAGCACATCTGGACCGCTCGGCTCCCTAACGGATCGACCGATCCAGCAAGGCCCGCTCCTCGGCAATCAACCGGGCCCCGCGCTCATAGGTAAGATAGCGCCAGAGCCATTGGATCGAGACCTGGACGCGGTGCTGAAAACCAACGAGGAGGTAAACATGAACGATCGCCCAAGCGGACCAAGCTAGCCAACCTTTCAGTTTCAGTTTGCCGGATTCAAAAACTGCGGCGTGACGCCCCACAATCGCTGTGTTGCCGCGGTTCCTAAACGCAAAGGCGGGAAGCTTCTCACCGGTGTCTATCGCCCGGGCCAATGCCTTGCCGAGATGTGCGCCCTGCTGCTTGGCTACTTGAGCAAGTCCCGGCAATGGCCGTTCGTTCTCGTCAACAAAACGCGCGATATCACCAACCGCATAGACATTCTCATGCCCGACCACCTGCAGGTCCGGTCCAACTTGTATGCGGCCGTTACGATCGAGCTCGGAACCAAGCTGGGTAGCCAGGGGAGAGGCGGCTACCCCGGCCGCCCAGAGGGTCAAGGCAACTGGGATGACCGCGCCGGCGACCGTGATTTGCCGATCTTCGATCGCTTCGACACGCTTGCCCAACGTCACTTCCACCCCAAGCCGCTGCAGGCGCAGCCGCGCATATTCGGAAAGCTCCGCGGCAAACCCGCCAAGAACCCGGTCGCCGGCTTCTACAAGTATGATTCTTGCCTTCTCAGGCCGAATGTTTCGGAAGTCGCGAGCCAGGGTGTGCCGACTAAGTTCGGCGATCGAGCCTGCGAGTTCCACGCCCGTCGGACCACCGCCGATTATGGCAATCGTCATCAGGCGCGATTGCTCGATCGGATCGGTGGTACGTTCGGCGTGCTCGAAGGACATCAGGAGGCGTGAGCGGATCGTCCGCGCGTCTTCGATGGTCTTCAAGCCGGGGCAAACCTGTGCCCAACGTTCCTGGCCGAAATAGAAGGGTTGCGAACCAGTGGCAAGGACCAGGAGATCATAAGGAACCGTGCTGCCATCGGCCAACATCAAAGTGCGGGCCTCGGTATCGATCTCGGTAACATCTCCGAACAGCACCTGAACCGAGCGGTAGCGTCCCAGGATCTTCCGGATTGGCTCGGCGATGTCAGGCGCCGATAAGGCGGCGGTTGCAACCTGATAGAGCAACGGCTGGAAGAGATGATGATTGTGGCGGTCTATGATAGTCACGCCGATGCCGGCCTTGCCAAGCGCCTTGGCAACCTCGAGCCCGCCAAAGCCACCGCCGACGACGACGATCCTGGGCACCATGCCTTGTCCGCTCTCGGTGGGGAGCTTCATCTTGGGTCACTCCGTAGGATTATCCAAAAGGTCAGGTCGCAGTGCCAGCCGCTCAGTGATCCCCCCTTTCTGTCCGCGACATGCAGGAGCCCTGTCGGGGCTGGCGAAGCCCTCTAGAGCCGTCGGCAATGTCGCATTGCGCTCCCTTGGCCGACGATTGGAATGATACGGCGCTACCAACCGAAGAAAGGTATGGACGCTGGCCTTTAAAAGCGTTCGCAACGACGACAATCGTTCCGTGCGTGCGCATGGCTTGGCAGTGTGGACCCCGCCTATTTGAAGGCAATAACGAGAACGGCGAAGGTACTCACGAGCGCTACTGCCCAGCAAAATGACCAATTCGCAATCAGCAGCAAAGATTTCAGCGTGGTTGCGTGGCAGTAGTCTTCGATAATTGATTGCATGCCCAGTCGCATGTGTATGGAGTTGACGAGAACGAAGGCAATTACCGCCGGTGCGACGTAGATTGACCCTATTGTTGCGATCACGACCTCCCGAGGTTCGCCTATCAAAGTGATAGCGACCGCGACAACATAAATCCCGATGATCAGCAGCACCGCCGACGTGAGCCGCTCCATAATAAATGTCTCGGTTCCGTGTTTGGCGGATCCCAAGCCCCGAACACGAGAGATCGGCGTTCTGATTGGAATGCGTTTTCCTGCCATGTCTTTTCCAACACTTGTGGGAGGCGCCAATTCTGCCCGTCACAGCGAGCGCCCAAATCGAAGTTGGGAGCTCTCTTGGTCAATGATGCCGCCGAACCCCGCATATAGACAAAGGTTCCAAGGCAAACCGCGACCCGGTTTGAAGCCGCTCCGCCATCACGTGGGCGCGTGGCGTCGAGAGACCGAAACCTTCCGGGTCATCCGCGGTACATATCGTTTCTGGTGCGGGGAGGACCAGTTCGACGCAGTTCCTGGAACAGTTGTGCACCCCCCGAACGTTCGCCACGCCTGGAGAAACATCAGCGATGAGCCTGGGCAGATGTTCGGGATCGTGACGCCAGGCGGCTGTGAGCAAATGTTTATCTATCGAGCAGTCCCGAGCAGACACCCCGAGAAGATAGCGGCTATTGAGGCAAGCTATGGCATCGAGAATGACGAGACGATTGCGCTCGCAATGACGCTCCCCGAAACTGACGCTCCGGCTTCGGATGATTGACCGAACGACACCCACTTAACCTCCGTTGGATTTCTGGCCCTATGGCATCATCTTGGCTTGGTGGGCACTCATCGGAGCCATATTGTGGTTGAGGTGGGTCATGATCCACACGGAACCGAGCACGACAAGGGCTACAATCAAAACGCCGAAAGCGAGGGCGAGGACATTGTTCGTATTGTCGGGCCCCGTGGTGATGTGCAGGAAGAAGACGAGGTGCACGCCCATTTGCGCGATGGCTAGCACCGTCAGGGCCGAGATCACCGCTGGCTGGTAGATCAGGTCGGTTTGCGCGGCGAAAAATGAAGCGACGGTCAACAGGGTCGCCAAGCCGAAGCCGAGCAGGTAACCCGCAAGGCCTCCGACGAGCTCGTGTTCCTCCATGCGCTCTTCACCCGGTGCCGCGTCGCGATGATCGAGTGCCTGCTCGTTTCGAGTGTCCGTTTCGCTCATGGTGATGCTCCCAGGAGGTAGACCAGCGTGAAGATGGCGACCCAGATGATGTCCAGCGCGTGCCAGAACAGGCTGAAGCAATGCACCCGGCGCAATATTTCGGGCCGGAACCCCTTCACCCAAAGCTGAGCCATCATTGTGCCGAGCCAAAGCAGGCCGAGCCCGACATGGGTGCCGTGGCAGCCGACGAGGGCAAAGAAGGCGGAAAGAAAGGCACTGCGCGACGGGCCGGCCTGCTCGTTCACCATCGCTGCAAACTCCTGCACTTCCAGGAACAGGAACGCCGCGCCAAAAAAGCCGGTGACGAGTAGCCAGAATTGCGCGGCGGCCATCGATCGGCGATGCGTCGCAAGCATTGCCAGGCCGCCGGTGAAGCTCGATGTCAGCAGCAGACCGGTCTGCGCCGCGACGCGCGTGAGCTCGAACAGATCCTTGCCTGTCGGTCCGTCCGCCGTCGCCTTGGAGAGGACAGCGTAAGCGGCAAAGAAAGCCGAGAACATGATGATGTCCGACAGGAGGAAGATCCAGAATCCGTAGGCCACGGTGACGAATTTCGAGGCCGGTCCGCCTTCGCCATGCCCGGTCGCCGAGAGCAGGCCATGGCCGTGGCTGCGGCCCAGCCGATACGGATCGCGTGGTACGCTGCCGGCCGTGATGTCACTCATCCCGGGCGCTCCCGTCTACGCATCCATGCAAGCTGCGCCGCCCGGCTGGCGCGATCGATGCGCTCGACCTCGCTGGCGGGAATCTCATAGTCGCCATGCTCGCGCCATGCGAACACGACGAAGGTGATATAGGCGCCGATGAATCCGACGATCGCCAGCCACCAGATGTGCCAGATCAGCGCGAAGCCGATCAGCGTGCTGAAGAAGGCGGTGACGAACCCCGTCGGGCTGTTGCGCGGCATCTCGATCGGTTCATAGTGCTCTTCGGTTTCCGGCGTCTGGTCGTCGACCGCCCTTTGCTTGATCGTCCAGTAGGGCTCCTCGTTTTCGACATGCGGCAGCCGCGCATAGTTGAACACGGGTGGCGGCGAGGGCGTCGACCATTCCAGCGAGCGACCATCCCACGGATCCCCCGTCTCGTCGCGCAACGCGTCGCGATGCCTGATCGAGACGACGAGCTGCGTGACCTGGCATGCGGCGCCGACGATCATCACCGCAATGCCGAAAACCGCCACCATCAGCCACGGTGTCCAGAGGTCCATGTCGATGTGCTGCAGGCGGCGGGTCATGCCGAGCAGGCCGACGATGTAGAGCGGCACGAAGACCAGCATGTAGCCGGCGAGCGTGAACCAGAATGCTGCCTTGCCCCAGCCTTCATGCAGGCGGAAGCCGAAGGCCTTCGGGAACCAGTAGGTGAAGCCGGCAAAGGCGGCGAAGAGCACGCCCGAGATGATGACGTTGTGGAAATGCGCCACCAGGAAGAGCGAATTGTGCAGCATGAAATCGGCCGGCGGAACGGCGAGCAGCACGCCGGTCATGCCGCCAATGATGAAAGTGGTAACGAAGCCTAGCGCCCACAGCATCGGCGTGTCGAAGCGCACGCGCCCGCCATACATGGTGAAGAGCCAGTTGTAGATCTTGACCCCCGTGCCGACAGCGATGATCGAGGTCGCGATGCCGAAGGCTGCGTTGACGTCGGCGCCGGCGCCCATGGTGAAGAAATGATGGAGCCACACCATGAAGGAGACAATGCAGATGAACATGGTCGCGGCCACCATGGAGCGGTAGCCGAAGAGCGGTTTCGACGAAAAGGTCGAGAAGATTTCCGAGAAGATGCCGAACGCGGGCAGTACTAGGATATAGACTTCCGGATGGCCCCAGGCCCAGATGAGGTTGACGAACATCATCTGGTTTCCGCCGCCTTCGTTGGTGAAAAAGTGGAAGCCGAGATAGCGATCGAGCGTCAGCATGGCGAGCGTGGCGGTGAGGATAGGGAAGGCAGCCACGATCAGCAGGTTGGAAGCGAGCGAGGTCCAGCAGAACATCGGCATGCGCAGATAGCTCATGCCCGGCGCGCGCATCTTGAGGATGGTCGTCACCAGGTTGACGCCGGTGAGCAGGGTGCCCACGCCCGAGATCTGGATCGACCAGAGGTAATAATCGACCCCGACGCCCGGCGAATAGGTCGTCTCGGAAAGGGGAGCGTAGGGCAGCCAGCCGGTGCGCGCGAACTCGCCGACGACGAGCGAAATGTTGACGAGCAAGGCGCCGGTCGCGGTCAGCCAGAAGCTAACCGAATTCAGCGTCGGGAATGCGACGTCGCGAATCCCGAGCTGGAGAGGCACGGCGAAGTTCATCAGCCCGATGACGAAGGGCATCGCAGCGAAGAAGATCATGATGGTGCCGTGAGCGGAGAAGACCTGGTCGTAATGCTCCGGCGGCAGGTAGCCCGGCCCGTGAATGGCGAGCGCCTGCTGGGTGCGCATCATGATGGCGTCGACGAAGCCGCGCAGAAGCATCAGCGCCGCAAGCACGATATACATGACCCCGATGCGCTTGTGGTCGACGGACGTTATCCACGCGCGCCAGAGGTAGGGCCAGTAGCCTTTCACCGTTATCCAGACCAGCACCGCGGCGGCCGCCAGGAAGACGACAATCGCGGCACCCAGCGGGATGGGCTGATCGAAGGGAATGGCAGACCAGTCGAGCTTGCCGAGCATCGTCATCCTCCCATTTTCGGCTGCGGCTGTTGGGCAGGCGCCGGCATCCCCGCCTTGGGCTCGGCCTTGGGGCTCACCTGCGGCTCGCCGCCGGCCGTTTCGGCGGGACCCGGACCGGGGGGGAGCGTCTGGCGCACGATCGCGTCGAACAGGCCATCCTGCACAACACCGAACGAGGCCGGCGGAGCGTTGATGCTCTGCCGGGCAAGCTCGCCATAAGCGTGGGCGTTGAGCACGCCGCCGCCGCCATGCAACGAAGAGGCCCATCGCGCAAATTCGTCGGGCGACACGGCGCGCACGCGGAAATTCATGTCCGAGAAGCCGTCGCCGCTGAAATGCGCCGAGAGGCCGAAATAGTCGCCTTCATGGTCCGCCTGCAGATGCAATTCGGTCTGCATGCCGTTCATGACATAGACCATGCTGCCGAGCTGCGGCACGAAGAAGGTGTTCATCACGCTGGCCGAGGTCAGCCTGAAATGCACAGGAACACCGGCAGGGATCACCAGCTGGTTGAGCGTTCCCACACCCTGGTCCGGATAGAGGAACAGCCATTTCCAATCGAGAGCCACCACCTGGACATCCAAGGGCCGCTGGCCGGACTTGATCGGCCGGCGCGGATCGAGATGGTAGGATCCGTAATAGATCAGTCCGCCAAGGAAGAGGATGGTGAGCGTCGGGATCGACCAGACGATCAGCTCGATGCGGCCGGAATAGGTGAATTCCGGATCGTACCGCGCCCTGCGGTTCGTGGCGCGGAATATCCACGCAAAGGCCAGCAATGCGACCAATGTCGGGACGACGATGACCAGCATCACGACAAGCGAGTTCAGAAGGATGGTCCGGTTGCCGGCGCCGACCGGTCCCTGCGGATCGAGCACGCCTCCAGCGCAGCCAGCCAAAAAAGACAACGGAGCTAGTACGGCTCCGAGGCCCTTTGTCCCACTAGCTTTCGATAATAACACTGGACGATGCCGGGATATCTGGACGAGGTTTCACGCGCCGGGACTAACCTGGCGACGTGCCGAATGTTCCCTAGGCCGGCGTTAGCCCGGAAGCGCGTAGGCAATTATAGCGTCTCCCGCCTTTGTGCCGGTCGATCCATGTCCGCCTGCAACAACTACCAGATATTGCCGGCCGTTCGCGGCTTGGTAGGTGGATGGTGTCGCTTCCCCGCCCGCTGGCAGGCGGCTGCGCAGATCTCGAGCCCCGTTCGTAGATCATAGCCGCGAACATAGTCGTCCATCGTACCGCTCCGCTCGGATGGTGAGTTTTTGTTGCGTGAATCCTTAACCGGAATAGGAATTAGCGAAAGACAATCGGCGAGGGGGCTCGTGCCGATTTACCAACAAGCTAAAGGAGGCGGCATCTTCAGTTCTTCAGATCTCGCCCTGCTCGGCCGCGAATTCGATAAATTGAAGAACGAACATCAATCCCCGAGCGACGTGAAGCTCTGGCGTCTCGCCTTCTGGCCAACTACCTGCCAGGCATCAGAGACGAGGCGGAGCTGCTCTCGGTATCCAAACTGCCGCTCGGGCGCTAGATCATCTGAACGCAAACCAGAACTCAGCGGAGTCGGCCTCGTCGGTACCTCGTATTCACTCCATTTCTTCCTGTTCCTCGCGGACTTCGCGACCGGTCCCTAAGCGCGCGGCATCCAGGGCGTTTCTGCGACCGCAATTTGGTGGCCTCTGACCACTTCGCCTTCCATGATCTCCACCACAAAGCTCTTCATACTGCGCTCCGTTCGTCGCAGATGAACGACGACTTCCAAAGCTTGTTCCTATGTGGACTGGCTGGCACAGGACCGAATAACTGGAAGCGGTGTTCCCTCAGGTCGCTTTGTCGACCAGCGGAATCGTCCGCTTCGGAGGGATGTAGCGCGTGACCAGCTTGAGGGTGTCGGCATTCACCGTCACGGGCGCCCCGGGATTGACAGCCACCTGGCTCCCATCGACTCGCGTCACGTCGCCGTTCTATCGGCTGGCCTTTCGTCACATTCCTCAAAGAGATGTGGCTGCGAAGAACCGCTATCAACATGGGGCGAGTCTGTGTTGGATCGCATCGTGGAGGGTCCTCGAGAACGCGAGCGATAGACCGGCATCGATAATAGTATGCTCGCGCGGGCTCGATCCGCGACAGTTGGAGACGGCGTTCGCCCGGCGCGGCCGATGCTCGGCTTCAAGTCGTTCGCAAGCGCGACTGCAACCTGGCCGGGTCGAGATGTTCCATATGATGCGCAAACGACAGGCGAGATACGCCTACAATCCTGATCCGTCTATCGCTGGACAGTTTGAATCATTGCCGCGGCGTCAAGCTCTTGGTGCCAGTTTCTGTGCCGGGACTGAAATTTGCAACGGAGCCGAAAAGCTCGCCACCGCTACCATCAGCCGAGGCTCGCCGTCTGGCAAACACTCTCGCCGGGAGACCGCGAATAGCCGTCTGGATTGGATCAAAATCGATGCTGCAATTCCCCGTCAACGCCAGCGAAACGCGTCCAGTATGTAGTCGGGCCACGCGCCCAGCTCTTGGAAAAGTCCGGCAAGGCCGCCGCTGTCGGCCAATATCCCGGACAGAACCAGCGCGGTCGCCACGCCGGCGGCTTGTCCGCCGGCGATATCGTGCTCGACACTGTCGCCGACACAGATCACGTCGCCACGATCCGGATTTCCCGCAAGCGCGAGCGCCGCTTTGTAGATCGCCGGATAGGGCTTGCCGATACGGGTGACGTTGCCGCCGAGGCGTTCGTAAAGGTCGGCGATTTCGCCGGCGCCGAGGCGCGGCCCGACTGCGGTCAGCATTATCCGATCCGGATTGGTGCAGAAGCACGGCACCTTCCGCGCCGCCGCCGGGCCGAGAAGCCCGCGGTAGTGATCGATGCCGTAGCGGTCGCCTTCGCTAGCCGCGATCAGCACCAGTTCGGCGTCGTCGCCGCGCTCGGTCAGAACGAGCGGCAGGCCCTCGATCGCAGAGCGGTCGCCATCGCGGCTGATCAGCAGGCATCTTGTGCCGGCCCGCAGCGTGCCTCCGCGCGCCATGTCCGTGAAGATGCTCCAGGCCACTTCGCCCGATGAGACGAAATGGTTCCAGCTTCCCGCCTCGAAGCCAAGCCTCAGCAGCCGCCTCTCATTGGGCTCCGCCCGCTTGCCGGAGTTCGAGATCAGCGCGACCGTCTTGCCGGCCCGCTTCAGCGCCGACAGTGCTTCGACCGCGCCAGGGTAAGGCTGCTGCCCATCATGCAGCACGCCGAACTGGTCGAGCAGGAACACGTCGTAGCGCTCGGCGAGCGCGCCGATCCCGTCTAGATGCATGGCGTGTTTCAGACTCACAACAGCCCCGCTTCGCTTGCACCCTTGAGCGCCAGCCGTGCCGTACCGGCCGCTGCCTCGTCGGAGAGCGCAGGCCGGAATTCGACGCCGAGCTTTCGTTGTCGGATTGCGGTCCAGGCGGCATTGGCGGCGCCACCGCCGACGCTGCGCACCGATGTCAGCCGGGGTGCGCCGAGTTCGGCAAGCCTCCGGTAGCCGAGCTCTTCGACGGCCGCGATCCCCTCGAGCATCGCCTTCAGATAGTCGGCGTCGGATTGTGGTCGGGGCAGGAGCTGCGGCTGCAGCGCCGGATCGGCAATGGGAAAGCGCTCGCCGGGCGAGCCGAGCGGATAATAGTCGAGGCCGGTCTCCGTGGCGGGATCCATCGTCGCGCTGAGCTCGATGATGCGGGCAAGCGAAAAATGCTGCGCCAGCACCTTGCCGCCGGTGTTCGAGGCGCCGCCCGCCAGCCAGGCTTCGCCAAGCCGGTGGCTGTAGATGCCGTAGCGCGGCGCCGAAATCGGCCGGTCGGACAGGACCTTGATGGTCAGCGACGATCCAAGCGCGGTGACGCCGTCGCCAGCGGTCGCCGCGCCCGTCGCCAGGAAAGAGGCGCAGCCATCGGTTGTGCCGGCAACCAGCGCGACGTCGCGCGGCAGCCCGAACAGATCGACGGCGGCGGCCGTAAGCCTGCTGGTCACGGCGCCTGGCCTGACGACGGTCGGCAGAAGCTCCATGCGCATGCCGGTCGCCGCGATCCATTCCGGCCAGCGGCGCGCCTCGGCGTCGTAGCCGGTCTTCAGGCTGTTGTTCTCGTCACTGACGTCGAAGCGGCCCGAGAGTTGTCCGGCGATCCAGTCTGCCTGGTGTAGCACGGCATGGATGCCTGGCAGGCGCTGGAACCAGAGCGCCTTTGCGAGACCGGATGTCGCCCCATGCGCGGCGCTTGCTTCCGGCGCCGCGCCGTCGATCGCGGCAAGGATGGCCGCATCCGGAACCTTGTCGTTGTACATTAGCGGCTCGGCCAGAGGCCGACCGGCGGGGTCGATCGGAAGCAAGGTGCCGGACGTGCCGTCCACCGCGATTGTCCGCACCGCTCTGCGATCGATTTGCGAGAATAACTCCTGCAATGTCGCTCCGACCGCGGACCACCACACGGCGGGATCGCGGCCGTTCGCTCCTAAGCGCTCGAGCGGCGCGGCGGCGGTCGCGGCGATGGAGAAGTCCGGACGCATCGCAACGGCGCGCGATCCGGACGTGCCGATGTCGATGCCTATTGCAAGCGGCACCATTCACCTAACCCGCGGCGTTGAGTTTCTGGCGATACTGCTCTGCATCCCAGTTGACCAGCTCGTCATTCTCGGCGGCGGTGAGATAGTTCAATCGCGCCGCGATGTCGATGCGCGCTGTCACGTCGGCGAGGCAGCGCTGCATGGCGTCAGCGCCGGAGCTGGCGTCGCCGCGCATCAGCACGCCGGCGCCCGAAAAGAGGATCGCGACGGGGTTTGCGCCCAGCCGCCTCACGACGTCGGCGACCTGTTCGCCGGGCCTTGCCACCACGGAGCCCCGGCCAAGGAAGATGACGTGGTCCGGATAGAGGCTGCCGGCTTCTGCGATGCGGCAGCTGTCCGGGTCGAGCGCCACCGCATGCGCCTCGACATCCGCCGGTAATCGGTAGCCGCTGCCGCCGGCAAGCGCCGTCAGCGCCGCGATGTCCGGAACCGCCGCCTGCCGCGTCTGGCGGGCCAGGAGCGATCTTACCCGATGCAGCAGGCGCTCCGCCTCGGCCACGGTATCCGCCGCGACGACCAAGCCATGATTGCCCAGGATCAGCACGTCGACCCCCGGCCGGAGGCGTTCGGCAATGCTCTGGGCAAGCGGCAGGCCCGGCCGGCGATAGGGGACATACGCCCACGCGATCCCCTGAAGACGCCGCCCGACCTCGGCCTCGCAATCGGCCTGGACGGCAAGTGAGATCGTCTCGACGCAGTGGACATGCAGCACCACCCGCTGCGGCATCAGCGCATGCACGGTGGTCTCGATCGATGGCCGCAAACCGCGCGGATTGAGGGCATCGATCGCGAAGGCTTGCGGCTTGTCGGCGCTCGGATCGCGTCTTTCCACCGCCTCGATGAGCGGACCCATCGCCACCGGCACCATGATGTCGTCGGTCAGCGCGTCCTTCAGCCATGTGCCGGAGGCCTTTATCCACAGTGTGTCGCCTGCCTTCAGCGACGTGTTGCCGCCGGCTGCCTGGGTCAGGTGCGGATCGGCGCCGATGCCGGCCGAAAGCGCCCGCAAGGCATCCAGCTCCTGCGCATCAACTGTGGTCGCCATGGCGATCTTCCCCCAACGGCTCGGTCGGTCTCGCACGATCTCCCGTCAAGGGAGAACGATGCTGATATCGCAGATGCGATCGATCTACGTCAACTGTGATCTACTATCATCAAAACTGGCTTGCAATCCGCCCGGTGTTGAGTAAGTTGCGCCAATTGCCGTGCAAATGGCATTGTCGGGAGGAAAAAATTGAGCGACTCCGGCCGCCAGCGTCAGATCGTCGAGCTATTGCGGGACCGGCCGTTCGCTTCGGTGCGCGAGCTGCAGGAGCGGCTTGGCGTCTCGGCGGCGACGATCAGGCGCGACATCGACAAGATCGACGAGGCCGGCGAGGCCAGGAAGGTCTATGGCGGCATCTCGGCGCTCGATGGCGCCTCGCAAGCCGGCATCGCCTATGCCAGGCCCTATGACGAGAACCGAGATCTGGCGGTCGATGCCAAACGGCAGATCGCCGCTGTCGCCGCCACCATGGTGCGCGACGGCGATGCGGTCATCGTCCATGGCGGCTCGACCTGCTTCCATCTCGGCGTCAAGCTCGCCGACCGCAACATCCGCCTCTTCACCAATTCCATGCCGCTCGCCGCCTATCTCAGCGACCATGGCCACTGCAGCCTGACCATCGCCGGCGGCGATCTGCACCGCGAGCCCGGCATCATCCATTCGCTCACTCAGGCCACGCCCTTCTATGCCTCGAAGTTCTTTCTCGGCGCGCAGGGCCTCGGCCATGAGGGCGTGCTGGAATCGCATCCGCTGCTGGTGCGCTCGATCGTCGATCTCAGTCTCTGCGCCGACCAGATCGTGGTGCTCGCCGACAGCCGCAAGCTGTCGATCCATGCTCGCAACGTCGCGCTGCCGCTGTCGCGCATCGGCACGCTGGTGACCGACGACGGCCTTTCCGACGCCGATGCGCGCATGCTGGAAGATGCCGGCGTCACCGTGCGTATCGCCTCGCCTTCGGGAGCCGTCCAGTGAAGTTGGCGGTGCTCGATTTCGGCAAGACCAACTCGAAGCTGTTCGTCTTCGGCCAGGACGGGCGTATCCTCGACGAACGGCGCACGAAGCCCGACTGGATACGCAAGAACGGCCTCAGCGTGCTTGACGAATCGGCCCTACGTGACTGGGCACTGGAAGCCGTCGACGAAGCCGCCGATGCCCACGGCATCGAAGGTCTGATGGTGTCCGGCCATGGCTGCACCTTCGCGCTGGTCGACGATACGGCGCTGACGCATCCAATCCTCGACTATGAGCAGGAGCCGCCGGCCGCTATCGCGGCGCGGATCGATCGCCGCATTCCCGATTTCGCCGAGACCCTTTCGCCCCGCCTTCCGCTCGGCTTCAACTATGGCCGCCACATGCTGTGGCTGAAGGAAGTGGAGCCCAGCGCCTTCGCGTCGGCGAAGGCGATCCTCGGCTATCCGCAATATTGGAGCTGGCGCTTCGGCGGGCGCGCCGTTTCGGAAGTGTCCTATCTCGGCTGCCATTCGCATCTGTGGGCGCCGCGCAAGCGTGACTTCTCCTCGCTGGTCGATGCCGAAGGCTGGCGTGGTCAAATGCCTGCCTTCGCGCGCGCCGGCGCCGTCACCGGCGAGCGGCGCTTTGGCCGGGCCGGCAAGCCGGCCGCCATTCACAACGGCGTCCATGATAGCAACGCCGCGCTCCATGCCTATCGCCGGCAGGAACTCGGGCCGCTCACCGTAGTGTCGACCGGCACCTGGGTGATCGTGCTCAACCCGGACTGTCCGCTCGAGGCGCTCGACCGCGAACGCGACATGCTGGTCAATGTCGACGTCGACGGCGGCCCGGTGCCCACGATCCGCTTCATGGGCGGGCGCGAATTCGCAGCGATCAGCGGCAACTGGCAGGGCGCGATCGCGCCGGCCTCGATACAGCGCGCGATCGACTCCGGCGCCATGGCTCTGCCGAGCTTTGCCCCGGGCGGACCGCTGCCAGGCCGGACGGGCGAAATCGTCGGACCGGTTTCAGATGCCGGGGAGCGGGCGGCCGTGGCACTGCTCTATGTGGCATTGATGATCGATCTGTCGCTCGATCTGATCCGTTCAATCAACACCGTCATCGTCGACGGCGGGCTGAACACCGGCGGTCTGCTTGCTGCGCTCCTGGCTGCGCTGCGGCCGGGCCAGGCCTTCATACAGGGCGCCACCCTGGAAGGCAGCGCCACGGGCGCCGCGGCGCTCGCCTTCGAGAGCGTTGGCCGCGAGTTCGCCGCCGAGACTCCGGAGCCGGTACGCGCCGCGGACTTCAAGGGTCTGGACCGCTATCGCAACGACTGGCGCGGCCTCGTTGCCGGGCGCGATCTTGCTGGCGCAGCGGCAGGAGGTGCGCAATGAGCGCCGCCGCCCGCATCGAGACGCCGCAAAGTCCGGTGCTGGAGATGCGCCACATCTCCAAGACCTTCGGTCCCGTCCGCGCCTTGCAGGACGTGTCGCTCACCGTCAATGCCGGCGAGCTGCATGCGCTGATGGGTGAGAACGGCGCCGGCAAATCGACGCTCATGAAGGTACTGTCCGGCGCCTATCGGCCGGATGCCGGCGGCGAGATCCTGATCGACGGCGCGCCGGTCGCCACCGGCGATCCGATCAAGGCCCGCGCCCAGGGCATCGCCGTCATCTATCAGGAGCTGTCGCTGGCGCCAAACCTGACGGTGGCGCAGAACATCTTCCTCGGCAACGAGCCGCGCAGGTTCGGCGTCGTCGATCGCGACCAGTGCAATCGCCGCGCCAAGGAAATCATCGAGCGGCTCGGCGTCACCTTTTCCGCGCGCGCTCTGGTCTCCAGCCTGTCGCTCGGCGAGCGCCAGCTGGTCGAGATCGCCCGCGCGCTGTCGACCAGCGCCCGCATCATCGTCATGGACGAGCCGACCACTTCGCTGACCTCGCGCGAGACCGACCGCCTGTTCGAAGTGATCGGGACGCTGAAGGCGCAGGGCATCGCCATCATCTACATCAGCCATCGCATGGAAGAAGTGTACCAGCTCGCCGACCGCGTCAGCGTACTGCGCGACAGCGGCTATGTCGGCACGCTGGAACGTGCCGATCTCAACGCCTCGCGCCTGGTCTCGATGATGGTCGGCCGCGATCTCTCGGCCTTCTACAAGAAGGATCACCGGCCGCCGGACAGCCGGCGCCGCGTGGCGCTGTCGGTGCGCGGCATGTCGGACGGCCGATTCCTGAAGGACTGCTCGTTTGATCTCTACCACGGCGAGGTGCTGGCGCTTGCGGGACTGGTTGGCTCCGGCCGCACCGAGCTCGCGAGGCTGATCTTCGGGGCCGACCGCCGCAGCGCGGGCACGCTGGAGCTCGACGGCAAGCCGATTGCCATCGCTTCACCGCGCGAGGCGCTGGAGGCCGGCATTGCTTACCTCACCGAGGACCGCAAGGAACTCGGCCTGTTTCTCGACATGTCGATAGCGGACAACATCAATATGGGTGTGCTGGCGAAGGACGCTCGCGCCGGCGGTTTTCGCGACTTCACCGCCGCCGATAGGCGAGCGGCAAAGGCCATTGCGGACCTCTCGATCCGCGCCCGCTCGGCGCAGGCCATTGCAGGCTCGCTGTCGGGCGGCAATCAGCAGAAGGTGCTGCTTGCCCGCCTGTTGGAGACCGAGCCCAAGGTCGTCATCCTCGACGAGCCGACGCGCGGCGTCGACGTTGGCGCCAAGTCGGAAATCTACCGGCTGATCGACAGCCTTGCCGGCAGGGGCATCGCCATCCTGATGATCTCCAGCGAACTGCCCGAAGTGATCGGAGTGGCCGACCGCGTGCTGGTGATGCGCGACGGCGCCATCGCCGGCGAGGTGACGGCGTCGGAGGGCATGCCGCTGCGCCAGGAAGAGATCATGGAACTTGCGACGGGTGCGGCCCAGGAAGGACCGACAAGATGACCGACAGCTCAACAGTGGCGAAAGCGGCGGATCAGGCAGTGGTCAGGAGCCGGCGGCTGCGCACGGCCTTCGCAGCGCTCGGCATGTTGCCGGTTCTGGTCCTGCTTGCCGTCGGCTTCCAGTTCATCAACCCGCGGTTCCTTACCGGCACCAACCTGCTCATCGTCAGCCAGCAGTCGTCGATCAATATCGTGCTGGCCGCCGGCATGACCTTCGTCATCCTCACCGGCGGCATCGACCTCTCCGTCGGCTCGATCCTTGCGGCCTCGGCGATGGTCGCGGTGCTGGTCTCGCTGGTGCCGGACTGGGGCATGCTGGGCATTCCGGCCGCCATTCTGCTCGGCCTCGGCTTCGGCGTCATCAACGGTGTGCTTGTCGCCTACATCAAGCTGCCGCCCTTCATTGTCACGCTGGGCTCGCTCACCGCCGTGCGCGGCGTCGCCCGCCTGCTCGGCGAAGACACCACCGTCTTCAACCCCGACCTGCCTTTCGATTTCATCGGCAATGGCTCGCTGTTCGGCATTCCGTGGCTTGTCATTATCGCGCTGACGGTGGTGGTGCTGTCCTGGCTGGTGCTCAAGCGCACGGTGCTCGGCACCTGGATTTATGCCGTGGGCGGCAATGCCGAGGCGGCGCGCCTCACCGGCATCAAGGTGCCGCTGGTGCTGCTGTTCGTCTATGGCGTGTCTGGCCTGCTCGCGGGTCTCGGCGGCGTCATGTCGGCGGCCAGGCTCTACGCCGCCAACGGCCTGCAGCTCGGCCAGTCCTATGAGCTCGACGCCATCGCCGCCGTCATTCTCGGCGGCACCAGCTTTGTCGGCGGCGTCGGCTCGATCTGGGGCACGCTGATCGGCGGGCTGATCATCGCCGTGCTCTCCAACGGGCTCATTTTGGCCGGTGTCTCGGACATCTGGCAGTACATCATCAAGGGTTTGGTCATCATCGTGGCGGTCGCCCTCGACCGTTACCGGCTCCAGGCCGGAGCAAGAACGTGATTGACCTTGGTCGCCGGCCAAGATGAGCCGGATTGTGTGTAACGCACCGTGAGAGGCGCGGGGCAATTGGAGGAAGCAAGTAAATGAAGACCATCGCCAAACTTCTCTGCGGCGTAGCCCTCGCGGCCCTCGCCATCGCGCCGGCATCGGCCAAGGACCTCAACAAGGTCGGCATCTCGGTCGGCCTGCTCGGCAACCCCTTCTTCGTGGCCACCATCAAGGGCATCGAGGACGCGGCCAAGAAGATCAATCCGAAGGTCGAGGTGACGTCGGTGTCGGCAGACTACGACCTCAACAAGCAGGTCTCGCAGATCGATTCCTTCATCGCCGCCGGCGTCGACGTCATCATGCTCAACGCCGTCGATGCCAAGGCGATCGCGCCCGCGGTCAAGAAGGCGCAGGCGGCCGGCATCGTCGTCGCGGCCTTCGACGTCTCGGCGCCGGGCGCCGACGTCACCGTGATGACCAACAACGTCAAGGCCGGCGAGGAAGCCTGCCAGTATCTGGTCGACCACACCGGCGGCAAAGGCAACTACGTCATCCTCAACGGTCCGGCCTCGTCCTCGATCCTGGAGCGCGTCAAGGGCTGCAAGAACGTGCTTGCAGAGCATCCAGACATCAAGATCCTGTCCGACGATCAGAACGCCGAGGGCTCGCGCGACGGCGGCCTGAAAGTGTTCCAGTCGCTGCTCACCCGCTTCGATAAGATCGACGCGGTGTTCGCCATCAACGATCCGACGGCGATCGGCGCGCAGCTCGCCGCCAAGCAGCTCAATCGCTCGGAATTCATCATCACCGCGGTCGATGGCGCACCCGACATCGAGAAGGAGTTCGCTTCCGGCACCTCGCTGATCAAGGCCTCGGCCTCGCAGGATCCCTATGTCATGGCCGGCCAGTCGCTGACGATGGCGGCCGACGTGCTCGCCGGCAAGAAGCCGGCCGAGCCGACGGTGCTGCTCGATCCGAAGCTGATCACCGCCGAGAACCTGAAGGACTACAAGGGCTGGACGGCGGTCCGCTAAAAAGCCTGCTCCCAAGGCTGGCGCGGCCGGATCGGTCCGGCCGCGCCTCATTCATCGGACGGAGATGATCATGTCGCGCATTGGAATTCACTCTTTCGTCTGGTCTGCGAGTTCGGCGCAGGCGGATCTCGAACGGACCCTGGCCAACACGAAGGAAGCCGGCTTCGACCTGATCGAGTTCTCCTACCTCGATCCGGCCGATGTCGATATCGGTAGGCTGGCCAAAAGCATCGCCGATCTCGGCCTGGGCGTTGCGATCAGCATCGGCCTGCCGGCCGACGGCGACATCTCCAGCGCCGACAAGTCGGTCGCCGCCTGCGGTGTCGAGATCCTCAACCGCACCATCGCGCTCACGCGGGATCTCGGCGGCCAAAAAGTCGGCGGCATTCTTTCGACAAGCCACGGCCTACAAACCAAGCCGCCGACGCGCGATCAGTGGAACCGCAGCGCCGCAACACTTGCGAGGGTCGCGGAAACCGCCAAGGCTGCCGGCGTCACGCTCAATCTCGAGATCGTCAACCGCTTCGAGAGCAACCTGCTCAACACCGCCGCGCAGGGACTCGCTTTCATCGAAGACACCGGGTCCGACAACATTTTTTTGCATCTCGACACCTTCCACATGAACATCGAGGAGGCCGATGTTGGCCTGGCCATCCGTCATGCCGCGAAAAAGATCGGCTATGTCCATATCGGCGAGAGCCATCGCGGGTTCCTGGGCACCGGCAGCATCGATTTCGCCGCGATCTTCGATGCGCTGACAGCGATCGGCTACAGCGACGACCTTAGCTTCGAGTCCTTCTCCTCGGAGATCGTCGACGAGAACCTGTCGAGGAAGACGGCGATCTGGCGCAATCTGTGGACCGACAACATGGAGCTCGCCCGCCACGCACGCCGCTTCATCGCAGTTGGGATGGAGACGGCACGCTTGAAGGCGGAGCTTGTTTCGGTATCGCAGAGGCCGTGAGGTATCATTCCACGCGGGTATTCACCTGGCCGTAGGGGTCGATCAGTGTTCAATACAGTCGCAACAGCGGGGTGATACCGAAAGTCTGGCAGCGCGATTGAACAAAGCTGGTGATGAACGGCGTCGACAGAGGACCAAAATGCCACGAAGGCCCAGCCTGCGGCTACTTCTGCCCGAGACCTTAATGCCGAGCAAGTCCGTGCTCGGCATCAGTTCGGATTTCGAACTTCATATAATCGGCCGCCAGAAGGACCTTCCGGTAAACGCGATCACTGTCATCTCACGTCGCCGCTGCTGGAACGGCTGGCGCGGAAGGCCGCGAGCATTGGGTGCGGGTTGGCTGAGACGATCTCGCGCGCGAGCAACTCGCCGTCAATCAGTCCGGCGCTGACGCGCATCTTCCACGGCATCCTGCTGTTCTTCCTGCTGGCCGCCGACTTCTTCATATTCTATCGCATTCTCCTGGTGCGGCTGGTCAGGGATGCGCCTGCGCTCGAGACGGCACGGTAGGTGAGTCGATGGACCTGTTCATCGACGCCAGCGTCTTCGACCGCTGGCGGCAGGACACCTCCTGTCGACCGCCGAATCTCGAGGCATGGGGCGACGCGCGGAGGTGGATCCGGCGGCTGTGAGACAATCCGTCTTGGCGGCCGATCCCAAGCGGCTCGGCCGGGCTGATTCCTCGGACAATCACCCGGTTGCTGGTTGCAACGGCGATCGGTCTAATGGAACGGGATGAGGCGAAGCGACGAACAACTCGGGCCATCCCATGTGTCGCAGCGTTCCCCAAACTTGCCTGCGCCCCCTTGGACACCAGATTTATCTAGTGCCAGCTAAGTCTCGCTTCCCATGACCCTCGAAATCGCAATCGGCCCGCCACGCTTGGCTATTAATCAGGGCCGTAGCTTTTTGGTGACGGAACAGGACGGGCAGATCAATTGGCCGTCACATCAGGGCCTCTACGCTTCCGACACCCGGCTGGTATCGAGTTGGCAGCTCTATGCCAACGGCGAGCCATGGGACCTGCTTAACTCCGGAAACATCGCGCACTTTGCGACCAGAATTTATCTCGTCAACCGCGCCTTTGCCACCGAGACCGGGCCTGTGATGGCCGGCGACCTCGGGCTGCTGATCGGACGGGCCTTGGACCAGGGTGGCTTGCACGAGGATTTCGACATGGTCAACCATGGCCGCGAAACTGTCCAGTTCAACCTGGAAGTCGGGATTCGCAGCGATTTTGCCGATCTTTTCGAGGTCAAAGGCAACGACATCGTGCGCCGGGGCCGCATCACCACGACGTGGAACAACCGGAGTTCACGTCTCAGGACCTCCTACGCCAATCAGGACTTTCGCCGTGACGTCACTATCACGGTTCGTCGGACCCCGGCGAAGCCCGTTTATGCCAACGGCAGGATCAGTTTCGACATCAGACTGGAACCGGGTGCAACTTGGCACGCCTGCCTTCTCTATGACTTTGGGCAGGATCACGGAGCATTCGGCGCGCCCCGCGACTGCGTCGACAAATGCCTGACATCGAAGGCCGCAAAGCGCGTGGCCGGGTGGCGCCACCAAGCTTGCAAGCTCCACACCGCCAACAACGAGTTCCAGCAGCTCTATGACCAGGCGATCGACGACATGGCGGCTTTGCGTCTTCCCATCGAAGGCACCGACGAACTGGAGTATGTCCCGGCAGCCGGTTTGCCTTGGTTCGTAGGGCTGTTCGGCCGCGACAGTCTGATTGTCTCGCTCCAGAATGCCTTGGCGTATCCAGATTTTGCCCGGGGTGCTCTCGACGTCCTCGCTCGGTTTCAAGCCACCGCGAGCGATGATTACCGCGACGCCGAGCCGGGGAAGATCATGCACGAGCTCCGCACGGGGGAGCTCGCTCATTTTCAACTCATCCCCCATACGCCCTATTATGGCACGGCCGATGCGACGCCTCTTTATCTGATCGTGCTCCACAACGCCTGGCGCTGCACGGGGGACGCCAGCTTGATCGAGCGGCACCTTGCCACCGCCGAGAAGTGCCTGGATTGGATCGACCACTACGGTGACCGGGACGGGGACGGCTTCCAGGAATATGAGACACGATCGAAGCTGGGCTACGAGAACCAAAGCTGGAAGGACGCGTGCGATGCCCTCGTCTATCCCGACGGGACGCTGGTCAAGGGACCAAAAGCTCTCTGCGAGCTGCAAGGTTATGTCTATGATGCCTGGCAGCGCATGGCAGAGATCTTCGACGCTAGGGGCGATTTGAGACGTGCCGCGCAATTGAGAGCCAAGGCCAAGGCGTTGTTCGAACGGTTCAATGACGCCTTTTGGGATGAGGCATCCGGCTTCTATGCTTTCGCCCTCGATGGAGACAAGAAGCCGGTCTTGAGCGTCGCCTCGAACCCCGGCCATTGCCTCTGGTCCGGGATTGTGCCGCAAGAGCGCGCGGGCAGGGTGGTCGAGCGGCTTATGAGGCCGGACATGTGGAGCGGCTGGGGCATTCGGACGCTCTCGGCAGACCATCCCGCGTTCAATCCAAATTCCTATCAGAATGGCTCAGTGTGGCCGCACGACAACGGGCTGATTGCCTTAGGCTTCAGGCGCTATGGGTTCTTTGAGGAGGCTGCCCGCATCGCCGGCGACGTCAGCGGTGCGGCAAGCTATTTCATGCAGCATCGAATGCCCGAGCTCTACGCCGGCGCCACGCGGACGCCCACCACGTTTCCGGTTCAATATATCAAAGCCAATGTGCCCCAGGCCTGGGCGGCTGGATCCACCTTCGCTTTTCTTCAGGCCATGATCGGGTTCCAACCTGATGCCCCCAATGGGAAACTGCACCTGGATCCCTGGCTGCCAGATTGGATGCCAGAGCTTGTGTTGAAAGACATGCGCTTAGGCGCTACCCGGCTCGACATCCAATTCTGGCGCCAGGGAACCGAGACACATTGGGAAGTCATGAGAGGCGACTCGGCACTCGTGGCGCCGCGGTCCTGTGCAAGGGGGCCTCGCTTGACGTGAGGCGCCTCCGGTAAAAGCTGCTGTGGATGCCGGGGCGATTGTGTTTGTCAACTTGCGGTAGCCTTGGCAGCCTCATAGAACCGGCTTGAGCCCGGGCGACGTGACGAAGCTCCCGGCGCCGGTCCGCGATGGCCACTCACGAATGTCGAGTTGCTCGACTTATGCCGGTCCCGTGCTGTCTTTTTTCCGCCAGGCGAAAAGACGAGGCGTTCGGCACGGGCATGACTTCCTGTGATGTTGCTTCGGCCTTCCGCGCCTGGCTCCCGAATGCCTGCCTGGCGAAGGTGTGGTCGCATACCCCATCTGGGCAATAGATCGAGCCGATCAGATTGCCAGCCAACTCGCAACATGGTCGACTTGCCCGATCGCGAGGAGCCGAGGATCGAGATCACCTCGCCTTCCAATCGCCTCCAGTGAGATTCCCTTCAGCACCTCGAAGGCGCCGAAGCTCTTGCGCAGATCCGTCAGACGCACGGCCGGTCTGATTTGGTCGGTCACAAGGCTCCTCCTCTCCCGGTCGCCGCAGCCGCCCGAGGCGGCCGCAGTTCGGCGCTCAGGTATTCCGCCAATCGAATGAGCCGCGTGACGACAAAATTGATGAAGCGATGGATAGCGGCCGCCACGATCGTCAAGGTGATGACGGAGGCCAGTGCCGTCGACTTTATCATCAAGATGAACTCGTTGCGCCGGGAAGCGTGGCGCAAGGCGAGCGGGAACACGATCCGGTAGTACAGGGTGAAACGCGACATGCCGCATGCCTGCGCCGCCTCGACCTGGCCGGAAGGAAGCGACAGCAACGAGCCTCGAACGATTTCGCTGGAATAGGTAGCGGTGTTCAGGGTGCACCAATAAGGTTCGCGCAGGACAGGTTATAGAAAGCTGGCCCGCACGGCGCCCCGAAGCGGAATTGGCCTGCCGCGAAAGGTATGCATGTGGTGGGTCCGACCGTATGGAGGCTACGCATCTCTAGCTAGCAGATCGCTGCCTATTCCAAATCAAGCGTCGCCGCATAAGGGGTCAGGTACATGTTCAGGATCTCACAACTGGCGAGTGGACCGGCTCGGAGGCTCCGACAACATCAACCCGTCCGATACCAGTGATGTGGTCGGGCGCGATGCCAGCTTTAACTGCCTGACCTGCGAAACTGACATGATGGAGCGGAATGAGAACCGCGGCTCCTGCCGCTCGTGTAGGTGAAGGGCAACTTTAGAGGTTATCTACTCCCTCAGGTTCTTGAAAGCTTTCGAAATTTCTGCGCCTCACCTCTGCAACGTTCTCTCGCGCTGCACTATGGCCAAGGCTCCTCGCCAGCGCCCGTCGCTTGCTCGGCCAGCAGGGCACACCCCACGCTGCAAACGAACTCGAAGTGAATAGAAACTGGCGCCCTGCACGTTGCGAGAATCGGTGACCTTAGTTGTGCCGCGACTTTGCGGGTGGATTACGGTCTGGGCGTACGGACAGGATCGTTTGGCGATCCGCGATATGACCTCGGGTCGGGGGTCGGCTACCACCGATCTCCCGTGGGAACAACTCTTTGTGCTCGAATTAGAGCGGATCCTTGCAGTGCAAAAAGCTGTTTCGGGGCTCCGGCCGCGCTTAGGCTTTTTAAATATAGGGGATATAGCTTGTGGTTCTTTGGCCGGCATCGCTAGAGATATCGCGGGCCAGAGACTTTATCGCCATAGCGTTTGGCCCTGCCAGATCGTCATTCAGGATTCCACGCAGGCCCATTACCGTTATCCCCGCAATGATTGTGCCGGTATGGTCAAAAATGGGAGCCGAAATCGCAGTGTAGTCAGATAGTAGGTTGGCTCGGCTGCGACTAATCCCTTTCTCTCTGATTGTCGCGACGAGTTCGCGTACTTCCTTCCAACTGCGCGGGACGTCGACCAACTCGGTCGGCGAAGGGCGCTGGGACAGGTCCACCAGCTCCGCATCAACCTGGGCGGATGTCATGCCCTCCGGAAGATACGCCAGGAAAAGCCGTCCTAAAGCAGACCTCAGGATCGGAAGTAACACTGCCGACGCGGAGTTCGAAAACGGAGCGACTGTGGATACCATCGGCCCGAAAGACGATCGTCGGGCCATGATTGCCCCAAACGCCGAGAAAGACGCTGTGCCCGATGTCGTTTGCCAGTCCGACGAGCCGATCGCGGGAGGCTGTGAAGATGTCGAACTGCTCGAGGCCGGCGATTCCAAGTTTCAGCGTATATGGACCAAGGCCATAGTGCCCGGTGTTGGCATCCTGATGAACCACTCCGATGCCGAGCAGGCTGACAAGATAGAAATGCAGTTTGCGGCCGCTGTTCGGCTTCTTCGAAGCCTTCACGCTGCCGAAGGCTATCTATGCGACCGACAAGGATTTCATTGATGGTGTGCTCCGGTCCGAGCTTATCCTGAAGCGGGCGGCGCAGGCCGTCGATGGGATCGCCGTTCTACTCGCTGACAATCCGGGGTCGGAATAGCGGCCGAGTAGTCATGCGGCGGTGCTGCAGCGGTAAGCCGTAGAGTCTCGCTTGCATGGCCAAGGACCGCATTAGGGCGGATGTAAGGTCTGCCATGCTGTTGATCACCGCAAAAGCGGCCTGACTGCGTGCGGCCCCTAACCAGTCGCGTTCATACCAGGTCCACAAGCAATCAGTGCCACTTCTTGGGAGGTGAGGCCTGACCCGATTGGATTGAAATTAGCCCTCCTCCTGGTCCGTAGGTTCGCCAGACCATACGAGAGCATACGAAGGAAATGGGCTGGCGAACCATCCGCTAATGTATTGATTTTCCGTCGAAAACGATGACCCTCAGAGACTAATATCGTCGTTGTTCGCCAACGGGTTGCGAAGCAGTTCGCCAAAGTTGATTCAAGAAGCTGATTCTGCCACTGTGCATCGCATTTATCCCCGGAACGGCAGCTTTGCGCGCCTCAAGTCGGATTTTAGGCGCAGTTCCGCGCAGCCTGAAAGCGGACATTGTGAGCCACACGGCTAGCAGACTTGCCCAAAGTTCATCCCGACTACGCGGGACTTCCCATCTCCGGCATTGAGCGGTGCCTGAATGGGACGATGATCGTCTCGAATCGGGCGGCTTCGGGCGCGACGGTCTGGTTGCCGGAATGCTGGTTCGGCATCAAACCAGAAAACCATCAGGCACTAGATGCCTCGCGCAGGTTGATCAATTCGGCCACATCGAGGATCCTCAAACTGCTTGCCACGCCAAGCGCGTCGGTGGCGGCGGTGTACATGACCTTGTCCTTGGGACAGGCGACGACGAAGATGCCGACACCCAGGCCAAGCGCCTCGCGGATGCGATTTTCGCTGGGACGTTCCTTGACGCCGTCGTCGCCCTGCCAGATGCGGCCGCCCCCGGCGCCGCAGCAGAAGGAATTCTCGCGGCAGCGCGGCATGTCCTGAAGAGTATAGCCCGCCGCCTTGATGAGGTCGCGCGGTGCATCGAAGCCGCCATTGTAGCGGCCGAGATAGCAGGGATCGTGATAGGTCACCGTGGCGCCGCCGGCCTGGGCGATGTCAAGCCTGCCCGCCGCGACCAGTTCGGCAAGCAGCGCCGTATAGTGAAGCACCTCGAACTCCTCGCCAAAATGGCGATAGTCGTTTTTCAGCGCGTTGAGGCTGTGCGGATCTGTGGTGACGATGCGGTTGAAGCTGCATTCGCGGATCGCGTCGATGTTGGATTGGGCGAGCGTCTCGAACAGGCCTTCCTCGCCGGCGCGCCTCACGTCGTTGCCGCTGTTGCGCTCGGCATCGAAGAGGATGCCGAAATCGACGCCGGCGGCCGTGAAAAGCGCGGCGACCTTGCGGGTCACGTCCTGGACGCGCGGATCATAGGATGCATAATCGCCGACGAACCACAAAACGTCGACCGGTTCGCTGCGCGCGTCCTTGACCGGAAAGCCGAGCTCCTTCGTCCAGCGCGCCCGCATCTTCGACGGCTTGCCCATCGAGTTTCCCAGCCGTGTGAGGTTCGACAGCGCGTCCTGAAACATGGGGCTGACATGGCCTTCGTCGACAAGGTGGCGCCGCATGTCGATGATCTTGGGCAGATGCTCGATCTCGACCGGGCAGGCCTCCATGCAGGCGCGGCAGGTCGTGCAGGCCCACAGCGTCTCTTCGGCGATCACGCCGCCGACTAGCGGGCCGGCCGCATCGTTCGCCAGCGCGTCGCGCATGTCGGTGATCAGCATCTTGGGGCTGAGCGGCAGGCCCGAGGCGTAGGCTGGGCAGACCGCCTGGCAGCGTCCGCATTCGGTGCAGGTCAAGAGGTCGAGCTGCTGCTTCCAGTCGAATTGGCCGAGTGAGGCGACGCCCGGATTCTCGCGCTCTGCAGGCACGGCGGGCACGGTGCCGGCCGGTTCGAGATTGCGAAAATAGATGTTGGGCGCGGCCAGGAACATGTGCCGGTGTTTCGAGCCCGGAATATAGACGAGGAAGGCGAGGATGGCGCCGACATGGATCCAATAGGCGATCCGCTCCGCCGGATGGGCCGGAACGTACAAGGCGCGCAGCAGGTCGGCCATCAGCGACGCGACCGGCCGCCATGCTCCATCCGCTCCGCCGACGATCCGTGCGCCGGCCTCGATCAGCAGGGATGAGACGATGACCAGGATGAGCACATAGATGATCGCCGCATCGGCACCGCTCGATCCCCTGAACCGCGCCGGCTTCAGGACGTAGCGCTGGTAGACGGCTAGGCAGAGGCCCGCCAGCATCAGCACCGCGAACACATCCTGGAGCAGCGCGATCCAGCTGTCACCACCGATCGGCGCCAGCGAAAAGCCGGGGAACAGGCGCGAGCCGAACGCCTCGATCGTAACGGTGAACAGGACGAAGAACGAAACGAAGATCAGCGCGTGCAGGATTCCCGACAGCGGCTTGCGCAGCATCTTGCGATGCAAGCCGATCGCGATAGCCACGCCTTCCAGGCGGCGCCAGGGCTGGTCGAAGCGGTTTGCGCCAGGCGCCTGCGCCAACGCCACGATGTAGCGGCGGGAGCGCCAGACCGTCAGCGCGATAGCCGCCAGCGTGACGATCCACAATACAGGCGTTTCGCTCATGTCAGCGGTCGGACGCCGCCTGCAGCCGCTCGCTCAGATTGGCGACGAGATCGAACAGGTCGCAGGTCGCGCCGAAATGCGCGACGTTGAAGATCGGCGCCTTGGGGTCCGTGTTGACGGCGATGATGAGGTCCGACTTCGACATGCCTTCGAGGTGTTCGGGAGCGCCGGAGACGCCGAGCGCCAGATAGAGCTTCGGCTTCACCTTCTGGCCGGATTTGCCGACCTGCCGCACCTTGGGCAGCCAGCCGCTGTCCACCACCGGGCGGCTGCCGGCGATCTCCGCGCCGAGAATATCCGCGAGCCCGCGGGCTATGTCGATGCTGGCCTCGTCGCCGATGCCGCGGCCGACGCAGACGATCCGCTCGGCGGTCGTGAGGTCGACGCTGTCATAGTTGGGAATATCGACGCCGACGAGACGGACCTTGCCTTCGGCGACGATTGGCGTGGCGTCACGGTGCTGCACCTTGGATGCGTCGACCGCGCGCCGTTCCGCCTCGGCGAAGGCGCCGGGATTGACCATCAAAATGGCCGGCAGGGATACGCTGCATTCGGCGAGAATCTTGCCGCCATAGACCTGCGCGATGACGGTCAGCCGGTCGCCGTCGCGGCGAATTTCGTTGGCATAGGAGACCAGCGGCCAACCGGTGCGCGCCGCGAGATCGCCGGCGACATCGAGCCCATTGGCGGAGTAGGGCACCAGCACCAGGTCGGACTCTTCGGCGGCAACGGCATCCTTAAGCAGCCTCGTATAGGATTCGGCGGCGATGAGCTGGGAATCGCCGACGCTCGCCGCGATGAGCCTATCGGCGGCGCCGAGGTTCGAGACGGCGGGCTCAGGGTCCTGCCCGGCGAAGAAAGCGACAACCTCATCGTCGGCCGCTCCTGCCGTCCGCGCGGCCGTGATCATTTCCAGCGAAAAGGGCTCGAGCTTGCCGAACGAGCCTTCAGTGCAGGCGACAATCCGCATCGCTCAAACCCCCGCAAAGCCTTTGGCCGCCAGGATGCTGGCCAGCCTGTCGGCGACATTTTCGGGATTGTCTCCGAGATTTTCGCCGGTACCGCGCTGCCCAGGCAATCTCAGCGCGACGATCTCAGCCGATCGTTCGAACCCCGCAGGTTGGGATGGCGCCTTGCCTATGGCCGTCTTCGACGCCTCTCGTAGCTTGCTGCCCGAGACATAACGTGGCGCCTTGGAAGCGGTCTGCACGCCGATCACCGCCGGCAGCGCGATCTCGTAGGTCGCGGCGATGCCGGCGCCGCGTTCCTGCGTCACGCGAAGCGCCGAGGCGTCGATGCCGATCCGGCTGGAGCCGGAGACATGCGGCCAGCCGAGCAGGGCGCCGGCATAGGGCACCAGCTGGCCGAAGAGGTCTTCGGTCGACTGGACGCCGCACAGGACGAGATCGGCGGCCTTGGAGCGGGCGAGCGCGACGATCGAACCGGCAATGACGCGCGAGTCGATCATGCCATCCGCTTGCGCATCAAGCGCGATCGCCTCGTCCGCGCCGCGGGCAACCGCCATCTGCAGCACACGGTTGCTGCCCTCGCCAATGGCGACGGCCACGACCGTCGCGCCGACGGCTTCCTTCAGCAGGATCGCCTCTTCCAGCGCATGGTCGTCGAAATCGTTGAGCTGGAAATCCAGCCATTCGCGGTCGATTCCGCGGCCGTCGCTCGTCAGTTCGAGCTCGCCCGCGGAATCCGGAATCATTCGCAGCACAACGAGAATTTTCAAGCGTCGATCCTCCCCGGGCGTACCTCAACCTCCCGGTACCTGCGGCCTATTAGATCGCAACCGCTGCTGTGCCCAATCGAGAAAATCGTAATAGCAGCTATTACAACTCAGGTGATTGACCTTCGCGGCGATGCGTCCGCTAATCCGAAGCGTTGGGAGGCTTGGGCAAACGGTTGTCGCCGGGCGCTTTGTATTTTTCCATATAATTTGCGAAATATACTATAAATTATCCAGTTTTTACTTGGGGTAGGAATAATCGGCATCCGAAAAGGTGCCCAGGAGGAGGAAAATATGACTATAAAGAGCATCTTGGACCATAAGATATCTCGAGCGAGCTTGATCCGCAAAGCGCCTGCCGCTATGGCGGCCGCCGGCGCGGTCTCGGCCCTGGGGCTCGGCGCGACTGTCCCCGCCGCGGCGGAGGAAACCAAGCCGGGCTATTACGGCGTGCCGAGGACCTGGATCTGGAATCCGAACGCCAATTCGATGGTCGACACCTCGAAGTGGAAGAAGGAAGGGCCTTATACGATCGGCTTCTCCAACGCCTCGATATCGAATGCTTGGCGGGTGGCCTTCCAGCACGGCGTGTTCTGGGCCGCCGGCCAGCATCGCAACGAGATCGCGCATCTTCTGGCGACCGATGCCAATGACGATCCCTCGAAGCAGATCGCCGACATCCAGGACCTGATCAGCCAGGGCGTCGACGTGCTGTTGATCGCCGCCGCCACGGAGGACGCGCTGGACTCCGTCGTCGGCCGCGCCATGGAGCAGGGCATTCCCGTCATCATGGTCGACCGCAAGGTGAAGACGGCAAGCAACTACATCACCTACATCACCGCCTCGGACTGGGCGCTCGGCCGCCTCGAAGCCCTGTGGTTGTGCGAGACGCTCGGCGGAAAGGGCAATATCGTCATGCTGCCCGGCATCGCCGGCTCGAGCGTCGCCGAAATCCGCATCAAGGCGAATGAAGAGGTGTTCGGCAAATTCCCCGGCATCAAGGTGCTGGAGAAGCAGTATTGCGACTGGAACCCCGCGACCGGCAAATCGGTGATGGCGGCGCTCATCCAGAAGCACGGCAAGGAAATCAACGGCGTGCTGGCCGACAGCGCTCTGCAGGGCTCCGGCGCCATCCAGGCCTTCCTCGCGGCGGGCTACAAGGACCGTGAAATTCCGCCGATGACCGGTGGCGACATCGCCTTGATGTATCAACTGGCCTCCCAGCACAATATCAAGATGGTCGGCATCGACTATCCGACCTCGATGGGCATCACCGGCATCGAAACCGTGCTTGACGTCATGAAGGGCATCCCGGTTCCCGAAAAGGTCGAGGTCAGCTTCAACGTGGTGACCTCGCCGGGAGCCGACACGGTTTCGGTCAAGGGCGACCGCCACCTTCTCGACCATGTCAGCATGAGCGACCCGGGCGACCTGTCGCCGAGCAACGGCTTGCCGGCCGGATACAATCCGAGCACGTTCAAGCCCGATTATCCGAAGTAAGCCTCCCAGCCTGACAGGGTGTGCGCTCCTTCGGGCGCACACCCTGGCGTAACCGGAATTTCGAGCATCGGATAAATGGTCACTCCCGTCATCGAGCTCAGTCGCATCGAGAAGGAGTATCCGGGCGTAAAACCCCTGGACAGGGTGGATTTTGCCGTTCGTCCTAGCGAGATCCATGCTCTTCTCGGCGAAAACGGGGCGGGAAAATCCACCCTCATTCGGGTCATGGGTGGCGCCATCAGGCCGAATGGCGGCAGCATGACGTATCTGGGCAAGCCTGTTTCCTGGCAGTCGCCCAAGCAGGCGCGTGCGGCGGGCATTCACGTCATCCATCAGGAACTTGCTCTTTTCCCGCAGCTTTCAGTCGCTGAGAACATCCTGGTCGACGCGCAGCCGCGCAACGGCCTGGGGCTGATCTCCGGCCGCGCCCGCCACGCGCGGGCAGCCGAGATCTTGTCGCAGCTCGGCGTGAAGATCTCGACCCATGCCAAGATCGATGAACTGCCGCTTGCCGACCAGCAGATGGTCGAGATCGCCAAGGCGCTGGTCGGCGAGGTGAGGCTGCTCGTGCTCGACGAGCCGACGGCGGTGATCTCCGGCCACGAGGTCGATCTCCTGTTCGACAACATGCGGCGTCTCAAGCGCGAAGGCGTCGGCATCGTCTATGTCTCGCATCGGCTGGAAGAGATATTCGAGATCGCCGACCGCGTGACGATCCTGAAGGACGGGCAGGTGGCGGGCAACGGTCCGGTCGGCGATCTGACGCGCGACGAGATGATCACCAAGATGGTCGGACGCCGCCTTGAGCAGATCTATCCGCCGCGCCGCAAGGCGCCGGCCAGCGGGCCGGACATCCTGAAGGTGAGCAACCTTCGGGCCGGCCACCGCGTGCGCGATGTCAGCCTCTCGGTCAGGCCGGGAGAGGTCGTCGGCATCGCCGGCATGGTCGGCTCGGGCCGCACCGAAGTGGCCGAGGTGATCTTCGGCACGCGCGATCTCGATGGTGGCACGATCGAGTTCGAAGGCAGGCCGTTCGATCGACGCATGCCACGCGAGGCGATCCGCAACGGCCTCGGCTTCCTGACCGAGAATCGCAAGGACGAGGGGCTGTTCCTCGGCCTGCCGATCTCGGCGAATGTCATTGCGCCCGATCTGGCGGGCGTCACCAGGCGAGGGCTGATCGACCGGCGCGGTGAGCGCGAAATCGCGCTCGACCAAATACGCAACTTCGCCGTGGCCGCGCTTTCGCCGGAGGTCAAAGTCGGCAATCTTTCCGGCGGCAACCAGCAGAAGGTGCTCTTCGGCCGCTGGTCGCGTATCGCCCGCAAGCTGCTCATTCTCGACGAGCCGACGCGCGGCGTCGACATCGGCGCCAAGGTCGAAATCTATCGCATCGTGCGCAACCTCGCGGAGCAGGGTGTGGGCATTCTGATGATCAGCTCCGAACTGCCGGAGATCATCGGCCTGTCGGACCGCATCTTTGTCATGTCGCAAGGCCATGTCGCGGGCGAGATCGACGGCGCCTCCGCCACCGAAGAGGCGATCATGGATCTCGCGGTGCGCTCGGTCGATCGGCGCGAGAGCAAGGCGGCGCGGCTGGAGCAGGTCGCATGAGCGCCGTCGTCGCCGAATTCCGCCGCAACCGGCTTTCGCTCTCCTATGTGATCGTGGTGGCGTTGCTCATCCTGCTCGTCGTGGCCGGCGGTTTCCTGTCCGACCGCTTTCTCACCTGGCGCAATTTCGGCAACCTGTTCCAGCAGCTCGTCGTGCTGGGCATGGTCAGCCTCGGCCAGACATTCGTGGTGCTCCTAGGCGGCATCGACCTTGCGGTCGGCTCGCTGGTCAGCGCATCGACGGTCTTCATCGCACATTTCCTCGAATGGCGGCCGGACCTGCTCTGGCTGGCTCTGCCGCTCGCCTTGATCGCCGCGACGGCGATCGGCGCGCTCAACGGCCTGCTCACCATCGTGCTGCGCGTCCATCCGCTGATCGTCACGCTCGGCATGTCGTCGATCATCTTCGGCGGCACGCTGATGTACAACAAGGAACCAGGCGGATCGGTCCCGCGGGGCCTGGCCGACTTCTCCTATGCAAAGCTGTGGGGCATCCCGGTGACCGCGATCGTCCTCGTCGCGATCTTCGCCCTTGCCGGCCTCTGGCTCCAGCGCTCGCGCTCGGGCCGCAGCATCTATTTCGTCGGCGGCGACCGCGAGGCGGCGCGGTTGAACGGCCTGCCGGTGAACCGTATCGTGGTCATGGCCTATGCGCTCTCCGGCCTGTGCGCCGGGCTTGCGGCGATCTTCCTGACCGCCCGCACCGGTGTCGGCGACCCGCGCATCGGCACCGCCTTGACGCTGCAGTCGATCACGCCGGTGGTGGTCGGCGGCACGGTTCTCGCCGGCGGGCGCGGCGGCGTCCTCGGCACGCTGCTCGGCGTGCTCCTGGTGACGATGCTCAACAATTTGCTGAATTTCCTCAACGTGTCTTCCTATTACCAGTGGGTGATCCAGGGCCTGATCATCATCATCGCCGTCAGCATCCACACCACGAAGCGGAGGCAGTGATGGCGCCTCTGGAGACACCTCTGCCCCGCTCCCGAGGCGTATCCGTCGCCTCGGTTTTCGAGCGCTATGGATTGATCGTCTTCCTCGTCGCGCTGCTGCTGGTCGCGGCCGCGCTCTCGCCGACCTTCCTGCGGCCGGCCAACCTGGTCAACGTGCTCACCATCGCGGCTCCGCTCGGCATGGTGGTCGTCGGCCAGACCTTCGTCATCCTGGTGCGGGGGCTCGACCTGTCGGTGGCTTCGCTGATGGCGACGGTGGCCGTGCTTGCGACCGCCTTCAAGGCAACGACCAACGATGCGATCCCGATGATCTTCGTGTCTGCGATCGCCTTCTCAGCCGTCGTCGGCCTGGTCAACGGCTGGCTGGTCGCCAAGCGCAACGTCAGTCCGTTCCTTGCCACGTTGGCCATGATGATCATCCTGCAGGGCATCCGCTTTGCCTATACGGGCGGGGCGCCGATCAGCACGCTTCCGCCGGGCATGGGCTTCCTGGCGTCGGGCCGCATCCTCGGCATCCCGGTCAACCTGATCACCTTGGCGCTGCTGGCGATTGTCTTCGGCACAGTGCTCCACCGCTCGCGTGTCGGGCGCGAGATATTCATGGTGGGCAGCAATCCCAAGGCGGCCTTCCTCAACGGTGTCGCGCCCGATCGCGTCATCATCTTCTGCTACGTCATCTGCTCCGTCTGCGCCGGCATAGGCGGCCTGTTCCTGCTTGGCTATGTCGGGACGGTCTCCAACTGGGTCGGCCAGGGCTATGAGCTCGACTCGATCGTCGCGGCGGTCATGGGCGGCGTGGCGCTCACCGGCGGACGCGGCAACGTCTTTGCCGCGCTGCTCGGCGTCGCGGTGCTGGTCGTCATCAACAACCTGGTGCTTTTGCTGGGCTTCCCGATCGAGATGCAGCTCATCATCAAGGGCATCATCATCATAGGCGCCGCTGCCTTCTACCGCACGCGGCTCGCATGAGCCAGCCGCCAGCCATCGAGGGAGGTATCAAATGAATGTCGAGAGCCTGAGCGAACGCGGTGCCCGCGCGCGGCGCGACGAGGAAGTGGATGTCGCCATCGTCGGCGCCGGGCCTTCCGGTTCGGTCGCCGCGCTTCATCTCGCGCGGGCCGGCTTTTCGGTGGTCGTGCTGGAGCAGGGGGAGTGGCCCGAATACAACGACTACACGGGCGCGCGGCCGGAGCACGAGCTGGTCAGCACCAAGCTCTGGCACCCCAATCCCAATGTGCGCGACAACCCGAACGACTATCCGGTCGACACTTCGACCACCGATATCAATCCGCTGATGTTCGCCGGCGTCGGCGGCAGCGCCACGCTCTATGGCGCGCAGTGGATGCATTTCCTGCCCTCCGACTTCCGTGTCCGTTCGCTCGACGGCGTCGCCGAGGACTGGCCGTTTTCCTACGAGGACCTGCTGCCCTACCAGCTCGAGATCGAGCGCGAGGTCGGCGTGTCCGGCCTTGCCGGCGATCCGGCCTTTCCGCCGCGCGGACCCTATCCGTTTCCCGCGCTGCCGATCGGTTCCGTGGGTCTGCGCGGCGCGCTCGGCATGGAGCGCATGGGCTGGCACTGGTGGCCGGGGAGCAACGCGATACCCTCCGAGAAATTCGGCGAGTTGAACGCCTGTGTGCGGCGCGGCACCTGTCTCACCGGCTGCCCCGAGGGCGCGAAGTCGACCACCGACCGCTCGCACTGGCCGCTTGCCTTGAAGGCCGGCGCCCGGCTCGTTACCCGCGCGCGCGTCAAGGAGGTCGAGACGAACGAGCAGGGGCTTGCCACCGGCGTCGTCTATGTCGACGCCAATGGCCGCGACCGGCGCCAGCGGGCCAAGGTCGTCATCCTCTGCGCCAACGGCGTCGGCACGCCGCGGCTGCTCTTGATGTCGGGTGGAGCGAAGCATCCGGACGGGCTGGCCAACTCGTCCGGCATGGTCGGCAAGCGGCTGATGATGCATCCCTTCGCCAGCATCCTTGCCTCCTACGAGGACCCGTTGGACTCCTGGCGCGGCCCATTCGGTCAGCAGGTCTATTCGCTCGAATTCTACGAAACCGACGAGCGGCGCGGCTTCGTGCGCGGATCGAAATGGAACTGCATGCCATCGGGCGGCCCGGTCGGCGTGTCGGGCGCCATCGGCTCCAAGGTCTATGTCGCCGAAGAAGGCCGTTTCCAGGACTTCTGGGGCGCCAACCTGCATGAGAACGTCGCCCGCCGCTTCGGCCATTCGCTGATCTGGGGCATCGTCGGCGAGGACCTGCCGGAAGAGAACAACCAGGTGGTGCTGTCCAAGGACCTCGTCGATTTCGACGGCCTGCCGGCGCCGCAGATCGTCTACAAGGTCAACGAGAACTCAAACCGCCTGCTTCAGTTCAACATCGATCGCTGCCTGGAATCGGTACATGCCGCAGGCGCGATCGAGACGCTCGTTTCCACCCCGGTGCGCGAATCCGGCTGGCACCTGATCGGCACGACCGTGATGGGCGACGACCCCAAGCGCTCGGTCGTCGACCAGTGGGGCGCCAGCCATGACGTGCCCAACCTCTACATCATGGACGCCTCGACCTTCCCGACCTCGGGGGCGACCAATCCGACCGCGACGATCATGGCGGTGGCGCTTCGCAACACGCGTCGCATGATTGCCGAACGGCGCAACCAGAAGGTCGCCTGAGATGAGCCAAGACAAGACTTTCCTCGCCCTTGCCGATTTCCTCATTCCGGCCCATGGCGAAATGCCGGCGTTCGGTTCGGTCTGCAGCTTCGCAGACGCCCAGAAGGCGCTCGATTTTCGCGTTGACCTCAAGGAAGGGTTCGATCGCGGGCTCGACGCCGATCCGGCATTGAGCGCGGAAGCGCATCTCGAAAAGCTCAACAAGGAAGACGGCGCCGCCTTCTCGGCCGTCACCACGATTGCCATCTGCACTTATTACATGAACCCGCGCGTGCGCGAGTTGCTCGGCTATCCCGGCCAGGAAAGCGTGCAGTACGATTCCAAGGCCACCCAGATCTACCTCACCGACGGCTCGCTCGGCCACGTGCTGGCGCGCGGTCGCAAATACCGGCCGACACCCGGCCTCTGATCCCCTCCCAAGCAGAAAGGAATAATCCGATGGGTAAGGACATGTTCGACAAGGGCTTCGAGATCCGCAAGGCGGTACTCGGCGCCGAATTCGTGGAGAAATCCTTCGCCAGCGCCGACGATTTCAACCGTCCTATGCAGGAGCTGGTGACCGAATATTGCTGGGGCGCCGTATGGGGTCGCGAAACGCTCGACCGCAAGACGCGCAGCATGCTGAACCTTGCGATGCTCGCTTCGCTCAACCGGCCGCACGAATTGAACATGCACGTCAAGGGCGCGATCCGCAACGGCGTCACCAAGGACGAGATCCGCGAGGTGCTGCTGCAGGTCGCGATCTATGCCGGCGTGCCGGCCGGCGTCGACGCCTTCCGCAATGCCCGCGAGGCCCTGCAGGAAATCGGCGCATGATCCAGCGTCCGCCGCTCGCCGAGGACAAGCTTGCCATGCTGATCGGCGGCCGCTGGGTCGCCGCGGCATCGGGCGAGTATTTCGAGTCCTTCGATCCCTTCACCGGCAAGGCCTGGGCGCTTGTTCCGCGCGCGGGCGTCGCCGATGTCGATGCGGCCGTCGAGTCCGCCTCACAAGCCTTCCGGGGGGAATGGCGGTCGATGACGGCGAGCGCGCGCGGCCAGATCATGGCGCGCTTTGCCGACCTCGTCGCAGAGGAGGCTGAGAACCTCGCCGTCCTCGAGACGCGCGACAACGGCAAGCTCATCAACGAAATGCGGATGCAGTGCAAATACATCCCGCAATGGTTCCGCTTCTTCGGCGGGCTGGCCGACAAGATCGAGGGGCGTGTCATCCCGATCGATAAGCCCGGCGTCTTCAACTACACCAAGCTCGAGCCTCTGGGTGTCGTGGCGGCGATCACGCCATGGAACTCGCCGCTGATGCTGGCGACCTGGAAGCTGGCGCCGGCGCTGGCCGCCGGCAACACGGTGGTATGGAAGCCTTCGGAATTCTCGTCGGTCTCGGCGCTCTTCTTCGGCAGGCTATTCGAGAAGGCGGGCTTCCCGAAAGGCGTCGTCAACATCGTCACCGGCTTCGGCCATGAGATCGGCGACCGCATGGTCACGCATCCGAGGGTGGCGAAAGTCGCCTTCACTGGCGGCGATGCCACGGGTCGCCGCGTCTACCAGGCCGCGGCCGGCGGGCTGAAGAAGGTGACGCTGGAGCTTGGCGGCAAATCGGCGAACATCGTCTTCGCCGACGCCAAGCTGGAGGCGGCGATCCCCGGACTGGTCTCGGGCATCTTCGCGGCGACCGGCCAGACCTGCATCGCCGGCTCGCGCGCGCTGGTGCAGCGCTCCGTCTACGACCAGGTGGTCGAAAAGCTGGTGGCGTTCGCGAAGACCGCCAGGATCGGCGATCCGCTCGATCCGGACACGCAGGTCGGTCCGATCACGACGCTGCCGCAGCGCAAGAAGGTCCTCGACTATATCGGCATCGCCCGGGACGAAGGCGCCCTCCAGCTTCTCGGCGGCAAGGTGCCCGAAGACAAGGCGATCGCCGATGGCTGGTTCGTCGAGCCGACCATTTTCGGCAATGTCAGCCAGTCGATGCGTATCGCCCAGGAAGAGGTGTTCGGTCCGGTTCTCTCGATCATTCCGTTCGAGGACGAGGACGAAGCCGTGGCCATCGCCAATGATAGCATCTATGGCCTCGCCGCCGGATTGTGGACCCAGGACATCGGCCGCGGCATCCGGCTGCCGGACCGGCTGGAGGCGGGCATCGTCTGGGTCAACATGTACCGCGCGACGAGCTACCTGTCGCCCTTTGGCGGTTACAAGCAGTCGGGCTTCGGCCGGGAAAACGGCCGCACCGCCATCTACGAATATCTCCAGGAAAAGAGCGTCTGGATCGACGCCGGGAACTCCATTCCGGCTCCGTTCGTCCAGCGCTGAAGATCGGCGGGTCGGACGGTCCACTATCCGACCCGCCGATCCAGACCATTGCCATCCGCCCACAAGCGAGACAGCCGATGTCCTGCTACGAGATCATCGATCCGCGCTTCGGCGACCTTATCGATCCGGTCGCTTTCCTCGAAACGCTGCACACCGGCAACCGCTGGGCGGAGGGGCCGGTCTATTTCGCCGACCTGCGCACGCTGGTGTGGAGCGACATCCCCAACGACCGCATGCTGCGCTGGGACGAGGAGACCGGCGCGGTTTCGCTGTTTCGCGGCAATGTCGCCAATCCGAACGGCAGCACGCGCGACCGCGAAGGCAGGCTCGTGACCTGCATGCAGGGCGAGCGCCGCGTCGTGCGGACCGAATGGGACGGCTCGGTCACCGTGCTTGCGGATGCCTTCGAGGGAAGGCGGCTCAACTCGCCGAACGACGTGGTGGTCAAGTCGGACGGCAGCGTCTGGTTCACCGATCCGAATTACGGCATCATCTCCGACTATGTCGGGCGCCGGGCCGAGCAGGAGCAGCCCGGCTGCCGCGTCTACCGCATCGATCCGCAATCCGGTCGCGTCACCGTCGTTGCCGACGATTTCTCGATGCCCAACGGTCTGGCCTTCTCGCCTGACGAGAAGACGCTCTACATCGCCGATTCCGGTTATCTGACCGACCGCAGCGCGCCGCATCACGTCAGGTCGTTTGACGTTGCCGGCGACAGGCTGGTAAATTCGCGCGTGTTCGCCGAAATATCGCCGGGCATTCCGGACGGGTTCCGGGTCGATATCGCCGGCAACCTCTGGATCAGCGCCTGGGACGGTGTCCAGTGCCACACGCCGGCCGGTGAATTGATCGGCAAGATCCTGGTGCCGGAAATGGTGGCGAACGTCGCGTTTGGCGGCGCGCGGCACAATCGGCTGTTCATCACGGCGACGACTTCTGTCTATGCCGTGTTCCTGAACGTGCGCGGCCTGAAATATCCGTTTCGCACCTAGGGATCGAAGGCTTCGGGCAGGGCACCGCCCGGCGGCGGGTTGGGTGGGTTGAGTTGGACACGAAGCAGCTACAGGTCTTCATCGCGGTCGGCTCGGCGGGCAGTTTCTCGAAGGCCGCTGTCGATCTCAACGTCACCCAGCCGATGATCACGCGCCATATCCGCGGGCTCGAAGAGGAACTGGGTGTCGAACTGTTCCACCGCAACGGTCGCGGCGTGGTGCTGACCGAAGCCGGCGCGCTGTTGAAATCGCATGCCGACGAGATCGTCGAGCGCATGCGCCTCGCGCAAAACGCCGTGTCCAATCTCAGGGCTTCGCCGCGCGGCCGGCTGGTGCTCGGCGTTCCGCCCTCGGTCGGCACGGTGCTGACGGTGCCGCTGGTCAAGAAGATCAAGAACGAGTTCCCGAATGTCGCCCTGCAGGTCATCGAGGGCTTCAGCGGCCACATCCTGGAATGGCTGATCGCCGGCCGCATCGACGCTGCGGTGCTCTACAACTCGCCCAACCACCCTTCGGTGCTGACCGAGCCGCTCGCCGATGACGAGCTTTTCCTGATCGGTCCGGCGCTGGCCGAACCTCTGCTGCCGCGCGGCCCGGTCGGCCTCAACGTGCTTGCGGAACTGCCGATGATCCTGCCGAGCCGGCCGCATGGCCTGCGCCGGCTGATCGACAACATCGTCGCCGAGCACGGCATCTATCCGCGCATCGAGATGGAGCTGGAAGCGATGCCGTCGACGCTGCTGCTTGTCGAGGAGGGCGGCGGCTACACGGTCCTGCCCTATGCCTCCGTGCATCTGCTCGCCGAAGCCGGCCGGATCGAGGTCTGGCCGTTCGAGCCGCAGATCACGCGCAAGCTGATCCTTGCCACCTCGTCGCAGAAACCGATGTCCTCGACGTTTCGTCCGCTGTTTCGCGCCGTGCGCACGGAACTGAGGGATATCATCTCCACCCATGTCTGGAAGCCGCCGCAGCACAGTCGCTGAGGTCGCTCGGCGGCTTGTCGTTTACGCCTTCGGCCGCGCCAGCGCCATGATCGAACCGGCGTCGCTGACGCCGCGCAGCGCCCACAGCCCGTCGGCAAACGCGCCGGCATCGATCGCCGGGCAGCCATAGCGGGCGAGGGCGGCGAATTTGTCGCGCAGCGCGGCATCCGTCATCGGCCGCGCCGGACTGCCGGTGGCGGCCAGCTCGCTCGTCTCGAAATGCGATCCGTCGCCGCAGCGGACGGAGATGTATGCCGCCTCGACCGGAATGGCTTCGTCCGTTTCGACCGGACGCACCTTGGCGCGCAATGCCTTCACTTCAGGATCGTTCACCGCCGCGTCGCTGAAATCGGCGGCGCCGGCCGTGCCGCGCAACAGGGCGACGGCGACGGCATGCTGCGCGCTGACCTGCGCCTCCCTGCCCGTGGTGACCTCGGGCCTGTCGGCGCGGGCCTTGAGCAGCGGGCAGCCGCGCACCGTGACGTCGCTGACCAGGCCGGCGGAGAAATCCGGTTTCCGATGCAGGTCGAGGCATGCGTCGATAACGGGGTTGAGCACCACGCCGCACGGATATGGCTTGAACATGTTGCGCAGGTTTTCCCAGTCACTGCCCAGTCCCCGCTCGATCAGCTCCGGCTGTGGCGCGTCGCACAAGACCTGCAGGAAACCGCGCGGGCCTTCGAGCGGCATCGGCGGTCCCTCGACGCCGCCTTGGGCCATCAGTGCCGCGAGCAGGCCCCCGCGCGCGGCAGTGCCGACGCCGACGCTTTTGGCCATAAAACCCAGTGTTTCGACGAGGCCGGATGCCTGGGCGGAAGCATTGCCGAAGGCCCAGAGGATTTCCTCCTCGGTCAGATCGAGCAGCTTCGCCGCGGCCGCGGCGGCGCCGAAGATCCCGCAGGTCGAGGTGATGTGCCAACCGCGATTGTAATGGCCCGGCGAGATCGCGTTGCCGATCCGGCAGGTCACCTCCACGCCGAGCACGAAGGCGTGCAGCAGCTCAGTCCCGCTGACCGGCCGGGACTCGGCCAAGGCAAGGACGACGGGCGCCACGGGCGCGGTCGGGTGGATGATCGTGCCTTGATGGGTGTCGTCGAAATCGAACACGTTCATCGAGGCCGCGTTGAGGAAAGCTGCGGTTGGCGCATCGCGCTTGGCCTCATGACCGATCACGGTCGCCGCTTCCCCGGCGGAGAAGGGCGCGAGGCTCGCCGCAAGGCGCAGGATCGCCTGGTCGGATGAGCCGCCAAGCGCGGTCCCGAAACCGTTGAAGAGAGCGCGCAGCGCGTGCTCGTGTACCGGTTCGGGCACGTCGCTCCATTGCGAATTGCGCACGAACGCCGCAAGCCGGCGCGACAGGCCCGGAGCGATCGCCTGAGGGGAATTGGCGCTCATCGGATGCGTTCCGGCCGGCGTCAGGCCTGGGCCTTCTTGCCAGCAACCGTCACGCCGGCCCAGCCTTCGATCGGCTTGATGATTTCGGTCAGGTCCGCATCCGGGCCGAGATCGCTCTTCGCCACGGTCAGCAACTGCCGCACCGCGCCGCCGACGATCATCGGCACGCCCAGCGCATCGCTCTCCTCGAGGCAAAGGCGGATGTCCTTGGCCGACAGCCCGATGGCGAAGCCGAAATCGAAGCCGCGGGTAAGCACGAATTTCGGGATCTTCGTCATTGTCGCGTTGGAACTGCCGCTGCCCGAATTGATGACCTCGAGCATGACGTCCGGATCGAGCCCGGCCTTGGTGCCGAGCACGAGCGCTTCCGACGCGATCGACAACGCCGTCACCGACATCAGGTTGTTGATCACCTTGATCATCTGGCCCATGCCCGGCTCCAGGCCGACATGGACCGGTTTGCCGAGCGTTTCGAGGACCGGGCGGATCGTTTCCATCGTCGCCGCGCCGCAAGCGGCCATCATCGCCAGCGTACCTTTTTCAGCGCCGCCCACGCCGCCGCTCACCGGGCAGTCGGCCAAGGCGATGCCGGCGGCCTCGAGGTCCTTCGCGACGAGGCGCTCCGTCCGTGGACCGGTGGTCGAGAGGTCGATGACGATGCTCGCGCCCTTGGCGGAGGCAAGCCCGTCGGGGCCGAGGCAAACGGCCTGCACGATCTCCGGCGTCGGCAGCGAAAGCAGCACCACGTCGCAGCTCTTCGCCAGCTCGGCGGGCGTCGCGGCCTTGCCGGCGCCCTGAGCAGCCAATGCCCCGACGGCGGCGGCATTGGTGTCATAGACGCTCAGATGGTAGCCGGCCGCCATCAGGCGCTTCGCCATCGGCGTTCCCATCCTGCCGGCGCCAGCCAGGCCAAGCTTGAGATCAGTCATTGTCGTCTCCATGCGATTGTGACGAACGCCCCGAGGCTTTCGACCGTCCGGGGGCATTGATCAAGAAGGCGCTCACGGCGCTCCGGGGATCGGGTCGAGGTCGAGACGCACGATGTCGTCCACGCCCGCCAGGGCGGCGGGATAGCGGGCGAGCACCAGCGGATCGTGGCCCGGGATGATGTGGTTCGGCGAGCTGGCGAGCTTGCGCATAGTGGCGTAGCCGTCCAGCATGTCGGTTGCGCTCTCCAGCACCGGGAAAGGCCGGTTCTGCTCGAAGTTGGCATAGAAATGCGAGGCGTCGGAGCCGAGCACGACAAAGCCGCGCTGCGTCTTCACCCGTATCACCTGCAGGCCTTTCGAGTGGCCGCCGATGCGATGAACGGTGAGGTTCGGAGCGACTTCGGAGACGCCGTCATGGAAAGTCACGCGCCCGGCGTAGAGCTTGCCGATCATGCTGGCCACGTCCTCATAGTCGAACGGATGCCGGAGATAGCTGTGGCACATGCAGCGTCCCGTGCAGTAGGCCATCTCCACGTCCTGGACATGGTAGCGGGCCTTCGGGAACAGCTCGTGGTTGCCGGCATGGTCAAAATGCATGTGCGAGATGATGACGTCCTCGACCTTGTCCGGGTCGATGCCGATCATCTTCAGTCCCTCGCCGACCGGGCGCAGCAGATTGCGCTGGCGCCGGTCCGCGACTTTTGCGTCGAAGCCGGTGTCGAACACGAAGGTGCGCGACTTGCCCACGATCGCCCAGACGAAATAGTCGAGCGGCATCGGGCCGTCATGCGGATCGCCGCCGATGAAATTCGCCGCCGCGTTGCGGTCGTGGTGGCCGTAACGGATGGCGTAGACTTCGTAGAGGTCGTCCATGGATAGCTCCCTTCAGCGCCGTGCCCGCGCGAGCATGTCGGTTGGTTTCAGCGCCGGCTCAACTTGCCAGCCAGCCCGCTTCGACCGGCAGCACGGACCCGGTCATGTCGCGGGCGATCGGGCCGCACAGGAAGACCAGCAGGTCCGAGATGCTCCCGGCAGAGACGAAATTGCCGCCCGGCTGCTTGCCTTCGAGGAAGAGCCGCTCGGCCGCCGTCCGATCGATGCCGCGTTCCGCCATCAGCCTCGCCACCCGTTCTTCCGTGCCCGGCGTCAGCACCGAACCCGGGCAGAGGCTGTGACAGGTCACGTCCCGGTCCAGGTTCTCCAGCGCTACGGCGCGGGTCAAGCCGAGGATAGCAGACTTCGTCGTCACATAGCCGACGCGGTCGGTCGTTCCGCGCATGCCATAGACCGAGGTGATGTTGAAGATCCGGCCGAAATTCCGGTTGCGCATGTTGGGGAGCAGAAGCCGGATGGCGTGGAACGCGGCGGAGAGGTTGACCGCCAGCGCAAGGTCCCACTGCTCGGCCGGAAAATCCATAACCGGCGCGAAGTGCCGGACGACCGCATTGTTGACGAGGATGTCGATCGGGCCAAGCACCGACATCGCGGCATTGATCAGTCCTTCGACCCCCGACCGCGTCGAGAGATCGGCCTTGTGGTAGGCGACACGGGCGCCCGTCTTACGGGCGAGCTCATCGCGTTGCGCCTCGATCTGCTCGGCGTCTTCCAGCCCGTGCAGCATGACGCCGCATCCGGCCTTGGCAAGCCTTGCCGCCATCGCCTGCCCGAGACCGGCGGTGGAGCCCGTGATCAAGGCGGTGCATTCGTTGAGCGGCTTCGCCCAGGTGGAGGGCGCCGCCCCCTCGGCTTCCTTCGACAAGCTCAAATCCTGTTCCGCCACTCTGCGAGCATTGCCAAGCCCCCTCGTTCCTACCGACAGCCCGCCAGGCCGTGACCGCCTTGCAGGTCTCGACTTTATATTGGTACCGGTAACAAAATGCAATCGCAGAAAAGCGGGGGAGCGGTGTCGCAGTTCCGGTCCCAGGGGCGGGTCAGGTGCTCTCGCGCTGGATGACTTCGAACTTGAGGTCGACGACGCTGCCGCGCAGGTGATCGGCGCCGTCGATGATGCGGCTCAAAAGGATCCGCGCCGTCCGCTCGCCAATATCGTAGCGCGGCAGCCGCAAGGTTGTGATGGAGGGGCTGACATGCCGCAACAGGTCGACATCGTCGAAGCTGGCGAGCGCGATGCGGCCGGGCACCGACCAGTTGCGGCGCTGGCACTCGAACAGCGCGCCGGCGGCCAGAACTTCGCCGGCGCAGAAAAGCGCGTCGACCTCCGGCACGCTCTGCATCACCCGCGCCACCACTTCGGCGCCGGCGGCAAGACCGCGCCCGGTTTCCAGCACCATGCGCGGGTCGGGATCGTGTCCCAATTGCTTGAGCGCAGCCAAATATCCCTTGAGGCGGTCCTGGGAGCGGTCATTGTGCACGGAATAGAGACTGGCGAAGGCGATCTTGCGGTAACCGAGCCTGCCGAGATGCATGGTCATCGCGTAAGAAGCATCGCGATTTGAATAGCTTACGACCATGTCGAGCGGTTCTTTGGGGATGTTTCCGTTCTCGACGACCGGAATGCCGGACTTGCGGATCTTCTCGATCGCCTGGGGCGTATGCTCCGTGCTGTGGAGCACGAGGCCGCCGACCCGATGGCTGAGGAAGACGGTGATGAGCTCCTCTTCCTCATTGGGATCATAGCCCGATTCCGCGATCATCAGCTGGAAGCCGGAGCGCTTCAGCACCTCCGACAGGCCCTTGACCGTCTGCGTGTAGATCGAATTGTCGATGCTGGGCACGATGAGCCCGATGGTCGTCGAGCGGTTCGAGGACAGGCTGCCCGCCAGGTGGTTCGGCAGATAGCCGATCTCGCGAACCGCCGTCAGCACGCGTTCGCGCATCTCCTCGGATACTTTGCCGGGCTCGTTCAGGACCCGCGAGACGGTCATGGTGGAGACCCCGGCGCGAACCGCGACGTCGCGCATTCGGGCGCTTCCGTTGCGCCTTTCTGGATTGTCGGATGATCGCCTGGGCATGTTTGTTATCGCTTGGTCCGGCCGGTGCGCATCAAATCATTCCCTTGTCGAACAAACAAGCCGTTGGCGGGGGTTGGAGCAATTCTGTTGTTACCGATATCAAAATCGGGTAATGCCCAAGGGAGGAGAGGCCGCGATGCCGGCGTGGAGGATTTGCGATGGGCGTGTATTCCTGCGTCGGCGTGACGGAGCAGTCGCTGCTGCGCTATGCCGACGCCGCGCGTGACGCGCAGCGATTGATCAGCCAGACCCTGACCCAGCTGTCCGGCTATGCGCTGTTCCTGCTGACGTCGCGCCGCCAGGCGGCGCTGGCCGAGGGCGCTCTGGCAGGAGCGAGACAGGCCGTGATGCAGGCGGCCGAAGCCGTTCGCGCCTTGCAGGCGCCGGAGCCGGCCGCGCACCATTATCATCATATGCGCGGCGCCGCCGAGACGCTCATGGAAGCCTGCGCCGCGGCGACGGCTTGCCGCGGGGCGCAGGACAGGTCGGACAAGCGGTTCGACACGCTGACGCGCGCTTTGCGCGCGACGAGCGACCATCTGCGGGCGACGACGCGCCTGCTGCCGGGCTTCGAGCTCGTCGATTTCGGCCAGGCCTGTTGCGCCACACACGCGCCGCGCCTTTCCGGCCAAGGCATCGAGAGCAATTCCAGGAAAAGTGTGAGCGGTTTTCCGTCCGGAATTGCGTCAACAAGGAGATAGAGCGGTTCGCCGTTTCCGTGAAACGGCGAACCGCTCTAGCCTATCAAGGGAGGATTGAATGGCACACTACTCGATCTGGGTGCTCGAATACGCGGCGGTGGAGAAATTCCCCTTCAGCGTCATGATGTACGGACCGCAGCACCAGGGCACGCGCAAGCTTCCCTATGCCTATGCGCTTCTGAAGGGCGGCGGCGAAACCATCCTGATCGATACCGGCTACGACCATGTCGCCTATGGCGAGCAACTGGCCACCGCCTATGGCGTCTCGAACTATCACGGCCCGCGGGCGGTTCTTGCCGAATGCGGCGTGAAGCCGGAGGACGTGACCAGCGTTTTCATCACCCATGCCCATTTCGACCATATGGGCGCCATGCATTTGTTTCCCAACGCCAAATTCTACGTTCAGAAGAGCGAGCTGGACAAATGGGTCTGGGCGCTCACGCTCGGGCCGGAATACCGCTTCCTGGTGGGCGGCGGCGATCCGGCCGATATCGTGCGCGCGGTCGAGGCGGCGAAGGAAGGCCGCATGATCTGCATCGACGGCGACCAGGAGAACGTGCTGCCGGGGATCGACGTGCATCTCGCCGCCGACACCCACACCTATGGCAGCATGTATGTGACCGTGCGCAATGACGGCACCAGCGGCGGCGAGGATCGCTGGATCTTCGCCGGCGACCTTATCTACACCTATGACAACCTGACCGGGCTCGATCCGGCCGCGCCGCAGATCGTGCCCATCGGCCTGGCCGTCGGCAGCCAGCACAATCTGATCTTCTCCAGCGCCGAAATGCTGAAAGCGGTCGGCGGCGAGGTGCGCAGGGTGATCCCGGTACATGAGGACCGGCTGCGCACGACATTCCCGTCTCGGCTGACGGACAGGGGTCTTCAAGTGGTGGAGATCGCCCTCGCCAAGGGCGAGAAGAGCTGCGTCGCCTGAACGGGGACGGCAAGGCAGGGGGCAACCCCCTGCCTTGAGGCCTCAGAGCTTGTCGGCGCCCGCGACGAAGCCGCCGCCGTCGATCACCACGGCCTGTCCGGTGATGAAGGACGCAGCGTCCGACGACAGGAAAAGCACCAGCTGCGCGATCTCGGACGGGTCGCTGATGCGGCCCATCGGGATCATCGGCAGCACCGTGTCCTTGGCGCTCTGCTCGCTGCCGAACATGCCACGCAGCAGCGGCGTCATCACCGAGCCGGGCGCGATGGCGTTGACGCGGATGTTCTTTCGCGCGACTTCCAGCGCCACCGAATTGGTTAGGCCGATCACGCCCCATTTGCTGGCGCAGTAGACCGCGGTCGTGGCAAAGCCCATGACCCCGAACAGCGACGAGGTGTTGACGATCGCGCCGCCGCCCTTCGCGGTCATATGCGGGACCTGGTGCCTGAGCCCGTTGAAGATGCCGCGCAGATTGACGTCCATCAGCAGGTCGTAGTCTTCGTCCTCGAGCTCGTGCACGGGCGCGGTCTTGCCCGGGACGCCTGCATTGTTGAAGGCGATGTCGATGCGCCCGAAGAGGTCGAAGGCATGCTTGTGCAGGGCGGCCATCGCCTTGCTGTCGCGAACGTCGACTTCCTCGAACTCAATCTCGACGCCAAGCGGCTTGACCTCGGCCTTGAGGCTTTCTCCGGAGTCCGCCCCGATACCGGAAACGTAGAGATTGGCTCCGGCCTTGGCGAAGGCCAGCGCCGTTGCCCGCCCGATGCCGGTCGTCCCTCCGATCAGGATGACGTTCTTGCCGGAAAAGTCGTAGATCACTTTCATGTCTGCTCCCATCTCGTTCGGACTGTCACGCGCTCGCGGCGCTCTCCATTTCGGCTGCTTCAGCCATAGCCCCAGCTTGATACCGATAACAAGAAAAATCAGCTTAGCAACGCGATCTTGCTCGTTTCAAATCACATGTGCCGTCGCGAACGCGAATTTCACAGGGCGCGCGATGCTGGCTATTGCCGGCCTGCTAAAACTACCATATGGTACCGGTACCAAAATTTGTGGCTCCGTCTCATGTTGGCTCACGGGAGCTGCAACGGAGTCATGCATGCAAGCGGCCGACAGGGGTGCCAGCGGATCCGGCAAAGCCGGTGTCCGGCGCCCCTGGTCGGAGTCCGAGGAGAGGGAACCGTCGGCCCGCCATGGGCCGGCACCAACGGGGAGAGGAGGATTTCCCAGATGAAAAGGCTTTTGCTCGCCTTACTGACCGCCGGAACGATGATCGTTTCAACCGCCGTGCAGGCGCAGGACCACAAGACACTCGGCATCGTCGCGCTGCTCGCCAACGACGCGCTCAACATCGCGGTCATCGGCGGGGCGACGGACGCCGCCAAGGCAGCCGGCTGGGACGTCAAGGTCACCGACACCCAGGCCAGCGCCGATCAGGCCAACGCGGCGATGAATAACTTCGCGGCCCAGCATGTCGACGCCATCTTCGTGCTGGCCTTCGCCAGCAGCTCGATCGGCTCCGGCCTTGCGGCCGCGCGCGACGCGCATATTCCCGTCGGCACCTGGGGCGGCGAGATCGTCCCCGGCATCGTGGCGACGACCAGCGGCCGGCAGGTCGGCGACGATTCGGTCAAATATCTCCTGGAGAAGACGGGCGAGAAGGCCAATGTGCTGGCCATGACCTTCCATCCGGGCAAGCTCTGCATCGACCGCGGCGTGGCCTTCGATGAAGGCGTCAAGGGTAAGTCGGGTGTCAAGGTGGATTACAGCGAAGTGGTCGCGCCGGGGCAGGTGCAGTTTGGCAACGCCACGGCCGCGGCCTGGCTGACCGCGCATCCCGCCGGCGGCGACACGCCGCTCGCGATCTGGTCGTGTTGGGACGAGCCGATGCAGGGCGCCGTGGCGGCTCTGCGCCAGGCCGGCCGCACCGACGTGACTACTGTGTCGATCAACGGCAGCGCCCAGGCCCTGCAGCTGGTCAAGGAAGGCGACATGACGGCCACGGTCTGGCAGCCCGCCTATCAGGAAGGCAAGGAGGTATTCCAGGCCATTCTCGACTCCATGAAGGCCGGCGATTCCTGGCAGCCGAAGACCATCGAGATCCCCGGCGTGGTGGTGACCAAGGACAATGTCGACAAGTTCATGGCCGAACATCCCAATGGCATGTGAGACCTGCCGGCCGGGCCGCTTTGCGAAACGGAGCGGCTAGGTGTCGGCGACCGTTTCGGCCGCCGACGCATGGATGCGCATCCGCGGCCTGACCAAATCCTTTGCGGGTGAGCTAGCGCTCGACCGCGCCGATCTCGACATCGCGCGCGGCCGGGTGCATGGCCTTGTCGGCGCAAACGGCGCCGGCAAGTCGACGCTGATCCGTTGTCTTGCCGGCGTAACCAGTCCGGACCAGGGCAGCGTGACCATCGCGGGCGACGAGCTTCAGATGGGCTCGCCGCAGGCTTCCGAGCGCGCCGGGCTTGCGTTCATCCATCAGGAACTCAATCTGATCCCGCATTTCAGCGCGTTGCAGAACATGCTGCTTGGCGCGCCGAAGGTGACGCGGTTCGGCATGATCGACTGGAAGCGCTCGGGCGTCGCCGCGCGCGCCGCGGCCGAGCGCGTCGGCATCCGGTTTCCGCTCGATACGAAAGTCTCCGAGCTGTCGGTCGCCCAGCGCTGGCTGGTCATGATCGGCAAGGCGCTCACCCGCGACGCCAGCATGATCGCGATGGACGAGCCGACCGCCTCGCTCTCCGAACCGGAAAGCGAGCAGCTCTTCGCCATCATCCGCGACCTCGCCGCCCAGGGTGTCGCCATCCTCTATGTGTCGCATCGGCTGGAGGAGGTGCTGCAGCTCTGCGACAGGATCACCGTGCTCCGCGACGGCCGCATCGTCAGCGAGGCCGAGCGCGGCGCGCTGGACAAGAAAGGATTGGTCCGCGCCATCATAGGCCATGCCATCCGCACGCCGGACGAGCGCGACCGGCTTGCCGCCGACCGCAGCCGGCAGCCGGTCTTTTCCGCGCGTGCCATCGCCTGGAAGCGGGCGCTGAAGGATGTGAGCCTCGATCTCTACAAGGGTGAGGTTCTGGCACTGGGCGGGCTGGTTGGAGCCGGCCGCACCGAATTCGCCCATCTCGTTACAGGCCTCGCGCGCCCCGAGGCCGGCCATTTCGAGCTGGACGGCAAGCGGCTCGACGTCGCCAACCCGTCCGAAGCGGTGAGAGCCGGCATCGCACTGGTGCCTGAGGAGCGCCGCTCGCAAGGGGTGATGCTGCAGCAGTCCGTCGCCTTCAACATCAACATCTCGACGCTGAAGCTGCTGCGCAGCGTGCCCGGCCTTCCGTTCCTTTCCGACGCCAAGAGCCGGCGGCAGGCGGAAAGCCTCGTTGCCCATCTCGGCATCAAGACGCCGGGCGTCACGGCCAAGATCGCTGGCCTTTCCGGCGGCAACCAGCAGAAGGCGTTGATCGCGCGCTGGCTGAACGCCGGCACGAAACTGCTCATCCTCGACGAGCCATCGCGGGGCGTCGATGTCGGCGCGCGCGAGGAGATCCACGACGCCATCCGCGCGCTTGCCCGTTCCGGCGTCGGCATCCTGGTGATCTCTTCCGATGTCGAGGAACTCACATTGCTGGCCGACCGCGTCCTGGTGATGCGCGAGGGCCGCATCACCGGCGAGCTGACCGGCGCCGACGTCACCGAAGCGCGCATCATCGAACTCAGCTATCACGACGCGCAAGACGATCAAGGAGAAGCGGCATGACGGCCGAGACTGTGCCCGTGGCAAAGGAAGCGCCGCAGCCCCGCAAATCCTCATGGAAACGGACCGCGCTGATCGGCCTGTCGCGCTACGGGACGATCATCGGGCTGCTGCTGATGGTGCTGTTCTTCTCCATCAATGCACCCGGCGTTTTCCTGTCGCGCGCGAACTTCCTCAACATCCTGAGCCAGGCTTCGCTCACCGCGATCATCGCCAGCGGCTTGACCTACACCCTTGTGGTCGGCGAGTTCGATCTCAGCATCGGCTATGTCGCAAGCTTCGTCGGCCTCATCGTCACCGGATTGATGGCGTATGAGGGCTTTCCGATCTGGCTGAGCATCCTGTGCGCGCTCGCTCTCGGCGCCGGCATCGGCATCCTCAACGGCCTGCTCGTGACCAAGGTCAGGATCAATGCGGTGATCTCGACGCTTGGCATCGGGACGATGCTGACGGGCATCGGTTTCACCTACAGCGCCTTTCCGATCGCCACCGGCATTCCCCGCGCCTTCACCGACATCTCGCTCGGCCGCATCGTCTTCGGTCTGCCCAACCCGGTGATCATCATGGTCGTGGTGCTTTTGGCGCTGTGGACCGTGCTCAACAAGACCGACATCGGCCAGAAGATGCAGGCCGTGGGCAGCAACATGGAGGCGGCGAGGCTCTCGGGCATTCGCGTCGACCGCATCAAGATCTTCGCCTTCGCCACCGCCGCCTTCTGCGCCGCGCTCACCGGAACGCTGCTGTCGTCGCTGCTCGGCAGCGGCACGCTGGCCGCCGCCGACGGCTATCTGCTCGACGCCTTCGCCGCGGTGTTTCTCGGTTCCGCCACCTTGCGCGAGGGCGAGTTCCACATCACCGGAACGCTGGTCGGCGTGCTGATCCTGGCGGTCGGCTTCAACGGGCTCAGCATCTTCGGCGCGCCCACGCATTTCCAGCCCATCTTCAAGGGCGGGATCCTGGTTCTCGCCGTCGGCATGTCGGCGCTCGCCCGGCGCTACGCCGCCTCGGCTTGAGAGCGTAGCGACGGACGAGGCAGTTTCGGGCTTCAGCCGAGATATTTGTTGAGGATCGACATGCCGCCGGAGCGGATCGTCTCCGGCTTCATCTCGTCGACGATCTCGCCATGCGTCATGACGTAGAGCCGGTCGCAGACGCGGGTTGCTACGTCGGTGCGTTGTTCGACTAGAAGCAGCGAGGCGCCGCGCTTGCGCAGCTCCAGCATCGCCTTGACGACGATGTCAACGGCGACCGGGGAAAGCGCCACAGAGGGTTCGTCGAGCAGCATGATCTCGGGGTCGCTCATCAGCATGCGGCCGATCGCGACCATCTGCTGCTCGCCGCCGCTCAAGAAAGACGACAGCCGCTGGCGGTAGGCCTTGAGGACGGGGAAGAGGTCGTAGACCGAAGCGAGCAAGGTCTGAGTGCGGGCCTTGTCGTGCCGGAGATGCAAAGCTCCCAGGAGCAGATTGTCTTCCACAGACTGGTCAAGGAACAGGCGGCGTCCCTCGGGCGCGATCGCGGCCAGTCCGCGCGCGATGCGATGGGTGGGCAGCGCCGAAACGTCCGTGGCGCCGATCCGGATCAGGCCGCGCCGCTGCTTGACGAGACCCATGATCGCACGCAGGACCGTTGTCTTGCCGGCGCCGTTAGGGCCGAGCAAGGCGACGGCCTCGCCCTTGCCGACGCTGAGCGCCACGTCGCGCACCACGTCGAAGCGTCCGTAGCCGGCGCATAGCGCGTTGATTTCGAGAGTGGGCTGTTCGCTCATTCGCCGAGATACACCTGTCTTACCACCGGATCGGCGCGCACTTCGTCGGCCGAGCCGGTGAGGATCACTTCGCCGGCATTGAGCACGGTCACGCGGTCGCAGAGCGGGAACAGAAAACGCGTCTGGTGCTCGATGATGATCATGGTCACGCCCTGAGTCTTGAGATTGGCAAGGATGGCGGCCAGATGCCTGACCTCTTTCGCGGAAAGTCCCGTCGCCGGCTCGTCGAGCACGATGATGTCCGGTCCGGCCACGCAGACCGAGGCGAGCTGCGTCAGCTGCTCGATGCCGTGCGGCACGTCCGCCACCTGCCTTACGGCCCAGTCGCCGGCGCCGACAAGGCTGAGAGCCTCGCCGGCGCGACGTTGCATGGCCGCGAGGTCGCGCCGGCCGGAGGCAAGCATCGGCCAGAACGGCGCGCGGCCAATGATGCGCGGCACCCGGTCGAAGAGACCGACCATGACGTTCTGCGTCGGCGTCAGTTCCTTCACCAGCTGCGCGGCCTGGAAAGTGCGCCGCAGTCCCAGCCGCGAACGGCTGCTCGCCGGCATGCCGTCAACGCGCGTGCCCTTGAGCAGGACCTCTCCGGCATGCGGCGTCAGGGCGCCCGATATCACATTGGCCAAAGTGCTCTTTCCCGAACCGTTCGGGCCGATCAGGCCGTGTATGTGGCCTCGGCGGACGGCCAGGTCGACATTGCGCAGCACCTTCGGGCCAAGCCCGTAGCCGAATTCGATGCCCCGGCATTCCACGATGACCTCGGAGTCCTTCGGCGAAGCCGGCGAGGCCGCCGTATCGAGCGCGGCGGGCAGGGCTTCGGCCGCGGCGTCCGCCGCCGGTGCTATTTCGCCGGCGCGCCGGGCAAGGGCGCGCCGCGCGATGCCGACCACGCCGTCGGGCAACCGCGTGATCGCCAGGATCGACAGCGCTCCATAGACGATCTCCTGCAGCCAGGGATTGATGTTGACGACATTCGGGAACATCGAGACGAACATCGCGCCGACAACCGGACCGATGCTGGTGTTGATGCCGCCGATCAGCACCATCACCAGCACGTTCAGCGACACCGACCAGTCGAACTGGCTTGGAGAGACGACGCCGAGGAACGAAAAGAGCCAGCCGGCTCCTCCGGCCATCGCGGCCGAGACACCGAAGACGCCGACCTTGATTGCCGCCGTTCGCGCGCCGGCGGCCTCGGCGAACGGCTCGGCATCGCGGATCGAAAGCAGGATCGGGTAGAGCGGCGAATGGCGGATGTTCCAGACCAGGCCGAGGCAGGCGAGCAGCGCCAGCATGATGCACCAAACCAAGGGTGTGCCGAGCCATTCCAGGCTTGCCGGGAAATCCGGAAAGGCCGGGCCGAGCAGGCCCTGCAGGCCGCCGGTGACGGTCACCATGTCGGTCGCCAGGACCGTCAGCACCAGCGTGAAGATGAAAGTGGTGATGGCGAAGTAGAGACCGCTGACCCGGAGCGACATCGCGCCCACGGCCATGCCGATAAGGGCCGTCGCAGCCAGGACCAGCACCAGCAGGCCGAAGACATTCCAGCCATAGTCGTTGGCAAGGATCGTCGTCGCATAAGCGCCGATCCCGAAAAAGCCGCCTTGACCAAGCGAATAGAGGCCGAGCATCCCGGCCACAAGGTCGAGGCTGATGGCGAGGATACCGAAGACCGCGGCCACCAGCACCAGGCTCTGGAGGCCGAGGTCGGTATGGGCGATATAGGCGGTGGCCGCGAGATAGACGATCAGGACAGCGGCCAGCCGGGCGGCGCGCCAGCGGCCGACGCGAAGCCTTGGAGCGGCGACCGGCTGAGTATCGAATGCAGGAGCCATGCTCGACCTCAGCCGCGTGTCACGGCCGCCCGGCGCGGGCGAAACAGGGGGTTGCTGGTGCTGAACAGGCCCTTGGGCGAGACGATCAGGATGAGCACGAGCACGATGAAGGGGAACCAGTCCGAAGCCTGCGAATTGATGAGCGCGTTGGCGCCTTCGGCGCAGACGCCGAGCAGCAGGCCGCCGAACATAGCCGCTATCGGCCGCTCGGTACCGCCTCCGATCATCATGGCGATGAAGCCGTAGGTCCCGAACGTATCGCCGAGATAGGGGTTGGCGAAGGTCGAAGGTCCGATGAGCAGGCCCGCGATCCCGGCATAGATCGCGGAGACCGCGAAGGCGACGATGGCGACGACAGTGGTGTTGGCGCCGATGGCCGATGCCATCTCGGGATCGCCCGCCGTCGCCATGCCGAGCTTGCCGAACAGCGTGTGGCGCCGCACGATCTCGAAGCCGGCGGCAAGCACTGCCGCGGTGACGATAGCGAGAACCTGCTGGGCGGTCAGCACGGCGCCGCCGATTGGCAGGCTGATGCCGTTTAGGATCGGCGGGAAAGCTTGCGAGGTCGGGCCCCAGATATAGGCAGCCGCGTTTTCCACGATCACGGCGAAGCCCAGCGTCGAGACCAGCCAGCCGAAGCTGAAGCGGTTCGACAAAAGGATCGGCCGCACCGCGATGACGTAGGAGAGGATGCCGACGACGCATGAGCACGCCACGCCGGCCAGCGCGGCCAGCCAGACCGGATAGCCGGAAGAGGCGAGCTCGGCGGTGACCATGACGGTCACCATCATCAGCTGGCCTTGCGCGAAATTGATGATGCGGGTGACGTAGAACGAGATCGCGAGCGCCATGCCGATCAGACCGTAGATCGATCCTATCGCTACTCCGCTCAACACGAATTGCAGCACTGCTGGCTTTCCCCTCTCCTCCGGCGGCGTCGCCTCCTCAGCCGGCTTGATCGCCTCGCGGGAGACGCTTCCGTGGGATAGCCGCCCCGGTTCAGTTGTGAACCGTCGGGCCGGGGTTCCATGTCGCAATATCCAGCTTTGGCATGCTGCGCCGGTGCCAAAAACCTAGTCGAAAGTGACCGTCCCGAAATAGCTGATGCGAGTGACATAACAGCTATGAGCGCAGCGATTGGATAGCGTTTCGGAACGGTGAAACGCGGGGCGACGAGATCGTGTTTCCACGTATGGGCGAACCAAGTCGCTCGGATCTAAAAACTAAATAAAACTAGGAGGTTAGAACGAAAATAGAGCTCTTCTCCGGCCGCATCGATAGTCGTGCTTGGCCGGCTTCTCCAGTGGCATTTGCAAGGTCGCTGAACCGGCTCCGGGGCGCTGGCGCTCGCGTTGACAAGGCCGGGCAACGGGATAGCAAAATCCACCACCGAGAGGGCGCGGGATGCGCAGGGCAAATTGAGCGATCGGGTTGTCGGTTCGTGCCCACCGTTCGCAGGGAGGGAAATCAGACATGAGAAAACGCGCGACGACTTCCGCGATGTTGCTGGCCACGACGGCATTCTGGGGGCTCGGCGTCCAGGCCGGCGCGGCGGACGAATATCTCATCGGCCTGATCGCAGGAACGACCGGCGCCTATGGTTCGACCGGCATCGCCACGGTGAACGGCTCGCAGATGGCGGTCGATGAGGTCAACGCTGCCGGTGGTGTCGACGGCCACACCTTCAAGCTCGACCCGCACAACGACAATGCGTCGGCCACGCTGTCCGGCCAGCTCTATGAGAAGCTGATGTCGCAGGGCGCGATCGCCATTGCCGGCTCGCCGGACACCGGCCCGGTCACGGCGCAGCTGGCGCAGCGCCACAAGTTCCCGACCATCGGCGTCGTCGACGATGGCGGCCTGACCGTCAATCCGGACGGCCCGACCAGCCCGCCCAATCCGTGGGTCTTCGACTTCGGCCTCAACACCTTCGCCTGGGGCGAGAAGATCGGCCAGCATGCGTTGAAGCACTGCCCCGACGGCCTCGCGGTGCTGCATGATCCATCCACCTACGGGCAGGGCGGTCTGTTCGGCATCCAGCTTGCCTATGACAAGGCCGGCAAGAAGATCGCCATGGATCACACCATCACCGAGAACTGGTCGACGGGCGCGACCGCCGGACTGATGCCGGAAGTCAACGCCATCAAGGCGGCGGGCATCAAATGCGTCGACGTGTGGCTGACGCCGCAGGATCAGGCGGCCTTTGTGCAGGACCTGCATTCGATCGGCTATAACGCCATCGTCTACGGCAATGACGAAACCAATGCCGACGACACCTACTCGAAGCTGGCCGGCGACCTTGCCGACGGGACGATCACCGCGATGCTGACGACGGAACTGCATCCGGGTCCGGAGCTTCTGGCTTTCAAGGATGCCTACAAGAAGAAGTTCAACGTCGACGCCACGCCCTTCTCTGCCGGCGCCTATGATAGCATCAAGATGCTGGCGCAGGTCATCAAGGAGGTGAAGTCGACAAAGCCGGAAGACCTGCAGAAAGGCTTCAACGCGGTCCAGGGCTTCAAGGGCATGACCGGCACCATCGGCTTTACCGAGCAGAGCCACATTACCATCACGGCCGAGCAGGTGACGCTGGTCAAATACGACGCCAAGAGCAAGACCTGGGTCGAAGTCACCGACTGATGCTTCAAAAGCATGAGGGCCGGTTCCGATCGGACCGGCCCTTATCCGTTTCTGTTGCCTGTTCTCAGAGCTGAACCAGCCAGGCTTCAGGCACCAGACGGTAGCCGTCCCCGGCCTTCACCAGATGTGCGAAACCGGGCAAATGCAGATGCCCGCCTGTGACGAGCAGCCGCTCGTTGGCGACATGCTCGAAGATCTTGTGGCGATTCTGATGCGCCAGCGCTTCGTCGACGTCGAATTCGCTGGTGACCTGGGGCCGCGGAATCTGGATCTCCGGCACGTGCACCGTGTCGCCCCACATCACCAGCGTCTCGCCCGCCGAGTCGAGCTGATAGCCGCTGTGGCCGGGCGTATGTCCAGGCAGCGGGAGTTGCCTGATGCCCGGCACCACTTCCCCGCCCTCGGCGGGATGGAAATGACCCCGATAGCTGGACAGCAGGGCATCGGCCGAACCGGTATAAGGTCGCGCCGCGGGTGACCTTTCACGCTTCTCCGGATTGGACCAGAAGTCGAGATCATCCCGGTGGACGATGACTTCAGCCCGCGGAAAGAGCGGCTTGCCCGATCTGTCCATCAGGCCGCTCGAATGATCGGGATGGATATGGGTGAGCAGGACGGTGTCGAAGTCCGTCGGCTTGAAGCCGGCGGCCTCGAGATTCTGCGGCAAGAGGCCCATGGAGTAGACCGTGGTCGACCCGCCGCCGGCGTCGACCAGGACGGTGTTTTTGCCGGTTTCGATCACGAAGGCGTTGACGGTGAGGCGCGGCTCCGTGTGCCGGAACTGCTCGCGCATCAGGCCTTCCATGTCGCCGCGCTCGGTTCCGCGCAGGATGGCCACGCTGATGTCGAGAAAGCCGTCATTGATGACGGTGACCATGGCATCCCCCACTCGGCGTCTATAGACCCCCGGCGTCTGTTTGCGCGGCTCGTCCGTCATCATTTCCTCCCGGTGCAGAAGGCGCTTTAGCGCCTTCGTCTGTCGGTCAGCAGTTTTGCGTGATTGGCAAGGCGGAGTGAAGCGACGAGGCTGTGCAGAATCCGGATAACAGCTATGGCGCTTTTCGCATGGCAGGCCCTGCCGAACGCGCCGGCCTTCAGCTCCCGCAGTCCCGCCCGATGCGGCGCGCATGCCCGATCCAGCATGAAACATAACTGATATTCCCTGGGCGGATATGTCTTGAGCCAGCCAAAAAGGGGATGGTCGCCGGCAGCAAAAGCAGGTCGCGAAGGGGGTTCGCGACCGGGCCGGCAAGGCCTGGTTCGGGAGGTGGCACAATGGCCAAGGCGCGGTTGTCGCAGGAGGGCGTGGTGTTCGCGCTCGCCGTCGCGCTGTTCGTGGTTTTTGCCGCCACGCTTAACAACTTCCTCACCGCGGGCAATCTGATCGCGCTGGTGCGCAGCGTCTCCATCCTTGGCATATTGGGCCTCGGCATGGGGCTGGTCGTCATCGGCCGCGGCATCGACCTCGCCATGGTGGCGACCATGGTGGTGTCGCTGTCCTGGGTGCTTTCGATGGCGCAGTCGGGCACGCCCTTCGACGCAGCCCTGGTCTACGGCGCCCTGCTGGCGCTGGCCATCGGCCTGGCGAGCGGCATCCTGATCGCCTATGCCGATATTCCAGCCATATTCACCACGCTCGCGATGGGCCTCGTGATGTATGGCTCGGGACGAGCCTTCCTGTTCCAGATCGACGTTCAGAATTCGCCTGCCGGCGTCGACTGGTTTGACTTCCTCGGGCGAGGGGCCTTCCTCGGCCTGCCGATGCCCATCGTCGCCTTCGCGGTGCTGGCCGCATTGGTCGCGCTTGTGCTGATGCGCACGCGCTTCGGTCGCTTCGTCTATGCGGCCGGCGACAATGCGCTCGCCGCGCGCATCACCGGCCTGCCGCTGCGCCCATTGATCGTGGCGCAATATGTGATCAGCGCCCTGATCGCCTTCCTCGCCGGCGTGGTGATGGCGGCTGCCGTCTCGGGAATGAGCACCCGCGTTTACAACTCGACGATGATCTACGACGTGCTGCTGGTCGTCGTGCTCGGCGGCATCAGCCTCAGCGGCGGCCGTGGCAGTGTGCGCAACGTGCTGGTGGGAACGCTGCTGGTCGGCGTGCTGCTCAACGGCATGACCATCCTCGACATCACCTACACGACGCAGAACCTCATCAAGAGCCTGATCCTGCTGCTCGCCATCACGGTCGATAGCTTCATCAACCCGAGGGACGAGCAGACTTCGCAACAGAGCCAGGGCGACATCTGAACAAAGCTTTGCAATCCAACGGGAGGAAACCATGAAATTCAGAACTATCCTGGCGGCCCGGGCTCATGGCACTCGGCCTCGCCGGGGCCGCTCAAGCCGATGACGGTCTCGACAATCCGTCGCGCAATCCGTTCTACGATGGTCTCAAAGGCAAGCGCGTCGTCTTCATTCCGCTGGCCATGGGCTTTGACCTGACGGAAGGCTGGGCCGCCATCATGCGCAAGCAGGCGGCCGATCTCGGCTACACGCTCGAGATCCGCGACCCGAACTGGAGCACCGACGCCGGCACCCGGGCGCTGACGGCGCTGATCGCCGAAAAGCCCGACCTGATCATCGCCCACAATCCGGATGTCCAGTCCTATGCGCGCCTGCTGAAGCGCGCCATGGACGCCGGCATCAAGGTGATCCAACTCAACCTGGAATCGGTCGTGCCGACCGACGCCTATGTCGGCGCCGATTGGTCGCGCGTCGGCTATATCGAGGCGGACGCGCTGGTGAAGCAGTGCGGCACGGGATCGGGCAAGTCCGGCAAGATCGCGATCATCCGCGGCCAGCCGACCGCGGCGTCGGATCTCTACGAGCTCTATGCCTACAAGCAGACGTTCGCCAAGGATCCGGCGATCAAGATCGTGTCCGAGCAGGCTGCCCAGTACGATCCCGCCAAGGCGCGCGCCATCATGGAGACGGTGCTGCAGCAGCATCCGGACCTGTGCGGCGTGGTCGGCAACTGGGACAACCAGGATGTCGGCGCGGGCGCCGCCATCCAGGCGGCGGGCAAGGCCAATGACGTCTATGTCGTGACGTCAGGCGGCGGCAACCAGATCGGCTGCGACAACATCCAGAAAGGGCTTCTGGACCTGATCATCAGCTATGACGTTCCGCTGCAGGGCAACGCGATCAACCAGCAGATCGTCCAGACGCTGCTGTCGCCCGCCAAGGCCGGTGAATCGAAGACCTCGTACTACACGCCGCTGACGCTGCTGACCAAAGACAATATCGGCCCGCGCACCTGCTGGTCGCTCGACCAGTTGAAGTAAGCCGGGGCAAGTCAATCAGCATCATGTCCAGCGACACCTTAGCGTCTCTGCGCTCGCGCTTTCTCCCCGATCATCTGATCGGGGAGATCATGTCCAAGCGATGGATCGACAACGCCATCCCGTTCACCGCGCTGGTGCTCACGGTGCTGGTGATGGGATCGGTCATTCCCGATTTCCTGTCGCTCTCCAGCCTGTCGGATCTGGCCCGCCAGTTCGCCGAATTCGGGCTTGTCGTCCTGGCGCTCACCGTTGTCATGATTTCTGGCGGCATCGACCTCTCGGTGGCTTCGGTCTTCTCGCTTGCCGTCCTATTCTCGCTCATCGGCGTGAATGTCTACGAGATGCCGGTACCGGCGGTTCTCGCCGGCATTCTCGGCATGGGCATGGTCTGCGGCGCCATCAACGGCGTGCTGATCGGCTATCTGCGGCTGCGCGCCTTCCTGACCACACTGGTCAGCCTGATCATCTTCCGCTCGCTCTATGAGATTGTCTTCGTGCGCATGTCCACCTCGATCATGTCGGGGTTCTCGATGTCGGATCTGTGGGTGTTCATCGGCGAAGGCACGGTGCTCGGTATTCCGGTGTCGCTGGTGATCACGCTGATCATCGCGCTCGCCTGGCATCTGGTGCTGTCGCGCATGCGGCCCGGCTGGCGGCTGACGGCCGTCGGCGGGGCGCGGCGCTCGGCCTTCAACGCCGGCATCAACGTGCGCTTCATGGTGTTCCTCACCTATGTCGCCTCGAGCACCATGTGCGCGCTCGCCGGCTTCCTGTTCGCCGCCCGCCTCGGCAGCACGGGATCCGACACCGGCGTCGGCCTGGAGGTGCAGGCGCTGACCGCCGCCGTGCTCGGCGGCACCGCCATCGGTGGCGGCCGAGGCTCCGTCGCCAAGGCCATCATCGGCAGCCTTCTCGTGCTCATGCTGACCAACGGCCTGATCAATCTCGGCATCAGCGGGCCGATCACCTCGACGATCCTAGGGACGATTCTTTTGCTCGCCGTCTTCGTCGACATGCGCTGGCAGAAGCACCGCCACCGCATCCTCGCCAAGGTCTATGTGTCGCCCGCCTATCTGGCGCTGCCGCCGTCGCCGCAAGTCGATGCGCCCGGCTCGCCCTATGTGCTCAACGACCGGCTGCGCTCCGTCGAGATCATCGGCCTCGGCGAGATCGAAGGGCCGGAGGACGTCATCCTCGATCCCGACGACAATCTCTATTGCGGCACGCGCCACGGCGACATCGTGCGCTTCTTCGGTCCCGACCATAAGCGTTCCGAGGTGTTCGCGCATATCGGCGGCCATCCGCTCGGCATGGCCTTCGACAAGGCCGGCAATCTGCTCGTCTGCATCGGCGGCATGGGGCTTTTCCAGGTGGCGCCTGACAAGACGGTCACCAAGCTGACCGACGAGACGAACCGCAGCTGGTTCTCGGTGGTGGACGATTCGCGCCTTCGCCTGGCCGACGACGTCGATGTCGCGCCGGACGGCCGCATCTATTTCAGCGAGGCGACCATCCGCTACGAGCAGGAGGACTGGGCGACCGACGCGCTCGAGAGCCGGGCGAGCGGGCGCATCATCTGCTACGACCCCCGCACCGGCAGGACGCACACGGAAATTCCGAAGCTGGTGTTCGCCAACGGCGTCGCCATGTGCCCCGACGGGCAATCCTTCATGTTCGCCGAGAGCTGGACCTGCTCGATCAGCCGATACTATTTCGACGGCCCGAAGAAGGGCAGGACCGAGAAGATTATCTCCAACCTTCCGGGCTATCCGGACAACATCAACCGCTCTTCCGACGGCAATTACTGGCTAGCGCTGCTCGGCATGCGCGGACCCGCGCTCGATCTGGCGCTGCGCATGCCGGGCTTCCGCAAGCGCATGGCCCGCCGCGTCGCGCCGGACCAATGGCTCTACCCCAACATCAACACCGGCTGCGTGGTGAAGTTCAACGAGAAGGGCGACATCCTCGACAATCTCTGGGACCTTGGCGGCCTCAACCATCCCATGATCACCTCGATGCGCGAGCATCGCGGCTGGCTCTATCTCGGCGGCGTCTCCAACAATCGCATCGGCCGCTACCGCTTGCCCGATGCCGACCCGAACTGGTGCGCGCAGGACGCCTATTGGGGCGCCCGCTCATGATCGCCGCCATCTGGAAAGCCTGGGCCAATTTTCGCGGCTTCGATCTCACCGGCAGCACCGTGCCGCCGATGGACGGACCGTTGCGGCCGAACGCGAAGCTGGACGCAATGCCCGTGCTGATGCAGCTCGGCGGCGTCGACAATCTCACGGCCGCGCATGACGGGATGCTCTGCTCTTCCGGCAACGATCTGCTGACGCTGTCGACCGCCGGCAATGCCTCGCAATTCGAGCTGAGCGCGCGTTGTCCGATGGACGGGCCGGTGACCAGCATCGCCGCCTTGAGCGAAAACCTGGCGATCGCGGTCGAAGGACGCGGAATTCTCCTGGAAAGTCCCGGCGCCGCCTCGCGGCCTCTGGCCGTCCAAGGCCTCAATCCGTCCTGCGTGACCGCCATGGTCTTCGCCGACCCAACGACATTGTTCGTTGCCGTCGGATCGGATCGCCACGCGGCGAGCGAATGGAAGCGCGACCTGATGACGAAGTCGGCAAGCGGCTCGGTCTGGCGCATCGACACCGGCAGCGGCCGCGCCGAACAGCTTCTCGGCGGGCTGGAATTCGCGGCCGGCCTGGCGCTTTCGGGAAAGGACATCTTCGTCGCCGAGGCGTGGCGGCATCGCGTCCTTGCGCTGGCGGGCGGCTCCCAACCCCGCGTCGCGCTTGCGGCCTTGCCGGCCTATCCAGGCCGCATGACGCCATCGGCTTCGGGCGGCTTCTGGCTGGCGATGTTCGCGCCGCGCAATCCGCTGGTTGAATTCGTGCTCAAGGAGGACGAATACCGGCGCCGCATGGTCGACACCATCGACCCGGCCTACTGGATCGCGCCGGCGCTGGTGACCGGAAAGAGCTTTCTCGAGCCAATCCAGGGCGGCGCCCGCAAGAAGCTCAACACGCTGAAGCCTTGGTCGCCGACATGGTCGACCGGCCTGGTGGTGCGGTGCGACGACCGCATGGCCATGCTGCGCAGCTACCAGAGCCGTGCCGATGGCGATGTCCATGGCGTGACGTCGCTCTGCGAGACCGGCGGCAGGCTGATCGCCGGCGCCAAGGGCTCGGGCAAGATCGTGGCAATCGACGACGAGACGGCGGCATGAATTCACTGGTTCAATTGCGTGGGGTATCTAAGGATTTTCGCGGCGTGCTCGCGATTTCGGATGTCAACCTCGACGTCCGTCCGGGCGAGATCCATGCCATCCTCGGCGAGAACGGCGCCGGCAAATCGACGCTGATGAAGGTGCTGGCCGGCGTCTATCAGCCGTCCTCGGGCGAGATGGTCCTGGACGGCAAGCCGACGGTTTTCAACTCGCCTTCCGACGCGCTCGCGCATGGCGTCGCTATGGTCTTCCAGGAGACCAACCTGGTTCCGGCGATGTCGGTGGCGCAGAACATCTATCTCGGCGACGAAAAGCTCTTCAACCGCCTGCGCGGCCTCAACATCCAGGCGCAGCGTTATCTCTTGTCGCTCAATTTCTACGTCGATCCCACCTCGCAGGTTTCCACGCTCGGCGCCGGCAAGAAGCAGATGGTCGAGATCGCCCGCGCCGTGCACCACCGCGCCCGGCTCATCATCTTCGACGAGCCGACAGCGACGCTGACGCCAGAGGAAAAATTTCACTTCTTCAACCTGGCGCGCCGGCTGAAGGAGCAGGGGATTGCCATCATCTTCATCAGCCACGCGCTGGAGGAGGCGCTTTATCTGTCGGACCGCATCACGGTGATGCGCGACGCCAAGGTCGTCGTCACCGACGACACGCGCAATTTCGACCGCGACCGCATCGTGCAGGCGATGGTCGGGCGGAGCCTGTCCGGCGAGCTTTATGCCGGCGAGAAACGCAAGGCGCGGCCGATGGGCAAGAAGATCCTGAGCATCGAGAACCTGTCGATGGGCAACACGGTCCGCAACACCTCCTTCTCGGTGTTCGCGGGTCAGGTCACCGGCATGTTCGGCCTGGTCGGGGCGGGGCGGACGGAGACGATGAAGATCGTCGCCGGCGTCCTGAAGCGCGACTATTTCCACGGCGGCACCGTGCGCTTCGAGGACCGACCGGTGCGCTACCGCACGCCGCGCGCCGCGGTGCGCGACGGCATCGTCTACGTCACCGAGGACCGCAAGATCGAAGGCTTCTTCGAGACGATGACGATTGCCAGCAACGTCCAGCTCGGCGCGCTGGCGACCGGCACCAATCCGCTGACGGCGGTCACGCCGCGCAACGCGCGCGAGCTCGCAACGGCCTGGACCAAGCGGCTGGGCGTCAAGGCGATCGATGCCAATGCGCGCGTGATCGAGCTTTCGGGCGGCAACCAGCAGAAGGTGGTGTTGTCCAAGGCCCTGATCCAGAAGCCGAAGCTGGTCGTCCTGGACGAGCCGACGCGTGGCGTCGATGTCGGCACCATCGTCGAGATCCACAACTTCATCAACGAGCTTGCCGACAGTGGCATGGCGGTGGTGGTGATCTCGTCCTATCTGCCGGAGATCCTGGCACTCTCGGACCGCATCCTGGTTGCGCGCCAGGGGCGCGTCGTAGAGGAGATGGACATCGCCGAGGCTACCGAAAGCCGCATCATGTACGCGGCCGTGCACTAAACAGGTCGGTCAGCCGGTGGGCAACCCTAAGCGACGGCCAGGGCCGCCGTTGGTCCGGACCTACCACCTGTTCGTCGGCAGCACGAACATCTGCGCGATCTGGACATGCTGCGGCTGGTTCAGCGCGAACATCACGCAGCGCGCCACGTCCTCGGGGTCGAGCGCCATGCCGAAGCGCTCGAAATATTGCCGCGCCGCTTCCTCGTCGCCGCGATGCCGCGTCGTGACGATGTTGGTGCGGGTGAGGCCGGGCATGATCTCGATGACGCGCAGCGGCGTCTCCGCGAGCTCGCCCCGGATGATGTCGCTCAGCATGTGCACACCCGCCTTGCTGGCGGAGTAGGGCGCCTGCTCTGGCACGATTCGGAGCGCGCTGATCGAGCTCATATTGACGATGTCGCCGCGGCCGCGCGCGACCATGCCCGGCAGGATCGCGTGCGTCACGCGCATCAGGCCGATCAGATTGGTCTCGATGATCGCCGACCAGTCATCCGCCGATCCCTGGTCGAAGCGGATGCGGCCGCCGATATCGTGGCCGGCATTGTTGACCAATATGTCGATATCGCGGAATTCCGCCGGCACTCGTTCCAGGCATGCATCGACGGCCGACGCATCGGTGATGTCCAGCGGAAGCGGAAAGACCTCGCTGCCCAGTTGGCTTGCGAAAACCTGAAGCGCCTCGGCCTGCCGGTCCGAGAGCACGATGCGGGCGCCCTCGGCCTGGAGGCTTGTCGCGATGGCGCGGCCGATGCCGCTCGCCGCGCCGGTCACGAAAGCTGTCCTTTGCCGAATTGTCATTCAGATCGGCCTTCCCGCTTAAGCCGCTTTTCGCTGCTTCGCCTTTTCCTTGGTCGCGCAGAGCGGCATCAGCCGGCCGGCATCCTTCTTGGACTCCAGCCTGTCGACGAAGTCCTCGATCGACCTTGCCACCTCGCCGCCCACGATCGGCACGGCAGCCGACCGGAAGCGCTCGCGGATTTCGGCTTCTGTCGCCGGTATGACGTCCTGAAGGCCCATCGACAGCTGCCGTCCGTCGCCGAGGAGGACATCGATGCTGGCGCCCTGCCTGGCCGGAAACTGCGCCGTCAGATCCTCGCTTGCCGAAAGGTCGCAGGCATCGATCAGCCGCAGCGTCTCCTTGTCCTTGAGGTCCCGGTAATTGTCTTCCGACAGGCCGCCGCTGGCGAACACCGCCGCAACGCCATAGGGGATGCTCATCTTGGCTTGCAGCGAACGCTCGAAGGGACCGGTGTTGTCGCAACCCGGATAGGCGGCCGCGGCGGCGGGGACGCGGATACGGATCCGCTCGACGGGCGCGGCGCCGGGACCGATCATCTCGACGAGCTTCAGCGCGGTCTGGCAGGCGGTCTGCGCGAAATTACAGGCGGGTGCCGCCTTGTGATAGACGGCCAATATATCGGCCTGGCCGTCAGGGAAGAGCTGCACGGGTCCCGGCATCGGCCGGCGTGCGAAGGCAGCGAAGTAGCCGGATTTTCCCTCGAGTGCGTCCGGGCTTCCATAGGCGCCGGCGGCTGCAAGCTGGACAGCCGTCCAGGCGTTCCGCGCGGCGAAGCCGGGATGGAAGAACATGTCCGATCCGCCGCTCTGCGGCCATTGGTTCAAGCCTGAGGACGTGTTGGCGGCAAAGGCGATCGCGGCCGCCGTCTGTTCCCTGTCGAGGCCGATGAGCCGCGCGGCGCCGCATCCGGCGCCGATCGGCGCCACCAGCCCCGTTGGTCTGAATAGCGCCGAAAGCTCCCGGTCGATCAGCATCCGGCCCAGTCGCCCGCCGACCTCGTAGGCGACGATCGCCGCCCGCAGCAGATCCGCCCCCGAGACCGTCTTCGTCTCGGCCAGCGCCAGCAGAAGCGGCCAGACGACGACGCCGTGATGGCATACGGATCCGGCATGCATGTCCTCGCGGACCAGTCCATGCCCCTTGACCGCGTTGACGAAAGCCGCGTCCGCCGGTGTGGCCTGCCGGTTTTCGCCTATGATGTGGCCGCCGCGCGCCGGCGTCACCGCGGCCAGCGCCTGCTGGCTCGGATCGAGCGCGGACGCCTCGAAGGCGCAACCGAGGAAATCGAGCAGGCAAAGCTTTGCCTTGGCGGTGGCGGCCGGACTGAACAGTGCCAACGGCAGGTCGGCCAGCGTGTCGGCCAATTGCTTCGTGAAGCTTGCCATCCCCGAGTCCTCCGCGGTTCCTGCCCTTTTAGAGCAATTCCAGGAAAAGTGTGGAGCGGTTTTCCGTCCGGAATTGCGTAAAAACAAAGACTTAGAGCGGTTCAGCGATTCCGCGAAGCGCTGAACCGCTCTAAGCGCGGATTTCTATCCCCGCCCATTCTTCGACGATGCGCACCATCGAGGTGAAGTCCGAGTCCGGTCCGAAACGGGCATTCGTGGCGGCAAGCATCTGTCTTACCAGCGAGCCCGCGACCATCGGCACGCCCAGATTCTCCGCCTCGTCGACGCACATGCGAACGTCCTTGTAGGAAAGGGCGGTGGCGAAGCCGAAATCGAAGGTTCCAGGCAGCACCGCGCGGGGAAACTTGTCCTGGGTGGCGCTGTTGCGGCCGCTCGAGGCGTTGATGATGTCGCACATGATGCGCGGGTCGAGCCCGGATTTCACACCCATCGCGAGCGCCTCGGCGGAGAGCAGGATGACGGCCGCCGCGATCATGTTGTTGCCGAGCTTGGCGACCTGCGCGGTGCCGGCGTTTTCGCCACAGTAGAACCGCTTGCCGAAATTGGCCAGCACCGGCTCGATCTCGTCAAACACCGACTTCTTGCACGAAACCATCACAGCGAGCGAGCCGTTGCGGGCTCCGGCGATGCCGCCCGAAACCGGCGCGTCGACCCAGGCTATGCCGCGGCCGGCCAACTCCGCCGCGATTGTCTTGGCCATGCTGGGGCCGGTCGTCGACAGGTCGATCACAACCTTGGCTTTCGCACCGGACGTCAGGCCGTCGGCGCCAAGAACCACGTCCTTCACGATGGGCGGTGTCGGTAGGCTGCAGAACACCACCTCGGCCTCGTCCGCGACGGCGGCGGCCGTGGCGGCCACGCTGATCGAATTGCCCGGCAGGTCCGCGGCAGCATCCGGCCTGCGATCATGGACGATGACGTGGTGGCCCGCTTCCGCAAGCCTTCTTACCATGGGCGCGCCCATGCGGCCGAGCCCAACGAACCCAAGCGTTCGAGTCTGCAAAGTTTTCACTCCGGGAAGGCCGTGCTCGTTCAGACGGCCATGGCTAGCAAATAAGCCAATTCCGGAGCGCAGCATAAGCTTCGCTCGCCGCATAACAGCTTTGCAGGGCCCCGGTTGGGCCTCACTTGTCAACCAACGCTCCGTGTCCCAAACTCGGACGTCTGCCGCGTGCTTCGACAATGCGGTTCCCGCATTCGAGCCAGAGGCTGCCACTGATGTTCGATCTTAAACAACTGCAGCTGTTCACCGCCGTGGCCGAGTTCGGCAGTTTCTCACGCGCGGCGGTGGCGCTCTCCATCAGCCAGCCGGTGCTCAGCCGTCAGATCAAGTCGCTCGAGGACAAGGTCGGCGTTGCGCTGCTTTATCGCAATGGCCGCGGCATTGTGCTTACGGAAGCCGGCAAGATCCTGCAAAGCTATGCCGTGGCCCTGCTTGAGCAGGCCGCGCGCGCCGAGACGGAACTGGCGGCGCTGCGATCCAACCCGCGCGGCACGATCGTGCTCGGAATGCCGCCCTCGGTCGGCGTCGTGTTGACGGCGCCGCTGGTGCAGAATTTCCGCGCCCAGTTCCCGCAAGTGAGCATGAGGGTGATCGAAGGCTTCAGCGGCCATTTGCTCGAATGGCTGGTGATGGGCAAGATCGACGTCGCGGTCTTGTACAACGCCCCGAGGATGAACAATCTTCTGGCTGAACCCATCTTGCGTGACGAACTGTTCCTGCTCGGCGCCAAAAACGACCCGCACAATCTCGGGCCAGGCCCGGTCGATGCCGACGTGATGTCCCGGCTGCCGATGATACTGCCGGCAAGGCCCCACGGGCTGCGGGTGGTGCTGGATCACATCCTCGGGTCCGCCGGCATCGAGCCCAACATCGAAGTCGAGGTCGACGCCATGCCTTCGACCTTGCGGCTTGTCGAAGCGGGGATAGGCTACACCATCTTGTCCTATTCGAGCTGCCATAACCTCGTTGCAGAGGGCAGGATCAACTACTGGCGCATCCGCAATCCGCCGATCGAGCGGGAACTGCTTCTGGCGACATCCAGCCAACGGCCGACGACTACGGTCATACGCGCGCTGACGACCCTGATCCGCGACGAGGTGCGTGTCCTGCGCAAGCTGGGGGTCTGGGAACCGCGCCAGCCCTCTCCGGTCCCCGACCATGCCGCTGATACGGGATAGACAGGATAAGGAGCGAGCCATGCCGTGCGTGCTGGCGGGAACGGCGCTCCTCGGCATTGCCGGCGGATGCAGATTTTCCCACTTGGCCTTCAGCGGTTCTCGCCATAAGGCGGGCGTTCTTCGTGCGAAAGGCGGCGTAGGACGGCGTGCGTATAGGCGCGTCCGCTTAGCGCCTTGTATTGCTCGTTCGATCAGAAATCACCGCACTCCGACATAGCCGGTACGCCGGCATGGCGGACGCGCGACTCTTGCCGAGATGCTTCTAAACGGACGCGGTGGAGAACAGTCATCGCTCGCCTTGGCGCATCTGTTCAAGCAGGCCGCCGCCAAGGTTCACGTCGGTGCGATGTTCGTAATTGCTGCGCTGTATGAGTCTGGCCAAGGTCTGTCTTTCGATCAGAAGGCGGCGCAGAAGTGGTTCGCCGCCGCTGCCGAGCGGCGACATGGTATGCGCAACTCTTGCTTGGCCGCTATCTCTCCAAGGGTATCGCCGGAGAACCCAACCCGCGCGCGGCCCGCGTTTGGCTCGAGCGTGCAGTCGCTCAAGGTGTCGAAGAAGCCGCCCAAGAGCTTACGGTTCTCGAGCCGGCTTGAGAGTGCGCCAAGCACGGGAACAAAATCATGCTGAATAGTCGGTGCAGAAGGCGCGCAATACCGCCTAATTCGCTGAGCCCGGTGTTCCGCTTCTATCAGTTAATCTCGTTCATCGTCATTAGGTTCGCCAGACCATACGAGAGAATACGAAGGAACGGGTTGGCGAACCAGCCGCTAACATATTGACTTTCTGTTGAAAACGACGACCTTCAGCGACTAGCATAATTGTATTTGCCGACAGGTTACGAGGCGGTTCGCCGAAATAGATTCAAGAAGGAATGCTGCTGCTCGCCCATCCCGTTTGTCTTCTGCGGAACGGCAGCTATGCGCCCGATATCTGTCGTTCAAACCCGCTTGTGCAACACCCGATCAGCGCCGGTCCAGTGACATCGATCACCGCTGGGGCGGAGCTATCTTCACTGTCCAGGCTGCATCTGTCACCGTTGATAACCAATTGGTGGACGCGCGGTGCAGGGCCGCGGTCTCTACGGACGAGGTGCCGCTATGAACTTTATCGACATGGACCTCAATTTGTTGCGCGTCTTCGATGTGATGATGCGTGAAAGAAGCGTCACGCGCACTGCAACCGAAATAGGCAGGACACAATCAGCTGTAAGCCACTCCTTATCAAAGCTTCGGTCTCTATTGCAGGATGAATTGTTCACCAGAGATGGGGGCGAGATGCGACCAACGCCTCGGGCAGTGGAGTTGCTGTCAGACATTTCTGCAGCACTGGCAACAATTCGGGCCTCGATCGACCGGCATCAGGTGTTCAATCCGGCAACGACCCGACGCAACTTTCGCGTTGGACTTACCGACTATCACGCCATGATATTCATCCCGGGGCTCATCCGAGAGTTTTCGAGGCAAGCCCCTAACGCGACACTGAACGTCATTCCCGCAAACGGACCCGACATCGGTTCATCTGTCTATTTGAGACAAGTTGACTGTGCGCTGACGGGAGCGGCAATTCGCGACGATCCGAATCTCTTGAAAGTGGAGCTCGGGCAGGATCGGCTATTTTGCGCGGTGTGGAGTGGAAGCAAAATCGCCAGAGGCGGTATGACGCTGGAAGCTTACTTGGCCAGTTCCCACCTGCAGATTTCCGCGGATGGTCAAGCAGAAGGATTGGCGGATGCCGCCCTCAAGCAGCGCGGTCTGCGACGCAACGTCGTTGCTACGATCTCGAACTATCTGGTGCTTCCCTGGGCGCTGCGGGGCACGGAACTGATCACCCATTGCGGGGATGCCATTCTGCAGATGCTGGATGACAGAAGTGAAGTGAGCCTTATCCCGCCACCGCTTCCTATTTCGGATGTTAATGCGTGGCTCATCGTTCACCGTCAGATGGCGAACGATCCGGGGACCAAGTGGCTCCGGGAGGTGATTGTGGGCATCTACAAGGAGTCCCAGGCCAGGCGCAGAGCTTCAATCGTCGGCATCGGAGTAGCGGGGCAATCCAAACAATAGCGCCTCAGCCAACTGTCACTGTCCACGTCCTCGACGCCGCACCCAAATCCAGAACCCAATTATCGGGCGCACTATGAGCTGCGCTCATGTTTGGAATGAGGACAATCAATTTGACGAATAGTTGATCGTACGTGCAAATTGGACTCAACAAAAACAGGGGAACACCGAAATGAGATCGCTGCTTACGGGTCTGATTACCGTAGCCATGGCGTGCACCGCCTCGTCAGCCTGGTCCGCAACCCTCGACAACGTCAAGAAAAATGGAGTGCTCACCTGCGGCACCAACTCAGCAACCGCGGGCTTCAGCCTTCCGGACAATGAAGGCAAGTGGACTGGATTTGTCGTTGATTACTGTCGTGCTGTGGCTGCCGCCGTGCTTGGCGACGCGCAAAAGGTGAAGTTCATCCCGTTGACGCCAAAAGATCGCTTCACCGCCTTGCAGTCGGGAGAGATCGACATTCTCGCGCATAACGCAACCTGGACATCCTCCCGCGATATGTCGCTCGGTATTCTTTTCGCTGGCACGTATTTCTATGACGGCCAGGGATTCATGGTGCGCAAGGCGGACAACATCAAGTCAGCCAAGGGGCTGGACGGCGCATCGATTTGCGTAACCCAAGGCACCACAACCGAATTGAACCTTGCCGACTACTTCCGTTCACAATCGATGAAGTACACCACGGTCGGGTTCGCCGACGAGGAAGCTGTCGTTAAGGCTTTTGAGGAGGGGCGTTGCGATGTCTTGTCTGCAGACACCTCCACCTTGAACGCGTCGCGGTTGCGCATGGCCAAGCCGGACGACAGCATCGTGCTTCCCGAGTTGATCTCCAAGGAGCCGCTTGGCCCGGCTGTCCGGCAGGGCGATGATCAGTGGTTCAACGTGGCGAAGTGGACGCTCTACGTCATGGTGGCCGCGGAAGAATTTGGGGTCACCTCGAAAAATGTCGATGCAATGAAATCGTCGGACAATCCCAACATCCGCCGTCTGCTCGGTGTGGAGGGCAGCATAGGCAAGGACATCGGGCTGGGCGACACTTGGCCGGTCGAGGTGATCAAACAGGTCGGCAACTATGGTGAAGTCTTCGACCGCAATGTCGGCAAGGAGTCGCCGCTGAAAATGGAACGCGGCCTCAACGCGCTCTGGAACAAGGGCGGCATTCAGTACGCTCCGCCGATCCGCTAGACGTGACATCATTGCCGGGCGCCGGCGCATGATCGCCAGCGCCGTTATGCTCACCCGACAGGACCGGCCATGTCCGATTTGACGCTTTCCATGCAGCCGCGCAGAAGCCTCTCTTTGCACAATGAGAAGGTGCGAGGCATTTTCTACCAGGTCCTGCTCGCCGGCAGTCTCTCGGCCTTGGCCCTTGGTATCGGCATTCAGACCGCCTCGAATATGCGGGCAAGGGGCATCCCGCTCTCATTCGGCTTCTGGAATGAGTCAGCCGGCTTCGACATCAATCAGGCCCTGATACCCTACGACGCGCTTTCCACCTACGGACAGGCGTTCTGGGTGGGCGTGGTCAACACGCTCTTCGTCAGCTTGCTCGCGATCCTGTTGGCAACGTTGCTCGGCTTCGTCGTCGGCATTGCCCGCCTGTCGCAGAACTGGATCGTCGCGAAGGTCGCGACCTCTTACGTCGAGATCATACGCAACATCCCGTTACTGCTGCAGCTGCTTGTCTGGTACAACGCCGTCCTCAAGCCGCTGCCTGCACCGAAGTCGTCAATCGAAATTCCCGGCGGCATCTACCTCAACAATCGCGGCCTCATAATCCCGGAGGTCCAGCTGCATCCGGGAGCGGGGCTGGTGGGCCTGGCGTTCGCGGCAGCCATTTTCTGCTGCATCGTCTTCTGCTTTTACGCCAAGCGTACCCAGAGACGAACTGGCAGGCAACTGCCAGTGCTCTTGGTTAGCCTCGCGACCCTGATAGGTTTTCCCCTCGTCATTTTCCTGGCGGCCGGCGAGCCGGTATCGTTCATAAGGCCGCAACTGCACGGGTTCAATTTTCAAGGCGGACACCAGCTCTATCCCGAGTTCGCTGCTCTCCTGATCGGTCTGTCAGTCTACACCGGATCCTATATCGCCGAGATCGTCCGGGGTGGCATCCAGGCGGTGCCGAAGGGCCAAACCGAGGCTGCCTACGCGCTGGGGCTCTCACCGGGCAAGACGCTTCGGCTGGTCGTTGTTCCACAGGCGCTGCGCATCATCATACCGCCTCTGACAAGTCAGTATCTTAACCTGACCAAGAACTCCTCGCTCGCTGTCTTCATCGGCTATCCCGACCTCGTCCAAATCTTTGCGGGGACGGTGCTCAACCAGACGGGAGCGGCCGTCCAGGTGATGGCAATTACCCTGGCGGTCTATCTCGCCATCTCCATCGTCACCTCGTTGGCCATGAACGCCTTCAACCGACGTTTTGCCATCGTCGAGAGGTGACGCATGACCGATCAATCCTTGCATCCACCAATCGTCAATCTCGCACTGATGCCGGCGATGGCGCCGCCTGCCGATGTCCGGCCGGGTCCGTTGACCTGGATCAAAAGGAATCTGTTCTCGACGCCGTTCTCAGGCGCGCTGACAATATGCTTTGTCCTCCTTGCGCTGTGGCTGCTGCATCAGTTCCTGAGCTTCGCCGTCATCAAAGCTGTCTGGAGCGGCGGCCGAGACGCCTGCCGTGCGAGCCCCGAAGGAGCCTGCTGGCCCTTCATCGCAGAGAAATTCAATTATCTGCGATACGGCGCGTACCCCGTTTCCGAGCGGTGGCGCGTGGATCTCACGCAGACGATCGGGGCCATCCTGATCGCTTGGCTCCTGTGGACGAAGGCTCCGCGGCGCAAACTGGCGGCAATGCTGTTCTTCGTTCTCTACCCCGTTGTCGCCTTCGCTCTCTTGCGTGGCGTCGCTCTGCTGCATTTGCCCGTGATTGATACCACGCTCTGGGGCGGGCTCCTGATCACGCTGCTCATGTCGATCGTGGGCATCGTTTTCTCACTTCCGATCGGGATCCTCCTGGCGCTCGGACGCAGGTCGGACCTCCCCATGGTCAAGGCGGTTTGCCTCACATTCATCGAAGTCGTTCGAGGAGTCCCGTTCATCACGGTGCTGTTCATGGCGAACTTCATGATGCCGCTTTTCGTGCCCGACTATCTTACCCCAGATCGTCTCCTGCGCCCCCTCGTCGCAATAGCGTTGTTCTCGTCGGCCTATATGGCCGAGGTTGTGCGGGCCGGCCTTCAGGCGATCCCGAAGGGTCAATACGAAGCGGCGAAGGCGCTGGGGATCAGTTATTTCGACATGATGCGCCTGATAGTCCTCCCCCAAGCGTTGACGATCGTCATCCCGAGCATCGTCTCCACGTTCATCGGCCTGTTCAAAGACACGACGCTGGTTGCGATCGTCGGCATCGCAGACTTCCTGAAGGCTGTCGAAACGGCACGGGTCGACCCGAGTTGGGCGGGTCCGACGATCTCCTCAACCGGGTACCTTTTTGCGGGGCTGGTCTATTGGGGCTTCTGCTTCGGCATGTCCCGTTACTCGCAGTCGATGGAGCGCCAACTGGCGCGCGGCCACAAATCCTAGAAAGCGAACGAAGATGCCTCCAGCAGTGTGCACTCCGAGAAGTGAAGTGCCCGGCGAGTCCATCGCCGCCGTTGAACTGCGCGACGTCAACAAGTGGTTCGGCGCTTTTCATGCGCTGAAGAACATCAACCTCACGGTGCGTCGCGGTCAGCGCGTCGTGATCTGTGGGCCGTCCGGGTCGGGCAAATCGACGATGATCCGATGCATGAATCATCTCGAAGAGCATCAATCGGGCGAGATCATCGTCAACGGCAAGCCAGTAGCCCAGGGTCTCCGCAGGATCGACGAAGTCCGCAGCAACGTGGGTATGGTGTTCCAGCACTTCAATCTGTTTCCCCATCTGACGGTGCTCGAGAACTGCGTGCTCGCGCCTGTGTGGGTGAGGAAGATGCCGCGGATAGCGGCAGAAGAATTGGCGCGCCATTATCTCGATCGCGTGAGGATCGCGGAGAAGGCGACCAGCTTTCCGGGACAGTTGTCGGGTGGCCAGCAGCAACGCGCTGCCATTGCCCGAGCCCTCTGCATGAACCCAAAAATCATGCTCTTCGACGAGCCGACCTCCGCCCTCGATCCGGAGATGGTGAAGGAGGTCCTAGATACGATGGTATCGCTCGCCAGTGAGGGCATGACGATGCTGTGCGTCACGCACGAGATGGGATTCGCGCGCGAGGCGGCCGATCGAGTGGTGTTCATGGACCGCGGGGAGATCGTTGAGGCAAACACACCTCACGAGTTCTTCGCCAATCCCCGATCGGAGCGAGCACGCCAGTTTCTGGCGCAGATACTCAACTAGCGACGCCGCAAGCAAGACGGCAAAAACGCGGGCAAACAGATTTTTGCGGGCATCACAAATGACATGTGCGGACACGTCAAATCCGTCGATCGCGGCTGCAAGCCTTGCGGGAGTAGATTTCGACCAAATCCACGACCGTCAACAGTTCGGATCGGTCAAGTGGTCCAATCAATGGGATGAGTTCTCCCCGCGGGTCGAGGGGCAAGGCCTGCTCTCGCTTTGGACGGCGGATATGGATTTCCGTGCTCCGGAAACTGTCGTCACGCGGCTGCGCGAAGCGGCAGACCATGGCATCTACGGCTACACCCGTCGCGATCCGCGCCACTACGAAATCGTGCAATCGTGGTTTGCACGACGCCACAACTGGTCGCCGGACGTGGAATCGCTGCTTCCCGCGCCGGCGATCATGCCATCGGTGGCGACGGTGTTGCGAACCTTCACGAAACCGGGCGACGGCGTCATCGTGCAGGCGCCTGTGTATTCGCCCTATTTCGAAGTGGTTCAGGGGAACGGGCGGCATCTGCTTACCAACCGGCTGAAGCTGAAGGACAATAACTACGAACTCGATCTCGACAACTTCGAGACACTGGCGGCAAGCGGCGCCAAGGTGTTCCTGCTTTGTAATCCCCATAATCCTGCGGGAAAGGCCTGGCGGCTCGATGAACTGACGGCGCTGAACGCTGTTTGCGAGCGCTTTGGGGTTTTGGTCATTTCCGACGACATTCACTGCGACATCAGATTGTCCGACCGGCCTCACATCGTCTTCTCCTCCATTTCGGAGGATGCAGCCGAGAAGTCGTTCATCTGCACGGCGCCGACGAAAACCTTCAACCTAGCCGGCGTTCCCTCGGCGACCATTTCGGTGGCGAACAAAAAGCGGCGCGACAAGCTTTTTGCCGCGATGCAAGCCTCATTCATGGTGAACGCGAACTTTTTCGGCCGCCTCGCCTTGGAGGTAGCTTACAGTACCGGTGCGCCATGGCTCGACCAACTGGCGCGCTACGTCGGCGGCAACATCGATCTGGTCTGCGAATTCGCCCGGGAGCATCTTCCGGGCATAACGCCGATGAGGCCCGACGCATCGTTTCTGGTTTGGTTGGATGCACGCCAGCTCGATGGCCGGGTGGAAGGAGTTCAGAAGTTCTTTGTCAATCGCGCCGGGGTCAATTTATACGACGGCCGCGTTTACGGACCCGGCGGCGAAGGGTTCATTCGCCTCAATGTCGGCTGTCCGCGTCCTCTATTGCGGCGAGCGCTGGAGCGCATGGCAAACGCGCTGATGTCTTCATGACAAAGGCTCAACCGCCGGGCTCCCAACCAAGCCACGCGTGCTATTCTAGCCGCGTGTAAGACCTGGCTTATATTGGCTTAGCTTATATTAACTTCGCTAATCCGACGCCATTCGATTAACCTCTTTATAATTCGCAGCATGTGTGATGTTCTTAATGGAGCGGCTTATAGTGTCGATTCGACTGGCTGGTTGAAGGCCATTGTCCGCTCTCCGAAAGGGAAAGCCGAAGGAGAATACGATCCCTCGGCTCTCGACCTCTCCCGATGGAGACCATCGGGATCACTTGTAGCCCCACACCCGTTTGGGTATTGTTCCTGCCTTGACGGGTGTTTGGAAAGGCTTTCTGTAAGCGCGGCTGCTGTACTCTTACGGCCACGGCGTCGGGGCGCGGCGCTATTCGATCCTTTTGAAAAGCGCCGCCCTTATCTCGTCCAGCGTCTCAATGCCGTTTTCAAACAAGGCGATGATCTCCGCCGCCAAGGACTCCCGCTCGGGGCTATGCAACGGAAGATCGGCCCCAACAGTTGCTTGACGGCCTCCGTCAGTATCGCAAGCTGTTCCGGTGTGGCATTGCCCGTTATGTTTCATAATCGCCCCCTGTGGCCCCTTGTTAAGCATCCGTCGCTATCGCTTCCCGCAGCCAGGAATAACCCGCATTAACATTTGTTATAGGCCGCATGGAGAAGGCGGATTGATCGATTCCTGTTGCCATTTTGCTCGCAGCGATCAGATCGCAGGTGGCCATCGACGGACGACACGGCGATGCCAGAAGGCCTCCGCGCAAGGGGGCTGGTGCCATGCCATCCACATCGATCAAGAGAACAGAAGACGATCCAGCCAGCAGGACGCTCTCCGTCTGATTTGTGGCCAGCGGCAAGCGCTACGATTTTGAGGGGGGCCGCCGGAAACTTATGCGGCGATCCGGGTGGCGTTGGTCAAAGCTATTTCAATGACGACATTCGCAATCACTTCCGCTATCGCCGCATTCCGGACTAGCTGTCCAGTTCAAGCGGCTCGTGTCCGTCCTGCTCGTGCCAGAGGACTTGGCGGAGGTTCGCGCCGATCGACCATCCGCTCATCAGCACGCCGGGCGGACAATGCTCCTCGATCGTGTCGCTGATCATCGGTAGAGCGGCGCGGCATGGAGGATCGTTCTTGCGCAGCTCAGCCACTTTTTAGAGCCTTCGCCTCCCGCTCCAGGGTTTCGCGGGCGTTCCCGTGCTTCCTGATCAGCTCGCGCACCTGCTGCGGCGTCAGCCCGACCTTCTGGGCGAAATACTCCACCTCATAGTCGTCATTAGCCGAAACTCGATCGCGGTCGCGGAAGTCGCGCTTGCCCTTGTCGTCTGCCATGTAGATTCCTCTTGAGTAGGAGAAACACCACCATTGCCGCCTTGTTCCCGCTCTTTGGCGGATCGCGGAACGCCTTGAACGCGCCGCCGTTGTCCCCAATGGCGCTTTCCGACGATATCCGCGTGGTCCGAGGACATGTTCGGCTGGGCAGGCATCACCTTGCGCAGCAGCGCGAGCGCATCGCTCAACTGGAGCGTGATGAATTGCCAATCAGTCAGGCGCTCGATTTCCTTGCGCTTCTGGAAAGCATGCAAGAGCTTCACGAGTGGCATCTGTCGCGGCTGCTCGAAAAGGCTGCGGATCAAGCCTTAATCGAACCGGCCCGAGCCGCTGGACTGCGCGATTCATGCTCAATGAGGACGCGCGGCATCAACTTCATCGACAATTGGATGGCAGAGCACCTCCCAACGCGATCACTGATGATCCCGTCGCGGTGAGCGACCTGGCCGACGAGCTGATGAAAGCGGCGGAAAGGGAAGGCATCCAAGCCAACGAGATCAACGAAGAAATCGACAGCGTCGTCGAGCTGATTTTCGAGAGTCTGGAGCATCGAGATGGCAGCTTGGTGTAGCAAAATGGAACATTTTGGACGCTGATGAATTGTCCCGCGGCGGTCGGTGCCTCGGAGGGGGTGTCAGCCGCTCAAATCGCAGGAAGGCCCGTCGCTTACGTGCCCCGCAACGCACGCCGGGGCAAGGTCCCGGTCTTGCCTAGTCCCCTCTAGACGTCCCCCAGGCGGGGTAATGGTTTATCCTCTGTACGGACGCTATCACCGTACCGAGCCAGCACCGCTTGTAGCTTTTCAATTGCTTCATCCGGCACCCATGCATCCGCTTCGACAACGAATTCGTGGCTCAGCCGACCGATGTAGTCGGGCACTATCTGGAACTGAAAGCCGGGCAGCGCTGCGCGAAGGTCCTCGGCTAGGTCGTCGACAAGCTTGGACGTGACCGCGCACATGCGCGGCGGCACGACGATCATGCTGGTTGCCTGCCGGCCTGATGTCATTTCGATCTGAAAAGGACGGGCGGCCAGCCGGGTTTGGGGACTGCCGGCCGCCCGAGGGGGCTTGGCGGTGTCGGGACAATGGAAAACCGACCAGCCGCCGCTATGCGGGCCGTTGCGGTATGCAAGAAACGCCCCGTTGCGATGGTGAAATGCAGTTACTTTCCACAGGGTCGGTCCCTCGCTTGCACGACCTGATGGCATTTTCAGCATCTGTTAGAAGTTCCTCGCCTAATAGGCCCGCTCGCCGCCCTCACGCTTGCCGGGGTCGCCGAACGTGGGCAGGTCCGAGCGGTGGGCCACGAACACCTCCTACATTCAATTTATCTAAAAATGCCCGGAACCGGACCGCAGGCACGGCTTGAATGTTGGGTGTGTGCATGCGTAACGCGGTCGAGCGTCTGAAGTTCATCGAGGCTATGAAGCCGAAGCTTTTCCGGTATCCTCCGAAGGGCGATGACTGGATTCACGAAGTCAAGCAGGACGGCTATCGGACGCAGATCATCAAGGACAGGGACGGCATCCGGCTTTTCACCAGAAGGGGCCATGACTGGACCGGCGTATTTGCGGAACTGGCGGTCGAGGCGACCGCGATCGGAGCCGATAACTTCATCCTTGAAGGTGAGACCCATCAAGCTAAATGCAGCCGGCCTTGCCGATTTCAACGCGCTTCAGAAAGCCATCGGCACCGGGCAGGGCCAAGGACATCTATCTGGCCGCGTTCGATCTCCTTCATCCGAACGGCAAGGACCTTCGCGATGAGCCGGTGGAGAGGCGTCGCGAGATGCGGCAATCGCATCCAGTTCAGCGAGGCCTTGCCGGGCAGAGGCGACGTGGTTTTTCACCTGGTCGACATGGCCGGGGTGAGGGCATGGTTTCGAAGCGGAAGGGCAGCCGCTACTGCAGCGGGCAACCATCGACTGGCACAAGGTGAAGTGCTTCCAGACGAAGACGCTGGAGATCATCGGCGTCCAGCGCGACCCTGGCCAAGCCGTCCGCGTGTTGATACGGATAGGGGCCGATACGTTGGCGCCGCGGTCGCAGGGGTTGACAGGAGCGCCACCTCCCAAGGAGGTGAAGAAGGAAAAGCCGAGTGGGCTGAAGTCCGGCCTAATGGGCGAGGTCGAGACGCTCAAGGGCGAGGAGAAGCTGCGTCACTTCCCTGAAACGTGCGTGGAAAGGATGAGTGGGAACACCGGCTGCGTCGGCGCTTTTTTAATGGGAGCGAGGACGCTGGCATGGTGGAGACGAGCCGAAGAAAATTCGACCCCCGGACAGAATTCGTGCGCATGGTGGCGCGGCAGACCGGCATCACCGAGGAACAAGTTCGCGAGATCATCGCAATGGTCGGGCTGGACTTTTCTTCGATCGTTAGAGAAGCCCGCATCGTGAAACGTGATAATCCGAGCTGATGTGTCGATCCGGAGTGCCCGCCAGATCGCAGGTGCTGGCGGGCACTCCATGCACTGACAATGAAGGGACTTTGCTTGCCAGCGCCCTTTAATAGGCTTGCCGCTCAAAGGTTTCGCTCCTCAGACCTAGGAGCCCCGCTATAGGACTTCAGTCCCAGACGCGCAGCGTCGTTCCCAAATGGCTCTTGTCTCTGTTGGCGTGTCAGTTTGGTACATCTGGCTCGGCATCGATTTTGCGTCGCCTTTGTTGCGAGGCGGCGAGACAATGACACTTTCACGAGACCTGTACGATTCCAACATCACCTTTCATTGTCCGGAGTGCAAAGCCGAGGTGGTCCGAAAGGGGTCTTGGTTCAAAAGCGCCAGGGTCTACATCTGCGCCAGCTGCAACGCGAAAACCCGCCTTACATACGGGCTCAAGCTGGCGATCTTCGATGCGCACCTGCATCCCCCTTCTGCATCAAATCTGCCGGCGCATGTGAGGCGCAAAGAACAATAACGGACGCCTCTTGCCCCTATGGCCACGAGAAGTTTTATGGAACGTGGCCCTGACCAATCCGTTGGAGAGAGCGCGGCGCTAGGTAGGACTGGAACAATACTTGTCGTGCCGCCGTTGGGGATGACCTGACAGCCCGCCCGAAGGAACCTATCTCGGGCGGGCCAGTCACCAAGCGGCCGGCCGGCGCGCATTACCGCCCGCGATCGCCAGCTCTACTTCGATCTTCGCGTTGTCCTTCTGCGTCATGTTGTCGGCCGCGATTGGCCGGCGCAGCGCACGCTTGGTTTTCCTCTCGCGTCCAGCCGGCCTCGATCGTGCAATCGACGACGGCCTGGAAGCCGGGTTCCATGGCCCGCTGGCAGTCGACCTCGCGGTCGGGATAGTCAGTAGTGCGACGAGGATGACTGATCATAGGTAAGCCTCCCCGTCGCCGCGATGCTCGTCCCGCAGTCCGTGCGGCTTGCCCTTCATCTTGTCCAACTCAGTCTGGAGGTGGCCGTTGAGCACGATCATCTCTTTCAGCGCCTTCACGGTATCGCCGCCGTGCAGCTTGATGAACTTGTCGGCAACCTGTTGCAGCGCTGCCTCCTGGCGGCTGTCCAGTCTTACGATGTGGTCCATTGCCGTTCTCCTTAGAACAAAGAAGCTTGCACCGGCGGCTGCTGCGGGAACTTGATCTGCGTCGCGGGTTTGTCGACGATGATCAACGCATCGTCTGGCGCCGTGCGCTGCAAGTCCTTGGCTTCCGACCACGGCGCTGTCAGCCAGGTGTCGATTTCCTCCTGTATGGTCAGGATTACCGGCATGGCTTTCTCGTGGATCGGCGCGATAACGGCGTTCGGCTTGGTTGTCATGAAGCCGTAGAGCTCGAATTCGCCCGGGCCGTCCTTGACCCGGCGCACGCCTTGCCACTTTGTCCAAAGGCCGGCGAAGAAGAACAGCGGCCGATCCTCGCCGCGGGCAAACCAATAGTTCCGCTGGATGCCGGTTTCAGGATCCTTGTCGGCTGGCCTCGGCGACGGCTCGGCGAAGCTGGTGACCGGAACGACGCAGCGATGCTCGACACCGACATACTGCTGCCAATGTGCATATTGCGGATTGCGGATATTGGTTGTGCCGTAGTCGGCCTTGCCCTTCACGCGTTCCGGCGGCGTCGGCATGCCCCAAAGCAGCCTGGCCAATTCGCGCTGACCGTCCGGTGCGTTTCGCACGATGGCGCCCGGCATATTCGGGTAGACGTCGATCGATGGCTCGAGGTTGCCCAGAATATCGCGCATGGCGCGCGTGAACTGTCGGATCGCCTCTTGCGACGTGGTGAGGTTGTAAAGATTGCACATAGTCCGTTCCTAATTCCGCAGCATCGCCGGCACGCTGAGTGGCCCGATTTCAGAATGCGCTCATTGGCGCCCTTGCGCTGCCAGATGCCACGCGAGCGGCCGCTTTCCCGATCCCGATTCGGATCGAACATGACGCCGCCGAAGTGGTCAAGGAAAGCCGCCGCGGCCGCGCTGTCGGCAAAACAGTGCAGCCGCCACTGCTCTTGCTTGCCGTCTTCCCACCTGGCGATCACTGTCCTGGTCCGGCATGCCACCCCGCGCTGCTCTAGGAAACTGCGGATCGGCGTGAAGTTGCGGCCCGTGCAGATGTCGTCGGGCAGGGCGACCTGGTGCGGCATGTCGCGGTCGATCACCGACGGCGGCGGGATGCCGCGGCTGCGCCTCACCATGCCGGCGGCAGAAAACTGTCGGCCTGCAGGCGCATAGCCGCGAGTGTAAGCGCAATCGCCGCGTTCGCCGGCGGCTTCTCCATGTGCTGATAGCCATCGGTGCAACGCCACGCGGCCACGCTGAGATCATCTTCGTCGTGCTCGTCGCGATCCGGTTCGATGATGCGAGCATCGCATGGATCGTGGTCGACCTCGATCGTCCAACCGGAAAGCGATTTCTCGGTGATTTCCAAAACCTGAGCCAGGTTGCCGGTGAGATAGGGAAGGTCCATCTCCGCGGCCTCGTCCGGTGTGCTCGGCTCATTGATCCAGCCCATCACATAGCAGATATCGACATCGAGTTGCCGGTCGGGGCCGGTGGCTATTTCCAGGCGCTCGATGATCTCACGGTATCTCCCTTGCCTGTCTGGCCAGGTGGCGAGGTTGGCCGTTTTCACCTTCGGTTTCGCTGGACCGATGCCCAAAACCCGGTGCGGGCGCACAACCTTGTCTGCGGGCCATCCTGCACAGCATGCCTGCCAAGCGGCGCGTTCGGCCTCGTACCAGACACTGGCTGCGGTCTCCTGTTCGGCGGTGGGCCCTGGAAAGTCTGGGAATTTCTCCTTCATCCAAGGATCGGCCGCCAGCATCCCGTCCGCAGCATCTCGGTATGAAATTCCAGAGCGGGCGAAAACAGCCTCCGCGGCCGCGACGCCGCGGCACAACTCTTCCCAGGTTGCATTCTCAATCACCAGTCGAAGCGGCATCGCTGCCTCCTGTGGCTATCAAGATCAAGGCAACAGTGAACAAAATAGGAACAAAACTGTCAAGCCGGCATTGACCGGCTAGGAATTTGTTCTCTATTCAGGTGGCATCGGCACGTCAGAGGATAGGCGGACGCCCAAGCGTCCGGCTGCGGGAGCTATGGCGAAGACAGCAGAGGACAATTTCCGAATAGAGGTGTGGGATCGCGACGAGTCGGCCCTTGTCGAGACCATATCGCGTTCACCGGATTTCGTCGTCTCCCAAGCGGGATGGCAGGCGGCAATTCGACGTCGGCCAGGAATGCTGCTCATCCATCGCAACGCCAATCACATCATGGAGAAGCTGCTTACGCCGGGAGAGCAGATCGTTCCGCCTGAGACGATCGTCGATGGCAGCATTCACGCGGGATTGGATGTTGCGCTTGGTGATCTCCGGAGCTGGCACGCACTCCGAGCGTGGTGCAAGAACTGTTCGCATCATGCCGCGGTGAACCCGAGGCCCTGATCAAGCGCTATGGCAAGGCCGCGTTGTTCAGTTCTGTAGAGCGAGCACTATTCTGCACAAGCTGCGATCGCGGTGGACCGGTTCGACTCGAAATCCTGTCGGTGCCTCGATGAGTGAACGAACGCGCAGTTTGTGACGCGAGCAGTTAACCACACGCCGCGATCAGCCATGCGGGCGCATCACCACTTTGATGCAGCCGTTCTGCTTGTCCCTGAATGTCTCGTAGGGGCCGGCCCGTGCGGGTTGGGTAGAGGCGCGCAACTCGACATCAATTGTACACCACTCGTCCGCTCACGTTGCAGATGGGCCGTCAATGCCCCGGACGAACCAGGCATTAGGATCATCTTTGACTGGCAGAAGCTGGATGGCTTTGAGGAGAGGGTCTAAGCCAAGACCATTGCCCTCCGCGGTGGCGATGATACCGGCGTGCGTTGAACTTGCGCTGGAGCCGAAGTCCCGACCGCACCTGGCGCAGCCGATTTACATTCATTTTTGCTAAAATGATCGGAACCGATTGCTGCGGCACGGTTTGAGTCCCCGTTGCAGGAGTCGAGTGCATGCATAGAGCGAAGGGTCAACTCGCATTCATCGAGTTCCAATCGCCAACCTTGGCAGAGAAGCCGCCCGATGAGGGCGATTGGGTGCATGAAATCAAATATGACGGCTACCGAACGCAGCTGGTGGTGGAGGCTGGGAAGGCTAAGGCATTCACGCGGCGCGGCTACGACTGGTCCCACCGTTATAGGCGTGTCATCCAGGCCGCGGCGAATCTGCCGGTCAAATCCGCCATACTCGATGGCGAAATTGTCGTTCTCGGCGCCACCGGCCTGCCTGACTTTCAGGCTCTGGAGCGGGAGCTGGGTAATCCGAACTCCTCCAAGCTCATGTTCTTTGGCTTCGACCTTCTGCACCTCAACGGCCAGGACCTTCGGCAGCAGCCCCTGATTGATCGCAAGGGCGCGCTGCAGAACCTGCTGACGGACACCGCGCCGACATTGACCTATGCCGAGCACCTTGAAATGAGCGGCAAGGACGTGTTCGACCACGCCTGCCGAATGGGCTTGGAGGGGATCGTCTCGAAGCGGGTGGACGCTGTCTATCGCTCGGGTGTCCAAACGAGCTGGCTCAAGCTGAAATGCGTCAAGAGCGACACTTTTCCGATCGTCGCGTTTGTCGAGAAGCTCGGCGCTCAACCGCGCCGTGTAGCATCGCTCTATATCGGCAAGCAGGAAGGCGATCGGCTGCTTTATGCCGGGAAAGCTCAAAGCGGCTACACACTGGAAGCGGCGCGGCGCATTCGAGAGCGGCTCGACCCGCTTATCGTCAGCAAATCTCCCTTGTCAGAGCCAATCCAAAAGCCCAAGGCCACCTGGGTGAAACCCGTTGTGCTGGCCGAGATACAGTTCAGCGGTGTGACCGACAGGGGGATATTGCGCGAGGCCGTGTTCAACGGCTTGCGCGAAGACCTTCAGACGATTCCGGCCAAGCCCCCGTCGCCCTCCAAGCGCAGGTCCGAAATCCAGAGCGTAGTCCCTCGCGAGAACATTTTGCAGTTTCTGCCCGAAGCGGTCGCTCCTTCCAAGGAGGACCTCGTGCGATACTGGTGGCTTGTGGCCGATCAAGCTCTGGTCCACCTCGGCGGGCGACCGCTCAAGCTGGTCCGCCATGCCTCGGGAGTCACCTTCTATCACAAGGGGCCACTGCCTGCGATACCCGCGGCGGTGCACCAGCTGCGCATCCAGAAGCGCGAGGGCGGTGAGGGTGTCCGAGTCTGGATCGACGACCTCGACGGCCTGCTCGGCCTGGTCGCTATGGATGCCGTCGAACTGCATCCGTGGAACGCCAAGGTCGACGATATAGAACATGCCGACCGGGTTGTCCTGGATCTCGATCCCGGAGAGGGCGTTCCGTGGGACCAGGTGATCGAAGCCGCCTTGTCTTTGCGAGACATATTGGAAGCGGCTGGCCTGGAGAGTTGGCCGAAGGTCACCGGCGGCAAAGGCATCCACCTGATGGCTCCGCTCACCACCAGGATGACCCATGACCGCGCGCGCCAATTGGCGAGGTCTCTCGCTCAACGCCTGGTCGATGCCGATCCGGACCGGTACCTGCTGTCAGCCGATCCGGTAGCGCGGAAAGGGCGCATCTTCCTGGACTATCTTCGCAACGGGCGGGGCAACACCGCGGTCGGCGCGTTTTCGCCCCGAGCACGACCCGGCTTCGCGATCGCCCGTCCTGTAACCTGGAGACAGGTTGAGCGGGGGCTGCAACCGGATGCTTTCACGCTGGCGCATCCGTTCAATGCCCGCGGTCAGAAAGCAGCATAGGGTGGGTTAGCTATCGCGCTGCTTCCGATCAGAAGTTTAATCTCTGTTCGAGCGAGGCACTGGAAGCCGCCCTGGCGATCAACCCGTCATCGGCGCGATCATGCGCATCCATCCCGATGGGAAAAGCCCGCCCATGTCAGGGCGAGCGCGTCATCCTGTCCATGAACAAGGGTCGCCCGGGCGCGACGGATTGAAAACGCGCGGTTGATCTCCTTCAGGCCGGTGCGAAGGAACAGGCAATGATGGCACATCGCAGTATTGCCATGCGCGAGCGCATAGGCCGGTTCGAGCGCGATCGCGTGCTCAAGAAGTACCAGCGCCCTGGTCCCTTGCTCCGGCATACCGGAATCGACATCACGCTGGGCCTGCAGCACGAGATGATAGGCATCGAGACTGTCAGGGCGCCTGCGCCTGAGGCGTTGGATCTCGGCCTTCCGCACCCTCGGCGCAATGGCGCCCACCGCTGCCAGCGCGATCTCGTCTTGAAGCGCAAAGATGTCTTCGGAAGGCAACGTTGGCGCTCAACGGGCTGGATGAACCTCCAGCGGGTGCCTCAGGTAGCCTACTTGATGACCGGCAGGCGATCCCACTGATGAAAGGGCGGGGGCGAGGGCAGCATCCATTCCAGCGTTGTGGCTCCTGAACCCCACGGATTGCTGCCAACTTGGCGTCTCCGGTAAAAAGCTTCTATCACGCAAGCGAGGAAGAAGAGGACGCTCACGCCGGACATGTACGAGCCGTAAGAAGACACCATGTTCCATCCGGCAAACGCGTCGGGATAATCGATGTAGCGCCTTGGCATACCGGCCAGGCCGAGGAAGTGATGCGGGAAGAACACCAGGTTGACGCCAATGAAAGTTGTCCAGAAATGTACGCCGGCAAGAACGGAATTGTACATATATCCGGTCATTTTGGGGAACCAGTAGTACCACCCTGCGAAGATACCGAAGAGCGCGCCCAGTGATAGGATGTAATGGAAATGGGCTATCACGAAGTAGGTGTCGTGCAGCTCGCGATCGAGCCCCGCATTGGCCAACTGGACGCCGGTTACGCCACCAATGGTGAAAAGAAAAATAAAGCCGAGAGCCCAAAGCATCGGCGTTTGCAGGCGGATGGATCCACCCCACATGGTGGCGATCCAAGAGAAGACCTTGATACCGGTCGGAACAGCGATAACCATTGTCGCGAAGGTGAAGTAACGCTGGGTATCGAGACCGATCCCGCTCGTGTACATATGGTGTGCCCACACGATAAACCCGATCGCGCCTATGGCGACGATTGCATAAACCATCCCCAGATACCCGAAGATCGGCTTTCGCGAAAACGTCGAAATCACCTGGCTGACGATGCCGAAGGCCGGAAGGATCATGATATAGACTTCAGGGTGCCCGAAGAACCAGAAGAGATGCTGGTACAGGATCAGATCCCCGCCCTGATCCGGCACGAAGAAGGCAGTGCCGAAATTTCGATCGGTCAGCAGCATCGTCAGCGCGCCAGCCAGCACAGGTAGAGCCAATAGCAGCAGGAAGCCGGTAATCAAAACCGACCAGGCGAACAGGGGCATCTTGTGAAGCGTCATGCCGGGAGCCCGCATATTGAAGATCGTGGTGATGAAATTGATGGCGCCTAGGATCGAAGACGCGCCAGCGATGTGTAAGGCCAGGATGATAAGATCCACCGCCGGCCCCGGGTGTCCAGATGTCGACAAGGTCGGGTAAAGGAACCAGCCGGTTCCAGCGCCGTAGCCCCCAGGCACGCCAGGCATGAACATGGAAAGCAGCAGCAGCATGAAGGCCGGTGGGAGAAGCCAGAACGAAACGTTGTTCATCCGCGGGAACGCCATATCGGGCGCTCCGATCATCAACGGGATCATCCAATTTCCGAATCCCCCGATCAGCCCTGGCATCACGGCGAAAAAGATCATGATCAGCGCATGGGCAGTCGTGAACACGTTGTAAAGCTGCTTGCCGCCATCGATCGCCGAATCGCCCTGATAGCCGTAGAGGAATGCGGCCAGACCCGGGAAAATCTGAATGCCGGGCTCCTGAAGCTCCATTCGCATCGCCACCGAGAGAACCATTCCGACGATGCCCGCGATGATCGCAAAGACCAGATACATCGTGCCGATGTCTTTGTGATTGGTCGAGAACAGCCAGCGCGCGGCTCCAGTGGGGTGGCGGATACCAGCTTGCAGTTCTGCACTTGTCTCGGTGGGGGACACGGCAACTCTCACTTTTCAGCCGGATGACTGGCAGCGAGTTATGCACGCGCCAGGCGCACCGAACCGGACAATGTGGGGATTGTTCCCCGCCGATTGGCGGTAAATTTTCCGGCCGCTGGAACAACCAAACCAACGGCCTGTTCGGTTGCGACAGGAGCGACGCAAATGCTGGAGATGTTTGCAGCCCTACTGGTGCTTTCGGCGGTCGCCGGGGGATTGATTGTCGTGTTTTGGCTGGCGGCCCGTCATGGCCTCCATGGTCCGCCGGAGAAGGCGCCGATCGGCGGCACCGATGTGGGAGGACCCGATGTCGCTCCATGAGGGCGTTGGCCGTTCTCTTGGTGGCCTGGATCGCAAGGCGCTTTGCGGATGGCTGCTGGTCGGCTTCGCGCTGGCTGGATTTTTCGATGGCATCGTTTTGCACCAGATCTTGCAGTGGCATCACTTGCTTTCAGCCGTTTCCCCCAAAGCCGACTTGCGGTTCCAGATCATGAGCGACGGCCTGTTCCATCTGGCGATGTACCTGTTGCTAGTATTGGCAACCATTTTGCTGGTAGCGGCACGCGCAGCCAACTCACGCGTCGTCACGACAAGTGAGATTCTGAGGCTGTCGCTGGTCGGGTTTGGCCTGTGGCACGTTGTCGATGCCGCTGTATTTCACTGGCTGCTGGGGCTCCATCGGATCAAGATGAATAGCGATGCTCCGCTGGCCTGGGACATCGGGTGGGTCGGTGTCTTTGGTCTTGGACCTTTGCTGCTCGCGTGGGTCTTGCCGAGCCGGAGCGGGACGGCGAGTGGGAGCGCGAGCGCTGCCTTGACGAGCATTGTCTTACTGTCAGGGCTAGCGGCAGGGGTCGGACCGAGCTTCACCCGAAACTCCGAAACGATAGTGGTCTTTCAAAGGGGGATGAGCCCGGCCTCCATGATGCAAGTGGTTCTTGGTGCCAGCACGGGCTTAAAATGGACCAGCTCCGACGGATCTGTGTGGGTCGTTGGGCCGGTCTCATGGGCAGGGCTATTCAGGTTGCATGCGAACGGTGCCCTTGTCGTCAGCACATCGCCGTTCGTCAGCGGCTGCTTAGCTTCGTCGCGATTCAAGGCCTGAACGGAATAGCACGCTCGGTCGTTTATCTTCGCCTCAGTGCCGCCAGCTCCAGTCAACTCCCAGGCCGGTTGCTTCAACCGACTAGCCCCAAGGTTTCGTCGAGTGACCGCCGCGAGCCTGCTCTGCCAGCAGCGTTGTGGATGTGAGCGGCAGCTAAAGCTGCCTGACCAAATCCACTGCCATCTGGTTGAGAGCTTTGGCCACGTCGCCGATGGCGTAAACTCCCTCGACCGAGCTTTGCGGGTGCGAGCCAATGTAATGTAGCCGTCGTCATCGCAGTCGGCGCCGACGTCCATCGCGAGCTCGGATCGGACCTCGCATCCCATGGCGGGATAAAGCACGTCGATCCGCTCCGTCGACCCATCTGCCATGACGACGTCGAGCCCGGAGTAGCGCAAGACGAGATCATCAACGGCGTCCCAGACCGCTATACCAGCGGCGCGGGCCTCAGTTCGCTTAAAGGCCCTCTATCCATTGGCACCAGGTACGTGTGGGCTGTTCTATTCTAGGGGCGGCGCTTCCGTAGCGGAACATTGAGCCTAAGCCGATGTTCGGGGGCGCGACGCGCGCTTTCCCGAGCGCTTCACCGCGTCGTGTCGGGTGGATGGTCCCCGACAAAGAGCCTGGCTGACCCTCCCACAGCCAGGCTCTTTCTAGCTTCACGGATGGGGAACCGGCTGTATTGCGGGGTAGTAAATCGAAGTAGGCATGAGGTGGATGCTATGTTGGCTCTCATTCTGGAAGACGAGTATCTGATCGCCAACGACCTTGCTGGGGACCTGAAGGAAGCGGGGTTCGAAGTCAACTGTGCTGCCAGTGACACCGCAGCCGAGGCGTGGCTGGAGCGCAACACGCCAAGCGTTGCCATTCTCGATATCAAGCTGTTGGATGGGCCGGAAGGAAGGGCTGCTGCTCGCCTAAAGGAACTGGGCGTTCCTTTCACCGTTCATTCTGGCTACGATCCGGCTTTTCAGGCCCGATCTTCCAGGGAGTGCCGTACCTGCCCAAACCGGCGCCGGTGCGACACCTTGTTAGTCTGGCGGCCCGGCTGGCCCAGGGCTCTGACAGTACTAACACGGGCATTTCGCCGTGACACTCTTTTGACCTGTTGCTAGGTGTCACCGCCGCGCAATCATGCTCAAGCGTTCGCGGTTATTTTGCCGTACTTCTTAATGAGGTCCGCAGATCGCGGTCGCCGAACTTAGCGCTTCTTGTCTTCTGCCATGTAGGTTCGGTCTGAATGGGAGTAGCACCACCATTGGCGCCTTGTTCCCGCTCTTTGGCGGATCGCGGAACGCCTTGAACGCGCCGCCGTTGTCCCTAATGGCGCTTTCCGACGATATCCGCATGGTCCGAGGACATGTTCGGCTGGGCAGGCATCACCTTGCGCAACAGCGCCAGCGCATCTCAACTGGAGCGTGATGAATTGCCAATCAGTCAGGCGCTCGATTTCCTTGCGCTTCTGGAAAGCATGCAAGAGCTTCACGAGTGGCATGTGTCGCGGCTACTTGAAAAGGCTGCGGATCAAGCCTTAGTCGAACCGGCCCGAGCCGCTGGCTTGGGAACATAGTAGAGACTGCGCGATCATGCTCAATGAGCACACGCGGCATCAACTTCGTCGACAAATGGATGGCAGAGCACCTCCCAAACGCGATCACTGATGATCCCGTCGCGGTGAGCGACCTGATGAAGGCGGCCGAGCGAGAAGGCATCCCGGCTGCGGAGATCAACGAGGAGGTCGACAGCGTCTACGAAGTGATCTTCGAAGCGATGGAGCACCGCGAAGGAAGCTTGGCGGGGTAGACCGCGAATAACGGTTATTACAAACAAATTTGGCTTGGAACCGATCGGCCAGGTGCGGCTTGAATCGCGTTCGGAGTACAACGTGTATGCATGGCGCCAGAGAGCGGTTGAAATTCATCAATCCGATGGAACCCGCTCAGGTTCTCGAGCCGCCTATCAGCGACGATCGGTTTCACGAGATCAAATAGGACGGGTTTCGCACCCAGCTGATCCTCGATTGGGCTGGTGCTCGCGCATTCTCAAGGAACGGCCACACTGGTCGAAGCGCTACCGGCCCGTCATCGGAGCGGTCGAGAAGCTTCCGGCGAAATCCTTCATCATCGACGGCGAGATGATCGCGCCGGATCCTGACGGTCGGCCCAACTTCCATGAGATGCATTCCCGCATGGCATGGAACACCGAGCTGCTCGCGTTCGTCACGTTCGACATCCTGCATCTGGACGGCCGGGAGCTGCGGTCGCTGCCGGCCGTCCAGCGCAAGGACATTCTCTGGGAGCTGGTCAGGCCGGCTACAGACATCATCCAATATAGCCATCGCGTCGAGGGTGGCGGTGCCGAGTTCTACGCCGCCGCCGACAAGATGGACTCGAGGGCATGGTCTCGAAGCGGAAGAACAGCCCTTATCGCAGCGGGAAGACCGAAGCCTAGGTAAAGACGAAATGTTGGGATGTCGCCGACTTCGAGTGGTTGGGCATAAGGCGCGACCCCGGTAAACCGGCTGTCGCGCTTGTGGCGCGTGACGGCAAATACGCCGGCGGTGCCGTCATCACGGCAAACCGTTCCATCAAAGAACGGTTATGGCGGCGCGTGGAGGAGGCAAGGGCGAAGCAACCGACTGGCGTGCCGGCTGCGGTCACGGACGATTTGGAATGGGTGAGGTCTGGCATCGTGGCGCGGGTGAAGACTCTCAGGGGTGAGGCGAAACTGCGCCACGCGTCAATGCTGGATTTCGGAGTCGGCGAGCCGTCAGCACTAGGCGCACTAGCTACGTGCCCCTTCTCCAATCGCGCATTTACCGCCAGCCCGAAGAAATGGCAATCGGGGGCCCCTATGGCAACGCTTTGGCGCGTCGCCCCTCGGGAAGCGAGACGGCCAATAGCACCGCAGCGCAGCAGAACAGCAAATAGCCACCTATCAAATTGTACAGGACCGCTCCTACGACGCCGCCAAACAGGAAGCAAAAAATCGTGCCGGTGTGGAGACGCAGACGTTCCATTGCGTTCGGGATTTTTGACGACGAACTGAGCAGGGCTGCAAGTCCGAGCCCGATGTCGGTTGCCATCCCTGATACATGCGTTGTCCTCACCCTGGCGTTCGATATCAGTGTGGTCGCCGCATTTTGGAGCCCCATGATGAAGCTCAGTCCGAGAACCAATGCCCAGCCGCTTTGCGGGCCGGTCAGGGCAATATCGGCAAGCCCGAGAACAACGAGGAGCGCCGCCTCAAAAGTGATGCTGTAGGCGTAGATAGCGCGGACTCCTCGCTTGCGGCCGGCCTCGATCAGCAAGCCCGAGATGAACGCCCCTGTAACGAAGGCGCCGACCAAGGCGCCGAAGAAAGCCGCCGTGCCAAATTGTGCCAACCCGAGGTGGTCGGACAGCGATGAAACGTTGCCTGTCATGTTGGCGGTGAAAAAGCCCGTTGCCTGGAAACCAGCGGCGTTGAGGGATCCGGCTATCGCCGCCAGCAGGGATGCCAAGCGGATGTCGATCCCGAGGGTCCGTCGATCGCCTTCACTCACCAGCATCGCCACCCACCTTCCGGCTGACCCGTTTCAAACGATTCCTACGGTCGATCACCATAGAGCGTAATTGTTATCGATGAACTCATGCAGCTATGATTTCGCAGGTCTTGGCTTAATCCTCGATCGGAGAAAAGGAGGGGCCAGGGCGCGTCGCAACATAGAAATTATGAATCCACTACAGCGGTCACAGTCGTCCGGCTCTATGACGTTCCTTGTGCGGGTTCCTCGGTCGGGCGGACCATCCGGGAAAGGGGCGCACAGGCAGTTTCAGGGAAGATTGTCCGTCGGCTCACGCCGGCGGGCTTTTCTTTTCTTGACAACCAACAATAGCGCCGCTCAATTTGATGGGCGTTTTGAGGGATCAGCCGGTTTAGGGAGGGACCTCACGTGCCGATTTATCAAAGAGCCAAAGAGGCGGGCATCTTTAGTTCTTCAGAGGTTGCGCTGCTCGGTCGCGTGTTCGACAAATTGAAGGACGAACGCCAATCCTTGGAGCGGCGCGAAGCCCTGGCATCTCGCCTTTTGGCAAATTACTTGGCAGGGATCAGGGACGAGACTGAGCTGCTGTCAGTTTCCAAGTTGCCGCTCGGGCGCTAAACTGTTCCGATTAGTCGCCCGACATGGCCTCCTGCGTTTTGATTCTCGGCGCGCTTCGGCGGTCTGTCGAATGACAGCCGCTCAACTGTGGCCACGATCGCCACGGGCGAGTCGAAGCTGAGCCTCACGGCGCAAGGGGTTCACGAGGACTATGGCCGGCCGATCGCCTGAAAGCCCGCGAGGTCGACGGCGCCTGTGAGGTGTTCGAGGGTGATGACGTGCTCGGCCGGTTCATCAGCATTGTCGAGATGGCGCGCTTCGTGCGCGATCGCGGCGCGCGCTTCTGGCTCTCGGACCGTGATGGGCGGCAATACCTAGCCGTATGACTTCTCGCCGACTTTCTTTGGGTCCGATTCCGTCGGCCGGCTCCTTGGTGAAAGGCACGGACCGAGTGCGGGCAAGTGGTTCTGGTCGTGCTCGACCTATGACAGGCGCTGGCGCGGCCATGGTGGCGGTAGAGGCCGCGCGGAGAGCAAGGACGAGGCCGTCGCCGCGCTCGAAACGGAGTTCACCCGCTACATCGCCGACACGCCCGACGGCTGGTCGGCCTATGCCGCGTCGAAAGGCGAGTGAACTCGGCCCGCCATTTCGTCTTCCTGTATTCGACGAAGGGTTTCTTCTTGGGCGGCGCAGCCCCTTGGGCTTCATCGTCGGGTATTTATGCTCGCCAAAATCAACGCCGAATGCGCCTTCAATTTCTGAATTTGCTCGACGGCGGCGGAAAGTACGAAGCGGGGGTGCTTCTCCCAATATTCAACCTTGCTCTCGCAAAGGGGCCATCTCCTGCTCGGCTTGAATGCGTTCGTTGAGCGACGCTTCGGGGGTTGGTCGCCACGAATTTGAGGAAGAGATAGTTCTTGCGGAAGATCCGCGTGCCGTCGACCTTGTCGATCTTATCTCCCAGGCCACGCTGGCGGCGAGATGGGCTGCCTAGAGCGCCGCCAGCATCGGCATGTCCGGCTAACCTGTCGAGCGGAGAGCACCGTCTCGATGCCCTGGCGGGCTGCCGTTACTTCGCGGCCGATGCCAAAGCGAACCGCGTTGCCGAGAAGATCGTCCATTGCTCGTCGCGGTGTGTCGAGAGGCGCCTTGACACGGCGCCGCGGGGTCGAGCCAGGTGCGATGCGCTCCACTGATCCTCCCGTTGAGGTCGGTGACCGCTGCGATCAACGCCGGCCAGGTCTCGGTTGGCGAGTGCTCGTCCGGGCGATAGTAGCAGCGGGGTGGAAATGCAGGCTTCCGGTTCCGCGTAAATCCGTAATGCCGCCTTCCCGTAAATGCGCCTGTACGAGTGTGCCGTAGATCGGCTGCGACATGCGAACCACGCGACGAGCCGCTTCGGGGGAACCGTGCGGCGCCGGGCTCTGCCGCTGGTGATCAGGGGGTTCACGCTCCGGGGGCGGCACGCTGAGGAAGGTCCGGGCCTCCTCAGTGACTTCCTTGAAGTCTACCAGGCCGCAGCTTTCGCGGATGACGTCGAGGAGATCGCCATGTTCGCCGGTCGGTGCGTCGGTCGATTTGCCGGCCGGACCCTTGGGCATGTCTTTGAGCCGGACATAGATCGAGCGGCCCGGCGTGTTGCCTACGTCGCCCCACCAGCCAGTAGCCACCTTCGCGGCGACCGCTGGAGAGGCAGTGCCGGCACACCTTCCTCGCCACGATCGGCGAGACGGCGTGCAAGATCATGCGGACTTGCGCCATGAAGGTGAACGGCCTGATCGTCGTGGCCATCGACGTCAACGGCGTCACGGCGGCGGTCAATCAGGTGGCAGACGCCAAGATCCCGTGGTGGCGATCGACGCTATCCTACTAAGGCGCCGCAGAATGCGCAGATCGGCGTGGACAACGCCAAGGCGGTGCCGACATGGGTGCGCATTTCCTCGACTATGTTAAGGCCAAATACGGGAAGGCAAGGCCAGAATCGGCATTGTCGGCGCCCTCAACTCCTACATCCAGAACGGAGCGCCAGAAAGGCTTCGAGGACGCCATCAACGCTAAGGACGGCATTGAAACCGTAGCTGTGGTCGATAGCCAGAATGTGCAAGACACTGCGCTTGCCGCTGCTGAAAATCTGATCACCGGCAATCCCGACATGAACGCCATCTATGCCACCGCGGGGACGTCCCTCTGGAAGGAATCGTTTTCAGTGACTCCTACTAAGAACGAAACCTTGACTACCGGTCTCGGATAGTAACGTGTCCGTTCCTAGTGAAGGAGGCAGGGAACATTGTCGTGCCTTCCGTCTGAGGATCATCGCCTCACGAGGGTCAGTGATGCCAATGCGTAAGACAGGTCGATATGAGAGCGTGATTGTCGGTGGGGAGAAGGTCAATGCCTTCGTCCCCTTCGATCTGCCACCCATGCGCCCGGCGCTGGTCATCGAGACAAGCTCGAACATCGCCTCCGCGAAGCCGAGCAGGCGCTCGTTCGGCTCGACCTTGCAGGCGAGATGGTGCCGTCGCTCGATTGGTTCATCTATGCCTTCGTGCGTAAGGAGGCGGTGCTTTCATCCCAGATCGAGGGCACCCAGGCATCGCTGATCGACCTCCTTGCTTTCGAGGCCGAAGAGCATCCTGCTGCCAATGCAGACATCGAGGAAGTGACGAACTATCTCGACGCTCTGGCCTATGCGCGCGGGCAACTCGCAGCAAAGCGCGGCCTTCCTCTTTCAATGCGGCTCCTGAACGAGGCTCACAAGCGGCTGATGCGTGGCGTACGCGGCTCGAACAAACAGCCTGGAGAGGTTCGCCGCAGCCAGAACTGGATTGGGGGAAGCCGGCCTGGGAATGCAGCTTACGTGCCACCGCCGCCCGACAAACTCCCCGAACTTCTTGGCGCGTTCGAAAAATACATACACGCCGATGAAAAGCTGCCGGCCCTTGTGCGCACGGGTCTGCTGCATGTGCAGTTTGAAACCCTCCATCCATACCTCGACGGCAACGGCAGAATCGGACGACTGCTGATCGCGTTGCTGTTGGAGCATTGGCGCTTCTGAAAGCCCCGCTTCTCTACCTCAGCCTGTTCTTCAAGCGTCATCGCGAAGAGTATTATCGTCGGCTCAACCGCGTCCGGCTGGAGGGGGACTGGGAAGGCTGGACCGACTTCTTTCTCGACGGGATCGCCACGATTGCCGATGAAGCGGTCGCGTCGGCGCGTGAGCTGTTCAACCTCGTCAACGCGGATCGGACGCGATTGTTGAACACAGAATCTGCTTTTGTCTCGGCGATCAGACTGTTTGAGCAGCTGCCCCGGCATCCGATTGTCACGGTGGCCTCCACTATGGAATTGATTGATGCCAGTAAGCCGACGGCGACGCGGGCGATCGAAACGCTAACGGAGGTTGGCATTCTCACGGAAACGACCGGCAGGAAGCGTGATCGCAGTTTTGCTTACCGAACCTACATGGAGTGCCTGCGGGTCGGAACGGACTTATTTGACCGCAGTCCTGCCGGAGATCAGGCCTCGAACTCCATCGGACAATGAACCGACCACAACGGGTTCGCTGGGAGAGGCCGCACAGAACGATACGGGGGACTTGGCCCACGAGAACGCCAATAACAGATTTGCTCGCGTCCTCAGCGACTAACATAATCTTTATTCGCGAACAGGTTACGAAGCAGTTCGCCGAAATCGATTCAAGAAGCCGATCCCACCATTCGTATTCCTATCGGCTCCTGCGGAATGGCACCTTTGGCGCGATCGCTCATCTACTCTGCTTGCCGAGGTCGGGATCGGAGCAATTCGCAGCCTCATGGTTTGGTTTCAACTCTGCTCGAGAGGACCATCATCATTATGCGCCACCGCCGAGCTAGGTGTTTGATCCCAGACTTTGATGGTGCATCCTTGTCCTCCGAATCGAAGGAGGCACTTGGGCCAGGTTCTCCATGGGAGCGCCACGACGACAGAGGCGGTCCGTCGAGCGATACAACATAGTCAAGAGAGCCTGAGAACCCTGGCCAAGCGCTACGGGATCAACCGGAAGACGGTCGCGAATTCGACATCGCCGGGCAGCGGCGCGAGATTGCGTGCCTCGTTGTCGGCTATAGACGCGTTGGGTCCGGTAGCAGTGGGTGTCCTCGACCGCCCGATCGAGCCAGCGACCTCGAGGTGGCTGAGCTCTTCGGTCGCTATGTCGAGGAGCATGTCCTTGCGGCCGACATCTTCCTCCAGCCCTTGGGATGGCCGAGACGATCAGAGCGCGCCGAGGCGTCGCCGTGTCAGTCGGGCCTGAAGCAAGACCACCACCAGCAGGAACAGCCCTCGGATCACTGATTGCCAGTAGGCCGAAAGCGAGATCCATCCCATTCCATTCTCAAAGTTCAGAACATTGAAAAGGATGCCGAGGAGCAACACGCCGGCGAGCGTGGTCACAACCGAGCCCGAGCCGCCGGTGAGCAGCGTGCCGCCGACCACGACGGCTGCGATGGCGAACAATTCCCAACCAACGCCTTCAATGGGCTGTCCCGCTCCGAACTGCGAGGCAAGGATGACGCCGGCGAGCCCCGCCAGTCCTCCGCTCGCGACATAGACCAAAAACTTCACACGATCGGTACGCAGTCCCATCAGGCGCGAAGCATCCTCGCCGCCGCCGATTGCCAGCACTGCGCGTCCGGTGCCGGTATAGTTCAACACTAGGGAACCGATGAGATATGCCACGACCGCGATGGCCGCAGGGATCGGAAACATCCACAAGTTGCCCTGGCCGATGGCGGTGAAGCCCGACTCATAGGAGACCGATACCGTCTGGTTGCCCGCAAGCAGAAGGGCTGAGCCACTGGCGGCCTGCATCGTAGCGAGAGTGGCTATGAACGGCATCAGATTGGCGCGTGTGACAAGGATCGCATTGATGAGCCCGGCGAGCAGCCCAGCGCCTATTCCCGCCGCGAGACCCGGCGCGATCCCGTAAGGACTCGCCAATGCCGAGGCTACACTGCCCAAGGCAGCGACGGAGCCCACGGATAGGTCGATCCCCCCTGTCATGATGACGAAGCACATGCCAAGCGCCACCAGCGCGAACATGGAATTGTAGCGCAGGAGAGTCATCACATTGTAGAAGCTGAGAAACCGATCATAACGCAGGAACCCGAACAGAACCAGCGCAGCCAGCGCAATCAATACGCCGTAGGTGCCAATGATGCGGACCAGGCGGGCGCGATTCATAGGCTACCCGCGATGCTGCTGCTGCAGCCACACGGCGAGGGCGATGATCCCCGCCTTGACCACCAGGGCAGCGGCGTCAGGCACCCCGTTCGCCAGAAGGGTGAAGCGCACCAGTTGAATGGTAAGCGCGCCTAGCAGGCTACCGACGATGGTGGCCTTGCCGCCACTGAGCAGAGTCCCGCCCACGGCAACCGCCGCGATGGCGTCGAGCTCCATACCAAGGCCAACCAGATTCGCGTCGCTGGAGGAGTTGATTGCAATCACGATAAGCCCGGCCAGCCCGGCGCAGAGGCCGCTTATGCCATAGACCGCAAGTTTGATCTTTGAGACGGCAATACCTGCGAGTTCGGAAGCCCTTTCATTACCGCCGACTGCCAATATGCATCGCCCGAACAGCGTTTTTTTCAACGCCCATGCAGCTGCCGCGACAATGACAGCCATGATGATGACTTGCGCCGGGATGTCCAAGGGTCGGGCAAGGCCGATCCATTGAAATTCCGGTACGCGGAAGGTCTGCAGGTTCCCATTCGTCATCACCTGAGCGATGCCGCGGCCCGCGATGAACAGAACCAGTGTCGCGACAATGGGCTGGATGCGGAAGCGGGCGACCAACCAGCCATTGAAGAGTCCCAATAGCCCAGCCACCGATACCGAGACGATCATCGCGGCAGCCACGCTCAGGTAGATGCTTCCGATCGGAAGGATCTTGCCCATGAATATCATCGGGGCCAGCGCACCCGAAATAGCCATCAGAGATCCGACGGAGAGATCGATGCCGCCTGTGGCTATGACGAGCGTCATTCCGACGGCTACGATGACGATCGTGCAGACCTGAGTGAGGTTGACGTTCAGCGTCTGCATCGTCGCGAAATTGCGCGTGAAGGCGAGGTTGAACGCAACCAGCAAAACCAGCGCGATCACGGTCCCGTAGCGCGACAAAAAACCGAAGAGATCGAAGCTGCGCGCGACGGCATCCCGATCCGCGTATGATCTCGGCAACTCGGTCACGTCGCGGCCTCCGAGGAAGCGCTTATCCCGTGCGCCATTGCGGTGAGCACTTTTTCTTCGTTGGCGGCTTCAGCCTCCAACTCGGTCACGCTGACACCGTCGCGCAGAACGAATATGCGATCCGCACCCTCGATCACTTCCTCCAGCTCTGACGAGATCATGAGCACGCCGAGACCCTGGTCTGCAAGTCCGCGGATCAGACGCTGGATCTCGCCCTTGGCACCCACATCGATTCCCCTTGTCGGCTCGTCGAGTATGAGCAGCTTCGGGTTCATCGCCAGCCAACGGGCAAGCAGCACTTTCTGCTGATTCCCGCCCGAAAGCTCTCGCACCTTCTGATTGGGCCCGGAACATTTTATGCCGAGCTCGCGGATGAACCGCTCGACGACTTCGCGCTGGCGCGACTCGTCCAGCACGCCGTTGCGGCTGATTTTCGGGAGCAACGCAAGGGTGAGATTTTCTGCCACCGTCATCTCCGGCACGATGCCTTCGCTCTTCCGGTCCTCGGTGCAAAAGCCCATGCCGGCGACGATAGCGTCGGCGGGACGCTCAGGATTGTAGGCAGCGCCTTCCATCGTCATCTCGCCGGCGTTCGCGCGATCGGCTCCGAACACGAGCCTTGCGGCTTCTGTACGACCTGCGCCCAGTAGGCCGGCAAAGCCCGCGATCTCGCCGCGCCGGAGGTCGAAGCTTACATCGCGGACGGCCTGCCCGGCTCTAAGCCCGCGGGCCGAAAACATCATATCCCCGATCCTAGAGCGGTCGCGCTCGCCGAAGGCTGTGGCGTGCCCCTCGACAGCCGCGACATCGCGGCCAAGCATAGCTGCGACAAGTTCCAGCTTGCCGATCTCTTCCATCGCGGCGCTGCGCACAGTGCGGCCGTCGCGCATGATCGTGACCTGGTCGCAGACTTCATACAGCTCATCGAGCTTGTGGCTTACAAAAATAACCGATACCCCTTCAGCCTTCAGCTGACGGATGACGCTGAACAGCACTCCCACTTCGCGTTCATCAAGGGACGAGGTCGGCTCGTCCATAATGACAAGGCGAGCGGAAAACCCTATGGCCCGGGCGATCGCCACCATCTGCTGTGTTGCGGTGTTCAATTCACCCAGCGGACGGCGAACATCGATGCCAATGGAGAAGCGGCTCAGCAGGCGCTCGGCTTCCGCGTGCATGGCATTCCAGTCGAGCAGGCCGTAGCGGCGCTTTTCCCGGCCCAGGCAAATGTTCTCCGTCACCGAACGCAGCGGGACCAGATTGATCTCCTGATAGATCGTGCTGATGCCGTTGACTTGTGCCTGGTGGGGCGAGTGGACCTCAAAAGGCTTGCCTTCGAACAGCACTTGCCCGGCATCCTTGCGGTGGTACCCGGTCAAGATCTTGATCAGCGTCGATTTGCCCGCGCCATTCTGGCCTATCAGGGCATGGACCTCGCCTGAGCGCACGGAAAGCGACGCGTCCACCAGCGCGGGTATGCCGGCGAAGCGCTTTTGGATGTCGCGCATGTCGAGAAGCAGCGGGGAGGGCCCGTCCGGCGGCCGCGTCATTGGCAAAGCTCCGAAAAGCCTCCCCGCCGAGGCGGGGAGGCAGTTTTAACCAGACGATCTCAGAACGCCGTACCAATCTTATCCTTGGCGTTGGTGCCGTCGTAGAAGTCGTCGTCGTTCTTGATGAAAGGCGGGATTTGCTTCCCGGCTGCATAGTCGGCCATCGTGGCGAAAGCCTTCGGTCCGAAAAGCGGGCTGCAGCCGCAGATGGCGCCGATCTTGCCGTCGATGATTGCTTGCACGCCGTCCTTTTCGCCATCGATCGAGACAATAAGCACGTCTTTTCCCGGCGTCTTGCCGGCCGCCTCGAGAGCTGCGATGGCGCCGAGTGCCATCTCGTCATTATGGGCATAGATGATATCGGCTTCAGGATGCGCCTGTAGCAAGGTCTCGGCTACCTGGCGGCCCTTGTCGCGGGCGAAGTCGCCCGACTGTGAGGCGACAATCTTGAACTCCGAGTGCTTGGCGATGATGTCGTCAAAACCCTTCTTGCGGTCGTTGGCTGGCGAGGAACCGGTGGTGCCTTCCAGCTCGATGATCTTCGATTTTCCATTGGCGTTCTTCACCACCCATTCGGCAATGCGGTTACCCTCATTGATGAAGTCGGAACCGATGAAGGTGACGTAATCCTGTCCAGGCTTGGCCATGGTGTGGTCGACATCGCGGTCGATGAGGAAGACCGGGATGCCGGCATCACGCGCGGCCAGGATGACTGGCACCAGCGGCTTGTCCTCGCGCGGAGGCAGGAAAATCGCATCGACCCCCTGAGCGATCATGGAGTTTACGTCGGAAGCCTGCTTGGCCGAGGATCCGGCGGCATCAGTATAGACGAGCTGATGGCCGAGCTTTGCAGCCTCGTCCTGCATGCTTTTGGTTTCAGCCAACCGCCATGGATTGTTGCTCTCGGTCTGGGCGAAGCCAACCTTGTATTTGTCTTTCTTGGCGAGCGGCGGCAGCGCGGCGAAGGCACGTGATGCGAGGGTAAGAGCGGCCACGCCGACGGCGGAGCCTACCAACAATTTCCGACGGGTAATGATCATGCTTTCCTCCTTGGTTGTCGCGTTTTGACGACGTTGAATATTCCTCGCCTATGCGGGCCAGGTCAGCTCGCTAGCAGGCGCCTCCCTCGATTGAGTCACTGCGCCCGGTTCCAAAATGAAGTCGGCGCAGCGATCGCCCAGCATCATGGCGGGTGCAGCGGTGTTGCCGGCGTTGATGTTGGGACAGGCTGACATGTCGGCAACGCGCAAGTTCTCTATCCCGCGCACCCGCAGGGCCGCGTCCAGGACGGCCATTCGATCGCTGTCCGGACCCATACGGCACGTGCCGGCGGGATGGTAATTCGTTTTGACAAAACGCTTGCAGTGCTTTTCCAGCGCCTCGTCGCTGAGGTCGTCTTCCCTGGGAACGGCTACAGCCTTGATGCGGTCCGCCAGAGGCTTCGCGTGGAATGCCTTCATGAAATAGCGCTGGCCGGCAATCATCTCCTTCATGTCGTCTTGGTGTTTGAGCAGGTGCGGAGAGACGACCGGCATGTCATCTGGATCTGCCGAACGCAGCTTCACAAAGCCACGGGACTTCGGCTTGACAACCACCGTCGTCACCGTGAGGCCGTAGGTATTCTCCACCAGGGTGAGGATATCGCGGTCCAGGTAGACATGTGGTACGCAAAACGCCTGGATCGTCGGTTCGCCATCCGGATCGGAAGGATTGACAAAAGCTCCTGCCTCGACCCCTGCGGACAGGATCGTCCCGGCGCCGAACAGCTTGAAATGCAAGCCGTTCTTGATCATCCGCCAACCCTGGCCCTGCTTAAAGTAGCCGTAGGGCCCGTTTGTCGTGGCAATGATCGGCACTTCCGGATGGTCGATCAGGTTCTGGCCTACGCCTGGAAGGTCGGCGATGCAGGCAATGTCATGTTTGGCAAGTTCGTCAGCCGGGCCAATACCTGACAGCATCAGGAGTTTCGGCGACACCAGTGCGCCAGACGAGACGATCACGTCGCCATCCGCATAGGCCTGGTGTTCGGTTCCTGATTGGTCAGTGTAGATTACACCCTTTGCGCGCTCGCTTTGGATCAGCAACCGTCTCGCGGCAGAATTCAGCCTCAGCGTCAGCCTTGGATCCTTCGCCAATGGCTCGATAAAGGCATAGGCGGCGCTGCTGCGCTTCCCGCGCCGGTTCATGAACTGATAGAAGCCCACTCCGCTTTGCGACGGCCCGTTGAAGTCATGATTGTAGGGCAGTCCGAGCCGTTGCACCGCCTGCACGAACCACCGCGAAACGTCATCAATGTGACCGGGGTCGGAGACGAGCAACGGTCCTTCGCTGCCATGCAAGTCGCCGCCGAGGCGGTTGTTGCCTTCCATGCCCGTGAAGTGGGGCAGCACAGCCTGCCAATTCCAGCGGATGCCGGCATTGTTGCCGCGCAGCAGCTCATCCCATTCGTCGTAGTCCGAGGCGCGGCCGCGCATATAGACTTGGGCATTGACCGAGGTGCCGCCGCCCAGCACGTTGCCCTGGGAGATTTCGTGTTGGCGGCCTTCCAGATGCTGCTGCGGCTCGGTGCGGTAATAGCGCATGAACTTCGAGCCATTGATCATCTTGAAGATGCCCGGCGGCATATCGAGCAGCGGGTGGTGGTGCGAATGCCCAGCTTCGAGAAGCAGGACCCGCCGTCCCGCTTTCACCAACCGCGCCGCGACCACGCAACCCGCTGCTCCGCCGCCCACCACGATATGATCGTAAGTCTGGGTCATTCTCACCGGCCCTCCCGCCGGCCCTCAAGACATTTCAAATGTCCCACGGACATATTCCCAAGCCGCGGAAAGATGATTGAGCAGTGCGCGCTCTGCGCCGTCTGGGTCTCGATCGATGATGGCCATACAGATTTCGCGGTGGCTCAGGAAATTGATCCGGTTGCGCTCGGGTGACCGGGGCATGCGCATCCAATGCGGTGACAGCCAGGCAGTGAAGGCCTTGTGCACGGCGGGCATCACCGGATTGCGCGTGATCTGGTAGAGCACGGCGTGGAATCCCACGTCGGTTGCATAGAATTTTTCCGAATCCGGTATCGCCGCCTCATTCATCTCGAGCGCTGATCTGAGCGTGGCCACGTCGTCCTTGCGCGCGTGGATGGCGGCGTTGCGGGCAAGAGCGGCTTCAAGAAAGACCCGGGTGTCGTAGAGGTTCTTTACTCCTGCCTGATCGTTTAGCAGGTGGCCGACAACACCTTCCAAAGCGCCGAGCGCCGCGTCCAGCCCCGGCCGGCGCACCACCGGGCGAAAGCGTGGACGCGCTTCGACAAGACCGCGGCTTGCCAGGCGAGCGACTGCTTCACGCACCACGCCGCGGCCAACGCCGTACTCGGCCATCAATTCGCGCTCAGCCGGCAGGAAGCTGCCGTCGCCGAGCTTGCCGGAGGCGATATCCGCTTCGATTCCGGCCACCATGGCGTCTGCGGCGCGAGCAGCTCCGCTCGTGGCCCGCGTTCCGAGATGTTGTGGTGTGCTTAGCAAGCCGTCCTCCACTTTTCACCCAACCATTAATGCGCAGATCGGACCAAAGCACAAGGTCCGGCGAATTATCATCGGACCAAAATAGGCGAAATCGGCTTCGGCTGGTTGCGGTCCGCGCTCCAGAGTGCAATTATGGTAGGACGAAAATAGGTGAAGGGACGAGAGTCTCGCAATGGGCGATACAGCGATCACGGACGTGAAGGTTCGGCTTTTTCGGGTGCCGCTGCGTGAAGTGATGACCGACGCCAAGCATGGCGCCCACACGCATTTCGAGCTCGTGACAGCAAGCCTCAGGCTGGCCGACGGCAGTGAAGGAACTGGCTACACCTACACTGGCGGCAAAGGGGGGCATGCGATCGGAGCCATGATCGTGCACGACCTGGCGCCGTTCCTGAAAGGACGGGACGCGACGGAGATCGAGGCGCTCTATGATGGGATGTTATGGCACATCCATTACGTCGGGCGCGGCGGAATCGCGTCCTTTGCAGTTTCTGCCCTCGACATAGCGCTCTGGGACCTGCAGGGCCGGCGCATGGGCCGGCCACTCTGGCAGATGGCCGGCGGCGCGAACAAGACAGCCAAGGTATATCGCGGTGGCATCGACCTGAACTTCTCCCTCGATCAGTTGCAGGCGAGCATCGACTCCTATCTCGCCGCCGGGTTCAAAGCCGTGAAGATCAAGGTCGGCAAAGATGACCTCGCAGAGGATGTCGCCCGAGTAAAGGCCATCCGCGAGCGCATCGGGCCGCACACCCCCTTCATGGTGGACGCCAATTATGCGCTCGACATTCATCGGGCGATCGAGGCGGCGAAAGCATTCGCGCCTTACGATCTGCTATGGTTCGAGGAGCCTATCATCCCGGACGATTACCAGGGCTACGCTGCCATTGCCGAGGCGACGGGCGTGCCGCTGGCCATGGGCGAGAACTTGCATGTCATCGAGGAGTTCGAGCATGCCTTCGCATGGTCGAAGCTGTCCTACATCCAACCGGACGCCTCGAACTGTGGCGGCATAACAGGTTGGTCGCGGGTGGCCGAGCTTTCCCGCAAGGCTGGAGTTCCGGTGTGCAGCCACGGCATGCAGGAACTCCATGTCAGTTTGGTCGCGGGCCAACCAAACGCTGGTTGGGTGGAGGCGCACAGTTTCGACATCGACCAGTATACCACTCGCCCGCTTAGGTTGCTGGATGGGCTCGCAGTCGCCCCGGACGAACCAGGCATTGGTGTCAGCTTTGACTGGCGGAAGCTGGATGGTTTTGAGGAGAAGGTCTAACCCGAGAGCACGGCGCTTACCCAGGTGCCGACAGGGATATCGGCGCGTCGACCTGAGCCCAACTTTTCCCCTGCTCGACGACGTGCCTCCGAACGGCACGCAAGCTAGATCGACCAGGCAAAACGATGTCTAGAACGGCGGCCATACGTCAGCCGAGTATGCAGACCCCGACGGGTCTGCCGGTAGGATACCTCGCCAGAGTCGCGAGGGCGGCAAGGTAGCCAGCGTCGTTGCGGAATTGGATTTCTTGGCAGCCTTGCTCGACTCACGCTGGCACATTCCCGGAACTAATTTGTTCGGTCTGGATGCGTTGGTGGGGCTGGTGCCCATACTCGGAGACGCAGCCACTGGCATCGTGTCGGCCTATATCGTGTTGCGTGCCCGAAGCTGCGGTGCCGCAATTTCTTGGTCGCCAGGATGTTGGGGCACGTATTGCTCGATACGCTTGTCGGTAGCGTCCCCATTCTGGGCTCAATCTTCGACGTGTTTTTCAAGGCCATCAATCGCAACATGCGGCTGCTTCGCCGTCACCTTGGTAAGGCGGACGTTTGCAGCCGCTCTGCCAAGCGAGCGGCTTGATCGGCACACCCCACCGACTTTCTTGGTTATCGGACGTTCCCCGCCGGCATAAGCCCACTTAGAATTCCACTCGGTAGTCTCGGCATTGCCTACAACGACGGCTCGCTGGGCAGAGCCGACTGAACGGCGTCGAAGAAGCGACGCACTTCATCGCGCGCATCGTTGGCGTTCTGCCCGCGTTCGATTGCGACGGAAAGCAGATGCGAGGCAGTTTCCCGCCAGAGCTGGGCCGCTTCGTCGCTCGGGAGCCGAGCGATCGCGCCGGCCACGATACGAATGGTGGGAAGCTCCCGGCTGAGTGGGAATGCATGCACTGACATGGACGGAATACCTGCAATGTTCCATGCCAAGCTAACGGTCGAAAAGGAAAGAAAGGCTTAAAGCACCCGCAACGTTCGGGGTGCTTAGGGCTTCGCGAAGCTCGACTTTCTCGGGCCCCATTGAGATCAGCAGCGCAGCCGAGTTTTTGGGCGTGGATCGCTGACAATCGGATGCGCGGCAGTGTTGGCGCCGAAGGCGCGCTCGCAAGCGTTCGATTTCGTGTCCACGGCGGTCGAGCATCAATCGCAGTGAACTATTACCTTTTGTGGCGTGTTATGCAGTTTGTTACACAGCCGCGAATGACCGCATGGGCCGCGTGTCGGCCGTTGAGGTCAGCTGTGAGTATTCTTGAAAGCGGACGTCATCGACGACAACGCAAAGGACGTCGCGCAAAGCATTACGTCGCGGCTTCCTGCTCCATCTCCTTCATGTCCTGGAAACGGTCCGCTATGCGCGGATGGACCCGTCCGCCGTCCGCCGCGCCGATAGCCACGACGATCTCGTCCGCGGCCGGTCCATCAGCGATCTGAAAGTTTGCAGTGATGAAATGCGAGCGGCGGCCGTTCTCGCTCTTGTGCATCATCGGCAGTGACAGCAGCGCGCCCGGCGCGTTGCGCGTGTTGCAGAACTCGAGATAGGTCGTGCCGCCGACGGCGTCGCGAAACACATTGCCGAAGCGCAGCGTGTGGATCATGGCCGAGGCGTGCTCGATCTCGCCGGCGACGCCGACGGCCGCGGCTTTGCCGTAGCTCTCGATGCGCTCCGCGGGCGTGAGCTCGAGCAGGCGCCGCGTCAGTTCGTGGCCAAGCCGGGGCGCGATGGCCACGATCTCGGGCCGCAGGTTCTCGACGAAGCCGCGCCCCGCCCATGGATTGCGCAGCACGGCGGCGACGACGATCGAGGTTATCGGCCTCGCGCCCGGTTTGCCGCCTTCGATATGCACTTCCTCGATGAAGGTGCAGACTTTTCGCAATTCCATGATTTCGAGCCCTGTTGATGGAAGCCCAGCCTAGTCAGCCCCGTCGACCAGGTATTCCTCCGGTTCGTAGGAAGAATCTGCGTGCACCCCGCTTGGAAGCGGTGTAGCGTTGGTACATCCGCGACGGCTTAAGTAGGCCCTTCGCGAGGCAGAAGACCGGGCGTGGACCACCAGTCGCAAATTCTCTCGTTGCGGGACGCCGCCAGCCTCATCAATTCGGGTGGCGATCTCCAGTCGGTGCTGCGCGATCTCGTGCTGGCAGCCTGCCGCCATGCCAAATGGACGCTAGGCTCGATCATGAGCATCGATGCGCCGCATGGCCACGCCTATGTCATCGTGCGGCATGACCCGACGCTCATCCAGCGCACCTTGCCGGACCGCTGGGAACTCGCGACCAGTCCCTCGATCGTGGCGCTCAACCGCAACGAGCCTGTCTATATCAGGGACGCGCGGGTATCTGAGGAGTTTCCGGGCTATCGCCGCGAGGCGTTCGAGCGCGACTACCGCAGCGTGCTCGTCATGCCGATGAACTGCGTCGACGAGGCCGGCCGGCCGATGGTGCTGACCGTGGTCTCGCGGGAGATCACCGAAGTGAGCGCCGAGGATATCGCCTTCATCGGCATGATCGTGCATCTGGGCGAGATCGCGGTGGAGAAGCAGCACCGCCTGCGCCAGGAAAAGCAGGCCGGCGAGCGCCTGCAGCGCGCCCTGGCTGCACACACCTCGCTTCTGCAACAGGCCCTGTCGGAAGGATCGGTGGCCGCGCTCGCCGACAAGGTCGGCGAGCTGCTGCCCAATCCGGTCGTGGTCATCGATTTCCATGCCAATCTGGTCGTCGCCGGCCGCTCGCCGAGCGAAGCGCATTTCGACGCCGCGGCCTGGCAACAGGCCGTCGGCGGCGCGCTCAACCGGCAGATCGTCAAGGTCGCGCGCGGCGCCTCGGAGGCGCGCCAGAAAGAGACGCTGTTCATCGACGACGGCAAGCACCGGCTGAAGCTTTCAGTGCGCATCGAGCCGCTGACCATCGACGACGAAGTGGTTGGCGCGCTGATGATTTTCCCGACGCCGCAGCAGTCCGGCCAGCTCGACCAGATGCTGCTCGACAGCGCCAAATTCGCGCTCAGCGTACAGATGATGCGCAGCTTCGTCCGCTTCCGGTTCGAGACCAGATCGCTGACCGAGCTCTTCCTGGAAGTCGTCGAGCGCCGCTGGCGCGAGGAGGCCGATATCGTCAATCGCGCCCGTCGTTTGGGGGTCAACCTGACGACGCCGCATAGACTGGTCGTCGTCGACTATGCCGACGAGGCCAAGGACGGCAGCGGCGGTCTTGCAGATCCCCACCATGCATTGGTCCGGCTGCTGGAACGGGCGGGTCTGGGGGGCGCTGTCATCGCCGTCGAGGGTGGTCTCGTCTGTTTGGTCGCGGACGATGCGGCGCAGGATGGCCTGCGCCTGGGTAAGCTGCCGAACAAGATCGCCGCAGAGCTTGGCCGCTATTTCAAGCGCGAGCCGGCGGTGCTGGTTTCCGAGACGTGCGCCGCGCTGGCCGATTACCCGACCGCTTGGGAACGCTGCCGCCGTATGATCCGCATCGGCCGCTCCTTCGGGCGCACCGGCGTCTTCGCCGGCCAGGATTTTGGTCCGCTGCCGATGCTGGTCGCCGCCGCCGACGTGCCCGACGTGCGCAACTTCGTCGACAAGAGCGTCGGCGCGCTCATCGCGCATGATCGCGAGCACGGCACGCCCTATCTGGATACGCTGTTTGCGTATCTGCGCGAAGGCTGCCGCAGCCAGGCCTGCGCCGACGCCATCGGACTGCACGTCACCACCTTGCGCTACCGTCTGTCGCGCATGGAGGAATTGTTCGGCATCAACCTCGACACACCCGAACAGCGCTTCGCGGTCGAGCTGGCGATTCGCCTCAGCGGCATTATCGACAGCCGCGTGCCGGCCTTCCCCTAGAACTGCTCCATCCGAACATTGCTGCCAGTATGTCAGATCGCGTGTCAGGCACGGGCACGCCGCGCTTCCGCTTGCTCGGGTCGGCAGCAGCGCGTCGTAAACTTTTCCTACAGATCGGAGGAAGAATGGGCGCCGGCTCCTGCCTAGCTTCCGTCCAACGATGTGGAGGAAGACAATGGCGGATGCGATGGCACAAAGGACGATCGACCCGATCGCCTTGCGTCGTGCCTTCGGCACCTTCCTCACCGGTGTGACCGTCATCACCACGCGCGACGGCGACGGCAATCCGCGCGGCATGACCGCCAATTCCTTCACCTCCGTCTCGCTCGACCCGCCGCTGCTGCTAGTCTGCGTCGGCAAGTCGGCGGCGAGCTTTCCGGCCTTCAACGAGGCGCAGTCCTTCGCGGTCAATTTCCTGCATGAGGGGCAGGTCGATGTATCGTCGGTGTTCGCCTCGAAGGCGGCGAACAAGTTCCAGTCGGTGAACCATGACCGCGCCCATACCGGCGCACCGGTCCTCACCGACAGCCTGACTTGGTTCGACTGCACCGTCCACAACCGCGTCGAGGCCGGCGACCACATCATCCTGATCGGTCAGGTGCAAGCCTTCGGGACCAGCCCGTCGGCGCCGCTCGGCTTTTGCCGCGGCCGCTACGCCAGCGTGAAGGATCCGCTGCCTGCCGGTTGGCTCGCCTCGCAGGACATGATCATCGGCTATCTGGTCGAAGCGGGGAACCGCATCCTTCTACGAAGCGACGGCAAGGGCGGCTTCGTGCTGCCGACGGGGCGGCGCCGCAAGGCGGACAGCAGACTGGTGCTGGACGGCGGCGAGGCGCTGAGCCTCGTCGCGGAAAACACCTTCCTTTATTCGGTGTTCGATGTCGCCGACAGCGACCCAGGTTATCTGATCTATCGCGCCGAACTGAGCGGCGACGGCAGGCAAGCCACGCTGCCGGACAGCCATGCCTTCTTTCCCGTCGACGCGCTGCCCTATGACCAGATCGCCACCCACGAACTGCGCGCCATGCTGCGCCGCTATGCCCGCGAACGGCAGGACAAGCGCTTCGGCATCTACATGGACAGCGGCGACGGTGGCCGCGTCGCGATGATCGACGGCCCGTCGCAATCGTGGACGAAGGCTGCATCCGAATGACGATCCACGCAGGACAGACAGCATGAAAACGACGGTCGCATCGCTCGAAGGGTCGCGTCAGAACCTGTTCATCAACGGCGCGTTCGTGGCGCCGAAGAGCGGGCAATATATCGACAGTTACGACCCGACCACCGGTAAGCCCTGGTACCAGTTCGCCGAAGCCAGCGAGGAGGATGTTGGCGCGGCTGTCGCGGCGGCGCGCGCTGCATTTGCCGATCCGGCCTGGCGGCGCATGACCCAGACCGACCGCGGCAGGCTGGTGCGCCGGCTGGCGGAGCTGGTGCTGGAAAACGCCGATGAGCTGGCGCTGATCGAGACGCGCGACAATGGCAAGCTGCTCAAGGAGATGCGGGCGCAAATGCGCGCTATGCCCGACAGCTACACCTATTTCGCCGGCATGGCCGACAAGCTGCTCGGCGACACCATTCCGGTCAACAGGCTCGACATGCTCAACTTTAACCTGCACGAGCCGATCGGCGTGGTCGGCATGATCACGCCGTGGAACTCGCCGCTGATGCTGCTCACCGGCACGCTAGCGCCGTGCCTGGCGCTCGGCAACACGGTGGTTGTCAAGCCGTCGGAGCATGCTTCGGCCTCGACGCTCGCTTTGGCCGAGCTGATCATGGAGGCAGGTTTTCCCGCCGGCGTCGTCAATGTGGTGACCGGCACAGGAGCAGTCGCCGGAGACGCGCTGACCCGGCATCCTGGCATCGCCAAATTCGTCTTCACCGGCGCGACCGGAACCGGGCGGCGGATCGCCGCCAATGCGGCGCAAAACCTCATTCCCTGCTCGATGGAACTTGGCGGCAAGTCGCCACATGTCGTGTTCGGGGACGTCGATATCGAGCATGCCGTGAACGGCGTCGTGTCCGGCGTCTTTGCGGCTGCGGGCCAGACATGCGTCGCCGGCTCGCGTTGCTTCGTCGAGGCAAGCGCCTATGAGCCTTTCGTCGAGGCGCTGGTCGAGCGCACAAGGCGGGTGCGGGTTGGACTGCCGATGCTGGAGGACACCGATATCGGCCCGCTGGCGCTGTCGGCGCAGCTCGCCAAGGTGGAAACCTATGTCGCTTCCGGTGTACGCCAGGGCGCGCGGATCGCGGCCGGCGGCAAGCGGCCGCAGTCGGACGAGCTTGCCGGCGGCTGGTATTTCGAGCCGACGGTGATGACCGATGCCGACAACGGCATGGAGTTCATGCAGGAGGAGCTGTTCGGCCCGGTCGTCGGCGTCATCCCGTTCTCGTCGGAGGACGAGATGATCCGGCTCGCCAACGACACCCGCTACGGTCTCGCCTCCGGCATCTGGACCCGCGACATCAACCGCGCGCTGCGCTTCGCCAGGAATGTCGACGCCGGCACGGTCTGGATCAACACCTACCGCGCCTCTTCCTTCATGTCCGCCAATGGCGGCTTCAAGGAAAGCGGCTACGGGCGGCGCGGTGGCTTCGACGTGATGGAGGAGTTCTCGCGGCTAAAGAACGTCGTCATCGACTATTCCGGAGCCATGCAGGACCCGTTCGTCATCCGCCTTCGCTGAAGAACCCGATGTAATGACCGGGAGATCAACATGAAGTTCGCCGTATCGCTGACAATGGAGCGCTTCTCGCCCGATATCCCAATGGCAAGGGTGAAGAGCAATCTGCTCGAGCTCGCGCGCATGGCCGACGAGGGCGGCTTCGAGACGCTGTGGACGGCGGAGCATCACACGATCGAATGCACGATCTCGCCCAATCCGCTGATGACGCTGACCTGGCTGGCGCAGCACACCGAGCAGATAAGGCTCGGCACCTCAACGCTGGTCGCGCCCTATTGGAGCCCGATCCGCCTGGCGGGGGAGGCGGCGCTTTGCGACCACCTGACCGGCGGGCGCCTGGAATTCGGCATTGCGCGCGGCTCCTACCAGTATGAGTTCGACCGTATGGCCGGCGGCATGCCGCAACAGGAGGGCGTCGCCTATCTGAAGGAGCTGGTGCCGGCGGTAAAGCGACTGTGGGCCGAGGACTATGCCCATGACGGGCACTACTGGAAGTTCCCTTTGGCCGCCGGCGTGCCGAAGCCGCTGCAGAGGCCACATCCGCCGATCTGGGTCGCCGCGCGCGATCCCGGCACTTTCGACTGGGCGGTCGGCATCGGCGCTTCGATCCTGTCGACGCCTTTGTCGGCGCCGCCGGCCGAAGTGGCCGTCCTTGGCGAGAAATTCCGCAAGGCCGTCGCCGATCATCCGGAGGTGCCGCGACCGCGCCTGATGATGCAGAGACGCACCTGTGTATACGATCGGGAGCAGGATTGGGAGGTCGCGGTCGGGCATGCCATCGACTACGGCCGCGCCTTCGAGAACCTGTTCCAGAATATCGGCACTGTCAGGGACGGCTTTCCCGAAGCCGTGCCCTACGAGAGCGTGAAAGGCAGGGACAACTACAATCCGGAAAACATCCGCCGCAACCTCATGTTTGGCACGCCGGACGAGGTGATCGAAAAGCTGCTCGACTATGAAGCCGCGGGCGTCGACCAATACTGCCTCGGCCTGACGTTCAACCTGCCGTTCGAGCTGCAGAAGAAGACGATCAAGCTTTGGGTCGACGAAGTGATGCCGGCTTTTGCCGCGCGCGAGCGCGACAGGGCGCGCCAGGCGGCGAGAGCGTGAGGATGGCGCGTTCCGGCCAACTCGATGTGGAAGGCGTGCTGCTCAACTGGCGCCTTGAGGGCGAAGGTGGCGTGCCGCTGGTCTGCATCCATGGCGTCGGCTCCTATCTCGAAGCCTGGAACGGCGTGGCCGATCGGCTGAAGGATCGTTTCGCGATCCTTACCTTCGACCTGCGCGGCCATGGCCGCTCCAGCCGGGTCAAGGGGCGTTACGAGATCGACGATTTCGTCGGCGAGACGCTGGCGTTGGCCGACCATCTGGGGTTTTCCACGTTCAATCTGGCCGGGTTTTCCCTGGGCGGCCTGATCGCGCAGCGCCTTGCGCTGACCCATGCCGAATGCGTGCGTAAACTGGTGCTTTTGTCGACCGTCGCCGGACGCACGCCGGAGGAGCGGCATGCGGTGCGCGGCCGGCTGGCGGCGCTGATGGCGAGCGACGCCTCGGCGCATCACGCCGCCTCGCTGTCGCGCTGGCTAACGGAGGATTTTCAGGACAGGAACCCTGAGATCATCGCGGAACTGCGCCGGCGTGACGCCGAGAATGACCCCGACTGCTACGCCGCCGCCTACCGGGTTCTTGCCGAGACCGATTTTGGCGGGATCCTCGACCGCATCACATGCCCGACGCTGATCGTGACGGGCGAGGACGACCAGGGCTCCAGCCCGCGCATGGCGCGGCTGATGCACGAGCAGGTGCAGGGGTCCGAGCTCGCCATCCTGCCAGGGCTTCGCCACTCGATCCTGATCGAGGCGCCGGCGCTTGTCGCTGAAACGATGGCCGGCTTCCTGCTCAGCGCCGGCCGCGGGAGAGGAGCCGTCGCGCATGCATAGCGGTCTTCGCGGAGCGGCAAGGGCCGGCTTGCCAAGGCGCACCTGGCCGAAAACACGCCGAAACATCCCCCGTGAGCGAGGGAAGGACGACGGCAAACATCCGGCGCGGAAGTGGAAGACCGGACTGGCCGGGCACCGCTAAATCCGCGAGCCGTCGGCGGGACGCCGACCTCGTCGGCAAGGAATTGCGAGATCATGACCGGCTGAATGGCCATGACCGCATGGGACTGAACAAACAACAAGGGAACAGACGAAAATGACATTCTGGAACAGACGACAGCTGACGATGGCCGCACTCGCGCTTGTGCTTAGCTCCTATCCCGCCCACGCCGGTGCGGTGCTCGACCGTGTGATGGCGGCTGGCACGCTCAAAGTTGCGACCGACGCCAACTGGGCGCCGCAATCCTTCATGAACGCGAACAACGAGTTGGATGGCTTCGACGTCGATGTCGCCAAGGCGATCGGCAAGCATCTTGGCGTCAAGGTCGAGTTCGTCACGCCCGGGTGGGACATCATCACCGCCGGCAACTGGGCGGGCCGCTGGGACATGCATGTCGGCTCGATGACGCCGACCAAGAAGCGCGCCGAGATCTTCGATTTCCCGGCGGTGTACTATTACACTCCCGCGGCGGTCGCGGTGCACAAGGACAGCAAGGCCAAGACGCTCGCCGATCTCGACGGCAAGGTGGTCGGCGCTACGAGCACCTCCACTTTCGAAGCCTATGCCAAGAAGAACCTGACCCTCGACGCCGCCGGGGCGCCGCCCTTCGAATACAAGCTCAACCCGAAGGAAGTCCATTCCTATGAGAATTCAACCACCGCCTTGGACGACCTTCGCCTCGGCGACGGCGTGCGCCTGGATGCTGTGGTGTCGTCGCTGCCGTCGATCCTCGATGCGGTGAAGGCCGGCTATCCGATCAGGCAGTTGGGCGAGCCGGTGTTCTACGAGCCACTGGCAATCGCCATCGAGCATGGCGATCCGGAACTGTCGGCCAAGATCGCCGACGCCGTGAAGGCGATGAAGGCCGACGGCACGCTGAGCAAGCTCTCGGAAAAATGGTACGGCCAGGACTACTCTAAGACGAACTAATCTGTCCAAGGCGGCCTGCCATTTAGCAGGCTGCCGAACTGCCGGTGCTCAAAGATGCTCTACCCGGATACCGTCGAGGCCGAAGTCCTCGTTCACAAGCCCTGGTTCGTGGCGACGATGTTCGGCATCGTCCTGCTGGTCTTCATGGCGTTCAACATGTCCGGCACCGGCTTCGCCGAACTCATGCGTCCGGTGATCGGCGAGCCTTCCACAAGCGGCTTCTACGGGCGCTTTGCCATCGGCTTCGCCATCGCGGTGATCTTCACGCTGAATGTCGTGCTGATCGGCTTCGCGCCGCTCAAGCTGCAGATCGGCATCGTATGGTTGGAGCTGCTGCTCCTGTTCATCGCCTTCTTCGAGACGTTCCACCTCAGCCTGCCTTTCATCCGCGAGAAGCTGCCGTTCCTGATCAGCCAGGGTGTCGTCACCACGCTCTATGTCTCGGCGATCTCCATCGTCATTGCTTCGGTGATCGCGGTGGCGGGCGCGGTCGCCAAGCTCTCCAACAACGGCTTCGCCTACGCTATCGCCAGCTTCTACACCTCGTTCTTCCGGGGCCTGCCGCTCTTGATGCAGGTCTACCTGATCTATCTCGGACTGCCGCAGCTCGGCTTCGTCATCAATGCCGTACCCGCCGGCATCCTGGCGCTGTCACTCTGCTACGGCGCCTACATGACCGAGATCTTCCGCTCCGGCATCCAGAGCATCGACCGCGGCCAGTGGGAGGCATCGCGCTCCATGGGGTTCGGCTTTGCGCTGACCATGCGCCGCATCATCCTGCCGCAGGCATTGCCGGTCATCATTCCGCCGACCGGCAACCAGTTTATCTCAATGCTGAAGGATTCGTCCCTGGTCTCCGTGATCGGCGTGTGGGAGCTGATGTTCCTGGCTCGCACGCTCGGCCAGAAGACCTTCCAGCATATGGAAATGCTGATCTCGGCTGCCGTCATCTATTGGATGCTGTCGATCTGCCTCGAGCTGATACAGTCCCGCATCGAACGGCACTATGCCAGGAGCAAGGTGCGATGAGCGCTCAAGCCATCATTGAGGCCAAAGCCGTTTCCAAATGGTACGGCCAGTTCCAAGCGCTGAAGGGTATCAACCTGACGGTCCACAAGGGCGAACGCATCGTCATCTGCGGGCCGTCCGGGTCGGGCAAATCGACGCTGATCCGCTGCTTCAACCGCCTCGAAGCGCATCAGGAGGGCGAGATCGTGGTCAACGGCGTCGCGCTGCATGGCAGGATGAGCAATGTCGCCGCCGTGCGCTCGAACATCGGCATGGTCTTCCAGCATTTCAATTTGTTTCCGCATATGACGGTGCTGATGAACTGCATGGCCGGACCGATGTGGGTCAAAGGTGTGCCCGCCGCGGAGGCGCGCCAGACCGCGCTCCAGTTCCTGGAACGGGTCCGCATCCCCGAGCAGGCGAACAAGTTCCCCGTCCAGCTTTCCGGCGGCCAGCAGCAGCGCGTGGCGATCGCCCGCAGCCTGTGCATGAAGCCCGATGTCATGCTGTTCGACGAGCCGACCTCCGCGCTCGACCCGGAAATGGTCTCCGAGGTACTGGACACGATGACGGGGTTGGCGCGGGATGGCATGACGATGGTGTGCGTGACGCATGAGATGGGCTTTGCCCGTGCCGTGGCCGACCGCGTCATCTTCATGGACGCCGGACAGATCGTCGAGGAGGGCACGCCCGACGCCTTCTTCGGCAACCCGCGTCATGATCGGACGAAGTTGTTCCTCAGCCAGATCCTGAAGCATTAACGTTCCAGGCAAGACTGCGCTTTAAAAAAACGGACAGCCCGCTGCCGGCCACAAAGACGACATGGCTGCTTTGCGCCTCACTGCCACCGCACAACATCGAGTTGCCTGACCTCTAAAGCAGCCCTTCGTCTGTTCAGCAAGCGAATTGCAGCTGAAGATAGGCGAATCGGGTCGTGCCGGTATTCTAGAGCAGAGCAGGTTTCGACCATGTGGGCAGCCAGACGCGTTCGGCCACACGATGGTCGCTGAGCAGGAGGTTGGGGTTGGAACCAGGACGACCAGTAGAACCAAGCCGCAATTGCAATAAGATGCTTCGTCGTTTCCGATTTCCGGCGTTCAATGTCTGAAGTGGACTGGCTTAGCCATCTCTTGCAGATCATCACCGTTACCGGCCGCCTCGAGGTCCGCTGCGCCTATGGTGCGCCGTGGCGTATCGCCTGGGCCCAAGCGGCGGCGAACGAGATCCCCTATCACGTCATAGTCAAGGGCCGGGCCATTCTCGAGGATCCGGAGTCGAAAACGGCGCGGGAGCTGGTGAGCGGAGATATCGTATTGCTCCCCCACGGTGCGCCGCATATGCTGCATGATGGTAGCGGGCAAGCGCCAATCCGCACGCATGAAAGCGCGAGCTCTGCCGGATGGATGCTGAGCGAGAACGAGAGCCAGGGCGAGCAACTGGATCTGCTGTGCGGACGATTTTTCGTCACGGCGCCCCATGATCGGCTGATCCGCGGCTACCTGCCGACAAATCTGGTGGCACAGGCAATGGACGGCCATGCGGAAGAGGGCAACGGGTCCGCCTCCAACCAACTCGCCGGCCTTGTCGCGCTGATGCGAATGGAATCAGCCGGCGACCGGGCCGGAGGACGCGCCATTCTCAACGCGCTTTCGTCGGCCCTGTTTACATTGGTGCTACGCGCGGCGAGCCAATCGGGGAAAGCCCCACAGGGCTTGTTGGCCTTGGCCGGCCATCCGCGCCTTGCTCCAGCCACGGCCGCGATGTTCGCGAACCCGGCACGGCCGTGGAAACTGCCCGAATTGGCCGATTTGTGCGGCATGTCGCGTGCCACGTTCATGCGCCAGTTTCGGGACAAGTTGGGTCGCTCTGCCCTCGACTTCGTGACCGATCTGCGCATGAGCCTGGCCGCGAACGAGCTCAGGAAATCGCGGATCAGCACGGAAGCCGTGGCCGAGGCCGTCGGGTATCAATCCGTTTCGGCTTTCCGGCATGTCTTCGCGGAAAGGATGGGGATGACGCCCGGTGAATGGCGGCGGCTGGCGCACAAGGGCGAGTAGACGCGCCGTCCAGAATCCGGGAGGTGCGGATTGATCCTTTCCCGTATTAGATTGAGCTGATTCAGTCTCGAACTTCTCACCCCTGCCCGTAAATTGGCTTCCGCAATCACTTGATAAGGGATGAATTGCATCAGTGTCGCCACAACCGGCGACGCAACCCGCACAGCCGCCGAAATCTCGGGGCAGACCGGCAAGAGTGAAAACGCTTTCGGGACGAACGCCGTCATCGAAACCATCCTGAGCCGCAGCGCCGCCAAGTACTACTACCCTAGCGCGGCCCTCACCGACGACCAGATCCGCGACCTGGTGCGTATCGGCACGTCCGCGCCAACGTCCTTCCACCTGCAGAACTGGCGCTTCATCGCCATACGCTCGCCTGAAGCCAAGGCACGGCTGCGTCCGATCGCCTGGAATCAGCCCGCGATCACCGAGGCGGCCGTGACCTTCATCATCATCGGACAGTTGGCCGATGCCAGCACCGTCCCCGCGCGTCTGGCGCCGGTGGTGGAAGCCGGCATCATGCCGGCGCACATTGTGCCGGAGTGGGAAATCCCCGCGCGAGGACTGTATGACAACCAGCCGCAGCGCCAGCGCGACGAAGCCGTACGCTCCGCGACCTTCGGAACCGCGGCGATCATCTACGCCCGCTCACTGGGCCTGGGTTCAACGCCGATGATCGGCTTCGACGCCGAGGCCGTGCACTGCGAGTTCGGCCTGGCCGAAGACGAAGTGCCGGTCATGCTCCTGACTGTCGGGCCGGAGCGAGCCGGCAACTGGCCGCAGAAGCCGCGCATGCCGGTGGCGGATGTGCTCGACTTTGCGTGATTACCGTCGCGTCGTTGAAATTCAAAAAAGCTAAGTTCGCGGCACGGCAATTCTAAGGAAACCGAGCAGCAGCCTCGCCGGCATCACACGACAACTCAACATCGAGGGGTCGGGGAAGGTGTCGAACCGATAATCTACGGCCATGAAAGCTCGAAAAGACCTTCGCGCCTGCAATTTACCCCGAACCAACAAGCCACTTAGGAGACAATTCCCATGAAAGCAATCGTTGTAACGGACCAGACTGCGGGAACGGCCGGCATGAAGCTGGTGGAGCGGCCCGAACCACAGGCAGCGATAAACGACGTCGTCGTTCAGGTGCACGCGGCGGGATTCGTCAACACCGAACTGGAGTGGCCCTCGACCTGGGTCGATCGGGCCTTCCGCGACCGGACGCCATCGATCCTCGGCCATGAATTGGCCGGTGTGGTCACCGCGCTTGGCTACGGCACCTCGGGGCTGTCGATTGGTCAGCGGGTGTTCGGCCTGTCCGACTGGCACCGCGACGGCACACTTGCTGAGTACATCGCCATGGAAGCACGCAATCTCGCGCCACTACCCGGCGATGTCGACTTCGCGGTAGGCGCGAGCCTGCCGATCTCGGGCCTCACCGCATGGCAGGGCCTGTTTCAGCATGGCCGCCTTAAGGCAGGACAGAGCGTGCTGGCCCATGGCGCGGCCGGCGCCGTCGGCTCAGCCGTGACGCAGCTTGCGCGGGAGGCCGGCGCCTATGTAATCGGCACCGGACGCGCCGCCGACCGCCAGAAGGCGCTCGACTTCGGTGCAAATGAATTCGTCGACCTCGGGAATGGTACTCTGGAGGACGTCGGTGGCGTCGATCTGGTGTTCGATGTCATCGGCGGCGATATCCAGAAGCGGTCCGCAGCGCTGATCCGGGCCGGAGGAACGCTGGTGACAGTCGTCGGACCTACCCAGGTGAGGCCAGCAGATGGCCTGACGATCGACTTCGTGGTCGAGGCGGATCGCGCCCAATTGTCCGAGATGGTTCAGCGAGTCCGGGACGGACGGCTGCGCACGAACATCGGCCACGTCTCGTCCCTCGAAAATGCCATCGCCACCTTCAACACAACTGAGCGGCGGGCGGGGAAGACCGTCATTCGCGTCCGTGAGTGAATGCGGTTCCTCCCTCCTCGAGCGCACCGGCGCGGTCATGCGCAACGATGGCGGGAATCCACCAGGTCTTAGGAGAGGGCGCAGTCGAACTAACGATAACGCGGTCGGGTCGCATTGCCACGATGGCGCAGGAGGTTGCGCGCGTCCTGATGCGAGAAAAAGTTCTCGCCCGTCGCCATCGGCCCGTCGTAGTGGCTCGTCATTTCCGCCAGTAACGCGCAGTCCGTGCCGACGGCAGCTTTTCCGAGGAGCTAGCTTGTCTGTCTGAGGCTAACGGCCCCGCAGGCTCTTGTTCAGGGCGCCGCCGGGCCGACCGGTGGGCACTTGAGGGAGAAACCCCACAGGCGCCTAAATCATATCAATACTCTCCGAAGCGCCGTCATGTGAACGAAGGACCGTGTTCGAAAGGTGCGGCTTGTTAGCCCGCGAACGCGCGAGATCGCGAAGCCCACGCCGATTGCAGCGCCGGTGAACAGCTTGCCGGCCAGATCGAGGGCGATGGCCGAACCTTGGCCCACGCGTCTGTGCGGGGCTCTCTGAGGGCGCTGGAAAGGTCGTCAAAGATCGCTTCCATGCCTGAGTCATGGATGGGACGCTGATTCTGTGATCCCCCTTTGCTGTGGCTCCCCGGCTACAGCCCATTAGCCGAGACTGTATTAGACAGGGCTTGTGCGGGGGTTCCTGGGTAGGGCGGACCATCTGGGAAAGGGGCGCACAAGCATTTGAGGGATGATAAGCCCGTCGACTCCGGTTGGCGGGCTTGTCATTTCAGGACTTGATGCTGGGCGCCGGCGGCTTCGTACCGTCGAATGACAACCGCTCGACCGAGGCGACGATCGCCACTGACAGTGCCTCGGCCTCGTCGAGCAGCGTTGGGCCATAATGGCCTCTCACCTGCTCCTCGCTCATTAGCACGCCGGGCGGGCAATGCTCCTCGATCGTCGCGCGGATCAGGCGCAGCGCAGCACGGCACTCGGTGGCTTCCATGGTCTCCATGACAACAAACATTCAATTTTGCTAAAATGTTCCATTGCGGCCTGGAACCGTTGCTAAAACGGCAAGTTTCCATAGTGTGAGCGGCTCACTCGTCCCTCCGGGCCGCTCGCCCTTAAAGTCCCCTACCTACAGCCCGCCGCTTTGTTCATTAGCGGCGGGCTTTTTCTCATGTCGTCTTATCGATGAGCGGCGCCTTCCGCTTCGGCGGCACATAGCTTGTGACGAGCTTCACTGCTGACCGTTTGATCGTGATGCCTAGATCCTTGCCGCCGACCGTCACCGTATCCTCATCGACGCGCAGGACTTCCCCGGTTAGCTCTATCTTCTGACCACTGCTGATGTTCGGCGACGTGTCTACGATCGAATGCGGCTGATGGTAGGAAGGGATCAAACGCTGACCCTGTCCTCAGTAACGCGCTTGCGGATCGTTGCGATGATCGCAACCGTATCGCCCACCTTGATGTTCTCCTGACCCATGCCATGACTTTGGCGCGGTATGCGGGTTCGTCAAGCGATTGCTAACGTTCTCCGATAGCCCGCCGCTGGTGTGCATTTTTACGATGGAATGGAACCTGTCCCGGCTAATGGGGTTGGACCCAACTCGGGGACGAAACTGCATGGCACAAAGGCGGCCTCACGGTCGCGCGGAAGTCATTCGCTCGATGATCCGAGACGAGCAAAACCGCCGCGCGTTACAAAAGCTGTTAGGGCTGGAAGTCGATCCGGAATTGCCGCTCAACTTCGTCTCGCTACTCGAGGCTCTTGAGGAAGCGGAGGAAGGCGAAGCGGATTAGGGCCTTACCCATTAGCGCAGCCAATAACCGTTGGTCTGCCGGTTGCCCACACCTGCTTGCGCACCTGCGTCAAATGTGAATGCGGGGCGCTTCTGTAAGGCTTAAGGTTCATAGGTCGTCCGGTTTTGTCATGGCGCACGGACGCTGGGAGCGAATAGCACTCTCGCCCAACCGCTGAGGCGCTGAGATGCACACCCAAATCATGGAACCGTCTGACCTCGAAATGCTCACTCGCGTGCTGCACCACATGTGCAAGCAAGAAGGGCATCAACTGGACTCTGACGATGCGCAGAACGTCGCCAGGAAGCTGCTCTATCTCTTCCAGAGCGGCATGGTAGATGAGTTCGACCTTATAGATACCATGGAGGCTTGGTCCCGGGAGAACGAACGCCGGTTTGGCTGAACAAGCCGCGCGGCGGCAACGCGCAACGCAGCACCCCACGCCACTATGGCCGAGAGCGCCCAATGCCGAAGGCTGTAGAACTGAGCGACCGCGAGCTTCACCGTCTGATCAGCTACGATGTGCGAACCTTGGAGCGGACCGATCTAACCGACGAGCAACGCAAGTTGGTCCAGCGACGGTATGGCATTTGCATTTCGGAAGCGATACGCCGGGTCAGGGTGCGCCACGAGAAAAATCGAAAGAGCTAGGCTGGTGGCCATGCCAGTAGCGGCCCGACAGTTCCGCGTTGGGGTTTGCGTTGGGTGAACCGCCGGGCCTAACCGACTCGGGTAGGGTGGCTGAGTCGGCTGAAGCGGAGGGTATATTAGCGAGGCTGCATCAATATCACGGTTGGTTACATTCCACCGGTTTTCGCCGGGCGGGGCGAAGCGACTGCTAATGGAACATCGGACGCGCAGCTAAGTTGATCGAACAGACGGCGCGCGGGTTGGCTGGCTTTCTATCCGCGCGCCGCGTCGGGGTGGGTTATCCCGATGAAGAGCCCGTCTGGCACCACCCATGGCAGGCGGGCTCTTTCCACGCCGGGCCGTCAGCGTGGGCTTCGGTAGTCGTCAAAGCTAATTTAGCGATGATGCATCTTTTTTAAATGACGGGCCGATGGTCGATAGTCGAAAATCGGCGGGCCTAACTTCATCGAGGGGGATCCTGCCATGAAGCGCACTTATGAAAAGCCGACCCTGGTAAAGCGCGATCGCCTATCCGCGGTTACAGCCGTGGTTGTCGTCTCGATCGTCAACGGCTCGGCGACCTGACACAGCACTACCCGGCGAACCCGCTGTGGGATTTCCCGCAGCGGGTTTTTGTTGCCTGCACTCTTGCTGATCGGTCGGCGCAGAGGAATATACTCCAATGGTGCGTCGACCCCTCAAGACGATCGCCAATGTCGAACAAGTACCTTTCGTCGAAGATACGCTCGGCAAGAAGCTGGCAGCCGGCACAGGCCTGTCGGTCTATTGCCTCACATGCAGGCGGACTGCGCTGCTCGACGTTGCCGAGCTGGTGAAGCGGCTCGGGCCAGACCACGGCTGCTTGCACTGGAATCTGCTGAAGGTGATCTATTGTCACTAGTGTCGCGCCGCCGGCCGCGACGACTGGAATCCCCAGTTCACGAACATCGCCAGGACGCCAGAACAGCGTAAGGGCCGGACGCCTCGTCCATAAGCCGGCTCTCAAATTTGAATGCAGGCGCGACTCTTTTATCTCAGAGTGGCGCATGCCGACTTACCGGTTCCAGGTCGTCAGAAACAATCACCTGCTGGGCGAAGCCTGGGTCGAGCAGGCGAACGTCGACGACATGCGTCGGGAAGCCTTACGGGCACTGCATGACATTGCGATCGACGAAATGGCATCAAGCGACTTGGACGAGACCTTGAGCGTATCCGTGCACGATGAGGAAGGCAGGCCGGTCTATTCCGCTACCCTCAGCATCTCTCAGCCATTTGCCTAGCGGCAAATTGCTTTTGGCCTTACATTCCGGTGAAGTAGACGGATATGCCGGCGCCGATCACAGCAAGGCCAATCATGAAGGCCATGAACGCCTCAAAACCATTGCCGCGGTCCCCGATTCTGTCCATTGCGTGCTCTCCCCAACAGTCAGCCGGGTTCTAACGTACTTGGCGTTAGAAAGTTGCGCCGACGACAGGTTGTCGGAAATGTGAGCGATTGCTAATGTTCTCTGAAAGCACGGGAGATTGGCGTGTCGATCAGAGATGAACTGCAGGTCCTGTGGAATGCCTATGCCAAAGCTTACACCCTCGGCGACGCGGCCACCTGTGGAGCAATGTTCACGGCCGATGCAGAGTTGCACTCACCTTACGCGCCTCCTGCCATTGGCCGCGACGCAATAGAGGCGCTTCACGCCGTCTGGACGCAAGGGCACGGCGACGGCGCAGAGAAGAAAATGACTGTATTGCAGGCAGGAAGCTCAGGTGACTTGGCCTGGTGCCTCGCCACGTATTCCGAGGGACTTAATACCGGCAACGGGACGTCGGTCGACGTCTTTGAGCGTCAAGGGGACGGCTCCTGGCTGATAAGAATGTGCAGCCTGAACAGCACAGACTAAACATTTGTGAAAGCGACCGCGAAATGCGCACATGATAGTGCCTCGTCCCCTTGGCGGGGGTCGAGACCATATCCAACAATTTCACCCGCTGGCTTCGGCCGGCGGGTTTTTCGTAGAGCGAGACAGCTGGACGGGCTCGGTGCGAGCAGCGGAAGGGCTGGAGGCCCTGTCCGTAATACCGGTGGCAGATCGTCGGTTTAGCTTGGGCCTAATTTCACCTTGGCGACGTCATCCTTGTAATCTTCCTTTGGATCACCCATGCCTAGGAACATCTTCACGCCAGCAACAAGGCTCGATGCGTCTTTCCAAACTTCAGCCGAGCCAGGATCGAAACGCAGCAGGCATAGCTTCGGGTCATCCTTTCCGCCTTCAAACCACGCCGCCACAAAGCGATTCCAAAGCCGCTCAATCAATGCCGGATCGTTGTTCACCTCCAAAGTGCCATTTACCGTCGCGAACAGATCATGACCCTTCGCAGCATAAACCAATTGTGCCCTTTGAGGGGAAGCGGCGGCTTTGGCGAGGTCAGTCTCTCTTGACGTGAAAAAGTAAATCACAGGCTGTTCGCCATCGAACTGCGCCGTCATAGGCCGGGGACTGATCGATCCGGCCCCAACCATGGCCGTCATGTCGGATCGGATAGAACGCCAAAATTTATCGACAAACTCGTTAGCTTCCTGCATCTCCGGAACCTCTATTGCGCTTGGGCCAACGCCGGCTCTCATCAATTGTTCCGGGTCCGCGCTATCTCGCCTGTGGGGCTGCGCCACGACGCGGACCATTTCTGGGTGCATCCATCAAAAGATAGTTTGCGAAGCGGCTCGATCTGCCAGATCGGCGCGATGTACATGAGCAAAGCGGAATATGGCCGATCTTCGGACTGTGCAGTCTGTCATGGCAGCGCCAGGATATTTGTTTGCGGCCGGTGGGAAAATTCGGGCGGAACATGCTGCCCGGCTGGAACGCACAAGCAAGGTTGCCCGGGGCGCACAATGACGTGCACGCACTGCGAAGGCAACCAGCATCAGGAGGGTGGTGCCGGCAGAGGGCTGGACGCCCAGTCGTAGCCTACCTTACGGGGCGATGGCGCCGTTAAGAGTCGTGGCAATCGACACGAACTGTGCATTTAGCGCGCCGCCCAGTGAGGTGGCTCCAACCATGATCCCCAAGGCGATCAGGGCTGCAATCAGACCGTATTCGATGGCCGTTGCTCCGGACTCGTCACGCAGAAGACTCGCTGCCAATTGCATTTTGCTACAGGCTCCAACTGGTGATTGGAGAAATATTAGGGACAGCTAATTTCGAGAGGGTAAACGGACAACCCTGGTTTTTAACCAACCGGTGAAGCTGGGCCGCCGAGGCTAATGAGTGTTCTCCAGCAGTCTCGTAGCAACCGGCTTATTGAACGATGCGGGCTACCAAACCAAGCTCATAGCGCGCCATCTGTCTCGTTGGCTCAACAAGGGATGCAACAGGTTGTGGTCTGATTGGAGCACAGCTTAATGAGGGCCTACGAGGTCGAGATAATGGCGGGCGAGGTCCCGCTTTCCCACAAGTCACTACCGCCGAAACGCCCATGGCTGCCGCTGCAAAGGCAAACGGGCGGCCGGTGGAGGACAGGCGGTCGGAAAACCATTGGGCCCCTGTGACGGATCACGAGAATTGGACCGTGTACAAGTCCGCGTTCCAACGGAACACATAGTTGGAGAGGCCGTTCTCCTGTGCCACTTAGGAGCGCCTCCATGTTCAACCCTATGCTCAATCTAAGTCTCTCCATGATGGAAGGCCAACAGGTGGTCTGGCTGCGGCTCCTGTACATTGATCAGGGCGGGAAAGGTGTCGAGCAGGAGGCCGAACGCATGCTCAGTGAGAAGATCGACGCCGCTGTGCACGCCGGGATCATGCTGGCTACCGGAGCGACGCCGGCGGCAATTGCGCGATACTATCAAAGGAAGGTCAGGGCCAACCGCATACGGCTGTCACGTTGACCTCGGCTCATCGTTGCCGACGTTCTCTCAAAACGGTGTCTCGTGTGCGTCGAAGCTGATCTCCGCAATGTGGAGCAACCGGCCTGCCGCGTCCCTGATATGCACCGCAAGAGTCGCATTATTCGATCCTGGCGCATATCTGCCGGTCGCATTCCTGATCATATCACCCAGATAGGTCTCGAACCTCGGTGCCTGAGAACGAACATCATTGCTCCCGCCCCAGCCGAGGAGGGGCAGACAATGTTCCAGGCCAGTGGATTTCTTGCGCGGTTCAAAAAATCCATCGGCTTGATCCAAGCCGAGACCGGCACTGTGTCTGAGCGACAAGGCCGTAACGATCGTCGACGCGATTCTTCGTCTGGGTGAGTGATCTGACGCGGGCTGAAGAGGCGCAAAAGGTCCGGTCCAGAACGGGATTCCAAGCGCGGCGGTTTTATCTGCGTACTTCGATCCAGGCGGGTGCGTGGTCGCTCGGCTTCTCCCACCCACGGGTCTCGACGTCGACGCCTGCGGCTTGAATCGTCTGCGCAAGCGATGGGCTTACAAGCAAGTGATCCATGCGCAGGCCGGAACTCCGGTCGTATCCGCCGCGGTAGGAAAAGTTCCAATAGGTGTAGATGCCTTTGCCCGGGTGGATTCTTCGCATCGCATCCACCCAGCCAAGGCTCAGCATGCGAGCGTAGGCGTTCCTGCTTTCGGGGAAGAAGACGGCATCGCCCAACCAACGCCGAGGGACCACAGCATCTATCTCGGTGGGCACGACGTTGTAGTCGCCACAAAGGACGGCGCGCTCGCCTAGCAGAGATTTGCTGTACTCGGTGAGACGGTCGAACCAGCGCAGCTTGTAATCGAATTTGGGGCCTGGCGCCGGATTGCCGTTCGGCAGATAGATGCAGCCGACGATCAGATCATCGACCTCTGCCTCGAGATAGCGGCTGTGCGTGTCGTCGGGATCGCCAGGCAAGCCGCGGCGTCGCTCGACCGGATCCCTCCCTCGCGCCAGGATTGCCACCCCGTTGTAAGATTTCTGGCCATGCCAGATCGCGCCGAAGCCGGCGTCTCGAATTGCTTCGATCGGAAATTTGTCGTCCGACGTCTTCAGTTCCTGAAGGCAGACAACGTTACAATCGGTTTCGCCAAGCCACTTCAGCAGGACCGGGAGGCGGCCGTTGACGCCGTTGACGTTGAACGTCGCGATTTGCGTCATCGCTATCTCCCAGGGGGATTTCGAACGCCCATTTCGAGAGTTGAAAGGGCGACAAGCACTTTCTCAGCGTCTACCGGCTTTTGAAGGCAGGGAACGCCCTTGAACTCGGCTGGAACGATGTCGGGATCATAGCCGGTAAGGAAGACAAAAGGTATCCCCCGCGCCTGGAGGGCGGAGGCCAGCCCGAAGCTGGGACCAGCGCCGAGGTTAACGTCCACCACAGCGCAGTCCGGCCTCTGAAGCTCCAGCAGCGAAAGAGCCTCGTCGGCTGCGCTGACGGGACCCAGGACTTTGGCCCCGGCGTCTTCGAGCATCTGTCCGGTGTCATCGGCAAGGTAAAAGTCGTCCTCGACCACCAACACTGCTCGGCCGTGCAGGTCAAAGCTCATTAACTCCTCCTGTTTTCCTGGCTTCGCTCCGCGGGCACGTCGGTCTGCAGCACGCTTTCGCTCGGCTGCAACGGAAAAGAAATGCGGCACAAAAGCCCGGTTTCGGTAAGCTGCATCTCACCTACACCTTTGAGCTCGAATGGCACGCGGCGGGTGATTAGCTCGGTTCCGAATCCTTTCCGCATCTGCCGACGCGGCGATATTTCGACGCCGCTCTCTTGCCACGTCAGTTCCAGCCAATCCCGGCCCTGCCGCGCCTGTCGCCGCCAGTGGACGATGACGTTACCCTGCGGCGCGCCAATGGCACCGTACTTGGCAGCGTTGGTCGTCAATTCGTGAATTGCCAATGTCAGGACCTCAGCTGCCTTTGGCATCAGTATGAGGGAAGGCCCGTCGACCGAAACCCGCGACGCATCGGCAGCTTGCGCCAGAAGTTCATCACGCACGATGACGTCCAGTTCCACACCTTCTCCGGCTCCGCGCGTCAGCAGAGTCTGAGTGCGCGCCATGGCGGCAATTCGGCCGCTCAGCCGTTCACGAAACTCCTGAGTGGAGCCGGTCGCGTCGCCTCTCTTGACAAGCGAAGCGACCGTGGCAAGAACGTTGCGGACCCGATGCTGTAGCTCAGCCGTCAGGACGGCCTGGCGCTCTTCGTTGCGCCTGCGCTCGGTGATGTCCTTGCCGATCTTCATGAACCCGCGAATTGTTCCATCATCATTGCGAAGTGCAACCGTCTGGCCGTCAAGGAAAACCCGGCCACCGTCCTTGGTTCTATGCCAGCGGACATTGGGAGCGACACCTTCAGAGCGCGCCCGGCTGAGTTCTTGCTCGGGCACCCCATGTGCCTGATCTTCGGGTGTGAAGATCGAGGAGGTGGGCTTGCCCAGCATTTCGTCTGCGCTCCAGCCGAAAACCGAAGCGGCCCCGGGCAACCAGTCGACGATCAAATCGTCGGGGTCACTTAGTATGATTGCGTAGTCTCGGGCATTCTCGACAATCAGGCGGAAGCGCTCATTTCCGTGCTCCAGCTCGCTCAACAACCCTCTGAGCTCGTATTGGCGCTGACGGGCACGCAGTGCTGCCCTGGTCGAGCTGGTAAGCGTAATGGACTCGACCGGGCGCTCTAGCAGCGTGACATTTCCGAGCGAGGAGACAAGCTCGGCTCGCCATGCTGTGGCCCTTTGATGGGGCAGGTGGCTCGTGAGAATGATGAAAGGAAGGTCTGACCAGACCGGCTGATCCTTGGTCCAGCGGATCAAGTCGTCGAGATCGCGACCGTAGAGACCTTCTTCGGCGGCGATGACGGCAAGACATTGCGGGCCAAGCCGCTCGACCAATGCGCTATAATCAGGACAAACGATCCCTGAGATTCCGATTCGCGACAAAATCTCGACGACCGCCGGCCCATCTCGGCCGATCGGGGCCAGGACAAGAACTGCGGCGCTGTCCATTGCAGGCCTAATCGTTGGCACCGTGCACCATTGGCAGTTCTTTGTCGCTGCTATAGGTCGGCGTGCCTGAGAAGACTCCGGAGAAGTGCGTGAGCGGCGGGCCCAGCGCAACGCCGTTTGGCGTCAGTTGAAATTCCCGGATCGTATGCTCGTGATTACCGCTGCGTTTCTTCACCACCGAAAGCGCACGCCGAACCGTGCCGCCGAACTCAAAGTAGCGCAGCATGAGCACGGCGTCGCTCAGGTAGCTGATGTCGAGAGGCGTATCCATCGGGCCAACGAGACCATGCTGTGCAAGAATGAGGATAGTGGTGACCCCCTGCTGCCCTAGATAGCTGAGCAACTCGTGCATCTGGAGGATCAAGAATCGCTCGTCAGGCATCGCGTTCAGATAGCCGTTCAGGCTGTCGATGACGACAACTCTGGCCTTGTCCAGCTCGACACTGGCGCGCACCCCGGCAGCGAATTCTCCGGGCGAAAGCTCGGCCGGATCGATTTGCTGGAGTCTTATGGTTCCGTCGGCCAGCGCCTGTTCAAGCGGCATACCCAATGTGCGTGCCCGCGCCTCAATCGTGCCGCTACCTTCGTCGAAAGCGAAGTACACGGCGTGCTCGCCCCGTTGAGCCGCAGCCAGGGCGAAGGTCAAGGCGAGTGAAGACTTTCCAACGCCGGCGGCGCCGATGAACAGAGCGTTGGTTCCTCGCTCGATGCCGCCCCCGAGCATCTTGTCGAGTTCGGCATTCCCACTCGGCGCCGCTTCGACGGTAAACTCCTTGTGGTGCTCCGCTGCTATCAGGCGAGGGAAGATTCTGAGGCCGCCTTTCACGATCGTGAAATCATGATAGCCGCCGCGAAACCGAATCCCTCGCATTTTGACCACCCGGATGCGACGCCGTTCCGCCCCATAGTCCAGCGCGAGTTGTTCCAGATTGATCACGCCATGGCATATCGAGTGCAATTGCAGATCGGTATCCGACGACGAGAGGTCATCCAGCAAAACGACCGTGCAGCGGCGTGCCGTGAAAAAATGTTTCAGCGCGAGAACCTGTCGTCTGTAGCGCAGCGAGTTCTGAGCCAGCAATCGCAGCTCCGACAAGCTGTCGAACACCACGCGCGTCGGATCAAGGGCGGCAATCTTGTCAAACACCAGCTTGGTGGTTTCGCTCAGTTCGACTTCCGCAGGGTGCAGGATCGTCAGTTCTCGGTCGGGATCGAGCGACGTTTCCGGCGGCACCAGTTCGAATATGTCAATCCCGTCGAGGGTCCAACCGTGCCGCTTGGCTACCAAGGCCAGCTCCCGTCGGCTTTCCGAAAGCGTGATATAGAGCACGCGCTCGCCGAGTCTTACGCCCTCGAGCAGAAATTGAAGCGCTATCGTCGTCTTGCCGGTACCGGGGCGTCCCTCGTAAAGATACATCCGGTCGGGGTCAAAGCCCCCACCTAAGATATCGTCCAGCCCCTCGCTGCCCGTCGATACGCGCCTTTCTCCCGAATCTTCGACATGACCATCGCCGCTTGCGGTTCGAGCGCGCCCCTCTTGATAATTAGCCACGTTTGCTTCCCCTAAAGGAATGCGCCGGGCAATGCCGGCAGCTGCGAGCCGAACAACGCCGAAAACTAACGCCGGTTCCTTGCGTTTACTCCATCCTTCACTACGCAGAATGTCGGCTAAGCGGGCGCCCGTGACGACGGCGTAGGACAGGCTGCACGACTTAATTTCGGGTCGCGCGCTCGCCCACCTCTTCGATCTTGTCCAGGACAGCTTCCGGCGCCACATCGCGCTTGAGTTCTTTCAGTTCTTCGTCTGCCTCGGTGTTCACGTCCAAGCGCTTGGCAATCTCTTCAACCAGCTTGATGAGCTTGGTCGTCTCATGTTCATTCAGCAGACTGACCTGCAGATCCAGGTCTGCCCTGGCATCATCCTCAGCCGCCATGCGGTTCTGGTTGATGAGCACGAAGGTCGACAAGAAAATCGCCTCGACAGAGGCAAACATCGCCAGGATGACCAACGACGGATCAAATGGCTTGATGAACGTTACAATGCCGAGATTGAGTCCAATCCACGCCCCAAAGATGACCAGGTGGATGTAGACGAAGATCATGCTGCCGGCAAAGCTGCTGATCGCTGCGGCTGCACGTTGCTCCAGCGAGGCGGCCTTGGCATCGCGCTTCCTCCTTTCGACCAGTGCCTCTATGTTTCGCGCCAGGGCAGGGGCGAGCCCCTCCGCCGCCGGCGTGGTCGGCGTCACGTACCCTATGCTTTCTGCGGCGGCCTTCGGATGCATTTGGATCTCCCGTGTAGCCACCCTAACTCCCTGTTTGAGAATTCGCTCCATCCGCCAGTGCATGATGCGAGCCTTGCTCCTTTTTGGAGCCCAACCCGGCCTGCTCCGCTAACAAGCATGCCTCGCCCGGTCTCATTCCGTGACGATGCGAGCATCAGGCGAGAAATTGTCGGTGCTCTGCGGTCCGAAGCATGGCCATCGATCGGAGCAGCCGACGTGAGCGTGACAAGCGGCGTGGTCACCTTGTGGGGCGGTTATCTGTCGGAACAGGAACGAAAGGCATCGCTCGTTCTGGCCGAAAACATCGCCGGAGTTCGGGCGGTGAACGATCACCGCGTTCCCCTCGACATTGCCTAGGCGGTGGTTTGAGGCAGGGCGAGGACAGAGAAATGAGCATCGAAGTCAAGGACGCTGCCCCGGTTTCCGAACAGCAAATCCGTCAACTCGTGGACCTGGTTTACGACGTTCGCCTTATTCTATCGTCCTGACCGGCCCTGGCCGCCGATACGCGCCCCATGACGTTCGTGGTTACCGACAACTGCATCACATGCAAATACATGGACTGCGTGGAGGTCTGCCCCGTCGACTGCTTCTACGAAGGCGAGAACGTCGCGAATGCGCTGGGCGCAGTCGTAGGGCAGGTGTGCATGTCGGTGGAGGCTCGCGTCAGCCAGCCGGAAATTGGGCTCTTCCGTCTGAATTCCAGGGAGCGGCTGGACGACTTCGATGCCGAGGCCGAAGCCATGGCCTCCCCCGAGTCGTCATGGCGTGGTATTGGCGGCGGCCACTAGCGGCCGCCGCACATGCTCAAAGCACCTGGTCGGCGATGACGATCGAATATTGCTCCTCGGTGCGATCCCGGCGGATGTCGAATTCCGGGAAATCGACCGAGCGATAGTTGGGGCAGAGCGTCCGCCAATAGCGGTTCCAGCCCGGCGAGATCTCGATCACGTCGCGCGACTTGCGATTGCCGCTTCAAGAAATGTGTTGAAGGCTTCGATCTGGCGGATGCGCAGCCAGTTGCGCCCGTCATAGCGAAGCAGCCGCTTCACGGCATGTTTGCTTCGGTTCTTCAGAGCAACGGCAAGGCCTGTCATTCTCGACCTCCTCCTGCCGGCCGCCTCAATAGGTTAGAAAGCATGACGGAAAAAGGGCTGTCGCAAAGGGCGCAAGATCAGACAGTGCTAATCGAGCTTGCTGTCTCTCAGCATAGGGATAAGCTTGGCTGCTGTTGGGGAGAGGGTTGAAGTTGGTCCGTCGATCGGCTCGAGCTCATCTGCTTGGCTTGATAGCAGCGGTCGTGTTGCCCGTCTGGCTATTCGCCGCCTACCTGTTCGTTGACTACGCGCGGCATGAACAGTCGCGGCTAGAGCAGGAAGCACGCTGGACTGCCCGTCAGATGTCGCTGGTCGTAGAAGGCGAACTGGCCAGTCTCCAGACCCTTCTCGATGGGCTTTCGAAATCTCCGGCCCTAGCGGCTCAAGACTGGCAAGCCTTCGGCAGCGAAGCCCGACGCGTCGTCCAGGGCACGGATCAGATAATCACGCTCCGGGATTTCGAAGGTCGCGACCTCGCGAGCAGCCAGCCGGGCAGGATGCCGGATCTGCCGGAGCGACCGCTTACGGCCGCCGAGCATGAACAATTGAAACTCGCCGGTATCCTGGTTAGCAACGTATATGCCGCGCCGGGACCGAACGCATATCGTATTGCGGTTGCCAAACAGGTGTCCGGCGCGAAGGGCGTGCCGCTGCTGCTTTCGATCTCGGTCCCAACGGAACGCATTCGCCTCGTGATGCTGCCCGCCGTACCCGATGGATGGATCATCGGCGTTGGTGACCGTGAGGGAAGATATGTCGCGAGGTCAAAGCTGCACGACCAGGTGACCGGCAGGCCTGGTTTGCCGGAATACGTGAGTAAAATTGTAGGTCGCTCGGGTAGCTTCCACTCCCGTAATTTCGAGGGCAACACCCTGCTCGCAGGCTACTACAGGTCTCCCTACTCGGAGTGGTTCTACACCGCCAACATTCCCTTGGCTGACGTTCAGGCACCTCTCTGGTCGTCCCTCGCACAAATCGGTGCGACGGGTCTCGCAGCGCTGCTCATATCGCTGGCTCTCGCCTACGTCGTAGGCAGGAGAATCACCAAAGCTACCGGCGATCTCGCCGCTAGTGCCGATGCGCTTGGGAGCGGCCGCGCAGTTCAGGAAGTCTCCACCTCAGTCGCCGAGTTCGCCTCGATTTCCAAGGCCATGATCGCTGCCCAGCATGCCATCTCAAAGCGCACGCGCGAGCTGGAGACGGTTCTGGAGACTGTGCCGGCCGCGGTCTGGTTTACCTACGACCCGCAGGCGCACCAGGTCATCCGCAACCGGTTCGCGGCCGAACTTATGGGCCTGCCAACCGAGGGGCGCGATCTCTTTGGCAGGCCTGACCAGGTCATCGCCACCTTGGCATATAAGGATGGCCAGCCTGTAAGCCGGGAAAATCGACCGCTGAGCAAGGCCATGCGCGGCGAAAACACCAGCAACGAAGAATTTGTTTACACCTTGCCGACGGGAGGAGAGCGCTATCTGCTTTCCAGCGCCCGGCCCATACGCAGTCCGCAGGGATCGATCATTGGGGCCGTGCAGATCAGTTTGGATATTTCCGAGCGCAAACGCGGTGAAGAACAGCGCCAGTTACTTGTTAACGAGTTGAACCATCGCGTTAAGAACACCCTTGCCGTGGTCCAAGCGATAGCCGGCCAGATCCTCCGCAACGCGACCGGCCTCGAACAGGCAAGAACAGCCTTATCAGCCCGGCTCGTGTCACTGGCCAAGGCACACGACATTCTCACCCGGCAAAACTGGAGCGGAGCTGATCTCGCGGAAGTTATTGCGGCCTCGGTAGGGCCTCATGCGCCGATTGACCGATTTGATTTCTCCGGGGACAAGATCTGGCTGCCTCCGAACACAGCGCTCTCCTTCGCCCTAGCCTTTCACGAACTTACGACGAATGCCATCAAACATGGAGCGCTTTCGAATACGAAAGGCTCGGTCTCCATCTCTTGGCGAATTGAAAAGCACAGGGAGGGCATAAGCATTCTCGAACTCGAATGGCGCGAGCAGGGCGGTCCGCCGGTCGCGCCCGGCAAGGCAGGTTTTGGAGCGCAACTTCTGCAGCGGGTCTTCGGCGGAGAAAAGTCGGGTGGCGTTGAACTGATCTACGAGCGGACGGGAGTGCGCTGTCTTTTCACAGTTCAGTTCGAACACCAACAAGCTCCGAAGCCGGCCGACTGATCTTCACAGGGGAAGATCAGCCGGTCGGCCTACCTGTCCTAGTAATTGCCGCTGTAGTACCGGTCGTCGCAGGGCGCCGTGTAAATGCGTCCGTAGCGGTCCCTTACGCAGAGCTGATCGCCGCGGCGCTGCGGCGTAGTCGCAGAGCCGACCACGGCGCCGACCGCTCGCCGCGCCGATTACCGTGCTCTTGGTGGGCCATCAGTTGAGAGGTGGCCGGCTCCCGGCCGTCGCGAAGCTTTCGCCTCACCTGGGTTGAAACAGACGGGCCGGAGGTTCAGAGCGTCGGCCGCGGCGGCTTTGGAAGCGTGGTGTTGAAGCGCGTCGCGCCTTAGGCGGTAGGCGGTACGAGTAATCTCGAATATGGCCCGCATGGAATTGTCCGGACGCTGGAAGCGCCATTCGCCGGCCTGGCAGCCACCATTGCTGCCTAACAGCAAGCCGCGCCCGTTACTCGGCGCCGTCCGGCAGGCCTTTTGTTGACAACCGTCGACAGCGCAGGCGACAGGTGATACGCGTCTAGTCTGCCGATCTTCCTTTGCGAGCAAGCGCGAGACAAACCGCAAGCCGATTGCGGGAGCCCGTATCGCGGAGGTAGTACGCAAAGGGCTCGCCGGTTGAATCTTGTCACGCCCACATCCTTTCAATAACTTAGCTGTGCCGATGGCTGAGAAGGACGTTGGTCAGCCGCTGATGGACCCGAACAAGACATCGCTCGAGCGCGCTTTTGAACTCGCCCGTTCGGGAGAGGTAGCCGATCTCAAAGCGTTGCGGAACCGACTGTCCTCGGAGGGCTATGACGGGCGGCAGTTGGAAGGCAAATTATTGCTCAACCAGCTTGCCGAGATGATCAAGAAGGCCGCTCCGTCTTCTGTGAATCCAAAGAAACTTCGTTAGCAAAACGGCGCACTTTCCCGGAGAGACCGGGCAAGACTCAATCACTTATACTTGTCGCTCGTGACCAGCCTCAGAGTGTCGGCGTTCACTGTGACCGGCTCACCAAGATTCACCGTGACCTTGTCGCCATCGACCCGGGTGACATCGCCGATCAGCTCAATGTCCTGGCCCTCCTTGACCTTAGACGTTGGATCGACAATCGAGTGAGGCTGCCCATAGGAGGGAATGGAAACGCTTACCCAGTCCTTCGTGACGCGCCTACGTACCTTGGCCCTAATGGCGACCTTATCGCCAATGTTGAAAGAGCCCTTCGCCATGCGAACGAGTCTGGGAGCGACCAGAGCGTTAGTCAAGCGAATGCTAATATACGCCGCATCCACTGCTTGAGATTGCCGTGCAAACAAAAAGCCCCGGACAATCTTGTCCGGGGCTTCTGTCGAGGTCCGCCCATAACCGTGAATGTGCCAGCTGCCGAATCGTGGGTTGCAGTCGTTTTCATGTCACCTTGGTAGGCAGAGGTGCCTGCGAGGCCAACCGATTAGGCGGGCGCTTTTTTCGTTCTCGTGCACAGTCGGATTTGCAAAACGCTAGGACTTTATGCCCCGCGCGGGCGGCTTTGGCGTGCCGTCGAACGACAGCCGCTCGTTTTTGAGCTTTGGCAGGCTGCTATATCGATCAATATATGAGGAACGGCTCGCCGGAAGCGCCAGCCCTCCGGCGGATCTCCGTCAGCATCGACTGCGCAAATTCCAGGTTCTCAAGCGGTCCTGGTTTGGTCCAACTCGGCCTTCCGTAAATAACGGCTGTGGCAAATTTATTAGCTGAACTGCGTGAGAATTAATCCTTGGCACTCGCGCGGTCGCCATACCGTGCCAGCACCTCCTGAAGCGCTTCAACCGCTGCATCGGTCACGATGCCATCCGTCTCGACTAAGAACTCGTGACTGTGCCGGCCGATGTAGTCGGGTACGATCTGAAACCGAAAACCGGGTAACGCCGAGCGAAGGTCCTTACTCAGCTGCTCAACCAGCTTGGGCGTGACCGCACACATGCGTGGCGGAACAACGATCAAATTGGTGGCCTTTTGGCGCGAAACCATTTCGGTCTCCCGAAAAGAATGAGCGGGCAGCCCGGTGGGGGACTGCTGGCCGCCCGAGGTGTGTCGGAGTGACAGAAACCGACCAGCCGACGCTATGCCGGCCGTTGCGGCGTTCAAGGGGCACCCCGCCACGATGGTGAATAGGCACTAACTATCCACAAGTCATTTGAACGCGAACCAGAACACGGCGGCGTCGGACTCGTCGGTAACCCGTACCCATTCCATTTCTTGGCGCCGCACGTGCACCTCGCGGCCGGTCCCTATCCTGGCGGCGTCCAACGGAGTTTCTGCTACGACTATCCGAAGGGCTGTCACGGCTTCGCCGGCCATCGTCTCGACCACATAGCTTTTCAATGCACTGCGCTCCGTTCGTCGGAGATGAACGGTGACTATCAAGGCTTGTTCCTGGTTGCCGTTGAGAAGCAGCGAATGAATGGTCCTATTAGCGAGAGCTAACGGAACCGAAACAATCCTGCGCTATTAAATCGAATTCAAGGGAGTGTTGGGGACCTGATGCGTAGATCAGGCAGCGACCGGCTGTCCTTTATTCCGCCTTTATCGCCGACCTTGGCTGATAAGCTACCGGAAGGCGAGGGTTGGATTCACGAAATGAAATTTGACGGATACCGCTCTCAGATCGTCATCGATAGGCGTGGCGTTCGCATCTTCACGCGGAGCGGCATCGATTGGACCGAAAAATATCGAGAACTGGCGAAAGTCGCCGACGAGTTAAACGTCGTCAGCGCGATTGTCGATGGTGAGATTATTGTGCTGAATGCAGCGGGGCATCCCGACTTCCGGGAGCTTCGCAAAGCCATCACACGCCGCCCGCACGATTTGTACTTTGTGGCTTTCGACCTAATGCACCTGAACGGCCATGATCTGCGCGACATGCCGTTGATCGATCGACGGGACATCCTTCAGGATCTCATACCAAAAGGCCAGCACATCCAATTCAGCGAAGCACTGCCGGGTGACGCAAAATCTATTTTTTACCTGATCGACCAGGCTGGATTGGACGGAATGGTCTCGAAGCGAATGGACAGCGTTTATCGGAGCGGCGATTCGACGGCGTGGCTGAAGATCAAGGCTTATGCCGTCGACGAATACGATCTGCTCGGTGTCGAGCGCGAGCCCGGAAAGCCGGCCTTCGTTCTCCTCACCGAGCGCGGATCGGGGCGCTTCATGGGGGCTGCATCCGTTACCTTGAACACAGAAGTGCGTAATCGGCTCTGGAAACGCGTCCAGGAGCACACAGGACCCGCGCCAAAGGGCGTCAAGCGACCCGCAACGCAGTGGGTAAAGCCTGGGCTGATCTGCCGCGTGAAGCATCTGCGTGGCGAAGAGACGTTGCGTCATGCTTCGCTGCAAGATTTTCGAGAAGAGGATTAAGGCACTAGGTCGATAGCCCGCCGCTGGTGTGCCCACACCTGGCGACGGGCTAAAAGTGGCCGACGCCTCTCCTGGGGGAAGCCGCTGATCGGGCATTTGGAAATGCAGCGGAACCTTTTCCGACTGCGGCTGCTTCCCCTGTGATGGGAAGAAACCAATGGCAAATCTGGGCAGGCTGGCAGTCGCCTTACTCGGCGTGCTCGCCTACCAAAATCGCGACAAGATCGGGGCTCCGTCGGAGTCGCGATCCTAACGATCCGCGGGGCGGGATACTGGACCAATTGTCCAAAGGCGTCTCCGGGACAGCTCTTGGCGATATCGTCGACCGCTTCCGAGATGCGGGAGCCGGCTCAAAAGTGGGTTCTTGGGTCAGCCCCGGTCCCAACCAGCCTATCGGGCAAAACGAGGTCGAGGCGGCAATAGATGATGAAACCCTCGCTTCCCGCCCTAGGGTTAACCGGCCGTGGAGAAATAGCCCCGGCCAAGGCGGGCCGCAGCGACTTCCAATGATTACGTCCCGCCTTCTCCAATCGCGAATTTAGCCCGAGCGAAATTCGAGCGAGACCCTTGACCAAATGGCCTCAACGCAATCTGCTACATGGGTTGAGAGCAACCCTATTGCAGTGGCCAGATCTGACTGTGAGTGGGGCCTGCAAGAAGCTCGAGCCAAATGCTTTTGGCCTCGTTGGAGAACTCGCGCCCGGCCTGTGGGCGTTGAGCGTCAGGCCCGGTAAGTTTCATTCGTCACTGGCATGCCGACTGGCAGACACGCCACTCTCACTTCGCTGCAGCCTGCAGTTGCTTGCGGCGCACCGGCTGGCGGCGGCGGTGCGTGGTTCTGAGCGGGACCGCCGGTTTGTCCGACAGGGCGCCGGTCACGGCGCCAACCATGTCGAAAGCGACGAAATCGGCGTTGAGCGTGCTGGCGAGCTCGGCCGCGGCCTTGCCATCGCCATCGCCGACCTCCGACCAGAAAACGATGCCGACGCGCAGCTTCGGTTCAATGCGCTTCAGCCGGCGCACCATGAAACGCGCGTGCTGGATAGACTGGCGGTTGAGAAAACTGATGAGGACGGCGTTGGCGGCCTTCAGGTCGAGGCGGCGAATAGCCGAAGGTTCGAGGTCTGCGAAGCTCGCCTTCGACACCGAGGCGCCTTGTACTTCCAGCACCTGCGCCAACATGGCGCCGGCCGCATCGTCGAGCTCGCCGCGCCCGCCGGTGCAGAGGACCGCGATGCCGGAGCCGTCCGGCAGGTCGATATCTTCCTCGTCATCGCCTTCGTCGGAAGGCTTGCCATCGGCAGCCTTCTTTTCAAGCACCTTCTTGTCCGTCGCCCTCTTGTCTGTTGCCTTCTCGTCCGCCGCAGCCGCCTGCTCTGCCTCTTCCTCGTCAGCCTCCTGCTGGGCGCTCTCGTCGAGATTGGCGACCAGTGTCATGGCACTGTCGGCGACCTGCTTGCGCTGTTCGTCATCCATGACGCCGCGCCCACGGTCCTGCTCGCCAAGCAGAAGCGCGGGGATGGCGACCTGATCATAAAACTGGAACAGATATTTTTCCTCAAGCATCTCTTCGGCATGATCTGTCGCTTCGTCCGGATCGCCGGCCAGCAGGCGTTGGTAGAGCCGAGCATGCGGCTCCAGCACCGGTTCGTTACCGAACAGCACGTCGAGGAACTCGAATTGGGGCACATGCCGGCCGAGCACCACCAGGCAAACGGTGAGCGGCGTCGAAAGCACCAAGCCGATCGGCCCCCACAGCCAGGTCCAGAAGATCGCCGCCACGATAATGGCCAAGGGGGACAAGCCGGTGTGCGAGCCATAGAGCCACGGCTCGATGACATTACCGGTGATGAGCTCCACGACAATGAAAAGCACGGCGGTCCACAAAACCAGCGACCAGCCGGGCGCCACCGCCAGCGCGAGGAACAGCGGCAGCAGCGCGCCCACGATCGGCCCGATATAGGGAACAAAGCGTAAGGCCAGCGCCAGAAGGCCCCAGAGCAGCGCATTGGGAATGCCAAGCACCCATAGCCCGATTGTGATGGGCACGGCGTAAACGGTGTTCACCACCAACTGCATCAGCAGATACTGGCCGACGCGCTTGCCAGCATCCTGCAGCGCCTGCGTGGTGCGGTGGAGATCGCCATAGCCGACCAGCCGGATAAACCGGTCGCGGAGATCCTCTCGCTCCATCAGCATGAAGATGACGACGATGACGACGAGGCCGGCCGAGCCCAGCGGGCTGAGCAGCGGCCCAATGAGGTTCTGTAGAACATCCAGCGGCTTTTCATGCGAGACAACCTCGACCGGGATCGGCTCGCGCTTCGGGGCCTGGGCGGCTGAGGGCAGCTGCGGTTCCTGGCGATCGATCTCCTGGCCAACCCGCTCGATGACGCCGCTGAGACGCGAGATAACGCCTCCGCTAAGGCCGTTTTCCTTCAGGGCGCGGATTTTGGTCAGGATGTTGATCTGGTAGACGGGGATATTCTGCGCGAGATCGCTGACTTGCGTGGCGACGACGAAGGAGAACATCAAAAGCGCGGCGAACGCCCCCGCGACGCTGGCGATGACTGCCGCGATGCGAGGGACGCCGGCGCGCTTCAGCCAAGACACGACGGGCGCGATGGCGAAGGTCAAGAGCAGCGCGACCGCGATCGGCAGAAACACCTCGCGCCCGAAGTAAAGCGCGGCGACCGTGGTGACGACGCTCGCCACCGTTGGCAGCACGGTGCGCGGATGGCCTCTGGAAGCGGCGAGCAGGCTCGCCAGCCTCAGCTCCGACGCCCCATTACGACGATTGGCCACCATCGAGCCTCCGTACGGCGTGGCAATGATCCGTGACATCTCGCCCGCGTGCAACGCGCCCTGCCTCGGTCGGTTGCAGATCCGCTAATAAATAGCTTGGGATGGGGTTTTCCGGGGAGGAGCTTTTTCCCGGATCCGGGCCTCGCAGCAAGGTGGAGTCCGAATGACACAATCTCGGACGAACCGTTCGCGCAGCGCCAAGGTCCCTTGATGTTCCCCCGAGAAGGCCTATTGGGACCAGTGCGCGCCAGTATCAGACCACAAGGCCTAGCATCCTGACATTAGTGCGGATGCGCAGGCCCAGTTGTAGAGGACCCGACCCGTCAGACAAAGGCGCCGGGCGGGTCCCGGCGCTCTCATTATTGGTCCGGCCGTAAGTGCGAAACCGTCAAGGACGATTTGCATATCGCGCTCGATCGCGCTCGATCTCCTCGGGCGTATAGTTGTCTGCAGCAGGATCAAAGCCCGTCCAGCCACCAGCCTCGTAATCACGCCGGCGCTCCTCCACGTTCACCACTCTTGTGCGTCCCAGTATCGTCTGTGCCTGGGCAGCCAGTTGGTCGTCGACCCGTGCCGTTACCAGCGTTCCGCCACGGCGCACGCCTTCTGCATAAACGTGAGCATCTCTTTCGGACACTCCAGAGTCAGTGAGCGCGCCGATGATTCCTCCGGCGGCTCCCCCAACCGCCGCTCCGCCTAAGGCGCCTACGGCGGTGGCAGCGAGCCACCCCGCGGCAACCACGGGACCAACACCAGGAATGGCCATGATGCCGAGGCCCGTCAGCAACCCACCGGCACCGCCAATGACGGCACCAATGCCTGCGCCGCCAGCCGCGTCTTCAGCGGCGTCGGAGCGATCACCTTCATACCAGTCGGTCGAATTGTTGGCGACGATGCTGATATCGGAGTGGGGAATCCCGCTCTCCTCGAGTTCGCGAACCGCCGCTGCAGCGTCGTCATAATTGTCGAATAGTCCGGTCACTGTCTGCATGAGTCTTCTCCAAAATCTCGGTTACTTGGCGCCGGCAACGACGTTGCCCTGGTAGTCAAGGGCGACGTCTGTCTGCTTGCCATCCTTGGTAGCGTGCCCACGCCAGATGCCTTGGTCATCCTTCGTCAGCCCTGACACATCCGAGAAACCGGCGTCTTGGATTCGGTTTTTGGCCTGATCTTCGGTGAAGCTGTTGGCGCCCGGTACGGGCGCGGCCGGATTGTTCGTGTCGCTCGTGGATACGGCGGGCGTGGTCGAGCTCGTGGTGGATGACTGGTCGTTGGAGCCGGAAGCAATCTTTTCAATCATTTCCTGGTGCATCTTGAGCGTCGGCAACGTCTCCTGCGCGAATGTCTTGAGCTGAGCATTGTCGCCGTCCCGGACGTAGCCTTCGAACAGCTCTACAGCATCCGCATGTGCATCACGCTGCATCTGGACGTAAGACTTGTCGAACGCGTCCTTGCCGGTTTGCAAAGTGTCGAGGTCGCTCTTGTGCTTGGCGTCCATTTGGGCAGGTACTTTCAGTTTCTGCTCGCCCGCGATTGTTTCAAGCTTGGCGTTGGCCGCACCATGATCGTCGATCATCTTCTGAGCGAAGTCTTTGGTTGCCTGATCTTGGGCCTTGCTCTGTGCGATCTTGCTCGACTCGACCTCGAACATGCCTCCCGCCGCGGCCTTGTCGACAAAGTCCTGCGCTTTGTCGGCGGCGTAGGAGGGCGCAGCAAATGCCAGGACCGCGCAGGTAGACAGCGCTGCCATCATAAGGCGGTGTTTCATCAGAGAGGTTCCTTGTTGAATGGGTGTCACTCCAACAAGCGCCGGACTCCTTTGTTCCACCCACTAGACAATTCAGATGCGCTCTGGCGCGGGCTTAAACCGGAACATTGTCGGCCCACGAAGGTTCGGCTCTATGTCAACAACCCGGGCGTTCGCAGCTTCGTCGTTAAACCTGATGATCCGTAAGCTTCAGGTCATCTCTGATCTTGCACCATCGGATGTTGTCATTCTGGAAAAGGTGGCGGTTCAGGAGCGCACCTTCGAAGCAAGCCAGGATATCGTGCGCGAGGGCGATCGGCCTTCCCATTCCTTTGTCGTTCTGGACGGCTTGGTGGCATCGGCAAAGCTCACGGGCGAGGGCAAACGGCAGATCACGTCGATCTTTGTTCCGGGAGATCTTCCCGATCTTCACGGACTTCATCTTTCCGTCATGGATTGCAGCTTCGCGCCTCTCACCCCCGCCAGGCTAGCTTTCATGCGTCATGACACTCTGCGTGCCATTTGCACTGAGCACCCTTCCATTGCCAATATATTCTGGCGCTCCACGCTGATCGACGCAGCTATATATCGAGAATGGGTCACCAATCTCGGTAGACGAGACGCCTATACCCGCATGGCTCACATCCTGTGTGAACTCATCGTTCGGCTTCATGCCGTCGGCAGGATTCAGGACCATGTGGCGGAGTTTCCAATAAGCCAAGCCGTGCTTGGTGATACATTGGGTCTTTCCACAGTGCACGTGAACCGAGTGCTGCAGGAGCTTCGTCGCGAAGGTCTGATATCAACGTCAGGCTCGAGGCTCAAAGCGATTGACTGGCGGGAGTTGGTCCGAGCCGGAGATTTCCACAGCACCTACCTGCACCAAAAAAACTTGAGGCCGCTATGAAAACGCATTCGTGGAAGCGTGCTTCCTATCTAGTAGCGTTGCCGGTGTCCCGGGCATGGCCGTCCTCTCCGCGTTCATACTCCACCGAGGAGCACGCGTGGGTAGATCCTGGAATCGTTTTGCTGAGAGATCACCTGCCGACCGCAATGACGTCCGAGCCGCTGGCAGCGTGGCAACTGCGTGAGGAACACATGAACGCGACCGAACGGGGGGCACCAACGGCTGACATCATTAAGAGGTCGAAAGCGTCTCCGGGACTATGGAGTCTCGAGAGGTGGGGATGGTGGACCAGTCTGTGGAGCGCTTTGCACGCCGATGGGTAGTCAAAGCAGCGGTCGGTCCCTCAGGGCGTGTTAGCCGCTGGATTGAGGCCAATCGCTGGAGGCCGCTCGCCTACGCTCATAGCTGCGGGCGGGCTTTTCTATGCCCGAACCTCGTGCCGCGCAGTGCGGTTTGCGCTGGCTGTCACCGTCCAGAGCTGTAAATCCCCTTCGCAGTTGCCGCGAAGTTACAGCGTCGTTGATGGACTTGTATCAAGGGACCCGCGTGCAGGGTTCCTGGGCAGGCGGACCGTCTGGGCAAAGGCGGAGCACGAGCTTTTGATGAAGAACAGCCTGCAGGCACGGCAGGCGGGTTTTCTTTTAGCTCGCCTTGTTGACGAGCGGCGTTTTCCGCTTCGGCGGCACATAGCGCGCGCAGCCTGAGGGTGTCGGCATTCACCGCCCCGGTCGCGAAAGTCTCGTTTGGCTCCGTCGTCTGCTGTAGCTTTGCCTCTGGTCGAACAGCGACCGATAACGAATGTTCCCATTGGCCGGCACGGAAGCAGCGCTGAGCAGTCCCGATCTTCTCAAGGAACTCGCGTTCTGCGGTTTCTCTTCGGTCAGTCGACTGCCTTCTTTCTGGCCGGCGCTTTCGGGTGACCTGACTTGCCTTTTGAGGCAGCGTCCTTCGCGTGGGCCGACATCGCCGGAGCTGCACCAGTCTTCTTCGCTGCTGACGACTTGGTGGCAGCTTTTGTCGGAGCGGCCTTCTTCGGCGCAGCCTTTCTTGCACGTGCCTTTTTCGGCTCCTCCTTCGACGAGAAAATGCCGGTGATGCTCTCAATGATGGACATTGGCAGGCCCTCGGTTGCATTTGACCATCAATGCCGACCGTCTTTAATTGTTCCACTGTTGAATTAGCTGTTGCTAATGGAGGAGAATTCACTCCTTGCTATTGAATCGAACTCCAGAGATTTGGTGCACATGGGTAAGCCCATGGGCAGGGGCTAGCTCTACTCATCCAGCCCTATGGAACCGAGCTTTTTAGGAGTCCTCCGAAGGGCGACCTTTGGATTCACAAGGTCAATAAGCACGGCTACGGAACGTAAGTGGTCCAAGGACCGCGACGGCAACCGGCGGCGTCTCGAGGTCCATCATGGGTCGATACAGAGCATCGGATCCAGTTCAGTGGTGCCCTGCCGGGCACCGGCAACGCAGCGTTCCACCGGGTGGACATGACCGGCGTGGAAGGCATGATCTCTAAGGAAGAGAGGCGAAATTGCGCGCCACCCTCGCCGAAACGTGCGTTCCGCTCAGCTTCTGGCCGCGCGCTTGCCGTCGGACGTGCAAGCCACTCTGTTGTAAGACCCGCCTGATCCGTAAAGGCTGCTCTTGTTCTCCTTGAGAGGCAACAGATCGATGTCGCGCTGCTTGTCGTTCAACTGAACGGCGAGACGTTACGCGCTGGCCGACACTTTGTATGAAAAGGAAATCGCGTTCGTTACAAGTCACGGCCAAGGGGATCTGCCACTAATCGCCAACATCCCCATATGCAGAAGCCGGCTTCGGCCGACGCCGCCAACGCGATCATCGATCGAGTGCGCCCAGCGTAGATAGTGGCCTTCCGACATCTGGGTAGCGGACCCCCGAAAGCGCAACCTCGTCAACAGAGCTCAGTTCAGCAACTTCTGGCACTTTTCGGCCAGGCCGATGTTTCCAGCGTGGAACTGTCGGAAGCGTTGAGAAGCCCGACGGGTTGGTCAATTCGGGAACATCCGTCGGTATCACTGGTTAGCTCCAGCAGCAGAGCCTGTGGCGTGCCGCGGGCAACATCCCTCTCCGGAATGGTGTTTCGATGGCCAATGACATCCCCGAAAAGAAAGCTCGCCAGGGCGGCCGTGGAGTTCGGGTTTTTGGGGTTTTGATGTGCGGGCTGGTGCTGGCGGCGATCGCATGGGGCATTGCGGAGATCTATGGCGAGGCGGCAAAGACGCCTGCAACCCAGGAAAAGCCCGCGCCGCAGGAGAATGGTCGGGCACCGTCGACCGCCAGTCCAAATCCCGCGGAAGCTGATCCGGCAAAGTCCAAAGCCGACAATATGAACGTCACCCCTGTTGACCGAAATCCACAGGTGGACAGGGACCCAACGCCTCGATCCAGCACAGGCGGCGACCAACCGGGCAAGCAACCGTCACAGCCCGCCTTGCAGTAGCTCATTCGGCCAATGCCCAATGGTTGCTCAGTCAGCCCGTCCAGTGGAACCGTTTCCGACAGCCCAACTGGGCGCGTGGATGTTGTAGCCAAATCGGTCAAGCGATCCGGTCCAGAACGGTTTCAACGGCGGCCAGCCTCTCCTCTCGCACATCGGTGCCGTGCTCAAGAATGAGCCGCTGGGCCGACCATCGGAGCGGATCGTTTTTCCCAATTTTGAGGTGCTTCTGCAGCTCTGCCGCCTGCTCGGCAGGAAGTGTCAGCGCAACCCCCTTGGGTCCGCCATGGATTTTGCTGACGCCAAGCATCGTCGCGCGAATTCGAAGCGACGCAAGGGCGAAGCCTGTCTCGAGCGAGGACGGGATCGGTCCAAACCGATCGCTGAATTCCTCACGAGTTTGAGCGAGGGCAACTTCGCTTTCGGCCCGATCGAGTGCGGCGGCTAACTCGATCCGCAGTTCGGGATGGGGGATGTAGTCAATCGGAATGACGGGAGTAAAGCCAAGGTCAATTTCGGCGCGGTTCGCTGCTTTTATTTTTTCGCCTCGAACTTTGGCAAGAGCACGTTCGAGCAGGCTTCGATAAAGCGACAAACCGATTGCATGAAGGTGTCCGGCTTGCTCTTTGCCTAGCAAGTCGCCGGCACCGCGGATGTCGAGGTCGCGAGTGCTGATGTCAAATCCCGAGCCGAGAGCATTGAACTGCTCCAACGCCTGGAACCGACGTCGCGCACCCTCGGACACCTCAGCGCCGGGTTCTAGCGCCATCAGCATGTTTGCCCGGCGCGAGCCACGCCCGACGCGACCGCGTAACTGATGGAGCTGGGCAAGGCCAAACCGCTCGGGCTTATAAACGATGATTGTGTTGGCTCCTGGAACGTTGAGTCCGCTCTCGACTATGTTGGTTGCCAGCAATATGTCGCCCTTGCCTGCACCAAAGGCGAGCATCGCACGATCGATTTTCGCAGCTGACATGTCGCCATGAAGAACCGTGAGAGAAAGCTCGGGGACAATATCGTTGATGCGTCTGGAAAGCGGAGCGAGGTCCTCAATGCGCGGGCACACAATCAAGCTTTGCCCGCTCCGCTCCTTTTCCGCGCGCAGCGCTTTTCGCACGACTTCGGTTTCGAACGTGACCGTCGCAGTCCGTATCGGGCGACGTCGTACTGGTGGCGTGGTGATGACGCTCAGATCCATGAGCCCCACCAAGCCTGCTTGTAGTGTCCTTGGAATGGGCGTTGCTGTCATCGAAAGAACGTGCTGTCCTCGGGCCAGATCGCGCATGGCCTTCTTGTGGCGCGTCCCAAATCTCTGCTCTTCGTCGATCACGACGAGTGACAGATCCTTGAACCAGACGTCTTTGGCGCAGATGGCATGGGTAGCCACAAGGATTCGGACTGAGCCCTCCGCCAGGCTGGCTTTCGTTCGGCGGGTCTCGGCCGCCGTTTGCAGGCGAGACAGCATTGCAACCTCGATGCCATGTCGCCTGAAGCGCCTTCTGAACAGCTCGAAGTGCTGGCGGGCAAGGACCGTGGTCGGAGCGACGATTGCCGCCTGCCGGCCCGAGAAGACCGCAGAGGCTACGGCGCGCACGGCGACCTCGGTCTTGCCGAAGCCGACATCTCCGCAAAGAAGCCGGTTCATCGGCCGGCCGGAGGCGAGGTCCGCGGCGATAGCGGCAGCGGCATCGGCTTGCCCCAAGGTCAGATCGTATGGGAAGCCGGCGCAGAGGCGTTCAAATTTCACCCGGTCGGGGTTGAGAGGCGTTGCCCGGCGTTGGTCGCGCTCGCCAAGCATTCGCACCATCCGTTTGGCCGTTTGCTCGATCCTCGCCACTGTCTCGTCGCGGCGTTGTCTCCAGGCCTCGCCCTTGAGCCGGTCAAGCGTGACTTCCGTTTCGGCGCCGCCATACCGCCAAAGCTTCCCGATCTCCCGCAGCGGGACCAGCAGGATGGCGTCATCGGCGTAACGCAGACGCAGCGCTTCATCATCTCCGATTGCGGGCTCAAGCCCTTCCAGAATGCCGATGCCGTGGTCGAAATGAACCACCACGTCGCCGAAGCGGAGCTGGGCGTCCGGATGGTGCGATGAATCATTCCGAGGCTGGTGAACCGGGAGCGCCTGTCCAGCAAGATCTCTTAACGCGATACAAAGAAACATGTCCTCACGATCAACAAAGCCATGCTCGATTGGGGCTACATACAGGCACGCCGATCGCGCTGAGCACACAGCATCCCAATCGTCCTGGGGAGCCAGCGGCAACGCCAAGGCCCGTTCGACACGCCGCCTCCACAGCTGCAGCACATGTCCGGCCGGTCCGATGAGAACGAACCGCAATCCGTCTGCGAACAGATTCTCCGCAAAAGATCGCAGGGCACCGGCAGCATCGGCTTCTCGGGCGAAAACCGGTATTTGCGCCTCCGCTTCCACATCGTCTACCACCTCAGCAGCAATCTTGCTGGAGATGGATTCCCACTCATCCCGGGAGAGGAAGTCGGACATGTTCTCGCCATCTTCCTGCAGCGCCGAGATCGCATTCATAGCCCGCTGATTGGTGCCACGTTCGGCGATCACCTCAGCATCATCGAGATAGTCGAAAATTGTCTCGCTCGGCCGGGTGAGGCCATCCGGCGACGTGTCGTGGACCGGGACCGATTCCGATGCCGGATCCACAATGAGGTGCCTGGCTTCCGCGACTGAGCGCTGCGACAAAGGATCATAGGAGCGGATCGAGACGATAGTGCTGTTTTCTATCTCAATGCGGCAGGGGCGGGGGGAGGCGGCAGGGAACACCTCTATCACCCGGCCACGGATCGCTGCTTCGCCGGGCTCGTCGACGCGATCGTCGAATACATATCCGATCTCTTGCAGCCGAGCCTGAACATCCTCCGCGACCACCTCGTCGCCGGCGTGGAATTCGAGGTGAACGTTGTTCCAGATGTCACGAGGAGGGACACGGCGCAGCAGTGCCTCAGGTGTACTGACGAGCACGTGCGGCCGCTTGTCTCGATCCAGCAGCCCTCGCAGGATGCTCATGCGCCGTCCAACCGCTTGAGCGCTCGCCGGAATAGCGTCAGCCGCTGAACCATCCCAGCGCGGATAGAACGCAGCCGCCAACTCGCCGGCCATCGCGTTGAGGATTGTTGCTAGCTGCTCGGCTCTACGGGTGTCTTGTGCGATATAAAGGATCGGTGCAACGGACGTGCGGATGCGGCGGTGCATCATCGCTGCCACAGCGCCCACTGGGTTCAACGGCGTCAAGTCGGCACTGATCTTCTTGCGGTGCACGCGTGCTACTTCGCTCACCGACGTGTTGGCCAGGAGGACACTCGCCAGCGCGGCCGGCTCGACTTTTTCGCCGGCGAGTCGTCGGGCCTCCGGTCGAGATAACGTTTCCCCTTTGGCGTTCGAAATGCCTGAAGCAAGATCAGCTGCTGCGCTCCCGGGTAGAGATCGAACCCCAGATTGAACAAGCACGCCCTCTCGATCGGCACAGAGAAGCCATCTAACCGCCGTTGCGGCGACGGGATGGCTGCCGCCCGCTTCGCATTTTCAAAGCATTACGGAAGGCTCGGGCACCTACCTCGCAACCATGTCTCGAAGGCCCATTCGAGCCGATTACGATCCTCGCCTGCTCGATGGTCAAACCAAACAACTTTGCAAGTTCGGCTGGGCCATACGTATCGCTCCAGTTCTCAATTGATTTGGTCATTTGGGCTCCGCTGGATGGGTCTGCTCCCGCTCAACGTCGCTCGGCAAGCAAAGTTCAAGACGAAGCGCGAAATAGGCCGTTATAGGTCGCAATTCTCATTGCATCAGTGCCGGCAGGACCTGGTCGGCCCGGCCCCATCCCGCGAGAGCCTTCGATGCGGCGCGCTTCTTCAGCTCGGGCGCATCGCCGACATGAAAGTGGGAAGGTGCATCGATCGTTTTCATTTCCGCCCAAGTGATGGGCGCGGCGACCGGAGCGCCAGGCCGCGACCGGGCACTGTACGGCATGATTGCCGTCGCGCCGCGCTGGTTGCGCAGATAATCGACAAAGATTCGCCCCTTCCGTTTCGCCTTCGACAACGCGGCGGTGAAGTGGCTCGGATCACTCTGCGCGGCCGCCTGCGCCAGCCTGGAGGCGAAAGCCTTCACCTCAGGCCATTCGGCCCGGGGCGTGAGCGGCGCGATCACGTGCACACCCTTGCCGCCGGTCAGCATCGGAAATGTCGTCAAACCCAGCGATTTCAGGATATCCCGAAACTGGAATGCGGCTGCGCGCACAGCCTCGAAATCCAGCCCCTCGTCGGGGTCGAGGTCAAAGACCAGGCGGTCAGCCTTTCTCGACGTCTTCGATGCGCGCTCCCCAGCCATGAAACTCGATCGTCCCCATCTGGACACAGGTCATCAGCCCCTCGGCGTCGTCGATATAAAGATAGGGCTCCTCATGCCCGTCCTTTTCGGTGATGCCGACATGATGGACCTTCTCGCCGAAGCTCCCGGCGTCATGCTTCTGGAAGAAGCATTTCTTGGCGCGGCCCTGCGGACAGCGGACAAGGCTGATCGGCCTGCTGCCCGCCCAGGGAAGCATGATCGCGGCGACGTCGGCGTAATAATCTGCAAGCTGTCCCTTGGTGATGTTGGATTCGGGGTAGATGACGCGGCCGCGATTGCTGATCGCGATCGTGCTTTTCGCCGGCGGAGGCAGCGTCGCAGTGTGATGTTCCGTCTCAAGCGCAACGGCTTCCGGCTTCTTGTCCTCGCGCAGGCCGAGATAGCTTGGATGGCGCAGTGTTCCTTCGTTTGTCATCTCGGTATAGGCGATCTCGGCGACAAGCTTCGGACGCAGCCAGTGGGCGCCGCGAACCTCCGCGCGCGGCGCTTCGACCGTGGCGGCCTTCTGCTCGAGCGGCGCCATAATCTTCATCAGCCGCGCCATCTCGGCGGTATCGAAACCGGTCCCGACCTTGCCGGCAAAGCGCAGCTTTCCGCCGTCATGGACCCCAAGGATAAGCGATCGAAACGCGCGATCCTTGTCCGACGGCGTCCAGCCGACGAGCACGAATTCCTGACGTTTGATGCACTTGATCTTCAGCCAGCTTCCATCGCGGGCGCCGACATAGTCCGAATCCGCCAGCTTCGAGATAACCCCCTCGAGACCGGCGTCGCAGAAGCGGTTCAGCAATTCTTCGCCCCGGCCCTGGATGTGATCGGAGTAGCGAAGGATGGGGCTCTTCGCCGGCAGGATTTCCTGCAGCTTCTTCTTTCGCTCCAGGAGCGGAAGCCTCGTCAGGTCTTCGCCGTCGAGCTCGAGCAGGTCGAACGCATAAAAATCGATGCTCGCGGGATTGCCCTTCAAGGCGTTCTGGAGCGCCTGGAAACTCGATCGCCCCTCGGCGTCCATGACAACTGCCTCGCCATCGAGGAGCGCGGAGCGAACCTTGAGCTTGCGTGCCTCCGAAAGGAGAGAGGGGAAGCGGCCAGACCAGTCCAGGCCGGAGCGCGTATAGGCGCGCGCTTCGCCTCCGCCCACGGCGACGAGAATGCGGTAGCCATCGTGTTTCATTTCGTGGATCCAGCGATCGCCGGCGGGGACGGTGTCCACCAGTTTTGCGAGCTGGACCGGCCGGAACGCAGGTGGCGCGAGATTGGCCGTGTCGCGCGAGGCTGGCTTCGCAGGGCGAGTGGAAGACACTTCGATTGTGGGCCGACGCGACGCTGACTTACTCAATCCTAACTCTCACCAATACAACTGTCCGATGTGTCATTCGCATTCCGCAGCCTATTGCTTGGGTTCGCTGCGGCGGTATTGAGCTTGTCGCGATCATTGCCGACCCGCTTGATCAGGCCTCGGCCTGCTCTCGTAGCTTTCACCGCCGGCGATCTGCCGACGGCCGGTGGCGCCTCGCTTGGACCGCTGTCTGCCACTGTCGTCTCGCTGGAATCGATCGCCCGCGTCGTTTCGATGTTGGTCCTGTAACGCTCTGGTGCCGCTTGCGATCCTGAGCCGGGCAAGAAATTTCAATTCACCCGAAATCCGGGTCTTGATCTTGATGTTGTCGATGTGGAGATCCGGAATGAAGATGTCGGCGGCTGCGCAGCCCCTTTGGCGGCAGCTCGCGTGGATCGGGTCCCGAGCCGCCATCGCGCACCTGGTCCCCACGGGCGTGCGGCACGGAAAGCTCCCCTGCGCTCGCCGACTAACTCGGGGATGAGCCACAGACTTCCCGCCGGCGACATTGAATTCAACGTACCACACTGCGGGCCTTCCGAGGGGCCGCCTCGGAACGAAGCGCGGCTTGACGGCCTCGAGGTGGTGGTTCTTAACGAGAACTGGTCCGCCTGGCTCATCCGGCAAAGCCGGAAGGTGAGCTGCTGCGGCCGCTTCCAGCCGGGTTTCTCTTGGTTAAGACGCTTCGGCCAGAGAGACAAGCGGCCCGGTCGGCGATCGCGCAACGTCTCAAAGATCACTCTTGAAACGCAATTTAGCCGCCCCTAACTCATTTTTGCCGGATGCCGCTATGGGTCCTGGCACGGGAACAACGGTCCTATCATGGATCGAGTTCGGTTCATGTCGCTCGCATGGAGGATGTGTTCCGGCGTTTGCCCGAACCTCTCTCCTCGCGGTTGCGAGTTGACTCTTGGCCGTTTCGGTCTCTGCCTGATCGCCTCCCGCTTGCCTTCGATCCAGTTCGCTTCCGGTGCACGCGTGCTTCGCGCGTTGCGGCGCCCGGTCATCAGTCGAAGGAGGATAGCCATGCTGTTGTCGGATTTGGGCCGCATCGGATTCGATCCGTTTCTGGAAATGCGGCGCATGCAACAGGAAGTGAACCAGCGTTTGGCCGGCCTGACGGCCAGTGCCGCCCAGGAGTTTCCCCCGGTCAATCTTTGGGTCGGCGAGGATAGCGTAGCCCTGACCGCCGAACTGCCTGGAATCGCGCCCGACGAGGTAGAACTTACGGTGCGCGACAATACACTGACATTGAAGGGCGAATGCGAATCTCGTGCTGATGACGAGAAATCCGTCTGGCATCGACGCGAGCGCCCCTACGGAAGCTTCTCCCGGACGGTGCAACTGCCGTTCCGCGTCGATCCGGAACAGGTCGAGGCGCGTTTTGGCGATGGGGTGCTCGAGGTCGAACTGCAGCGACCGGAGGCGGATCGGCCGAAGAAGATCCAGATCAAGGGATGAGAGGAGGGAACCATGGCTCAGGAACTGAGGACCACCGATCGCCAGGTCATCAGCAAGCCTGTCGGCGGCGAACGGACCCGCTCGCGGCCCGTATTCGTGCCGCGGGCCGATATCTATGAGACGCAGGACAATGTCGTCCTTCTCGTCGATATGCCCGGCGTCGGCCCGGATGGAGTGGATATCACGCTCGAGAAACGGACACTGGCGATCCGCGGCTACGCGGCCGATCAAGAGCATCAGAATTATCGTCAGGTCTATGCCGAATATAGCGCCGGCGATTATGAGCGCGTCTTCACGCTATCTGAGGATATCGACCGCGATGGCATCGAGGCGTCGCACAAGAACGGCGTCCTGCGTCTAGTGCTGCCGAAGGCGGCGCCAGCCAAAGCCCGCAAAATCCAACTCAAGATGGCTTAGCCGTTGGGTTAGAGCAATTCCAGGAAAAGTGTGAGCGGTTTTCCGTCCGGAATTGCGTAAACACAGATAGATAGTGCGTTTCGCCGTTTCCGTGAAACGGTGAAACGCCCTAGGGGAGGTTAATGATGGGACCAAGGACCTGATCCCATGAAGCATCAGATGCCCGTCACTCCAGGCAGGGAATGGCGGGCATCCATCTAGCTGCTACCGACCAGGAAGGTGACGAGGCCGCGTCAAATGCGGTAGCGAGGGATAGGGCTTCCCCATAGATAGCAACGCGACGAGCGCCCGCGGCCCGCCCCGAGGCCATCCCGCCCGCCGCAATGCCCGCACCGGGTGAACTGGCCAACAGCACGATCGAGGAGAAAAGCATTCCGGCGTTGCAGCGTGTCGGCGGCTCGCCTCGTTGTCTTGGGCAGCTTAATTCTCGCCGAGCTCGAGCTTGTGCGCTGGTTTCAAAGGAAGCGGGCAATAGGCTATTGCGGCTCTCCTGGACGGAGAAAACGGTGGCCCAAAGCGACCGAGCCGCGCAGACTACAGACCCTTCATACCCGGAAAGTCAACCGGAACGGCGCGTCTCCTATTGGTGTTGGCGCCCCTCTGCATGGGCACCTTCTGCAAGGCCTCTTGAACGCCGACACCGCTGAACTAAATCGTACTCCGCCGGAGGCCCATCTTGGGGCCGGCATGTCGGCGAAGCGGCATCCGCCGACGGCAGTCTTGTACCCATGTTGCTCAGAGGAGGATGTGGCTATGAGAACCACTCTCGATTTCACCCCGCTGTTCCGGTCGAGCATCGGCTTCGAGCGAATGCTGAGCGCGCTTGAAGCCGCGAGCCGCGGCGAAACCATCGACAGCTGGCCTCCGTATGACATCGCCAAGCTCGGCGAGGACGATTACCGCATCACCATGGCGGTAGCTGGCTTCAGCCAGGACGATCTGACCCTGACCCAGGAGCACAACATGCTCTTGGTGTCCGGCCAGAAGGGGGGCGAGGAGAATGGCCAGTATCTTCATCGTGGAATTGCCAGTCGCACCTTCCAGCGCCGTTTCGAGCTGGCCGACCACGTAAAGGTGGTGAATGCCAGGCTCGTCAACGGTCTGCTGACGATCGATCTCAAGCGCGAAGTTCCTGAAGCGGTGAAGCCGCGCCAGATCGAAATCGCGACGAGCGGCAAGACGACGTCGAAGTCCTCGCCGAAGCAGATCGAGGCTGAGAAGCCGGCCGCCTAAGGCATTCCGCAAGCGCACGCGCGCGGGTGCATGGGCCCGGCGCAGAATGGTGCATTGTCAATCGCAACGGACGAAGGAGAAGAAAAATGAGCGTTCGAGATCTGATCCCTTGGGGCCGCAACAACGGCAATCAGGCTCCGACCATATTCCGCGCTGGCGACCGTGATCCGTTGCTGTCGCTGCATCGCGAAGTGAACCGGTTGTTCGATGATGTCTTCCGCGGCTTCGGTTCGACCCTACCCGCCTTCAGTGGCGCTTCCGTCTTCAGCGGTGGTTGGCCAAGCGTCGAGATTTCCGACGGCGAAACGGAGGTCAAGGTGACGGCCGAGGTGCCCGGTCTTGAGGAGAAGGACATCGAAGTCCTGCTCGACGACGGCGTGCTGACGCTGAAGGGCGAGAAGCGCTCCGAAACCGCGGACAGGGACAGGCGGTTCTCCGAGCGCTTCTATGGCCGCTTCGAGCGCCGTATCCCGCTCGGCTACGAGGTCAAGGAAGACAAGGTCGATGCCCGCTTCAGCAATGGTGTGCTGACCGTGACCTTGCCCAAAAGCGAGAAGGCGCAGTCGCAGGTAAAGCGCATCGCCATCAAGAGCTGACGCGCGGCAGGCGCCGGCGGCCGGCCGCCGGCGGCAGCGTCCTTGCCAAAAAGGGAGGGATGAATGATGGAGAGACAGGTTAACGGATCAACCAGAACACCAATCCCGCAGTGGTGGTCGTCGAACGACAACCGGCAGAAGCCCCTTTCGATGGGACGCTCGACCTTCTCGGGCGACGCCGTCGCACGGATCTACAAGCCGTCCCGCGCGGCGACGACTTCCGGCGCGGCCCGCTCGCGCGGCTGGCGTCTCGTTTTCGAGCGGCGCACCGCGCCCTTTATCGAGCCGCTGATGGGCTACACCGGGAGCCGCGATACGCTTACCCAAGTCGAGTTGAACTTCCCGACGCTGGAGTCGGCCGTTCGCTACGCCGAGCGACAGGGGCTGTCCTATGTCGTTCAGAACCCGACGGAGCAGGCTGACGATGGGGCGACCAATTCGAGGCCTGCCAAGCCCGGAAGGTCGACCTACGGCTTTTCCAACATGACACTCGACCGGCTAGGACTTGGCGCACTTCAGGAGAGCTACGGGCGCGCCCTCGACGGCGCTGCAAACCGCAACGATCCGTCCGGTCCGGAAAGCTGGACGTCGCCCATGGGCGTGGCCCGCGATCCGAAGCTGACGCTGGAGGCCAAGCGCTCGATCCTGATGAACTGGGCTTGGACGGAGTATCTGATCGATCTGGCGACCAATGAGGGCATGCCTGAAAACAACCGTCCCTCGCGCCTCGACGAGGTCGAGCAGGCGCTGCTCGCGCTCGAACGGGAGGTTGCGGCTGACCAAGTTAATTCAGGCGTGCGCAAGGCGGCATAAGGTGTGCCTACGAGCGGAGCGGGTCTGGAGCAATTCCGGGCCCGCTTTTTCAAACCCCGCGGGCTTAGCCCCGCAGATAGCAATGACATCACCAGGTCAGGGAGGCAAGCCATGTTCGCTCTCGCACCGAAGCTCCGCGTCGTCTCCGTTGCGATGGGGGCCATTTTCTTCACCCTCGCACCCGTTGCTGCGCAAACGACTGCACCAGCTGAGGCATCCAGCCTGCCGACGCTTGCGCCCATGCTGGAGCGCGTCACACCGGCCGTCGTCAACATCGCGGTCGTTTCCAAAGCCCCCAAGGAAGACAATCCGCTTTTCAGCGACCCCAATTACCGGCGTTTCTTCGGGCCGGAGCAGCTGCCGCAGGCCAGGATGAGCGCCGGCTCCGGCGTCATCGTCGATTCGGCGAAGGGCTATGTTCTGACCAACCATCACGTCGTAGGGGACGGCAGCGAAATCTCCGTGACCCTCAAGGACGGCCGGCAATTCCCGGCAAAGCTGATCGGCAGCGACAAGGACACCGATATCGCGCTGCTTCAGATCGACGCTAAAAACATCACGCAGATAGAGACCGGCGATTCAGACACCCTGAAGGTCGGCGACTATGTCGTAGCCATTGGCAATCCCTTCGGTCTGGGCCAGACCGTGACGTCCGGCATCGTCAGCGCGCTTGGCCGCAGTGGACTCAACATCGAGGGTTACGAGGATTTCATCCAGACCGACGCCTCGATCAATCCGGGCAATTCCGGCGGCGCCTTGGTTACTCTGGACGGCAAGCTGGTCGGCATCAACACGGCTATCCTCAGCCCAGCCGGCGGCAATGTCGGCATCGGTTTCGCCGTGCCGAGCAACATGGCTGTCTCCGTGATGAAGCAGTTGATCGCCCACGGTGAGGTGCGGCGCGGAAAGGTGGGGATCGGCATTCAGGATTTGACGCCGGACCTCGCAAAGGCGCTGCAACTCGGAGACCTCCGCGGCGCGGTGATCGCCAATGTCGAACCCGGCTCGTCGGCAGAGAAGGCTGGTTTGCAGGTCGGTGATGTCGTCACCGCAATCGACGGACATCCCGTGCAAGGCACGACCGACCTCAGAAACCGCATCGGCCTCACCCCTGCCGGAAATACCGTCAAATTTGCCGTCAAACGCGGTAATGGCGAAGTCACGATCGACGTGACGATCGCCGCACAGGAAAGCGGGTCGGAGACGCTGGCAGGCACCCTCCTGCAGGGCGCCAGGATGAGTGACGCTTCGGCTGAGGAAGCCCAGCGGGCAGGCGCAGCCGGTGTCGTGATCGAGAGCATCGAGCCCGCTAGCCCGGCGGCTAGAGCGGGGCTGAGGACGGGCGACATGATCGTGGCGGTCAACCGCAAGCCGATCTCTTCCGTGCACGATTTGCGCAGTGCGATCGCTGGCCAGCGCGCAATACTGGCGCTGGAACTCATCCGTGACGGTGGGCGTCTTCTGCTGGTTGTGCGATAAATTCGGCGCGTCATGTGAGATGAGGTAGCCGTGATGGAAATGACCAAGAAGTCGTAATGACCCTGGTATGGGTCGCCACCTATAGCGAAGGGCTTATGATGTAGTTGCAGACTTCGCGGCTCAGAAGTCGTTTGCAAAGCGACGGGAACACGTCCGGCCCGGTGTGATGACCAATGCGTTTGCGCCTCTTTCATTTCCCTTTTGCCGGAGCTTCGAATGGCAACTGGCGCAACCCCGCAGGATCAGGTGCAGCAGATGTTCCTCCGGCATTTTGCCGGATCGGCCTCGGCGGCACCCAGGCGCTTGCCGAACAGACTGCCGCCATACACACGGGCGGTTCGGTCATGCACATGTCGGCTGGCGCTTTTCCGGCGCGCCTACGAGCATTTCGAAGCAGGCGCGCTGGCATCTCAATCGGCTGGTGGCGCATAGGAGGCGATGCGGAATACTCCTCGACCAAGTCGCAACCAACGTCACCAAGTTTGCCGATCACATCGAATTCGTCGATCTTAGCGGGCGTGCGCAGGTGCTTGCCGTGCTGCGCAAGAACTATGCGGCCTGGCTCCCAGAGAAGCCGCATCGATGGAACCCGCGGCTGCGCAGCGGAACGACGCAGCCAGCCAGCTCAGGAGCGAATGGCCTCGGTCGAACGCATGAATTCAAGTATGCTCGATGAGAACATGAAGATGAACGTCTTGTCCGCCCAATGAAGCCGATTGACACTGGCGAGTCCCTCGGGCGCGGACTGCGTTGCTTCCTCAGCGTGGCAGCTAGGCGCCAGGTTGGTTCGATCACCACAAATCGAGGTTCTCCGCCGGAGGTCTTCGCCTCGCTGTTCTCGCTACTCACGAGGTAAAATGGAAGCAGAGCTGACCGAGAAGACACTGGGCGCCGACCTGTAGGCGCAATCATGTCTGGAAAGGCCGCCACGGTGGCTCTGCAAGAGTGATAAGGTTGCCGTCAGGGTCTGTGACCTGCGCGATCTTTCCGTAGTCACCCTGCTTTTCCCCGGAGACGCTAACGCCAATTTCTTCGAGCGATCGGCGGGCCTTGTCCATTTTCGGCACGACAACAGTCATGGTTCCCGAACCTGCATGCTCCTGGTCATGGAAGATTTGAATGTTCGCCCCTGCGACGCCGCGCCACTGGATCAGACCATCCATGGGACGATCATCAGGCCTTCTTTCGAAGAGCTGGGTGTAGAACTGCTCCGCGCGATCCATGTTTGCCGTCGCCAGGGCCGCATAGATTGCTTGAATTTGCATTCGCTGTCTCCCTTCTTGCCGCTCAATGAGCAAAGGAACGGTCTTGTTCCAGGATCACCGGCATCCCGCCCGCGCTGAAGGTTCCATTCATGACAGAACTGTCACCGTCAATCGGGAGGCGTGACGCTGTCCGCTCTTCTGACGCGGCACTATGGCAAGGTCTTTTCCGGGATGGTGGCGAAGACGATCGCGCTTAACCAAGACCTCGACGGATCGGCTCCGTATCTGCCGGTCGGCCGCATCGTCACCCTGAATTGCCAACGGGGCTTCGGAGGGCGGTCTGTGAAAAGGGCATTTTCCGCGTCGTCGCCGGCGGCCGGATGTCACCTCCCGCTTCGTGCCGCTGCTGATCTCGCTGTCCGGTGCGCAACTCGATCACGGCCGTTCCTTCCGGCTCGGCCGGAGGCTCGCCTTCGATCGTGCCCGAGCCGGCATCCTGCGCGCGCCATCGACTGCGGCGATGCCACGCTCAACAAGGCGCATGCCGGTTTCTGCGCTCTGGTCAAGAAGATGGGTGGCTAACTCGTTCTGACATCTATGCTAGGGGAAGGCGGACCATGGTCCGCCTTTCTGGCGCTGGCATCCGGTGATCATGCGTGCCATCCACAGGCGCCAAAGCGCCGTAGCGAGAAGCTGTCAATTCAGCGCTGGTTCGCCCATCAACTCGGTGAGAAAGGACGCGGCGATCAGATCGTCCGCGTCGATGCGTAAAGAGCCTTCGCCGCGCCCCATGATGGCCGCGACCTTCTGGAAGGCTTTAATCTCATGCTCGGTGATCTTGGCTTCCCGCATCCTGGTTCTCAGCTCGGCGACACGCATCCCGAGCGAACGGGATGTTCCGATTTCTCTATTCGACATTGGTCAGTCCTCCTCCCCCACCCGTGTCTGTTTCGCCGCCGCCCGAATTCCGCCAGCCTGCCCATAGATTGGTGTTGCTTTCAGGAGCATCAGCATGCCCGCTAATGAGAATCTGCTGATATTATGAATGAATGATGAAGGGGCGCGGCTGTAGGGCTTCGCTTGTACCGAGATCAGCACGCGCGTCGGTCCTGAGGAAGGCTGCGGCAACGGCCTGTGCAGCCTCAAATTTTACACTGAGACACTACCGTCCCCGCGGGTCCCGAACTCACGTTCACCCGCTGGTTCACCTGGCGCGTTCGGAGCTAACCTGCGTTAGCAGATGGCCGCCCGCATCACGGACTGTGCAGATTGCATCGGTCTGGTCGCGCGGCCCCGGCCGGAGCTTGCGCACGATGTCGAAGGCCCTCTGCCTGGCGGCTCCAAAGCTTGGGAGAATTGTCCCCCGCGCATCGTGGTACACGTCGCCCCTTTCGGACACATCGAAAAAGAACCTCGGCATGATCGGATCACCTCCGAAAATCCTTATCGTTGCAAAACCGACGCCAGCTATTTGGTCCCGAAATGAAACAAACATGGTCGCTTTCTCTTGGCCGAGGATCTCGCTGAGCAGCTTGTGCGCCTCGTCAAGCCCGAGATCCTTTGCCCATTCCCGCAGGGAACCGTACCGGGAAATCTCGTAGTGCTTGACCGCCTGGCAGGCAGCCAGCAGGCCGGCGTCGAGAGCTGTTCCCGACGCTTCCTCTTTGATGAGACCCTGATGGCGTCGCACTTCTCGCCGGAAGCCTTCTTGCCGATCGACTTGAACACTTGCCCAGTTTCTTGATCTGTCCCTTGGTCTCCTGGAGGTGCCACTTTGGGCAATGCCTTGGTGATGCGTTCTCGGCGTAATAGACGTCCTGAAGGGTATGCTCCAAAATATCAGCCAGCATTTTCATGGTCCTCCAAGCCGGAACTGGCAGCGCAGAAAGGGCGAATGGGATGAAGGGTTCCATCCCACCATCCGGGTTGGGAAAGCGGACGGCGCAGTCTCGCTTTAGTTGAAGAATTATTCCCGACCGTGCCTTGTTTAGAACACCGGATAGGCCTATGTTGCAGGATCGATCTTGGCTGTCGAACTTTGTTTCTGACGCGAACAGCGTCGTCGGCGATCTTCTCCTCTCAAAATCGATCTGAACCGTTTGTCGTGTGTCTTGCGCGGCAGGCAACTTTCTATGGATGATTGAAAGGAAATCGTCATGAATACTGGAACCGTAAAGTTCTTCAATGCCACAAAGGGCTTCGGCTTCATCGAGCAGGGTGGCGGCAAGCCGGACGTGTTCGTCCACATCTCCGCTGTCGAGCGGGCCGGCATGCGTTCGCTCGTCGAGGGCCAGAAGCTCAGCTTCGACCTCGTGAAGGACAACCGCAACGGCAAGAGCGCGGCCGAGAACCTGCAGGCCGCATAAGCTAGTGCGCTGGTCGTTGACCACGGATGTACTGGCACCGGCTGCAGAGCGCAGATCAGAGAGGTCGGGCAAGTCCCGGCCTTTTTTTCGTTTGATGATCGGAGACCCGCACATGCGACACCCCGAAATACCGCAAGGGATATTCAAGCCCAAGCCAACCGCCAGCGAGACGAAGCAGGACGCCACCACCCGGGCAGCCCGCCAAATCACCAACGGCGAAGCGGCCGCGCGGGACCAGAAGACCGAACGGTTGAGGCTGGCCAGGCTTGCCAGCGAGGCAACAAAGGCGAACACGGCACCCACCCAGAAGCGAACAGTCAGGCCCAAGCACGTCTAGCCGAAACGAGCGCTGCCATCACAACAATGGGGGCAAACCACGACCGCCGAAGTCCAACAGGCAAGGATTGTCACGACAGGCTTCAGGCCCACCAAATTGGGAGCGCGACCTGACGAGGCGTTTCGCCACGGAGGGTAATTACATTATTCATTGGCGCTCGGTGGCCGTCACGAATTCATCGGGTGTCGAGAAGTCTGTTGCCGGATCAATACAGACGCACTGCGGGATCGATCCTTATGTCGGCGCCCGTCACCGCAGCGACCAAGGCGGATCTGACCTGCTCGGGGGTGGTAGTCCCCAGCTTGGCGGAAATGATGGGATTGCTACAGAGCGTTCCGGGTAAGGTCCTAGGCCGGCGCCACAAAGGGGGCGGGGGGCTTGGGGTTCTTAAAAGCGCCGGCCAGACGACATCCAAGTCCGCTGCGGCTGGACATATATCACGGCTCACGCACTCCGTCATTCAATGATCGCGGACCTTTTACGCACCCGACAGGTCATTGCCGCTGATAGAATCTGCGGATGGATGGTCGCATCGAGGACACTGCAATTTGCGATATGCTCAATGCTAAGCAGGATCCTGCTACAATCCCCCATGGCCGTTCGAATAATGGTTGTTCTGGCGCTTCTTTTCGCCTTCGCCTACGGATTCGCAAAGCTTGTGGAACGTTACGGCGGCGTTAGCGATCGTCCCGCTCCGTGTGAGAAATGGTCTGATTGCCCCGACCCGAATGCGCCGCCTCTTGAGCCTAAGCCTTCGTGAGCCTCACGAGCGGGCCGGCGCCTGCGGAAAAGATACTCCAAACGCGAGAACCCTGCCGGATTCTGGGAAGTGTTCGATACTCGGACTGGCGAGATCGCAAAGCTAGGAGGTATCGTCCTCCGGCATCTTGACTTCGGAACGGCTCATCGTGTGTTGGACATGCTTCAAAATCAGGTTCTGAGAGAGGACCGGCGTCCTCCCCCAAGCACCCAGAAATTTTGACGGAACCAATCCCCACGGCGATAGGTTGTAAAACCGTGGGTTGGTTCCCACGCGCATGGAACCGCCTCACGCAACAAGAGCCACGGCGCGACCCCAGCAGACGCGCGCCGGGCTCTTTTTCTTTTGCCTGGAACGGTGGACGCAACTGCCACCAGGGGCAAGATTGTACGTTGGGGTTGCCGCTGTAATGAATCGGATTGTGTTCAATTATCTGAGGGTTTGCAATCGCGTCGCATCAGTCCAAAAAGGATGCCTTGTTTCCTAGCCGCAGCGTCAAATGCGGTGCGAACGTCATCGGTAGCTACATCGCCAGCAACAGCAGTTAGGCAAGCTTTCACAGCCTTGTTCCAATGGCGTACGCGCCTTCTGTTGGCCTTCGGCAATAACGATCATTTGATGCCCGGAAGGCACAATGGATCGTGGTGTTTTGCGCAGGCCCCATCTACAACCCTTCCGGGGGTGTCTACTTCAATGACGGGGCAATAAAAATGGTCTATCGCGTTACTGCTGTTGGGATCGCGCTTGTTTTGGGACTTGGCGCAGGCCGGGCCGCCGCATGGGGGAACACGAAAACCCTTGAGAGGACAGCGCTTTCGGGGAAAGAAATCGACATCTATGAGGGGTCGAGCGTTAACCCAGACTGCTCGAACGCGGGCCCGGTGATCTGAAGGCTGTTTCCGGACCACCCATGGCAAAATCTCGATCATTAATGCAAAGACATTTCCGCACTTCGCCAAAAGCAACATTCGATGGAAATGCAATTTCCGTAAGGTGGACGGCATAAAAGTGCTGTACCGGTCGAAGCCGGGGTTCAAAGGCGAGGACAAAGTCGCCCTGTCGGTACACACATACGAAGGCGCATCATACAGCATCACGATCGACGTTAAGGTCGAGTAGCGGTTCGTTCGCCCTTTGAAGTGAGACCGAAGAGGCGCGTCTGCATTTAAGCTTGAGCGCGGGCTCGCCTCGCGTGTGAATGCGCGGATGATGCATAAGTAGTGGTGACTTATTCGCAAGTGTCATGCTCGCAAGCGCCATCCGGCGCCACGGAAGAGAATGCCGATTTCCGCTTCGGTTAGCGTGATCTGATAGCGCTGCTTGGAATTCTTCGAGTAGATGTCGTCAGCAACAATCGAGACGGTCACATCGCCGTTTTCGTCGATCCGCACATCCTCAATCTGCAGCGGCGCTGAGTATATGCATTTCGGTGATCCTGACTTCCGCGCAGGCTGAGCAGACAATCGCATGTGAACGCTGTCGTGGCTAAAGTCGTCGAGAGAAGATACTTTACGAATTCGTAAGGTAGCAAATCGTTCGTTCGCATGACGGTGTGCTTTGGCGAGTATTAATATGGTTCTGCTGCCTGTGCGGGCTCTCCCTTAAGAGCCCCACTGTCGGCCCGGCAGCCGTCCTGAGCTGGCCTGCCGGGCCGGCGCCTCACGGGCAGAGGGCCTTCGGCAGGCTCCGTTCGCACAGGAACCCCGCTTCACCACTTGCGTTTTCGGGCGATGCTTCTCCATGAACACATCAGCATGGCGGCGCAGCCCGCTGAAAGTCACGATCGAGTCTCGAGACGCGCAACAAACTGCATGCTCCAGGTCGGCGGATCGGCTCATGCGAGTTCGAGCAAGATCGGCGGCATGTCAGCTTCACTATGATAGACGAGCCGCGCCGCGAGATTGCCCTATGATTGAGCCGCTGCCCGGATATATCGTTTTACACAATCCTCAATTGGTGGACTCGCGCGACTTATCGGAAGCTTAGTGGGCTCCCCCGTCAGGCCAGAAGGAGGGCAATGCCTGCGGAATCCGGAGGAAACGATGTCTGCAAAAAAAGAAGATTACCGCACAAACAGAGCTGATTATCTGCTTGCCGCGAGGGAAGGTCGAGCGACCACTGATGATGATCGCAATGGGTTGCTGGCAAGGGAGACGTGCCAAAAAGACTGGCGCTTAGCCGCATTGGCTGCAAATCCGTGTAACAGCTTGCCGGAATCGAGGAAGCCGAACCGCCCCGTTCTGTAGAACCACATTTACCTCTTCGCGTTCTTGGCAATGCTTCTCCACGAGCACATCGGCATGGCGCGACGCCGTCTCGGATGGCGAACGGCATATCGCGAGTCAGCATGAACGGATAGACCGACTGCGGTCAAAAAATCTCCCAACGGCCGAGCTTTGAAGTTCCTGGACCTATTGAAACAAGTTCACGCGTTTCAGCGGAAAACACCTCTCACAGCTGATAGCTAAATCGGGTCGGGCAGCATCGGAAAAGTCCACAGGGCCGGCGCCGTTGCCGGGCCCGACCGACGCTGCCACGATTTCTGATCCCATGGTCCGCCTCGCGCTGGAACTTCAGAAGGGGGTTGATGAAATCAGACTGAAGTGGCTGACCGCTAAGCCTCCGAATAGCAGGCTTCACTAGATGCCCCCGACTGCGCGCGGCTCGTCAGGTTGAGGCAGGTTGGGGCGAGATTGAGCAAACCCGGTGGAACCATCAAAAGTTATATCTATGGCGCGCTGCTAATTTACCCTCGTCTGCAGCCGACTCAGCCACCCTACCCGAGTCGGTTAGGCCCGGCGGTTCAACCAACGCAAACCAGAAATCGGAACTGTCGGGCCGCTAGGGGCAGGCGTCCAGCTCTTCCGCTGCTCTGGCGTCATGGCATGGTTGGTGAATTGCAGGTTTCGATCATCGCGGCCGGCGGCACGGCATTCGTGACAGTAAATCCACTCCTCACCAAATCCCAGTGCAAGCAGCCGTGGTCTGGCCCGAGCCGCTTCACCAATTCGGCTACGTCAAGCAGCGCGGTGCGCCTGCATGTGAGGCAATAGACCGACAGGCCCGTTCCGGCCGCTAGCTTCTTGCCAAGCGAAGGGATATGTGTTTGACATTGGCGATCCTCGTGAATGGGTCGCCGCACCACTGAGGGATTATTCCTGCCCCAGCCGACGTTCAAATTCTTTCAGGAAGTGAGCTTCATTAAGCAGTGAATTCCAGTTGGTGCCGACGGTCCTGATCAGCTCGCCGGCCTGCTTTTCGGTGATGCTTGCTTCCCGTGCGAGCGGGGCCGCCAGGAGATCGAGGACCATCTTGTCGGCAGGGCTGCCTTCGCGCTGCTGCATCGCCTCGGCGATCACCTCGAACACGCTGCCGACTTCCTCATAGATCTCGCTGACCTCAATGCCCTCTCGGTCCGCAGCTTCCATCGCTTGGTCGGTCAGATCGCTTATCGCGGCGGGGTCATCCGTCCCCGGGCCGGGCAGATGCTCTGCCATCCAACGGTCGAGGAAATTGGCGCCGCGCGTGCTCATTTTTCCCTCAGCATGAGCCGCATATTAGGTTCCGCTGATCTTAGTTGTGACCCTTGAACCTTCTTTTTCGGGGAGCGTTGCCATTGGATTCAGAAGGTTTCCGATGGCGCGTTTTCAAATCGAAGAGTTCTACGGCGAACGCATCGTTGCCACGACATCTGCAGAGGCACCCGATGCGCTCACCGCCGCTGAGACCCTGACTGGAAAGGCGATCTCTACCAAAGCCTTGAAAGAGCACTGGTTTCGAGTCGTCGACGAATGGGAAGGCACCGTCCACGAATTCAGCATTGCAGAGGAGGACCAGGGGATTTTGTCAAATCAGCGCCGAAGCGGAGATAGCAAAACGTCTAGATCTTGCTGGCGTTCTCTCTCGCAGTTTTAATGAGCTGATGATTTGCCTTCGGAGGGCAAGCCCCTCCAACTGCCAAATATCGTACCCTTCGCTTTTCAACTTTGTCCGCACTTCGCAGAAATTGGCATAGGCGCCCAGGCTTGGGAGATCAAATGTCTGATTCATGAGACTTAGCATTAGGCGTTTCGGGCTCCGGGATCAAACGCAATGACTCGGCCTCTTGTACGCCGCTAGGACAGGGCGTTCGGCCGTTTATCATCAGAATAGATGGCGACACCAATCACGGGTAATGAAACTCTTTGATAATGAAGAGCACAGCGCCGAAGTGGGTTGGCATTTATCGATGCCCGGGCGTCTCGCCATTTATCTGTGTGATCGAGGGATCAAGGGGCGGTTACATTTCGCGGGACGAATACATCGCTTCGGGTTTCCAGCCCGACGTCGACGTTCTCCCTTGGGAATCCGAATATAGGACCTCCAGGAAGCCTTAAACCCTAATCCGGTCGACAAAACGACCTGAAATCTCCTAGAAGTAATAGCCGCAAACATCCAGTTCAGGCTTGCCGTTGTCCTGGTTGATCGCGAACGTCTTCGCCACAATACCGGAGAAGACCTGGCGATAGTGCCTCGCCAGAAGAGCGGACATAGTCATGCCTTCCAACTTGACGGTGACAGTTTCTGTCATAGTGCGGGTCCAGTTGCGCGCTTGCAGCTAAGCGTTGTCGCCGGGCTGCTGATCGTTGAGCAGGCTGGCCAACGCGGTCGTGATTTGCGGCATGAAGAACGGTTTCGAGATCATGAGGCTGTTGGGGACGCCTTCGGAAGGCCAATGCTCAGCGCTGTCGCCGCTGATGTAGATTATCGGCAGAGCAGGCTTCTTGGCCCGGATTTCGCGAGCCAACTCCCAACCGGATTTCCCGGGGCCTCGACGAATGTCGGTAACCAGAGCTTTGAACGTGTCGGGCTCTGCGCCGAATGCAGTCAAGGCACTTTCGGAACTGGTCATCCCCGTCACGCCAAAGCCAGCTTCCTCCAGTGCCGCTTCGATATCCATAAGGATGAGGGGTTCGTCTTCAACGACAAGAATCGAGCCGCCGTCCATAATTCCCATCCCCTCATTTGGCCTAATACGCTTCAGACGCCGCTTCGGTTCCACGTAATCGTTTTTTCGCCCCCTTCAGGCGAGCAGTGCGAGGCGAAGAGATCGGTCGGGGCGGGTGCCGCCGACTTCTGCATCTTGACGGTGATGTCGACGACCTGGCCGACGCCGTCGCGACCGAGAAAGGTGTGTTCGTCATTGACCGACTGCACGACGTAGAAGCCGAAAACGCCGCCGGCGATAAAGGCGGCTGCCGAGCTTTTGGCCGAAAGACCGCCCGGCGCTGGAGACGCCCGCGGTGAAAGTCTGTGCCCCTTCTGGCAAGGCCGGCGCGATGCTTACATCACAAAGGATGGCATCCGTGAATTCCGCGACGAGGTGATCACGGGCGTCCGCGATCTGAAAGGCAGCGTTTCGACCCTGCATGAGCGAATGGATCGCTTCATCCAAGGGGACAAGATGACCAGGCGACGATCATCTGCAGATTCGTAAGGCGCGCCCGTCAGCTCTGGGTGGCGGGCTTTTTTGTCAGCTTGACAACCACCGGTCGCGCAGGTCATTTCTATCAAGTTTCTGTGATCAACGGGGGGATTCCCATGAAGAAGACATACGAGAAGCCGACCTTGAAGAAGCGTGACAAGCTCAGCGCTGTGACTGCTGTTCCGCCATCGTCGGTTGTCGTGCCCGGCTGACCCCGGCCCCGTGCTGTTTTATAGCCCGTCGGCGTCGGTCGGCTGGCTTTTTAGTTGCCCTACTGAGTTGAGCAAGGCAGCAACCACTTCGCTCGGCGCTGTGCCTACAAAACACCGCATCAGGTTAGCTGCGCATTTTTCCCACTCTTCCGGTGGGATGCGGTCGTCTGCTATCGACCGTCGCAACGCCTCGCGGATTACGTCGAATTCAAAAGCGGAAATGAAACTAGCCGAGTGTTTGTTCATAGGGCTTCTCCACGAAAATGGCGAAAGCACCTAAGTTGACTTCCAAGCGTCCGTGTGCCGGGGAAGGCGGACGACTTTTCGACAAATACGCCTCTGCCGGCTCGGGAGCTATCACATTTGTTGGAGGGCTGCTTTTTGCATAGCGGGTGAAACCTTCTTCGAAGCTGCTGGTTGGCATCGCAGATGCGGAGCTTCGGATGGGTCGGGACGGTAGCGATGACAAGGAGAAGGCGGCTGATCTCCTGGTTCGGCGGCTGGTGAAAGAGACAGGCGTCACGGAGAAACAGGCACGAGATCTCATCCAGATGATCGGCTCGGACTGGGCTTCGCTCGTGCGGGAAGCGCGCTGCCTGAAGGGAAGGCATTGAAAAACACCGGAGCAGTCCAACAGGTGGTTGAGGCGCAGGGGTATACTCTTTTGCCAGCATGATCCTCGGGCTGGTCGCTTTTCGGGTGACTGATCGGCATTGATCCTGGAACATTTAGATCATGCTGATGTTCGGTGGGCGCGACGCGTCCTTGGCGTGGTCTAAGCGTCGTGTCGGGCTGAGACCCCCGACGGAGGGCCTGCAGCGCTCCCTGCTGCGGGCTCTCTTGCGTTCCGTATCGATCGTCGGATGGCAAATTACCTGCCGAACGTGATGTCCGATGACCCGATCGCAGTCAGCGACCTGGCTGACGACCTGCTGAAGGCAAACGCGACGGTAGTACGGCCAAGGGATCAGCGAAGAATTCGACAGCATGTAGCAAAATGGAACATTTTTCACCCTGATGAATTATTGGTGCAGCGGTCGGTCCCTTGGAGGGGTGTTAGCCGCGCAAATCGCAGGAAGGCCCGTCGCTTACGCTCATTAGCTGCGACGGGCTTTTCTTTAGGCGGTGTTAAAATTGTTAATGCGGGAGGGTCAAGAGCGGCGCATACTGTCAGCCTGCCCCGCGCCGCATCACGGGGTAAGGGCCCGGCCTGCCCTGCCTAGTCCGCTCTAGACGTCCCCCAGGCCGGGCATCGTCTTGCCTGAGCGATTTTGAAACCTTAGGTCGTGGGCACGTTTTTGAGCTTCGGCAGCTACTATATCGATCAAATATGTGAGGAACAGCTCGCCGGAAGCGCTAGCGTTCCGGCGGATCTCCGTCAGCATGGACTGCGCAAATTCCAGGTTCTCAAGCCTCGTGGTTTGATCCAACCGTGCCTCCCGTAAATAGCGGCTTAGGCAAGTTTATTAGCTAAAGCTTGCGTGAGAATTAATCCTTGGCACTCGCGCGGTCGCCATACCGTGCCAGCACCCCCCCAAGCGCGCCACGCGGGGTCGTTCCCTTGGCTGTCGGTCGGCGGCTTTTATGACTGTAACCCATCTCTCTCAGGAATGTAGAGCGCGTTGCCGGAGGGGACTTTCGCGACGAATTCAAGCGTGAACAGGAGATGATTGTCGCCATCCGTGACATGCATGACCCAGGGCTTCGCGTGCTCCCAGAACGACTGCTTGCTGTCGTCTATCATCTGGCCGGCTGCGCGCACGGCTTCCATTCGCGCAGCGTTTAAATCCGGGAGATCGATCCCATCACGGTCGGGAGTGAATGTGCCGTTGTCGACGTGAAAATGGTACCTGGTCATGGTGGGCTGGCCGGTTGGACAAAACCAAAACTCCCCGCGCACCACTTTGTTGCAAGCAATCCAAGCCGTCGCCGCCGGCAATCTGATTGACCTTACGGCAATTAGGTAGACGCCAAACGGCGAACTGCCTCCCAAAGGTGCCGAGGACGGTACCCTGCTTGACAGGTGCCGCCGCGTACGCCTCAGATAGAGTGCATCGCGAGCGAGGCCTGGAAGCACTTGTCATCTGACAGGCACTCAGGAATATAATCCTTTTCGGTGCGGCGACGACCCTTTCAGCACGAGGATCGCCACGATGTCGGATAAATTGCCACTTTCGACACTCTCGGCCGAAGTATGCGGCCGGACGGCCCTGTCTATTCCTCACATGCAGGCGCACCGCGCTGCTCGACGCAGCCGAACTGGTGAAGCGGCTCGGGCCAGACCACGGCTGCGAAAGGCTGGTTGCAGCTCGATCACGCGAGCGGCGGCAGCCCTCGCTTCGTCCAACCGGCCAAGCTTGGCCAGCGCCGCCGCCAATTGCGCCGCTTCTGATCTTCGACGAGAGGTTGAACGGCCTCGATCCGGTCGCCGCCTGGGAGGTGAAGCGCGTCATCACCGCGCTCTGCGCGAGCGGGCGGCACGCCGACATCGTCTCGACCCATGTGGTGGAGGCCGGCCGCGAGTTGATGAATGAGCAGTGGCGAGCCGCTTGCTGCTCCAGCTTCGTCAAGGAACTATCCGCCCGCCAGAGCTGTTGACGCGACCACCGGGCGCTAGACCAGCGTGATCGGCATATAACGGATAATCACCTTCTCCTGCCGGAAACGCCGCTCGAGTGCCGCGCGGCGGTACCGCCATTCGAGCAGGTCGATCTCCTCGGTCATGACTTCGAAGATGATGATCTTGTCAGCGTTTGACTCGGCGCCCTTTCTCCACAAACCGTCGGCAGGAGCCTGGAGATAGGCGGTAACGCCGTCGAAGCGGCTCGCCAGCTCTTCCTTTACCCTGTCGAAGTCTTCTTGAGGGAAAGGCTGGCCGCCGTTGTCCATGCAGGGAAGCAGTATCTGAACAAGGTGCATAGCGATCAATGACGAAAGCTGCGGTTGGGGTCTGCAAGGTGATTGTGAATGTCCGTGGCCGCGATCGCCGCGTGACCGAACGCGACCGCGATCTGGTTGATTTCGTTCACCACATCACCAGCGGCATAGAGACCGGGCACAACGGTTCGCTGATGTGCGTCCACAATGAGATAGCCCAGGTCGTCGCACGTCGCCCCGAGGTCGATTCCAAACTTAGCCCCGGTCCTGCATCCCATCGCTTGATAGACCGAATCGAATGTGCAGGTCGTTCCGTCGGAGAGCAGGACGACGGCGTGTTCGCCAAGGGGGCGGAGCGAGTTCGGAATGCAGGCCTTGAACCGGATTCCGGCTTCCCGGATCAGTGGGCCTGAACATCCGTCTATTCCACGCTTCCCGTCAGTCGCGAGTACGGTAACGTCGCGGGTGTAGGTTCGCATGAACAGCGCCTTCTTCGCGGCGTCTTTCGCTGGGCCCATTACTGCGACACGCTTATCGATGACCTCGTAGCCATCGCAGATTGGGCAAAGGCGCATGGTCCCCCCTCCAATCATATCGGTAGCCAGTGGGATGTCAGGAAGTGTATCGACCACACCCGTCGCTAGGAGCACCGCACGGGCTCGAACGGGCGTTGGACCGGCAGCAACAAACTCGGTATCGTCGCGCTTAATATCTTGCACTGCTTCGTCCCTAAGCTCCGCCCCGCTCAGCAGGGCCTGTCGCCGCAAACGACTTAGCAGGTCGGCCCCGGATATACCGTCGGGGAAGCCGGGACAGTTTCGAGTAATCGGAATCAGTCTCGCACGGCTTTCACCGGCGTCGAAAAGAACGACCCGCCGGCGGAAGCGGCCAAGATAAGTCGCGGCTGCGAGCCCAGCTGGGCCACCTCCAACGATCAAACAGTCGATTTGCTCACAGCGATGATGTCCCTGGTCCGTCATGGCTTAAATCCCGACGATCTTACTTCGAACCCCTGAGAGCGGGTGCTGACAGCCTGCAGCCCTTGCTGGATCGGGATGGCTAAGGACCGCCTTGTTCTTCGCACCTTTAAAAGGAAATGCCTTCGAGGCGAGGGGGCGTTCCTCGCCAACTTGCGCATATGGAGTGGAAGTTTTGACGTTAGTCTGCGCATAAACGATGCAGTCCTACGGCCTCCCGTATCCACTTTTTAAAGCGCGGGCCGCCATTTGGTTCAGGAAACATTTCCCCAAAGCACGCCGCTGCTTGTCTGGTCGCGCGCCATTGGCGTCCTCGATATCGTCGAATGCCAACCCGCAAACGCAGCGATTCGCGCTGGCTCTGCGGATCGCGGTGTTACTGGTGGTCGAAGGCGAAGCCTCTAATCTCAAGACCGTTCTTGACGGCCTCTCCAGGTCCCCCGCTGCCGCCAAATGAACTATGAGAAGGCCGTTCCGTCATCCATTTGGGACGGCCGTCATCAATGATCTCGTTTGTTTGCTCGCCTCGGCAAGACAAGTACCGTCGACGGCGTTATCTACTACCATTGACCACTCGCTCGGCTGGCTCGAGCAACCACCATAACCTCTTCGGCGCGAAGCGGTCGAGATTAGGGCCGATGCAACACCCGGGTTTTCCAGCTCAATCATCGCTGACCCGAACTTTCCGCTTTCTCCCCAAACCGGCCGCGCTCACGCCCTTGGTCAAGATGTAGCCGTTTGTAGGATAGAAGCCGCTTGCATTGAAAACTACTGCTCCTCCTGATCTGTGGGTTCGCTCGACCATACGAGATCATACGAAGGATAAGGGCTGGCTAACCACCCGCTAAACCATTGACTTTATTCTAGAGTTCCACGCTCTCCGGGCCCACCATTAGTAGTTTGGACTTTTTGAACTCAGTATGATCTTCAAACGTTGGAAGTTCGCCTCGGCGTTTGGCGAACCGTCGCTGTTGGGTTCAAAGCGGAGCCTTGCCACGGTGTATGGACAGCGGGCTTGCCGCGTCCCTCAATTGAGATCACCCGCGCACTTTTGCTCTTGAGCTCATCCAGATAGTCGGACCACCATTGCATCATCTTGACGCGCTCTTCCCAGTGCTCAGCCCGAGCGTAGGCGCGACGAACGTCGTTGTTCTCAATGTGGGCCAGCTGCCGCTCTACGGCGTCCGGATGCCACTTGCCACATTCGTTTAGCAGAGTTGATGCCGTTGCTCGAAAACCGTGCGCGGTAGCTTCTTCCTTGCCGTAGCCCATGCGGCGGAGGGCGGCGTTAAGCGTGTTGTCGGAAATCGGACGCGAATCCGATCGCACACTAGGAAACAGAAGCGATCCACCACCAGAGATTTCTTTAAGAGAGGTCAGGACGCTCACTGCCTGCTTTGGAAGAGGTACGCGGTGCGGCCGTCGCATTTTCATGCGTGCTTCAGGAATGATCCACACCGAGCTTTCGAAATCGAACTCTTCCCATTCTGCGGCGCGCAGCTCGCCGGGTCGGGGAAATAGCATTGCCATCAGCTTCAGGGCGGCTCTGGTTGTTGGCTGTCCGTCGAATGCATCGACTGCCCTGAGTAAGCCGCCCAAGGCTTTAGGGTCGGTAATCGCGGCACGAGGTGTGACCGTCGGACTGATGAGTGCGCCCCTCAGGGCGATCGTCGGATCTCCCTCGGCGCGTGCGGTCGCAATTGCGTATCGAAACACGGTGCCGATGGTGGAGCGCAGTCGCCTAGCCGACTCGTATCGACCGCGAACCTCGACGCGACGAAGGGCGGTAAGGATGATGGCCGGATCGATCTCCCGAATGCACATGTCGCCGATTGTCGGATAGGCAAAGTCGAGGAGCCATTTGACCTTGCTGATCGTCCGGTCGGCACGTCCCTCCTTCTTCAGCTTCTCAACATATTCGTCCGCAATTGAGCGAAAGGAGTCCTTTGCCGAATCGGCCTTCCGCAAGCTGCGTTCCTTTCCAGGGTCTATGCCAGACAGCAGGAGCCGTTTAGCGTCATCGCGCGCCTGGCGTGCCTCGGCGAGGGAGACAAGGGGATAGCTGCCCAGCGCCAGCAGTTTCTGCTTGCCGTCAAAGCGGTAGGCGAGCCTCCAGAGGCGAGAGCCCGTGGGCTGCACCCATAGCTGCAGTCCGCCCCCATCTGATAATTTGACGAGCTTGGAAGCGGGGCGGGCGTTTCGGCATTTCACGTCGGAGAGGGCCATTTGTCAGGTCTCCTTGGCTGTTTCGATACCATCAGGATGTCGAATACCAACGGAAATACCATCCCCCCGCCTCATTGGACCGAATGCACCCGAAGCGGTCTCAGCCCAGCTCAAGTACGCCATTTGGCAGAAAAAGATCAATGATTTCAGCTATTTGGAGGAGGCCGCAGCGTAGGAGCTTCGGCGAAAGGGACTGTCGGGAGAAGAGGGGATGGTGCCCAGAGGCGGAATCCAAGTAAACAAAATCCTATTTTGCTTTCAGATGCTTACGGAAGGTCAACCGGAGCTGCTACCAACAGAAATACCAACTAGGACCTGTCAGTCCCTTGCCATTGTATCTTAGATAGCGCGCGTGATCGAGCCAGAGGGCTCGCCACCCCCGATCCCTGTAGCGGCGTATCGGAGATCCGGACAACCCACCCATCCCACGGAACTCACCCACGCATTCCCCTCGGTTGCCATCGCGAATCCTGCAGGGACCTGAAGATCGCGATCGATCCGTTGACTGCCTTGGCGACTTTGCGAATCTCAGGCGCGGCGCTGCCGCCTTGCTTAGTCGGAAGTTTTGCGACAACAGCTTCGGCCCTTCGTAATTGTTGAGAAGACGAAGAGTGCAGACACGTTAGTGTGCTAAATTAATGAACCAACGGCATATGCGCCTCGGACACGGCAACTAGCAGTCAACGGCCCAAGGCGTAGAACTCGTCGTTGGGCCGCATGCTCGTGACGTTGGCAAGCCGGTTCGACATTCCGAAGAATGCCGATATGGCCGCAATGTCCCAGGCATCTTCTTCGGTAAAGCCGTGCGATCTCAGGGTTTCCAAATCGCGCTCGCCCACCTTGTAAGCCTCGGCCGAGACCATGACCGCGAAGTCGAGCATAGCCTTCTGGCGCTCAGTGATGTCGGCCTTCCGATAATTGACTGCCACTTGGTCGGCGATCAACGGGTTTTTTGACCGTACGCGTAGGATCGCTCCATGGGCGACGACGCAATATTGGCAGTGGTTCAGATTGCTGGTGGCCACGACGATCATCTCGCGCTCTGCCTTGCTGAGGTTGCCGGGCTTGTCCATGAGCGCATCATGATAGGCGAAGAAGGCCCGGAACTCGTCGGGACGATGCGCGAGGACGAGGAAAACGTTGGGAACGAAGCCGGACTTCTCCTGCACGGCGAGAATGCGCTCGCGGATGTCATCGGGCATCTCGGAGAGCGTCGGGACGGGAAAGCGGCTGATTGGCGACTGAGTCTCGGTCATGCGGAAGCTCCCGGAATGTGGTCGGTTGGCAGAGGTCTGAACGAGGACGCGGTCGTGTCGGGCTTTCCCCATGAGCAGTAAAAGCGTTCCGCAGAGCTGTCGAGTGCGTCAGCGTTCGGCCGCGCCGCTGCTCGGGCGCATTCACCTGGGCCTGATCGCAGCCTTTCGCCCGATAGATCGCCGTCGAAATGATCCAGCTTGCGACGAAAAGGAACACCATGGCGAGGCCGAAGCTCGCGAGATTTTCGTCAAAAATCGTCACGATGTCCCATAGACCGCCCTGCAGACGGTATCTGTCCAAGATCAAGCCGAGACCCTCCAGACCGCCGATGAATATCGCGACAACTCCGGAGGTGGTCGTGATCGTCAAGTTGTACCAAAGCTTGTGGATGGGGTTGACGAGAGCCCAGCCGTAGGCACGCGTCATCAGCACGCTATCCGTCGTGTCCATTAGTGACATGGCGGCTGTAAATAGGGCCGGGAAAACAAGGATTGAGACCGGCAAGCTTTGAGTGGCCTGTGTTGCAGAAATACCGAGCAGGGCAATTTCCGTGGCGGTGTCGTATCCGAGGCCGAACAGAAACCCAATCGGATACATGTGCCACGAACGTGAGACGACCTTGAATGTCCGGTGAAATACCCGCGCCAGCAAGCCGCGCCGTGCCAGCAACGCATCAACGTCCTCGTCGAAGATCATCTCGCCACGACGCGCTCGCGAGAATGCCGCCCAAACGCCTCTCAGGATAAACAAGTTGGCAAAGCCGATCACCAGCAGGAACAGCGCGGAAACCGACGTCCCTATGACGCTGCCGACGTGCTGCAAGACGTGAAGTTGGTTCTGCATCGCAATGGCGGTAGCCGCGATGGCCAATGATCCCAGAACGACGATGCTGGAGTGGCCGAGCGAAAAGAAGAAGCCGACCGAAAATGGGTGTTTGCCCTCCTGCGTGAGCTTGCGCACGACATTGTCGATTGCCCCAATGTGGTCGGCATCAAACGCATGCCGAAGACCGAGCATGTAGGCGACGGTGGCCATGCCGAGCAGGGTGGGCCGATCGTCGAAAAGACTCCAGGCCCAGATCCACGCCAAGACATTCGCGATGATCAGAAGCCCATAGACAACACCAATTTTTATCTTGGCGCGAATCGGTTTGTCGTCGAAGGGATTGCGCATGCGAAGGTCCCCTGCACTCCAAGGCGATTTCATTTTTGGCTTGGCGACAGCCAACCTTTCGTCAGCCGTTGGCTGCCGCCTGTCGGATCATGTTCAGGGTGCGGAATGCGGCACACGCAGCGCCGTACCCATTGTCGATGTTCACGACCGTCAGCCCCGGGGCGCAGGAAGCAAGGGCTGCGTGGAGGGCGGTTTCTCCTCCGTTCGAAACCCCATATCCGGTCGAGGTGGGCAGGCAGATGATCACGCCGGGCACGAGCCCACCAAGCACGCTTGGAAGGGCGCCATCCATTCCGGCGACCGCCACAATGACCGGAAAGGTCCGCAATTCGTCGACACTGTCCAACAAGCGCCACAGGCCGGCCACGCCGACGTCGATGAATTGCTTCGTCGCGGCGCCGAGATAGGTGAGCGTTCGCGTGACTTCGGCCGCCTGCGGCATGTCCGAGCTGCCAGCCGACACCACCGCGATCCGAGGCAGTTCCAGTTCGCCAGCAGGGGTCCAGTTCAGGTAAGCCGTCCTCGAGACGGGATCGTAATCCAGCCTTTCGCGATAAGTGGGCGCCATGCGGGCGAAGACATCGGGTTCGAGGCGGGTCATCAGGCACCGCGCGCCATGCGCCAACACCCGGTCCATGATTACGGTAAGCTGGGGATCGGACTTACGAGCGCAAAGAATGGCCTCATCGAAATCCAGCCGCTCAGGACGCTGAAAGTCCAATCTAATCTGTTCGTTCATGCGCTTTGTTCCCGCAAGAAGGCGCTGCCCCGGACGTAGGCCTCGAAATGGACGAGCCGCGGTCCGTCGAAAGCCTCAGAGATTTTGCGGGCCAGCTCTAACCGGCCGTCGTCGGAGAGACGCGACAAGGTAGGCTCATCCAGTTCGACAACGACGCCTGTGTGCCGAACGCGGCACCGAACAGTGTTAGGCGAAAGCTCGTCCCGGATCAGCGTCTCGACCCGATCTACAGCGCGCAGCATTTGCGGATCGATCTTGAGAGCCGTCTCGATGCGGCTCGAGAGGCAAGGGGCCGACGGCAATTTGGCGAGGTCGTTCAAGCCATGCGCTGCCGCCATCGCCCTCACGTCGGCCTTGGACATGCCGGCCTCGACAAAGGGGTGGCGTACGCTATTGGCCTCGGCTGCCTTGAGACCGGGCCGCCAGTCGCCCAGATCGTCTGTATTCGTGCCCGAAAAGAGCTGCGCTTTCGAGAGGGACGACAGCGTGCCGTAGAGATTCGATTTGCAAAAGAAGCAGCGATTGGAAGGATTGGCGAGATAGCGTTCGTCGGCAAATTCGCCAGCGTCGATGACCCGAAGGTTCCAACCATGGCGCGCCGCATAGTCCCTGACCCGTTCGGTCGCGCTGACCGGGACCGCGGCCGAGGCGGCGTGGAACATGGTCAGGTCTGCGCCCAACCTAAGGTGCGCCACGAAAGCCAGGGTCATGCTGTCGACGCCGCCGGAGATGGCCACAGCCGCGGGACGGGCGCTGTCGAACACCGCGTCGAGACGGCGCAAGAAGGCTTCAGTGGTGGTCATGTCTTTTCTCCAGCGCCTCTGCCTCCGCGCTGCGGCGCAACTCAGACCGGGCTTTGTGACTCTGGCGAAAGGCTTCCACGTCATCCATCTCTGCCTTGGCAGTCGGCCCGCCGGGGCGATCGGCTAGCTTCACCCTCATCCCATCGCTGGTCGTGACTGCCTGCCGCGGCAGGATGGTGCGCGCCTCCGTGCGGCTGCGTAGGCCAAGTGTCGTGGTCTGTCGGAAGCACAGCTCACCGATTGCCTCGATCGCATCCAGCCGTGTGAGAACCTGAACTGAGGCCATCATCCGACCTTTCTTGCCGAAGACCGGCGACTGGGTCACATCAATGACGCCTTCGGCTGCACGAATTTGATCAAGGCCCGCCGCCAATTCCTCGGCCGTCTGGTCGTCGATTTCGAACTGGATGACACCCACCCGTTCCTGCACGGCGGCTTCAGCCGTGAAGGCCAGAACGCGAAGCACATTGCTCATGCCGGGGAGGCGCCGCGTGCCAAAGCCGATGCCGGTGCGATCGAGCACATGGGGGGAGGAGCCGATACTGGTCGAGGGAGAGAGATAGCGCAGGATCGCCGCTCCCGTCGGCGTGATGCGTTCGCCCACGCGACCGTCGTCATGAAAGGCAAATCCGCGCAGCAATAGGGTCGTGGCAGGAGCTGGAACAGGCAGCCGGCCGTGGTCAGTCTCCACCCAGCCGCGCCCGAGCGGGAGCGATCCGACCGACCAGCTTGCTTCGCCCACTGCCTCGATCAGTGTCGCCGCGGCTACGATGTCAGCGATCGAATCCCAGTTGCCGACTTCGTGAAAGGTCACGTCATCGACGTCCCTGCCATGAACCGCGGCCTCCGCCAGGGCGAGCTCATGGAAGATCGCGATGGCTGCGCGCTTAACAGTCTCGTCCAAACGACTTCCCTCAAGCATCGCACGAAGGTCGCGCCAATGAGTGTGATGATGGTGGCCGTGGTGCTCGTCATGGACGTGCTCATGGTGATGTTGGCCATGCCGCTCGTCATGGTCATTATGCTCGTGGGCGTGCCCATGAGCATGGTGACTGCAATGAGGTCGGGCGGTGGCCTGTTCGGAGCCCATCTTCGTGACATCGAAGCGGCTGCCGGTCAGCACGCCGTCGTCATGCGGCCGCACCACAGCCTCTACGTCGTCTTCCAGACCGGCAAGACGAAGGTTTTGTTGCACGATTTCAGCCAGATCGGGCCAGGCGTCCAAAATCGCGGCGACAAACATATCGCCGGCAATGCCGCCCAGGACATCAAGATGAATATGCATCGGGCCTTCCATCCTTTATCGGCCCGCAAGCTGCAGACCAGACAGATCGACGCGCAAGGTCTTGCCCGGCTCAGTCGATCCAATGGTCGTCTCAATCGCCCCCTTCAACACTGCCACTGATACCGGCAGAAGGTCTCTCATCTGCGCGGATATGGCGACAAGATCGTCGTGTTCGGCCTTAGCCCGCATGAACATCCCCTCGTTAAGGATGCGTTTGAGGCGCAGTGGAAAACTGGTCTCGCCTCCCGCCCATTTCAGTTCGAGCTGCGTCCGATAGCGTCGGATGTCGAAGTGCTTGTGTTGGGATTCGAGAACCCGGTAGCCCCAAATCCCCAGATCGCCGACGAGAAGGGAGGCGAAATCCGGCTCGTCCTCCGCGTTGATGTCGACCAACAGTACGTAGGCTGGACGGCCTTTCTTGCCCAGGCTGGAAAGGAGCTGGACATTCTTGGCGCCCATCTCGGTCATCTTATCGATGACATGCCCGAGCAACTCGCCCGGCGCATCATCGATCTGGGCCATAAGGAGGATGACGCCGCCTGCCATCAGAGCGCCATGGATTCGACAGCGACTAGCGCCGCGGCCTCCGCCTTGGCCTTCGTACCGGGAATACCTGCGGAAATCAGGCCTGCTGACTGCGCCTCGCTGGCGGCGTCCGAAGCGTTCATCTTGCCCATCGCGGCAGCGACCACCGCGGGGATTGTGACGTTCATGATCACATTGCCAGCGAGCAGCAGTTCGCTTGCGATCGGCGCGAGCGCCGTCAGGAACGGCGCGCGTTCCTTACCGATCCCCTGCGCCACTTCCGGAATGACGGCGTTGATGATGCCTTCCATGTGAATCTTGTCGTCGCCGACGGTCACTTCGGCATCAAGCGCCGGATCGAAGGCAAGCCAACGTGCAGCCATCTTGCTCGAGCGCCGTGCTCCCTTGCCGATCTTGGTGAAATGAATCTTGATATTGGTGCCCTTTACCTTGCTCAGGAATTCCGAGCCGCGCGCCTCCACCAGAAGCTGACGTTCTTCGTCCATCGCGCGGACGATTTCGCCGACGCTCCTGCCGGCCATCAGATCGTCATAGCTGCGCGCCGCGCGGGCATGCAGCGCCTTGGTGACCATGGGAGTGGAGGACATGATCAGCGCTTCGGTCACCGGCCCGTTGCAAATCTGGGTTGCCTTTCGGGCAACGATGTTCATCGCCATCATTGCGGTCTCCGGGTCGAAGCTGAAGCCGAGCCGTCGATCGCGCAAAGCCCGCGCCACGCTCTGTTCCGTCGATCCGTCCTGCAACAGGCACATCAGCGCAATGACCGCATCGCCGCAGACGTGGCCGAGCGGCGGATTGACCGGACCCGCGCCGGCGCCGCAAATTCCCTCTTCGAACACCGAAATGATTTCATCCAGCGCCATGATGCCGATCACAGTGGGTCCGCCGATGTCCTTGAGGATCAGCCCGAGATCGCCGATGAGCCTTGCGGTCTCGACTTCCTTGCCGGTAATGCGGACATGCACCTTCTCCGGCAGGCCGGCGGTGCGAACGGCGGATTGTCCGGCAACAAAGGCACTGGTAACCTTGCCGTAGGGGCCGTACTCCTCAGCCACGTCGGCATCCGGGTGGATGATCTCCAGGATTGCTGCCGCGCCGAAAAGTGCTGACAGGAATTTCTGGCTGGGCATGCCAGCTCCTGACATGGCATCCATCATCGCCTTGGTTCCGATAGCCGCGCCTCGTTCGGCCATGCCGGGGAAGATGAAATCCTCGCCGAGGGCTCCGTGGCCAACCATCACACCGCCGCCTACGCCTTCGGGAATGTCCCGACCTTGAATCGGCGAGAGCTCTCCCTTCATCATGGCATCGTAAACCGCAGCGACGGCCGCGAATCCCGAGATCTTGTTGTTCATCTTGGCTGTGGGCACCGCCGCAAGGCCTGAGCGGCTCACCCCCGCGATCATCCGCGCAGAAGAACCGAGCTTGCGGTTGCCTGCCGGGATGCCAACCTGTGCGTTGGCGCCGCACAGGTAGAGAAGCGTGGCCGCGATCAGGGCCGCATTTGCTCCGTCGGCGCCGGCTGCCTTTGCAACAGCGATGCTCTTTGCAAGGAGGTCGTCGATGGGCTGGCGCACAGCATCGGCAAATTTGACTTCCGGGCTTACGCCACGACGAAGTTCGGCGGCGATGACATTGCATGCAGCAACGACGGGAATATTGAGCATCCCGTGCCCGCCGGTCAGTGCCTCGACGCGGTCGCTGGTCAGCCAGCCGGGATTGGCATTGGCAGCCATAACCGACGCCAGGATGACTTTTTCCCGTTGTGCAGACGCATTCGTCATTACTTGGTTTCTCCCTGTGGCGGCCAGACGAGCGGCTTTCTCGGTCTTCGAAAGCTTGTATTCGAATCGGTCGGGGCGCCGTTTCGTAGCGAAAGAGTCCGCCTGCCGGGCGTTCTTGCCGCATGGCGGCGGCGCTGGTGAAAGAAATAGCACGGCCGCATTATGATCGTTAAACGGCAATATTTCATGAGCTCATGAGCGGTCTTCATAACGGTTTCGGCCAGGCCAACACGCAAGGCGCCGATGCGAAGCGCCGATCGGATGACGCGTTCTCATGATTGCGTGAGAAGATGCCATTTCTGCTCATGAAGCTTCTTGGGTATGCCTGCGACGGATCCAGGTGATACCTCGCTGTTTGCTCACGTATTTGCCTGATCATCAGTCCCGATTTATGGAGAAGTTTCGAATGCTCGAATGGGCGAAATACCGGAAGCAACTGTCGTCGCGGGTGAGCGAGCTGGGGCAACTGTCCCCCGCCACCCTTGAGGGGGTTCGGGCGCTCGGTGGTGCAGGCAACAAGACCGCGCGCCTGGACGCCAAGACCCGCGAGTTGATCGCGCTTGCCGTCGCGGTCACGACACGCTGCGACGGCTGCATTGCGAGCCACACCGCCGAAGCCGCAAAGGTTGGCGCAACGCGCGAGGAAATCGCTGAAGCGCTTGGCGTGGCGATCGCTTTGAACGCGGGAGCGGCTCTGGTCTATTCCTCGCGCGTACTGGATGCCTTCGACACCGCTGACGGCTGATGGCCTCAGCACGCAAACAAGGCGGGGAAGGGCGCATACGATCCGTCTCCGCCAGCACCCAAGCGCGCATCACCCTCTATCCCGCAGTGCAGGGGCCATCTCCCTCTCTTGGGGAAGGCTGGCGATCTCTCTGCTGCGGATCTCAGGTCGCCCGCTCGCTCCTCGGTGCTCCACCTCACTGACGGCTTCGTCAGTGGCCCAGGATCTGCCCGAGGAAGGTGCGCGTGCGTTCCGATCGCGGCGCGCTGAAGAATGCCCTCGGTTCGTTCTGCTCTACGATCTGGCCCTGATCCATGAAGATCACACGGTCGGCCACTGCCTGCGCAAACCCCATCTCATGAGTGACGCACAGCATCGTCATGCCCTCGTCGGCGAGCGCAATCATGGTGTCGAGCACTTCCTTGATCATCTCCGGATCGAGAGCCGAAGTCGGTTCATCGAACAGCATGATGCGTGGCTTCATGCATAAAGAACGCGCGATCGCCACGCGCTGCTGCTGACCGCCCGAAAGCTGCCCCGGATATTTATGCGCCTGATCCGGTATCCTGACCTTTTCAAGGAAGTGCATGGCGATCTCTTTGGCTTGCCTTTCTGGCACCTTGCGGACCCAGATCGGGGCGAGGGTGCAGTTCTCGAGGATCGTCAGGTGAGGAAAGAGATTGAAGTGCTGGAACACCATCCCGACTTCGCGGCGGACTTCCTCGATCTTCTTCAGGTCGCTTGTCAATTCGATTCCATCGACAACAATTTTGCCTGACTGATGTTCCTCGAGCCTGTTGATGCAGCGGATCATGGTCGATTTGCCGGAGCCGGATGGCCCGCAAATGACGATCCGCTCGCCGCGGCGCACGGTCAGATTAATGTCTCGCAGCGCATGAAAATCACCGTACCACTTGTTCATGGATGTGATCTCGACGGCCGTTTCTGAAAGGCCGCGGCGGTTTTCGGGCGAAAGCCCACGTAACGTCTTGCTCATGCGCATTTCTCCTAACGATGATCCGTCTTCAGCCGGCGCTCAAGATACATGGAATAGCGCGACATGCCGAAGCAGAAGATGAAGAACACAGCTCCAATGAAGATGAAGAGTTCCCAGTAGATACCTTGCCACTCCGTGTTGGCGCGGATGGCCGCGGCAAGGGCGATGGGGTCGAGAAGACCGATGAACATGACGAGTGTCGTGTCCTTGAATAGACCGATGAAAGTATTCACGATCCCCGGAATGGAGATCTTGAGAGCCTGCGGCAGGATGATGAGGCGCTGGGCCTTCCAGTAATCCAGACCCAGAGCCTCCGCGGCCTCATACTGGCCGCACGGCAGGCCGGCGAGGCCCCCGCGGATGACCTCGGCCATATAAGCGCTGGCAAAGAGCGTCACCATGATCACTACGCGCAGGATGAGGTCGAAGTTGGTGCCGGGCGGCAGGAAATAGTTCAACAGCAGCGATGCGGTGAACAGCAGCGTGATGAGCGGCACGCCACGAATGAATTCGATGAACACGACGCTCAGCATATAGATCAGCGGCAAACCCGAGCGACGGCCAAGCGCGAGCAAGATGCCGAGCGGCAACGACGTTGCGATGCCGGTCACGCCGATGATGATCGACAGCAGAAACCCTCCGATCTCGCGCGAGGGGACAGCCTCGAGCACAATCGGGATGACAGCGTTTGCAGCCGATGAAAAAGGCTGGGCGGCGTAGACCCACCAGAGCGCCGCTCCGAGACCGGCGACGCTCAGGCCAAGCCCTTGACTGGCGCGTGCTGTCGACGCAAACAGGCCGGCGGCGACAGCGAAGCCGAGGTAGACGGCGACCGGAAACCACAGGCTTCCGCCCCAGATCAGCCAGCCCGCAAGGCCCGGGTAGACGGCGCTGAACCAGAGCGTGCGAGACGGCAGGGCGCGGAACAGAACCGGCGCCAGCGCCGCCAACAGCAGCGCGAAGGCGAGAACCGGGCGCCAATAAAGATCCGCAGGGTAGAAGCCGAACAGAAGTTGCGGCCAACGGTCGCGAATTACACCCCAGCACGCGCCTGGCGCTCCGTCGAGGAGCTGCCGACATTCGGCGAGCGAGTTGGCTTTCCAGATGGAATTGCCTAGCCAAGGAGCGATGGCCACGATGAGCCACGCGATCGCGGTCACCGATGCCACGGTCAGCAACGTGCTAAGCCAGCCATCGAAGAGATTCTTCCTCATCCATTCCCGCGGACCACCTTGGCCGGCTGGCCTTGCCGAAGGGAGAACCATTTCCTGGCGCACCCAGGAGACGTTGTGCAGGTTCATGTTAGCGCTCCTGCAGTCTGACGCGACTGTTGTAGACGTTCATGATGCCCGAGATGATCAGGCTGATGCTAACGTAGATCAGCATCATCAAAAGCATCGCCTCCAGTTCTCGACCGGTCTGGTTGATGGTGATGCCGCCGAGCGTCGAGCGCAGATCCATATAGCCGACCGCCAGGCCCAACGATGTGTTCTTGGTGATGTCGAGGTATTGCGAAATGAGCGGAGGCACGATGATCCGCAAGGCCTGCGGCAGGATCACGAGACGCATGGTTCGTCTCGGCGAAAGCCCAAGTGCATGAGCAGCTTCCGTCTGCCCTCGGGAAATCGCAAGTATTCCAGAGCGAACGTTTTCGGCGATGAACGCGCCGCTATAGACACTGAGCCCGATCCAGAGCGCAATGAAGGAATTGCGCAGCAGCAGCCCGCCAGAAAAGTTCAAGCCCTTCAGGGCGGGATACTCAAGATGGAAACCCAGCGCGTAAAGCAGAGTGATCATCGGCAGCGCGAAAACGAGCAGGCTTTTCCACCAGGTTGCCGGACGCTCTCCGCTCGCGCTTTGGACCCGTTGAGCACGCTCGACCAGGCTTCGACGGGCCAATACCGAAATCGCGAGCACACAGAGGACCGCAGCATAGTTGAGGTCAAGGGCGCCAAATGCGCTATTGAGTTGACCTAGGCTGCGGGAGAAATCGGGAACCGGCAGATAGATGCCGCGGTTGGTGACAGCGACGCTGTCCCACAGGATCATGGAAGCCGTGGGATTGTCGCCGCGGAACGCGCTGGGCGTCGGCATCGCCTGCGACATGATCGCGGCGACCACAACGATCCAAAGGAGTGCCGGCACGTTGCGGAAGCTTTCGACATAGACGGTCATCAGACGAGCGACGATCCAGTTGTTGGAAAGCCGGAGCACCCCGGCCAACACGCCAAGGACCGTCGCGGTCACGCAGGCCATTGCCGCTACGATCAGCGTGTTGAGCAAACCGACGACGGCGGCACGGGCATGAGAGCTTGTGCTCGAATACTCGATGGCGTGCGGCGAGATGTCATAACCCGCCGTGCTCCACAGAAATCCAAACGAGAAGTTCTTTCCAAGGGCAGCCAGATTGTGGACCGTGTTGTCGACGAGCCAGGCAGCCGCAAGGACGAGCATGATGAACGCGATGACCTGGATCGATCGGGCCCTATAACGGGTGTCATTGAAGAGCATGCTCAGGTGAAAGGGCTCGCGGGGAGCCGCGCTTTTCATGGCCATGAGTGATCTCCCTGAAGGTTCGCTGCGCTACCTTCGGCGTTTGGTTGTGCGTTGTGGGCTTGCAGGGGCGGAAAACGAAAGGCGCGGGGCAAGCCCGCGCCTCGAGACGTTTTTTCAGCGGAACGGCAGCGGATACATCAGGCCGCCTTGCGTCCAGAGCGCGTTCTGGCCGCGGGCCAATCCAATCGGCGTCTTGTCGCCAACGTTCCTGGCGAAGATTTCCCCGTAGTTTCCCACGGATGCGATCGCCCGTTTCGCCCAAGCCGGATCCAGCCCCAGCATTTCTCCCAGCTTATCCTCTTTGCCCAGGAGGCGATTGACTTCCGGGTTATCCGTGCCCGCGGAAAGCTTCTCCACGTTCTCGGATGTTATGCCGAGCTCCTCAGCCGCCAGAAGCGCATTCAAGGTCCAGCGCGCCACGTCAGCCCATTGATCGTCACCCTGGCGGACAAGGGGACCCAACGGCTCCTTCGAAATGACATCCGGGAGGATGATGTGATCCTGTGGATCCTTGAAGCTCGACCGGGTCGATGCCAGGTCGGACCCGTCACTCGTGATCACGTCACAAGCACCGGCAAGATATTTCTGCTGGACGTCGCCGTTGTTCTCGACGGGAACCGGGTCATACTTCATGTTGTTCTTGCGGAAATATTCCGCGAGGTTCAGCTCGGTGGTGGTCCCGGTCTGAATGCAAACGGTGGCGCCGTTCAGATCCCTTGCGCTCTTGGCACCGAGGGATTTCGGCACCATGAAAGCCTGACCGTCGTAGTAGTTCACACCCGCGAATGTGAACTTCAGGTCCACATCGCGCGAAAATGTCCAGGTCGTGGTGCGGGACAGAATGTCGATCTCGCCGGAGGCAAGTGCGGTGAACCGCGTTTGCCCAGTCGTGGGAACGAAGGTCACCGCATTGGGGTCTTTAAGGACTGCAGCCGCGACAGCCCGGCAGTAGTCCACGTCCATGCCATGCCAGGCCCCGGACGCATCCGGAGCGGAGAAGCCGGCCTGACCGCCGGTCACACCACAATTCAGCTTACCACGCGCTTGAACGTCGGCCATCGTGCCGGCCGAAGCGATACCGGCCGTCAGCGTTGCCGCTGCAAGCGTGGCAAGGGCGATCGTCATTTTCATTTTCATTCTCCCGGTTTGTGATCCGGCAGCGGTGGCTTTTTTGCCCAATTCTCCGCCACTCGGATCGGTTGAGTTCCCACTGGTTCGGTCTTGTCGGATCGAAGACGCTTATTGTTCTGGAGCAATCTCGATGATGGCTTCGATTTCGACGGGCGCGTTCATCGGAAGCGCCGCCACACCGACGGCGGAGCGCGCGTGCTTGCCCTTCTCGCCAAAGACCGCGACGAGAAGATCCGACGCGCCGTTGGCGACGAGATGTTGTTCCGTGAAATCGGCGGCCGAGGCGACGAAGACTGTGATCTTGACGATCCTGGCGATCCTCTCGAGGCTGCCAAGACAGCCCTTTGCCTGAGCGAGGATGTTCAAGGCACACTGTTTGGCGGCTAGCGTACCGGCCGCCACGTCGAGCTCCCTTCCGAGCAGCCCCCTCGCAATCAATTTGCCATCGGCGAGTGGCAACTGGCCCGACGTGAGAACGATGCTTCCGGTCTCCGCCGCCGGGAGGTAGTTCGCTACGGACTTTGTCGCTGCCGGCAATTCGATCCCGAGTTCATCCAGGCGCCGTTCAATCGTCTGAGACATCGGCTCGTCCTCAAAACTCGGCGACGGCGGCGGTGATGCGCCCGATCGCCTCGTCGACGACCGCACGCGGGCAGCCGAGATTGACGCGCATGAACCCATGCCCCTCGACCCCGAACTTCTGGCCCTTGTCGAGCCAGACGCGCGCCTTGGTCAGCATGAATCTGTTCAGGGCTTCGGCATCCATTCCGAGACCGCGGCAATCCATCCACGCCAGGTAGAGGGAGTCGGTTGGAAGTACCTTCAGGCGTGAATCCGCATCGTTGATCGCGTCGGCGAAGTGCGCGTGATTGGCACGCAAATAGGCCAGCATTTCCTCCAGCCACGGCTCGCCATGGGCATAGGCGGCTTCGGCGGCAACCATCCCCAATACGTTGACCAGCTCGAAGACGTTGCGCTCGTACTGGCGGCGCAGCTCTTCCCGGAGCCGCCTGTTCGGGATGAAAACATTAGCGCTCTGCAGGCCGGGCAGGTTGAATGTCTTGCTCGGCGCCGTGCAGGTGATGCTGTTTTGGGCGAACTCTTCGCCGAGCGAGGCAAACGGGATGTGCTTTTTGGCCGGATCGAGGATGAGATCCTCGTGGATCTCGTCCGAAATGACCAGAACGCCTTTGCGGGCGCAGATTTCGCCCATGGTCCGCAGTTCATTTTCGGACCACACGTTTCCGGTAGGATTGTGTGGGTGGCTTAAGATAAAGATCTTCGTGTTGGCGCGGATGGCAGCCTCGAAAGTCTGCTCGTTGAAGCGGTAGCCATCGCCGGTGAATTCGAGCGGCGCATAGGCCAAGTGACGGCCGTTCAGCAGGACATCGTTATGGAAATGCGCGTAGACCGGCGGCTGGATCAAAATGGTGTCGCCCGGCGCTGAGAAAGCCTGCACCGCGGTCTTCAGCGTCGTGATGATGCCGGAGGTCTGGAGGATCCATTCCTTGGCGACGTCCCAACCGAACCGTCGCTGCTGCCAACCGACGACAGCGTCAACATAGGATGCGGTCGCGCCACCGGGATAACCGAAGACGCCATGGTCGACCGCCGCATGGAGCGCGTCGATGACGGCATGAGGCGCCTTGAAGTCGGTGTCGGCCACCCACATCGGCAAGGGGTCGGCCGCAGCTTCGTCCGGCGCCAAAAGCTTGCTTGCACAGGCCCATTTCATGGAGTTGCTGTTCTTGCGGTCGACAATTTCGTCGAAAACAGACGCCGCCCGCGCATGCTCCGGGTGGAGTTGGTGGGCAAGTGCGAGCTTCGTCACAGCGGTTCCTTCCTTCCTGGCCTTGGGACGGCCCTGCAGGGCCGATTGACGGAAGGTTAATGGCATCGCATTATGAGTGGAAATGGTATGATTTCATTTACTCATGAACAGGGTTCATAATGATCGATCGGCAGCACCTTGCGATCCTTAGGGAAGTAAGCCGTCGGGGCAGCGTCACCGCGGCTGCGGAGAAGCTGAATGTCACCCAGTCGGCTTTGAGCCATACGATCGCCAAGTTCGAAGAACGGCACGGCATCAAGATCTGGATGAAGACCGGACGAGGCCTGCGGTTGACGCAGGCGGGCGAGTACTTGCTGACCGTTGCCGAGCGCGTCTTGCCGCAGATGGAGCACGCGCAGCGTATCCTGACGGACTTCGCGCTGGGGAGGAGGGGAGTGCTTCGCGTCGGCATGGAGTGTCATCCCTGCCAGCGATGGCTGACGAGAATTGCAACTCCCTATCTGACACAATGGCCCGACGTGGACTTCGACGTGCGCACCGCCTTCCGCTTCGACGGGGTCGAAGCGCTGCTGGGTTATGAGATTGACCTGTTGATAACGCCGGATCCGGTGGAGACGCCGGAACTACTGTTCACTCCCGTGTTCGATTACGAGCTCGTTCTGATGGTGCATGAGGCTCACCCCCTTGCCAGCCGAGCCTGCGTTGAACCGCAAGATCTCCTGGACGAAGAGTTGATTACAGTACCCGTCACGTTGGAGCGCCTGGACATCTACACCCGCTTCCTTGTTCCGGCGCATTGCAGGCCGCGTCAACATCGCACTGCGGAGACCATCGACCTGATGCTGCAACTGGTATGCGCGGGCCGGGGCGTGACGGTTCTTCCCGATTGGCTCCTGCACGAGGATGCATCCGGCCTGCCGATACGCGCACTGCGCCTGGGAGATTCCGGCATCCGGAAGAGCATCAACCTTGGTGTGAGGCGCGGCGAGGAGAGGACCTTCTACATCGACGGATTCCTGAAGCTTGCCCAGGAAATGGGTGCTAATCCATACCGGTGATTGCTCAAATTCAGTTTCGAAACCCAGCCGTAGCCCCTCGCCTACTACGTTTGCTATAGGACCGACCGCCCCTTACGTCTAAGGCACAACCGTTTTGGCGCTGGCTTCACGAGGAAGTGTCCGGCGCATAGCAAAAGGCAAAGTTTTTCTTTGCGTCGTGAAAGATGTTCCTGTTTGCTCGAAAGCAATCATAGACCCAAAAGCAGAGGCATTGCCGAAACCCGGATGTCTCATGTCCGATACCGTTCTCAACGTCGGCGGCTGCTCGGCTGAGCTGACTGCGGCGCGCCCCCCATACCGCGCAGGATTGGTGGGCGACAGCCTCGATCGCGGAATCTCTAGCAACGGGCCGCAGCCTTATCGGCTGGCGAAGCGTCAGATGCTCTAGTCTATGCGACCTGAAAGCCGCACTGCGTTGATCGCTGAACTGGCCTCCAAGGTCTCGGCCGACGCAATTCAACCTAGCGCACGCCTCATGGCCCTAACTGCAGGCGCGGTGGACGCGGCAGAGCTTGCGGCGTTTTCCCCTCTCTGCACGAGAGCGGCACAATGACGCCGGGCCATCGCGTTCTGCAGATAACAGTCCCCGGCACGCTGGAGCTAGTCGAACATGCAACGCCCGTTCCGGGAGCCGGCCAATTGCTGATCAAGGTGGAGGCTTGCGAGGTCTGTGACGACACACGTAGCCCTGACACAGAAAGCGCTGATCCAGCATTGCAGCCGCGCCAGGGGGCGGGTCATGAGATGGAGGGGCGCATCATGGCGTTGGGCGAGCGTGTGCCTTCGGTTTGGAAACTCGGGCAGCGGGTCGGCATTGGAAGTCTTGAGGACTGTTGCTATGCATGCCCGGATTGCCGACGGGGACAATTTCAGCTCTGCGGCAAAACCAGCGCTTGCGGCACTTCGATCGTATCGGCGCTTTTAGCCGGCCTAGCGCCACCAGGTCGGCTCGTGCATCTTGGATATGCCAATGATCCAATGGCCATGCATGGCGGGCAGCGTGCGAGGCGCGGGCCAAGTTCGATCACCGGCAAACCATTCAGGAAAGAAAAAACAGTTGCTTTCAATTTGCTGAAGGATGCGCGCTCGCTGATGAACACATTATCGCAAGACGCGGCGGCCGAGGACGACCCTGAGATCCGTCAGGTGTGAAGTGGATGGTGTTCTTCGAAAAAGAGAGGGCCCATGTCTCATCAATGACGACTTCTCCCGCCCGTTCATCGTTCACGTTGGCCGGCAGCACGGAGTCCCAAGCCCGCCCCATCGTTCAATGCATGCCGTTCAGGATCGGCAACGAGGTGGCGGAAACTCACTGCCCCGGCTCGCCGGTGATCCACATTGATCGTCGCGATCGAAGGATCAGCGAACACCTGTTCATAGTAGCTCGTCTTCCGATCGCCGCTGCCGCCACAAGATCTGCCAACCTGACGTCACAATCTGTACCTTCAGAGCACTCGAAATTGCCGAACGTGAGATGTGATCAGCATTGCCGTTCAATTGGCGCACTGAACTTTTCGACCGCAAGGCGAAGCGGACATTCACGTCCTCCGAAAAGGTGGCCGTCATGCAGAGGCGGTGGCAGTGTGTCGGCCTTTGTCTGTCGCGGTCAACACCTTGGAAAGGATGAGCGGGATCATTCCGCCTGCAGCAAGTATATCGACTTCTAAACCAGTCTCTACTGCTGCCGTTCCGCCCAACCGCGCAGACACCCCTTCTGATCGACGCACGTCGATTTCGATTGCAGAGCGTGGTGTGATGCTCGCGGCATCGACAATGATTTGATCGTTTGTCCCAAGTCCGCCGATCGACTGCGCGTCAGCCGCCGAAATGGTGATCGGGAGGACCCCCATCCCGATCAGGTTAGACCGGTGGATGCGTTCGAAGCTCTTGGCAATGACCGCGCGGACGCCGAGCATTGCAACCCCCTTGGCAGCCCAGTCTCGCGAAGAGCCGGCACCGTACCGCTCGCCCGCGACGATAATCGTGCTGGTTCCGCTCGCCTGGTAGCGTTTGGCGATTTCCCACAAGCGGCCGATGTCGCCGGTGGGTCCGTGAATTGTGCTGCCAGGATCGGCATCTGGAATGAGCAGGTTCACCGAAGCCCTATTGTCGAACAGGCCACGGACCATCACTTTCCAATTGCCCCGTCTGGAGGCGAACACGTTCAGGCTGGAGGGATTTTCGCCTCGATCGATAAGATGTCGGCCGGCGTAGCTTGTGGACGCTATCTGTCCAGCCGGCGATATATGGTCTGTGGTGATGTCGTCGCCGAGGACCAGCAAAGGCACGGCGGCATATTTTCCAAGGCAGCTCGACACACCCGCAGTCGCGAACGGCGGCCGACGAATGTAGGTGGACGTATCCGACCACGGGAAACGCGCGCTTTGCGGAAAGTCCAGCTTTTGCCAAAGGGGATTTTCGGCCGCCTCGCTGAACGCCTCAGGACTATCGGCGCCGAAAACATGGGCTCTCACATGCTTCGCGACTTCGGCTTGGTCGGGCCAAAGGTCAGCGAGATGGACCTCGTTGCCATCGGCGTCCTTTGCGATGGGGTCGGTCGCGATGTCGCGCAACACGTCTCCGGCAAGTGCGAACGCAACAATCATCGGCGGTGAAGCCAGGAATCCATCCTTGAGGGACGGATGCACCCTCCCTGGAAAGTTGCGGTTTCCCGACAAGACGGCAACGGCCGTGATCCCGCCGTCGATGGCGGCTTGCATCTCGAGGGGGAGGGGACCTGAATTGCCGATGCAGGTCGTGCAACCTAAGCCGACAATGCTGAAGCCGATTGCCTCAAGGTCTTCGAGTAGACCTGATCGCTCCAGGTAGCGGACCGCCGCCGGCGAGCCCGGAGCAAGCGATGTCTTGACCCAATGGGGCGGTCTCAGTCCAAGCTGCCGCGCCTTGCGCGCCAGCAGCCCCGCAGCAATCAGGAGTGACGGATCCGACGTGTTGGTGCAACTAGTTATCGCAGCGATTGCGACGGCGCCTTCGGGAATGGACTTGAATGTGACCTGTCGGCTCAGCTTTTTTCCGCAGGCGCGTTCAAGGGCGGGCTGCACGTTCGCTGGCTCGAGGCGATCCTGCGGTCGGCGTGGCCCGGCCAAGCTCGGGCGAAGCGCGCTGAGATCGATCGTGAGCTCGTCGGTGTATCGCGGGTTTGTATCGGGCTCGAACCAAAGGCCCTGTGCCTTGGCGACATTCTCGACGCGAGCAGCGAGCTCATCGCTTCTTCCTGTCTGGCGGAGATAGGCAACGGTATTGGCATCGACTGGGAAAAAGCCGGTGGTAGCCCCGTACTCGGGGGCCATGTTCGCCACCACGGCTCGGTCGCCTGCCGAAAGTGTAGACACGCCTGGCCCGAAGAACTCTACGAATTTCCCGGCGACGCCGAACGACCTCAGCCGCTCGGTCACGGCCAGAGCTAGGTCGGTCGAGAGAGTTCCGCTCTGCAGCCGCCCCACGAGGCGCACACCTATGACCTCCGGCATCCTGAGCATGACCGGCATTCCGAAGATGACGCTTTCGGCCTCGAGTCCGCCCACGCCCCAGGCCAGTACGCCGATGCCGTTGATCATCGGCGTGTGGCTGTCCGTTCCGATCAGGGTATCAGGCACCGCCCACTCGACATTGTCGCGCTTCTCGATTGCGACCACGGTTGCCAGTTGCTCAAGGTTGATCGTGTGCATGATGCCAGTACCGGGCGGATGAACGCTAAGGCCGGGAAGGGCTTTGGTCGCCCACTTCATCAGCCGGTAGCGCTCCGCATTGCGCTCCAGTTCCTTGGCCAGGTTGAAGCGGAGAGCATCGGCGGTACCAAAGCGATCCACGCCGATGCTGTGGTCGACAGACACATCAACCCTGATTCTTGGGGCAAGGAGGGCGGGATCGCCTCCCGCTTCAGCAATCGCGTCGCGCATTGCGGCAATGTCGACCAGGGCGGGAACGCAGGTCGTGTCATGCATCAACAGCCGACCCGGATGGAATGGAATTTCTGCCTGGCTCTCTCCAAGGCGTAGCCACTGGCTGAAGACCTCCAGCAGCCGCTCAGCCTCGTGAGGCTGGTGTCTTAGGTTGTTCTCGAGAAGGACACGCAGCACGAAGGGCAGCCGCTCGAACTTGGAACCCAGCGCCTTCCCCATGTCGATCGCGGTCAGCTGCCGGCCATGGCTCTCGACCTGCATTCTGATCATGCCAGGTTCCTCACCTTGTAGTATTGGATTTTATAGCTTAAAAAACCAAACTAGAGTCGATGTCAAGCGAGGCTTTCATGCGCAGCGACTGGTCTGCCGCGAAATACTGCAATTCGGCGATCATCGGACGCGGCCCATCGACCTTCTTGGTGCGGTTTCCAATGAGGACATGGAGTTTGTCACAGATATTGGATGCGGGCCGGGAAATTCGACCGAACTGCTGGGCCGTTAGCCGAGCACGAGTCGCGGGCATCGACTCGTCGCCTTCGATGATCGAAGCCGCGTGCGCCCGACTGCCGAACGTTGAGTTTGCAGTGCAGGCTATACAGGACTGGCGCCTGAAGAGCCGCAGGACGTAATCTTCGCGAACGCCGTGCTGCAATGGCTTCCGGATCATCGTGCGCTGCTGCCGAGGCTTGTCAACCTGTTGAAAAGCGGCGGAATTCTGGCAACCCAGGTGCCTGACAATCTTAACGAATCCACTCACCGTGGCATGCGGGAGGTTGCACGGGATCCGCGGTGGGCGGGCCGGCTGGCAGAAGGGACACCGAGCGAACGTCGATCGAGAGGACTCAGAATTATTACGGCATTCTCCGCCCGCTCTGCCGGCGGGTGGAAGTCTGGACGATCTATCACCATCCTCTCAAAGGACTGGACGGTATCATCGACTGGTTCAGCAGCACTGGCCTGCGTCCATACCTCTCGCGCCTCGACGCATCCGAAAAGAAGGCCTACCTTGCTGTACCGAGACGCTCGCGCCACTATGCGATCCTGGAGGAGGCAACAACGCTTCTGCCATTTCCACGTCTCTTCGTTGTCGCGACACGACTTTAGATTGGATTTTTAACGACAGCTCGTGCAAACTTGCCACGATCGCTGTACCGCTTGAACGCCAGATCCGCGGCAATCATCTCGGAGCTCTCATGCCAGCAAGCCCCTTGGCACGGAACATCGCCAGTCAGATTTCGCTGCTCGTAACAACGGGCGAACTGTCTTCTGGCGATCACCTGCGCACGCAACATCTCGCCGACAAGTTTGGCGTCTCCCGCTCGCCCGTGCGCGAGGCGATGCAAATTCTCGCTGAAGAAGGACTGCTGGAGCAGAAGGAGAATCGGGGGTTTTTTGTCAAAGATGTTCCGGAGTCCCGGATTATCGAGCCGATCAACGACGAGCCAAAACCGTTCGAGGTGGAGAACGATTACCAGCGCCTCGCCGAGGATTGGCTGATGGACCGCATCCCTGCCGAGGTGACTGAGGGCATGCTGCGGGAGCGCTACGACCTCACCAAAGCGCAACTCAGTGACATGCTTATGCGGGCAGTGCGGGAGGGCTGGGCGGAGCGCAAGCAGGGCTACGGCTGGCGCTTCCTGCCAGTCGCCAAGACACCCGAGGCGTTCGAGCAGATTTACCGGTTCCGCATGCTGATTGAACCGGCCGCCATATTGGAACCGAGCTTCAAGCTCGACCGAAAAATAATTGAAGAGCAGCGACGGTTACAGCAGCGAATGCTGGAGACCGACATCATGCGACTTCCTGCCGAACGTTTGGTCCACAACGGCTCCATCTTCCACGAGGAGCTGATCAAGATGTCGAACAATCCCTTCTTCCACCTGTCGCTGGTGCGCGTCAATCAAATGCGCCGTTTGCTCGAGTATCGCTCGCGCGTTGATCGCAATCGTCTGTTCACGCAATGCGAGGAGCACCTTGCGATCCTTGATCTGCTCGAGCGCGGTGAAATCCTCGAAGCGTCCTACGCCATGCGCAAGCATCTCTCCGGTGCGCTCGCGCGGAAATCACCCATCGCGCGATCCTGGTCCCAGCACGCGCACGAAAAAATACCGGCCTCGTAATTTTTCGATTGCATTTTAATCTTCAAAAAGCCAAAAAGTCGCCATGAAGCATTTCGGCGGATGCTCCGCCGTGTTCAGGGAGACGTTCTATGAAGATCATGGTCACGCCGTGCGACGGCATCGGCCCGGAGATCACCGCCGCGACGATGGAGGTGGTCGAGGCGGCCAACAAGGCATTCGGTCTTGGTCTGCAGTACGACTACGAGGACACCGGCTTCGCCAGCCTAGAAAAGTACGGAACGACCCTGCGCGACGAGACGATAGAGCGCGCCCGTACGTATGACGGCATTATCCTGGGTCCGCAGTCCCATATGGACTATCCGGCGCGCGACAAGGGCGGCGTGAACGTTTCAGCTGGGTTCAGGGTCAAGTTGGACCTCTATGCAAACGTTCGTCCGGCGCGCGTTCGCCCGTTTCTGAACAGCACCGCGAAGCGGATGGACCTCGTCATCATGCGCGAGGCGACCGAAGGCTTCTACCCAGACCGCAACATGTATGCGGGCAGTGGTGAGTTCATGCCGACGCCCGACATTGCGCTCTCCATGCGCAAGATCACGGCGCACGCCTGTGAGCGGATCGCACGCGCTGCTTTCGAGCTGGCGATGAAGCGCGACAAGCGCGTCACGGCTGTCCACAAGGCGAACAACTTCATCCTCACCGACGGTCTTTTCCTGACGCAGGTCCGAAAGGTAGCAGCCGAATTCCCCGAGGTGAAGCTCAACGACTACATCATCGACGCCATGGCAGCTCACCTCGTGCGCGATGCGTCCCGGTTCGACGTGATCGTGACGACGAACTTTTATGCAGACATTCTTTCGGATCTCGCCAGCGAGCTTTCTGGCAGTCTCGGCCTTGCCGGATCGATCAACGCGAATGCCGAAACCGGCCTTGTCTGCGCGCAAGCTCAGCATGGTTCGGCGCCCGATATCCAGAACCAGAACATCGCCAACCCGACCTCGCTCATCCTTTCCGCTGCGATGATGCTCTCCTGGCTTGGAGAGAAGCGCGGGCTGCCAAATTTCGAGGCGGCGGGCGCGGAGATCGAGCGTGCGATTGACGAGGTGCTTGCCAACCCGGCGACCCGGACCCGCGATCTCGGAGGGCAGAGCAACACGGATGCGTTTGGCGCCGCCGTGGCCAAGGCGATCAAAGCGGAGCCGGTTCGTGCGGCAGCGCGCGCTTAAACTGCCAACTTTGCATTTTACGATTGATAAATCCAAACTGAGATGTAACTGTTTTGGCGACGAAGAACGTCATCAGCGCACGCCCGGAGGAGCAATGAACGGGCGCAACCATGGGAGAAGTGAAATGAAGCATACCGCAGTGAGCAGACTGTCCGGCTGTTCGGCGCTCGTCTGTGTGACCTTGGCGATGTCGCCGGCCAACGCGCAGGACGCGTCCCTGATCGATGCCGCCAAGAAGGAGGGGACCGTCACGATCTACACGTCGACCGACGCGGCGCAGGCACAGGCGCTTCTCGATGCGTTCACCGCCAAATACGGTATTAAGATCGCGTACAACGACGTCGGCACGAACGGCGCCTACAATCAGGTGATCTCGGAATCGGCGGCCGGTCAGGTGACCGCGGACGTGGTGTGGACCTCCGCCATGGACCTGCAGATGACCCTTGTCAAGGACGGATACGCCGTGCCGTTCAAGAGCGTCGAGGCCGGTAACATCCCCTCCTGGGCAAACTACCAGGATACGCTCTACGCCACGACGATCGAGCCGATCGGTATGATCTACAACACCACGGCGCTGAAGGAAGACCGCATTCCAAAAACGCGTGCCGACCTGATCAAGTTTCTCCAGGAAAACCAAGCCGAATTGAAAGGCAAAGTGGCGACCTTCGACCCGGAGAAGAGCGGTACGGGCTTCCTTCACCACACCAACGATGCACGCCAGACAAGCAATTTCTGGGATCTCGCCAAGGCGCTCGGCGCCGATGGCGTGAAGACTTACTCGAGTTCCGGATCAATGAAGGAGACTGTCGTCTCCGGCGAGAACGTGCTGGCCATCAACATCATCGGTTCTTATGCGCTGGACTGGGTCAAGGAGACCCCAAACCTCGGCGTGGCGTTCGGATCGGACTATACCGCCGCCTTTTCCCGTCTCGCCCTGATCAGCAAGGGCGCGCCTCACCCAAATGCGGCAAAGCTATTCGTCGACTTTACTTTGTCCAAGGAAGGGCAGGAAGCGCTGGCATCAGGCGGTCTGCCCTCGGTGCGGGAGGATGTAACGAGCGGTCTCAACATCAAGACGCTGAACGAAAAGGTCGGCGGCGGCCTGAAGCCGATCGCCGTGGACGAAGGTCTTCTCGAATATATGGACCCCGCCAAGCGCGTCCAATTCTTCAACGACTGGAAGGCGGCGATCGCCGGCTGATCCGTGTTCGTCGTGGCCGCGGCAATGTTGTCGCCGCGGCCACATCTTTTAGGGAGGATCGCTAATGGCTACGAGCCACCACAGCGCAGCCATGCTCGCAGATGCGGCGATTGTCGACCTGCCGGTTCCGCCGCATACGGCGCGGCCGGCTGGCGACGCACCGCTCTTCCGGAACATCGCGATTGGCATTCTCGCGCTGACGGTCCTCGCGCCAGTCGGGCTGATAGTCTTCCAGAGCTTCCTCAGCGCTCCGTTTTTCAGCCCGCGCGCTGTGCTCAGCCTCGACGCCTATGCCTATATCATCAACGATCCGACCTTCTACAAGGCGCTTGGGACCACCACGCTGTTCGCGTTCGGTATGGTCGCTGTCGCGGTGCCTCTCGGCGGTCTGCTCGCCTTTCTGATCACCCGTACCGACATCCGCTTCAAGCGCCTGCTCGAAGTGCTTGTGCTCGTGCCGATGTTCATCTCCTCGATCGTCCTTGCTTTCGGCTACACGGTCTCAGTCGGGCCGACCGGCTTTTTGTCGTTGGCAGTCAGGGACCTGATCGGCGTCGTGCCGTGGAATATTTACAGCTTGGCCGGCATGATCGCGATCGCCGGCCTCAGCCATGTACCGCACGTCTATCTCTATGTGTCGTCTGCGATGAGAAACCTCCCCTCCGATCTGGAGGAGGCAGCCAGGACAGCAGGGGCTAACATCTGGCGCGTATCGCTCGATGTGACGCTGCCGATGGTTCTGCCCTCACTTGTATTCGCGGCCTCGCTCAACGTCCTGCTCGGCTTCGAGACATTCGGCATTCCGCTGGTGCTGGGCGACCCGAACGGCATCATGGTGTTGACAACCTACATCTACAAGCTCACCACGCTTTTCGGCACGCCGACCTACCAGCTGATGGCGGTGGTCGCGATGGTCCTAGTGCTCATCACCTTGCCGCTGGTGTGGATGCAACGCCGCCTGCTCCGCAACGCCCGCCGGTATGCCGCGCTCGGCGGAAAGGGCTCTCGTGTCTCCAGCCTGAAGCTTGGCCGCAGCGGTCAGGTGATCGCGCTTTCAATCATCGGTCTCTGGCTGTTTGTGTCCGTTGTCCTTCCGATCGGCGGCATAACCGTGCGTGCCTTTGTCGATGCCTGGGGTGAGGGTGTGAACCTTGTCGAGCGGCTCACCTTCTCGAATTTTTACGGCATGCTGCAGGTCCCGAGCCTCGTGCGCGGCATGATCAACACCGTTCTCCTGTCGGTTGTCGGCGGCGCCCTGGCCGTTGGAATCTACCTCCTGATCGGACTGGCGGGTCACCGCAACCGAGGTTTCTCCAACACGGTGCTCGATTACATCGTGCTCCTGCCTCGAGCACTGCCGGGGCTGGTGGTCGGACTGGCTTTCTTCTGGGTTTTCCTGTTCGTGCCAATCCTCACCCCGCTGCGGCCAACCCTGGTCAGCCTCTTCGTCGCCTATGTCGTTGTCGGGTTGTCCTATGGCCTGAGGCTGCTGCAGGGCACGCTTATCCAGGTCTCCCCGGAGCTGGAGGAGTCGGCAAGAACGACTGGCGCAACGATCGGTCGCACATGGTGGGATGTCGTGATCCCGATCGTGCGGCCAGGCTTGGCCGGCGCGTGGGCCCTCATCATGATCATCTTCCTGCGCGAATATGCGACGGGCGTCTATCTCATGGGTGCGGGCACAGAGGTCATCGGCTCGCTGATGGTTTCGCTGCTCACGACCGGGGCCATGAACACGATCGCCGCGCTCGCGCTCATAAGCATCATCCTAACGGCCGCGGGCCTTGCGCTCGCCCTTCGACTGGGAGCACGCATCCATGACTGAGCTCATTGTCAACAACGTCCAGAAATGGCTTGGCGGCCTGCAGATCCTGAAGGGCGCCTCCTTCACGGCGGAGCGCGGCTCGATCGTTGCCCTGCTTGGTGCATCGGGAAGCGGCAAGACGACGCTGCTCCGCTGCATCGCCGGACTGGAGCAACCGGAGATCGGACGGATCGTCATCGGCGACAAGACCGTTCTGGATGGCGAGCGCAAAATCGGTTTGCCGCCGGAGCAGCGCAACATCGGCCTGGTCTTCCAGTCCTATGCGCTCTGGCCGCATCGCAATGTCCGAGACAATGTCGGATATGGCCTGAAACTCAGGGGCGTGCCGCAAGCGGAGATCGCATCGCGCGTCCAGGCGATCCTTGATCGTCTCGGTCTCGGCCATCTCGCCGAACGCTATCCCTCGCAGCTCTCCGGCGGTCAGCAGCAGCGCGTCGCGATCTGCCGGGCACTGGTTTACGAGCCACGGGTGCTGCTTCTCGATGAGCCCCTGTCCAATCTCGATGCCAAACTGCGCGAGGAAGCGCGCTATTGGATCCGCAAGCTGATCCTGGACCTGGAGATCTGCGCGATCCTGGTCACCCACGACCAGAGCGAGGCCCTCGCCGCCGCCGATAACATCCTGCTTTTGCAGGATGGGCGCATCGTGCAGCAAGGCACGCCGCAGGACATCTACTCCAATCCAAACAGCTTCTATTCGGCCGATTTCCTCGGCGCCAACAATATAGTGAAGGGAAGGATACAGAAGCGCTCCGGCCGATCCACTGTGATCGCGGGTAATGGGTGGTCGCTGAACGGCACCGTGCGTGAGGCAAATGGGCTTGGCGATTCTGACGAGGCGCGCGCCGTCATTCGTGTCGAACAGATCAGTGTGAGCGACAGCCCGGCGCCTGAAGGTATCGAGATGCATCTCGATGACAGCATCTATCTCGGCGACAAATGGGAGTATCGCCTGCGCCGCGGTGATTTTGCCGCGAAGGCTCATGGTCCTCGCCAGATGCCGTCCGGCAAGGTCTGGGCTCGTATTCCCGCAGAGAGCGTCTGGGTCTTTGCGGCAGCGGCCCCGAAGTGATCTCCGCTCGATGGCCGCCTCCCTCCCGGGCGGCCATCGGTCCCTCCGTTGGAGCCGACAATGACAGCAACGCCTCGAATAACACTGATCCATGCCACCACCATTGCGATGGAGCCGATCACTCACTCTTTCAAAGCCGCCTGGCCGGAAGCTGATGCAGTCAACATCTTGGAGGACAGCCTGTCACCGGATCGCGCGAAGGTTTCCGAGCTCACCGACGAGCTCGTCGCGCGCATCGCAGCGCTTACGGCCTATGCGCGCTCGATCGGCAGTGCGGCGGTTCTCTTCACATGCTCTGCCTTCGGCCGGGCCATCGCGCACGCTGCGAAGCAGGTCGACATCCCTGTACTGAAGCCAAATGAAGCGATGTTCGAGCAAGCCATTCGACGCGGCGGCCGCACCGCGATGCTCTATACGTTTGCCCCGGCCAAGGACAGCATGGAGCAGGAATTCCGCGAGGAAGCGGACCGCACCGATCCTTCCGCAATGATCACCAGCTTCTTCGTCCCTGGTGCGATCGATGCAGTGCGTGCCGGAGATGTCGAAACGCACAATCGACTGATCGCCGCCGAGGCCGCCAAACTGAAAGATTTCGATGCCATCACCTTGGCCCATTTCTCCATGGCGCGTGCGCGGAAAGCGGTCGAGGCGGCAACGAACATTCCTGTCCTGACCAGTCCCGACGCGGCGGTCGCAAAGCTGCGCATCCTTCTTGAAAAGAACAATCTCATTGGTGACACAGAAAGGGTATGCGCATGACACGCGTTCCGATGACACGCCGTCAGTTCGCGGTATCCGCCGCTGGGCTTGCCACGTCGGTGCTGGCTAATACGGGGCCATCGAGGGCCGAAGGGGAAGTCCCTTTCTCGGCCGGCACGGAGAAGCCGAGCTTCAAGGTTCCCAAGAACGCCTGCGACAGCCACTTCCATATCTACAACAGCAAGTTTCCGGCCGCGCCCAATGCCAGCCTGATCCCGCCGGATGCGTCCGTTGCCGATTATCTGCGTCTTCGGGAGCGCCTCGGATTTGAACGTAGTGTAATCGTTCAGCCCTCCACCTATGGAACCGACAATTCATGTCTGCTCGAAGCGCTGCAACAGCTCGGCAGCAATGTCCGCGGCATTGCGGTCGTGGATACGTCCGTGAGCGATGACGAGTTGAAGAGACTCGACGGCCTCGGGGTGCGAGGCATCCGCTTCAATCTCGGGCGCGCCGGCGCGACCACCGTCGACATGATCGCGCCGCTGTCGCAGCGGGTCGCCCCCCTCGGCTGGCACATCCAGGTGCACATGAAGGGTGATGACATCGCCAAGAACGCGGACCTCCTTGCAAATTTGCCGGTCACCGTCGTCTTCGACCATCTTGGCCGCCTGCCGCAGCCGAATGCCCTCGCTCATCCCGCCTTCAATGTGGTGCAGGATCTTCTTTCACGCGGAAAGGCTTACACCAAGATCTCAAGTCTCTATCAGGACACACTCGTCGGCCCGCCGTCTTATGAAGACGTCGGTGCAACGGCAAAGGCCTACCTTCAGGCTGCGCCGGACCGCGTGCTCTGGGGATCGGACTGGCCGCATCCGTCACCAGGGAAGCATGGAATGCCGAACGACGCACAGATGATGGACGTGGCTTCCGCCTGGGCAGCAGACGAGGCCACCATCCAGAGGGTCTTTGTCGACAATCCGGCCAAGCTCTACGGCTTCTGAGCGCGATCCTGATGCTAGTCGGCGTTATTGCAGACGACTTCACCGGTGCGAGCGACATCGCCAACACCCTGGCAAAAGGCTTGCCCGGGCAGGGCGGTCTGAACACTGCGCAGTTTCTCGGCGTTCCGCAGAGCGATGCTTCGTCCGACATCGAGGCCAGCGTCGTTGCCCTGAAAAGCCGATCAATTCCGGTCACTGAGGCGGTCGAGCAATCGCGCGCGGCGCTTCGCTGGCTGCTCGGCCAGGGCTGCCGCCAGATCGTCTTCAAATACTGCTCGACCTTCGACTCGACGCCTGACGGCAACATCGGACCTGTTGCCGAAGCATTGGCCGATGATCTCGGGGTCAAGGGCGTGGTCGCGTGTCCCGCATTTCCGGCGGCGGGTCGCACGGTCTACCAGGGGCACCTTTTCGTTCACGACCGGCTGCTCAACGAATCCGGCCTCGAGAACCACCCGCTGAACCCGATGACGGATCCCGACATCCGCCGCTGGCTCGGCCGGCAGACAAGGCATCCTGTCGGCCTCGTTGCCTGGCAGGCCGTGCGCGAGGGCGCAGCACGCATTGCCTCAGAATTGCGGCAGGTCGCCGACCGGGGTGAACGTCTTGCAATCGTGGACGCCATCACTGCCGACGATCTGGTGGCGATCGGCCGCGCCTGTGACAGCGCCAAGCTCATCACCGGCGGCTCCGGGATTGCATTGGGCCTTCCGGCCAACTTCATCGCGGCGGGCGAGGCCAAAGGCGCTCCGCCCAGCCGAATCGCTGTCGAGGGACCTGAAGCGGTTCTTGCTGGAAGCTGCTCCGGCGCGACACGCGGTCAGATAGACCATCACAAGAAGCGACATCCGACTCTGGCGATCGACGTCGATGCAGTCATGCGTGGCCAGACGAACGCGGATCAACTGGTATCGTTTGTGCTCGACAATCCGGGCCGCGCCCCGTTGGTCTATTCATCTGCCAGGCCCGAAGAGGTCGCGCGGTTACAGGGCATTCATGGACGTGAGCATGTTGCCCAGACTCTCGATGCGCTGTTTGCCGATACGGCGTGCAAGTTGATTGCCAGCGGTGTCCGGAGGCTCGTCGTTGCAGGCGGCGAGACCTCCGGAGCGGTCGTCTCCGCGCTTGATCTGGGTGCGTTGAAGATTGGATCGGAGATCGATCCGGGTGTGCCGGTGCTTGTTTCCGGCAGTCCGCGTCCAATCGCACTGGCGCTGAAATCCGGAAACTTCGGCTCACTCGATTTCTTCGAAAAGGCGCTTGAAAGGCTGGCCGGACGATGAGCAACGAGACACGCGTTCGCGATGACATTGCCAGACTGTCGAAGTCGCTTTACGACCGCGGTTTCTCCGTCGGGTCTGCCGGAAACATCAGCGCCGCACTAGAAGACGGCCTCCTCATCACGCCCACCAATTCATGCCTCGGATTTCTCGATCCAGGCCGCATCGCAAAGCTCGATCGCGACGGTCGGCATCTGTCGGGTGATAAGCCGTCCAAGGAGATTTTCCTGCACCGGGCTTTCTACGAAACGAGGCCCGAAACCGGCGCAGTCGTGCATTTGCATTCGACGTTCGCCACCGCGCTCTCATGTTTAACGGACGTTGACCCGGACGACTGCATTCCGCCGCTCACGCCTTACGTCGTCATGCGTGTTGGTGCGGTTAAATTGGTACCGTACGTCCGTCCCGGCGACGAAAAATCCGGCGATCTCATTCGCGAGCTTCGCGGCAAATACGCTGCGGTGCTGCTCGCCAACCACGGACCGGTTGTGACCGGCAAGGACATCGCGTCAGCGGTTTATGCAGCCGAGGAACTCGAGGAGACGGCGAAGCTGCTGGTGCTCCTGCGTGGCGCGCCGACGCGCATGCTGACCGCCGGGCAGGTCGATGAACTGAAGGCCGTCTTTGCCAGCTACTAACGAGCCAGCGCTCGAAATATCGAGGAATGACGTATGAAAACAGCCGATCTTGTAGACGCGCACGGTGATGCCGTCCGGTTCTGCGATCTGCCATTCATAAAGCTGGGACGGAAGAAACAGTTTTGTGGCCCGATCGCAACGGTGAAGTGCTTCGAGGACAACGCGCTCCTCAAGTCGGAGCTCCAGAAGCGGGGCGAGGGCAGAGTGATGATCGTCGATGGTGGGGGTTCCACCCGCTGCGCCCTCCTCGGTGACCAGATCGCCATGCTCCTGCGGGACCATGGGTGGGCAGGTATCGTCATCAACGGATCGGTTCGCGACAGCGCGGAGATCGAGCAGATGGATGTAGCTGTCTTCTGCCTCGGCGTCTCGCCGAAAAAGTCGTCCAAGGACGGGGCAGGGCGGGTTGGCGGCGCGGTGCATTTCGGCGGCGTGGATTTTCGGCCCGGTGCCTTCGCCTACGCCGACTACGACGGCCTGCTCGTCTCTGATGAAGATCTGACGTCCTAAGCCTTATCGGATGGTCATCGGCTCGGACGATCGTTCGTCTGGTCCTCCAAATAGGTGCCCGATGCACGGCGCCGATATAGCGCAAGAAGAACAGAGGATTATTCAGTGATTGTCTCAATCAACCCGACTTCAGGCGAAGAGATCGCTAGTTTCGAGGAGCATTCCGCCGCCGAGGTCGACTCGGCATTGACCGCCGCCGTTCGCGCCCAACGCGCATGGCGCGCACGATCGGTCGAGGATCGCGTTCCGCTGCTCAGACAGATGGCCGTTGTGCTCAGGAAGGAGAAGACACGCTATGCCCGGCTGATCACACAGGAGATGGGGAAACCTCTCGTCGAGTCCGAGGCCGAAATCGAGAAATGCGCGTGGAACTGCGACTTCTACGCCGAGAACGCTCCCCGCTTCCTTGCCGACGAGTTTATTGAGTCTTCGGCGACCGAAAGCGCCGCCGTCTTCGATCCGCTCGGCGTCGTGCTCGCCATCATGCCGTGGAACTATCCGTTCTGGCAGTTCTTCCGCTTCGCCGCGCCGGCGCTTGCAGCCGGCAATGGCGCGATCCTGAAGCACGCCAACAACGTGCCGCAGTGTGCCCTGGCGATTGAGGAGGTCATGACGGCTGCCGGTTGTCCGGACGGGCTGTTCCGAACGCTCATGATCCAGCCGGATAGGGTTGCGGGCCTGATCGCGGATGACAGGATCGCGGCTGTGACACTGACCGGTTCGACGCAGGTCGGCGCAATCGTTGCAGCGCAGGCGGGAAAGGCGCTGAAGAAGCAGGTGCTTGAGCTCGGCGGCTCCGACCCCTTCGTGGTGCTGGCAGACGCGAATGTTGAGGCTGCCGCCGCCGTGGCGGTGAAGGCGCGGTTCATCAATGTGGGGCAGAGCTGTGTCAATGCCAAGCGCTTTATCGTCGAGGAGGGTGTGGCCGATGCCTTCGTGCAGGCGTTCCGCCGAGGTGTCGAACGTCTGAAGATCGGTGATCCGCTGGACGCAGAGACCTCGATCGGGCCGCTGGCGCGCGCAAATCTACGCGCCGCCCTGCACGAGCAGGTTGAACGATCATTGGCTGCGGGTGCTCGACTGGAAATCGGTGGGCAGCCGATTGAGAGGCCGGGCTATTACTATGCACCGACGATCCTCGACCATGTCACCCCGGGGATGGCGGCCTTCGACGAGGAGACCTTTGGACCGGTCGCGGCCATTGTCCGGGTCGAGAACGCCGACGAGGCCATCATGCTCGCCAATCAGACCGAGTATGGCCTCGGTGCGGCCATCTGGACCTCCGACCTCGGCCGTGCTCGCCAACTGGCGCGCAGGATCGATGCCGGCGCCGTGTTCATCAACGGCATGGTTGCTTCCGATCCCCGCCTCCCGTTCGGCGGCATCAAGCGCTCCGGATACGGCCGCGAATTGGGTGTCTGCGGCATTCGCGAGTTCGTCAACATCAAGACGGTGTGGATCGGTCCGGCACGAAACTCCGCACCAGCATCCAAGTCAGAGTAGCGAAAGGCAACCCCCGATGACGACACAGAAGGCCGCTGTATTCAGACCCGATCAGATTCCCGCGCACGAACGCGGCGGCGGGGCCAAGACGATTCCGCTGGTGAACCGCGCCTCCGGGACGACCAGCTTCATCAACGGTATCACGATTTTCGAGCCGGGCGCGGCGATCCCGTTGCACACACACAACTGCGAGGAAAGTGTGATGCTGCTCGAGGGAAATGCTATCGCCGAGATCGATGGCGAGCGCCACGAGTTGAAGCCCGAGGACACGACATTCATTCCCGCCAACCTGCCGCATCGGTTCATCAATGCGTCGAAAACGAAGCGGATGAAGATCCTCTGGATTTACGCGAGCGTGGAAGCAACGCGCACGCTGATTGCGACGGGCGATACGCGGCGGATTGATGCCGAGCACGGCCAGAAGCCGGTCAGCTGAAGTGGGGAACTGTATGTTCCTGGAGGTTGCTGAGCTTGCGGTCAAGCCGGGTAGCGGGCGGCCTTAGAGCGGGCTGTGGCCGAGGCTGCCCCGCTCTTCCTCAAAGCCAAGGGTTGCCACGGCCTCTCGCTGCACCGGATCGTGGAAGACCCGACCAGCTATCGGCTGGTGGTCAAGTGGGAAACCGTCGAGGACTACATGGTCCATTTTCGTAACTCTGCCGATTTCCAAAAGTGGCGGCGCTTGGCGGCCGACTACTTCCGGGAGGCCCCACGCGTCACGCATTCGCGCGCCGTTCTGACCAGATCACCTGTTTAGCGCAGGGGCCGAGGAAGTGAACGCGCACGCTGCCATCGGGAAATACCATGGGGCCCAGCATTTTCTGCCGTTCGCAGCAAGCTGGTGAACACCCTTTTCCGCGCCTTCGCCTGCTTTGGAATCCAATGCCGATACCAAGGCCCTCAATCGCAGAGTGACAGGACAAGGACTGCGAGAGCCGTGGCGATGTCGACGCTGGCCGACCGTCGCAAAGTCGACCTGTCGACCAATTAGCACGCGAGTTCTGATCGTCAGGTCTAGACTAGTTTCCGTCCATAACGTGCTTTATGGACGGAAACTAGTCTAAGTCGTCGCGGCCGATTTCAGTTGATCGAGCAACCGGCGGCGGCAGAGTTGGCTGAAGCAGATGTCGTCGGTGACATGCGAACGCTCTGGGGGCCGTGGAACGACCCCTCGTTCGAACGGGCGCTGCGTCGGGGCAGCTGCGTGAACCGCGGAATTGATGAGGTTGGAAGCGAGCAGAGGCGAGGGGCGGGTATCGGCCACCGAGCTGAAGGGTCAAATCTTGTGCTTGAGACGAGCATCCGATGATCAACGATCCTTAGCGTCCATCCGTCAGCGCGCGGCAATGCGACGCCTAACTTCTCGCTCGCGTTGTTTCGGATGGCGAACCTGTTCCATCAACCACGTTTGGAATGCCGATGCCGTGGGATTGTCGCTTTTTCCCTCAGGCAGCACGACATAGTAGTTGTTATTCGTGGTGATGGGCCGCGGAACGGCGACGGCGAGCTTTTCGGTTCGCAGCTCTTCCTCGATCAGGTAACGAGGCAGGAGTGCAAAACCAATTCCCGCGACCGCAGCTTCGATGATCATGTTGAATTGATCGAAACGGCTTCCGTGGAAAGCGTTTGCCCCTTCAAGACCGTCCAATTCGAACCATTCGCTCCACTGCTTCGGCCGTGTCGCCAGATGAAGAAGTGGTGCGGCCACTAGATCGGAACTTTCCAGTATTGGCCACCGCGACATGAGATCAGGGCTTCCCACAGGCAGGACCACGTCGCTGCACAGATAGGTGCAGATTCCGTGTGCCCAGATGGGCTGCCCGTAGTGGATGGCTATGTCGAAAAGGTCGACCGAGAAATCGAATGGTTGGGACCGAGACGCCACGTTGACGACGGTTCCTGGGTGTCTCTCAAGGAAATTTGGCAGCCTGCGCGTCAGCCATCGTGCGCCGAAGGTCGGGAGCGTGGCGACAGAGAGTATCTTCTTGCCGTCGGCGGCAGCCATCGCGCGCAGAACCATTTCCTCGGTCTGTCCCAGCAGGCGGATGACTTCCGGGAGCAGGGATTGACCCACCTCGGACAAAACCACCCTTTGGCGTATCCTCTCAAAGAGGGGTACGCCAAGCTGGTCTTCCAATGCACGGATTTGCCTGCTCACTGCGCTTTGCGTGAGGTTCAGTTCGGCTGCCGCCAGAGTGAAGTTCCCGTGCCGGGCGGCGCATTCGAAAGCCTGCAGCACCGACAGGTCGGGGATCATTTTCCGATTAAGCTTCATTCCAGACTCGCATCAAGTTATCACGAAAGGTCGCGTTACAGCACCGAAGCCTCAAAGTTACGATGAAAGTGGCGAATGAACCATCCGCAATTTTAGACGGCGAGAGGCAAAAGGCGATGACGAAATCCGGCTTCGTTACTTCCGACTCCATCCGGTCGGAGTTCTCTGCGGCCATGTCGGCCATGTATCGTGATGAGGTCCCTGCATACGGCACGCTCATGCATCTGGTCGCTCGGGTGAACGAGGAGGCATTGGCCGCCGATCCGGAGATGAGGGAGCGGCTTGCCGTCACGGACTCGCTCGACCGCATTTCCGAAGAACGGCACGGCGCAATCCGGCTGGGTACTGTTCAGGAACTTTCGACGATGCGCCGCGTCTTCGCCGTGATGGGTATGCAGCCGGTGGGCTATTACGATCTCTCAACCGCCGGTGTCCCCGTGCATTCGACAGCGTTCCGGCCGGTTGGCGGCGCCAGCCTGAAGATCAACCCCTTCCGCGTGTTCACCTCGCTGCTCCGCCTCGACCTCATCAAAGACGAGGCCCTGCGGAACGAGGCCGCCGCCGTCCTGTCGAAGCGCCAGATATTTACGGATGGCGCGCTGGAACTTTTGGAGAAGGCGGAGCGACAGGGAGGGCTGGACGGGCAGGAAGCAGAGCGTTTTGTCAGGGAGGTGCTCGAGACCTTCAGGTGGCACGACAAGGCGACCGTCAGCGCCGGCATGTACGAGCGGCTCCACAGTGCCCATCGGCTGATCGCCGATATCGTCTCTTTCAAAGGCCCCCATATCAATCATCTGACTCCGCGCACGCTGGACATCGACCGGGTTCAGGAGCGCATGCCTGAGGAAGGGATCGTGCCGAAAGCCATCGTGGAAGGGCCGCCGACCCGCCGATGCCCGATCCTGCTGCGCCAGACCTCGTTCAAGGCCCTCGAGGAAGCGGTTTCGTTCCCTGAGGTGGACGGCAGTTCGCGGTCCGGTTCCCACACAGCCCGGTTCGGAGAGATCGAACAACGCGGCATCGCTCTGACGCCCAAGGGCCGCGCGCTCTACGACCGTCTGCTCAACGAAGCACGTGAGCGCTGCAGGCCCGCGGCAGACGGCTCGAACGCCTCTGAATATGAAGCGGCTTTGGCCGAGGCCTTCAGGGGATTCCCGGATGATTGGAACGCGATCCGCAGGCACGGCCTGGGTTATTTCAGCTATTCTTTGACGGCAGAGGGCCAGCGCCGCGCGGGGATCGACATGGACCTCGAAGCCGCCGTCGACGCGGGTCTCGTACGGTTCGACCCGATCGTCTACGAGGATTTCCTCCCGGTCAGCGCGGCGGGCATTTTTCAGTCGAATCTCGGAGACGACGCCACGCAGGAGTTCGTCGCGAGTCCCAACCAGAAGATGTTCGAAGGCGATCTCGGTGCAACCGTGCTGGACGAGTTCGCGCATTACGCCGGTATTATGCGTGCCTCGCTTGAGCGCTGTCTCCGCGGAGGCCTCGCTGCGGCGGCCGAGTAACGGGCGGCATGCCTCACACGAATCACATCGCTGCTCTGCGCGAGCTTATCGGTGACCTGCGGTTTTGGCCGAAGCTGCTGACATGGCCGGCTACGAAACCGGAGCACGCTACGACAAGGGACGCGCAGCGTTCGTTGCGCGCCCGGCGTGCGCTCGCATTGGCCGTCGAGATTGATCTTTACGAGGGCGCTCCTTCGATCGGCCCCTTAGGCGCGGAGGGCGCGGGCGAAGTTCCCATCATGAACCCGCCGGCGCTATCGCTTGCGCCGTAGCCATGCGACTGGACGCCGGATCCAGCAGATGCCGCGGACCCCACCGCGCGTGCTTGGGCTTCTCTTGGGCAAAGAACCCCCGGTTGAGTTGCCTCACATTTCGGACGACTGGTGGGACAATGTCTTGATGAGGCGTTCTTGACCGACTGTATCGCCTGAGTTCTACCGAGGAGCATCAAAAGTCGTTTTCAACCTATTTGACCGGTCTGGTCGAGTGTGCGCGTGCGTATTCCGCGGATCGAGACGAACGACAGTCCCTCACGAGCGGCGCACGTGCTGGTTCGCCAAATTGGCTTTTTGCGCACGGCGGCAACGAGGAGTGGCGGGCTCTGCTCGATTTTTCGTACCGCGCCCGTGGAAGAGACCTGCTCGGCGACTGTCTGGACGACATGGCGGCTGCGTCTGGGCGAGAGGGGGAAGCTCCAAACGAACGTTTCTGGTCCGCTTGGCAGCCGGCAGCAGACTGGCTACTTGAGCAGTGCATCCTGCGGGGGCGGGACCGCGCCGGCGATATTTCTCAAGCACTTCTCGCGGCCGGGCTCGTTGGTCCCAATACGACGCCAAAGCGAACGCGCCAACCCGACCGCCGGATTGGAGAAAGAGTGGAGGCGGAGGTGTGATGTGGTGCCGGACCAGCCATGGCACGGCACGTTGCTCAAAGAGCAGGGCGGCGAGGATCGCCGCGACCAACCGAATGTCGCAGCAACTTCAGAAAACGATTGCGCCGACCCGGCACGCAGCTTCGTTGCGATTTCGAGCAGGGCAGCGGGAACAGGGATGCGCCGCAAACATGGCGGCGATGGCCGGCCGCCCGTTTAGAAAGGAGCTTCTACACGAATGGCGCTCTATGCGGCGGATGATTGTAGTTATGGCCGTGGCGATGTGCCGAGCTTTGACAACCACACCACTTGGCCGCTGCCCATGTCTTCACACCGGCTTGTCGTCCGGGTGGCCAAGCTCGCAGAACCAGCCGCCGAGATATTTCACTGACGGCTTGTTCGGGTCGGGTACCGGCGTCTTTGCCTCGACGGCGGCGCGGAACGGCTCGGCGCTGTCCTGCGGGATGAACCCCAGGTGGTTCGCGCCGCTGTTGTCGACCATCTTCAGCTTGTTGTCGGAAATGCCGAAGGAGATCGTGTGGCCGACGCGCGGCGCGGTGAGCGAGGCCTCGACCAGGCGCACACAGTCGGCGAAGGAGAGATAGGACCACAGCATGCGGCGGTCGGCGGGTTCGGGGAAGGACGAGAAGATGCGCAGGCACACCGTCTCGATGCCGAACTTGTCCCAATAGAGCCGGCTGAGGCTCTCGACGAAATTCTTCGACACCCCATAGAGGCTGTCGGGACGCACCGGCGCATCGACGCCGATATGCGCCTCGATCTCGTGATAGCCGATCGCATGCACCGAGGAGGCGTAGATGACGCGCTTCACCCCATGTTTTCGGGCGCCTTCATAGATGTGGTAGGAGCCGCGGATGCTGGAATCGAGGATGGTCTGCCACTCGCATTCGAGCGGCGCGCCGCCGAAATGCACGATCGCGTCGCAGTCCTTGGTCGCCGCGATCGTCGCCTCCATGTCGGCGAGATCGAAGACCGCTTCCTCCTCGTGCGGCGCGAGATCGCCGAAGGATTCGCGGCCCGCGAGGCGGATCGTCTTGGCCAGCGGCACCAGTCCTTTGCGCAGCTGTGAGCCGAGTCGGCCGGCGGCGCCGGTGATCAGGATACGTTCGTAATGCGGCATCATTTACTCCACTTGCGCGACGGCGGCGTTGATGCGCGCGATCGCTTCGGTCAGCACCTCTTCGCTGGTCGCGGTCGAGATGCGGAAATAGGGTGACAGTCCATAGGCGACGCCGGGCACCGACGCTACCCGGCCTTCGTTCAGAAGATAGTTGCCTACGGCCGCATCGTCCTCCAGCACGACGCCCTTGGGCGTCTTGCGGCCGATCAGGCTGGCGCAGCCGATATAGGCGTAGAAGGCGCCCTCCGGCGGCGACAGCGTCAGCCCGTTGATCTTCCTGATGCCGTCGACGACCAGGTCGCGGCGCCGCTCGAAGGCCTGGCGGAAGCGCGCGACCTCGTCCTGGGGGCCGTTCAGCGCGGCGACCGTCGCGGCCTGGGCGATCGAGCACACCGAAGTGCACGACTGGCTCTGGATCGTCGACATCGCCTTGAGGAGTGGCGCCGGCCCGGCCGCATAGCCGACGCGCCAGCCAGTCATGGCATAGGATTTCGAGACGCCGTTGACGATCAGGGTGCGATCCTTGAGCTCAGGGCAGGCCTTGCCGAACGAAACGAACTCGCGCCCGTCGAACAGGATGTGCTCGTAGATCTCGTCGGAGAGGACGAGCACATGCTGGTGCTTTGCCAGCACCGCGCCGAGCGCCTTCAGATCCGATTGCGAGTAGACCGCGCCGGAGGGGTTGCCCGGCATGTTGAGGAAGAGCCACTTCGTCCTTGGCGTGATTGCCTTTTCCAAGAGCGCCGCGGTCAGCCGGAAGCCGGTGGTCTCCGGACATTCGACGACGACAGGCGTGCCGCCGAGCAGCTTCACCATTTCGGGATAGGAGACGAAGTAGGGCGCCGGCAGGATCGCCTCGTCGCCGGGCTCCAGCGTCGCCATCAGGGCGTTGAAGATGATCTGCTTGGCGCCGTTCGCCACCACGATATCGTCGGCCGTGTAGTCCAGCCCGTTCTCGCGCCGGAATTTGCCGGCCACGGCCTCACGCACTTCGGCTGTACCGGCGGCAGCGGTGTAGAGCGTTTGCCCGGCCTTCGCCGCGAAATGGGCGGCATCGATGATGTGCAGCGGCGTCGGGAAATCGGGCTCGCCCAGGCCGAGGTCGATCACATCGACGCCCTTGGCGCGCAACGCCTTGGCGGCCTGCGAGGCGGCCATCGATGCGGAGGGCTTCACTACCGAGAGGCGCGAGGCAACATAGCTCATCAGTCGTTCTCCGTGATGTAACCCTTGGACCGGTCGTTGGCCCGCGCGGCCGCGTTGCGCTTGGCCGGATCGCCATAGCCGCCGCCGCCCGGCAGTTCGAGGATCAGCCGGCGTCCCGCCGGCACATGCTGCCAGCCCTTGGGGCGCATCTTGGTGCCGTCGTCGAGCTTGACCACGCCGGCGATGCCTGGCTTGCCACCCTCGCGGCCGTGGGCTGGATGATTGACGCGGTCGAACATGGCGGAAAAGTCGAATTCGTGGCCGTCGGTCGCGGCGATCTCGATGACCTGTCCGAGCCCGCCGCGGAATTCACCATCGCCGCCGGAATTGGGCCGCAGCTCCTTGCGCCAGATGACGATCGGGCCGGTATGCTCCGTGGCTTCGATCGGCATTGTGTGCACGCCCGAAGGGAAGGCCGTCGCCGACAGGCCGTCGAGCCCGGGGCGGGCGCCCATGCCGCCGGAATTGAACATCAGCACCTCGGCGCGGCGGCCGGATGCGCCGGCGGCCGGGCGCGCCGAGATGTGGATGTTCCACAAGGCGCCGGCGCCCTCGGCGAGGATCTTGCCGGGCAGCGCCTTGGCGAACGCGCCCAGCACCAGGTCGGGAACCATGTGGCCGAAGATGTGCCTGAGCGCCACCGGCGCTGGCCGCACGGCGTTCAGGATATTGACCGGCGACGAAACGGTGAAGAAGGCGAGCGAGGCGGCATTGTTGGGGATGTCGGGAGCCACCATGCATTTCAGCGCATAGCAGGCATAGGCCTTGCTGTAGATGATCGGGCAGTTGATGCCCCAGCGGCTCATCGGGTCGGTGCCGGTGAAGTCGACCTCGACATGGTCGTCGCGGACCGAGACGGTGGCTGCGAGCTTCACCGGCTCGTCATAGCCGTCGGTCACCAGCTCGTTCGACCAGCTTCCCTTGGGTAGCGCCTCGATGCGTTCGAGCATGGCGTCGCGGGTGCGCGAGAAGATGAACTCGCCGAGCCCGTCGAGCGAGGTCAGCCCGATCTCCTTCATCATGTCGACGAGGCGGCGGTGACCGACCTCGTTGCAGGCGGCAAGCGAATAGAAATCGCCGACGACCTGGTTCGGCTCGCGGACATTGGCGCGCAGGATGCGGACGAGGTCGAGATTGATCTTGCCCTTCTCCGCGAACTTCATGATCGGGATCTGGATGCCTTCCTCGTAGACCGACTTGCCGTCGGCGCCGAAGCCGCGGCCGCCGACATCGACGACATGCGCCGTGCAGGCGAAGAAGGCGACGAGCTCGCCGTTGAGGAAGGACGGCGACACCATGGTGATGTCGTGCAGGTGGCCGGTGCCGAGCCAAGGGTCGTTGGTGACATAGGTGTCGCCCTCGAACATCTCCTCGCGCGGGATCGCGTTCATGAAATGCAGCACGGCCTCGGCCATGGTGTTGACGTGGCCCGGCGTGCCAGTCACTGCCTGCGCCAGCATCTGGCCGCGCGGATCGAACACGCCGGCCGACAGGTCGCCGGATTCGCGCACCGAGGTCGAGAAGGCGGTGCGCAGCAAAGTCAGCGCCTGCTCCTCGACCACCGAGATCAACCGGTTCCACATGACCTGCATGCGGATTTCGCTAATATCGCTCATGCGCGGCTGCCTTTGCGGATCAGGAGGATCGCGCCGTCGCTCTGGATGACGGCGTCGAAGCTGGTGGTGACGACGGTGGATGTCTCGCGCTCGACGATGACAGCAGGTCCCGCAATGCGATCGCCGGCGCAGAGCGTGTCGCGCTCGACGATGCCATAGCTGCGCGGCTGGCCGCTGACCGGGTCGAACACCTCGCGCGTCGTTGCCGGCTTACCGGTCTTCTTACCCATGGTGAGCTCATGCCGCGCAACCGCAGGCCGAACATCCGTCGCCTTCACCGACCAGGTGACGATCTCGATCTCCAACCCGTCGAGCCCTTCGATGGCGCGGCCGAAGAAGCGCTGGTAGTTCTCCTCGAACAGGTCCTTGAGCTTCACCACCGCATCGTCGCCGAACGGCTCGTCCGCCAGAGGCACGGGGATTTCCCAACCCTGGCCTGCATAGCGCATGAAAGCGGTGATCTCGCAGACGATTTTTCCGCTGGCGCCGCTGCGCACAAACCCTTCGGCGGAGGCTTTGAGGTCGGCGAGGAGCGCGTTCACCTCGGCCGCCTTGAAGCGGGACAGGCGCGTCAGCTTCGACGCCAGCGCTTCGTAGCCGAAGGGCGCCTTGAGGAAGCCGATCGCCGAGCCGACGCCGGCGCCGCGCGGCACGATGCACTGGTCGATGCCGAGTTTTTCGCACAGCCTTGCCGCGTGCAGCGGTGCTGCGCCGCCAAAAGCGATCATCAGATTGTCGGAAATGTTCTTGCCGTTCTCGACGGCGTGGACGCGCGCGGCGTTGGCCATGTTCTCGTCCACCACCTCGCAGATGCCGAAGGCGGTCGCCATGGCATTCAGCGACAGGCGTTCGCCGACATCGCGCAGGATCGCCTGCTCGGAGGCGGCGGTGTCGAGCCTGATCGCGCCGCCGGCGAAATTGTCGGGATCGAGCTTGCCGAGCACCAGGTCGGCGTCGGTGATCGCCGGACGCTTGCCGCCGCGGCCGTAGCAGGCCGGGCCCGGCTCCGAGCCCGCGCTTTCCGGTCCGGTCTGGATGCGACCCATGGCGTCGACCCAGGCGATCGAGCCGCCGCCGGCGCCGATCTCGATCATCTCGATCACCGGAATGGAGATCGGCATGCCCGAGCCCTTCGAGAAGCGGTAGGTGCGTGCCACTTCGAAGGTTCGTGCGGTGCGCGGCGCATAGTCCTCGATCAGGCAGATCTTGGCGGTGGTTCCGCCCATGTCGTAGGAGACGACCTTTTCGAGTCCGAAGCGCCGGGCGATGTCGGCGGCAAAAATGGCGCCGCCCGCCGGGCCGGATTCAACCAAGCGTACCGGAAATTCCGAAGCGGTTTCCACCGAGATCAACCCGCCGCCGGAATGGATCATGAAAACCGGGCAGTCGGCGCCCATGTCCTTCAGGCGCGTCTGCAGGCGGGCGAGGTAGTCGGCCATCTGCGGCCGCACATAGGCGTTGGCGCAGACCGTGTTGAAGCGCTCGAACTCGCGCATCTGCGGCGAGACTTCGGCGCTGATCGAAATCGGGATGCCGAGCTTGCGGGCGAGGATGTCGCGGGCGCGGCGCTCGTGGCCGGGGTTGGCGTAAGCGTGGATGAAGCCGATCGCCACTGAGCCGAAATTGCCGGTGGCGATCCGATCGGCTATCTCCTCGAGCGCGGCTTCGTCGAGCGGCTGCAATTCCTGGCCCTCGGCGCCGATGCGACCCTTGACCGTGAAGCGGTCCTCGCGCGGGATCAGCGGCGTCGGCAGCTGCAGGTTGAGGTCATATTGCTCGAAGCGGTTTTCCGTCCGCATCTCGATCACGTCGCGGAATCCTTCCGTCGTGACGAGCGCGGTCCTGGCGCCGCGGCGTTCGATCAGCGCATTGGTGGCGAGCGTCGTGCCGTGGATGATGATGCCGATCTCGGCTGCCGAAATTCCGGCATCGCGGATGACCACGTCGATGCCGTCGAGGATCGCCTGCTCGGGCGCCGCGTAATTGGTCAGCACCTTGGTCGAGAACATCGTTCCCCTGACATCGAGCGCGATGTCGGTGAAGGTGCCGCCGATGTCCGCGCCGAGACGGATGTCGTCTGATCTGGAGGTCATGCCTTGGCCTTCTGCGAAGCGAGCGCGGCGTCGCGCATCTGGGAAAGGGTTTGCCGGGGCGTGAGCGCTTCGGGCGAGATGGCGATGTCGAGGACCGCGCCGGTCGCGGAGTTGAGCGCCCGCTCGAATGCCGCTGCGAAAGCCTGTGTTGCCTCGACGCGCTCGGCGTGAAAGCCGTAGGCCTTCGCAAGCGCCACGAAGTCGGGGTTCTCGAGCGAGGTGCCGGAAACGCGGGCCGGATAGTTGCGCTCCTGATGCGCGCGGATCGTGCCGTAGATGCCGTTGTTGACGATGAGCACGATCGGCTGCGCGCCCGCCTGCATGGCGGTGCCGAGCTCCTGGCAGTTCATCTGGAAATCGCCGTCGCCGGCGAAGCAGACCACCGTGCGCTGCGGATACGCGACCTTCGCGGCAATTGCCGCCGGCAGGCCATAGCCCATGGCGCCGGATTGCGGCGCGAGCAGCCGCGCCTTGGGTCCGAACTTGAAGAATTTGTTCGGCCATACCGTGAAATTGCCGGCGCCGTTGGTGAGGATGACGTCGGCCGGCAAGGTCTCGCGCAGCCAGGCGCTGACCGCGACCATGTCGACCGGGCCGGGCTGGACAGGTGCCGCGAATGCGCCCTCATAGGCCTTGCGTGCCGCAGCGCGCCAGTCGGCCCAGGTGCCCCTTATCGGGGTGAGTGCTTTGGCGAAAGCGTTCGGGCCGGCATGGATGCCGATCGTCGGCACATAGATCTTGCCGATCTCGCGGTCGGAGCCGTGCACATGAATCAGCTTCTGCCGCGGCACGGGCACGGAGAGCAGCGTGTAACCGTCCGTCGTCATCTCGCCGAAGCGGACATTGACGGCAAGGATCACGTCCGCGTCGCGGATCAGGTTCTTCACATGCGGCACCATGCCGACGCCGGCCTCACCGACGAAGACCGGCGAATGGTTGTCGAACTGGTCCTGATAACGGAAGGCGGCGACGACCGGGATGTCGGAGGCTTCGGCGAAGGCCTTGAGCGCGGCGCGTCCGTCCGCCGTCCAGTTGGCGCCGCCCATGAGCAGGACCGGCCTCTCGGCCGCGGCCAACATCTTGAGCGCAGCAGCAGTCGCCTCCTGCGCCGGCGCGGCTTCGAAAATCGCTGCGGGACCGCTCAGCGGCACGGCTTCCGTCGCCGCGGTCAACATGTCTTCCGGCAGCGCGACGACGACTGGGCCCGGCCGGCCGGTCAAGGCGGTGGTCCAGGCCCGCGCCACGATCTCGGGAAGCCGCTCAACGTCGTCGATCTCGACCGCCCATTTTGCGACGGTTCCGTAGACTGCCCGGTAGTCGATCTCCTGGAATGCCTCGCGCCCCTTCATGTCGGTCCCGACCTGGCCGACGAACAGGATCATCGGAGAGGAGTCCTGCATGGCGGTATGGACGCCGATGCTGGCATTGGTCACGCCCGGGCCGCGGGTGACGAAGCAGATGCCGGGCGTGCCCGTCAGCTTGCCGTAGGCGGAAGCCATGAACGCCGCGCCGCCTTCATTGCGGCAGAGCACATAATCCAGTCTGCCGTGGGTGTCGTGCAGCGCGTCGAGAACCGCCAGATAACTTTCGCCGGGTACGCCGAAGCTCTTGGTCGCGCCCAAGGCGATCAGGCACTCGACAAGAAGGCGACCGCCATTGCGGACCATACTTCGACATCCTCTTAAGCAAGGCAGAACTCTCGTCCCCGCCTTCGGACTTAACCTGCACCCAGGCGGCTCAGTGCAAAATCAAGAAATGCGGGTACATTCGAAAGTTCTCCTTTGCGGATCAATGCGTCTTGGATTCCCAATTGACTGAGTGCGACTGCCGATGGCAGGCCCTCACGAACCTGAGCAAGCGTTCGAGATTCATCCGGTTTGGCCTTTTTGCTCCCTCTTCAATTCATCGCGGATCGACCGAACGTGTCTCTCGCACCAGAACGCCGGGATTCATCGTGCCCAGCGGATCGAACGCGCACTTCAGTTGCGCCATAAGTTCTCGCTCTACCGTGCCGCGATTGCGGTCGGCCATGGCGATCTTGGCTCGGCCAAGCCCGTGCTCGGCCGCAAAGCTGCCGCCCATTTCGGTCGCTAGCGTTGCCAGCGCCTCGGCGAACGCCCCGGCCTTGCCATAAAAATCGGCGGTGCCTTCGGGCGGCGACAGATTGTAGTGAATGTTGCCGTCGCCGAGATGCCCGAACGGGTTGATTCGCACCCCGGGCAGGATGTCGTGGCATAGTTTCGCGCCGGCTTCGATGAAGCGCGCGATCGCGCCCGGGGGCACGGAGATGTCGTGCTTGAGCTGCTCGCCTTCGAGGCGCTGTCCCTCCGGCTGTTCCTCGCGCAGGCGCCAGAACTGCGCCCGCTGCGCGCCCGAATTGGCCAGCGTGCCGTCGACGACCAAGCCTTGCTCCATGCCCCATTCCAGCGCCGAAGCCAGGATCTCGTCCAGCGGGACGCGCGCCGAACCTGACGCCAGTTCGACGAGCAGGTAGACGTCGCCTCGTGTCTCCAGCTGGTAGGCGAGATCAGGTAGATGCTTGAGCGCCAGCGTCAGCCCGACATCGGAGAAGAATTCGAGCCCGGCAAGGAACTCCCCGGCCTCCGCGCGCAGATAGGTGCCGAACGACACGGCGGCGGCGAAGTCGGACATCACCAGCAGCGCGCTCGCCTGCTGCTTTGGCGTGGGATGGAGCCTGAGGATTGCCCGCGTCACGATGCCGAGCGTGCCTTCGGCACCGCAGAACAGCTTGCGCAGCTGATAGCCGGCATTGTCCTTCTGCACCGAGCGCATTCCGTCCCACACCGTGCCGTCCGCCATGACGACCTCGAGGCCGAGGACCAGATCCTGCATCATGCCGTACCGGAACGCATGGCTGCCGCCGGCGTTGGTGCCGATCAGGCCGCCGATCCTGGCGCTGCCTTCGGCCCCCAGATGCATCGGAAACATAAGCCCATGCGGCTCCAGCGCCTCGTGCAGCGCGGCGAGCACGACGCCTGCCTCAACGGCGATCGAGCCGCTCTCCGGATACGGCTCGCCGATCGCCGTCATGCGCGACAGCGAGACGATCACCGCGTCGGACTGCTCGGCGACGGCCCCGCCGCACAAGCCGGTGTTGCCGCCTTGCGGCACGACTGCCAATCCTGCCTGCCGGCATGCCTTGACGACCGCCGCCACCTCAGCCGTGTTCGCCGGTCGGGCAACGCCCAAAGGCGCGACGCCATAGCGGTTCAGCCAGTCGCGTTGGTAAGGCTCGGCATCGGTGCCCGAAAGCCAGCCTTTCGGTCCGAGAATTGCCGGCAATGCGCTAATGGGCTCAGCCATCGGGATACCTGCGGGGCTCGAAGCGCCGCGCATGGACAGGCGTGCCGTCCGGCTCAATGACCAAGGACCTGCGACAGGAACTGCCGCGTGCGCTCATTGCGGCAAGAGGTGAAGAACTCCTCCGGCGGCGCCTCCTCGACGATCTCGCCGGCATCCATGAAGATGACCCGGTCGGCGACGCGGCGGGCGAAGCCCATTTCGTGGGTCACGCAGATCATCGTCATGCCTTCGGAAGCGAGTCTCACCATGACGTCCAGCACCTCCGCTATCATCTCCGGATCGAGCGCCGAGGTCGGCTCGTCGAACAGCATGATCTGCGGCTGCATGCAAAGGGCGCGCGCAATCGCGACCCGCTGCTGCTGGCCGCCGGAGAGCTGGCCGGGAAACTTCATCGCCTGTTCGGGAATGCGGACCTTCTCCAGATAGCGCCGGGCGGTCGTTTCGGCTTCCGCGCGCGGCCGCTTGCGCACGATCATCGGTGCGATCATGCAGTTCTCCAGCACCGTCATGTGCGGAAACAGATTGAAGTGCTGGAACACCATGCCGACTTCGCGCCTGATCTCGTCGATGTTGCCGACGTCGTCGTTGAGTTCGGTGCCGAGCACGGTAATGCGGCCGCCATTGTGCTGCTCGAGCCGGTTGATGCAGCGGATCATGGTCGACTTGCCCGAACCGGAGGGACCGCAGACGACGATCCTTTCGCCCCGCTTCACGGAAAGGTTTATCTTCCGCAGCGCGTGGAACGAGCCGTAGTATTTGTCGAGGTTTTCGATGCGAACCGCTGGTCCGGATGATTGCGTCGAATTCACTTGCGACCTCACTTATCGCTCGCCGACCGACATGCGGCGCTCGAGGAAGGCGCCGTAGCGGGACAGGCTGAAGACGAAAACGAAATAGATCAGCGCGATGAAGGCATAGACCTCGACATAGGCGAAGCGCCATTCACCGGTGCCGTAGGCGGCGTTGCCGGAAGCCAGGATTTCGAAGAAGCCGACGATGACCACCAGCGAGGTTTCCTTGAACGAGATGACGAACTGGTTGATCGTCGCCGGCAGAGCGTTGCGCATGGCCTGCGGCAGGAGGATGCGGCCAATGCGCTGCCAGTAGCTCATGCCGAGAGCCATGGCGGCTTCTTCCTGTCCTGCCGGAACACCCTGCATGCCGCCGCGCACGATCTCGGCCTGATAGGCGGAGAAGAAGAGGGCGGAACCCAGGATCACCCGGTAGAGCTTGTCGCCCTGCAGCCATTGCGGCAGGGCGAAAGGCAGAACGACGGCAAATGTGAAGAGGATCGAGATCAGCGGCAGCGAGCGGACGCCATCGATGATGAGACCGGTGGTGCGCGATATCCAGGGCAGGTCCGAGCGGCGCAGCAGCGCGAGGCAGATCGCCAGCGGGAAGCCGATCAGGCAGGTGGTGACGAAGATGAAGAGGGTGAGCGCCAGCCCGCCCCAGGCTTCCTCACCGACAAAGGGAAGACCGAGCACGCCGCCCTTCATCAGCACGTAGTAGAGGGCGGCCCCGGTTCCCCAGACGAGCGCGATGCGACGGCCAGTCCAGAAGGCTGGAATGCAGCTCAGCACCGTCATGACCACAACGGCCACGCAGGCGAGCGCCGAGCGCCACTGCTCCTCGAAGGGATAGAGGCCGAACAGGATGATGCGCCACCTGGCCGCGATGACCGACCAGCAGGCGCCGGCCGCCGCCTGGCAGGCCTCAGGTCCGCCGGTCGTAGTGAAGACGGCCGAGAAGACGGCCCAGTTGAGCAGCTTCCAGACGACAAAAACCATGATCGCCAGGGAGATCAGCGACAGCAGCGCCTGAAGCGGCGTCGCGAAGAAGCGGCGCTTCAGGTCTTCGACCCTGCCCGGGGCAGGGGGAGCGACAACGACCATCTCCATGTCTTACCCCCTCAGTTGATTGCCCTTGAGGGCAATGGCTCTGTTGATGCGGTTGAACACCGCGGCGAGGCTGAGATTGATGGCGAGGAAGCCGGCCATCAGAATGCCGATCACCTCGAGCGTCTGGCCCGAGTGGTTGATCGTCAGCGCCACGATCATGAAGAAATCGGTGAAGCCCACTGCAATGCCCATGGTCGTCGCCTTCATCAGCCAGACATACTGGTTGGCGAGGATCGGCAGCATGGCGCGCAGTGCCAGCGGCAGCCGCACCAGCGTGAAGACGCGCCAGGGGCTCAGCCCCAGCGAAAGCGCCGCCTCCATTTGACCTTTGCCGACGGCCTTGAAGCCGCCGCGTACGATCTCGGCGATGTAGGAGCCGCCATAGATGGCTATGGCGACCGCCAGCGCGGAGAATTCGGGCGGGATACGCAGTCCTCCCTTGAGATTGAGACCCTGCAAGGAGGGGAAATCGAGTATCGGCACGCCCGGTGAGCGACCGAGCGCCAGGATGACGGCGCCGCTGGCCAGTGCGGTCGCCGCCGCGGTGAGCTGAATGCCGAGCCGCTCCCCGAGTGGTTGGCTTAGACGCGAGGTCCGGCCCAACCAGACCGGCAGGGCGACGGCCGCGATAACGGCAAGCATCGCTGCGGCCAGCGCCGCTCCGCCGACATTGGGGACCGGCACGTAGAGACCACGGCTGGTCAGCAGCATGCCGAAAGCCTCATGCGCGGCGCGCGGCGTCGGCAGATGCGTGATGACCGCATACCAGAAGAAGACCTGCAGGATCAGCGGGATGTTGCGGAAGATGTCGACATAGGTGCGGCCGAGCAACCGCGCCAGCTCGTTGGACGAGGTTCGCGCCAGGCCGACGATTGTGCCGACGATCGTTGCCAGGACAAGGCCGGTGGTTCCGAGGAACAGCGTGTTGATGATGCCGATCAGGAAGAACCACCAGTAGGGATCGTTGGCGTTGGCCGGCAGCAGCGAGAAGTTCACGTCCCAGCCCGTCGACTTGAACAGGAAGTCGAAGCCGGAGGTGATGCCTTGCTCGGCGAGGTTGCGCCTGGCGATCATCACGCAGGCAAGGATCATCGCGGCAAGTGAGCCGACGAAAAGGACCTGCAACAGCGTGTTGCGGACCTTCTGATTTCTCAGCAGGCTGACCATACGCCAGTCTCCCCAATTTCCGCCGGTTCCGCCCGGCGATACCCAGGCGGAACTTACAGCGGATATTTTAGAAGCGGATCAGTCGATCACCAGCGGGAACAGGACGCCGCCATTGTTCCAGAGGTTGGTGAGCTCGCGATCCATCTTGTAGGGCGAGTCCTTGCCGAGATCGCGCTCGAAGATCTCGCCGTAATTGCCGACCTTCTTGATCACGTTGTAGGCCCAGTCGTCAGGGAGCCCGAGACCCTTGCCCATGCCGGGCGTCACGCCGAGGAATTTCGCCACCTGCGGCGAGGTCGGCTTGGCCTTGATCTCATCGACGTTCTTGGAGGTGATGCCTTCCTGCTCGGCGAAGATCAGGGTGCTCAGCGTCCAGTTGGCGATGTCGACCCAATTGTCGTCGCCCTGGCGCATGATCATGACTTCGGGCTCGACCGCCAAAACGTCGGGCAGGATCACATGGTCCTCGACCTTGCCCTTTGCCGCGCGAGCGATGGCAAGCACCGGTCCCCATTGCGCATAGAGATCGCAGCGGCCGGAGAAGTAGGCCTGCTCGAGCTCTTCCGTCTTCTCGATCAGCACCGGCTCGAGCTTGATGCCGAGCTTCTGGGCGTAGGCGGCGACCTGCTGCTCCTGCGACGTGCCGGCGGGAATGCAGATAGTGCCGCCATTGGCGTCCTTGAGCGATTTCAGGTTGAGCTCCTTATGCGCCATCACCTTGGTCGTGCCGAGATAATAGGAATTGGAGAATTGCAGGCCGAGCTCGGTGTCGCGGCTGAGCGTGCCCCCGGACGCCTTGATGATGATGTCGACGTCGCCCGACTGGAGCGATGGCCAGCGCTGCGCCCAGCTGATCGGTACGATCTTCAGCTTCGCCGGGTCGCCGAACACGGCGGTCGCCACCGCCTTGCAGAGGTCGATGTCCATCCCCTTCCAGTTGCCTTTGTTGTCCACCTCGGCGAAGCCGAGATAGGAGCCGTCATGGCCGGTGCAGTTAAGCACGCCGCGCGCCTTCACGGTCTCCAGCGTCTTGCCGCCGGCGGCTTCAGCAGGTGCTGCCAGATGAACGAGGCCCAGGGCCATGGCAGCGGCCCCCCATTTGATCATTTTCATGTCGGTCGTCTCCACTGTTGAGGTTTAGCATTGTTCTTGTTTTTGGAGGTCCGAGACGCGCGTCTTGAACCCCGGTCGCGAAGCCGCTCCTAGTCGGTAAGCGGGATCGGTTTCGGCAAGAGCTTGAGGTCGCTTCCCCAATCCTGCTGGACGAGCCAGCGATGCAGGGCCGCCACCGCCTTCACGCGCAGATGCCCGCGCGGCATGACGAGGTAGAAGCCGGGGACTTCTTCCGGCTTCATGTCCGAAAGAGCGTCGCGGCCGAGCGGCGCGACCAGCGCGCCCGACCTGAAGTCCTCCTCGGCGTCGATGACGGAGACCAAGCCCACGCCGATGCCCTGGAGCGTCGCACGGCGCATGGTCGCCGCGTCGTCGAAGCCGATGCTGCGGTCGCCCTCGGCCTTCTCGACGGCAAGGTGGCGCAATATGTCCGGCCACAGCCGCTTGGACTTGACCGTGTCCAATAAGGTGAACCGCGTCAGGTCCTGCGCCGACTTGATCTTCTCGCCGATCGCCGGGGTGCAGCAGATGATCTTCGGATCCGGCACCAGCAGAGTGGTCTCGTAGTCCGGCCAGCTGCCGTAGCCCCACTGCACCGTCATATCGATGTCGTCGGGGCCGAAGTCGGGCAGGTCGACCATCGTCGTCAGACGCAGGTCGGCGCCCGGCAGGATCTCGCGGAACAGCGAAAGCCTCGGCAGCAGATAATGCGTGGCAAAGTATGGGCTCGCATTGAGATTGATGCGATCCCTGTAGTTCGACTTGGTGACGCGGCGAACGCCTTCGGAAAACTCGTCGAAGCCGGCCTTGACGTAATGCGAAAGCACGATTGCCGACTCGGTCAGCTCGATCGAGCGGCCCTTGCGTTCGAACAGCGTCACCTGGAGCGTGTCTTCCAGGAGCTTGATCTGCTGGCCGACCGCCTGCGGCGTCACTAAGAGCTCATCCGCCGCCTGTCGGAAGCTCTTGTGCAGCGCGACGGCGTGGAAGACGCGAAGCGCATTGAGCGAAGGAAGGCGAAGCTTGCCGGTCATCGTGAATTCCGCCTCCTTTGGTTCGAGACTCCGTCGGTCATGCACTGCTGGATGTCAGCTGCGTCCGGCTGACAAAATTGGTTCAGGCGTAGATGTAACCGCCTGAAACGATGACGTTTTCGCCGGTCATGTAGGTGTTCTTCGGCCCACCGGTCATGAGCACCCATTCGGCGATTTCCGTCGGCTCGGCGCCACGGCCGAGCGGGCTTGCCTTGGCCAGTTCCTCGAGGAAGCCGAGCGCCTTGGCCTTCTCGGTGGCCATGCCGGCGGGCGCCACCGAGTTCACCAGGATGCCGTCCTTGGCGACGTAATGGGCAAAGGAACGCGTCAGGCTGACGACGGCGGCCTTGGTCGCCGCGTAATGCGCGTTCTGCGGATGCGCCTTGAAGGCGTCGACGGAGGTCAGGTTGACGATGCGGCCGCGCACTTGGGCTTTCGGCTCTTGGCGTTGCATGTGGCGAACGGCGGCCACCATCATGTGGTAGGTGCCCTTGATGTTGATGCCGTTGGAGGCATCCCACTCGGCGTCGGTGATTTCGAGGAGCGGCCGGCGCGGATAGATTGCGGCGCAATTGATCAGCGTGTCGACGCGCCCGAGCTTCGCGACGATTGCGTCGAAGGCGGCGTGGCATTGAGGGCCGATCTGGATGTCGCAAACGGCAGCCGCAGTCGGCAGGCCCTTGGCCTTTGCCGGTTCGAGCGCGCTCTCGGCGGCTTCCTTATTGATGTCGATGATGCCGATCTTTGCCGCCCCGGCCTCGACGGCCATGCGGGCGAGAAGAGCGCCGAGGCCGGCGCCGCCGCCAACGATCAGAACGGAAAGGTCTTTCATTCCAGGGTTCCTTACTTGGTGCCGCTCGGCGAGGTCGGCCAGGTCGGCATGATGTCGAAACGGGTAACGTCAGCCCATGCGGGGAGCGCCAGCACAGCGACGACCATCCTGGCCACGTCATCCGGCTGCACCACTTTGCTGGCGTACATGGCTTCGCGTGCCTTGGTGTCGAGGATGTCGTTGTAGAGCTGCGTCTCGACACGTCCGGCGACGATCTCGGTGACCCGGATACCGGATGGGGAGAGGTCCGCGCGCAGCGCGCCGGCAAAACCGGAGATGGCCGCCTTGGTGGCGGCATAGACGGCAATGTTGGAGAATGCGGCGTGGCCCGCGACCGAACCGGTGAACAATATGTGGCCGGACTGCCTCTCGCGCATCTGCGGCACGACGAGCCGGGTGAGCAGGATCGCCGCGCTGAGGTTCACCTCCAGCGTGGTGTCGATGTCGGCGATTTTCATGTCGGCGAAATTGCCGAGCGGCGGCATGATGCCGGCGTTGTTGATCAAGACGTCGATGGTGAGGCCCGCCAACACCGATTCCAGTGCTTCGCGATCGGTGACATCGACGGCGATCGGCACGATGCCCGGGCGCTCGGCCTGCAGTGCTTTAAGCGCCGCCTTGCTGCGTCCGACCGCATAGACCTCGTAGCCGGCATCGCTCAAGGCGACCGCCATGGCGCGCCCTATGCCGCTCGTCGCACCTGTGATGAAGGCTGTGGTCACGTGGGCTTCCCCAATTACCTAGCCTAGTGTGTGACTTTTGCCAATCCGGCAAAACCAAGAAAAACAGCAAACAGGAAAGATCAACTTTCACAAATTACGCGGAGGCTTAGAAATCGTTCATTGCACGCGCTGCTAGGAGGAGCAGCAATCGGTGAGAACCGGGCGAAGGTGCCCCCCTTTCCTCTCAGCTGTCGAGGCGGGGCAGTCAAAAATTGCTTTCGCAATTCAGGCGGTCCATCACCCGCAATCGTTGCCATTAGAGAGTCATGCTCCCGGAGAGGCAGGCGTCTTCATGTCTTTGAACAGAGAGCGGGCGGCCTTCTGCTTCGCGTCCGTCGCCTCGACGCCGGAGGCTCTCGCCAGCGCGCGCACGCGACCCAGGCTATTTTGCAGATGCTTGCGCATGGCCTGCCGGGCCTTGCCGCCGTCCTGCCTTTCGATGGCGTCGACGATGGCTTTGTGCTCGCTGTGGATGCGCGCGTAGTAGCTGTCCTTGAGCGCCGGCTGGACGACATAGCCGAGCTGGAAACGCGGCACGATCATCGGCCCGAGATAGGCGAGGAAGCCGTGGATGAACTCGTTGCGCGCCGCCTTGGCGATCGCGAGGTGGAAATCATAGTCGTAGTGAATCTGGACGGCGGCGGGATCCGCCTGCTGCGCGTCGATCTGCTCCATCATTGATCGGATATTGCTGGCCTCCTTGTCGGTCCGCCGTTCGGCACAGAGCCCTGCCGATTCCACTTCCACGCTCAGCCTGAGCTCGAGCAAAGCGATGGTCTCCGGCAGGGTGCGCAGCGCCTCGTCGGGGATCGAAAAATTGCGCGGGCTCGGCGTTTCGCTGACGAACATGCCGCGTCCCTGCTGCGGCACCACCATACCCTCCGAACGCAGGCGCGCCACCGCCTCGCGCACCACGGTGCGGCTGACATCATATTCGGCGCAAAGCTCCGCTTCGGTCGGCAATTGCGCCCCGGGCTGCAATTCACCGGAGCGGATCTTTTCGGCCAGGCTCTCCGCCACCACGGTGGAAAGCGGCTTGCGCTTCGTCATTGAGGTCCTTCCGTTCAGGTTCAGATTCGGGATGATGCCCGAACCGGCAAGACGGTTCAAACCGCCGCGGTGACGATCAGTTCGACCAGCATGCCGGGCTTGGCCATCCGTCCTTCGCCGGAAGAGCGCGCCGGCGCATGCTCCTTCGGCATCCAGGCGTCCCACGCCGTGTTCACTTCATCGAAATCCCGCACGTCGTCCAGCCACATCTGGACGTGCAGGATACGGGTCTTGTCGGTGCCGGCCTTGGCGAGCAGACCATCGATCTTGCCGAGCACCTCGCGCATCTGGTCGGCCGCGGACTGCCCCGGTCTCGCCACCTGGCCGGTGAGGTAGAGCGTGCCGTTGTGGATGACGCCGTGATGGATGCGGGTGTCGAAGTCGAAACGCTGGATATCGCTCACGATATGCCTTTCAGATTGCCGGCGTCTGCCGGATGGGATTGCCTTGCAAATATTGCGCGTAAGGCGCCTGGACGAGCCAGCCGGCATCGACCGGAAGCGTGACGCCGGTGATCGAGGCCGCGCGGTCCGAGCAGAGGAACAAGGCCGCCTCCGCGACATCGCGAGGTTCGACGAAGCGGCGCAGCGCAGTCGTGGCCTGGATCGCTTCCGGGTTGCGTTCACCCTTGGCGATCTTCGCCTTCAGTCCGTCCGACAGCGTGTAGCCGGGCGCCACGGCGTTGACGCGAACCCCATGCGGGCCGAGCTCCGCGGCCAGGATCTGGGTGAGGGCCAGCACCGCATGCTTGCCGGGCGTGTAAGCAGGAAGCGACAGCGGCGCGAAAGAGGCGAGCGACCCGACATTGAGGATCGCGCCGCGTCCGGCAGCCGACATCAGCCGCCCAAATACCTGACAGCCAAGCAGCGTGCCGCGATAGTTGATGCGCCACATCTGCTCGTCTTCGGCGAGGTCCTGGTCGAGCACATGCTTGCCGCTCTGCAGGATGCCGGCGCAATTGACCACGACATGCGGCGTGCCGAAGGCATCGCCGACGGCCTGCGCCAGCGCTTCTACCGAGGCGGGATCGCCGATATCGGTCTGGACGAAGGGCGCGCGTGGCGCGCCTATGCTCTCGCACGCGCTCGCCGCTTCCTTGCCACGAACAGTGTCTCGGCCGGCGACGACCACGTGATATCCATCCTCGGCGAAGCGCTCGGCGATCGCGCGGCCGATGCCGGACGTGCCGCCGATGACGACGGCGGTCGACACGTCAGCCATTGCGGCGGTCCTTCCGTTCGATGTCGAAAAATGCGGCCATGGCCTCGACCTGGAAATCCATCATCGGCCGGCCCGGCTGGATGCGGCAGCCGATCGCCTTCGCCGCCTTGAGCAGCGGCGTCTCGGCCGGCTCCATGATGATATCGACGATCGTCATCTGCGGCGTCAGCTTGCTCACATCCATCGGCAATGGATCGCCGGCCTTCAGCCCGGACGGCGTGGCGTTGATCGCCATGTCCATGCCGGATGGATCGGGCTCTCCCACCTCGATGCGGCAGTTGGGAAAAGCCTCATTGACCAGCGCAGCGAGTTTTTGCGCGCGTTCCCTGTCGATATCGGTCAAACGGATTTCGGCCGCGCCTTCTTCGGCAAGACAGTAGGTCAGCGAGGCGCCCGCGCCGCCGGCGCCGACCTGGAGAATACGCTTGCCGGCGATCTGGTGCCCGCCCGCCTTCAATCCGTCGATGAAGCCGACGCCGTCGAAATTGTCGGCATACCAGCTGCCGTCAGCCTGCCGGCGCACGGAATTCGCGCTCCGCACGCGCGCGGCGCGGTCATGGGCGGCCGCGCATTTGTGGTAGACCGCGACCTTGTACGGCACCGAAACGATCACGCCGCGGATGTTTTCCGCCGCCGTGATGCCGGCCCAAAAAGTATCGAAGTCCTCCGGACGGCAGCTCAACGGCACCATCAGGCTGTCGAGCCCCTTCTGCTCGAAGATTTCGTTGAAGATACCGGGGCTCTTCGCATGGCCCACGGGATGGGCCAGCATGACGAAGACGTCGGCCTTGCCGGTTCCGCGCATCGGTTATTCCTTTCCGTTTGAGAGTTCGTAGTCGCTCAGGATCTCGAGAGCCCGCACGAGCGACGAATGGTCGGCTTCTGCGCCGCCCGCCCGGGCCGAACAGGCATTCATCAGCTGCTGCGCCGTTGCCGTGCCCGGCAGGGCGACGCCGAGCGCCCGCGCGCTTTCCAGCGCGAGATTGAGGTCCTTCTGGTGCAGCCGGATTCGAAAACCCGGCGCGAAGCTGCGGGCGATCATGCGCTCGCCATGCACCTCGAGCACGCGCGAGGAGGCAAAGCCGCCCATCAGCGCGCTGCGCACCCTGGCCGGGTCGCAACCGGCCTTGCCGGCAAAGACCAGCGCTTCGGCGACGGCCTCGATGTTGAGAGCGACGATGATCTGATTGGCGATCTTGCAGGTCTGGCCGGCGCCGTTCCGTTCGCCGATCAAGGTGATGTTCTTGCCGAGCTTCTCAAAGATCGGCAGCGCCCGCTCGAACTCTGCAGCCGGCCCGCCGACCATGATGGTGAGGCTCGCCGCCTTGGCTCCGACCTCGCCGCCGGAAACCGGCGCATCGAGATAGCCGGCGCCTGCTTCCCTGATCTTTGCGGCGAACTCGGCCGTGGCGATCGGGCTGATCGAGCTCATGTCGATCACCTGCTTGCCGGCCGAGATTCCTTCCAGCACACCGTTCCGCCCGAGCAGGACACGTTCCACGTCAGGTGTGTCGGGTAGCATGGTGATCACGATCTCGGACGTCCTTGCCACCTCGGCGGGAGAGGCGACGACAGATGCTTTCAGATCCGTTGGAAGAGGGGAGCGGTTCAGCACCGTGACGATCCCGTGCCCGGCATCGGCGAGATGCCGCGCCATCGGCGCGCCCATGACGCCTAGCCCGATGAAGCCGATTTGCATGTGCAACTCCTTTGAGCGACTTTGGCCGCAGATCGGTCTTGCGGCTCCATAAAATCATATGATATAGGACATCATACAAATTTCAATCCCGCCGTTTCTATGGAGGCCGATCGCAAAATGCAAGAGCGCATCAATTCGCTGAAGACGGCCGTTCAGGCCGGCCGGGCTCATATCGGCATCTGGTGCTCGCTGGCCTCCGCGCTCACCACCGAGGTCGTAGCAGGCTCCGGGGCGGGCTGGCTGCTGATCGACGGCGAGCACAGCCCGAACGATCTGCGCAGCATCATGGCGCAGCTTCAGGTCGCTGCGGCGTTTCCTTGCGAAGCCGTGGTGCGCTTGCCGTCGGACGATGCGAATCTGATGAAGCAGGCGCTCGATGTCGGGGCCCGCAGCCTGATGATCCCCAATGTGCGCACGGCCGAGCAGGCGCGCGCGATCATTGCCGCCATGACCTATGCTCCCGGCGGCTTCCGCGGCTTCTCGGTCGGTCACCGCGCCAACGCCTTCGGCCGCATTGCCGGCTATCATGCAAAAGCGCGCGAGCAGCAGCTGCTCGCCGTGCAGATCGAGGATGAGACTGGTGTCGCCAACGCCGCCGAGATCGCGGCGGTCGACGGGGTAGATGTTCTCTTCGTCGGGCCGGGCGACCTTTCCACCAATATGGGCGCGATGGGCAATCCCGGCGCCGCGCACGTGCAGCAGGCGATATCGTCCGTTCGCAAAGCCGCTGCGTCGGCAGGCAAGGCCAGCGGCATCCTGGCTCCGGTGAAGGCCGATGCCGACCGCTATCTCGCCGACGGCTTCACGATGGTTGCGGTGGGCTCCGACCTCGGCCTGCTGGCGCGGGGCTCGGACGCCCTGATCGCGTCGTTCAGTCAATAAGAGCGGCAACCAGCAGAGCGGAGAGACAGCCGTGGCGATCCCCCCTTACAAAGCACCGTCGCGCAGCGCCTATGACATCGTGATTGTCGGCGGCGCCGTCATCGGCTCGTCGACGGCCTATTGGCTGAGCCAGGCGCTGGGCAGCGGCGCCTCGATCCTGGTAGTCGAGCGCGACTCAAGCTACGAATTCTCCTCGACCGCGCTTTCGACCAGCGCCATCCGCCAGCAATATTCCAATCCGATCAATGTGAAGATCAGCCAGTTCGGCATCGAGATCATCCGAACCTTCCAGGAGCGGATGGCGCCATTCTACCCGAATGAGACGGCCCCCGATCTCGGCTTCAAGGAACATGGATATCTCTATTGCTGCTCACCGGAAGGCGTGGAAGCGGCCAAGGAACGGGTCGAGTTGCAGCGCAGCCTCGGCGCTCATACGGTCTTCCTCGATCCGGGCGCGCTGAAGGAGCGCTTCCCCTGGCTCAATGTCGACGACCTCGGCGGCGGCTCGTGGGGCGCTCGCGAAGAGGGCTGGTTCGATTCGATGGGCCTGCTCAACGGCTTCCGCCGCGCCGCGCGCGCCAGTGGCGTCGAATATATCGATAACGCCGTGACGGGATTGGATGTCGTCGACGGGCGGGTGATCTCGGCACGGCTCGCGACCGGCGAGACGGTCGCTTGCGGCACCTTGGTCAACGCGGCAGGCCCGCGCGCGCAGCAGGTCGCGGCAATGGCCGGGCTGTCCATTCCGGTCGCGCCCTACAAGCGCTACAGCTTCGTCTTTGCCAGCGCCAATCCGATCCCCGGCCGCATGCCCAATGTCATCGATCTTTCCGGCACATTCGTACGCCCCGAAGGCGAGCTCTTCCTCACCGGCAACACGCCGCAGGGCGATGGGCCGGCCGACTACGACGACTTCGATATGCATTTCGAGGAGTTCGACGACTATATCTGGCCGTCGCTCTGGCATCGCATCCCGGCCTTCGACGCGCTGAAGGTCCAGACCAGCTGGACCGGCCACTACGAGTACAACATGCTCGACCACAACGGCATCGTCGGCTTCCACCCCGAGGTGAAGAACTTCATGTTCGCCAACGGCTTCTCCGGCCACGGCCTGCAGCAGTCGCCGGCGGTCGGTCGGGCGGTATCCGAACTCATCATCCATGGAGCCTTCCAGACGCTCGACCTGTCGCCGTTCTGCTACGAGCGCATCCCACGAAACGAACCCTTCCTCGAAGAAGCCGTGATCTGAAGTCGCTAAGCGCTCACAACAGGATAATCAAATGAAGCTGCTCGTTCCCGTGAAGCGGGTTGTGGATGCGAACGTCAAGGTCCGGGTGAAGGCCGACGGACTGGGCGTCGAGCTCGCCAACGTCAAGATGGCGATGAACCCGTTCGACGAGATCGCGGTCGAGGAAGCGATCCGCATCAAGGAAGCCGGCAAGGCGGAGGAGATCATCGTCGTCTCGGTCGGCCCGCAGCAGGCGCAGGAGACGCTGCGCACCGCTCTCGCCATGGGCGCCGACCGCGCCATCCTGGTCAAGACCGACGAGCAGACCGAGCCGCTCGGCGTCGCCAAGGTGCTGAAGGGCGTGGTCGAGGCGGAGAAGCCCGGCCTCGTGATCCTCGGCAAGCAGGCGATCGACGACGATTCGAACCAGACCGGCCAGATGCTGGCCGCGCTGCTCGGCTGGGCGCAGGGCACTTTCGCCTCCAAGATCGAGCTCGCCGGCGATCATGCCAAGGTGACGCGCGAGGTCGACGGCGGGCTTCAGACGGTGGAGCTGAAGATGCCGGCGATCGTCACCGCCGACCTTCGCCTCAACCAGCCGCGTTATGCCTCGCTGCCCAACATCATGAAGGCCAAGAAGAAGCCGCTCGACGAGAAGACCCCGGCCGACTACGGCGCCGACGTCAAGCCGCGGCTGAAGGTGATCAAGACCGAAGAGCCGGGCGGCCGCAAGGCGGGCGTCAAGGTCGAGAGCGTGGCCGAATTGGTCGAAAAGCTCAAGAACGAAGCCGGCGTGCTCTGAGGCAGGGCAATGAGCGAAACAACATCCTCCCTGATTCGCCATTCGAGACTGTCAGCCGAGACGGAGAAGGCACTCCGAGCCGCGGTCACCAAAAGCCGGTTGGATGAAGCGGAGAGGACCACCAGCAGTGCAAAGAGATTGGCCATGTCGCTGGGGACTCGGCAATTGCATTCAAACGGGACCAATACGAAATGACCATCCTTGTGATAGCCGAGCATGACAACGCAACGCTTTCCGACCACACTGCAAAGGCGCTGTCGGCGGCGCTCCAGATCGGTTCCGATGTCGATGTGCTTGTGGCCGGCAAAGGCGCCAAGGGCGCGGCCGACGCCGCCGCCAAGCTGAAAGGTGTTCGTAAGGTGCTGCTCGCCGAAGCCGACGAGCTCGCCGAGCGCCTGGCGGAGCCGACCGCAGCGCTCGTGATCTCGCTCGCCGGCTTCTACGACACGATCGTCGCCCCTGCCACCTCGTCGGGCAAGAACGTCGCGCCGCGCGTCGCGGCCCTGCTCGACGTCGCGCAGATTTCCGAGATCATCGAGGTGGTCTCGCCAGACACCTTCAAGCGGCCGATCTATGCCGGCAACGCCATCCAGACCGTGCAGGCCACCGAGGCAAAGAAGGTGATCACGGTCCGCACCGCTTCCTTTGCCGCAGCCTCCCAGGGCGATTCGGCTGCCGTCGAACCTATCGCGGCGGCAGCCGATCCGGGCGTTTCGGCCTTTGTGGAAAACCAAGTATCGAAAAACGACCGTCCGGAGCTGACCTCGGCCAAGATCATCATCTCGGGCGGCCGCGCGCTGGGCTCCTCGGAGAAATTCCAGGAAGTCATCCTACCGGTTGCCGACAAGCTCGGCGCCGCTGTCGGCGCCAGCCGTGCCGCCGTCGACGCTGGCTACGCCCCCAACGACTGGCAGGTCGGCCAAACCGGCAAGGTGGTCGCTCCCGACCTTTACATCGCCGTCGGTGTTTCCGGCGCCATTCAGCATCTGGCCGGCATGAAGGAATCGAAGATCATCGTCGCCATCAACAAGGACGAGGAGGCACCCATCTTTCAGGTCGCCGACTACGGCCTCGTCGGCGATCTCTTCGTCATTCTGCCGGAACTGCTGAAGACGTTGTGATCTCGCTATGCAGCGGAGCCAGTATACGCCAACAAGCCATATCATCAGCCCGCCGGGGCGATCGGCTAGCTTCACCCTCTTCCATTGCTGGTCGTGAACGCCTGCCGGGGCAGGATGGTGCGTGCCTCGGTCCGGCTGCGCGGGCTAAGGGTCGTGGTCTGTCGGAAGCAGAGCGTGCCGATTGCCTCTATCGCGTCGGGGCGGGTGAGAACTTGCACGGAGGCCATCATCCGGCCCTTCTTGCCGAAGGCTGGGGACTGGGTCACATCGATGACGCCGTCGGCAGAACGAATTTGATCAAGGGCTGCGGCCAATTCCTCCCCGGTCTGATCGTCGATTTCGAACTGGATCACACCGACTCTTTCCTGCACTGCGACTTCATTGGTGAATGCGAGATTGGAGCACGCGCAGCGTGTCCTGACGGACTTCGCGCTGGGGAGGAGGGGAGTGCTTCGCGTCGGCATGGAGTGTCATCCCTGCCAGCGATGGCTGACGAGAATTGCAACTCCCTATCTGACACAATGGCCCGACGTGGACTTCGACGTGCGCACCGCCTTCCGCTTCGACGGGGTCGAAGCGCTGCTGGGTTATGAGATTGACCTGTTGATAACGCCGGATCCGGTGGAGACGCCGGAACTACTGTTCACTCCCGTATTCGATTACGAGCTCGTTCTGATGGTGCATGAGGCTCACCCCCTTGCCAGCCGAGCATACGTTGAACCGAAAGATCTCCTGGACGAAGAGTTGATTACGGTTCCCGTCACTTTGGAGCGCCTGGACATCTACACCCGATTCCTTGTTCCGGCACATTGCAGGCCGCGTCAACATCGCACTGCGGAAACCATTGACCTGATGCTGCAACTGGTATGCGCGGGCCGGGGCGTGACGGTTCTTCCCGATTGGCTCCTGCACGAGGATGCATCCGGCCTGCTGATACGCGCACTGCGCCTGGGAGATTCCGGCATCCGGAAGAGCATCAACCTTGGTGTGAGGCACGACGAGGAGAGGACCTCCTACATCGACGGGTTCCTGAAGCTTGCCCAGGAAATGGGACGATAGTCCATACCGGTGATTGCTCAAATTCAGTTTCGAAACGCAGCCATAGCGTTGACCTTGCGGCGCATGAAGAACCCTCCGTAGGCATCATCTTGGCATCGGCAACACGTCAGGGTGCTGAAGAGGGGCATCCTTGATCCAGATCTGGACGCCGTTTGGACCTGTCGTCGCCTCAAGTCGCTTGCCCGCGGGCAAGCGAGCCCAGCTTTGCTGTTCCAGGTTCTCGCCGCCGATGGTGAGGTCACCGGACAGCACAAGGAACTCGAGGCCGCTGTGATTATCGACCGCTATGGAGGAATGAGGCCGCCAGTGCTCGATCGAGACACGCTCCTTGGCGTCGTAGAACAGGACGCGTGCCTCTTCGGATCCGTTACGCAGCTGTGCTGCTTCACCCTCGCCGGGCCGGCGGACGATCTGCACGTCGTCGCCCTTCCGGAACTGCCAAAGACGGACGAAGATCGTGCAACCGCCTTCCGCCGCCGGCACATGCGAGGTTCCGGGCGGGTTACGGAAATAGCTTCCCGCTGGATAGTCACCATGCTCGTCCTGGAAGGTTCCCTCGAGGACGAGAATTTCTTCGCCGCCGGCATGCACATGGCGCGGAAAGGCACTCCCGGGAGCGTAGCGGACGATCGAAGTCGCCCGAGCGACTTCGCCGCCAACGCGATAGAGCATGCGGCGCTCGACGCCCGCGGCTGGACTTTGTATCCAGTCGAGCCTGGCAGCGTGAACGATGACCGGCTTCGTCAAGTCATCATTGATGCGCATTGGATCGGTCTCCCATCGTCAAGACTATCCGAAACTTCACGTCGCCGGACCTCATTTTTTGCACCGCTTCCGCGGCTCGCTCCAGCGGCATGGTTTCGATCATCGGTCGCACTCCCGTCATGACGCTGAAATCCAACGTCTTCTCGTTTTCGAATGGTGACCCCGTAATCGAGCCGATAATGCCACGTTCAGCCCCCACCAGATATCCCGTCGAGACCTGGAGCGGATCTTTGCCGACGCCGAGCACCACCAGGCGACCCTCCGGCGCAAGTGCAGGCATCAGCGCGGCGATGGCCGCTGAATTACCGGTCGTCGTAAGGATGGCCTTCGCGCCGCCCATGCCGTTCAGCGCATCGGCCGCGTTTTCCTTGTTGGCATCGATGTAACGATGAGCGCCGAGCCGTCCCGCATCCGCGGCGATATCTTCGCCGCGCCCGACCGCCACTACACGGAATCCCATTTTACGAGCATATTGCAGAGCCATGTGCCCGAGGCCGCCGATTCCTATGATGGCGACGGTATCGCCCGCCTCGGCGCCTGACTTTTTGAGCGCGTTGAACGTGGCAATGCCGGCGCACAGAATCGGTGCTGCTTCTTCCGACGACAACTCGACCGGAATGGAAATGAGGCCCGTCGCTCGCGCGATCATCATTTCTGCATAACCTCCGTCGCAAGTGAAGCCGACGGTGGGCTGGTCACGGCAAAGGTTGAAACGGCCCCGGCGGCATTCGCCGCACTCGTTGCAATGACCGCCGAGGCGGCCGACGCCGACGCGCTGACCGACCTTCCAGATCGAAGGCGTGTTCTCGCCCAGGGCGATGATGCGGCCGACGACCTCGTGACCGGGAACGCGGGGCGGCCTCAGCGTTCGATCAGCCCGGTCGATGTCGGTGGCGTCAGCTCCGCAGATACCGCAGGCTTCCACGGCAATGAGAACTTCACTAGCCCTCGGCGTCGGCGTTTGCCGCTCCACCAGTTCAAGACTGCCAGACATGCCGATCTGCATCGCCTTGTAAGTCCCTTTCATAATTTGCGCTCCTTCACTGGCCGAATGCGGTGGGCAAGACACTTTTGTCGATCTGTCTGTCGATCAGCCTAACGGCGGCCCGTTCTCCCGCCTCAATGGCCCCAGCCAGGTAGCCCGGGTCGTGGGCGGCGGTTTCGCTGCCTGCTAGCGTTATCCAGTCCCTCCAATTGCGATCAACCCACTCACGCTTACCGCCAGCCGGATGACCGGTACCTACCTGGTCCAAAGATGTCGCCGTCGATGAATCGGCAGCCCAATCCTTGTAAAGCGTTGTCACCGGCGTCAGCGCCTCAGGTCCGAACAATTGCCCAAGCTGCGCGACTGCAGCATTGATGATGGCCTTTCCGCCACCTTGTCTTCGGTATTGCGCTGGGACGCCGACAAAGCCGAATATGGCAGCCTTCCCCGATGCCGTGGTGGTATCATGGATTTCAACGAGCGGACCTGTCATGCTCTGCGCGGCGCCTGAAAGTCCCGCTGGGCGCCAGAATGGCGTGTCATAAAGGGCAAAGAATTTGGCATGGGGAGCCATCCAGGTCGGTGTGTCGCGCCACAGTCTCTGACACGATCCGTCCGGAGCGGGATCGAATTCCATCGTCTCCGCCAGTAGGCGCGGCGGCATCGCGAAGATCACATGGCCAGTCTCGAGGTCCTCAAACGAACCATCGGCAACCTGGAACCGGACCATCACGCCTTTGATGGTTCGTACAATTGAGATTGCTCTTGCACCGAGGCGTATGCGGCCCTGCGGAAAACGTGCCGCAAGCGCAGAAATGATTGAGCCGCTGCCGCCAACGAGGCGCATGGACGGCGGTTCCTGCCGGAGCACGCGATAGCGCTCCGGCTCGACTTCTTGTGACCGCTGGAACAGCATTGCGCCATCTGCATGCTGGGGGAAAAACGCAAGCCCCAGTTCATCTGCAAATCGGCGCACCGCGGGGTGCATGTCAGGCCACAACCAGGACGGACCAAGATCAAATCCATCGTTTGAAACTTCGCCCGCGGGACCAGCCGTGAAGATGCGTCCGCCCAGCCGTTCCCGCGCCTCGATCATAGTGAACTCGAGGCCAGCACGATGGAGGCGATAGGCAGCCGCCAACCCGGCGAGTCCACCGCCGACGACCAGAATGCTTTGAGAAATTGAGCAAGCCATTGGAACCAGAGTCCAGATCCGCGCTCGTCGTCGTCGTGGCTCAAGCCGTGGCGTAAATGCGAAATTCCGGCCGAGCCGACAGAAGTGGCATCAGTCCGGTGACGGCATCGTCGTTGAACATTGCGCTGTCGGCATAGGCTTTTGCGCCCTCAATGCTCTTGAAGCCGTGGAGGAGCTGAACGTCATCGTCGCCAATAAGAAGCTCCTTCGAAGTTGTGCCGGCAATCTGGGCAAGGAACGGCTGCTTGTACTTCTGATAGACGTCGGCGGCGGCACCTCGGTTCTCGGGAGCGATCTGCAGCGTGATCTCAAGGTAAGCCATGATTATCTTTTCCAGCGTCTTCTAATCTCCGGCATCTGATTGCCGCTGAAGGGCCGTCCTGACAAATGAGAGTTTCTTGCGGCCGACAAAGAAAAGCTTTGCCGGTGCCTGTGAAGCTGGCCCGAGGAAATGATGGGCTTAGCTGGGGCGACCTGCCGCCTCCTCGACTAGCCAACTGCGGAACGCCTGCAGCTTTGGCAATGAAGCATATTCCGCGCGATAGACCACATAATAGGCTAGAGTTGACGGCACTTTGATTGCGGGGAACAGCCGCTGTAGCCGTCCGGCCGCCAGATCGTCGCGCGCCAGGATGCTGCGCGCCAAGGCCACGCCCTGTCCTTCGATCGCCGCCTGGAGCACGGCAGCCGAATTGTCGATTCTCATGCCCCTCGTCGGTTGACTCTCAGGGACACCTGCTCCCCGCAGCCAGATGTCCCAGGTAATGAAACCAATTGCTGGATCGACGGAGAGGTCGTGGACGAGTGTCGTTCGAGCGAGATCAGCGGGTTCGGCTAAATTTCCCATGTCCGGGAAACTGGGCGAGCAGACCGGAAAGACCTCCTCCTCCATAAGCTTGTCTGCGACGAGGCCAGGCCAGTTTCCGTCTCCGTATCGGACCCCTATGTCGATGCCATGCGCCTTATAGTCGAGAAGCTTCAGGCTCGTTTCGAGCCGAATGTCCGTGTCAGGGAATTTGGCCTGGAAGCGATCGATGCGCGGAAGCAGCCATTTGGCGGCAAAAGCCGGACTAACCGTGACATTGAGGATGCCGCTCGTCGCTGACTCCTGAAGCCGTTCAAGCCCCACTCCCAGGCGATCCAGTCCAGCTCGGATGTCCGGAAGCGCGCGCTCGGCGCTTTCGGTCAAGGCGAGCCTCGCCTTCCCGGTGATGCTGCGATGAAACAGCGGAATACCCAGCCAATCCTCAAGCCCTCGCACCATCTGGCCGACTGCAGCCGCCGTAACATTGAGTTCCTTGCCAGCGCCCGAAAAACTGCCGTGACGTGCACTGGCTTCGAAAGCGCGCAGAGCATTGAGGTACACAGGTGATTTCTTCAAGTGACTCTCTGTTTCGGGAGCTTAAGAAGGATTGGCGGTCAGGATGTATTACGGCAGTAGCTCGAATCTTACGATGTGGGTCAAATGCCCAAAAGATACGTCGCACTTCGAAGGAGGGTGCGGCGGCTTTCCGTTTCCAAAAGAATCTATTGGAAATGCAATGTTGTCGTTCGATGTCATGGAACCAATGTCACAATCGGCTGGATAAAGGAGCATCAGCGTCGGGTGGCACCCGAGCGTCCGCCACTGAGCTCTAGGCCGAAACGACTCCGTCCGGAGCCGGTCGCCTGGCCACCGCCGACCTCAGGCGGTTGGAGAAACTCGCCGGCAACGCGGTCAAATTCGCGAAGCTCGATAGCCAGGCCGAGACCATTCGCAACGATCTTGAATTCCAGCAGGCGATCATCGACGCGACGGGATTGCAGCGGACCATGCAATACTTTTCCGAGCTGACGCCCGACGTTAGGCGATTCAACCACCACCTGGGTGTCGTCTACACAGATCGAAAAGGTGACGCAGAGAGGTGCGTGGTTAAGCTTTTCGAGAGTCTGCGGAACGGGGATTTGGCTACCGCGCATGAAATCTGGCACGCCAAGTTCGCGAAGGCGCTTGAGCGTTACCTTTCGCTGATTGCCGACCATGATTCAGATGGCGAGCCGCACCAACGCCGGAGTGCAGGCCGGTCGTCAAAGCCCCTCAGGCCGGAAATAGGCCGCCCATCCGAGAGGCGAGCGGGCGGCCGGGGCCGCCCACTATATGGCGTCTGAGAATGTCTCTGGCAGGTTTATAGGTCAGGCAGCGTATTTCGCCATAACAGGCTGCCTCGACCAATGGGCGTACCAGGCGTCGAACAGCTTAAGCTGCTGCTCGGCATAGCCGCGCTGGCTGTCGCTCAGCGCGTCCGTTTCGTTGAAGTGCAGCCGGTATTCGGGGTTACCCTTGAGCACCATCATGTGCTTGAAATAGAGCACCAGGTCCGGACCCTCGTCGAAGGAGGACAGCACGACGAGAGCGGTGTCCAGCTCCAGCGCCAGCCGGCGCGCTTCGGCATCGCCCTTCGCCGCCGCCTGGCTGAGAGCGACGAGATGCAGCACTTCCTTGGGCAGCACGTTGCCGATGCCGGTGATGGCGCCCGAGGCGCCGCAATTGACAAAGCCGTGGAAGACGGCGGTGTCGACGCCGATCATCAGCGCAACCTCGTCGTCGCGGCTGGTGATGTTTTCCGCCGCATAGCGCAGATCCGCCGGTCCGCCGAACTCCTTGAAGCCGACCAGGTTCGGATGTTCGGCGCGCAGCGCAAAGAACAGATCGGCGCGCGTGGCAAAGCCGTAGTAGGGGCTGTTGTAGATCACCGCCGGCAAGTCGGGGGCGGCGGCAAGGATCGCCTCGAAGTGGTGGCGCTGGGCCGTCACCGAAGGCCCGCGCGACAAGACGCGCGGGATGACCATCAAGCCCCGTGCGCCGACCTTCTGGGCATGGGCGGCGTGGGCCACGGCGCTGGCCGTGTTGACCGCGCCGGTGCCGACGATGACCGGCACGCCGGCCTTGACGAGGCGCTCGACGCCTTCCATGCGCTGCTGGTCGGTGAGCAGCGGCCAATCGCCCATGGAGCCGCAATAGACCACCGCCGACATGCCGGCGGCGATCAGCTCGTGGCCCTTGCGCACGAGCGCGTCGAAGTCGGGAAGGCGGTCGTTCGTGCAAGGCGTCATCAGCGCCGGCATGCAGCCGGAAAAGACATTGGCGTTCATTTCAGGTTCTCCCAGGTCGAAGTGGCCGCTTCATACCCCCAAATCGTGGAATTGACAACCATGTAGAAGGTGACATATTACCGGTTACCAATAACCAAAACCAAGCGGCGCCGGAACCGACATGAAAATCACCGCGATCGATGCTTTCGGATACGAACTCACCTACGCCCACGGCGAGTACGTGATGTCGAAGGGGCGCGCAGCGCAGAGCCAGGCATCAACACTGGTGCGCATACGCACCGATGCTGGCGTCGAAGGGTGGGGCGAAAACAGCACTCTCGGCGGAACTTATTTACCGACATTCGCCGAGGGTACGCGCGAAGCCATCAGGGTTCTGGCGTCCGTTATCATCGACCTCGATCCGACGAACCTGTCGAGAGTCCACCAGGCGATGGATGCCGTTCTTCTCGGGCAGAACAACGCCAAGAGCGCCATCGACATTGCCTGCTGGGACATCCTGGGAAAAGTCGCCAACCTTCCAATCTCGACGCTGATCGGCGGGACGACGCAGGAGGCTTTTCCGCTCTACGAGGCCGTTCCGCTCGCCTCGCCCGAGCAGATGGCCGAATTTGTCAGGATGCGCAGCAAGGCCGGGATCAATCGGTTCCAGGTCAAGGTCGGCAATGATCCATTCGATGACGCCAGGCGGACGCGCAGCGTCGTCGAAGCTTGCAGGGATGATGCGGTGATCATCGCCGATTCGAACGGCGGCTGGAATCTGCAGGCCGGCATCATCGCGGTTCGCGAGCTGGCCGGCCTCAACGTCTATGTCGAGCAACCCTGTCGTGATACTGCCGACTGCGCCATTGTCCAGAAGATGAGCTCACTGCCGCTGGTCATGGATGAGTCCGTCGTCAATTCGGCCGAGCTTTATCGCGCAAAATACGAAGCCGGCGCCGGCTCGGTGAACATCAAGCTCGGTCGACTCGGTGGCATCACCGGCGCGGTCCGGATGCGCGGCCAAGCCCAGGACCTTGGAATGACGATGTGCATCGAGGACGTGTGGGGCGGCGACGTTACGACGGCTGCGGTTGCCCACGTCGCCGCAAGCACCCAGGCCGAAGCCCTGCTGCATGCCTCCTTCTTCAACGATTGGACCAAGGAGCATGTCGCGGGTTATCTGCCGCGGTCCAAGGAGGGTCGGGGTAGGGCTCCATCCGGCCCAGGTCTCGGCATTTCCGTCGACCACAAGGCGCTTGGACCGGCACTCTTTGAGGTCAGATAGCGCGGGCAAGCACCTCTCGGAGGACAATTCGTCCGAGGAGTTTTCGCAAACGAATGCGATGGCCGCCAATGCAAGGCCTTTCGCGTCAGTATTTCGGCACAGGAGAAACCAATGGCCCTCAAGGGTGTACTCTCTGCAATCGTCACTCCGTTCACGTCCGATGGCGAGCAGATCGACGAGAAGACTCTTAGGAAACTTATCGACCAGAATATCGCCGATGGCGTCGACGGGTTCGTCCCGGCGGGTGGCACGGGCGAGTTCTCAGTCCTTTCGCATCAGGAAAGGCTGAGGCTGGTTGAGATCGTCGCTGAACAGACGGCAGGACGGGTTGCTGTGCTCGCCCATACGGGCGCCACATCTTCAAGAGAAGCAATCGCATTGTCCAAGCATGCCGAGAGGGCAGGGGCCACGGCAATCATGCTTGCCACCCCGTACTACGAGCCGATCGGCTTCGAGGAGGCGTTCGCCTACTACGCGGGGGTTGCCGATGCGACAAGCCTGCCCATCTGCGCCTACAATTTCCCACCGGCTACGGGCCTGCACCTTGACGTGGATTTTCTCGTCCGTCTGGCGAGCGAGATCCCTCAGGTCAAATTCGTCAAGGATTCATCCGCCAACCTCGCGCAGATGAACACGCTGCTCTATGACCATTCCGACAAGATCACCTTCTTCAACGGCGAGGATATCCTGATGCTGCCGGCGCTGATGCTGAAGGCGCCGGGGACGGTCATGGGGATTGCAAATTTCATGGCGCCGGCTTTGGCGAAGCTGCATCGCTGCGCTCAGGAGGAAGATGCCGCGACAACCGTGGCGATCTGGCGGCAGATAAATCCCATCATTCGCATCCTCGGAAGCGGGCCCTACAACAGCGGCGTGAAGGCGGCTTGCGAGATCCTGGGGCTGCCTGTTGGCCAAGTCCGCGCCCCAATCCGTCCGTACTCGGCCGCCCAGGTTGAAAAATTGAAGGAGGCGCTGTCGAAGATTGATCCGAGCCTGCTGACGGGGGTAGGGCGCTAGACTGGAGGGAGGGCGCCCTCGCGGCGCCCCTTTTTCCTGCACGCGAAATCAGGCCCAGTCGGTAACATGGTGGCTTAGATGGTCGGTCATCAATTTGGTGGTGAGCTTGCGGTCGCCGGCAATCAGCGCATCGAGGATCGGCTGATGTTCCTCGGCCGATTTCACCAAGGCGCCGCTCTCGGAAAGCGCCTTGAGGCCATACTGCCGCGACTGGTCGCGCAGGTTTTCCACGATGGCTGTCAGGTGGTCGTTCTCCAGGATATCGAGCAGCCCGATATGAAAACGACGATCGGCATCCAGATAGCCGACGATATCTCCCTTCTTGGCGCAGTCAACCATATCGGAAGCGATCTTGGAAAATTCTTGCCTGCGGGCCGCAACCTTCTCTTTCATGGAGGCAAGTCGTGCCATAGAGGGTATTTCGATAAGAAGGCGAAGGTCGTAGATGTTTCGCCGCTCTTTCTCGCTTAGCGGCACAATACGGAAGCCGCGATTCTTGACCGCCTCCATCAAACCTTGATTGACGAGCGTCAGCATTGCTTCGCGCACCGGGCTGTTCGAGACGCCTAGTTCTGCAGCCAAAGATGCCGCGGAATATATCTGTCCGGGTGCCAGATCGCCCGAAATCAACCGCAGTTTCAAAACCTCGAGGGCTTGATCCCTCAGGTTGGTATGTTGCAAGCGATTGTCCATTCATTCCTCAGCCGACAAGCGATCACCGATAACGTGCGATCTATCGTCGATTCTCGCATTGACAAAGAGAAAATTCAATATGCGCGGCTGGGACGCCATTCCATGCCGAAAACGCTATGCCCGGGCATCCCGCGAATGGTGAACCTCGGCAGGCCGTCCTTCCGCAGATGACCGGTAGATCGCGTCGATCACGCGCACGGCTATGAGGGCGTCCACGTCATCGATCGCTGGCGCATTCTGTGCGCGCAGCGAGCTCACGATCGCCTGCAATTGAGCACGCTGACCGTCGGTCGGATAGTCTCGGGGATCGGTAGGATCCGCGAAACTGAAGGATTGCGGAATGCCCGACGCTGTCGCGTCGCCTCTGGTTTTCCGGAAGACGATCTCGTCGTGCTCACCATTGATGATGATGGAGCCCTCCGTCCCGGAAATGGTCACGAGGTGACGCTGTCCCGGAAAGGCGGCGGTCGACGAGGAGAAGGTGCCGATCGCGCCGCAGGCGAATTCGAAGACGGCGACCGCCACGTCTTCCGTCTCGATCTCGTGGTATGCCGTTCTGGTTCGCGCGAACACCGACCTTATCGGTCCAACCAGATATTGCGCGAGATCGATGAGATGCGTCGACTGGGTCATGACGCAGCCGCCACCTTCGATGTCCCACGTGCCGCGCCATGCGTCTTTCTGATAGTAGGCGGGCGCGCGATATTGGTTATCCACGATGTTGACCAGGACGATGCGGCCGAGCCTGCCCTCGCGGATGTCCGCCAGCGCCTGGCGCGCGGCGGCGGAGTAGCGCCGCTGGTAAATGACGAACAGATGCGCGCCGGCGCTACGGCAGGCATCGATGATCCTCGACGCGCGGTCTTCGGTTATTTCCAGCGGTTTTTCGACGACGACATGCTTGCCCGCCCTGGCAGTGGCAACGGCATAGTCGAGATGCCGGCCGTTCGGGGTCGTGATGATGACGACGTCGATGTCCTTGTCCGCAAGGAGCGCTGAAATGTCGGAATAGCATTTCGGGACGGAAAAGGCGGCGCCGAATGCCGCAGCCTTGGTTGCGTCCCTGGCGAAAACCGCCGCGAGCGAGGCGCCGGGCACGCGTCTCAATTCACGCGCATGGGTCTCGGAAGCAACGCCCGCGCCAATCAGTCCAAACCGAATTGTCGGGCTGTTCATCTGGAGGCGCCGACGACCTTCAGCTTGGCGGATTTCTTTTCCTTGTCCATCAACCGGACCCTGGCGCGCCGGGCCGCCTCATGGGCCGATCCGGTCGCGATTTCCATGTTGCCTATTTCGGCAAAGTAGTCGCCGGCGAAATGGATATCGACATCGTCCCTTTCGCAATAGGACAGCATGGCGTCAAAATTGAAGCCCGCCGGGCGATAGGTATTGCCGGGAACCCAGCGCTGCACCACCGCTTCCTTGATATGACCCTTGAGCTCGGGGAACATCCTGTAGACGTCGGCGAGATAGGTATCGCGGATTTCCTCGTCGGAACGCTTCAGCAACTCCCGCGCTGGCTCGCCGCCGGAATAGACCATCAGGCTGCCGCCGGGCTTTCTCGGGCCTGTGCGAAGCGGGTTGGCGTGATTGAAGAACATGTCGAACGAGGCATCCGGCGTGGTGATGGCATAGATGTCGTCATAGGGCATCGGCCCGGTTTCGTCGGTTATGATGCCCATCGTCGGGAACGGTCCGTACTGCACGTTCTTCAGTGTCGTGCGCACATTGTCCGGAATGTCGCGCACGATCTCGGCCGCCTGATAGGCGGGAACGGCAACGATCACCTGCGAAGCCGAAACCGTGTGGGTGCCGCCGTTCATCTCGTAGGTAACCGAGACCTTGTCACCTACTTTTTCGACCGACTTGACCGTGGCGTTGTATTGCACCCTGTCTCCGAGCAGCTCCATCATCACCTCGCCGAACCGGCCGGAGCCGCCGTTGAGATTGAGCGCCATGGAGTCGCCTTTGCCGGCCCAGACCGCGCCGAAGAGCGAGACCCCGACCCCGGCGTGCTGGTCCTCCATTTCGGCCGCGGCGCGCCTTGCCGCTGACTGGAACAGCGCCTCGACCCGCTTGGGGGGACGACCGATGAAGTCACGGAACGAGATGTCCGCCATGTAGTGCGCGACCCTGGCCCGCCGCCTCTGGTTGCTTTCCCCGTAGACCGGTTGCATGGCCTGCTGCCAGCCCTTGACGGCCTTTAGCATGCGAAGTCCGATCGAGGCCAGCGAGATGCGCTCGCGGATACTCATCTTTAGCGTCAGCGGAAGGGCGGCCACCGCCTTCGGCTTGTAGACTTTTCCGCCCCAGTAGATCGCGAATTTGTTGCCGGGGATGCGAATGACGTCGAGCCCAATGGAATGCAGGATGTTGCGCATATGCGAGCCGGCCGCGGGAAACAGATGGCCGCCAAGGTTCAGCCAGTAGTCGCCGCGACTCATTGAAAAGAGACGCCCGCCCAGGCGGTGAGTTCTCTCGAGCACCAGGATGCGTCTGTCCCGCAGCTCCCAGGCCGCTGCAATCCCCGCTGGGCCGCCGCCGATAACAACGGCATCGTAAGTCGTATTCGTCATTCCGGCTCTCACTCCCGACCATGTGGCTCACTCGATCGATAACGCTGACGGCGTGCTGGCTGGGGCGTTAGCCTGCCCCTGAAGAACGCGCTTGTCAAAGCAATCGGTAAGCGGTAACATATTACACGTAAGCCATTATTGTCAACGCGCGGCCCTGACCGTGACGTTCTAACTCACACAAGAAAACCGGAGGGAAACAGTATGATCTTCAACAGACGCAATGCCCTTTGCATGATTGCCGCCATGGCCAGCACTTCGTTGGTCGTGGCCGCGCATGCCGAAGGTGGCAAGGTTGATGCAGTCGCCGCTCTCCTGCCAAAAGCCATTCAGGATGCCGGCGTGCTTCGGATCGCCGTGCCGGATGTCGGCAAGCCTCTCGCTTACAAGGAGGGCGCCGACCTCAAGGGAATGGATCCTGACCTCGCGCATGCCGTGGCCGACGTGCTCGGCCTCAAGGCCGAAGTGACCCTCATTCCTTTCGCGGCCGCGCTCACCGGGCTGCAGGCGAACAAATATGACATCTCCTACGGCGAATTCTATGTCACCGCCGAGCGCCTGAAGGTGGCGGATTTCGTCACCAGCTGGCAGGACTACAGCTCCTTCCTCGTCACCAAGGCCAAGGGCTACAAGCCGACGGCCCTAACCGACATTTGCGGCCATATCGTTGGCGCCATGGCCGGATCCGCCGAGCTGGAGACGCTGAACGCGGCATCGAAGAAGTGCTCGGAGGCCGCGACTGTGAGCGCCTTCCCGTCGATCAGCAACGCCGTGCTCGCGCTCAACAGCGGCCGCGTCGAAGGCGTGCTGATCAATCGCGGCGGCGCCCAGGAATCAATCCACATGGATAGCGGCCTCGATGCCTCCGGCGAGATCGGGGGAGGGCCGACCGCTACCGCCGTCGCCCGCAACGAGAACTCGGAAAAGCTGCTCGCCGCCATCAAGGCCGCCTACGATCATCTCATCGCCAGCGGCGAATACGCGAAAATCCTCGAGAAGAACGACACCTCCTATGGGGCGGCAAAGGAAGCCGTCATCTACAAGGAGGGCTCGACGCCTCCCAAGTACGGGTTCTGAAACCCGCGCTGACCTGCGATCCCGCCTCCTTCGAGGCGGGATTTTTTTAAACGCGGGCGGGTTAAGCCGGCCGTCAATCTTCACATGAGTTCGTAGCAATGGTCGGTCTTGAGCCTTGCTTTGAACCTGCCGCATTCTTCCAGCGTCCGACTTCTGCCCCATGAGAGGAGCGGCGCCATCGCGTTTGCGGCGGCGAGAACGGCATCGGCCGTCAGGCGGCCTGTCCAGCCGAGGCCGGTCCGGCTGAACAGCACGCCGGTCAGGTCCCGTGCGTGTTCGCGCTCGACGCAGAACCTGACGTCGTCGTCCGTGGCTGGATAGTCGTCCTGCAATCGGCGCCCGGTCCCGTGAAGTGCGATGTATCCGCCTTGGCGCGGCTTAGCCGGCCTCGACGGCCGAATTCTTGAACTTACCGCCCTGGCTAGGGCACGAGCCGTCGAGCGATGGTTCGCAATAATCCCCCAGCTCAGGGCCAGCATGTTCGGCAGCCCTTCCGCGGCAAGGTCATGCACCACGTTGAACGGCAGTCGTTTGCCCTTGGGATAGCGACGGTCGGCGGTTATCGGGCGCACGCCGGCCCAGGCCATCAGAACATCGCTTCGGGTTAGCGAAAGGCCGGGAGCGAACTTGCCCATCTCGGCCAGCAGGAAAGCGATGTCCTGCTCTTCAGGCCTGACATCGTCGAAGGCGCCGGCAAACCGGGTTTCCGTGGGGCCGATATAGTGGAGCTCGTTCCAGGGCAGGCAGCAGATCGGCTCGCCGATGCTGTTGGCTCCGGCTAGGCCTAGGCCGCGATACGGTTCCGGGAGCTTCACCAGCAGATAGACGCCTTTGACGGCGACGACCTTTTTGGAGACTGCCGTTTGCGGCTTTGCGCTGGCGATCACGTCGTCCACCCACACGCCGGCAAGATTGAGAACGATCCGCGCCGACACTTGCGTGTTCCGGCAGCTGTCACCGACCTCCGTCAGTCCGGCGTGCCAGAGCCCGTCCGATGCGCGCCACAGATCATCGACCCTTGCGAAAGAGGCAAGTGCAGCGCCGCTTCGCTCGGCGGCGAGTGCAGCATCGATCGCGATCCGCTCCGGCCAGCAAAACCGGAAATCCTGGAACGAGACTACCGACTGGAGCCCCTCGCGACCTGAAAGGCCCGCTACGAAAGGATTGGACCGGCTCTCAGCCGGGCTCCAGCGACGGTACTGGATGTTTGCGTCGCTGCCGCCGAATGCCTCGATCATTCCGGCGCCCAGATCGACCTGCCATCCCTTGTAGGGGCTATCGCGTAAGATCGGCACGAAAGTCGTCATGGGCTCAAGCCGGCGCGGCGGCTCGCGGCAGAACTCTTCGAAATCCCGGACGGCGCGCCTGGCCGACCGCAGACGCGTGACCAGCTCAAGCGGGTCCGTCAAATAGTCGAAGGCGGATCGCTTCGGCGCCAGCAGCTGCAGGCCGCAATGCAGGACGCGGCCGGAGCGAGCCGTTGTCGCCCCTCCGAGATCGCCACGGTCGACAAGAGCAACGCTGTACCCCTGGTTTGCGAGTTCTTCGGCAGCCGCGCAGCCGTTGATGCCGGCGCCGACGATCAACACGTCGAACAGCGATTTTCCGAGGTCAGGAAAGTCGCTGTCCTTCATCGCTCAGCCAAAGAGATCGGAAAGGTGAGGGTTGAGGAACAGATCGTCGGGATCCATTTCCTTTCTCACCTTCTGGAACCGCTCGAAGTCCGGATAGATACTTTCGATACGGTTGCGGTCGAGAAAGTGAAGCTTGCCCCAGTGCGGGCGGGCCGAGAACGGCTGCAGCGCCTCGTCGACGGCGCGCAGGAACGGGAAATAGTCCCGGCCTATCTCGCCCGAAACCGAGATCGATGTCGTGTCCCTGCCGCTCTGGGCGGACAGGAATGCATCGTCGGCCTTCTGCCAGCGGACCTGAAGCGGCGATATCTCGTCGGGGAAACGCTTCCACATCAGATCACGCATCCGCTCGACCACGGCGCGCGCGTCCTCCGCGCCGACCATGTATTCGAGCTCGTGAAACTCGGCATCCGTCGTGCCGTCGGGGTAGATGCGATAGGCCCGGTCCGTTCGCCGGTTCATCTCGCCGACAGGCACTTCCGGGTCATCGGCGGGAATTTCCCTGAGCAGCTTGACGAAGCAATGATCCGCCGGGACCTCGCCAAGCTTGTACATGTGCGAGGACCGGTCGGTCGGCATCCACCAGAACGAGAAATGGCGATACTCGGAAAGCAGGAAGTCCCACTGCCGCAATACCTCGGCCATCGGCAGGATGATGTTTTCCTCGCGCAGCCGATAGGCTGGCACGAGCTGCAGGCCGACCCTCAGAACCAGCCCCAGCAGCCCAAGCGAGACCTGCGCCGCGCGAAGCTTCTCGGGATCGGACTGATCGATGTCCACGACCTCGCCCCGGCCGTTGACGATCCTCAGGCCGGTGACCATCGACGACATCGAGCCGAAGGCTCTTCCCGATCCCTTGGTGCCCGTGGCGATGGCGCCCGAGATGGACTGGACGTCGACGTCACCCTGATTGGCGATCGAAAGTCCCTCGTCCCACAGTGGGGATCCCAGCGCGGCAATCTTCGATCCTGCAAGGACTTCGGCACGGCGGCTCGCCTGATCGACCGAGACCACGCCGCTGAGTTTCGAGAAGTCGAAGAGCACGCCATCCGTTCGCACGATCGGAGTGAACGAGTGCCCGCTACCCGCAACTCTCACCGATCGTTTCTGCCCAATGGCGGCCCGGATCTGCGAGACTGCTTCCGCCTCGTCCGCCGGCGTGACGGTTCTCGTTGGCTGGAAAGTCTGGTTGCCGCCCCAGTTGGACCATTGGTTCATTGCTGCCAAACTCAATCTCCTGTCATTTTCGGCCGCACGGGCCTTGACTGCTTTCGATGCGAGCGTCACTATATAAGCGGCTACCGGTTATCGATTACTCTTGCTGCGGCCAAAATGCAAGGATGACCCCAAGGGAATGCCAGTGACAGACCTATCAATCCGGTCCGCGGGACAGGACATCGAGAAAATGCCCGTCGTCCCCCTCAGGCACTACGGGCGTTGGCTGGCCGCCGCGTGCATTCTTGTTGTCCTGGCTGGGCTGGTGGTCTCGATGATCACCAACCCGCGCTTCAAATGGGAGATCGTGCTTCAGTATCTGCTGGACGATGCCATCATATCCGGCCTGCTGATGACGATCTGGCTGACCGTTGCCGCGATGGCGATCGGCATCGTGCTGGGCACTGCGATCGCGCTTATGCGGATATCCGAGAACCGGGTTCTGGCCAGTGTGGCTTCCGGCTATCTGTGGGTGTTTCGCGGCACGCCGCTCTTGGTCCAGCTCATCTTCTGGTTCAATCTCTCGGCGCTTTATCCGCAGATCACCATCGGCTTCCCCTTCGGTCCGAGCCTCGGCAGCTTCGACGCCAACCAGTACATCACCGTCTATGTCGCGGCACTCCTCGGACTTGGGTTGAACGAGGGCGCCTACATGTCCGAGATCGTGCGCTCGGGCCTGAACTCTGTCCCCGTCGGCCAGAGGGAGGCGGCAGAGGCGCTCGGCATGTCGAGCTTTCGCGTCATGTGGCGCATCATCCTGCCGCAGGCGATGCGCGTGATCATTCCGCCGACCGGCAACCAACTCATCGGCATGCTCAAGACGACGTCGCTGGTCAGTGTCATCGCGATGCAGGAACTGCTCTATTCAGCGCAGCTTATCTACACGGCGAACTTCCAGACCATTCCGCTGCTGATCGTGGCCTCGATCTGGTATCTGGTGCTGACGACGGTGCTGTCGATCGGGCAATATTTCCTCGAGCGGCATTTCGGCAGGAGCGACCGCAGGACCGCCGTCGCGCCCTCGGAAGACGCTGCGGATATTCCGGTCGAACATGCGAGGGTTGCCTGAGATGCCGGCGTCCAGTTATCCCTCCCGGCCTGCCCAGGGTTTCGCCGTCGTCGCGCGCGGGGTCGAGAAATCGTTTGGCAGCCTGCGTGTGCTGAAAGGTGTCGACCTGATCGTCGAGTACGGCAAGGTCGCCTGCATCCTGGGGCCTTCGGGGTCAGGCAAGAGCACGTTCCTGCGTTGCATGAACCATCTCGAGCGCATCGACAAAGGCCTGCTGCAGGTCGGAGGCCAACTGGTCGGCTATCGGCAGCATGCCGGGAAGCTCTATGAGATGAAGCAGAGCGAAGTGGCGCGCCAGCGCGCCGACATCGGGATGGTGTTTCAAAGCTTCAATCTCTTTCCGCACATGACGGTGCTGCAAAACATCATTGAAGCCCCGGTCGGGGTGAAGAGACTGGACAAGCAGCAAGCCATCGACGAGGCGATGGAATTGCTGGCAAAGGTCGGCCTCACCGCGAAGGCGGCTTCCTATCCCAGGACACTGTCGGGCGGTCAGCAGCAGCGCGTCGCGATCGCCAGGGCTCTGGCGATGAAACCGAAGCTGATGCTGTTCGACGAACCGACGAGTGCTCTCGACCCTGAACTTGTGGGCGAGGTCCTCAACGTGATGCGCGAGCTAGCCTCCGACGGGATGACCATGATCGTGGTCACCCACGAACTGGGTTTTGCGCGCGAGGTCGGCGACATGGTCGTCTTCATGGACGGCGGCGTGGTCGTCGAGCAGGGGAGCCCGTCGGAACTCTTCACCAACACCAAGAGCAACCGCGCCAAGGCCTTCCTGAGCAAGGTTCTGTGAGCGCCAAGTCAGATCGCCAGTGGAACGACAAATGAAAATCCTCCCAGACAATGTCCGAAGCCAAGCCTTCATCGACGGCAAGTTCGTGGATGCTGAGGGCGGGGCCGAGTTCGAAGACCTGAACCCAGCGACCGGCAAGCTGCTCGTTGAAGTGGCGGCGTGCTCGGCCAGCGACGTCGACGCGGCAGTCAAGGCCGCGCGCGCTGCCTTCAATGCGGGCGCCTGGAGCCGCATCGAGCCGCGCGAACGCAAGCGGGTCCTCCTAAAATTCGCGGAGCTGGTCGAAGCCAACGGACAGGAGATAGCCCTTCTCGATTCCATCGACGCGGGCAAGCCGATCGTCGACTGCGAGAACCTCGACGTTCCCGACGTCGTCAGCAACATCCGCTGGTATGCCGAGGCCATCGACAAGGTCTTCGGCAAGATCTCACCTACAGGAGAGGGCAATCTGGGGCTGATCGTTCGCGAGCCGGTCGGCGTGGTCGGCATGGTGCTGCCGTGGAATTTTCCGGCGGGGACGCTTTCCTGGAAGATCGCGCCGGCGCTTGCGGCCGGTAACTCGATCGTCGTCAAACCGGCGGAGCTTGCGCCGCTCTCAACGTTGCGAATTGCCGAATTAGCTTTCGATGCGGGCATTCCTGCGGGTGTGTTCAACGTCGTGCCCGGACTTGGCCATGTCGCCGGCAAGGCGCTCGGGCTCCATCCCGATGTCGATGTCATCTCCTTCACCGGCTCCACGGAAATCGGCCGGCAATTCCTGCGCTACTCCGCCGACAGCAATCTAAAGAAGGTCGTGCTGGAATGCGGCGGCAAGAGCCCCCAGATCGTCATGGCGGATGCGGCTCAAAATCTCGATCGGATCGCTGAGAACCTCGCAAATGCGGCGTTCTGGAACATGGGCCAGAACTGCACATGCGGTTCGCGCATCCTCGTCCAGTCGAGCATCAAGCAGGATTTCGTGGACAGCCTTGTCAAGGCCTCGAAGAACTGGGTCGTCGGCGAACCCACCGACCATACGACCAAGCTTGGACCGCTGATCGAAGCGTCTGCCCTGACGCGCGTGCTGGGCGCCATCGAGCAGGCGCGCAAGGATGGTGCGACGATTGCGTCGGGCGGCAAGCAGTTGTTCCAGGAAACAGGCGGATGGTTCGTTGAGCCGACCGTCGTCGACAACGTCCATCCCGATACCGCGCTCGCACGCGACGAGATCTTTGGACCAGTGGTGGCCGTCCTCCCTTTCGACACTGAAGAGGACGCGATCCGGATCGCGAACGCTTCCGCCTACGGCCTCGCGGCCACGGTTTTTTCCACCGATATCAATGTCGCGATCCGCGTCGCCCGCGCTGTGCAAGCGGGAACGGTGGCGGTCAACGGATATGGGGAAGGCGATATCACCACGCCGTTCGGCGGCTACAAGACGTCTGGTTTCGGCGGTTACGACAAGGGACTGGAAGCCTTCGATCAGTACACGCAACTGAAGACTATATGGCTCACCCTGGGTTAGCGGGGGGCACCGGTGGGCATGGACATGATGACGGAAGAGGTGACGCTGACACTTGGCGAAGCCAGCGATCTCAGCCTACATATCCTGCGCGATGCCGGTCTCGCCGGAAAACACGCAGAGGCGGTAGCGGCGGTCATCGTTGCCGGACAGCGTGACGAATGCCACTCTCACGGTCTCTATCGATTGATCGGCTGCGCGCATTCGCTCGCCACCGGCCGCGTGAACAAGGCGGCAAGACCGAAGATAAACGATACCGCACCGTCGATCGTAAAAGTCGATGCCGACTACGGCTTTTCGCCCTATGCCTATAACGAAGGCATCGCCTTGGCGCTGGCCAAGGCGCGCTCCCAGGGTCTCGCTGCTCTAGCAATCAACAGATGTTACCACTTCTCGGCGCTATGGGCCGAGGTCGAGCCATTGGCCGAGCAGGGCTTCGCGGCTCTGGCGTTGACGCCAAGCCACAGCTGGGTGGCGCCGGCCGGTGGCACCAGACCGCTTTTCGGCACCAATCCGATCGCCTTTGCCTGGCCGCGCGCCGACAATCACCCGTTCGTCTTCGATTTTGCCACCAGCGCGACGGCCCGCGGTGAAATCGAACTACGCAGAAGGGCCGGCAAGAGCATTGCGCCGGGGCTGGCGCTGGATCAAAGCGGCCGCCCGACCGTCGATCCGGCGGAAGCGCTGAGGGGTGCGATGCTGACCTTCGGCGGGCACAAAGGATCGGCCCTGTCGACCATGGTGGAGCTTCTGGCAGGTCCGCTCATCGACGACATGATCAGCCTGGAATCGAAGGCTTTCGACAACGAGCTCGGCGCCATGCCGTGCCACGGAGAGTTGATCCTCGTCTTGGACCCAAGCGTCTTCCTGGGGGAAGCGCTCGGCAAGAACCTCGCTCGCGCCGAGATGCTATTCGACGCCATCATTGGCCAGGACGCGAGATTGCCCTCGCAGCGCAGATACGAGGCTCGCCTCAACAGCCTTCGGGCCGGCGTGACCATTCCAAGGCCGCTCTACGAAGAACTCGTCGCACTCGTCAAAGCGCCCTCCGAAAAAGCCGGGGCGCCCGACCGGCGAGGCTGAGGCAAAGGGCGATTTCATGCGCATCTGCGCGACCAGATCCAGATTTGCGACGGAGGATTTTTCGAACGATCACAGCCAGGCCTGCATATCATCATGTGGCGTAGTCTGTTTCGAAGCAGGTCAGCGTTGGCGAGATCAGCCGATAGGAAGATCCGCGTAGCCATCAGTGAACGGCAACTTGGGTGCCCCGCTCGCCCCCTTAGCTCCTGTGCCCGACTGCTGAATCCACGCAAGGCTCCTGACGAACGAGAAGCGCTGACTCCATTCGCCCAGCGGCACGTCCAGCGACTGCCTGCTCGTCAATGAATGTGCATCACGAATCACACGCTCCGGCCCTTTGCTTTCGAGATCCCGCAATCAACCAGATCTCGACGTAGCCATCATCGGTGCCGGCCCGGCAGGTCTTCGCACGGCCTATCACCTGCGCGAGAGCGGACTTCGGGTGAAAGTGTTCGAGGCGCTGCCGCATGTTGGCGGGCGAACACGCACCGATCATGTCGCTGGTGAGGACATCAACATTGGGGGCCATGTTCGTTTATGTTGGTACTGAGAGCGAGGCGGTCTGCCGCGAGCTTGGGATTGAAACAATCCCGGTTAGCCCCGCCTCTTTCGGCGTCAGCATAGGCGGAGAAACCGTCGTCGCCCGTGATGACGAAGAGTAGGTCGCCGGACTTGAGCTCCCACCCCGGGCCGACGCCGACCTTTGCAGGGTTCTTGCGGATGTGCGCCGAGAATACGAAACCTATGCCGCCGGCGGTGGGCTTTCGGCGAGTTCCCAAGCGCTCGCGCAGGAAACACTCAGCAAGCACCTGGGACCACTTGATCCTATGGTTCAAAGCATAGTTCGCAACGCCGTGCGGGGCGGCAGCACGGCGGATCCAGACGTTCTTTCGGCGCAGTACGCGTTGCGGTATTTCGCGAGCTATCTCGTGCGCCCCAAAGGGCAACGCCTCAACATCCCGCAAGGCATGCAGCAGATATCCAAGGCGCTCAGCGACAGACTTGCCTGTGATGTGCTAGAGCTGAATGCCCCCGTCTGGCGCGTGTCACCGCCCGAGGAGGGATGCTACGGGCTGGAGGTCGAAATGCCTAGCAATGGGATAACGACATTCAGGGCGTCTCACGTCGTCTTCGCCATACCTGTCCCCGGCATAGCGGAACTGGCTCCCTGGTTTCCGGCATGGAAGTTGGATGCGATCGAGAAGGTCCAGACGAACCCCACTGTGACGCTGGCCATCGTGCTCGACAGCGCCAGCAAGGCGAATTGGGACGACATATTCCTCATCACCGCTGCGGATGCGCACTTCAATACCGTGCTGCAGACAAGGGCGAGCGCCGACCAGGTTCCGAGTCAAAGGGAACGCACACACTTCAACTGCTATCTGAGCGCCGATCCGGAGACGGCAGCGCCGGGCGACGACGCTGCGACAACATCTGCCTGGCTGGAAGCATTCTTCCGCATCCTTCCCGACGCGCGTGGGCGCGTCCTGGGGACACGCTTGGCGCGATGGCCGCGCTGCTTTGCCTATCCAGCCCCTGGAAGAGAAAAGGTCCTAGACCAGGTGCAGGCACCAGTGGATAGCGCCCATCTTGCTGGTGACTTCACGTCCGTAACCGCCGGCTCGCATGGCGCGCTGCAAGAGGATGGACGCGCGGCAAGAGAAATGCTGCAAGCCTCAGCTCGCTCATAGCAAATTTCGGCTTTCATTCAACGGCCGGGCAGGCGCCTCTGCGCTGCTCCGGCCGTTTGCTTTTCGAATGCTCAGCGATAGGCGGGGCCGCGATCCAGTGATCCCGCCTGGCCCGCTTAGCTTATTGACAACTGGTAACCGGTGATATATTACCTATCGAGGTAAAGGCTCGAGTTAGGTCAGAGGTCTATGAGTTTGCATGCCGAATTCACCAACATGATCCGTTCCCGCGAGCTCGTGACCGGCACCTGGATGCAGATCCCGCATACGATCGTCGCTGAGCTCCTGGCGCAGACCGGTTTCGATTTCATCCTGCTCGACGGAGAGCATGCGCCCGTTCCTCCGGACCTGCTCTACACGCTTCTGCCAGCGACCGAACGTTTCAACAAACCGGTGCTGTATCGCGTCCGGTATAACAGCCCGGACCTCATCAAGGCTGCATTGGATGCAGGCGCAACCGCCCTGATCGTCCCAATGGTGAATTCCGCAAAAGAGGCGGCTGAGGCGGTCTCGGCCGCCAAGTATCCGCCGTTCGGCAAGCGAGGGATCGGTGCGTGGCGAGCTTCCAACTACTACCTGGACGAAGCCGCCTATGTCGCGACCGCCAACGAAACCGCGCTCATCGTGCAGATTGAGAGCCGCGAGGCGTTAGAGGCAGTTGACGAGATCGCTGCGACGCCCGGCATAGATGCCATTTATATTGGGCCCGCCGACCTCTGCATGTCCCTTGGATTGCCGCTTGGCCAGCTCAGCGACGGTCTCAAGGAGGCCTGCCGCAAGGTCGCCGCCGCCGCCAACCGCAACGGCATCGCCGCTGGTATCGACGTCGCGTCCCTTGACTATGTTCGGACCTATCGCGCGCTGGGCTTCAGCCTTCTGACGCACGGCCTTGACACCGGCTACCTCATCGATGGCGGGAGGCAGCTCTCGGCACGTCTGCGCGAGGCTTCGCGGGCTTGAGCGATTTCGGGCAGCCGCTGGCCATGCCCGAAACATGACCTGTTTTCGGGTCCATGCAACTGCAACGACAAAAATGATTGGAGGAGAACTGGAATGAAAGAGAAGTCTATGGCGATTTCGCGCCGCGCTCTGCTTGTCTACGGTGGGAAGGTCGCAGCAGGCGCAGCGCTTCTATCGGGCACCGATTTCGGCGGCATCGCCCACGCCGCGTCGCGCTCGCTGACCATCGCGACGTCTGGAGGCTCGTTCGAGCAAGCGCTGAAGAAGGCGATGTTCGAACCTTACCAAAAGGCCAATCCGGATCTTGCATTGCAGCTCGATACCCCCGACGACGCCGCTCGCCTGAAGGCCATGGTGGAGGCCGGCAACGTCACGGTCGATCTGTCCAGCACTGGCGACTTCTTCGGGCTTGACGAGGACGGGCAATGGCTCGAGCCGATCGACTATTCCGTTGTCGATAAGACGATGCTGCTTCCGGGTTATGCGATGAAATATCGCGTTGGCAATGACATCGAGAACACTATTATTTGCTATCGCAAGGACAAATTCTCCAGCGCCGCGCCCGAAGGCTTCAAGGACTTCTTCGACACTACCAAGTTCCCAGGTAAGCGCGCTGTATGGAAATTCGTGGCCGGCGGCATCTTGGAGGCTGCACTGATCGCCGACGGCGTGGCTGTCAAAGATCTCTATCCAATCGATGTCGAACGTGCCCTCAAGAAGCTCGACAGCGTCAAGGCGGACCTGATCTGGTGGGATAGCGGCGCCCAGGCCCAGCAGCTCATCACCAGCGGCGAGGCCGCGATGGGTATCCTCTGGGGCTCGCGCGCTTTTCCGGCAATGGACAACGCGCCGGTCGGCGTGGTCTGGAAGGAATGGTTGAGCGGCGGCGGATGGTTCGTCGTTCCCAAGGGAGCCCCCAACAAGGCGGAAGCCTTCAAGGCGCTTGCCTTCTTCCTGTCCGAGAAGCCGCAGATAGCTCTGACAAAATACCTTCCCTACGGGCCGGTCAATGTCGCGGCGGCCAAGAACGTCGACGCCAAGTACAAGGGCAACCTGCCCACAGATCATCTCGATACCCGGGTCTCGATCGACTATAGCTGGTGGATCAAGAACCAGGCAGCCGTCGACACCCGATTCCAGGAATGGCTTCTGGGCTGAGTTCCTCCCAAGAATGCGCATCCAGCCGCAAATGGCTGGATGCGCATGAAGACAGTGGTCTGGCATGACCGTATTCGTATCAAACACCCCACTGCGCGATGCCGGAATCAATCGCCTGCGACCGAGGACGCCCGACGGCTGGTTCCTTCTGCTCTTGCCGACGCTGGCCTTTCTGTTCCTGGTATTCCTCTATCCGCTCCTCTATATAGTTGGCCGCAGCTTTCCTGACTATTCGCTGGCCAACTACGAGCGAATTTTCGCCACGACGCTCTATGCCCGCGTCATCGTCTCGACCTTCAAAACCGCACTTATCGTGACGGCGGCGTGTCTGGTGATGGGTTACGCCTATGCCTACGCCCTGGTACGCAGCCGGGGCGTGGCCCTCGCCATCCTTTCGATATCGCTTCTGTTGCCGTTCTGGGTGAGCGTCCTATTGCGCACATTCGCCTGGCTGGTGCTTCTGCAGGACACCGGGCTCGTCAACCAGATGCTCATCGGGCTTGGCTTGATCGACGCTCCGATCTCGCTCATCCGAAACCAGTTTGGCGTCGTCGTCGGCATGTCGAACATCCTGTTGCCCTATATGGTGCTGCCGCTTGTGGCGGTCATGCGCGGCATCGACCCCAATCTGATGCGCGCAGCCACGATCTCGGGCGCATCGCCGCTGCGCAGTTTCTTCAGAGTCTACCTGCCACTCACCTTGCCCGGAATATTGTCCGGCACGGTGCTGACCATGACGCTGTCGCTCGGCTTCTACATCACGCCGGCGGTGCTCGGCGGCTCGGGCAATGTCATGATCGCTCAGCTGATTGCCGATCAGATCAACCAGCAGGTGAACTTCGCCTTCAGCAGCGCGCTGGCCGTCGCGCTGATCATCTTCTCGTCGGTCGCCTTCGGGGCCTTCGCGCTGCTGCTTTCGGTGTCGAAGAAGAAAATCGCGGGGGCCTGAGATGGTGGCGAGAATCTCCGCCAAGCTGCCGAAAGCCCTGTTCGTGCTGTTGATAGCAGCGATCGTCGCCTTCCTTCTGTTTCCCGTCTTCGTGGTCATTCCGATCTCATTCAACGACATCAACGACCTGCGCTTCCCGCCGGTCGGCTTTTCGCTGCGCTGGTACGAAGCCTTCATGGCAGACCCGTTCTGGAGGGCAGCCTTCCTCACCAGCCTCCAAGTTGCCCTGATGACCGTCGTCGCGTCGGTCAGCCTGGGGACGGCCGCGGCGCTGGCGCTCTTCATGAGCGATCTCCGGCTCAAGCCCGCGCTTCGCCTATTCCTGCTCAGCCCTCTGGTGACGCCCGTGATCGTGCTTGCGATCGGCATCTTCATGGTGTTCTCACGCTGGAAGCTGGCAGGAACGATCACCGGGCTTGTGGTGGCGCACAGCGTGCTGGCGATCCCCCTCGTGATCGTGGCGGTCACGGCTGCGCTTCACACCATCCCGCCGAACCTTGCCATGGCAAGTGCGGGCCTCGGAGCAGGGCCGGTGCGGACCTTCTTCCGGATCACGCTTCCCTTACTTAAGCCAGGCGTCGTGGCCGGAGCGGTCTTCGCCTTCATCACCTCGTGGGACGAGGCCGTCATCTCGATTTTCCTGTCGTCGCCGAGCCACCGCACGCTGCCCGTGCTGATCTGGTCGGGCGTGCGCACCGGCCTCAGCCCGGTGATCGCGGCGGTCGGCAGCATCCTCATCATCATCACGGCCGTCGGCCTCGCGCTGGTCTATGCGCTGCGTCCGGCCGACGCCGATAACCGGCAATCGCTCTAGAGGAGATCATGACTTCAGCGTTGCAGCTCGAAGGGTTGGGCAAGTCGTTCGGACATTTCCGCGCCCTCCATGACATCTCGCTCGACCTGCAGCAGGGCGAGTTCCTGACCATGCTCGGGCCGTCCGGATCCGGCAAGACGACGACGTTGCAGCTGATCGCCGGGTTCCTGCAGCCGGATCGGGGCCGCCTGCTGATGAAGGGGCGCGACATCGCCGGCATCCCGGCGCACCGCCGCAATATCGGCATGGTCTTCCAGGACTATGCGCTGTTCCCGCATATGACGGCCCTCGACAATGTCGCCTTTCCGCTGGAATCGCGCGGCATCGGCAAGCTCGAGCGACGCCGCCGGGCCGAAGAGATGCTCGGCGTCGTTAACCTGGGCCATCTGCTCGACCGTTATCCGCGACAGCTGTCAGGTGGCCAGAAGCAGCGCGTAGCCCTGGCGCGCGCGCTTGTCTATGACCCGGAGGTCGTGCTTCTCGACGAGCCGCTCGGTGCGCTCGACAAGAAGCTGCGCACGTCCATGCAGCTTGAGATCCTGCGCATCACACGCCGCTTCGGCGCGACTGTCATATCGGTCACACATGACCAGGAAGAGGCGCTGGTCATGAGCGACCGGATCGCGCTCTTTTCGCAAGGGGCGCTAGCGCAGGTGGGCACACCAAAGGAGCTCTATGCCAAGCCGGCCAACGCATTTGTGGCGGATTTCGTGGGCGAGTCCAACTTGTTGCCAGCGGAGCTGACAAGAGCTGGCGGCGAGGCGGTGGTCAAGGGGGACGGGTGGCTGGCGAAGCTGCCCGTCGATCGCCTAGCGGTGGGCCTGGCCGACGGCCAAGTCACGCTCATGGTCCGGCCCGAATCTTTGCGCTTGTCGGCCGGCGATGCCAGCCCTGTCGCGCAGCGGCCCAACAGTATCGAGGCAACGGTCAAGCAGGTCGTCTATCTCGGCTCGGCGCTGCGCGTGCACGCCCAGTTGCCGAACGGTTCGATCATTCAAATTGCCGTGCCGGACGTCCGTTCCCTGAGTTTCGTGCCCGAAACGACTGTCCGGGCAAGTTGGGATGCGGACGATGTTGTCATCCTGCAGGCATAGCCGCCGGCTCGGCTTTCGCACGCAAACAAATGGAGAACCCAGATGGATGAGCTCAAAAGCGAGATATCTGCACGGCGGATGAGCCATCATATCGACGGACTTTCCGTCGGGTCGAGCAGTGGCAAAAACATCAAGCGGCACGCGCCGAGCGACGGCCAACTCCTGGCGACCTGGCCGGAAGGCACGGTCGAGGACGTGGACCGCGCGGTCGCCGCCGCCAGGGGCGCATTCAAGGACAAACGCTGGTCGGGCCTTACCGGCGCCCAGCGCAGCGAGGTATTGCGAGCCGTATCGGTGCGCCTGAAGACGGGGTTCGAGGACCTTGCGCTGATCGAGGCGCTTGAATCGGGCAAGATCCTGACCCAGGCCCGCGAGGAAATCCAATGGGCCGGCGATATCTGGGACTTCGCAGCCGGACAGGCGCGTTCGCTGCACGGTGACAGCCACACCAATCTCGGCAGCGACAAGATGGCACTGGTGTTGCGCGAGCCGGCCGGCGTGGTCGGCATGATCACGCCCTGGAACTATCCGCTCGTGGTGCTCAGCCAGAAACTGCCGTTCGCTCTGGCGGCAGGCTGCAGCGTCGTGGCAAAGCCGAGCGAGCTGACATCGGGAACGACGCTCCTATTGGCGAAAATCCTTGAAGAGGCCGGGCTGCCGAAAGGCGTGTTCAATGTCGTCACCGGTTATGGCGATCCAGTGGGCAAGCGCATCGCGCAGCATCCGGACGTGGACGTCGTCTCGTTCACCGGATCGACCGCGACGGGGAGTGCCATCATTGCGGCCGCTTCCGGAACGCTCAAGAAGACGATCGTCGAGCTCGGCGGCAAGAACCCCAACATCGTGTTCGCCGACGCCAATCTGGAAGCCGCTGTCGATGGCGCGGTGAAGGGCATCATTCACAACGCCGGCGCCGAATGCTGCAGCGGCAGCAGACTGCTCGTCCAGTCCTCGATCGCAGACAGCTTCGTCGCGATGCTGAAGGAAAAGATGGCTAGAGTTAAGGTCGGCGATCCGCTCAAGGCCGGCAACGGGTATGGGGCCATCATCAGCAAGACGCACTACGACAAGATCCTGCGCTATATCGACGAGGGTAAGCGTACCGCCACACTCGTTCTTGGCGGCTCGGCGATTGAAGCCTTGCCGGGCTACTACATCGAGCCGACGATCTTCAGCGGCGTAACGCCTGACCTCGCCATCGCCAGGGAGGAGATTTTCGGCCCGGTCATTTCGGTGCTCACCTTCGACACTATCGAGGAGGCGGCCCAACTCGCCAATGATACGCTCTACGGGCTTTCTTCTGGGATCTGGACAGGCAGCATCGATACGGCACTGTTCATGGCCCGAGAAATCCGCTCAGGTATTGTGTGGGTGAACACCTTCCTCGACGTGCCGTCGGAGGTACCGATCGGCGGTATGCGCCAGAGCGGATTCGGGCGCGAGAACGGACGCTATGCGGCCGAGGAATTTTGTGTCCTCAAGACCGTCATCATCCAGGATTCGCGCAGCTATCCGCGTTATCTGCCAAGCACCTAGACCTGGGAAGCAACAATGCGCACCAAAACCAGCATCCGCGTCGTCGGCTGCCATGCCGAGGGGGAGATCGGCGACGTCATCGTGGGCGGCGTGCTGCCGCCCGCGGGCCGCACGATGATGGAAAAGATGATTACGATGGAGCGCGATCACGACCAGATCAGGCGCATGCTGATCTGCGAGCCGCGCGGCAGCGTTGCCCGTCATGTCAATCTCCTGGTGCCCTCGACGCGCGAGGATTGCGCCGCGGGCGCCATCATCATGGAGCCGACCGAATACCCGCCGATGTCCGGCTCCAACACGATCTGCATCGCCACGGTGCTGCTCGAGACCGGCATGGTGCCGATGCAGGAGCCCGAGACGCGCTTCAAGCTGGACATGCCCGGCGGCGTCATCGAGGTCAGCGCCGAATGCCGCGACGGCAAATGTCTGTCGATCACCTTCCGCAACGCGCCAGCCTTCGCCGAGCGCCTCGATGCCAATATCGAAGTCGAGGGGTTGGGAACGCTGAAGGTGGATATCGCTTATGGCGGCATGTTCTACGCCATCGTCGATGCCAAGGCGCTCGGCTTCTCAGTTGTTCCCGACGAGGCGCGCGAGCTGGCCGTTGCCGGCGAGAAGGTCCGCCGCGCAGCGCGCGAGCAGCTCGATGTCGTGCATCCGCAGTTCGACAATGTGCGCGGCGTGTCCATCGTCCAGTTCGCCATGCCGTTCCAGGGACCGGGCAAGGTCACGCGCAACACCTGCATCGTCTCGCCCGGGCGCTCGGACCGCAGCCCGACGGGAACCGGCACTTCGGCGCGCATGGCGGTGCTGCAGGCGCGGGGCCAGATGAAGGAAGGCGAGGTGCTGATCCATGAATCCATCATCGGCTCGCGCTTCACCGGCAAGATCCTCGAGCTCACCGAAGTCGCCGGGCGCAAGGCGATCGTGCCGCGGATAACGGGCAGGGCCTGGATCACGGGCGAGCACAATTATTATCTCGATCCGACGGACCCGTATCCGCAAGGCTACGTGCTGTCGGACACCTGGGGCACCTCGACGTCGGTGACGCAATAGCGAGATCGCGGAAGCTGGCCTGCTGATCAGTCGCATCGATTTGTCAAGGGGTTGCAACATGCCGCTCGTCAAGGTCGATCTCTACCCCGGCCGCTCGACAAGTCAGAAGCGCGAAGTCGCGGAAGGGATCACGCGGGTCTTCGTCGAGAAGCTCGGTTCCGCATCCAGGATGTGATCGTGATTTTCAACGGCACGCCGCACTTGATTGGTTCACTGCCGGCCAGCCGATGTTCCGCTGGCGAGCAGATAGCCGAGGGTGGCGTGAAGGCGACCGCGCCGTCGGCCGGCAATGCCAAATCAAGTGGCGGCGCTCGAGCTTCCTCCCAATCGGGCAAGTACTTCGGCCGTAGTGCTAATTGATCCGCTCCACGATGAAGGCTCGATGCGGCTCCAGCGCCCGTTTGCGGTGCCACCCATCTTGCCAGGCGCAATCGAGCCAGTCGCCCGGTGACGCTGCAACAACTTCACCGCCGCCGAAACCGAAATGCCGAACCGCTTGGCAGCCGACCGGCGGCTCTCACCACTCAAAACCGCCGCCACAACCCGTTCGCGAAGATCGTCCGAAAGAGGTCGCATCATCAGATGCTGGCCTCCATTGCAGGCGGTTCGATCCCGATGTCCTGGCGCCCTGGTCCCGTCGGACCGCTCGCATTGATCATATCGTCCATCATCTCGCGCTGGCTCTGGGCGGCCGGCCGGCGCGCAGGCTGATGCTACCCCTCAGCAACGACACCTTGCTGCGCTTGGTCAGGCGGCGCGGCACCCCCGGCTTCGTCCCGCCAGCCGTGGTGGGGATCGACGATTGGACGTGGCGGCGCAACCAGCGCTATGGCACGATCATCTGCGATCTGGAGCGGCGACGCCCACCGACCGGAGTTCATGACGGATCCGCCCGAAAGTCACTCGAGTTGTTGCCCCCACGAATCCCGCTTGACAGCAAAATATCTAACGAGTTAAACATTTATCGAGATGCGGCGGAGCTAGAGAAGCTTCGCGATGCTGCAAGAGCCGGCAGAGTGGCTCGCCATCCGCTTCAGGCTCGTTGGATAGATTGGAGGAACTGTGCCGGTACCCGCGCCGAATCTCTACCCGCACTTTAATATCGTGAGGGTCAGTCACGCCACGTTGGTCGTCGGCGATTTGCAGCGTTCGCGCGCCTTCTATGCCGACGTGCTGGGCTTGCAGGTTACCGATGAAGCAGGTGACGTGCTTTATCTGCGCGCTATGGAGGAGCGTGGCCATCACTCCTTGGTGTTGCGGCAGGGCGCTTCGCCTGCCGTAGGCGCGCTTGGTTTCAAGCTCTTCGACGACCAGGATCTCGAGAAGGCGGCGGCTTTCTTCCGCGGTCGCGGACGGCCCGTCGAGTGGATCGACCGAGCTCACCAATCTCCCACGCTTCGCACATCTTCACCCCAAGGAATACCGCTGGAATTCCATGCCCGCATGGACCGGCTGCCGCCCATCCACCAGCAGTACGGTCTCTACCGCGGTGTACGCCCGCTGAGGATCGATCACTTCAACTGCCTCTCACCCGACGTGGACGAGGCGGTCGCCTTCTTCGGCGAGATCGGCTTCCGGGTTACGGAATATACCGAGGATGATGCGACGAAACGGGTCGTAGCGGCTTGGATGCATCGCAAGGGGACCTCGCACGACATCGCATTCATGAATGGCGTCGGCCCGAAGCTCCATCACCTCGCGTTCTGGGTGCCGGGTCCCCTCAGCATTATCGACCTCCTGGACCAAATGGCGACCACAGGTTACGTGGCTAACATCGAGCGCGGCCCCGGACGCCACGGCATTTCCAACGCGTTCTTCCTTTATGTGCGTGATCCGGACGGTCACCGAATCGAGCTCTATTGCTCCGACTACCAGACCGTAGACCCGGATCTGGAGCCCATTCGCTGGTCGCTCGACGATCCTCAGCGCAAGACGCTCTGGGGTACCCCCTCGCCGCCCTCCTTTTACGAGGAGGCCACGGAATTCGAATGTGCAATGCAAAGTGCGCCGGAGCTCGAGACGCCATCCTAATCACGTCATGATCACGGTGCGCTGAACGGAAGGCCGTGGCGCGTTTTCGCCACGCCTCCGGACAAGTCCCGCCTGACCATTCTCGTTGAGATGGAGAGGGACGCAAGTATTCCTGCCGGCGAACGGCGGCGGGAACCATCGATGGCGTGCTGCAAGCGCGCCGACGACACATCTCGCACCGCATATCGAGCCAATGGATCGGAGTGAACACATGACACCAACGCAAAATCCGGCGATCGGACGGACGATTAGAGCTGGGAGCGTCACGACCAACTACCATGACATGGGTGAGGGCGTGCCTGTCCTGATGCTGCATGGATCCGGCGTGGGCGTATCTGCTTACGCCAATTGGAACGATACTTTGCCGTATTTTGCGCGCTCCTTTCGGGCTGTCGCCATGGATGTGGCTGGTTTCGGCTATAGCGATGCCGCCGAGGACGCGACATACGGCCTCGACCTTTGGGTGCGTCACGTCGTGGACTTCTTGGACGTGATGGGCTTTGACAAGGTACATCTGCTCGGGAATTCATTCGGCGGGGCGCTCGCACTTGCAGTGACGATAAGGCACCCCGATCGTGTCCGCCGCGCGGCGTTGATGGGGTCGGTTGGCCTGCGTTTCGAGATGCCGAAGAGTTTCAATGCCGGCGTCGGCTTTGGCGGTAAGCGCGACCAAATGCGAAGCCTGCTCGAGAATTTTACGGTGGAGCCTAGCTCGATCACCGAGGAGATGATCGACCTGCGGTACAATACTTCCATCCGCCCGGGATATGACGAAGTGTTCAAGAAGCTATTTCCGGGGCCGCGAGAGCAAAAGATGAACGCTCTCCTGAGCTCCGAAGACGACATAGCCCGCATTCGTAATGATGTGCTGGTTCTTCACGGTCGCGAGGACCGAGTTATCCCGGTAGAGACCAGCGTGCGCCTGTCATCGCTCATCCCGCGCTCGGAACTGCATGTCTTCAGCAACTGCGGACACTGGAGCCATCGCGACAAGGCCGAGCGTTTCAACGGCGTTGTGTCGGAATTTTTCAATGCTCCCGGAGCAAACGCATAGCAAAGCAGCGCCAGTGGACCGGCGCGCGGGACGCGACGAGGCCTTGGACCGACGCTCAGCCCGGGTGCCGGCGACCTCTGCTCGCAAGCGTCTCATCTCTGTCCGGAGACCGGCGCGGCAAAGCGCCGGAGCAGAACACAAAGCCGAGAGCGCTGCCCGGGAACGTTGGGGTTTACTTTCGAGAACCTTAGAAGTGAAGAGGTGCCACAATGGCTGATCAAGGCGGAGAACTAGCGGGTCAGATCTCCCTGGTAACAGGGGCAGGCAGTGGAATCGGTCTGGGGATTGCGGGCGTGCTCGCCCGCCACGGCTCGGTTGTGGTTTGTCTCGATATCAAAGCGGCTGCCGCTGAAGACGCGGCAAAGCAGATCGAAGCATCTGGTGCGCGGGCGTTTTCTCGTCAGCACGACGTTCGCGACTGGGAGGGGGCGAAGGTACTGGCCAACGAAGTTGAGGAAAGCATCGGGCCCATCGGCATCCTGGTGAACAACGCTGGCGTCTATCACGCCGCCAGCCTTGAGAACTTGTCACAGGAAGCTCACGAGCGATTGTATGCCGTCAATGTGGGTGGCGTCTTTGGCATGTGCCGCGCCGTCATTCCCGGCATGAAACGGCGGCGAGAGGGCAAGATCGTGAACATCTCGTCGGTCGCCGGCCGTGATCCGCTCGCTTTGAGCCCCAGCTACGGCTCCTCCAAATCCGCGGTGCTTGGGCTCACCAAGTCCCTCGCCAAAGATCTCGCTGGCTACAATATCAACGTGAATGCGGTTTTGCCGGGGTTTGTCTGGTCGGAATTGACGCAGCAGTCGTGCGTTGAGATGGCGGCTATCACCGGCAAGACGGCGGAAGAAGTTTGGCAAAGCCGCGTAGCCGCCGTGCCTTTAAAGAGGGCGCAGGATCCCGAGGATATCGGCGAAGCCGTCGCGTTTTTAGCCAGCGCTCGCGCGCGCAACATCACGGGACAGGGTCTTAGCGTGTGCGGCGGGGCACAAATGCACGGATGAAAATTTGTCGAAATGGGGAGGGCGTGGCGATCAGCCCATGCCACCCCGCCGCTAGCTGTTTTGCCTTGCGCACATTCCGTGCGCTCCAATGCGTCACGCTGCGGAACTCGGCGAAACGTCGTGCTTTGTCACTTGGCCCGCTCACAAAACCTGTCACCTCATCGTGTGGCCCCTATGTACACCGCTCTATTCTCGCACGGTAAGATTGGGTCCCTGACAACCCGGAACCGGATTATCGCGGCACCGCTCGAGAGAAATCTTTGTGACCGCCACGGTCGGCCAGGTCTGGCCTTCGTTGAATCGGTGAGGGAAAGAGCGAGCGGCGGAGCGGGACTTCTGCTGCCGGAAGCGGCCTTCATTCATCCTGCCGGGCGTGGGAGCGTGTTCCAGCTCGGGGTCCATGATGACACCTTCCTACCTGACCTTCGAGCGGTCGCAGCCGCGGCGCATGAGAGCGATGCGGCGATCGGCATGCAGATCAACTTCGCAGGGCGCCAGGCCCAATCTGCGATCAATTTCCGACAGCCGGTCAGCGTGTCAGGCCGGGCCTGCCCTGTCTTCGGGCTACTTGACGCTCCCCACACGCTGACCGAACCGGAGATCGAAGAGATAGTCGGGCACTTCGGGGCGGCCGCAGCCCGGGTCAAGGAAGCCGGATTTGACCTGGTCGAGCTCCACGGAGCGAGCGGATACTTGCTCGGTGAATTTCTTTCGCCTCTTCACAATCGTCGGACCGACGTCTTCGGTGGCCCGTTCGAAAACCGGGCAAGATTTCCGCTGCAGGTCTACGAAGCGGTTCGAAGGGCGGTAGGTCCGCACTTTCCGGTCGCCTACCGTCTGTGCGTCGATGAGTTCCACCCCGAGGGGATCACGTTCGATGATGTTCTTCGGTTCGCGCTCCTGCTTGAGGAGCGCGGCCTCGATTTGATCGATGTAGCGGTGGGGACCTACGAGTCCCGATGGAAGTCAGTTCCTATGGCCGACTCGCCGGCAGGCGTGAACGTTCCAATAGCCGCGCGCATCCGGAGTGCCGTCACCATCCCGGTCTCAGTTTCGGGCCGTCTCAATGATCCGGCGGATGCGGAAGCCGCGCTGTCGCAAGGCAGCGCCGACTTCGTGTCGATATCGAGGGCACTGCACGCAGATCCGGAATGGCCGAACAAGGCATTTTGTGGCAAAGACTCTGAAATCCGTCCTTGCATTGCATGTCAATATTGCGCGGACTCGCGCGATGTTGATCATCCCAGCGCTTGCAGTGTCAATCCCCGGGCGGCGCGCGAAACATTGATTCCGCGTGCTCGCCCTCGACCCGGCCGGCCGCCTGTCGTGGCGGTGGTGGGCGGCGGACTGGCTGGGCTGCAGGCCGCTATACGGGCATCCGAGCGGGGGTGTCGCGTCACTCTGTTCGAAACCAGCCATGTTCTCGGCGGGCAGCTTCTCCTGGCCGGACATTTGCCTCTTTTGCATGACTTCCCCGCCGTCATTCCGCCTCTCGAAAGGCGATTGCTTACACTGGGAGCCGAGATCGTGCTCAATCAGCGAGCCTCGCCGGACATAATCCGGGCCCTAGAGGCCGATGCGGTGATCGTGGCGGCTGGATCACAAAGTTTCATTCCCGATGTGCCGGGTTTGCGCGACACGCCGTTCGCGACGATCGAGGATTTCGATCCGCAGTCGGTCCCGGGCCCGGCCGTCATCCTTGGCGGCGATGAGCATGCCGTCGGTATGGCGCTTACGATTGCTCGAGCCGGAATCCCGGTGACGCTCATCGAGGTGGGCGAACAATGGGGTCATTCCGGGGGAAAACGCCTCGGGCGGCGTCTGGTCGACGAGCTCAGAGAGATGTCTCATGTCGTCATGATGTCAAGGACCACCGTCGAGTTGCTGGATGAAGAGGGCCTCGTCATTCAAACCAACGGGACGAGGTCAATGATTAAGTTGCCCGATTTCCTGGTGGTCGCTGCCGGGCGGGAAGCGCGAAGCTGGATTGCCGACGAACTTGCGCTTGCCCTGCCCGAAATTCCAATGCTTCGCGCCGGTGATGTCATAAAGCCGGGTCTGATGGCGGAAGCGTCATTATCCGGGCTGCTGGCCGCCGATCGCCTTGAGTCCTTTCTTGCGGGCTAACACTCTTGACGCTTTCCCAATGCAGTCAGGCCCGCAAGCTTGTCAAATTCCCGATCCGCCAAATGGGCCGTGGCTTGGCTCATCGGGTCGATCTGTTCTGAGTCCAAGCTAACGCAAAGGGGTTTGAAAATGCTTAGTGAGCATCACATCGAAAATGCCGCCGAACGGCTTGATCAAGCTGAGCGCACACTCAAACAGATCGGTCTGCTCTCGCTCGAACATCCCGGCATGGACATGAACGATGCATATGCGGTCCAGGCTGCGTGGGTAAAGAGGAAGGTCTCCAAGGGCCACAAGGTAATAGGCTGGAAGATAGGCCTGACGTCCAAGGCTATGCAAAATGCACTCAACATCAACATCCCCGATTCCGGCGTACTGCTCGAAGACATGGTTTTGGAAGAAGGGGCTACGGTGCCGGCAGGGCGCTTCATCCAGCCTCGCGTCGAGGCCGAGATCGCCTTTGCGATGAAGGCACCGTTGAAGGGGCCAGGCATTACGGTGTTAGATGTGTTGAACGCCACGGACTACGTCATACCAGCGCTTGAGGTCCTGGACACCCGGATCGTGCGCGTCGACCCTCAGACCAACAAAACCCGAACCGTCGTCGATACCATCTCAGACAACGCAGCCAACGCCGGCGTCGTCACGGGCGGCAAGGCCTCGCGCCCTGACGGCATTGACATGCGCTGGATGGGCGCCATCGTCTCGCGCAACGCCGAGGTGGTGGAAACGGGCCTGGGCGCCGGCGTCCTTAACCAACCAGCACGCGGCATCGCATGGCTCGCCAATCGTCTCGCCCAGTACGGCGACGGTATCGAGGCCGGGCATATCGTACTCGCAGGCTCCTTTATCCGCCCGATCGAAGCCAGACACGGCGACACGATCGTCGGCGATTTCGGTCCGTATGGCACTGTCAGCTTGTTTTTCGCCTGAGGACGTCGATGCCTGCGCCCAAGAACACCTTCAAGCAAGCGCTCAGGGACGGAAAGGTACAAGTCGGCCTGTGGCAGGCGCTCGCCAGCCCTTACACGGCCGAGCTGTGCGCCGGCGCCGGCTATGACTGGCTCCTTCTGGACGCCGAGCACGCGCCGAACGATGTGCCCCTGCTTGTCGCACAGTTACAGGCCATCAAAGGTAGTACCGCCCATGCGATTATTCGTCCCCCGATCGGCGAGACTCACATCATCAAGCAACTTCTGGATATTGGTGCGCAGACGCTGCTGGTTCCGATGGTCGAAAGTGGCGCCATGGCCCGCGATATGGTTCGGGCGATGCGCTATCCACCGCATGGTGTGCGCGGCGTTGGCGCTGCGCTTGCACGTGCATCGGCCTTCAATCGCATCCCGGACTACCTTCAGACAGCCGATGGAGAGCTCTGCCTGCTTCTCCAGGTAGAAAGCCGCGCCGGGCTCGCCGCACTCGACGAGATTGCCTCAACTGACGGCGTCGACGGCGTCTTTATCGGTCCAGCCGATCTCGCGGCTGACATGGGTTTTCTTGGTCGGCCCGGAGCGCCCGAGGTTCAGAGAGAGATCGAACAGGCCTTCGCGAAAATCCTCTCCCATTGCAAAGCGGCAGGCGCACTGATAGGCGACCTCAAGTTGGCGCGGCGATACGTGGAATTGGGTGCGACGTTCATCGGGATAGGCAATGATGTAACGCTACTGGCAAACGCAACGACACGTTTGCTTTCCGATTTTTACGATACAAAGCCTCCGGGCTCGCCGGCTGGACTAGAAGTGAAGGTCTACTGACTGACGGTGGGACGCGCTGTCCGCCCCCTAGGCACTTCGAAAAGCAAGAAGGCGTCGCTCCGAGAGGCTGCCGATGCCGAAGGCCGCTCTTAGCCGGACCTTGGACGAGGTGCGCCTGACAGACTTCCGGTAGCGGCCGTGTCGGTCCACCCTAACTTATGGTTCGCTCTCGATCGCGTCCTGTGTCGAACGGCCCATGTCGCGCAATTTGTCGGCAGCATTCGTCCGTTTGCCGGCCCGGATTGGAGCTCGTTTCGGAGCGGATCTTGCGGCTTCCGTGTTGGGTTTATGACGCTTCCACGACCCGTTCGCGATCGCGGTGGCCTGTAATTCCTCAAGCAGCCCTTGCAGGGCGGTCAGACGCTCCGATCCGAACGTCTCGCTGAGTTCGGCGTAAATTGCCTCGGAAGGCGGCGCAATCAACTCGACCTGCTTTCGGCCTTTCGGTGCGAGCCGAACCCACTTGCGACGTTTGTCGTGTTTGTCCGCCCGCGTCACGATCAGTTTCTGGTTCTCGAGGTCGCGCAGGATCCGAGCGACGCTCGGTCCCAGGAGATATGTCGATTCGACCAGCTGAGTGACGTCCATTTCATCGTTCTTGGCGAGCACGCGAAAGACCCGCCACTGCTGTTCGGTGAGCCCGTGCTCATCCAGCAACTCCCGAAATGGGGCCATGACGGCCTCTCGAGCCCGCAACAGCATCATCGGCAGCGACGCCGAAAAACTGCGCATGGCTTTGGATGGATCGGGCTTGGGTGATTTGATCATGAGATCGGCTATACCAGACATGCGCGACAGGAGCCAGACAGAGAGAGGGGGCGCACGGTTCAGGATCAGGAATCTTGAATGTTCGCTTGACAATTACCTAACATGTTAGATAAGATAATCCGACTTGCATGATACGCAACGTATACCGCGCGTTGGGCAATTTGGAGGAACGTACGTTGATGCAAGGCCGCTGGTCGCCAAGAGCCGAACCAAACGGCGCGATAGCAATGCCGCAACTACGCTAGGGAGTGATCGATACGTCCCACTGAGGGGCGGTTACAGGTAAACCACCGGACAACAAAATTGGCGTGCCCTGGAGGCACGGGACGGTGGAGGTGAGCGTTTTAAGGCCTGGGAGGAGAATTTATGGAAGGCGCCGGCAGGAACGCGCAAGAGCCGCAGAGCGGAAACACAGTCATTTCGGCTCGCAATCTGTGGAAGAGCTTTGGTAACAATGACGTCTTGCGCGATGTGAGCCTGGATATCCGGGCCGGTGAAATCCTCGTTCTGCTCGGACCAAACGGGGCGGGCAAATCGACCTTTCTCAACCTGGTCGATGGGACATTGGCCCCGAGCGCTGGCATGCTCTTGGTGAACGGCCAGCCGGTTGAATCCGGACAACGCGTGGGGAAGAACTCACGCACTCCGGGTATCCAGCGGGTTTTCCAGGAGCTTTCCACCTTTCCGAACCTGACGGTGGCCGAGAATCTGGCGCTTACGTCGGAACACAAGGGCGCCGGGTCACGGCGAGAACTTGTTCGCCGCGCACGTGAACGCATGAAAGTCTTCCCAGGAAACCGCATCGATGTTCGCGAGGAAGTCGCGTCACTATCCGTAGCCGAACGTCAGATGGTCGAGATCGCACGCGCTATGACGGAGCCTGACACAAGGGTGGTCATCCTGGACGAGCCGACTTCCGCGCTGTCGTCCCGCGAGGCTGACCAACTCGCGGACTTGGTTATGCGTCGGGCGGCGCACGGCGTGGCTGTCATCTATGTGACCCACAAGCTCGAGGAGGCTCTGCGCCTGGCCCATCGTGTCGTTGTTCTTCGCGACGGGAGGCTTCATTTCGACGGAGACGCACAAAACCTGACGCATGACGAACTCCTCTCACTACTGGGAGCGATGGTCGAACAACACAGCCCCGTTGCGCCTATGCCGGTCGGTGACATGTCCCGAGATATTCTCACCGTTGACAAACTGTCATCGGGGCGCCTTCACGAGGTCTGCATCCGAGTGAGCGCAGGCGAGGTAGTTGGAATTGCCGGACTGGAGGGTGCGGGCCAGCGCGATTTCTTGCAGGCCGTCTTCTCGGCGAGAACGCGGAATACCGGATCTATTCACTCATCGACGGATGTGGCCTATGTCAGCGGCGACCGGAAAAACGAGGGCCTCCTGCCGCTTTGGGACGTCGAGGAAAATGTCGCCATTTCCGCCGCTCCGCGGTTCTCCCGAGCTGGCCTGGTCGATTTCCGAGGGCTGAAGGCGACGGCCAATGATTGGCTTTCGGAACTGGGCCTGGTCAATCGTGCAGCTTCGCCGATTGTCAACCTCAGCGGAGGCAATCAACAACGAGCGCTGCTCGGACGCGCGCTTGCGAGCGAAGCGCCTCTGCTCCTGCTGGACGATCCCACGAGGGGGGTCGATGTCAGTGCCAAGGCATCGATCTACGCTATCCTCGACAAGCTGAAGGAGAAGGATCGGAGCGCGATCCTATACTCGACGGAACTTGCCGAGTTTCGTCGCTGTGATCGGGTCTATGTCATGGCCCGAGGCCACGTGGTGGCGGAGTTAAGCGGCGCGGACATCACCGAGGAGCGCATAACCCAAGCGTCATTCATGAATCCGGGACACGCGGCGACCGCGGCATCGCGAGAAGCCCCATGGGCGAGGGAAAGGCTGTCGGGAGATGCGTCTCTGGCGAAGCTGCTTTCCTGGCGATCTTTGCCCGCAGCTTTTCTGATGCTTGCTATGTTTGCATTGGTCTTCTGGCAGCAGCCCAATGCCTTTAGTACGTTCGGGCTGGAGCTTCTGTTCCAGGCCTCGTTACCCTTGGCTTTCGCCGTCATCGCCCAGATGCTCTTCATTCTCGGAGGGGACATCGATCTTGGACTGGGCTTCTCCATCGGTCTCGCCAACGTCCTGGCGGCTACCTATCTTGGAGATTCATTCGCCGTCGGCGTCCTGGCTTTCGCCGCGTTGATCGCGGGTTACGCCGTGCTCGCATTGATCGTTGAGCTTCTTGGCGTGTCGTCTGTCGTCGCGACGTTGGGTGCTTCGTTCATCTGGCTGGGGATCGGGCTGACGATTCGCGCTACGCCGGGGGGGAGTTCGCCTGAATGGCTTTCCACCCTCATTCACATCAAACTGTGGCCTCTGCCATTGAGCTGTTACGTGCTGGCTGCGGTAGCCTTGCTCGGTCTTTGGATCTGCCAGGGCTGGAGCTACAGCATCCGGCTCCGCGCTTTGGGGCAGAACCGAAGGACCTATATTTCCCTGGGCTTCTCGGCGCTTGCGGGACGCGTGACGCTCTACGCACTGGCGGGATTCTTCGCGGTCCTGTCGGGGCTGCTGCTGACGGCAGCGACAGGTGCCGGCAACGTGAATGTAGCGGCAAGCTTTACGCTGGCTACGATTGCCGCCGTTATCGTTGGCGGCGCGAGCTTTGCCGGCGGTTTGGTTTCCCCCATCGGCGCCGTGATGGCGGTCATCGGGATTTCCCTCGTCACGACTAACCTGACCTTTCTTGGGATCAGTTCGGAGTATTCCACCGCTATCGGAGGCTTGATCCTGGTCCTGACCTTGAGTTTCCGTTCGCTGACGAGGTCTACGGCATCATGACCCGAAAAGCTCAATTCGCGGTTGGCTCCGTCACTTTGATGAGTACGAATGTTGGGGTGAAGATCTGGCGAAACCTCCTGAGGAAGTCCTGGGCAGGCGCGTTGGCCGGGGTGGTGTTGCTGTGGGTGATCGCCGGGCTGGTTACGGGCGAGCTCTCGTGGTCCTTCCTCATCGCCAACGCAACAATCGCCGGCTTATTCGCTCTCGCGGGAACAGCCCAAATGGCCGTACTGGCCAGCGGATCCGGAAATATCGACCTCAGCCTTCCCTATGTCGTCACTTTTAGCGCCTACGTCATGTCGGCAGGAGTTCTTGGGCAGGACAACGTCGCCGGCTCAGTATTGCTTAGCGTGCTCGTGGGAGCTCTCACCGGGGCGGTTAACGTAGCGTTGATCGTCCGGCTGCGTATTCCCGCGATCGTGGCAACGCTTGCATCCGGTTATATTCTCTACAGCCTGACTGTCTCCATCCAGAATTGGCCGTCCAAACCTGTTGGCGGAATGTTCGAGGCCATGCTGCGGGCGCGCTTTGCGGGGCTCACCGGCGTGCTGATCGTCGCGGCGCTCATCCTTGCCGTCGTAGGTGTGCTGCTTTCCAGGACCGTGTTCGGACTGCAATTTCACGCTATGGGCCAAAACGCCGAGGTAGCGCGGCTGGCAGGCGTGCGTCGTGGCTGGGTTTTGCTGGGAACATTCGTCCTGGCGGGGGTGCTCGAAGCGCTGCTGGGTGTGTTGCTGGCGACTTATCAGGGCGGCGTCTCGGCCGATCTCGGCCGTGCGTATCTGCTAGGCTCGGTTGCCGCAGTTGTTATCGGTGGCACGCGGCCGACCGGCGGCGTGACATCGGTATTCGGAACGGCGGTGGGCGCCCTTGTCCTGACACTCGCCCAATCCGACCTGATCCTGCTGAACTTCGGGATCGGCACGCAATACATCATTCAAGGTCTGATTGTTCTGTCGACGGTTTGCCTGGTCGCGGCCCGTTCGCCAGATCGAAGGTAATCCGTAAACGGATGCAATCCAAAAAGGGAGGAAAATAGAATGCGCAAAAATACCCTGAGCAGGCGTGCCGTCTTGGCCGCGGGACTGTTGATTGGGGGAGTGATGGCATGTGGTCAGGCTTCCGCCAACGACAAGACATTCGTCATTGGGGTGGCCATGCCATTCCAGACTAACAGTTGGCAGAAGGGGTTCTTCGCTTCCGCGAAGTACGCGGCCGAACAACTCAATGCCAGTGGCAAGAAGGTGGAACTCAAGATAGTGGACGCCGGAGGCGACGCGCAGACACAGATCCAGCAGATCAACAATCTGACGCTGCAGGGCGTGGACTTCATCATTATCGAGCCGCTATCGGATACAGCTCTGAACGGGGCCGTGGACAACGCCGTGGCTGCAGGCATCCCGGTTCTTGCCACAGGGACGGGCGGGATCACCAACCCCAAGGCGATCGAACTTCAAAACGATTTCAAAACCCTCGGCGACAAATACGTAAAGCTCATTACGGACAGGGTCGGGACGAAGGGCACTGCGATCATGATACGCGGCTTGGCCGGAAACGCCGCGGAACAGACTATCCAGGACTCTTATACGCGCGCGCTTGCCAAGTATCCGGACATCAAGGTTGTCTCAACAGTCTACGGCGACTGGAACCAATCGGTTGCTCAGCAGCACGTCACCACCATCTTGCCAACACTGCCGCCGAAGGTGGACATCATCTTCTCCCAAGGCGAAGCCGCCTTCGGCGCGGCACAGGCCTTCCTAGCGGCCGGCCGCGAGGTTCCCATGCAAGTTTATGGCTTCTCGGGCACTGATGTGAACCTGTTGATTAAGCTGAACGAGAAGTCCGGATATGATTCCGTCGCAATGAACACCGATCCGGGAGTCGGCGGCATGGCGGTGAACGTCGCGGTAGCGAAGCTCAGTGGGGAACCGGTGCCCATGACGATGGAGGCTCCCGTTCCGGTCCTCTCTGTGGCGCAATTGAAGGCCGATCATGGTAATCTGGCCGATAGCGATATCCTGTGGCTCAAATACTCATACGACTGGACCCTCAAAAACATCATCGGCAAGAAGTAAGCCTAATTCGCCGCGCCTCTCGCTAAGGCTTGGCGAGAGGCGCGATGATCAAGCGCTGCGGTCGTCTAATCCTGACATCCGCCTGGCGGGCTGCCCTCAAGCGGCGTTAGGATCAGGCAACCGTCGGTCGGTCGGTGCGAGCGCCTCGCAACTGCGACCCCGACAGCGAGCGGTCTGCCCCAGATTTGATCGAGACCGGTGCCGGGACGCTTGACGAGTAGTTAACATGTTAGATATATTGATCGAGTAGAGGCGTTAGCGGTGGGGGAGTGCTGTCCAGGATGAGTACCCGCATAGAACGACCCGGAGCGGCCGAGTTCCCATTTGCGCCTGATCTCTCCACGTCTGCGGGAATTGCGGGAACAGCCCATCAGCAATTCGGCGCGGGCGCGAGCGACGCGTGCTTGCGGACTACCTGCGCAGGCTGGCGGGGCGTGAAAAGCCTACACCAGCCGTCGGGCTCTGCCGGGACCACACATCCACGATCAGATGAGGTGAACCGCAAGGACGCCGTGGATGATCGCGGTTTTGCCGGCCGGACTGCGGCGGACAACGTGCAGGAAAGACTTCAGTCATGAGATTCCTGGACAACGTCAACATGGATTTCGTCGCCGAGGTGATCGGGGTCGGGCCGGCCGAGGCCGTGGCGGCGTCCCACACTCAGGACGAGGGCTACTACCAAGCCGCTTCCACGGCCTTTGAGGACATGAAGTATGTGGTTGCCCTCCTGACGGCCATCCTACTGACCGATTTTGCTTCATCGGACCGGGGGGCGTTGGGTGCTGGCTTCCATTGGCGGCTCGCCGAGCCACTAGAAAGGGCGAAGCAATCGCTTATGACAAGCCGAGCTACCACGCAGGGTGCGCGCCATCACAGGCATCATCTGGTTGTAGCGCTGGAGAAACTGGACGCAATCGCCGGAATGGTTCGCGACGGCGCCGACATGCGTGATGATCCGCGTTGCGCGTCCGTCATGGCGGGGTTGCGGCAAGTCGTCCGGGAACTTCGCACCGTCAGCAAGCTTGCCGCCGGCTTCGATGTCGTCAACTTCGCGACGAGTTGCTGCGCCACGCATGCCAAGCCGCATCAATTTCCAGGCAACCGGGTCCAGAGTTCATGACAACCTATTCGATCCATGTCGTCGAGTATGCCACCGCACCGGACAATCCCATCGGTGCCTTCCTGAATGGGAAATACAACGCCGGTGTGTGTCCGATCTTGTTCGGCTTCATAGTGATCCGGGGCGAGGGCATCGTGGCGCTGGTTGATGCCGGCTTCGATTGGGAGCTTCACGACAAGAAGCATACCTCCGGGCTCACCGTCGACAAATGGGAAAGCCCAGCAAAGGTGTTGCAGTCGCTTGGCATTGCACCCGCCGATGTGACGCATGTTCTACCCACACATGCGCATTTCGATCACCTGGGTGGTTTGCGCTATTTCCCGAACGCCCATTTCTACATGCAGGAACGTGAGCTTTCCGACTGGGTTTGGCGGATGTCGCTGGACAGCCGCTTCCGCTGGCTAACCAGTTTCGTGGACTCTGCCGATATCCTTGCATGCATCGATCTCGCGCGGAAGGGCCGTTTCACCCTGCTCAAGGGGCGCAGCGACAACGTTCTGCCCGGTATCGATCTCGTGCCGGCCTTCGACACGCATACGGCGGGTTCGCAGTATGTCGTAGTGAGGAACTCCGCCGGAACCCAGGCCGACAGCTGGATACTGGCCGGAGATCTCGTCTACCAGTTCGAAAACCTCGACGGAGGCGACGCCGAAAAGCCGTTCTATCTGCCTATCGGTGCTGCCTCGGGAAGCGCGTTCAACCTGGTGATGACAACGCACGAGATGATCGAGGCCGCCGGCGGCGATCGGACGCGGGTCATTCCGGTCCATGAGAGCAGGCTGGCAGAGCGTTTTCCGTCTGCAACGTCCGAGTACGGCCTGAAGGTGATCGAACTGTGCCTGGGCGACGGACACGAGAGCGTGCTGCCGTCGGTTGAGGCTCGCGCCGCGGCGGCGTCGAACCGGTGAGGACGCATAGCCCCATACCCGTCGACCTTTGAAATCGAATGATGGGCGTATTGGCATTGGGAGGCGAACAAGATGAGCCGCATCTTCGGTAACATCCAACAGGCCGGTTACATTGTTCGCGACATCGATGAGCGAGTGGGATTTTTGTCCGAACAAGCCGGCATCGGACCCTGGTTCGTGCGTAAGGATGTCCCCATGCAAAGCTGTATCTACCGCGGCAGGCCCATCGAACTGCGGCTTCACGTAGCCATGGCTAATAGCGGTGCGCTCCAGATCGAGCTCATCCAGCAAGCGAGCTCCGAGGCGAGCATCTACACCGAGTGGCTTGAGCGTTACCCCGATGGAGGTCTTCTTCAGCACGTGGCTGCCTGGCAGGAAGATTTCGATGGCGCGTTGGGCCGAGCCCTCGATGCAGGCTGGACAGTCGTTCAGGAGGTAGGCTCCACCTATGGCCCCTTGGTCTACATGGAACACCCCAGGGACCCCCAGACCATTTTCGAAATTGCAAAAATGGGTCCTGAGCGCCAGGCGATCTTCGCGCGAGTGGCAGCGGCTTCGGAGGCTTGGGACGGGTCTGATCCGATCCGTCACGGCCTGCCATCCTGATTGGCGGTGAAAATGAGTTTTCTACAGTCGCCTATTGGCCAGTCGGTTGACGAGGCGCCCATCGCCTCGGTGAACGTTCCTGTGCTTCCATCGATCCCACAATCGTTTTGCGCTCTATCTGGCGCAAGGCGGTTCGTCCCTCACTCCCGCGGGAGCTTCGCGCAACTGGGGTCCAATTCAAGTTTGCAAGGACAGGCAGAAAATGACGAGGAAGGCACTGATCACCTGGGGCGGCCGTGAATTTCACACGCCCAAGCAGAGCGCGTTGGTTATTCGCGATATGCTCGCGGCCCATGATTTTGAGGTTGTCGTCGAGAACGGCACGACAGCCTATGGTGACCCCGAGCTTGCCAGCTTCGATCTGATCATTCCGGTAATCACCCTGGGAACCATCGAAAAACCCGAGCTGCAAAACCTGCTGCAGGCCGTTCGGGGCGGAACTGGGCTGGCTGGTTTTCATGCCACTATGTGTGACACGTTCCGAATGGAGACCGACTACCAGTTCATGACGGGTGGGCAATGGGTGAAACATCCCGGGGATCTTATTGATTATCGCATTAACATCGCCAAGCCGTCGGATCCGATCATGCGTGGGATCTCGGACTTCGACTATCGCTCGGAGCAGTACTACATGCACGTTGACCCCTCCAACGAGGTCCTTGCCACCACGACGTTCACGGGCGAGTATTTCGGCTGGATCGATGGCGTCGTGATGCCCGTCGTATGGAAGCGCCGCTTTGGGACGGGGCGCGTCTTCTATTCGGCCCTTGGCCATACTTTCGAGGAATTCAAAGTTCCACAGATGCACACGATCATGGAACGCGGACTTCTCTGGGCAGCTCGGTCTCCAAATCCGTAGCCCTAGCTGCCGCGGTGCGGGTTGCCTGGCGCCTGCGTTCATCGCTGCTCAACCTTGCCTTTTCTATCAAATATCCAGCATCCTTGCCGAGCCTTGCAGTGAGAGCGTTGGACGTTTCGCGAAGCAGAGGTAAGTGTTCCAGCAGTTCGTTCGGAGCAGCGCCATAACATGCTATTGAAATTGCCGCGAACGTGCCAGCTGTCGCGTCCCGCAAAGGAACAGCGAGGCAGCAAAGATTGTCTGCGGCCTCATGCATGTCGAGGGCGTAACCCTGGGCTAAAACCTGAGCCAGATGGCGCCGCAGCTTCCCAGGGTCGGTTATGGTCCGCGCGGTCAGGGGTACAAAACCGCCGCTGGAAAGATATTCCTCCCGGTCGGTTGCTGGCAGGGCAGCAATCAGGACCTTTCCGACCCCGGAGCAGTAGGCCTCAAGCTGCATCGCTTCGCGCGTGAAGATCGCAGTTCTGGTTGATCCTTCCTTGATCAGATAAGTGACCATGTCGGCTTCAAATATGCCGAGATGAGCCGTAGCTTTGGTTGTTCGCGCCAGACGCCTGAGGTGGGGCCGTGCGATCGCTGAGAGTGTATCCGTTGGCCTGACAAACATAGCCCATTTGGCCAAAGCAAACCCGCCGGCATAGCGACCTGCGCCAATCCCTATGACCAGCCCCCGTTTCTCCAGGGACGCGACGAGCCGATAAGCCGTCGATATTGGAATGTTGAGTTCTGAAGCAATGTCCGAGAGACGGTAGCGCGCCTCCGACAGAACGATCCGTTCGAGCAATTCCAATGCCAGATCCAGGCCCATCCTATTCTCCGAATCCGCCCCGCCGCAAAGATATCTCTGCCCGGCCCATTTCAGCACATGATCATGATTACCCTTGCGCATGGCATATTACGGGTATATACCCGTTCTCATGGAAGAGCAATGCTACTGTACGATGCTGAGGAATGCCGCGCGCAAAGTCAGTGCGCACTACGACGAGGCTCTTGCCCCGATCGGCGTTGGCGTTGCGCAGTTTGGCCTGCTTCGCAAGATCGCAAGGGTTGAACCTGTCACTTTGTCCGAGCTGGGTCGGTTGAGCGAACTCGATCGGTCCACCGTTGGACGAAACGTTCGAGTGCTCGAGCGTATGGACCTCGTCTTGCTCTCCCGCGGCGATGCTGACCAGCGTGAAACGCATGTCCTTCTCACGCTCGCTGGGCGAGACGCGTTGGCAAAAGGTGAAGAGCTTTGGTGCGGGGCTCAAAGATCGATTGAGGCGCGCCTGGGTGCAAATGGCGCCGCTGAACTGCTCGGGACACTAAACGAATTATAGTTTTTCACCACGATGTGGGTATATACCCCTAAATCCAACTGTAGGAGCTGAAATGCCTGTAGCTATTTTCAATCTGAAGAAGGGCCGTACGCCGCAGTCAAAGAGGAAGATGGCTGATGCCGTCCAAGCGGCCATTGTTGCGAATTTGGGTATTCCTGACGAAGATCGCTATCAGTTGTTCCGCGAGTATGATAGCGACGACTACATCCATACCGAGGGTTATTTGGGGCTTTCTTATTCCTCTAAGCTGCTTATCCTTGAGATCACCTTTATCCAAGGGCGCCCCGACGAAACAAAGAAGGTCTTGCTGCGAGATATCAACGAACGGCTGGTTGCAACAGGCGAGATCTCCGCGGACGATATCTTCATCACCATCCACGAAGTTGGGCGGGCCAACATTTCGTTTGGACGAGGACTCGCGCAACGCGCGCAGTAATTGAACGACGCGCCACTGCCGGAGCCGGAGACTTAAGAACAGACCACTGCGCTGGCCCGCCCAGAGTGGACCGAACAGCGAAAATGCGAGCACAATGCCGTTTTTTCGGCTTCGCCGTGCGTCCATTGATCTTGCGATCGAAACTCTCACCATGTGAGAGGATTTCGCGACGTGAGTTTTAACACCGCGCCGGAATAAACTATCGTGTCTGCGCGGTTTGGTTCCACGAACGGATTGAGCTGAATGGAAGACGTGCATCGACATTTGGCCGATCGCTTGGCGACCGCCTACCGGGGTAGCCCGGTGGCGCCGCTTCGTGACGGACTGGATCCTCTTGATGTTGACGGTGCCTACGCTGTTCAGGCCATCAATACCAGGCGGTGGTCCAAGGCCGGTCGGCGAATTGTTGGCCGCAAGATCGGTCTCACGTCAAAGGCGGTCCAGGCGCAGCTTGGGGTCGATCAGCCTGATTTCGGCGTGCTCTTTGATGACATGAGGGTGGCGAATGGCGGCGTGCTATCGGCCAGGAAGACCATCCAGCCGAAAGCAGAGGCGGAAGTTGCGCTCATCTTGGCTCATGAGCTGCATGACGCTAACGCGTCAGTGGAGACGGTGGCGGCTGCCGTGGGATACGTCGTGACGGCGATCGAAATCGTCGATAGCCGCATTGAGAACTGGAAGATCACCTTCGCGGACACGGTTGCCGATAACGGCTCTTCCGGATTTTTCGTTCTCGGCGCCGAGCGTAGGCCACTAACCGGGCTAGATCTCTATACTTGCGGAATGGCGCTGGAAGTGAATAGCGCCGTGGTCTCAATCGGTGCCGGCGCGGCCTGTCTCGGGCACCCCCTCAATGCTGCCGCGTGGCTGACCCGCACGCTCTCTGCTCGTGGCGAAGTTCTCCGCGCCGGCGACGTTGTGCTGACCGGTGCTCTGGGACCAATGGTCACTCTCCAGGCAGGCGACGAGGTAGTTGCTAAGGTCGGCGGCCTGGGTGAAGCCCGGTTCAGGTACGAGAAGGACGGCTAATGGCCAGGGTCAAGACGGCAATCATCGGCTCAGGCAATATTGGCACCGACCTGATGATCAAGATCATGCGTCACTCGGACAGACTGGAGATGTCGGCGCTTGTCGGGGTCGATCCCGCGTCCGATGGGCTTGCCCGGGCCAAACGCCTTGGTGTGGCGACGACCCACGAAGGCATTGAGGGCTTGCAAAGGCTCGATGTGTGGCCCGACATTGGGATCGTGTTCGACGCTACGTCTGCTGCTGCTCATCAAAGGCACAGCGCGGTCGTAACCGGCGCCGGTAAAGTTATGATCGACCTGACGCCGGCTGCAATCGGGCCCTACGTCATTCCGGTGGTCAATGGCGGAACCCATCTTGATGCGCCAAATGTGAACATGGTGACGTGCGGTGGTCAGGCGACGATTCCGATCGTGGCGGCGGTGTCCTCGGTCGCGAAGGTCCACTACGCGGAGATCGTCGCATCCATTTCCTCGAAGTCGGCTGGGCCCGGCACTCGGGCAAATATAGATGAGTTTACCGAGACTACGGCACGCGCTATCGAAATGGTTGGTGGCGCTTCCCAAGGAAAGGCCATCATCGTCCTCAATCCGGCCGAGCCGCCGCTCCTTATGCGCGACACCGTCTTTACGCTCTCGTCCGGGGCGAACGAGGCTGCCATCGCAGAGGCGATCAAGGCAATTGTAGCCAAGGTGAATGCGTATGTGCCTGGCTATCGGCTGAAGCAGCAGGTTCAGTTCGAACGTTTCGGCTCTAACAACCCTGCGCAGATTCCGGGTGTCGGTGACTTCGAAGGTATCAAAACCAGCGTCTTTCTCGAGGTGGAGGGCGCGGCGCATTACTTGCCTGCTTATGCCGGAAATCTCGACATCATGACGTCGGCCGGGCTGCAGACGGCCGAAAAGATTGCACTGCGTATTCAAGAAAGGGTGGCGGCATGAAACTGGCTCGGATTGGTCAAAAGGGGCACGAACAACCAGTCCTGATCGACGCCGAAGGCAAGGCGAGGAGCCTTGTGTCAAAGCTGTCAGATATCGATGCCAACGCGCTGAGCCCGGCCGCCTTGAAGTCTCTGGGTGCACTTGACGTGTCGGTGCTGCCGCTGGTGGAAGGGCCTTTTCGTTACGGCGTGCCCGTGGCGGGTGTGCGGAAATTCATCGCGATAGGTCTCAATTTTTCCGATCACGCTCAAGAGTCGAACCTGCCCATTCCAAGCGAGCCTATCGTCTTCATGAAGGCGATTTCATCTCTTGCTGGCCCCGATGATGACGTGCCGGTGCCGCGAGGCGCCAAGAAGGTTGATTGGGAAGTTGAACTCGGCGTCGTCATCGGAACGCGTGCCCGCTATGTTTCGCGTGGCGAGGCGATGGCGCATGTAGCCGGTTACGTTCTCGTCAATGACGTGTCGGAGCGCTCGCACCAGCTGGAACGCGGTGGCACCTGGGACAAAGGCAAGAGCCATGATGGCTTCGGGCCAGTGGGACCTTGGCTTGTCACAACGGACGAATTGGGCGAGGGGCGCGGCCTGTCGATGTTCATGAATGTCTCCGGGCAGCGCTGTCAGACCGGAAACACTGACACCATGATTTTCGATGTGCCGACCGTTGTCGCATATGTCAGCGAGTTTCTGACGCTCGAACCCGGAGACATCATCACGACGGGAACACCTCCCGGTGTCGGCATGGGTATGAAACCGCCGCGCTATTTGGCTGCCGGCGACGAAATGCATCTTGGCATCAAAGGACTTGGCGAGCAGCGTCAGCGCGTCGTCATCCATGACGACTAATGTGGAAAATCCATGAACCTCGATCCGACGCAAACGAAGCTCTACATTCAGGACGTGACTTTGCGCGACGGCATGCATGCCGTGCGTCACAGCTACGGCATCGATCAGGTCCGCGCCATTGCTAGCGCCCTCGATGTCGCCGGCGTCGATGCAATTGAGGTCGCGCATGGGGACGGTCTCAATGGTTCCTCCTTCAACTACGGCTTCGGCGCCCACACAGATTGGGAATGGATCGCGTCGGTTGCCGACGTAGTGCAAAATGCGCGGCTGACCACCCTTCTCATTCCTGGCATCGGGACCGTTCATGATCTGAAGCAAGCTCACGCCCTTGGTGTTCGTTCGGTTCGGATCGCGACCCACTGCACTGAGGCCGATGTAGCCAAGCAGCATATTGCGGCAGCACGAGACCTTGGCATGGACACGGTCGGATTCCTGATGATGAGCCACATGATCGAGCCAGAAACGTTGGCCCGGCAGGCGAAGCTCATGGAGAGTTATGGCGCGACCTGCGTCTATATCACCGACAGTGGTGGCGCGCTCGACATGGACGGATACCGCGCGCGTTGCGAAGCCTATGACCGGGTACTAAGGCCGGAGACGGAACGCGGCATCCATGCTCATCACAATCTTTCGCTTGGCGTCGCGAACTCGATTGTCGGTGTTCAGGCCGGCGCTATCCGCGTCGATGCCAGCCTTGCCGGGATGGGAGCGGGGGCGGGAAACACGCCTCTGGAGGTCTTCATCGCCGTAGCTGACCGCAAAGGCTGGAAACATGGCTGCGACCTTTTCAAGCTCATGGATGCGGCCGAAGAACTGGTTCGCCCCCTCCAGGATCGGCCCGTCCGGGTGGATCGCGAGACGCTGACGCTCGGCTATGCAGGCGTCTACTCAAGCTTCCTCCGTCACGCGGAAAAGGCCAGCACCGGATATGGCGTCGACACGCGAGCAATCCTTGCCGAAGCCGGCCGGCGCGGTATGGTCGGGGGGCAGGAGGATATGATTGTGGACATTGCCTTGGATCTTGCGCGAGCCAAGGCCTAAGCAACCGTCCGGCTCACTACTCCGGGCTAGCATCCGTCTTTACCGGGGGAAAAGAGCAACTACGATCCTTCACGGCGAAGACGGCATCTGTGCCCGTGGGAAGCCCGGCCGCCCGCCTCGCCATTTGATGCCGCCGTTATGGCAACGAGGCGTCGATATGCCCCGGACATCAACGGTGGCTCGAGCCGCAAAGCCACCTAGCCGCATCGCGGCTCTGAAATTTGCGTCTTTCCCCACGGGGAGCTATCGCTGTCCGGACTGACAGTTCCTGCCTGCGGCAAACGCGGCAACGGCTGGCGATGTCGACAAGGGGACGAACGATGCCTTCATACAGACCCGTCAACGCGGTACTTCGCGCCCTAAAAGTCTTGAACGTCGTTAACAGCCGACGCCAATCGACCGTGAGCGAAATCGCTCGCGCCTCGGGGTTGACGTCCTCCACGGCTGTGCGTTTCCTGGAAACCCTCGAGAGCGCCGGATACGTCCTCAAGGACACGAGCAACGCCGCCTATGTCGTTAGCGGCAAAGTGCTTGAGTTGAGTTCTGGCTTTGAGGCTTATCGCGAAATGGGTGTGATAGCTGGACCGTTTCTTTATGCGCTGCAACGCGAGATCTCCTGGCCATCCGACGTCGCGGTGTTCGACCGCGACGCGATGATAGTTGCCGAGACGAGCCGCTCCGAGAGCCGGCTCTTCTATCCCCGTCCGCCTGGCTTCCGTGCTCCCATAATGGGTACATCTCTTGGCCTTGCCTATCTTGCCTTTTGCACAGAAAGCGAGCTCCAAACCGCGGTTGAGGTCTCGGCGCAAGTCGCTGAACCATGGAACGACCTAGCCCGCGACCGCGGAAAGCTGCAAGGTGTGCTCGCCAGGGTGCGCGAATGTGGCTACGCAGTCATGAGCCAGGAATATTCAGCCCTCGTCTACAACCGTGCCATTTGGGCGATCGCCGTTCCCATACTCCTAGCTGGGCAGGCTATCGCGTCGATAAATGTCACGATGAACCGCGAAGTTTCGGAAAACGAGGCAACATCGAAGTACCTCGCTTCATTGCAGCGCACGGCTGCTCGGATCTCACAGGCGATCGACAAAGCTAGGCACCCAAGCGGATAGCCACTTGTACCCGCTCCCGCAGCAGCCGGGTCCGGCATGGCCGTCATCCGGTATCGACCTTCCGGCCTCAAACGGCGCGAAAGGTTGACGTCTAGCGCAGGTCCCCTTCGAAGATCAGGAGTTCGCGTTTGGATGCTTGCAGTGCATAGCGGCGAGCCTCGTCATAGGCCGGGTCGCGATAGCATGCCCTCGCCAGTTCTATCGATGGGAATTCGATGACGGTCATTCGACACGCATCCCGCTCCTCTTGAAGCACAGGCGGCTCTTTAGACGGGTTGACACGGGCTTGATACTTCTGGCCGATGGGTTTCCACAATCTGCGGTACTCGGCTTGCGCCGCCTCATCCGATATCTCGGTGCCGATTATGAGCCAATATCCCTTCATGCCAAGCCGCTCCTTGCGCTAGTCCAACACACCGGCATCATGGTCAGCCCGAAAGCCGAACACTCGTGCTCGCGCACCTGATCGCAGGCGCGGCCCCACTATCCAACCAAAGATGAAGCCTGCAGTCGAAGCCTGCATCGGCGCCGTGTCGATAGGGCAAGGACAATGCGTACTGGCGACCACGCAAGCCCGCCTGCACACTGGTGGTCGGGACAGCTCGAATCCTGCATGCCCGGCAAATGGCTTGTCGACATCCACGGGCAAAATCTTACAGCCTCAGCGCGATCTGCGACTGTTGCAAAATTCGCATATAAAGAGTATCTGGTCAATTCTCGAAGGATGGAGTTGTGGAACTCATGCGAAACGGTGGAAGAGTTTTGGCGGATCAGTTGATCCGACATGGTGCCGACACCGTGTTTTGCGTGCCGGGCGAGAGCTTCCTGGCGGCCCTGGACGCCTTCCACGATCTTGAAGACCGCGTAAGGGTCATCTCCACACGAATCGAAATTGGCGCCGGCCATATGGCCGAGGCGTATGGAAAACTCACGGGCCGCCCAGGAATATGCTTCGTCAGCAGAGGACCCGGTGCAAGTCACGCGATGGTTGCGGTTCATACCGCCTTCGAAGATTCCACGCCGATGATTCTGTTCGTGGGTCAGGTGACGCGTGAGACATCAGAGAGGGAGGCTTTCCAGGAGATCGATATCAAGGGGATGTTTGCCCATACGGCGAAATGGGTGGCCGAAATCCAGGATGCACGCAGGATCCCGGAATTTGTCAGTCGCGCCTTCCACACTGCGGTCTCTGGCAGGCCGGGTCCCGTCGTCCTGTCCCTGCCGGAGGACATGCTCCTCGACCAGGTGGAAGCCGACGACATGAAGCCTTACAGGGTTGTCTGTGCCTCGCCGAGCGAGCAAGACATTGAGGAATTCGCGCATCGCCTGAAAGGTGCCGAAAGGCCGCTCATTCTGGTCGGCGGCGGCGGCTGGAGCGATGCAGCCAAGCAGATGCTGCTGCACTTTTCCGAAAGACATTCCATCCCCGTCTGCGCTTCATTCAGGTGCCAGGATCGTTTTGACAACACGCACGGGAACTATATCGGCGATTGCAGCCTGGGCATCATGCCTGCCCTCGCCGATGCGATCCGGCGAACCGACCTGCTGATTACGATTGGCGCGCGGCTCGGCGAGTTGACGACCCAGTCCTACACGATCGTCCAGGCACCCACGCCGATCCAGCCGCTGGTGCACGTCCACCCCGACCCGAATGAATTGTGCCGGGTCTATCAGGCCGTGCTGCCCATCAATGCCGGTCCCGAACAGTTTCTCGCCGCCGTGCTGGCAGCTGTGCCGGTGGCGCTTCCGATGATGACGGCACGTAAGCGCTGGTGCGCCTCCGGCCGACACGCTTTCGAACAAAGCGCGGTCCCGGACACTACTCCGGGCGCGCTCGATATGGCTATTGTGATGAAGGCGATAGGCGACATGGTGCCCAGCGATACAATCGTGACCACCGATGCCGGAAACTTCGCCGGATGGGTCAATCGCTATCATCGTTTCCCCGGACCGGGGAGGCTGCTTGGTCCCGCCAACGGCGCGATGGGATATGGTGTTCCGGCTGCGGTCTCCGCTAAGCTCACACACCCTGAGCGCGTGGTGCTGTGCTTCGTTGGCGACGGCGGCTTCCTGATGACGGGACAGGAACTGGCCACGGCCATGCAATATGAGGCCGCTGTGATAATTCTTGTGGTCAACAACGGCCTATACGGCACAATTCGTATGTATCAAGAGCGGGAGTTTCCTGGACGTACGCCGGCGACTTTCCTGAAGAACCCTGATTTCGCGGCTTATGCGCGAAGCTTCGGGGCGTTTGCAGAGCAGGTGCGCGAAACATCCGAATTTGGGGCGGCATTTGAGCGCGCCCTGAGCGCAAAACGTCCCGCCGTTCTTGAGCTCCTGATCGATCCGGAAGCCATCACGACACGAACGACCCTGACTGGGATCAGGGAGGAAGCATTGTCGCGGCGGGCTAAACTCGCCAGGGTTTGAGGGACGGCTGTCATGCGCTCGATCGACCTGGAAAAAACAGGCGACGGCCGCAGACGCCAGAGATAGCGAAGAGAGTGGTAAATGGGCATGCTCGACGGAAAGACAGCGATTGTGACCGGTGCCGGGCGTGGCATCGGTCACGCGATCGCTACACGCTATGTCGCTGAAGGGGCGAACGTGGTCATTGCCGACGTTGACGAGGCTGCCGGCCAAGCAGTCGCCGACAAGCTCGGGAGCAATGCGCGTTTTGTGCGCACCGACGTCTCTAAAGCGGACGATGCGCGCAACGTGGTTGCTGCAGCCTGCGACTTCTGGGGCGGACTTGACATTCTCGTTAACAACGCAGGCATTTTCCATGCCGCGGACTTCCTCGAAATTGCAGAAGCCGATTTCGAACGCGTGATGCGCGTCAACGTCAACGGAACCTTTCTCGTGGGACAGGCCGCGGCAAGGCAGATGGTGGCGCAGGTGAAGGCGAGTAAGGCGCCCGGCGCAATCATCAATATGAGTTCCGTCACTGCGCGCATCGCGCTGCCGAATCACGTGCCATACTGTACGTCAAAAGGTGGGATAGAGACACTTACGAAGGTCATGGCGCTTTCCCTTGCACCTTACGGCATCCGAGCGAACGCGATCGGTCCGGGCTCGATCAGAACGGACCTGTCCATGCCCTTTGCCACAGACCCGATCATGAGGCATCGGCTGTTGTCGCGTACCCCTCTCGGGCGCATCGCCGAACCGGAGGAAATCGCCTCAATTGCAACCTTCCTCGCATCCAAGGAAGCGAGCTACATCACCGGTGAGACGATTTTTGCTGACGGCGGGCGTCTTGCGCTGAATTACACAGTACCGGTCGTGGAGTCCTGAACCAAGCCGCTCGCGGCGCCGCTGCGCGCCCAGGCGCGTGAGACGACGAGTAGCCTTTTGCCACAACAAACTGCGCCGGCTCACCGTGCCGGCAACCTGAGGGCAATTCTATCTGCACCCCGTTCGATCATCTGGCCATCCCTATGGGCACGAGCTGCGGCGCATACAGGCGACAACGAAGCAAACCCGGACGGTCCGCCCAGGACCAGACCAAGAACCAGGAGGAAAGCGTGACGAATCAAAACTACCAGACGACCAAAGTCGCCGTGATCGTGGGGGCGACGTCGAAATGGCAATCGGACGGCAGCAGAACCGTCTCTTTGGCTGGCGGCAAGATTTCCGATGCGGACGTGCCCCTCGGCATCCGCTGGGGCATCGGTGGCGCGATTGCGCAGAAGTTTGCAGCCGAGGGGTATACGGTAGCCCTTACCACCCGCCACCGGGACAATGCCGCGGCACTGGCGGCAGCAATCAGCGATCAGGGCGGCCGGGCGATTATCGCCGAGCTCGACCTCACGAGCCGCGAGTCAATCGCCGAGGCTTTCGAAATGATCCGCAAGCAGGCTGGCGAACCGGAAGTCGTCATCTATAACGCTGGCTATGCCAGCGGGCGGGAACTACCTCCCGAGAAAGAACTGATTGAGAATCTGCCCGACGAGGTGTTCGAGACGGCCATAGACATCGCTTGCAGGGGACCATACCTGGTCGCCAAGGAAATTCTTCCAGCAATGCGCAAGAGCGGAAACGGATCCTATTTCCTGACCAACAACCACAACAGCTTGCACGGAACAAAGCGGAAAACGGGGGAATCGCTCTACTACCCACGGGTCATGATGCGCACTCTGGCTCAGGTGTTGACCGAGGAATATTCGCCGTTGGGGGTCCATATCGCCAACATAGTCGTTGACGGTATGATCGACTCTCCCGGAACTCGGGCCCACGGTGAGGCCATGTATAAAGACACGGGTGAAATTATGCTGGACCCCACGCGAATTGCGGAAGCGTACTATTACTTGCACACCCAGCATCCAAGTTGCTGGACACACGAAGTTCAGCTGACTCCCTACAATCGCCCGGTCACCCGTTGACCGTCCGCCATGGCAACACGATAACGAGAGCTCAAGCGGGGCGGCCTGCGGCGAAGCCGTTGCCTTTGACGAAAACTCCAGTGTGTTTACATGCGCCAGCGGAGATCCGTCGAGAGTGGGCGGCGTTCGGCTTGATCCAAGGCACCTAGACTGGTTGTCGAAATCACTGCAATATTGCGAATTATGCGAAATTCACATCTTCGGAGATTCGAAGCTTGACTGACACGACGCATTTGAGCTCCGAAGCCGCTTCGGAGGCCTTGTCGGGCAACACGCTCGAGAAGGTCTTGGGTCTTCTCGGTCTTTTTACGCCGACACGCCCCGCCTTGACGGCTGAAAAGATGGCAGCGGTCGTTGGGTGCTCGATGGCGACGATCTACCGCTATGTGAAGGTACTGACCAACGCGGGATTGCTCGCCCCTGCTGCCGGAGGGACATATGTGCTCGGAGCGCGCATCATCGAACTCGATCGGCAGATTAGACTCGGTGATCCGTTGCTGGCCGCAAGCCGAGATCCGATGGTCGAATTGTCACGGCGCGTTGGAGAAAACCTGCTGTTGTGCAGTTTTTACGGCAACAACGTCGTGTGCATTCATGAAGAGTGGCCTGACCCTAGCTATAGGACAAGTTACGACCGCGGAAGGCCGATGCCACTTTTCCGGGGCGCAGCATCGAAAGTTATTCTTGCCAATTTGCCACCGCATAAGCTTCGCGATCTCATGCTGAAGCATGCTGAGCAAATCACATCGGCAGGGCTCGGGCCTAACTGGAACGCGTTTAAGTCCAAATTGCGCGAGTTGCGCAAGGCAGGTTATTGCACAGCAGCTGAGGAAGTCGATCCGGGGCTGGCGGCCATAGCAATCCCGTTATTTGACGGCAGCGATCAGATCTTGGGTTCTCTTTCCATTACCCAGACACTGGAGCGGTTCAAGAGTCAGCCGTTGGACAAGAAGCTCGCACTTTTGCGCGAGACAGCGGCCAAGATCACCGAGAGCCTGGAGGATCAGGCAAGCAGGTTTTCCGCCTAGTCTGCGAATACCTGATTTGTCTGCGATCACACATTGAGGGCGAAACCTGGTCCCTCTACGTCTGGGCGCCACCGGCGCCGTGTTTCCATCCGTTTTTTGCCGACGCTTTGCGGCGCGGCTCGCTCAGCTGAGACGAGTATCAAACCGGAATGACGGCAAGCGTTGATTGGCCCTCACCGTCGGCGGCACCCGAGTGCTTGCGCTTGCCGCAGGCCTTTTACAGTTCCGGCACCAGCACCAAAATATGAGAAAATACAATAAATTCTCTTATTAAGGGGATTGACATATAAATCTCATAGTGGGAATTTCGACTGAAACGCGAAGCAGGAGAATAGGGGAAGCCTAAGCGTTAGCCAATCGTGCAGGCAATCTCTGGGTCGATCAGTTCTGGGAGGAACGATGTCAGAACAAAAAGAGAAGAGCCCGAACGTCCACTGCGATATGTATGGCGGCGTATATTTCTTTGCCGAGCGCGAGCGCGATGACTTCATCCTGGCGCAGCTTGTCATTGCCGCCATATGTGTACTGGTGACGCTAGCTTACTTGTTAATACTTTAACCTAACGCATTCCGCTACCTGCTAAAGGTCGCGGCCATGAGAACAGGCGGCTGAACTTACCTTTGCCAGGCCTCGAGGTGGGGCTCACGGATCGAGAGCCGGCCGGGCGACACCGCAATAGTTCGCTTCAGCACCCACCTTGTTCCATTTGTTGAGAATTCGATCTCAAGGCTATGCGCGAGGGAGAAATGGCTTCGCCTGTTTATGACTGTGTTCCCTTTTCCTGCCTGGAATGGGTTCACTACGATCTGCGGCAGAATGAACGTGGAGGACCGCCACATGGGCGTCATCGTTGGCAGTGGCGATTATACATATCGGGTCGTGGAGGGGTGGGAGAAACTGCCGCCGGGATGGGAATTGGGCGACGTGGCGGCTGTCGGAGTGGACCAACGCGATCGCGTGTATGTATTCAATCGAGGCGAACATCCGATGTGCGTGTTCGACCGCAACGGCGAATTCATCACTTCCTGGGGTGAGGACATCTTCCGGCGTGCACATGGCATACATATGGGCCCGGACGACACCATCTATTGCACTGATGACGGGGATCACACCGTTCGCAAGTGCACGCTCGACGGCAAGGTTCTGCTGGAAATCGGTATTCCAGGGCGTCCATCGGCCTTCATGAGCGGGCTTCCGTTCAGCCGTTGCACTCATACAGCCCTCTCGCCCGACAACGACATTTATGTCTCCGACGGCTACTCCAATGCGCGCGTGCACAAATACTCTCCAGACGGCAAGCTTATGCGGTCCTGGGGCGAACCCGGCTGCATGCCGGGACAATTCAACTTGCCGCACAATATCTGTTGCGACGCAGACGGCTGGGTCTATGTAGCGGATCGGGAAAATCATCGGGTGCAAGTATTCGATGGCAACGGCAAGTTCGAAACGCAGTGGCACAACTTGCATCGGCCGAGCGGCCTCTTTATGCCGGCCGGCAAATGCCCGATCTGCTATATCGGTGAGATTGGTCCGCAACTCGCCTTTAATCGAGGCGCTCCCAATCTTGGTCCCCGCATCACCATCGTTGATAACAGCGGCAAGCTTCTGGCGCGGCTTGGCAATGAACCGACCACAGGGCTGAAGCCTGGTCAGTTTATCGCTCCGCATGGCCTAACGGTGGACTCAATTGGTGACATCTATGTCGCCGAGGTTTCGGTGACCGCTTGGCCGTTGCTTTTCCCAGGGGAGCCGGTCCCTAAACCGCTGCGCACGCTACAGAAATTCGTGAAAGTTTCTCCGGGAACGACCTCATAAACCATCTAGCGCCAGCAAAGCCCGCGCACATCGATGCGTGACCAACACTTCTTCCATTGGCCAACTCTCCGCGTCCTTGCGTTATTTGGGTCTAGCGCGCTTCGGTATGCGATAGCCTGGTATTTCGCCTTGGCTCGCCATCCCGCGCAACCACGTCGCTGATGTGATCTATTGCTAGAGGAGAGGCTCTGCTCCGAGGCCAAGTAAAAAAGAAACCGGCAAATCCGGCCATCAAATCTCATTGCTAACGTTTGGGGGACCCATGAACTTTGCACGTGTCGCGGCGGATCTATATGGCGCCGCAATGGTCAGCGCTGCCTTTGCGGTGTTACCCTTCAAAGATGAAGAAGGGAAAGCCGTTTGACCATTATTTTCCCGCTCAATCCCGTTCCGGCTTGGGGTACTATAAACAGTATAGTCCGCCTGCAAGCTCCGGTAGCTTGCCCTGGCATTGGATCGCTCTCTGATCGTCACTTCATCCTAGAGACGATACATCGCTACTGCTGGGGTTACGATGAACGCCGTGAGGATGTGATCGCCGCGTGCCTTACAGCCACTGCGGTCTTTAGTGGGTCGGTCGCCGGCAATTTCGTCGTGGGCCCTTATGAAGGTCGCACGCGCATCTTGCAATGGCTCAAAACCCTTTGGGAGACTCAGGCCGACCAGCGTCGCCACTGCATGATGAACATTTTGGTCGACGATCTCAGCGGATTGAGTGCTGTCGTCCTCGCCTCGCTATTTCTCACTGGCGCCGAAAATGGCCTTGCCCGAGTGATAGCAACTGGCTTCTACCGCTTCCAGATGGCTAACGAAGAAGGGGTCTGGCGGATCGCCGATATCTACGCGGGACTCGATACGGGAATCTGAACGTCGCGGTCCGCGTCGCGTGTGCCGATGCTGGGCGCCGCAAGCCTGCCAGGCATAGGTCAGGCCGTCCTCGATGCTGCCGGCGACGTACTTACCGCCTCGGTTTCTAGGTCAAACGCGGATCATCTTACGGGCAAATTTATCTGATAACAAGAATTGACTGAATAATCAGATAGTGCGAATTTGTGGAATGCGCAAAGTTCACGAACTGGCGCCGCTGCCACTACGAGTTTCAGGCCGCCTCTTGGCGCGCCGCACGGAGGTTGAATCATGCTGCAGAAAACCAGCCACTACATGCGCCAGGCTAACCTGATTGGAGGAGAGTGGGTGCAAGCCGATTCCGGCGCGACCATCAACGTGACCAATCCGGCCACCACGCTGTTGATCGGCACAGTGCCGAAGTCTGGCCAGTCAGAAACCAGACGCGCCATCGAGGCCGCCGAGGCTGCATTCCATGGCTGGAAGAAGACTTCGGCATTTGAGCGCTCCAAGCTCCTGCGCAAGCTGCATGATTCCATCATGGATAATCAGGACGCGCTTGCCGAACTGCTGACGATGGAGCAGGGCAAGTCGCTGGCCGAGGCCAAGGGCGAGGTCGGCCTTTCGGCTGCGTACGTGCTATGGTTCGCCGAAGAGGCGCGCCGCACTTACGGCGATGTCGTACCGTCGCCATGGGTCGACCGCCGCATACTGGTGACCAAGGAGCCGGTCGGCGTTGTCGCGGCCGTTACGCCGTGGAATTTCCCGTCGGCAATGCTTTCGCGCAAAATTGCGCCAGCGCTGGCTGCTGGCTGTACTGCAGTGATCAAGCCGGCTTCGCAAACGCCTTATTCGGGCCTCGCTTGGGGCGCGCTCTGCGAGGAAGCTGGTTTTCCGAAAGGGGTCGTCAACATCGTTACCGGTTCGGCCGCCGAGATCGGCGACGAACTCTGCTCCAATCCGCTTGTCAGGAAGCTCACATTCACCGGATCAACCGAAGTCGGAAAGATCCTGATGGCGAAGTGTGCCGGGACGGTTAAGAAGGTGTCGATGGAACTTGGCGGCAATGCTCCCTTCATCGTCTTTGACGATGCCGATCTCGACCGGGCGGTCGAAGGAGCCATGATTGCCAAGTATCGCAACTCCGGCCAGACCTGTGTGTGTGCAAACCGGTTCTTCGTGCAGGCCGGCATCTACGCCGCGTTCGTCGAAAAGCTGGCGGTGGCAAGTGAGAAGTTGAAGGTCGGGCCGGGACTGGAAGCGGGCACGCAGCAAGGCCCCCTCATTGACGAAAATGCGGTCAAGAAGGTCGAGCAGTTCGTTAGGGACGCCACGTCGAAAGGCGCAAAGGTGGTGTCTGGCGGCAAGCGGCATCCGTTGGGCGGCACCTTCTTTCAGCCGACCGTGATAGCGGCCGCCACCCCCGACATGATGTTCATGAAGGAGGAGATTTTTGGCCCTGTCGCTCCAGTTTTCAAATTTGACACCGAGGAAGAGGCGGTCCGTCTCGCGAATGAAACCGAGTTCGGCTTGGCAGCTTACTTCTACAGCAGCAATCTTGGCCGCGCCGTTCGCGTCATGGAGGGGCTCAAATACGGGATGGTCGCCGTCAATGAAGGGTTGATGACCACCGTCGAGGCTCCATTCGGCGGCGTCAAGGAATCCGGTCTCGGCCGCGAGGGGGGCCACCAAGGCATTGAGGACTATCTCGACACCAAATACGTCTGTCTTGGTGGCTTAGGCATCTGAGCCGGCCTCAACCTTTCGGCGGCAGCCGGTTTTCTCAGCGGTGAGGCTTCGGCGCTGGCTGCCCGGTGCTGCGAGCGTATTGGCGAAAGCAAGAAAAGAGCCGGCGGATCTGTCTATCTGTCTAAACTAGGCTCGGCTCGGCGGGGTTTCGCGTCGGCCGAGCTGCCCTGGTCTGGCCGAGGTCGTTGGCGACAGGAAGGTGTACAGATGGGCGGCGGGGTCTTCTTTCTTTCGGGCGTGCGTACCGCGATAGGCGCATTTGGTGGCAGCCTGAAAGACATGTCGCCCACTCGACTGGGCGCCGCGGTGGGGGCCGCAGCAGTTGCACGTGCTGGGCTCGAGCCCGGTGGGCTCGACCACTCGGTATTCGGCACTGTAATACCGACCGAGGCAGCCGACCTTTTCCTCGGTCGGACGATCGCTCTCGAATCCGGCTTGCCGAACGGCTCGGGCGGTCTGACGCTGAACAGGCTCTGTGGTTCGGGTGCGCAGGCAATTATCACCGCGGCTCAGATGATCCGTAGCGGGGACTCTCGCATTGTGTTGGCGGGCGGCGTAGAGGTAATGAGTCGTGCGCCATTTTCAGTCGAGGGCATGCGCTACGGCCGGAAAATCGGCAACGGTGTCGTCTACGACTGGCTGAGCAATACACTTGCCGACCCCTTCGGGCATGGCGGTATGGGCGACACGGCGGAGAACGTCGCCGAGAAATACCAGATTTCCCGGGAGAGGCAGGACCATTTCGCGCTGGAGAGCCAGGAAAAGGCCGCCCGGGCAATCGCACAAGGGTATTTTAGGGGTCAGACGGTTCCGATCGAGATCAAGACCCGCAAAGGGATGGTCGTGTTTGACACTGACGAGCATCCGCGTCCCGACTCGTCGCTGGAGATGCTTGCAGGGCTCCAGCCCGCGTTTCGCAAGGACGGCACCGTTACCGCCGGAAATGCTTCCGGCATGAATGATGGGGCGGCAGCTGTCGTCCTCGCGCATGAGAACGAGGTTGCCACCCGTAACCTCAAGCCGATTGGCCGCCTGGTGTCTTGGAGCGTTGCGGGCGTTCCGCCTGAAATCATGGGCATCGGGCCGGTAAAAGCGGTGCCTGTGGCTCTCGATCTCGCCGGCCTGACAATTTCCGACTTGGATGTGATTGAATCCAACGAAGCGTTTGCGGCACAGGCGCTGGCGGTCATGGATGCGCTCTCGCTCCCAGCCGACAAGGTCAACCCCAATGGCGGCGCGATCGCTCTCGGACACCCGTTGGGAGCGACAGGCACGATATTGACTGTTAAGGCGCTCAACGAGTTGAAACGGATCAACGGCCGCTTCGGCCTGGTGACCATGTGCATTGGCGGAGGTCAAGGGATCGCGCTTATCGTCGAGAACCTCTGGTGATCGATTCCCTCGGCGATTCAAAGGGCAATCAACGACGATGGATGAAGCAGTTTCTCACGCCTCCGGCAGGGTCATGGTCCCTTTGAGGGCCGATGTCGGCTGATCCGAGCAGTCGTCATCGGCGCCGGGGCCCATGGGATCAGGTATATAGCTGCCCAACTTGCCAATGCGTCACCGGCTTACAGCGCGTGTCCAGCGAACAAGTTTTGACGGACAGTTTCAAGATGTCCGCGCATAGCCGTGGCCGCCGCTTCACCGTCCCGGCGCATGAGAGCTTCGACGATCTCGCCATGCTGGCGGCAGTAGATGTGACGCCGCTCCATGCTGAAAGTGCGCTGCTTGATTTTGCGCCATTGCTCTTGGGTTCTGGCCACCACACACAGAACCTCGTGAAGATGGGTGAGCAGTTCGTTGCGCGTGCCCCTGACTATCTTCAGATGTAACTCGGCGTCCCAGCGCTCGAAATCCTCCATTTCAAGTGCGGCGACGGAAGAGCCATAGGCAGCGGCTATTGCGCGCAATTCGTTGGCGTTTGCGTTGATCGCCGCAAGCGCCGTTGCGCGCGGCTCCAAGATCAGGCGGACCGCCATCACGTCGATGGGACTGGCACCCGACAATCTGTGCAACATTTTGAGGATACTGCCGCGATTGTCCTGACGTAGAAACGTTCCGCGCCCAACATGGCGCACCAGGGTGCCGTCACCGGCAAGTCTGTCGATCGCGCTGCGCATTGTGTTGCGCGCGACGCGATATTGCGTCGCAAGCTCCCTTTCGTTGGGGAGCCGTCCCGATTCGCTCCACTCCCCAGCGTCAATTCGGTTGCGCAGCGATCGCGCGATCTCTCTCGCGATGTATTTAGGCATCGTGTCGAACCAATGTGTCCGCTACTGAACCAACCGCGCCTTCATTTCGCCGCCGACGAACTTGCCAATGGGCGGCCCAGAGGGGCGAAAGCGCCTTCGTTCAGCGGGCCCGAATATGAAAATTCAACAATTCCCCATGAATTGACAATAGAAAAAATTCTTAGAATATGCAAATTATGCTTGATTTTTGAACTCCAATGACGTCTGATGGTTCAAGTTGGCGACTGGGAGGAAGCCAGTGAAAGTTGCAACTTATCGCGTCGGCGACGAGCGCTGCGTCGCTGTGGTTGATGAAGCCACGCGCACAATCTCGCCTTTCGATCTCCCGCTGGTGGAGGCCGCCAACGGCTTGCTGGCCGTCATTGATCGCCCAGTAATGCCGCGCGTCCTCTCACCGGTGCCGTTCAGTGAAGTTTTAATCGAAGCGCCGATCATGCGCCCACGGCGCAACATCTTTTGTGTCGGCAAGAATTACCGGGAGCACGCTGCGGAGTTCGCATCCAGCGGGTTCGATTCCGGTGTCGCCAGCGGTATCGTCCCCAGGCATCCGATCATCTTTTCGAAGGTTCCGGAATGCGTGGTCGCCCACGATGACCTCGTGTGTATCAACCGCGAAGTGTCAGAATCGATCGCCTATGAGGCGGAACTAGCGATCATCATCGGCAAGGGTGGCCGGAGAATCAAGCCGGAGAATGCGCTGGAGCACGTATGGGGTTACACGATCGTCAATGATGTGACGGCTCGGGACCTACAGGGGCGTCATAGCCAATGGCTCATCGGCAAATCGCAAGACACGTTCTGTCCAATGGGGCCTTGGGCGGTGACGCGCGACGAAATCGATCTTTCTGACACCAAAATCAAATGTTGGGTCAGTGAAGAGTTGCGGCAGGATGCCAACACGCGTGATCTGATTTTTGATGTCCCCTCCATCATCGCCACCATTTCTGCCGGCATTACATTGGTGCCAGGAGACATCATCGCCAGGGGTACACCTGTGGGAGTAGGCATCGGCTTCAATCCCCCGAAATATTTGGCGCACGGAGACATTGTGCGCATCGAAATTGCCGGCATCGACGAGTTGCAAAACGAGTTTCGCGAGTTGCTCCAATAATTGTGAATCCAAATTCGCTAAGTGAAGTGTAATGAATTCAAAGATGTTCTGATAGGAGTAGGCCATTCTGATCTTTTAAGCGCAAGCGGGTCTTAAGGGAGGTTACACGAATGTCACGTATCAAATCTAATGTACAGGGAGGACTAAAAACGATGTCATATGCGAAGCGGTTGCAGGTGTTCATGTTTGGCGCTGCAATAATGGCCGCGGCAAGTCATGGCGCATTGGCTGGGGGTAATGGGAAGGTTGCTTTCCTTAGCGCCGGGCAAGGCTTCACCTTTCCTCCGGCCGTTGGTCGCGGTGCTGTCGAGGAGGGCAAGAGCGCGGGCGTACAAGTCGATATTTTCGACGCCAACAACTCTGTCGACAAGCAAGCCAACCAGGTGGATGACATCATTACCCAAGGATACTCGGGCGTTCTGTTTTTCCCGGTTGACGGTCGGGTAAGTGTGCCACTGGTGGCAAAGCTTGCCGCAGCCGGCATTCCGGTCATCGCCACCAGCAGCCAGATCGGGGATGCGTCCAAGGAGCCGATGGATGCGGTTCCGACCTCCCTCGTCGCCTATGTAGCCCATGACAACGTGAATTCGGGAAGGACCATCGGCACTTTTGCTACCACGCTTTTGCCGAAGGGCCGTAAGGCCAAGATTGCGATCGTCGAAGGCGCTGCCGGCTATTCCGATGTGGTCACGCGAAACAATGGCTTCAAAGAAGCACTTGATGCCGCCCATGCAAGCTACGAGATCGTAGCGTCTCAGCCGGCTGACTGGATGGCGGACAAGGCCGAGACCGTATGTGCGAACATGCTGACCTCGAAACCGGATATCGACCTGATTTTCGCGGATGCCGACAGCATGGGCGCAGGTTGCGCGCGCGCAGTGAAGGCGGCCGGCTCGAATATACCTATCGTTAGCATCGACGGCAACACCGACGGAATAACCGCGCTTAAGGCCGGAGGCATTGCAGCGACGGTCTGCAACCGGCCGGAGAGCATCGGTCACAAGTCGTTTCAGGTTCTCTACCAGCAAATATCGGGCAAGTTTGACCGAAAGGGAGCCCTCTTCGTCGTTCCGAACTTCCTTGTGACGAAAGACAATGTTGATGATTGTAAGCCGCAATTCTGATGGGACGTGACGGAACGCTGACCTTTCATTCATGTGCCGCCAGCATCCGCAGGCGGCACATGTCGCGCCGTTGCGGTTGGCAAAATGGGAGGCAACCCCAATTCCATTGAGGACTTATTCGTGTACGCGACAAATATTTGGCGTCCTTCTGTCTTAGCTGCGTCGCTCGGAGGATGTCCATGGATACGTTGAGCCTGGAGGGTATCCGCAAGATCTATCCGAACGGGACAGTAGCCCTCAAGGGTGTTGATCTGGTTGTTCGACCAGGTACCGTGCATGGACTGCTTGGCGCAAACGGGGCGGGCAAGTCGACGCTAATCAAGATATTGTCCGGCGCCATAACGGCATCCGGCGGTACAATGCGACTTGGCGAACGACAGCTGGCATGGAAGAGGCCTGCCGATGCAATGAAAGCCGGCGTCGCCACGATCTACCAACACATACCGGTGGTCTCGACGCTCTCCGTCATTGACAACGTCTTTCTTAGCAAAACTGCCGGTTGGCGCCGGAGCGACGAGGACGCGGCAAAACTTCGGCGAGTGATGGAAAAAATCGGCTACTATCTGGATCCCGACGCGACGGTCGGCGATCTGAGCATCGGACAGCGTCAGATGGTGTCGATCATCACCGCGCTTATCGAGGGTGCTCAGATCATGGTCATGGATGAACCTACCGCGTCACTCGGGGTGGAAGAGCGGGACGTAGTCTATAAGGTCGTGAGGCAACTGACGTCGATTGAGGGCAAGGCTGTCATCTTTGTCTCGCATTTCCTCGATGAGATTCTCGCATTGACGGACGACGTCACGGTAATTCGCGACGGCGTTGTCGTCCTGACTGCACGCACCAGCGAAGTCGACTCTGATGCCATCGCGAACGCAATCGTTGGCAGAGCTATCGAAGCTATTGCTCGCCAACATGCTGAAAAGAGCGCGGACACGGGCGGGATTGCCCTGTCGGTAAAGGATTTGGCCTCAGGTTCGCGTCTCGCGCCTGCGAACTTCAATGTCGCAACCGGCGAAGTCCTTGGGCTTGCAGGTTTCTTGGGCTCGGGCCGCAGTGAAATACTGCACGCTGTTTTTGGGGCCGATCCCAAGGCGGTCGGTGCCGTCACGCTCAATGATAAGCGCGGTTGGCCGCTCGCCGCGCGCGGCAATGCGCGCAGGTATGGCGCTTGTTCCGGAAGATCGTTCCAGCCAGGGACTGTTCATGCAATCTAGCGTTTGCATGAATATCTCGTTCCCGTATCTTTCCAGTCTATCGAAGTGGACGGTGTTGCCCGAGGTGGCACGCGAACGGAACGTCGCGGAAGAAATGATCCGCCGATTGAAGATCAAGACGTCCTCGAGCGAAAGCTTGGTATCGGAACTGTCCGGCGGCAATGCCCAGAAGGTCGCCATCGCGAAATGGCTGGCGTCCCGCCCTGCCATGTTGCTGTTGGACGAGCCGACGGCGGGCATAGACATAGGTGCCAAGGCCGACATTCTCGCGCTCATCCGCGAATTTGCGGCGAACGGAGGCAGCGTGCTTCTTGTTTCATCGGAATTCGAAGAACTGCTTGCGGTCTGTGATCGCATACTGGTGCTTCGAAAGGGCCACATTGTCGCTGAGCGAATTGCGTCGCAAACCTCCGAGCACGAGCTGGTGCTGCTGGCTTCTGGCGCCTGAGGTCTGCCCCGTTCTCTGGAGTGGAATCATGCATATGACGAGATTGAAAGAAGAGATCGGGCTTATCGCCCCAAGTACTACGGTTGGGAGCGGGGTGTTGATCGACGAAAAAAAGGAAAATTTGGCTGTATCCAAATCAAGAGATCCATACGTCCTAGGAATACTGCGTGAATTCGGCGTCTATGTCGCCCTGGCGCTGGTGTTATTCATCGTGACGGCGATTGCCATGTACCTGGGCAAGTCGCAACCGCTGACGGCGGCAAACCTTTCGAACATTGTCTATCAGGCTTCACTGACAGGAATAATGGCAATTGCGATGACGGTGGTGCTGATCACGGGCAATTTCGACCTGTCGGTGGGCTCGGTGGCCGCACTTGTGGGGGTTGTCTTCCTTATGACCGTCGGAACGTTGGGCTTTGGAATCGCCGCAATACTGGCACTCTCGGTGGCAGCTTTTGTCGGGCTGGTCAACGGAGCGATCAATCAGTTCCTAGGCATCAATGCGTTCATCGTGACGCTCGGCATGTTGACTGGAGCGCGCGGTATAATTCTTGTGTTGACGGATGGCCGTTCACTGAACTCGACCGATGAATCGGCGGTTGCGGCGATGCAGTTATTTGAGACAACACGACAGCCGATGAACGTCGTGCTCTATTGTGTGGGGGGGCTTTTCGCCATTTGTGGTCTGGTCGGGCTCTATCGGGGGAGCACCAGTCGCGTTCGCGGCGTATTTGCCCTGATTGGCGCTACGATCGTTGGCGGGATGGGAATCCTCAGCGGTCCTCGCGACACTGTCGCGAATCCGGCAATCTATTTTCTTGTCTTCACCGTAGTGATTTGGCTGCTGCTCACATTCACCACCTTCGGTCGACGCCTCTATGCGGTGGGCGGTAATGCCGAGGCGGCCCGCCTGGCTGGCGTCAACGTTGTCGGTTACAAAATCTTCGGCTTCCTGCTTTCGAGCCTTGCAGCGGGTTTTGCCGGCCTGCTCTATGTTTCACGTCTTGGATCGACATATCCAGGTGCCATGCAGGGGGCGGAACTTGCGGTCATTGCATCGGCTATCCTTGGCGGCACCTCGCTGTTTGGAGGCAGTGGCTCGGTGCTCAAGTCTGCGGCAGGCGCACTGCTTCTGGTAACGCTGACGAATGGTTTCAATTTACTCAACCTCGGGGCCAACTATCAGGGGATTATCGAAGGCGTCGTAATCATAGTGGCCGCTGCAATCTATACAGTCGGTGCCGGGCGCAGACGGTGAGTAGATGAAGCTGACCTCCATTGCTAACCTGGCGCTGACTAACGCTTCTTGATCTCTGCTATTTACCGCCGGCTTCGACGCTAGTTCGGCCGCGATCGGTATCAGGTCTTCGGGGGATCGCAGGGCGCGCAGACGGAGAAGTGGATCGCTCAGCGCGCGCAGTCTTTTAGCGCCCCTGTGGTCGACATGGCAAATTATGATGGGCACTGGCATGGGCTTCCATCACATAGCCACCGCTCTCCCAGCTTCAGCAGCTTGGCTTCGTAATGACACACGCGATTGAGGCGTAAGCGTCTTCTCTGGTGAACTGGCGGAACAACAGTCTGCTGCAACTAATTGTCGATCATTACCAATTGCTTCGGTCGACCTAACGCATCAGCAGCAGAACGATGCGATACAGCGGTGCACCGGAGGTTGAGCTAAACAATCACTCCGCCACTCATCGTCGCGTGCGAAGCCTTGGTTCTCGGACAGTTCTGTGCCTCTGTCTCGTTCGGAATATCCACTTTTCGCTTCACCACAAGCGTTTGACTTGACTTCAAGCGCTAGACTCAAGATAATGAAGTTATACTTCACACAGTGAAATTACCATAACATGAAGAACGCACAGCCTGCGGCACTCGATGGCCTGACGGTTCTTGATCTTTCTCGCGTTATGGCTGGCCCGTGGTGCTGCCAGATGCTCGCGGATCTCGGCGCCAACGTCATTAAAGTGGAGCATCCACAGCAGCCGGACGACACGCGGCTTTGGGGCCCACCATTCTTCCGCGGAGACGCAGGTGAGGACGCGGCTTACTATTTGGCGGCAAATCGGAACAAGAGCGCCATGGCGGTGAACTTCGCCGACCCGGCGGGCGCTGAACTGGTCCGAGATATTGCCCGCAAGAGCGATATCGTCGTCGAAAATTATAAGACCGGAAGTCTCGCCAGATATGGCTTGGACTACGAAAACCTCAAGATGGAGAATCCGCGGATTGTCTATTGCTCGATCACTGGCTTCGGCCAGACGGGTCCACTCGCAGGCAGGGGAGGATACGACTTTCTCATTCAGGCGATGAGTGGACTGATGAGCGTCACGGGTCATCCCGAAGACAATCAGGGGCCGGTCAAAGTTGGTATACCGGTTGCGGATCTGATGACGGGTCAATTTGCGGCTACCGCCATCCTTGCGGCCGTCGTTCACCGCCTAAAGACGGGTGAGGGCCAGCATATCGACTGTGCGTTGTACGACAGCCAACTTGCCGCGCTCTCTAACCAAGCAATGAACTATCTTGTTGGGGGCGAGGTGCCGAGAAGGCTAGGCAATGCCCACCCAAACGTCATTCCCTATCAGGATTTTCAGGGTGCGAACGGCAGAATCGTGGTGGCGGCTGGAAGCGACAGGCAGTTCCGGTCGGTATGCAAAGTGCTGGGTCTCGCCGAACTTTGCGATGACCAGCGCTTCGCCACCAACAAGGCTCGTCTTGAGAATCGCGAATTGCTCGTATCCATCTTGACGGCGGCGACGGTGTCCCGGGACGTTGAGTCCCTCGTCGACGCGTTGAACGCGGCGGGAGTACCGGCTGGTTGCATCAACGATATTGGTGAGGCATTCAGCCATCAGCATGTCCGCGAGAGGCAGATCGTCCGCTCGATGGTCCGCGACGACGGCAGGGAGGTTCCGACCGTCGCATTTCCCGCGCGCCTTTCACGCACGCCTGCCTCGTACCGCAAGCCGCCGCCACGGTTCGGCGAGGACACCGACCACATATTGCGTGATTTCCTTGGCAAGGACCCCCGAGCAATTGCGGAGCTTCGCGCACGTGGGGTAATCGCGTGAACCACAGCGATAAACATGACGCTATCAGAAAAAATGTTCGGGCCTTCATTGCGGCCGAAAGGACGGCCGGCCGCATTAGAGCCGGCCAGTCTTGGACCACATTCGACCGCGATTTCTCGATTAGATGCGCAGACCAGGGCTATATCGGCATGACCTGGCCGAAAATGTTTGGTGGCCACGACCGCAGCCCGGAGGAACGATATGTGATCATCGAGGAGCTGCTCGCGGCCGGTGCGCCTCTTGGATCTCATTGGATTGCTGACAGGCAAAGTGGCCCGCAAATCCTACGCAACGGCACGGAACATCTGAAACATCTCGTCTTGCCACAAATCGCAGCAGGCCGCTGCACCATTGGCATCGGCATGAGCGAACCCGATTCAGGCTCGGACCTGTCGTCGATCCGCACAAGCGCCACGAAAGTGGACGGCGGGTGGGTTCTGGAGGGACGCAAGATCTGGACAACGAATGCACATCATGCCGATTACCTGATCGTCCTCTGCCGCACCTCTCCCAAATCGGAGGATCGGAATGCCGGACTTTCCCAGTTGGTCGTGCCCCTCGAAAACAAGGGCGTCACCGTCAGGCCCATCACCAACATGGCTGGAGTGGACGAATTCAACGAAGTCCTTTTCGAAAACTGTTTTGTGGATGAAGAGCATCTGCTCGGCGAACCGGGGCAAGGCTGGCGTCTTGTGATGGAGGAGCTTTCCTTCGAGCGAAGCGGCCCCGATCGCATCCTGTCCACGTTTCCCATGTTGTCGATGCTATCGTCCTATATCGCGCGCGACCCCGACCGCCACGCGACGATCGAACTCGGCCGTCTCGTCGGAAGGCTCCATTCCGTTCGATCGCTTTCGCTTGAAATCAACCAGGCCTTGGGCCGCCACGAAGATGTCGGCCAGAAGGCAACCATGATGAAGGATATCGGCACCACCCTCGAGCAAGATATCGCCGAGGTTTCGCGCAGATTGATCGATCTCAGCCCTAGACAAGACGGCGACGACCTAACAACGACCTTAGCCTCGGCAATTCTGAATGCGCCCAGCTTTAGCTTACGCGGAGGGACTCGCGAAATCCTCAAGGGAATCGTCGCACGCCATTTGGGGTTGAGATGAACGACGTTTCAAGAATGCTGGCGCAGACCGCTAGCCGTATTCTGGCGCAATTCGGAAAACGCTGCCGGGAGCAACTGCAGAGCGCAGAACTTTTCGCCGAGGTGCACAAATCCGGTCTGAACTTGGCGCTGCTGCCCGAAGATGCGGGCGGCGCGGGTCTGACGATCGAGGAAGCGGCAGAAATTCTCCGTATATGGGGCCGCCACGCTGCGACTTTGCCGATGGTTGAAATGCTTGTTGCGGCTCCTGTAGCAGTGATGTTCGGCCACAATCCCGCGACCTCCAGCATCACTGCCCGCAGCGACATTATCCTGTCGAAGCACAAAGGCCAGGCGTGCCTTTCGGGGCGGCCGATCGAGGCCCCGCTCTCTCCAGGCTGCAGGCAGGTCTATGCACGGGCGACTGATTTGTCCGGCAATTGCTTCATCCTGTCGGTCTCGACGGCGAATGCTCAGACATTCGCTGATCTGGCGGGGGAACCTTGGGTTCGTCTTGCACCGGAGGATGCCCTTGATGTGAGGGCTCTGTCCGTTGGCCGCGCGCAGTCTGAGAAAATCGCACGCAGCGGAGCCCTTTTAACGGCAGCGGCCATGACTGGCGCGATGGGTGAGATCCTGGAGTTGGCCATCGACCACGTGAATACGCGTTCACAGTTCGGGCGGCCGCTCGGCCGGTTCCAAGCTATACAACATCTTCTGTCCGATGTCGCGAGCGAGCTGGCCGTCACGGAAGCGGTGCTTGGCCAAGCCTTGCAAAATGTGCACGATCGACTGGGCTGGCTGTCGGCGAAGGCCCAAGCGGGTCGGGGAGCAACTATTGCCGCTTCTACCGGTCATCAGCTATTCGGCGCCATAGGCTTCACGGCGGAACACCTCCTTCACTGCTATACCAAGCGGCTGTGGGTCTGGCGCGACCATTGGGGTAGGCAGGACGATTGCGAGCGCACAATCGGCGAGATGGCAATGCGATCTGGCGAGGGTCGCTTGTGGAGTTTTTTGGTTGATGGTTCCCAAGGAGACGTCCCACATGTCTGACCCCGAAGTCCAAATAGAGCGAGATGGGCCCCTGGCCGTTGTGACGTTGAATGACCCAGCAACACGGAACGCGCTGTCGTCACCTGTAATCAAGGCTTTGGTGGGGTTTCTGGAGTGTGCCAACCGTGACCCAGCGCTCGGCTGCATTGTCATAACTGGCGCGGGCGATGCGTTCAGCTCGGGCGGCAATGTCCGCGACATGCAGGACGGTGACGACCCCATGTTCCATGGTCCGCCATTCGACATGATGGAGGGCTATCGCAATGCCATCCAGAAGATTCCATTGGCGTTCGCCAAGCTGGATGTTCCGACGATCGCAGCCGTCAACGGAGCAGCCGTCGGTGCAGGGTGCGATCTCGCCTGCATGTGTGACATCCGCTTAGCCGCCCCCCAAGCACAGTTCGCCGAAAGCTATCTAAGGGTTGGCTTGGTACCTGGAGACGGCGGCGCCTGGTACCTTCCGCGCGTTATTGGCATGCCGCGCGCGCTTGAAATGTCGTTGACCTGCGACCTTATTGGTGCGGAGCAGGCAGAGCGGTGGGGCCTCGTTTCCCGCATCGTGCCAGAGGACAATTTATTGTCGGAATCTTTGAAGGTCGCGCGTAAAATCGCCTCGTTCCCTCCATTAAGTGCTCGACTGAACCGCCGCCTTATCCGCAACGCAGCCGAGATGAGTTTGCAATCATGTCTTGAGCTTTCTGCGTCCTATCAGGCAATCGTGCAACACACCTCGGATCACAGGGAAGCAATAAACGCACTGCTTCAGAAACGTCCTCCGCTCTTTTTAGGTCGGTGATGGGTACTATAGTGAATTTCTTGGCAGTGCATCGGCCTGCCTTCTAAGCGCATCAGAGGCCGAAAACGTCGGCGCTTGGCTTCACCGAAGTGCTGCCTTCTCTCAAACTTAGACCTCGGCCGGCTGGCAAAGTCTGCGCAGTCACTCCGAAAGAACTGGGTGCTCGGTTTGGCCGCGCAAGGGCTTGTGCGGTATCAAAGACAGAGCAGCCAACGCAAACGCAAGAATAAAGCCGTCTGCGACGAAGATCATGGTGAATGGCATTGGCGAGGTCTCGACGTGGACGAGCGTGCCCGCGGCAACTGGCAAGCCAGCGCCCATAGCAACCGCGCCGAGCACAGCCACGCCAAGCGCGGCTCCAAGCGAGCGCAGGAAGGTCAGCACTCCGGTGGCGACACCAAGATGTGCGCGGTCCACGGCATTCTGGACCGAGACGGTGCTCACTGGAAAGGTGGTTCCGCTACCGAGGCCGATCAGAGTGGTCAGGATTTCAACCTCAAGTATTGAGGCGCCTTCGGCCACGATGCTGAGGGCACCGAGGCAGGCGATGGCTAAGACCATGCCAGCCATGGCGATGCGCTTGTAATGCGTGAGGCGCGGGATCATGCGACCGCTGAAGGTGGCACCCGCGACCGTGCCGAGTAGCAATCCAAGCATAACAGTGCCGGATTCACTAACCGAGAGCCCAAGTATCGCCTGCAGGTAAATCGGCAGGTAGACCGATATGCCAATGCTAGCCGCCTGTAGCAGAAACATCGAAAGTGTACCAGCAAGCACAATCGGGTTGCTAAGCACCTCGAGTGAGATAAGCGGTTCGGGGGCTTTCACTAGCCTGGCCGCGAACAACGACCAAAGCAGCGCCGAGCAGGCCACGAGCGACAGGGTCTCGCGAGAGAACCAGGGGTAGGTGCTTCCACCCCAGTTGAGCGCCAACAACAGAAGCGCCGTCGCGCTGATCAACAGGAGGGCGCCGAGGCAGTCGATTCGGTGAGTCTTGGCCAGGATCGGGAGCTTCTTCAGAGGGTTGTTGATGATCGCCATCGCCGCGAAGCCGAGCGGCAGGTTGATCCAGAAGATCAGCGACCAATGGAGATGTTCCGCGAATGTCCCTCCGAGCACCGGCCCGGCAATGCTCGCGACTGCCCAGGTCACCGCTATCCAGGCCACGTATCGGGCTCGTTCACGCGGAGGCACGAGGTCCCCGATGATAATTTGTGCAAGGGCCCATAGGCCCCCGCCTCCCGCGCCTTGGATCGACCGGCCAAGGACCAATACCAGCATGTTCGGTGCGAGCGCGCTGACCACAGACCCCAGCAAAAAGATCAATACCGCAGCATAAACCACGCGTCGGCGACCATAGACATCCGAAATCTTGCCGTAGAGCGGTGCCATCGCCGTGGCCGTGAGCAAGTAGCCGGTTACGATCCAGGGCAGGTATTCCGCATTGCCGAGCGCACGCGCGATAGTCGGCAAGGCAGGCGCGACGATCGTCTGGTCAAGCGCCGCCAGAAGCATCGACAAAAGCACGCCACCAACGATGGCATTCTTCTCGCTCTCGCTCACAACCGGCGTGGCTGTTGTCCCCATCGACGTAGGCTTGTCGGCAGTCTGGTACATTTCGACATCCTTCAAAACGGGTGCCAAGCGTAAAAGCACGCCTTGATGCCGGCAGCCCGGCGCCACGCTTCGTGCCTCGTGTTCTCAAGCTCGTGTCCCTCGCAACAAAACGTCGGGCTGCCGGCCGGTTCCTTGTTCTCAGCGCGCCTGAAAGGTGGGTACGGGGCCTCCTCCCGGTGCGCGTCGATCGAACCCCTTGTGGTCTGTCGTCACGAATTGGCTAGAGATTTCTCTTTTATAGGGAATTGACCAATTAATCGCAATATGCGACTTTTTCAAAATCGCAATCGACCAATGGAGAACAGTTATGGCCCCACGCACGCCTCATCTAGCCACCGAGTCAGCCCTCGATGCGCTGTCGTCGCGTTACGTCGATGTCGAAGCACTTCCTTGGCAGCCGACCGAGTACCCCGGCGTCACAATGAAGATCTTGATGGAAGATAAGGAAAGCGGCCTGCTGACCGGGCTGTTCAAGTTCGAGCCCGGTGCCACGCTGCCGTACCACGAACATGTGGAGATTGAGCAGAGTTTTCTCCTTGAGGGCAGCGTAGCCGATCATGAAGGCAACCTCACCGCCGGCAACTACGTCTGGCGTCCGGGCGGAAATCGTCACAGGGTCGTCTCGCCCAACGGTGCGCTTGCCTTGTCTTTCTTTCTAAAGCCTAACCGATTTTTCAAAAACGATGGCGCCGTTTGAACTTATGCCAGCCTGTCGCTTGCCAGTGCCGTCGCCCTAGTTTGAGGCTTTCTGTGATGTGTAAAAAAGAAATGCCGAGTTTGCGGCCGATCGGAGTTTCGCTTCGATCGGAGGGCCGGCGATTCTTTCTGCAAAGTTCTGGCTGCCAAGTGAAGGTAAAATTCACTCAATTCGACAGAAGCGCGATATTGTAGTGAAAAACACTTAAGAAGGCGATTTTGCTGCAAATTTCTCGACGGGAAGCGTCCTGCAAAGGAGTTGCGAAGATGTCTTATCCAGAAAACGTGCTTTTGCACATTGATGGAAAGTGGAGGCCATCGGCGTCAGGCAAAACGATTCCTGTCATCAATCCCGCCAATGAAGGCATCTTAGGCCATGTAGCTCATGCCGACGTTGCCGATCTGGACGAGGCACTGGCTGCCGTTGGCAAGGGATTTGCCATTTGGAGCAAGACCGCAGCGTTCGATCGCTACAAGCTGATGCGCAATGCAGCCGATCTAGTGCGGCAGCGCGCGAATGAGATCGCCCGCATCATGACTGCAGAGCAAGGCAAGGCCTTGGTCGAAGCTCAAATGGAGACCCTATCGGCGGCGGACTTGATAGACTGGTTCGCCGAGGAAGGTCGGCGAACCTATGGCCGATCCATTCCTGCCCGCGCAGCGAATATCGGCCAGGTATCCTATAAGGAGCCGATTGGTCCCGTTGCAGCGTTCACCCCTTGGAACTTTCCAATCGGTCAGGTCGTGCGGAAGCTTTCCGCTGCTCTTGCCTCTGGTTGCTCCATCATCGTTAAGGCTGCCGAAGATACCCCTGGTTCACCGGCGGAGCTCATTCGCGCGTTTGTAGATGCTGGTATCCCGGCCGGGGTGATCAATCTTGTCTATGGAAATCCAGCGCAGATATCGGGTCATCTGGTGCCTCATCAGACTGTCAGAACAATATCGTTTACCGGCTCGACTGCCGTAGGCAAGCAATTGGCCGCCCTTTGCGGACAGCACATGAAGCGCTCAACGATGGAACTCGGCGGCCATGCGCCGGTCATTGTGTTGAAGGACGCGCCGGTTCAACAAGCCGCGGAATTGATGGCCCGCTCCAAGTATCGCAACGCCGGTCAGGTGTGCGTGTCCCCAACTCGATTTCTCATTGAAGAGGATATCTATGATGAATTTGTCGATCGTTTTTCGTCAGTAGCAAAGACTATCAAGGTGGGGGACGGCCTTGTAGAAGGCACGGTCATGGGCCCCGTAGTCAACGAGCGGAGATTGCAATCCGTTAGCACGCTGGTGCAGGAAGCCGTTCAGAGCGGTGCTAAGCTTGTTACCGGCGGCAAGCGGATTGGCAATTCCGGATATTTTTACGAGCCGACAGTCCTCTCCAATGCGCCTGTATCGGCGCGGATCATGAACGACGAGCCGTTCGGGCCCGTTGCGCTGATGATGCCTGTCAGCGGGCTCGACGCGGCCTTGGACGAAGCAAACAGGCTGGACTACGGTTTGGGTGCTTTCGGCTTCACGCGGTCGGCCGAAAGTGCGGCTAAGATGTCTCGTAACATCCGTTCGGGCATGCTTTCCATCAATCATTTCGGGCTTGCACTGCCCGAAGTCCCGTTCGGCGGCATTAACGATTCGGGTTATGGCACAGAAGGGGGCGCCGACGCCCTTGAGGCCTACCTCAACACCAAGTTCGTTACGCACATGCAGATCGAATAAGCCTCGGACACATGTGGAGGAGAGAGAAAACAGCATGCCAAGAATGGAAGGAAAGGTCGCGTTCATAACCGGCGCCGGCAGTGGAATTGGCCGAGCGGCCGCCGTCCTGTTTGCCCAGGAGGGTGCCATGGTCGCCGTTGCCGACATCAACGCGCAGGGAGGTGCCGAGACCGTTCGCATGATTGAGAGGGCCGGGGGCGATGCACTGTTCTGCGAAACCGACGTCAGTAGCGAGCCCAGTGTGCAGCACGCAATCTCCACTGCGGTCGCGCATTTTGGTGGGCTCGACGTTCTTTACAACAATGCTGGCGGCTCAAGCCGAAACGACGGCTCTGTTGTTAGCGCAACAATCGATGAATTCTGGCGCGTCATGCGAGTTGACCTGTTCGGCACGTGGCTTTGTTGTCGGTTCGGTATCCCAGAAATTATCAAGCGTGGCGGTGGTTCCGTCGTGAACACAGTATCTCATGTAGCTCTTGTGGGTATGCGCAACATGAGCGCCTATTCAGCCGCGAAGGGTGGGATTGCAGCGCTGACTCGCGCCACCGCCGTTGAGTTCGGTGAACAGGGCGTGCGAGTGAATGCCATAGCGCCTTCGATAACAAGAACGGAGCGGGTTCTTAGGGCGCTAGAGGGCCAGCCGGCGGTTCAGTCCCTCGCTAGCCGGCATTTGGTCGGTCTCGGCGAGCCCCAGCATGTCGCCCACGCGGCGTTATATCTTGCGTCCGCCGAGTCAGGTGTGGTGACGGGTCACATCCTCTCGGTTGATAGCGGGGTTACGATCACCTGATCGCGCGTGACAGGGCCCTAAGCACTAAAGCCCGCTGCAGAGATGGTCGGCTCAGTGGACGAGAAGCAGATGCCCCTGCGATCGAAGAGAACAAGACCCCACCCTGAGGGCGGGAGGACGGAAGGCGGAAGGAGGGCAAAGGAAGCGCTTACGATGGCCCTGTCGGCTTCGGACTTCAGTTCACATGATCCCATCTTCATGTCGACGGGAAGCGTGCAAGCCAGAATTGCGCGGCCGTGCCATGCTTCTAAATTGACGAAGCGGACCCGGGGTGGCGTTGCGCATTATTGATAACCCCGGCAGCAGCTCGGCGCGCCCGTCCCATCTCCATCCCAGCGTCCAGCAATCGGAGCCCGACGCCCATGACAAGCCATATCCAGACCATCATCGATCCTCCCGAAGACGGCCATTTCAGAAATGGCGTTGCCACCGACGGCTTAATCCCCAGTCCCACCACGCTCTCCCTCAATCTCGCCATCAACGGCCGCGACCACGCACTCGACGTCGAGCCGCGCGTGACGCTGCTCGACGCATTGCGCGAGCGGCTTCACCTCACCGGCACCAAGAAAGGCTGCGACCAGGGCCAGTGCGGCGCCTGCACCGTGCATGTCGACGGCGAGCGCGTGCTGGCCTGCCTGACGCTGGCCGCCCAGGTCGAGGGCCGCTCGATCACGACCATCGAGGGGCTCGCCGACGAGGACGGCACGCTCAACGCCGTGCAGGCCGCCTTCCTCGAGCAGGACGCCTTCCAGTGCGGCTATTGCACGCCGGGACAGATCATGTCGGCGGTGGCCTGCATCCGCGAAGGCCATGCCGGCTCCGACGAGGAAATCCGCGAATACATGGCCGGCAATCTCTGCCGCTGCGGCGCCTATCCGAACATCGTCGCCGCCGTCCGCCAGGCCGCACAGGAGCTGCGCCCATGAGAGATTTTTCCTACCTTCGCGCCGATAGCGTCGAGGCTGCGCGCAACGCCGCCGCCCTTCCCGGCGCCATGCTGCTCGCCGGCGGCACGACGCTCATCGATCTCGCCAAATGCGGCGTCGCGGAACCCGCCACCGTCGTCGACATCAGCCATATCGAAGGGCTCAACGCCATCGACGTCACCGCCGATCGCGCTTTGATCGGCGCGCTGGCGAAGATGAGCCACGTCGCCGACCATGCCGAAATGAAGAGCTTGTTTCCGGCGGTCTCGGAAGCGCTTTGGCAGGCGGCGTCGGCGCAATTGCGCAACATGGCAACGATCGGCGGCAACCTGATGCAGCGCACGCGCTGTCCCTACTTCCGCGATCCCGCCAATTTCCCGGCCTGCAACAAGCGTGAGTTGGGCAGCGGCTGCTCGGCGATCGGCGGCGTGACGCGCGGCCATGCGGTGCTCGGCGTGAGCGAGGCGTGCATCGCCACCTATCCGGGGGATCTCGCCGTAGCGCTGGTCGCCTTCGACGCCGAGGTCGATCTCGGCGAGCGGCGGCTCAAGGTCGAGGACTTCTTCCTGGCCCCCGGCGCGACGGCCGAGCAGGAGCACGATATCCGTCCGGGCGAGGTGATCACGGCCATCGAGATTCCCGGCTCGGCCGCGGCCAGACGCTCGACCTACATCAAGGTACGCGACCGCCAGTCCTATGAGTTCGCGGCGGCAAGTGCAGCGGTCGGGCTGGAGCTCGAAGGCGACGGCCGCACCGTCCGCGACATCCGCGTCGCGCTCGGCGGCGTCGCTACCAAGCCGTGGCGGGCGCGCGCCGTCGAGGACGCGCTGAAAGGCAAAGCGCTCGACGAAGCGACGATCCGCGAGGCGAGCGAGCTCGCCATGCAGGGCGCAGTCGACCATGGCGCCAACCACTACAAGATCGCATTGGCGCCGCGTGTGATCGCGCGCGCCATCCTCAAATTGGGAGAGACGGCATGACCGTTCATGACGTGAAACACGCCGCGTCCGACAGCGCGCGCCTCGAAGCGGTCGGCGGACGCCTGTCGCGCGTCGACGGCCCGGCCAAGATCACCGGCGCCGCCCGCTACGCCGTCGAGCAGCAGCTTGAAGGGCTGGCTCATGCGGTGCTCGTCGACTCCACCATCGCTGCGGGCAAGGTCGTGTCGATCGAGACGCAGGCGGCAAAGGCTGCGCGTGGTGTTATTGCGGTGCTGACGCCGGATACGATCATGAAGCTGTCAGTCGCGTCGGATTGGTTCGGGAACCCGCTTGCTCCCCAACGAACTTTCTGCCCGCTTGCACGCGACGTGACATATTGCGGCCAGCACATCGCTGTTGTGATCGCTGAGACCTTCGAGCAGGCGGTCTCCGCCGCGGCTTTGGTCATGGCGGACTATGACCAGGCCCCGGCTCTAGTCGAGCTGGGGGACGGAACGGCTGGTGAAATTATATCGATCGAGGGCATGACTAAGGAATGGGGCAACGCGCAGGCTGCGCTTGCTGAAGCCCCAGTGCATCTCAGTGCCGTGTACAATACGCAACGATCAGCTCACGCAGCAATCGAACCGCATGGGTTGATTGCGCGCTGGGAAGGCGACCGGCTCACCATCTGGGAGCCCAGCCAATGGTTGGACGGCATGGCGCGCACCTATGCCGAGTGGTTTGGCATACCATTCGAGAATGTGCGGCTCGTCTCGCCGTATATCGGCGGTGGCTTTGGCTCCAAGGCGCTGGCGCTCGCCCACAGCGCGGTGGCGGCTGCAGCGGCCAAGATGCTTGGACGGCCGGTCAAGCTGATGCTTACCCGCTCGCAGAATTTTACTTCTTATGGTGGCCGCGCCACTACCCGTCAAACGATTGACCTCGGCGCCGACAAGGCTGGCAGGATTCAGTCCATCATTCACCGTGGCGTCAGCGAGGTTTCTCTCGAAGGCATGTGGGTGGAAGCAGTCGGCTCCATCACCTCGATCATGTATGACACGCCCAATTTCTCCTCGAGGCAGGATGTGGTGCGGCTCAACACCGTGTTGCCGAACCCGAAGCGCGCCCCAGGTGAGAACCCCAGCGCGTTCGGCATCGAATGCGCGATCGACGAGCTCGCCCATGAGCTTGGGCTGGATCCGCTGGAGATCAGGCTGATCAATTATGCCGAGCAGGACCCGCATGCGAAGAAGGCGTGGTCGACAAGGCAATTGCGCGAGGCGTTTGCAGTCGGCGCCGAAGCCTTCGGCTGGGCAAAACGTTCGCCCGCGCCACGCTCTATGCGCGCAGGCCACCAGCTGATCGGGTGGGGCGTGGCAGCGGGTGCCTATCCCGTACAGCGGGCTCACGGCGAGGCTGTGGTGAAGATCATGTTCGACGGCTCGGTCGAGGTCGAAAGCTCCTCCATCGACATGGGCCAGGGCACGTATACGATCCTGGCGCAGACCGCCGCCGAGACGCTCGGCGTTCCGGTGAGCCAAGTCTCGGTAAAGCTCGGCGACTCGCATTTCGCCCGCGCCGGCGTCACCGGTGGCTCGCGGCTTGCCGGGATCATGACCGGCGCCGTCCATAAGGCCGCAAGCCAAGCGCTGGATGAGTTGATCGGGCTCGCGCTCTCCGATCCGCGCTTACCCTTCCATGGACTACAGGCGAACACGCTTGCGGTGAAGGACGGCCGCATCGGCTCTCCGCGCGGCGACGGGCCGGAGCTATCGATCGCCGAGTTGATGAGCATGCTCGGCCGCGACCGTATCGAAGCCAAGGGCGACACGCTGCCGGCCGGCACGACGGCGGAGGAGCGCTACAAGAACTACACCACGATCGCCATGTCGATCCCGCACACCGAAGGCGACTATTCTCGCCATTCCTGGTGCGCGCATTTCGTCGAGGTCAAGGTCGACGAGGATTTCGGTACCGTGCGCGTGTCGCGCGTGGTCTCGGCGCTGGATTCCGGGCGGCTCTACAACCCGAAGCTGGCGGAGAGCCAGTGGAAGGGCGGCATCATCATGGGCATCGGCGAGGCGCTGCTCGAGGAAGGTATCGTCGACCGCCGCCACGGCCGCACCGTCAACTCCAATTTCGCCGACTACATGCTGCCGACCAATGCCGACATTCCCGACATCCAGACGATCTCGGTCGGCATCCCCGACCCGCACTCCTCGGCCCTCGGCGGCAAGGGCGTCGGCGAGCTCGGCATCGTCGGGGTGGCGCCCGCGATCGCCAACGCAGTGTTTCATGCGACGGGGAAGCGGGTACGGGATCTGCCGATCACGCTGGAGAAGTTGATCTAGAGAGACGGCGCGGAAGCTCGAGAGCGAGGATGCGAATGACCATCGGAGGCATGACAACACGGGAAAAGCCTGGATCGGCAAGGCGGGTATCGTCCTCGACCGTGCCCTGGATTGGGCGGATCAACGCATCTATTCCGGCGCTGGCGGACCAATTAAACGAAATCCGTGCCAATCAGGATGCCCGGCGCAAAGACCTGAAGGGGAGCTACGACTATATCATCTGTGGCACAGGTTGTGCCGGTTCGGCAGTTGCGGGGCGCCTCGCCGCAGTAAAGAAATCAGCGCGCATACTCGTTCTCGAAGCCGGAGGTTGGGATACGGCAGCTTCGGTGCTGGACCCCAACTTGTGGGTTCAAAATATCGGAAACCATTTGGATTGGAACGTATTCTCCGAGCCTTCGCCCTCCATGAATGGCCGAATTATTAGAGAGTCTATGGGCCGTGTTGTCGGCGGGGGCAGCAGCACGAACGCATTGACATGGTCACGTCCGTTCAAGGCAAACCTGAATGAATGGGCTGAAATCTCCGGTGAGCCTTTGTGGGGATATGAGCACGCGCTGGAAATTTTCAGAAATCTAGAAGACTGGCATGGACCAGCCGACGCGCGCTATCGCGGCACGGGGGGGCCGGTTTGGGTCCAGCCCGCCGCTGGCCATTCAGCAGTTGGAACGGCCCTGCTCGAGGCGGCAAAGGAATGCGGTCACCCCGTATTGTCCGATCAGAACGGTGCCCGTGAGGAGATGGATGGCGGGTTCGCTTACATGAATCACATTGTGCGCGACGGCCTACGCCATAGCATGGCTCGCGCATACCTCTACAATGTCTTGGGGCAGGAAAACATCACGCTGCTGCCCAACTCCCATGTGCACCGCGTCGTCTTGGATGGAGATCGGGCCGTTGCTGTCGAGGTCGACCTTGGAGACCGCATGGTCGTATTTTGGGCCGACCGCGAGATCGTCTTGTGCGCAGGTGGAATGAATAGTGCCAAGATCTTGATGTTGAGTGGCATCGGGAACGAAAAGGACCTCAAGCCGCACGGCATCAAAACGCTGGTGAATTCACCTGATGTGGGCGCCAACTACCACAATCACACCTTACATGCGGCGTGTCTGTGGGAATCGCCGCAACCAATCCCATTGCTGAATACCGGAGCGAACGTCGCTGGCTTCTGGAAGAGCAAAGCGTCACTTTCCGCCCCCGATTTCAATTTCGTTCAGCTTGAATTTCCCTATGCCACGGAAGAAATCATCGCACGATATGCACCGCCGACTACGGCCTGGGCCTTGTGCGCTGGGCTCGTTGCGCCGAAAAGCCGTGGCTTCTTGAAACTGAGATCCGCAAATCCCGCCGACAATCCAATCCTGGATGCAAGGCTACTTACTCATCCAGATGATATGGCCGCCTTGGCCGCCGCTATTGAAGCCTGCCGCGAGCTTGGAAATTCGCAAGCCATGAGGCCCTTTGCCATCCGCGAGGTAGCCCCAGGCAAGAAGCTCGACAAGGAAGAAATGGCCGATTTCATCCGCGACGGCGCGTCGAGCTTCTTCCACTCGGTTGGCACTTGTCGCATGGGCAAGGACGAGGATGCGGTCGTCGACGGACAACTGCGGGTGAAGGGCGTAAGAGGCTTGCGGATCGCCGATGGGTCGATCATGCCGCATATTGTCAGCTCCGCTACGATGGCCGCTTGCGTTCTGATCGGCGAGCGAATGGCAGAAATACTCCACAAAGAAAGCTGAAACCGCAAATCGCCGGAAAAGCCTCCCAAGGCAACTTGGCTGCCGTCAAATCCAGTTTGCCGGCAGCCACTCTTTTGTTAAAGACCTTTCGCTTCGAGCACGATGCGCGAGTGGCCCGGCCACACGCGGTAGCCCTGGATAGGTTGGATGAACTCGCTAAAAGGTTCAAGCTAACTCGCTTCCCTACCCTCGGCCGAATAGTGGATCACAGTGGCCAACAGGATGCGCGAGCCGGTAGGGGTGGTGCACGACGTCCCCGGGATTAAACCCGTTCTGGCTGGCCGACGTATTCGCCACGTTCACGTGCCTGGGAGTGGCCCTCGGGCGACATGACCGGTCCGTCTCAATGAAGTCGACCGATCCCGCTCGACGGGACGCCAGGATCACCGAGAGGGTCCTCGATGATAAACTTTTCGAAGCTTTCCAAGTGCTTTCCACCTCCTTGTTCCAGTGCTCGTATTCCGCCCGGCGGAAGAGGTAGAGTGGGTGGGGAAAGTGGGTTGCCATTTATCGTGTTCCGCCCACATGAGGAGCGCAAAGGACCACGTCGACCTCTCAGGGCCGGCAGCCGATCTTTTCGAAAAGCTCCAGGAATTGCCCGTGTTGCATGTGCATACCGGTTATTTCGCCCCTTTGCTTGTGGGTGCCGACGCATGTATCGGCAACGATTTTCAACTCACTGGTTTCAACGTGCAGGGCGTGGAAACTGAGGATCACCTCACCTTTCTCAGTCAAGGCCCGGAAGGAGCCATTGCATCGGAAGCACGGCCGCGGGTGTTGCGTCGGGTATCATCGGGACAGCACTTGGCCTCTCGCTCTCATAGATTCTGTGATTTTCACGTGACCGATCCGTTCTGCCAGGACTAGTCAGGCCGTCTCTCCACGGGTTCATTCTTGCTTCGATGCGGCTGAGAACCATATCCCTCGCAGCACGGCAGGCGTAACTCACCGGTTGCGACGCTTGCCCTCCAGCAGGTCTAGAACCGCGCGCGCGGCATCCAGGACAGCGGTTCCAGGTCCAAACACCGCAGAGACCCCATGCTCCATCAGGAATTGGTAATCCTGGCGTGGTACTACGCCGCCGACCACCACGATGGCGTCCGAGGCGCCCTTTGCCTTGAGCGCCTTGACCAGTTGCGGCGCCAGGGTCTTGTGGCCGGCCGCCAGCGAAGACATGCCCACAAGATGGACCTTCAGCTTCGCCGCAAGGTTCGCCGCTTCCTGCGGCGTCTGGAACAGCGGCCCGGCGATGACGTCGAAGCCGATGTCGCCAAAGGCCGAGGCGATGACCTTGGCGCCGCGGTCATGGCCGTCCTGGCCGAGCTTGGCCACCAGTATCCTGGGAGCCTCTCCCAGGGCGGCCCGCAGGGCTTCGAGGCGTTTCACCAGCATCTCGTATTCCGGCTCCCCACGATACGCGGCGTCATAGACCTTGCGCACCACCTTCGGAGCCGCGGCATGGTCGCCAAAGACCTTGCGCAGCACATCCGATATCTCGCCGACCGTTGCGCGGGCGCGGGCGGCCTCGACGGCGCTCGCCAGGATATTGCCCTCGCGGGAGCGGGCGACGTCGCCCAGCGCGGACAGGGCTTCAGCGACCTTTGCGGGATCTCGCTGGCGCCTCACCATTTCGATGCGGGCGATCTGCGCCGCCCGTACCGCCTTGTTGTCGATGTCGAGGATGTCGAGCTGCGCTTCCTCTTCGAGCCTGTACCGGTTGACGCCGACGATCACCTCGTCGCCGCGGTCGATCGCCGCCTGCCTGCGGGTCGCGGCTTCCTCGATCATGCGCTTCGGCAGCCCTTCATGGACGGCCTTGGTCATGCCGCCCATGGCCTCGACCTCCTCGATCAGTGTCCAGGCGGCGTCGGCCAGCTCCTTGGTCAGGCTCTCGACATAGTAGGAGCCGGCCAGCGGATCGACCACCTTCGTCACGCCCGTCTCGTGCTGGAGGATCAACTGCGTGTTGCGCGCGATGCGGGACGAAAACTCGGTCGGCAGCGCGATCGCCTCGTCGAAGGAATTGGTGTGCAGGCTCTGCGTGCCGCCAAGCACCGCGCTCATCGCCTCGAAGGCGGTGCGCACGATGTTGTTGTAGGGGTCCTGCTCCTGCAGCGACACGCCGGACGTCTGGCAGTGGGTGCGCAGCATGAGCGAGGAAGCCTTCTTCGGCTGGAACTCCTCCATGATTCGCGTCCACAGAAGCCGCGCCGCGCGCAGCTTGGCCGCCTCCATGAAGAAGTTCATGCCAATGGCGAAGAAGAAGGACAGCCGGCCGGCGAAATCGTCGACATCGAGCCCTTTCTTCAGCGCCGCGCGGACATATTCGCGCCCGTCGGCCAGCGTGAAGGCGAGCTCCTGCACCAGCGTCGCTCCCGCCTCCTGCATATGGTAGCCGGAGATCGAGATCGAGTTGAACTTCGGCATCTCCTTCGCCGTGAACTCGATGATGTCGGCGACGATCCGCATCGAGGGCTCCGGCGGGTAGATGTAGGTGTTGCGGACCATGAACTCCTTGAGGATGTCGTTCTGGATCGTGCCTGAGAGCTGCGCCCGCGGCACGCCCTGCTCCTCGCCCGCGACGATGAAGCTGGCGAGGATCGGGACCACCGCGCCGTTCATGGTCATCGACACCGAGACCTTCTTGAGCGGGATGCCGTCGAACAGGATCTTCATGTCCTCGACGGAATCGATCGCCACGCCCGCCTTGCCGACATCGCCCTCGACGCGCGGGTGATCGCTGTCATAGCCGCGATGGGTGGCAAGGTCGAAGGCGACCGACACGCCTTGCTGGCCGGCGGCGAGCGCCTTGCGGTAGAAAGCGCTGGAGGCTTCCGCCGTCGAGAAGCCGGCATATTGCCGGATGGTCCATGGCCGGCCAGCATACATGGTTGCGCGCGGGCCGCGCAGGAACGGCTTTTGCCCCGGCAAGCCGCCAAGATAGTCGATCCCCTCGAGATCCCGTGCCGTGTAGAGGGGCTTGACCGCGATGCCTTCAGGCGTGCGACAGGTGAGCGTGTCCGGGTCGGCCTTGAGCTCCCTCTCGGCAAGGGCGCGCCACTGCTCGAGCTCGTCGGCCATCACTCGAACTCCATGATCAATTCGTCGACCGCAAGGCTGGCGCCGGCTCTTGCCGCGATCGCCTTGACCACCGCCCGGCGCTCGGCGCGCAGCACGTTTTCCATCTTCATCGCCTCGACGGTCGCAAGCGCCTGTCCGGCCTCGACCGTGTCGCCCACCTGCACCGGGAGCGAGGTGATGACGCCGGGCATCGGGCAGAGCAGCATCTTCGACGTGTCGGGCGGCGTTCTCACCGGCATCAGTCGGGCAAGCTCGGCCACGCGGGGCGAGCGCACGAATGCGGTGACGTCGATGCCGCGCCAGCGTAGGCGCAGGCCGGAGCCGTCGAGCGACACCTTCACGCCCACCGCCTCGCCGTCCACCACGAAGGTCGCATGACTATCGCCCGGCAGCCAGTCGCTCGACACGGCGAGGCTCGGTCCATCGGCAAAGGCGACGACATCGCCGGCGCTGTCCTCAACGATGGCGAGCGCGAATTCGTGGTCGGCCACCGTCGCGACCCAGTCCTTGCCGATGCTGCGCGGATGGTTGGCGAGCGCGCCCGAAATCCGCGCCGACCGGCGAACGATCCTGGCATTGATGAAGGCGGCGACGGCCGCGAGCAGACGCGCCTGGGCATCATCCGGCTCGACACCTTGGAAACCGTCCGGGAACTCTTCCGCGATATAGGCGGTAGTCAAGCGGCCCTCGCGGTAGCGCGGCTGTGCCATGACCGCCGACAGGAACGGAAGGTTGTGACCGATGCCTTCCACCTCGAAATCGTCGAGCGCCCGCGCCATTGCATCGATCGCCGAAGGGCGATCCGGCGCCCAGGCGCAGAGCTTGGCGATCATCGGATCGTAATACATCGAGATCTCGCCGCCTTCGAACACGCCGGTGTCGTTGCGCAGGATCGTGCCGTCCTCGCGCGGTCCCTCGACCGGCGGCCGGTAACGCGTCAGGCGCCCGATGGAGGGCAGGAAATTGCGGTACGGATCCTCGGCGTAGAGCCGGCTTTCGATCGCCCAACCGTTGAGCTTCACGTCGTCCTGGCCAAAGCGCAGTTTTTCGCCGGCGGCGATCCGGATCATCTCCTCGACGAGATCGAGGCCGGTGACCAGTTCCGTCACCGGATGCTCGACCTGCAGGCGAGTGTTCATTTCCAGGAAGTAAAAATTTTTCTTGCCGTCGACGATGAACTCGACGGTGCCGGCGGAGAAATAGCCGACCTCGCGCGCCAGAGCGACGGCCTGCTCGCCCATGGCCTTGCGTGTGGCCGGATCGAGGAAGGGCGACGGCGCCTCCTCGATAACCTTCTGGTTGCGCCGCTGGATCGAGCATTCGCGCTCGCTGAGATAAACGATGTTGCCATGCCGGTCGCCCAGCACCTGGATCTCGATGTGGCGGGGCTCGGTGACGAATTTCTCGATGAAGATGCGGTCGTCGCCGAAGGAGGCCTTGGCTTCGTTCCGTGACGACTGGAACCCCTCGCGCGCCTCTGCGTGGTTCCAGGCGATGCGCATGCCCTTGCCGCCGCCGCCGGCAGAGGCCTTGATCATCACCGGATAGCCGATCGAGGCTGCGATACGCACGGCTTCGTCCGCATCCTCGATCAGGTCCATATGGCCGGGCACAGTGGAGACGCCTGCGGCGGCTGCAACGCGCTTGGAGGTGATCTTGTCGCCCATCGCCTCGATCGCCGCCACGGGCGGGCCGATGAAGGCGATGCCGGCGTCCTTGAGCGCATCGGCGAAATTGGCGTTCTCCGACAGGAAGCCGTAGCCCGGATGCACGGCATCGGCGCCAACTGCCTTCGCGGCGTCGACGATCCTGGCGATGACGATGTAGGACTGACTGGACGGCGACGGGCCGATGTGGATCGCCTCGTCCGCCATCTTCACATGCAGCGCGTCGCGATCGGCATCCGAATAGACCGCCGCGGTTGCAATGTCGAGCTTCTTCGCAGTCTTGATAACCCGGCACGCGATCTCGCCGCGATTGGCGATGAGGATTTTCCTGAACATTACGGATCGACCACAAACATTTCCGATTGGCCTTTGCGCGTCCATTTTAGCGCCGAGCGCCCCACGTCCTCGGCACGTCGATCACGCACAGGCACCACTCCATCTCGCCATGCCGATCCACCCATTCGAGGAGCCTTTCGGCGCCAAGTCCTTCTCGGCTAAGCCAGGCGGCCAGCTGCCGCGAGGTCGAACAGAGGATTCCGTCAATCCGGACCTGCGTGCACATGAACCCTCACAGCGGCATGGTGTCGTGCTTCTTCCAGCGCGGCTCGATGTTCTTGCCGCGCAGTGCGGCGAAGGCGCGGGCGATGCGCTTGCGCGAGGAATGCGGCATGATCACCTCGTCGATAAAGCCGCGTTCGGCCGCCACGAACGGGTTGGCGAAGCATGCCTCGTACTCTCTGGTCCTGACCGCGATCTTGCCCGCGTCCGCGAGTTCCGAGCGGTAAAGGATCTCGGTCGCGCCCTTGGCTCCCATCACGGCGATCTCGGCCGTCGGCCAGGCATAGTTCACGTCCGCGCCGATATGCTTGGAGGCCATCACGTCATAGGCGCCGCCATAGGCCTTGCGCGTGATCAGCGTCACCATCGGCACGGTGGCCTGCGAATAGGCAAACAGAAGCTTGGCGCCGTGCTTGATCACCCCGCCATACTCCTGGGATGTGCCCGGCAGGAAACCCGGCACGTCGACCAGCGTCAGCAACGGAATGTTGAAGGCATCGCAGAAGCGCACGAAACGGGCGGCCTTGCGACTGGAATCGATATCGAGGCATCCCGCCAGCACCATCGGCTGGTTGGCGACGACGCCGACGGTCTGGCCTTCGAGCCGCAGGAGGCCGGTGATGATGTTTCTGGCATAGGCGGCCTGGATCTCGAAGAAATCGCCTTCGTCGGCGATGGCCAGGATCAGCTCCTTCATGTCATAGGGCTTGTTGGCGCTGTCGGGCACCAGCGTGTCCAACCGCATCTCGAGGCGCGCCGGATCGTCGTGGAACGGTCTGACCGGCGGCTTGTCGCGATTGTTGAGCGGCAGGAAGTCGAACAGCCTGCGGATCGCCTCCAGCGCCTCGACATCGTTCTTGAAAGCGCCGTCGGCCACGGACGATTTTTGGGTGTGCGTGCCGGCGCCGCCGAGTTCCTCCGCAGTGACGATCTCGTTGGTTACGGTCTTCACCACATCCGGGCCGGTGACAAACATGTAGGAGGTGTCTCGCACCATGAAGATGAAATCGGTCATCGCCGGTGAATAGACGGCGCCGCCGGCGCAGGGGCCCATGATCGCCGAAATCTGTGGGATGACGCCGGACGCCTCGACGTTGCGCCTGAAAACCTCGGCATAGCCGGCAAGCGAGGCGACGCCTTCCTGGATGCGAGCGCCGCCGGAATCATTGAGGCCGATCACGGGTGCGCCGTTGCGCATCGCCATGTCCATTATCTTGCAGATCTTTTCGGCATGGGTCTCGGACAAAGATCCCCCAAGCACGGTGAAGTCTTGGGAAAAGACATAGACGAGCCGTCCGTTGATGGTGCCCCATCCGGTCACCACGCCATCGCCTGCGACCTTATGCGCCGCCATGCCAAAGTCGCTGGCGCGGTGGGTGACATACATGTCGTATTCCTCGAACGAGCGCTCATCGAGGAGCACGTCCAGACGCTCCCTGGCGGTCAACTTACCTTTTGCGTGCTGGGCATCGATGCGCTTCTGACCGCCTCCCAGACGGGCCTGTTCGCGTCGAGCCTCGAGTTGTTCAAGAACGGCTCGCATCAGCGCACGGACCTTTCGTCAACAAAATCCTCGGCCGAAGTCGAGAGCCCAACCACTGCAAGCAGGCCATTGCTTGAGATGCACGCTGCTGGCGACACTGGCTCCTCCTCGAGACTTGAGCTTCGCATTAGTTTGTCGGCGTGCTGCGTCAAAGCGTTGACCGGGCGTGGCTGTGGAATGTATAAAAATGCGAATAGAGAAATGCGAATTTGCAAATGGCATATGCTAAGCTTTTCATTGGCCGTCGCGTGCGCGAGTTGCGGGACGCCAGTAAGGCCACCCAGTCCGCGTTCGCCGAGCGGTTGGGGATCTCGACCAGTTATCTCAATCAGATCGAAAACAACCAGCGGCCCGTGTCAGCGGCAGTGCTTCTTGCATTGGCCGAGAAGTTTCAGGTCGATGTTTCGACCATCGGCGGCAGTGACACCGACCGGCTGCTGTCTGCCCTGAAGGAAACGCTGGCAGATCCGGTCTATGGTGGCCTGACACCGGGCGTTCAGGAACTGAAGCTGATCGCTCAAAACGCGCCGGCGATCGCGCATGCGCTGATTGCCTGCCATCAGGCATATCGCAGGAACTGCGAGCAGCTTGCCAGCTTTGACGATCAGTTGGTTCGCAACAACGCCGTCTCTGAGCCTACGCCCTATGAGGAGGTTCGCGATTTCTTCCATTTCGTCGACAATTATATCGACGAGCTCGACCGGGCGGCCGAGCATCTAGCAAGAACCTTGAACTTGCCAGAACGGGATGCGGGCACCGTGTTATCGCAGCACCTGGAGGAGCACCATAAAGTCCGTGTCGCACGCGCCCGAAGCGGAGAACGGTTGGTCAGGCTTTTCGATGCTTCCTCGCGGGTGCTCTACCTGAATCCCTATTCACCGGCCTCCACGCGCAGCTTCCAATTGGCTTTCCAGATTGGCGCCTTGGAGCAACGGGCGCAGATCTCCGCGATCATTGATCGAGCGCGCTTTCGGACCGCAGAGGCATCAGAGATTTGTCGGATTGGCCTTCTGAACTACTTCGCTGGAGCGCTGATGTTGCCGTATCGAACCTTCCTGGTTGCGGCTAAGGAGTTGCGGCACGACCTCCACCTTGTGGCAGTCCGTTTTGGTGCAAGCCTCGAGCAGGTCGCCCATCGGCTCTCGACGCTGCAAAGGGCGCGTCTGAAGGGCGTCCCGGTCTTCTTTGCACGCATCGATCGTGCGGGAAACATCACCAAACGTCACAGCGCGGCGAAACTGCAGTTCGCGCGCTATGGCGCGGCGTGCCCGTTGTGGAACGCCCATCAGGCTTTCGAATCCCCTGGCCGCATGATTTGTCAGCTGGCGGAGACACCTGACGGCGTCCGCTATCTCAGCATCGCAACCGAAGTGGCCAAGGCCGAGGGCGGGTTTGCCTCTCCTCATCGGCGCTACGCCATCGCGCTTGGGTGCGAGATTTCCTATGCCGGCGATTTCGTCTACGCGGACCGGCTGGATTTCACCAACAGTTCGGCATTCGACCCCATCGGGGTGTCATGCCGAATTTGTGAGCGGCGGGATTGCACCCAGCGCGCCATCCCGCCTCTTAAGAGCAAAATCACAGTAGATCATAACCGGCGCAGCGAACTGCCTTATACGATTTGCTGAAGCGCCGGAGAGTCTGGTCCGTTTGACCGCTGCGGACAGTGGCTTAAATTACCTCCGCAACGCGGATCACTGTCTTTGGATTGATCGCGTGAGCGCTCTCTTCTGATGGCATCGCGGGATTCTATGAAAGCGGCGTCGAGATAACTGATCAGTTCAAGCCCCTGCGAAGCGGTCAACTGGCGCAGTTCGTCCAGCAGACCGACGATGAAACCGAGCGCTGGGCGCGGGCCGTTGGATGATCATTTTCGGTCATCTGTCCAATCTCTCCCAAATCGAACCGAATCCAGCATAGCGCGCGATCGGTGCTCGCAAGGATACCAAAGCAAGCTGCTGTAGTTCCCATCGAAGAGACACCAGGCAACAAAGATCCGCGCTCTCCTGAAAATTGGACCCCATCCCGCGATCGCGGCGCTCGCTCGCATCATTCGACGCATACCTCTTCGATCGTGTGCCAGCCCGCGAGAGCCACATCTTTAGCGATTCTCAACAACCGTACTGTTTCCCAATTCGGCATCGACCTCCGGGTGGTTCGCGTTTTCCATATTCGACCTAAGAGAATTTTCCCTGCTTGAAATTGACACAAGCGGGGTTGCGGTATATTGGAAAATATCAGCAATTTCCAAACTGGGGAATCTTTCCAAATGAATTGCAGGCATTTCGATCCGACTGGCTCCGCCGGCGAGCCTCCCTCGACAGCCCATTTTGGCGCCGCTCAAACGTTCGGTCCGGCGATGGATGCAACCCAATTGAACGAAATCTCGGTCCTTACTCGGAGTGCAGAACGGCCCATGCCGGCCGCAGGCAGGAGCTAGAACTATGGTTGCCTACAAGCTTGGAACCGGTCGCTTGGGTGGCAGCCTGTCGCCACTGGTATTGGTTGGTATGCGGGTTCACCCTCTCGCCGAGATTCTGGGGGAGGGAGCTCCAACGGATCTTGAGAGCATATTTGCCGACTGGGCCAAATATGACGAACTACTTGCGGAACGATGCGCAAGGGTGGTCGCGCCGGGTGCGGATCCAGCCGACGTTTCCTATTGCACTCCAATTGCCAATCCAAGAAAGCTGATTTGCATTGGTACAAATTACCGTGAGCACAATCAGGAAATGGCTGCGGGCGAAAGACCTGAGTTTCCATACGGCTTTATGCGGCCCCAGGTAGCGCTGGCGGCTCACGGTGAAGAGATTCGGCTGCCTGCGCGTGCAAGCATGGTTGATTGGGAGGCCGAGCTGGGGGTTGTCATTGGTCGCCGCTACGGTCCCGGCGATGGCGGTGACCCCTTGCAGGCCGTAGCCGGCTATACGGTCATAAATGACGTTTCTGCCCGCGACTGGATTGCTTCACGACCATCTGTGGGTATCGACTGGGTCATGCAGAAAGGCTGGAACCAATTCCAACCGACAGGCCCGTGGATCACCCCGGCGCGCTTTGTAGATGACCCGCAGTCGCTGGGCATCGAGCTTGCCGTTAATGGAGTGGTCAAGCAGAAATCCAATACCAGCCGAATGATTTTTGGCGTCGCCGATATCACGCTTCATTTGGCCGGCATGATGACGCTGGAGCCCGGCGACATTATCGCTACCGGAACCCCGGCGGGGGTCGGCTACGGGCGCAATCCCCGCGAGTTCCTCAAGGCGGGCGATCAAGTAAGCGTCACGGTCGAAGGACTGGGCACACTGTGCAACAGATTTGTTTGAAAGGAGCAGTGTGATGGTCAATGTCAATCGCATCGTCTATGCCGTCTTCCAGACGCCCAACCTGCAAGGTCAGATCGACCACTACACAAAGATCTTGGGCCTCACTCTCGTCGAACGTGACGGCAAAGTGGCCTACCTATCGACGAGCGGCGATCACCACTCGCTAGTCCTTCGCGAGGGCTCTGAAGCTAGGTGCGAGGCGCTCGGTTTCCAGTTGCCGCCGACAGCGGATATTGGCGAATACGAGAACCAGATCAGAGCTCATGGGCTGAAAACAGAGCGCCAGGCTGACCCTCAGCCCTCCATCAAGGATGCGATTGTGTTTTACGATCCTAAAGGCACAAGGATCGAAACATTTGTCCAGGCCGTTCCCGCTGGGGTGGATTTCCAGCGTTGCGGCATATCGCCCAACAAGCTCGGCCATGTTGCGTTCAATGTGACCGATGTTCAGGGCGTCGTCGGCTTCTATCGCGATGTCCTCGGGTTCAAAGTCAGTGACTGGATGGGCGATTTCTTTGCTTTCATGCGATGTGGGCCAGATCACCACACGGTCAACCTGGTCGCCGGTCGCAATAGCAAGATGCACCACATAGCATTCGAGTTGCGCGATTGGTCTCACATACGCGATGCCTGTGACTGGCTTGCCAGAGATCGCATTCCGCTGGTTTGGGGACCGGTGCGTCATGGGATCGGACACAATATTTCGATCTATTACCGCAATCCTGACGGGCAGATAATCGAACTGTTCTGTGAGCTTGACCAGGTGAATGAGGCACTTGGAAGCTTTGAGCCCCGTCCGAGTCACCAAGACTTTCCCCAAAAAGGGAAAGTCTGGGAGGACATTCAGTTTGCAGCAAACATGTGGGGGAGCGGACCGCCAGATGGGTTCCTCGAATAAGTCACACTAGAAAGTCGCGACGAACACAGTTTGCGCTCCTTGTGGGGCGCGGTGATGCATCTACACACGGGCCGGTCAGGAGGCTGAGCGGGGGTAGCCAGCACATCGCTTACGCCCTTCCTTCAACTCGTCCCGAATCGGCAGCACGCGAAAGGAATGATCAAATGGAAATGATGTGGCTCAAGGGAAAGGTTGCCATCGTCACAGGTGGTGCTATGGGCATCGGCGCCGCTATCAGCGAAATGCTTGCCGAACTGGGTTCAGCCGTCGCAATTGCCGATATCAATCTGGATGCGGCCAAATCGACCGCTTCGCGCCTGTCGAAAAAGGTGGGGGGCAGGGTAGAGCCGTTCAAGCTGGACGTGACCTCTTGGGACTCAGCTTTTGCTATGGAAAAGGCCGTTGCCGGATCCTTGGGCCCAATCGATATTCTGGTGAACAACGCCGGCGCGTCGAAGCGTGTGCCTTTCCTGGAGATGGACGAGGCTGAGTGGGATCGAATCCTCGATATTAATCTCAAGAGTCAGTTCATCGTGACCCGTGCCGTCCTTCCGGGCATGGTGGAACGTGGCAAGGGTCGGGTGATCAACCTCGGATCAGTGACCTCGAAGAAGGGATACGCTCCGTTTTCCCACTATTGTACGTCGAAGTTCGGCGTGATGGGTCTTACCCAGAGCCTCGCCGCGGAATTCGCAACGACGGGCATAACCTTCAACACTGTCTGCCCGGGAATTCTCGAGACGCCACTCCATGAGGGCATCGCGCAAGAGATTGCAGACGCTGCAGGCGTGTCCCTGGCCGAGGCCAAAAGAAACTTCTTTGCAAACGTCCCGATGGGCCATCCTCAGGAACCTAGGGACGTAGCAGGGATGGTCGCCTTCCTCGCATCCGACCTTGGCCGCAACATGACGGGCGGCACGTACCACGTCGACGGCGGGATGGTCATGGATTGAGGCCGCGCGTAGCGAGCCTGCATGAACTGGATCGGCTCGGAGGGACAAAAATAAGAGAAAGCTTACTGGCGGTTTTTTGAAACCTCGGCCTTTGGAGAGACGGCCGACTATGCATGGGAGGATAAAACAAGTGAACAAGATAGTAAGTGTATTCAACGGAACGCGCAGGGACTTCCTGAAAGGCACCGTAGCCATCGCGGCATCCGCGCTTGCAGCGCCGGCGATTGCTCAATCGCGACCGTTGCGGATCGGTTTCGTTTCCCCATCAACCGGGCCCTTGGCCGGGGCCGCGGCCGGCGATCCATTCGTCCTCGAGAACCTTCGTTCGGCCCTTGCTGGCGGCATAACCGTCGACGGGGGGAGCAAACGCGCGGTGGAAATCGTTGTCCGCGACTGCCAGTCGAACGCAAATCGTTCGTCCGAAGTCGCGGCCGATCTCATCCTGCGCGAGGGCGTCGACATAATGTGCGCCTCCATCCATTCGCTCACGGTTACGCCAGTTGCAGACCAGTGCGAACTCAACGGTGTGCCGTTGGTCTCTTCGATTACACCCTGGGAAACGCAGGTCTCCGGGCGTGGAGCGACTCCTGACAAGCCATTTCGCTATCAGTTGCACATGTTCTGGGGCTTTTCCGAAGTCTCGGCCACATACATGGACATTTGGCGCCAGCTTAAGACCAACAAAGTCGTGGGCGCCCTGTGGCCAAACAATACGGACGGTCAAGGCTTCGCCAAAGGTTTCCCACCGCTTCTGCAGGAGCAGGCCTACACCCTCGTCGACCCCGGCCGGTATCAGGATCTTACGGATGATTACAGTTCGATCATCCAATTGTTCAAGAAAAGCGGCGTCGAGATCATCTCCGGCAATGTGCTGGCTCCGGACTGGACGACGTTCTGGACCCAGGCGGCCCAGCAGGGGTTCAAAGCGAAGGCGGCAACGACGGCTGCGGCGCTCGCCTTTGCCAGCACTGCAGAGCAGCTCGGGCCGCTCGCACAGAACCACAGTTTCGATCTTTTCTGGCACCCGACGTTTCCCTACAAGAGCTCGATCACCGGTCAAACCGCGGCAGATTACGCGGCGGCATTCGAGAGCAGCACCGGTCGGCAATGGAACCAGATCATCGGCACTGTTCACGCGACGCTCGAAACGGCCATAGATACGCTGAAGAGATCCGGTGGAGGTGATCGGGAGGCGAACCGTGAAGCGTTGTTCAAGACCAATCTTCCAACCATACAGGGTCCAATCGTTGCCGGATCCGGCCCTGCACCGAATGTCGTCATAACGCCGTTGACGGGCGCCCAATGGCGTATGACCAAGGGCGGCAAACACCCCTTTGAGCCAATTATCGTCAGCAATGTTTCTGCGCGTGACGTGCCTGTTGCCGGGCCTGCGGAAGCCACGTCCTGATCGTGCCGGGTGGCCGGGATGCGCGAGTTCCGGCCACCGCAATCAAAATCATAGAGGAATTGAGGGGCATGGGCGCGCCGCCGATTCTCGAATTGTGCCAACTCGACAAGGCCTTCGGGAAGATCGTCATTGCAGAAGGCATCGATCTCTCCGTCAGCCAGGGGGAGGGGCTGGGCATTATCGGTCCGAACGGTGCCGGTAAATCGACGCTGTTCAACCTGATTGCCGGCGACGATCGACCGAACAGCGGAGATATCCTGTTCGACGGGCGGTCGATCAATGACATGAAGCCGTATCAGCGCAGCAGATTGGGCATCGGGCGCAGCTATCAGATACCGCAGCCGTTCGGCAAAATGACGGTGTTTGAAAACGTCCTTACTGCAGCTGTGTTCGGCTCTGGCACGACAGTCGCCGAAGCGGAAGATCGTTGCATTGAAATCCTGCACCGCACCGGGTTGATGGGCGAAGTCAACAAGCCTGCAGGTCGCTTGACCCTGTTGCAGCGCAAACGCCTCGAACTCGCCCGTTCGCTTGCCACCCGGCCTCGTCTTTTGTTGCTCGACGAAATTGCGGGCGGATTAACCGAAGTTGAAACGCAGGCCCTGATCAACACCATCCGCGATCTTCGTGAGACCGGCGTGACGCTGATTTGGATCGAGCATATCGTGCATGCGCTCATCGCGACCGTTGACAGGCTTATCGTCCTCAATGGCGGCCGTATCATCTGCGACGGCAAGCCCCGGGAAGTTATTCAATCGCCGGAGGTGCGACGGATCTATCTGGGAGTCGAGCCAGAATGAGTACGATCGAGACCAAAGGGCTGACGGCCTATTATGGGGACTTTCAGGCATTGTTTGGGGTCGATATTATCCTGCGCGACGGCGAGACGACCGCGATTATCGGCGCCAACGGGGCAGGCAAGTCCACGGTCATGAAGGCGATCACCGGGCTGATCAAAACCAGTCCGGAAATGGTGTTTATCGACGGCGCTCCTTGTGGAGGGCGAGAAGCCCATACGGCAATCGCCAGTGGCATTGCCATGGTGCCGGAGGGCCGGCGGCTCTTTCCGTCGCTCACCGTCGAGGAAAATCTCTTGCTGGGCGCGCATTGTGCGCGCAAGGGGCCGTGGACCCTTGAGCGCGTCTATGAGGTCTTTCCCGGACTGAAGGAGCGCCGCCGGCTTTCGGGTACAGCACTGTCAGGAGGTCAGCAGCAGATGGTGGCCATTGGGCGCGCATTGATGTCTAATCCTACCTCACTCCTGTGCGACGAGATCAGCCTCGGTCTCGCTCCGGTCATTATCGAGGACTTGTACCGCAACATCGCGAAGCTAAAGGAAGAAGGGCTCTCCATCGTCATCGTCGAGCAGGACCTCGTCCGTGCCGTCAGCGTCGCGGACCGCGTCTATTGCCTTATGGAAGGCCGCGTTTCGCTGGAAGGACGCGCGGACGAGATGTCTCTTGCAGCAATTCGCAACGCGTATTTCGGAGTCTAGCAGATGGAGTGGATCAGCACATTGCTTCAGGGCCTTCTGCTTGGCGGAGTCTATTCCCTTTTTGCGATCGGCCTCAGCTTGGTCTTCGGTGTCATGCGGCTCGTCAACATCGCACATGGTGATCTGATCGTACTGGCGAGCTTTACTTCTTATGTTGTCGTCCAGGCGTTGGGTGTCGGGCCCTTGATGTCGCTCGTCATCGTTCTGCCAACGTTTTTCCTCTTCGGCTACCTCGTCCAGCTGCTGGTCCTAAACCGGACGCTCGGCGATGACATGTTGCCCCCAATGATCGTGACTTTTGGCCTGTCCATCGTTATCCAGAACGCCCTCTTTGACGTCTTCACGGCCGACAATCGCAAGCTCAACCTCGGTCCGATCGAGACCGCAAGCTTCCGCCTGGGAAACGATATCGCCATCGGGATTTATCCGCTTGCCGTCTTCGCCATCGCTATCGCCACCATCGTTGCTTTGCAGGCGTTGTTCTACAATACCAAGCTTGGCCGGGAATTTCGCGCGACTTCCGACGATGCGGAAGCCGCCCGGATGATGGGCATCAATACCAAACGGGTCTTTGCGGTTGCCACGGGAATTGGCATGGTGGTCATCGCTATCGCCGGGGTGCTGATGGGCGTACGGACCACCTTCGATCCGTTTTCCGGACCGGTGCGACTACTCTTCGCCTTCGAGGCCGTGATCATCGGTGGTCTCGGCAGCATCTGGGGCACGCTGTTTGGGGGCATCGTGCTTGGTCTCGCCCAAGCAATTGGCGGCCAGATCGATCCGCAGTTCCAAATCATGACCGGCCATATCGTTTTTCTAGTCGTGCTTCTGCTCCGACCGACCGGCTTTTTCCCCAAGGTGCAGCACTGATGACCAATCAAACTTACATCGTCGCTCGGGCAACGACCGCGTCCAAGGCCGCACTTGTCATCATGGTATCGTGCGTTGTCGTGCTGCTGCTGGTGCCGTTGACGGGAGACCGGGGCTCCATGCGGCTGATCGTGGAGATCTGCTACTTTTTGGCGCTCGCCCAGATGTGGAACCTGCTCGCCGGCTACGCCGGGCTCCTGTCGGTGGGGCAGCAGGCATTTTCGGGATTTGGCGGTTACATGCTGTTTGCATTTGTCGTCTATGGCGGCCTTTCCCCACTGATTTCTCTGCCGCTGGCCGGCATCCTCGCCGGCATTGTGTCGCTGCCGGTGGCCATTTTGATGTTCCGCCTCTCCGGCCCCTATTTCGCCATAGGCACCTGGGTGACCGCCGAGGTCTTCAAGCTTGTGTTCTTTGAAATTCCGCTGGGCGGCGGGTCTGGCATGAGTCTGCCGATCCAGGCCATCCGCGACATCTCGCCGACGACAGACGGCAGGGAGTTGATTATCTACCTCACCGCGCTGGCCATTGCCGTCGGTTCGGTGGCTCTTGTCTACTCAATGCTGCGCTCGAGATTCGGGCTCGCGCTCACCGCCGTACGCGACAATGAGCGCGCATCCGCGTCGGTCGGAATCGATTCATTCCGACTCAAGCTTGGCGTCTTTGTAACCGTCGCTGCGTTTACGGGTATGGTCGGGGCGTTAATCTTCCTGCAAAAGCTGCGCATCAGCCCCGGCTCGGCCTTCGATGTGATGGAATGGTCGGCCGGGATCATCTTCATCGTCGTCATTGGCGGCATAGGGCGCATCGAAGGGCCGTTCGTCGGCGTGGCGGTCTACTTTCTTCTGCGCGAGACGACGGCCAACTATGGCGCCTGGTACATGATCTTGCTGGGCCTGCTTGCCATCGTCATCATGCTATTCGCTCGGCAGGGACTCTGGGGTTTTCTCGCGGAGCGATACCGCCTCACTGTCTTTCCTATCGAACGTCGAGTCAGGACAGTCGAGCCTGTGGAAAAAGCAAAGCCATCCAACGGAATTTCCGATACGGCAATTTCCAATTTGAGCTTGCCCCCATTTTGATGCCCGGCAAAAGCCGAGGCTCAAGCGCCTCCTTAAGGAAGCATTTTCGGATGCAGCACGACGCGAGGACGCATCACACCGCCGGCGAAACGATCACGGATTGAAGCCGGCCTGTCAGCGAGTTCACCAACGAACGGGCGCATCTGGCGCGCCCTCAGGACCACGATCTATCGCGGCCTTCATCGTTTTCGCGGTCAGCAGCCTCGCCTTTCGCCAAGTTCGCGAGAACCGCGTCTGCAGTCGCAGTATAATGATCGACGAGCGCACGACAGGCTTCATCGGGGTCCCTTGCCAGACAGGCATCGACAATGCGCTTGTGTTCCTTGTCAACGTCCCGTCGCAGTGTTGGTTCGGCCACATTCAGCATTCGGACGATTCGAAATCGCTCGGATTGATCGAACAGTAGACCGGAAAGATGCCGCAGCCACGCGGAGTGCGACGCTGAAAGAAGGTCCATATGAAAGCGCTTGTGATCGCGAAACCACTCAAGGATATCGTCGTCCCCGGGCTGCGGAATTTTCTTACGCGACAGGATGTGATAAGCCGATAAGACTTTGCCTTCCCATTCCACGGAGCCTGCAGCGATGGACTGGCGCAAGGCACGCGTCTCTATCAAGAGCCGGGTCTCAAGCACGTCCTTGACTTCGATGGCAGAAAGAGGCGCTACCCGGAAGCCGCGCTGGCTCTCGGCAATAATTAGTCTTTCCGATGTCAGTCGAGTGAGAGCCTCGCGAAGCGGGCTGATGCCGACCTGATACTGCTCTCGCATCCAGTCAGACCGGAGTACGTTGCCCGGCTGGAGCCGGCCCAGGACGATATCCCAACGTATCCGGTCGTAAACGTCCTCGGCGAGCGTTGTCTTGCCGCCAATGGCTTCCAATTTCTGCATCCTTTTATCGAACCACACTTGCGGAGTGCGGTTTCCTCCATTGAACTTCGGCTCTGTCTGCGGCCATCAATTCCGCGAACGACATGATCATCCAAACCTTGAGCTGTCTAAACGGGTGGCTGATGCGCTTCGACACTGGGATACGCTCATGTAGCCGAAGGCAATCTGATAATCCACAATTTGCATTTGCTGCTCAACAAATTCGGCGAGGATTGGCGGACAAGCTGACACGAGCCTGGCGCCGAAACTGTAGGCGATCGGTGTGTTTCCTGCGTCGAGTCCAATAACAGCGGCATCAATCTGGATGAATTGTTTCGTAAAATCTTGGTGCATCCAAGAATTTCCTGCTGCCACCCGGCATCTATTCGGATCTTCCACGGGCAAGAATCGTCAGGCCCTTGACGACTGCCTCGCGCGTCAAGCGAGCTCGGGCCATGCAGCCAATGTCGGCGTTTCCCGTCAAGACTTTCATCGGTCGTCCTTCCTTCAAACGCACGCAGATACGCCCGAACTACCGTTCATGGAGGTCACGATCCTGTGTTCGGTAAGCTGGTTGCCGGAAAGCTCATCGGCGACTTTGCCGCCGTTGAACACGAGCACGCGGTCAGCTACAGCGATGTAGTCGGCCGGGTCGCTGGAATAGATGACAACGACCCGCTTCTCCGCGGCGAGCTGGCGGATAAGCGCGTACAGTTCACTTTTGGCGCCAATGTCGACACCGCGCATCGGATCGTCGAGTAGAAGCAGAGTTGGATCCGCCTCGATCCACTTCGCGAAGACAACCTTCTGCTGGTTGCCGCCGGACAGGCTCCCGACGGCCTGTCCTACTGAAGCCATCTTGACGCCGGTTGCGGCGCAGCGCTGCCTGGCCCTTTCGGCTTGGCGGCGACCGCTGATGACAAACCCATCGCGTCCCAGGCCCAGCCCTCGAACCGAAGATACGTTGTCGGCGATCGATTGATCGAGGGCCAGGCCCAGCCGCTTGCGATCGGCCGGAACATAGGCGATACCGTTTGCGACTGCCGAGGCGCTGTTCGCCTTGTGCCTGCCGCCGGAGGGCAGGGAGATCTCGCCGCGGACCACCGGCAGGCGGCCGAACAGCACGGCGAAAAGCTCCTCGACGCCGGCTCCGGCAAGGCCAGCGACGCCGACGACCTCGCCGCGGCGCGCCTCCATCCTATCGACTGAAAGGGCAATCGGTCCCCTGAGATTGGTTAGGCGGAGAGGATTTTCCGTTGAAATAGTCTCCCTGGCCCCGCCTTTGGTCGGCGACAGGTTCGTCGGCTTGTCCCCAAGCATCGCGGTTACAACGTCCGGCAGGGGCGGTGGGCCGGGGCGCTCGGGAAGGGTTACGCGCCTTCCGTCCCGAAGCACCGCTACGGTATCGGAAACGCCGAGCAATTCCTCGATGAAGTGCGAGATGTAGACAATTGCAGTACCCGACCACTTGAGCTCGCGAAGTATATTGTGGAGACGATCGACCTCGGAAGCATGAAGAGCCGAGGTCGGCTCGTCGAGAATGAACACCCTTGGATTCTGGAGCAGAGCGCGGGCGATCTCAACGAGCTGGCGGTCGGCGAGGCTGAGTGACCCGAGCGGCGCGGCAAGATTGGCGCGAAAGCCGAGGCGTTCAAGCACCGGGCCTGCCTCATCGGCCATACGTGCCGCTGAACGCCAGCCTCTGCGCCCTGGAACAAGGCAGAGGTTCTCTGCAATGCTGAGCGCCGGGAAAAGATTCAATTCCTGCGACACGAACGCGATGCCCGCCTGCCAGGCCTCGTGCATCGAGTTCATGTGGAGCTGACGACCGGCGAGAACGAGTTCACCCTGGTCGGGCTTCAGGGCTCCCGCAAGGCAGCGCATCAGCGTCGACTTGCCGGCGCCATTGGAGCCCACGAGGCCGAGGACAGATCCCTCTTGAATATCGATATTGACATTATCAAGAGCAACCTGCCGGCCGAACCGTTTTGTGACGCCTCTCACAGAGTAGACCGTCTGGGTCACCAAGCATCCCTCCCGCAAATATGCCGAGCAGGCGAGGACCGGCTCAGCGGCTCAAGCGTTACTGAATCGGCGGGTTGTCGTAGTCGGCAATCGGCGCCAACTCTCCCTTGTCGGCCAACGCTTTGGCACGATCGAACTCGGGGCCGTAGAACTGCCTGAGTCCGGTGACCGGGTCCTTCCATCCCTCGATGTAAGCGTCGATGTTCGAAGAATCGAGAACGAGCGGCGAAATCTTCAGCCAGTGTTTGGGCAAAGGCTTGCCTTCGTGTAACGCCTTGGCTGTGAGATAGACTGCCATGTAGGACTGGGCGTAGAAGCTCGACGGGATGGCGGCAGGGATAATGCCGTCTTTCACCGCTTGGCGAATGTCCTCCGGGACGTCGAAAGCGACGCTAGTCGCTTTCAGCTTGTTCTCGGCGATGATCCTGGCGATGTTCTGTTGCCCTGCCTCGCAGGCATCGAGATAAGCCAGAGCATCCGGGTGTTTGCGGATCGCCTGGTTCCAGGCCGCGAAGCTACCCTCGCGATCTGGCTTGGTGGCCACAGTATCCTGAACTTTGACTTTCGGCATGAGCTTGGCGAGGCCATTGCGCGTGCCGACGACGCGATTCTCGAGAACGGCAAGGCCGGGAACGCACGAACCGATCTCTACTTTACCTTCGATCTCATCCGCCGGCTTGCCGATGCTTTTCTCAAGCGTCTTGGCAATCACGGCCGCCGCGGCGAGACCCATCTCCGTAGGGTCGGCGCTCACAAAGAACCCGTCATGGAAGTCGGACGAGGGCGCCGAGTCTATCCAGGCAACTTTGATGCCCTTCTTCTGCGCCTCGAGCACCGGCTCGATGAAAAGAGGGGCTGCGATGTTGGTGATGATGATGGCGTCGGGCGATCTCAGCACTTCGTTCTGGAACATCGCCGCCTGTTTGGACGGATCGAAACTAGAAGGCCCCTCGAACCGAAGTTCGACAGGGAAGCCGAGGTCCTTTGCGGCAGCTTCGGCGCCCGCCTTGATCTCGACAGTCCACTCCTGGACGGTGGTCGGCAGCAGCGAGGTGATACGCAGAGGTTTGTCCCCCGCCCACGCCGTGCCGTCAGCTGCGATAAGAGCCATACAGGAGAGACTCGTCAAAATCACTTTGCGCAACGCGGTTGTGCAATTCATTTCTTCCTCCCAGGTTTTCAGTTGGTGGTGTCGCCGGCTCTGCTGGCCGATCGGTTTGGTCTTCACGACTTAGAGGTGAGATTGGAGTTCGTCGGACAGCTGGCGCCGGCGCTTCACAAAGCGATCGAGAGCGATCGCCGCCAGGATGACGCAGCCGGTAACGAAGCGCGCGTAATTGGGGTCCACCCCGAAGAAGACGATACCGCTGTCGATGACATTGATGATAAGCACGCCAAGGAAGGCGCCGAGGATCGTTCCGGAACCTCCCGCGAGCGACGTGCCTCCGATCACGACCGCCGCGATCACGAGAAGCTCCTTCTGCTCTCCCATGGAGGGATCGACCGCCTTGAAATAGGCGAGTGTCATCGCGGCCGACAGCGCACAGAGCATCCCGGTAAGCGCTGTCGCGTAGAGGCGGACGCGGTCAACCTTGACGCCGATAAAGTCGGCCGCTGCGCGGTTCGCCCCAATCGCTCGAACCGTTGCTCCGAAGCGCGTGTGGAAGAACAGGAAGTGGAGCGCCACGCCGACGGCGAACATCACCCAGGCGGACGCTGGCAATCCCAGGAATTCACCGCCGAAAATCCTGAAGAACAGGTGGTCGCGCGGCATGCCGAAGATGGGACTGGCGTCGGAAATGATGAGATTGAGCCCGAAAAAGACCGATAGCGTGCCGAGCGAGACGATGATGAGCGGCACGTCGAGGGCAGCAGTGACAATGCTGTTGAACGCTCCGAGGGCAGCGCCGATGAAGAGCGACAGGAGCACGGCGATCCAGGGATCGATTCCGCTTTTTATCATGAGGGCACTTGCAGTCACGGCGACCGCGTAGATGCCGCCGACCGATAAATCAATCTCGGTCATCGACACGAGATAAACCATGCCGAAAGCCATGATGCCGACGAGGGCGCATTGCCGGAGCAGAGTCTTGATCGAGCCAAACTCGAAGAATTCCGGATGCGGAATGCCGATGATCAGGACGAGGACGATCAATCCGATCAACAGCCCAGCTTCATCAAAACGGGCGAGGGACATGGCCCTCGCGACCGGTGACGAGGTATCAGAGACCCTAGCGAGCAATCTGTTCGATCCGATACCGATTAATTTAGCTCTCATGCTGCATTCTCCCGCGTACATTTCGGCGGCCGTCTTCGCGACTGCCTCCTCCCGTGCCCTCAGGCGGAATGGGGAGCCGCGATCATGCAATCGACAAGCGTCAAGGATTTTCCATTTATATGAAATTTTCCACAATCCTCGCAGAATTCGAATAATCCTTGATCGATGCGAAGTCAATATGCGATCCCAAGACGACAAGCGATGGGTGCTGGAAGATCGACGGGCCATGATACTGGCGGCGCGAACCATGTTGATGGCGTCGCATGACACGCTTGCCGTCCCGACCAGCGCGCGGCCAACTACTCAGCGACGCTCTGGTTGCTGCCACGTGCCGCCGCCAGTGAGAATGCCGACCGCACACCTTTGTCGATCAAATGAAACGCCAACCGCCATCTACGAGGATGGTCTGTCCCGTAACAAAAGCGGCATCGTCCGAAGCCAGGAAAGCCATCGGGCCGACCAGATCCTCCGGAATCCCGGTGCGCTTGATGGCCTGCTGCTGAGCGTGCGAGTCAAACCGGTCGGACTCCGGACCGCTTTCGGTAGTCGCGGTGCGGATGAAACCGGGGGCAATCGTGTTGACTGTAATGCCGAATTCGCCGACCTCGCTTGCCAACGAGCGTGCGAAACCGATCAGCCCGGCCTTGCTGGCGCTGTAGTGGGTTTTACAGGCGATGCCGGAATGGAATGTCGTCGATGAAATGGCGATGATCCGGCCCCACCCGCGCGCTCTCATGTTCGGCAACACGGCCTTGGTCAGGTGAAACATCGAGTCGAGATTGAGAGCGAGCACATGACGCCATTCGGCGAAGCTCATCTGCTCGAATAAGGTCGTCGGATAGATTCCGGCGTTGTGAACAAGGATGTCGCAACCGCCGAAAGTGTCGCCGGCCACTTTGGCCATTGCCGCGATTTCCGCTTCTGAGGTCATGTCGCAGCGAACCGCGACCGCATTCCCACCCACCTCCTTGATTGCAGCGACCGTGTGCACGCCGTCGGCGATATCGGCAATCGCGACATTCGCGCCTTCCGCTGCGAGCCGAATGGAGAAAGCGCGGCCGATCCCGTTCGCGCCGCCCGTCACGATTGCCGTCTTCCCAGTCAGTCGATTCATCTCTGGCTCCTGAGGAACTTTGGCTTGTCGGCAGCGCGGTTCCTCATCCGCGCATTGCGACCCAATGGACAACGCAGGCCCATATCCACAATTCCAATATTTTCCGACAAAGTGATAATTGCGGAAAATACGAAGAGTCAATTCCGTGCGTGATAAATCACTGGTGCCTCACGGCTCGAAATGGAAACTCTCAACGATTGTGGAAAAATCTGTTGACTTTCCAAAATTATAGGTAAAACTATGTGCGTACTCTGTTGACGGGCCTAGGGGTTGCCCCCTGCACTCGGCGCACCCCTATCGTTTCAAGGCGATTGGCTAACCCAATCCAACACTGTTTGGGAGGAAGACGTGACCAACAGCACCAACGGATGGAAATTCAACCACGATGTCGCGACCTCGGCCAAGTGGACGCCCGGCATGCGGGAGATATTCGAATACCGAGATCTTGGTATCAAAGGCAGCACCAATGGCGACTACATCGCGCATCTGGTCCGTCACAACGGCAAGAAGACGAAAGATGAAGTGCAGCAATGGCATGTCCACGACTGCACCTTCCAGATGGTCTACGTCCTGAACGGCTGGGCCACTTACGAATATGCCGGCCAAGGCCAGAAGACGATCCGCGCAGGCGACTGCGTCAATCAGTTTCCGGGCATTCCGCATCGCGAGATTGCCTGCTCCGAGGATTTCGAAGTCATCGAGATCGTGGCGCCGGCAAACTTCAAGACCAGGATCGTCGAAGCGCCACAGGCGTAACGCGACGGCTCGAGCGCTCTGGTCCAGCCGGGCGTTTCACGACACACCTTGCAGCCTCCGCGGCAGTGCCGTCGCAGTGCCGCGCTTTCCGAGCGGCATGCGACCTCATTCGGTTGCGAGGTGCCGCCGATCTAGAGGTCGTGCCCCGGCCGTGAACTCCGGGCAAGGTGACGTCGAACGGCCGTCGGCGCTCACTTTTGTCGTCAGTGGCCATTCGCCGCTCCATCACACCGAGCCGGGAGCGCTGGAGCAATCCCGGCGCAGGCGCAAAGGCGGCGTTGCAGCGGCAGCGCCGATCCATTTTACTTAGAGGACCTTCGATGTCGACTGCCCCCCTCGAAGCCTACGCTGTTGTGGCCTACAACAGCGCTTGGGATTCCGAAAACAAGATCCACGACGACGAAGTCGCGCGGCGGTTCGGCTTCTCTGGTGGGCTCGTGCCCGGAGTCGACGTCTACGCCTACATGGCCCACCCGCCCGTCGCCCGCTGGGGTCGCAGCTTTCTTGCGTCCGGCAGTCTTGAAACTCGCTTTCTCAAGCCCGTCTACGAGGGTGACACCGCGACGGTTACGGCTAGGGAGGCAAATGGCGGCCTCGACATCGAGCTTGCAAGCCGTGGCGAGATTTGCGCCACCGGCCACGCCGCGATGACCAACACCAAGCCGCCCGCGATCGATAATTTTATCGCGTCGGCCGCAGTGGCGCAGCGGGAGCCTGCCGACGAGACTTCGCTGCAGGTCGGTCGTCTGCTCGGCATCCGTCCCTTACGCATAACGAAGGAATGGGCCGACAAGTACGTCGCCGACACGCGCGAGCGCGACCCCATATATGCGCGCGAGGGGCTGTCGCATCCCGGTCAGTTGCCGCGTCTGTTCAACTGGGCGCTCTCGCACAACGTCGAATTGGGGCCTTGGATACATGTCGCCAGTAAGGTCGACCACTTTGCCGCCGCTCGGGTCGGCGACGAACTCACGGTGCGCGCCAGGGTCACCGGAAACTACGAGCGCAAGGGACACCGTTTCGTCGAGCTCGATGGCCTAATCGTAGCCAATGCAGCCACAGCCATCGCTCGCGTTGTCCACACAGCCATTTATCGGCCGCGCGCAAACTGATGCCCGCGGTGTTTGAGAGCGCCTGAGGGTATGGGCCCGATCGAGGCAACGGCGGGACAGCAAAACCCCTGCGACGTTCTGGGTCGAAAAGACCGTCCACTCGACGGCAGTCGGGCTTGCCCTCACTGCGACACAAGAAGATTTGCAAAGAGGAACTAAGCCTATGAACGGTGCGGAAAGTCTGGTGCGGACATTGGTGGCAGGCGGTGTCGACGTCTGCTTTGCCAATCCCGGCACCTCGGAGATGCATTTCGTCGCCGCGCTCGATAGGGTCGAGGGCATGCGTTGCGTGCTCGGCCTGTTCGAGGGTGTCGTGACGGGCGCCGCCGACGGATACTTCCGTATGAAGGGTTCGCCCGCCTCGACACTGCTGCATCTCGGCCCCGGTCTCGCCAATGGTCTCGCCAACCTCCACAACGCAAAGAAGGCCAATTCCGGCATTGTCAACATTGTTGGTGAGCATGCGGTCTACCATATCGGGTACGATGCTCCGCTGGCTTCTGACGTCGAGGGTCTGGCGAGGCCGATGTCAGGCTGGGTGCGGACCTCGCCTGACGCCAGATCGGTCGCCGCGGACGGAGCTGCGGCAATCGCGGCCGCAAGGGGCGCACCGCCTCAGATTGCGACCTTGATCCTGCCTGCTGATGCTGGCTGGAATGATGCCGATGGCATTGCACAGGTGCCGACCCCCGGCAAGCGCGACGGCTATTCCGCAGAGGCAGTCGATAATGCCGCCCGGGTTTTGCATGGCGGCGCCGCGCAGGCGCTGTTGCTGGTCACCGGCAGCGCCCTCACCGAACGGGGACTTGCGCTGCTAGCGCAGATCGCCGGCAAGACCGGCTGTGCGGTCCTGGGCCAGATTTACAATCCTCGTACTGCGCGTGGCGGAGGAAGATTCGCGATCGAGCGCATCCCCTACGCGATCGAGCAGGCATTGGCGACCTTGAAGGACTTCAAGCATATCGTCCTAGTTGAAGCCAACGATCCCGTCGCATTTTTTGCCTATCCGGGCAAGCCGAGCTTGCTGAAGGCGCAAGGCTGCAAAACGCACCGCATGACCACAGCTGCCGACGATACCATCGCAGCGCTCGAGGCGCTGGCGGCGGCGGTCGGTTCCAGACCACAGGATCGGAGGCAGCGGCAGCTGCTTGAAATCACCAAGCCGACTGGCGCGCTGACGCACGCCTCGATTGCCCAGGCACTGGCGGTGGCGATCCCAGAAAACGCTATCGTGGTCGACGAATCCATCACCACCGGCCGAGGCTTCTTTCCTCCAACGGCGGCTGCTCCCCCACACGACTGGTTGCAGAACATGGGCGGCTCGATCGGTTTCTCCATGCCGGTCGCGACCGGGGCAGCGATAGCGTGTCCGGACAGGAAGGTGATTTGCCTGGTCGGCGACGGAAGCGCCATGTACACGCTTCAATCGCTATGGACCCAGGCACGCGAAGGCCTGGACGTCGTCACAATCGTGTTCGCAAACCGGATGTACCAGATCCTACGGGGCGAGCTCGATCGCGTCGGTGTGGGCAAACCAGCGCACAGGGCGCTCGACATGCTCAGGCTGGACCGGCCGCATCTCGACTTCGTCGAAATGGCCAAGGGCATGGGAGTACCGGGCCGCGCGGTCTCCAATGTCGATGATCTCAATAAGGCACTGGCACAAGCCCTGGCTGAGCCGGGGCCGCGGCTGATTGAGGTGCAGATGTGAGCGGATGGCATCGCTTGATCTATAGAGGAGACCACTGAATGCCCGGACCGCTTTCTGGCGTTCGCGTTCTTGAACTGGCGCGCATCCTGGCCGGCCCCTGGGCTGGGCAGATCCTGGCCGATCTTGGCGCAGATGTTGTGAAGGTCGAGCGCACCGGCGCGGGCGATGACACGCGCGGATGGGGCCCGCCCTTCGTCGAGGGTGCCGACGGCGAGCCGCTCAGTGCCGCCTACTACCACGCTTGCAATCGCGGCAAGCGCTCGGTTGCCGTTGACTTCGAGACCGAAGCAGGGCGGCGTATCGTCAAAAAGCTCGCAGCCCGCTCCGACATCGTGATTGAGAATTTCAAGACCGGTGGGCTCGCGAAATTTGGTCTCGACTACGAGAGGCTGTCGAAGGACAACCCCGACATCATCTATTGTTCGATCACCGGGTTCGGCCAAGATGGCCCTTACTCGCACCGCGCCGGCTACGATCTGTTGATCCAGGGGATGGGCGGCCTCATGGATCTGACCGGTGAGCCGAACGGCGAGCCGATGAGAGGCGGCATCGCCTTCGCGGACATCATCACCGGTATCTATTCGGCGCTCGCGATCCTTGCGGCTCTCAACGACCGGATCACAAATGGCAAGGGCGCCTACATCGACATGGCGCTCCTCGACACGCAGGTCGCAATCCTCGCCAATCACGCGGCGAGCTATTTCGCCAGTGGTAAGGCGCCAAAGCGCATGGGCAACGCGCATCCGGCCATAGTGCCCTATCAGGTGTTTCCCGTCTCCGACGGACATGTCACCGTCGCCTGCGGCAACGACACGCAATTCGCTCGGCTGATCACACTGCTTGGCGCGCCCGAACTGGCTCGGGACGAGCGCTATATCACCAATGCAGGCCGTGTGCTCAACCGCGGCACCCTGATCCCACACATGCTCAAGTTGACGGCGCGGGTCTCACGCGCCGACCTTCTGGGACACCTCGAGAAGGCAGGTGTGCCGGGAGGGCCGATTAATACGCTGGAAGATGTTTTCGATGATCCGCAGGTGATTGCTCGCCAGATACGAATTGATCTGCCTAGCAAATTCGCAAGAGGAGGTTCGATTTCCAGCGTTCGGTCGCCGATCACCATCAACGGCATGCGCATGGCCGCCGACCGCCCGCCTCCTTTGCTCGGCGAGCACACACAAGAGGTGTTAGCCGAGATTGGAGAGAGTTGAGGTGGGCGACTTGTGCGGCGACCGGCAGGCTGCGTGGCGCGCGCGTGAAGGAAACTCGCAGACGCACAAATAGATCTGAAATTCACAGGGGCTTCCACCATGTTTAAAGCGCTTCTGATTGAAAGAGACGATAATGGGCAGCGCGTCGGCCTGTCCGAGTTGCGGGAGGAGCAGCTACCAGAGGGCGATGTCACTGTCCGTGTCGCGAGTTCGACGCTGAATTACAAGGATGCGCTCGCGATCACCGGCAAGGCGCCGGTCGTTCGGAGATTCCCGATGGTGCCTGGGATCGATTTCGCAGGCGTCGTCGAACACTCGGACAATCCGTCTTTTCGGTCCGGTGACAAGGTCGTTCTGAATGGCTGGGGGGTCGGCGAGGTCCACTGGGGCGGACTGTCTGAAGTCGTCCGGGTGAAGGGTGAATGGCTGATCCGGTTGGAGCCAAGCTTCAGCTTCTCTCAGGCCATGAGCATCGGCACGGCGGGCTATACCGCGATGCTTTGCGTCATGGCGCTGGAGCGGCACGGGCTCACGCCCGCAAGTGGACAGGTCTTGGTGACCGGCGCCTCTGGTGGCGTCGGCAGCGTTGCGATCGCCGTGCTCGCCAAGCTCGGCTACGAGGTGGCCGCTGTTACCGGTCGCACCGAGGAAGCGCAGTACCTCACAAAACTCGGCGCCAAGCGTATCCTGCCGCGATCGGACTTCAGCGAACCGGCTAAACCGCTCGCAAGGGAACAGTGGGCGGGCGCTGTCGACGTGGTGGGAGGATATGTGCTCGCCAATGTCTGCGCGTCACTGAAATACAGGGGCGTTGTGACGGCCTGTGGCCTTGCTGGGGACATGACTTTCCCCGCAACGGTCGCGCCGTTTATTCTGCGTGGCGTCACGCTTGCAGGGATCGACAGCGTGATGTGTCCCACTGACGAGCGACGTGAGGCTTGGCGGCGCCTTGGCGAGGACCTCGATCCGACCCTTCTGGATTCCATGGTGAAACGCATTGCGATCGAGGACGCCGTCAAGGTTTCCGAACAACTCATCGCGGGAGCCGTGCGCGGCCGTGTTGTCGTTCCGGTCAACGACCTTTGATGTAACCAAGAATAGTGGGCAGTACTCAACCCGCCATCGGCCGCTTCCCGCATGTGTCGGACACGCCGTACGTCATCTGCGAACGCAGTCCTCGCCGCGCAGGAAAAGTCAGCTTCATCCCGAGAAGGCTTTTGGTGCTGACGCATCGCACGAATTCCGGGCGTTCTTTGCCTATCACGACGCGCTGATGGAAAGCCCGGAAACCTAAGCAAATTGACCGTGAGATTGACAATGGTAGCGAGCAACCCCGTGCCCGTTTTGCGCGCCATACTGCGTATCCGGGCAAAGAATCCGCTGGTCGCCAACCGGGTTGCCCTGAACCAGCCTTCACATCAGCCTCCCTCCTGGCCGAGATGAACGAAACTGCAATTTTCCTCGAGTCGCAAGGCGCCAGTAGTCGTTGACAATGAATTGGCAGCCGTGGCGGTCACAGACTGCCTTCGAGGCTCGAATTTCCCGCCGCAGTGAAGGGACGAATCTTAGACCGTCACCGGCGGCCCGCCGACGCTCGGGCGGACCGAGATCTCACGCATCGGCACGCGCAGGTCCAGGTGAAGCTGGCCTGGTTTGTGGACCTTCTTGGAAGCGGGGAGTTCGCCGACGGTGACGGTCGGGGTGTGGCCATTCATGAGTGAGCCTCCTTGCTCGAGTGCAACGGAGACCCAGTTCACGCGGCGGAGGAAGTGACGCTTCGCCTGGAATACGGGCATTGCCCGAATACCGAAGCCGGACCGCCAACCCGCAGAGCCTCGCACCCTCCCTACGCCAGTATGAACTGGATCAGGTTCAATGGGTCACTGCGTGCTGTTAGCAGTATCTCACCCCCTCGCCGGGACTCCCCTGATGAGGCGCTTGGGTTGGACGATGCTGGGTGTGTGTGTCAACTGCGGCATGCCAAACGCGTATCGATAGGAATGATCGCGCCGAGGTGGCGACAAACGCTGCCCGTTTGAGGCATGGCAGACCCTCGCAGTTGGAGCTACCTGCCTCAGCGAGCTTCGCTCAACCACTGACGCCAAGGATGCGTGCCTTTAGGACGATGGTCTTTGCGTGTCGGCCACCTCGTCACGACCAAGGTGAGCTGACGATCGGGATCGGAAATGGCGACTATGGACGGCTGCTTACTTTCGCCTGCATCGCGCTCACGTTCGCAGCTGGGCTTCAAGCTGAACTTCTATTCCTCGCGGAACGCGCGACCCACCTGGTCGGCGAGCGGTTTCACAAGATAGGAAAGCACTGTGCGGCTTGCGGTCTGGATCATCGCTTCGGCCGGCATGCCGGGCACGAGCGTTAAGTCCTTTAGCTTGGTCAGCTCCGCATGAGGAACCGATACGCGCACCAAGTAATAGGAAACGCCTGTTTTTTCGTCGGTTGCCAAATCGGCCGCGATCAGGCTCACATATCCGGTCAATTCCGGCGTGGTCCGCAGGTTGAAGGCCGACATCCGCAGCATAGCCTTGTGACCAAGCTGGATCTGGTCGATATCCTTCGGTTGAATTCGCGCTTCCAGCGCGAGCTCGTCGCCTTCGGGCACAATTAGCATGATTGGATCTGCAGGTGCGACCACACCGCCAATCGTATGGACTGTGAGTTGATAAACGACCCCTGACTGTGGCGCGACAATATCGCTTCGTCTGAGTTCGTCCTCGGCTGCTACCTTGCGTGCAAGGTTTTCTCCCAGCTGCGCTTGAACTTCGGTTAACTCCCGGCCAACCTCTGCCTTGAGATCATGGTCGATTTGCACGATCTGCAGGCGCGTTTCGGCTATTTGGCCCGCCGTTTGTGCCTGATAAGCGATCTTCTCACCGCGTTCGCCGCCGAACGTGGCAAGCTGAGTTTTCAGGCTGTTCAAGCGTTGGTCCGACACGATGCGTTGTTCGCGCAGCCCACTCAAAGCAGCAATTTCCTTTTCCAGAATGTCGATGCCCCTGTTATAGGCAATTTCTTGCGCCTTAAGGCCTTCGATCTCGTACGCATACTGAGCAATACGCTCCGCCAGTTGAGCTTTTTTTGCTTCACGGGACTGTCTGCGGGACTCGAACAACCGCTTCTCACTGTGGATTGCCGAGGCCGCCTCCGCAACCTCTCTGCGGGCCAGCAGCCAGTCTGGGAAGACAATCTCCGTCAACTCATCGCGCTCAGCTTCGAGTCGAGCTAGTCTGGCCGCCAGCTCATCAAGGCGGTTCGTGACAATAGCGAGGTTGGTGCGCGCGCGAGTGGGGTCTAATTGCACGAGAACCTGTCCGGCATTTACCTTTTCGCCCTCGTGCACCAGGATTTTTTCCACCACCCCACCTGTTGGATGCTGTACCTTCTTCACATAAGAACCGACGACAAAGTGGCCGGACGCGATAACCGCACCGGAGAGATTTGTGACGGCCGCCCAGGCTCCGGCCCCTCCAACAAGACCTGCGCTCGCCAGAACGCCTGCCAATAGGTGGTGCCGAATGGATCGGGAAACCTCATTGGTTTTATCGATGTTGGACATCGGACCCTCCCTCTGGACCGCCGCTTCGCTTTGCCCCATGTAAGTCCTTGTTCTGCAAATCCTTGCAAAGCCACATTCCAAAAGCCCATCCCAGCCTATATCTGTCCTAGACTGGTGCCCTCGGCCGCCGCTTCAAAACCGCGGCAAGCACTTGGTCGCGTGGACCCAAGGCTCTCTGTTGGCCCCCTTCCATCATTAAAACCTGATCCACGGCCTCAATGGCGCTCGGGCGATGAGCGACGACGACGGCAATCCCCCTACGTGCGCGCACCGAGGCGATCGCCTTAATGACGGCGGCTTCGCCCTCCGCATCAAGATTTGCGTTGGGTTCATCAAGAACAACAAGGAAAGGATCGCGGTAGAGAGCACGGGCGAGCCCGATGCGTTGGCGTTGTCCAGCGGAAAGTGAGGCGCCGGCCACACCGATTGGTGTTTCATAGCCCCGTTCCAATCCCAGGATCAGTTCGTGGGTACCCGCGGCCTTTGCTGCGGTTATCACTGCGTCGGGATCAGGATCATGCTCAAAACGAGCGATGTTTTCAGCAACGGTCCCGTTGAACAGTTCGACTCCTTGAGGAAGATAGCCGATATGACGGCCCAACTCTTCCCGGTCCCATTGATCGTAGCTTGCGCCGTCAATGCGAACCTTTCCGGCAGCGGCACTCCATGCGCCGACAATGACGCGCGAGAGCATCGACTTGCCCGAACCGGACGGGCCAATAATGCCGAGTGCGCTTCCGGCCTGAAGTGTGAATTCAATGCCGGTCACGCTCGGCTTCATTTTACCTGGCGCAACTATTGTCACACCCTCAAGGCGCAATTCGCGCACCGGTGCGGGCAGCGGCATTACCGGAGCGGCTTGCAGGCCTTCTTTCAGAAGGTCTCTCAGCCGCGCCCAGCTCTGAAGGGCCATCACGAATGGCTTCCAGCTTGAGATTGCCAGATCGACGGGCGCGAGCGCGCGTCCCATCATGATCGAACTTGCAATGATAACCCCAGCATTAACTTCGTGCATGATGACGAGGCATGCGCCGACTGCAAGAATGGCCGATTGCAGCATCATCCGTAGTGACTTCGAAACGCCTCCGAGCCCACTGGCCACGTCACCGGCTTTCCGGTTAGCGACGAGGTACTCATCGTTAGCCTTGCGCCATCGGATCGCGATCCGATTTCGCAGACCGAGAGCTTGTACGACCTCGGCATTGCGGCGCGCTGCTTCTAACAGAGCGTTCCGGACTATGTTGTGCGTGATCGCTTCGCGGATCGGCCGATGCGACAAAGCATGGGTAAGAAGCGTCAGAGATATGAGCAGGACCGCCCCGACAAACGCGGTCATGCCGAGCCAGAAATGGAAAAAAAAGCAAATGCCAAAGTACAGTGGCATCCATGGCAGATCCAAGAATGCCATGGGACCATTTCCAGCGAGGAACCCGCGAATATTGTCGAGATCACGAAGCGGCTGCAATCCGTCGCCTGGCATGGGCATCAACAGCGGAAGACGAACGATGACATCGTGAACGCGTCCGGAGAACTGGCCATCGAACTGCTCGCCGATCCGCAGCAAAACGCGGGCACGCAGGATGTCGAGCAGCGCTTGGAACGCATAAAGCCCCGCAGCGAGGACCGCGAGACCAACCAGTGTGGGAACGCTTCCGCTTGCCAAAACACGGTCATAGACCTGCAACATGAACAACGGCGATGTTAGTGAAAGTATATTTACAATTCCACTGAGAAAAAAAATCCCAACAATTGTAGAGATCGAAAGGAAAGGCCTCACATAGGTTGCCTATATTTGGGAAAACTTTCAGCAATGAAGCGAAAGGTCTCGGATGTTGGCATCGGCATGAGTAAAGCAACGCTAAGACACGGACAGAGACGCTCCAGATTAGCCCACAACATCCGCAGACCTGCCAGTCTTAACTGCAGATGACTACCGTTGCTGTCGGACAGGGCGACGACCTCCCGCTCGATGTCATCAAGCGAGAAGAGGTTGATTTGTTAAGGACGCACAGGCTCCTGCACATTCACAACACCGCGGCTGCTCGTTGCGCCACGAGCAGAAGGCCGAATAGCAGAACGATCTTTCCACAGGGATGACGAGCATGTTTTTCCGTGCGGATTTGCCGGATCAGACAAAGGCGAAGTCCTCGGCACTCAGGTGCAGCCCGCCGAGATCGGCCGGACTGTGGGGACCGATCAACTGACCGAATTCGTCCACCTTGTTTTCAGCTGTAACAAAGCCCAGATGAACCGTGCGTGTGGTGTCGTTGAAGTACGCGATGATATCGCCGGCGTGCTCGCCGGAAATTGCATTCGCAGCTCCGCCGCCATCGGTAAAACTTCTGTCGGTAATCACCACGACGTGCTCGCCATTCGCGCCCGAGGCAGCGCCGGCATAAAACATGTCCACCGGATGACCAGGTCGCGAGCTGGTGTGACTGACGAAATTTGCTCCTAGGCCGTCCGCGTAATACCCTTTCGCATCGAACGCCAGGGTATCTTGACCCGGGTCGAAATCCACTATGGCTGCGTAGGTTTCGGACGCGCCCTCCACGACCGCCCCGGGGGTCGGGTTGTGGGACTGAAACACGAAAGTGTCGCTACCCTCGCCTCCAAACAGGAGATCTCCGCCATTGCCTGCGAAAAGGACGTCGTCGCCGGGACCGCCGTAGAGCTTGTCATTATCCTGACCGGCCGGACTTGGTCGGTTGGGGCCATCGTCGCCGTAAAGGTAATCGTTGCCCTCTTCGCCGAAGACGCTGTCATTGCCCAGGCCGCCGAAGGCTCGATCGTTGCCCTCTCCGGCCGAGATGAAGTCGTTGCCACCGCCGCCGTCGAGCCAGTCATTGCCGGTGGGATCTATTACAAGATCGTCGCCGCCACCGCCCATGGCATTGTTGTCGCTCGGACCACCGTTAATGACCATGCCGACACTCCTTGTGAATGAAGCCCATCGCCCTTACGTGGATTGACGAGCCACCACAAATGGATTGTCTTTATGGCTACCATCCATAAAATGGATGTCAGAGGGTCGCTGCAAGGTCGCCGCGTCGCCGGCCGTGCCGGTCCGATCTTTGACCTGCCACGTTCCTAGTATCCGCTTGGGTCACCAGAGCGCCTCATGGTGATCGGACATGGGGTCATTGCGCGACGAGATTGTTTGCGGCCTCCAATCTGCCGATTGCGCGACTGTGCCGGTAACCCGCTGTAGCCGTCGGTGATGTGCTGATGGGCCAAGCGGCTGCACCCGTTCGCCGTCGACAATGTTGATCGGGTGCACGGAACTTGCTCAAGCTTGGTGGCGCGTTGTAAAAATGATTGTTTGGATGCGAACCATTCAGGTTGTGGATTCGAATGCGGTTTAAGGGCCTGGATCTGAATCTTCTTGTCGCGTTCGATGCGCTAATGACCGAGCGCAACCTTACCGCTGCGGCGCGAAGCATCAATCTCAGTCAGCCAGCCATGAGCGCCGCAATGGCTCGTCTTCGCGGCTATTTTCAAGATGAACTTTTTACGATGAGCGGCCGCAAGCTTCTAGCTACGCCGCGAGCCGAAATGCTTGCCCCCGCGGTCCGCGGCATTCTTTTGCAGCTCCAGATTTCTGTTTTGTGCCAGAGCGCGTTCGATCCCACCCAGTCGGACCGCCGTTTCAGGGTCATGGTTTCCGACTTCATGACGCTCGTGTTCTTTCGAAAGGTCGTGGAGCGCGTTGCACGAGATGCTCCTTCTGTTGCCTTTGATTTGGTCAGTCCTGCCGATGCTGGCGAGGAGGCACTTCGGCGCGGCGATCTGGATTTTCTCATTCTTCCTGATGCTTTTCTTTCGAACGCACATCCTAAGGCGATTCTGTTCGAGGATACGCTTGTGTGCGTTGGCTGTAGCTCGAACGAGGAACTCTACGGCCCATTCAGCTTCGAGAAATACATGGCGATGGGACACGTGGTGACGCGTTTTGGGAATCCCCACAGGCCAGCCGTTGAAGACTCATCGTTGCTCGGGTTCGGAATGGAAAGGCGTGTTGAAGTGACCGTTCCTTCCTTCAGCTCAATCCCACCAATGCTCTCCGGCACGAGACGCATAGCCACCATCCCACTACGACTTGTGAAGCATTTCGCCGCTATGATGCCCCTCAAGGTGGTAGACCTTCCATTACCCTTTCCAGCATTCGTTGAGGCCGTCCAATGGCCAGCCCAACAGAACACCGATCCGGCAAGTATTTGGATGCGGCAAAGATTGCTGGAGGAGGCGGCTCGGACAGACATATGAGCCGTGGCGCAGGCTGGCCGACGACACAAACCTCGATGGTCGGGCGCCGCGACTGTGTCCCTGCTAGTGAGCCCAACTGCGATTCGGACAGCACACGGCATCACGATCCGCTCCAGTTGGGTATGTCTTTCCAGCTCCAACCCATCGGGTCTTCTGAGCATCTCCCTCCTACCAGCGGGGGGCAACTCAGGTACGTCTCTTTGCCTTCTCGACTCCAAACGGACCGCTGCGATCGCACTCTCGATGAGATCGTGGCCATAAGCGTTCGTTACATCGATCCAGCCTTCGGGAGCCGGTCTCTGGGGCAGGCTCGATTTTAGCGCACGACGTCGATCCCTCCAATGCTGCGAGCAGCTGGCACGCGCAGATTCTTCGTAAGCGAATTTCCCAGGCCACGGCGTTGAGGCTCCGGAGCGGCGATGTAGGCGCCGTGGCATCGGATAGGGAGCGTTGACCGCGCCAGCCTGTGAGGTGAGAAGGGGCCATCGCGAAACCGGACCTCTGCATATGCTGAGCACCATTGGTGTGGCCATCACCATGTTCGCGGCCTCCAATATCGATGACATCTTTGTCCTGCTTGGCTTTTTCGGCCATCGCAAGTTCCACGCTCACCAAGTCATCATTGGACATTACCTGGGGTTCTCAACGCTGGTGGCAGCTAGCCTCGTAGCGTCCCTCGTCTCCTTGGTGTTGGCGCCTGCATATGTCGGCTTGCTTGGGTTCCTTCCGATCCTGATAGGCCTGAAAAAGCTTTACGACGCGTGGGGCGGTGATGATGGCGACGAAGCGGAAGTACCCAAGGCTGGCCTAGACAGCCTGCTTACGGTGGGAGCGGTTACGATCGCCAACGGAAGCGACAATATCGGCATCTACACGCCAGTCTTTGCCACAAGCAACAGAGCCGAAATCGGCATCATAATCGCGGTCTTTGCCATCGGCGTAGCAGTCTGGCTGGCGTTCTCGCACTGGCTGGTGAATCACCGATCCCTGGGCGCGCCGATTCGGCGCTAAGGCCACTGGCTGGTGCCGTTTGCCCTTATCGGAATTGGCGTATTCATCCTTTACGATTCAGGCTCACTCGCACTGATGAGTTTGGGAACATACAAGGTAGCCCAGTTCTTCCGGCTTTGGAACACGCTCCCGAATTCTGCCGAAATAAGTGCCGTGCTATCCACTGAGGGGCAATTCCTCGTGGGCGCCGAGGGGCAATTTTCCATGACGCGCGACACCGGCAGCTAATTGCAGGCCGCAGAAGGATTTGTCGGTTCCGACAACGCAGCGTTCTTGGCCGGCTCCAGGAAAATTCAGAGATGGCCCCGGCGAATACCGGGCGCAAATTGGACTGGACGCTCAGTCACCAAGAACGGCGGCAGCTGCGGCCTAGCAGCGGTAAGTGAGGCGCGAGACAGCCAAGAGAAGGGAGGCCATAGCGGAGAACTATCTGACGGGCCGCACTTGGCGCGCGCAGTTGGCGAGGTCTCAATGTGGAAGGGCGAAATGTGATCCATCCGAAACCTGGATGAACATTATCCAAGCAATCGATTTTCAAGAATCCCAAGTAAAGTGTTAAAAGTGCCAAGGGGGACCATCATCAGGAGTATGTCCGATAGCAGACCCTCTTCGCGGCATGGCCGGACGCGATACCCTCTTCAGCAGTGAGGGCGACGATCTGATCGAGCAGGGCGTTGGCGGCCACGAATCCATCCCGTCCGGTGCGGTCATTTGCGGCGCAAAGAGCGACCAGATCTTCGGACGAGAGGGCGTTGACGGCCCTCTATCCGACAACGGCCGCGACAAACCGCGCACCATTAGGGGCCCTGGTTTTGACGTGCTTGATTGGTGATGAAATGCGAACGCTGCTCATCGACCATCATGCCCATCTTACACGCACGATACAGGGGGCGCTCGAGGATTGCGGTTTCGCCGTTGATGTGGCTCGTACCCTGGACGAGGCATCCACTGCATTTTGTTGCGCAAGCTATGACATTCTCCTGTTGGAGTTGGTCATGCCGGACGGTGATAGCTTGCCCTGGCTGGCACAGTTAAGGAGCAACGGGCATTCGGTTCCTGCCCTCATCATGAGCAGTATCGACGATCTCGAAAAGCGTATTGCGGTTTTCAACGGTGGTGCGGACGATTTCCTGCCAAAACCAGTCTGCACCGAAGAGCTCATCGCCAGAATGCGGGCCATTCTGCGGCGTTCAACACAGATTACCGACCCCACCCTTGCATTTGGCAACCTGCAATTCGATCCGATCGGCCGACAAGTTTTCGTTGAGGGCCGGCCAATAAAGATAGCACGCCGCGAACTGTGTATTCTTGAGCATCTACTCAACCGCGCAGGTCGCACTGTTCCACGCGCGCAGCTGGAAGATAGCCTCTATGCGTTCGACGATGAGGTTTCGGCCAACGCGCTCGAAGTCGGCATCTATCGCTTGCGCAAAAATCTGGGTCAGTCAGGGGCAACCCTCCGAATCAACACAGCGCGTGGCATTGGCTACATCCTTGAATTGACTGACGCACCATCTGCCTAGGCTGGTCGCATTTTGAAAGCGAATATTGCCTTGAAAGTCGTTCCTAATGACCATCCTGCCACCAATCGGCGGTCGACCGTCATTGGAGGTTTGAGAACTATGGTTTCTCCTTGCCCGGCCTATCTTCTTTGCGCGCTCATTCTATTTTTCCCATTTTGTGCCACGGCCCAAAACAAGCGGTATGAAGGCGCACCGCGTGCCACTGCCAATAGCATCAACGGCACGCTGAATCTTTCCTCTTCGCTTGGCAAGACAATTCATTTATCCGCGCCAGCGGCGAGCATATTTATTGCCGATCCGACGATCGCAGATTTTCAGGCACCCTCGAACAAGACTGTCTTCGTCTTTGGCAAGAAATCTGGGCGGACCAGCCTATTTGCCTTGGACGCCAACGGGGAGGCTCTCGCCCAGTTGCATATTGTTGTCACTGAACCGATCGAGGATCTGCGCGCCATGTTGCGGACTCGGGTCGGTGACTATCCAATCCACGTCAGCTATACGCCGCGCGGCGCGATCCTTAGCGGGACAGCGCCCAATGCCCAAGTCGTCGACACCGCAACGAAAGTCACTGAGCAATTTCTCGGTGACGGCGCGCAGGTCGTCAATGAGATTCAAGTCGCTGGGTCGTTGCAGGTCAATCTGAGTGTGCGCGTAGCGGAGGTCTCCCGTAGCGCCATGAAGGAACTCGGTATCAACCTGTCCGCTTTCGGCAAGATCGGCAATTTGACAGTGGGTTTGGCCAGCGGCCAAGGTGCCGGTTCTGGCGCGGCGAGCGGCGGCGACATGGCCGGCGTCGCGTACAATGATGGCAATGTCAATCTTGGCGCGGTTCTCGACGCGCTCGCAAAGGAGCATGTCGCTTCTGTCTTAGCTGAGCCGAATCTCACCGCGATGTCCGGTGAATCCGCCAACTTCCTGGCCGGCGGTGAATTTCCCATTCCGGTCGTGCAGGGGAATGGGCAAGTCTCGGTTGAATTCCGTCACTTCGGCGTCGGCTTGGAGTTCGTGCCAACCGTTCTCAATAACGAGCAGATCAATATTCGCGTAAAGTCGGAAGCCAGTGAACTGTCGACACAAGGCGCCGTCCAAATCAACGGTATTTCCGTGCCTGCCGTCTCCACGCGGCGTGCCGACACCGCCGTTGAGCTCGGCAGCGGTCAAAGCTTTGCAATCGGCGGGCTGATCAGGCGGAACGTCAATGCTGATATTCGCACCTTTCCTTGGCTGGGCGACGTGCCGATCCTCGGCGCGTTGTTCCGTTCTTCATCATTTCAAAAGGAGGAGACGGAACTGGTTATCATAGTCACACCTTACATCGTGAGGCCAGGATCAAATCCCAAGCAGATGAGCGCGCCTACCGATCGCCTCGGCGCGGCTTCCGACGTGGAGGCCACTCCGATGAACTCATCGGAAAATCCGCCGCAAGACCACGCTACCGGCGGCTCAGGCGCCCTGGACGGCTTCATCATTGAATAGTGACGCCCAATAACGATGCGGATCACAAGCCTCCTGGTCGCTTTGAGTGCAAGCTTGAGTGGCTGCACGAGCTCCTCGCCGGTTGAGTCATCGACTGAAATCCTCGTCCGGCAGGAGAACAAGGTCTTATTCTTGCAGAGCCTTCGCGCCGTCGAACGGCAGCGTTTGCGCAATTTCATTGCGAGTGCCAGCCGTGGCCGGCCCGATGCCGTCCATCTTTTTATCAGCGGCCCACCCTGGCTGGGCGCGGAGATCGCCAGTCAGGTGATGGAGATGGGAGTTGACGCTTACAACATCCGCCTCTTTGAACAGCACCACCGTTCTGCAGCGCGAATAGAGGCGATTGTCTACGACAGCCTCCCTCCTGACTGTCCGCCATTTTCCGGTCCTTTAGCCAATGACAGTTCCTTCGACCGGACGCTCGGCTGTTCGACTCGCCGCAATTTGGCGGTCATGGTCAATGATCCGCTCGACTTGATCGACAACAACGCTGTCAGGCCAAGTCTCGGTGATCGTGCGGCTATTCCGGTTGCTAAATACAGGACCTTCGAGACGGGCAAGACCAGCAGCGTAGAACACGGAAAGTAATAGCAATCATGGCCTAGCACATACGCAGCCAGGCATTACGCATGACGGCGTTTGCGCAAGGGCAGGAATGGTCGTTGGGCGGCAACGGGTATCGATGGAGGCATCACGCAACGGGCGATGCTGGGGGGCGATTAGGCGATCAGACTTGAGGAACCTCTTCCCAAAGGTCCTTCAGAGAGCCATCAGAATGTTGCCTGGTTTTGCCCGGGAATGAAGTTGCATTGGTTGGAATTGCCTGATCGGCATTTCGGGCGTGAAATACCTCCTGTTCTTGCGTCGCATTTTCGATCCGCCTTGTACCGTGTGCACAAGGTGATGGGATAGCTGGCGTGCTCCCGCTGTAGACGCAAGAAGCCCGCGACTTGTGCAACCAAAGCCTCCTCGTCTACCACGCCCGCAGATGGTGATGCTCGAGCGAAGATTAGTCGGACGACAGCCGTGCTTTGATTGAGGTTCGCTATCGCAGTCGGACAAACTTCCCCTTCCTGCCAGGCTATTCTAAGACCCCGCCAGGAACTGATCGATTGAAGGCTACGCTACGCGTCCATGATCGGCATGCGGAACTTGTTGTCAGCGACATCCACGACATCCTTTTGGATGGTGCGCCGACTATGCAATGGATGATCTATCGCACCATCGAGGGATCCACCCCGCCGCAACCCAGCCCACCAATCAGGGCGGCAAAGTTTGTGCAGCCGCTGATTGGCAGGATAGGCAATCCGCGCGGAAGGAGACGCGGAGTGATTTATCAGGCTATGTTTTGAGGCATGCCTGCATAGTCGGGAACGCCTGCGGCTTGCATTGGGCCAGCCTCAAGGCGTGCCTTCAGATTGTTTAGATAATCTTCTGCATAGGATTTCGCGGCCGCAACCGGTAGATTGACGCCGGCCGCGACGGCCTCTTCTACCGCCGCCTTCACGAGACCGTTGCGAATTGCGAGTTTGACCTCGGGGCCGGCGACAAGGCTTACAGCCTGAGCCGCGAAATCGAGGCCTGCTTCGGCCAAAGCCCTCTTAATGTTGCCTCCGCTAATGGCGGTATGGATAAGCTTCGCCGCTTGCGACGCCCCCTCAATCGCCATTGAAACAGCATCGGCCACTTGGCCCAGGCCCGGAACGAAGCTGAGCAGCCCCGCCGCTGTCGCGGCCCAATCAAAAACTTGCGAGCCCACTTTGAGAACGCCGTCGATGGCGTGCATCAAAGCCCCGCCATTCTTCTTGACAGACTTGATATCGGGCTGGTCCGCCATGCCCATCTTCATGTCCGCGACCGCGTCCTTATCTGCCTGGGTTTTGGGAACATGGGTCTTTGCCTGCTGAATCGTGCGGTTCGCAACCGTCATATCGTTGTAGAATTTCGTGAAGTCCCGGTTGCTGATGTTACCGGAATCGACCGTATGTCCCCCTCCGAAGTCGAAGAACCCATGATGGGTCTTGTAGCCCGTAATTGAATTGTTCAGCAAACCGAACAATAAAGGATCTGACAGTAGCTGCGACGCCGCTTGCCGTACCTTCGGACCGAGACTCTTGTCGTCGGCCATCTTCGCCAGTTTGTCACGCGTCAGGACACCGCTCCCGAAAAAGTCACGCTGATTGCGGCTAATTGTATCGAGCGTGTTCAGCTCGGGTTGCGTGAGGCTCATCGACGATGAGGCGACTTGCAGGAAGTCATATTTGTGCACCTTGTCGATCGAGCCACCATACAACTGCTTCCAGGCATCTGGATGAGTGAGGAAATATTGGGCGGCTGCAATGACTTGGGGCGGGCATTTGCCGGTTTTTGCTGTGCCGTCAACGATCTTGTCGAAATCAGCCAGGCTCAGGTTCTTGGGTAGGTTGTCGGAGTATCGGTAAAGCTCGCGCACTGCATCGTTCAAGGTCATGACCGTCGGCTGACCATTTCCAGATCCGTCGGATGGGATGTAGTTCTGCTCGTAGCTTCGTGCTTGCTGGTCCTGGAAGGCGGCGACTTGTGGGTGATGGCCTGAGAACCCGGACAAATCATTTGCCTTGATCTTGCCGCCGCAGCGGCCATCACCCTGCGAGCCGATGGCATAAAAGAGCTCCGGGTCCTGCTGCAAGCTTTCGATAGCAGCCTTAAGATCCGGCGGCGTGGACGGATCATTGGCTAGCTCGCTCAGCGAATCCCAACTGAGCGGGCATTTGTCCTTATGGCGGTTCAGCACCGCTACAATCTGCAACTCGGGCTCAGTCAGCTTGCCGCCACACCACGTGATCCGCGTACCCGCTATCGGCGCCGGCGCGATGGGAGGTGGTGCGATGGGAGGCGAAGCGCCCGCAGAGGCTTGACCCAATGATTTGAATGCTTCCCTCAGAGCGGGTGGCATGAGCTCGAGCGGGTGCTCTCGCAAGTCTCGCAGCGACGCCTTCACATCTGGCGACAGTTCGTCCAGCGGGTGCTGCTGGAATTCGTCCATGGCCGACTTCAAATCCGCTGGCACGCCCAGTTGCGCGAAGGAATCGGGCACTTTGTCCTGCGGCGAGCAGCTGGAAAGCATCGCCTGGAAGGGCAGAAGCGCGCCTTGCCCGGTCTGGGCGACAATTTGCGGAGAAGGTTCTAGGCCCGCGCAGGCCTGTGGGGAGAGGGCGGGGGTGGAGCTATTTGCTGCCGAAAGGTTAAGTGACATCGTGCATCCTCACAGTTGAGATCAAAAGCCGTCACATTTGCGTCACCTGGTGCCACCGTCGTTCCCGACGAATACCGAACGCCGGCCGCATGACTAACGTGCGGCTATCAATGCTGCTGATTTTTAGTTCCTCGTCAGCGACAACACCGGTTACAAGCTTCAGCTGTCGAACAGCTGACGAGTGCGGAAGGAAGCGCAATTGTTAGCGAATGGCGGCCTTGTTGTTTCCTAGGGGAAGCTGCGGTGAATCCTCAATTGTCATCTCTGGCTCTGTGCAGGCTCACGGACGACGCTGTCCTGATGCGGCATTTCGGAAGAGAACGGACCTTCAGGTCGCCCATCGCGAACGACCACGGTCGAGGAGCCACGAAACAACATCAATTCCGTCTCCTTTGGGGGCGTCCCGGTGTCGTGAGGTCGCGCCTGTGCCTCCGCTACGAGGCCGTTGTACGTCTGCTCCACAAGCACAATGAAGCGGGGTGGGCCGGAAACCATGACTAGGCCCTTTCCCGGTGCCGGTCTCACGACGTAGCGCTCGTCGGAAATTCCAAGCTCATCAAGGGCCGCCTTGAACACCTCGAAGCGGACTGAAGTCAAAACCAGCATACGAGTCTGCGCTTCTTTCGCAGCAGATACGTGGAGCACAAGCCCATCATAATACCATTGGAGATCGTAGAGGTCGGTCAAGCGATCCAGAAACGCGCGCGGCGACATACTCGGCATACGCCCGCGGATGCGCCCCTTTACCTCGGAGCTGACGTTGACGTGGACATTGAGGTTGTTGCCGAATTCTCGCAAAGCGGCGGACAGGTCCTGATCCAGAACTGTATACCTATAAGGCGTCGACGGCAGCGACAGAGGGGCCGCCAGCGTCGTATAAATGCCGGTGGAGAGAAGAACCCCGAGAAAGAGAACTCTCATCGCAATGTGCAGAATGGTAGATCGGATCGTATTTTCCGGCATCTTGTCCAAAATCGAAAGTTGAAGTTCGTGCTGACCTGGACGCCGAACGTGGCCTTTAAATGACGCTTGGTGGCCAGTTCGTCAGCTTGTCGTCAGTTCGCCTCCCTAGGACAGCAGCTCGACAGCGGGTGATGAACGATCAAATCATCACACCTCAAACAGAACAACTGAGTCTTTGCATGACAATTGGTGTTACGTCCATCTCTGCCAATTTTGCCGATAACCTGTCTAGGGTGGGGGAAAGGTCAGCATGCGGCTCGCAGGCTCAGTTTGAGTGCGCACTTGTAGAGGCGGTCGCTTCGATCAAAAACGATGGCCCGTCGGCGACGGCGGGGGCGGGGCCTGTTGCTCCAGTCCTGCAGGTTCCGCGCGCGACCAGCGAGACGAGCCCATTGGGCGACCGCGTGCTCCAGACCCTTTCATCGCTGTATAGGGACAATGCCGTGACACCTGCCACGCCCGACCAAGAGGTACCCGTTGTGAAGGACGTCCTACTCGGGCCGGCGGAGCAGTCCCCTTCCCAAGCAGGGTCGGGAATGCGCATGTCAGGCGCTCCGCCAGGAAGGGAGAATTACGAAGCGATGATTGCCAGTCTGCGGGAAGTATACAGCGCCGTCACTGAGGTTTCCCTTGTCACCAAGAGTATCAGCGGCGCTACGTCATCCGTGAACACGCTAATAAAACAAGGATGAACGAGGCGCATGATCGCGTCACCGCACGGCGAAGGCATTGATCGCCGCCCGGCTGGTCGGCGATCGTGTCATTACGTTTTGCCGCTACTCTTGCTTCTGAGTGGTTGCAAGGACGATCTCTACACAAAATTGCAGGAACGCGATGCCAATGAGATGCTCGCGCTTTTGCTTGACAACGGCGTGGATGCGGTCCGCGTCGAAGCCAAGGATGGGACCAGCACGATTCAGGTCGAAAATGAGCAGGTTGCCTTCTCAATCAACCTGTTGAATGCGAAAGGGCTGCCGCGTCAGGTTTTCAAGAATCTCGGCGAAATATTCGAAGGATCGGGCCTCGTTGCCTCGCCGACCGAGGAGCGCGCCCGTTACGTCTATGCGTTGAACGAAGAATTGTCGCATACCATTAGCGAAATCGACGGCGTTTTCTCAGCACGTGTCCATGTTGTTTTGCCTGACAACGACCTGTTGCGGGAGCGCGCCACACCATCCTCGGCCTCGGTATTCGTCCGCCACGATGCCAACATAAATGTCTCGGCTCTACTGCCGCAGATAAAGATGCTCGTTGCAAACAGCATCCAAGGGTTATCCTACGACAAGGTAGAGGTCGTATTCGTGCCGGCGGAACGGCCGGCAGTTGAGCAACGGCCTGCCTTGACCCACGCAGCTAAATCAATTCCGGTGCCAATTCTGGCGGTCATTGCGGGTCTCGCTGTGGCAGTATTCGCGGTGCTGTTCTACTTGGCTACTTCTCTTGTCTATGGGCGGAGGCAGCTATCGCAACGAGCCAGGCTCGAGGGGCGCTCGGGTGTTTCAGCAATCGCGGCCGCTCGTAAAAACACCATCGGCGATGCCGCATAGGAGGTATTCCCAATGCCGATACGGATGCAAACCCTCAAACGCAATGACTCGTTCAAATTGCCTTTTACGGTCCTGGGCGAGCTTGCCGCTTCAGCCCATCCGACCCGCCTTGCTGCACGCCTTGACCCGGCTTTGTCGGCTGCGACGTTGGTGCGGTTGCAGAACAACCAAAGACTGCAGCCAAGACTGGCAAAACTACTCCTCGACGATGGAATGGACCTCAATGGAAGCGGTTGGGGGCCGGACCTTCTGCATGGGCATGATCCGCGCCAAGCGGCTGTGTTTGCCGGTAGTATCTGGCATGCCCGTTCGCTGGTGAAGCTGGTTTCCAAGTCTGAACTTACCGTTCTGATCGAACGTATCGGCGCTGAAGCGCATACGTTTGGCATCCGACACCAGGCGCAAGCGATCTCAACCAGCTTGATCGCAGATCCGGAAAAACTCGCCCAACGGATTGAACACGATGGATTAGCCTGTCTGGGGGTTTGGCTCGATGAGCATTCTTTGCTCGACCGCCACCGGGTGTTCCTACGCTTGCCCGTCGGGACCGCGGCCGAGAATCCTGCGACCGAACACCGCGATGCCGCATACCAATTGTTTTCGCTTGTGCTGGCGTACCTGGGAACGGAGGTCCCGGCGATATGACGCTCGATGATATCGTAGAGCCGGTCGCTCCGCCGATGCGCCCCGTCGGGCCGCTGGTCCCGGCCAGCGAGCTCGAAATCTGGCAGGGTGCCTTTCAGGCGCGCGCAGCGGCGGAACGGTATCTGCTGCGCGTTCGCCGCTGGGCGCGCATAGCTTATCAGCGCGAACGGGAGCGCGGACGTAGTGAGGGAATGAATCAAGGCGCTGAGGAAATGGCGCGGCTGATTGCGCAGACCGTCTCTGAAGCGGCACGCCAAAGGGCAGCGCTGGAGCAGCAATTGCCACAACTCGTCATGGAGATCGTAAGCGACCTGCTGGGCGCTTTTGACCCCGGTGAGCTGTTGGTGAGCGCCGTTCGTCACGCGATCGAACGGAAAGGCGGCGCGGAAGTCCGCCTCAAGGTGTGTCCCACGCAAGCCGATGCCGTCGCAGGTGAGTTCGCTGCGTATGATGGACGGGAAGGCCGGCCGAAAGTTCGAGTTGATCCGGATCCGGCGCTGTCGCCGCAGCAATGCGTGCTGTGGAGCGACTATGGCAATGTCGATCTTGGACTTGATGCGCAATTCCGGGCGCTGCGCCTCGGCTTTGGATTGCATGCTGAACAAGGCAAGCTGTGACCGAACTGCTACCACAACACGGCGGTCCGGCTGTAGACGGGACAATGGATGCGGCGCTCTCGTCTCTGAGATCGACCGCAAAGCATATCGACACGCGTGTCGTGCGCGGACGCCTGACTAGAGCCGTCGGTACGGTGCTCCATGCCGTGTTGCCGGATGCTCGAATTGGGGAACTTTGTCTGTTGCAGGATCCGCGCACCGGACACTCTCTCGAAGCCGAGGTGATCGGTTTCCTCCAAAATGGCGTGCTGCTCACCCCGATCGGTGACATGGTGGGCCTGTCCAGTCGCGCAGAAGTGGTCGCTAGCGGTCGAATGCATGAAGTGCCAGTCGGCCCCGATTTGCTTGGCCGCGTGATCGACAGCTTTGGCCGTCCCCTCGACGGCAAAGGCGCTCTCAAAGCCGACCAAACGCGCCCGCTTCGGGGCAAGGCGCCCAACCCCATGACAAGGCGCATGATCGAGCGACCATTCCCACTTGGCATCCGCGCCTTGGATGGTCTCCTGACATGCGGCGAAGGCCAGCGGATCGGGATCTATGGAGAGCCTGGTTGCGGCAAGTCAACGTTACTATCACAGATCATAAAGGGCGCGGCCGCCGACGTTAACATAGTTGCCCTCATTGGCGAGCGCGGGCGAGAAGTGCGCGAATTCGTTGAGCGACACCTTGGGGAAGCGGCTCTTCGTCGTACGATCATTGTGGTCGAAACATCCGACCGCTCGGCAATGGAGCGGGCGCAATGTGCTCACATGGCAAGCGCACTTGCCGAACATTTTCGCGAACAAGGGCAACGCGTCGTTCTGATGATGGATTCCTTGACACGCTTTTGCCGGGCCATGCGCGAAATCGGACTTGCTGCGGGCGAACCGCCGACCCGGCGAGGCTTTCCGCCTTCCGTGTTTGCCATGCTGCCAGGCCTGCTGGAGCGCGCGGGCATGGGCGAGCGTGGCTCAATTACAGCCTTCTATACAGTGCTTGTCGAAGGTGACGGCATGGGGGATCCCATCGCAGAAGAATCGCGCGGCATTCTCGATGGCCATGTCGTCCTCTCACGCACGATCGCTGCGCGATCCCATTTCCCCGCGATCGATGTGCTGCAAAGTCGCAGCCGCGTAATGGATGCCGTCGTGCCTATGGCACATCGCAAGGCGGCATCTACGTTCCGTGATCTCCTCTCGCGCTATGCCGAGTCCGAGTTTTTGGTCAAGGTCGGCGAATACAAGCAAGGCAACGATCCGCTTACTGACAGGGCTATCGACTCGATCGGCGACCTGCAGGAATTTTTGCGCCAGGGAGAAGACGAGGCGAGCGACTTTGAGGAAACCGTCGCATGGATGTTGCAGCTGACCACATGAACTGTCTCCACGCAACGAGCTTGCGGCGTTTGAAGGATATACGAGAGCGTAGCGCCCTTCGTGAGCTGTCCAAAAAGGAAGCCAAGGCCCACCTAGCGGCCGAGGCCGCACAGCATGCTTCCCGCGAGCTTGCAATCGCACAGCAACACTGCGCGAGGGCGGAAATGGAGCTTTACCAACGGTTTGCATCGCTCGATGCCTTGTCCTTCCAGGCGCTCGATCAAGGCCATCTCCACATAGAGCGGCTTGAGGCTGAGGTCGCCTTGAGGCGCAAGACGCTTGATAACGCTTGCATCGCTCAAGAACAGGCCGAGACAGCGGCGTCTGAGGCAAGGTCGCACTGGATCAGCTGTTCGGCGGCAAGGCACAAGTGGGAACAAATTGAGGACGACGTCCGGCGCGGCGTCGATATCCACTCTCAGACCGCAGCCGAGACGGAGGCCAACGATGAGATCCTGCTTCGGTACGCGAGCGCCTCGCTGCACGAGGTGACGGGCAAGTCAATCTGATGACCGCTAGCATTCTTGTCGTGTCGCGATGGTGCCGTCTTGTAGAGCCGAAAACACTTTGAGCACACACGATTCACTGCAGCCAAAGCTAAGTCTGTCCCACGACGTCGTCTCATGGCTCAACGAGTGCGCACACCCCCGCACGCCTTTTCAGTGCCGACTTGGCGACGAGCCGCTATCGGTGCGAATGGGACGGCTTGTCTGGCAGCCGGAATCGCTTTCCATTCCGATGCTCGAATGCGTTTGGCAGCTCGGAGATGAGACGATCGTTTTGTCGATCTCCCGTGCACTGATAGAGAGGTTCATCTCGACCGTGCAGAGCGGCATCGGCTTACCTTCCGAGCCAACCGGTTCACTCGTTCTCGAACTCGCGCTCGAGCCACTTATCGCTCGACTCGAGGCCCAGTCACAGCAGGACGTGCAACTGGCTCAACTGCGCGAAGCCACCATGCCACCTCCCTATCTCGAATTTGACGTCGCCTGCGGCCCGATCAACGGCAAAGCTCGTCTGTGCCTATTCTCGCCTCTCGATGGCCCGGTGCCGTTCGCGTTCCACGCCCTGGCGGATCTGCTTCGACAATTGCCGCGACAACCGTGCGAATTATCCGCTGACCTCCCGGTCCTGGTTGCAGGAAAGATCGGCTCGCTTTGCGTTCCGGCGGCGCTTATTCGCACGACATCTCCCGGTGATGCTTTGATACCAGACGTATTACCGTTCCACCGCGATCAGGTCATCCTCTCTGCGGGCCGGCTCTGGGCCGTGGCAGACGTTGCGGACGACCGCCTGATCCTGCGCGGGCCTTTCCGCCTGCACCCATGCCCTTTGGAGTATGCGCACATCATGACAGAACCGGAATTGCAGCAAGGGCCATCGGATGCCGAGCTCGACGATATCGAAATCACTCTGGTCTTTGAATGCGGCCGCTGGCTGATGCCGCTGGGGGAACTGAGGAATGCCGGCGAAGGGCACATCTTCGAACTTAATCGGCCGGTCGACGGTCCGATCGATATAGTTGCCAACGGCCGGCGTATCGGCCGTGGCGACATCGTGCGCATCGGCGACGAGCTTGGCATCAGGCTACGTGGCAGGTTGGCTTGCAATGAGTGAGATCCAACCAGGGATCCTGGCGCTTCTTGCGGTTACGGCTGGACTGGGTCTGCTGCTGCTCACAGTCGTCACAACCACGGCCTTTATAAAGGTATCAGTGGTTCTATTTCTCGTCCGCAATGCGCTCGGGACGCAGACGATACCCCCGAATATAGTTCTTTACGCGACGGCATTAATTCTCACCGTTTTCGTCAGCGCGCCTGTTATCGAGCAGACCTATGCGCGCGTCACGGACCCGAAGCTCCACTATCAAACCTTCGATGACTGGGTTGCCGCTGCTGAGGAGGGACGAGAGCCTTTGCGTGCCTATCTCAAGAAGTTCACAAGCGAAGAGCAGCGTCGATTTTTCCTATCGTCGACCAAAAAAGTCTGGCCAGAGGAAATGCGCGCCAGAGCGACACCTGATGATTTCGCCATTCTCGTACCGTCCTTTCTAATTTCAGAACTCAAGCGTGCCTTCGAAATTGGCTTTCTTCTTTATCTTCCGTTTATCTGCATAGACCTCATCGTAACGACAATTTTGATGGCGATGGGTATGTCAATGGTCTCGCCCACAATGATAGCTGTCCCTTTCAAACTCTTTCTATTTGTTACTATTGATGGTTGGTCCCGGCTAATGCACGGGCTTGTGTTGAGTTATGCAACACCGGGAGGTTGAGATGGATGAGCCCAGCATTGTAGCCCAAATGAGCCAAACCTTGATCGTTTTCATGATTTGGGTTCTGCCGCCACTCATTGCCGCTGTGGTTGTCGGCCTGGGCATCGGTATTATCCAGGCGGCAACACAGATTCAGGACGAAACCTTGCACCTGACAGTGAAACTATTGGTCGTTGTTGCGATCATTGCTCTGTTTGCTCCTGTACTAAGCGCTCCGCTCATCGAGCAAGCCGATTACGTGTTCTCCCAGTTTCCCGCGATTATACCGAGTTACTAGGCTTCACCATGTCTGGTTCGTTGCCCACCGAGGCCCAAATGCTCATCCAGGGGGCCATCGAACTCATCATCGCCGCCGGTCTTGCTGCGGCTCGCGCTGTCGGCATTATGCTGGTCCTGCCTGTATTTACGCGGTCTCAAATTGGCGGGCTGATCAGAACATGCCTTGCTGTCGCGTTTGGGCTACCGTGCTTGGCACCCATCAGAGACGGGTTACAGCTGCTCGATCCCGATACACGTTTCATCCAAGTGACACTGCTCGGTTTGAAGGAGATTTTTGTCGGTCTGCTACTTGGGATTCCACTCGGAATCCCGATATGGAGCCTCCAGGCCGCCGGTGAGCTTGTCGACACCCAGCGCGGCATCACCAGCCAAGTCGGTCCGGTAGACCCTGCGACCAACACTCAGGCATCCGCGATGGGACTTTTTCTCGGAATCACGGCGATCACGATCTTCGTCGCATCGGAAGGTCTGGAGAACATGATCAGCGGCCTTTATGGCAGCTACTCAATCTGGCCCGTATATGAATTTCACCCCGCGCTGACCGCACAAGGGGCAATGGAACTAATCGGGCTCCTCGACCGGATTATGGTGACGAGTTTACTAGTCTCCGGGCCTGTCGTGGCCTTTCTGTTACTGATTGACATTTCGGTAATGATTCTTGCCCGCTTTGCCCCGCAACTCAAATCGAACCGCCTTTCCCCGACGATCAAAAATATCGGCTTTCCGATCATCATGGTCACCTACACTGCGTATCTCATCGACGCCATGGCGTCAGATATCGCACAGGCCAATGGCGGGCTCGAGGCGTTCGAAAAGATGCTTAAATGAGCACGAGCGAAGAGAAGAAGCACCCGGGCACTCACAAGAAGCTAAGGGAAGCACGCAAGAAGGGGCAGATTGCGCGCAACACCGATTTCGTCCGCGCCGTCGGCACCTGCGCCGGTCTCGGCTATCTGTGCTTGAGAGCCAGCGCGATCGAAGACAAATGCATCGAAGCGGTATTATTGACCGACAAGCTGCAGAATCTGCCTTTCAATATCGCTGTCGGGCAAGCGCTAATTCTCTTGACCGAGCTCACCGTGACGACCGTCGGCCCGCTGCTTGGAACTGTAGCCGCCGCGGCGGTCTCGGCCGCATTCATCTCTAACGGTGGACTACTCTTCTCGTTCGAGCCGATGGCGCCCAGGTTTGAAAAAATCAATCCTTTTCAGGGACTGAAGCGCATCGTGTCGATGCGCTCCTTAACCGACCTTGGCAAGGCGCTGGTGAAGCTATTACTCCTCGGCGCAATCTTTCTTTTTTCTATTCTGGGCATGTGGAGAACGATGGTCTATCTGCCGTTCTGCGGCATTTCGTGCCTCGGCTTCGTCTTTACGGAGGTGAAACTGCTGGTCGGGATTGGTGCCGGTGCACTTCTGGTCGGCGGCTTGGTCGATCTCCTGCTCCAGCGCTGGTTGTTTTTGCGCGACATGCGCATGACTGAGACCGAGGTCAAGCGCGAAAGGAAGGAACAAGAAGGTACGCCAGAGTTGAAGCGTGAGCGACGTCGCCTACGTCAAGAGATGGCTGGCGAACCTCCGCTTGGCGTGCATCACGCCACATTGATTTTGAGAGGGCGGGCGATATTGGTCGGTCTGCGTTACGTGCGGGGCGAGACTGGGGTGCCCGTCTTGGTTTGCCGCGGCGAGGGCGAGGCCGTTTCACCTATCTTCGCAGCGGCGCAGGCGCTACGTCTAAGTATTGTCGACAATGATGGGCTGGCGCGTCAGCTCATCCGAACGACCAAGTTAGGAAAACCTGTTCCCAGGCAGTATTTCGAGCCTGTCGCAAGAGCGCTCCATGCCGCTGGCTTAGTCTAGACAAGTGGACAAAATCGGTTCTCCGTGATTGCGCAGGTTACTGTGCCACTATGGCCCATGGGCAAGCGAGAATCGTCGAAGTGTCCGGGCGACCTCACATGTTTTGGAGAATTATCGCAATGTTCGCGGGCACTGTCAGGAATTCTGTACGCGAGGTCATGATGATGGAAAGGAGGAAAATCACATGGCTATCGAGAGGCAACTTCTTGACCAACTGCTTTCGGGTGGCGAGGTATTTGCCAAGGACGGGTTGCCGGACCACGTGAAGAAGGCGCTACAAATTTCCAGGCCCTCTCTCAGGCTGCAGCTCGCGCCCGCTGCCGCAGGAGTTCCAGTGGTCTTCTTTTGGCAACTTCAGCATTTTAGCTGAGCGCAGGTCAGGTTTATGTCAGGTAAGGACGGCTATGTTTGATGGCCAAAGCTTTGTCATTGTCTCAGGAAAGAAACATTTGCGAAAGATTGATGTCTGTCGGGTGGTACGGGCGGGATTGGGATGAGCGCCAAAGAATGCGAAGCACCCACGCGCGCAAGGTCATCACGGCGAGAAGGCGAAGCCAGAACCTGCTTGCGCCCAGGAAGACAGCGTCGCCTTTGGCGCATGGCTCGATGTCTGCGGTTCCCGTTATTTCCATGCCGCCAACGTGCGTGCGACATCGCCTGCCGCGACTACTGCGCGTGCTCCGGATTAAACAAGCTTTTGGGGATCGCCGCCGATGCCGTGCAAGCGATCGCGTTAGGGCGATCCAGGAGACCTCGAACGAAACCGCTGGGATCTCGCGCAGCTTGAGCTGACCAATCTGCGAGTACTTGGGTCGCATGCGCTTCGAGCGCGCTGATGAGGGCATGGCCAACGTCAGACTTTTCAGCCCCCCATTTCGTGAAGACCATCTTCGCGTGGGCACCCGGTCCATCGCACTTCTCGCTCTCCAGATGAGCGAATCAGGCCTCGACACTATAGGCGGCGCATTGCCCGCATTGGAGATTGGATATGACGGGCATTGGACGATCGGGAAGGTCGCACCTTGGAGGTGCTGAGTCCGGCAGCGCGCTGGGATCGAGCGCTTCGCGCCCGCAATCAGGCCGCGCCCCTGAAGAAGGCAGTCAATCGTTCAATTCCGTCGTGCAGCGGATGCACTCTGGGCCTCAAAACCAAGGGACGTCCTCCGCTCCCATTGCGCCCCAAGCCGACGATGCTGTCGGCGCCCGCCCTGCCGGCCCCTCGCTTGGCTCACACCGACTTTTGGCTGCTGCTCTAGGTCAAATCAGTGGGCGTCGTCGTCGTTTCCCCTCGGTGTCGGAGGGCGAGGGTCCATCCCGAGAAGAAGGCTTGTTGCATCCTGATGACGAACCCTGGCGCGACGATCGATCGGCTGGACCCTCATATACAGCCGCGCGCCCACCGCGTCAGCAAAGCGTGAGCGAACCGGCTGCGAGACGGGGTGAATGGCCTGTCGACGATAAAGCCGGGCGGGACGGTCACGGCGGAATCTCGCAACGGTACGGACCAAGGCGGCAGCCCGGTGGCGAATCCTGGCGCAGCCATCAAGCGGCCGGAAGCTCGCGCATCGACGCGTTGCCGCCGCATAGACAAAGCGTACCCGATCTGGCTGCCAGATCAGGCGAACGACCTATCGACCATGTAGCTAGGCGGGATGGCCGCACTGCAAACTCGCAAGAACTGCTTAATGGCGCCCTACACGACATTGGTTTCGCTGGTGACATCCGCAAATTCTCAATGGCTGTGGTGCGCTATCGCAAACAACTGAAGATGCCGGAACTTGCAACATTCCTGCAACAGGCCGCTGCCCAGTTCACATCTCGATTTGTCACCAACTGGCAGCACGATATCCGCGCCCGGCAAACATGGGGATATGCCACAGTTTGTAATGCTGTGAGCCGCGAGGAAGGTCCGGCAGGCATGGAAGCTTGCCGGGCCATGGCAGCTCAGGTGTCTAGATTTGCCCACGAGCTCATCGATGTCGAGCCCAAAGCGCTTCCGCTCTTGGCGCTATCGTTTAGCCGATATCCACGGGTGCCGGCCTGCCAAAATGGAATGGGCAGTATTGCTGAATTTTGCTGCCGGCAAAGCGAAGTGCTTCGGGAACTCGACAGTCAAAGCCTGGCCCTGTTGGTGAACGGCTTCAGCAAATGGCCCGAACAGGAAAACTCACGCCTTGCCTCGGTCGCCGTCTCCGGTGAGGTCCGTCGCCGCGCCGAAAGGACAAACGGCCTCGCCGGTTTTGAGCCACAGCATTTGGCGAATCTGGTGAACGGCTTCAGCAAATGGCCGCAAGAGACGGGGTGTGGCGCGGCCACCGTCGCCATCGCCAGCGAAGTCGGCCGTCGCGCTGGCCAAGCCAACTCGCTCTGTGATTTTCATCCGCAGGAATTGGCCAATTTGGTGAACGGGTTCAGCAAATGGCCGGAAGCCGCAGGCTGCGGTGACGGGACAGGCGCGATCGCTGGTGAGGTGCTACGCCGCGGCGCCAGCCGGCTCTCTGCTCTTGATTCGCAGAACTTGGCGAACTTGGTGAACGGTTTCAGCAAATGGCCGGAGAGAACAGGCTGTGGCGCGGCCACGGCGGCGATTGCCAAAGAGGTTCTTCGCCGCGGCGCCGACGCGTTATCTGATTTTACTCCGCAGGGCCTGGCAAATCTGGTGAACGGCTTCAGCAAGTGGTCTGACACAACGGGGTGTGGTGCGGCCACCCTCGCGATCGCGAGTGAGATTCGTCGCCGCGCCAGTGAAGCTGATCGGCTCGACAATTTCACTCACCAGCACCTGGCAAACTTGGTGAACGCCTTTAGCAAGTGGCCTGGAAAAGAGAGTTCACGCCTCGCCACTGTCGCGATCGCCGGTGAAGTCCGTCGTCTTGCCAACCGGCTCTCGAGGTTTGATTCGCAGGACTTGGCGAACCTGGTGAACGGCTTCAGCAAGTGGCCCGCCGAGTTGGCATGTGCCGAAGCCACGGTCGCGATCGCCTGTGAGATTCGTCGCCGCGCCGATAGGCTGTCCGATTTTACTCCGCAGGCACTAGCGAATCTGGTGAACGGCTTCTGCAAACGGCCGGACCAAGTGAGCTGTAGTGGCGCCACGGTCGCGATCGCTGGTGAGCTGGTTCGCCGCGGCCCCGGCCGACTTTCCAGTTTTGCCCACCAGCATCTGGCAAGCCTGGTGAACGGGTTCAGCAAGTGGCCTGATCAGGCGAGCTGCCGCGAGGCCGCGCTCGCGATCGCTGGTGAGGTTCTTTGCCGCCGTGCCCGCCGGCTCCCTGGTTTTGATTCGCGCGAGCTGGCGAACCTTGCGCTCGGTTTCAGCAAATGGCCCGATGAAGCAGCCTGTGGTGACGTCACGGTCGCGATCGCTGGTGAGATGCTTCATCGCGGGGACCGTGCCGATGAGCTATCTGCTTTCAGCCAGCAGGATCTGGCACACTTGGCGATCGGTTTCAGCAAATGGCCAAACCAGGCGGATTGTGCTGCGGCCACCGTCGCTCTCGCCCGCGAGGTTCGCCGCCGCGCCGACGCGCTGTCCGTCTTTGATCCGCAGGATCTGGCCAACTTGGTAGGTTGCTTCAGCAGATGGCCGGAACAAGTGGAGTGTCGCCGCGCTACCGGTGCGATCGGTTGCGAGATCCGGCGCCGCGCTGACCTAGCTGGCCAGTTATCTTATTGTACCCCGCAGTCTCTGGCGAACCTGGTGAACGGCTTTAGCAAGTGGCCGGTAGAGGCGGGCTGTTGCCAAGCCACCGTTGCGATTGCCGGTGAGGTTCGCCGCCGCGGCGCCCAGCTGACCGATTTTACTGCGCAGGAGCAGGCGACCCTGGTGAATGGCTTCAGCAAGTGGCCGGTAGAGGCGGGCTGTCGCGAGGCTACCGTCGCGATCGCCGGCGATGTGGTTCGCCGTGCCGATCGCGCCGAGCAGCTATCTGCTTTCAATCCGCAGGATCTGGCAAATCTGGTTAACGGTTTCAGCAAGTGGACTGACGAGACGGCGTGCGGGGACGCCTCGGTCGCAATTGCTGCTGAAGTTCGTTGTCGCGCCGACCGCACCGGGGGGCTGCCCGATTTCTCCTCGCAGCAACTTGCTATTGTCCTGCATGGCTTCGGCAAATGGCCCGAACAACCGGAATGCCACGGGGCGATCATGGATATAGCGCGCTGGTTCGGCGTGGCGGGTCCAAGATTTAGCACCTTCACTACCGTCGCGCTCGGCACCATCGCCAATATCTTTGGGCGCGGCGTCGTACGGGGACAGGACGCCGGAGAAATCGCAGACACCGCTCTGCTGAGGGATCGGCTGCATCAGCTGGCCCATCATCTTCATTACGCCAGCGATCGCCTGGAGCAGGCCGATGCGCTAAGCATCGCGCATATCTTCAAGGCGCTGGCGAAGGCGCAGTTGCATGACGATTTGGGTCTACTGGCACGGGCAGGCTTGGATCGGCTCGAGGCATTGCGTCGGACCTCTGGCTTTGCCCCGGAGAATCTCGAGACCATGGGCAATCTCTGCGCCGCTCTGGTGCCGTTAGCGCGCAGCTCCCAAAGGGCATTGCGCTGGCACCGCAGGCAGACTTTGAGCCTGCTGAATGACATTCAGCCAGTCGTGGAGCACAAGATCAAGGCGCAACTCAAGGCAAGCGAGGCCGAGCGGATCGCTGGACCGAATTCGAGCCGCTGTCCCGCCTTGTCGATTTATCAAGTGCTCAAGGCCCGTGCTGTCCTTGAGGGGCTTTACAAGAAGCCCTACGTCGATGCCGAAAGTTCCACTTTGAAGCGACGTCGGGATGAGTTGCATCGCGGAACCAGGGAGATCCTGGCCAGCGCGCGCGGCCTCATCGAAGGCGACCTTTCCAACATGAGCTGGAACCTGATCGCGCAGATCGAGGCAGAGGGCCCGGTCGAGGCGCTGGACGAGTTCATGGCGCAGAACGCGGCGCTGATCCAGGCCCGCCATCCAGCCGCCGTCTTCGATGTCCATAAGGTATTGCGTGCTATGGACCACGAGCCGAGACCGCCGGAGGGTGATGCGGGGCTAATGCAGTTGCCGGTGGTGGACATGCAGGGGCGGCGATTGCCGACGGAGCCGGAGACGCGCTATTCCATTTTCCATCGCCTTACCTCAGGGGCGGTGAAGGTGGTCGCGGTACAACTGCCGGGAAAGCCGAGCGCCTTCATGCTGGGGCGGACATTGAGTGTCGAGGGTGTGCCGTACCGGATGGATCTATTCGGCGGCAGCAAGTCAAAACCGCCGAAAAAGACCCTTGCCCAGATCGCCGCCCGCGCTCCAGGCGAAACGGGGGCTCAGGCGCTCGGGGGGAAGCTGCTGGCAATTCCATATGCCGAAACTGCACCGGGTACGGCTTTCGAGCAGCTGTCGCGATCCTGGGCGCCATTCAAAGAAGCCTATTATTACACGCAGCGCCGGGGCTTTGCCGCGCCCCCGGCGATCAAAGGTCTAGGGCCCCACGACTACGCACTCGAAGGAGCCTTCAAACTGTCGCTGCTGCCGGACCGTCCGACGGGCGAGGCGCATCCCTTCAGGCTGACCGGGCCGGAAGGCCCGATCGCCTTGCGACCGCATGACGGTTGCGGCTTCATAAAGGCATCGTTGGCCGAGCGTATGCCGGCTGTTCGTCGGGCCGCTCAAGGCCAAGGTCTCGATCGGGTGGCTGCCTTTGCTGAGGGAAGGAGATCGTCCGTTCCTGCCTCGGCGCTGCAACATTATCCGCGCAGCGAGCTGGTGGCGGATGAGACGCGCGAGAAGGCCAAGACCTGGCTCGACAGCAGAGAAGGACAAGAGCTGAGTGCCGAAGATCTTTTTCGCACCGTGACGGCCGGACACATCGACGCTCCCGGCGCGGTTGCCGTACCGTCCAGTGATGATTGCGTCCATGTGCCCACGCTCAAGAGCGAGACCTTGACGGGAAGGGGTGGCGTGCTGATCGGGCGAGCCCCCTATGACAAGGCCAACCTGCGGCCATTTGGCGCCACGCAAGTGAGGTCGGCAGGTAGTGGGGATGCGACTGCCGCCTTCCTGGATCGCTGCGTAGCCATTCAATACAGTTTCAATGTCGCCGAGAAGAAGGGGAAAGAACTGGCGGGCGACGATCCGATGTTTTTTGCCAAAGGCATCCTGATCGTCGTACCAGATAAGATGTGGCCGGCCGACTACGCCGAGCGTGGGCTGGTACTGTCCGCCGAAGACGTCAAATCGCATTCGAGCTGGACACACGGCAAGGATCGCGCCAAGGTGGACACGCCGGTCGACAGCATAGGCATCCTCCAGGCGACGGAGGTGTTTGCTCCGGGCTCTTTGGTTGCTATCCCGACCAGTGAACAGAAGAAGCTTGATGGCGACTTCGACGGGGACGCCGTCATCATCATCGGCGACCGGCCGCAGCTTTATGAGCATGTGCGGCAGTTCGATGAGAAGGAACAAGCGCGCGGCGTTCGCTCACTCAAGCCGGCGAAGTCGCATACCCCGGCGCTTAAGGACGATAGCTACCAATTCAGTCGTGCCCGCCAGATCCTTGCCACCACGCAGGACGTCCTGGAAACCTATAGCTGCCTGCAGAGAAACTTTCTGGCGCAGTCCGACGAGGCACGACGCTGGTTTGCCGAGCGTGCTGTCTTCGGCACCTACGAAGGCATTCACCACGAGCTCAGGCGGGACATCATTAACCTTTTGAATGCGGAAGAGGTGCGGGGCCAGGATATTCAGGACACGCTCGCCAGGGCGAGGCAGGAGATCGAGGTGGCCCAGCATCCGGTCGCGCGCGAGATGGCCGCGTTGCTTGTGACCGATCTTGCGGCATGGGCGGCGAAGGCGGATCAGCAAAGCTTGTCCGCAACCGTCGAGACCGTGGACGATTTAAGCCTGTCGGTGAGCCCAGCGCTTGCAAACCTCTTCCAGGAATTGGCGGAGAGCTATCCGGCAACGTCCCAGCCTCGCGACCGCATCCAGCTTTTGCTCGACCACACTCAAGCCCGGATCGATCCTTCCCCGGATGGCTACAATCCGGACGACCTCGTCGAAAGCACAAGCAACCTGCTGAGCCTCGGCATTAAGGTCGGGACGGACGCCTATAAATCCGACACCGGCACCCGCCGGTTTCTGAAAAAAAGCCATGAGCTGCAGCGGCTCCTATGCCAGACGCCGGGCTTGCAGCCCGTGCCCTACGTAAAGAGCATGGCGGCGACACTCAGCCAGGGCAGGTTCGATGTCGATGCGACCTTGGAGGAGTTGAAGGACAATCCCACGCTGGCGGCTTCCGTCATGGAGGCCTCGATCAAATTCGCCGCACAGAACGGCCTGTTGCCTGAACGCTCCGGCCGCCGCCCTGCCGCCGTGGATCCCGATGTGACGGCAACGCTGAGCCGCCAAGAAGCATCGGAGCGGGCCAGAATCGAGGCGACGCGCGCCAGAGTTGAAGAGGAGGCAATCACCGCAGCGGCAATCTCGGTTGCCGAGAGCCTCGGGCAGGCCGGCATCCCGGTGAACATGCCGCATTTCGATCGCCGGGTGCGATCGGAAGCCTCGATGGCTGAACAGCTCACCGGATTGAACGCCCCCTCTGGCAGCGTGCCGCAGCTGATTAGCAACGCTGTCCGCCACATTTTCGAACTGCCCGACCAGGAGTTTACCCGTGGCTTTAAGAAAGCCATGTTGGCCTTCGACGAGCGCGGCTACGCCGAACGCCACACGACCAACTGGTTCAGGATGCGCAATCCCACTTTCAGTGGCATCCAGAGCGTGCTCGCCACACCGCATGGTTATCGCTTCCAGCTTGAGTTCCATACGCCGGCCAGCTACCAAGCCAAGCTCGCCAATCATCACACATACAAGCAGCTGGACCAGCTGCGGCGGGTGGGTGGGGACGTTCCTGCGGAGCAACTCATGCAGCGCGTCATGGAAAACTGCCAGGGCGTCGCAGTCCCCGATGGCGCTCTGGCCTTGCTTCATTGGGAAGCCGAAGGCGAACGCAGGGCAAGCGCCACTGGGAAATTGCGACCTGTCGGGCAATCGAACATGCTGCAGACAGTCGGGTCATCACAGGCGAAGGAACTCCTCGCGGCCCTCGGCAGTCGGCCGGTCGTGCTCGTTGGCATGCCAGGCGCCGGCAAATCCAGCATCGGCCCAGCTCTCGCGAAGCGACTGCAGCTCAACTTCCGCGACACAGACAAAATGATCGAAAAGCAGGCCCGTAAATCGATCTCGCGAATCATCGAAGAGCACGGCGAGGCCTACTTCAGGGAGATGGAGGCGAAACTGATCCCCCGTCTGCTGGAGGCCGCGCCCGCGGTGATCGCCATCGGCGGTGGCGCCTTCATGCATGAGCAGACCCGCCGTCTCATCGGCGACAAGGCGGTCTCGATCTGGCTCGATACCAAGCTGGAGGTGATCATAAAGCGCCTCAAAAGGGATAAAAACCGCCCGCTGCTGCAAGGCCCTGACCGGGAGCAAAAGATCGCCCAACTGAGCGATGAGCGCAGACCATTCTACCAACAAGCCGATCTCACCTTCGTCCCGCCTCACCAACAAGGCAAAAAGAACGCGGATCCATGCCTCAGCGCGCTACACGCCCATCTGTGCCCAACGCGGCCGCCACTCAGCAATTAGCCAATATGGTCGCGTCACCAGGATAAACCTAGACAAGCACAGGAACCGAAGGGAGCGTGTGAATGAACCTTCTGTATCGTTTCAAGTCGCTGGGCAGTGCAAACACCGATCGAGAGCGTAATAACCACCGAAACGGAGCCAGGGGGCCATCGTCGATGGCCTCATCGCGCTCCGGATTTGCTGCCGACCCAAAACGCCGCCGCAGCCGCCAAGCGCTCGCTGGCAAAAGCACTCGCTGACTTGCGTCTGAAAAGATACAGCATCGTTCCGCACCTGCGCCATATACCTATGGACCGCCGGTTTAGCGGCGATGGTGAAAAGGTCTATAAGGATGACCGTCGAGCGCCCTACCATATGAATTCATCCATCGACAGGGTTCGCTAGTCCGAACGCCTCACATCAAATGTGCTTCAATGCGGCACCGAGCATTACTGCTCCTTCCGATCCCGCCCTGCCGGGAAAATGGCGCCTTTCAAAGCCGCCGTCGCATCGATATGAGCAGGCCAGCCCGTACACGACCATCAGTTTTGTAACAGCGCCCTTTTGTTTTTTTGTGAGCCGTCAGCTTCTCGAAAGCTCGCGCTCTTACTTTGAGCAAGTCGATTTTCAACACGGCATCGCTGCCTCTTGAGGGCAATAAAGGAACCGAGGTACCTGATGGTCGGATCAATTAGAGGTGGAGGTGGCGGCGCCGGTGTTTCCTTGGCTCGTGCGGGCCATGGGGATAGGCGGGATGAGCCCGGCGGGCCTTCTGGTGGTGGCCGACCGATTGCGGCGGGCGGTCGGGACAGCGGTTCGGTCAGTTCCGGAAATGACGCGCAAGCCGTAGATCAGAGTGCGGCATTCGAAAGTGTTCTGAGTTCCATTGCGTTCCAAATGACGAGCGATTCCATGGCTGATTTCGATGACGCTATGGGTGACATGGAAGAGGATGCCTGACGCCGGATCCTTCGGCGTCAGGAGTGTGAGCCGTCAAGCACGGCACAATTCGAACGGAAAGGTAAAACGATATGTCTAAAGTTGCTCCCGCTGCTGGTGGTGCTGCTCCGGCCATTGGCAATATGGCTGCTGACGGGGCTGGCGCTGCCGCCTTCCAGGCTCAAATTGTGGCGCTCACGAAGATGAGCGCGGAGGCGACGGAAAGGAGTGTGATGCTGCGCACTGTTACGACCAACCTTCAGACGGTCAAGAAGGTGGCCGACGAACGCGTTCAGTAACATCGCAAGCGAGATGTAGCGTCGTCCGGATCGCTGTCTTGGCGGTGCAATGTGGAGTTAAAATGAGCCGTACGGCCATGGCTGTATGGCTCATCTCCTTGTGCGGGAGATTTCCGTGGTTGACGCCATTTCCATCGATTTCGAGGTGCTGTCGGGTCTTTATTCTGGGCTAACTGGCAATGCGCCTCCGGGGCCGAATGTAATCGGTGGTGGTCTTGAGTCCGATATAATTTTCATCGAGCAAGGGCTAGAGCCACGTCATCTTCGTATCAGTCTTCTCGGCAATTCGATCGAGGTCGAGGCCCTTGCGGAGGGGGTCCGCATAGAGGGCAACCAAAATATTGCCGTAGGCGAGCGCGTTGTTGTTTCTCTTCCTGTCGTCATTCATGCGGGCGCGATGTCCATTCTCTGGTCCGTTCAAGATGCCGGGGAGAAGCGCCCCATTGGCATGCGCCGCCTTTCAATGCCAGTCATAGCCGTTGTCTTGCTGAGCTGCATTGGAATCGGCGCGCTTTCAACCCTTTTTTCCCTCTACGGCAGCGCCAGTGGATTGAGCGCCAATCCTACTGACCCCGCACCTAAATCGAAGGTAACCATCAACCGCCCTGGTGATCAGAGCGTCCAGTTAGCGGCGAAAGCGCTGCAAGACGAAATTGATCGGGCGCAGCTATTCGATATCAAGATCCAATCCGCGGACAGTGTTGTTACCGCCGAGGGCACCGTCACGCCTGCCTTGGTCGCCAAGTGGCAGAAGATCCAACAGCAGTTCGATCAACGCACGAACGCAGCGCTTACACTCGTGAACGGTGTGGTGGTCAAAGAGGACAAGGCGCCATCCGCAATCCCCGTTGAAGCTGTTTGGCGCGGGAATCTGCCACATCTTCTGATCGGTGGGCAGAAGTATTTCGTCGGAGCTCTATTGGATAATGGATGGATGGTCGATCGGATTGAGGACGCTCAGGTGCTGCTGAGCCGAAATGGCCGCGTTGCTGCGCTCCCTTATTAAACTTCCAGGTTCGGTAGGAGAACTCCATGGTCAAGATGTCCAGCTTCCCTGTCGGCCCCGGCGCCTCGGCGCGCGATCTTAACATTGAGCCTGCAGGAGCAGCCGAGCCGGCCAATGAAGAAGCCAAGAATATGGAGATCGATCGCGCTCATGCAAATAGCAGCAAGAAGCACGCATCTACTTTGCGTCGTGCGCACACGCACGATATGCCGCCCGCACGCACGGCCAACGGATTGTTGGGAATTAGTGAAATCGAGGCGGTCACGTGCATCAGCCCAAGCGAGAGCACCCACATCAGTGAGGTCGACCCCCGCGCTGCAATGGCCGCTCTTTATGGCAATACTCTCGCAGGTAGCCAGCTCTCTTTCATCACGCCACGCCTGCGTCATCCGGAAATCCTGCGCGAAGGGAAGCGTAGTGTTCTTCTGGAGCGCTTGGTCAACGCATTGGCGGCGGTACCTGAGGATTCGGTGGCGCGTGAAGGTATTGCCGCCCTCCAAGAAGAGTTCCGGCGCCTGGTGCTGTTGCGACTGAACCGGAACAGCTTAATCAAGGCGAGCGAAGGTCGACCTGGATGAAGAATAACACTTCAATGTTGGGCTATCCTGTCGGGACACACCTTGCCAAAGACCGGTGAAGTCGTGCTGATTTCCGAGCAGGAGCGAGATTTGCTCTGCGCCCTTTCCTATACCCACCTTGCGTGCGGGCAGAGCGCCCAAAGCCTAGCCTTGTTGCGGCTCGCCATCAGCGACAATTCTCAAGATGTCAATCTGCTACGGATTTTCGCCTATGCCTTGATTGCTGAGGGGCTCGGCGACGAAGCACTGACGATCCTGGACAGGTTGGACGTACTTGATGACCAGCAATCTTCTCGCGTCCCTTTGACTCTCATGCGTAGCCATGCGCTGCTGCGAGCCCGTCGCATGGACGAGGCGCGAGCGGTTTTCCAAAGCTACGTTTCACTTCGCAGCAGCACAGTTCTTCTCAAACAAACATAAAAAGGTCGCGATGGCGAACCTAATGCGCAACTTCATCGCGCGAGCGCCGGCCAACCCGGACCTAATGGTCGCGTTAATGCTGCTTCTGGCGATCGGCATGATGATCATGCCAATCCCAATCGCGGTCGTTGACGTCCTGATCGGATTCAACCTCGGATTCGCCATACTTCTTCTCATGGTTGCCCTATATGTCGGCACGCCACTTGAACTTTCTTCGCTGCCCGGCGTCATTTTGATCTCTACGGTGTTCCGCCTCGCGCTTACCATTGCAACGTCGCGACTAATCCTTGCGGAGGGGGAGGCCGGTAGCATCATCCATACGTTCGGCGATTTCGTAATCTCAGGCAACATCGTCGTCGGTTTTGTCATCTTTCTAGTGGTGACCATGGTCCAATTCATGGTTCTGGCAAAGGGTGCCGAACGCGTTGCAGAAGTGGCGGCGCGATTCACGCTCGACGCTCTGCCAGGCAAGCAAATGGCGATCGATGCCGAGCTAAGAAATGGCCACATCGACGAGAATGAATCTCGTAGGCGGCGCGCCATGTTGGAGAAAGAAAGCCAGCTTTATGGCGCTATGGACGGGGCCATGAAGTTCGTTAAGGGCGATGCCATCGCGGGGCTGGTGGTTATCTGTATCAATTTGCTGGGCGGAGTTTCCATCGGGCTGTCTAAGGGGTTGCCCTTCGGCCAGGTGCTGCACCAATATACTCTGCTGACCATAGGTGATGCACTAATCTCACAGATTCCGGCACTGCTGCTGTCGATTTCATCGGCGACCATAGTCACGCGTGTGGGTGGGGCCGGGAGACTCAACCTTGGTGCCGACATAGCCGGCCAGCTCACCGCCAATACGCGGGCATTGAGGCTGGCTGCTGGTGTCTTAGTTGCGATGGGGTTTGTTCCTGGCTTCCCTCTGCCCGTCTTTCTGGTGTTGGCCGCGGTCTTCGCGACGGCAAGTTTTACCAAAGGCGATAAGCAAACCGGCGACGATGCCACTGCTACCACTGCAGCTCCAGGGACGCCAAAAAAGCAAACCCCACCTGCGGAAGGAGGTCCGGTCACCCTGCTCCTTGCACCGAGCCTTGGAGATGCGATCAACCAAATCGAATTGCAACAGCACATTAAGCGCGTTTCGGAACTGGTCTCATCTGACCTCGGCATTATTGTTCCCCGCATCCCTGTTGCAGTCGAACAGCAGTTGCCGGAGTCGCAATTCAGGATAGATGTCGAGGGCGTCCCGGTCGAACAGGATGCGATTGATCCGACGCAGCTAAGGCTTACCGACGATCTGGCCAATATTGAATTGAGCGGCATCCCCTTCCAGCATGACCCACAAGCGGGCAAGATCTGGGCCGAACAAAGCCATGCATCGGCTCTCAATGACGCCGGCATTGGCTATCACAGTCCCATCGAACTTATTGCATCGCGAGTCCAGGCAACGCTCGCGCGGCGTGCGCGGCGCTTGGTGGGCATCCAAGAGACCCGTGAATTGCTGGGCCGGATGGAGCAGGAATATGCCGAGTTGGTGAAGGAGGTGCTACGCACGACGCCAATCCCCCGGATCGCCGATGTCCTGCGCCGTCTACTGGACGAAGATATCCCGATCCGCAACACCCGCCTCGTCTTGGAGGCATTGGCCGCATGGGGGGAGCAGGAGCAAAACGTCGCATTGTTGACGGAACATGTCCGTTCCGGTCTGACGCGGCAGATCTGTCATCGTTTTGCCAACGCTCAGGGTGTCGTGCCCGCCGTTGTTATCGAACGTGAAACCGAGAATTTGGTGCGCAGCGCGATACGTGATTCGGCTGTTGGTCCCTACCTCGTGTTAGGAGATGCTCAAAGTGAGATGCTGCTGTCACAAATGCGGCAGATCCATTCGAACCCTGCGCCGGGTCAGCGCCGTCCTGTCATATTGGCTTCAATGGACGTCCGACGCTTCGTCCGCGGTTTCCTTACGCGCAACGGGATCGATCTCGTCGTTTTGTCTTATCAGGATCTGGATTCGGAGTTTACGATTCAGCCGGTCGGATCCGTCAAGCTCACCGCTGCAACGAATCATGAACCGTCAGGAGAACGTAACGATTTGCGCGTTGAGCCAAGCTGAAGTGCGTAGCATCAGTCGTAAGGATAGCTGCATTCACATGTTAACAACAGTCGTTCCGCCGTTGCGTTCAGTTCGTCTGGCGTCAGTTCCCTTCGCAATACTTGCAATTCTTCCTCTCGGCGGTTGCAATAGCTGGGGCACGCAAGCTCTTTCAGTGAAGGAGACGCCGTCACCCGAGTTGCTCGGTGCCAAGGATATCAATCCGGCCATGCGCGAACGCATCTTGACCTCCGTTGGTGAGGATGCTCACGAGCGGGCTTTGCGGGATCAGCTGCAGCAGGAACCAGGCAATGTCGACGCCGCGATCCATCTTACGAAAGCCCTAGTAGCAAAGAAACGCCCGAAGGAGGCGCTTCAGGTGCTCGACGGGGTTTTGATTGCGGCTCCAGACAACTTGCGCACATTGAACGCGAAGGCAGTTGTGCTCGACATTTGCGGTCGGCATGGCGCGGCACAAGCGCTATATCGCCAAGCTCTCAGAAAAGAACCCGGGAACCAGATGTTGGTCAACAACCTCAACCGGTCGCTCGCGCTTGATGAGAAGTCAGGACGGAGTGCGCCGGCACGATCGGGGTAGACTGGCATTCGCGCGGAAGCTCATCGCAGGCGATCAACATAGTCGCAGCAGCTTTTCATCAGTTGTTCCCCCCATTGTTCGCGCAAAACCTGACGAGCCCGAAATCAGCGCGAAAAATCGTGGTCCATAGGTACGCGAATTGATCTCTCAAATGCTTGAATCCAGAAAGTGGACGCCTTCCACGGTAATCAAACAGAGTATGTCTCCGAACGTACGTGCCTCTGCGTTCTTGAAACTTGAAGGCGCAGAAGAGGGTGCTTATCGCTACGACATGAGATGTCGTTCAGAAAGGGCGCAGCATTTTGTTGTCAATGAAGACCTGGCGCGTGGTCTCTTGGGTGATGTAGCTCAGTACCGGGGCAGCGCGGTTCAGCAAGAGCGACCAATTGGAATTTTTTCGAGTGTCTATTCTTGTGAAATCAGGCGTAGCTTTCAGCTGGCCGACTGGCGCGAGGGTCTATGAAAAAGGGGCCTCTAACCGACCTTTTAGTCGAACGGTTTGAGTCGATGCCGCCTCAGCTCCAGCGAGCTGCCCGGTTCGTGTTGGACTATCCGCAGGATGTCGCGTTGATGTCCATGCGCGAGCAAGCGCAATTAGCGGGTGTGTCCCACACGACCATGATGAGGCTAGTCCGATGGCTCGATCTCGACCGCTACGAAGACATGCGCAGCATTTATGCGAAGGCCCTGCGCACGTCTGTCGAATCGCCGCTACCTGAGCGTAGGCAGGAGGGCGATGGCGCTTACTCAACGGTCGGAGTCCTCGCGGGCACGCTGGCAGCGGAAATCGCGAGGCTTGGGGAATGCGCGAACACGATGCAGCCAACGGCTGCTGCCAGTATCCTTGCCGAAAGCCGAAATCTCTTCAGCCTTGGCCTGCGCGCAGAGCATCCGGTGGCGCAGCATTTTGCCTACACGCTGTCACGGCTCGGCCGGCAGGCGATCGTTCTTGATGCAGCCGGGGGACTCGGCATCGATGCCTTGCGGGGCGTCGGCAAAGGCGACGTATTGCTGGCGGTAGGTATCGAGCCTTACTGCCGTGCAACCATCGAAACGGCTAGGCAAGCAGCGCGCCAAGAAGTGGCTGTGGTTGCCATCACCGACAGCAGCGTATCGCCGCTCGCCCGTATGGCCAAGGCAAGCGTCATTGTAATCAGCAACCCTCAATCCTTCTTCAAAAGTATCGCGCCGGCTCTGGCAGCAAGCGAGATCTTGGCCAAGTTGATCGCCGCCAAGTCCGGAATGAATGTCGATGAGGTCGTGAAGGAAATCGAGCGTCAGCTCGCGGAGCTCGATGTCTTCTGGAAACCGCCTGATAGTGGGAAGCGCAGCAGGTGGGCGAAATGTAATCAAAACCGCTGGAATCGGGATTAGCGGAGTGATTATCCGCGCAAGGCGACATGGAAGGGTGCGCCTGTCACAAGCGCCTGGACGGCTCGGCCTGGTACCAGACCCTGCACGTGCGGAGAAACCAGCAACTGCTCGGGATCGGCAGCGCGCAGGAGAGATGATTTGAGCGTGAAAATGGCAGCGAGCTCCAGCCTGACAAGTCCGCACTCAAACGACTGATAGCTCAATGCTCTCCTTGCAAAACGGCTGGCATCCACACGGGTTCAATCGCGCCAACAAGGTGCTTTACCGGCTCAACCTACATTCGCGACATTGCTCGCCAGATCGCCGGCCAAGAAGAGCCCGAGGTGAAGATGACCACTCTACCAGGCTTCAGCGGTTCCGGAGCATCGTCAGCGCGAGGCTACAAACACCCGCGCATGAGGCAACGCTTGAATTTCGCGGATCATCGTTACGCGAGGCAATACGCACGCTCACCTAGGCTGCCACGCCGCAGGGCGGCATAGGCGAGGCGCGGCATAACCAGATCCGGCAGCTTCGCAACGAGGCCGGAGGGGGGCTCGTCGAACGGGAAGATCGGCGGGCCGTGCAGCGATGGAGTGATGATCTCGACTGCGACCTGCCGCGCTCTCGGTCCGTCAGCCTGTCGACAGCTAAGCCCCATAGAACAGTTTTCCAGCCGCCAGGGCGGCTTGAGCTGCTCGGAACAGGCAAGGGAGATATCATGGATCCCTTTAGCAATATCAATCGATCCCACGTCTCAGATTTCCCTCGCAAAGACGATGCAGGCTCGAAACAGCAGCAGACCGACCAGGCGAGTTTTCAGGAGCATCTGAACGCGCTGCAGCCGGGCCAGCTTCGGCAAGCTGTTCCAAACAGCCGTCTCGCCAGGCGGCGGACCGGCTTACATGCAGATGCGGTTGGACCGAGGAAGCTGCAAGGGGAGGGCGCCGGGGAAGGCGGTTCGCACTTGCCCTTTGCTCCACCAGCTCACTCACCTGCGCATAGTTTTGACCAGGACGAGCTCTTTGCCGCCGCCGACCGCGCCGGGCCGTTGCCGGCTGCAAGTTTCGCTTCGGCGCAGTTCTGGCAGGATGTGGAGCGGGTGGTCCACTCAACCGCGGAAAGTGTAGATCAGCCGCGGAGCCGCGCAGCGATTGGGGGTTATGAAGCTTTGAATTCCGTCCCGCCGTCGCGGGTCAACGTGCCCGCCACGGGATTTGGAAGCGCACCCGGTGGTGTGAGCCTTCCTGTCGCGAACGCATATCGGCCTGCGGCCAATCAACAGGGCGATGTGACCGGCGCGCGCCATAAAACGCTGGCCGAGGCACCGCACCAGGCTTCCGTCGTTCAGCGAACGCGCAGCCGCAAGCGCGACCGCGAGCACCCGGACGAGGCGCTTTTTGCCGCCTACCGTGCCGAGGCGGCTAAAACAGCCAAGGTGGGTAAAAGCTCGATTTCTGGCGATATAACGGCGCTGCGCAAGTTCAGCATATGGCTTGACGAGAATCATCAGAGCCAAATCTGCGGTCGGATTGAGGACGGGCAGCTGGTCGGTCTGGTGGAGGACTTTGCGAGCAACGATGCCGTACTACTGGGCGACACCAAGGTGGCGTTGGGAAGGCTCCGGCAGCATTCTGCCGGACAGCCTGTGACGGCTGGTTCGGCTATTCGACCCGGCACGAAGGACGATGAGGAACTCTTCGCCCAATACCGGGCAAAAGCCGTGGTCAAAGAACCGGCCGTGAGGCGCGATTTAGCGGCCCTGCGCCAGTTCAGCAAATGGCTCGACGAGAACCACCGGACGCAAATCGCCGGCCGGATTGAGGATCCCGGATTGGACACGCTGGCGAAGGACTTCGCGGAGCGCGTGAACGAGCGTATCAATCCGGCGTTGAAGAGGCTCCGGCAAGCTTCTGTCAGACAGCCTGGGACGGCTGCTTCGAATGTTCGACTTGGCACCAACGACTACGACCAACTCCTTGCCCAGGCCGCCGGCCTCGAAGAAGGAACCATGGGAGGCGATTTGACCGGCGCGCGCCAAACGATGCCGGCCGAGGCGCCGCACCAGGCTTCCCTCGTTCAGCAAACGCGCAGCCGCAAGCGCGTACGAGAGCACCCGGACGAGGCGCTTTTTGCCGCCTACCGTGCCGAGGCGGCGAACACAGCCAAGGTGAGTGGACCCTCGATTGATCGCGATACAACAGCGCTGCGCAAGTTCAGCAAATGGCTGGCCGAGAACCACCAGAGCCAAATCGATGGTCGGATTGATGACGAACAGCTCGACAGCATGGCGAAGAACTTCGCGCGCAACGATGGCAAACTACTGGGGCAACTTAGCGTGGCATTGGAAAGGCTCCGGCAGCATTCTGCCGGACAGCCTATAACAATTGCTTCAAATATCCGGGAATTTGGCACGAAGGACGATGAGGAACTCCTAGCCAGATATCAGACAAGAGCCGTAGCTGCCCGCCTCAAAAAAGGAACCATGTGGCACGATCTAGCGGCGCTGCGCAAGTTCAGCAAATGGCTTCACGAGAACCACCGGACGCAGATCGCCGGCCGGCTTGAGGACCCGGGGCTGGACAATCTGGCGAAGGACTTCGCGAGCAACGATGCAAAATTACTGAGTGAACTTAATGTGGCGTTGGGAAGGCTCCGACAAGCCTATGCCGGAGAGACTGTCACAACAGCTAGATCGCGCCCTGTCAGCGAAGAGAACCAGGTGATCGAAGATGCATGTCGGGCAGCTGCAAGCAGGTACAGTCAAGTCACGCTTACGATCTATCGGAGCCATTTGGGTCGTTTCAATAGCTGGCTTAGCCAGCACTTCGGCAAGGGCATTGCCCAGATTGAACCCGCGATGCTGAGCCGGGCAGTTGACGAGTACAAGATGACCGCAGCCCCCGTTTTCGGCACAGCCTGGGGCTTTCTGCAGAAATACCTGCAAATGGTCGCAGCCAACAACGCGCTGGGCTTGGCAGCCCATGGACAAGCGACCCCGCGCGAGCAGCCACGCAACCCGCCCACTGGAACTATGCAGAGCACCTCACCCGCCTTCTCGCCCATCCCCATCGCCCCGGGCGACCCGGCCTGGGACGTCTTGCGAGCCTTCCATGAAGAAGAGGTTGTAAAGCGTGGCGCGCCAATGGCTACCGATGTGCCGCAGTTCCATCCGACGACATCGCTCCCGCCACAGTTGGCCCCCGCGCTGGCCCCTTCCTCGCCTGCTCAAAGTGCCGGCTCGTCCTCGATCTTCGCCGGCTTCGCGCCGCTATCGCCCACACCTTATCGGCGTCCGGATTTTGCTCTGAACGCGCTCACGCCCGGGCAGCTGACTGAGGAGGGTAGCGCCTCGGGCCATTGGACCGCAGTTGGCGGCTCGGCAATTGCCCAGCCCGGCTCGTCACGTAAATCATCGCAGATCCATGCCGATCTTGATGACATTGTCGACTTGCAGGACGATGCCGGCTCGGCGCCTCGGTCGGATGCTGCTACGTCGAGATTGATTGCCGGGCCATCGCCGTCATCGAGCGTGCCTGGCGAAGGTTCTGCGGCGTCGAGCGCTGCACATGGCAGGCTCCCGGATCTCGGGCCACAGCTTGGCTCGCGGGAGCAGGTCGGTCGGGGGGCAGGGCCCGCCGCCTCGCAGGAAAGCTACGACCAGTCGCAGCTCTGGCGCGAGGTGGACCAGGCCGGAAGGCAAAGACCTGCCGGTTGGGAGCGTCCCTGGTCAGGGTGGTCGCCGCAGTCGGATCAGGATCGGGGGCCAACGCGGCGGTCCGCGTCAGCTCGCTCGTCAGATATCTACCGCGGCCTTGGCTCCCTGGTCGATCTGCCCTCCACACCGGCCGAGCTGCGTGACGATGCCCATTATGCCCCGCCTCCACCCACAGCCTCCGACGCTCGGGCTGGGGCGCCCGATCCGCGAGCCTCCTCGTCCGACCGCAGCGAACTGGCGCTCGGCGCCACGCAATGGCTGGGGGATCAGCACATCCAAAGAGACTACGAACTGCTGGAGCAGGAGCTGCAGAGGGACAATCCGGATCTCGCCGCCCGAACGCGGCTGGTCGATCCCCTGGTCGCGCATTACCATCTGCGCCTGGGCTCCGATAATGCCGCCCTCAGGGCTTTCCAGCGCATCGTCTATGATCGCGATGGCAGTGATACGGCCGACTTCCTGTTCCTGCCTGTCAACAATGCCAGCACTACCGATCCTGAACGCCGCGGCAGCCACTGGTCGCTGCTGCTGGTTGATCGACGCGAGCGGGAAAGGCCGGTTGCCTATCATTACGACTCCTACGGCCGGCTCAACGCCCAGCCCGCGGCACAGCTCGCACGACGGCTGGGAGCCCGCCTGGAGCCCGCCCGTATCACCCAGCAGCAGAACGGTTATGATTGTGGGGTCTTTGTGCTTGACGGCACGAGGGCGCTGGTCAGCCGACTGGGGCAAAGGCGGCAGCCAGCCGGGCTCAACCTCGACAACCTCATCATCGATCGGCAGGCACTGCAAGACCGACTGCGGGGCTGATGTCGGCCTCTGCTGGTCAAAAAGCGATATACCGACCGAGGTGTTCTGGAATCCAGCTGATCACGGAGCCGCTGTGCGCCATCGCTAAAGCTCGCACGAAGAGGTCGAGCTTCAAATGTAATGAATTTCAGTTCCAAATTTGATTTAGGGCTGCCCACCTAGGAGATCGGTCATCAGCCGATAGCTTTCCGCCCATGTTTGATTCTTCTTGCCACGATCGCAGGGCTGAGAGCCTGCGTGCAAGCTACCGGACTTGCACGGGTCCGCTTTATTTCGGAGGGCCTTGGGGAGGAAGAAGCCTGTCGCCTGCCCACTTAGTGGATGCGTTGCTCTGGAATCACCCACTCTCGATTGTTGTGCTCTTATGAACCTCAGACATAGACGCGTGGAACGTGGTCCCGGAGCTGAGCATAAAGCCCGACGATGTCGGTGCCCCACCAGGTGGCGACCTCGTACTGTGTGATGGTCTGCTCTCCCTGCTGCCCGAGCAAGAGCACCTGATCGCCGAAACAAGCATCGGGGACATCCGTGAGGTCGATACGGAGATGTTCTAAATGAACCGGCGGCAGCAGAGGCGCACGCCGGCCTCTCACCAGTGCCTCAGCGCCGGGCGGGAGCTGGCGTGGTAGCCCGTCTCCCCAACCGATACCGAGCACTCCGACGACCATTCCTTGCTGGTAGCCAGGCAGGTCCGGCGCTGTCCCGAGCGAGGAGTCGGTCCGCTTGATTGAAACCAGAGAGCTCGAAATGGCCTTAAGAGCCGGCCGCAGGGCGACAGGCCGGGCGGAAGGATCCGTCTCGGAGACACCAATGAACAAGGCGCCGGGATCGACGGCGTCGAAATCCATCTCAGGGTATCGAAGCACGCCCGCCGTGCTCGCCACCATCGCAATGGGAGGTCGTGTCCCCGAAGCATTGGCCGATTGAAGAATCTGCTGCAAACGTGAGCGCTGTTCGCTTAGGTGGAAGGGCGTCTTCGAAGGCAGTTCGCTGAGATGCGCATAAAGCCCTTCGACGTCGACATCGTCATAAGCATGGGCGGCCGCGAGCAATGCCCCGACAGCCGACGGCGCTGCCCCCGACCTGTAAAAGCCAAGATCAACCTTGACAAAGACCCGCGTGCTGTCCATCGCGGCCCGCCAGCGTTCCAGTTCCTCGAGGCTGGAGATCGTGACCGTAAGCCCGAGCCGTTCGATGATTTCGGCCGATGACGGTAGAGGTCCTGGATAGAGCAGGATTGGAAGCTCGACTCCCATATGCCTTATCGCGACCGCATCCGGCAGCGCAGCGACGCCGAAGCCGTCTACCCCCTCTGCAGCCAGAGCTGAAGCCACTGGTCCGGCGCCGCAGCCATAACCGTTGCGCTTCAGGCATGCGAAAATCCGTACTGCCGCGGGCAGGTGTGCGCGAAGCTGGCGATAATTGTGCCTGATCGCGTCTAGGTCGATCTCGTACCAGCTGCCGCGCAGCGGCGTGCGGTGGGGGTCAGAGGCGGCGGGTGGACCGCAATGTATCAGTGTCTGATAGTCAAGCTGCATAGCAAAAACATGAAAACAATCCCGAGAACGTCGATTTACCAAGTCTTTCCGAGGCTGTCCAAGTGTTGATGATAGGTTGGTTCCTAACCGCGCTCGGGAGCATTCCACCCCTCAAGGAGGCATTTAACCATAGAGGGCAAGGCCATCAGTGTTGGCAGGCCCGCATGCCCTCAGGAAGCTTGCGGGTCTCTCTCGGCGAGCGCCGCTTTGGCTTGTCAGGTAGTCTTGCGGCCAAGTCCCATTGACTTGGCAAGCGAAGAACGTGCGGCGGCGTAATTCGGGGCCACCATCGGATAGTCAGCCGGCAGGCCCCATTTGGCGCGGTATTCATCCGGCGTGAGGCCATAGTGAAGGAAAGATGCCGCTTCAGCGACTTGAACTTCTTCCCGTCCTCCAAGCTGATGATGTAGTCCGGCGTGACGGACTTCCTGATGGGCACAGCTGGCGTGAGAGCTTCCGGCTTTTCCGCCGCGCCGCTGCCGGCGCTCTTCAACGCTCCATGCACTCGATCGATCAGGGCCGGGAGATCTCCGACCGGGACTGGATTGTTCGAGACATAGGCTGAGACCACCTCGGCGGTCAGCTCGATGACGGCGCTGGTGTTGTCGTCGGTTTCTTCCATCGCGGTGCACTCCTGGCCTAAAGCAATGTCGCCGAAGCTCTCCGTTTTTTAACGGTGGCGCGGCATGGACGCAACGAAGTCCGCGGGTAACGGGGTCGGGTTGAGGGGCCACGGAGGCTTCTGCCACCAACGGCCCGGGAATCGCGGGATTATCGCCGCCCTCGCGGGCTCGACAAGGTCATGAAGTTTATCGGACCTGGGTCCGCTTTATCATGGTGTCGGGTTGCGCGATTGTCGGCGCTATGGACAAAGGTGAGCGATGCGCCAGACGAAGAAGGCGTTGCCTTTCGTGCCGAGCGAATTTCGCACTTCGACACTCGAGGATTCCAAAGGAATGATTGACATTCTCTCGATTCACACCACCGAAGGCCTGTTGGATATCGCGCTTGACGCGCACGCTGCCTGCGCGAACCTGAATGCCATCGGTTCGATCCGATCGAAACTGGGCCTGCATAAAGAAAGCCCGGTCGTAAGCCGGGCCCAGGAGTTAAACGGGAACGCAAGGGCCAACCGGAGGGATCAGCCGTCCCTTAGCTTGCATCCGCATCATGACGGCTGAATGAAGTCTCGCTAGGCAATACTTTGCGGTCGCCGCCTCGGCCAAGCGCAAACGCCTCGAACCCTGCGGCGTGGGTGAACTGGACAGCAGCCGATCAGGTGAGGCGAAATCGGGAACCGCGGTTCCCGGCGAGTGAGCGCTTAACGAATCTCCCGATTCTTGGGGCGAATGGGTCCCTCCTGTCACGGGCCGAGGTTCCCGGCACGGTGGGCTGTGCAACATGTGTGGACGCATCGCCCGCAAGGGCGCGGTCTCATAGGTCTGCGAATATGCACTGAAAACGAGATGGCGGGCCGACCTAACTTGGTGGTCTCCGGCAATCGCGCAGCCGCAACAGCTGCCGCCGGGCTGAGTAGCTTCCTTCGGAAAGTCTTCCGCCAACTTCAGTGACGTGTGCACGGAGGGCAGGGGCGGCTCGAGCCATCCATCCGGCGGGAGGAGAAGAGTTATAAGAATCGGATGGCGACGCGAGCCGCAGCCGAGCCCTATCGCGAACTGTCCGGCGATGACAAATTACGAAATGTAAAGGCCTTCATTTGAACTTGATCTGAACGAATGCTGCCCGGTGAAATTGGCCCGGCCCCCACGGCCTGGAAGCCTCCCACTTTGCCGCCTATTGCTGGACCAATCCGAGATCAGTGGCAATAGCAGCCGTCCATCCGATCTAACGTGGGAGCTGTTGGACGGTTTTGCCACCCCTATCTCTGAGCCGAAGGGAATTCGGTTGGCTTTTAAGACAGCCACGCAGCAATCGTTATTGCCCATTGCGTTATGCGATTACAAGGACGGCTACGATCGCCTCCGAGCTCGTGGACTTCTGAGGGTGACCGCTTAGTCGTGGCCATACCAGACAGAGTGACCCAACCAGATGTAGGAGGAAGCGATGGGCAGGATCCCAAGCTTGCACCGAGCGCGGCGCTCAGCCAACCTCACCTCCTCAAAAGCTGAATTCTATTCTTCGCCGAATGAGCGATTGCGAGGTTCAAGCGCTCTCCGCCGAAGACTTTGTCTTTGTCCGCGCCGCCGAAGGCTCGGTCGGCGCTCCCGCCGGCCGAGATGGGGTCCTTGCCAGCACGGCCGTCGAACCGAGCATTACTTTGGAGAAATCTAGGATTAAGTCGTCACCGCTACTGCCGGACGCGGTATTAGCTGCGGGCCTAGCTTCGATGGGCTTTGCCACCGCATTGCTCCTCATGATTGATTTCATCGCACACTTGTGTCGCTGGTCGAATTTGTAAAATCGATTGATTGGATAGAATGCATTCACTCGCTGGATGCCCTGGGGTAGCGCGCCATATCACACGCTGGAAGCTGGGTGGCTCCTCGCGGGCTTGCCCATCGTGTAGGCCGGAAACGAGCACAGCGCTTCAAGGCCCCAGTCGACCCGAATGCAATGGCGGCCACCCAGCTCGGTCTCGATTCATGCCATGCCGTGCCGGCAGGCGTTCCCCAATCTGCTCCGACGCTGGCCTCACAGGCAGCAACCGCGGCACGGCTGGCACCTCTCAGCGGGAAAGCTCTACCGTCGATTGAGCCTATGCGCTGCTCGATCGTGCGAATGAGCGCGGGAATGCCGTCAATGTCGGTGAGATCGTCTGGGAACGCGGCAGCCTCGATGCCAGTGCGAGCGAGTTCGATAGCCTTCTCGTCCAAACCGTTGGGCAATAGCCCGTGCCGGCGCTTACAGGAAGAAATTTGGCATTGAACCCACAGTGACGCCACCCACGATCAACCCGGCGTTCTACAGGACCCCGACGAGCGGCGAATTCATGACGCGAGTGGAGAGATCACCTCCGGTTGCTGTGCTGATGGTTACAGGGGCCGCTAACCGCGATTGTGGGATGCGCCGACGAAGAGCCGCGGCAAAATGGCTACGCTCGTTATCGATACCGCGCAAGAAATCGGCCGGGCATCCATGCGGACACCCGACCGAGTTGCCTGAGCTGATAAGCCCATTCGCATCCAGGAAGCGCCAAGCACTTTTACCGGATCTGCTCTCCAGGGCTATTTCTTGACCGCTGCCGCGAGTTCGTAGTTTGCTCCGAGATCAGGGCAGCGACGACGAACCACTTCACAATTGGCCGCAACAAATATCATCATGGATCCAAACAATCACGCCGCCTTGATGGCCAACACCGCATTGGTGCCCGCGAACGCAAAACTATTGGAAAGCGTCACCTTGACTTTCCGCTCCCGCGCCAGGTTGGGGGTAACGTCTAGATCGCAATCTGGATCTGGTTCCTCATAGTTGGCGGTAGGCGGTACGATGCCATGCCGAATTGCCATCACGCAGGCGATCAGCTCCAGAGCACCCGAGGCCCCGAGGCAGTGGGCATGCATCGATTTTGTCGAGGATACCGACATTCGGTAGGCGTGGTCGCCGAACGCTCGTTTAATTGCTGCGGTCTCGATCTGATCGTTTGGCTTAGTGCCGGTGCCGTGAGCATTTAGGTAATCGACCTCCTCCGGGACCAGACCCGCGTCGGCTAGACAAGCGCGGATCGCCGCCTCGGGCCCCTCAATGGTCTGTGCCGCGATGTCGAAAGCATCGGCCGAAAGGCCCACACCGGCCAATTCCGCCAATATTTCAGCGCTTCTGGCGCGGGCATGGTCGTAACTTTCTAAGACTATCATGCCTGCGCCTTCGCCGAGAACAGCGCCCTGCCTGTTCGCGGAAAAAGGCCGGCAAGTGTCAGGCGATAGCACTCGCATAGCCTCCCACGATTTCACTACTCCCCAAACCAATGGCGCATCGGCGCCACCTGCCACCATCACATCAGCGCGGCCCGACCTGATTTGGTCGACGGCGGAGGCAATGGCATGGTTAGAGGAGGAACAAGCCGAGGTGACGCCGTAGACGGGACCGCGCAGTCCAAGGTCCATGCTGACATGTCCAGCAGCGGCGCCCGGCATGACCTTGGGCGCGGTGAAGGCCCCGGTCCTCTTTCTGCCATCGAGCAGCATTGCTCGGTAATCTTGCTCAATCGCCTCCCATCCGCAGACGCCCACACCGACCGTCGCACCCAGGCGATAGCGGTTTTTGTCAGACGCGGTCAGCCCTGCTTGCTGCACTGCTTCGCGAGCGGCAAGCACTGCAAGCACGCTGACCCGATCCATCGAAAGAATTTGCTTACGCTCGATCTCATGCTGAGCAAGATTGCGGATCGCGCATCCCGTGCGCGCGGTGATGTCGTGCAGGGAGGGACTGCTCAACACGCCGATTGCTGAATGGCCTTCGCACATGGCGGCCCAGATATCGGCAGCACAGCTGCCGAGCCCACAAATCCCGCCTATGCCGGTGATAACAACGCGCTTGTTCATCGTCATTGCTCATTAAGCGCACGGACGGCTTCGACCACGCTGCCCACATTCTGCAGATTGCTCCAGGTGTCAGCAGTGTCCGTTTCGATCTCGATCCCGTATTTCGTCTCAAGATCAAACAGGATGTCCGCCATTGCCAACGAATGGATGCCCAAATCAGTCAGCTTCGCCTCAAGAGTGATGGGATTCGCATCCGGTTCAGCGTGTTTGCAGATCTCCGCTAGGATTTCGGTCGGAAGCTGGTCAGTCATTCAATCCTTTCACCTCCCGTCTGGCGGCCGACCATGAATCTCTCGATGACGTGAAAGATTCATCGTCCAGCATTGTTGATGCAAAATTTCGCGCTAGTAGGGAAATCGATAATTTGGATAAAATCCATTCAAGAAGTGGATGGCGTGCCTATAGACCAGAGGCGGACTCCGAGCTATTTGTTTGCGACCGGAGCCAGGTTGGAATAGCCGTCCAGCATCATCGGAATACGCATTTTGAAGAGCGTCGTTCACAAATCGCATTTTCTTGTACATGTGATGTGCTGGAATTTCAGGACGCCGGAAATAGTGTCGCTAGTCGAAGGTCAGCGATGCTTGCTCGAAGGGCGGTATTCGTAAAGTCTCCGGCAATGCTGGCGTCGATCCTCCGAGCCTGTGAGTATCGCGCGCGACGCAGCTTAAGGCCCTGCAGTATTGAACCGATACACCAGTCGCGCAGCGTCTGCCGATCCATCCCGGCGATCCGCGCCGCATCGGCTTAGCTCATCGCGTCCAGGACCGCCGCGATCGACAAGAGCCGACTGCCGTGCCGCGCATCTTCGAAACGCGGGCAAGTCGGCGAAGCTCGCTCGCCGGATGGTCCGTCCGCAATTCCACCGCTGATTCCTATCGCCGAATCGGCAACAAATTGCCGTCGATCGCGCTTGAGCAATTCTTGAACCTGCAGCACCAAGTGGGGAAGCCGCATTTCCGAGTGGCCGCTCGCAAAACCACACCCGTACGCCGTGTCATGACCAGGAACGGCACCGGCGCCCCAGGGCGTCCAGCACCCGGCTCAACGTGGCCTTATCGACATCGCGGTCGACCCGAATGCGCAGCGACCAACCAGCTCGATCTTGATTCCGGCCATGCCGCGCCGGCAGGCGTGCCGACGGCAGGCGTCTGCCGATCCATCCCCGGCGATCCGCGCCGCATCGGCTTAGCTCATCGCGTCCAGGACCGCCGCGATCGACAAGAGCCGACTGCCGTGCCGCGCATCTTCGAAACGCGGGCAAGTCGGCGAAGCTCGCTCGCCGGATAGTCCGTCCGCAATTCCACCGCTGATTCCTATCGCCGAATCGGCAACAAATTGCCGTCGATCGCGCTTGAGCAATTCTTGAACCTGCAGCACCAAGTGGGGAAGCCGCATTTCCGAGTGGCCGCTCGCAAAACCACACCCGTACGCCGTGTCATGACCAGGAACGGCACCGGCGCCCCAGGGCGTCCAGCACCCGGCTCAACGTGGCCTTATCGACATCGCGGTCGACCCGAATGCGCAGCGACCAACCAGCTCGATCTTGATTCCGGCCATGCCGCGCCGGCAGGCGTGCCGACGGCAGTTCCCCGATCTGCCCGTCGCTGGCCTCACAGGCACCAACGGCAGCAGGGCTGCCTCCATTCGGCGGGAAAGCTCTTGCGCCAGCGAACCGGCTGGCTCGTATTGATCTGCGGCCCGCGCCAGGCAGGGAACCGGCAAGTGTCCAGTTGCGCTCGTGGCGAACCTGACAGGCGGCCACTCGCCGCAAAGCACACCGCCGAAACGCTGAGCAGCCAAGTTGTGCAAATCATACCGCAGCCTTCGACTATGGCACTAGGCGGGATGCCTCCTCCAACAAAATCTTCCGCATCCAGATGCTTGCCGGATCGCCATTGTGAAGCGCAGGCCACTGCATCGACAGAGTGAATGCCGGCAATGGGAGCGGAAGTTCGACGACGCGTAGCGGTAGCGTTTTTGCGAAATGCTCAACCAGCCTCAAGGGCATGGTCCCAATGCGACTGGTGCCCGGTAGCATCAGAGGGATCATGCTGAACCCCTGCACGACCACCTCGGCCCGCCTCTTGAAGCCATGCTCAATCAAAAACCACTCGTCAATGGATGGCTTCAGCGAACGTCCAAATCTGGCCACTACGTGGCCCATTGACATATATTTCTCGAACGTGAGCTTTTTCGACAGTTCCTTGTTTGTCCGACAGCCCAGGCAGGCGAGTGTATCGTCGAAAAGCTTCGCCTTCGGATGCCCGTTTAACAGGAACAATTCAGGGAGTAACAGAAAATCGGCTTTACCGCACCGGAAAAGTTCTTCCAGATCGTCAACGGGAGGCATAAGTTCGAAGCTGACGAAAGGGGCTTCTCGCGCAACACGGTCAATGACCCTCCGAAAGAAAATGATCGTCATGTAATCGGAAAGCATGACCCTAAAACAGCGATCGGATTTCCGCGGATCAAAATCCTCCCAGGAAATAACCGAGAGCTGTATATGCAGCAGCGCCTCGCGAACCGGCGAGGCGAGTGCCTCGGCTCGCGGTGTCGGAACGAGTTCACGGCCTTTCATTATAAAAAGCTCATCGCCAAAATAGCCGCGCAGCCGGGCGACAGCAGCGCTCATGGCTGGTTGGCTAAGGTGGATACTGCGAGCCGCCGCTGTGAGGTTGCGCTCATTCATCAAAGCATCGAGCGCGACAAGGAGGTTCAGATCAAGACCCTTAAACCGCATTCCAATTCCAATCTAGCGCATGGATCTGGCGACCGTTCTCGCGGGCACTCGCCTGCGCCCCCCTTTCCTTATGCGCGTCCCGGCAAGCCTCCCGCGCGCACAGAAGGCGCCCTGGTTTCGACAAGGCCAGCGACCATTGGGGCGCATGGTCGACGCAATGGGCGCACCGTCAGTAGGCGGCGCGAACCCCCGACCAAGACGAAAGTCATCGCTGCGCGGACACTCGCCGCAAATCGCCTGGCGTAGATAACAGCGGTCAAAGCGCGGGGTCCGCCAGCGGTACGTTCCAATCAAAGTGAGGAAGCGAGTGGATTTGGAATCCGCGCTCAAGTAAAGCAGGGATTAGACGGGATACCGCGGTGACCGTCTGATCGCGCAGACCTGCACCAGATACGTCGATCAATTCGTCGGGAGGAAACCCGTCGTGTAAGCGTACGATTGCGCCGGGCTTCGCCGATTCCAGGACCGCATCGACGATCGTGTCCACCCCGGGGCGAGACCAGTCGCGCGGATCAACCGACCATTTGATAGCTGCCAGTTCAGCGATGGCGGAGGCGGCAAAGACCTCTTCGGTCCAGTTCCCGTATGGCGCGCGCACGTGCCGAACTGACGCTTGAGGGCAAGTCATCATAATAGCCGCATTTGCGTCAAATATTTCACGCTGCACTTCATCGAACCCGCATCTAGACAGGTCCGGATGAGTCATCGTGTGGTTGCCTACCTCGTGCCCTTCCGCGACAATTCTTTGAATTAGCTCCGGATGGCGCAAGGCATAGGTGCCAATCACGAAGAACGTGGCCGGGACCCGATGTTCGGCGAGCAGATTCAGGATCTGCGGTGTGTAATGCGGGTGAGGACCGTCGTCAAAAGTCAAATAAATACTGCGGTGGCCGATGCAGTCGTCGCACTCACTGAGCACGTCCCATAACCAGTCGGAATGTATCATTGGCTCTGGTCCGTTCCGGTCGATTGTCGCTCCGGCCGGCCAATCGGACGTTGAACATTTAACCGGTGTAACAGCGACAGCTGCATTTTGGGGCAAATCGGGTCGCGCATTTTGAAGGTTGCCCCGACGTCGAGTTGAGCGCCAGCTTGGTCCAAGCCTGCCTCCGTTACTTCGGTCGCGAGGGGGTCGACAGCGCCGAACTTAGTGAAACGGCAAAGCCATATGGTGCATGCCAGCTTTTGATCTGGATTGGATAGGAACTTTTTCAGATCCGTTTTTTCCCGGCCCCGGTTTGTATGTCGCTCCCAATTTGAGTTGATGTCGGATCACGTGAATGCAGGATTCGAAGAAATCAGTAAAATTGATTGATTGGATAAATGCCATCCGCGCTGTGGATTGATGCCGCACGCTACGATCAGTAAACCGCCTCGCACGGCGGTCGGCAGTTCCCCGAGACGTATTCCGGCGCTAACCTAAGCATCGGCGGCTCACCATTCTCGCGCGCTCCTGGGCTTGCGCGATAGCGGGTAGACGCGGTGCCTTTCACAGCAGAGTCGCGCACCGGTTGAGAAGTCTTAGTCTAGCTTCCGCGCATTAACCGCTCGGTGCTCGGCCACCCTGGCAAAACCCAGGTGACGGCGTGTCACGGGAGAGCCGGAACTCGTGTTCCGCCTTCCTCATGGGACCACAATGGGCGCTCCTGCGGCCCCGGCACTCGAAGCCGCCTGTCGCATTTTCTGCGGGCGAGGCATGGATTCGCGAGCACAAAGCACGTTGCCCCTCAGCATCGTGGCCATGCCCTCGGTGGCGGGAATGAGCGTGTCATTTTCCACCGCCGGTTCAACGCGGTCTCGATCAAATCTGCTCTTCGCGCGCAGTCCTGTTGGCTGCGGGGAACCTCACGGCGCCGGCGCACAGCACCAACTTTGGCCAGCCGATCATAAGCGCAGCCATCGTCAGGACCCGTGAACGCATAGACCATAATATCCACGGAATGAATAATTGCCATTCAAACAATCGATTTTACCAATCGACGGCGGTGCTGCATTAGGAGCCCGAAATGAAGGGTATCGCTCATGAAGGACGTCAAGTTTTGAGAGAGTCCATCAGCGCTGCAACTTCGTCGTACGAGGTTCTGCCGGTTCAATTGCTTCGTATCGCGATCGCCGACGGCAGCGTCTGAACTCGCACCAGATCACGCGACGCCGAACGCGTGATGCGTGCCCTCGGGAAGTATCGGAAAAGGAGTCTTTGTATGCGCTCTCAGGTGCGGTGGAGGCTGTGCTGGGAAAACGAGTTGCAACTTTCCGACCATATCGAACTCGCCGAATTCTTTCGAAGGACCTACGGACCGACCGGCGCCTTTAATGCTAAGCCGTTCGAAGGCAGCCGAAGTTGGGCCGGAGCTAGACCTGAGTTCCGTGCGATTGCGTATGACTCGAGCGGTATTGCAGCACACATGGGCTTGTTGCGCCGATTCATCAAAATCGATGGCGCTGATCTGCTCGTAGCGGAACTCGGATTGTACGGGATTCGTCGGGATCTCGAGGGGCTCGGTATCAGCAGTTCATTGCGTGTCGTGCGTCCCGTGTTGCAGGAACTCGGGGTTCCATTCGGCTTCGGCACGGTTCGGCCAGCGTTGCATAAACACGTTGCAAGATTGGGGCGAGGCGGTCTGCTGGTCGTCAAGTCGGGCATTCGCGTGCGCTCTACCCTTCGGGACGCGCTTCTCGACAAACCGCCAACGCGCATAGACGACGCGCTCGTCGTTGTCTTGCCAGTTGGACGTCCGATCTCCGATTGGCCCGCCGGCGAGATGATTGATCGGAACGGAGCAGAGCTTTGAGCCACCTCAACTGCTTGTCCGAAGTGTACAGCGAGTGCGCTAACGGTGCCGGCCAACCTAGCGTCTATTTGACGTTTGACGACGGCCCTCATCCGTTTTGCACACCGAAGGTGCTCGACGTGCTGGCGCAACACAGTGTGTCGGCGACTTTCTTCGTCATTGGCGCCTACGCGGCAGACCAGCCGGCACTGATCCAACGAATGATCACGGAAGGGCACCAGGTAGCTAACCATACGATGACCCACCCTGTTCTGTCCGAGTGCGAACCCGGCTTAGTGCAGCGCGAGATCTTCGAGGCGAACAGGGCCATCAAAGCGGCCTGCCCTCGAGCCGCGGTGCGGTACATGCGCGCTCCTTATGGCATCTGGACCGAACAAGTGATCGCCTCTGCGGCCAGCATTGGGCTGTCGGCTGTCCACTGGTCGGCAGATCCGCGAGACTGGTTGAGTCCCGGTGTCGATGCAATCGTCGATGCAGTGCTGGCCTCCGTCCGGCCTGGCGCAATCGTGCTCTTGCACGACGGGTGCCCTCCTAGCGAGATGAAGCCGGGCAGTGACGCCGGCTTGCGAAGCCAAACCATCATCGCCCTCTCGCGAATAATTCCAGCGTTGCACGACCGCGGCTTTGTAATGCGCTCGCTTCCTCAACAACACTAAACGAACCAAAGATCTCATGGACCTTCTTGGCACAGTCAGCACTGGCACCATCTCGTGTTATGCGCTGCTCTCGACCACATATAAGAGCATGCAAGCCGCTTATGCACGGCCGGCAAGCGTTTCATCGGTCTCGGACAACCTTACCAGTCCCCATCTTTGGCCGAGTGTGGACGTCATCATTCCTTGCTACAACGAGGACCCGCGCACACTCTTCGAGTGTCTCACGTCGATTGCAAACCAGGACTACGCCGGAAGACTGCGAGCCTATGTTGTCGATGACGGTTCTCGGAACCGGGACGACGTTATGCCCGTTCACGAGAGCTTCGCGCGCCACCCGAACTTCAACTTCATCCTGCTCCCCAAAAATGCCGGAAAGCGCAAGGCACAAATCGCCGCGATACGCCGATCATCTGGAGACTTGGTGCTCAACGTCGACTCGGACACGACGCTAGCGTCCGATGTTGTCACAAAGCTTGCGCTAAAGATGCAAGATCCGGGGATCGGCGCAGCCATGGGTCAGTTGACGGCCAGCAACCGGGGCGAGTCCTGGCTGACCCGATTGATCGATATGGAGTACTGGCTGGCTTGCAACGAGGAACGCGCAGCGCAGGCTCGCTTCGGCGCCGTAATGTGCTGCTGCGGCCCGTGTGCCATGTACCGTCGATCCGCACTCCTTTTGCTACTGGATCAGTATGAGACCCAGACATTTCGGGGAAAGCCAAGTGACTTCGGTGAAGATCGCCATCTTACGATCCTAATGCTGAAAGCAGGCCTACGCACTGAGTACGTCCCGGACGCCATCGCGGCAACAGTCGTTCCAGAAAGCCTAGGGCCTTATCTGCGCCAACAACTCCGGTGGGCGCGCAGCACTTTCCGGGACACCTGGCTTGCACTGAATCTGCTACCGGGGCTCAACCGCTTTCTAACATTGGACGTGGTCGGACAGAATCTCGGACCGCTACTACTCGCCGTATCGGTGCTAACAGGCCTCGCGAAGTTCGTACTGATGGGCACCGTGCCATGGTCGACAATCCTAATGATTGTATTCATGACCATCGTTCGCTGCAGCGCGGTGGCGCTTCGTGCTCGCCAACTTCGATTTATAGGCTTCTCTGTCCACACATTCATCAACGTCTTTCTCTTGCTCCCCCTGAAAGCCTACGCGTTGTGTACGTTGAGCAACAGCGATTGGCTTTCGCGCAGCTTCGCTGCCACGGCGGCAGTTAAGGATGGGAAACAGGCTCCCGTCCAGAACCTGACTACTGAATCAAGCACTACAAATTTGTCGGCAGATGCGGTGCAGAATCGTATGCGCCATCTTGCACGGGACTGTTCGGTGCTGGTGACTTCCGACGAGTGATGGTTGCGTTATCGAGGTAGACGAATTTTGAAGTTGGACAATAACTATCGATTGTTGGATCGGGAATTGGCCGCAGACGATCCGTGGCTGCTCGATGCCAATCCGTTCGAACGGGAGCGTCACACGCAAATGCTGCGGCTGTCGCTTTTGCATGGATCCATCACAAATGCACTTGAAGTCGGGTGTGCGGCAGGCGCGTTCACGGCAAGGCTAGCGCCCCATTGCCAACGCCTTACAGTAATCGATGTCGTGCCGCGCGCGATTAATCGAACGCGCAGACGGATGAAGGAGCTACCGCACATCACCTGGGTCGTCTCTGATGTTCAACAGTTCTCGACTGAGGAACCGTTCGATCTGATCGTCGTGGCGGAGGTTCTGTACTACCTCAATGGCATAGCCGAGATGCGCGCTGCCATCCGCAACCTTGCGCGGATGCTTGCGCCAGGGGGGCACCTGGTATTCGGATCGGCGCGTGATGCCACTTGCCGGCGCTGGGGTCACGCCGCTGGTGCCGAAACTGTCATGGCAATGCTGAACGAGACTTTGATCGCTGTCGATCTTCTGCAGTGCCAGGGCGACACCCCCAACCAAGACTGCTTGCTCGCCCGTTTTCGGAGTCCGGTTCGGCCTCCGGATTTGTCGAATTGCCTGCGTTAGACGAGGAAGCATTATGCGCATTTGTGGTATCAAGCTGACCCATGACGGGGCGGTCGCCCTTGTCGAGGACGGACAACTCGTGTTTTGCATTGAACAGGAGAAGCGGGACAATAACCGACGATATCAAGCCATCGACCATCTGGAGTCAGTTGTCTCCGCCCTGGCGGAGCACGGTCTGGATCCGCGGGACGTAGATCAGTTCGTTATCGACGGCTGGGACGGCGATTTGGAGTCGCAGTTCCAGGTCCTTAGCGAGGCGGGTCCGATCACTCTCAAAGGCGCGCCCTACGTCGAACGCCATGCCGAGGGCCTCCTCACTTCGCTCGACGGCTCCGGCCTGATGCTCGATGGCCGGCTTTTCTCTTATAGAAGCTACCCCCATGTTACCGGCCATGTGACCTCGGCGTACTGCACCAGCCCTTTCGCCAAAACCGGACAGCCCGCATTCTGTTTGGTCTGGGACGGGTGCATCTTTCCACGCCTCTATTATGTTGAACGCCGCGGCGCCCGGTTCCTCGAATGCCTATTCCCAGTGATAGGCCATATTTACGCGGCTGCGGGCCATCACTTCGGGCCCTATAAGCGGGCGGGTCGCGGCGACTGGGATCTCGGTGTTGCCGGCAAGCTGATGGCCTACATCGCACTCGGGTCGGTCGATGAAGACATCGTGGCAGCGTTTCAGGAACTCTACCAGGAGCGCTTTGCGGGCGACACAGAGCTAGCCAGCCATTACCGTGCGGATATCAACAGCGCGGAGGCTTTGCTTGCGCGCGTGCATGACTTCTTCGAAGCCAGTGCGCTCCGACTGAGGGACCAGGCACCCGAAGATGTGCTTGCATCCTTTCATCTTTTTCTCGAGCGTCTCCTTGTCAGCGAAATGGCAACCGCTGTGGAGCGGCACGCACACCTTTCGGGAGCGCGAAATTTATGCATCGCCGGCGGCTGCGGTCTCAACATTAAATGGAATAGTGCCTTACGTGAGGCGGGGCTCTTCGATGCTGTGTGGGTGCCGCCATTTCCGAATGACAGCGGCTCGGCAATAGGTGCCGCTTGCAGCGCAATGGTTGTGCAAGATGGCTTCGTTCCTCTGGATTGGTCGGTTTACAGCGGCCCGGCCTTGCTAGAGGGCCAACTGCCTTCCGGATGGGACTCCGAACCGTGCAGTATGCGAGAACTCGCTTCCATTCTCGCCGGCAATAAGCCCGTCATTTTCCTTACTGGGCGCGCCGAGCTCGGACCACGGGCACTGGGTGGCAGAAGCATTCTCGCGGCCGCGACTTCGCCCGAAATGAAGGATTATCTCAACGACGTCAAACTTCGCGAACACTTCCGCCCCGTGGCGCCGATCTGCCTTGAGGACCGCGCGCCGGAAATATTCAGCCCCGGAACGCCGGATCCTTACATGTTGTTCGACCATCAGACGCGGGCGGAATGGCGGGACAAAGTCCCCGCTGTCGTGCATCTCGACGGTTCCGCGCGACTGCAGACCATTTCCAGAACCTCTGAGCACAAGGTGGCCGAGCTACTCATCGAATATGAAAAGCTCACGGGCATTCCGCTGCTTTGCAATACGAGTGCCAACCACCATGGACGCGGGTTCTTTCCGGGTGCCGCCGCAGCCTGCGACTGGGGACGAATTGAACACATATGGTCCGATGGTGTGCTGTTGACCAAAATTCCCGAAACTGAACTATCGCCGGGCGACGGCACCCTTAAGCTGGTTTGAGTGCGGGACCCATGGTGGCAATCGACTTTGTCGGCGTGACGAAATCATATGGCAAAAGGGTCGTTGTCGACGGCATGTCATTCACCGTTGCTCCCGGAGAGTGCTTAGGGCTGCTGGGGCCGAACGGCGCGGGCAAAAGCACGATTACACGGTTGCTCCTCGGTATGGCAACGCCTGACGCAGGCAAGATCACGGTGTTCGGAGTGCCAGTGCCGGCACGTGCCCGTTTGGCACGTGCACGCATCGGCGTGGTCCCGCAGTTCGACAACCTTGATCATAGGTTCACGGTACGTGAAAACTTACTGGTGTTCGGGCGATACTTTGGCATGAGCAAACGCGAGGTCGAAGCGGTCAGCCCATCGCTGCTCGAGTTCGCCCGCCTCGAGAACAAGGCGGATGCGCGCGTCGCCGAACTGTCCGGCGGCATGAAGCGACGCCTGACGCTAGCCCGTGCGCTGATTAATGACCCGCAACTCTTGGTCATGGACGAGCCGACTACTGGCCTCGATCCACAGGCGCGCCACCTGATCTGGGAACGCCTGCGTTCCTTGTTGACGCGGGGAAAAACGATACTTTTGACCACTCACTTCATGGAGGAGGCCGAGCGGTTGTGCGATCGGCTGTGTGTGGTCGAGCAGGGGCGCAAGATCGCCGAAGGGCGACCGCACGCGTTGATTGACGAGCAGATCGGCTGCCAGGTGGTCGAAGTCTATGGCGGCAATCCACATGAACTGAGATCGCTGGTCAAGCCGTACGCGCAACGCATCGAGCGGAGCGGCGAAACTCTCTTTTGCTATGCGCCCGATCCCGAGCAGCTGCTCACGCAGCTGCGTGGGGTTGCTGGTCTGCGCCTTTTGCAGCGTCCGCCGAACCTCGAGGATGTCTTCTTGCGGCTGACCGGGCGCGAGATGAAGGACTGAACAATGACCGAAGGTTATATGGCCGTTATGCCCGCCAATGGCTGGAATTGGGTTGCAGTGTGGCGCCGCAATTATTTGGCTTGGAAGAAAATTGCCCTTGCGGCGGTTCTCGGGAACCTCGCTGAGCCGATGATCTCGTTGTTCGCGCTCGGCTTCGGCCTCGGGATAATGATAGGTCGTGTTGAAGGCACTTCGTACGTAGCTTTTCTGGCGGCTGGCATGGCCGCGGTAAGCGCGATGACCTCGGCGACCTACGAAACGATCTACTCGACATTTGCTCGCATGGGAGGCGAACGCACCTGGGAAGCGATGCTATGCACTCAGCTCACGCTCGGCGACATCGTACTTGGTGAACTAGCCTGGGCCGGCACCAAGTCTCTTCTGGCCGGTACGGCGATTACGCTAGTTGCTGCCATGCTCGGCTATGCCGCGTGGCCATCCCTTCTCTACGCGCTTCCAATCATCGCCCTAACTGGGCTTGCTTTCGCAAGTCTAGCCATGATCGTCACGGCGCTTGCGCCCAACTACGACTGTCTCGTATTTTACCAAACGCTTGTTCTCACGCCTATGCTATTCCTGTCCGGGGCCGTCTTTCCGGTCAGCCAAATGCCAAGCGCATTTCAGCAGGTATCGTCCCTCTTGCCTCTGGCTCACTCGGTCGACCTGATCCGCTCAGTCATGCTTGGCCGCCCGGCTGAAAGCCTCGGCCTGCACATTACGACACTTTGCGTCTACGCGGTTTTGCCGTTTTTCTTGTCGGCGGCGCTGTTGCGTCGGCGCCTGATGCGCTGACGCTGCGGCGTCGGTGCCGAGGCTTGGCACTCGCCCCTGTCAGCGCAGACCGTTGTGTTGTCCCTTCGATTGTACGGTTTGCTAGAGTGCGAGTTTAATCCGACCGGTAGCGAACATCCTTGGCGAGACAGTGTCGAAGATAGCAATCAGGCATCTCGTCCGAAGCGCCACCCGAACTGCCGCGACTAATGCTGGTTAGGAACACACGCAATGACTAATAGCCACATACCGCCGCCTGCGCCATTCGTAATCCTGGCCATGCCAAGAACTGGCACGCACTACCTGGAAGAATTGCTGAACGCGCATCCGAATGTGTTGAGCAACGGTGAGCTGCTCAATCCATATGCCACCACTTGGCCTGACAAGCACCGTCTGCTTCGCAGCGATCGAGAGCTGCTTGAACTTGCCTACTCGCGCCATCCCTCGCGGACCGACAAGAAGGTGACGCATGTCGGCTGCAAGATCAATGAACCTCAGTTTCATGATCGTCCGGGCTTTTTTGCCGAGCTGACCCGTTGGCCAGACCTCAAAGTCATCCTCGTGGTTCGGGAAAATACGTTGGAATCGCTACGGTCGCTTGTACAAGCGAGACAAACGCACCAATGGCTGAAGTTCAGGGCGGACAATGACGCTCCGCCGCCGCGAGTTAGATTATCGACCGCCGACTGCGAGGCATACTTCAAGGCTGCCGACGATTTCCACGCTCGGGTCGCACGATCCTTCACGAAAAGCAATATGCTTGAGATCGAGTACGAGTGCCTTCTGCGCGAACCTGGCACATGCTTGGCAGCGATTTGGGATTTCCTAGGCGTCCCGGCACTGCGATTTTCCAGTACGGGGACGCTTCAGCGCCAGGAAACGCGACCACTAGAGCAAACGATTGAGAATTTTCAGGAGTTGCGCCGCCACTTCGCGCACGGACCTTACACGAGATTCTTTGAGGTCTGCGAGGGAGAAAGGGCAGTGGGCAATCAGCTGGCAACCGAGGTTATCGAAAACGACTAACATTCTGTCAGCATGGCCCCTTTGCGCATCGTTATTACCACGGACGGCATCTTCATTGATGATCCGCCGACGAGAGCCTACGCCGCGAGGCCTTCTCCTCAGTACTGCGCCTATCTCTTAGTCGTTCCTTTTTCAGTGCAGCGAGCGACCTCAACCAATGTGTGGGGATCATTGGGCAAGCCCCAGTTGCGCCACTTACCGCCTATGCCTTCCGCAACGATCGAATCTGCTGGTGCGAGCTTCGGCAGCCGGTCGTCAACCATGGTCGAGGGGAAATGTTCCTCGGCTCGGACGCGATCGCGCTGGCGCCATGCGCCGGTTCGATATCTCAAGGATGGCGACTGGGCCATCGTGCGCCGCAATCAGGCGCAGATCTTCGATCGACGGCAACCCAGTCGAACGGCAACGACAGCAGTCGATAGACACGAGTCTTCTCGTCAAAAAGGGGGGTAACCATCGGCACTTCATGGAGAAGGAGATCCATGAACAGCCGGAGGTGATCTCCCATGCACTCGCGCACCACCTTGACTTGGGCCTCAGGGGCTTGACGCAAGTTCGACGACTGGGTCCACTGCACAGACCGCTCTGCAAGGTCATGTGCGTACAAAGCTGTGGCTCAGGCGGTCTGCATCTCGTGGAGACCAGAATGATAGGTGTTCTTGGCGGTATGGGTCCTTTGGCGACCATCGATCTAATGCAGAAAATCATCATGTTGACGCGTGCGGCAACCGATCAAGAGCATATCCCCGTCGTGGCCTATTCTGACCCCACGATACCGGATCGACGGGCGGCCCTGTTTGACCCTTCGCAACAGTCACCTCTGCCCAAAATGATCGCTGGTCTTAAAGGTCTAGAACGCTCGGGGGCGGAATGCATAGTCATTGCCTGCAACACCGCGCATCACTGGATTCCCATATTAACTGATGCAACTAAGCTGCCTATCCTGCACATCGCTGATGCGGTTTGTGCAGCCTTATCCATCAGGGCACGGCCGGGGACGAAGGTCGGAATACTTGCCACGAACGCTACGCTGTTTTCCGGATTTTACGACGCCAGGCTAAGGCAGCACGGCTTTATACCGGTTCGTCTCACCCACGAGGAAATATCCACGTTGGAGCAGTCCGCCATCGCATTGGTCAAACGGGGTGAAATCGAAGCGGCGCGCCCGTTTGTGCGTGACGCTGTGAACGCACTGCACTCCAAAGGTATCGAGGTAGTCATATTAGCGTGCACTGAATTGCCGCTGGCAATTCCGCGGGATGTCTCCCGGTCAATGACTTATATCGACGCGACCGAATGTCTGGCCCAGTCCGCAATTAACTGGTATCGCGATCGCCGGTCGCTACTGTCCTCCCAAACCAACGTTGCCGACGCATCGCGTGGGCGTCGTTGAGATGTTCAGATATTGCGTCCGATGTTCATGAACTTTTCCCGGGGGCGCTTCACGGATCATCTCAGGAGCCATCCCCTCTGATCTCGGCGACCACATCGCCGTTCCAATGTCATAGCGCGAAAGCCATGCGGAGAACGGCAACGTGGCGCACGGCCAAGCGCTCGCGCAGCGCGGGTACGACCTGCGGACAAACAACGCGAACGCGGTGCACGCGCTGTCCCACGCCATGTACGAAGGGGCGCGTCGGAGGACGCCGAGAAGCTGATCGCAGATTGGCTGCCTCGCTACGACCGCACTGGCATCCTCCACGGCCACATTGCCTGGCACGCGGCGTTGGGCGCGCTGGAGCGCGGCGATTCTGAGCGAGCACTTGCCATCTACACGGATAGTATCCAACCGTCGGTGACGGCCGGAATTCCGATCAACGTGATTAGCGATACTGCCTCATTTCTCTGGCGACTCCAAGCCTACGGCCACACAACACCGGCGGGACTGTGGGAGGCCGTCGCAACCTACTCAGAGGGATATTTCCAGAAGCCCGGCTTCACCTTCGCGGATGTCCACATGGCCCTTATAGCGGCAGCGGTCCGCGACTGGGCCGCGGTCGAGCAGCGCGTTGATGTGGTTGACGGGCTTGATCAAAGCAGGAACCCTGACGGCAGGGCCAGTCGTGCCAGCGATCTGCCGGGCTGGCTTGTCTTTCGCTGAAGAGGATTATGCCGGCTGCGTCCGGGCCAGGATGCCCATATTGTCGAGGAATTCAAAAAAACTGGCCACGCACGCTGAAGGCGCATCTTTGCGACCTGTCGCCGCGCACGAAGGTGGAAGGTGGAGCTTTGGTTCCAGGATGAAGCCCGCATCGGCCAGAAGAACGGCATCGTGCGGCAATGGGCAAGGCGCGGCACCCGACCCCGCCAGCCGGCCGATCAGCGCTACAAGAGTGCGTATCTGTTTGGCGCGATTTGCCCGGCGCGCTGCGCCGGGGCCGCTCTGGCTCTGCCTTTTGCCGACACCGAGGCCATGCAACGCCATATTGACGAGATCAGCCGCCATGTTGAAAAGGGCGCACACGCTGTGCTCGTCATGGATCGTGCCGGATGGCACACCACCGCCAATCTCAGGATGCCGAAAAACATGACCACCCGGTCGAAAACGTCTGGCAATATCTGCGGCAGAATTGGCTCTCAAACCGCGTCTTCGACGACTACGACGCCACCATCGACGCCGCTTGCGAGGCTTGGCAGAAGCTCCTCGCTGCGCCCGAAACCATCACATCAATCGGAATGCGGCAGTGGGCGCACGTCGGTCACACTCCATGACTCTTGGTATGAGCTGGTCCGAGATGCCGATATTCTACGATTCGCGGTCTTGCCTCAGCCAGACGCCGCGGAACGTAGAGGCACCGCGCGCCGTACTGGCTCGGCCATCCAGTCGCGGTCTAACCAACTGAGCTTGGGGATTCCCAGCCCAAGACTCCCTGCGATGCGGACGGCGAAATCAGGTATGAGCGGGTAGGCCGCGACACAGAGTCCGACAAGCGCGAAGGTCACTGCGCGTGCCGCAGTCCGGTCAAGCGCCTCATTTTCCTTCGCTGCAGCTGGAACGTGCAGCACTGAACATGAATAGCGGTCGATTGCGTCGACGAACGCCTCGATTGCATGTGTCAGCTGACGTACGTCCGGGTAATCCGCTTCGAAGCGCGCTCGCACTTCTGCGGTGAAGCGTCTGCACTCCGCCAGGAACGCAATATCGGTGGCTGACCACTGGCCGGGAAAAGGGAGCTCGTCAGTTGCGACCCGCTCGATGACCTGCTTAGCCTTCCCGGTCGACCTTAACAGCCGTCCGTCCCAGAAATTCCGTTTCCAGCTTTCGTAAGAACTCAGCGAGAAGTCCTCAACAGAACCGTCCGGGCGCCGGCGACACAAGTAGAAGCGAAGCGGCTCGCCGGTTTCTTTTGCAGTGATATCGTTCACCCAGATTGCGTGATTTCGTGATGTTGAGAACTTCTTCCCATCGAGAGTGAGCATCTGATTTACGAAGATCCGTCGAGGGAGCATCTCATGCAGATCAAGCGCCGAAAGTACGCCGGGAATGACCAACAAGCGTCCGAAGGCGTTGTCCGCCCCGAAAAGAATGTTCAGCTCCGGCATCTCCTCCCGCGGAATTTGGTACCACAAGGCAGGGTATCCGCTCTTTTCCCTTATCATTTCCAAGGCAAGCAAGTGCCGAGGCACGTGTTCGATGGTGATGTTGAACCGCTGACTCTCAAATCCTGGGATTGGAATGCGGATTCCCTCTCGGTTTGGGTTAGAGATGCAGACTTCCGGAAGCCCCCGGCTCAGCCAAGATTCGATGTAGTGCTTGGCGTAAATGGGTAGGAAGGACCGCGAGGCGAAGGATTCGAGCGCGTCATGCATTGGAGCGAGGTTCAGGAAAAGGCGCTTCAGGGGGCGACGTTCCAGGGAACGCCCCTCGAGATCAACCGGATCCTGAAGTTCGGCATCGAGGACCAGCGCGCCGCAATCCTCGCATTCATGGCCGGAAGCATAGCCGCCGCAATAGGGACATTTGCCGTGGACGAAGGCGTCGACCCTGAAGCGCCCGCTTTCGACGTCATATGGGACCAAATGCTCTTTTTCAGCGATCAGCCCCTTGCTACAAAGTCGCTTGAAGACTTCGAGAACGACCGCCTTGCCGCGGCGGTCTGGCTCTGTCCCAAGGAAAATATCCGGGACAGCGTTGAGCCGGTCCAGAGCCTCCTGGAAAGAAACCGTATTTTTCTCCGCGAGTTGGTAGTATTCCAGTCCTGCAGCGTCGGCCGCAATTGCAATGTGCTCAAGATGTCCGTGCGTGCCCTGCAGCACGAAGGCCTCTCGGTCGCCTGTCTCAGCAATTCGGCGCAACACATCCGCGTGGAGGAACGGCCCTGAGGCATGACCTATGTGCATGGGGCCATTCGGGGTAAGCATGGCGGGGACCAGCAACAACGGTCTGTCTTTTGCTGTCGGTTCCTTCGTGGAAATCGCCTCTTCGAACGCTGCGCGGCTGTGCCACCACACCGTCTGCATAACTGCACCGCTGTCCAAAGCCTCAATTCTGTGCCTGCGCAGCGGGTCGATCCTAATGCTCTCTCCGCCAAGCAGCAGGAAGGTCTTTTCATCCAGGTGAATTCGAACGCCGCCAGAGATCACTGTCCAGAATTCGACTTCCCCGTGGTTGTGACGGCAAGTGGTCGCGCCTGAACTGAACTTCAACAGACGTACCGAAACGTTACCCCCTTCTGGGAAGGGATCATGCCTGACGATACCGCTATCAATCGAGATAGGGACCGCACGTGCTTCATTTTTGAGATCTATTATTTGCGGATAGATCATTCGTTCCACTCTCGAATTTTGGGGGGCATTCAGCTGGCGACATATCTGGGCGGTCCGCAGGGGTTGAAAGCACGCGCGTGTCTTGCAGCGCCTTCGCCACGACCGCCGCCCGCTCGGCCAGACCGCCGAGCGTGTGCTCCGTTGGGCCCCGGAGGCCAAAAGAGTGGTTCATGAGGAAAACGCGAGGTCGCGGACCGGAGCGGCGCAATGCCGTCTGGCCGAGATCCACTTCAAACGACTCGTCGATAACGAGGGCGGCGTCTTCGATGACCGGTTGCAGCGGTTGGAGGAAGGATAGATGGCGACGGTTTGAAAAGCCCGTCGCGCAAACCAGAAGGTCAATTTCAAGCGTTGTCAGTTCTTGCCTGCTTCCGATTCCGCGAAGGTGAAGACGAAAGCTATCCTCAACACGCTCCGCCGCTGTGATTTCCGTATACGGGAACAGTCTGAGCCTATCGCGCCCACACACTTGGTCCTCGAAGCGAAGATCGTAGATGCTTTTGAGGACGTCCTTGGTGACGGTGGAGAAGTTCGTATTCCTCGTGTCGGTAAGAAACCTATTGCGATCTTCGGGTGGCAGCTTCGCGAACTTTAGCGAGTGTGGATAGGTGTAGAAGTCATTCACAAACGGGTTGTCATCCGTCTGTTCAAAGAGGTGGCGCCGACCAACGACGATAACTTCCGATACTTCCCGATGCTGAAGCAGGAACCGGACTATCTCGCCGGCGCTTTGCCCGGATCCGACGACTGCAACGCGCGCGTTCGCGTTGATCATCCCCTCGTTCGCATGAGACAGGAAGAAGTTTGAATGCACCACGCGGCCGGGATCGACGGCCAGTTCTTCGGGAAGGTATGGTTCATGCCCAAGGCTCACGACCACGTCGTCAGCTTCGGTTTCCGAAACGTCCCCGCTCGACATATCCCGTACCGTGACGACAAGGGTTGGGGTTCCTGATGGCCTCTCGCGGAACCTGACTTCCACCGCCTCCTTGCCGAAACAAATCTTATTCGCGAAAAACCCGCTTACCCAGACCAGATAGTCGGAGAATAGCTTCCTTGAAGGATATAGTTCGTTCGTATGGATAAAATGGTATAGAAGCTCCCTGTCGTGCAAGAACGAGAAGAAAGTGAATGGGCTTGCCGGATTCCTCAGGAATGCCAGGTCCTTGAACAAGGAGACTTGGAGTCTTGAATCCTCGAAAGCAATGCCTGGGTGCCATTCTGCACTGTCGCGGCGCTCAAGGACTTCCAGCGAATCCAGAACTGAGGAACCCCATTCTTTCAGGCACGTCAGCAGTGCAAGGTTTGCTGGTCCGCTGCCCACGAGCAGCGTTTTCCGTCTTTGCATGACCGGCTCCAAAAATCGTGCTTGTTTCCAACAGCCCAGTTGCGCGCTCGGCTAAGACAGCCATCCGGCTTCCCCTCATTTTCTCGAGGGCCATCGAGGCGACTTCGGCGAGAGTGGGTTCGCCGGGGTGTATGGCGCCCCGCAACTGTTTGTGCGTGACACATTCCACGGCTGCGGCCACTGGAACCGCAGTCGCGATAGCCATGCTTGAGAAGCCTCGTTCCTGAAGTGCGGAGCGAAAGACGCACGTCCAGCGGCCAGGTTTGCGATGGCGATCCTCAATGGCCACATCAAGGATGACCTGGTCGCCATGTTCCTTACCATCCGGGCGATGTCAGGATCCTCGGGGTCTGGCCTGCCGACGCAAATAATAGGAGTGTGTAGACCTGACTCGTGCATTTGGTGCGCGAGTTTGACGACCAAATTTCGGCAGTCATTCCAAGACGTCGCCATGATCAGCGATCGTGCTTGAATTGAGAGAGCGCATGGACCTAATGACACGTCAAAGCGGATGTTTTTGACGTCGCTCAGAAGCCCTTGCGCCTTAGCAAGCACAGAACGGCTCCTGTCAATCAGCACAACCAACGCGTCCTGCTGGCTCGCAAGTTGCAGGGCAACCGCCCGGCCGACTGGGCCGGCTCCGATGACGACATGGGACCTCCCGCACATCGTGCTTTAGCCTTTGTCGCCGGCCGCGGTCGAAGCCGGGTTGCGCCGAGTCGTGCGATAGCCAAGAAGAGCAATAGCCGTTTGCAGCAGAGCCAAGCCGGGAATTAACGCCGTCAGTGTATCGTACCCCAGGTGAACTGACACGATGCCCGCAGCGAAGGGGAAGAAATACAAGCCAAGGAAATAGGAAAGGCTGAAGATGATCTGCACCAAGGTTCGGGACTGCGGCGCAGTCACGCGGACAGCTTCTGCCTGCATCAAGGGATACGATAGCCCGTAGGTTATGCCGGTCGCCAGTGATCCCATCGCGTAAATAACAGGATGACCCGGAGAGTAGTGGAAACCGAGAAGCGAAATAACCATCCCGCCCAGGAGTAACGGCAAGATCCGATCGGGCGCACCGCGGCTCACGCGCGGACCAATTGAAAACCTAGAGCCGACTGCTCCTATCGCCCAAGAGCCAAAAAATATTTCATACCGAAGACCGGAATTGTTCGCAAATGGAGCCTGGAAGTTTATCAAAGTGGTGTAAATGCTTGCCGACAGCAGTACGAGTACAAAAAACATTGCAGAATTGCTGAAAAGGAGAGTGAAAAGGTCGCGTGCAAGCGAGGCGTTGTTGGGAATATCGGCGTCGCGGATGTTCGCCGCATGCTGCGCTGCCCACGATGACAATGCGGAACCTGCCGTCGCCGCAAGCATTGCCAGAATGAACATGTCCAGCGTGCCCAAGCCGGTGAACCGGGTAACGAGGCTGCTTAGCAGAGGTCCGCAGGCTAGCCCTAAGGTTGAGAATGCAGAGTAGGCCATGAAGCTCGATGACCGGTCTGCATCGCTTGAAAGGGCGGCAATGCAGATTGAGCCCACGGTGAAGTGCAGCGCCCATCCACCTGATTGCAGCATGTAGCTCAGGAAGTAGGGGAGTGTCGCGCGCACCCCCGAAAACTCGTTTATGAGGATGGTCGCGCAGCCTGCTGCATAGAGAAGCCCGCCGATAGGTGCAAGCCTTCGCACGCTAAACTGCCGGGTGAGCGAAGGACTGATCAAGACTATCAAGATGGCGGTCGCCATGCCCGCTGCTGACATCGAGCCAAAAAAGATCTCGTCTCGCCCAATCGACAACAGGTAAACTGGAAGCAGCGCAAAAATGCCCATCGCGAACGAAATCAGGCATCGTTCAGCGATGAACATACGCCTATACCACAGAACACGAGCACTGAAGAGTGAAATAGTGGGGGCGTTCATTTCTCATTCCATGAAGTTATACGCTGCTTCCGCGCGGAGCGATGTTGTATTTCACGGCTATTCGGCCGTTCTGTGAACACATGTCTACTGTGCTTTGAGCAACGCGTGCACAACCGTAGAGTATCGCTTTACTCCAGCCCTCCATTGTGGCTAGCCGTGATATGAACCGCGACAGTCAGCTGCTGCCCGCCTGGCAACGGAGATGCTCAAGATTCATGCCAGTTTGATCGATTGAGCCGAAGAAGGAATTTTGTGATTTCTTTTCAGTCGATTAGCCTGAAGAAAAGCTAGAGCTCGGCTAAAGAACGCCCCTATCGTGAACTCGACAAACCCGACAAAAGATGTCGGGCGGCGCCGTTGGGACGGGTAGGCCTGGCTTCGGTGAGTCACAACTATCCTACGAGGAGTTGAGAGGCGGGCAGGGCCTCAGGCTGGCCGCCGCGAGGTGCGCCACGATACGATGCCTATGCTGCGGCGCGGAATGCGCCTGCGACCATGCCTTATGCCGGTGGGACGCAACAGCGATTGAGCTTCAAAGGCTAAAAGCGGTCGGACAATACGCACGCCTCGACTACCGATCCAGAAGCGGGCCTCCACCAAAAAGCCAACGGCGCCGGGACTGGGCCCTGCTGCATCTGGGGAGGGGTGGTGGAGATCTGTAGCGGTTGCTCGATGCCGACCGGTGCTCCCATCGAGGAGTGGCGGTGCCTTAACCAATAGAGCGTCCTGTCTATCGGCAGGCGATCATGCCCGGAGCCGCAAGTCTGCGGTCCGAGAACTTTTATGGACGAGATGTGCTCGGTGCCGATGACACATCGCTGGCGCATTAACGAAGCCGGCCTGCGTTGCGGTTATCTCGGCGCCAATGATCCGGCCGCTTTCATCTTCATCGGATAGGCAGCAAAGCGGTCGCCTTTCGCGTTCTGCGACCGCCTCCTCTGCCGGCCAACGTTCTTTACTGCCGCATTCCAACGCCTCAGTTGATGTCTAGGATGAAGCGCCGATTAGGTGAACGGATAGGCCGTGCGTTCTGGGGATATAGCGAGGTAAATCGAGCAATATCCGCGGCGTCGACCTCAATCGGTTCTTTTGCCAACATCCATTCAACGTTCTCGGTGCATGGCGGCGTCGTCAACGATCCCTCATAGGTCCAGTAGCTGAGCGAGGCCGGGAGAAGCCCGCTGGGATCGATGTCGGCGGCCGTTGAGGCGCCTGGCCACGCAGGGAAGACTGCTGCCAGGCTTGCAAAGCTATCGTTTGTCGCGCCTGGTATCAGAAAGACTCCCAGGACGCCAAAGCTGTCGCTCTTTGTGTCCTTGTGGACGAAATGCGCTTCCATCGGGAAACTCTTGCCAGCTATGCGATGCTCGCTTGGCGCATGAAAATGGAATTGGATCAATTCGAAAGTGCGATCCCCGCGGGTCAGCGTGCTGCCTTCCGGCATATTGATTTGAATGGTATGGCCGTTATTCACCATCTTGCGGCGGCCCTTGTGCCAATCTACTGCGATGCGCGGCATGTCGGCCTCAACAGCGCCGGTAATATCAACGGGTGATTGCTGCGTACCCGCCGAACAGACGAAGTTCTTCCTGTCCAGATCGGCCCAGTGCTCAGGCCCCACCTGACCGGTGTATCCCCAATGGACCCCCTCCGCACGCGCGGACGCCGCACAGATGAGGCAAGCGCCCTGTGCAATGAACCCTTTGATCAGGCGACGACGATGCATATTGCTTTCCTTTCCGACCTTATGCTCTTCGAATTGAAAAAAGGGGGTCGTTGCGAGGACAGACGCATTCGATCCAGCGAGTTGCCTCATTTCAAAAAAATCGCAAAATCAATTGTTTTGATTAAACTCATCCACACCGTGGATCGTGGGGTGGCTGCATAACGATTGAACGGCGACTTTTCTCTCATCCATTGCAGAAGCGATTGCCTGGGCATCGGCGGCTGTTGCAATCCAATCGACTATTGTTGCATGCATTCCACCGCCCAGCTCGCCGAACCGCGGATTGGGATCGTCTTTCTGATTTCCAGACAATCATATGGTCGTCGTGCGCCGTTGTGAGCAAGCTCCTCACATCAGCCTGGCGATGGGTCTGGTAGCTCAGTTATGCGGCTCTTCAGTTTCATGTCGCAGGCCATCGTCGAGACCGGACGAGAAGAACACGGGAGCAGAGTCGAAGAACGTTTCCGTTGATGAGATACGGTGGAATTTGTTATGCTCTGTCGTGGCGAACCGATCAACGAGAGCGAATCTCGCCTCAAATGTTTTCCGGCAGATAAATCTCAAACGGCAAAAACGTCTGCCATGGCGCCTCCGCGGTGCCTGTCTCGATTGCCCTGACCATCAGCGTCACCAACTCCTGGCAAAGCTGGCGCAGGGGCGTGGCAACCGCCATCGTAATGATGTCGTCCGCGAGTGCTGCCCGCGACTCTGGCGTGATCTCGTTTACGATCGCGAGGAGATCCCGACCATCGCCCTCTTCCCGGAGCGCAGCGATGGCGCCCTCCGTACCTCCGCCGGCGACATACAAACCGACAAGTTCGGATTCGCGTTGTATGACGTCGCGAGTGGCCTCGTAGGTGGTTTGCCGCGTATCGAGGTTCACGCGCGTGTCCAGCACCTCGAACGTCGGCGCTTTCTCACGAAAGTATGAGCGAAAGCCGGTTTCTCGCAATTCGGGACCCTGAAAACGATGGCTGACGACCAAGACCGCCACCTTGCCTGGCCTTTTTGCAACCTTGGAAAACATCCAAGCGGCCGTCCGTCCAACCTTGCGGTTGTTGAGGCCCAGATAGCCCTCGCGCACGCCGGCGGCAAAATCGGAAAGCAGGGAAAAAACCGGGGTTCCGTTCGATTTGAGTGCTTCGACAGCTGCCGTGACGGTTGGATGATCCGGTGCCATCATCGCGATCGCGTGGCAGCGTGCACCCATGTCCTCAAGCAGCTCGACCAGGTCGCTAGGCCTATGCGAGGGCGCAAATTCAACGACTGGAATGCCCCGGAAGGAATGTGCCGCGCTGACAGCAGCTTTGATCTCTCGCGCGAAATCCTGATAGAAATGATCGGCCGGCATTCTGAGAATAAAGCCTAATCGGTACTCCGGCAAAATCCGCTGAGCGCGCTGATGCATCAGACCAGTTGCGTTGTAGCCGATGGCGCGGGCCGCCTCGCAGACCCGTCGAGCGGTCTGTTCCCTCACCAGTCGACGACCGTTCAAAACCCGATCGACGGTCGCTACGCTAACGCCGGCTTCGCGGGCGAGATCTGCAATTGTGGGGCGCTTGGTCATGATTCGAGTCTAACAGGAAGTCACGGGGAACATAGAGGACGGGTCACGGAATTTTCAGGTATCGGAGCCAAAAAGGACTGATCCCAAACTGCCCGATCGTCAGGGCCCGCCTCACGAGACGATCCGCACACTGCCAGAGCGCGCCCCCGACGTATCCGCACCGGTGAAGTATTGTTGGGCGCAAGCAGCTCATTTTTCCGGTGCCCACAAGCCATAGCAGCCTTTCGGCGGGACTGGCGAGTTCAAGAACAATCGCGGCTGCTTCGATACAGGCCCGGAATTATTCCATAGCGTTTCAGCTTGTCGTAAAAGGTTTTGCGAGGCACCTGCAGAAACTCGGTCGTCCTCCTCACGTCGCCATCGCATTCCCGCAAAGCGTTGCGGATAACGGTCGCCTCATAAAGACTAACCTTTTCGGAAAGAGAGAGGCTTAATTCAGCGCCTCCTTTTCCAGGGAGCGAATTCGGCGCCCCCTCAAGTCCCAATGCAACCCGATCCGCGAAATGCGCAAGTTCGCGGACATTGCCGGGCCAATCATGGCCCATGAGATGATTACGCACGGCCGCGGTTATCTCCCACACTGGCTTGCCGAAGCGTTTGCACGCGCGTTCCAGGAAATGCGCAAAGAGGATCGGGATGTCCTCGCGCCGCTCGCGAAGAGGCGGGATATTGACCGTCACGACGTTCAAACGGAAATATAGATCTTCCCTGAAGTCACCGCGGGCGGCCGGATCGCTCAGATCGACCTTTGTCGCAGCCACGACACGAACATTGATGCTGCGGGTTTCATTGGTTCCAAGTGGCGTGATCTGGCGGGTCTCGAGTACTCTTAGGAGTTTGATCTGGAGTGCAGGCGGCATGGACTCAATTTCGTCGAGGAATAGGGTGCCGCCATTCGCGTATTCGAGCCGACCGATCCTGCGCCTGTGCGCACCGGTAAACGCGCCTGCTTCGTGGCCGAAAAGTTCGCTTTCGATGACACTTTCGGGCAGCGCCCCGCAGTTCAAGGCCACGAACGGCTTGGTAATTCGACTGCTCCAGCGGTGAAGCAGGTCCGCGACCACCTCCTTGCCCGTGCCGGTTTCACCCTCCACAAGGACGTCCACACCCGTATCGGCGATCTGTCGAATCGTGTCTCGCAGCCGTGTCATACTCGGCGCGTTCCCTAGGAGAGGCATATCGCCCGCGGATCGGACGACCGCATCCCTGAGGCGCCTGTTTTCCAGGACCAGGTGCCGGTTTTCGGAAGCGCGATTCAGCGTCACCAAAAGCCGGTCGGTCTCATATGGCTTGGAGATGAAATCGTAAGCGCCGTCCTTGATGGCGGCAACGGCGAGTTCGACGTCGCCGTGCCCAGTGATAAGGACAAAAGGGATGTCCGTATCGATTGCTTTCACTCGTTCAAAGAGCTGAAGCCCGTTCATTTTGGGCATGCGGATGTCGCTGACGACGGGACCATTGAAGTTCTCGTCGATTCTGGCGAGTGCCGCCTCGGCGGAATTGACGACGATAGGGCTAAAGCCGGCAAGTTCCAGCATCTGCCCTGCAGCGGGCAGCAGGTCATCGTCGTCGTCAACGAAGATGACAGGTCCTTTTTCGCAACTCATTCGGCACGCCTCAATTCGATGGTGAAGGAAGTCCCCCTCTCGTGGCTGGCATCGAGCCGCAACGAGCCGCCGAGTTCGCGGGCGATTTCCTCTGAGATAAGCAGGCCAAGGCCGAGCCCCTTTTCCTTGCTTGTGGTAAATGGCATGAAGAGGCTCTTGCGAATTTCAGGGGCGAGGCCGGCACCGTTGTCTCGAACCGAAATGGTGACTGTTTCCTTGTTCTGGCCAAGTGCTATCTCGATCCGCGGCTGCGGCAGGCCTTTCAGGGCATCGAGTGAATTCTGCAAGAGATTGACTAGGATTTGCTCCAGCCGAACGCAACTTGCCATCACCATCGGAGACGGATCTGTCAGTTGCCGTTCGATCGTCACGCCAGATTCGCGGATTCGGCTCGAAAGGAGCGAAAGCGCCCCGTCGATCGCCTCCTCCGCCGATATTGGCCCCACGGAACCGGTTGCGCGGCGAGAGAACGACCGCAGCGTCTCGGTGATCGCCCCGATACGTCCCGTTATAGCGATGATCGATTTCAAATTCCCTGCGGTCTCTTGCGGCCTATCGCCTTGGAGAAGACGTGAAGCATTTTCGGCATAGGTGCGAATTGCTGTGACCGGCTGGTTAATCTCGTGAGCAACTCCGGCTGCGATCTGACCAAGAATTGAGAGGCGATTCGCCTGAGAGAGTTCATCACGTAACCGGCGCACTCTTGCCTCGGCATTCTCGCGCTCGGCTATCTGAGCTGCGAGCGCTTCGTTCGAACGTAGGAGCTCTGCCGTACGCAAGTTGACGCGATGTTCCAGTTCCGCGTTCATGCGCGCAAGCGCGTCCTGCCGTTGTCGGATCATCCGGCGCCGTCGAACAATAATGAAAACGGCAAATGCCACGAGCACGAGGGCAAGTAGTGCTGTGGCGCGGGCTGTCATCATCGCCGCGGAAATCTCTGCGTCGGCAGGAATGAGCAGTGACAGCCGCCAACCTGGGACCACTTTGCCGAGATCCTGCGAAACTGTGACAAAGCCGGCTGCCTTGTCGGCGGTACTTGCGGTGACCAGGTTGCCGCTGCGGTGCGAAAGCGGAACGGGTTCGAACGCCGCGCCAGGCAGTTGCAAATGATCGCGGGCGATTTTTGCCTCTTTTTTGGAAAGCGGGGAGAGAGCGCCAAAACGCCATTGAGGCACGCTGGTCGAAAGGACGACGCCGCGCTCGTCGCTCGTGAAGACCACGAAACCGCTCTCGCGCCAGCTCGCCTCCACACGATCGAGCTCGACCTTCACCACGACGACACCGAGTGGCCCCTCCGGTCCATCGATCCGGCTCGACAAGAAGAGGCCGGGGCGCTTGCTAACGGTACCAAGTGCGTATTGCGTGGCCATGCCGCTCGCCATCGCTTCAACGAAGTAGCGACGGAAACGGTAATCGCGGCCGACAAAACTGGTGGGTTCGCCAGCATTGCTCGCAGCAACCGTCGTTCCCTCACTGTTGATGACGTAGATGACTGAAGAGGCGGCGTCGCGCGCGATGGCTCGAAGCTTTTCATTCAGCGCAGCTTCCCCACCGGTGGCCGGACGGCGAAGCATCTCCTGGACCGCACCATCACGAGCCAAGACGCGCGGAATCAATCGCTGCTTCTCGACATCTCCTTTCAAAGTGTCGGCTGCAAGCGGGCGCGCGGCAAAAGCTCGATCGCGTAGGTCTGACTCAGCTTTGGTGCCGGCAATACGGCCGGCTGTAAAAACAAAAAAACCGAGCCCGGGACCAAGAAGTGCAGCCAAAACCGCAAGCCAGAGAAATCTGCCGGTGCCCAATCTGCCAGGGAAGTTGAACGGGGCCTTATGCAAGCCACCCTCGCTGATGCCGTCGTTCGCTACCGCGTTCTCCAGACTCACCTTTAGTGCCGGATTTCGCCAATTGGAACCATGGAGTGCGGAAATTCACACACGTGCGTGGCGCAACCTCCCTGAAAACATCCGAAATTGCGCGATCCGCTTGGCCTCTCCGTTTGGCATATGTCTTGCGACGAACAGCGCAGCAGCGTTCGACCGGAGCGCAGCGATCGGGAATAACCCGGGGAGAAGAGGCAGTGCCAAGATCCGGTCTGGGAGAGAGATTATGTTAACCGCAAAGGGCCCCAACGCAAATGTCCCGCCTCGCAAGCCTTTCTATGCACGGCTTTACGTGCAGGTGATTGCCGCCATCGCACTGGGCGTCGCGCTCGGCCATTTCAACCCCGAAATCGGCGAAAACATGAAGCCGCTTGGCGACGCCTTCATCAAGCTCGTCAAGATGATCATCGCACCGGTAATCTTTTTGACCGTCGCGACCGGCATCGCCGGCATGCACAGCCTTCAAAAGGTCGGACGGGTAGCCAGCAAGGCGATGGTCTATTTCCTCACCTTCTCGACTCTGGCACTGATCGTCGGCCTCATCATGTCCAATGTCGTTCAACCCGGCGCCGGCCTCAACATTGATCCGGCCTCGATCGATATCCAAGCCGTCAATCCCTATGCCGCAAAGGCCCACGAGCAGTCCGTGACGGGCTTTCTGATGAACATCATTCCGACCACGATTGTGGCCGCCTTTGCAGACGGCGATATCCTTCAGGTCCTTTTCTTCTCGGTCCTGTTTGGCATTGCGCTTGCGATGGTTGGAGAGATGGGCAAGCCGATCAGTTCCTTCCTCCAGGCGCTCACTGTGCCGGTCTTTGCGCTCGTTGGCATCCTGATGAAGGCTGCCCCGATCGGCGCGTTCGGCGCCATGGCCTTCACAATCGGCAAGTACGGCATCGGCTCCGTCGTCAATCTCGCAATGTTGGTCGGGACGTTCTACGTCACGGCCTTTCTATTCGTGTTTATCGTTCTCGGCGCGGTCTGCCGTTACAATGGCTTCTCGATCGTCTCTCTCATCCGATACATCAAGGAAGAGCTGCTATTGGTTCTTGGAACGTCCTCCTCGGAGGCCGCGCTGCCCACTCTCATGGAGAAGATGGAGAAGGCTGGCGCCAAGCGTTCAGTCGTAGCGCTGGTCATTCCGACGGGATATTCCTTCAATCTGGACGGCACCAATATCTATATGACGCTTGCGGCCCTCTTTATCGCCCAGGCGACGAATACGGATCTCTCGATCGGCGATCAGATCCTATTGCTGCTCGTTGCGATGCTTTCCTCTAAGGGGGCGGCGGGGGTCACCGGCGCCGGCTTCGTCACACTGGCCGCTACTCTTTCTGTGGTGCCGTCCGTTCCGGTGGCTGGCATGGCATTGATCCTCGGTATCGACCGTTTCATGTCCGAGTGCCGGGCCCTTACGAACATCATCGGCAATGCCGTGGCAACGCTCGTGGTCGCCCGTTGGGAAGGCGAATTGGATCAGGTGCAGTTGGAAGCGGCGTTTGCAGGGCGTCATCTTGCCGAGACATTGGCCGGCCAGCCACGCGTCCCGCAGCCGCCAAGTGAGGCCGCCTCGTTGCGAGTCGTCCCTTCGCCGGATCGGTCACCACCACAGCACGGGCGAGCCGCAGACACCAAGCGAGGACTCGCGGATTGATGAAAACAAACGCGCCGAAAGCCGGTTAAATACCAGCGAGAACTCACCTACAACACGTAAGAGTAAGCATAGGCACAAGAGCAAGTGGATATACTGCTGCCTGAGATGTCGTAGATATTATAAATACCAAAGAAGTATGTAGAATCCAGTCTGCCTGTAGAAACCATATTTATATCCCCGCAGAAAGCGGTTGCTCGCAAAAATATGCCGTTGTTTTGATCGCTTCTAGCTTCGTCTGAAGTAAGGACCTTCCGCGTCAAATCGGGAGACAACAGAGTGAAAAACGTCTTACCTTCGAAGCCGAATTTCGGAATCTTCGATCACTTGGATGAGGACGGTCGCGACATCGGCCTACAATACGCCGATCGCCTCAAGCTGGCGGAGGCCTGCGATCACCTTGGCTTTTATGCATATCATCTCGCAGAGCACCACTGCACTCTCCATAGGAGGGGTGCGTCGCCAAATCTCTTCCTATCGAGCGTCGCACAGTGCACCCGCCAACTGCGTGTGGGTCCCCTGGTGATGCTCTTAACCCTCTACCATCCACTTCGGGCGTTCGAAGAGATCTGTATACTTGACCAGTTGAGCGGTGGTAGGGTGGAGCTCGGTATAGGGCGAGGCTTTCTCCCAGCCGAATTAAATTATTTTGGGATTGGCGCGGACGCAGTGCCAGGCCGTTATTCGGAGGCTAGCGAAATCGTAATCGCCGCCATGAAAGGCGGGAAGTTATCCTATAGGGGCCGCCACTTTAAGCTGAATAGAGTTCCCTTGACGCTTAGACCCCATCAGCGCCCGCGTCTTCCGATATGGGTCGCCACCAATCGACCCGAATCGGCAAGTTGGGCAGCCGCGAATGGCGCAAATCTCGCGTGCGTAGGACATAGCTCCTGCGTCCGCAAAGTTACCGACGCCTTCCGTTCCAAGCGGGAGGAAATCACTGACAAAAGTAATCCGTCGCCGTTGCTGGGATTGCTGCGCATGATCGTGATTGGGCGTTCTGACACGCATGCCTATTCGATCGCGGCACCTGCTTATGAAACATGGATCAAGAGCTTCAAGTTTCTTTACGAGCTCAATGGCATTCCGACTCCACCAAACCTGCCGCTGACCTTCGAAGCGGCGATTGAAAGCGAACTGTGCATAGCGGGAACGGCAGCTTTTGTGCGGGACGCTATTCTCGGTCAGTTGGAAGTGGCCGGGGCCAACTATCTTCTTTGCCAGCTCGCGTTTGGGGATTTGCCATTGGAAGCGTCTCTGTACACTGCAGTGATGATTCATTCTGAAATCATGACCCGATTTGCCTGACCAGGAATCCGTGCGTAGGGCGGCTCGAAGGAGTTGCCCGCAGCGTTTACCAGCAACTAGCCCGCTGCCAGACGATAGCCTTGCAGCGCGCGGTCTACGGGGGATTGGCATCGCTATGCCTGCCTAGGTCGGATGCCGTTTCCGGACGATGATTTGAACTGGTTTTCTGGGACGCAATCCTTCACGGGACCACATTGCCCCGCGTTCCAGCCCCCTCGCTCAACGTCGCTGTTCACACAGACCGTTTGCCACCGCCCGTCTTGCAGGCGGCAATCCACTGCATCGCCGAGGTTGGATCTTCCAATATGGCGGCCCGTTTCGCAAAGCCGTAAAAGGCAGCGCGGGCTGCGCTTAAGGGCTTGTTCCCATCATAAGCGTCACAGCATGCTTTAAGGGCAGTCTCGTGGATCAGGTCCCTGCGATCTTCGGGCCACTCATCGAGAAAATCGATGGCGTCCTCGAGGTTCGTAATCTCTTGCACGACATAAGCGGCACACTTCACGAAAATAGGACTACCGAAGGCCTGCGCCTTCATTTCCTTCCTCCCGACCTGCTGAACAGCCAACTTGCGAGGCGAGCCTCCCGCCGACCATTGCAGAATGTGTTGTCAGCCCGATGACGCTTCAAGAGGAAAAGGCGGCAATTCATCCTCGGGAGGAACTGGATCGTCACCGGTCTACTGCCGCAAAATTGGCCGCTTCGACAATGTCGTTCGTTCTGGCCGCCGCCGATGAACGGTGAACCTAGTCGCCCAATCCGGTCGTTCACCGCAACGCAGCAAAAGGCAGCACGACATCGCCTGGCAGCGCGCGCCGATATGGGAAGCCGCAAGCTCAGGCTGGATTAATCCAGCCCAAGCCTTTTCTTCAGTTCCGCATTTTCCTTGCGCAGACGATCCGCAAGCAGGCTCCGCAGCCGCTTGTTTTCTTCCTCGAGCGCGACGAGATCCTTCAGCTCGTCGCTGTCCGCTGCAGGCGTCGCCGCTTTCTTCCAAAGATAATATGTCTGTTCCGAGATGCCGGCCTGCTTCACCGCGCCCTTGAGAGTGGCGCCGCCGCCTATCAACGTCTCGATCTGAGCGAGCTTCTGGCCGCGCTCCTTTGCGGAGTAGACCTTGCGGCCTGTCCGTGCCGATGGCGGTGCTTCAGTGGTCGCGGATGTCGACTTGGCGCCGTTCTTGCGGCCAGGCGCAATCGGCTCGGCCTTTGGCTTCCTCGACCTCGGTGTTCTCGCCCTCAATTTTGACGTTTCCGCTTCGGCCGCAGGTTCGGTAGGAATTACTGCTGTTTCGGTTTCCAGGCGATTTGCCATGAAATTCTCCATTTGCGGTTTGTGCAAAGGTTCAGCATCAATGGCCACGACAGTAGAGTCAATAAGCTGACGATTTGACGGTTGAATCTTCTGGAGTTCCTCTGAAGTTTCGCCCATCGCCGCGGCGATGTCGAAATCGCCCCAGATGGAACGGGCGGTTTTTTGATAACGGCGCTTCTGTTTGACTTCCACTATGAATGGTCGCGTTTGCCGCCTCATAGTTCCTTCCTGATGAGAAACGAATAAAAGAATGAAGTCGCCGCTCGGAAATCCTGGCGCTTCCGGTTCACGCGGAGCTTTATCGTAAAAGTCCCTCGACGAGCAAGTGACACCGGGTCGCGCCAGTGTTCGCAAGCGGGCCAAACTCAGGCCTGCGCGCGAGGAACGCTTGAGCGTCCGAAGCTGCAAGGCGATGCAGTATCGGATCAAATGTCGCATCTTGCCGTCGGGGAACTCGGGAACTCTTCTTGAAATTGAAAAACTGCTGCATCTCGATTGAGTTCAGTGCGCCTGAAGAACTCGCCAGCGGATGATAACGCCGGACCTCGCTATCCCTTTAGCGTCTGCCCACAACTATCTACCTGGGTTAGCAGGCAGATAGTTGTGGCGGCTTGGCTTGAGCCGCGAGGCCATGGTTGAGTGAGCTGAAGAGAGCCAGCCCCGCGGTCGATTCCGAAGTTTCCCACAATGGCGAAGAGAACATCTCCACTCGTACCCTTTCAGCACAAGACATTCCGTTCTCTGTGGTCGGCGGCCCTTGTTTCGAATCTGGGGACGCTAGTCGAAGGTGTGGCGGCTGCGTGGCTGATGACGAGTATAGCCAGCTCCCATGGAATGGTGGCGCTCGTACAGGCATCGACCACCTTGCCCTACATGATCTTCTCGCTCGCAGCCGGAGCGCTTGCGGATAACTTTGACCGTCGCCGGATCATGCTAATGGCGCAACTGCTGATGGTTTGCGTATCAGCGTCCCTGGCGCTCTTGACCTACACAGGGGAAATCACACCCGGGACCCTTCTGGGTCTCACGTTCCTGATCGGCTGTGGTTGGGCATTGCACGATCCGTCGTGGCAAGCCTCGATGGGAGACATCCTGCCTCGCGAAGACCTCCCAAGCGCAGTTGCGCTCAACGGCATGAGCTACAATCTCATGCGCAGCATCGGACCGGCGATTGGCGGCATAATCGTGGCGACCGCCGGGGCGGCCTTCGCGTTTCTCTTCAATGTATTTTGCTATGTCGCCCTGATCGCCGCGCTGTTACGTTGGAAAACTGTACCGGCGCGACGAGCGCTGCCGCGGGAGGCTTTCGGAAGCGCGATGGCGGCAGGATTTCGCTATGTGCTTATGTCGCCAAACCTTCTCAAACTGATGTGCCGGAGTTTCATTTTCGGCCTCGCCGCAGTCGTCATTTTGGCTCTCCTGCCGTTGGTTGTTCGCGAACAGGTTAAGGGCACTGCGGTCACCTACGGAGTGATGCTTGGCTTTTTCGGTCTGGGAGCGATTTGTGGCGCGCTCCTCATCGGACGCGCCCGCGAAATTCTCTCCAACGAAGGGGTCGTCCGCGGTGCGTTCTTTACACTGGCGATCAGCTGCTTGCTTGTGTCGTGGAGCGAGCACGTTTGGCTGAGCTGCCTCCTCGTCATGCCAGCCGGTGCGGCATGGGTCCAGTCATTCACGCTGTTTAACGTCACAGTTCAGCTTTCGGCGCCTCGGTGGGTGGTGGGACGAGCCCTCTCTCTCTATCAGACGGCCGCATATGGCGGCATGGCAGCGGGAAGCTGGCTCTGGGGCCAGTTAGCGGATCTGCAAGGCGTTTCGGGAACCTTGCTCATCGCAAGCTCGGTTCTTGTACTTGGCGGACTGCTCGGCGTTATTTTTCGTCTTCCGGATCTTGAAACGCTCAAACTCGATCCGACCAACACGTTTTGCGAACCAACCCTGCAGCTTGACCTGCGACCACGAAGCGGTCCGATCATGATAATGGTCGATTATCGTATTCACCAGAAAGACGTTCCAGAATTTCTCAATGTGATGACATCATGGCGAAAAGCGCGACTGCGAGATGGCGCCAGGCAATGGGCGCTGCTGCGTGACCTGGAAAAGCCCGAACTGTGGACCGAGTGTTATCATGTGCCAACTTGGGTCGAGTATGTTCGCCACAACAAGAGGCAGACCCAAGATGACGCCGAAATCATTGCGCGCCTTGAAGCCCTGCACTGTGGCGACTGCCCGCCCAAAATTCACCACAAGATCGAACGGCAAACCGTGAGCGTACATGACGATATGCCGCTCCGGCCTCATTTCGACAGGACTTGAGCGAAACCGGAAACCAATAACTTGGCTCAAGATAAGGCGGCGCCGGAAGCCCCCGTTTGCTCAAGACGATGGAGCAGATCTTGGGCCAGCTATGCGCCAAGCGCGTAGCGTTTCTCGGCTTCGTCCATGAGGCTAACGCCCGGTCAGATTTCGACGATCTATGCTACACCAATGAATAAGCGATCCTCGTCGGGCTTCAGCAAGTCTATGAGGCGTGCTTTTCTGAGACGCCGCGAGGCTTGGACAAGAAGCACGGGACCCGTCGCGAGCCTTTTTCGGGAAAATCAAATGCCCGTCATGGGTGATGGCGATCTCGACATCGCACAGGCGCTCGATCTGCTTGGGCAAAGCCGGCGACGCGTCGACTATCACCGTTCGGCAAAGCGCTTGCACCAATGCGCCGGCTCCTCAGAACTTCGCGCCTCAGATCTGTAGCCCGCTGCTTGGGAGGTGTCGAGTTGCTCATCGGGCGTGTCGTCGAACGAGGCGTGGTTGAGCCTGTAGAGTTTGGAATAGAGACCGCCCATTTCGATCAACTGGTCGTGCTTGCCGGATTCGGCGACTTTGCCATTCTGAAGAACGATAAGACGGTCGGCACCTCGGACTGTGGCAAGGCGATGGGCGATGACGAGGCCAGTGCGGCCTTCGAGGAGCCTGACCATAGCCTTCTGAATCAGCATTTCCGTATAGCTATCGATATTGGCGGTTGCTTCGTCGAGTACCAGAATCTTGGTGTTTGCGACAAGCGCACGGGCAAAGCTGATAAGCTGGCGCTGGCCCAGCGAGAGATTGCCGCCACCTTCACATAGATCGGCATCGTATCCACCAGGAAGGCGCACAATGAAGCTGTGCGCGCCGACCGCCATAGCGGCCTCGATAACCTCTTCCCGCGTGGCTTCAGCCTTGTGGTAGCGGATGTTCTCGAAAATCGTGCCGGTAAAAAGGAACGGCTCCTGAAGCACCATGGCGATCTGACGGCCAAGTGATTTCTGGGTGAGATCGCGCACATCATACCCGCCGACCAGCACCTGGCCCTCCTGGACATCATAAAAGCGGTGGACGAGGGCCATTGCACTCGATTTACCTGAACCCGTCGGCCCCACCAGGGCGACGGTTTCGCCGGGATTGACCCGAAACGACACGTTCTTCAATACCGGATGCTTGGGATCGTATCCGAAAGTAACGTTCCTGAACTCGATCGAGCCGTCCATCTCGGGCGAAAGCACCGTGGCATTCGGTTTGTCCTGGACCTCAATCTTGACGTCAAGAACGTCGGTCAGTCGCTTTCCCGACGCCATCGCCCTTTGCATGATCGAATATTGCAAGGTGAGGGAGCGGATCGGATCGAAGAAGCGCTGGATGTAGAAGAGGAACGCGACCATCACACCCACATCGATGCGATCACTCATGACCATTGAGCCGCCGACGACGATGACGACAGCCATGGCAACGCCCGTCAGGCTATCGACGATCGGCACCATGATCTGGGCGTATTTGGCGGCGGTCAGATGTGTCTTGAGATTGGCACGGGCTTTGTCGTCATAAAGCATCAAATTGACCTGCTGCCGGTCCATGGACTGCACTGCCCTAACGCCATGAATGGCTTCGGCCAGCGCGCCGTTGGAAACCGAATTGGCCTCATTGGCAGCCATGAAGGCACCGCGGCCGCGCGGCAGCCAGAAGATGCGCACGATGAAGAGAACAGGCACCAGTGAAAACGTAAGGATCCCCAAGCGAACATCGAGCCACAGCATGACGAAGACGATGCCAAAGACAAGAATGATGTCGCCCAGGCAAAACACCGAGGTTTCGAGGAATTCCTGCATGGAATTGACGTCGCCCTGCAGACGCGACATCAGCCGTCCCACCTCTGTCTTGTCCATAAAGGAAAGCGCCACTTCCTGCAGATGGCCGAACGTGGCGCGCCGAATATCGAACAGAACTGTCTCCGCCATTTTGTAGATCACGATCTCTTGCGTGTAGCTGGCGCCGAAATTGACCGAGATGGTGAAAAGGAAGGCGCAGGCGGCTGCGAGCAGGGCCGAACGATCGCCACTTCCAGGCTGCATGCCGTGGTTGATGGCAAAGCGGATGATCAGCGGGACGAGAAGCTGCGTGCCGGTGAGTATCAACATCGCGGCAACCGAGACTATCAAATTGGTGCGGTAGGGCCGCACGAACCCCCAAATGCGTCGGACAATATTCTTGTCAAACGCCTGCCCGAACATCTCCTCTTCGATGCGATGCGAACCGACGACCGCATGGGGCGGACGCCGGTCGTCGCGGGCGTCGTCGCGCTCCGCCTCGACTTCGCTACCGTGGAGCATCAGCACCCCCTCTTGGTTGGCATGTCATCAAAAGCGCGCGCTTGGAGATCGTAGAGGGCCTTGTAGCGTCCGCCCTTCGCCAGAAGGTCCTCATGAGTGCCACGCTCGATAATCTCGCCGTTCTCGATAAACAGGATTGCATCGGCATCCATGAGCGAACTCAGCCGGTGGCCGATGATGATGGTCACGCGGTGCTTGGCAAAGTGCCGCATCGCGGAGCGAATGCGCTGTTCTGTGGCGGCATCAATCGCGGCAGTCGAGTCGTCGAATATGATGACCGACGGGCGCAGCATCATCGTGCGAGCGATCGCCAGGCGCTGACGCTGGCCGCCCGACAGGGATACGCCGCGCTCACGCACCACTGTCTTGTAAGCGGCTGGCAGCCGGAGAATGTAGTCGTGAAGCTGAGCTGACTCGCTCGCGCGCTCGATCCGCTGTGCGTTGGCCCAGGGATCGCCATAGGCGATGTTGTTTTCGATCGTCGTGGTGAAAATGAATGCATCCTGCTGCACGACCGCGACGGCTCTGCGAAGCGTCGCCAGGGTGACCTCGCGGATATCCTGGCCGTCAAGCGTGATGACGCCGCTGGCGACGTCGTAAAAACGAGGGATCAGATGAGCTATCGTCGACTTGCCCGAGCCGGGCGGGCCGACAATTGCAATGGTTTCGCCCTTGCGGGCTTCAAAACTGATATTCTTCAGAATTGGGCGGTTCTCATCGTCCGGATAGGCGAATGAAACATCCTCGAACCGCAAGGTGCCCTCGCTGATTTCGAGCGGTTTGGCGTCTGCTGCGTCCTTGAGCGCGATATCCAGGTCGAGTAACCCGAACAGGCGCGAACCGCATGTCGAGGCTCGGGCAAAGCCATCGACTATCAAGCCTATCTGGCGAACCGGCATCTGGAGAATGGTCATAAAGGAAAGGAACGTGGCAAGTTTTCCGACGCTGATTTCGCCTGCGATGACTTTGTTGCCGCCGATCCACAGAACCAACCCCATGGCGAAAAAGAACGAGAAATTCATCGCGGAAATATTGCGCACGTAAATCTCGGCCCGTTCGTGCATCAGGCCAAGCGCACTCTTCGATGCGCGGTCGAACTTCAGCATCTCGTGGGCCTGCGCTGCAAACGCGCGGACAACCCGCATGCCGGTGAGATTTTCTTCCATTACACGGCTGAGGACGCAAAGCCGCTCCTGCAGGTCAAGCCAGGTGGCGCGCAGCTTGATCTGTGTGATTGATGAGCACCATCCGACGACCGGCACAAAGCTCAGCGCGAGGAGACCAAGAACCAGGTTGATTGAGATCAGCATGTGGGCGCCGACCCCGATCAAAATGACGAGCAGCACGGTGCGAACCAGAGCGGCAGAGAAGTATATACGCACGCCTTCCAGATCGAGCATGCCGATCGTGATCAGATCGGCTGAATGCGCCTGGTCGTGAAAAGAAAAGCTGAGCCGCTGGATCTTCTCATAAAAAGCGACCCGCAGTTCATATGCGACCTGATGTCCGACCGCTTCGGCAAGATAGTTCTGAGCCAGCGTGAAGAGGCCGCGCAGCACGCTAGTGGCAAGCAGCAGGAGCGCTGAGGTCCGCAGTCCCTCTTGCGCTGCCGCTCCGCTGACACCCCCGCCGATGGCTGTCTGGGTCTGGTCGATGGCCTGGCCGAGGAGCTCGGGGATGAGCAATTGGAGCGATGCCGCAACGAGTGTCGAGCCGATAGCCACGGTGACCAGCCACGGGTGCCGTAAATTCATCCGGGTAATGCGGGCGATCGTGCTCAAGCCCTGGACCGAACCGGCTGCTTCTCCATTCGCGGGCGAATTCCCGGGCTTCGTCACGCCGCGGATAGCCTTGCTGTTCGGAGGTGCATTCCAGTGATATTGGGCCGTTTGGAGGGCCTTGAGGCGCACGCCTCCCCCGTCAAATGCCCATCACATGCAAGGCTGGCTATCATCTGCTAGACGCCTGTCCCAACCAGTTGAGCCGCGGCTTCGCCTGCCGGCATGTCTATGACCGTGATTGCGTTTGCTGCAAGGAAGCGGCGTTCGTTTTTGGTCAGCGTTGCCGAATCAATCGCCGCGAAGTGCGGGCCGCTTGAGCGCTTGATGACCTGTCTGGCGTAGGTGCGCAGCATCTGGTCATCGAACCGGCAGCCGAAGAAAAAGAAGCCGCGCTTGGTGCGCCGTTCCTTTACGGCTCGAGGGATAGGAGTCTGGATATCGATTTCGGTTAGGGCTTCGACGTAATCCGAATCTGCGATAAGGAAGTTTGCGGCCGGCTTGATGCTGCCGTGCGGCGTATAGAGGACCGTCGTTGCCGCCGAGTCTGGTTGGAGTTCCGTTCCAGACAAATCGTAGGTTTTCGTCCAAACGTCGCCAATTGGGTGCGCCCGCGTGACGCCTTGAATTTCGACGACATCAGTGCGGCCGGTGTCTATGAGGGCCGCGCGCATGGCGCCATCGTACCAGCTATCGACGATCAGCGAGAGCGGAAGTGTCGCGAGCCAGGCATGGAAAACGGTCGGCGCCACCGGCCCCGCGAATATCTCAGCCATCCAGGCTTGGAGCGTCCGCCGATGCCGGCGCTGCTCGATGAATTGAGCGACCGACCACATATTGGTGCGAATCTTGGAAGGAGCGGGCGCTCGCGCGTTGAATGCTGCGGCAACCGCTTGCGGCGTGTGCGGTACCGGTGGTTCCCCGTACCTAAGTCGAAGCAGGTCGGGACCCAGATACGGGATGATCTCATCGGCGCAGAGAGCCTTCTTCAGCAGTTTAAGCTGCTTTGCGGCATGACTGTCCCGGTTGATCATGAGATGGCCCAAGGACAGGATCCTATTCATGCTCGTTTCCCTTTGACGCTCTCAGCTTGCCGACCTGCGGCATCAATCCTCATCGGAAATCTTTCTTGCCTCGACGGTGATCGGCAAAGGTGTATCTCGCGGAAGGTCGGGCAGAACGAGCCGCCAGCCGTTCCTGAGCGTTATAGACCCTCCCCACAGCTCTTCATTCTCGACGCCGATGATCGGCTCTTCGAGATCCTTCTTGGGCACATACGCCGATAGGCCGGCGTCGGTCTTGCGGATCATAACCTTCATCGGCCTATTCCCTTGTTAGTGACCACACGTGATTTCGGCACAAAAATCCCTGGGTTTGTCGAGGCTGATCATTTCGTGGGAGCGCATGCCAACGACGGTGCCGCGATCGAACCATTCGACCGCATAGATGTAGAACTGCTGGAGGAAGGTGCCGATGTCGCGCACATAGCCTTCATCGCCCTTCCGCACGAGGTTTGCGCCTATCTCGCGACCTGGATAGGTGCCGTCATTCTTTATGTGGCGTGTGGCACGGACCCGCTCGCCCGGCATAAATCGTGGAGGCTCGCGGATCTCGACCTCCTGTTCGCGTCCGAGGCCCATCCCCTTCTCCTTTCTACGGCTGCAGTTCGTTACGGAGGTCATGGCGTGCTCCAGAAGCGACCCCGACCGCGTCGCTAACCCGATTGGAGGGTTAGGCGGGAATGCAGGTTCCCGACACCGGGCATACCGAGGCGCATTGCTGGGTATCGAAGGCCTCCTTGCATTCGGTGCACTGCTCCGGATCGATCACGTAGGTCTCGCCCTTGAATTTGATCGCACTCGATGGACATTCGAACTCGCATGCACCGCATTGCGTGCATTGCGAGGCGATGATCTTGAAGGCCATTTCTCAACTCCTGATTCGGTTGGGACGAGACGCTCAAGCCGTCGCCGCCAGTGGTTCGCTCCCAAACTCGGCGGCGTAAAGCGCGCTGATAGCGGTCTCGATGTAGTCGTAGCCATAAACATCCATTGCCCGGATTCCAGCTTCCGCGAGCTGATCCTTGGGGCAATCTCCGATCTTGGCGCACAGCACGATATCGATGCCTTTGAGCATAGCTATGACGCCGTCGAGGGTGGCGTCCGCGCCTCGGCCGCCGAGGCAATACTGCTCGACCTTGCGATGCCCGATGAAGCTGATCCCCCTGTGAGAGACCTCATAAACCTGGAATTCCTCCGAATGGCCGAAATGTTCGTTGATCCGGCCGCCGCCTTTGGTCGCCACAGCGATGTGGAGCGATTTGCCGGAATCCGTTGCCTTGACGGTCGCGACCGCTTGGCTTTTGGCTGCCACGTGATCGCCGCGCTCGCGCGCGACCACCTCCCGATAGGCCTCGCGTTTGCTGGCGTCGTAGGTGATGTCGTCGGAAATCTGGTCGATCGTGAACTCCTGGCCACGATCCTCGCCAAGCAGGCCGACAGCGTCGGCCCGGCACTGCCGGCAATGGCGCATCAGCTTGACGCCACCTTCAAGCCGATCCTGAAGCGTCTTCAGCTCAAACGCCGTTGGGCCGCGCTGCCCGGTTAGGCCGAAATGCGTACCGTGCGCCGGGTCGGAAATCAGTGGCATGACATTGTGCAGGAACGCGCCGCGCTCCTTTACCCATTTATTGACCTCAATCAGATGTTCGTCGTTGACGCTGGGGATCATCACCGAATTGATCTTGGTGAGAATGCCGCGCGCGGTCAGCATCTCCAGGCCCAACATCTGCCGCTTGTGCAGGATCCTGGCAGCGTCGATGCCGGTGTGGCGGCGATGGTTGTAAAAGATCCAAGGATAGATCTTTGCGCCGATTTCGGGGTCAACCATGTTGATGGTGATTGTCACATGATCGACATTCATGTCAGCAAGTTCGGCAACATGATCCGGCAACGCGAGACCGTTGGTGGAGATGCACAGCTTGATGTCGCGGATTTCTCTGGCGACGCGTTCGAAAGTTGCCTTTGTCTTCTTCCAGTCGTAACAGGCGTCGCCCGGCCCGGCGATCCCGAGGACGGAAAGCTGGGGCACTTCGTTGGCGACCGCGATCACCTTGCGTCGCGCCTGTTCTGGGGTCAGCTTTTCCGACACGACCCCGGGCCGGCTTTCATTGGCGCAGTCATATTTGCGATTGCAGTAGTTGCACTGGATGTTGCAGGCTGGCGCGACCGCCACATGCATGCGCGCGAAATAGTGGTGCGCCTCTTCGGAAAAGCATGGATGGTCCTTGATCTTCTCCCAGACAGCGGAGTCCATCTCGTCCGGCTTTGCGGACGAGCCGCAGGATGAAGATGCGCAACCGGCGGATTTCGCGATCGTCAGCAACTGGTCGAATGATTTAGTGCTGACCAAACTCTCAAGCGAGATCGTCGGTAAAGACATGAACGGCTCCGTTCCGGGGTGGACGTTGCAGTTCAAGGCGCAAAAGTTGTGCCAGCTCAAACAAGCGGTTTCAGTTCAATATGTCGGCTTTCATGCGCGATTCCGCCTGTTCGTTACGTCACACTTTTGTCGGACTTGCGACTTGAAAGCTCGCTCGGCATTGGAGGGTTCAGCGACGCTGGCCGAGCGCCAGCTCATGGTCGCCGAGATTGGGCGCGGTCTTCCCAAGCGCATAGTGCCTTGAAGCGGCCGGTGTGCCGAAAGCTAGGCCGGATGCGGCAGAGCCAGGAACGCTGGTTGGTGCCACGCGGCGCGGCGAAGGGCGCGCCAGAAAAGCTGCTCGGCATAGAGGCCGTAGGCCGGCCGCTGCGGCGAGTTGCACCTCTGGGGCAGCGAACCGGGCAGATGGGTATTCGACTTGCGCAGGAGCGGATTTGCGAGCCCGTCGAAGGCATGCCCGATCTCGAAGAGATCATGGAGGCTGCTGCCCGCCCGACAGAAGCTGCGCCTGCACAAAAAAGTGCTCATGATCACCAGAAATGACGCGCGACCTCCCCGCGGTGTCGGCCCCGTGGTGGCACTCGCCTATGCCGCGACGATCAGCATTCCGCAGCGATTCAGAAGCTCCAAGGCGGTGGGCCTATCCCGGGACTGGTGCCGAAGCTCGACGAGTCCGGTGCGGGGGGCATGATGCGGACCTTCATCTATAGGCTGCCCAAGCGCTGATGACTCGCGTAGGCAAAAGGCCGTGACACAAGGCCTGGGCGATGAACGTCGCCAAGCGGAACGGGATGCACAAAGCAATTGTCGCGCTCGCACGCCATAGTAGAACGTCCTGCCGATCACCCCGAGGACATCTTCCAATATCGCCTTACCAACTCGAAATTTTGAGCGGGCTGCTCATTCGGATTGATGACGGAGGCGGACTCATTGGAAGGGCGTCAATTTATGCATCTTTCATGCAAAATTGCTTTGGCCGAAAAATATCACGTTATATCAAATGGTTGCCGTTACGATTTATGCAGGCGGCCTACGGTCCAACGTGTGTGGGGCCTCCCCCGGGTCTCACCCTGCGATATTTTTCGACAAGGCTCAGGCGTGACACCGTATGCAGACGCAGTTCAACTCATTGATAGACGCGATGACGTCCGCGAAGGACTGAACTGTGACATCCAGGTCTTCTCCCTCGAGATCCCTGAATGCGTCTCTCGCGAAATCGCTTGGCATCAAATCGGGACTGTCGACTGCCCCGCTGAGATACTCCGCGACGGCGTCGTCAAGGCGCCGTCGCATCCTGATCTCCACTGAGCGCGGCACTCTCTTGGTGGTCGTTGCCACAAGGTAGGACGGCGCTGTGATTGCATAGCCTTCCGCGATCGCTTCACCGAGGTAGCTTGTATCAGCCAGTTCGTACCATGTCGTCATGCCGAGCCCGTAAGCGGCTCTACCCACTCCGATGAAGGAGACAGGAGGCAGTCCTGCTTTCAGTAGCGGGATGTTGCTGAGCAATCGCCCGGTCCTCTTGTTGCCATCGATGAAGGGCTGCAGGTAAGCGATGCCTGCAAGCAAAGCGAAGGAGGCCTCGAACGGGTCTTTCGCTGTGGACGCCTTCCAGCGGCGATTATCTGGTTGACAAACCCAAATGGAACTGCGATAACGATTCCAATCGTTATCGCTATGTCCGTTCTGTCCCGCCCCGAATTCCATGACGAAGCCAAGGCTTTCGAGCATGTCGAATCCATACTGTGGCCGAACGGTCCGGTTTGCCCGAAGTGCGGTAGCGTTGATCGCACCTATGCCTTGAAGGGCGTTCGCACCAAGCCTTCCAAGAAGAACCCGAACGGCGTCGAGCGTCACGGCCTGTACAAGTGCAGCGCCTGCCGTTCGCAGTTCACCGTCCGCATGGGCACGATCTTCGAGGAAAGCCATCTGCCGCTCACCAAGTGGCTACAGGCCATCCACCTTATGTGCGCCTCGAAGAAAGGCATTAGCGCTCACCAGATGCACCGCATACTCGAATGCACCTATGAGGCAGCTTGGTTCCTGTGCCATCGCATTCGCCTTGCTATGGCCTCCGGCGAGCTTTCCCCGATCTCAAGTTGACACCGCTCGGACGTATGTCCGCCGACCCAACTCAAGAGCGCAAGGCCAAGGTAGAGGCCTTCCTGACGGTTCCTCTCTACAAGCTCGTATATGAGAATTATAAAGGCGGAGTTGTGCCGCCTGCGGCTGCTTTCGAGCGCGATATCAAAACCTGGGGCGTAGCGGCCAAACAGACGTCACGGGGCCCGTCAAGCCTTGGAACGATCCGCTGAGGAAGCGGGATTTTACGAGAGCGGCCGCAATCGCTTGGTCGTACCCGCATCTGCATCGTTCAAGGCAAACGATGACGGAGTAGGCAAGGGTGGTAGTGGTGGAGGATCAGGTGGCGGGGGCGATACGCCGACTTTGGATCCCATCATTAAGGGATTGATAGATCGCCTGCCCCCTCCGGGTTCAAATTGGACAAAAGCTAAGCGGAAACTCTGGCTTTAAATCCTCGAAAATAGCTTTGATTTGGTTTATGAGGACGACAGCGACAAAGGAGACGCTTTCCAGTGACCAAGAAGCCCGCCCCAAGGGCGGAGGAATCACAAGTCGAGAAGTTTCGCAAAGCCGCGCGGGAACTTGGAACTGACCAATCGGACGAAGCCTTTGAGTCCGCTCTAGGCAAGGTCGCTCACGCGCCGAAGCTCACCAATGCGCAGATAAAGGAACTGGCGCGGCGGAAGCGCGAAGGGAAATAATTATCCGTCAATTGCCCTGAAACATTCCAGAGTAGCCCTTATCGGGCGTTCCGGCTGTATGCTCGAATACAAGTTGGCAAATCCACATCCCGGCGTCTAGAACGACTTCGTTCTGCCCAAAATTAAACATTTCTAATTGAATGCGATTGTTGAACCCGGCGTGTACGATCGGAGCCGTAACGTGGACGCTTACTCCGAGCCTTGCCAGTGAACTTTTCCCCTCAACCCTAGCTGCGAGACGGGATGTGTAGGGAATGTTAACCCTCTGCTTTGTCCACGCTAGCACGAAACGACCAGGTTGCAGGGCGAAGGTGGGCGACTGTTGTTTTACCTGAAGACCGGCAACTGCTGCGTAGCTGTAACCTGGGGCGCCGGGTCGAATTGAAAGGCCGTTAATTTGAGGCCAAGTCGCAAAATTATCGTCTAGAGTTAGGTCAATACTAGTTGAGGAAATTGCGATTGTGAGATCGGGCTCGGGGTCAATGACGATCTGCTTTTGCTGCAAAGCTATTCGGATCTCTCTATCCGTCAGTATCATTGACCCCTCCCAAACGGGCTTAGGCAGCCTTGCTGCTAAATTGAGAATCCGCCACCCAAATTCTCCATCTTCCGGAGGCCGATTCTGTAGGCAACTCAATCAAAACCTTATCCGATGTGCTGACAATAGGGGGGCCAACCTCCAGAAAACCATTATTGACGAGACCCTTATATACAGCAACTTCCTCCTGAGTCCCTTCCGCGGTTTGAATTTTAACAATCGTCTCTAGGGGGCCGGGACCATCCATTATGGGCGTGCATTTTAAAAACATTCTTGACCTCCTGTAGCGGGCTTCATTTTTCAAGGTTTTCGCCAAACTGGGCCAACGGACCTGATTTGCCTATCCGCCCAGCTTGTTTTCAACACCTTTCCTTGCTCCAGCCTGACTGCGGAACAAAGCAGGAACATTTTGCCTAATTCTCCTCAAAGAATCGAATCACGTTTTGTTCTCATAATCGAACGCAAGGGTTAATGATCCGTTCCTTGGTTTGTCAACCAGATAATCGGCCTTCCAGCAGAGCTCCGAAAGTCCCATTGATAACTCGGTGTGGTCGGACCATGGTACGTATGAACTGGTCGTGACGCTAACCGGGTCGCGTCGAACCGCGCCGAGATTGTTCTGCCTGACCAGAGTGCGCATGAGCATCGCATGCAGTCTCATCACTTCTCCGGAGCGATCTCCACCGTCGCAATGTTGTCGATGACCCAGCCAATCGCCTGCTTGTGGTTCAAGATCATCTGGACTTCGGATGCGCGCCTAGCCTTCGGCACCACCGGGAAGGAGACGCCGGTGACGTAGATGCCGCGATTCAACATGCGCTGCGTCGAGTGGCGCCTCAAAGACTCCACTCGCATACGGTGTGAGGAGGCCTGACGTTTGACGTCGCAGGGCGTTTAGAACTTCTTCACCTCGATACCATGCCGACGCAGGGCATAGCCGATTTGCCGCGGCGTGAGGCCGAGGATACGACCAGCCTTGGCCTGAACCCAGCCGGCTTTCTGCATCGCATCGATCAGCCGGGCGCGATCGGTCACACGCAGGCCTGTTGCACCCCAGGCGGGATTGCTCGGATCGCGGCCGTTGACGGGCACCGCCTCGCCCTCGGAGGTGCCGATGCGCCTGGCTCCCAGCGGCGATTCAACCGGCATTCTGTTGCGGCCGAACTCATCGCTGGCATTGTTGTCATTTGAACGCTCGGCTCCTTTCCAGAGGAGGGAAGACAGGCACTGGCTATTCTGGCAGGCGAAATCCGAAGGTGCGACCGTGCTTGAACGCGCAAGCGTGGCCGTCCTTCGCACGCAGTTTTCCAACTCACGGACATTACCGGGGAAGTAGCATTGCGAGATCAGCTCAAGCGCCGACGGAGCGAAGGCGAGCTCGCGGTGGTTCTCGCTATTGAATCGATCGAGGAAGGCCTTCGCAAGGCGTGGAATATCACCGGGTCGCTCTCTGAGCGGTGGCAGCATGATTGGCACGACATTGATGCGATAGTAAAGGTCGGCTCTAAACTCTCCGTTCACCACAGCCGTCTCGAGGTCCTTGTTGGTGGCGCATATCAGCCGGACGTCGACCGTTAGCGTCCTGGTGCCGCCGACGCGCTCCAACTCGCCTTCCTGCAAGACGCGCAACAGCTTAGCCTGAAAGGCAGGCGAAATCTCGCCGATTTCGTCAAGCAGCAGGGTTCCGCCATTGGCTAGTTCGAAACGGCCGGCGCGCTGCGAGACAGCCCCGGTGAAGGCGCCCTTTTCATGCCCAAACAATTCCGATTCCAGAACGCTTTCAGGCAGTGCGGCGCAGTTCAGTTTGACAAACGCTTTCTTGCTGCGAGGCGAAAGCTTATGGATGGCCTGCGCAAAAAATTCCTTGCCGGTACCGCTTTCACCCCGCAAAAGCACGGTGGAGTTGGTTCTTGCTACGACCGCGACGGTTTCAAGCACCTGCTTGAGTGCGGGACTTTCCCCGATGATCCCGTCGATTTTGACATGCGAATGCCGGGCAGGGCGGGTCTCCTTCTCGTGGACCCATTTCTCCGGTCTCCGTTGCTCCTCGACAAGCCGCTGACGATCTGTGCTCAGCATGCGATGGAGGCGGATGGTCCGGCCGACAAGATTGGCGACCATCGTCAGGAAGGATACGTCTTCGTCGCAACGCACGCTGGCGGCGCGGTCCCCGACACGGTCGATCGACAGTGTACCGAGGATTTCATCCCCAGCCTCTATTGGCACTCCGATAAAGGTAACCGCGTATGGTGGCGCTGCTCGAAGTCGTTTGAAGACCAGCCTGAAATAGTTCGGACTTGCTGACATCGTGTAGGACGAGCGGCGTCCCCGTAGCGACGATCCGGTCTACCACGGACTGCGGTATGACGTGGCGCCAGTCTGATTGAGGTGCCTGGTTGTTGCCGGCGGTTGCGGCAATCTCCAGCTCTCCTTCCGCGTCCAGGACGACCATTGCTCCATGACGCATTTGCACAAACGAGGAGAGTACGTTGACGACATTGCCAAGCGTGATCTCCAGCCGCGTGGGCGCGGTCAGGATCTCGGATATCTCGTAGATTCCCCTGAGCGGGATGTTCGGCTCGTGCATGGCTTTGATAGGTGGCCCGGCGTCGAGAAGCCCTACCTCGTGCACCCGATCCCTCATTATTTGAGCCATGGAAAACACCTCAGGGGTTGCAGGGTGCTCCTCCCAAAGCGCCTTTATGTATTTCGACTCGCGAGACCTCAGTATTACCGAGCCCCTGTGCAATTGCAAATTGTCAGGTTGCAATTGCGGCAATTTCACGTGTCGGCACGCCTTTGCGACGGCGCATGCGGTGCGCAGGTCATCCGAACTTGAACAGGACACCGAAGCCGCCGCGCGGATAATTCCACTCGATCTCACCGCTGGCCTCGCACAGTATCCGACAGGTGCCGCACTCCATGCAGCCGTCGGCGGTGATCTCCACTTGGCCCTCGTCGGTCAATTCATAACATTGGGCAGGGCAGACGCGCGTCAACGCAAGCAGGTTGGCGCTTGGCTTCTGGTGCGGTCGCACTTTTATATGTGGGCGCCCCGAATCGACCAGGTAGCGGTTCTGGTAGAGCTTCTCCTCGATGCGTGATCCTGCAATTGTCATCTCGTCCTCCTAGCGCCAGGCGAATGCCAGGCGGACCACGTCGCCCAGCAGCCCCCAGCGCGAACGCGCCTTGATGAAGGCAGTAGTGGTCGCCTTTTCCTTGTCGATTTTCGGGGTGCCGTCGACCCGCATGAAGGTCTGGGCCGCCTGCGACATCAGCTGCGGGTAGGTCGTGAAGAAATTCCGGGAATTGGTGTGGAGCAGGGCCGGCATGTCTTTGTATTTCTTCAGATCTTTGATTACGAAAGACTTGTCCAACATGGTCTTGTATAGGGCAAGGTTCTGTTTGGTCATGGGACGCTTGCGGCTCTTGACCTGCACGATTGCCTCAGCCGCGATGCGGCCAGAGGTCATGGCGAGGTTCGAACCCTCGCGGTGGACGGCGTTGTTCAATTGCGCGGCATCGCCGACCACCACCCAACCGTCGCCAAACAGCTGCGGAATCGCCTTGTAGCCACCTTCGGGAATGAGATGCGCGGCATATTCTTTCACCTCCGAGCCGGCGATTAAAGGCCGGATCGAAGGATGATTTTTTAACGTATCGAGTACGACGTATGGGCTCTCCATCATCGAAGCGAAATCCGAAACAAGGCAGCCGATGCCCAGTGAGATCGATTCCTTGTTGGTGTAAAGGAAGCCGAGCCCGGCCATGCTGCGGGAGATTGTACCCACGGCCTCGATCACGCAGCCTTCACCGGCCTTGAGGGAGAACCGCTGCTCTATGACCTCTTCAGGCAGGAAATGCATTTCCTTGACGGCGAGCGCCACGGATTTCGGCCTCGGCATCTGGCGAAGCCTGGCGCGCGTGCCAAGCAGTCCGCAGACCCCTTCTGCGAGAACGACAACGTCCGCGAAAATCTCTCCGCCGGCCCGGTCGGTGCGGACGCCGACCACCTTGTCCTTGCCATCGCGCACCAGTTCCGTCACGGTCGTCTCGCACAGAACCGTCGCACCGGCCTCGCGCACCTTACGCGAAAACCATTTGTCGAATTGGGCGCGGATGATCGTATAGCGGTTGGGCTTGGCCTCGTTGAAGTCGTCCGACCGATAGTGAATCCCGGTGTGGGATGTGTCGTCCATAACCCAAAGGCGCTGTTCGACCAAATGCCGCTCGAGAGGCGCATCATCCCGGAAATCCGGGATGATCTTCTCCAGCATGTTCGCGTACATGATTGCACCCTGAACATTCTTGGAGCCCGGATATTCACCTCGCTCCAACTGCAACACGTTCAGGCCATGGCTGGCCATGGTGTAAGCAGCAGCGTTTCCCGACATGCCGGCCCCAACAACAATGGCGTCGAATTTTTCCTTGATCATGTCCAACTCCCTAGCTCGCAAGCTTATCGCGACTGTGGGGCGACAGCCGCCGCGTGAAGGCTTCCGTCAGTGCGGGAAGGAAGCGGATCGCATCGGTGATGATCCCTAGGTGGGCGAAATCGAAAATCGGCGCGTTCGGGTCGGTGTTGATAGCCACGATGAGATCCGCCCCTTCGACGCCAACCCGGTGCTGGATAGCGCCGGAAATTCCAGCCGCTATGTAAAGCTTCGGCCGGATGGTCTTGCCTGTTTGGCCGATCTGCCGATCAGCCGACAGCCAGCCCTTTTGGACCAAAGGGCGCGAGCAGCCATGCTCGGCGCCGATTGCTCGCGCAAGATCCTTCACAAGCTGCAGGTTCTCCGCCGCCCCTAGACCGAGGCCTCCTGCAACCACCACGTCGGCATAGGCAAGATTGGCCTTTCCAGACTGGCTATCCGGCAGGAAACCGAGGATTTTGGTGACGATGTCATCCTCGGCTACCGATAGCTGGTGCCGGATGACACGGCCGACCGGCTTATCCATCCGCCGCGGCATGGCCATGACCCTCGGTCGTACTGTCGCCATCTGCGGCCGGTAGTTGAGCGTGTAGATCGTGCACAGTAAGGAACCGCCGAAAGTTGGACGGGTCGCAGCGAGCGAACCGTCCGTATCGACGTCGAGTTCGGTGCAGTCGGCCGTGAGCCCTGTCTTCAAGGTTGTTGCGACCGAACCAGCAAGATCCCTGCCGAGTGTGGTCGCCCCGAGAAGCAGGATCTCGGGTTTATGGGCATTGACAAGATCCGTCATCGCCTTGGTGAAAGGCTCGTTGCGATAGTCGGCAAGCAACGGCGCCTCGACGTTGTAGACAAGATCGGCGCCATAAGCGAAGGCCTCGGCTACCGCAGACTGGGTGGTCTCTCCTGGCGGTCCGAGCACGATTCCCGCGAGCTCGACGCCAAGCTTGTCGGCGAGCTTGCGGCCTTCACCGAGCAGTTCGAACGATACCGGGTGGACCTGGCCGCGCTCGAGCTCGATAAAGACCCAGACGTGGCGATATTCTTTGAAATGGTCGGGCAGCTCCTTCTTTGTGCCGGCACGGCCGGAGGCAGGGCGAGGGGCTTCTCGATTCGCGCTCGACATCGTCTCTCCTTGCCGTCATTCGCCGCTGTTGAAGGCGAGTTCCTGTTCCAGCGCTGGACCGCGGGTTAAGATTGCGGCGATAAGTTCGTCAGCGAGATCACGCAAATTCCTCTCGGCGGCGTCGATAAGTGCCGCCTTTTCCGCCCGCGCTGTAGGGGCGAAAACGCGCTTGACGACCGTCGGCGAGCCGCGCAGGCCGCATCTGGTCAGGTCATCGATGCCGGCGTCGGCCGCACTCCATCTCAGGACTTGGCTGCGCGCGGCGTAAAGGGCGTCCTCGAGCGAGCCCCGACGCACCTCGTTTGTGCCTTCCAGCATCGTGATGAGACAAGGCAGCCTGCTCTGCAGCATCTGAGTGCCCCCTTCACAGCGGCGCTCGACCTTGATTTCGCCGGCAGCGAGGTCAATGGAGGGGATCTTCGCGACGTAGGTCAGTTGCATGAGATCGAGGCGCTTGGCGATGCCGGGTCCGACTTGGGCGGTGTCTCCATCAATCGTCTGCTTGCCGGTGAAGACGATGTCTGGAGTGCCGAACGTCTCGCCAACCTTCGCGATTGCCTGGGAAAGTGCGTACGAGGTCGCCAGCGTGTCGGAGCCGGCAAAGTAGCGGTCGGTCAACAGCACCGCGCGGTCGGCGCCGTAACCGAGGGCCTTGCGCAAGGCGTCCTCTGCCATGGGCGGACCCATAGTGAGCACGGTGACCTCGCCGCCGTAGGTGTCGCGCAGTCTGAGCGCTTCTTCGAGGGCGAACAGGTCGTAAGGATTGATGATGGTAGGCACACCCTGGCGCATGATCGTGTTCGTGACGGGATGGACCCGTATTTGCGCCGAGTCCGGCACTTGCTTGATGCAGACTACGATGTGCATTGGCGGTCTCTTTGGGCTTTCAACCGGGTGCGGTCTGATCTGGTTGGCAGCACTACTCGTGCCAAGTCGTTTTGCGTCGTCCTATTGCTGGAGGCTCGGTTGGTCCCTTTCAGGGCCGAGTTCACGACGACCGGATTTGTCGGCTTCTCGACATTATCGCGTCGCAACCATGTCACTCTCATTCCTTTGGGAAACGCTTCAGTACGGACTCGAACGGGACGAAGGTGCGTCCCGGCCTGGCAGGCTTGTTCGGATCGCGGTCTTTGAGCACCTTGAAGACCCGATGCGTGAGTGGGGAGGATGTCGCGAAGTCCTCATAGGCGCGTTGCAGTGTGGCGCGCACCCGCGCCGCGACCACCTGGTCGGGCAGATCGGATAGATCTTCTTCGGCAAGATACTGGCCCACGCGCTTCATGATATGAAGCCGTGAGACATTCAGCACCTTTGGATCATAGGAGACCCCAAGGAGGGCGAAGAACTCCTCCGCGGCCGACAGGCCCTTCAGTCGCGCGAGGATGTCGGTAACATCGATGGGGCGGCCGTCAGGGGAACAATTCATGGCCATCTCGCTGGTCGAATAACAGTGGCATCGCTGTGTTCGTCGCCCAGCCGACCTGGACCGGTGAGATCCGCGAGGCGTGCCTCGCTGCACATTCCATCGTAGAGCTCGACCAGTTGAGTTGCTGTCACGACCGATTTGGTCGCGGCCGCCTCGCGGCGGACGCGAGCCACGATGGCGGCTGCCAAATCCGGGTCGAGATCGCGACCGCTTTCGCTCAGCACGCGGGCAATCGCGGTGGCGCCGGAATGCTTACCGATGACGATACGCCGGCAGCGGCCCACGAGTGCCGGGTCGAGCCCCTGATAGGCGCGCGGGTCCTTCAGCAGCCCTGCGACGTGAGTGCCGGATTCGTGGGTGAAAACATCGGCGCCGACGACCGGTTTAATAGTCGCCGTCTGCCGGCGGGCGGCGCAAGCCACCTGGGCGGCGAGGTCGGGCAATGCGGTCAGCTCGATACCAGTATCCGCGCCGTCGATGACGGCCATCGCGGCCGCCACTTCTTCCAGCGCGGCATTACCCGCACGCTCGCCGAGCCCGAGGACGGTGACGGAAGCATGGCGCGCGCCTGCGCGGATCGCGGCCAGTGTGTTGGCGGCCGCAAGGCCGAGATCGTTGTGCGCATGAAATTCGAGGTCGATTTCAGACTTTGCCATGAGCTGGGCGACGAGTTCGAAAGTCGAGAACGGGTCGAGAATGCCGACCGTGTCGGCAAGCCTGACGCGGCTTGCGCCGGCGCGCGCAGCCGTTTCGATGACGCGGGCAAGATAATCCCCATCAGCCCGCGAGGCATCCTCGCAGCCCACAGCGACGAAGAAGCCAGTAGCGGCTGCGCGCCTCACCATATCCTCGATGAGCTGGAGCGCTCCCGCCTGATCGAGGCCGAGCTTGGCGGCAAGTTGGATGTCGGATGCAGGCAGCGACAGATTGACGGCGCTGACGCCGCTCTCGATCGCTGCATCGAGATCGCGCGCCTTCATCCGGCACCAGGCCATCAGCCGAACCGGGAGACGCCGCGCGACCGCGGCGCGAATTGTTTCGATCTCGTCGCCGCCCATGATCGGCGTGCCGATCTCGATCTCTGGGACGCCGGCGGCCACAAGAGACTCGGCGAGCTCCAGCTTTTCCGCCGTCGTAAAGGCGACACCGGGCGCCTGCTCGCCGTCGCGTAAGGTCGTGTCGTTGAGGAAGACATCACGGCTCATGAACGGCAGCCTGTTCTGCTGCCGGTCAGGTACAGACAGGATCGAACGTCTTCGGGACTTCGCCCACGCGACCCAGAACCGGGAGAGTCACGCAGCTTCTCCACGATTGCCGGCATGACCTCAAGCACCCGCTCGACGTCTTCTTCGCCGTTGTCGCGCGCGAACGAGAAGCGGACTGCCCCGTGTGGCATCTGCATCGCGCTCAGGACATGGCTCGGTTCCATTGAGCCGGAGGTGCAGGCGGAGCCGGAGGAACAGGCGATGCCTACGCGGCTCAGCAGATGTGGGATGCCGTCGCTTTCGGTATGTTCAAAGGAGATGTTTGCGGTGTTTGGCAACCGCTCCACCGGATCGCCAGTGACACAGGTGTTTGGGATGCGCTGGAGAATTCCATCCTCCAGGCGGTCGCGCAGCGACTTTACACGTGTGGTCGCATCCTCCATGAATTTCAAAGCGAGTTCGGCTGCCGTGCCGAGCCCGACTATGCCGGGCGTGTTCTCGGTGCCGGCACGCCGGCCGTGCTGTTGGCCTCCACCCTTGATGAGCGAGCGGAAGTGCACGCCACGCTTTATCCAAAGCGCGCCGATCCCTTTGGGGCCATGAAGCTTGTGGCCGGAGAGCGACAGCATGTCGATAGCGGTCGATTTCAGGTCCATCGGAAGCTTGCCAACCGCCTGCACCGCATCGGTATGGAAAAGGGCGCCAATTTCCTTGGCCAACTCGGCGAGCCTGGACACGGGAAAGATCGTACCGGTCTCGTTGTTCGCCCACATGACCGAGACGATTGCCACACGGGGCGAGAGGGCTGCCTTGTAGGCGTCGAGATCAAGCCGGCCATGGCGATCCACAGGAATCCTGTGGACCTTGACGCGGCGAGTCTGCTCAAGATGCGCGCACAGCGTCAATACAGCGGCATGCTCGACCGCGGACGTCACGATCTCGGTTCGGTCGGGCGTGACCTCGAGCGCCGAAAGGATCGCTGCATTGTCGCTTTCTGTTCCACCCGAGGTGAAGGTGATCTCATCGTCGAACTGCGCGCCGATCAGCGCCTGCAACTGCCGCCGCGCCTTTTTTATCGCCGCACCGACTGAGGCGCCAAAAGCGTGCGTCGACGAAGGGTTGCCGAATTGATCCGTGAAGTACGGCAACATCGCTTGCACAACGTCAGGATCGACCCGTGTCGTTGCGTTGTTGTCGAGGTAGACAGGCCTCATACGAACAGTCCTCAGTTAACTGTAGGACTTGCCGCAGCCGCACTTGTCCCGCGCGTTGGGGTTTTCGAAGACAAAGCCGGAAGAGTCGAGCCCGGTGACGAAGTCGACGGTCATGCCGGCAACATGGGGTTGGGAGTCTGCATCCACAAACAGCTTGATCCCATCTGTCTCCGTGATCACATCGCCCTGGCGCGAGACGCTCTCCAGGCCCAATATGTATTTGAACCCGGCGCAGCCGCCGGTCTGGACCATAATGCGAAAGCCCTCCGCTTGCTCGCTGGCGCGGGAAAGAGCGGTCTTGACGGCGGCAACGGCATTGTCGGTGAGCGTGATCATGGCAAGATTTCTCCTCAATCCGCGACGTCTTTGCGGATCACGCAGCAGGGACCGTGCCAAAGAGGAAAAACCGTTCCAACACGGCGCGATCCCTCTAGCGGCGCTATCAATCCTGTTGGCCAATTGCTGAAAAGACGTCGGGAAACCGACACGACTGTCGGGTTTGTCGAGTACGTGACACGAAGTGTCCGGCCTCGGTTCCCACTGAACTCTCACATAAATCATTGATCAGTGTGCGGAACGTTTTTTACGCTTGTTCAGGCGAATTGGCACGAGTTTTGAAACGCCTATTGGCGATGCGGCAAACACCGCCGAGACGACAATCATGCTGCGAGTGCCCTCGCGATCGATCAATGGAGCAAGCCACATGTCAAGGCTGGGGCAACATGTCAGGGCTGGGTCAGAACCTCTCTGCGCGGGTGGAATCGGCTCCTCGCCGCTCAGACGACATGCCCGGTTTCGATGGCGATCACGCACTCTCGCCAGCAGCACCCTGCTCCTGGACGAGCAGGAGGTCGGCATCGAGCACCACGCTGAGCTCAGTCGACGACCACCCGGCAACTGAGCTGATCCTCAACAAGCAGATGAAGGTCGTTAAACACATGGACCAGCGCGAGAGACCATCGCCGCACGAAATCCGACGGGCGCAGCAAGACAATCCAAAGATACGTGAGCACGATCTCGCCGCCCGACTGGGCATTTCGGAAGCGGAACTGGTCGCCGCGCATTGCGGTCTGGGCGCGATTCGTGTCGAGCCGCGGGTCAATGATCTGCTGACCGGCCTCGAAGCGGTCGGCGAGGTGGTGGCGCATACCCGCAATGAAAGTGCTGTGCATGAAAAGTTCGGCGTCTACGACAAGGTGGTCACCGGCAACAAGCATGCTCTGGTGCTTGGCGACGAGATCGACTTGCGTATCTTCCCGAAAGTTTGGGCGCATGGCTTTGCTGTCGAGAAGCGCAGTGGCAAGGACATTGTCCGTAGCCTGCAATTCTTTGATGCCGCCGGCAAGGCGATGCACAAGGTGCAACTCGGGCCCGCCTCAAATCTCAATGCTTATCAGAAGCTGGTGGCCGAGCTGGAATCCTCGAACCAGGAGCCGATCGTAGTATTCAAGGCGAGCCGAGCCAACGATGACGCAGAGGTTCCTGACCAAGCCGCCACGGTGGAGGATCTACGCGAGTGCTGGAGCCAGCTGACGGACGTGCATCAATTCTTCGACATGTTGAAGAGACTGAGGCTCAGCCGCCGCGAGGCGGTGCGTATGGTCGGCGAGGTTTACGCTTGGGCGCTCGAAAAGGACGCCATCGGCGCCATGTTTCAACAGGCGGCCGAAGACGAAATGCCGATCATGTGCTTTGTAGGCAATCGTGGCTGCATCCAGATCCATTCCGGTCCGATCAAGTGGGTCAAAACAATCGGGCCGTGGATCAATGTGCTCGACGAGACCTTCCACCTGCATCTGGGGACTCACCACATCAAAGAGGTCTGGGCCGTTCGTAAGCCGACCAAGGACGGTCACGTCACCTCGCTCGAAGCCTACGGCGCCGATGGCAAGATGATTATCCAGTTCTTTGGCAAGCGCCGCGAAGGCGAGGGCGAGCGCGAGGACTGGCGGTTTCTGGCCGAGACCCTGCCACGCATTCCCGGTCCGACCGCTGCATGAGGCAAGACCCATTGCATGTTGTTTTCCGTTTTCGCTCGGCGCTCGCGCCGGGGCTCGGCATTCTGCTGGCCAACGCTTTGCCTGCGGAGCGAGTGAGCGCGTAGCTATTGCTTCCCGTGCTGTCACGGATCGTTTCGGTCGTCGCAATCACGCATCCATCGCGTAAATGGATTGACGAGGTAACGATTCCATTTCGGCAGGCCCCGGCAATGACCGAGTCTTCGGTGGCGCAGGCAATGATCGGGTCTTTGGAGAGGAGGGCAATGATTACCCGTATGGCGACAACGGCCGAGACGAACCGCGCATCACTGCTGAGGATAATGACAAGCTCTATGGGGTCCCGGTAATGACGGCCTCTTTGTTGGTGATGGCAGGGATTTTCTGACCTGGGGACACCCGCGTTTCGGACCCGACCGGGATAATACCTCGATCTTGGATTCAATCCGGCGGATAACACTTTGGCCTTCGATGCGGTCGGCCTCGGTAGCGAAGGTTTTGGCGCGAACTTCGTCAACCACGCCACCTCACGGTCGCCGTTGAGCGTACTTGCCCGGCAGCGCTACCGAGTAGCTGGAGCACCTTCGAGACCGTCGCCTTGATGCCGTCATGGGCGTTGGAGACGACAAGCTTGACGTCTCTGAAGCCGCGGCGCGTCAGTTTGCGCAGGAGCTCCGTCCAGGTCGGCTTGGCCACGGAGGTGCCGACGCTCAGCCAAGCACCTCGCGGCAATGGGCCGTTGTCGACGCCGACGGCGATAATCACCGCTACCGAGACAGCTTAGATCCACGCCAATGGCCAATCGTCCTCGATCGGCCACTCAATCAAGGCCTCGAGCCTTCCTGTCGGTTTGGGAGGGAGAAAGCCGAATGGCTGCGGTACTCGGCGACGACCGCAATGCTTGGCGTATCGGAGACCAAACGATCTCAACATTACGCCAACTTGGCAGAAGAGCCCAGAAGGTTCTGCATACTTTGGTCTGAACCAAGGTTTAACAGGAGCCAAGCCGAACAGTCCCCCGTGTCGCGGACGCGACAAAGCTGACCGCAGGTGTCGGTTGTCGGACGTTTTGCCGGGAGGACATGTGGTCGTCCAATGAGCGCCGGTCCCGGTGGTGGCTGAGATCGGAACAGCACCATCGATACGGCCGATCCGGCACGCAACTTGCTTAGACAATTTCGGGGCGCCAGCAGCGGTGCGTCACGGAATTCAGCGATGACTGACCAGCCTCTCAACTTCAATGGGATACCCAGTGGGTTACGCTTTAGAAACGCAACACGAAACAGGAGCCTCTGCTGCTTGAATGCGCAAACGATCTCTTGCGCTGGTGCGCAGTTTGGCTGCATCGCGCAACACAATGACGACACGCTAGAGCTGGGACTTACCGGGCGAGATCGGGCTGCAATCTCAATCTAGCGCATGAACGCCCGGCGTTCAGGAGAAGAGGCCAAATGGCGACAAATCCCGTTCCAGATCATGTCCCGCCCGAAATGGTGAGGGACTTCAGCCTGTTCACTTCGCCAGGCATGTCACCGACTCCCAACGGGGATCCCCACGCAGCAGTGGCTTGCGTCCATTCCGGCCCGCCTATCTTTTATTCACCCCTCAACACGCGCGACGGCAGGGGCACCTGGGTGATCACCCGCGCCAGCGACCAGCGCCGGGTGCTGCAGGACAGCGAAACTTTTTCCAGCCATCGCAACATCTTTGCCTCCGCCCTGGGCGAAAGCTGGCCGATGATCCCACTTGAACTCGATCCTCCTGCCCATGGCGCCTTTCGCTCACTGCTCAATCCGCTGTTTTCGCCAAAGCGGGTGGCAGCATTGGAGCCGGCTGTCCGCGAGCGGGCAATCAGGCTCATCGACGGGATCGCCGCATCGGGCACAAGCTGCGACGTCATGAAGGATTTCGCATTTCCGTTCACGGTAAGCATCTTCCTTCATCTCCTAGGGCTACCGGATGACCGAATCGACACATTTGTCGGATGGGGGAGGGATCTGCTCCACGGCGACGATGTGAAACGGCCGGCCGCGGCCCGGACGATCGTATCGTTCATTGATGAACTTGCAGCCGCCCGCCGCAATGACCTGGTTGATGATTTCATGACTTTCATCGTGCAGGCACAGGTCGAGGGCCGCCGCCTGACCAAACAGGAAGTGCGCGGGGTCGGCGTGCTTGTCTTTGTTGCGGGGCTCGACACTGTTGCTGCAGCCATAGGCTTTGACCTGGCCTATCTCGCACGCAACCTCAAGGATCAGGAATTGCTGCGCGGCGAACCAGGCCGCATCGTGGCCGCGGCCGAAGAGTTGCTGCGCGCTTATCCGACCGTTCAGTTGATCCGCGTGGCAACGAAAGATATCGACTTCGAAGGCGCGCCGATCCGCAAGGGAGATTATGTTTCCTGCGCCACAACGATCGCCAATCGCGACCCGGCGGAATTCGAATGCCCCAACACGGTCGATCTGGCGCGAGAGGACAACCGCCATGCCACCTTTGGCTATGGTCCCCACCGTTGCCTTGGCTCACACCTTGCCCGGCGCGAGATCGTCATTGGCCTGGAGGAGTGGCTGGCGCGCATCCCCGCCTTCCGGATCAAGAAGTGCACGGCACCCATCACCTCTGGCGGTCATGTGTTCGGGATCGAAAATCTGATTCTAGACTGGTCCTGACCAAGCCCCGCCGCGAGCCGAGGTGCAAAGACAATGGAGGCAGCGCCATGCGCATCATCGTCCAAAATGCCAAATGCCAGGGTCACGCGCGATGCGCGGCGCACGCGCCACACATCTTCAAGCTCGATGACGCCGGTTACATCCTGCCCGGTAACATCGAAGTTGCGGAAGAGGAGAAACTGACTGCATCGCGAGGCGCGCGATCCTGTCCCGAACGTGCACTTAAACTCGACCTGAACCCTGCAGCACGAGTTGAACCGGACGTCATTCCACCGAGAGTCCGCCGGGCATGAAAGGGATCGACCCAGGTGGCCCGTACGGGAACGGAGCCACGCACCTTCGGTTCCACCGTCCTCGTACAACTACGCAGGGGCACCTGCAGCATCGAGATGACCCCAGGATGCGCGAACGCCAAGGTGCGGTTCGCAAAACACCTCTTCCGATCACAGAATTTTTGGCAGAGCCGATGGAACAGACGAAAATTACCGAACTAATCGACCGTGAGGCGATCCGCGACTGCCTCTATCGATACTGCCGCGGGATCGACCGCGCCGATGAAGCGGCGCTACGCAGCGCATACTGGCCCGATGCGCATGACCACCACGGGGCCTATTGCGGTCCTGCAGAAGGGTTCATCGAGTTTGCACTCGGTGTCTTCAAGACTGGACCCCGTAACATCCACCAGATCACCAATATCCTAATCGAATTCATCGGCTCGGCAGAGGCTGCGGTCGAGAGCTATTTCACCGCGCTGCAACGCGCGCCGGACAAAGACAAAGACGTGCGCCAGACGCTCCTGTGCGGCCGTTACTGCGATCTGTTTCACAAGAGGGAAGGGGAGTGGCGGATTGCCGAACGGACAGTGGTCTACGATTGGATAGAGGAGCAGATCCCACCAGCGATCGTTGAGGCAGAACGGTTCGGCCCGCGACGGCCGATCGGAGCACCGCATCCGGACGATCCGGTCTACAGGCTCGGAAAGCGTCGCATTCCTTCTCGCCATGACTCTTCGGAGGCTTCGAACGACACAGCCGCATCGGCCGAGGAGACGCAAGGCCATGACAACTTTGCGATGCTAGAGCGATCCCGGCGAAAGACCGCCCGGTGAAGGTGCGCCAAATTGGATTGCCTTTCTGCCCGCGACGGCGTGAGCGATCGGCTCTGTTCCACGAGCCTGCCGACGACACTGGTTGTGCCCCCAATGTACGGGTCCTTGGAAGCGCCAAATCATCGAGGCAAGCTCCTGTCCTTTTGGCCGGTTCCGCAGCAGCCTCGCCTACCAAATCGGAAGTTGGACCGCTGCCGGATCGCCGGGCCGTCTTTCAGGGTCCGCAACTGGCCATCGCCAGGACGCGCTGCTTTAGCGCGACGCATCTTTTGCCGCTCAAATTGATTGGCCGAAATCGCTGAAGGGAGCGCGGGAAGTCCTCAACATGCAGACAGGACGCATCGTCATCATTACGGGCGCCGCAGGTGGGATCGGCCGTGCCCTGGTCGAAGTTCTTGCCAGGGATGGAGAGACTGTCGTTGCGGTAGACCTTCCCGGCAGTGGCGTCGTTGAACTGGCCCGTGGTCTTGGCCACCCGCATCTCGGCCTCGAGTGCGACGTCTCGCGGGAGGAGGATGTGCTCGCGCTTTACGGTCGGGTCGATGCACAGTTCGCCCAGATCAGCGTCCTCATCAACAACGCCGCGATGGGACCTACCATGGCTGCGAGCGTCGATACTGATGTCGACGCCTTCCGCCTGGCCCTGGCAGTAAACTTGACTGGACCGTTCGTCATGGCCCGCGAAGCCGCGAGGCGCATGAGGCCGGGCGGCGCCATCGTCAACGTCGCTTCGATGGCGGGCGTCGTCAGCAATCCCAAGCGCAACGCCTACGCGGCCTCGAAAGCGGGCCTGATCTCGTTGACGAGGTCGCTTGCATGTGAGTGGGCTTCTCGCGGCATTCGCGTGACGGCGGTAGCGCCCGGCTACACGCGCACGCCGATGGTGTTAGAACTGGAACGCGCGGGCAAAGTGGACCTAGCGGCGGTACGCCGCCGCGTGCCGCTGGGGCGTTTGGCGCGCCCGGACGAGATCGCCCTCGCCGTGCGTTTTCTGACCAGCTCGCAGGCGCGCTACATCACCGGTTCAGTGCTGGCGGTCGACGGAGGCTGGATGTCATTCAACCAGCCGGGGGATGCGCACCCGCAGGTGGATGGGATACCCCAAGCCGAACTGTCCTGTCCGGCCGAACGCACCGACGCGCGAATCGTGCTCGTCACCGGCGGCGCGAACGGCATAGGCGCGGCCATCGTTCGCCGCTTTGCAGCAAACGGCGATACCGTTGTGATTGCTGATAGAGATGGCGCTACAGCGGCAGAAATCGCTGCGTGGCTCCGCGGCAAGAACCCGGCCAAATGCGTGGATGTGGCCGTCGAGAACGAGGTCATAGCGCTATTCGAGGAGTTGCGGGCGAGCTTCGGGCGCATCGATGTGCTCGTCAACGGTGCTGCTGCCGCCGACACTTTGTTGTTGGGAATCGAACAAATACCGGAACACATCCAACACGTCTTGGATGTCAATCTTACCGGGGCCTTCACCTGCGCTCGCGAAGCGATCAAGACGATGCGCGCTGGCGGCGTGATCCTCAACATCGGATCGATCAACAGCTTTCTGCCGTTCGCACCGCGCCATGCCTATGGTGCCTCCCAGGCGGGGCTGGACATTCTGACCCGATGCCTGGCGGCCGAACTCGGGCCGGTCGGCATTCGGACGGCCACCGTCGCTCCTGGCTGCATTTGCACGCCTGGCGTTGCTCAGTTAGCGAAGGTCGGCCGTATCGACATGAAAACGATCGCACGACGCATCCCGATGGGCAGGCTGGGACAGCCGGAAGACGTCGCTGACGCAGCGTTCTTCCTGGCTTCGTCTGCCGCCTCATACGTCAATGGCTCCATCCTGTACGTGGACGGCGGCTGGAACTCGTTCGGTGATGCGGGAAACGCCTGCGAACTCGATAACGAGTATTTTGCAGAGGCCGCTTGTTGAGTGTCGACTATTCGCCAGCCGACAGGCCGCGGCTCGTCGAAGCCGAGTTCGTCCTAGGGTTCATGGTCCGGTTGGGCGCCGCGCTCGCACTGCCGTGACCGACAATGTCATCCTCGGCGAGACGAAACGTCCGTCCTCATCGCTGTCGAAGCAGTTCCAATCGCTCGGTGCGCCTGCAACCGCCGAAAGGCTTGCCGCATGACCCCGCCGCCGCCAACGGCAAGATCGAGGCCTCGTGCGCACCCAGAGCATCTCCCGATGGCTAGCTCCGTTCTGTAAACAGGGAAACCCCATGGAATTCGCAACCTTCATCCTGGCCGCCCAGCGCGGATATCACCAATCGTGCGACAGCGTTGTCCGCAACTCCATCGAACAGGCCGTTCTTTCGGAGCAGGCTGGCTTCGATACTGCGTGGTTCGCGGAGCACCACTTCAACAATTATTGCCTCATTCCCTCGCCCTTGATGATGGTGGCGCACTGCGCCGGCGTGACGAATAGCATTCGCCTTGGCACTGCCGTGTGCGTGCTGCCCCTCTATCAACCGCAGCGCCTGCTTTCCGAGATCGGCTTCGCCGACATTGTTGCGAACGGGCGCCTCGAGCTTGGCGTCGGCTCGGGATACCAGCAATTCGAGTTCGAGCGCTTCGGCGTCAATATCGATGAGGCGCCGGCGGTCTTTTCGGAATACTTGGACATCCTTCTGAAGGGCCTCAACCAGAACATCTTCGAGCACGACGGCCAGTATGAGAACATTCCCCCGACGGCGATTTCGGTGCGCACCGTCCAGAAGCCGACCCCGCCGATCTGGATCGCCGCGGGGACGGCCCGCCTGGGCCGGGCCTATCGTGAGGGACACAATCTTTTTGTCACAGCATTCCACAACGGCTTGGAGGCTCTGAGCACGCTGCGCGAAGCAATCGAGAAGGCGGCGGCTGCCGAAGGCAAGAATGTCACGGACGCCAAGATATCTCTGCTGCGTTGCTGCTATGCGAGCGACGACGAGGCAGAGATCAACAGTTATCTCGACAATGCCCGCTTCCAGCGCAGGCTGTCTGAAGCACTGCATCAGCGTCGCCAGCAGAGCCTGGACGGCTATCTGCTAAAAGAAACGCCAACTCAGCAAGATATGTCATTCGCGACGATGCGCCGGAACCTGCCGATCGGCAGCGTGAATCGCGTGATCGATCGCCTGTTGGAAGAGATCGATATCTTAAAACCCAACCAGATCGCAATTCAGACCCAGTTGGGGGATTTCGACCAAAAGACGATGCTGCGCCAGATCGAGCTCTGGGGAGACAAGATCATCCCTGCGGTCAACAAGTCGCTCGCTCATCAGGGCGGTTGATGGGACAAAACCAGGAGAATGGCACCCATGCTCGCCCACCACTGTGGCCACCTCTGCGCTGGCCAATCGCCGCGGATCAAACTGGAGTTCGATCAGCATGTGCTTACCTGCGTGCTTTCGTGTGCGCTCGAGGAAGTCGAGGCCGGTGAGGCGACGGCGACAGAGGCAACCGGTCTTTCGCGCGCCGAGCTGCGCGATGTCCTGGCCCGCAGCTTCCTCACTTTCCCCGTCAAGGCGTTCGCCCTGGAACAGATAGGCGAGCCCGAGCCGGACCTGGAGGAAGAACTTTTGCGCGAGCTGCTCCTGGCCCATGCCCTGCCGGGCGACCCGGCGAGCGCCCGGTTTGCCAAGATCATCGCCCGGCGTGCCATGCGCAATGACCATCTCTGGCAGGACCTTGGCCTTTTCAATCGCACCGAGCTCAGCCGCCTGCTTGCCACGCATTTTCCGACGCTGGCGGCCGGCAACACCCAAAACATGAAATGGAAGAAGTACCTTTACCGCAAGCTCTGTGAGGCCGAAGGATTTTCGCTATGCAGCGCGCCCAGTTGCCGGGAATGCAATGATTTCGCAAGCTGCTTCGGTCCCGAGGAAGGCGAAAATCGCCTCGCACGAATCAAAAATGAAATCGCATTGGATTAAGAGCCGCTTTCGTCAGTGGTATGAGGCGGCAACCTTGATCGCCATCGAACCGTACGGTCGCCGCCGGTCTAACGTACTCGCGTCGGCCATACCGTTCGCACGTCAGTTCAGCCGGCCTTTGTCCCTTGGTCCAAAAGCAACGTTTGCTGCGGCGGCTCTGAGATTCTGCTCAGCTCTCATGGCGCGTCAGTTTGTTGTCAGGTCAGCCAAGCTACGTTCCGACTCAAGGGAGCAACGGTTGTGATGTTGAAGGTGATTGCGACCTCCCGACTGCGAGCGAAAGGCATTCGAGCGTCGCCCGGCTAAGGGCATGCTCGGTTTACCGATCGGACAGGGTGCTTCCTTCAGAGCTCCCGGCTTCGGTGCCCTAGGCGCGCTTTGGGGTTCCTGAGCGGCGACCATGTTGGCTCGCCTGTCGTTGCTCCACACACTTTAGGCGATGCGTTGTTGTCTGGATGGGAGACGAAGCATGACCAACATCGGCCGGGCGGGAAGATCGCGCATCGGAGACACTCCAGCCGGTGGCACCCCGGACGGCAGGTCACCCGCCGCATCAGAAGGTGGAAACGCGTTCAACTCGATTGTCGAGCGGATGCACCGCGAGCCGCAGGCTGGCGAAGCTTCCTCCAGCCGCGCCGCGGGCCGCGGTGATGATACCCCGCAGGACCGGTCCGCCCGCGCCCCCGTTGGTCAACCACGACTTTTCGCTTCCGCATTGCGCGGAACGGGCATGACGCGGCGCCGTTTTCCTTTGGCGCGAGACGGTGAAGCAAGCCAGGAAGAAAGCGCTTGGCGTTGTGACGGTGAGCCGGGACGCGGTGATCATGCAAGCGAAAGTTCTTACGTTCCGGTCCTGTCGCATCGCCAAACCACGTCCGATAGCAACGCAGGGCCAGGAGAGCGACGTGCCGACGATGGCGTAGAAACCAACATCCGTCTCGGAAGCGAGCAGCGGTCTCATGGCCAAGGACGGCAAGCGGGTCCTTCGCGTTCCGATGCCGGATCGCGGCGCAGAGACGGCGTCACCGATAGCTCACACACCTCCGCCCCGTCGCATGGTCGAAACCCATCCGGCGTGGAGGCCAGGCCGCCACGCAGCGACGATGGGAGCACGCGCGATAGCCGCCGCATAGATTCTCAACGGCCTGAAGGATCGCGGCAGCAATCAGGCGCTTTGCGGGCCGAGGGCGGGCCCTCGCGCCAGCGGTCCGGACGCGCGAACACAGCCGGATTGCCACCGCATAGACAAGCTGCCGATTTGCAAGTGGGACGGCATTCCGAAGCAGCCCCGCAGCCCGTCTCGCGCGCAATGTCGAGCAATCTGTTCAACAAGGCTCTCGATGACATCGGCCGAGCTCAAGACATCGTTCAATTCTCCTGTGCGGTGGTGCGCCACAGCGGCTTGCTGCGGGACCAGGAAGAGCAGGCAGCATTCCTGCAAGGAGCCGCTGTCCAGTTCACCCGTCACTTTCTGCCAAACTGGGAGCGGGATATCCGCGAGGGAGAATCGTTTGGATATGCGACGGTAGCCAACGCAGTCAGCCGCGAACCTGGAGGTCAGCCGGGCATGCAGGCCTGCAGGGCCATGGCAGCCAAGGTATCGAGGTCTACCAGCGCCCTCGACGGTGTAGATGCTCGCGCGTTGCCGCTGTTTTCCTTGTCGTTCGGCCGATATCCCCAACTGGCGGAATGCCGCGACGGCACAATCAGGATCGGCGAATTCTGCAGCGACAACCCAGCAGTGCTTCGCCAGCTCGACGCCCGAAACCTCTCGCTGCTGGTGAACGGCTTTAGCAAGTGGCCTGACCAGCCAGGGTGTGGCGAGGGCACTTCCGCAGTCGCTGGTGAGGCTCTTCGCCGCGCTGAGACGCAAGGGTTTTCCGAATTCAGTCCGCAGAGCTTGAGCAACCTGGTCAATGGCTTCAGCAAATGGCCGAACCAGGCGGAGTGTCGGGAGGCCACCGGCGCTATCGGCACCGAGGTGACGCGCCTTGCAGGCCGAGCCAAGCGGCTCTCCGATTTTAGCCCGCAGGGCCTGTCGAACCTGGTGAACGGTTTCAGCAAGTGGCCGGAACAGGAAAGCACGCGCGAAGCGACGATCGCCATCGGCTCTGAGATCAGTCGCGAGGCCAACCGACTCGGTCGCTTTCCTGAGCAGGAGCTGGCCACGTTGGTGAACGGTTTCAGCAAGTGGCCGCAAGAGCCGGGCATACGTCAGGCTGCGGTCGCCATCGCAGGGGACATTGCGTCCGGCGCCGGCAAGCTCGGGGGATTTACTCATCAGCAGCTGGCGGCACTGGTGAACGGTTTCAGCAAGTGGCCCGAAGAACTCAATATGCGCCAGGCTGCAGTCAACGTCGCCGGCGAGATCGCGCATGCCAGGGAGCCGAGCAGATTTACTGATCAACAGCTGGCCAATCTGGTGAACGGTTTCAGCAAGTGGCCCGAACAGGAGAAGGCGCGCGAAGCGGCCGCCATCATCGCTTCTGAAGTCAGTCGCGACGCGCGACTTTCGCGTTTTCCTGAGCTGGGGCTGGCCAATCTGATCAACGGTTTCAGCAAGTGGCCCGAAGACCTCGAAATGCGCCAGGCTGCAGTCACCGTCGGTGCGGAGGTCGTTGCGCGCGTTAGGAAGCTGGGTGGGTTCACGGATCAACAACTGGCCACTCTAGTGAACGGTCTCAGCAAGTGGCCCGAACAGGAGAAGACACGCGAAGCGGCCGTCGCCATCGCCTCTGAGGTCAGCCACGACGCGCGAATTTCTCGTTTTCCTGAGCAGGACCTGGCCAATCTGATCAATGGCTTCGCCAAGTGGCCGCAAGAACCAGGCATGCGCCAAGCGGCGCTCGCCATCGCCGGGGAGATCGCCTCCCGCGCCGGCCAACTCGCCGGATTTGCCGATCAACACCTGGCGAATCTGGTCAACGGTTTCAGCAAATGGCCCGAACAGGAGAAGACGCGCGAAGCCACAGCCGCAGTTGCCTGCGAGATTCTGCGCCGCACCAGTCACGTCCGTGGATTTACTGACCAACATCTGGCGAACCTGGTGAACGGATTCAGCAAGTGGCCCGAGGAGCCTGAAGTGCGCCAAGCTGCAGTGGGCCTCGCCGAGGAGATCGTGTCCCGCGCCGGCCAACTTGCCGGATTTGCCGATCAACACCTGGTGATCTTGGTGAATGGTTTCAGCAAGTGGCTGGACCAGCATAAGATGCGCGAGGCTACGGTCACCATTGGCAAGGAGGTCCTTCGCCGCGCCGATCGCCCGGATGTCGGGCTCTCAGATTTTACTGCGCAAGGCTTGGCGGTCCTGGCGAACGGCTTCAGCAAGTGGACGCAAGAGCCGGTGTGCTATCAGGCTCTGGTGGAAATCGCCCGCGGTCTCGGCCCCAAGGGGCGTCGCTTCGGCGCTTTCATCACGCCTGCGCTGGGCAGCATCGCCAGCAGTCTGGCGCGCGGTATCCTGCAGGGCGAAGAGGCCGGGGAGGTCGCCGAACCCGCTTTGCTGAAGGAGCGGCTGCAGCAGCTGGCGCATTATCTGCACTATGCCGAGGACCGGCTGCAGCAGGCCGATGTCCTGGCCATCGCCAACATCTTCAAGGCCCTGAGCAAGGCGCAGTTGTCCGACGATCTCGGTGTGCTGGCAAAGCCGGGGCTGGACCGGCTGGAGGCGCTGCGCGCCACGCCCGCCTTCGAGCGCGACAACAACCTGGAGACAATGGGCAATCTGTGCGTCGCCCTGCTGCCGCTGGCGCGCAGCCGGCGTCCGGCGTTGCGCTGGTATCGCAGGCCGGCGCTGAACCTGCTCAACGCCATCCAGCCGGTGGTGGAGCGCAAGATCGAGGCGCATCTCGAGGCCGGCCAGGCCGAGCGCGACAGCGGCGCCAATGCAAGCCGCTGCCCGGCGCTGTCGATCTATCAGGTGCTCAAGACCCGCGCGGTGCTGGAGAAGCTCTACCGGCGGCCCTATGTCGAGGGCGACAAGCTCGCCTTGCGGCGCCGCCAGGAGGAGCTGCACGCCAAGACCAGCCAGATCCTGGACAGCGCCCGCGCCCTCATCGAGGCCGACCTTTCCAACATGAGCTGGAACGTGATCGCCGAGATCGAGGCGGAGGGGCCGCTCGACGCGCTCGACACCTTCATGGCGCAGAACGCGCCGAGCATCCAGGCCCAGCATGCCGCCGCCGTCTTCGATGTCCATGGCGTGCTTGAGGCCATGGACCACGAGCCGCGGCCGCCGCAGGGCGATGCCGGATTGATGCGGCTGCCGGTGGTCGACATGCAGGGGCGGCCGCTGCCTGGCGAAGCGGAGCTGCGCTATTCCATCTTCCACCGCCTGACATCGGGAGCTGTCAAGGTGGTTGCGGTGCAGCTGCCGGGCAAGCCGAGCGCCTTCATGCTGGCGCGCACGCTCAACGTCGAGGGCGTGCCCTACCGCATGGACCTGTTCGGCGGCAGCAAGCTGAAGGCGCCGCAAAAGACCCTGGCCCAGCTCGCCGCCCGCCTGCCCGGCGCGGCCGACGAGGCCACCGGCGGCAAGCTTTTGGCGATCCCCTATGCCGACACGGCGCCGGGGACGGCCTTCGAGCAGCTGGCGCGGGCCTGGGCGCCGTTCAAGGAAGCCTATTACTACACCCAGCGCCGCGGCTTTGCCGCGCCGCCGGACATCGCCGGACTTGGCCCGCACGACTATGCGCTTGAAGGCGCCTTCAGCCTGTCGCTGCTGCCCGACCGCCCGGCAGGGGCAGCGCATCCCTTCAGGCTCGCCGGGCCGGACGGCCCGATCGCCTTGCGGCCGCATGACGGCTGCGGCTTCATCAGGGCCTCGCTGGCCGAGCGCATGCCGGCCATCGCCCGGGCCGTGCGCCCGGACGGCGCCGCGCCGGTGCGTGTCTTTGGCCAGGACAAGCGAACCTCGGTGCCGGCCTCGGCCCTGCAGCATTATCCGCGCAGCGCAGCGGTGGCCGAGGAGACGCGCGAGAAGGCCGAGGCCTGGCTCGGCAGCCGTAAGCAGCCTCGGCTGACGGCCGAGGAGCTGTTTCGGACCGTCACCTCGGGCCACATCGACGGCCCGGGCGCCGTCGCCGTGCCGTCCGGCGACGGACGCCTTTATGTGCCGACGCTCAAGAGCGAGACCTTGACCGGCGACGGCGGCGTGCTTGTCGGGCGCTCGCCCTACGACAAGCCGAACCTGCGTCCGTTCGCCGCCGGCCAGGTCAGGTCGGCGCGCGACGGCGACGCGACCGCGGCGTTCCTGGACCGGTGCGTGGCCTTCCAGTACAGCTTCAACGTCGCGCACAAGTCGGGGGAAAGGCTTGCCGCCGACGATCCGACCTTGTTTGCCAAGGGCATCCTGATCGTTGTGCCCGACCAGATGTGGCCGGCCGACTTCGCCGAGCGTTCGGTGGTGATGTCGGCCGAGGACGTCAAGTGCCATTCGCACTGGCTTGAGGGCAAGGACCGGGTCAAGGCCGACACCGGGCTCGACTGCGTCGGCATCCTGCAGGCGACGGAGGTGTTCGCGCCCGGCTCGCTGGTTGCGGTGCCGAGCGCCGAACAAAAGAAGCTCGACGGCGATTTCGACGGCGACACCGTTGTCATCGTCGGCGACCGGCCCAGGCTCTACGAGCATGTGCGCCAGTTCGACCAGAAGGAGCAGGGCGCGCGGCCAGGCCTCGCTGAAGCCGCCGAAGTCGCACACGCCGGCCATCGAGAACGGCAGCTACCAGTTCAGCCGCTCCCGGCAGATCCTGTCGGCCACCCAGCAGGTGCTGGAGACCTACAGCTGCCTGCAGCGCAACCTCCTGGCGCAGCCGCTTGAAGCGCAACGCTGGTTTGCCGAGCGTGCCGTCTTCGGCACCTACGAGGGCATTCACCATGAGCTCAAGACCGACATCCGCGCCCAGCTGCAGGCAGAGCGGCCGGACGGCCAGGCCATGCAGGGGCTCCTCCAGAGGGCCAGGCAGGACGGCGAGGCGGCCCGGCATCCGGTGGCCCGCGAACTGGCCGCCTTGCTGGTCAGCGAGCTCGAGGCCTGGGCCCTCCAGGGCAATGGGGAGCAGCCAAGCGCGCAGCCCGGCGTCACCGGGCCTGGCGTCAGCGCCGCCGCCGGCGCGCTGTTTCCCGAGCTTGCCGAATCCTATCCGGCGGCCGCCGACGCCAGGGAGCGCGTCGAGCTCCTGCTCGACCACTGCCGGGCGCGCATCACGCCGCGGCCCGACGGCTACAACCCGCACGATCTGCATGAAAGCGCCATCAACCTGTTGAGCGTCGGCATCAAGGTCGGCACCGACGCCTACAAGTCCGATACCGGGGCGCGGCTGTTCATGAAGAAGAGCGCCGAACTGCAGCGGCTCCTGAAGCAGATCCCGGGCCTGAAGCCGGCGCCCTATGTCAAGTCGCTGGCGGCAACGCTGCACCAGGGCCGCTTCGACGTCGACGCCAGCCTGGCGGATCTGAAGGACAATCCGACGCTGGCGGCCTCGGTCATGGAGGCCTCGATCAAGCTCGCCGCCGCCAACGGCATCCTGCCCAGCCCCTTGGACGTCGCCGCCGCCGACGACCCCGCCGCCACGATCACGCTGAGCCGCGAGCAGGCCCTGGAGCACGCCAGGCGCGCGGCCCAGCGCGCCGCGGCGGAAGAAGGCGCCATCACCGCGAACGCGCAGGCGGTCGCCGCGCTTTTGCGGCAGGCCGGCATCGACGTCTCCATGCCGCATCTCGAGCAGCGCCTGCGCGGGCGCGATTCGATGGCCGACGGGCTCACCGGCCAGAGCGTCAGCGCTGCGCCCGAGGCCCAGCTGGTCACCAATGCGGTGCGCCATGTCTTCGAGATCCCGGACGCGGCCTTGACGCGCGCCTTCAAGGCGGCCGTGCTCGCCTTCGAGGAGCGCGGCTGCAGCGAGGTCGAGACCACCAACTGGTTCAGGATGCGCACGCCGCGCTTCCTCGCCATCCGCACCGTGTTCAGCACCCCGCAGGGCTATCGCTTCGAGGTCGAGTTCCATACGCCGGCCAGCTACCAGGCCAAGCTCGCCAACCACGCCCTCTACAAGCAGATCGACTGGCTGCGGCGCCACCCCGGGCCGGACGCCGAGCAAAAGGCCGACGAGCTCGTGCAGCGCGTGCAGGACAGATGCCTCGAGGTCGCCATTCCCCCTGACGCCTCCAGCATCCCCCACTGGGGCTCGTCGGGCCACAGCCGGTCGCGGGCGGCTGGGGCCTCCAGGTTGGCCACCGCCGACCGGGCAAGCCAGCCCGCGGCCGCCCGCTCGCCGCAGGCCGGCGCGATCATAGCCGCCCTCGGCATGCGCCCGGTGGTGCTGGTCGGCATGCCGTGCAGCGGCAAGTCGACCATCGGCCGCGAGCTTGCCAAGCAGCTGGGGGTGAAGTTTGTCGACATCGACAAGGAGGCCGAAGAACTCGCCCAGCAACTGGAGAAGGGGCCGATCGTCATCGCAACCGGCGACAGCGGCTTCATCGAGCCCAACAATCGAGCCCTGATCGGCGAGAAGGCGGTGTCGGTCTGGCTCGACACCAACCCGCAAGTGATCCGCAGGCGCCTCGGGAACGACACCAGCCGGCCGCTGCTGCAAGGCCCCGACGGCGAGCAGAAGCTAAGCCGCATGTTCGACGAGCGCCGGCCGTTCTACCAACAGGCCGATATCACGGTGGTCCCGCCCTCGGCAAAGGACAAGGAGAACGCCGAGCCTTGCGTGGAGGCGCTCCACGCCTACCTGTGCGGCGGCGAGGACGCAGCCGCACAGACCCTTGCCAACGAGGCGCCTGCTCCTGAGACGCCCGCCGCTGCCGAGACGCCCGCCGCTGCCGAGACCCTCCCCACTGCCGGGACATCAGCCATCTCCGACGCTCCCGGCATCGCAGTCGACGTGCCACCTGTTCGGCCGACCGAGCGCCAGGCAGCCGGGCTTCCCCCGGCAGCCGCTGCAGCGCATCGGCTGGCGCTTGGCGCCACCCAGTGGCTGCTGGATGACCACATCACGGCCGATTACGCGCTGCTTGGCGAGACCTTGCACGGGGCCAGTCCCGGCATCGCCGCCCGGATCCGATTGGTCGAGCCTTCGGTGACCCATCTTTTGCGCATGACCCAAGACGAGGCCGAAGCGGCCGCCATCTTCCACGGCATCGCCGGCGGCGAGGGCAATTTGGCGGACGCCAGGACCGACTTCGTGTTCCTTCCCCTCAACAATGCAGCGCTTGGCGAGCAGGGCACTCACTGGTCGCTGCTGTTTGTCGATCTGCGCGGCTCGCAGCCGCTCGCCTATCATTACGACTCCTCCGGCGGCCAAAACAGCGCGCTGGCACAAGAGCTCGCCGCAAAGCTGGGCGCCCGCTTGAGGCCGGTGCTGATGGCCCAGCAGGACAACGACTATGATTGCGGCGTCTTCGTCCTCGACGCCACCCGGGCGCTGACCGCACGCCTGGCTGAAGCCGAACCGCCCGCCGGCCGGCCGCTCCACCTCGACACCCTCGTCGCCGACCGCCAGGCCCTGCTGGATCGCCTCAGCCCGCTTATCGGCTCCGGTCCATGAGGCTTGCTGCCACGGCTCGCCGACACTCCGGCCTGGTTCACCAGCGGATGACGGCGATTTAAGCGGTGCCACGACCGTCACAGCGGCGCCATAGCCAACCGGCCGCGGATCGTTCAGCGGGCGGCATACAGGCGCGGGGCATCATCCGGATCCGACAGCTTCACAACCGCAGCCGGACAGGCTTGTTGTCGAATGGGAAAATCGGCGGGCCCGCCGCGAGTGTCTCCTTCGCGCCGGAAGTGATGACCTCGACTGCGTCCTGCCGTGATATCCGCCAGCGCAGACCGCAGCGCATTCTCGACGGGTACCTATCGGCCAACGCACCACGACGGGCGGCTCGGTTTCATCGCGGCCGCAGTGCAACTGCGCCAGCGTCTCACCGCACCGTTCAATCCATTGTGGATAGAGCACATCGCGATATTTGCTGATATCGTCTCCGCTGGGAAAAGTACTCGATCTTTGTCAACTCGCCGTATGCGTCGCCATGCTCGCCGGATGCGTTGGCCGTGCTCGACGGAGGGGGCGGCGTGAAATCGATTACGAGGGCATGCTTGAGCTTGGGTGCCGCGAGAAATCCCCCGATTTCCGTTTCGTTAGAGGGACCGCGACCTTTCTGGTTGCGCATATTGTGTTTGAACTGTCCACGGTTTCGCAGGCGCCAATCGAAATCCTTGGCTCTTGGCCCGATAGGCGTCCATTTCCTTCTTGAGTTCCTTGATCGTTTGGCGTCGGCCGTTTCCATCGGAGACGCCGCCAGCTCTCGTCGTTCATAAGACATAGTCGAGATGCTCCTCCAGCGCGATATCCGGCTTCACGCTGGGCATGCGCCGCAACACCACCCTTGGCGAGGGTGCGCGGATTTCAGACTCCGACACCCAAGTCTTCAGCATTTGGCGGATGCGCCGAAATATTTCGAGCGCGCGATCGCGCGTGCGGCTGTTGGCATTCTTGTGCTTGTCGATCTCATCCGGGCTTTCGCCAGGAGGATTACGACCGGATCGTAGCCGAGCTCTTGCCACGGCAGCTGCTCGAGTGGCTTGCACTCGAAGAACAGGTTGGTGTCCGCAACCAGATGGATATCCATTCAGTTCCCCCACGCCAGCCGGTCCACATACCTGTTTTCGCTCAGGCGAATTCAAGCGGCTGGCGGTGCCTTCTATCTGCGGCAGGACGAGTTGCCCTTCGGCGCCACGTCCGTGGTGCGTGCCCCTAGCCGGAAAGACTGTCGGATCAGCCTGCGCGGCGCCATGGCTTGCTTTCTGAACAATGCCTTCTAGTATTTCAGTCTCGCCTGATGTATCCTGTAATAACTAGACTGCGCTCAGCGGGTATCATATTTAAAATTGGAGTTGGATCAGAATCTACGCCGACTAACGGCGTAGCGATCGGAAGATCTGCGTGGGTTTCTTTACAATTCCCTATGGGCTGCGGGGGAGGGGAACAAAGAATGACCGTCGCCGACTCACAACGACTGCGAAGCGTGGCGAGGCAAATAGCTGACGCGAGCGCTCCTGAAGTGCTGGCGAATATTAGCCAAGTACAGAATGAGTTCGAGCATCCGCAGTGGGTAGCCGATGCCACCAAAGCGATGAATGCCCGCTATGGCAATTTCTCGGCGACGACACCTCGATTGGTTGACGAAGGCGTGGCGCTAGCCGGAGGGCCGCCCGGACCTGGATCGGCGCCCCCACCCGCGGCCGCCGCTCCGGCGCAGCCCCCACCGCCCGTCACTAATGACGAAACCATCGTGTTCGCCGTGGGCACGCCGGTCTTCCTCGTCCAAAACAACGCGATCGATATCGGCAGCGCCCGAGCCGAGGCGACGGCGTGGCGGCAGATTCTAACGGCCAAGGCGCCGTTGCTGAACCGCAGCATGGCCTCGATCGGCCGCGTCGACGTGAGCAATTTCGACAACCCGTTCGTCGGGACGGCCTGGGTGATCGACGACGGGCTGGTGATCACGAACCGGCATGTCGCCAATCTCTTTGCCCAAACCAGCGGGGCAGGCTTCACCTTCAAGCTAGGCTTCGACGCGCGTACGCCTATCGGCGCCGATATCGACTTTCTCCAGGAATACGGGAGCGCGGCTACCGACCCCGTCACCGTCGAGCGCATCGTCTGGGTGGCCCCTGACGGCCTGCCGGATATCGCCTTCCTAAAGCTTGCGCAGATGTCTTCCGCTGTCGGCAGGGTGAAATTGCAATTGGCCAGCGAACCGCCTCCTGCGAAGCTGCCCGTTGCCGTGGTCGGGTATCCGGCCAGCGACATCCGGTTCTCGGATCAACAGCTCGCCAACAAAATCTTCGGAGGCATCTACGACAAAAAGCGGGTGGCGGTGGGGAACTTGCTCGGCGTCGGCGACGACAACATCACCCATTCATGCTCGACCCTTGGGGGAAACTCCGGCTCGCCTGTCATAGACATCGGCACCGGGCAGGTGGTCGCGCTACATTATCGTGGCATTGAATTCATTGAAAACGACGCAGTCCCGATCGACCAGCTCAAGCGCTGCCTCGCGCGCGCTCGCGGCCTGTTGGAAAACACTGGAGGAATCGTCATGGCCGACAATAGCGGCGGGGGAAGCAATCAAAACCCGGGGCGTGGGGGAGTCACGTTCACGGTGCCGCTCAAGATTACGGTGGAGATCGACGATGGGGCGTTGCCGACGCTTGCTGCTGCGGTTCCAATGCATGGTTCGGCGCAAACTCCTGGTCCCGGTCTTGGCCCCGCGACTTCGGCGCCGCCGCCCGGAAGTCCTCCGCCCACCCGGGAAATGACGCTAGCCGCCGTGCGCACGGCCCGCGCCCTGCTCGCGAACCGGGAAGACGTGGTCGCGGTCAAGCCAGGCTACCGCTTCGAAAACGGCGAGATCACGGACGAGCGCGCGGTGGTGATTGCGGTCAGGCGCAAGGTCGATCTCGGCGCGCTCGAGTCGCGTGGCGTCGTGCCGCTTCCCTCGTACGTCGATGGTGTCCGGACGGACGTGACGGTCGCCTCGACCGCCGATCTCATGGGACTCAGTTATGGCGACGAGGCACCTCCGGCCTGGCACACCAGTTATAAGAAGCGGCCAGACCTGCCGCTTACGAGGCGGAAGACGACGACGACGTTCACGGTGCATACGGGACCGGACGCAAGCTGGCCCGTGCTAGGGCCTTTCCTTGCGTCGACGACAAAGTCGCTGGTGGTGGCGATGTACGACTTCGGCGCCGTCAACGTGCTGAAAGGCGTACTGGACGCGGTCAAGAACAAGGCCGAGACCATGTCTCTTGTGCTGCAGATGGGTGGCAAGGTACACGCCGGCGACTTCACCGACTATGAGGCGGTGGACAAGATACGCGAGGAGAAAGGCGACAAGTTCAACTTTGCGCCCGCGAGCGTAGGCAAGGCGGGCATCTTCGATTCCGCCTACCACATCAAGGTCGCCGTTCGCGACCGGGCCGCCATGTGGCTGTCGAGCGGCAATTGGCAGAGCTCGAACCAGCCTGACGTAGCGCCGCTCGCCAACCCTGCGGACGCGAGCGCGCTCAGGCTCTACAACCGCGAATGGCATGTCGTGCTCGAAGACAAGGATTTAAGCCAGCTCTTCGAAGCTCATATCCTGCGCGATCTAGAGGAGGCGAAGGCAGCGCCGGAGACTGTCGCGGGCGAGCCGCTGGTATGGGTGCCCGCGGACCTAACCGTCGATGAAGCAGCAGCGAAACCGCGCTACTTCCAACCTTTAACCGACACCCGCGAGATAGACGTGCAGCCCGTCCTGACGCCCGACAATTACATCGACATGGTACTGCCGTTTATCCAATCAGCGAAGAGCACGATCTACTTTCAGAACCAGAGCTTCAACACCAAGACCGTGGGCGACGATTACCGGAAGCTGCTGGATGCGCTTTTGGCGCAGCAGAAGGCGGGCCGCGATGTCCGTATCATCTTCCGCTCGTTCGGCCCGGACGACCGTGACACAATCAGCAGCGCGAAGGACTACGGTTTTGACACCAACAAGATTCGCAAGCAGAACAATTGCCATACTAAAGGCATCATCATCGACGGCGAAGCGGTGCTGGTCGGGAGTCACAACTGGACAACGGCCGGCACCGGATTCAATCGCGACGCCAGCATGATCTTCTATGACCGCGACATCGCCAAGTTCTATCAGGAAGTCTTTCTCTACGACTGGGATCGAATCGGGCCGGCCAAGATCGACGAGTCGCTGCCGATGCCGATAGTCGTCACTGCAGCCAACGAGACGACGCCGCATCCAGGTTACGTCGCAGTTCCGCTGTCCGAAATCCTCGGGCGTTGATCGGCTGAGCAGGCGCCCGTCGCAAGCGGTGTCGGCGAGCCGTCGAACGGGACGGCGGAAACCGCGATGGCTCAGAGCGGATACTCCGCGATGCGGGATTCTCGCTGCCGCCCGACGATGTTCCAGAAGCCGTGAAGGTGAAAGAAGGATCAGGCCTGGACTACCGGAGTGCGGGAAAGTTCGCTGGAGCTGCGCTCGAGAAGGAAACGACGCCGCTGCTGGCCGATATGCGCGCGCTTGTGGTGACGCACACGTTTCCGTTCAAATACGGTAGAGCGTCTGCTTCAGTTCCTGGAGGGAAACACCTTTGAGTCGCAAACCTCCAATTCGCTGTCGTCCTCCCAAAGCGCCAGCGCTCGGCATTCCAGGTCACGGCTTTAGGCGTCGATCCGGCCGCTCATGCTGAATTCCAGAAGGAGGCATTGGCAGTCGCTAGGGAAGGTGCTGCGAAATTCCAAGAGCGGTACAGGCGGTGCTGAACGCGCTTCGCGTCGTCGACCCCGTGGTCATCCCCGCCTGCTTCGCGAGCTACGGACTTCAAGTCCGCCTGGGGCACGACGGGAGGGAGATAAAGGCGACATAACCAACATCACGCCGAGATCCTCCAGGCATGCTTTTGACCCTTCCGGCGACGGACTGGGCACAGGAGTGCTGCTGCCTCAGGTGCCGCATGCCTGACGGCCGTCCCAAAGCCTTCAGAGGCCTTTTTCGTTCAGCGCATGGTGGACAGCGAGGCCATCAAGGACGACCAGGATAAGATCTCGGTGCGTTCGCTCCAAGAGAGGATTCGGCTGCACACGCACGGGGTGCGGAACTGGGGCTAAAAGGGGATGTGATCAAGCTGTCCGTCAATCTCTATGGCGCGCTTGATGCGGCCATGATCGCTCGCCATGGCTTCGGCGCCACTGATGTGATCGAGATCGCCCGGGTCGTCCTCGCCGAATTCGAACGGAAGCAGGGCACCCACTGGGAGAAGGTGCGAACGATCACCCTAGGTGGCAAACAGCGGCTTGACAGGAATTATCATGGTACTGCTTGCCGACGGCCTCGGCCCAGCAGGAATTGCCAAACTGGTCGGCTGCTGCAAATGCAGTTCTATCGGATCATTAAAGCCTTCAATGAATCTTCTGCTGCGATAGCCAAAAGCGGTGGACTAACGCCGACATAAGCAGATCACGCTGGCCTTCCTCGACAAAGCCGGTAAAAGCGTTCCCCGTGTTGTCACGGAATAGGAGTAATTGAATGCACGAGGACACCGCAAATAGCCGAGGCCTGTTGATTGAACTTACGGCAGATATTGTATCTGCCTATGTCAGCAAAAACGCCGTTCCCACCGCGTCACTGCCAGAGCTTATCGCAAGCGTGAATTCGTCATTGTCGAATCTTGGGCAAGCGGTCGAGCCAGAGAAGCCAGCCCAAGCGCCTGCGGTTAATCCGAAGCGGTCGGTGTTTCCCGACCACATCATCTGCCTAGAGGACGGCAAGAAATTCAAATCGCTTAAGCGGCATCTCAACGTCCACTACGGCCTGACGCCCAACGAATATCGCGAGAAATGGGGATTGAAGCCCGACTACCCCATGGTAGCGCCGAACTATGCGGCCCAACGGTCGGCGCTGGCGAAGTCGAGCGGTCTCGGCCACAAAGCTGTCAGCAAACCCGAAAGGAAGTCGGCGGCACGCAAATCTAGGTAGTGAGCGCAATGCCTCCCCGAGGTCGATGCGCCATACGGTGGAATTGACCGGCCAAACCTGTAAGGCCTTCAATCCGACATAGCCTACGCACAGCCGAAGCAAACTCGGAGGCGACAAGGACGCCGGCAATCCTTTGGTAGCAAGTCCTGCTACGGCTAAAGTGATCGCCGGCTGGTCCTGTGCAATCGCGGACGATCGCGTCACAGCGGCTGCCTAGCTCCTTGAGCTGCGCGGCCAGATCGCTAGGCTCGACTGAGACGCGAACTCTATCGCTGGGGTTCCTTGGAAGGCCTGGGCGGTCTTGAAGACCGCTTCGATTTCGCAGGCGAAGTCCAGATAAAATTGCGGGGGAGGGCTTTGGAGCGTTGAAGACGAAGCCGAGGCGGTATTGCGGCAGCACTCCCGTCCTCTGCCGTCATCGATGTGATGACCGAAATGCCGTTTTCCAACTCGCGTTTTGTAATACCCAGAACGCCGTGCATTAAGTCGATCTGCAACTTCTTCCCGTTGATCTCGGCCACGACAACTGCGGTGTTTGGCGTGTTCATATCGTCGGCATTTGGAAGATAGACCTTCCCACCAAGCGCCTGCGCCAGGCTCTCTGCCGCCTTCCTTGTGCCGAAATAGTCGATGTTCCTTACTCGTCAGTTCGGAACCGGACGACAACTCAGGAGCCCGGTCCTGGTAGAACCATGCCCACAGGTTGGTAGCCTGACCGCCGATGACGAACGTGGCATCATCGATCGTAAGTTTTGATGCTATCTGGAGAACGTCTAGCGGGCCGAAACGCGCAGGCTCGTCACTCATCTCAACGCGACTGAGGCCCTGCGAACAAGAAGCCGGGCCTTCGACCGATCCAGGGACGAGAAAAAGCCATTCTTATCGCGAAGTTGTTTGGCGGAAATCTGCTTGGATGCAAGGCGCGCAAGGTCGACATCGCGGGAACGCTGCTTCTCCGCGCGACAATCCTTCACGTCGAAATGACCAACCTTAACGCCCACGGCTACGCTCCTCGATCAAACAATATATCTGCCCGACCTGCCTGAAAATCAATGCGGCGGGCACATGGCAATATTGCTAACCGTCAACTCTGAAACGCGGTGAAGCAGATAGCGAGTTTGGCCCACGTTCGCTTACGGCTCGTTTACTCGAAGTTCAAGAATTGATCGACTCCGGCGGGCAGATCCATTAAGGGCCCACCTCATGTTCAGGCGGATACGCATACGGCGCTGATTTTCGACGGCCTCCGAGGCCGCCGCATCGCTACGCGTGTCGACGACTGCCAACCGGAGCCTGAACATGAACACCCGCGCCTCCAATTCCCCCGCGCCCGCCTGACTCCGAGGATTCTGGAACGTCCGGAGTGGTTGGATAATATCCACCACGATCCCGAAACGAGACGCGGATGTGTGAAATACCAGGACGGGCAGCACTCCCTGATGTCTGCGCGGCGACAACTACGGTGGCCGACCGGTCTCCATAATCGTCGCGCTAGACTGGTGTCCCCGAATGCCGGGACATGCCCATCCAACACCTCCTCCAGATTGGCGAAGAGGAAGCCTAGGCGATCTTCCGCCAGTTCCGCTGGCCAAAGACGAATGGCGATCCCGTCTGCCCGCATTGTGGCGTTCTCGACTGCTAGGCGCTCCGCAGGCGGGGGTTCAGTGCTCCGGCTGCCGCCGCGAGTTCTCCGTCACCTCAGGCACCGTGTTCGCCTTCCACAAGCTCAGCTTGTGAAAAATGCTGGCCGCGATCTGGATGTCCGTGAACGCCGTGAAGGGCATGCACGCCCTGCACCTCTCCCGCGAGCTCGGCGTGCAGTACAAGACCGCCTGGGTCCTGTCGCTGAAGATCAAGGAAGCGCTGGGGCTGCGCCGCGTCGGCATGAAGCTTGAGGGCCAGGTCCAGATGGACGGCAAGTACGCTGGCGGCCACGTCAAGCCAGAGAACAAGGCCGAGGAGCGGATTGATCGCCGCCTGAAGAAAGAAATACCTGAACATGAAGCGGCTATGCGTGCTGGCGCTTGCGAGAAGAATGGCAGCGGGTTCGAGCGCACCTTCACGCGCATCGTCCGCGAGGAGCAGGGCGAGGCCGCCTGGGCGACGGTCCGCGACCATGTCAGCCAGGACGCTACCGTCGTCACCGACGAACACCCCAGCTATGCCGACTTGGCCGGCCTCAACCAGCACAGGCAGGTGAACCACGCATGGCGCGAATCTGAAAGATCGCGACGCGCTTTAGAGTTCGACGTGGCTGATGAATAGACACCCGCGCGCGCCCTGATTAGGAGCGCCGGTGGCCGGACAAACTCCCGACTTTTCCGCTGTCGATTTTGTCGAATTGGCGACAACTGGAGCTCGACCGAGACAGGCTCTTCGAGCGTAACCCCGCTGCAAAGTTTGAGAAAAATCTCGGTTGGCCTGAAATGGCATGATCTTTGTTGTTTTCCATTCGATGTGATCGCCGCGGCAAGAAGCGCGACGGGTCCGCTCGCAGAATAGCGGTCTCGTTAGAGCGGGGCCGCGCTTGCAAAATCGCTCGACGTCTTGGGCATTCATGCAATTCAGGAATGACTTCCAACTCTAGTTGCGAAGACGCGGTCAGGGCGGAGCGGTAGTTCGTTTGAAGGTTGCATCAACGCAATAGCGGGTACTTACGTCGATGGGCTTCGTGAAGACATTTAGTGTCTCCTTCTTTCGCTTGGCGGCGGGATTTGCGTTTCTATGCTCTGCACTCACAGGCTGCCTGCTTGCCTCCACAGCCATGGGGCAGGACAACCTGCTGGATGTTGCGAGATCGCTGTTCAGCCCCATTCCCAAGCGTGCTGCAGACCTGGACGGCAATCCGGCGACCTTAGAGAAGCTCGAGTTGGGCAAGATGCTCTATTTCGAACCGCGGCTCTCGCAAGCTCACAACATCAGCTGCAACACCTGCCATCAAATCGGCCGTGCTGGCGGCGATGGCCGCTCCACCTCTATTGGCCATAACTGGCAGCGCGGCGGCCGCAATGCGCCAACTGTATTCAACGCCGTCTTCAACATCGCCCAGTTTTGGGACGGACGGGCAGCGGATCTGACGGAGCAGGCCGGCGGCCCGATCTCCAACCCGACGGAGATGGGGACCACTCCCGGGCACGCCGTCGAAGAGCTCAAGGGCATTCCTGGGTACGTTGAGGCGTTCGGCAAAGCCTTCCCCGATGAAACCGATCCCCTGAGATATGACAACATCGCGAAAGCCATCGCCGCGTTCGAGGCGACGCTGATCACGCCTAACGCACCCTTCGACAGGTATCTCGAAGGTAACGAAAACGCACTTACCGCTGAACAGAAGGAGGGGCTCAGGCTTTTCGCCGACAAAGGATGCTCGTCTTGCCACAACGGCATCAACGTCGGCGGGAGCATGTACGCTCCTTTTGGGGTGGTCGAAAAGCCCGGCTGGGAGTTGCTGCCGCCTGACGACAAGGGACGCGTCGAGGTGACACAGAAGGTGGATGACGACTATGTCTTCAAGGTTCCTAGCTTGAGGAACGTCGCACTCACCGCCCCCTACTTTCACAGCGGCCGTACATGGGATCTAGAGCAAGCCGTGGCGGTGATGGGCACGACCCAGCTTGGTACGCAACTGAGCCCTGAGGAAGTCGACAAGATCACCGCTTTCCTACACGCGCTCACCGGGGACCAGCCGAAGGTAACTTATCCAACCTTGCCGCCGAGCGTCGCGACGACACCCCGGCCGGCGCCGTGACCGCATAATCCTGAAAGGGAGGCTAATACGCCGAAGGAGCCAGACGTCTGCTTCAATCTTGATCGCCAATGAGCCATAGCCGCTTTTCCCGGCGCCGTCGCACGGAGGAGGGGATGTTCATCGCCTCGCGATACTTTGTGACGGTGCGGCGCGCAACATTGATGCCGGTTTCCTTCAGCCGGGCGGCAATCTCGTCGTCGGAAAGCACGTCACCGGGCGATTCTTGAGCAATTATCGCTTTGATCTGATGGCGGACAGCTTCGGCGGAGTGCGCGTCGCCGCCTTGGCAGGAGGCAATCGCGACGGTGAAAAAATACTTCAGTTCGAACACCCCGCGCGGGGTAAGCATATACTTGTTCGAGGTCACCCGGCTCACCGTCGATTCATGCACGTTGATCGCCTCAGCGACAGTCCTGAGATTGAGAGGCCGCAGATGAGCCACGCCATGTTGGAAAAAGGCATCCTGTTGGCGCACGATTTCAGTCGCAACCTTAAGAATTGTCTTGGCACGCTGATCCAGGCTGCGGATTAACCAATTCGCGTTTTGCAGGCATTCGTTCAGAAACGCTTGATCTTTCGGATTCCGGGCGGCGTGCCGCGAGATTTCGGTGAAATAGGTTTGGTTGATCAAAACCTTGGGCAAGGCGTCCGGATCAAGTTCGATCTGCCATCCACCTCCGGGCGAGGGCGTGACCCAGACGTCGGGTATGATGGATTCCGGCGCTCCGGATTGGAATCGGTTGCCAGGCTTGGGATCGAGCGCACGGATTTCATGCAACATCTCGACAAGGTCTTCTTCATCGACGCAGCAATGCTGCTTCAACGCCTGAAAATCGCGTCTGGCAACCATCTCAAGGTTCGCGACCAAAGCGGCCATTGCCGGATCGAACCGGTCGCGCTGACGCAACTGGATCTCGAGACATTCGCTGAGAGTGCGAGCAAAAATTCCCGGTGGATCAAACTGCTGCAAGGTTGCGAGAACCCGTTTCACATCCGTCTCGCGGGCGTTCAGTTTGCCGGCCAGTCCCACAAGGTCCACGCGAAGATAGCCCCTATCTTCCAGATGGGCTGCGAGCTCGCCTGCAATCAGCCGCTCCTGTGGTGTGAATGCAGTGAGCGCGATTTGACCAGCGACGTGGTCGTGCAATGTTTCGGTGCAGGCGGCGAACTCGTCCAGGGCAGGGCGGCTATCCGCAGGGGTGTTCGTCGTGTTGCGCGGGGATTTCCATTCCCCCAGTCGTTCTGTGGCCGCCGCGCTCGTCGGCCTATCCATGTCTTTTTCGCGTGCGCCAATGGACTGGTCTGCCGAACTCGGCACGTCGCCAAGAGCCTCACCGTCGTTTGAAGCTGGCTCCAAAAGCGGATTTTTCTCGAGTTCCTGCTCCACGAATTGATGCAGTTCGGCGCGAGCTAACTGTAGCAGGCGAATCGACTCAATGAGCTGAGGCGATGCCACCATAGATTGCTTCTGGCGTTGAAGCAGCCTTGCCGAGGACAGCATGTTGAGCACGAAACTCCAATCGAGGAGGCTCTTGGCCGTGCGTTAATGGGATTGCCAGACGCTCACTTGATCAGGCGGCGGCCTGCAGTGTTTCAAGAACGTTCTGCGGGGATGAGACATCATAGGGATCGCTCTCGCAATTGTCGGAGAAACCTTCCTCCTCGAACCACTGCTCCACCGCACCATCGTTGATCAGGGCGGCGTAGCGCCAGGAGCGCATTCCGAAGCCGAGATTGTCCTTGGCAACCAGCATACCCATTTTGCGCGTGAACTCGCCTGAGCCGTCCGGGATAAGCTCGACCTTCTGCAGCCCCAAGGATTTGCCCCACGCATTCATGACAAAGGCATCGTTGACGGAGAGGCAGTAGATTGCGTCAACTCCTTCCTTCTTGAACTCGTCGTAGAGCTTTTCGAAATTGGGCAGTTGGTAGGTCGAGCAGGTCGGAGTGAAGGCGCCAGGAAGCGAGAACAGGATAACGCGCTTGCCACCGAAATAGTCGTCGGATGTCTTGTTTTCCCAGCGGTATGGATTTGGCCCCTCGATGGACTCGTCGCGAACACGCGTGCGAAAGGTAACGAAGGGAACCTTCTTCGTGATGGTCATCAAGTGCTCCTTTTATAAGAAAACTGGCATGGCTTCTCGGTTTGGGCCGACGTAACGTCGACTCGGCAGGCATGCCGGACATGAGATGAAGGCCTTCGCGGCTTCCAAATCGCTCTTCCATCCGGTGGTACGGGAAGGCCTTGGCCCACCCTCTTCGTCATCCGAATGGCTGGATCGATATCGGCGATTTGGGCGGTCCGAGCAACCCCTTTAGGGCAATTGGCGCTGCAAGGGATGTCGATGACTAGCTGCTTCTCGTCGAGGAGAAAGTGGTGGCGATCGACAGTGTCAATCTCGAAATAGCCGTGTGGTGCCGCAACGTTGAGGTCGCGCAAAGGTCTCGCTTTACGAAAATGGTTCTGCGTATTGTAGATGGTTGCCGGTGGCGCCTCGACGTCGATTGGGGTGAGCCTTCGATGCAGTGCTTCGGCATTCACATGCTGATAAGGACCGGCAAGCAGCAATTGGGAGCACGCCGCGGTGTTGGATGTCGGCCTCCGAGCACACCTGCGCAGAAAAGCTGGCGAGCGCTGACGTCTGGAGGGGACGACCTCCCGATGCTTATCCGCGGTAGTCACCGTCGCCTCAAGCGCTTGTCTGGAGTCACCAATGGTCCGCCCGTCGCTTTGTTTGTGGTTCGATGGTTCTAATGAGCTTGTCGCAAATGCCGTGCCATCTGACGTGCAGCGGGGATGGAAGCGATTTTTACCTTGAGTAGAAGGACCATGCTTTCGGGGTCGCCATGGAGGAAAGCCTTACGTCTAAGACGGCGGTCTCGTCGGGCTGAACGTGTAACATCTCAGGCAGCTAATGCTCGTGAAACATACAAGGCGTTTCCACGTGAGACTCGACGAACCTTCTTGTGTCAGAAGGTGGACGAAAATGTCGGAAGCTATACCAAGGGCAGGGGGCCGGGCCGCGAGAAGGGAGAAGTGGTGGAACGGAGACGATACCTATGTGAACCGAAGCGCAGCTTCGTCCGCGCGTGGCCGAATGGGAAAGGCCCGGACTGAATTCCTTTATGTCAATGAACTCTGTGCTGTTTCGGCAAGCCGGTAAGAACTCGCGGCGGCAGCCGGAGCACTTGAAAGCGCGCCTGCGGCGCGTAGCAGACGAGAAGGCCGCAATGCGTGCAGACGGGCTCGCCATTCGTCTTTGGCCAGCGGAAATGGCAGAAGGTCATGTTGGCTTCCTCCTCGTCAATCCGACGAGGTCCTCCAACCAGCGTCGTATGCTTATCCCCTCAACATTGGGTGGACCCTCGGTGGATATTTCCGCGGGAGTCGATCGGTTCCTCACATTGGGGCTGACAGGTGGAACGGGCCGTTGTGCTGCGGTGAATTCTATTATGAGGCGCGATGCCAAATTGCCCGTGGGTCGACTCTGTCGGGCGAAGGAACTATATACCCAGCATGGTTCGCGCGATTACGAAAACCCATATCATTGGCGCTGCTGAAGGTTTTTCAGCAGTGGACGGGCTTGTATTGGCTACGGTCAACGCGCCCTACAAGCGGGATATCAGCGTAGCGGCGCTGCGGGAGTGTATTGCCAAGGCCAAACTGGACGATTGGCCCGTCCATGTCGCCACTTTCTTCACAGACGTGGAGCCTTTTCTCGTTTTTCAATTTGCAAGCGCTCACGGTATCTCTAAATCCAAGCTCGCCAAGGCTTACATGGCAACGAAGGCCGCGACGGGCGAGTACAATCCGGATTTGGAGAGCGAACTTGTCTCACTGGCTTCTTCTCCTCGATAGAGCAGTAGCAGGCCTCGATCGACTCCGCGCGAAAGGGCAACCCGTCCCCGATTGGGTGCTCGGGGGCGGTACCGCTCTGATGGTCCACACTGGTCATCGCCTGAGCAAGGACATCGACGCTTTCATCGATGACCCCCAGTATTTGTCGATCCTTTCACCCCGATTGGGTGGCGAAGGCATCTGGGAACATCAGGCATATGATGAGGCGGCAAACTACCTCAAACTGATCTACCCAGAAGGCGAGATCGATTTTATCGTCGCTTCTTACATTACTAATGTGCCAACGGAGCGGAAGATCATTGGCGGGAGTGGACGTAGTCAGGGACTTTCCCATTCGATTGAAATTGAACACCCGGTGGAGATTGCCTTAAAGAAGCTCAACTATCGTGGCTCTTTGTTGAAGGTCCGCGACGTATTCGATATCGCAGTAGTGGACCACCTATTCTCGGATTTGCTCCAGGACAACCTACATTTCGTGTCGCATTTGAAAGCGGCTATTGGCACCAGGTTAATCAATCTCCAAGAAGATTATGTTCGCAATGAATTGGCGGAACTCAATATCGCTGAAGAATGGCGATCCATTGCCGAAATCTGCCTCGATCGCATGAGGGAGATTGCGGAGGCTATTCCCGAGCCCAAATCCACGCCATAGCCGGAGCCTTCGGGTAACGGCCCTTCGAAGAAGACGCATTGCCTGCGGTTGAATAATGCCGATAAGGGATTTGGTGGCGGTTGGGCGGTTGCTACCGAATAGCGCGAATTTCTAGGATCTGCCGCTCATCAAGGAGCTGAAAATCATCGTATTTTCCGGCGGACCTCATCTTGCCTTGAGCGATATCACCGCCGACAGGGTTTCGGGGTACAGACGCAACGCCGGAGTTCAATAGCTGCTGGATCGCCAGAAATTCAAATGGAAATTCTGCGCTCGAATTCATGGCGGGACCGTGCTTGGCCAAGAGGAAGCCTTGGAGAGAAAAGGCCCGCTGCCGGGAGGAGGTGGCAACGGGCCCGATTCGAAAACGGCACTAGAGGGGGTGTGCCGCATTCAAGATCGGCATCGCATCTAGAGAGTTGATGGCCGACACCCTCATAGTAGCTTCCGCGTCAGATATTGCAACGCACAAATGTCATACCGCAATGCAAAATCAGCATTGGCCTGCCGCAAAAAGAGCCCACAATCGGGGCGACCATGACGTTATCCCACAAGACACCGACAGGTGGAAATCGAGCCGCAGCAGCCGACCCGTGCCGACAGGTGGCGCTCTTCCAGTCACATCGCTGAGCCTACCGGTTGTAACAAAGCGCGGTTGACTGTGCCTCCTATCCGCAAAAGCTGCGAGACGCCAAGCGTCCAATCGAGCTTTTGTATTCCAAGGCCGGTAACGCGCTGCATAGCCATGGTCGGCGCCCACGAAGCGACTGACGACAAAAAGCAGCGCGCAAGACAGCTGGCGCGCGACCTCACCGTCCGCAAACGCGCGCTTGGGAAGGACCGCTTCACTATCGTTTCGGGCCCAGCCGCCGGAATCGATCGTGTCGCTCACGTAACGGTCATCACTAACGGCGGACGCACGATTGCGGATCGGTACGCCTCTCAGCACCTACGATCCGTGATCCGCCCATGGAGCAAAGCAAGTCAGAGCTTTACGTCCAAGGGCCGCCGGCCGGCCAATGACGCTCGAAACCGTCGCCTAAGGCTGCAGCCTGGAGCGGCGGAAAAACGAACTCGCCAATGGCGACGATCGCGGCCGGGAGATTCGATGGCTGCAAGAGAAGCGGTTCCCTTCCGACGAACGCCGTCCATTGCCTTGCCTTCTTGCTGTCCTCGGCAAAAGCGGCACTGAGTCCAAGCGGAGTCTCTGTTGGCAGTAGCGTGTCGCGGCGTTCAAATGTCGCTCGGATTGCCTGGACCAGCGATCCACCTTCGAACGCGAACAGCCGCGACAGCGCCAGCAGGTCGTAAAAATCCTTCATGCGACTGTTCGCCTGGCCAAGCACGACGATTGCCTGGAGTTTTTCGGCAACCACGGTTTCCCTGGGATAGGCTCTCGGTCGAGGACCCTCGGCCGACAGAAGCGACGGAAATTCCAGTTCCTGCGCCGTCGGCGTGACAGCGTCACCAAAGCCGATGTCAACTTGTACCGGGATCCGGGTCCTCCCGAGAGACGCTGTCGTCTGCACCCTGACGCCGCCATATTGCTGGCCTTCACGGATCACCTCGACGCTTAGGCCGTTCGCATCGTACACCAGTCCGTCTTTTTCGGCCTCGATCCGGCAAATCGTTTCGAAAACGGATCGGATCGCCGTTACGGCTGGATTGCGAATCAGAGAAGATCGAGGTCCTGCGTAGGGCGATACGGATCGTTGAGCCACGCTGTGAAGAGCATCGCGCCCTTCAGGATGAACTGATCGCGATGCGGGGAGATGCTCAGCCGATAAAGCAGCCTCTCGATGGCGTATCGCCTCAGGATGAGCTGATTGTCCGTCTGCTTGTTCCGCGCGATGTTGCGGAGCCTAGCAAGAATCGATGCTGGAAGATTCGCCGGCCTATCCTTCATCAGCAACTGTGCTTTCAAGATAAGGACGAACGACACTCCAAATGCGCAGCGCCTGCGCATATCGGGCAATGTCGTCGGGCTTAGCCTTTCTGGATCGCCATCCCATGCGCAGCGCTTCCATTGCAACGTCAAGGCCGACGGCGTTGCGAAAGCGGAAGCAGTCCACGATCGATTTGGCCGGATCGAAGATCCGGACAGGCACAGAATCGATGGTATAGGTCTTGACGCCAATGGTGAGCGCCTTTTCACCGAAGCGAGCAACCCGGATCGGCGGATAGTTGATCGTCGGCTTGCGGTCCTTGGAGCCGATTGCGATCCAGACGCTGCGCGGAAGCTGCAGCGTGATCTCATGAAACTGAAGCGCCGATACGAGACAGATCACGCCTTTCGGAACTCGGGTCGCGATCTCGGCCAGGGAATGCGCGACGTCGACGGCAGCACCCGCGCGTTGGTAGAGCCCGCGCGAAGGGCGTTGGAGGATGCCCTCGTCTACCAGACGCGCAAGTGTAGCCGGATTGATGCCTCGGCGTTTCAGGTCCGACAGGCGCATGATCCCGTGGCGCTCAATCAGACTGACGGCAAGGTCGCGCTGAGAGGTTTCAACGGATTCGGTCATGCATCAAAATGTCGGCAATTACAGGTAAGTTCCGACATTCTATTACACCGGAGAGGGGAAGTCGGCAAGCAGCCCTTCCACCGTTCTGTAAACGTGGCGCGAGACATCGGCGCGTCAGCATCGTAGCGCGATGGAAGAACATAGCGTGAGTTCCCGGCGCATGTCCTGCGTTAGCTTCCGAAAAAAGACCGTCATCGGCCGCCGCTCATGCCCATCGCCTTAACCAGATCATTGACCGAGCGGTGAGATACCTTGGACGTAGGCCTCTTGGATGACGGCCGTCAGCGCCTTCTCGGCCAAACGCCGCAGCTCCAGGAACGAGGGGAAGTAGGAGCCCTTCCTCAGCTTGGGGATGCGCAGCTCCACCGTTCCGGCCCGCGTCTCCCAGTCGCACTCGCGATAGCCATTGCGCTGGGCGGTCCGCAGCGCGCTCTTCTCACCATAGCCGGCGCCGGTGGCGGCGCCCACCTCCAGCTCCATCAGCCGCTCGGCGGCAAAGCCGATCCATCTCGCGCAGGATATCGCCGTCGGGGCTCTTCTCCACGAGCGTGCGCAGGTTCATCATGTCGTCGGTCATCGGTGGTTCCTTCGAATCAGGTTGGTGTCAGCAACCCGACCCTAACGGAAGAACATCGATGACCACCGCTGCGCCGCTCGCTCGCTACGGCGCTATTGAGGGCGCGCTCGCAAGCGGCTGCGCTACCGCCGAGCTACACCACTCAGCGGGTCGCAACTCGGCAGCAGCCGTGGCGTTCTCGATTGGTGCCAGAAGACAGATGCGTGATCCAGGATTAACGTTCTGGCGGCGCAATTTGGCCGGGGAGGCGTGCCGCTCACGAGGAGTGGACGACAGTGTTTGTGTCTTTCGGTCCCGGCGTGAGGTTAATGGCTGTCATATTTAACGCTGTCTGACATGTTTCGTTGGTCTTGTCAGGTTCGCGACATAGGCTCGGCTAGCCATTCCTTTATTTTGCTCAGGTCAAATATCTGAAAAGGAAGAACAAAAAAACTTTCTTCGATCGGTCAATAAAATTGGCATGAGTTTTGAGCCTTGCGTTACGAGGCGGCGAAAGCTGCCGACCGGCATTCATATCGCGGGCAGCCGCGATGAATGGAACGAAGGAAGGAAAGCTACATGTCAGGTCTGCGTCAGATCGCCTTTTACGGCAAGGGCGGCATCGGCAAGTCCACCACCTCCCAAAATACGCTCGCCGCCCTTGTCGATCTCGGGCAGAGGATACTCATCGTCGGCTGCGATCCCAAGGCCGACTCCACCCGCCTGATCCTGAACTCGAAGGCGCAGGATACCGTGCTGCACCTTGCTGCAAAGGAAGGTTCGGTGGAAGACCTCGAACTCGAGGACGTGCTCAAGATCGGCTACAAAGGCATCAAGTGCGTGGAGTCGGGCGGCCCCGAGCCGGGTGTAGGCTGCGCCGGCCGCGGCGTCATCACCTCGATCAACTTCCTCGAGGAGAACGGCGCCTACGATGATGTCGACTATGTTTCCTACGACGTGCTCGGGGACGTGGTGTGCGGCGGTTTTGCGATGCCGATCCGCGAGAACAAGGCCCAGGAAATCTACATCGTCATGTCCGGCGAGATGATGGCGCTCTATGCCGCCAACAACATCGCTAAGGGCATTTTGAAATACGCCCATTCGGGCGGCGTGCGGCTCGGCGGCCTGATCTGCAACGAGCGCCAAACCGACCGCGAGCTCGACCTCGCCGAAGCGCTGGCTTCCAAGCTCAATTCCAAGCTCATCCATTTCGTGCCACGCGACAATATCGTCCAGCACGCCGAGCTCAGGAAGATGTCGGTGATCCAGTATGCGCCGGACTCGAAGCAGGCCGGGGAATACCGTGCGCTGGCCGAGAAGATCCATGTCAATTCGGGCCAGGGCACAATCCCGACCCCAATCACCATGGAGGAGCTCGAGGACATGCTGCTCGACTTTGGCATCATGAAGACAGACGAGCAGATGCTTGCCGAACTCCAAGCCAAGGAAACGGCGAAGGCGGCCGCACTGTAACAAGCGTTGTCGACTTGAGGCGCGGCCTTGACCAAGCGTGCCTTTTGAATAACGGCGCCTCGCCGGTGAGGCGTCACATGAACCTTGAAAGGGGTCCCATGAGCCTGGAATACGAAAATGACGGTGCTCTCCATGCGAAGCTTATCGAGGAGGTGTTGTCGCAATATCCCGACAAGACTGCGAAGCGCCGCAAAAAGCACCTCAACGTCGCAAAGAGCGGGGACGAGCCCGGCGAGGAAGGGGAGATCCTTTCGGAATGTGACGTCAAATCGAACATCAAGTCCATTCCCGGCGTGATGACCATTCGCGGCTGCGCCTATGCCGGCTCAAAAGGCGTGGTGTGGGGGCCGGTCAAGGACATGGTCCATATCTCGCACGGCCCCGTCGGCTGCGGGCAATACTCCTGGTCGCAGCGCCGCAACTACTACGTCGGCACGACCGGCATCGACACGTTCGGCACAATGCAGTTCACCTCCGATTTCCAGGAGAAAGACATTGTTTTCGGCGGCGACAAGAAGCTGGAACAGATCATCGACGAGATTGAAGAACTTTTTCCATTGAACAAGGGCATCACCGTGCAGTCCGAGTGCCCGATCGGCCTCATAGGCGACGACACCGAAGCGGTTTCGCGCAAGAAGGCCAAGGAGATCGAAAAAACGATCGTGCCGGTGCGTTGCGAGGGCTTCCGCGGCGTCTCGCAATCGCTCGGCCACCACATCGCCAATGATGCAATCCGCGACTGGGTGTTCGAGAAGAGAGAGGTCGAGTTCGAGGGAGGCCCATACGACGTCAACGTGGTCGGCGACTACAATATCGGCGGCGACGCCTGGGCATCGCGAATCCTGCTCGAGGAGATCGGCCTGCGCGTGGTCGGCAACTGGTCCGGCGACGCTACGCTCGCCGAGATAGAGCGCGCGCCGAAGGCCAAGCTCAATCTCATCCATTGCTACAGATCTATGAACTACATCTGTCGGCACATGGAGGAAAAGTACGGCATCGCTTGGATGGAGTACAATTTCTTCGGTCCCACCCAGATCGAAGCCTCCCTGCGCAAGATTGCCAAGCATTTTGGGGCGGAAATCGAGGAGAAGACCGAAAAGGTGATAGCCAAGTACCGCCCCTTGGTCGACGAGGTAATCGCCAAATATCGGCCGCGCCTCGAAGGCAACACGGTGATGCTCTATGTCGGCGGCCTGCGCCCCCGCCATGTCATCACAGCCTACGAGGACCTCGGCATGGTGATCGTCGGCACAGGCTACGAGTTCGGCCACAACGACGATTATCAACGCACCGCCCACTACGTGAAGAACGGCACGCTGATCTATGACGACGTGACCGGTTATGAGTTGGAGAAGTTCATCGAGGGGGTTCGCCCTAATCTCGTAGGCTCGGGGATTAAGGAAAAATACCCCGTGCAAAAGATGGGCATACCGTTCCGTCAGATGCACTCCTGGGATTATTCGGGGCCCTATCATGGCTATGACGGCTTTGCCGTTTTCGCCCGTGATGTGGATCTTGCCATCAACAACCCGGTCTGGGGACTATTCGAGGCGCCTTGGAAAAGACGTCCGAGCCGTGGGCGGGCGATGGCTGCCGAATAGATACCAGTCCCTTAGCCTGGGTCTCCCCAGTGAGACGATAAACCCCGCGACCCCGTGATACGCGGAAGACCAGAAACGTTTGATGTTCCTGTCCCGCCGTATGGGCGCGGTCAGATACAAAAAGAGGTGACCACCATGCCGCAGTCGGCCGAAAAAGTTCTCGACCACGCGCCTCTCTTCCGCGAGCCGGAATACAGGCACATGCTCGCCGAGAAGAAGCTGAATTTCGAATGTCCGCACCAGGATCAGGTCGTTACCGATCAACGCGAGTTCACCAAGACCTGGGAATACCGGGAAAAAAACTTCGCTCGCGAAGCGCTTGTCATAAACCCCGCCAAGGCCTGCCAGCCGCTAGGCGCCGTGTTCGCGGCCACGGGCTTCGAGCGAACCATGCCCTTCGTGCACGGTAGTCAGGGTTGCGTGGCCTATTACCGCTCGCACCTGTCGCGCCATTTCAAGGAGCCAGCATCGGCAGTTTCCTCCTCAATGACCGAGGATGCGGCAGTGTTCGGCGGCCTGAAGAACATGGTCGACGGGCTCGCCAACACGTATAAACTCTATGACCCGAAGATGATCGCCGTATCGACGACTTGTATGGCCGAGGTCATCGGCGACGACCTGCACAGCTTCATCGAGAACGCCAAGGAAGAAGGCTCGGTCCCGCGCGACTTCGCCGTGCCCTTCGCGCACACGCCGGCCTTCGTCGGCAGCCACGTCGACGGCTATGATGGTACGGTCAGGGGCATTTTGGAGCACTTCTGGAAAGGCCAGGAGCGTACGGAAGCCCTGGGAACGATCAATATCATTCCGGGCTTCGACGGCTTTTGCGTTGGCAACAACCGGGAACTCAAACGCCTGCTCGATCTGATGGGCGTGTCCTATACGTTCATCCAAGATGCCTCTGACCAGTTCGACACACCATCGGACGGCGAATACCGCATGTATGACGGCGGCACGAAAATCCAAGACGTGAAGAATGCACTCAACGCCGAGGCGACACTTTCACTACAGCATTACAACACCCGAAAGACGTTGGAATATTGCGAGGAGGTCGGCCAGGCCACAGCCTCATTCCATTACCCGCTGGGCGTCCAGGCGACCGACGAATTCCTGCTGGAGGTCTCCGCCATTTCCGGCAAGGAAATCCCCGAGGCAATCCGCCTGGAGCGCGGCCGACTTGTTGACGCCATGGCGGACAGCCAATCCTGGCTGCACGGCAAGAAATACGCACTCTACGGCGACCCGGACTTTGTCCACGCCATGGCCCGCTTCATCATGGAGACAGGCGGCGAGCCGACCCACTGCCTCGCCACCAACGGCACGACGGCGTGGGAAGACGAGATGAAGGAACTGCTTGCCTCCTCGCCCTTCGGCAAGGAGGCTCAAGTCTGGGCGGGCAAGGACCTGTGGGCGATGCGATCGCTGCTCTTCACCGAGCCCGTGGACCTGTTGATCGGCAATTCCTATGGCAAGTATCTGGAGCGCGACACCGGCACGCCGCTGATCCGGCTGATGTTTCCGATCTTCGACCGGCACCATCACCATCGCTTTGCCCTCATGGGCTACCAAGGCGGGTTGCGCGTACTGACGACAATCCTCGACAAGATCTTCGACAAGCTCGATCACGAGACAAGCGAGACGGGGGTGACGGACTATTCTTATGACCTCACCCGCTAGGAGCGGTGGCCGGCTTTTACAACTGGTCCGTCTTCTCGATTGACTTTGGAGACCGGCAATGTCCTCGCTCAATGCCAAGATCCAAGATCTCTTCAACGAGCCTGCCTGCGAGAAGAACCGCGGCAAGGACGCCAAGGCGCGCAAACAGGGCTGCTCCAAGCCGCTGACCCCCGGGGCGGCAGCCGGCGGCTGTGCCTTCGACGGCGCAAAAATCGTGCTGCAGCCGATTACCGATGTCGCGCATCTGGTCCATGCACCGCTCGCCTGCGAGGGCAATTCCTGGGACAACCGCGGCACGGCTTCGTCCGGGCCAACGCTATGGCGCACAAGCTTCACGACCGATCTCACCGAACTCGACGTGATGATGGGGCAGGGCGAGCGGAAGCTTTTCAAAGCAATCCGCGAGGTCAAGGAGGCCTATGCGCCGCCCGCGATCTTCGTCTATTCGACCTGTGTGACGGCGCTGATCGGCGACGACATCGAGGCCGTGTGCAAACGCGCGGCCGAAAAGTTCGGCCTGCCGGTGGTGCCGATCAATGCGCCGGGGTTCGTCGGCTCCAAGAATCTCGGCAACAAGCTTGCCTGCGAGGCGTTGCTCGATCATGTCATCGGCACGGCGGAGCCCGACGATGCCGGCCCTTACGACATCAACATCCTAGGCGAATTCAACCTCTCGGGCGAATTTTGGCTGGTGAAGCCGCTTTTTGATCGGCTCGGCATCCGGGTGCGAGCCTCAATTCCGGGCGACGCGCGCTACCTCGACGTTGCATCAGCGCACCGCGCCCGGGCAACCATGATCGTGTGCTCGACCGCCCTTATTAATCTGGCGCGCAAGATGGAGCAGCGCTGGGACATCCCGTTTTTCGAGGGCTCCTTCTACGGCATCACCGACACTTCTGAGGCGCTCCGGCAGATATCTCGACTGCTCGTGAAGAAGGGTGCGGATCCGGAGATCCTCGGCCGCACCGAAGCATTGATTGCTGAAGAGGAGGCGATTGCCTGGAAGAAGCTCGCGACCTACCGGCCGAGGCTCGAAGGCAAGCGCGTGCTTCTCAACACTGGCGGTGTGAAGTCCTGGTCGGTCGTCCACGCACTGATGGAGATCGGCATCGAGATCGTCGGCACCTCGGTCAAGAAATCAACGCCCGAAGACAAGGAGCGCATCAAGAAGATCCTCAAGAACGAGAACCACATGTTTGAGACCATGGCACCGCGCGAGCTTTACGCAATGCTCTCAAAACACGAGGCAGACATCATGCTGTCGGGGGGGCGCACGCAGTTTATCGCACTCAAGGCCAAGGTACCCTGGCTCGATATCAACCAGGAACGTCACCAGCCCTATGCCGGTTATGACGGCATGGTGGAACTCGTGCGCCAAATCGACCTCGCCATCCACAACCCGATCTGGCGCCAGGTGCGGGAGCCACCGCCGTGGGAATGCCAGCTCGCCACACGGGACGAACCGCCGAGCACGAACAGTGAGACCGCGACCGTCCAGAGTTTCAAGAAATTCGCCGACACGACGGCCGACGATTTCGGCGAGTGTTGAGGAAAGCCGATGGTCCGCATCCTTCCCCAGACAAAAGCCGCGGCTGTCAATCCACTGAAGTCGTCGCAGCCGCTGGGTGCAGCCCTGGCCTTTCTTGGGATCGATGGTGCGATTCCGTTGTTCCACGGCAGCCAGGGGTGCACCAGCTTCGCGCTCGTGCTCTTCGTGCGGCATTTCAAAGAAGCCATCCCCCTGCAGACTACCGCGATGGATGAAGTGGCGACGATCCTTGGCGGGGCGGATCATCTGGAAGAGGCGATCCTCAATCTCAAGACTCGCACAAAGCCAAAGCTGATCGGGGTCTGCACGACGGCTCTAACAGAAACCCGAGGCGAGGATTTCGCAGGGGATATCGCCGATATCAGGCAGAAGCGCACGGAAGAACTCGCGGGTACGGAGGTCGTGCTGGCCAATACGCCGGATTTCGAGGGGGCGATCGAAGAGGGCTGGGCCAAGGCCGTCACGGCGATAATCGGAAGTATCACGCGGCCCGGCGAGCAGGCGCGGCAATCGAAGAAGATCGCGATCCTGCCCGGCTGGAATCTCACTGTGGCCGATATCGAGCATTTGCGGGACATGGTCGAAAGCTTTGGGCTCGAGCCGGTGATTGTGCCGGATGTCTCCGGCTCGCTCGACGGTACAGTGCCAGACCGCTGGGTCACGACCACCTATGGCGGCACCAGCGTCGAGGACATCCGCGAGCTTGGCACGGCCGTGCAATGCATTGTCATCGGTGAGCATATGCGCCGCCCGGCCGAGCTGCTGCACAGGTTGACCGGCGTGCCTTACGCGATGTTCCAGTCACTGGCTGGATTGAAGACCGCAGACCGGTTCGTCTCGATGCTATCAGCGATTTCGGGCGCGCCGGTGCCGGCCGGCGTGCGCCGGCGCCGGGCGCAGTTGCAGGATGCGTTGCTCGACGGACATTTCCATTTCGGAGGCAAGAAAATTGCGATCGCTGCCGAACCAGACCAACTCTACCAACTCGCGACTTTCTTCGTCGGCATGGGCTCCGAAATCGCGGCGGCGGTCACCACGACCAATATGTCGAAAATTCTGGAGAAAATACCGGCGGAGTCGGTTCAAATCGGTGATCTCGGCGATTTGGAAGTTCTTGGCGCCGGCGCTGATCTCCTCGTCACCCATTCCCACGGCCGCCAGGCGGCGCAGCACCTTGGCATCCCGCTCATGCGCGTCGGCTTCCCGATCTTTGACCGTCTCGGCAGCCAACACAAGCTCACAGTCCTCTATCAGGGGACCCGCGACCTGATCTTCGAGGTTGCCAACATCTTCCAGGCCAATCGACATGCGCCGACGCCTGAGGCGCTTGATCCATTCCGCCACCGAGAAATGCCAGATGAGCTCCGTTCGTCGCCTTTCGCTCGTCACTGACGAGGTTCATGCATCAATGCCGCTGCGGCAAGCCGGCGCTTTGCGCGTGGCGATCGCCACGCAAGACATGAAGAACCTCAACGCTCACTTCGGGTCGGCCAAGCGCTTTGCAGTGTACGACGTGACGCGCGAGGAATGGCAACTTGTGGAAGCCGTGGCCTTCGACGACGTTTCCGATGAGAGCGGGACGCATCGCAGCGAGGGCGACGATCGCATCACGCCGAAGGTGGTGGCGCTGAAGGGCTGTCATCTCCTGTTTTGCCTGGCGATTGGCGGACCTTCGGCAGCCAAGGTTATTTCGGCGAAAATCCATCCGATCAAAGTGCCCCAGCCCCAAACCATCCAAGAGGTGCTGTTGCGCACGCAAACGATGCTCAGGAAGGCTCCTCCCCCTTGGCTGCGCAAGGTGCTGGGCCAGGCCGGCGTTGCCGAAAAGAAACCGTGCTTCGAAGACGAAGACTTCAAATGAGGAGTAGGCGAAATGCTTGACGCCGTGGTCAGCCCTGATGTCGCCGAGGACGAGGCGGCCCTTGCCACCCCGTTCGTCAAATGCCTCGTGCGGCTCATCCGTGCCCAAGATTCCTACGGGTCGTGGGAAGGCAAATCGGACGCTGAGCTCCTGGGCGACTTCATCATCACGAAGGAACAGCGCCGTGCGATCCCGATTATCGGCGATCCCGATCCTGACGTGCTGTGGAGACTCGACATGTTTTACACCGCCGTCGGGCTCGCGATCGAGGAGCGGTCCGGCCTGATGGCATCGCCGATGATGGAGATGAGCCATGAGGGCTTCGGGCGCGTGCTTTTCACGGCCGGGCGTTTGGTCGTTCTGTCGAAGACCCTGCGCGACGTCCACCGCTTCGGCTTCGAGACATTCTGGAAACTCGCGGCGGCAGGTACGAAACTGGCCGGCGACGCGATCGCGGCCATTGAAGCCTATCCCGAGGTGGCGCGGGCGTGATGAACGCGATTTTCGGGCAAGGGGATCATGCCGGGCGTTGAAGATATGCCATGGCCCGCCCACCCACCCGAGGCGGTCGAGGCCGATTTGCTTCTTGGGGTAGCGCCGATGAAGCCATTGGTCCTGATCTGTTCGCAAGATGCGGAGTTGTATCTGTTCCTGAGCCACATTCTGGGGGTGGACGGCTTCACGAGTGAGCCGGCCGGCGGCGTGAAGGAAGCAATTGCAGCGGCCGATGAACGAGAGCTCCAGGCCGTGGTGCTGGATTGCGGGCCAGCAAGCGCAACGGGCTCCACAATCTGCGCAACCTTCAAGAGCGAGCCCCGGACGGGTGGCCTTCCCGTTATTGCCCTGATTGCCCCCGGCGCCGAGAACCAGCACCTCGATCTCTTGAAGGCAGGCATCGACGAGAGCTTTGTGCGGCCGATCGCGCCGGCCACGCTGCTTGACTGTCTGCGCACGAAGCTGGCGCTGCCGAAGCCGGGTTCAAACGGGGCCGAAAACGGCAGCTGGCTCTGCTGCGGCGGCCTTGAGATGAAGCTCGATGCCTACCGAGTTCGCGGTAATGGCCATGACATCCATCTCGGACCGCTCGAGTTCAACCTGCTGCGGCATTTGCTTGAGGCTCCTGGCAAGGTCTTTAGCCGAGACGAGCTGATCGACGCGGCTTGGCCCGAGAATATCCATATCGGTGCGCGCACCGTCGACGTTCATATCAGCCGGATCAGAAAGGCGCTGAAGGCGGCCTCGCCCGGCAGCGTCATTCGTACCGTCAGATCGGCAGGTTACTCGCTCGAGAAGCCGGATGGCTGAATGGCAAGCGGTTTGCCATTCCCATCCCCTCGCGAGGGCAAATCTTGCGGCTTCGAAACGCCTGCAGGCACAACATGCTCAAAAAGTACCAGATCACATGGCCTTCAAAAGCGTACTCAGTGTCACCAGAGCTGAACACTCCGATGAGGACATCAGAATAGCTGCCGGCTTGTGTGCCGAGGTCGGCGCGAATCTTTCGGTACTTATTATGGGGTCTCCGCCGCTTTGCGGCTCCATGCCTGAGTGGCCAAAACGACATGCAGCGGCCATCGCCAGACTGGAAAGGCGGTATAGGCAAATCGAGAAATTTTCACACGACATGGCCATTCTGGAAAAGACGTCCAAGGATATTCAAGAACTGCTGGGAGCTATGTGGAATTGCTATGACATCGATACCGCATACTGCGATCAGGCCAGCGTCGGCGACGCGGTGCGACAGCGGGCGCTCTGCAGTGACCTGACCATCGTCGGCCCCGCACTTCTCAACGACATCGATCTCGGACCTCTTGTTATCAACGGCAGCTTGTTCGATACCGGAAAGCCGGTGCTCGTCGTACCAAAGCGTGCTGAGGCGACGCTGTCGCCACGGCGCGTGCTGGTCGGCTGGGATTCTCGCGTGGAGGCCGTCCGTGCGGTTCGGGAAGCGCTGGATTTGCTATCCGGAGCCGAGGAAGTTCGGCTCACATTGGTCGATCCGGAGGTGACCTGCACCGGAAACGGCACCGAGCCGGGAGCCGACATCGCCGCCTATCTCACCCGGCATGGTGCTCGGGTGTCGGTCGATCGGCTGCCGAGCGCCGGCAAGCCGGCGGCAACGGTGCTTGCGCAGCACGCAATCGACACGTCTGCCAACATGATTGTCATGGGCGCTTATGGAAGCCGGCGGCTGCGCGAGCGGCTCTTCGGTGGCGTAAGGAGATGGATAGAAGCAAAGCCGCCATTGCCGCTGTTTTTGGCGCGGTGACGGTTCCGAAGGGGGCACCTATGCTGTTCGAAGCTCTGCTTCGCTGGTCGCCTATCCTGGTGCCAAGTCGGCCAAGGTCGCGGTAAACGCGCAGGTTTTCGCGGAGAGCCTCAAGATAATTTACAGGCGCCTCGGCCCGAGACGATCCCGCACGTCTCCAGTGTTGCCCTTACTATGGCTTCGGCTCGCCCGAGACGACTCGTGAGCGGAACTCAACGGCTGCGCCGATGTAGATGGGCTTCTCAATGCAGTCAAAACTCAAGGTTCGCAGGTCGGCGTCAGGCCGACAAAGAGGATCCCATCGCCGCGGCACGCCGCTCGGACCCGCACCGGCACTCGCATGGGCGAAATCTTGGATCGCCCTCACTATTGGGTTGGGGCTGAACAACGCAATCATAGTACCGCGCGGCCAACATCCTCGAGTTCAGTGGACAGTCGGGCCCTTGCCGGATTGGGCGGCAAGCGATGCATCAATCACAATGTCATAGGCTGAGATGGTAGAGCGGCGAGGACCGCCGCATCTCCAGTGTATTGGTCGGTCCCGCTCGACCCGCGCGGCGGCCGAATGGTCGTGGGCTGATCAAATCCGACAACGCTCGTTTTGCACCCCGGACGCGGGCGCTGCAGCGCCCGGGCGCCGGAAACACACAAGGTAACACAAGGCAGGAATGCCGCAGAGTTCACCGAGCGGCACCAGCACACCTGGCCAGTCTGCAACCATCGTCATAGTCAATCAAAAAAATGGCGGCATTGGCGATGGCGGTAGTGGCGGGCCGCAGCTGGACCAGCGTCGTCGTGTAGGACGCCCATGTCACCAGCCGGGAAATTCAATCGCAAGGCGGAAGGGGGCGCCGCGGCACGCGCATGGAGCGGCTCCTTGCAATCGTAAATGCCGAGTTTCTGCTACCGCCTGAGGGACCTAACGGCGCAAAGCTCAACCTAATGGGCGCGAAGCGGGCGATGGTGACAGCCCTGGCCATAGCCGACGCAGTCATGATGTCCATCTGCTCATCCCTTGGCCGCCATCCATGTCGAGTGGTCCGTGGCCAGGCTCTTCTGACGGCGCGCAAAGTGAACGCATGTCCGAAACCTGACAACGGCGGCAAATATGTCGGGTTCAATACAACCGGCCGTCTTCGTCGCATGGTTGGTTCAAGTGAAATCACCCATTGCTGCACGCTGAGCACACTGGCACAGCCTTTGCCAATGGAGATGCGGCAACACTGGATGCGGCAAGACTGAGCAAACGCTCAAGGCGCGCAGATGCGCGAGATGAATGATGCTCGCTTTCCTTGAACCCGTGTGCCCCTCGTAGGGAAAACAAACTCGCGCCCAAAGTCGCGCAACCTTTGGCAATAGCCTTGGAGAGCAACATGGCATTGCAGATGGAACCACAGGCTCCCCCGATCAAGGTCGAGACCTGGCCGGGTGGCGAGCCGCTTGCGCGTTTCCAGCCCGGCAAAGTGTATGTCGTCGAGTTTTGGCCGACTTGGTGCGGACCATGTACGGCGGCGGCGCTCCAACTGGGGCAGGTGCAGGAGAAATACAAGGACGCCGGAGTTGAGGTCGTCGGAGTCGCGGCTGATGAAAACGCTTCCTCGCCCGTTGAGGCTCGAGCCAAGCTGGGCGCGTGGTTGGCCGAAAGGTGCCCGGATCTAAACTATCGCATCGCATTCCACCCTACAGGCGAAATGAACAAGCTTTGGAGGGGGCCCAGCTTTTCGATCGGAATTCCGACCTCGTTCGTGATCGACCGAGACGGTCACATCGCCTTTATCGGCCATCCGAGGCATCTCGACGAGGTTTTGCCGAAGGTACTGAACGGCAGCTGGCGCGCCAGTGATGAAGCGAAGACCGCCGACACTGCGCGGATCGCCAGAAGCGGTGCACTAGCATGCGAACAGGCCTTGAAGGAGCCAATCGTTGACAGATTCTGGGCGGCGATAAAGGCAGAGGATTGGACGATGGCGCTCTCGGCGATCGAAGAGGGCATCGCCTTGGTGCCGGACGATATCAATTTTCGCCTGGCTCATGTGCATCTGTTAATTCACACGATGCACGACATGCAGAAAGGCATGCCCGTCATGCGCCAATTGGTTCGCGACGCAATCGACAGAAACTCCGAGAACTGGATGCTTGCAGCGCTAGGCCAGCTCTTCGGTCCGGCGCACGACCATTCGCACCTTCCATCTGCTGAGCGCTTCGCGATGGGCAAAAAGCTGTCCGAACACATCCTGGCACTCAATCCCCCGCAAGGCGACGGCCCTAAGTTCCGGTCCTATCCGGCGGTCGCTAGGTACTATTACGACAGCGGCAATAAGGATCGCGCGATCGAGTTACTCAGGTTGGCATTGCAGTCGCTGGACGGTCCGGAGCTTATTCCGGACGCCCTGAAACAGCACCTTCTTCCGGATTTGCTGCAGACCCTGGCCAGCTACAAGGCTGGGAGGGCCGTTACAGCGCTCTCTTTGCGGCTTCGAAAAACATTTTCCCCCCGGCATCAAGGCGCGATCGGCCGGAGAAAATACATAAAAAGAGGCGTCAATTTGAATGTTTACTGGCCAATTCGTCGATTTCCCTGGCGTGACCGCAGCAAGTAGGCGCCATGCAGCACCGGGTGGATCGTTTGCGGCAGGTTCAAAGCGCGAATTTTGCGATGACCTGCACCCGCGTCGCGGCGCAAGTGATGTTGGACGCGAATTTTCGCCGTGGTGGATGGCCTCGCGGTCGAAGACGCGTCCAAGACCGGTCACCCGGACATCAATTGCTTGGAGTTGCCCGCTCCCAGCCGGGCATCGGCCAACGCGTATGTGCCCGAACTAGGCGTTGCCGAAAAAGGAAATTCGAGGAAGAGGGCTGAAATGGGGAGGATATGAAATTGCCCGAAGCCGCGATCTGCCCTGCTAGCAACGAGGACGAGGCGGCCCTTGCCACCCCGTTCGTCAAATGCCTCGTGCGGCTGATCCGTGCTGAGGAGTCCTACTGCTTATGGGAAGGCAAATCGGATGCAGCGCTGCTGGCCGGCTTCATCGTCACCAGAAAAACCCGCCGCGCGATCCCTGGCATGGGCTATCCCGATGCCCACGCGCTGTGGAGGCTCGACATGTTTTACAGCGCCGTCGGGCTTGCGATCGCGGAGCGTCTCCGCCTGGTGACATCGCCAATTGTGGAGGCCAAATCCGTGAGGCCTGTGGGCGCGGGCTTGTCGGTGCCGGGCGTTGGATCGTTCTGTCCGGACATCCACCGGTTCGGCTTCGAGACATTCCGACAACTCGCGGAGGCCGGTACGAGACTGGTCGACGATGCGACCGCAGACACCGAAGTCAGTCCCGACGTCTCGCTGGTGTGACGGAAGCCGTTTTCGAGGAGGATTAATGTCAAACCTTGAAGAGCTGCAGAAGAAGGTCCGCAAGCTGCAGTCACGTGCGGGAACCGCAAAGATGGAGTTGCACGACCTTGCCGAAGACCTCCCGGTCAACTGGACCGAGATTAAGGTGATTGCCGAGAGAACGTTCGCCGTTTTTGCCGAGTTGGACGCCGCCAAGAGAGATCTGGCTGCATCGGAGAATGCGCGATGACGAGCGCCTTCGTCACCCGCGACGGCTCCAAATGGATGCCGCAATATCTCACCGCTATCGATGGCACGACCTGCATCGGTTGCGGACGCTGCTTTAAGGTTTGCTCGCGCGAGGTCATGCACCTTTACGGAGTCGATGAGGCAGGCGAAATCCTCGGCCCCTGCAACGACGAAGACGACGACTTCGATGGCGAGCTCAATCGCATGATCATGGTCGTCGATCATGCCGGCCGCTGTGTCGGCTGCGGAGCGTGCTCCCGCGTCTGCCCGAAGAACTGCCAGACACACCTTGCCGCCGACAAGGTCGCTGCATGATGTGGCGAGAAACCAGGAGAACGGCGTTGTCCTTCAAAATCTTTTATCGCACTTTTTGGGTGGTCCTGTGCGGCAACGCTTTGGCTGTCTATTTTGCTTCTCATTCCATCCGCACAGTAGTCGTCACGACGCTGGCTTGTTCGCTGCTCCTCCAAATCGTCTATTTCGCAAGCGTGCTCTTTCTGATCTGGCGGTCTGGCGGCCATAGCAGATTTGGCCAAAGGGCTGAACATGTTGGATCTGCGACGCAGTTGGAATATCAGCTGCCAGACGATGATGAGGTGGTGACGAATAAATCTTCTGATGTGCCTCCGGTCTTTCCGATAGGCGGCATATCGCTGCTCCACTAAGGCGATGACGAGATCGAAGTCAGATTCACCCCATTTCCGATCAATCCTGAACATCGGTTGGATCTTTCAAGGAATACTATGCTGGGTGCGGTGGACGGCGACGGCATTCCGTCGTTCCAATCCCGGCGATGCAGTTTTTCAGTGCGACAGGCATTGCTAGGGACGCCGGCCTGGCCGTTGCGTGTCGAGACGGCGAATGAAGCGATGAATGTACCAAGCTCTTCTAAGACGTCGGAAAGAGCAGCTGACCTCAGATCAAACATGCCGCTTAAGCTGATGTGCATAGCTAGTCTCGGCTCATTCACGCATCGCGGGAGAGAACATGCTCGAAAAGTTCGAACGCTATCCGCTTACCTTCGGACCGACGCACATCGAGAAGCTCGACCGGCTCAGCAAGCATCTGGGTGGAAAGGTCGAAATCTACGCCAAACGCGAGGACTGCAACTCCGGACTCGCGTTTGGCGGAAACAAGCTGCGCAAGCTCGAATACATCATCCCAGACGCCATCGCCTCAGATGCCGATACGCTTGTCTCCATCGGCGGCGTGCAGTCCAACCACACGCGAATGGTCGCCGCAGTCGCCGCCAGGATTGGCATGAAATGCCTCCTGGTTCAGGAGAGCTGGGTTCCACATGAGGATGCCGTCTACGATCGGGTCGGCAACATTCTCTTAAGCCGCATCATGGGCGCAGAAGTGCATCTGGTCGACGAGGGCTTTGACATCGGCATCCGCCACAGTTGGGAAAAGGCGCTCTACGAGGTCAAGGCACGGGGCGGCATACCCTATGCGATACCAGCTGGCGCGTCCCTTCACCCATATGGTGGTCTCGGCTACGTGGGATTCGCAGAGGAGTTGCGCGCTCAGGAGAAACAGCTTGGGTTTGCATTTGACTTCATTGTCGTTTGCACGGTCACGGGCTCGACTCACGCCGGCATGATCGTCGGATTTGCCCATGACGGGCGACATCGCAGCGTCATCGGTATCGATGCCTCTGCCACTCCCTCGCGAACCAAGGCGCAAGTGCTGGATATTGCCCAAAATACTGCGGAGCTCGTCGATCTCGGAATGGAACTGGTCGACGATGATGTGGTGTTGCTCGAGGAGTACGCTTACCCATGTTATGGCATACCGTCCCCGGAAACTAAGGATGCCATCCGTCTGTGCGCGCGGCTCGAAGGTATGATCATCGATCCCGTTTACGAAGGCAAATCGATGCAAGGAATGATCGACCTGGTCCAGAAAGGCTTTTTTGCCGAGGGATCGAGGGTTCTTTTCACGCATCTCGGCGGTGCGCCGGCGATCAATGGCTACGGTTACACCTTTCGAAACGGCTGACCCGCACGGGCCGCGTCAGCAGCGAGTCGGCTGGGAGTCGCCGCGACGGCTGCCGAGTGCGGAGCTAGCGCATCTGGGGCGGTCGGCGCAGCCGCCTATTGATATCGCCACGAACCGCAAACGCTTGGCGACGCTGGCGGGCAGCGCCCAAAATTCCAGGACCGCTTTGTGCCCGGCATCTGGGCGGTTACTCGATGCGGTCACTCGGCCGGAGCGGGCTGATTGCCGGGCCGCTCCGCCCGCGGCGGGTTTGGCGATCATGAAGGCTAGAAGAGCGCTGGCTAGGGCAGCCCTGAATGGGATGTGTTTCCGAGTTTTCCATCGCCCGAGTGCGGGTGGATGATCGCGCGGCTCAATGCCATGCGAGAAATCCAGCGCCAGCCTGTGCTGGAGAGTTCGCTGCGTGGGCGATCTCCGGAGAGAGCCTCCGCATGGAATTCGACATGCGGCCTTCTTCTCGATCGCGTTCGAAGAGAGTTTCCAGCCTGGCGTGACCGGCTGGGAGAAAGATCACATGCTCGATATGACCATGCTCGACCGGATCAGCGTTAGCGCGCTACCGCGAGAGATTGCGATCACCTCAAGCCTGACTGGCAGGCCGAACACTCTCACATGAGACATCGAAGTTGTGGATGGAAGAGTCCGCCACGCATGACCAGCGTCGTGACCACCTCGTGAGGAATTGTCTCGTTCACCCTCTGCCAACGGGGCGGGGATAGCTCTCGCCTGCTTTCGGTCGATAGTCCGTTTGTGCAAAACACGACAGTATCACGCCCGAAACGCGACAGTATCAGCTCCGACACACGACTGTGTCGGAAGCGAATCGTGCGGTTTCCCAATGGTTCTTCTCGTTGGCACGACAAATGCAGTGCTCTTCGCAGAGCGTCTGTACCCGCGAGTGACGAGAAGTCATCCCGCGCGCACAAACGACAGAGTCTACGGTATCGGACACCAGGAGAGAACATGATGACAAAAGTGCGGACGGTTGCGGCGCAGGGTGCGATGGCGCTCATCGTCCTGATGGGGGTGGGTCAGCAGGCTTTGGCGGCAGACCCTGCGCAACGTTACGTCGCACAGGACCAGGGAACAGTGGAGGCGTCGAGCCCGTGGCAGATTCGCGTGCGCGCGTTGGGAGTGAAAACCAACGATTCAGGTTACGTCGGCGGGATTGCCGGTTCCAATCTCTCCTATTCAGACACCGTGACGCCAGAATTCGACATCTCCTATTTCTTCACCGAAAACATCGCTGCCGAACTCATCCTCGCCACTACCTACGCCAACGTTGATGGCACTGGAGCAATCGGCGCACTGGGGAATGTCGGCAAGGTATGGGTACTGCCACCCACGCTCTCGCTGCAGTATCATATCACCCACTTTGGGGCCTTCCGACCCTATGTCGGCGCCGGCCTGAACTACACCGTCTTCTACAATCAAAGTGTCGGCAGCGCCGATGCTCTCCATGTGAAGAACACGTTTGGTGCCGCGCTGCAGGTCGGCTTCGACTACATGCTGGATCGGCACTGGGGGATCAACGTCGATGTCAAGAAGCTTTTTCTGGAACCAGATTTTACCGTCAAAGTGGCCGGCACCGATTTGAAGGGCAAGGCCAAGCTAAACCCTTGGTTGCTTGGTGCAGGTGTCACTTACCGCTTCTAACAGGTCGGCGATTCTTCGGCTCGATTTTAAAAGCGGCGAAAACGCCCAATGAAAGACTTGTGGGCAGACCTGATCCCGTCCAGGCTGTTCCTCAACCTTACGCCGTGCAATATGGGCGAGCGCCTCATTCGTAGGTGCTCGGCCCGGTCTAATGCTCGGCCTTCGACATGCATTTCATGCCATATTGCGGCGATAGCCATGTCGTGCGCAAGCTCACACACAAAGGCAAGCATCTGTCTTCGGTCGGCTTCTTCTTTTTGCTGGGCGCAGCATCGTCGTTGTGGGTTACGTGGTCATCGCAGCCACCCGGAACCAGCTTCACGTCTCCCACGACATTGGCGGCGTCATCGGCACATCGATTTCTGCGCTGTTCCTGCTGGTGACTGGATTTGACAACCTGCTTGTCCTGACAGGCATTTGGGCGGCGTTCTCGCGAGCGCGTCCGCCACACGCATATCTCGGTCACACCCAGCCAGCACAAAGAATGAGGAACCATGCCCGCGGATGATTTGATCCTGGCCAATGCCAGGATGCTTGACGGAAACGGCTTCGCCGGGGCGTCGGAATCGTGGCTGCGCATCGCGGATGGCGTGATCGCGGAAATCTCCGAGAAGCCGATCTCCTCAAAGGCGGCGCGCACCATCGACCTGAAGGGCCGCACCCTGATGCCAGGGCTTATCGACTGCCACGTCCATGTGACGGCGATCACCGTCGACCCTGGCCGCACGGCGATGCTTCCGGACGTGACGGTCGCCTTCGGCGCGGCGCGCATCATGAAGCAGATGCTGATGCGCGGCTTCACGACGGTGCGCGACGTCGGCGGGGCGACGCGGCCGCTGGCCCAGGCTGAGGAAGCCGGCCAGATCGAGGGACCGCGTCTCGTCTTCTGCGGCAAGGCGCTCTCCCAAACCGGCGGTCACAGCGACTATCGCGGCTTCGTCGACAACCGCAGCGCCGAGTCCCAGACCTACCGTCTCGGCGCGATGGGCCGGGTCTGCGACGGCGTCGACGCCGTTCGTCACGCTGCTCGCGACGAAATCCGCCAAGGAGCTCAGTTCATTAAGGCGATGGCTAATGGCGGCGTGTCGTCGCCGTCGGATCCCATCAGCTTCCAGCAGTTCTCGATATCAGAGCTGGAGGCCATCGTCGAAGAGGCGGCGAACGCTCAGACCTATGTCTCCGCGCATCTCTACACCGACGAGGCGATCTCGCGTGCCGTGCGGTGCGGTGTGCGCTCGGTTGAACATGCCAACTTGATCGAGCCGGCGACAGCGCGCCTCATGAAGGAACGCGGCGCTATCGCCTGCCCCACACTGGTGGCCTGCGAAGCGCTGCACAAGCATGCCAAGGCGCTGGGCCTGCCGGACGTGTCCGTCGCGAAGCTCGACGACGTCCGGCTGCGCAGCCGGGGCTCGCTCGAAATTCTCCAGAAGGCCGGGGTGACGATGGCGTTCGGCACTGATCTCCTGGGCGAACTGCACAAGTACCAGTCCGACGAATTCACGATACGCGCCGAGGTGCTGCCGCCGATCGAGGTGATCAGGTCCACGACGTGCCATGCGGCCGAGTTGCTGCGCATGACCGGCAAGGTCGGATCGCTCCAGGTCGGCGTGTTCGCCGACTTTATCGCCGTCGACGGTGACCCGCTGGAGAACATGTCGCTGCTCGGCGGCCAGGGCGACCACCTATCCCTCATCGTGAGGGCCGGACGCGTGGTAAAGAACACCATCGACGACAATAGCTGTCCCGAGCAGAACCGGCGGGCCCTTGACAACATTCCAAGCCCAGCTCCAGGCCACGATAGTTGCGATGATCAGAAAACCTTAAACGGTGGCGATTTTTGCCTTGGCGCGAAAAGTTGCTCGTCGAAAAGACTGCAGGAGAGAGCTCCCTGGGCTCCCGGATAAATTCACAGTCGACTATGCAACGGCTGAATCCTCGTCAGCTATTCGGAGCGGCTGCGGTTCGCCGCATCATATTCAAAACACGGAATGCGGCACACGCAGCGCCGTACCCGTTGTCGATGTTTACCACCGCAAATCCGGGTGCGCAGGAGGCCGGCGCCGCGTGGAGGGCGGTTTCTCCTTCGTTCGAAACCCCATACCCGGTCGAGGTGGGCAGGCACATGATCACGCCGGCCACAAGTACCGGCGGTGGAAAGTACGTCCCTGAGGACGATTCCAGCCCAGTACGCTTGGAAGGGCGCCATCCATGCCGGCGACCGCCACAATGACCGAAAAGGTCCGCAATTCGTCGACACTCTCCGACAACCGCCACAGGCCGGCCACGCCGATATCGATGAATTGCTTCGTCGCGGCACCGAGATAGGTGAGCGTTCGCGTAACTCCGGCCGACTGCGGCATATCCGAGCTGTCGGCTGATACCACCGCGATACGAGCCGGTTCACGTTCACCAACAGAGGCCCAGTTCAGGTAAGCTGTCCTCGAGATGTGATCGTAATCCAGCCTTTCGCGATAAGTGGGCGCCATGCGGGCGAAGACATCGGGTCCGAGGCGGGTCGTCAGGCACTGCGCGCCATGCGCCAACACTCGGTCGGCAACGGCACCGACTACATCAAGAGCCGCGCCGCGCTGACCTACCCCGTGACGGTTACAGACGTCAAGGCGGAGGCGAAGAAGCTTCTGTCGACCGATCCGACCGTCATGATCGTCAGGCCCCCGCGCTAATGCCGCCTCATTGCGTCTAGGCGTATGTGATCCGCAGGTGCCGCAAAGATAAGTCGAGCTGTGGCGTCTAGGCTGACGCCTCAACTCGTTGATCGCTTCGGATTGCTTGCAACCGAGCCAAACCCGTCCCTGCGTCGACTTGGCGCGCCAGCATTGACTGAGTTTGAGCTTCTGAGCACCCTGATTCCTCCCCGGGACAATTGCTGCTTTGCCCGGCCGTTGCATTGTCCGAAAATTGCCACAGCAAATCACTCGCGCGGCAATATGAGCCCTGGTTGCCGTGTGACATCGCTGGAGATGCCTCCCCGACCCTCCAGGCTTCAAAGCCACAGGCTCCCAGCGGTGCTCACTCGGTGGGGCTTCAACTGAGCCTCACTGATGCAGATTATTGCCGCCGAATTGTCGCACGATATCGTGATCCCGTCCTCGCATCACTGCACCAGCACAGTCTTTGACCGGTGCTTCTCAAGCGCGGCGGCAATGTGCCCAACTGATTGCCGTTGCCGCGGGTCAGGTCCTACACGATCCGAGATATGCCGGCCTTCGTTTACGGTCAAACACGTGGACGGCCCCGGCCGCGCGGCGTCTCCCAGATCAAGGTGGATATGGCTGACTGGCGGTTCGTCATACCCGACCTGCACGCGGTTGCGTCCGTCCTGCCGTGCCGATGTTCACAAAGCCTTGCGTCGATTTGCGAATGAGCCCCAGCATCAAATGTGCAGGCGGATGTGCGCCTTCATCTTGACGACTCGTACGGCGATTGTGAGGAGGCCCAAACGGCAATTGGGCGATGGCAAAGCTCGAGCACCCCGGCAAAGCGCGCAGGTGGAGCTGCTGGGCGAAACCCAAGGCTCGCCGCGATAGATGTTGCCCGGGAACAGCCCGAATGACTGCTTGTATGATCCCCTTTCCCCTCATTGCATCCTTAACAGCGTGCTGCCGTGAAATGCGCCGGCGAAGACAATGATTCCATCACTCAACACGCGCCGTATGTGGGCACGCCACAGGTTGGCGACAATCGCACGCAGGACCCAGGCGAACACCGGGGCCAGCCTTTCCGATGCTCTCGTTGCCCTACCGGATTCCAGGTTCTTACGACTATTAGAGGTCCGGAGGTTGTTCCTATTCGCCAAGATTGAGAGACGGTGTGATCGACCAATCGATTGAATCTGCGGCCCGCTGAAGTATTACCCGTGTCTGAGCATGATTGGATGAAACGGCGATGACATGTCCAATGTGGTCTCGGCAATCGCCTTTCCTGGCGATCCGCGCCTTAGGTTCGATATACCATTTAACCTCGGACACGCCTGAGACAGCAGAAGCCCGAGTGTCGCCGTCCACCCAATCGAACGTTCCATCGCGATCAGAAATCAGGAACCGCACGGCCGCCGTATCGGTCGGGCTCCTCCGCAAACTGCGTTGGGCGCCGGTCACAAGTTTGATGTGCTCGGCGATGAGATCCACGCCATAAGCCAGCTGAACCAATTCAGGAGCGGGCGAAGCTGGAAGATGCGGCCTAACTCCAATCACAACTGGACCATGCTTCGTCAACCGGAGCTCGATGTTTGTTGGCCCCCAGCCAAGGCCAAGAGCCTGGATGCAATTCAGCGAAACGTCGGAAATTTTTTCGCGCTCACCGTCATTAAGTACAGCGGGATAGACCCACTCACGGCAGATGAAACTTGGCCATTGACATAACTCAACCATGGCAATGCCAATTATTTCGTTCCCCATCATGTTAACGTTGTATTGTGGTCCTTGTATAAAATCCTCGACCAGTATCCGTTGCGCGGTGCGCTCGGTCTGCATCACCCCGAAAAGATTGGCCGTATGTGCTCCTAATTCCTCGAGATTTCTGCACAATTTAGCACGGGCGCTTCCGCTTCCTAAAGCCGGCTTAACGACTACCGGCAGTCCGATCTCACTCGCGAAGCTTTCAGCCTCAATCCCGTTCACTGCCGTCTGATATGCGGGTACTGAAACGCCGGCCTCCGAGAGAAGCTGACGTTGAGTGAATTTGTCGGTGCATTGTTGAATCGAAACAGGGCTCGGTCCCGGTAGACCGAAGTGCCGGCAGAGCTTACTGACTGTCGCGGAAGCTAAAACATCGTCGCTCGCAAATCCAGTAATACCAGCAATGTCATACCTTGTGCGCAGCCCGTAACACTCACGGATCAGAGCGTCGATATTGGCTGTATCGACGTCAATAGCCTCAATGCTTCTCGCCGCAACATATCCGTACCGAGCCGGATCTACCGCCAAGGTAATTGGGTGAAGCCCGAGACGTTCAGCCGCTTGGATGCAGAGCGGACCATTGCCCCTATCACCTTCTACGAGGATGAGCGCTTTTCTTAACACGAACTTGGACTCCGATATGCGTTTTGTGCGGCAGCCAGGAACGCAAGGAAGTACTGCCCCCGATTTCAGACTTGGCTGTTAGGCCATGGCAACAGGCTCCGCCGATGAGGGCTAGGCGCTGCTAAGTACGTGGTTCACCAACGCGCGCGAACACTGCTTGCCTTTTGCTTGATCACGCCGGTGGGGCGAGTGCTCGTCAGCCAACGCATGTTCTCATCCTCCTTAGTTGCAGCCGACCAGGCGCCAATATCCGCCAACCGCGGGTGGGACTGCCCTCAAAAAACTGGATGTTTCTCGCTATCCGACCGGGAATGAGGCCAACCCACGTCGGACTACCCCTACCTTCATGGAAGACTTAGTTTGGCAGTGCGGCCACCATCCACGACAAAGATCTGGCCGGTGACAAATGCAGCGTCGTCGGAGGCAATCCATGCGACCATAGCCGCGACCTCCTCAACCCGACCGGTTCGTCCCAACGGATGAATGGTACCCAGCCTTCCTCGGGCCTGCTTCGGCAACGCGGCGACGAAATTGGCGTTGAGCTCCGTATCGATCCATCCAGGAGCCACGCCATTGCAGCGCACGCCGTCTGGCCCCCCATCGACTGCCACGGCACGCGTCAGGCCGTGCAGGCCTGCCTTCGAGGCACAATAGGCGGCGTGCCCTGGGTTGGAGGCCAATCCCTCTATCGAGCCGATATTGACAATTGAGCCGCGGCTTCTCCGAAGGTGAGGCATGGCGCGACGGATCAGCAGAAAAGGAGCATCAAGATTGAGCGCCATTGTGCGTTGCCACTCGTCGAGCCCCATCTCGTCTACCTTTGCCTCAACCATCCGCCCAGCGTTGTTGACGAGGATATCCAGGCGGCCGGCCTTTTGAACGACTTGGTCAATCACCATGTCCGAAACCTCGGGATCGCAAAGATCCGCGACGATCGCTTCTACATCGCCGGTCTCTTCAAGCTGAGCCCCAAATACTCTGGCTCCCCCGCTAACAAGCCTACCGGCGATTGCCGCCCCAATGCCCCTGCTGGCCCCGGTCACCAAGGCGACTCTCCCGACAAAAGGCTTCATGCGAGTGCCCTCTCGCCGTTCACCCCGCCAACCGCCCCGTCCATGAGACGCTCGCAGGAGCCCGGTTTGACCCGAACACCTTCCGACGCATAGCCGAGGCGACCCCTTCGTCCGGTCGGCCAAGCGAGCATCGGCTTGTGCATCGCCATGAGCGACCGCCTGACGAACAGAGTTCCTGCCTTCGAAGGCTCGGGCAGCTTATGGCTAACCGCCTGTCGCGTCGGAAACGCAAGATTTTCAATCAGCGCTGACGGCCTGATCTGATCGCCGTGCGCTCGAAATGCCAGGCCAATCTGGCGCCCCCATTGGTTGCCGTTGATCAATCCGAATTGAAATTTTGCCATCTTAGCTAAAGCTCCTTCTTCGTTAGGTGCTGAGCCTTCGTTCCATTCCAGAGTGATTTCAAAAGCGTCCGAAAAACGATCCTTGTGTAAAATCACTGTAATCGATGCCAATTCGTTCAGCACTGCGATGGGATCCATTTGCAGTAACGCATTGGCCGGAAAGCCATGCTATCGCTCCTTTTTATGCTTTCTCTTCGGCCCGCGCCGCGGACGCGGCTTGAGGAAATTGGTTTGCGGAGCTGCACAGAGATTGCCGTAACAAACCTCCTCACCCTTGTGGTTGGCCAAGGCCTGCACCAAATTTGGTAGAAGGTGCTGTTTCAGTTCGTCCAGCATAGGTTCCGGACTGTCCAGCGACTTCAGTGCGATCTCGACCAACTCAATCGCGCGATCTTGGTTGCCGCTCTCGTGATAGTATCGAGCGACTGCCGGATATGTCCGGAACTTGCGGCCGTCGCCATGTTGTGGATTGAGTGCAAGGAGCTTCTCTGCCAGCTCGTTGCCGAGCGCAAAACGCTCAGGTGACGGAAAATGCGAGTGATCATGCGCCGGACCGAAGAGTTGGTCTAGTGTTGCCAGCATCCAATGTTCGGAGTTCCTTTCGATGGCGTCGCGAACCAATTGGCGCATGACAGGCAACCCGGTCCGCATATCCTTCATTCTGTGAAGCAATAGATGCGCATGAGCCAGGCGGTAATTGATGTCGCCGGGCATCAAGGCGGCGCCCTCCTGGACCGCCGAGAGGGCCGTACCCCAGTCCTGGTTCCTCACGGCCGCCCAAAATCTCCTATTGATCGATTTAGCTTGTTCGCTCGTTGTGAGTTCTCCCTCCGCGATCCACTTCGCGTTGGCTGGGGCATTAGCCGCGCCAGCTGCCGCTGAGCACTCTTCGAAAGGCGTCATCGAGTTCTGTCCGGTGACCGATAAAGACTATACGGCCATCTAGATCGGTCAGAAACAAGGTCGGAGCTGCGGCAGAAAAGCTGGCATCCAGCCAAGGCTTTTCCATTTCGCCTGTGTAGTCGAGCGCTATCGGGCAATTCAAGTTCGACCACTTTTGCCTCAACGGCGTCCGGCTTGGCTCGCGCCTCAACCGACGTTAGCGTGCGTTCGTGAACTTTGGCTCCGATGACCTCTAGGCAACTGTCCTTGAAGCTTTCCTGCAACTGCATCGGGTGGCGCGTCGCCGAACATCCGACGACGTACATTTCGTTGGACTGAAAATGTGCGATAGGCTCGCCGCGCAGCCAAGTCTTCAAATTGATCGGAGGAAGCGGCGACCCCATCTGCAAAAACACATTGCTCTCCAACGTCATTGCGCGGTTTTACGGCCCAAGCTGTTCCTGAGAGACGTTGCACCCGGGCCAACTGAAGGAGCGTTTCGATCGTCATGCGGGCCGCGATGCGGTCAGCCGTCAATCAGTTTTGCACATCTCGATTAGCAAGGTCTGTGCCAGCGTGCTGAACGCCCAGTGATTGCATAATAGGCCTGAATGACAACCTTGTAACGCAAGAGGGCCGAATGTAGTGAAACCGACATTTTGCCGGTTTTTGTCTTGAACCGGACATTTTGTCAGCCGATGGCGGTTTCTGGCCGTGTACAGTCGTCGCCTCACGGCGATGGCACAACAGCACTGATGAGGATCAGCCTGCGCGGATCTCCATCTTGGCCGGACCACGACCCCGAAACCGGATACATTGCAGACTGAACAGAGTTATCTTCAAAATACCCCTTGCGAACGCGGCGGGCCGTTCACGAACCCTCGCGTCTTTCAGGCAACACCACAAGCAAATAATGGACATTTCGACTCGTGTGTTGGAGAATTTCCAGCTGCTATGAACGACGAGCTTGGGGAGCAATCCTATCTCTCTTGGAAGGTATCACGGGCTCCTTGAGGTATGGTGCGTAGAATCCGGACACGAGCAAAGGATGATCACGAGGCAGCGTGGAGAAGCCTCCGGCTGAACCTTGGCAATTTTTCGATGAGCAAAGACACACCGATACCCCGATGCACTCGAATTCCGATGTTGCGTAGTTCCACGTCACTTCGGCTTCGGCAGAGATCCGCCGAATGGCAACAAAGTCGTAGGCGCCGAAGCGATTAGGCACAATCGCGAGGTTCGGGTCACAAGAATGATTCACAATGACAGCCGGCTCCTGAAAGAGAGCGTGGACATTCCAGTCCAATTGAAACGAATTCGTCGTTCGTGTCGTCTCCATCCGCTCGACTAGCCCTATGATAACAATCTCCCCTGGCAAGAAGTCGCGGGCGGTGAATACCCCGCGCCCTCTATCGCCACCCGTGCTGAGGATTCTTACGTTGTGGGCATTGAGCTGCTTTGCGCAGGCGACATCATCCGTTAAAATAGACAAGACTTCGCTTATGTTAGAACTTGGCACGGCCTATTTCCTTTCAATCAAAGAGTAATACCGGTGAGATGAGACTCTTAAGTTGTAGAGAGTGACACTCTGTCTTCTGGGGCGTTTTTGCTCGGCATTCCCAAACAGTGCTAGGCTACGAGCTGTGGATTTGGCGATCCTACTTGCCACGAAGGAACATTACACGCCATGGCTTGTAGCGTTCCTTCCTTCGGCGATTCCCCGACATGAATGCCTGTCGGCAGCGCCGCTGCCCCACTAAAGAACCCTCAAAGTCCGTGCCAATTTGACGGGTCGAGCCGGAGAAAAAATTTCGTGATGCCTTGCGGCCATCTGTCTTAGGCAAACAAGAGAATGGCTAAACGAGAGGTCTTTAGCGTTCCTGACAAACCTGACACGAGATGTCTCATGGTGTGCTGGACGAGGCTCTGGCTCCGACCGTGGAGGGCAGGAGACGTGATGCGATTTGATCGGCCGCCGCAGGGGGCGGTCTATGCTCGTCCAGCTGCCATCGAACTGGCGGGGTCGCACAATTTTGCCCGAAACGGAGTCCGAGGGCGACCATCGCAGTTTATGCGTCTCTCTGTGCGAGAATCGAGAAGTGCAGCCGACAAAGTCTGGCGGGCAGCTCGATGACAAGATGTGCACCAGCCTTCGCCGTTGGGATAGATGCCTGCGGCCTTGCTCACGCTTTGGCCAAATGAGCGTAACTTGCTGCGAAACGTCGGAGTTTATGTTCGCCGCAAGTTACCGGGTGGTAGCGCTGTGGGTTGTTGTCCGTGACACATGATTTTAATGGCTCGATGACCGCATCGAAGTCAGCGTCGATAAAGAAGGGGACTGAGTATCGCTCGCGCCCCGAGCTATTAACAACGCGATGGATGTTAGCCAGGTAGACATCGTTGGTGAGCCGCTGAATTAGGTCCCCGATGTTGATTATGAAAGTACCTTGGATCGGCGTGCCTTGTACCCAATCGCCATCTCGGTTCAGGACCTGAAGGCCGCCCACGTCATCCTGTGCCAGTATGGTCAAATTGCCATAGTCTGTGTGGGCGCCAATTCCGATCATATCCTCGCTAACATGGCCGCTCTGCGGCGGGTAGTGGAGCAGGCGCTGAATGCTGATCGGGTTGCGCATGAGATTCTCGAAATAGCCCTCCGACAGGTCCAAACTGAGGGCAATTCCTTGCAGAAGTTTTTTTGCGAGGGCCACCATCCTTTGATGGTATCCATATGTCAGTTCCCGAAACTCGGGCCAACTTGAAGGCCACTGGTTAGGACCGAAAAACGGACCTTCCAACACCGAACGCTCAGGGCCGAAGTCGAAGCACTCCTTAAGGTCTTTGGTCTTGCCAGGATCGGTGTTCTCCCCAAATGGCTCAATGTAGCCACGAAAGGCCACGTCTGACTTGCTAATGTGCAGTAGTAGTTTCTCCAAAAGTGGCAGGTCAAAGAACCTGCGGCTTACCGTGAAAACCGAGTCGATCAAATCCTGATGAATACCATGGTTCTTAACATACATGAAGCCGGCGTTGGATAGTGCCCATCGTATGTCCCGAGAAACCGTGTGTTTGTCAGTGCCATCGAGCAGTGGGCCTATATCAACGATCGGTATTTTGTCAAAGCGTTCCCGCCGCGCATGCAACTTGTCGTCTAGACTGACTAAGAGATCTTTGGACATTGGTTTACCTGTTTAACAATGGGAAGTTTACGCTCCGTGGCCGAGCGCCGAGACGTGAAAAGACGTCGAGATAAGTGACGCAGTCCGTAGGCACAGGCCCATTCCGATAGAAGTGCGACAAGCGACAAACGTCGGCGTCGAGGGTAGGGGCGTCCTTGGTGCGCTGTCGTGGCGGTTTGCCCAGTTCTGTGTTATCAACGGTATTCATGGCAGCTCTTGCCTTTTAGGGTCGTCATGAGCAGCGCGCCGTCTGCACATGCCGCTAACTGCCAATGGGGCATCAAAGCTCGTGCCAGTTGGGCCAAAGGTCGTCCAAGAAATCACGTTATGAGCATTTTCCGATATTTGGGCTGAGGCGCGCTGACAGGTTGGATCTAGCCAGGCGTGTATGGTTGACGACAGACCTGACATTGTGGGACTTGAAGTTACCTTACGTTGACGTCGCCGCGGAAGCGGGGCCTCAGCGGGCGTTCGGAGAACTGGGCGAGATGCCGCGCGCGCTGCTGTATTTCCGGGCTTCACAGGGGACAAGCCATTCTGTAAGGATCATTGTCCTCGCGGTCGCGAACCAGCCCATTTCGACGTAATCACGGTCCGCCAGATGTCAGATGCGCTCCACCGCATCTTGCGCTTTGGAAACGTGGCTTACGCGCCGGACTCGCCCCGATCACGCCCTCCGCATCTCGCTACATTAGCAGCGACGTTCCGAGGCGTGTGTCAGGCGGTGAATGCTCCAAACAGGTCTGCATGGCCGTCAGGTGAGAACTCCGACTGAACTGACTTGGGGGTGGGCGAGCGCAGCCCACGTCATTTTTGGGCGAGATCGTGCCACTCCTCTTGCACCCGCTGTCCGCATCTCAAGTTGGTCTACGGCTGTCTTGAGGCCCACGAAGTTGATCGCCTGACCGATAGCGCCTCGGTTTCATTGACGACGCACTTCGTATCATTCCCTTCTTCCTTCGAAGTTGTCTGAGAATACCTCTAGTTAAAGATTCCCATCCGGTAACGCACGTGCCCATCTTCCTGGACATAGGAGTCATAGAGCCTACGCGCGCGGGCGTTGTCCTTATCGGCGTGCCAGTAAAGCCGCTCCCAACCGTTCTTTTTGCAAATTGCGACGAGGTCGTCGACGAGCGCCCGGCCAATGCCGGAACCGCGGAAATGCTCGTCAACATAAAGATCCTCGAGATAACAGTCATGGCCCTTGACCCACGACGAAGGGTGAGGGAAATGGATGGCGAAGCCTACAGGCGTGCTATCCTGCTCGGCAACCCGCATGTTCACCGGCGATGCCGGATCGATAATGCGCCTCCAGGCGGTCGCAGTCACCTCGGGATCAAGTGTCATCCCGAAGAACCGCACATGGCAGTCCCACAGTTTGCGCCAGGCACGTTCATGCTCCGGCCGCGCATCCCTGATCTCCAGTGCCATAGCGAATCCTTAAACGAAAAAGAACGGGAAACACCTGCGACCGATGTCCTTCCCAAGTTTGGTTATGACCGGCGGGTAAGCCGATCGGCTCAATTGTTATTGTATCCGTGATTATTATTCGATTCAGTGCACCTAACAGGCAATGCTCTCCCGCCAATCTGGTTACGGAAGTAGCCCATGATTGCGTGCAAAGTCCGAGCCAATGCCGCAGAACTTCCCAGTGGTCCGCTCCGGCAAGTAGGCGTTGAATCAAAGCAGCCTCTGGCACCTCATCACAATCAATTCGTAACCGCGGACGTGATTTAGCAATACAAGAGGTGCCTCAAGCTGCGCCCATCAAAGCTGGATCGAAGGGACATTTTGTGAGGTTTTCAACGCCGTTTTCTGTGATCAGCACCTGCTCTTCAAGTTTCACGCCCTCGTGCCCGCCAACCGTTCCAATGTATGACTCCACGCAAAGCGTCATGCCCGGTTCGAGCACATAGTCGAACGCTCCTGGGATGAAATCTTCCGGATACAGGATGGCAGGATACTCGTCGCAAAGGCCTATACCATGCATCATCACGCCATAGCGCTGCGCGACGAATTCCGCAGGGAGCCTGTGACTGCGTTCAGTGAGCTCCGTGAACGATATGCCTGGCTTGAGCATGGCTATATTTGCCATCATGTGCTCATAAGCAATTGTATGCAGCCTTCGCTGTTCGTCACTCGGTCGGCCGTCGCCACAGTACCACGTTCTGGAGAAATCCGCACACATGCCGTAAGGCCCAACAACATCGGTGTCGAATGCGACAAGGTCGCCTGTATTAATCCGACGTGGCCCAGCTTCCTGCAGCCACGGATTTGTACGAGGGCCCGACGTGAGAAGGCGCGTTTCGATCCATTCGCCACCACGGGCGATGTTCTCAGCATGAAGGAGAGACCACAATTCCGTTTCGGCGATACCTGGTTGCAAACGGTCGCGCATCTTGGCAACGGCAACCTCACAAGTTGCGATTGAACAGCGCATCGCGTTGATTTCGTCAATCCCCTTGAGAGCCCGCGCATGCTCCATAAGCTGCATGCCGTTGCACACCTCGATGCCGAAGGCGTCTAGAGCGCGCAGACCCGAGATCTCTATCTTGTCAACAGCCAGACGCCTGTTTTCGCCGCCAAAGCGGCGCAGCAGTTCATCGATCTGCCCGGCAAAATCCTTCGCCATGGCCTCTCCTTCGTCCCCGGCGACAAAGTAGTAAAAACCAGCGCCGCCTTCTCGGATCTCGTGGATGAGCGGGAGGTGCCTCGACAGCTGGCTGCAGCCGCGAAGGTCCCAAAGAATCACATGCCCGTCCGCCGATACAAAGACGGCTCGGGAAGTATTGTGCATGATCCAGATTTGCATGTTCGAAGAATCGGTAGCATATCGGATGTTCAGCGGATCGAAGCACAGCACTCCGATGTAATCCCGCTGACGGAGCTGCTGGACGATACGATCCAGCCGCGTCCTACGCATGCGGTCTAAATTGGGCGGTGTAAGACCCAGCGCGGACCACTCGGCAAAGGCCAGATCCGTCGGACCGATCTCCACTCGATCGTTGTCGTCGATGCTCCCGTCCGGCTTCAGAGCAATTCCCCTTCGTGTCGGATCGATTTTGCGGTTCAGGATAGAAAAAGAGGACACTTTAGGACTCCTATTGCCAGCTTGCCTTAGGCGGCCAACATCGTACAGCACGGTTGCAGTCCGGCCCGTGAGATCACCGTCCGCGAACATGCGGATTGCCTCAGCAGAGTTCTTCGCACTCTTATTGGCTTGACTATCCCGAATTACTACTGCTCATCGCGGGCGGAGCAGTGCCATACCCATCTCGCCCTCTCAAATGGGGAAAGTGTTTGATATACTTTCCGAATTTGTATGCTCCGCAAGTGATCGGGGGATATTGCCCCGGGTTAGCCTCAGAGACGCAACTTTCCAAGGGCGCAAAAACGGCGTCATGGTCGGCGTCGATGAAGAACGGTATCGAATAGCGTTCCCGTCCGGAGGTGTTCACCACTCTATGCAGGTTCGCTAGATAGACATCGTTGGTTAGCTTCTGCAGCAAATCGCCGATGTTGACGACGAAGGTACCAGGGACAGGCATGCCCTCGACCCAGATCCCATTCCGGTTCATCACCTGAAGCCCTCCAGCGCTATCCTGGGCGATAATGCCCAGGCTGCCAAAGTCGGTATGCGCGCCGATGCCGATGATCCTCTCGTCCACGACGCCGGTCTGTGGCGGATAACGTTGCAAGCGTTGAGTCGTGATGGGGTCCTTGGTTCTCGGTTCGAAGAAATCTGGTGAAAGATCAAGGCTGAGCGCTATGCCCCTCAGAAGCGTTATCGATAGCTCCTTCATCGCCTCGTGATAGGCGAAAACGGTCTCCCTGAACCCCGGCAGGGTGGCCGGCCACTGGTTGGGTCCAAAGAACGGGCTCTCTACATTCGGCCGCTCAGGGCCGATGTCAAAGCACTCTTTTAGGTCCTTGGTTTTTGATGGGTCCGTGTTTTCGCCGAAGATCTCGATATAGCCACGCAGAGCGACCCCAGAATTACTGACGTGCAATTTCATTTTCTCTTCAAGCGGCAGGTTGAAGAAAGCCTTAGCTTGCGCAAAGGTCTCATCTAGCAACTTCTCCGAAATTCGGTGATTTTTGATGTACATGAAACCGACATTGGCGAGCGCCCAGCGAAATTCCTTCGCCACACTTCGTGCATCGCTTCCGTCCAACAACGGGCCCACGTCAACAATTGGAAGTCTATCGAATGTCTGACGCTGAGCATGAAGCCTGTCATCGAGCTGGACCAAATTTGATTTCGTCATGAGTTCACCAAGTTCTAACTGCATTATTTGTCGTGCGGCTACGCGAGGTCGGAGGTAGATACTCCGGAAGATACTCGCTGCCGGCAGCAGTGAGCCAAGATCGCTGAGTGGCCTGTGGCCGCCGGGAGGCCTAGACCAAGACAGCATCGGGTTCCGAATATCAGCCCAAGGTCGTTCATCTTACGCACTCCCAGCGTTGCGGCTCGGCTTTCAGGACCGGAACTCTTTTCCGAGGTCGCGAGCCAGGAATGCGGCCGGCACGCGCGTCTCCAAAGCGGCACACCACTAATGGCGATGTGAAGAGGTGTACAAACTTGGCCAAAACTAAGTCGTGTGCTTCAAGAGGTAAAGATAAACATGGTTTCGCCAATGTGAATTTCGGTTAACGTAAAAGAGAAAAATCCTTATTGTGGTATTGCACCTATGGAAAAGTGGCTCCCGCGTTTGCGTGTGGTTCAGTCACTCGCAATCGGCGCGGCACCCGCGCTGAATTATGGCGAGCTCCGTTTCGGATCGATTGGCGGCACCTCGCAGGGCGCTCTGCCGACCGAGCGAGCGTACCGCCTGCTCGCGACCGTCAAGGCGGGAGTGGCTGCGCGATTGGGGCCTGTGGCTCAGCCTTGACCGTTACTGCGCCCGCCGCCGACTGGCGACATGCCTCGCCTACCGACGTTTTACTCGCTCCAATTTGATTTTTCATGCGATGCGCGAAAATGGGGTCCCGATTCCGTGGTCATTGACAGTTACAGATGATCCAGAAGGTTGTGGACCACTTTAACGGCGTATGCGTTTCGAACAGGCTGACCATTGGTGAGGGCACTTGATGACAATTGGTCAGCGTGGAAGCCCGACACATGAAGCGACATAGACCACACTGGAGTGATTAGGGTCCAATCTGCGCGGACGTTTCACCAGGATCAGCGGCTCAACATACTGCACCGAAAAGACTGCTCGGATGTGTTCTCTTCTGTAAATCGTGGTTGACTCGTCGGCATAGGAGCTGAGCATCGGCAGTGCAGGCTGAGCTGAACCGCTAGGTTGCCTTGCTGGCCGCCGTGAGGTAGCGCCATCCATCAATGCAGCCCTATCCGGGTTGCTCGGGGAGGCACGCACCCCAGCCTACAATCTGTCGCCTTTCTCCCAGTTTGTACGGTTTGCTGCCCCTTGCTGGTCCAAGCAATCTCTCGTTCTTGCTGAGGCCATATCGCGCAAACACATTTCTTACTTCGCTTGGCGGCATTTTAATGTTGGAGCGCTTCAACGTTTTCAAGCAGAAGAGACTGTCATCGGCGGACTTGGTCCGACAAGGACCTCTCAAGCTTCACTAAGTTGGCACGAGTTTTGAGGCCGGTTGGCTAGCAGGTGGCCAGCGGCGCCGCCGAGGAACATCTGCTTACGTGCCAAGGAGCCGTGATGAACACTGTCGATAAGGAAACCGCCCTGGAGCACACCGCACACAAGCGCATCAAGGAGGTCCTAAGCCTCGATGGCGACGCCGATCGCTTAACCAAGTTTTATCGCCAATGGGCCAGCACTTACGATCTAGACGTTGTTCAGTACCGATATTGCGCGCCGACCATCGTGGCCGAACTCGCGGCTGTTGTACAAATGGCCTATTTGGACAAGGAACGGGCAGCCACCGCGATTTTGGATGCCGGCTGTGGAACGGGCCTCGTCGGAGTGGAACTGGAACGCCTCGGATTCCGGTTAATCGATGGGTTCGACCTCTCCAACGAGATGGCTGAAAAGGCTCGGGAAACTCGCGTCTACCGCGATGTCAGAGGCGACGTTGATCTTAGCTTGCCGCTCTCCGGATATTCCGCGAGTTATGATATCACCGTGTGCTGCGGCGTCTTAACGCTCGGGCATGTCCAACCAGATCGGCTGCGTGAGTTAGCCCGCGTTACGCGCCCGAAGGGGTTTATCATCGCAAACACCCGCAGGAGCTATGCTGATGCCGCATGCTTCGCAGACGAGGTGAAGCGCCTGGAGGATGCGGGTGTACTCGTGCTTGCACAATGTCTTTACGACGGCAGATACGTCGCAGAGGAGGACGCTCATTACTGGGTTTTCCGGATACCTGAAAAAGGCAGATCACCAGAGAAATAGAGACTCCACAATTTGCTGGGGGGCTGACGCAAGGCAACGTGTATGTCCACAGGGAGCATCGGGACATGATTGCACGATCAACCGCGGAATCCAGACGGAACTTAAAAGAGCGCTGCGGTACGGCATCGATGTTCGCCTCCACCTACGGTCGGCGAGCGGCGCCAACGTCGGCTCAATCGAAGGGCTGGCTCCAATACGAAGCTCGCGGCCTACTGCACCTCCAAAGCCGGTCCGGCATCCACTGGCTCACGCGGGCGATGGCGATCGACAATAGCGGATGCGTCCGTTGCAACGGAGTTGCGCCGGGGTGGATCGACTGCGACATAAACGTGGATCTAATAAGGAACCTGCCGATCCCCAGGTTCCGACCAAAAGGTTCGGAAGTAATCCATCCAGTAGGCGCACGGATGGAGGCCGGATGGCTGTGCTGAGCCTGCCGCAGTAAGGGCAGAATTCGCGCTTTGAAAGCAGCGTCAAAGCGCTATCGGTTAAACAGCACTGCGGCACGTGCAGTCATTTGGTGGGACGCAGTCAGTCTCTATGAACATCGCTCGTCATTGCCGAGCTTCGGCGAATGAGGCGTGGTTTTCTGGCGCGTCTCGAGGCAATCCAATTGGAGGTAATTAAATGGTGTCGAATGTTGCTTTGGACGAGCGTCGGAATGCCGCTGTTTCGGCGGGGGGGGCTTGGTCCTTTCCAATATATGTTGAGCGAGCTCAAGGTGCAGAGATCTGGGACGTGGAGGGACGGCGTTATATCGACTTCCTGAGCGGCATGGGTGCTCTCGCGGTCGGACACTCGCATCCGAAGGTTGTCGCTGCCATTCAGGCCCAGCTTAGCAAGTTCAGCCACACCTTCTTTGGCACCGCTCCCTATGAGAGCTACCTTGCGGTGGCTGAGCGGCTGAACCAGCGTTGCAAGGTGGGCGGACGGGCCAAGACCCTGCTCGTCACGACCGGTGCGGAGGCGGTCGAGAATGCCGTCAAGCTAGCCCGCGCCTACACCAAGCGGCGCGGCATCATTGTCTTTGGCGGCGCCTTTCACGGCCGCACGCTGCTGACCATGGCAATGACGGGAAAGGTAAATCCCTACAAGCAGTCCTTCGGACCGTTCCCGGGCAACGTCTATCGCGCGCCTTACCCGGATCTCTATCGGGGTGTCAGCGTCGAGCACTGCCTTGCGGCTCTGGACACGCTGTTCGAATCCGAGATCGAGGCGAGTGCGGTCGCGGCGATCGTCGTCGAGCCGCTTCTGGGCGAAGGTGGCTTCATTCCGGCGCCCGTCGAGTTCATGGCAGGCATCCGGCGCCTTTGCGATCAGCACGGCATCGTTCTCGTCGCCGACGAGGTGCAGTCCGGCTTCGGCAGAACCGGGCGGCTGTTTGCCATCGAGCATACCGGCATCGAGCCTGACTTGATCACGATGGGCAAGAGCATGGCAGCTGGCATCCCGGTTGCGGCGGTCGTCGGCAAAGCGGAGATCATGGACTCCGTTGCGGTCGGTGGCTTGGGCGGCACCTACGCGGGCAACCCGCTGGCCTGTGCGGCCGCCTTGGCCGTGCTCGATGTGCTGGAGGAGGAGAATCTGATTGGCCGCGCCAATGAGATCGGCGAGCGTCTCACGGCCGGCTTGCAGCGCATCCAGAAGAAGCGAAACCGCACCGTGATTGGCGACATCCGTGGGCTGGGCTCGATGATCGGCGCCGAACTGGTCGAAGATGGAGAAACCCGCAAGCCGGCACGCGCGCTCACCGCCAGGGTCATCAAGGAAGCAGCCAGCCGCGGCCTGCTGCTGGCATCGGCCGGCCGCCACTTCAACGTCATCCGCTTCCTTGTGCCGCTGGTCCTGACGGATGCGCAGGTCGACGAGGCGCTGGGCATCATCGACGAATCGATCGACGTCGCGCTCGAGAGCGAGCTTGCTCCGGCAAAGGCAGCAGCTCAGGCCAGGTGAGAACCCATGAACTTTGCTGATCCCTCAGAGGCCCTTGCACTGGCAAGCGAATTCCGTCGTGCACCGTTCGGGCACCACAGCCCGAACCTGCAGAAGCTGCTGCGCACCTTTCGCAGTGTCCCCATCGCCGGAAAACACGCCTTGCTGACAATCCGGCCCAATCGGAGCTGGATGCTCGTCACCCTCACGGGGATTCCCGGCCGTCCCATGACAAAACATGAGGACATCATCTTTGAGGACCTGGCGGAGGCGGAGTGGTACGTGTTCCGCCAACGCTGGCGTCAACATTTCGGAACTGAGCTTGCCGACGGAGCCGAAGCATGAGAACGCTGGCGGGTTATACAAACATCATGAGCGCCAAGCCGGGCGACACCGTTGAATTCAAGGTCAGTTCGCACGGTCCCTCGGCCACCTTCTCGGCCCGGCTGGTACGGCTCATCACCACTGAAGAGCATCCGCGCACCGCCGGTTTGATCGAACGTGACGTCGATGCCCCCTTCAACGGGGAATATCCCGCCCGACGGCAGCCAATCCACACCGGGTCCTATGGCTATGTCGAGCATGCGACCGCTTTTTCCGGATTAGAGGACTTCACCTTCCAGACCTGGCTCTGGCCAACCCTGCTCGGGGCCAGACGTCAAACTATCGCCGGCACTTGGGACGAGAGCCGCAGCTTGGGTTTTGCGCTCGAGATCGACGAGACAGGTCGACTAACGTTCTTGTTGGGCGATGGTCAAGGGAACGTGTCCACTGCCAATTTGCCTACGTCCTTGCTCGAGCGGCGGTGGGTCTTCGTTGCGGCCAGCTACAGTGCAAAAGACCGCACCGTTGTCCTACACCAGAGTCCCCGCTGTGATATCGGTGATCTCGGCTCCGCGGAGACCCGTAAGTTTGATATTGCTGCCTTTCAGGGGAACGGTGGGCAAAGACATTTCTTAATCGCTGCCCACAAAGCCACTGGTGACAATGGCCTGCTTTTGGCAGGCGGGCACTACAACGGAAAGATCGATTCCCCTAGGCTTCACGCCTGCGCCCTTTCGGTTGAGGAGATGGCCTCGCTTGGCAGCGGCGCCGCAGTCGAGCGGCTGAACGAGTGCGTTTCGGCCGATTGGGATTTTAGCATTGATCAGGGCTCGGACGTCTTCCAAGATGTTTCGGGCAAGGGGCTCGACGGTCGCCTGGTCAACATGCCTGCCCGGGCTATGAAAGGTTACAACTGGACCGGGCAATTCCATGACTGGCGAACGGCGCCACATGAATATGGCGCCATCCATTTTCACGACGATGATCTCTATGACGCCGGCTGGTCGACCGACTTTGCCTTCACGATCCCGAGCGGCCTGGAAAGCGGCGTTTATGCCGCGCGCCTCGACGCTCCGGATGCAAGTCCGGCCTATGTGATCTTCTTCGTACGGCCGCCGAAGGGCCAGGCCACTTCCGATGTCGTCTACCTGGCCTCGACGGCGACCTACATGGCTTATGCCAACCAGTCGCTCATCGCACGCGATCCGCTCGACGAGATGAGCATGGGTAGCCTTCTGATTTTCGGCGAAGATGACGTTTTCCTCGACGAGAACCCGGAATACGGAAAGTCGCTCTACGATCTCCACACCGACGGAAGCGGCGTTTGTTATTCCTCGCGTCTGCGACCGATCCTGAACATGTCCCCGAATGCAAAATACTGGTCGTTCGGTGATGGGTACCTGACAGGGTGGCTGGATGCTCTAGGCATCAACGCAGACGTCATCACCGACGAAGACCTCCATAACGAAGGCGAAAGCATTCTCGCACCCTATCGTGTCGTCTTGACGGGATGCCACCCCGAATACGTCTCTTTGGCAATGTGGGATGCGTTGAAGACCCATCTCGGCCGCGGCGGGCGTTTGATGTATCTCGGCGGCAACGGCTTCTATTGGAGAACCGCGTTTCATCCAACCCTGCCTGGATTGATCGAGGTTCGCCGCGCTGAGGACGGTTCCCGCGCATGGTCGGCCGAAGCGGGCGAATATTTCATGAGCACGACTGGCGAGTACGGCGGGATGTGGCGTCGCCAGGACCGAACCCCCAACCAACTGGTTGGAATTGGCTTTTGCGCTCAGGGATTCCACTCGGGTTCCTATTACCAGTGGCGCCCGGGCAGCACGGATCCTCGCGTCGATTTTGTTTTCAAGGGTGTCAACAAAGGTTCCAAATTCGGGGATGATGGCCTGTCTGACAATGGCGCAGCCGGGCATGAACTGGATCGCTACGACCTGTCCTTGGGCTCACCGAGACATGCTGTTGTGATCGCAAGTTCGATTGACCATACCGACAACATGCTATTGGCTAAGGAAGAGCTCGGGGCCATGCACTGGATGATTGGCGGGACCGAGAACAAGAACGTTCGCTCGGACATAGTCTTTTTCGAAACCACGGGCGGCGGAGCGGTTTTCTCCGTTGGGTCCATTTCCTGGTCCATGAGCCTGCCCATCGACAACTACCAAAACGATGTGTCTCACGTAACGCGAAATGTTCTTGAGCGCTTCCGTGATCCCAAGCCGTTTCAGTTGTTCTGACCGGGCAGCCGTTCCGATTTGATGAGTTGTCTTGATGCTTAGTCTCGGCATGAAGCGACGAAGACGGCGAGGGTGCTGCTGGAGCTGGTCGTGGCCCTTGTGGCTTGGCCTTGCAGAAGGGATATTCCAGTATCGGCGCAGGTTGCCGACGCGCTTGGCATCGAACCCGGTGGCCATAGACCATTCGACGGCCCTGCCGGTTGAGAATGCCGGCGATGATGGCGTCGGCGTTAATGCGGCGCCTGCCGCCGCAGCGCCACCGTGTCCTCGTCGGTGCGCACCGTCGCCGGCCGCGAGTGACTCAGCGCGTCGCCCTTCCAGCGCAGGGCGAGTTGCGCCGCCGCCTTGTCGCGGTCGAAATGGAGGATGGTCTCCTCGATCAGCGTGCGCAGCTACTCCTTGGTCACGCGCCTTCTTCGTGGTCGGCGCGTGCCAGACGCTCGCGAGATCAGCGCCGAGGGAAAGCAGCTTCCCGCCGCTCCGTGGCCGACAGCCCACGCAGACGCTCCGCCTCGCGCCGCACCAGTTCGGCCTTGGCCGCCTCCCGGCACGCAGGGCCTCCTTCCACTGCTGCTCTTTTGCGGGCGACCAGGCGATTGTCGGGATCGACGGCGCGATGACGCCGCTCGGCGCGGTCAACGGCGAACTGCGCCCGCTCGACATCGAGCCGCCATTGCTGAGTGCCGCCCCGCGGTCGTTTTCCAGTCGCTCGGCTGCCGAGAGCGTAGCTGCCAGGCGTGCCGGCTCCAGCGCTGCCGGGAAGGCCGCGACCACGTCTTTATCGATTGCATGCATTGAGGAATGAAGGCCGCGTCCCTCGGGAACGACCTTACCGGCGCAATGATAGCCCGGCGTCGCGGTGCGGCCACGGTAATGAGTGCGCAGGCGCCGCCCGCAATGACCGCAGCGGGAATGCTGGCGCGTGTCGATGCAATCCAAATGGAGGGCTCATCCGTTGAAAGGTCGGCTGGCGGGCCAAGACATTGCTCGTCACGACCGGTGCGGAGGCGGTCGAGAATGCCGTCAAGATTGCCCGGGCCTCTATCGGGGGGTCAGCGTCGAGCACTGCCTTGCGGCCCAGGACACGCTGTTCGAATCCGTGATCGAGGCGAGTGCGGTCGCGGCGATCGTCATCGAGCACGCTCGGCTCAGATTGCCCCTGCCGCAAAGTCCGATTCGGCACCATTTCGTCGCGGCTACGGTCAAGCTCAGGCAACACCGGATGGCACACTCGCGATCTTCCACGGACCGAGACGCATCGCGACATACAGCTCACAAGGCCCGCAATCCAGCAAAACCTGCCCCACCGGGCAAGCTGCGTGAACCGTTTCGACGCAAACCGAAGCGGACAAATGTAAGTTACCAACCGAACAACTTGATTAGCTACCGACGGCGGCGAGCTTTGGGGCCTGAGTGACATAATGACATAACATCTAAGATGGTTTATCGTGTTTGGAAGTTAGGCTACAGGCCTCCGCATTCATGTCTAGTTTGGTCCCAAACGGCCGCGAGAGAGCTGCGAACCGTTCGAGGATGACCGATGCCATTTCACCTGAAGCTAGCCTCGGCCTTCCCCGTCTATGAAAGCCTTCGCCGAGACCCAGTGAGACTGGGTGAACAGTCAAAGAGACGAGTTCATGGTCTTGAAATTCGCAGATTGGCAATACCGTCTGCCAATATCGAGGATGTGCAGGAAATCCAATACGGTCGCCATCGGTGCGCTTTTGATAAAGCGCTCCGGGCGTATGATCTTCTTCTACCCGGAACAAATCGTATGAATCTGCCGGCAGGCGCTGTACCAACTCATTTTGGCCGATAAAATTTCCGAGGCTGTAGAATATCGGTTTCGTTTTATAGAAAGCAAGGCCTCTCAAAATGTGTGGTCCATGACCGACAATTAGATCGGCTCCGGCATCTATACATGCGTACGCAAATTCTGAGACAAATTCGGCCGGCTCCTCTTCCGTCCTTCCCTGCTCATGCGCATGTATGCTAACCAATGTTATGTCAGACATACGTCGCGCTTCTTCGACCCAGCGCAAGATTTCGAAAAGGTCCTGCTTGTTCGGCTTTCGGATATGCCTGGGCTGAGAACCTGCCCGGAAATTCATCCCATTCAATGGAAAGGTGTCAGTTGGCGCCTCAAAGGCAAACCCGAGATCGATGTCAAGGCGCCGGAGCTGCTCGATCCCCAAATCAAGAGCGACGCTCTTTATTTGATCGAGCTGCTCTTGCGTGACTTCATATATGCTCTCCACACGAAGCGGATTCAGACCAGGCCTGCCTTGCATTGCCCTCGTCTGCCTACTCGCCTGCTGCCCTCTCGCGAAAGTCGAGGCACACGCCACCATTCCTATCGTTGCTGATGGCGTTGTGAGATAGGAAACCCGCCTGGCGTCCTCAAGATTCCGACCGCAACCGGCGTGACAAAGATCTCGACGATCTAGCTCATGAAGGGCATATTCGAGGCCGGAAATGCTATAGTCCATGCTGTGATTGGTTGATGTGGCGAACATGTCAAAGCCGGCGTCCATCAATTCGTCAAGGATCCATGCCGGCGCGCCAAAATGTGATCCTCCGCTGTCAAACGCAGGGTCACCATGATAATCATTGGGCAGAACTTCGAGATTGGTGAAGGCAGCATCGGCGCCACGAACCAAATCGAACAACGGAATAAGATCTGGGTCGCTCCTACTGTTCAATCGCCTTTGGATGATGCTGTCGCCTGTGATGGCTAACCTTGTCATTCGGCGGGGTCCTTTTGCTCTTGTAGATACGAAGCTCTGTTATTGTCCGGCTCCGGAACCGAACGGGTGTTGCTCGGTGAGGCCAAACAACCACCGTTGAGGGAAGTCAGGGGTGAGACGTTCAGCTGGAATACCCGCCCACCGGCCACTTGCTTGATCTGACAATGGGAAGAGCGCCGGGAACCTCGATCGCATCTGCAGGCGCTCGCATCCTATATCGTATTCTGACCCAGTTTCGCCACCCGGCAGTCAGTAGCTTCATGATAACCCCTGCGCTGACCTTCACAGTCACTCAGCAGCCACGATAGTTTACGTCCTCATCGGCCACGTGTCTGCGCCGGCATAAGGACCCGCTCATTCTGGTTGCGCGTGGCGTGGTGCAGTACCGTCTGCTGATCGGGAGTATTCATGGGTGTTCCTGTATTTGGGGATGGATAAACCGTCGGCGGCGCCTCCGGCCGCCATATGCTGCCCAGTCGCGAACGATAGTATCAAGATCCGTGCCAACTGTTCGGAAGTGGCGATGAATGCACCTTCTGTGGCGGTTTTCAGCGGTTTGGCTGAAATCAAAATCTGTAATTTGCTGATCGCAGGCCCGACGAAGCTTACACAATGTCGATTTGGCTACGCTGGAGACTGCTCTCCGTCACCTGGCGAGCCACAACCGCGGAAATCATTCGAGTAGGCTGAACAAGCGGGTTGACGCTTCACGGTACACGCCAGCGAGCGTCGATGGCGGTGTTGCGTGTATAGACCTTTTGAGACCGTTGCGCTGGATGGTTATGTGCGGGGTGAATCGGCGCAGCGCAGGTGCCAACGAATCCATGACATCGTACAAAGGGCGCGGGGCTGATGCGACGTTTGCTTTGCCGCCGGTCGAACACGCCAAGCGTCGCTCCTGTTATTCCGTACCGGTGGGGCGCGTCAACGCTATCGACCGCCGGCCCGCAGCGGTTCTCATCCCGCACATGGCCGATGGGCGGTATGTGTCCGCTATGGACGAATCCTTTGGCTCCGCTACCACGAGCGAGCTCTGCGCGAGCGCTTTTTCGCTCTGGCATCGATTACCTATGGCACTGTCTGTCAAATCTACTTTGAAGGGCCTCTACGGCGATGACTATTTCCGCTGGCCAACCAAATGGTTGCGGATACGCGGTCGTGGTGAAGGATCAAAGCCTTTTATCATAAGAGAAGCGCATTCCTTTGGGTCTTCCTTTGCGGGCGATCCGGCGATCATTCGATGAAGTGCTTGGTCATTTGCATGGCGAGGCGCTCTATTCGGGCAGGCGACGGCTGTCGATCCCCCGACATGTTACTGCAGGCAACAGTGCTACAAGCGATTTTTCGGTTCTTTCAGAGCGGCAACTGCTGGAGCAGATTGACTGCAATCTGCTTTCTAACTGGTCGGTATAAGCCGGCGTGCCAATGCAACGGTTTTCACCCACAATCGCGAGGGACATTGCGCCCTGATCGCCCGAACCGTCCTTCGGGTGGAAGCTCTTCATCGAGCCCCAGCATTGTTCGCGTATCGTCCAGAGACAAATGCTCGCTCATCTCGCTCACCCGCTTGAGCCGCCAAAAAACTCACGCGCGACATCGGCTTGAAACAGCTGATGAGCGTAACGTGCGAGACCGGCCATCCTAGCCCCTTTGCGTCATTTCGTGAAGACGTCTCCCATCGGATCGACAAGACACGTCATATAATTTTCACAGAACCTTTGCGCCTGCAGATCGCTGGCAATGGTACGTTTCACCTCAAAGCTGAGATCAGAGAACCCAGCTTGGGCACGTGCAGCAGCTACGTGGCCGCAAATAGTGACAAGAGAGCGTCGATCCCGCTGAAACCAGCCAAGTGGGAGGGTCTTCCATGTCTTCATGCGTCGGCCTTGCGCAGGGGAGCGACCTGCCAGTGGTTCGCTAAATCGCGCCGTCGGCGCGAGGTGCGCCTGGTCAATTCGTCATCGAACGAAGTGAAAGCAAGCAAAACATCCAGGAGAGTTTCAATGAAGGTAGCCGTTGTGTGGAGCCATGATAAAGCGAGCGTGATTAACCGGTTCGGTCAAGTTGCCCCCGTGGATGACGATCGCGAAACTGTCGAAAGTTTGGTGGCGGCGCTGCAAGAACGCGGCCATGAGACGCTGCTGTGCAATGGTGATAGAGAACTGATCCCCACACTTGAACGATTCATGCCCCCCAATCCGCAAGGCCGCCCCTCTGGGATGGTTTTCAACTGTGCGGGAGGAATTCAGGGCGAGTGCCGTTTCAGCCACGTTCCGGCCATGCTCGAGATGGCGGGCGTCCCGTACACCGGATCGAGCCCCCTAGGGCATGCGCTGGCGCTCGACAAGGTGATCACCAAGAGCGTTATTCGCGGTCTTGGAGTGCCGACGCCGAACTTTCGAGTGATGCGTCGCGGGACCGAGAGTACGGGCGACCTACGATTCCCAGTAGTGGTGAAGCCGCGTCACGAATCCAACAGCTTGGGATTGCGGCTCGTACATGACACTGCACGATTAAGGTCGGCTGTAGAAATGGTCGTCACGCAGTATGCGCAAGATGCGCTCGTGGAGGAATATGTTGAGGGGCGGGAAATTTATGTCGCGCTTCTGGGAAACCAAGAGCCGGAGGTGTTGCCTATGGTGGAACGTGACTTCGGTGAACTCGAAACGCGTCTTTATACGTTCGAACACAAGACCATGGCGGTCGCGGCGCCAGGGACGCTTTGTCCAGCGCAACTCGGGAGCGAGGTGGAGGCGGTGATGCGCGATGTTTCGATTGCGACCTTCCGTGCGTGCCATTGCCAGGATTACGCGCGTATTGACCTCCGTATTGACGGCTCCGGCCAGCCGTTTGTTCTTGAGATAAACTCCATGCCGGCATTGGGTAGCGGCACGACTTATCTCGACGCTGCAACGACAGCTGGATACAGCTTCTCGAGCTTAGTCAATCGAATCCTCGATGTTGCCCGCATACGCTATTTCGGAACCGGTGTCGGTCCGGAACTCGAAGAGAAGCCGAATAGTGAGGCATCCCTGGTCCGATGAGCGGGAGGAAGCCACTAAATCAATATTAATCAGGGACAGAGCTGTAGTCGGCCATGAACTCTCCGTAGATCTGGCATGCTGATCGAAGCGGACGGCGGGTTTGGAATTGCGGGATTAGTGGTATTTGGGCGCTGTTCTCCTGCAATTCGGTTGTGCGATTGAAGAAGCCGCCAGCGGCATTTGGCAGATCGGTTGGCAGGTGACGCTTCTGTTTGAAGGATTGCGGCTGTTGAAGCGCTATCTCGAGAAAGGTGCAATGAGATATATTCAAGTTGACCCCTCTTCGCCGGCGCAGATCGAGGACATGACGATCTGTACTCTGTCGCCGGCCACCCAGCGATCGTACGTGCATGGGGTGGCGGTGCATTCGAGCTACTTTGGCCGCACCCTGACCGGGGTGGCCTTGAGTACCTGCCGCCTTCCAGGTGCATCTGGGCTCCACGGGGATTTCGGCACTGAACCAGACGGCGTGCGCGCTGCGGTTCTTCTACCGCGTGACGTTGCGCCACACCGAGATCCCGGAGCGCATTGTCCACGCCCGCTTGCCACGCACGCTGCCGGTGGTGGCGCCGACGAGGTGGTCAGGTTCCTGGAAGCGGTCCCGAGCCTGAAGACGCGCAGGGCCCTGACGACAGCCTACGCTGCTGGCCTTCGCGCCTCGGAGACCGTCGGCCTAAAGGTCGGCGACATCAATGGGGGAGGCGGCGTCGTTCGGGTCGAGCAAGGGCGGCTATTGGGACCGCGCCGTGATGCGATAGGCGCAACTTCTGCGCATCCCGGGGCCTACTGGCGGTTGTCGAAGCCGCAGGACTGGCTGTTTCCCCGCGCTGCCCCGATCGCCCTATCGCTGTGCAGGTATTGTATTCGGCCTGTCGCTCGGCGGCCGCCGGCATCGACAAGCGGGGGACGGTCCACACGCTCAGGCACAGCTTCGCCACGCATCCTCTGGAGAACGTCACCGACATCCGCATCATCCAGGCTCTGCTCAAAACAACGACAAGCTGCCCGCCAACAGCCGGAAGAAGGGCGGATTTACTATCCATTTCATCCGCGCTGCGGTGAGACGGTGCTCATTCTGAGGCGCTATGCCTACCGTGGAACCGAGTTGGTGGTCATTCCGCAGCCTGACGGCTCCCTTTTCTGCATACCGGCGTGGATGACGCGCGAGGCGGCGACACACTTCAAGCTATCGGCTGAGCCGCGGTTTTCCCTTGGGGCCTTGCAATCTCTGCGCGCCGAGATCGATGCGCTTTTAGGATTTCTCCAGTCCGACTCAACGACGGAGAAAGACCCGAATGAAGCGCCAATTCGAAAGCCCCCAACCAAGCCTGTTCGAAGTGAGCGAGCCAAGCGTTGTGCTGACACCCGCCCAGGAGACCGAGTTGCCGATGCTGGTGGAGACCCTGCTGCGCGAGATCGCGATGGCACTGGCAAACGGGGAGATCGCAAATGACCAAGATCATCTTGCGCAGCGCCTTCGTCTATATCCGTCAGTCGACGGCCGATCAGCTTATGCACAATCAGGAGAGCCGGCGCCGGCAATACGGGCTCGCCGATCGCGCTCGGCAGTTCGGCTGGGCCACGATCGAAGTCATCGACGATGATCTCGGCCGCTCGGGCGGCGGCATCAATCGACCAGGTTTCGAGCCGCTCCTGGGGGCGATCTGCGAAGGGCATGCCGGCGCCGTGTTCGCGATCGAGGCCTCTCGGTTGGCGCGCAACGGCCGCGACTGGCATACGCTGATCGAGTTCTGTGGATTGGTCGGGACCGTCATCGTCGACGAGGACGGAATCTATGATCCTCGGCATCCCAATGATCGGCTATTGCTTGGCATGAAAGGCACGATGAGCGAGCTCGAGTTGTCGCTGTTCCGTCAGCGCTCGCAGGAGGCACTGAAGCAGAAAGCCCGCCGGGGCGCGTTGTTCCTCGGTGTCGCCGCCGGCTATGTGAAGACCGGGCCCGAGCGGATCGAAAAGGATCCGGACCAGCGCGTGCAGGATGCGTTGAGGCTGGTGTTCGCGAAGTTTGCCGAGCTGCAGAGCGTGCGGCAAGTCCATGTGTGGCTCAGAGACGAAGGCGTTGCATTGCCCGTTAAGTCGCATGATTTAGAGGGGCGCCTCATCGCCTGGAAGCTGCCGCTCTACAATACTGTGCACAACGTTCTGACCAACCCCGTCTATGCGGGTGCCTATGCTTTCGGGCGCACGACAAGCAAGGTCATCATTGAGGAGGGCCGCAAGCGCGTGCGGCGCGGGCTGCGGCATCCTCAGATGGAATGGGACGTCCTGCTTAAGGACCAGCACGAAGGCTACATTACGTGGAGCGAGTTCGAGAGGAACCAACAGGTGATTGCCAATAACGCGACCAGCAAAGCTAGCGCCACCGCCAGAGGAGCGGTACGGCGCGGGGGGTTGCTTCTCGCCGGGCTTCTGCGTTGCGGCCATTGCGGCCGCAAGATGTATGTCGCCTACGGCGGCAAGGCGGGGCGCTATCACTGCGAGGGAGCGCTCGTCAATCATGGCACCAAGCGGTGCATCTCGTTCGGCGGCTTGCGCGCCGATCAGGCTGTCGGCGCCGCAGTTCTTGGCGCCTTGAAGCCGCTCGGTGTCGACGCCGCAACCAAGGCGCTCCAGGCTCAAGCGAGCGAGACGTCGGCCGCCCAGCGGCAGCTCGAGCTGGCACTGCAGCGGGCTCGTTACGAGGCTGTCCATGCGCGTCAGCAATACGATGCTGTCGACCCTGCCAATCGTCTGGTCGCTGGCGAGCTGGAGCGCCGCTGGAACAAGGCGCTTGAAGCCGTGCACCAGATCGATGGCGAGATTGCCGTGCTCGAGGCGAGAACACCATCTCCGCTGGGAGAGAAGGAACGGGCCCAGCTGATGCGGCTCGGCGCCGATCTCGATCTCGCCTGGTCACACCCGGCAGCAACATCTGTGACGCGCAAGAGAATCGTTCGCGCAGCCTTGAGCGAGATCGTCGCCCGCATCGAAGGTGGCGTTATCGAGATGTTCCTGCATTGGCAGGGAGGGGACCACACGGCATTGAAGCTCAAGATGAACGCCGCCGGCAAGCATCGCTGGACAGTTCCCGCAGATACTTTGACGCTGGTCCGCGAGCTGGCGCGCCTGATGCCCGACCGTCAGATTGCGCGGCTCCTCAATCGCGCCGGTAAGCCGACCGGGCGAGGCAATGGCTGGACCCAGGCGCGGATCTGTTCGTTCCGCAGCCATTACGGCATTGCCGTCCACCGCGCGAGCGAATGGGCTGAGCGGGGCGAGATTACGCTTGAAGCTGCCGCGCAATCATGGATGTGAGCGTGATGACGGCGCTGCGCATGGCCCGCCTCGGCATCATCGAAGGGCGGCAAGTGTGCTATGGCGCGCCCTGGGCGTTCAAGGCGGCGGATATCGCCGCCTATCGCACGCAGAATGCCCCGCAGCGTCCGCTAACAGCCGATCCCCGCTCAACAGCGCTTTGATTTTCAATGACATAGAAAGTGAGCATTATGACTCGTGGCTGCTCAAGAACGACAAACTGTCCGCCAACAGCCGGAAGAAGGGCGGATCTACTACCCATTTCATCCTAGCTGCCGTGTGACGGTACTTATTCTGAGGAGCTATGCCCCGTGGAACCGAGTTGGTGGTCATTTCGCAGCATGACGGCTCCCTCATACCTGCGTGGATGATGCGCGAGGCTGCGAGATACTCCAAGCGTCCTAGACATGCATTGGCAGGAGGCAACGCTCGTCGTAGCGGGCTTAAAGAGCGACAGCTGCTGATGGCAGTGAACGACGTCGAGCGCATCGTCGACGTCTAGCGTGACGCTTTTCGGCAGCGCGGCGTAGCTCGACAGCGACAAATCGACCAGCACGCGGCCGAACCGGATGACGGCCCGCTGTCGGGTAGGTTCTCCAGCCGCGAGCAGGTCGGCTGCGAGCGCAGCCGAGCCCGCTATCGGGCAACCGTCCGCAGGCCCGCTTGAAGGCTGGATCGGTGCGCAGTCGGTTGAGATGGTGGCATCCTCATGACCGCAGGCGACGGCTAAGATGCGGGCGCGCAGGATGTCGGCCATGGCGTGCTTACACGCGCTCGATCACGTGGATCATGGATCCGCAGCCGCAAGCCGGTCGGCCAGTCGCAAACGCCGTTCGGCGGCCGCCCGAAGCATGACGCCGCCATCCGACGTGATGCGACCGCTCGCAGCTGTGATCTTCGTGCGTCCGACGGCTGAACAGAAAGCGGCAGCAACGTATCCTCGGTCATGGCGGTGTGGATCTCGCGAGATGCGATGGAAGGTTGGCATAAGCAACCGGATCCGACGCCAAATCAATCGCTTAAGCTATATCCGCCAGCCCCAGAGCCCCATCGTCGTGCACAAGACGGGCTAATTTCGACAGTGCCAGTGATCAAAAGGAATGCAACAGACCCATCATATAACTTCGCAGAATCTTCGCGATTGCAAATCGCGGACGATGCTACGTTCACATGGTCTGAGGTGAGGTACGAGTGAAACAACTGGGTGTCTGATCTAAACCCGGACGCCGTGTAGCACCAACGTGGGGTTAAAAGCTAATGGCAAGAAGAGTGCTGATCCTGATTGAAGGTCATCCAAGAGGCAACGGTCTGCTACAGGTCCAAGCGGCCCAGCGCCTGGGCCTTCATCCAATTACTCTCTCGGCCGATCCGGCGCAGTATGACTACATTGCTGCGGAAAGGATTGAGGCGATCCATGTCGATACAGAAGATCTTTCCGCTCTGATTCGCGAATGTTCCCGCCTAAGCGAGATCTATAGCATTGCCGGCATTACGTGCGCATTAGAGAGGTTCTGTGCAATAACTGCCAAGCTCTGCCATCATTTCGATCTACCGGGACCGAACCCCGCATCTATTGAACGATGCTGTGATAAATTTATTCAACGTCAGCTTCTCGCGGAGGCTGGCGTTCCAGTGCCTGCCTATCATTTGGCAGCGGATGCGGCAGACGTGAAAAGCTCTGCCATGGAGATCGGGCTGCCGGTGGTTCTTAAACCAGTGGTGGGCAGCGGCAGCCGCGGTGTTCGATTGTGCAGCAATAATGATGAGTTAGCCGAACATGCCGCATTTCTGTTGAGCGGCAAGCACGTATCGCGGTCTTCACCAAGGATACTGGTCGAAGAATTCGCACAGGGCCCGCTTTATGGGGCCATCTTAATGGGGAGTGAGGTCATTGCAATTGGCAACCTTGACTTCGGACCCCCACCGTATTTCGTCTATCGTTCGAGTATCTATCCGGCCCCGCTGAGTGGCGACGAGCATGATCGTATCGCCGATGTTTCGCTGAGCTGTTTGCGCGCTCTCGGCCTTGGCTGGGGGCCAACGGGCGTTGAATTCCGGTGGACGAAGCGTGGCCCAGTCGTTATTGAAGTCAATCCGCGCCTTGGTGGCTCGCCCGATCCTCAAATGATCAAGTTGGCTTACGGCGTCGATCTCATCACCGAACACATCAAACTTGTTATCGGCGACGATTGCGATTTGCGTAGAAGGCACTCGCACACTGCGGCCACGCAGTACCTAGTTGCTGATCGCGATGGCATCCTCGATTGGATCGCGGGCGACAGGCAGGCGGCTGCCGTATCAGGCGTCGCCGAGGTCAAATTATACGTTCAACCCATGACGCCGATTGTCAGAAAAGGCGATGTGGGCGACGGCATCGGACACGTCATCGCCACTTCACCCACCCACGATCGAACTAAGGCGATACTTCGACGCGCCGTCGACTTAATCGACTGGGCGATAACACCGGTTCCAGCCGAAAAGGAATAACGGTGTCGAATCCAGTCATTATCGAGCTAACAAGGCGGTTGTGCCTTGAACAGCTACGGTAATCCTCATAGTGTCAACATTTTGCGATTATTTGAACGCCGACTCTAATAGAATGGCATGCTGTGCAATGTCTAGCGACAAAGCTGCCACGATATAACTGCAATAATCCACTGGGCAAGATTGGACAATGATCTACGTTGCGTGTTTACCTAGGAGAAGTGGCGATTTAACGATTTAAATCGTACTGCTGTGTTGCAAGTATGATCGAGGCCGTGAAATCTGGCAAGCAGCTTGTTGTAGCGGAGCGACGCGGCGGAGCCGCTTGAAGGTGGCGGAGAATGGTTGGATGAGGTAACAGCTGTTCTCAGCCCACGGCCTATTAGCTGGAGCTTGTTGACGTAGGCCAAAGGCAGGGATTGCGAATCCGGCTTGTTGGGATAGCCTTGAGGATCCTGGTGAGGACATCGGCGAGATACCCCGCTGCTCCACACGCCGCACGCAGGCCCCGCGCCATGGACCAAGTTGGCACCATGGCGCGCAACTGCTCGCCAGGCGGTGTAATCGCTAAGCCGCGTCCCGATCGCATCTTTTCCTGGACCACGGTTTGCTGCGCTGTGTGCTCGAAATTTGGCGGCCAAGCCAAGCTCCAATCACCGCCGCTCGTAGATCCCGCATGGCGGAGGAAAGTAGCTGCTGGCGTGTGCGGCGCAGATCGTCGGCTGCGGCTTCGCGGGCTCGCAGCAGATCGCGGGCAGCCTCGTGGACCGCGTCCGTGACCCAGACTCCGGTCAGCTCGCCCGCCCGAAGCAGTTGTGCCAGCGTGACGGCGTCCCACTGGTTGGTCTTGACGTGCCCGCCCGGCCGCTTCGCGATCGGGGCCGACCCAACTACCCTGCGGTCCTATCCGAGATCGCGCTCTGATCATGTCCCGCACGGGAGCCGGCTGCATCTGAGGTGCGAGCGTCACCAGACGCTGCCAACCCCACAGCTGCTGTGCGCAAGATATTGTCGGTTCGAAGGGCTGGAGGCCGCCACGCTGATATCGAAGCTCTACCGATCAGCACGGCGCTACGCCGCATCGCGTACGGTCGCCAATACACCATCATCGGCCCCAATGCGCCCGCATCGGCCCCAATACGAGCTCTCATGTTCATTGCCGCGCCGCATGCAGAGCCTGATGCGATAGCCCGACAGAAGAGAGCTTCTCTCATCCTTTGCCGGAAGCGTATCCGGCGCTTGGTCTTGGCAAAGGCCTACTCGATTGGATTGAGGCGCTTGGGCAATTGCCAGGTAGAGCCTACAAGCTTCTACTGACGAGACCTGCTATAAATAGCATCTATACCGGGCGCTATTTTTTATCTCTTCGGTGGCCTGTCACTCCAGTGTAACTTTCGTCGCAGTATTTCGGTTTAGACCGGTGGGTACCGCGGCGTATGGGCAGCAGAGGAGGACGGACATGGCTAATTGGTTCCGGCCGGAGCGAACCGCCGCCCTGGCCGTTGATCTGCAAGACGAAAATCTGCGCGAGGGTGCTTGGCCAGCGGAGAGCTATCCAGACGTCCTGGGCAACGCCCAGAAAGTGTTGGCCGCTTGTCGACGAGCCGGTTATCCGATCATTTACACGCGCCATTGGCTCGAATCAAGAGGTTCCCTCGAATCAAGAGGTACCGCGGCAACGGTACGGATCTCTGGATGAGCGTAGCCGGCCGCTTCACAGCGTCGCAGCCTCGCCGCTCGGGCAGATCTGTCCCGAGGTTAACCGCAGGAGCGTGACATCGTCATCGACAAGCAGCGCTTCACCGCCTTTTAAGGCGCGCACCGGCATCCGCGACGCCGTGGTGCCAGGGAAGTCGCAGTAGTCGCATATTATCAAGAGGGAGGACCAAAAATGATTGAGTGCTTACCAAGCCGCCGCGCGGCACTTAAGGCGATCCTGGCAGGATCCGCAGCTACTTGGATGTTTAAATCGAGAGCATTCGCCGCATCGTCGTGCGAAGATCGCATCGTGCGCCTCGCCGCAGTGATCGCCCCGGACAGCTTGAATCCCTTTGCAACATCTAGCGCTGCCTGGCCGACGATTTTCACCTACGACATGTTGGTCGGCGTGGACGCACAACGCCACCCTGACCGGAAGGGGTTTGCCAAGGAGTGGTCTGTCGCCGACGACAACCTTACTTGGACCTTCAAAATCTGGCCCGGGATGAAATGGTCGGACGGCCGGCCCGCCACGGCGAAGGACGCGGCGTTCACCTATAACTATCTTCGTGAGTCCATGGGCAAGCCCGACGAACTGAACGTCGGTTGGAACGCCACTGACGGCCTCGAGAACGTCGCCTCGATCACGGCGCTCGACGACGAGACTTTACAGATCGTGACCAAGGCTCCAACCCGTTGGCCAGCCGACAACTACATAATGATCGTTCCTGAACACATCTGGAAAGATGTTAGTTACGCCGATGCGCGCGGCACCTTCCGCAACGATCCGCCGCTGGTTGGCACAGGGCCGATGATCGTATCGGAGTTCAAGCAGGGCCAGTTTGCCCGCTTCACGCCCAACGAGTATTTTCGCGCGGGGCGCCCTGCAACGGCTGGCCTCATCATTAACATTTTCGATACGGTTGATCCCGTCGCCCAGGGACTGAAGAGCGGCAGCTTCGATTATGCCTACGGATTGACGGCTTCCCAATCGGCTGAATTCGCGAAGGATCCCGCCATCATAGTCGGGCAATCGAAAATCGAACAGCGGGACTACCTTGCGTTCAATACTCTCTCCGGGCAGGGAGCAGGCAGCACCAAGGCACTTCAGGATCCCGCGTTTCGCGATGCCATCGGCTACGCAATCGATCAGAAAGCCATTGTTGATCGAGCAAAGCGCGGACATGCTGACCCCGGCGTGGGATTAGTAATGCCAGTCGCGGCTGATTACTACTCGGACCTTAGCGACATAAGGCGGCAATTCGATCTCGCAGAGGCGTCCCGTAGACTTGATGCCGCCGGTTATCGGGATACCAACGGCGACGGCGTCAGGGAAGACAAGGAGGGCAACAGCTTCCATCTCGAGCTGATAACCGCAAATGGCGCGCCTAACGTGGAGATCCCGGCTGCGGTTGTCCAGCTCATCGCTGGCTGGTTGGGGCAAATTGGCATTCCCGTTTCCGTCACGCAACTAGAGTCCGGCGCCCTCCGTGCCCGCACCGCAGCTCCGGCGAAAGGAGGCGGAGGTTGGGATCTGGTCGTTGCCAACACTTGGCTCAGTTCTACGCCTAACGACATACTCGGCTTAGGCAGCAGCAAGCTGATCGGAACCACAAACAGGGCGTATTGGTCAAATGAAAAATTTGACAAGCTTGCTGCGGAAGCCAATGTAACTGTCGATGTTAAGAAGCTTAAGGCTCTTGTTGATCAAGCGTCACGCCTCATTTACGCTGAAGCGCCCTATATTATACTAGACTACCCATTTCTGCTCGAGGCCCATCGCAAGGAGTGCTTCGAGGGTTGGGGGACAGAGGACATGGTGTCCCAGTGGGGCTACTTTCCATTCGATCGTTTGAGGCCGCTTTGAAGTCGCCCTCGTGAAGGGGAAGGTGGACTTTATGAAGGGCGACAACAGATGAGTCGACGCCTCGGAAACATTCTGGTCAGGGCGGCTGTGACGCTTCTGATGGTGATGATTCTGAATTTCATCTTGTTCAGGATTATACCGGGCGATCCCGCCGGAATGCTCTTGGGAGGCGCACGCACAGCTGTGACTGCAGAACGGATCGAGGCGCAGCGCGTGAGCTGGGGCCTCGATCGGCCGCTCATTCCGGATCAGATGCTGGACTATTTGTCGGCAACGGCAAAGGGCGACCTTGGCTATAGCTTCAAATTCAGGGGCAGGCGTGTCGTCGACCTTCTGCTGGAGCGGCTGCCGGTCACTATCGCACTCGTCGGTGTGGCTCAGCTCATCGCAATCTTACTCGGGGTCGCGGTTGGGGTCTATGCGGGCTGGCGCCGGGGGGGGGCGTTCGACAATGTCGTCACTGGAGGCTCCTTGGTCCTCTACTCGACACCGTCGTTCTGGCTCGGCATGCTCCTGGTCGTTGTGTTCAGCACGAGACTAGGCTGGCTTCCTGGCTATGGGGCGTCTTCCCCCGGCGCCATCACGGGATCCCTCGGCTGGTTGGCCGATTACCTGCGGCATCTCGTGCTTCCAGCCTCGACGGTAGCCTTGGGGCTGATGGGCCAATACGTGCTGGTGGCGCGTGCTGCCATGAGCGACGTAGTAGCGGAGGACTATATGATTACAGCCCGGGCTAAGGGATTGAGCAGTGGCCAGATGCTGATGCGTCATGGCTTCCGCAATGCAATGCTGCCTGTCGTGACGTTGGTGACGCTCAATTTAGGCTATGTGGTGGCCGGAGCCATCACAGTCGAAAGCGTATTCGCTTGGCCGGGGATTGGGAGCTTGACGGTGGAGGCGCTCAACGCCCGAGATTATCCTGTGCTGCAGGGCATCTTCTTGTTGCTCGGGGCTTCGATCGTATTTGCAAACCTGGTTGCCGACCTGGTCTACGGCCTTCTTGATCCGAGGGTTAGACAATGACCAAAGTTGTTGCGGAATCGCGTCGGCGGGTTCGACTCCGGACGACAAAAGACTTTTTGGGCCGGCTGTTCGAACGGGGCGGAGCCTGGGTTGGCGTGGCGGCTTTGGTTTTCTTTCTCGCATTAGCAGCGGTGCCCGGACCGCTCGTCGGCCCGCTCCAAACGGCAGCTAACGCAACCGGCGATTTCCTGATGCCCCCTGACGGCCAACACCTGCTTGGCACGGATGAGGTGGGGCGAGACGTGCTGAATCTCGTAGTCCATGGCGCCCGAATTTCCCTGACGATCGCGCTGATAGCCACCGTGATCAGCCTCATCGTCGGCACCATGATTGGCATGATTTCGGGCTACTTTGGGGGTAAGATCGACACTTGGCTAATGCGAATGGCGGATTTCTTCTTCATCGTCCCGCCCTTCGTTCTCGCCTTGGTTATTGCACCCGTTTTTATCGAGGTCGTGGGCCGCGGCCGGCAAATCTTAGGCTTTCGTACGTCTCTTTTTGTGGTGATCGCCGTCATCGGCCTGACGAGTTGGTCATTTGTCGCGCGTATCATCCGCAGTCAGACGCTGTCGCTTCGCGAGCGCCCCTTCGTCGATCGCGCCAGAGTCGCGGGCAGCAACGACCTCAGCATCATGGTCCGGCATATCCTGCCCAACCTCGTGCCGCAGATCGCCGCCAATGGTGCGCTGGTCGTAGCCGGGGCGATCTATACCGAGACGGCACTCTCATTTATCGGCCTTGGGGATCCGTTGCAGCCTTCATGGGGCACTTTGCTTTCCCTGGCGCAGCGGGCTGGCGCCGCCAGTTCGGGTGCATGGTGGTATCTCGGTGCACCGGGGGTGTGCGTCCTGACCGTCGCACTTAGCTTCGTTCTCCTTGGCAATGCGCTCGACGAGACGTTCAACCCCCTCCGACGTGTGATCCCATGAGCGATATCTCGCAAAAGGCCAACGCTTCGCTTCTGTCGGTTGATGGGCTTTCCGTCGACTATGGACTGAAGGCCGTTTCCCTGCCTGCGATACAAGATGTGAGTTTTGACCTCCGCGCCGGAGAGGCCGTCGCCCTCGTCGGGGAATCCGGCAGTGGCAAGACGACGACCGCCATGGCGATCGCGGGTCTGCTATCGCCCAACGCGCGGGTAAGCGGCGGCCAGGTGCGCTATCGTGGCGCCCGACTGCCAATCGACGATGATGCAGCGATGCGGTCACATCGCTGGAGCGAGACATCCGTCATCTTCCAAGGCGCGATGAATGCTCTTAATCCCGTTCACCGTATCATAAAGCAGATCGCCGAGCCCTGCATGCTGAAGCTTGGCCTGTCGCGCGACCAGGCGACTGCGAGAGCTCGGGAATTGCTCGAACTCGTCGGGATCCCTGCTGACCGCGGCGCCTCCTACCCACACCAGCTGTCTGGCGGTATGCGGCAAAGAGTGATGATCGCCATGGCGCTGGCCTGCAAGCCCTCAATCGTCATCGGCGATGAGCCGACCACGGCGCTCGATGTCATCAACCAAGCTCAGATCCTCAAGCTGTTGGTCGAGTTGCGATCGAAGTTCAATCTTGCACTCATGTTGATCACCCACGACCTGTCCGTGGTCTCCGAGTCCTGTGACCGCGTCATGATCATGTATGCCGGCCGGATTGTGGAGGATGGCGCCGTGGCTGATGTCTTCGCAGCCCCCAAGCACCCTTACACTCGACTGATGATCGAATCGATCCCGAACCCGGCAATGGGTGTAAGGGTGTTGCGTCCCATTCCTGGTGATCCGCCCACCCTGCCGAAACGACCACCGGGCTGCCCGTTCCATCCGCGCTGCCCGTCGGTCATGCCGGTTTGCAAAATTGACATTCCCGCCCTTGCTGGTAGCGCGCAGGGCCGTGTTGCCTGTCACCTTCACAGCTCCTCCCCGACGAATTCAGACGAGGTAGCGGCTCATGTCTGACAACACCCAATTCCTGCGGTTAGAAGACCTACAGGCCCGCTTCCCCATCCAGGGCGGGCTGTTCGACAGAGTGTTGGGACGGCCCAGGAACGTTGTCCGTGCTGTCGACGGGGTCGACCTCGCCATAGGCCGCGGTGAGATTGTCGCCCTGGTTGGCGAATCCGGCAGCGGCAAGACGACGGTCGGCCGTGTCATCACCAAGCTGGTCGAGCCTACCGGCGGCAAGCTGCTGTTCGAGGGCGAAGACATGACATCGCTGCAGGGCTCCTCGGCTTTGCATCCTTATCGGCGCCGCGTCCAAATGATTTTCCAGGATGCCTATCAGGCGCTCAATCCACGCCACACCGTGTTCGATGCGGTGGCGGAGCCATTGCGCTCGCTGAGGCTGGTCGACAACCACCACCAACTCACTCAACGGGTGAGTGAAGCTCTGTCAGTCGCCGGGCTCAAGCCTCCTCACGAGTTCTTCGCGCGCTTTCCGCATGAGTTGTCCGGCGGGCAGCGTCAGCGCGTCGTCATCGCCGGCGCGCTCGTGGTCAAGCCGGACCTCATTGTTGCCGATGAACCAGTGTCTATGCTCGATGTTTCGATCCGTGCGCAGATCCTCCAGGCGCTTATCGATCTTCGCGACAAGCAGAACCTCGCGCTACTATTCATCACGCATGACCTGCCGCTCGCCTGGTTGATCGCCGACCGAATTGCGGTCATGTACCTCGGCCGGGTAGTCGAGGTCGGCAGCGCGGATGACATCACGCTGAACCCTCAGCATCCGTACACAATCGCCCTGCGCGACGCTACGCCCCAGGTTCGCAATGAGGGGCCCCGCGGTGGCATAAAAGTCCTGCAGGGTGAAATCCCGAGTGCTGCCCGCGTGCCGAAGGGCTGTCGTTTTCACCCCCGATGCCCGCTGGCATTCCACCGCTGCCGACAAGAAGAGCCACCGGCCATCGAAGTGGGACCGCATCATATGATCGCGTGCTGGCTTACGACCCGCAACTCTGAGACGAAGACACGGAAGGCTGGCCAGCCCGCGGATGAGAGGCTGCTCAACCGTCGCCTCTGAGCCCCCCCAGCCCCGTGGAGCTTCAGCTGATCCGGGTGCGTGGCAAACCTGCCACTCAGGCGAGCCTGCCTCCTTGCCTTCAACGTTGACAGGGAACATGAGAGCTAGTGCGCAGCGTCGATATCAGTTTGATCTATATTTAGTGCAATATTTTCGGTCTACCAGTCGTCGGCTCTATGATCTATTTTGAGATGAGTATACGACGAGCGCCGTCACCGATTGGCCTCATCTAGTGAGTTGACAGTGAATTCCGTGAAGCAATCCGACGCCCGACAGCCCATTGACGTCCAGCCGCCCGTCCCAAACTGAAGGGGAAAAATGGACCGCCACATCCAGCCTGGAACTAGCGCTTGTGCCGCAGGCAGCCGACCTTACTGTTCTTGGCTCTCTGGTCCTTTACGGGGGGTTTAGGTAGCAGACCTACCGTAATAGAGTGCGCAAGGACTGCGCTATACTCATGTAGCCTGCAAAAATATCTCAATGCCGTGAAAAGTCTGCCCGTGAACTCTCAGAATGATGAAACCACGGCTTTAGAGCCGGCACACTTGGCCTCGGCGAAGCTTATCTGCCATATCACCGCGGCGGGAGCCGATTCGCCAATCTGGATCATCGACGATGAGTTGGGCATCCCTCACATTCGAGCGGAATCGAAGCGCGACGCATTCTTCGGGCAAGGCTATGTCGTTGCCCGTGACCGTTTATTTCAGATCGACATTTCGTATCGGCGTGACCTGGGTCGAATGGCCGAGGCATTCGGTCCGCGCTTCGTCTCGGCCGATCGCGCGGCGCGCCTCTTTCTATTTCACGGCGATATCGACGCTGAACTGATGGCGCTGCCGCCTGAAGTGCTGGAGTGCGCATGCGGCTATGTCGCCGGCGTGAATGCCCGGATCGCGGAACTGGAGGCAAATCCTTCCCAAATGCCGCTTGAATACAGCATATTAGACATCAAGCCGCTGCGATGGGACGTGCGTGATTTGGCGCGAATCCGCAATGCGGAGATAGGCGACGCGACCGATGAGGTTCGTCGGGCGAGGCTCCAGGCCTGCGGACTTCTTCACCTCGATAAGCTCATGGACCCGCTGCGTCCCGCGTGGTCTTTTACAGTGCCCGAAGGTTTGGATTGTGCTTCCGTCACGGAGGCGGACATTGGCGTATTGGCGGAGTTGGCGAAGCCGCTGCCGTTCGACTGTGGGGACTTGGCGTCCGACAATCCGGGGCTGGAGCGCGTTGACCCCGCAGGTCGGGGAAGCAATGCCTGGACCGTGGCGGGCTGGCGCACTTCGACCGGCCGGCCGATCCTCGCGAACGATCCCCATCTTGGGATTGGAAGTGCCAGCCCGCGCCACATCGCCCACCTGACAGCACCGGGGCTCGACGTCATCGGCGCGGGGGAGCCTGGCCTTCCTGGCATTATGCAGGGCCATACCGATCGCTTCGCCTTCGGCCGCACCAACTTCCATATCGACCAGACGGACCTTTTCATTCTTCAAACGAGGGAAAACGATCCTAACCACTATTGGCACAAGGGAGAATGGAAGCCCTTCGAGACCTTCGAAGAGGAGATTGTGGTTAAGGGAGCGATGCCCGAGCGTACGGTGCTCCGCTATTCACAAGGACGTCCCGTCATTTCACAAGATGCCTTGCGCCGCCGGGCCGTGGCTTTCGCGTCGGTCTCGATGCTGCCGGGAGCGAACGTGCGGTTTTCTATGATCGCTATCAACCTTGCGCACGACTGGACGTCGTTGTGCGAAGCGTTCAAACTCCACGTCTGGCCAACCAACTTTCACTATGCCGACGTCGAGGGTAACATCGGCTGGCATGCAATTGGCTTCACACCGAGGCGCCCGAACCACGATGGGCTGCTGCCCGCGCCCGGCGACGGCAGGTTTGACTGGATTGGACTGCTAGATGTCGGTGAGATGCCGAACAGCTACAATCCCGAGGAGGGCTGGCTGGCATCTGCCAATCAGATGAACCTGCCCCCGGATTATCCCTACAAGGAACGGCCCATCAGCTTCTCCTGGGCCGACTCCTTCCGCTGGGATCGCATAGCTGAAGTGCTGCGCAGCCAACCGAGACATTCCCTGCAAGACAGTATCGCCCTCCAGCACGACGTTCACTCTCTGCCGGCCCGCGCGCTAGTCAGTCTGCTTCCGGTCGCTCCCTCGCTGGACGCCGCCCCCGCTGCTTCGCTGCTTCGCCTGTGGGATTGTGAGATTCAAGCGGACAGCGCGGCCGCTTTTCTCTATGAGATGGTCCTTCCCGAACTGTTGTCCGGTTTCCGAGAGTTGGCGGTTCCCCCAGTTGCAAGGGACCTGATCAGTTCGATCAACCTTTCAGAGATGCTACGGCTGCTCTCGGCGCCGGACACGATGCTAGGGAGCGATCCTATTGCTGCACGCGATGCTATCATCGATAGAGCGCTGATCGCGGGATGGGCCAAGGCGATCAAACTGATGGGGGCCGACCCTGCGCAATGGCGTTGGGGCGATCTCCATCGGGTCTCCATCTCCCACCCACTTGCAGCTATACCTGCGATCTCGGAAGCTTTTCCTAAGATCGACGGTGGGCGTTCAGGCGGTGATTACACGACTGTGATGATGCGTGGGACAGAAGCCGGTCGCGGCTTCAACGTCAGCGTTGGCGCGAGCTATCTTTTCGTCACGGATGTGGGCGGGTGGGACAATAGCCGAGTCCTGCTCCTGCCCGGCCAGTCGGCAGATCCGCGCTCGCCTCACTATCGCGATTTCTACTCTGTCTGGCTTTCCGGAACGATGCAGCCGCTGCGGTTCAGCAGGGCAGCGGTCGACGAGAGCACGGTTGCGCGGACGCTCCTTTCTCCTTTGAGCGGCTGACACTTCATGGGAATGCGGCCAGTGCTGGCAAGATATTAGACTGGTAAACATGCCCACCCGGGCTATGAAAGGTTTTAATTGGACCGGGCGATTTCATGACTGGCGATCCACGCCAACTGAATATGGCGCCATCCATTTTCATGACGATAACCTCTACGACGCAGGCTGGTCGACCGACCTTACCTTCATCGTGCCGGATCGGCTTGACAGCGCAGTTTATGCCGCACGCCTTGGTGCGTGGCATGCAAGCCCAGCCCACGTGATTTTCTTCGTGCGGCCACCGAAGGGAAAAGCGTCATGGACGTCCGGAAAGAATCGAAGTTCGCGACTATGAGCTCGCCGGCAATGGCGCGGCTGGACAAGAGACTCGATCGCTACGATCCGGCGTTGGGGTCGCCGAGACACGGAGTGGTGCTTGCTGCCTCCGAACTGTTGCAGCGCGTCTTTCCCCACAACTGGGTGCATGCGCGCGTGGCGCTAGGCGTTGCCTCATTGCCGCGTAGAGCGCCAGTCGAGATCGAGCTTTCCGCTCATCTCAAGGACGGAGCCTGATACATGGCGCGCGTCGCAATCGTCGGTGCTGGTGTCGTGGGTGTGGCTTCGGCATATCTGCTCTGCAGGGAGGGTCACGAGGTTACGATCGTCGACCGCAATGCGGCTGCCGCCCAAGGCGCGAGCCGCGCGAACGGCGCCCAGCTAAGTTATGCCTACGGAGATGCACTCGGCTCACCGGCTCTCATTCGCCATTTGCCGGATATGCTGCTGGGACGGGACCCTGCCTATCGGATCAGATTGCACGCAGACCCTGAATTCCTAATCTGGGGTTTGCGCTTCCTCGTAAACAGCACCGAGGCACGCTTCCTTGCCAATACGAGCCATCTGCTTCGGATGGCGGCGGACACGAGCGAGTTATTGCGTGAGTTGCTCCGTGAGTTCGGGCTGTCTTTCGACTATAAGCAGTCCGGCAAAATGATCCTTTATTCTACAACTGAGGCCTGTGAGGCGACGGCCAGCGTCCGCCAATTGAAACGCTCGCTTGGCATTCGGCAAGAGGTGTTGAATCGAGAGCAGGCGACAGCCATAGAGCCGGCCCTTGATCTATATCCCGACGTTATCAAACGGGTGATCTACAGCGAGAACGATGCGGCTGGCCGGCCGGATGCTTTTTGCGCGGCACTGGTTGAACGGCTCGTTGAGCGGTTTGGGCTCAAAACCGTTTTTGGGCAGGAAGTAAAAGCGATCCTCAGTCACCGTCGTAAGGTCACAGGACTATCTTTCCGGTCGCGTGAGCCGTTGGACTGCGATATGGCCGTGGTGACGTCTGGTCATTCGATTAACTTCCTGCCGTTATGTGACCGACCATTTGGCGCCATCTGGCCTGTGCAGGGCTATTCGGTCACGGCAAGGGCCACGCCCGCGGCTATGCGAGTGTCGATCACTGATATAAAGCGGAAGATTGTGTTCGCGAGATTAGGCGATTCCGTTCGCGCCGCCGGCCTCGCGGATATAGGAGCGCGGAAGATTTGCTTCGACGGTGCTCGCTTCGAAGCCTTTGTTTCAACGGCTATGGAAGCGTTTGGTCCGGTCTTTTGCCATTCCGAAGAAGGCGATCTTCATGCATGGTCCAATTCACGGCCGTGCACGCCATCCTCGCGGCCCATCATTCGCCCAGGGAGCCTCGACGGACTTTTCCTCAATCTTGGTCATGGCACGCTTGGCTGGACGCTTTGCCTCGGCTCAGCAAAGCGGCTTGTCGAGATTATGGGCCACCAGAGCTAGGAAGATTAGAGTGGTTTGGGCGTTTGTACATGGGTCCTGACCAGGGGGATTTTATACCTTGATGACGATGGCTATGCTGCCTTTGCGTAGCGGCAGACGGGATTCGGGCGCGCAGTCAAGCATACAGTTGAGACGGCGCAAAAGATGGCGACCTCCGTCTGCTAAGCAGCCATCACCAGCAGAGGGGCAGCCGCAGGCCGGCAAGTCACAGCCCGGGCAGTCCCACGAATGCCCCGACTGCCAACGTCCCCCATGCGCAGGACAGGGATCACCGTCGCGCCTGTTTCATCGCCGCGGCCATCATCTTTCCGGTGCGATACAACATGATGTCCAGCAAGCCGAACACTGGCAATATCCCCGCAAAACCAAACGCCTTTCCGGCGCACGATACCGCTTGGCCCCGGCCATATCGAAAGACCGTCAGCGCACCTTCATAGCGCAAAAAATCGGCGCCAATCGCCCGGCAATCTGCTCGCAACGGTCGCCAGATCAAGCTCAAATTCGGTAGTGCGACGCCGCGCGCGACGAATGCGCTATCCGCGTCAGACAACGTGCTGTACTAATCCCATAACAGCGTCAAACAACCCGCGCCTTACTTCAATCCGGCCTATGTGAGGTCGCTCGAGCTCGCCGCGACGACAGTTGCGACCTCACATAACCCTCCAGATTCCGACGGTTTACCGGACGGCATTCCGATCAAAAGCCGGACGCGATTGTCCGGTTTCGTTTCGGAATCACCGTCCGGTTTCATTGGAATACGCATCTGGTTGACGACGCTCGCACGTCAGATGCAGTCCGCTCCCGTCTGCAGGAAATCTACGCCGGACTGGATCCTGTCCTGCTGTTGCGCGATATCCGCGCCATGCAGGAGCGGCTCGCTGCGCTTGCCGATACTTCGCCCGCCGTGCGCCCTGACGGGGCAGCCCAGCCGATCAACCTTTTCCTGGCGACTTTGCGGACTGCCTGGAAGGACGGTGCTATCCGGCCGACGGATCGCCCGATTGTGAAAGCCAAAAGAGGGCGGCGGCGTCCTGACCCTCTCGTCAAGGCGACTTACGAAATTGGTTCGAAGCCGAACCATGGCGAACCGGCAGCGAACTTCTGTCGCGACTGCAGACCAAGTATCCCGGCGATTACCCGGACAAGGTGCTTCGAACGTCCGGCTAAAGGTCTGGCGCAGCGAACAGGCGGATGCGTTGCTGTTTGGCCCCTTGAACAAGGAGCCGCCGATCCTGGAGATCGCAAGGCCACACTGAGGCGCCGCCGCGCTCGCGAAGGAGGCCGGGCGCTGCGAAACCCCGGCCACCGCGCCCGGCCTCCTTCTCCCCAAGCCGGGAGCAAAATGGATGAGGCAACGCTCGAATCTCGGGGAGCATCGTTACGTGAGGCAATACGCGCTCTCACGTTGATTGCCGCGCCGCATTCCGTCCAAAAAGGGAATGCCAAGGATATGCAATCATAGCGCTTCGAAGACTGTATGCAGAATGTCGCGTGTTGGGCTCGCTTCGAGCGGAACACGTGAAGCGCTCCTGAGAACGGGTCGAGACCGCCATCCCTCACCAGAGCCATCAACGATGCGGCTCCCTTGCGGAAGTCGACCGGCTGGCACGACACGTAAACGACAACTCCTGAGGCGATCATGCCTTGTGCACCGCGCGCATGATCTTGACCAGACGATCGGGATCAACATCGTCGCCGACGCGCACCAACACGTCGCCGACGACGATTTCCACCAGCTCACTGCCTACCGCTTCAAAGCGCGTGAACGTGACTGGCTTGACGTGTTCCCCAGTCAGCGCGAAACCGCTCCAGACGCCAGCCAGCGCCTTGCGGCGCCACGCATAGACCTGTGAGAGCGGGCAATCCCGAAACATTGCTCTCCGGCGCCAACGCCTCCGCAACAAGCCCCGCCTTGTTCTCGTCCGACCAACGACGGGGCTTGCGACGCGACCGCACCGGCTCCGCCGTCAAAACCTCAAATGTCCGATGATGATCACACTTTCGCTCATGGGATTCTCCGCATGACTCATGCAGAAAATGAGCGTTCAAAATCCCGCACGCCACGTGGGGTGGCCTACGCGCTTACGGTGGAGGCGCTCAACGCCCGAGATTATCCTGTGCTGCAGGGCACAGGGCTTCGATCGTATTTGCAAAACCGACTGAGTCTACCCAGAAATGGCTGCTGATACAAGCTAGTCACCTACCTCTGAATCTGAAGTCCCGTTCATTGTCTTCTGGCAGAAACGCTTGATGCGAGGATCTGGTCGGCGGATTGACCCACTTGTATGGGGAGGGGTTTTCGTTGTTGGTTTCGACGAAAGCGTCGATGTCGGCGTTCAGTCTGCGCTAGACCGGTGTACGCCGCGCTGCAACTGCTTCGCGTCAGCTAGGCGAACGACCGCACGACCTGATTGATCCGGGATGCCGACGTTGCGTGAAGTGAACATCCCAGTGTGAGCGGCGCGCGAGCTAGGCTTTGGTCCTCGGCGTATTGTGGTGGATACCTGTGGGTCGAGCCATTTACCTGAAGGTCGGCCTCGGTGGGCGTATCGCGTGTGTCCCTGTCATCAACGGACCCACGCTTCTACTCGGCGGAATCTGCTATAAACAGCATCTATAAGGGACGGTATTTTTTATCTCTTTGGTGGCCTGTCATTCCAGTGTAGCTGTCGTCGCAGTGTTTTGGTTTAAGCTGGGGGCTCGACGGGAAGGACTACCGCGCTTGGCGCTTCGAAAAGCCCGTCTCGGCGTACCGAACCGAAACAATCGATGCATTGTATGACTCACTGTGAGTCGCAACGGCGAAGCCGTTCGGTTCGCTCGACATCGCGGCGATTTGGACCGCGCCGAGCCGGTCCACAAGTTCATTGTCGATTTGGTAGGTGATCCGATGTGCCCATTAGCCCTCTCGCCAGATGCGAAGATCAACAGTCCATACAGCAGGAAATTCCTAGTGGAGGCTGCACGACGGAGACGGCCCAGCGCAGCAGCGAGAGATTCTGGCGCAGGAAACCTACGGACGAAGCTTCATTAAGGCATTCGACAGCGTGCTCCGGGTTGATTGTCGATAAACGCTCCCCAAAATCACTCAATCGAGGATGGCATGGATTACCGAGAGTCAGATGTGATCTGTAATGTGGGATATATTCCAATGAGAGACGGTATGCGTATGGCATACGTCTCGTACCATCCCAAGGTCGGGCAACATCCAACCGTCTTGCTCTATAATTGCTATACAGCGAGCGCAATGCCGTTTGAACAGGCCAAGCAATTGTTGGATGCTGGTTATGCCGCGGTCGGCGCAAACTGGCCGGCGACAGGGTGTTCAGAGGGTGTCGTGGACGATTGGTTGCCGGACCGCCTGGTAGGAGTTTGTGGTGCCGAAATCGTCGAATGGATCGCTGGGCAGCCTTGGAGCGATGGGAACGTTGGGATGGTCGGCAATTCGTATTCGGGCGCGAGCCAGGTCTGGGTTGCTGCAGAGCGGCCGCCTCACCTAAGAGCCATTATACCCACTGGCCTCGCAGATAATTATGAAACCTGCTTTTATCTCGGCGGCATGCAGCAGGCAGGTCCAGCAGCCTTTGATCGACACCTTAAGAACACCCACTCGATCGGCATGGACTGGCGAATCAGCCAGGGCGACACCGAATGCGCGAAGATTCGTGGAAGTGCTCGGCAAATTTGCAAAAACGGATATTCCAGGGCGCACCGACAACACCAATTAAAAGATGCCTGGTGGCACAGCAAAGATTTAGCCCGCATTGAAGTTGCGGGCCGGATCAACGTTCCGACCATGATCATAGGAGCATACAATGACGAGAACGGCGGCGTCGCCCTGGAGTGTGCGCGCATTTTCAGTCGGTTGACGCCTGACTTGAAGAACAAACGACTAGTTTTGACAAATGGCGACCATGCGTCGACCTGCTTTTTCAGAGGTTATCCTTTCATTCGAGCTGAGCATCTCAGGTTCCTGGACCGCTGGGTCAAAGGCATCGAAAATGGAATCGACAAGGAACCCCCGGTAAAGGTTTTCTGGGAAGCAGTTTCCCCTGATGGTGATGTGAAGAAAGCAATCCCGGGATGGTCAACATCCCACGCTAGCTGGCCAGACCCAATGATCCAACGTCAGTCTTTTTTTCTGGGAGCCGATGGCACTCTATCGACCGAACAGCCGTCTTCAAGCCCGAATAAAGGCGTTCGTTCTTATCTTTATCCGACGGGATTCGAAGTGCCGCTCAACGCGGGCGGAGGATCTGGAATGGCCCCCGATCCGGAAGCCGTTGATAGACAATTTTCGATTCTGCCTTTCGAGCAGGGAGTATTGAACTATCGGACAGCCCCGGCAGCCGAGGATACAACATTATTGGGCAATCCAGAAGTAGTTCTATTTGTCAGCATAGACGCCGGAGACGATACCGATATAGTAGTAACTCTCAAAGATGTTGGCGCGGACGGTACTGTGCTCTTTCTTCAATCGGGGCAACATCGAGCGTCGTTCCAGGAAATTGATAAAGAGCAGACCAATTCGGAAGAGGTGCTGCACACGTTTACTAAGCGTGAAAGTCTTAGACCAAACGAGATATACGAAGTAAGGATGTCTATGCTCAATCCGTTCGCTCACGTCTTGCGAAAGGGACATAGTCTTGAGTTAACAATAAGTGCGCCTAACCCCATCCCGCACGACCTGATTGGCAGCATTCCAGCTGGCTGTATTTCTGTGAATCGTGTTCACCATACCGAAGCGCACTCGTCAAAAATCATCCTGCCGATCTTACCGGGCGCGGCCGCACACACTTCCACGAAGGCGAACGGTAAACTCCTCAACCAACCAGTTCGTAAACAACACAAATTCGTTCCTGGAGGCATCGAAAACCCTAGCTAGTGGATCGAACCTAACACTTGGTACCCTCCTTTTGACGGCGGCGATGACTTTGGTGGGGTCCTTGGTCCAGGTAAAGGGTTGGGGTCTGCATTGGTGTCGTCAAGGAAGCGGTGGATGGCATGTTTAAGCTCCTGGAGGGATCGGAACACGCCGTGCTTGAGGCGCTTCTTGGTTAGCTTGCCAAAGAACCCCTCGACGGCGTTGAGCCAGGATGCGGAGGTCGGAGTGAAGTGGAAGACGAAGCGTGGGTGCTGGTCGAGCCACGCCAGGACGTTTGGATGTATGTAGGTGGCATAGTTGTCGACAATGACTTGAACGGCTCTGTTCTTGGGCACCCTGGCGTCCATGACATTGAGGAACCGGATGAACTCCAGATGGCGGTGGCGCTTCATGCATTGGCCGAGGACCTTGCTCTCAAGGACATCGGGGCGGCGAGCAGCGTGGTGGTGCCGTGACGCTTGTAGCCGTGGGTCATGGTGCCGGCGCGTCCAGTCTTCATCGGCGGGCCCGGCTGGGTGCGGTCAAGGGGCTGGATCTGGCTCTTCTCATCGACCGACAAGACAATGGTTGGTCGGGCGGATTGACATAGAGGCCTGCGATGTCGCGCAGCTTGGCCGCGAACTGCGGATCGATGGACAGCTTGAACTGCCGCACCCGATGCGGCTGAAGGCCATGGGCACGCCAGATCCGCTGCACCGAGCAGACGCTGTTCCCGGCCGCCTTCGCCATCGCCAAGCTGGTCCGAAAGTTCATTGTCGTATTGGTAGGTGATCCGATGTGCCCATTAGCCCTCTCGCCAGATGCGAAGATCAACAGTCCATACAGCAGGAAATTCCTAGTGGAGGCTGCACGACGGAGACGGCCCAGCGCAGCAGCGAGAGATTCTGGCGCAGGAAACCTACGGACGAAGCTTCATTAAGGCATTCGACAGCGTGCTCCGGGTTGATTGTCGATAAACGCTCCCCAAAATCACTCAATCGAGGATGGCATGGATTACCGAGAGTCAGATGTGATCTGTAATGTGGGATATATTCCAATGAGAGACGGTATGCGTATGGCATACGTCTCGTACCATCCCAAGGTCGGGCAACATCCAACCGTCTTGCTCTATAATTGCTATACAGCGAGCGCAATGCCGTTTGAACAGGCCAAGCAATTGTTGGATGCTGGTTATGCCGCGGTCGGCGCAAACTGGCCGGCGACAGGGTGTTCAGAGGGTGTCGTGGACGATTGGTTGCCGGACCGCCTGGTAGGAGTTTGTGGTGCCGAAATCGTCGAATGGATCGCTGGGCAGCCTTGGAGCGATGGGAACGTTGGGATGGTCGGCAATTCGTATTCGGGCGCGAGCCAGGTCTGGGTTGCTGCAGAGCGGCCGCCTCACCTAAGAGCCATTATACCCACTGGCCTCGCAGATAATTATGAAACCTGCTTTTATCTCGGCGGCATGCAGAAGGTAGGTGAAGTAGCCTTTGATCGACACCTCAAGAACACCCACTCGATCGGCATGGACTGGCGAATCAGCCAGGGCGACACCGAATGTGTGAAGATTCGTGGAAGCGCTCGGCAAATTTGCAAAAACGGATATTCCGGGGCGCACCGACAACACCAATTAAAAGATGCCTGGTGGCACAGCAAAGATTTAGCCCGCATTGAAGTTGCGGGCCGGATCAACGTTCCGACCATGATCATAGGAGCATACAATGACGAGGAGGGCGGCGTCGCCCTGGAGTGTGCGCGCATTTTCAGTCGGTTGACGCCTGACTTGAAGAACAAACGACTAGTTTTGACAAATGGCGACCATGCGTCGACCTGCTTTTTCAGAGGTTATCCTTTCATTCGAGCTGAGCATCTCAGGTTCCTGGACCGCTGGGTCAAAGGCATCGAAAATGGAATCGACAAGGAACCCCCGGTAAAGGTTTTCTGGGAAGCAGTTTCCCCTGATGGTGATGTGAAGAAAGCAATCCCGGGATGGTCAACATCCCACGCTAGCTGGCCAGACCCAATGATCCAACGTCAGTCTTTTTTTCTGGGAGCCGATGGCACTCTATCGACCGAACAGCCGTCTTCAAGCCCGAATAAAGGCGTTCGTTCTTATCTTTATCCGACGGGATTCGAAGTGCCGCTCAACGCGGGCGGAGGATCTGGAATGGCCCCCGATCCGGAAGCCGTTGATAGACAATTTTCGATTCTGCCTTTCGAGCAGGGAGTATTGAACTATCGGACAGCCCCGGCAGCCGAGGATACAACATTATTGGGCAATCCAGAAGTAGTTCTATTTGTCAGCATAGACGCCGGAGACGATACCGATATAGTAGTAACTCTCAAAGATGTTGGCGCGGACGGTACTGTGCTCTTTCTTCAATCGGGGCAACATCGAGCGTCGTTCCAGGAAATTGATAAAGAGCAGACCAATTCGGAAGAGGTGCTGCACACGTTTACTAAGCGTGAAAGTCTTAGACCAAACGAGATATACGAAGTAAGGATGTCTATGCTCAATCCGTTCGCTCACGTCTTGCGAAAGGGACATAGTCTTGAGTTAACAATAAGTGCGCCTAACCCCATCCCGCACGGCCTGATTGGCAGCATTCCAGCTGGCTGTATTTCTGTGAATAGTGTTCACCATACCGAAGCGCACTCGTCAAAAATCATCCTGCCGATCTTACCGGGCGCGGCCGCACACACTTCCACGAAGGCGAACGGTAAACTCCTCAACCAACCAGTTCGTAAACAACACAAATTCGTTCCTGGAGGCATCGAAACTCTTATGACCGTGGTCAAGGGTGATGGATGAGGCTTGTCCGCCCTGTGGCCTTTGCCACAGGTTTTGTTGCCGTTGATGGGGCAGCACGGGGACGGGATGGGCCTTTAAGACGACGGTTGATCATACTCTTATCCGCGGGTTGGCTACCGCACTTCCGTAATTCGTCTTGGGCTATCCCTGTCTAGCGGTCGGGCGTTAGGGGCTGATATCCCCAGCCACGCAGCGGTTCGCGGGAATTCCCCACCGTGGCCACATCCCGTCGCCGTGCTGCCCGTGATTTTCGCCGGAGACCGGCGCGGGCGGAGCCCCTCAATCCGGCGGCGCCCGCGCCGGGCGCGCGCTTGCCGGGATCCTGATCTTCAATGCAGGAGCGCACCGCATCTCAACGCACCGGTTCGACCTGGTGGCCAATGGCCCACAGGAAGGCTGCCATCTCGCGCGCGATCGCCGCAACGATGATCGGGGCCTTCTTGCCGGCCGCCGTCAGGCTCCGGTAGCGGGCGCAAAGCCGGGTCTGCGCCTTCCAGGCGATCTCGCGCACCGCCTTCGGCAGGCCCTCGAGCCGGACGCGAATGGTCTCGCTCACCCTGGCGGGATGACGGTAGGCCCAGGCGCCCTCCACGAGGACGCGGCGGGCACGTTGGTTGCCGGCCAGCGTCAGGCCGCCGCGCTTGACCGTCTCGCCGGTCGAGCGCTCCGATGGCACCAGGCCGAGAAAGGCCATCAGCTGGCGCGGACTGTCGAAGCGGCGGACATCGCCAACTTCGCTGACAAAGGTGACGGCAACAATGAAGGATACACCGCGCAGCGCCTGATAGGCCGCCACCACCGGCGCCATCGACCAGCTCGGCGCCAGTTCTGCCAGCTGCGCATCCAGCCGCTCCAGCCGAGCCTGCGCATCGGTGATGACGTCGACCTGGTCTTGGAAGACGATCTGCTGGGCCGGATGGTCGAACTTCTGCGCCGCCAGCCAGCGGGCATGGGCCCGGCTCCAATTTTTTTGGCCAGTAAACACGCGGCCGTGGCGCAGCAGGAACGAGAGCACCTGCTGGCGCTTCTTGCGCAGGTCTTCGCTCGCTGCAGCCCGCACCCGCACCAAATCGCGCACCGCTTCATGCACGGTGTCGGGAACCCAGATGCCCTTCAGTTCGCCCGCCCGCAACAGCCGCGCCAGGCTGACCGCATCGCGCCGGTTGGTCTTGACGCGCTCGCCCGGCCGCTTGGGGATCAGCGAGGGTGCGACGACGTCGCAGCGGTGACCGAGTTCGACGAGTTGGCGATAGAGCCCGTAACCGGTCGGGCCGGCTTCATAGCAAAAGTGCAAACAAGCATGCTTCTTCTCCAGCTTGCGCACGAACCGCTCCACTGCCGCCGGCGTCGCCTCGATGTCGCCGAAATAGCGGACCTCTCCCTCCCGGCTGCCCTCGGCAATCGCAATCGCGTGCTTGGCCTTCGACACATCGACACCGACGTAAAAACGTTATCCTGCTTCATGGCCCGTCCTTCCTTTGCTTGAGGCTCGGCTCGGCACTGCCCGCGCAACCCTCGTTTGCTTACAGCTGCAAAGACTAAGGGCGGGCCGCCGCTCACACCACGGTCATACCGTCTAGTTCGTATCAGCGTGCCATTTTTGGTTAGGGTCCGTCCTTAGAAGGAAACGGACCATGAAGCGATTCCGGTCAGCGAGGAACAGACCATCGGATCGTCCGGGAGGAGATGTGAATGGAAGGCGAAAGATGGCGGGCTGGAGGTCTCGGAGGCTCGGCGCTTGAAGGCGCTGTGACGAGAACGCCAAGCTGAAGAAGCTGCTGACCGAGCGCAGCCTGGACAAGGCCGTGCTTCAGGATGTTCAGGCAAAAAGGTTTCCCCGGCCCGCGCTCATGAAGGACGTCGTGAGATACCCAAAACTTGTTTGGAAAGAGTATTATCATGCATCTGTTCGTTGCGGCGTTGGGCGCCGAGACAAATACCTTCTCACCGGTGCCCACTGGTTTGCGCGAGTTTGAGGACGTTTTCCTGAAAAGGCGACTCCAACGCAGGAACCCTCGAGAATCCGTTCGAAAACGAGCCACCGCTAGATATCGAAGACCTTCAGCGACGTGGCGGCAATCACAGGCGCCAGCGTGTTCGAGAAGAGATAGGGGCGCGAACGCTGCCGTAGCCACTCGACCACCTCAGCCTTCGCTGACGTATAACCGCCCGATGACGGCCAAGCGTGCCCGTGATGATATCGACGCCGCCTTCGACACCGCAAAAGCTCGGCCGAGCCGCGACCATGCTTGCCGACGAAACCGACCGCGTGGCTGTCGTAGATCATGACCATGGCGCCATACTTGTCAGCGAGATCGCACACGCCCCCGGAATTGGCGATGATGCCGTCCATCGAGAACACGCCGTCGGTGGCGATCAGCTTGAAGCGGCTGCCCTCCGCCTTCTTCAGCTCCTCTTCCAAGGCCGCCATATCATTATTGGCATATCGGAGCCGCTTCGCCTTGGAGAGGCGCACACCGTCGATGATTGAGGCGTGGTTCAGCGCGTCGGAGATGATCGCATCTTCCTCTCCGAGCAGTGTCTCGAACAGCCCGCCATTGGCGTCGAAGCAGGAGGAATAAAAGATCGTGTCCTCCATGCCGAGGAACGACGCGATGCGTGGCTCGAGTTGTTTGTGCTCCTCCTGGGTGCCGCAAATGAAGCGCACGGACGCCATACCATAACCGTACCGGTCGAGCGCCTGCTTCGCCGCATCGGCAAGCTCCTCATTGTCGGCGAGGCCGAGATAGTTGTTCGCGCAGAAATTCAGCACGCGCTCTCCGGACGCAACCCCGATCTCGCCCGCCTGCTTGGAGGTTATGACACGCTCTGATTTGTAAAGGCCAACTTCCTTGAGAGCAGCAAGTTCCTTTCTAAGAAGCGGCAGAAATACTTGAGACATCATATTCCTTTCGTAAGGGACCATCCCGAGTGCGCGAGATGCAGAACCGACCAGCGATCTTGTAACTTTAAAGGAAACCCAGCAAGGGCCAGTACTGGCGACATTATCTTCTTGAGAAAGCGGGGCGAATTACGATTACTGTTTGTCAGCATTAGCGTACCTAATATCATAGGAAGCTGACGCATTTGTTGCCGCCAATACCCCTGTGGCTGGTGCTTCGCTGGAGGATACGAATTGTTGAGGAAATTGGATCCCAGTCTCGCTGCTGATCTCTAGGTTTTTAGGGTGGCCGCTGAAACAGCAAATTTCAGTCGTGCCGGCGAGGCGTTGGCGATCATACAGAGCGCCGTCACCCAGCGCATTCAGCGACTAGAAGCGCGCCTAAACGTGAAGCTGTTTGAACGAGAACGAGGCGGCATACGGTGTCGATGACGGTCGACAACCGCTGATAAACAACGACAAGAGCTGAGGCGTTGGAGAGAGCAAAGGCGGTCGCCCGCGCGCTCTTGACTAGCGCTGTAGCGGGCGACCGCCGTTGCGACGCGGTGTTGATCATCTGAGGTGTAACCGCCCGGTTGTTACCGCGGAGATTTCGCTTTGATGCGAGCGGTGAGTTCCTGGTCATCGACGAAGGCTTCGAGGAAGTCATTCCATTCGTCAGCGGTGCGGCGCGCATGGGCAAGCATTTGCTCCAGCTCTTCCATTCCGTCGCGGGTAAGCGAAGTTGTTGCCTCGTCCGGCCCGGTGTAGACGCTGATGATGTTGCCGTAGCTCAGGTTGTCATCGTTGTTGACGATCGCCTGAAGGAGTTCGGCATCTTCGTCGAGCAATTTGGCGACGTAGTCGATGCTGAACACGTGGGTCACCGTTGCCATCAGGCGGCCTCGGCGGAGATGGCGGTGACAGGTGACCAATTCCAGGGAAGCAGCTCGTCGAGGCGATTGATCTTGTGATCGTGGATGCGGTCGAGCACGTCTGCGAGATATGCCTGCGGATCGATGCCGTTCATCTTGGCCGTCTCGATGATTGTCATGACGCGAGCCAGGGTCTCGGCGCCGGTGTCGGCGCCGGCAAATAGCCAGTTCTTTCTTCCGATCCCAATCGGGCGCAGGGCTCGCTCGGCGGCATTGTTGTCCATGGCGACGCGGCCGTCCTCGAGGAACAGGCACAATGATGGCCAGCGGCTCAGGCCATAACGGAAGGCTTTTGCCAAATCGCTCTTGCCCGGAATGCGGGTCAGTTGCGTTTCGATCCAGACACGGAATGCCCCGATCTTTGGTTTGCTATGCTTCTGACGTGCGGCAAGGCGGGCATCGGCAGGCTGACCCGCAATGCCGTGCTCGATGTCATAAAGCGCACCGATACGGTCGAGAGCCTCGCGTGCGATCTCGGATTTGTTCGAGGTCCAGATATCATGGAAGTCGCGTCGCCAATGCGCCCAGCATGCCGCTTCTCGGAAACGGGATGTTCCATCGGCTCCAGGCTCATAAAGCTTGCCGTAGCCTTTGTAGCCGTCAGCTTGGAGGACGCCGCTTGTCTGCCTGAGGTGGCGCAGGACGTGGTCTTCCTTCCAGTCCGGAGCAAAGTAGTAGACCGCGCCAGGCGGAGCGGCGCCCGCCCATGGGCGTTGATCGCGGACATATGTCCAGATCCTGCCTTTCTTTACGCCTTTCCCCAGCCCTTTGTCCTGCATGGAGCGATCCAGCACCCGGATCGGGGTATCGTCGGCATGGAGAAGGTCACTGGCCATGATCACGGTTCCGATCCGCTCGATCAGGGGCTGAAGCACCTGCATGGCGCGACCGCACCAATCGACCAGCGTACTGTCGGGGATGTCGGCACCCATGCGGGCGAAGATTTCGTGCAGGCGATACAATGGCAGGTGATCGTCGAACTTCGAGACCAGGATGTAAGCCAGAAGGCCGGCGCCAGCCATGCTGCCTGGTATCGGACGGCTGGGCGCGGGCAACTGCACCATCTTTTCGCAGCAGCGGCAGGATTTCTTCAACCGAGCGATCTCGATGACCTTCATCTGCGCGGCGATCATGTCGAGGATTTCGCTCGTGTCTTCGCCCACAAGACGTAGTTCACCGCCACAGGCGGGGCAGCAGGCGCCGGGATCGAGCTCCCTGCGCTCGCGAACTGCCTTGTGCGATACGCGCGGACGACGGCGCGTGATGCTTTCGGGCGCGTTCGTCATAGGCGCGACAGACGCTGCCTCGTCGGCCTCATTGATTGGCCCGGCATTGCTCTCCGCCGCGGCGATCAAAAGATCCTCCAGCGCCAGTTCCAGCTGCTGGATTTCCCGCTCGATCTTTTCCGAAGACTTGCCGAAGACCTGTTTCTTCAGCTTGGCAATGCGCAGCCGCAAGGCCTGGATCAACTGGTCATGCGCCTGCAACGTCGCCGACATCTTCGCATTTTCCGCCTGTAAGGCGGCGATCATCGCCTTCAGAAAGGCGGGATCGTCTGGAAGATTTTCGGCGACATTCGACATGCACCTGACTACCATAAGTCAGGGAGAGTAGCCATAAAAACCATTAGATTCAGAGAGATAAATCACCCGACACGCGCCGGCGGCGCACCCCAATTGGGGCGTCGCCAGTCAATTCCTTCCCATAACATCGCCATTTGCGCTGACGTCAGCCGGGCCGTCCCGTCGGCCGCCGACGGCCACGGAAAGCGACCCTTCTGCAAGACCTTGTAATAAAGACAGAACCCCTGGCCATCAAAATAAAGAAGCTTCAAACGGTCGCCACGTCTTCCCCGAAAGGCGAAGACCGCGCCTCCCGTCGGCTTCTGGCGCAACACATCCTGCGTCAGTGCAGCCAAACCCTCGATCCCTTTGCGCATGTCCGTGAACCCGCAGGCAAGGTACACCCGAACCCCAGTTCCCGGTCCGATCATGCTGCCTCAACCGCATGGATAAGCCGAGTCAGAGTGGCGGTATCGATCTCTCTGTCAAAGCGCAGGTTCCGCCCACAGCATAGCTGCAATTCGACCAGTGCTGACAATCTGTCGGTGCCTTTGCCCATACGGGGTTCGCTCTGCGCCACCGGCATGTCCACGGGAAGGAACATGGGACTCGCCGACGGCAACAAGAGCCCCTTCCTCCTCAACTCTCGCCGCCAGGTGTAAATCTGCTGCCGCGTCACATCGTGCCGCTCGGCAACCTCAGTCACAGTCGCCTCGTCAATTCCAACCGACATGACGATGTCGAGCTTCTTCTTATCACCCCAGCGACGGCGCCGTTCAGCACCAAGAATCTCGACACGCATCGCAACCTCACAAGACACGTCGCAAACGACGTCGTTAAGTACGTGTCATAGGCCATCACGACGATGTCAGGCAGGCGGTACCAATCGGACGGTTACTCTGAGGTTGAGAAAGCGGTAGACGCGGGGCACGTCTCCAGTCGCCCTGAGCGGCTTTCGTCCGCCATGCGCTGCCTTGTGGTAGATCTGCGGGTAATCAGCGCCGCAGAACAATCCGGCGTAACACCGATCTCAACTGGCTAGTCTGGGCTCGGTGTCACGCTCCACTGACGGTGGGCGACCTGCATTATCGCATTGTCAGCGCATTCCGTCGACCTTTTCCCCGAACCCCAGCGGCGTCGCGGATGTTTACGGGCCGCTTATTTCTGTGCGGCCGCTGCCGTTCGCAGGTAACGATCTGCCGTAGCTGCGACCGGGGACAGCGCTACTGCGGGGAGGTCTGCGCCCGTGCAACAGCCGCGCGAGCGTCCATATCAATGTCCTTGGGCGTATAGCGATGGAAGGTGCGTGCAAGAATTATCGTCAGGAGCTTACCCGGAGATGTACAACTCATACTTAGTGACGGTGGTATAGAAGGACTTCATGTGATGGCCCCCTCACGTGTGTACGGGAAGGAAGAGACTGGCTTCGGCCGCCCGAAATTAAATGTCCCAAGATGATTATGAAGCATCATCATATTGCCGCTAGCAGGGTAGCCGATCAACCAAGAGACTTTCCAAACGAGATCGGTTGCGGCACATCGCTACGGCATATCCGGCCGTCGAGGTCAGAAGCAATAAGGAGGAACAAGGTCCCGAGCCGAGCTGCGCAAGCCTGTGTCGCAGCTCTCGAAACCTCATTTGCCGATCTGATAGCGTTCTCGACAGTGCATTTGATCGCGACGGCTTTGCTCGCTCTCTTGCCAGGAGACCTGGCGCCAACATTATCGCGAGCGCAAACCTAGAGGTATCACGACATTAATTCTATTTATACACGCTGATTTCTTTTTCCGCTTCCAGCGACCCTCAATCACGGCATATCGTTTCACCCTACACTCGGGCCGCACGCTGAACAAAGCCGGTGGGCTGTGCATTCGTGAGCTAACCAGCCTCTATCTCGGAGCGCCAAATGAGGTACTGCGGCAGGCACGGCGCGCCCATGGCAAGCATACCCAGGCAAGTGATATGACGCGACCCATGAGTTTTATCCGCTTTGAGATCCGGCCCAGGAGGTACCAACAATAGACGGTCAAATAAACCGTCCGAGCCGGGTCAGATACCGGCAGGTGTCACGCACTAAATGTCCTTGAATAGCAACAGTGTAAAGGGGAAAGCACATGGGAGTTTTCAAAAGCAACGGCGAGCGAGTTCCAGCTGCCATCAGGGCCATGGCGGAAGAAACGCGTGCTGGTCGCATGGATCGGCGTGAATTTCTGGCTCTCGCGACTGCCTTCGGTGCATCTACCGCAGTTGCCTATGGCATGATCGGCCTTGCGGCGCCCGCGGCAGCTGCTGCTGAAGAGCCGAAGAAAGGCGGAACGCTTCGCGTCTCAATGAACGTTAAAGGCCAAAAAGATCCTCGGACCTACGACTGGACGGAAATGGCAAACGTCACACGCTGTTGGCTCGAGCCGCTCGTCCGCTACACGCATCAGTTCACTTTTGAGCCGGTTCTGCTCGAAAGCTGGGACGTCAACGACGATGCCACCGAATACACGTTGCATGTGCGAAAAGGCGTCACCTGGAACAACGGCGATATTTTCAGCGCTGACGATGTGGTCGCCAACCTGAGCCGCTGGTGCGAGAAAAATGTATCGGGCAATTCCATGGCGGCACGTGTCAGTGGATTGGTCGACACCAAGACGGGCAAAGCTAGGAAGGGCGCGATTACGAAGGTCGATGACCACACAGTGAAATTGAAGCTCTCGGCACCCGACATCACGCTCATTGCGGGATTCACAGACTATCCCGCGTTGGTCGTACATCGCGATTTCGACAAGGATGGCGCTGACCCGATCAAGAAGCCAATCGGTACCGGCGCATTCGAGCTGGTTTCCTATGAAGTCGGCGGCAAAGCGGTCGTGAAGCGTCGCGAAAAAGGCAAGTGGTGGGGAGGCGAAGCGACCCTCGACGGTGTCCAGTTCATCGATTATGGCGCCGATTTCAATGCCACGCTCAATGCGTTCGATTCTGGTGAAATCGACCTCAACTTTGAGACGCCGTCGGACTTCATCGACATCCTGGACAAGATGGCCCTTGTCAGGTCGGAAATCGATACAGCGACTACCTTGATTTGCCGGACCAACACCACCCATAAACCCTACGACGACAAACGGGTGCGGAACGCGCTGCAGATGGCAGTCGACAACAACGCCGTACTGCAGCTGGGTTATAGTGGGCATGGCACGGTCGGCGAGAACCATCATGTGAGCCCCATACATCCAGAGTACTATCCGCTCCCGAAAAAGGCGCGAGATATGGTGGGTGCCAAGAAGCTGATGCTGGACGCAGGCCAAGCCGATTTCGAACACGAGATAATCTCGGTTGACGACGAATGGCAGAAGAACACCGCTGACGCAATTGCTGCTCAATTGCGCGAAGCTGGTATCAAAGTTAAACGTACGGTGATACCAGCCTCGACCTATTGGAACGACTGGAACAAATATCCCTATTCCACAACGCAATGGTACATGCGCCCGCTCGGGGTTCAGGTCCTCGCATTGGCGTACCGCACTGGCGAGGCTTGGAATGAGACGGCTTATTCCGATCCCAATTTCGACGCCAAGCTCAAAGATGCGCTATCGCTGATAGACGTTGCCAAACGCAAAGAGGTCATGAAGGACGTCGAGCAGATCCTGCAGGATTCCGGCATCATGGTCCAGCCATTCTGGCAGAAGCTCTACTGCCACATGAACAAAAAGGTCAAGAACTACGCCATGCACCCAACCTACACAATGGATTTCGAGAAGGTTTGGCTGGACGCCTAAATCCATCCCAGAGCACCAGATAGCCGGTACTTTTTGCCCTCGGGCAAGTGCCGGCTATTTGAGCATCGATCCACCCAGCGGCTAAGAAAAGTCTCCTGGAGGCGGAGCATTCCAACCACGAATTGGTGCAGTAGATGCACGGCGACCGCCTTGTAAAGGGAACGAGGAACCCGGACGCAGATGGCAGCCGCCGACTCAATGTCGGCACAACCGAGTTGCAGGGCGTCTGACACAAGGGGAGCGCGGGAATCCAAAGAAGTTCAGCCGGGAATTCAGCTGAGCCGGTGAGATTGATGCCTGGAAGTGGAGCATTGGACTGCCCCAAGCTTCTCGGGACATCGACGTGCAACCGAGCTATCTGCCGATCCGGGGCAGGCCCCAACTCCGAGCGGCTTTCGAGCTGCCGCGGAATGTCATGCGCGCCGATTTAAGGGGGGCAGAGGCTTCTCACTCACTGAGATGGGCGGTGCTTTTCAGTTTTTCTTGCAATCGAACCTGTCGCAAATTATTGTGAGTGCGCCAAGACAAAGCAGCGCAAGTATTTATATAACGCGGTTGCCGGATAGCTTAAAGGAGCAAATCGATCGTTCGCAAGTACTATAACCTCCCGCCATTGACGACTTTGGCTGTTTTTGAGGCGACCGCTCGGCATGCGAACTTTAAGAACGCTGCAGATGAAATGAACGTAACTGTCAGTGCGGTAAGCCGACAGATAAAGGCTCTAGAGGATGAACTTGGTCTCAAACTTTTCATTAGACTCAAAAATGGAGTCCAGCTGACCGCGGCGGCGCAAGATTTGTTCTCTGAGGTAGCCGCCAGTCTATCGCGTTGCTCCGAAGCGGTCCAGGCATTAAGGATTGAAAAAGACGAGGAAATCGTAACTTTGGCGTGTACTGATGCTTTCGCCACGCACTGGCTTATGCCAAGGATGACAGATTTTTGGGGTAAGTTTCCGCACATTACGGTGAATCATTTCATATCGGATGAGGTTCGTGACTTTCGTAATGCTGAAGTAGATCTTTTCGTAAGACCCGCAGCAGGAATATGGGCGAACGAAAGCACCGAGCCCCTGTTAAAAGATCTCATTTATCCTGTTTGTAGTGCGGCTTTTGCGGAAGAGCACCGCTTTGCCAAACCAACAGACTTGCCGAGCCTTCCGCTGCTTCATGTAGATTGGAATAATCCGCATTGGCCTCGATGGCATGATTTTCTGCAAAACGCATCTGTTCCCTACCAAGGATTGCGCGGGAGCAGATTTAACAGATACTCGGCTCTCCTTACGGCGGCTGAGGCAAATCAAGGCTTGGCATTGGGATGGGATTCATTGGTCAGACCGATGGTGCTCCAGGGAAGACTCGTCCGGTTCTCCGATGTCGCTATGCGTGACCCTGTCGGCTTTTGTGTTGCTTGGAACAACAGGAAGCCGCTCTCAAAACCTGCGTCAACAATGCGTGCTTGGCTATTGGACCAAGCATCTGCCGCAGCCGATTAGTGTCCATTGGGACGTACGATCTGCCATTGGTCGCCCAGAATCGCGGACGTGGTATGGCTGGCGGCTAGTCGGCGTGCTTTCCGATGATTCCCGAGATCATCGCCGCCCCATCGATTCTTCCTTAAGATCTTTGTTTGCGTCCCTGTGGGAGGTCGTCGCGGGCGCAGTGTGCCTTGGCTGGCCATCCTAGCGTGGCAAGTCGCAGCGTGCCTGCGCAGGCCAGACCGAGGGCAGCCAGGAGGGCAGGCCGTCTCCGACCAGATGCGGCCGAAGGTGCCGAAACTCGCCGCCATCATGTTTGAGATCCTAACGTCTCGCCTAGATCAGCTTCCCCAAAGGAGCCTCGGGTCAGTTGCCCAGCACAAGCCTGAACAAACGGTCCTCCCGTTTGATATCAAGCGGCGCGACGGATGTCGTCGGCAGCTTCCCCAACCAGGACGTCATTGTCCGCTTCGCGATGCATTGCTGCCTGACCAGCATGATCAATGGGTCGCCCACCTCGGCGCTTGAGACAGTCAGCCAGATGAGTGACCATCCGCTCGTCAGTCTTTCGGCAATGGAATGCTGATCAATCCGGCCAGTTGCGGAGAGCACGGCGACCCATCAGCTAAACCATACCATCGGGCAATCCCGTGGGACTGTGAATGCAAGCGTGTTCTCCGCGTCAGGCCCCCGTCGCGAGCTGTTGATTGCTCCCGGTCCACTCCTCACAGCTGAATGCAAACCCTACGCGATTCAATACGTTACGCTCAACGGTCGTTGATTTTATTTTCCTTGGGGCAATGGCCATGCGCATATTATGTTCTCTCGCAGGCAGGTTGCAGGAGCAAAGGAGTCGCGGATCGAAGCGCCGAGCGTGCTTCAATCGGCGGCATGCGATGGATCCTTTCGCAACGTGACGAGACGGATCCCAATGGAACCCCAGAGCTGGAAGCTTCGTGCTCGGGTACGCAAGACCGCCGCGTAGGGCTTGCGAAGCAGGTGAGTGATTTTCATGACACATGACACTACGACGCCGGATGTCACGCTTCCGGGAAAATCGACCTGGAACTACCACCCCGACCTTCCGCTTGAGGATAAGTCGCTATTTAACTTTGAGCGGGGACCGATGCTTGGGCTGAAGGTGCTGTGGAATTCTTGGCTCCCGATATCGGATCGGTTGCTCATTGTTGGCTTGTCATTCCTAACGTGGTTCTACCTGTCGCCGTCGCTGGAAACAGCGCGAACTTTTGCTTTCGATTGGATCGCGGCCGTTTACCTGCGCAATCTCGCGCTGATGGTTTTCGTGGCTGGAGGAATGCATCTCTACCTCTACACCTTCAAACGACAAGGCAGTCGTCTTCGATATGATGCCCGGCCATTTCATAAAAAAAGCGGGCTATATACATTCAATAGCCAGTTCTTGGACAACGTTTATTGGTCGGTCGCAAGTGGGGCGACGGTTTGGACGGCATATGAAGTTCTTGGCCTCTGGGCGTACGCCAACGGCTATGCGCCGATGCTGAGCTTTTCTGAACATCCTGTGTGGTTTGTACTTTGGTTTGCGCTTTTACCCATATACGGCGTATTCCACTTTTACCTGGATCCACCGGTTACTGCATTGGGGGCCGATATATGACAAGGTCCATTCCATCCATCACCGAAACGTGAATGTGGGCCCGTGGTCTGGCATGTCAATGCACCCAGGGGAGCATATCATATATCTGAGTGCGGTCCTCATCCATTTGGTGATCCCATCTCATCCGATACACTTCATCTTCCATCTACAAAACAAGGTGCTTTTGGCCATTACCTCGCATGGTGGCTATGAAGCCGTAACCGCTGGAGAAGACAGCGACGCTGGGCTGAAGGTAGGGGACTTCTTCCATCAACTGCACCATCGCTATTTCGAGTGCAACTACGGTGAACCCGAAGTGCCGTGCGATAAATGGTTTGGTACTTTCCACGATGGCACGGAAGAAGCCACGGCCCGCACTCGGGCCCGCTTGAAAGAAATGCGCAAGAAGTAAATACGCCAGACGCGATGCGCCCGGTCGTCAGTTGCTGCAGTACAAGTCTAGGAAGATCGTAATGATCAAGATCACCTATGTTGAACATAATGGCCGGGAGCATGTTGTGGACGTCCCTCGCGGCGCCACGGTCATGGAAGGAGCCCGAGACAACGGCATCCCAGGTATTGAGGCGGATTGCGGTGGAGCTTGTTCCTGCGCGACCTGTCACGTCTATGTCGATCCTGATTGGGTAGGTAAGCTCCCGCCGAAGGAGGCGATGGAACAGGACATGCTGAATTTCGCCTACGAGCCGGATCCCGCGCGCTCGCGCCTGACCTGCCAGATCAAGGTGAACGAGGCCTTGGAAGGGCTGGTTATTCACATGCCTGAAAAGCAGGTTTGAACCACATCAAGTGATCTGTTGAATAGATATGCGGATGGGCTCAATGTGCGGAAGGAATTCCTCATGGCCGGCATTGTAGTTATCGGTGCTGGACAGGCCGGAGCATCGCTTGCAGCCAAGGTGCGAAGCTTGGGTTACCGAGGGGCGGTGACTCTGATTGGGGAGGAGCCCACGCCACCTTATCAACGGCCGCCCCTATCCAAAGGCTACCTTCTGGGTGAAATGCCTCTTGAGCGCCTATACCTGAGGGCGCCATCTTTCTGGAAAGAGCATGAAGTTGATCTCATACTGGACACATCTGTCACCCTGGTCGATCGCTCAACTAAGACAGTACGCGTGGGCACCAAGTCAATTGCTTATGACAAGCTGGCGCTTACCCTGGGCTGCCGCCCCAGACGGATACCGTCCACGGCCGGCGGTGACTTGAAAGGCGTGTATACGATCCGCACGCTGGCCGACATCGATGCGATGGCTGCCGAATTTCAGTCCGGGCGGAAGCTGCTCATCGTCGGGGGCGGCTACCTGGGGCTTGAGGCCGCCGCTGTGGGGGTGAAACTGGGGCTCGAACTTACTCTCGTTGAGATGGCTCCTCGGATTCTCCAACGCGTCGCGGCCGCGCCAACGTCTGATTATTTCCGGGATCTGCACTCCAATCATGGCGTCAGGATTCTGGAGGATATCGGACTTGACCGTCTGACCGGACCGGGCCGGGTTTCCAGAGCAGTGCTCGCCGATGGTATGGAGATCCCAGTTGATTTCGTCATTGTTGCCATTGGCGTCGCTCCAAGAATCGGCCTCGCCGAAGAGGCAGGCCTTGAGATCGAAAACGGCATCCGAACCGACCGCCAGGGACGAACTTCGGACCCCAGCATTTGGTCAGCCGGGGAGTGCGCATCCTTTCCATATGAGGGCGGGCGGATCCGGTTAGAAAGCGTTGGCAACGCAATCGATCATGCCGAACTGGTGGCCGGAAACATGCTGGGTGCTTCGCAAAACTATGCGGCGAAGCCATGGTTTTGGTCGGATCAGTATGACGTCAAGCTGCAAATAGCCGGGTTGAACACCGGCTACGACCAGATCATCCAGCGACCGGGTGATCATGAGCGGTCACGTTCGGTTTGGTACTATAAGGGAAGCAGGCTCCTGGCTGTCGATGCGATAAACGAACCTCGCGCCTACATGGTAGGCAAAAGGATTATAGAAGCTGGGCAGACCGTTGCGCCCGAGCACGTCGCGGATCCTTCTAAAGAGGTTAAGACCCTTCTGTCCCATGCAACCAAGATCTCGCAAGCGTCCAGTGCCCTGACTGCTCATGCACAGCGTTAGTCGCCGTGACGTTTAAAATATTGAGCCAGACTGTTGGCAACCTTGTTGCATAAACAGCTCTTCGTCGCTCCTGAAGGCGATTTGCCTTCTTCGTGCGGACTGCAGGTTTTCATCTCAGTCGAAAGCATAACACTCCAACCAACAAGGCAAAGGCCAGATCTATGATAGCAGTCAAGTCGCTTGTCGGCACAGTTTCCGTTTCGGCATTCCGCACGGGGATCAGGATCGGCTATTCCCGCGGCAGCTCGTGGCCTGTCAGCGCAATTGTCGCGACAGGAATTCTGCTGCAGCTGTTCGGCTGGATTCGTGCTCGCCTGGAGAGAGCCGTGGGGGTGGCGAAGAATCCGGAACATCGTGGTGAAAGAAAATCTACGCCGAGTGTTGAAGTCTTTCCCTCTTCCCGCGCGTGCATCCTCTTCGCTGCGTGGTAACGGAATAGCGCACGGGCCGCTAACACTCTCGGTCTCACAGTCTGCTTTCCTTGATGCAGATCTACAAAGGCCAAGCCACAAGCCTCAATCGTCAGCAAGTCAAAGGCGATTTCCCCCTCTATGGTGGGTACGGTCCGGGACTTCTCCGCCGCTTCAGGACGACCACGCCAATATTGCTGATCTCCGCTTCGGAGCATGTCAGCGCGTTCGGAAATAGCCTCCGACTAGCGTCTCTGCTGCCTCCAAAGCGTTAGCAAGAGCGCACGAGCGGTGTGTCAGATAAATTCATCCTATACCGACCCAGTGTCTTTTCCCACTTACCCCGTTCGAATTGTTGGACTAAATCCGGCGTGTTCTTCAGCGCGCGGAAATGCTCGGCAAGTCCGCGGCCCTTACTCCTAAACCGCTGGTTCCGATGATAAGGGCCACCACACTTTGAAACTAAACGATAGCATCGCGGGCAATAACCAACTGAAGGGCGGACCGTCGGACAATGTAACTGCGGAGCGGTTCGCGGTAGGACCCACGCCGGCCAAGCTGGGCAGTGAGAGAAAGGCGAGTTCCTCTTTATGTGAAGTGTCGCTTCGAGGCCCGTTCAGCCGCAACGAGCACATCGAGCGGGAGCGGGATCTCGCGGTGGCGGCTATGATCCAAAGCAATGTTTTCATCCCGGTTGGCCACGACCGCGGACCTTACCGGCTCCATCTCGCGCTTGATCATGACGAACTAGTTGTCCAGGTCGCCACGGAAAAGCGTGTAATCGTGACTACGCATCGAATGTCGCTCATTCCCATGCGCAGCTTTCTCAAGCATTACGTCCGGACCTGCCAAAATTATTACGACAGTATGCCGCGTGCGAGTCTTGCGTCCCTAGCAAAGATTGATGCAGGACGTTGCGCCCTTCACGACGAGGGTGCCAGGTTTCTGAAGAGTCGCCTGGCCGACAAATTGATTATCGACAGCGACACTGCCAGATACCTTTTCATACTGGTCTATGTCCTCTTCATGCGAAATCCTGCTCCACGCTGGTATGGGAGTGGAGCCGCAGTGGGCGGGAGCGGTGCACGCTAATCATCTGCAAGCACGCGATCTCTCAATTAATGGAGCAGCTATGGATGCCGTGGCCCCGAATCCCGCGTCGAGCTTTTTGGCGAGTATCGATCTGAACTTTCGATCTGCCATGGCCTTTTTGGACCTCCCCGAGGGACTTGCCGAGCGAATCATACAGTGCAACTCAACTTATACAGTGCGCTTCGGGGTGAGGTTGCGTGGCCGAATGTACAGCTTTGTCGGGTGGCGCTCGGTGCATAGCGAGCACTGTGAGCCTGTCAAAGGGGGCATTCGCTACGCTCCGGATACAGATGCTGAAGAGGTGGAGGCGCTCGCGGCTTTGATGACGTTGAAATGCGCGCTGGTTGATGTGCCCTTCGGAGGTTCAAAAGGCGCACTCAAGATCGATCCTCGCGAGTGGACGCCACAAGAACTGGAGCGAATCACTCGCCGGTTCACCCAGGAGTTAAACAAACGTGGCCTGATCGGACCCGGTCTCAATGTGCCCGCGCCCGACGTAGGTACCAGCGAGCGCGAGATGGCCTGGATGGTAGATGAATTCCGCCGCGCAAATCCCACTGATGTCGTGAATGCGCGCGCTTGCGTGACCGGCAAGCCACTCTCCAAGGGCGGTATCGCCGGACGGACGGAGGCAACAGGCCGCGGCGTGCAGTTCGCAATCCAAAGCTATCTCCGGGATCTACGTACCCGAGGGATTTGCGGTCGACGTGATCTGAAGGGTGCTAGTGTCGTTGTCCAAGGCTTTGGTAATGTAGGCTACCACTCCGCCAAGTTTCTTTCAGAAGATGATGGAGCGCACATCGTAGTTGTTGCCGAACGAGACGGCTTTGTTTGGAACCGGGACGGTCTTAGCATCGAAGCGCTGAAGCAGCATCAATTGCGCACCGGCAGCATTCTTGGTTTTGAGGGCGCCAAGTCCTTCGCGGGCGACACGAGCGGCATTGAGGAGGAATGCGATATCTTAATCCCCGCGGCTATGGAGAATGCCATCGACGTCGAAAACGCCGAGCGCATCAAGGCCCATGTCATTGTTGAAGCTGCCAATGGCCCTGTTACTTTCCAGGCCGACCGAATTCTGCGCTCCCGAGGCGCGACAATCCTTCCCGATCTCTACGTCAATGCGGGCGGTGTCGTGGTGAGTTATTTCGAATGGGTCAAGAATCTGACTCACATACCATTCGGCTTGATGGAGCGGCGCCGGCGCGAGCGGCGAAATCATACCATTGCCACAGCGCTCGAGCGAATGACCGGCAAGACATTCCCCGCCGACATGCGCGACGAATTTCTGGAGGGCGGCGCTGAAATTGACCTAGTTCGCTCCGGCCTTGAGGACGTAATGCGCAGCGCCTGGTCCAATATTGCGGATCTTCTTGAGGCGCAGCCGGAACTTGGCGACTACAGGACAGCTGCTTACATTGCCGCTATTCGAAGAATCGCTGCCGCCTATGAGGCTATAGGCATTTGAGAGTGGTGGTACGACGTTTTGACCATGCCTTTGAGCTCGGGAATCCAATTATAGCCGCGGCCGTCCGGTCTCGACGGGGGTGATTCTTGGAGCGGCTTGACCCTGCCGGCGCGACCTCCCGCCGACAAGGTCTTTCTTCAAACTTTGGCCGGCCGAACAACTGAAAGGCTTGGCACGGACGGCGCTGCGCTTGGATCCATGTTCTGAATAGCCTGTGGTTGATCGCCCCGCCGTTGGCGCCGAGTCCTGGCGCGCCGATCGCATCGGCAAAGGCAACTGACGTGGACAGAATCCATAGATGTGAGCACCTGCAGCCAGATGCACGAAATCCTCGAGACCCGCTTGATCACGGCACGTGTATAAGGTCTCGACCAGTGCTGGCGATGAGTTTGGACATTGACGCGAACAGCGACTGGATGGGTCGTGCCAGCCGTTCGGCACTGCTCCACGCGCAGGGGGCTGAAGCGCGGCACTCAAGCAGCCAGTGTTGCTGTCGATCATCACGATCGGGCGGCGCGAATGGGAGGGAACGTGGCGAAGTGTGAACCCCCGACAGGAGAGCCAGACCCAAACGCCACGCGAGGTTTCGATTCATCAGCTTCCCGAAACTGCACCGGGCGACCGAAACGGGCGCGGGGAACATCGCATTTTAGATAACGGGGAAGGCACCCGCTCATTTGCAGTCGCGCGTCGGAATGCATGGGAAGCGCGCCGATGATGCATGAATTCTATCTATAGCAGCGGCAAAATAATGAAGGCACTAGCCCTGCGTTTTGACCTCTCCAAACGCTGAAAAAGATTATACGGTCACCTTCTCTACCTAGACGCCCGCCACTGGGCGACAAAGGGCGTCACCCATGTTTGATATAGAACGTTTTGCCATGGCTCCTGGTGAGACCAACCCTCAAGTTGCTTCGTCTCTGTCCACCAGGACGGTCAAAATCAGCAACTTGCCCTCAGAGCTAACCGTTAGCGGGTGGTTCGCGAATTTGCGTGATGTAAATGTCGCTGCGCCGCTGTCTGGTCGGGTCGAGGCTGATTGGGTTGTAGTGGGCGGGGGGTGGTTCGGCACTAACGCGGCCAGGCGCATTGCAGAGCTTCGCCGCCAGGATTCGGTTCTGCTGGTCGATGCAGTCGAAATTGGCAACAACGCGGGGGGGCGCTGCGCTGGCTACGCGATCGACCTTGCTCACAACCCCCGCAACGCGAATTTCGTCGAAGACGAAAAAGGCAATATCGAAGAGCGCGACATTAATCTGGAGGGCATAGCCTATCTGCGGGATGCCGTAGAAAGGTATGGCATCAAATGCGATTGGAGTCCTGAAGGAAAGACGCACTCAGCTGTGACGGCGAGAGGCGAGGCTTGTCTTAGAACCTTCGCTCTCGCACTCGATCGCATCGGAGCAGAATATCAGTGGTATAACGCCGACCGGATGCGAGAGATGGTTGGCAGCTCGTACTACACGAAAGGCCTGCACACCCCTGGCACCGTTCTGCTGCAGCCAGCAGCCTTGCTCCGCGGCATCGCAGCCAATCTCGGAGACAACGCCAAAGTATATGAAAAGACGCCGATCCTGGAGGTTGTTTACGGCTCCCCCCGCCACGTCCTGCGCACGGCGAACGGCGAGATCCATGCCAAAAACATCATCCTTGCCAACAACGGGTTCATCTCTGAGTTTGGGTTCTACGAGAAAAGCGCTATCCCCGTTTATACCTATGCGAGCATGACCCGGCCTTTGACGGGTGCGGAATTGGCCAGAATTGGCGGTCGCAATACCTTCGGCTTGATCCCTGCGGAAAGCTTTGGGACCACGGTTCGCCGGACAGTCGATAACCGGCTATTTATACGCAACATCTACGACTACGCCGACGGTTTCCATACGACGGCAACTCAGATCGTCCGCGCCAGACGCAGCCATCAAAAATCGTTCGATCGCCGGTTTCCTGAAATATCTTCTATCGGCTTCGAATACACCTGGGGCGGCGCCCTTAGCCTGGCCCAGAACGGGGGGTTCGTTTTCGGTCAGCTGAGCGACCGGGTGTTCGGAGCGGGCTTCTGCAACGGGACCGGCGTTTCGCGCGGCGCAATCTACGGCAAGGCTGTAGCCGAGCTCGCGTGCGGTCAGGACAGCAAGTCCATCCGCATTCTGCGGAACAAGGCGAGGCCAAGCCCGGCATACCCAAAGTTCATCACTTCGCTCGGTGTCCGCTATTCGACCAGGTTCCGGCTGTGGAGAGCCGGGCGGGAAGTATAGGCGTCGCTAAAATTAAGGTCAGGAGTAAAGAACATGGCAAATTTGAGAGGTATCAACCTGGCGATGCAGACCCCCTTCCATAAGGACGGGTCGATCGATTTCGCGCGCTGGGACAGGCTGCTCGACCAATATCTGGAAACCGGGATGCACGGCTTCGTGCTGAGTTCCGGGACCGGCCAGCATGCCTACCTCACCGAGGAAGAATGCAACAAGCTGTTCGCAACGGGCGTGAAGCGTATCGACGGTCGTGCAGCGATCACTGCGCAGACCTCGGCGCTGAATCTGCAAGAAGTGATCCGCCGCTCCAAGGCCGCTCAAGATGCGGGCGTTGATGCGCTGATGATCCTGCCGCCTTTTTTCGAGGGCCCCAAGCACGATGATGGCATTTTCGCTTTCTACGAGGCGGTCTGCAAGGAAGTGTCTATCGATGTCATCGGCTACAATATCCCCGGGGCGACGGGGATCGAGCTCACTCCCAAGCTCTACTCGCGTTTGCTGCAATTGGACAATTTCAACTTCATCAAAGACAGCTCAGGCGACCTGTGCAAGCAACAGGCCCTGTTGGCATGTGGCGGCAACATCCTGAACGGCGCCGATCCGAACGCACCGTTCTCTTTCATGCTGGGTACGGCAGGTACGATTTGGGGCTGCGCCAATATTTTCCCGCGCGAGGCAGTTCAGCTCTTCAACCTTATCGACAGCGGCAACCACGCCGAGGGCCTGAAGCTGTGGCAGTCCATGTTCCCGATCGTCGCCTACTGCTGGCAAAACGATTATATCCCGGCCGTCAAGGCGGCATCGCGACAGATGGGCTTTGACGGCGGGACCGTTCGCGCGCCCGTTTGCGAGGTCGGCCCAGACGAAGAGGTGAAAATCGAAGCCGCTCTCAAACCGTTGCAGCTGGCGAGGGCAGCCTAGCCGAACGAGCAAGCACGACACGCTCAGTCTGGAAGCCACATGATGAACAGCCAAGAAGCTCGGTTGCGCAACGACCTTGCCGCAGCGTTTCGCTGGACCGCTCGCCTCGGTTTACATGAGGCGACTGCGAACCATTTCTCGGTGGCGGTCGATGAGGAGGGCGGCTGGTTTCTCATGAACCCGAACATGGCGCATTTCTCGCAGATAAAGGCGCGAGATTTGCTCCTGCTCAGTTCCTCGGCGGACGAGACACCGACAGGTGGGGACGCTCCCGACCGCACGGCGTGGGAATTGCATTCATACCTCCATCGCAACGTACCGCGGGCGCGGTGCATAATGCACACCCACATGCCCTACGCGACAGCCTGGAGCTGCCAGGAAGATCCGGAGATCCTGCCGATCTGCCAGAACTCGGCGCGGTTCTATGGCAACGTGGCCTACGACAAAAACTATGGCGGAATGTTCGTCGATCCCGAGGAACCGGCGCGCGTCGCCGGTCTCCTCGGTGACAAGGACGTCATGCTTCTTGGTGGGCACGGGGTGATGGTGGTGGGCCGCAGTGTGGCAGATGCCTTTGATACGCTCTATCACCTCGAGCGGGCCTGCATGAACCTTGTGCTCGCGCATTCAACCGGCAAACAAGTCAAGCGCCTGCCGCATGAAGTAGCCGCTAAGACGGCGCGGCAGTGGCGGGATTACCAAGGGTTCTCCGAAGGGCACTTTCGCGCTCTCGTCTCGATCCTTGACAAGGAAGAACCGGGCTACCGGCTGCAGCCGGCCGTCGCTGCCTGAGAATTGGAACTTCCATGACAATTTTTACTCGTGCTGATGCCCACTCGATCGCTGCTGCGTTAAGGCTGCCTTCACGCCCCTTTATCGATGGCGAGTACCGCAACGCCTCGGCGGCAAGATCATTCAAGAGCATCAACCCGGCAAACGGCGAAGTTCTTGCGGAAATCGAGAGCTGCAGCCCCTCGGATGTGGATGCCGCGGTCGCGGTCGCCAAGGCCACGTTTGAGTCCGGGGTGTGGTCGCAGAAACACCCGTCCGAACGCAAAGCCGTCCTGCTGCGTTTTGCCGAGCTGATCAACAAGAACCTCCAGGAACTCGCGGTTCTGGAAAGCCTCGATTCGGGCAAGCCGATCACCGATTGCATGACGGTCGACGTGCCGTTCACGGCAAGCACCATTGCTTGGCACGCCGAAGCCCAGGACAAGCTGTTCTCCAGGATCGCGTCGACGGACAGCAATGCACTCGGCATGATCGTACGCGAGCCGCTGGGTGTGGTCGGCCTCGTGCTTCCGTGGAACTTTCCGATGCTGATGGCCGGCTGGAAGATCGGTCCGGCATTGGCGACCGGCAACTCGGTGGTGCTGAAGCCGTCGCAGATGACCACGATCACCGCACTGCGCATGGCCGAGTTGGCGGTCGAGGCGGGGCTCCCGGCGGGTGTCCTGAACGTCGTCACCGGGTCGCGTGAGGTTGGCGAGGCGCTCGGTCTTCATCGGGACGTCCGGATCATTTCCTTCACCGGTTCCACCGAGGTCGGGCGGATGTTCCTCGACTACTCCCGGCGCTCGAACCTGAAGCGGATCGTGCTGGAGCTGGGCGGAAAGAACCCCGCAGTCGTGCTGGCCGACGCGCCAAACCTCGACTTTGTGGCCGAGCAGCAGGCCTTCTCAATTTTGACCAATATGGGCCAGAACTGCGCCTCCAACAGCCGCCTGATCGTGCATAGGGCGATCAAGGAAGAATTGACCGAAAAAATCGTCGCTGCTTGCAGGAACTGGAAACTGGGCGATCCTCTGGAGCCGTCCACCCAACTCGGCCCAGTAGTGGGTGGAAGCCACTGCAACACCATCAAGAATTACCTTGAGAAGGGGCGTGCCGAGGGCGCGACGCTCGCCTGCGGCGGCAACCAACTCGATCGGCCAGGCTATTTCATCGAGGCGACGGTGTTCGATCGGGTCACGCCCGAGATGACCATCTATCGCGAGGAAATCTTTGGACCGGTGCTGACCATCACCGAAGCGCGTGACGACGACCACGCGATCGAGCTGGCCAACGACACCGAATACGGCCTGACGGCATCGCTCTACACGACAGACGTCGGCAAAGCTCACAAGCTGTCACGGCGGCTCAATGCGGGCACCGTCTCGGTAAACTGCTACTCCGAAGGCGAAATCTCGACCCCGTTCGGCGGCTTCAAGCAATCCGGTTTCGGCGGGCGCGACAACGGCTTGGAGGCGCATGAGCAGTACACCGAGCTGAAGACGGTGTGGATGAATTTGGCGACGCCGGCCCGGCCTGGAGCGTAAAAATGAAGGCCGTTCGAGTCGTCGAAGGAAACAGGCAGTTCGTCTCGGAGGAGATAGAGCGTCCAGCATTGCCTGCGGGCGCCGTGCGTGTCCGGATCCAGGCTGCATTCTTGCCGCCCTATTTCGAGCATCTGCCCTCAGGCAGCTGGCAGACACCACCGCGGCCTTTCACTCCCGGGCAGTGCGCGGTTGGCGTCGTTGAGGAAACAGCCGATCCGGACTGCCCATTGCGTCGCGGTCAGGCAGTCTATTGCGACATGTATATCGAAGGCCCTGGGCCCCAGGCCGATCATGGGTTCATCGGCTGCTTCGGGCTGGCGCCCGCAGCAAGCCGGCATCTCGCCAAGTGGCCGAATGGCACCTTCGCGGAGGAGTTCGTTGGGCCGGAACATTGCTTTACACCCATTCCTGCCAACGTACGCACGCCGCCCGAAATTCTATGTCGGCTTGGATGGTTCGCAACCGCGTTGGCCGGCTTCAGGCGAGGGGACTTTAAGCCGGGCGGAATCGTTGCAATCAACGGCGCCGCGGGGTTGCTGGGCACGTCTGCTGCTGTCATGGCCTTGGCCATCGGGGCGGCCCAAGTGCGCCTTGTCGGACGCCGGACTTCGGTTCTTCAGCAGGTTGCTGCTCTGGACAGTCGCATAGTGGTCGAAGAGGCGGACGATCGATCGCCGGTTGACTTCGTCCTCGACTGCGCTGGCGGCGAAAACGCTGCGACATCGGTGACTCTCTCAGAGCGACTGCGTCGCTTCGGAACGATCGTGTTTGTTGGCGCGCTGACCGAGCGAGCCGCCTTCAACACCAGCTTGTTGATGCGCAACAGCAATAGGGTGGTGGGCTCGTTCTGGTTCCCGCACGGGCTGGCCGCAGACGTGCTGGCGCTTATCGCTGCGGGCACGATCGATCTGTCGGCTTTCCGCGCTGACATTTTCGATACTGATCAAATCCTGGCTGCGATGGAACACAGCGTCGACCACTCCGGCGGGCTGAATCACGTCGCGCTGAAACCTTGAACGAGAGCAATATGTCCACTCTTCCCGAAGAAGTACAGGTCGTCATCATCGGCGGCGGCATCGGCGGCGCCTCGATCGCCTACCACTTGGCCAAGCGCGGCGTCTCCGATGTTCTCTTGTTAGAGCGCGACCGGCTGACATGCGGCACGACGTGGCATGCCGCAGGCCTGGTCGGCACGCTTTGGCCCACCAAGAACATGACCCAGCTCGGCGCATATTCGCACCGGCTCTACCAGGAACTCGAAGCGGAGACCGGTCAGGCAACGGGGTACAAGCGGAACGGGTCGATCTCACTTGCACAGACCTCGGCACGGCTTGAGGAATTGACGCGCACCGCCGAAATGGCACGCGTTTTTGGCGTCGAGGTAGAGGTGGTCGGGCCAAAAACTCTGGGAGAACTTTATCCCGGCATCGACACCAGCGATCTGGTTGGCGGACTGCATTTGCCGAAAGACGGCCAGACCAACCCGATCGATGTCACCATGGCGCTGGTTAAAGGCGCCCGCATGAACGGCGCGACCGTGCGCGAAGGCGTGACCGTCACCAGGATCCTGAGCGACGGCGGCAAGGTTACGGGCGTAGAGACCAACCAAGGCACGATACGCGCAAGGAAGGTGGTGCTCACGGGCGGTATGTGGTCGCGTGATCTGGCTAAGCAGGTTGGAGTGGTGCTGCCGCTGTTCGCCTGCGAGCACTACTATGTGGTGACGGAACCTGTCCCAGGTTTGCCTAGCAAGCTGCCCATCATGCGGGATTTGGACCACGGCGTCTATTTCAAGGAGGACGCAGGCAAGCTCCTGATCGGCTTCTTCGAGGACAACGCCAATCCGCTGCCGATGTCCAAGGTGCCTGCTGATTTCAGCTTCGGCCACCTGCCATACGAGCTCGAACATTTCGAGAAGTATCTCGAGAGAGCCATGACCAGGTATCCGGTGCTGGAGAAGATCGGCATCTCGACCTTCTTCAACGGCCCAGAGAGCTTCACCACCGACAATCAGCACCTGATGGGCGAAGCGCCGCTGCTGAAGAACTTCTTTGTCGCTTGCGGCTTCAACAGCCGTGGCATCGGCGGCGCTGGCGGGATCGGCAAGGTGATGGCCGAATGGATCGACCTTGGCTATCCGCCGATGGACGTCTGGGAAAGCGATTGCCGCCGCGCCATGCCGTTCCAGGCCGACGAGACCTATCTAGAAAACCGCGTTGCGGAGGCGCTTGAGCGTTCCTACGCCATGCACTGGCCTTACTATCAGTATCGCTCCAGCCGAGGCATTCGCAAATCGCCCTTCTACGACCGCCTCGTCGAGCTGGGCGCGGTACACGGCGAGGTCGCGGGCTGGGAACGTCCGAATTGGTATGCGCCGAAGGGCGTCAAGGCGGAATACGAGTATAGCTATGCCCGCCAGAACTGGTTCCCCTATGCCGCACAAGAACACAACAACATTCGGGAGAACGTCGGCTTCTACGATCTGACTTCCCTGGCAAAATTCAAAGTCACGGGTCGCGACGCGGAGGCTTTGCTCCAGCGCCTCTGCTGCGCTGACGTCGCGGTGCCGGTTGGCAAGCTGGTCTATACCCAGTGGCTGAACGAACGCGGCGGCATCGAAGCCGATCTCACCGTGGTCAAGATGGGCGAAGCCGAGTTCATGATTGCCACTCCCTGCGGGAGCCATGTCAAGGATTGGTCCTGGCTGCTGTCGCATGTCGGGAAGGAAGAAGATGTCGAAATCACCGATGTCACCGATGATTTCGGGGTGATCGCGCTGCAAGGCCCGAACGCACGCTCGGTCTTCCAATCAATGACCGAAGAAGATCTTTCCAATCAGCATTTCACCTTCGGCACCGGGCGCTGGATGATCGCCGGTGGCGTGCGCCTTTGGGCGCAGCGCATTTCCTATGTCGGCGAGCTCGGCTGGGAGATCTACATTCCGGCACAGGATGCTTTGGCCTTTCTCGACTCACTGCTGGAGGCCGGGAAAAGCTTCGGCCTTCGCCCTGCCGGCATGCACGCGGTCGATGCTTTGCGCATGGAGAAGGGCTTCCGCCACTGGGGCCATGACATCGTCTACGAGGACAATCTGGTCGATGCCGGGTTGGCCTTCACGGCCAAGCCGAACAAGAACACGCCGTTCATTGGCCGCGACGCATTCCTGGACCAGAAGGCGGCCGGGATCGGCAAGAAGCGGATGCTTTGCTTCCTCTTGGAGAAACCGGAGCCGCTGCTTTTCCACAACGAGCCGATCCTCATGGACGGCAAGGCGGTCGGTTATCTGACGTCCGGGAACTACGCGCATCACCTGGGGGCGGCAATCGGCATGGGCTATGTGAACGCCGACGAGGCCGTCACAGCCGAATTTGTCGCCAGCGGCAAATTCGCAATCCAGGTCAACGGCCGCGCTGAACCGGCGAAGGCCAGCCTGAAGGCATTCTACGACCCGACATCAGAGCGCATGCGCGCCTGAGATCCTAAGAGATTCAGAAAATTGGAGCAGTATTGTATGAACAATCCATTCTCACTCGACGGAAAAGTCGTACTTATCACGGGATCCACGCGAGGGCTCGGTTGGGCGTCCGCCCAAGCCGCCGCAGAGGCCGGCGCAACAGTCATCCTGCACGGGCGCAGCGAAGCTGCCGGCAAAGCGCGAAAGCAAGAACTCGAGGCGAGAGGCCTCAAGGCCGATTACCTGGCTTTCGAAATGGCCGACCGCGACGCTGTCACTGCCGCTATCCCGACGATCATCCAGCGTCACGGCAGCATCTGGGGGCTCGTAAACAACGCCGGCATGCTGCTGCACAACACCATATGGGACGAAACCGCTGATACTTACGAGCGGATCATGGCCGTCCATATGGTTGCGCCATTCCTGCTGACGAAGGCGGCCGCCGCTGAAATGCGGAAGGTCGATGCGGCGGATCGAGGCCGCATCGTAAACATCTCATCGATCGCCTTCTCCAGCCCGCGCGCCGGGATTTGCAATTACACCTCGGCCAAGGGCGCGATCGTAGGATTCACCCGGGCCGCGTCGGCTGAACTGGGGTCCTTCGGAATCAGGGTCAACGCGATAGCCCCCGGCTATTTCGTAACCGAGATAAACAAGGAACGACTGGCCGACGAGAGCTTTGCCAACAAGATCAAGGTGCGCACGCCAGCAGCGCGTTGGGGCGACCCGTCGGAACTCGGTGGCCCAACCGTGTTCCTTTTGTCCAGCGCGTCGTCCTACGTCAACGGCCAGCTGCTGTTTGTCGACGGCGGGATGAGCCATTTCCTTCACAGCGTTTAAGGAGAACAATTATGGCTGGTCGTCTTGATGGTAAGGCGGTGCTCGTCACCGGCGCGGGGTCGATGGGCCCCGGATGGGGCAACGGCAAGGCCGCTGCGGTGCTCTTCGCTCGCGAAGGCGCGAAGGTTCTGGCTGCGGACCTGAACAGGGATGCTGTTGAGCAGACTGCGGAGATTATCCGAGGCGAGGGCGGCCGCGTGGAGATCTTCGTGGGGAACGTTACCGACGAACAGTCGGTTAGAGCCATGATAGCAGCGTGCGTTGACGCATTTGGCAGCTTGGACGTGCTGCACAACAACGTCGGCATTCTCAAAGCTGGAAGCCCCGAAAGCACCACTGTTGAGGACTGGGATCGGATACTCGACATTAATACGAAGGCGTTTTTCTTGCCATGCAAGCATGCGCTGCCACAAATGCTCAAGCAGGGATCCGGCTCGATCATCAATATCTCGTCAATCTCCGGCTTCCGCAATCTCGGCGCGCCCTACATTGCCTACAACACCTCAAAGGGAGCCGTGGTATCGTTCACCCGGAACCTTGCGGCGACCTATGCAGATAAGGGCATACGCGCCAACTCGATCCTCCCGGGCATCATCGACACGCCGATGGCCAGGGATGCGACCATTCAGACAAGCGGCAAGACCGAGGCTGAGATTGACTTTGACGCTTTGGCTAAGGCACGTGCCGCGCGCGTTCCCATGAGACGAACCGGTACGGCATGGGACATCGCGCGAACCGCTCTCTTCCTGGCCAGCGACGATTCGGCTTACATTACCGGATCGGAAATCTACGTTGACGGAGGGCTGAACTGCGTCGCATAGCGCGACCCCTAAACGATCCTCGATCAGGGAGGCGCTGCGTCGGATATTGACGTCTGAGCCTAAGCGTCTGCCGCCTCGCGCCGAGGCTTCAGGATCGGTTTCGGATTCTACTGTCACAAAGACGTCGCCTTAAGAAGTGGTTTTGGTGGGATTGGCCTGCTGCCCCATGTCCAACTCACCTAGCCTCCTCTCCTATCATGTGGCGCTGTCGGTGTTCGAAGCGATAGCGCGCTGTGGAAGCTTCCAGGCAGCGGCCGGCGAACTAAACATAGCTCAGGCGTCCGTCTCATAGCACGTAAGAAGGCTTGAGAAGCGCCTGAATACTCGACTATTCGACCGGCGCGGCTGTGATATGGTGCTCACCGAGGATGGTGAGAAGCTAATCGAGGCAGTTGAGCGCTGACTCGCTCGCATCAAGCTCGGGTTGGCCGAGTTTGCGCGTGAGGCAGACGAAAACTCTTGAGAGGACTTGGCATGCACTTTCTGATGCAGCCCCAGTCCTCAAGCCGCGGTCACGGTCGACCCCTCCGCTCTCGTAAGGTCGACCGCCCGCTCTTCCCCGCGCCTTGGAGCGCGCGGCGGGTCATCGTTGCACCATCTTCGGGCCGGCTACGCCCCGTGCGCCGACTAACGGCTGACCCATGTGCACAACAGGCGATTTCTGGAAAGGTGCTTGGTGCACAGCTTACCGCGGGGGGGGGGGGCGTTCAATACAACAAATCGGCAGGCCCGAAATTCCGCAGCCGCACGCGGGACCCGCCGCCCCCATCAACAATCGGCATCGGCGAGGGCCTACACGCCTGACCGATCATCTGGCCGTGCTTGAGCTTAGCAGCCAATTGAAGCGTCACCGACCGATTGCGGCTAATCTTCGACGCTGTTGTTTGGTCGGAGAAACCCACTCCCGAAGCCGCACTGCTGCAGGAACTGATCAGTGCGGTGATTCATACGGTGATTGGCGCGGAAGACGGAAGACGGAGAGCGCCCCGGATTTTTAATAGCCTCCAGGGCGCGCACTACGCTGGGTATGTGGCCGTCGCTCATCAGCCCGGAGAGCCTGAACTTCAGTACAAACGCTTCTGATGTGAGCTGGAGGCACCGCCTCGGAGAGCGCTGCCGGTCTGATTTGTTCCTACGTCCGAGCTCAGGATCCTTACTTTAGGCGCACCCACCGCCTCAAAGGGGGCGAGGCGTTTCACAGCGAGCCGACGTTCGCTGTGAAACCCACCTAGCCCCCATCTCTCGCGTTAGGCTGCCTGGTCGAGCCAAACCTTTCCCAGATCAATTTCGAACATCGGGTGCATCGCATAGCCTTTTACTTGCTTAGTCGAGTGATTCACCAACGTAAGCCAATAAGGCTGAGTGATGATGCCGGAATCCTTGAGGAGGGTTTCAAGGTCATTCATCAGGACCTTTCGCTTCTCTGGATCGGGCACCGTCAACGCCTTGTCCAATTTCTTGTCGAATTCCGGATTCGACCACCCGGTCTCATTCCATACTGCTCCGGTTCGGTAGGCAAGTGCCAGCACCTGGACCCCGAGCGGTCGCGCGTTCCAGTCCGTTGCAGAAAGTGGATATTTCATCCAGTTTTCCCAGAACGTGCTGTCGGGAACGATCGTGCGTTTGACCTTGAACCCGGCGTCATGCAACTGCGCGGCCATAGCGTCCGCACTAGCCTTGAGCCAATCCGCGTCGCTACTGAATAGCTCGTGTTCAAATTCCATCTGACCGGCTTCGGCCATAAGCTTCCGGGCGGCTTCGACGTCACGCTTCTTTTCTGGTAGCGGGTAGTACTCAGGGTGCAGCGGTCCGACGTGGCAATCCACCGCGACAGTGCCGTATCCATTTTGAGCGGTTTGTAGAACAGTTTTGTTATCGATGGCCAACTGCAAGGCCTTGCGTACCCGCTGATCATCATAGGGCTTGTTCGTAACCTGTGTGCGGCAGATGATCGTTTCCGTTGTTTCGGCCTCAGATCTCACCAAACCGATCTTGTCAAAAACGGGTACGAAATTCGCGAATGTCTGCTCGTTGGCATCGATCTCATTTGCTTCGAAAGCACTCTGAACCGTGGAAGGGTCGCTGCCGTAATCAATGAATTGCACCTCGTCGAGATGAGCTTCGCCGCCCCACCAGCTTCCGTTCGTTCTACGCTTTAGGACTGCCTTTTGGCCGACGTCCCACGACACCAGCTCGAACGGCCCCGTGCCCACAGGGAATTTTACGATGTCCGAGCCATGCTTCTCGAAGTCACGATGCACGATCAATGCTGGATAGTCAGCGAACCCTGGGATGATCGTGATGTCGGACCTTGGTAGCTTGAGCTTAACCGTATGATCGTCGATTTTCGTGATGGCACCCTCGATGGCTTTTCCCGTCTTGTCATCAACGAGAGCGGCCATGTGTGCGGACATGGAATTTCCTGCCACGTCCTTTTGGCACCAACGCAGAAGGTTAAACATCACGTCGTCGGCGTTGAAGTCATCCCCGTTGTTCCATTTTACGCCTTGCCGAACATGCAGGGTGTATTCAGTGGCGTCCTCATTGATGTCCCAACTCTCCAGTAGCCGCGGTTCAAAAGTGTGACCGACTGTGTACTTAACCAGCGGTTCTAGGAATTGCCGACAAATGTTGGAAATTTCGGAATAGTCGCTTGTCCGCGGATCTTTTGGGCCGTAGATGGGCATTGCGATCCGCAATGTCCCGCCCTTTTTGGGTTTTTCTTCGGCATATGCTGGCGCGGTTGCACCAAGCATCGAATACGCCATAGCTGTAGAGGCACCAAATATGGAAGCCAGGGCCAGAAACTCCCGTCTGTCCATCCTGCCTTTTTTGGCTTCATCGGCTAGAGTGTCGAGGACCTTCGGCATTGCGCTGCGGTGTTTAGTTGCACGTTCCATTTGAACCTCCCTTTTGACCTACACAGAAGTTAAGTAGCTAAGGCAAAACCGAATGTTCGTAATCGTGGGCGGCGCCGACTGGAGAGATGCTGGATCGTGCCGGACAGCCAAGCGCTCATTTATCCTTTGAAATAGCCCAAGAGCCGGGTGCGTCGCATACAGAAAAGAAAACGCTCGATATAAAGATATTTTACCTCTGACGCGCTTACCTTTACTCCTAGCTGCCCTTCGGACGTCGGCGTAACCGAGCCTAGAGATGGCAATATGCTCCCGGGGCTGAGCATCTGATATGTGGTCCAACGACGAACGACATGAAACTCGAAGATCACGGCAACTCGTCGCCTTGGGAGAGGTATGGAGGCCGAACTGGACTGCTTGCTCCCGTCACCACCACGGGTCTGAGCTGCCCTTGGACGGCCTCGCGGTCCGACCGCCGCAGCTCCAACCAGGAGCGGAAGCGGAGGATAAGAGTTCTGGCCACTCGGCGCTTGGCGGAAGGCCGGCAAGGAGTCTTGGTGTAGGTCCTCGGGCGGCGGCAGCCTTTCGACGGGCTTGGCCCCCTGCTAGGCGGAAGAGCAAAATCTGGCCAACGTATACGGTGCCAAGCGCGGGTGGGCACAACGGTGGATGACCGTCCCGCGGAAGCACTGCTGCGCCGGATTCCCGTCGCCTGCTGAGGTTATCGGACTGATTACGCAGGCTTCTCTGCGTCCGGACTGTGCGAAGCGAAGCTCACCACTGGTTCCTGTCTGGCGAGTTGTTCGTCGCTAAGCCAGCAAAGGCTACGATGATTGTTTCCCAGATCCCTGAGAGGCGGCAACTCCCTGTCGCAGCGGTTCTCGGGAACGAGCTTTTTCCATCGACAGCGCGTCTGGAACGGACAGCCCGGCGGCGGACTCATGGCCGATGGGATATCGCCCTCGAGGACGATGCGCTTTTTGACGGCGCTGGTGTCGGCGATCGGGATCGCAGATAAGAGCGCTTCTGTATAGGGGTGGTAAGGAGGTGAAAAGATCTGGTCCGTCGTGCCCTGTTCCACGATATGACCGAGATACATGACCACCACACGGTCAGCTATATAGCGGACCACGGACAGGTCGTGGCTAATGAATAGCATCGTGGTCTGGTTCTTGCGCTGGATGTCCATCAGCAGTTCAGTCACTGCTGCCTGCACCGAGACATCTAGGGCGGAGACTGGCTCGTCGGCCACCACTAATTTAGCGCCCCCCGCGAAGGCACGTGCGATCCCGATCCGTTGTTTCTGTCCGCCGGAAAGCTGGCGTGGTTTGCGTTTTTCGAAAGCGCGGGGAAGTTTGACCAGGTCCAGCAGTTCTAGCATCTTCTGGCGCCGCTCCGCGCGATTTTTGCCAACTTTGAATTTCTCCAGAGTGCGGACGATCTGCGAGCCGACCGTATGGCTTGGATTGAGCGTGTCAAACGGGTTCTGAAACACCATTTGTATGGAAGAAACCGTTTCCACGTCGCGCGCCTCGATGCCTGTGGATTGGATTTCCTTTTCGCACAGCTTCACGGTGCCAGAACTTGCCGTTTCGAGCCCTAGCAGCACTTTCGCCAGCGTGGACTTACCGCAGCCGGACTCGCCGACAATGGCGACAGTCTCGGATTGCCTCGCGACGAAGGTGACGTTCTCGTTGGCCTTGACGGTGCGCATTCGCCCGCCCCCCAAGATCGAGTTCGCTGCGACCTCGTAATGTTTCTTTAGGCTATTCACCTTGAGCACTGGCGAGCCAGGCTTTACCGGCTCTCGGGCCTTGTCGGCGCCTTCAGGGAGCGCAGCCCAGTCGATTTCATTGAATCTCACGCAGCGGCTGTAATGGCCCTGGTGCCCCTCGACCGGAATCATGGGGATTTCTCCGGCGTCGCAGCGGCCTCGCACGAAGTGTTGGCAGCGTGGACCAAAATTGCAGCCGCGCGGCCGCTCATGCGGCAGAGGAAGCTGGCCTGGAATAGCTACTATTGGCCGGGAATTTTTGTCCGCCCCTGGCAGAGGTATCGACCGAAAAAGGCCCTGGGTATAAGGATGGCGCATCCGGTCGAACACATCGGACACAGTCCCTGTCTCAACCGCCTCGCCGGAATACATCACCGTGATGCGGTCACAGGTTTCCAGAATCAGACCAAGATTGTGTGAGACAAAGATCATCGAGGTGCCGAAGCGCTTACCGAGATCCTTCACCAGTTCAATGATACCCGCTTCGACTGTCACATCGAGGGCAGTTGTGGGCTCGTCCAGCAGGAGGAGTGCCGGTTTGGACAGCAACGCCATGGCTATCACTATGCGCTGCTGCTGGCCGCCGGAAAGCTGGTGAGGGTAGGAGCGCATTATGCGTTCCGGATCAGGTAGGCGGACTGCATTCAGCATTTCAAGCGAGCGGCGGTTTGCCTCCTGCTTTGAGACCTTCTCGTGGAGGATCGGCACTTCCATCAGCTGCTCGCCAATCTTCAAAGCAGGGTTCAGGCTCGCCATCGGCTCCTGATAGACCATTGCTATCTTGTGTCCGCGCATGGCACGGAGCTCCGCCTCGGACATGTCGCCCATGTCCCTGCCTTGGAATTTGATGCGGCCCCCAACAATCCTCCCGAGCCCGGGAAGGTCCCGCATAATGCCTAGGGAAACCGTAGACTTGCCGCAGCCCGATTCCCCTACGATTCCCATGGACTCCCCAGGCATGACCGTGCAGGAAAAGTCCATCACGGCCGGGATCGCCCCACTCTTGGTAAAGAAAGAGATCGACAAGTTTTCGATCTCGATGATCGGCTGGGCGCTTGCTACGGTCGTCAGTTTGACAGCTTCGTTCATAGCCGGCCTCTCAATCTTTGAGCGATTCTTCGCGAAGTGCGTCAGCTAAAAGGTTCAGTCCGAGCACAAAGGACATTAGCGCGATGGCCGGTGGCAGTGCCGGATGGATATAAGCGCGCAAAAGTCGGCTCGCGTCCTTGATTGCTGTCCCCCAATCCGGACTATCGGGCGGAACCCCTAGGCCGAAATAGCCCAGCGTTCCGAGCAGGATCGTCGTGTACCCAACGCGCAAGCAGGCATCGACGATCAATGGGCCTCGAGCGTTTGGTAGGATTTCCCAAATCATGATGTACCAGGCGCTCTCGCCGCGTGTCTGGGCAGCTGCGATGTAATCGCGCGTTTTAATGTCCATCACGAGGCCGCGCACGATGCGAAACACGCTGGGTGACGACCCGAGGACAACGCCCACAAAGATGTTGAGATAGTTCGCACTGACGTGCATCACGCCAACCGGATCGGCGTCAAATATCACGCCCGCATAGATCCAGGCCCCAATAAGAATGGTAGCTCCAATAAGAAGGTAATAACGCTCCGGGCAGCTTTTGTATCGGGTATGGAATAAAGTCAAAAAGAATACGATGGGGATCAAAAAGATGACGGCGGCGAACGACCTCGAAATGGAGACTCCAATGCCCGTCGCCTCGCTGAACCAATTGTCAAAGGACAACTCCCGAACGTCCGGCGTCACCAGGAGGTAAAACAGCAAAATGACAGGGAATGCCAACAAGAGGTTGACAAAGAAGGATAACACAGAATCGACGCGACCGCCGTAGTATCCGGCGGGCAAGCCGAGTCCGATCCCAGCAATTAGTGCAAATGCTGTAGCTGAGGGCGCGATCGACATCACAATTCGGCTGCCGTACACCATGCGACTGAACACATCCCGCGCAAGTGTGTCGCCGCCGAAATAGTAAACCCCGCTGCCATCAGGGACTATGGTCCCCGGCAGCGCTCCCTTCAGTGCTGCGATTTGGCTGATGGGATCGAATGGCGCGACGATGGGAGCGAATATGGCTGTAGAGAGCCAAAAGAGGCATATGACGACTCCAGAAAGTCCGACGCCTGTTCTGAACAGGTCCCCATAGAGCCCAAGGTGTTTGCGGAAGCGAATGCTAAACGCAAGCCACACAGCCATAGTGATCCAGACCGACCAGAACCTTCCCAGGACAGCAACGGCTATATTGAACCAACCAATTATCTCAAGCTGCACTGATGCCTCCTACTGCACTCGAATGCGCGGGTTGAGATAAACGTAGCCGATATCTGAGATCAGCTGAGTCAGCAACACCACCACTACAGAAACTAACGAACAGCCAAGCAGAAGGTCGATGTCATTGTTAGCCGCTGCTTCGTTCAATATAAAGCCAAACCCTTGGTAGCGGAACATGGTCTCGACTACTACGACGCCGGTGAGCAGCCATGGAAACTGAAGCATGATCACTGTAAAGGGAGTGATCAATGCATTTCGCAGGGCGTGTTTGAGCACCACTCTGGGAAAAGAGAGACCCTTCAATCGCGCGGTGCGGATGTACTGTTGGGTCATCACTTCGACCATCGACGCTCGCGTCATGCGAGCTATGTAGCCGATGTCCGCGATGGCCATTGTCATCACAGGTAATGCGAAATTGTAGAAGGTAAGGCCTTGTCCGGTTGCCGAAGCGGCGGAGCCGTTCAACCATCCCAGCCAGGAAGCGAAGATCACCGTGAAGATGACGCCGGAAACATATTCGGGCGTGGCTGTTGTGACGATTGATAGGACAGAAAGAGTCCTGTCCGTTGGAGTTCCCTCCCGCATTCCGGCCAGAATGCCCATCAGCAATGAAATTGGGATGACCGTCGCGAGCGCCCAGAACATCAGCTTACTTGTAGCTGCCAGGGCCGGCAGAATTTTTGCGGAAACGGCGGTTCGGAACTTCGTCGAACATCCGAAATCGCCTTGAAGCACGCCGGAAACCTGGCGAGTCGTCGGCCCGCTGCAAAATCCAAATTTCGGCGCCGGCTTGCCCGTGGTAGGATCGACGCTGGGGTCCTTGGGCCAGACGCCGACCCATTCGGCGTATCGCTTGAAGAAGGGCTCGCGATAGCCATTTGCCTGAAGCCAGTGTTCTACGTCGACGGCGCTAGCTCGATTATTGGTCTGGTTCAGTGCTAGCTTCTTCAGGTTCGGTTCCAGGTTGACCATATAGAAGACGATCAGCGTCAAACTGACCATAGTCAGCGCCATCACACCTAGACGGCGCAGGATAAAACTATGCATTACGTCCTCATCAACACCGGCGCGTGTACCCGGGCCAAACTCGACCTTTTCCGTCACCTCGATTTAAAGCTGATTGGAACAGCCGGCTAAAGGTTTGTCCCTGGCATATTGCCACAACACCGCATCAGCTTCATCTTTGAATAGGCGATGCAGCGGCGACGCCGTAGACGGAAAAGATCGCATTTGATATAGACCTGCTTCATGTCCAAGCTTCGCGATCTCGTCCCGTCCACCCATTCGCTGTTCGTTTTCGAAGCAGCTGCCCGCACCCTGAGTTTCAAGAGGGCGGCAAGCGAGCTCAATGTCACGCAGCCGAGTGTCTCGCACTCGATCAAGATGTTCGAGAAGCATTGCGGGACCGGGCTGTTCGTGCGCGACAACCGCGGCGTGCAGCTGACAGAGGCAGGCAGGCAGCTTTACGACGAGGTGCGCGTCGGCTTTCGCCGGCTGGAGCAAAGGCTTGAGGCGATCTCCGGGCGCGGAACGCAATACATCACCTTTGCCGCCTCAACCTCTCTGGCGGCACATTGGCTGGCGCCTCAGCTCTACGACTTCCAGGCCGAACATCCCGACATCAGGATCAAGGTCGTCGCCACCGATCGCGACATTGATCCCGATCACGAGGTCGACGTCACGGTGTGGGTGCGGCCGCGGGACTTCGAGAGGGGCAATAGCTGGTTCGTCTGCGACGAGATCATCTTTCCCGTCTGCTCGCCCGCCTATCTTCTGTCGCATCCAGCCCCACAGGGCGTCGACGATCTGGTCCACCATCAGCTGATCCATTCATCGGATGCTTATCGCAAACGCATGGACTGGTCCGAGTGGGTCGAACTCGCGGGTGGCGATGCGAGCGAGATCAAGCCCAACATCGTCTTCAACGATTCCCAGCTGACGCTTCAAGCGGCTCTGGCCGGCGAAGGAATAGCGTTGGGCTGGTCCTTGACGGCTCAGCAACTCGTCAAGAACCGCCTTCTGGTGAGGCCGCTCCCAACCGAGATCAAGACCGAACGAGCATTCTTCCTGCTGACCAGCGACGACGTCAGCAAGAACAAGCGGTGCAAGGTCTTGGTAGACTGGTTTCTCGCCCAGTCCGAAGAGCTCCGTCTGTGACTTTCGAGCCGGCACATCCAAGTGGTACCCCGGCTCAGTTTGCGCCTCCGACCGGCTAGATATAAACTGTTTTTCTCGCCAGCCCGCTCCGACGGGAGTTCCAGTAGTGCATTGCGCCTGAGTCGCCGTTAGATTCTTGTGACTCTGGGTTCATCCCATTTGGGAGCGCGTGACGGAAACGGTTGTCCTCTAACTTACATCCTGCTGCGCAACTTACGCTTTGGGCGCGCCCGCTATGCGGTCCGGCATAAACTGGATTTGGGGCCGACAAAAACTTTTAGCTGTTCTCGGCGGGTCCGCTACTCTCTATGCTCAGATCGAGACCTGCTCTTGCAGAACTTTTCATCCGAACAGTGATGATGCTTCATTGCCGCGAGCCTTGGCGAATGGCGTGGTTTTTCTGGCGCGTCTCGATGCGATCTAACAGGAGGTAATTAAATGGTGTCGAATGTTGCTTTGGACGAGCGCCGGAACGCTGCGGTTGCGGCTTCGGTCTCTCCGCCCTTTCCCATGTATGTCGAGCGGGCTCAAGGTGCAGAGATCTGGGACGTGGAGGGACGGCGCTATATCGACTTCCTGAGCGGCATGGGCGCTCTCGCGGTCGGACACTCGCATCCGAAGGTTGTCGCTGCCATTCAGGCCCAGCTTGCCAAGTTCAGCCACACCTTCTTTGGCACCGCTCCTTATGAGAGCTACCTTCGCCGTGGCTGAGCGGCTGAACCAGCGTTGCAAGGTGGGCGGACGGGCCAAGACCCTGCTCGTCACGACCGGTGCCGAGGCGGTCGAGAATGCCGTCAAGATTGCCCGCGCCTACACCAAGCGGCGCGGCATCATTGTCTTTGGCGGCGCCTTTCACGGCCGCACGCTGCTGACCATGGCAATGACGGGAAAGGTAAATCCCTATAAGCAGTCCTTCGGGCCGTTCCCGGGCAACATCTATCGCGCGCCTTACCCGGATCTCTATCGGGGTGTCAGCGTCGAACACTGCCTTGCGGCCCTGGACACGCTGTTTGAATCCGAGATCGAGGCGAGTGCGGTCGCGGCGATCGTCATCGAGCCGCTTCTGGGCGAAGGTGGCTTCATTCCGGCCCCCGTCGAGTTCATGGCAGGCATCCGGCGCCTTTGCGACCAGCACGGCATCGTTCTCGTTGCCGACGAGGTGCAGTCCGGGCTGGGCAGAACCGGGCGTCTGTTTGCCATCGAGCATACCGGCATCGAGCCTGACCTGCTCTTGATGGCCAAGAGCCTGGCAGCCGGCATCCCGATTGCCGCGGTCGTCGGCAAGGCGCAGATCATGGATTCGGTTACCTCAGGCGGCCTGGGCGGCACCTATGCGGGCAACCCGCTGGCCTGTGCGGCCGCCTTGGCCGTGCTCGATGTGCTGGAGGAGGAGAACCTGCTTGGCCGCGCCAATGAGATCGGCGAGCGTCTCACGGCTGGCTTGCAGCGCATCCAGAAGAAGCGAAACCGCACAGTGATTGGCGACATCCGTGGGCTGGGCTCGATGATCGGCGCCGAACTGGTCGAAGATGGAGAAACCCGCAAGCCGGCGCGCGCGCTCACCGCCAGGGTCATCAAGGAAGCAGCCAGCCGCGGCCTGCTGCTGGCATCGGCCGGCCGCCACTTCAACGTCATCCGCTTCCTCGTGCCGCTGGTCCTGACGGATGCGCAGGTCGACGAAGCGCTGGGCATCATCGACGAATCGATCGACGTCGCGCTCGAGAGCGAGCTTGCTCCGGCAAAGGCCGCAGCTCAGGCCAGGTGAGAACCCATGAACTTTGCTGATCCCTCAGAGGCGCTTGCACTGGCAAGCGAGTTCCGCCGGGCACCATTCGGGCATCACAGCCCGAACCTGCAGAAGCTCCTGCGCACCTTTCGCAGTGTTCCAATCGCCGGAAAACACGCCTCGTGCTCACAGGGGTGAGTGACGCGCATTCACTGGGCAGGGTCTAATCGCCTGCCCAGTGAAGCGCATTCTGCCTGTCCATACATTGTCGGGTCAGTAAGCTAAACCAGCCAACCTCGACAGATGAGCTCGGTCTGCGTCTGTATCGTAGGTCGCGCCAGCATCCTGCTTTCGAACCCGGAAAGCTTGCGTTGGTTTCGGAATTTTTGCTGAAGCGTCGATAGGGCGCTGATGCGATCGCGACCCAGAGCCGTGGAAGGTGGGCGATTGGCACCAATGTTGCGTATCGGGCGTTCCGCCATCGTTGGCTCAGAAAAGTCCCGTTGACCCCATCCGTGGAGAGATTCTCGTCCCCTCTAAGAGGATACGGAAAGCGAAGGCCCAGAACCGAGCCAATTGCAAAGGCAGTCAGTGCTACGCATCACCGGCACGAAGAGAACGAACCCGCCGCGGTCGCCGGCGTTCGTCGCATATTCGCCAACCCGCCCGGTGACTTTGTATCGACTGTCGCCATAACTGCTTGAGGAAAACCGGCCGATCAGAAATTTGCCACTCTCTCGACCGGCTACTCGGCAAGGAACTCACAAGCCTAACGCCCGCTGGCGACTGTCACGAGGGCTTCACAGATAGGCCCGTGCGACACGCCATCCACAAAAACCTCGGCAACCAATAGCCTGCGCGTTCGATCCGCGTCCGATGGTGCAGTCGCGCGAAGGATTATGTCGCCTTGCTCTGCCGGCGCGAGCGTCATCGGTTGTACTCCGGCGCGCGGTCGCCAACCAAAATCCGGTAATAGGCGAGCTTCATACACTGCGGAGCGATTCAGGTTGTTTCGGATCCTCACAGTATAGGTGACTTCGCTGTCCGGGCGGGCCTCTGAAACGTATGGCAACATCCGCGCCCAAAAAAGATCGATGAAATGGTCCGCAGGTTCCCGCACCACATCGCGAAAAGCCGCCTCCTTCCGCTGGACGTAGCCCGTATACTCAGCGACTTGTGACGGACCCATCTCGATCAGCGGGCCATGGCCGGGACACAGGAGATCAGGCTTCGTGGCCTGCAATACGTCTGCGCAACGTCGATGCATTTCCAATTGGAAGCTGTTGCGCATCACAGTTAACTGGACAGGGATCTCGCGATGGATTCCCCCAGCGCGAGGATTGCAGAGGGCGACATTATCACCGCTAAAGAGCACCCTCCTTCCGTCAATCTGACCCAAGATCATTGAATGGAATTCGGTTTGGCCCGGTGCATAGTGAATCTGAAATTCAAACCCTCTCCAGCGGAACGTCTCCCCATCGCGTAGAACTCTCTGCACTTTAATGGGTTTATGAAAACAGCATGGCGTACTCGCCCAGGCAGATGGATTGGCAATGACTTCGGCGACACAGTCGAGAGCCCAGCACTGAGTATTGAACTTTCGCTGAAGAAAGGGAATCCCGCAAACATGGTCGTCATGAATGTGAGTGGGAACAACCAGTTCGATCTGCTGCACTCCATAATCATCCCGGAGCTGGTCCATATGATGCTCGATAAAACGGAGAGCTTGCATGGCGCCATGGTCATTGCCGAAATGCAGGTGTCCCTGTGAGGACAATCCGTAGTCAATCAGCATCGCGTGCCCGCACCCGCTAAGCACGATGTAAAAGTTCGAGCAGGTGTATGGGCCCGCCCAAAGCAGGTGATCCGAAATGCGCTCCAGCTTGCTTTCACGCAACGTCTTCCAATCCTCAAATCCTGTATTCCATCCCGATGTGAAAAGCCGGCCTATATTCGCAAGCTGTTCTAGCTTTGGCTCCAGCCTTTCGATATCCGCCCTGACATCGCTGATTATCCCTCCATGGGAAGGGTAAGCGACGGACACGTTTTCCTTCTTTAAGGCAAGAATGGATTGCATTGTGAACTCAACGCCGACCAGATCGCCGTAGGCATACTCCATCGCATGCAGCTGATAGAGATTGCCGCCGGGCGTCATCAAGTCTCCGGTAAAGGCGATCTTCTGGCCGTCCACGTGCGTGACCAGGGCCACCATGCCGTAAGTGTGGCCTTTGGCTGGAAGGACGAATATTTCGTACTCGTTCCAGACGAAAGTACCATAGTCTTCCAGGAATGCGTCTACCGAAACGTTTTTGCCCAGCGAGAAGAATGTATTCGTGTTGTTGTAGTTGCCGTATATCGCTCTGGCCTGCCAGTAAGCTTCGACATTGTCGAACAGGTGTCTCTCGAATTCCGGCACGGCAACCTTCGCGCCCGTCTTCTGAACGCTTCTTGTTCCCCAGCATTGGTCTCTGTGGTGATGAGTATGTAAAACCCAATCAACTCGGTCGATCCCGATCTCAGCGAGGTGCTGCATGACAGCGCCGGAACCTGTATCGATTAACAGGGCATTCCGACCACTCTTCAGGATGTACACGTTACATGCGTCACGAAATTCCCAGAGGTTTCTGGAGTGTTGGATCAAAGTCATGTGATTTCGTTCCATCAGCAGCCCAAGAGAATTGGTGGAATCTCGACCCGCTTGCCCGGAAGGAATCACAAATAGGGGAGGGGCGGGAGCCCATCTTCGCCGGTCATGCCCACACCCGGGCCAGAGCCTCGGTCTCTGGGTCCAAACTGCCCCGCCTGCCGCGAAAGATGTTGGACCCGACTGGCGACTTAGGGTCGGCAACGCCAGTCTTGGAGGCCGTCAGGACGACCATATCTTCCGGAGTGTCCGCTGAAAGTCAGAAGGAGTTTGAGCGGCTTGCCCTCCGGCAAGCCGCTCGATTGTCAAGCTTACCATCAGCCAGTTTGATCGATCCAAACCTTTGCGAGGTCGACATCAAATGTCGGGTGCATGTCGTATCCCTTCACCTGCTTGGTCGAATGGTGAAACACGGACAGCCAGTAGGGCTGGATGAGAACGCCGGAGTCCTGCAGAAGCGTTTCAATGTCCTTCATGAGCGGTTTGCGCTTCTCGGGATCCGGCACGGTTAGCGCTTGGTCCAGGAGCTTATCGAATTCCGGGTTTGACCAAGAGGACTCGTTCCATTCAGCGCCGCTTCGATAGGCGAGCGCCAAGACCTGAACAGCAAGCGGCCGCATATTCCAGTTCGTGGCCGAAAGGGGGTATTTCATCCAATCGTTGTAAAAAGTGCTACTTGGCAGAACGGTGCGCTTCACCTTGAAGCCAGCCTCGCGGAGCTGCTGCGCAATTGCGTCCGCTGAGTCTTTGAGCCAATCGACATCCGGGCCGAAAATTTCATGCTCGAATTCCATCTGACCGGCTTCGGTCATGAGTTGCTTTGCAGCCTGGACATCTCGCTTCTTCTCTGGGAGAGGATAGTATTCCGGGTGTATGGGGGCTACATGATAGTTGGCGGCAACCGTACCACGGCCATTGTAGCCAATTTGCAGGATAGTGCCATTATCGACGGCAAGTTGCAGGGCATTGCGAACTCGCTGGTCATCATATGGCTTGGCGGTAACCTTCGTCCGGCACACGATCGTCGTCGCCGTCTTTGCCTCGGATTTGGCGAGGCCTAGCGCGTCGCACGCGTCGACGTTGTTCGCAAACGTCTGGTAGTTTGCGTCGATCTCTTTTGACTCGAACGCGCTTTGAAGCAGAGATGTGTCGGTGCCATAGTCAATAAACTGAACCTCGTCCAGATACGGTTCACCGCCCCACCATGTCCCGTTCGTCCGGCGCTTCAGCACGGCCTTTTGGCCCACCTCCCATGTGGCCAGTTCAAACGGTCCCGTACCAACTGGATGGGTGACCAGATTTGACCCGTTCTTTTCAAAATCGCGGTGCACCACCAAAGCCGGGTAGTCCGCAAAACCGGCGATGACTGTGACGTCAGGTTTCGACAGCGTGAGTTTGATCGTATGGTCGTCGACCTTTGTGATGGCGCCTTCTTTCGCCTTGCCCGTCTTTTCATCGATGAGTGCGGCCAGACGCGCTGCCATGGAGTTCCCGGGCACATCCTTTTCACACCACCGCCTCAGGTTGAACATGACGTCATCGGCGGTGAAATCGTCGCCGTTGTTCCATTTCACACCCTTGCGGACATGTAGTACGTACTCCGTCGCATCGTCTTTGGCTTCCCAATGGTCCAACAACCAAGGTTCGAAAGTGAACTTGTTGGTATACTTGACCAGTGGATCCAGAAATTGCCGATAAATGTTACCGATTTCGGGATAATCACTTACGCGAGGATCTTTGGCACCGTAGACGGGCATGGCAATTCGTAATGTTCCACCTTTCTTTCCTATCTCTTCCGCATGTGCAGCCGGAATGGCCCCAATCATAGAGTACGCCACAGCAGTCGAAGCGCCAAATATTGAGGCGAGCGCCAGGAATTCGCGCCGATCCATTCCACCTGCTCTTGTCTCTTCGGCAAGCCTGTCGATTATTTTGGGCATAGATTTGCCCAGCCTGTTAAAAAATCCCATTTGAAACCTCCAGGTTTATGGTTGATATTATGGAGCTAGCCTACCGACCTGAATTTCGTCGTCTCGCCGCGGCCTCCGACTGGTAGCCGATGGACCCGCCGGCCAGATATCTTGTCCCCGGTCTGGCCAATATTCCTATCGATGGAAGACGAGGGCGCGCTGCTGAGATTGTCCATCCGCTTGCCAACTAGACCACCCTATGTGCTTAAGCGCCAGAGAGGCTTGATGCAAATTTACGCGACGATTAGAGGTCGCTGAACTACGAAAAAAAGCTCTGCGATATAAATACACCCTATGTCGCGGTCGGAAGTGTTGGCCACTGTAGCATTCACAATCGAAGCGTACATGGAAGCCGTGAATGGCCGACGCTGGCGCGGACAGCCGTCCTGAGTTACAGCGCCGAGCTCTCATCCGGCCTGAATGCCGGTCAAATTCGCGCGGTTTATTGCTAGACCTCAGCGCCGGCCTGTCTGAAACGGACCGCGGTTACGATGCGCACGCCCATTGCAGTCACAGCCTTGGGATAGGGCTTATTGGGGCTCGCCCGCTTTTTTAGGATATCGATGACGGGTGACGATCGTCCAGTTGCCAGCTCGGCGACGGCCTTTCCAAAGGCGGCTCCCCTCGCCACACCTGTTCCGTTGCAGAACGCTGCGCCGTAGACATTGCGGCCCAACTCGCCGAAGACCATGCCGCCGTTTTGTGCAAGTGTAAGAAGACCGCCCCAACTGGCCTCGAACCCGATCGCTGAAAGCCCTGGCCAACGTCGGTCGAAGGCGATCTGTTGTTGCACCTTGGCCCTTGCTACATCGCGCTTCGTTGTCTTGAAGTCCGTGGCGTAGGAATAGACGTTGCGAAGGAACAGCCGGTTGTCCATCGTTCTCCGGACAGTCGTGCCGAAGCTGTTGGCCGGAATGAGCCCGTAAGCTGGCTTGGCGCCCACCTGGGCAAGCTCCTTCTCAGTGAGCTGCCTCGTCATGCTCGCAAACGTGTAAAGTGGGATCGCCCGGTTCTTGAAGAAGCCGAATTTGGTAAGGTAGCCCGATGCACAGATGATGACCTTTGAAGCCCTGATCGTTCCGGTGGGCGTTTCGAAAACATGCTCAGGGAGGCCGAATTGCACCGCTACCACAGGGGTGTTCTCGTGAACGGTGACGTTCGCCGGCAGCCTCGTGGTGGCGTTCTTGAGATATTTCGCCGGCTGGAGGAGGATGGTGCCCGGGTGGTGCAGGGCCTTGAGATAATGCTGGCTGCCGGTAATAGCGCGAATTTCGTCAGTCTCGACCCAGCTGTATCTCTGCCCGAGCGTGTCCAACGCCTTGGAGAACCGTCTGAGATCTTCGACGCCATGTGCGGTCGCGGGCGCTGTGGTACTTCCCCTGCGGGTCCCAGTCGCATTCCACGCCGTGTTCGTCGACTGCGCTCCGGATAAAGGAGATTCCGTCTAGATTGACGAAGAGCTCTTCTTTGTTGCCTTTGATGTCCTCCACGAAATCCTGTTTCCGCGGGTTGTGGGCCAGGTCAATGACAAAACCCATGCAGCGTCCCGAGGCATTGTTTCCGATGCGGCCCGCGTCCACTAAGATGACGGATGAATCCGGATTGAGTTCGGCGTATCGACGGGCCGCGTGCAATCCCATCCAGCCGCCGCCAATGACCAGACATTCGCAGTTGACGTCGCCTTTTTGAGGTAACAGGGGCAGCTCCGGACCGGACGCGGTGTACCAGCCGCACATGGTCGGTTCGGGATGAGGTGGCTCAACCACGATCCGCTTTTGAAGGGCACCTGTGTTGAATGGATTCACTGAAAGCTCGCTCAAGGTGGGTATTAGAGCAAAATTCGATAGAGCATCGGTCACAGGGCTCGTAGACGGAAAAGATCGCATTTGATATAGACCTGCTTCATGTCCAAGCTGCGCGATCTTATGCCGTCCACCCATTCGCTGTTTGTTTTCGAAGCAGCTGCGCGTTCATTAAGCTTCCAAGAGGGCGGCAAGCGAGCTCAATGTGACGCAGCCGAGTGTCTCGCACTCGATCAAGATGTTCGAGAAGCATTGCGGGACCGGTCTGTTCGTGCGCGACAACCGCGGCGTGCAGCTGACGGAGGCAGGAAGGCAGCTCTACGACGAGGTGCGCGTGAGTTTTCGCCGGCTGGAGCAAAGGCTTGAGGCGATCTCCGGGCGCGGAACGCAATACATCACCTTTGCCGCCTCAACCTCGCTGGCGGCACATTGGCTGGCGCCTCAGCTCTACGACTTCCAGGCCGAACATCCCGACATCAGGATCAAGGTCGTCGCCACCGATCGCGACATTGATCCCGATCACGAGGTCGACGTCACGGTTTGGGTGCGGCCTCGGGACTTTGACAGAGGCAATAGCTGGTTCGTCTGTGACGAGATGATCTTTCCCGTCTGCTCACCCGCCTATCTTCTGTCGCATCCCGCTCCACAGGCCGTCGACGATCTCATCCACCATCAGTTGATCGGATGCTTATCGCAAGCGCATGGACTGGTCCGAGTGGGTCGAGCTTGCCGGTGGCGATGCGAGCGGGATCAGGCCAACATCGTCTTCAACGACTCCCAGCTGACGCTTCAGGCGGCCCTGGCCGGCGAAGGAATAGCGTTGGGCTGGTCCTTGACGGCCCAGCAACTCGTCAAGAACCGTCTTCTGGTGAGGCCGCTCCCAACCGAGATCAAGACCGAACGAGCATTCTTCCTGCTGGCCAGCGACGACGTCAGCAAGAACAAGCGGTGCAAGATCTTGGTAGACTGGTTTCTCGCCCAGTCCGAAGAGCTCCGCCTGTGATTTCTGAGCCGGCCCAGGCTCCTCACTCACCGCCCCGGCTGGCCTCAGCTGGCTAGATATAAACTGGGTTTAGCGCCACCTCAAACTTTTAGGCATTCTCATGGTGCGCCTTGGTCCTTACCATCAAGTCATGGTGAGCAAGGCCGCGCATTTTCGGGCGGCATTTTTTCGATTTCATATCGTGGACCGCTGATTACCGGAACCGCAGACGAGGCTATGATGGACGCTGATACTCCCACAATCCGACGCCGCGGAGGCAGATCTTCTGTGGTTGCAGCGAGGGAAGCCGAGAAACGACCGCGCGTTTCTACCATTAAGTACGGGATTCGACCGGTGGAGGTCGTCTCTCCGGAACAGTTAGAACGCATCCATCAAGCTTCTCTAGCAATTCTGCGTGAGATCGGCATTGAATTTAGGGATGAGACGGCGATCAGGCAGTGGAAGGAGGCTGGAGCTGATGTGAAGGAGCATCGCGTCCGTCTCGAAGGCGAGATGGTCATGGACCTCCTGGCCAAGGCGCCTTCCAGCTTTGAGATGACATCGCGCGATCCGTCCCAAACGCTTCGAGATCGGGCTCGACACGATGACATTCGGGGCCATGCAGGGCGCGCCAAATGTTCGCGACCTGCAGGGCGTCCGGCGTGCTTCGACAATCGCGGATTTGCGCGACATGAACCGGCTCACCCAGATGCTGCCGGGCTTCCACATCGCTGGAGGTTTCACCTGCGAGCCGACTGACATCGCGGTGCCTTGGCGCCACTTGCACATCAACCATTCAAGCCTGGTTGAAACGAACATGCCCTTCTTCGGTCTTACCACCGGGAGGGAGCGAGCCGAGGACTCTATTGCCATGGGGCGCATCGTCCACGGCAAAGAGTTCATGGACCAGAACGCCGTGATGATGGGGCATGTATCGGGAAATTCGCCTTTGGTCTGGGATGCAACGATGCTCGAGGGCCTTCGAGCTTTTGTCGAGGCGAACCAGGTCGTCCTGCTCTCGCCGTTTGTTCTCGGAGCAGCTAACACTCCTGCGGACATCCCGGCCACCATCGCGCAGTTGAACGCAGAGGCGCTCGCAGCACTGGCATATACCCAGCTGGTCAGACCCGGCGCGAAAATGATCTACGGCCAATACTCGGTCTCGGTGTCGATGCGTAGCGGCGCGCCGATGTCCGGGATGCCTGAGGTTACCTTGCTCAACGCTGTTATCGGTCAATTGGCCAGGCGGTATGGCGTTCCGTGGCGAACCACGGCGTCCCAGTCCTCCGCCAAGACCTTCGATGCTCAGTCCGGGTATGAGTCGGCGGTCGCATACATGTCAGGGGCCAGTGCTTGCGCGAACCTGATGATGCACGCGGGCGGCTGGGATGAGGCCGGCCTAGTATGCTGCATGGCAAAGTTTGTCGCAGACGCAGAGCAGAACTTGCTGATCGAGAAATATGCCAAAGGAATATCCTTCGAGAATTTCGACGACGCTCTCGAGGCGGTCCGGCGGATCGGCCCCGGCGGGCATTATCTCGGGGATTCCTTCACGCTCAAGCACTTCAAGGACGCTTTCATCGCGCCCGAAATACTCGACTATCTCAGCTACGAGCAGTGGAAGGTCAAGGGATCAAAAGATATGGCGCAGCGCTGTCGCGAGAAGGCTAAGGACATCATCGCCAGCTATGAGCAGCCGCCTCTAAATGTGGCCCTGCGAGAAGAACTCGATGCATTCGTCGCCAAGCGCCAGGAGGAGATCTCGCCAAGCATTGCCTAGGCTCCCGTGCCGGTCAATTGCGTGGAAACAGCGCAGCAGAGGTGCGCACTTCATTCAGGTTTCGAGATGCTTCTGTTGAAGGTCTCGTGGCCAAAGAACTCCCAAGGCTTCGTCCGAAGCCGGGTCGGCGCCCCATTGAGCATGGGGTGCCGACCTCCTTGAAATCAGAATTGAGACAAAACATGGCTGATGAAGAGATCATTCTTTCCGAGCTTTCCGACGAGGAGCTCGTGCAGCAGATGCATGACGACCTTTACGACGGGCTGAAGGAAGAGATCGAGCAGGGAACGCATATTCTCCTCGAGCGCGGCTGGCAGCCTTACACCGTGCTGACCGAGGCGCTTGTCGAAGGCATGCGCATTGTCGGCGAGGATTTCCGCGACGGCATCCTATTCGTGCCGGAAGTGCTGCTGTCGGCCAACGCCATGAAGGCCGGCATGGCCATTCTGCGCCCGCTGCTCGCCGCCACCGGCGCGCCCAAGCAGGGCAAGATGGTGATCGGCACCGTCAAGGGCGACATCCACGACATCGGCAAGAACCTCGTCGGCATGATGATGGAAGGCGCCGGCTTCGAGATCATCGACCTTGGCATCAACAACCCGGTCGAAAAATACATGGCGGCCTTGGAGGAGCATCAGCCCGACATCATCGGCATGTCGGCACTGCTCACCACCACCATGCCTTACATGAAGGTCGTCATCGACACGATGAAGGAAAAGGGCATCCGCGACGATTACGTCGTGCTGGTCGGCGGCGCGCCGCTTAACGACGAGTTCGGCAAGGCCGTCGGCGCCGACGCCTATTGCCGTGACGCGGCCGTCGCTGTCGAGACCGCCAAGGACTTCATGAAGCGCAAGCACAACGTTCGCGCTTGACCTCTGAGGGCTCGATCTCGCGCCGACAGCAGTTAAATCCGGCGCGATATTTTGGACGGATTAGACACCATGAACGCGCCATTTTCACCGCCCGGCAGTTCAGGCCCAGTGCTTTGGGACGCCGCAAAGAATCAGGTGGATGCACAAACCGATCAGTGCCGTCTGATGATCTTGACGCTTCCTGGATTCTCCCTGCTCAGTCTTTCATCATTCGTGGACCCGCTTCGCCTTGCCAATTCGATCTTGGGACGGCCGTTTTTTGAATGGTCCCTGCTGAGCAAAGACGGTCAGCCGGTAAAATGCGCCAGCGGCTTTGGGCTGTCGGTGGACGGTGACTTCAAATGCGCCAGCCAAATGCTGCAGTCTGGAAATCGGCCAACTATGGTCGTCGTCTTGGCTGGCGAAATGGTCGAAAAGCAGGTTTCAGCTCCTCTTATAAATCTTCTTCGCCTTTACAAACGACACGGCGTTCCCATAGCGGCTCTGGGTACAGCAACGTGGCTGCTCGCCGAGATTGGAATGCTCGATGGGGTCCCTTGCACAATTCATTGGGACAAGCGCGCCGCATTCGCCGAGACATTCGGACGGCCCCAAGTTACCGACCGACTCTTCGTTCGGGATAGCCAGCTAGTCACATGTGCAGGTGAGTTCGCGTCGTTCGACCTGGTGATGGAGTTGATCAGCGAGCACCTCGGCAAGGAGGTGGCATTGGCCGTCTGTCGGCACACCACGGCCGGGCATTGGCGTTCCACCTCGGAAAGACAGTCGCCCATCAGCCCTAACGAAATCGGCATTTCCAAGCCGATCGCTGAAATAATCCGCATCATGGAAGAACATGTCGAGGACCCTATACCCCTGCGCGACATTGCCAGGTGCGTTGGTCGCTCGCAACGTCAGATCGAAAGGCTCTTTGCGCGCGCATTGTCAACCTCGCCGATGCGCTATTACCTCCATGTGAGACTTTCCCGTGCCAAGCGTCTCGTTGAACAGACGGACTTGCCGATCGTTGAGGTCGCGGTAGCCTGTGGGTTCGCATCGGCCTCGCATTTCTCCAAGTGCTTCCGCCTCGCGTTCGGCGCCAATCCAAATGCATATCGAGCTTAACCTCTGGCGCTGAGAGGCTGGAGGACATCGCGCGGGTAAATCCATTCTATAACACGCGGTATTTTTTCCGCGTATCGAAGTCTGCGAATCTCAGCCTTAATTGCCCAAAACCAACCTAGGGAACGCTAATCCATGTCATCTTTCTCGGTTACGACGCACAAAATTGACCCCAGCCGGCGTCCAACAGCGCTGAAGCCCGACGGGAGCATCGATGACAACAATCGCGTGGAAATCGGGCCGACCGATGTCGCCTTTGCCGAATGGTCGGCACTGGGGCTGACGCCGCCAAACCTGGTGAGAATGCGTGAGACGCGGCTCGCCCGCATCGTCCAGCAGCTTCGTCAGCGCGACTACGCGGGCGTGCTGTGCTTCGATCCGCTGAATATCAGATACGCCACCGACTCATCGAATATGCAGCTCTGGATTACGCACAACGCGAATCGGGCGGCGTTCATATCTGCGGATGGGTATGTCGTAATCTGGGATTTGCACAATTGCGAGCACCTTTCGGCTCACCTTCCACTCGTTAATGAAGTCAGGGACGGGGGCGCCGCCTTCTTCTATTTCGCCGCTGGCGACGCAGAAGACGTGATCGCCAAGAAGTTTGCCGGGCAGGTCGACGAGCTTCTGCGCCGAAGCGGAGGCAAGAACCGCCGTTTGGCCGTCGACAAGATCGAGATTCCTGGCCTGCGCGCTCTGGATGAAATCGGCATCGAAGTCTGCAACGGCATGCAACTCATGGAGCATGCGAGGGCCATCAAGGGGATCGACGAGATCAACGCCATGCGCTGCTCGATCGCGACTTGCGAGATTGCCGTCGCCAAGATGCGCGAGCGCTTGCAGCCGGGTATAGCCGAAACGGAACTGTGGTCGGTGCTTCATGCCGAAAACATCGCCAGGGGCGGTGAGTGGATTGAAACGCGCATTCTCACCTCCGGGCCACGCACCAATCCGTGGTTGGCGGAGGCAGGGCCGCGCCGCGTCGAAGCGGGCGACTTGGTCGCGTTCGATACCGATATGGTGGGTCCTTACGGCATGTGCGCCGATTTTTCGAGAACCTGGTATTGTGGCGATGGGAAGCCCACCGACGAGCAGCGTCGGTTGCATGCCATTGCATATGAGCATGTGCAGACCAATATGGCCCTGCTGAAGCCCGGCGTGTCATTCACGGAGCTTACGGAACGGGGCCATAAGCTTCCGAAGGAATTCGTCCACCAGCGCTACGGTTGCATGATGCATGGCATCGGCCTCTGCGACGAATATCCTGCCATTATGTATCCAGAGGATTTCATTCCGGGAGCGTTTGACTACATCCTTGAGCCAGGCATGACGCTTTGCGTTGAAGCTTACATTGGAGCTGTCGGCGGGCGCGAAGGGGTGAAATTGGAGGAGCAGGTGCTGGTCACCGAGAACGGCTTCGAAAATCTCACCAAATGTCCTTTCGACGCTGCTTTGATGGGCTAGATCTTCGACATCGGTCGTAACCGACCGGAGAATCGGTCGGACTTGAGCAGATGTGAAGACATCACGTCTGCTCAAGGCGTTTGTGGGGCCAGCAAGGCTGCCGAGGCCTCCCGCGGCCTGGCTCTGGCTTAGTTGGCGGGGCGTTTCCAGCTAGCCCGGGAGGGAACTAGCACGAACAGACAGCGGGAGCGCCCTTGGGGAGAAGCATCAATATTCTAAGTTTTTGAGGGCTAGACATGACCGAAGGTCCGAGCGCTGAGTTCAGTAAATCTTGGGTAGGACGCAGTGTTGAGGATGCAGGCACAGCGGCAGCCCGCGCCGCCTTGGCGGCTTTCGCTGAACGCTTCGATTTGGTGCGCGAGTTCCTGGATGCACCCTTCGGTCGCCACAGTGCCGATCTGCGCTTCGTTCTGGACGTGATGCGTTCCCAACCGACCGCCGGCAAGTGGTTCACGATCATGACCAAGCCCTACAGCGAGTGGCGCGCCGCGCGCTGGTCGCCTGACGGCTTGGACATCGCCGAAATAGCGCCGGCCTGTTTTCAAACGCGCGAGGACGTTGAGCGCTGGGTTTTCAAGCAGCGCTGGCGACATCTGATCGGCGCACTGCAGGGAAGTGATAATGAAGCGTGATCAACCAGTGATTCTGGCCTATGCGGATCGCGACAGCGTCAAGCCGGGCGAAACCATCGGCTTTGCCGTGAGCTGCATCAAACTCGACAGCTTCGAGTGCGATTTCGTTCGCTTGCTTGGCTGTGATGCCGGACCGGAAATGCCGCCCTTTAAGCCGTCCGTAATGATGGAGGGCAAGCGTTATCCAGGTCGCGAGCAACCCATCCGGGCTGGTTCCTACATTGAGGTTGAGGGCTCGCAGCGTCTGGCGGATCTTGGCTCGATAACGATTTGCGGCACCATTTTCCCGACCCATGTCAACGGCCAACCGCGTTGTCTGTTGAGTACGCTGACCGCGGACGGGCGGGGGGGAGTGGCCCTACGGCTCGATGCCGAGGGCTGCCTGACCGCAATCCTTGCGGACGCCAACGGGCCGCGGCTCTATCGCCTTGATCGGCCCTTGTCTTTGCGTCGCTGGAGCTTCGTGGCACTAAGCTATGATGCCGAGCGCCACCGTTTGCTCCTTGCGGTGCATCGCCTCGCATCCGGAACGCATGACCACGCCGGCGCGAGTTGGCTCACCGTGGATGATGTTAGTCCGCCAGCAGGCGGTGATGGCCACCTTCTAATCGCAGCCGAGCGAGGCGGCGACGGCCTTCCTTGCCACCATTTCAACGGCAAAATAGAACGCCCGCGCATCTTGGCCGCCGCGCTGTCTCTTGACCAAACCAAGGATCTGGCTGCATGCAAGCCGAACGAGCCGGTCGGCTGGCCCTGCGTGGCCGATTGGGACCTGGCGAACGAACCTGCCTCAGACGTGGTCCAGGATCTCTCCGGCTCCGGTCACGACGGCCTGTGCAACAATCAGCCCGCCCGTGCTGTCCAGGGCTCGAACTGGGATGGCTCGACCTTGGATTGGCGCAGCGCGCCTGAACAATATGCCGCCATTTACTTCCACCACGACGACATCGAGAGTCCCGGCTGGCAAGAAGACCTGCGGCTCACGGTACCGGTCAAGTGGCCGAGCGGTTGCTATGCGGCCCGCCTGAAAGGCGACGATGCCGAATTCTATGTCCCCTTCTACGTTCGCCAGCCAGCAAACGCTTCCAGCGATCTAGCCTTCCTCGCGCCCACGGCAACCTATGCAGCCTACGTCAACATGGTGTCCCAACAGCAGCGAATAGAGTACGGTCTCGGCTGCCTTGGCGTCACCTACACGCCGCTCGATCTTCTTGCTGTTGGTCTTCCAGGCCCCGGCAGGTCACTCTACGATCCGCATGAAGATGGCAGCGGGCGCTGGATCGGATCGCTACGCCGGCCAGTGCTGAACCGGCAGCCAGGAGGCTGGCTCTGGAACTTCCAGATTGATCTATGCATCCTCGGCTGGTTGGCCAAAGCAGCGCCCGATCACAACGTCTTGACGGACGAGGAGCTCGATCGCGAGGGCCTGGCTGCCTTGGAGGGTTGCCGCGTTCTGGTGACGGGCAGCCACCCGGAGTATTGGTCGCAACCGATGTTGCAGGCCCTAGATGGCTTCCTTGCTCAAGGCGGTCGGCTCATGTATCTCGGGGGCAACGGGTTTTACCACACGATTGATTTCCATCCCCGAAGACGCGGCTTGGTCGAGCTCAGGCGCCGCACTTCAAAGATGGGCCGTGTCGAAGCGGGTGACGCCTACAGCAGCTTTACAGGCCGGCTCTGCGGCCCATGGCGGGATCTGGGCAGACCCGAACAGTCACTCGTTGGGGTCGGTTATCGGACAGAGGCTTTTGACCGCTCCAGTTACTATCGTCGCCTCCCGGCCTCTGACGATCCGCGGGCGCGCTTCATTTTCGAAGGGATTGCCGAAAGCATCATCGGGGACTTCGGTACATTAGGCGGAGCGGCGGGCCTCGAAGTGGACGTGGTGGATCGCGGGCTTGGAACCCCACGTCATGCACTCGTGGTTGCCGCCTCAGAGGGCCATAGCAGCTCATACATGCGCGGGATGAGTGGAAGCGAGTTCTTCACGGCTCTGTGGAACGATGCACCAAGAGAGCCTATCCGTGCTGATATGACGTTCTTCGAGACACCAGCGGGCGGCGCTGTCTTTTCCGTGGGCTCCATCGCCTGGGGCAGCTGCCTGCCGTACGCCGACTACGCCAACAATGTCGCCCGCATTTCCGATAACGTGCTACGCCGTTTCCGCGACCCGAGTGCGTTTCAAGTACCGGACTGATGGGTTTGCGCGCGGTTATACTTTTGGAGTGGGCTTCTCCGAAGATGCACCTCATTACGAAATCCGCAGGCCAGGTATGTCGTGCGCAACGCGCTGAACGCTGCTGCCGTCTCGTCAGGGGGGCTGTCGAGACCAACCTACATAAAAACAAGCTATCCCGGCGAACACAAGAACTTGCGCTACTCAGTATTCGCCGACGAGCAGATATAAGCTGACTTTAGTACCAGAAAAAACTTTTACCCATTCTCACGATGCTCGGCGATACCTATCGTGAGCGACACCTTCTAGGCTCGCCTTAGTAGAGGGCGAGTTCGTTCGGTTGTGTACGCTACGAAAACGTTGGACACTGCCGACCTTAGAACTAGATCAGTTACCAACGATACCTATCGTTACAGTGCAGTTCACCCGCAGATCTAACATGGATGCCATTACCTGTGATTACCCAAATGACGCTCACTTCAATCGCAAATCCGGAACTCGACGCTCCGTTCGACAGCGGGGCGCACTGGAACCTTCCTGACCATCGCCGCCGCGGGTTCCATAACTTACAAACCACGGCGCGCTACGTCATGACGCTGCGTGCTCCCCGTGTCCTGCCACTCATAAAGGAAGTCGACTGGACCATTGGAGAGAGGCCCAAGATCGCGCGCTTCCTGGCGATGCCGCATTTTTCGGCTTTTGTAGTGCTGCGAGGTCAGCGCATCCTCTACGAAGCCTATGCGCCAGACTTCGGTCCAGAGAGAACGCATCCTCTCATGTCTGTTACTAAGACAACGCTCAATCTGATGCTTGGCCGGTGCGTCGCGCAAGGCATTGTCGATCTCGACCGCCCGGTCAAGCACTACTTGCCCGAGATCGGCACCGGCTACGCTGTGGCAACCGTCAAGGCGACCGCCGACATGGACGTCTCCAACGACTATGACGAGGATAGCAGTGATCCCCGCTCGCTAGTTTACGATATGGAGGCTGCCAAGGGCTGGCAACTGCCGCGGGAGGGAGAAGTCGACAGGTCGATGCGCTCCTTAATCCGCGGTGTCACAGGCGGCGACTTGGTGAATCGCACCGGCCAAGCGATCTACAACTCGATGAACAGCCACGTGATCGGCTGGATTGTGGAGCGCGCCAGTGGCCGGGCGTTGCGAAACTGGTTGATCGATATCGTTGAGGCGGCGGGCATCGAGGGGTGCTTTCATATCACTTGCGACCGCGAGGGTGTGCCGCAAGTCAGCGGTGGCGCGTGCCTTTCCGCCCGCGATCTGGCGCGCTACGGCCTGCTATTCGCGCGCCGGGGCGAGGGGGTCGACGGCCTCCGAGTCGGAGACGCTGCCTTCATCGAAGAGGCGCGGCGCAATCCTGGTCCTCCCATGCCAAAGCCGCGCGACTGGACGCGCTATAGCCGCCAATTGCAAACCAACGGGACTTGGTTGGGCCACGGTGGTCTGGGGGGACAATATATGATTGCGAACCCGGACACCGGTATCGTCGTCGTGTACTTCAGCGTGCTTGAAAATAAAAGCGCGGATGATCCCGAGTTCTTCGGTCAACTTGTAGAGATGATGTCGGAAGTCGCCGCCGGGTGACGGATCGAATGTCGGCTTGCTGTTCGCTCGCTATCAGGTTAGAGGCACCTCGGTGCCACCGGCCAACCCGTTGCCGCGCGTCGCCTGACCCGCGCTCGGGCATTTCAAGTCTGACTCGGATGGTTGTCAGTGCATCTGCCCTTCTGACTTGGCGGATCTGCGCAGATGCCCGCCAATTTGTGCTTTGCTCCGCCGCACCCATTTCATTTATTTCATGCCATCAGTCTTATGCCATCCATCCATACCGAGCTGGCATAGCTGTTAGCGGCTCAATAGACCTCCATTGGCTCGTTCAAAGGAATACCTTGCGACCAGCGCGCAGCGACGGCTTACCCGCAGTCGCGAAAGCCGCTTGTGACGGCGCTCCAATACCTGGTCCGTCGAGTCTTGTCCGATAAGAACCCCGCGCTTGGCGAGCCCTCCTCGTATGGTCCAATCTAAGGTGATTTATGACAGAAACTATCTCGGCCGTTCCCGAAGCGGGTATCCCATTTCCTAAATCAGAATACGAGCATCGTCAGAAGAGGGTGCTCGCGGAAATGGAAAAGGCTCATCTTGACGCGCTCGTTGTGACCGCTCACGGCCATCTCCGGTACCTCACTGGATACCACGGGTATGGCGCGTACTTCGCTCCATTCCCGTTGATAATGGTGCCAGGGCAACCCCCGATCTATGTAGTCCGCGATTTCGAGATCTCTACCGTTCAAGCGGAAGGATGTATCGACCATATAATTTCGTATTCGCAGCAAAACGACTTTGCCACAGCGTGTGCTGATGTTCTTAGGCGGTATGGATTGCAGGGGCGCAACGTCGGTTTTGAGCTCGGCTGCTGGAATCTTGCTCCGGCCGATATGAATGCCATTCAGGCACAACTCCCCGACATGAAGGTCGCCGATGCTACCCGACTGGTCGTGTCCGTGAGCGCCGTCAAGAGCCCGCTAGAGATCGAAGCCATGCGCGAGTCCATGGCTCTGACCGACGTTGCTGTACGGACGTTCCAGAACTCACTTCGGGAAGGCGTCACTGAATCGGAAGTAATCATGAAAATTCAGGACGAGCTTTACAAGGCGGGGGGCGCACTTTTTGACGGCCCCACTTTAGTCTTTGGTGACCGGACGAAATTGGCGCACGGTTCGCCAACTCGTAACAAGCTTAGAAGCAACGACCCCGCTATGATGGAACTCGGGGCAGTATTAAAGCACGGATATGTTGCGGGCTTGGCCCGCACTGCAGTGCTTGGCCCGAATTCCGAGACAGAATCTCTGCATTCTCTGGCGGAGGAGGCTCTGGAGGCCGCGATCGAGGCGATCAAGCCGGGAGTCACGGCGGGGGCGGTGGACTCGGCCGCCCGCAAGGTGATTGAGCGATCTGGCCGTCTGCAAGTTTTTCGTCACCGAACTGGATACCAAACCGGGATCCATTGGGGGGAGCGGGGCAACCTGAGTCTGGAGCCAGATGCTACGGATGTCCTCGAGGTCGGCATGAACTTCCACATGCCAATCCTGCTGTTTGGCGAATGTGGACGCATATGCGGCTGCAGCGAACAGATTGTGGTTAGGGAAGGGGGGGCTGAAATACTTAGTGGCACACCGCACGCACTCTATCGCGCATGATTTGGTCGCCCATCAAATTACTCGTTCTAGGCATTCGAGGGATATGACCAGTGGCATGAACACGGCGAATATCTACTGGACGAAACGTGCGGCATAGTGGGCATTGTCCTAGTCGGTGCATCTCTCGGTCGAGCAAACATCTTCTTCGTCGCCAAAAAAGGGAGGTTAGAATGAACCGTTCAACTAAGCATGGCAGCTCGATGCCAATGGTCCTCGACAGTCTTGCCGAGGAAGCCAAGAAAGGCGAAATGGACAGGCGCGAGTTTCTGGCTATTGCTTCCATATTTGGTGCGTCGACAGCCATGGCATACTCAATGCTCGGCGAGACCTTATCCGCGTATGCTGAAGAGGTGCCCAAGAAAGGCGGAAGCCTTCGAATTGCGATGCAGATTTTTGGTCCGAAGGATCCCCGAATAAATGATTACCCACAGGTCGCAAATATCTACAGGCAATTTCTGGAACCGCTCGTGAAGTACACACGGCAGTATACCTTCGAACCGTGTCTTCTCGAGAGTTGGAACATCAACGACGATGCTACCGAGTACACGCTGCACGTTCGCAAGGGCGTGAGATGGAACAACGGCGATGACTTCAATGCCGATGACGTGATCTTTAATCTACAGCGCTGGAGTGAACGAGACGTACCTGGGAACTCAATGGCTGCTCATATTGCTACTCTAATTGACAAGGATACAGGAAAAGCATTAGCCGGATCCATTACAAAGGTGGACAATTATACAGTTAAGCTCAAGTTGCCTAGATCCGACATTACCCTTATTGCCAGCCTTTCTGATTATCCCGCGCTAGTGGTTCACCGGGATTTTGACAAGAATGGATCGAACATCGTTTCACATCCTATAGGAACTGGCCCATTTGAGTTGGTGTCGTGGGATGTCGGCCAAAAGGCAGTCGTGAGGCGTCGGACAAACGGAAGCTGGTGGGGTGGTGAAGCTTATCTCGATGAGGTGCAATTCATCGACTACGGCAGTGATCCATCGGCTGTTCAGAACGCCTTCGAATCGGGGGAAATAGAGGTGAACTACCAGACATCCTCTGATTATGTCAGCATCTTTGACAATCTTGGATTGGTAAAGTCGGAGGCCACGACAGCGACGACAGCGGTGTGCCGCACACAGGTCGGAACTAAGCCGTACGATGATAAGAGAGTACGCAACGCGCTACAGATGGCGGTTGACAACAATACTGTTTTGAAGGTTGCCATCAATGATCTAGGTGCTGTGGCAGCAAATCACCATGTGGCACCCGTACACCCGGAATACTATCCGCTTCCAGAAAAGAGGCGGGATTTGGAAGCTGCGAAGCGGCTTATGGCCGAAGCTGGTCAACTGAATTATGAGCACGAACTTATCACTAGCGACACAGATTGGCTCAAAGCCAGTGCAGACGCCATCGCTGCGCAGTTGCACGACGCCGGATTTAAGGTCAAACGTACGATCGTTCCCGATAGCACATTCTGGGAGAACTGGATGAAATACCCTCTGTCCGCAACGAACTGGAACATGCGGCCCTTGGGCGTCCAGGTCTTGGCACTTGCCTACCGCAGTGGCGCTGCATGGAATGAGACCGGATGGTCCAATACGGAATTCGATAAAAAACTGGATGAAGCGCTGACGCTTCCGAATCCACAGAAGCGCCGGGAACTTATGATGCAAATCGAAACTCTGCTGCAGGATTCCGGCATCATCATCCAGCCTTACTGGCTATCCTTGTTCAATCATTCGACCAAGCATGTCAGGGGGTATGGGATGCACCCAACGTTCGATATTGACCTCGACAAGGTATGGCTGGATCAAGCCGCCTGACATCCGAGCAGAGTACTCGTTTGGTATCCGGGCTGGAGGAGATCTGAGCCCGCTCCCAGCTGGCGCGCGCTATGCGCGCACCAGCCTCGAATTTCACAACAGTCTCATTGGCAGGTTATGCGGTCAGGGTCGGAGACGGGGAGTTCTGAACGAACGTGTCCTACATACTGCTACCGAAAGAGGACGCGATCGTTCAAGATATGCCCGGCGAGTGAATCCGCGCGCGGTCTTTTGAGACATTGTTTGAGGCACGTTCTCATAGATTCCGCCGCGTCGAACTTAGCTCGCGTTCAGGGATTGGCGGAACCGACGCACGTAGCTTATATGTTAAGCCCAGTTTCCAGCTTCTACCCAATTTGCGTTTTTTCCGGCGCGGGTTGTTTCCTGCTGAGCGATAATGCGAGCAGTGCTGGCGCGGAGCGTTTGGCATAGCGGATTGGAAGGTGGTGGCGAACTCGGCCGGTGTCTACCAACCGATTGGGAGTGGGCGGTGTTGTAGTCGGCGCGCCAAGGGCAACGACGAGGCGCCGCTGAGCTGCTAACAAAGTAGACAGCATCTCTTTGAGTGATTCATCGTGCAGTCGGCCGTCGAACCTCTCTGCCTGGTCCTGCTGGACGCGACTTATGCCATTGGGTGCGGTTCTGATCCACCCAGGAGAGGATGGCGTTCGAAGTGCACTCGCTGCCGATCATCCTTGGCCGGCCGCTCTGTGGCTCAGTGATGAGCCAATTCGTGGACAACCCGCTATAGCCGACAGAAACGTATCAACGAGCATGCCTGCTAGCGCGGGTCCCGGGACCGCGGTTGGAGCATGCCCCGGGCGATGACGTGGGCTTGGATTTCGGCAGCGCCTTCGAAGATGTTCAGGATGCGAGCGTCGCAGAGGACACGCGAGATTTCGTATTCCAGAGCGTAGCCATTACCGCCGTGGATTTGGAGCGCGGTATCGGCGTTTGACCAAGCAACGCGGGCAGCGAGTAGCTTGGCCATGCCAGCCTCGATGTCGCAGCGTGCACTGAGGTCCTTCTGGCGAGCGGCAAAATACGTCATCTCTCGGGCCATCACCGTCTCGGTGATCATCATAGCGAGTTTGTCGTGGACCCGCGGGAAGGCGACGATCGATCGGCTGAATTGCTTGCGCTCGAGCGCATAGCGCAATCCTAACTCGAACGCGCGATGCGCAACGCCAACGGCGCGGGCCGCGGTCTGGATGCGCGCGCCCTCGAAGGTTCGCATCAATTGACGGAAGCCTAGGCCTTCCACCTCACCGAGTAGGCCGCCGGGCGGGACGACGAAGCCGTCAAAAGCAATGTCATATTCGCGCATCCCCCGATAGCCGAGGACCTCGATCTCGCCTCCACTGATGCCGGAAGACGGAAAAGGTTCGTCCCGACTCCCGCGTGCCTTTTCAACAACCAGCATTGAAAGTCCATCATGGCCTGTCGAGGCGGGATTGGTGCGGGCCAGTACCGTCATCAGGTCGCTGCGCGAAGCGTGCGTTATCCAGGTCTTGTTGCCTTGGATGACCCAGCCGCCATCGGGCGTTTTGACCGCCCGGGTCTTCAGACTGGCCAGATCAGATCCGGTGTCCGGCTCGGTGAACACTGCGGTCGGCAAGATTTCTCCGGAGGCAATTCGGGAAAGCCAGCGCTGCTTCTGCTCAGGCGTTCCGGCAGCTGCAATCAGTTCACCGGCGATCTCCGAACGCGTGCCGAGCGAGCCGGCGGCAATCCAGGCCCGGCTCAGCTCTTCGGTCACAACACACATGGCGAGTTTGCCAAGGCCCAATCCGCCGAATGCGGGATCTATACAGACGCCGAACACGCCGAGCTGCGCCATCTGAGCGACGATCTCGTCCGGGACTAACTCGTCCCTGAGGTGCCAGCCATGGGCATTGGGCAAGATGCGCTCGTTAGCGAAGCGTCGCATCTCGAGCCGGATCATGTCGAGATCACTGTTACCAAGCGTTTCGGTCACGGCTTCTCCCTGAGCCGCCAAAGAGACAAGTTCCTTACGGTGCGCGGCAGAATTGCCATGAACCATGAAGGACCGGACCGTGGGATGGCGCTGGAGGGCCAACGCCTCGTCGGCCGCTCCAAGGTCGGCGGGGCGCAGGATCTCGTTTTGACTCATTGGCAGCCCCCCCACCAGCTGGCCCAGATACTCGCCGAACCCGATGGCGATCACGAGTTCGTCGCCACGCTGCAAGCTGCCTTCTTGCAGATGCCGGGCACCCCAGGCAGCAACAGCATTGAGGGTAGCCACTGATGTTGCGAGCCACGCAAGACCGTGCGCCGCGCGCTGAAACTGATCAAGTGAGCCCGAATCCAGCTTGCCCTGGGGAGCAACCAGAACTTCGATCCTTTCGCGGATACCAGCGACGTAGCGCTCGGCTGCGGTTACGGCATCGTTCGCCAACACTATAAGGGCAGCACCTGAAGCGAACTTGGGAGGATAGGCCGTCACGCATGTGCTCCGGGACTCTGGACGACGCCGCTGTCATGCAAGGCGGCAATCTCGTGGCCGGGCAAGGCGAGCACGCAAGCCAGCACCTCTTCCGTATGCTCCCCGAGCTTTGGGGCCCGTACCGGCGTTTTGCGCTGAAGTGCCCCAAAGGTCGCGGGATAGCCGGGCGTTGGATAAGTGTGTCCGCTGACGTGATCCACCTGCGTGAATAACCTGCCTTCCGGCAGGAAGGATTTCTCCTTGACGACCGCTTCCGACAATGTGCGATACGGCCCCCAGCATGCGCCGGCTTCGTCGAGACGAGCCGTCAGGTAAGCGGCCGAGCTCGTTGAAACGGCGTATTCGACCAACGCGTCCAGGCGATCGCGGTACTCATAGCGCAGCCCCTCGTCCTGTGCGAACGAGACACCCAGCTCAGCCTCGAGCGTAGCGACTCCATCATCGATGCCAAGGGCCTTCACCAGCCCACTCCATTGCCGACTGGTAATCGCAACGATCATGAGCCGCTGTCCATCTTCCGTGACAAAATCGCGGCCGAAGGCTCCGAAGAGGTCATTGCCAATCTTCGGACGATCCTGTCCGCTTACAACCACCTCGGCCACCTGACCCAAGGTGCCGAGTGTGGCGGCGGCGATGTCGCTAAGCGGCACTCGGATCTCCTGGCCCAAGCCGCACGCACGACGGTGGATCAGCGCCGCAAGGACGCTGGTCGCCGCAGTCGACCCTGCCAACAGGTCCCAGGCCGGCAAAACGTGATTGACAGGATCATTGGGCTTCTCGGCTGGGCCGGTGATCAGCGGGACGCCCATGGCGCAATTGACAGTATAATCGACAGCGTTGCCGCCGTCCGCATGGCCCATTATGCGCGCCGTAATCAGGTCAGGTCGGCGCTTTGCTAACCGATCATGCGACAGGAACCCGGCCACCGGATAGTTGGTGACGAATATGCCGCCGCCTTCACCCGGAGCCGTTACCAGAGCTGCGGCAATCTCGCGCCCCCGGGGGTCCGCGAGATTGAGGGCAATGGATTTCTTGGACTTGTTAAGACCTTCCCAATAGAAGCTGCCGCCGCCGCGAGAGCGTGGCCAACGATGAAAATCCGGCCCCCCGCCAACCGCGTCGAAGCGAATGACCTCGGCGCCCAGCTGGGCAAGCGAGAGGGCGCAAAGGGGAGCGGCGATGAAGGACGCCCCTTCGATCACCCGCACCCCGTTAAGAAGTTCGTACATCGCGGCTTTTCCTCGTCAAGTTCCCCCCACCTCTTGCTGGAAACGACAGCTCCATCAAGGAATATAGCTTATTTTATTCATTCTATGAATTTGCTATCCAAAAATTCGAGACTTTTTCTCGACACTATCTATTCGTTCGGCGATAACTGAACGAGCCTTTAGAGAGCATTTATGACCTTGCCCCTCGGTGGCGACAGCGCCTTCTTCCTGGATTTGTACGCACGCTTCTTGAAGGACCCAGCGTCGGTGCCGGCCGATTGGCGGGTGAAGCTCGCCGTGCTAGAAGCGCCAGCCCAGGCCAGCGGCGACAGTGGCGACCGCATAGCCGAATTGTTCAGGACCTATGGACACCGACAAGCCCGCCTCGATCCACTAGAAATGAGTGCTCCCAGCCTCGCCCCGGAACTGAACGCTGTTGAAGGCGGCGAGGAGTGCGTTGCCTTAACGCTAGCCGGCGAGGAAGTGAGCCTGCCGAAAGCACAGGCGATCGACACCCTCGGCTCAATCTATTGTGGCACGGCAAGCCTTGAGGCCAGCCATATGATGGATGCTGGTGAACGCACATGGATTTACGAGCGCTTCGAGCGAGAGATCCTCAGCAAGGCTGACCAGGACGCGTATGCGCGCACACTCGAAGCCGTCATGCTGGCCGACGAATTCGAACATTTCATAAGGACCAAGTGGCCGACGAAAAAACGTTTCGGCATAGAGGGGGCGGAGTCATCGGCCGTCATCGCTAGCGAGATCTTTCGCTGTGCGGCCAAGTCAGGCGTCAAGGAGGTGGTCATCGGTGGCATGCACCGGGGCCGACTGGCGATACTTGCTACCGTGCTCGGCAAGTCGCTTCCGGCGCTGATTGCCGAGATCAAAGGGCGAGACATGACCGACGGTGATGGAACGTTTACAGGCGACGTGCCTTACCACAACGGATTGGCGACAGAGATCGACACCGACGCAGGCCAAGTGGTCGTCCGTCTTCTGCCGCACCCATCCCATCTGATCGTCGTGGCACCCGTGGCCGTAGGGGTGGCGCGTGCAAGGCAGGAGCAGAGAGCAAAGCAGAATGCTGGCATGAACGGTGCGTCCCAGGTGCTGCCATTCCTGATGCACACCGATGCGGCCTTTGCTGGTCAGGGTCTTGTCTGGGAGTTGCTGCAGCTTTCGGCTCTCGCCGGTTACAGTGTCGGGGGCACTGTCCATCTTATCGTGAACAATCAGATCGGGTTCACGACCCTCCCATCCGAGGGGCGTTCGTCGCCGCATCCGAGCGATATCGGCAAATCCTTTGGCGTGCCGATATTCCACGTAAACGGCGAAGATCCAATCGCTGCTGCCGCGGTCACCCGCGTTGCCGTCGCTTGGCGCAATGCGACCGGAAAGGACGCCATCATTAATCTGGTCTGCTACCGCCGTAACGGCCATAACGAGCTTGACGAACCGCGCTTCACGCAGCCACTGACCTGGGCCAAGGTCGACGACCGGCCGACCCTCAAGCAATTGCATTCGGATCGTGTCAGGGCCGCCTCGGCCACAGCCTTCGATATGGCGGAGGCGAAGCGCAGCGCGTTCCATTCGGCGCTCGACCGGGCCTATGCGACCTATGACCAGGTGGGTAACAGCGAACCGGAGCGCCAGACCGATATTTTTGCCCCGCCGCAGCCTGCCGGCCCGCTCCCATTCGGCATCGTGACCGGCGTCGCGCGCGATCGCCTGCTGGACCTGGCTCGGCGCATGAGTACCGTCCGCGACGGCTTCGAAGCCGACCCGAAGATACGCAACTTCCTGACGGCGCGGCTGGAGACGATCGAGCGGAACAGCGGCTTCAACTTCGCCACCGCCGAGGCTCTGGCATTTGGATCCCTTCTGGATGAAGGCACATCGGTGCGGCTGAGCGGACAGGACAGCGTCAGAGGCACGTTCACGCAACGTCATTTGGCCTTGCACGACCGACGCACCGGTCAGAAAGTGATGCCCCTTGCTGGCTTGGCGCGAGACGACGCGAGGTTTGACGCAGTGAATTCGCCGTTGATCGAATATGGCGTGCTGAGCTTTGAGTATGGCATGAGTTTGGCTGACCCCGCGCGTCTGGTGATTTGGGAAGCACAGTTCGGCGACTTCCTGAATGGCGCCCAGGTGGTCGTCGACCAGTTCATTGTGACGGCCGAGGCGAAGTGGCGTATGAGTTCGGGCCTCATCATTGCTCTGCCTCACGGGCTCGAAGGCCAGGGTCCGGATCATTCTTCGGCCCGCATCGAACGCATCCTTCAATCCTGCGCCGGTGGCAATCTTGTAGTGGCAAACCCATCGACACCGGCAAATCTGTTCCACCTCTATCGCCGGCAGGTCCGCGGCCCGATCCGCAAACCGCTGTTTCTGATAGCGCCGAAGTCGCTGTTGCGCTTACGCGATTGCGTTTCGGGGCTCGATGAAATTGGCGATGGAACGTCTTTCCAGCCAGTGATCGTCGAGCCACATTCCGCCTCGACGTGTAGCAAGGTGGTGCTGTGTTCGGGGAAGATCGCCTACGCCCTCAAGGCTGCAATGGCGCAGGAGCGCGTCAACGACGTCGTGCTGGTCCGGGTCGAACAGCTCTATCCCTTCCCCACCGAAGCCCTCGACGGAGCCTTGCAGCGATTTCGAGGTGTTTCAATCGTCTGGTGCCAGGAGGAGCCTTCCAACCAAGGGGCATGGTCTTTCATGCGCGATCGCTTGGCCGAAATGGCGCCTGACCGGCCCCTCGCTTATGCTGGCCGGCCGGCCATGGCGGCGGCAGCCGGGGGGGCCATCGACCGGCACGAGCTGGAGCAAGGTGACATTATAGCCACTGCGCTCTCGCCGGCGGTTCGCGCGCAGGCTGCGGAATAAGTGGCTGGACCTAGTCGGGGCCATCGGTTAGGCGATCGGGAGGATGCAATTAGGATCAAGAGCCCAATGTCAGTTTTTGAGCCGGTGAGAGCTGTGCAAAGGGGACTGGCGGTGCTGCGAGCCATCAGCGAGCATGGACCAATCGCGGCTACGGACATTGCAAACCTTTGCAACTTGCCGCAGCCAACCGTGGTCCGCCTCGTTGAAACGCTGCTTGAGGGGGGCTACGTATATCGCCAAGCTGCGAAGGCAACCTACAAGGTGACGGGAAAGACCCTTGCGCTTAGCCGGGGATATGACACTCACCATCGCCTGGTCGAACTTGCGATCCCTGTGGTGGAGCAGTTACACGTAGAGATCGGCTGGCCTTCCAATCTGGCGGTTTTCGATGGCGACGCGATGATAATCGCCTATTCCAACCGCGCCGCGCTAGGATTATCGATTCCTGGTCGGATCGGCGCACGCATACCGCTGGTTGCGACTGGCGTCGGCCTTGTGACGCTTTCGCGCATGCCTGCGGAGGAACGCCGTCAGGCGCTGGCGCGAGCGAAGAGTTCGTCCCGTTGGGACACCAATCCCATGCTTCTCGCGAAACTCCCGGAAAAGCTCGAAGACGTCCGTCGCGATGGCTACGCGTTTGCCGAGCAAGCTTACTTGGACGAGGTCTACCAGTCGCGAATCTGGGCCGTTGCGGTCCCTGTGCCATCAGTCGCCAGTGAATACATCGCGCTCAGCAGCCTGATGCTGCGCATGGCTGGGGACAAGCGGCGGCAGCTCGCCAAGATCCTGCCGAGGCTTACTGCCGCAGCCAACCGCATCGGCAGCCTGCTCTCATCCGATTATTCCTGAGCCCAACGGGGAGTGCGCGGGGCTCGCGCTCGGCGCATGCCTTTCCCAAGTGCCTAAGAATTTCGCAAGCCGCACGACAGACCCACCAATCGCGTATTAACCGTGAGCTCTTTCTGAGATATAGCAAAGAGGCATGGTCGCCTAGGACAAAGCTCGCGACCCGATCGGAGTCCGATTCTTTGGAACTGCGGCAGTTAAGGTATTTCGTGACAGTCACGGAAGCAGGCGCTCTCTCGAAGGCCTCGAGCATCATTGGCGTCGCGCAGCCAGCCCTCAGTCGCCAGATCAGGCAGCTTGAGGACGAGCTAGGAGTGCAGCTCTTTTATCGCCACGGTCGCGGAATTCGCGTCACCGAGGAAGGAACTCAGTTCTATTCTGCCATCGTGCCGGTGCTGCGGGAGCTTGATCAGGTCAGATCGGACCTGGTCGCCGCCGCCAAGGTTCCCGCCGGCGACATCGTCTTCGGCATGCCGCCGTCCATGAGTGCTGCGATCGGCGCGGAGATAGTGGGCGACTTCTTAGCGCATTATCCGCAGGTGAAGCTCCATTTGGTGGACGGCTTCTCTGGCTTCATCAATGAGTGGCTGGCCGCCGGCCGCGTCGACATGGCCATCATCAACAATGCGCGCAAGGCGCCCTATATGCGGATGGACCCGTTGCTCGAGGTCGATCTGCTGCTGTTCGGTCGAAGAAAGGACATCGACGCGATTGCCCGCGACGCTGAAAGCTTCCCGACTCGTGAGTTGGTCGGTTTGCCACTCCTGCTCGTTGGTCGGAACCACGGCTTACGCCGTGAATTGGATAGCGCCATGCAACGGCTTGGCCTTGAGCTTGACATCAAAGCGGAGATCGATGCTCTGGCGCCGCTCAAGAAACTAGTTCGGGACGGACATGGACTGACTGTGCTCCCGCGCGGCGTAATCACTTCCGAGATCACTACTCCTGAATTCAGTTATAGGAAGTTGGTCGAGCCCAATCTCACTCAACGCTTCATGCTTGCCTTTTCGCTCCATAGGCCAACCACGCTTGCCATGCGCGAGCTTGCCCGTCGTGTACGCATTCAACTCCGCAAGGCCGTCGAAGACGGCCGCATGGTGGGAAGTCTTAGTAAAGTCTCAATCCTCGACGATGGCCGCAGCGTCTTATAGCAAAGGGGCATAGCTACTTTTCCATAGCAAGCCCTGTTGCCGAGTTCCGAGAACGCCCATCCTAAATTGGTCAGCGGCAACAAAGGACGTTGGAGTGACGTGGCTGTCTTCCGATGGATTTAGCAGATCGCACACAGGAGAGCGCCCATTTATGCGGGAACCGCCGCCCTTGGATATCGAGCGGCTTCGCACGTGGATCGGCCGTGAGGAAAGCACATCTGACACCATTTCGCCCGAGCTGGTGCGAAGGTTCAATGCAGCTTTCGATATTGAGGGCGTGATCCCGTCTCTGGGCGATGTCGCGCCGCTCCTTATCAATTATTGCCTTTCTCCACCGGCCGTCGCAACAAGCCTGCTTGCTGAGGACGGCCATCCGGAAAAGGGCGGTTTCCTGCCCCCCATCCCGCTGCCGCGACGCATGTGGGCCGCCAGCGGTCTCACCTTCTCCAGAGCCTTGCGCGTGGGCGCACAGGTCCAGCGGGTGTCGCGCGTTACCGACGTGGCGATCAAGCAAGGCCGGACCGGAATGCTCTGCTTTGTGACGCTGGAGCATAAATCTAGCGTAGCGGGCACAGTCGCGATCGAGGAGACCCAGACGATCGTCTATCGAGAGGCTAACACTGCCCAGGAGGCTTCGAACCGGTCGGGGGCCGAATCAGCCGCCACGGGAGTACATCGCCGGCGGGTTGCTGTCTCCGCGCCGCTGCTCTTTCGCTATTCGGCGCTCACTTTCAACGCGCATCGCATCCACTATGACCGCCACTACGCCCTGGAGGTCGAGCATTATCCCGGTCTTGTCATTCAGGCGCCACTGCAGGCGACGCTGCTATTGAACTACGCGGCCGAATTGAAGGGAAAGCGCCCGTCGAAATTTCTTTTCCGCGCTGCTTCACCGCTCTTTGATGACGCACCCATAGACCTGCATGCATCGAAGGAAGACGGGAAAATGAAACTCTGGACCGCGCGCCCGGATGGCCGGGTGGCCATGAACGCGGAGGCGCTCTGGTCGTGATGCTCAGGTACCGCTGTTTGTGCCCGGGGATCGTCCGGAACGCTTCGCAAAAGCGGCTGTTCCGGCGCTGATGCCATCATCATAGATCTTGAGGACGCTGTGCCCGCCCTCTCTAAGCCGGAAGCGCGGCTCCCTGAGGATAGATTTTTCCAGTCTTCCTGCCTTTGTGCCCATCAATGGAGAAAACACGCCCTGGCATGACGAAGACATTTTGACGGTGGCCCGTCTTCGGCCTGCCGGAGTTATCCTCCCGACGGCGGCCGTCTTGCCAAATACGCCGCGCGGAGCGGCTGCGGCTAGCGCTGGGCGAGGCAGTCGGGTAGCGCCAGGCCTGACACTTGGGGGAGTGCCGGTTGCGGACGGAGTTGTAGACGGGGCGCTGAACACCGCAGTCATCACAGGTTTCGAGATGGCCGCCGAGCGCTGAGGTGCGGCAGGCGTCGATCGCAGCCATGACCCGACGCTCGACGCGACCAAGATGGCCGGCCCGTGCTTGCCGATAGGCCACGCCGCGCCGTGGCGACGGAATACGTCCGCCAAGGCGGAGCGCATCGATGCCGATCAACCGGGCGGCATCGCTTTGACTTGCAACTGGTCGAAAGGACTGACGGATCCTGTCTGTCGAGACCCGAGCGTAGAGTGTTGTCGACGCCAAGCTGCGATGGCCAAGGAGCACCTGAAGGATGCGAATGTCCAAGCAGGTGAGGCGCGAACGAATGCCGTAGCGTATGTACGGTCACCCCCTTCTCGATGGCCGGGGCCTCGCAGGCCACACGACACGCGACGTGAAGTCAAACTCCCACCTGCAATGCAGGACAGGAAGCTTTAAAGGCGACGCGCTTTAAGTGCCCTCGTAAGCGGGGTCAGGATATCGATCACATTTGAGGCGAGGCGAATACGCCGGACACAGGCCAGTAGAACATCGCGACAGTACGTACAACCAATTTTACAGAATCTTTGCAACTGGCATCCGCTCACAATGATACATTCACCCGCACGGCAAATTCGATGGCGTGACGGCTCAGACTACCGCCTCGCACGCTAAGGAAGGCGAAAAGCAATGGCAAAGATATCGCCAATCCTGCCTGAGAGAGGTCAATCGTCAGTGAAGGCCATCAGTGAAAGCCCACCGGATCTGCCGCCGCCGCCGCTTTATCCATCTGTGCTCGCACAAAGCATGCAGTCGGTCGAGCAAACCATTTCCCATGGTTGGGCAACAGGAACAATCTCCCGCCCCCCATCTCGGTGCCAGGTGAAAGTCAGCGTCGCCGAATGTCACTGCGGGTCAGGCTGCGAGAATCGTGAATTGCTCGACGACGGTTTGACACGGGTCGAAGGCGGACCTTGTGGCGCCAAGCTTGGAGCCCAGCATGGGTCGCAATCAGCGCCTGATTCGCCGATAGTCCCGCTCGATGTGACCGATCAACAACTGGCCCCGATGATCCGGATCATCGTCGGCCGGTCTGTGCGGCGATCCTGCACGCGACCGGTTTCGCAGGAAGAAATCATCTCCTGGTTAGTCCTAATGCCAACAAAGAGACACGATCGGATCGGCCACGGCAATTCGGGCTTGCCTGACGAAGCGCCTTGCTAACTGAGAGACGGCGTGGAACAGAAAGCACCGATCCTCGACTGCAGGCCATTCCGGGTCACCAACCGACAGATCCTCGCGATCGCCATTCCCATGACGCTCGCATCTCTTACAACGCCCCTAGTCGGCCTTGTCGACGCGATGGTGATCGGCCGCTTCGGGGATGCCGCATTGTTTGGCGGTCTTGCCGCCGGGGCGGTGGTTTTCGATGTTATCTTTTCGACCTTTAGTTTCCTGCGCTCGAGCGTCACCGGTCTTGTCGCGCAAGCCCTCGGGGAGGGGGACGCCGTGGAGGAGCGTGCGGTCTTTTTGCGCGCACTTGTCATTGCCGCCATCAGCGGCTTCGCTCTGGTGCTTGCTGGGCCTTTGATTTCCGCCATGAGCAAATGGTTTATGAACGCGGAACCGGCCCTGACCGCCGCGATGGATCTTTACATTCGCATACGCCTTATCTCGGCTCCTGCGGCGCTTATCAACTATGCAACCCTCGGCTACCTCTTGGGTCGTGGTGAGGCCAGCATCGCATTTTTGCTGCAACTCCTCCTCAACGGGTTGAACATTGCGTTTTCGACCTGTTTAGGCGTTCATCTCGGATGGGGTATTGCTGGCATTGGCTGGGGAACGACGTGTGCTGAATTCGCCACGATGACTGCCGGAATAGCTATCCTCCTTGGGCGCTTCCGGGCGATGCCGAGAATCTCGGCCCAGCACACGTTCAACAGCGCGGCGGTAGCCCGAACGCTTCACCTCAGCGGCGACATCATGATCCGGTCCTTCGCCCTTATGGGAGCATACTTCGTTTTCATGCGGCAGAGCGCGCAGCTAAGCACGTTAACCTTTGCTGCCAATGCCGTGCTGATCCATTTTTTACTTTTCGCAGAATATTTTCTCGGTGGGTTCGCGACCGCTGCACAGCAACTTGGTGGTCGTGCAATCGGGGTAGGTGACCAGCGGGATTTCTTGCGTGCTGTCAGACTGACTACCGGCTGGGGATTCGCTCTTGCGGTCTTTACGAGCGCTCTGTGCTTCGTGTTTGGCGAACAGTTCGTCGATGCCATAACAACGGCCGCGGACGTGCGTGCAGAGGCGATTTTCTATCTTCCTTGGGCGGTCTTCGCTGCACCGAGCGGCGTGCTGGCCTTCCAGATGAGCGGCGTCTTCATAGGGGCTACATGGTCGCGCGACATGCGCAATATGATGCTCTTATCTTTCGTAGCCTTTATCATGGCTGTGTTCGCATTCGGGCAGGTATTCGGCAACCACGGGCTTTGGGCCGCTTATCATTTTTTTCTGCTTGTACGAGGGGTAAGCCTGCTGTCCGTTATGCGTCGGCGCGTCCGCACCACTTTCGACTAATTACTAGTCGATGGGTCGTCGGTCGTCTGCGGAACCACGTCATTTATGACACGATGCGCGTCTGGACGTAGGCTGTCCGCCACGTTTCAGATATCAGTCATGCCGAGATCATGAGATCATGAATTGTTCGTCATCTCGACTGCCTCGGCAACGTCGGTATGGGGCTGTTGAGAAAGTCCTTCCCTACTGATTCAATTGATCAATCTTGATTCGGTGGAGGATTCGCGATGCTGGGTCGGAAAGAACGAGATCAATTCGAACTGTTCATGACTGGCTCGCTGCGACAGCTCATCCCTGATGATCATATTCTGGCCAAGGTCGATCGTGCTTGACCTGTCGTGGCTGCGCGGCGAGGTCGCGGATCTCTATCGCGACGACAACGGCCGCCCGGGAATAGACCCTGAGGTTGCGATCCGTCTAATGCTTGCGGGTTTCCCGCTTGGGATCGTCCTCGACCGCCCGGCTGATGCGCGAGGCCCAGGTCAACATCGAGATCCGGTGGTTCGTCGGCTATGGACTGCATCAAGCACTTCCAGATCATTCTTCCCTGACACGCATCCGCTAGCGCTGGGGCGAAGAACGGTTTCGCCGGATCTTTCAGCGTACGGTGCAGGCCTGTATCGCCGCCAAGATCGCCAAGGGCGAGATCGTCCATCTCGAGGCTTGGCTGATCCGGACCGACGTGAGCTGGGACAGCCTGGCGGTTCGTCATATGGAGGCGGTGAGTGCGGCGAACGAGAATGCGGAGGCGAGGAAGAGCCGCAAAACCGGCAAGTTCAAGAAGGTCTGCGTCACCGACCCGGATGCCACCATGGCGACAAACGCCCGCAATCGCCGGCTCGAGCCGCCCTACAAGCAGCATGCTGTTGTCGATGATGTGCGCGGCGTGGTTCTCGATATTGTGGTGACTACCGGCGAGATCAACGAGGGGCAGCTGATCGTGGAGCGGATCGATGCCGCTGAGAGGACGATGGGCTTGGCCGTGCGAACCGTCACTGCCGATGCCGGCTATGCCTATGCGAAGATGTTCGCCGCTTTCGAGAACCGCGGCATTGATGCGTTGATCCCCGCCAAGGCGGAGCCGATCCGCAGCCCGGTTCCGCTGCGTCGTTTCCGATGCCAAGCACGACATCCTGAAGTGCACTCAAGGCAAGGTCCTGCACCCAAGCCCCACAATAAGCGCCGAAAACAGTCCGGTCTCGGCTCGGAACACAGGGCAGGCTTGACCTTTAATTCGCAGCCGGATCCTGCGCAACGGGACGTCGCAGGGTCGATCTGAGAAGGGGCCAAACTGCCGGTATCCTCAAGACGCTCAGGCCGTTCGAGCTGGAATGTATCCGGCGTTCGCCGCAGCTGAGCCAAAGCTCTCGCCGGCGCGAATGCGCCGTCCCACTTGCTCGTCAATAGCCACGATAGTTTCTGCTTTCGTTAAGCTCTCTTCCACGAGGGCACGCGGCACTGTGACGATCCCCGTGTCATCACCGATCACAAGGTCTCCTTGGCACACAGAAACACCTCCAATCGTGATGTCGCACCCGAGAGGAAGAAGCTTCAGCCGCGTTTTCCCGGTGGTGGGTGTAACCCACCGGCTGGAGAGCCAAAGCCCCGTTGCACGTATTTCATCAAGGTCCCGGCAGGCACCGTCAATCACGACGGCTGTCGCATGTCGCTTCTTCGCTGCGAGCGCGGCCAGCCCGCCCATTGTCGAAATTGGGGCCCCCCCCATGTCGACCATCAACACCCTGCCAGGCGCAGTCGATTCAATCAGCTGGCCAACTGCGAAGTCCGCTTTCTCGAAATCGCCCAGCGTTCCAGTCAACTCGCGTGCTGTAATCGCGAAGCCAATTATACGGCCGCTGCCGCTCCGTCGCGTAATTCCTTGGATGATCCCATTAATACCAAGCTCGTCTAATGCATCCGACCATGTGCTGACCCCAATCGCCGCACCGCGGTCGAGGATTTCCTGCTCACTCATTGGCAATTGGGCCACCCTTGCTAGTTGGAACCTTCGTAAGCTGCTTTCGCGAGAGGGCAGATAGTAAGTCGCTGCGTCGTCGCGACTTCGCAAGTACTCAGCTCATGCCGGCTCGTAGATGCAAACTGCGAAGTCTCCGTCATTCTATTCTGTTGCATCGCCGTCCTGGATAATCTCGGAGATGACCTGAACGCCTCTGCGCACGGTAGCTTCGTCCATTGAGCAGAACGGTAACCTGAAAAAAGTCGCTGAGGGCTTCTCGACGAAAAAGCCGTCTCCATTGGCAAGATCGACACCCGCCTCGCTGGCTTGCTTTCGCACTCGTGCATCATCGACCGAATGCAGCAATGTGACGCCGACAAAGAAGCCACCTTCGGGCCGCACATAGCGATGATCAGGCATGAACTCATCAAGTGCTGAAATCATCGCTTCCAGACGCGGCGCGTAGAGCCGCCTTAGCGCGGCTACCTGACCGTTCAAAAATCCACGGCGGAGCCACTCGCCAACAACCGACAGAGCGAAGTTACCGGGTGTGACATAGGTGCTCTCGGCCACCTTGGCTGCCGCGGTGATGGTTTCAGGCGGCGCAATAAGATAGGCGGCCCGAAGACCCGGCGCGATGACCTTCGAGAAGGAATTGAGCTGGACCGTCACGTCGCGGCCGAGATCGGCGATCGATGGCTCCTGCGCGCCCTTGTAGCGGAGAAGGCGGTACGGGCTGTCTTCTACAACGCGGAAACCATGAGTCCTCGCCAAGTCGACGAGATGCTGGCGCTTCGCAGTCGACCACACTGTGCCTGTGGGATTCTGAAAATCCGGAACCGTATACATAAAGACCGGCCCGCCCTGCGCGGCGTCGGTTAACAACTCGAGGTCCGGTCCATCGGCCTCCATCGGAATGGCGATAATGTTTGCACCGTAGCAGCGCAGCAGGTGGACCACGCGATCGTAGCAGGGCTCCTCGATAAGCACAGTTTGGCCCGGCTTCACCCATATACGGCACAAAAGGTCGAACAGTGCGACAGAACCGTCAGCTGCCATCACGTTTGCAACGTCGGCATCATGATAGTCAGCGAGCCATTCCCTTAGCGGAAGCGGCCCCTGCGCGGGGCCATATTGAAAGGCCACAACGTCCCGACCGGACGCCAGCGCTTGTACACAGAGCTGCAACTGCGCGCGGGGAAAGGCCTCCTCGGGGGGTACTCCTCGAGCGAAATTGATACGTTGGGACACAGATCTCACTCGTATGGTTCGATACCTGAAATCGTAACCAACCGGATCGTTGTGCGTGCAGTGGGGCGTAAATATTACCAGCTATGCCCGAATGGCATGGGTTCGGCAACCCAGCGATGCCGATGTCGGCGTGAAGTGGACGACGAGGCAGTCGCGCCAGACACGACCTAACAGCGCGCGTTTTTATAGGTCGCGTAGCCATCCATGACGTGTGGACGTCAAGGTCCGGCGGCATACCGGCCCCTGCTTCAGGAAGTCCAGGAACTCGATGGCCCGGTTACGTTTGTAGCACTTGCCATAACGTAGCCAGAGGCGACGTCGAGCGCTGTAAACAGCGAGGTGCGCCGTGCAGGCCATAGCTACGTGTCCGGCACTCGGGGATGCCCGGCATCACCGGCAGCACGGGCTGCTCACGGTCGAATACTGAATCTGGCGCTTCTGACGCTGAGCACGAGCGCCCTATTGGGTGGCGAGAGGTAGAGCGCGCTTTGCCGACGAACAGCGGATCGGGGGCTGCCAGACCGCCAGGAATGGTCGAGCATGCCGTGCTGACGGGCACCTCGAAGATGCAGCTTCGATCCGCGTGACCAGGCCGGATCGTTCGATCCGAAGCTGATCGCCCAGGTAGCAGCGCCGCTTCCCGCCAAGATCGCCTCGATGGACGCGAGCAGCATGAGCGTAGGCGAGTATCTGGTGGAACTCTTGACGCTCGGCGGACCTGCTCTCTGCCGTCCCGGGGGGATGTGGACGGGAATGGCAGAGCCGGCCGGTTCACCAGCTCTCCGCGTGATCCGCGGGGTGCCGATCCACCACTGCTCCCCACCCCACTCCCCTCCGATAAAACAATGTGCCCATGTTCGACCGACGGCCGCCTCTTGATTCACGCTGAAGCAGAAAGAATCAGAAGTTGTTTCTCTTCTCTCAAGCCGGAAGTGATTTAACCGACCAAGTGATTAAATCGACGGCACAATTGAGTATAGCCATGGTCTGAGCTCGGCTGGGCGAAGCGGCGATGACATGTCCGATCTTGTCCCGATAGTCGCCTTGTAAAATGATTGTCGACTTGGGTTTGGCGTAAAGTTTCACCTCGATGACACCTAACATAGCGGCGGCCTGGGCTTCGCCATTGATCCAATCGAGGGTGCCATCGCGGTCAGGAACTACGTACCTAGCGGCCGCAACCTGCGAATGCCTTCTGCTCGAATCCCAGTCCTCGCCGATGACGAGCTTGATATGCTGCATGACAATATCGACACCGTAAGCCTGCTGCAGAAGCTGGGGAGCGGGCGTGCCACCAAGACGCGGATTGACTTCGATGACGACTGGGCCACGCTTCGTCCATCGTAGATCAATGTTAGCTGCCCCCCATCCAAGGCCGAGAACACGCAAACAGCTCCGCGAAATGCCGGCTATACGCTTTTGCTGGCCAACAGTCAGCGCGGCCGGATAGATGTACTCACGACTGACGAAATGAGGCGGAGGGCCGAAGTCAACACTTCCAATTCCAATCACCTCGTTCCCCATAGTTTCAATGCTATAATGGGGGCCTTGAGCGAATTCCTCGACCAGTATCTTTGGCGGAGACCGCCATTGGTGCTTCCCGCCCAACAGATACGACGTATGTCTGGCCACCTCATCAGCGTCGCGGCACAGTCGAACACCGCTGCTGCCGGCGCCCACGGCTGGCTTAAGAACCACCGGCATGCCTATCTCCGCGGCACAGCTAGCCACGTCTGCCGCATTAGCTGACAAGCGATAGACAGGTACTGGAATGCCGGCGTTAGCGAGGACCTGACGTTGAACGAATTTGTCGCGACACCGTTCAATCGATGTGGGGTTCGGTCCCGGAAGATCGAAATTGCGGCACAGCTTGCCAACTGTCGCGTAGGATGCCTCCAAAGAGCATGTGATGCCGGCAATGTCATAGGTCTCGCTAAGGCGGGAACATTCTCGGATTAGCGCATCGATATTGTCTGTATCGACACAGATTGCCTCGTATCCTTCCGTCTTAAGATAATCATACTGAGACGGGTCTGACGAAAGGGTAATCGGATGAAGCCCGAGACTCTCGGCCGCTTGAATGAAGAGGACACCGGAAGGCGTTGGATCGCCTTCGACCAGGATAAGTGCTCTCGTCGCCATCTAACTGTATTCCTCCATTGTGTGCTGTGGGGCCTTCGAATGTTTCCGGCATTATCCTTCGCGTGACCTCTACTTGTGCGGTGAACTTACCATTGTCGGAAATTAGGAACCGCAAAGTTCGTGAGAATATATTTAACAGTTTCGTTGCAAGTAGTTGGCTGGATGCGACGGATCGGGGGATTGGGACTGATCGGCGTTGGAAGCCCGTGTAATTGGATACGGCTTAACCCCATTCCGTCACTGGCCCCATCGTCCGGCACTTCGCCCGCGCGATCTCCGACGCGAATCTCGCCAACTCTGGCGAAGACGGGCATTCGGGTCCTGTATTCAGTCGCATTCGAGGAGTATCGGATTTGTCCCACGGTTCTGGCAGAAACTTCTAAGAGAGACCGGCCAGTACACCCCCGCTCTGGCGTTGAGGGCGGCCATGGCACATTGGTGACGTTTGCGATTCACTTATCCAGTGGAAGGGGGTGTGCCTCGCAGAGTCCTTTAGGAACCCCGAGTTTAGCTTCGAATCGCCGGCCTCGCTCAGCCGGACATATCGCTCGTCAATTTCCCAGAAAGGAGCCTCCCCCCGCATCGCTGCCTCCGAGCAAATCAACGCGCCGAGCGAGCCAAAATCTGATTCCAAGGCATGGTATCTGCAGCTGTCGGGCTGATCGAATTTCGCCACCCTTCCTTCGCGAAAGGTTATTGAAAATTTATAACTATGTTGCAGCATCTTCGCACATTTAATGCTGGTGGGCGCTTATGATGTTGTCGAGAGGATATTTCTTGGACGTCAATGCCATTTGAGTTCTGTGTGAGAGTTCGAGACTCAGTAAAATCTCATTGATGCGGAGGCCAAGGTAATAAATTTCTGTCTGCAGCGAATGGCGTCGGGATCGCGCTCAAGTCAATGGCGGTCGGATACTGCTATCATAAGAAAATAAGTCGCCTGTAGGAGTGGATACTCACTGTCCAAATAGAGTTGGTAAAATACGTAGTAGCTCTGCAATAATAGTACATTCTATCCCGAAACAGTTACTACAAAACCAGAGTCCGCAAGCTCTAGGTTCATGTTGTCTTCCGGCAGGGGGCAGCTTCTATCGATTTGCTTGCCAGCATCTGGTTACCAGGAGAACGCCGTGTTGCCCAGTAATTTAGATTCGCATCTCTCCCAGTTGAAAAAAATAAACCCGGTCGCCTTCAAGGCTATCAAGCCCCGAATCGCCAGCGAATCATTCGACCGGCTTGCCAAACTGTCGCGCAACGAGTTCACCCCGGAAGGGCGTGGTTCGGATTACCTCGATAGCATCCAGCTGTCCCTCCTGGCGCGATCGGAGGGTGTGATGGATCTGCTGGGAAAAATGCACCCCCAGGGTCGCGACGGACTGTGTTCATCACTGATCTTCTGCGATCTCCTCGCCGGTGACGGCTACGTAAACAAGGTAGCGCACCAGCTCTTGGGTGCGGCGCGGTGCCCAAGTTTCATCAACTCGGACGTCTCACAGTTCATGGTGGACCGCTGCATCCGAGACGGCCTGTTTTCGATTTGGCAGGGCGCGACCGATCCGTTCTGGATAAAAGATGGTTCGGTGGATGGTGTGCTGATGGCTTACGGCACACACCACATCCCGCGCGCTGAGCGCGCCACTGCCGTCCGGGCGGCTGCGCGAATTCTCCGGCCCGGTGGTATCTTCGTTCTCCATGACTTTGAAGAAGGCTCCCCTACCGCCCGCTGGTTCGCTGATGTGGTGTCGTCTCATTCCGTGACCCCACATGCCTATCCTCATTTTACCGCGGGCGAGGTTCTCGACCTGTTCGCTGCTGCGCAATTCGATGAGGTAACTGTGCAGCGAATCTCAGACCCGTTTGTCTTCCAGGGGGGAGATGAAGAGAGCGCTCTCCAATTCTTGGCGGAATATGTCGTAAAGATGTATGGGCTAGCGAAGCTCCGGAACCACACGCAGCGCGTGCTCACGCTCCTTGATCAGTATTTCGGGCTCGTGGTGACACAAACCTGTCACGGTGAGTTCGAAGCACGCATAACGCGCAATGCCTTGGTGGGGAGCGGTCAACGGTGTGAATAGCGGGCGTTAGGCCATTTCCTTTGCTCTGCCGCGTTTAGCCGACGGCTCTGAGTTCTCGAGTTGGACCCAAAGAACTTGTTTCGGAGTCCAAAGGGCCGCCTCGCTTTGGGTGCTCAAGTCCTATTCGCCGGTCGTAGACACTTGACGCTTCGAGCACAGCGCCAGTCTGGAGCGGAACGAGGCGCCACCTGAAGGCCGGAACACATCGACCAATGATTTCGGGTTTTTCATGTGAGCTGTTCCGGCGTCTACCGCGCTGGCCGAGGGGCCGCCAATGCCGAACAATGAGCTCGTGAGTACGCTCGGCATTCTCGTTCTCTACTCGCGTGCGAATGCCGCACGACGTCGGTTATGTCGCGCCACGAGGCGGCGTCACCGCTCAGTCCGCTCTTCGGGAACCCCGACCTCCGGCAGAAGCCGCTGGGATGGAGCAGTTCAAGAACTCGCATCGATCTTGTTGGTCTTGAATCCTGGCATCGGCGACCGCCTTCAGATGCATCTGGTTGACGACAATCATGCGGTCGACTTGGGCGACAGATCCCGCACCACCGCCATGGCGTTGCGTGTAGCCTCAACGACATTCTCATCCGTCGGGGTAAACTGCTGCCGGACGCAACACGCTGACTCGTCCGTAGCCGCCCGCCGATCTACGCGAGCACAAGAAGCTCGCCTGCTGCAAGCCGAAAGACCAGCTTCATGGCCGCCCCTTCTTGCAGAACTCGTCACACACAACCGCTACCCGCCGGCGTAGCCGAGTAACGAAACGGCTTGGAATCCCGGAAGCGCTCGAGCACGTTCCGCGTGACGCGCGAGACGTCGTTGTCATAATCATCGATGGGCAGGCTCATGGCCCAGGAAATGGACCCAACCGAGAACACGGCTCCGCCGCCTGAGGTTTCAAAAAAGACGATGTCTGACCGAACGTTCTTATTCTCGGTCCCGCCAATCATCCAATGCATCGCGCCGAACTCTTCCTTGGCAAGAACCATGTTATCGGTATGACCGATCGACGTGGCTATAACGACAGCGTGCTTCGGGGATCCAAGGGCTGGATCGTAGCGGTCCAGTTCCTGTCCGGCCGCGCCATTGCCAGACAGGCCGTAATCGCCGAACTTGGAACCTTTGTTGACGCCGTTGAAGACGAAATCGACACGTGGATCCGAGCTGGCTGGGCTCCACTGGTAATATGAACCTGACATGAAACCTTGAGCGCAAAAGCCAATTCCGACCAGTTGGTTGGGGGTTCGGTCCTGGCGACGCCACATCCCGCCGTATTCGCCAGTCGTGCTCATGAAATATTCGCCCGCTTCGGCCGACCATGCGCGGGAACCGTCTTCAGCGCGGCGGACCTCGATCAATCCAGGCAGGGTTGGATGAAAGGCGGTTCGCCAATAGAAGCCGTTGCCGCCGAGATACATCAAACGTCCGCCGCGGCCGAGATGGGTCTTCAACGCATCCCACATTGCCAAAGAGACGTATTCGGGGTGGCATCCCGTCAAGACGACACGATAGGGTGCGAGAATGCTTTCGCCTTCGTTATGGAGGTCTTCGTCGGTGATGACGTCTGCGTTGATGCCTAGAGCATCCAGCCACCCTGTCAGGTACCCATCACCGAACGACCAGTATTTTGCATTCGGGGACATGTTCAGGATCGGTCGCAGACGCGAGGAATAACAAACGCCGCTTCCGTCGGTGTGGAGATCGTAGAGCGACTTTCCGTATTCCGGGTTCTCGTCGAGGAAAACGTCATCTTCGCCGAAAATCAGAAGGCTACCCATGCTCATCTCGTCGAGCGGATCGCGTGCGATGAGCGACTGGTTGGCATAAGCCATGTAGGTCGCCGTCGAGGCCAGGTAGACGACATCGGAAGTGGCCTGGCCCTTCGGCGGCCGTACGAAGAAGACCACATAGGCCGGACTTGCATCCGGAGCGTCCAGGCGCGCGGCATAAACGCCGCTTTCCAGGCCGCTCGGGATCGTGAAGGCAAAGTCGGTCGCCCAGCCGGCGTCATAGAGATCGTCGTCGTGAAAATGGATGGCACCATATTCATGTGGCGCGGTTCGCCAGTCATGGAATTGCCCGGTCCAGTTGTAACCTTTCATAGCCCGGGCAGGCATGTTGACCAGGCGGCCGTCCAGCCCATTGCCCGAAACATCCTTGAAGCCGTCCGAGCCCTGATCGATGCTGAAATCCCAAGCGGCCGAAACGCACTCGTTGAGCCGCTCGACTGCGGCGCCGCTGCCAAGCGAGGCCATCTCCTCAACCGAAAGGGCGCAGGCGTGAAGCCTAGGGGAATCGATCTTTCCGTTGTAGTGCCCGCCTGCCAAAAGCAGGCCATTGTCACCAGTGGCTTTGTGGGCAGCGATTAAGAAATGTCTTTGCCCACCGTTCCCCTGAAAGGCAGCAATATCAAACTTACGGGTCTCCGCGGAGCCGAGATCACCGATATCACAGCGGGGACTCTGGTGTAGGACAACGGTGCGGTCTTTTGCACTGTAGCTGGCCGCAACGAAGACCCACCGCCGCTCGAGCAAGGACGTAGGCAAATTGGCAGTGGACACGTTCCCTTGACCATCGCCCAACAAGAACGTTAGTCGACCTGTCTCGTCGATCTCGAGCGCAAAACCCAAGCTGCGGCTCTCGTCCCAAGTGCCGGCGATAGTTTGACGTCTGGCCCCGAGCAGGGTTGGCCAGAGCCAGGTCTGGAAGGTGAAGTCCTCTAATCCGGAAAAAGCGGTCGCATGCTCGACATAGCCATAGGACCCGGTGTGGATTGGCTGCCGTCGGGCGGGATATTCCCCGTTGAAGGCCGCATCGACGTCACGTTCGATCAAACCGGCGGTGCGCGGATGCTCTTCAGTGGTGATGAGCCGTACCAGCCGGGCCGAGAAGGTGGCCGAGGGACCGTGCGAACTGACCTTGAATTCAACGGTGTCGCCCGGCTTGGCGCTCATGATGTTTGTATAACCCGCCAGCGTTCTCATGCTTCGGCTCCGTCGGCAAGCTCAGTTCCGAAATGTTGACGCCAGCGTTGCCGGAACACGTACCACTCCGCCTCCGCCAGGTCCTCAAAGATGATGTCCTCATGTTTTGTCATGGGACGGCCGGGGATTCCCGTGAGGGTGACAAGCATCCAACTCCGATTGGGCCGGATTGTCAGCAAGGCGTGTTTTCCGGCGATGGGGACACTGCGAAAGGTGCGCAGCAGCTTCTGCAGGTTCGGGCTGTGGTGCCCGAACGGTGCACGACGGAATTCGCTTGCCAGTGCAAGGGCCTCTGAGGGATCAGCAAAGTTCATGGGTTCTCACCTGGCCTGAGCTGCTGCCTTTGCCGGAGCAAGCTCGCTCTCGAGCGCGACGTCGATCGATTCGTCGATGATGCCCAGCGCCTCGTCGACCTGCGCATCCGTCAGGACCAGCGGCACAAGGAAGCGGATGACGTTGAAGTGGCGGCCGGCCGATGCCAGCAGCAGGCCGCGGCTGGCTGCTTCCTTGATGACCCTGGCGGTGAGCGCGCGTGCCGGCTTGCGGGTTTCTCCATCTTCGACCAGTTCGGCGCCGATCATCGAGCCCAGCCCACGGATGTCGCCAATCACGGTGCGGTTTCGCTTCTTCTGGATGCGCTGCAAGCCGGCCGTGAGACGCTCGCCGATCTCATTGGCGCGGCCAATCAGATTCTCCTCCTCCAGCACATCGAGCACGGCCAAGGCGGCCGCACAGGCCAGCGGGTTGCCCGCGTAGGTGCCGCCCAGTCCGCCTGAGGCAACCGAATCCATGATCTGCGCCTTGCCGACGACCGCGGCAATCGGGATGCCGGCTGCCAGGCTCTTGGCCATCAAGAGCAGGTCAGGCTCGATGCCGGTATGCTCGATGGCAAACAGGCGCCCGGTTCTGCCCAGCCCGGACTGCACCTCGTCGGCGACGAGGACGATGCCGTGCTGATCGCAAAGGCGCCGGATACCTGCCATGAACTCGACGGGCGCCGGAATGAAGCCGCCTTCGCCCAGAAGCGGCTCGATGACGATCGCCGCGACCGCACTCGCCTCGATCTCGGATTCAAACAGCGTGTCCAGGGCCACAAGGCAGTGCTCGACGCTGACACCCCGATAGAGATCCGGGTAAGGCGCGCGATAGATGTTGCCCGGGAACGGTCCGAACGACTGCTTATAGGGATTTACCTTTCCCGTCATTGCCATCGTCAGCAGCGTGCGGCCGTGAAAGGCGCCGCCAAAGACAATGATGCCGCGCCGCTTGGTGTAGGCGCGGGCAATCTTGACGGCATTCTCGACCGCCTCGGCACCGGTCGTGACGAGCAGGGTCTTGGCCCGTCCGCCCACCTTGCAACGCTGGTTCAGCCGCTCAGCCACGGCAAGGTAGCTCTCATAAGGAGCGGTGCCAAAGAAGGTGTGGCTGAACTTGGCAAGCTGGGCCTGAATGGCAGCGACAACCTTCGGATGCGAGTGTCCGACCGCGAGAGCGCCCATGCCGCTCAGGAAGTCGATATAGCGCCGTCCCTCCACGTCCCAGATCTCTGCACCTTGAGCCCGCTCGACATACATGGGAAAGGGCGGAGAGACCGATGCCGCAACCGCAGCGTTCCGGCGCTCGTCCAAAGCAACATTCGACACCATTTAATTACCTCCTGTTAGATCGCATCGAGACGCGCCAGAAAAACCACGCCGTATTCGCCAAAGCTCGCGGCAATTAAGCATCTTATCTTAATGAATGCTGGATTTCGTGCGCCCGTTCAAAACGCTGGTATTGCATATTCCTGTTTGCGCTTCGCGGCGTCTGTTCCAGGACAGCGCGTGCTTCGAAAGCGCACTCCTGCCGTTACTGCGGCAGGCTCAGCATTGCCATCCGGCCGCCATCGATCGTCCACACCTGTCCGGTGACAAAAGAAGCTTCGGGCGAGGCCAGCCAGGCAATCAGGCTTGCGACCTCCTCGGGTTTCCCGGTGCGGCCTACCATATGGATCTTCCCGACCTTTTGGCGAAATCCCTTTGGATCGGGCAGGTTCTGAATGAAATCCACATTGATGTCGGTATCGATCCAACCCGGTGCCACCGCGTTGCAACGGACGCCTTCACGGCTATGGTCGATCGCCACTGCCCTGGTGAGGGCGTGGATGCCCGCTTTGGATGTGCCGTAGGCCGCATGCTTCGGATTGGAGCCCAGGCCCTCGATTGAGCCTACATTCACGATCGAACCACCCACTGACCGCAGGTGGGGCAGGGCGGCTTTGATCAGCATTAACGGTGAGGTCAGATTGACGGCCATCGTGCGCTCCCAATCCGCGAGGGTCATATCCTCGATCCGTACTTCCTCCATCATTCCCGCGTTGTTCACCAGGACGTCAAGTCGCCCGGTTTGCCCTACCACTGCCTCGACAGCACGACCTGCCTCAGCCGGAGCCGATAAGTCGATCGAGATCGCTTCGAACTCCAGATCCTCGCCGCGCTGCGCCGTGAAGACGCGGGCACCCTCATCCCGAAGTCGTCGGGCGGTGGCTTGACCAATTCCGCTGCGCCCGCCCGTCACAAGGGCGACCTTTCCTTCAAACCTCTTCATCCTGGCTCCTTTTTCCTTAACCTAGACTAGCGACTTTCATGTGCGGGGCGGGGGCCGGACGAGCTCAGTTCGTTCGGATAGCCTGCCCGCAGGGTCGCGGATGCTAGACGCTGCCACACCGGCGGATAACGTTGCGGAGCATTGGCGCGCCACATGCTCGGTCTTCTCAAGCCCTCATTGCCGATGCCGAGGCTATCACACGCTATAGCGCCGAAGCTCTTACTTTAGGCAACCCCGAGTCACTGTAACCAAAGGTACTTTTGAGGGGAAAACCAGTCTGGAGATGAATACCTGTCATCTCGCCTTGCGGATACGAGCGAGGCTCATCGACATCGGCCCCCGCTGGCCTTTGTCGCCTGGTGGTTTCGCGTTGAAATCGATACTGGCGTCGTGGTGAAGCGCTGGAAACGCAAAGCCCTTGGCGTCTTGCGAGGTGCAACCACCGAGAACCGGTTCTCGCGGCCCAGAATGCTGGAGGGTCAGTATTCATCAAAGCCTCGCTGCGGCGCCGGAATAAATAGTGTTCGCTCTGGCAAAAGGAACTATACCGCCCGGTAGGGCGGTTTTGCTCACCGTGACACTAATGATAGGGGATCAGGCTTCCCCAAGAGAATAGCTAAAACTTTTAGCGCGCGCTAAACTCAATTTATGCCTGGCGCGGCCCGGCAAACTTGAGAGTTGGCAGTTTGCGCAAATTCGCGGGGAATTGTGCGCTTCTCGAACTCTGCCTCCATAGTGGTCAGCTGCATCCCAGTCTCGGTCCGGAAACCGGCGATGCGGTGCTTCTGGAGCTTCTTAATCGGGCGGAGGGCGCTTGGCGGGTTGATGTTGAGGTCCCTGGCGAATTGACAGTAAGGCCGCCTGGATCGAGATGATAAAGCTTCGGCATTATGCAGGTCTATATCAATTTGTTTTCCATCTAGCTTTGGGCAGACCTGTCTTGCACTTGTGGGCCAAACGCCCCCAGCCCCGAGCCGCGCCAAAATTAACCGTTCAGGCAAATCACCAGAAGAATTTCGAACGCCTTTTCTGGTCTCGCGCCTCGCCGCTGCAGCAGGAGGGACAAAAAAATTCTCAGATGGAGTTGTATCAACTGCACAAGTGGACCAGACATGCTGCTCGCGCGCTCATCCGAGCAGCCCGGGCGTTCGGAACTCGCCATGCGCTTGGCAGCCGGAGCTTCTGGGCTTTGGAGGCGGATGCTCCCCATGACATGACCCGCTATGCAGAAGGCCGGCTCAGGCAGACGGTCTGGTCAGAAGAACAGCGTGTCGGTCCTCAGATACCGCCCATGCAAAGATACTTCATCTCGAGGTAGTCCTCGAGGCCGTGCCGGGACCCCTCCCGCCCAATGCCTGACTGCTTGACCCCGCCAAAAGGCGCGGCCTCGGAGGACATGCGTCCGGTGTTGATGCCCACCATGCCATATTCCAGGGCCTCGGCCACGCGCCAGACCCGCTTCAGGTTGGAAGCATAAAAATAGGCGGCGAGGCCGTAGATCGTGTCGTTGGCCTCACGCACGACCTGATCCGCATCCTCGAAGCGGATGACCGGGGCCAATGGCCCAAATGTCTCCTCCCGCGCCACCGTCATGGCGCCGGAGATGCCGGTAAGGACGGTCGGCTGGAAAAAAGTGCCGTCTGCGCCAATCCTACCGCCGCCGCAGCGGATCACCCCGCCTTTTTCCAGCGCATCGGCGATGTGGGATTCGATCTTGGCCAAGGCGTTGCCGTCGATCAGCGGACCGATGGCGACGCCGGGATCGAAACCGTCACCGACCTGAAGCTGGCGAACGCGTACGACGAATTTATCGACGAACTCGTCATGGACGCCCGACTGGACGTAGAGGCGGTTCGCCGAAACGCAAGTCTGGCCGGCATTGCGGAACTTCGCCTGGATCGCCCCGTCGACGGCAGCATCGACGTCGGCGTCGTCGAAGACAATGAAGGGCGCATTGCCACCGAGCTCGAGGCTGACCTTCTTGATCTGGTCCGAGCACTGGCGCATTAGCAGCCGCCCGACTTCGGTCGATCCGGTGAAGCTGATCTTGCGCACTTTGGAATTGTGGCAGAGCTCGCGCCCCACCGCAGCGCCCTCGGAGGCGTAGACGAGGTTCACGACACCGTCGGGAAAACCGGCCTCGGCGGCGAGCGCGAACATGGCGCCTGCGATAAGCGGCGTCTGTTCGGCGGGCTTCAGCACGATCGCGCAGCCCGCCGCCAGCGCCGGCGAGATCTTGCGCGCCACCATCGATGCAGGGAAGTTCCATGGCGTGATCGTGCCGACGACGCCGATGGGCTGCTTGATCACCAGCATGCGGCGGTCCGTCGAGGGCGCGGAGATCGTCTCGCCGTAGATACGGTTGGCCTCCTCGGCGTACCATTGCAGATAAGCGGCCGCATGCGAGACTTCCGATCTGGCTTCGGCAAGCGGCTTGCCCATTTCCGCGGTGAGAATTGCGGCAAGGTCGTCGGTGTGGGTGACGATCAGCTGGTGCCACTGCCACAGCATTTCGCTGCGCTCCCGGGCGGTCAGCGCTGCCCATTCGGCCTGGGCGACATAGGCCTTGTCGATCGCCGCGCGCGTTTCCTCGACGCCCATGTCGGGAAGTTCCGCCAACAGCTCGCCGGTCGATGGATTGAAGACCTCGAACGTAGGCCCGCCAACCGGCGCGCCAAGCGCCGGCACACGGTCGATCGCAGCAAAGAGGTCGGGTAATTTCAGGTGGCGGATCAGCTCCGGATGTAGAGACAAGTGGTTATCTCCTCAATATCAAGCATTGTCTTTGGCGGCATGCGGAACCTGTCGGTAGCCGCCAAGGTTGCTTAGCACTGGGTGGCGGTGCCAATAAATACCGCCGATTTCGCGGGAAAATTCGGTAAGCACCTCAAGATGCCTGCCTGCTCGCAGGCAAACATTGTGCCAATGCGGCCCCAACCGGTCATGACTTCGTCGGCGATGAAAAGTGTCTCCGAGCGCTCGGCAATGCGCTTGAGTTCGGCGAGTACCCAGGCGGGGTACACGAGCATGCCGCCGGCGCCGAGCACCAGCGGCTCGACGATCAGCGCGGCAACCTCGCGGTCACGCGCCAGCCGCTCGAAGGCATCGAGCGTCCTTTGCTCCTGGCCTGCGGCAGGAAAGGGGATGGTGTCGACCTCGAACAGCAGCGGCTCGTAGGCGGCGTTGAAGACGCCGCGCCGAGCTCATCGTGCCGATGGTGTCGCCGTGATAGCTGTGTTCCATCACGACGATGCGCGAGCGCGGGAAGCCATTGTTGCGGTAAAAGCCGAGCGCCATCTTCAGCGCCATCTCGACGCTGGTTGAGCCGCTGTCGGAGAAGAAGACCCAGTCGAGCCCCGGCGGCGCCATGTCGACCAGCGCTGCGCCAACTGCTTGGCCGGCTGGGCTGAGGCCGGCAAGATCACCGAGTCGAGTGTTTCGGTCGAGTGCCGGATCGCTTCCACGATCTTTGGGTGGCGGTGGCCATAGTGATGACCCACCAGGAGGAGATCGCGTCGAGGATGCGCTTGCCTTCGCGCGTCTCGACATAGGCGCCTTCGGTGCGCACGATCGTCGGCGGAACCAGTTCTGTGGCATGCTGGGTAAAGGGGTGCCAGACAGCGGAGCGGTTCACTGTGGGGCCTCTGTGAAGTCGGCGACGTTGAAGGTCGTTCGCATGTTTTCGGAAAGCGCAGGTGTCAGCGGATCCAGACGCGGAAGGCGACCGAGCACGCGCACCATGCCCATCTCGGCGATCGTCCTTTGCGTGTCGGCCATCTCGTCGCCGATGAAGGCGATGCCGAGCAATGGAATGGAGCGGGCGCGCAAGGCCTCGAGCGAAAGTAGGGTGTGGTTGATGGTGCCGAGGGCCGTACGCGCGCAAAGAATGACAGGCAGTTGCCAGTCCCGGAAGATATAGATGAACTTCATCTGCCGATTGAGCGGCACCATCAGTCCGCCGGCCACCGATGAGCGGGCCGGGCAACTCCGGAAGCGAGAGCTTTGCCGCCTCGATCGCGATGCCATCGATTTCGGCCGACCGATGCGGCGACAGAGGCATCTTCAGACGGTAGACTTCCGGCAGGACGCGCCCTGAAGGCAGGCCAGAAAGCCGGGCAACGACCTCGCTGTCGGTTTCCCCGTCGAGGCCCGATTGCGCCGGCTTCCCATAGAAGCCGTCGAGCAGGCCCGCGAGACCGGCGGAAAACACCGTCTTGCCGATGCCGATGCCGGTGTCGGTGCCGGTCACGATGAAGCGTGCCGTCATGGCGTGCGCTCCCATTTTTCGGTGAGCGCATCGAACAGCGCCGAGAGGTCGTCCTCGCCGAGATTTAGCGTCAGCGAGGTACCAAGCCGCGCCGTGCCTTCGGGCACGGTTGGTGGGCAGATGCCGCGCACGTCAAAGCCATGCGGCAGCGGCCCTCGATATCGTCGCTGACGAACCGGATCGCCGGGAACGGCTGGCGCGGCTGGTCGCGCTCGCGGGCAAGAGGGCCGAGGCGCTCATCCTACCTGCCAGCGGCTCGCAGATCCTGCCGATCATCGTCGGCGACAATACCCGCGCCATGGCGCGGGCTGAGGCTCTGCAGTCGCATCCAACGCGAGCGTTGCCTTGCAATCGGCGGGGATGATGGCATCGCTGGTGATGTCGCCGGCCCTCCCCAGATCCAGCAAGGCAGCGCGGACGATCGGCTCCATGACAATCTGGGGAAGCGGCGCAAGTGGACTCATATCAACGGCTCCGTTCGGACGCTTGCCAGTTAAGCGCGACGGCATTCTCAAAAGCCGTGCAGAGCGTCAGCCGGGAGGGGAGGGCGGCAGCATCGCGTTCCGGGAAATCGGATCGGTAGTGAGAGCCGCGGCTTTCCTCGCGCCGAAGTGCCGCGATCGCGATCAACAGGGATACTAGCGCCGGATCGGCCGCCGCTGTCTCGCCAACAGCGATCGGCAGCAGCGTGCCGATCGTCTCACGCAGAACCTTGCCGTTGCGGACGATGCCCAGCGCGTTGGAAACGATTTGGCCCATTGGTGAAGGGTCAGGTCGAACAGGCACCGTTGCGGGAAGCCTCGGCCATTGCCGGCCAGCACAAGTACCCGCGACGCTTGCCGCGACCCAAGCGGAGGTCGCGACCGCTTCGGCCAGCGAGTTGCTGGCGAGCCGGTTTGCTCCATGCAGCCCAGTGCACGCGACTTCGCCACACGCCCACAGCCCGCCTACAGAGCTGCGCCCGTCGGCATCAACCGCGACGCCACCCATGTGATAGTGAGCCGCAGGACGAACAGGAATTGGCTCAACGGCTGGATCGATGCCGGCCTGTCGGCAAGCGGCCTCAATTGCCGGAAAGCGTTTCGCAAATTTTTTCCCGAGACATTGCCGGGCGTCGAGATAAACACGATGCCCAGCGGCGAGATAATGCGCAATTGAGCGTGCGACCACGTCACCCGATGCGAGCTCGGCGCCCGGCGTGTCAGTCAGGAATCGATCGCCATGTTCGTCGACCAACACCGCACCCTCGCCGCGCACGATTTCGCTTATGAGTGGCATCGGTCGGCGTGGGCTATCGAGCGCGGTCGGATGGAACTGCACGAATTCCAGGTCGGAAAGCTCCGCGCCGGCGCAGGCGGCGAGCGCAAGACCGTGCCCGAAAGAGGAAAGCGGGTTCGTGGTATCGCGAAAGAGTCCGCCGATTCCGCCGGTCGCCAGCACTACACGGCGGGTGGGCATTGCGAAAACGCTGTTGTGCAGGACAGCCAGCAGGCCCACAATGCTGCCTTCTGCGACGACCAGTCGAAGGGCTGTTATGCCTTCCATGATTGTGATCGAACGGGTCCGCCGCGCCACGGCAAGCAGCGCGTGGAACAACTGATGACCTGTGGCGTCCGCGGCGTGAACGATCCGGCGCCGTGAATGGGCTGCCTCCAGCCCGAGCCGCAGTTTTCCGTCTAAAGCGCGGTCGAAGGGAGCACCAAGACGAACGAGGCTCTGAATAGCTTGAGGCGCGACCTCGACCACTCGCCTCGCCATTTGTTCGTTACAAAGCCCATCGCCGGCGGCAAGCGTATCGGCAAGGTGCAGGTCAGTGCTGTCGTCCTCGCCAAGGCTTGCCGCAAGCCCACCCTGCGCGAGTGTGCTCGAGGCATCCGTCCCAAGTGGTGTCCTGGAGAGGAGGATGACCGGCTCTGGCGCCAGATGCAGCGCCGTCATCAGTCCGGCGAGGCCAGCGCCGATGATGACCGGCGCCCCACCGATGTCATGGATGTAGGTCGTCATACGAAGAGCATGCGCTCGACGGCCCAGCGGGCGCGCTCGGCGACACGGGGATCGATCGTGACGATGTGTCGGTTCTCCTTGAGCGCGCTGCGGATATTGCCTAGCGTAATACGCTTCATGTGCGGGCAAAGGTTGCAGGGACGCACGAAGTCCACGTCAGGATGCTCGACCGCGACATTGTCGCTCATCGAGCATTCCGTCATCAGCACAACACGCGCCGGCTTATGCCGTCCGACATAGTCGGACATCGCCGCCGTCGAGCCTGCGAAATCGGCTTCCGCGACGACCTCTGGCGGGCACTCGGGGTGGGCGAGCACCGTGACGCCGGGATGCGCTTCGCGTAGCTCGCGAATGTCGGCCGGGCCGAAGCGTTCGTGGACCTCGCAGCGTCCCTTCCAGGCGATGATCTCGACCTTCGTCTGCGCCGCGATGTACCTAGCCAGATATTCGTCGGGCAGCATGATGACGCGGGTCGCGCTGAGCGACTTCACGACCGCAAGCGCGTTGCCAGAAGTGCAGCAAATGTCGGACTCGGCCTTCACGGCTGCAGAGGTGTTGACGTAGGTGATGACTGGAGCGGAAGGATAGCGCTGCCGCATCAGCCGTACGTCCTCGGCGGTGATCGAGTCCGCCAGCGAACAGCCGGCGGCAGGATCTGGGATGAGCACGGTCTTATCAGGATTGAGGAGCTTGGCCGTCTCATCCATGAAATGCACGCCGGCGACCACGATCACCTCCGCATCGACCGTCATTGCCTTGCGAGCAAGCGCCAGGCTGTCGCCCACAATGTCGGCGACGCAATGAAAGATTTCCGGGGTCTGGTAGTTATGCGCCAGGATGACGGCGTTGCGTTCGCGTTTCAGCGCCAGAATGGCGTCGATGTCATCGGCAAAGGCCGGCCATTCGACTGGCGGGATCACGCGCCGGACGCGCTCGTAGAGCGACGCGGCCGTAGGTAAAGCGCCGATCATTTGCGCCTCCGCTTATCGTCAGGGACTGGAACTAAATGGGATCAGCTAAGCTTGGCTTGGCCGTTCCCAAAGGTTCAGGGCTTGGCCGATTCCTTTGCTCTTGGCGTTTTGAAGAACTTCGAAACCCCAGCTGATGTCGAAGACAGCCATGCCGCAGGCGATGAATATCACGCGCTCTTCCGAGCTTTCTCTGCCGGGCTTCTCGCCGTTAACAACGTCGCCGAGGCCCGTTGAATCTTTGAGGGCCGGAAGCTTGCCAGCATCGATTAGACGAAAGAAGGGCCCACCGATAACACTGCTGTAGTAAGCCTCCTTATTGCCAGAGGCGATCGCATCCTCGACATAAGCCTCCTGCAGGGCCGTGTGATCGTAGACGATCTTCGCGTTGGTCAGGAATGACTCCTCGGTGTTGAAAGGGCCAGAGACCAGAATGGTCGCGCCAGCCTTGATCCACTCGTCCTTGAAGTGGAGCGGCTTCAGGCGTGAGGCGGCGACGGTGATTACGTCGGCATCGCGGAACCCGGCCTCTGTTTCGTCTACGCCGATGGCTTGGACGCCATATTCCTTGTGTACCCAGGCTGCGAACTCATTGGCCTTCTCCAGAAAGAGGTCGAAGCAGACAACTTTTCGGACGGCTTCCAACTGGGTCATGATCGCCGTAAAACACGCCTTGTTAATCGGGCCACAGCCGACGACTGAAACGGTCCTTGCATCTTTGTTGGCTAGGTGCTTGGCCGCGACGCCCGGCACACCGCCCGTGCGTGCTGCGCTTAAGAGGTTGGCCGACATCAGCGCCAGCGGCGCGCCAGTGTCCTTGTCGTTGAGCATCATGGTCAAGATCGAACGCGGCAGGCCCTTGTCAGCATTGGCATGGTTCGACCCGTACCATTTGTTACCACAAACGTCGAAGCGTCCGCCGAGATACCCCGGCATGGCCGCGAAACGACGGTCCGGTCCGGCTACCGGCATGTTCGGGAACTTCGTTTCCTTCGGAAAGACAATGTTCAGGCCGTGACTGTTGTGGTTGGCGCCGCCCATCAGATAGTCGCCCTTGCCGAGGAGGCCGAAAGTTTCCTCGCACACGGCAACGCAGCGCTGCGCGTCGAGAACGCCGGCGGCAATCATGTCGGGCTCGGAGAGGTAGAGAAAATCGATCTTGGGATACATGGAGCAACCTCTTTTAGTCATTGACGTGTGTGTTTCCTGCCTCCGCGGCTGGGCCGCGTCAGAAGCGCAGAAGGGGCTTGATGTCGTAAAGACGGCAGCCGGGGCTTGCCGCGTTGGCACGCATCAAGAAATTCAGCTTTTCGATGCGCTCTCCCGATCGCGGAGCGCCATTCTTCTGGAAAGGCACTTCGAGGCCGACGGAAAAATCCATCACTACGTCGTCGACAACGCCGCCGGAACGCCCTGACGGGACCGAGATCATGCCATGTTCGCTAGCAAAGCGATGGGCATCCATCGCCTCGGTGATCGTCCCGACCTGGTTGGGCTTCAAGATGAAGCCGTGAACGGCACGGGCTGCATAGGCGCGTCTGAGCAGAGCAGTGTTGGTCACGATCAGATCGTCACCGAGAACGATCGTCCGGGTGAGTTCCCTGGCTGCCTTGGTGTAGCCGTCCCAATCGTTCTCATCGAGTAGGTCCTCGATGAAGACCAGATCGAATTTTTCGGTGAGCCCTTTTGCGTACGCGATCAGTTCATCCGTTGAAACACGCTTGCCTTTCAGCAGATAAGTGGCGGTATCCCGATCGTACATTTCGCTCGAGGCGCAATCGAGTGCAAAGGCGATGCGACCCCCATAGCCGCAGACCTCGATCGCCTCTTGCATTATTGACAGGATTACCTGCGGGTCGTCCGAAGGGGCCGCGTAGCCATAGGAGCTCGCGATTTGCGGCTTGTGGCCGAAGTGCTTGGTGAGGACCTCACCAAGCTGCTGGAATACCGCGACCGCCATCTCGACAGCCAAGTCTACGTTATCGGTGCCATAGGGCACGATCAGGAATTCGTTGAAAGGTTGGGTCAACGTCTCGTAGTGGCCGCCGTTGATCACGTTGAAGCAGGGCACCGGTACAGTTCGGATGTCCCGGCCCGCGATGTAATTGTAAAGCGGGATGCGGCGCGCATCGGCCGCAGCGCGAAAAGCCGCGATCGAGGCTGAATAGATCGTATTGCCGCCGAGCCTGCTCTTGTCCGGCGTGCCGTCGAGCGCAATCATCTTCTGGTCGATGGCGCGCTGGTCGGACACATTCATGCCGATCAACGCCGGCCCAATGATTTTCACCGCGTAGTCCACCGCCTTGTGGACGCTGAGACCCTTGTAGCTCGCCGGGTTCCCATCGCGCAGGACGAACGCTTCGTGCATGCCGACCGAGGTTCCGGTTGGGGCTGCGCCTCGGCCAACTGCCCCGTTTTCGGTGCGAATCTCAACTTCCACGGCTGGTCGGCACTTGCAGTCGATGATCTGCTGGGCTCGAACGGATTTGATCCTGTCCACCATGCCTAACAATCCTTCTCGATCGCGGGGACAAAGAGGATGTTGAGGTCACACAGGTTGGTGCCGGTGTTGCCGGTGAAGACGGTGGAGCTGATGGCCGAGAGCGCCTCGAAGCAGCTATGTTCGCGCAATGACTGATAGAGGTTGATCCCCTTTTCGGCGGCGGCCTTAAAGCTGCTGGAATCCGTAATGCCGCCCGCGACCTTCGCGGTGCCGTCGGTGCCCTCGCTGTCAATGGAGAGAAGGCACGCCCTCTTCGCCTTGCCAGCGGAGATGGCGAAGCTCACAGTCATTTCCTGGCCGGGGCCGCCGTGTCCCTTGATGGAACTGTTGTCGAGGATCTGCGTGGTTACTTCACCGGAACTGAGCAGCACGCAGGGCGGCTTGACCGGATTGCCGTAGGTCTGGATTTCGCGCGCTATGGAAGCGAAGAAGGTGCCCGCGTCGCGGCTCTCTCCTTCCAGGAACGAGGTGAGAATGATGGCGGGAATGCCCATCTCCTCGCACGCTTGCTTCGCGTAAATGCAGGAGTCCGGCAGCGTGTTGATCAGGAAATAGGTGTTATCGGGGAACGCTTTGGGTGTTTCCCTCTCGGGACCGGCGTTTATTAGGTAGTCCACCACGCTCTTCGGCAGGCGGCCGGCCACGTCAAAGTTGACAATCGTGGCGCGTGCGTCATCCAGTGTCGTAGCGTCGGGTCCGATTGGCGTGCTCTTGTAGGCCGCATAAGGCACCGCGATGTCGCCGGTAGCCGGCGAACCCACGGCATCGCTGATACCAAAGCCGATCAGCTCGGCCCCGATATCCTGAATGCGCTTGGCCAGCATCCCGCCGTTCAATGCCGATATGTGACGACGGACTGCATTTATTTCATAAATTCCAGCACCGGATTTTAGGAGCACGTCGGTCGTGTCGATCTCATCCTGCAGTGAGATGCCGTCGATCGGGCAGGACATCAGGGCCGAACTCCCACCGCTGATCACAACGATAAAAAGATCGTCGGGGCCGGCCTTGTCGACCACCTCAATGATCTGCTTCGAAGCGCGGAATCCCTCCTCGTTGGGCAGCGGGTGGCCGCCGATATAGACTTCGGTTTTGTTGAAGCGGTCGGTCTCTTCATGGATCTTGACGATCGCGATGCCGCGCGTCAGGCGCTCGCCGAGCACGTGATCCACCGCCATCGCCATATGGTTGCAAGCCTTGCCGGCGCCAAACAGATACACATTGCGTTTCTTTGAAAGGTCCCAGGAGCGCACGCCGATGTGGAGCACCTCGCCTTCCATCCGCATGATGCTGCGGATCCGCCTGTAACTGTCCAGCTTATCGAGCGTTCGGTCGGCGATCTCGAGCACCAGCTTTCTTGAAGCCGCATCACCGTGTGCGACGATTTGCTCGGAATTTCTTATTTTCTTCATCTAAGGACTCGGACGACTGAAGGGATGAATGCGGGGCAGTCGCGCGCGCACAAATCCGCGCGGACTGGGAAGGCCATGAGGTATCACTTTCAGTCTATGCCGGGTACGCCGATACAATCCTGTCAGCTATAAAGCCAGTTTATCAGAACGCCATTTTTTTCGGCCTTGATGTGTCAGGTGGCCGGATTACCAAAGGACGTCACTGCGGCGGACCATCAGCAGTGTGTCACGGACAAGGGGAGAGCGTTCAATTGAGAAAGTACTTGCTTTCGTTGGCAGCGATCGGGGCTCTGATGAGCGCCAGCCCTGCTCATGCGGCGTGTGGCGACATTACGTTGGCTCTGTTCAGCTGGCAGTCTGCTGAGGCGAATGCCTATGTCGACCAGTTCATCCTCAATAACGGTTACGGCTGTAATGCGACGACAGTGGCGGGTGACACGGTTCCGACCGTGACTTCCATGATCGAGAAGGGGCAGCCTGATATTGCTCCATCAGTGGCCGTGAGTTTGTTGAGTGACTTCTATGACAAAGGCGTCGCCGAAGGGCGGGTCAGCCGAATTGGAACTGGAATCAGCGACGGCTCCGTCTCCGGCTGGTATATTCCAAAGTACGTTGCCGATGCCCACCCGGATATCAAGACAGTCGAGGATGCTATCAAGCATCCGGAACTGTTTCCGTCCCCAGAGGATCCGTCGAAGGGTGGGGTGATCCAGGGCCCTCAAGGCTGGGGCGACACGGTAGTGACGGCGCAATTGTTCAAGGCCCTTGGTGCTGACAAAAAGGGGTTCGTTCTCGTGCCGAGCGGATCTGCAGCAGCGCTTGATGGCGCGATCGCCAAGGCTTATGAGGGCAAGAAGGGCTTCATCGCGGCGTACTGGGCTCCTACTTCGCTTCTCGTAAAGTATCCGATGGTGCGCCTTGAAGCCGCCCATGACGAGGCCGAGTGGGTGCGTTGCACCACAAAGCAAGATTGTCCTGATCCGAAGCCGAATTATTGGAAGACGGCCGAAGAAATCACGCTCGCCTCCGGAAAATTCTTGAAGCGCGACGATGTGGCTCCGGCAAAGGATTATTTCGCAAAGCGGAGTTGGAGCCAGGCCGAAGTTGGCAAGGTCATGCTATGGATGACTGAGAACCAGGCCAACGGCGAGGACGGCGCAAAGTGGTTCATCCAGAACATGCCTGAAGTCTGGACGAAGTGGGTCCCGGCTGACGTCGCCGAGAAAGTCAAGGCTGCGGCCAAGTAAAGTCGCGAATTGCATCGAAGCAGCTAACTTTAGTGGCTGGAGGATGAGGAGAGTGCAGTAGCCCTGCGCATGTGGACCGAGAATGGCAAATTTCCTCCCCTCCGCCTCCTGTTTTTCATGACCTCGTGAGTGCTCACGATTTCAGTGGTAACATGCCTAGGGACGCGATATGGAATGGCTGTTTAAATTTCCGCAGTTAGACGCTGACTTTCTACTGACCATCAAACGGGCGACCGACGGGTCACTTCGAAGCATCACAAGACTTTATGGCGACACGATCGAGAATTTCTTCTACCCGCTGCAGCAGGTTTTGATTTTCTTCGAAGACATAATCACCGGGTCGCCATGGCCGCTCGTGATTGTTGTGCTAGCCGGTGTGGCGTGGTTTGCGGCGCGGCGTTGGTCCGTGGTAGCGGCTGTCGTCGGAACTCTGATCGCGATCGGCCTTCTTGGCCTGTGGCAGGATGCGATGAAGACGATTTCGCTCGTCTTGACAGCTACGGTCTTTTCCATCGCCCTCGGTATGCCTCTCGGCATCTTTATGAACCGCTTTCAGCGCGTTGGTGCTGTGATTCAGACAGTACTCGACGTAATGCAAACGATGCCGCCTTTCGTCTATCTGATCCCGGTCGTCATGCTGCTCGGCATCGGCCGCGTGCCTGGGTTCATTGCTGTAGTGATCTACGCCGTGCCACCGATTATCCGTCTTACTGACCTGGGGATTCGCCTGGTGGACAAAGAAGTCCTGGAAGCCGCCGATGCTTACGGCTGTTCGCGGGGGCAAAAGCTCTGGAAGGTACAAATGCCGCTTGCGATGCCCACGATCATGGCGGGCGTTAATCAGACGATCATGATGGCCCTCGGCATGGTTGTCATCGCTTCAATGATCGGCGTGCAGGGGCTGGGTCTGAACGTCCTGCAAGCAATTGCCAATCAGTATTTTACGCAGGGCATCTTCAACGGCTTTGCCATTGTTGGGATTGCAATTATTTTCGACCGCACCAGCCAGGCCTATGGCCGCCGGCTCCAGATGCGTCAGGCAACCCGCGCATGATTAACGGCCAGGCGTCGATCGAGATACGCGATCTATACAAGATCTTTGGCAGGTCGCCGGAGCAACACGTCGGCCGAGTCCGCAGTGGATTGTCTAAGGCCGAGCTTGGAAAAGTTCATGGACACATACTGGGCCTGAACAATATCAACATATCCATGCCGGCCGGCAAAATCCAGGTCATCATGGGGCTGTCCGGCTCCGGCAAGTCGACGCTAATTAGGCACATCAATCGCCTGATCGAGCCAACGTTTGGCTCGATCATGATTGACGGACGCAACATTTTGGAGATGTCCGAACTGGAGTTGCGGGAATTTCGTCGCAACAAGACGGCGATGGTTTTTCAGAGGTTTGCGCTCCTGCCGCACCGGACCGTTCTCGACAACGTGATTTTTGGATTGGAGGTGCGCGGCATTGACAAGGCCAGGAGCCGCGCCATTGGCATGCGCTGGATCGAGCGCGTTGGGCTTGTCGGGTTTGAGAAGCGCTATCCGGAAGAATTGTCTGGCGGCATGCAACAGCGGGTGGGACTGGCGCGCGCCCTCAGCAACGATGCCTCCATCCTGTTAATGGACGAGGCCTACTCGGCTCTCGATCCGTTGATAAGGACCGACATGCAGACCATGCTCCTTGAATTGCAGGCTGAGTTGAAGAAGACCGTTGTCTTCATCACGCACGACCTTGATGAGGCGCTGCGGCTTGGGGACCAGATCGTCATCTTGCGGGACGGTTCGATCATCCAGCAAGGTGACAGCCAAGACATTCTGTTAAACCCCGCCGACGATTACATCGCCAGGTTCGTAAAGGACGTCAATCGCGCGCGATTCTTAAAAGTGGATGCTGTCATGGAACCCATTCCGCCATCCGTCAACAGATCGCTGCCGACGCTTAGGTCTGGATCGACCCTGGAGACCGCGGCCGTGGAGCTTACAAATTCTCCGTCTTACGAAGCCACTGTTGTCGATAGCGCTGGCAAGCCCCTCGGAGCAGTTTCCCTGCGCAAGATCACCGCTGCTATGTCGTCCGCAATCGCTAAGCACGAGGCAATGAAACGCGATGTTGCGATCGATGCTGTGGATGCATGCGGCCGATAGGCGGCCGCATAACAGGAATGTCGGTAGAGCAGGGCGCCGTCAGCGTCACCATCGCCTCGGGCCGGCTCGCAATCGCAGTGCCCAAACTTGCTGGTCCGTTTCGCGGGCCGGGCGGCGAGCAGTCAGCGAGTCCATGACCCGCGTTCTAGATGGCGTGCGTGGAATATGCTTCAGGTGATTAGTGGTCGCCGTGCCGATGTAGAGGATTGACACTCTCTCACGCAGGTGCACCGAGGAGAAGTCCTTCATGCAGTCTGTACACGCAGAAAGAGGCTCGTCCGGATGAGCAGGGTGACGCGTGGAGATGCGGCAGTTTCGTCGGCAACGTTTGCCCCGCTGGAAAACTCAACCTTTCGCTCCATCTGGATTGCCGCGCAATTGTCCAGCTTTGGGTGGCTATTGCAGACTGTTGCCGTCGGTTGGCTGATGGCGACCATCTCAAGCTCCGATGTGATGGTCGCACTGGTGCAGACTTCCACGACGCTGCCGGTGTTCATACTGTCGATCTTTGCTGGCGCTATCGCCGATAATTTCAGCCGGCGCAATGTGATGACGATGGGCTGGTGCGTTATAGCGCTATCATCAACGATGTTGACAGCTCTTGTGGGTCTGGGGTTTTACAATCCATGGATGATCCTGGCATTCAGCTGCCTGGCTGGGTGCGGAGCCGCCTTTACCGATCCGGCTTGGCACGCCTCGGTCGGCGATATCCTGCGAAAACGCGAAGTTCCGGCTGCGGTCACACTGATCTCGGTGGGCTACAATGCAGTGCGAAGTATCGGTCCGGCGCTCGGCGGCGTTGTCGTTGCGTCCTTTGGAGCCCTAACCGCTTTCGCGGCCGCCACGCTGACCTACCTCGTCATGCTGTGGGCCATCGGACGCTATAAATGGGCTGGTCGCCCGTCGCCCCTGCCACGTGAGTCACTAACCACCGCCGTATATGACGGGACGCGCTTCACGGCACTGTCGGCGGAGATCATGGCAGCAATCGCGCGGGGAGCGCTTTTCGGCCTGGCGAGCATTTCCATATTGGCCCTGCTTCCCCTGATTGCTCGCGATCAGCTGGGAGGGGGACCAATCGCCTACGGCATCCTCATGGCCGGTTTCGGCACTGGCGCCTTGTGCGCCGGCCTGTCCAACAACCTGCTGAGAAGGTCGCTGTCTCAGGAGCGGTTAACGACGCTTGCGTGCATAGCCGCTGCTGGGTGCTGCGTGGCTCTTGCGTTCACGCCTTCCCTGGCGGTGGCCAGTGTTGCCTTGACGCTCGGCGGCGCCGCCTGGGTCGTCACCTGGACGGGGCTTGACGTCAGCGTACAATTGTCGAGCCCTCGGTGGGTCGTTGGTCGGACGCTCTCGATCCACTATGCCCTTTGCTCCGGCGGCCTTGCCGCCGGGAGCTGGCTTTGGGGCGCAGTGGCTGAGCACTATTCGCTCGCATTGGCGCTGGAAAGCTCCGCAGGCGCTCTGCTGTTGGTTGCCGGCACTGGCTTGCTTCTTCCAATCCGTGAATGGCAAGAGGCCGACCAGGACCCTCTTGGCTTCGAAACACCAGCAATTGCGCTGGAGCTGAAGCCTAGAAGCGGCCCGATCGTGGTGAAGATCGAGTATTCGATTCCGGAGCCGAATGTGGATACCTTCTTGGAGCTGATGCGGGAAAGACGTCGTGTGCAAAGGCGGGTGGGAGCTCGACACTGGAACATCCAGCGCGATCTGCGGGAGCCGTTGCTTTGGACCGAGACGTTTCGCACACCGACCTGGATGGATTACCTTCGCCTGAACCATCGCCTGACAGCGACCGACAAGGAACTGGATCAGCGACTCCTCGAATTGCATGCGGGAGAGCTTCCACCTTGCACCAGCCTTTTGATCGAGCGTCCGACGGGTGCGACTCGCAGGCGACATGAATCGACGGGCTTCCTTTTCCGGCGCTGACCTATGCACTCTCAAACCCACGGCGGCGATCAGCGCCCGGCGGAAGAATGAGATGCCATGCGCATATGCGAAAGCAGATGTCCCGGTGAGCACATGGAAGGATTTCTAATCCCAAACGAACCAGTCCGTGGCTCCGTCGAACTTTCGAGCGCAATAACTGTGCATGCCGCAGGGTACTAGTATTTCATACCCCTTCCGAGATGATTTCACCAAAGCTGGTGTGGTCTTCTCATAGATCGAGCGAGACGCTTGGCTTCGTCAGAAACCGTTCCCTTTGCACGCCGTAAAGTCCGGGCCGGCATCTCGAAGACCAAGACCGGAATGCAGAGACACCAGGCGACGAAGGTTTGAAAGTGCGACCGAACCTCTTGGACGGGATGTCATAGTCGATTACGTCGAGATGGGACCTCCCGTTGCGGAGAAGCTCAATAGTTTGATCAGGCGGGTGAAGCATTGCATACTTGAATTTGGACACAGTGATGATGGTCTCTCGGCCTTCATCTGCCGATCGAATGCTGGATGGTGTCGCTTTGGCGCGGCGCGAACACGCGTGCTTGCAGTGGGAGGCAAGAGGCAAGTCCGATTAGGCAATGCATCCTGGGAATCCCAAGGCGCAGGGCGTGTTTTCAGCTGGGCAACGCTCGCCGAAAACTTGGGGTAAAGACCACCAAACAGGCAATTGCGCGCTCGGCTGGCTCGGGCCTTTCGGTTCACTGACAAGTTAGCCAGCGCAATAGAACAGCCTGGCGTGGCGTGCATCTTCGCCTTTTGCGTGGCTGGCCCGAGTTCCTGCGGCGCACCCGGCACTCCAGCACGATCTGCTCGCCACCTCCGGCAGGGAGTCATTCGCGCAGTGCGCGTCCTCTAGAGACGGTGGCCAAATGTGCTGCAAGTCATTGCGGAACAGCCGGCCTCATCTCGACCAGGTCGCCGTTGAACTGGCCGCATTGCCGTGTGATGCTTGCTGTCATACCGCCGTCCTGCACAGGCCCGACAAGAACCAGCACGTCCTTCTTGGCAATGCCGAACGCAGTGCTGAAAAAAGGCGGGGCACCAGCCGGTCGCCGGATCGTCACATTGCGAGATTGCTCAAGTGCTGATTGGCGAAAAAGGGAGTCCTCGCCCACTGGACGGATAGCGATCATCGCTGCGATCCATCCACCGCGCCATCTCTAGCAGCTGTGCACTCGTTGACGGTGTATACAGAAACTTCCTTGTCCAAAAACTTGACTGTTCGCCGTCCGTCATTCTTCCTTGTAGCCGGCCGTAACTGTCCAGTTCGCCCGGTCGCTATGGCTGGTAGAGCCTTGCGGGCGCGCACCGGCCCGAGGGTCGGGTCAATGCCGAGAAATAGATCGGCCATCTCCTCTTCACTGGTGTGTCGGCGCAGGAGTCCAGAATTCGCAGGTAAATTTAAATCCTGAAATGCTGCCTGTCATAGCCCGTGAGTTCTCCGATCAGGGAACTTCGTCGCTCACATGCACCGTTAGGTGCATTTAGTTTTCGCCTCCAAAGCAGTCGGGAGCCGGCGGGACGCGACACCTACCGATCCTCGCTCTCGACGCAAGGGTCCTCCCCAAGCCGAAAGCTGCCTGCGCTTGGCCAGGGCCTGGCCGTCGAGACCAACGAAACTGGATGGAGGCCAACCACTACATCAACATGGACGACCTGCGCGAGTACAAGGATCTCGCTCTGCGCCAAGCCGCTTGACCAACACCATGGCCGCCCCTTTTGCAGAGCTTGACGCACACAGCCTCTTCTATGGCATTTGCTCTGGCTCAGCGCGGCGGCAGCGGGATCGAAGAACTCTGGAGGAAGACCGTCTCCGGCTTAGTTGAGTCAGAAAGGTCTGTGCCCTGTGACGCAAATGCAAAAAGCAAGCCGACCAGCGGAGTCGTGATCAGTAGGGCGGTAATCGTATAGCATTTCTCTTCCAACGAGCCCTCAGGCGCGGAATGCTTATCTGACTCATAACAGGGCATATTCATCCTGTAGAACGGCGTTACCTCACGACTGGAGAAGCCTTTCATCATCGCGCTGCCTCAGGCTTCTTGTCAAGCAGGTTCACCCCTTGACGTAGGCAGATGAGTTGACCAATTCGCACCAAAGAGTGTCGATCCAAAGCGAGTCCCATGCGGAGATCGGGATAAAACGGGCAGCATGATTGTACAAGTCGCTTAAATCTGAGAATTCCGCCAGCGCCTGAATGGCCCTCACCCTGATTTATAGCTTCGCGCGCTTTGCCCAAGGGGCCGGCATAAACGGTATTTAAGACGAGCGAAATCTTTTGCGCGTTATCAAGGCTATTGGAGGTGCGTATCATGAGGCGTGTAAGTTAGGAAGGCATTCTCGGACGGCGGATTTTAGTGCGGGCCGCTCGACGCGTTTGTCGCCAAACGCCAGTCAAGCCTTGCCAAGGTCCCTGGCTTTGCAGAGGAAAAGCGGAAACGCTGGCGCGCGCCGCTTTAGATGTCAGCAGCGTTCCACATTGGATGTATCGCAACGAAACCAGCACCGCTTGAAAGAAAACTCATCAGGGCGTGGATATGAAGACGAATATTACTCGGATCGTTAGCCGTCGAACCCTCTTCAAAGCTGGTGCCGCGCTTGGCGGGGGTATCATCGCCTCGGGTATGCCGCTCACCCGGGCCATTTGGGCTGCCGACGGCAAGGTGCTAAACGCGCGTGCCAATGCCGATCTTACCAAATTAGATCCCGCTTTCGTTGTAACAGACGCGGAAGTGGACGTCATGCACTGTATCTATTCGAAGCTCACGCGTTATAAGTCAGGATCTGATTGGGGCTGGGAGCTAGAGGCGGCGGAAAAGATCGAGCAAGTGGACCCAACACATGTCCGCTTCCGCCTCAAGAAGGGCATCAAGTTCACCGGCGGCCACGGCGAAATGACGGCCAGGGACGTCAAGTTCTCTTTCGAGCGCGTGATAAAACTCAATTCACCCATGAAGCCACATTGGGGGCTGCTCGATCGCGTCGAGTTGGAGGACGAATATACGGGCGTCATTGTATTCAAGGCCCCTGATGCAGCTGTGTGGCTCGTTCCACTACCCCACGCGGCAGGTCAAATCGTTTCTGAGGATGCCGTGCTGCGGACCAATAAGGAGGGCGGTGATTTCGGGATGGAGCCACCAGCGTTCTCCGGTCCCTACGTGCTGGCCGATTGGAAGCCGAATCAATATACCATTCTCACTCGGAACCCGGATTGGTCTGGCCCAAGGCCCGGCTTTGACGAAATCCGCATCCTACCTATTCCCGACGTTAAGGCGGCTGAACGCGCTTATCAGGCGGGCGATGTCGATTTCACCAGCATCAGTGTCGAATCGCTTGCTACTTTCAGGAGCAATCCGCCCCCCCCTGATAGCGAGATAGTACAAAAGCCCTCGACCGGTTACGTCTGGGTCGGCATAAATATGGATCATCCAAAACTCAGGGATATCAACGTCCGGAAAGCGATCCAATGGGCTATCAACGTCCCGCAGATTCTAAGTATTGCGTACGCTGGCCAAGCGGTCCTGGCGACCGGTACCGTTCCCCCCGGAGTTGTCGGACATAGGGAGAAGGCGCTCATCCCGCCGGAAGGCGATCTCGAGAAGGCCAAGGAGTTCATGGAAAAGGCCGGCGTCAGCGATCTGACCTTGAGCATCGACTGTTTGAACGATAGCACTTCGTCGACCATAGCCCAGACAGTTCAGGCCCAATTGTCGCAGATCGGTATCTCCTTGGAGGTGCAACCTCGGGATTCCACTTCGTTCTGGACGCTCGGAATGGAATCAGAAGGCGACCAGTGGAAGGATATGCAGCTATTCGTCATGAGTTTCACCGGACTCCCAGACCCGTCTGAGTACGTAACCTGGTTCACCCAGGCTCAGGTTGGCGTCTGGAACTGGCAACGCTTCCGCAACCAACGTTATGACGAACTCAACGTCAAGGGGCTTTCCATCGCCGACCCGATTGAGCGTGGAAAAATCTACGAGGAGATGCAGGACCTCATGGAGGAATCCGGGGATTTCCGATTCCTGACCCACGGGGCCACTCCCGTCGAGTATCGCACGACGAAAATACAGGCGGCAATGCGCCCGGACGGAACCCCATTATATCTCGAATGCAAGCCAGTTTCGGGTTGAGCGACATCAGCGGTTGGTTTCGGCCTCAAACCTCTCCTCGACAATCTGCAGCTTTTGCTCGGTTGTCCATCGCCGGCGAGGGACGTCGCCTGCGATCACTTTCGAGGCGTCGATACTCGTTGGACATAAGCCTATCCTCAAGCCTGTGCTTGAGCCTTTCTGCTTATGCCGATTGTCCGATCGAATGGGGGGCAGTTCACCTCCCAATTTCATGGACGTTTATAGTGTTTCGGCGTGCAAGATTGCCCCAGGGCGGGGTCGACGTCCAATTCTAACGGCTTGTTAGCCAGTTCTGCGATCATCCGCTAGGTATTTGAGCGGATGGAGAGGGGGGAAGTTGTCACCGCATGAGATCCGATGAGACGGCGTTTCCCTAGTAACCGTCCGATTGGTACCGCCTGCCTGACATCGTCGTGATGGCCTATGACACGTACTTAACGACGTCGTTTGCGACGTGTCTTGTGAGGTTGCGATGCGTGTCGAGATTCTTGGTGCTGAACGGCGCCGTCGCTGGGGTGATAAGAAGAAGCTCGACATCGTCATGTCGGTTGGAATTGACGAGGCGACTGTGACTGAGGTTGCCGAGCGGCACGATGTGACGCGGCAGCAGATTTACACCTGGCGGCGAGAGTTGAGGAGGAAGGGGCTCTTGTTGCCGTCGGCGAGTCCCATGTTCCTTCCCGTGGACATGCCGGTGGCGCAGAGCGAACCCCGTATGGGCAAAGGCACCGACAGATTGTCAGCACTGGTCGAATTGCAGCTATGCTGTGGGCGGAACCTGCGCTTTGACAGAGAGATCGATACCGCCACTCTGACTCGGCTTATCCATGCGGTTGAGGCAGCATGATCGGACCGGGAACTGGGGTTCGGGTGTACCTTGCCTGCGGGTTCACGGACATGCGCAAAGGGATCGAGGGTTTGGCTGCACTGACGCAGGATGTGTTGCGCCAGAAGCCGACGGGAGGCGCGGTCTTCGCCTTTCGGGGAAGACGTGGCGACCGTTTGAAGCTTCTTTATTTTGATGGCCAGGGGTTCTGTCTTTATTACAAGGTCTTGCAGAAGGGTCGCTTTCCGTGGCCGTCGGCGGCCGACGGGACGGCCCGGCTGACGTCAGCGCAAATGGCGATGTTATGGGAAGGAATTGACTGGCGACGCCCCAATTGGGGTGCGCCGCCGGCGCGTGTCGGGTGATTTATCTCTCTGAATCTAATGGTTTTTATGGCTACTCTCCCTGACTTATGGTAGTCAGGTGCATGTCGAATGTCGCCGAAAATCTTCCAGACGATCCCGCCTTTCTGAAGGCGATGATCGCCGCCTTACAGGCGGAAAATGCGAAGATGTCGGCGACGTTGCAGGCGCATGACCAGTTGATCCAGGCCTTGCGGCTGCGCATTGCCAAGCTGAAGAAACAGGTCTTCGGCAAGTCTTCGGAAAAGATCGAGCGGGAAATCCAGCAGCTGGAACTGGCGCTGGAGGATCTTTTGATCGCCGCGGCGGAGAGCAATGCCGGGCCAATCAATGAGGCCGACGAGGCAGCGTCTGTCGCGCCTATGACGAACGCGCCCGAAAGCATCACGCGCCGTCGTCCGCGCGTATCGCACAAGGCAGTTCGCGAGCGCAGGGAGCTCGATCCCGGCGCCTGCTGCCCCGCCTGTGGCGGTGAACTACGTCTTGTGGGCGAAGACACGAGCGAAATCCTCGACATGATCGCCGCGCAGATGAAGGTCATCGAGATCGCTCGGTTGAAGAAATCCTGCCGCTGCTGCGAAAAGATGGTGCAGTTGCCCGCGCCCAGCCGTCCGATACCAGGCAGCATGGCTGGCGCCGGCCTTCTGGCTTACATCCTGGTCTCGAAGTTCGACGATCACCTGCCATTGTATCGCCTGCACGAAATCTTCGCCCGCATGGGTGCCGACATCCCCGACAGTACGCTGGTCGATTGGTGCGGTCGCGCCATGCAGGTGCTTCAGCCCCTGATCGAGCGGATCGGAACCGTGATCATGGCCAGTGACCTTCTCCATGCCGACGATACCCCGATCCGGGTGCTGGATCGCTCCATGCAGGACAAAGGGCTGGGGAAAGGCGTAAAGAAAGGCAGGATCTGGACATATGTCCGCGATCAACGCCCATGGGCGGGCGCCGCTCCGCCTGGCGCGGTCTACTACTTTGCTCCGGACTGGAAGGAAGACCACGTCCTGCGCCACCTCAGGCAGACAAGCGGCGTCCTCCAAGCTGACGGCTACAAAGGCTACGGCAAGCTTTATGAGCCTGGAGCCGATGGAACATCCCGTTTCCGAGAAGCGGCATGCTGGGCGCATTGGCGACGCGACTTCCATGATATCTGGACCTCGAACAAATCCGAGATCGCACGCGAGGCTCTCGACCGTATCGGTGCGCTTTATGACATCGAGCACGGCATTGCGGGTCAGCCTGCCGATGCCCGCCTTGCCGCACGTCAGAAGCATAGCAAACCAAAGATCGGGGCATTCCGTGTCTGGATCGAAACGCAACTGACCCGCATTCCGGGCAAGAGCGATTTGGCAAAAGCCTTCCGTTATGGCCTGAGCCGCTGGCCATCATTGTGCCTGTTCCTCGAGGACGGCCGCGTCGCCATGGACAACAATGCCGCCGAGCGAGCCCTGCGCCCGATTGGGATCGGAAGAAAGAACTGGCTATTTGCCGGCGCCGACACCGGCGCCGAGACCCTGGCTCGCGTCATGACAATCATCGAGACGGCCAAGATGAACGGCATCGATCCGCAGGCATATCTCGCAGACGTGCTCGACCGCATCCACGATCACAAGATCAATCGCCTCGACGAGCTGCTTCCCTGGAATTGGTCACCTGTCACCGCCATCTCCGCCGAGGCCGCCTGATGGCGGCAACGGTGACCCACGTGTTCAGCATCGACTACGTCGCCAAATTGCTCGACGAAGATGCCGAACTCCTTCAGGCGATCGTCAACAACGATGACAACCTGAGCTACGGCAACATCATCAGCGTCTACACCGGGCCGGACGAGGCAACAACTTCGCTTACCCGCGACGGAATGGAAGAGCTGGAGCAAATGCTTGCCCATGCGCGCCGCACCGCTGACGAATGGAATGACTTCCTCGAAGCCTTCGTCGATGACCAGGAACTCACCGCTCGCATCAAAGCGAAATCTCCGCGGTAACAACCGGGCGGTTACTTTCCCTACGAAGTCGTCCGTGAAGAATGCGACTTCTCAGCATCAGTCGCGGAAGGGCGCACCGTTGGAGCGGCTATACTAACTGAGCTGCGGCGTCAGGCTATTCGCGGCCGGAGGGGCGGCGTTGCTGTGGTTGCGAGCATCGCCAGGATGAAGGCGCACAAAAGCCCCAGCCAGTTGAGCAGGAGGCCGAAGTTGTAGCCGACGGCGGCGAGCACGGCGTTGTTGGCGTCGCCTTGGGCGAAGGCCAGGAAGTTGCGGCCCATGCGATGGTCGGTTTTGAGATGGCCGATGACTGGCTCGACGGCGGCCCGCCGTCGCAGCGCCCGCTTGACGGTCTTGGTGAGGCCGCGCCTGTAGTCTTCGGGGCGTTGTGGCCACGATAGCCGGCATCGGTGACGACCTTGGAGAGGTTGACGCCGATCGTCTCCTCGATCGCTGGGAGGATGGTGGCCAGCGTGTGGCCGTCGTAGGGATTGCCGGGCAGCGCCTTGACGTGGGCGACGAACTGGCCGCCGCGGCTGCGCTTGAGGGTTGTGGCGACCGAGACCTTGACACCGAACTCATAGGGCTTGTGAGCTTTGCCCTTGCCGATGCACTCCACCTCCGGAGCGTGCAGGGAGTAGACCTTGCGGCCCCGCTCGCGCTGGCGCTGGTCCCTGACACGGCGGGCAAGCGACAACGACAGGCCGAAGACCTGCATCAGGCCCGGCTGCCCGGCGATCTTGCGGGCGATGTCGCGGATCACCGCGCCCAGCATGGTGCGCAGCCGCTTGAGCTGCCGGTTGGCGCGCTTGAATTGCTTGGCGTGGGCATAGCGCTGGTGCTTGATCAGCGCGAACTTGCCCACCCGCGCATAGGACTGGCGCAGCACGACGCCATGCTTCTTGGCCAGCTTGACCAGCCGCTCGCGGGCCCGCTGCATCAGCTTGGCGTCGGTCGGGAAGGTGATGGCCTTTTCCTGCACGGTGGTGTCGACGATCACCGCGCAGAAGTCGGCCGGCTTGGCCGCGCCCAGCCGGGTCGCCGCCGCCAGGCTCTCCTGCAGCAGCGCCATCAGCCGCTCCTCGCCCATGCGCAGACGCCAGCGCGTCAGCGACGTGCGGTCGAAGACCAGGCGGTGCTGGAAGAACTCCTCGCCGCAGAACATCTGGTAATAGGGGTTCTCCAGCCAGCGCTCGCACAAGCCTTCATCGGACAGGTTGTGCATCGACTTCAGGATGGCCAAGCCCGCCATCAACCGGGTCGGCAGCGGCGGCCGGCCAGGGCCGTCGTCATAGACCTCGCCAAGCCGCTCTTCGAGAAAGCGAGAAAGCGCCAGTCGATCGCCGCCGCCAGCTTCACCAGCGCATGATCCATGTTGAGAATCTGATCGAGCGAGCCCGCAACAGGTCGGTCTGGCCGCCGTCTCGTCGTTCCTTTGGCCGCATCGCGTGCTCCCTCGCGTCAAACCAGCCGAATCACGCGTACAGGCACCATTACAATTTGCCAGAAATCGCCCCCTAAGGCCACGATTTCCGGCAAACTAAAACCCAAAATCAGGGGAAAATCATAAATTGAATCAGAGCCTTCCGTGTTCTTCACGGACGACTACGAACGCGAGGCAGCCGAAGCCGGAGATCGTGCCCGGGGCAGGAACAGAACGCGATCATATGCGCTTGCGCTCACCCCGTTAGATTCGGGCTTATCGGGAAATGGCATCTGAAGCGGTGCCCCGGGTCCTGCAGGCTGACTGAGGAGGGGGGAGCGACGTGACCACAGATGTTGTCTCGAGCGTACCGACAGCGGGTGTGGAACTCGCAGCCGGATGGTCGGTTCATCACGCTTGGCACTTCGCCCTTGAGCTCAATCCTGTTGAGCACTGCGTCCGGATCGGGCTCGGGATTGGCCGCAAGCAGCGCTTCGGTATAAGGATGGCTTGGCTGGTGGAAAATACTCTGGGTCGCGCCGACTTCAATGAGGCGGCCGAGATACATGATCGCCATGCGATCGGTTATGTGGCGCACTACATTAAGGTTGTGCGTGATTATCAGGATCGCGATGCCCAGTTCATCCTGCAGGCGCGTGAGAAGGTTTAGTACCTCGCCTTGCACCGAAACATCCAAGCCGGCGGTCGGCTCATCGGCGATGATCAAGTCCGGATTAAGCGCAAGGGCGCGCGCCACGCTGACACGCCTGGCTTGGCCGCCGGAGAGTTGATGAGGATAGCGACCAACAAAATCGGCCGGCAAGCCCACCATCCGCAGCAGGCGCATCGCTTCGGCTCCTAAATCGCGATCCTTCATTCCATGGATGCGGAAAGACTCGGTCAAGAGCGACCGCACCGTCAGCCTGGGCGAAAGTGAACCGATCGGATCCTGGAACGTCATCGCCATGCGCCGCATGTAGGGCTTGCGTTCTACCGCGCTGAGTTGCGTGAGTTCCTGACCATCGAAGCTGATGCTGCCGCTCACCGCGCGCTGCAGGCCAATCAACGTGCGAGCGACAGTGGATTTTCCGGAGCCGCTTTCGCCGACAAGGCCCAGCGTCTCGCCCCTGTGGATTTCAAACGAAACACCGCACACCGCGTCTATGAAAGGCGCTTTCGTCCTAGTTGCAAGCGCTTTGAGCGGTCCCATCGTGCGGAAGCGGACGCAGAGGTCCCGAACACTGAGAAGGGCGCTCATCCCGAAACCAGCCGATTTTCTTCGAGCAGATGGCATCGTGCGGTCTGCCCTACGCTGATGGGCTGATCGACCGGCGTTTCCTGAAGACAGCGATCATACGCCTGTGGGCATCGCACACTGAAGATGCACCCCTTTTTCAAGCCGAGGAGGCTTGGCACCTCGCCGGAAATGGTCGGCAATGTACGTGTGGTTCGTTTAAGCCTCCCCGGGTCGCACTCAAGCAGGGCGCGTGTGTAGGGATGACCGGGATTGCGAAATATGCTGCGGACATCGCCTTGTTCGACGACTTCGCCGGCATACATGACGACGACCCGGTCGCACAACTCAGCCACAGCTCCAAGATGATGGGATACGAAAAGGACGGAGCAGCCGATCTCCCTTTGGAGATCTTTGAGCAGATGAATGATCTGGACTTCAAGTGTAGCATCGAGCGCAGTCGTCGGCTCGTCGGCGATGAGGAGCGCGGGTCTTACAAGCAGCGCCATGGCAATACATATCCGCTGACGCATGCCGCCGGAAAAGTGGTGCGGATAGGCGCCGATCCGGGTTTGGGGATCGGGAATTCCGACCCGGTGTAGCATGTCTATCGCACGGGCACGCTTTTCACTCCGGCTTTTTTGCGCGTGGTGCTGGATGTCGACCATCTGGTTCCCGATCGTCCGCACAGGATTAAGCGCAGTCATCGGATCTTGAAAAACCATGGAAAGTCGATCGCCAAGAAGGCTACGCCGCGGCTGAGCTGGCATGTTCAGCAGGTCTCGCCCTTCAAACAGGATCTCGCCACCTGTGACATCAGCATTTTCAGAAAGCAGGCCCATCACTGTATACGCGAGTGTCGACTTTCCGGATCCGCTTTCGCCGACGATGCCGACCACCTCTGCGGCCGCGACATTAAGCGACACGTTTCGCAGTGCATGGATGCGCCCTTCTGGTGTCCCGAAGTCGAGATTGAGGTGCCGTATATCCAGGAGGGGTGAGGTCGCCTGCGATGACTGATCGTGTCGTATCATAGATCTTTCCGCAACTTTGGATCAAACATGTCGCGTAGCGCCTCGCCCAGGAATGTGAAGCCCAGCGTTGCGAGGACGATCGGAATACCACCGCCAACCACAAGCCACGGCGTCTGCTGGATGTAATTGTAGCCGTCGTTGAGGATTGCTCCCCAATCGGGCGTGGGTGGACGTACGCCCAAACCGAGGAAGCTCAGACCGGCCTCCACGGCTATGACCGCAGGCACGTCCATGCTCACGAGGATGAGAAGCGGGCCAATGACGTTAGGCAGTACGTGCACTGCAAGGATGCGGGTCGTGCCAGCGCCCAGGGTGCGTTCTGCGGCGATGTATTCACTGTTGCGAAGTGCCTCTGTCTGGGTCCTCACCACGCGCGCATAGATAGGCATAGAGGTGATTGCAATGACAAAAATCACGCTCGCTAGGCTGGGTCCAAGCAACCCGATGACCGCCAATGCGAAGATAATGCCGGGAAAGGAGCGGATCGTATCGAATAAAAGAAGAAGCAAATTGTCCAGCCACCTCGGTCCGAAGCCCGCAATCAAACCAAGCACGAGGCCCGCTGCCAACGAACTGCCAAGCGAGGCGAAGCCGACAAGCAGTGGGACGCGGCCGCCCATCATGACGCGCGAGAATGTGTCGCGACCCAGTTGATCAGTGCCCAGAAGAAAAAGCCATGAGGGGTCCGCCAAACGAGGCCCCACCATGATGCGGATCGGATCATGTGTAATGATGAGCGGGGCGAAGATCGCGCTGGCGAATACGATCGCGACGAGGACGGCGCCCAGAACGCCAAGACGGTTTTTGCGCAATCGCCGTGCCACCTTGCGAAAGCTCCCGGGGGCTAGCTCCGGGCTGGTTTCCCCGCGGATTGCTTCGAGGCTCGCCATCCTAAAGTTTCTCACGGGTTCGAGGATCAAGAGCGGCCGCAATCAGATCGGACACCGTTGTCGCGAAGACAGTGAGAATCGTCGTGACAAGCACCGCCCCTATTACGACTGCATAGTTACGGGTGTTGACCGCCTGCACAATCAAGGCACCGATGCCCGGCCTAGCGAAAACCACTTCGATAAAGACAGCTGTCGACAGCAACCACGCTATGCCCACGCCGAGGATCGTCACTGTCGGCAAAATTGCAAGCGGTAGCGCGTAGCGCGAAACAATGCGCCACTCTGAAATGCCGAAGGAACGGGCCATTCGCACATGGTTTTCACTCAAGGTCTCCATCATGGAAGCCCGTACCAGTCGGGAGATATACCCAACCCAGCCGATCCCGACGGCGAAAGCTGGCAGAATGAGATGGACAAGACCGTCAAAAAAACCCTCTCCGGCTCCTACTGCTGGTAACCAATGGAGAGTGACTGCGAAGATCAGGAGCGCATAGACAGCCATGACGAAAGACGGAATTGCGATCGCGGCGACCGCCATGATCCCGAGGATCTGGTCCACGATGGAGTTAGGCCTCATGGCCGAGTAACAACCGAGCGGCACGGCAATCGCCACCGCCCACGAGATGGAGACGAAGATTAGTTCGATGGTGTAAGGAAGTTGCTCGAAAATTATATCGGCAACAGGACGTCGACTCGACATATCAAAACCAAGATTGCCTTGGAGCAGCCCCTCGAAGAAGATGACAATCTGCACGGCAAGCGGCTTATCCAGCCCCATTTCCCGATGAAGCTGTTCTATCATTTCAGGCGTGGCGCGGGGCCCCAGCAGAGCAACGGCTGGGTCGCCAGGCACCGCATGGATCATCATGAACACAAGCGTCACCGCGATTATCGTAATTGCCAGCGCGAGGAGAACGCGTTTCAGTAGATAGATCCACACGGTCCCGGGTCCGATCGATCGAGTTTAAGTCGGCTGGAAATCGACATATAGCGGGGTTCCATCCGGCGCATCGCCGCCTTCATTTGCGTCGCCCGATACACGAATGGATTGGTCTCAATAGTTAGGAACGGGAATGCGGCAGAATCCTCCATAATCTCCCACCTTTTGGCAGACCTTTGCCCACTCGTTGGACTTGTCATGGAGAGTTAGCGGTTAGCTCCTCGAAGCGTTCGGAAGCGTGTCCAGTTCCATATTCCCACCTGAGCTTGGACGTTGCGTGATCGTGACGATATTTCCAATGCAACGCCCATCGCTCACATACACGTATAGCCGCCATCAACGGCCAGGATGGCTCCCGTGCAATAGCTCGATGCTGGACTAGCAAGAAACAGGACCGCAGCTGCAACTTCATGCGACTCGCCCAATCTTCCAAGCGGAGTCTGCTCTAACCATCGCTCATACTGAAAGGGGTTTTCGGTTTTCGGGGAAATTGTCATCTCGGTGGTCACATAGCCTGGAGCCACCGCATTGACCCGAACATTATGCTTTGCCCAGGCACAGGCCAGCGACTTTGTCATCATGTGAATGGCGCCCTTGCTGGTTATATAGGCGGTGTTGTTCTGTGGCTGTGTCACGATCGTGCCGCACATTGATCCGATGTTCACGATGTTACCGCAGCGACGGCTGATCATGTGCCGACCAAAGGCCCTCGCACACCAAAATGCCGCATCCGAATTGACGCGCATCGTTGCCAACCAGTCCGCGTCGGAAGTATCGAGAGCCTCGGCTATCCGGGCTATACCGGCATTGTTGACTAGGACATCGATCGGCTGTTCGGCATTCAGTTCGTCGGCGAGAGCCGTAACGGCCTCCGGCTTTGCCACATCGATGGCTCGATGACTTGCCACGACACCGCATGATCCGAGTTTGGCCCCAGCGGCAGCAGCGCTATCTGCGTCTAAGTCCGCAACGACGATTGCGGCGCCCGCTTGGCCGAGAGCGTGAGCGATTTCAAGCCCGATACCGCGCCCCGCCCCCGTTACGATTGCACGCTTGCCGGACAGGTCGAATTTCTTCAGATAATCCATGCTGCCTTTGATCCAAGTTTGGCGTGCGCCACTCATATTGGCCGCGACCATGATCCGTATACGCGTGACGCCCGTTGTTGCTTTTGCCGGTCTGCTCCACGTCTGCCGATTACCATCACCTGAAAAGGCGTTCGCGACACGCATACGACATTGTCCAAGCCGCGCGCGATAGGTGACCAACATTCTGCCGCAGAACCCCCCCTGCCTGGGATAGGCGATAGGCGGCCTACCCAGTTGTCGTGCGATGGTAGGCGCCTGCAATTTGTATGAGAATGCGCAAAAGGTTTCGCTGGCCTTAAACCCAGCTTATATCCATCCGCTCACACCCAAGTTTGCGAATACGATCAACCATTCCGAACGGAGTCCTATGGCTGGCGAAATGTCAAACAATAGAAGGCGTGTGTAGCAGTGTTAGCCCGTAAGCGAATGTCCCGGTGCAATACCTTCGGCGGCCATAACCGCGCGCATTAATCACTAAATCGGAAGACCCACTTTGCTCAGGCGACCATGCTCCTGGGATTTTCTATATAACTCTTAAATACCTGCAGCAGCTTTGCTCCGAGCGCGCCGTCCACACAGCGATGATCGATGGAAAGTGTAACCCTCATCACCGTTGCGATGGCCATTACACCGTCCTTGACCACTACCTGCTGTTCGCCTGCACCGACTGCAAGAATCGTAGCGTGCGGGGGATTGATCACGGCAGCGAACTCTTTGACCCCCATCATGCCCATGTTCGAGATTGATGTGGTGCCGCCTTCATACTCTTCAGGCTTTAGCTTGCGATCCTTGGCGCGTTTGCCGAGGTCCTTCATCTCGGCAGAGATGACTTGAAGCGTCTTCTGCTCAGCCTTGCGGATGATCGGCGTGATCAGACCGCCAACGATCGAGACCGCAACTCCTATGTCTACATGTTTGTGTCTAAGGATAGCGTTCTCGGTCCAGGAGACATTTGCGTCCGGAACATCACGCAGCGCAAGCGCGAGGGCTTTTATCACCATGTCATTGACCGACAATTTGCAGATCGCCTGTCCGTCCGCGGCCGTGAGCGCGGAATCGTTGAGTCGGGAGCGCAGTTCCAGAAGCTCATCGATCTCGCAATCCACGCCGACATAGAAATGCGGAATGGTTTGCTTCGAGGTAACCAGACGACGTGCAATCGTCCTTCGCATCCCGCCGTGAGGTACGCGTTCATACGTTCCGCCCTCAAACAGCTTAATAACAGCTTCGTCCCAGGCATCTTTGCTTCCAGACCACGCTGCAGGAACAGGCTCTCCAGGCGCGTAGGACCGTTGCCCCGGCAATTCGGCAACCGAACCCGCTTTAGTCGTGGTGGCAAGAACGGCAACCAGGTCCCGGACCTTTAGACCATTAGTACCTTCGGGAACGACAATCCTTTTCAGAATACCGCCCGCAGCGGCCTTGATCTGGCCAGTAGTGCCACAGCTTGAGATTTGAGCCAAAACATCTCCGGCCTTTATGTCGTCCCCCTCATTGAACATCCATTTTTCAATCGTGGCTGCTCCCATATCGGAAACGAAAGCCGGCATTCTGACGTTGATAGGCATCGCTCTACTGTGCTTTTGAGATATCTTTGCGGTTTCGGGCTGCCTGCTTGGAGTACGAAGATGAAAATCTTTCGTGCTGAACTCATGTTGAGCTAGGCCAAATGGCTCACAGCAATAGTCCTCCGTCGATCGCGATCTCCGCCCCGGTAATGTAGCGGCTCTCGTTAGAGAGCAGGAAGAGAACGAGGTCGGCTACCTCATCGACCGTGCCGGCCCGCTTGAGTGGAATGAGCGCGTACTGGCTCTCTCTGTCGGACGAATCCTCGGCGAGCAGCATCTCCGTTTCCACCCATCCCGGGTGAATAGAATTGACGCGGATTCCTGCTGGCGCAAGCTCCAGGGCCGCGCATTTCGTCATGCCCCGGAGGGCCCATTTCGTCGCGGAATAGGCCATACAAGTTCGGCTTCCGCGCATCCCGGCGATGGACGAGATGTTGACTATGGCGCCACCGCCGGATGTCTCGATGAGAGGTGAGACCTCCCGCATACCGAGGAAGCAACCCAACTGGTTCACTCGGAAGTGCTTTTCGAACAACGCGACGCTCGAATCCGTCATTGGCAAGGGTTCATAAATTGCCGCGTTGTTGACCAGACCGTGAAGTCCCGTCCTCTTTCCCTCCAGGCAGCGGATCAGGCTTCGCCAGTCTTGCTCACTACTGACGTCGAGATGCACGTACGACGCATTTTCGCCGATAGTCGCGGCGAGTTGTTTGCCCTGCTCGTCAAGGATGTCGCCAATGACAACCTGGCCTCCCTCTGATGCGATCTGGATGGCTTCCGCCGCACCTTGACCTCGAGCTCCACCAGTAATCAAAACCGTCTTGCCTTCGAAGCGCTTGGCTCGTGTCATCGTAATTAATCCTTAGAGCAGCCTGCAGTTGACGCCGAATACTCTATCAAGTGGGTGTGCAGCCGTAGGCCACCAAAATGCGCCCCCAGTATGCAACCCTGGGAAAGCTCTGACGTTCCCGCAATAAGAAACCCACGGTCCGCCCCTATTTTACTGCTCGGTGTTGATGCGACAGATAACGGTTCCGACTTCCGTCACTGACCCTTCATCAACCAGGATCTCAGCGACCACGCCAGCAGTCTCCGCCTCTATTTCAATGTTGGTCTTTTCCGACTCCACTTCAGCTAGAATCTGACCCGGCACGACCGAGCTGCCGACCGAAACATACCATTTCGTAAGATCAACCTCGACAGTCGATGCACCCATCTTCGGGATACGGACCTCAAACATGATCATAGCTCCTTACGGATAAGATCGCGTCTTCCAGCTGCTGCGGCTTCGGCAGAACCGCGGCTTCGAGCGCAAGATTGAACGGCATGGGAACGTCAGCTCGGGTAACACGCTTAATCGGGGCCTTGAGAGATGAAAACGCCTGCTCCCCTATTATTGCGCTCAACTCGGCGGCGAACCCACAAGTACGGTTCGTGTCGTCGTAGATTACGACGCGGCCAGTTTTCTTGACGGATTTCAACAATCCCTCCCTGTCAAGCGGCAAGAGAGACCGAGGATCCCACACTTCGACGCTAATGTTTTTCTCCTGAGAGAGGCGCTCAGCGACTGCTAGAGCCTCGGGCACTAAATGCCCGATAGCGACGACTGTGACATCGGAGCCTTCACGCTTAACGTCACTGCAGCCGAAAGGGACGGCATAGATTTCCTCCGGCACCGGGCCTCGTTGCGGAAGCGACATGGCCGATGCTATAAAAACGACCGGGTCGTCCTCTCGGATCGCCTGGATCATGAGGCCTTTGGCATCGTAGGCATTCGAAGGGCAAACAACCTTGAACCCAGCGTGGAGAAGGTATGGATAGGGATTGTCTGAATGCTGGCCCGCGTTTCCACCCCGCGATCCAGATACCATTAGCGTGTAAGTGATTGGAAGATTTGCTTGACCTCCTAACATCAGTCGCATCTTCGCCGCTTGATTGACCAGCTGGTCGAACGCGACGTAAATCAGAGAGGGAACTTGGAACTGAACGATTGGACGCAATCCGGCCAAAGCCGCCCCCGTGGCGAAGCCGGTGAACGCTGCCTCGGAAATTGGCGTGTCGAGTACGCGGAGATCGCCGAAGGCGCCATGCAGGCCTTTCGTCTCACCACGAATTCCACCTCGAATGTCCTCTCCGATGATCATGACACTCTCATCTGCCCCCATAGCCTGATGGTAGGCCTCGTTCATGGCCTGAAGAAATCTCAGCTGTCTCACGGCTCTGCTCCCCACGCCGGAGTGTTCGGATACGGCACCGCATACATGCAATCGAGTGCCTCGGTCTGGTTCGGTGGAGGGCTGCTCCTAGCGAACTCGACGCCTCGGTCGATCTCAATCTTGACCTCGGCATCGATAGCTTCGATGTCTTCTTGAACGCACAAGCCACTTTCCATCATACGCGCTGCCCAAATCTTAATAGGGTCCCGCAACTTCCAGCGATCTAGTTCCTCTTGAGATCGATAGTTCATCTTCATGTGACGCTCGCCTGTATAATGCCCAAAGTAGCGATAAGTCTGACACTCAATGAACGTTGGGCCTTTGCCGGTCCGGGCGCGCTCCGTAGCAATGAGAGCAGCGTGATAAACCGCCTCGACGTCCATGCCATCGACGCACACACCCGGCATTCCATAGGATTGGGCGCGAACGTAAGGATCTAAGACTGTAACTGCTTTGAGAGGCGTCGAAATTGCGTACTGATTGTTTTCGCAAACGAAAATGACAGGAAGATCCCAAATCGCCGCGAGATTCATCGCTTCGTGAAGCACCCCTTGATTGATTGCTCCGTCGCCGAAGAATGAAACAGCAACACGGTTTTCGCGAGCGGCTTTGAATTTGTGAGCCGCGCCACAGGCTATAGGGGCTCCAGCGCCAACGATGCCATTCGCCCCGAAGATTCCAATCCCGACGTCAGCAATGTGCATGGATCCGCCACGACCCTTATTGTATCCGCCCGTTCGTGCGAGCAGCTCAGCAAACATTCTGCCAACGTCGCCACCCTTCGCCAGCGTGTGGCCATGCCCTCGATGGGTACTTGTGACGATGTCGGAGTTCGTGAGTGCGCCGCAAATACCAACAGCAACCGCCTCTTGCCCGCTGTACTCGTGACATACGCCAGCGATCTCGTTGTCATCGACCAGGGCAACGACCCGGTCCTCAAACTGCCTGATGCGAGCCATATTGTAGTACAAGCTTCGCGCGAATGGAGCAGGCATGATATTAGACATCGACGCCTCTATGTTGTGTTCCAAATTGGTCTACTCCGGTCAACCGTTGTCGATGTGGCTACTCGACTCCTGTCTCCGACCCAGCTTGGCGCGGCACGCGAGCCCGAAGACAATCTTAATTCTAGTTCATCCGCGCTCTGCGAACCTATTCCTTTGAACGCTGATCACCTAACTCGCTTCGAATAAACTATATTTCGAATTTGTCGTAGACCAAAAGGACGACGCCGGGTATATACCTGATTGATATCAAGATTCACAACCTGTACCCAAGTTAATTGCTTCTCGCCCTGGAGGTGGTGGCCGCATATGAACCTTAACAACGCGGTCGGCGAACACAACGTGACGCGCCAAGGTTCCCACATGACGGAGCCCGAAAAAACTGTATCCCCTGGCTAGAACCGGTTCCTCCCTCTGCAGCAGCAGTGTGAACGGCCAGTTCCGTCCCACCCAGATCGGCTGATGACACTGGCGGTTAGCTTCGAAGGCTTCTAATTAAGAGGCCGTCTTTCTACTGCTCAAAGAGAGTTGTAGAGAGATTTAACGTTCTCAAGCGTGTAAGCAAATGCGGCCGGCCGATCGAAGCGCCAAGCGTTGTATGGCATACCCTCCAGAGCCCTCTTGAGGTTGTCCGCGGTGATCACCGAGCCTGCATAAAGCCAGTTGGCCAAATCAAGGATGGCAGTCATATGCATCAGTTCAGTCGCGGTGCCGCAGGCATCCTTGACAATCGTGATGCGGTAGTCGCGCGAAATCGCGTCCCACACTGTCGTCTCCAAACAAACCTCGCTCCAGGCCCCGAACATTATAAGATGGTCCGCATTCAAACGGCGCAGCAAAATCTCCAAATTCGTATTATAGAACGCGCTGGGACGCTGCTTTCGAACAAGGAGGTCGCTCGCTTCCGGTTTCAGGTCCACGTGAATCTCAGCAGCCTGACCGACGCTATGTGATGGCCGCCCGCCTCCGTCCAAAGCTTCGTGACGGAGCGTATCTACTCCTCTGGGATCATACCAGTTCTGTGTATAGATAACAGGTAGTCCCGCTGCACGGCATGAATCGAGAGCTGTCTTGGCACACCGCAGAAGCTCTTCACGGTTGTAGATCGGCCATGCCCCATCGGGTTCGATGCAGTCATTTTGTAAATCCACTGCAATGACTACAGTGCGCTTAAATTGGTCGGGCAAAGTCATGTCGAGGACCTTTCATTCAATTGTCCGTCCAAACGGCTATTTGCAAATTGAGGGTAAGCCAGATGCGCCAGAAAGCACGCCGCAATCGCGATTTGAACGCTCCTTCCTGATCGGATGATTCAGTTCTCAGGCCTAGCCGCAGACCTGTATTGCAATCTCCCGCTCTTTATTCCGAACCCCTGTGTCTTGATACGCGGAAAAGATTGCTGCCGACATAGACCAGCTTCATGTCGAGCTTAAAGCTACTCATGGGAGCAATTTTTCGCTGACTGTTGCCTGCGGCGACGGATCGCGAAATCCCTATCGCATAGGCGTCTGGATAGGTGGAGCCCAACGACAATACGCCGCCGGTCTCTATCAGCACTACGCAGTGGTTAAGGGTTTGGGATTCCGAAGGAGGTGAAATGCAAGACCATGTTCTTGCAGCGGACGAGTTCATCCGCCGCTTTCTCCTGCACAGCCTGCCCGATGGCTTCACACCGCATCGCCACTATGACTTCCTTGCAAACGGCCAACGAGCCACCAAGCTCGCCCTGTGCCGACAACTGCTCGACGTGGCTTCCGCCTGAGCCGGCCCATAGCGCCGCCGACTATCGCCCGCGCTATCATCAACTCGCTGGTAAGTTGTTAGACGTCTGCCTTGCTGCGGCGGATATATGTTCGCTCGCGGTTCGCTAGCCCGCAAGCCATTTGCCGCATGGAACACCTCATGATCCATTCGTGCGCCCAGATTATACTCGCGGCTGCGTCTCCGGGCGGCAGCGAAGGTTTGGGTCCAATCCGGCCCAGAGGCTGATCGGGTCGCACTTCACCGTGTCCGCCGATCCACGCGAGCAAGGCCGGCTGCATATCAAACCTTCGCTACAGCCAAGCGCACGCCCGTTAGTCGATGGAGTACGACGCGCTTCGTGATGACCAGGTGGTAACGGAATGGTTTTGTCCCGGGCTCGATCGGTAAGCGCAGGCCGCGCATGGATGACCGCAAGTTCCTGGACGCGCTACTGTCGATGGCGCGTCCGGGCGATGGCGGGACCTACCGGAGCGGCTTGGCGATTACGGTTCGGTGACGCGGCGCTACTATTCTATTGCTGGATAGAGATGGGTGTTTTGGACGACGTGCTTGAAACGTTGGATCCGGAATGGCTGATGATCGACTCGACCATTGTGCGAGCCCACCAGCCGGTGCCCTGGTCCGAACGGCACGAGAGGATTAGCGGAACGATCCCCACGGGCTCTGCAGTTCAAGGGACCACATGGTGGCTTCGACCGCAAAGCTTTCGCCCCAAGGACTTGGACATAAACTGTATTTAAGCGCGGCGAAACCTTTTGCGCATTCTCAGTGCGGTTGGCGACGCATATCATCAGAAAGATACAAATCCGGGGCGCCTTCTTGGACGGCGGAGCCACGGGTGTTTAGCGCAGGATGCCGGTCGTTCCGCTGTCGCGGGTGAGGCTCGAATGGACACACTGACACTCCCGCAATTCGACGCCGCGGAGGCCGGTCTTCGGTCGTTGCAGCGCGCGATGCTAAAAGAACGCCGCGCGTCTCGACTATCCAGTGCATCCGGCCGGTGGGAGCGGTCACTGCTGAGCAACTTGAGCGCATCTATCAGGCATCCCTGGCTATGCTGCGCGAGATAACGATCAAATGCAAGGAAGAGAAGGCAATCAGGCAGTGGAAAGAAGCCGGCGCAGATGTCTGTGAACACCGTGTTCGCCTTGACGGCGACAGGGTGATGGACCTGATGTCCAAAGCCCCTTCCCATTTTGATACTACATCTCGCGATCCGTCACAGCGTTTCGAGATCACGCCAGACAGAATGACGTTCGACGCCGTGCCAAGGTATATCATTCGCATATTTCGAGGACGCGCTCGAAGCCGTCGGACCCAGCGTCCAGTGTCTCGGAGAATCCTTCGTGCTTAAGCACTTCAAAGGCGCGTTGATTCCGCCGGAGATCTTCGACTAACCAAGCTAGGAGCAGTGGAGGGTCAAAGGCTCCAATGACATGGCACGGCGCTACAGGGAAAGGGCAAAGCAATCATCGAGAGCTACGAGGAGCTGCCGGTGGACCCAACTCGATGCGTTTGTCGCCAACGCCGAGAGGAAATTTCGCCAAGCCTTGCCTAAGGTCCAGCCAAGTGCCCATGAATCAAGGCCGGGATCGAATAGGGAGAAGAAGTATGTAGTTTTTCAGAAGCAATGCGGATCGCGTTCTGGCTTCCAGTAACCTCAAGACGGACTGTCGTGAGCGGCGCTTGCCCAGCGCGAAGCTGTCTCTTCGGTCACGTGAACAGAAACTCCAGAATTGCACAATGAGAAGTGCGCATCTGTCGGTAAGGGTGCGGTACTACTTAGGAATAGATGAGTACCCTACTGTAGGGCCAGCGCAAACCGGAGCAAATATTGGCTATGACTAACTTTAGCGCGACCCTGCGATATGCCCTAAGACCTTTGTTGGCGCAGCAGTTTTCGAGCGAGAAAGCTTCTGGAGAACAGCAACATGAGTAAATGCGGAATACTAGACCCCTTTGAGTGCGGGGTAATCCCTCTTGCCGATTGGATGACTATCGGGCTGCGCTGGGTCGTTGACCACTACAGGCCTTTGTTCCAATCGATCAAAACGCCCTTCGACCTGCTGCTGCAGTGGTTCGGCTTGGCGCTCCATTCCGTCCCGCCGGTGGTGATGATTATCGTCGCGGGCTTGGCAGCCTGGCAGTTCGGCGGACGGAAGGTCGCCGGGGTTGTCGTCGGCGCTCTCGCCTTTATCGGGCTCATCGGGGTCTGGCAGGACGCAATGACGACGCTTTCGATTGTGCTGACATCGCTAGTCGTCGCAGTGATGCTTGGGATTCCCCTCGGCATCTGGGCAGCGCGGAGCGAGCGGATATTTGTGGTCATGCGGCCGATCCTTGACGGAATGCAGACCATTCCGGCATTCGTCTATCTGGTTCCAATTGTCATGCTCTTCGGTATCGGTAACGTACCGGGCGTGATCGTCACGGTCATTTTTGCGGTCGCGCCGCTGATCCGCCTCACGAACCTCGGCATACGGCAGGTACCGGAAGAGGTGATTGAAGCCATGCGCGCCTTCGGCGCGACCGAGCTTCAGCTACTGTGGAAGGCTCAGCTGCCGCTTGCGCTACCCACCATAATGGCCGGCATTAACCAGACGCTGATGATGTCGCTATCGATGGTGGTCATTGGTTCGATGATCGCTGTTGGAGGACTGGGCCAGACGGTGCTGCGCGGTATAGGTCGTCTTGATGTGGGCTTGGCGACAGTCGGAGGCCTGGGCATCGTCGCACTGGCCATCGTGCTCGATCGCTTCACGCATTCGCTGTCTACACAGAAGCGGATGCCCGGCGCGCTCTGGCATCGAGGTCCGGTGGGGCTCCTCAGAGCCGTCACCATAACAACTAATCATAGAAGCTGAGCAATTTGCTCATACAGGGAGGAGACGATGAAGATAAAATGCGTGGTGCTGGCCATAGCCGTGATGGCCGGCTGTGCCCGGCCGGCAATGGCAGATCAGGTCAAGCCGGCCTGGAGCGGAGCGACAGAAGAGCTATTCCAGACATTTGTCGTGGATGAGGGCCTCAAGGAGCTCGGCTATGATGTAGCGGACCTCACCCAGGTTCAAGTTCAGCTGGCGCATACCGCTGTGGCCAACGGCGATTTGACATTCTATCCGGTGCACTGGGTCCCGCTCCACGACACTTTCTGGAAAGCATCAGGGGGAGACGAAAAGCTGACGCGCGTCGGCACCCTAATCAAGAACAGCCTGCAGGGCTATCTGATCGATAAAAAAACGGCCGACGCCACTGGCATCAAGTATCTTGAGGACCTCAAGGATCCCGAGAAGGCCAAGCTCTTCGACATCGACGGGAATGGAAAGGCAGACCTCTATGGTTGCGAACCGGGGTGGGGCTGCGAACGCGTGATCGAGCATCAACTCGACGCCTATGGCCTGCGTGATACCGTCGAGGAAAAGCAAGGTGGCTATTTCGCCATCATTCCTGACGCGATCGAACGCATCAAGGCTGGCAAGCCGACACTATACTACACTTGGACGCCGCTGTGGGTCTCTGCCATTCTTCGTCCCGGCAAGGAGGTTGTCTGGCTCAACGTCAAGAACACCTCGCTTCCTGATGGGGAGACCGGCAACACAGTTGTTGGAGGCATAGGGAATCTTGGTTTCCCCGTGAACGACCAGAAAATCATCGCCAATACGACTTGGCTGAAAGCCAACCCGAAAGCCAAGAAATTCTTTGAGCTCGTGCAGATCCCGATTGAGGACGTCAACGCGGAAAATCAAAAGGTTGCCAATGGTGAAAAGAGCGCCGAGCAGATCATGAAACACGCAACCGATTGGATCGCCGCTCACCACACAGACTGGGAAAAGTGGGTCGCTGAAGCCAAGGCCGCCAAGTGACGGCCTGAGGTTAGAATCGGCCGACGACATCCGTCGGCCGATTACGATCTGAAGATAAGGCAAACATACTGTCGAGATTTCCGCACATGACCGTACCCGCCATCGTCTGCTCCGGCTTGTGGAAGATTTTCGGCACGCGCAAAGGGGAAGCCCTGGCGGCAGCGCGCGATCGTGGGTTCAGCAAGAGGCAAGTCCTTGAGGAATTCGATTGTGTTCTGGGTGTGGCCGATGTGTCCTTCTCGGTCCAGCCCGGCGAGATCTTTTGCATCATGGGACTGTCCGGCTCAGGGAAATCCACGCTTGTCCGCCATCTCAATCGGCTGATCGAACCAACCGCAGGCGAGGTTCGGATCGGCGGAAATGCCATCAACGAGCTTTCGCCGTCTGAACTCCGGGCCCTTCGCTCAGCGACGGTCGGCATGGTGTTCCAGCACATGGCGCTGCTGCCGCACCGCACCGTCTACGACAATGTCTCCCTCAGTCTCGAACTACGCGGCAAATCACGCAAGGAGTGCCGCCGCGTGGCAGAAGAAAACCTCAAGCTCGTTGACTTGAGCGGTTGGGGCGAGCGTTACCCGGACGAGCTCTCGGGCGGGATGAAGCAGCGGGTGGGGTTGGCCCGTGCCATGGCGGCAGACCCGCAGATCCTGTTACTGGACGAGCCTTTTTCAGCCCTCGATCCCTTGATCCGCCGCCAGCTCCAACAGCAGTTCTTAGATCTCGCGAAGGTCGTCCAGAAAACAACGGTGTTTATCACGCACGATCTTGATGAAGCCATTCGCCTGGGCGATCGTATTGCGATCATGAAGGACGGGAAGTTCGTTCAGGTCGGAACGCCGGAAGACATCGTCACCGCACCCAAGGACCGCTATGTCGCTGATTTCGTGTCAGGCATTTCGCTGCTCAATCTTGTCACTGCCAGAAAGATCATGCAGCCGCGAGACAGCATAGCGATGCTTTCTGAAAAGAAATTCCAGGCGCTCCCACGCGTGCAAACCACGGACAAGCTCTCGGCTGTGGTTAGCACCGCTGCGAATGGCGGAGATCTGATCGCGGTCTATGACGGCGGGGAGCCGGCGGGCGCCATCACCCGGCGCGCCCTGTTTTCAGGAATTCAAGGGATGATATCCAACCCCGATACGGTGAGTGGCGTCAATTTGGGAAAAGCTTATCAATACGGGGACAGCTCTGCCCCCTCCATCCGTCCACCAAGGTCTGGAAGGCCAATCGACATTGACACAGCTGCACTCTCTGCTCATAGCGACGGAGACAAGAAATGAGCGAACCGAACTTGTTCCGGGCGTAGAAGAAGTGCTCGCGCGGTGCCCCCCGGCGCCCTGTATGCTGGACGACCTGAGACTACTTTGGTGAATTATCCTTACCGTCGCCCGTTCGGGCAGGTGACTTGCGCTTAAGAGGGCCGCCCTCTCGATCCACACGCCGAGGGCCCGGACAGGCTTCAAATTCGCATGCCCATTTTGCCGGCCAACTCGACACATATAAATCCACTTGCGAAAAACTTGTATTTCCGCCGCCGGGGGCGGTGGCGAGCTTGCGCTCCCGTTCCTTGTTCGATGCGCGGATCTGCTGCCGCACTAGATGTTTGATCCCAGGCTTTGATGGGGCATCCTTGTCCTCCGAATCGAAGGAGGCACTATGGGCCAGGTTCTCCATGGCAGCGCCACGACGACAGAGGCGGTCCGTCGAGCGATACAACATAGTCATGTCTGGACGGCGCCCGCCGATCAAGGGTTTGTTTCGGCAATGGGACGGTCGTGGGTGCGGTCATGTCTCCGGCCTATTGTTGCGGTACTGTGACCGCTGGCCCTGATGGTGTCCGCTGATCCTTTGGCCTGATCAAGAGAACGAGCTCGAAGCTCCGACTATGCTGCAGGCTTTGGGGATCTGTCCTCGTTTGTTCCCATCATGTCACTGTCACCCTCGATTCCAGTCCGCGGTCGTAGCCGCTGATGCTGTTACGCTGCAGCGATGCGCTGAGAAGCTGGGCCGATCGCCTGATGGAGACCAAGCCGTTCAAGCTTGTCGCCGTGGCGACTGCCAACAAGCTCGCCCGCATCGCCTTCGCGCTCATGCGCGACGAGGCACACTATGCGGGGGCACCGGCGCTGTTGCCTATCGTGCGTCGGCTGAATGAACTCGATCATGAGATCGGACAAAGCGATCAGGCCATTCTGGCTCTCGCCAGAGCCGATAACACCGCGCGCCGTCTAATGACCATTCCCGGCATCGGTCCCGTCACCGCCTCTGCGCTTGCCGCAAGTATCCATGATATCTCCGCGTTCTCGGGCCCGCGGGAGTTCGCGGCATTCCTCGGGCTAACGCCCCGGCAAAGTTCATCAGGCGGCAAGGAGCGGCTGGGACGCGTCTCCAAGATGGGGAACCGATATTTGCGCAAACTGCTCGTGGTTGGCGCTCACGCAGTCCTCTTCCATCGCAGACGTGCCGACGGGGCCAAAGAGCCGCGGTCGACGGTTCTTTCCGTCGAGGAGGAGGCGGTCATCGTCGCCTTCCGCCATAAGGTGCGCGAACTTTTGGTGGCGCAACGCACGCAACTGCTCAATGCCCTGCGCAGCCATCTGGCTGAGATCGGGATCATCGCCGCGCAGGGACCGAACAATGCCCGTGCTCTGGCGATTCTCATCATGGAAGGCAACGACATGATCCCGGCGATCGTACGCCCGGCGCATGAGCGCAGCCTGGTTCTCGACCGATCGTACCGGTACAAAGCGCATGGAGGGCCGCGTCACCGCCTCTAGATGGCCGCTGCATCAGCGGCGTCGTTCTTCTGGCGACGGACACAGGCCTTCACGTACGCTGGCGGCATCAGCCGCACATCATGGCCAAACTTTGCCAGTTCGCGAGCCCAATGATGGGCCGAGCCGCATGCTTCCATGCCGATCAGGCACGACGGCAGACGCTCGAAGAATGCCAGCACATCTTGCGCCGTAGCGCACGAGACATGACGACACGGCCGGCAGCGTCGACAGCGTGGACCTGGAAGACATGCTTGGCCAGATCGAGGCCGATGGTGGCTACAGCATTGAGTTCGATGGTAGTCTTTTCCATGGACGGTGCTCCTTCAGATGAGTGCTCGACAGCAGCCATCTTGGCACGCCTCTCACGAGGAATGATGCCGTTGCGGGCGCCGTCCACCCCATCAAGAGAGCCTGAGAACCCTGGCCAAGCGGCGCTACACGCTACTGCCGCTCGACGATTGCCGGGATCAACCAGAAGACGGTCGCGAAGTGGCGGGAGCGAACCTCAACAGCCCTCTATGCGCTGCAGCCGATGATTCCGCATCTGACGCGATCTTCATTGCACCGCTGCCTGCAGCGCCATGGCATTGGCCGTCTGCCCGATGTCGAGGGCGACAGGCCGGCGAAGAGGAAGTTCAGGAGCTACCCGATCGGCTACTTCCACATCGACGTTGCCGAGGTGCGAACCGAACAGGGCAAGCTGCATATGTTCGTCGCTATCGACCGCACCCCGAAGTTCGCCTTCGTCGAGTTGCACGAGAAGGCCACCACCGCCGTCTCCCGAGACTTCCTGCTGCGCCTGATCGCGGCCGTCCCCTACAAGATCCATACCGTGCTCACCGACAATGGCATCCAGTTCACCACGCCTGGTGCAGGAGGGTCGGCCGTTCCCCTCATCAAGGAGGCCATCGCAAATGGCGAGCGCTTCCGGGCGCATGCTTTCGAATATGCCTGCGCCACAAACGACATCGAACACCGGACCACCAAGGCCAGGCACCCGTGGACCAACGGTCAGGTCGAAAGGATGAACCGCACCATCAAGGACGCCACCGTCAAGCGCTTTTACTACGAGAGCCACGACCAGCTTCGCAGCCATCTCTCCGATTTCGTCGCGGCGTATAACTTCGCCCGCAGGCTCAAGACCCTCAAGGGCCTCACATCCTACGAGTACATCTGCAAGGCGTGGGCCACCCAACCCGAACGCTTCAGGCTAAATCCGCTCCAGCAAATGCCGGGACTAAACATCTAGGTTGAGCCTCGAGGAAACGGCGGAGCTCGGCGCGCCTGTATGCGGCAGCGCCGTCCCTTGATGCGGCGACCGAGCCGTGTCTGCTCGCCGACAAGGTGCTCGCGCTCGCGGCTCGGTCGCCGCGCGTCCTACTTTTCCATGGTCGGGATCGCTGCCATGGTGCAATGGCCCTTGTCGCCGCGCAGCCAGACGACAAAGGCGCGCATCAAAGGCTCGGCGTCGAGCCGATCAGTCTTGGTGCGCCGGTGCTCACGGGACACCGCAACGCTGGCGGGGTGGATGGTGCAAGCCCCGATCGCTTGTCCAGCAGCCAGGGCATCAACCAGAAGCCCTCGCAGCCGCCTCATAGGCGACGGCGATGCGCTTGATCGGGTGCCCGGCCGGCCGGTTGTAAGCGATGCGCCAAGGCGCCTTTCGTTCAGGCGCTTGTTGATGCCGAGATCGAGGAGGCCGAGAAGGCATGGCCGCACAGGTCCTCGGTGATCGCGCTTGACGTTTTGAGTCGATTCCCCTTGCAGCACACTCGCCACCAAGGAGCGGAAGTTAAGCGGTGTGCTGCCCCCTTTTCACGTGCGGATGTAAGGGGAAGATCTTCTACGGCTTTGAGGCTTCGACATATCACGGTGTCGGAGTTTACGCTTGGTGATCCTACTCATCCGACACCGAAAATGGGGTAATCGACCATCGTATCAAGTCAGTGGCGGACTGTACTATCGCTTCGGTTCGCTCAACGCTCGGTGAAGAGGCGAAGATATGTCCAATACAATCTCGGAAATCGCCGTTCCTTAAAATAGGACTCTTGGGTTCAACATACAATTTTACCTCGGAAACGCCTGGCATAGCAGCGGCACGACTGTGGCCACAGATCCAATCGAGTGTCCCATCACTTTCTGCAACCAAAAACCGTGCGGCCGCAGTATGCGAACGCATTCTGCGCAGATTCCATTCCTCTCCAATGACAAACCTGAGGTGCTCGGTAATGAGGTCAATGCCGTAGGCGAGCTGAATCAGTTGAGGAGTGGGCGTACCAGCAAGACGTGGATTGACCTCAATGACAACCGGGCCCCGTTTCGTCCAAACAAACTCAATGTTGGTTGGCCCCCAGCCAAGGTTGAGGGCTCGCAAACAGTTGAGCGAAGCGTCTATGATTGCCCTGTGCTCGTTATCAGTCAGCAGGGCAGGGTAGGAGCACCCGCGCAAAACAAAATGGGGTGGTTCGCCCCAGTCAATGGCGGCGATCCCAATGACCTCACTCCCCATCACCTCAGTGCTATAATGGGGACCTTCTACCCATTCTTCGACCAGCATCCTCGGCGAAGACTCGCCCATCAGATAGGGTGGCTGTATATGCTTCCGGCCCAACAGATAGGTCGTATGTTCGGCCAACTCGTCGGCGTTGCGGCACAATCTAACGCCCCTGCTCCCGGTCCCCACGGCCGGCTTAAGAATCGCTGGCAGACCGATTTCCGCTACAGAGCTTTCTACGTCCGTCGCATTCGCTGCGAAACGATAAGCAGGTATTGGCACGCCGGCCTCGGCGAGGAGCTGACGTTGAGCGAGTTTGTCGCAGCATCCTCCAATCGATTCCGGCTTTGGTCCTGGTAAATTGAAATGCTGGCAAAGCTTGCCAACAGTTGCATAGACAGAGTCCAAAGCGCCCGTAATGCCGGCTATGTCATAGATCGTACGCAGTCGCGAACATTCGAGGATCAGCGAATCGGGGTTAGCCGTATCGACTCTGATTGCTTCGATGCCTTCGGCCGCAAGATAGCCGTACTGAGCTGGATTGGCTGAGAGCAAGATCGGATGAAGGCCAAGACGCTGGGCGGCTTGGACAAATAGCAGCCCCATGCTTCTGTGGCCTTCGATCAGAACGAGAGCTCTTTTTGCCATATCTGATAACTCCACCTTTTCCGTGTGCGGGGCGGTCTCCGACATGGATGCTAGCATTGCAGTCACCGGAAATTTGCAAATGTTTTGTAAAGATAGTTGTAGGACCGGTGCAATATTTAGGTCAGCTGTGCGGCCCAGAGTCTCTTAAGGAATTGCCCAGGGCTCCGGCGTAAAGGAGGCCGTTTTACAGGTCTGTAATACTGCTTCCCGTGAGCTAACTTGGCATTCAATGAAGAGAGAACGGCCGCTGCTCTGAGGTTGGGGCGGCCATGGCACGCTGGCGAAATTGCGGTTCACCGATCCCGTGGAAGGGAAGTGCCATGACCAAGCGAGAAGTTAAGCTGAGCGGGCCAGAGTTGAAAGCGCCACTGCTGTCGGATGCGGACGGCTTTCGGCGGGTTTTGCAGAGTGTGGTGCAGGAGTCCTGGAAGCCGAGATGACGGAGGCGCTGGGCGGTCGATGACGATTGCCTGGTGGAACTCAGATGGTTTTACGACCGTCGCGATGTTGCCAAGGTCGAGCGCGATCTGGCGCAATGGATCGCCAAATGGCAGGCCAAGTACCCAAGGCTGGTAACCTGGGTGGAAGACAACATCGAGGAGACGCTGAGCTTATATCGGCTGCCGCTTGCCCATCACAAGCATGAATTCGACGAACATGCTGGAGCCGGCTGAATCAGGAGATCAAGCGGCGCACGCTGGTCGTGCGCATCTTCCCCAATCCGCAGAGCTGTCTGCGGCTGGTGCGGGCGCTGGCGATGGAGATCCATGAGACCTGGCTCGAGGCCACCCGCTACCTCAACATGGAGCATCTGCGCGAGCACAAGAAGGAGAACCTGAGGGCATTGGCCGCCTGAATCTGCCGGTGCGCCCGCCGCTCCGCTACACGGGGCTGCGCGGCGGACGCAACGTCACTGCCAAGCCATTTTGCAGAACTTGACGCACACAACTATTCAATGTTCGCCTGCGTAGTCTCGAAGATGGTGCTGAGCGGTTGGAAACCCGTGCCATCCTGACTGGGGTGAGTGACATCCCGACGCGAGTTGAACCCTGGCAGCCAATCGCTGACCGAGAGCTACGTCTTGTTTCGGAGCCCATCGCCAGATTGGGATGGGCACCGTCCGCAGGTCCGGCAGTTGCAGAGGATCACCAGTGTCACTAGCGTCATCGTCGCCGTCGGCGCCACCCAGCCCTGCGCTACTGAGCAACCCGATCATTCGGTTGATTTCGGTCGTTGCGATTTGCAGGCGGTTGACAACTGCGCCGCTACCCTCGGCTCTTCTCTTCGAGCGACGCGATAGAGAACGAGCCCCTCACGGGGTTAGTCAGCGCTTTTGTCCGCACCGCCCCGGCCTCTATCCATTTGGTTGGGTGTCGGACATTCTTGTCTAACTTGGGACAAAAGCCTTCCGTGAGACGGCAGGGTGCTTGCTTGAGACTGGATTCGCGTGGTGTTTTATCTTCGCAAGCAAGGACGAGGCCAGGAATGGCGGCTAAGAGAAGACCGTCTCGGCCTGTTGAGCAACGTCTCGCTGGTGAATGTCAGAGCCCTAGCCGCAGCGACCAAGTTTTTCGAATGCGCGTCCGGGGAAGTTTTTTCTCCCGACATTGTTGGCGAACTTCGAACAAAAGGAGGCCCGTAAAGTTCTTTCATGACGCCTTTCTTCGATGCAGAACCGTGTAACGTGGGCCTTCGGGTCAAATGGCATGACACGTGCACAGGATTGTGGACCCGAAGGAACAAGGTCATTGCTGACAGCGAACCAGATGAAAGTGCCTGCCGAGATCATGCCCGTTAGCAGCCCATACGGGGGCCGTACGCATTGCAAATTTGATGTGGTGATTGCTTTGCGCAACCCTGGTCAGGGGTCCGAGTTCCCACATGCCGCACTCGCCGAACCGCCGGTGACTGCTTCTCGATACCGGGAGAATGCCGAGGAGACCCACCAAGGCCCTACAAGGCGAACACGGCGTTTCGTCCATCCGCTTAAACGCATCGGCGGGCCCGCGCTACCCGAATGCAGGATAGAGACTTGCCGCGTATTTTTGGACCTCGAGCATGAGGAGTTAGCCAATGCACTCTCTTGTACTGCAGGCGGGCGCCCATTCAGTTTGCCGACGGGCACGGTTGGGTCATGCAGTTGAAGGGCGATCGGAGGCTAGAGGCTTTTAGACGGATGCTTCGCATCCGCCGATTCGAAGAAGAGGGTAAGTGCCTGTTCAACCGTGGTCAGATCCCTGGTTGGTTTCACACGGCGGTGGGTCAGGAAGGCGCTATCGTCGGAGCAAGCCTCGCCCTTCGGGACGATGACGCCATGACCGGAACACACCGTTCGCATGGCCATCCGATTGGGAAGGGCGCGCATCTGGAGGCGCTTATGGCAGAACTGATGGGTAAGGAGGGCGGCATTTGCAAGGGGCGTGGCGGTTCGATGCACGTTGCGGATAATTCGGTCGGGATTATCAGTGAATCGGGAATCGTCGGAGGGGGCATTCCGCTTGCCACAGGGTGCGCATTCAGCGCCAAGGTGCGCGGCGTCGATCAGGTTACTCTTTGCTTTTTCGGCGACGGAGCCGTGAACCAGGGCACTTTTCATGAGAGCCTCAACATGGCATCGTTGTGGAGGCTCCCCGTCATTTATCTGTGCGAGAACAATGGCTATGCAATTACCACCTCGGTAGCGACAAGCCACGGACAGCCTGACATTGCGCTACGAGCGGCAGGTTACGGAATTCCAGGAGTAGTAGTTGACGGACAGGACGTCAGCGCCGTCTATCAATCTGCGGCATATGCGGTCACACGAGCACGCGCGGGACAGGGGCCTACTCTCATAGTGGCCAACACATATCGGTTCGATGAACACAATATAGGCTTGGCCGTTCCTGAGGAGCCTTATCGTCCGGTCGAAGAAGTCGAGGCACACAAACGCTACCGGGACCCAATTTTGCTATATCGCACTGTGCTTATCGAAGAGGGTATAGACGAAGAGACTCTAAAAACCATCGAGTATGAAGTGGCCCAAGCCGTCAAGCAGGCCGTGCAATTTGCTTTGGTCAGCCCCATGCCCCGGCCCGAAACGTTGCCCGATTATATGTTCGTGTCGCCCATCGCACGCTAAGGCCAGGCTGGAGGGAATTAATGGATGTGAACGACAGTGCCCGCGGAGATCTAGCGACGCCGGGTCCCCATATACAGTTGACCTATTTTGAAGCGATCGTGCAGGCCCAGCTGGAGGAAATGTATCGGGATGAGCGTGTTGTATTGATGGGAGAGGACATCTCAGTTCACGGCGGCGGCAAGCTTATCGAATGCTTCGGCAAGAACCGGGTTTGGAACATGCCAATTTCGGAAGGCAGCTTTACGGGACTGGGCATCGGGGCTGCCATCAATGGTTTGCGACCCATCGTTGACCTTTCAACTGCCAGTTTCATCTATCTCGCCTGCGACCAGATTGTAAACCAGGCTTCAAAATTGCGGTATATGACTGGGGGCCAGATCGAGATCCCAATCGTCTTTCGCTGCTGTATGTTCTCGACGGGCTCCGAGGCGGCACAGCATGCCGATCGTCCATATCCGCTTTTTATGAATATCCCGGGCCTCAAGATTATTAGCCCGACCAGCGCTGCCGATATCAAAGGCCTCATGAAATCTGCCATTCGTGACGGCGATCCTGTACTCGTCTTCGAGGACGCCCGTCTATGGCCTCTCAAAGGCGACGTCCCCACGGATCCGAACCATGTAATCCCAATCGGCAAAGCGGACGTGAAGCACGAGGGGAGGCACGTTTCCATCGTTGCCATCGCCGGAGCTATTAGGCCGACAATGGAAGCTGCCAACTACCTCGTCGAGGAAGGCATTTCGGTCGAAGTGATCGATCCGCGGACATTGAAGCCGCTCGATTATGAGGCAATCAAGATGTCAATCGAGAAGACCGGGCGCCTGATTATTGTCGAGAACGGACACCGTATCTGCAACGTCGGAAGCGAAATTGCGGCAGTGATGGCGGAAGAGTCCTTCGATCTATTGAAGCGACCAATTTTGCGCCTGAGTGCTCCGGACATTCATGTCCCATTCAGCCCTTCTCTTGAGAAGGACTTTTTTCCAACGAGGGACAGCATTATTGGCGCCATAAGACGGTTACTCTGAGTATTAAATCGGGTGCTAACATACCAACCGCCGTTGCCCTAACAGTAGGAGGTGACAAGACCAGTCATGGATAGCAGATTCAGCTTGCGTGGGAAGACCGCTTTGGTGACCGGCGGAGCACGCGGCATTGGATTACAAGTCGCGCTTACATTACAAGAAGCTGGTGCCCACGTAATTCTCACTGGAAGAGATGGGGTTCGCGTGGCCGCGGCCGCAAATCAATTCCCAGTTAAGCCGGACGTTTACCAGCTTGATGTTAGGGACTCGCACGCTATACGCGATCTCGCCAATGGCATCGCAATTTGTCCTGACATCCTTATTAACAATGCCGGTGTGTCCCGCGCGGCCCCCACGAAATATACAACTGACGAGGATTGGCGAGCTGTCCTTTCGGTCAACTTGGATGGCCTATTCTACTGCAGTCGCACCTTCGGTTCCCTCATGGCGGAGCGCGGTTCTGGGGTTATTGTAAATATTAGTTCGATATGCGGAGATATTGTCACCCGACAGGCATCCGTGGTCACGGCTTACAATGCGAGCAAGGCAGGGGTTACTATGGTAACCAAGACCCTTGCTTGCGAATGGGCAAGATCCGGAGTTCGCGTGAACGCAGTTGCGCCTGGATTCGTAGAGTCAGAGATGACCAACCAGTATCCTATAGAAGTGGTCAGGGCATGGTCTGACCGGACACCTATGGGCCGCTTCGGCCAACCACATGAGATTGCATCTGCCGTCCAATTTCTCGCGAGTGACGCATCAAGCTATATTACGGGAACGGTATTGTTGGCGGATGGTGGCTACACCTGCTGGTGATAATTTTATATTCTTAATTCAGGAAGGCCATTCAGTGCCTCGATGACAACGCCTGCGGTCACGTATTTCCACAGCGCCACGAGCAGCTTCCTTGCATGTGCATCATCCGACTGATCCCCAATGGCTCAAAGCCGGTGTCCAGGAAGACGGGAAGGGGATCAAGGATAGGCTTGTGTCTTGACTTGACCTTACGCTTTACCCGGATACGCGACTGCGTATCGGGAGACTTAGCATGACTTGGGGCGTGCGGCGGCCCCTCATAAGATCCCAACCACGAAGCTGAGGCGCGTAAGCGGAAGACAGGGTACCTGAGACGGCCGATAGGTGAGCGCATCCCACCATGTCGGCGCAGAAGTGCCGCGCGCTCCCGCGACAACGCCTCTACCTCTCTCGCCGATTTCAGGAAAACAAAATGGCCTAAGCGTCGGAAAGTCGGAAAAAACGGTAATAACGAACCATCACTGAGAGGGAAGGCCACGCGACTTCCGCGTCCTTTGATCAAATCTAAAAGGGCAGACGACGATTCCGTCGTCTGCTCGTCGCGATGGCATCATGTTGGCGGGACGTGCTGCGAACCGAGGGCGTTTTCGCGAAATTCGTGGCAGCAGTAACCGTCGATTGGCCACACGAGAACTCGGCAAAGCCTCAGACCTGCACTCTCTCCCGGAGCGCGCGTGCTGCAGCGACCATGTTCACAAGGGCAGGGCGGACCTCCTCCCAGTTGCGGGTTTTGAGGCCACAGTCGGGGTTTACCCAAAGTTGGCCATCAGACAAGCGCTTGCGGGCAAGCATGAGGAGGGCCCGAAATCTCAGCGACTTCCGGAACGCGCGGTGAGTGGATGTCATAAACTCCTGGGCCGATTTCGTTGGGATATTTAGAACTCGTAAAGGCGTCCAGCAGTTCCATTGCCGAGCGCGATGTCTCAATCGAAATTACATCCGCATCCAGCTCAGCGATCGCGCCGATGATCTCGTTGAACTCCGAATAGCACATGTGGGTATGGATCTGTGTCGAGTCCTTTACACCTGTTGAAGCGATCCGGAAGCATTCGACCGACCAGTTAAGATAGACCTTCCAGTCGCACTTGCGCAGCGGCAAGCCTTCGCGAAAAGCGGCCTCGTCGATCTGGATCATCCTTGCGCCGGATCTTTCGAGGTCCGTCACTTCATCGCGAATAGCGAGCGCTATCTGGCGGCAGACCTCGGAGCGGGGTATGTCGTCGCGAACAAAAGACCAATTGAGAATGGTCACTGGGCCTGTAAGCATTCCCTTCACAGGCTTTTTCGTAAGCGACTGGGCGAATTGCCACCAGCGCACTGTCATCGGATTGGGGCGCGATACGTCGCCGAAGATGATGGGGGGACGCACGTAGCGTGACCCATAGCTCTGCACCCAGGCATGTTCGGTGAAGGCGAAGCCGGAAAGTTGCTCGCCGAAATGCTGTACCATGTCGTTTCGTTCGAACTCGCCATGCACCAGCACGTCCAGCCCGATCTCCTCTTGCCAGCGAATAGCGGCCTCGATCTCCTTCTTCAAAAAGGTTTCGTAATCGACATAGCTGAGCTCGCCCTTCGCGTGAGCGGAACGCGCCTTGCGCACCTGAGGCGTCTGCGGAAAGGATCCAATCGTCGTCGTGGGGAATGGCGGCAGGCCGAGCGTGCGGGCCTGGACCCTGGAACGCTCGGCAAATGCGCTCTTTCGTTGCTTCATAGCGCCGTTGATGTCGGCAATCCGCCCTTCAACGAGCGGGTCATGGACCTTCGTGGATGTTGCGCGAGTCGAGGCAGCCTCGTCAGAAGCTTTCAACTCGCCGGCCACAGCATCTCTACCTTGGGACAAGGCCCGGGCCAGGATGACCAGCTCTTCGATCTTCTGGGCCGCGAATGCGAGCCATGACCTGATGTTCGCATCCAGTGCCGTCTCCATACGCAAGTCGATCGGCACATGCAGCATCGAGCACGAAGGCGCGATCTCGACTCGGTCCAAGGGCCAGCCCGCGACGATCGGCTTGATGCCGTCGAGAATGGCAGTGAGGTTCGCGCGCCAGACGTTGCGGCCGTTGACCAAGCCAAGCGAAAGCACCAGGTCCTTAGGCGCGAGCCGACCAGCCGTCTCCAACTGTTCGGGAGCACGCGAGAGATCAAGATGCAGGCCCGCCACAGGCAGCGATATCGCCGTCTCGAGATTGTCTCCCAACGGCCCGAAATAGGTACCCAGCATGATCTTCAGCTCGGGCGCGGCCTTCGACAGCTGCCCATAGGCAAATTCAAGTGCAGCTCGTTCGTTCGGGTTTAGGTCGAGCACAAGCGCTGGTTCATCGATCTGCACCCAATCGGCTCCCGAGAATTTCAGCCTCCGCAGGAGTTGCTCGTAGACGGGAAGAAGCCGCGGCAGGAGCGCCAGGGGATTGAAACCTTCGGAGGGCGACTTCGCCAGCTTGAGAAAAGTGACCGGTCCAAGGATGACCGGGCGTGTATGAATGCCCAGGGCTTTAGCCTCGATGAAGTAATCAACCGGTTTGGTCGACGAGAGTGTGAATGCCTGATCGTCGTCAAGTTCTGGCACAATGTAATGATAGTTGGTGTCGAACCATTTGGTCATTTCCATCGCAGTTAGGGTAGGGCAAGCCGCACGCTCCCGGCCAGAGTCGCAATTCCCCGTCTGACCTTGGTTGCCGCGTGCCATGGCGAAATAGGTATCGAGCGGGACCTCGCCGCCATTCCATTCGTAGCGGGACGGCACGGCGCCGACCATGGCGGCGGTGTCGAGTACATGGTCGTAGAGCGAAAAATCGTTCGATGGGATTTTCGACACACCGCGATCGCGCTGCTCCTCCCAGCTCGCGGCACGGAGCGCCTTTGCCGTCGCGAGAAGGTCGGCAGCGCAAGATTTTCCTGACCAATAGCTTTCTAGCGAGAATTTCAATTCTCGCCTGCGACCGATACGCGGCAAACCAAGCGTTGCTACAGGAATTTGCTGAGAGAGAGTCATGCGATACCCCGATGGTTGGGGCGTGGGGGACAACGAAGGCGCCAGTAGGCCGGTACGAACGCCGGGCTGCAGCGGCCACCGAGACACCCCGCCCGTGGACAAAAGTTGCCGTGGCAGGTCTCCTGGCTCGGGGGTCATAGCCTCTACCCGTCTTCCCGAGGCTGTTCGCCTCAGTGACATGAGTGGGGGTCGGCTCGCCTCTAACAGTTGCGGGGGCAGCGCCGGCATCGCACCGGCTTCCCTCTTAGCTCCGCTGCAGCAGCGCCGTACGGAGAACCATGGCTTGGACACAATCACAGCAGTCAGCTCTTTTGTCAACCTCGAATAAAGAAATCTTTATGTCATTATGTGAACGCGCTTGTACTGTCGGCGTGATTTCCAAGTCCGCAGAGGACGAACTTTTCGATCGTGAATACGTTTAATTCGGCACGCGGTAAGTGAGATTGGCTACGTGAAGCCAGACCTTGGCTGCTGCGGGTGACCGGCCAAATCGACAAATGGCGCGCTGTGCAGAACTGGGCCAAACGGCGGTTCAACGCGGCTGCGCAAGGGCTGTGAGCCCGGGCCTTGTCGGACCGATTGGGGCGCGAGGGCGGGGTGGCGCGCCAGCAGAACCGCGAGGCCCCTAAAGCAGCCCGGCCTGCTCGGCCTCACGGCGCAGGTTCTGGCGCGGACGAGGGCCGATCTGCTGGATCACCAGCCCGGCGGCCAGCGAACCGAGATCGCCGCAATCCTTGAGGCTGCGCCCGCTCGTGTAGCCGTAGAGGAAGCCGGCGGCATAAAGGTCACCGGCGCCGGTCGTGTCGACCAGTTCCTTGATCCTCGTCGCCTCGATGGTGACGGTTTCGTCGCCGCGCACGATCACCGAGCCTTTTTCGGAACGTGTGACGGCGGCTATTTTGCAATCCTTGCGGATGGCGGCGAGCGCCTCCTCGAAAGAAGCGGTCTGGTAGAGCGATTTGATCTCGTGACTGTTGGCAAAGACGATGTCGACGGTGCCCGACCGCATCAGCTCGAGGAACTCGTCGCGGTAGCGGTCGACGCAGAAGGAATCCGACAGCGTCATCGAAACCTCGCGGCCTGCCGCATGCGCCAGCCTGGCGGTCTGCCGGATCGCTTCCTTGGCGCGCGGCGGATCCCACAGATAGCCCTCGAAATAGGTCACCTTGGCGCCGGCGGCCTTGTCGGCCTCGACATCCTCGGGGCCAAGTTCGACGCAGGCGCCGAGATAGGTGTTCATCGAACGCTCGCCGTCGGGAGTGACAAAGATCATCGAGCGCGCGGTTGGCGGTTCGCCCGCGAGCGGCTTGGTGTCGAACGCAACGCCCTGGGCGTGAATGTCATGGGTGTAGATGTCGCCCAGTGCGTCGTTCGACACCTTGCCGAAGAAGGCTGCCCGCCCGCCGAGACTGGCGACGCCGGCCGCCGTGTTGCCGGCGCTGCCGCCGGAAGCCTCGATCGCCGGCCCCATGCGGCTGTAAAGCAATTCGGCGCGCCTGGCGTCGATGAGGTTCATCGCCCCCTTGATGATGCCGTTGGTCTCGAGAAAGGCTTCGTCGCACTGCGCGATGATGTCGACAATGGCATTGCCGATGCAAAGCACGTCATATTCGGGCATCGATATCTCCAACGACTGCGGGCCCACGCCGGCCGGGCGCGATCAGTTGGGATGACTTTCCGCATGCCGATCTATTCGGCACGAGTCTCGCGGCGCCGCGAGCCTTGCATCGCGCCGTAAGTGCCAGCCTCTCCCAGGTAGAGTCAGGTTCTTCGCACAGGTCGCAGCTTTGTGACCGGAAACAAATGCATCCGGATTGACCTCGCTGACGTCAAACCGCCTTAGGGATCTACCATTTTTAGTAATTTGGTGTTGCAAAGCCTCTGTGAATTTTCTGGAAGGATTTGTTACAAATGCTCAAATGTTTCGCCGGAGACGATCCGAGGTGGTAGCGAGCTGATGGTGCCGCGCGACGGGACGTGCAAGACGGCTATTTGACCGGTTACTCCGCCGTCTGGCCGGTCTCAGCTGATTAACCGTGTCGTGAAGCAGATAACAGGTGCCCACCTTGCCCCGTTAGACAGAGCGCGCGGACGCCCGAGAGGGATTGCTGGCCTGACCGTGCAGCGCCGGCGAAGTCACGCGACTGGCGCGACCATTTCCGGCCAATCTCGCCAACGCGGCAGCGCGATAGGAAAATCTGCTGCCGCTCAGGCGCAACAGTCCTTGTTAGGTGGAGGCTTGTCGGGTGCCTGTGGATGTTCTGGATATGCATTCATAATTGAGGCGTAAGCCTCCACTCGTCTAATCCCTGGCCTCCACAGCATTTCCAACTTTGGGTTTACGCCAGCGACGTCGATCGAATGGGAACATAATATAATCCCGCACGGTCAGCGGCTCGGGCTGGTTTCGCATGCCAACCTCCGGCCACTCATTCTTTTTTGGCCAGTATGCCGTTAAAAAAATCGTATCCCAGAGGGTTGTGAAAAACCCATAGTTTCGGTGCCGGTGATGCGGTTCCATCGAGTGGTGGATGCGGTGGAATTTGTTGTCGCCAATGATGTATCGAAGCGGCCCAAGATTGATGCGGGTACTGGAGTGCGAAAGATGGGCCTGGAACGTAATCAGCGTCATGGCAACGATGGGCACCGCGCCAGATTCAAAATGGATCAGAGCCAGTGGCAGTGCTACCAGAGCTGCGTAAACGAGTGGTTCGGAGATATGATGATTGCAATTCCATGCCGTCAATTCGCGGATCGAGTGGTGCGTTGCGTGAAGCCGCCAGAGGAATGGAACAGCATGCTGAGCGCGGTGCATCCAATAGTAAAAGAAATCGCCAGCAATCGCGACTAAAACCCCGGAAAGGACCGCCAAACCACTGCTGACAATTGCGTTGTCAGAGTGGAGCAACGTTGCGAAATTGATCGTTACCAGCGGCTTTACACCAAGCCAGGCCAAACCAACAGCGAAGAAGTGCCAGATAAAGGCACCCAATCCGAGCCGAATAAGCCAATTCCGCACGCCGCGAGCGTATGAGGCAAGACTATATCGATAGGCCGGGAAGGTGAACTCCAGCGCGGCGCAGATGGTGGCGAAGACCACCACTAGCTCGAGCGAGTCCACGAAGATCTGCGATATATGATTAAAATCGAGAACTTGCATTTGTTTGCTCCGGCGAATCGTTCAAGCTGCGCCAGGTTCAGGTCGGAACATCGAGGCAGTCATTTTCGTCATCGGGGCCAATCCAATGGTTGGTAGATCTCCGGCGGGGCCCGAAAAATTCGAGGTCGGTACCCGAATTTGTATCCGCGCAGAAAGTACCAATTGCACCTAGCGGTCATGCAATTTGCTTTTCGCGCGCATTCAGCGGTCATTATTCCGTCGGTACGCGGAGCATCGCGGGAGCGGACTATGCGCGGTTCTCTTGGATTGGCAAAATCGATTGTTTGGATGAGACGTATCTGTTTCCTAAATGGTCGGAAAAGCCCTTGGGCGAGTTGGCTTGCCCGGAGCGACGGACTCTACGCCAGTGTTGCGGCGGCAACTTGCCACGGCGAAAGAGCTTGCAAAAACAGCGTAAGCGTCACGAGCACCGCACCGCTGGGTAGTTGGTTGACAGAGGCAGGTCAGATGCGGGCTGCATTGTGACGCTCACAAATCAGCAGCTCGGCGCGCAGAGTGTCGACCAAGGGTCATCGCGACTTGCCAATGCATTGCTTTTCGGGAAAATCCGCGTCGTGCGCAATGATTTCTACAATAGCATCGCCGATTTAAAGCAGGTCACATTTCACCATCAATGGCTTTCTTGGTTCCGCCAACGGACCCCGGCTTTCTTCCATCCCGGCCGGCCGAAGTCTGGCCATAGAAGAGGTGTTGCGCGTCCTTTGGCGCCGGGTTTCAAGGTGCGGCGAGCCCTGCCTCGCGCCGCAAATCGTCGGCTCTATCAGTCCTCTCCCAGGTGAACTCGGGCTCTTCGCGACCGAAATGACCATAGGTCGCAGTCTTGCGGTAAATCGGGCGTAAGAGATCGAGCATCTTGATAATCCCCTTCGGTTTGAGATCGAACAACTCAGGAATGAGCTGCTCGATCCTTCTTTCCTCGACCCTCGCTGTCCCGAAAGTATTGACCATGACAGAAACCGGACTGGCCACGCCGATCGCGTAAGCAAGTTGTACCTCGCAGACGTCCGCAAGTCCGCTGGCCACCACATTCTTCGCAACATATCGCGCGGCATAGGCAGCCGAGCGGTCAACCTTGGACGGGTCCTTGCCCGAAAAGGCGCCGCCGCCGTGACGTCCCATTCCGCCATAGGAATCGACGATGATCTTGCGTCCGGTAAGGCCGCAGTCGCCGCGGGGGCCCCCGACCACGAACCGTCCCGTTGGATTGACCAGAATTCGGATGCCTTCCGTATCCAGGTCGGTCGGCAGGACCGGCTTTATTATTTCCTCAATGACGCCATCGCGAACCGTCTCTTGCGAAACCTGCTCATTGTGTTGCGTCGACACGACGATGGTATCCAGAGCGACGGGGCGCAAGCCCTCATAGCGCACGGAGACTTGGGATTTCACGTCAGGGCGCAACCAGCCAAGATGACCTGCCTTGCGAACATCCGCCTGTCTTTTCGTTAAACGGTGGGCGAGCTGGATCGGCAACGGCATCAAAGTATCGGTCTCGCGGCATGCATAGCCGAACATGAGGCCCTGATCTCCCGCTCCCTGTTCGAGATCCTGCCCCCGACCCTCGTCAACGCCTTGGCTGATGTCGGGTGATTGCTCGGTGAGGGCATGAATGATGGAGCAACGCCGGCCGTCAAAGCCAACCGCTTCGTCATCGTATCCAATATCAACAATCGTATCGCGGGCCACTTGGCCGTAGTCGACCTTCACATCGCTGGTAATCTCTCCAGCCAGAACGACGGTTCCTGTCTTCACCAAGGCTTCACATGTCTTCACCAGGGCTTCACAAGCGACGCGCGCCTTCCGATCGAAGCGCAAGACTGCGTCGAGGATTGCGTCCGAGATGTTGTCGGCGAGCTTATCGGGGTGCCCCGCGCCAACCGATTCGGAAGAGAAAACGAACTGCCTAGCCATGAAATGCCTCGCTTCGGGTGTTGGAGTTTGCATGGGGCATTTTTCTTAACCCGCTTTACCTGTCGGTGATGCCCGGGACCTCGAATGCAGCGCATAAGTCGGCAACGTCTTTTCGCACGCTGGCATGAACATCCGGATTTTCGGGCTGGCGACAGACCCGGTCGATAAAGGCAGCGATTTGCACCATTTCCCCCTCGCGCATGCCCATTGACGTGACTGCTGGCGACCCCAAGCGAATTCCGCTTGTAACCGCCGGATCGCGCGGATCTCCCGGCACCATATTAAAATTCGTAATGATGCCCGCCTTTGATAATCGCTCGGCATAGGCCTTGCCTGACAGTGGTCGATCGCGCAGGTCAAGGATGAGCATGTGATTGTCGGTCCCCCCGGTAACCAGGTCATAACCTCGCTCAAGCAGCGCCTGGGCCAGAGCCTTGGCATTCTTGACGGTCTGTTGCCCGTAGATGCGGAATGCTGGGGTCGCCGCTTCCTGTAAGGCGACTGCTAGTGCAGCGATAACATTCATATGTGGCCCGCCTTGCAGGTGCGGGAAGACCGCGCGATCAATCCGCCTGGCGAGATTGTATTTGCTTTCCGGATGATAGAGCGCCTGATAACGATCTTCGTTCCTCGACAAAATGAAGCCACCGCGGGGGCCGCGAATCGACTTATGGGAGGTGCTGCTGACGACGTCGCTATGGCATACGGGATTCGGATGCGCTTCTGCCACAATCAGGCCGCTGATGTGCGCAATGTCGGCCACGAGATAGGCGTTCGCCTCCCGAGCAATTTCTGCCATTGCCGCGTAGTCAAAGACACGCGGATAAGCAGTTCCGCCGATCCAAATGAGCCGCGGCCGTTCCCGCTTAGCTGTCTCGCGCAAGAGGTCATAGTCAATTTGCTGGGTCTTTTCATGTAGCCCATAGGGGACCCGTTGATAGTCGGTTCCGGAAAAGTTGATAGCCCAACCATGGGTCAGATGACCCCCTTCGGGAATGGGCAAGCCCATGACTTTGTCGCGGCGCTTCAAAAGCGCCCGATAGACAGCCTGATTGGCCGGCGAGCCGGAATAGGGCTGGACGTTGGCGTGTTCGCTTCCAAACAGTTTCTTCAAGCGCTCGATGGCGAGATTCTCAAGCTCATCGACGACCTCGTTGCCCGCATAGTAGCGCGCACCGGGGTACCCCTCGGCGTACTTGTTTGTGAAAATGGACCCGGTCGCTTCGAGCACTGCCGAGGAGGCAAAGTTTTCAGAAGCGATGAGTTTGAGCGTCGTGCGCTCCTGTTGCTCTGCTCTCAGGAGCAGTTCGTGAACGCAGCTATCAACCGAGGCTAAGGAAGAGCGTCCGTAAGTGTCGGGCTGCGCGATAGGGCGCTTAGCAGAATTGTCCATCATAGGCTCGCGCTCCAATTGGATCGATCTATTTCGCGATCAAGCAGGCTGTCCCCTTCGCTTGCTCGTCTCGCATCGCTTCGAGTCGTTGTAGGTCTCGTTCATGATGGCCATCGCAGCGGGGCAGGAGATCGACTAGCAATTGGACCAGACCGCCGTCCTTGCGTCCGGGTTTGAGATGATAGGAGCGCCACGGGCGTCGTTCGTCGCAGCAAAGAAAGTCGGCTCTGGCGAGTAGCCGGACGTGTCGCACAACGCGATCGCGACGCAGATCCAAAATGTCTGCCAGCTCGCAGACTGTTAAATCCGCATGCGCGCAAAGCCCCAGGATTCGAAGGCGATCAAAATGCGCTGCCGCTCGTAGGCGGCTGACCAGTGTCATCATTGTTCAGCATCAAACCACAAGAAAAGAAGGGACACCCTTTGCACAGAATTTGTCATTTGGTGTTCTCCACAGATGTTGCAGCTTTCGACCCAATTATCTCGCTGCTTATATCACCAACCGGACACTCTCGGCGGTCGCGTAGATACGCACCTATTTCCACGCATGTGATTGTGTCGAACCGACAGTGATTGAGTTGGAGCAACCATGACGGGAGCTCTTCTTGCTATTGCCTTTAGTTATAGATTTCACGCGGTTCGGCGGTCGCGGAATAGGAAGGACGGGGTTTTGAGTCCTCTGGCTAGCCTGATACGTTGAGATAAGCCTACCATTCTTAGCGATTTCGGGTTGCTAAGAGTCTATGAATTTCTTTGAAGAAACTGTTGCAATGTCTGCTCCCCGAGATGCCGCTCAAGATGGGCCGAGTCGCATGGTTTCAAACCAATGGGGCAACACGGTCGGGATGGAAGAATGCCGAAAAAAAGCATCCTTGCGTCGAAGCACACCGATCGTGGTACGGGGCCTGCGGCCTTTGGGCTATTGAAGACGTGCTCGACAAATTCGAGGCCAGCAGTCGCAACAGCGCTGAGATGAACTCACAGGGCGTGAAAGCGCTTGACGGTGGTGCCTTGGTTACGCTCCAGTCAGCGTGACCGTCGACGCGACTTCGAAGACGTCAAGCAGAATTGCCGACCCTACGCCGCAGGCGGTCAGGAGGATGCCGGCCATGAAAATGCGGTTGGCGCGTTGGTATACCTGGCGTCGCAGCGAACTCACGTCGAGCAACAGCGACAGCGCCCGCATCTGCGAGGCTATGCCGACCAGGATTGGGGCCACTGCGAACAGGTCGTAAAGTCGCCACGGAACGGGGTTCGCCGCCCAATGTGTGACGAAACCCAGAGAAAACGCCAGCAACATGCCGACGACGGTGATCGTGCCGTTCCGGAAGACGGTCTCGATCGGTTCTTCCTTGGGGTTGTGCTCGTCCAATTGCCTCTCTCTGCAGGTCTGCGCGGTAGTCGCACAGATGTGAACTGATCCCTAGGTTCCGTCGAAGGCTGGAGCTGCCGACTTCGGGCTGGTGGCGTCATCGGGATCATCAATGAGTCCAACTCTTTGATACGGGAAATGAGCAAAATTAAGTCGGCATGGGCGCGCAATGCTGACGAAGGGTCCCAATTCCAAGCGGGCCGCTTTTGGCGCGCGGTGCGGAGGGGAACGACATGAAGTTCCGTCTGACCCGTTCCTGGCTAGCGGCATTGGAGCCGACGAGAATGCCGCAGGCGGCATCATACAGGATATGGCGCGATTGAAAGTCCTGGAGCGTGGCCATCTTTGATCAGGAGGGCCTGCACACTTGGTGCCAGCAGAGCAGCTCAAATGCGACCGCCACCTTGCTCATATTCTGCGAGCCTCGAGCATCGCCGGGGAAACTGCGAACATCGGCATTATGCACACGACCCTGGCCCGCTCCCCGGGCCATGACGTCTATGCACTATGCACCTTGCAGTGTCGCCGAACTGCAGGCCACGGCTTTGACATTGGCCTCTTGGCCATATTCACGTTCGCCAGGTGTATTCCGGTGCGAGCACGCTTGTGATGCCAGGAACTCCTCAGGGGAGGGACATCAATGAGGCCGGCGAGAAGTCGGTCACCCTGGTGACCATTCGCGTCGATCGCTCTGTAGAAATAGAGGAGAGGCTCACCAGCGTGGCGCAGTTCGAGCGAGTGAGCATCGATCTGATGATCTGACTGGGGCGTTGAGCGAGGCCGTCGTTCGCATCCGAGCGGGGCTGGAGCAATCCCGGGAGGTTAACAGATCGCTCGTAGCCCGCCTTGGCCTGATCGGCACTTCAGCGCTGTCCTGGTCGCTGATCCGCGACCGGGACTTGGGTGCGGCAGAAGCTGAACAGGCAGCGGAACAGGTGGGCAATAGCTGGGTGGAGAAGGTGGAACTTGCAGTTCGGCTCCTGGTGTCGGCGATTTGGCAAGCGTTGTCGATCCCACCCTGGAGCTAGCACAGTCCATGCTCCCAAAGTGACAATGTTGATGAATGTGGCCGCTCCTCCCGAATTCGGTCGGCGCGGAGTCACCAATTGTGTTGGAGAGCTAACGATCAAAGAGAAAATGACCAAAAGCTTCCGATCAGACTTCTTGGTTTACCTGCACGGTTTCGTTGATCCCGCATGCCAGCAAGATGAAACATCCTCGATCGCGGCTGTGGTCGCCAGTTCAAATAGCAGCTCTGCGCCCGAACCATCCCCTAGCCGTTCCACGGCTTGATCGATAGCCGATGCGCGCAGGCCTCCAAGTCGCGCGTTAGCGTATCTATGAAATTTTGCGCGGATCTGTGCCGTCGACGCCGGCACCTCCGGATCTCCGGAAGCTTCGGTTGGGCCCGAGTAGAGCACGCGTCCGTCTTTCAATTGCAGTTCCACGGAAGAGAAGCGCCGGGCCGGGAATGCGCTGTTAAACTCGGCGCTCTCGGTGATCGTCATGCCTTCGACCAGCCGTCGGATTTCCGGATTTGCGAAAGAGGCTTCTGCAACATGTTCGGGCTCGACGGTGCCGTGGACAAGGCCAACAGCAACTGGAAAAGCGGTCGAATACTGTGCTTGCTCGGTCGTTTCCGGAGATCGAATAGCGAGGCGTTTCGATTCATGAAAGGTAGTCAGATTAACGGACGCGATCATGTCGGACTTTAGATCATGTCTCGCCCGCAGCGTGAGCACCGCATGGACCGCGGGCTGAGCCCAGCGGCAAATAGGAAAGGGCTTGAAATACTGCTCTGAGATGCGCCACTTGCTTCCTAAGTCCGACCACAAGTCGGACACATCCGGCGCTTCGACGGTCAACGCTGGTGCGCCGGTGAAGCCGTCAGCCGCCAAGTATGCCGCGGAGACCCCGGCCATCGAACCCCAACCCGAGCCGTCCTTTACCATCGTTGGGGCGTCTATGCAGCGCATCATCTGGCTTCTTGGTCCGTGGTACTCGGCAATACCCAGCGCCTCTCGCGTACGAACCCTGCCCAGGTGCAACAGCCTGGCGCCAAGCGCCGCCGCCGCCACAGCAACCCAAGCGCCGGACGTGTGGTAATCGCTAGCAGTCCGATGCAGCGCAATGCCTGCGCGTGTTCCAATCTCATAGCCAATCACGAGGCCAGCGAGAAACGCACGATCATCGAGCTCCCCTTCGGCCTCAGACATCGCCATAAGCGCAGGCAAGACCCCGCATCCAACGTGACCCTTGGTAAGCTTGTGTCCGTCGTGCGCATCAAGTGCATCGATCGTCATACCGCCTGCCAGTGCGGCGCCGGCCGGACTGGCGTTACGGCCGTCAAACAAAAGTCGCGCAGGTTTTTGACCCGGCCCAAAATGTCTAACCACGTGATTGCGCGCGATCTGGGACATACTAGTGCTTGTTCCGCCGATCGCTACTCCTAAGAGGTCGAGAAGCCAACGCCGCCCCAGACCCAGCACCTCGGCGGGAATCGAGTCCGCACTGCTGTCATGGAGAAAATCGTGCAGGGGAGTTGCCATCGTAGTTAGCCTCAAGCAACTTGTTTGGGCGAAGTTCTATCGTAGCGCGCGATCAGCTCACGTTTTAAAACTTTGCCGCTCGGATTAGTCGGCAAGGCATCCAGGAACTCGTAGCGCTTGGGACGCTTGTAAGATGCAAGATCTCGGCTACCCCGGACGTACGCGTCAAGTGTCGCCGCCTCGAGGTTCGGATCGGAACGAACAACAAAGGCGACGACAATCTGGCCCCATTTGTCGTCCGACAGGCCTACAACCGAGGCCTCCTGTACTCCCGGACAGCGATACAGAATTTCTTCGACCTCGCGCGGGTAGATGTTCTCGCCGCCTGATATGATCAGGTCGTCAGCGCGTCCGTGGAAATAGTAGAATCCGTCCTGGTCTTGGCTGAACAGATCGCCGGTATAAATCCAGCCGGCTTTCAGCTTTTTTTGCGTCTCAATCGGTTTATTCCAGTAACCGGCCATCGCTTGAGGTCCGCGTACTATCAGCTGACCGATGGCACCCTGACTTACCTGTTCATCTGGCGGCACTTCACGGCTCGCATCGTCGGTGATTATGCGGCATTCCGAAATCAACGTGGATTTGCCGCACGAGCCAAGCTTGCGTAACGCATCTTCCGGATGCAGCATCAGCGTCAGTGAAGCTTCTGTCATTCCATAACCATTGAATATGCCAGGGCAGAATTCAGCCATGACGCGCTCCATGGTACTTGACGAAATCGCTGCCCGCCGGTCGTAACAAGTCTCAACGAGGAAAGGTCGAACTTGGCGAAATCCGGATGAAATAGCATTTCCTGGATCTGTGTCGGCACTGCAAAGAGCGTGGTAATGCGCTCTGCAGCGATGGTACGGAGGGTACGTTCAGATTCGTAGCGCCCGATCACGACATTGGTGCCGCCTACCAGAAGATGCGGGATGAAGTAGGCTTGCATTCCACCCACATGATACAGCGGCGCAATGTGTAGCGCGCGGTCATCATGTCGTAGCGAGTATTCCATCACGCAGTTCATCGCGATGGCAATGTCGTTTGCGTGAGTATGGATCACACCTTTCGGTCGTCCGGTGGTGCCTGACGTGTAGACCAGTGATGAAATAGTATCTCCGTTCGGAACCGGGCGTGGTTGACCCCGATCTTGTGTATGCTCAATCAACCTGTCGAAATGATGATGTCCCTGGGGGATGTTGCTTGGATCATATGCGCAACCGATGAAATCGTGGACGGAATGAACCTGTTCTGCGATTCTAAGCGCGTTGTCAGTCAGCGCTCTCCCGTAGACCAATACACGCGCGCCAGAGTCCTTAAGAATATAGGAAGCTTCCCCTGGCGACAGTCGAAAGTTCATCGGGACAGCCACTGCGCCCAGAAACTGACAGGCGAAAAAGGTGGTCACCGAGTTTTCCGAGGTAGAGACGTAGAAAGCGACCCGATCACCTGGCCGTACTCCAAGATCCGATAGCGCCTGCGCGAATCGTCGAACTCGATCGAGCCACTCTCGATAGGTCCAGCGACGATCCTCATAGACCAAAGCTGTATGATCGGGGTACCGGTCCGCAGAAGCTTCAAGGATGCGAGCAATGTGCATAGCGTCTCGACCTGGATTAAAGATTGAGCCGGATAGATGGCATCTCTCGCGCTGCGATGAGATACTTGCACATCTCGGAGGTACCACCGACGATCGGCAGCGTACGAGCATCACGGTATAGCTGTTCGGCTTTGCCATATTGCCGGGTGACGCCATCACCGCCGAGAATTTGAACCGTGCGATCCGCGCAGAAAACAGCTGTTTCAGTGGCCACCAGTTTGGCTTGACTAGCCTCACGCATAAGATCTTTCCCGCCTATCCCCGAATCGTACATTTTGGCAGCTCGGTGTGTTAGCAGCTCGGCCGCGTCGATTTTCCAGCTCATCTGCGCGATCATGTCCCAGATCAATTGCTTCTGACCAAGCTTCTGGCCGAAACTGACTCGTGACTGAGCGTGCTGACACGCGATTTCGAAGGCGGCGCGCGCCACACCTAGACCGGAGCCGCCGAGGATCACCCTTTCGAAATTGAACGCACTGAGCATGACGTTGAAGCCGCCATCCAACTCGCCCAGCAAGTTCTCTTCCGGCACACGCACATCGTCCATGGCTACTTCGCCGACCATCGAGCCTCGCCGTCCTATGAAGTCGTACAGCCTTGGAAAGCTAAGACCTTCAGCGTGGGCTGGGATCAGAACAGCAGTTAAGCCTTTCTGGGGCGGCACGTCGGGGTTGGTAACGCCCCAGACGATATAGACATCCGCCTTTGAAGCGTTGGAAATGTATCGCTTAAGGCCGGAGACCACCCATTCGCCAGTCACTTCATCGAAGCGAATTATGGTTTTCATGCCCGCACTGTCCGAGCCAACATTCGGCTCAGTCATGCAAATCGATCCCAAAGATCGACCCTCGAGAATTGGCAACAAATAGCGCTCGCGCAAGGACGGCCGCGCGAACCTGTGAATGGGGTATGCACAGGACAATGCGGTGGCAATCGTGGTCTCGAAGGCATAGTTCAGGTAGGCCGCTTCCTCAGAAACAATTGCCGCATGGGTAAGGCCCGGTTGCGGCAACGCTCCACGATAGAGATCAGGGAACATTAGCTTCAAGTAACCAGCCTGCCCCAAGGCGCGAACGACCGCCAATTGCGCGCTGAAATCCTGCTCGTGCTCAATCAAATCGACTTTAGGGGCAAGCTCGCGTGATATGAAGGTGCGAACTTCTGCACGAAACGCACGATCCTCATGCGTTAAAAAGAAATCGCGCATTCGATGACAATCTCAAAAGCACAGAACATTAATGGATCCGGCAGCATCGAAGAAAGCGTCAGCGCGGCGGGATTACCAATGAAGTGCGGTCTGGTCCGAATTGCGCCATGGAAGCATCCGTGTTTCCTGAACCTTGCGCGAAAAATGCCAGAATCAAGCAAACCAACGGAAATGTAGTGAGTAGAACCACAAGGTCGTTGCAAAGATTCTCCGACAGGTGCGTTTCAAGTAAGCTTTCCAATTTGCGGATCATCGTTAGCCCCGATCGAAATGAAAGTACCTGGCGCCGCCGCAAGGATTTCGCCTCGCCACTGACGGCGGTCGAAACGGGCAACTAGGCTATCAGGAGCGGCCGACGGCACGTCACTATACCGCCGCTTCAGCGGGCCAGTTGCCGCACTAACCTGCCTTAGCGCAGTCGACCCACAATGCATGGGCCGTGAGTTGATGAATGTCCAACAATCGTTTGGTATGAGCTGATGCCATAGTGAGATCGATCAGCTTGGAAGCGTACGTTTGGCTTTTGCCGTGATCGCAGGAAACGAGCCCGACGGAAGATCGCCGATCGTCCAAAGGACCTGAATCCGTTGGTCGATCGGGTTACTTAAGACAGAAAGAGCATCACTTGGTAGAGCATGCCGGCCCGCGGGTTTAAGGCCGAGTTCGACAGCGAGTTGTATCTGATCAAAGCCTCTTAAAGAGCTGCAGGTGCCAAGTTTCAAGGTATCGTAGCCTGTTTGAAGCAGTGGTCATCAGGCCGCTCGTGCCCGTTTTGTGACTGGTTGGGCCGTTCTCCGACCCGGCTCAGAATCCGGTTCGCACAGGCTACGCGATACCGTTTGGTCATCGCTCTATATCAATTCGTTGTTGGACAGGCATCATCGGGTTCTCCAGAATGGATCAAATAGCCACGAAGGCATGCGCGAAGGGGAACTGCAATGACCGATAGAACGCATTTTTTGAGTGGGATTGTCGCGAAAAGCGAAATGTCCCGGCGTGATTTTCTAGGGCGCGCGGCCATGTTTGGCGCCGGCGTCGCCTTGGCAAACGGCTTGCTGGCGCCTTACGCGCGCGCGGAAAGCCCTGTCAAAGGCGGGGTACTGAAGGCTGGCATGCAGGGTGGCGCGACCACTGACAGCCTTGATCCCGCGATCTTCGAAAGCCAGGTATCCTATTTCTTTGGCCGTCAATGGGGCGAACAGCTCGTGCAGATCGACGCCAAGCGCGAACTTCAGCCCGCGCTCGCCGAAGAGTGGGGTGCGTCCAAGGATGCGAAGATCTGGACCTTTAAGATCCGCAAAGGCGTTCAGTTTCACAACGGTAAGGAAATGACGCCGGCAGATGTCCTCGCCACAATGGAGCGCCATTCGGACGAGAAGTCCAAGTCCGGCGCACTTGGCATTATGCAGGGCATCGAGAAGATTGCCGTCGATGGCCAGAACGTGGTCTTCACGCTGAAGGAACCCAATGCTGACCTTCCGTACCTGATGGATGATTACCATCTTCTGGTTCAGCCTAACGGAGGCAAGGACAATCCGACCGAAGGGATCGGTACCGGGCCTTACAAGGTCACTGTCAATCAAAGTGGGGTCCGGCTCGGAGGCGAAAAATTCGCCAACTACTGGCGCGATGACCGCGGTTTCGCGGACCAGATCGAGATCATCGTCATCAACGATACAACTGCCCGCATGTCGGCTTTACAGGGCGGCCAGGTTCACATGATCAACCGTGTCGAGCCTAAGGTGGTCGAACTTGTCAAGCGCCTCCCGGGGATTACGATCCGCAACGTGAGTGGCCATGGCCATTACTTGTTCCTCGCCCACTGCAACACAGCCCCTTTCGACAACAACGACTTGCGGCTCGCGCTGAAACTCGCGGTCGACCGGGAAGAGCTCGTACAGAAGATTCTGAAGGGCTATGGCTCCGTTGGCAACGATACGCCGATCAACAAGTCCTATCCCCTCTTCACGGAGATGGAGCAACGCAAATACGATCCGGACAAGGCCAAGTTCCACTACAAGAAGTCGGGCCATGACGGCACCGTGCTGCTCAGGACCTCCGACGTCGCTTTCCCCGGTGCCGTCGACGCCGCCCAACTGTACCAGCAGAGCGCCGCAAAGGCCGGAATCAAGATCGAGATCAGGCGCGAACCAGGCGATGGCTACTGGTCTGAAGTATGGAACAAGCAACCCTTCTGTGCGTCTTATTGGGGGGGCCGTCCAACGCAGGACCAAATGTATTCCACTGCGTACTATTCCAAGGCTCAGTGGAATGATACCCGCTTCTTCAATGAGAAGTTCGACAAGATGCTTCTTGAGGCACGCGCGGAGCTAAACGCCGACAAGCGCAAGAAGCTCTATGCCGATATGGGCCAAATCGTCCGCGACGAAGGCGGTGCAATCGTCCCGATGTTCAACGACTTCATCGACGCCACCGGACCACAGGTCGGCGGGTGGTACGAAGATGGCAACCAAGAGATGATGGGGGGCTACGCGCTTTCCAAGTGCTGGCTGAAGACCTGAGCACGCCGGCTACTTATGTCTCCTGCAATCGTGGTACTGATAGCCCAGCGCGTTGCGCTGGGCATCTTGTTGGTGCTTGCCATCTCAGTCCTGATCTTCGCCGGTACGCAGATCCTGCCCGGCGACGTCGCGCAAGCCATACTTGGACAGTCGGCGACGCCGGAGTCGCTCGCCAACCTGCGCGAGCAGCTCGGGCTCAACCAGCCCGCCTATATGCGCTACTTCCACTGGCTGGGTGGCGTGCTGACCGGCGACCTCGGCACCGCCATGTCGAGCGGGCAGGACATCGCGACATCGATCAAGGAACGGCTGTGGAACACGCTGTTCCTGGCCTTTTGGGCGGCGATCGTTGCCATTCCGCTGGCGATCACGCTTGGCCTGATCGCGGTGCGCTACCGTAACGGCTGGGTCGACAAGCTTATCTCCGGCGTGGCGCTTGCCTCGACGTCCTTCCCGGAGTTCTTCATCGGCTACCTTCTGGTCTTCTACTTCGCGGTCGAGCATCAGTGGTTCCCCGCGATCTCCACCGTCTATGACGGGATGTCTGTCGGCGAACGGCTGCAGGCGATCGCGCTGCCGGCGGCGGCGCTGACGCTGGTGGTGCTCGCCCACATGATGCGCATGACGCGCGCGGCAATCCTCAACGTCATGCAATCGGCCTATGTCGAGACGGCGGAGCTCAAGGGGCTCTCGGCCTTCGCTGTTATCCGCAAGCATGCGTTCCCGAATGCGATCGCGCCGATCATAAACGTCGTGATGCTGAACCTCGCCTATCTGGTGGTCGGCGTCGTCGTGGTCGAGGTGATCTTCGTATATCCCGGCATGGGGCAGTATCTCGTCGACCATGTCACCAAACGCGACGTTCCAGTCGTGCAGGCGGTCGGCCTGATCTTCGCAGCCGTCTATATCAGCCTCAACATCATCGCGGACATCGCGGCGATCGTCGCCAATCCGCGGCTCAGGCATCCGAAGTAAGGGGGGCGGCATGCTCGCTATCAGACGCATCCCCATCGCATCGCTGATCGGCCTTGTGCTGACGACTTTGTTTGTGCTGATGGCCGTATTCGCGCCCTTGATCGCGCCGCATGGCAATGCCGAGATCGTCGGCGATGTCTGGGAGCCGATGTCGTCGGCGCATTGGCTGGGCACCGACAATCTCGGCCGGGATCTGTTGTCGCGCATGATCTACGGCGCGCGCATAACGCTGTTCATCGCGGTGCTGGCGACCGCGCTTTCCTTCTCGCTCGGCGCCATCCTCGGCTTCTCGGCCGCGGTGTTCGGCGGCTGGTTCGACACCATCCTGTCGCGTCTCGTCGACCTCTTGATGTCGATCCCGACCTTGATCATGGGCCTCGTCGTGCTGTCGGTGCTGCCGTCCAACCTGGTGACGCTGATCCTGGTGATGGGCATCCTCGATTCGACCCGCGTCTATCGCCTGTCACGCGCGGTGGCGGTCGACATCAACGTCATGGACTATGTCGAAGCCGCGAAACTACGCGGCGAGGGCAGCGGCTGGATCATCTTCCGCGAGATCCTGCCCAATGCGGTGTCGCCGCTGGTTTCGGAACTCGGCCTGCGCTTCATCTATGCCGTGCTTTTCCTGTCCACGCTCTCCTTCCTCGGCCTCGGCGTGCAGCCGCCGGACGCCGACTGGGGCGGCATGGTCAAGGAAAACAAGGACGGCATCGTCTTCGGCATTCCGGCGGCGCTCATCCCGGCCGCGGCGATCGCGGCGCTGGCGATCTCGGTCAATCTCGTCGCCGACTGGGTGCTCAACCGCACGGCCAGCCTGAAGGGAGGGCGCGGGTGATGGCAGACAACAAAGCAAATTCCGGCCGCCTGCTCGACATCCGCAATCTGCGCATCGAGGCGACCGTCTATCCGCCCGGCGAGGCGCCGAGGACCATCACCCTTGTCCACGATGTCTCGCTGACGCTGGAGAAGGGCAAGGTGCTCGGTCTGATCGGCGAATCCGGCGCCGGCAAGTCGACCATCGGCCTGTCTTCCATGGGCTACGGGCGTGGCGGCGTGCGCATCACCGGCGGCGAGGTCATCCTCAACGGCCGCGACATCCTGAAAGGCGGCAAGGACGGCTTGCGCAAACTTCGCGGCCGCGAAGTGTGCTATGTCGCCCAGTCGGCGGCGGCCTTCAATCCGGCGCACCGGCTGATGGACCAGGTGGTGGAGGCCTCGCTTCTGCACGGTACGGCTACCCGGGCGGAAGCCGAGAAGCGCGCCGTCGCGCTGTTCAAGAAGCTCAGCCTGCCCAACCCCGAAACCATCGGCGAGCGCTTCCCGCATCAGGTCTCCGGCGGCCAATTGCAGCGCGTGATGACGGCGATGGCCCTCTGCTCGGAACCCGATCTGATCGTCTTCGACGAGCCGACCACGGCGCTCGACGTGACGACGCAGATCGATGTACTGGCGGCGATCAAGGACGCCATCCGCGACACCCATGTCGCGGCCTTGTACATCACCCACGACCTCGCCGTGGTCGCGCAGGTTTCGGATGAGATCATGGTGCTGCGCCACGGCCGGCTGGTCGAGTGGGGCGGCACGCGCCAGATCATCAAGGAGCCGCGCCAGGAATACACCAACGCGCTGGTCTCGGTGCATGAGATCGCGCATCAGGAGCAGCAGCCGGGCACGACTCCGATGCTTTCGGTGAAGAACGTGACGGCCGCCTATGGCGGCGGCCACGTCAAGGTGCTCAAGAACGTCTCGGTTGACATCCATCCGGGCCAGACGCTGGCCGTCGTCGGCGAGAGCGGCTCCGGCAAATCGACGCTGGCGCGCGCCATCACCGGCCTGTTGCCGCCGGAGCAGGGCAGCGTCGTCTTCGACGGCCGCACGCTCGGCAACCGACTGGCCGACCGGCCGAAGGAAGACTTGCGCCAGCTGCAGATGATCTACCAGATGGCCGACGTGGCGATGAATCCGCGCCAGACGGTGGGCACCATCATCGGGCGGCCGCTGGAGTTCTATTTCGGCATGAAGGGCCGCGAGCGCGACAAGCGCGTCGCCGAGCTGCTCGACGAGATCGAGATGGGCAAGGGCTTCATCGATCGTTATCCGGCCGAGCTTTCCGGCGGCCAGAAGCAGCGCGTCTGCATCGCCCGCTCGCTCGCCGCCAAGCCGAAGCTGATCATCTGCGACGAGGTGACGTCGGCGCTCGACCCGCTGGTCGCGAACGGCATCCTGAAGCTGCTCCTCAACCTGCAGCAGATCGAGAAGGTGGCCTATCTCTTCATCACCCACGACCTCGCGACCGTGAAGTCGATCGCCGACTCCATCGCGGTGATGTATCGCGGCGAGGTGGTGCGCTACGGCTCCAAGAGCAATGTGCTGACGCCGCCCTTCGACGCCTATACCGACCTTCTGTTGTCCTCCGTCCCGGAAATGGAGATCGGCTGGCTGGAGAAGGCCATCAAGGGACGGCGCATGGAAAGCGGTGGAAACTGAGAACGACTGTTCCAGCCTGTTGAACCGCAGAGACAAATCGCTCACGCTCCGGGCGATGGCTGTCGATCTGACAGGGTATCTACACCGGAAATGGTGGAGCCTGCCGAGGCCGAAGGGGTCATGTCAGTGAATCTGGGCGTTCCAGTCGGCACCCGGACTAGCAATAACTGACCAAAGCGCCCCTGCTTCGCCTTGCACGCGCCAGCTAGTGGGCGGTAAGCGTGGTCCATGAGCTGAGATGAGATCTGCGCGGCTGCAGTGCGGAACTGACTGTCGTGAGGTTTTACGCAGCCTTTATAATTTCGTAGTCACCGTCAGTGAACCTGGAGGACTTGAACTTGCTCAAATCGAGAGACGGCGCGCCATCGACGATCCACTGGCTCATCTGTTTACCTACGACAGGACCCAGGGCGAAGCCGTGACCGCTAAACCCGCACAAAGCGTATACATTGTCGTAGCTGTGAACACAGTCAATGATGGGAATGAGGTCCGGTGTCGTGTCGATCCGTCCGGCCCAGCTGTCCGCCAAAGTCAGGTCGCTGATGTGGGGGAAGAGGGCACGAAACTCGGCCAGGTTCTGTTTCACCTTCGCGATATTCGTGGCAGGCTCCGAGAGCGGCCTATGCTTGCCGTTTCCCGGCAGCAGATCCGTCAAGCTTCTGATAGTGTCACGTCCGAACCCGATACGTAGCAAGCCTTGGTTTTGCTTTAGAGCGGGCAGGAAATACCGAAGGTTTGTGAAGGCCTGGAGCGTCAGGTCGTAGTCAGTTCCGGCATTCCGATAACCGTTTCCGATGATGAAGGACCCATCTGGCCTGGGTCGGTAAGCCGTAGTCGGCGCCCACATGGCAATTTGAGTGAACGGAGTGGTGGCTGTCGTCAGGCCCACCGATGATCGGATGTTCTGTACGGGTAGGTTGTAGCTAAGTTTCGCGAGGAGCCTCCTTGACCCGATACCACTGGCGACGACTATCTTGGCGCATTGATAAGTGTTCCGCAGCGTGCGGATGCCTGTCACGCGGCCGCTTGTCCTCGTAAAGTCAATGACGACCTCGTCGTTGAAGAACTTGGCACCAGCCGCCTTTGCCGCGCGGGCTAGCGTGTGTGTCGACAACTTGGGATCGCCGTGTCCGTCATCTCGCGTGAACAGCGCGCACCGCCAGCTTCCAGAGAGTTCGGGAAGCTTTTCCTTGAGCGCTTTCGCATCCAGTATTTCCGAAGTCAGCCCGTGCGTCTGCGCATCGCGATAACTCGTTTCCACGACCTGTTCGTCTTCGGGCGTTTCAGCAGGCATAAGGATACCTGACTTCACGCGCTGGGTGGATTCGAAGCCGAACTCATCGGTGATCTCGTCCCAAAGGACAGAAGCCTCAGCTGCCAACGGGATTTCAGCCGGGTGGCGGCCCTGCTTTCGGATGAAACCCCACGCGCGGCTTGACTGTTCTCCTGCGATCGGACCGCGATCGAAAACCGCAACGCGCACGCCCTGGCGGGCCAGGTAATAGGCGGTCGAACACCCCGCGATGCCTGCCCCGATTATGCCGACGTCGTAAGCCATGGGAGTGGCGGTCTTCGCCATAAAGCGTGGTCCTCAATAGCGTCGTCTTCCTGCGCTAGGCTTGTCAGAATCGGGCAGCGCCTCTTTCGACTGCCGCCGGCTGCCAATGCCTACTCCCAGTTCGCCGCTGCTGCTCGCATGAAGTTGCCGCCAAGAATTCCGCTGATGTCCTTATTGCTATAGCCCCTTGCCGAAAGGGCGGCCGTGATCTGGGCGAACATCTCGATATCTACGAAGCCGAGGTCGGCTCCGGCCGGGTAATGCTCCGGCGGCCAGTAATCGGTTGCACTGGCGAAGCGCGTCGAAAGCGCAGCCGTTATCTCCGCAAAATCGGTTCCGATGCCCACGTGCTGTGGGCCGACCAATTCACAGTAATGATCGATGTTCCTCACGAGGAGATCGATATTGGAGGTGTTGTCACCTGCATTTGTCAGGAAGATACGAATTCCGGTAACGCCGATCACGCCCCCGGTGTGCGCGCAGGCAACAGCCTGCTCATTCCAGATGTTGCGAGGGTGGTCGTGGAGAGCGCGGCTGTTGGAATGGCTGATGATGATCGGCTTCGACGAGGTTTCTGCCATGTCGATCGACATCCTGGGACTGCAGTGCGTTCCGTCAACGAGCAAGCCGATGCGGTTCATCTCCCTGATGACCTCCCGGCCGAACGGAGTGATCCCTGTGTTGGCGCCATGGCAGCCGCCGCCTGCAGCGTTGTCCTTGTTATAGACGAATGAGATCTGGCGAACGCCCAGGCGATGGTAGGTCTCGACGAGCTCAATCTTGTTGTCGAGTGCCGATACGCCCTCGATGTCCATGGATACCGCTAGCTTTCCTTCCCGCTTGGCCGCAAGCACGTCTGCGACGCTGGAAACGAGAATGTACTTGTCCGTGTTGTCGCTCAGGAACTTGCGGTAGCCGGCTATGACCGGAAATGTATCATGCCAAGGCAACACGTCATAACCGACGTTGGTGCTGACGAACGTGAACCCGGCCTTCCGGATTCGCTCAAGCGAATTGACGTCGATCGGGATCTGAGGGTCCATTCCGCAATGAGCATCCCAGACGATGCTCTTCTGGAATAATTCGTCAACATTGAACTGAGTCAGGTCCATAGCAATCACACCTGTGAAATTTGGATGACAGCACCATTCGCGGAGGCGGCGAGCCTGTCCAACAGCAAATTGATATAGCGCGATGAGAAAGTGAGATCGGTGAACCCTGAGCAGGAATCATCGGAGTTTCTTCCGCAGTCCTTCTGCAGAATGAGGGCACTGGGTCACGTTTTTGGATCTGCGCGGTCTAGCGGTTGGTGCTTCTTCTGGCGATGCCGGAATCGTCGTGCCAACGAGCCGTGCCGCAGGGGGCCAATCCGAGCTTCGTCGTGACCTCACTCAAAGCCGGGTCGCTGGGCGGCACGGGCGCTTTACGAGGAGCTCTACTGCGCCCGCGGCGACATGGAGAACCGGATCAAAGAATGCCAGCTCGAGACCTCTACGCCGATCGTACCAGTTCTCCATGCGCGCCAATCAGCTGCGGCTCTGGTTCGTCTCGTTTGCGTATGTCCTGATCTGCGCCCTGCGTCGCCTCGGTCTCGCCCATACCCGGCTCGCCAACGCCAGCCGCGGCACGATCAGATTGAAACTGCTGAAGATCGGCGTACAAGCCCGTGTCTCGGTGCGTCGGATCAAGGTCGCAATGGCTTCAGCCTGTCCATACGCGGACGAATTTGCCCTGGCCCACCTCGAATAAGCGCCGCGGCCCGCTGACGCCGCCGGACCTGAACCCTTCCCGCAAACAACAGAGGAAAATTGCAGCACAGCACCGCCGCTCCCGTGGCACTGGCTGCGCTCGTCCTCAAAACGGGGATGAGCAGCACCGACCCGCGCCAATCAAGATGCCTCTCGAGCCTGGGCGCGGTGAGAGAAGCGGGATAGGTTCCAGGCTGGAGAGAGCGACGTTTCGCCCGAGGTCACGGTATGAACTAGGGCTACCCGGCGAGGGTGCGTTTCACTATGTTGAGCCTAGTCTTTTCCAGATGTTTGCAAATGCGACCTCACTTACGCTTTGTAAATCGGCGAAAAGAGGCTGGTCCAGACTTATGCCCGACATGCAGTTGGGGAGACGTACGCCAAATTGCAACTCGAGATTCGTGGTGCGGAATGCGCTTTCGTGAGTGAAGATGAGATCTTTATTTTGAAAGCTTCGTGGTGAGTGGCTAGGCGTTCGCTTCGCCCTTCATTACTGGACTCCCCTCCGGTTATTGGACACGCTCTGGGCATCCAACATCATCACCGTGGTCAAGAATGAGGGATGACGTTTTTTCGCCCTATGTCTTTTGCCACAGGTTTGTTCGTCATTGATGAGGGGGCAGCACGGAGACGGGATGGGCTTGAGACGACGGTTGATCCAGCTCTTATCCGCGGGTTGGTTACCGCACTTCCGTAATCCGTCCTGGGCTATCCCTGTCTAGCATCGGGCGTTGGGCTGATGCCCAGCCACATAGTTAGGGACGGGAGTTCCCCACCGTGGCCACATCCCGTCGCCGTACTGCCCGGTTTTTCCGCCGAGAGATCCGGCGCGGGCAGAGCCCTCAATCCGGCGGCGCCCGCGCCGGGCGCGCGCTTACCGGGATCCTGACCTTCGATGAACAGCAAGCGCACCGCATTTCAGTTGACCGGTTCGACCTGGTGGCCAATGGCCCACAGGAACGCCGCCATCTCGCGCGCGATCGCCGCAACGACGATGGGTTTCTTCTTGCCCGCGGCCATCAGGCGCCGGTAGCGGGCGCAAAGCCGGGTCTGCGCCTTCCAGGCGATCTCGCGTACCGCCTTCGGCAGGCCCTCGAGGCGGACGCGAATGGGCTCCGTCACCCTGGCGGGATAGCGGTAGGCCCAAGCGCCTTCGATCAGGACGCGGCGGGCGCGGCGATTGCCGGCCAATGTCAGGCCACCGCGCTTGACCGTCTCGCCGGTCGAGCGCTCCGAGGGCACCAGGCCGAGAAAGGCCATCAGCTGGCGCGGATTGTCGAAGCGGCGGACATCGCCGACTTCGCTGACAAAGGTGACGGAGACGATGAAGGACACACCACGCAGCGCCTGATAGGCCGCCACCACCGGCGCCATCGACCAGCTCGGTACCAGCTCGGCCAACTGCGCATCCAGCCGCTCCAGCCGAGCCTGCGCATCGGTGATCACGTCGACCTGGTCCTGGAACACGATCTGCTGTGCCGGATGGTCGAACTTTTGCGCCGCCAGCCAGCGGGCATGAGCCCGGGTCCAGTTCTTGAAACCGGTAAAGACCCGGCCATGGCGCAGCAGGAACGAAAGCAGCATCTGGCGCTTCTTGCGCAGATCCTCGCTCGCCGCGGCACGCACCCGCACCATGTCGCGCACCGCTTCATGCACCGCGTCTGGAACCCAGATTCCCTTCAGTTCTCCGGCCCGCAACAGCCGTGCTAGGCTGACCGCATCGCGCCGGTTCGTCTTGACGCGCTCGCCCGGGCGCTTGGGGATCAGCGAAGGCGCAACGACATCGCAGCGCTGACCGAGCTCGACGATCTGCCGGCAGAGCCCGTAGCCGGTCGGGCCGGCTTCGTAACAAAAATGCAGGCGAGGATGCTTTTTCTCCAGCCTGCGCACGAAGCGCTCGACCGCCGCCGGCCTCGCCTCGATCTCGCCGAAAAACCGGACCTCCCCATTGCGACCACTCTCGGCAACCGCAATGGCGTGCTTCGCCTTCGACACATCGACACCTACGTAAAAGACGCTATCTTGCTTCATGGCCCGTCCTTTCTTCGCTGGGGCTCGGCTCGGGCACTCCCCGAAGCAACCCCCGTTTGCTTAACAGCTGCAAAGACTAAGGGCGGGCCGCCGCTCAGACCACGGTCATAACGTCTAGGCCACAATCATGTCGGGCTAAGATCGGGCCCAGTGACCGAGGCATTGTCACCTCGCGGGTGTTCGGGAATCACCAGATGTGGACCTGAGGTCGTTTTCCCAGATTCTTACGCCGGTGAGCATAGATCCCGCGCGTAACAATAGTCCCCGGTTCCAAAAATCAGGGACAATGGTCAAGTACTAGGCGATTGAGCGATGGCCACGCAGCGGGTCCAGTGTCGAGGAGCCTCCAGCATCGCTTCGTGAGACGATATCGATGAAGTTTCGTAAGACGGGTGCGGTATTGTCCTTCCGCCAAGCCGCGTAAAGGTGGAACGGCTCTGGGTCTTCCAGAATAGCTACCGTGGCGACGCGGTTTGAGTAGGTGGCAGCCACCGAGCTTGCGATCAAGACGACCCCGACGTTCTCTTCTACGAGAGCGAACGCACTTTCGTTGTCCTGCATCATGATGGAGGGCCGCGGGAGGAAACCAGCCTGGCGGCAGATATTGTTGATACGACGGGTGTAAATCTGCCAAGGTTCAGTCGACCACAGCAAAATGTGTTCGTCTTTCAGTTCGGAGGCCGAGATCGATTCCCGCTGCGCCAATCTATGGGTCTTAGCGACTGCGAGAGCTACGTGGTCTTCGAAAAGATGTATGGCGTCCAACTCATCGTCTACAACAGGCCCGACCACGAACCCGATATCGACCTCGCCGCGGCTGATCGTCCCCGCGGTGTTTTCGGGGATCATTTCCGATGTCGCCTGGCTGATTAGGCGCAGATCCACATTTGGATACTGCCGGTAGAACTTGGCCAGCATCTTCGGCAAAAACGTTCGGATCGAGATTTCATTGTAGCCGATCTTCAACTGCCCGACTTCGCCACGAATCGCGGAAAGCGCCTTGATCGAGATTTCGTCCAGGCCACCTACGATCGCCCGGGAGTACTGAAGGAGATTTCTTCCGACCGAACTCGGTTTCACCCCTCGAGCGGTGCGCTCGAACACCGGAACGCCCAACTCGGCTTCGAGCGTCTGGATTGTCCGGCTGACCGCTGACTGCGAAGTGTTCAAACGTTCGGCGGCGCGCCGGAAGCCTCCTTCGTCGTGCACCGCCAGCAATGCGCGGAGCTGCTGCAGACTGATCCGTGGCGATCTCACCAAGGCCTCACCCAATAACCAACAAATAGCTGTTAGACAGGTATCGTTTATCACCGCAAGGAGGGTCCGTCTAATGCGCGCGGCGCACCGCACGAAATTGCGGGGAGGCGGTCCGAACCACCAATGGCATCCCGTCAGGATAGAAACCGATTTTCAGCAGGCGGCCCATCAGCGCTAAAAGAGTGCATATCTGCTTGGCGCAATTTGCCCGGCGCGGCGCCGGTGCCGCTCTGGGTCTGCCCTTTGGCGACACTGAGGCCACGCAACGCCCTATGGACGAGATCAGCCGCCATGTTGAAAAGGGCCGCACACGCCGTGCTCGTCATGGATCGTGCTGGATGGCCCACCACCGCCAATTTCAGGATGCCGAAAAACATGACCGCGGTCTTCCAGGCGGCATCATACCGGTATGACTCGATTGAAAGTCCTGGAGCGTGGCGATCTATGATCAGGAGGGCCTGCACAGCTGCCAGCAAAGCAAACAAATTCGCCCACCCCTTTGCTCATATTCTGCGAGCTTCAAAGCCAGACATGTAGTCCCTCAGTAGGATGGTGCATCGTCAACCCCGAATCGTCAGCATGAGGATGCCCTATCGCAAGTGTGCTGCACGGCAGCGCCCGTACGACGCTCGTCTTGGAGCCGATCGCAATCGCTGTCCTAAACGATAAAAAAGTGGCGGCGATCCTCCCGCCGCTTATTGTCGGCTGAACCGAAATCACCAATCGACGAACAAGAGCCACAAGAAGCGGCCAGCATCCAGATGCGTTAGTCATGACGCATTCGGCCGGCGAACATGATCCTTCGAGGCGAAGCAGGGGCGACTATCGCGAGCCCGATCCCCACATGGGGTTCTTCGAAATCTTTTCGAAGACAAGAAGCTTGGCCTGGAGCACGGCTTTCTCGATCAAATCCCCGGTCGCTAGATGCGCCGCGATCGCGCTGGTCAGCATGCAGCCGGTTCCACGCATAGATCCGGCAAGCCTGGGCATGTCGAAGCGGATGGGTTCCCGGCCGGGACTCAACAGGATGTCTGTGGACGTAGGTCCTTCCGCATGGCCGCCTTTGATCAGCAGCGCCTGCGGCCCGTCCGCAAGCAATCGCCGCCCCTGCCGCAGCGCATCATCGTCGTCCACGGCCAAATCCGAACCGGTCAGGATCGCCAGCTCGACAAGGTTCGGCGTGACGAGACGGCAAAGCGGCATGAGATCGCGCTTCAGGACCCCGATCGCACCCGGTTCCAGCAGTTGCCTGCCCGACGAGGAAGCCAGCACCGGGTCGAGGACTGCCGGTATTCGCGGATTTTCGCTGAGCACAGCGGCAACCGCCTCGACGACGCGTCCCGTCGAAAGCATGCCGATCTTTATCGCCGACACTCTGTTGGCCCGCAGCGCCGCGCGCATCTGATCGGCGACCAGACCGGGCTGCATATGGTGGATTGCCGTGACGGATTGGTGTGTCTGCACCGTTACCGCGGTGACGGCAACGCAAGCTCGCAAGCCAATGCCAGAGATCGTCTCGATGTCGCGCGCAATTCCCGCGCCTCCACTGGAATCCGATCCGCCGACGACGAGCACATATGGGTCTCGGTTCAGCGCCATGGGGCAGTCTTTTCGATCCATTCCCCGGTGCGGGCCTCGGGATCCGGGTTCAGCGTTATGTCCGTCACCACCGCAGCGCTGTCGGCACCGGCTCCGAAAACGCCGTCGAGCCGCTCGGGATTGAGGCCGCCGATAGCGACCAGCGGAATGGGTGCGACAGCGTCCTTCCAGGCGCGAACCCTTCCGAGCCCCTGCGGCGCCCATTTCATCTTCTTCAGGATGGTCGGATAAACGGGACCGAGCGCGACGTAGTCGGGCGTGGCTGCCATGGCCGTCTCCAGCTCAGCATAGTCGTGGGTGCTCAGTCCGAGCCTGATGCCGGCCGCCCGTATCTCCGGCAGGTTGGCGGCCTGCAGATCCTCCTGGCCGAGATGGACGAAGTCGCAGCGCTCCTCGATCGCCAGGCGCCAATGATCGTTGACGATGAGCTGGCAGTCGTGTCGTGCGCACAAGGCTTTTGCCTTGCGGACCTCCATACGCAGCCTGTCCTCGTCCATGTCCTTGATGCGTAGCTGCACCAGCCTGACGCCGAGCGGCACCAGCCGCTCGATCCAGGCGGCGCTGTCGACGATAAGGTAGAAGGGATCGAGCTTCATGAAAAAACCGCCCTGCCGATCGTAGGCGTCGATGGCACGGCGACGTCGCGCGGCTCGAGCAGGCCCGAACCATAGGCTTCGCGGCCGGCATCGACCGCCTTGCTGAAAGCCCGCGCCATGCCCACAGGATCGGCAGCCTTGGCGACCGCCGTGTTGAGGAGCACGGCGTCGAAGCCAAGCTCCATGACGGTTGCCGCGTGCGACGGGCGTCCGAGCCCCGCATCGATGATCAACGGAACGTCGGGGAAATGCCCGCGCATCGAACGGAGCGCCATTATGTTGACCGGCCCGAGCGCCGAACCGATCGGCGCGCACCACGGCATCAGGACCTTGCAGCCTGCCCCCAGCAGCCGCTCGGCGACGACAAGGTCGTCGGTGGTATAGGGGAATACGTCGAAGCCGTCCTCGCAAAGGATGCGGGCCGCCTCGACCAAGCCGAACACGTCGGGCTGCAGCGTGTCGTGATTGCCGATCACTTCGAGCTTGATCCAGGACGTGCCGAAGACCTCGCGCGCCATCTTCGCAGTCGTGACGGCTTCCCTCACGGAGTGACAGCCGGCGGTGTTGGGCAGGATTCTCGCACCGAGGGAGTTGACCAGCGACCAGAATTTCTCGCCGCCCCTGCCGCCAGCCATTTCACGGCGCAGCGAGGCCGTCACCACCGAGGTGCCCGAGGCCTTGACCGCTTCGGCGAGCACCGCCGGGGAAGGATATTGCGCGGTGCCCAGCAGCAGACGCGAGGCCAATTTTGTCCCGAAAAGCTCGAACATCGGCTAGCCTCCCTGCATGGGCGACAGGATTTCGATCCGATCGCCCTCGCTCAACTGGAATTCCGGCCGTTTGGCCGCGGGTACGACATCGCCGTTCAGCGCGGTGGCGAGCCAGCCGCCCTCGTAGTCCAGCTCCTTCAAAAGGGCGTCGAGCGTCGCCGCCTTGGCTTCAAGCGCTTCGCCGTTGACGATCAGCTTCATTTTCAGACTCCAGGTCGGCAGATGAATTGAAGAGAAGGTCGGCAGCCTGCTCGGCCATGGCCGGTGAAAGCAGGAAACCGTGCCGGTAAAGGCCGTTGATCGTGATCGCGCCGTCCCTCCGACGCTTTACCCGTGGCAGATTGTCGGGATAGGCAGGGCGAACGCCCACGCCCGTTTCGACGATCTCGGCCTCGCCGAACGCCGGATGAAGTGCGTAGGCCGCATTAAGGAGCTCCATAAGCGAACGGGCGGTAATCGGCCCGTCATGGTCGCTTTCGATCATGGTCGCGCCGACCATGAAGTGATGATCGGCCCGCGGCACCACATAGATCGGATGACGCGGATGGAGCAGACGCACCGGCCGGGCGAGTGAGACCTCACGCGTGTGGAGGATCAGCATTTCGCCGCGCACGCCGCGCAAGTCGTCGTCGGCCCGCGCCATGCCCGTGCAATCGATCACCTGATCGAAGCCGGAAGGAGCGATCTCGCCCGCCTCGAAGAGGAAGATGACGCCCATTGTGCGCAGTTTGCCGGCCAGCGCTTCGAGAACCCGGCGCGGATCGAGATGAGCTTCGCCGGCAAAGAACACCCCCTCGCGGAAGCGATCGGCAAGATCGGGCTCGAGGGCGGCAAGCGCCTCTTCGTCGACGGATTCGCAATTGCCCGTGCGAGCCGCATAACGGGCAAGCTCGGATGCATCGCGCGCATGGGCGACAACGAGAGTACCGGCTTTCGTCACGAGCCCGGGCAGTGTCCTTTCCCACCACTCGGCCGAAGTTTTGCCGAGCGTGACAACCGCCTCTTCGGCGCTTTCGCGCTCGCACCAGGGAGCGAGCATACCGCCGGCAAGCCAGGAGGCCTTGCCGCCTATCCGGCCCCTGATTTCAGCAACCGTAACCGACGCACCCCGCGCAGCCAATTCATGGGCGACGGTGAGGCCTGCCACACCGGCGCCTTTGACAAGCACACGGCGCATGACTCAGCGCGACGCCTGATCATCAAGCGCCGAAGGCTGTTCTTCCGACGTTTTGACCGGCATATAGAGATCGCCGCCTGCGCGGTATTTCTCCGCCATCGCCGCCATCCCCTCCTTTTGCGCTTCCGCGCGAATGTCGTGGGAGATGCGCATGGAGCAGAATTTCGGTCCGCACATCGAGCAGAAGTGCGCGACTTTATGCGCCTCCTTGGGCAACGTCTCGTCGTGGAGCGAACGCGCCGTCTCGGGATCGAGCGACAAGTTGAACTGGTCTTCCCAGCGGAACTCGAACCGCGCCCGCGACAGCGCGTCGTCGCGGATCTTCGCCGCCGGGTGCCCCTTGGCGAGATCGGCTGCATGCGCGGCGATCTTGTATGTGATGACCCCGGTCTTGACGTCGTTGCGGTCGGGCAGTCCGAGATGTTCCTTCGGCGTCACATAGCAGAGCATGGCTGTGCCGAACCAGCCGATCATGGCGGCGCCGATGCCGGAGGTGATGTGGTCGTAGCCGGGCGCGATGTCCGTGGTCAGCGGCCCAAGCGTGTAGAAAGGCGCCTCACCGCAAACGGCAAGCTGCTTGTCCATGTTCTGCTTGATCTTGTGCATGGGAACATGGCCCGGGCCTTCGATCATCACCTGGCAGTCCTTTGCCCAGGCGATCTTAGTCAGTTCGCCAAGCGTCTCCAGCTCGGCGAACTGCGCTTTATCATTGGCATCGGCGATCGAGCCGGGGCGAAGGCCGTCGCCGAGCGAGAAGGAGACGTCATAAGCCCGGGCGATATCGCATATCTCATCGAAATGCTCGTAGAGGAAGCTTTCGCGATGATGGTGCAGACACCATTTCGCCATGATCGAGCCGCCGCGGGAGACGATGCCCGTGACCCTGTCGACGGTCAGCGGGATATAATGCAGCCGCACGCCTGCATGAATGGTGAAATAGTCGACGCCTTGCTCGGCCTGCTCGATCAGCGTGTCGCGATAGACCTCCCAGCTCAGATCTTCGGCGACGCCGCCCACCTTCTCCAGCGCCTGGTAGAGCGGCACCGTGCCGATCGGCACCGGCGCGTTGCGCACGATCCATTCGCGGATGTTGTGGATGTTGCGGCCGGTCGACAGGTCCATGACAGTGTCGGCGCCCCAGCGGATCGCCCAGACCATCTTTTCGACCTCTTCGGCCATCGAGGAGGTGACGGCGGAATTGCCGATATTGGCGTTGATCTTCACCAGGAAATTGCGGCCGATGATCATCGGCTCGCTCTCGGGGTGATTGATGTTGGCGGGAATGATCGCGCGGCCCCGCGCCACCTCGTCGCGTACGAATTCCGGTGTGACGAAATCCGGGATCGATGCGCCAAATGCCTCGCCGTCCTGTTCAAGCCTGCCGCGCAGCATCTCGCGACCGAGATTCTCGCGGATGGCCGCGAATTCCATTTCGGGCGTGATGATGCCAGCGCGCGCATAGGCAAGCTGCGTCACGGCCTTGCCGGCCTTGGCCCGCAGCGGACGGTTGCGGATCGGAAATCCCCGCGTCAGGCGCTCGCCTGTCGCAAATCCGTTGTCCTCGGGCCTGAGGTGGCGACCATCATAGGCTTCGACATCGCCGCGCGCGGCAATCCAGTCTTGCCGAAACCGGGTAAGGCCCTTCTCGATATCGGTTTCGATCGCGGGGTCGGTGTAGGGGCCTGACGGGTCGTAGACCGTCACCGGCGGCTCGCCGGCAGTCGGGTGCACCGCGATCTCGCGCATCGGCACCCTGATTCGCGGATGCAGGACGCCGGGTTTGTGGATCTTCCGCGAAGCCGGCAGCGGCCCGGTCGATACGGTCGGGGTCAGGGCATTCATTTGAGGCTCCTTTGCTCGTTGCATTGGAGACCCAGTTCTGTGCCGGAAGGATGAAAAGACGCTTCGGTTTACCTGCCGAGACAGGTCTTCGGGCATGAACTCCCGCAAAGCGCTTGCACCGTCCCTCCGCCAGTATGAACTGGATCAGGTTCAACGGGTCACTGCGCCGCAAAGCCAGCAGTATCTCAGCCCCTTGCCGGGACTCCCCTGGTGAATGCTTGCGAATTGACCGGGCCGGCGCCGCTTTGTCAAGCGCGTTCGGGCAGCGGGCAGGCCGCGGCGCTGATCGGCTGCTGATCAAACTGCGGGAAACAGTTCGCGCACATGGCGGCGACAAATCGCGCGCCCGAGACAGGGCGGGGAAGGGACAAGAAGATTGTCAAATCACCGGACTGAAAGTTCGATTCTTGCGATGAGCTCGCCTTCAATCGGCACCAAAGGTTTGCGCGTAGATCGCTTCGATGCGCCTTGCCTCGTCGTTGGTCAGCTCGGCGAATTCCTTTTGGCGGGCGCGGTTCGACAGGTGGCCACCATTCTGATGGAGGAAACGGAAGAGTAGATCGGTTAGCCGGTCGGGCAGGTCGATAAAGGTACCGATCTGTCGCCGGAAATGATCGTAGCGCTGCAGAAAAGCGGTTTCGTCGGGAAGGTCCCGTTCGATCGTCCTTTGAACGCAGGAATAGAGGAATTCGGCTTGCGGGGTTGCGTCGAAAAATCGGTAGAAATCCCCGGTGTCATTCAGCACCCGGACGTTGAATTGCGGCGTCGCTTCCCAGTGGACCAATGGCAAAAGGCGCCGGGAATAGCTCTCGAGCACGCGCCGGTACTCATCTATCTGGTCCAGGATCGCGGCCGAGACGGGAAACACCACTCCCGACGGATTGAAGCCGTGCGTGGCAAGGACGTGATGGATTAGATAGCGGTGAATACGGCCGTTTCCGTCCTCGAACGGGTGGATATAGACAAAGCCGAAGGCGAGGATAGCGGCGGCGATGACTGCATCAAGGTTTTTCGCGGGGCCTTGATCGAAGGCCATCATCCCGTCAATCAGCCGCGGCAGGTCCTCAGGCCGAGCGCTGATGTGATCGGGCAGGGGCATGCGATTCTCCCTGTCATGCTCACCGACGAAGCCTCCCTCCTTTCGAAAGCCAAGTCTCACGAAACGGGCATCGCCGAGGACAATTCTTTGCAGGCGAAGCAACTCATCGCGATCGATTGGTTGCCGGCCAGCTTCGGCGATAGCGCGGCCCCAGCGTTGGATGCGATCTTCCGGCGGGCGCTCGCCCTCGATCGCGTAGCTTGATCGGGAGTCTTTGAGCAAAAGAAAGGCGGCGGTCCGAGCAAGGAGGTCGCGCGGCACGTCCGCTACGATTGCCTCCGCGCGTCGCGCCAGCTCAAGGCCGATGAATTTTTCGAGCGTCTTGGTGCGGAACACCAGAGGGCAGAACTCAGGCGTACCGGGGAGATTGTCCTTTATGCGGTAGCGCGAGACGGTTTTCTCGGGTCCGGACCACTGCAGCTCGGGATCGATGATCGGAACATAGCGTCCGGCATCAGCATCGGGCAGATCGAGACGCGCGCCTGTCAGCCATTCATATAAAAACCAGATTCGGCGGGCATAACCGCCGCTCGGGCTTTCACGGACCAGCGCCTCGATCGGCCCCGGACCGGTCACTTGGAAGAGCCGCTTGAGGACGGCTAGGTCGAGCCCTTCGTACTTGAGCGCGAAGGTTAGGTGGCCTTCGAGGGTTGGATGCGGAGCATGGCGGGGCGTCATGATCCGCCAGCCATTCCGTTCGGTAACGCGATGATGCTGGCCGGTGGCAGACAACGTTCGCGGCAATGGCACAGCGAGACCATAGGCTCCGATCAGGGCGCTATAGCCGGCCGGGGTCGCCGTCTCGGGAAGCCGGACTTCCTGAAAAACGATAACAGGGCCTGAAAATTGGTTCTGCTGCGCCGATACCATGAAATTGGGCTCTTCTCTCGAATTCCTGTCCAAGTCGGCCAGTGTCCATGAAAAATGAACCTATCCCATGAAAATAGATGCTGCAAACTGGATTTTGCCGAAAACGGATTCTACAATGTTGCTGAGAGGTTTCGCGCTAGATTTTCTGCCCCTTGGCGACGACTGGGCCGTCTTAACGCAGGGTGGCAGCGTGCCGAACGTCTCTTTCGGGGCGAAACGACCGCCGCGATGAGTAGCCCCTTCTGGCGTCGCATTTGCGCGATCGCGAAATCGTTCACCGTGACCAACGGTCACCTGGCGACCATTGCCTGGACCGGCAGGAAGAACCGCCATCGCGTCAAGAAACTGGGCATCTAAGAGGGCGGTGCCTGTCTGGGTAGTCGCTCAGGGCTCGGTTTCAGTAATGCTCGATGGGTCGGGATTCCCCACGGTCGAACGCCGCCGTGCGGCGGATCGGTGATGAAGCCGCTGCTCGCCCGCGTGCAACGACGTTGTACCTGAGCCGACGGCGAACCCTGGACTTCCTTGCAGGACGACTTCTGAACTCACCGGGAACGATCTCGACCTTCGATCCATCTGGTCGTTCCATGAACCTGAATTCTGCGGGCATCTCGTCATAGAACATGCGATGCACCGAAGCGATGAACTCAACCGACGTCGGGCTCGGCAAATCTCCTTTGGAGTACATCTCATCGATTTTGCGCTGGACGATAACGTGCGCCTTGGCCTCGAGCGCTAATGCTCGCCGTTCAGGTTCCACCTCTGCACCCGCCAGTGCCTTTTCGATGTCCTTGGGACGCGTGTTGTGCCCCTCGATCAGGTTCGAGTAGTAGCAATTCATCATCCGAACCAGGTCGGCGAGTTCCGCAGCCGATTCTGGATGGAGGCCGCGCCCCAAATTGTCTGCCTCCCTCTGCAGTTCTACCGTGAGGTCCGCTAAGACGGACGGGATGGTGTCCTGGAAAAAACAGGGCTCGATACGAGCAGGCGTTTCAAGCATTTTTTGCCGATCCTAAAAGATCCCAATTGCCTTTTATGTAAGGCACTTACGTCAGCAATAGGCAAGGGGTTGCCGATTATTGTTGCCGATCTTCGTTGCCACATCGCAGTGTGTACGCCGCAGGAGTGGGGCGAGGGCCTAAGCGAATGCCCTGCAATCTCGATACGGCAAATCGCCCTCCGGTTGTCTAACGTCGCCGATCTTGCCTGGCGCGAGGACAATCGCCGGAAGAGTAACGGCCAGCTGACGGCGCTGGTCCTGTTCGCCGCGATGCGGAACCCGACCTCGAGGAACTTCTGCGGCTACTGGCAGGGGAACAGCCCGCCCGATCCGGACTTCGAGGACTTCGACAGGCCGTTCGCGCCCGCCTGAGCCTCAGGCAGCGATCTCCCACAGGCGGCGGTGGCCGTCCAGCATCGGCGGACGCGCCCAGCCTTCTGGAGAGCATCAAGGATCGAGACAGGCGGTTTGCCGATGAGGGCGACCCGGGGGTCGTCTCCGCAAAGGCCATGCCTTGTCGCGAATTCCTGGGCGCATTCGGCGGTCGACAGCGGCCGCCTGGCGGTGCGCAGGATCTCGAGCGTCATCTGTCGCTTGTTCGTCCCGCCGATAAACTTGTCGAGTTCCTTCCCTCATTGCCGTCGGCGGACGGCCGCGGCGCTTCCGCGGCTGCTCGTCCGGCTTCCATTCCGGCTCGTAGATCGAGATCACCTTGTCGACGGCCGCGATCTGCGCCTGCAACTGGCAAGCGCCGCCACCAGCTCGCGGGCACGCCCTGCCAGCTCGCTTCGTTTGCTCTTCAACTCGTCTGAAACGCCCATCTTGCCCCCTGAATCCTGCTTTCAGAGCTACCGGATCAAAGATTAAACTTCTGGTGGCGGTTGCTACCTGTCATCGCAATTACCTGGATGCAGCTCTTCATCCGTTAGAACGAGCGTTGGAAACGCAGGATGCCGCCGACGCTGTTGTTTTTGTCGGCGTTAGTCCAGTTCACGTTGGAAGGGTCCACCATGCCGACGCCAAAGTCGCCGCAGTGGTCATAGTCGACTTCGGCTGTTACCGTGAAATCTGGAATGAACGTATAGGCGACGTTCGCAGCGACACCATAGTTCTTGAACCGATCGCCCGAGACCTGAAGGTTGAAGACAGTTGCCTCGTTGAACTTGTAAGTGGCGCCAGTCCAGAAGGCCCAGTTGCCGCCCCAAGTTTTGTAGAAGCCGCGGCCGTGAGCGTCGATTGCATTAATGGAATCATCGTTCAGCTTGCCATTGGAACCGTAGCCTAACATTCCGAATAGTGACAGCTCGCTGGTGACATTGACGTCGACGCGGACTTTGCCGGCCACCGATCCGTAGTTGCTGTCATAAGCGGCAACACCGGTAATCGCGCCCCATTGTTGTGTGTATTTCAGGCCGCCGACCACGTGCGGTACGTAGCTATCGATGGTGCCGACCACGCCTTCGCCTTCTTCAAGGGAAACCACGGCCGAAAAGCCGTCGCCGGCGTCAAAGTAGTACTGGATGACGTTGGTTTCCAAATCACCGTAGGGCACGAGCATCTGATTGAGCACGTTGCCGGGATAGCCGATAAACATGTCGAAGGCCGACCAGTCCTTACCAATTCGAAGGTCGCCAAGCTGGATCCAGGCGAAGGTCAGCCTGAAATCTCTATTGGAGGCATAGTTTTGAGTACTGCCCGGATCCGAATAATCGTTGAGATTGCCAAAGTTCATTTGGGCTTCGGTATAGGTCTTCAACGTGCCGAACTCGGTTTCCCGGTTCGTCCAGGTCTTCACCGTGAAGCGGGCATTCTTCTTCCAGGTTGCATTGGTGCTGCCGTCCTCGTGGTCGGTTGCCTTTGCGCCATCCAACGAGCCGACGTCACCCAAGCCGATGTCATAGCGGACATAGCCGCCGATGCGCAGGCAGGTTTCGGTGCCTGGGATATAGAAGAAGCCTGCGCCATAGACGTCGCAGATGTTGACGTATTCGTCCGCAACTGGCTCGGCGTCGACGGCGCGTGCGTCCGAAACTGCAATGAGGGTCGCAGCTGAGCCGAGAAGAAGGCTCGTGATCTTCATTCTGAATCTCCGTTCAAAGATATAAAAGAGGAAGGGCGTCAAAGAGCGGATCCTTCCCTTATCCCCACGATCTAAAAGTGAGGCGCAATGCACTGCGCCTTTCACAGGGTAACGAGCCCCTCATGACAATTGTTCAAGAACAGAGGCGAAGAAGCTGAATCGTATTGTTAAACAGCGGGGCATCTATGGATCTGTTAACTGCTGCCATACAACACTGTGAACCAATCGCCATAGTCATCTCCGCTAGTTGTGAGGAGACCCTCACAACGGCTTCCAAAGTTGCATTCGCAAGTGACGTGCCATCCGGCGACGCAGCTGCGAGTTGACACTAAAGCTTGCCGGCGGACCTTGGTTCGCGCTTCCTTCTCTTTTTGCCTTGAGATCTAGCCGAGCACGAAACGCCAAGGTCTTGGATATGGTTCGTGTGTTCGATATGCGACAGTTTCGTTCAAAGGCGACAGCTTTGTTTGCTGTGAGCCTCGATTATTGAGACGTCATGCGGCGGCACCGCTCGGTACGTCAGGCGGGTGCCGCACGACGCTGACGTAATGGTCGTGAGCGAGACTGGGCATGTGATCCTTGCGGCGTGGCCCGCGCCGTAAGCGTTATTGCCGTTTTCGAGATTCACCTGAATCGCTTGGCAAATGGACCAAGGACGGGATAGTGGACATCGAAAACGGTCCTGTTCGCGTGCGGGCGGCAGCATCGCTTCGCGATTCGCGCGGTTGCTGTCGCATTCGACGCTTTTCTCGACCGGGCTTCCCTTAACGAGGGGTAGGTGCGACGGCAACCAACACGCGGTGAACAGGGCGTGTCGTTGCGCACACGAGCCTCACGGCTGCCGTACCCTTTCGCGAGACTCGGCCATGTCGCGAAATCGGCCGCGTCTGACCATGCAGCAGGATTGCGATTGTCCAACGGCAACCTGGCGCTGGCAGTGCTTGCTCAGAACTTGATGCTCGCCTGCCCGAACACGCCGTAGCGTTCAACCTCCCAATGCTGGATCTGCGGCCAACCACCGCCCGGCGTCCTCTCGAAATGAGCGGCGCCAGCAGCTGCCGTGCGCCAGTAGCGGCCGCCGACGCCGATGTTGAACAAATCCGTGACTTTGTAGTTCAACATTGCCTCGAGTTGGACGCCATGTCCGTTGCCGTCTTCGGGCATCGGATTGATCTCTGGGCGCAGATGGTGCTGATCCTTGCCGTCAAGCCGCGTGAACAGCACTGCGACGTCACCGGAAAGGGTGAGTCGTTCGGTGAGTTGCGTCTGCCCGGCCAGGCCTAGTCGCAGCGAATGCCAATCGTTATCCTGGCTGATGACGCCCATATTGTTCGTAATGGCTGGTACGCAAATCCCCGGATTGGCCGCCTGCTGCGCGCAATGGATGGTGTGGTAGCTCTCGTTCCAGAAATTGTATCCGACATAAGCACCCATGCGGTAACGCGGCGTGTTCCAGAAATTATATCCGAGGTCGGCGGTGAAATACGTGATGCGACCGTTGTGCTGATCGGACAACGTGCTCGAATAGGATTTCAGGGACAAAGAGGGGTGCACGAAATCCTCGTCGGTAAGAGAACCCTTGGGGATCCCGCCCGCACCGAGGAAGCCCTTGACGAAGATGCCAGTCGGATTGTGGGTCGCGTTGAGGAAGACTTCGCCCGATAGGGCACCGAGATCGTTGTATGTGAGCCGCGACACCATCACCGCGCCACTGCTGTCGTAGAGGTCCTTCGATGCTTCGCCTCCACTGTACCAGTAGCGTAGCCCGCCCTCGAATGAAAAGACCGGGGCCACTGCGTCGGCTCGCACCGCCGGTTCCGCGAACACCGGGCCGTCGGCTGCGGCCGCACCCGCCGACAGACCGCAAAGCGCGACATATATCAAAAGCATTCGCCGCATCGGCAGATTCTCCTTAGTGTTGATCTTCGGGTTCTGGCGCCGACATCCACAAAATTGGCCTGCTTGGACCGACTGCGGAGTTGGTCTCCAGGCAAAAAGACAGCGTGGCAAAGTGCCTCGCAGCCATGGCCTGACTGTTGCTTGCCGTGCGGCCGCTTGCTTCTTCTGGTCCGCGATTGTCTTACGGTACGGCCTGATCCCAGCAGACAGCATGGGGCGAACATTGCAACACTCTCCGCGAGACGCGTTTAGCGACACTCGCAGCAACATGCGTGCCAAAAAAAGAACTCATGAGACGCATGCCAACCGATCGCCGCGTCCGACATTCGTCGCGCCTCGCACAATGGCAAAGGATCCTGTCGCAAATTGTCGGCGAGAGGGTTGCGGCATGAAAGCTCTTCAAATTCTGCGGAGCTCGTGACCTTCAAAGTCCCCACTTCGACCGATTCGCCGATGCCGCGCCGGCAGATTTCCAAGGTCGGCCACGGCGCGGAAGCCCCTCGCGCGAATCCGGGCGTCGCCACAGTGAAAACCTCGCTTGGCGGGACCAGCGGCCCCGGCTCGTTGTCGGAATCCGACTGGTGGAGCCAGGTCGGGCTTCTGGTTCCGATCATTCGAGCGCGGCGGGATCGCCCGTTAGCTTTGTCTTGATCCACATCAGTCCACGTCGGATGCCATGCTTGAGCATGGCTGTTGCCACTCGCGTCCCCAACCGTGTCTTCCCGCTCGCGGACGTACAACGAGGCATCTCGCCCAGGCGTGCCGACAGCAAATTTATGAAAGAACTATCGACGGTTCCCTTCAAATTCCTGCAAGGAATTCGACAAAATCGCGACGCCGCTTTACCCACAAGGCGCGAAGAATTGCTAACTAATTGAAATTTAAGCCACCGCTGCATCTGGCATGACGTTTGCTCTCTGCCCGTACATGTGAAGACGTTATACAAAAATGTGAAGACGTTACAAAAATATAATGCGTGATCGATTTGATTTACTGAAAGGCAAGATAATAAACTCCATCAGAAAGGAGCAAGACAAATGACAAGTGCCATGGCGACAGCAGCTTTGCTTATGGTTTCGGCGTTCGCGGTTCGCATTGGACAAACGGAACCAAGGATGCGCCGAGTACTCGCAGGTATACCGAGACATATCCGTGAAGCCGCCAGAACGCGCTCCCTCTGTTAAATGTGAATGTGGACGCTTCTTCGTTTCCTATCCTTGCCGCAAGCTGAACCAACTGCCTGATGGACGTGCATCTGACGACTATGCATGCCAGACGCAATACGCGCCAAATACCCTTTTGCGCAGCGCTTAGCATGGTGCCGCCCCGAACCTTGGTCCCGCGCTTGCGCGACAAGGCTCAAGCGTCTCGTTGGAAAATCACAGGGGCCATGATGTTCGGAAATTCACCTGGGTCAGTCCACCTCTTGAAACGTGAAAGGAGCAAAACCAGTTCGGCATGCGCGCGCGATGCCGCAAAAGTCGCGCGAACCCCATTCTGGCCCTGCGGGGTCGGGTCCGGGGAGTCTCTCGCAATCTGTTTGTCCTAAAGGAGAACGACATGAAGTTCCGTCCATTGCATGACCGCGTACTCGTTCGTCGCATCGAGGCCGACGAAAAGACGGCCGGCGGCATCATCATCCCCGACACGGCCAAGGAAAAGCCGCAGGAAGGTGAAGTTATCGCCGTCGGCCCAGGCGCTCGCGATGAGAGCGGCAAGCTCACCCCCCTCGACGTGAAGGTCGACGACCGCATCCTGTTCGGCAAGTGGTCCGGCACCGACATTAAGCTCGACGGCGAAGACCTGCTCATCATGAAGGAAAGCGACATCTTGGGTGTGATCGAGGTTCCGGCCTCAGCCAGGCAAGCCGCGTGACCGAAACTGACCGACACAAACAGTAAACAAGAACTGCCTCTTCTCAGGAGTGAACCATGGCTGCCAAGGAAGTGAAATTTCATTCTGATGCCCGCGAGCGCATGCTGCGCGGCGTCGACATTCTCGCCAATGCGGTGAAGGTGACGCTTGGTCCCAAGGGCCGCAACGTCGTCATCGACAAATCGTTCGGCGCCCCCCGCATCACCAAGGACGGCGTCACCGTCGCCAAGGAGATCGAGCTCGAGGACAAATTCGAGAACATGGGCGCGCAGATGGTGCGCGAGGTCGCGTCCAAGACCAGCGACATCGCCGGCGACGGCACCACCACCGCCACGGTGCTGGCGCAGTCGATCGTGACCGAGGGCACCAAGGCAGTCGCGGCCGGCATGAACCCGATGGATTTGAAGCGCGGCATTGACAAGGCGGTAGAAACGATCGTCGCCGATTTGAAGGCCAAAGCCCGCAAGGTGACGAAGAACGACGAGATCGCCCAGGTCGGCACGATCTCGGCCAATGGTGACGCCGAGATCGGCCGCTTCCTCGCGGAGGCCATGGAAAAGGTCGGCAACGAGGGCGTCATCACCGTCGAAGAAGCGAAGACCGCCGAGACCGAGCTCGAAATCGTCGAGGGCATGCAGTTCGACCGCGGATATCTGTCGCCCTACTTCATCACCAACCAGGAGAAGATGCGCGTCGAGCTCGAAGAGCCCTATGTGCTGATCCACGAGAAGAAGCTTTCCAACCTGCAAGCGCTGCTGCCGGTGCTGGAGGCGGTGGTGCAGTCCTCAAAGCCGCTGCTGATCATCGCCGAGGATGTCGAGGGCGAAGCGCTGGCGACGCTGGTGGTCAACAAGCTGCGCGGCGGGCTGAAAGTGGCCGCCGTCAAGGCTCCGGGCTTCGGCGACCGCCGCAAGGCTATGCTGGAGGATATCGCCATCCTGACCGGCGGCACGGCGATCAGCGAGGATCTCGGCGTCAAGCTCGAGAATGTCACGCTGGAAATGCTTGGCCGTGCTCGCAAGGTGGAGATAGAGAAGGAAAACACCACCCTTGTCGACGGTGCCGGCCATAAGGACGAAATCAACGGCCGCGTAGCTCAAATTAGGGCCCAGATCGAGGAGACCACCTCCGACTACGACCGCGAGAAGCTGCAGGAGCGCCTGGCCAAACTCGCCGGCGGCGTCGCGGTGATCCGTGTCGGAGGCTCGACCGAAGTCGAGGTCAAGGAGCGTAAGGACCGCGTCGATGACGCGCTGCACGCCACTCGCGCGGCGGTCGAGGAAGGTGTCTTGCCGGGCGGCGGCGTTGCACTGCTCAGGGCAGCAACGGCGCTCGACAATGTCTTTATCGACAACCCAGACCAGAGGACCGGTGTCGAGATCGTGCGGCGCGCCATCGAGGCTCCCGCTCGCCAGATCGCCGAAAACAGCGGGGCGGAAGGCTCCATTATCGTGGGCAGGGTTCGCGAGAAGCCTGAGTTCGGCTATGGCTGGAACGCGCAGACCGGCGAGTATGGCGACCTCTTCAGCCAAGGCGTGATCGACCCCGCCAAGGTCGTGCGCACGGCGCTGCAGGACGCCGCCTCGGTCGCCGGCCTGCTCGTCACCACCGAGGCGATGGTGGCCGAGAAGCCGAAGAAGGAAATTCCCGCCCCGCCGATGCCGGGCGGCGGCGGCATGGATTTCTGACGAGCGCCACTTTCTTTCTTATCGTGGGAGAGGGCGGAGCTACCTTACCAATGGTCCGTTCGCCCTCTTCCAGGCGTCGATTCCGCCCTCGATGTGGCAGGCTGATGTGAGGCCCTGATCCTGGGCGGCCTGCACCGCCATGGCCGAACGCTCGCCGAAGGCGCAGTAAAGCACAAGCCGCTTGCCGGTCGAACGGACGAGCTCGTGCAACACGCCGCCGGGAGCGATGTTTTCTTGCAGCCTCGGGTAGGGCACATGCAGCGCCCCCGGAATAATGCCCTGGCGTTCGCGCTCGGAGCTTTCGCGCAGGTCGATCAGCGCGACATCCGGCTTGCCGACCAGCGCCAACGCTTCGTTGGCATTGGCCGCCCAGCCGCGCCGCGCGACCTCGTCCTGCTGCAGCCCGACCTTCATATTGGCGGGCACGGCGACATCCATCATTTTCGGGTTGGCGAGCTTCAGATTGTTCATGATCTCGACATACTCCTCGACCGACCTCACCTGCAGGCGCGGATTGAAGGCCTTCTCCTCGCCGATTGTGGAGACAGTGTCGCCCTTGTAGTCATGCGCCGGGTAGACCAGCGTCGCATCCGGCAGCCTGAGCAGGCGGCCGAAGATCGACTCGTACTGGTGTCGCGCATCGCCGTTCGGGAAGTCGGTGCGGCCGGTGCCACGGATCAGTAGTGTGTCGCCAGTGAACACCCGGTCGGGCAGGACGAAACTGTAGGAATCGTCGGTATGACCCGGTGTGTGGACGACGTCGAGCGCCAGCCCCTCAATGGTCAGCCTGTCACCGTCGGTAAGCCGCATTGATACCACGTCGGCCTTGGTCTGCTCGCCCATCACCGTAATGCATTGCGTTTTGTCGCGCAGCGCGCCAAGGCCGGTGATGTGGTCGGCATGAAGATGCGTGTCCACCGCCTTGACCAGCCTCAGATCGAGCTCACGCACGAGCTGGAGATAGCGGTCGACCTTGTCCACAACCGGATCGATGATCAATGCCTCGCCGCCTCGGCGACTGGCAAGCAGATAGGAATACGTGCTCGAAATGGAATCGAATAGCTGACGGAAGATCATGATTTGCTCCATATCGTCTGGTCGCGATCTTTTTTGCGGCTTGTCCTGGGGCTCTACCGCTACCCTACGGCGCCACTCAGCGCTCGCCGATCAGGATGGCCTCGAAGTTCGTCATAGCCTCCTCACGGCGGGTCAAGACACCACGTGGACGGGGACGGGAAACACCGCATCGGCTCATGCATGTGCCAGGGACAAGTCACGCCCGGAAAACAAGCGCAGGAGTAGCCAATGCCTCATTGGCTTCATCATGGATCGAGAAACTGTAACGGCCACATGCGTCGAGGTCGACCGAGTAGGTCAGACGCTCGCGTATGTGATTGTCCTGGTCGAACGCGACGATCCGCGGCTTCAGCGCTGCGATATGCGCTTCGTTCAGGTAGATAGAGTTGCACACGATGATCGGGTCGCCAGGCTGGCAGGTGCGGGCGGCAGCACCATTGAGGATGCAGCATCGTGACCCGCGCTCGCCGAGGATGACATAGGTCGAAATCCGCGCCCCGGAATTCTTGTTCCATATTTCCACGAATTCCATGGGCAGGATCCCGGCTGCCTCGCAGTGGTCAGGGTCGAGCGTTATCGAACCATGGTAGTTGAGGTTTGCTTCAGTGACGTGGATGCCGTGGAGTTTGCCAGCGACTACTTTTCGCATTGGTCTGTTGTCCTTTTTTGCGTCCCGCATGAATAGTCTTCATGTCGTGTCGGGGCCGGCGCGCGGCTACATTCCGACCACGAGCGCGCCGCCGTTGAGACCGGCGCCCGCTGCCGCCAGAAGGATTTTCTCACCCCGCCGGAGTGGCTGCGCATGATTGGCGAGCGACAACGAAAGCGGGATCGTTGCGGCCGAAGAGTTACCGTATTCGGCAATCGTCTTGACGATTGCCTGGTCATTAATGCCGAGGTTTCGGCCGACGGCATCGAAAATGCGGGCGTTGGCTTGATGCGGGACGAACCGGTCGATGTCTTGCGGTCGCATTTGAGCTTTGGCGAGCGCGTCCCTTGAACATGCCGTCATCATCTCCACGGCTTTGGCGAACACTTCGCGGCCGTCGACGATCGTCATGCGCGTCTGCGCGAGATCAAGGTCGTTGTCAAAAGGCGTGTTGCTTCCTCCGGCGGGGATCTGGATCAATCCGTAGCGCGAACCGTCCGAATCCACCGAAGCGCCGAGAATGCCGCGTTCTGCATCCTCGCTGGGACCGATCACGACTGCCCCGGCGGCATCAGCAAACAGCACGGCGCTGGCGCGCTCGGCCGGGTTGATGCGGCGGCTCAAAATGTTGGCGGAAATGACAAGGGCGGGTCGACCGTGCACGCAGGTGAACCCGTCGGCGAACATCAGCGCATAGATGAAACCGGCGCAGGCGCCGGTCAGGTCGATGGCACCGGCGCGGCCGAGCCCGAGCCGGTGCGCGACCAGCGGCGCGCTCGGCGGCAGGAGATGGTCGGGGGTTGACGTGGCGAGCAAGAGAAGACCGATGTCGCTCCGATCGATACCGGCATTTGCCAGCGCCATGTCGCCGGCGAGCGCGGCAAGGCCCGAAAGCGTGTCTTCATCAGTCGCCCAGAAGCGCGAGCGAATTCCGGTGCGCCGTTCGATCCAGCCTGGCTCGAGGCCGAGATTGTTCTCGATCTCGGCGTTTTCAACCTTGCGCCCAGGCACTTGATGGCCAAGCCCGAGGATGCGCGAGGACCTGCTCATGGCTTGGATCCGAAGCGTTCGCCGGCCTCCTCGATGGCGTCATAAAGCCGATCGAGCTCGGCGCTGGTTACGCAATAGGGTGGGAGCAGATAAAGCACATTGCCGAGCGGGCGCACCAGCAATCCCTGCTCGAGGAAGAATGCCCGCAACTTTGGACCGATCTCGGCCAGATAGCCGGGGGATGCGGTACCCAGATCGAGCGCAGCGATCGTGCCGGTGATCCGGCGGTCGGTGAAGCAAGCATTGTCGTGAAAGCGCTGAAGGCCAGCGGCCTGCAGCGCGGCGAGCGCCGCGATCCGTTCGATAACAGGCTCGTCCTGCCAGATCTCGACGTTTGCGAGTGCCGCCGCGCACGCAATCGGATTGGCCGTATAGGAGCTCGAATGGAAGAAGGTCTTCTTCCGGTCGACCGAATAGTGGGCCTGGAAGATGGCGTCGGTCGCCAGCGTCGCGGCGAGCGGAATGGTGCCGCCGGTCAGGCCCTTCGAGGTGCAAAGGATGTCGGGCGAGATATTCGCCTGCTCGCAGGCGAACATGGTTCCGGTGCGTCCCCAGCCGGTCATCACTTCGTCGGCGATCAGGAGCGTGCCCGAAGCCTCGGCGATCCTCTTGAGTTCAGCCAAAATCCAGCCCGGATACATCAGCATGCCGCCGGCGCCGAGCACCAGCGGCTCGACAATAAGCGCGGCTGCGCGCCGGTCGCGAGAGACGACCTCGAACCGATCCAGCGTTTCCTGCTCGCGTCCCGCAGCCGGGAAGGGGATGGTGTCGACTTCGAACAGCATGGGTTCGTAGGCGGCGTTGAAGACACCGCGCGCGCCGACGCTCATCGTGCCGATCGTGTCGCCATGGTAGCTGTGCTCCATGACGACGATGCGCGAGCGCGGCGCGCCAATATTGCGGAAATAGCCGAGCGCCATCTTCAGCGCGACCTCGACAGAGGTCGAGCCGCTGTCGGAATAAAACACCCAGTCGAGTCCGGACGGTGCAAGGTCCGCCAGCGCCTTGGCGAGGCGCTCGGCCGGCTCGTGCGTGAAGCCGGCGAAGATGATCTGGTCGAGCGCCGACGCGGTCGTCTCGATGGCCTTGACGATGCGCGGATGGCGATGGCCATGGGTGACGACCCACCAGGACGAAATGGCGTCGAGGATGCGGGTGCCATCGGCCTTGTGGAGATAAGCGCCTTCAGTCCGGACAATTTCGGGCATCGCCGGCTCGAGCGCGTGCTGGGTGAAAGGGTGCCAAACGCGGGATTGCGACATCATTGACCGCGTGCAATCGGCGAGAGATCGAAGCCCGAAACCATCGCTTCCCTCAAGGTTTTAGATGTCAGCGGATCAAGGTGCGGCAGCCTGCCGAGCTGCCGCACATTGCCAAATTCCACGATCGTCCTTTGGCTGTCCGCCATTTCCTCGCCGATGAAGGCGACGCCGATGAGCGGGATGGCACGGGCCCTGAGCGCCTCGATCGACAACAATGTGTGATTGATGGTGCCGAGGGCGGTGCGCGCGCAAAGAATGACCGGCAGTTGCCATTCCCCGAATATGTCGATGAATCTTGTCTGCCGATTGAGCGGTACCATCACTCCGCCAGCGCCTTCGATGATGAGCGGGCCTGGCAAGTCCGGGAGTGAAAGTTTCGCCGCCTCGATTGCGACGCCATCGATTTCGGCCGAACGATGCGGCGACAGTGGCGTCTTCAGACGATAGACTTCCGGCAGGATGCGCCCCGCCGGCAGGCCGGAAAGCCGGGCAACAGCCTCGCTGTCTGTCTCTTCGTCGAGGCCCGATTGCACCGGTTTCCAGTAGAAGCCGTCGAGCAGGCCGGCGAGGCCCGCCGAAAACACCGTCTTGCCGATGCCGGTATCCGTTCCGGTGATGACTATGCCTCTGCTGATGTCGCTTCGGGTCATGTCACCTTTGGTCATTCTGGGCCAACGCCTCGACAAGCGCATCGATCATGGCGGATATGGCGGCTTTATCGACGTTGAGCGTCAGCGATATGCGCAGGCGCGACGTCCCTTCCGGCACAGTCGGTGGACGAATGCCGCGTATGTCGAAGCCGCGGGCCTGCAGTGCCGCCGCCACCGCCATGGTGCGCCGGTTGTCGCCGATGATAATTGGCTGGATCTGCGAGCCGCTGGCCGCTGCGCCGAGGCGCTCGGCCAGCTGCCGGCCCGCAAATGCAATAATTTCATGCAACCGGAGACGACGCTCTGGTTCATCGGACAATATCGCGAGCGCCTCGCGCGCGGCCACGGCCATCAGCGGCGATGGCGCGGTGGAATAGATGAACGGACGGCAGCGGTTGACGAGATAGTCGCACAGTGTCCTTGGGCCGGTGACGAGAGCGCCAGATGCGCCGAGCGCCTTGCCGCATGTATGCAGTGCGAGGACGTTGTCGCGCCCCTCGAAAGCGACGGCAAGGCCGCGGCCGTCCGGTCCCCAGGCGCCGGTAGCGTGCGCCTCGTCGACAACGATGAACGCCTCGTGCCGGTCGGCGAGCGCCACAAGGCTCTCCATAGGCGCGCAGTCCCCACCCATGCTGTAGAGGCTTTCGACCGCGATCCAGACACGTCCCATGCCGCCTTCGGCGCGCCAGCGCGCGATGGCGTTCTCGACGGCGTCGAGGTCGTTGTGCGCGGCCAGAACGAACTCCGCGCGTCCGGCGCGCGCACCCTCGTGCATGCTGGCATGGGCGAGCTCGTCGAGGACGAGTAGGTCGCCCTTCTGCGGCAGCGTCGTCAGAATAGCGAAATTGGCGATGTAACCGCCGCCGAAGAAAAGCGCGCGCTCGGCCCCGAAAAACGCCGCAGCGTGAGCTTCCAATTGCTCATGCTCCGGCGCGTTGCCGCGCAGCAGCCGCGATCCTGTTGCGCCGACCGGCGTGCCCCGCGCGATCGCAGCCACAACCGCGTCGCCAAGCCTCTTGCAGGCGGCAAGCCCGAGATAGTCGTTCGATGAGAAGTCGAGCCCGGCGCGCGGCGCAAGCCGCCGCAGCCGGTCCTTGCGCGCCAGTCCCTGCAAGGTCGCTTCGTAGCGGGCAAACGGTGCCTCGTTCACTCAGCCTCCAGTTCCATCCGCTCGATGCCCAGACGCCGAAAGAGCAGCGCATCCTCGTCCTGGCCGGGATTGCCCGCCGTCAGCAGCGTGTCGCCGACGAAGACCGAATTGGCGCCGGCAAAAAAGCACAGCGCCTGCATCTCGTCGCTCATGGCGGTGCGGCCGGCTGAAAGGCGGATATACGATTTCGGCATCATGATGCGGGCGAGCGCGATGGTGCGCACGAACTCGATCGGCTCGATAGGGCTGGCGTCGGCAAGTGGGGTGCCAGCGATCGGGATGAGCATGTTGATTGGAACGCTGTCGGGCGGCTCCGGCAGGTTGGCCAAAGTCACCAGCATGTCGATGCGGTCCACCGGCTCTTCGCCCATTCCAACAATCCCGCCGCAGCAGACCTTGATGCCGGATTGGCGGACGTTCTCGAGCGTATCCAGCCGATCCGCAAAACTGCGCGTGCTGATGACCTCGCCGTAGTAGCGCTCCGAGGTGTCGATGTTGTGGTTGTAGTAGTCGAGCCCCGCCTGCTTCAATCGAGCGGCCTGTTCGAGATCGAGCATGCCGAGCGTCATGCAGGTCTCCATGCCGAGCGCCTTCACGCCCTCGACCATGGCGACCACCGCCTCCATGTCACGCTCCTTGGGGCTGCGCCAGGCAGCACCCATGCAATAGCGCGTGGCGCCCGCATCGCGCGCTTTCCGGGCCTCGGCAATGACGCGCTGAACTTCCATCAGCTTAGAGGCCTTGAGGCCGGACTGGTGATGCGCGGACTGGCTGCAATAGCCGCAATCCTCGGGGCAGCCGCCGGTCTTGATCGACAGCAGCCGCGACAGCTGCACCCGGTTGGGATCGAAATTCTCGCGATGAACCGTCTGAGCCCGGAAGAGCAGGTCGTTGAAGGGCAGATCGTAGACCACTTGGGCTTCCTCTCGCGTCCAGGGCGGCAGCGCCCAACCGAGAGGGTCCGATGTCAGGTTCGGGCCAAGTTCCGCGTTCATTCCACCTCCATAAGCAAAAAACGTTCGGCTATCAGCCAAGAAAGCGGACTTCGGAGCCCGTCACGATCTGCTCACCAGCGCCGGCACGCGCAGTACCTCGTTGGATTCATTGAGTATGGAAAAACCGTAGCCTCCGCCTGCATCGCGCTCTACCGAATAAGTCAGGCGGTCGACGATCCGATTATCCTTGTCGAAGGTCAGCACACGCGGTCTGAGCGCGGTCAACTCGCTCTCGTGCACATAGACCGAGTTGCAGATGATGACCAGGTCGCCTGGCTGGCAGGTGCGGGCCGCGGCACCGTTAAGGATGCAACAGCGCGACCCGCGCTCGCCGAGGATGACATAGGTCGAGATCCGCGCGCCCGAATTCTTGTTCCAGATCTCGACGAATTCCATCGGCAGGATGCCTGCCTCCTCGCAATGATCGGGATCGAGCGTGATCGAGCCGTGATAGTCGAGATTGGCCTCGGTGACGTGGATGCCGTGCAGCTTGCCGGCAACGATTTTGCGCATCCCTTCCTCCAAAGCGACTTTCGATCCTTTGCCCCGGTGCCTCGTTTTCTCGGCGCCTATCGCGTGCTTTCTCCGGCTTGAGTGCAAGAACGCTCCCTTCTGATCGCGTCGCAGGATTCGGTGAAGGCGACATCCAACAGGCAACCGAGTGCTACCAGTCCGTGAGAGGCAGCCATCTGGCGCAGTTCGTCGAGCCGACAGATGATAAAGCCAAGTGCTTCCACGCGGTCCTTTGTTTGCCCCTGGCCCGTCGGTTTCTCCTCGCCGCTAGAACTATGCGGTGCGCCAAGGAGCTGGCTTGGGTCGGCGGTCGGTGGAACTAAGGACGTGGCGGCGCGAGTTAGCCTGCGGCCAAAGTGGTTCTTGCGGTCCCGGTTCATGTCCTCTCCCTCAGTTCAGATGCCTGCGGCAATTCCGGTCCGCCGGCATATCCAGGCCAATGTCGAGGATGGGAGCGCTGTGGGTAAGCCAGCCGACCGAGATGAGATCGACGCCTGTCGCCGCGATTGCGGGGGCCGTTTTCGGTGTCACCCGGCCCGACGCTTCGGTGACAGCTCTGCCTCCGACCATTGCCACGGCCTGCCCAAGATCCTCGAGTGACATATTGTCGAGGAGAACGGCGTCGACGCCGACTTGGAGCGCCATCTCAAGCTGCTGCAGCGTCTCGACCTCGACCTCGATTTTGACCATGTGGCCTACCGCACTACGCGCCCGCTCGATTGCGGTACGGATGTCGCCGGCAATGGCGATGTGGTTGTCCTTGATGAGCACGGCGTCGTCGAGCGCGAAGCGGTGATTGGCGCCGCCGCCGGCGCGCACGGCATATTTTTCAAGGGTACGCAGGCCTGGCGTTGTTTTTCGCGTGCATACGATCTTGGTGCTATGGCCGCGTACCGCGTTTACAAGCGAGGCCGTCGCCGTTGCGATGCCACTCAGCTTGCATAGGAAATTGAGCGCGGTCCGCTCGGCCGTCAGCAGGCTTCGCGCCGGCCCGCTTACGACCGCGATGGTCTCCCCGGCGGAAACCTTGCCGCCCTCCGGGCAGCGCAACTGCATGCTGATCCCGGGATCGACCAGCAGAAAGGCAAACATCACCAGATCGAGCCCGGCGACAACGCCGGCCTGCCGGGAATTCAAGGCAAGCGTTGCCTTGCAATCGGCGGGGATGATGGCATCGCTGGTGATGTCGCCGGCTCGGCCCAGATCCTCCAGCAAGGCTGCGCGGACGATCGGCTCCATGACAATCTGGGGAAGCGGCGCAAGTGAATTCATATCAGAGGCTCCGTTCGGCTGCTTGCCAGTTGAGCGCGACGGCCTTCTCGAAGGCTGTGCAGAGCGTCAGCCGGGAGGGGAGGGGGTCAACATCGCGCCTGGGAAAATCGGACCGGTAGTGAGAGCCGCGGCTTTCCTCGCGCCGAAGTGCCGCGATCGCGATCAACATGGATACCAGCGCCGGATCGGCCGCCGCTGTCTCACCAACAGCGGTCGGCAGTAGAGCTGCGATCGCGTCGCGCAACCCTTTGCCTGTCCGGATGATGCCAAGGGCATTGGAGACGAGTTGGCGAATGGGTGAAGGGTCGGGTCGCATGGGAACCATTGCTGGGAGTCTAGACCACTGCCAGCCTCGGCAAGTGCCGGCGACACTTGCCGCTACCCAGGCCGCTGTCGCGACTGCTTCGGCCAGCGAGTTGCTGGCGAGCCGATTTGCTCCATGCAGTCCGGTGCAGGCGACCTCGCCGCATGCCCACAGACCGCTAACGGAACTGCGCCCGTCAGCGTCCACGGCCACACCGCCCATGTGATAGTGGGCGGCCGGGCGCACGGGGATCGGATCCACGGCCGGATCGATGCCGGCCTGCTTGCAAATTCCCTCGATCGCCGGGAAACGTTTTGCGAATTTTTGCCCGAGGCATCGGCGGGCATCGAGATAAACACGATGCCCAGCGGCGAGATGATGCGCAATTGCGCGTGCGACCACATCTCGCGATGCGAGCTCGGCGCCAGGCGTGTCGGCAAGGAAGCGCAGACCATGTTCATCAGTCAGGACCGCGCCTTCGCCCCGTACCGCTTCACTTATAAGCGGCATTGGCCTGCGCTCCGTGTCGAGCGCCGTCGGATGGAACTGCACAAATTCGAGGTCGGCGAGCTCGGCGCCGGCACAGGCGGCCAGCGCCAGCCCGTGGCCAAACGAAGAAAGCGGGTTGGTTGTGTCGCAAAACAGGCCACCTATGCCGCCGGTCGCCAACACCACACGGCGGGTGGGCAAGGCAAAGACGCCGCTGTTCAGCACAGCCAGCACGCCAACGGTGCAGCCCTCGGCGACCACCAGCCGAAGGGCTGTTATGCCTTCCATGATTGTGATCGAACGGGTGCGCCGCGCCACGGCAAGCAGCGCATGAAACAACTGATGACCTGTGGCGTCAGCAGCATGGACGATCCGGCGCCGTGAATGGGCTGCCTCCAGGCCAAGCCGCAGTTTCCCATCCAAAGCGCGGTCGAAGGGAGCACCAAGACGAATGAGGTTCTCGACCGCGTGAGGGACGGCCTCGATCACTCGCCTGGCTATTTCTTCGTTGCAAAGCCCATCGCCGACGGCAAGCGTATCGGCAAGGTGCAGGTCAGTGCTGTCGTCCTCGCCAAGGCTTGCCGCAAGCCCACCCTGCGCGAGTGTGCTCGAGGCATCCGTCCCAAGTGGTGTCCTGGAGAGGAGGATGACCGGCTCTGGCGCCAGATGCAGCGCCGTCATCAGTCCGGCGAGGCCAGCGCCGATGATGACCGGCGCCCCACCGATGTCATGGATGTAGGTCGTCATACGAAGAGCATGCGCTCGACGGCCCAGCGGGCGCGCTCGGCGACACGGGGATCGATCGTGACGATGTGTCGGTTCTCCTTGAGCGCGCTGCGGATATTGCCTAGCGTAATACGCTTCATGTGCGGGCAAAGGTTGCAGGGACGCACGAAGTCCACGTCAGGATGCTCGACCGCGACATTGTCGCTCATCGAGCATTCCGTCATCAGCACAACACGCGCCGGCTTATGCCGTCCGACATAGTCGGACATCGCCGCCGTCGAGCCTGCGAAATCGGCTTCCGCGACGACCTCTGGCGGGCACTCGGGGTGGGCGAGCACCGTGACGCCGGGATGCGCTTCGCGTAGCTCGCGAATGTCGGCCGGGCCGAAGCGTTCGTGGACCTCGCAGCGTCCCTTCCAGGCGATGATCTCGACCTTCGTCTGCGCCGCGATGTTTCTCGCCAGATATTCATCGGGCAGCATGATCACCCGCGGCACTTTGAGGGACTTCACGACCGCAAGTGCATTGCCCGAGGTGCAGCAGATGTCCGATTCTGCCTTCACCGCCGCGGAGGTGTTGACGTAGGTCACGACCGGCACGCCGGGATAGCGTTGCCGCATCAGGCGCACGTCCTCGGCCGTGATCGAGTCCGCCAGCGAACAGCCGGCGCGGAGATCCGGAATGAGCACAATCTTGTCCGGGTTGAGAAGCTTGGCGGTCTCAGCCATGAAGTGCACCCCAGCGACCACGATCAGATCCGCATCGACCGTCATCGCCTCGCGAGCCAGTGCCAGGCTGTCGCCGACAATGTCGGCCACGCAATGAAAGATTTCGGGCGTCTGATAGTTGTGCGCCAGGATGGCGGCGTTGCGTTCGCGTTTCAGCGCCAGGATGGCGTCGATGTCATCGGCAAAGGCCGGCCATTCGACTCGCGGGATAACGCGCCGGACGCGCTCGTAGAGCGACGCGGCCGTAGGTAACGCGCCGATCATCCGCACCTCCGCTTATGTTCTGGGTGACAATAAGCAGCATATATCTACGCCGACTATAAAGGTGTCAAGCCCGCGCAAGCGGCAATCTTGTCCCCAAAACGACAGCGCTGTCGTCAAGAACGGCACGGCGGAAGCGGAAGAGCTTCGCCGGCCGCCCGCCCGTCTCGAGCGACGTCTGGCCTGTCTCCTCGACCAACTCCTGCTGCTCGACAAGCCTGCGGAAGTTCGGTTTGTTGATCAGCCTGCCGGCCAAAGCTTCCACGGTTCGTTGCAGCTGTAGCAGCGTAAAAGACTGCGGCATCAGCTCAAAGACGACCGGCCGGTATTTGATCTTGGAGCGCAGTCTCGCAATGCCCGTCGCCATGATGCGCCGATGATCGGCAACCATGGACTTGCTGGGCACCAGCGAAGGCCGCGTCGGGTCGCGCCCGCTCCCGGCCTCTTGGACCAGTCCTGCTTCGTAGACTAACTCGTAACGTTGAAGCGTGAGTTCCTCATTCCAAGGGCGTCCGTCGAGGCCGAAGGCTGTTGCTGCCCGCTGTCGACGTTCGCGTCTCGTCGCCGCGTCGCCGGCGCCGTCTGCCCATTCAATCAGCCTCGGTCGCAGGACGTCCAACTCCACCGACGGCGTCCCGGAGCGGTGATCCTCCCATGGAAAATATTCATACCAGCTCCGCCAACCGCACTTACGCGAGCCCGCTGCCTGTTCTTTGCGCGTGAGTGCGAGATAGCTGATGGAGATAGCGCGCTGCTGGCGCCCGGAGCCGATGCGGTCTCGATCGGCGAAGGTGTAGAGTTGCTCAATGTAGCCCAGCGGATGGCCAGTCTGCTGCTCGACCCACCCCCTCAACCCCGACTGCAGCGATCGGTGCTCAAGCGCAAATGGTCCCGAAGGTAGCGTATCCGCCTGCCCGATGGTGAGGACACAGGGTTCATTGTCGTTTACAGCGACGACAAGGGCGATCAGATCGACTTTGACTTCGTCGGCCTTGACGGCGGCTCGGTCTTTCCTGGTTCCTTTTGCCTGTTTGTCCATGGTCGCGAAAATGGGTTGGTCGGCCTGGGTGCCTTAATCGATTTAATTTAAACGCAGCGACCTGCACGTCAACACTGCGAAAATGCATGGCCAATATTTAACTCTTCGCATTTGCACATAAACGTGCCAAACGCGACACTTGCGGTGGGTGACGTAGGGGAAGGAGGCATGCATTGAGCACAGCACGCGATTCGAAGGCGATTACACCGCCCGATATTCGGGCGCGTAAGGGCGGCGTCCCCCTGGTATGCCTGACGGCCTATACGACGCCGATTGCAAAACTGGTCGATCGACATTGCGACATCGTTCTTGTCGGCGACAGCGTGGGCATGGTGCTGCACGGCCTGCCGTCGACGCTCGGCGTTACCCTCGACATGATGATCATGCACGCCAAGGCCGTGCGCGGTGGCCTGGAGAAGGCTCTGATGGTCGTTGACCTGCCGTTCGGCTCTTATGAGGAAAGTCCCGAGCAGGCGTTCCGCAACGCGGCTCGTTTAATGGCTGAGACCGGCTGCGCGGCTGTCAAGTTGGAGGGCGGCGAGGCGATGGCCGCTACTATCCAATTCCTCGGTGCTCGTGGCATCCCTGTCATGGCTCATATCGGCCTGACGCCGCAGGCCGTCAACGGTTTCGGCGGCTACCGTGTACAGGGCAGGGGAGAGGACGCCGAGCGGATCAGGCGCGACGCGATATCGGTCGCGCAAGCCGGGGCCTTTTCGGTCGTACTTGAAAAGGTACCAGAGCAGCTCGCGCGCCGCATCACCAGCGAGATTGGCATCCCCACCATCGGCATCGGCGCCTCACCGGCCTGCGATGGCCAGATCCTGGTGAGTGACGACATGCTCGGCCTGTTTTCCCCGTTCAAGCCGAAATTCGTCAAGCGCTACGCAGAACTCGGTGATCAGGCCGGCGCCGCGATCGCTGCCTATGCGGATGAGGTGCGCAAGCGGCGCTTCCCTGCCGCCGAGCACGTCTTTGCCGATGCGCCCAAGGGCGCTGACGCCGACGACACAGGAAACGGAGGAACTGGATGAGCGTGCCGATTGTCAGGACCGTTGCGGGGCTTGGCCAGATGGTCGCCGGATGGCGACGGGATGCGCCAGCATTGCCGTCGTGCCTACGATGGGCGCCTAGCGTGAAGCATTTGAGCCTCATACGTGACACGCTCCAGACAGCAGATCGTGCGATCGTGACTCGTCAACCCTAAACAGTTCAACAGTGCCACTGACCAACGCGGCACTTGAAGTTCCATGTCGCTGCCTTCAGTTCCTCGATGACCTCACTCGCCGGCTTTCCTGAGCTGGGTCAAGGCGGCCGACAGCTTACGCGACACCTAGTCGACGATCTCCGCTTCATTGCCCAGTCCACCTGCCTGCGAGAACTTCGCAGCGCATTCGGACGAGTCGAAACGCCGCGTCGCGGAGGATTCCGAATACGGCCTGGCGGCACGGTCGCAAGACCACAAACAGGCAGTTCCTCTGAGAGATCGCCCCCGCGGCGTTGCGTGGCCAAGTTTGCTTGAAGGCTCTACCAACGGCATCGCAACGCACATCCGGCACGCCGGATGGTCTATCTCAGACCAGTGTGTCGGCTGGACACTTTATAATCTAGATTATAATAATCGTGATTATAAAAGGAGCGGCGTTCGGCATCGCTCGTCATCGCCTATGGCCGCCGCGGGATCGGCAAGTTAAGGCTCCTACGCCAAGCTGCCGTCGGCCGCAAGGAAATCTATTTCCAGGCGACGCGGGTCTCCTCAGTCCTGAACATGGAACAGTTCAAGCTCGAGGTGGCCCGGGTTCTTGGCCCGTCACCCGTCCTGGCATCGCTCGACAGCTGGGATGGTATTTTCCACTTCGTAGCCGAAGCAGCCAAGGCCAAACCGGGCACTGTGGTCACGATCGACGAATTCCCGTACCTCGTCGATCAGGACAGCGCTTTGCCATCGGTAATCCAACGGTTCTGGGACTCCGGGGCGGCACGCGCGGGAAACCTCAAGATCATCCTGTGCGGCTCTGCGGTCGCTCAGATGGGACCTGCTGGCGGAAAAGACCCGCTTTACGGGCGCATGACGCTGCGCCTGGAGGTGCGGCAGTTGCCCCTGCGCGACCTTTCGGGGTTCTTTCCGGAGTACAGCGCCGAGCAGCTCATAGAGACCTACGCCATTTTCGGTGGCGTGCCGTACTACCTGACCCTCTTCGACCCGTATGCAAGCCTGCGCGAAAACGTCATCAATCTGCTCCTGAAAGAGACCGGGACCCTGATCGACGAACCTAACACCCTTCTGCAGAGCGAGCTTCGGGAACCGGGAATCTACGCGAGCATCGTGGCCGCGATCTCGGAAGGTCTGCATTCCGCCGGGGACATCGCGACGCGGCTGCAGATGCCGACTACCGCGGTCGGCCAGTACATCGACAGGCTCGAGCGGCTCCATCTCGTGAGCAGTGTGCGGTCGCTCGACGCGGCAGAGAAGTCGCGGAACAAACGCGTCGTCTTGACCGACCGACTTATGGGTTTCTGGCACAGGTTCGTTAGACCGAACCTAACGGCGATCAACGGCGGTTACGGCGCCGAAACCTACGACCAGTACATCCAGAGACGTTTCCCCGAATACATGAGAGGCGCTTTCGAGGGCATCTGCCTGGACCACGCTCGCCTTCATCTCGCCGAGGTCCTGGGCAGTCCAGCCCGCGAAGTCGGCAGCATCTGGGGCCATGCCGACGATATCGATGTCGCGGGCCGCCTCCTCGACGAGACGTTCTTCTACGGCGAATGCAAGTGGCGCTCGGTTAAGATCGACACGGGAATGCTCGATCTGTTGAAGAAGAGATCGGAGACGACTTCCTACGGGAGGAACAAACCAGGCAAGCAGTATCTGTTATTCAGCCGCAACAGCTGCAAGACTGGACTCGCCGAACTCGCCAGGACCGACGCTTCTGTCCACATCATTGGACCCGAGGAACTGACGTTTGCGCCAACGCCAGATCCGGTGGACCGTCCAACGGGGTCGATTGGGCCTTGATCTGACGTTGTTGAGTTACGTCTCCCAGATCAGGTCTGGCGGTTTGTTGACCTCCCAGTAGCCGCAGAGGAACCGGGAGGTCGGCCGCGACAGCGCGGTTCGCAGGACGCTGAACGTCTAGCGCCGTGGTACCGGGTGTCCTCGCGCCAGGCGAGCTCGGCGACGTACCAGTCGAAGTATTTGAGCGAGAAGCGGTGGGGTGCCGACATAGGCCCGCTGCATCCGCGAGAAGACGGTTTCGATCTGGTTGGCGTTGGTCCCGTCTTCGTCCTGGTAGGGAGTGGTGAAGACCGCCTTGCAACTTTGTCAGAGCACTTGAAGCGGCCGCGGCTCGTCGCGTGGCAGCGCAGCGCGCCGCATTTCGGGCAGTAGCTCGCCGTCGGTTTCCGGCCAGCGCACCTTCCTGAACCAGCCATTGCCGGCTCCTAGCGGACCGTGGCGAGATCCATGACGGTGAGCGTCCGGAATTCCGGCGACAGCAGGAAATGCCGCCCTCTCGGTTGTTGTCTCTGACTTCGCTACGGCTCAGTCCCCCTCCGCTCGGAAGGCGGCTGGACCGCGTATTTCCAAGGCCGGACCGAGACGGGACGCACGTGACCACGGCAGCGGGCTGCGCGGACGAGAAGGCGATAGCTGATTTGATTGCTCAGTTCAGGCTCCAAACCGGCAGGCATGCAACGGTCGCGGCGGGCGATTGGCCACCAGATGGATGGCTCCTACCTGGAACGCGCTCAGGAGCCGATCGAAAGGAGGTTGAATGGTTAATCAGAAGTAGGAAGCCAATCTGCGCAAGCGAGTCTTGCACGAATTGGGCATCGTGAACTTGGCCAGAAATCCAATTACTTAACGTGCAATTGGTGGTCTTTGCTGCCTAATGCCGGACAGTTCCTGATAGATTAAGGTGACAGCTTCGCAAGGCGTGTTCGAAAGCGCGCAGTGACCTAACTGCATTTTGCGCGGCGCGGCAATTGTGCGTTGCACAAAAACTGAGGCGCGGTTAGCGTTCTTGCGCTGCGGGAATCGGGCTTGGGTAATACGGACGAAGCGGGGAGAAACAATGCTTCGTCGAAAGTGCATTCATACCTGAGGATCCTGATGACCGTTACGAATACCGAGAAAGCCGGCGCTACAAGTCTCGAGGCGATCGCACGAAACGGCAGTATGCTACGTCGCATGGCCGTACGCATTCCGACATATCTGTCGGATCTTCGCGAGAATCCAGCGTGGCTGCCGATGTTCGTGCTCGCCCGCACTATGCCGGCACGCAGAATGCACTGGCTTGGTGCAAAGCCTGTTCGAGCGTCGCAGAAAGCGCGGGAAACGATGTTTGTCGGCGTCAATCGCCGGGACGTTGTCGATGCGCTGCGGTCGGATGGGCTTTTTTCCGGACTCGTCTTACCCAAATTTATCCATGAGGAGGTTGCAGCTTTCGTCCGGTGCACACCTTGCTTTGGCAACTTCGATCGCCGTTTCGAATTCATGCCGACGGAGCACGCACAGGCTGAAGCTCGGTTTGGCCGCCCGTTGCTCAGCGGCCACTATTTCGAGCGCATTCTCGGCTGCAAGGCGGCAGTTGCCATCCAAAACGATCCGTTGCTCATGGATATCGCTGCACACTATCTCGGCGGCCAGGCGAAACTCATCACCACCCGCGTCTGGTGGAGCTTCCCCACCAGCCAGGCCTCGGACGCAGACAAGAACCTGGCATCACTCGGCAAATACCACTTCGATCTTGACGACTGGCGGATGTTGAAGTTCTTCTTTTACCTACTGCCGGTAGACGAGAGCACCGGCCCGCATGTCTATGTCCGCGGCAGTCACAAGCGACGCGCGCTCAAGCATCAACTGACGCTTCTCGTCGGCCATCCCGCAGAAGAGGTTCTGGGCGTCTATGGCGAGCAAAGTGCCGTGACACTTACCGGAGAGGCAGGGCTTGGTTTCGTCGAGGATCCGTTCGGCTTCCACATGGGCACCGTACCGGCGCACAGCCCGCGGCTGATGATGGAAGTCGGCTTCGGCGTTTCGCCGCCCTCGCGGCGACGCTTTCACGGCGAGCCGGTTATTCGCTAATTTCGGCCAAGTCCCGAAACAGCTTTCCCAGACCGAGACCAGTGCCTCGCAGGCAGCACAATAAGCAATGGCGCCATCCCGGAACAACCAGCGTCCACGGTCGGGCGTTTTCCGCCACATGGTGCCATTGCAATCCTGCCATCACCGACGGCCCAGAAAGGAGACGAGTGCTAATATGTCCCGGCGCCAACGGCGCTATACCCTTCGAAGACCTGACATGGATAGTTCGGACCTTGCCAGGATTTCAATCTCGCATTCTAGGATCTCGGCTAGTATGAGCCGAGAAATGAGGCTGTGGCCGTTTTGGCAGTGTTTAGAACCCCAAGCGGCCTGCATGCGTTTGGCGTCAATAGTCCAGACCTCCGCAACGCCCCTGCCGATTCGCCTATGCATCGGAGCTTGACGCCTTTCAAAAATTCCATGGCTCTGCCGCAGGCATCCGGCGACCAAGCGCGCCGGATGATCGGAGACTTCTTCCCGACCTGCCCCTGCCAGACCCGCGATTCTCAACCGAGGACTCACGTCAGCCGGTGCCAAGCTGGTCACAGCATTTTGTGAGAGCCTGATTGACGACAATCTGTGTTCAGATCCAGACGTCCTCGGGTTAGCATCAAGCCGGCCAGGCGGCGAATCGTCTGATTTGTGGTCGCTGCTCACACCCCTTTTGGTGGCATGCCAATTGCATAGTCATAGCCGTGATACGTGTTCCGACATGGCCGTCGGCGCAGTCTTTAGCCCAGGAGTCCACATGACATTCGTCCGAACGCAATACAGGCTGCGCATCCCGTGGGACGCCCGGCTCCGTTGTATTTCGCGGCACTCAGCAAACAGGATCGCTATCGCTTTCAGGCTGTCAGCTAGGGCTGCCGTGAGGATTCTCATAAAACAAACATTCAGGAGAACTTATGACTCGACCACATGAATATCTGCTTCGCCGGTTCCCCAGTGGCACATAACACCAGATCCTCTTCAAATCCGTGATGATCCAAAAGGAAAACGGAAAATGCCTACCTCAGAAAAAGACGCTGTGGGGCCCTCGAGGCTCCTGAAATCACGGTCTCACTGGCTGCGAAGGATACTTGCCGCCACGGCGTTGGCCACTATAATGACCGCTCCAGCTCCAGCCGTCACCCAAGACGCTGACAAGCACTACTCCGAACAAAGCTTGGTTGATGAAAGCGTAGTGAGCTGTATACTTGGGGCATTGTGCATTCGCGATCCAAAGGTCCTCGAAGACCTGCCGGCCAACTAGCCCGCTTCATGCACCGCGGCGAGCTTTCGACGGCCTGAGGCGGCGCTCAGGTCGCCATTGCGGCACGTTTTGACAAGCCTCGTCGGGCGCCGGGGTTGATCCGTCGATGATGGCAGACGGGGTTTTGCGGGTTGCGGTCACCAGGTTCGTTTCAAGGCCCCCGTCGGGGTGCCGCTCGCCCTTGTCGCCGGCAAGCCCGAAAAATCCCAGACCAGGCTCCAGAAGGCCTCGCGGTTATCGATCGACCAACGATGGAGCTCGGCATAGCCGGAGAAAGTAAGCGCAGCCTTTGCTTCCGCGGCCTTCATGAACGCGGTTAGAGGCGCTGCGTCGCTGCGCTCCTGTCTCGGGGTCCACAAAGGTGTGTCGGCGGCCATGATCGCTCCTCCCAAAGCGCGTCGTGTTCGCGGCAGTCGGCCATCCCGACTGCGCGCCGCGTAGGCTTCAGGCAGACATGACGGGGCGGCAGCTCCGCCCGCAGGGCTTCTTGTTGTCCGCTGCCGAATAGAATCGCACCACGACGATCGCAATCGATTGCAGACGTAGAGGACCTTCTGAGATGATTAGCCGCTTTGGCTTACTCAAACGCACCCCCAATCTGCCCCCTGAAGACTTCGATGGGCATTGGCGTGCCACTCACGGCTCGCTAGCTTCCAGGCTTCCTGGCTTGCGTGCCTACTATCAGCATCTCGTTGTGAACAAAGAGCAATTCGGCATCACACACGCCCGCGGCCCCTGGGACCTGGACGGATTTTCCGAGCTGCATTTTGACGACCTCGCCTGCATGATGTCGGCCATTTCTTCCCCGCAGTTCGCGGGAGCACTCGAGGACGAAACCAAATTTCTGCAGGATGTTCATCTCGTCGCCTGCGAAAAGTATGTCGTCGTTCCCGTGGAATTGGGGGATGGGCCCGCTGTGAAGCGCATGACAATACTGAAGCGACTACCGGGAATATCAGCAGAGCGATTCAGACACGAGTGGCTCGACGTGCATGCATCTTGGGTGCGCCAATGGCCGAACGTGCTGGGGTATGTCCAGAACTTGGTGGTTGACCGCTATCACGGGGATAGAATCGAAAGCGCGCGCTACGAGGCAGTGCCGGTCGACGGCATCGTCGAATTCTGGTTCCGCGACAAGCAGCGGGCCGCGGAGTTGTACGCCAGCGACATCGTGGCGCGGACTCAAGAACATGCCCTGATGTTCCTGGACGAGATCACGCCCTTTTTCGTTGAAACACGTCAAATGGTTTGAGGCGCCGGCCCTCCCAGTCCACCCCGATCGCCACCAGCACCGCCTGGCTGGCGATCACGCCGGCCTCGCGAGCCCGCTCGTAGCGCGCATCCAAAATGCGATACGGATAGCTTTCCTCGAGCGGCTGCTCAAAGACCGCCTTCAGCGCTTCATCCAGCCGCACCGTTGCCGCACTCACCGTCGCGGCCGAGAGGCGTGACCGCACAGTTCCTCGGTGATCGCCTTCACCTTGCGCGTCCACACCCCTTGCACATACATCTCCACCAGCGCCGATACCAACCTTCTCCGAGCGCTGATAGCGCTCAAACAGCTCCGTCGAGAACCGACCCGTCCGATCCTGCGGAACCCGCAGCTCCAGCACGCCAACCCGCGTCACAAGCCGGCGTTCGTAGTGGCCGGATCGGTAATCGATCCGCTCTGCGGTCCGCTCGCCCTTCTCAGCTCCCAGCGCCTCCGTCATCTCGGTTTCCAGGACCTCCTGCACCACACTCTTTAAAACCCGCCGAAAGCCGTCCGCATCCGACAGCAGTGGCGCTTTCAACTCTGGCCCGCTCAGCTTAACTTCTCGCTTGGTCATGGCACTTCCATTCCGCGGGATCGGTGAATCGCAATGTCACCAGCGTGCCATGGCCGCCCCCAACCTCAGAGCAGCGGCCGTTCTCTCTTCAGAACTTTTTGCAGAATCTTCATGACATTATCGCGCGGGTGTGGTCTCCGGAAATGATTAGGATTGGCGTAAGCGACCAAATCCCGCGGCGTTTCCATGGCTTGCGCCACATCCGCCAACCCTCATGAAAAGGCTAGCTGACCGGCATATGTCCGGCCTCCCGCAAGGCGCCTAGGAAGAGAGCGGCATGGTCGTCGACATTAATCTTGGCCTGCATCGACAGAGGCATGCCGGTCCAATTCTCCAGTGGCGCGGTCAAAGCAGAGAAAATTCCACCGACAATGCAATGGCGGATAACAACGCCTTGTATGTCCAAAGCCAGCACGCCGGTCCGGTCACTTGGATATCGGATGGCCGCGATCCGCTGGACCGCCGCGTCACCGTCCACCCGCACGTCGAAAAGCAGGACACCGCGGCTCCTGGCAGCTATCGCCGCGGCTTTTTCACTGAAGCCTATTGAGAGAGCGCGGACACTTTCGACCGCCATCTGGAATACCAGCGAATCCAGTTCATCCGCAGCCATGGGAGTAATTGCGCGCAACACAGGGGTGATTGCAACGACACACTCGGCTTGTTCACAGATGTCGGCCCAAGACCGATCGTTTGGTTTGGGTTGCCGGTCGGCGACTGACGGCGTGCTCCGATTCGAGCCAATCCTGAAGCTGAAGGCGCGGGCTGCTAATGACGTTGGGCTTCCGCTCGAGGCTCATCAACAAACTCGGTTCCTTCAGTCCCCGAAGCTCGGCCACTTGGCCTTGATCGAGGCGTCGACAACCTTGTTTCTGAAGGTCCGGGCTTCTTTCAGAGTCTATTTTGCTATGCCTGGATCTTGGACATGCAGTGAAGTGGGCCGTCTATTAGGTTCGTGTTTCTTGCAGGCTCAGCCCGCTTGAGCACAGCGGCACGTCAGCGCATCAACCTCGTCCTCAGTTCACAAACGAGGCTCCCTAGGGTACTGGCAGAGCAGAGAAATCTCCGGTCGCAGCCTACCCGGTCAAAACAGGAAACCCCAAGATGAAGACTCTCGTCGTCTGCTCCGGCGGATTGGATTCCGTTTCCCTTGCTCACAAAGTGGCAGCGGAGCAGGAACTCGCCGGCCTCCTATCCTTCGATTACGGCCAAAGGCACAGCAAGGAATTGGACTTCGCCGGCCTTTGCGCGCAGCGTCTGAACGTCCCGCACCGCATCGTCGATATCCGCGAAATCGGCCGCGGCCTTTTCGGCTCGGCGCTGACCGACAATGTGGAGGTACCCGATGGGCACTACGCCGAAGACATGATGAAGGTCACGGTGGTGCCCAACCGGAACGCCATCATGTTGGCAATCGCCTTCGGCTTCGCTGCCGCGCGCAAGACCGAAGCGGTGGCGACGGCCGTGCACGATGGCGATCACTTCATCTATCCGGACTGCCGGCCGGCCTTCATCGACGCCTTCCAGATGATGCAAGACCGCGCGCTCGAAGGCTACGCGAATATTCGCCTCTATACGCCTTATGTGAATCTCACGAAGGCGGACATAGTTGAGGATGGAGCCCGATACGGCACGCCATTTGCGGAGACCTGGTCCTGCTACAAGGGCGGCAAGCGTCACTGTGGACGGTGCGGGACCTGCGTCGAGCGGCGCGAGGCGTTCTATCTCTGTGGGCACCCAGATCCCACCGACTACGAGGACGCCGACTTCTGGCTCGACGCGGTGCGCAGGAGGAGCGTGTAATGTTCCGTATTACCAAGGAATTCCACTTTTCGGCCTCGCATCAACTCACGTCCTTGCCCCCTGACCACCAGTGCGCGCGCCTGCACGGGCATAACTACATCGTCGAAGTGGAGCTATCGGGCGAGCAACTGAACGAGCACGGCTTTGTCCGCGACTATCACGATTTGGCACCGCTCAAACGCTATATCGACGAGAACTTTGACCACCGACATCTCAACGACGTGCTGGGACACGAGCAGGTCACGGCCGAATGTCTGGCCAGACATTTTTATGAGTGGTGCAAGGCACGGCTGCCTGAAACCTCGGCCGTACGGGTGAGCGAAACGCCGAAAACATGGGCCGAATGCCGGCCATGACCGATACGCAACCCGCAATCCGCGTAAGTGAGATTTTCGGGCCAACGATCCAGGGCGAGGGCGTGCTCACCGGTCTGCCGACGGTCTTCGTCAGAACCGGCGGGTGTGATTATCGCTGTTCCTGGTGCGACAGCCTGCATGCGGTGGACAGGCAATTCCGGCATGAATGGGAGATGATGTCCTCCGACGCGGTGTGGCAAAACGTGGTCGCTCTTTCCGGCGGCCGCCCGTTAATGGTTTCGCTGTCAGGCGGCAATCCGGCTATCCAGCCCTTCGGTGCTCTCATCAAGCGAGGCCATGATGAGGGCTACCGATTTGCGCTGGAAACCCAAGGTTCCGTCGTCAGGGAATGGTTCGCCGAACTTGACGTGCTGGTCCTCAGCCCAAAGCCGCCGTCAAGTGAAATGAGGACCGATTGGGCCACTGTCGAGGCATGCTTCCAAGCGGCGCAGGACAAGCCGCAAGTCGTGCTGAAGCTCGTTGTCTTCGACAAAAATGACTATGCCTTTGCGAAAGAGGCCGCCGCGAGATTTCCGCGACTTCCAGTCTATCTGCAACCCGGCAATCATACGCCGCCACACCCCGGAAACGAGGACGCACCTGTCGACGTTGATGGAATAATGAAACGCATGGAGTGGCTGGTTGATAGCGTAACCCGCGACAGGTGGTTCGAAGCCCGCGTGTTACCACAGCTGCACGTTATGCTCTGGGGTAACAAACGAGGCGTCTAGCCAGCACTCGCCGGGGCGACAGCCTTCGGCATCCCATAGCAAGAATCGACAATCAGGATGCCGATCGCAGGCTCGTAAAGAGCTTGCGTCGACGGTTTCCTGTCGCTGCCAGGTAGCATGCGGCGCCCGGAGCGACACTCCACCCTGACCGTCGGCCCTTCTGTCGGATAGGCGCGCCAGGGCCAATGCAGAAATCCGCATAAGCACGATATGAAGGATTGCTGACGAATGTCATCGCTAACGCGGGGGCGTCGCTCGCCGTCGCCGGCTCGCGGGGCGAGCCGGATGAAGTTCGGCTTGGCAAGGTCCTCGAGCGCTTTGCGGATCAAATCGTCCCGCTTGAACGGCGCTTGCGGCCGGCCAGCTCGCGTGAACGCCGCGCATGAATTGGGGGCAGGGCGCAAGCATCAAAGAGACCAGCTGCTATCTGCAGCCGATAGCCATGAACCCTCGCAATTTCCAGTGCTGCGGAAATGGCTAGCAATCGATCAAACGCGATTGACGCGAGTTTATGATCGAAATGCTCAAACTGCCGCTGAGTGCCTGGCCGTTTCACTCTCGAAATATTTGTCGAACTTCACCGCAATGCTCCTTACGAAGGGGCGGTTTTCCGGCGGCACGACGAATTTGTCGCCTTGGAGTTCAAGCAGTCGAGCGGGATCCTTGAGGGCGATGGAGCTTGCCTGACGAAGGAGCTTTTGGCCGGCTTTCCCGAAGCGCTCCACCAGGTCGATCGCCGAGAAGGCGAAATCGCACATCAGTCGCTCAATGATCCAGCCCCGGACGCGATCGTCGTCGGAAAATGCTACACCGCGGACGCAGGCCAGCTTCCCCTCTTCCACCATGCTCCGGTATTCGCCGGTCGAAGGCATGTTCTGCACGTAGCCCTGGCGAAACCGGCCGATGGACGAAGGCCCAAGTCCAATCAACGTCTCGCAGCGATCCTCGGTATAGCCCTGAAAATTGCGATGCAATGCTCCCGCGCGGGCCGCTATCGCCAACGTATCGCCCGGCCTTGCGAAATGGTCGAGCCCGATTGATTCGTATCCCTTGTCCTCGATCGCTCGCGCAGCAAGTTGCGATTGCGCGAACCGCTCCGTGGCACCGGGGAGCCATGCCTCGTCGATCATCGTCTGATGCTTCTTGAACCAGGGCACGTGGGCATAGCCGAACAGCGCGATCCTGTCCGGTTCCAGGGTGAGCGCCTGCGCTATGGTGGAACGCACGCTCTCGCTGGTTTGATGCGGCAGGCCATAGAGCAGATCAAGGTTCACGGACTCTACTCCCCGGGAACGAACGCCATCGACGACTGCCTTGGTCTGCAAAAAACTTTGCTCGCGGTTGATCGCCCTTTGCACTTTCCGATCGAAGTCCTGCACGCCGACGCTCGCCCTGGTCATGCCGATTTCGGCAAGCGCGTCGAGGCGGGCTCCGTCCATATCGTTCGGATCGATCTCGACACTGATCTTGGCATCGTGGAGAAAATCAAAATTGTCTCGCAGCGCCGTCCCCAATGTCACCAGGTGCTGAGGCTTCAGCATGGTCGGCGAACCGCCCCCGAAATGAACCGCGCGAACTCGGCCCTTGCCGCTGACGAGGCTGCCAACTGTCACGATCTCTGCATGCAACGAACGCAAATAGGAGGCAACCGGCGCATAGCGACGCGTATGTTTGGTATGGCACGCGCAAAACCAGCAGAGCCTGTCGCAATAGGGAATATGCAGGTAAAGCGATATCTCCCCGCCGCCTTCGAGCGCCTCCAGCCAGCCGCGATAAACGACTGCATCGATACCTCGATGGAAATGCGGTGTGCTGGGGTAACTGGTATAGCGCGGGACATTCTCACCAAGTCTGGCAGCCAGTTCCGATCGCATGTCGTCGTCAACCTGTTTGAGTCGCCGGGACTGTGGACGCACGGATGAGCCAAAGCACTGATCTCGGTCAGCCTCCAGCATGACAAACTGCCGCAAGGATTTTTCTACCGACGATTGTTATCGTGCCGGCGCTTGGGACCGGGAGGGCGATCAGATCGGGAGAGCGATCAATGACACAACGGCACGGCCCTCACAGTTCCGGCATCCCCGCCTATTGCCTGTCTTGCCAGGCACGGCACCATGGCCTCTGCAGCGCGCTCGATCCAGATCGTTTGGCCAAGCTCGCCAGGACTTCGTCACGGCACAGGGTCGAACCGGGCGTCGAATTGATTGGCGATGCCGAGACCCTCAACAGCTATTCGAACGTGCTTTCGGGCGTGGTGAAGCTGACGAAGAGCCTCTCGGACGGCCGCCAGCAAATCGTCGGTCTGCGGTTCGCGCCGGATTTTCTGGGACAGCCCTTCAAGGCGAAAAGCGCGATCTATGCCGAAGCGGCAACGACTGTCTCGATATGCTCGTTTCCGAAAGAGGCAATCGAAAAGATGATGAAGCAATCACCGGAGCTCGAGCATCGCCTGCTCACGCAGACGCTGAACGAGCTCGACGAAGCACGCGAATGGATGGTGACTCTGGGCTGCAAGACCGCGCCTGAGAAGGTAGCGAGCTTTCTTCTCATGATCGCCCGCAACATCGGTTCCAGTGCTGGCCCGGCAGCCAGATCGGCGCGCTTCGATCTGCCGCTAACGCGCGCCGACATCTCTGATTTTCTTGGAATTACAAATGAGACGGTGAGCCGTCAGCTGACCAGACTGAGAATGGACGGCGTGATCCGGATCGAGAACAGCCGCCGTGTCACGGTAGACGACATGAGCCGGCTGGAACAACGTTGCGGTGGGCGGTGGCCGAGGCGAAACCGCTGTTGAACGAGACCTGCGGCCGGCTCGCTCGTGGCCGGCCTGGCCGCCTCTCCCGTTCCCGCCCGCTCCATTCGCTATGCTCCCATGCTGGGGACAATGCGGCTACGCGGAGCCGGCAGGGGGGCCTTTCTACAACCCTGCTGCTTTCGTCAGGTGACGCCGAATAAATCGCGCGGGTTTGATACTTGCGAGTCATTCCGCAGAGCGGCCGAGCTGCTCGTGGACATATGACTCATCGATTTCGGCCATGGAGGCAAGGCCCGGCTAGCACCGAATGCCACCCCTTTGCCGTTCGCCTTCGGGCAGATCGCCGCACACGCTGGCCGCAAACCCGCGCGTTTGATGAGACGGGTAACTTCTTGGCCGCTGAGTGGCCTGGCGGCGACCTTTTTGCTGTCAAGTGACTTAGAGAACTGACCCGATTTTTCGCAGCCGGTCACACCTTACGTGTCCTGCGGTGCCACGTCCGGCGCCTGGTTCAGATGACTCTTGCATTGAATGAATCGCGATAACGCACCTCAAAACTGGAGAGAGCTGATTGAATCGAGTGATACCACTTTGGGATTTGCGAGATCTGCGTGCTCGAGCGCAGACAGTGTTCGCGTGCGGTTCTGGCCATCTCCTCAAAATCACTATAACCGACCGCAAGGCGATGCATCATTTCTGCAGCTTTGTCCTCGATGTCCGGCTCGTGGAGGACAACGCCATTAAGCCCATTTACGACCTGCCTCTTCAGACCAAAGGCGGACGACACTACGACGGGTTTGCCTCGGAACAGAGCCTCCGTTGCCGTAAGGCCGAAACCCTCTTCGCGAGATAGAGCAAATACTCCATGCGCGTTCTGTTGCAGCCGGCCGACGATTTCCGCATTTGCGTCGTGGTCCTTCATCGAAATACAGACCAGATAGACGCGCCGCCGCACTTCCTCCGATAATTGAGTGCATAATAGGACGCATTTCTCGAAATACTCCCGTCCTTCAGGATCGTCGGCAACATCCAAAGGATCCGGTCCCGCGATCACCAGGCGTGTATCGTAGGCTTCCGCGAGCGCCGTTTTCACAAAGCGATCGTAAGCGGCGATAATCCGGTCAATACCTTTCAGTCCATCCCACCTGGATACATGAAGGAAGTACCGTGAGTCGAGAATGTCCTGAAGAGAGGGGGTGGGCTCGAATTCTTGGCCGTTGAACGAAACCAAATGGTCTAGCGTCTGGCTTGCTGGCCCTTCATAATTACGGTTCTTGCTTGAAAATGGGCTGATGGATGGCGGGATGATATCTATAGGCAGATCAGTATCAAAGGCATATTCCTTGGCGCTTAGGACAATGCGTTGGAATTGATGGAGGTATTCGCCCAAGAATCCCCAGATTTCGTCGACCGTCGGGGTGCGCTTTGGATAGCCGATGTGGCATCGCCAGATAGCCGGGTGCGGGTGAGATTCAAGGAACTTCGCAGCCGCAACAAGAGGCTGCGGATCATGAATTACCAGGAAGCCGTCAGGCCTGATGATCCTTTCCAGCTCCGTAGCGCCTTTCTTCGATGCCTCAAGATAATGCGGGAGCAGATCATTCAAGCCTGCCACGTTGACGTCGTGAAGAGAATTATGAAGCGCTTTGGTGAATTGAAAGAATTGCTCTTCCTTCGGCTTAAAGATGAGCCAACGCACATCAAAACCAAGGTCCCGAAGCAGGCAAATGTGATGTGGAAGCATTTCGGCCACCCCACCGCCGAATGCGGTGGAATTTATGTGCCAAATGCAACGGCTGCCGATCATGTTACGAGCTTCTCCGGACGAACGAAATAGCTCATCGAGGAGTTCCTCATAATGGTTTCGCTCCGCCACGTAATGGGCAAGTACCGAGCCTTCTACCAGCACCTCATCAAAAAGTGAGGTGCGGGGTTTCGTTGATACTTTCATCGTGGCCCCTCCCTTAGGTCTGTGGAGCAGGTTCAACTCAGCTGGTTTGAAAGGAAGCCTCGCCAAAGTTCTCTATCCAGCCCCTTGTGTCAGGATGACCTCTGGCGTTGGGGCCGACGCCGACGCAGTCGCAGCCTGCCGCGATCGCCGCTTCAATTCCGGTGGGGGAATCCTCAAAAACCAAGCATCTTTTGCCGGCGATGCCCAGCATTCGCAACAGCGTTTGATAGGGTTGCGGATACGGCTTTCCCTGACTGACGTCCTCGGCTGCAATCATGATCCGCGGCCAGGAGATTCCAGCCGCCTCAAGGCGGGCAAGGGCCGAAACCCGTGCCGAAGAGGTGACAATAGATCGCCTTTCTGCTGGGATAGAGCTATAGAACTCTACGGCGCCCTCGACCGGTTGCAACAGTCCCATCGCTTGAACTTCGTAATCCGCAATGCGATCTGCCTCGCGTTCTGGCGAGAGATTGGGCGCGATCGCCGCCACCAAATCGACGTCGCGGCGGGCGGCCGACATTCGCACCGCGTTATCCGGAGAGATCCGTTCCTCCCTTGCCCATCGACGGAGTGCGCTTTCGACCACAGCCTCCGAATCTACAAGGGTTCCGTCCAGATCGAAGGCTACGTGATCATAGTCGTCGAGATGAACATTAACGGTTGCGGTTTTCGTGCGATTTTTCAAGGCTTTCCGCCCCATATCAGCCCCAATGATGCTTATTGGAAAGGCACGCTCTCTCTGCGGTGTGAAATGCCTCCGCGCACTATTCGACCATGGGCTGGGTCAGTAACCTGTGCAGTCATGTCTTCGTCCCAACAGTGTGCCGGCTGCAAAGCGGCAAAAAATGCACCGTCCATGGAGCCAGGACCGAGCATCTAAGTTGCGCCTTTACCGTGTGACATAGCCATTCGCCTGGCGTTGGCCATGATTGTGTGGGTCGGATTGCTGTTCCCGGCGAAGTTCATAACGGAGCCATCCATCACATGGATGTTGGTCAACCCATGGACCCTGCCGCAGCTGTCCACGACCGAGTTCCTCGGATCACTACCGGCGCGCATCGTGCCGTGCAGGTGGGAGCTGCCTTTTCCCGGGAAATATGGCTCTCGCTCGATGCGGCATGCGCCAAGGTGGCGCAGGATGTCATCCGCGCGATCGGCGAGAAAATTCCTTCGTGCACGGTCATTTTCCGAGCTTCGGTATTCGAAACGGATATAAGGGGTACCGTACTGGTCAGCGGCCTCGTCAAGCGCGACGCGGTTATGCGACCATGGCTCTTCTCCGGCTATGTAGTGCAGGCGCACGACGCCGACGTTCTCATTCGGCGACGCGAAATTCGCTTCATAAATGAGCCCACCAAATTTGCAGGGCGCGCCGTTATGTTCGTAGAACTCATCGGTATAAACGGTCGAATGCGGTCCCCAGTGGGGAGCAAATGCATCGGAGCCCCGATCGGCCCGCTCCATGTAGCCGACGGAGTAGCCGCCAATCTTGAACGAGAGGCCGCGTCCAACGAGGCCGGATTCATTTCCTATTCCCTTCGGAGCATGGTCACCCTTCGACCGGAGCATCAATGCCGCTGTTTGTACCGCGTTTGCGCAGACGATGACCCTTTCAATTGGGATCCGGATCAGTTCCGACGAGAGCGGCACATAGCACTCAAGGGCTCCAGCCCGACTGTCGTTCTGCATTTGGATCCGGTTGACGAAACAGCCGTATAGAACCGAGATTGACCCTGGCAGGGCGGAGTCATCCAAAATGTTTCTTGCAAGCACTGATGCTCTCGCATCCGTAGGGCACGCGAGTTCATCGCAAGCCGAACAATTGATGCATCCCTTGTTGCTCCCTGGCGACCTGATTGCTAGTGGGATGGTTTTTGATCTTATGCCGAGTTCCTGCATTGCATTGGATAACATCAGTCCACGCGGACTGGGTGGATACGATGGAAGCCCATTCGCGCCACTGATCTCCAAGAGATGCTCGATCTCCAAATAGTAGGGTTCGAGCTCCTCGAGGGTAATCGGCCAGTCAATCGCCATGTCAGTCGTAAGATATTGGGAAGCTGACAGATCTGCTTGTCGGTATCTGAACGTTATCGCGTTGTAGAACGGCATCCCGCCGCCGACGCAGGACGCTGTCCAGGGGTTGCCATCGGCCTGACCATTGGAAGTGAATGCCTTGCTGTAGGGCTCTTGATGAGGCCCGAGCATGGCGCCAGGATAAGCCGGGCCTCCATATTCCAGGACGGCCACATGGCACCCCTTTTCAGCAAGTGTCCGGGCGACGATCGATCCAGATGGCCCGGAGCCGACAACAACCGCATCGAAGTTTGTGTAATTACTCGCGTGCGCCGCAATGTGTCTGATGTCCGTCACGGGTAATAGTCTCCTGTGGGGTGTGCGGTAGCGGGCCAGCGGGCGGTGCTCGCGATGGAGGTCAGGAGTTGCTTTATACGGGACGCGTAGTGGGGGGCGGCGATGCCTGTCGGACCGGTGGCTGGGTGGCGACAGTTGACGAAGAGGCCGTCGTGGGTGGATGCATTCGGAAGACCAGCGGCGGCGGCATTGGTGGGGTGACCATCAAACGTCTTCTCCTTTTCAGTGACGTGTTGCGGACGGCAGCGCATTTACTGTGCCAACGAGAAACCGTTTTAATTCAACCGATGCTCGTACTCTGGTAGTCGCATTTCCAACATTGTCGGACATGGACAGTGCCAAACACCAAGCGCTCGCGGGCTCGGCAGCGATAAGATTGCTATTGCTCACTTTTTTCGCTATCATGAGTTATAGAAAGGCGCTCTATAGCTCATGGCATGGAATTGGGAGCAGGCCGACTGGCCGCATTTTACCTACGACAAGATGGCATTGGATCCGCTGGAAAGGGAGTTCCTGTTGCGATCGGGCGAGTTCCTGGGCGTGTTTCGCCATGTCAGCCCCGATGACCGCGACCAGATCCGCATCGATCTAATCAGCGAAGAGGCCTTGAAGACATCCGAGATCGAGGGGGAGTATCTCAACCGGGAAGGCCTGCAATCATCCTTGCGGCAGCAGCTTGGGCTCGGAGGGGAGAATAGGCCCATCCCGCCCGCCGAGCGGGGCATCGCCGAAATGATGGCTGACGTGTATCTGCATTTTGCCAACCCGCTCTCGCATCGCACGCTCTATGCCTGGCACAAGATGGTGATGTCCGGCGAGCGGCGTATCAAGACGATCGGCAACTATCGCCAACATGCCGATGTCATGCGGATCGTCTCTAACCGGTTGGACAAACCCAAAGTGCATTTCGAGGCGCCGCCCTCATCGCGCGTGAAAGCCGAGATGGACGCCTTTACCATCTGGTTCAACGATACCATGCCCAAGGGCAAGACTCCGCTTCCCGCGCTGACGCGCGCCGGTATCGCGCACCTTTATTTCGAGAGCATCCATCCGTTCGAAGACGGCAACGGCCGCATAGGACGTGCCCTTTGCGAAAAAGCGCTGGCGCAAAATCTGGGCGAGCCGAGCCTCATCGCGCTGGCCTACACGATCGAGCGTCGCCGCAAGGCCTATTATGGTCATTTAGAGGCCAGCAACAAAAACAACGCGATCACTGATTGGCTGATCTACTTCGCCAGCACGATTCTAGAAGCGCAGCGCGTAACGCTCGCCCGCGTCGAATTCTCCGTTGCCAAGGCCAAGTTCTACGAGCACCACCGTGGGCAGTTCAACAAACGCCAGGAAAAAGCCGTCGCCCGGATATTCCGTGAAGGTATCGACGGCTTTAAAGGCGGCCTCAGCGCGGAGAACTATATCGCCATCACCCAGGCATCCCGCGCCACGGCGACAAGGGACCTGCAGGATCTGGTTGCCAAGGGTGCGCTGACAAGAACTGGTGAACTCCGACATACACGTTACATGCTGAACATTCGTGACAATCGTGCGTATATGCCATCAGCGAATGACTAAGTCTGTACCACCGCACGGCGGTCAAGCGACTGCGACAGCACGGCCACGGCGACGGCCAGAAGCGCGAGCGTAGCGCCCACCAGCGGCAGGTTCGCGTACGATACGCCCCAGGAGATGGCGAGGCCGCCGATCCAGGCGCCGCCGACATTGCCGACATTGAAGGCGCCCTGGTTGAGCGTGGCGGCGAACAGCAGGGCCACGGCGAGCAGCGTGGGGACCACCGTCGGCATCAGCTTCCAGTCCGCAAACCTGCCGCCGATGATGTTGCCGATGGTCATGCCGGCGCCGAACAAGAGCAGCACCCAGGTGACGGTTGCCGTCGACAGGCCGCAGACGCCGGTGAGATAGGGCTTGATGTACGTGAAGACGGCCGGCGACGAATGCGTGCCACGGATGAACCGCATCGTGCCACTTCGCCACCAGGCCATAGAGACGAACCCGATCAGCGCGCGGGGCGTGTGAAAGCTGCGTTACGTGAGCGACACGACCCTCACAGCGACGCCTCGAGGCAACCGGCCGCGGATCGCACCGGGCGGCATGCACGAGGTAGGCATCAACCGGATACGACAGCTTCGCAACCGCAGCCGGACGGGCTTGTCGAACAGGGTGATCGGCGGGCCGCCACAAGTGCCTCCCCCGCCTGGAGTGATGATCTCGACTACGTCGTGCAGCACTCTCATCTGTCAGCTTGTTGAAAGGCAAGCCCCCTAGAATAGTGTCCAGCCGCCAAACCGTCTTGAGCTGCTCTGAACAGGCAAAGGAGATAGGATGGATCCCTTCAACAATATCAATCCATCCCGCGTCTCGGATAGAACCCGCACAGACGACGCAGGCTCGCAACCACAGCAGGCCGACCAGGCGAGTTTTCAGGAGCATTTGAATGCCTTGCAACCGGGCTGGCATTGGCCGGCCGTTCCAAACAGCCGCCTTGCCAGGCGGCGTGGCGGCTTGCACGCAGATGCGACTGGATCGAGGCTGCCGCAAGAGGAGGGCGCCGGGGAAGGCGGCTCGCGCTTGCCCTTTGCTCCACCAGCCCACTCACCCGTGCAGAGTTTCGACCAGGACGAGGTCTTTGCCGCCGCCGACCGGGCCGGGCCGTTGCCGGCTGCAAGTTTCGCCTCGGCGCAGTTCTGGCAGGAGGCGGAGCGCGTGGCCCACTCACCCGCGCCGAGCGTCAATCAGGAGGAGCATCCGCGTCGCCGTGCAGCGATTGGGGACGCTTCCGAAGCTTTGAGTTCCATGCCGCCGCCGCGGGTCAATCTGCCGGGCAGGGGATTTGGAAGGGCAGCCGAAAGCGTGAATCCCCCTGATGTCGTCGCGGAGGCGTATCGGCCTGCGGCCAATCAACAGCGCGATCTGACCGGCGCGCGCCACACAATGCCGACCGAGGCGACGCGCCAAGGTGCCGTCGTTCAGCAAACCCGCAGTCGCAAGCGAAGCCGCGAGCACCCGGACGAGATGCTTTTTGCCGCCTACGGCGCGCGGGCTAAAGCGTCCACGATGAGCGAAGGGTCGATCGAGCGCGACATAACCGCGCTGCGCAAGTTCAGCACATGGCTTGAGAAGAAACACCAGAGCCAAATCCAAGGCCGGACTGAAGATGAGCAACTGGATAGCCTGACGAAGGACTTCGCGGCCAACAATGCTAAGTTATTGAACCAACTTAATGTGGCGCTGGGAAGGCTCCGGCAAGTCTCCGCCGGACAGCCGGTGAAGGCTGCTTCGAATGTTCGACCTGGCACCAAGGACGATGAGGAAATCTTCGCCGAATACCAGGCAAAGGCCGTGGCGGCCGGCCTCAAAGAGGGAACCATGAGGGGCGACCTAGCGGCGCTACGCAAGTTCAGCAAATGGCTTGAAAAGAACCACGGGACGCAGATCGTCGGACGGATGGAGGATCGGCAGCTGGACATCCTGGCGAAGGACTTCGCGGGCGACAATACTAAAATATTGTATCAACTTAACGGGGGGTTGGGAAGGCTCCGGCAGGCGTCCGCCGGACATTGGGTGGTAACTGGTTCGTCTGTCCCATCTGGCACCAAGGACGATGAGGAACTCCTGGCCGAATACCAGACAAAAGCCGTGGCTGCCGGCATCAAAGAGTCTACCTGGAGAGGCGACGTCTCGACATTGCGCAAATTCAGTGCATGGCTGGAAGGAAATCATCAGAGCCAAATCTACGGCCGGATTGAAGATCGGCAGTTGGACAGACTGGCGGCGGAATTCGCGGGCAACGACACGGCGCTGCTCAGTCATGTTAACATAGCCCTGAAGAGGCTCCGGCAAGCCTCTGCCGGACAGCCTGTGAAAGTCGCAAGGACTGTTCAATCCGGCACGAAAGACGATGAGGAACTCCTGGCCAAGTACCAGACAAAAGCCGCGGCTGCCGGCCTCAACGAATCTACCGGGAGAGGGGACATCGCGGCGCTGCGCAAGTTGAGTGCATGGCTTACAGAAAACCACCGGACGCAGATCGTCGACCGACTTGATGACCCGGGGCTGGATAGGCTGGTGGCAGCCTTTGCGGACCGCGAGGGCGGGCGTATCCACGCGGCGTTGGCAAGGCTCCGGCAAGCCTCTGCCGGACAGCCTGTGGTAGCCGCTCCGACTATCCGTGGCACGAAAGACGACGAGGAACTCTTCGCCAAATACCAGGCAAAAGCCGCAGCCGCCGGCCTCAACGACAGTACGATGAAGGGTGACTTGCTGGCGCTGCGCAAGTTCAGCGCGTGGCTTGAGGAGAACCGCCGGACCCAGATCTCCGACCGTCTTGACGATCCTGGATTGGACGCCCTGGCTGCAGCCTTTGTAGAGCGCGGGGGCGGGCGCATCCATCCGGCGTTGGGAAGGCTCCGGCAAGCCTCCACCGAACAGCGGGTGACAGCTGCTAAAGGGCGTCCTATCAGCCAAGAGAACCAGGTGATTGAGGATGCATGTAAGGCAGCTGCAAGCCGGTACCCCAAATCTACGCTAAGCACCTATCGGGGTATTTTGACCCGTTTCGACCGGTGGCTTCATCAGAATTTCGCGAAGGGCATTACCCAGATTGAGCCCGCGGTGCTGAGCCGGGCGGTGGAAGAGTACAAGAAGAACGCAGGCCAAACTTTCGGCACGGCCTGGGGCTTTCTGCAGCGATACCGGCAAATGGTCGAAGCCAACAATGCGCTGGGCCTGTCAGCCCATGGGCAAGCGGCGCCGCCCCAGCAGGCAAGCGATCCGCCGACTGGAACTGCCCAGAGCGTTCCCTTCTCGCCCATCCCAATGTCGCCGGGCGATCCGGCCTGGGACGTGCTTCGAGCCTTCAATCAGGAAGAGACCGCACAGCCTAGGGCGCCAACGGCTGATCAAGTGATCGAGGATGCATGTAAGGCGGCCGCAAGCTGGTACCGCAAAAGCACGCTAAGTAGCTATCGCAGTATTTTGGGTCGTTTCAACGAGTGGCTTGGTCAGAACTTCGGCAAGGGCATTTCCCAGATTGAGCCGGCGGTGCTGAGCCGGGCGGTTGAAGAGTACAAGAAGAACGTAGGCCCGACATTCGGCACGGCCTGGGGCTTTCTGCAGCGATACCGTCAAATGGTTGCAGCCAACGATGCCCTGGGCTTGTCAGCCCATGGGCAAGCGGCGCCGCGCCAAGAGCCAAGCGGTCCGCCGACTGGAGCTGTCCAGAGCGTTCCCTTCTCGCCCATTCCGATGTCGCCGGGCGATCCGGCTTGGGACGTGCTGCGAGCCTTCCATGAAGAAGACGCCGCACAGCGTGGTGCGCCAACGGGTACCAGTGTGCCGCAGTTCCATCAGACGACATCGCTCCCGCCACAGTTGGCCCCCGTATCGGTCCCATCCTCGCCTGCTCAAAGTGCCGACTCGTCCTCGACCTTCGCCGGCCTTGCGCCGCTGTCGCCTGCCCCTTATCGGCGTCCGGATTTCGATCTCAATGCGCTCACGCCCGAGCAACTGGCCGAGGATGCTGATAGCGGCTCGCGCCATTGGGCCGCCGATGCCGGCTCGGCAATTGCCCAGCCCGGCTCGTCACGTAGATCATCGCAGATCTATGCCGGTCTTGATGACATCGTCGACTTGCAGGACGATGCCGGCTCCGCGCCGCGGTCGGACGCTGCCAGGTCGAGATCGATTGCCGGGCCATCGCCGTCATCGAGCGTGCCTGGCGAAGGTTCCGCGGCGTCGAGCGCTGCACATGGCAGGCTCCCGGATCTCGGGCCACAGCTTGGCTCGTGGGCGCAGGCCGGTCGGGGGGCAGGGCCTGCCGCCTCGCAGGAAAGCTACGACCAGTCGCAGCTCTGGCGCGAGGTGGACCAGGCCGGAAGGCAAAGACCTGCCGGTTGGGAGCGTCCCTGGTCAGGGTGGTCGCCGCAATCGGATCAAGATCGGGGGCCAACGCGGCGGTCCGCGTCAGCTCGCTCGTCAGATATCTACCGCGGCCTTGGCTCCCTGGTCGATCTGCCCTCCACACCGGCCGAGCTGCGTGACGATGCCCATTATGCCCCGCCTCCAGCCACAGCCTCCGAGGCTCGGGCTGGGGCGCCCGATCCGCGAGCCTCCTCGTCCGACCGCAGCGAACTGGCGCTCGGCGCCACGCAATGGCTGGGGGATCAGCACATCCATGCAGACTACGAGCTGCTGGAGCAGGAGCTGCAGAGGGACAATCCGGATCTCGCCGCCCGAACGCGGCTGGTCGATCCCCTGGTCGCGCATTACCATCTGCGCCTGGGCTCCGACAATGCCGCCCTCAGGGCTTTCCAGCGCATCGTCTATGATCGCGATGGCAGTGATACGGCCGACTTCCTGTTCCTGCCGGTGAGCAATGCCAGCGCTACCGATCCTGAACGCCGCGGTACTCACTGGTCGCTGCTGCTGGTTGATCGACGCGAGCGGGAAAGGCCGGTTGCCTATCATTACGACTCCTACGGCGACCAAAACGGCGCCCTCGCGCAAGGGCTCGCCGAAAGGCTGGGCGCCCGCTCGCAGCCCGTGCGCATGGCCCAGCAGGCCAACCAATTTGATTGCGGGGTCTTCGTGCTTGACGGCACGCGGGCCCTGGTCAGGCAACTGGGGCAGGGTCGGCACCCAGCCGTGCCGCACCTTGACAATCTTGTCGTCGGTCGCCAGGCGCTGCAAACCCGACTGCTCCGCTAACGTGTGATATAGCTGGGGCTGAAGCGGCGCTTATAGATGTCGAGCGGTCGGCCGCCACGACAGCTTCTTCAAGCTCGGTGGTTGCTGTTGGCCGTCGAGATAGTGTCCCGGAACTGATGACTGATTGCCGAGACGCTCGATTGAAGCAGCCTGGGAACGACGGTGTCAGCTTGGGATCAGATGATAACCCCTCCAACCGTGGGGCCAAGAGCCTATGAGAGAATCCTGCCCCATAGTTTCCCCTTTGCCTTGGCAAGGGCGACGGACCCGGAGCCGGACACGGAGTACTGCTGCTCGATCTGCGCTTGGCGCATGCCCGGCCGGGGGGCCCGTCAGCACTTCATTCGCCAACATCATTGCGCATCTCGCCATGCACACAGGCCGTCTCTGGCAAGACCTTGGCGACAAGCCAGCGGATGCGCCCGAAAAGACTGGCCAAAACGGGGGGCCAGCTATGGTGCCACGACTCGCGATCTGGACATCTCGTAGTCGAACGCAACGCGATTTCGGCCACGTTGTTTCGCTTCAAAGAGGCATCGTCCTGCCGTGCGAAGAACATCTTGGGTGTCTGCATTGCGAGCAATTTCTGCACCGCCGATGCTGACGGTCACCTTGACATCGTCCTGTTGCGCTTTGGTCCAAGGAATTCCTTCGATTAGACGGCGGATGTTCTCCGCGATGGTCATTGCCTGCTCCTTGCGCACCCCTCGTAGCAGGACCCCAAACTCTTCGCCACCAAGGCGCCCAACTGAATCGCCAGAGCGCGTCAAGTAGACAAGTGCTTTTGCAATTCGAACCAAAGCCTCGTCACCTTTGGAATGCCCATGCTTGTCATTGAACAAGGAGAAGTGATCCGGGTCGATAAGGAGAAGTGTGTCGTATTCATCCTCGTCGCGCTCCCTGTCCATCTTTGCCATGAATCCGCCGCGGCTGAGAAGCCCCGTCATCGGGTCGTGGCTGGTGACGAATGCCAGCCTGTCGTGCGTCTCGCTCAGGGCCGCATACGACTTCTCCAACTTGTCACATGTATCCTGGATGGTTTCCGCCTGGGCGAAGATGTAGGCACTGACCGGCATTCCGATCAGGATGGGAATGAGGGTGCATTCCACCCAACTCAGCCAATCGATCGGCATGTGCAAAGCGGTTCTTGCCGTGAATGACAGACCAAAGGTCGCGACGATTGCTATGATCGTCACGACCGTTGACTTGCCTAGAATACGCTTGCTTCGAGGCGCCATGTTGGATCTTTTAAGATTAGCAGGGCTTCTTTAAGGAGCGGCTCTGAAAGAGCCGTTACCAAGTCATTTAAGATTATTCCCAACGAGACGGGGTGGGAATATTGCGCGGTCATCTGAGGTCGAGAGAGCAGCGCTGCGCGAGACGTCGGGCAGCATGATCACCCGCGGCACTTTGAGGGACTTCACGACGGCGAGCGCATTGCCAGAAGTGCAGCAAATGTCGGACTCGGCCTTCACGGCTGCAGAGGTGTTGACGTAGGTGATGACCGGAAACGCCAGGGTAGCGCTGCCGCGTCGGCCGCACGTCCTCGGCCGTGATCGAGTCGGCCAGCGAACAGCCGGCGGCAGAATCCGGGATAAGCACGGTCTTGTGAGGATTGAGAAGCTTGGCCGTTTCCGCCATGAAAGGCACGCCGGCCAGAACGGTGACATCCGCATCGACCGTCAATGCCTGCGGGCCAGCCCCAGGCTGTCGACGACAATGTCGGCAACACAGTGGAAGATCTCTGGCGTCTGATAATTGTGCGCCAGGATTACCGCATTGCGCTCGCGCTTCAACGCCAGGATGGCGTCGATGTCATCGGCAAAGGCCGGCCATTCGATTGGCGCCGCCGGACGCGCTCGTAGAGCGACTGGTGCTCGCACTTGCATAAAACTGGTCCAAACGCGACAGCCGCGGTAGGTAAGGCAAGGAAAGGGCAGGGCTTTTGCCCGCCGTCAAGACGCGGCGAGCACAATCACAGGCTGAGATAGTCTAGCACACGTATTACCGGCACCTCTCGTTCGCATCACAGAGAAGTTTCGCCGTCCATGGATGGCGCGTGGCACGCGACGCTTTTTGGGCTGACCGACCGGCAGACCGGCCCCTGCCAAGCGAGGCCGCTGCGGGACAAAGCAGTTGTTAACGTCACAGCCGGTATCGTTCAGTTGATTTTCCTTCTGGCAATTGAAGCCCTTGCGATTTCTTGTTTTTGCTGCGCCTATCCCCAGGTCAGAATGTTAACCGGCTTGGGCAAACCAACGCTGCAACCGATATAAAGGGAGAATGCATGGCAACTGGAACTGTCAAATGGTTCAACAGCACGAAGGGCTACGGCTTTATTCAACCCGATGGGGGTGGCCCGGACGTTTTTGTCCACATTTCCGCTGTGGAGCGTTCGGGTCTTTCGACCCTCGCTGACGGCCAAAAGGTCAATTACGAGATCGAGCAGGACCGTCGCACCGGAAAATCCTCAGCCGGCAATCTCAGCAAAGTAAAGTAGGCTGACGGATTTTGCCCACGGACAACCGCCGCCCGGCAGCGAACACCGACCCGCAGACCAAATTGCGAGTGAGATGAATCGACGAGGCTTTGCGCAAATCGTTTTAAGCCGGGAAACGCAGTGCAAGATGCGGGGGCTCTCCCCGCCTTTCAAGTCAGCGCACCGGAACAACGCTCAGTCCGTGCCGTTTTTGCGGGTCCTTTTTGCAGGTGCAGCCTGCTCGGTCTGACCAGGCTTTCGACCGAGCCCCATCGTCTTGGCCAAAGCAGACCGAGCGGCGGCATAATTCGGCGCAACCATCGGGTAGTCTGCCGGCAGGCCCCACTTTGCGCGGTATTCCTCAGGCGTGAGACCATAATGGGTCGAAAGATGCCGCTTCAGCGACTTGAACTTTTTTCCGTCCTCCAGGCTAATGATGTAGTCGGGCGTGACCGACCTCTTGATGGCAACGGCTGGCGGGCGGGCCTCAGGTTTCGCGACGGGGCCGCCGATCGTGCCCTTCAACGCGGCATGCACTTGGTCGATCAGGCCTGGAAGCTCGCCCACGGGGACCGGATTGTTCGAAACGTAGGCAGAGACGACGTCGGCGGTAAGCTCGATGAGAGCGTCAGTATTGTTCTCGGCTTCTTCTGTCACGGAAATGCTCCTGTTTTTATGGCTTCTGCGAAGCTCGACTTCATTAGAGAAGGCAGCCGCAGAACGCAATCAAAGTTGTGCTAGGTCTTTCCAAAATACCTTCTTCCAGCTTGGCACCAGGCCGCAATCACAGGCATTGCGACTTGCCGCCCTTGCATATTCTAACGGGACGATTGATTTGTGCTTCGCCTATGCACGGCTAGGTAGTCCTAGCAGAACGGTTTTGGTTTGAAGCAGCCACACAAAATTACCGAAGCTCGCCACCTATTATGCCCTGATCCTGCCACTCTCCACAGGCAAGTGCGCCAAAGGAGAAATCTCCAACTTAACTTCTAAAACAGAGGCTCAGCCCAATGAGCAGACTGGCTCGCGCGGACGCGGCTTCGGTTTCGTCGGCGACATTCGCGCCGCTGGAAAACCCCACGTTTCGCGCGATCTGGCTTGCCGCTCAGCTGTCCGGTTTGGGCTGGCTGTTTCAGACGGTTGCGGTCAGCTGGCTGATGGCGACCATCTCGACCTCGGACGTGATGGTCGCCCTGGTGCAGACCTCCACGACGCTTCCAGTGTTCATTTTATCGATCTTCGCGGGGGCCATTGCGGACAATTTCAGCCGCCGCCATGTCATGGCCATCGGCTGGTGCGTGATAGCCCTGTCGTCGATCATGTTGACCGCTCTTGTGGCGCTGGGATTTTACAATCCCTGGCTAATCCTTGCGTTCAGTTGCCTTGCCGGATGTGGCGCCGCCTTTACTGATCCGGCGTGGCATGCTTCCGTCGGAGACATCCTGCGAAAGCGCGAAGTTCCGGCTGCGGTCACGCTGATCTCGGTCGGCTACAACGCCATGCGAAGCATCGGTCCGGCGCTCGGCGGCGTCGTTGTCGCCTCCTTCGGACCCCTGGCCGCCTTCGCCGCAGCGACACTGACCTATCTGGCTATGCTGTGGGCCATAGGACTCTACAAATGGAGCGGTCGCTCTTCGCCTCTTCCCCGTGAGCCATTGACCACGGCCATCCATGACGGAGCGCGCTTTACGGCGCTTTCGAGAGAGATCAAGGCGGCAATCGCGCGAGGAGCCCTGTTCGGATTGACGAGCATCGCCATCCTCGCGCTTCTGCCTCTCGTTGCACGGGATCAACTCGGGGGAGGGGCAATCGCCTATGGTGTCCTGATGGCCGGATTTGGAGCGGGGGCCTTGTGCGCCGGCATCTCCAACAACGCGCTGAGACGGTCGCTGTCACAGGAGCGGCTGACAACGCTCGCATGCATCGCCTGCGCCGCCTGCTGCCTTGCCCTTGCCTTCACGCCTTCGCTGGTGGTGGCGACGATTGCCTTAACACTCGGCGGTGCAGGCTGGGTCGTCACCTGGACCGGACTGGACGTGAGTGTGCAACTGTCGAGCCCGCGATGGGTCGTTGGTCGCACGCTTTCCATCTACTCGGCCCTCGCGTCGGGCGGCGTCGCGGCCGGAAGCTGGTTGTGGGGCGTGGTGGCTGAAAGCTATTCGCTCACCCTGGCGCTGGAGATCTCTGCTGGCGCCCTCTTGTTGGTTGCTGCCACCGGATTGCTGCTTCCGATCCGCCAGTGGAAAGAGGCCGATCAGGATTCCCTTGGCTTCGAAACGCCAGCGCTCGCCCTCGACTTGAAGTCGAGAAGCGGCCCGATCGTCGCCAAGATCGAGTACTCCATACCGGAGGCCAACGTCGAAGCTTTCCTGGACCTGATGCGGGAACGCCGCCGGGTGCAGAGCCGAGCCGGGGCCCGGCACTGGAACCTCCAGCGCGACCTTCAGGAGCCCTCGCATTGGACGGAGACATTCCGCACGCCGACCTGGATGGACTACCTTCGCCTCAACCACCGCCTGACCGCGGAGGACAAGGAGGTGGACCAGCGCCTCATCGAACTGCATGCGGGAGAGCTGCCGCCCCGCACGAGGCTTGCAATCGAACGGCCGACCGGGGCGCCTCGCAGGCGGGATCAGTCCGCAAGCATCTTCTTCCGACGGTGATCGTAGCGACGCGTCGGTGATGAGTGGGCATCGAGCACTGGATTCGGGCCTGGAGCATGGCGCAGTCGGTCAACTGCCCCACTTGTGAGCATCTAAGCTAAGTTGAAATAAATGACTTGCTCGCATGAGCACTGTTCAAGATACGTCCGCCAAATCTGCTGGCGCTGAGCAGAGGAAAGCTTTTCAGCAACCCGCCGGCTTCACTATCAACATCGCGTCGGTTTGCTCCGGCGGCTCTGAGATTCTGCTCAGCTCTCATGGCGCGTCAGTTTGTTGTCAGGTCAGCCAAGCTACGTTCCGACTCAAGGGAGCAACGGTTGTGATGTTGAAGGTGATTGCGACCTCCCGACTGCGAGCGAAAGGCATTCGAGCGTCGCCCGGCTAAGGGCATGCTCGGTTTACCGATCGGACAGGGTGCTTCCTTCAGAGCTCCCGGGTTCGGTGCCCTAGGCGCGCTTTGGGGTTCCTGAGCGGCGACCATGTTGGCTCGCCTGTCGTTGCTCCACACACTTTAGGCGATGCGTTGTTGTCTGGATGGGAGACGAAGCATGACCAACATCGGCCGGGCGGGAAGATCGCGCATCGGAGACACTCCAGCCGGTGGCGCCCCGGACGGCAGGTCCCCCGCCGCATCAGAAGGTGGAAACGCGTTCAACTCGATTGTCGAGCGGATGCACCGCGAGCCGCAGGCTGGCGAAGCTTTCTCCAGCCGCGCCGCGGGCCGCGGTGATGGTACCCCGCAGGACCGGTCCGCCCGCGCCCCCATTGGTCAACCACGACTTTTCGCTTCCGCATTGCGCGGAACGGGCATGACGCGGCGCCGTTTTCCTTTGGCGCGAGACGGTGAAGCAAGCCAGGAAGAAAGCGCTTGGCGTTGTGACGGTGAGCCGGAACGCGGTGATCATGCAAGCGAAAGTTCCTACGCTCCGGTCCTGTCGCATCGACAAACCACGTCCGATAGGAACGCAGGGCCAGGAGAGCGACGTGCCGACGATGGCGTGGAAACCAACATCCGTCTCGGAAGCGAGCAGCGGTCTCATGGGCAAGGACGGCAAGCGGGTCCTTCGCGTTCCGATGCCGGATCGCGGCGCAGAGACGGCGTCACCGATAGCTCACACACCTCCGCCCCGTCGCATGGTCGAAACCCATCCGGCGTGGAGGCCAGGCCGCCACGCCGTGACGATGGGAGCGCGCGCGATAGCCGTTCCGGTTCACGGCCGCAACCGGGCCCTTCGCGTTCCGATGCCGGATCGTGGCGCAGGGATCGCGTCCCCGAAGGCTCTCGCGCCTCCGCCTCCTCGCTTGGAAAAACTCCGTCCGGCATGGCGGCCAGGCCGCCACGCAGCGACGATGGGAGCACGCGCGATAGCCGCCGCATAGATTCTCAACGGCCTGAAGGGTCGCGGCAGCAATCAGGCGCTTTGCGGGCCGAAGGCGGACCCTCGCGCCAGGCGCAGCGGTCCGGACGCGCGAACACAGCCGGATTGCCACCGCATAGACAAGCTGCCGATTTGCAAGTGGGACGGCATTCCGAAGCAGCCACGCAGCGAGTCTCTCGCGCAATGTCGAGCAATCTGTTCAACAAGGCTCTCGATGACATCGGCCGAGCTCAAGACATCGTTCAATTCTCCTGTGCGGTGGTGCGCCACAGCGGCTTGCTGCGGGACCAGGAAGAGCAGGCAGCATTCCTGCAAGGAGCCGCTGTCCAGTTCACCCGTCACTTTCTGCCAAACTGGGAGCGGGATATCCGCGAGGGAGAATCGTTTGGATATGCGACCGTAGCCAACGCAGTCAGCCGCGAACCTGGAGGTCAGCCGGGCATGCAGGCCTGCAGGGCCATGGCAGCCAAGGTATCGAGGTCTACCAGCGCCCTCGACGGTGTAGATGCTCGCGCGTTGCCGCTGTTTTCCTTGTCGTTCGGCCGATATCCCCAACTGGCGGAATGCCGCGACGGCACGGTCAGGATCGGCGAATTCTGCAGCGACAACCCAGCAGTGCTTCGCCAGCTCGACGCCCGAAACCTCGCGCTGCTGGTGAACGGCTTCAGCAAGTGGCCTGACCAGCCAGGGTGTGGCGAAGGCACTTTCGCAGTCGCTGGTGAGGTTCTTCGCCGCGCTGAGACGCAAGGGTTTTCCGAATTCAGTCCGCAGAACCTGACCAATCTGGTCAATGGCTTCAGCAAATGGCCGAAACAAGCGCAGTGTCGGGAGGCCACCGGCGCTATCGGCACCGAGGTGACGCGCCTCGCAGGCCGAGCCAAGCGGCTCTCCGATTTTGAACCGCAGGGCCTGGCGAACCTGGTCAACGGTTTCAGCAAATGGCCGAGCCAGGCGAAGTGTCGGAAAGCCACTAGCGCCATCGGCACCGAGGTGACGCGCCTTGCAGGCCGAGCCAAGCGGCTCTCCGATTTTAGCCCGCAGGGCCTGTCGAACCTGGTCAATGGCTTCGGCAAATACCCGGAAGAACAGGATTTGCGCCAAGCTGTGGCGGATATCGCCGCCGAGATCGTTGGCCGCGCCGGCAAGCTCAATAGATTTCCACATCAAGAGTTGGCCAACCTGGTGAACGGGTTCGGCAAATGGCCCGAAGAAATCGACATGCGCCATGCTACCGTTGCCATCGCCGGCGAGATCGTTGCGCGTGCCAAAGAGCTCGGCGGATTCACGGATCAACATCTGGCGAACCTGGCGAACGGTTTCAGCAAGTGGCCCGAACAGACGCGCGACGCGACGGTTTCCATTGCGGGCGAGGTCGTTACCCGAGCCGGCGAGCTCAACAGATTTGGGTATCAAGAGTTGGCCAACCTGGTGAACGGTTTCAGCAAGTGGCCTGACCAGCAGAAGACGAGCGAAGCGACCATTGCCATCGCCGGCGAGGTCGTTGCCCGAGCCGGAAAGCTCAAGGGATTTGCGAATCAAGGGTTGGCCGATCTGGTGAACGGTTTCAGCAAATGGCCGGAACAGGCAAGCACGCGCGAGGCGATGATCGCCATCGCCTCTGAGGTCAGTCGCGCCGCCAACCGATTGCGCGGTTTTCCTGGTCAGGAGCTGGCCTATCTGATCAATGGCTTCAGCAAGTGGCCGCAAGAGTCAGGCATGCGCCAGGCGGCGGTCGCCATCGCCGGGGAGGTCGCCTCCCGTGCCGACAAAATCAAGGGATTTACCCATCAGCAGCTGGCCATACTGGTGAACGGTTTCAGCAAGTGGCCGCTGGAGGAGCGAAATCGGCAGGCCACGGCCGCCCTCGGCGGGGAGGTCCTTCGCCGCGCCGATCACCCAAATGTCGGGCTCTCCGACTTTGCTCCGCTGAGCCTGGCCAATTTGGTGAATGGCTTCAGCAAATGGCGGCAAGATCCAGGCATGCGCCAGGCTGCAGCTGCCATGGCTGGGGAGATCGCTTCCGGCGTCGGCAAAATCAAGGGATTTGGTCATCAGCATCTGGCGGTCCTGGTGAACGGTTTCAGCAAGTGGCCGCAAGAGGAGCGCAATCGGCAGGCCACGGTCGCCATTGGCGAGGAGGTCCTTCGCCGCGCCGATCGCCCGGATGTCGGGCTCTCAGATTTTACTGCGCAGGATTTGGCGCTCTTGGTGAACGGCTTCAGCAAGTGGACGCAAGAGCCGGTGTGCTATCAGGCTCTGGTGGAGATCGCCGGCGGTCTCGGCCCCAAGGGCCGTCGCTTCGGCACGTTCGCGACGCCACCGCTTGCGATGATAGCGAATGGTCTGGCGCGGGGTATCCTGCAGGGCGAAGAGGCCGGGGAGGTCGCCGAACCCGCTTTGCTGAAGGAGCGGCTGCAGCAGCTGGCGCATTATCTCCACTATGCCGAGGACCGGCTGCAGCAGGCCGATGTCCTGGCCATCGCCAACATCTTCAAGGCCCTGAGCAAGGCGCAGTTGTCCGACGATCTCGGTGTGCTGGCAAAGCCGGGGCTGGACCGGCTGGAGGCGCTGCGCGCCACGCCCGCCTTCGAGCGCGACAACAACCTGGAGACAATGGGCAATCTGTGCGCCGCCCTGCTGCCGCTGGCGCGCAGCCGGCGTCCGGCGTTGCGCTGGTATCGCAGGCCGGCGCTGAACCTGCTCAACGCCATCCAGCCGGTGGTGGAGCGCAAGATCGAGGCGCATCTCGAGGCAGGCCAGGCCGAGCGCGACAGCGGCGCCAATGCAAGCCGCTGCCCGGCGCTGTCGATCTATCAGGTGCTCAAGACCCGCGCGGTGCTGGAGAAGCTCTACCGGCGCCCCTATGTCGAGGGCGACAAGCTCGCCTTGCGGCGCCGCCAGGAAGAGCTGCACGCCAAGACCAGCCAGATCCTGGACAGCGCCCGCGCTCTCATCGAGGCCGACCTTTCCAACATGAGCTGGAACGTGATCGCCGAGATCGAGGCGGAGGGGCCGCTCGACGCGCTCGACACCTTCATGGCGCAGAACGCGCCGAGCATCCAGGCCCAGCATGCCGCCGCCGTCTTCGATGTCCATGGCGTGCTTGAGGCCATGGACCACGAGCCGCGGCCGCCGCAAGGCGATGCCGGACTGATGCGGCTGCCGGTGGTCGACATGCAGGGGCGGCCGCTGCCTGGCGAAGCGGAGCTGCGCTATTCCATCTTCCACCGCCTGACATCGGGAGCTGTCAAGGTGGTTGCGGTGCAGCTGCCGGGCAAGCCGAGCGCCTTCATGCTGGCGCGCACGCTCAGCGTCGAGGGCGTGCCCTACCGCATGGACCTGTTCGGCGGCAGCAAGCTGAAGGCGCCGCAAAAGACCCTGGCCCAGCTCGCCGCCCGCCTGCCCGGCGCGGCCGACGAGGCCACCGGCGGCAAGCTTTTGGCGATCCCCTATGCCGACACGGCGCCGGGGACGGCCTTCGAGCAGCTGGCGCGGGCCTGGGCGCCGTTCAAGGAAGCCTATTACTACACCCAGCGCCGCGGCTTTGCCGCGCCGCCGGACATCGCCGGACTTGGCCCGCACGACTATGCGCTTGAAGGCGCCTTCAGGCTGTCGCTGCTGCCCGACCGCCCGGCAGGGGCAGCGCATCCCTTCAGGCTCGCCGGGCCGGACGGCCCGATCGCCTTGCGGCCGCATGACGGCTGCGGCTTCATCAGGGCCTCGCTGGCCGAGCGCATGCCGGCCATCGCCCGGGCCGTGCGCCCGGACGGCGCCGCGCCGGTGCGTGTCTTTGGCCAGGACAAGCGAACCTCGGTGCCGGCCTCGGCCCTGCAGCATTATCCGCGCAGCGCAGCGGTGGCCGAGGAGACGCGCGAGAAGGCCGAGGCCTGGCTCGGCAGCCGTAAGCAGCCTCGGCTGACGGCCGAGGAGCTGTTTCGGACCGTCACCTCGGGCCACATCGACGGCCCGGGCGCCGTCGCCGTGCCGTCCGGCGACGGACGCCTTTATGTGCCGACGCTCAAGAGCGAGACCTTGACCGGCGACGGCGGCGTGCTTGTCGGGCGCTCGCCCTACGACAAGCCGAACCTGCGTCCGTTCGCCGCCGGCCAGGTCAGGTCGGCGCGCGACGGCGACGCGACCGCGGCGTTCCTGGACCGGTGCGTGGCCTTCCAGTACAGCTTCAACGTCGCGCACAAGTCGGGGGAAAGGCTTGCCGCCGACGATCCGACCTTGTTTGCCAAGGGCATCCTGATCGTTGTGCCCGACCAGATGTGGCCGGCCGACTTCGCCGAGCGTTCGGTGGTGATGTCGGCCGAGGACGTCAAGTGCCATTCGCACTGGCTTGAGGGCAAGGACCGGGTCAAGGCCGACACCGGGCTCGACTGCGTCGGCATCCTGCAGGCGACGGAGGTGTTCGCGCCCGGCTCGCTGGTTGCGGTGCCGAGCGCCGAACAAAAGAAGCTCGACGGCGATTTCGACGGCGACACCGTTGTCATCGTCGGCGACCGGCCCAGGCTCTACGAGCATGTGCGCCAGTTCGACCAGAAGGAGCAGGCGCGCGGCCAGGCCTCGCTGAAGCCGCCGAAGTCGCACACGCCGGCCATCGAGAACGGCAGCTACCAGTTCAGCCGCTCCCGGCAGATCCTGTCGGCCACCCAGCAGGTGCTGGAGACCTACAGCTGCCTGCAGCGCAACCTCCTGGCGCAGCCGCTTGAAGCGCAACGCTGGTTTGCCGAGCGTGCCGTCTTCGGCACCTACGAGGGCATTCACCATGAGCTCAGGGCCGACATCCGCGCCCAGCTGCAGGCAGAGCGGCCGGACGGCCAGGCCATGCAGGGGCTCCTCGAGAGGGCCAGGCAGGACCGCGAGGCGGCCCGGCATCCGGTGGCCCGCGAACTGGCCGCCTTGCTGGTCAGCGAGCTCGAGGCCTGGGCCCTCCAGGGCAATGGGGAGCAGCCAAGCGCGCAGCCCGGCGTCACCGGGCCTGGCGTCAGCGCCGCCGCCGGCGCGCTGTTTCCCGAGCTTGCCGAATCCTATCCGGCGGCCGCCGACGCCAGGGAGCGCGTCGAGCTCCTGCTCGACCACTGCCGGGCGCGCATCACGCCGCGGCCCGACGGCTACAACCCGCACGATCTGCATGAAAGCGCCATCAACCTGTTGAGCGTCGGCATCAAGGTCGGCACCGACGCCTACAAGTCCGATACCGGGGCGCGGCTGTTCATGAAGAAGAGCGCCGAACTGCAGCGGCTCCTGAAGCAGATCCCGGGCCTGAAGCCGGCGCCCTATGTCAAGTCGCTGGCGGCAACGCTGCACCAGGGCCGCTTCGACGTCGACGCCAGCCTGGCGGATCTGAAGGACAATCCGACGCTGGCGGCCTCGGTCATGGAGGCCTCGATCAAGCTCGCCGCCGCCAACGGCATCCTGCCCAGCCCCTTGGACGTCGCCGCCGCCGACGACCCCGCCGCCACGATCACGCTGAGCCGCGAGCAGGCCCTGGAGCACGCCAGGCGCGCGGCCCAGCGCGCCGCGGCGGAAGAAGGCGCCATCACCGCGAACGCGCAGGCGGTCGCCGCGCTTTTGCGGCAGGCCGGCATCGACGTCTCCATGCCGCATCTCGAGCAGCGCCTGCGCGGGCGCGATTCGATGGCCGACGGGCTCACCGGCCAGAGCGTCAGCGCTGCGCCCGAGGCCCAGCTGGTCACCAATGCGGTGCGCCATGTCTTCGAGATCCCGGACGCGGCCTTGACGCGCGCCTTCAAGGCGGCCGTGCTCGCCTTCGAGGAGCGCGGCTGCAGCGAGGTCGAGACCACCAACTGGTTCAGGATGCGCACGCCGCGCTTCCTCGCCATCCGCACCGTGTTCAGCACCCCGCAGGGCTATCGCTTCGAGGTCGAGTTCCATACGCCGGCCAGCTACCAGGCCAAGCTCGCCAACCACGACCTCTACAAGCAGATCGACTGGCTGCGGCGCCACCCCGGGCCGGACGCCGAGCAAAAGGCCGACGAGCTCGTGCAGCGCGTGCAGGACAGATGCCTCGAGGTCGCCATTCCCCCTGACGCCTCCAGCATCCCCCACTGGGGCTCGGCGGGCCACAGCCGGTCGCGAGCGGCTGGGGCCTCCAGGCTGGCCACCGCCGACCGGGCAAGCCAGCCCGCGGCCGCCCGCTCGCCGCAGGCCGGCGCGATCATAGCCGCTCTCGGCATGCGCCCGGTGGTGCTGGTCGGCATGCCGTGCAGCGGCAAGTCGACCATCGGCCGCGAGCTTGCCGGCAAGCTGGGAGTGAATTTTGTCGACACCGACAAGGAAATCGTGCGCAAGCACGGCAATCTGAGCGATCTGTTCGCGCGCCAGGGCGAGGCCCACTTCAGACAGCTGGAGGCCGAAGAGCTCGCCAAGCAGCTGGAGAAGGGGCCGATCGTCATCGCAACCGGCGGCGGCGGCTTCATCGAGCCCAACAATCGAGCCCTGATCGGCGAGAAGGCGGTGTCGGTCTGGCTCGACACCAACCCGCAAGTGATCCGCAGGCGCCTCGGGAACGACACCAGCCGGCCGCTGCTGCAAGGCCCCGACGGCGAGCAGAAGCTAAGCCGCATGTTCGACGAGCGCCGGCCGTTCTACCAACAGGCCGATATCACGGTGGTCCCGCCCTCCGCAAAGGACAAGGAGAACGCCGAGCCTTGCGTGGAGGCGCTCCACGCCTACCTGTGCGGCGGCGAGGACGCAGCCGCACAGACCCCTGCCAACGAGGCGCCTGCTCCTGAGACGCCCGCCGCTGCCGAGACCCTCCCCACTGCCGGGACATCAGCCATCTCCGACGCTCCCGGCATCGCAGTCGACCTGCCACCTGGCGTTCGGCCGACCGAGCGCCAGGCAGCCGGGCTTCCCCCGGCAGCCGCTGCGGCGCATCGGCTGGCGCTTGGCGCCGCCCAATGGCTCCTGGACGACCACATCACGGCCGATTACGCGCTGCTTGGCGAGACCTTGCACGGGGCCAGTCCCGACATCGCCGCCCGGATCCGATTGGTCGAGCCTTCGGTGACCCATCTTTTGCGCATGACCCAAGACGAGGCCGAAGCGGCCGCCATCTTCCACGGCATCGCCGGCGGCGGGGGCAATTTGGCCGACGCCAGGACCGACTTCGTGTTCCTTCCCCTCAACAATGCAGCGCTTGGCGAGCAGGGCACTCACTGGTCGCTGCTGTTTGTCGATCTGCGCGGCTCGCAGCCGCTCGCCTATCATTACGACTCCTCCGGCGGCCAAAACAGCGCGCTGGCACAAGAGCTCGCCGCAAAGCTGGGCGCCCGCTTGAGGCCGGTGCTGATGGCCCAGCAGGACAACGACTATGATTGCGGCGTCTTCGTCCTCGACGCCACCCGGGCGCTGACCGCACGCCTGGCTGAAGCCGAACCGCCGACCGGCCGGCCGCTCCACCTCGACACCCTCGTCGCCGACCGCCAGGCCTTGCTGGATCGCCTCAGCCCGCTTATCGGTTCCGGTCCATGAAGCTTGCCGCCACGGCTCGGCGACACTCCGGCCTGGTTCACCAGCGGATGATGGCGATTTAAGCGGTGCCACGACCGTCACAGCGGCGCCATAGCCAACCGGCCGCGGATCGTTCAGCGGGCGGCATACAGGCGCGGGGCATCATCCGGATCCGACAGCTTCACAACCGCAGCCGGAAAGGCTTGTCGAATGGGAAGATCGGCGGGCCCGCCGCGAGTGTCTCCTTCGCGCCAGAAGTGATGACCTCGACTGCGTCGACGTCGAATGACGAGGTTGTCGCCGGGGGAGGGCGAATGTTCCCTTTCGCCATCGGGGCAGTACGGTGCCACAGATGACGGCCCGGATTGCCGGCATGGCGGCGCGATTTCATCACGCGCTTGGCTGCAACCTCCTCGGATCATGAATACGATCGCCCTACTGAGAACGAGGGGCCAAAAGCATAGCGATGGATGACCAGCCAGGGGCAATTCCAAGAAAACTGAGCAAGATTTTCCGTCCGGCGTTCCGCTGAAGGGGAGACGTGGTCATGAAATAACCTGCTGGCCAGCTCGACATCAGCGCGCCGCGGTTGAAACAGATAGCGGCCGATCGCCGGCATCGCCAGAGGCGCCCAGCGGTCCCGTCCGGTCACTGCTCGCAGCGTCGGCGACGAAGGCCTTGGCACAGATTGCCAATATTCTTATTTGGCCAGCAATGTTGCCGCGTGTCTTGATGTTGGCGATTGGCCGGGCCTCGGGGCGGTTGCGCTGCGCCAATCCTGTCAACGTCGGCAAGCCATCGGCCATACGTCGCAGACCCACGCGCGTCATCGGATTGCTCGCGATTGCCACCACGCCGCAGCGGCCCGGGGCGGGGCTTGTTTCAGTAAGCGGGCTTCGCCGTGCCGCGTTTCCTTCTTCAATCGCCACCTTCTCATCGCACCGAACTCGATGCTGCCTGAGGCAAAATCGTGCGGCTCTGACATGGATCAGGGCAAACAGGCCGCGACTGCGTAATCAATGCGCTGCGGATTGGCGTCCGCCGGAATTTCCTGATCGGGTCTTGCGATGAAATTTGGCACAGAGATCGTCCTTCTAAGCCTGTTTGCCTTTGCAGCTCTAGTCGCCGCCGGCTTCGGCGTGGACGAAGCCTTTCGCCAGCATATGTGGGTTTTGTTCTTCGCCCTGGTTGGCTTCAACGCGATCCTGATGCGCAACACCGATTTCAAGCCGGCAGCTCCGATCGACCCCGCAGCTTACATGGATGGACCGATCCGCTATGGGGCCATCGCCACGGTTTTCTGGGGCGTCGTCGGCATGCTGGTCGGCGTCGTCATCGCGCTTCAGCTTGCATACCCTCATCTCAACATCGAGCCCTCGTTCAATTTCGGCCGGCTGAGGCCGCTTCATACCTCCGGCGTCATCTTCGCCTTCGGCGGCAATGCGCTTCTGTGCACATCCTTGTATGTCGTGCAGCGAACGTCCCGAGCCAGGCTGTTCGGCGGCAATCTCGCCTGGTTCGTCTTCTGGGGCTACCAGCTCTTCATCGTCATGGCCGCGACCAGCTATCTGCTGGGCATCACCGAAGGCCGCGAATACGCCGAGCCCGAGTGGTATGTCGACCTCTGGCTGACAATCGTGTGGGTCGCGTATCTGGTCCTTTTCCTCGGCACCATCCTGAAGCGCAAGGAACCGCATATCTACGTCGCCAACTGGTTCTACCTCTCCTTCATCGTGACCATCGCGATGCTGCATGTGGTCAACAACCTGTCGATGCCGGTCTCGTTGCTTGGCTCGAAGAGCTACTCTGCCTTCTCCGGCGTTCAGGACGCCCTGACCCAGTGGTGGTACGGGCACAATGCCGTGGGCTTCTTCCTGACGGCCGGCTTCCTCGGCATGATGTATTATTTCGTGCCGAAGCAGGCGAACCGGCCGGTCTACTCCTACCGCCTGTCGATCATCCATTTCTGGGCGCTGATCTTCCTCTACATCTGGGCCGGGCCGCACCATCTCCACTACACCGCCCTGCCAGACTGGGCGCAGACGCTGGGCATGGTGTTCTCGATCATGCTTTGGATGCCCTCCTGGGGCGGCATGATCAACGGCCTGATGACGCTGTCCGGCGCCTGGGACAAGCTGCGCACCGATCCCATCATCCGCATGATGGTCGCGGCCGTCGCCTTCTACGGCATGTCGACCTTCGAAGGTCCGATGATGTCGATCAAGACCGTCAACTCGCTCTCGCATTACACCGACTGGACCATCGGCCATGTCCACTCCGGCGCGCTTGGCTGGGTGGGCATGATCTCGTTCGGCGCGATCTACTACATGGTGCCGAAACTCTGGAACCGCGAGCGTCTCTACTCGCTGCGCCTCGTCGCCTGGCACTTCTGGCTGGCGAGCCTTGGCATCGTCGTCTACGCGGCCGTGATGTGGGTCTCGGGCATCATGCAGGGCCTGATGTGGCGCGAGTACGACGAGCAGGGGTTCCTTGTCTACACCTTCGCCGAAACGGTCGCCGTCATGCATCCCTACTATGTCATGCGCGCCGCAGGCGGCGCCATGTATCTCTCCGGTGCACTGATCATGGCTTGGAACATCGCAATGACCATCTTTGGCTACCAACGTGAAGAGGATCCGATGCCGGGCTCAATCGACGCCCTCCAGCCCGCCGAATGAGGAGCCAGACATGGGCCTGATCGATAAACACGCGCTGATCGAGAAGAACGCCACGCTGCTTCTCGTCGGATCCCTGCTGGTCGTGACCGTCGGCGGCATCGTCGAGATCGCGCCGCTGTTCTATCTCGACAACACGATCGAGAAGGTCGAGGGGATGCGCCCGTACTCGCCGCTCGAACTCGCAGGACGCAACATCTACGTGCGCGAGGGATGCTATCTCTGCCACAGCCAGATGATCAGACCGTTCCGCGACGAGGTCGAGCGCTACGGCCACTACAGCCTGGCGGCCGAGTCGATGTACGACCATCCGTTCCAGTGGGGGTCCAAGCGCACCGGGCCGGATCTCGCGCGCGTCGGCGACCGCTACTCCAACAGCTGGCACGTCCAGCATCTTACCGACCCGCGCTCCGTCGTGCCGGAATCCATCATGCCAAGCTATGCCTTCCTGAAGGATAGGCCGCTCGACGTGAAAGACTTCTCCATGCACCTCGTCGCCAACCGGCGCGTCGGTGTCCCCTACACCCACGACCTAGTCGTGCAAGCCAACGCCGACCTGATGGCGCAGGCCAATCCTGACGCCGACACGTCCGGACTGGAAAGCCGCTATCCGAAAGCCAGGGTCGGCGACTTCGACGGCAACCCGCAGCAGGTCACCGAGATGGACGCCCTGGTCGCCTATCTGCAGATGCTCGGCACTCTTGTCGACTTCAAGAACTACGACGAAGCCGTTGGCTACCGCTGAGGAGAACAAACAGATGGACTACAACCTGATGCGCGAGTTTGCCGACAGCTGTGGCCTGCTTGGCATGGTGCTCTTCTTTGCTGGATGCGTTGCCTTCGCGCTCCGACCGGGCGGTCACAGTCAGGCTCATGAAGCCGCACACATCCCCTTCAAAGACGACTGATCATGAGCACGCAGTATATCGATGATATGTCGGGCGTCTCAACCACCGGTCATGAGTGGGACGGCATCAGGGAACTCAACAACCCCCTTCCACGCTGGTGGGTGATCACCTTCTACGTCACCATCGCCTGGGCGATCGGCTACACCATCGCCTACCCCGCCTGGCCGATGCTGAGTTCCGCCACCAGGGGCGTTCTGGGCTTCTCCAGCCGTGGCGAGGTCAAGAACGAGATGGCGGCGGCGGAAGCCGCCAAGACCAAATATGTCGCGGCGATCAAGTCCAAGAGCGTCTCCGAAATCGCCGGCGACGATGCCCTGCGCGAGTTTGCCGTCTCGGCCGGCGGCGCGGCGTTCAGGGTCAACTGCGTGCAATGCCACGGATCCGGCGCGCAAGGATCGAAGGGATTTCCGAACCTCAACGATGACGATTGGCTCTGGGGAGGCAAGATGGAGCAGATCCAGCAGACGATCACGCATGGCATTCGTTTCACCGCGGATGGTGACACCCGCCAGTCGGAGATGCCTGCCTTTGCCGATGTGCTCCAGCCCGAGCAGATCGCTCAGGTCAGCGCTTTCGTTGCCAGCCTTTCGGGGGCCGTCAAGGACAAGAGCATGAGTGAGCCCGGCGCCAAGGTCTTCGCGGAAAACTGCACTGTCTGCCATGGCGAGAACGCAAAGGGCAACAGAGAATTCGGCGCACCCGATCTGACCGATGCGATCTGGCTCTATGGGCCTGGCGAAGCTGCCATTGCTTCGCAGGTACGAGCCCCGAAGAGCGGGGTGATGCCCGCCTGGATCGAGCGCCTCGGCGAGATCAAGGTCAAGGAACTTGCAGTCTATGTCCATTCGCTTGGCGGCGGAGAATAGGCGGCGGCCTGTTCTCGGCCCTCCCCCCGCCAAGCGACGAGGCCCGGCGCGAGCCGGGCCTCGACCGCGTTACGGCAGTCCGCGATTGAACTTCCTCAACCCGACGCTGCTCGCCATGCGGCAAGGGTCTCCCGACCATCGCCCAGAACCCGTGGTCGAGTGTCGGCCGCGAACATCGTCGCTGGTCCCCGGAGCGTCTCGTGCTTGATAACAAGCAGATAAAACGACTGGAGGCCGAAGCGGTCAACTCCGCCAAGACGCGACAGCCGCTCTACGCGGCGCGCAGAAAGATCTTCCCCAAGCGCACCTCCGGCCGTTTCCGCCAATTCAAATGGCTGGTGATGGCGATCACGCTCGGCATCTATTACCTGACGCCCTGGCTGCGCTGGAACCGTGGTGCCTTCGCTCCCGATCAGGCCGTTCTCATCGACCTGGCCAGCCGGCGCTTCTACTTCTTCTTCATCGAGATCTGGCCGCAGGAATTCTACTACGTCGCCGGGCTGCTCATGATGGCAGGCATCGGTCTTTTCCTGATCACATCGACGGTGGGACGGGCCTGGTGCGGCTATACCTGCCCGCAAACCGTCTGGGTCGATCTGTTCCTTGTCGTGGAACGCGCGATCGAAGGCGACCGCAATGCGCGCGTGAAGCTCGATGCCGCGCCCTGGAGGGCGCGCAAGCTTTTCCTGCGCGGATCCAAGCATGCCATCTGGCTCGCCATCGCGGTCGCCACGGGTGGCGCTTGGATCTTTTACTTCGCCGACGCGCCGAAGCTGCTTGGCGAAGTCTTGAGCGGCACGGCCGCCCCCGTCGCCTATGGTACGATCGCCGTGCTTACCGGCACCACCTATGTGTTGGGCGGGCTGATGCGCGAGCAGGTCTGCACCTATATGTGCCCGTGGCCGCGCATCCAGGCCGCCATGCTCGACGAAAATTCGTTGACGGTGACCTACAATGACTGGCGCGGCGAACCACGTTCGCGTCATGCCAAGAAGGCATTGGCGGCTGGACAGGCGGTCGGCGACTGCGTCGACTGCAACGCCTGTGTCGCCGTCTGCCCGATGGGGATCGAAATCCGCGACGGCCAGCAGCTGGAATGCATCACCTGCGCCCTGTGCATAGACGCCTGCGACAGCATCATGGACAAGCTCGGCCGCGAACGCGGGCTGATCTCCTACGCGACGCTGGCGGACTACAACGCCAACATGGCGCTGGCGACCGCCGGCGGCACCAGTCCGGTCAATCCGGCGCTCGTGAGAACGGCGAGCGGCAGCTTCGTCGACGGTTTGGCACATTTCCACCTGGGCAAGATCTTCCGGCTGCGCACCTTCATCTATCTCGGCGCATGGTCGGCGATCGGGCTGGTGCTCGTCTATTCGCTGCTGACGCGCGAGCGGCTAGAGCTGAACGTCCTGCACGACAGGAATCCGCAATTCGTGAGGCTTTCGGACGGCGCGATCCGCAACGGCTACACAGTCAAGCTGCTCAACATGATACCCGAGCCGCGGACAATCGAGGTATCGCTGGAAGGCCTCGACGGCGGCGAGATGAGCATCGTCGGCATCGACCAGGCCCCGAGCCGCGCATTCTCCGTTCCGGTCGAACCCGACCGGCTGAAGACGCTCAAGGTCTTCGTTCGGCAACCGGCAGGCCAGATCAAGAAGCCGGTGCAAAGCTTCGAATTCCGCATCGAGGACAAGGCGGGTTCCGAAGCCGCCGAATACACCGCCAGTTTCAACGCGCAGGAGAACGGCAGATGAGCACCGATACGCAAAAGCCGCGCGAGTTCACCGGGAGCCACATGCTGATCGTCATCGTCAGCTTTTTCGCGGTGGTGATTGGAGTCAACGTCACGATGGCCACGCTCGCCCGGAAGAGCTGGACTGGCCTTGTCGTGGAGAACACCTACGTTGCCAGCCAGCAGTTCAACGAGGAAGCAAGGAAGGGAAGAGCGCAGGCCGCGCTCGGCTGGAAAGGCAAGCTGACCATTGCCTCCGGCGAGGTCCGCTACGGCCTTGTCGACCCCCAGGGAAAGCCGGTGCCGCTGCACGGCGTCAAGATACTGTTTCGGCATCCGGCCTACGAGGCCGAGGACGAAGTCGTAACCCTTGCCGCCCCCTCCGGCGGCGCCGCTGCGAAGACCGAGGAATTTGCCGCCCGGCACACGCCGAAGGATGGCGTCTGGATCGTCGAGATCGATGCCGACGCCGGGCTGGCCACTCCATTCCGCGATGTCCGCCGCGTGATGATCTCGAATGGGGCCCTGCAATGAGCTGCTGCGCGCCGGGATCTGAAATAGCATTGGAGGTCGCAGCGTCGGCTTTGCCCTCCAGTGACGAGATCAAGCTGGCCAGCCGTTCGTTGGGCGGTGACAGCCACCAGACGGATTTGTCGGTGCCGGCGGTCCATTGCGGTGGCTGCATCCAGGCGATCGAGGCCGCGCTCGCCAAGCTCGAAAATGTTGAATCCGCCCGCGTCAATCTCTCGACGAAACGCGTGTCGGTTCGCTGGCATGGCGACCAAGTCCCTCCGTTGTTCGCCACGCTTGGCCGGCTGGGCTATCAGGCGCACCTGTTCGACCCGGAAATTCACGAAAAGGACAAGACGCTTTCGGAGTTGATCCGCGCCGTCGCCGTGGCCGGCTTCGCGGCCGGCAACATCATGCTGCTTTCGGTGTCGGTCTGGTCCGGCGCCGAAGGCGCGACACGGGATCTGTTTCACTGGATATCGGCGCTGATCGCCATCCCGGCGCTCGCCTTCGCTGGCGGGATCTATTTCCGCTCCGCGGCGAATGCCCTTCGCCACGGCCGTATGAACATGGATGTGCCGATCGCTGTCGGTGTGTCGCTCGCCTACGCGATGAGCCTCTATGAGACCATCAATCAAGGCGAGCACGCCTATTTCGACGCCTCAGTATCGCTGCTTTTCTTCCTGCTGATCGGCCGCACGCTGGACCATGTGATGCGCGAGCAGGCGCGAACGGCCGTCAATGGCCTGTCGCGGCTTGCCGCGCGAGGGGCCGTCGTCCTGCGGGACGACGGAATACGCGAATACGTGCCAGTCGCCGAACTTGCGCCGGGAATGCGCCTGCTCATTTCGGCCGGAGAACGGATACCGGTTGACGGTGATATCGCCAGCGGGAATTCCGACCTCGATTGCTCGATCGTCTCCGGCGAGAGCGCGCCAAAGGCCGTCGGGGCCGGCGCCCATGTGCAGGCTGGCACGCTCAACCTGACGGGTCCGCTGACGATGCGGGCGACCGCCGCCGCGAAGGACTCCTTCCTGGCGGAAATGGTTCGGCTGATGGAAGCCGCCGAAGGCGGCCGCTCGCGCTACCGCCGGATCGCCGACCGGGTGTCGTCGCTCTATGCGCCCGTGGTCCATCTGGCGGCCTTTGTGACATTCCTCGGCTGGATGGTTGCGTCCGGCGATTGGCATCGCGCCATGACCATCGCCATCGCCGTGCTCATCATCACATGCCCCTGCGCGCTCGGCCTTGCGGTGCCGATCGTCCAGGTCGTGGCGGCGCGACGCCTGTTCGAGGCCGGCGTGATGGTCAAGGACGGCTCGGCCATGGAGCGCCTCGCCGCAATCGATACGGCCGTGTTCGACAAGACCGGGACACTGACTTTGGGGCGTCCGAAGCTTGTAAACGCGTCTGCGATCGATCCCGCCATGCTTGCAATAGCGGCCGACATCGCTGCTCATTCGCGCCACCCGTTCTCAAAAGCCATTGCCGCCCATGGCGGATCTGCCGATCAGCCTAAGCTTCTCTCCGTGCGGGAAGAACCGGGCTTCGGCATCGAAGCGCTCGCAGGGGACGACGTCTGGCGCCTTGGCCGACGCGGATGGGCCGGGTGGAAGGCACGCACCGGCAGCGAAGGCAAGCCCGGCGGCTATGGCGGCACGGTGCTTTCGAGGAATGGCAGCATTGTCGCATGTTTCGCCTTCGAGGACGCGGCCCGATCGGACGCCAAGGCGGCAATCCAGCAGTTGAAGGGCGCAGGCGTGTCGGTCGATATGTTGTCCGGTGATACCGAGAGGGCCTGCAGCGAGGTTGCCGACGCATTGGAGATCGACAATTTCGTGCCGGCGCTGCTGCCCTCGGGCAAGGTCGAGTGGATCGAAGCGCTGACCCGTGCCGATCATAAGGTGCTGATGGTGGGCGACGGCCTCAACGACACGCCGGCACTGCGCGCGGCGCATGTCTCGATCGCCCCGGCGACCGCGGCCGACATCGGCCGCAAGGCCGCGGACTTCGTCTTCCTGCGCGAAAGCCTCCTCGCGGTCCCACTCGCCATGGAGGTCTCGCGCAGGGCCGGCGGGCTCATTCGCCAGAACATCGCCATCGCGATCGTCTACAATGCCTTTGCCGTGCCGATCGCTATTCTTGGACACGTCACGCCGCTGATCGCCGCCATCGCCATGTCCGCTTCCTCGCTGCTTGTCATTGGAAACGCCCTGCGCCTGCAAGGCTTTGCAACCACCACGACGGCTCCTTCGGCAACGGGCGCGGGCTCATGACGACGCTCGTCTACCTGGTACCAGCAGCGCTGTTCCTTGGCGCGCTCGGGCTATCCGGCTTTCTATGGGCGTTGAGCAGTGGTCAATACGAGGATCTCCACGGGGCCGCTGAACGCATCCTCATCGACTGGGACGACAAGCTGGAACGCTGACCTGATCACTGTGCTGGCAATTGTGCGGATGGCGATGGTCAGCCGGGTCGACTTGGTCGCGGCCAGACTGCCAAGGCTCCCACAGCGAGCTCGCCAAGCCACGTTCAATTAGTCCTACCGCTCGAAGGACTTGTCGCCCGTTCCTCCGTGCGGGCGGCTCACGTGCCAAAGTACCTCGCATGGCAGATAGGAGCGTCCGATGTTTGCTTGAAAAATGCTGCCGAGCCGATGCGACTGGCGCGAAAAACGGATCAGCCAAGATTAAGTTTGCCGAACGTACGCCGCAGGGGCGCCCGTCATTCCAGGATGACGTGACCACATCGCATTTTCTTGGGCCGTTGACCAGTCGAGCATAAAAGCCGCCGCTGTCGACTTTGCCGCGCCTGGCTGATCCAGATCAAGGTTATCTTCTGGCCGGCGTGGTTACGTCGACCAATCCTTCAAGGGAGAGGGAGAATGTATGTCTAACGGACAGTGTGGTCGTTACGTTCAGCGAATAGCGGTGGTGAGAATCCCCCTTTCTGGCTGGCAATCTGCCTGGCTCGGCCCGTGGCTTAAGGCGATGCGGCGCACAACGGCAGCCAGGCCAACCGGTCCACGGGTTGCGGCTCAACAGAACCAGCAGCTCACCCAGATATCCGACGCGATGGCAGCGCGCTGATGGCCAGTTGCGACGACAGTTTCGACATCATCGTCGCCGGAGCCGGACCGGTTGGACTTTCCTTCGCCGCATCGCTTGCAAGGAGCGATCTCAAAGTGGCGGTGGTTGAGCAGCAGCCCTTCGAAAGCCTGGCAAAGCCGCCTTCCGATGGTCGCGAGATCGCGCTGACCTTCGCCTCGATCAACATCCTTCGCGAGCTCGGCGCCTGGGATGCCATCTCCGTTAATCACAAGTCACCAGTGCAAGGCGCGCGCGTGCTCAACGGATCGAGCCCTTTCGCTCTGTGTTTCGATCCTCCGAGAAGATCTGCAGAACCACTCGGATTTCTGGTCCCAAATTGTCGGATCCGCGATGCCCTGTTCAAGATCATCCGCTCGCACCACCGTGTCCAGCTGCTATGCGGCCACTCGGTCGTTGCTGTAACCAACAGCCGCAAAGGAGCGGTCGTAAAGCTTTCCGACGGCAGGCGGTTGACCGCTCGGCTTTTCGTCGCAGCAGATTCGCGTCTGTCGCGAACGCGCGACCTGCTCGGCATCGCCGCCGATATCAATCGGCTTGGCAGCTCGATGGTGATTTGCCGGGTCAGGCACGAACGCGCCCACCATCAGCTCGCAATCGAATGGTTCGATCACCATCAGACCATAGCGATCTTGCCGCTGATGGAAGGCGAGTCGTCATTGCTTGTCACATTGCGCGCAAACGACGCCAATAGACTTCTTGCCTTAGATGACGATCTGTTCCTGATCGAATTGACGGACCGGTGTCGAGGGCGCCTCGGAAAAATGGCCCTTGCAAGCAAGCGCCATATCTATCCGTTGGTCACGACTTGGGCGCACAGCTTCTGGGCTCCAAGCGCCGCACTCGTCGGCGACGCTGCCGTCGGCATGCACCCGGTGACCGCCCATGGCTTCAACATCGGCCTCGACGGCCAAAAGCAACTCGCCCACGGAATACTGACGGCTATTCGCAATGGTCACGACATCGCCCACCCAGACATGTTGCGCAGATACGAGAGCCGCCTGCGCTTGAGGGCCGCACCTCTTTATCACGCTACCAATCTACTGGTCGGGATCTACTCGAACGAGCACCCGGCGGCCCGATTCGCAAGACATGTGGGGCTTCGCTTGGGGCAATATCTTCCGTTCGTCCGACACGGCATTGCGAACATGCTTGGGCGATGAAAAAGCTGCCAGCAGATTTCGGGCTATTGCGGCGGATGGATTGCCAGGTGCGCTGCGACATTCCCCCGAGCAAGTTGCTGTCCCTGGCGCGCGGTTCGGCGGGGATTTCCGGCTGCACGTCCTTCGTTCCCGAGTTTCTGGGTGACATTTCGTCGGCCGCCGCGTCGCGTTGGCTGAAGGAAACGGAGCCTCCGCCGGACCTTGCCTCAGCCTGCATCGCCGTATGTTGGCACAAATGATCCCGCCCGCAGGATGAGGCGAAGCGCCCCGGTCCATATCTCGCCACTGGCACCGCCCCCCGGTGTCGGCCTGCCGTCTTTTTTCTTGTCGGAACGCCAGTCAGCCGGCGAACAATTCCCGGTAGCCGGTCGCCACCATCCAGTTCGCCCGATCGAGATGGCTGCGGGCCGCATTGCGGGCCCGTTCCGGTTCGCGTTCGGGATCGATGCCGAGGATCAACTGTGCCATTTCCTCGTAACTGGCACTGTCGGCGGCGGCGTCCAGAAACCGCATATAGGTCGTAAAATGCTCTTTGTCGTAAGCCGTGAGGCTATCCGACCAGGGAACTTCGTCTTGCATTTCGATGTCCAAGTGGCTTTGTGCGAGTTCGGATTCCGGGCGCGTCTTCCACGATCCCAGATGTGTTTTGAGGGCCTCACTATAACGAATAGGCACGATCGTTCCTAGAACGATAGTTCCGGTTCTGGTCCGTATACCGCCATGGACCTCAAAGAGGTGATGGCGATCAACATGCGTCGCGTGCGCCATCATCAGGACTTGACGCAGGAGGAATTGGCGGCTCTCGCGCAGCTCAGCATGCGTTATGTGGGCTCAATCGAGCGCGGCCGCGTCTCCGCGAGCGTAAGTGTCCTGGGCCGGCTCGCAAAGGCTCTTAATGTTGATCCTTGCGAATTGATCAAGCCGCCCCGGTGATCAAGCAATCCATATTCCCGGTCGGCATGACTCGTTAGATGGCGGCGTTCAACCCCTTGAACTGAGCGGCGCCTGCGCGCAGACGGCGCTCACCGGACGCTCAGGAAATCGCGCCTGCTCGGCGATCGGTCCAATGGCCGCGTCAGTCTTTTCCACTGTAGCAAAACAGTAATGTCGTTGAGGGGCTGGGTAGCCGTGAGTGATTGTGGTCGATTGTTTAACAATGCCTCGGAGTTCCACAATAATTAAACAATGGTGTAACGCAAGTTTCACAAAAATCTGGCTTTTATTGTTAGGCATATCGTGTAATGTGCTAAGATGCTTTGGTGAGCCGGAGGAAGATTGTAAACATATTGGGTCGCCTACGTTATTGGTCTAAGGTCGGCAACCGGATTCCTAGGTATGATAAGAGATGTGACCGTAACCGCGAACGCTAACAATGGAACTCGCCAAGCATCCACCGCATCGGCGTTGCGGTCTCTGGTATGTTCGAGTGAAATCGCTTTCCTTATGGAAGCCCACGACGCCCTGTCGGCGTCGGTCGCGGAGGCCGCAGGCTTTCGAGGTCTGTGGGCCTCAGGACTGTCGATCTCGTCCTGCCTGGGCTATCGCGATGCGAACGAAGCGTCCTGGACCGAAATCGTCGATGCTGTGCACAGAATCGTCGAGGCCACGCAAATACCTGTTCTTGTCGACGGCGACAGCGGATTCGGGAATTTCAACAACGCGCGCCTGTTCGCGCGCAAGCTGCACCAACGCGGGGCGGCCGGGGTCTGCGTCGAGGATAAGAGCTTCCCAAAAAAGAACTCGTTTGTCGCAGACCGGCACCCACTCGCTGAGATCGGCGAGTTCTGCGGACGTCTGCAAGCTATTCGGGACCACGTGCCGGATCCGGAATTTGTTGTGGTCGCGCGGACAGAGGCACTCATCGCCGGACATGGTCAGGATGAGGCGCTGACGCGGGCACATGCTTATGCTGAGGCCGGTGCCGACGCGATCTTGATCCACTCGCGCAAACCAGACCCAGCCGAAATTCTCGCCTTTAGCCGCGCCTGGGGGAACCGTCTTCCGGTAGTGATCGTCCCGACGAAATATTACCGCGCGCCGGTCGCGCAATACAGAGCGGCACAAATCTCAACCGTGATTTGGGCGAACCATAATATGCGTGCTGCGATCTCGGCCATGCGCCAGGTTTGCGACCGCATCATCCGCGAAGAGAGCACCGCCGGGATCGAGCGCGACGTTGCGACGCTCGAAGAGCTCTTTGATCTGCTGAAATATCAAGAGCTCTCCGCGGCCGAACAAAAATATCTGCCGCAAATAGCGAGCGGTGCCCCATAAGCGGGCCTGACTTCCCAAATCAAGGCAAGGAGGCGCCGATGCTTGCTCGACGCACAAGCTCGTTCGGTTCCTCTGGAACCGCCGCGGCGCGGGCCGCCGCAAGACAGGCAGCCCATAGCCGCCAAGAGGTGATCGACCTCACCGCTGGCGAGATCTGGAGCGAGCTCGCTCCGACCATTCGCGAAGGCGCGATCAATGCTATCAACAACGGCGTCAATCGATACACCGATACGCTCGGCATGATGGAATTGCGCGAGGCGCTGGCGCGGAAGGTCTCCTTCGATACGGGCCAAACCTGGAAAGCCGACGAGATCGCGGCAACGACAGGCGCCAAGCAAGCGCTCTTCAATGCAACCATGGTGCTGCTCAATCCAGGTGATGAGGTGATTATCCCTTCTCCCTACTGGACGACGTTCTCGGCCCAGGTCGTGATTGCAGGTGGCAAGCCGGTTTTCGTCGATACGCGTTCCAACGCCTACGTCCCGCGGATCCAGGACATCGCTGCGGCATTGACCGAAAAGACCCGAGCGATCGTCGTCAATACGCCCGCCAACCCGTCGGGTGCGGTCTACGATTTTGATACGCTGACGGCGATCGCCCAACTGGCGATCAACCGCGACCTCTGGGTCATTTTCGATGAATGCTATGCCAATTTCGTCTACGGTCATCATGCCCATCACCCGATCGTTTCGGTTGTGCCCGAAGTCAGGTCTCGAACAATTATCGTCAACGGATTCAGCAAGTCGCTCGCCCTGACGGGCTGGCGGATCGGCTATCTGGCGGCTCCAAAGGAAGTTGTTGATGCCGTCAGGGCCTTGCAGTCCCATACCACCTCAAATCCCAATGTGATCGCCCAACATGCGGTACTGGCTCACGTTGAGCGGGCAGACGGCCGCCATGAGAGCAAGCTGGCCTTGCAACTGGCAAGTTCCAGACAGATCGGTCTCAGCATCCTGTCCTCATTGAGGCGGATTCCCGCGCCTCGGGCGCAGGGCGGCATTTATTTCTATCTTGATCTTTCCAACTTGCGACCCGCATTCAAGAATGGTGCGGCGACAGCAGATGACGTTGTGACCTCGCTCCTTGCCGACGCCGGCGTCGCAGCCGTATCGGGCACCGCCTTCGGCGACCCCCTCGGTCTGCGCCTGTCCTATGGAATTCCTCCCGAAGAACTCGAAACCGGACTAACCCGGCTGGTTGATGTCCTCAACGGCTGGAAATGACACTCCCAAGAAAGGCACATCGACATGCCTGTCGCCGCGCCCAAGAAAGCCGTCATCCTCGCCGCCGGAATGGGCTCCCGTCTGCGCCCGCTGACCGATCTGCGGCCGAAGCCCCTGATCGAAGTCAACGGCACATCGATTCTGCACAATGCGCTGCGAAACCTCGCGGCAATCGGCGTGGAAGAGGTCATAGTCGTCGTCGGCTACCGCAAAGACGCTATCCAATACGCATGCGGCAACCGCTTCCAGGGCGTCCAGATCACGTATGTGGAGTCAACGGTTTTCGACCGCACCGGCAGCGCCTATTCGCTTTGGCTAGCCCGCGATATGCTGCTTTCGGGGGATTTCTATCTACTCGAAGGCGACGTCTTCTTTGAACAGAATGCACTCCACTATCTTAACATGGCCGATGCCGCCGATGTTGCCGCCGTTGTAACGTTCGACGCCACCATGCAAGGGTCGGCGGCGGTGCTTTCGGCGCGCGGCTTGATCTCGACTTTCCGCACAAAGCAGACCGCGGCAGATCTTGCCGCAAGCGGACCCAAGCTGTTCAAGACGATGAATCTACTGCGCTTGGCCGCGTCTACCCTCAAAGGCCTCATCGTTCCCGCGCTCGACGAGGTCATCGGCTCAGGTGCTACTCAGGCTCACATTGAGGAACTTCTTGCCTATCTCGTGGAAAGGCGCGGGCTCCAACTAGCCGCGGCCTGTTGCGATGGCGTGAAATGGTGCGAGATCGACAGTGCCGAGGATCTTAACAGCGCGCACAGGATCTTTGCTGATGCCGCGCAGCCGCTCCACCCCGCCCGGGCATAGCGCCTGCGATAATCACAGAGGAAGGTCTGGATGATCCGCCTGCTTGTCGATCCGGCAAATGCAATGACCGCCATCGGCCTCGCACTCTCCTCGATCGGCATCGATTTCTCGATCGCCGGGTTTCCGGAGATCGGCGTGGCAATCGTTTTGTGGGCGCTCTTGGCTGATCATTTTGACGGTGTCGTCGCGCGGCGAATGCGAGGCAGCCGGTCGGCGCAAACGGCAGAGGTCGGCAAGAATTTGGACTCGCTCGCCGATCTCGTCAGCGCTGGAATTTTCCCAGCCGTGACCCTGATCGTCGTCGGGCACGGATCGCCACTTTGTGTTGTTTCTGCAGCCGTTCTCGTCGTCGCCAGCGCCTTGCGGCTGAGTTTCTTCAACGTGGTCGGCTCTCCGACAGGGCGATTCGTCGGAGTGCCGACCAGCTGGGTCATGCCGGTGACGGCGATTGTGTTCTTGTTTCGCCCCACTCTCCCCGAAACTATTTTCGCAAAGCTGTTCGCATCCCTCCTCATCCTGCTCGCCATTCTCCACGTCTCGCCGGTCCGTGTGCCTAAAACGGCGGGCTTCATGTATTTGGTCGTGACGGCGTTTTGCGTCGTTGCATCCGCCGCGCTCGCATTTCGGGGCGCATCTTGAGGCCGCGGGAAGTGCCGCGAGCACGACAGGCCGAGGGTGCCCTTTGTGTCCGGGCGAGCGTGCTCAGCCATTGCGGCAGGCTGAACAATCGATAGGCATGTCCACATCGCGCTTTGTATCCTCATTCGTCCATCGCCAATGTTGCAATGATGCAGCTTCGCGTTTGGCTCTGTCGTTCCCGAGGTCGCGCGCCGTTCGCAAACGAAGACAGCCACGACTTCAATTTTCTTGCCCCTTGTCGGCACCCACGAAAACCAGGGAGCGCCTCATGAGCCGTCAGCAGACCAGCGCAATCGATCTTTCCACCGCGCTGCCGCCGTGCCCATCTTTTCTGGGAGAGGCTTTGTCTCGATCCCTCATCGAACTGGCCTCGCAATCGCAGCTCCACTGGCGGATCCGGAAAAATCGGCCCGGTGGAGAGGAACGCGATCGCCAGATCGGCTCCATATGGATAAGCCCGCGCGTCTGTGAGATCCTCCCCGCCGATCGCATCCTGGTGACCAACGGCACCCAAAACGCGCTCGTCGTCATACTGCGGCACTTGTGCAAACCGGGTGACGTCATTGTGGCCGAAAAGCTGGCTTATCTCCTGATACGCCCGATAGCCTTGTCGCTCGGCTTAATCGTAATCGGTGTCGAAATGGACGCGGAAGGGGTCGAGCCGGCCGCGCTCGAGGCTGTATGTCGGCGAGCCAGTCCCAAACTTCTCTACTGCACCCCGACAGTCCAGAATCCCACCACGGCAGTCATGTCAGCACGTCGGCGAGCCGAGATTGTCCGCGTGGCACGAGCGCACAACATTGCGATCATCGAAGACGATGTGCTCGGCCGTCTCCATCCGGAAGCACCACCATCTCTGTACGCCCACGCCCCGGAAATCACCTGGTACATTATGAGCGTTTCCAAGTGCTTCGCCATGGGCCTTAGACTGGCCTATCTGGCGATACCCGAGGGCCTCGCGGCGGCAGATGTATTGAGGCCGCATCTAAGGTCGTCGTCGATGTTTGCCAACTCTTTGTCCTGCGAGCTCGTTGCCCACTGGATCGAAGGGGACAACGCTCGGCAAATCGTCAACACCGCGCGTGTCGAAGTCACGGCAAGGCAACAATTGGCCCTTCAGCATCTGGGCCGATCCGGGGCCAAAACCGTGCCGGGGGCTTTGCACTTGTGGATAGAACTGCCTGCCAAGGCGAGCTGTGACGCAGTCGTCGAAGCCGCTCTGGCGGCTGGCGTCCAGATTAGATCCGCCAGGGTTTTTTCGGTGGACGATCAGCCACCTCCCAATGCGATACGCGTGGCGATCACAGGTCCCCAGGATCACGCGCAGCTTCATGCCGGATTGTCGGGCGTCGCGGAAATCCTTTCCGCCCATCTCTCACACGACCCACCATGAAGACGTTAAACAGTCGATCCATCAAGACAAGGAATACGGGAAATGAGCACAACAGGCCGTCAAATAATGACCACCGCGCCTGCGGATCTGTTTGCGGGAGCCGCTTACTATTTTGCGCGCTACCAAGCAGACTATCCGGCCGCGATGTTCGATTTCTTGACACAAAATTACCTTTCTGGCCGAGAGCCCGCCATCTTGCTCGATTTAGGCTGTGGAACGGGCCAGATCAGTGTTCCGCTTGCTCGAGTTGCCAATGAAGTCATCGCTGTGGACCCCGATCAAGATATGATCGGTGAGGCACGCCAATACGCCGCCAGGTCCGGCGCTCGCAACGTCTCCTTCGTGACCGGAAAATCCGAGGAGCTTGGCTTGGACATCGGCCCGTTTTCACTGGTCACGATAGCGGGCGCGTTCCATTGGATGGATCGGGAGCGGGTCCTGAACTACCTTGAGAAGGTGGCGGCGCACGACTGTGTTATCGCTGTCATTTCGAGGCACCGGTCGAACTGTTCACCCAATGATTGGTGGTTGGAACAACTCGCCTATACCGAGACTTTCTGGGGCGGTTTCTTTCCGGCGGGGAGGCAAGGTATCCGACCTGCCTTGAAGGAATCGAATCGTGTCATCCTTGCCCGTTCCGCCTTCAGCGACATTCAGGACAAAAGCTTTCCTTACGAGCATCATTGGGATCTGGATTCGCTCGTCGGCTATATCTTGTCCACATCCAAGGCTTGCCCCGGGGTACTCGGAGACCGACGGCGCTTATTCGAGGATGGCTTGCGGTCCCGACTCTCGGCGATGTCGCCCGCCGGGACGTTCATCGAGCGCGGCGTCGCTTCTTTGCTCCTGGCAGCGCGGCCGTAACGAGCAGTGTCCGCCCGTATATGGCGAGCCTCATCTCAGCGTCGTTCAGCATGTCACGCCGAGGCTTGGCAGGCCATGCTGAACGGCTGACATCATGCAGAAACCGCTTCCAGTTTATATGGCGACTGCTTCAAACGACCAAGGAACTCACGAGCGCCATAGCTCAACATATGGTTCGCATGATCATAAACGAGCCGAACGCCCTTATCGACGAAGGACCCCACGTCGCTGTGGTTGACGAGCGTGCCGCAGATCTTGCCTGCGTCCACTATCGTTTTGATCGCACGATCGACGACTTCTGCAACGGCTTGCGGCTTGTTGCCTTGCTGCCATTCGTAGGTGATGGGCTGAGCGCCGATCGTGAGGGCCAGGTCCCCAGGGGCAACCAGATAGGCGTCGACGCCTTCGACGGCCATGATTTGCGGCAAGTTGTTGACTGCCTCGATGGTCTCAATCATCAGGATAAGCAACCGGTCCTGGTGATCGAATGGCGCGGAGAACCTGAACCGGTCCACGATGCTCTGCGCTACTTTCGCGTCCGACACCAGCGGGATCATCAGACCATCGACACCGCATTCGAGATACTTGGTCACCATCCATGGCGAGGGATCTTCCGGCCGCAGGATAGAAACGGCTCCGGACAGACTCGCAGCGCGCCCCATCTCTTCCACCCGTTCCGGACCGGCCGAACCGTGTTCACAGTCGATGAGGACGGCATCGAACCCGCATTCAGCCAATTTTTCCACCAGGCTCGGCGAGGGATGACTGGAGTGTACCAGGGTGCCGATGCCCCCGCAGCGGAGTTTTTCTTTTAGCGCGCGAGAAGCCGACAAGTCACGCTTCAGGAATGATGCCATTTGATAACACCTTTGATTGAGGAGTGGTTGGGGTCAGGACGGTCAATGCAATGGCAAGAGATCGGAGACGTCACGTCCCATCTGCTCCAGTGCCTGCTTGGGTGCGACTTTCAGCAAAACCACCGACGCCAAGTGGTTCTTTATCACGGTGGTGATCTTGACTGAGTTCTCGCCCGGGAACGCTTCCCATGGTCCCATCGCCGACAAGGCCGGGATCAGAGCCTGGAGGTTGGGACGCGATGCATAATATTGCCGGAGTGCTTCAGTGGTGAGCGCGAGATCGTTGGCCGGCAGATAAGCCGTGCGCGTTGCCACGATCGTCTGCCCCGCGACACCTGAAGCGAACTTCATGAACTCCCATGCCTTTTGTCGCTGCTCCGGATCCTTGGAGAACATGATGCTGATGGGTCCGGCGGCGGGCAGGTGACCGGCTCCATTCGCAACCGGGAACGGCCGCATCGCAATTTGAAACTGCCCTTCGGCGCGCTTGGCGATGGCCGCGTAACTGCTGCTTGACGTACACAGGATGCCGATCTGGCCCGCGGAAAATGCCTGTCGTGCCTGATCGCGTGACATGTCCACTCGCGCTTGTCCGCATGCGCCGAAATCCCGCAAAATTCCGAGAGCGGCGAGCCCTTCGGGCCCGACAAATCCGACGTTGCGTTCGTCATCGGCCAAGATGCGGCCGCCAAACCCATTCAAGAGGCAATGGAACGTCCAGTTGCCGCCGTTGTCGTACTCCATAAACGCGCCCACGACCTCGCCTTTGCCCATGGCATCGAGTTTGCGGCCCAGCGCCGTGATTGCTTCCCAGGAGTCCGGCGGCTCGCTGAGGCCAATTCGCTTCAAGAGATCGAGGTTATAGAGGATCACCGGCATCGAGACCGCAAAGCCAAGGCCATGCATGCTTGCTCCAAAGCGGCCGATTCGTGTCACGGCCGGTGAGAAACTTTGTCCCCAACCGGCCTCGTTGCGCTGGTAATCATCCAGGCTTTGCGCAAGCTTTCTGTCGGCGAATACACGAAGACAGTTCGGGCTGATGAACAGGACATCCGGCAGTTCCCCAACCATTGCCGAGCGCAGCACGGTGGTGACGGCGGTCTCATCCTCTCGAATCGAGGTGTCTATGTTCAACGCAACGTCATGTCCCGCCTGATAGGCAGCTCCCAGCGCAAAATACATGTCGGCGAATATGGAGGGGAGCGCGACTACGCGCAGCGCATCCGAGGGCGCCGCGCGCGCGAGAGACCCAGTGGTAAGGAAGATGGATGAACCGGCGAGAAAATGGCGCCGCGTGATTTCGGACATTGGTCGATCCTCATTGTATTTGTGAGCTGCGTTCATTTCACCGAGCCACCAGTCATTCCCTCCACGAACCACTTCTGCGCGGCCAGGAATGCGATGAGCAAAGGAGCGACGATCAGTGTCGATGCCGCCATCAATGGGCCGTAGTCATTCCCGGCCTCTTCGTTCTTGAAGGCCATGATCCCGAGCGGCGCAGGCATCAAGTTGCCGTCGCGCACCGCAATCAGCGGCCAGAAAAGATCGTTCCAGTGAGCGACAACCGAGAAGATGGAAAACGCGATGACGGCAGGCAGCGCCATCGGCACCATGATTTTCCAGACGATGGCAAGTTCGGTCAGGCCATCAAGCCGCGCCGCGTGGACAATGTCGTCCGGAATCTTCCTGAAGAATTGGCGGAAGAGAAAAATGCCGAACGGTGAGACGACGTAGGGAATAACCAGCGCCAAATAGGTGTTCAGGATACCGAGCTTGTAGCACAGGATGAACAAGGGAAGGGACAGCACCTGGTGCGGCAGAAGCAACCCGACGAGAACCATGGCGAAAATGAAATCGCGACCCCAGAACTTGAGCTTGGCCAGAGCGTAAGCGGCCGGCGCGCACACGAGAATTTGTGCTGCCAGGATCAGAGCGCAGACAAGAAGGCCGTTGCCCATATAGCCCGGCAGAGGCACCGAAGTGATCGCCTTGGCGTAATTGTCGACACCGTAAAATTGTGCCGGAAGGACCGAGAAGGTCGCCCGAAAAATCTCACCAGGCGATTTGAGCGACAGGCTGACCATCCAAACGAAGGGCACGAGAATGAATGCGGACGTGAGGACCAGCACGCCGTGGCGCAGGATAGCGGCCGCAGGAGAAAGGCGGATCGCGCTCATTGATAGTGTACCCGTTTGTCCATGCTACGCGCTTGGAGCAGGGTCAGCGCCACGACGATTGCGAGAAAGACGATGGCGACCGCGGCGCCATAGCCCGCGCGCAAATATTCAAAACTTTCCCGGTAGATCGTGTAGAGCAGCATTTCCGAGGAGTGGCCCGGGCCGCCTTGGGTCAGGATCTGGACCGTGTCGAAGGTTTCGAAAGCTCTAAGCGCCACAACAATGACGACGAACATGGACACCGGTCCAAGCATTGGAATGGTGACGGTTCGCAGGCGATCGAGCCAGTGATCGGCCCCGTCAACATCAGCGGCGTCGTATAGATCGAGCGGGATCGACTTCAGCCCCGCCATGAAGAGCACCATGGCGTAACCGAGATTCTGCCAGATGCCGATAACGGCGAGAACAGGCAGGACCGTCGTTTCGTCGCGCAGCCAGTTGGCGACAGGTAAACCAAGGGCAGCCAGGCTGTGGTTGACCAGGCCGATGGTGGGATGGAGCAAGGCCTCCCACGAGATCGCCATTGCAGTTGCCGTGGCCATGAAGGGCAAAAAATGAACTGCGCGATAAAGAGCGCGGCACGAATGGCTGCTCTCTATGAGCAGCGCGATCAAAAGTCCTGCAAGTACGGTTCCTGGAACAACCATCACTACATAGACGACAGTATTGATCAGCGACGCTCCAAAACCCTCGTCAAAGATGACTTCGCGGAAGTTTGCCAGGCCGACGAAGGAAAGCGAGCTGGCGCCGAACTGCCAGTCGCTAAACGCTATGACAAAGACGCCGATAACCGGCAGGAAGAACAGAACGACCAGAAAGACGAGAGCGGGCGCAATAAGTGCCCAACCCCACATCGCCTCATAGAACGAGTGTCTTCGTGGCAGCGACACGCGCGACGATAGCTTCGCCGCGGCCCCTTCCGCAGACTGCGCAAGCCGACTGACAGCAGGCAGGCTTGCGCTCATCAGGCCCACTCCCTCACTGGCGTGGACGGGTTCGTGCGCGAGACGTCTCGCGCACGAACCCGACGACCGTCGCGGTTGAAGACGAGCAGCTGGTCCGGCCTGACTGAGACATGCAGCGTCTGTCCGGCGACAATATGGGGTGCGCGCTCGGCGGAAAGCCTGGCTATCAACGGATGCTCGAGGCCGCACGGGTCGAAATAAACGTACAGATCGGAGCCCATATGCTCGACCATGCGCACCGAGCCGGTGATTACCCCCGGGCCGGAATGTTCAGCAAACTGGAAAGCCTCTGGGCGAATGCCGACAGTGAATTTGGATCCCGGCGCTATCTCGCAAGCAACCGAAAGGGCGGAGCCTGCAAGATCGACCAAGCCGGGTTCGCGCATTGTTGCGTCCACCATGTTGATCTTTGGCGATCCGAGGAACTCAGCCACGCGTATGTCGTTCGGATCGGCATAGATCTCCTGGGGTGGGGCAACTTGCAAAATCTCGCCGTCGCGCATGACTACGACTCGATCAGACAGCGTCATCGCTTCCGCCTGGTCGTGCGTCACATAGACAAATGTCACCCCAAGGCGCCTGTGCAGGTCCTTGATCTCGGCACGCATTTGGACCCTCAACTTGGCGTCGAGATTGCTGAGCGGCTCGTCCATCAAAAACACGGCAGGATGGCGCACCATGGCGCGACCGACCGCCACCCGCTGACGTTGTCCGCCGGACAGTTGTCCCGGTCTGCGATTGAGCAGATGCGCAATTCCCAGCGCTTCGGCGGTGCGAGAAACCTCCATCTCGATCCCGCTTATCACCGGCCCGGAGCCTGGTAGCCATCGGCCGATGAGCGGCAGGCGCTGCGCGCGGCTCAGCCGTCGCATTCGCAACGGCAGGGCGATGTTCGCGGCGACACTCATATGCGGGTAAAGCGCATAGGATTGGAACACCATCGCCACGTCGCGACGCTTCGGGCGTATTCCATCCACCACACGACCGCCAATCTCGATGCTGCCCGTATCCTGGACCTCGAGCCCGGCCAGTATGCGCAACAATGTCGATTTTCCGCATCCTGACGGGCCGAGCAGGGTCAGGAACTCGCCATCCGCAATCGAGAGCGAAACGTCATGCAGCACCCTTGTGGCCCCGAACGACTTGCGAATATTTCTGATAGCAATCCCACTCACGCGGCAGCCTCCTCATTCCTCACGCGCGACGACACGGCCAACCGACCTCGTCGCCGCGCACCTCGGATGCAAAGGACGCAGCGCTCAAGCGGTCCGATAGACCAGCTGTCAAACGTGCCCAACGCAAGACCATTGGGTGCCTGCGCCAGATTTGACGGCGACATGCAATGCGAGCTGTCGGCTCACGTTGCACAAAGCAATAAGTAAGGAACCCAACGCTATTGAGTGGAAATGTCATGCACCCATCCTGGGGCCGGAACTCATGGCCACGCGGTACCGCTGGGACACGACAGTCCGGTGACAAATATCGAATAATGTGATGGATGGTCCCAGTTTGGAGATGAATTGCCGTAACGGGATCAGCCCTCAAACTCTTTTTCCGGAGCTACAGATGACGAGCGAAGACGAAGCAGTGCCTTTGAACGCAATCCGCGCTTTCGTGACGATCGTGCGCGAAGGAAGCCTGACCCGGGCAGCCAACGCATTAGGCACGACGCAGAGCTCAGTCAGCCGCTATCTAGCCGTTCTGGAAGGATATCTCGGGACAGACTTGATGGAACGGCGGGGCAGGCGAAGCGAACTGACCGAGTTTGGAAGATTATTCGCCAACACTGTCTCGGAGCCGCTCGATACAGTGTGCTTCACCGCTCAAAGAATGCGGCGGCGCACTCGGCCGAACGCCAACCGGATTGTCGTGCGCACATCGCTTTCGACTTTTGCCTATTCGTTCTTGATCCCAAAACTTCAGGCATTCTCCACCGAAATGGGCGGCGTGATGGTCGACGTGATCAGTTCGCTTTCGCTGCCGACATCCACCGACGATTTCGACATCTTGATTACACGCGACCTTTCGGTCGTCGAACCTGCCGATCATTGGGAAATCTACAACGAGCAACTCGTGTGTGTGGGCTCTCCAAATCACATAGCGGGCAAAAGTCTTTCGGTCGTTCGCTCCATGCCGATAATCAACGTCACATCTCGTCCCGACATACTCCCCACCTGGCTCAGAGGAATGAATCTGACATCAAGGGATATCAAGTCGGGCGCGCGATACGATCACAACTACCTTGCGCTGCCTGCCGTCATGACAGGAAAAAGCCTTCTTGTAGCGCCCGAGATCATCGTCAGCGACCTGGTGCGCACTGGCGCTTTGAATGTGGTGCCGGGATCGCTCACGCCAAGCGGTATGCAATACCGGGCCTATGCGGTCGACCGCTCTGACAATCCCGAACTCGCTCGCGCCTTTTGCCGGTGGTTGGCTCGACTGTGTAAGAAGGCGGCGATTTCGGAGGCTCGCTAACATCGCATTCGGCTATGGAAAGGTCTCAAAAATCGATCAATGCGTTTGATTGCCAACGACGTCGCCGAATACAGGGGGCAGTCATTCGATCATTCGTCGATTCCAGAGGCGCGCAAGATGCTGCAAACTGGTCAAAGCCCCAAGCACATCTCCCGAGCCTCCACGCTAACGAGCAGGGCATCTCTGCGAGCCCAAATCTGCGCCGGCCGTCTGGCCCACGTCATGGCGGCGCACAGTCCCTTGTCGGCAATCCTGGCCGAGGAGGCAGGCTTCGATGGCATCTGGGCCTCCGGTTTCGAACTTTCCGCTCTTTATGGACTGCCCGATGCAAGCCTCGTCTCCATGACCCGGCACCTCGACATGGTTCGTGCGATGGCCGAACGATCATCGCTGCCGATCATAGCTGATATCGACACCGGCTTCGGCAACGCCATCAACGTCATCTACGCCATCGAGCAATACGAGCGTGCGGGTGCCGCCGCGGTCGTCATTGAAGACAAGGCTTTTCCAAAGATGACGAGCCTCCTGGCAGATGGTCGCCAGGAACTCATCCGGACCGAGGAATTCGCGGGAAAGATTCGGGCGGCCGTTGCCACGCGCGCAGACGCGGACTTCCTCGTCATTGCGCGCACCGAAGCGCTGATCGCCGGACTGGGTGAAGCCGAGGCCTTGAAGCGGGCCAGGGCGTATGAAGAAGCTGGCGCCGACATGATCTTGATCCACTCCAAACGGAAGGTGCCCGACGAGGTCGAAAGTTTTGTGCGAGCCTGGCGCGGCGAAGTTCCGATAGTCATCGTGCCGACGGCCTATCCGGAAATGAACGAGGCGCGCATCCGCGCGCTCGGCAAGATTGCGATGGTGATCTATGGCAATCATGCCATTCGGGCAGCGGTCACCGCCATGAAGGACGTCTTTGCCCGCATCCGCGCTGACGGCGGTATTCACCGCATCGACCCCGAAATCGTGCCGGTGGAGGAAATCTTCCGACTGCAGAAAATGGACACCGTCAAAGCCAACGAGGATCGGTTTCTGTGGTGATGTCACAAGAGCTGCCTTCAAACCCGGACCATCGAAAATAGGTCTGAGGATGACCTCCTGATGCAGCCAAGTTCGTCCGTTTCTGGATTTTCAGTGTCGGGTTCGAGGTGCCGAGCCCATTTCCGTTTTGAGTTGCGGGCACTGGGCTTCAGGCGCCCGCGTGTCTCTCGCGGAAACGGATTTTTCGATGCCATGGCGTGCGACCGAGTTTTGTTGTCTTTCCATCCATGGAACTCAGGCTGCTGCATGGTTCGGCGCCACCATCGTGCGCGCAGGCGCCGCTTGGCCAGCTACTTTTCGCGCGACGTATGCGTCGCAAGGTGCCCTATGGCAAATGAGGAAATGGAGGTGTCGCCGAATTGGAAATTTTCGAAAGGCTTGAAGCGTTGGTCGATGCGCCGGGCGCCGAAACCATCAATGAGGCACGCTCAATGCTGCGCCAGTTCGAGTCGGTCGTGACTGCCGACGCGATCCACCAATTCTTGCTGGATCTGATGACCTTGGTGTTTGTGGTGGACGCTGCTCCTCAAAATTATCACGCGCCGGTGCGCAAGCTCGTCAAGGTCCGGCTGGCAGTGCTCAAGATGCTTGGCGAAGCCTCGGCTTGAGCATCGCCTGTCGCTTGGCGCAAGCGCTATCAGCCGGATGGCGAAACGGCTGAAAATCCGTCGCTGGAGCACCTTGAATGGCGCGGGCCACGGATCCGGTGTCATTGCCTGTCGGTTCGAATTGGATGCTGAAGAGACTCGAATCGCTGTTCTCCCATCATTGGAATGCCAACCGGAAGGTGACGGACTGGCGATCGCGTAACGCGCCGTGCCGCCGAACTTGGCCACGTCACCTTGGCAATCTGCCCGCCGGCTTCCGCGACTCCGAATGCCGCGCGGCCCAAGAGGCTGGGGATGACTAGGCATGCAATTTGTCTTCGAGACCTTTCTGGAGCAGCTTTCCGAAAGCGTCGATGAGACGGATTTCCGTGACGCGATGGCGCGTGCTGCCGCGGCATTCGATCTCGTCAAATTCGCTTATCTGTGCCTGCCGCCACGGGCGCCGGGAAAGCCAAGGCTGATCTCGAACTATCCGCCACGCTGGACCGCTCATTACCTGAGCAACCACTATCACGCCATCGATCCGGTGATCGCGCGGGCGCAGGGCTGCCAATGCCCGTTTCTGTGGGGGCTTCACTACAGCCGAACCGGCCTGTCGGATTTCGAGCAGAAGCTCTTCGACGAGGCGGCCGCGTTCGGCATCCGCTGCGGTTTGACCATCCCGATCCTCGACAAGCGGGGCAACGTCGCCGCCATGAGCTTTGCCGCCGACGGGCTCAGTCCGGCCCTCCTGCGGGTGAGCGAGCGCTACCAAGAGGCATTTCGCTTCATGGCGACCTGCTTTCATATCTGCGTCCGCCGCAAGCTCTCCGCCGATCGGTTGGTCAACGGCGTGCAGCTGACGCCGCGCGAGTATGAATGCCTGGAATGGGCCGCGCAGGGCAAATCCGCACGCGATATCGCCTCGATTGTTGGCATCAGGCGCCGCACCGCCTCCTTTCACCTGGAGAACGCCAGGAAGAAGCTTGGTCTGCGCACCCGCATGCAGGCCGTGGCGCAATTCTCAGCCGCCAGAACGGGTCTCGGCTGACCAGGCACCTGTACCGCTGTACAGGCTGCTTCGGCCTGGCGCTTGGCCTCCAATGGCAGGGTCAATCCTGCCAGGAGGCCTATAATCATGCTGCAGCTCATTGCCCCCGAATGGTACGGCGACTTCGCCGACGAGCTCCACGAAATGCACCGGCTGCGCCACCGTGTCTTCAAGCAGCGGCTGGACTGGGACGTCGACACCAGCGGCGGCTACGAGATCGATCGCTTCGACGCGCTGAAGCCCCATTATCTGCTGCTGCGCGGCTCAATTGGCAGCGTCGACGGCTGCGTCCGCCTGCTTGCCTCGACCGGGCCGACCATGCTTGGCGATATCTTTCCAGCCCTGCTGGACGGACAGCCGACGCCGCAGGATCCAAGAATCTGGGAAAGCAGTCGTTTCGCGCTCGACCTGCCGCCGTCGGCCGCCAAGGGAGCAGGCGGCATCGCTGTCGGCACCTACGCGCTCTTCGCAGGCATGATCGAGTTCGGCCTGTGGCGAGGTCTCGACCGCATCGTCACCGTCACCGACCTGCGCATGGAGCGCATCCTGCGCCGGGCCGATTGGCCGCTCGAGCGGCTCGGCGAGCCGCGCGCGATCGGCCCCACCCGAGCCTTGGCCGGCTACCTCGAGGTCTCAAGCGAGCGCCTCGATGCCGTTCGCCGCAATGGCGGTCTTGCCGGTCCGGTGCTGTGGGCGCCGGTCAATCCACGAGGCCGCATGATGGCTTCGCTTCATGCTTCGGGCGCAGATACCTGATGAGCCTGCCAGAACCTGAAGCCGCCCGGCCAGACTGGCGCGATGATCGGTCCTATGACTACACCCTTGCGCTGACGCGGCGCGGCTGGGCCTGGGAATTCCTGCGGCGCAATCCGGCCTTCCGGCATGATCTGTCCCACGCATTGGAACGGGCGAGCTCCGTCGATCAGCGGCCGTCGCTCGACGTTATCGCCTCCTCCGCCGACCTGTCGCGCTGGGGGCTTTTGTTTCGCGTCCTCAATGCATCGTGACGCAGCCACGTTCTGGTGTCCGAGCCGATGCGCTCAAGTGTTGCCGGTCGTCACCGAACAGGTGTCCTCCTCGCCGGCGATGCCGGCGTTCGAAGCGGCGCGTCTGCCCTGCCGTGCGAGTGTGCTCAGGCTGGTTGACGGCTCTGAGCATCTTCTGCTGCACAGCGCCGGCCGGCAGCTGCAGCTCGCCGTTTTGGGGCAGAGTATCCTCGGCCCCGTTCTGCTGCGCACCGATGCGGTCTGGCCGGCCGGTGAGTGGCGGCAACGCCTCTGGGCGCTCAAATGCCTCAATAGTCTCGTTGCAGGGGGACGCTTGCCGAAAAGACTGTTTGCGCCGGAAGCGCGCGGTCGTCGCCTGCGCTTTGTTCTGCGGGCGCTTGACGGCTCAATTGCGGGCGCCTCGTACCGAGACATCGCCGAAGCGCTGATTGGTCAGACGCGCGTGCGGGCCGACTGGACGGATCCGCGCGACCATCTGCGCGATCGCATCCGACGTGCCGTGGCACGGGCCCGCATGCTCATGAATGGCGGCTATCTCGATTTTCTTGCCTGACGTGCCGTATAAATGCGTCAGCTGGCGAACAGCTCCCTGTAGCCCGTCGTTACCATCCAGTTCGCCCGGTCGAGATGGCTGCGCGCCGCATTGCGGGCGCGTTCTGGTTCGCGCTCCGGATCGATGCCGAGAATCAGATCGGCCATCTCCTCGTAGCTGGCGTCATCGGCGGCGGCATCCAGCAAGCGCATATAGATGGTGAAGTGCTCTTTGTCGTAAGCCGTGAGGCTGTCGGACCACGGCGCTTCATCCGCTACCGGCATGCTCGAGTGAGGCTGCAACATCGCTGATTCTATCTCCAAGAGCGGGCGCGCAAAACCCGTCCGCGAGTGGATTGGGACGCTTGGTGTGGAATACATATTATAGTTGATAAACTCAAGCAGCCTGATCCGATGACTACTCACGCATGGACATGCGTCAGTTGGTCGGTCGGAATGTGATTAGCATCAGGCTGAAGAAGGGTCTGACGCAGGAACAGCTCGCTGAGGTGTCAGGCTTCAGCCAGCAGTATATCAGCGGTCTGGAGAAGGGCCGCCGCAATCCGACGATCGTCACCATCTATGAACTGGCATTGGCGCTTGGCGTCAGCCACATGGATCTGGTTCGTCCCGACAAATAATCGATCTTTGCGCGCAAATTGCCGGGCACCTGCGCGCCTGAAGGCGCGCACCGGGTGCTCGTGAACCGAGCCCGCTTGTCTTCGCGTCGCTCAGGCGGTCTCGGCCATTCGGCTTCGCCCCCTGGCGCGGGCAGCCCTTGCGGGCTGTGCCGGTCGCCGCCCCGGGGCGGCGTTGTTTTTTGATTTGGCCTTCCCGGCGGCGCGGTGTGGGCGGCTCTCCCTTCTAGGCCCGCCGCGGCGGCCCGCAACCCTCCGCTCGCGCTCCGGGTCCTCCACTTGCGTTCCGGTCCTTCGGATGCCGGCCACCTCTGACGGCGGGCCTTTCCGGTCGTTTTTCGCCGCCCACCCCGCTTTGCGGGGAAGGGCGCGGCGAGATTGGCGAGCGGAGGTCAAGTCATGCGCAAAACCGGCAAACACAGCGCTAGCGGAGAAGTTGGCGGCAACAGCAGCGAGCCGCTGAAGCGCAGCCTTTATTGCGAAATCACAGACCGCATCATCGCCGATCTGGAGCGGGGTTGCGTGCCATGGGTGAAGCCCTGGGGCAGCGCCAAGGCCAGCCTTGGCCTGCCGAAGAATGCCGCCACGGGGCGCGGCTATTCCGGCATCAACATCCTGATCCTGTGGGGCGCGGTCATCGAACACGGCTATGCCGGCCAGAACTGGCTTACCTTCCGGCAGGCGCTTTCCCTTGGCGGCAATGTCCGCAAAGGCGAGCACGGCACGACCATCGTGCATGCCGATCGCTTCATCCCGAAAAACGAGAAGGAACGCGCCAAGACGGAAGATACCGAGCCGCAGGCGGTGCCGTTTCTCAAGCGCTTCACCGTCTTCAATGTCGCGCAGTGCGAGGGCCTGCCCGACGAGCTTTACAGCCAGCCCGAGCCGCTGCCCGAACGCCACATCATCCCGCATGCCGAGGCGCTTGTTTGCAAAACCGGTGCCGATATCCGCATCGGCGGCGACCGCGCCTTTTACATGCCGTCCGCCGATTTTGTTCAACTGCCGCCGCAACCGGCGTTCTTCGAGCAGATCAACTATTACCGAACCTGCTTCCACGAGCTTGGCCACTGGACCGGGCACCCAACGCGGCTTGCGCGTGACCTCTCCGGCTCGTTCGGCACCAACGCCTATGCGCGCGAGGAACTGGTGGCAGAGATCACGGCTGCCTTTACCTGCTCGAGCCTCGGCATCGAGCCGACCGTGCGTCACGCCGACTATATCGCCTCATGGCTCGAGGTGCTGCGCGAGGACAACCGCGCCATTTTCCGCGCTGCCAGCCTTGCCTCGAAAGCCGCCGATTTCCTGCTGGCCTTCCAGACGGATGCCGAAACCAAGATGCGCAAAGGGATCGCGGCATGAGCGCTCCCGATCCCATTGCGCTGCAGAGCGAGCCGACGCCGAAAGGCGAGCAGATGCTCGATTTCGGCCTCTTCGATGAAGCCAAACGAAACCAGCTCGACCTGTTCTGAGCCAGTTCGACCTGTTCTGAAAAGGAAGCTTTGCCATGATCCTGATCACCGACGAATTGCGCGCCCGCCTGCTCGCCAATGGCGCCGCCGAAGCCGAAACCGACCATGTTCCGGTCGTCAAACTGTTCAATCCGGTCGGCGCCGCGACTTGGCTTCTGAGCGAACTCGACGCTGACGGCGACACGCTGTTCGGGCTTTGCGATCTCGGCTTCGGCTTCCCCGAACTCGGCAGCGTCAGCCTCGCCGAACTGCAAGCCGTCAAGGCACCGCTTGGCCTTGGCATCGAGCGCGATCTCTATTTTCGTGCGCTTTCCGCTCTCGGTCTATGCCGAAGCCGCCCGGATTGCCGGCCACATTACCGAGGCCGAGCGGCTTTTGCGGCAGGCCGCCGTCGCTCTCGAAATCCCCACTCCCGAGCTTCCGCCAGACCGGGCGGAATGACCGCGCCGCCAGGCGCAAACACCCCGCCGCTCGGCCTGCGGCCTCGCGGTGGGCTTTTCAAGCCCAGACAAAGGAGAAAGACCCATGCAGCTTGCCCATGTTTCCATCGACCAGTTGAGCGTTTCGGCCATCAACATGCGTCATTCAAAGCGCGCGCCAGACATATCCGACATCCTGCCCTCGGTCAGGGCGCGCGGCGTGCTCGTGCCGCTTCTGATCCGGCCCAATGGCACGCCGGACAGCTTCGAAATCGTCGCCGGGCGGCGGCGCTATTTCGCAGCCAAAACGGTCGCCGACGAGCGCGGCGAGGCCGAACCGCTGCCCTGCGCCATCATGGAAGAAGGGGACGACGCCGATGCGCTGGAGGCTTCGCTCATCGAGAACATCGCCCGCCTCGACCCTGATGAAGTGGCACAGTGGGAGACCTTTGCGCGCCTGATCAAGGAGGGGAGGGGCATCGCCGACATTGCCGCCACCTTCGGCCTCACCGAGCCTCAGGTGAAGCGCATTCTGGCGCTCGGCGACCTGCTGCCAAAGATACGCGAAGCCTATCGCCGCGAGGAGATCGACACCGAAACAGTGCGCCATCTCACCATGGCTTCCAAGGCGCAGCAGAAGGAGTGGCTGGCGCTCTTTTGCGATCCCGAGCAACGTGCCCCGCGCGGCTGGCAATTGAAGCAATGGCTGTTCGGCGGTCAGTCGATTTCGACCAAGGTGGCGCTGTTTCCAATCGAGGACTATGGCGGCCTGATCGTGACTGACCTGTTCGGCGAGGACAGCTATTTCGCCGACGCCGACCTGTTCTGGCAAAAGCAGAACGAGGCCATCGCAGCCAAGCGTGACACCTATATCGAAGCCGGCTGGCCCGAGGTGGTCGCGCTCGAACCGGGCCAGTATTTCCATTCGTGGGACTACGAAAAGACGCCGAAGAAGAAGGGCGGCAAGGTGATCATCACCGTCTCGCAGCGCGGCGAGGTGGAATGTCATGAGGGCTATCTGTCGCGCAAGGAAGCGCGCCGCGTCCGCGCAGAAGGCGAGTTTGGTGAGGAAGCCGAACCGCGTGCCAAACCGTCGCGTCCCGAGTTGAGCGGGCCGATGCAGAACTATGTCGATCTGCACCGTCACGCCGCCGTGCGCACCGCCTTGCTCGATCATCCGGGCGTCGCGCTGCGCCTGATGGTGGCGCACGCCGTTGTCGGCTCGAGCCTGTGGACGGTACGTCCCGAGCCGCAGCGCGCGGCCAACGAAACGGTGGCCGCCAGCATCGCCGCTTGCAAGGCCGAAGCGGCGTTTGCCGAGAAGCAGCGCGAGGTTCTGACCCTGCTCGGTTCTGTCGATGAGGACGGCCCCGTGACCGGTGGCAATGGCGACGAGTTTGCGCTGGCCAGCGTCTTTGCCCGACTGCTGGCACTCCCTAACGACGATGTCCTACGCGTTCTGGCGCTGGTCATGGCCGAGACGCTTTGCACCGGCAGCGCGATTGTCGAAGCGCTCGGCAATCATCTTGGCCTCGACATGCGCGGCCATTGGCAGGCCGACGATGCCTTCTTCGAGCTGTTGCGCGACAGGCAAGTCGCCACCGAAATCCTCGCCGATGTCGGCGGCAGGCTCGTCGCCGATGGCAATTCTTCGGAGAAGGTGAAGACGCAAAAGAATATCATTCGCGACTTCCTTTGCGGCGAAAACGGCAGGCAAAAAGTCGACGGCTGGCTGCCGCGCTGGATGGCATTCCCGGTGTCGAGCTACACGAACCGTGGCGGGTTCCGCACCGCCGATCAGTGGGCGAAGGTCCAGACGCTGTTCGTGTCAGAATGATCCTCGCATGGCGGACGGCGACGTTTTCTGGCGTCGCCGCTCGCGCGCCAACCGGGCAGCATTTGCCGCTCGGCAAAGTCTCCTGTAGAGCGCAGCGCCGGTCCGGTTTCAGCCGCGCGCACCGGGCGACGGAATTTCGAAAACACCCGGCCCGGTGGTGGCAATCTGGCGCTTTTTGCTTGGCACGATAGCGCTGGCGCGGCGCCGGAGCGTGCGCAACCTCTCCTCGGCCAACGTCGGCCTGGCTGCCGCGACCCGCGTCTTCGCGACATCTCCTTTTGCTTGTGCGAGCACCATTCCCCTGCCGCTGGCTTGATGACCTATGGGCGGATCCGGTCCGCCCGAAACCCTCGGCCAGCAGCTTTTTTCCCCGCCGCCTGCGGCGGCTCCTCGCGCCCGCTTCGCTTCAAAAAAGCTGCCCGCTCGGGTCCTCCGCTGCCGCTGCGGCCCTGCGGGTTCAGCCGGCCCAGACGCGCCCATCACGGTCCGCCATCGCAGGGGAATGGTCCCCGGCGACAAGCAAAAAGGAGACTTTCAAATGACCGCGATCGGATACGTTACCAAGCAGGACAATGGCAGCTACAAGGGCCAGCTCAAGACGCTCAGCGTCCGCGCCGACATCGCCATCGTGCCCAACCAGTCAAAGAGCGCCGACACCCATCCCGACTTTAGGGTGCTCACGCAAGGCGTCGAGGTCGGTGCCGGCTGGATCAGGATCGGCGAGGCATCCGGCAAGGACTATGTGAGCCTGTCGATCGCAGCACCGGAGTTCGGCCCGAGAAAACTCTACGCCAATCTCGGCCGCGCCGCCGGCCAGGATGACGACGACACCTTCGCCATCATCTGGAACCCGGCCGACTGAGGCAACAGGCCCCCGCGCCACCGGCGCGGGGGCTCTTTCAGCCGAACTCAGCCAGCCCGCAGCGGCGGCGAAAACTCGCCATTGACTCTTCGCCCGTCCCGCAAGCGCTCTCGCTCGCCGATCCTCGCCGCAGTCTCCAATCGGCAAACGAGGATCATCATGGACGACGAAAACGAACGCGCCGCCCGCGCCAAGAAGGGCAGTCCGTTCCTCAACACCGCGCAGGCCGCTTTCTATGTCGGGCTCTCTCAGCGCACGCTCGAAAAGATGCGGCTCAAGGGCGGCGGCCCGCAATTTCGCAAGCACGGCCGCTTCGTGCGCTACCACATCGACGAGCTCGACGCCTGGTCGAAAGGCCAGCCGAGGGGCTCCGACGCCGATGACAATCGCGGAGGCCGGTCATGATCGCGCGGCCTTCTCTTCATCTGATCGGCAGCCGTTTGCGGCGCGTTCGCGCGCGCAAGACGCTTGCCGCGGCAAGCATCGGTCTTGGCCTGATCGGCTTAACCGCTTTCGTCAAGCCGACGCCCGTCCTGGTCTGGAATGCCTCGGCCAGCGCGCCAATCGGGCTCTATGGCCTTGGCCTTGGTACCGCTCGCGCCGGTGATTTCGTGCTTGTCCGCTTGCCCAAAATGGCCGCTCACCTCGCCGACCAACGCGGCTATCTGCCTCGCAACGTGCCGCTGGTGAAGCGCATCGCAGCACTGCCGCATGAGCATGTCTGCGCCTTCAATGACGCCATCATCATCGGCGGCGAGATCGTGACACGCCGCCTTCCGGTCGACACGCAAGGCCGAACCTTGCCTTGGTGGAACGAATGCCGGGCACTCACCGGCGACGAAGTTTTCCTTATCAATGGCGAGGCTCCCGGCTCCTTCGACAGCCGGTATTTCGGGCCGGTGCCGGCCGCCAATATCGTTGGGAGGCTCGTGCCGCTATGGACCGAGTGACCCTCCTGATTTTGGGCATGGTGTCGATTGCGCCATGCGCCTGTTCCGCCGCGACCGGCGCTGAGCCGGCCGTCATCTCCCAAAGTCCGCAGCTGGCAAGATGGCAAGAGTTCGTAGCCGAGGCAAGCCGGCGCTTCAGTGTTCCTCAAGGCTGGATTTATGCCGTCATGGACGCCGAAAGCCGGGGGCAGACCATGCTCAACGATCGGCCGATCACTTCACGAGCCGGCGCGATTGGGCTGATGCAGGTGATGCCCGACACCTATGAGGAACTGCACGTCGAGCATGATCTCGGAGCCGATCCGCACGATCCGCGCGACAATATTCTGGCCGGTACAGCCTATCTGCGCGCCATGTATGATCGCTTCGGCTTTCCTGGGCTGTTCGCAGCCTACAACGCCGGGCCGGATCGATATGAGGCGCATCTGGAACGCGGGAAGCCGCTGCCGAGAGAGACAGTTTTGTATCTGAAACAGCTTAAGGCGGCTGGTGTTTCGGCGGCCGACATGGATCAGTTCAAGCGCAAATCTCGACCGCCAAAAGCGCCTAAAATCTCCTTAGGGCGCGAATTGTTTTTCCTAAGGGATGGCGTTTCGGCGGCCGGTTCGAGTGGCGCAGTTCTGGTGCCGCTCGGGTCTCAGCCAGGGTCAGCGCGGCCGGCCGGCAGATGAGGGGAGGCGTGACGATCAGCCCGAGCGCGGGGCGAGGGGCTGGGGGCTGGGGCTGGCGGCTGAGTTGAGGGCTGAGGGCTGAGTTGAGGGAAGGCAAGATAAAGACACCGCCTCCACGAGGCGGCGAAGTCTTTGTCTGCACATCGTTTTTCCTGGAGGTTGCCTTCAGAAGCAGGAGAGCGAATCTATGCAAGTAGTTGATTTTGCTGGAGTTCTGTAGGAGGCTTCCGTGCAGGATGAAGACTTCAGGCCCAAGCTCGGCAAGATTGGGTCGCGCGGCTCGAAGGCGGGCAAACGCTTCGTGGGCCAGGTCCGGGCAGCAATCAACAGAGCCGGGGGCAGGCCGAAGCGCGGCGCAAGCTTCACGGGAAGCCGGGTTGGGCGCGGTGGGGCTGCCGCAGCGCTGCTCAAGTCACGCGACCGATATGCTGCCTTCCGGCGACGTCGTGTGATCGTCAAGGCACGGGTTGTGAAGCTCGCCGGCAAGGCCGCGGACGGAGCGCGTGCGCATCTGCGCTATCTCCAGCGCGACGGCGTCACCCGCGAAGGCGAGCCTGGCGAGCTTTACGGTGCCGAGAGCGACGGCGTCGACGGCAAGGCCTTCGTCGATCGTGCAGACGGCGACCGGCATCAGTTCCGCTTCATCGTCGCACCTGAGGACGGTATCGAGTATGACGATCTCAAGCCGCTGACCCGGCGCCTGATGGCGCAGATGGAAGAAGACCTCGGCACGAAGCTCGATTGGGTGGCCGTCGATCATTTCAACACTGGCCATCCGCATACGCACGTCATCATCCGCGGCAAGGACGACCGCGGCGAGAATCTCGTCATCGCGCGCGAGTACATTTCCTCTGGTTTGCGAGAGCGCGCGGCGGAGCTGGTGAGCCTCGATCTTGGTCCCCGTACAGACCGCGAAATCGAGCAGCGCCTGCGTCAGGAAATGGAGCAAGAATGCTTCACCAGCATCGACCGGCAACTGCTACGAATGCGCGACGACGATAAGCTTGTCTCGCCGGACAGTCGCAATGCGTTTCGCCAGACGGTGCAGCAGGGGCGCCTGCGCAAGCTCGAGCGGATGGGTTTGGCTGAGGAGGCCGGCTCCGACCGCTGGCGGCTGAACGATCAGCTTGAAGCGACGCTGCGCCGGTTAGGCGAGCGCGGCGACATCATCAAGACCATGCATCGCGAACTGACCAGTAAGGGAATTGCGCGCAGTGCCGCCGACTATATTGTGTACGATGCGGGACAGAATGCCGAGCCTGTGGTCGGCCGCGTGGTCGCGCGCGGGTTGGCAGACGAAATCCAAGACCGGCATTACCTCATCGTCGATGGTTTGGACGGCAAAAGCCATTACATCGATATCGGGAAAGGCGAGGCAACCGAACCGACGCCCGATGGCAGTATCGTGCGGGTCACGCCGCGGAACACCGAGCCCAGACGGGTCGACCGTACGATCGCGGACATCGCTGCAGCGAATGGCGGGCGCTACAATGTCGATATCCATCTGAGGCAGGACCCTTCCGCCACCGAACGCTTTGCGGAGACGCATGTCCGGCGGCTGGAAGCGATCCGGCGAGCCGCCGGCGGCTTGGAGCGCCAGCCGGATGGCACCTGGACGATCGACCCGGACCATCTCGATCGTGTTGCGGAATACGAGCGCGATCGCGCGAAGGCGGAGCCAGTCCTGGTCGATAAGCTCTCATCACTGCCGCTGGAGAAGCAAGTCAGTTTTGACGGTGCCACCTGGATTGATCAGGAGCTAGGTTCCGATGCGCCTGAGACACTGCGCAAATCCGGCTTTGGCCGTGACGTGCATGAGGCGCAGGCTCGCCGGAGGCAATGGCTGATTGCGCAGGGTTTAGCGCACGAAGAGCAGGACCGAATTGTCTATCGCGCCAATCTGATATCGATCCTGCGCCAGCGCGAGCTGAACCGCGTTGCCGGTCGGCTTTCGAGCGAGCTCGGGCTCTCCTATTTTGAAGCAAAGCCTGGAGATCGACTGGAGGGCACGCTTCGACGCTCAGTCGAGCTCTCGGGCGGAAAATATGCTGTAATCGAAAAATCGCGCGAGTTCACGCTGGTGCCGTGGCGGCCGGTGCTCGATCGTCACGTCGGCAAGGAGGTTTCCGGGGTTGTGCAGCGCGAGGGCATCTCCTGGAGGGTCGGTCGGCAAAGAAGCGGACTTAGCGTTTCGTAATGGCGCCCCGCATTGTCATTTTTCGGTGGCAGCTTGGAGCACCCCGGCTGGGAAGACGTCAGATTGCTCAGGCGGCAGACACCTTGCTCGGCTGTTCCACGGTGTTGCCGTATTTCCGCCTATACGCGCCAATGAAATCCTCATCACTACAGATGCAGCGACCGCTGGAATCTTTGGCCTTCGGATCATGCAAGTGGGATCCAAGCGGACGCAGAAGATTCAGGCGCGTGCTCGTCGTTGGGCTAGCGGGAAGACCTGAACTGTGTTTGACCAGCTCCGCGGCGAGCATGATGCCGGCGAGCGCTGACTGAAATGCCATCGGAACCACGGTTCGAACGAGACGACTTCCGCCGCTTAGCTGGAACACCACACCGCCACAGATTGCCTGCTGGTAGAAGGAACGGAGCGGTTGGCCAACGAACCGAGCGAGAGGCTCGAACGGCACGCCCATGGCTGTTGCCACCCGAGCTACAAAGTCGTGTGGGACTGCAGCGTTGGTCTGGAGAAGCGTTTTTACCTGGTCATGTGCTTCCAGCATCCCGAGTTCTTCGGCGAACAGTTGGTGCTCGTCCTTGGATCTTCCTGTTGGCAGGTACATGCAGCAAAGGCAAGCCCGGCCATCATCAAAACCATGGCGCGACACCCCTAGATCATGCTCCTGTGTCCAGGCATTTGCGATCCAACGGGGGAGAGTCCCTTGTACAGCGAGGCGGTCAGCGGCGGTGTCGAGTGCGACACCAACGCGCTCGAAGCGCCAATCACCTCGATGCGCAACATAGTCAGCCCATCGCAGCGGGTGCGCCTCAACCTTGAGAGCGGTCGATCCAAGCGCATTCATCGCGAATTCGGTCTTGAGCATCCCCACATCCGACTGACCGGCCAACACGTAGCGCTGGAGGTTTGAGAGTTCGATGGACTCGTGGTCGATCACATGCAGGCGGCCGGAAAGACCGGATTGCCTTGCTAACGTCCAAAGCGAGCCATGGCCGATCGCGCCGAGCCCCACGAGATGGGTTTCGCCCAGGTCGACAGGAAATTCAATCGGGCTTGGATCGCCTGATTTTCTTCTGCTGTAGGTGAATAACGAGAGATCGATGTACTCGTCCAACTCGGCGCCGGTCAGCTGCAAGCCGAAGACGGTTCGAAAGACGTTCGCGGCGGCAAAGCAGCTTGCGGCGCCCGCTCCATAGGGCAGCGAACTCGAGCCGGAGCCCACGGGGCCCGTACGTGAGAGCTTTGCCGCCCAACCCTCCGATCCCATAAAGAAGGTCGGGCACCCAAGTGATGGACGCATTGCGCCTGCAACCACACAGATCGTGGCAGACTTGCCGGAACGCCGGATGCCAATTTTTGGATTGATCGACTTTGCCAGGCGCTCGAGGGCTTGGGCTTGAGTGCTCGCCGCGTCATCAAGGGGGAGTATTGCCAGAATCGGATACAGTCGAGCAAGCAACCTCACCGTGAGATCAAGCGTCGCCCGGCCTTCGGCACACGAGACGGCATTGTCGTCGAAGGCCACAGCCACGACTTGCTTTTCGAGCGCTGTCTTGAAGTCGCCTAGATGAAAGTCGGTCAGGACCTGAGATGCTGCCGTGGCCGCGCGGTCAATGAAGTTTGCGAGGGCCATTATTCAGCTCGTAATCGTGATCATGCTCGTCAGGGCCGCGGATGGCACCTCGATCCACGTGGCCTTTCCATCAAGTCGATAGGCGGCGATCCGAGCAAGATCGAAGGGCTCGCGGGCGAAATTCGGCACCACCAGTGACAGACACCCAACCGTGGTGGCGACCGCGTATGCGTCGTCGGTTGTGGAATGGTAGGCTCGGCCCGGATGGCTATGTATCTGCGCGACGAGTTTCAACCCGCTCTTGTAGAGCCAGACATTGAGCCGATGGAGTTCTTCGGGCGGAATCATGACGCAGACACCGTCGTCCGTCCGAATGTGACGTTGCGCCGGGATCACGGCTTCTGTTATCTCAAAGTGCTGCCCTTGCTGAACGCCTACCCATAGGCCCATTCCCTCATGACCTTGGCGGCCTACCGAGCGCATATGCGCCTGCACCTTCGACACGCAGTCTTGCGGCAGAGTGACTGTTACTACCTCTTTCAATGCAGTCATTCCGGAATCGCCTGAAGTGAGACGACCATCGGTCCGACTACGGGTTGAAGCTGAATCTGAAGCTGATCCACCGGGCCGGTCCCATACTTGATGATTTTGTCCAGGATGAAGGCCAAAGAGCCTTCGCCAGAACCGCGATGGAGAAGCCATGAATCACCTGAATGAGCCGGGTTGTCGTGGTATTCCCGAATTCCGGCCATGCACAGAAATGGCGGGTCGTCGGGACTATTGGACTGGATGAAGTCCGTAAGCGGCACAGCGTTCTGCTGGATCAGTGTGGCGATCATCTCCGGAGGAGTTCCAGGAAGCGGAGGACGTCTCAGCATCCTGAGCTGTAGATCCTTGCGGGCAATTGGCTGAAGCGTGAAGGGATCGACGAAAACCAGGGACGGAGGTCTCAAGTCGTAATTGGAGAAGTCGATCTCGACGGCTGCACCGATCACCCGGGGCTTCAGCTTCGGCGTTGCAAAGATGAAGAATGCGGACGGGAATGTCGCCTCAGTCAGGAAGCACCCTTGCGCCCGGTAGAACCTTGCCTGTGCCCGGAACCTGTCGATCTCTCGGTCGAATTTTGCCCGGGAGACCTCAGGGTCCACGTACTGGGTTTCAGCCACCGGCTACCCCCGCCTTCAGACTGAGGAACAGGGTCACGGAAGTCCCGAAACCGAACTCGCCAACTTTCTTCCCGACGTCCAGCAAGGTGCCGGACTCGTCCTTAAGCTCCCAATTTTCCGGTGGTTGGGCAACGTTTTGTGTATTTTCAAGGGCTTTTGCGAGAACGACGTGAAGTGGCTGATTAGGATTGGCCTCTATCAGCGTGGGCTGACCGTTCACCACGACCGTGATCTCAATCTTCCCCGGGCCGCCGCCGTGATTTTCGTCCTTGCCGGAACTGTTCGACATTGTAGCACTCCTGTGGCTTGCCAACGAAGGCCCCAGGGCGCTAGTTGCCGACCCGGTAGGGAACGGACTGGCGGTCTTCAATCGCCCACTCGGTGCCACAGCCCGAGAGTACGCAAAGACAGAGGCAGGCTACCGATTCGGTACGCCTCCTTCTTATGCAGGAGTCGACTGGCAAGTAAACGATCAAAACTGCTCTTCACAACAAAAACAGCTTCAAGCATTGTGTAAATATTGGCGTCATGCCAATTGCGGGGACATGACGAGGCCGCGAAAAAAAGCCTAGCTGGGGCCACGCAGCCATTCTACGTCGCGATCGGTGCAGCCCTTGCTAGCGCCTGCCATTGACCTCGGCACCCGAAGATAGCTTTCTTGAGGAGCGCGCGCCGTCTTTGATGAGGTCCGAGCAAGCCGGGTATCTCGGATCGGAGACGCTGCCGGATTTCCATATCGCGATTGGCCTCCCGGAGGCGATTGCGGTGACGGCGAGCGACGGCTTACCGATCGCAAAACTGGACCGATGCCGCGGTCGCGGGTGCCTCGCAGAGCAAATTGCGGAAGTTTAAGCGACTGATATGGCAATATTATCATTCGTTTTATCGCGCCGACAAGCTGTGCGTTTTGGTGTGAAAATCATCGTCAAAAGCGCACTGCCACCTTACCATCAAAATCATGATTCGCCTGGACCCCGCGACCGCCAGTCCCGCTGCGCCGTCCACCGTTCCGGGCTGGGCGCCCGCGGCCGGTGGTGCGCTCGGCGACGCCGACGCCGCCTTCCGGGCCGGCGCCGCCTTGGGCGCGCTCGACACGCTCACTCGGGCGCAGCCTGCCTGCCTCGGCGCCTGGCGCGAGCGCCTGGCGCTCAAATGCGCCGCCGCCAGCATGCGGCTCGCCGGCCGCGCCGAGGACGAGGCCGCCTTGCGCGACGCCTGGCAGCTTTGCCCGGCCGGCGCCGATCCCGGTCCCGCAGGCGCCATTTTTGGCGCCTGGCGCCAGCTGGCGCTGCAGCCGCCGGCGGTCAGCGCCGATCGGCTGGCAAAAGTGGCCGAGATGCTCGGGCTCGCCTGGGATGATGATGCTCTCGCCGAACTCTGCAGGCACATCGAAAATCTGGTGGAGGGGCAGACGCCGGCGCCGTTTGCTGCGGCGGCGATCGCCGCCCACGTCGTCGCCACGCGCCCCGACGCCGAACTGTTCGCCTGGTGGCTCGCCGACCTGGTGCTGGCGCAAGGCCTGCGCTGGCCGCGACCGCTGCCGCTCCTGATGGCCCAGGCTTTTAGCCCGGCTTTTCGCACGGCGGCCGGCGCCAGCCGGCGAACAAAGCCGGGAGAAGAAAACTTTGAGCGCGCGGTCTGCCTGGCGCTGGTTCAGGCGGCGGCGGAGACCTGCCGGCTGGCCGCCGATCTGTCGCGCCGGGCTGAAAAGCTTCTGGCGGGGGCGCCGAAGCTGCGCGCGAAAGGCGCGGGCGACGCGATTTTTTTGCTGCTCAATGAAGATGCCGTCGCCGGTCGCATTCGCCACCCCCGTGCTTGCGCACAAGCGATGCGAACCGCTTCATGCAGTAGGTGTGAAGACGGTCGAGCCCCGCTTGCGGTTTTTTCGCGTCGAGGTCACGGCGGATCGCCGCAATCAGTTCGTCGAGTGTCTGACTGGGTTCGAACGCCTCGAAAGCTGATGAATCGATGTGGTCGCTCGCACCTTCAAATATTCCGACAACGGCAAAGTAATTGTCTCTTACGCCGACGCTCGGCCACGACAAGGACTCGCGATACTCCCACAAATCGCGCAGCGCCTTCGCAACTACGGCCACCGGCGCCCTTTCGATGAACGAGCGCAGTCGCTTCGCCTTCGAAGTACCCCTGCCATCAAAGAGGTTCGAGATCGAGGTGTCGATACCCAGCGCTTCGAAGAAGAAATCGGAGAAGGTTCGGTCGCTGAAATCAAGGAGATACCCGGCATCCGTACCGAGCGCCTTTTCAAAAGGGTCGCGTAGGGGTCTAGGGATTAACTGCTCATAGGTGCGTGACATTATAGACGATGCTCTAGACGGGGTTTGGAACCGACGGCAAGACCTGGTGCGACAGTGTGAAAGTCCGCTAGGCGTGACAGCTAAAGGCCGGTCGATTTCGCGCGCGAAGCGGCCTGCTTTCCATAGCAACGCGCATCGTAAGCACTATCGCAGCATTGCCTCGAAACCAGCCATCCAGTCGGGATTGATCGCCATCCTGAAGACTTGCGACCTCGTCGAGCGTAAGAACTCCACGAAAGCAGAGTCGCTGCCGTTTCGCAGAACGCTGGCGCGGGTAAAATGATGTTTCGGACGTGTTTCGGTTGCCGCCAGTTCGGCCATATCCTGGAGCGCGTGCGCAAAGCCCAGCAACACTGGGTCCGGCTCGCCTTCAGCGCCGCCCCAGTCGAAATGTTCTTCCGCGCGGAAATAGGCTTCGCCGAAGCCTCTGTGCGCTTCGGCAACGATGAGCCCGCCTGCCACCAGCGGCCCCAGCTTTTCGACACGCTCCGCTGCCGGGACGTGCTTGCCAAGAGATCCGGCTAGACCCACTTCGATGCCGCCACGCGCAGCGACGGCTGATCGCAATGAGTATTGTTCCAGCTTCCCTTCGCTCCCGAGGATTTCGTAATTTCTAAGTACCGCGGGATCGAGGCTTCTCCAGAAGGCACGAATCGACTTCGGAACCGAAACCTCGCCCTCGCGAACGCCGCGCACTAATCGCACCAGCATCATGTGACGGGCAAAGAGAAAGGGCCCTTCATGGGCGATCGCTGCACGTTTCATGCCGCGCGGAAGACGTGGGAGGAGTCGGCGCAACATCATCAGCATCTCGGTATATTCAAGTGCCATAAAAAGGACCCGGAACACCGTATCCGCCGAAATATGGGTTTCGATCGCAGCGTGGCTTGCTGCGAGCAGGCCAAATCCATCAGCCTGAAGCTCACCGGTCAGCCGCTCTATCATTGCGTGCATCCGCAGCCCCATCTTGGTTCCAAGCGTGGCGACGCCGTTAGGCTGGCCGAAGTCGTCGAACTTCTGGAGTGTCTCAGGAAGAAGGAAGCGCTCGCGCGGCGGACCATCGCGACTACGATCGAAGCGGAGTTCTTGATATCGGTTGCCAATCCAGGCGAACAGCGTGAGGGATGATGCGTCCTCGGCCTGTTGCAAAATATGTGCGACCTCGTGGCCGGCGATGAAGCTGAGCAGCAACTGAGCTTGCAAGATTGCGACTAGTTGCTCATCGTAATATTTGGGCCTTGGGATGAACGTGCCCGCTCCTTGGTCCGCGCTGTAAGCGGCGAGGCGTGCATTAGCGCGCTCTGTCACGGCGGCGGCCAATACGAGATCGCCGTCGTCATAGAACGCTTCGGCTGCCCTGATAAGATATTCTACGTGTGAGATGATCGGCCGTTCGCCCCAGAAGCCTCGCAAAAGCAAAAGCTCGAGCGCATTGGCCTGCTCGATGTCGATAAAGGCGACATGGGAATCGCCGTAGCCCATCACGACGCTCGACCACTGCATAGTGCTGATGGGCACCAGAGCGAAATGATCGAGCATCCAGGGATAGTGGTTGGCAATGAATCCGCGCAGACGATGGAGCGCAGCACGATGAGCGGCGGCCACACTCCCCGCCGGCGTGCGGCCAAGCCGCTGTTTGATAATCCGCCAAGCCGGGCGGGGGATCATCGTTAGCCCTTGTCGCGCGTGTCGAGCAGCGCAAAGACCTCCTTTACCTGCGATGGCTTGAGATTCTTGAAGCGGATCTTTTCGCCATCTTTCTCATATTCGAATTCACCACGAGACGTAATCAGATAAGCAAGCGATGCAGTCACAAGAGGCACTAGAACTGGCTCCAGATCCACGACCCATTGGACAAGGTTGGCACCATCGAAGTTGCCGACTTCGATGGGTTCACCAAGATCATGTTCTAGATCGAGCGCGTCGGCGAGCCTGAGCTCCTTCCAGAGCTGCTGATATTCTCGGGCATGGTCGGCGGGCATGCTGATCGAAATGGTCGCCATGGCATCCTCCTTGGTTGTGTTGGCCGTGGTTGGATTAGATGCGCGCGACAGTCAATCTTCACGTGCGTCGATCAACAGGGAAACCAGCTGCATTTTGTTTCGGGCTGTGGCAATAGTCGATAACCAGTCGGTGGTGTTGGGCATTGGTGGGCCGGCCGGCCATTCGGCTCGGACATGTGGCGCGGTTAGTTCTAGATGTACCGCTCCATGACCGCGGTTGCGTCGTTTCCGTGCTTCGCGGTGTGCCGAGGTCGGCTCTCTTGGAAAGCAAGCAAAACTGCCGTCCTGATGACACTTCGTTGAAGTACTCGTCGCGGTGCAATTGCACGGGTACTGTCAAGACTATTCGATCATTGCTAAATTAACGCTACGGGGATGACCGCAGCGGGGGGGGGGGACGCGATGCCATCGGTGGCGGTAAACCAAGCTGATGCGGCGACCAGGGCCCTTGTCGAGCCGGTGTTGGGTTCCCTCTTTGCTCATGCGACGGGACTAGGCGAACTAAATCTGAGCCCGCTTTGCGCTCACGTTCTGCTCGAGTGTCTCAAATACCTGCCGCAGAAAGAGGCCGACCGCGACACGCTATCGACGTCGACCGTCTTTCTCATCACCTTACTGATGGCCCGGCGCCTGGCCACCTCGGGTCCGGCTGATGGGAACGACCCGCAGCGAGATGAGATGGACGCTCTCCGCCGTTGGGGCGCACTGGCGCTCAACAATTTTTCCAGTCAGTTGGATATCGCCGCAGCGGATTTCTTTGTGGCGATCCCCGAACCTGGGGTTGCGGAGTTTGGAGAAATTGCGGAGACAACCGCTGCCAAGGGTGTGCGGTTTGGTCCTGGGCTATTGCGAGCTATCGAGGCGGTCGCCGGCCTTCAAGAAATTGCGGTGACCGACCTCGTTCTGCGCAGCCTCGACGATCCGCAATCGGGCCTGTCCAGCAGAATCGCTGCGTGGCGCATGCTGGACCTGATCGAAGCGATGAAGCACATCGTGAAAACCAGGGCCGGCCGCGCACCGAAGATGGTCAGGGAGGCCACTGCAGACGAGTTGTCTCTCTTCGTCAAGGACTATGCAAAGGTGCTTGCGACGATCCTGCGCAGCGCCGAGGACGAATTTACCTTCGCACTATTCGGGCCTTGGGGTAGCGGAAAAACCACACTCACCAAATTGCTTGCGCCTCTGCTCGAGTTCCCGGGCGACTTTGGCCGGGCGACAGGGGCGGCAGGTCAGTCTTTCGCGAAACTGCGATATGAGGTGGCCTGCCACAATGCTTGGAAGTACAGGCAGCCGCCGGAAGCCTGGGTGTATCTCTACAAAACCCTGGTCGTGTGCGCTGGGGCCAATCTGGACGCCATTGGTCGACTGGCTCTGGCGGCGAGGGCATCACATTTTCGCCACGGACCTTGGCCGCTGGTTGGGGCGCTGCTGGCGCTGGCACTGGTAGCAATTCCCCTTGGTCAAACGTTCCAACTAGCCGCCATTCTGGGTTCGTTGGTGGGGACGAGCGCGCTCGTGCACCTGGCAGCGATTACGCCGCGGGTCCAATCGAAGGTCAGGGCGATCTTCGAGAAGAACGCGAAGCTAAGTGCTGGACCGGAGCGCCTGGGCATGCTGGCACTTGTCGGAGAGGACGTGAAAGCCCTTCTGTCGGCATGGACGAAGGAGCCACCAGCCATTCCTCCACGGGCTGACGCGCAGGGCGAATTTCCGCTGAAGACTCCGGCGAGACAGTCTACCCCAGCTGGTCGGCTCTGCCTGCCAGTTCTCGTCTTGGCGGCGGTGGCTGCTGGCTGGGCTTACGGATTGACTGCCCAGCTCCAGGAGCAGAAGGGCAGCTTTCTCGTGCGGGGCGTAGAGGCTATCGCCCGCATGCTGCCGGCCGAGGTTGGCGCAAAAGTGGACAAGGATGTCGAGCCGCGCGCATTGAAAACAAACGCAAACGACTGGTGTGGTGATCAGTGCGGGAACTGGATACTCTGGTCGTCATGGGTGGGGCTTGCACTTGCCATCGTCATAGGGCCATGGCTTCTCGCAGGGAGAGGTCCTGACCGGGTGCTGCTGGTCGTCGACGACCTGGATCGCTGCACTCCCGATGATATGCTCACCGTCATCGAGAATATGAAGCTGCTAGTGGACGACCCGGTTATCGGAAACAGGTTGCAGGTGCTGATGTTAGTCGACGAGCGTGTCTTGGCCCATGCGATTGGAAAGCGCTACCAGGACATGATTCTCGAGCGAGCAGGTGGCATTGTCGGTGTTACCAAAGAGAACGCCAAGCTACTTGCCCGGCAGGAAATCATCACCGAGCAGAACGAGAAGCTCTTCGCTTGCCACTTGCGTTTTCCCGCCCTGAGCGACCGCGACGTTGCCGACTTGGTCGTGAGTCTTTCTTCGCGCGAGCTCAACGAAATTAGAGAGCGTGAAAAGCGGGCGGCTCGAGCCCGGCTTGAACGGGCTCTGCGCGAAGCGGAGCAGGACGTTGAAAAAGCGAAAGCGGCTGAGAGCAGCGCGAAGGCGAGTGTAGATGCTGTCAGTGCGGGGGAAAGGCGAACGATGGTAGATGTCGACGCTCCGTCGGATAGGCCAGTGCCGCAGCACCTGCGGAAGCTGGGAATGGCGGATGCGGTCTTGCCCCCAACGGCGGAAGAGAAATCTGAGAGAATGCGTCAGAACGCAGCGGCAGAGGAGTTCAATAGAACGCAGGCCGCAGTCAAACCAGAGACGCGGCTCGCCCAGAATCCAGACGTCGTTAAGCGGCACGACCAGACCGTCGCAATCAGGAAGCAGATGGAGGAGCGCCTGGAGAGACTGAAGGGCGGCGTAGTGGCCACAGCCGAAACGGGCCAACAGCCCACTCGGCAACGTGTTGCCCCGTTTACCGATGCCGACATCCGGTTTACGCCCGAAGAAGTTGATGAGCTGGAGCGGCTGGTGCCCAGCTACTTCCGATCGATCGGGAGGCGGCCATCGCCGCGTGCCGTGCGCACGCTGATCTTCAAGATCCAGCTGTTCCGTCTGCTATTGCAGGTCCGTACGCCCTGGCGGCCGCTCGAGAGCTTCTCAATCGTGAGCATCCTGGACGCCTTCAAGCAGGCTGCGCAGGTGCCCCCGACGGCGACGCAAGACGAACAAACTCTCAGCTTTGCCAGTCAGGTGATCTAGTTCGCATTTGGGCAGTTTGGGGTCGGCAGAGCTATCCCGGCGAGGTCCGCAGGCGTCGCAAAACCGCGCGGCAAGCACAAAAATGCTGACTTTCACCCGTCCGACGACACATTACTCCTTGCTCCAGCCTTGCCATAAGTTGATCATGAGCTTCTAGCCGCCGGTCTCAAGTATGAGATGTTACTTATACATGGCGATACGTAATCATCTTGACAGACGCTCGTTCATACTAATACAGTTACATCAGATAAATCCTTTTAAGATGGCATCCGTGAAATCTCCATTCGTCCTCCGGCATGACTTTTTATGCCGTTCTCACGAAGTCATGGTCGAGCTGTTGCGGGCTGATGCATTGCGTTTGGTGAACCGATTCTGAAGTCGGCACCCGAACGCAGCCATGAACGTCGCGAATGACCGCATTGCCTGGATGCTTGAACAAAAGTCGATGGTCGGGACGTAGTGCGATCGGATCGGCCAGAGAACGAACAGGGCTGACGGGTTGATGGCAGCCTTATGCGGTCATGGTGACCTCACAGGGCAAGGTGGAGTCACAGCATTGACGCGTTTCCGTGGGCTGCCGTAGCTCGCTAGAACAAGAAATTTCTTATACCGGGTTTCGCTCTCCTGCGAAGCGTCGCAAACCCGGTCATCAAGATCGAATTCGGACCTGGATGCGGGGTGAGCATGAAACGAGGCCATAGGCCGGTGTATGACCTGATCGCGGCGATGCCGGTTGTCCTGACGGCGTGCTTTTTCGGGTTCAGCTTTCTTGCGCACCACGCGACCCAGGACTGCGAAATAGTTTTGCCGATCTTCTTGTGCGCCTACAAGGATCAGTTTGAGTTCGGGTGGTTCGATACCTACCAGACATTCATCGCTGCAATGCTCGCGCTGGCAGGCGCCGGCTGGAGCGTGGCGGCGATCAATCGCCAGATCCGCCAAGACTGGGAGTTCGAACACGAAAGCCGCGAGAGCAAGCGGGCGGCGGCGCGCTCTGTCCTCCCTTTAGCGTTAAGCGCAGTCAGCGAATATGCGGAGGAATGCGCCCACCTCCTAACGGACTTAATCGACAAATGTGTTGGCGGTGCACTCCCTACTGCAGCACGGCCCCCTGATTTGCCGGCGTTGCCCCTGGACGCCCTAGATGCCATCAAGGAGATGACCGAGTACGCACTCCCCTCGGAGCGCCAAGTGCTCGCAACCCTGGTAGCCAAGGTGCAGGTTCAGCGGGCTCGCCTGCTAGGCGTAACATCAGCACGGGCTGGGCGCGGCCCGACAATGATTCTTGACCTAAATCTCAATCGCTACCTTGCGGATTCGGCCGAAATCCACGTCCGCGCCGGAGCGTTGTTCTCATTTGCCCGGAATGCAGTTGCTGTCATTGGGCAGCATGACATCGGCGCCGACGAGATCGTCACCGCCCTCAAATTGACCACGAATTTCGACGACGACGACATGTCGTCGACCCTTAGAGGTGTCATTGAGACGGCGTATGGGCCGATTGGTGACCAAGGGTAGGCTCATCGTGCCCCCTGTCGGGCGGGCGCGGTTTTCAGTCAGCCGTTCTCGGGGTGATGTCATCGAGCAGCAGATGGATCCCTCATCAATGACCCACCGTCGGTCACGCTGTTCCGGCACGCCTCTATTAGCTGCGCCGTCTACCCCTAGACTGTCTGGGTCTTTTGCGCCGTGGGCTCAATTCATCAGCTCAGAATCCTGAGATGTGCCGGGGAATAATGCAACGAATCGGTTTGGCTTTGACCGCAACGGAGCGCTCGGCCCCGGTTTGGAGCGGTGCGAGTCAATCTGGCAGGATCGGCACGATTTCTCCCGTGGTCATGTATACGATCGTACCGCGCGGCGCCGAGGTTGCCCGCAGGTATCGCTGCAACTGCTGAACATACGCGGCCCGGTGCAGGTCGGTGTCGCGATCACTTTTCCAGTCCAGAACCTCCAGGACCTTACCGTCCTCGATAGCGATCGCATCGACACGGCCAGCGAGAAGATTGCTGGGGGCCAACTCACTCCAGACGGAGAGCTCCGGTACAAGGATCGGCAGGAGACGCTGCACATAAGGGAGCTGAAACGTCTGCAGCGCCGTCGCCGCGAGTTCGCGCGGGACCAGGAACTCGTCCGTGGGCTTGAGGGCGAGAAGCTCGTCGCGAAGGCGTTCCGCCCGGGCGCTAACATCATCCTGCGGCGAGAGCTCTCCGGTCAAAAGCTCTTCCATGAGCTTGTGCAGGATCAGTCCCCGAATTCTGCCGGCGCCGATCGGCTCGACATATTCGAATGTGCTGCCCGGCTCGATAGCCATGGCGGGGGTGAGGATCTCCGCTCGATCTGGGTCATGAACACTGGGGTTCACCCAGCGCAACGCCGGCGTCGCGGCCTGCACGATCGCGGCCTGCCGGGCGAATGTGTCTGCGTCCTGGGGGACAGCCACGGCCTCCGATCCGGTGGCCGGTCGTGGCTCGAGCGCATTGAATTTCAGTTCATCGAGCAGGTCGAATCTGAGATTGACTAACTTCGACCAGGCAGCCTGCCCCGCCGAGGAAAGATAGGGCACGATCAAGAGATCGCGGGCACGTGTGCACGCGACATACCACATGCGCTGATTTTCCAGCGCCTGGCGCCGCGCCTGCTCCTCGCGTGCAAGCGTAAGCGCAGAGGACGAAACGCCCCCTATGACCCAGTGCAGCGTGTTGTCGGAACGCCGATGCACAAATCGCTCTGAGGGCCTTGCTTGTGTACCCATGTTGATCGGAATCACCACCGGCCATTCGAGACCCTTCGCACTGTGAATGGTCACGATCTCGACCGCGTGCCGCGACGCGTCGATCCGTCCTTCCTGGCGCGAGGCGCGGCTATCCCAGTCAAACTGGAGATGGCGAACGAATGCCCTGAACCCCCGAACATCAAAAGGCCGCGCGAGCTCGACAATCCGATCAAGATTTGCAAGCGAGCGCGCGGCGCGATTGTTGCCGCTGCGGGCAGACAGCGCGACGCGCAACTGGAGCTGCTCGATTGTCTCGGCCAAGAGTACGCGTGGCGTTGTGACGTTCACGCGCGCACGAAGTTTTTGCAGGGTCTCAAGGACAGAGCGGGCTACGCAATGGGATATTAGGGCGGGCGGTGTTGTGATGTCGAACAGGCCAGTGGGGGAGGCCTCTGGTCCGGCCTGATGGACCTCTTCGGCAATGTCGAGCAACTCTTCGTCTGTGAGGCCGACCATGGGTCCGCGCATGAAGGCACCGAACGCAAGCCGGTCGCGCGAGTCCGCCAGCGCGCGCAAGAGCGCCAGGACATCCTGCGTCTCCTGCTGCAGGCAGAGCGTCTTGCCGGCCTGCGACGCAACGGCGAGCCCGAGCGCTTCCAGTGCGCGTTCGTAGCGCCAGAGTTCGGTGCCGGTTGGAGCCAGGAGTGCGATGTCGCCCGCTTCGAGGAGGCGTCGGTCTCCGGTGTGTTCGTCCTCGATTTCGATGGCTGCTATGAGCTTTGAGCAAATCTGTGCAATGACGGCCGCCTCGTCGTCGCGCTGCTGCGCCATCTTCGCCTTCTGACCATCGCCTATGGCCACATGCGAGGCACAGGCGAATCCGTGCAATGCCCCCTCTCGCGTGGCAGTGAGTGCGCCATAGCTCGGCTGTCCGTCTGCATCGAGGACCGGCTGGAACACGCTGTTCACGTAGTCGATGATACCGGGCTGGCAGCGGAAATTGGCACCGATATGGATGATGCGTTCATCGCCGAGACGGGCAATGGCCTGCTTCGCCTGTTTGTAGCTATCGATGTCGGCGCCCCGGAACGCGTAGATGGATTGCTTGGGATCCCCGACGACAAACAGCGCCCCATCGCGAAGGTTGGCGTCTTGCCATCGATCGGGCATGCTGCAGGCCGAGATCGAAAACAGGATACTGGCCTGGATCGGATCGGTGTCCTGGAATTCGTCAACGAGGATATGCGCAAAGCGCTCACCTATCGCGGCGCGGACGACATCATTGGTGGTGACGAGGGCATGGGCGCGCTGCAGCAGATCGTCGAAATCGAGGACGGCGGCGTTTTCCTTGCGTTGCCTATAGAGGTCCGTGACCGGATCGAGGGCACGCGACATCGATTCGACCATGGCATCGCCGATCTGACCGAGTAGATCAAAAAACCGAGTCACACAGGTGTGGAAGTGCTCGTCGGCCTGCTGGCAGAGTGCCGTCCCGTCGCCTTTTCCATACGCCGATTTCCAGCGACTAAGATTGCGCGGCTCAGTGAAGGTAAACTCGTTCCATTTCATCGAGGCCGTGTGCGGCGGGTTCGCGAGCTCCCATAGCCGGGAGAAGCTCGGCTCTGTCTCGAAACAGTTCTCGTAGAATTCGGCGAGCGTCTCGAACTCCTGGATCAATGATCCGGTGCTGCGCTCCTTGGGATAGTTCGCTTGCCAACGCCGAAAGGCGCGGACGCTTTCGACAAAGTCGATGTCTTTGCGCAGCGAGAGGTCGACAGGGAAGGTACCCGCGCCGGGGTGCGCCAGCTTGAGCTTGGCAAGATCAAAGCTGTCCTTGACGACCTTTAGCGGTTCAAACTTGGACAGGACAGCGACTGGATCCTCACCTTTCTGGGTTCCGTGAGAGAGGCGGTCGAACAGCCAGCCCGAGATGACGCTCTCGAACATGGCATCAGCGGTGGGCGCATCCATCATCTGTGATCCGGGGTCGAGCCCCGTTTCGACGGCGTAGGCCATGATGATCTGCTGGCAGAACGCGTGAATCGTGCATGAGGTCATTTCGTCGAAGGCATCGATCGCCGAGCTGAGGACAGCCCTTTTGTCAGTGAGAAGCTCAAGGTTGACAGCGCCGCGCAGAACCTTCGGAATGTGGCCCGCCAGCAGTTGCGTTGCATATTCGCGAATGCGCAGCGACAACTCGCTGGCGGCCAATTCGGTGAACGTAATCGCGGCGATGCCGCGAGGTGATACACCGTTCAGCATCAGCATGACGACACGACCGGCAATCAGCGATGTCTTGCCTGTACCCGCTGCCGCTTCGACCAGCAACGTCTTGTCGAGTTCGGTGAGAACGCGATTGCGTTCGAAGGCATCGCTCAGCATCATCATGGCTCATCCCAAAGTGGCACTAGCCTTTGCTGAGCGGCGTTGAAGCCTTCCTCCTTCCGCCCTCGATAGCGGTCGAGCGCTGCCGGCAGTGCGATCCTGAGGTCGTTGTAGCCTGCAAACGCATCTGGCCCCGGATAGGCGACGCCGCTTCTGAGCCCTTCGACTGCAATGTCGATGAAGCGCAGCAGCGTGTCCTCCGCCCGCTCGAGGACGTCGCCGTCAAGGTTTGCAGCAGGCCCCATCGTGTCGAGGTATATGAGCCGAGCGATGACGGCGCTCGCTTGGGGGATGAGCTGCTTGATCGCGATGGCGTAGAGCGCGCGCTGAACTTCGGCGCCGCCGCCCAGAATCACGTCACGCAAATTGCGCGGCGTCGTGCCGGTCTTGTAGTCCGAAATGCGTACGCTGCGGCGGTCGGGCTTCACATCAACGCGGTCGATACGGCCCTTCAAGCGAAGCCCGGACTGACCGATCACGACTTCCTGGCGCTCGTCCCAGGGATCGGAACGCTCTGCCGGTGATTTCGGATTGCCGAAGGGGATCTCGCTGAAGCTGCGGGTCCCCGGGCCGAAGCGTTCGTCGATTGTCAGGCCGCGGCGGGCGCGCCGTCGTGCCTCGTCGATGGTATCGAGCCACAACAATCTCGGGGGCACCGCTTGGGTCAGCGGCCAACGCTCGGCGATGTCGCGTGCCGCCGCGCCAAGGGCATTATCGATTTCTTCTGGCGTTGCCCCGACAAGGCTGGGGATGGGTTCGATGCGCTCGATTGCTAGCCGAAGCAACTCATGCACGAGTTCGCCGAACGTGATGGGATCGAACTGCAACGGTTCAACGGCAAGTTCGGGAGCGGTCATTCCCAATGCCCGTAGCCAGACAAAGCCCAGCGGATCGCGCAGCATGCGCCGCAGGGAAGTCGCCGATTGCGGCGTGTTCAGCGCGCGGGCAACGGCTGGGTGGTCTTTCCGATATCCGCCATCATGTGGCGTGGGATCCAACCTGCGCGTCCAATCCGTCCAACAGGACATGACGCTCTGGATACGCGGCAAGGAGAGCGCATCATCAATACGAGCGAGCAGACGATCCCCCTCGCTGAATGCGTGTTCCGGCGTTCTGGTCCGCGAAAGCGACCGCTCCGTGACTTTTCGTTGCAGCAACGCGCTCCTAGCAAGGAATGCACCGTCGGCTGAGCGCCTGCTGCGGGACAGCGCAACGCTCGAGTCTGGGTGACTGACGAGGACCTCGAAGGCCAGCCGATCGCGTTCCAGCCGGGGCAGGTCCGCCAAGTCACGCTCGCTTAGGACATGATCGGGCAGCAGCGGGTCCACACCATCGGAGCGCGGCCAGCTTCTGCTCGAAAGCCCAATCAGGCGCATGTGCTTGCGCGGCACACCAACGAGGTCAGCCGCTCGTGCCCAGACGACATTGTTGGCAGGATCGCTTTCATCGGCGATGCGCAATGACGTAAGGGTCATCTCTATGGCCGCAGCCGGTCCCAGGCGAAGCGCTTCTTGCCAAAGGCCGAGGCTCTTGCCCCGCAGCAGGGTCTCTCCGAGTCTGACCGCCGCCTGAGGTCCGACATCGAGGTCACGCAGCACTGGCATGAGGGTCGCTGCGATGGAGGAACCATCGGAACGCGAAAGCGGTTCGAAGCTGCTGGCCCAATGATCCGGTTTAAATAGACCCGCCTCGGTCGGGATGCCTTTCATCCAGTCAGCCGGAAGGGCCTCCGACAGATAGGGAGAGAGCAGCGATAGGCGGCGGACGCGATCCTGCGACAGGCCATTGATCATCACGTCTGCCAACGCCGCGCAGCTCTGGCCAGCGCGAGTGCTCAGGGCGGAAACGCCGCTCGCGAAATGAATGGGGAGCTCAGCGTCCGCGGCGAGCACCAGCATGTGGTCATCCCAGGCACCGAGGTCGGCACTCGTGATCGCAATGTCGGAGGCCTGTGTTGTGCCGTCGCTCAACAGCTCGCGAGCCCAGCGAAGCGCTTCGACGACCTCTGCGCGAGGATCTGCACATACGTCGCAGATCAGATCTTGGGAGGGCGGGCTGGTCGTGGGCACAATCGTGCCGGGAAACCAACTCCGGTCGCGTGTGCCGGGCGCGTCCCAGGTGATTTCGACAACTGCCGCTAGGGCCTTGATCAGCGGCCGCCACACCGGGTCGATCGAAATCAGCCTATGGAAATACAGATTGCCAACCGTGGCACGGGCATGTGCCACGCCCGCGATAGCTCGGTCGCAAAGGTCCCGGGGTAGAAGCGCACCAATTGGCAGATGCCTGTGTAGGTAGGCCTCGATGCGCCCCAGATCGCTCAGACGGGCGCTCGCATAACGCAGATCGTCGAACTGAATGTCCGCTGCCCATATCCGCGCCAGACTCGCGAGCACGGCCCGCGCCATGCCAGGGCGCGTCTTGACCGGTTCCAATTCTTCGAAGGCAAGCTCGCTGAGCGCTCGAGCAACGATTGGGACGAGGGTGGCGTAGTCTGCGGGCCGGGCGAAGCCGCCCACAAGGCGGGCACCGAGCAGGGGAAGCGTCGAGACATCCCGACCGTGGTCCCCCTCACGCGCGGCGGCGGCGCGCTGCATGCCAAAGGCGAGGGTGCCCTGGACTATGACGGTGTGACGCTTCATTTTGGCAGACAGCATCTCAAATGCGGGCTACGATTGAAAAAAAGGCAAATCAAAGGAGGTCGTTCACATCGCAATTCCGCATACATCTCATGGCAACAGGCGATGACCACTCGCGGTCGTTCAATGTTGGCGCTGAACGCCCCGTCGGTAAATCACGTGCTCGATTCGCTATGACTGACAAACAGGACGAACTCTACGGCCATCACACGATCAAAGAGACATAGTTCGATTCGAATATACGCTGTTCGGGTTCAATGGCCAATCTCAGGTGACAGTAGAGGGCCCAATACCTACGCCACACCGGGTCGTTTGAGGACATGTACTCGACCGTAAGATCCATTTCCTTAGCCGTCTCCCATCCGACCATCTGGCCGTGCGAAGGGTATTTGTTGATGTCCATCAATTCACTGGTGATCTTCGAAAAATTCTTACCCTGGCGCCTGAGCAGTTTCTCGGCCAGCGACTTGGCTCGGTCCCTTACGGATTGGAATTTCCGGACGATTGTCGGATCGAATTTTTCGAACGTGATCCTGGCGGCAAGGTCGTCTGGAGCTTCGCGCAACGACTTTCCAGCAAATTCGTATGCATTCAGGTAGGTCAGGACCGAATAGACGACGTCCGATCCATTGCCATCCTTCGACGAAACTTGCGGATCGATCGGGCCAAGCTCCGACGATTCACTCATCACGATAGTATTCGCTCCCAGCGCCATCAGCGTGCCAGCGCTCTTGGCGTAGTCAGGAACGATGACCCTGAGCTGACCTTCCGCACCTGCAGCACTGCGAACCAGCCCGATCAGCTTTTCGGCGGCGTCAACATCACCGCCCGGCGTGTGCAGCATAAGGTCTATCGGCTCGCCTGGCGTGACATTGTGGAGCATGTCGACAAATCCCAAGGTGTCGATGCGGTCCACAAGCGCCTTGTTGCCTGCAATGTAGCAGAGAAGCTTGGGCTGAGTGCTTTCGATCTCCCTGATGAGCGTCTGGCGCTGATAGCGCGCCGCGTTCATCGCCGTGAACATTGGCGTCTTCTCGATAGCACGCGGCGGGATCATGGCCGGCTGCACTTCCTCTTCCTTTTGGTTGCTTTCACTCATCGGTCACTATCCTCTGCCCATTCTACGCGACCACCGCGGATAAAGTAGTGGCACCTCCGCTGATTGCCGCGAAAGTCCACGCTTGGAGAGATCGTCAGGCGCGTGATCTGGTTTACCTCCCAGTGCGGCCGGCGCGCCGGGTCGGCATTGAGCATAATGCGATGGCCGGTCCTGCAAGGGCAATCGAATACGATCCATTTGGTGCGGGCTGAATCGCCGACGAGCGCGACCGCATTCCGCGGAAGACGATCAGGCACCTCGTCCGCAGAGAATGTCTGACCGACGACACGCCAACGCCAAAACGGAATCCATTGCCACCAGGAAATCTTCATTCTCGGCCCCATAGCTGGCCGAGGAATGGCTCCTCGTCGCCCGTGCCCCACTTACCCTGCACGGAGTCGCAGTAATGCCCGCCCCGAGGGAAAGCGCGATTGGTGGAAATCTCGCGCTCGTGCAACCTTAGGAGGGTTTCTGTCGGACGATCGGGCGGGCCGTAACCAATCAAGCGGTCTAACAACTCGTTGACCGCGGCTGCCGCGACGGCCGTGGTGAAAGCCACCACCGCCGGCTCGACTTGGCCCAAGGCTGGCGCATACCCTTCGTCCGCCAAACGCTGGCGTTCTTCTGGCGTCTGCATCTCTGCTGCTGCGCGGGCCATGTCGACCCGATTGCGGCATACGAGACAGCCGGCTCCCGGTGTCAGCGTCGTGATGCGGCCGTCAATGCCTGTCAACGTCCCGCCGCTGTCACTGCTTAGGAGAACCCCGACGTCAATGACGGGCGTCAAAAGATAGGTCGCCAGACGCGACAGCACCAGCCGTCCGGCGTTGTCGTCTGTACACCCAAAAACGAGGTCTGCCCCTCGCAGCGTCTTGGCGACTGATTTGACGGTCACCATTCCCGGAACGGTTGAACAATTGAGGTCCGGTGCGATACGCATCAGGTGCGCACGCAGCACCTCGATCTTCGAACGTCCGACGTCGGACGGCGTCGAGCCGTAAACGCGCGTCACATTGCTGGACGACAGCACATCGTTGTCCAGCAAAAGAAGATCGCGCACGCCCAGCCGTACCAACTGTTCCGCGATGGCGGATCCGGTGCCGCCGGCGCCGACGATCGCCACACGCAGGTTGCCGAGCACGCTTTGAATGTCTGGCCCGAAAGCGCGCACATTGCGGTCGAAGATTGCATCGGGGGCCGACAGGTTGTGGCCGAAGTTTTGGATTAGCCGCCAGCGGTCGCTCACGATCCAAACCCGATCGATCGCCAATGCGCTGCCGCCCTCCGGCGTCAGTTCGCCGCTAAAGACGACGCTTTCGCCGCGGGGCGACGCGATGAGCGTAGCATACAGACCGGAGCCGCTGCGCAGCTGGAAGAGATCACGAATGTCGTGGTCGACCTGCCGATCGTGCTCGCTTGGCAGCGGCACACCGATTTCGCCTGGATGGGTGTGAAACCAGATTGGAACAGAGCCGTCGGCTTCCGCCGCCCCGAGGGCGCCGACATAGCCTTCCGAACGGATCAACATGTGATGCGGGCTCTGCTCGTTATACGCGGTTTGCGGCACCCAATGCATGGTCCTTGCCAGCAGACGCACGTCCGAGCCGATATCGACGCGCCGAGCGAGCAGAACACCTGCGCATTCAAGCGGATTGCGCGTGACGGCGATGATTTCGTCAGCAAGCGGACCAGGAAGGACGAGCGTGATTGTCATGCGGCGCGCGCCCTTCCGGCTGCTTCAAGCTCCATGCGAACGAGCGCCAAGTAGCTTTCCAGCGAATCGATGCCCGACCGCCACTGGCCCGGGTTAAGGTGACGGGACCACCGCTGCCACCTGCGCCCAAGATAGTCTTCCTGTGAATTTGTAGCGACGATCGCCTGACCATCTGTCCGTATGACGGCAGGCGCGAACCACCACATGTCTGGGTGAACATCTGGGTAGCCAGGGGCGAGCCGAAGTAGGAGATCAGCGGCCGTTGCCGTGAAGCCATTCGGCAATTGGAAAGCCGGAATGACGATCGCGATCATGCCGCCATCGAGCGAGACAGAATGTCCAGGCGCCCGCGCCTGCAAATACTCTTTATCGATCGGCGGCAACATATTCCCTTCTCCTCAATCGCGGCCCGGGTTGATCTGGGCCGGCGCGGTGAAGAAGCGCAGGCCATTGCGTATCTCGACCTTGGTGGCGTCATCGATTTTCTGATCGGAGCCTCCAGGGATGACTTCAAACAAGTCGCGGTCTGGCCCGATATCAGGTTCGGGCAATTTCCTCAGCTGCGCACCGGTGAGGGTCGACTCCTGGACCTTGTACGTGGTGCGGTCGATCTTGATCTCGAAAGCCTTCGGCCTATGATCGTCGTTCATTGATACCTCCGTTGATTGATACCGTGATACCATGACACCATGACAGTTGACAAGAGGGTAAGATTGGTGCAAAACAGGCATCATGAAACAAGCAAAAGCGATGACTGTTCGCCTGTCCGAAGAGCAGGCTCAGGCTCTTGAAATGGTCGCAACCGTCGAGAATTTGCCGGTGTCTGACATCATTCGGGCCGCAATCACGACGCATATCGAGACCCGTAGGCGAGATCCTGGGTTTCAGGCCGGGTTGAGGGATCGCATTTCTCAGGCGCGAAAGCTGCTCGACCGCTAATCCGGCTCACTGCGACTAAGAGGACCGATGAAAAAGACAAGCAAGAGCCTCAAGCCGAGCGAGTCGGGCCACGTTCTTGGACATCGTACCTTCGCCGCTATAACGGCCGTCGAGGGGATTAGCCTTGACGCGGTCAGCCGAAAGCGTCTCGCCGACATGAAAAAGCGCAATCTTTCACCTGACGATCAACGCTCCGAGGTCATACGCGCCTACCTGAGCGCCAAGTCGCGTGGGTGATGGCTGTCGGCTACGACGCTTTCGACGACCCTTATTCTTACAAGGGCACCGCCACACTCAAGAACAAGCTCGGTCTGCGGGATGCTTCGCTACTCGAAGCGTTCGAGCTTGAGATGACCGCGCTGCGTGCTCGCGAACCGCTGCCGAGAGGTAAGTTCGATGCTGCTCACTACCGGCGCACGCACCACCACCTGTTTCAGGACGTGTATAGTTGGGCAGGCAAGTACCGCACCGTGCGCACAGCAAAAGGCGGCAATCCATTCTGCTATCCCGAGTATATCGACAGCGAAATGACAAAGCTTTTCGCCACGCTTCCGGCGGCGATCAGTGCGATCGATTCCGAACAGTTCATCTCAGAGGCCGCCCAGTTCTTGGGTGAGCTCAACGCGATCCACCCGTTCCGCGAGGGCAACGGTCGATCGCAACTGACGTTTATGGCGATGCTCGGCGAAGAGTCGGGATTCCGTTTCGATTTTTCGCGTGTCAAGCGCAGCACGTTCATGCCGGCGATGATTGCGAGCTACGCGCGAGAACTCAAGCTGCTCCGCGCCGAACTCAGGAGCCTGTTGCGCTGAAGAAGCTTTGATGCGGAGCGCTTGAACAGCCCAATTATTAAGGCGTGTGTACACAGGATTGGCGATGCTCCAACCCGGATCAGCGCCTCCCTTTGTCGGGACGGAACGTGTTCTGCATTTGTGCCTCGAAAGTCGCATAAAGGGCATTGTCGAATTCGCGACCTACGTCGTCTAACGAGGGGCCTCGATTTGATTGGGGCGAGCCCTAAGGGGTCCCGCCTGCAAGTTGGTCGTGGATGCGTGCGCCGACCACACAGAAGCTTTTCACCGCGTCCTTGTAGGACTGCAAGGTCTGGCGCATATGCGCCAGATGTGTCTGCCGCATTGTCTCCAAGTCTTGCATCGCTTTGGCATATCGCGCAGCGGCTTCCTGCGGTGTTTCCGGTTTCGGCGGGCCATCGGGCATCGGGAGGATGAGAGGCGGAAGGCCGCGCGGGGTCTGTATTGCCAGGAGCCTATAGTCGTTTGCTAGGCGACCATAATCGCTCAACGTTGATTGGATGCCGACCAGTTGCCGAACGAGATCGCGAAAATCATCCGCCGGAATGACTTTGAGGCTCTCTGCATCCTGCTGGATGTTCAAGAGGGCAATCCCGAGGGAGGGGACGAAAACGGGCTGCTGGTCGATCTGCACCCCGGCCAGCGTTTTGTTGATCGCTTCGCATTCCTGACCAGCGATCTGCAGAAAACCGACGACACGGTCCTTCTGTTCGCGCGAAGCGCGCCAGTTATCGAGATACAGGGCTGCCGGGACACCGAACAGCGTGGTGAAGATCGGCAGCAGGAGGAGAGCGATCCACGGATTCTCGATCATACTACGTTTCTGGCTGGCCGCGACTTTGACATCCGACGATTTTGACGGACTATTTGCTTCAGCCGACGCAGGCACTGGCCTCGTGCCGGTTTTCTCCACTTTAGGTCGAGACGACCCTTGTCGTTTCTCGTTGGCGCCAGCCAAGCGTTTCCCTCGCGTCATCGCGGACCCCTCTAGATCAGCAGCGCCAGCTATCGCATCAGGCAAGCATTGATAGGCTGCCGAGGCTTGCCCTGGACGACCTGATATCACGGGCTTTTGCGTATGCGAGTCTTCTAAAATAAGCTATAGATTGTTCGTGCGGGAGACGGGGCTCTGGCATGATCGATTCTGATGTATTCGACTTTGTCGAGCGGTGCCGGAAGCACACGGCTACAGGGCCGCTTTTGTGCGATCTGCTCGGGACAGTAACAAAGCTTGGATTCGAGCATCTTATATTGAGTGGCGTGCCCCTGGGCGGGCAGAAACTCGCGCCGATGGTAGAATTGAACGGCTGGCCGGAAGGCTGGTTCGAGCGCTATGTGGAAGCCGAGCATGCCGCCGTGGACGGCGTCTGCATCTATTCGGCCAAGACGTTGAAGCCGTTCCTTTGGTCCGATGTACCCGCCAGATGGTCTGGGACGGAAGCTTCGCGGCGCGTCGCCGGCGAAGCGACGGAGTTCGGCATCTGGAGCGGCTTCGCCGTGCCGATGCTGAGTGTCCACCACTGGCAATCGGTGCTGTCATTTGCCTCCTCGCAAAAGACCTGCAATCTGTCTGCGCGCCAGCAGGTGCAGCTTGTAACCATGGCGGTCTACGCCGGCATGACGATCCAGTCCTTTTCCAATGACGCCGGAGACGGCGAGGGGCCGCTGACTGACCGGGAAAAGGAAGTGCTGCTGTGGGCGGCGGCCGGCAAGACTTCGTCCGAAACTTCGCAGATCCTCGGCCTAACGGAGCGCACCGTCAAATGGCACGCCACAAGGGCCCGCGAGGCCTTCGGCGTCGCCACTACCACGCAGGCCGTCGTCGAGGCGGTGCGCCGGCGCCTGATTCATCCTTGAGCCAGTCAACTGTCCGATCGGACAGGTGACGCAAATTAGAACGGCTGCAACTATCCCCCCAAGAACGATCGGGGGATCGCGCGATGATTACGGCTCATGTCGTCAATGCGCAGAACAGGCATCTCTACGAAAACGAATTCGACGAGTTTCTGCGCCGCCGGCACGACTTCTTCGTCCATCAAAAACGTTGGCGCCCTCCGAGCCCAGACGGTCGCGAACTAGACCAGTTCGATACTGACGCGGCGACCTACCTACTCGGCATGGAAGAGGGTCGCGTCGTGACCTCGGCCCGATTGATCCCAACGAGCGAGCCGCACATGGTCTCAGAGGTCTTTCCTCACATGTGCGAGAAATCGGGCGTTCCAAGGCGTCCTGACTGGGCCGAATGGACCCGCACCTTCGTCGTACCCGAAAAGCGTTCGACCGGGCTGAGGGGCACGCTGACGCAGCTCTGCTGCGCGGTCATGGAATACGCCCTCGACGAAGGCCTGAGCGCTGTCGGCGGCGTCCAGGAGACTTACTTTATGCCCCACCACGGCGCGCTGAAGTGGCACGCCAAGCCGCTAGGCATGGCCAGGGAAGAAAACGGCGAGTGGTACATCGTGGCATATATCGAAGTGAATGAAGCGGCATTAGCCAGTGTCCGCAAAATACTCGGATTAGATCGTTCGCTGTTGGTTCGGCGGGGCATCCAACTCCCATTCGTCAAGGTCAATAGGCACTTGGCTGAGGTTGCTCGCTGAAAATAGAACAAGCGACCCGCTTGAAACATGTGGTCTGAGCCAAGCAAAACCAGGGAGGAACATCGAGATGCCGGCCCAATATGTTGAAATTCCTGGCAGCAACCGAGAGCCACCTGTCGGATCGGCACCAATAGCCTCCGTGCACGCCACCAATCCGCGCGAGCAAATCGAAGTGAGTGTGTACGTCAAAGACGAAGGTGGCGACCCGCTACTGAAGATGAAACCTGGGGCCGTACCGCCTTCCACCACCGAGTCCACCGCGGCGCGGGATAGCGCAGCGTTCGACAAGGTTCGCAAATTTGCCAGCGAAGCTGGCTTGTCGGTAGTGCTGCAGGATCCCGCTCGGCGGCTGATAAAGCTTGCCGGCCCAGCTGATAAGCTCGAAGCTGCTTTCAGAACAAAACTGCACTATTACAACGATGGCAAGAACGCATTCAGAGCGCGATCTGGCAGCCTTTCGGCACCTGCCGACGTTGTCGGCAGCATTGAAGCTGTCCTTGGTCTAGACACCCGACCTATCGCCAAACAAAAGCTCACCCGCGGGGCCAATCCTCACGTGGTGACCGGTCATCTGCCAAACGAAGTAGGGCGTTTTTACAACTTTCCCCAAACCAAAGGGCTTGGCGCCGGACAATGCATCGCGCTCATTGAACTTGGCGGAGGTTATCGCGACAGCGACAATCGGCTCGCCTTCGAGACTATGCGGCTGCCGGTCCCTACGGTGACTGCTATCTCGGTATCGGGGGGAGGCAATAATCCTGGACCGGATCCAAACGCGGATGGAGAAGTCGCGCTCGACATTCAAGTTGCTGGCGGGGCCGCACCGGGCGCCAAGATCGCCGTTTATTTCGCACCAAATACCATCCAGGGCTTCGTCGACGCGATAACCCGTGCCGTCAACGACGCCCAGAACAGACCGTCGGTTATTTCCATCAGCTGGGGCTCGCCCGAATCGCAATGGACCGGGCAGGGGTTGGCGGCGATGAACTCTGCATTGAAAGATGCCGCAACGCGCGGAGTAACCGTGTTTGCTGCTGCCGGCGACAACCTGGCTACAGATGGCGTTGGCGATGGCCACGGGCACGTCGATTTCCCAGCGTCATCGCCCTATGCCGTTGGTTGTGGAGGCACCTTTATCGATACCGCCAAGGGGAAAATTACGGGTGAGGCCGTTTGGAACCACGGCGGGTCTGGCACTGGCGGCGGAATTAGCGACCGGTTCGACGCCCCGGGATACCAGGCGAACGTCCAGTTCCCGCCCTCGGTCAACCCTCGCCAGGGAAAAGGGAGGGGAGTGCCGGACGTCGCGGGTGACGCCGATCCGCGGAGCGGCTATCGAATTGTCGTCGCGGGGAGCGGTGCCACGATCGGAGGGACGAGCGCGGTCGCGCCACTATGGGCCGGATTGATCGCCCTGATCAACGAAGCGTGCGGTCGCCCGCTTGGCTTCATTCAACCGTACCTTTACGGCGCCCCGCAGGCATTCAGCCAGATCACCAAAGGCGACAATAAGGACAACGGCGTAGGCTACTCCGCTGGCGGCGGTTGGAATGCATGCACCGGGCTCGGAGCACCCAAAGGCGAAGACCTTCTCACAGTATTCAAATCGGCGATCGGAGCTGTCAATGCTCCCCTGGCCTAGCCAGTGTAGAAAAATCGTCAAATAGGAGCGGATGAGTGCAAAAAATTGATCGTGCGCTTGGCTTCTGCAGCGCCGGCGCAGCCATTGTTACTGCAATTGCTGCGCTCGCTATTCCAATAGTTCTCTACGCCGACGCGAAGAGAAATAGGACATTGGATGTTATGAACGATCTTGACACGAAAATATCGGCAATCGTTGCGGAAAAGATACGCCTAGATGCTCTTAACGGGGTGAAGGGCCAACAACGATTCGATCCAAAGTACATAGACGGCGACGGTAATTCTGCAGTACAGACACAGGTATACCGGCTCCTGAATCTATATGACTACGTGTGTTTAGGCGGAAAGATGAATCTCTTCTCGCTTGACATTATTGGCGAGATGCGAGGAGACGCTTTAAGGCAGACTTGGGCTGACTATGGACCATATATAAAGGCCCATCGTGCGAATGGCGAGCAAGACAAAAAGGCCTGGGAAAATTGCGATAGCGTAGCTTTCCCCGCAGGGTCTGCGTCATAACAAGCGGATCCCGGAATTTAAAGACTAAGTGACGTTGCTCTCATGCGCCTATCAGGAGGATCTCATGGCGTTTGTAGTTGCGTGGGTCTCCGGAAAGCGACTGGTAACTTACCGCGATCGATCCGGTAATGAACTTACTAAGAAGGACGGCAGTCGCTCCTGGCGCAACAACAACCCCGGCAATATCGCCCGGGGATCGTTTTCCGAAGCCCATGGGTCTATTGGCGACGATGGCAAATTTGGAATCTTTCCCGACGAGGAAACCGGCTCGGCCGCAATCGTGGCTCTATTCACCAGCAATTCCTACAAGAACCTTTCGATTCGCGACGCCTTCTATCGCTACGCGCCGCCAGCCGACAACAATGATACCGAAGCCTATATCGCCGCCGTTACGGCCGCTGTTGGCGTTCCTTCCTCGAAGATCGTGGGCACGCTGTCGAGTGCTGAGCTCAATAAGCTCGCGGGAGCCATCAAAGTTCATGAGGGATGGACTGTCGGGACGCAAAGTGGCAGTGCCTTATCGCCCCGCGCGATAAAAAGCGCGACGATCGGCGACCTTGTCGAGAAACTGATCAATCTCGGATCGGATGCCGGCTCGTGTCAGGTGATCCGCCAAAAGGCCAGCCAGGCCATGGTGCGGATTTACGGAAAGCCGACTTTGCATAACGCCTGCGCCTGTACTTTGATTTCAGCCACATCACCGCTTGCCGGTTTCGTTTCCAAGGACTCAACGGAAATCGATCTCGATGAGGTCGTGACTTTGGACGAAGACACAGATGATTTGGTGCCGAAGTTCGACGAGCAAGGCGCGCCGCTAGCTAACGGGTGACGGATATCCGTCCTGGGTTGGCTTTGTGGCGGCAGATAGCTTCCGTCTGCAGATCCAGATTGACGATTGGGGAGAATTTGATGGCCGTCGAAATGGACCCTCACGCTCAGATGCAAGCGCAGATAGAGCGCGACCTCGCGGCATGGAACGATGCTCAGCAGAAGCAGTCGATGCGATATCGGGCCGCAAAAGAAGCGGCGACGGCGCTTCAGGCGGACTTTCATCTAGCGCCGAAACACCTTCTTGCGATCGGCGACTCGTGGTTGGACTACCCCATCGAGGGCAACAATCCGCTGTCCGGCCCTTCAGATATCAAGATTCAGTTGCAGGCGATCTGCAGCCCATCACCCATCATCTATTCGACGGCGCATCGCGGCGACGCGTCAACCGATGAGATGAGCTTGCCGAAGCAGGAACGTATCCTGCAACTGCTGATGGACAAATCGAAGTGGCCGAACGGAAAGCCGGACGCCATCATCGCGTCTGCGGGCGGCAACGACGTTGCCGGCAACAACTTCTGTATTTTCCTGAATTACAACGATGGGGCAGCAAGCGGCCTGAACGCGCAGCGATACGCCGGCGTCATGGCTATCGTCAAATCGAGTTATCTTGCGCTGTTTTCATTGCGCGATCGGCATGCACCAGGCGTGCCGATCTACGGTCATTGCTATGATTTCCCGACCCCAAACGGAGTGCCAGCGCCGTGCGGATACGGGCCCTGGCTGAAGCCTTCATTGGATTTCTGCAATTGGCCGGCCGGCCCGGGCAAGGTGATTGTTCATGACGCCCTGGCCCAGTTCAAAGCCATGCTTGATGGATTGGCGGCCGATCCCTCGAACAAATTCCATGTCGTGCCGACGCAAGGGACGCTCAACGACACCCATTGGGCGAACGAACTGCATCCAGACCCGACGGGGTTCAGGATGATTGCGCAAAAATTCGCAACCGCGCTTGGAATGAACCAACTGTCACCAGCGCCCGCGTTAGAGGCCAAGGCTTCTTCCGCGAAGAGGTCCACAAAAACGGCAACGACGAAGAAAGCCCAGGCACGAAAGCGGAAACCTCAGCCTGTGGGCGGCCGATGAGATCGGGCTCGCCAAGAGCCCGACTTTGCCGGGGAGTGAATGTTTTGGGGAGGGCGTTATGAGGCGGCTGGTCGGCCTGACACTTGCAGTCCTCTTGGCTGGTTGCGCAACAAAGCCACCGACCAGCGCGGAGAGTCTTGTCCAAGTTCCGCTTATTTTGGGCGCTTTAAAGTGCGCCTTCGCAACCGCTCTGATGAAAGAACGAAATCCGGATAAAGTGAAGGTGCTCGAAGGGCAGGTTGCGGCTGGTACCCTGACCCTCAAAATTGTCTATAACCTGTCAAAAGACTTCAGTTTGAAAGGGAAGGCAGCGGCTGGTGGACCCTTCGTGTTTGCTTACTCAGGTGCAACGGCGAGTATTTTGCCCAACTTTTTCGCCTCGGCAGCAGAGACTGGGACGCTCACGACCACCTTGCCGTTCAGGTACTATCTTTATGCCACCAACGCCGACGTTTGCAATCAGGTTGACGCCGCAACGCAGTTGAAGTTCGGATTCTCTGACTGGCTTGCCGGAATTATCTCCGGCCTAGAAGTCAACTCTCCATACTACCCTTTGGGGCAGGTAGACAATGTCCAGTATGGTGCGGACTTCGGTGTTACGAAAACTACAAAGGGAGGCGTAGACTTCGATATTGTCTTCCTCTCAGGCTCCGCGAACGCAAACTCCACCAGAAATGACGTTCAATCCATCTCCTTTGCGATTGGCCCCCCATCCAAAACAAATCCGGCGCCCGACATCTGGAAACAAACGAGACACTGAGTGCAGGTATCAAACGAGAGGAAATTCCATGGCTAGCTCGCCCAAACCGTCGTCGCCGAAGTCGCCGCCCCCGCCCCCACCAAAGCCGGGAGGTATTCCGACCGAACCTGGAGCTTTCCCGGCCCAAGTAGGCGCCAATTCTCCAGTGGCATCGCGGACACCCACCAACAAGGCAGTAGCGGCGACGGGTGGCTCTGCTGTCGGCGCGGCGATCTCGACACTACTTGTCTACGGCATAGAGCTAAACCATGCCCTACCCGACACGGTATCCGGGGCCATCACTACCTTGGTGACCGCGGCTGTTACTCTAGCTGCCGCCTACTTCACGCCGCCCGGAACCAATGAGACCGTTATCCTCACGTCTGACGGACCACGCACGGCCAGAAGATAGCCGGGTGACGCCGTCCCCAAGCGTCCGTGCATAGGGGAGTAGCTTACCATGGGGTATGGAGAGTGGCTGGAAGCCCTTACGACAAGGGAATACGAAATCTACAAGCTGATACTCGACAAGGGAGCTCTCGCTCTCTTGCTTGCGGCGATCGGGGCTGTGATCGCTGTTCTACTTGAACGTTATCGGGAACAGCGAGAAAAGATTGAGGTAGCAGCTCGCGAAGACCGTGAGCGTTCGATGGTCCCGCGTACACAGCTCGACATTGAGTGTAGGTTTTTCGGTCCGCTACACGGAAAGATAATCGTAAATGTCCATCTGGTTGCTGAAAACAGGGGGAAGACGATCCGAGGCTTCAATAGCATCCGATTCCGCGTCTTCACTATGACGGGTGACGAGGTTCCGGGGTTCTATGGGTCCAAGGATGGAATGAGCCGGCTTGCGCTTAACGGTCCTCGCGTTGATGAGAGGACACACGAGGGTTACATCTTCAGCGTCGAGCCTGGGATTCGCCAGATCTTTCCTTTTACCACCCTTGTAGCTGCCGACACGAAGTACGTCAGCGTCAAAATAGATGTTCAGAACGCGGAATGGGGTGGTGGCGGCGCATCGTGGCTTGGCGAAGAACGCTTTTTTCCTGTTCAGGTGGAGCGAGATCGGGCAGCCGACGCAGGAGGAGTGCGTCCCGATCGACGCCGAACACAGCTTTGAGGAGCCCATCTACGAAGCGATTGTTAGCTACGGTGAGACCTCCCTTCGCGCGCTTTGCCACCTTCTCGCGAACTGCGCTGCCGGCATCCGCACGAAACAATGCCGCAGACGACCTCCGCAGCCGACTTAATTCTGGACAGCGACATATATTTCCAGACTGCGCACTGGAACTGCCGGACGGACAGGCTTTGACGGCAATGCAGAGCGAGGATCGCACCCAATCGTACGTGAGCTGCATTCGCGATTGGGCCTGGCCGCGCGATGCTGAGTTACATTGTCCGGCGAGCCAAACCAATGACACCCACGAAGCTGCTGATCGGGCAGATCGCCGCCGTGTTCGCAATCGTCGTTCTGGGCGTGTGGGCGGCAACGCAATGGTGCGCGCACATGCTCGGCTACCAGCCGCAACTCGGCGCGCCGTTGTTCGTCGCGGCGGGATGGCGGATCTACAAACCCTGGAAACTGTTGGAGTGGTGGTTCCATTTCGACGCCTATGCGCCTGAGGTATTTGACCAAGCAGGCGCGCTTGCCGGCGCCAGTGGATTGTTGGGCTGTGCAGCCGCGGTCGCCGGTTCGCTGTGGCGCGCGCGGCAGCGCGGACTGGTCACCACCTATGGCTCTTCACGATGGGCCCTAACGCAGGAGATATCGAAGGCAGGCTTGTTTCGACCGGCCGGTGTCTTCCTCGGCAAATTGAGCGACCGCTATCTGCGCCACGACGGCCCGGAGCACGTCATGGCCTTTGCTCCGACACGTTCAGGCAAGGGGGTCGGGCTGGTCGTTCCAACGCTCCTTTCTTGGACCGGCTCAGCTGTCATTCACGACATCAAAGGCGAGAACTGGCAGCTAACCTCTGGCTGGCGATCCAAGTTTTCTTATTGCCCTTTGTTCAATCCGACCGACCCCAGGTCGGCTCGCTACAACCCGCTGCTCGAGGTGCGGCAAGGCTCGAACGAAGTTCGCGACGTCCAGAACATCGCCGATATCTTGGTCGATCCGGAAGGTGCGCTGGAGCGACGGAACCATTGGGAGAAGACCAGTCATTCACTACTGGTCGGCGCCATTTTGCATGTGCTCTACGCCGAGGAAGAAAAGACACTCGCCCGGGTCGCCACCTTCTTATCGGATCCGCAACGCTCATTTGCCGCGACGCTGCAGCGGATGATGACGACAAACCACCTTGGCGTAGCGGAGAGGCCCCAGGTCCATCCCGTCGTGGCCTCGGCGGCGCGCGAGGTGCTGAACAAGTCAGAGAACGAGCGTTCAGGCGTTCTGTCGACTGCCATGTCGTTTCTCGGTCTCTATCGCGATCCAACCGTAGCGGCGGCAACATCTGCCTGCGATTGGCGCATTGCCGACCTCATGGACGCGGAGCGACCAATGTCACTCTATCTCGTCGTACCGCCATCGGACATTTCGCGCACCAAGCCGCTGGTCCGACTGGTGCTCAATCAGATTGGCCGGCGCCTGACAGAGCGGCTGGAGGGCGATCCAAAGAAGGGCAGAAAGCACCAGCTGCTCATGATGCTGGACGAATTCCCGGCGCTCGGCCGCCTCGACTTCTTCGAGACCGCGCTCGCCTTCATGGCGGGTTACGGCATTCGCGCCTATCTGATCGCGCAATCCTTGAACCAGATTTCCAAGGCTTATGGCGAGAACAACGCAATTCTCGACAATTGCCACGTGCGCATCGCCTTTTCCTCCAATGACGAGCGCACGGCCAAGCGCATCTCGGACGCGCTTGGCACAGCCACGGAACTGAGGTCCATGCGCAACTATGCCGGCCATCGGCTGGCGCCATGGCTTTCCCACGTCATGGTCAGCCGCCAGGAGACCGCACGCCCGCTGTTGACGCCGGGCGAAGTCATGCAACTGCCCCCATCTGATGAATTGGTACTGGTTTCAGGGTTGCCTCCGATCCGGGCGAAGAAGCTGCGCTATTACGAGGATCAGAATTTCACCGAGCGGGTGCTGCCTGCACCGTTGTTGCGCGAGCGTCCCTACGCCGACTGTCCTGCATCACGCCCGGATGATTGGAGTGGACAGGTGCGTAGTGTCGACCGTCGTCTGGCCGCTGACGAAGAAAGCGCCAGTGGGGCCGCTGAAGACGAGGGCGGTGTTCAGCAGCAGCGCCATCCGGGATTGCCCGATGAACACATTGCCATCTCTCAGGAGCCTGAGCAGGACGATCTGTTCAAGCCCGCCGACGATGATAGCGAGGCGCTCGCCGACAAACGTGTGATGGACCGGATTTCCACCGCGGCGCGTGCCTACGGTATCAACGAAGGCAGGGGTGACGACAAGGACATCGTGCCCGGCTTCTGAAGGCTCCCCAAAAGCCAGAGCGTATCTCGGCGTAGATAACGACCGTAAGCAATTTCTGGCAGCTGTCTCATGCTTGTTCTCATCGCCGGCGCAATGCCGGCCTGCCGAGAACAAGCCGCATGAAGTCCCACCGCATCCGTCATCAGTTTCTGCTCGAGCCTGAGCTGAGCGAGAAACTAGACAACCTCAGCCGCGATCCCTCGACCACCAAATCCGCGGTGGTGGCGAAGGCAATCGAAGCCTTCATCGAGGGGCGTGGCGAGAACGAGCTCGATCGCCGCTACGGCGTAAGGCTCGATCGTCTTTCCCGCGACATCGCTCACGTCAGGCGCGATGCCGAGATGATCCTGGAGAGCCTGGCACTCTTCATTCGTTTTTCGATCACGCTTCATGCCCATACGCCGGCCCCGGATCGGGCAACGCAGGCCATCGCCCAAGACCGTTTCGACAAATTCGTCGAGCAGGTCGGCCGGCAGATGGCTTCCGGGAAACACTCGCTGGGCAAAGACAATGGCAAAGGAGGCGAAGGATGAGCTCTCATCCCGAGGCCGACCATCGCCGGCGCGCCATGCTGCGCACTGCCATGGGGCCAGCGATCACCGAGGCCCTGGCCGATCCATTGGTCATCGAAGTGATGGTCAATCCCGACGGTGCGCTGCGGCTCGACAGACTGGGAGAAGGTCGGGTCGACACCGGCGTGTCCATGCATCCCTCCGAGGCGGAACGCATCATCCGTCTGGTTGCCTCCCACGTGCGCGCAGAGGCGCATGCCGACAATCCGATTGTCAGCGCCGAACTGCCATCGGGCGAACGCTTCGAGGGTTTGCTCCCGCCTGTCGTGCTGGCGCCGTGCTTTGCGATCCGCAAGCCGGCGGCAAAGCTCTACACGCTGGCCAACTATGTCGCCGACCGGATCATGCAGCCGCTGCAAGCCGATGCCCTCAGGAAAGCGGTGCGCGAGCGGCGCAACATTCTAGTCGCCGGCGGCACCTCGTCGGGCAAGACAACGCTTGCCAATGCGCTCTTGGCCGAAGTCGCCGAATGCGACGAGCGGGTGATCCTGATCGAGGACACGCGCGAACTGCAATGCGCGGCACAGGATTGCGTAGCATTGAGGACGAGGCGGGGTTCGGTCACGCTCGCCGATCTCGTACGCTCGACACTCCGGCTCCGACCCGACCGCATTATCGTCGGTGAAGTCAGGGGCGCCGAAGCGCTCGATATGCTGAAGGCCTGGAACACCGGGCATCCCGGCGGCATCGCCACGGTTCACGCCAACTCGGCGCGCTCTGCTCTCTATCGCATCGAGCAGCTCGCCCAGGAAGCTGTCGTGACCGTTCCGCGCCGGCTCATCGCCGAGGCGATAGACTTGATCGTGTTCATCGCCGGGCGCGGAACTTCGCGCCGCATCGACTCGATCGCCGAGGTCACCGGTCTCGACGGCAGCGGCGATTACGCCGTCACCCCGCTCACGCTTCCGCAACTCCAGCAGCTTTGAAAGGTCATCTCATGCGCAAGAAGCTTCGCTTTCTTTCGTCCACCGCGCTCGCGTTTTGTTTCACGGCCCCGGCTTACGCGGCGGGCTCCGGCATGCCTTGGGAACAGCCGCTGCAGCAGATTCTGGAGTCGGTGCAGGGACCGGTCGCAAAGATCGTCGCGGTGATCATCATCATTACCACCGGCTTGACCCTTGCTTTCGGCGACACGGCAGGCGGTTTTCGGCGGCTGATCCAGATTGTCTTCGGACTGTCGATCGCCTTTGCCGCATCGAGCTTTTTTCTCTCCTTCTTCTCCTTCGGCGGCGGGGCGCTCGTCTGATGGCCACCGGAGAACAGCATATCGAAGGCTTCGAGGTACCGGTTCACCGCGCCTTGACTGAACCAATCCTGCTGGGCGGCGCGCCCCGAGCGGTGGCGATCCTCAACGGCACGGTCGCTGCGGCGATAGGTCTTGGCTTGCAGCAGTGGATTGCTGGACTGGCGCTTTGGATCGCAGGCCACACGCTTGCGGTCTTTGCTGCCCGCCGCGATCCGGACTTTGCCAGCGTCCTTGTTCGCCACCTTCGGCTGAGGGGGTGGCTGGCATGCTGAACCTTTCAGAATATCGCGGGAAGGCCGACCGGCTTGCCGACCATCTGCCTTGGGCCGCACTCGTCGCGCCGGGCATCGTGCTCAACAAGGACGGCAGCTTTCAGCGGACGCTGCAGTTCCGTGGTCCCGATCTCGAAAGCGCGACGGAAGCCGAACTCATCGGCATCTGCGCGCGGGCGAACAATGCGCTCAGACGCCTCGGCTCCGGCCGGGCATTGTTCCTCGAGGCTGAACGCGTCGAAGCGCTGGGCTATCCAGCCTCGCGTTTCCCCGACGCAGCCTCCTGGCTTGTCGACGAAGAGCGGCGCGCGGCTTTCGAGGGCAGGGTGGCGCATTTCGAGAGCCGCTATCACCTGACCTTGCTGTTCATGCCGTCACCGGACGCCCAGTTGCGGGCGGAGAGCGCGTTTGTCGACTCTGATCATCCAGAAGGCGAAAGAGACTGGCGCCAGGAGCTGGCGCGGTTCCGTGATGAGACCGACCGCGTTCTGGATCTCCTGTCCGGCTTCATGCCGGAAGTGCGTGGGCTCGACGATGCCGAGATGCTGACCTACCTGCACGGCACGATCTCGACCCGGCGACATCCGGTCGCCGTGCCGGAAACGCCGATCTATCTCGACGGCATTCTGGTCGATGCGCCGCTCATCGGCGGGTTGGAGCCGATGCTGGGCGACCTGCATCTGCGAATCCTCACCATCCTCGGATTCCCGAACCTCACTCGGCCCGGGATCCTCGACGCGCTCAACCATCAGGATTTCGCCTATCGCTGGGTGACGCGCTTCATTCCGCTCGACAAGTCGGAAGCGACCAAGACGCTGACACGGCTCCGGCGGCAGTGGTTTGCCAAGCGCAAATCGATCGTCGCTATCCTGCGCGAGGTTGTGACCAACGAGCCGGTACCGCTGGTTGACAGCGATGCCGACAACAAGGCGCTCGATGCCGACGAAGCGCTTCAGGCGTTGGGTGGCGATCATGTTGGCTTCGGCTATCTCACCACTACCGTGACGGTATGGGACGAGGACCGCCAAGCCGCTGCCGAAAAACTTCGCGCGGTCGAGCGGATCGTGAACGGACTCGGCTTCACCTCGATCCGTGAAGGCGTCAATGCGGTCGAGGCGTGGCTCGGCTCGTTGCCTGGACATGTTTATGCCAATGTTCGGCAGCCGCTCGTTCACACGCTGAACCTTGCCCACCTCATGCCGCTGTCCTCGGTATGGGCCGGCCCGTCGGCGAACGAGCATCTCGCCAAGGTTACCCAGACAGAGGCGCCGCCGCTTCTCTTCGCCGAGACCGGCGGGTCGACACCCTTCCGACTTTCCACTCATGTCGACGATGTCGGCCACATGCTGATCGTTGGTCCGACCGGCGCCGGCAAGTCGGTGCTGCTTGCACTGATTGCTCTGCAGTTCAGACGTTATGCCGGCGCGCAGGTCTATGTTTTCGACAAAGGCAACTCGGCCCGCGCGGCAACGCTTGCGATGGGTGGAGAGCACCACGCATTGGGGGGCAACGGGTCACTTGCCTTCCAGCCGCTGCGCAACATCAGGGACCCTAGGACGCGCAGCTGGGCGGCGGAATGGATAGCCGGCCTCATCGCCCGTGAGAATGTCACCGTCACGCCGGAGGTGAAGGAGGCAATCTGGTCTGCGCTAGGCAGCCTTGCCGCCGCGCCGGCGCAGGAACGCACGCTGACCGGCCTGTCTGTCCTGCTTCAATCCAATGCACTGAAGTCTGCATTGCTGCCCTACACGCTCGACGGTCCTTTCGGCCGGCTGCTCGACGCAGATGACGACCGGCTGGCCTTATCGGATGTGCAGTGTTTCGAGACCGAGGAGCTGATGCACAGCCAAGGCGCTGTGCTGCCGGTGCTCACCTATCTCTTCCATCGTCTCGAAGAGCGGTTCGACGGACGGCCAACGCTGCTCATGCTTGATGAGGCCTGGGTCTATCTCGACAATCCGCTCTTCGCCGCCCGCATCCGCGAATGGCTGAAGGTGCTGCGCAAGAAGAATGTGTCGGTGATCTTCGCCACGCAGTCGCTTGCCGACATCGCGAGCTCGGCGATCGCGCCGGCAATCATCGAGAGTTGCCCGCAGCGCATTTTTCTTCCCAATGATCGTGCCGTGGAACCGCAGGCGCGAGCCGCTTACGAGCAGTTCGGTCTCAACGAACGCCAGGTCGAGCTGATCGCCCGCGCTACGCCAAAGCGGCAGTACTATCTGCAATCGCGGCGCGGGAACCGTCTCTTCGAGCTCGGCCTTGGCCCCATCACGCTTGCGCTTTGCGGCGCCTCCGATCCAGCCACGCAGACTCTCATCGACAGCGTCCTGTCCGACGACGGGCAGGAGAGCTTTGCCTCCCGATTTCTCAGTGCTCGCGGCCTCGATTGGGCCGCCGAGCTTCTCCAGCAATTCCCCCAACCAGACAAGGAGCATTCGTCATGATACGGCGTCGCTTTCTCTGCGGCCTGATAACTCTTTCGCTGATCGCCAAACCGCTGGCCGACTATGTGCAGCCAGCTTATGCCCTGATTGTCTTCGATCCCTCGAACTATACGCAGAACGTACTCTCGGCGGCGCGAGCGTTGGAGCAGATCAACAACCAGATCCAGTCGCTGCAGAACCAGGCGACCATGCTGCAGAACATGGCGCGCAACCTTCAGAGCCTGGATTTTTCCTCCGTCGGCCAGCTTACCGGTTCGCTGCAACGGATCGACGGTTTGATGGACCAGGCGAGCGGCCTGAGCTTTGACCTGGGTAAGCTCCAGGACCAGTGGCGACAGCAATATCCGGAAAGCTACGATGCCACGATCAAAGCGAGCGATGTGGCCACCGCCGCACGCGAGCGTTGGCAGAGCGCCATGCAGGCGTTCCGCCAGACCATGGGTGTGCAGTCGCAGATCGTCGAGAATGTCCGCGGTGACGGAGATCTGCTTGCCGATCTCGTCAACCGCAGCCAAGGGGCTGCCGGTGCGCTTGAGGCAAGCCAAGCCACAAATCAGCTGATCGCGCTTTCGACCAAGCAGCAGATGCAGATCCAGACGCTGCTTGCGACGCAGTTCCGCGCCGAGGCCGAGGATGCCGCCCGCAAGGCGCAGTCCGAGGAAGCTGCCCGACAGGGGACAAAACGCTTCCTGGGCACCGGCACCGCCTATCCCGGCAACTGATCACTAGCACATCAACCTGAGGAAGGCGGCGGCATGAACGACCTTGGCGTCATCGATCGCTTCATGGAGACTTTTATCCGCTATATCGATAGCGGGTTCGGTCTGCTTTCGGGCGACGTCGCCTTCCTCACCACGATCCTAATTGGCATCGACATCACGCTGGCAGGCCTCGCCTGGGCATTCGGCGGCGAAGCCAACATTCTCGGCCGCCTCATCCGCAAGGTGCTCTATGTCGGCGTCTTTGCCTTCATCCTGAACAATTTCAAGAACCTCGCCGACATCATCTATCGGTCGTTTGCCGGCCTTGGCATCAACGCGTCTTCCGGCAATCTCTCCGCCGACAATCTCCTACATCCAGGCCGCATTGCCTCCACGGGTTTCGAGGGCGCCTGGCCGCTGCTCGATCAGGCGAGCCAGCTGCTCGGCTTCCCCGAAATCTTCGGAAACGCGCTCACCATCTTCGTGCTGCTGGTGGCCTGGTTCCTGGTCATCATTGCCTTCTTCATTCTTTCCATCCAGCTCTTCATCACCATCCTGGAGTTCAAGCTCACCACGCTGGCCGGATTCGTTCTGGTGCCCTTCGCACTCTGGAGCCGATCGGCGTTTCTCGCTGAACGCGTGCTCGGCAACGTGATCTCATCAGGCATCAAGGTGATGGTGCTCGCCGTCATTGTAGGCATCGGCTCCACGCTCTTCGGCGAGTTTGCTTCCGCGCTCCAGGGGAAGGAGCCCGACCTGGCGGCGGCCATGTCGCAGGTGCTAGGCGCGCTGGCGCTGCTTGGGCTCGGCATTTTTGGTCCTGGGATCGCCTCGGGTCTTGTCTCCGGCGCGCCGCAGCTTGGTGCGGGCGCAGCACTGGGCACCACGGCGGCCGCTGCCGGATCCACGCTCGTTGCCGGGGGAGCCGCCTTTGCCGGCGCGCGCATGGCAACCGGCGGCGGGCTTGCCGCCGTCCGAGCCGGCACCACCATGGGTTCGGCCGCTTCCTCGGCCTGGCAGCTGGGACGTGCAACCTCGCCCGACTCTGGCCTGTCCGGTGTGGCTGCTGGAATGCACGGCGTGGCAAGCGCCGCCGGCGCCGCCGTCATGCGAGCAGCACGATCTGCCGCGGGAGGCTTCGGGCCTAGCGTCAATGCTGGGCGCGAAGCCGCATGGACCGCTACAGGCGGTGCGCCGACCGCGTCAATGACCGGAGGTCCGGCCGGTTCTGCCTCTAACATCGCGCCCAATTGGGCGAGACGCATGCGCTCTGAACAGACCGCTCGTGCTCATCGCCACGCCGCCATGCAGGCTGTCCGCGAAGGGGACAGGCCGGGCGGCAGCGCCAATCCCTCTCTCAACGACAAGGACGACTAGATGCTCTTCAAGCGACCCGTTCAACGTTACGGCAACACGCCCGAGCCGGTCACGCCGTATCAGAAGGCCGGCCAGCTCTGGGATGAGCGCATCGGCTCATCGCGGGTACAGGCCCGCAATTGGCGGCTGATGGCCCTTGGCTGCCTCGCTTTAACGACTGGGCTCTCTGGCGGACTTGTTTGGCAATCGATGCAAAGCCGCGTCGTGCCTTACGTCGTCGAGGTCGACCGCTTCGGCGAGGCGCGTGCCGTCGCGCCGGCGATCCAGGATTATCAACCTTCCGATGCCCAGATCGCCTGGCATGTCGGCCGTTTCATCCAAAATGTCCGATCCGTCTCAACCGACCCGGTGCTGGTGCGGCAGAACTGGTTGGCTGCCTACGACTTGACCACCGACCGTGCAGCGCTCTTCCTCAACGAGTACGCCAAGGCGAACGACCCCTTCGGGCAGATCGGCACGCGCAGCGTGTCGGTGCAGGTGACCAGCGTGGTCAGGGCTTCCGACAGCTCGTTCCAGGTCAAATGGACCGAGCAGGTTTTTGAGCGGGGCAGCCTGGCCAGCACGACGCGCTGGACCGCGATCCTCACCGTCGTGATCCGGTCGCCAAGCAATACCGACCAGCTGCGCACCAACCCGCTCGGCGTCTTCATCAACGCCATTGATTGGTCGCGCGAACTCGACAGCGCAGCACCTGCATCCGTTTCCCCGAAGGAGCCCGCCAATGACAAATAGAGCCCCATCGCTCCGCGCCGTGCTGATCCTGTCTGCGTCGGCAGCCGTCCTCTCGGCCTGCGCATCGAAGCCGGTGCCGCCGCCTGAGATTTCTTATGACGCGGTCGACTTCAAAGCAGCGGCGATCGAGAGGTCGCCGGAGAAGCCGGTGAGGATCGTCGAGGTGCCAAAGCCGCTGCCTTTGCCCGGCCAGTTGCAGCCTGATCCAGGCAAGGTCGTCGAGGATAAACGTTCCCCTGAGGAACGTGTCGCGGACGCCAACAAGGCGGCGACACAGCAGCCCACCAAATACGGCTATGTCAATGCGGTCCAGGTCTATCCCTTTGCTGATGGGGCGCTTTATCAGCTTTACGCAGCACCCGAGCGCGTCACCGATATCGCTCTGCAACCGGGTGAGAAGCTGACGTCAGTGTCCGCGGGCGACACGGTGCGTTGGGTCATTGGCGATACAGTGAGCGGCACCGGAGACAATCAGCGCATCCATGTGCTGGTAAAGCCTTTCGCGCCGGGGCTTAGCACCAATCTGGTGATCACCACGGAACGGCGGACGTATCACCTCCAGCTACAAAGCACCGACAAAACCGCCATGGCGGCTATCTCATGGACCTATAGCGAAGACCAGATCGTCGCGCTGCGCCAGCGTAACGCTCAGGCCGAGGCCGCCACGCCCGTGGCGTCGAATGTGGCGCTCGAGAACATCCGCTTCCGCTATGCGATTAGTGGCGACACGCCGCCCTGGAGACCGACGCGTGCCTTCGACGACGGCAGCAAGGTCTATATCGAATTCCCGCGTCGCATCGATCAGGGCGAGGCGCCGCCGCTCTTCATCGTCGGAGCCGACGGCAGCAACCAGCTCGTCAACTACCGCATGCGCGGCAACTATTATGTTGTCGACCGGCTCTTCGCCGCGGCAGAGCTCCGCCTCGGCTCCAAGCAGCAGCAGGTGGTGCGCATCACCAGGACCGACGGCCGGCAACCGCCGCGGCGGATTTCGCTGTTTTCTCGTCTCGGCAGGTGAGGGGATCGCTCATGACTGACACGTCCCATTCCGCCGCTCCGCCGAAGCTTGATCCCGAGCAGCTGCAGTTACGAGCATCGCCGCGACGCGCCGTCCGATTTAGGCGCGGCGTGATCATTGCGATCGCCGCAGTCGGATCTGGCGCAATATTCGGCGTCACCATGATCGCGCTGAGGGGCCCATCTCTGCGCATCCAGGACTTGACGGAAGACCGCTATAACACCGAGCGCAAGCCAACCGCCGAGGGGCTCGATAGCCTGCCTAAGGACTATTCCGCGATCAAGCCAAAGCCGCCCGTGCTTGGGCCACCACTGCCGGGCGATCTCGGCCGGCCCATCCTTGAGCGACAGCGCCAGCTCGGCATCGCGCCGGGGCAGGAGATTTCCGCGGAGGAGCAGCGGCTCGCCCAACAGGCAATTTCGGCGCGCGAGTCGCAAGTCATGTTCCGGATCGACAATCGACCGAAGCAGACCGATGCCCCGGACAACGGGCAAGCCCGCCAGCAGCCATTTGAGGTGCTTCCTCAAGCCGGTGCCGCGGCCACGTCAGCTTCCGTTGCACCAGCCGAAGGCGATCAGAACAACCAACAGCGCAAGCTCGATTTCATCAGCCAACGGAGTACCGGCGGGATTTACAATCCGCATGAGCTGCAGACGCCGGCTTCGCCCTATCAGATCATGGCCGGCAGCGTCATCGCTGCAAGCCTTATCACCGGCATTAATTCCGATTTGCCCGGCATGGTCGTTGCGCAGATCACTGAGGACGTGCACGACACCGTCACGGGCAGTACCTTGCTCATCCCCCAAGGCTCACGCCTGATCGGCACCTATGACAGCGTCGTCGCCTTTGGACAGAAGCGCGCGCTGCTGGTCTGGCAGCGAATAATCCTGCCTGACGGCTCCTCGATCGAAATCGACAATCTGCCGGCGACGGACACTGCCGGGTATGCGGGGCTCGAGGACAAGGTGGATTTTCACACCTGGCAGTTGATCAAGGGCGTTGCGATGGCCACATTGCTAGGGGTCGGTACCGAGCTGAGCTTCGGGGAGAACGAAAGCGACCTCGTCAAGGCGATCCGCGAATCCACGCAGCAGAACGTCAGTCAAGCTGGCCAGCGCATCACGGAAAAGAACCTCAACATTCAGCCGACAATCACCGTCCGCCCTGGTTGGCCGCTGCGTGTCATCGTACACAAGGATCTCGTGCTCCGGCCGTACGCGCATTGAACAGGAAGAGCTCATGCCAAACCTGAAACTAGGAAAGCTTCCGGACCGGACGCCTTCCAAGATCACCATCACCGTTAGCGCCGGCTTGAGCCAAGCGCTCAACGATTATGCCGCGCTTTACCGTCAGACCTATGGCGAGTCGGAAACGGTGGCAGAACTCATCCCATTCATGCTGTCGGAGTTCCTCGAAAGTGACCGAGGATTTGCCAAGGCCAGAAAGGAAGGCCTGCCGGGCGTCGGCGCATCGGAAAAGCCGCGACGGCAATCAGCTGCAAGATTGGACGACACATAGAGCGGGGTACTCGGGCTCGTCCGTCTAAAGAAACCGCTGACGATTGCAGCGCTCGGAACTCTGCTGAAGATAACCACGCCAATATCGAGGCGCTCTAATGGCCTCTCGGGGAGTGATTCACCGGAGACCCGCGTTTGAGTTCCGAGAAAACCGCAAACCAAAAGCGATAGTCGCGGTCGCGCCCATCAAAATGGGCCGTCAATGCGCAGTGAGCTGCGGCAGTCGTCGCGTCCGGCCCATAGACATCGAGAGCTGCTTTGGCCGCCTCATCCGGGTCCGCAAAATCCCAAAGCGATAGACTGCCACGATTTGCTCGATCGGCGCTGTCACGATCACGCTGATTCCCTGGCACGCCAAGACCTCCGGTTGTCCACCATTCAGGCTTTCGCCTTGCGTTTCGCAGCAGGTTTTTTGGCAGGAGCAGACTTTCTTCCCAAACCTAACGATTTCGCCAGCGCTGATCGGGTGGCCGAGTAGTTCGGAGCGACCATGGGATAGTCCTTCGCCAATCCCCACTTCGCGCGGTATTCCTCGGGCGTCATCCCGTGTCGGGTTGCCAGATGGCGCTTAAGCGACTTGTATTTCTGACCGTCTTCAAGACTGATGATATAGTCCGGGAACACCGATCTTTTAGGATTGACTGCTGGCTTCTGCGCGGGTGCTTCTTCTGGAGCTGCTTGCCCAATATTAGACAATGCCGAATTAACGCTGGCGATCAAATCCGGCAGTCCAGATACGGGGACTGGATTCTTTTGGACGTAAGCGGAAACGATATCTGCGGTAAGTTCGATCAGATTATTGCCGGCTTCTTCGGACATGTCAGGCTCCAGGGTCACAAATCTATACGCTCATAGCCCTCAATCCAGCAACGTGCAACGTACCGGCGAGCTAGATCTGTGCCTGATCACTTAGAGCTAGGCAGCAGCGGATAAAAGCGCGTCGCAATAGAGTCGGCTCTCGTTGCTAGGAAACGATAGAGTCAAAGGCGTGCATGCCGCGACGGCGGCTACATTGTTGCAGGCTTTTCAACAGTGTAGCAATCTGACGGTATTGCTGACGGTATTCTTGTGCTAGCTGGTTAAAGTTTATCAAAAAAATCAATGAGATGATGTTCAAATTGATGATCGAGTGGGAATGATTTAGGTCTATCCGGATGTATCCGAAACTACGCCAAAGTACGATCTAAGGCGCTGATAAAAATAAATATTTGCTTCCTGTCTATCGACTCACGACTCCCGGCGATAGAGAACGATAGATGCCGTACCGGAAGGCTTTGCGGATCAGCGTGCGGCGATTTTGGGCTGTAGCGTACACATCGGCGGGTACGACGTGGGGGGCATCGAAGCGACCGGAGGCCGGAAAGAAAGCTGCTGGGGCGTAGCGCAGTAGCGCGACCAGATATCTAGGCCACCATCTGCCGTTCGATCACTTGACGCATCTCCCGGACGTGCCGCGCCGGCGGTGCGCCGAACTGCCGGAGATACTCGCGGCTGAACTGCGAGGCGCTCTCGTATCCGACGGCGAACGCAGCATCCGACGCGCTATGGCTGCCCGACAGCAACAGTTGGCGGGCCTCCTGCAATCTGAGCTGCTTCTGATACTGGAGAGGGCTAAAGCCGGTCATCGCCTGAAAATGGCGATGAAGGCTTGCGCGGCTCATGCCGCTGGCGTCGCAAAGGGCGTCGATGCGAAGGTGCGCGAAGGGGTGATCCCGAATCCACGCGATGGCGCGCCGGATACGGTCCAGGGCGCCGTCAGGCCGTGCGATCTGACGCAGCAATCGCCCCTGTGGGCCTTGCAGCAACCGGTAAAGCAGCTCGCGCTCGATCATCGGGGCGAGAACGGGAATATCTCCTGGACTGTCGAGCAACGACAGCAAGCGGAGCAATGTATCGCGAAGCGGAGCTGTCATCGGATTGATCGCGACGCCCATGCCTTTTTGGTCGCTCTCGCGTACCGAGGGCATTGTCGCGGCCAGCTCCGCTAACAGCGCCGGCTCCAGGACGAGCGACACCGCGACATAGGGGCGATCCTTGCCCGCATCCAGGATTTGCCCGATGAGCGGTAGGTCGAGCGCGCTGATGAAATACTGCGCGCTGTCGTAACTCAGAAGGGTATCTCCGATCGCAACGCGCTTCGATCCTTGCAGAATGAAGCAGATCATTGAGCGATAAAGGCAAGGCGTCTTGACGGTCGAGTCCTGGCCTACGAACATGTCGAGGCGAGGGATCAGTGTTTCCGTCAAGCCTGTCGCGGCATGGCGCAAAGCAATGTCGAGATGCGGCGCGAGATCGTCTGTCATATCTTCACTTATGACACCCCGCCGGCGAAAAGCCAAATCGTTGAGACAATCAGGCAAGAACTTGAGCCGATCGGGCGGGTTCCAAATCCGGCTTTAGCCTATCTTAGTTCGAGCGAGGCGCCCGATGGCGCGACGACCCGAGAAAGGCATCTATGACCCACCCGATCGCACTTATCACCGGCGCAAGCCGGGGCCTTGGCCGCAACATGGCGCTTCATTTGGCCAAAAGGGGTGTCCACATCATCGGTACCTACCGTAGCGGCGCGGCCGAGGCCGGTGCCTTGCGTCAGGAAATCGAAACGCTGGGCGGCAAGGTGTCGATGCTGGCGCTCGATGTGACCGATATGGCGAGCTTCCCGGCATTCGCCGCTGCCGTGTCCGAGACACTGAGGTCGGAGTTCGACCTGGATCGTTTCGACTATCTGGTCAACAACGCCGGCAACGGCCTGTTCTCGAACTTTGTCGACGCGACCGAAGAGCAATTCGCGTCGCTGGTTGCGACCCATCTTCAGGGTCCCGTTTTCCTGACGCAGAAAGCTCTTGCCGCTGATTGCCGACGGCGGGCGCATCCTGAACGTCTCGTCCGGTTTCGTGCGCTTCACCATGCCGGGCTACAGCCTCTATGCGGCCATGAAGGCGGCGATCGAGGTGCTTTCCCGCTACATGGCCGTCGAACTGGGCGAACGCCGGATTCGCGTCAACGCCATCGCGCCAGGCGCGATCGAAACCGACTTCGGCGGCGGCGCCGTCCGCGACAACGAGGGAGTCAACGCCTACGTCGCGCAAGGCATCGCCCTGGGCCGTGTCGGCCTGCCGGACGATGTCGGCCGGGCCGTCGCTGCGATCCTGTCCGACGACATGGCCTGGGCGAACGGCACGACCTTCGACATTTCGGGCGGGCAGTTGCTGTAGCCCGGAGACCGTCACCTATCCCGACCTCTTCAGCGACGATCTGCGTCAGCATGACGCGATGATCGCCGCCTGATCCCACCCAAAAAGGACCAACATCATGACCGAAGCATCCAAGAGCGCGCTGATCCTGATCGAATATGTAAACGACTGGCTCTCGCCGACCGGCGGCATCTATCCGTCGTTCCAGGACCGCGAGCAGGTCGACATCGCGATCGCCAATTCGAAGATCGCGCTCGCCGAAGCTCGCCGTCGCGGTATGCACGTGATCCACGCCTCGCTCAAGTTCGAGCCTGAGTTCAAGGTGCTGGGCGACGGCAAGTATGGGCTGCGCAAGATGATGCGCGACTATGGGTCGTTCCTGGGCGAGCAGGCAGACTTCTTTCCCGGCTTCGAGCCTGCGGAGGGCGAATTCGTCGTCCGCGAGCGCGGCGGCGGGAGCAGTGTTTTCGTCGGCACCACGCTCGACAGCTATCTGCGCAACAACCGCATCTTCGACATCTATCTCGCCGGCTTCTCGCTGCGCCAATGCGTCGAATCCTCGATGCGCAACGCCCACGACCTCGGCTACCACACCAACGTCATCTACGACGCATCGGCCGGCTACACCCGCAAGCAGCAGGACGACTTCGTGATGGAGATCGCGCCCTTCTACGCCAACGCCATCACCACGCAGGACTTCGTGGCGCAGGCATGAACCCTCGCTGGGGCCCGGCTCCATCAAGGGGCGAAGCATTCCTGCAGCCGGACGTTGGAGACGATACGATGATCGGAATGATAGTTGGGCTAACCATTGCACCGGGCAGCGGCGATGCCTTCGAACGCGCGTTCGCGGTGCAGGCCGCGGCGGTCCGCGCCAACGAGCCCGGCAACCGACTGTACGAACTGTTCCGCTCGCAGACGGTGCCCGACAGCTACACGCTCGTCGAGATCTACGAGGATGAGGCAGTGCTCGCCGCGCACCGGGCATCGCCGCACATGGCGAAGAGCCGCCCGCTGACCGCGCCGTTCCTCATCGGGCCGCCCATCATGCATGCGTTCGACGTCGTATCCCACCTCGGCTGATGCAGGCGTATCTGCTGCCGCTTCTCAGCGTTTCCTGCAACCAGCAAGGGGGTCCAGATGAAATATGCGCTTTTGGCAACGCCGCCATCATGGTCTCCACGGGGGCATGGGCCAAGACGTGCGACACCTCCGCAAAGACAGGAGATAGTAAAATGCCGACACCCATTGAGAATGCAGATTGCATCGACACCTTGGTCGATCGTGCAGTCAATGACACGTCGCATGCCTTCCTCGTCGATGCGGCCGTCCGCATGAAACGGCGTAGGCGCGACGGGCAGGATTCCGGTGAAGGGTGTGTTTGGCGTCAATAATTGCTCCATGGGGCTGCTATGTGCAGCGCGCTACTGGTGCGACTGAGTGGTGGTTAAGCTGCAGGAAACCCGCAGGACCTCGTCTGGCGCGAGCGGCGTCGATGCGTCGAGGCCTGGCTAGCGGCATGCGAACGGTCGAACCGGCGTGTAGCGCTGCCCGCAGGGCTGGTCTGCATCGTGTTCACGGGCATTCGTAATAGATCATATGAAGGGAAGATTTACATAGCACCTAACCTTTCATACAACAGCTTGCAACGGCGCGCTCGATCAGGAGAGAATTCCCATGGAAACAACAGCCCCTTTGGATGCCTTCGGCTGGATGCCTATGATCGACCAGGGTGGGGCGAGCGTGCACAACGCCGTCGTCAGCATGCTGGGAAGCCGCATCTTGGGTGGCGAATACGCTCCAGGCGAGGCGCTGCCGCGCGAGGACGAGCTCTGTGCCATGCTGGGCGTCAGCCGAACCTCTGTCCGGGAAGCGGTCAAGGTGCTGTCCGCGAAAGGCCTCGTTGAGGCCAGGCGACGGGCAGGCGTCAGGGTGCTGCCACGCGACAACTGGCGGCTGCTCGACCCAGTTGTGCTCGGCTGGCACCCGGCGATCCAGGACGATGAGGAGTTGGTTTCCGGCCTTTTGGAGGCGCGCAGGATCTTCGAGCCCGCGGCAGCCGAGCTTGCCGCCAGGCGCGCCACCGGCGCCGATCTTGCCGAAATCGAACGCGCGGTGGTCGGCATGCGCGACAACATCCCGGGCGATCTCAATGCCGTCTGCCAGGCGGATCTTGCCTTTCACAAGGGCGTCATCGCCGCCAGCCACAACGTTGTGCTCAAAGGACTGGTGGGCATGCTGGAAGCCGCGTTGCGCGCCACATTCCTCGTGACCAATCCACTGATGGAAGCGCAGTCGCGCGCGCTGTCCGCGCATGTCGCGGTGCTGGAAGCGATCCGTATCCGCGATACCGCCGGCGCCCGCGCCGCCATGAACAGGCTCCTCGACATCGCCGCTGACGATCTTCACGCCAAGGGGTGACGTTCTGCTTGACCTTTTTTTAGATCATATGATAATCCGGCATCATATGATCTAAGTGCGTCGGGAGAAGTTGCGCTTGAGAATCATGGCGATCACCACGCGCGTCGTAAACGCGGATATGCGCAACTGGGTCTTCGTGCGCATAGAGACCGACCAGCCTGGTCTCTACGGCTGGGGCGAAGCGACGCTGGAATGGAAGACCCAAGCCGTGGTCGGCGCCGTCAACGACCTCGCGCCGCTGCTAATCGGCCGCGATCCGCGCGACATCGAGCAGGCCGTGCGGATCCTCAAGAAGCACTCGTTCTGGCGGCTCGGCGTGATCGGCATGTCGGCCATCTCCGGCATCGAGCTGGCGCTCTGGGACATTTTTGGCAAATCGCTCGGCCAGCCGGTCTGGCGCCTGCTCGGCGGCAAGGTGCGCGACCGTGTGAAGGTCTACACGCATCTCGGCCTCGGCGACATGCAGGCTGTCTACGAGACGCTCGACGAGGAACCGCTGGTTGAGCGTGCCGCCGCGGTCGTCTCGAAAGGCTATAGGGCGCTGAAAGCCGTGTTCATTCCCTACAGCCACTATCACGCGCCGCTGGCCGACGTCGAAAAGGTCGGCCGCCTCATGGAGGCGCTGCGCAGGACAGTCGGGCCGGAAGTGGAAATCATGGTCGATTTCCATGGCCGTCCCGCCTCGGCCTCGACAGCTCTCGCCTATATCGACGCGCTGGCGCCGCACCGGCCGATGTTCGTCGAGGAGCCGCTGCCGCCGGGCGAGACCGGCGCGCTGGCTCAGCTCGCCGCCAAGTCACGCGTGCCGATCGCCACCGGCGAGCGGCTGATCGATCGCCCTGAGTTCGACGATCTCTTCCGGGTAAGGGCGGTGGATATCGTGCAGCCAGACATCTGCCACTGCGGTGGCCTGCTAGAGGCCAAGAAAATCGCCGCCATGGCCGAGGCGGTTTCGGTGGGAGTCGCGCCACACAATCCGCTCGGTCCGATCGCAGGCGCGGCGGCGCTGCATTTCGCTGTCTCAACGCCCAACCACCTGATCCAGGAAGAGATGGTCGGCGCCGTGCCCTGGTATTTCGAGGTGGTGAAGGGGCCGATCCGCATGCTCGACGGCTGCTGGCAGGTGCCGGACGCGCCGGGACTCGGCGTCGAGGTCGACGAGGCGGCCGCCGACCGGCATCCCTACAGGCCCGAAATCATGCACACCACTCATGCCGTCCTTGCCGACGGCACCATCGTGGACTGGTGACGATGGCCGGGCGTCTGAAGGACAAGGTGGCGATCATAACCGGCGCCGGCCGCGGCATCGGCGAGGCGACGGCGCGCGCGATGGCGGCCGAGGGCGCAGCGATCGTCGTGGCCGAGAAGGACGCGGCGACCGGAAGGAGCGTTGCCGCATCGCTCGTCGAAAGCGGCGCGCGGGCGCTGTTCGTGGAGACAGACGTCGCCGACAGCAAATCCTGCGGGGCCGTGGCCGAGCAGGCGCTCGCCGCCTTCGGCCGCATCGACGTGCTGGTCGCCAATGCCGGCATCAACGTCTTCCACGAGCCGCTCGAAACGACCGAGGAGGAATGGCGGCGCTGCTTCGCCGTCGACCTCGACGGCGTGTGGTATTCGGCGCGCGCTGTGCTGCCGGCGATGCGGGCGCAAAAGCAAGGTTCGGTCGTCGCCATCGCGTCCTGCCATTCCTTCGCGATCATCCCTTCGACTTTTCCCTATCCGGTCGCCAAGCACGGGCTGCTCGGCCTGGTGCGGTCGCTCGGCATCCAATACGCCGCCGAAGGCATCCGCGTGAACGCGATTGCGCCGGGCTATATCGAGACGCAGATCGCGGTCGACTACTGGAACACCTTTGCCGATCCGCAGGCGGAGCGCCAGCGCACCTACGACCTGCATCCGCCGCGCCGCATCGGCCGGCCGGAGGAGGTGGCGATGACCGCCGTCTTCCTCGGCTCCGACGAGGCGCCGTTCATCAACGCCGCCTGCATCGTCATCGATGGCGGCCGCTCGGTTCTCTACCACGAATGAGGTTTCGCGCCGGCGGCCGGTCGCCGGAACATCTGAAGCAGATCACGTCCCGCCGGCCGGGACCGATTGGGAGGAAACCATGAAACGCATAATCAAGGCCTGCCTTGCGGTTGCGGCTACCGCTGCCGTGGCAATGGCGGTCCACGGCGCCGGCGCGCAGGACAAGATGAAGTTCGGCTATATCAACAAGATGGGCGACCATCCCTGGTTCGTGCGCGAGGTGAAGGGCGCCAAGGACAAGGCGGCCGAGCTCGGCGTCGACCTGCTGGTCCAGGATGTGCAGTTCGACGCCAACCTCGCGGTCACCACTTTCGACACCTATGTCGGGGACGGCGTCAAGGGCATCGCCGTGGTGGTGCCGGACCGCTCGCTCGGCCCGGTTGTCGCCGACAAGGCCAAGGCCGCCAAGATCGGCCTGATCGCGGTCGACGACGACATCGCCTTCGCCGACGGCACGCCGGTCGCCTATGTCGGCATGAACGCGCTCAACATCGGCAAGCAGGTCGGCACCGAGATCGCCCGCATCGCCAAGGCGGAAGGCTGGGACAAGGACCTCTCCAAGGTCCGCGTCGGCTCGATCGAGGACCAGAAGGCCGACACCTGCATGCGCCGCAACAAGGGCGCGCAGGAGGCGCTGGTCGCGGCGATCCCGGAGATCAAGTCGCGCATCGTCTCGATCCCCTACGACAACACCCATGGTCAACTCGATCGACGTGGTGTCGACGACGCTGACGGCTAATCCCGACGCCGAGAAGTGGATCTTCTTCTCCTGCAACGACGACGGCGTGCTCGGCGGGGTTCGCGCCACCGAGAATGCCGGTATGAAGCCGGAGAACGTCATCGGCATCGGCATCGACGGCTCGCGTTCCTGCGAGGCCTTCGGCGCCGGCAAGCCCTCGGGCTTCCGCGGCACGATGTGGCTGGACAGCGCCAAGCACGGCGCAGCCGCGGTTCAGGCGCTCTACGATCAGGCCACCGGCAAGGGGATGCAGAAGGACTACTTCCAGGATGCCACCCTGATCAACGGCGAGAACTTCGCCAAGTTCAAGGATACGCTCGGTTGCAAGTCCTAGGCATTCTTTCCGCCGTATGGCGGACGGCCTTCGGGCGGGCGGCTTCCTGTGGAGCCGCCCGCAGATGACCGCGCCCCTCGTTTCCGTCGAGAGCGTCAGCAAGCGCTTCGGGGCCGTGCAGGCGCTGCGCGACGTGTCGGTCGCCTTCAACGCGGGCGAGATCACCGCGCTGATCGGCGAGAACGGCGCCGGCAAGTCGACGCTGATGCGCGTGCTGGAGGGCGAGCATCGCCCCGACAGCGGCAGGCTTCTGGTCGACGGCCGGCTGGTGCAGCTCAGCTCGCCGCGCGCGGCGCATGGCTTGGGCATCCGGGTCATTCACCAGGAGCCGGAGATCATCCCGGAGCTGACGGTGGCGGAGAACATCTTTATCGGCGACATCAAGGCGCGCGGCGGACTGTTCCTCGACCGCGCCGATCTGGAGCGGCGCAGCCTCGAGCTGCTCGGCGCGTTCGGGGTGGTGGATGTGCTTTCGCCCCGGCAGCGCTGCCAGGGCTTGAGCCCGGCGCTCAGGCAGCTCATCGAGATCATGCGGGCGCTGCGGCCCGGCGCGCGGCTGCTGGCCTTCGATGAGCCGACCTCGTCCCTGACGGAGGACGAGGCGCAGCGGCTGTTCCGCGTCATCCGGCGCCTCAAGGCCGACGGCGTTGCGGTGATCTATATCTCGCACCGGCTGCGCGAGATCATCGAGCTTGCCGACCGCTGCGTGGTGATGCGCGACGGCAGCCGCGTCGCCGACGAGCCGATCGCAGCGCTCGACGAGCAGCGCATGGTGCGGCTGATGGTCGGGCGGCCGGTGAGTGACCTGTTCAACCGCAGGAAGCGCACGCTCGGGCCAGTGCGGCTGGCGCTGGAAGATGTCACGACACGCCGTGTCGAAGGGATCAGCTTCGAGGTCAGGGCGGGCGAGATCGTCGGGCTGGGCGGCCTGGTCGGCGCCGGACGGACGGAAGTCGCGCGCGCCATCGTCGGCCTCGATCCACTGCTCTCCGGGCGGATGGCGGTCGGCGGCCGGCCCTACACGCCGCGCGAGCCGGCGGACGCGGTGGCGGCCGGAATTGGGCTGGTGCCTGAGGACCGCAAGCAGGAAGCGCTGCTCCTGATGCAGGCGGTGCGCGACAATGTCAGCCTCGTGGTGCCCGACAAGGTATCGCGCTACGGCTTTTTCAGCCGCCGGCGCGAGCGCGCATTGGTCGCCCGCCACGTCGCCGAGCTCAGGGTCAAGACGCCGTCGATCGAACAGGCCGTCGGAAAACTCTCCGGCGGCAACCAGCAGAAGGTCGTCTTCGCGCGCTGGCAGGCGCGCGGCCCGGCGGTGCTTATCCTCGACGAGCCGACGCGCGGCATCGATGTGGGCGCCAAGGCGGAGATCTACAGGCTGATCGAAAGCCTGGCCGACCAGGGGCTCGCTATCCTGCTCATCTCCTCGGAGATGCCCGAGCTGCTCGGCCTCGCCGACCGCGTGCTCGTCATGCAGGGCGGGCGCATCAGCGGCGAGCTTCCCTGGCAGGAGGCGAGCGAAGAGGCCGTGCTGGCGCTGGCCATGCGCTCGGGCAAAGAGACAATCGAAAGGAGGGTATCGTGACCGATACCGCGACCGCCGGCCGCGAGCGCGCGCCGGCAACCCTGTTCGGCCGCATCGGCGCGCAGAACATCAGCCTGCTGATCGCGCTCGCCGTGCTCGTGGCGATCTTCGGCGCGCTCAGGCCCGACGTGTTCTTTACCCCGCGCAACCTGATCAATATCGGGCTCGCGGTCACCATTCTCGGCATCCTCGCCATGGCGCAGACCGTCGTCATCGTGTCCGGCGGGCTCGACATCTCGGTCGGCTCGATCGTGGGTTTGAGCACCATGGTGCTTGCCGTCGCCGCCCAAGAAACCGGCTCGATCCCGGCCGGCATCCTGGCCGGACTGCTCGCCGGACTGGTGGCGGGCGCGATCAACGGTCTGATCATCGTCTACGGCCCCGTAAACGCGGTGATCGCGACGCTCGGCACCATGTCGGCCTTCCGCGGCCTCGCCTATCTGATGAACAACGGCAACTCGATCCCGATCACCGGCGACAGTCTGCGGGCGCTCGGCATCGGCACGCTTTTCGGCCTGCCTTTCGCCATCTGGCTGCTGATCGCCGCGATGGCGGCCTTCATCGTCTTCACCCGCGAGACGGTCGTCGGCCGCAACATCTACGCGCTCGGCGGCAATCCGACGGTGGCGCGGCTCGCCGGCATTCCGATCCGCCGCTACCAGATCTCGATCTATGCGATGAGCGGCTTCGCAGCCGCGGTCGCGGGCCTGGTGCTCGCCAGCCGCACCATGTCCGGGCAGCCTGCCTCGGGCAGCCAGGGACTCGAGCTCGAGGCCATCACCGCCGCGATCCTCGGCGGCTGCGCGCTGCAGGGCGGCAAGGGCACGATCGTCGGCGCCATGCTCGGCGTGCTGATCATCGGCGTCCTCAACAACGGCATGATCCTGACCAGCGTGCCGACCTTCTACCAGCTGCTCGCCAAGGGCGCGCTGCTGATCCTGGCGGTCATCGTGCAGGAGCGCCAGCGGGCGCGATCGGGAGAGTAGCCCCGTGCCGTTCCAGCGCGCCCTCCAGGTCCTGACCAGCTTCGGCGCCGTATGGGTGACGGTGGTCGGCCTCTATGTCGTGTCCGGCATCCTGCAGCCGGCGATGTTCAGCGCCGCGCAGGTGCTCAACATCCTGCAGGTCGCGTCCTTCCTCGGCGTCATTGCCGCCGGGCAAACGATCGTGGTGCTGACCGGCGGCATAGACCTCTCGCAGGCCGGCATCGTCACGCTGACCAACATCGTCGCCGCCAGCCTGATGGCGGGTCTCGGCGAGAACATTCCGCTGGCCGTCGGGGCGACCGTCGCGCTGACGCTCGCCGCCGGCGCGGTCAACGGCCTGCTGGTCGCAGCGCTCGGCATCACGCCGCTGATCGCGACGTTGGGATGAACTCGATCCTGTTCGGTGCCGCGCTTGTCTGCACCGGGGGAGCTCGGTCTGGCAGTACGCCGGCCTCGTTCCAGTGGCTCGGCAATGGCGCGTTGCTCGGCATGCCCGTGCTCACCCTGTTCTGGATCGCGCTGACGCTGGTGCTGTTGGTGATGACCCGCAAGACGGTCTGGGGCAGGCGGCTCTATGCCACCGGCGCCAATCCGCGCGCCGCGGCGATGATGGGCGTGTCGACGCTGAAGATAAGGCTCTCGGCCTACGTGCTGTCGGCGCTGACTGCGGCGCTTGGCGGGCTGCTGCTCACCGCCTATACGGGCTCGCCCTCGCTCGGTATCGGCAACCAGTTCATGCTTACCTCGGTGGCCGCCGTCGTGGTCGCCTGCCGGTCTACAGCGAGAGCACCTTCGTCATGTACCGCAAGGACCTGTTCGAGCAGTATGGGCTGGCCGCGCCCAAGACCTTCGAGGACATCGAGAACGCTGCCAAGACCATCTCGGAAAAGACCCACAAGCAGATCGCCGGCATCACCATGCGCGGCCAGCAGGGCATCCAGGGCGTCTATGTCTGGGCCGCCTATCTGTGGGGTTTCGGCGGCTCGACGCGAGCGGCAAGTCGGCGCTGGCGACGCCTGAGGGTATCGCCGCGCTCGACGCCTTCACCAAGGTGCTGAAGGACTATGGCCCGGTCGGCGTCGCCAATTTCGGCTGGGAAGAGAACCGGCTGCTGCCTGGCGAGATCCATGCTTTGCTCGGCGAAAATGGAGCTGGCAAATCCACGCTCACCAAGGTCATGGCGGGCGTCTATCCGCTGAGCAGTGGCAAACTGTTCATCGATGGCCGGGAGGAACGCCTCAGCACCCCGCCGAGGGTCTCGCGAAGGGCATCGCCATGGTCTACCAGGAGAATAGCCTGGTCCCATCGATGACGGTCGCTCAGAACATCTATCTCGGCAAGGAGAAGCCGCTCAATCGCCTGCACGGAGTCTATATCTCGGCGCAGCAATTTCTGCAGTCGCTCAATTTCCATGTCGATCCTTCCGCCGTCGTCGGCTCGCTCGGCGCGGCCCAGAAACAGATGGTGGAGATCGAGCGGGCGGTTCACCACAAGGCCAAGGTGATCATCTTCGACGAGCCGACGGCGACGCTGACGCCCGAGGAGAAGAGCTATTTCTTCAAGCTGATCAAGAAGCTGAAGGAGGAAGGGGTCTCGATCATCTTCATCTCGCATGCGCTGGAGGAAGCGCTGCTGGTGGCGGATCGCCTGCGCGACGGCAGGCTGGTCGCGTCCGACAAGGCGATGGTCGGGCGTACGCTCACCGATGAGATCTACAGCGGCGCTTCGCGGACCCTCGCGCCGCGTCCGCGCGGGCCAAAAGTGCTGTCGGTCGAGAATCTGTCGATAGGCAATATGGTCCGCAACACGTCCTTCTCGCTTTTATGCCGGCCAGGTGACGGGCATCTTCGGCCTGGTCGGATCCGGTCACACCGAGACACTGAAAGTCGTCAGCGGCGTGCTCAAGCGCGACTTCTTCCACGGCGGTGAGGTCAAGATCGGCGGCCAACCCAAGCGCTATCTGGTGCCGGCGTCCGCCGTCCGCGACGGCATCGTCTACGTCACCGAGGAGCGCAAGGCCGAGGGCTTTTTCGAGACGATGAGCATCGCCGAGAACATTTATATGGGCCATCTCGGCGGCCAGCCCTATGGCGGCCTGAACATCATATCGATGAAGCAGGCGCGCTCGCTCGCTGAAGACTGGCGCAAGCGTCTGAACATCCGCGCCATCGACCCCAATGCGAAGGTCATCGAGCTGTCAGGCGGGAACCAGCAGAAGGTCGTCATCGCCAAGGCGCTGGTGCAGAAGCCGAAGCTGGTGATCTTCGACGAGCCGACGCGCGGCGTCGATGTCGGCGCCATCGCCGAGATCCACGCCTTCATCAACCAGCTCGCCGACCAGGGAATCGCGATCGCGGTGATCTCCTCCTATCTGCCGGAATCCTCACGCTGTCGGACCGGATCCTCATTGCGCGTCAGGGCAAGATCGTCGAGGAAATGGACCGCCGCAACGCGACGGAAGAGGCAATCATGTATGCCGCGGTCCATTAGGAGCCCGTGCCCAAAGCGGTGAGTCAGTCGCGCGAATCCGCACCGGCCTTCAGGCGCATCGCCAGGGCGCGGGCGTGCGCCAGCTTCCCGGTGTCGATTCCGGTGTCGTAGCCGAGCCGCGTCAAATGCGCGACGACGGCCTCCGTGGCGACATTGCCGGCCGCACCCGGCGCATAGGGGCAGCCGCCCAGCCCGCCGATAGCGCTGTCGAAGATCCGGATGCCGAAAGCCAAGGCGACATTAATGTTCGCCAGCGCTTGGCCCGACGTGTCGTGGAAGTGACAGGCAAGGTGCGAGGCAGCAATGCCACGGGTGACTTCGGCCAGCATCCGATCGACCCGTTCGGGACTCGCGCGTCCGATCGTATCGGCGACGGCCACCTCGCGGCAGCCGATGCCGATCAGTTGCTCGGAGACATTTCTCACCGCTTCCGGCTCGATGGCCCCCTCATACGGGCAGTCGACGGCGCAGGAGACGTAACCCCTCACAGCGAGCCCATGACCGGCGGCAAGCGCCGTCACCGGCCTGAACCGCTCGATGCTCTGCGCGATCGTCCAATTGGTGTTCTTGCGGGCAAAGGTCTCCGATGCGCTGGCAAATACGGCGAGTTCTTGGGCGCCGGCCTCGATCGGAGCCGCGGCGCCTTCTTGCCGCCGACCGTTACTGTGTCATCGTCGACCCGCAGGACTTCGCCGGTTAGCTCGATCTTCTGGCCGCTGCTGATGTTTGGCGACGTGTCCACGATCGAATGCGGCTGGTTATAGGACGGGATCAGCACGCCTACCCTGTCCTCTATTACGCGCTTGCGGATCGTTGCGGTGATCGCAACCGTATCGCCGACTTTGATACTGCCCTTCGCCATGCCATGACTCTGGCGCGGCCTGCGGGTTCGTCAAGCGACCGCTAATATTCGCCGATAGCCCGCCGCTGGTGTGCCCCCACACCTGGCGACGGGCTAAGGGTGGCCGGCGCCTCTCGTTGGGGAGATTGCCTGAAGCGTGCGCCGGCCTGGCGAACCGTGGTCCGCCGCATATGCAAAGTAGCTAAAACATCATGGTCCGGACATGGTGTGATCGCGGAAGCCGTTGGCCGGGCTGGCCGGTGCGCCCTCGGGTTGCGCAAATTAGTCCGCCTCGCAGGCAGCTTAGTCAAGCAATCGCTAATGGAACATCGGGCCCGGGGTAAAGTTGACCAACAGGCGGTGCGCGGACAGGCTGCTTGTATCGCGCGCTGCGTCGGGCGGGGTTCATCGCAACCAGGCCCACACTGGAATGCGAATCCGCAGGGAGGCCCGATAAAGAGCCCGCTTGGCACCCATGGCAGGCGGGCTCTTTCACAATCCTGAATAGAGACCGTCGCAGGTTGCGTTGACCTCAGTCCTCGCAGCGCGAGAGGGACTAATGCCCGCCGACAACCGCATCCAGTTCAGCGAGGCTAGGCCGGGCACGGGCGACGCGGTTTTTCACCTGGTCGACATGGCCGGCGTGGAGGGAACGGTTTCGAAGCGGAAGGGCAGCCGCTACTGCAGCGGCCCAACCACCGACTGGCACAAGGTGAAGTGTTTCCAGACGAAGACGCTGGAGATCATCGGCGTCCAGCGCGACCCTGGCCAAGCCGTCCGCCTGTTGATGGCGGATAGGGGCCGATACGTTGGCGCGGCCGTCGTCAACTTCAAGCAGGAACAGCGACAGCGGCTTTGGGGCCTGGTGCAGGGATTGACCGGCGCGCAGCCGCCCAAGGAGCTGAGGAAGGAAAAAGCCGAGTGGCTGAAACCCGGCCTGATGGGCGAGGTCGAGACGCTCAAGGGCGAGGAGAAGCTGCGTCACGCCTCGCTGAAACGTGCTTGGAAGGTCTGAGAGAACGTCACAGAATCCCGCGCATGTCAAAAGTGGTAGTTGATGCCGACGCGAACCGTATCGAAGTTGATGGCGTCGGTCGTGACGGTCGCGGCGTTAAAGTCCGGCTTTCCCAAATCCACATGCAGGTATTCTGCCTTGAACGACAGGTGCTGATTCATCGCCCACTCGATGCCAGCGCCGGCCGACCAACCCCAGCGCGTATCGCTAAAGCTGCAGTTGCCGACAAAGCCACATGCCCCGAGATCCGCCGATCCCTTGACGCGTCCGACGGCAAAACCGCCTGTCACATAGGGAAGGAAGTTTTCGAAGGCATAGCCTAGGCGGGCGCGACCGGTCCCGAACCAGCTCACCTTTGCGGCACAACCTTCAATTAAGCAGGGCGGATCGGCCACCAACACATCGCCCTTGATATTCGCGAAAGACACGTCGGCCTCCGCACCGATCACGAAGCGGTCGTGCTGCCAGTTATAACCAGCAGTCAGGCCTCCGACGAATCCGTTGGCATCGAAATCAACCGAGGAGGATGGCCCGAAAAAGGAGTAGTCGTAGGTTTCCGAGCCCCAGCCATAGCCGGCAACTCCACCGATATATGCGCCCGACCAATTGACGGCCGAAATTGGCTCGGCGCCCACGGCGTCGGCGGCCAGGGCAGAACCGGCGAAGAGCGAAAGCAACCCGGCGAAAAGAATGGAAACCAAGCGCATTGAAGAGTCCCCAAGCAAAAATCCCGGGAATAGTGCTAACATCGCGATATCGAACGCGATATCGCATTTCTGCAACACGCCAACTGTATTCGCGCCGGTCGTGGCGGCCGGAATCCTTCGTCTAGTGCTCCTTGCCAGCCCGCAACCTAGCTCGTGTAATCGCCAGATTGGCGTCGAGCTTTTTCCTTTGCGCCATGTTGTCGGCAGCAATCAGGCGCCGCGGTGACCCCATCACCTCGCCGCGGGTCCACCCCGCTTCGAGCATGCACTCGACCATCGCCTGGAAGCCAGGGTCCATCGTCTCCTGGCAGTCGACTTCGCGGTCCGGGTAGGCGGCGCCTCTAGGCGGGCTGGTCACAGGAACTTCTCTCCCTCGCCGCGGTGCTCAAAACAGAACCAATGCGACGGCTGCCTTGGTCGTGCGAAACCCCAACCGGCATCCTTGCCGCATCCGGCATGCTCGCAACTGTGCCCGAGAGGTCCGCGATCACGCGGCGCAACAAGCTCTCCGGTTGGTTCGTCGCTCAATGGTTTTGGCGGCGTTTGAGCGCGTCGATCTGGTCCTGCAGGCGGCCATTGAGCACGATCATTTCCTTCAGCGCCTTCATCGTGTCGCCTTGTGCAGAGAGACGAACCCATCGGCTACCTTTTGCAACACCGCTTCTTGGCGGCTGTCCAGGGTGATTATCTGGTCCATGGCAATTCTCCGTTTGAACAAGGGCCCTGCGGCGGCGGCTCAGTTCGATCACCAGCGCGTCGTCCGGCGCCGACCGCTGCAGCTTCTTCGCCTCCGACCATGGCTGGTAAGCCACAATTCGGTTTCCTCCGGCGTGGTCAGGATCACCGGCATTGCCTTCTCGTGGATCGGTGCGATCAGAGCATTGGGCCTGGTCGTCAGGAAGCCAAAGATCTTGTGGTCGCCTGGGCCGCCCGGTGAGGAGGGGGCATTCTTGATCGACCTGCTTGATCACGTGATCTGTCTCGTATCGGCGCTCCAGTTTCATGAGATCACGCTGCAGCTGCCGCGCAGCGTCTGAATCGCAATCGGCTCCAAGGACCGCAAGCCGACGATTGACTATCCGCCGATCCGGATTGCTCGCTTCGGCGAAAAGGCGCGCACCATTGGCGTCAAGACCTATACCATCGATTCGGTGCCTGTACGCATCTTTGATCCGGCCAAGTCGATCGTGGACTGCTCCCGCTTCCGCAACGCCGTCGGCCTCGACGTTGCAATGGAAGCGCTTCGCATGGGCTGGCGGTCCAGAAAGGCTAAGCCCGACGACATTGCTCGATATGCGCAGGTGCTGCGCATCTGGAGTGTCGTTCGTCCTTATCTTGAAAGCACGGTTGCCGATGAAGGATAGGCCAGCGAATCTTCCAGCATCGATACTCGCTCGGCTCCGCAACATCGCGCGGGACAAGCAGACGGACAATCAGCTCATCCTGAGACGACATCGAGAGGTTGCTATATCGGCTGAGCATCTCCCCGCATCGCGATCAGTTCTCCTCGCCAACGAAGCGAGGGCGCCCCATCTGCCGGGAAGCCGCCGCTATTCCTTCACGCCTTCGACGATGCCCAGCATCTTCGAGGGCGGATACCAGGTCTGGCGATATTTCCAGCCGGATCTTTCCAGAAGCGCAGCGTATTCCTCTCCCGTGCGTTCCCGGCCGCTGCCCCAGACCAGCATGTGGATGTCAAACAGTTTTGAGAAATGCGAGATGTCCGGGCCGGGGACGACCTGCTCGACGATCAACACCCTGGCCTGCTTCGGCGCCGTCCGCTGAATGGTGGAGAGAAGCTGCAGGCATTCCGCGTCGTTCCAGTCATGTAGAATGCGCTTCAACATGTAGGCATCGGCGGAAGGGACAGCTTGGAACATGTCGCCGGCCACGTAGGTGCAGCGATCTGCGACCCCCAACTTCGCTGCCCACAACAGCTCTCGATTGGCGATCACGCCAGGCAGTTCCAACACCGTGCCCTTGAGGTGCCGGTATTTGGCCAGCAGGTTGGACAGGGCATAGCCATGGCCGCCGGCGACGTCGCAGAGATGCGAGACGCGGGAGAAGTCGTAAGTTTCGAACGCTTGCAGCACCAGCATATTGTCCATGCCGGAGAAGCTGCTCATCGCCGCGTTGAATACGGCGCCGTAATTCGGATTTCGCGCCGCATACTCGAAGGCGGGAGCGCCAAACTCGCGAGCAAAGCCGTCCTGGCTCCCTTCCGTGATCAGGGCGCTCAGGTGCTTCCACGCGGCGTAGTGCTCGGGGCCTTCTTCCAGCAGGGTCATCGCGCGCAGGCTGTGGGGGTGGTCCTCTCGCAGCAATTGGCCGCTCGCGGTCAATGAGAAGGTTTTGGCCCTATCCTCGCTCAACAGTCCCAGGGAACCGAGCGCCCGCATGAGCCGGTACAACAAGCCGGCATCCAACCCGCGCTCGCTGGCGACGTGGGCGGCGGTCTTGGGACCGCTCGCGAGGGCGTCGAAGACGCCCAGCTTGGTTCCCGCATAGAGGATTTGGCTCCGCCATCGCCCGAAGATGAGTTCGATCACCTGTCCGCTGACATCTTCGGCCGGAGCGTGCCGAGGCGGCGAAACCTCGACCAGCTCTCGCAATTGCCGTTGCTGCATGGCATTCTCCTTCGCTGAAATCTTTGGCCGCGCCGGAGCGGGTGACCGCGCAGGCACTCAATGCCATGCTGGCGATGGTAGGGATCGCAGCTCGGCGTGTAACGAAAGACCGACGATGGTTCGCCGAAATTTCGACGAAAGTGCCGCAAGCCGCATGGACGCGGCGGCATTGCGGATGAAAGCCGACCTGCCCGGAAACCTTCACTTCGCCGGCTGGACCCTCAATCTGGCACGCCTTTCGCTGGAGCGCGACGGCAGGGAGATTTTCCTCAGGCCCAAGTCATTTGAAGTGTTGCGTTACCTGGCGGCGAACTCTGGCCGCGTCGTCACCAAAGACGAATTGATGGAGAGAGTCTGGTCCGGGACCGTCGTCACGGACGATTCGCTCGTGCAGTGCATAAAGGACATTCGCGAGGCGATCTGCGATCAAGAGCGGCGTATCGTCAAGACTCTTCCGCGACGCGGCTACCTGTTCGCGGCGGTCGTCACGGACGGCGCGACCCCACCAATTTCAGCCGACTCCGTATCCCCGATCCGCTTCGCCAAAAGCGGCGAGGTCCACATCGCCTATCGGGTCTGGGGAGAAGGTCCTCGCCATCTCGTGTTCTGCCCCGGCTTTGTCACCCATATCGAGAACGCGTGGACCGAGCCGAGCATGGCCCGGTTTCTGCGCCGCATGGGACAGTTCGCGCGCGTCGTCATGTTCGATAAGCGCGGGACCGGCATGTCGGACCGTGTCGAAAGGGTTCCTGGCCTTGATGCGCGCGTAGATGATTTGCGTGCCGTCCTGGACGCTGTGGGCGTCGAACGGGCGGCCATCATCGGGCCCTCCGAAGGCGGCTCGCTGGCCGCCTATTTCGCCGCCACGCAGCCGCACCGCTGCGAAGCGCTCGTGCTCTATGGTGCGTTCGCGCACTTTGCCTCTTGGATCAGAAGCGAAGAGGCCTTGCAGAGACTGTTGCAATATATCGATACGCGTTGGGGCAGCGGCGCGAGCCTGCCCATGTTCGCTCCCTCGATGGTCGGAAATGCGGCATTCCAAGAATGGTGGGGACGATACGAGCGGCTCGGCGCGACTCCCGCCGCCGCCATGGCGCTTATGCGTCTGAACAGCGAGATCGATATCACCGGTATCCTTCCCAGCATCCGTGTTCCGACCTTGGTCATTCACCGAACGGGAGACGCCTGCGTTGATATTGAAGGGGGGCGGCAGCTTGCCGCCAGCATACCGAACGCACGTTTGGTCGAACTTCCTGGCGCTGATCATCTCCCCTGGGCGGGCAACAACACTGATGAGATTCTTTGGCTCATTGAAGAATTTCTAGCCGGTCGAGAGCCCGCAGGCGCGGTCCGCCAGCACGGCCGTTAAACGATCCGGCGCGGCGCTGCGCAATTGCGTCGGCCGAGCAGGACCGGCCCCGGCAGACTGCTGGTCAGGCAGGTACCGCATCAAATCATGCGCCAATGCGATTGCGGGGTGAAAGCGCATCTCTCGCGCAGGCCCCAGCAAAGGCGACCGCCGTGCTCATCGCTCCAGGCAGATAGCCACGCCCTGGCCGCCGCCGATGCAGAGCGAGGCGAGGCCTTTCCGCGCGTGGCGGCGGACCATCTCGTGGAGCAGCGTCACCACGATGCGGCAGCCGGAGCCGGCGAGCGGATGGCCAAGCGCGATGGCGCCGCCGCTCAGGTTGATAATGTCCTCGTCCCAGCCCATCTCGCGGTTGACCGCGATGGCCTGAGCGGCGAAAGCCTCGTTGATCTCCATCACGTCGAGGTCGGATGCGCGCCAGCCGGCCTTGTCGAGCGCGCGGCGCGAAGCCGCCACCGGTCCGAGGCCCATGTCCATCGGCTCGACACCGGCGGAAGCGTAAGACGCGATCCGGGCGAGGGGCGTCAGGCCGAGTTCCGTCATCCGCGCCTCCGACATCACCAGCACCGCGGCGGCGCCGTCATTGAGACCGGATGAGTTGCCGGCCGTGATCGTTCCCGCCACGTCGAAGACCGGTCTCAGCCGGCCGAGGCCTTCCATGGTGGTGGAGGGATTGGGATGCTCGTCGCGGTCGATGACGAGATCGCCCTGCTTGGCCTTTGTCGAGATCGGGACGATCTCTTCGTCGAACCGACCGGCCCGGATGGCGGCCTCGGCCTTCTCTTGCGAGCGCAGCGCGAAACGGTCCTGCTCCTCGCGGGTGATCTGATAGCGCTGCGCCAGCGCTTCGGCGGTGACACCCATATGCACCTGATGGAAGGCGTCCCACAGGCCGTCGGTGATCATCGAATCCTTCACGGTACGGTCGCCCATGCGGATGTCGCCGCGCACACCGGAAATGAAGTGCGGCGCCGAGGTCATCGAATCCTGCCCGCCGGCGATCACGCAATCGGCGTCGCCGCAGCGAATGGCTTGGGCTGCGAGATGGATCGACTTCTGGCCCGCGCCACACACTTTGTTGACGGTCATGGCGGGAACGCTGACCGGCAGGCCGGCCTTCAGTGAAGCCTGCCTGGCCGGGTTCTGCCCGGCGCCGCCCGTCAGCACCTGGCCCATGATCACTTCGCCGACGGCGTCAGGCGCAAGTTGCGTTTCCGCCAGCATCCTCTGGATAAGCTGCGCCCCCAGTTCCGCAGCCGAGAGGTCGGAAAACGCGCCGTTCAGCTTGCCGATGGGCGTCCGCTTCGCTGCAACGATATAAACCGCATCCATTTCTGATCCTCCGACCCGCGCGATCCACAGAGGCGGATCGCCGCTTGACATTCTGGTTATAACCAATAATCATGAAATGCATCGGCAGGCAAGGTCCCGGCATCGAGCCCGGCCTGCATTGCGGGAGGAAATCCATGTCATCCGTGCTTTGGACGCCGGCGCCGGCCGCGTTCCAATCGTCCAATCTTGCGCGCTTTTCGACAGCCAACGGCTTCGACCCGCGTGACTACGAGACGCTGCATCGCTGGTCGGTCGGGGATCCCGGCGCTTTCTGGCGGGCAGTGTGGGATTTCGCCGAGGTCATCGGCGATCCCGGCGCGATCTCCTTCTTGCGCGACGACGATGCGCCGATGACCGGGAGCCGCTTCCTGCCGCAAGCTTCGCTCAATCTCGCGGAAAACCTGCTGCGCGGCGACGAGGCAAGGGTCGCTCTCATCGAGGTCGACGAGAGCGGTCATTTTCGCACCGTCACGCTCGGCGCGTTGCGTCGGCTCGTCGCCCGGACGGCGCATGGCCTGCGCGCGGCCGGTATCGGCAAGGGCGATTGCGTCGGCGGCATCCTGCCCAATCGCGTCGAGGGCCTGGTAGCGCTTCTGGCGACGCTTTCCATAGGAGCCATCTGGTCGTCCTGTTCGCCGGATTTCGGCGCCGCCGCGATCGTCGACCGCCTCGGCCAGATCGGCGTCAGGGTGCTGTTCGCCGCGCCGCGCTACCGCTATGCCGGCAAGGAGCACGACATCTCCGGCAGGCTGGCCGAGATCGTCGCCGCGATGCCGACGGTGACAACGCTGGTGCTGACCGGCGAGCCGGGCCCCCAGCCAAACTGCGCGGCGGATTGCATTTCGTTCGACGATTTCGGCGGCGACGCTCCGCTGAGTTTCGAGCGCGTGCCTTTCGACCATCCGGCCTATGTGCTTTACACCTCCGGCACGACAGGCGCGCCGAAAGCGATCGTCCACCGCGCCGGCGGCGTGCTGCTCCAGCATTTGAAAGAACACCTGCTCCACGGCGACATTCGCCCCGGCGACGTCATGAGCTGGTACACCAACACCGCCTGGATGATGTATCACTGGCTGATATCCGGCCTCGCCTGCGGTGCCGCGGTGGTGCTCTATGACGGCGCGCCGATCCTGAAATCGGCCGATGGCCTCGACCCCAGCCCGCTTTGGAAAATGGCCGAGCGCGCTAGGGTCACGCATTTCGGCACCAGCCCCAAATATCTGGCCACGCTTGCCGCCGAGGGCTACGCGCCGGGACGCCTGCACGACCTCTCGCGGCTGCGCTTTTTGCTGTCGGCCGGCGCGCCGGTGTCGCCTGGGCAATTTGACTGGGTCTATCAGCACGTGAAGCGCGATATGATCTTTGCTTCCATCTCCGGCGGCACCGAGATCATCGGCTGCTTCCTGCTGGGCTCGCCGATCCACCCCGTTCGTCGCGGCGAGCTGACGGTGAAAGGGCTCGGCCTTGCGGTCGCTGTCATGGACGAGCGCAACGCGCCGATCATCGGCCGCCAGGGCGATCTCGTCTGCACCGAACCGTTCCCGTCCATGCCGCTGACCTTCTGGGGCAAGGACGGCGATGCGCGCTATCACGCCACCTATTTCGCCGCGCGCCGCGAGATCTGGACGCATGGCGACGTCGCCGAAATGACGGCCCGTGGCTCAGGCATCATCCATGGCCGTTCCGACACGACGCTGAAGCCCGGCGGCGTGCGCATCGGCACGGCGGAAATTTATGCCGCCTGCGAAAATTTCGCCGAGATCGAGGATTGCCTGGTCTTTGGAGCACCCGCCGAGGGCGACGAGGAAATCGTCCTTTGCGTCAAGCTCAATGACGGCTATGCGCTGACCGCCGAGCTTGCCGCGCGAATTCGCAAGGCGATCCGAGAAGGCGCTTCGCCACGTCACGTGCCGCATCGCATCCACGCGGTGCAGGCGGTGCCCTATACGCTGAATGGTAAGCGTGTCGAGGGCGCTGCCCGCACGACACTCGAGGGCAAGCCGGTCAAGAACATGGCCTCGCTCGCCAATCCGGCATGCCTCGAGGAATATCGCGCGCTCGACCGGAGCAAGGCGGCATGAGCCGATTGAGGGGATCGATCGTCGGCATCGGCGAGTTGAAGCCGCAACGCCTGACGCAAGACGTGACGACGTTGGAGATGATCGCCGAGGTCTCGCGTCTGGCCGTGCTCGACGCTGGGCTGGAGCCGGCGGCGATCGACGGGTTGCTGGTCGGGCCGCAGGTCGGCGAGACGCCGCAGCATGTTCCGGCGACCATCGCCGAATATCTGGGCCTCTCCCCGACCATGGCCAACGTCGTCGATCTCGGCGGCGCGTCCGGCGCCGGCATGGTCTGGCGTGCGGCGGCGGCGATCGAGGCCGGCATGTGCGAGGCGGTGCTCTGCGTGCTCGCAAACAACCGCGAGGAGACGGCGCCCCGTTCTCCCAACCGCAATCCGATCCGGGAGTTCGACGTGCCGTTCGGCGCCTCGGGTGCCAATATCTCCTACGCGCTGCTGATGCAGGCGCATATGGCGGAGTACGGCTCGACCGCGCGGGACTTCGCCATAATTGCGGCGGCCGCGCGCGCCAACGCCCAGCTCAATCCCGACGCGATCTTCTTCGGCAAGCCGGCCGATGTGGAGGCGGTGCTGGCCTCGCCGATGATCGCCTCGCCGCTGCATCTTCTCGAGATCGTCATGCCGGTCGCCGGCGGCGAGGCGGTCGTCGTCACCTCCGCCGAACGCGCTCGCTCGCTGCGCAGGCCTCCCGTGCATCTGCTTGGCGCTGGCGAGAAGGTCACGCATCGCGCGGTCAGCCAGGCGCCGAGCCTGACCTCCGGTCCGCTGAAAAGCGCCATGGCGAGAGCCCTCGCTCAGTCCGGCACACACGCCGATGCGATGGACCTCCTGTCGCTCTACGACTGCTACACGATCATGGTCGCGACCACGATCGAGGATGCCGGCCTCTGCGCGCCGGGCGGGTTCGGCGCGTGGCTCGGCGACCACGACCTTTCCTACAAGGGCGACAAGCCGCTCAACACACATGGCGGCCAGCTCGGCTTCGGCCAGCCGGACCTCGCCGGCGGCATGACCCATGTCGTCGAGGCGGTGCGCCAGTTGCGCGGCGAGGCGGGCGAACGCCAGATCGGTAAGGCCGGGCTTGCGCTGGTCACCGGCAATGGCGCGACGATGAGCGAAGCGACCGCGCTCGTGCTGGGAGCCGCATGATGTCCATAGATCTCAACACGCTGAAGACCGCCGGCCCGACAATCACCGCGCTGACCAAGCCATTCTGGGATGCCGCCGCCGAGGGGCGCCTGATCATCCAACGCTGCGAGGATTGCGGTAAGGGCGTTTTCTATCCGCGCCCGATCTGCCCTCATTGCTGGAGCGAGCGTCTGGTCTGGAAAGACGCATCGGGCAGGGGGCGGCTCAAATCCTTTTCGGCGGTGCACAAGCCCGGCCATCCCGGCTGGCTGCCGGCCGCGCCTTATGTGGTCGGCCTGGTCGAGCTGGTCGAAGGCCCGACGATGCTGAGTTTCATCCTGCCCGGCACACAGCAGCTACAAGTCGGGGCCATGCTGCGGCTAGCGCCGACCGCCATCGGCGGCCGTGTCCTGCCGGCCTTCAAACCAGTCGAACCCAGAGCAGAGGATAAGCCGCAATGAGCACCGAGACGAAAGACGGTTGGGTGGGTGTCGTGAAAGGTCGTCCGCAGGTCGGCGCCTTCGCCGAACGCACGCGGCGCACGAGGATGAGCGATATCGAGGCCTTCACCGACATCACCGGCGACCGCAATCCGCTCCACTACGACCGCGCACTGGCCGAGAAATCGGTGTTCGGCAAGCTGATCGTTCAGGGCGGCGTTACGTCTGGCATCTTGAATGCTCTGGTCGCGGAGGACTTGCCCGGACCAGGAACGGTTTTCCTCGAAGTCGCCTGGAAGTTCGTCAAGGCGGTCGGCGTTGATGAGGAAATTACCGGACGCGTGGAGGTCAAGGAAGTGCGCCCCGACAAGCCGATCTGCAAGATCGAGACCAGCGTTCGCAACGGCCAGGGCGAACTTTGCCTCACCGGAACGGCCACGGTCTTCACCGTTCCGCTGCAAAGCGCATGAACACGGTCGGCGACGGCCGGCTTGGCGTGGCGGCCGGCAGCGAGCGCTGGCGCGTGCTGTTGCTGCTTTGCCTAGCGGTCGTCCTGTCGCTGACCACCTGGTTTTCGGCGACTGCGATCCTGCCGGAACTGAAGCGGGAACTGGCGCTGGGCGCGAGCGCAGAAGCCTGGCTGACCAACGGCGTTCAGGTCGGTTTCGTCATCGGCGCGCTGGCGGCGAGCCTGGTCAATCTTCCCGACCTTGTGCGGCTCAGCCGCCTGATGGCGGCGGCGGCCCTTGTCGCCGCTTTAGCCAACGCCAGCTTGCTGCTGCACCCCGGGCCGGGTGGCGTGATCACCGCGCGCATCGTCACCGGCGCCGCACTTGCCGGCGTCTATCCGCCGGCGCTGAAGCTGGTCGCCACCTGGTTCACGCGCGACCGGGGGCTGGCGCTTGGCGCGGTCATCGGCGCTTTGACCGTCGGCTCGGCGCTGCCGCATCTTTTCCGCGCCGTCTCGACCGCGCTCGACTGGCGGCCGGTGGTCGCCGCCGCCAGTGTGGCGACGGCCATCGGCGCGCTGCTGTTTCTGTTGTTCGCCAAGGAGGGCCCTTATCCCTTCGGCAAGGCGGTGTTCGAGCCTTCGCGCATCGGTCAGGTGTTCCGTGAAAAGCCGCTGCTGCTCGCCAATCTCGGCTATCTCGGTCACATGTGGGAGCTCTACGCCATGTGGGCCTGGCTGCTTGCCTATACGCGCGCCGCTTTCGAGGCTCAGGCGATCAGGACTGCCGCTGCTGCCTCGCTTTCGACCTTCCTTGTCGTCGCTTCCGGCATCCTTGGTTGCTTGCTTGGCGGCTATCTGTCGGACCGCATCGGCCGGACCGCTACCACTGCCGGCATGATGCTGGTGTCGGGAAGCTGCGCGTTGCTGATGGGGTTTCTGTTCACCGGCCCGCTGTGGCTTTTCATGCTGGTGGCGATCATCTGGGGCGTTTCGGTGATCGGCGATTCGGCGCAGTTCTCCGCCGCCGTCACCGAGCTTGCCGACCGTCGCTTCGTCGGCACAGCACTTTCGGTGCAACTGGGCGCCGGCTTCGCGCTGACGGTACTTGCCATCTGGCTGACGCCGCGCTTCGCCGATTTCATCGGCGGCTGGCGCTGGGCCTTCCTGCTCTTGGTTCCCGGGCCGCTTCTGGGGGCTGCCGCCATGCTATGGTTGCGAAACTTGCCGGAGAGCGTGAAAATGGCCGGTGGTCTCCGCTAGGGAGGCGCTGCCGCTTTTTGAGTCGCGGCAAATGAAATGCGGCAGGACCGAATGGAACAAGCAACCAGAATGCGCGGGCGTCCTCGTTACGATCAGGAGGACGCCGAGGCGGCCGAGGCTTTCCGCTCGATCGGCTCGAAAGTTCAGCTCAACCGCGACGAGGCGGCGCCGCTCTGGGTGCAGTTGCGCAACCAGGTCGAGGAAGCGATCAACACCGGCTTGCTCGCCGCCAATTCGCGCATTCCCTCCGAGCAGGCGCTCTGCGATTTCTTCGGCGTCTCGCGCCCCGTGGTGCGCGCGGCGATCGGCTCGCTCTCCAACGAAGGCCGCATCATCAAGATGCCGCGCAAGGGAATGTTCGTTGCGGCACCCCGCGAGCATGTCGACTTCATGACTGCCAATCTCGGCGTGTTCGACGACCTGACTGCCAAGGGCCACAAGGTATCGACCCGCACGCTGGAAATCTACCGCTGTCCTCCGAGCGAGAAGGAATCGAAGGTCTTCGGCATTCCCGCCAATGGCAGCGTGGTCCGGATCAGCCGCGTCTACATGACCGACGGCTCGCCGATCACCATGACGCGCATCAGCCTGCCGGGACATCGCGTGCCGGGGCTGGAGAACATCCTGTCGGAAAACCAGTCGGTCTTCGGCACCATCCGCGCCGTCTTCGGCCTCACTGTGAAGCGCGCCGATCGCTGGTTGCGCGCGGCATTGCCCACCAAGGAAGAGGCCGATCAGATGGGCGTCGCCGCCAACACGCCGCTGATCGCGATCGAGTCGATCGCCTATGACGCCGACGGTGCCGCGCTCGAATATTACGAGGCCTTCTACAACTCCTCCGTTGCCCGCATCCACATGGCGGTCGAGCAGCCGTCGGCGACCGTGAACGGCGTCGATCGAACCTGAGTTGCGCCCATACAAAAAGATTCCGTTTTCTGGTTATAACCAGATTGACGGGCCCCGGAAGCTTCTGTAACGTCCCTGCCGTGGGGTCGGGAGGAGCCTGACCCCGAAGGCATTATCAGGACCGGTCAGCTTGCGGCGCTGCTTCGGCGGCGAGGGTGGCATTTTGCCCGCGCTCGCGCCTGTCCTGATGGAGGACGTGCATGGATTACCGGTCGCAATTCGACCTGACGGGCGACGTCGCCGTCGTCACCGGCGGCGCCAGCGGGATCGGCCTCGAGGCCGCCAAGGCGCTCGGAACTTGCGGCGCGCGCATCGTGCTTCTCGACATGAATGCCGATGGCCTGAAAGCCGCTGCCGAAGCGCTCAAGGCCGCCGGGGTTGCAAGTGTCGAGGGCCGCGTGCTGAACGTCACCGATGCGCAGGCCGTCGAAGCGATGGCCGCTCGGATTGTCAGCGATTTCGGCAAGGTCGATGTCCTGGTCAACAGCGCCGGCATCGCGCGCCTCAACACCGCGCTCGACACGCCGGACGAGGAATGGCGCCTGGTGATGGATGTCAACGTCAACGGCGTCTACTGGGCCTCGCGCGCCTTCGGCCGCTCGATGGTCGCCCGCAACAAGGGCTCGATCGTCAATCTCGGCTCGATGTCGGGCCTGATCATCAACCGCCCGCAGACCGCGCCGTCCTACATGGTGAGCAAGGGCGCCGTGCACATGATGACCAAGGCGCTTGCCGTCGAGTGGGCGAAATCTGGCGTCCGCGTCAACGCGCTGGCGCCGGGCTATGTCGGCACCGAGATGACGCTGAAGATGCGCGAGCGCCCCGAACTCTTCAACACCTGGATCGACATGACGCCGATGGGCCGGCTGGGCGAGCCGCAGGAAATCGCCTCGGCGATCCTGTTCCTGGCGTCGCCGGCCTCGAGCTACGTCACCGGCGCGATCCTGTCGATCGATGGCGGCTACACGGCCTGGTAATTGGCCTCGCAAGGATTGGAATATCGCATGACCCTTTCGGACCTTGAGGCGCGCCAGGCCATCATCGATGCCTGCATCGAGATGAACGCGCTGGGCATCAACCAGGGGACATCCGGCAACATCAGCCGGCGCCATGGCGAGGGCATGCTGATCTCGCCGACCAGCACGCCCTATGACACGCTGCAGCCGGAAGACATCGTCTTCATGGGCTGGGACGGCGACGTCGATGGCCGCCTGCCGCCGTCCAGCGAATGGCGCTTCCATCTCGACATCATGAAGGCGCGGCCCGAGGTCAACGCCGTCGTCCACGCGCATCCGACCTACTGCACGACGATCGCCATCATGGGCAGGAAGATACCGGCGATCCATTACATGGTCGCGGTCGCCGGCGGCAGCGACATACGCTGCGCCCCCTACGCCACTTTCGGCACGGCGGAGCTTTCGGCGCATGCGGTGGAGGCGCTGCGCGACCGCAAGGCATGCCTGCTTGCCCAGCATGGCATGATCGCCATCGGATCGAGCCTCGCCCAGGCGATGTGGCTGGCGGTCGAGGTCGAGACGCTGGCGCGCCAGTATCACGGCGCTCTGCAGATCGGCGAGCCGCCGATCCTGTCCGACGAGGAGATCGAAAACGTCATCAAGCGCATGGCGAGCTACGGCCTGCGCGACAAGGAGGCCGCCGCCTAAGCGGAGGACCATGGTTTCGCATATCCTCCGGGAAGGCCCGGAGCGATCAACAAGGGAGGAAATGAAAAATGACCGGATCCATGAAAAGCCTCGTCAAGGCGCTCGCTTGGGGGTTGGCGGCGGCTTGCAGCCTTGCCGCCGTCTACGGCGCGAGCGCCGAGGAGCTTTCGCTCAAGGGCAAGCGCATCGGCGTCTCGGCCATCGGCACCGACCATTATTGGGATCTGATGGCCTTCAAAGGCATCCAGGACCGCGTCAAGGAACTCGGCGGCGAGGTCATCGCGCTCGACGCCGGCCGCAAGGATCAGCAGCAGATCGCGCAGCTGCAGACGCTGATCGCGCAGAAGCCGGACGCCATCATCGAGCAGCTCGGCAACCTCGAAGTGCTGAACCCATGGCTGCAGAAGATCCGCGATGCCGGCATCCCGCTGTTCACGGTCGATACGGCGACGGCGCACGCCATCAACAACACGACTTCCAACAACTACAATATCGGCGCCGAGATCGCCTTGCAGATGGTCGCCGACATGGGCGGCAAGGGCAATGTGCTGGTCTTCAACGGCTTCTACAGCGTGCCGGTCTGCAAGGTCCGCTACGACCAGCTGAAATATGTGCTGACCTCGTTCCCGGATGTGAAGATCGTCGAGCCTGAGCTGCGCGACGTCATCCCGAACACGGTGCAGAGCGCCTATTCCAACGTCACCGACATGCTGACCAAATCGCCCGAGAAGGGCTCGATCGGCGCGGTCTGGGCCTGCTGGGACGTGCCGCAGATCGGCGCCACGCAGGCGGTCGAAGCCGCCGGCCGCAACGAGGTCAAGACCTACGGCATCGACGGCAGCCCGGAAGTCATCAAGATGGTGATGGATCCGAAGTCGTCGGCCGGCGCGGTCGCGGCGCAGCAGCCTTATGAGATCGGCAAGACCTCGGTCGATAACGCCGCGAAATATCTGGCCGGCCAGAAGGTGCCGCCGTTCACTTTCGTGCCTTCGGTGCTGATCAACAAGGAAAACGCCGCCGAAAAAGGAAAGCCGTTCCTCGACGCTGCCGAGAAGGCTGGCGTTAAATAGGACGGAACGAAACGGCGGGCAGCCAGGCTCTGTGGCTGCCCGTCACATCCAACCAGGATTGACGGCTATGCAGACAGCAAAGCGTGACATTGCTGTATCGATGACGGGTATATCGAAGCGGTTCGGTCCGGTGCGCGCGCTGGAGAACGCGAATCTCGAGATCGCGCGCGGTTCGATCCTCGGTCTTGTCGGCCAGAACGGCGCCGGCAAGTCGACCATCATCAAGGTGCTGGCCGGCATCATCAAGCCGGACAGCGGCTCGATCGTTATGAACGGCGAGACCGTCAGCGCGCTGACGCCGGCTTCGGTCGAGAAGCTCGGCGTGCACTTCATCCATCAGGACAGGCTCTTGGTGCCGACCGCGACCGTCGGCGAAGCCGTCTTCCTCGGCCACGAGATCGGCCTCGGCCCGTTCGTCAGCCGCCGCGCCATGGAGCGCAAGGCCGCGGACCTGCTGAAGCGTTTCTTCGGCATGGAGCTGCCGGCCGGAACTCTTGTGAAAGACCTGACCACGGCGCAGCAGAAGGTGGTGCAGATCACACGCGCGCTGGCGCAGAAAGCATCGGTGCTGGTGCTCGACGAGCCGACCGCGGCACTGGTCAAGCGCGAGGTCGACAGCCTGTTTGACGTGCTGCGCCGGCTGCGCGACGACGGCATCGCCGTGGTCTTCATTTCCCACTACATGCAGGAGATCGAGAAGCTCTGCGACCGCGTCACCGTGATGCGCAACGGCACCGATGTCGGCACGGTCGATCCGCGTCAGACGTCGATCGACGAAATCATTGCGATGATGATCGCCCGCGATGTCGGGGAGATGTTTCCGAAGCGCTCGGTCACGCTGGGCGCGCCGGTGCTGGAGGTTTCCAACCTGCGGCTTGCCGGCAGCTTCGAGAATATCGGCTTCAACGTGCGCGCCGGCGAGATCGTCGGCCTCACCGGACTGTTGGGCTCCGGCGCCAAGGAGATCGTCCAGTGCCTGTTCGGCCTCAAGACCGCCGACGGCGGCCAGATCAAGGTCGAGGGCAGGGAGCTGTCGCTGTCGACGCCGGTTAGGGCCGTGCGCGACGGCATCGCCATGCTGCCGGAAGATCGCCGCGCGCACGGCGTGGCGCTCGGGCTGTCGGTGCGCGAGAACATTTCCCTGGCCAGCCTGCGCCGCTATTCGCGGACTGGCATGGTCAGCCGTGGCGCTGAGAAACAGGCGGTGGACAGCCTGATCAAGGAACTGTCGATCAAGACACAGCATCGCGACGCGCTGGTGCGTGAGCTCTCCGGCGGCAATCAGCAGAAGGTGGCTATCGCCAAATGGCTGAGCTGCCAGTCGCGTGTCTATGTGCTGGATGAACCGACGGTTGCCGTCGATGTCGGCGCCAAGGTCGAGATATACAATCTCCTGAATCGGCTTGCGGGCGAGGGCGCGGCGATCCTGCTTCTGTCCTCCGATCTGCTCGAACTGGTCGGCGTCTGCGACCGCGTTCTGGTCGTCTATCGCGGCAGGCTCGCCGGCAGCTTCTCCGGTCCTGCGATGAACAGCGACGCGCTGCTGGCGGCTTCATCCGGCGCGCGCTCGAACGTTGATGGAGTAGCCGCATGAGCACGACCGTTCTCCACGCCGAAGTCGGCGTTTCCGACGAGAAGCAGGCCGCCGCGAAAAGCTCCGGCCGCCGCTTTAGCGCGCTCGTCGTGCGGCTGGGCGCGATCGCCGCTTTCGCCGCGATCATGGCCTATTTCGTCATCTTCGCGCCGGGCTTCACCTCGACCTTCAACCTGATCAATGTCGTCGAGCAGTCGGCGATCCTTGGCGTGCTCGCCTATGGCATGACTTCCGTCATCATTGGCGGCGGCTCCGATGTCACCGAAGGCGGCATCGACCTTTCGATCGCCGCCAATATGGGGCTCTGCGCCGCCGTCTACGCGACGCTTCTGTCGATGGGCTATGGCGACTTCCTCTCGGTGCTGGCGGCCATCGCCGTCGGCATGGCGGTCGGCGCGCTGAACGCCCTTGCCGTGGTCGGCCTTGGCATCCTGCCACTGCTCGCAACGCTTGCCGTGCTCAACGTCGCGGCCGGCATGGAACTCACGCTCACCCAGAACACGGTGGTCGGCGCATCCTCCCCGCTGCTCGGCGTGCTGGTTTCGGGCAGCTTCCTCGGCATCTCCGCGCTTGCCTGGGCGCTGATCGTCTTCTCCGCGATCATGATCGTGGTCGTTCACGGGACATCGTTCGGTCTCAGGCTCTACGCCGTCGGCGGGCATCCCGAGGCGGCGCGCGCCGCCGGCATCGGCGTGCCCTTCTACGTGTCCTTCACCTATGTGCTGAGCGGCTTCTGCGCGGCGGTGGCGAGCATCCTCACCGTCTCGCGCCTGTCGGCCAGCACGCCCGGCTCGGGCGAATTGCTTCTGTCGGTGCTTGCGGCGGCGCTGCTCGGCACCGTCTTCTCCCGCCGCTTCGTGCCGACCATGGGCGGCACGCTGCTCAGCGTGCTGTTCATCGGCCTTTTGGCCAACGGTTTTCAGTTGCTCAACGTCTCTAGCTACTGGGTCAACGGCGTGCAGGGCGCGCTGATCCTGCTGGTGGTGGCCATCACATCCTTTGCCCGCGGTTCGGAGGGTTCGCGATGAGCGTCTTGGCCAACGACAACTCAGCCAAGGTGAGTGTGCGCGGCTTCCTCGCCAAATACAGCGTGCTTATCGCCTTCGCCGCCATCGTCATCTTCTTTGCCGTGGCGAGCCCGACCTTCCTGACGCCCGCCAACCTCTTCAACGTGCTGGTCAACAACGTCGTCATGCTGGCGATCGTGGCGCTCGGGCTGACCATCGTCATCTCGTCCGGCGGCATCGATCTCTCCGTCGGCGTGTCCGTCGACATGGCAAGCATGATCTTCGTCATGTTTCTGGCCGCCGGTTACAGCGGCGTGGCCGGCGTCGCGGGCGGGCTCGGCGCCGCTCTCATCGTCGGCATTCTCAACGCGATCCTGATCACTAGGCTCAACATCAGCCCGTTCCTGGCGACGCTCGGCGTGCTCTTCATCGGCCAGAGCACACAGCAGCTCGCCACCAGCGGTGGCCAGCCGATCTATCTCACCAGCGGTTATGCAGCAGATCAGTTCAACGCCATCGCCCGCACCGCTCTGTTCGGCGTACCGACGCCGGTGATCGTGCTGATCGTGCTCGTCGTCGCGGTTCATGTCCTGCTGCACCGTTCCGTCTTCGGCCGCTATGTGCAGGCAATGGGCGCGCAGCCGGGCGTGGCCTGGTATTCCGGCATCCGCGTGCCGCGCGAATTGTCGATGGTGCATGTGTTGTGCGCGCTGCTCGCCGGCGTCACCGGCATCCTGCTGTCGGCGACGGTGAAGTCCTACGTGCCGCTCTCCGGCAACGCCTTCCTGCTCGACGCGATTGGCGCCACCTTCATCGGCACGACGCTGAGCCGTGAGCGCAAGCCATCGGTCATCGGCACGCTGCTCGGCGTGTTGCTGCTCGCCATTGTCAAGAACGGGCTGCTGCTGGTCGGCTGGAACTTTTATTGGCAGCAGGTCGGCATCGGCGTGCTCGTCTTCCTGGTGCTGGCCGCAAGCTTCGGCCTGCGCCGTGCCGCCCATTGAGTTCGAAAGGTTAAGTCAGCCATGCCCCAATTCGACGTCAGCTCGATCGGCTTCTACGTCCTCGACATCCTGGGACGGCCGGTCTCGCGTATCCCCGAAGGCGGCCGCGCCGACTATATCGAGGAGATTCGCATGACGGTCGCCGGAACAGCCGGCGCGACCGGCATGGACTGCGCCATCCTTGGCTTGAAGACCCGCGCCGTCACCACGCTCGGCACCGACGACATGGGCGACTGGTTCCTCGCCAAGTTGAAGAAATACGGGCTGGAGACCAGCCTTGTCCGCCGCGACGGCAGCGTCCAGACCTCGTCCACCATTCTGCCGGTGCGGCCGGATGGCGAACGTCCCGCCTGCATGTGCCGGGCACCGCCACCTTGTTCGATGTCGCCGATGCCGATCTCGACGCGGCGCTCGATGCGACGGTCGTCCATGTCGGCGGCACCGGCCTGTTAAAGCGCTTCGACGGCGAGCCGACCGTCAAGCTCTTGAAGCGCGCCAAGGAGCTTGGCCGTGTTACTACTTTCGATCTCATCCAGGCGACACCGGAGACCTGGAAACTGGTCGAGCCGTGCCTGCCCTACATCGACTATTTCGTGCCGAGCATCGACGAGGCCGGCGAGATGGCGCATGTCCGCGATCCGGCCCGCGTCGCCGCTTTCTTCAAGGCGAGGGGCGTGAAGAATTGCATCCTGACGCTCGGTGCCGGCGGCGTCTATGTCTCGCCCGAACATGGCGAGGATTTCCATCTGCCTGCCTTCGAAGTCGAGGTGTTCGACACCACGGGCTGCGGCGACTCCTTCACCGCCGGCATCATCGTCGGCATCGTCAAGGGCTGGGACCTGAAGCAGTCCGCGCGCTTTGCCAGCGCGGTCGCCGCCAAGGTGGCGATGGGGCTCGGCTCCGACGGCAAACTCGTTTCATTCGAAGACACGGTTGCGGCGATGAACTCGCTTCCGGTCAAGACATCAAAGGTGGAAGCAGCATGACCATTCTTCCTGAGGCCAAGGGCAAGACGGCCCTCGTCACCGGCGCGAGCCGCGGCATCGGCAGGGCGCTCGCGAAGGGGCTCGCCGAAGCGGGCTTCGATGTCGCCATCACCGATCTGCCCTCGCAGGCGGCCGAGCTCGACGTGACCAAGGGCGAGATCGAGGCGGCCGGCCGCAAGGCCTATGTCTACACGATGGACGTCAGCAAGAAGAAGGACATCGAGGCGACCGCGCAGGCGCTGCTTGAAGCGGCAGGCGGCATCGACGTGCTGGTCAACAATGCCGGCATCCTGAAGCCCAGCCTGCTCCAGGACCTCGACGAGGCCAATTGGGACGCGCATTTCGACGTCAACGCCAAGGGCGTGCTGATGATGTGCCAGGCGGTGCTGCCTCATATGCGCGCGAAGAAGTCGGGCAGGGTGATCAACATCGCCTCGATCGCCGGCCGGCAAGGCGTGCCGACGCAGGGCCACTACGCCGCGACCAAGGCGGTGGTGATCACGCTCACCCGCGTGCTGGCGCAGGAGGTCGGCATGGATGGCGTCACCGTCAACGCGATCTGCCCCGGCATCATCCTGACGGAGATGGGCAAGAACAATCTGGGCAGCGAAGCCGCTATCCGCCATTGGGAGGACGTCGCCGCGCTGAAGCGCCTCGGCGCGCCGGAAGACATCGTCGGCCCGGTGCTGTTCTTCGCCTCCGACCTCTCCGCCTTCGTCACCGGCCAAGCGCTCAACGTCGACGGCGGTATCTACTACCACTGACGCCCGGGTATCCCGAACGGGGCCGCGCCGAGCAGTGCTGCGATTGTTGAGGGGGGCTCTTGGCCCCCTACAGGCGCGGCCCCGCCACCATGCGCGCGACGCGAGCCATGTCGGCGCTCATCTCGCGGTCGTCGTCCAGCGGGGCGACCAGCGCCCGCACGGCATCGTAGCTGCGCCGCGGTCCTTCGCCCATCGAGTCCAGCACGCCGCGCAGTTCCACGCCGGTCGCGGCGAAGATCAGTTCCATCGCCACCAGATAACGCAGCCGCTCGATGATCCCAGCCGTCTTGGCCACCACGCGCGGCGCCATCGACGACTGGTCCTCGACGCCGTCCGAGATGGGTAGAGGGCTGAGCGACATCGGATTGGCAAGGTGCCGGATTTCCGCTTCGAGCGCGGCGACCGGCTTCTGCAGTTCCGCATAGCCCTGGCGGCTGCCGCCTCTGGCCGACAGGAAGCGCGGCAGCTCCGCCACGGTCGGCGACATCAGCTTCATCGAGCGGTTGGCGGTGCCGACCGCGCAGTGGGCCAGCGCCTGGCCGAGATTCTCCCAGGTCAGCGTGAAGGCGGTGAGGTCGAAATTGCCGTTGGAGACGACCCGTTCGGCCTCGGGCAGGATGACCGGATTGTCGCCGGAATGGCCAAGCTCGATCTCGGTCGCGAGCTTCGCCTCCTCATAGGCATGCAGCAGTCCGCCCCACACTTGCGGCACGCAGCGGAAGCTGAGCGGATCCTGGAGCCGCCGCGCGGCGTTGTCCTGCCACAGCCCGCTGCCCGAAAGCTCCGCCCGCAGCCGCGCGCCGATCTCTTGCTGGCCGAAGGCCGGCCGCGCCGCCAGCGCGTCCTCGTCGATTGCCTTGAGCGACGCGCGAAAGGCTTCATAGTTCAGCGCCACCGCCGCCAGCGACCAGTCGATCAGGCATGCGACCTCCTCGAGGGCCAGGCACGCCGTTCCGGTCGAAAGGCTGTTGGCAACGATGATGGCGTGGCCGTCCTTCTCGCGCAGGTCGAGCGGTTCGAGCCCGGCGAGCTTGAGCGCCTCGGCCGACGGCATGATCCTGCCCTGATATTCGCTCTCGCCGTCGCCGCCCAGAGCCCGCGCCAGATGGCCGAGCGGCGCGAGATCCGCAGCCCCCACCGATCCCCAGCTCGGAATGACCGGATGGACGCCGGCGTTGAGCGCGGCGAGGAGGCCGAGTACCACGCCTTCGGAGGTGCCGGTCCCGCCCGCCGCCATACCGCAGATGCGTGCTACCATCAGCGCCCGTACCGCCTCGGTCGGCAGCGACGGACCGGCGCCCATGGAGTGGCTGAGCGGCACGCTGTGCTGGAAAGCGATAAGATCGGCCTCGGCGAGCGGCGTGTCGACACAGGCGCCAAGCCCGGTTGTGACGCCGTAGAGCGGCCTGCCGAGCTGGGTGAGATGCTCGATCAGGGCGCGGCTGGCTCGGATGCGGCGCAAGGCTTCCTCGCCGAGCACGAGCCGGTCGTTGCGGCGCGCGATCTCGGCGACATCTTCCGTGCCCAGCGGCTTGGCGTCGAGAACGATCACTCTGGCTGTCATCGGACTATTCCTTGGGCCTCCGCGAATGGTGGCCGAACGAATACAGGATATCCGGGATCGGAGCCGGCCATTATCGAAAATCCGCCGTCGCGATTGCCGATACTGTTCGGGATCCGGATAGCGGCACGGCCCGCGACAACGAGGACGGCAGGATCACGGCGATCTATGTCATGCGCAATCCCGACAAGCTGCGGCATATGCATTTAGCTGGGATGAAAGCAGCTGCGGAACTTTTGCCCCGCTGGCGATTTTGGATATGCTGCAGGTCCAATTGCCAGAAAGGTTGCCGTTCATGACGAAAGATTTTGCGATCGCCGCGCTCATGCTTGCCGCGGCAGCCGCGATGGCAGGGCCCGCTGCCGCCGGCGAACACCGCTACCGCGTTGTCGAACGGGAGCGTTATGTTCCGGCCAGCGACGACATTATCGAGACGCTGTTCGGCGGTCCGCGCTACTACGACCAGCAGATGTCCACAACGGCGGCGGGCGCCTGCGCGTATCACCGCGTCGGACCGGACGCAAATGCGGTGAACGACATCAACGATCGCTATTGCGGGAAGTAGGATCCCTCGCCTGCATTCCTAGGCGGCTGGATTTCGATAAGCCTCGACTATTTTTGCATTGATGATCCTGCGAACCTATCGGAGTCGCTGGAGGGGCTGTGGTCGGCCGGACTGCTTTGAATGCCGATCCATTATGGTCGGTGGGCCGTCGCACACATTCCGCCCAACTATTGTATACAATAATAAAGAAAGATGTTGACAATCTGTCGCAGTCGGTTTCCCTTACGCTATACGCGCAGCCTACGAGCAAAACACAAAGCGCGATAACCAAGGGGAACTGAAGCTATGATCAACCGTCGCTCGACTCTGAAATCAATGGCGCTCGGCGCCGTCTCGACCCTGGCGCTTGCCGCTCTCGGCATTTCGTCCGCGCAGGCTGACAACAAGGAACTGAAGATTGGCTTCGTCGGCGTTACCAGCGGCCCCGCCGCCGCCTGGGGTACGTCGAATGTGCGCTCGATGCAGACCCGTGCCGCCTGGATCAACGAGACCGGTGGCGTCAAGATCGGCAACGACACCTACAAAATCAACATCGTCACCTTCGACGACCAGAAGGATCCCAAGCGCGCCATCGCCGGCATGGAGAAGATGGCGCAGGAAGGGATCCACTATGTCGTCGGGCCGAATGTCGATGACGGCGCCGCTGCGGTGCGCCCCGTCGCCGAGGCCAACGGCATCATCTATTTCCCCTACGCCTTCCCCAAAGCGCTCTACCAGAAGCCGGCCTCCAATGCCGTGCTCGGCATGATCGCCAACTACCAGTCCGGTCCGGCGATCTACAAATACCTCAAGGAAAACAAAGGTGTGAAGAAGATCGCCTTCGTCGCGGCCAATGAATCCGACCCGCTCAGCCAGCGCGACAGCGGCGTCGAGGCGGCAAAGGCGCTCGGTCTGGAGATCGTCGCCCAGAACGACACCTACCAGAACGACACCCGCGACTTCACGCCGGTGCTGACGCCGATCGTCGCGTTGAAACCTGATCTTCTCGTGTTGTCCGGCGTGGCGCCGGCCAACGCGCCGCTGCTCATCCGCGCCGCCCGCGAGCTCGGCTACGAAGGCCTGATCTCGACCGAAACCGCGCAGGACGCCAAGGTCCTGGAAGAGGGCGCCGGCGAATACGCTAACGGCTTCATCTCCGTCGGTGGCGCCTCCACGCCGGAGATTGCCTCGGACGCGATGAAGGAATTCGTCACCCGCTACACCAAGATGTTCGGCGAATATAACGACGAGTCCAACACCAAGGTCTATGCGCTCGAATACATCATCGAGACCTTGAAGGCCAATCCTGCGGCCATCAATGACGTCGCCGAATTCAAGAAGACCATGGACACTTTCTCGGCGCCCAATCCGTTCCTGAAGGGCGACGCCAAGCTCAGCTATGTCGGCATGACGTCCTTCGGCCAGAAGCGTCAGCTTTCGGTCCCGATGGTGGTCAACGAATACAAGGATGGCGCCTTCCAGACCCTGTTCGTCGGCTCCGTCGACTAGCGTTACCTTCGGGCGTCATTCCCTCCAGCTTGCCGCGGGGGCCGATAGGCCGGACCCCGCGGCAGATCGAAGGTATCCATGGAACAGGTCATCGCCAACGGATTGTATCTCGGTGCTCAATACGCGCTGATCGCGCTGGGCCTTACCCTGATCTTCGCCCTGATGAACGTGCTCAATTTCGCCCACGGCCAGATGTATGTGCTGGGCGGCTTCATCACCTACACGGTCTACGGCCAGCTCGGCCTGCCTTTCGTGGTCGCGCTGCTCGCCTCCGGCGTCACGCTCGCCGTCATCGGCGCGCTGATGGAGAAGTTCCTCTTCCGCACCGTCATCAGGCGCAGCCACCGCGAGGAGAGCACGATGCTGCTCGCCGCCGCGACGGCCTTCTTCTTCGACGCCGTCATCCTGCTTCTGTTCGGCGAGAAACAGCGCGGCGTTCCCAAGATCGTCAAGGGCGTCTTCAACGATGCCGGCATCATCATGCCTTACGACCGCATGGTCGTCGGCGCGCTGGCGATCGTCTTCATCGCGGCCTTCGTCCTCTATATGCAATACAGCCGCGTCGGCCGCGCCATGCGCGCTCTCGCCCAGGACCGCATCGCGGCCCAGCTGATGGGCGTGCGCGTCGACCGCTATTCGATGATCGGCTTTGCGCTCGGCGCCATGCTGGCCGGCGTCGTCGGCGGCCTGCTCGTCACCATCACCGGCGTCAATTCCGGCATTGGCGGGCCGATCTCCATCAAGGCCTTCCTGATGGTGATGATCGGCGGCGCCGGCGTCGTCGGCGGCGCGATCGCCGGCGGCTTCATCCTCGGCATGATGGAGTCGGTCGGCCTCACCGTGCTGCGCGAATATGGCGACATCACGTATCTCGTCATCTTCGCCGCCCTGATGGTGTTCCTGTCAATCCGCCCCAATGGGCTGATGGGCAAGCCGTGGGGTTGATGGCGCCATGACCCGCAATCGCAACATCAAAATCGCGTCGGTTGTGGCCTTCCTGGCCATCGTCTTCGTCGCCGTGCCGGTCGCGATCTTGGCAAGCGGCCGCTTCGATCTCTATTACACGCTGACCTCCGTGGCGCTGCTCAGCATCGCCAGCGCCGGCGTATGGCTCACCTTCTATATCGGCCGCATCAACATCGGCCAGGGCGCCTATGCGCTGATGGGCGGCTATGTCTCGGCCATATTGGTGATGAATCTATGGCTGGTCGTTTTGGTGGACCTTGCCGGTGGCTGGACTTTTCTGCGCAGCGGCGAGCGTGCTGATCGGGCTGCCGATCCTGCGGCTGCGCGGCGTTTATTTCGCCATGGTCACGCTGGTGCTGACGGAGGTGGCGCGGCTGCTCGCGCTGGCGCTGCCGATCACCAACGGCGCCAAGGGCATCGTCAGCATTCCGCTGCCCGGCGCGCTGTCGGTCTTCGGCCTGACCATCATTCCGGATTTCGCCACGCTGCAGAATTCGCGGCTTGCCTTCTATCTTTTGGCGGTCACGCTGATGGTGGTCTGCTTCGGCGTGATGTACCGGCTGGTCCATTCGCGCATCGGCAAGCTCTGCCAGTCGCTGCAGCAGAACGAGGAGCTGGCCTCCTCGATCGGCGTCAACATCGCCTATCTGCGCATCATCGCCTATGCCGTGTCGTCCTTCTTCGGCGGCATGGCCGGCGCCATCTTCGCCGCCATCTCGCAATCGATCTATCCGTCGAGCTTCACGGTCACCGATTCCGTCAACTTCATGCTGAACTGCTTCCTTGGCGGCCTTGGCTATGTGTTCGGGCCGATGCTCGGCACGCTGGTGCTCTATTTCGGCTGGGACCTTCTGTTCCAGACCGGCGAGTTCCAGCTCCTCATCTATTCCGGCCTGATGATCGTCCTGATGCTGGTGCTGCCCAACGGCCTGCTCAGCCTTGCCGAAACGACCCGGAAGAAGGCTTGAGCCATGGCCGAAATGCTCGAAGTCTCGCGTCTCACCAAGCGCTTCGGCGGTCTGGTCGCGGTCAACAACGTGTCCTTCTCGGTGCGCGAGAAGGAGATCCTGTCGGTGATCGGCCCGAACGGAGCCGGCAAGTCGACTTTGTTCAAGCTGATCTCGTCCTTCCTGCGACCGACCATGGGCGAAGTGCGTTTGAAAGGGGAACGGATCTCCGGCCTCGCCCCCCACATCGCCGCCCGCAAGGGCGTGGTGCGCACCTTCCAGGAGACCACCATTTTCAAGAATATGAGCGTGCGCGACAACGTCGTCATCGCGCATCACCTGCGCTCGACGGCGAGCCTCCTCGGCTTCTTCATCGGCACGGGTACGGCGAAGACGGACGAAGCGGCCTTCGGGCAATCGGCCGATGAGATCCTGGCGCTGCTCGGCCTCTCCTCGCTCGCCGGCGAGACGGCCCGCAACCTGCCGCACGGCCATTTGCGGGCGCTGGGCATCGCCATCGGGCTGGCCACCAACCCTTCGATCCTGCTGCTCGACGAGCCCTTCGCCGGCATGAACCACGAGGAAACGATGCGCATGGTGGCGATGGTGCGGCGCCTGCGCGATCTCGGCCTCACCATCCTGCTCGTCGAGCACGACATGCCGGCCGTGATGAAGATCTCGGACCGCATCGTGGTGCTCAATTTCGGACAGAAGATCGCCGAGGGAACGCCGCCCGAAATCCAGGCGAACGAGAAGGTGATCGAAGCATATCTCGGCAGCGAAGACGAGGCGATCGGCCTATGAACCAGATCCTGAACTTCGCCAATGTCGAGCTCTACTACGACCACGTCTATGCGCTGAAAGGCGTCTCGCTCGAGGTCAACGAAGGCGAGACCGTCGCGCTGATCGGCGCAAACGGCGCCGGCAAATCGTCGATCCTTCGCGCCATCACCGGTCTGAACAGGATCAGGTCCGGCGAGATCCACTATAATGGCAATCGGATCGACGCCGCCGCCCCCGACGAGATCGTCAAGATGGGCATCGCCATGGTGCCGGAAGGGCGCCGCGTCTTTCCCTTCATGACGGTCAGGGACAACCTGTTGATGGGCGCCTTCACGCGCTCCAGCAAAGCCGAGATCGCCGCGTCGATGGAGATGGTGCTGGGGCGCTTCCCCCGGCTGAAAGAGCGCTTCTCGCAGGCCGCCGGCACGATGAGCGGCGGCGAGCAGCAGATGCTGGTCATCGGTCGCGCGCTGATGGCGAAGCCGAAGCTTTTGCTGCTCGACGAGCCCTCGCTAGGTGTCGCGCCGAAGCTCGTCCAGGACATCGCCCGCTCCATCGTCGCCATCAACCGCGACGAGAACGTCAGCGTGCTGCTGGTCGAGCAGAATTCCCGCATGGCGCTGCGCATCTCGCAGCGCGCCTATGCGCTGACCACCGGCAGTGTCGCGCTGAGCGGCAACTCCGCCGAATTGCTGACCGACGACCGGGTCAAGCGTCTTTATCTCGGCGGCGAGATCTGAGGCATTTCAATGCGCATACTCGTCATCAACCCCAACACGACCGCCTCGATGACCGCCAAGATCGGCGAGGCGGCGCAAAGCGTTGCGTCGCCGGGCACCGAAGTCATCGCCGTCAATCCGGTCGATGGCCCGCCCAGCATCGAGGGCTATTTCGACGAGGTCTTCGCCGTGCCGGGCATCATCGCCGAGATGGGCAAGGTGCCGGCGGCCGATGCCTATGTGATTGCCTGTTTCGACGACACCGGGCTCGACGCCGCGCGCTGCGCGAGCGAAGCCCCGATCATCGGCATCGGCGAGGCCGCGTTCCATATGGCCAGCCTTGTCGCCGGCAAGTTCAGCGTCGTCACCACGCTTGCCCGCTCGGTGCCCGCGATCGAGCACAACCTCGCGAAATACGGTCTCGCCTCGCGTTGCGCCAAGGTGCGTTCGTCGGAGGTCGCCGTGCTCGAGCTCGAACGTCCGGCCTCGAATGCCAGGCACAGGATATCGCAAGAGATCGCGCGCGCCGTAAGCGAGGACCATGCCGAGGCGATCGTGCTCGGCTGCGCGGGCATGGCCGACCTTGCGCACAGCTTATCCGAGGAGCACGGCATTCCGGTACTCGATGGGGTCGTCTGCGCCGTCACGCTGGCCGAGAGCCTGTGCAAGGTCGGCTTGAGGACGTCGAAGATCGGCGGCTATGCCGCGCCGCGCGGCAAGCGGTTCGCCGGCATGTTCGCCCCGCTGTCGCCGGTGGACGCTGAGGTCGTTTCGTCCGTTTGACGCCGCTTTGCGACCGGCCGGCGCGCGGATCGGTGGGATTGACCGCCGCGCGAGCGATACTAGATTGGGCGGGCTGCCGGCGATTTGGGGGCAGATCGGGCCATTTCGGGCCTGCGCATTGAAAGCATGTTGACGGTACTTAAGGAAGAAGATCGAGACGACAAGCCGGCGGCGCGCTGGTCGCCGATCTATTACGGATTGAGGGACGCCATCGTCAGCCATCGTCTCGCTCCAGGCACCAAATTGCCGGAGGACGAGCTGGCATCGATCTATTCGGTGAGCCGCACGGTCATCCGGTCCGCGCTGCAGGCCCTTGCGCATGATCGGCTGGCGCGACTGGAGCCCAATCGCGGCGCCTTCGTCGCCCAGCCTTCGAAAATCGAGGCACGCGAGGTGTTCGAGGCGAGGGCGCTGATCGAACCCAAGGTGGCCGCGCTCGCCGCCAGGGCCGCGGTGCCGTCGGACATTGTGCAATTGCGGTCACACCTGGAGAAGGAGCATGAGGCGCTGCATGACGGCCGCGACAGCGACGCCATCATGCTGTCGGCGCGCTTCCATGTCGGCATCGCCGAGATCGCCGCGCATTCGGTGTTCACCAATTTCGTGCGCGACCTCGTCTCGCACTCCTCGCTGATCATCGCACTCTACTGGAAGCGCCGTGACGCGACCTGCGAGAAGCACGCCCATCATGCGCTGGTCGATGCGATCGAGGCCGGCGACAGCGGCAACGCGGCCGCCCTGATGAACAGCCATCTGGTCGACCTGCTGTCGGGGCTGGATCTCACCGACAAAGTCGAGAAGTCCGACAGCCTGGCGGATCTGCTGCGCGCTTAGAGCAGACGGCGGTCCAGCCGGTCGCCGAACCGCCGCAGGACCTGGCTAGGCCGCGGCGGCTTGCGAATAATCCATCCGCTCCAGATCAGCGATGAGGCCGGGTCCGGTCGGCTGCCAGCCGAGATGCGCACGCGTCCATTCGCTCGACGCCGGCATGTCGAGGCCGGCGAACATGGCGAGCCATCCGAAATGGTCCGAGGCCTCCTCCTGCGACAGGGAGACCACCGGCACGTTGAGGCCGGCGCCGATCACTTCCGCGATGGCGCGCATGGCGATGCCTTCCTCGGCAACGGCGTTGTAGCGCACGCCGGCTTCCTGTTTGTCGAGCGCCAGACGGTAGAGCTTGGCGACATCCAGCACATGCGCCGCCGACCAACGGTTGCGGCCCTCGCCGATATAGGCCGAGACGCCCTTGGCACGCGTCTGCGCGATCAGCGGGGTGATCAGGCCCTGCTTCACCGTGTCATGCACCTGCGGCAGCCGCACCACCGATACTTTGACGCCCTTCTCAGCCATTGCCGCGCCGGTGAGCTCGGACAGGATGCGCGGATTGGGATGGTCGGTGTTGAAGATGTCTTCTCTCGCCGGCTGGCCGTGTTCGGCGGAGCCCATGCCCACACCCGACGTGATGATGAGCAGCCGGTCCGAGCCGGCCAGCGCCCCGCCCAGCGCTTCGATGACGCGTTTGTCCTTCTCGCAATTCGCGACGAAATTCGCGAAATTGTGGTCGAAGGCGGTGTGGATCACCGCATCCGATTTCGCCGCGCAGTCGCGCAAGCTGTCGAGATCTTCGATATCGCCGCGATGGGGCTCGGCGCCGGCGGCGGCAAGCGAACGCGCGCCAGCTTCGGACCGGGTCAGGCCGAGCACCTGATGGCCGGCGGCGAGAAGCTCAGGCAAGATCCTGGAACCGATGAAGCCGGTCGCGCCGGTAAGGAATACACGCATAGGAGGTCTCCTGTGGTTGTTCGGAGGCCTTATTTGCGCTACAACTCATTCTGTTAAAGTAGTGACTTTATCATGGTATAATATTCAACAGGATCGCGATGCCGATCGAGACGACAAACAAGCTTGGCACCTTCCTTCGCGATCGCCGTATGCACCTCGATCCCGCCGCCTTCGGCTTCGCCACGGGACGGCGGCGCACGCAAGGGCTGCGCCGTGAAGAGGTGGCGCAGCGCGCCAATATCAGCCCGACCTGGTATACCTGGCTGGAGCAGGGGCGGGGCGGCGCGCCGTCCGCCGATGTGCTGAACCGCATCGCGACCGGGCTGATGCTGACCGAGCCCGAACGCGAGCATCTGTTCATGCTGGGGCTCGGGCGGCCGCCGGAAGTCCGGTACAAAAGCGTGGACAGCGTGACGCCGCGACTGCAGCGCGTCCTCGACGCCTTGGACCCCAGCCCGGCGATCATCAAGACCGCGACATGGGATGTGGTGGCCTGGAATCGCGCTGCGGCCGCGATGCTGACCGACTATTCCAAGCTGCCGCGCGAGCAGCGCAACATCCTCCGGCTCATGTTCAGCAATCCCCGCGTGCGCGACGCACAGGACGATTGGCAGAGCGTCGCGCGTTTCGTGGTCGGGTCCTTCAGGGCGGATGCCACCCGGGCAGGCGCAGGCGCGGAAATCACCCAGCTCGTCGAAGAGCTTTGCCGGATCAGTCCAGAATTCGAGGCGCTGTGGCGCGACAACGACATCGTCCCGGCGCATGGCGAAGGCGTGAAGCGTCTGCGGCATCCCGAGATCGGGCTGATCGAGCTGGAGTTCTCGGTCTTCGCTGTCGATGGCCGTCCGGAGCTCGGCATGATCGTCTACAATCCCGTCACGCGCGCGGACGCCGAACGCATCCAATCCTTGATCGAGTCCCGGTACGCGAAGATGTAGGGCGCTGGCGCCAGGAGTCCCGACGATGATGCGTCAGGTCTGAGATCGCCATCCATCCGATCGGCTCGGCGAAGCTTCAACGCCGCGCCGACGCCCTGATGTGGTCGATGAAGGCTCGCAGCTTCGGCAGCACCTGGTGCCTTTCCGGATAGTAGAGAAATACCCCCGGCGTGGTCACCGCGAAACGGCCGAGCAGCGCCTGCAGGCGGCCGTCAGCGATCGGCGCTTCGGCGATCGGGCTTGGCACCTGGGCCAGCCCGACACCCTGGATCGCCCCCCCGAGCAGCGACGGGTAGTCATGCGCGATCAGCGGTCCCGACACGACTGCCTCGACGGTCTTGTTGCCGTCGACAAAGGACCAGGGCGCGACCGAACCGTTCGAGCGGCGCAGGCGCAGGCAGGCATGGTCGCGCAGGTCCTCGATGCGCTCGGGCGCCGCGCGCCGGCGCAGATAATCCGGACTGCCGACGACCACCATCGGAAAGGAGGGCGTCAGGCGAACCGCGACCATGTCGGGCGCGATCAAGTCGCCCATGCGGATGCCGGCGTCGAACCCTTCCGCGGCGAGATCGGCCAGCTCGCCGCTGGCGACGATCTCCAGTTCGATCTCGGGATTGGCCTGGCAGAAGGAGGCGATCATCGGCTCCAGCAGCATCGCCACCACGGCCGGCGGCACCGAAAGCCGCAACAGCCCCGCCGGCCGCTGGCCCATCCCGCGCGCGATCTCGCTTGCGGCGATCAACTCCTCGAAGGCCGGCCGGGCGCGCGCGAAAAAGCGCTCGCCGGCTTCGGTGAGGCCGACGCTGCGCGTCGTGCGGATGAAGAGCGCAGCACCGATGCGCGCTTCCAGTGTGCGTATCGCTTGGCTGATCGCTGACGGGGTGACGGCAAGCTCTGCCGCAGCCTTGCGGAAATTGCGGTGCCTCGCGACGCTCAGGAAGGCTTCTACGCCGTCCAGCGCGCCATGCCTGACTGTGAAGTTCTGCTTCATGACCCGTCGACATTATCGCGGATAGTTGTCGGCAGAAAGCGGCCGTATTTCTTCCGTGACTGTGGAAGCCTGAAGGGAAGTTGAAATGACCGATGAACTCGACCGCGTGCGCGATCACTATCGCGCGACCGGCCTAGCCGATCGATTGAAGACCGCATTGGCGGTGTTTGGACCTGAGCAACAGCGGCTGAAGCCTGAACAGCTCGCGACCCTCGACCAGTTCCACACCCGCGGACTGGCGGCGACGGCTGAGCTCGCCAATCTGGCCGCCATCGCTGCCCACATGTCGGTGCTCGACGTCGGATCTGGCGTCGGCGGGCCTGCCCGGTTTCTTGCCGAGACCCATGGTTGCGAGGTGGTGGGCGTCGATCTCAGCGAACCCTTCGTCGAGGCGGCGCGCTATCTGACCGCGCGAACCGGGCAGGACGGGCAAGTGTCGTTCGAAACCGGCAGCGCGCTGGCGCTGCCTTTCGAAGACGGCCGGTTCGATGCCGCGCTGTTGCAGCATGTGGCGATGAACATCGCCGACCGGCCGCTGCTCTACCGCGAGATCAGGCGCGTTTTGAAGCCGGGCGGAAAATTCGCCACTTTCGACGTCGTGCTGAATAGTGGCGATCCGCTCTATCCCGTGCCGTGGGCGAAGACGCCGGGCGAAAGCTTCCTGGTGACGGCGGAAGCGACCTGCGAGGCAATCGAAGCCGCCGGCTTCGGCATGCTCGTTCGCCGCGACGACACGGCCATAGCCAAGGCCTGGTTCGCCGAGCTCCGCGCCTCCGGCCCGCCGCCTACGCTCAATCTCGGCGTCGTCATGGGGCAGGGCTTTGCCGATCTCGCCACCAACCTTGGGCGCAATCTGATGGAGGGACGGCTGGGCATTCTGACGGCGGTGTTCGAAGCCGTTCCCGTCAACTGAGCAATTCCAGGAAAAGTGTTCAGCGGCTTTCCGTCCGGAATTGCGAAAACTAACATTGATAGGAGGCGAAGATGTCACCAGCGGTAATCTTCAACATCCACCTTGCGCTCGGCTATGTGCCCTGGCTGCTTTTCTTCGCGTCCTATATCTGGCCAAGGCTGAAGTCGATGGAGCCGATCGAGGCGCAGCGCGCCATCGCCACGCTGCACAGCTTCCGCTTCTTCGGGCTTGTTTTTCTTATCCCGGGCGTCGTCGGCTCCGGCCTTGCTCCTGGCTTCGCAAGCTTCGCCGCCTATGGCGATTTCGCCACCGGCCTGCTCGCCATGCTGGCGCTGCTCGCGGTGACAAGGCCCGCGATCTTCTGGCCGCTCATCGTCGCCTTCAATGTCGTGGGCGTGGTCGACCTTGTCGGCGACTACTACCATGGCGTCATGCTCGACCTTCCGGGACAGGCCGGACAGTTGGGCGCGACTTACGTGATCCCGATCCTCTACGTGCCGCTCTTGATGATCACACATGTCGCGGCCTTCTATCTGCTGGCGCGTTCAAGGCGCCATCAGCTGGCGGCCACCTAATACATGGGGGTCGCCATGTGCTTGGGCGCCGGCCATTCGCTCGTGATTTCCGGCTGCACCGGCCGCTCGAGGTAGGTCGACAGCACGACATAGCTGCGCGTCGAGGTCACGCCGGGTGTATCGTATAGCCGAGCCAGCAGGCCCTCCAATGCCCGCGTGTCCTCGGTGCGCACCTTGAGCAGCATACAGGTGTCTCCGGCGACCGTGTGGATCTCCTCGACCTCCGGATATTTGGAGACCGCCATCAGCTCCGGCGTCTTGCCCCAGCCCCTGGTGTCGATATGCACGAAGGCAAGCAGCGGCTTCTTCACCGCCCGCGGATCGATGATCGCCGATGTGGCGCGGATGGCGCCGCTGCGCTTCAGCCGCTTGACCCGCTCATACGCCGCCGGCGGCGACAGGCCGACGCGTTCGCCGAGCTCGGCATAGCTGATGGTCGCGTCCTCGACGAGAACGCCTAATATTTTTCGGTCGATCGGGTCGATCTCGCGGGCCGGTTGCTTGTTCCGCTGAATGTCATCTGTTTCTGCGTCCATATGGAAATTCTCCATTGCTGCGGAATTCAATTCGGCCATTATGATGATATGTCGAACAGCAATCAATCAGCAATTCTGACCGCGGCGCCCCGCGCGCCAATCCCGGCCGCCGCCTATCTGCTGACGGGCTGCATCGCCGTCATCGGCTCCAACTCGCTGGTTCTGGGCCCGATAGCGCCCGCCGTCGCGGCATCCTTCGGCGCCAGCGTGCCGGCGGTGATGACGGCTGCCGCCGCCTTCGGCCTCGGCACGTCGGCCAGCGCGCTCTTTCTTGCCCGCTACATCGACCGGATCGGCGCGCGCCGCATGCTGCAGGGCGCATTGCTGCTGCTGGCTTTGGCGCTGGTCGCCAGCTCCTTGGCACCGGCGGTGACGATCTTGGTGGCCGCCCAACTCGTCGCCGGCGTTGCGGCGGGCATCGCCATGCCGGCGATCTATGCCAGCTCGGCCGCGATTGCGCCCCCCGGCCGCGAAAGCGGCACCATCGGCGTCGTCTTGACCGGCTGGACGCTTTCCATGGTCGCCGGCGTCTCGTTGTCAGCGGTGCTCGCCGATCTCATCCACTGGCGCGCTGTCTTCGCGGCTGTGGCGTTGCTCGCAGGGGCGGCTGTTGCCTGTCTGGCGATGAGCTCGCTGCACGACACCAGGAAAGGCGGCCCGGCGCCGTCGCCGCTCGGCGCGCTCGCCGTTCCCGGCATCGTCCCGCTGCTCATTGCCTGCGGTGCCTTCATGACCGCCTTCTACGGCGTCTACGGCTATCTCGGCGATCATCTCCACGAAGCCCTCGGCGAGCCGGTCAGCGCCAATGGCCTGGCGGCGGTCGCCTATGGCCTCGGTTTCGGCGCGGCCGCTTTGCTCGATGGCGTCATCGACCGCCTCGGCGCACGTCGTGTCATGCCCTTCGCCTATCTGTTGGTCGCCGCCGTCTATGTCGCGATCGCGCTGGCGAGCGGCGGCTTCGGCCTGCTCATCGCGACGATCGCCATCTGGGGCCTCGCGAACCATTTCGGGCTGAACGTGCTGGTCATGCGGCTTACCGCGCTCGACCCGTCGCGGCGCGGCACCATCATGGGCCTGAACAGCGCGGTCACCTATCTCGCCGTCACCGTCGGCACGGCAGGCTTCGGCCCGCTCTATACGAGTCTCGGCTTCGCCAATTGTGCGCTGATCGCGGCCGGTCTGATGTTGGTGGCGGCCGGCGCCGCGGCATGGCGGCCGGTCGGTCACCGGTAACAGGCCTACCCCACTCTTCGCTTGCGGCCGCAATACCGTTTCGCACTTTCCCTGGAATTGCTCTAAGGCTGGCTTGCGAACCGGAGTCGCAGCCGATGAAGACGAGCCTTGAAGTCACCGAGCCTTTGCCGCAGGATCTCGCTCTCCTGGGCGGGAGCCTCTCCGCCTTCAACGATGCCGATGTCGGTGCGTCGGGCCGAAAGCCGCTGGCGGTTTTCGTGCGTGACGAGACCGGCGCCATCATTGCCGGTATTTCCGGCTACACTGCCTGGGGCTGGCTTTATGTGCAGTGGCTGTGGGTCGACGAAAGGCTGCGCGGACGAGGCGTTGCCGCCGGCATGCTCGACGCCGCCGAACGGGAAGCTATCGCGCGCGGCTGCCATGGCGCCTGGATCGATACCTTCAATCCAACCGCCGAGAAGGTCTATGAGCGCCAGGGCTACAAGCCGTTCGGCGAGCTGCCGGATTTCCCGGTCGGCCGCCGCCGCGTCTTCCTGCAGAAGAGGTTGGCTTAGCCGGCGAGCTTTCCGCCGCGCATCGGCTCTGGCGCGCCGGTGGTGCTTGGAAAGCTGATCGGCAGGCCGCGCAGCACGCGCACCGCGAGGAAAGCAAAGCACTCCGCTTCCACCGCGTCGCCCTTCCAGCCAAGCGTCTCGGCCTGCACCACTTCGACGCCGGCGCGGCTTTCCAGCATCGCCATCATCGTCGGGTTGTGGCGGCCGCCGCCGCTGACCGCGAGCCGCTTCGGCCGGCGCGGCAACAGGTCGAGCGCCTTGCCGACGGCTGAGACCGTGAAGGCCGTCAGCGTCGCCGCGCCATCCTCGGCATTCAGGCCTTCGGCCATCGCCGCCGTGAAGTCGAAGCGGTCGAGCGATTTCGGATAGGGTTTCGTCAGATACGGATGCTGCAAGAGCCTGGCGAGCCGTTCCTCGTCGACCTTGCCGGCCGCCGCCAGCCTGCCGTCGCGGTCCATCTCGCCGAGGCCCTTGGCCTTGATGAAATCATTGACCGGCGCATTGGCCGGACCGGTGTCGAAGGCGACGATATTGTCCTCGCCGTCCCACCAGGTAATGTTGCCGACGCCGCCGAGATTGAGCACGGCGGTGTCGCCACTGGCGTCGGCTTCCTTGAGCAGCGCCGCATGATAGGCGGCGGCCAGAGGCGCGCCTTGCCCGCCGACCGCGACATCGGCCGTGCGGAAATCATAGGCGACTTTGGTTCCGAGCAGCGAAGCCATCAGCTCGCCATCGCCGAGCTGGCGAGTCCTTCCGATCTTGCCAGGCTGCGGGGCGCGATGCAGCACGGTCTGGCCGTGGAAACCGACGATGCCGATATCGGCCATGCTCATGCTCTGGCTTTCGACGAGATCCTTGACCGCCGCCGATTGCGCACGCGTCAGCGCCTCTTCAGCTTCGCGGAAGATCGCCGGCTCCGGTCCCTCGAAATTCCAGGCGCGCGCCTGGCGCAGCGTCTCTTCGAGCAACGCGCGGATCGACTGGGGGTAAGGAGCCAGCGTGTATGTGCCGGTGTCGGCGATGCGCTCGCCATCCGTCTTGATCAGCGCCACGTCGATATTGCCGTCGAGCACCGTGCCGGTCATCAGGCCGACGGCCCAGATTGGTTCCATGGTCTTGTTCCCGAATCGTCGTCCAACCACGTGTCGGACGGATCGGCGCGGCAGGCAAGTCTTTCACCGGGCCTGTCCAGGCGGTCCTTTTGCGCCAAATGGCGAAAATCGAGCAACCACGTTCTTGCCTCTTGCCGCCGAAGGCGCGAGCCTGCGGACCGGATATCGAGCTCTCAAGGAGGAAAAGCCATGGCAGCCAAGGTCGCAGTGATCGCGGGCGCCGGCTCCGGCTTAAGCGCCTCGCTGGCGCGGCTTCTCGCCAGGGAGGGTTTCGGCGTCGTCCTTGCCGCGCGCAACGTCGACAAACTGGCCACGCTGGTCAAGGAAACCGGCGCGCTGGCCGTTGAAACCGACGTGTCGGACGCGGCCTCCGTCGAGCGGCTCTTCGAGACGGCCGACAAGGCCGGCCCACTCGAAATCGCCGTCTTCAACGCCAGCGGCCGCACGCGCGGCCCGATCGCCGAACTCGACGCGCAAGCGGTCAAGCAAGCCCTGCTTGTCGGCGCCTATGGCGGCTTCCTGGTCGGCCAGCAGGCGGCGCGCCGGCTTCTTGCGCGCGGCTCCGGCTCGATCTTGTTCACCGGTGCCACGGCAAGCCTCAAGGGCTTCTCCGGCTCGGCCGGTTTCGCCATGCCGAAATTCGGTCTGCGCGGGCTGGCGCAATCGATGGCGCGCGAGCTCGCGCCGAAGAACATTCACGTCGCGCATTTCATCATCGACGGCCAGATCGAGCCCGCCGGACAAGCGACCGAGCCTGACCGGCCGGATCGTCGCCTCTCGCCCGACGCGATCGCCGAGACCTATCTCGCCGTCCATCGCCAGCACCGCAGCGCCTGGAGCTTCGAAGTCGAGCTGAGACCCTGGGTTGAGACGTTCTGACGACTCATGGCGCGCAGAACAACGCGCCCGGCCGCGAGTTGGTTATTTTAGAAAGTATGCATATTTCGTGAAGCCACTTTAGCGATCTGCAATGTAAAAAGGCGCAAAGTAAAAGACACCTTTACTTAACTTCGGCGTGCATACTGCGAGTTGGTCAGAATTGTTGTCCGGCTCTCCTGCACGAATTGAGAATGGGCATGCCGCTTACACGTCGCACGCTGTTTGCAGCCGGAGGCGGAGGGCTGCTGATCGCGCAGGCGCCGGCCGTGGTCACGCCGGCTCAGGCGCAAGACGCTCCAAAACCCGTCGTCAATGACAATAAGCTGCGCATCGCCATGCCGGCCTTCGCGTCGGATCCGTTCTTTCCGGCGGACGGCTCTGGAGACGGTGGCATCGATATGGATCTTGCGCGCGGCATAGCCGCGGAGCTTGGCGTCGAACCGGTGCTCGACCGGTCCGCCGTGACTTTCGACGCCATGGTGCAAAAGCTGACCACCGGTGAGGCGGACCTGGCGATCGGCAAGCTCAGCCGCACCCTTCAGCGCGGTCGCTCTATCCTCTATTCGCGGCCTTACGCCATGCTCCACCAAGGGCTGCTCGCAAACCGCGTGAACCTGGCGCGCATCGCGCAAGGCAAGCCGCCTGAACAGATCATCCGTGATTTCTCCGGCGATCTCGGCGTGATCGAAGGCTCGTCCTTCGCCACTTATGCCGCGGCGACCTTCCCGCATGCCACGATCCGGCGCTTCGCCGGCTGGAACACGGTCATCGATGCGATCCGCAGCGGCACGATCGACCTCGCCTATCGCGATGATTTCGAGATCAAGAAGCTGATGGTCGACGATCCGTCGATGACAGTCGTCGCGCGCTCGATCACGCTGACGGACAAGGTCGATACGATCGCGGTCGGCGTGCGGCCGGACAATCCGCATCTGGCGGCCTTCGTCGATCTCTATCTTGATTTGGCGCGAGGCCAGCAGGTCCTCAACACCGATGAGATCATCGCGCGCTATCGCCAGGGGAGCAAAGCCTGACAATGGCCGTCTCGGATGCAGCCGCACCCATGCCTCTCGATTGGCGCCTCGCGGCAAAGCGCATCCTGCGCTCGCCGTTGACAACGATCATCATGATCCTGGCTGGGATTCTGTGCGGACTGTACTATCCGGCCTTTGCCCATGCGATCAGCCCTGCGGCGCAGGTCTATCTGAATTTCCTCAAGATGGTCGTCCTGCCCTATCTGGTCTCGTCCGTGATCTTCTCGATCACCGCGATGGTCCAGGACCCGAAATCGGTCCGCTATCTCGGCAAGGTCGGCATAGCGGTGCTGGTCGTGTCGTTCCTCGCCGTGCTGGTCAGCGGCAGCTATTCGCTGATCCTCAAGCCCGGCCAGATCGAGAATCCGCAGTCGCGCATCGAGCTCGGCGAGTTCATCAATTCCCAGGGCAGCGTCTCCACCGATCTCGCTTTCCCGTTCCACCCGCCGCCGTCGGCCGGGGATCCGAAAGACGGACATTCGATCTTCATGGAACTGGTCCCGAACAACGTCTTCAACGCGCTGGCCTCGGGTCAGACGATCCAGGTTCTGTTGTTCTGCCTCCTTTTCGGGCTCGCGATGGGCAAGATTCCGCAGCCCTCGTCGCTCAGCCTCTCACAGGCGCTCAACGCGGTGTACCGGGCCTGTACGGTGCTGACCAACTGGTTCGTCTGGGGATTGCCCTTCGCGACCTTCGTCCTGATCGCCGACCAGACCGCGTCGACCGGCACCAAGCCGCTGATGCTGATGGGCGGCTATCTGCTGGTGATGGGTCTTTCCTGCTTGACATTCCTCGCCGGCGCGTTTGCCGTCATTGCCATACGCTCGCGGCGAAGCTACTGGGCCACGATCAAGACCCTTCAGCCGCTTCTGATGGCGGCCATCACGACGCGGTCCACCGTCGCCTCGCTGCCCTGGGTCATCAACCTTTTGACCGAGCGCTTGAGGTTCAACCTCGTGGTGGTCGAGCTGCTCGTGCCGTTGCAGGCGGCGCTGCTGCGAACCGGCCCGGCGCTGGTCTACACCTCGGGCACCCTGTTCATCGCCCAGCTGTACGGCCATCAGCTGGCGATCCCGGACCTCTTGCTTATCGGCGTCGTCTCCGCGCTTCTGGCGCTCACGACAGGCGGCATGGGCAGCCTGCTCATCTTGTCGCAGATGTCCATCGTCTGCGGCTATCTGAAGCTTCCTTTCGAGGCGGCGTTCGCCCTGTTCGTCGCGGTGGACGCGGCCGTGGACACGCTGATGACGCTGTCCAGCGTCTCCACCGTGGCCGCAAGCACGGCAATGATCGCGCCCAGCCATCGGGAAGCGGCGCTGAGCGCTGAAACCGTCGCCCAAGAGCTCGAAGCCGAGCCCGTACGATGATCGACGACGGCATCCGTCCCCAGCTCGGCATCATCGGCGGTCTCGGGCCGCTGGCATCGGCCGACTTCTACTTCAAGCTCACCCGGATGACCGAAGCGCTCCGCGACAACGAGCATGTGCCTTGCGTCATCCTCAGCGTGCCGCAACTGCCCGACAGGACCGAAGCGATCCTCAGCAACCATGACGGGCCGCTGGCCCCGCTGAGGGCTGCGGTCTCGATGCTCAACGCGCTCGGCGTTGCCTGCATCGCCATGCCCTGCAACACCGCCCATCATTGGTATGACAGGCTGGCGGCGAACTCGTCAGCCGAGATCATCCACATCGGCGATGCGGTGGTGGCGGAGATCCGCCGCAGCCTGGACCGGGGCAGGGTTGCGAACCTCGCAACGCGGGGCACCCTGGTTTCCGGTTTCTATCAGCACAGGATCTCGGCGGCGGGATTCGACCTCTGCCTTCCACAGGACGCCGAGTTTCAGGAGCGCGTCGACAGCGCGATCATGCTCGTCAAGGCCGGGTCGATCGCGGAAGCCGCGGCCGAGACCGAGCGCGCGCTTCATCTCGCGCAAATGGCCGGCGCCGATGCAGCGCTTCTCGGCTGTACCGAATTGTCGGTGGCGGCGGCCAGCCTCGGCGACACGAACGGACTGATCGTCATCGACAGCAATGCGGCCCTGGCGCGAGCCAGCCTGACACGATTGGGCTTCGGCGTTCAGGAAGCGCGGGGCCTGCCGACAGAGCCTCGCTTGCGGGGAAATGGTCGACCGACCTGGCGTGCCGCGCAGCAGGCCTCGTAAGCGTCGCCGCTGCGCGATCAAAACCGGCTTGCGAGCAGCCGGTGTTCTCCAAGGCACAATATCTTTGAGAGAATATTTTCCACCTCCCGTTTGAGAGGAAAAGCGCTTCTTTGCCCAGTCGGGCAGCATTGGTGATGCTGATATCGAGGCTTCGCATCCCGCCAGGCCAAAATGATTTCAGGATCGCAAGGAACGCACCATGTCCGGACGCGGCAACGCTTCAAAGTCTCTCGTTACGTCAATCACCAGGCGCGCCGGATTGGCGTTACTTCTCGCCACGACATTGGCCGTGATCGGCCTTTGCGCGCCATCGCCGTCCTTCGCCGAGGACAAGAAGTCAATCAAGGTCGGCATCATCAGCGGCGAGGATGAGGATGTCTGGCGCGTCGTCACCGCCGAGGCGGCCAAGAAAGGGCTGATCATCGAGACCGTCGTCTTCAATGACTATACCCAGCCCAACGAGGCGCTGGAGCGCGGCGAGATCGACGCCAACGCATTCCAGCACAAGCCCTATCTCGACAACCAGATCAAGACGCAAGGCTACCACATCGTGCCGGTCGGCTATACCGGCGTCTGGCCGATCGGCCTTTATTCGAAAAAGCATGCCAAGGTCGCCGACCTGCCGGAAGGCGCGGTGATCGGCCTGCCGAACGACCCGTCCAACGAAGGTCGCGCGCTGCATGTGCTGGAACATGAAGGCTTGATCAAGCTCAAGGACGGCACCGGCATCCTGGCGACGACCGCCGACATTACGGAGAACCCGAAGAAGCTCGAGATCAAGGAGCTCGACGCCGGCATCGTCGGCCGCTCGCTGGACGATCTCGATGCCGCCGTCGTCAACACCGACTGGGCGCTGAAGAGCGGGCTCGGCCCTGAAAACCGCATCGCGCAAGAGCCGGTGGCAGATAATCCCTACCGCAACTTCATTGCGGTCAAGGCCGGAAACGAGAACGAGCCCTGGGTGAAGACGCTCGTCGCCTCCTATCAGAACGATACGGTCAAGGCCGAGTTCGACAAGGTCTACAAGGGCACCGGGATCAGCGCCTATTGATCGGCGCCGGGCAGAAACGGACGGCCCGCGGCTGAGCGGGGGCCGCCGTCGCGTTTGCGCGGCACTGAAACGGACATAGAGATGAACCAGCATGTCACGGCCGAACGCGCCGATCAGGTCCGCATCCAGCCGACCGGGCGGGAAGACGTCGTCCGCCTCGTTGGCCTGAAGCGCCGCTTCGGCGCGACAGCGGCGCTCGACGGCGTCTCGCTCACTGTGCGGAGGGGCGAGATCCTCGGCATCATCGGCCGCAGCGGCGCCGGCAAATCGACGCTGATCCGCTGCCTGAACGGGCTGGAGCGGCCCGCTTCCGGCGAGGTCTTCATTGAGGGCCGCGAGATCGGCCGTCTGAGCGAGCGCGAGCTGCAGCCGCTGCGCCGCCGCATCGGCATGGTATTCCAGCACTTCAATCTCCTGTCGGCCAAGACCGTCGAGGAGAATGTCGCGCTGCCGCTCAAGATCGAAGGGCGGCCGCGCGCCGAGCGCCTGGCGCGCGCGGCGGAATTGCTGCAACTCGTCGGCCTGTCTGAGAAGGCCAACGCCTATCCGGCCTCGCTGTCGGGCGGGCAGAAGCAACGCGTCGGCATCGCCAGGGCGCTTGCCGCCCGACCAGCACTGCTCTTGTCGGACGAGGCGACCTCGGCCCTTGATCCGGAGACGACGCGCTCGATCCTGGCGCTGCTCAAGGACATCAATACCAGGCTCGGCCTCACCATCCTGCTGATCACGCATGAGATGGAGGTGATCCGTTCGATCGCCGATCGAGTGGCGGTGATCGATGCCGGCCGGATCGTCGAGGAGGGCGCCGTCTGGCACGTCTTCGCCAACCCAAAATCGGAGATCACCCGCAGCCTGCTCGGCGGCATCCGGCCGCAATTGCCGCCCGAGATCGCCCGCCGGCTGGTTCCGGGCGAGGGCGCGGAAACAATCCTGCGGATCGATGTCGCCGGCGAGGCCGCGCGCGGCGCCTTGCTCTCCGACCTCGCCGTGGCGGCGCCGGGCCGGTTCCGCCTTGTGCATGGCGGCGTCGATCATGTCCAAGGCCAACCCGTCGGCACGCTGTTCCTGACCGTTGCCGGCGCTGAAGCCGCGCATCTTGCGCGGGTAACGACATTCCTGAAGGACCGCGGCGCGCGGGTGGAGGTGCTTGGCCATGTCGCCGGTCCTGTTTGAACTCCTGCTCCGTTCGATCTGGGAGACGGTGCTGATGACCGGCGCGTCCGGCCTCATCTCGCTGGTCTTCGGCCTGCCGCTCGGCCTTGCCCTAGTCGCCACCGATCGCGGCGGCATCGCCGAGAGCCTTTGGGTCAACCGTAGTCTCGGCGCCGTCATCAACGGCTTCCGTTCGGTTCCTTTCATCATTTTGCTGGTCGCGCTGATCCCGGTGACGCGGCTGATCGTCGGCACCTCGATCGGCACCTGGGCCGCGATCGTGCCGCTGTCGATCGCCGCGACGCCCTATTATGCGCGCATCGCAGAAGTATCGCTGCGCGAGGTCGATCACGGGCTGATCGAGGCGGCGCGCGCCATGGGAGGCAACCGCTGGACGATCATCCGCGAGGTGCTGGTGCCGGAGGCGCTGCCGGGCATCGTGGCCGGCTTCACGGTGACGCTGGTGACGCTCGTCGGCGCCTCCGCCATGGCCGGCGCCATCGGCGCGGGCGGTCTCGGCGACCTTGCCATCCGCTACGGCTATCAGCGTTTCGAAACCAGCGTGATGGTCGCGGTGGTCGTCGTGCTCATCGTGCTCGTCTGCGGCATCCAGTGGATCGGCGACCGCCTCGTCGCTCGGCTGGACCATCGCGGGTAGCACCGGATGCGGACGCAATTTGCCGCAAAAGCCGGGAATTGAGCGCCGGCTTGCGCCGTTTGCAGTGAGATTGGTTGGTGCGTTTCTTCACCAGCAATGGCGCTGATGTCATCGTGCGGCTGAGTTGCAAGTCTCGCCGAGAGGAGCCTGTCCATGGCAAGAATAATTCCGGTGCTCGATCTCGACCGCCTGGAGCAGGGCGCATCGGAATTGCGGACATTCTTGTTCGATCTGCGCACCGCCGCCCGCGATGTTGGTTTCTTCTATCTGAGCGGCCACGGCATCACGCAGCCGGAGATCGACGCGGTGCTGGGCGCCGCGCGCCGCTTCTTCGCCTTGCCGGAAGCCGACAAGCTCGCCATCGAAATGGTGAAGTCGCCGCAGTTTCGCGGCTATACGCGCGCCGGCGGCGAGCTGACCAGGGGCAAGGCCGACTGGCGCGAGCAGCTCGACATCGGCGTTGAACGCGCGACCATTGCGCAAGGGCCGGGCGTGCCGGCCTGGACCCGGCTGCAGGGCCCAAACCAGTGGCCCGCCGCGCTCCCCGATCTGAAACCGGCGCTGCTTGCCTGGCAGGCCAAGGCGACCGATGTGGCGATCCGGCTGCTCAAGGCCTTCGCGCTGTCGCTCGACCAGCCGGAGGACGCCTTCGATCCGATCTATCGCGGCGAACCGAACCATCGCATGAAGATCGTGCGCTACCCCGGCCGCAATGCCACCGGCGACGACCAGGGGGTGGGCGCGCACAAGGATGGTGGCTTCCTCACGCTTCTGCTGCAGGACGAGAACAAGGGCCTGCAGGTCGAATATGACGGCAGCTGGGTCGATGTCGACCCGATCCCGCGAACGCTGGTGGTCAACATCGGCGAGCTGCTTGAACTCGCCTCGAACGGCTATCTCAGGGCTACCGTGCATCGCGTCGTCACGCCGCCTGCCGGCGTCGAACGGATTTCGGTGCCGTTCTTCTTCAGCGCCCGGCTCGATGCCACCATCCCGCTGCTCGATCTGACCGAAGAACTGGCGACCGAGGCGCGCGGCCCGGCCAGCGACCCCGACAATCCGCTCTTCCGCAATGTCGGGACCAATGTGTTGAAAAGCCGGCTGCGGTCGCATCCCGACGTGGCGCGGCGTCACTATGCCGACCTCCTGGAAAAAGCGCCGGCCGCAGGCTGACAATTCCCCGACGATTGAGCGAGTTTTTTTCGCGATTTCGATCTTTTTTGGAATTCCGTTCGTCGAAAATACGCGGTTCAGGCCCCAAATAAGGGGCATCGCTCGGTGTTTTCCTCCCATTGCGCCGGGCGATGTTCCCCTCTGAAGGTTATGACCTTCATTCTTGGCCGGGCCGCTTTCGCGCCCGGCCTTTTTCTTTGTCTGCTGCGAGGAATGCATCGAACCTCGCCTGCCGCCAAGCCCTACCCGCGTCAGGCGATTGCGGAGTGGGATTCGTTGCCCGCAGCAAGGGGGAGGATGGCGGCCGTCCCGCATTTCTCGCCATCAGCCGATCCGGCGTGGCGCTGACCGAACGGCTAGGACATCAGTCCCGGCAATCCCGCTGCCAGCGCGTCGATCGCCAGCCGCACCCTCAGCGGCAGATGTGGCGTCTGCAGCCAGAGCGCGTGACAGTCATAGAGATAATCCGATTGCTCGGGCAGCAGCCGCACTAGAGTGCCGGCCTCGACGCGTTGGCGCACCAGCCAATATGGCAGCCAGGCCAGTCCCATACCCTCTGTCGCCGCATCGGCGATGGCGTCGAGGTCGTCGAGCCGCAACCGGCCGGCGGGCGCGATCTCGGTCACCGAGCCATTGTCACGCGGGAACAGCCAGGGCTGCAGTACCTGGCCGAGACGCCGGTAGATAATTGCCTGGTGGCTGGCGATGTCCTCAAACTGAAGCGGTCGGCCGAAGGTCTCGATGTAGGATGGCGAAGCGCAGACGACCATGCGCTGGCGCGCGACTCGGCGCCCGATGATGCCAGCCCGGTCATCCAGCGCTCCGGTACGGATCGCAAGGTCAAAACCATCCTCGACGAGATCGGCGAAGCGGTCGCTGAGCGACAGGTCTAACTCCAGTGTCGGATAACGCCGGACAAATGCGAGCAGGATCGGCGTGACGCAGTGGCGGCCGAAATGCGTTGGCATCGTCACGCGCAGTCTTCCGCGCGGCTCGGACAACTGGTCGGCTGCCGATGCATCGGCCGCCTGGGCTTCCGCCAGCACGATCCTGCAGCGCTCATAATAGGCGCGCCCGAAATCGGTCGGGCTCTGCCGGCGCGTCGTACGATTGATGAGCCGTGCACCGAGCCGTTCCTCAAGGAAGCGAACATGCTTGCCGACCATCGGTCCTGAAAGGTCAAGCGCCGCTGCGGCGGCCGTGAACGAGCCGAGGTCGACGGCTTTCACGAACACTTCCATGCTTTCGAGGCGGTCCATATTAGAAACCCACCGTTTCGACTGTTCTGCCTGGGCAGCGATTTATCGGCACTCGGCGCCTCTGCATAGTTCCATTCCATCAATTAGATTTGGAGTTGCATGGATGGCAAGGGTTGTTCGCTTTCATAGTCACGGCGGTCCCGAGGTGCTTCGCATCGAGGAAATGGAGGTTCCCTCGCCAGGTCCTGGCGAGGTCCGGATCCGCGTCAAGGCACTGGGCTTGAACCGCGCCGAAGCCTCGATGCGCAACGGAACTTACATCGAAGCGCCGTCGCTGCCGTCAGGCCTCGGTCTTGAGGCGGCCGGCATTGTCGAGGCGATCGGCGAGGGCGTCGGTGGTTTCGTGCCGGGCGATGCGATCAGCATCATCCCGCCGCGCTCGATGGCGCGCTGGCCGGCCTATGGTGAACTCGTCACCTTTCCGGCCGAGCTCGTCGTCAAACATCCGCCATCGCTTTCGTTCAAGGCCGCCGCCGCGACATGGATGCAATATCTCACCGCTTATGGCGCGCTGATCGATATCGCCCGTCTGTGCCGTGACGAACCCGTCGCCATCACCGCCGCGTCGAGCAGCGTCGGGCTCGCCGCCATCCAGATCGCCAACAGAATTGGCGCCGTGCCGATCGCCGTCACTCGGACATCGGCCAAGAAGACAGCATTGCTCGATGCCGGCGCCGCGCATGTGGTGGCCTTGGCTGAGGACGATCTCGAAGCGCGGCTGAGGGCGATCGCACCCCCTGGCGTGCGCGTCGTGCTCGACCCGGTCGGCGGCCCGATCTTCACGCCTCTTGCAGCCGCAATGGCACGCGGCGGAATTCTCATCGAATATGGCGGCCTCAGCCCCGAGCCGACGCCGTTCCCGCTGTTCGAGGTCTTGGCGAAGACGTTAACGCTGCGCGGCTACCTCGTTCACGAGATCACTGGCCATCCCGCTCGGCTGGAAGCCGCCAAGACCTTCATTCTCGACGGCCTCCAATCAGGCGCCCTGAAGCCGATCGTCGACAGGACGTTTCCGTTCGAGGAGATCGTCGAGGCGCACCGCTTTCTCGAATCTGGCGAACAGTTCGGCAAAGTCGTGGTCGTCGTTTGAGGTCTCCGTTGGCTTGAGAGGTTCTCGCGGCCCGTGTTACAGCGCGCGCATGATCGATCATGCAGGCGAAATCCTCATCCTGACCGGCGCGCCCGGTTCGGGGAAAACCACTACGGCCGAGGTTCTCGCGCGACAGCCCGGGTCGCCCAAGGTGCATCTTCACGCCGACGATTTCTGGCACTTCATCAAGAACGGCGCGATCGCGCCCTATCTGCCGGAAGCCCACCGGCAGAACGAGGTGGTGATGGACGTGCTGGCGAATGCCGCGGACGGCTATGCCGGAGGTGGGTACTTTGTCATCGTCGACGGCATCATCGGGCCTTGGTTTCTGCCGCCGTTCAGGGCGCTCACCACGATCTTGCACTACGTCGTCCTGCGCCCACCCGTCGACATCGCCGTCGAGCGCTGCCGGCGGCGTGGCGGCGACACGCTGGCCGATCCCGGGCCGATCAGGGCGCTGCACGAGCAATTCGCGGCATTGGGCGAGTTCGATCGGCATACGCTCGTGACAGACGGGCTCGATCCGCGTGAAACGCAGGAAGCGGTCGTCGCGGCGCTGGAGAGCGGAGCGTTTCGATTGGCAGGTTGATTGTTTTCTCGCGGGGGGGGGCACGCTGCCGGACCTATCGACGGCCGGAGGCTCCTTATGCGGCAAAGCCGCAATGATTGGGGCATTTGTCGGCCTGCGGGGTGCGATCAGCCTCGACTATCCGCTTGGCAAGCGGTGCCGCGTCGGGCCAAACTGGTCAATCTGCATGCCTGCCTCAAGGAGACTTCGAAATGACCGCCAACGTTTTTTCCGGCTGCATGCCGGCGCTGATGACGCCTTGCACCGATGACCGCCTTCCCGACTTCGACGCACTGGTGCGCAAGGGGCGCGAGCTGGTCGCTGCCGGCATGTCGGCCGTCGTCTATTGCGGCTCTATGGGCGACTGGCCGCTCTTGACCGACGCACAGCGTATGGAAGGCGTCGAGCGCCTGGTGAAGGCCGGCGTCCCGGTGATCGTCGGCACCGGCGCGGTGAATACCGCCAGTGCGGTGGCACACGCCGCCCATGCGCAGAAGATCGGCGCGCGAGGCCTGATGGTGATTCCGCGCGTTCTGTCGCGCGGGCCCTCCGTGACGGCGCAGCGCCACCATTTCAAGGCGATCCTCGCCGCCGCGCCCGATCTGCCGGCCGTTATCTACAACAGTCCCTATTACGGCTTTGCCACGCGCGCCGACCTCTTCTTCGCGCTGCGCGCCGAGCATCCGAACCTCGTCGGCTTCAAGGAGTTCGGCGGCCCGGCGGATTTGCGCTACGCGGCGGAAAACATCACCAGCCGCGACGACGAGGTTGCACTGATGATCGGCGTCGACACGGCCGTCTTGCACGGCTTCGTCAATTGCGGAGCATCCGGCGCCATCACCGGCATCGGCAATGTGCTGCCCAAGGAAGTGCTGCATCTCGTCAGCCTCAGCCAGGCGGCGGCCAGGGGCGATGCCGAAGCGCGCCGGCTGGCGCAGGAACTGGACGCGGCGCTGGCCGTGCTGTCCTCTTTCGACGAGGGTCCGGACCTCGTGCTCTATTTCAAGCACATGATGGTGCTGAAGGGTAATCCCGAGTACAGGCTGCACTTCAACGAGACGGATGCGCTGAGCGATAGTCAGCGCGGCTATGCCGAGCAGCAGCTCGAGCTGTTCGACACCTGGTACGCCCAATGGTCGAGGCAGCCGGTAATGGCAAGATACGCGGCCTGAATTGAGATCTCGGCCGGGACGAACAGGCCGGTGTTTCGCACCGGCCTGCTCGCACGCTCGGCTCATGCGGCCTTGACCTTTATCTCGTCCTCGCCGCGCACCATCCTGGTCACGCCGGCGAAGTCGAGCTTGCCGGAGCCAAGCACCGGCACTTTGGGCACGACACGCACTTCGGCCGGCACCATCAGGTCCATGGCGCCGTTGGCCTTGGCGAAGGCCAGGAATTCGGCGCGGGTGGCGCCGGACGCTTCGGTGATGAGGATCAGTTTCTCGCCCTTGCGCGCGTCCGGCACCGTGGCGACGGCCGACAGCGAGCCTTTCCACAGTTCGCCGGCCAACGCCTCGACCGCGGCAAGAGAGACCATCTCGCCGCCGATCTTGGCGAAACGCTTGGCCCGGCCACGGATCGAGATGAAGCCCGCATCGTCCACCGTGACGACGTCGCCGGTGTCGTGCCAGCCGTCCTTCAGCGGCTCGATCACCCCCGGATTCTCGGCGCGCAGGTAGCCGGCCATGACGTTCGGCCCGCGCACGAACAGCCGCCCGCCTTCGTCGACGCCGGGCACCGGCTCGAGGCGATATTCCATGCCGGGCATGATTTTGCCGACGCTGCCCGATTTGTTGTACATCGGCGTATTGATGGCGATCACCGGCGCGGTTTCGGTCACGCCGTAGCCTTCCAGGATGCGCAAGCCGAACTTCTCCATATAGGTTGTGCGTGTGGCGGCCTTGACCGGTTCAGCGCCGGCGAAGCAGTAGCGCACCGAGCGGAAGTCGTATGGATGCGCCGTGCGGGCATAGCCGGAGAGGAATGTGTCGGTGCCGAAGATGATCGTCGCGTTCGACCCGTAGATCAGTTCCGGCACGATCCGGTAGTGCAGCGGGGAGGGATAGAAATAGACCGGCACGCCGGAGATCAGCGGCAGCACGGTGCCCGCCGTCATGCCGAAGGAATGGAAGATCGGCAGCACGTTGAACACCTTGTCGCCCGAATGGAAGTCGATGCGTGAGGCGGCTTGGGCGGCATTGGCTAGGATGTTGCGGTGGGTCAGTACCACGCCCTTGGGCGTTCCTTCCGAGCCGGAGGTGAACAGGATCGCCGCCGGGTCGTCCGCCTTGCGCGCCACCCGCGGCGTCGTCTTGCGCAGCAGGCCGAGCAGCTTGTCCTTCAACCCGATCGTGGCGCGCAGATCGTCGAGCCAGACGATGTCGATGGAGCGGCCGATCTCCTCCACCACCGGCCCGAGCTTTGCCTGCTCGACGAAAGCGCGGGAAGTCAGCACGGTCCGCACTTCGGCTGCCTTGCAGGCCGACAGGATGTTGGCGGCGCCCGCGGTAAAGTTGATCATCGCCGGCACCTTGCCGGCCGACATGACGCCGAGCAGCGTCGCGCAGGAGCCGTTGGCGTTGGGCAGCATGATGCCCAGCGTCTGCTGTCCGGGATAGAGATGCTCGAACTTCTCGCCGAGCACCGCGGCGGCGGTGAGCAGCTTGCCGTAGCTCAGTGAGCCAGTGACCGGATCCTGCACCGCAAGCTGTTTCATGCCGCGCTCGTGCGCCGTTTCGATGATCTTCTGAAGCACAGTCTTGCCGATATCCTGGGTGCGGAAGACGAGGTCCGACATCATCTGGTAGAGCGCCGAGCCCGCCGCGGCGCGCCGCTGGCGGCCCTTCAGTTCCTGCGCGACTTCGAGCTTCACCGGCTCCAGGATGGTCACCTTGACCTTCGGGAACAGGCGGCGGCGCACATGCTGCGAGGAGAGCCGCGAGAAATAGCTCTTCTCCAGCCCCTCGATGCGCACCGGCACCACCATCGAGCCGGTCTTGTCGGCAACCATGGCGGCGCCGTCATAGACCTTCATCAGGCCGCCGGTGACGGTGATGCGGCCTTCCGGGAAGATGACCAACGGATCGCCGCCCTGCACGATCTTGATCAGCGTACGGGTCGACATTGGCTTTGCCGGATTGAGCGGCAGCGCGCGGGCGAGCTTCATGAAAGGCTTCATCCACCAGGCCTGGGCGATCGTGTAGTCGATGGCGAAGACCGGCTCCTCGTCGGTCAGCGTCAGCGCCAGCGGGCCGTCGAGGAAGCTGACATGGTTGAGCGCAAGGATCGGCGCCTTGCCGGCCGCCTTGAGATTGTCCAGCCCCTCGACCTCCAGCCGCAGGAAGGCGCGGAACAGGATCGAGACGAAATCGCGGAATGGGTTGGTCGGCAGGAATTTCAGCATCAGCCAGGCGGCGATCGCGTTGGCGACGACAAGGCCGAACAGGATCCCCGCGATGGAGACGCCGGCGGCCTGGATCGCGGCGACGAGGGCGCCGCCCACCGTCATGAAGCCGGCATTGACGATGCTGACCGCGGCAACGACGCGGGCGCGGCGCGCTTCCGGCGACCAGGCCTGCACGGCGGCGAAGGTCGGCACCACCAGGAAGGCGGCCGCGATCGCCATGCCGGCGAGGTCGACGGCGACGCGGATGGTGTTCGGGCCGGCGAAGAAGGCGGCAAGCGTCTCGGCTTGGGGCGAAGGCTGCATACTGCCGATGGTCCAGGCAAGATGCAGGCCGAACAGCGCCATCAGCGCGGTGCCGACCGGCGCCGGCAGCAGCACCATGCGGCCCTGCGACATCCAGGCGGCGATAGCCGAGCCGATGGCGATCGAGACGGCGAACACCGCGAGATAGGCTGTGACGGCGATCTCGTTGCCGCCTAGCGAATCCTTGATCATCGCCGGCAGGATCGAAAGCACGATGGCGCCGACCAGCCAGAACCAGGAGGTCATCAGCCCGGCGCGCCAGATGCGCGTCTCGGTCCGCAATTCGGCGACCTGGCGCCATGTCGAGCGGAAGATGTTCTTGTCGATGGCAAGGTTGGGGGCGGCTGAACCGGTGGAGGGGATGTAGCGGCTGACCAGCCAGCAGCCGACGGCCAAGGCCATCATAATAGGCCCGAACACCGCGACCCCGATGCCGTCGGCGGAGACGACGCCGCCGGCTATGGTGCCGCCGAGGATCGCGGCGAAGGTCGCCGACTCGATCCAGGCATTGGCCTTGGGCAGTTCCTTGCGCTCGAGGTGATCGGGCAGGATGCCGTATTTGATCGGCCCGAACAGCGCCGAGACGATGCCGAACATCAAGAGCGCCGTCATCAGCACCGGGATCGACGACAGCGCGATGCCGGCGACGGCGACGGCGGCCGCAGCTATCTCGGTGAATTTCAGCCGGCGGGCGATCAGCGCCTTGTCGAAGCGGTCCGCGATCTCGCCGCCCAGCGCCGAAAGCAGCAGGAAGGGCGCCATGAAGATGGCGCCGGCCAGCGTTACCAGCGAGGCGGCTTGATCCTTCGCCAGCGTGAACAGGATGAGGAACACCAGCGTGTTCTTCAGGAAATTGTCGTTGAAGGCCGAGAGGAATTGCGTCCAGAAAAGAGGCGCGAAGCGCCGCGACATCATCAGATGGGTGTTCATGGCAATTTCCATTGGGCAAGTCCGGCTGGCAATCCGATTGGACTGAGCGGACACTTGCGCGGTTTGACCCTTGTTTATCGGGAAGCGGTTAAGCTTCGTTACTGCGATTCAGTCCAATCCATTTGTTTCTTGTTCTTGGTGCATGGAATCTGTCCTCCATGATCGGTCTCCAGGCCTTCCGGGCACTCGACTGTCTGCGGGCTTGGCTGTCGGCGAGCATCGATATGGTCCTTTCGTTTCAGGGTGAGTGTGGCTCGGCGCAGGCTTGTTTCAGGTCGGATACATTGCTTGAACATCGTTCATTGAGTGCACCATACCACATCGTGAACGCCGTTCAAGAAGAAAATGAACGACGTTCACGTCACCCGATCAGGAAAGCAAAGAGACAGGTATGAAAGGGCAGGGGCTTGTCCTCCGGCGCTGGGGACAACCGCCTGGGCGTTCCCTTTCCGTCCGGATTCGCCGGGCGGAAACTGCCGGGGACATCGCATCCCGCTGTTTGTCCCTTGCGTCGAGGCGACCTTCGTCACCGGTGTGGTGCCGGTCTCGGATAACGGCGGCCTGCGCCGGGGTGGAAGCAGGGGGTGTGAACCTGGCTCAGGTCGGCTTCTCGCTGATCACCTCGAACCGCTCGATGTCGCAATGCTCGCCGACCAGCCCCAGCACGTCGGTTGAGGGCGCCTTCGCGTCCGGCTGCTTCCATTGAACCATGAAGGAAAACACGAAGCGGTCGCGGCCGGCGTCGTATTCCATGCCGACGAAGCGCGCAACATAGCCGAGCGGGCGCACCATGTCCTGGAGATCGGGCGGCGATGCTTTCGCACATGTGACCGACAGGATTGCCTTATGGTCCCGCGAGATCTTGAGGTCGACCCATTTCAGCGCTTGCAGCGTCACCAAAGTCAGCACCGTCGCGATCGCGCCGAGGCCATACTGGCCGCCGCCGAAGGCAAGGCCGATCATGGTCATGATCCACATGGTAGCGGCGGTGGTCACCCCGGTGACGAGATCGCCGCGCCTCAGGATGGCGCCGCCGCCGATAAATCCGACGCCGGTGAGCACGCCGAGCGCGAAGCGCATCACATCCATGCGCACGAAGGAATCCGGCGCCTTGCCGGATAGGTCGAGCAGCATGTTGGCCTGGACCATGGCCAGGCAGGCCGCCAAACCGACCAGGATGGTCGTGCGCAGCCCGGCGGAATGGCCGCGCGCCTCGCGATTCAAGCCGATGAGAAAGCCTGCCAGCAGTGTGACCAGCAGCCGCCCGACAAGATCCGGCCAGGTCGGGTGAAGCGGCATGTCGCAGCAAAGCGTCTCGAACATGGTCCCGATGGGGCGCTGAAAGGTCGCCGCGCCTCAGTTTCGTCTGCGACGTTCAACTGGCGGAGCCGGTGATGGTTCCTTGGTCCAAGTCCGGGTTTCCGCGGACGACAACCTTCAATGGGCAGCGAGGCTGACCACCAACGCCAGCACCACGTGCCTACCAACCTGCGATGAAGATGATGCGCTGCGCGCGCGTGCGCAGGATGATCTCGCCCTGCCGGGCATGCCGGCCGGAGAAGACCGGCCTTCGTCGTCGCGATCCTTGCTCATGAATGCTCCCCCTGGATGGATGCGGAAGGTCTCTGAGCAGGAATCAATTTGTGGGCTTGAAGTTCCGCCCGTTTCGGTGGGCGGATGCCCGCGACCGGGATCGAGCCGGTCGCGGGATTGATAGGCTCAGCCGAATTTCGGATCCAGGCTGCCCGACTTGTAGCGCTTGGCCATCTCCGCCAACGGGATTGGCTTGATCTTCGGCGCGTTGCCGGCGGTGCCGAACTGCTCGAAGCGTTCCTTGCAGAGCTTTTTCATCGCGGCCATTGCCGGCGTCAGGTATTTGCGCGGATCGAATTCCGACGGGTTCTCGGTCAGCACCTTGCGGATCGCGCCGGTCAGCGCCATGCGGTTGTCCGTGTCGATGTTGATCTTGCGCACGCCATGCTTGATGCCGCGCTGGATCTCTTCCACCGGCACGCCCCAGGTCGGCTTCATCTGGCCGCCATATTTGTTGATGATCTCCTGCAACTCCTCCGGCACCGAGGACGAGCCGTGCATGACCAGATGCATGTTGGGCAGGCGGCGGTGGATCTCCTCGATCACGTTCATCGCCAGCACCGCGCCGTCGGGCTTGCGCGAGAATTTGTAGGCGCCGTGGCTGGTGCCCATGGCAACCGCCAGCGCGTCGACATGGGTGTCGCGCACGAACTGCTCGGCCTGCACCGGATCGGTCAGCAACTGGTCATGGCTGATCGCACCTTCGACGCCGTGGCCGTCCTCCTGCTCGCCGCCGCCGCTTTCCAGCGAGCCCAGCACGCCGATCTCGCCTTCCACCGACACGCCGCCCCAATGCGCCATGTCGACGACGCGCCGCGTGATCCCGGAATTATAGGCATAGTCGGCCGGCGACTTGCCGTCTTCCTTCAGCGAGCCGTCCATCATCACCGAGGTGAAGCCATACTGGATCGCGGTGACACAGGTCGCTTCGTTGTTGCCGTGGTCGAGATGCATGCAGACCGGGATGTCGGGATGGATCTCGACCAGCGCGTCGATCAACTTGGCCAGCACCACGTCATTGGCGTAGGCGCGCGCGCCGCGGCTGGCCTGCAGGATGACCGGCGACTTGGTCTCCTCGGCCGCCTCCATGATGGCGAGCCCCTGTTCCATATTGTTCATGTTGAAGGCAGGCACGCCATAGCCATGTTCGGCGGCATGGTCGAGCAATTGTCTCAATGTGATGCGAGCCAACGAATAGTCTCCCGTATCTGGTTCGAGCCCGTGTTTGAAAAGGCCGCCCCGGCGGGCGGCCTTGTTGCTTCTGGCCGGATTTCGAACCCATCGCAACCTTTTGAAGCCTCTTCGGCCGCAATTCTTGTTGCAGGGCTGAAATCAGGCGCGTTCGGCTTAGGCGGCGATGCGTGCGCGCGCGGCGAGGATGTCGACGCAAGCCTTGGCGGCTTCCTTGCCCTTCACGGCGAAATGCTCGTGGAAGAAGCGGTGATGCTCGGCGCTGTCATGGTAGTTGTGCGGCGTCAGCACCGCCGACAGCACCGGCACGCCGGTCACGAGCTGCACGTTCATCATGCCGTCGATGACGGAGCTTGCCACGAAGTCGTGCCGATAGATGCCGCCATTGACGACGAAGGCGGTGCCGAGGATCGCCGCATAACGGCCGGTTTCGGCAAGCGTCTTGGCATGCAGCGGGATCTCATAGGCTCCCGGCACGTCGAAGACCTCGACGGCAAAGCCGCCGAGCACGGCAAGCTCCCCCTCGAAGGCGGCCACGCACTGATCGACGATATCGGCATGCCAGCGCGCCCGGATGACGGCGACACGACGGACAGTATGGTCTTTGGGGAAATGCTGATTCATGGGTCCTTCCTTCCGTTTCGAACCAGAATCAGGACGCACGACGCAAAAAAACGCGGTCCGCGCGCGGACCGTCTTCTGCGATCGTTCTCTTCCATCCGGACTGTAACCGTCGGCTCCGGAATCGCACCGGATCTGCTGACCCTTCCGATAGGCTGGAAGGCGCTCGCGGGCTTGGGCCGAAACCCTTACCGCCGGTGGGGACTTTCACCCCGCCCTGAGAACATTAACGGCGGTTTTATGGGAGAGGAGGGTGGCGCTGTCAATCGACGAGTGTCCAATCGAAGGATCGCGGCGCTGCAGGACCAAGGTTCCTCGCCCCCACGAAATGGGGAGAGGAGGCTCGACGAAGCCGAGACGGAGAGGGGAGCGCCCTACGAAGGCCCCCTCTCCGTCCGCTTCGCGGACACCGCTCCCCCGCCTTTGGCGAGGGGCGAGGAACCCAAGCTTTGAGATGCTGGCGGAGCATCTGGTGTCCTACCAAACGTCTCCCGACAAGGGAGACTACCCACGTTCCGGGAACATCGCCTTCAGCCCCTCGCGCGAGGCTTTCGCTACGCCGCGCTCCGTGATGAGACCTGTCACCAGCCGGGCCGGCGTCACGTCGAAGGCCGGGTTGGCCGCCGGGGTGGCATCCGGCGAGACGCGCACCTGCGCGACCTTTCCGTCAGCCGCCTTCCCCCACACCAGCGAGACCTCGTCGCCCGAGCGTTCCTCGATCGGGATCTCTTTCAGCCCGTCGGCCACGGTCCAGTCGATGGTGGGCGAGGGGAGCGCGACATAGAAGGGCACGTCATTGTCGGCGGCGGCCAGCGCCTTCAGATAGGTGCCGATCTTGTTGCAGACATCGCCATTGGCGGTGGTGCGGTCGGTGCCGACGATCACCATGTCGATGTCGCCATGCTGCATCAGGTGGCCGCCGGCATTGTCGACGATCAGCGTGTGCGGCACGCCGTGGCCGGCCATCTCCCAGGCGGTCAGCTGTGCGCCCTGGTTGCGCGGCCTCGTCTCGTCGACATAGACATGGACGGGAATGCCGGCCTCGGCCGCCAGATAGATCGGCGCGGTGGCGGTGCCATAGTCGACCGTCGCCAGCCAGCCGGCATTGCAATGGGTCAGGATGTTGACGGTCTCGCCCGGCTTCTTCTTCGCCGCGATTTTCTTGATGATCTCAAGCCCGTTCTCGCCGATGGCGCGATTTAAGCCCACATCCTCGTCGGCGATCTCGGCGGCCCGCTTGTAGGCCGCTTCTGCGCGCTCTTCCGGCGCCAGCGGCTTGAGGAACCGCTGCATCTCGTCCAGCGCCCAGCGCAGATTGATCGCCGTCGGCCGTGTCTTGTGAAGGGTCTCCCACACCGCGTCGAGCGCCTCGTCCGACGGATCCTCCGTCATCTGGATGGCAACGCCATAGGCCGCGGTGACGCCGATCAGCGGCGCGCCGCGCACCCACATGTCGCGGATCGCGGTGGCGATGCCGGCGACGCTTCCGATCTTTTCGATGCGGAACTCATGCGGCAGCCAGCGCTGGTCGATGATCTCGACCGACCGCTTGTCGTCGCTGAGCCAGATGGTGCGATAGTGACGTTCGCCGACGTTCAAAGGCTCTTCTCCTGTTCGATCAGCGCGGCCAGATTGTTGACCTCGTCGATGCTGTGGATCTGGCGCCGGTTGACTGCGATATGGCGTCCGAAGCGCAAAGCCTTGGCCTCACATCTGGCGCGCAGATCGGCATTGGCAATGGTTTCGAAATCGGCATTGTGGGCCAGCCCGAGGATGCGCCGGTGCACCTCGATGCCGGCAAAGCCGAGCAGGTCGGTCCAGATGGAGTGCAGCATGTGGTCGAGCGCCTGCTCTGAGCCGAGCAGGTCGCCCTGATCCTCGAACAGGCTCCTCTGGTAGAGGATGCCGGTACGCTCGGTCCGCCACAGATGCGAGAACTCGGCGCGGAAGGTCGCCCAGGTCTCGGCCGTGACGCCGAGCAGATAGGCGCGCATGGAGTCGCGGCTGCCTTTCTCCTCGTGCCCGCGCTGCGAGAAGAAGGCCATCCAGAAATTGGCGAGCAGCATGCCGACATCGAAGGCGATCGGGCCGTAGAAGGCGAACTCCGGATCGATCATCCTGGTCTCGCTGTCCGTCACCATGATCGAGCCCGAATGCAGGTCGCCATGCAGCAGCGTCTCGGCATTGGCGGCGAAGAGGTGCTTCAGCCGCTGCGCCTCGACCTTGAGGTCGCGGTCGGCGCGCAGCTCGGCGACCAGGCCATCGAGTTGCGGCGAGGTATGCCGGTTCATCTTGGCGTCGAAATAGGGATCGGAGAACACCAGATTCTCGGTGATGTCGCAGAGCTCCACATTATCGGCAAACAGCGCCAGGTCGGCCTTGCGCTCTTTCGTCACCATCGAGAGATCCGAGCCGCGGAACAACGTGCGGGCCATGAACAAGCCGATGTCGCGCGCGATGTTCGGCAATTCGCGGCCGTCGATCAGCGCGCGCCTCAGAATGACGTGCGGCGGCGCCAGATATTCCATGACGATCAGCGCCTGGGTCTCGTCGAAATGGTAGATCGCCGGCACCGAGCCGGGCGCCCGGCGCTCCTGTCTTGTCAGCGCATGGTATTCGAAGAAGGAGCGTTTGAGCGGCAGCGGCCAGCTGTCGCCGACCAGCCGCACATAGGGCAGCGCCTGTTTGACCACCGCCGCGCCCTTGTCGCCTTCGACGATGAAGACGAGGTTGAGGTTGCCGTCGCCGACCTCACGCACCTTCCAGCGGCTGGCATCCTTGCCGATCCGCTCGGTCAGCGCCGCGGTCCCGCCAAGGCGCTTCGGCAGCGTCTCCCACCGACAATGCTTCGAACTTCCCGGTCATGCTCTCCCTCCTGCGCGCGGTTCCGACGATAGCGGAGCCACGGCGGCGGGGCCAAGCTAGGAAGCGCTCTGGCAAATGTCAATCGTGTTGACAATTGCCGAGCGAGCCCATAGCGTCACGATCCGGGAGGAACGGATGGGCGCAGATGCCGTGTTCCATGTGGAGGGCCTGAGGAAATCCTTCGGCCAGAACGAGGTGCTTGGCGGCATCTCGCTCGATCTCTTTGCGGGCGAGGTGACTGTGCTGATGGGCGCCAACGGCGCCGGCAAGTCCACCCTGGTCAAGATCGTCAGCGGCGTCTACGAACGCGGAGCGGGCACGATGCGGCTCGCAGACCAGGCCTTCGACCCGCAGTCCCCCGCCGAAGCCATCCGCGCCGGCGTCGTCACCGTGCACCAGAACATCAATGACGGGGTGGTCGCCGACCTCGACGTCGCCACCAACCTGACGCTCGACCGGCTGAGCGGCAGAGGCGCGTCGTTGCTTTTCAAGCCTGCCAATGTCCGGGCCGAAGCGAGAGCGGTCGCCGACCGCATGGGACTTGCCATCGACCTCAAGGCGCGCGTCAGCGGCTTGTCGTTGGCCGACCGGCAGATGGTGGCGATTGCGCGGGCCATGGCGCATCGGCCCAAGGTCCTGATCCTCGACGAGCCGACCTCTTCGCTGTCGAGCGCCGAAGCCGACCGGCTGTTTTCACTGATCGACCGGCTGCGCGGGCAAGGTGTCGCCGTACTCTACATCTCGCACCGCATGTCCGACATCCGGCGGCTGGCAGACCGTATCGTGTCGATGCGCGACGGCGTCGTCTCCGGCACCTTCGACCGGAAGCCGCTCGACTATGAGGGCGCGGTCAACGCCATGCTCGGCCGCAAGATCCACCTCGACAGGGTGGTGGCGAGAAGCTCGGCCCGAGCCGTCTTCACCGCCGAAGGCCTGCAACTCGCGCAAGGGTCGAAGCCGATCTCGATGACGCTGGGCACCGGCGAAGTGGTGGCGATCACCGGTCTGGTCGGCGTCGGCAAGACGGCGCTGGCAGAAACGCTGTTCGGCGTGCGCAGGCCGCTCGCCGGCACCATGCAGATGGATGGCAAGCCCTATGCGCCGGGCTCGGCGCGCGAGGCGATCGCCGCCGGCGTCTTCCTCGTCGCCAAGGACCGCGCCGCGAGCGGCATCGTCGGCGGCTTCAACATCGAGCGCAACATCAGCCTGCCGTTTCTCAAGCGCATGTCGAGCTTCGGCGTCATGAAGAAGCGCGCCGAGCGCGCCGCCGCGCGCCGCCAGATCGACGAGCTCGGCATTGTTTGCCGCTCGGAGAAGGACGAACTCTCCGCGCTTTCCGGGGGCAACCAGCAGAAGGTCATGGTGGCGCGCTGGATGTCGCAGGCCTCGCGCCTCTTCATCCTCGACGAGCCCTTCCAAGGCGTCGACATCTCGGCAAGGCGCGACATCGCAGCCAAGCTGAGGGCCAGCGCCGACGGCCGCGCAACGCTGATCTTCGTCACCGAGATCGACGAGGCGCTGGAAACCGCCGACCGCATCCTGGTGATGTCGGAACAAACGATCGTCGGCGAGCACCGGAACGATAACATCGATCTCGACCGGCTGTTGGCGCAGGTGGCCGGCGGGCCGCTCACCAGCGCGGCGTGAGATCGCAGGATGACGAGACTCGGAGTGCAGGCATGAGTTCCAGTTTGGCGGACAAGGCAGCGGCGCGAGAGCATTCGATGACGTTGCGCGATTACGCCATCCGCTACGGCTTCATCGTCCTGCTGATCGGACTGATCGCCTATTTCGCGGTCGCCGCCGAAGGCTTCGCGTCGCCGCAGAGCGCCGTCTTCATCTTCCAGTCGGTGGCCATCACCGGCGTGCTGGCTCTCGGCGTCACCGCGACCCTGGTTGTCGGCGGTTTCGACCTGTCGATCGGCTCGGTCGCCACCAGCGCCATGATGGCGGCTTCCTACGCGATGGTGGTGCTGGAGCAGAACGCCATCGTCGCGGTCATCGCCTGCCTGGTCATCGGCGTCATCGTCGGCCTGATCAATGGCTGGTTGATCGTCTATATGCGGGTGCCCGACCTGCTGGCGACGCTCGGCATGATGTTCCTGCTGCTTGGCCTGCAGCGTATCCCGACGGAAGGCCGCTCGATCGCCACCGGCATGACCATGCCCGACGGCTCGGTCGCCAACGGCAAGTTCTCGGAAGCCTTCCTGGCGCTCGGCCGCCACCGCATCGACTTCTTCATCCCGAACCTGATCCCGGTTTCGGTGGTGGTGCTGGTCGTGCTCGCCCTGCTCATCTGGTTCTTTCTCGAATACACCCGCTTCGGCCGCATGATGTATGCCGTCGGCAGCAATGAGAGGGCGGCCGAGCTCGCCGGCGCGCCTGTCAAGGCATACAAAATCTGGGCCTATGTCATTTCGGGAGTTTTTGCCTCGATCGGCGGGATTTTGCTCGCTGCCCGGCTTGGACGCGGCGACATCGCCTCGGGTAATAATCTCCTGCTCGACGCAGTAGCGGCGGCGCTCATCGGTTACGCGGTGCTCGGCGCCGCCAAGCCCAACGCCTTCGGCACGGCCGTCGGCGCGGTGTTCGTCGGCGTTCTGCTGCAAGGCCTGACGATGATGAACGCCCCTTATTACACGCAGGATTTCGTCAAGGGCGCGGTGCTCGTCGTCGCCCTTGTCTTCACCTTCGCCCTTTCCGGCAGGGGCAAGAGATAGTTTCGACCGGGGCATTGAGACAAAACGGAGGAAAACCAAGTGAGCATCACAAGAAGACTTTTGGGGAAGGCAGCACTCGGCCTCGCTGGCGCGGCGCTGCTGATGCAGGGGACCGCTTTGGCGGCGGAGCGCCCGGCGCCGTTCGACAAGCCGGGCGTCAAGATCGCGCTGGTGCGCTATCTTTCGACCGGTGACTTCTTCCAGGCCTATCTCTCCGGCGTCGAGGCGCAGGCCAAGGCGCTCGGCGTCGACCTGCGCGTGCTCGACAGCCGCCAGGACGCCGCGCTCCAGGCCGACATGGTCGACCAGGCGATCGCGCTCGGCGTGCAGGGCATCATCATCCAGCACGGCCTGACGGAATCGATGAAGGACGCCGCCCAGCGAGCGGTCGACGCCGGCATCAAGGTCGTCGCCTTCGACGTCAATGTCGAGAACCCGAAGATCCCGCAGATCGAGCAGTCCGATCGCGACCTGGCCAAGCTCGCGCTCGAGCAGGCGATCAAGGACAATGGCGAGAGCTGGAAGGCCGGCTATGTCTATGTCGCCGGCATCGCCCCGCTCGACCGCCGCAACGAGACCTGGGTGGACGTGAAAAAGAAATATTCGGGCATCAACGAGGTCGCCCAGTTCGGCACGCTCGACAATCCGATCGCCAACTCCGTCGCCAACCAGGCGCGCTCGGTTTTGCAAGCGCATCCCGACATCAACGTGATGTTCGCGCCCTATGACGAGTTCGCCAAGGGCGTGAAGATCGCCGTCGACGAAGCCGGCCTGAACAAGAAGATCAAGATCTATTCTGCCGACATTTCGACCTCGGACATCGCCGCGATGCGCGAGCCGGACAGCGCCTGGGCGGCGACCGCCGCCACCAACCCGGCCGTCGTCGGCCAGGTTTCGGTGCGTGCGCTGGCGCAGCTTCTCGCCGGCGAGGATCCCGGTCACAACGTCATCGTGCCGCCGACGCTGATCACCCAGAAGGAGCTGATCGACAAGGACATCAAGAACATGGAAGACCTGTCGGCCAAGCTGCCGCAGTTCGCCCATGCCGATGTCGCGATGCCGGCCTGGATGCCGAACCCGAACGCCAAGTAAGGGGTCAAGCGGTCGCAAAATGAGGAGAGCGGCCCAATGGGCCGCTCTCCGTCTTTTCAGCCGGCTGGAAGCGGTCTTATCGCTGCCAGAAGGGCAGCTTGGCGATCTCCGCCTCGACCTCTTCTTTAGTCAGCCCGATATCGTCGATCAGATGCGGATTATCCGTCGCCATGCGCTTGAGGTCGAAGCGAAAGCGGGCCTGCTTGCGGCGCTCCGCGATGAGGCTGCGCAAAGCTGAGAGGCTGTAGCGCGAGCGGCCGGTGTGCATTGTGGGCGTCGCCAGACATGTAGAAGGTACAAAGCTGTCGTTCATGGCAGCCTCCATCGAAATGAGGGTTCCGAGAGCCCTCGACCTGATTGAGATTGCAGTGTGCCGCAGGCGGCCGGCGGCGTAATTAAGCCCTCCCAAATAGTTCTCAAAACTTCCAAATCGGCTATAGATCGCCGCATGCAGGGATCGCGCTTTGCCTTTGGACCGTTCGTGCTTGATCCGGGCGCCGGAACGCTGCTTCGGGGCGATGTTCCCGTCGCCGCCGGGCATCGCGGGCTGAAGCTGCTGGAAGCGCTTGTCGCGCGCCCGGGCGAGATCCTGGGCAAGGCCGAGCTGATGGACGCGGCCTGGCCGGGCACGGCCGTCGAGGAAGGCAATCTCACCGTCCAGATCGCGCAGCTCAGGAAGCTGCTCGGTCCGGCGACCGGTGGCGGCGAGTGGATCGCCACGGTGCCGCGCGTCGGCTATCGTTTTACCGGTACCGTCGAACAGTCCGACGCCACGCGCAAAACCTTGCCGCTGCCCGACAAACCGTCGATCGCCGTCTTGCCCTTCGTCAATCTGAGCAGCGATCCCGAGCAGGACTCTTTTGCCGACGGCTTGACCGAAGATTTGATCACCGATCTTTCGCGGATCCCCGGCCTCTTCGTCATCGCGCGCAACTCGGTCTTTGCCTACAAGGGCAAGGCGATGGACGTGCGCGCGATCGCCGGCGAACTCGGCGTGCGTTACCTGCTGGAGGGCAGCGCCAGGCGCGCCGCGGGGCGCGTGCGCATCAACGCGCAATTGATCGACGCGCTGAGCGGCGAGCATCTTTGGGCCGAGCGTTTCGATCGCGGTCTGGAAGACATCTTCGCCGTTCAGGACGAGGCGACAGCCAAGATCGTCGAGGCGCTGCTCGGCCGGCTGCGCGCGCCGCCGGAGCGCAACCGGCCGAAGAACCTCGAAGCTTATGATCTCGTCGTGCGGGCGCGCAAAATGTTCGACGAGTCGCCGCAGATGGCGCGCGAAGCGCATCTGATGCTGACGCGCGCGATCTCGCTCGATCCCGATTACGCGGAGGCCTATCGCTGGCTGGCCATGAACCACTGGATGAGCTGGGTGCATTGGGGCGAGCCGTTTGAGCCTGCTCGCAGCACAGCCCTGGAACTCGCGCGCAAGGCCGTGGCGATCGACCCCAACGATGCCGGCTGTCGCTGGGTTCTAGCGAACCTTTTTGCCTATGAACGCGATTTCGAGCAGTCCGAGGCGGAATTCGCCAAGGCGATCGAGCTTGACCCGAACGAGGCCGACATCTGGGCGACATTGTCCGATATCAACGTGCTGGGCGGGCGGATAGATGAGGGCCTTGAGCACATTCGCAAAGCGTTCCGGCTCAACCCGTTTCCGCCGAGCTGGTATTATCTGACGCTCGGTCAGGCGCAATATGCGGCCCGTGACTATGAAGCCGCCATCGAGACGCTGCGCCGCGATGAGACCTACCGCACCAGCTCGCGCCGCTTCCTGGCGGCAAGCCTGGCGCAGCTCGGCCGCATCGACGAGGCGCGCACCGAGGTCGCCCTGTTCCTCGTCGGCAATCCGCATTTCACCACGCAGCGCTGGGTCGAGACAGAGCCGTTCCGCGATGATGCGATGCTTGAGCATTTCGTCGACGGGTTCAGGAAGGCCGGCCTGCCGGAGTGAGGCCGGCGTAACCTCACCGGCCGGCGCGCGCGAGCCCATGTGCCACCAGGCGGTCGATGACTTCCGAGTAGCTGACGTCGCTCGCCGCCATGGCCTTGGCGTACATGCTGATGTCGGTGAAGCCGGGAATGGTGTTGAGTTCATTGATCAGGAATGTCATGTCCGGCATCAGGAAGAAGTCGACGCGGGCCATCCCGTCGCAGCCGAGCGCCCTGAACGCCTTTGCGGCCGTCGCGCGCATGGCATCCTCGACCTCCGGCGGCAGCTCGGCCGGCACGATCAAGGCCGCGCCGTTCTCGTCGATATATTTGGCCTGGTAGTTGTAGAAACCATGGCTTTCCGCGGGCACGATCTCGCCCGGCCGCGAGACGAAGAGTTCGCCCGCGGGGCTCTCAAGCACGCTGAATTCGATCTCGCGGCCACGAACGAATTCCTCCGCCAGCAGCTTGCGGTCGTGCTGGAAGGCTTCCGCCAGCGCGCGGTCGAATTCCTGGCTGGCATTGACCTTTGCGATGCCGACCGACGAGCCCTGCCGCGCCGGCTTGATGAACAGCGGCAGCCCGAGTTGCTCTTCCAGCACGGCAAGTGCCGGCGCCGCACCCTCCTCGATCGTCACCGAGCGGGCGACGGGCAGTCCGGCCGCCCTCAGCAGCCGCTTGGCGATGTCCTTGTCGAGCGCCGTTGCGGACCCCAATATGCCGCAGCCGGCGAGCGGCACGCGCGCCACCTCGGCAAGACCCTGCACCGCGCCGTCCTCGCCATGCAGGCCGTGCAGGACCGGAAACAGGATATCGATGGCGGGCAGTTCGTGGGGCGTGCCGTTTGCAGGGATCGCCAGCATCCGTCCGTGGCCGCCCGGCACCAGGCAGAGCTGCGTGCCGGCGCATGGCGTCGCCAGCGCGCCGTCCTCGAAGCGGCTCAGCAGCCATTGCCCTTCGCGGGTGACGAAGATCGGAATCGCATCGTATTTCGCAGGGTCGAGCGCCCGCATGACATTGGCTGCTGAAAGCAGCGATACGTCATGCTCGGCGGAGCGTCCGCCGAAGAGTACGCCGATACGAAGTCTTTTCGCCGCCATCTGGAGCTCCACCAATGAGCAAGGTTGGGCTCGCATGTGAAACACAGGCGCCCTTAAACTCATTGAGCAATACGCGAAGGATTGGAGCGGATTTTGGCCGGTTCGAGCAGTTCTTCAGCAGAACGTGAAAAGCCTGCGTCTGAACCGCGCCAACAGGGAGACTGAGCGGTCCGTCGTTTCCGAAGAACGATGAACCGCTCCGGGAGTGGTGGATACGTCTGCCTGGTCAGCGCAGCGCCGCCGCGATATTGCCGCCGTCGACCGTCGTCACATCGGCCGTGGTGCGTTCAGCAAGCGCCTGGTGCAGGAAGGCCTGCGCCACGTCGTCGGCCGTTACTTCCTGTCCAAGCAGATTGCCGGACATGTATTCCTTCTCCGACACGCCGCGCGCGCCCGACCGGCTGGCGATCATCGCGTCGGTCAGGAGACCGGAGCGAATGCGGTCGGCGTTGACCGCATTGGAGCGGATGCCATAGGCGCCGTAGTCAAGCGCATACTGGCGCGACAGGAACAAGGTCGCCGCCTTGGGCAGACCGTAGGCGCCGAATTTCGGCCCGGGATTGATCGCCTGCTTCGAGGTGTTGAAGAGCAGCACGCCGCCCGTGCCCTGTTCAAGCATGATGCGAACCGCATTCTGCGCCGCCGACTGATGGGCGAAGAAGTTGAGCTCGAAGCTCTTGCGCAAGGTGGCGTCGTCGAGCTCGCCGATCCGGCCTTCCCAGGCAGCGCCGGCATTCGAGACCAGGATGTCGACGCCGCCATAGACGGCGACCGCCTTGTCGAAGGCGGCGCGCATCTCGGCAGGATTGGTGATGTCGGCGCCGACGCTGACCGAGTTGTTGCCGGCCGCCTTCGCCGCTTCCGCGGCCTTGCCCGCGTCGAGATCGACGACGACGGCATGCGCGCCATTGGCCGCGAACAGTTTTGCCGTCGCGGCGCCGATGGCTCCGGCGCCACCGGTGATCAACACCACCTGGCCGGTCAGCGGCTTCGGCTTGTTGGAAGCGAGCTTGGCCTGCTCCAGCGACCAGTATTCGAGCGGGAAGAGATCGGCCTTGGAGAGCGGATGGAAATTGCCAACCGCTTCCGCGCCGCGCACCGCCTCGATCCACATTTCGCCGACATCCGACGCGATCTTCGCATCCTTCAGCGTGCGGCCATGGCCGAACATGCCGAGCCCCGGCACCAGCGTCAGGCGCGGCATCGGGTCGAGCATGGTCCGCTTGACGTCGTCCAGCGCATCATTGGTTTCGAAATAGGCGCGGTAGTCGTTGGCAAAAGCCTCGACATGACTCTTGATGACGGCCTTATAGTCGCCGAGCTTGTCCGCGTCGGGCGCCGGCACCGCCATCGGTCCGGTCTTGATGCGGATCGACAGGTCCGGCGTCGACACGCCGCGCCCGGCCAACTCGGCGATCTTCGCGGAATTGATGAAATCGAGGATCGCATCCGACGTGCGGAAGTCGCTGATCATCCGGTCGAAGCGGCCTTCGCCGCGCGCCACGGCAACCGCGCCGCGCAGCGCAGGCGCGATGTCGCTCGGCTTGGCAAGCTTTGCCGGCAGCGCCGCCTTGGCCGCCTGCGGCTTGCCGTTCTTGGCGACATAATCCTCGGCCACAGTCACATAATGGATCATGCGATCATAGGCCTGCTTCGCATCGTCGCCGAAGGTGAAGATGCCGTGCTTGTCGAGGATGAGGCCCTCGACGCTCGGGTCGGCGTCGAACACTTCCGCCGCGACCTTGGCGAGGTCGAAACCCGGCTTGATGTAAGGCACGTAGCCCATTTTGTCACCGAACACGGCCTTGATCAGTGGCTTGCTGTCTTCCTGGTCGACGATGGCGAGGATTGCCGTCGAATGCGTGTGGTCGACAAACTTGTGCGGCAGGAAAGCGTGCAGCAGCGTTTCGACCGAGGGGTTGGGGGAGGCGGGATCGATGAGGTTGGAACGCTGCAGCGCCACCATGTCCTCGTCCGAGAGCTTGTCCAGTCCGCGCGCCTTGAGCAACGCGCGCATCTTCACCGCCGGCAGGCCTTGCGGTTCGATGACCGCCATGTCCCAGCCGCTGCCCTTGACGCAGAGCACATCCCATTCGTCGCCGACGAGATCGGTGGCCTTGGTCTTGCAGGAGGTATTGCCGCCGCCATGCAGCACCAGGCGCGGCTCGCCGCCGAGCAGGCGGGTCGTGTAGACGCGCAGCGCAAGGTCGCGGCCGACGCCTTTCTTGGCATAGTCGGCAACCATCTTTTCCGCGTCGGCGTCGTTCCAAAGGTTCTTCATGTCGTTCCGTCCGATACTCGTCTTTTTGCTCATGAACAGAAAGCCGCGACGTCCGTATGACAGAAGCGGCGAGAGGTTTCTAAGAGGCCTTCCTGGTTGCCGTGGCGGTGTGCTGCAGCAGGCGCTCGGCCATATGCGCGCCAATCACCAGATGCGTGCAGAGCCCGCCGGCGATGGCCGAAAGCAGCGGCTCGAACTTCGTATCCTCCTGCACCACCATCAGCCGCTTCTCGATCGCGCGCAGCGAGGCAAGCTCGGCGGAGATGACGCGCCGGTTGTAGCTGCAGTCGAGCACTTCGCCCCTGGCGTCGATGATCTGCCCGGCGATGACGCCGGCGGCACCCTGGCTGCGCAGCGCTTCCATTTCGGCCGGCGACAGCGCGCCACATTTCACCAGATGGCTGTCGGCGTCGACGGCGCCGACGGAATAGAGCGCCAGGTCGCAGTCGGCGATGCCGGCCAGCTGGTCGCGGATCACCGGCTCGGCGCGCAGGCTCTTCGCCAGCTCTTCCGTCGACAGTACCAGCGGCGCGTAGAAGTTCAGGCCCTTGGCGTTGAGCCGCCGTGCGATCTCCATCGTGCACTGGTCGGGCCGATAGGAATAGGGCGCGCCGAGATTGCCGCAGAGCTGCACCACGGTCACGTCCTGCAGGTCGGCGAAGGACATGATATCGGCGATGGTGTAGACGGTGCGGCCCCAGGCGACGCCGATGCGGTCGCCCTTCTTCACCAGCTCGAGAAAGACGCTCGCCGCCAGCACGGCGATATCGGTCGAGGGGTCGGCGAGATATGCATTTTCCGGCGCGATCCAGACGGCGTCCAGGCCGAAGGCGTCTTCAACCTTGCGCGCCATGACGTCGTCGGTAAAGAGCTGCGTCGAGGTCGAGATGTTGACGATGCCGGTCTCGCGCGCCTTGCGCAGATACATGGCGACCGAGGCGCGTGAAATGTTGAGCTGGCTCGCCACTTCGTCCTGACGAAGGCCGTGTGCATAGTAAAGCCAGGCGGCCTTGTGGATGAGCTGTTCTGCCGGTCTGATCGCCATGCCGCCTCCTCGGCTGACATTAGTCACGGCTCTCGACAAAAGTCAAATTTGCATGCGAGAGCCCGATCGCGGCTCAATCCGGATCGCCATTCTACCAAGCCGGCGCAGCGTAGCATTTTCAGCCACGGAAGGGGGATAGCGTGACGGCGGGCCTGAGGCTAGAAAGCTCGAAAAGAACATCGGGGAGAACGGGATGGCCAATCCCTACGAACAGGATCTCGACCGGAACGCCGCCAACCACCAGCCGCTGACGCCGCTCACTTATCTCGAGCGCGCGGCCAAGACCTATCCCGATCATGTCGCCATTATCCATGGCAGCCAGCACATCACCTATCGCGAGTTCTGGCGCCGCTCGCTGAAGCTAGCTTCGGCGCTTGCCAAGCGCGGCATCGGCAAGGGCGACACGGTGACGGTGATGCTCTCCAACACGCCGCCGATGCTGGAAGCGCATTTCGGCGTGCCGATGGTGAAGGCGGTGCTGCATTCGCTGAACACCCGCCTCGATGCCGCCGTCATTGCCTTCCAACTCGACCATGCCGACAGCAAGGTGCTGATCGTCGACCGCGAATTCTCGGGCGTCGTCAGGCAAGCGCTGGCCTTGGCCAAGGTGAAGCCACTGGTCATCGACTATGACGATCCGGACTACGCCGCCGATGCTCCTTATCCGAAGGGCGATCGTATCGGCACGCTCGATTATGAAGAGTTCGCCGCCGGCGGTGACGAGGATTTCGCATGGTCGATGCCCGATGACGAATGGGACGCTATCTCGCTGAACTACACGTCGGGCACGACGGGCAATCCGAAAGGTGTCGTCTATCACCACCGCGGCGCCGCGCTGATGGCCTATACCAACACCATTCATGCCGGTATGGCCAAGCATGCGGTCTATCTCTGGACACTGCCGATGTTCCACTGCAACGGCTGGTGTTTTCCCTGGACGCTCGCCGTGCAGGCCGGCACCCATGTCTGCCTGCGCTGGGTGCGGGCAAAGCCGATCTATGACGCGATCGCCGACCATGGCGTCACCCATCTCTGCGGCGCGCCGATCGTTATGTCGATTTTGATCAACGCCAAGGACGAGGACAAGAGACAATTCGCGCAGACCGTCACCTTTAACACCGCCGCAGCACCTCCGCCCGAGGCCGTGCTTTCAGGCATGGCCGACGCCGGCTTCGCCGTCACCCATCTCTATGGCCTGACCGAGACCTACGGTCCGGCGGTCGTCAACGAATGGCACAATGAGTGGGACGAGCTCGAGAAGGGCCCGAGGACGGCGAAGAAGGCGCGCCAGGGCGTGCGCTATGCTTCGCTCGAAGGGCTGACGGTGATGAACCCGGAGAGCATGGTCGAAACGCCGGCCGACGGCGAGACCATCGGTGAGGTCATGTTCCGCGGCAACATCGTCATGAAGGGGTACCTCAAGAACCGGAAGGCCACCGACGAGGCCTTCGCCGGCGGCTGGTTCCATTCCGGCGATCTCGGCGTCATGCACCCGGACGGCTACATCCAGCTCAAGGACCGCTCCAAGGACATCATCATCTCGGGCGGCGAGAACATCTCCTCCATCGAGGTCGAGGATGCGCTCTACAAGCATCCTTCCGTCGCCTCCTGCGGCGTCGTCGCGCGCGCGGATGAGAAATGGGGCGAGGTGCCGGTCGCCTATGTCGAACTGAAGCCCGGCAAGACCGCGACCGAAGCCGAGATCATCGAGCACTGTCGTTCGCTGCTGGCCCGCTTCAAGGTGCCGAAGGCGGTGGTGTTTGCGGAAATCCCGAAGACATCGACGGGGAAGATCCAGAAGTTCCGGCTGAGGGAAATGACGAAGGGTCTCTGAGCCTTGAACGGGCGAGACCGAGTTCCCGCCCACCCCCTCTGGCCTGCCGGCCATCTCCCTCGCAAGGGGGGAGATTAATCTCGTCACCGCCTTCACCAATCACAAACGTCATAAGAGGTGAAGCGCCGTCGCTGAAGCTGCCAATTTCCCCCCCTTGCGGGAGAGATGTCCGGCAGGACAGAGGGGGTGCGAAGGCGGCGCTTGAGAATGTTCTCGTTCTCGTCATCTCCGCCACCCCTCGCAACTGTCACCATCCGTCACCAAATTATACGTGTACGTCGATTTCGCGTTGACTCCTCACTGCTTTCGTTTTACGACTGACGAAAATTGAAATTCGTCACTCATCAAACGAAAGCGCCATGTCCGAAGCCGCCAACATCGTGGCAGATCCCGCCAGACAGGAGAATGTCACCCGCATTCTGGACTGCGCCGAGCGGCTGTTTCGCCATTACGGCTACGGCAAGACCAATGTTGCCGACATCGCCCGCGAGCTCGGCATGTCGCCGGCCAACATCTACCGTTTCTTTGCCTCCAAAGTGGAAATCCACCAGGCCGTGTGCGGCCGCATGCTCGGCGCCAGCTACAAGATGGCCTATGAGATCATGCATCTCCCGGTCAGCGCCGAGGAGCGGCTGCGCCGCTACATCCATGCCCAGTACAAGATGACGCTGGAGACCATGCTCGACGAGCAGAAGGTCCATGAGATGGTCATCGTCGCGCTGGAGCGCGACTGGTCCGTCATCGACAAGCATGTCAACAGCATCCACGACCTCTATGCCGAGGTGATCCGCGAGGGCATCGAGGCCGGCGAGTTCAGGGAACAGGATCCGGAGACGGCCTCGCGCTGCTTCGGCGCGGCGACCGTCATTCTGTGCCATCCGCAGATGGTGGCGCAGTGCCTTGCCAAGACCAACCGGGCGATGCCCGACGAGCTAATCGACTACGCCATTAGAGCCTTGAAATAGAAGCTGTCCGCCGAGTGCGGTCGACAAATCATCTCCAGTTCGGGAGTGCTAAGGTGTCTTTGTCCAGTTCCATCCTCCGCAGGCTGCCGGCCGCCGGGCTCCCAACCGCCGCCGTCATCGCAGCGGTGCTCGGCCTTGCCGGTTGCAGCCAGGAGAAGGCCGAGATCGTTCAGGAAGTCATCCGCCCGGTCAAGGTGGTTGAGATCGGCGAGGCGCAGACCACCCGTCAGCTCGAATATTCCGGTTCGGTGCGCGCCCGCACCGAGATGAATCTCGGCTTCCGCATCGCCGGCAAGGTCACCGAGCGTCTGGTCGATATCGGCCAGCACGTGAATGAGGGCGACGTGCTCGCCCGCGTCGATCCGGCCGACTACGAACTGTCGGTGAAGAGCGCCGCGGCCAACCTCGACGCCTCCGAGCGCCAGGTCGAGACCGTCGACCTCGCCAGGAAGCGCGCCGAGCAGCTCTATGCCAAGAATTTCGCGCCGAAGTCGCAGCTCGACCAGGCGCGGCTGACCTACGACCAGGCGGTGGCGACCCGCGACGCTGCCCGCTCGACGCTCGCCCAGGCGCAGAACCAGGTTCAGTATGCCGATCTGAAGGCCAGCAAGAACGGCATCGTCACCGCCATCTCCGCCGATGTCGGCCAGGTGGTCGCCGCCGGCACGCCGGTCATGACCGTCGCGGTCGACGGCGAAAAGGAAGTGTCGATTGCGGTGCCGGAGATGGACATCGCCGGTTTCCGTCCGGGCAAGGAGGTCAAGGCGAGCTTCTGGTCGGATGAAGGGCTCACCCTCGACGGCAAGGTCCGCGAGGTCGCCGGCAGCGCCGATCCGCAGTCGCGCACCTTCGCCGTCCGGGTCTCGCTGCCCAACGATCCGCGCGTGCTGCTCGGCATGACTGCCAATGTCCAGGCGACCGTCGGCAGCAAGGCTGAGCTCGTGTCGATCCCGCTGACGGCGATGACCGAGAAGGACGGCAAGCAGATCGTCTGGACGGTCGATCGCGCCTCCGACACCGTGCATCCGCGTCCGATCAAGGTCGCCAACTTCACCGCCGACGGCGTCGCCGTGGCCGACGGGTTGAAACAGGGCGATGTCGTGGTCGCGGCCGGCACCCAGTTCATGACCGACAATTTGAAGGTCAAGCTTTCCGGCGACGCCCAGCAATCCGCCTCGGCGGAGGCTGACTTGGCGACCACCAGCAGCCTGCACTAACCAGGCGCAACAGACGCCTTTCCCGCTCTCGCTGCGTCTAGCCGCGAGCCCGGGGAGGCACGGGTTCCGGGCGGCGGATGCCCGATCGTGAGATGCCGGCATGTTGGCTTCCCCCGCAGCAGTGCCGCGTCGTGCGCGATTTGCGAGTCTCTCTCCGCTTGAGGGTCTCGCCGCCCGGAAACCCGACCGAGAATTCACGGGCAATGCCAAGTGTGCATTGCCGCCCAATTGGACTGGACTTGTGCCATGACCACCACGACCGACAGCAGCACGGAAAAGCGGCCCTTCAACCTCTCGCGCTGGGCGATCGGACATCCGAGCATCGCGCGCTTCCTGTTCGGGCTGATCATCCTGGCCGGCGCGCTCGGGCTGATGCGCATGGGCCAGAAAGAAGACCCGGATTTCACCTTCCGCGTCATGGTGGTGCAGGCAATCTGGCCGGGCGCCTCGATCCAGGACATGGAGGACCAGGTCGTCAACAAGATCGAGCGCAAGCTGCAGGAGACGCCGCATCTCGACTTCGTGCGCTCCTACACCCGCGCCGGCAGCGCCATCATCACGCTTCAGGTCAAGGGCGACACCAATGCCGAGGAGGTGAAGGACGCCTTCTACCAGGTGCGCAAGAAGGTCGGCGACATCGCCAACGAATTGCCGCAAGGCCTGCTCGGGCCGTACTTCAACGATGAATTCGGCGACACTTTCATCACGCTGCACTCGATCAGCGGCGACGGCTTCACCTATCCGGAGCTGAAGAAATTCGCCATCCAGGCGCGCGACATGCTGTTGACGACGCCGGGCGTCGAAAAGGCCGTCATCATCGGCGATCAGCCGGAGAAGATCTATATCGACGTCTCGTCCAAGGCGCTGGCCGAACGCGGGCTGACCATCGTCGACCTGCAGAACGCCGTGAAAGGGCAGAACGCCGTCGATCCGGCGGGCTCGGTCGACACCGGCCTCCGCTCGGTGCGCATCTCGGTCGAGGGCGACGTCACCAAGGCCGCCGACATCCGCGAGCTGAGGCTGCGCTCCGGCAACCAGGTGACGCGTCTCGGCGATATCGCCACCGTCTCTTCCGGCCTCGAGGATCCTTACGAGCGCAAATATCGCTTCAATGGCCATGAGAGCGTACAGGTCGGTGTCGTCATGGCCAAGGGCTTCAATGTCAGGGACGTCGGCAAGGATGTCGAGGCGACCTACCAGCGCTTCGAGGAGGGGTTGCCCTACGGCGTTTCTGTCGACCAGATCTCCGACCAGCCCGAAGTCGTGAAAGATGCCATCAACGAATTCATGGAGGCGCTCGGCGAAGCGCTGCTCATCGTGCTCGTCGTCTCCTTCCTGTCGATCGGCTGGCGCTCCGGCCTGGTGATCGCCATCGCCATCCCGCTGGTGCTCGCCGCCACCTTCGCCATCATGTACGAGATCGGCATCGACCTACAGCGCATCTCGCTCGGCGCCCTGATCATCGCGCTCGGCCTGCTCGTCGACGACGCCATGATCGTCGTCGAGATGATGGAGCGAAAGCTCGAGGAGGGGCTGGTCAAGATCGAGGCGGCGAGCTTTGCCTATACCTCGACCGCCTTCCCGATGCTGACCGGCACGCTGATCACCACGGCGGGTTTCATCCCTGTCGGCTTCGCGGCCTCCACCGCCGGCGAATATGTGCGCACGCTGTTCTATGTCGTCGGTATCGCGCTGGTCGTGTCGTGGTTCGTCGCGGTCTATTTCACGCCGTGGCTGGGCTACATGATCCTGAAGCAGCGCAAGCACGCCGGCACGCACCATGATGTCTTCGACACCGGCTTCTACCGCCGCCTGCGCGCCACCGTCACCTGGGCCGTGCGCCACCGCATCATCGTTTTGGTGATGACGCTGGTCACCTTCGCCACCAGTCTGTGGGCCTTCCAGTTCATCCCGCAGAACTTCTTCCCGCAATCCTCGCGCCCGGAAATCCTGGTCGATCTGTGGTTGCCGGAAGGCACCTCGATCAAGGAGGTCGAGAGCCAGGCCAAGGCGCTGGAAGCCAAGATGATGGACGATCCCGACAAGCGCTTCATCGCCACCTATATCGGCGAGGGCGCGCCGCGCTTCTTCTTGCCGCTCGACCAGCAGCTCAGGAATCCCAACTTCGCCCAGCTCCTGGTGATGGCCAAGGACGAGCCGGCGCGCGAGCGGCTGATCGTAAAGATGCGAAGCATCCTCGCCAAGGACTTCCCCTCGATCCGCGCCAAGGTCGACCGCCTGTTCCTCGGACCGCCGACCGGCTGGCCGGTGCAGATGCGCGTCATGGGTCCGGACCGCAAGGAGGTGCGCCGCATCGCCGACGAGGTGAAGGCGAGGTTCCAGGCCAATCCGCTGCTCGGCGCCATCCATGACGACTGGCTGGAACCCGTGCCGGCGATGAAGCTGGTGATCGACCAGGATCGCGCCCGGGCGCTTGGCGTGACCTCGCAGCGCATCCGCCAGATGCTGCAGGCCGCCATGACCGGCGCGCCGCTCGACGATTTCCGCGACGGCGAGGAGACGGTCTCGATCGTCGCCCGCGAGCCGGAAGCGACCCGCCACCTGCTCTCTTCAGTCGACTCGGTCTACATCCCGACCGACTTCGGCGGCTCGGTGCCGCTGTCGCAGGTGGCCAAGGTCGTGCCCGTGATGGAGCAGGGCATCGAATGGCGGCGCGACCGTCTGCCGACCATCAGTGTGCGCGCCACACTGCCGGACGGCGTGCAGTCGAACGACGTCGTCACCAAGATGTACAACGACATGAAGGACCTGCGTGCCGGTCTGGCGCCTGGATACAAGATCGAGATCCAGGGCGGCGCCGAGGATTCGGCCGAAAGCCAGGCCTCGATCGCGGCCAAGGCGCCGATAATGCTCGCCATCATCGTCATATTGCTCATGGTGCAGCTGCAGCATTTCGGCAAGGCGATGTTGGTGCTGGCCACCGGTCCGCTGGGCATCATCGGCGCCGCCGCGGCGCTTCTGATCAGCGGCGCACCGTTCGGCTTCGTTGCTATCCTCGGCGTCATCGCGCTGCTCGGCATCATCATGCGCAACTCGATCATCCTGGTCGACCAGATCGACCAGGATATCGCGGCCGGCATGGAGCGATCGGAGGCGATCGTTGGTGCTGCCGTGCGCCGTTTCCGGCCAATCATGCTGACGGCGCTCACCGCCGTGCTGGCGCTGATCCCGATCTCGCGCGCCGTCTTCTGGGGGCCGCTGGCCTACGCCATGATGGGCGGCATCCTGGTCGCCACCGTACTCACCATCCTGGTGCTGCCGGCCGGCTACGCGCTGTTCTTCGGCCGCGCGCCGAAGAAGGCCAAGGCCGACGAGCAGGCGCCCGAGCCGGAGAAGATCGAAGGCATCGAGCGGCCGCAACTGGCGCTGGCCGCGGAATAAACAAAACCGGCCGGTCCGAGGCGGACCGGCCGGTTCCTTTGCCGCGGGGGCTGCGGCAGTCAGTTCGTCAGATCACGAAAATCCAGTTGGCGACGAGCACGACGATAATGCCGGCAACAAGCGTCAGATAGGGCAGCATGCCTGCCTTCTTGACTGAGAGGTCGGCTCCCGCCATGCCAAGGTCGGCCAGCATGTGCTCGGGGAATTTGCCGCCGTCCTGGATGTAGTGACGGAAGCAGAACACCGGGATGATCAAGGCGGCCGTGATCAGGCCGGCCCACAGCGCCATCGGGTTCCACACCTTGGCGCCGGCGCCCATGAAGACCGCGTTGACATAGGCGAAGATCGCGCCGATGCCGAGCAGCCACGTCGGCGCCTTCCACGGCCGCTTGATGTGGCCGTTGTCGATGCGATGGATCCAGCCCGCGTTGAGGTTGAGGAAGTTGAAGATGATGTAGCCGCAGTTCGACACGGCGAGGATGAAGAAGAAGCTCGTCGCGTCGGCCGAAGCGATCGCCAGCACGATCAGGTTGAAGCAGAGGTCGGTCCACATGGCCCGCGTCGGCGCACCATGCTCGTTGACATGGCTGAGATAGCGCGGCAGCCAGCCGTCGACGGAACCCTGGTAGAGCGTGCGCGAGGAGCCGGCCATTGCCGTCATGATGCAGAGCACCAGCGCCAGGATCATCAGCATGACCAGCAGACTGTGGATCAGTCTGCCGCCGCCGACCATGCCGGCCAGCGCGTCGGCAACGCCCGAGCCGTCGACGATCGGCGTCGCCAGCATGCCGTTCAAGCCCAGCACGCCCTGGAAGGTGAAGGGCACCAGGATGAACAGCAGCATGCAGAGCAGGCCGGAGTAGAAGATCGCCTTGAAGGTGTCCGTGCCGGGGTTCTTGAATTCCGACGTGTAGCAGACCGCAGTCTCGAAGCCGTAGGTCGACCATGCGGCGATGAACATGCCGCCGAGCGCCAGCGTCCAGCCGGCAATGTTCCACGAGCCGGGGTCGGGCGCATAGGCTGTGGCCAGCGGCACCAGCGGTGAGAAATTCGCCCAGTCGATCTGGCCGGTGAAGATCGGCACGACACCGACGATCAGCATCGGGATGATGACCAGCAGGCCGATATATTTTTGCACATTGGCCGTGCCCAGGATGCCGCGATGCTGGATCGAAAAGATGATCAGCATCAGCACGGCGCCGATGAAGAAGGTGGCGTTGAAGGTGAAGGATACCGGACCAAGCGTGTGGCCCCACAGCGACCATGTGCGGATCGCCGGCGTCGCGGCGGCAGTGACCGCGGCGATGGCGTCGGCGGGCGCCGTCCCGGCATGCGCGGCGATATAGGCGGCCACTTCCGGCGAAGCCTCGGTAAAGATTGGCACCGGCGCCAGCGCGTTGAGGATATAGGCAGCCGCGATGGAGCAGCCGAGCGATAGGACCGGCGTCCAGGCAAACCAGTTGCACCACACCGACAGCGGCGCGATGAATTTCGAGTAGCGCAACCAGGCCGTCGCGCCATAGATCGAGGCGCCGCCCGACTTGTTCGGGAACAGTCCGGCGATTTCTGCGTAGGTGAAGGACTGCAGGAAGCCCATGATCATGGACACCGTCCAGATCAGGAAGGCGAGCTTTCCGGTCGTGCCGGCAATGCCGCCGATCGAGAACAGGACCAGTGCCGGAACGCCGCTTGCCACCCAGAAGGCGCCACGCCAGTCGATGTGCCTGAGCAGCTTGCTTTCGGCAGGCTGCTCGAGGGCCGTGCTTATCGTGCTCATACGGTTGTCTTCCCCTTTTTCTGTTCCCCGCCGGCGACGCTTCGGCTTTTGCGAAGCTTGCTCCCCGGCAAATCATCGAGCGACTGTCGTGTTTCCACTCAGTCGTATTTTTTTCTTAAGAGTGAAGATTGATCCGACACGCTTTCGCGTCAAGCGTTTTGTGAATGTCATGCACATCACGCTTGTGAAACATCGGCTCTTCCCTTCTCCCCTTGTGGGAGAAGGTGTCGCCGAAGACGACGGATGAGGGGTGTTCCAGCGGATTGAGGCGTTGGCGTTCCCTGGACACCCCTCATCCGTCTCGGCGCTGCGCGCCGATCCACCTTCTCCCACAAGGGGAGAAGGGGAAGATCGCCGCTATCACGAACGAGGCTTGGTCTTCTGTGGATCGTAATGAGCGAAGGCCACGACGCGTGCCGGCAGCCGCTTGGCGTGGCCGTCGAGCTTGCCGATCTCGACCTCCGTGCCGATCTCGGCATGGGTGACGTCGAGCCGTGCCAGCGCGATGGTCTTGCCGAGTACCGGCGAGCGCATGCCGGAGGTGACGACGCCGATCTGGGCGCGGCCGACATGGACGCAGTCACCATGGCCGACCGGGATGTTGGCGTCGATGTCGAGGCCGACGAGCTTGTGCTGGGGATGCTCCTTGCGCCGGATCAGCGCGTCGCGGCCGATGAAGTCGTCGGCCTTGGTCTTGAGCGGCACGGTGAAGCCGATGCCGGCCTCGAATGGATCGGTCTGGTCGGAGAATTCATATCCGGCGAAGATCAGCCCGGCCTCGATGCGCACCATGTCGAGCGCCTGCAGGCCCATCGGCTTCAGCCCATGCGGCTGGCCGGCTTCCCAGACGGCGTCGAACACTTTTTCGGCGTCGCGCGGATGGCACCAGATCTCGTAGCCGAGCTCGCCGGTGTACCCGGTGCGCGAGACCACGACCGGAACGCCGTTGCCGCCGCCGATGCGCGCGACGGCGAAGCGGAACCATTCGAGGTCGCCGATCGAAGGCTGCACCGGCGAGGTCCAGACGACCTCCTTCAATATGTCGCGGCTCTTCGGCCCCTGCACGGCGATGTTGTGCATCTGATCGGTGGAGGAGCGAACCAAGACGTTGAGGCCAAGCTTTTTGGCGGTCTCGCGCAGCCATTCGCCGGAAAAATCGTCGCCGCCGACCCAGCGGAAATTGTCCTTGCCGAGCCTGAGCAACGTGCCGTCATCGATCATGCCGCCATGCTCGTAGCACATCGCCGTATAGACGACCTGACCGACGCCGAGCTTCTTGACGTCGCGGGTCAGCGTGTATTGCAGCAGCGCTTCCGCATCCGGTCCGGTGACCTCGAACTTGCGCAGCGGCGACAGGTCCATGATCACTGCATCCTGCCGGCAGGCCCAGTATTCGGCGATGGGGCCTTCCTTGGCGAAGGAGTTGGCCAGCCAATAGCCCCTGTATTCGACGAAGTCGCGCGTGTGCTTGGCAAAGCTCGAATGAAAGGCTGTCTCGCGGGTCATTTTCGGTTCCGAGTCGGGCTTCATGCGTCTGGCGATCGCTCGCGAGAATTTGTGCTGGCCGGAATACGCGCGCACATGGATATCGGTCAGGTCCCAGCCATTGGCGGGCGTGGTGTCGTCCGGACAGGCCGAGGACACGCAGACGATGTCGGTCAGCGCGCGCAAGAGCACATAATCGCCCGGCCGCGACCAGGGCTCGTCCGACACCATCACGCCATGCGCGTCGATCGCCGTGTTGAAGAAGAAGTTGATCGCCATCCAGCCCGCGCGCGGCATCACGCCCTTGTCGGAGAGCGCCTTGTTGAAATTCTCCGAGCAGTTGGTGTGACCGGGATATCCGATGTCGTCGTAGTATTTGGCCGCACAGGCGAGCGCGAAGGCGTCGTGCCGGCCGCACGTGTCCTGCACCACCTCGACCAGCGGCTCCATGTCCTGGTCGTAATATTTCGAATGCAGTCCCGGCATCGGATAGGCCGAGCCCATCAGCGTGCGGGTCGTCGTCACGTCGAGCGGCAGGTCGCGGCCCTTGTCCAGCTTGCGCGCCGAAAAACACTGGAAGTCGGTGCATTGCCGGCCGTCGACATCGATGATCTGCAGATAGTCGCCGGCCTTGACGAAATAGGATTCAGCGGTCGCCGACTTCACACGAAGGTCGAGCACCGGATCGGCGAGCGGATCGGGAAGTTGCGACCTGTTCTTCAGCCGGATCGTGGCGCGGCGCACCAGGACGGTGAGCGGCGTCGCCGTGTTGTGGCCGTCGACCAGCATCGGTCCGCCGGGAGCCGCAATCAGCAGCGCGCCGTCGCGCTGGACCGAAAAGCTCTGCTCCGTTCCGGCCGGCGTGGCGCCGCCGAACACGCGCACGGCCCTCGGCTGCTCGAACTGCACGTTGCGGCGCTCGAGGCTGAGGCGCAGCGCTGAAAGGCTGTCGTTTCTCTGGGCGAGCAGTGCCTTGATGCCGGCTGCATTGCTGTTCGACCGTTCGCCGAAAATGCCGGGATCGGTGACGCCGGACTTGTCCCAGGCCAGCAGCTCGCAAGGCTGACCGCCCTCGACATTGGTCACGCTGACGCTGTCGCCGGCCTCGATATCGATCAGCACCGCGCCGTTGCCTTGCACGGTGTAGCGTTCCATGCCGGGCGGCAGCGCGATCTGTCCGGGTCGGAGAATCAGGCTCGGCCGAGGCGGTCCGGATGCGACGGCGGGGTAGGGCGACTGGCTCATCTCAAACCCTCCTCCGAGCGAGAAACAAGTTTGCCTGTATGTAAAATTATTTTAGCACTAAGAATAGCAGGGGAGATGGATTTGGCAAGCACTGGCTCCGCCTTCTCCCCTGTGCGAGTAGGTGGCCGCGAAGCGGCCGGATGAGGGGTGCTCTAGGGAAAGCCAGCGTCTCACTCCGCTGGAACATCCCTCATTCCGTCTCTGCGCTTGCGCGCCGATCCGCCTTCTTCCGTAAGGAGAGAAGGAGAGGGCGCACCGCTACGCCAAGTCCTCGGAATGGCCGATCGTAACACCATATTCCGCGGCCGCGTCCAAAATGGTGTGCCACAGGCTCTCGGCGAAAGTCGCGAACACCAGGAGATCGAACACCGCCTGCCCGTCAGCCCGATCCTGGCCGCGCCAGAGCGTGACGCTGGTGTGATCCATCGATGTGGCGGCAGCCGTGCCGACCGGGAACACATCAGGATGCAGGTCGATCGACGACAGCTTGGCGAGCATCGCGCGTGCCTTATCGCCGGAGACGCTGATCAGCGCCCGCGCATGCGATTGGTCGGAAAGCGAGGCCGATCCCGCAAAGACAGGCGCAAGGCGATCCATCGTGTGTCTGCCGCCTTTCGACAGCACAAGGAACTGGTCCGGCCCGGACCAGATCAGCGTCGCGTCGGTCGTGCCGATCGCCTTGGGTGTTTCCGGCGCGGCGATGCCGAAGTGCGTTCGCGCGGCCTTTATCATCTCGCCGGCCTTGCCGCGCCGCGCCATCACCTGGACGAGATCGAAATCGCGGATCTCGGTCAGCGAAACGCCGGCTTCGCCCTGCGCGCCGTAAGGGCCGGCGACCAGCGCGCGGTCGAGCGGGCTGCGGATGTCCCAGGAAAAATCAGCCACGCTGGCGCCCTCCATCCGGATCGTAGAAGACGGAATTGCAGAGCTCGACATCATAGTCCTCGCCGCGCAGCGGATCGTGCGCGCGCACGATCTCACCGATGCGCTCGCGGCCGCGCTCGACAAGGCCGAGCCCGATCCACCGGTCGAGCACCGGCGAGAAGCAGACCGAGGTGACATAGCCCTGGTCGTTCTCCGACCCCGGTGTCTCGCCCTTTGGAATGATGTGCGCGCCGGAGCGCAGGCGGCGCGCCTTGTCGGTCGGCTTGATGCCGACGACCACCTGCCGGTTCGGCGCGACCAGCGCCTCGCGCGCGGCCATGACGCGGCCGATGAAATCCTTCTTGGTCGACATCATCTTGCCGAGGCCTAGGTCGGCAGCCGTCGTGGTGCCGTTAAGCTCCGGCCCGGCGACATGGCCCTTTTCGATACGCATCACCCCGAGCGCCTCCGTGCCGTAGGGCGTCACGCCGAACGGCTTACCGGCAATCATCAGATTGCGCGCCATCGCTTCGCCATAGCGCGCCGGCACCGAAATCTCGAACGCCATCTCGCCGGAGAAGGAGATGCGGAACAGCCTCGCCTTCAGGCCGCCGCGCAACGCAACTTCCCGCGCGCCCATGAACGGAAAGCCTTCGTTCGACAGGTCCTCGGCCGGATCGACGATCTCTTTCAAGAGATCGCGGGTTTTCGGCCCGGCGATCGAGAACTGCGCCCACTGGTCGGAGACCGAGGTCAACTGCACGTCGAGCTCGGGGAACAGCACTTGGCGGCAGAATTCCAGATGCTGCATCACCAATCCGGCCTTCGCCGTCGTGGTGGTCAGGAAGTAATGATCCTCGGCGAGGCGGGAGGTCGTGCCGTCGTCATAGACGATGCCATCCTCGCGCAGCATCAGCCCGTAGCGCGCCTTGCCGACGGCGAGGCTGGAGAAGGCGTTGATATAGACGCGGTCGAGGAAGGCACCGGCATCCGGGCCATGAACGTCGATCTTGCCGAGTGTCGAGACGTCGCAGAAGCCGACGCCGCTGCGCACCGCCTTGACCTCGCGGGTCACCGACTCCAGCCAGTCCTTCTCGCCGGCGCGGGGGTACCACTGCGCGCGTTTCCATAAGCCGGTATCGACGAAGACGGCACCCTGTTCGGCCGCCCAGTGATGCGAGGGCGTCAGCCGCGTCGCATGGAAATTCTCGTCGCGGTGATGCCCGGCGAAGGCGCCGATGGCGACCGGTACGTAAGGCGGCCGGTAGATCGTCGTGCCGGTCTCGGGAATGGATTTGCCGCTGACCGCCGCCATTATTGCGAGGCCGGCGATATTCGAGGTCTTGCCTTGGTCGGTCGCCATGCCGAGCGTGGTGTAGCGCTTCAGGTGCTCGACCGACTCGAAACCCTCGCGCTGTGCCAGCTCGACGTCGGACGCGGTGACGTCATGCTGCTGGTCGACGAAGGCCTTGCCTTTGCCGGCGACATGCCAGAGCGGCGTCAGCGAAAAAGCCTCGTCATCCGCGACCGACATCGATCCGATATTGCCGCTGCGTCCGGCATCGCGCGCCGCAGCAGCGCCTGCCTCGAATCCTTCGTGTAGGCAGGCGCCAAGTCCGAAGGCGCCGTTGGCGGCGCCCGCTGCCGCCATGCCGGGCGGTGCGCCGTCAGGCACGAAGGCGGCGATGTCGTCGCGCCATTTCGGCCGGCCGCGATGGTAGGAGGTGAGGCCGACCGCCGGGTTCCAGCCGCCGGAGACGGCGAGCCCCTCGGCCTCGACCTCGGCGCGCGCCCCGCCGGTCAGCGAGACGGAAATCTTGCGCACGCCGCCCTTGCCGCCTTCGACGCCGCTGACGGAGCCGTGCAGCACCGGAAAGCCGCCCTTGCCGGCCAGCGCGCGATGCGCCTGCGAGACATCCGGTCGCGCATCGATCACGGCGGCCACTTGAAGACCCGCCGCGATCGCCGTTTCGGCCGTACGCCAGCCATCCTCGTTGTTGGTGAAGAGAGCGATGCGCCTCGCCGGCGTGGCCGCGTAGCGGTTGATGTAGCTGCGCATGGCCGACGCCATCATCACGCCTGGCGTGTCGTTGCCGGCAAAGACGATCGGTCGTTCGATCGCGCCGGCCGCCACGACGCAGCGCTTGGCCACGATCCGCCACAGCCGCTGGCGCACCTGATGCTTCGGTGGCACCGGCAGGTGGTCGTTGACGCGCTCGATCGCGCCATAGGTGCCGCCATCATAGACGCCGAACAAAGTGGTGCGCGTCATGATGCGCACGTCGGGCATGGCCTCAAGTTCGGCAACCGCGCGCGCGATCCATTCGGCGGCCGGCAATCCGTCGATCGTGCCGCCATCGGCGAGCAGGCGCCCGCCAAGGACAAAATCCTCCTCGCAAAGGATGACGCGCGCGCCGCTGCGTCCCGCAGCAAGGGCAGCCGCCAGGCCGGCCGGCCCGGAACCCGCGATCACCACGTCGCAATGCGCCCAGGCCTTGTCGTAATGGTCCGGATCGGAAACGCCCGCGGCGCGACCGAGGCCGGCGGCGCGGCGGATCGCCGGCTCGTAGATCGCTTCCCAGAACGTCGCCGGCCACATGAAGGTCTTGTAATAGAAGCCGGCGACGAAGATCGGCGCGAACAGCTGGTTGACCGACATGACGTCGAAATTGAGCGACGGCCAGCGGTTCTGGCTGGCGGCTTCGAGGCCTTCATAGAGCTCGGCCGTCGTCGCCTTGGTGTTCGGCTCGCGCCTGGCGCCGCTGCGCAGCTCGACCAGCGCGTTGGGCTCTTCCGAGCCGGCGGTCAGGATGCCGCGCGGGCGGTGATATTTGAACGAGCGGCCGACGAGCTTGACACCGTTCGCGACGAGCGCGGAAGCCAGCGTGTCGCCCTTGAAGCCCGAGAAGGTCTTGCCGTCGAAGCGGAAGTTGAGCGGTGTCGAGCGGTCGATGAGGCCGCCGTCGTTCAGCCGGTTTGCCTGGTCGCCGCGCATCACGCACCGACCTTGGCGGCGCCGACACCGGCCGCCGGCTCCACGGCCGAAATCTCATGCGTCAGCGTGTTGCGCGTGACCCTCAGCCAGGCCCGGCAGCCGCCGCCATGGTACCAATGCTCGTTCATCACGCCGGCGATATTGTCGCGCAGATAGACGTAATCGTAGACCGCATCTTCGCCGGCATCGGCCGCCGGGCGTTGCGGCTTGGCGTCGCCGAGATAGGTGAACTCGCCGAGTTCGCGTTCTCCGCAGAAAGGACAGGTAATTCGCATCTTGCTATGGCGGCCTCAGTGCAGGTTCGGTTGGGCGCCCTGGCCCTTCTCGTCAATCATGGCACCGCGTCGGAACCGGTCGAGGCGGAAGAGCGCGGCTTCCTTGTGCGATTGATCGCGGGCGATGAGATGGGCAAAGACGAAGCCCGAGCCCGGCGTCGCCTTGAAGCCGCCATAGCACCAGCCGGCATTGATATAGAGGCCGTCGACCGGGCTCTTGTCGATAATCGGCGAGCCGTCCATCGACATGTCCATGATGCCGCCCCACTGGCGCAGCAGCCTCACGCGGCCGATCATCGGGATCAGCGCCATGCCGCCTTCGCAGACATCCTCGACCACCGGTAAATTGCCGCGTTGGGCGTAGGAATTATAGCCGTCGATATCGCCGCCGAAGACCAGCCCGCCCTTGTCGGACTGGCTGACATAGAAGTGCCCGGCGCCGAAGGTCATGACATTGGGCAGGAGCGGCTTGATCGCCTCCGAGACGAAGGCCTGCAGCACATGGCTTTCGATCGGCAGGCGCAGGCCTGCCATCGCCGCGACGCGCGAGGAAGAACCCGCCACCGCCATGCCGACCTTGCCGGCGCCGATCTTTCCGCGCGAGGTCTCGACGCCGGTCACCTTGCCGTTGGCGTCGCGCGTGAAACCGGTGACCTCGCAATTCTGGATGATGTCGACGCCGAGCGCGCTCGCCGCATGCGCGTAGCCCCAGACGACGGCGTCGTGCCGCGCCGTGCCGCCGCGCCGCTGCAGCAGCCCGCCTTGCACTGGGAAACGCGCATTGTCGAAATTAAGGAACGGCAGCATTTTCCTGAGAGCCGCCTGGTCGAGCAGCTCGGCGTCGATGCCGTTGATGCGCATGGTGTTGCCGCGCCGGGCGAAGGCATCGCGCTGCGCGTCGGAGTGATAGAGGTTGAGCACGCCGCGCTGGCTGACCATCGCGTTGTAGTTGAGGTCCTGCTCCATTCGCTCCCAAAGCTTCATCGACAATTCGTAGAAGCCGGTGTTGCCGGGCAGGCCGTAATTGGAGCGGATGATGGTGGTGTTGCGGCCGGCATTGCCGGAGCCGATCCAGCCTTTTTCGAGCACTGCGACGTTGCGGATGCCGAATTCGCTGGCGAGAAACCAGGCGGTGGCGAGACCGTGGCCGCCGCCGCCGATGATCACCACGTCGTAGCGGTCCTTCGGCGCTGCGTCGCGCCAGGTGGGCTGCCAGTTCTTGTGGCCGGAGAGGGCGGCGCGGGCGAGCGAGAAGATCGAGTATTTCATCAGTTCATTCCGCTCGCACCGCCGAGATATCAGATATCCAGCGTGTGGTCGCGCTCCCACTGCGTGAAGTGCGACGCATAGGAATTCCATTCCTGCTGCTTCAGCTTTAGATATGCCGACGAAAATTCCTCACCCAGCGCCGCCTTGAGCGATTTGTCATTGTCGAACTCGCGCAACGCATCGAGCAGGTTGAGCGGCAGTTTCGGCGCGTCGGTCACGGTATGGCCGAACTGGTACATGTCGATGTCGTGGCGCTTGCCGGGGTCCGCCTTGGAGCGGATGCCGTCGAGGCCCGCAGCGATGATCACCGCCTGCAGGAGATAGGGGTTGGCGGCGCCGTCCGGCAGGCGCAATTCGAAACGGCCGGGGCCGGGCACGCGCACCATGTGGGTGCGGTTGTTGCCGGTCCAGGTCACCGTGTTCGGCGCCCAGGTCGCGCCCGAAATGGTGCGCGGCGCGTTGATGCGCTTGTAGGAATTCACCGTCGGATTGGTGATCGCGGCAAGCGCCGAGGCATGCTTCATGATGCCTCCGAGGAAGTTCTTGCCCTTGGCCGAGAGGCCGAGCTCCATCGCGTTGTCGGCAAACACATTGGTCTTGCCGGTCTCATCCCACACCGAGATGTGCGCATGGCAGCCATTGCCGGTCAGGCCCTGGAACGGCTTCGGCATGAAGGTCGCGCGCAGGCCGTGCTTTTCCGCGATCGACTTGACCATGAACTTGAAGAAGGAGTGCTTGTCGGCCGTCGCCAACGCGTGGTCGAAGGACCAGTTCATCTCGAACTGGCCGTTGGCGTCCTCATGGTCGTTCTGGTACGGGCCCCAGCCCAGCGCCAGCATGTGGTCGCAGATCTCGGCGATCACGTCGTAACGCCGCATCACCGCCTGCTGGTCGTAGCAGGGCTTCGACGCCGTGTCGTATTGGTCGGAAATGGCCGTTCCGTCCGGTGAGATCAGGAAGAACTCGGCCTCGATGCCGGTCTTGACGTGCATGCCGTCGCGGGCCGCTTCAGCGACCAGCCGCTTCAGCGTGTTGCGCGGCGCCTGGTCGACCTCCTTGTCGTCCATGATGCAATTGGCCGCCACCCAGGCGACGTCTTTCTTCCACGGCAATTGGATGACCGACTCTGGGTCCGGCACCGCCAGCATGTCCGGATGCGCCGGCGTCAGGTCGAGCCAGGTTGCGAAACCGGCAAAGCCCGCACCGTCTTTCTGCATGTCGGCGATCGCCTGCGCCGGCACCAGCTTGGCGCGCTGGCCGCTGAACAGGTCGGTGTAGGAGATCATGAAATATTTGACGCCGTTCTCCTTGGCGAATGCGGCGAGATCGTTCCCCATTATAGTTCCTCGCTTATGTGATCTTGGAAGTTGTCTTAGAAGCCGTTCTTCCCCGGTATCCAGTTGGTGCCGGCCAAAGGCACGCCGGCCATGGCGGCGGCTTCGATGGAGAGCGCGACGAGATCCTCGGGCTCGAGATTGTGCAGGCTGTTCTTGCCGCAGGCGCGGGCAATTGTTTGAGCTTCGAGCGTCATCACCTTGAGGTAGTTCGCCAGCCGTCGTCCGGCCGCGATCGGATCGACCCGCTTCATCAATTCGGGGTCCTGCGTGGTGATGCCGGCCGGGTCGCGGCCCTCGTGCCAGTCGTCATAGGCGCCGGCTGTGGTGCCGAGCGCATTGTACTCCGCCTCCCAGCGCGGATCGTTGTCGCCGAGCGCGACCAGTGCCGCCGTGCCGATCGACACCGCGTCGACGCCGAGCGCCAGCGCCTTGGCGACATCGGCGCCATTGCGGATGCCGCCGGAGACGATCAACTGCACCTTGCGGTGCATGCCGAGGTCCTGCAGCGCCTGCACCGCCGGCCTGATGCAGGCGAGCGTCGGCTGGCCGACATTCTCGATGAACACTTCCTGGGTCGCGGCCGTGCCGCCCTGCATGCCGTCGACCACGACGACGTCGGCGCCGGCCTTCACCGCGAGCGCGGTATCGTAATAGGGCCGCGCCCCGCCAACCTTGACATAGATCGGCTTTTCCCAGTCGGTGATCTCGCGCAGCTCGAGGATCTTGATCTCGAGATCGTCCGGTCCGGTCCAGTCGGGATGACGCGAAGCCGAGCGCTGGTCGATGCCCTTGGGCAGCGTGCGCATCTCGGCGACGCGGTCGGAGATCTTCTGGCCGAGCAGCATGCCGCCGCCACCCGGCTTGGCGCCCTGACCGACGACCACTTCGATAGCGTCGGCACGGCGCAAGTCGCGCGGGTTCATGCCGTAGCGCGAGGGCAGGTACTGATAGACCAGCGTCTTCGAATGCCCGCGCTCTTCCTCGGTCATGCCGCCGTCGCCGGTCGTTGTCGAGGTGCCGGAGAGCGTGGCGCCGCGACCGAGCGCCTCCTTGGCCGGGCCGGAGAGCGAACCGAAGCTCATGCCGGCGATGGTGATCGGGATCTTCAGCTCGATGGGCTTCCTGGCGTGACGCGAGCCGAGCACCACCGAGGTGTCGCAGCGCTCGCGATAGCCTTCGAGCGGATAGCGCGAGATCGAGGCGCCGAGGAACAGGAGATCGTCGAAATGCGGCAGCTTGCGCTTGGCGCCGGCGCCGCGGATGTCATAGATGCCGGTCGCGGCCGCGCGGCGGATTTCGGAAAGCGTGTAATCGTCGAAGGTCGCGGATTTGCGCGGCGTCGTCGGCGGGTTGCGGTAGGTCATCTTGCCTCAATACGCGTCGGCGTTATCGATGTTGAAATTGTAGAGCTTGCGGGCCGAGCCGTAGCGCTTGAACTCCGAGGCCATGACGCCGGTGACGCCGGCCTTGTCGAGCAGGCCCTGCAGCAATTCGATATGCTCGGGCCGCATCTCCTTGGCGATGCAGTCGGCGCCGAGGCTTTCGACCTTGCCGCGCACGAAGAGCCGCGCCTCGTAGATGGAATCGCCCAGCGCGTCGCCCGCGTCGCCCAACACCACGAGATTGCCGGACTGCGCCATGAAGGCCGACATGTGGCCGATATTGCCGTGCACGACGATGTCTATGCCCTTCATCGAGATGCCGCAGCGCGACGAGGCATTGCCTTCGATAACCAGCAGGCCGCCGCGGCCTGTGGCGCCTGCATACTGGCTGGCGTCGCCCTTGATGACGATCGAGCCCGACATCATGTTCTCGCCGACGCCCGGGCCGGCCGAGCCATGGACGGTGATCGCGGCGCCGTCATTCATGCCGGCGCAGTAATAGCCGACGCTGCCGCGCACATCGATGGTGATCGGCTGGTCGACGCCGACGGCGACCGAATGGCTGCCCTTCGGATTGAGCACTTCCCAGGCGGTCTCGTTCGAGCCGGGCGTGAGCTTGTGCAGCGCCTGGTTCAATTCGCGCAGCGAATGTTGGGATAGGTCGAAGACGCGTGACGCCTGACTGTGGGCATGGCCTTGCTCGCGCTCGGCCTTCGACATCGGAGTTGCCGGCATCAGCTCAATGCTCCCAGAAATAAACGGTTGCGGGCTCAGGCTCCCAGACCCGCGCATTGTCGATGCCGGGAAGCTTGGTCAGCGCGCGATATTCGGAGCCGAAGGCGACATACTGGTCGGTCTCGGCCATGACCGCGGGTTTGCAGGCGATCGGGTCGCGCACCACGCCGAAGCCGTTCTTGGTGCCGACGACGAAGGTGAAGAAGCCGTCGAGGTCGGAGAGCGTGCCTTCCAGTGCCTCCCCGAGATTCTTGCCATGCGCCATCCGGTTGGACAGATAAGCGGCCGCCACTTCCGTGTCGTTCTCGGTCTCGAAGGTCATGCCGTCGCGGATCAGCTCGCGGCGCACATTGTTGTGGTTGGAGAGCGAGCCATTGTGCACCAGGCACTGGTCGGCGCCGGTCGAAAACGGATGCGCGCCCATCGTCGTCACCGCCGATTCCGTCGCCATGCGGGTGTGGCCGATGCCATGCGTGCCGGTCATCGCGCGCACGCCGAAGCGTTCGACGACGGCTTCGGGCAGGCCGACTTCCTTGTATATCTCAACTGCCTCGCCCGCGCCCATGATGCGGATGTCGGGCCGGAGCGTCTGCAGCACCTCGCGCGCGGCGTCGACCTTGTCCGGCGTGGTCCGGATCACCGCATGCGTGGACTTGATCGCGACGCTGACCGGTGCGCCAATCGCCTTGGCGAGTTCGGCGTCGAGACCGCGGAAATCGCGATCCGGCTTCGGCGACTGCACGGTGATCTTGGCTTCATTGCCGGTGGCCGCGCCATAGATGGCGATGCCGGCGCTGTCCGGTCCGCGGTCGCTGAGCGACACCAGCATCTCCGACAGCATGGCACCGAGCTTCGGCTCCAGCGCCTTGTCCTTCAAGAAAAGTCCGACGATTCCGCACATCCCAGCCTCCGACGTTTTTTGGCTCTCAGATGGTGTATCCAATGAGCGAGCCGAATTCAATTGGTATGAAAGAAATTTTCCTGTGGTTACATATTAGACGTCGCATCGCCGTCGGCACTATCGCTGTCCGGGCGCGCCTTGTGAACCCAGATCGCATGGCGGATGCGCGCAATCCGGTAGGCGTCGAGGATCGAGAAGGCATAGATCAGGAAGCCGCCGGCATGGCGGCCGATGAAGCTGGCGTCGGCGGCCGCCAGCTTGGTCGTTATCCAGCCAAGGATCACCATGAAGAAAAGGAACTGCAGGCCGCGCGCCGGCACGCCGAGCATGACATGGCCGCTTGCCGGCAAGACGATCGCGGCGCCGAGCACAAGATAAGGATTCACGGGAGCCGGGGTGGCGGTTTCGTCGCTCATGCCGCCTGCCTTTCGCGCCGGTTGATGGCTTGGCGAAGGGTCGAGGCCACCTCGAGCAACCGTTCGATCAAGGCCGGATCGATCCCGGCATCGCCGAACGCGGCCTGCCGGAACACGCCATAGCGTGCGCGCTCGGCCTCGGCCAGCAGCCATACGATGCGCACGCCCTTCGGCGTGATCAGCAATTCCTTGGCGCGTCCTTCGGCAAAGATATCGGTATGCGAGGCGATCAGGTCCTGCGGGAAGGCGACGCCTCTGCGGTCGGTCTTGAGCACGGCGTCGGCGGGAAAGCCGAGCACCTTCGGCAGCGTGTGCGGCAGATGGTCGAAATTGGAGAATGTCGTCGCCGAATTCGGCCGCATCATCATGTCGAAGACACCCGGCACCGCGACCGGCTCGGTGATCGAAACGCTGAGCCAGCGCGTCGGCAGCTTTCGTGTCGCCAGCGTGTCGACGATGGTGCGCAACTGGACGCGCTGGCCGTTCCAGGAACCGCCCCAGGTGACGACACCGGCCGTGCCGTCGGAAATGTCGGCGGCATCGGGAACGACACTGCGGACGCTCGCCGTATCAGCGGCCAAGGCCGCCTTCGCCCTGTCGCGGCCGGCGCGCGCCAGCCAGGCAATATGGGCGGCGACAGCCAATGCGATCGCCCCGGCAAGCAATACTGACGTCAGTTCCGACATTTCGACACGCCACGGCCCGCCGTCGACGGGCGGGCCCTTACTCCACTCAATAACCCTGCGGCTTCGGCCACGGCATGGAGAACTGGTCGCCGCGCCGCACGAATTTGTAGCGGTAGAAATGGAACCACAGCGAAATCAGGAAATAGAACACCGTCATCGCGATCAGCTGCGAGCCGAAGCCGAGAAAGATGGCGAAGAACGTCACCATGCACAGGCAGAAGAGCACTATTGCCGGCAGCGGATGGAAGGGATGCGTGTAGCCGCGGCGGATCGTGCCCAGCGGCCACTTCCTGCGAAACATCATAATGTTGATGCTCATGAAGGTGTATTGCAGCACGCCCGACAGGATCGAGAAGGTGATCGCCTGGTTAAGGTCGGCGATGAAGGCGAAGGCCAGCGCGATCGGCAGCAGGAACAGGATTGAGCGATAAGGCGTGCGGTATTTCGGATGCACCGCCGAGAACCAGCTCGGCAGGTAGCGGTCGCGGCCGAGCGAGAACCAGGCGCGCGCCGCGTCGTTGATGCAGCCATTGGCCGAGGCAAGCGCCGCCAGCAGCGTCGCGATGAACAGCAGGTTCTCGAGCAGCGGGCTGCCCGTCAATTTGCCCGCGTCCCACAGCGGATAATAGGTGATGCCGAGATATTCCCACGGCATCAGCGAGGCGCAGACATACCAGGTCATCGCGGCGGCGATCAAAAGCGTGATCATGCCGGCCATGGTGCCATAGGGCAGGGAGCGCGCCGGCGAGCGCACTTCCTCGGCCGCCTGCGTCGTGCCCTCGATGCCGAGATAATACCAGATGCCGAACTGGAAGGCGGCGATGACGCCGATCCAGCCATAAGGCAGCGCGTTGCCGGGCGTGACCAGCTCGTTCAGCTTCAGCACCGCGCCTTGGGTCCACGGGCTGACGGAAAAGAACAGGACGACGATCGAGACATAGGCGATGGCGGTGATGACGAAATTGACGTTGAGCGTCATCAGCACGCCGCGATAGTTGAGCCAGGCGAGCACCACGATGGTGGCGGCGATGAAAGAATTATGCGTCAGTCCTTCGACGCCTGCCTTGGCGACGATGGTGTCGCCAAGCAGGATCGCGTCCGACACTTCGAGCATCGTGTAGGCAAACACCAGGAACAGCGCGACGTTGAAGGCCATCAGTGGTCCGACGATGTGCTTTGCCTGCGCGTACTGGCCGCCGGCCGCGGCGACGGTAGACGTCACCTCCGAGTCGATCATGGCGACCGAGGTGTAGAGCAGCCCGACGATCCAGCAGACGATCAGCGCCGCGAGCGCGCCGCCCTTGTCGGCGGAGAAATTCCAGCCGGTGAACTCGCCGACCAGCACGATGCCGACGCCCAGCGCCCACACATGCGCCGGGCCGAGCACCCGAAGCAGTGAGACTCTGTCGCCATGGATTACCGTTTGTCCCGTCTCAACCGCGGCCGTCATGTCAGTCCCCACTCAGATCCGGTGTTTTTCGGAAACGGCCTCAAGCTCGCCTTCGCGCGAGGATGTCAGCACGGCTTCGGAATAGGTCGTGTCGACCTTGAACCAGTCGTAGAGCATCCACGCCGCAAGCACGACCGAGATCCCCCAGCAAACGTAAGACAGTCCCATCCACATGATGTTTTCCCCGGACTATTAGCCGTCGTCGAAGTCTATTTGTCGTCGAACTTCTCGTTGATGACCTCGCGATATTCCTTATCGGAGGCGCGGAACAGGAAGACGAAATAGGCGATCAGCACGATCGCCATGATGATCAGCGTCGGCCAGTCGATGATGTAATGGAAGCGGTTCTGGATGATGTCGTGCGCCGTCTCCGGCGTGTAGCCGAGCTTCTCCCAGATCGAGGCCATGGTGGCGTTCTGGCCGAGCGCGTCCCAGGTCTTGGCATCGAGCGGATCGATCGACTTCGCCGCTCCGGCGAGGCCGAGCTTCAACGGCAACCACAGTGCCACGAAGATTGCGACCACCACCACCGCGATGTCGAGAATCTGTCCGGCCTTGTTCTGCTCCGGCGGGATATAGCGGGCCATGGCTTCTCCCCTCAGGATTGGCGGTTGCGGGCAGCGTCGGCGTTCTTGATGTCGAGCCCGTAGATGAAGTCCTTGTCTTCCTTGTAGTGGTTGAGCATGGCGAGGATGGCGGCGGTGTTGAAGATCAGCACCGCCGCGGCCGCGATCGCAACCACGAGCTTGATCCCGCTGTGAGGGATGTAAGCCCAGGTCATCAGGAGGACGAAGAGGATCGTCGCCCACAGGCAAACGATCAGGAGCACGGATCCGCGCACGTCGGAGCGGTACAGCGCCTCGATGCGCTGCTGCAGGTCGGACATCGTTTTTCCCCTTCTGGCGACGTCCGGCCCCGAACAGACCGGGCGTCCACTCTTTCAACAGAGTGAAATTTTTTTCATAAATTCCGCTCGATTCCGCAAATTGTCAAGCCGGATTTACGCACCGTAAAGCGTTTGTCCACGGGCAAGAAATTTGCCTGACAATGAAATTATTTGCTTCAAGGGGATTGCAGGGCTTCGCGGTTTGCGGTCAATATTCGCACAAGCTCCGCCAGCAAGCAGGAGCAGGGAACGGCAACGACTTACATCGACGGAGGACGATCGGATGACGGCATCCTGGAGATTCTCGACCTTGGCGGATCGCCATCGCGCGCTCGGCTCGAAGCTCGAGGACTGGAGCGGCATGGGCACCGCCTGGACCTACGACAAGGATGCCAACGAGGAATATATCGCGATCCGCACCAAGGCCGGGCTGATGGATGTCTCCGGCCTGAAGAAGGTCCACATCACTGGTCCGCATGCCTCGCATCTGATCGACCTCGCCACGACGCGCGACGTGGAAAAGATCTATCCCGGCAAATCGGCCTATGCCTGCATGCTGAACGAGGCCGGAAAATTCACCGACGACTGCATCCTCTACCGCATCAGCCCGAACTCGTGGATGGTCGTGCACGGCTCCGGCACCGGTCACGAGGAGCTGCAGCGGGCGGCGATGGGTCGCGATGTCTCGCTGCGCTTCGACGACAATCTGCATGACCTCTCGCTGCAGGGCCCGACCGCCGTCGACTATCTCGCCAAGCATGTGCCGGGCATCCGCGACCTCAACTATTTCCATCACATGCAGACGCAGCTCTTCGGCTTGCCCGTCATGATCTCGCGCACCGGCTACACCGGCGAGCGCGGCTACGAGATCTTCTGCCGCGGCCAGGATGCCGGCACGATCTGGGACAGGATTCTCGAGGAGGGCAAGAGCGCCGGCATCATTCCCTGCCGTTTCACCACGCTCGATATGCTGCGCGTCGAGAGTTACCTGCTCTTCTACCCTTACGACAATTCACAGAAATATCCGTTCGAGAACGAAGGCCCCGGCGATACGCTGTGGGAGCTCGGCCTCGATTTCACCGTCAGCCCCGGCAAGACCGGCTTCCGCGGCGCCGAGGAGCATTATCGGCTGAAGGGCAAGGAACGCTTCAAGATCTTTGGTGTGCTGCTCGACGGCAAGGAGCCGGCGGACGAGGGTGCGCCTGTCTACCGCGACGGCAAAAAGGTCGGCGTGGTGACCTGCGCCATGTATTCGCCACTGGTCGAGAAATCGATGGGCATCGCCCGTCTCGATGTCGATTGCGCCGTCAAGGACACCAAGCTCGAGATCCGCAACAGGAGCGGTTCGATCAAGGCGACGGCGCAGCCATTGCCGTTCGACGATCCGAAGAAGACCAAGCGCACCGCCAAGGGTTGAGGCTTTAATCAACGGGGAGGGGTTTCAAAGGCACTAGAGCATGATCCCGAAAAGGGGGAACCGGTTTTCGGGAAAGATCATGCTCCAACTGATCTAAGAGAGAATGGCAGCCAAGACGATCATCAGCCGGCCCATTTACGGAACCTTGTCTCCACAGCCCGGCAAGCATCATCTTTTCATCGCCGATGCCGAAGGCGCGCTGGCGATAACCGACATGGCCGGCAAGGCGCCGTCCGGCTTTTTCGACGGCGCCGAGATCGTCTTCATTCCGGGGCCAGAGGGCAAGCACATCGCCGCCCTCGAAGCGTTGAAGCCGGCACAGCTCCACATCGCGCCGTCCTTCGCGAGTCTCTTGCCGCGGCTGAGACAAACGCTGACCAACGCCCGTATGGGGTTGCGCCTCTATCTTGCCGGCACCGAAGGCCTGATCGGCCAGGCGATGCAGGCCGCGCTCGAAGCCGGCATCGACCACACCTCCATGCAGACCGAGCATCGCGGCTCGCTGGCGCGGCGCATGCAATGCGTGCACTGCAAGGGCATCACCGAGAACGTGACGACGCAGCCGGCGCTCTGCTCGCATTGCGGCCTGCTGCTTCTGGTGCGCGATCACTATTCGCGCCGGCTGGCCGCCTTCCAGGGTGTCTGTATAAACGCTGAGGATCGCTCCGAGATTCCTCCGATGGAGGAGATCTTCCGATGAGCACCGGCACCACCAAGCTCGACGTCGTCGTCAGCGACGTCGTCCCCGTCAACGAGCTCGTCACACGTTTCCACTTCCGGCGCCGCGACGGCGGACTGCTGCCGACCTTTTCCGGCGGCGCCCATGTCGTGGTCGAAATGCGTGACGGCGACCGCACCAGGCTCAATCCCTATTCGCTGATGGGCTCGCCGCTCGACACGCGCGAATACACGATTTCCATCCGGCGCGACGATGCCGGCCGCGGCGGCTCGCTGTTCATGCACCGGCAGGTCAAGCCCGGCCTGGAGATGGTGATCAGCTATCCGGTCAATCTGTTCTCCCTCGACCTCAGGGCGAAGAAGCACCTGATGCTGGCGGGCGGCATCGGCATCACGCCCTTCATGGCGCAGACGTCGCAGCTGGCGGGCACCGGCGGCAATTTCGAATTGCATTACACCTGCCGCACGGCTTCGCTCGGCACCTATGCCGATGTCTTGCAGCAGCGCTACGGCAACCGGGTCAGGCTCTATCACGACGACCGCGAGGAGCGCATCGATCTCGATCGGCTTCTGTCTTCGCAGCCGCTCGGCACGCATCTCTATGTCTGCGGCCCGGCCGGCATGATCAACTGGGTGCGCGATCGCGCGGCAAGCCTCGGCTGGCCGCCCGAAACCGTGCATTTCGAACATTTCGCGGCGCCGCAGCCCGGCGCGCCGTTCAACGTCGAGTTGGCCGTCAGCGGCAAGACGATCCAAGTCGGCGAGCAGCAGAGCCTGCTCGAGGCCATGGAAGCCGCCGGCGTCGACCCGCCTTACCTCTGCCGCGGCGGCGTCTGCGGGCAGTGCGAGACCAATGTGATCTCCTACGAAGGCGAGTTCATCCACAACGACCACTGGCTGAGCGACGAAGATCACAAATCCGGTTGCAAGATCATGCCTTGCGTCTCGCGCTTCGAGGGCAAGTCGCTGATCCTGGAAAGATAGGAGGCGTCAATGGGCATCACCTTTCGCAAGGAAACCTTCCGCGACGACTACACCTTCAGGAACAGCCCGGAGCACATCCGGCGCTTTCCCTTCCCGTTCAACGAAGACAGCTACATGTATGCGGTCAACATCGAGCCGCATGTCGTCGGCCCGAAGGGCAGCGTGCTTGAGAATCTGATCGACGTGGACGAGCACTATGTTTCGGAGATGGAAGACCGCGCCCTGGTGCTGGCCGAGGATCCGCTGCGCTGCCAGTCGCTGCCGCATATGACGCTCGCGGGCTGGGACCTGCTAGAACTGCTGATGGAGCAGCAGGCGCTCGGCTATCCCGAGCATTTCACGTTGGAGCGGAACGGCGATCGCTGGCGCTGGATCAACCGGCCGCTCGGCATCGACGACACCTTCACCTTCGGCGACACCTCGACGCTGCCGTATGGTCCGATGGAATACATAACCCGCCAGAGCCAGGGCGATTTCTGCATCCTCGACCAGCGCGACGGCAATCTGTGGATGGATGCCGGCATGGTCACGACCCAGGCCGACTGGTCGCTCGACTTCGACATCGGCATGAATTTCTTCGAATGGCACGCGCCGGTGCCGCTGGCACATGAGAAGGGCATCTTCACGCGGGCGCTGAAATTCCTCACCAACATCCAGCAGGGCAAGCCGGCCAGGCGCCTCAACTGGACGATGACCATCAATCCGCGCCTCGACACCAGCCCCGAGAATTATCACAAATGGGGTCCGGACCGCGCTACCGTCACGCCCGACAATGTTGGCCAGAAGGTGCATCTGCGCGTCGAGCTGCAAAGCTTCTGGCGGCTGCCGCGCTCCAACGCCATCGTCTTCCCGATCCGCTGCTACCTGATCAAGATGGACGAGCTGGTCACGCAGCCCAAATGGGCGCGCCGCCTGCACCGCGTCATCCGTGACCTGCCGGAAGAGCTCGCCACCTATAAGGGCCTGACGCGGTACAGGTCGACGCTGGTCGAGTGGCTGTCCAAGCTGGATGACGGCAGCCCGACGAGCCCGGGGTTTGGGCCGGATTGAACTTGTACTTCCGCGAGCGCCTTCTTCGTGAGATTCCTCGTTTCGCCAAGGGCAATCCCTATGCGGGGAGGACGAAAGGAGCCTGGCGGGACAGTTTCGCGCCCTTGCTCTCCCCCGTCGATCGGGGGAGAGGTGTCGAGCGAAGCTCGACGGAGTGGGGGTCACCTAGCTTGGCGGTCGTTGGTTCACATCTAGGCGATGCCTCCGATTATTACCTGCCTGCCAAGATTTCAGGCCCGCTCGGTCGTGCCCACTTGTCAGCACCTTCGCGTTTGAGGACCGCCTTCCCCCACTCCGTCGCTGCTTCGCAGCGCCACCTCTCCCCCCTCCGGAGGGAGAGGAAGAGAGCTTGACGGATCACCCGGCGCTGTTTTGCGGATAGCAAATGATCGACAGATACCGCATCGGCAGTTGCGTCAGCTCTTCCGGTCCGTGCGGCGCGTCAGCGTCGAAGAACAGGCTGTCGCCCGGCTTCATCGGATAGAGATTGTTGCCGTGGCGGTAAACGACCTCGCCTTCGAGCATGTAGAGGAACTCCATGCCCGCATGCTGGAAGGTCGGGAACACGTCCGAATTCTCGGTCAGCGTGATGAGGTACGGTTCGACGACGACGCCGCTGGTGTTGGCGCCGATATGGCCGAGCAGATTGTACTGATGGCCGGCGCGCGTGCCGCGCCGCTCGACATCGACGCCTTCGCCGGCCTTGACGAAGACGGCGCTGTGCTCTTCCTCGAAACGCCGGAAGAAGGCGGTCACCGGAACGCCCAGCGCCCGCGATAGCGCCTGCAGCGTCGTCAGCGACGGCGAGGTGATGCCGTTCTCGATCTTCGACAGCATGCCGAGCGAAATGTCGGTGGCCGCGGCGAGATCGGCGACGGTGATGCCGAGCTTCTTGCGGAAGGCCCGCACCTCGTGGCCGATCGCCACTTCGAGCACCTTTTCGCGCGTGTCGCGGATGGCGTGCGGGTTTTGGGTCAGCGGCGTGCGGATCGTGCGGCCGTCGGCCGAAACGCGCTTCGGCCGCGCCTTGCCCTTGGCGGCCGCGCCGGCTGGCCTTGCTGCAGATGTCTTGTTCGCCATGTCGCCCCCGAATCCACAGATTTATTTCACTCAAGGTGAACATATTGGGTGGAGATACGAAAGCGCAACCACGACGGCAAGCCGCCGGATGTCGCAGCGGCGTTTCGCCAGCATGTAACCGGCGCCAGCTCTTTTCGCGGGAAATTCGTTTGGGGCAACGCCGTTGCCGCAGATGTTTGTTGACAGCACCGAAGACGCAATTACTGTCACTGTGAGTGAAATTTGTTTCGTCAGAGCAATTCCAGGAAAACTGTCGAACGGTTTTCCGCCCGGAACTGCGTCAAGAAAAAAATCGAAATCAAAAAGAGGAGGCCCGCAATGAAATCTCGTGTCGCCGTCATCGGAGCCGGACCGTCGGGCCTGGCCCAGCTGAGGGCCTTCAAGTCCGCCGCCGACAAGGGTGCCGAGATCCCGGAAATCGTCTGCTTCGAGAAGCAGAGCGACTGGGGCGGTCTGTGGAATTACACCTGGCGCACGGGCCTCGACGAGCATGGCGACCCGGTGCATGGCTCGATGTACCGCTATCTGTGGTCGAACGGCCCGAAGGAATGCCTCGAATTCGCCGACTACACCTTCGAGGAGCATTTCGGCCGGCCGATCGCTTCCTATCCGCCGCGCGCCGTGCTGTGGGACTACATCAAGGGCCGCGTCGAGAAATCGGGCGTGCGCGAATGGGTGCGCTTCAACAGCCCGGTGCGCATGGTGACCTATTCCGACGAGAGGAAGAAATTCACCGTCACCGCGCATGACCGCACCAACGACGTGACCTATTCGGAGGAGTTCGACAACGTCGTCGTCGCCTCCGGCCATTTCTCGGTGCCGAACGTGCCCTTCTTCGAAGGCTTCCCCACCTTCAACGGGCGCATCCTGCATAGCCACGATTTCCGCGACGCGATGGAATTCAAGGGCAAGGACATATTGATCATCGGCCGCTCCTATTCGGCCGAGGACATCGGTTCGCAATGCTACAAATACGGCGCGAAATCGATCACCTCCAGCTACCGCTCCAAGCCGATGGGCTTCAAATGGCCGGAGAACTGGAAAGAGGTGCCGCTGCTGCAAAAAGTCGTCGGCAAGACGGCGCATTTCAAGGACGGCACCACCAAGGATGTCGACGCCATCATCCTGTGCACCGGCTACCTGCACTCCTTCCCCTTCCTCACCGACGACCTCAAGCTCAAGACCGCCAACCGGATGTGGCCGCTCGATCTTTATGAAGGCGTCGTCTGGGAGAAGAACCCGAAGCTTTTCTACATCGGCATGCAGGACCAGTTCTACACCTTCAACATGTTCGACGCGCAGGCCTGGTACGCGCGCGACGTGATGCTCGGCCGCATCAAGCTGCCCTCCGCCGAGGCGATGGCCGAGCACAGCGCCAGGTGGCGCGCACGCGAAGAGACGCTGGAAGACGCCGAACAGATGATCTGGTTCCAGGGCGACTACACGAAGGAACTGATGGACCAGACCGACTATCCGGGCTTCGACGTCGAGGCGGTCAACCGCACCTTCATGGAGTGGGAGCACCACAAGATGGAAAACATCATGACCTTCCGCGACAATGCCTACCGCTCGCTGATGACCGGCACCATGGCGCCGTTGCATCACACCCCGTGGCTGCAGGCGTTGGACGATTCGATGGAGAGCTATCTCGAGGTGAAGGGCGTGGCGGCCGAGTAGCACGGCAGGCTCTCGCCAAGGTTCCCGTCGTTAAATCGACACCTGGGGGGCGTCCCGTGGGACGCCCCCATCGGTCTACCAGCACACGTAGCCGCCATCAACGATCAGGTCGAGGCCGGTAACGAAGCTTGACGCGCGGCTGGCCAGGAACACGGCCGGTCCGACCATCTCCTCCGGCGCAGCCATGCGGCCCATCGGCGTGTCGCGTTTGAATACCTTCACTTCTTCGGCCACCTCTGGCCGTTTGTTCATCGGCGTCAGCGTGTAGCCCGGGCTGACGACATTGACGCGCAACCCGCGATCGGCCCACTCCATGGCGAGGCTCTTTGACATGTGGATGACGGCGGCTTTCGAGGAGTTGTAGTGCGCCTGCGTCAGCCCCCGATTGACGATGGTGCCCGACATCGAGGCGATGTTGATGATGGAGCCCGTGCGTCGAGGAAGCATGACGCGCGCTTCCGCCTGACAGGACAGAAACACGCCGGCGACGTTGACCTCGTGCACCTTGCGCCATTTTTCCAGCGCCATGGTCTCGGCCGCTTCCGATCCGGCAATGCCGGCATTGTTGACGGCGACGGTCAGCGCGCCGAGCTCGGCTTCGACCCGAGCGATCGCCGTGGCCAGGTCGGTCTCGGACGTCACGCTCCCCGTCAGCACCAGCGCCTTGCGGCCAAGCGCCTTGATCCTCTCGGCAGTCTGCTCAAGCCCGCCGTTCGATGCATGGCCGAAGCAGGCGACGTCGGCGCCCGCCTCGGCAAGCCCGATCGCGATCGCCTGTCCAATGCCGCTGCCGGCGCCCGTCACCAGCGCCACGCCGCCGTCCAGCTTGAAAAGATCCATCGCACCCTCCCTGATTGCGGGAAGGTATGCGCTGAATGGCGCTTCGATCAAGCGGCCTGATCTGGCTGCGCCTGGCGCATCTCGAGCTCAGAAATACCCGTCCGCCGCCGCCGTCGCTTCCTTCCGGATCTCCACCCGTCGACCAGGAATCTTGTCGACCAACTCATGATGGAAGCGCACGAGGCCCTTGATGCGCTCGGCCTCATGCACCGGCTCAGGATAGTATCAGACGAGGTTCTCATGCCGTTTTTTCGGCGTCGTCACGTGGGTAGTAGTTGGAGATACCCTTTATGGGCAGCGCGAGATGTAGCGGCTGGGCGAGAGCATATCGAGCCTGGTGTCCGCGATCGCCGGCGCGAACTCCTGCGCCATGGCAGCGTGCTCGGCCTGTCGCTGCCTTTCCTCTTCCGATGCCCTCGACATTGCGTTGCGGGACTGCGTACGCTCGCTCGAAACCTGTCGACCGACCCGGCTTTCACGGAGAGCGACCGCGCTTTCAGCATGGCGGGTGCTGCGGCGTTCTGACCGCGATCACGCCGGCTCCAAGGTCTTCGGCCTCTGCAGCCTTGTCAACTCGTCATAGGGGATATGGCAGCGGATCGTATGTCCCGGCTGAGCCTCCTCGAGTTCCGGCTCCTGCGTCTCGCAGATGGCGCCGATCTTGCGCGGGCAGCGCGTGTGGAAGACGCAGCCCGTCGGTGGATTGGCCGCGCTCGGGATCTCGCCGTCGAGGCGGATGCGCGAGCTCTCCGTCCGGTCGAGCTTCGGCACGGCCGACAGCAGCGCTTCGGTGTAGGGATGGTGCGGGCCGGAGAACACCGCTTCCGAGGGTCCGAACTCCATGATGCGGCCGAGATAGAGCACGGCGATCTTGTCGGAGAGATAGCGCACCACGCCAAGGTCGTGCGAGATGAAGATGTAAGAGACATCCTGCCTCGACTGCAGGTCGGCCAGAAGGTTGAGGATCGCCGCCTGCACCGAGACGTCGAGCGCCGAGGTCGGCTCGTCGCACACCACGATGCGCGGATCGCCGGCGAAGGCGCGCGCGATCGCCACGCGCTGCTTCAGCCCGCCCGACAGCTGCCGCGGCTTGACCGCCAGATGCTTGTCGGTGAGCCGCACCGAGCGGACCAGCTCCTCGAGACGGTTGTCCAGCGTCTTGCCGGTGAGACCGCCAAGCCGCTTCAGGGCGCGACTCAGGATATGCCGGATCGAATGCGAGCGGTTGAGCGCGGAGTCCGGGTTCTGGAAGACGATCTGCACCGCCTTGACCTGGTCTTCCGTGCGGCTGGCCAGCCGCGGCGCGAGCTTCTTGCCCTCGAGCTCGATCGAGCCGCCATCGTCGGGCGGGACGAGGCCAAGCAGGAGCCTTGCAAAGGTCGTCTTGCCGCTGCCGGATTCGCCGACAAGGCCGAGCGTCTCGCCGGGCCTGAGACTCACCGAGACATCCTTCACCGCTCGCAGCGGGCGACCGTGGCTGGCATAGGTCTTGTTGAGACCTTCGACCTGCAGCACCGGCGGCGCCTGCTTCGGCTGGCCGGCCGCGATCTCGGCGGGCGTGGCGCGCGGCAGTGACTGCGCGTGATCGTGATAGTGGCAGCGCGACAGGCGGCCGTCGCCGAGATCGTAGAGCGGCGGCGGTTCCGCGCGGCAGCGTTCGGTGGCCAGCGCGCAGCGGTCGGCGAAGGCGCAGCCGACGATATTGGCGCCGATGCCGGGCAGGAAGCCCGGAATTGTGTCGAGCCGCCCCTGGTCCTTGCGCTGGCCGCCGCGCGGCAGGCAGCGCAGCAGCGCCACCGTGTAGGGATGGCGCGGGTCGTTGAAGACGTCCCTGGTCGAGCCTTCCTCGACCAGCATGCCGGCATAGAGCACGCCGACGCGGTCGCACATGTTGGCGACGACCGCGAGGTTGTGGCTGATGAACAGAATCGAGGCCGACAGCTCGCGCCGCAACTGCGCGATCAGGTCGAGCACCTCGGCTTCCACGGTGGCATCGAGCCCGGTCGTCGGCTCGTCGAGGATCAGCATCGAGGGGTCGTTGGCCAAAGCCATGGCGATAGCCACGCGCTGCTGCATGCCGCCGGAAAGCTGGTGCGGATAGCGCTGCATGACGCTCGCCGGGTCGGAGATGCGCACCCGGTTCAGCATCGCGAGCGCCTTGTCTTCCGCCGCCTGTCCGGTGATGCCGGCAAGCTCGAAAATCTCGGTCAGCTGGCGGCCGATGCGCAGCGACGGATTCAGCGCCTTGCCGGGGTCCTGATAGACCATCGACACGCTGTCGGCGCGGGCGCGCCTGAGCGCTTCCGCGTCGAGCTTCATCACATCCTTGCCGTCGAGCGCGATCGAGCCGCCGGTGATCGAGCCGTTGCGCGGCAAATAGCGCACCACCGAGAGCGCGACCGTCGACTTGCCGCAGCCTGATTCACCGACCAGGCCATAGGCTTCGCCCGCTTTGATGGTCAGGTTGACATTGCGCAGCACCGCGCGGTTGCGCCGGCCGACGCGATAAGCGACCGAAAGGTCCTTCAGTTCGAGTGCGTTGGTTGCTTGCCTGGGGTCAGTCATTGAACGCTCCATGCACGCCGTCAGCCACCAGGTTGACGCCGATCACCAGCGAGGCGATGGCTAAAGCATCGAACAGCACCGTCCACCAGAAGCCGCCGCCGATCATGCCGTAATTGGAGGAGATCGACAGGCCCCAGTCGGGTGAGGGCGGCTGGATGCCGAAGCCCATGAAGGAGAGCGTGGCCACAGCGAAGATGGCATAGCCCAGCCGCACCGTCGTCTCGACCAGGATCGGCGGGATGACGTTGGGCAGGATCTCGACGAACATCGTGTGCAGCGCGCCTTCGTGGCGCAGCTTTGCCGCCGCCACATAGTCGAGCTCGCGTTCAGCCAGCACCGCCGAGCGCACCGTGCGGGCGATGATCGGCGCGAAGCTCAGGCCGATGACGACGATGACGGTGATCTTGGACGTGCCGAGCGCGACGATGGCGAGCAGCGCGATGATCACCACCGGGATCGCCATGAAGGCTTCGAGCACGCGGCTGACGATGTCGTCGACGATGCCGCGGAAATAGCCGATGACGAGACCAAGCGCCGTGCCGGCGATGGTGGCAAGGATGGTGGCCAGCGGCGCCACGGTCAGGATATCGCGCGAGCCGACGATGACGCGCGAGAAGACGTCGCGGCCGAGCTGGTCGGTGCCGAACCAATGATCTGCCGCCGGCGGCGTCAGCGCGTTGATGATGTCGCTTGCCAGCGGATCGTAGGGGACGAAGTGCTGGCCGAACAGCGCGCACACGATCCAGAAGACGACGATGGCAAGCCCGGTCAGGAACGTGCCGGACCTGGAGAGAGAATGCAGCACCTCGCCCCAGGGGCTGCGCTGTGCGGTGTCGGGCGTCGGCAGGCTGACGGGAGTGTCGGTGGTGCTCATTGCTCTGCTCCCAGCCGGATGCGTGGATTGAGCACGGAATAGAGGAAGTCGGCGATCAATGTCGCCACCGCATAGACGATGCCGATGGTGAGGATGCCGGCTTCGAGCATCGGGAAGTCCTTGCCGCGCGCGGCGGTGAAGATCAGCGAGCCGATGCCCTGGTAGCGGAACAGCGTCTCGATGACGACCAGGCCGCCGATCAGATAGCCGGTCTGGGTCGCGATGACGGTGATGGTCGGCAACAGCGCGTTGCGCAGCACATGGCGCCAGATCACCGTGCGCCACGGCAGGCCTTTGAGCACCGCAGTGCGCGTATAGTCGGAATCGAGCGCCTCGATCATGCCGGAGCGCGCCATGCGCGCGATATAGCCGAACAGCACCAGGAATAGCGGCAGCGAGGGCAGGATCAAATAGTAGAGCTGGGTGAAGAAGCCGGCGCCCTTCGGCCAAGCGGCTGCGATCGGCAGCAAGCGCAGCCACACCCCGAAGATCAGGATCAGGATGATGCCGGTGACGAACTCCGGCAGCACCGTCACCGACAGGCCGCCAAGGCTGATGATGCGGTCGAGCGGCCGGTTGAAATTGAGCGCGGCGATCACCCCGCCGAGAATGCCGATCGGCACCACCAGCACGAAGGCGACCAGAGCGAGCTTCATCGAGTTGCCCAAGGCATCGATGACGAAGGGCGCCACCGGCGCGCGAAAGACATAGGACGTGCCCATGTCGCCATGGAGGAAATTCCAGATCCAGCTTCCGTATTGGACAAGCAGCGGCCGATCGACGCCCAGCGAATGGTTGAGCGCATCAACCGCGCGCTGGTCGGCGAACGGCCCCAATATGGCCCGCCCGACATTGCCCGGCAGCACCTGGCCGCCGAGGAATACCATGACGCTCAGCAAGAACAGCGTGACGAGCGACAGTGCCAGGCGCCGGACGAGGAAAGCTAGAATGGCATCGTCTCCTTATGAAAGATCCTTGCGTCCCGGCAGACGGGACGCGTCGGACAAATCAATAGTGGCAGGCGGATCGAATGCTGTCACGGGCGCAAGAGGGCCGATCGGCGACGTGTTGGGATCGCCGGTCCACGGCGCGACGCCGACGAGCCGGCCGTTCTCGGCGCGGATCTCGTACGTTCCCCCAATGCATGGTGGTGAGCAGGGTTGCGGTTCCCATGCGACGCATCATCCCGTTGCAACGATCGCGGGCAGGGCGCATGGCGTCCTCTCAGGTCCCGCCGGCAAAGCGCCAGCCCCGTTCGAGGCTGGCGATGCGGGTCTATGCTTGCCTCATCCTCAGCCTTTCGACGCCTTCTCGAGGAACAGCTGTGACATGGCCGTGGGCTGCACGCCCGTCACACCCTTCGCCGTTGCCGTCAGATAGTCATAGAAATAGCCGAAGATCACCGGCGTTTCCTCGAGCAGCAGCTTCTGGATCTTGCCGGCGGTCGCCTTCTGCGCCTCGAGGTCGAGGGCCGCGATATAGCTCGCCGCCATCTGGTCATAGTCCTTGTTCTTGAAGTGGGCGGCATTCCAGGTGCCGTCGCTCTTCAAGGGTGCGGCGAGATAGACGTTGGGCACGCCGCGGTGGCCGTAGTCGGTGATGCCCATCGCCGAATCCAGCCAGTTCGACTTGCCGAACACCGCATCGCCGTAATAGGCGCTCTGGTCGAGGATGTTGAGCTCGAGCTCGATGCCGATTTCCTTGACCCAGTTCTGGATGAGCTGCGCGTATTCCGGGATTTCCAGATAACGCTCGGTGGTCAGCGTCATCTTGAAGCCCTTGCCGGCGCCGGCCGCTTCCATCAGCTGCTTGGCCTGCGCGATATCCTGCTTGCGCTGCGGCACGCTGGTGTCGGTCGAGGGGTAGACGGCGGCGAACGGGCTGTCATTGCCAAGCACCGCGCGTCCCTTCATCAGGCCGGCGGCGAGTTTCTCGCGGTCGAGGCAGAGCGCGATGGCGCGGCGCACGCGGGCGTCCTTCGTCGGGCCCTCGTCGCAATGCATATGCAACTGCTGATGCGCCGACGACTTCAGGCTGATGACCTCGACATTTGGATCGTTGAGGACGGCGACGCCCGCCAGCACCGGCATCTGGTTGATGATGTCGATCTGGCCGCCCTGCAGCGCCAGGATTTGCGGCTGGATGTCGGTGAAGAAGGTGAATTCCGTGCGATCCGGCAGGGCCTTCTCGCCCCAGTAATCGTCATTGCGCACGAAGGAGGCGCCGACCTTGGGCGTGTACTTCTCGATCTTGAACGGTCCGGTGCCGTCGAAGCTCTGTTCGTAGCCGCCCTTGTAGCTCGCCGGGATGATCACGGCGTTGTAATTGTCGGACGAGACCATGTAGGGGAAGTTGCCGTTCGGCGCGTCGAGGTGGAACTCGACGGTGTAGTCGTCCACCTTCTTGGTCGCGCCCTTCTGCAGGATGCCGCTGAACACCGACAGCGCGTTGGACGAGTTGGCCGGATCGGCGAGCCGGTCGATGCTCGCCACCACGTCGTCGGCCTTCATCTCGCCGCCCGAGTGGAATTTCACGCCCTTGCGGAGCTTGAAGGTCCACACCGTGCCGTCGGCGTTGGGCGACCAGCTTTCCGCAAGCGCCGGCTTCAGCACCAGGTCCGGACCGTCGATGCAGAGGAACTCGGCCACCTGCTGCATGACGAGCAGGCCGCCGGCGTCGGCGATGGTCACAGGGTCGATCGCCGCTGCCGGCACGCTGCTTCCGACGCGGATGGTGGCGCCGGGCGCGCCGGCGCGCGCGAGCGAGGGTGCCGCGCCGAAGCCGGCCGCCATGCCGATGCGGCCGAGCAGCGGCAGCGACAGGCCGAGCAGGCTGCCATGGCGCACGAATTCGCGACGGCTGATGCGGCCATCGATCAGACCGTCGATCAGGTGGTTTTCGAGTGGCGTGCGGCCGCGCCGCAGCAGATCGAGAATGCGGTAGTTCTTGCTCATGGCTCTAAGCCTTTCCCCAGTTGTTGTGGTTGGCGAGTGCATTCAATTTGCGAGTTCCGTGGCGTTCTCCTGTTCCCGGAACCCATCAATATCGGTCGATGTACAGTAGCATGCGCTTCCGACCGGTCCATCCGTTCGTTGGGACGGAAAAGTCAGATTTTCTTGATGAATTGTCTGTCGGTCATGCGACCAGCGGCCGCCTTTTTCTCCATAAGTCCTGCTAGCTTTTCGACATCCTCCTAATTCAGCGGCAGCCTGCGGTAGGTCCCGGGCCGGGTCGTGATATTTGTTGCAGGGGGGCATGATGGCGGCCGCGCCCGGCGTCGGCGCTTCGCCGATGCCGACAAGCCCGTCCTCGGTCTCGACCTCGACGACGGTCGGCGAGAAGCCGTCGAGCCCGCCGAATACCCACCAATAGGGCGCTTCCAGCCTGTAGTTGATCGGGGTTGCCTTGACGCGCCTGATCTTCATGTCAGCCGATTTCGAAGAAAGGTTCGCCGAGTAGGCCGGGGTCGACGTCGATGCCGAGGCCGGGGCCGTCGGGGATGCCCATATGGCTGCCCGTCACAGGCGGTGCGTTCCTGGCCGTGCGCACCGTCACCCATTCATGGAAGGCGATGGCGTGCAGCCGGCGCTCCGCCGGCGTCGACAGCGACAGATGCGCCATGGCGGCGGTGTCGATCTCGGCGCCGCCGGTGTCCTCGACCGTGATCATGAAGCCGAGATCGACGGCAACATCGCGGATCAGCCGCGTCTGCGTCACGCCGCCCAGCCGCGAGATCTTCAGTGTCAGCCCGTCGGCGGCACCTCGGCGGTGGATCTCCAGCATCTCGCCAAGCGAGGTGACGGATTCGTCCAGCACCATCGGCTTGTCGAGCATGCGGCGCACCGACATGTTCTCCTCGATCGTCGTGCAGGGCTGCTCGAACGTGTAGTCGATCGCGCGTGTGGCGTCGGCGAACTGGCGCGCCTGATAGGGTGTCCAGCCGGCATTGGCGTCGCAGAAGATCACCGTGCCCTTCGGCACGGCGGCGGCCACCGTCGTCACCCGCTCGATGTCGTCATGCACATTGCCGCCGACCTTGATTTGCAGGCGACGGCAGCCTTCGGCAATGATCCGCTTGGCCAGCTCCGCCATCTGATCGAGCGTGCCATGCGTCACGACCCGGTAGGTCTCCGCCATGTCGCTCTCGCGGCCGCCAAGCATGGTCACCAGCGGCACGTCGGCCGCTCGTGCCGCCAGGTCCCAGCACGCCATATCGAGCGCGGACTTGATATAAGGGTGGCCCTTGAACACCGTGTCCATCAGCCGGCCGATGCCGGAAAACCCGCGCGGATCCCGGCCGATGAGATGCGGCGCGATTTCCGGCACGCCGGCGCGCGTTCCCGCCGGGAACGCGGCCGAGTAGAAATTGCCGAGCGGCGCCATCTCGCCCCAGCCGGTCACGCCGCTGTCGGAGGTGATGGCGACAATAACCGCGTCGAAACAGTCCGCGACGCGCCCCTTGGACATGCGGTAGGGCCCGTCCACGAAGGGCTGCACGACATGATAGGCCTTGATGCTCTTGATCTTCACGTTTGGGTCCGCTGTCCGGGGCTGTCAGTTCTTCGATGCGCGCTTTTCGAGGCCGCGCGCATAGGCAAGAAGCTCTTCGAAATCGACGTCGATATGCTCGCGAGCATGGCGCTGGGCGGCGCGCATGTCGGCACCTTTGAGCAGCCCCACATAGGTCTCGTGCACATCCTCGGCCGGCACCGGCTCGTTGCGCGCCCGCTGATGCAGGGCGAAATACATTTGCAGCCGGCTGGTCAGCCGCTGCCAGGTCTCCAGCAGCACCGAATTGTCGGCCCATTCGTAGATGAGCCCATGCAACTGCAGCGCCGTCTCGATCTGGCGCGTGGTGTCCTTCGCCCGCGTCGCCTGTTTCACCGCTTCGTGGCGGCGGTCCAGCTCGTCGAAGAAGCGCTGGTCGCGCTGCGGCCAGGTGAGCTCGATGGCGAATTCATCGAGCACTTTGTTCAGCGAATAGGCGTCGATGATGTCCTTGGCTGCGACGTCGATGACAAAGGTCCCGGCATAGGGAATGCTGGTCAGGATGCCTTCCTGCACCAGCTCGCGCATCGCCTCGCGCAATGGCGCGCGGCTGACCCGCATCTGCTCCGAAATCCTGAGTTCATTGAGCTTCTGCCCCGGCTCCAGCTGTCCGGTCAGGATGGCGCGCCTGAGCAGGGCGACGATCTCCGCCCTGCGCGTCGTATCCGCGATCGGACCGAAATCCAGCTTTGCCATGCCTCGACTCCCGATGGAATTTCCGCAGACAAGCAGATTGTCGACAATCTAACAAGAGGTTAGTTACCGATTTTTCCGGGTTGGAGGCGGCCAAAGAAAACGGCGCCCTCGGTGTGGGTGTCGAGGGCGCCGTCGGACCGGAAACTGACGGGGGTTATCAGCTGGCCGGTTTCGGTTGCGGCAAGGGAGAAACCGGCATTCCGGGTCCGATCTTCTGCAGATTGCCCGTGATCACCTGGTCGTTCTCCGAGATGCCGGAGGTCACGGAAACCAAGTCGCCGTCGGTGGGCCCGAGCGATACCAGCTTCTGGTCGACGGTGTTGCCCTTGCCGATGACATAAAGGTACTTGCCGAGCTGGCTGGAACCCAGCGCCACCTGCGGCACCATCAGCGTGTTGGGCTGTTCCTTCACATGCAGCCGCACCCGCACATATTGTCCGGGCAACAGCGTGAACTTGGCGTTGCCGATCGTCGCGCGCGCCGTGATGGTGCCGGTCGAGTGGTCGATCGTGTTGTCGATGAAGGTCAGCTCGCCCTTCTGGCTGGGCTGGGTCTCGCCGGGCAACAGCACGTCGACGGCGATCGGACCGTTGGCTTTCGCCTGCTCGATCTGCACGAGGTCGGTCTCGCTCGGATTGAAGGTCACATAGATCGGGTCGAGCTGCACCAGCGTATTGAGCACCGTGCCGGCGACGCTGACCAGCGTGCCGACCGAGGCCTGGTTGCGGCCGATCCGGCCTGAGAACGGCGCCTTGATCTCGGCATAGCTGAGGTTGAGCTCGGCCGTCCGCACCGCCGCCTGGTCGACGGCAAGGGCTGCCTGGGCCGTGCGCAGATTGCTGGTGCGCTGGTCGAAGCTGTCCTTGTCGAGATAGCCGGCCTTGGCAAGATCGGTGCCGCGGCCGAGATTGGACTTCGCATATTCGAGCGTCGCGGTATCGCGCTGCACCTGCGCCTTCGCCTGGTCGAGCGCGGCCTGATAGTCGTCGGGCGCGATGCGGTAGAGCAGGTCGCCCTGCTTGACGTCGCTGCCGTCGGCAGCGGTCTGCTCCTGCAGATAGCCCGGCACGCGCGCCTGCAGCGTGATGCTGCGGATCGACTCCACCCGCGCGGCGTAGTCGAGATAGATCGGCAGCGTCTTCTTCACGACATTCACCACCGGCACCGGCATGACGAAGGCCGCCGGCGCGGGTGCTGCGCCCGCCGTGCTGCTGTGGAGGCCGAAATTGCCCATGTCGAGCAGATGCACACTGGCCACCGAGATTGCGCCGAGCGCGACGGCCGTTCCCAAAGCGATTTTCCATCTACGCATTTTGATCTCCAATCCTATTCGGCCGCTTGAGCAAGCGGCTGAAGCGCCGGCTCGGCGGTCGGTTCGATTTCTTCCGGCTGAGGGGCACCGTGGTGTCCCTTGGCTTGTTCCTGTTCGCCGCGTTCGCGCAGCTGCTCGATCACCGCGTAGAAGACAGGCACGAAGACCAGCGACAGGATGGTCGCCGCCACCATGCCGCCGAAGACCGTGGTGCCGATCGACTGCCGGCTGGCAGCACCCGCGCCCGTCGCGAACATCAACGGCAGCACGCCGAGGATGAAGGCGAAGGCGGTCATCAGGATCGGCCGCAGCCTCAGCCTTGCCGCTTCCATCGCCGCCTCGACGATGGTCAAGCCTTCCTCGCGCCGGCGTCTGGCGAACTCGACGATCAGGATCGCGTTCTTCGCCGCCAGGCCGATCAGCATGACGAAGCCGATCTGCGAGTAGACGTCGATCTGCATGCCGCGCAACAGGAGCACGATGAAGGCGCCGAACAGCGCGAGCGGCACGGCGAGCAGCACCATGAAGGGCATCGCCCAGCTTTCATACTGCGCCGCCAGGATCAGGAAGACGAAGACGATCGCCAGTCCGAACACGATCGAGGCGATCGAGCCGGCCTTGAGCTCCTGATAGGTGATGCCGGTCCATTCGTAGCCGAAGTCGCGCGGCAGCACGTTGGCCGCCGCCCGCTCCATGGCGGCCACCGCCTGTCCGGACGAGAAGCCGGGGGCAGCGCCGCCATTGATCAGAGCCGAGGCATTGTTGTTGTAGTGCGGCACGGTCTCCGGTCCAACGATCGGCACCAGTTTGCCCAGCGTGCTCAGCGGCACCATGCCGCCCGACGCGTTGCGCACATAGAGCCGCGAGATGTCGGTCGCATCGGCGCGCGCTTCCTTGTCAGCCTGGATGGTGACGCGGAAGGTGCGGCCGAACAGGTTGAAGTCGTTGACGTAGAGCGAGCCGAGATAGATCTGCAGCGTATTGAAGACATCAGGCAGGTTGAGGCCGAGAAGCTTCGCCTTGCTGCGGTCGAGGTCGTAGTTGAACTGCGGCGTCGAGGTCGAGAAGGACGTGAACAGCTGTTGCGGATTGAGCTCCGGCTGCTTGCGTGCCTCGGCGATCAGCGCCTGCGTGACCTCGTTCAGCGCAGCGCTGCCGCGGCCGGAAAGATCCTCCACCTGGAACTCGAAACCCCCTGTGGTGCCGAGGCCCGGGATCGACGGCGGATCGAAGGAAAGCGCAAAGGCTTCCGGGATCTGCAACAGCTTGTTGCGCACCTCGGCGACCAGCTTCGAGGCGCTCTGGTCTGGCCCGCGCTCATCCCATGGCTTCAGGATGGCGAACTCCACCGCCGAATTCGACTGCGCGGCGCTGGTGAGGAAGTTCAGGCCGCTGATCGAGCCGACGATATCGACGCCGGGCGTGTTCTGCAGAATATCGCGTGCCTTCTGCGCCACCGCGTCGGTGCGTTCAAGCGACGCGCCGTCGGGCAGCTGGATGACGACGAAGAAATAGCCCTGGTCCTCCACGGGAAGGAAGGTGGAGGGCAATTTCTGCCAGACGAAATAGGTGGCCACGAGACCGGCCGCGAACAGGCCGAGCATCGCCCAACGCAGCTTGATCAGGATGCGCACGCCGTGGGCATAGGCATGCGACAGCCAGTCGAAGCCGGCATTGAACCAGCGGAACAGCACGAACTGGGTTTCGCCGCGATGACGCAGGAAGGCAGCGCTCAGCGCGGGCGACAGCGTCAGCGAGTTGAAGGCCGAGATGCCGACCGAGATCGCCACTGTCAGCGCGAACTGGTTGTAGAGCCGCCCCGAGACGCCCGGGATGAAGGCGACCGGAATGAACACCGCCATCAGCACCGCCGTGGTGGCGATGATCGGTCCCGTCACCTCGGCCATCGCTGCGCGCGTCGCCGCCAGCGGCTTCAGCCCGGCCTCCAGCTGTCGCTCGACATTCTCGACCACGACGATCGCGTCGTCGACGACGAGGCCGATCGCCAGCACCATGCCGAGCAGCGAGAGCATGTTGAGCGAGAAGCCCAGCATGTACATCACCGCCAATGTCGCGATCAGCGAGACGGGAATGGCGATGGTCGGGATGATGGTGGTGCGCCAGCTCTGCAGGAAGATGAACACCACCGCCACGACCAGCACCAGCGCTTCGCCGAGCGTGACCAGCACGTCATGCATCGAAGCCGACACGAAGCGCGTCGTGTCGTAATGCATGGCGTAGTTGACGCCCTTCGGGAAACGCTGCGACAGCTCCTGCATCTTGTCCTTGACCCGCTGCTGCAGGTCGAGCGCGTTGGAGCCGGGCATCTGGTAGACGGCCAGAACCACGGTCGGGTCCTTGCCGAAGAAGGCGGATGAGGAATATTGCAGCGCGCCGAGCTCGATCCTGGCAACGTCGCGCAGGCGCACAAGCGAGCCGCTCTGCGAATTGGCGCGCACGACGATGTCGCCGAATTCCTTGGGGTCGCTCAAACGGCCGACCGCATTGACCTGCATCTCGAAGGCGGTGCCGGCCGGCGCTGGCGATTGGCCGATCTTGCCGGCAGCCACCTGCACATTCTGTTCGGCAATCGCGTTCTGCACGTCGACGGCGGTGATGCCGAGATTGGCCAATTTGTCCGGATCGAGCCAGACGCGCATCGAATAGCGGCGCTCGCCGAAGATCTGCACGTCGCCGACGCCAGGCAGGCGCTTCAGCGGATCGACCACCTGCAGATAAGCGAGGTTGCTCAGCGCCACCGGATCGACGGAACCGTCGGGCGAGGTGAGGTCGACGATCAGCACGAAATTGGGGTTCTGCTTCTTGATCGTCACGCCACCCTGGTTGACGATGGCCGGCAGGGAGGATGCCGCTTGGCTGACGCGATTCTGCACGTCGACCGCCGCGGTGCTGAGCGGATAGCCGACATCGAAGGTGATGGTGATGGTCGAGGAGCCGTCATTCGAACTCGTCGACGACATGTAGGTCATGCCCTGCACGCCATTGATCTGCTGCTCGAGCGGCGTGGTGACCGTATCGGCCACCACCTGCGCGCTGGCGCCCGGATAATGCGCGCTGACCACGACCTGCGGGGGCGTGATGTCGGGGAACTGCGAGACCGGCAACAGGAAATAGGCGATCGCGCCGGCGAGCACCATGATGATGGCGATCGCCGACGCAAAGATCGGGCGGTGGATGAAGAAGTTCACCATGATGCGGACGCCTCGCCGAACGGTTTTGCGAAATGGCGCAGGCGCCGGGCCCGGCCGGAGCCGGAATCTTGCAGGAAGGACGGCGGGATGTTGCCCGGCGCCTGGTCCGGCGCGCGCGAGCGCAGCATCCGTTCGAAGGCCTTGGGATCGATCCCGTCCGCCTTCATCACCAGCCGGATCATTGGATCCCGGATGGCTTCGTCGATCGTCAGGTCTTTGCGCGTTTGCATAGGAGTGGCTCCTTGCTCGGCCCGCATCGCTCGATCACGGACCGCTTTTCTCTCGAATTCACCGGCCGAAGCCGCATGACAGGCAGGTTTTGTGTCCTATCTCACTCTGGCAGGGCTATCGGAGGGCCTTGTCGTTTGACGGCGAGTGATATAGGTGTTACCAGTAAGTAACATTCAGGAAGTTACAGACCGGTAACACCCTAGTCAAGAGGTGGCGACGGTTTTTTTGGAAACGACGAAAGGAGATCATGATGGCTGACGGCGTCGCGGAGCGTTCCCGCCCCCGGGATCGAATCCTGGAGACGGCGCAGGACATGTTCCACAAGCACGGCATCAAGGGTGTGGGCGTCGACGCCATCACCGAAGCTGCCGGCACCAACAAGATGACGCTTTACCGTCATTTCGAGTCCAAGGACGAATTGATCATCGAATGCCTGCGCGCCACGGCGGCGAAGGCCTCGAGGATCTGGGACGAGTTTGAGGCCAAGCATCCCGGCGACAAGCTCGCGCAATTGCATGCCTGGGTCCACAAGGCTTCGGAGCTGCTCAGCGCCGACAGCCGCGGCTGCGACATGGCCAATGCCGCCGTCGAGCTCACCGAGACCGATCACCCGGCAAGGCGCGTCATCAAGGAACTCAAGGAAGCCCAGCGCGAAAAGCTGGTTGCGCTTTGCCGTGATGCCGGCATCGGTCAGGCCGAGCTGCTCGCCGACACGCTGTCGCTTCTGCTCGAAGGCGCGCGCGTCTCGATGCAGAGCGTCGGCGCCGAAGGACCGAGCGCGCAATTCGTGCGCATGGCCGAAAGCCTGATCGCCTCGTTCCGGGCGCGCTGATCTCTTCGCCTCGTCCTGATTCTGCTATGCTGTCCCGGCAACGGGCGCTAGACGATGGGTCAGGCAAGTTTTCCGGAGATGTATGAGCGCTGGCTCGTGGGCCCTCTCTTCCGCCCTTGGGCCGAAGTGACCTTTGAAGAGCTGAAGCTGTCTCCAGGCCACCGTGTGTTGGACATCGCCTGTGGCACGGGAATAGTTGCCCGCGTTGCCAGGGAACGGCTTGGCACCGCCGGATACGTCGTCGGCATCGACATCAACGCAGAAATGCTTGCCGTCGCGCGCACCGTGGCGCCAGACATCGATTGGCGCCTGGGTAATGCCGGTGCACTGCCCCTCCATGACGGAGAGCAGTTCGACGTGATCGTCTGTCAGCAGGGGCTGCAATTCTTTCCCGACAAGCCCGCTGCGACGGCGGAGATGCGGCGGGCACTGGCGCAGAGCGGCCGGCTGGCAGTCGCCACGTGGCGCCCCGATGAGGAAATCCCCTTCTTTCGGGATCTCCGCCGCGTCGCCGAGCGACTCCTCGGCCCAATCGTGGACCTGCGCCACAGCTTTGGGAATGCGGCGCCGATAGAGGCGCTGCTCCGGGACGCGGGCTTCCACGACGTTCGATCAAGGACAATATCGCGCAGGATACGCTTTGAGGACGGGGCGCCGCTCCTGCGATTGAACACGATGGCGCTGGTCGGCATGAGCACTGCCGGCAAGGCAATGACCGATAACGAACGCAAGCGCGCCGTGGAGGACATCGTGAGCGGGAGTGCGCCCGTGCTGCAGTCCTACGCCGATGGATCGGGAGTCGCTTTCGAACTCAGCTCCAATCTGGTGACAGCAAAAGGCTAGGCGCGTACCTGAAGCATGTCTCCCGAAAGTGGGAACCGATTTCGGGGCCAAGACATGCGCAAAATCAAAGCCTAAAGCGCAGGGAGCGAATCTGAAAGATCGCGACGCGCTTTAGTCAGCATCAGATGGGCTGGCTCCGCCGCCGCCTCATTGCGGGCAAAGAAAAAGCCCGCTGCCGGGAGGAGGAGGCAGCGGGCTTCGATTTCGAATACGGCACGGGAGGAGGTGTACCGCATTCCTCGTCGGTGTCTGGGAGGAGGAAGACATCCGACACGTGCATAAATACGGGCTGCCCAACGATTCGGCAATTGCGAAGCGTGCATAGCTGCTGTGCAGAATTGCCGGATCAATCGTCAGACAAATCCGCGAACCTTCGCTGGCCAGCTACTGCACCGGCACGTTTTCCTTGAAGATCAGCCGCGGCTCGATGAATTTCTTTGTCAGATAGGGTGCCGATGAGGCGATAGAGCCGAGCAGGCGGATCACCGCTTGCTCGGCGATCAGCCTTGCATTCTGGTCGATGACGACGTCGGCGAGATCGTCGACCAGATAGCGGCGCGTTTCCTTGGTCAGGTCGTGGCAGATGAAGACCGGCTTCCTTTGCGGCTTGGCTTCCAGCAACGCCTTGGCGACGCCTGAGCGTCCGGCACCCACGCAATAGACGCCGAGCAGATCCGGTTCGTCGTGCAGCGCCTTGATGGTGGCGCGGTAGCTGGCGTCCGGCTCGTCGTTGATCTCGACGGCGCTGGAGACGGTGAGGTTCGGGAACTCTTCGGCGAGCACCGACCGAAAACCCATCTCGCGCTCCTCATGGCCGCGATAGGAGCGCGAGCCTACCACCATCGCCAGCTGTCCGGTACGGCCGCCAAGGAAGCGGCCCATCAGCAGCGCTGCCGTGCGGCCCGCCACCCGGTTGTCGATGCCGACATAGGCCGAGCGGGGCGCTGCCGGCACGTCGGAGATCAGCGTGACCAGCCTGATCCCGGCATCGACCAGCTCGCGCAGGATGTTGCGCGTGCGCGGATGGTCTATGGCGATCACGCCGACGCCATTGGCCTTGAGCGACAGATTCTCCACGGCGCTCTGCAGCGCGCCCGGCGAAATGCCGGCAAGGTTGTGGATGCGGCAGGACGCCACCAGCGGCAGGCGCGCCGCATAGTCGTCGATGTGGTGGGCAAGATCGGCCATGAAGGCGTTGGACCCGATCGGCAGGAAGAATTCGAGATGCGCCGGCTTAGAGGGGAGCACGACTTGGTCGAGCGTCGGCAGATAGCCGAGCTGCTTCGCCGCTTCCAGGACCCGCTGGCGGTTGGCCGCGCTCGCGCCCGGGCGGTTGTTGAGCACCCGATCGACGGTCGCGGTCGACAGGCCGCAGCTCCTCGCGATATCGGCTACGGTGGCTTTCATGGGTCCAGTCATAGGATGGGATGCGAGCCCCTATCACGCCAATCAATATCAGGACAAATCAAAGCCAGCCATCAGCCATGCTGCTGCGGGCCGTCGGAAATCGCGTCGCGGATCTCCTTGTCCGACATGCCGGTGATGACGCGCTCGACCTCGGCGACGGTGGTCTTTTTCGGGTCGATGTCATCGGCAACCACCTTGCCGCGGCGCATCACCACGATGCGGTCGACCACCTGGAAGACGTGATGGATATTATGCGCGATGAAGATGCAGGAGTGCCCGGAATCGCGGGCACTGCGCACGAAGCTCAGGACGCCTTGCGTCTCGGCGACGCCGAGATTGTTGGTCGGCTCGTCGAGGATGATGAGATCGCTGTCGAAATGCATGGCCCGGGCGATCGCCACGGCCTGCCGCTCGCCGCCCGACAGCGAGCCGATCGGCGTCGTCGGCGGGATGTTCTTGGTGATGCCGACTTGCCGCAGAAGGTCGCGCGCCACCGCGTTCATCGCCTCCTGGTCCATGCGGTTCAGGAAGCGCGGCGGCTTGATCGGCTCGCGCCCGAGGAACAGGTTGCGGGCGATCGACAGCTGCGTGACCAGCGCCGAGTCCTGGTAGATCGTCTCGATGCCATGCGCGATGGCGTCGCTGGTCGAGCGCAGCGTCACCTTCTTGCCGCGGATGAAGATGTCGCCGCTGGTCAGCGGCACGGCGCCCGACAGCACCTTGATCAGCGTCGACTTGCCGGCGCCGTTGTCGCCGAGCAGGCCGACGATCTCCCTTTCGTTGACGTGGAAATTGGCGTCCACCAGCGCCTGCACGCGCCCGTAGGACTTGCGGATGTTTTCCATGCGGATCAGAGGCTCGGCCATCGTCTTAAGTCCCTGCCTGGTGCCGGCGCTCGAGCCATGAATGCAGCGCCATCATGCCGAGGATGATCGCGCCGATAAAGATATTGTAGGCAAGCCCGGGCACGCCGATCAGCACGATGCCGTTGCGCATCACGCGCAGAATCAGGATGCCGAGCACCGTGCCGATGATGGTGCCGCGCCCGCCGGTCAGCGCCGTGCCGCCGATCACCACCATGGCGATGACCTCGAGCTCGTAGCCCGTGCCGCTGTTGGGGTTGGCCGCGGATGTGCGCAATGACGAGATGACGCCGGCGAGCGAGGCCATCACCGCCGAGAGGATGAACAGGCCGACCTTGACGCGGTTGACGTTGACGCCGCGCGCGCGGGCAGCGTTCGGATTGCCTCCCGCCGCCTGGATCCAGTTGCCGGTCCGGCTCTGCGTCAGCACATAGCCCAGGATGATCGCGGCGCCGATGAACCAGAACAGCGAGGCATAGATGCGGAACGGACCGAGATAGAAGTCGCCGACCAGGATGTTCGCGAGCCAGCTGCCTTCCGCGCTCCAGGTGCGCTGCGGGAAGCCGTCGGTGATGAACAATGCCGAGCCGCGCACGACCAAAAGCATACCGAGCGTCACCAGGAAGGAGGGGATCTTGAGCTGGGTGACGAACCAGCCGTTCACCAGCCCGATCAGCGCAGCAACGATCAGCGCGATCAGCAGGCCTACCTCCAACGAGGTGACGCCGCCATTGTAGAGCGTCCACATCAGCACCGGCGAGAAGCCGAACAGCGAGCCGACGGAAAGGTCGAATTCGCCCGATGTCATCAGCAGCGTCATCGCCAGCGCGATCAGGCCGAGCTCGACGGTGAAGGCGAGGATGTTGGAGATGTTCTGCGGCGACAGGAAGTCGGGATTGATGCCCCAGAAGACGACGAGCTCGACGACGAGCAGCACCAGCGGACCGAATTCCGGCCGCGCGATCAGGCGTTGAATGACAGAACGGTTTTCCATTGAACCCGCGACGTTACGGCCGGCCTGCCTGGTCGAGGCGGGCGCGGCGGGACAGGAAAAGGCGGCCGCGACCGGGTGAAGTCGCGACCGTTCAATTTCACGGATTACTTGCCGGACAGGATCTTGTCGTAGACGCCGGCGGTGTCCTTTTCATAGAGCGCGCCGGTGATCACGTTGAAGCCCGGAGGAATGCCGGCCGAGGCCATCGCCGCCATCGACAGCGCGATGTAGCTGGTTGCCTGCGGGTCCTGCCACTGCGCGGCGTTGACATAGCCGTTCAGCACTTCCTGCGTGGTGTCGAGCGAGTTGCCCCAGCCGACGACCGGAATTTCGCCCGGCTTGACGCCGACCTGGTCGAACACGCGCTTGATCGAGCCGGTGACGAGGTCGCCGAGGCCGATGATGGCCTTCACCTTGCCCTTGTGCGCAGTGAGATAATCGACCATGCGGTTGATCACTTCGGCCTGGTCGAGCGTCGCTTCGGTCACCTCATAGGTGATGCCGGCCGGCTCGAACACGCTCTTGATGCCTTCCTCTTCCTGCACGCCATAGGTGGCTCCGGGGACCTCGACGGGCATCCAGACGAAATCGCCCTTCTTCACCAGGCCCTTGTCGACCAGGTATTGCGCCCAGTGCTTGCCGAAGGTGACGTTGTCGCCGCCGACATAGGCGTTGAAATTGGCCTTCGGGTCGGGCGTGTTGAAGTTGATGATCGGGATGTTGGCCGCGCGCGCTTCCTTGACGATCTCGACAAGGCTGCCCGGATCGGGGCTGGTGGTGACGATGCCGTCGGCCTTGGCCGAGATGGCGGCGCGGACGGCCTCCTGCTGCGAGGCCACGTCGCCATTGTGGAAGGACGTATTGACCTTGTTGCCGGTGTCATCAGCCCATTGCTTGGCGCCGGCCAGGAAGTAGGTCCAGACCGGATCGGCCGGGCCGCCATGTGAAATCCAGTAGAACGTCTTGGCCTCGGCCATCGCCGGAATGGCGAGCATGGCGATCAAGCCAAGCACGAGCAGTCTCAGCCTCGATAGCATTCGATTTCCTCCCATGTTGAAACTCTCCTCCTGGATCGGCGCGACGCGGCCTTGGACCGCGTCTCCTGCCGGCGCCGACCGGAACGTCTAGAGCATTCTCTTTTTCCGGCGCTGGCAAGCCTCCATCGCTAATGGATGTTGGGTGAGGCGCGCGCGCCATCAGCAATCCCATCAGATTGCATCAGCTGCGATGATTTTCGGGGCAAGCGGCGGCATCGGCCTATCGCCGCGCGGATTGGCCTCCAGGCAAGGCTTGCTGGTGCGGCGTTAGATAAGGCCCGCCCTCGCCAGGTCGCGCATCAGGTGGCTGGCGCCGTAGGTCCAGTGCGGGCAGTCGGGCGACAGCCGCACGCGGTTGACAAGCGCGCCAAGTTTTTCCGACGAGATGGTGACGATGTCGCCGATCTTGTGCGTAAAACCCTTGCCCTTCTCGCCGCGATCCTTCGAAGGCACGAACATGGTGCCAAGGTAGAGCGCCAGCCCGTCGGGATACTGGTGGTGCGGACCCATCGCCGCCTTTACCAGCTCTTCCGGCGAACGGCTGATTTCCGCCATCGAGCTCGCGCCCTCCAGCGAGAAGCCGTCCTCGCCCTCGACGCTGAGCCGCACCGTGGCGCGTTTGATGTCGGCGATGGAGAAGGTCTCGTCGAACAGCCGGATGAAGGGTCCGAGGGAGGCGGAAGCGTTGTTGTCCTTGGCCTTGCCGAGGAGCAGCGCCGAGCGCCCTTCGACATCGCGCAGATTGACGTCGTTGCCGAGCGTGGCGCCGACGATGCGGCCCGAACTGTCGGCGACCATGGCGATCTCCGGCTCCGGATTGTTCCAGGTGGAGACGGGATGCAGCCCGACATCGGCGCCGAAGCCGACCGAAGCCATCGGCTGGCATTTGGTGAAGATCTCGGCGTCCGGGCCGATGCCCACTTCCAGATATTGCGACCAAGCGCCGCGCGAAATCAGCTTGGCCTTGATCTCCATCGCTTCCGGCGAGCCGGGCTTGAGCTTCGAGAGATCGTGGCCGATCAGCCCGGCGATGTCGGCGCGGATGGCGTCCGCCTTTTCCGCCGAACCGCGCGCCTGCTCCTCGATGACGCGCTCGAGCAGGCTGACGACGAAGGTGACGCCCGAAGCTTTCACCGCCTGCAGGTCGACGGGCGAAAGCAGGATCGGCTTTCCCGCGTCGCGCCCGGCTTCGAAGCTGTTCGCAGCGATATTGGCAAGCGCGCCGATCGCCTTGCCTTTGGCCGAGCGCACATAACCAGCCGGATCCTTCAATTCGCAAACGTCGCGCACCGTGGGCGCCGTGCTCGACGTGATGTCGATCACCTCGCCATCCCGCACCGTCACCACCAGCGGATGGGAAGCGGCGCTGGTCTTGGCGCGGCCGACGAAATGTCCGTCGGCGGGCAGGCGGGTTGGATCGGTCATGGCGATGTTCCTCTCGATTTTTCGCGCGCGGCAATTTTCCCCGATTTCGTGGAAACGTCTATCCGCCAGCCGCAACATTTAAGGCCATCACTGTGCTGTCGCACAGCCACGGCCGAACTGGCCTATCGAAGCGCTCTTTCAAGTTTGTGAAATCGGCAATAGGATTTTCACGAAGTTCCAGCGCGTAGGTGACCTCTTTGGCCGCGGCCTTTTCCGATCCGATCTGGCAGAAGCCGCAGGCAGCCACGGCATTTCAGTCGGAACTGTCGGCCGGCGGTAGGCTGGATGCGGTTATCGTCGGCGGCGGCATTATGGGCCTTTCGACCGCGCTGCATGCGGCTCGCGCCGGGCTCTCGGTCCAGGTGCTGGACGCCGGCGCGATCGGGCAGGGCGCTTCGGGCCTCAATGGCGGCCAGGTCATTCCTGGCCTCAAATATGATCCTGAATGGCTGATCGAGCATTTCGGCAAGGAGCGCGGCGAGGCTCTGGTCGACTTCGCCGCCTCAACGGCTGATGCGGTATTCGACCTGATCCGCGATGAGAAGCTCGCCGTGCCGTTCACCCGCAATGGCTGGATCCAGGCCGCCCACACCGAGACCGCGCTGAAGGCGGCGACCAGTCGCGATCGCCAGTGGCGGGCGCGTGGCGCCGACGTCGAGCTGCTCGACCGGGCCGAGATCGCGGCGATGACCGGCGCCAAAGGCTATCTTGGCGGCTGGCTCGACCGCCGCGCCGGCGTCATCGATCCGCTGTCCTACACGATGGAACTGGCGCGCATCGCCACTACTGCCGGAGCGAAGATCGCCGAACACCAGAAGGTGGTGAAACTCGTGAAGGAGGCCGGCCTATGGCTGATTTCGACACAGAGCGGCACCGAATTGCGCGCGAAGGCCGTCGTGCTCGCCACCAACGCTTATACGGACGGTCTTCTGCCGGGCCTTGCGCAAACAATCGTGCCGCTGCATTCCTTCCAGATCGCCACCGCGCCGCTCCCGGCCGAGCTTGCCGCAAGCATCCTGCCGGGTGGGCAGGCCGTTTCCGATTCCCGTCGCATCCTGATCTATTACCGCAAAAGCCCCGATGGCCGCATGGTGCTGGGCGGCCGCGGCCGCATGGCGCTGCCGTCGAGCGCGGCCGACTGGGCGCATTGCGAACGCGCGCTCATCCGCCTGTATCCGGCGCTTGCCGGCATCGCCATCGAAAAGCGTTGGTTCGGCCGCGTGGCGCTGACTCCGGATCACCTGCCGCATCTGCATGAGCCGGAAAAGGGCCTGCTCGCGGTCGTTGGCTGCCAGGGCAGGGGCGTCGGGCTGATGAGCGCGCTGGGCAAGCGCATGGCGAATTATCTTGCCAGCGGTGATGCAAGGCAATTGCCGTTCCCGCTGTCGCCGATCCGGCCGATCCCGTTCCATGCTTTTCGCCAGGTCGGCGTCGCCGCGGCAATCACCTGGTATCGCATGCTGGACGCCTTCGAGCGCTGACCCCAACAAATGCGGTGCACAAGCGATTCTGCTTGACAGCTTCATGAATATGAAAAAGCATTGGTCGATTTCAAAAAAATCGATGGGCAGCCCCGAAAAAGGCGGTCAGATGTCCACCATCGTTGCAGCGCGGCCATTGCCGGAAAACCGCATCTCGCCGGTCTTCCGCTTAGCCATGCTGCTGCCGGGCGGGCTGGTCACATTCTTCCTGATCCTGTTCGCACTCGGCCTTGTGGTCTTCCTCGCCTTCAGGGGAAATGACGGTTCGCTTCTCGGGGTCGGCCTGACGGCGGAGAACTTCGTCACCGTCGCCACCGATCCGCTCTATTGGACGGTGACGCTGCGCTCGCTGGTCATTGCCGGCCTGGTGACGCTGGCGACGGTCGTCACTGCATACCCGGTTGCCTATTACCTCGCCTTCCATGCCGGTCGTCGCCGCAATCTGCTGCTCTTCCTGGTGACGCTGCCGTTCTGGACCAGCTATCTCTTGCGCGTCTTCGCCTGGAAGATCGTGCTTGCCTATAACGGCGTGCTGAACTCGGCCTTCATCGAGACCGGCCTCTGGTCGGAGCCGACGCTCGCCTTTCTCAACACGCCGGCCGCGGTGGTCGTCACGCTCGCCCACGCTTACGCGCCCTTCGCCATCCTCCCCATCTACGTGGCGCTGGACACGATCCCGAAATCGCTGCTCGAAGCCGCCTCCGATCTCGGCGCGCGGCCCTTCACCAGCTTCCGCCGCGTCGTGCTGCCCAATTCGATGCCGGGCGTGCTGGCCGCGGCGCTCGTCGTCTTCGTGCCGACCGTCGGCGACTATGTCACGCCGGCCATGGTCGGCGGCCCGGCCAGCACCATGATCGGCACGCTGATCCAGTCGCAGTTCGGCAAGGCCAATGACTGGCCGTTTGGCGCAGCACTCTCGGTCTGCGTCATGCTGGTGATCCTGTGCGTGGTGCTCGTAGCGCGCGGCGCCGACCGCCGGTTTGGCAGCCGCACATGAGCGCCCGGGCTGACACCAACAACGACGGCCGCTGGCTCGGCCTCTATGTGCTTGGCTATCTCGTCTTCCTCTATCTGCCGGTGCTGCTGATCCCGCTGTTTTCCTTCAACAATTCGATCCAGGCGGCATTCCCGCTGCAAGGCTTCACGCTTGACTGGTATCGCACGCTCTATGGCAATCCGGCGCTCTCCGGCGCCTTGGCCAACAGCCTTGTCATCGGCGTCATCGCCGCCTTCGGCGCGACGCTTTGCGGCATCACCGTCTCCTATATGGACCTCTACGGCCGTTCGACGCTCGCCGCCACCATAAGCGCCATCGCCCGGCTGCCGATCCTGATCCCCGGCGTCATCGTCGGCATTTCGCTCCTGATCCTGGTCAATCTCATCGGTCTTGGCCCATCGCGTGTCTCGATCGTGCTTGGCCATATCCTCGTCGCGCTGCCGACGACGGTGGTGGTGATGCGCAGCCGCTTCGCCGCTATCCCGAAGACGATCCGCGAGGCGGCGCTCGACCTCGGGGCGTCCGACTGGACGACGTTCCGGCGCGTCATGCTGCCGCTGAGTGCGCCGGCCGTGCTGTCGGCCTTCATGCTCTCTTTCCTGATTTCTTTCGACGAGTTCATCGTGGTCTTTTTCCTCGCCGGCACCGAGCCGACGCTGCCGCTCTACATCTGGAGCCAGCTGCGCTTCCCGCGTTCGTTGCCGACCGTGATGGCGCTGGGTACGGTGATCCTCACCGTGTCCTTCATCATCGCCGGCTCAGCCGAAATCCTTCGCCATCGCGGCCTCGGTGCTGCGCGCCGCAATCCAGCCTGAACGACAACAAAGAAGAGGAGAACGAAAATGACATTCCACCTGAAATCGATCGCCGGACACAAGGCCAGGGCGGGCCTTGCCGCGCTGGCGCTTGCGCTGTCGTCGACGGTCGCTCTGGCCGCCGACAAGCTGCAATATTTCACTTGGTCGGGGTATGAACTGCCCGACTTCAACAAGAGCTTCCTTGCCGCGCATCCGGACGGCGTCGAGGCGACGATCTTCGGCGACGATGACGATGCCTTCACCAAGGTCAAGGCCGGCTTCCGGCCCGACATCGCGCATCCCTGCTACGACAAGGTGGCGCGCTGGAACAAGGAAGGCCTGCTGCAGCCGATCGACACCAAGCGCATCAAGAACTGGGATTCGATCTTCCCGGTGTTCAAGAACTTGCCCGACCTGCAGGCCGGCGACGGCAAGGTCTGGATGGTGCCGTGGGACTGGGGCAACACCTCGATCCTCTATCGCACCGATCTCGTGAAGAACCCCGAAGCGAGCTGGAACCTTCTGTGGGACAAGCAATATGCCGGCCGCATGGCGACCATCGACGCCGTGCATGACACGCCGATCGTCGCAGCCCTTCTGGCGGGCGTGAATCCGTTCGACATGACGCCGGAGCAGATGGACAAGGTGGCCGAAAAGCTGCGCGAGCAGCGGCCGCTGCTGTCGAGCTATACCACCGACATGACCTCGGTCGAGCAGGCGCTGGCAAGCGGCCAACTGGTCGCGGCGATGACCTGGAACGCGTCGGCCACGTCGCTGAAGAAGCAGGGCGTGCCGGTTGAGTTCATGAAGCCGAAGGAAGGCATGCTGACCTGGGCCTGCGGCTTCGTCATGCTGAAGGATGCCAAGAACATCGATCTCGCCTACGACTTCATCAACAGTCGGCTCGACGCCGACTCGGGGAAATTCCTGATCCAGTCCTACGGCTATGGCAGCTCGCTCTCGACCGCTTTCGCCGGCGTGTCGAAGGAGGAGCTCGACAAGCTGCAGCTGCCGGCGGATCCGGACGTGATGCTGAAGAGCACCATCTTCACCGGCCCGATGAAGCAGAATGACGATGTGGCCAAGATGTTCGAGAAAGTGAAGGCTGGGGGATGAGCGGCGCCTTACCTTCTCCCCTTGTGGGAGAAGGTGGATCGGCGCGCGCGCCGAGACGGATGAGGGGTGTTGGACGGATCGCCGTCGTCGCCAAGCTGGAACACCCCTCATCCGTCGCCTTCGGCGACACCTTCTCCCACAAGGGGAGAAGGGGAGCCTGGCGGCGCTGCGCCGCACCGGTGAAGAGACCAAATGAGGACCATTGCATGGATGTTTTGGACGAAGCAGCGGCAAAGCAGAAAGACGATGCCGACATCCGCGTCGGCCGGCGCGTGCGGGCGTTGCGCCTGGAGCGCAACCTCTCGCTGGCCGAGCTTGCGGCGAAGGCCGGCATCTCCATCGGCGCGCTCAGTCAGATCGAGCGCGGCATGTCATCGCTGCGCGTCAAGGTGATCTGGCCGCTGGCGGCGGCGCTGGACATCGAACCTTCAGCGCTGATCGCCGACGGCAATGAAGCGGTCAACGACCTCTATTGCGTGCGCGCCGACAAGCGCCGCGCGATCCCGGTGAAATCCGAAGGCATCGCCAAGGCGCTGTTGTCGCCGCCCGCCGCGACGCTCACCGGCATGCTGGTCACGGTCGAGGCCGGCGGCGGCACGGCGGAAGCCTATGCCCATGCCGGCCACGAATTCGGCTTCGTCATGACCGGCGAGGCCGAGCTGGTGGTCGATGCCACGACCTATGTGCTGAAGGCGGGCGACAGTTTTGCCTTCAAGAGCACGCTGCTGCATGCCTTCCGCAACCCTGGCGCCGAGCAGTGCCAGATCCTCTGGGTCAATACCACGAAGCCTTCCGAGGTGCGCGATGGCGCCTGACGCCCCAGAGCAATTCCAGGAAAAGTGTGAAGCGGTTTTCCGTCCGGAATTGCGAGAACCGTTGGTTCGGCTGCAGAGAGTCTCGAAGGTCTTTCCGGGCGGCATCGTTGGCCTTGATGGCGTCGATCTCGACATCGCTCCCGGCGAGTTCCTCACCCTGCTTGGCCCGTCCGGCTGCGGCAAGACCACGAGCCTGCGCGTCATTGCCGGCTTCGAAAGCCCGAGTAGCGGCAGCGTGCTGCTCGAAGGCCGCGACATTACCGGGCTGCGACCCTTCGATCGCCCGGTCAACACCGTCTTCCAGGACTATGCGCTCTTCCCGCATATGGATGTCGCGGCCAATGTCGGCTTCGGCCTGTCGCTGCGCAAGCTCACCGGCACCGAGCAGGCCAAGCGCATCGGCGAGGCGCTCGAGATGGTGGGCCTGGCCGACAAGATCCGCGCCCGTATCTCCGAGCTTTCCGGCGGGCAGCGCCAACGTGTCGCGCTCGCCCGTGCCATCGTCTGTGAGCCGCGCGTGCTTCTGCTCGACGAGCCCCTGTCGGCGCTCGACGCACATTTGCGCGAGCAGATGCAGGTGGAACTGAAGCGGCTGCAGTCGCGGCTCGGCACCACCTTCGTCATGGTCACGCACGACCAGACCGAGGCGCTGTCGATCTCCGATCGCATCGTCGTCATGAACAAGGGTCGGATCGAGCAGATAGCTCCGCCGGCCACGCTCTACGATCGGCCCGCGACACGCTTCGTCGCTTCCTTCATCGGCACGATGAACCTGTTGCAGTCGCGCTTTCTCGGTCGCGACGGCGAGCGGCTGCGCTTTGCCGCCGGCGAACTGCCGCTGGAGGCGACCTCAGACACCGGCGAGACGCCCGTCGCCGGCGACACCCGCACCATCGGTGTGCGCCCGGAGGATCTTCTGGTAGTCAGCGAGGCTGGCGAAGACACCGCGCCGGCGCGGGTCAGCGGCGTCGTCTTCCACGGCCGGACGCTGCGTCTTCATGTCGAGTTAGGGCAGGGGACTCCGATCGTCATCGATGCGCCACGCCGCACCGACGGTTTTCAATTCGGCGTCGGCGACGTGGCGCATGTCAGCTTGAGGCGCGGCGCCAACTGCCCTGTGCTTTCCAACTGATAGGATAGCGCTGGCTCACGACGCCTTGGCGAAGAATCCCTGATAGTCCGACTTGGCCTGCAGCAGGCGCAGGATGTTCTCACGCGAGCCGCGCACATGGGCGCGGGCGCGCTCGCCGGCCAAAGCGACATCTCCGGCGCAGATCGCGTCGACGATGCCGGCATGTTCCTCGCGGGTGAGCTTCCATTCGTCCAGCCACAGAAGCTCCGTCCAGACATATTGCTGGCATTTGTCGAGAATGCCGCAGAGCATGCCATGGAGCATCTCGTTACCGCTGATTTCGGCGATCACCCGGTGCAGGTCGATGCCGACCTGCAACTCCTCGAATTTCTCCCTGGTGCTGCGGTCCGGGATCGCCGCCAGCCGTTCGCATTCGGCGAGCATCTCGCGCAGCCTCGCCTTGTCCGCGGCAGTCGCGTTGGCCGCCGCCAGTTCCGTCGCGCGCCCGTCGAGCAGCTCGCGTATGTCGAAGGCCTCGCGGAACATGGTCAGGTTGAACTCGGCCACCACATAGCCTTGGCGCGGACGCCCGATCACCAGCCCATCGCGCTCCAGCCGGTTGAAGGCCTCGCGCACCGGCGTGCGGCTGACGTTGAGGCGCTCGGCGATCTCGTTCTCCGTCACCCGGCCGCCCGGCGGGATCTGGCCGGTGATGATCAACGCCTTGAGCTTCTCGAACACCGAGTCGCGCAGCGTGTTCTTTCTTTCCTTCAAGCGTTCCGCCTCCACCATTGCGTCACGGATTCGCGAGCTTAGTTCGTTTTAGGCCATGCTTGAACAGGAGCGTTTCGTCGGAGGCAATTGCCCAGCGGAATGGCCGTTCTCTACCGTAGCCAAAAAAACGCGAAACCGAGTTGACATCGGCCTTCGAAAAATTACACTCAAAATTGTATACAAATTCGCATACCAAATCAACGATAACGGGAACACCGGTTGGAGAAGCGAAAATGACGAAGAGACTCTGTATTCACGGCCTGGCGATCGCCGGGCTGCTCGCCACGGTCGCCGTTCCGGCGTCCGCCGCCGACACAATCACCGTCGCCTCGTGGGGCGGTACCTATCAGGAGGCGCAGACCAAGGCCTTCTTCGATCCGGCGGCCAAGGAACTCGGCATCACCATCAAGCAGGACACCACCAACGGCCTCGACGACGTGCGCCTGCAGGTCACCGGCAACGCCGTCAAATGGGACATCACCGAGCTCGGCGCCGACGAATGCGCGCGCGGCTCCAAGGAAGGCCTGTTCGAGAAGCTCGACTACAACGTCATCGACAAGAGCGGCATCAACCCGAAGCTTGTCCATGACGACTGGGTCGGCATCTCCTACACCTCCGTGGTGCTGATCTATCGCACCGATGTTTTCGGCGATAAAGGGCCGAAGACCTGGGCCGATTTCTGGAACGTCGAAAAATTCCCCGGCCGTCGCGCGCTTTCCGGCAGCCAGTCGACCGAAACGCTGAGCGTTGCGGCTTTGGCCAAGGGCATTCCGATCGACAAGGTCTATCCGGTCGACATCGACGGCGCGTTGCAGTCGGTTGACAAGATCCGCGGCCATATCGATGCCTGGTGGACCTCCGGCGCGCAGGCCATGCAACTCGTCAAGGATGGCGAAGTCGACATGGCGAGCATCTGGAACGGCCGTGCCGGCACCTTGAAAAAGGAAGGCGCGCCGGTGAGCTTCTCCTTCGACCAGGGCGTGCTCACGGCCGACTGCATGGTCATCCCGAAGGGCTCGAAGAACAAGGACATCGCGATGAAGGCGCTAGCCAAATTCGTGAGCCCCGACCTCCAGGCCAATCTGCCTCTCTATGTCGACAATGGCCCGGCCAACGAGAAGGCCTTCGAGACCGGCAAGATCCCGCAGGACCGCATCAAGGACATCAATTCTTCGCCGGAGAACGTCAAGAAGCAGGTGCTGCAGGATCCGGAATTCTGGCGCGACACACTCGTCGAGGCGACCGAGAAGTTCAACAACCTGATCCAGCAATAGCGACCCTATCGGAGCGGTGTCCACTCGGCGCCGCTCCGCGTCGTTTCGCCAACATGATCCGGAGTTGAAGGAGATGCTCTTGTCTCTCGCGCAGTCCGCGCTTCCCATCGGCATCAGCGGTATCGAGAAGCGCTTCGGCGGCCTGTCGGTCCTGCACGATCTTGGCCTCGATGTGGCGGCGGGCGAATTCCTGACGCTGCTCGGGCCGTCCGGCTCGGGAAAGACGACGCTCTTGATGATCCTGGCCGGCTTTGTGCGGGCCAATGCCGGCTCCATCAAGGTCGGAGGCGAGGAGATCATCACCATGCCACCGCATAAGCGCAATATCGGCATGGTGTTCCAGAACTATGCGCTGTTCCCGCATATGAACGTCTTCCACAACATTGCCTTTCCGCTGAAGCAGCGGCGCGTATCTGCGGCTGAAACGACAGAGCGCGTCGAGCGGGCGCTGGATCTTGTGCAACTGAAGGGCCTCGGCGAGCGTCGTGTCGACCAGCTTTCCGGCGGCCAGCGCCAGCGCGTGGCCTTGGCCCGCGCCATCGTCTTCGAGCCGCGCATCGTTTTGATGGACGAGCCGCTGTCGGCGCTGGACAAGAGCCTGCGCGAGCACATGCAGATCGAGCTGCGCAACCTGCATCGAAGGCTCGGCATGACGACTGTCTACGTCACGCACGACCAGCGCGAGGCGATCACCATGTCGGACCGCATCGCCGTCATGAATGCCGGGCGCATCGAGCAGATCGATCAGCCTGAAGCCCTCTACGCCAGGCCGAAGACAAAGTTCGTTGCCGGCTTCATCGGCGAATCCAGCTTCATTCCGGTCGAATGCCGCGATGGCGGCGTCTGGCATGAAGGCGGCAAGCTGCGCATGAAGGAACCGATGCCTTCCCCCGGCCGCTATTCGATGGTGGTGCGGCCGGAAAAGCTGCGCGTGGTGGCTGGCGAACCCACAGGCGACGTCAATGCGCTGCCGGCAATTGTCGGCGATGTCATCTATCAGGGCGACAGCTTCGTCTGTTACGCGACGCTCAAGGACGGGCGGCAGGTGATCTTGCGCGACTATTGCCGCCCCGACGTGCTGGCGAAACTGCCGGCGCCGGGCGAGCCGATAACGCTCGGCATCGATGCGCAGGACGTCGTTCTGGTGGCCGACCGATGAGCGTCGCGTCCGCCAGTCTCGATCATGCCGGCCGGGCCGATAGGGCGATCAACGCCGGTGCCTTGCGCGCGGATGCCCGGCGGGAATCGCGCGGCCTGCTCGCGCTTCTGTCGCCGGGGCTGCTTCTGGTCTTCGCCGTCATCATCGTGCCGATCGGCTGGCTGTTCTGGCTTTCGCTGTTCGACGAGACAGGCCAGCTCAGCGCTTCGAACTATGCGCGCTTCTTCGAGCAGGCGTCCTACATCAAGACCTTCGTCACCACCTTCAAGGTGGCCTTCACCGTCACCGGCGCCTGCGTGCTCTTCGGCTATCCGCTGGCCTATATGCTGTCGCAGTTGCCGCGCCGCGCCGCCGGAGCCTGCCTGATCTTCGTCATCCTGCCGTTCTGGACTTCGGTGCTGGTGCGCACCTATGCCTGGCTGGTCATCCTGCAGCGCAAGGGGCTGGTGAACACATGGCTGATCGACCTCGGCGTCATCGGCCAGCCGCTGCCGCTCGCCAATAATTTCGCCGGCGTCGTCATCGGCATGACCCACATCATGCTGCCCTTCCTGGTGCTGCCGCTCTACGCCTCGATGAAGAGCATCGACACCGACTGCCTGCGCGCCGGCATGAATCTCGGCGCCAGCCCCACCGCGACCTTCCGGCAGATCTTCCTGCCGCTGTCGCTGCCCGGCCTTGCTTCCGGCGTGGTCATCGTCTTCGTGCTGTGCCTCGGCTTTTTCGTCACGCCGGCGCTGATGGGCGGCGGCAAGGTCATCATGTGGGCGATGCGCATGGAGCAGGCCACCAGCCTCTATTCCAACTGGGGCGCGGGCGCAGCGCTTGGCGTCGTGCTGCTCGCCGTCACGCTGGCTCTGCTAGGCCTCTTCCACTGGCTGCTCGGCACCCGCGCCACCGGAGTTTGGAGTGAGCGATGAGCATGGAGAACAGCCTGCCCATCTCGCATCGGCAACGCCTTTGGCTTTACGCGCTCGGCGGCCTCGTCATGCTGTTCCTGATCGCCCCGTCGGTGATCATCGTTATCATGTCTTTTTCCGGCTCGTCGCTCTTGCAGTTCCCGCCGCAGGAATGGTCGCTGCGCTGGTATGAAAGCTATTTCGGCTCGGTCGAATGGCGCGACGCCACCATCGTGTCGGTCAAGGTTGCAGTGATGACGGCGATCGCCGCAACCTTGCTCGGTACAGCCGCGGCCTACGCCATCAACGCCCGCACGCTGCGGCTGACCGGCGCGATCAACGCGCTGCTCACCGCATCACTGATCATCCCGGTCATCCTGATCGGCATCGGCACCTTTTTCCTCTATGCCCGTATCGGCCTCAACAACACGCTGACTGGCCTCGTCATCGCGCACACGGTACAGGCGCTGCCGCTGGTCGTGCTGACCGTGCTTTCGGGGCTGAGATCCTACGACATGAACCAGGAGATGGTGGCGCGTAGCCTTGGCGCCGGCCGCTTCTCCGCCTTCTTCCAGGTGACGATGCCGCAAATAAGATTCTCGATCGTCTCCGGCGCGCTGTTTGCCTTCATCACCTCCTTCGACGAGGTGGTGGTGTCGCTGTTCATCTCGGGCGGCGACACCACGACGCTGACGCGGCGCATGTTCAATGCCCTGCGCGACCAGATCGATCCGACGATAGCCGCCATTTCGACTTGCCTGATCGTGCTATCGATCGTCTTGTTGTCCGCCGCCCAGCTTTTCGGCCGTGGACGTTGAATGCAGGGATACCTAGAACAGCATGCGTGACTTCCAGTTTCCAGGCCGCTCGCCGGTCCGCGCCACCGAGGCCATGGCCGCGACATCGCATCCGCTCGCCACGCTTGCGGCCATCGACATGCTGCGCTCCGGCGGCAACGCCATGGACGCCGCCGTCTGCGCGGCGGCGGTGCAGGCGGTGGTCGAACCGCAATCGACCGGCATCGGCGGCGACTGTTTTGTCCTCTATTGCCCGAAGGGCGAGGGCACTGTGCTTGCCTTCAACGGCTCCGGTCGCGCGCCCAAGGCCGCGACGGTCGACTGGTATCTGGAGAATGGCTTCAACGAGCTCCCGAAACAGGGCCCGCACGCGGTCACCATTCCAGGCGCCGTAGACGCCTGGTGCCGGCTGCTGGAAGACCATGGCCGCAAGGGCATTGAAGACGCGCTCGCCCCGGCCATCCGTTACGCGGAAGACGGCTATGTGGTGCATGACCGCGTCGCCTTCGACTGGGAGGACCCCGAGACCGACCTAGCGGCCGATGAGGTGGCAACGCGCATCTTCCTGCCTGGCGGCAAGCCGCCGAAGGCGGGTGATATCCATCGCCAACCAGAGCTGGCGGAGACTTTGCGCATCATCGCCAGAAAAGGCCGCGCCGGTTTTTATGAAGGGGAGGTCGCGGACGACCTCGTCGGACGGCTTCGCGCGCTTGGCGGCCTGCATACGCTCGACGATTTCGCCGCCACCAAGGGCGATTACCGGACCCCGGTCAGCACGTCCTATCGCGGCTACGGCATCCACCAGATGCCGCCCAACAACCAGGGCCTGACCGCACTTTTGATGCTGAACCTGCTCTCGGGCTTCGATCTGGGCAAGCTTGATCCGGACGGCACCGCGCGCCTGCATCTCGAGATCGAGGCGGGCCGGCTCGCCTACCAGGATCGCGATGCGTTTTTCGCCGACCAGGACCATGTCGACGTACCGGTCAACGCGCTGCTTTCGGGCACCTATGCCGACAGCTTGCGCGCTGCGATCGACCCTGAGCGCGCCATGACCCATCTGCCGCGCCTCGATCTTCCGGGCAGCGACACGGTCTATATCAGCGTCGTCGACCGTGACCGCAACGCGGTGAGTTTCATCAACTCGACCTATTACTCCTTCGGCAGCGGCGTTGTCGGTCCGAAGACCGGCGTCGTGCTGCAGAACCGTGGTTCCAGCTTCCGCCTCGATCCGAAGCACCCGAACGCGATCGCGCCGGGCAAGCGGCCGCTGCACACGATTATGCCGGGCATGATGACGAAGGAGGGCCGCGCCATGATGCCCTTCGGCGTCATGGGCGGCGGCTACCAGCCCTTCGGCCATGTGCATCTTTTGACCAACATGATCGACTTCGGCATGGACCCGCAGCAGGCGATCGATGCGGCGCGCGTGTTCTACAATCACGACGTCGTCGAGGCCGAGCGCAGCGTGCGCACCGAGACGATCGAAGGTCTGCGCCGGCTTGGCCACAAGGTGGTCGAGCCCGGTCACCCTCTGGGCGGCGGTCAAGCGGTGCTGATCGATTGGGAAAAGGGCACTCTTACCGGCGCGTCCGATCCGCGCAAGGACGGGTTGGCGCTTGGATACTGAGCAGCCCTTTGCTGGACATAGGCCGATCGTTCGAAACATAGTCTGGAATCATGACAAACAGCCAAAACGCCACCGATCTCGTCCATCGCCTCGCGCCCGGCGCCGACGATGCGCCGGCCATCGCCGCGCCCGAACGGACAGCGCTCTCGCATGGTGGGCTGCGCCGCCTGGTCCGCGATACCGCGGCGCGGCTCAATGGGCTCGGCATAGGCCGCGGTGACCGCGTGGCCATCGTGCTGCCGAACGGCCCGGAGATGGCCACGGCCTTCATCGCCGTGGCGGCGGCAGCCTCCACCGCGCCGCTCAATCCGGCCTACCGGGCCGACGAGCTTGATTTTTATCTCAGCGATATCGGCGTCAAGGCGGTCGTCGTCGGCAAGGAAGAGCAGGGGCCATCGGTCGAAGTTGCCGGGCGCCTCGGCATCCCTGTGCTGCGGCTGGTGGTCCCCCAAGGCGCGCCGGCTGGCGTCTTCATCATCGAAGGCGATCCGGTTGGCCCGCCTGTTTCGTCCGGACTGGCCGAGGACGGCGACACGGCTCTCCTTCTGCACACCTCCGGCACCACGTCGCGTCCGAAACTGGTGCCGCTCAGCCACGCCAACCTCGCGGCGTCGGCAGCGCATATCGGCGCGACGCTCGGCCTGGCGCCGGCCGACCGTTGCCTCAACATCATGCCGCTGTTCCACATCCATGGGCTGATCGCGGCGGTGCTGTCCTCACTCGTCGCCGGCGGCAGCGTCTTCTGCACGCCGGGTTTCAACGCGCTGCGCTTCTTCCAGTGGCTCTCCGAGGCCAAGTCCAGCTGGTACACGGCGGTGCCCACCATGCATCAGGCGATCCTGCCGCGCGCCGCCCGCAATCCCGAGCAGCTTGCCGGGGCAAAGCTGCGCTTCATCCGCTCGTCGTCGGCTTCGCTGCCGGCGCAAGTCATGGCCGAGCTGGAGGCCACCTTCGGCTGCCCGGTCATCGAGGCCTACGGCATGACGGAGGCCGCGCATCAGATGGCGTCCAATCGCCTGCCCCCCGGACTGCGCAAGCCCGGCAGTGTCGGAGCGTCGGCAGGCCCGGAAGTCGCCGTCATGGCGCCGGACGGGCGGCTGCTCAAAGCCGGCGAGATCGGCGAGATCGTCATTCGCGGCCCCAATGTCACCGCCGGCTACGAGAAGAACCCGGACGCCAATGCCAGCGCCTTCGCCCATGGCTGGTTTCACACCGGCGACCAGGGCGTGCTCGACGAGGACAACTATCTGCGCGTCACCGGCCGGCTGAAGGAGATCATTAATCGCGGCGGCGAGAAGATCTCGCCGCTCGAGGTCGACGGCGTGCTGATGGACCATCCGGCGGTGGCTCAGGTCGTCACCTTCGCCATGCCGCACGACAAGCTCGGCGAGGAAGTAGCCGCTGCCGTGGTGCTGCGCGAAGGCCAGAGCGCCAGCGAGGCCGATATCCGTGGCTTTGCGTCGAGCCGGCTCGCAGACTTCAAGGTGCCGCGCACGGTGGTGATCCTCGAGGAGATCCCAAAGGGCGCGACCGGCAAATTGCAGCGCATCGGTCTCGCAGCCAAGCTCGGTCTCGGCTGATGCGCATCACAGTCTTCGGCGCCGGCGCCATCGGCGGCTACCTCGCTGCGAAGCTCGCTATCGCCCGCCAGGTCGATCTGTCGATCGTTGCGCGCGGCGCGCATCTGCAGGCGATCAAGGCCAATGGGCTTCGTCTGATCGAGGACGGCAAGGAAACGGTGGCGCAGGTGAAAGCGGCGGCGCATGCCGGGGAACTCGGCGTGCAGGACTATGTCGTGCTGGCGCTGAAGGCGCATTCGCTGGCGCCTGCGCTGGACGAGATCGCGCCGCTGCTGGGCGAGGGGACAGCCGTCGTCACCATGCAGAACGGCGTGCCCTGGTGGTATTTCCACAAGGCGGGCGGCGCGCTCGAAGGCACGCGACTCGACGCGGTCGATCCAGGCGGTGCGATCTGGCAGCGGATCGGGCCCGAGCGCGTCATCGGCTCCGTCGTGTATCCGGCCGTCGAGGTGGATGCGCCCGGCCTAATCCGCCACGTCGAAGGCACGCGCTTTTCGCTGGGCGAGCCGTCGGGGGAGAAGAGTGAGCGAGCCACCGCGCTTGCGCGCGAAATGGTCAAGGCCGGGCTGCAGGCCCCCGTGCGCGAGGACATCCGCTCGGAGATATGGGTGAAGCTTTGGGGCAATCTCTCCTTCAACCCGATCTCGGCGCTGACGGGCGCGACGCTTGCGGCGATCGTCGCCGACGAAGGCACACGCGCCGTCGCCCGCGCCATGATGCTGGAGGCGCAGGCGATCGGCGAACACCTCGGCGTGCGCTTCCTCATTCCCGTTGACCGGCGCATCAAGGCCGCCGGCGATGTCGGCGAGCATAAGACCTCAATGCTGCAGGACCTCGAACGCGGCCGCCCGATGGAGATCGATGCGCTGGTCACGGCCGTGCAGGAGCTCGGCCGCCTGACCGGCCAGCCGACACCGACCATCGACAGCGTGCTGGCGCTGGTGCGGCGGCTGGCGATCGAGCGCGGGTGTTATTCTTCCTTGTAGTTTGTTCCTGTTTTGTTCTAGAATGGTCCTTTGGACGATGTCCGAAAGGGATCAGCCATGAAGCGGAGAACCGTGGTACGGCATCGGCAGGAACGGCCAAGCTTTTTTCCGGTGGGATCTGGCCAGTCATGATCCGACCGACCGGTTGTTCTTCGCCATTCTTGCCGAACAGATGATCGTCCCTATTTTGGAATCGCGTGCCGTGGCTTGGCAACGAGAGCTGGGGCTCGGGGGTAAGCGGATTCGTCCCAGTCATCGTCATATCTCGCTTGCCATGCTCGGCGATTACGACGGTTTGCCGAGGCTTCTGGTTGAGGATGCCTGTTATGCGGGCTCACTTGTACGAGCCCAGGTCTTTGATGTCTCTTTCAACCGTCTGTCGTCCTTTGGCGGTGGTGCATTGGTCTTGCGCGCAAGTGATGGCATTCCACAATTTGAAGCCTTTTGGCGGGCGTTCACGGCAGCACTTTTGGATAGCCCGTTAAAGCAGGCTGTCCCGAATTCAATAGAGCCGCATGTTACTTTGCTGCGTGACAAAGCACGCGTTTCGAAAGTTGAGGAGCGGGCAGTTGAGCCGATCGGTTGGACCGTGCGCGAGTTCGTATTGATACACAGTTTCCTGCGTCAAGATCGGTATCAGGTCATCAGGCGTTGGCAATTAAGCGGTCAGGACGACGCGCATGCCGTCATGTGAGCGTCTCAAATCATCCTTATCGTCGACGCATGCCACCATCCTGACACGAATTGTCACCTGTGCAGCGAGCCACCGGTGGCAGGCGAACAATCGGTCACTACCTGATGTCTGTTCTGAACCTGGAGGATCCCATGACCACTGCGGAAATTGCCAAGGATTTCACCGAACTCCTCAAGCGGGGCGACAACCACGGCGCCGCCGCGAAATACAATGCCGACGACATCGTCAGCTACGAAGCGATGGAAGGCCCGATGGCCGTGTGCAACGGCAAGGAGGCCGTCAAGCAGAAGGGCGAGTGGTGGGAAGCGAACCATGAGGTTCACGGCGGCTCGGTCGAGGGGCCATACGTCAATGGCGACCAGTTCGCCTTGCGCTTCAGCTTCGACGTGACGCCCAAATCGACCGGCGAACGCGTCAAGATGGATGAGGTTGGGCTCTACACCGTCAAGAACGGCAAGATCACCGAAGAGCGGTTCTACTACTGAGGCTTGCTGGCCTTGGGCTGCGAACGCCCTTCGCAGCATAATTTAGAAATCAGGCATGGCGGCCTCGGATGATACCAAGCCGCCATGTCTGCTTCTCAAATCGTCTTCACATGCTCCGCCAACTGGTCGGCCACTGTGCCCCAGCCGTCGAAGAAACCCATCTCCTCATGTCTGTTGCGCGTCGCCTCGTCACGATGAATGGCGGTGGCGGTGTAGCGTGTGCCCTTACCCTCTGGCGTCAGCGCGATAACCGCGGTGATGAAGGGCTCGCCGGACGGCCGGTAGCCAGGCAGCAGGGCGTCGGTCCACACCAGCCGCTCGTTCGGCGCGATCTCCAGATAGCAGCAATGGCGGTCGCTGACCTCCTTGCCGTCGGGCGACTGCATGCGGGTGCGGAACAGGCCGCCGGGCCGAAGGTCGATCTCGCAATCGGTGATAACCCATGGCTTTGGCGTGAACCATTGCTTGACATGCTCCGGCCTCGTCCAGGCGCGCCACAAGAGTTCGTGCGGCGCGTCGAGGAAGCGCTCCAGCGTCAGGTCCAGTTTCGGATTCGGCTTGAACGGATAGCTCACTTTTCATTCTCCTTGAGGCTCATCACATACGTGTCGAACTGGTCGAGGCGGCGCTCCCACAGCGCGCGCTGTTCGGCGAGCCAGTTTTCGGCAAGCTTCAGCGGCTCGGGCGACAGACTGTAAGTCCTGACCCGGCCGGCCTTTTGCGACTGCACCAGCCCGCAACCTTCCAGCACCTTGAGGTGCTCGACGAAGGAGGGTAGCGCCATGCCGAAAGGCTCCGCCAGCTCGCTGACCGAGGCAGGGCTCCTGTTCAGCCGCTCCACCACGCGCCGTCGCGTCGGGTCGGCAAGCGCGCGAAAAATGCCGTCGATGGGCGGCGGGTTCTGGCTTGCTGTCTGCAGGCTCATAGCTGTTCCTTCCGGGACCGCCTGGTGGTCGGAGATCGTTGCGGAAAATACTTAGGAAAAATCCTTAGTATTGGCAAGCGCTAAAGTCGCACCGGGGCAAGCGCTGGCAAAGTGGGCAGGGCCGGCCTAGGCTTCCGCCGGATTCGAAACCATCCGACAGAGGCCCGCCTTGACCATCACCATGTACGGCATCACCACCTGCGACACGATCAAGAAGGCGCGCGTCTGGCTGGAGAGCCATGACGTGCCCTATCGCTTCCATGACTACCGGGCCGAGGGAATCGAGGCCGGCAAACTGAACGGCTGGGTCGGCAAGGTCGGCTGGGAAAAGCTGCTCAACAAGGGCAGCACGACTTTTCGCGAGCTGCCTGAAGCGGACAAGGCGGGGTTGGATGAGAAGAAGGCGAAGAAGCTGATGCTCGCCAAGCCGACGATGATCAAACGGCCGGTGCTGGAGGTCGGCGATCGGGTCCTGGTGGGGTTCAAGCCCGAAGTTTACGAGGAGGCGGTTGGTAGCAAGTAGGTTCGATCTTCGTCAGCCGCGTTCCTCGCGCCCCCCTCTATCCCGCCAGCATCTCAACGCTACGTCTGCAGGTATTCCGCCAGCGCCATCGCATTGTTGTGCGCCTCGTCATGCGCGCCGTAGAGCAGCGTCACCTTGCCCTCGCGCAGCATGCCACGCAACTGCGCCACCGCTTCCTTGTTGGCGTCGAGCTCGGCCCGGTATCGCTTCTGGAACTCGGCCCAGCGCTCTGGCTCGTGCCCGAACCATTTGCGCAGTTCGTCGCTCGGCGCGATCTCCTTCAGCCATAGCGTCAATTCGGCGTCCTTCTTGCTGAGGCCGCGCGGCCAGAGGCGGTCGACCAGCACTCGCTGGCCGTCGGCTTTCGCCGGCGGCTCATAGACGCGCTTCACTGCTAGGTCGAAGGCCATCACAACCTCCTTGCAAGGGAGGAGCTACGCCCACTCGCCCTGGCGCATCACCGGCACGCGGCCGCCGTCCTTGGCGACGCCGTCGATGTCGATCTTGTCCGAGCCGATCATCCAGTCGATGTGGATAAAGCTCTTATTGCCGCCGCGCTCGGCGATCTCGTCGTGGCTGAGCGAGGCGCCGTTGACGAAGCATTTCGAATAGCACTGCCCGAGCGCGATGTGGCAGGCGGCGTTCTCGTCGAACAGCGTGTTGAAGAACAGCAGCCCGCTCTTCGAAATCGGCGAGGAATGCGGCACCAGCGCCACTTCGCCGAGACGCCGTGCGCCCTCGTCGGTGTCGAGCACCTTCTTCAGCACGTCCTCGCCTTTCGACGCCTTGGCCTCGACGATCCGCCCGCCCTCGAATCGCACGGAGATCTCGTCGATCAGCGTGCCCTGGTAGGAGAGCGGCTTGGTCGAAGAAACATGGCCTTCGACGCGCCTTGCATGCGGCGTGGTGAAGACCTCCTCGGTCGGGATATTGGGATTGCAGGTGATGCCGTTCTTCGCCGTCGAGGCGCCGCCCATCCATTCATGGCCGTCCGCCAGCCCGACCGTCAGGTCGGTGCCCGGTCCGGTGAAATGCAGCGCGTGGAAACTGTGCCCGTTGAGCCACTTCGTGCGCTCGGCCAAGGCAGCGTTGTGCGCCTTCCAATTGCCGATCGGATCCTCGACATCGACCCGCGAGGCCGAGAAGATCGCGTCGGCGAGCTTGACCACCGCGACGTCGTCGGGCTCGCCCGGAAAAACTTGGCGAGCCCAGGCAAGGTCGGGATACGCGACGATGTTCCAGTTGATGTCGAAGCCGGTGATCTTCTCCAGCGCCGGCTGGTAGGCCATCGAGTTCGCCTTGTTGGCGCGCGCCACCTTGGCCGGATCCTGCGATGAGAGCAGCGACGGGTCCTCGCCGCGCACCGCAAGCCGCGCCGCATTGTTCGAGAAGGCCTTCGCCATGCCTTCATAGAGCCAGCCGGCGGCGCGGTCGAAACCGGCATCCGCGCTATAGCGGAAACGTGCCAGCGTGATCTCATCGTCGTTGAAGATTGGCGTCACCAGCCCGGCGCCGGCCTTATAGGCGTGCTCGACGATGCGGCGGGTCAGCGGCAGCGCCGCGATCGACGAGGTCAGCACCAAATCCTGCCCGGGCTGCAGCTGCAGCCCGACCTTGACGGCGACTTCCGCCAGCCTGTCGAGCTTCACCGGGTCAATGCTTGCCGAAACGCCGCGCGAATGTGTCGTCATGATCCTGCCTGCCGTTATGTTGGGGTTCTCATCCTTACATAGACCGCTGCGATTGACCTTTCCACCGCGATCGACTGGGCCTGCTCTCAAGCATGATGGACCGCATTATCGAAAAGTGCGCAGCGGTTATGCGGCGCTGTCCAGCGCCCGGAACTGCGCCACGGTCGCCTCGATCTCCTCGCGGATCCAGGCCTTGAAGTCGCGCACCTTGCGACTTTCGCTCTTGGTAGCAGAGGTCACGAGCCAATAGCCGAGCCCGCTCTCGGCTCTGATGCCGAAGGGCGCAACCAGCCGGCCGTCGGCCAGCGCGTCGGCGGTCAGCAACTGCCAGCCGAGCATCACGCCATGGCCGGCGATCGCCGATTCCAGGCAAAGCATCGGATCGGTGAAGCGCGCTCCCTTCTGGAAGGTGACCGGCTCGACGCCGGCCGCTTCGAACCAGCCGTCCCAGCTGAACATCGCTCGCTCGTCGGTGATGGCGCAGGTCTGCGCCAGGTCGCCGATCGATTTCAGCCTGGCCGCGATCGAGGGCGCGCAGACCGGAAACACTTCCTGGGCAAGCAGAAGCTCGGCGCGGTCGCCCGGCCATTTGCCGTCGCCGAGCCGGATGGCGATATCGATGTCGGAGCGGTCGAGATCGGCGACCTTGGCCGAGGCGTCGATGCGCAAAAGCACGTTCGGATGCCGCGCGAAATGCCGTGATAGCCTGGGCAGCAGCCATTTTGAGGCGAAGGCCGGCGCCACCGAAACAACCAGCGTGCATTGATTTGCCTCGTCCGCCAGCGCCACCGCTTGCGCGAGTTCGCGGAAACCGGCGCTCAGCCGGATCGTGAAGGCGGCGCCGAATTCGGTCGGCACGAGCCCGCCCGGCGTGCGTTCGAACAGCGCCTGTCCCAGCTGCTTTTCCGTACGCTTGACCTGCTGGCTGACGGCGCTGACCGAGACGTTCAGCTCCGCCGCCGCTCCCGCCAGCGGTCCCAGCCGGGCGACGGTTTCCACGGCGCGCAGGCCGTTGAGATGGACGCGGTTCAGCATTGCCATTCAGTTTTTCTAAAGCGGATGGATCGAAATCTCAATTGAAAGCCGACAGGAAAGGGCTGAATTTAACAGGGCTAGCCTTGAGCCGTGAGGTGGTCCCATGAAGATTTTATCTTTGCTGAAAGGGCTTTCCGAGGCGAGGCCGCGCGACGACGGCGAGATCGCCCGCTGGATCACCGATCCGCTGTCGCATCCGGTGCTCGACACCATGTCGGAGCGCGAGCTCGGCGATATGCCATTCCGGCTGACCGCCAGCCGCACCGCATACGAGACTGCGGGCACGACCTGTCACTGAGGCCGTCCGGCCCGATTGCCGGCAGCGCTGGCCCAACGCAAGCGCATTGTTTCGCGGACGCACATTCTTATTGTGCACCGCAATGAACGCCTCGCCATCTCCCTTGCGTCTTGCTCTCGCCGGCATGGTCTCGCTCGCCGTCGCCCAGGGCATCGGCCGCTTCGTCTATACGCCCATCCTGCCGGGCATGATGGAGGGGCTGCACCTGACGCCGGCTGATGCCGGCTGGATCGCTTCCGCCAACTATCTCGGCTACCTCATCGGCGCTTTGGCCGCGGCCGGCGGCTGGGCGCATGGCCGCGAGCGCATGCTGATGTTCGCCGGCCTTGCCGCCAGCGCCGTGCTCGCCGTGCTCGTGGGGTTGAACGAGACGATGGCCGCTTTTCTCGTCATCCGTTTTCTCGCGGGGCTGGCCAGTGCCTTCGTCATGGTGTTCATGGCCTCCATCGTCTTCAGCCATCTTGCCGTGGCTTGTCGCAACGACTTGCAGGCGCTGCATTTCGGCGGCGTCGGTCTGGGCATAGCGGCATCCTCGGCGCTGCTCGCCATTCTTGTCACCGAACATGCCGGCTGGGCCGCCGGCTGGCTTTGGTCCGGAGCGCTTTCCGCGGCCGGCCTGCTCATCGTCGTGCTGCTCGCGGGCTCCGCCACTCCGGCCAATGGCGTCGATGGCCCGGAGCCGGCGCTGCCCAAGGACAGGTCGCTCGCAAAGATGATCGTCGCCTATGGGCTGTTCGGCTTCGGCTATGTGGTGACGGCCACTTTCCTGGTCGCCATCGTGCGCCAAGGGGGCGGCGGACGCGTCTTCGAGGCCATCGTCTGGATGGTCGCCGGCCTTGCCGGCTTTCCTTCGACTTGGGCGTGGCAGAAGCTTGCCGGCCGCATCGGGCTCTACGCCGCTTACGCGGCGACCTGCCTGATCGAGGTGGTCGGCGTCACCGCCAGCGTCGCCGTCAAGGGCGCCGCCGGGCCGCTGCTCGCCGGCCTGCTGCTCGGCGGCACCTTCATCGCCATCACCGCGCTCGGCCTGCAGACGGCAAGGCAGCTTGCGCCGCGGGCGCCGCGCCGCATCTTCGCGGTGATGACCGCCGCCTTCGGTTTCGGCCAGATCGTCGGCCCGATCGCCGCCGGCCTGCTCGCCCAGGCGTCGGGCAATTATACCCTTGCCTCGATCATGGCGGCGGCCGCGCTGCTCGCCTCCGGCGTCATTGCCTGGTCGGCCGCGCCAAAATCGCCATGATTTGCAGTCTTGTTCGGTGCCGGGCATCGGGCAGGGCATTTTCTTTCCCCCTAATGTATGACCTTATGCCTGCCGAACAGCAACGCCGCTGATTTGCGGTCAGACCGAGGAAACCCGCCACAGTGTTCGTATCCTTCTTCCCGCAGCCGAAGCTCTTCTTCACCTCGGCAGCCATCTGGAGCGCGGTTATGGTGGCCGTATGGTTTTTGGGTGGCGAGCAAATTGGCGGTTTAATCGGGCTGTCACCCGCCGCAGCTGACGCGCCGCCCATCATTGGCGTTTCGGTGTTCTGGTCGCCTCCATTCCTTTGGTTTTACATCTACTTTGCCACTGGTGCTTTGCTATTCTATGCCTTCTGGCATTGGTATTCTCCGCATCCGTGGGATGGCTGGTCGATCCTCGGCAGCTCGCTGATTCTGTTCACGACCTATTTTCAGGTCCAAGTCAGTGTCGCTATCAATGCATGGTATGGGCCGTTCTGGGACCTCATTCAAGGTATTGTGAGTAAAAGCGTAAAAGCCACAGAGTGGGACGTTTACGCGCAAATATTAACCTTCCTAGGTATCGCTCTTGTAGCGGTTACCGTTTACGTTCTGACCAATTTCTTTGTCAGTCACTGGGTGTTCCGTTGGCGCACGGCCATGAACGATCATTACATGGCTTATTGGCCAAGGCTCCGCCATATCGAGGGAGCTTCTCAACGTGTGCAGGAAGATACGATGCGTTTTTCCAAGATCATGGAAGATCTTGGGACATCATTTATTGACTCAATTATGACGTTGATCGCGTTCATGCCGATACTGCTGGCATACTCAAAGCATATAACAGTTCTGCCGGTCGTTGGGCAAGTGCCGCAGCCGCTTGTCATTTCGGCAATATTCTGGGCTATATTCGGGACTGTATGCATTGCCGGAGCAGGTATAAAGCTTCCTGGTTTGCAGTTCCGCAATCAGCGGGTCGAGGCCGCTTACCGAAAGGAACTTGTTTATGGTGAGGATGATTCGTCGAGAGCGCAGCCGCTGACTGTTTCTGAGTTGTTTTCAAAAGTCCGCAAAAATTACTTCCGACTTTATTTTCATTACGTATATTTCAATGTAGTTCGTTATCTGTACCTGCAGCTAAATACTATATTCGCTTTGTTTCTGATGGTTCCTTCGATGATCGCAGGAGCGCTGACATTGGGCCTTATAAACCAGATCAACTCGGCATTTAGCCAGGTGACAAGCTCATTCCAGTATCTCGTTACTTCCTGGTCGACGATCGTTGAGCTCTTGTCAGTTCACAAGCGCCTGCGTGCGTTCGAAGCCACTATCAACGGCGAACCCCTGCCTGACATCGATCAGCGGTATCTCGAGCGCGAGGCGGAGGAGCCCGACCCGGCCTGACGGTATGGGCGGCTCAGCCGCCCGCCGTCGCTTGTGCCTGCCCGGCCCGCTGCCGCTCTACATAGTCGCGGAAACTGATGCACTCGACGTCCGCTTTGATGCAGACCTCGCCGGCGAAGCGCTCCAGCGCGTTCCAGTAGGCGCCGTTATTCATCAGCGTGAAGTGGAAGCCGAGCTCCAGCGGCAGGCGCTTGCCGCTATACTCGGCATCGAAGGCGGCGCGGAACGCCTGGTAGGCGCGCTCGGTGAACGCGTCCGCCATGGCCGGCTTCTCGGTGCCGCCTGAGTGGCGGACATAGAGGTTGTAGTCCATGGCGACCACCGGCTTCGCCTTCTCTCCCTCCGGGATGAGCGGCAGGGCGAAGCGGGTTGTGCCGTTCACGGTCGGCGGCACGGCCGGGCCTTTCGAGACGCCGCTGGCGTCATACTGGAAGCCCGCCTCGGGCAACGCTTCGTAAAAGCGCCTTGTTCGTTGAAAGATAAGGCGCGCGAAAACCGGCCAGCGCGTGATGTGCGAAATCGTGCCAGCCGGCAGGTTCCGGGATGCCGTTGATCGCATAGGCGTTTTCGAAAATGCGCCGCGCGGACGCGAATTCGGCCAGCCAGTCCGCCTTGCTCCAGTCCTTGCCGTCGAAATGGCCGCAGGCATGGCTGCCGATGTCGTGGCCTTCGGCCGCCGCCAGCCGGATCTGCTTGAGCCGGTCCGCGACATCCTGTTTCGAGGCGCCGAAGCCGACATTGGATTTGCCGGCGGCCTTGCCGGGGCCGGCATAGTCCTGCCGCGTCTCCGGCGAGAGCAGGAAGACGCAGGACAGGAAATAGGTGAAATGCGCGCCCGTGCGCTTTGCCAGCGCCCGGCTGCGTTGCCATTGCGAGATCTCGCGGGCGGCGTCGAAAGAGATCAGCACCACCTGCTTGGCTTTGGCCGGCAAAGCGGCTGGCGATTTCGGCGGATCGGCGAAGGCGGCATTGGCCGAGGCGAGCGAGGCGAGACTGAATGCAAGGACGCGGTACGAACGAAGCATTGGCAACCTTTTGGCGGAAGCGTCTCCCGCTGATCGGAAGCCGGCTATCGCGCAAATGTGGCGCGGTTACGTTCGGGCAAACTCAACGGGCGCCGGCATTCCCAGCCGATTTTCCGGCTCGCCCTCTTCCATGCCGACAAAATTTCGCTAAAACGCGGGGCTCAGAAGCGCCCCCTTCCGGGGCAGCAGTGGTTTTGATTGATGTCGGACGACAGTTTTATCCGCGAAGTCAACGAAGAGATTCGTCGCGAGCAGGCACAGGCGCTGTGGGATCGTTTTGGTCCGGCCATTCTCGGCATCGCCATCCTGATCGTGCTGGGAACGGCCGCCGTCGTCGGCTATCGCTACTGGGACGAGACCCGCGCCAACCGTTCGGGCGACGCCTTCTCCCAGGCCCTGAAGCTTGCCAATGACGGCAAGAACGACGAGGCGATCGCCGCGCTCGATCAGCTGGAGAAGGACGGCTACGGCGCCTATCCGCTGCTCGCCCGCATGCGCGCCGCGACCGTCAAGGCCGACAAGGGCGATGTCGACGGCGCGGTCAAGGATTTCGACGAGGTCGCCGCCGACAATGCCATTCCCGCCGGCATCCGCGACATCGCGCGGCTGAGGGCGGCGCTGCTGCTCGTCGATCATGGCTCTTACGCCGATGTCTCCAGCCGCGTCGAGGCACTCACCGCCGACACCAATCCGCTGCGCCATTCGGCGCGCGAGGCGCTCGGCCTTGCCGCCTGGAAGGACGACAAGTCGGCGGATGCGCTCAAACTGTTCGACCAGATCTCTTCGGACGAAGCCGCCCCGCGCAATGTGCGCCAGCGGGCGCAGCTGATGTCCGAGCTGATCCGCGGGTCGGGCAACGTGTCGTGATCCTGGATGGGCTTCAAAGTCGCCATCATCGGCCGGCCTAACGTCGGCAAATCGACTCTTTTCAATCGGCTGGTCGGAAAGAAGCTGGCGCTTGTCGACGACACGCCTGGTGTGACGCGTGACCGTCGCGTCCATGCGGCGAAGCTCTACGATCTCCATTTCGACGTCATCGACACAGCCGGCTTCGAGGATGCGGCCGCCTCGACGCTGCCCGGCCGCATGCGCCAGCAGACCGAGATCGCCATCCGCGAGGCCGACCTCATCTTCTTCACGGTCGACGCCAAATCCGGCCTGATGCCGGACGACCGCACCTTCGCCGAAGTGGTGCGCAAATCCGGCAAGCCGGTGGTGCTCGTCGCCAACAAGGCCGAGGCACGCGGCGCTCAAGGGGGACTGCTGGAGGCCTGGGAGCTCGGCCTCGGCGAGCCGATCCCGGTCTCGGCCGAGCACGGCCAGGGCATGCCGGACCTGCGCGACGCGGTGGTCGAAGCCTTGGGCGAAGAGCGCGCGCTCGGTGAGGATGAAGCCGAGAGCGATGAGATCGCCGCCAGCGAGGTGCTGATCGGCGAGGATATCGCCGACCCGGACGCTGAAACAGCCTATGACGACACCAAGCCGCTTCGCATCGCCGTCGTCGGCCGCCCCAACGCCGGCAAGTCGACGCTGATCAATGCGCTGATTGGCGAGGAGCGGCTGCTCACCGGTCCGGAAGCCGGCATCACGCGCGATTCGATCTCGGTCGACTGGGATTGGCGCGGCCGCCGCATAAAACTGTTCGACACGGCCGGCATGCGGCGCAAGTCGAAGGTGCAGGAGAAGCTCGAGAAGCTCTCGGTGCAGGATGGCCTGCGCGCCATCCGCTTCGCCGAGATCGTTATCATCGTGTTCGATGCCACCATTCCCTTCGAGAAGCAGGACCTGCAGATCGCCGATCTCATCATCCGCGAGGGCAGGGCGCCGGTAATCGCCTTCAACAAATGGGACCTGATCGACAATCCACAGGAATTGCTGGCCGAGCTGCGCGAAAAGACCGAGCGGCTCCTGCCGCAGGTGCGCGGCATCCAGGCGGTGACGGTCTCGGCCGAGACCGGGCGCGGCCTCGACAAGCTGATGGAAAGCGTCATCAAGACGCACAGGGTCTGGAACAGCCGTGTCTCCACCGGCAAGCTCAACCGCTGGCTGGAAGGCATCCTCGCGCATCACCCGCCGCCCGCCGTTGCCGGTCGCCGGCTGAAGATCAAATATGTGACCCAGGCCAAGACCCGTCCGCCGGGCTTCGTCGTCTCCTGCTCGCGCCCGGATGCGATGCCGCAATCCTATGTCCGCTACCTGACCAACAGCCTGCGCGAGGCCTTCGACATGCCCGGTGTGCCGATCCGCATGGCGCTGCGCACCTCGGACAATCCGTTTGCGGGCCGGGCGAAGAAGCGGTGACTTCTGAGGCTAAGCGCCGACGCTGATGCCTGGTCGTCCACGGGCGAAGCAAGGAGCGAAGCGACGCGCGCAGACCATAGAATGACGAAGGCGTGAGGCGTCGGCCGAGAAACTAAGCCACTTCCCGCAGCCTCTCCTTCACCTCCGCCCCCTCCGGCAGCGTCTCCAGCGCCGCCTGCAAAAGAATCTCCGCCAGCCGCGCCGCCACCGGGTCGAGCTCGGCGTCCTTCTGGTGCAGGTGCAGCGCCATCATCGGCAGCGCCGGCAGCCCGAGCACGCCCGGCGCGATCGCCCTGACATTGGCGGGCAGACCGATATCGGTGCGGATCGTCAGACCGAGTCCCGCAGCCACCGCCGCCCAGATGCCACCGAGGCTGGGGCTTGAGAAGGCCATGCGCCAGGGCATGCCCGCGCGGTCGAGCGTTTCCGTCGCGACGGTACGCAAGAGGCACGGCGCCTCGAACACAACCAACGGCAGCGGTTCGCCATTGGGCTGACCCGCCCCGATCGGCTTGGCCGGGCCGATCCAGCGCGCCTGCACGTCGGCAATATGCCGGCTATAGGGGAGGGGCGTGCCGTCATGCCAGGCGAGCGCGATGTCGAGATTGCCTGACAGGACGCGCTCGGCAAGATCGTGGCTGCGTCCGATCCGCGCTTCGATCCGCACCTTGGGATGAGCGCGGGCGAAGCGGCCGAGCACATCCGGCAGCACCGACTCGCCGAAATCCTCCTGCAGGCCGAGCCGCACCCATCCTTCCAGCTCGACATCGCGGATGGCGGAGGCTGCCTCGTCGTTGAGCTCGATCAGCCGCCGCGCATAGCCAAGCATCGTCTCGCCGGCTTCGGTCAGCGCCAGTCCGCGCCCCGCCTTGCGGAAAACCGGCGTCGCGGCCTGCTCTTCGAGCTTCCTCAGCTGCGCGCTGACGGCCGACGTCGAGCGTCCCAGCCGTTCGGCCGCTTTGGCGAAGCTGCCCAGCTCCATGCCGGTGACGAAGGCTCTGAGGACATCGAGGTCGAACGTGACGCGGCGCATGAGATTGTCCTGATTTTCAGGATTGTTGATCAAAAACTTCCTGATTTTATGGATGAAGCTATGGCGCTACATCCGGTCCGTCAAGCCGTCAGCCGGCCGTCACCGGAGGAATCATGTCCGCCATCGTCACACGCAATGACTGTCAACCGCCTGATGCACGCGCCTCCGCACGCCGCGCCTTCGGCCCCAATCATCGCTGGAAGGTGCTGGGCATCGGCGTCGCGGCCAATGCCGGTTTCTCCGCCACCTTCTCCGGCATCCCGGCAACGGCAGTGGTGATGCGCCAGGGTTACCATCTCGACAATGCTTCGCTGGGCCTCGCGCTCGGGCTGCTCGGGCTCGGCGTGGCGCTGAGCGAACTGCCGTGGGGCGTGCTCACCGACCGCTGGGGCGACCGCCGGGTGCTCTTGATCGGGCTTGGCGCGACGGCCGCATGGCTCTTCATCATGGCGCTGCTCGTCGTGCCGACGAAAATGGCGGTTCCCGGTGTCGCGCTGCTGTCGGCCAGTCTGCTCGTCGCCGGCCTGCTCGGAGGCAGCGTCAACGGCTCCAGCGGCCGCGCCATCATGGGCTGGTTCGGCGAGGGCGAGCGTGGCTTTGCCATGAGCATCAGGCAGACGGCGGTACCGCTCGGCGGCGGGCTGGGCGCGCTTGTGTTGCCTTTCCTTGCGCTGGCCCTGGGCTTCACCGCGGTCTTCGGCCTGCTCGCGGCCGTCTCCGCGCTCTCGGCCTATTTTGCCTGGCGCTGGCTGCACGAGCCGCCGGTCGAAAGCGCGCCTCGCGCCGCCGCCGCGACAACCGGCCCGGCGCCGCTGCGCAACATCGAGGTGTGGCGCATCTCGACCGCCATCGGCCTGCTCTGCTTCCCGCAGGTCGCGGTGCTGACCTTCGCCTCGGTCTTCCTCCATGACTTTGCCGGCATGGGCACGTGGGTGACCAGCGCCAGCCTCGCCGCGGTGCAGACCGGCGCCATGGTGATGCGTGTCTGGAGCGGGCGCTTCACCGACCGGCACGGCAACCGCCGGCCGTTCCTGAAATTCTGCAGCGCGTTGAGCGCATTAGCCTTCCTGGTGCTGTGGCTGCTGGTGATCGGCGCCGCCGGCGCGCCGTTGCTGCTACCGCTGCTGCCGCCGATGGTCGTCTTCGCCGGCATATCCGTCTCCGCCTGGCACGGCGTTGCTTATACCGAGCTTGCCACGCTGGCCGGCGCCGGCCATGTCGGAACCGCGCTCAGCCTGGCCAACAGCTTTGTCTTCATCGGCTTTTGCCTGGTGCCGATCGCCATTCCGTGGATTCTCGTCGGCTTCGCATGGCCGGGCGTATGGCTCGCGGCAGCGATCTGCGCGGCGCTTGCCTGGCCGATCTTCCTGCGCCAGGCCTGATTCAACAAAGCCCGTGCCACCCACAGAGGCCTGTTCTTCGTCGGCCTGCTGTGGAAATTGCAAGCCGCCTTCCCTCAAACATGAAAAGAACATGATCGATGTCGTTAACCCCGCATCAAGGTTAATGCTTCATTTTGGCTCTCCGGGGTCAGTAGCGTTCTGGAGAGAGTTCCGTGCATCGACGCGTTTCATTGCGGCTTGCCGCTGCCGCCGTTGCGAAAAAAACGTTCCTTCCTATCTCCTTTGGTGCTCGGGCTCGGCATTTGGATCGGCTTTCCGTCGGCTGTTGCCTATCAGGATATGGCGAGCCTGATCTCCGGCCTGGAATCGTCCAACATCCGCTGGAACGCCTATATAGAGAAATCCGCCGCCGGCTCGGTACATGCCGCCGAAATGCCGTTCGTCGATTCCACCGCCACCGGTTCGCTCTCCGGCTCCGGCGTGAGTTTGCCGGGCGTGGGCACCGTCGCCTTCCGCGGCAAGGGCAGCGCCGCCGGCGCGACGCCCGATGAGGATCGCGTGGTGCGCGCCGACAAGAAGGGCCGCATCGTCCAGGTCTCGCCGGTTGCGCCGCCGAAGAATTTCAGCGCCGGCTCGATTTTCGAGCGCACCTCCTCGTTGCTGCGTCCCGCGATGGACAGCGGGCTGAAGCTCACCTTCGCCAAGCCCGGCATCAAGGGCAAGGAAGTCCAGATCGCCCAGGCCTTCCATTTGCGCGAGGACAAGAAGCCGGATCCGGATCTGCCGGCGGCGCTTGTCGCCCTCGTCAACAACGACAAGCCGGACATCCTGGCCACCGCCTATGCCCAGTCCGCGCCCGACTACGCCAAGGCGTCGCCCTTCGAGGCGCTGCTGCAGGACGATCCGAACAACGGCCGCTTCATTCCGCCGATGGGCAAGGGCGACCACGCATGGATGCAGACTCCTTTGCCGGCGGCCGTCTTCTCCAAGCCGGAACAGGAATGCCTCGCCAAGGGCATCTATTTCGAGGCGCGCAGCGAGCCGGTGCGCGGCCAGGCCGCGGTCGCCCAGGTCATCCTCAACCGCGTCCGCAACCCGGCCTATCCGAAGACGATCTGCGGCGTCGTCTACCAGAACGACGACTGGTTCAATCGCTGCCAGTTCTCCTTTGCCTGCGACGGCAGGAAGAAGACCATCACCGACCGGGCTTCCTACAGGACCGCCCAGGAGGTCGCCATGGCGGTGACCGCCGGCAAGATCTTCATCCCCGAGGTCGGCTCGTCGACGCATTACTACGCCAATTACGTCCATCCGGGCTGGGCGCGCGCCATGCAGCGCATGACCAGGATCGGCCTGCATATCTTCTACCGCACCTATGGCGGCGGCTGGAGCTGAGCCGGTTGGTGGCCCGAGCCGAGCCGCCTAAACGACGCCCGCGGCTGTCCTTCTCCCGAGACTTGGCGTGCCCCGGCGGACGCGGCTTGTTGCGCGGATTCGCGCCATCACCTCACGCGGGCGTGAAGGGCACGATGTCGCACCTCGATAAGCCGCTGATTTAATTGCAAAAAATACATGGCTTGGAAGTTCGGCCCGTGGCTTGACGGGCGCGGACCCTCTAACTATGTTGCCGGCGACTTTAGAAGCGGACGGACGGCAATCGTCTGCCCGGGCAGGGGGGTTACGATGGCCGACAAAACCGGGCCAGACGGAACCGGAGAAACCGGCCGCGGCAGGCAGCCAGAAGCCACCATCCGCGACGACGAACTTGAGCGCCGCCGGCGCGATCTCGAAGCATCGCTTGCGACGAGACGCACGGACCGGCTCGAGGGGAAAGACGAAGCGAAAGCTGCGACCGGTTACGGTCAGGCGCTGAAACTGTCCAGCGAGTTCATCGCCGGGGTGGTGGTCGGTGTCGGCTTGGGCTGGATCATCGACCGTCTGGCGGGAACGGCGCCCTGGGGTCTGATCGTCGGCCTGCTGCTGGGCTTTGGCGCCGGTATACTCAATGTCCTGCGCTCGGCGGGACTGGCATCCGAATTCGGCCAGGGCGGCAAGCCGCGCGAGCCGAAAGAATGAAGTGGGGCGCCGCAAGGCGCTGAAGTGAACTTAAGAAGCCGGTTGTGGCTTTGACGGGGATTTAAAGTGGCTGCTGCTGACAAGGTCGATCCGATCCACCAGTTCCAGATCCATCCGATCATCCCGCTGCATATCGGCGGCTACGACGTCTCGTTCACCAACTCTTCCCTGTTCATGGTCGTGACGATCGTGCTGGCTTCGGCCTTTCTCTATATGAGCACCGCCAGCCGCGCGCTCATTCCGGGCCGCCTGCAGTCGGTCTCGGAGATGGCCTATGAGTTCGTCGGCAACATGCTGCGCGATGCCGCCGGCAAGCAGGGCATGCAGTTCTTCCCGCTGGTGTTCTCGCTGTTCATGTTCGTGCTGGTCGCCAACCTGATCGGCCTCTTCCCCTATTTCTTCACCGTCACCAGCCACATCATCGTTACCTTCACGCTGGCGATCCTGGTCATCGGCACTGTGATCGTCTACGGCTTTGCCAAGCACGGCCTCGGCTTCCTCAAGCTGTTCGTGCCGCATGGTGTGCCGGGTTATCTTCTGCCGCTGGTGGTGGCGATCGAAGTTATCTCCTTCGTCTCTCGCCCGGTCAGCCTCTCGGTTCGTCTTTTCGCCAACATGCTGGCCGGCCACATCACGCTGAAAGTGTTCTCGGGCTTCGTCGTCAGCCTCAGCGCGCTGGGCGCTGTCGGCATCGCCGGCTCGGTCCTGCCGCTCGCCATGGCGGTCGCGCTCTCCGCGCTCGAACTGCTGGTCGCCTTCCTGCAGGCCTATGTCTTCGCGGTGCTGACCTGCATGTATCTGAACGACGCCCTGCACCCGAGCCACTGATCGATTTTCACCGGCGCCCCGGCGCCAGCATCCCAACGTACCAACTGCAACGAACAAGCAAACCACAGGAGTTTTGAAATGGACGCAACTGCAGCAGCTGCTATCGGCGCTGGTATCGCCTGCATCGGCATGGGCGGCGCGGGCATCGGCCTCGGCAACATCTTCGGCAGCTACCTCTCGGGCGCGCTCCGCAACCCGTCGGCCGCTGACGGCCAGTTCGGCCGCCTGATCTTCGGCTTCGCCGTGACCGAAGCTCTGGGCATCTTCTCGCTCCTGATCGCTCTGCTCCTGGTCTTCAAGTAAGATTGAGAGCTGACGAAAGGGGCCGCATGGTGCGGCCCCGTTCCATGGACAGGGGAATGAGATGTTCGTGACATCTGCCTATGCGCAAGAAACAGCGCCGGCCAAGGCCGAGGGCGATACGCATGCAGGCACTGCCGTGCCTGCGGCGGAGCATGAAGCGTTCCCGCCATTCGATGCCAAAACCTTCCCGTCGCAGATCCTGTGGCTGGTCATCACCTTCGGGCTGTTCTACGTGTTCCTGAAGCGCGTTGTGATGCCGCGTCTTGGCGGCATCATCGATGTCCGCAACGACCGCATCACGCAGGACCTCGACCATGCCGCAAGGCTGAAGGGCGAGGCGGATGCCGCCGTTGCCGCCTACGAGCAGGAGCTGGCGGAAGCCAAGGCCAACGCCAACAAGATCGGCCAGCAGGCGAACGACGCCGCCAAGGCGCAAGCCGAGGACACGCGCAAGAAGCTCGAGGCTGAGCTCGAGAAGAAGCTTGGCGAGGCCGAGGCGAGCATCGCCTCGATCAAGGCCAGGGCGATGAAGGAAGTCGGCACGATCGCCGAGGACACCACGTCGGCCATCATCGAGGCGCTTGTCGGCGGCAAGGCCGACAAGACCGAGATCGCGGCCGCGGTCAAATCCGCGAGCCGGTGAGGAGCGGAATTATGGACGCCACATCACTCGCCACGCTCTGGGCCACCATCGCCCTGATCATCTTTCTCGGCGCCGTCATCTATCTGAGGGTGCCGGGTATGCTCGCCAAGTCGCTCGACGCCCGCGCGGCCAAGATCAGCAGCGAGCTCGAGGAAGCACGGCGCCTGCGCGAAGAGGCCCAGCAACTGCTCGGCCAGTATCAGCAGAAGCGCAAGGAAGCCGAGAAGGAGGCCGCCGACATCGTCGCCGCCGCCAAGCGCGAGGCTGAGCTGCTCGCGTCCGAAGCGGCCAAGAAGACCGAGGACTATGTCGCCCGGCGCACCGCGCTTGCCGAGCAGAAGATCAGCCAGGCCGAGCGCGAGGCCGTCAGCGAAGTGCGCGCCTCAGCCGTCGACATCGCAGTCGAAGCCGCCCGTGCGCTGCTTGCCGCCAAGGTCGATGCCAAGGCCGGTGCCGACCTGTTCAAGTCGGCGCTCAATGACGTGAAGGCCAAGCTGAACTGAGCTTGCGTCGAAGCTTCGAAATCAAAAGCCGCCTGGGCAACCCGGCGGCTTTTTTGTTGTCGGAGAGGCGGGGCGCCTGAACTGCTGATCTTCCCTTGTGGGGGAGATGCCCGGCAGGGCAGAGGGGGCGCCAAGGATCACGGCGCCGGAGGATCAAGGTTCCTCGCCCCACGAATGTGGGGAGAGGTGGCTCGGCGAAGCCGAGACGGAGAGGGGGCGCCCTATGAAGCCCCTCTCCGTCCGCTTCGCGGCCACCTCTCCCCGCCTTTGGCGGGGCGAGGAACCCAAGCCCTGTTAAGCCGGCGGGACAGCGCCTCCTCTGTCCTGTCGGACATCTCCCCCACAAGGGGGAAATTTCCCGTCCCGTCGCCGGCTCCTTACTCCAGTCCGACGAGGGTCTCTTCCTCAATCACCTCAACGCCACCCAGCCTGAAAGGCGCGAAGGAGGCCCGGTGCAGCCTTGCCACCGGCCCATGCGTCTCGATCGCGGTACGGTGCCGGACCGTCGCATAGCCCATGTGCACCTCGAAGCCGTAATGCTCGTGATGTCCGCCGCAGCCGCACATCATGCGGTCGCGCATCACCTTGGCAACGATCGAGGCGGCGGCGATCGATTGCGAGCGCTGGTCCCCCTTGATGAGCGCCCGGCCTTCGCAGGCGAGACCGGGCGGAACGTCGCGGCCGTCGGCCAAGGCGAGCTTCGGTTGCAGCGAGAGGCCCGCAGCGGCGCGGCGCATCGCTTCGAGGCTTGCCTTCAGGATGTTGCTGTTGTCGATGCCTTCGGCGCTGATCGAGGCCACCGAGACACTCAGCGCCGAGCCGAGGATCTTGAGGAACAGCGCCTCGCGCTGCAAATGAGTGAGGCGTTTGGAATCGTCGAGGCCTTCCGGAATATTGGCGGGATTGAGCACCACCGCGGCGGCCACCACCGGACCCGCCAGCGGACCGCGGCCTGCTTCGTCCATGCCGGCGACCGGCCACAGCCCGTCGGCTATCGCCTTGGTCTCGATCGAGAAGTCGGGCTTCTCGGCCATTTCAAAGAGAAGCGGAGAATCGGAACGCGGGCGAGCCATGGTGCGGCGAGGTTCGCATCGGCTCCGATTCTCCGCAAGTCCTTCCGGGTCGGATGGGGCGTCGGACCGGGAAGGCACCGTCTCACGGCCGGGGGGACAAGGGCCGGACGGAATTCTTGAAAGGGCTGCCATTCCAGACGGAAATTCGCTTTGCCTGGAATTGCTTAGCGCCGGTCGTCATGGCCGGCGCAGGCGTCAAAGCAACATCAGCTGCTCGCCGGCGCCGGAGCCTGCGACGAATTGGTCGGTGCGAAGCTGCCGTCGCTCGACATTGAGGCCGAGCCGCTTGGCGGCGATCTCGAAGCGCCGGCCGATCTGCCAGGCGTAGGGACCGGCGCCCTTCATGCGCTTGCCCCACTCGGAATCGTAATCCTTGCCGTCGCGCATCGACCGGATCAGCGACATCACATGCCGGTACCGGTCCGGATAATGCCGCAACAGCCAATCCTTGAAGATCGGCGCCACCTCGAGCGGCAGGCGCAAGATGACGTAGCCGGCCTCACGCGCGCCGGCGGCCCTGGCCGAATCGAGGATGCGCTCCATCTCCGGATCGTTGAGACCGGGGATGATCGGCGCCACCATCACCGATGCCGGAACGCCGGCATCCGAAAGCTGTCTGATCGCCTCCAGCCGCTTCGTCGGCGTCGACGCGCGCGGCTCCATGGTTCTCGCCAGCATCCGGTCCATCGTCGTCACCGACAGCGCCACCTTGGCGAGGCCGCGCTCGGCCATGCGCGACAATATGTCGATGTCGCGCGTGACAAGCGCCGACTTCGTGACGATACCGACCGGATGGCCGCGCGCCTCCAGCACCTCCAGAATCTCTCGCATGATCCGATATTGCTTCTCGATCGGCTGGTAGGGATCGGTGTTGGTGCCGATGGCGATCGTGCGCGGCTGATAGCCCGGCTTCGACAATTCCCGGTCCAGCATGCGCGCCGCATCCGGCTTGGCGAACAGCTTCGATTCGAAATCGAGTCCCGGCGACAGGCCCATGAAGGCATGCGTCGGCCTGGCAAAGCAGTAGACGCAGCCATGCTCGCAGCCGCGATAGGGATTGATCGAACGGTCGAAGGAGATGTCGGGCGACTCGTTGCGCGTGATGATGGTGCGCGGCTTTTCGACTTGCACTTCCGTCTTGAACGGCGGCAGTTCCTCCAGTGAGTTCCAGCCGTCGTCGAACACATGCCGGCTGACCGGCTCGAATCGGCCGGACGGGTTGATGCCGGCCGAGCGGCCGCGATTGCGGTCGGGCCGCACCCGCATGCCGCTCTGCTCGATCATCGCGTTCGCCATCTCGGCTCTTCCTGCTCCGAAAGCGGCAATGTCGGCGCGCACGATCTGTTCCATTTTCGCCCTCTCCCAGGGACTGTCGGCAGGCTTTCGAATCGCTCTGTTCATGAAACTATTCCTATTTTGCCGATGAGAACAAAGCAAGAACTTTTTCGCTTGGAGCCGCAACTGGCGCATCGCCGCACTTTCCGCTATTCGGCTAAAAATGCTCAGCGTTGTCATCGAAACCAAGAACGACGAGGAGGGGCTCGCCCGTACGCTCGCCTCGCTGGTCGGTGGCGCGGTCGAAGGCGTGGTCCGCGACGTGATCGTCTGCGATCAAGGCTCGACCGACCAGACGCATCCGGTGGCCGAGCATGCCGGCTGTCATTATGTGACCGGCGGGATCGCCATGGGCATCGGCCAAGCCAAGGGCGATTGGCTGCTGTTGCTGGAACCCGGTGCCCGGCTAGCCGAAGGCTGGATCGACGAGGTCGTCGCCCACACGGCGAGACAGACCATGCCGGCGCGATTTTCGCGCGCCCGCGCCGATCGCGCGCCTTTCCTGGCTCGGATCTTTTCGGGCAACCGTGCGCTGGCCGAAGGCCTCGTCATCAGCAAGCGGCAGGCTTCGGCTCTGGCAAAGAGCGCGCGCAGCGCCGAAGCCCTGGCGCGCGGCCTGGCGACCAGGCGGTTAAACGCCGAAATCTGGGTGGCGCCGCCGAAGTGATGCCAGCTTCCTTCTCCCACAACGGAGAAGAAAGAAAGCGCTGTCCCTGCCCGTCAAATCCCCCCGTCAAATCCGTTGAATTTCAACCGGCATCCAGGCGCTGCGGCGCCTGGCCAGGCGTTGCTCGCGTGTTTCGGCATCGAAACGGACAGCGATCGGCTCGCGACAGAACCGTTCGCGCTCGTCAAGCGCGTTGACGATGACGATCGCCCTGGCGGCGTCACCTTCGCCAGCGATTGCCGCGACATAGACGCCGCAGTCGCGGCAGACGAGATAGTCGGCGGTGCGCAGGCCAAAGCGGTAGACCTGCAGTCGATCCCCGTCCGAGACCGAAACCACCAACCTGCCGTTCGGATCGGCCGCCGCGCGCGAGCCATGCCGAGTGCAGAAGGAGCATTGGCAGGCGCGGATTTCCAGCGCGGCCGGATCGAGCGCGGTGGAGAAACTCAGGCGGATATTGCCGCAATGGCAGCCGCCGCTGTGAACGGTCAGGCGGATCCTCCCTTGTTCGCAGCACAAGGTACTTTGCCGGCGCCGTCCTCGAAATGGCTGCTCGCAGGCGCCAGTGGTATTCCCGCCTGCGAACCGGAAGCCGGTTGGGGGCTTTGCCTGCGGTTACGAGGCCGGCTTGCCGCCGCGCCGAAGATGCTCGTCAAGCCGCGGGATGATCTCGACGAAGTTGCAGGGCATGTGCCGGTAGTCGAGCTGCGCCTTGATGATGCCGTCCCAGGCGTCCCTGCAGGCGCCGGGCGAGCCCGGCAGCACGAAGACGAAGGTGGCGTTGACGACGCCGCCGGTCGCCCGACTCTGGATCGTCGAGGTGCCGATCTTGTCGTAGGAGATGCGGTGGAAGACTTCGGAAAAGCCGTCCATCCGTTTTTCGAAGATCGGCTCCAGCGCCTCCGGCGTCACGTCGCGGCCGGTGAAGCCGGTGCCGCCGGTGGTGATGACGACGTCGATACCTTCGTCCTTCGACCAGCCGAGCACCTTGTCGCGTATCTCGTCGCGGTCGTCGGTCACGATATCGCGTGCGGCAAGCACATGGCCGGCGTCCGTGATGCGGTCAGCCAACGTCTGGCCGGACTTGTCGTCGGCAAGGCTGCGCGTGTCGGAGACGGTCAGCACCGCGATGCGCACCGGGATGAAGGGCCGGCTCTCGTCAAGCTTCGCCATCGCCCACCTCCATGCTGCGTGTCGCAGCGACGAACCAGTCGGGATGGCGGGCACGGATCGCGACCGCCGCGCGCTTGGCGACATTGCCGGTCTCGAACAGGCCGAAGCAGGTGGCGCCGGAGCCCGACATGCGCGTGAACGCGGCGTCGGCGCGTTTGAGCGCCTTGAGCGCCTCACCGATCGCAGGTTCGATCAAACGGGCGGCAGCTTCGAGGTCGTTGCGCGTCGTCTCCAGCCAGTTGCGGACGGCGTGGAAGTCGAGGCGCTTCGGCAGCGGCGGCAGTATCTCGTTGTCGCGGCTGGAGAGCGCCTTGAACACGTCCGGTGTCGAGACGGCGACGCCCGGATTGACCAGGACGAGGCCGAGCGCCGGAAATGCGGAGAGCGGCGACACGTCATCGCCGATACCGCGTGCGATCAGCGGCTTTGACTTCAGGCACATTGGCAGATCGGCGCCGAGCGAAAGCCCGATCCGCGCCAGCGAAATGTCGTCGATGTCGAGCTTCCAGAGCTGCGCCAGGCCGTTGAGCGCGGCCGCCGCGTCGCTGGAGCCGCCGCCGACGCCGGACGCGATCGGCAGGTTCTTCTCTAGCCTGATGGCGACCGGCGGCGCATGTCGCGCGCCGGCCTCCCGGCGCAAGGCATCGCGTGCCTTCACAACCAGATTGCCGTCGTCGAGCGGCAGGCCGGCGGCATAACGTCCGGATACGGAGAATTCGTCATGCCCGGCCGGTCCGATCTCGAGCCGGTCGCCGAAGCGGGCGAAAACGGCAAGGCTGTCAATGAGATGGTAGCCGTCGGCGCGCCGTCCGGTGACATGCAGCGCCAGATTGATCTTGGCCGGCGCAAGCCATGTCCGGACTTCTGTGCCGGGCTCCAGAATGTCGGCTGCTGGCGAGATGGCTTCAGTCCTTAGCGAGACGGTATTCGCCGGTCTTCGGATCCTTGACCAGCGTTCCCATCGTGCCGTTCGCCGCCTGTTTCTCGGTGCGCCGGATCTTGGCTGTTACGCGTTCGGCCTCGCGCACGAAAGCGCGGTAGCCGAAGTAAGCGGCGGCGCCGATAACAATGAAGAAAATGATCTGCGGCATCTCAAACTCCTCCCGCGGTCTCGCGGCAAGGCCGGCCGGATGGGTCGGTCAAGCGGCCATGCTAGACGCAATCATGGCTTTTTCAAAGCCCGAAGCGTGCCCACAATGCGCGCTCTTCCGCCGCATCGAGCACGCCGTTTGCGGCGGCAGCGGCGATATCGGGCGCCGAGAAGCGCGACCCGAACAGGCCGAAACGGCCAAACAGCCCGCGCGGCGCGGTGATCAGCTTGAGCTGCGTCTTGTCGCCGAAACGGGTCTTGAGCACGCTGCGCATATCGCCCAGCGCATCGACAAGGCCGAGCTCGAGGCCCCGCTTGGCGGTCCAGAACAGGCCGGTGAACAGGTCCGGGTCGTCCTTGAGCTTGCTGCCGCGCCGTTCCTTGACGAGCTCGATGAAGGTCTCGTGCACTTCGAGCTGCAGCGCCTTCAGCCGCTCCACATCCTCCTTCTTCTCGGGCTTGAACGGATCGAGCACGGCCTTGTTCTGGCCGGCGGTGTGGACGCGCCGCTCGACGCCGATCTTCTTCATCAGCTCGGGAAAACCGAAGGAGGCGGAGACCACGCCGATCGAGCCGACGATCGATGAGGGGTCGGCGAAGATCTCGTCGCCGGCGACCGCTATCATGTAGCCGCCCGAGGCCGCCACATCCTCGACGAAGACCAGCACCTTCTTGTTCTTTTCCGTGGCAAGGTCGCGGATGCGTTTGAAGATCAGGCGCGACTGCACCGGCGAGCCGCCCGGCGAGTTGATCGAGATGGCAACTGCCGGCGCGTCGAAGCCGAACGCCTTTTCGATGACGCCGGCCGTCGAGGCGAGCGACAGGCTCGGCCGGAACTGGCCGCCGCCGGCCATGATGGCGCCTTGCAGCCGGATGACCGGAATGGTGACGACTGTTGAGCGCCAGGATTTCGGCAGCAGGCGGTTGAAGAGGCGTTTCACGAACGGGTGTCTCCGGTGGAATACAAAGGAGCAAGATGAGATCAGTTAAGTCGGTAGGCGCGACGTCATCTTGCTTTGGCATGTAGGAATTCGCCGTCCAACGGCAATGCCGCATCGCGCGCCCCGGATCAATCGCCGAACAGCGACGCCAGGCCGTTGTTGATCATTTCCGTCCGCGCCGTCGGCCCGTTGCCGGACGGTCCGTGCAAGGTGAGCGGCGGGCGGATGGACAATTTCCCGCGCGCCCCGAGCGCGGCCCTGACGACGATGCGGATCGCCGCCGCGTCCGGACGCGGATGCACGCACAGCATCTCGGCATCGCCGAAGCGCCCTTCGATCGCATCGAGGATGGCGACCAGTTGCTCGGGCCGCGCGATGACGGCCAGCCCGCCGCGCGGCCTGACGACGGCGGCGCCGCTCCTGATCCAGCGCTCGAACAGCCCGTCCTCGGTCACATGCGCCTGCCGGCGCAGCGCGTCAGGCGTCGAGCGGTCCTCGGCCGCGTTGAAAGGCGGGTTCATGATGACGAAGTCGAAGGAATTGTCGGCAAGCCCGGCTTCCGCTCGTGCCCGGCCGGTCTGCGTCACGTCGGCCGTCAGCACGGAGGCGCGGTCGCCGAGATGCGCGTTCCCGGGATGCGAAAGCGTGGCGGCGGCGAACCCCGCCATTTCGGCCGAGCGCTCGACCAGCACGGCCCGTGCTGCCGGGCAGCGCGACAGCACGGCAAGGGCCGCTGCGCCGGCGCCGGCGCCGAAATCGGCGAGCCGGCCGGAAAAGCCGGACGGCACGGCGGCCGCCAGCATCATGGCATCCATGCCGGCGCGGTGACCGCCGCGGCTCGGCTGCACCAGCCAGAAGCGTCCGCGATGGAAGGCGTCGACCGTGTGCGCCGGCGTATCCGGGACGGGAACGGTGCTGGTTGCCATTACTTTTTGCGGATCTCGTTCTCGATACCGGCATCCTTGAGGATACGGCGCGCGGCGTCGATCTTCTCGGCATCGACCATCACGCGCCGGGGCAGGATGCCGAGCGACCCGTCGAGCACGCTCATATTCTGGTCGGCGACGAAACAGGCGATGCCGGCGTCGCGCATCAGCGATTCGACAAAGGAGATGACGACGGCGTCATTGGTGCGGACAAGCTCGATCATGGAACGAAAATCGCAGGTTGCGGCGTTCCTGTAAACGTCGGGGCCAAACACGCGAAGGTAGAGCCGCGCCAATTCGCCTCTTGCCGTGCCCGGTTGTGCCGACCTAGAGTCGGCGCGGGACTAATGCATGTCGCCCAGAACTGCGTAGCGGTTCTGGGCACAACGACATGCATCAAAACAATAACTTGAAGCGTGCCGCCTGAATTCGTTTCAGTGCGAGGCGTTGCAAGGGGGCCGTCGTACGCGTCAATTGACGGGAGTTGTCGTGGTGGGTGTCGTTCTCAACATCGAAGGCAAGCGGGAACCCGCTTCCATCAAGGATCTGATCGATCTGACCGCCGCCGACATGGGGCGCGTCAACGAGCTGATCCTGTCCAAGGCCGGGTCCGACGTCGAGATGATCCCGGAGATCGCCAATCACCTGATCTCCTCCGGCGGCAAGCGGCTCAGGCCCATGCTGACCCTCGCCGCCGCGCAGATGTTCGGCTATTCCGGCGAAGGCCATGTCAAGCTCGCGACCGCCGTCGAGTTCATGCACACCGCGACGCTTCTCCACGACGACGTGGTCGACGAGAGCGCGCTGCGCCGCGGCAAGAAGACGGCGCGCATGATCTGGGGCAACCAGGCGAGCGTACTGGTGGGCGATTTTCTGCTCGGCCAGGCTTTCCGCATGATGGTCGAGGTCGGCTCGCTGGAAGCCCTCGACATCCTGTCGAGCGCAGCCTCCATCATCGCCGAAGGCGAGGTTATGCAGCTTGCGGCGGCCAAGAACCTCGACACCACCGAGGACGAGCATTTCGCCGTCATCAAGGCCAAGACCGCGGCGCTGTTCTCGGCCGCGGCCGAAGTCGGGCCGGTGATCGCCCAGGCCTCGCGCACCGACCGCGCCGCACTTCGCTCCTACGGCATGAATCTCGGCCTCGCCTTCCAACTCATCGACGATGCGTTGGATTACGGCGGCTCCAGCAAGGATCTCGGCAAGAATGTCGGCGACGATTTCCGCGAGGGCAAGGTGACGCTGCCGGTGATCCTCGCCTACCGCCGCGGCACCAAGGCCGAGCGCAGCTTCTGGAAGCGCGCCATCGAGGAAAACGTCACCGACGACGCCGGGCTCGAAAAGGGGATCGGCCTGATGGCCCGCCATGGCGCCATCGCCGACACGATCAGCCGCGCCCGCCATTTCGGCGAGATCGCCCGCGATGCGCTGGCGCCGCTGGAGGCGACGCCGCAGAAGTCGGCGCTGATCGACGTCATCGATTTCTGCATCAGCCGCGTCAACTGAGCTGACTGCCTTGAAGGCGCCTGCCTGGCATCCGCCGGGCAGGGCGTCTGTGAATCCCGCGCTGGCCGTCTCGACAAGAGGCAGCCCGGCAAATTATCTATAAAATATGGCCAGCACAGAAGACACGATCGCTGTCCGCATCAGCAAGGAACTGGCGGACCGCATCATTTCGGGCGCGATCGAGCCCGGCTCGCGGCTGCGCCAGGATCATGTCGCCGAGGAATTCAACACCAGCCATGTCCCGGTGCGCGAAGCCTTCCGGCGCCTGGAGGCGCAAGGCCTGGCGATCAGCGAACCGCGCCGTGGCGTGCGCGTCGCCTCTTTCGATCTCGGCGAGGTCAGGGAGGTGGCCGAGATGCGGGCGGCGCTCGAAGTGCTGGCGCTGCGTCATGCCGCGCCGCATCTGACGGCGTCGATCCTCGACCAGGCCGAGGAGGCGACCAAGGCCGGCGACAAATCCCGCGACGTTCGTTCTTGGGAAGAGGCCAATCGCGCCTTCCACCGGCTGATCCTGGCGCCTTGCAACATGCCGCGCCTGCTTTCCACCATCGACGACCTGCATGCCGCGAGCGCGCGCTTCCTGTTCGCGGCCTGGCGCTCGGAGTGGGAAACCCGCACCGACCAGGATCACCGCGCGATTCTGAGCGCGCTGAGACAAGGCAACACCGAATCGGCCGCCGCGACGCTGGGGCGGCACGTGCAATGGATCGGCCAGAAGCCGGTCAAGACCGCTTCTGGCAAGACGCGCGAGGCGTTCGCCATCGTGGGGTGATGATCGGCGACTGGCAACTGGCCGAGGCATCTCAACCTCGTCATTCCAGGGCGGAGCAAGGAGCGAAGCGACGCGCGCAGACCCTGGAATCCATGCCGTTACGTCGAAGCCTTGCAGCGGTGCAGAACGACCTCTGTTCTGCCCCGCTTGCCATTCGGCCAAGGTCACAGCATGGATCCTAGGGTCTATGCGAGGCCGCTTCGCGGCTGCTTCGCTCTAGGATGACGAACCTGCGGGCTTGCCAACCGTTTCAAAATGTGGATTCGATAATAGATCGAATAAAGAAATTATCTATAATTTCAGTCCAACCAGGGAAGACACCGTGACCAACGCAGCCATTTCGACCCGCAAATCCTCCTTCAGCCCGTTGCGGCTGCAAAGCCGTCCGCTCGCTTGGCAGATCGGCGCCGTGATCCTCGGTTCGCTATTCCTCGCGCTGTCGTCCTATATCGAGGTGCCGATGGTGCCGGTTCCGGTGACGATGCAGACCTTCGCCGTTACGTTGGTCGGCGCGCTCTATGGCTGGCGCTTCGGCGCGCTCACCACCGCCGCCTGGCTGGTCGAAGGCGCGGCAGGGTTTCCGGTGCTGGCGGGCGGAGCGGCCGGGATACAACATTTCGTCGGTCCGACCGGCGGCTATCTCTTCGCTTTCCCGGTCGTCGGCGCCGTCGTCGGCTGGCTGGCCGAGCGCGGCTGGAACGGCAACCACGTCATGCTTGCCTTTGCCGCCATGCTCATCGGCAACCTGCTTTGCCTGGTTCTCGGCACCGCCTGGCTTGCCGTCATGATCGGCACGGAGAAGGCGATCACCTTCGGCTTCCTGCCCTTTATCGTCGGCGGATTGCTCAAGTCGGCGCTGGGCGCGGCGACGCTGAAGCTCTTTTCCACCGATCGGGCGGAACCGCGCGAGCGCTCGTCCGGGACGCGATGACCGTCAGGCTGCGCGCCCATCATCTGCTTTGCCTGCTGACCTATGTCGGCAAGGGCTATTCGCCGGCCTTCACCGCCAATTACGACCAGGTGGTGAAGCGGCTGGGCGAGGGCGAGGGGGTTTTGATCGTTTCCGGTCCGGACGACATCTGCGCCCCGCTGCTCGACGAACCCGAGCCGCATTGCCTGCGCGAAAGCGCCGCCGAGCGGGACCGGCTCGCCGCGCGCGACGTGGGCGCTTTCCTCAACCGACCGATCCGGGCTGGAGACCGGTTCGTGCTGGACGCCTCCAGCGTGGCTGGGATGCGGGAGGCTTTTTCGGCCGGCCTGACGCGCCAGGCATGCTCCGGCTGCGAGTGGTCCGGCCTCTGCGGCGCGGTTGCCGCCGGCGGGTTCAGCGATACGCGTCTTTAGAGCATGATCCCGAATAGCGGGACCCGGTTTTCGGAAAAGAGTATGCTCCAACAAGGAGCGAGATCAGGGGGACGTTCAACGGAACGTATCCTGATCCAGGCAACTCGGTACCACATGTCGGCGTCCCGGACCTCCGCGCGGGATGTTTTCGGCGGCGCCGCATCGTTTTGTAAGCCAGATGATTGCATTGTGATTCGCTCGGCGATTGAAGCTCGACCCCAAAAAGGCCATGCTTTGACCGGAAAAGATCGAGTCTGTGGGCGGTCCGCCAAGGGGGATCGCGTCTGGCTGAAAGGGATACGATGCGGCAAGGACGTGCGCGCTGGCTGACGAGGCTGGCATTTTTGACCGGTGTGGCGCTTTGGGTGCTGCCGGTCCAGGCCAAGGAAGATGCCCAACCGCTGCAGATCACGTCGTTCTCGGGCGCCTATCTTGCAGCCCATATCGCCGAAAGCGACAACGATCTCGACGACGCGATCGCCTATTACAAGCAGGCGCTGGCCTTTGCGCCGAACGACAAAGACCTGCAGCAGAGCCTGATGCTGGCTCTCGTCGCGCAAGGCCGCTTCGAGGAATCGCTGGTCTATGCCGACAAGCTGAAGGAAGTACCGGATGTCGAGCGCTTCTCGCGTCTGGCGCTGGCCATCGATTCCTTCCACAAGAAGGACTACGCCAAGGCGCAGTACTGGCTGAAGCTCTCGCTCGAATCCGATCTCGACCGGCTGCTTTCCGGCGTCATGGACGGCTGGGCCAAGGAGGGCGCCGGCAACGCCTCCGAGGCCATGGAGTCCATCGATAAGCTCAAGGGGCCGGACTGGTTCGGCCTGTTCAAATCGTTCCACCGCGCGCTGATCGCCGACGCCGCCGGCCTGAACGACAAGGCCGATGCGATCTATGCCGCCACGCTCGCCGACACCACGGCCGGCGGCTCCGCGCCCGAAACCTGGATGCGCAATGCCCAGGCCTATGCCTCATTCCTCGCCCGCAAGGGCGACAAGTCGAAGGCTCTGGCGGTGTTGAACCAGGCCGAGGCCTTCGCCCCGGGCAAGCTCGAGATCACCACGCTGCGCGACCGCATCGCCAAGGGCGACAAGATCGAGCCGTTGGTGGCCGGCCCGGCCGACGGCGCGTCCGAAATCCTGCTTGACCTTGCCACCGCGCTCAACCGCGGCGGCGGCGAGCCTTTCGTGCGGCTTTACCTGCAATACGCGCTGGCGCTGAAGCCAGACAGCGATGCGGCCCTGGTGCAGCTTGCCGCGGTCGCCGAGCAGCTCAAGGACGGCGAGGGCGCCATCGCGCTTTACCGCCGCATTCCGGCATCCTCGCCGCTGAAGGAGCTTTCCGACCTGCAGCTCGGCCTGAACCTCGCCGATCTCGACAAGCATGACGAGGCGATCGCTCATCTCAAGGCCTATCTCGACAAGCATCCGGACGACATGCGCGCCTATCTGGCACTTGGCGGCGTCTACGGCTCGAAGGAAGATTTCCGCTCGGCCGCCAATCTCTACGACAAGGCCGTCGAGCAGCTGAAGACGCCGACCGCCGCCAACTGGAACATCTTCTACCAGCGCGGCATCGCCTATGAGCGGCTGAAGGAATGGCCGAAGGCCGAACCCAATTTCCGCAAGGCGCTGGAGCTGCAGCCGGACCAGCCGCAGGTCATGAACTATCTCGGCTATTCTTGGGTCGACATGAACATGAACCTCAAGGAAGGCCTGGCAATGATCCAGAAGGCCGTGGATCTCAGGCCGAACGATGGCTACATCGTCGATTCGCTGGGCTGGGCCTATTACCGCATGGGACGCTTCGACGACGCCGTGCGCGAGATGGAGCGCGCCGTCTCGCTGAAGCCGGAGGATCCGGTCCTCAACGACCATCTCGGCGATGCCTACTGGCGCGTTGGTCGCAAGCTCGAAGCCACTTATCAGTGGACCCAGGCGCGCGACCTGAAGCCGGACCCGGATGTGCTGGCCGCCCTGCAGCAGAAGCTGCTCAAGGGTCTGCCGCCGATCGAATCCAACACCGCGCAGGAAACCCCGAAGGTGAAGCCGGTGCCGGCGCCCGCGCCGAAGGGCTGAGCGACTTTCGTCGACGTTCAACAAAACGGGGCTCGTCGAGCCCCGTTTTCGTTCGGCTTGGAGTCTGTCGAGCTTGGGCAGGTCCGGCCCTACTTTCGAGATTGGCCTAGACTCCCATCGTCATCCACGGGCGGAGCAGGGAGCGAAGCGACGCGCGCAGACCCTAGGATCCTGTGTGTTGGTTTCGGTGTATGGTTGAAGTGGGAAGGAGACCGAGTGGATCCTGGTCGTCCTTTCGGACAGGCCGTGGCATGGCCCGGTCCTTTCCCACCGGTGAACCATCAACCTGAACAGTTGCACGGGGCTGTTCCAAGCAGACCCCGCACCACAGGAAGAGGCGTGGACATGATAATGCAGAACTATGTCGGCTGCGACATCTCAAAGCAGTGGCTGGACTTTTTTGATGAGACAAGCGGCCGTCTTCGGCGCATCGACAACCAGGCCGATGCGATCGCGGCCTATGTGGCGGGGCTTGATCCCAGTCGGGACTTCGTCGTCATGGAGGCGACGGGTGTCCATGACCGGCTGCTGCGCCATGCGCTGGCCAAGGCCGGCGTGCCGTTCTCGCGGCACAATCCGGCGCACACACACCATTATGCCAAGTCGACCAGACGGCGCGCCAAGACCGATCCGCTCGACGCCAGGATGCTGAGCGACTATGGCCGCCGCTACAACCCTGAGGCCGAGCCGGCGCCGCGCGAAGAAGTCGAGCAGCTTCAATCGCTTGCCGCTCATCGCGATCAACTGGTCGGGATGCGGGCAACGCTGAAGAAGCAACTCGGCGAGGCCTTCCAGGAGATCGTCATCACCAGCCTCAAAGGCCTGATCGCCGGCCTCGATGCACGCATCAAGGCGTTCGAGGGCCAGATCGCCGAAGTCATTCGTCAAGCCGAGGACGCCGCCCGCGATTACACGCTCATGGTCTCCGTGCCCGGCGTCTCCAAGGTCGGCGCATTCTCGCTGCTGGCGCTCCTGCCCGAGCTCGGCAAGCGCTCACCCAAGGCGATCGCCGCGCTCGTCGGCCTTGCCCCCTTCGACAACAAGAGCGGCAAGCTCACACGCAGGAGCCAGATCCAGGGCGGGCGATCACGCGTGCGCCGCGCCCTCTACATGGCAGCCCTAACGGCCATCAGAACCTGCGACCGGTTCAAAACCTTCTACACAGCGCTTGCTGCCCGGTCGGGCTCCAAGAAACTCGCCATCATCGCCGTCGCAAGGAAGCTCTTGGTCGTGCTCAACGCTATCATCAGAGACAAAACCGCATTCGCATGAACACAGTTGCCATGCCGTGACCTGGAAGCGCCGCCACGGTGGAGAATTCTGCTCCGCCGGGTTCTTCGATCAAGGTCACGGCATGGATTCCAGGGTCTCCGCGACGCCGCTTCGCGGCTGCTCCGCCCTGGAATGACGAGGTTGGTGGGCTTTAGCCAATCTCCAGCGTTGGCGCTCATCTCGCAAAAATGGACGATGAAAGTCTTGCTGCCCGGCGGGCGGGGGCACTCAAATCCCTATACCGAGGGACTAGAACATCTTGCGATAAACCACGAACCCGGACTTCTCGCCGATCTTATTGTAGAGCTGCATCGCGGTGTGGTTCGTCTCATGCGTCAGCCAGTAGACGCGGTTCGCGCCCGCTTGGCCAGCGCGTTCATAGACGCCTTCGATCAGCGCCCGGCCGATCCCCTGACCGCGCACGGCCTGCGAGGTAAAGAGATCCTGGAGGTAGCAGCTCGGCGCGATCGATGTCGTCGAGCGATGGTAGAGGTAGTGGACCAGGCCGAGCAGGTTGCCCTCGCGCTCGGCCACCAGCGCGTGCACCGGCTCGTACGCGTCGAAGAAACGCGACCAGGTCATCTGCGTGATCTCGCCGGCAAGCGCCGTCGGGCCGGAGCGCCCGTAAAACGCGTTGTAGCCGTCCCAGAGCGGCAGCCATTGTTCGTAATCCTGCCTTGTGACGGGTCGGACGGTGAGTTGACCGGACATGGCGAAACCTCTGTCATTGACGTCGAACGGAGCAAACGGCGGCCGTCGCCCGACGGCAATGGGCCAGCCAGCCGCAAAGCTTTCCGCCTTGCCGGATGTCAGCCACCGCCTTGACGCTTGCCGGCCCGGCAACTAGGGAAACGCCATCCTGCGCTTTCCGAGGCCGCCGTGACCATCGAGATCCCCGCCCATATGCATCCCAGCCGCTCCTTCCAGGGGCTGATCCTGACCTTGCACAATTACTGGGCGGACTATGGTTGCCTCATCCTGCAGCCCTACGACATGGAGGTCGGCGCTGGCACCTTCCATCCGGCGACCACCTTGCGCGCGCTGGGCCCGTTGCGCTGGAATGCCGCCTACGTCCAGCCCTCGCGCCGGCCGAAGGACGGCCGCTACGGCGAGAACCCGAACCGGCTGCAGCATTATTACCAGTACCAGGTGATCCTGAAGCCCAATCCGCCGAACCTGCAGGAGCTCTATCTCGGCTCGCTGGAAGCGATCGGCGTCGACCCGCTGCTGCACGACATCCGCTTCGTCGAGGACGACTGGGAAAGCCCGACGCTCGGCGCCTGGGGGCTCGGCTGGGAATGCTGGTGCGACGGCATGGAAGTCTCGCAGTTCACCTATTTCCAGCAGGTCTGCGGCATCGAATGCGCGCCGGTTGCGGGCGAGTTGACCTACGGTCTCGAACGACTCGCCATGTATGTGCAGGGCGTCGACAATGTCTACGACCTGAACTTCAACGGCCGCGAAGGCGCTGAGAAGGTCACCTATGGCGACGTCTTCCTGCAGGCCGAGCAGGAATATTCGCGCCACAACTTCGAATTCGCCAACACCGCGATGCTGCTGAGACACTTCGAGGACGCCGAGGCCGAGTGCAAGGCGCTGCTCGATGCCGGCACGCCGAAGCCCAGCGACAATTTGGCGATGCACCGCATGGTCTTTCCGGCCTATGACCAGTGCATCAAGGCAAGCCATGTGTTCAATTTGCTCGACGCGCGCGGTGTGATTTCCGTCACCGAGCGGCAGAGTTACATTCTGCGCGTACGCAACCTCGCCAAGGCTTGCGGGGAGGCGTTCCTGAAGACGCGGGCGGGCGGCCTTGCGGCTTAGCCCAAAGTCACGCTGGCGATCTCGGCGGCTGCAATCGGCAACGTTATCTGGGCAGTCGCGGCATCGATCGTGCGCAGTGCCTGTCTCACGCCCGGCATCGAGAACGTGCCGTGCATCTGGGCGGTGAAGCAGGCGCTCAGTGTCAGGATCTGCAGCATTCTCGAAACCGTCTTCATGGTCGTTCAGCCAATAGTTCTCCGCCTGAGCGTTGGTCGCTTCAGTGCCGCGTTTGGTTCATGGGATGCCTGCTTTTAAGACGGCTGGGCTCGCTTCGTCCCGACAAAGACCTGAAAATTTCCCGATATGGGTCTGATTTGCGATCGGCGGGCAGGGTGACAGGCGCGAGCCGAGTTGCTATGCGCTTCTACCTCCCCCTTGATGGGGGAGGTCGCCGCGAAGCGGCGGGTGGGGGTGATTGGCGCTTCCCTATGCCAAAACTTGACCGTTTCAAGTTGCATTCCGCACGAAGGCTCCGCGCCTCGATGACGGACGAAGAACGACTGCTGTGGCAGCACCTGTGGCGCATCCCGGTCGAAGGGACACATTTCCGCCGGCAGGCGTCAGTCGGCGCCTACTATCCAGATTTCGTCTCGCATCGGCTGAAGCTGATTGTCGAAGTGGATGGCTCCCACCACAGCGCTGATGATCAGCTGCGCCACGATGAAGATCGAACACGGTGGTTTGAAAGCCAAGGCTATCGCGTCTCTCCGCTTCTGGAATCATGAGATAAAAAACGAACTGGATTCCGTGCTCGATACAATTTATGCGGCGGTGGAAGAACGGAAATCACACCTGCATCTGCGCGATGGTGCCGAAGGTATTGGCGGCTGAGAGGCCGCCACCCCGCCCCGGCGCTACGCGCCGACCCTCCCCATCAAGGGGAGGGTGGGGAGCTTAACTATGCCTGACCTGCTTTTAGAACTCCGCTCGGAAGAAATCCCCGCACGCATGCAGCGCAAGGCTGCCGGCGATCTCAGGAAGATGCTGACCGACGGTCTGGTCGAGGCGGGCCTCACCTATGAGGCGGCGCGCGAATATTGGACGCCGCGCCGCCTGGCTCTCGATATCCGTGGCTTGACGGCGCGCTCGAAGGACATCCGCGAGGAGATCAAGGGGCCGTCGACCACCGCGCCCGAGCAGGCCGTGCAGGGTTTCCTGCGCAAGGCCGGGCTTTCATCGATCGCAGACGCCCATGTCCATTCCGACCCGAAGAAGGGAGACTTCTACGTCGCCCACATTTCCAAGCCGGGCCGGGCGGCGGAGGAAATCATCGCCGAGCTGGTGCCGGGCATCATCAGAAATTTCCCCTGGCCGAAATCGATGCGCTGGGGGCCGGCCTCGGCGAAACCCGGCTCGCTGCGCTGGGTGCGGCCGCTGCAGTCGATCGTCTGCACCTTCGGCCCGGAGACCGAGGAGCCGGTCGTGGTCGATTTCGAGATCGACGGCATCCGCGCAGGCAACGTCACCTATGGCCATCGCTTCCATGCGCCAGGCCCGATCACCGTGCGCCGCTTCGACGACTATGTCGCGAAGCTCGAAGCGGCCAAGGTCGTTCTCGATGCCGACCGGCGCAAGGAGATCATCCTTGCCGATGCCCGCAACATCGCCTTCGCCAACGGTCTCGATCTCGTCGAGGACGAGGGCCTGCTGGAGGAAGTCTCCGGCCTGGTCGAATGGCCGGTCGTGCTGATGGGTGAGTTCGAGCAGGACTTCCTCACCATTCCGGGCGAGGTCATCCGCCTCACCATCCGCGCCAACCAGAAGTGCTTCGTCACCCGGCCGCAGGGCGCGGGCGAGGACCTGTCGAACCGCTTCATCCTTGTTGCCAACATCGAGGCGACCGACGGCGGCAAGGAAATCGCCTACGGCAACGGCAAGGTGGTGCGCGCCCGCCTGTCTGACGCGCTCTATTTCTGGAAGACCGATCAGGGCGATTTGCCCGACCTCGACCAACTCACGGAATCGGCGGCGAAGTTCGGCCTGGACCTGGAGAAGCCGCTCGACCAGCGCATGGCGCGGCTCGATCATCTGAACGTGACCTTCCATGCCAAGCTCGGCACGCAAGGGCAGCGCGTGGAGCGCATCAAGCGGCTGGCGGAAGCGCTGGCCCCGGTCGTCGGCGCCGACAGCGCGCTCGTCACCCGCGCGGCCGTGCTCGCCAAGGCCGACCTGCAGACGGAGGTGGTCGGCGAGTTCCCTGAATTGCAGGGCGCCATGGGTCGCAAATATGCGCTGCTGCAGGGCGAGCATGCATCCGTGGCCGCAAGCGCCGAGGAGCACTACAAGCCGCAAGGCCCATCCGATCGCGTGCCGACCGATCCGGTCTCGGTTGCGGTGGCGCTTGCCGACAAGCTCGACACGCTGACAGGCTTCTGGGCGATCGATGAAAAGCCCACGGGCAGCAAGGACCCGTTCGCCCTGCGCCGCGCTGCGCTTGGCGTGGTCAGGATCCTCATCGAGAACCGTATCCGTCTGGCGCTGACGTCAGTTTTCGCCAAGGCTTTTGCGAATTTGAAGAGCGGCGCGGATCAGTCGTCCGACCTCCTCGCCTTCTTCCACGACCGCCTGAAAGTCTACCTCCGCGACCAGGGCGCCAGGCACGATCTGATCGACGCCGTCATCACGCCGCGGTCCGACGACCTCCTGCAGATCGTGCGCCGCGTCGAGGCGCTGGGCTCTTTGCTCGACACCGACGAGGGCAAGAACCTGCTTGCCGGAACCAAGCGCGCCGCCAACATCCTGGCCGCCGAGGAGAAGAAGAAAACGCTGGTCGCCGAGGCCGTTGAGCCGGCGCGGTTCCGCGAGGAAGGGGAAAAGAAGCTCTTTGCTGCGGTGAATCAGGCTGAGAAGGAAGCCGGCCAAGCAATTCAAAAGGAAGATTTTTCCGCCGCCATGCTGGCGCTTAGCGTATTGCGTGAACCGGTTGATTCATTCTTTGAGGGTGTTCTCGTGAATGATGAGGACCAGGCAGTGCGCGCCAACCGCCTGGCGCTGCTTGCCCGCATCCGCGCCGCCACCGATCAGGTTGCGGATTTTTCAAAGATCGTCGGCTGACGGCGAAGGAAACGCGTCTGCGAGATCTACCCGCATCCGTTAGGATGCGGGTAGATCAGAGCAATTGGCCGCCCGAAATTTAATGCGTCGGAGCCGGCTTACAGTCATACGGCGATGACCTCCACGTGGGAGAACCAATGCATGTCGCCCGGAAGTGTGCAGCGGTTTCGGGACAACGACATGCATCAGACAAAAGACGTTCCCAAACCACGGAGGCATGCCATGAATTCCGTTGACGATATCGATCTGATTGAAGAGACCCCGGCCGCCGCCGAGGCCATCGAATCCGTTTCCGAAAACATCCTCGACCACGCCGCCGCCGCGGCGGTCGAATCCGCCGATCCTGCTGAGGACGATGAGGACGAAGAAGAAGACAGCGACGACGAAGAAGACGCCACTGCCTCGGCCGACGATGAGTCGGAAGACGAGGATGAACATGACGACGAAGACGGCGAGGACGACGACGCCGACGAAGAGGCCAAAGCCTCGGGCGACGATGAATCCGACGACGAGGATGAAGATGGCGACGAGGATGAAGACGACGCGGACGAAGACGACGACAAGGAAGAAGCGGCCTGAGCCGTTTCCCGTCGTCTGAAGTATGGGCGGCGCGTTCTGCGTCGCCCCTTTTCTCAGGCTCGTCAGTCTTCCAGGAAGATTGACCGTCAATCAGGAAGATTGATGCGTCAATCTTCGACGATGCTGACCCGCACGCTGTCCGGATAGACGTCGACCTCGATCAGCGGCTCGCCATTGACGATAGCGCGCCGGGTCGAGCTGCTCATGGCGCCGCCGCGTTCCAGCATGCGCTGCAGGTCGGCGCGCGAACCGTCGCTGCGGAACCAGGGGTCGCTCTGGTCGTCGCTGTCGCGCCGGTGGAACTTGTGCCAGTTGGCGCGGTCCTGCCGCACCATTTGCGCCGCGCTGCTGAGCGGATAGCCGTCGCTGGCGCGATGATCACGATCGGAAATCCGTGCGACGTAAGAGCCGAGCATGTCGTCGGCCCGCACCGCGCCCGCGCCCAGTATCGTCGCCGCCACCAGTGCGGCAACGGTCATTGCTTTCAAAACAGTCATGAAATCCCCATTGAAACGCCAGCGTGATAGTGCCCGATCCGGATGACGGGAATCGGACAGCGAGAGCAATCCCAGGAAAAGTGTGAACGGTTTTCCGTCCGGAATTGCGTCCCGACAAACAGCGCCTAACACATCGAACGCGTATCCAGTGTGATCTACATCGCCTTGCCGACGCGCGGCAGCGGCTGGGCATTTGGCGGCTGCGCCGGTTGTTGCGCGCCGGCCTGGGCACTCTCCGTCGCGGCCGGCTGGCTGCCGGTTTTGCCGTTCGAAGCGGAGGCGGTGCCGTTGGCAGGCGTTGCCGGCGACGTGCCGTTTGCCGGCGCGGCCGCGGGAGTGGTTGCCGGCGTTGCGGGCTTGGCCGCCGCGGTTGCCGCGGGCGTTGCGAAAGCGCCGCCGACAACGCCGCCGCGAATGATCATCGGGGCCTGATGGTGGCCGGACCTCTCGGGAATCGCAGCGACCTTTTCGTCGGTGACGGCGGGCACAGGATCGCCCAGCGCTATCATCGACGGCGTCGAGGCCGAGGACAACTTGGCCGGTTCGATCGCATTCAGCCTGATGACCGAAGGCGTCGAGGTCGAGGGGCCGACCACGACGATCGACGAGGCATGTGCCGCGCCGTTGATCGCCAGAAGGCTGATACCGAACGCTCCAAGCAAACGCATCACGACAACTCCCAAGCCCGCAACCGCATCCAACCCGCACCCTAAGCAGGTCCGCAAAAGTGTCCCACGGTTTTGCGATCAGAACCTGCGAAAACCCAGGAAACCTAAACAGATATTCGTGGGGTACCCCACGAATATCTGTTTAGGGCCGGCAGATTGAAGCCGGCTTGCGCGGAAACTTAACATTTTAGGGATTGATAAATCGCCAATGCCCGCCCTTGCCCGGCGGAAGCGACCGTATTACGGGACCGGCATGTTCAGGACTGGTGACGAATTTGGCTGAGATACTGGCGGCCGGCGAGGCTATGGAGCAGGCATTGGCGCTGCTCGAAGGCGGCGACGTCGTCGCCATTCCGACCGAGACGGTTTACGGCCTAGCGGGCGATGCCACCAACGGCGTCGCCGTGGCGCGCATCTTCGAGGCCAAGGGCCGGCCGCGCTTCAACCCGCTGATCGCCCATGTCGCAAATCGCGCGATGGCGGATCGTATTGCCGGCTTCGATCGGCTCTCGGCAAAACTGGCCGAAGCCTTCTGGCCCGGCCCGCTGACGCTGGTACTGCCGCAGCGCGCCGACAGTGGCATCCATCCGCTGGTCACCGCGGGGCTGGACACGATCGCGCTGCGCATGCCGCGCGGGTTCGGCGGCGAACTGATCGCGCGGCTCGGCCGGCCGCTCGCAGCCCCCAGCGCCAATTCTTCAGGCAGGATCAGCGGCACCACGGCGCAGGCCGTCGCCGCCGATCTCGGCGACAGGATCAAGCTGGTCGTCGATGGCGGCGCGACGCCGGTCGGCCTTGAATCGACTATTCTCAAGGTCGAGAACGGCAAGCTGCGGCTGCTGCGGCCCGGCGGCATCGGCGCCGAGGAAATCGAGGCGGTGGCCGGCGCGAAACTGTCGCGCGGCGCGGGCGGCATCGAGGCGCCGGGCATGCTCGCCTCGCATTATGCGCCGGGCGCCGCGATGCGGCTGAATGTCGGAAAGATTGCTGAAGGCGAGGCGTTGCTGGCCTTCGGCCGCAACCGCGCCGAGGGCTGGGAACGGGCCGTTGCGCTGCGCAACCTTTCCGAAGCGGGCGACCTGCGCGAGGCGGCAAGCAATCTGTTCGCTTTCATGCAGGCGCTCGACCGCAGCGGTGCCGCGACCATCGCCGTCGAGCCGATCCCGTTCGAAGGCTTGGGAGAGGCGATCAATGACCGGCTCGCGCGCGCCGCCGCGCCGCGTGACAAGACCGCTTGAGCCTATCTCTTTGTTTTGATGCAATTTCGGACGGAACCGCTTCGCACTTTTCCTGGAATTGCTCTAGGTTCTGACCCATGAACGACCAGCCTTTCGACCTCGACCCCGCCGTAATCGACCGCTTTGTTGCGATCGTCGGCGACAAATATGCGTTGCGCGACCAGGCCGACATCGCGCCTTACATCACCGAGCGGCGCGGCCTTTGGCATGGCCGCACATCGCTGGTGCTGAGGCCGGGCAGCGTCGAGGAAGTGAGCCGCATCATGCGGCTTGCGACCGAGACCGGAACCCCGATCGTGCCGCAGAGCGGCAACACCGGGCTGGTCGGCGCCCAGGTGCCGGACAAGTCCGGCCGCGACATCGTGCTCTCGCTGTCGCGGCTGAACCAAATCCGCGAGATCGATGTGCTATCGAATACGGTGACGGCCGAGGCCGGCGTTATCCTGCAGACGCTGCAGGAAGCGGCCGACGCCGCCGACCGGCTGTTTCCGCTTTCGCTCGCCGCCCAAGGCTCCTGCCAGATCGGCGGCAATCTCTCCTCAAATGCCGGCGGCACCGGCGTGCTCGCCTATGGCAATGCGCGCGAGCTCTGCCTTGGCGTCGAGGTCGTGCTGCCGACCGGCGAAGTGTTTGACGATCTGCGCAAGCTGAAGAAGGACAACACCGGCTACGATCTGAAGAACCTCTTTGTCGGCGCCGAAGGCACGCTGGGCGTCATCACCGCCGCGGTGCTGAAGCTGTTTCCGAAGCCGAAGGGCAGGGAGGTCGCCTTTGCCGGCCTGCCGTCGTCCCCGAAAGACGCGCTGTCACTGTTCACCTTGGCGATGGACCGCGCGGGCGCATCGCTGACCGCTTTCGAGCTGATCGCCAGAAGGCCCTACGATTTCACGCTCAAGCACGGGCAAGGCATCACCCGGCCGCTGGCCGACGACTGGCCGTGGTACGTGCTGATGCAGGTTTCTTCCGGCCGTTCCGAGGAAGACGGCAGGGCGCTGATCGAGGAGATCCTGGCCGAGGCTCTCGATCAAAGCATCGTCGGCGACGCGGTGGTGTCGGCAAGCCTTGCCCAGGGCGACGCCTTCTGGAATTTCCGCGAGACGCTGCCCGAATGCCAGAAGCCGGAGGGCGCTTCGATCAAGCATGACATTTCGGTGCCGATCGCCTCGATCCCCGACTTCATCGAAAAGGCGGCCGGCGTGGTGGAAGGGGTCTGTCCCGGCGCGCGCGTCGTCTGCTTCGGCCACATGGGCGACGGCAATCTGCACTACAACATCTCGCGCCCCCTCGATTGGCAGGACGAGGCGTTCCTCGAACTCTACCATCCCATGAACAAGGCCGTGCACGATGTCGTGCGCTCCTTCCATGGTTCGATCTCGGCCGAGCACGGCATCGGCCAGCTGAAGCGCGATGAGCTGATCGCCACGGCCCCGCCGATGGCGATCGACCTGATGCGCCGCGTGAAGGCGGCGTTCGATCCGGCCGGCATCATGAATCCCGGTAAGGTTATCTGATTCTTCCTGAATGCGGTCGCCGGTCGCATTCCGATAACCATCGCCAAGATCAGCAAAATTTAACCGACTTTCTTAAGCGCGCCGGTAAGAAGCGAGCGCTAATTTTTCTTCCCATAACGAGGCCGGAAAAACCGGCCCTGAGAGAACCGGAAAAACGGCCCTCAGGACTAACAGGGAAGACATCGATGAACACTGGACTGAAGCCAGTCTGGGCCGGGCGCAACATGCGTCTCGACCCGTTTCGCCTGCCGCAGATGGTGAGCTATGCCACCCGCGACGACTACGGCGACGTGACCTTCACCATCGACCAGCGCGGTGCCGTCATCCGCCGTGTGCTGGAGATGAGCGGCGTGCCGGCGATCATCGCGCTGCCCGCCAAGGCGTTCCGCGGTGTCGCCGCCCGCGCCATGGAGGATCCGGACGGCAACGTCACGGTGACACTCGAGCTCCTGCACAATGATCCGATGCTGTCGGTGCCGCTGCTGGTCGCCGACGACCTCGAGGACGTCGCCGCCGACTGGCGCGCCTGGGCCGACGCCTATGGCCTGCCGATGCTGCTGATCGAAGCCGACGGCATCGCCCGCACGCTGGAAGAATCGCTCGGCGCCGCCATCAAGGCGCTGCCGCCGCAGGAACGCCGCAAGGGCCGCGTCTCGACCATGCGCCGCCCGCGCTTCCTCGCCCGCCGCAAGGCCGGCAATCTGGGCTTGAGGCTCGTCATCGACGGCCAGGAGATTATTGCGAGAGAGTAGGTTTCTTCTCCCCGTCACTATACGGGGAGAAGTGCCCGGCAGGGCGATGAGGGGCAGCGCCGACCTAGGCGTTCGGCCACCTCGAACTCCATCCCTCGTACGAGTTGTATCGGCGCCGTGGATTCGGCTTTGCTTTCAAGGTTGGCGCTGCCCCTCATCCGGCTGCCGCCACCTTCTCCCCGTGCAACGGGGAGAAGGGAGACTACACCAGCGGCTTCAGCCAAATCCACACCGAGCCGCCGATCAGGCCGAGGAAGATCAGCCAGCCGACCTGGTTGTTCGACTTGAACAGTTTCAGGCACTGGTCCGGATTGTTGATGTCGAGCCGGATGATCTGGCGCGCCATATGCGCGCCGGCGGCGATCAGCCCGGCCAGCGCCACGATCGGCACCTGCGCCGAGGCAAAGGCGATGGCGAAGCAGATCAGCGCGCCGCCATAGAGCCCGGTGAGCCAGGTCTTGGTGTTGTCGCCGAACAGCCGCGCCGTCGAGCGCACTCCGACGATGGCGTCGTCTTCCTTGTCCTGATGCGCGTAGATCGTATCGTAACCGATCACCCACAGGATCGAGCCGATATAGAGCATGATCGCCGGGTCATCGATGTCGCCGAACTCGACTGCCCAGCCCATCAGCGCGCCCCAGGAGAAGGCGAGCCCAAGCACGAATTGCGGCCAGTTGGTGATGCGCTTCATGAAAGGATAGACCGCGACGATCGCAAGCGAAGCGATGCCGAGCGGAATGGCAAAGCTGTTGAACTGCACCAGCACGGCCAGGCCCACCAGCGCCTGGATGATGACGAATGCCCAGGCCTGGCGGCGCGTCACCTTGCCCGCCGGCAACGGCCGCGAGCGGGTGCGCTCGACCTGGTTGTCGATGTCCTCGTCGGCGAGGTCGTTATAGGTGCAGCCGGCCCCGCGCATGGCAACGGCGCCGATGAAGAACAGCAGCAGGTACCAGGGCGCCGGAAGCAGCGTCAGCAGCGGGTCGGTCGGGCGCGGATAGGCGCCCGCGGCAAGTGCGGCCGACCACCAGCAGGGCCACAACAGCAGCTGCCAGCCGATCGGCCGGTCCCAGCGCGCAAGCTGCGCATAGGGCCAGAGCCAACGCGGCAGCACCCGGTAAACCCAATGGCCGCTCGGCGCATCGGCGACACGGCCCTGGATCGCTTTCGACTGGACGGTTTCCATCACGCTGGAGTGGCAGCAGCAAGAGGCGCCGTCAAGCTGCCGCGGTGTCGCTTAGGCAGTGAAAACATCGTGACCGGCAAACCATGCCCTGGCGACGTCGATGAAGGCCATGGCCGCCTTCGACAGGCGCTGGCGCGTGTCATGCGTCAGGATGATGCGCTGCATCGGCAGCGGGTCGGAGAGCGGCTTTACGATCAGCGGCAGGCCGTCATAGCTGCGGTCGCCATAGGGCCTCGTATAGCTGACCGCGACGCCGAATCCGTTCGCCACCATGGAGCGCTGTAGCTCGAACGAGCTTGTCGTTGCCCGGGCGATCGGGGACAGGCCGCGGCTGAGGAAGAGATCCAGCATATGCTGCCAGCTATGCGGCTGGTCGGTGGTGATCAGCGGATGCTCAGCGAGTTCCGCCAGGCTGACGGCGTGCTTGTCCGCCAGCGCATGGCCGGCCGGCAGAAGCGCGTGCGGCCGCAACTCATGCAGCAGAATGCGCTTGAAGTGCCCGGGCAGGCCGAGGTCGTAGGTGAGGCCGAGATCGACGGCGCTGTCGGCCAGGCGCCGCCCCAGCGTGTCGAAGGTCTCGTCGCCGATGACAACGGTGACGGCCGGGCAGCGCTCGGCGAAGGCGTGCATCAGCGCCGGCGCGAAATAGGGCGCCAGGTCCTCGAAGCAGCCGAGCACCAGCTCGCCGCCGACATCGGCGTCGCGCGATCCGAGCGCCGCCAACTCGTCCGCCTCGCCCAGCACCTGTCTTGCCTTCGCGACGGCCCTGCGGCCGAAGGATGTCAGCGAAACGCCGCTTCCCCGCTGGCGCACGAACAGTTTCTGGCTAAGCGCGTCCTCGACATTGTCGATCGCCACCGAGATCGACGGCTGCGAGACGTTCAGCGCCTGGGCTGCCGCGGTCACGCTGCCATAGCGGGCAACGGCAACGACATAGCGCAATGGCTGAGGGTCGGTCTCATAGGCAAAAGCTATAAATTAGATGACAAGTTATTATTTTACGCGATATTCCGGCGCTTGCGATAGTCGCTTGCCAACCCAAGGAGAGCGCGCCATGGCCAGCCCGAAGATCGATGCCTCGACGATTGCCGATTACCAGCGCGACGGCGCCGTCTGCATCCGCGGCGCCTTCAAGGATTGGGTCGATGTCATCGCCGCAGGCATCGAACGCAATATGCAGAACCGCAGCGCCACGGCCTCCGACATCGCCGGCGGCAAGGGCAGCTTCTTCGACGATTACTGCAACTGGGAGCGCATCCCGGAATTCGTCAGGATCGTGCGCGAATCGCCGGCCGCCGAGCTCGCGGCCGCGGTCATGCAGTCGCGCAGCGCCCAGTTCTTCCACGACCACGTCCTGGTCAAGGAGCCCGGCACGCAGAAGCCGACGCCCTGGCATCAGGACATTCCCTATTATTTCGTCGAAGGCAGCCAGACGGTAAGCTTCTGGATTCCGATCGATCCGGTGAAGGAAGCGACGCTGCGGCTGATCGCCGGCTCGCACAAATGGGAAAAGATGGTGCTGCCGGTGCGCTGGCTGAACGACGCCAATTTCTATGCCGACGAGGGCGACTACTTGCCGGTGCCCGATCCCGACAATGACCCTTCAATGAAAGTGCTCGAATGGGAGATGGATCCGGGCGACGCCATACTGTTCGATTTCCGCACCGCCCACGGCGCGCGTGGCAACATGACCTCGGCGCGGCGTCGGGCGCTGTCGCTGCGCTGGGTCGGCGACGACGCGCATTATGTAGAGCGTCCCGGCCGCACCTCGCCACCCTATCCCGGCCACGACATGAAGGCTGGCCAGAAACTGCGCGAGGACTGGTTCCCCGTCATCTACCAGAGCTGAGCCATCCTCCGGAGCTTGCGCCGTTTCGCCCGACCGCTGGAGGTCCGGGGCACGTCGCATCGGCCTTGATGAGGCCCATCTTCCCGTGCGCAATTGCCGCCAAAATGCCAAGACGCCTTGACCCGTCGCCCGCGGACCAATAGCGGGTTCGGGGAGACGATCAGCAAGAGGTGGCCATGAACGTTCTTCTTCTCGGTTCGGGCGGCCGCGAACATGCGCTCGCCTGGAAGATGTCCGCCTCGCCGCTGCTGACGAAGCTCTACGCCTCGCCCGGCAATCCCGGCATCGGCCGTGTCGCCGAGCCGGTCAAGCTCGACGTTGCCGATCATTCCGCGGTCGCCGCCTTCTGCCAGGAGAAGAAGATCGATCTCGTCGTGGTCGGCCCGGAAGGGCCGCTGGTCGCCGGCATCGCCGATGATTTGCGCGTCTGGGGCATCCGCGTCTTCGGTCCGTCCAAGGCGGCGGCCAGGCTCGAGGGCTCTAAAGGCTTCACCAAGGACCTTTGCGCCAAATTCAACATCCCGACCGCCGCTTATGGCCGTTTCAGCGACCTTGCCTCGGCAAAAGCCTATGTCGAGAAGACCGGCGCGCCGATCGTCATCAAGGCCGACGGGCTCGCCGCCGGCAAGGGCGTCACCATCGCCATGACGCTCGATGAAGCGAACGCCGCGCTGGAGGCCTGTTTCGACGGCGCCTTCGGCGCCGCCGGCGCAGAGGTCGTGGTCGAGGAATATCTGACCGGCGAGGAGGCGAGCTTCTTCTGCCTCTGCGACGGCGCCACGGCGTTGCCCTTCGGCACGGCGCAGGACCACAAGCGCGTCGGCGACGGCGATACCGGGCCGAACACCGGCGGCATGGGCGCCTATTCGCCGGCGCCGGTGATGACGCCGGAAATGAGCGAACGCACCATGCGCGAGATAATCGAGCCGACCATGCGCGGCATGGCCAATCTTGGCACCCCTTTCGCCGGCATCCTCTTCGCAGGGCTGATGATCACCGACGAGGGCCCCAAGCTGATCGAATACAACACCCGCTTCGGCGATCCCGAATGCCAGGTGCTGATGATGCGACTGAAGGACGATCTGCTCGTCCTGCTCAACGCCGCCGTCGACGGCCAACTCGCGCATATGTCGGTGCGCTGGAGCGACGAGACGGCGCTGACCGTGGTGATGGCAGCGCGGGGCTATCCCGGCACGCCGGAAAAGGGCTCGGTCATCCGCGGCCTCGACGAGGCGGAAGGCGAAGGCGTCCAGGTCTTCCATGCCGGCACCGCCATCAATGGCGGCGCGCTGGTCGCCAATGGCGGCCGCGTGCTCAACGTCACCGCGCTCGGCAAGACCGTCGGCGAGGCACAGGCCAAGGCCTATGCCGCGATCGATCATATCGATTGGCCGCAAGGCTTTTACCGCCACGATATCGGCTGGCGCGCCGTCGAGCGCGAAAAGACCGGAAACTGATCAGGCAGCCTTGCTTCTGCCTGTCCGTGCCCAGGCCGGCAGCCAGTCGCCATGCGCGGTAAGCAGGTCGTCGACCAACGACCAGATCTGGTCGAGATCGAGCTCGGCCGCGGTGTGCGGATCCATCATCGCCGCATGGTAGATGTGCTCGCGGTTCTCGCTCATCAGCGCCCGCACCGTCAGCTCCTGCACATTGATGTTGGTGCGTATCAGCGCCGTCAGCTGCGGCGGCAGGTCGCCGATGTAAGTCGGTTGGATGCCCGACGCATCGACTAGGCACGGCACCTCTGCCGCGCAGTCGGCGGGCAGCGAGGTGATGCAGCCATTGTTGCGGACATTGCCGTAGATCACCGACGGCTCGCCGGTCCACACCGAGTTCATGATCTCCGAGGCGTATTCTCGCGACTGCGCCACCTCGATCCGGTCGGCGGAACGGTAGGCCTCTGCCTGTTTCTTCCAGCCTTCGATCTGCTCGATGCAGCGCTTCGGATATTCGTCGAGAGGAATGCCGTATTTCTCGATCAGGTCGCTGCGCCCGTCCTTGATGAAATAGGGCGTGTATTCGGCGAAATGCTCCGAGCTTTCGGTGACGAAATAGCCGAGCCGGGTCAGCATCTCGTAGCGCACCTTGTTCGGGCAGCGCGGGTTCCAGCCCGGCTTCGGCGCGCGGCCTTCGCGATAGGCGCGCACGAGGTCGGGATAGAGGTCGCGGTAGGAACCGTCCGGCCGGCGATGCTCGAATTTGAGATAAAAGGCCATGTGGTTGATGCCGGCCGAGCGGTAGCGGATTTCCTCGTAGGGAAGATCAAGGTCGTGCGCCAGCTCCATCGCCGTGCCCTGCACCGAATGGCAGAGCCCCACCTGCTTGATTTGCGGGTATTTCTCGGCGATCGCCCAGGTGTTGATCGCCATCGGGTTCACATATTGCAGCATGATCGCCTCCGGGCAGACGGCGAGCATGTCCTGGCAGATCTTCCACAGATGCGGCACGGTCCTTAAGCCGCGCATGATGCCGCCGACGCCGAGCGTGTCGGCGATGGTCTGGCGCAGCCCGTATTTCTTCGGCACCTCGAAATCGGTGACGGTGCAGGGCTCGTAGCCGCCGATCTGGAAGGCGACGACGACGAAGTCGGCGCCCGCCAGCGCCTTGCGCTGGTCGGAATAGGTCTCGGCTTTGGCCTTGACGCCAAGCGTCGCGATCAGCTTGTTGACCACGAGAGCGCTCTCTTCCAGGCGCTGCGGGTTGATGTCCATCAGCGCGATCGTCGCGCCGGACAGCGCCGGCCGCTGCAGCACGTCGCCGATGATGTTCTTCATGAACACCGTCGAGCCGGCGCCGATGAAGGTGATCCTGGGATTTCTAGCCACTGTAAGCCTCCGGAATATGGTCACGCCACGTCGAATGCGGCCCTGACGAGCCGTTCGGTGTAGGGGGTCTTGGGATTGGAAAGGACCTCGTCGACAGGTCCCTGTTCGACGATCTTGCCGTGCTGCATGACGATGACCCGGTGGCAGAGCGCCCGCACCACCTTGAGGTCGTGCGAGATGAACAGATAGCTCAAGCCCCGCTCGTCCTGCAGCTTGCGCAACAAGTCGATGATCTGCGCCTGTACGGAAAGGTCGAGCGCCGAAGTCGGCTCGTCGAGCAGGATGAATTCAGGCTCCAGCGCAATCGCCCGCGCGATCGCGATGCGCTGCCGCTGGCCGCCGGAGAACTCATGCGGGAAGCGCGACAGGATGTTGCCCGGCATGCCGGCGCTGACCAACGCCTCGCGCACCCGCCCGACCCGCTCGCGCCGCGTCGCGCCCAGTCTGTTGACCACCAGCCCTTCCTCGATGATCTGGCCGATCGTCATGCGCGGATTGAGCGAGGAGAACGGATCCTGGAAGACGATCTGCATGCGCGAGCGCAGCGGCCGCATCTCGGCGCGCGACAGCTTCTCGATCGGCTGGCCGTCGAAGCGGATTTCGCCACGCTTAGCGTCCTGCAATCTGAGCAGCGCCTGGCCGAAGGTGGTCTTGCCGGAGCCGGATTCACCGACCAGCCCGAGCGTCTCGTGGCGGCAAAGCTTCAGGTCGAGATCGTCGACCGCGACCAGTTCGCGCCAGTCCGGCTTCAGGAAAGAGCCGTGGCGCAGCATGAAGCAGACGCGCACGCCGTTCGCCTCGAGGATGGTGCCGCTGCCGTCCGGCAGCGGCTTCGGCCGGCCGTGCGGTTCGGAAGCGAGCAGCCGCCGCGTGTAGGAATGCTGCGGGTTGGCGAATAGCCGCTCGGTGACGTTGTGCTCGCGCATCTCACCATGCTGCATGACATAGACATAGTCGGAGAACTTGCGCACCACGGTGAGGTCGTGGGTGATCAGGATCACCGCCATCTTCAGCTCTTTCTGAAGATTGCGGATGAGGTTGAGGATCTGCGCCTGCACGGTGACGTCGAGCGCGGTGGTCGGCTCGTCGGCGATCAGCACGTCGGGTTCGTTGGCCAAGGCCATCGCGATCATGACGCGCTGGCGCTGGCCGCCGGAGAGCTGATGCGGATATTGCTTGAGCCGCGCCTCCGGCTCGGGGATCTGGACATGCTTGAGAAGCTCGAGCGCCCGCGCCCAGGCCTCCACTGCGGCTCACCTTGCGATGCACCCGGATCGCCTCGACGATCTGGCTGCCGACCGTATAGATCGGGTTGAGCGAACTCATCGGCTCCTGGAAGATCATCGAGATGCGGTTGCCGCGCAGCTTGCGCCGGGCGCTCTCGGGGAATTTCAGGATGTTCTGGCCGAGATATTCGACGCTTGAGTTGGGCGACACCGTCGCCCGCCGCGACAAGAGCCCCATGACGGTGCGGGCCGTCACCGACTTGCCGGAGCCGGATTCGCCAACGATCGCAATGGTCTCGCCGCGATAGAGCTGGAACGAGACGTCCTTGACCGCCTCGACGGTGCCGTGCTCGACCTTGAAGGCGACCTCGATGTTACGGGCGTCGATAATCGGCTGGTCATGGCGCGCGCCATGATCATGCCGGGCGGCCGGTGCGAAATTGTCTGAAAGCGCGATCGTCGTCATCCGGCCACCTCAATAGGGATCGACGGCATCGCGCAGGCCGTCGCCCAGCGCGTTTGAAGGCAAAGACGGTGACCAGCACGAAGCCGACCGGCGAGAGGATCCACGGATAGGTGCCGATAACCGAATAGGTCGCCGTGTCCTGCAGCATCAGGCCCCATGAGATCAGCGGCGGCTTCACCGCAAAGCCGAGGAAGCCGAGAAAGGCTTCGAGCAGCACCACGGTCGGGATCGCGATTGTCACCGCGACGATCACATGGCTCATCACATTGGGCAAAACGTGCTGCATGATGATGCGCCGGTCGGTAGCGCCGACCGCCATGGCGGCGCGCACATAGTCGATGCGCGCCAGCGCCAGCGTCTTGCCGCGCACCTCGCGCGACATTTGCGCCCAGCCCAGCGCCGACATGACGATGATGACGAAACCGAGGAAGACATTGGTCGGCGCGGTGACCGGGATCAGCGTCGTCAGCGCGAGATAGAGCGGCAGTTGCGGGAAGGCGAGCACCAGCTCGACGAAGCGCTGCACCCAGACATCGAACTTGCCGCCGAAATAGCCGGAGACCATGCCGACGGTCGTGCCGATAACGGTGATGATGAGGACGACCGTCAGCGCGATCATTAGCGAGACGCGCGAGCCGTGGATGGCGCGCGAGAGCACGTCGCGTCCGAATTTGTCGGTGCCGAGGAAATGCACCGGCTGGCCGTCCATCGAGCCGAAGAAGTGCCGGTCCGCCGGGACCAGCCCGAAGAGCCGGTAGGGCGCGCCCTCGACGAAGAAGCCGAGCAGCCGCGGATGGTCGTAGTCGGGGCCGACGATCGGCTGGAAGGTGACCGGATCGAGATCGGCCGAGTCGGCCAGCGCATAGATTCTCGGCCGGAAGGTGAAATTGCCGTCCTTGTCGTGAAAGCTCGGCACCTCCGGCGGCGCGAAGGCGACATCGGTCGCCTTCGGATCCGAGGGCGCGATGAAATCCGCGAACACCGCCATGACGAGCAGAAGCACCACCAGGAAGAGCCCGGCCATGCCGGTCCAGGAACGCTTCAGACGGCGCCAGACCAGCGCGATATAGCTTTCATTGCCATGCGCCGGCTCGGCTATGATCACGCCTTCTGCGGGCAAGGGAGTAAGGGGCGTCGGGGAGGGGTCGCGCGCCAACATCTAGCGCTCCCCGAACTGGCGAATGCGGGGATCGAGCAGCACGAGCAGCATGTCGGCGATGATGTTGCCGACGATCAGTGTCGCCGACAGCACCATCATGAAGGTTGCGGTGACATAGACGTCGCCCACCGCCATCGAGCCGACGATCGCCGGCCCGACGGTCGGCAGCGCGAAGATGATTGCCGTTTCGATCTCGCCGGTGAGCATATAGGGCAGCACCACGCCTTGATACATGACCAGCGGGTGCAGCGCGTTGGGCACGGCGTGCCGCATCACCACCGCACCGCCGGTCAGCCCTTTGGCCTTGGCCGTCTCGACATATTGCATGTTCAGCGTGTCGAGCAGATTGCCGCGCATGACGCGCATGTTATAGGCGAGGCCGCCGAAGGTCGCGATCGCCACAACCGGCCAGACATGCTTGACCAGGTCGACGAATTTCCCCCACGACCACGGCGCGCCGCCATATTGCGGCGAGAAGAACGAGCCGATCTCCGACACGTTGAACTGGAAAACCAGCAGATAGACGATGATCAGCGCCATCAGGAAGCGCGGCACCGTCATGCCGAGGAACGAGATCGCCGAAAGTGTCGAGTCGATCCAGCTATACTGCCTCGTCGCCGCCCATATCCCGAAGGTGATGCCGAGCACCGAGGCGAGCAGGTGGCAGACCAGCGCAAGCAGCAGCGTGCGCGGCAGCCGCTCGCCGACCACGTCGGCCACCGGCTTGTTGTAGTAGAGGCTGTAGCCGAAATCGCCGCGGGTAACGATGCCGCCGATCCAATTGAGATACTGGATGGGCAGCGGCTTATCGAGGCCGTGTTCCTTCCGATAGGCCTGGGCCTGCGCTTCGGCCTCGGCGTAGGAGGCGCCGCCCTGGTTGATCAGCTGCGATCTTATGTAGTCGGCATAGTCGCCGGGCGGCGCCTGGATGATGGCGAAGGTGACGAGGCTCAGAATGGCAAGCACGGGGATCGCCGACGCTATGCGCATGATCAGGAATCGCAGCATGGGCGGTCCGCTTCCTTCTTGCCGGTCGCTCCGTTGCGGAGCGTTCGCAGGTTTGGTCTGACCCGGCCGCGCCGCGGCGCGGCCGGGTTCCTCGGTCAGGGGAGGTAAACCTTACATCGGGCCCTTGTCTCCGGGCTTGCCGGGAAGCTCCTCGGGGAAGAGTTCGTACTTGGCCTGTTTGTCCGCCTTGACGAAGACGCGCTCGCGGATGATCGAGTCCTCGGCCCAGTTGAACATGAAGATCGGCGTGCCCTGCGGGATGTTGGAAAAGCGCTTGTTGACGATCAGCGCGCCGGGATATTCCGTCAGGCCGACATTATAGACATGCTCGGTCGAGATCTTCTGGAACTTCTTCATCAACTCGGCGCGCTGGTCGTTGTCCTGCGTCGACACGAACTTGTTGACGATGTCGACGAGGTCCTTCTCGAAGGGCATCATGTCGACCTCGCCGCTTTCCGGCGCCCGGTGGTTCCAGCTGGTCTTCGGGCCGACCGGCGCGAGTTGCTCGGTGTTCTGCACGACCGAGGTCAGCTCCTGATCGTTGCGCCGGATCAGCCAGTCGAAGCGGCCGGAATATTGAGTGGCGTCACGCTGGGTGCCGTTGAGCCCGTTGAGCACGACCCTGATCCCCAGCTTTTCCATCTGCGCGACAACGCCTTCGGCAAGGCTCTTGTCGGTCGTGTAGTCGTTGTTGACCAGCATCACGATCTCGACATCCTTGCCGCCGGCGGTGCCGGCCGGGAAATTCACGATGCCGTCGCCGTCAGTGTCCTTGAGGCCGGCCTTGGCGAGCAAGGCCTTGGCCCCCTCGAGGTCGAAGGGATAGTAGACGGTCGATTTGCGGTCGTAGAAGCTGGTGCCCGAGGAGAAGCCGCCGGGATAGATGGCGGTGAACGGTCCCTTGACCAGCGAGTCGCCCAGCGCCTTGCGGTCGAGCGCCATGGTTACGGCCTTGCGGAAGTCCTCGTTGCGATTCAACTCGCGGATCGCCTGGCCGCGCTCGTCCGGGTTGCCCCAGCCATTGGCAGAAAAATTCATGCGCAGATTGTAGCCGATGAGGCGCGGGCCGAAGGCAAGGCGCGCCGGCGCGTTCGGGTCGGCAGCGCGCTTCAGCGAGGCAACGAAATTCTCGGGCTGCTCGAGGTTGGAGAAGTCGCCCGAGCCGGCAACAGCCTGGACGTCGCGGTCGGCCCAGGTCGAGAGCTTGTATTGCAGCTCGTTGAGGTAGGGCAGCTGGTTGCCCTTCTCGTCGACCTTCCAATAATAGGGATTGCGGCGCATCACGATGATGTCGTCCGGCCTATATTCGACCGGCACCCAGGCGCCCATCACCGGCATGTTCATATATTCCGGCGGGAAGGCGTTCTTGAACTGGTCGTAGGTGTTCTTCGAATATTTCGGATGCTGAGGCTTCAGGATATGCGACGGACCGGGGCAGAACGTGCCATAGGCCATTGCGTAGAGATATTGCCGCGGGAACGCCTCCTTGAAGGTCCACTCGACGGTGTAATCGTCGATCTTCTTCAGCGTCGTGCCGACACCGAAGGTTTCCGGGGTCGCGCCGTTCAGCGGCGAGACGTTCGGATCGACGACCTCGTCGTCCCAGTAGAACATGACGTCGTCGGCATTGAACGGGACGCCGTCGGACCATTTGGCGCCTTCGATCAGATGCATGGTCAGCTTGTGGCCGTCCTTCGACCACTCCCAGCTCTTGGCGAGGTTCGGCAGCGGCTCGGTATCCTTCGCCTCGACCTGGAACAGCGGTGCGGTGCGCGTCAGACATTCGGAGAGCCCGATGTCGATGCCGCCCCAACCTTGCGTCTGGCCGGCGCCGTAGTTCCAGCCCTCCGGCCGGCCGCCGATGACATGGCGCATCGTATCGCCATAGACGCCGATGCCGTCGGGCATGTTGGCGGTCTTGAAGACCAGCGGCTCCTTGGGCAGCCGGTCCTTGACCGCCGGCAGCTTGCCGGTCTTGACGTATTTCTCTCTCACCCAGTCCGGCTCGTGATATTCGGGCAGCGCCTTGAACTCCAGAATGGAGTCGCGCGCCACATAGTGGATCTTGCCTTCGGCCGGAAACGTCGCCGGCTCGGGCGGGATCGTCGGCTCGGATGCGAAGGCGTATGCCGGAATGGCAACGCTCATCGCCAGTCCGGCGGCAAAGCCAAGTCTGCGTAAGGTCCTCATCGTCTCCTCCCAGTTGTTTTGGACGCCTGCTGCTGCCCGCCTCTTGTTTCTGGACGGCTGATCCGGCGGACGCGCCCCTGCATGTCCGCCTGCCTGCCGGCGACATCAGCCGGCCTGTTTGAGTGCCGCCTTTTCGGCGCGCAATTCCTCGATCGAGCGCACGCTGCGCCGCGCGGCACCCGCCCATTCGCGGGTCTTGACCTTGGATTTGGAAAGCCGCTCCTTCGCGGCCGGAACGGCATGCGCATATTGCGGCAGCCACTGCGCCTGGGCGACGACCATCTCGTCCACCATCTGCCAGACCTCCTCCGGCGTCGACACGGCACCCACCAGAGGGTCGTGCAGCACGGCGAGTTTCAACAGGTCTATATCGCCGGCGATCGCGGCGTGCACCGACATGCGCTGGACATTGATCGAGGCCATGCAGGTGGCCGCGCACGCCTCCGGCAGCGTGATGCCGGCCGCCATGTTGATGCCGAAACGGTCGACGAAGCCGGGCGATTCGATGATGGCGTCCTGCGGCAGGTTGGTGATCACGCCGTTGTTCTTGACGTTGAAGTGGCCGCGATAGACGCGGTTGGTCTCCAGCGCTTCGAGGATGTGGCTGGCATGCTCGTTGGAGCGCTTTGCCGAGTCGATCGGCTTCGAGGCCGCTTCGAGGAATTGCGGATATTCCGTCTCGAACCAGTTGCGGGTCTCGGTCGAATAGCGCAGATAGCCGCCGGTCTCGCCATGGATCCAGTCGGACATGTCGATCCAGCGTGTGATCTCCTCGGGGCGCTTGCGGTACCAGGGCAGATATTCGGAAAGATGTCCGTTGCTTTCGGTCGAATAGACGCCGAAGCGCTTCAGCACGTCGATGCGCAGCTTCTCCTGCTTCGAATAGACCGGGTGCGCCTCGAAGGCGGCGACCAGCTCGTCCTTGCCGATCGTCCGGCCGTTCAGCCTGAGCTCGATGAACCAGGTCTGGTGGTTGATGCCGGAACAGATATAGTCGAGCTCGCTTGGCGACTTCGCGCCGAGCACCTCGGCGATCTGCTCGGCGCCGTGCTGCACGCCGTGACAGAGCCCGACCGTGTCGACCTTACCGTATTCGAGCGCCGCCCAGGTGTTCATCGCCATCGGGTTGGCGTAGTTGAGGAACTTGGCGCCGGTCGCGGCGACCTCGCGAATATCCTTGCAGAAGTCGAGGATCACCGGGATGTTGCGCTGGCCGTAGAGAATGCCGCCGGCGCAGATCGTGTCGCCGACGCATTGGTCGATGCCATATTTCAGCGGAATGCGGATGTCGTCGGCATAGGCTTCGAGCCCGCCGACGCGCACGCAGCTGATGATGTAGCGCGCGCCCTCCAGCGCCTCGCGGCGGTTCGTGGTCGCCGTCACTTTCGTCGGCAATTTGTTCGCCTCGACGATCCGGTCGAGGATCGCCTTGATCATCCCGAGATTGTGCTCGCTGACATCGGTCAGCGCGAATTCGATGTCCTTGAATTCAGGCACGCAGAGGATGTCGGTGAACAGCTTCTTGGTGAAGCCGACGCTGCCGGCGCCGATAATAGCGATTTTGAAACTCATCACCTTCACCTCGATCCGTTCGAATGCTAGGCAAGGAGCAACGGAGGAGGATACGGCCGCACGCGACAGCGCGCATGCCATTCAAAGCCGGAAATCCGGCTTTTTCTCCTCCTGCCCGCTCCTCGACCGCGGGTCTTTCGCGTTCTTGAGGGCCTGATTATGCGCTTATTCGCCGGCGCGACCAGAGAAGGATTATGCTTTCGAGGGTAATTTTGTGCTGCGGGACCTAATCGCCAATGGAAAGCTGATGCGGACGATCTCGCTGCCGCGCGGCCGCCAGCGCCTGCATGCCATGCCGACCAGCACGGGCTACGAGCTGCGCGAGGACGAAACCTACGACTGGGACGGGCGAAAGCGCGGCCAGACACCGTTCACCGTCCTCCAGCACACGATCAGCGGCACCGGTCAGCTGCGCTACGAGAGCCGCAACTATCGCCTGCAGGCGAACGACACGCTGCTGGTTCTGGTGCCGCACAACCACCGCTACTGGTTGGCCAAGGGCGATCGCTGGGAATATTTCTGGATCTCGATGAATGGCGAGGAGGCGCTGCGCATCCACAAGTCGATCCTGAGCGTCTCGGGCCCGGTGTTCCGGCTGCAGCCGGCGACCATCGATCACCTTGCCGATTGCAGCCTGCGGCTGATCAAGGGCGCTGCTTCGCCGGGCGCTGCCTCGGCGATCGCCTATGAGGCGGCGATGGCGCTCTATGACGATGTCTTCGGCTCGCATGCCTTCGCCGAGAAGCAGAGCGCCATGCAGCCGGTCATCGACCACATCAACGCCAATCTCGACAGGCCGCTGCCTGTGGCGGAGCTTGTCGAGATCAGCGGCCTCAGCCGCGCCCATTTCTCGCGCTGCTTTGCCGAGAGCGAAGGACTGCCGCCGGCCGAATTCGTCCTGCAGCAGCGCCTGCAGCGCGCGGCGAAGCTGCTCACCAAGGCGGATTTCCTGCCGGTGAAGGAGGTCGCGGTGCTGTGCGGCTTCGAGGATGCGAACTACTTCTCCAAGGTTTTCCGCCGCTGCTACGGCATCAACCCGACGCAGTTCCGCACCACCGGCATGTATGCCAGCCTCGGCAATCATCGCTGATGGCTTCAAAGCTTTTGGAAGAAGTCAGCGCTTGGCGCTATCCAGCGCGGTCGAAGCGGTGCTGACCGGATCGGCCGCGGCAAAGGCCGCGTCGATCTGCTCGGGCGTGCGCTGTCCGGAGCGTTTCCAGGCGACATATTGCACGATGCCGAAGATGGCACGCCGCGGCACCGTCTTCACCACCGGCATGCGGAACCCGTCACGGAATCTTTCCCAACGCGCACCGAGCACGGCCACCATCTCCTCGAAGGTCGGGGGCGTCGCCACATCGGCATAGGTGATGGTGACCTTCCCGGCGAGCGCTGCCTCGCGCGGTATCGGCACCGGGATCGAGGCGAGATAGTCGGACGGCACGTCGAGCAGCCCGCCAAAGGCCCATTGCCGGCGCAGCTCGTCGGCGCTCATCGGCGCGACGCTGACGTCGATGTCGTTGGGCGTGCCGGGCACGCGGTAGGGGCAGGAGAAACGGCCGCAATTGGCCTGCGCCGAGAATTGCCAGAGCGTATAGCCCTGCCAGTTGCCCATCGGGAAATGCACGTCGATGTCGGGCTTATAGCGCGCATACCAGAGCGGCAGCCGCGACAGCAGCCGATACTGGTAACGGTTGTCGGCGATATATTGGGCGGTCTTGCCGTTGACATAGAGCACCGGGAAGCGGCCGAGGCGGCGATGCACCTGGCGCACGAATTCCTCGGCGTCCTCCAGCGACATCCATTGCGTTGGATCGATGCCTTCGATGTCGAGAGCCATCAGCTCATCCGGCGCCGGTTCCGCGAAATCGATGAAATTATTGGCCTGCTCGACCGGGCTGCCGGGCCTGGCGAGGTGATAGGCGCCCCATCTCAGGCCAAGCGCTTTGGCCACGACCTTGCGCGTCTGGAACAATTCGCGCGTCACCGCATGGCGCTTCCACAGCGTTTTGCACAGTTTGACGTCGGTCTCGCTGCCGAAGCAGAAATAGGGCGGCGGCAGCCCATCGGACGCCTTGTTGATGAAGCCGACGACGCGCTTGTCGGTGACGAGCTGCTGCCAGTCGATGGAATTGTATTCGTACGCGTCGATCACCAGAGGGCGGTCAGCATTCTTCCACGGCTCGGAGAAATCCGAGGCCTTTGCCGCCGTGCTCAGCGCAACCGCCGCAGCGAGAAGCGCCAGGCGGCGAAGAGGGCGCGCCGGCTTTTTCAATCAGGGTGTCCCCACTGACCAGAGGGCGATCCTGAACCGCTATGGTTAAGGAAGTGCTTCACAACATCGGCTTGCTCCGGTCTGCTCCAAAACGTCAAAAAAGTATCGGTCGGGTGGACAAGCCGTGGTGGCAGGCGCTTCAATTGCCGCCTAAGCTTTCAATCGCGGCGGCCAGTGGGAATACACGGGTCCGCCGAACGAAGCGCAGCAACCGGTCACAAGACCGGACCCGCGCGGGAGGAAAACGAACATGAATCCGGACCTGGAAGTCGTCCAGATCAGACAGGGAGAGTCGTTCAAGGCCTGGGCCCACGGCTATCCTTTCCGCACTGTCCGCTGGCACTTCCATCCCGAATACGAACTGCATCTGGTCGTCGCCACCACCGGCCGTTATTTCGTCGGGGACTTCATCGGCGAGTTCGAGCCGGGCAATCTGGTGCTCACCGGGCCTAATCTGCCGCACAACTGGGTCAGCGACGTGCCGCCGGGCGAGACCGTGCCGCTGCGTGGCCGCGTCGTCCAGTTCTCGGAAGAATTCATCGCCGGCGCCTCCGCCGCCTTGCCCGAGCTTGCCGCCTGCGCCGGCATCCTTGAGACCAGCCGCCGCGGCGCGCTGTTCTCGCCGGCGACGGCTGAGCTCGCGGCGCCTTTGCTGGCGGAACTGACCGAGGCGCAAGGCGTTCGCCGCCTGTCGCTGTTCATGGCCGTGCTCGACATCTTGAACCGCGCCAGCGACGTCCGCACCCTGGCCAGCGCCGGCTATCTGCCCGACCCTTCGGGTTTCATGTCGGCCGGCATCAACCAGGCGCTCGCCTATATCAATTGCCACCTGACCGAGCCCTTCAGCGAAGGCACGCTCGCCGAGATCGCCGGGCGCAGCCCGAGCGCCTTCTCGCGCAGCTTCCGCCGCCACACCGGCATGGCGCTGGTGCAGTATGTCAACCGGCTGCGCATCAACCTCGCCTGCCAGCTCTTGATGAGCGAGGCACAGATGTCCATCACCGAGATCTGCTACGCCGCCGGCTACAACAACATCTCGAATTTCAATCGCCAGTTCCTGGCGCAGAAAGGCATGTCGCCTTCGCGCTTCAGGGCCTTGCTGGCTGAGAACATCAACGCGGAGATTGCCGCCTAACAGGGAGGAAGCGGGAGGAGCCTAAAGCATTCCGGTCTGAAGAATTTTCGTCCGGAAATGCATCAAACAAAGAAACACTCAGGGAAGGAAAGACGCGGGGTGCAGGGCACCCTGTGCTGGGGTTCGTTTGCCGAAATCCAGCACGTTCGGGAGGATGTCTGCGTGGTTATCGGGATCTAGCGATCCTCAGCCGCCATCATACTCCTTTCAACAGGTTCGACATGCAGTCAAGGCCTGACGCGTGATCCACCGCGCAGGCGCTCGTGAAACCATTTCTCGAAACGGAGACATTCGAATGACCAGACATGCTTGGAAATCGCCGTTTGCCTTGAAATCGACTATCGCGGCCGTTTTCGCGGTCTCGCTGCTCGGCAGCACCGCGGCGCTCGCCGACACGGTCACCGACGCCACGGTTGCCTTCCTGATGCCCGACCAGGCATCCACCCGCTACGAGCAGCACGATTATCCCGGCTTCGTCGCCGAGATGAAGAAGCTCTGCCCGGGCTGCAAGGTGATCTATCAGAACGCCGATGCCGATGCGGCGCGCCAGCAGCAGCAGTTCAATTCGGCAATCTCGCAAGGCGCCAAGGCAATCGTGCTCGACCCGGTCGATTCGACCGCCGCCGCCTCGCTGGTGAAACTCGCGCAAAGCCAGGGCGTCAAGGTCATCGCTTATGACCGGCCAATCCCGACGGCGCCCGCCGATTTCTACGTGTCCTTCAACAATGAAGGCATCGGCAAGGCGATCGCGGATTCCCTGGTCGAGCATCTGAAGGCACTCAAGGTCGATCCGGCCAACGGCGGCCTGCTGCAGATCAACGGCTCGCCGACCGATGCCGCCGCCGGCCTGATCAAGAAGGGCATCCATGAGGGCCTCGACAACAGCGGCTATCCGATCCTGGCCGAGTTCGACACACCGGAATGGGCGCCGCCGAAGGCCCAGCAATGGGCGAGCGGCCAGATCACCCGCTTCGGCACCAAGATCCTCGGTGTCGTCGCCGCCAATGACGGCACCGGCGGCGGCGCGATCGCTGCCTTCAAGGCGGCCGGCGTCGATCCGGTTCCGCCGGTGACCGGCAACGACGCGACCATCGCTGCCCTGCAGCTGATCATTGCCGGCGACCAGTACAACACCATCTCCAAGCCGAGCGAGATCGTTGCGGCCGCCGCGGCCAACGTTGCCGTCAAGCTGTTGTCGGGCGAGAAGCCGAAAGCCGAGATGACGCTCTACGACACGCCCTCGCAGCTCTTCACGCCTGCGGTGGTGACGCAGGAGAACCTCAAGGCCGAGATCATCGACAAGAAGATCAACACGGCGGCGGAACTCTGCGTCGATCGTTATGTCGAGGGCTGCAAGAAGCTCGGCATCACCAACTGATCATAGAGCATCCGGCCGCCCGTCGGGCGGCCGGATGTCCATGGAACGACTGTCAAGAAAGGCGGTGCATGAGCGAGAGTCCTGAAAGGTCGGCTTCCGTCGGCGAGCTGGTGCTCAGCCTGCGCGGCATATCGAAGAATTTCGGCGCGGTCTCGGCGCTGACCGATATCGATTTCGACGTCCATGCCGGCGAGGTCGTAGCCCTGGTCGGCGACAATGGTGCGGGCAAGTCGACGCTGGTCAAGATCCTGGCCGGCGTGCATCAGCCGAGCTCGGGAACGATCAATTTCCGCGGCAGGCCGGTCACGCTGCCCGATCCGCGCGCGGCCCTGACGCTCGGCATCGCCACGGTCTTCCAGGATCTCGCGCTCTGCGAGAACCTCGACGTGGTCGCCAACATCTTCCTCGGCAACGAACTCAGCCCCCTGCGGCTGGACGAGGTGGCGATGGAGATGCGCGCCTGGACGCTGCTCAACGAATTGTCGGCGCGTATCCCGAGCGTGCGCGAGGCGGTCGCCTCGTTGTCCGGCGGTCAGCGCCAGACGGTCGCCATCGCGCGCTCGCTGCTGCTCGAGCCGAAACTCATCCTGCTCGATGAGCCGACCGCGGCCCTCGGCGTCGCCCAGACGGCCGAGGTGCTCAATCTTATCGACCGCGTCCGCGCCCGCGGCCTGGGCGTCGTGATGATCAGCCACAACATGGAAGATGTCCGCGCCGTCGCCGACCGCATCGTGGTGCTCAGGCTGGGGCGCAACAACGGCGTCTTCGAGCCCGACGCCTCGAACCAGGATCTGGTGAGCGCCATCACCGGCGCGTCCAACAACGCGGTGTCGCGTCGAGCCGAGCGCCTGCGGGCGGAGCGCGATCATAGCGGCAGCGTACAGGCCGGGGAGCAACGCCCATGACGAACCTCAAGCAAAGCGCCTCCGCCCCGCTGGCGCTCGACCGTGCCGATGCGCGCGTGAGGCATGAAGCCGGCATCGGCGGAGCGGTCCGCGCCTTTCTCGATCGCGTGCGCAGCGGCGATCTGGGCTCGCTGCCAGTCATCGTCGGCCTCGTGGTGATCTGGACCGTCTTCACCAGCCTCAACCCGGTGTTCGTGTCCAGCAGCAATCTGGTCAATCTCCTGTTCGACTGCTCGACCGTCGGCGTCATCGCGCTCGGCATCGTCTGCGTGCTGATGGTCGGCGAGATCGACCTTTCCGTCGGCTCGATCAGCGGCTTCGCTTCGGCGATGGTCGGCACGCTCTGGGTCAACCAGGGCTGGCCGGTCGCGCTCGCAATCCTCGCAGCGTTGGCCTTCGGCGCCCTGATCGGCTCGCTCTATGCGCTGCTCTTCAACCGGCTCGGCATGCCGAGCTTCGTTTCGACGCTTGCCGGCCTGCTCGCGGTGCTGGGCATGCAGCTCTACATCCTCGGCTCGACCGGCTCGATCAACCTGCCATACGGCTCGGCGCTGGTGGATTTCGGCCAGTTGATGGTGATGCCGAAATGGGTCTCGCACACGCTGGCGGCGATCCCGGGCCTGGCGATGCTGGTCAGCGGGCTCCGCACCTTCGCGCGCCGCCGCGCAGCAAACCTGTCGACGCCGTCCGTGGCCGGGCTCATCCTGCGCGTCGCCGCCATCACCATCGGCCTCGAGCTGATCGTCGCCTACCTCAATCAGTCGCGTGGCATTCCGTGGATGTTCGGCCTGTTCGTCGGCCTCGTCGTGGCGATGAACTATGCGCTGACCCGGACCAAATGGGGGCGTTCGATGACCGCCGTCGGCGGCAACCGCGAGGCGGCGCGGCGCGCCGGCATCAAGGTGCGCGCCATCTATCTCAGCGCCTTCGCGCTGTGCTCGTTCTTTGCCGCGCTGGGCGGCGTGCTTGCGGCCGCGCGGCTCGCTTCCGCAAGCCAGCAGGCCGGCACCGGCGACGTGAACCTGAATGCGATCGCGGCCGCGGTCATCGGCGGCACCAGCCTGTTTGGCGGCCGCGGCAGCGCCTATTCCGCGCTGCTCGGCATCATCGTCATCCAGTCGATCGCCAGCGGGCTCACGCTGCTCGATCTGTCTTCGTCGCTTCGTTACATGATCACCGGTGCCGTTCTCGCCATCGCCGTGATCGTCGACTCCCTTGCGCGCCGCTCCCGTGCCTCGCACGGCCGCGCCTGAACAGTTCAAACGAGAAGGGTACACATGGCTCACAATCTTTCGGGAAAAATCGCCGCGGTCACCGGCGCGGCATCGGGCATCGGCCTCGAATGCGCCAGGGCGATGCTTGCCGCCGGCGCCCGCGTCGTGCTGGTCGACCGCGCGGAGGACAGGCTGAAGGAGGTCGTCGCCGAGCTCGGCGACGGCGCGATCCCGCTGGTGGTCGATCTCACCAGCCCCCCCAGCGTGGCGACCATGATGCCTGCGATCCTCGACAAGACCGGCCAGCTCGACATCTTCCACGCCAATGCCGGCTCCTATGTCGGCGGCGAGATCCTCGATGGCGATCCCGACGCCTGGGATCGCATGCTGAACCTCAACATCAATTCAGTGTTCCGCTCCGTGCACGCCGTGCTGCCGCATATGGTCGGACGCAAGACCGGCGACATCATCGTCACCAGTTCGATCGCCGGCCTCGTCCCTGTCGTCTGGGAGCCGGTCTACACGGCCTCGAAACATGCCATACAGGCCTTCGTCCATACGCTGCGCCGGCAGGTCGCCAAGCACGGGCTGCGCGTCGGCGCCGTGGCGCCGGGGCCGGTGGTGACGGCGCTGATCAGCGACTGGCCGAAGCAGAAGCTCGAGGACGAGCTGGCGGCCGGCGGGCTGATGCAGCCGACCGAGGTCGCCGACGCCGTCCTGTTCATGCTGACGCGGCCGAGAAACATCACCATTCGGGATCTGGTGATCCTGCCGCAGAGCAATGATTTGTGAGGAAGTAGGGCAGTAGGGCAGTAGGGCAGTACGGCAGTAGGTGAAGGGCCTTCGCCCTTGCGACCGACCGCTCACGACTGACAATCTCCTACTGCCCTACTGCCCTACTGCCCTACTGCCCTACTGCCCTACTGCCCTACTGCCCTATTTCTGAGGTCCCCCATGCCTTCCCACTTCCTCGGCATCGATGTCGGCACCGGCAGCGCGCGCGCCGGCGTCTTTGACGAGCGCGGCGAGCTGCTCGCTTCCGCCAAGCGCGACATTGCGCTCTTCATCGAGCCCGGCGAGATCGCCGAGCAGTCGAGCCGCGATATCTGGCAGGCGGTCTGCGCCAGTGTGCGCGAGGCGGTCGCGAAATCGGGTGCGGACCCGCGGGAGATCGGCGGCATCGGCTTCGACGCGACCTGTTCGCTTGTGGTGGTAGGCGACGACGGCGAGCCCTTGCCGGTCGGCCGTTCGGGAGACAGCGACAGGAACATCATCGTCTGGATGGATCACCGCGCCCTCGACCAGACCAGGCGCATCAACGCCCTTAGGCATCCCGTCCTCGATTATGTCGGCGGCGTCATCTCGCCGGAAATGGAGACGCCGAAGCTATTGTGGCTGAAGGAAAATCTCCCCCGAACCTTCGCCGGAGCGAGGCATTTCTTCGATCTCGCCGATTACCTCACCTGGCGCGCCACTGGCAGCCTTGCCCGCTCGGTCTGCACGCTCGCCTGCAAATGGACCTATCTCGGCCACGACCGGCGCTGGGACGAAAGCTATTTCCATGCCGTGGGCCTTGGAGAGCTCGCCGATGAAGGCTTTGCCCGCATCGGGACCGACGTGGTCGATCCCGGCACGGCGCTGGGCGGCGGCCTGACGGAAGCGGCGGCCGCTGAATTGGGACTGGTCGCGGGCACGGTCGTCGCTGCCGGATTGATCGACGCCCATGCCGGCGGCGTCGGCACCGTGGGCGCCGCGGGCGACGCCGGCACCGTCTCCTCGCGCATGGCCTATGTGCTCGGCACCTCGGCCTGCACCATGGCAAGCAGCGAAGGCCCGGCCTTCGTGCCGGGGGTGTGGGGGCCCTATTATTCCGCCATGGTGCCGGGGCTCTGGCTGAGCGAGGGCGGCCAGTCGGCGGCCGGCGCGGCCATCGATCTGCTGGTGCATTTTCATCCGGCCGCGGCCGAGGCTTCCGCGCGCGCCGCGGCCGAAGGCACATCGCTGGTCGATTGGCTCGCCGCTGCCGCCACGGCGGGCTCGCCTGACCTGTCGGCCGCCGCCACGCTCGCGGGAAGCATCCATGTCGTGCCCGAATTCCTCGGCAATCGTTCGCCTTTGGCCGACCCCGATGCGCGCGGCCTGATCGCCGGGCTCGGCACCGACCGTTCCGTCGAAAGTCTCGTCGGCCTTTACGTGGCCGGGCTTTGCGGCCTCGGCTATGGCGTGCGTCAGATCGTGGCGGCGATGGCGTCGTCCGGTCTTGCCGTCGATACCATCGTCATCAGCGGCGGCGCCGGGCAATCGCCGCTGGTGCGCCAACTGCTTGCCGACGCCGCCGGCTTGGCGGTCGCCGCGTCGCAATCGCCCGAACCGGTGCTGCTGGGTGCTGCGATGCTCGGGGCTGTCGCGGCCGGGCGTTACCCCGACCTTTCGAGCGCCATGCCTGCCATGTCCCGGCTGGGTAACGTTTTCACACCTGCGAACGGCGCCATGCGGGCGTGGCACGACAAGCGTTACGAAGCCTTCCTGGCGCTCCAGGCGGTGGGTCGCACCATACGTTGAGTAGAGTGTCAGCGCCGGAAGAGCGAGGGAACCTCGAACGGATCGGGCGCCGGCTCCTGCGGCAACGTGCCTTCGGCCCTGCGTAGTGGGTCAGTTTGAACTTGGCGAGAGGAGAAGCCGCGCAAGGTGACCGTCGATAGGAAGGTGGATTTGCGGTGTGGATAGCATGTGGATCACCTCTTGCGTCCGCGCATCCGCGAAATCGATGTCATCCCGCAATTCAACGAGATCCGCCCATTCCTCCACGTCCTTGGCGCCAAGCTTCCCAGCCAGAAAGCGCAAGAGAACGCTTCGAATGCGGTCGTAGGTTAGCCTGACCAGCGGTTTTGGATGGTCCCAATCCAACGGCGCTAGGAGCGTTTCAAGTTCGGCAACCGACCGATCGAATTCAACCAGTGAGCGGATGATACAACGCCGTTCTTCCTCTCGCATCCCTTCGCCTTACGCTCCCCGCTTTTTTGTGGCGATTATCTGATTGACGGAATGTCGGCGGCTTCCTCTTGAGTGGCAATGCGCATGACGCGGACGGCGTTGCCGATCACGTCGGTGCGTCGCTTCTGGCGTTTAGGTCGGGTTGGCTTTGGTCAAATCCGCTAATTCGGCCTTCGCTTCATCCAACTCGGCTTCCCACTTCGCTATTTTCTCGGGAGTTGGTTCCCAGATTTCCGGGTCGCCCGTCGACAGCGCCTCAACCATAGCCGAGGCAGCTTCAATTCGTGCCTCTGCCGCTTGGCGGAGGAGCGCAGTGATAATGTCACCAGAATCGTTGGTTTGTTCACTCATATGGCGAGCATATGGGAGTTCGGCGGCATAGGCGATACCGCTCATGCGGACGTGCAAATTTCAAACTGAGACACTTACCCCTCGGGTCTACGCGTCCGCTGCGCTCTCGCCCGTCCATGACGAAGTCTATGCAAAATCCGCGTGACAAAGTTTGACGTTTACGTAAAAAGAAGGCGCGAAATCGACGCATGGTTTCGCTTCGGTCAGACGCTAGGTTTGGCCGGAAGGGAGGAGGAGCAGACATGTATCGCGCGCCGGTCGAGGACATCGCCTTTACGCTCAAGCACGTAGCGGGGCTGAAGCCTGCACTGGACGCTGGCATTTTCGGCGATCTCGGCGAGGATATTGTCAATGCGATCTTGGCCGAGGCCGGGCGCTTCGCCAGCGAGGAGATCGCTCCTCTCTATAAGATCGGCGACGAGCGTGGCGCAGTGCTGAAGGATGCGGCCGTCATCACGCCGCCCGGCTGGAAGGAGCTTTACCGGCGCTGGATTGAGGGCGGCTGGAACGCGCTGTCCGGTCCTGAGGAATTCGGCGGCCAGGGCCTGCCGAGCATGCTCGGCGTCGCCGCGCTCGAAATGTGGAATTCCGCCGCCATGGCCTTCGGCATTGGCCCGACGCTGACCATGGGCGCGGTCGAGGCGCTCGACAAACACGCCTCCGAGGAACTCAAGGCCAAATACCTCGCAAAACTCGTCTCGGGCGAGTGGATGGGCACGATGAATCTGACCGAGCCGCAGGCAGGCTCGGACCTCGCGGCCTTGCGTACACGCGCCGAGCCGGTCGGCGACCGCACCTATCGCATCTTCGGCCAGAAGATCTTCATCACCTATGGCGAGCACGATTTCACCGACAACATCGTGCATCTGGTGCTGGCGAGGTTGCCCGACGCGCCCGCCGGCACGCGCGGCATCTCGCTGTTTCTGGTGCCGAAGTTCTTCGTCAATGACGACGGCTCGCTCGGCGCCCGTAACGACGTCTTCTGTTCGGGCCTCGAGCACAAGCTCGGCATCCATGCCTCGCCGACCTGCACCATGATCTATGGCGACGGTTTTCAGGGCGCGACGCCCGGCGCCATCGGCTGGCTGATTGGCGAGGAAAACAAGGGGCTGGCCTGCATGTTCACCATGATGAACAACGCCCGCCTCGCTGTCGGCATGCAGGGCGTGGCCGTCGCCGAGACCGCCACGCAAAAGGCGATCGCCTATGCCAATGAGCGCCGCCAGGGCAAGGCCTCGGATTATTCGGGCTCCGGCATGGCGCCGATCGTCTATCACCCGGACGTGCAGCGCAATCTGCTCACCATGAAGGCGCTGACCCAGATCGCGCGCTCGATCAGCTATTCCTGCGCGCATGCGATCGACCGCGCGCGCGTCGGCGAGGGCGAGGCAGGGGCCAAATGGCATGACCGCGCCAGCCTGCTGACGCCGCTCGCCAAAGCCTTCTCCACCGAGGTCGGCGTCGAGGTCGCCTCGCTGGGTGTCCAGGTTCATGGCGGCATGGGCTTCATCGAGGAGACAGGTGCCGCGGCCCTTTACCGCGACGCGCGCATCGCGCCGATCTATGAAGGCACGAACGGCATCCAGGCGATCGACCTCGTGGCGCGAAAGCTGGCGCTCGGCGGCGGCGAACATGTGCATTCCTATATCGGCGAGTTGAAAGCGGCGGCCGATGCGGTTCGCACCTCCAACATCGACGGCTTCGGCCGCACCGCCGACAATCTCGACTGCGCGCTGGCCGATCTCGACGAGGCGACACGCTTCCTGCAGAAGCTGATGGCCGAGGGCAAGGCCGACACTGCGATGGCCGGCGCCACGCCCTATTTGCGCCTGATCTCGTTTGCCGCCGGCGGCGCCTATCTGGCGCAAGCGGGGCTCGCCGACCGCGGCCGCATCCCGCTCTGCCGCTTCTTCGCCGAAAACCTGCTCGGCGAGACGCGCGCCTTGAAGGAGCGCGTCATCGACGGCGCCGAAAGCCTCGCCGCCGCCGGTAAGGCGCTGATTTCCGCTTAAGCATCCTGACGTTCAAAGGGCCAACCGTGACAGACCACATCCTCGTCGATCGCCAGGGCGCCGTACAGATCATCCGCATCAACCGCCCCGACAAGAAGAACGCGCTGACCCGCGCTATGTATGCGAAAATGTCGGCCGCCCTTGCCGAAGGCGATGCCGATCCGGCGGTTCGCGTGCACGTCTTCCTCGGCGTTCCGGGCGCCTTTTCTTCCGGCAATGACCTAGCCGATTTCCTGGTCATCGCCACCGGCGGCGAAGGCGGAAACGAGGTCTGGGATTTCCTGATGGCGCTGGCCAAGGCTGAAAAACCGATGGTGTCGGGCGTCGACGGCATCGCCGTCGGCATCGGCACCACGCTCAATTTGCACTGCGACCTGACCTTCGCCACGCCGCGCACGCTGTTTCGCACGCCCTTTGTCGACCTCGGTCTGGTGCCGGAAGCCGGCTCCAGCCTGATCGCGCCGCAGCTCCTCGGACGGCAGGGCGCCTTCGCGCTGCTCGGCCTCGGTGAGGGTTTCTCGGCCGAGCGCGCCAAGGCCGCCGGTATGATCTATGAGGTCGTCCCGGAAGACTCTCTCGAAAGCGCCGTGCTAGCTGCCGCCAACGGCATCGCCGCCAAGCCGCCGCAGGCGCTGAGGATCGCGCGCGACCTGATGCGCGAGCCGCGCGACGAATTGGTCGCCCGCATCAAGGTGGAAAGCGAGCATTTCCGCGAGCGGCTGAAGTCTGATGAGGCTCGCGCCGCGCTGACGGCCTTCATGACGCGTAAGAAGGGATAGACTAGAAGCCTGCGGGCGAGGGTACCCCGCCGCAGCAGGCGCCGGCCGAATCACGTCAGCTTCTTAACGGCCTGTTCGTCCAGCGCCTTGCCGAAAGCCTCCGGTGTCCAGCCGGCTTCGAGCGCGCGATGAAACAGCGCCTGCTGCGTTTCCGGCGCCAGCCCGCCGATCGGTGGATCGCGATCGAGATTGGTCGGGAAGGAATAGCCTTCGGCGGTCGACGCGATCGCGTTCGCGGCCTCAGCTTTCGAGATCGCGCCCGCGGCCAGCATCCTCTGGATCGCCGGGTAGAGTGTGCGGCACATCCTCGTGCGGTCGACACTTTCCATCGCGCGGCCATAGGCTGACGAGACCTGCAGCAGATTGGCCATGCGGCGGATGTCGGCGGATCGGTTGTTGCCGGCGGCATGGAACAGGGCCGGGTTGAAGAAGGCCGCGTCGCCCTTCTCCAGCGCAAGCTGCACATGATGTTTGGCGAAATATGCCCTGAACTCCGGCAGGCCTGTGGCGAGGTAGCCCGGCAGATAGGCTTGCGAATAGGGGAGATAGAGCGTCGGGCCGCTCTCCAGCGGCATGTCGCAATGGGCGACGGCTCCCTGCAGCGTCAGCACCGGCGAAATGCTGTGTACATGCACGGGATAGCGCTCGATGATTTCGGGCGTTTGAAAGCCCAGATGATAATCGCGATGCGCCGATTGCGCCGCGCCGCCGGGGTTCACGGAGTTGATCTGCGACGTCATCTGATAGGCCGGACCGAGCCAGGCTTCCGAGATGAGCGCGATGATGTCGTTGCCGTAATAGGCGGCGAAGGCTTCGGGGTCGCGCAGGCAGAATTTTTCGAGCGCATTCCAGATGCGGTCATTGGCGCCCGGCTTGGCGAAATGGTCGCCGCCACCGGTGCCGGTCGCATGCTGCTCGGCGATCATCTCGTTGAACAGCCTTGTTGCGATGTCGACCGGCGCCGTATCGGCAAACGCCTTCTTGAAAGCCACGACGCCCGGCCCGCCGGTCAGCGCCTCGACCCATTCCGCCAGCAGTGCCTTTCGCGTCTCGGGATCGGTCGCCGCCTTGCGGACTGCGTCGCCGTCATAGATCAGAACGTTCTTTTCGACGCTCGCGGCGAAGGGGTAATCGGCAGGATTGGTCGTTTGCCCGACGATCGCCCGGAAACCCTCGATGTCGCACTGAGCTTTCGTCAGCCAGACCCGCTCGGACCTGATCTTGACTAGGTTGTCGGCCTTCATGACGCATCCTCCTGTTGCCGTCGTGGTTCTCGCTGCCGTATACCGCAATCTGGGGTGCTCGTTGCCTCTGAAACACCTTAAAAACACCTCAGAAGATGTCCCGCTCTTTTCTCCTCAAGGATATCGCCCTCCAGGCTGGGCTCAGCCTCGCGACCGTCGATCGCGTCCTCAACGAAAGGCCGGGTGTTCGCGAGCACACCATCCGCCGCGTCAGGCAGGCCATCGGCGAACTCGAAAAGCAGCGCGAGCAGATCGGCCTTTCCGGCCGCAAATTCGTCCTTGATGTCGTCATGGAGGCTCCGTCGCGCTTCAGCGAGGCGGTTCGTCGGGGCTTGGAACAGGCGATGCCGTCGCTGCAGCCGGTGATATTTCGTGCCCGGTATCATTTCGCGGAGACGCGCGGAGTAGGCGATACGGTGGCGATCATCGAAGCGCTGCAGCGCCGCGGGAGCAACGGCGTGTTCCTCAAGGCTCCCGATGTCGCGGAGGTGAGGGGCGCGACCGCACGGCTCGTCGGCGCCGGGGTTCCCGTCGTCGCGCTGGTGACGGATCTTCCCGATACCGGCCGCTCGGCCTATGTCGGCATGGACAACCGGGCGGCCGGCGAGACTGCGGCCTATCTTCTCGGCGAATGGCTCGGCGACGGTCCGGCACGCATTCTCGTGACCATCAGAAGCAACCGTTTCCGCGGCGAGGAAGAGCGCGAGATGGGCTTCAGGCAAGCGCTTCGCGAACGCTATCCTGCGCTTGGCATCGTCGAGGTCAGCGAAGGCCACGGCCTCGACCGCAACACCGGTATGCTCGCGCGGGCGGCCTTGCGGGAGCATGCCGACATTGCCGGCGTCTATTCGATAGGAGGCGGCAACCGGGCAGTCGTCGATGCTTTCGCCTCGCTCGGCCGCCCCTGCCGCGCTTTCGTTGGTCACGACCTCGACGCCGACAATCTCGAACTCCTGCGCGCCGGCCGCATCAGCGCCGTGCTGCATCACGATCTTGGCCAGGACATGCGAAACGCATGCCTGCACATCATGCGCGCCCACGGATTGCTGCCGAAATCGCCTGTCTCCGGCATGGCCAACATCCAGGTCATCACTCCTTTTAACCTGCCGCAGACGGCGGCAAGGCTCTAGGGCAGCGCTGCGTTACCTCAGGGATAGAGCCGCGTCTTATCCCATCCGCCCTCGGCGTTGCGTGAAAAGACAACGCGGTCATGCAGCCGGAAAGGCCTGTCGTGCCAGAACTCGATCGTCTGCGGCAGGATGCGGAAGCCCGACCAGTATTTCGGCCGCGGGATGTCGCCGATGGCGTAGCGCGCCGTGTACTCCGCCACCGCCTTCTCCAGCGCGAAGCGGCTCTCCAGCGGCCGCGATTGCTTCGAGGCCCAGGCGCCGATGCGGCTGCCGCGCGGCCTCGTCGCATAATAGGCGTCGGCCTCCGCGTCGCTGACGATCTCCACCGGCCCGCGCACCCGCACCTGGCGGCGCAGCGATTTCCAGTGGAAGCACATCGCCGCCTTCATGCTGCCAAGAATCTCTCGGCCCTTGGCGCTCTCGAAATTCGTGTAGAAGACAAACCCCTTTTCGTCGAACCCTTTGAGCAGCACCATCCGTACATCCGGCATGCCGTCGGCGTCGACGGTCGCCAGCGCCACGCCGTTGGGATCGTTGGGCTCGCTTTTGCCGGCATCCTCCAGCCATGCGGCAAAGAGCCGGAACGGCTCCCCGGCATCGGTGAAGTCACCGCTTGTTAACTCAGTTTCGTTCATAGTTTTCCGAATTTTTACCGTTGCGGGAGGAGTTCGCCGATTGTTGCGTATCGCGCAAGCTTTTGACAGCAGGCAACGGAGCGTTATCGCTTCGGCCAGCGTCAAGGCTATGGTCGTGACGGCGGCCCTTTCCCTTGCCGGCTGCGGCGCCGGCGGCTTCAGCCTGGAAAAGATCGATGTCGACCGCTCGATCGTCACCTCCAGCACGCCCTCCTCGCCTGCCGCTCCGGCGACCGCCGACAAGGACTCCGACCAGACCACCATCGGCAACGCCGTTTCCTCGGCCGACATCAAGGAACTCGGCGGCCAGCCGGTGCCATGGGCCAATGCCGGCACCGGCTCGCGCGGCGCGATCACCGAACTGGTGGAACTGAAGGATGGCGGCCTGACCTGCCGCCGTTTCAGCGCCACGCGCGAGAGCTTCGACGGCGTTGCCCTCTACAAGGGCGAGCTCTGCCTCGCCGGCGCCGGCGGCTGGCGCATGCAGGAATTCAAGGCGCTCTGAATTCAAGACGCTTTGAATTTCGGGCGCTAATTGCCCTTGCGCTACTGGAATTTCTTCCTATGGGAGCGCATATAGGGGGCGACCACAATCCATTCTCTCTTGCAGGCAGGAAGCATGCGCGACCCCTATGAGGTGCTGGGCGTTGCCAAGAACGCATCGGCCAAGGACATAAAATCGGCTTACCGCAAGCTCGCCAAGAAATATCATCCGGACCAGAATCCGAATGATCCCAAGGCGAAGGACCGTTTTGCCGCCGCCAACCAGGCTTACGAGATCGTCGGCGACGAGAAGACGCGCGCCGCCTATGATCGCGGCGAGATCGACGCCGACGGCAAGCCGAAATTCCAGGGTTTCGAGGGCGCGGCCGGTGGCGACCCGTTCGCGGGTTTCCGCCGTCAGCAGGGCCCGGGCGGCGCGCATTTCGAATTCCGCACCGGGCGTCCGGGCGGCGATCCGTTCGACGGCAACAGCGACATCTTCAGCCAGATCTTCGGCGAAGCCTTTTCCGGCGCCCGCGGCGGCCGGGGCGACCGCCGCCAGCCGATCCAGGCGGCCGATCTCAACGTCACCATGGACATTAGCGTCGAGGAGGCGGCCACCGCTGATAAGGTGACGGCGATGTTCCCCGACGGCCGCAAGGTGGCGGTCAAGCTGCCGGCCTATGTCGAAGACGGCCAGACGATCCGCCTGAAGGGCCAGGGCGAGCAGGGTCCGGGCCAGCCGGGCGACGCGCTGGTCAAGATCCATATCCGCCGCCATCCGCGCTATCGCATCGAAGGGCGCGACCTGCATGTCGATCTGCCCGTCGATCTGGCCGATGCCGTGCTCGGCGCCAAGGTGGCGGTCGAGACGCCGACCGGCAAGCTCGCGGTCAACGTTCCGGCATGGTCGAGCTCTGACAAGGTACTGCGGATCAAGGGCAGGGGCCTGCCGGAAAAGGCCGGCGGCCATGGCGATCTCTATGCCCATGTGCGGTTGATGCTGCCGGAAGGCGGCGATGCCGAGCTTGAGGCCCTGATGCGCCGCCGAAAAGGCTGATTGCGGGAATTTTGTTCCTGTTACAGTGTCTTTTGGGCGCTTGAAGGGGCTTTGTGCCTGTGCGATAGGGCTCTCCACAAAGCAGATACTCTTGCGGAGAGCTTGCACATGGCAGGTGGACAGGGCCTGATGGCCGGTAAGCGGGGCCTGATCCTGGGTGTCGCCAACAATCGGTCGATCGCTTTCGGCATCGCCAAGGCTTGCGTCGATCACGGCGCCGAAATCGCCCTGACCTATCAGGGCGAGGCCTTCAAGAAGCGCGTCGAGCCTCTCGCGGCGGAGCTCAACGCGCATGTCGCGGGCCATTGCGACGTGACCGATCCGGAAAGCCTCGACGCCGTTTTCGCCGATATTGCCAGGCACTGGGGCAAGCTCGACTTCCTCGTCCATGCGATCGCCTTCTCCGACAAGGACGAACTCACCGGCCGTTATGTCGAGACGACGCGCGACAATTTCCTGCGCACCATGGACATCTCGGTGTTTTCCTTCACCACCATCGCCAAGCGCGCCGAGCCGCTGATGAGCGAAGGCGGCTCGCTGTTGACGCTGACCTATTACGGTGCCGAGAAGGTGATGCCGCATTACAACGTCATGGGGGTCGCCAAGGCGGCGCTCGAGGCCAGCGTGCGCTATCTGGCCGTCGACCTCGGCGCCAGGAAGATCCGCGTCAACGCGATCTCCGCCGGCCCGATCAAGACGCTCGCCGCCTCCGGCATCGGCGACTTCCGCTACATCCTGAAATGGAACGAGTACAACGCGCCGCTGAAGCAGACGGTCACCCAGGAAGAGGTCGGCGATTCCGGTGTCTACTTCCTGTCGGACCTGTCGCGCGGCGTGACCGGCGAGGTCCATCACGTCGATTCCGGCTATCATGTCGTCGGCATGAAAGCCGTCGACGCGCCGGATATCTCGACCGTCAAGGAATAGTCCTCTCCTCCGCCTATCCTCCGTCCAGGCCCTCGCCCGACCTCCGGAAGATCTGATGTACCCGCTCGTCTACATCGCGCGCCACGGCCAGACCGAGTGGAATGCCGAGCATCGCCTGCAGGGCCAGGCCGACACGGACATGAATGCGTTTGGCCGCGAGCAGGCGAGGCGCAACGGCCGACGGCTGGCCGAACTCATCGGCAAGGCCGACGGTTTCGATTTTGTCGCCAGCCCGATGCGGCGCACGCGCGAGACGATGGAGCTGATGCGCGAGGCGATAGGGCTTGACCCTTTCGCCTACCGAACCGATGCGCGCCTGGTGGAGATAAGTTTCGGCGATTGGCAGGGCTTCACCTTCGCCGAGCTCGAGGAACGTGCCCCCGGTTCAACCGACGGCCGCCGCCATGCCAAGTGGGATTTCCAGCCGCCCGGCGAGGGCGCCGAAAGCTACGAAATGCTGCTCGAGCGGATAAAGCCGTGGTTCGACGCGCTGCGCCAGCCGGCCGTCTGCGTCACCCATGGCGGCGTCATCCGCTGCTTCTTCCGCCTCGTCACCGGCATTTCCAAGCAGGAGGCCGCCAGCCTCGACGTCCCGCAGGACCGGCTGCTGCGGCTGGAGGGCCGGAGTTTGGAGTGGTTGTAACAAATTGCGGCGTGGCAAATTCAGGTCAGGCCGAGTCGAGAAAGGTGGATTCCGAGAACCGGAGCGGAGCGTACTTCAGTACGTGAGCACCGGAAGCGCAGGAAGCCGCCTTTCGCAGGCCGGCCTCACCTGAATTAATTTTGGTCGCTGTCGGGCAACTGCATGTCCGTCACGACATTCTCGCCATTGGTCACGTCATAGGCGATGACGATGTCCATGCCGGGCTTCAGCGAGTCGATATCGGTCTCGGCGTTGAGCTTGTAGGCCTTGCCGTCGTCCAGCGTCAGCGTCAGCGTGTCCTTGTCGACCTTCTTGATCAGGCCTTCGGTCTGGCCGGCGAACGCGGCAGCGGTGGAAATCAGCAGCATGGCGCAGGCGGCGCCAATCAGGGTACGCATCGTCGTCCTCTTTGGTCATTGCGCCGGTTCGTCAGCGGCGGGTCCTCAACGGCGGTTGGGAGGAGAGCAGAAACCAACCGAATGTGTCAAAACTAAATCCGCCAGATCACAGTTTGATGCATCCGATCACCGTTTGACCACTGTGGAAAACGCCAATAGAAGGCAGCCTTAAACCGGGTTCCCTCACCGGGGCAGGGCGTATTCGCATGTCGCACAACACCTTCGGCCATCTCTTCCGCGTCACCACCTGGGGTGAAAGTCACGGCGCCGCGCTCGGCTGCGTCGTCGACGGCTGCCCGCCCGGCATCCGCTTCAGGCGCGAGGACATCCAGGCCGAGCTCGACCGCCGCCGCCCCGGACAGTCGCGCTTCGTCACCCAGCGCCGCGAGCCCGACGAGGTCAAGATCCTGTCCGGCTTCATCCTCGACGAGGACGGCGAGACGATGATCACCACCGGTACGCCGGTGTCGATGCTGATCGAGAATGTCGACCAGCGTTCCAAGGATTACGGCGAGATCGCCCGCCAGTACCGGCCGGGCCATGCCGACTACACCTATGACGTCAAATACGGCGTGCGCGACCATCGCGGCGGCGGCCGCTCCTCGGCGCGCGAGACGGCGGCACGTGTGGCGGCCGGCGCGTTGGCGCGTAAGGTTGTGCCCGGCCTGACGGTGCGTGGCGCGCTGGTCTCGATGGGCGAGAAATCGATCGACCGCACCAACTGGAACTGGAATTTCGTCGGCGACGCCGAAAACCCGTTCTTCACCCCCGATCCGGCTTCCGTTCCGGTCTTCACCGCCTATCTCGACGGCATCCGCAAGGCCGGCTCCTCGGTCGGCGCGGTGATCGAGATCGTCGCCGACGGCGTGCCGGCAGGCCTCGGCGCGCCGATCTACGCCAAGCTCGACCAGGATATCGCCTCGGGCCTGATGTCGATCAACGCCGTCAAGGGCGTCGAGATCGGCAACGGCTTCGAGGCGGCCCGCATCACCGGCGAACAGAACGCCGATGAGATGCGCATGGGCAATGACGGCAAGCCGGTATTCCTGTCCAACAATGCCGGCGGCATCCTCGGCGGCATCTCGACCGGACAGCCGATCGTCGCCCGCTTTGCCGTCAAGCCGACCTCCTCGATCCTGACCCCGCGCCAGTCGATCGACAAGGACGGCAAGGATGTCGAAGTGATGACCAAGGGCCGCCACGACCCGTGCGTCGGCATCCGCGCCGTCCCGATCGGCGAGGCCATGGTTGCCTGTGCGATCGCCGATCATTATCTGCGGCACAGAGGACAGACGGGGAAGGCAGTAGGCAGTAGGGATTAGGCAGTAGGCCGCCCGACACAGCCGTTTTCTTCTCTCCTACTGCCTACTGCCTAATTCCTGCGAGCAAAGCGAGCGCGCCCATGCCTTACGACCAGAAGAAGATCGTCGAAGCGATCCGCGCCTTCGAGCGCGGCGAGATCGTCGTCGTCATGGACGATGACGGGCGCGAGAACGAGGGCGACCTGATCGTCGCCGCCGTGCATTGCACGCCGGAGAAGATGGCCTTCATCGTGCGCAACACCTCCGGCATCGTCTGCACGCCGATGCTGCGCGAGGATGCCAGGCGCCTGAACCTCGCGCCGATGGTGGCGGACAATGATTCCGCCCACACCACTGCCTTCACCGTCAGCGTCGACTTCAAGCATGGCACCACGACCGGCATTTCCGCCGACGACCGCACGCTCACCGTTCGCAACCTCGCCAACGGCAATGTCGGCCCGTCGGATTTCGTGCGGCCCGGCCACATCTTCCCGCTGATCGCGCGCGAAGGCGGCGTCTTGATGCGCTCCGGCCACACCGAGGCCGCGGTCGATCTCTGCAAGCTTGCCGGCCTGCCGCCGGTCGGCGTCATCTCCGAACTGGTCAACGACGACGGCACGGTCAAGCGCGGGCCGGAAGTGCAGGCTTTCGCCGAGGAACATGGGCTGAAGCAGGTCTCGGTCGCCGACCTCATCGCGTACCGCCAGCGCAAGGAAACGCTGGTCGAGCGCGTCGCCTGCTCCGACATCGACACGCCCGGCGGCAAGGCGCAGGCCTTCACCTACACGCTGCCCTGGGATTCCATGCACCACCTCGCGGTCGTCTTCGGCGACATCCGCGACGGCGAGGAGGTGCCGGTGCGCCTGCATTCGGAAGACGTCGTCACCGACGTCTTCGGCACCAGCCATCGGCTCGACGGCATCATGAAGGCGATGGGCGAGCGCAAGCGCGGCGTCATCGTCTATCTGCGCGAGGGTTCGGTCGGCGTCGCCCATCAGGAACGCAAGCGGCCGCAGAGCGGTGACCACGAGGATCATGAGGAAGCGCGCCGCCGCGAGAACGAGTGGCGCGAGATCGGCCTTGGGGCCCAGATCCTCAGGGATCTCGGCATTTCCTCGATCAACCTGATCGCCTCGCGCGAGCGCCACTATGTCGGCCTCGAAGGGTTCGGCATCCATATCGCCAAAACAGAAATTCTCTGACGGGCTGATCGAAACTCGCCGGAGAACAGAGGATGAGTGGGCCGCTACCTCCCAGCCAGCGGACCGAACGATTGCTGTTGCGAAAGCCGCGGCAGACTGATCTCGACTTTCTGGCCGATCTGTTTTCCCGGCCCGAGCTGGTCGCGCATCGCCCCGATCCGACACCCGACTCGCCGCAGCAGAGCGCCGCTCGGCTTTCCCGCGATATCGATCACTGGGACGGGCACGGTTTCGGCCGCTGGGCGGTCGAGGCGGATGGCGGACTGATCGGCTTCGGCGGCGTCACCGTCTCGAACGAATTCCAAGGCCTGAACCTTTCGTATCACCTCCATCCCAACAGTTGGGGGCGCGGCTATGCCAGCGAAGTGGTCATGGAAGCGTTGCGCGCGGCATTCGTAACCTTGGAGACGAAACGCGTGATCGCTTTGGCGCGGCCCGCAAATCCGGCCTCGCGCCGTGTGCTGGAGAAATGCGGCTTCACCTTCGAAAATGACGTGGTGCTGCATGGCGCGCCGACGGGGCTCTTCGTCGTCACGGCGGCGAGCTATCCGGGGCGACAACAGGCCTGACGCCCGGCGCTTCGCCGGGCATGTTCGATCATTCCGCCGGGGCGACCGCTTCGTCGCGATCCACGGCGCAATCGTTTGTTGCCAGCCGGCATTGGCCCGCAAGCACGGTCGCCAATGCGATCGCGCCGGACGCCACCGATACCCAGAACCCGTTCTGCGGACCGAAAGTGTCGACCATCCAGCCGGCGGCGAAGGAGCCCAGCGCCATGCCGATCCCGATGCCGGTCGTCACCCAGGTGACGCCTTCGGTGAGCATTGCGGCCGGCACGTGGCGTTCGATCAGGCCGAAAGCGGTGATGAAGGTCGGCGAGATCGCGACGCCGCTGACGAAGACCGCGAGCGCCAGCGTCGGCACCGTGTCGGCAAAAAGCAGCGGCAAGGTGGTGAGCGCGATCACGGTGACCGCAGCCGCCAGTTGCCGCTGCAGCGGCGCCTTGAGGCTGAGCGCGCCGACGATGATGCCGAGCACGAAGGATCCAAGGGCATAGACGCCGATGACCAGGCTTGCCGCCTCCGGCTGGCCGAGCGCCTTGGTGATGGCGACCGTGGTGACTTCCGTGGTGGCGAAGGTCGCGCCGACGAAGATCAGCGCGAAGGTGATGATCTGCACCGGTCGCAGGCGGATCGCCGAACCGGCCACGCCCTGCTCGGTGGGGCGGACTGGCGGTTCGGACGAGCGCTGCAAAAGGAATGCCGCGGAGCCGAGCGCAAGCAGCAATGTGCTGACCACCATGCCGGCTTCCGGGAACAGCGCCGCACTCAGGCCCACCGACAGCGAGGCGCCGGCGACATAGACCAGTTCGTCCGCGGCCGATTCGAAGGCGAAGGCCGTGTTGAGCTCCGGCCGGTCGCGGAAGATCTCCGTCCAGCGCGCTCTGACCAGCGCCGGAATGCTGGGCATGGCGGCGGCAAGCAGGGCGGACAGGAACAAGGTCCATGCCGACCAGTGCTGGTTGGCCGCGACGATCAATGCCGCGAAGGCAAGCACGGAAACCAGCGTCGTCGGCGCGGCAATCGCCGTCTGGCCGCGCCGGTCGACCAGCCGCGATACCTGCGGCGACAGGAAAGCATTGACCAGCGCATAGGTCGCGGAGACCGCGCCGGCGAGCCAATATTCGCCATGCGTCTGCGACAGCATCGCCACGATGCCGATCGGCGCCATGGCGATCGGCAAGCGCGCGATGAAGGCGGCCACGGCGAAGCCTTTTGTGCCGGGAGCCCGGAAGATTTCTGCATAGGGGTTTCGCATGATCCTGCTCCTCGACAAGGGTGTATACCACAATTACATACGAAGCGTATGAATGTCAGATAATTCATACGTCGCGTATGTCAATCGGCATACGAGACGTATGTGAATAGGTCCAGAGCCATGCACAAACCGCGTAAGGAGATGATTGCCGAGACGCGTGCCAAGCTGATCGCGGCTGCCCGCCACGCCTTCGGCACGATCGGCTATGCCGAGGCCTCGATGGACGATTTCACCGCCTCGGCCGGCCTGACGCGCGGCGCGCTCTACCATCATTTCGGCGACAAGAAGGGGCTGCTGCAGGCGGTGATCGCCGAGATCGACCGCGAGATGGCGCTGCGGGTGAACGAGGTTGCGTCGAAAGCGCCGACCCGCTGGCAGCGTTTCGTCGACGAATGCACCACCTATATCGAGATGGCGCTCGAGCCGGAAATCCAGCGCATCATGTTCCGTGACGGCCCGGCGGTGCTCGGAGACCCGGCGCAGTGGCCGAACGCCAATGCATGCACCGCCTCGATGACCGAGCATCTGACCAGGCTGCAGGAAGAGGGCGTGGTCGTCGCCGACGTCGATCCCGAGACGGCCTCGCGGCTGATCAATGGCGCCAGCAGCCAGGCCGCGCAGCGCATCGCCAATTCCAAGGATCCCGAAGCCACGTCGAAGAAGGCGATCGCGGCCTTCAAGCAGCTGCTCGAGGGCTTGCGAAAAAAGTTTTGAGGCCACCCTCGGGTAACCAAGTCACCACGTTGTGCACCGGTTTCGGGCCAACGCAACCCTGCCGTGATTGACAATCGCCGGGACAGGCGCATCCTCCCCGGCCATCCTCTAAGGGTGGGAGAGTCGGGGCCATGTGGGATTTCAGCATCGGCCGGTCGGTGTCCATCATGATGCGGACATGGCCGTTCATCGTCTTACGCATGATCGTCTATTTCGGCATCACGATTGCCTACATCATGGCGACCGGCACGGGCGCCAGCGTCGGCTACGGCGTCGGCCACATCTCGACCGATCCCGACGGACCAATGTCCTTCGCACTTTGGGGCGGCGTGGTCGGCTTCGGCATCGTCTCGATCGCCGTCTACTGGATCCGCGAATACATCCTCTATGTGCTGAAAGCGGGCCATATCGCCGTCATGGTGCATCTGATCGACGGCCATGACGTTCCCGACGGCCAGGGCCAGATAGCCTATGCGAAGGAAGTGGTCACCCAGCGCTTCGCCGAGGCCAATATTCTTTTCGTCGTCGACCAGATCGTCAAGGGAGCCGTCCGCGCCATCACCGGCCTGATCGGCGGCATCGCCGCCTTCCTGCCCATTCCGGGTTTGAGCGGGCTGGTCAGCTTCATCAACACCGTCATCCGCATCTCGCTGACCTATGTCGACGAGATCATTCTCGGCTACAACATCCGCATCAATTCGAACTCGCCTTTCGAGACGGCGCGGCAAGGCGTCGTGCTCTATGCGCAGAACGGCAAGCACATGGTCAAGAATGCCGTCTGGCTGGCGGTGATCATGTGGGGCGTGTCCTTCGTCATCTTCCTGTTGATGTTGGCGCCCGCCGCCGCGATCCTCTGGGTCATGCCCGGACAATTGGCCGGCTGGGCCTTCGTGCTTGCCATCGTCTTTGCCTGGGCCTTCAAGGCCGCCTTCATCGAGCCTTTTGCAATCGCGTCCTTGATGCAGGTCTATTTTGAGGCGATCGAGGGGCAGGCGCCGAATCCAGAATGGGACCGCCGGCTCGCCGAGGCCTCGTCCAAATTCAGGGAACTGCGCGACAAGGCGCTGGGCTCCTTCGGCGGCTCGCGCTGGGATACGCCCCGGGCCGCTTGATCGGCGGCCTGATCAGAGCTTCGGCGCGCCGCCAAGCCTTGCGATCGCCGATTTCAGCGGCGCCTCGCCTGCGCCGCTGAAAGTCTCGCTCATGACCAGTTCGGGCAGCGGCAGGCGCTTGCCCCAACCATGCGCCTCGAGGTCCGGCTTCGGCGCGAATTGCGAGACGCGGCCGACGCACAGATAGGCGATCGGCGTGACATGCTCGGGGATCGACAACAGCCGCTTCAGCGCCTCCGTCTCGATGATGCTCACCCAGCCGACGCCGACATCCTCGGCGCGTGCCGCCAGCCAGAAATTCTGCACCGCGCATACGGTGCTATAGAGATCCATCTCCGGATTGTGCCAGCGCCCGAGCGGCGAGTCCTTCGAGCGCTGCCGGTCGCAGGTGATGCAGAGGTTAAGCGCGCTTTCGCAGATGCCTTCAAGCTTCAGCTTGCGGTACAGCGCCTGCCGCTCCGCCTCGATCGCCGGCAGTTCCTGCTCGCGCGCGGCGAGGAACAGGTCGCACACCTGCCGCCGCCTTGCCATGTCGCGGATGACGATGAAATTCCACGGCTGCATATAGCCGACCGATGGCGCATGGTGCGCGGCGGTGAGCAGGCGCGCCAGCACATGGTCGTCGAGATCGTCGGGGACAAAATGGCTGCGCACGTCACGCCTGGTGAATATCGCCCGGTAGACCGCGTCGCGCGCCAATTGGTCAAAGTCGTCGCCGCTCGCGGCGATCGCTGCTGCCGTCATCGCTTTTCCCCTTGCGACAAGCAGTCACCCGCCTGACCAAGCGGGCGACCATGTCTGCCGGGCCGGTCTTCTGGCTCGGGATCGTCCCGCTCCGGCGCCTTCCCGTCTGAGACAGTGGCGTTTGCCGGCGCGGTCCCCCTCACAGCGTTGGGCACGCCACGGAGTTCAACCGTGTTCCCGATTCTCCCGCGTCGCGGGCACCAGGCAGCGGGATGACCTTACCGCGAAGCCTGGGCTGCGCCAATGGCGCCAGCGACACACGGGCTGACGCAATTTTCCCCAGCCATTCGGCTTTTCAAACATGGTCATCCACGCCGCGGGTGCCTAGATTAGGCGCCATGGCCACCCGTCTCTACACGCACCCGATCTTCCTCGAACACCTCACGCCGCCCGGCCACCCCGAGCGGCCCGACCGCCTGCGCGCCATCGAGCGCGTGCTCGACGACGAGGCGTTTTCGGCGCTCGAGCGCGTCAAGGCGCCCGAGGGCGACGAGGCGACGATCCTTTACGCGCACCCCGAGAACTTCGTCGAGCGTGTGCGCGCGGCGATTCCTGAGAGCGGCATCGTCTCGATCGATGCCGATACCAGCGCCAGCCCCAAAAGCTGGCAGGCCGTGGTGACGGCGATCGGCGCGGCCAACGCTGCCGTCGACGATGTCTTCGAGGGCCGTGCCGCCAATGTCTTCGTCGCCGCCCGCCCGCCGGGCCATCATGCTGAAAAGACCACGCCGATGGGTTTCTGTCTGTTCAACACGGCGGCCATCGCCGCCCGTTACGCGCAGAAGAAGCACCACGCCGAGCGCGTCGCCATCGTCGACTGGGACGTCCATCACGGCAACGGCACGCAGGACATCTTCTGGGACGATCCGTCGGTGCTCTATTGCTCGACGCACCAGATGCCGCTTTACCCGGGCACTGGCGCGAAGAGCGAGACCGGCGCCGGCAACATCGTCAACGCGCCGCTCGCGCCCCAGACCGGCAGCGACCTGTTCCGCGACGCCTTCCTGTCGCGCGTGCTGCCGTCGATCGACGCGTTCGCGCCCGACCTGATCATCATTTCCGCCGGCTTCGACGCGCACCACCGCGATCCGCTGGCCGAGATCAACCTGACCGAGGACGATTTCGACTGGGCGACCGGCCAACTGATGGAGCGCGCCGCCCGCCTCAGCGCCAATAGGCTCGTCAGCCTGCTGGAAGGCGGCTACGATCTGCAGGGACTGGCATTTTCAGTCGCCGCCCATGTCGGGCGGCTGATGAAGGGATAGAGTATGGCAGTGGAAGGCAATGAGGACGTCAAGGCGATGAGCTTCGAGCAGGCGCTCGACGCGCTGGAGAAGATCGTCGATGATCTGGAACGCGGCGATGTCCCGCTCGACCAGTCGATCCGGATCTACGAGCGCGGCGAGGCGCTGAAGGCGCATTGCGACCGGCTGCTGAAAGCGGCCGAGGACAAGGTCGAGAAGATCAGGCTGTCGCGCGACGGCAGGCCGGTCGGCACGGAGCCGTTGGACGCGGAATAATTTGGGTGGGCAGAGCAAGCAGGTAAGGAGTTCAAGCCATGTGCCGCAACATCAAGACCCTGGCCAATTTCGAACCGCCGGCGACCAATGACGAAGTGCATGACGCAGCGCTGCAGTTCGTGCGCAAGCTGAGCGGCTCGACGAAGCCGTCCAAGCGCAACGAGCACGCTTTTTATCATGCAGTGGAAGCGATCGCGGCCGCTGCGCGCGAATTGATCGACTCGCTCGAAACCAACCAGGAACCGCGCAATCGCGAGGTAGAGGCGGCCAAGGCGAAGGCCAGATCGGCGCTGCGTTTCGGCTGAGGAACCTATATGAGCTTTTTTCCCGGAAACGACCCCGAGCCCGGCGACGCTTTCGCCTGCGATCAGATCGAGCTGATGGTCGTCCCGAACGCCAAGGATATCGGCGGTTTTGCGGTGCGCCGCGCTTTGCCGACGGCAAAACGCCGGTTGGTGGGGCCGTTCATCTTCTTCGACCGCATGGGCCCGGCGATCCTGCGCGCCGGGCAGGCGATCGACGTGCGCCCGCATCCGCATATCGGACTTTCCACCGTCACTTACCTGTTCGACGGCAAGATCAGGCACCGGGATTCGCTCGGCACCGAAATGGTGATCGCGCCCGGCGACGTGAACCTGATGACCGCCGGGCGCGGCATCGTTCATTCCGAGCGCACGCCGGAGGAGTTGCGCGGCGCGCCGATGTCGGTCTCCGGCCTGCAGACCTGGCTGGCGCTGCCGGACGGCAAGGAGGAAATCGCCCCGGTGTTCGCGAACACGTCGGTGGCCCGCCTGCCTGAGATCGATACCGAAGGCGTCAGCGGCCGCGTCGTCATCGGCGAATTCTCAGGCCTGCGCTCGCCCGTGGCGACCGCTTCGGACACGCTTTACGCCGATCTCAGGCTGGCCGCCGGCGCCAGCGTGCGAATCCCGGCCGATGCCGAGGAACGCGCCATCTACACGCTGGAAGGCGAAGTCTCGATCGCCGGCGATGTCTTCCGGGCCGAGCGGCTTCTGGTGTTCAAGCCGGGCGAGGAGATCGTCGTTTCCTCCGAACGCGGCGCGCATTTCATGCTGTTCGGCGGCGCTTCGCTGGGCTCTCAGCGCTATATCTGGTGGAATTTCGTCTCGTCGTCCAAGGAACGCATCGAGCAGGCCAAGCAGGAATGGAAGACAGGCCGCTTCGATATCGTTCCCGGCGATGAGGAGGAGTTCATTCCGCTGCCTGAGAGCTAGGATACTCAAGCCGCGCGTCACCGGCGCGCATTTACATTCGCCCGCCGGCGGCCTATTCCGCGCATGATTATGGCGCAATCTGCTGGTAGCGCCGTGTTCGATCAATTGAGGCAGGACGCGCCCGAGTGAAGCCAGACACGCCGCTGCTCGACAAGGTCCGCATTCCGGCGGACCTGCGGAGGCTCGATGAGAGCGCGCTGCCGCAGCTTGCCGCGGAACTCCGCGCCGAGCTCATCGACGCCGTGTCGCAGACGGGCGGCCATCTCGGCGCCGGCCTCGGCGTCGTCGAACTGACCGTTGCCCTGCATTATGTCTTCAACACCCCGGACGACCGGCTGATCTGGGACGTCGGCCACCAGGCCTATCCGCACAAGATCCTGACCGGCCGCCGCGACCGCATCCGCACGCTTCGCCAGGAAGGCGGCCTTTCCGGTTTCACCCGGCGCGCCGAGAGCGAATACGACCCGTTTGGCGCGGCACACTCCTCGACCTCGATTTCGGCCGGCCTCGGCATGGCCATGGGCCGCGACCTGTCGGGGGGCCGCAACAATGTCATTTCCGTCATAGGTGACGGGTCGATGTCGGCCGGCATGGCCTTCGAGGCGCTGAACAATGCCGGCGCGCTCGATGCTCGCCTGATCGTCATCCTCAACGACAACGACATGTCGATCGCGCCGCCGACCGGCGCCATGAGCGCCTATCTGGCCAGGCTCGCTTCCGGCAAGGCCTATCTCGGCCTGCGCGATTTCGGCAAGAAGCTGACATCCTATCTCGGCAAGCGCGCCGACCGCGCCATCACCCGCGCCGTCGAGCATGCGCGCGGCTATGTCACCGGCGGCACCCTGTTCGAGGAGCTCGGCTTCTATCACATCGGCCCCATCGACGGGCACAATCTCGAGCATCTGATCCCGGTGTTGAAGAATGTGCGCGACAACGGCAAAGGCCCGGTGCTGATCCATGTCGTGACCCAGAAGGGCAAGGGCTACGCGCCGGCGGAGGCAGCCGCCGACAAATATCACGGCGTCAACAAATTCGACGTCATCACCGGCGCGCAGGCCAAGGCACCAGCCAATGCGCCCGCCTACACCAAGGTCTTCGCCGAGAGCCTGATCCAGGAGGCGCGCGAGGACGAGCGCATCGTCGCCATCACCGCCGCCATGCCGAGCGGCACCGGGCTCGATCTGTTCGGCGCGGTGTTTCCGAAGCGGACCTTCGATGTCGGCATTGCCGAGCAGCATGCGGTGACCTTCGCCGCGGGCCTTGCCGCTGAAGGCTACAAGCCCTTCGCCGCCATCTACTCCACCTTCCTGCAGCGCGCCTACGACCAGGTCGTCCACGACGTGGCGATCCAGAAACTGCCGGTGCGTTTTCCGATCGACCGCGCCGGCTTCGTCGGCGCCGACGGCGCCACCCATTGCGGCGCCTTCGACACCACTTTCCTCGCCTCGCTGCCGGGCTTCGTCGTCATGGCCGCGGCCGACGAGGCGGAACTTCGCCATATGGTGCGCACCGCCGCGTCCTATGATGACGGCCCGATCGCTTTCCGCTACCCGCGCGGCAACGGCGTCGGCGTCGACATGCCGGAGCGCGGCTCGCTGCTGGAAATCGGCAAGGGCCGCATCCTCAAAGAGGGGACCAAGGTCGCGCTGCTTTCCTTCGGCACGCGTTTGCAGGATTGCCTTCTGGCCGCCGAGGAACTCGGCGCGGCGGGCCTCTCCACCACCGTCGCCGACGCGCGCTTCGCCAAGCCGCTGGACGAGGATCTCATCCGGCGGCTCGCCCGTTCGCACGAAGTGCTGGTGACCGTGGAGGAGGGCGCCATCGGCGGCTTCGCCAGCCAGGTGCTGCATTTCCTCGCCCATGAAGGCCTGCTGGAAAGCGGCATCAAGGTGCGCCCGCTGGTGCTGCCGGACGTGTTCACCGACCACGCCAAGCCCGAAAAGATGTATGCCGATGCCGGGCTGGATTCGGCAGGCATCGTGCGCACCGTCTTCGCCGCGCTCGGCCGCGGCGTGCAGGCGCAGCGCGCCTGAATCAGAACTTCAAGACGCTGAATCGTTTTGCCGGCTGTCGGTTGTAGGCATCTGTTAATGCTTCCATTTGGTGCTTCGCTTACCCTGTCTCTTGGCCGATTTTCAACGGCGTCCTGCTAGAGCTTCGCGCCAGGCAGGGAGAGTGTAAAAATGAAGATGCTTCTGTGCGGCGTGGCGCTTTTGGCGGCGATGGCGATGCCGGCGGCAGCCGAAACGCGTTACGACCGCAATCTCGAAAAGGCCGTGCGGGATATTATCGCCGCAAAGATGGGCAGCATTCGCGGCGGCTTTTCCTACAAGCAGGTTCCTCAACTCGTCATCGTGCCGCAAACAACGCCCGCCGCGCCGGCCCCGGTGGAGTCGCCGCGCAAGGAAGCTTCCGGCAATGATGGCCTGACCCCCGCCGTCGAGCGCCGGGTATCGCGAATCGTTTTTTAGAACCACATGTCGCGCACGCAGCGGCCGTCGCGCGGCAGGTCGTCGAAACTATCGAGGCCGTCGAAATGGTCGATCGGCAGGTCGGCGACCTCCTCCGGCGGCGCCAGCCTGACATTGACGGCGATGCGCGTACGGCCGCTCTTGCTTGAACGCAGGCCGCGCCAGGCGACCACGCAGGCGCAGGTCGGACAGAACAGGATTTCCAGCGCGGGCTCCGCCACCTCGGCGCGTGTGTAAGACTTCAGCGGCCCGGCCACGCGAATGCGTTCGTCGACATAGTCGTAAGCCCAGAGCGTGCCGTAGCGGCGGCAAAGCGTGCAATTACAGGCGGTGATTCCGCCGGGATCGCCTTCCAGCGTCCAGTGCGCCGCGCCGCAATGACAGGTACCCTTCAGCATTGTCACCTCCGCCGACCGACGAACGGCCTGTTCCTGCCGGCATTCTGCGGCCTATCGCCCGATATTCAAACCCCATTGCGTTCGCGCCCGGCTTTCGCCAATGAAAGCCGATGAGTTCCCCTGTGCCAGTCAGCCGGCGCCAGCGGCTCGACGAATTGCTCGTCGGGAGTGGCCTGTTTGCGAGCCGCTCGCGCGCCCGCGACGCGGTCGAGCGCGGCACGGTGACGGTCGACGGCATCCTTGCCCGCAAGCCCGGCCAGCCCGTCGCGCCGGACTGCCTGGTCGCCATCGCCGATCCGGCCCAGGCCTATGTCTCGCGCGCGGCGCTGAAGCTGATTGCCGGCCTCGACCATTTCGGCCTCGATCCCTCCGGAAGCGAGGCGCTCGATGTCGGTGCCTCGACCGGCGGCTTCTCCCAAGTGCTGCTCGAGCGTGGCGCCGCACACGTCACGGCCATCGATGTCGGCCACGGCCAGATACATCCCGATATTGCCGGCGACCTGCGTGTGACGGTGATCGAAGGGCTGAACGCGCGCGACGTGACGGCAGCTGATCTCGGCGGCCGCATTCCCGGGTTCCTGGTTTGCGACGTCTCCTTCATCTCGCTGAAGCTGGCGCTGCCGCCGGCGCTTGACTTGGCCGGCGAGGGCGCCAAGGCAATCCTTCTCATCAAGCCGCAATTCGAGGCCGGGCGCGAGGCGATCGGCAAGGGCGGCCTGCTCAAGGACCCGGGCGATGCCGAGCGCATTGCCGGGAATTTGTGCGATTGGCTTGCCGGCATTTCCGGCTGGCGCGTGCTGGGCGTCCACCCATCGCCGATCGAAGGCGGCGACGGCAACCGCGAGTTCCTGCTCGCCGCCATGAAGGACGGGCGATGAGCACACGCTTCACGATCGCCAGGCTCGGTTCGCAGGGCGACGGCATCGCCAATGCCGAGGGCGGGGAGGTTTTTGTCCCGTTCACGCTGCCCGGCGAAACGGTCACCGCTGCACGCCAGAAGGACCGCGCCACGCTGATGTCGGTATTGGAAGCCTCGCCGCTCAGGATTGATCCGGCCTGCCGCCATTTCACCGAATGCGGCGGCTGCGCATTGCAGCATTTCGAAGCGGAAGCCTACCAGCAATGGAAGCGCGAGAGGGTCTTGCAGGCGCTGAAGGCCAAGGGCATCGCTTGCGAGATCGGCGCGCTGGTGCCTTGCGCGCCGCACACCCGCCGCCGCGTCACTTTCAGCGCAAGGCGGGCCGAGGCAGGCATGCTGCTCGGCTTCGTGCGCGCGCTGTCCTCGGAGATCATCCCGATCGAGGAATGCCCGATCTCGCTTCCGGCGATCGTCTCGTCGCTCGATAAGTTGCGCGCGCTCGCCGGATTGGTCTGCGCCACGCCGAAGGCTTTCCACATGACGGTGACCGTCACCGCTTCCGGCCTCGATGTTGCCGTCCAGGAATCCGGCAAGCTCGGCGACCACCAGCGCCGCATCGCATCGAATTTCGTCATGGCCGAGGGCCTGGCCAGGCTGTCCGTCGATGGCGAGATTGTCGTCGAGCCGAAGAAGCCGGTGGTGCAATTCGGACCGGTCGCCGTCGCCGTGCCGCCCGGCGCCTTCCTGCAGGCGACGGTAGCCGCCGAGCAGACGATGGCAGGGCTTGTCGGCCAGCATCTGTCGCGCGCCAGGAAGGTCGCGGACCTGTTTGCCGGCTGCGGCAGCTTCGCGCTTCGCCTGGCAGTGAAGTCGGAGGTTCATGCCGTCGAAGGCGATGCAGCGGCACTTGCCGCGCTCGACCGCGCCTTTCGCTTCGCCAGCGGCCTGAAGCGGGTGACCGGCGAACGCCGCGACCTGTTCCGACGACCGCTGACCGTCAAGGAGTTGAACGCCTTCGACGGGCTGGTCTTCGATCCACCGCGCGCCGGCGCCGAGGACCAATCGAAGCAGATCGCCCGCTCCGAAGTGCCGCTGGTCGCGGCGGTGTCCTGCAATCCGGCGACGCTCGCGCGGGACCTGCGGATCCTGATCGATGGCGGCTATGTGCTGAAGAGCGTCACGCCGATCGACCAGTTCCTGTGGTCGCCGCATGTCGAAGCCGTGGCGCTGCTGGAAAAGCCGAGAAGGCGGCGGTAGCCAGCCCAACCACGATCACATTTTGTTGAAGCCGCCGCTTCCGGCGCGCTTGCTCGCAAGCCGCCGGAATCGCGCCGCAAAGCCGCCTCTTTGCACGGTCTAGGCTGGATTCGCTGGAGGAGGGGAAGGGCCTCGACAGCGTCGGTTGCTCTTGCAGCGGTGGCCTGAAATGCGGATGTTCCAGAAATTCCTCGGTTTTTTCGTTCTCTTCCTTGTCGTCGCCGTCTCGGCGACCGGCGCCCTCGCGCAAGAGCAAAGGCGCCTTGCCTTCGTCATCGGCAATGCCGCCTATCCATCGGGCGCGCTGGCAACGCCGGCCAACGATGCCGGTTTGATCGCGCAGACCTTGCAGGCGGCGGGATTCGACGTGGTCGGCGCGCGCGATGTCGATCAGGAATCGCTGCGCGGCGCCTATCGCGATTTTCTCGCCAAGGTTTCGGCCGCCGGTCCCAACGCAGTCGTCTTCGTCTACCTGGCCGGCCACGGTGCGCAGTTCGAGGGCGAGAATTATTTCCTGCCGGTCGACGCCAAGATCGCCAATCCGGCCGACGTACCGATCCAGGCGGTGCGGGTCTCCGACCTTACCAGGCCGCTCGCCGCCCTGCCGAACAAGGTCAACATCGTGGTGCTGGATGCGGCGCGGCCAAATGACTTTCCCCAGTGGAACCAGCCGCTGGCGGGCGGCCTGGCGCTGGTCGAGCCCGATCCGAACATGCTGGTCGCCTTCAACGCCGCGCCGGGCACGGTGGCGCCGGAAGGCAAGGGACCCTATGGCGCCTATGCCCAGGCGCTGGCCGAGATGATGCGCGACGGCGGCCTGTCGCTCGAGGATGTGTTCGACCGCACGCGCCTGCGTGTCAACGAGGTGACGCAAGGGGCAGAGGTGCCGTGGGACGCCTCGAAGATCGATGCACCCTTCGTCTTCTTCGACCGCGCCCCGGACGCGCCGGCGCCGAAGGTTTCCGAGGCCGAATCCCGGGCCGATCGTACGAGAGAGATACGGGACTTCGACGCCCACGACGCCTATGTCGCGGCCCTCGATCGCGACACCATGCGCGGCTATGAGGATTTCCTCGTCGCCTATCCGCACGATCCGATGGCCAAGCGCGTGCGCGCCATCATCGCGGCGCGGCGCGAGGCGATCACCTGGCGCCAGACCTGGATGCGCGACACGCCGGAGGCCTACTGGTCCTATCTCGAACGCTATCCGCACGGCCCGCATGCCTGGGACGCGCGCCGCCGGCTGGAACATTTCGACGCCGCGCTCGAGCCGCCGCCGAGCTTCTCGGTCATCGTCTATGACGTACCGCCGCCACCGCCGGAGGAAATCGTCTACGTCGATCGTCCGGTGCTCTATTTCGACGACCCCGATTTCGATTTCGAGCCGCCTCCGCCGGTTGCGGTGGTCTTCCTGCCGCCGCCTCCGCCGGATTTCGTCGTGCTGCCGCCGCCCCCGCCGCCGGTCGATGTTTACGTCCTGCCGACGCCGGTCTTCGTCCCCGTGCCGGTCTGGGTCAGGCCGCCGCGTGACATCGTGCCGCCGCCGAACGACGTCATCTTCAACAACATTCACAACACGACCGTCATCAACAACATCAACAACACGACGATCAACAGCGAGGCGGCCAATCAGACGGAACAGCCAAATGCCAATGCACCGAGCCGCCTCACCACCGGGCAGAAGATGGCGGTTGGTGCGGGCGCGGCTGCGCTGGCGGCCAAGGTGGCGCTGCCGCCGTTGCTGCAGAAAAGGGTGGTGCTGTTCAAGCAAAGTGGGGGCGGCCAGCCGCTGAAGCCGGGCCAGGCTGCCGCGCAGGGCCAGCAGCCTGGTGCGACGCCGCAATCGCTGAAGCCGGGCCAGGCTGTCACGCAGGGCCAGCAGCCGGCTGCGACCCCGCAGGCGAGGACGATGGGCAAGCTCTCGACCGATCACGCCTTGCCGGGAGCTGACGGCAAGGCGCTGCCGCTTGTCAACGGCAGGCCGGTGCTCAACGGTCAGAACGCGCCCAACAGGAAGGTGCCGGGCAAGCAAAGCACGGTAGGTGGCGACCAGCAGGCTACCGGGAATGCTGGCGGCCCCGTTATGGACAACGGCCAGCAGAACGGAGCTGTCAACGGTCAGAGCAGGAACGGCAAGTTGCGCAAGCTGCCAACCATCAACGGCGCGCCGGGCGAGAACGGGCAGAACGCCCAGCAGAGGTTCGGGAAGAACAATCCGAATGCGTTGTCTGGCCAGAACGAAGGCAGACCGAGGAAGCTGACACGCAAGGATCTGTCGGCAGGCCAGACAACTGTCGGCCCGAGCGATCAAGGTTCGGTCAACGCAGGCGATAGAGGTAAGAAGTTTCGCAAGCTGCCAACCATCAATGGCGCGCCGGGCGAGAATGAGCAAAATGACCAGCAGAGGTTCGGGAAGAACAATCCGAATGCGTTGTCCGGCCAGAACGAAGGCAAGCCGAGGAAACTAACACGCAAGGATCTCTCGGCGGGCCAGACAGCTGTCGGCCCGAGCGATCAAGGTTCGGTCAACGGAGGCGACAGAGGCAGGAAGTTCCGCAAGCTGCCGACCGTCAACGGCGCGCCTGCCGAGAACCGGCCGAGCCTGCAGGAGCGGCTCAGGAAGAACAATCCGAGTGTGTTCTCCGACCAGAATCAGGGTTCGGCCAACGGAAACAGGAAGTTCCGCAGGCCGCAGAACGGCGAAGAGGGAGCCACCGGCGCGGGCACCAACGCCCAGCGCAACTTCCAGCGGGAAAGGCCGAACATGCAGGTGCTCAGGCCGCAAAGGCCGGAGTTCCAGGCGCAGCCAATGCCTCAGGTGCAAGAGAGACACCTGCAGCAGCCGAGGCCTCAGCCTCAGATGCAAGAGAGACGCCTGGAGCGGCAGCCGAGGCCTCAGCCGCAGGAGCGGCGTCTGCCGCAGCAGCCCAAGGAGCAGCCTCCGCAGGGAAACAGGAAGCCGGCCTGCGGGCATCCTGGCGAACCGCCCTGTAAGCAGTAGGCCGCAAGGCTACATGGCCGCGAGGCGACAACGCCCCGTACATGGGCCGGACTTTCCGGCCCGTGTATTTTGCGAGGCAGAGGATATCGGGTTTGTGACGGGTCAGGCTGTCAAAGCAGACCAAGCCGCTCGGGCCAGGCCGACAGCGACTCCAGCGAAAGCTGGAGGGGTGGGGCCCGGCCACTTCGCCGTAGCCTCCGGTCCGGATTTGCGTCCCAGGAGATAGAGCAGTTTGCCGTTTCCGTGAACGGTGAATGCTCTGGTCTCTACGAGTTCGGAGACAGCCGTTTCGCCGTGCCGCCGCGCTGGTCGATCGACACCCAAACATTCGGGTTCTGCTGCGACTGGCGCTTCAGGAAATAATAGCCGGTGGCGTTCCAGGGCCGGATTTCGTCGACCAGATTGTCCAGCACGAGGTCGCCCTTGTCGGTCTTCACCGTCAGGATCGTGTGGCCCTCATTGTGCAGGTCGCGCACCACCGTCATCAGCAGAGCCTGCCGAGGAAATCCCGCTTCCTGGAGAAGCTTGCGCTTGTAGAGCGCGTAAATCTTGCAATCGCCCTTGCCGTCCGTCGGATAGTCCCAATGGTCCATCATCGTGCCCCAGTGGTCGTAGTTGCTGACCGGCTTGATGGAGCGGTTCGCCTTCAGGTTTATCCGCTTGAGGATGCTCATGTTCTGCGCGGTCAGCTTGACGCTTGTAGCGGGCAGGGCGGGCACCTTGCACTCCTTCGGCCGGCGATGACAGAAATCGAGCCAGCCATACGGCACGCTGGTGCTGCCGCCGACCGTGGCGGAAGCCGCAGATTGCGTCGACATTCGCTTGAACCATGTGGACTGGGCCGCCGCGGCAGGGCCAGCCTGCAGCGAAGTTGCACCGATCAACGAAACAAAACCAAGGAGGAGAGAAGAGGTCAGGACGCCAGGGGAACGCTGCATTGCCAACACCACCGCAACGAGAAGACTGGCGGCAGGCTAAGGCGCAAACGCCCGCCCCGCCAAGTGAACAATTAATAATGTCCTAACACGATTGTGTTCACTTCAAGGTCGAGGATGCCTTCAGGTCGGAATGCGAGCATCGGCCTGGCTGAACGCGCCAGCGTGCCCAAAGTCCCGATGGCCCAGGCCTTATGCCTCCCAATCGCGCGCATGGCGCCGCCGTGCTTCGGCGAGCACGCCCGTATCCATTTCTTCCAACGTCTTCGACGCGCCGCGGGACGGCAGGGAGCTTAAAACGTCGTTTGGCTGCGCCGCCGCAAAGACAGGCGCCAGCTTCAAAAGCACCCCTTCCGGCGTCTCCTCAATCTCAAGCCTCGTTCCCGCGCCCCAGCCTCTCCGTTTCCGGATGGCGCTTGGCAGAATTACCTGTCCCTTGGCCGAGAGGGTGGTCATGAGCTTTTCAAAAACAGACATCGCGACCTTACCTTTGTAGGATAAGGGTAACGTCGACGACGGCCGAGCCGATTTCAAGCGCCTGCATTCAGGCGCCTCAAACCCTGGTGCCGCCCACCGTCATCTGGTTCATCCTGAGATGCGGCTGGCCGACGCCGACGGGCACGCCCTGTCCGGCCTTGCCGCACATGCCGATGCCGTTGTCGAGCTGCATGTCGTTGCCGATCATGCTGACGCGGTGCATGGCGTCCGGTCCGTTGCCGATCAGCATTGCCCCCTTGATCGGCTGCGTCACCTTGCCGTTCTCGATCATGTACGCCTCGGTGCAGCCGAACACGAATTTGCCCGAGGTGATGTCGACCTGGCCGCCGCCGAAGGAGACGGCGTAGATGCCGTTCTTGACCGATGCGATGATCTCTTCCGGCTGCATGTCGCCCGAGGTCATGTAGGTGTTGGTCATGCGCGGCATCGGCTGGTGCGCGTAGCCTTCGCGGCGGCCATTGCCGGTCGCCTTCATGCCCATCAGCCGGGCGTTCTGGCGGTCCTGCATATAGCCGACCAGTTTGCCGTCCTCGATCAGCACGTTGCGCGCCGACGGCGTCCCTTCGTCGTCGACGGTGAGTGAGCCGCGCCGCTCGGGAATGGTGCCGTCGTCGACCACGGTGACGCCCTTCGCTGCCACCTGTTGGCCCATCAGGCCGGCGAACGCCGATGTCTTCTTGCGGTTGAAATCGCCCTCCAGCCCGTGGCCGACCGCCTCGTGCAGCATCACGCCAGGCCAGCCGCTGGACAGCACGATGTCGAAGGTGCCGGCGGGCGCTGGGACGGCCTCGAGATTGACCAGCGCCTGCCGCAGCGCCTCGCCGGCCGCATGCTTCCAGCTTTCCTCGCTGACGAACTCGCCAAAACTCTTGCGGCCGCCCATCCCGTAGGAGCCGCTCTCCTGCCGGTCGCCGCTGCCGACCACGACCGAGACGTTGATGCGGACCAGCGGGCGGATGTCGCGCACGATCTGGCCGTCGCCGCGCACGATCTCGACATGTTGCCAGGAAGCTGCGAGCGAGGCCGTCACCTGGCGCACGCGCGGATCCTTGGCCCGCAGCCAGCCGTCGATTTCCTGCAGCAGCTTGGCCTTGGCCTCGAAGGACGGCGAGGGGATGGGATTCTCGTCGCCATAGAGGTGGCGGTTGGTGCGGGCGGGCGCTCCGGCCAGCGTGCCGGAGTAGCCGCCCTTGACCGCCGAGACGGCGTCGGCTGCGCGCAGCAGCGAGGCTTCGGAGAGATCGCTGGAATGCGCATAGCCGCTGGCCTCGCCGGCCACGGCGCGCAGGCCGAATCCCTGGTCGGTGTTGAAATTGGCTGTCTTCAGCCGGCCGTTGTCGAACATCAGCGCTTCGCTCTCGCTGTATTCGAGGAACAGCTCGCCGTCGTCGGCGCCCTTGATGGTCTCGGCGACGATCTCTTTGACGCGATCGTCGGAAATGTCGAATTGGCCGATCAGGCTGTTCATGGCAAATCCATTCGTGGAAACAAAACCGTTGCACCGGATGTAGGCGCGAAGCTGCCGTCGCACAATCGCCAACAGGGATGAGGCCGGCTATTGCGGCGCCGTCACCCGCCGCTGAGGAAGCCCTTGATGTTGCCGGCCATCGCGTCCCAGTTGGAGAACTGCTCCTCCAGATTGGCCTTGGTGATGCCGCCCGTAAAGGAGACATCCATCTTGAAATTCGAGCCGTCGCCCGAATAGGCCTTCACCCAGCGGTATTTTGCATTCCAGGCGTTGGCTTGTTCTGCGGTCAGCGGGTCGGTGTAACCGGTCGAGAACTGCAGCGATTTGCAGTTCTCGTGGTTTTCGCAGCCATAGAAATAGATCACGTATTTGACGCCCTCGATCCGCCCGGAAATCATCGGATCGCCATTGTCGTCCCTGTCCATCTTGGCCGAGCCGAAACCCTTGGCGATATCGAGGATCGCTGCCGGCTCGGGCTTCTGGAGGATTTCGGCATCCTCGGCCCGTGCGGCCGGAACCGCGGCGACCAGTGCCAGACCGGCGATGAAAGCGGATAAATTCGCGCGCATTGACCCTCCTGGCCGCCAATCGCGCATTCGCCCCCGGACCTCAGCGTCAGGAGCGGCGCATGGGCAAGAGATCAAGGTAGGGCGGCGAAGCCTTCCGCAAAGCCCTTGAGGTCGACGGGAATGCCGATGCCTTCCTCCGGCGTCTGGAAGACGATGAAGGTGGCCGAGGTGCCGCTCTTCAAAGTGTCGAGCAGCGGCTTTTCGAGGATGACCTCGGCGTAGCAGCCGTCCTGGAAACAGCGCACGAAATAGGCCCGGCCGATATCCTTGCCGTCGACATTGAGGCCAAGGCCGTTGGGCAGCAGCACGCCGAGCGGCGCCAGCACGCGCAGGATCTCGGCCTTGTTGTCGGCGGTGCGCAACACCACGACCGAAAGCCCCATTTCGGGACGGTCCTCGGCGACGACGTTCTGCATCATCACGCATTGTTCGGAGGTCGCGCCCGCCGGCGTGTCGCAGATGATCGACCACGCGCCATGCGTCGACTTTACCGTGCCGCTCGGGGGCGCGGCGTTGTTCGGCGCGGCGGCGGCGCCAACGGCTATGCCGACGCCGAGCAAGGCAAGGGCAAGAACGACCTTCGCCAAGGTTCTCGAAAGCCAGGAAGTCATGACGGCTCCATTGCGAATCACGGCACTTTAAGCCGCGCCGGGGCCAAGTAAAGGACGAGACCGTCGCCGGCCCGCCCCGATACCGGCAATTCCATGCTTTTCCAAAGCAAATTCGCCCGAATTGCGACCGTTGCGCATATAGTGCGGCGAGGCCTGAAGACGGCCTTCGGCCTGCGCGCAAAAATGCCGCACGGTTTCCTCCGCTCCTTTCTTGCGGAGGCAAATAGAGTATGGTTTGAACCACCCTAGGGACAGACCGGGATTCCCGATCCCGGCACCGTCCGTTATTGGTGCGACCAGATCGCGGGAAGTGGGAGACGAGAGGGCGATGAGGAAATTCCTGGCGAGCGCTGAATTCTTGGCAGGTGCGGCAGCTTCAGCCGTGCTCTTCTCCAGTGGGGCGGCCCATGCCGATCAGCCGCGGCCGTGGGAAATGACCTTCCAGGCGCCGGCGACCGATATGATGCGGCAGATCGAGCGGTTCGGGAACTATACCATGTGGTTCATCGTCCCGATCACCATCCTCGTGCTGGTGCTGCTGCTCGTCTGCATCCTGCGCTTCCGCGCCAGCGCCAACCCGGTGCCGTCCAGGACCAGCCACAACACTCTGATCGAGGTGATCTGGACCGTCGGGCCGGTGATCGTGCTTCTGCTCATCGCCATTCCCTCCTTCCAGCTGCTCACCGCGCAATACACCCCGCCGGAAGAAGCCAAGCTCACCGTCAAGGCGACCGGCAACCAGTGGAACTGGGATTACGAATACCAGGTCGACAAGAGCTTCTCCTTCAACTCGGCGGTTCTCCAGGATGCCGACCGCGCCAAGGCCGGCAAGGAAGATCGCGCCCTCTATCCTCGCCTGCTCGCGGTCGACAACGAGCTGGTCGTGCCGGTCAACACCATGACCCGCGTGCTGATCACCGCGACCGACGTCATCCACTCCTTCGCCGTGCCGTCCTTCGGCATCAAGATGGACGCCGTGCCCGGCCGCACCAACGAGACCTGGTTCAAGGCGGAGAAGGAAGGCCTCTATTACGGCCAGTGCTCGCAGCTCTGCGGCAAGGACCATGCCTTCATGCCGATCGCGGTCCGCGTCGTGTCCGATGCGCAGTTCAAGACCTGGCTGGAGACGGCCAAGACCGATGTGCCTGCCGCCAACAAGGCGCTGATGGCCGAGATCGATGGTACCAACAAGGTAGCGGCCGCCGGCAACTGATGCCGCGGGTTAGCAAGATTTAGGGAACGGAGCGGAACATGGCAGAGGCTGCAGCTCACGATCATGGCGACCACAGGCCGCATGGCTGGGTCCGCTGGGTCTACTCGACCAACCATAAGGACATCGGCACGCTCTACCTGATCTTCGCGATCATTGCCGGCGTCATCGGCGCCGCGCTCTCGGTCGCCATCCGCATGGAGCTGCAGGAGCCGGGCATCCAGATCTTCAGCGGCCTGGCGCAGATGGTCTACGGCATGCAGGGCGACGCCGCCATCGACGGTGGCAAGAGCATGTATAACGCCTTCGGCGCCGCGCACGGCCTGATCATGATCTTCTTCATGGTCATGCCCGCGCTCATCGGCGGCTTCGCCAACTGGATGGTGCCGATTATGATCGGCGCGCCGGACATGGCCTTCCCGCGCATGAATAACATCTCCTTCTGGCTGCTGCCTCCGGCCTTCATCCTGCTGCTCTCCTCGATGTTCGTGCCGAGCGCGCCGGGCGCTTTCGGCGTCGGCGGCGGCTGGACGATCTACCCGCCGCTCTCGACCTCCGGCCAGCCTGGTCCGGCGATGGACCTCGCGATCCTGTCGATCCATATCGCCGGCGCGTCGTCGATCCTCGGTGCCATCAATTTCATCACCACCATCTTCAACATGCGCGCGCCCGGCATGACGCTGCACAAGATGCCGCTGTTTGCCTGGGCCGTGCTGATCACCGCCTTCCTGCTGCTCTTGTCGCTGCCGGTTCTGGCGGGCGCCATCACCATGCTGCTCACCGACCGCAATTTCGGCACTGCTTTCTTCGTGCCGGACCAGGGCGGTGATCCGATCCTCTTCCAGCACCTGTTCTGGTTCTTCGGCCACCCCGAAGTGTACATCCTGATCCTGCCGGGCTTCGGCATCATCAGCCACATCGTCTCGACCTTCTCGAAGAAGCCGGTGTTCGGCTATCTCGGCATGGCCTACGCCATGGTCGCGATCGGCGCTGTCGGGTTCATCGTCTGGGCGCACCACATGTACACGACCGGCCTGTCGCTCGACACGCAGCGTTACTTCGTGTTCGCCACCATGGTCATCGCGGTGCCGACCGGCGTGAAGATCTTCTCCTGGATCGCCACCATGTGGGGCGGCTCGATCTCCTTCAAGCCGCCGATGCTGTGGGCGTTGGGCTTCATCTTCCTGTTCACCATCGGCGGCGTCACCGGCGTCCAGCTGGCCAATGCCGGCCTCGACCGCTCACTGCACGACACCTATTTCGTGATCGCGCACTTCCACTACGTGCTGTCGCTGGGGGCCGTGTTCGCGATCTTCGCCGGCTGGTACTACTGGTTCCCGAAGATGACCGGCTATATGTACTCGCCGGTTATCGCCAACACCCATTTCTGGGTCACCTTTGTCGGCGTCAACCTGATCTTCTTCCCACAGCACTTCCTCGGCCTCGCCGGCATGCCGCGCCGCACCGTCGACTATCCGGACGCCTTCGCCGGCTGGAACATGATCTCGTCCTACGGCTCTTACATCGCTGCCGTCGGCGTTGCGATCTTCCTCTACGGCGTGTTCGAGGCCTTCCAGAAGAAGCGCGTCGCCGGCGCCAATCCGTGGGGCGAGGGCGCCACCACGCTCGAATGGCAGCTGCCTTCGCCGCCGCCGTTCCACCAGTGGGAACAGCTGCCGAAGATCAAGTAGGCGGCCTCGAGAACACGAGGCCGCCGGTTCGCCGGCGGTCTTGGCCAACGGAATCATGGACTTTAAGTACGCATGGCCCTTGCCGACGACAGATTGATGGAGGAAGTTGGCTTTCGCATGTCGGAAGCGACCGCCGGCGATTTCTTCGCCCTCCTGAAGCCACGCGTCATGTCGCTGGTCGTGTTCACGGCCTTTGTCGGCATGGTTGCCGCGCCTGTCGCCATCAATCCGTTGCTGGCGGTGATCGCCATCCTGGCGATCGCGATCGGTGCTGGTGCTTCCGGCGCGCTCAACATGTGGTACGACGCCGACATCGACGCGGTGATGACCAGGACCGCCGGCCGCCCGGTGCCGGCCGGCCGCGTCACGCCAGGCGAGGCGCTGAGCTTCGGCCTCGTGCTCTCGGTGCTGTCGGTGATGACGCTCGGCGTGCTGGTCAACTGGCTCTCGGCAGGGCTTCTCGCCTTCACCATCTTCTTCTACGCCGTCATCTACACCATGTGGCTGAAGCGCTGGACGCCGCAGAACATCGTCATCGGCGGCGCCGCCGGCGCGATCCCGCCGGTGATCGGCTGGGCCGCGGTGACCGGCTCCGTCAGCCTCGAAAGCGTGATCCTGTTCCTGATCATCTTCCTGTGGACGCCGCCGCATTTCTGGGCGCTGGCGCTGTTCAAGTCCGACGACTACGCCCGCGCCGGCATCCCGATGATGCCGAATGTCGCCGGCCAGGCCTCGACCCGCCGGCAGATCTTTGCCTATGTGCTGATCCTGGCGCCGGTCGGCGTGCTGCCCTGGGCGCTCGGATACACCACGGCCGGCTATGGCGTCGTCTCGGCGATCCTCGGCCTGGGCTTCGTCTGGTACGCCTGGAAAGTGCTTGCCATGGCTGATGACGACCGCGCGATGAAGCCGGCCAAGGCCCTGTTCGGCTATTCGCTGCTCTATCTCTTCGCCATCTTCGCCGCCTATCTCGTCGATTGCGTCGTCGGGCGCGCGCTCATGATGGGGGGAGCATGACCGTGGCCGACAAGGACCTCGAACTGGTCACGCTGACCGAGCGCCAGCGCAAGGCGCGCCGCAACCGCTCCGTCGCCATCGGAGTCGCGCTGGCCGCATTGGTCATCGTCTTCTATGCCGCCACCATCGTGCGCTTCGGCCACCATGGCGCGAGCTTGACCGGCTCAGGTCTGTTCGGAGGCGGCTGATGAGCGGCGACTTGAGCAACCCGCGCAAGGTCAACAACGGTATCGTCGCCGCCGTCTGCCTTGCCTTCTTCACCGGCATGATCGGCATGGCCTATGCGGCGGTGCCGCTCTACAAGATGTTCTGCCAGGTCACCGGCTATGGCGGCACCACGCAGCGCGCCGAGAAGCAATATGCCGGTCGCATCCTCGACCGCGACATAACCATCCGCTTCGATGCCAACACCAACGGCATTCCGTGGCAGTTCGAGCCGGTCGCCCGTTCGGTGACGATCAAGATCGGCCAGACGACCCAGGCGCATTACAGCGCCACCAACAAGTTCGACCGCCCCATCACCGGCCGCGCCTCGTTCAACGTGCAGCCTGAAATGGCCGGCGCCTATTTCAACAAGGTGGAGTGCTTCTGCTTCACCGACACGACGCTGAAGCCCGGCGAGACGCTGGATATGCCGGTCGTGTTCTATGTCGATCCGGACATCGTCAATGTGCCGGAACTCAAGGACTTGAAGACGATCACCCTGTCCTACACGATGTTCCCGGTCGAAAAGAAACAGCCTGTCGCCTCGTCGGCGCCGGCCGCTGGCAGCAGCAACAAAGTTCCAGATTCCGAAGCAAGCCTCGGGGGTTGATATGGCAGACGCGCACGCAAAACCACACCACGACTACCATCTCGTCAACCCGAGCCCCTGGCCTTTCCTGGGTTCGGTCGGCGCGCTGGTCACCGCTGTCGGTGGCGTCTGTCTGATGCAGTATCTGAAGGGCGGCAACTTCCCGGTCTTCGGCCACAACATCGCCAATCCGTGGCTGTTCTTCATCGGCATGATCATCGTGCTCTACACGATGTTCGCCTGGTGGTCGGACACCATCAAGGAAGCGCATGAAGGCCACCACACGCGTGTCGTGTCGCTGCACCTGCGCTACGGCATGATCATGTTCATCGCCTCCGAGGTGATGTTCTTCGTCGCTTGGTTCTGGGCCTTCTTCGACGCAAGTCTTTTCCCCGGCGAGGCAAACCAGTATGCCCGCACCGCCTTCACCGGTGGCGTCTGGCCGCCGAAGGGCCTGGAGGTCCTCGATCCTTTTCACCTGCCGCTCTACAACACCATCATCCTGCTTCTGTCGGGCACGACGGTGACATGGGCGCACCACGCGCTGCTGCATGGCGATCGCAAGGGCTTGGTCAACGGCCTCGTGCTGACCGTAGGCCTCGGCATGCTGTTCACCATGGTGCAGGCCTACGAGTACATGCACGCTCCGTTCGGTTTCCGGGATTCGATCTACGGCGCCACCTTCTTCATGGCGACCGGCTTCCATGGCTTCCATGTCATCATCGGCACCATCTTCCTGCTGGTCTGCCTGGTGCGCGCGATGCGCGGCGACTTCACGCCGAAGCAGCATTTCGGCTTCGAGGCGGCCGCCTGGTACTGGCACTTCGTCGACGTGGTCTGGCTGTTCCTGTTCAGCTGCATCTATGTCTGGGCCTCGAACGGCGCGCTGATCGAAGGCCATTAAACCGACGGCCCTCCAAATCCCAAGGGCGGCTGCGGCGACGTGGCCGCCTTATTTTTTGGGGCGGAAAGGTCTAGGGTGCCGACATGGATGAAGAAGACAAGGCGATCTGGCCACCCATCGATCCGATCTCGGCCGGCCTGCATGGTCGTTGCCCGCGCTGCGGCGAAGGCAAGCTATTCTCCGGTTTCCTCACCGTCGGCAAGCGCTGCTACAATTGCGGGCTCGACTATTCCTTCGCCGATGCCGGCGACGGACCGGCGGTGTTCGTCATCCTGATCATCGGCTTCATCGTCGTCGGCCTCGCATTATGGATGGAGGTGACGCTCAGCCCGCCGCTCTGGCTGCACTTCATCTTGTGGATACCGCTGGCACTGGTGCTCTGCCTGACGGCGCTGCGCCTGATCAAGGGCGTGCTGATCACCTTGCAATATTCGAAAAAGGCCTCAGAGGGCAGGCTGGAATCCCAGGGATGAACGGGATGACAGGCTCAGTGGCCGGCCGTACACGGCCGCGCTCCGCGTTGCTGGTTGGTCTCGGCCTTGTGCTGTTCGCCGTCCTGATCGGGCTGGGCACCTGGCAGGTCCAACGCCTGCACTGGAAGGAGGGCCTGCTCGCCACCATCGACAAGCGCACGCATTCAGCGCCATTGCCGCTGGCCGACGTCGAGAAGCAATTCGCCGCTTCCCATGACGTCGATTACACGCCGGTGACGGTGACCGGCACTTTCCTGCACCAAGGCGAGCGGCATTTCTTTTCCACCTGGGAAGGCGACAGCGGCTTCAACGTCTATACCCCCCTGCAGCTCGAGGACGGCCGCTTCGTCCTCGTCAACCGCGGCTTCGTTCCCTACGACCTCAAGGATCCGGGCAAGCGCCAACAGGGCGAGATTGCCGGCAAGGTTACCGTGACCGGGCTTGCCCGCAATCCGCTGCCTGCAAAGCCCTCGATGATGCTTCCCGACAATGACGTCGCCAAGAACATCTTCTATTGGAAGGACCGCGACGTCATGGCGGCGACGGCCGGCTTGCCGGCCGGCTTCGTGCTGGTGCCGTTCTTCATCGATGCCGACAAGACGCCGAACCCAGGCGGCCTGCCGGTGGGAGGCGTCACCATCATCGACCTGCCGAACAATCACCTGCAATACGCCGTCACCTGGTACGGGCTGGCCGCCGCCCTTGCCGCCGTGCTGATCCTGAGGTTGCGTCGCCCGGCGAAAGAGCATTGAGCGCCGCGGCTCTTGACAGGGCAGGGGTGTGCATCTCATTTCGCGTCCAGCGCTACGACCGAACCGGCCAGTATTCATGATTGAGAAAAAGCCACCGCTGACGATCAGGCTCTGCCAGCCGCGCGGCTTCTGCGCCGGCGTCGATCGCGCCATCCAGATCGTGGTGCTGGCGCTGAAAAAATACGGCGCGCCGGTTTATGTCCGACACGAGATCGTGCACAACCGCTACGTCGTCGAAGGACTGCAGAGCCTCGGCGCCGTGTTCATCGAGGAACTCTCCGAGATACCGCCCGAGCATCGTCAGTCGCCCGTGGTCTTTTCCGCGCATGGCGTGCCGAAATCGGTGCCGGCGGATGCCGAGGCGCGCAATCTTTTCTACCTCGATGCCACCTGCCCGCTCGTCTCCAAGGTGCACAAGCAGGCGATGCGCCACCAGCGGCTCGGCCGGCATGTGCTCCTGATCGGTCACGCCGGCCACCCGGAAGTGATCGGCACGATGGGCCAGTTGCCGGAGGGCGCCGTGACGCTGATCGAGACCGAGGCCGACGCCGCGCGCTTCGTGCCCGCCGACGCTTCGGCGCTGGGCTTCGTCACCCAGACGACCTTGTCGGTCGAGGATACCGCGGGCATCATCCGGGCGCTCGAGCAGCGGTTTCCCGAACTGCATGCACCGGCCGCCGAATCGATCTGCTACGCCACCACCAACCGCCAGGAAGCGGTGAAGGAGACGGCGGTCGGGGCCGATCTCTTCCTCGTCGTCGGCGCTCCCAATTCCTCCAACTCGCGTCGCCTTGTCGAAGTGGCGGAGCGTGCGGGTGCGACGATGTCGCTTCTCGTGCAGCGCGCCGCCGAAATTCCGTGGGATGAGATCGCCGGGATCAGGACGCTTGGCCTGTCGGCCGGCGCCTCGGCGCCGGAGATCATCGTCGACGAGATCATCGACGCGTTCCGGCAGCGCTTCGACGTCACCATCGATCTGGCCGTCACGGCCACGGAAACGGAGGATTTTCCGGTGATGCGGGTGTTGCGCGATGTCGAACTGACGGCGGCCGACATGGCCTTCGTCAACGGAGCGGCGTGAAACCGTATGGCCGTCTATACCGACGTCAACGAAGGCGAACTGACCGCGTTCCTCAAAGCCTATCCGGTGGGTGAGCTGCTCTCCTACAAGGGCATCGCCGAGGGCACCGAGAATTCCAACTTCCTGGTCCACGCCTCGACCGGCTCCTATATTCTGACGCTCTACGAGAAGCGCGTCGACAAGGCCGACCTGCCGTTCTTTCTCGGCCTGATGGGCCATCTCGCCAGGAAGGGCATTTCCTGCCCGCTGCCGGTCACCGCGCACGACGGCACCGTCATCGGCACGCTGGCCGGCCGGCCTGCCGTCATCATCACCTTCCTCGAAGGCCTGTCGCTCAGGCGGCCGACCGCTACGCATTGCGGCGAAGTGGGCAAGGCGCTCGCCGGCCTCCATCTTGCCGGCCGGGATTTTCAGATGAGAAGGCCGAACGCGCTGGCGATCGAGGGCTGGCGCAAGCTCTGGGCGGCCTCGCGCGACCGCGCCGACGAGGTCGAGCCGGGTTTGGCAGCCGAGGTCGACGCCGATTTCAAAGATTTCGAGCGCAACTGGCCGAAGGGCCTGCCGCAAGGCATCATCCATGCCGATCTGTTCCCCGACAATGTCTTCTTCCTCGGCGAGAAACTGTCCGGGTTGATCGACTTCTATTTCGCCTGCGACGACCTTTATGCCTATGATGTCGCCACCTGCCTCAACGCCTGGTGCTTCGAGAAGGATTTTTCCTTCAACCTGACCAAGGGGGCGGCGCTGCTTTCCGGCTATCAGTCGGTGCGGCCGCTCTCGGGCGAGGAGAAGACGGCGCTGCCGATGCTGGCGCGCGGCTCGGCGCTGCGCTTCATGCTGACAAGGCTCTATGACTGGCTGACCATTCCAGGCGGCGGGCTGGTGATGAAGCGCGACCCAACCGAATATATCCGCCGCATGCGCTTCCACCGCGCCATCAAGTCGCCATCCGAATACGGGCTGACATGAACAAGAAGATCGAGATATTCACCGACGGCGCCTGCTCGGGCAATCCCGGGCCGGGCGGCTGGGGCGCGGTGCTGCGCTATAACGGCGTGACCAAGGAACTCTCAGGCGGCGAGGCCGAGACCACCAACAACCGCATGGAACTGCTCGCCGCCATCACCGCGCTCAATGCGCTGAAGGAGCCTTGCACGGTCGACCTCTATACCGACAGCAAATACGTCATGGACGGCATCTCCAAATGGATCCATGGCTGGAAGAAGAACGGCTGGAAGACAGGCGACAGGAAGCCGGTCAAGAATGGCGAGCTCTGGCAAGCGCTCGACGAGGCCAACCGGCGTCACAAGGTCACCTGGCATTGGGTGAAAGGCCATGCCGGCCACCCGGAGAACGAACGCGCCGACGAACTGGCTAGGCAAGGCATGGCACCGTTCAAGAAAGTCTCGGCGGTGTCTGCCGCGCCGAAGCCTGCAGCAGCGCCGAAGCCGGCGCCGGCAAGGCAGCCGGCGGCGCCAAGGGCGCGGCGCTCGACCCAGAGCTACTGATTTCGGCTAGCCCGCCCGCCTCTGATCGGAGAAAGTCTGCCTTGCCGATCGCCTATTACATCACCCATCCCCAGGTCCGCATCGACGCCAACATCCCGGTGCCGGAATGGGGGCTGTCCGATATTGGTCGGGCGCGGGCCGTTGCTATGCTCGGCCAGCCTTGGATCGGCTCGATCAGGCGCGTGGTCTCGTCCGCCGAACGCAAGGCGATCGAAACAGCGGAAATCTTGGCGCGCCATCTCGGTCTTGTTGTCGAGGTGCGCGAGCGGATGCACGAGAACAACCGGTCGGCGACGGGCTTCCTGCCGCCGCCGGAATTCGAGGCGGTTGCCGACCAGTTCTTCGCCAACCCCCACGTCAGCATCCGTGGATGGGAACGGGCAATAGACGCCCAGCATCGCATCATGAGCGAGGTCGATACCGTGCTCGCCGCCGATGACGCCGGGAACATCGCCTTCGTTGGCCATGGCGGCGTCGGAACGCTCCTGCTGCTTCTGCTCGATGGCCGCGAGATCAGCCGTGTCGCGGATCAGCCGGCGGGCGGCGGCAATTACTTTGCCTACGACACAGACGCGCGCCGCGTCCTGCACGGTTGGCGGCCGATCGACGAACCGGTGCCGCGCTCGGGCGTGTAACAAAGCCCGCTAAATTCAGCAGGTCGGCAGCGCCGTTGATTGCAATCCTGCAAGGACGTAATAGAGCAAGGACGGCTGCCCAATGGCAAACGTGGAAAAAATCAGCGTGGCGGTTACGACCCAGCAGGCGACTGTCATGCGTGGGGCAGTGGAAACCGGCGAGTACGCCACCACGAGTGAAATCGTGCGCGAAGCGGTGCGGGATTGGTTGACCAAGCGCGAATTGCGGCGTCAAGAAGAGTTGCGCCGGCTGCAGCGGCTCTGGGATGAGGGCAAGGCGAGCGGGAAATCGGAGCCTTTGGACTTTGATGCCCTGCGAAGGGAAGCTCGGCAGAGGCTGAAGGGCGCTGCGCCGAATGGCCGTTAAGGTAGGCTGGTCGCCAGCGGCCAAAGCCGACCTAATGGACATCTATGTGATCATCGGCAGCGAAAGCGTGAGAGCGGCCGATCGCTACTACGACTGGATAGAGGATCGAGCGCTGCAGTTGGCGGCTAACCACGCATGGGCGCAAGACGGCCTGACATTCGGGCCTCGACGCGCAGTTGGTGGCGCCGCCGTTCGTACTGCTCTACGAAACGGTGCCGGATGCGGACGATGGCCCGGTGGAGTTGGTCGAAATTGTTCGCGTCGTGGACGGGCGCAGGGATTTGAACCGCTTATTCTGATCTCAGATAGTCGCCGCTAGCGACGGGCAACGTCAGCGGATTAGCAGCGCTGTCGAGAACATGCCGAGCGCGAACACTGTGTGCGCCGCGAGGTTGAGCGCGCGCACCTTCGTCGGATTGGGCAGCCTGGATGCCGCCCAGCCCGCGCCCATGCCGGGCGCCAGCAGGAACCAGCCGGCCCCGACGGTGACGATGCCCAGGATGAAGGCCGGCAGGAAGGTCGGCGCCGCCAGCCAGTCCGCGCCGACGAGCACGACAAGGATCACGCCGTAGAGCATGCCGACGAAGTAGTGGAAGGCCCAGCCCAGCGCCTTTTCATGCGCATAGGGCGCCGCCTTGCCGATATCGTCGTGAAAGATCCTCTCCGGCAGATGCCGCACCCAGCGTCCGACCATGCCCCAGTTGGGCAATGGCTGGCCGATCGTCTTGTTGAGGATGATCGCCCAGATATCCATGAACACCGTGGCGCCGATACCGATCGCCACCGCGCGCCAGACGATATCCAGCATCAGAGCTGCTCGAGGATCTTGGCGGCGCCGCTCTCGTTGACGCCAGGCTTGGTCTCGACATTGAGCGCCACGACCTTGCCGTCGTCGACGATCATCGAAAAGCGTTTCGAGCGCAGGCCCATGCCGGCCGCGGAAAGATCGTTGTCGAGCCCCACGGCCTTGGCGAAATCACCGCTGCCATCGGCGAGATAGAGGATCTTGCCCTCTCCGCCCGAGAAGCGCGCCCAGGCGCCCATGACATGCACGTCGTTGACCGAAACGACGGCGATCGTGTCGACGCCGCGCGCGAGAATGGCGTCATGGTTTTCCAGATAGCCCGGCAAATGGTTGTTGCTGCAGGTCGGCGTGAAGGCGCCGGGAACACCGAACAGCACCACCTTCTTGCCGGCGAAGATCTCTTTGCCCGTTATATCCTTTGCGCCATCGGCGGTCATCGTCTTGAAGGTCACGTCAGGTAGTTTTTCGCCAACCGAAATGGTCATGGGAGCCTCGTTTGGGGGAGATGGGAAAGCCCGACGCCTTCGATATCGGACTGCGCGGCCGCCAGCAACCTCTCACAACAAGTCCAGGAAAGTGCGCAGCGGCTTTTCGTCCGCAATCGCGGCTTGGAAGAAAAGATGCCGGATCAAGGGAAAGGCAGCAACCCATCGACCGAACCCTCGGCGCTGGTCAGCGTGTAATAGAGCCCGCCATCGGTCGGCGCCGCCGACGGCCGGTCGAGGATCGGCACGGTGAAGACGAGCTTGCCGTCCTTCTGGTTGCGCACCGGCGCGCCGAACATGTAGTCGCGCTCGCCGGCGATGAAGAAATCGACGGATTCCGGATCGCCGGGCGACTGCGCCTGGACGACAAGGGTTTCGTGATCGCCGGGCAGCACGCTGATGCCGAAATCGGACCGGGCCGGGGAGGGCAGCGTCGCAAGCGCGGTTTTCACCAGTGCGGCGTCGGTCGCATTGTCCGGATCGGAGCCGGGGTCAACGCTGAGCCGGGTCTGCACTGGAATGCAGATCGTCTCGCAAATGCCGAGGAAGACATGGGCGTCGATGGTCGCCGGTTGGCCGGGCGAAGACACGGTGAAGGTCACCGGCAGCGACACCGGACGATCGTAGCCGGCCCATTTGCCGTAGCCGTCGTCATGCCGCTGCGGCGGCGGGAACGACAATTGGGCGTCGACGATGTTGGTGCTGCCGGATATGTCGAGCTGCGGCGGCACGCCGGCATCGCCCGGATCGCGCCAATAGGTCTTCCAGCCGGGATTCAACGCGATATCGAGCACGCCGTGGATCTTTCCGGCCTCGTCGGGCTTGCCGGTGGTCACCAGCCGCACCTTGCCGCCTTCCGTATTGTACCAGACAGAGGAAGAGGCCTCGGCCGGGAGGCTGGCAGCCCACCCGAAAACGACGCCGACAACCAGTACTTTCATATATCGCATGCGGTGATTTGACCGTCCGTTCTTGGCCGCGCAATGACTTCGTCAGCCTCCCGGTATCATATTTGCGTGACATCGGGGACCCGCACCATCTTTTCGGCGCTGCCGAAACGCGTTACGCTCAGGCCATGGACTTGCTGCGCCACAAGAAGGCGGCCGCCGGACGCGGCTTTCTCGACGACCAGTTTCTGATTGCCATGCCGGGCATGAAGGACGACCGCTTCGCGCGCTCCGTCATCTACATCTGCGCCCATAGCGACGAGGGCGCGATGGGGCTCATCATCAACCAGACGCAGCAGATGCTGTTTCCGGACCTGCTGGTGCAGCTCGGCATCATGAACGAGCAGGAAGCCATCCGCCTGCCGGCGCATACGCGCGATTTCGTCGTGCGCAATGGCGGGCCGGTCGACCGCAGCCGCGGCTTTGTGCTGCATTCCGGCGACTATCGCGTGGAATCCTCGCTCAACGTCTCCGACGACATCTGCCTGACGGCAACCGTCGATATCCTGCGCGCCATCTCCACGGGGCGTGGGCCGCGCCATGCGCTGATGGCGCTCGGCTATTCCGGCTGGGGCGCCGGCCAGCTCGAAAGCGAGATCGCCGAGAACGGCTGGCTCACCTGTCCGGCCACGCCCGAGCTTCTGTTCGACACGGATATCGAGCGCAAATACGACCGCATCCTGGCCTCGATCGGCATCGACCTGGCGCATTTGAGCGCGGCCGCGGGACATGCATAGCACATTCGTCATGCTTTTGGGTTAGCGGGAGCATCCCCAACTTCGTCATTCTAGTCTAGGGTCTCCGCGACGGAGCTTCGCTCCTGCTTCGCCCTAGAATGACGAAGTTGATGGGCGTCGCGCCCACACCATTTACGCCTGGGTCAGCGGATACTGCTCCCTCAACGTCTTCAGCACCTGGTCGCCGGGCATCGGCGCGCCGAACATGAAGCTCTGGACATATTCACAGCCCATCTGGCGCAGCTCAAGCGCGTCGCTTTCGTCCGAAATGCCTTCCGCCACGACCGACAGGCCGAGCTCATGCGCCATGTTGACCATGGATTTGAGCAGCACCGCCCGCTTCGGCGTCGCGTCGTCGACGAAGCTCTTGTCGATCTTGATCGTGTCGAAGGGGAAGCGGGTGAGGTAGGAGAGCGACGAATAGCCGGTGCCGAAATCGTCAAGCGAGAGCCCGATGCCGAGCTGCTTCAGCTTGGTCAGCACATGCGCGGTCTGCTCGGGATTGTCCATCACCAGCGACTCGGTGAGCTCCAGGCGGAAGCAGCGCGGCTTCAGATTGGCGCGCGCGATAACCGAACGGACATCGCTGACCAGGTCGCGGCGGATGAGCTGACGGCTCGACAGATTGACCGAGACCGACAGCGGCGCGTCGCCGATCTGCTTTTGCCAGGCGGCCAGGTCCTCGGCCGCCTGCTGCATGGCGAACAGGCCGAGCTGCACGATCAGCCCGCAATTCTCGGCCACCGGAATGAAGTCCCCCGGCGGGATCATGCCGCGACGCGGATGGTCCCACCGAAGCAGCGCCTCGAAGCCCGCGACGCTGCCGTCCTCCAGCCGCACGATCGGCTGGTAGGCAAGCGTGAACTCGCGCCGCTCGATGGCGCGGCGAAGGTCGGATTCGAATTGCAGCCGGTCGGTGCCGACAGTGCGGAAAGCCGGCCGGAACGGTTCGATCCTGTCGCCGCCGAAGCGCTTGGCCTGGTGCATGGCAAGCTCGGCGTCCTTGACCATGTCCTCGGCCGAGGTCTGCGCCGTCGTCCAGGTGATCAGGCCGATCGAGGCGGTCAGCACGATCTCGCGCTTGGCGAAGGTGATCGGATTGTTGATTGCGTGCTTGATGGCGTCGGCCATGGCGGCGATGCGGGCCGGGTCCTGTTCCGAAAGCAGCATCAGCGCGAACTGGTCGCCGGCAAAGCGCGACAGCGAATCCTTCGGCTTCAGAAGCCGGTGCAGCCGGCGCGCGACGGTGAGAAGGATGGTGTCGCCGGCGGAGATGCCCAGACCGTCATTGACCTGCTTGAAGCGGTCGATGTCGATGATGAAGACCGTGGGGCGCACCTTGTCCTCGGTGCGGGCGATCGAGATGATCGCCTCCAGCCGGTTCATGAACAATTCGCGGTTCGGCAGACCGGTCAGATTGTCGTGCACGGCGTCGTGCAGCAGCCTTTCCTCGGATTTCTTCTGCTCGGTCACGTCGACCATGGTGCCGACGCAGCGGATCACCTCGCCGTCGGAGCCGATCACCGGGCGGGCGCGCAGCGAGAACCAGTGATAGTGGCCGTCCGCGCCGCGCAGGCGGAAGTTCTGCGCCACCTTGCCGCGGCGGTGCTCCAGCACCACGTCGAGCGTGGTGCGGAACGTGTCGCGGTCGTCGGCATGCAGCACCGGCAGCCAGTTGCGGGCGGCGCCGCCAAGGCTGTTCGGCGCGAGGCCGAGCTGCAGGCTGATGTCCGGCTTGGTCACCACGCGGTCGCGCAGCACGTCCCAGTCCCAGACGATGTCGCCCGAGCCCGCGACGGCGAGCGCCTGCCGCTCGAGATCGGAGAACAGGCCCTGATGCAGCGCGCCGCCGGCAAAGGCGTGCTGCATGACGGTGAAGCCGATCAAGAGGATGATCAGGATCAGCCCGCCGCCCAGCGCCGGTTGGGCGATGTCGTTGTCCAGCATGCCGGTGATCGCCATCCACGAGCCGCATAGCCATAACAGCACCATGACCCAGCTCGGCACCAGCATGATCGCACGGTCATAACCGCGTATCCCGAGGAAGATGATGAGGCCGAGGCCGGTCAGCGCGGTGGCGGCGAACGAGATGCGGGCAATGCCGGCGGCGACCGCCGGATCGACAATGGCCACGCCCGCGATCAGAAGCAGGCCGAGGATCCAGACCAGGGCGCCATAGCTGAAATGGCCGTGCCACCGGTTGAGATTGAGATAGGCGAACAGGAACACCACGAAGGTTGCGGCTAAGGCCACCTCCGTGCCGGCTCGCCATATCTGCTCGTTGCCGGGCGATATCGCGATGATCTTGTTGAGGAAGCCGAAGTCGACGCAGATATAGGCGAGCACCGCCCAGGCGAGCGCCGCGGTCGCCGGGAACATCGAGGTTCCCTTGACCACGAACAGGATCGTCAGGAACAGCGCCAGCAGGCCTGAGATGCCGATGACGATGCCGCGAAACAGCGTGTAGGAATTGACCGAGTCCTTGTAGGAATCCGGCTCCCAGAGATAAACCTGCGGCAGCTTCGGCGAGGCGAGCTCGGCGATGAAGGTCACCACCGTTCCGGGGTTCAGCGTCACCCGGAACACGTCGGCATCCGGGCTTGTCTGGCGGTCGAGCGCGAAACCTTCGCTGGGCGTGATCGCGGCGATGCGCGTCGAACCGAGATCCGGCCAGAAGATACCCGAATTCACCAGGCGGAAATGCGGCGCCACGATCAGCCGGTCGAGCTGCTGGTCGGTTGTGTTGGCAAGCGCAAAGACGGCCCAGTCGCCGCTCGAGCGCGCGTCATTGGCTTCCACCTCGATGCGCCGCACGATGCCGTCGGGCCCGGGCGCGGTCGAGACCTGGAAATTCTCGCCCTGGTTCCGGTAGATTTCCACGGCGCCGGAGAGGTCCAGCGCCTTGTCGTCGCGCGCGATCTTGATCGGCTCGACGGCGAAAGCCGGAATGGCCGAAGAAAGTGTGACGACGACCGTCATGATGAGGGCGAACAGCGACGCTAATCGCGGAGAATTCGTCACATTCAGCCCTTCGTTCCATCGCCCGGCGGATCGTCCGCGATCCGGGCGTAGAGATAGTGATCCTGCCAGATGCCGTTGATCCTGAGATAGGATCGCAGAAGTCCTTCGCGCCGGAATCCGGCTTTTTCAAGCACGCGGATCGACCGGGCGTTTTCGGGAATACAGGCGGCTTCGATCCGGTGCAACCTGAGCGTATCGAAGGCGAAGCGCGACACCAGCTTGACCGCCTCGGTCATCAGGCCGCGGCCGCCGAAGCGTTCGCCGATCCAGTAGCCGATATGGCCGCTCTGCGCGACGCCGTGGCGGATGTTGCCGAGCGTGATGCCGCCGGCAAGCTTGCCGCTCGATTTTTCGAAGATGAAGAAGGCGATGGCCGTGCCCTGCGCGTAATCCTCACGATAGCGGCTGATGCGCAGCCGCCAGGCGGTGCGGTCGAGCTCGTCAGGCTGCCAGCGCGGCTCCCAGGGCTCCAGGAAAGCACGGCTTTCGCCGCGTAGCGTCGACCATTCGCGATAGTCGTTGGTCAATGGCACGCGCAGCGTGACCTTGTCGCCCTTCAATGCCGGCAGGTCGCGGCGAAAGAAAGGGAGCGCAAACACGGTTTTGGTCGAAGGTCAGACGGCGAGCCGGCGGGCCGCCGTCTGCGGGCCCGCAAGCGATTCGAGGATCGCCTCGTAGGGCGCAAGCGTGCCCACGGGCCCGACCGCGGTGAGCGTCGGCTTGGTCGAGAACAGCCGCGAGGAGAGGTCGGTCAGCCGGTCGACGGTCAGCGCCGAAAGCCGCTCCATCAATTCCTCCTTGGCGATCGGCCGCCCGAACAAAAGCAACTGCCTGGCGATCTGCGAGGCGCGGCTGGCCGGGCTTTCGGCCGACATGATGAGGCCGGCGCGATATTGCGCGCGCGCCCGGTCGAGCTCTTCCTGCTGGATACTCTCGCCGGCCTTCTGCAACTCATCGATGATGACCGGCACCAGCTTGGCGATGTCGCTCTGCCCGGTCGCGGCATGCACGCCGAAGATGCCGGTGTCGGAAAAGCCCCAATGGAAGGCATAGACCGAATAACAGAGACCGCGCTTCTCGCGAACCTCCTGGAATAGTCGCGACGACATGCCGCCGCCCAGGATCATCGAAAGCACCTGCGAGGCGTAGAAATCGCGCACATGGTAAGCGCGGCCCTCGAAGCCCAGCACGATCTGCGCATCCATCAGGTCGCGGTCCTCGCGGAAATCGCCGCCGACATATTGCGCATATTGAGGGATGTTGCCCGCCGCCTTGGCGCGGAAGCCGCCGAGCTGTTTCTCCACCTCGCGCACGAAATTGTCGTGCTTGATGTCGCCGGCCGCCACGATCACCATCCGTTCGGCGTCATATTGCCGCTCGATGAAGTCGTGCAGCTGGCTCGAGGTGAAGGATTTGACCGTCTCCGGCGTGCCCAGGATCGAGCGGCCGATGGTCTGATGGCGAAAGGCGGTTTCGGTGAAGCGGTCGAAGACGATGTCGTCGGGCGTGTCATGCGCGGCGCCGATTTCCTGCAGGATCACGTGCTGCTCGCGTTCCAATTCGTCGGGATCGAATTCGGATTCCTGCAGGATGTCGGCCAGAATATCGACGGCCAGCGGCACGTCGTCGGAAAGCACCCTGGCGTAGTAGGAGGTCGTCTCGACGCTGGTGGCGGCGTTGATCTCGCCGCCGACATTCTCGATTTCCGAGGCGATTTCGAAGGCACTTCGGCGCTTGGTGCCCTTGAACGCCATATGCTCGAGCAGATGGGCCATGCCATGCTCTTCGTCACGCTCATTGCGGGCGCCTGACTTGACCCAGGCTCCTAAGGCTACCGATTCGATGCTTGGAAGGGTTTCGGTGGCGACTGTCAGGCCGTTCGACAGACGGCTTACCTCAACACCCATATGGCAAGTACTCCCTAACGCGCCGCCCGCGAGTGGCGGCTCACGTAATCTTCCACCATTTTCAAGTCGGATGGAAGTATCGTGTATTTTTCGTCGGCTGTCATCAAGCCGCCCAGCCATGCGGGCAGGGCAGGGGTGATGCCGCTCGCAGCCTCTACCGCCGCCGGGAATTTCGCCGGATGCGCGGTGCCGAGCACCACCATGGGCACCGGACCGGACGCATGGGAAGCGGCGACATGAACGGCCGCCGCCGTATGCGGATCGAGCAGATAGTTGCTTTTCTCCAGCGTGGCACGGATGGTGGCGGCGACCTCGTCGACAGTCGCGCGACCGGCGTCGAACTCGGCGCGGATGCGCTTGAGCTCGCCTTCCTCGATGGTGAAGGCGCCGGACTGCTTCAGCCCGTTCATGTAGCGCCTGACCGTCTCAGCGTTGCGTCCGGCCGCCTCGAACAGCAGGCGCTCGAAATTCGACGATACCTGTATGTCCATCGATGGCGAGGTCGTGGCGAACACGCCCTTGGTGCGATATTCGCCGCTCGCCAGCGTGCGCGCCAGGATGTCGTTGTCGTTGGTGGCGATGATCAGCCGCTCGATCGGCAGGCCCATGCGCTTGGCGGCGTAGCCTGCGAAAATATCGCCGAAATTGCCGGTCGGCACGGTAAAGGAGACCGGCCGGTCGGGTGCGCCGAGCGATAGCGCCGACGAGAAATAATAGACGATCTGGGCCATGATGCGTGCCCAGTTGATCGAATTGACCCCCGACAGCGACACCCGGTCGCGAAAGCCGTGATCGTTGAACATATCCTTCACCAGGCCCTGGCAATCGTCGAAATTGCCTTCGACCGACAGCGCATGGACATTGGCGGCTGAAGACGTCGTCATCTGCCGTTGCTGTACCGGCGAGACCTTGCCGTGCGGGAAAAGGATGAAGATGTCGGTGCGGTCGCGGCTGGCGAAGGCGTCGATCGCGGCACCCCCGGTGTCGCCCGAGGTCGCGCCGACGATGGTGGCGCGTTGGCCGCGTTCGGCAAGCACATGGTCCATCAGGCGGGCGAGCAACTGCATCGCCACGTCCTTGAACGCCAGTGTCGGGCCGTGAAACAGCTCCAGGATGAAGGTGTTTGTCCCGGTCTGCACCAGCGGGCAGATGGCCTCGTGCCGGAAAGTGGCATATGCCTCGCGCACCAGCCGCTCGAAAGCGGGCGCCGCGATCTGGCCGCCGAGAAAGGGTGTCAAGACCCGGATGGCAAGGTCCGGATAGGCAAGCCCGCGCATGGCACGGATGTCGGCGGTGGAAAACTGCGGCCATTCGCGCGGCACGTAAAGCCCGCCGTCGCGCGCCAGGCCGGCCAGCACAGCGTCGGAAAATCCAAGCGCGGGCGCATCCCCGCGGGTACTCACATATTGCATCGTCAAAGGCCCATTGCTGCCGGTCGCGTCATCCACGGCAATTGGTTAATTTTCCGAGCCGGCTCAGTCGCATTTTTGCCGCGCCGTTGCTATACGTCACCGGCTTTGTGAGAGGGAAGTGCAGTTTCATGGCGTTTTATTTGGTCAACCGTCGTTTTGTCGCGGGTCTGGCGCTCACCGGCTTTATGCTTGCCGCCGCCGGCTGCCAATCGAGCGACAATGGCATTCTTGACTTCGGTTTCAGCAAGAAGGATCCGACCGCGCCGCCGCCGCCCCAGGATCCCAAGATCCTCGCCAGCCAGCTGCGCGCCTATTGCCCCAAAGTGTCGCTGCGCGACGGGACCGCCTATTTCAACACCTATGCCAAGGGCGCAACCGCGAAGCCCAAGAAAAAGAAGCTTGATCCGGCGGCGGAAGCCGAGGCCCAGGCAGCCGCCGCGGCCGCCCAGACCGGCCCCAACGGCCAGCCGATCGATCCCGATCACGATCCGTCGAAGATCATCTACCAGGCCGCCATCACCGATGTGACGCGCGATTGCACCCATGCCAACGGCCAGATGTCGATGAAGATCGCGGTCGCCGGCAAGGTGGTGCCGGGGCCGATGTTCGCGCCCGGCACCGTCACCATGCCGATCCGCATCGCCGTCCAGCACGGCGACGAAGTGCTTTATTCGCAATTGCATCCGTACCAGGTGCAGGTGACCGACCCCTCGGCCGCCACCCAGTTCGTCTTTGTCGACAACAATGTCGTGGTGCCGGAGCCGACCGCGCGCGACTACCAGGCCTATGCCGGCTATGACGAGAACGCGCCGGTCGCTACCGGGGATAAGTCGAAGGGCAAGCGGAAGAAGCGCGCTCCGGCGACGAACTAAGGCGGCAAGATTAGAACGAGCCTTAGGCGTCTTCCGACCACTCCGACAGCGCGGCGATCGTGCTGTTGAACTCAGCCCAGCGCCGGATGACCGTCTCGGCGCCGGCCTCGGTCAGCGCATCGGCATGACCCGGATAGCTGTGCCCGGCGCCGGTGAAGCCGATGACGCGCATGCCGGCGGCCCTGGCGCCGGCGACGCCATGCACGGAGTCCTCGATGACGAAGGTGTTCTTCGGGTTGGCGCCGAGCTTCTCTGCCGCGTAGAGGAAGACGTCCGGCGCCGGCTTGGTCTTCTTGCTGGGAATGTCCAGCCCCGAAAAGATGCGGCCGGCGAAGAAGGGCAGCAACCGCACCTTCTCCAGCATGAACTCGACCCGCTCGGTGCGCGAATTGGAGCAGACGGCGCGCGGCGCGGTGACGGCCGCGACCGCCTCAGGGGCACCGTCGATGATGCGCACGTCGCTGCGCAGCTTGCGGTCGACCAACTCCTCGGCGCGGTCGATCAGCGAGGCCTGGAACGGGATTTCGGACTTCTCCTCGAGCCGCAGCATGATGTCCTTGAAGGTCAGCCCGGCATAGGTCTCGGAAATTTCCTCCGCCGAGATCTCGAAGCCGGCCGATATCAGAAGCTCGGCTTCGACGCGCGCGGCGACGATTTCAGAATCGACGAGCACGCCGTCGCAATCGAAAATGACAAGATCTGGCTGGGGCATAGCAATCCGGAAAAAGCTGGGGAGGGGGGCCTGACTGGCTTAAGCGGCGCGGCATACACTAATGGGCCGTTCTTCGCAAACCTCGGCAGCCGAAAGCGCCGCCTTCACCGAATGTTTACGCTGATCGGTAACCATAACGGAGAGTAAAACCGTAACGCGTTCTTTTGGGTGTTTCGATGTCTGCCGTGCGTCTTCTCGACGAGCTTTCCCACGCTCCCCAGCAGTCCGAATGGCTGGACACGATCCTGAAGGGCGATTGCGTCGCCGCGCTGGACAGGCTGCCGGAAAAGTCGGTCGACGTCATCTTCGCCGACCCGCCCTACAATCTGCAGCTCGACGGGGACCTGCACCGGCCCGACCAGTCCAAGGTCGACGCCGTCGACGACGACTGGGACCAGTTCGAGAGTTTCGAGGCGTATGACGCCTTCACCCGCGCCTGGCTGCTCGCGGCGCGCCGCGTGCTGAAACCCAGCGGCACCATCTGGGTCATCGGCTCCTATCACAACATCTTCCGCGTCGGCGCCCGTATGCAGGATCTGGGCTTCTGGATCCTCAACGACATCGTCTGGCGCAAGACCAACCCGATGCCGAATTTCCGCGGCCGCCGCTTCCAGAACGCGCATGAGACGATGATCTGGGCATCGCGCGACCAGAAAGCCAAGGGCTACACCTTCAACTACGAGGCGCTGAAAGCCTCGAACGACGATCTGCAGATGCGCTCCGACTGGCTGTTCCCGATCTGCACCGGCGGCGAGCGGCTCAAGGACGAGAACGGCAACAAGCTGCATCCGACGCAGAAGCCGGAGGCCCTGCTGGCCCGCGTCATGATGGCGTCGACCAAGCCGGGCGACGTCGTGCTCGATCCCTTCTTCGGCTCCGGCACCACAGGCGCCGTCGCCAAGCGCCTCGGCCGCCACTTTGTCGGCATCGAGCGCGAGCAGGCTTATATTGACGCCGCCTATGAGCGCATCGCCGCGGTTCGCCCGCTGGAAAGCGCCGACCTCACCGTGCTTTCCGGCAAGCGCGCCGAGCCGCGCGTCGCTTTCATCAGCCTGATCGACAATGGCCTTGTGGCGCCGGGCGCCACGCTCTACGACGCCAAGAAGCGCTGGGCGGCGAAGGTGCGCGCCGACGGCACGCTGGCGATCGGCGACAGCGCCGGCTCGATCCACAAGATCGGCGCCGAGGTACAGGGGCTGGACGCCTGCAACGGCTGGACCTTCTGGCACTATGAGCGCAGCGGCGGCCTGACCCCGATCGACGAGCTGCGCCGCATCGCCCGGCTCGGCATGGAGCGGGCAGGGGGTTGAATCAGCACTTCAACGGATCGCTGCAAGCGATTCAGTTCAAGCCGAAATCCCGAGCCGTTCGAGATCCGCTTTAAGCGTCCCGGCGTCGGTGAACAGCACCGCCTGCCAGCCGGCGGCCTTGGCGCCGTCGACATTCTTCTGGCTGTCGTCGATGAACAAAGACGCCGCCGGATCGAGCCCGAACGACGCGACGTGATGGTCGTAGATGGCGCGGTCCGGCTTGATCAGGCCGATATCGCCGGAGACGGTGATGCCGCGCGGCTTTTCCAGGAACGGAAAACGGGCCCGGGCCTCGCGGAAAGTATCCGAGGCCCAGTTGGTGAGCAGCGTCACGTCATGGCCGTCATCGATCAGGCTTTCGAGCAGCGCGACGCTGTCGTCATAGGCGTGCGGCACCATGTCGTGCCAGTAGCGGCGGAAATTGCGGATGTTCTCGGCATGGCCGGGATGCTCGGCGATCAGCAATGACTCGGCTTCCTCCCAGGTCCGGCCGCGGTCCTGCTCGAGGTTCCAGGCGCTGGTGCAGACATTGTCGAAGAACCATTTCCGTTCCCCGGCGTCTGGGATCAGGCGGCTGAACGGGATGTCCGGGTCGTAATGGACCAGCACCTTGCCGATGTCGAACACGATATGGCGGATTTCGGTCATTGCATGCCTTTCGGTTTCTTGGTCGCGCCCGGTATCGCCGCCTCGATTACCTTTTTCATGACGGTGGGCAGCGCTTCCCCGGAAATTTCATGGGCAAGCGACCAGAAATGTCTGTCCGGCCCGTCGCCCTTGATGTGGGCATGGAAGACATCGAGCTCTAGTGCGAAATGGGTGAAGACATGCCCGATCTGCCCGGCAGGCCGCCAATCGGCGGCAAAAGGTGCGGCCTCGGCCGTGGTGGCGCCGTCAATCCGCGCTGTCCAGCCGGTGGTCGGCACTTCGGTCATGCCGCCGAGCAAGCCCTTCTCCGGCCGCTTGCGCAGCAGGATGGCGCCGTCATCACGCTCAGCGACGAAGGCCGCACCCTTGCGCAGCGGCTTGTCATCTTTCGGCAGGCGGACCGGGAAACGTTCCGGGTCGCCGCTGAGGATGGCGCTGCAATCCTCGCGGACCGGACACAGCATGCAGCGCGGCCGCTTCGGCGTGCAGATCGTCGCGCCGAGGTCCATCATCGCCTGGGCGAAATCGCCGGGCCTTGCCTGCGGCACCAGCCTTTCGACTAGCGCGCGGATTTCCGGCTTGGCATTGCTGAGCGGCGTTTCAATGGAATAGAGCCGGGAGACGACCCGCTCGACATTGCCGTCGACGACCGCCGACGGCCGATCGAAGGAGATCGCCGCAATCGCCGCCGCCGTATAGGCGCCGATCCCCGGCAGTTCGCGCAGGCCCGCCTCGGTGTCGGGAAAGCGGCCGCCTCGCAGCGCCACGAGGTCGGCGCAGGCTTTCAGGTTGCGCGCCCTGGAATAATAGCCGAGCCCGGCCCAGGCCTTCATCACATCCTCGGCGGGCGCCGCCGCCAGCGCCTCGACGGTCGGCCATTTCTCGACGAAGTTGCGGAAATAGGCTTTCACCGCCTCGACCGTGGTCTGCTGCAGCATGACCTCGGACATCCAGACACGATAGGGGTCGGGCCTGATTCCACGGGCGAACGCCCCGGGCGTGACGCGCCAGGGCAGGTCGCGATGGTGAGTGTCATACCAGGCGAGCAGGCGGGACGCGATGCCCGTATGGCCGGATGCGGTCTCATATGATGCCTTGCGGGTCTGGTTTCGCGGTGCCATTGATCGGATGAATTGGGGACTGGAGAACGCACATGACAGGGAAAAGGCCCTTCGGCAATCCCGTTCCGGTGAGCGATCTCGCGACCGAGATCCTGGATCCGGTGCTGAAGAAGCGCGCCGGCATCTCGATCGGGCTGGTGCAGTCCTGGGAAGAAATCGCCGGGCCGCGGCTCGCCAGCCATTCGCGGCCGGAGAAGATCCAGTGGCCGCGCCGCCTGCACGAGGACGATCCGTTCGAGCCGGCGACGCTGATCATCGCCTGCGAGGGCATGGCGGCGCTGCATTTGCAGCATGAGGCCGGCGAGGTCATCAACCGCGTCAACGCCTTCCTGGGCTTCAACGCGATCGGCCGCATCAAGATCCTGCAGAAACCCGTGCTTTCGCAAAAGGCGCGGCCAAAGCCGGCGCCGCGACCCTTGAGCGAGGCGGAGAAATCGAAGCTTTCGCATTTGGTCGGCAAGATCGAGGACGACGGCCTGCGTGCTTCGCTGGAGCGGCTCGGCGCCACAATTATGGGTGAAAGGAAGGCGAAAGGGTCGTAAGAAGCGTCATGAATGCGTCACCAATCTCGCGCATTCGTGATGCTTATAATCAAGTTTCGCGATTGGATTGGGGATCGCGATGCCTTAATTCGCGCCAACTCTCGCCTTTCCTAGCCCTTGCATTGCAAAATCCAACCGATATCAGGTGATTCGCATGAACCGTGCCCCGTTTGGCAAAAGTCTGTCCCGCAGAAACCTTCTGACCACGCTGGCCGCTGTTCCTGCGGTGGCGCTGCTTGCCGCATGCAGCGACTCCGGCGAGGAGGCGAAGGCGGCCGACGTGAAGCCTGCCGACCCGTCGACGCCTGCCAAGCCGGCCGCCACCCCGGCCGCGGTTCAGGTGCCCGAGGCGCAGGGCACCGTCGACATGGCGGAACTGCTCAAGCCCGGCGCATTGCCCGACAAGCAGCTCGGCAAGGACGACGCCAAGGTCACCATCGTCGAGTACGCGTCGATGACCTGCCCGCATTGCGCGCATTTCAACGACACAACATTCCCTGAGTTGAAGAAGAAGTATATCGATACCGGTAAGGTCCGCTATATCCTGCGCGAATTCCCCTTCGACCCGAGCGCCGAGGCCGGCTTCATGCTGGCGCGCTGCTCCAAGGACAACTACTTCGCCATGGTCGATGTGCTGTTCAAGCAGCAGCCGAGCTGGGTTGGCGTCAACAACACCAAGGAAGCGCTGCTGCAGATCTCCAAGCTGGCCGGTTTTACACAGGAGTCCTTCGAGGCCTGCTTGACGGACCAGAAGCTTCTGGACGATGTGAGAGCAGTCCAGAAACGTGGAGCGGACGAGTTCAAGGTCGACTCGACGCCGACCTTCTTCATCAACGGAAAGACCTACAAGGGGGCGATGTCGATTGAGGAAATGTCGGCCATCATCGACCCTCTGCTCTGACATCCAGGCCGCGCCGAAGCGGTCCGGCTTCGGCGCCATGGCCTGTAGTGTGGGTCGGCGCGAATGAAATTTTCGCGCCTTCGCCTCCTCGGTTTCAAATCCTTCGTCGAGCCCGGCGAGTTCGTCATCGAACGCGGGTTGACCGGCATTGTCGGGCCGAACGGCTGCGGCAAGTCGAATCTCGTCGAAGCTTTGCGCTGGGTGATGGGCGAAAGCTCCTATAAGAACATGCGCGCGTCCGGCATGGACGACGTGATCTTCTCCGGCTCCGGCACAAGGCCCGCCCGCAACACCGCCGAAGTCACGCTTTTCCTCGACAACACCGACCGCACGGCGCCCGCCGCCTTCAACGATGCCGATGAACTGCAGGTGTCGCGTCGCATCGAGCGCGAGGCCGGCTCGCTCTACCGCATCAACGGCAAGGAAGCCCGCGCCAAGGACGTGCAGCTTCTGTTCGCCGACCAGTCGACCGGCGCGCGCTCGCCCTCCATGGTCGGCCAGGGCCGCATCGGCGAGCTGATCCAGGCAAAGCCGCAAGCCCGCCGCGCGTTGCTGGAAGAGGCAGCCGGTATCTCCGGTCTGCACACGCGCCGGCACGAGGCGGAGCTTCGGCTCAAGGCGGCCGAGCAGAATCTCGAGCGCCTGGACGACGTCGTCGGCGAATTGGAAGGCCAGATCGACAGCCTGAAGCGCCAGGCGCGCCAGGCCTCGCGCTTCAAAAACCTGTCGGCCGATATCCGCAAGGCGGAAGCGACGCTTCTGCATCTGCGCTGGACGCTGGCCAAGACCCAGGAGGGCGAGGCGCGTTCCGCGCTCGCCGTCGCCACCACGCTGGTCGGCGACCGCGCCGCGGCCCAGATGACCGCGGCAAGAGAGCAGGGCATCGCCGCGCACCGGCTGCCGGATTTGCGCGACGCGGAAGCCGCCGCGGCCGCGGCCTTCCAGCGCCTGTCGATCGCCAAGACCCAGATCGAGGAAGAGGCCGGCCGCATCCGCTCGCGCCAGGCCGAGCTCGAACGCCGCTTGCAGCAGCTCGATGCCGACATCGCCCGCGAGGAGCGGATGGTGCGGGACAATGCCGATATCCTGGAACGCCTGCGCGCCGAGGAGGCCGAGCTCAACTCGGACAATGCCGGCGCCGCCGAACGCGAGGCGACCACGCGCGCCGCCTTCGAACAGGCCGGCGCGACGCTGTCGCAGAGCGAGGCAAAACTTGCCGCGCTGACCGCCGAACGCGCCGAGGCGGCTGCCTCGCGCCATCAGATCGAGCGCAGCCTGCGCGAGACCGCCGAGCGCCGCGACCGCTTCGCCCGTCAGCTCGCCGAGGTCGACCGCGAGCTTTCCGACATCGTCGCGCGCATTTCCGGCCTGCCGGACCCGGCTGAGAAGCGGCTTCTGGTCGAGGATGCGCTTGCCCGGCTGGAAGAGAGCGAGGCCGGCGCCATTGCCGCCGAGCAGGCGGTCGCGGAGGCGCGCGCCGCCGAAAGCGCCGCAAGGCCTCCGCTGCAGGATGCAAGAGCGGAACTGGCGCGTATCGAGACCGAGGCACGCACGCTGGCGAAGATCCTCAATGCCGCGAGCGGCGATCTCTTCCCGTCGGTGCTGGAGCAGATCAGCGTCGAGCGTGGCTATGAGACGGCGCTGGGTGCGGCGTTGGGCGAGGACCTCGACGTTCCGCTCGACCGCAGCGCACCGGTGCATTGGGGCGAAAGCGCGATTCAGCCCGGCGATGCGGCGCTCCCCGAGGGTGTGAAGAGCCTTGCCAGCGTCGTGCGCGCGCCGGCGCAGCTTGCCCGCCGCCTTGCCCAGATCGGCATCGTCGACGCCGCCGACGGTCGCCGGCTTCAAGCATTGTTGGCCCCCGGCCAGCGGCTGGTGAGCCGCGACGGCGCGTTGTGGCGCTGGGACGGCCTGACCGCGAGCGCCGACGCCCCGACCGCCGCCGCCCAGCGGCTGGCGCAGAAGAACCGTCTGGCCGAGCTCGATGCCGAGGTCGTGCAGGCGACGCGCGTGGTGCGCGAGGCGGAGGAAGCGCTGGCGCGCGCCGAGCAGGCGATGCGCCAGGCAAGCGAGGCCGAGCGCAATGCGCGTCAGGCCGGCCGCGACGCTCAGCATGCGCTGGATGCCGCCCGCAACGTCTTGGCCGAGGCCGAGAAGGCCGGCGGCGAGCTGGTGAGCCGCCGCGCTGCACTGGACGAAGCCCGCGCGCGCATCGTCGACAGCCATGAGGAGACGCAGGCCGCCTTCCTCGAAGCCGAGGAGATGCTGAAGGACGCACCCGATCTTGGCGATCTCCAGCTGCAGCTCGAACAGGCTTCCGCCAATGTCTCGCGCGACCGCGCCACCCTTGCCGATGCGCGCGCCGTGCATGAGGGCCTGCGGCGCGAGGCCGAGGCGCGCATGCGCCGGCTCGACGCCATCGGCGCCGAGCGCAAGAACTGGCTGGAGCGCGCCGAAAATGCCTCGACGCAGATCGCCGCCCTCGGCGAGCGCAAGGCGGAGGCCGAAGCCGAGCGCGAGCGGCTGGCCGACGCGCCCGACGAGATCGACGCCAAGCGCCGCGCGCTGTTGACCCAGCTTTCCGAGGCCGAGGCGCTGCGCCAGGCGGCGAGCGACCGTCTGCAGGAGGCGGAGAACAAGCAGGCCGAGCTCGACAAGGCGGCCACCGCCGCCATCCAGTCGCTCGCCGAAGCGCGCGAAACCCGCGTGCGGGCCGAGGAACGGCTCACCGCCGCCGACGAGCGGCGCGCCGAGGTCGAAGCGCGCATCCAGGAAGCGCTGAACACGCCGCCCCATCTCGTCATCAAGCATACCGGCCTCGAAGCCGACGATCCGATGCCCGACATGGCCGAGATCGAGCGACAGCTCGACAGGCTGAAGATCGAGCGCGAGCGGCTCGGCGCCGTCAATCTGCGCGCCGAGGAAGAGCAGAAGGAATTGTCGGATCGGCTCGAAACCATTGTTTCCGAGCGCGAGGACATCATCGAGGCGATCCGCAAGCTGCGTCAGGCAATCCAGAACCTCAACCGCGAGGGCCGCGAGCGGCTGCTGTCGGCCTTCGAGGTGGTCAACGGCCATTTCCAGCGGCTGTTTTCGCATCTGTTCGGCGGCGGCACGGCCGAATTGCAATTGATCGAGTCGGAAGACCCGCTCGAAGCGGGGCTGGAAATCCTCGCCCGGCCGCCCGGCAAGAAGCCGCAGACCATGACGTTGCTTTCCGGCGGCGAACAGGCGCTGACGGCGATGTCGCTGATCTTCGCCGTCTTCCTCACCAATCCGGCGCCGATCTGCGTGCTCGACGAGGTCGACGCGCCGCTCGACGATCACAATGTCGAGCGCTTCTGCAACCTGATGGAAGAGATGGCGAAGACGACGGAGACGCGCTTCGTCATCATCACCCACAACCCCATCACCATGGCGCGCATGGACCGGCTGTTCGGCGTCACCATGGCCGAGCAGGGCGTCAGCCAACTGGTCTCGGTCGATCTGCAGGCGGCCGAAGCGATGCGCGAGGCGAGCTGAGCGCGCGCACCGCTTCCGTGGGGCGTAGCGACCAGCTCTATTCCTCCGGAGCGGTCGCCGGCGCCGTATAACGGCGGCGCACGGCGTCGATCACCAGCTTGCGGCTCTCGTCAGCCGACAATGCCTTGTTCTTCTCCGCCTCTGCCGTTTCTCGGGCGAGGTCCTTGTCCCTGATCTGCTGGCGGAACCACTTGGAATAATCGCCGGCGCGCAAATGGTATTCCCATGTCTTGTCATCGATGCCTTCCGCCATCTGCGCGAAGATGATGAGGTTGTGGGCTCTGAGGTTCATCGCCTTCTTCGGACCGGTGAAATAGAAGCTGCCGGCCTCGTCGAGCTCGCCCTCGGCATATTTGCGGCTGTGGCGCTTCAGCGACTGGTCGGGCTCGATCGCCTTGACTGTGAACGGCTTCTTGCCATCGTGCGGGCGCCAGAACAGCACCCGGTCGCCCTTGGGCGATGGAATGTCCTTTGGCGCCTGGAGCCCAGTTTCCTTGCAGAAGGTCTTGATCACGCCCTTCGCCTCGGGACCAAGCGCGATCACCGCTGTTACCAGGCCGAGCGCATCGGTCGAAATCGCTTCGGGGTGGACGGTGATCAGCACCGTGCCGGGTAGCTCGATCGAAAGCACCGATCGCGTGTCTCCGCGCCGCTTGGGCATCAAATGATGCGCCTCGTCGATGATCAGCCAGTGCGGCCTCGCCGTGCGATAGCGGACATTGCCGAGGCCGGGCAGCAATTCGGCGAAAAAATCGGGCCGCTCATCGACTTTCAGCGCCAGGCCATTGACCACGACATTGGTCTGGGGCTTCTCGATCAGTTCCAGCAATTGCTCCTTGTTCGGGGCGGTTGAGCCGTTGCCGAGCGGCACTGCGCCCTTCAGTCCGTCATAGTCGCCCTCGGGGTCGAAAATGCAGAACTGCAGCCCCTTTTCGACCAGCCGTTCGGTGAGGGCCGTGGCCAGCGTCGATTTGCCGATGCCCGAGCTACCGGCGATCAGCACTGTTTCCATCGGCGACAAATAGATGTCCTTGCCGCGCGAGGTTCCGAGCAGCACGCCGCCCAAGCGCTTTTTGGCAGTGAGGTGATCGCGCTTGATCAGTTTGCGGATCAGCTCCTCGACGCCCTTGCCGCGCGCCTCCTTGGTGACGAGGTCTGCCGTCTCCTTTACGGCGGGCAATGCGTTGGCCACCGCGACGCTGCAGCCGGAGGCCCTGAGGAAGGCGTGGTCGTTTTCGGCGTCGCCGATGGCCACGACATTGTGCGGTGACAGCTTCAGGTCGTCGAGCGCCGCCGCCAGGCCGGTCGCCTTGTTGACGCCGGAAGGCAGGATCATCACCGCGCCCTTGTTGAAGATGATCTCCAGCTCCAGCCCTAGCTTCTTGATGACGTCCAGCACGGTCGCCTGGTGCGGCTCCCAGGTGGCGACGATCGAACGGCCGACCGAGAGCGGCTTCACGCCGCGCTTCTTGAGCTTGTCGATGAGATCGGAGGAAGGCGAGGGCGAAATCGTGCGTTCTTCCTCGCTGGCCGGCGTGTAGATCAGCGCGCCGTTCTCCGCCACGACCTTGTCGAACAAGGGGAGCTCGCGAAACACCTCCTTCAGGTCGGGCAGTTCGCGGCCGGTGACGAGGATGAGCTTGCGCCCGGATTTCTTCAGCTTCTCCAGTGCCGAGACCGTGCTGGCCGCGACCAGGCCATCATGCGCCAGCGTGCCGTCATAATCGGTAGCCAATGCCATGAAATACATTTGGTCGAACCTCTCCGTGCCGATCCGTCTGGAATGAACAACGCCTGTCACCGGAAAAGGTTTAGGCTGAGGCTCCGCTTCGCAACGATCGCGGCGTTCGCCCAGCTCGCGATGCACCCAGCGCGCCACCCGGCGGAATTGAACCGTACGCTGATGGGAACCCGGTCAGCAGGATCACGTTCGGTCTTAACGACGTCGCTTCTGCAACAAGCACCAGGCCGGAGTGAGAGGCCGATCCGATGTATGTCTTTCTGGAGGTCCTGACCGTCATCCTCGTGGCGGGTGCGATGGCCATGGCGCTCTCCCACGCGCTGGAGCTGCCGGGCAAATTGCGGCTCGCTAGGCAAGAGTATTTCGTTGTCCAACGGATCTACTACCCGGGTTTCACGATTGGAGGGGGCATCGCGGAGGTCGGGGGAATCCTTGCGACGTTTGCGCTGATGCTGGCGTCGAGCGGTCCGCTCCAAGCCTGGCTGATCGCCGGCGCCTTGGTCGCGCTCCTCGCCATGCAGCTTGTCTTCTGGTTCATGACCCAGCCGATCAACAAACACTGGCTGCAGGACGTGAAATTGAACGCGCCGGCGCAGCGATTCTTCGCCACCGAAGGTGGCGACGGAGCTTCGGTTCCGCCGACCCAAGAATGGACAGCACTTCGCAACCGTTGGGAACTCTCGCACGTCGTCCGCGCTGCTTTGGCGATGCTCAGCCTGATCTTGCTGACCACGGCAATCGCTATCCAAGGCGCCTGATGTCTGGTCGAGGTTCCCGATAAAGCCGCCAAACTTCAAATGAGGGCGCGGCCGGGCGTTGGTTCAGGTGGCTTCGTTTGAAGGTTGGCTGGGGCGCCAGGATTCGAACCTGGGAATGTCGGTACCAAAAACCGATGCCTTACCACTTGGCGACGCCCCAGCAGGCGGGGCATGCCCGCTGCGCGCGGCCTTATAGGACGAGGCGGAGCAAAGCTCAATGCCGGGGACCAACTAAAATCGGCGACGATGCGGGCCGCCATCCGCGCTGGTTCGCTTGCCCGATCGCCGGCGGTGGAGCGCCGGCCGCAGGCGCCGCGCGGCAGCTTCGCGGCTGTGCTGGCACGGCAGCGGTTCAGTTCGGGCTTTCGGGAAGCAGGCGAGGCGTTCCTACTCACGCCTGGGCCACGCGCGCGCGGCAATCCTCCAGGACGGCAGCAAGCGTGTCTTCGAAGGGATGCTCGGGTGCCCAGCCAAGCAAAGTCCGGGCGCGGCTCGCATCGCCAACGATGCATGGCAGGTCGCTCGGTCGCAGCCGCAGCGGATCCTGCTGCGTGACGATCTTGACGGTGCTTTGCGCCAAGAGCAGATCGAGGATGTCTCCCACCCGCCAGGGCACGCCGGATGCAACGTTGAAAATGATGTTCGGGGCAAGGTTGCGGCTGTTCAGGACCGCGCGCGCATAGGCGTTGGCGACGTCGCGGACATCCAGGAAATCGCGCCTGGCATCAAGATTGCCGACACGGATGACCGGCGCAGCCAGGCCCGCTTCGATCCGCGCGATCTGCATGGCGAAGGCAGGCACGGCAAATGCTTCGGTCTGACCCGGTCCCGTGTGGTTGAAGGGACGCATCCGGATACACCTCAACCCCTGGCGTGAAAGTGCGCCAAGCGCGAGGTCGGCCGCGGCCTTGGTCACCGCATAGTCGTCTATCGGAGCAAGCAGCGTGCTTTCGTCGAGCGGCTGCCCGGCTTTCGCGCTTTCGCCATAGACAAGGCCCGACCCGACATGGATCAGCCAGCAGTCCGGAGCCTTGTCGAGGACCGCATTTGCCACGTTGAGCGCGCCGCCGACATGAATGCGCCACGTGTTCCGAGGATCGGCCTGGGCGGTCTCCAGGGCCGCGAGCGCCGCAAGATGAATGACATGAGTGGGCCGGTGACGGGCAACGGCGTCTTGGACGGCGGCCGGGTCGGTCACGTCCAACACTTCGACCTGGCCGAAAGCGGGATGTGGACCGCCATCCTTGGAGGTCGCAGCAACGGCAATGCCGTGCCCGCAAACCCTGCGCAGCGCGTCGAGCACATAGGGGCCGACGAAACCGTTGGCTCCGGTCAGCAAAACCCGCATGCCTGCCTCACGAACCACGAGGCATGATCCGCATGCCGATGCGTGGCGGAAGACGGTGTCTCAAGTCATCGACGTGTAAAAGCAAGAGCTTCCTTTCAACGCTTCGCGGCCGCGTGGCGCGCCAAATCGGCGTCCACCATCTCGCGGATCATCTCTTCCAGGGAGATCGTCGCTTCCCATCCGAGCTTGGCCTTTGCCTTGGCCGGATTGCCGAGCAGGACTTCGACTTCCGCCGGCCTGAACAGGTCGGGATCGATGACAAGATAGTCGTCCATCTTCAGACCTATATGCTCAAACGCGATCCTGCACATGTCACGCACCGTCGTCGTCCTTCCGGTGGCGATCACATAGTCGTCGGGCCGATCATGCTGCAGCATCCGCCACATGGCGCGCACATAGTCCTTGGCGTGGCCCCAGTCGCGCCTGGCGTCGATATTGCCCAGGCGCAGTTCCCTTGCCAGCCCTAGCTTGATGCGCGCGACGGCGTCGGTGACCTTGCGCGTCACGAATTCGATGCCGCGCAGCGGCGATTCGTGATTGAACAGGATGCCGCTCGAAGCGTGCAGGCCGAAGCTTTCCCGGTAGTTGACGGTGATCCAGTGACCGTAGACCTTCGCCACCGCGTAAGGAGAGCGGGGATGGAAAGGCGTGGTCTCCGACTGTACCGGCTCCTGGATAAGGCCGTACATCTCGGACGACGAAGCTTGATAGAAACGCGCCTCCGGCATTTCCAGACGCAGCGCCTCGAGAACATTCGTGACGCCGATGCCGGTGACGTTGCCCGTCAGTATCGGCTGCTGCCAGGAAGATTTGACGAAAGACTGTGCGGCGAGGTTGTAAACCTCGTCCGGCCTAATGTCGCGCATGGTCCGGACCAGGCCCGACAGGTCCGTGAGGTCGCCATCCACGATCCGCACGTCGTTCTCGATCCCAAGCCATTTCAGGCGCGCCGTGTTGACCTCGGCTGTGCTCGACCGTCGCGCCAGCCCGTGGACGCTATAACCCTTCGAAAGCAGGAACTGGGCCAGATAGGCGCCGTCCTGCCCCGTAATGCCGGTTATCAAAGCTGTCCTTGTCATCGGTATTCTCGGGGATCGAACGAGGTACAGAAAACAGGCCGCGCTCCAGGCCTATGGCACCCGCTGGCGCCACTTTCGTTATACGGTCTCTCAATCATCTGCCAATGTGGTGTCCCGCGCCCGTTGCAGCGCCATTGCCACAATTTCGGTCGCCCTGTCATGACTTGCGGCCTCGGCATAACAACGAAATTCGGGAGCGTTGCCAGAAGGCCGCAGATGGATGATCTCACCGCTGGTCATCCGTGCCCTGAGACCGTCGGTTTCATCGACATCCGCAGCGGTGCCGAAGGGCGCAAGGAATTGCCGCAACGCGTCGCGGTCGGCGAGCTTGCGCATCAAGCCGCGCGATGCCTCGACGGCGAAGTTCTCGAGCCTCGCGCTGGCGCAGATCGGAAGGTTCCAGGTTTCGCGCAGGCCGGACAGCGATTTGCCCGTCAATGCGGACGTGCCCAGCACCGCCAGGATGGGCAAAAACGAATCCCGCGTCGGCAACGCGGACAAGGTTCTGCCGTTCACCGGGCAATCCGACCCCAGAAGAACCCCGCCATTGGCCTCGAAGCCGACGACGATGCCGCCGGCCGGTTGCACTGCCTCGATGCCCGCTATGACGAAGGGTGATCCAACCTTTGTTCTCACCACCTTGAAGCCAAAAGCTCCGGAGATGCCCGAATTGGAGGTCACAGGCGTCACGACGGTATTGGCCCGCAGGAACAGCGCCGTGGCCAGGCCGATCAGGTCGCCGCGGAACAGCTCGCCATTTTCGTCGATGACGAGAGGGCGGTCGGCATCGGCATCGGCCGAGAGCATGGCGTCGAATTTGAATTCGCGCACCCAGTCTTTCAGCTTCGCCATCGTCTCCTGGCCGACCGCCTCCGTGTCGATCGGCACGAAAACCTCCGTTTTTCCGACAGCAACGACATCCGCGCCGTACCTTCGCAGGACCTCAACCAGCAGTTCCGCCGCCACTGTGCTGTGCTGGTAGACGCCGAGCTTCATTCCGGAAAAGGCGCCGAGAGGCAGGATGCTGTCGATACGGTCCCGAAAGGCCGCGAGCGCCTGTTCATGGCCGGCTTGCCACCTCGCGCGGGCCGGCGGCCAGGGATATTGATCCGAAAGCTCCGCGACATGAGCGGTGATCGCGGCCTCATCCGCCTTGTCGATCTCGCCCCTCGGCCCGTAGAACTTGATGCCGTTGCGGTCGGCGGGAATATGCGAGCCCGTCACCATGAGCGCCGCGGCACCGCGCAGACGGGCATAGAAGGCAAGCGCAGGCGTGGGGAGGGGGCCGCAATCGACCGGCTGGAAGCCGCCAGCGGCCAGGGCCGCCATGCAGTCTTCAGCTATCGTCTGACTGCTGTCGCGCAGGTCGCGCCCGACGAAGACCTCGCCTTGCTGAAATCCGGTCGACCGCAAGTGCCGTGCAAAGCCCTCGGTATAGAGTCCGCTTGGCCGTCCGACCAATTCGGAAGCCAGACCCCGAACACCGCTTGAGCCGAATTTCATCAGTCTGCTTTTTGCTGTTGGAGGTTGCCGCCGTTCATTGGAATGAGCCCGGCCGCCCCCCGGCTGTCAACAGCAAAACGACTTGGAACCGCGACTTCCCTAATGTCCCCAGACGGCTAGTTCGTTGCCGGCCGGATCGGTGAAGTGGAACCGCCTGCCGCCGGGGAAGGAAAAGATCGGCTTGACTATGGTGCCGCCGGCACTCTCAACCGCGTCCAGCGTTTCCTCGAGATTTTTGGAGTAGATGACGGGGAGCGGTTTGGCGGGTGCTTCGCCGGCATCCGCCTGGAAGCCGCCGTCGAGGCCTTCGGCAAAGGCGGAATAGGTCGGACCGTAATCGGTGAACGACCATGAAAAGGCGGCGCTGTAAAAGGATTTGACGCTGTCCAGCGTGCCGCCCGTCGCCGGCAGTTCCAGATAGTCGAGTTTTCCGTTGAGTTTCATCACGCTACTCCACTCGTGTTCCTGTTATGTTCTATATCGCGCCATACCCTCCCGCAAGTATTTTTGCCGCAGCTTTTGCTTAATCGATTGTAGTTGCTGCAGGCGCCCGGCCGGTGCTTGCCTTTCGCACTGCAGCATCCTATCGCTCGGATCGCAAAGGCGGGGAACCGGGCCGTGGTCCGGCTGTTTCTATCTTCCACGAACTGGAGGGCATGCATGACCAAGTGGGTTTACACCTTCGGCGATGGCGCCGCCGAAGGCCGTGCCGGCGACCGCAACCTTCTCGGCGGAAAAGGTGCCAATCTGGCCGAGATGTGCAGCCTCGGGCTGCCGGTGCCGCCCGGTTTCACCATCACCACGGAGGTCTGCAACGCCTATTACGCCAACGGCCGCACCTATCCCGAAGCGCTCGAGGCGGATGTCGCCGCTGCTCTCGACCATATCAGCCGGATCACCGGCCGCCGCTTCGGCGATCCGTCGAAGCTGCTTCTGGTCTCGGTGCGCTCCGGCGCCCGGGCTTCCATGCCCGGCATGATGGATACGGTGCTCAATCTCGGCCTCAATGACGAGACGGTCGAGGCTTTGGCCGCTGATTCCGGTGATGCACGTTTTGCCTATGACAGCTATCGGCGTTTCATCCAGATGTATTCCGACGTCGTCATGGGCCTCGACCACGAAGTGTTTGAGGAGATCCTCGAGGACCAGAAGGCGAGCCTCGGCCACGAGCTCGACACCGAGCTGACAGCCGAGGAATGGCAGGGTGTCATTGCGCTCTACAAAGCCAAGGTCGAGGAAGAGCTCGGCAAGCCGTTCCCGCAGGATCCGCAGGAACAGCTCTGGGGCGCGATCGGCGCCGTGTTCTCGAGCTGGATGAACAACCGCGCCATCACCTATCGGCGCCTGCACGACATCCCGGAAAGCTGGGGCACCGCGGTCAATGTCCAGGCCATGGTGTTCGGCAATATGGGCGACACGTCCGCGACCGGCGTCGCCTTCACGCGCAATCCCTCGACCGGCGACAGGCAGCTCTATGGCGAGTTCCTGGTCAACGCCCAGGGCGAGGACGTGGTGGCCGGCATCCGCACGCCGCAGAACATCACTGAGGCGGCGCGTATCGCCGCCGGCTCCGACAAGCCGTCGCTGCAGAAGCTCATGCCCGACGCCTTCCAGGCTTTCGTCGACATCTCCGACCGGCTGGAAAAGCATTACCGCGACATGCAGGACCTCGAATTCACCATCGAGCGCGGCAAATTGTGGATGCTGCAGACCCGCTCCGGCAAGCGCACCGCCAAGGCGGCGCTGAAGATCGCGGTCGAGATGGCGAAGGACGGGCTGATCACCAAGGAGGAGGCGGTCGCCCGCATCGATCCGGCCTCGCTCGACCAACTGCTCCATCCGACCATCGACCCGAAGGCGGCGCGCGACGTGATCGGCATGGGCCTGCCTGCCTCGCTGGGTGCAGCCACCGGCGAAATCGTTTTTTCCTCCGCCGATGCCGAGGATGCCAAGGCGCAGGGACGCAAGGCGATCCTGGTGCGCATTGAAACCAGTCCGGAAGACATCCACGGCATGCATGCCGCAGAAGGCATCCTCACCACGCGCGGCGGCATGACCAGCCACGCCGCGGTGGTGGCGCGCGGCATGGGCAAGCCCTGCGTGTCCGGCGCCGGCTCGCTGCGCGTCGACTACAAGGCCGGCACGCTCATCTCGATGGGCCAGACCTTCCGCAAGGGCGACATCATCACCATCGATGGCGGCAACGGCCAGGTGCTCAAAGGCGCGGTCGCCATGCTGCAGCCGGAGCTGTCGGGTGATTTCGCCGCCATCATGGAATGGGCGGACGCCGCTCGTCGCATGAAGGTGCGCACCAATGCCGAAACGCCGCTCGATGCGCGCATGGCGCGCTCTTTCGGCGCCGAGGGCATCGGGCTTTGCCGCACGGAGCACATGTTCTTCGACGGCGACCGCATCGTCGCCATGCGCGAGATGATCCTGGCCGACACCGAGAAGGACCGGCGCGCGGCGCTGGACAAGCTGCTGCCCATGCAGCGCTCGGACTTCCTAGAGCTGTTCGAGATCATGGCTGGCCTGCCGGTGACGATCCGTCTGCTCGACCCGCCGCTGCACGAGTTCCTGCCGAAGACCGAAGCCGAGCTCGCCGAGGTCGCTTCCGCCATGAACGTCTCGGCCGACAAGCTCAGGCAGCGCACGGAGGCGCTGCACGAATTCAATCCGATGCTCGGCCATCGCGGCTGCCGGCTCGCCGTCTCCTATCCGGAGATCGCCGAGATGCAGGCGCGCGCCATCTTCGAGGCGGCGGTCGAGGCCGGCCGCAAGGCCGGGGCGCTGGTGGTGCCGGAAATCATGGTGCCGCTGGTCGGTCTGGTGAAGGAGCTGGAATACGTCAAAGCGCGCATCGATGCGGTGGCGCAAAGCGTGATGCAGGAGACCGGCACCAAGATCGATTACCTCACCGGCACGATGATCGAGTTGCCGCGCGCCGCGATCCGCGCCCATGTCATTGCCGAAGCGGCCGAATTCTTCTCCTTCGGCACCAACGATCTCACGCAGACGACTTTTGGCATCTCTCGCGATGATGCCGCCTCCTTCCTCGAAACATACCGGCAGAAGGGCATCATCGAGCAGGATCCGTTCGTGTCGCTCGATGTCGACGGCGTCGGCGAGCTGGTGCGGATTGCGGCGGAAAAGGGCAAGAGGACGCGGCCCGCTATCAAGCTCGGCATTTGCGGCGAGCATGGCGGGGATCCGGCCTCGATCCGTTTCTGCGAGGAGGTCGGCCTCGACTATGTGTCGTGCTCGCCCTACCGTGTGCCGATCGCCAGGCTGGCCGCCGCGCAGGCTGCGGTGGCGGCGGAGAAGAGCGCGGCAAAGATCGCCTGACGGGCTTAGAGCATTCCAGGAAAAGTGTGAGCGGTTTTCCGTCCGGAATTGCGTAAAAATAAGAAGATGGAGCATTTCACCGTTTCCGTGCAACGGTGAAATGCCCCTGGGCGAGCAGCGTCCCGGTACCTTACGGTTTTGTATGCAATGTCACGCGAACGTGCGCGTGACGGCCCTGAATCTCGACACCATTCCAAGCTAGCTTCCCACACCGCATTCATTGGTGTCGGAAACCCATGTTGCAGATCGCTCCAACCGTCTTCCGGTCGATCCTGATCGTGCAGACCAAGTTCATCGGCGACATCGTCCTTGCCTCGGCGCTGGCGAAGAACCTGCAGCTTCAATATCCGGGTGTCAGGATCGTGTTTCTCTGCGAGGAGCATTTCGCCGGTTTCCTGACGGCGCACGGTATTGCCACCGAGGTCGTGCCCTTCAGCCGTGCCAAGATGCGCGGTTCGCCGCTGGAGCGGGGGCGCGAGCTCTTCCGCATGGTGCGGACTTTGCGGCAGCACCGCTTCGACATGACCATCGACATCACCGACTCCAAGACCTCGCGGATCATTTCCAAACTGGTCAACGCTCCGGTCCGGGTCGGCTATTTTCCGACGCAGCGGCCTTTGCGCTGGCATGAGCGCCAGCCCGCCAACGTTCGGATGAAACCCTACGGATGCGGCAAAAAGCATTATCTCTATCGCTATTTGTCTCCGTTGGAGGCACTTGGCATCGCCCTGCGCGTCAGGGTTCCGGCCATTCGACCGTTGCCCTTCGAGACGACGCGCGCCTTGGCTTTGCTGGCCAGGCACAAAATTCAGCCAAACGCCTTTATTGCCGTTCATGCCGGGGCAAGCTTCGTCGGCCGGCGCTGGCAGCCGGAGCGCTTCGCCGAAGCAATCGACGGGATCGTGCGGGAAACCGGCCTGCGGGTGGTTCTGGTCGGCGGTCCGGACGAGAGCGAGGCGACCGGCAGGATCATCGCGGCGGCGAAGACGCCTGTCGTCAACCTGGCGGGCATGCTGCGGCTGGAAACCCTGCTGGCGCTGCTCAAGGAAGCGCGGCTGTTTCTCGGAAATGAAAGCGGGCCCATGCATATAGCGGCCGCGGCAGGTACGCCGGTGGTCGGCCTGTTCGGCCTGACCAACCCGGTCCGTTGGGCGCCGGTCGGCGTGCCGAGCATCTCGCTCAGGCCCTCCATGCCTTGCGACTGCGTCGGCGGTGACCTGTGCCGTCGGACCGATCCGAGCAAGGCATGCTGTGTCTGGCGCCTGGAGGTCGATCCGGTCGTCGAGGCCACGCTGGAACTCCTGGCACGGACGGAGATGCCTCAGGAGGCCGCGGTCTGACATCCGCGGGAGACTTCGTGCCGTCCGTCGGCTGCATGGCAAAGCGACCAAATACAGGGTTTCACCACTTCCATGAAACGGTGAAGCGCTGAGCCGGCACGTGCGAGTCGCTCTGGTCCACGACCTTGTGGTCTTGTATATGAGAGCCACGTGAAACATGCGCATGGCGGCTCCAAATGTCGACGTCTCAGCCCAGGTCTGTTGCCGAGATACCGATATTGCAAGGTCCCTTCGCAGACGTGCGCTCCATCCTAATCCTGCAAACGAAATATATCGGCGATCTGGTTCTTGCCTCGGCGCTCGCGAAGAATCTGCAGATCGCCTATCCCGGCGCCAGGATTGTCTTCCTTTGCGAGGCTCGCTGCGCAAGCTTCCTGACCGCCCACGGGATCGCGGCTGAGACTGTGGCGTTCAAGCGCTCGAGCGCGCGCGGCACGGTATTGCAGCGCGGCGTGGAACTCTACCAGGTGTTGCGAAAGCTGCGTCGTTTGGCCTTCGATATGACCATCGACTTGACCGATTCAAAGACGACGCATTTCGTCGCCATGGTCGTCAACGCCAGGATCCGGGTCGGCTATTTCCCGACCGAGAGGCCATTGCGTCGATTCGAGCGCCAATCCGCCAACGTCCGGGCCAAGCCCTTCGGCTATGGCGAAAGACATTTCCTTTATCGCTATCTGTCTCCGCTGGAGGCGCTCGGGGTGGATTTGCGCGTGCGGTTTCCCTCGATCGAGCCGCTGCCGTCGGAAACCGCGCGGGTCCTGACATTGCTGGAACGCTGCGGTCTTCGACGCAAAGCCTTCCTGGTCGTGCATGCCGGAGCAAGCTTTCCGGGGCGCCGGTGGCAGCCTGAGCGTTTCGCGGCGGTCATCGATACGATATCGAGTGAGACCGATCTCGCCGTCGCTCTGGTCGGCTCTCCCGACGAAGCCGAGGCAAACGACCAGATCGTGGCCACGAGCAAGGCGCCGGTCGTCAATCTGGTAGGTAAGCTATCACTAGAAACGTTGATGGCGCTGCTCAAGGAGGCGCGGCTCTTCCTCGGCAATGAAAGCGGCCCGATGCATATGGCCGCTGCAGCTGGCACCCCGGTCGTCGGCCTGTACGGCCTGACCAACCCGATTGCATGGGGTCCGGTTGGCGCACCCAGCATCTCGCTACGGCCCCCAATGCCTTGCGAGTGTGTGGCCGCCGGCAGGTGTCACCGGACCAATCCAAGCAAGGCATTTTGTGTCTGGCGCCTGGAAGTACACGCGGTCACCGAAGCGGTGCGCGAACTGCTGGCGCGGACGGAGAGGCCCATATAAGCCGCGGTGTAGAGCGAAGCAAATTTTCGCGACTGCCGGTTTTTGCGCTGTTTGCCGTCTCGATTTTCGCCTAGATGCCGTTTTGTAGAGACGAGTTACTGGCGTGTGCGGAGAATGCCCGGACGTGGCGATTTGGAACAGATGATGGGCCTGCTTCGAAATTCCCTTTGCGCGCTGTCGCTGGTCGCGGCGTCGGCGAGTAATGCCGCAACACTGCTCGAGCCGACGCTGCATCTGAAGCCGCAGGGGACTGAAGGCGGCGGCGGTCGCGTCGCCCTGACGCTCGATGCCTGCGGCGGCAAGACCGACACAAGGATCCTTTCGGCGCTTGTCGACAACAGGATACCGGCGACGATCTTCGTGACCGGCATCTGGCTGAAGCGCAATGCCGAAGCCGTCGAGATCATGCGGGCGCATCCCGACCTGTTCGAACTGGAAAACCACGGGGGCCGCCACATTCCGGCGGTCGATACGCCGCAAAAGATCTACGGCATCCGCAGCGCCGGCAGTCCGGACGCAGTGCAGGCCGAGGTTCAATCCGGCGCCGCCGCCCTTGCCGGGGCAGGAGGGCCGGCGCCCAAATGGTTCCGCGGCGCCACCGCCGAATACAGCCCCTCGGCGATCGCCATGATCCGCAAGCTTGGCTTCAAGATCGCCGGCTTCTCGGTCAATGGCGACGGCGGCTCGCTGCTCGGCGCCAAGGAAACGGCGCGCCGCATCGGCGCCGCCAAGGACGGCGACGTCATTATCGCCCACATCAACCAGCCGACCCATGCCGCCGGCGAAGGCGTGGTTCAGGGCCTGCTCGCCTTGAAGCGGAAGGGCATGACCTTCGTGCGCCTCGACGATGCCGAGGGTATAGGCAACGACGGCACGACGGACTGAGGCGGCACGATATTCAGGTGAGGCCGCCTGCGAATGGCGGCTTGCTGCGCTTCCGGCCTTCGCCAGCCGAAGCACTCATGCATGGCATGGCAGCTAATGAAGGCTACGGCCGACGTAGGCCAGCACTCACGGGCTCAAATGTCCGCTCCGTTCCGGTCCTCGGAACTCACTTTTTCTCGGTTCGGCCTGACATCAATCTCAAGGCACCTCTGGCAGGCCAGACTCAGCCCGGTTCGGCTTCGACCGTCACCTTGCTCGTATAGAACGCGCCGTGATTGCGGATTTCGGCCATTTCGTCGAACGGCGTTTCGTAAGCCCACATCGCATTGTTGCCGGCTTCGCCGGCCGACTGGACGCTCCAGTAGCTTGCATCGCCCTTGTACGGACAATGCGTCGAGTGCTCGGTACCGGAGAGCTTGCTGAAGTCGATGTCGTCGAACGGGATGTAGAAGGCGGCCGGATAGGGCGGTTCCGTCAGCACCTTGGCCCGGGTCGACCGGGCGATGATGGTGTCGCCCGCGCGCACGGTGATGCTGCCACGGTAAGGTTCGACGGTGATCACCTTGCCCGGATTGCGCTGAAAGCCGGGGGCGGGGTTGGCGGGCTTGTCCATGAATGGTCTCCTGAGGCAATTCCAGGAAAAATGCGAAGCGGGTTTTCCGTCCGGAATTGCGTCAAAACGAAGAAAGAGAGCGTTTCGTCATTTCCGTGAAACGGTGAAGCGTTCTCGCGGCGAAGACTTACATGTGTAGACCAAGCGCGTCGCGCAAGCGCGCATCCCGCTTGGCGTCATCACCATTCATTGAACGTCCGTTTTCCAGTCGTCAGGCGGCCGCTTTGAATGCATCCATGAGGCCGGCATAGGCTGCGGCAATGCCCGCAACCGGGTTGGTGCTTCGCGCCGCGGTTTCGACCTTGAGCGCGCCGCCGCTGGTCGGCAGCGTGAGCAGCAGGAACTGACGGTTGCCGGCGTCGCCGATACAGGCGGCGGCGACATGCTCTCCATCGGCGCCGTTTTCGACCCGCATCTTGAATAGCAACGTTCCGCCGACGGCCTCCAGCGCGCCGCCGACCACTTCGGCGAATTCATCTTCGGAAACGGTTTTGGTGTCCGGCGTCAGATCGTCCAGACTTTCGGCAAGCGTGCTTTCGAGGGCCTTTTCGTCGAGCTGCGCGTCCATGCGAATCTCTCCATTCGCCAATCTCACCCAGCCCGTTAATGAAGCTTAACGGCGAGGATGGCCGGATTATGGCGGTTTTCCCGGTTCTTCGATCCATCCACGGAGTTCGACTTATGGCGGCTGGACAAACCGCCGGTTCGTTCCACAATGCGTGAAACAAATGGCGCGAATGCGCAAAGGGGAGGAACCGATGCTTGGATTGATGCAGGAATGGCCGCTGCTTTGCCACAAGCTGCTCGATCATGCCGAGCGCCAGCACGGCAGCCGGGAAATCGTGTCGCGCTCGATCGAAGGTCCGATCGTGCGCACCACCTTTGCCGAAATCCATCACCGGGCGCTCAAGGTGGCGCAGCGGCTGGAGCGTGACGGCTTCGTACTCGGCGACCGCATCGCGACCCTTGCCTGGAACACGGCCCGCCATATCGAGGCCTGGTACGGCATCATGGGCATCGGCGCGATCTACCACACGCTTAACCCGAGGCTTTTTCCCGAGCAGATCGCCTGGATCATGAACAATGCCGAGGACAAGGCGATCTTCGTCGACCTGACTTTCGTGCCGCTCCTGGAAAAGATCGCCGGCGCAGTCCGATCGCTGCGACGGGTGATCGTGCTGACCGACCGGGCGCATATGCCGCAAACGTCGCTGGCGAATGCCGTCGCCTACGAGGAATGGCTGGCCGAGGCCGACGGCGCCTTCGCCTGGAAGACCTTCGACGAAAACACCGCGGCCGGCATGTGCTACACCTCCGGCACGACGGGCGACCCGAAGGGTGTTCTCTACAGCCATCGTTCTAACGTCCTTCACGCCATGATGGCTGCTATGCCCGACGCCATGGGCCTGTCGACGCGCGATGTCGCCCTGCCGGTCGTGCCGATGTTTCACGCCAATGCCTGGGGGCTCGGCCAGAGCGGACCGATGATCGGTGCCAAGCTGGTGATGCCGGGCTGCAAGATGGACGGCACCTCGATCTATGAACTGCTCGACACCGAAAAGGTGACGTTCAGCGCCGCCGTGCCGACCGTCTGGATGATGCTGCTGCAATATCTGGAGGAGACCGGCAAGAAGCTGCCCTATCTGAAGAAGGTCGTGATCGGCGGGGCGTCTTGTCCGCGGGCCATTACCGCCAAGTTCCAGGACGATTACGACGTGCAGGTGGTGCATGCCTGGGGCATGACCGAGATGTCGCCGCTCGGCACGCTCTGCACCCTGAAGCCGCAATATGAGACGCTAACCGGCGAGGCGCGGCTCGATATCCAGGCCAAGCAGGGTTTTTCGCCCTTCGGCGTCGAGATGAAGGTGACGGACGACGGCGGCAACGCGTTGCCCTGGGACGGCAAGACCTTCGGGCATCTCAAGGTGCGCGGCCCCGCGGTGGCCCGCGCCTATTATGGCGGCGCCGGCGCCGAGCAGTTCGATGCCGATGGCTGGTTCGACACCGGCGATGTCGCCCATATCGACGCCAGCGGCTACATGCAGATCACCGACCGCGCCAAGGACGTCATCAAATCCGGCGGCGAATGGATATCGACCATCGACCTCGAGAATCTCGCCGTCGGCCATCCGGACGTGGCGGAGGCGGCGGCCATCGGCGTCCCGCATTCGAAATGGGGTGAGCGGCCCTTGCTCGTCGTCGTCAGCAAGCCCGGCAGGGAGCCGAGCAAGGGCGACATCCTCGCCTTCATGAGCGGCAAGGTGGCGAAGTGGTGGATGCCCGACGATGTCGCCTTCGTCGGTGAAATTCCGCACACCGCCACCGGCAAGATCCAGAAGACCAGTTTGCGCGCCCAGTTCAAGGATTACCGCCTGCCGACGGATTGACGAAAAATGTTCGATCTTTCGGCTTCAAGCCCGCGCCAAAAACCTCTAAGTCTCGGTTCGGACTGGGGTAATGCGGCAGACGATGGCTACAATTCCTGAACGGCAGACGTCGAGGGCGGCCGAATGGTCGCGGCGGATCGGGGCATTTTCTCTCGTCCTCTTGCTCACCGTCGTTGCCGCCTACAGGCTGGGCTTCGTCGACACGCCGCCTTTCCTGTGGGTGCTGGCGGTCGTGGCGCTGCTGGCCGCGCTTGCCCTGCTGCTGGCGGGCCTGGCCTTGTCGCGGGTCTGGGGTTTCGGCGCTCGCGGCGGCCGCGATCTCAGCATCGGCGCGCTGCTGGCGCTGCTGGTGCTGGCCCCCTACGGCGTCGCGGTCTACTGGGCGACTATCTATCCGCCGCTGCGCGACATCTCGACCGATCTCGACGACCCGCCGGCCCTGGACACCAGCGACCGCACTGCCGACATGAACGAGCTGTCGCCGCCGACGCCGGGCGAACAGAGCCTGCAGGCCGATGCCTATCCGCTGGTCAACGGGCACAGCTACAATCTGCCTTTCGAAACCGTGGTCGACGCTGTCGAAACCGTGCTCGACCGCCGCGACTGGCAATTGACGGCGCCTTATCCCGACATCAACGGGCAGAGCGAGGCGACGATCAATGCGCTGGCACGGGGCTTCGTGCTCGGATTGCCGGCCGATGTCGCCATCCGCGTCACCGACGACGGAGAGCAGGTTATTGTCGACATGCGCTCGGCGTCGCGCTACGGCCGCTACGACCTCGGCGACAACGCCGCCCGCATCACGGAGTTCCTTGGCGAGCTCGATCAGGAGGTCGCCGGGCAGGTCGGCGCGGCACCGGCGGAGTGATCATCCGGCGGGGCTGAAAACGCCATCGATCGCCGGATCGCCTTCGGTTGCGACCAGGCGACGCGCGACCAGATCCTCAAGATGGGCAAGCACCGAAAGCCCCGCGGCGCCGTGCAGCCGCGGGTCGGTGTCGCGATAGATCGCCGCGACCATTTCCTTGATAGTGCGGTCTCCGGCGCGGATGCGCTCGAGGATCGCCCTTTCGCGCGTCTTACGATGCGTCTTCAGGCCGCGCATGAACCTTTGGGGCGCGGTCACAGCTCCGCCATGCCCCGGCAACAGCAAGCGATCCCCGCGTGCAAGGAGCTTGTCGAGGGAGGTCATATAGTCGGACATGGCGCCGTCTGGCGGGGCCACGATCGAGGTCGACCAGGCCATGACATGGTCGGCTGAAAACAGGATGCCGGTTCCCTCGAGGGCAAACACGGCGTGGTTTGCGGTGTGGCCAGGCGTCAGTACGGTGCGGATGGCCAAGCCGCCGCCCTCAGTCAGCGCATTGTCGACCAGCACGATATCGGGAATGAAGGTGAGGTCGGCGCTGGCGTCGAGCGGATTGACCTCGCCGATGCGCAAAGGCCGCGCCGGCCGATGCGGACCTTCGGCAAGCGTCGGCGCGCCGGTCAACTCTTTCAATCGTGCCGCGAGCGGCGAATGGTCGCGATGCGTGTGGCTGACGAAGATGTGGCTGACCGGCCGGCCAGCGATCGCCTGGAGCAGCGTTTCGAGATGCGCATCGTCTTCCGGGCCCGGATCGATCACCGTCAGCGTGTCGCGGCCGACGAGATAGCTGTTGGTGCCGTGGAAAGTGAACGGGCTCGGATTTCTGGCGGTGATGCGCAGCACATCCGGCGCAACCGCAACCGCCCGGCCATAGGCCGGATCGAAACTGGTGTCGAATTCAAGGGCCATGCCGGTGTGCTCCGTTGCAATGCGGCAAAATGATTGCCGCCCGATACGGAAGCCAATATAGGAAAATCAATGCATGTCGCCCAAAAGTGCGCAGCGGTTTTGGGACCGACATGCATCAAGACACATTTTAAAGCGCGTCGCCTGAATCCGTTTCTGCGCGATGCGCTTTAAAAGCCAGCAAATCAGCCAGAACGGGGAAGACCATGGCAACTGCAACCACGATGCGTCCGCTTGTTTCTCTCACCCTGCCGGATCGGGGCGCTGCCCGGCTCGCGATCCAGCTCTTCCTGGCGCTTGCCGGAACCCTGCTGCTGACGCTTTCGGCCAAGACCAAAGTGGTGCTCGGCCCAGTCGACATTTCGCTGCAGACGCTCGCCGTCCTGTTGATCGCCTCGGCATTCGGCCTGCGGCTCGCCGTCGCGACGCTCCTTCTCTACCTCGCCGAGGGCGTTTTTGGCCTGCCGGTCTTCCAGGGCACGCCGGAAAAGGGCATCGGCATCGCCTATATGCTGGGCTCGACCGGCGGCTACCTCGCCGGTTTCCTGGTCATGGCGGCAATCGCCGGCTGGGCCGCCGATCGCGGCTGGGACCGCAATCCCCTCAAGCTGTTCGGCGCCATGCTGACGGCGGAAGTCGTCATGATGGCCATGGGCTTTGCCTGGCTGGCGATCCTTATCGGGCCGGAAAAGTCCTGGCAGTTCGGCGTCCTGCCCTTCATCGTCGGTGACCTGATCAAGGTGGCTTTGGCCGCCAGCCTGGTGCCGGCCGTGTGGACATTGCTCAAGCGCGGCTGAGCCAGACCGACGGAAAAAGGGCCGGCGGGCGACGAGCGTCCGCCGGCCTTTTTCATGCCGCAATCGGATTTCGCTCGAAACCATCGCATGCCGGATGATAGAAACGCTGAAGTAGCGTCGGGAAGCAGTCGAAGCCGACATTGACAAGCCAGCGCCCGAAACCTAAGCACGGGCAACTTGGCGTCGAGGCGGGGGCCGCGGTAGTTCAAGGAGAGGCTTGTTGAAAGGAATTATCCTTGCGGGTGGCAGCGGAACACGCCTTTATCCGCTTACATTAGCGGTTTCTAAGCAGATACTGCCGATCTACGACAAGCCGATGATCTATTACCCGCTGAGCGTGCTGATGCTCGCGGGAATTCGCCAGATCCTGGTCATTTCAACGCCGCGCGACTTGCCGGTCTTCCAGGCATTGCTTGGCGACGGTTCCGAATTCGGTCTGGAATTGTCCTATGCCGAGCAGCCGCAGCCGAATGGCCTTGCCGAAGCCTTCATCATCGGCCGCGACTTCATTGGCAATGACAGCGTGTCGATGATTCTCGGCGACAATATCTATTTTGGCGGCGGCCTGTCGCAGCTCTGCCGCGCCGCGGCTCGCCGTGACAGCGGCGCCTCGGTGTTCGCCTATCACGTCGACGATCCGGAGCGTTATGGCGTGGTTTCGTTCGACAAGGCGACCGGCAGGGCTTTGACGATCGAGGAAAAGCCTCAGAAGCCGAAATCCAACTGGGCCGTCACCGGTCTCTATTTTTATGACAACAATGTCGTCGACATCGCCTCGACCATCCGCCCTTCCGCGCGCGGCGAGCTTGAGATCACGGCCGTCAACAACGTCTATCTCGAGCGCGGCGAACTGCAGGTGCATCAACTCGGTCGCGGCTATGCCTGGCTGGACACTGGCACGCATGACAGCCTGCACGAGGCATCGTCTTTCGTGCGCACGATCGAGCATCGCCAGGGCATAAAGGTCGCTTGCCCCGAGGAGATTGCGTTCGAGCAGGGCTGGCTCGGCGCCGACAAGGTTCTGGAGCGCGCCGCGCGCCTCGGCAAGAACGAATATGCCGCCTATCTGCGCCGCCGGGTGGCCGATCTGATGGAGGAACAGGGTGCTTGAGGTCAGGCCGCTCGGCCTTGACGGCGTGCTGGAGATCGTGCCGAAGCGGCATGGCGACGCACGCGGTTTTTTCAGCGAGACCTGGAATGCCGAACGCTTCGCCGAAGCTGGCATCGACCTCGCCTTCGTGCAGGACAACCATTCCTATTCCGCCGCGGCCGGCGTGCTGCGCGGCCTGCACTACCAATTGCCGCCGCGCGCGCAAGCCAAGCTGCTGCGCGTCGTCAGGGGCAGTGTCTTCGATGTCGCGGTCGACATCCGCCGTTCTTCGCCCACTTTCGGCAAATGGGTGGCGCTGGAGGTGTCGGCTGAGATGGGCAACCAGATCCTGGTGCCGAAGGGCTTCGCGCATGGTTTCGTCACGCTCGTGCCGGATACCGAGGTGCTCTACAAGGTGACCGACACTTACTCGCCCGGGCATGACCGCTCGATCCGCTTCGACGACCCGGCGATCGGCATCAAATGGCCGGCGCTTCCCGGCGGCTTCCAGCTTTCGGACAAGGACCGCAACGCGCCGCTGCTCGGCCTGGCGGAGGTGTTCGCGTGAGGAAGGACGGCGGCATGAATTTCCTGGTCACCGGCGGCGCCGGTTTCATCGGCTCGGCCGTGTGCCGGCATCTGTGCGCCAATCCGGCCTACCGCGTCACCAATCTCGACAAGCTGACCTATGCCGGCAACCTCGCTTCGCTGAGGCCGATCGAGAACGCGCACAATTACCGCTTCGAGCAGGCCGACATCTGCGATGAGCGCGCGGTGCTGGAGATATTGCGCCGCGACGACATCGACATCGTCATGAACCTTGCCGCAGAGAGCCATGTCGACCGCTCGATCGATGGGCCGGGCGCGTTCATCGAGACCAACATCGTCGGTACCTACCGCATCCTGAACGCGGCGCTGGAATATTGGCGCGGCCTGCCCGAGGAGCGCAAAGCTGGCTTCCGCTTCCACCATGTCTCGACCGACGAAGTCTTCGGCGACCTGCCTTTCGACGGCGGCATGTTCGTGGAGGAGACGCCCTATGCGCCGTCCTCGCCCTATTCGGCCTCGAAGGCCGCCTCCGACCATCTGGTGCGGGCCTGGCACGAGACTTATGGCTTGCCGGTGGTGCTCTCCAATTGCTCGAACAATTACGGTCCCTACCATTTCCCGGAGAAGCTGATCCCGCTGGTCATCCTCAACGCGCTCGACGAGAAGCCGCTTCCGGTCTACGGCGCCGGCGCCAATGTCCGCGACTGGCTGTTCGTCGAGGACCACGCGCGGGCCCTCGAACTGGTGGCCACCAGGGGGCGGCCGGGCGAAAGCTACAATGTCGGCGGCAATTCCGAGCGCACCAATCTCGGCGTGGTCGAGGCGATCTGCGATCTGCTCGACCTGCGGCGGCCGCGCGCCGGCGGCAAGCGCTATCGCGAGCTGATCGCCTTCGTCACCGATCGCCCTGGACATGACCGCCGCTATGCGATCGACGCCTCCAAGATCGCGCGCGACCTCGGCTGGGCGCCGCGCGAGAACTTCGACAGCGGCCTGGCCAGGACCGTCGACTGGTATCTCGACAACAAATGGTGGTGGGGGCCGATCCGCGAGCAGCGCTACGCCGGCGAGCGGCTGGGCCGGACCCCGGCGGAAAAGCGCCCGGCCGAGAACGCCCCGATCGAAAACGCCCCGATCCAAAGCGCGAAAATCGAAAACAGCCCGGCCGAGAGCAAGGCCGGGAGCAGGAAGGTAACTACGTGAGGCTTGCCGTCACCGGACGCGAAGGCCAGGTCGCCGCAAGCCTGGTCGAGGCGGCGCGGGGCCGCGACGATCTCGAAGTCGTCGCCGTCGGCCGCCCGGCGCTCGACCTTGCGCGGCCCGACACGGTGTTCGCGGCCCTTGAAGCGGCTAGGCCCGACATCGTCGTTTCCGCCGCCGCCTACACCGCCGTCGATGAGGCCGAGGACGAGAAGGACCTGGCCTTCGCCGTGAACGCCGTCGGCGCCGGCAAGGTGGCGGACGCCGCGGCAAGGCTCGGCGTTCCCGTCATCCATCTGTCGACCGACTATGTCTTCGACGGCACCAAGGACGGCCCCTATGTCGAGACCGACCGGACCGCGCCGCTCGGCGTCTACGGCGCCTCGAAGCTCGCCGGCGAAGAGGCGGTGGCGGCGGCCAACTCGCGCCACCTCATCCTGCGCACGGCCTGGGTCTACAGCCCCTTCGGCAAGAACTTCGTCAAGACGATGCTGAGGCTGGCCGGCGACCGCGACGAGATCGCGGTCGTCGCCGATCAATGCGGCAATCCGACATCGGCGCTCGACATCGCCGACGCGATCCTGCATGCGGCGCCGAAGCTGGTCGACGGCCGGAATTTCGCCGCCTTCGGCGTCTACCACCTGGCGGGTCAGGGCGAGACCAACTGGAGCGCCTTTGCCCGTCACATCCTCGACACAAGCCGCGCGTTTGGTGGGCCGCACGCGAAAGTGCGCGATATCGCGACGAGCGACTATCCGACCAAGGCCAGGCGGCCGCAAAATTCGCGGCTGTCGAGCGCGAAGTTTCAGGGTGTGTTCGGGTGGAGCGCGTCGCAGTGGCGGGAGGCGGCGGAGAAGGTGGTTCGGCGGCTGGGGGGCAGCGAGACGAAACAGGCGTTGAGTGCATGAACGAAAATCCATCACCGGAGCAACTGCGCGATGCGAGCGCGCAGCCGGCCGATCAATCAGCGCCAAAGAAGCGCGCCAAGGCCAACTCAGGGAAGACCAAGCCGGCCAAGCGCACCTGCATCATGGTGCTCGGCATGCATCGCTCGGGCACGAGTGCGCTGACGAGAGCGATCAGCCTGCTTGGCGCCGAGCTACCGAAGAATTTGCTGGGGGCCAACCCGTCAAATCCGACGGGGCATTGGGAGCCGCAACGCCTTATCGAACTGAACGACCAGATGCTTGCCGAGGGTGGCAGCCGGTGGGACGACTGGCGCGCATTTGACCCCAATGACCTTGGAACCGCGCGCCTGCGGTTCTACAAGGCTGAGATCGCTAAAATAATCGACGAGGAGTATAGCGGCGCCTCGCTTTTCGTCCTGAAGGAACCCCGTATTTCGCGCTTCGTGCGGCTCTATGCGGAAGTTCTCGAACGAATGCATATCGATGTTCGCTACACGCTGGTCTCGCGCAATCCGTTAGCGGTGATCGCTTCATTGAAAAACCGGGACGGATTTACGGCGGGCTTCAGTTCTCTTCTTTGGCTCCGACATGAACTGGATGCCGAGCGCTCGACGCGGGGCAGACCGCGCATCTTCTTGTCCTATGAGGGACTGCTCGACGATTGGCGGCAGGGTATCCAGGGGATTACAAATTCCCTTGGCATCAACTGGCCGCGCCCCCCCACGGAGTGGAAGACGCCGCTCGCTGAACATTTCTCGGCGGATCATCGACATTTTGCCGCAAGTGCCGACTTGCTCGAAGCCGATCCGCGGATTGTGGACTGGGTCAAAGATGCCTATGCGGCTCTAACAACTCTGAAGAACGACGATGCTGACGTAGTTGCGCTCGAAAATCTTGATCGCATCAAGGCCGGATTCGACACCATGTCACCAATTTTCGGGGAAGCGTTCTTTCCCGAAATTGATGCGCGTCTTAGATTGGTAAATCAAGATAGGGCTGCGCAAGAGCATTTGGCTGAACAGCGTGGTGCCGAGCTTGTCAAACTTGCAGCGGAGTACGAGCAAAAAATTCTGGAGATTAGCGCTCAAGTGGAGAAACGGGCGAGTGAACAGGCTGAACTCCAGCGTCTGAAAGAAGAGACAAGAAATATATCGCAAGAACTTCTAAAGGCGAAAAGCCTAATTGACGAAAAAAGCCACCAGATACAAGCTTTTCAGGCCGAAAGACGAGCGCTTCAAATCCAATCTAATAAGACATCGAATGTACTGGGATTCGATGTTAGTTCGCCTTCCTATCAGGCTCTTTCCATAGAGCCAGAGAACCAAGAAGCGATAAGTATAGTTAATGACGAAACGAAGCTTATTGCGTTTTATCTCCCTCAGTTCCACCGCGTGCCGGAAAATTCAGAATGGTGGGGACCGGGTTTTACTGAGTGGTCAAATGTGGCTCGTGCGACTCCAAATTTTGCAGGCCATATTCAGCCAAAGATACCACGAGACCTCGGATACTATGACCTCACTCACCCTGGTGTAATGGGAGAGCAAGTAGAAATAGCAAAACTCTATGGTCTCCATGGTTTCTGTTTCTACCACTATTGGTTCAGTGGCAGAAGAATTCTAGAAAAGCCTGTCGATCTATTTATACAGAGTGACGTAAATTTCAAGTTTTGCTTATGTTGGGCTAACGAAAACTGGACGCGCGCTTGGGACGGTGATACCAAAAACATCTTACTTCACCAGAAATATGCTGAAGGGGACGCCGAAAGATTCATCGATGGGATGGTCGGCTACTTCAGGGATGACAGGTATATCAAGATCAAAGGGAAGCCACTGTTGGTGGTCTATCGGGCGAAGGACATACCCGACCCCAAGCGCTGGTTTTCGATATGGCGAGATCGTGTCGTCGCCCAGGGATTCCCGGGTATCCACATTAGTGTGGTGGATTTTTACGACATCACTTCACCAGAGGAAGTTGAAGCCGATTCTCTCGTCGAATTCCCGCCGCATAAGTTTAACGGGCCGCAAAATCATCCCTCTGAATTTCCTTCGATCACGAATCCAAACTTCTCTGGCGGCATAGTTGACTATCGCAAGATGATCGCCCAGAGCGCCAACCGCCCAAGGCCGCCCTTCGCTATGTTCAGAGGGATTATTCCAGGATGGGACAATACGGCTCGCCGCCAGAACAATCCCACCATAGTTGTTAACTCAACACCAAAACTTTATGGCGAATGGCTTCGCTTCTTGCGTTTCCAAGCACGGCAAGACCATCCCGATCCAGACAGTCGCCTTATCTTCATCAACGCTTGGAATGAGTGGGGCGAAGGCTGCTACCTGGAGCCCGACCAGCGATGGGGGCTCTCATATCTGGAGGAGACGCTTCGCGGGAAGCATTTTGATGAAGGCAGCGAGCCCGTTGGAATCGACGCTGCTCGGTCTCGCCTGTTCGACGAGATCGTTGCGCAAGCGGAGCATGAAGAAGTTCCCGGCGCCTCGTTGCCAAAAGAGGCGCTCGCAGCCATCGCCCCTCCTAGCCAGATGGCTGTAAGAACGTCAACTGTCCTGCGTAGGTGGCCGCTATTGCATTCTGCCGCCCGATACGTCTACCGCCGTTGGCATAAGAAGGCGCGCAGTTACCATGGATAAGGTGGCGATCGTAGCTCATTTTGACCCGAACGATTCTGTAGAGGCCAATTTTTTAGATTTACTGGTATGCCTTTCAACCACGTTCGATCGTACCGTTCTGGTCACGACTAGCAAGGTTGAACCTAGTTTAGTGTATAGTTTCCCTAATCTTACAGTAATAACTCGCCCAAATTTCGGATATGATTTCTACAGCTACCGTGTCGGGTTGACGTTTGCGCTGGAAAATTGGCAGATTGGAAGCGCGTTACTGGTAAATTCCAGCTTTGCGATCCTGTCGCGCGATGCTTTCTGTAATGCGCTGAAACGAATGCTGGAGCTGATCGATAGCCACGACGTCGTTGGGGCGACTGAGTCGCTGCAATTCTCGTGGCACATCCAATCATATTTGATGCTCTTGGGATCGAGCGTTTTGGGGCAGGCCTGGTTCCGCGCATTCCTTGCGAGCATAGAACCAACGAACTCGAAATTTGACACGATCGCGAGATTTGAGCTTGGGCTGTCCGTCGGGCTGAAGCACAACAACGCCAAAGTCACGACCCTGCTTCGGACAGAAATCGCGGAACTCGGCAGCGCCAACGATTACTGGGTTTATGGTAGCAAAGAAAAATATACCGTCGCCCCATCTGCCGTTTCCAGGGCCCATTCTTTGCAGCCGCAACTTAATCCGGTGCACCATTTGGCGGAACTTGTCGCGCGCCAACTAGGTTACGTGAAGTTTGAGGTGTTGAGAGACAATCCCCATAAGATTGATCTATCGTTTGTCGACGAGCTTTGCGAGTCAGCTCGTCTTGCCGCGATTCGGGAAATGGTTGGCCGTAGCCATCTAATGTATGCCCGAGGAACTGACAGCCTTTCTGCTCTGAAGTCAGATGGCGGGCCTATTCCGTCGTTCAAACTTGCACGCTGGCGCCAGACGAACGCTGGGGAGGTTGGTATCGCGGTAGTCTTGCATCTGTTTTATGCCGAAATGATTCCTGATATATATCGCCTCCTGAAGAATATCGTTTTGCCGTTCGATCTTCATGTTACGACGCCGTTTGAGGGCGATGCTACCGATATATTTTCAAATTTTTCCAAGTTGGCCCAAAGCGTTTCGATCTACTGTTCAGAGAATCGAGGTCGCGATATCGGTCCGTTCGTTTCGATCTATCGCAGCGGTGTGCTGGACCGATATGATGCCGTCTTAAAACTGCATTCCAAAAAGAGCACCTACAGCGCTAGCGGTTCCTTTTGGAGGGATCGATTATATCAATCGGTTGCTGGCGATTCCCTGACGGCCTTAAGATCCGTGGATCTGATCAAGTCCGGTAAGGTCGGCATAGTCGGCCCGCACCGTTACTACCTTACCAATGATCGTTTTTGGGGCGCCAACCGCGAAACGATGCGCCGGTTGCTTAGCGAGATGGGTGCGCTCAGCTTCGGGGAGGATCTAAAGCTGGGCTTCTTCGCTGGTTCGATGTTTTGGTTCGCGCCACGGGCGTTGAAGCCGTTGAAGGATATCCCCGAAACGAGCCTGACTTTCGAACAGGAAGACGGTCAGCAAGATGGCACGCTCGCCCATGCCATAGAAAGGGTGTTTTCCCCGATCGCACGCAGTCAAGGTTTCGCGGTATCCAGTGTCATTCTTGCTGGAAAGGATATGCGCGACTATTCGACGATCGAAAATGATGTTCCGGTGTTATGAAGAATTTGTTTAGTCGGCGCGAGCGTTTCGCCTTCATTTCGTCTTGGCCACCAAGAAAAAATAAGGTGAGGCGATGACGCTTATACTCTCTCTCATTCGCCGCGAGGTTGCCGGTCGCTACCGCGGATCGACGCTGGGGCTGTTATGGTCGTTCCTCAATCCACTATTTATGCTCGCGGTCTACACTTTCGTTTTTGGCGTGGTGATGAAATCGCGCTGGACAATTCCAGGGCAGCAGAACGCGGCGGATTCCACTGGTGAGTTTGCGGTCATCCTCTTTTGTGGCCTGATCGTCTTTCAATTTTTTGCGGAGGTCGTTTCACTGTCGCCTGTGCTGATCGTGAGTAACGTGAACTACGTCAAGAAGATCGTGTTTCCAATCCAAATACTGCCCTTGGTGTCGACCGGCGCCGCGCTGTTTCACGCCGCTGTCAATTTGGTCGTCCTGCTTGTCTTTGCATTTGTCGTGTTTGGCAACATTCCGCCGACGGTGGTTCTGGCTCCTTTGGTGTTCGCGCCATTGGTAATTCTCGTGCTCGGAATTGCTTGGATATTGGCATCGATCGGCGTCTATTTTCGTGACATGAGCCAGATCGTAGCGCCGCTCGTGACGGCTACAATGTTCCTGTCGCCAGTATTTTTCCAGAGAACGTCGCTACCAGCCTGGCTGCAGCCATGGCTTTCGGTCAATCCACTTGCCGTTCCAGTCGAGAATTTCCGAGCTGTGGTCCTCTTCGGCACGCAGCCCAGTTGGACAGCGCTCGGCTACTACGCATTGGTGGCGATTGCCATTGCATTTATCGGCTATCAGTTTTTCCAGAAGACCCGCAGGGGTTTTGCCGATGTCCTCTGACAAATTCGGGAGTGGCGATCGCGATCAAAATGTCGCTATCTGCGTGCGCAACGTGTCGAAGCACTACGTGATGTTCGAGCGGCCGGAAGATCGATTCAAACAGATGGTCGTGCCGCGGCTGGAGCAACTGGTCGGCCGTTCGCCGCGCCGGTATTTTCGTGATTTCGCCGCCCTGTCGAGTGTCACGTTCGAAATCGGGAGGGGTGAGACGGTTGGCATCATTGGTCGCAATGGCTCGGGCAAGTCGACCCTGCTGCAAATCATCTGCGGCACACTGCAACCGACCAGCGGCTCCGTCGAAGTCAATGGTCGCATCGCCGCGTTGCTCGAACTCGGCGCTGGCTTTAATCCTGAGTTCACCGGACGCGAGAACGTCTTCCTCAACGCGTCGATCTTGGGTGTGCCACGCAAGGAAATGGAATGGCGCTTCGACGACATCGCGCGCTTCGCCGATATCGGTCCCTTCATCGACCAGCCCGTGAAGACCTATTCGTCCGGCATGTATGTGCGTCTTGCTTTTGCTACCGCCATTAATGTCGATCCGGATATCCTAGTAGTGGATGAAGCACTTGCGGTAGGTGACGAAGCCTTCCAACGCAAGTGCTTCGCCCGTATCGAAGACATCAAGGACAGGGGCGGCACTATTCTGTTCGTTAGCCACGGTGCTCAGACGATCGTCCAATTGTGCACAAGGGCGATGCTGATCGATGCTGGTGAACTCATTTTGGAAGGTAGGCCGAAAACGGTCGTGGGACAGTATCAGCGGCTAGTGAATGCCAGCGCTGAAGCAGCGAAAGAAATTCGCGCGGGGATCACGGAGCTTAACACTGCCATATCGGCTCTGCAGGCAACAGGCATCGACGAATTCGCTGAGAGACATTCTGGGGCGAATCCTAAATTGGCATCTCGCGCGACGAACTCTCCAGCGGATGTCCCGGCGGGCTCTTCCAGCCTAGGTAACGTCGAGCCTGATGCTGTGATTGTGTCAACTGCCGAGGCGGAGGCAGAACCGATCAACGTAAGCGCGCAGTATGCAGACTACTACGATCCCAATCTGACGTCGAAGTCTACAGTCTATCTTGAAGAACGCGGTGCCTGCATCCGCGATATGCGGGTCACGACGCTCAGTGGCGAGCAGGTAAACGTGCTTCAGATGGGAAGGCGGTATGTCTTCGAATACACGGTTGACTTCACTGCTGATGCGAAGGAGGTTGGGTTCGAGTTTCTATTCAAGAGTGTCACAGGTCTCGTTCTGGCGGGCTCAGATACGCACAGAGCAAGGAGGGAACGGACCCAATTCGTCAGCGGTGGGACCTCGCTGCAAATAAGCTTCACCTTCAGTTGCCTAATGCTGCCGGGTGTCTATTTGGCAAGTGCAGGCGTGCGAGGCGTGGTCAATGAGGATTTCCGTATGCTTCACAAGATTGTTGAAGGGGTTCTCATCCGCGTCGCCAGCGAACCAGACCTTGTCGCAATCGGCTGCGTAAACTTGGACGCAACGCCGCAGGTGGCCTTGTCTCCAGCAAAGCCTCCAAGGCATTGAGAGTGTCCACAGCCTTCGATCTTGTGCGCTCGACAACGTCGAGCAACAAATCACTTTTACCGCCCTCGACCAGTTCCATCGCGGCGCGAGCCACGTCATCCCCCTCTGCGTGCTCGATGCTGTAAACGAACGGCCATCCAGAGCTTGAAAGCAAGTTCATCAGCTTTCCACCGCCACGAATTTGATCGATCGCGATAAAAGGAACTCTGTTTCGCATCGCCAAAATTGCGCCATGGAAACGGGACGTGAACACCAAGTCACAGGATGAATATAAACCCTCAATATCAAAGGGAGCCCGACCGGAGCGGGTCAAGTGATGTTCTATCTCTACCGTTTTGATTCGATACTTTGTGGTCAGGGTATCGAGTACGTGCGACGCTAGGGTGCTCGTTTGGTCATGGAGCGAACTGTCGGGTCCATATTCGCTTTGCTCCCCGCGAAGGACTAATCCAACGACAAGTGGTTCGTTCGATGCGCGTAACCGCTTTTGAGTGACTCGCAAAGGAGCAAGAATAGCGACGTCCTCAAAACGCTGAAGCCCTCCTTCCCTTGCCAACGCAATGTCGAACGGCTGGGCGTAGCTTGCGTGATCGGGCGCAAAAAGGCTGATGCTGATGCCGACTTTCCTGGCGGTCGGGAATCGACGAATTACCGTATCTATAATCGGGTGGTATTTAATAACCGGCCCACAAACGAAAATTATCTCAGCATAGTCGTCACAGGCAACTTCGTCCGGCGCGACTCTTTCGCCGGAAATTTCAAATTCGGAACTGGCGGTTAGATGCCTGAAATTCACCCCTAATGCTTTTAGTCGATCTGCAACACTCTGCAAGGCGTATAGATCTCCGACGGTTCCGTTGTCCTTTAACGATCCATACCAGCACAAAAGGATGGGTGCAGCTTTGGCTAACCGATCGGCGACCACAGTGTATCGGCCGTTCGAATGTTTGACGCCTTGCCGAGATCGGCGCCCGCCTAGATCGCAAAGAAATTGGTAAGCGCTTCCTTCGCGCGCCGCGCTGTGATCGACCTTGTGTGTGAGCTTAAGCAGGGGAAGCCTGGCAAAAGATATGACCGCTCGGTCCTCTTTTGACATTGCGCCAAGCAATCGTTTTTCATACGGCGCAAACATGTGCGGATCGGTTGCCGATACCTTCGGAACACGATCCCATAAAGCGCGAAATCTTTCGTCATCTTGATAGGCATGGCCGAATAGATGATGAAACCAGAAGTAATCAGGATCGTCTTTTCGCTCTTGCCAGTGCCAGTGAACCCGCCTCCGCCACTCGTGAACTATATGGGATGACTGGGTAGCTGCAAGAAACCATGACGATATCATTCGGGTGGGGACGGGCCGCTCGAAGGCAAAGAACCCCCCTGACAACATGCCATCAAGCCAGTTGTCGAGAGGTTGAAGGCAATAGCAAGTGGCGTCCACCCAAACGCCTCCGTATCTTGACAGCAATTCGATGCGAACAATATCGCTGTAAGTTGCGTCTGAAAGCTGCATCGACAGGATCGAATTTGGATCGCTCACTTCGGGCAGAAAATCCGCCAGACTCTCTCTGGTTAGGACATGAATCGTCCAAGTGGCATTGAGTCTCTGCCAAGAGGTAACGCAAGCCTTAACGATTGGCGGCGCGGTTTCGATGCCTTGCAGCCACAATATCCAGATGGTTTTCGGAAGCATTATTCTTCTCTCAGGGAATCTCTGGCTCCACGAACATAGCTAGGGTGACTTGTTCAAATCGCTGTCATGTCGATGCAGCGATCGAGGCGGAGCTAGATCCTCACCAGCCTTGCGAACATGTCTATCTCACCCCGCGGTGTTCGAGTGACCACCTCGAGCTTGAACGGAATAAAACCATCGCGGCACAGGGCTTCGACCTCGCCGTGGAGCGAGTCTGGATCGAATACCCAGCAGTGGCAATCGACATACTCGGTCATTGCCTTCGTCGCCATCTGGATGGTGTAGTCCAAGGTGTGAACCAAACGCCCATCGCGGTCGTGCCAAAGGAAGCTATCAAAGACCTGGATAGGAGCGGGCTTCTCCCTCTTTTCGATATATGCGGCAAAGAAATCCTTCCGTTCTGACAGGGATCGCCTGACATCAAATGTACAGTGCTTGTTGGGCACTATGACCGAAAGAATACCACCCACCTTCATAACGCTCCCAACGTCCTGAAGCCAGGAAATGATGTCCGGTACATGTTCGAGCACATGGGATGCTATCACATAGTCGAACCGCAGGCCGTCAGGAATGACGCGGCGGAGGGGGCCGCCGCCAGTGACAAAGTCCACATCAACGAAGCTGTCAACCGAAACGGTGGGGTTGTTTCGATGGTTTTCCCGTAACTGCGCTGTTGAGCAGTAGTCCGCGTAATAGATCTCGCCAACGGACCGCAAGGCAGCTGGATTCCCAAGTGCCCCGATCTCAAGTCCTATTCCTTTGCGCTGATCGATATTCTCGAACAATTGTGCAGGACGAGATAGCACGCGGTCGATGATCATCTGAAATTTCCCGTTTGCGGGATGGTCACGATTCTCACATCCCAATTTCAAAATCGCAAGTCGCATTAATGCAACCCAGAAGGCAACCCATAGAAGCGAGCAGATGAAATTCGCCGCAGGAAAAAAACCTCTGGCTCTCCCGCCCGCGCCGCGCTAAGGCGATAACCGGGCGACAGGGTAGTGGATTTGCAATCTGAAGTGGCGGTGGACGATGTTTTGTCCGCAGCCGATCTGATAGTATCTCCGCGCTTGGAGTTCAGTACTGCCCAATGACCGCCTACGTAGAAGCCGTATCGGAACTCCGACCGAGGATGCGGCGCGCCATTATCATGGTCCAGGATCTCGTCATGGTCCTGGTCGCGGTGGCGCTTAGTCTTGTCCTGTCGCAGTCGCGGCTTTCTTTCGACGCGTTCTCCACCGGCGGGCTGGCCTGCTGGGTGCTCATCGTGCTCGTCGCCCATCTTTTGTTCCGCACTTCCGGCCTTTACAGCACCGTCTGGCGCTTTGCCTCCACGCCCGACTTCTTCAACATCCTGAAGGGCTGCGGCAGCCTAACGGTGATCCTCTATCTGGCCTCGCTCGCCTTCCGCTCCTTCTTCCAGCCGGTCGCGGGCCTCAACGAGCGCCAGTTCATCGTCTTCTTCCTGGTCTCCTTCACCATCATCTCGGCGCCCAGGCTCTATTATCGCTTCCTGCGCGACGGCGCGAGCTGGCGCATCCTGCGCCGCGCCGCCGGCGATGCCTCAACCAAGCAGGCGCTGTTCATCGGCCGGCTGAGCGAGGCGGACGTGATCGTGCGCTTCACCCGCACGGCTCAGCCTGCCGAATATGCCATCGCCGGCATCATGGCCACCGAGAGCGACGCGCCGCTCGGCACGCAGATCCAGGGCGTTCCAGTCGTGGCGGTCAGGCCCCGCCTGGTCGAGGTGCTGGAAGACTATGTCAAGGGCACGCAAAGCCTCGATCTCCTGATCTTCGGCCAGGGCGTCGAGCGCGAGATCGAGGACTATGCCGAGCTGGTGCGCGTCGCCCGCCATAGCGGCATCGCCGTCGTCCAGTTTGCCGGCTTGTCGGAACTGGGGCAGGGCGGCAAGCTGGTTCTCGATGCCGTCGAGATGGAAACGATCATGCGCCGTTCGGCGGTCGCCACCGATACCATGCGCATCGGCGCCTTCGTCGGCGGCAAGCGCGTGATGGTCACCGGCGGCGCCGGCTCCATCGGCCGCGTGCTCGTCAAGCGCGCGCTGGAACTGGGCGCCGAGGCGGTGCTGGTGGCCGACAATTCCGAGTTCGGCATCTTCCAGCTCGACCAGCAGACCGACGACGCCGACCGCGACCGGCTGACCAGCCGCATCGTCGACGTCACCGACCGGCCTCACATGACGCGCCTCGTCAAGGAGTTCAAACCGGCGATCATCTTTCATGCCGCGGCGCTGAAGCATGTGCCGCTGCTGGAGGAGAACTGGGAAGCGGCGATCGAGACGAATGTCTTCGGCACGCTCGCCTGCGCCGAGATCGCCGCCGAATGCGGGGTGCCGCAGTTCCTGCTGATTTCCAGCGACAAGGCCGTCGACCCGACGTCGGTTCTGGGCGTCACCAAGCGGGCGGCCGAACAGATCGTCTCCTCGCTGCATGAGGCCCAGGCGGCGTCGCCGCCGGGTGCCGGCGCGGCGAACGGCCATGCCGCCACCCCCGATTTACGTCGTTCGGGCACGAAATTCATCGCCGTGCGCTTCGGCAATGTTTTCGGCTCCAACGGCTCGGTGGCGACCATCTTCCAGGCGCAGATCGAGGCCGGCGGGCCGGTCACCATCACCGACCGGCGCATGACCCGTTATTTCATGACCGTCGCCGAGGCCGTCGACCTCGTCATCATGTCGGCCGCCGATGCCGAGCAGCGCCAGGGCGCGGATGACTACGCCATCTACATGCTCGACATGGGCAAGCCCGTGCCGATCCTCGAAGTCGCCGAAACCATGATCCGCATGGCCGGCAAAAGCCCCTACACCGATATTCCGATCCGCTTCACCGGCATCAGGCCCGGCGAGAAGCTGCACGAGACGCTGCATGCCGAGAACGAGGAGGTGGTCAAGCTCGACATCGCCAAGATATTCGGCCTCAGGACAGGAGTCCTCGAATGGCCGAAGATCGAGGCGGCCCTGCCGGCGCTGGTGGCCGCCATGCACGATCGCGAGAAGGCCGCGGCGCTCGCCATACTGGCCGGGCTCTATAGGGCGGAAGAAGACATTGGCGGCCTGCGCGAAGAAGCGGCGCCGAAAGCGGCCGGACAGATCGGTTAAGCATGTCTCCGGAAAGTGGAAACCGGTTGCGGGGACAAAGGCATGCATGAAATCAAAAGCTTAAAGAATGCTGTGGGCTTTACACCTGTGCCGCGCGCCCGCAATTGGCTATTGGAACCTGTTCGAACATCCCGCTGGCAAGTGATTCCACAGCCGTGACCAGAAAAGATCAGCGCGTGGCCGTCCTCATGGGCACGAAGGATGGCGCGGCCTATATCGGCGAGCAATTGGAATCCTTGCTCGCGCAGTCCTGGCCGCGCGTCGATCTCTGGATCTCCGACGACGACTCGACGGACGCCACCACCGCGATCATCGAGACGTGGCGGTCCCGGTGGAACAAGGGATCTCTTACGCTTTTGCAGGGCCCGCGAAGAGGCTTCGCCGCGAATTTCCGCTCGATGATCATCGATTCGCGCATCGATGCCGCCTGGTATGCCTTTTGCGACCAGGACGATGTCTGGGAGCCGGATCGGCTGGAGAGTGCCATCCGCTGGATGGAGGGAGAGGACATGGACATACCGCTCCTGTTCTGCTCGCGCACGGCGACCATTTCGCAAACCGGCATTCCGGCCGGCTACTCGCCGCTCTTCCGTCGCCCGCCGTCCTTCCGCAATGCGCTGGTGCAGAGCATCGCCGGTGGCAACACCATGCTTTTCAACCGCGCCGCGCGCGACCTTCTGGCGAAAGCATCGGCCAGAACCGAATTCGTCAGCCATGACTGGTGGGCCTATCTCATCGTCACCGCCGCCGGCGGCAAGGTCCGCTACGAGCCGCGGCCGCTGGTCAGATACCGCCAGCACGCGGCGAACCTCGTCGGCGCTAATGTCTCGTGGAAAGCGAGGTTTTCAAGGCTGGGGCGCCTGTTCAAGGGCCAGTTCGCTACCTGGACGGACAGCAATCTGCGCGGCCTCGCCGTCAACCGCGACCTCATCGTGCGGGACGCCGCACTTTGCCTTCGCTTGTTCATCAGGGCGCGCAAAGGCAACATATTCAGGCGCTTCAGCCTGCTCGGGAAAAGCGGTGTCTACCGTCAGACATTCATGGGGACGCTCGGGCTCTACGTCGCTTTCCTCTGGCGCCGGATCTGAGCCATGAAGGCGAAGCGTGCGCTCGATCTAGCCGTTGCTGTTCCGATGCTGGCGCTGGCCTCGCCCGTCCTGCTTGTCGCGATGCTGGCAATCCGGGCAACGTCGGCCGGCCCGGCCATCTTCTCGCAGATCCGCGTCGGCCGGGGAGGAGCCCTCTTTGCCTGCCGCAAATTGCGCACGATGTATCGCGCAACGCCTTCCTTGCCTACGCACGAGGCGCCGGCCGGTTCGGTCACCGCGGTCGGCAAGGTGCTGCGCGCCACCAAGATCGACGAATTGCCGCAGCTCTGGAACGTGATCAAGGGCGAGATGAGCCTTGTAGGCCCTCGTCCATGTCTGCCGACGCAGACGGAACTGATCGAACGCCGCAAGGAACTGGGCGTGCTCGCAGCACTTCCAGGCATCACAGGGCTGGCGCAGATCAAGGGGATCGACATGTCCGATCCAAAACTGTGTGCCGAAACCGATGCGGCCTATATCAGGACCGCCTCGACCGGCCTGGACCTCAAGATATTGCTGGGTACGTTCTTCCGCGCCTAAGCAGCTTCCGCAAAAGTGTCTCGCGGTTTTGCGATCAAAACCTGCGAGAGAAATCAGGAATCCAAACAGATGTTCGTGGGGTATCTCACGAACATCTGCTTGGAGCGTTCGACCGTTCACGGACGCGACGGACCGCTCCCCTGTCGTGCCAGTTCTTCAAGCCGGCCGAGCGTATCCGTTTCGCGCTCCCAGCCTTCCGAGGCCAGCAACGACGAATCGCAGACCTGCGTCGCCACCAGAGCCTGCCACGCGGCCTGTCTGCCGGTGAGCGTGGCCAGCAGCCGGAACGGCCAGGCCGGTATGGGCAGAAGCCGCGCGGGCAGGCCGCATCCGCGCCGGAACGCGGCGATGATATCGGACATCGCAACCGGCGAAGCGTCGCCGAGCACATAGGTCGGGCGCGGCGGCGCGGGACGGGTCACAAGATGGGTCACCGCGCCGGCCACGGCGTCACCCGAGACGAGCGAACGAACCGCCGTCAGAGCGGCTGTCGGCAACGGCAGCCCGGTAGCCGCCAACCGTATAAGCCCACGCAGATTTCCCTTCATGCCTTCGCCATAGACCGGCGGCAGCCGCAGCGCCGTCGCGCCGTCGCGTCCGGCTGTCGCAAAAGCCTCCAGCATTGCGATCTCGCCTTCGCGCTTGGAGCGCCCATAGGCGCATTGCGGGGCAGGGGGCGTGGCTTCGTCGATGGTGCCGCTGAAACCGGGCCCCGCCACGGCGCGGATCGAGGAGAGATGGATGAAGCGCCCGTCGGTGCGCGTGGCGGCTGCCTGGGCGAGCCGTCCGGTAAGTGTCGCATTGGCAGTCCGAAAGTCGGCCGCGCCGGCGCTGCGATCATTGTTGAGCGCCGCGCAGTGGACGACATGCGTCACGTCGCGCATCAGCGCCAGAAACGCTTCCCGCGGCGCATCGGCGCCGGGCAGCGCGACGGCATCATTCGTGTCTGCCAGCCGTTGCGGCAGGCGCGAAGCGATCCGTATGTCGAATCCGGCTTCGTGCAACCGGCTGACGACCCGCCGCCCGATGAAACCTGTCGCGCCGGTGACTAGGACCTTCATGGTTGCGGGCTGGTGTCCGGCGCCATCGCGGGCGCGTCTTTGCCGGTCGGCGCGACCGTCCGGCCGGACGCAAGGTAGGTCCCGGAAATAAGGAACACCATCAGCACCGCGTCGAGGATATCGTGGCCGACAAGGATGCCGGCCATTCCGCCGATGAGATAGGTGATGACCGCGACAAGAACCATCGTCGCGCCGAACCGCTCCACCGGATCGGCGCGGATGCGCAGCGTCCTTGCCGCGTTCCAGGCGGCGACGATGAAGATCGACGCAAGGGCCAGCGCCCCCAGCAGGCCGGCCTCGACCATCGCGGTCAGGAAGCCGTTGTGAAAATGGCTGAAGCCTGCGCTTAGACCGAACCGGTCGTGAAGGCCCTGCTTCATCAGCGCGCGGCTGGCCGTGATGCCATGGCCGAAAATCGGCATCTCGCGAACCGCGGCAAAGCCGATTTCCCACATCGCCACGCGCAGGCCGAGCGCCGTCGAATGATCGCCATTGGCATTGAGCGCATCCCAGTCGCTGACCAGGAAGTCGGTTCGATCCAGCACGACGCGGGAGCCGATGACGGCGATCACAAGGGCGACCACGACGCCGATCGCCACGAAGCGCGCCATGCTGGCGCCGGTGAACCGGCGGCGGTTGATGAGAAGCACGACGATGCCGGCAATCGGCACGGCCACCCAGATCATGCGTGATCCCGAATAGACGATCGCCATGGTTCCGGCGATCGCCGCCAGGACCAACAGCTTCCAGCGTTTCTCGATACCCGACAGCGCGCCGGCGAGGCATGTCATGACGGTAAGGCAGGTAACGGTTGCGAAGACGATCGGGTTTCCGGCGCCGCCCTCGGCCCTCACGCCGAGCCAGTGATACTGGAATACGGCGATCGCCAGCGCGCCGAAGCAGGCCGCGGTGCTGGCCAGAATGGCGATGCGCGCGAGCGCATCCTTCTCCGTGATGCTCCAGGTCGAATAGGAAATCGGGAAAAGCAGGAAGGTGGTCAGCGGCAGGAAAAATCGCAAATCGGCGGCCAGCGTGCCGTTGACGATCGAAGCGAGAACCATGGCCGCGCAATAGGCGTAGATCGCGGCGGTCAAGGCGAGCATCGGCCCGTCGATGTTGAAGCGCCTCCGTTTCACGGCGAGCAGCAGCACGGACCACACGCCGCCGGCATTGAAGGTGATGCTGACCAGCGATCCAAGCACCGGCGGCGAAAAAAAGCAGACGATAGAGAAATAGAAATTGATCTGTGCGGGCGTGAGGTGGCGCCGGAGCTTTGTAAACGGGTTCAAATGCTTTGCTTCGCAATTTCCAGGTTGCGCCCGGATCTGCATCGAGCCAGCCAAAGGCCGTCTCGCCGATCTCCGCTTGCCGCGCCTTGCCCGTCCCCGAGCCCGTATAGCGGCTGGCGCCGCCTTGCGATAGTGTGGTCGACAATGTTCCGACAGAAAACCCTCGATCCGGCGAAGATCGGAAGCGCGGAATTCCCCAACGGCACGGCCTTTCCTCGCTTCGGCATTCTGACAGCCCGGCAGGATTTTCCGATTTGCCGGCCATGCTTGGAAAATTCGTTCTATAATGGCCTCGCGTCGCGCCGGTCTTGCATTGTTATTGGCGGCGCCGATCTGTTAGAACGCCCGCACGAAACAGTTTGTCCGAAGTGAAATTTGCGCCCGGGCGGCATGGAATTGCGCCTGCGATGCAAAATTTCCGATTGACGGCACGAGAGAACGCCCTCGCTCCATGAACATCGCGCTCACGCATCTGCAGCGGCTCGAGGCCGAATCCATCCACATCTTCCGCGAGGTTGCGGCGTCTTTCTCCAAGCCGGTGATGCTCTATTCGGTCGGCAAAGATTCTTCCGTGCTGATGCATCTGGCGATGAAGGCCTTCTATCCGGCCAAGCCGCCTTTCCCGTTCCTGCATGTCGACACCACCTGGAAATTCCGCGAGATGATCGCCTTTCGCGATCAGATGGCGCAGAAGCTCGGCTTCGACCTTTTGGTTCATGTCAACGAGGATGGCGTGCGCGAGGGCATCAATCCCTTCGACCACGGCTCCAACACCCATACCCACGTGATGAAGACGGTGGCGCTGCGCCAGGCGCTCGACAAATACGGCTTCGACGCGGCTTTCGGCGGCGCCCGCCGCGACGAGGAGAAGTCGCGCGCCAAGGAGCGCATCTTTTCCTTCCGCAACGCCCAGCATGCCTGGGACCCGAAAAACCAGCGGCCGGAAATGTGGAAGATCTTCAACACCCGCATCGCGCCGGGCGAATCGATCCGCGTCTTTCCGCTGTCCAACTGGACTGAGCTCGACATCTGGCAGTACATTCTGCAGGAGAACATCCCGATCGTACCGCTGTATTTCGCCAAGGAGCGGCCGGTGGTGGAGCGCGACGGCATGCTCATCATGAAGGATGATGACCGCATGCAGTTGCGCCCGGGCGAGACGGTCGAGAATCGCCTCGTGCGCTTCCGCACGCTGGGCTGCTACCCGCTGACCGGCGCGATCGAGTCCGACGCCGACACGCTGGAAGCGATCGTCGGCGAGATGCTGACCGCCCGCACCTCCGAGCGCCAGGGCCGCCTCATCGACCGCGACGAGGCCGGCTCGATGGAAAAGAAGAAGCGCGAGGGTTATTTCTGATAATGCGCCACATCATGGCCAAGAGCCTCGCCCCGACCGATCAGATCCGCAACTACATGGCCGCGCAGGAAAAGAAGTCGCTGCTGCGCTTCCTCACCTGCGGCTCGGTCGACGACGGCAAGTCGACGCTGATCGGCCGGCTGCTCTCCGACACCAAGCAGATCTTCGAGGATCAGCTTGCAGCGCTCGAGAAGGATTCGCGCAAGCATGGCACCACCGGCGACGACATCGACTTCGCGCTGCTGGTCGACGGGCTGGAGGCGGAGCGCGAGCAGGGCATCACAATCGACGTCGCCTATCGCTTCTTCGCCACGCCCAAGCGCAAGTTCATCGTCGCCGATACGCCCGGCCATGAGCAGTATACACGCAATATGGCGACGGGCGCCTCGACCGCCGATCTCGCCATCGTGCTGATCGATGCGCGCCAGGGCGTGCTGCGCCAGACCCGGCGCCATTCGATCATCGCCTCGCTGCTCGGCATCCGGCATATCGTGCTTGCGGTCAACAAGATCGACCTTGTCGGCTTCGATAAGGCCGTGTTCGACCGGATCGTCGCGGAGTATGACCAGTTCGCGCGGAAACTGGGCTTCGTGAGTGTCGTGCCGATCCCGATGTCGGCGCGTTTCGGCGACAACGTCACCAGCCGCTCCGAGCGCACGCCCTGGTATTCCGGGCCGTCACTGATCGAGCACCTGGAAACCGTGTCGGTCGACGAGGCCGCCGTCGAGCTGCCGTTCCGCTTCCCGGTCCAATATGTGAACCGGCCGAACCTCGATTTTCGCGGCTTTGCCGGCACCATTGCCTCAGGCACCGTTTCGCAAGGCGACGAGGTCGTCGTCGCGAAGTCCGGCAAGGCGTCCCGGGTCAAGCGCATCGTCGCGCAGGGCGGCGACCTCGAGCAGGCGGTGGCCGGCCAGGCGATCACGCTGGTCCTCGAGGACGAGGTGGAGGTGTCGCGCGGCAACCTGCTGGTGTCGCCATCCGCGCGGCCGCAGGTCGCCGACCAGTTCGCCGCCAACATCGTCTGGTTCGACGAGCAGGCCCTGCTGCCCGGCCGTTCCTACATCCTGCGCACCGAAACCGATCAGGTCAGCGCCACAGTCACCGAGCTCAAATACCGGGTCAACGTCAACGACTTCGCGCATGAGGCGGCGAAGTCGCTCGACATCAACGAGGTCGGCGTCTGCAACCTCTCGACGCGAGCTCCGATCGCCTTCGATCCGTTCGCCGAGAACCGCAACACCGGCGCCTTCATCCTGATCGACCGCATCACCAACGCCACCGTCGGCGCCGGCATGATCCTGCATTCGCTGCGCCGTGCCGAAAACATCCACTGGCAGTCGCTCGATGTCGGCAAGCGCGGCCGTTCCGATTTGAAGAACCAGCGCCCGGCCGTGTTTTGGTTCACCGGACTCTCCGGCTCCGGCAAGTCGACCATCGCCAACCTCTTCGAGAAGAAGCTGTTCGCATCCGGGCGCCACACTTATATCCTCGACGGCGATAATGTCCGCCACGGCCTTAACCGCGATCTCGGCTTCACCGACGCCGACCGCGTGGAGAACATCCGCCGCGTCGCCGAGGTGGCCAAGCTGATGGCCGACGCCGGACTGATCGTCATCGTCTCCTTCATCTCGCCTTTCAGTGCCGAACGGCGCATGGCGCGCGAATTGATGGCCGAGGGCGAGTTCGTCGAGGTCTTCGTCGACACGCCATTCGAGGAATGCGCACGCCGCGACCCGAAGGGCCTTTACGCACGCGCCTTGAGCGGCGAGATCAAGAATTTCACGGGCGTCGATTCTCCTTATGAGGCGCCAGAGAACCCGGAAATCCATCTCAAGACCCTCGGCAGGAGCCCGCAGGAAATGGCGGAAGCCCTGGAACGCTGGCTGACCGAGCGCGACATCGCCGAGGAGCAGTATGACAATGGCGGCGGCATCTGACGACGAGGCGATGCTGAGGGTCTTCGAACGCCTGGCGCTCGAGGCCGGCCGTGAGGTGATGCGAGTCTTCCACGAAGGCGGCGCTGTCGACAGCAAGCCGGATTCCTCGCCGGTCACGGAAGCCGACCGCGAAAGCGAGAAAATCATCCTGGCCGGCCTGCGCGCCGCCTACCCCGACATTCCCTGTGTGGCCGAGGAGGAGGTCGCCGCGGGTATCGCGACGCCCGACCTCGACGGCGCGTTTTTCCTGATCGATCCGCTCGACGGCACCAAGGAATTCGTCAACCGCCGCACCGATTTCACCGTCAACATCGCGCTCATCCGTCACGGCGTGCCGGAAATCGGCGTCGTGTTCGCGCCGTGCACCGGACGCTTCTTCAGTGGACGGCCGGGCAAGGCCGAGGCGCTGGAGGTCGATGCCGGTTATCGCATCACCGAACGCCGGCCGATCAATGTGCGCGAAGGCGGCACGCCGCTCGCAGTCGTGGCCAGCCGCTCGCACAACACGCCGGAAACCGAGGAATTCATCCGTGATCTCGGCGCCGCCGAGATCGTCTCGATCGGCTCGTCGCTGAAATTCTGCCTGCTCGCAGCGGCGGAAGCCGACGTCTATCCGCGCTTCGGCCGTACCATGGAATGGGACACGGCGGCAGGCGACGCGGTGCTGCGCGCCGCGGGCGGCATGACCCGCACGCTGGACGGCCAACCGCTAATCTACGGCAAGCGCAACCAGGTCGGCGACAGCGATTTCGCCAACCCGCATTTTATTGCGAGGGGGAAACGATAGGACCGGCCTGAAACCTACTCCGCCGAGGGTCCTTCCCCTCTGTCCGCCAACGTCTCGGCTTAAGCAGCCGCGACATGCGCCGAGTTCGATCCGATATAATTTCGGATCGTCTCGATGATGCGGTCCTGGTCGGCTTCGCTGAGATAGGCGTGCATCGGCAGGCAGAGGATCTGCTTCGGCAGTTCCTCCGAGACGGCAAGGCCGGTCGGCGTGCGCGCATAATGCTTGTAGGCGACCTGCTCGTGCAGCGGCTTCACGTAATAGATGACCGACGGGATGCCCTTTTCGCCGAGATGGGCCTTGAGCCCGTCGCGCTTCGGCGTCTCGATCGCATACTGCGCCCAGGCCGAGCGGCCGTGGCCGAGGTTGCGCGATGCCTTGACGATATCGCCGAGGCCCTTGGCATAGCGGTCGGCGACCGCTTGGCGCGCCACCATCTCTTCTTCGAGGATAGCGAGTTTCTCGATCAGGATCGCCGCCTGCAGCGTGTCGAGGCGCGAATTGATGCCGACGCGGACATTGTCATATTGCGTCTCGCCCTTGCCGTGGAAGGCGAAGGAACGGAGCTTGTCGGCCAGCGCGGCATCATTGGTGAACATCGCGCCGCCGTCGCCATAGCAGCCGAGGGGCTTCGCCGGATAAAAGCTGGTCGAGCCGACATGGCCGAAGGCGCCGCACATTTTGGCATCGGCGGAACCGCCCATCGACTGCGCGGCGTCCTCGATTACCAGGAGGTTCTCGCGCTTGGCGATCGCCATGATCGCCTCATAGTCCGCGGCAAGGCCGAACAGGTCGACCGGAATGATCGCCTTCGGCTTCAGCCTTCCTTCCTTCTTGATCATGTCGATCGCCGCTTCGAGGCTGGCGATGTCGATGTTGTAGGTGTCACGGTCGACATCGACGAAGATCGGCTCGGCTTTGGCCAGCGCCACCACTTCGGCGGTGGCCGCGAAGGTGAAGCTCGGCACGAACACTGCGTCCCCCGGACCGATGCCGGCGGCAAACAGCGGCAGGAGCAACGCATCGGTGCCGTTGGCGCAGGCGACCACATGCTCGACGCCCACATAGGCCGAGAGCTTATTCTCGAATTCGGTGACCTGGGGGCCGAGAATGTAGCGGCCTTCTTCGACCACCTTGTCGATAGCGGCCTTCAGCCGGTCGCGGATTCGTTCGCGCTGCGCGCCAAGATCGATGAACTGCATGTCGCCTCAAAATGCCAATGAACCGGCCCGCTGGTATCAGACTTGGTCGGGACGAGAAAGCCGGCCCGGGGCAACGCCAATTGCGCAAGTGTCGCAGCCTGTTACCGCCTTTTGCCGGCGCATTGCCCGAAGAAGCCGGAAAACCGGGCTAAACGAGCATTTTCAACGCCTTTTATCGCGCCGTCCCCCTTTTTGGAAACATAAAGTGATCGTCTGGGGAGCCCTTCGGCCAATCCGGACAACCGCTCAGGCGATCTCGTGCCGCCAGGGCGGGTTGGCGCCGGCCCGCGACACCGTCACCGCAGCCGCCTTGGCGCCGAGTTCCAGCGCCTTGCGGATTGCGTCCTCGGAGAGGCTGCCGATCGCTGCCTTGGAGAGCACGCCCTGTTCATGCAGCGAGGCCAGAATGCCGGCATTGAAGGTGTCGCCGGCGCCGACCGTGTCGACGACCTTCACCTTCTGCGGCATGACCATGACCTTGTGCGCCTTGCTGTAGCCGACGGCGCCTTCGCTGCCATGGGTAACGACGATAAGTTTCGGCCCGCGATCCAGCCAATTGCGCACCACGTCCTCATGTGAGCCGGCCTCGTCGAACCAGTTGAGGTCCTCGTCCGAGAGTTTGACGATGTCGGCCATCGCCATCATCTCGCGGATACGCCTGAGATGCTTCGCCTTGTCCGGGATGAAATTCGGCCGGATGTTGGGATCGAGCATCATCACCCGGCTTTCGTGCTCGCGCCGCATGAACTCCTCATAGGCGGACCCGGCCGGCTCGGAGATCAGGCTGATCGCGCCGAACAGCATCGCCTCGATCTCGGCGCCGAGCTTCGGCAGGTCTTCGATGGTGAGCATGCGCCCGGCGGTGTTCTCGTCATAGAAGGTGTATGTCGCCTGGCCGTTGGTGAGCCTCACGAAGGCAAGCGTGGTTGGCCGCGGCGAGGTGTGCGCATAGGTGGAGCTCACCTTGCTGGCGCCGAGCGCCTCGCGGAACTGCCCGCCGAACAGGTCGGAGGAGAGGCCGGAGAAGAAGCCGGCCGGAGCGCCGAGCCGGCCGAGCGCGATCGCCGAGTTGAACACCGCGCCGCCGACATAGGGCGCGAAGGCCGCTTCACCTTCCGTCGTGGTGCGCGGCAGCATGTCGATCAGGGCTTCGCCACAGCAAAGGATCATGTCGTCTTGGTCTCCGGCGGATGAATCACGCCCTTGCGGATGATGATGTTGGCAAAGAGCCTGGGTTCGCTGGTCGCCACGATCGCGTGCGCGGCCTTGACGCGTGCATAGAAGTCGGGCCCCGCCAGCGCAACCACCTTGCGGCCCGGCGCGCGCCTGGCGCAGACCGCTTCCATCTCGCGATGCACGGGGTCGGCCAGCGCCGGGTCTCCCTTCACCGAAGCGCGGAACAGTGCCTCCGGCACCGCCTCGTCCACCGGGAGCACACTGAGCACGGCGTCGAGCACCGGAATGACATGATGGCCATCCGCGCGGATCAGCCGTCGCGCCTGTTCCTCGGCCGGATAATTGCCGTCGACGATCGCGATTTCGTCGCCATGGCCCATTGCCCTAAGCGTCGCCAGGAACTGGGGCCCGAGCAGCGACGGGATACCGATCAACATGTCAGGCGCCCCCGGACGTGTTCGGTCCGATCAGGAAGCGCTCGGAAAGCGGCAGGCTGGCGCCGCCCATAGCGCGTGCGTGGATGCCGACCGTCCCCTCGCGAACGACAGGCAGCTTCAGCCCTTCGGCGTCGATGGTGGCGATCGCTTCCGTCACGGCATCGACCAGCCGGCGCCGCACATCGAGCGGCATCCAGCCGTCGATGACCGCCGCTTCGAAATCGATGACCGACGAGGCCGCGACAATGGCGTAGGCAAGCGCCCGCGAGGCGCTGGCAATCCACTCGTCGAGATCGGCGCCGATCTCGCCCCATTCCTGCGGCGAGGTCCAAAGATACGAGCCGTCGATGCCCTTTGCGGAGATCGCCCGTTCCAGCATCGCGATCGAAGCGACGTCGATGAGTTGCGTCGGCTTGCCGTCCGGGCCTGGCACCGGCATCGAGCCCAGCGCGCCGGCGTTGCCTTTGGGACCACTGTAGAGGCGGCCGTTGAGCACTATGCCGCCGCCGGCAAAGGCGCCGATGTAGAAATAGACGAAGTCGCGCGCTCCGCCCGCTCGCCCGAAGACGAGTTCCGCGCCGCAGGCCGATGTCGCGTCGTTCTGCAGGTAGACGGGGAACTCGCACTGCGCCTGGATGTCGGCACGGATGTCGCGATGGCGCCATTCGTCCATGATCTCGCGCGGCGCGCCCGCCGTGTCGGCCCAGTTCCACAGCTCGAACGGCATGGCGATGCCGAGTCCCGCAATGCGCTTGTCCTGAGCCGGCGTAAGCTCGCTTCGCATCGCCTTGATGCCGGCGGTGACGAACTCGACCGTCTCGCGCGGCGCGGGATAGCGGTAGGAATGCTGCAGCATGGCGCGCACATTGCCGAGGAAGTCGATCAGCACGAGCTCGGCCGAGCGCCGGCCGATCTTGAGGCCGATGAAGAAGGCGCCTTCCGGGTTGAGCGCCATCGGTATCGAAGGCTGGCCGATCTTGCCGCGCAGCGGCGCCTGGCGCACGAGCAGCTTGTCTTCCTCGAGCTCGCGCATGATGACCGACACCGTCTGGGCCGACAGCCCCGTCATGCGCGCAATATCGGATTTGGCCAGGCTGCCGTGCTGGCGCACCAGGGACAGCACGAGCCGCTCATTGTGGTCGCGCATGCCGCTCTGGTTGGTGCCGCGATGCAGCCGGCTTTCCATAGCCTCGGGCGAACCGTGCCTCGCAATGCCGGTCTCCACCCTGTTCCTCCCGTCTGTTTCCCCGCGACGCTTTTCGTTCAGAATGAGTGAACAACGCAAGTGTGTCAATAATAAATAAGAGTGATTTAATTATTGACAGCGGTTGCGGACTGGTGTCTTTTGACATTGCGCCCATGCTGGGAGAACTTCGGTGGGCGCTCCGCAGGCGCCGGTTGGCCGGCGCCGAAGGTGGTTCACTGGGAGGAAATCATGCGTAAATGGACTATCCTGAAGGCGGCCGTTGCCGGCCTTGCCTTTTACGGCGCGATGGCCACGGCCTCGTATGCCGCCGACATCGTCGGCCTGATCACCAAGACCGAAGGCAATCCGTTCTTCGTCAAGATGCGCGAGGGCGCGCAGGCCAAGGCCAAGGAGCTCGGCCTCACTCTGCAGACCTTTGCCGGCAAGTTCGACGGCGACAATGACAGCCAGGTCGCGGCCATAGAGAATCTGATCTCGGCCGGCGCCAAGGGCTTCGCCATCGTGCCGAGCGATTCCAGCGCCATCGTGCCGACGATCAAGAAGGCGCGAGAAGCCGGTCTCCTGGTCATCGTGCTCGACACACCGCTCGACCCGATCGATGCCGCGGATGCCACTTTCGCAACCGACAATTTCAAGGCCGGCGAACTGATCGGTGAGTGGGCCAAGGGCACGCTGGGCGACAAGGCCTCGAGCGCCAAGATCGCCTTCCTCGATCTCGCCACCAACCAGCCGACCGTCGACTATCTGCGCGACCAGGGCTTCATGAAGGGCTTCGGCATCGACATCAAGGATCCGAAGAAATACGGCGACGAGGACGACGCGCGCATCTGCGGCCACGAGATGACCGGCGGCGCCGAGGATGGCGGCCGCACCGCCATGGAGACGCTGCTGCAGAAGTGCCCGGACGTGAACGTCATGTACACGATCAACGAGCCGGCGGCGGCCGGCGGCTACCAGGCGCTCAAGGCGGCCGGCAAGGATGACGGCTCGGTGCTGGTGGTTTCGATCGACGGCGGTTGCCCGGGCGTCAAGAACGTCGCGGCCGGCGTCATCGGCGCGACCTCGCAGCAATACCCGCTGAAGATGGCCGCCATGGCCATGGAAGCGATCGAGAAATTCGCCAAGACCGGCGAGAAGCCGAAGCCGACCCCCGGCAAGGAATTCTTCGACACCGGCGCCACGCTGATCACCGATAAGCCCGTCAAGGGCGTCGAGTCGATCGACAGCAAGAAGGGCGCGGAACTTTGCTGGGGCTGATGCCTTCCTAAGACCCGCGATAAAGGACTAAGCTCACCGAAAGGGCGGCTCCGGCCGCCCTTTCCCGAAAACACGGGATCCTGGGAGGGGATAAATGAGTGACGACGCAACCGGCTCGGTCTCGGCCGAGCGCGGCCTTCAGGGCCACGACCAGTCCGTGGCGAGCTTCGACGAAGACCGCGGCTCGGCACTGAAGAACATCCAGCGCTTCCTGCATGAATATCCTACGGCCATCCCGTTCATCGTCCTGGTCATCGGTATTCTGATCTTTTCGATCGTGGCGGGCGGACGCTTCTTTGCGCCGTTCAATCTTTCGCTGGTGCTGCAGCAGGTCACCATCATCGCCTTTCTGGGCATCGCCCAGACGCTGGTCATCCTCACCGCCGGCATCGATCTTTCGGTCGGAGCCATGATGGTGCTGTCGTCCATCGTCATGGGCCGGCTGACCGTCACCTATGGCGTGCCGGTCGAACTGAGCTTCGTGCTGGGCCTGCTGACCGGCCTTGTCTGCGGCCTGATCAATGGCGTCCTGGTGGCGGTTATCAAGCTGCCGCCCTTCATCGTCACGCTCGGCACCTGGAGTGTCTACGGCGCGATGGTCATCTACGTCTCGCATTCCGAGACCGTACGCGCCCAGGACATTGAGGCGGCAGGACCGCTGCTGCAATGGCTGGGCCACACGATCAGACTGGGCGGCGGCGCCGTGCTGACCTACGGCGCCATGGCCATGATCCTGACGGCGTTGATCATCTGGTATGTATTGAACCGCACCGCCTTCGGCCGCCATGTCTACGCGACCGGTGACGACGACGAAGCCGCCCGTCTCGCCGGCATCAACACGCGCGGCGTGTTCATTGCCGTCTATACGCTCGCCGGTTTCATCTGCGCCGTCGCTGCCTGGGCGCTCATCGGCCGCATCGGTGCGGCAAGCCCGCTCGGCAACCAGACCGCCAACCTCGATGCCATCACGGCCGTGGTGATCGGCGGCACCTCGCTGTTCGGCGGCCGCGGCTCGCTGGTCGGCACGCTGTTCGGCGCGCTGATCGTCGGCGTCTTCCGCAATGGTCTCGCGCTCGCCGGTGTCGATTCGCTCTGGCAGGAGTTCACCGTCGGCATCCTCATCATCCTCGCCGTCACCATCGATCAGTGGATCAGGAAGATTTCGGCATGAGCACGCAGCAGCCAATTCTTCAGGCCAAAGGCCTCAACAAGCGCTACGGCAGGGTGGTCGCGCTCGACAACGCCGATTTCGATCTGATGCCCGGCGAGATCCTCGCCGTCATCGGTGACAACGGCGCCGGCAAGTCGACGCTGGTCAAGGCGCTGTGCGGCGCGGTCATCCCGGACTCCGGCGCGATCGAGCTCAACGGCCAGCCGGTGCATTTCCGCTCGCCAATCGAGGCGCGCATGGCCGGCATCGAGACCGTCTACCAGAACCTGGCGCTGTCGCCGGCGCTGTCTATCGCCGACAACATGTTTCTCGGCCGCGAGCTGCGCAAACCCGGCTTTGCCGGGCAATGGCTGCGCCGGCTCGACCGCTCGGCCATGGCGCGCATCGCCCGCGAGAAACTGTCCGAGCTCGGGCTGATGACGATCCAGAACATCAACCAGTCGGTCGAGACGCTGTCGGGCGGCCAGCGCCAGGGTGTTGCTGTTGCCCGCGCGGCCGCCTTCGGCAGCCGCGTCGTCATCATGGACGAACCGACCGCGGCGCTAGGCGTCAAGGAAAGCCGCCGCGTGCTGGAGCTGATGCTCGATGTGAAGAAGCGCGGCCTGCCGATCGTGCTCATCTCGCACAACATGCCGCATGTCTTCGAGGTGGCCGACCGTATCCATATTCACCGCCTGGGCCGTCGCCTCGCCGTCGTCGATCCGAAGCAATATACAATGTCCGATGCCGTCGCCTTCATGACCGGAGCCAAGGCTCCGCCGGAGGTTTTGGAGGTCTGATCGCGCCGTATCGTCGCGGTGGCCGGGGCAGGGGCGGTTGCTTAAATCGATTGAACCTATGCTGCAACGCGGTAAGATAAGCTGGGAGGAACGGTTAAAGCCGCTATGTTCAGGTCAGTTGAATGAGAGGCGAAATGAAATCCGCCATGACGATCGAAGCCCCGGTTCTCGACAATCCCGATCCCAAGACCCTTGCCGAAGAGGTCTTGATGTCGCTCAAATACCGGGTCGGCAAGGACACCACCGTCGCGACGCCCTATGATTGGCTGACGGCCTCGATCAAGGTTGTGCGCGACCGCATCGTCGACAACTGGATGCAGGCGACCAAGGAAGCCTACGACCAGCAGGAAAAGCGCGTCTATTATCTTTCGCTCGAATTCCTGATCGGCCGCCTGATGCGCGATGCCTTCTCCAATCTTGGCCTGATGGAGAACATGCGCGAGGCGCTGTCCTCGCTCGGCGTCGATCTCGACCTGATCGCTGGCCTCGAACCGGACGCGGCACTCGGCAATGGCGGCCTCGGCCGTCTCGCCGCCTGCTTCATGGAAAGCATGGCGACCGTCGACATTCCCGCCCATGGCTACGGCATCCGCTACGCCAACGGCATGTTCCGCCAGGAAATCCAGGGCGGCTGGCAGGTCGAGCTGCCGGAAACCTGGCTCGACCACGGCAATCCCTGGGAATTCGAACGGCGCGAGCGCTCCTTCGAGGTCGGCTTCGGCGGCTCGGTGGAATCGATCACCTCGAAGGATGGCCGGCTGGAACGCCATGTCTGGAAGCCGACCGAGCATGTCCTTGCGGTCGCCTACGACACACCGGTGGCCGGCTGGCGCGCCAGACGGGTCAACACGCTGAGGCTCTGGTCCGGCATGCCGATCGACCCGATCCTGCTCGACAAGTTCAACGCCGGCGACCACATCGGCGCGCTGGCCGAAAGCAACAAGGCCGACGCGCTGTCGCGCGTGCTCTACCCGGCCGATTCCCACGTGGCCGGCCAGGAGCTGAGGCTGCGGCAGGAATATTTCTTCTCGACCGCTTCGCTGCAGGATATCGTCCAGCGGCATTTGAGCCAGTATGGCGACCTGAAATCGCTGCCCGACAAGGCGGCGATCCACCTCAACGACACCCATCCCGCAGTCGCCGTGCCGGAGCTGATGCGGCTTCTGATGGACGTCCACGGCATGGATTTCGATCTTGCCTGGGACATCACCAAGCGCACCTTCGCCTACACCAACCACACGCTGTTGCCCGAGGCTCTGGAAAGCTGGCCGGTGCCGCTCTTCGAGCGGCTTTTGCCGCGCCACATGCAGATTGTCTACGCCATCAATGCGCAGGTGCTGCTCGAGGCCCGCGCCACCAACCAGTTCTCGGGCGATCAGATCGCCCGCATTTCGCTGATCCAGGAAAATGGCGACCGCCGCGTGCGCATGGGCAATCTGGCCTTCGTCGGCTCGCATTCGATCAATGGCGTCTCGGCGCTCCACACCGAGCTGATGAAGGAAACGGTGTTCGCCGATCTCCACAAGCTCTATCCCGACCGCATCAACAACAAGACCAACGGCATCACGCCCAGACGCTGGCTGATCCAGTGCAATCCCGGCCTGACCTCGCTTGCCCGCGAGGCGATCGGCGACCGCTTCATGGACGACATCGAGAGGATCAAGGATCTCGATCCGCTCGCTGACGACGCGGCTTTCCGCGAGAAGTTCGCCGGCGTGAAGCGGCAGAACAAGGCGCGGCTCGCCAACCTCGTCGCCGATCGGCTGGGCATCAGGCTAGACCCGTCGGCGCTGTTCGACATTCAGGTCAAGCGCATCCACGAATACAAGCGCCAGCTGCTCAATATCCTGGAGGCGATCGCGCTTTACGACCAGATCCGCTCGCATCCCGAGCGGGACTGGATGCCGCGCGTTAAATTCTTCGGCGGCAAGGCGGCGCCCAGCTACCACAACGCCAAGCTGATTATCAAACTGGCCAATGATGTCGCCAAAGTCATCAACGGCGATCCGTCGGTGCGCGGCTTGCTGAAGGTCGTGTTCGTGCCGAACTACAATGTCAGCCTGGCCGAGGCGATGATGCCGGCCGCCGACCTTTCCGAGCAGATCTCGACCGCCGGCATGGAGGCGTCGGGCACCGGCAACATGAAATTCGCGCTGAACGGCGCGCTGACGATCGGCACGCTCGACGGCGCCAATGTCGAGATCAAGGAACATGTCGGCGACGACAACATCTTCATCTTCGGCCTCACCACGGCCGAAGTCGCCGACCGGCGCAACAATGGTTACGATCCGCGCGGCGTGATCGAGGCCTCGTCCGAGCTGTCGCAGGCGGTGTCGGCCATTTCCTCCGGCGTCTTCTCGCCCGACGATCCCGGCCGCTATCGCGACCTGATGAATGGCCTGTACCAGAGCGACTGGTTCATGGTGGCGGCCGATTTCGATTCGTACGCTGCCTGCCAGCGCGAGGTGGATGCCGTTTGGCGCAACAGCCCCGACTGGTACGCGCGAGCCATCCGCAACGTCGCCCGCGCGTCGGCTGGTTCTCATCCGATCGCACCATCCGCCAATATGCGAAAGAAATCTGGAACGTACCCGTCTGATATGATTGCATGAGCCACAACCAATGTGGTCCAGGTGCATGTCGCCCAAAAGTGCGTAGCGGTTTTGGGGCCACGACATGCACCGAGCCAAAGAACAGCGCGTGCCGCACCAGGGTATGCGCCAGAACAAGGTGCCCGGGGAGGGCGACCGCTTGATGAGGAAGCCGCGCGCGACCGCTGCGACAAGCGGGCCGGACGGACTGGCGCCAGCCGGCGATGTCGCGGCGATTGTCGCCGGAACGCATGGCGATCCTTTCGCGGTTCTGGGCGTGCATGAAGCCGGCAAGGGCTTCGTCGCCCGCTGCTTCGTGCCCAACGCCGAATTCGTTACGGCCTATACGCTGACTGGCAAGGAGGCCGGCGAGCTTTCCCGCCGCGACGATGCCGGCTTCTTCGAGGGCAAGGTCTCGATCCGCAAGCGCCAGCCGCTGCGCTATCACGCCGGGAATGCCGGCGGCGACTGGTGGCTGACCGACCCCTATTCCTTCGGCCCGGTACTCGGCCCGATGGACGATTACTATATGGCCGAGGGCTCGCACTTAAGGCTCTTCGACAAGCTCGGCGCCCATATCATCGATCATGAAGGCGCCACCGGCGTGCATTTCGCCGTCTGGGCACCCAATGCCCGGCGCGTCTCCGTAGTCGGCGCCTTCAACGACTGGGACGGCCGCCGCCACACCATGCGCGACCGCAAGGACACCGGCATCTGGGAGCTGTTCATTCCCGATCTCGTCGCCGGCCAGCCCTACAAATTCGAGATCATCGCGCCCGACGGCGTGCGCCTGCCGTTGAAGGCCGATCCGTTCGCATTCGAGTCGGAACTGCGCCCGGCGACCGCCTCCGTGACGGCGCCGCCGATGGCGCATCAATGGGGCGACGAGGCGCATCGCAATTATTGGCAGAAAGCCGATCCCCGGCGCGAAGCGATCTCGATCTACGAGGTCCATGCCGGCTCCTGGCAGCGTCGCGATGACGGCACGTTCCTCACTTGGGACGAGCTCGCCGCGCGCCTGATCCCCTACGTGGTCGACACCGGCTTCACCCATATCGAGTTCCTGCCGATCTCGGAGCACCCTTACGACCCGTCCTGGGGCTACCAGACCACCGGCCTCTATGCGCCGACGGCCCGTTTCGGCGACCCCGGCGGCTTCGCCCGCTTCGTCGACGGCGCGCATCGCGCCGGCATCGGCGTCATTCTCGACTGGGTGCCGGCGCATTTTCCGGTCGACGAGCACGGGCTGGTGAAGTTCGACGGCACCGCGCTCTACGAGCACGCCGATCCGCGCCAGGGCTTTCACCCCGACTGGAACACCGCCATCTACAATTTCGGCCGCCGCGAGGTGGTGTCGTTCCTCGTCAACAACGCGCTGTTCTGGGCCGAGAAATACCATGTCGACGGCCTGCGCGTCGATGCGGTCGCCTCGATGCTCTACCTCGATTATTCGCGCAAGGCGGGCGAATGGATCCCCAATGAGAAGGGCGGGCGCGAAAACCTGCAGGCGGTCAGCTTCCTGCAGAAAATGAACAAGGAGCTTTACGGCCACCACCCCGGTGTGATGACGATCGCCGAGGAATCGACCTCATGGCCGAAAGTGTCGCATCCCGTGCATGAAGGCGGCCTCGGCTTTGGCTTCAAGTGGAACATGGGCTTCATGCACGACACCCTGGAGTATCTCTCCAAGGAGCCGATCTACCGCAAGCACCACCACAACGACATCACCTTCGGCCTGGTCTACGCCTTCTCGGAAAATTTCGTGCTGCCGCTTTCGCATGACGAGGTCGTGCACGGCAAAGGCACGCTGCTGCACAAGATGGCCGGCGACGATTGGCAGAAGTTTGCGACGCTCCGCGCCTATTACGCCTTCATGTGGGGCTATCCCGGCAAGAAGCTTTTGTTCATGGGCCAGGAATTCGCCCAGCGCCGCGAGTGGAGCGAGGAACGCGCGCTCGACTGGAGCCTGCTCGAATTCGCGCCGCATCGCGGCGTCTGGCAGACGGTGCGCGACCTGAACTACCTCTACCGCTCGCGCCCGGCGCTGCATGCGCGCGACTGCGAGCCGGAAGGCTTCTCCTGGCTGATCGTCGACGACCGCGACAATTCGGTCTTCGCCTGGCTGCGCAGCGCGCCGGACGGCAACCCGATCGCCGTCATCGCCAATTTCACGCCGGTGCCGCGCGAGAACTATCGCGTGCCGCTGCCGAAGGCTGGAAAGTGGCGCGAAATCATCAATACGGACGCCGCCGATTATGGCGGCTCCGGCATGGGCAATGGCGGCATGGTCGAAGCGAGCGGGGAAGGGGGCGGCATATCGGCGACGATGCTTCTGCCGCCGCTGTCGACGATCATGCTGGAATTCGCCACGGACTGAAGCAGATGGTGTCTCATCCTGACCTCGCAACGGTCCGGGCAGCTTGTTTGGGAGGGTAACAGAATGGCAGAGATCAAAAGAACCCAGCCGCTGGCACGCGATGCCATGGCCTATGTGCTGGCCGGCGGTCGCGGCAGCCGCCTCAAGGAACTGACCGACCGGCGTGCCAAACCCGCCGTCTATTTCGGCGGCAAGACGCGCATCATCGACTTTGCCCTCTCCAATGCGCTGAACTCAGGCATCCGCCGCCTCGGCGTCGCCACCCAATATAAGGCGCATTCGCTGATCCGCCACCTGCAGCGCGGCTGGAACTTCCTGCGGCCTGAGCGAAACGAAAGCTTCGACATCCTGCCGGCATCGCAGCGCGTCTCGGAAACGCAATGGTATGAAGGCACGGCCGACGCGGTCTACCAGAACATCGACATCATCGAGGCCTATGGGCCCGAATACATGGTCATCCTCGCCGGCGACCACATCTACAAGATGGATTACGAGCTGATGCTGCGCCAGCATGTCGACGCCGGCGCCGACGTCACCGTCGGCTGCCTGGAGGTGCCGCGCATGGAGGCGACCGGCTTCGGCGTCATGCATGTCGATGCCAAGGACAACATCATCGCCTTCGTCGAAAAACCGGCCGATCCGCCGGGCATTCCGGACAAGCCGGAATTTGCGCTCGCCTCGATGGGCATCTACGTCTTCAAGACCAAGTTCCTTATGGAGCAATTGCGCCGCGACGCGGCCGAGCCCGGCTCCAGCCGCGACTTCGGCAAGGACATCATCCCCTATATCGTCCAGCACGGTAAGGCGATCGCCCACCGCTTCGCCAAGTCCTGCGTGCGTTCCTCGCATGAGGCCGAGCCGTACTGGCGCGACGTCGGGACCGTGGACGCCTATTGGGAAGCCAATATCGACCTGACCGACGTCACGCCCGAGCTTGACCTCTACGACCGCGACTGGCCGATCTGGACCTATGCCGAATTGAAGCCGCCGGCAAAGTTCGTGCATGACGAGGATGGCCGCCGCGGCGAGGCGATCTCCTCGCTGGTGTCCGGCGATTGTATCGTCTCCGGCGCTTCGCTGCGCCGAAGCCTGATCTTCACCGGCGCCCGCATCAATTCCTATTCCAAGCTCGAGGAAGTGGTGATGCTGCCCGACGTCCAGGTCGGTCGCAACGCCCGCCTCAAGCGCGTCGTCATCGACCATGGCGTACACATCCCGGAGGGGCTGGTGGTCGGCGAGGATCCGGCGCTCGACGCCAAGCGCTTTCGGGTGTCGGAAAAGGGCATCTGCCTGATCACTCAGGACATGGTCAACAAGCTGTCAACCTGATCGATAGGCTGTCGGTTCGGTTAGCTGTCGGTCCCATCACCAAGTTGTCACTTTAGCAGTGGATCGTTAGACGCATGCAGGTTCTGTCGGTCACGCCCGAAATCTTTCCGCTGATCAAGACCGGCGGGCTTGCCGACGTGACCGGCGCCCTGCCGATCGCGCTGGCCGGGAAGGGCGTGGCGATGCGCACGCTGGTCCCCGGCTATCCTGTCGTGATGGCCGCCTTCGCCAAGAAGAAACCCGTCTACCAGTACCCGCTGCTGCAGGGCGGCAAGGCTTCGATCCATGCGGTCAAGGTCGGCGACCTCGATCTCTTCGTGCTCGACGCGCCGCATCTCTTCGATCGCCAGGGCGGCCCTTACGGCACCGCTTCCGGCGCTGACTGGCCCGACAATTGGCGGCGCTTCGCGGCGCTCAGCCAGGCCGGCGGCGACATCGCGGGCGGCGCGATCTCCGGCTACCAGCCCGACATCGTGCACGCGCATGATTGGCAGTCGGCGATGACGCTCGCCTATATGCGCTACGGCAAGGCAGTCGGCGTGCCGTCGCTTATCACCGTGCACAACCTGGCCTTCCAGGGCCAGTTCGGTGCCGGCATCTTCGGCGAACTCGGCCTCCCGGGCGTGGCTATGCAGCTCGACGGTGTCGAATATTACGGCGGCGTCGGCTTTCTCAAGGCCGGTCTCCAGGCGGCCTGGGCTATCACCACGGTGAGCCCGACCTATGCGCAGGAGATACGCTCGCCGGAATTCGGCATGGGCCTCGACGGCCTGATCAACATGCGCGCCAGCGACCTCTACGGCATCGTCAACGGCATCGATGTCGATATCTGGAACCCTCAGACCGACAAGCATCTGGTCGCCAATTATTCGGCCGAAACGCTTACAGCGCGGGCCAAGAACCGCAAAGCGGTCGAAGAGCGGTTCGGCCTGGAGGTGGACGGCAGCCCGATCGTCTGCGTCGTCAGCCGGCTGACCTGGCAGAAGGGCATGGACATTCTGGCGGCGGTCGTCGACGGCATCGTTCAGCGGGGGGCGCGGCTGGCGATTCTTGGGTCGGGCGATGCCGGCCTCGAAGGTTCGCTCCTTGCCGCGGCCGCGCGGCACCGGGGTCGCGTCGGCGTCGTCATCGGTTATGACGAAAGCCTCTCCCACATCATGCAGGCCGGCTGCGACGCAATCGTCATCCCGTCGCGTTTCGAGCCTTGCGGGCTGACGCAGCTCTATGGCCTGCGCTATGGCTGCGTTCCGGTCGTCGCCCGCACTGGCGGCCTCGCCGACACCATCATCGACGCCAACGAGGCCGCACTTTCGGCGGGCGTCGCCACCGGTTTCCAGTTCGCGCCGAACGATGGCGGCGCACTGCTGCATACCATCCGGCGGTTGGTCGAGGCGCATGCGCGGCCGGCGGTCTGGGCCTCGATCCAGCGCCAGGGTATGAAGGCCGATGTCTCCTGGGACAAAAGCGCCGAAAAATATGTCGAACTTTATCGCTTGCTGCTTTCGAAAAGGGCTGCCTGAGGCATGATCAAAACCGTCCCCACCAAACCCTATACCGACCAGAAGCCGGGCACCTCCGGCCTGCGCAAGAAGGTGCCCGTGTTCCAGCAGGAGCACTATGCCGAGAACTTCATCCAGTCGATCTTCGATGCGCTGGACGGTTTTCAGGGCAAGACGCTGGTGATCGGCGGCGACGGCCGCTTCTACAACCGCGAGGTCATCCAGAAGGCCATTGCCATTGCCGCCGGCAATGGCTTCGGCAAGGTGATGGTCGGGCAGGGGGGGATTCTCTCGACCCCCGCCGCCTCCAACATCATCCGCAAATACAAGACCTTCGGCGGCATCATCCTGTCGGCCAGCCACAACCCTGGCGGCCCGCATGAGGATTTCGGCATCAAATACAATGCCGGCAATGGCGGCCCGGCGCCGGAAAAGATCACCGATGCGATCTTCGCCAAGTCGAAGGAGATCAAGAGTTTCAAGATCGCCGATATCGGCGAGATCGACATCGATAAAATCGGCACCGTCAAGGCCGGCGACATGACGGTCGAGATCTTCGACCCGGTCAAGGATTATGCCGAGCTGATGGAAAGCCTGTTCGACTTCGAGGCGCTGCGGAAGCTCTTCAAATCGGGCTTCCGCATGCGCTTCGACGCCATGCACGCCGTGACCGGCCCCTATGCCAAGGAAATATTGGAGCATCGGCTCGGCGCCCCGGACGGCACCTGCCGCAACTTCAAGCCGTTGCCGGATTTCGGCGGCCATCACCCGGATCCGAACCTTGTGCACGCAAAGCATCTCTATGACGAGATGATGGGGCCGGACGCGCCGGACTTCGGTGCGGCCTCGGATGGAGACGGCGACCGCAATTTGATCATCGGCAGGGGCATCTTCGTTACGCCGTCGGACTCGGTGGCGATGCTTGCCGCCAATGCCAAACTGGCGCCGGGCTACAAGGACGGCCTGAAGGGCATTGCCCGCTCCATGCCGACCAGCGGAGCGGCCGACCGCGTGGCGGAAGAGCTCGGCATCGGCATCTACGAGACGCCGACCGGCTGGAAGTTCTTCGGCAACCTGCTCGACGCCGGCATGGCGACGATTTGCGGCGAGGAAAGCGCCGGCACCGGCTCCAACCATGTGCGCGAGAAGGACGGGCTGTGGGCCGTGCTTCTATGGCTCAACATCCTCGCCGCGCGCGGCGAAAGCTGCAAGGACATCGTCACCAAACATTGGGAGACCTACGGCCGCAACTACTATTCGCGCCACGACTATGAGGAGGTCGAGAGCGATCGCGCCAATGCGCTGGTGGATGAGCTGCGCGCCAAGCTCGCCTCGCTGCCCGGCACGACCGTGCGTGGCCTGAAAATCGCCAAGGCCGATGATTTCGCCTATCACGATCCGGTCGACGGTTCGGTAAGCGAGCATCAGGGCATCCGGATCCTGTTCGAGGGCGGCTCGCGCGTGGTGCTGCGCCTCTCCGGCACCGGCACGTCCGGCGCGACGCTGCGCGTCTATATCGAGCGCTACGAGCCGGACAAGCAAAGGCACGACCTCGACACCCAGGAAGCGCTCGCCGACCTCATCGCCGCCGCCGATGACATTGCCGGCATCAAGAGCCACACCGGCCGCAACAAGCCGAGCGTGATTACTTGAGGGGGGTGCGGAGCGCCTTCCCTTCCCCCCTTGTGGGGGAAGGTGGATCGGCGCGCAGCGCCGAGACGGATGAGGGGTGTTGGCCGGATCGCCGTCATCGCCAAGCTGGAGCACCCCTCATCCGTCGCCTTCGGCGACACCTTCTCCCACAAGGGGAGAAGGGGGAGCCTACATGACCCTCGGCGCCGCCACCGCCCCCGAAGGCATTCGCTTCGCCGTCTGGTCGTCATCGGCCCGGCGTCTCTGGGTCTCTCTTTTCGACGGCAAGGGGGCACGTGAGATCGACCGGCTGGAACTCAACCCGGAAGGCGAGGGTGTGCATACGCGCCTTGTCCCCGGCCTTGGCGACGGCACCCGTTACGGCTTTCGTGCCGACGGCGACTATGCGCCGGAGCGTGGCCGCTGGTTCGACCCGAACAAGCTTCTCACTGACCCCTATGCCGTCGAGGTCGATCGCCCATACCAATATCATTGGCGTCTTGCCGCCAAACGCAACGAAGGCGCCGACACGTCCCCGCTGATGCCGAAGGCGATTGCGCGTTCCCTGCCCAAGCCGGTGCCGCCCCAGCCGCCGCTGTTCCGGCCCGGCGGGCTGATCTACGAGCTCAACGTCCGCTCCTTCACCAGGCTGCATCCGGACGTTCCGGAAGCGCAGCGGGGCACCATCGCGGCGCTCGCCCATCCGGCCATCGTCGAGCACCTGAAGCGTCTCGGCGTCTCCGCCGTCGAGTTGATGCCAGTCACCGCGTCGATCGACGAGCGGCATTTGCCGCCGCTGGGGTTAAGCAACGCCTGGGGCTACAATCCCGTCACCTTCATGGCGCTCGATCCGCGCCTCGCGCCCGGCGGCCTCAAGGAATTGCGTGACACCGTCGCCGCGCTGCGCAAGTCCGGCATCGGCACCATCCTCGACCTCGTCTTCAACCACACCGGCGAGAGCGACCGGCTCGGGCCGACGCTGTCGCTGCGCGGGCTCGACGCGTTGGCTTACTATCGCCATCAGCCCGACGGCAGGCTGGTCAACGACACCGGCACCGGCAACACCGTCGCCTGCGACCATCCAGTGGTGCGCGAGATGGTGCTCGACACGCTCCGCCACTTCGTCCGCTTCGCCGGCGTCGACGGCTTCCGCTTCGATCTGGCGCCGGCGCTTGGACGCGTCGACGGCGCCTTCGATCCGGAAGCGCCGTTGCTTCAGGCCATCGGCGGCGATCCCCTGCTCGCCGACCGCGTGCTGATCGCCGAGCCCTGGGACATCGGTCCGAACGGCTACCAGCTCGGCAATTTCCGCCCGCCATATCTGGAATGGAACGACCGCTACCGCGACGATGTCAGGCGCTTCTGGCGCGGCGATGCCGGCGCGGTCGGCGACTTGGCGACCCGGCTTGCCGGCTCCTCCGACGTCTTCGGCAGGGACGACTGGCCGACGAGCCGCACGGTCAACTTCATCGCCGCGCATGACGGCATGACCTTGGCCGATATCGTCGCCTATGAGCGCAAGCACAACGATGCCAATGGCGAGCACAACCGCGACGGCCACAACGACAATCTGTCCTGGAACAACGGCGTCGAGGGCGAGGCGGGCGACGAGGCGATCGGCATGACTCGTTTCAATGACCGGCGCGCGCTGCTGGCGACGCTTTTTGCCTCGCGCGGCACCATCATGCTGACCGCCGGCGACGAGTTCGGCCGCACGCAAAAAGGCAACAACAACGCCTATGCGCAGGACAACGCCATCACCTGGCTGGACTGGGCGGGCCGAGATGAGGCGCTCGAGCAATATGCCTCGTCACTGGCCACGTTGCGCCGCGCCTTCCCGGCGCTGGCGGATCCACATTTCCTGACCGGCGAGCCTGCCGACGGATCGGAAAAAATCCCCGACGTGGCCTGGCTGGCCGAGACCGGCGCGCCGCTCGCCGAGTCGGACTGGAACGATCCCGCACGACATCGCTTCGTCATGCTGCTTTGCGACAACGAGGGCGGCCGCCTCGCCGTGATGATCAACGGCGATCGCCGGCAATGCGTCTTCACCTTGCCCACGCGGGAAGGCTTCGAGTGGCTCTCGGCGATCGAGACGCAGGCGGTCGACCTCACGCGGCCGCTGCCCGGCCGCAGCGTGAGTTTCATGATCGAAAGACGTGCCGCTAAAGTGCGCGTCAAGAGAGGTCCTTGATGGCTGACGGCAATTCCGGGCAAGGGAACGAATGGTGGCGCGGCTGCGTCATCTACCAGGTCTATCCACGCTCCTTCCAGGACACGACCGGCAACGGCAGCGGCGACTTGAAGGGCATCACCGCGCGGCTCGCCCATGTCGCGTCGCTCGGTGTCGACGCGATCTGGCTGTCGCCGTTCTTCAAGTCGCCGATGGCCGACATGGGCTATGACGTGTCGGATTATCGCGATGTCGATCCGATGTTCGGGACACTTGAGGATTTCGATGCGCTTATCGCCGAGGCGCATCGGCTCGGCCTGAAGCTCATCATCGACCAGGTGATCTCGCATTCTTCCGACAAGCACGAATGGTTCGTCGAAAGCCGCGCCAGCCGCGACAATGCCAAGGCGGACTGGTATGTCTGGGCCGATGCGAAACCGGACGGCACCGCGCCAAACAATTGGCAATCGCTGTTCGGCGGTCCCGCCTGGGAGTGGGACGCCACCCGCCGGCAGTACTACATGCACAATTTCCTGGCGTCGCAGCCGGATTTGAACTTCCACAATCCTGAGGTCCAGGACGCACTGCTCGAGACCGTGCGCTTCTGGCTGGAGCGCGGCGTCGACGGCTTCCGGCTGGACACCGTCAACTACTATGTCCACGACCGCTGGCTGCGCGACAACCCGCCCTTGGCGTCGAGTCTCGCCGGCACCAACGATTCGGCCAGCACTTATGGTTTCCAGGAGCATCTCTTCGACAAGACGCGTCCCGAGAATCTCGATTTCCTGAAACGCTTCCGCGCGCTGCTCGACGAATACCCGGATCGCGCCGCGGTCGGCGAGGTGGGCGACGAGGAGCGTTCGTTGCAGACGCTCGCCGCCTATGTCTCAGGCGGCGACAAATTGCAGATGTGCTACACGTTTGACCTGCTCAGCCCGCAATTTTCCGCTGCCCATGTGCGCGGCTGCGTGGAGGCGTTCGAGACGACCGCCCCGGATGGCTGGGTCTGCTGGGCCTTCTCCAACCACGATGTCGTGCGCCATGTCAGCCGCTGGACCCGGCCCGGCGAGAGCCGGGACGCGATGGCGAAGTTCTCGATCGCGCTGCTGTCATGTCTGCGCGGGTCGATCTGCCTCTATCAGGGCGAGGAACTGGGGCTGGAGGAAGCGGAGCTGGCCTATGAGGATCTGCGCGATCCCGTCGGCATCCGCTTCTGGCCGGGCGTGAAGGGCAGGGACGGCTGCCGCACGCCGATGGTCTGGGAAGCGGAGGCCGAAAATGCCGGTTTCTCGACGGCCAAGCCCTGGCTGCCGGTGCCGCCGGCGCATCGCGCCCGGGCGGTCGACGTCCAGAATGGCGAGGAGCGTTCGGTGCTTGCCGCCTATCGGTCGATCCTTGCCCTGCGCAAGAGCCATCCGGCATTGATCCAAGGCTCGCTCCGCTTTCTCGAGGCCGAAGGCGATGTGCTTGCTTTCCTGCGCGAGCGCGACGGCGAAAGGCTGCTTTGCGTCTTCAATTTCTCCACCGAGGCAACTAGCTGGGCGCTGCCCACGGAGATCGGCGAAGCCGAAATAACGGCATTCGACGTCGACGCCGCCGGCGTTCTTGCCGGTGTTGTCGAGGAGAGCGCCGTGGCGCTGCCGCCTCTGGGCAGTTTCGTCGGCAGGATTGGCTGACGGCTGATCTACTGGACGAGCACCGCGCGCCCGCAGGTCGCGCCGGTCACGCGCACATCGGCCTCGCCGACATGGACGCCCAGAGCTCCAAGCACGTTGTAGAGGAGGTCGTCGACCGGCGCGGTCACGCCGTTGAGCAGCGTCGTCACCGCCGGCTTCACCGTGCTGAGCAGGGCGGTCACGTCGAGGCCGAGCCCCAGCGCATTGACCGAAAGCGACAGGTTGTTGACCAGCGATGTCGTGAGCGACTGCGTCAGGTTTTTCGTCGACACCGTCTTGATCGCCTTGTTGGCAATGTCGGTGGCGTTGTAGGTCAGAGTGGTCGGCGTCATGTTGGTGACCGAGAAGGCAGACGAGCCTGTCACCCGCAGCAACGGGACGAGCAACAGCCTTAGGTCTGCGATGTCGGCTTTGGAGAAGGACTGCGGTTGGGTGAAGTCGGCAAAGCCGCTGGCATTGCTGTTTGCAAGGTGCGCCGCGACGACGCCGGGCTGCGCGGCGATTGAAACCTTGATGCTGGAGGGCCCGGTCGGGCAGCTGATGTCTGTCAGCTTGGCTTCGGCATAAGCCACCTCGACATTGAGCGGCAGATGGACGGCGAGGAGGCTGGTGCCGCCGCCGAGATTGGAATTGCCGACGGTGACGCTTGCATTGAGCTTGATGCGCGTCTGAGCGGTGCGTACCACCGTGCCCGATCCTCCCACAGCCAGCCAGGGTGAACACTGCAAGGGCTCACCTATGGCGACGGCAAGGGTGGCGGATGTCAGCCCCGGAATGGTGGCGCCGAGATTGACCTGGACCTCGTTGTTGCCGTTCGCCAGTGCCGCCGCCGCCGTCAACATGCTCATGGCACTGGCACCGACAGAAAGCCCGGCCGGCTTCTGTCCGAGGCCGAGGCTACCCACCGAGCCGAGACTGACGAGATTGCAGAGCGGAACCTTGACGTTGTTGGTGGCGCTGGAAGCCATGGACTCCAACGCAATTTTGGCCGTGCGGTCCAGCCCCGGCACGTTGGCCATGGCGGTGGCGATCTGGCCGATCGTTGCCTTGGACGCGAGCACGTCGGAATAGCTCACACCGGTCAGATGCAATTGTGTCGCCAGCGCATCGGTGAACGAAAGAACGTCGACATCGGCCGACACCAGTGAATTGTAATCCATCACGCTGAGCGAGATGTTGCCGCCGAGAAGGCCGCCGAGAAGCGCATTGAGAATGCCGCCATTGAGGCTGGCAAGCCGCGAGCCGATCGAAAAAGCCGCTTGCGGCTGCGCGCTGGCGATTGCCGTCGTGCCGAGGGTGGGCGGCGCCATGATCGAGCCGGCGAAATAGAGCGTGCCTTGCTTCTTCAGCGATACCTGGACGGCATTGTAAGGCAGCTTGCCCGCCTCGAACCGGCTCCCGGCGGCAATGGCGCTGACGCCCGTGTATCGCCCCGGCACGATCTGGACGACCGCTTTGGTGGCGGTCGGCGCGACGGTGGTGCCTTGTTGCTGCACGGCGACCGAGGTGATGCCATTGTCGGCAAGCGTCGTCAGCACAGCCTGCTGGGCATTGGTGATGTTCGAGGCGGCGGTGATGGCGGCGAGGTCGACGATCGACTGCGCGGCCCGGCGCTCGTTGTAAAGCGAGCCTTCGTCGATCGCGAAGGCGGTCAGCGCCAGCGCCACGGGCGTGCAAAGGGCCGTCATGACGGCGAAATTCGCCCTACGGTCGGCGAGCAGCCTCCGCGTCGCCGCCATCAATCCCCCCTTGATGGCCATCATATGCCTCCGACGCGGATCGTCGACTGACGCTGGATCGTCGTGCCCGGCAGCGGCAGCGTTTTGAACAGGTTCCAGATCGGCAGGTTGCGCGCATCATAGGTGACCGACACGACGAACTGGCTTCCGTCGGCGATACTGTCCTGTGCGTTGACGGTCAGCTTGTTGGGATCGACGAAGGGATAGCCTGAGACGTCGTGCGTGATGAAATCGGTGACCAGTGCCTGCCGCTCGGTCTGATTCAGGCCGGCAATCGCCGTACGCGCCGCATCGGCCGCGATCTGCTGCACGGAGTGGCTGGCGCCGAAATAGATCCCGTATGCAACCATGCCGAGCAGAAGCAGGATGAAGATCGGTGCAAGCATGGCGAATTCGATTGCCGACGTGCCCGTGGCGTCAGCCCGGAAACGAGACCAAGAAACAGCGAGTTTTCGGTTTTTCAGCATGATGTGGAGAATGCCAAACCCCGACTGCAAAAACAGAAAACGCGTCGAACAACCGGCAGGTGTGCCAAGTTGAAGGGAAGCTCAAAGCTTTAGGTTTCGCTGTTTTAGCGTGATGACGCTCACTCTGCGTCAAGCAGGCAATGGTTGAAATAAGATTTCGCTCTGTCTAGTCTCCTGCCACCAGCCGCCGGAAGGGACCGGCGGCACGCCTAAAACGGGGCCGTTTCAACGGTTCCGAGGTGTCAAAACTTAAGAAAGGCGCGGCTGAGGGGCTGCGCCGACAGGGAGAGACTTCATGCTGAAAAACATGCTGAAGGCGACGGTGTTCGCCACCACCATGGCCTTGGCCGCTGGCACCTTCTACGCGCCGGCCTTCGCCGAGACCGTCTACAACCGCGGCGCCGCCGCCGAGGCGGAGACGGTCGATCCGCACAAGACGTCGACAGTCTACGAAGCCGATATTATACGCGACCTGTTCCAAGGCCTGGTCATGCATGATCAGAAGACGAATCTCATTCCGGGCGCCGCCGAAAGCTGGACGGTATCGGATGACGGCACTGTCTACACCTTCAAGCTGCGCAAGGATGGCCTCTGGTCGGACGGCACCCCGGTGACGGCGGACGACTTTGTCTATTCGTTCCATCGACTGGAAGATCCGGCCACCGCTGCGGAATACGCCTCGATGCTCTATCCGGTGAAGGGCGCCGAGGACTTCAACACCAAGAAAGGCAAGGCCGAGGATATGGGCGTGAAGGCGATCGACGCCAACACGCTTGAAGTCACGCTGAAGGCTCCGACGCCCTACTTCCTGGAGATGCTGACCCACCAGGCGACCTATCCGGTCAACAAGGCTTCCATTGACAAGCTCGGCGCCGACTGGATCAAGCCGGGCAAGCTGGTCTCCAACGGCGCCTATACGCTGGCGGAGTGGGTCCCCAACGATCACATGAAATTGGTCAAGAACCCGAAGTTCTGGGACGCCGCGAGCGTCAAGCTCGACGTGGTCAACTACATCCCGACCGAGGATCGCTCGTCGGCGATGAAGCGCTTCGAGGCAGGCGAACTCGACAGCTATGGCGACCTGCCGACTGAACAACTCGCCGATCTCAAAACCAAATTCGGCGACCAGATCCGTGTCGGGCCATATCTCGGCACCTATTATTATGCGATCAAGACCGACAAGGCGCCTTGGGACAATGTCGAGTTGCGCAACGCCATCTCGATGGCGATCGATCGCGACTTCCTCGCCGAGAAAGTCTGGCAGAACTCCATGCTGCCTGGATATTCGATGGTGCCTCCGGGCATCGAAGGTTACACGCCGGCGCTGGCCAAATATGCCGACATGCCGCAGATCGACCGCGAGGATGCGGCCAAGAAGATCCTGGAAAAGCTAGGCTACACGCCCGAGCATCCGTTGAAGATGGAAATCCGCTACAACACCTCGGAGAACCATAAGAACACGGCGGTCGCCATCCAGGAACAGCTGAAGCCGCTCGGCGTCGAGGTGACGCTGCTCAACACCGACACCAAGACCCACTATGGCTTCCTCGAGCAGAAGGGCAATTACGACGTCGCCCGCGCCGCCTGGATTGCCGACTACAAGGATCCGGAGACCTTCCTAGGTATCTCGCGCAAGGCGAGCGGCAACAACTACTCGAACTATAACAGCCCGGCCTATGAAGCAGCCATGGACAAGGCCGCCGCCGCCGGCGGTAAGCCCGAGGAGCGCATGAAGGACTTGGCTGCAGCCGAGCGCATCCTCGTCGACGATGTCGGCGAGATCCCGCTTCTCTATTACAGCTACCACGACATCGTTTCCTCCAAGCTGCATGGCTTCGAGGACAATGTGATGGACATTCATCCGTCCCGCTTCATCTCCAAGGACTGACACGAAACCTTGGCCGTGCCGCCGCTCTCTTCTTGGGAGCGGCGGTCGCGGTCTGTCGTCGCGCCGGGCCGAAAGTCGGATTGGATTTCGGCAATCCCGGTGCGAAGATCAGAGATGCCAGCGCGCCACGGTCTCGTCTGGAGAGCTGTCGCCCTGGCTGAAGCGGGGCGCCGATGCTGCGTTATGTCTTCCGGCGGCTGTTGACCGCCATCCCGACACTGTTCGTTATCGTGACGGTGGCGTTCTTCCTGATCCGTGTCGCCCCGGGCGGCCCGTTCAACCAGGAGCGGGGCCTGAGCCCCGAGATCAGGGCCAATCTTGAAGCCCAGTTCGGTCTCAACGATCCGCTCTGGCTGCAATATGTCCACTATCTCGGCAATCTTTTGCGCGGCAGTTTCGGCCCGAGCTACAACTTGCCGGATTTCACCGTCACCGAACTCTTCGCCAAGGGCCTGCCGATCTCGGTGCAGATCGGCACCTCGGCGCTGGTGCTGGCGCTGCTGCTGGGCTCGATCCTCGGCACGATCGCGGCGCTCAACCAGAATAAAATAGCCGACTATTCGGTGATCGCGTTGGCCACCGCCGGCAGCACCATCCCGACCTTCGTCACCGCCCCGGTGATCCAGCTCGTCTTCGGGCTTTCCTGGAAGCTGTTGCCGATCGGCGGCTGGGGTGACGGCGCCTTGATCAACAAGGTCGGGCCGGTGCTGACGCTCGCTCTGCCGCAGATCGCCATCGTCGCCCGCCTGATGCGCGGCTCGATGATCGAGAGCCTGCGCTCGCACCATATCCGCACCGCGCGCGCGCTCGGCCTCTCCGACTGGTCGGTCGTGGTCAAGCACGCGTTGCGCGGCGCCGTGTTGCCAATCGTCTCCTTCACGGGGCCGGCGGCCGCCGCGCTCCTGACCGGCTCGATCATCGTCGAGACGATCTTTTCCATTCCCGGCGTCGGCCGCTACTTCGTCGATGCAGCGCTTAACCGCGACTACACGCTGGTCATGGGAACGGTGGTGGTGATCGCGCTCTTCACCATCGTCTTCAACCTGATCGTCGACCTGCTCTACGCGGTCGTCGATCCGAGGGTGCGCTATGACTGAGCTTGCCGTCGCCGTGCCCGAGCCGATCGTCGGCCGCTCGCTCTGGGGCAATGCCTGGGCGCGGCTCAAGCGCAACCGCGCCGCCATGTTCAGCCTCTATTATCTGGCATTCATTGCCGTCATCAGCGTGTTTGGCCCCATGGTCGTGCCGCATGAATACACCACCATCTATGGCGATTATGTGCGCACGCCGCCGAGCCTCTCGGCCTATCCGAAGCCGGACATGATCCAGGGTGCTCTGGGCGACGCTATCAAGCGCATGCGCGCCGACATCAAGGAATGGCACCAGGACGGCAATCGCGTCATCGTCACCATCACCGCGACCAAGCCCATCGATGATCGCAACATCCGCTATCTCGACCGCTCCGACGCCTTCGACGACACCAGGATCGAGAACAAGTCGCCCGACGGCCTCGAAATGACGATGAGCTCGGCCGTGAAGCAGCAATATTTCTTCTTCGGAACGGACAATACCGGCCGCGATCTGCTCTCGCGCACGCTGATGGCCGGACGCATCTCCTTGGCCATCGGCCTGCTTGCCGGCGTCGTCGCCGGCGTCATCGGCGTCATCTACGGCGCGATCGCGGGCTTCGCCGGCGGCCGGGTCGACGAGGTGATGATGCGCATCGTCGACGTGCTCTATTCGCTGCCTTTCATATTCTTCGTCATCATGCTGGTGGTGTTCTTCGGCCGCAACTTCGTGCTGATGTTCCTGGCGGTCGGCGCGGTGCTGTGGCTGGACATGGCGCGCATCGTGCGCGGCCAGGCGCTGTCGATCCGCAGGCAGGAATATGTGCAGGCGGCGGAGGCCATGGGCGTCGGCCAGCGCGGCATCCTGTTGCGCCATGTCATCCCCAACCTGCTCGGCCCGGTGGTCATCTACATGACGCTGCTAGTACCGCAGGTCATCATCCTGGAGAGCTTCCTCTCCTTCCTCGGTCTCGGCGTGCAGGAGCCGATGACCAGCTGGGGCGTGCTGATCTCGGTCGGCGCCAAGAACATCGGCTACGCCAACTGGCTGCTCCTGTTCCCGGCCTTCTTCCTCGTCTCGACGCTGTTCGCGCTGAATTTCGTCGGCGACGGCCTGCGCGATGCGCTCGACCCGAAGGATCGATAAAGATGGGGACCGCTGACATGGCCGCCGAAACGATCCTCAGCGTTAAGGACCTGCGCGTCCGCTTCCAGACCCTCGACGGCACGGTCGAGGCCGTCAAAGGCATCAACATCAAGGTCAATGCCGGCGAGACGGTCGCCGTCGTCGGCGAATCCGGCTCCGGCAAGAGCCAGACGATGATGGCGGCGATGAGCCTGCTGTCCTCCAACGGCGAGGCCACCGGCCAGGTCGACTATCGCGGCCGCAACCTTCTGGAGATGACCAAGAGTGAGCTCAACAAGGTGCGCGGTCGCAAGATCAGCATGATCTTCCAGGAACCGATGACCTCGCTCGATCCGCTCTACACCATCGGCAACCAGCTGATGGAGCCGATCCGCCGGCACCGCGGGCTTTCGGCGCCGGCTGCACGGGAAGAGGCGCTGAAGCTTTTGCGGCTGGTGCACATTCCCGATCCCGAACGGCGAATGAAATCCTACCCGCACGAAATGTCAGGCGGCCAGCGCCAGCGCGTCATGATCGCCATGGCGCTTGCCAATGATCCCGACATCCTGATCGCCGACGAGCCGACGACGGCGCTCGACGTCACCATCCAGGCGCAGATCCTGATGCTGCTCGCCGAATTGCAGCGCAAGCTTGGCATGGCGATCGTCTTCATCACCCACGATCTCGGCATCGTGCGCCGCTTCGCCGACCGCGTCTATGTCATGCGCCAGGGCGAGGTGGTGGAAGAGGGCGAGGTTGAAGCGCTCTTCGCCAACCCGCAGCATGCCTACACCAAGATGCTGCTTGCGGCAGAGCCGACCGGCACCAAGGCGGCGCCGCCCGCCAATGCGCCCGTGCTGCTCGAAGGCCGTAACGTCGAGGTCGTCTTCAAGATCGGGGGCGGCTTCCTAGGTGGCGAGCCGCTGATGCTGCGCGCGGTGGACAGGATCTCGATCCGGCTGAAGCGCAACCAGACGATCGGCATCGTCGGCGAGTCCGGTTCGGGCAAGTCGACGCTCGGTCGCGCGCTGCTGAGGCTCTTGCCCAGCGACGGCGTCATCCGCTTCGGCGACCGCGACATATCCGAGGCCGACCGCCAGGCGATGCGGCCGCTCAGGCGCGAATTGCAGCTCGTCTTCCAGGACCCGTTCGGTTCGCTGTCGCCGCGCATGACCGTCGGACAGGTGATCACCGAAGGGCTACTGGTGCATGAGCCCTCGCTCACCGGCAAGCAGCGCGACCAGCGTGCCGTCGAGGCGTTGCGCGAAGTCGGCCTCGACCCCAATGCGCGCAACCGCTACCCGCACGAATTCTCCGGCGGCCAGCGGCAGCGCATCGCGATTGCCCGCGCCATGATCCTGAAGCCGAAAGTGGTGGTGCTCGACGAGCCGACCTCGGCGCTCGACCGGTCGGTGCAGAAGCAGATCGTCGAATTGTTGCGCAAGCTGCAGGCCGACCACGAACTGTCCTACCTCTTCATCAGCCACGACCTCGCAGTGGTGCGCGCCATGGCCGACTACATCATCGTCATGAAGCAGGGAAAGATCGTCGAGGAAGGGCCGGCGCAGGAGATCTTCGACAATCCGCGCGAGGCCTACACGCAGACGCTGATGAACGCCGCGATCGATACGGCGCGGTTCAGGATGAGTGCCTGAAGCGGGCAAAAGCTTGGCCTCGCTTGCCTCACGGCGAGGATGGGCACCTCTGGTTCCGTGTCGCGACGATCACCTGCTGCTGTTGCTGCAGCCGTTCGATCCGGGCAGTTTCGCGGTTGGCGATCGCCGTCTTCACGCGCTCGCCGCCGAGCAGCCAGCTCGGCACGCTGGTGTTGGCGACCTTGCCGCGAGCGATGGCGGTGCGCGAAATATCGGTGGCGGTGTCGCCGACCGCATTGTTGAGTTCGGGGCAGTTCATTTTGTCGTATTTCGCCGGGCTGATCGACGCGGTCGTCGAAGAGCAGCCTGCCGCCAGAAGCAGTGTCGCGATCGAAAAGGCTGTAAACTTGAACGTCATTGCCTCAATTAGCCGCTCTGCGGCTCCGCGCTCCACGAACCAAGGACATGACGCCATTAGGTCAAAGTAAGGGCCGGCTGTCGAGAACAATGGGCGGCAGCAGCCAACCGGCTCGCTGTTCGACGATCAAAGGTTAACGCGGAAGGTCGGGATCGCAAGCATCCACGTGCTTGTTTTTTCTGGTCGGAGTGGCAGGATTTGAACCTGCGACCCCATCGTCCCGAACGATGTGCGCTACCAGACTGCGCTACACTCCGTGACCAGACCGCGGGCTTATAGCCGCCACTTTCCAATCCTGCAAGCGCCAATGACTGCACTTCTGTCGCATTTCCTTTCTTTCGCGAAGCTTGCCCGAACTGCATAGGATTTGGCTCTTGGGTAAAGGTGGGATTAAAGGCTTTTGTCGTAAGTCCAGGGCATCGGAGCCGGATTTCTGACAAGGTCGTTCATGAGCCAGCGCATCGTCAGTTTCGTCATGAGCGGCGGCGTCGGGTCGCGGCTGTGGCCGCTGTCGCGCGAGGACAACCCCAAGCAGTTCCACGACTTCTCGGGCGACGGCTCGATGCTGGCCAAAACCTTGCGCCGTCTGGCGGCGCGGCCGCAAGGCGAGACGCCGATTTTCCTCATCGCCGCGGAACGTCATGCCGAGCGCGTCCATGCCGACCTTGCCGGCGTCGATCTTGCCGGCGGGGGGCCGTTGTTCGAGCCGACGGGCCGCAACACGGCCGCCGCCGTCGCGCTGGCCAGCCTGCGCACGCTCTCCAAATATGGCGACGAGCTTGTGCTGGTGGTGCCGTCAGATCATGAGATTTCGACGACCGTTCAGTTCTGGCAAAGCATCGAGGCGGGCGCGGCCGCCGCAAATGCCGGGCGGCTCGTGGTGTTCGGCCTCAAGCCGACTCAGCCCGAGACGGGCTATGGCTATATCGAGGTCGGGACCGGCAAGGACGGCGTCTTCGACGTCTGGCGTTTCGTCGAGAAGCCCGATCTCGCCACCGCGCAGGCCTATCTCGACGCCGGCAGCTTTTTCTGGAACACCGGCATCTTCCTGTTCCGCGCCGGCGCCATGCGTGACGCCTTCGCGGCTCATGAACCGAAAATCTGGCAGGCGACGGAAGCCGCCTACAAGGCCGCGACCAGCGACCTGTCCGGCCTCTATATGCCGCTTGAGCTTTATTCCGCGATCCCATCGACCTCGATCGACTACGCCATCATGGAACGCGCGAAGGACATCGCCATGGTGCCGGCCGGCTTCCGCTGGAACGATCTCGGCTCCTGGCAGTCGCTCCTCGATGTCGGCCCGTCCGATGGTGAGGGCAACGTCATCGTCGGGGATGTCGTCGCTATCGACTGCCAGAACTCCTATATCCGCAGCGAGGGTCGCCTGCTGTCGGCCATCGGCATGAAGGACGTTGCCATCGTCTCCACCGCCGATGCCACCTTCGTCGCTCCGGTCAGCCACAGTCAGCACGTCAAGAAGATCGTCGAGCAGTTGGAGAAATCCGGCCGGCTGGAAACGAGATTCACGCCGGCGCATGACCGCGTCATCGAGAGCGGTGCCTGGCGGCGGCGCGTGCGCCACTGGCTGTTCGAGGAGACGCTGCCGCTGTGGTCGACGGTCGGCGTCGACGAGCGCCATGGTGGCTTTCACGAGGCGCTGGGCTTCGATGCTTCGCCGCTGATGAAGCCGAAGCGCATGCGCACGCAGGCGCGCCAGGTCTATGCCTTCGCGGTCGCCAAGGAGCGGGGTTGGGACGGGCCGGCCGACCGGCTGATCGCGCATGGCATCGACTTCATGGCGAGGCAGGGCCGCACCGGGCGTGGCGGCTGGGTGCGCACGCTGAACATCGACGGCTCGGTCGCCGATCCGGTCGAGGACGCCTACGATCATTCCTGCGTGCTTCTGGCGCTCGCCCACGCCCATATGTCTGGCCATCCCGACGCGTTGAGGCTGGGCGAGGAGACGTTCGGCTTCCTCGACGCGCATTTGGAGGATGCCCGCATGACCGGCTTTCTGGAAACTTCCGACGGTGCGGAAGAACGGCGTTCCAATCCGCACATGCATCTGCTCGAGGCCTTTCTCGCCTGGCACAAGGCGACGGGCGAGCGCGCCTATCTGCGCCGCGCCGCGCGCATCATCGACCTTTTCCGCAGCCATTTCTTCGATGCCGAAAGCTGGACGCTGGGCGAGTATTTCGACGAGGGCTGGAAGCCGGCCGCGAACGGGAAGGGCGGCTGGACCGAGCCTGGCCATCATTTCGAATGGGCCTCGCTGCTGGTCGACTTCGCCGCCCGCAGTGGCCAGGGCGAACTCACCGCCTTCGCCCGCAAGCTCTATGCCTCGGCCGTTGCGAACGGCCTCAACCGCGCCACCGGCCTCGCCTATGGCGCCGTCTCGCGCCAGGGCCTGCCGCTCGACACGGTCTCGCGCAGCTGGCCGCAGGCCGAGGCGATCAAGGCGGCGATCGCGCTGGACGGCTCGGGCGGGCCGGACCTCAAGCCTGAGATCGAGGCGCGCGTCGGCCGCCTGTTCCGCTGGCATATCGACCCGGCGCCGCTCGGACTGTGGATCGACCGCATCGACGAGCGTGGCCGCTCAATGGCGACCGAGGTGCCGGCAAGCATCTTCTACCATCTGGTCTACGCGCTGACGCAGTATCTGGATGGCACGGCGGAAAGGTCTCAATAAGGCGCCGCCACGTCCCCGGTCTCGACATAGACCGCCTTGAGCTGCGAGTAATGCGCCAGCGCCGCGAGCGAATTCTCGCGGCCGATGCCGGACTGCTTGACGCCGCCGAAGGGCATTTCCACCGGCGTCAGATTGTAGGCGTTGATCCAGCAGGTGCCGGCCTGCAACTCGGCGATCACCCGATGCGCCCGCGGCAGGTCGCGCGTGAACACACCGGCCGCCAGGCCGAATTCGGTGTCGTTGGCCCGTTCGATCACCTCGTCCTCGCTGTCGAATTTCAAGACGCTCATCACCGGCCCGAAAATCTCCTCGCGCGCGATGCGCATGGTGTCGGTGACATTGGTGAACACCGTCGGCTCGACGAAGAAGCCGCCCTCGAAACCTTGCAGCGACGGCACGTTGCCGCCGCAGGTGAGTGTGGCGCCGTCCTGCTGGCCGGCGGCGATATAAGAAACGACCTTGTCCTGCTGCGCCTTGTTGACCAGCGGCCCCATTTGGGTTTCCGGGTCAAGCGGATCGCCAATGCGGATCTTTTTCGTCCGCTCGACCAGCCGCTCGATGAAGCGGTCATGCAGGCCCTTTTGCACGAAGACCCGGGTGCCGTTGGAGCAGATCTGGCCGGTGGAGTAAAAATTGCCGAGCATGGCGCCGCCAATGGCGTTCTCGAGATCGGCGTCGTCGAAGACGATCAGCGGCGACTTGCCGCCGAGCTCCATCGTCGCGTGCTTCATTTTCGAGCCGGCAAGCGACAGCACCTTGCGGCCGGTCGGCACCGAGCCGGTCACCGAAACTTTTGCCACGACATCGTGGCCGACAAGGCCGGCGCCGACATCGCCATAGCCCTGCACGACGTTGAACAACCCGTCGGGCAACCCCGCTTCGCTGTATATTTCGGCCAACGCCAGCGCCGACAGCGGCGTGTTCTCCGAAGGCTTGAACACCATGGCATTGCCCATGGCCAAGGCCGGCGCCGACTTCCAGCCGGCGATTTGTATCGGATAGTTCCAGGCGCCGATGCCGACACAGACGCCGAGCGGCTCGCGCCGTGTGTAGGCGAAGGGTCCACCGAGATCGATCATTTCGCCATTGAAGGCAGCGACCGCGCCGGCGAAATATTCCAGGCAGTCGGCGGCCGAAGGCGCATCCGCCACCAGCGTCTCTTGAATCGCCTTGCCAGTGTCGAGCGTCTCGATCCGCGCAAGATCGGCATTGCGCGCGCGAAGAATGTCGGCAGCGCGGCGCAGGATGCGTCCCCGTTCGACCGGCTTCAGCCGCGCCCATGCCGGCTGCGCCGCGCGCGCGGCCTCGATCGCCAGCTCCAGCACGTTCGGCGTCGCCGAATGCAGCGTGGCGATGGTTTCGCCGGTAGCCGGATAGATCACCGGCAGTGGCGGGCCGCCTTCGTCCTCGATGTAGCGGCCGTTGACGTAGTGCGATGCCGTCGGTTGGGCGCGCATGGCTTTCTCCAGAACTATTGGCCGATCGGGCGGTCTGCCCGACAATGCCCTATCGGTCCGCCACCTGCCAGCGCGGATTGATCCAGGGTTCCTGGTTGGAGGGCGCCAGCGGCGTGCGGCCGAGAATGTGGTCGGATGCCTTCTCGCCGGTCATGATCGACGGTGCGTTGAGATTGCCGTTGGTCACCCGCGGGAAGATCGAGGAGTCGGCGACGCGCAGGCCTTCGACGCCGATCACCCGGCATTCCGGATCGACGACGGCGGTCAGGTCGTCGGCGCGGCCCATCCTGCAGGTGCCGCAGGGGTGATACGCGCTTTCGGCATGGTCGCGGATGAAGGCGTCAAGCTCGTCGTCGGTTTGCACATGGCTGCCCGGCGAGATCTCCCTGCCGCGAAAGCCGTCGAAGGCCTGCTGGCCGAAGATCTCGCGGGTCAGCCGGATGCAGTGGCGGAACTCGCTCCAGTCGTCCGGATGCGACATGTAGTTGAAGCGGATCACCGGCTTCGCCTTCGGGTCGGGCGAACGCAGCGTAACCGAGCCGCGTGACTTCGAGCGCATCGGTCCGACATGCGCCTGGAAGCCGTGTGACTTCGCCGCCGACTTGCCGTCATAGCGCACCGCCGCCGGGATGAAGTGGTACTGGATATCGGGATAGTCGACGCCGGCTTGCGAACGCACGAAGGCGGCTGCCTCGAAATGGTTGGTGGCGCCGAGCCCGCTCTTGAAGAACAGCCACTGCGCGCCGATCATCGCCTTGGAGAAAGGATTGAGCACCGAGTTCAGCGTGATCGGTCTTGTCGATTCCTGCTGGATATAAAGCTCCAGATGGTCCTGCAGATTGCCGCCGACGCCCGGCCGGTCGGCGACAACCTTTATGCCGTTTTCCTGGAGGTGCGCGCCCGGGCCGATGCCGGACAGCATCAGGATCTTCGGCGAATTGATCGACGACGCCGCGACAATCACCTCACGCCGCGCCTTAACGACCTGAATCTTTTTGTTAGCTTCGATCTCGACGCCGGTCGCGCGTTGATTCTCGATCACCACGCGCCGGGCGAAACCCTTGAGCAGGCTAACATTTCGGCGCTTCAGAGCAGGCTTGAGATAGGCATTCGCCGCCGACCAGCGGCGACCGCCTAGAATGGTCTGCTCCATCGGGCCGAAGCCTTCCTGCTTGGAACCATTATAGTCGTCCGTGAGCTCGAAACCGGCCTGGCGACCCGCCTCTATGAACGCACCGTAGAGCGGGTTCTTGCGTGTCCCGCGCTGCACATGCAACGGCCCGCCTTTGCCTCGCCAGCCGTCCTCGCCGCCGTCGGAATCCTCCATGCGCTTGAAATAGGGAAGCACATCGGCGAAGGCCCAGCCGGCTGCACCCTGTTCGGCCCAGTGGTCGAAGTCGTGCGCATGCCCGCGAACATAGACCATGCCGTTGATCGAGGACGAGCCGCCGATCACCTTGCCGCGCGGGGTGGCCAGCACGCGGCCGCCGAGATGCGGCTCCGGCTCGCTGGCGAAACCCCAGTCGTAAAGGCTCATATTGAGCGGGATCGACAGCGCCGACGGCATCTGGATCAGTGGTCCCATATCGGTGCCGCCGAACTCGATGACGATCACCGAGTGCTTGCCGTCTTCCGACAACCGATAGGCCATGGCCGAGCCGGCGGAGCCGGAGCCGATGATGACGAAATCCGCTTCAAGCATTGTTCATATGCGCCATAAAGTCGGCGAGCGAGACATTGCCGCCGGTAGCCACAACAAGGACGGTCTTGCCCGCCACATCCACATTGCCCCCGAGCAGCGCCGCCAGTGACGCCGCGCCCGAAGGCTCCAGCACCAGCTTCATCCGCTCGAAGGCTATCTTCATCGCCCGCCGCACCGAGGCGTCATCAACGGTGACGCCCCGAACGCCGGCAGCGCTTACCGCCGCAAAAGGCGCGTCGCCGGGCTTGCGCGCCATCAACCCGTCGCAAATCGATTTCGGCCCGATCGGCATGGTCTCGATCGCACCATGCGCCAGCGACGAGCCCATGCCGTTGAAACCCTCCGGCTCGACGGCGATGATCTCGGTCTTGGGCGACAGATAATGGAAGGCGAGCGAGACGCCGCCGATCAGTCCGCCGCCGCCGACCGAGCAGAACACCAGGTCGGCATGCGCCTTCTTCGTTGACAACTGGTCGAGCGCTTCAAGCCCTGCGCCGGCCTGGCCGGCGACGATCTCCGGATCGTCGAAGGGGTGGAGAAGGGTGAGGTGCTCGGTCTCGGCGATCTCGCGCGCCTTGGCGGCGGCGACCTCCTCGCGGGCGCCGGTCGCCATGATCAGTCAGCACCACCCGCGCGCCATAGCCGGCCGTCGCGTCACGCTTGGCGGCGGGCGCATCGATCGGCATGACGATGGTGACAGGAATGCCGAGCGCCTGGCCGGCGGCCGCCAGTCCTTGCGCAAAATTGCCGGAAGAATAGGCCACCACGCCCTTTTTCGCCTCATCCGGCGACAGCCGGTTCAGCCGCCAATAGGCGCCGCGCACCTTGAAGGAACCGGCCCATTGCAGCGACTCCGGCTTGACGAAGACGCGCGCGGCGCCGGTCTCCTTGGCCAAAGCCGCCGACTCCAGGAGCGGCGTCACCTGCGTCGCCGTCGAGGTGACGGCATAGGCCCGCTTCAGATGATCAAGCGTAGGGACGAGAATGTCTGCCATCATTCGCCCCTCGGATACCTTTTGCTCTCTTCGAGATTGTCGAGGTTCATGTGGTTGCGCATGTAGCGTTCCGACGCCTTCTGCAGCGGTTGGAACTCCCATGGGTAGTAGGCGCCGTTGCGCAACGCCGGATAGACGACCCAGCGGCGCGCCTGGCTTTCGCGCACGGCGGCGTCGAAGCTCGCCATATTCCAGCGCGCGCGGACCTTTTCCATGAAGGCCGAGACCAGATCGGCGTTAGCCGGGTCGGCGGCGAGATTGTCGAGCTCGCGCGGATCGGCATCGAGGTCGAAAAGCTGCGGCGGGTCGAGCTCGCAATGGACGAATTTGTATTTGCCCTCGCGGATCGCCACCATCGGCGCGTAGGAGCCTTCGGCCGCATATTCCATCAGCACCGGCGCCGAGCGCTCCATGCCGCCGGCGAGCGGCAGCAGCGATTGGCCGTCCGTCCATGGCGAAATCCCGCTCATATCGATGCCGGCGAGGTCGCAGAGCGTCGGCGCCACGTCGAGATTGGAGACGGGCACGCCGATCAGGCCTGCCTCGATGCCCTTGCCGGCCATCATCAAAGGCACGCGTGCCGCGCCTTCATAAAAGCACATCTTGAACCACAGGCCGCGCTCGCCCAGCATGTCGCCATGGTCGGAGCAGAACAGCACGATCGTGTCGTTAGCCATGCGCGTGCGCTCCAGCACCGACAGCAATTCGCCGACCTTGTCGTCGAGATAGGAGATGTTGGCGAAGTAGCCGCGCCGTGAGCGGCGCACCTGCTCCGGCGTGATATCGAAACTGTCGTAGTCGGATGCCTTGTAGAGCCGCTTCGAATGCGGATCCTGGCTGTCATACGGGATGAAGCCGACCTCCGGCTCCAGCGCCGGGCAGTCCTCGTAAAGGTCCCAATATTTGCGCCGCGCGACATAGGGGTCATGCGGATGGGTGAAGGAGACGGTGAGGCACCAAGGGCGCCGGTCTGCGTCATCTGATACGCGCGCAAACTCATAAAGCTTTTGCGTCGCGTGGAAGGCGACCTCGTCGTCATATTCCATCTGGTTGGTGATTTCTGCGACGCCGGCGCCGGTGACCGAACCCAGATTGTGGTACCACCAGTCGATGCGCTCGCCCGGCTTCCGGTAGTCCGGCGTCCAGCCGAAATCGGCGGGGTAGATGTCGGTGGTGAGCCGCTCCTCGAAGCCGTGCAACTGGTCGGGACCGACGAAATGCATCTTGCCGGAAAGCACCGTGTGGTAGCCGGCGCTGCGCAGATGATGGGCGTAGGTCGGGATCGAGGAGGCGAACTCGGCGGCGTTGTCATAGACTTGGGTGCGCGAGGGCAGTTGTCCGCTCATGAACGAGGCGCGGCCCGGCGCGCAGAGCGGCGAGGCGGTGTAGTTGTTGGCGAAGCGCGCCGAGCGCGCTGCAAGCGCCTTAAGATGCGGCGCATGCAGGAATTCGGCCGGCCCGTCCGGGAAGAGCGTGCCGTTGAGCTGATCGACCATGACGATCAGGAAATTGGGTCGCCGGGTGGTCAAGGCAGGCTCCGTCTGTTGAGCTTGGTTTCGAGATAGTCTTCGATGAGCGCGATGGCGCTCTGCGCGTTGGGGGTGCCGTCCTTCAGCGCGCGGCGGATATAGAGCCCGTCGATCAGCGCCGCGGTCGCTTCGGCCACGCGGTCGGCCTCGGTCCGAGGCAGAATGCCGGTCAGCCCGCTCATCAGGTTCGAATGCAGCCGCCGCGCATAGACGCGCAGCAGCCGCCGCAGCTCGGTCGATTTCTGTGCCTCGACATAGAAGGCGAGCCAGGCAGCGATGATCTGGGGCTGGAACTGCTCGTCGGAAAAGCTGACGGCGACGACGGCCGAGACGCGCTGGCGCGGTGTGGCGGCAAGGGCGAACGCACGCCTTGTATCGGTGTTGAGCTCGGCCAGGATGTGCCGCATCGTCGCGAACAGCAGCTCGTCCTTGGCGCCGAAATAATGATGCGCCAGCGCCGACGACACGCCGGCGCGCCCGGCGATCTCCGACATGGTCACGTCCAGCGATCCGCGCTCGCCGATCGCCGAGATCGTCGCGTCGATCAGCGCCTTGCGGCGTAGGGGCTCCATTCCGATTTTCGGCATCCTGGGGGTCCGGTTCGGGCCAAGACTATTTTTTATTGACGCGTCAATCAATAAAAAATCGACACCGGGATCAACCGATCGTGTCGTTCTGGCCCATGGCGTGGGTCTGGAAAACGGTTCATCATTGAACAATATTGAATCACGTGCCGCCAAGGATCGTGCTAGGCTGCGGCGCAAATGGAGGTTGCCATGACCGCATGCATCGTCGGCTGGGCGCATTCGCGCTTCGGCAAGCTCGAAGGCGAAACGCTGGAAGGCCTGATCACCAAGGTTGCGGCCGAAGCGCTCGACCATGCCGGCATCGGTCCGGACGATGTCGACGAGATCGTGCTTGGCCACTTCAACGCCGGCTTTTCGCCGCAGGATTTCACCGCGAGCCTCGTGCTGCAGACCGATGACCGGCTGCGCTTCAAGCCGGCGACGCGCGTCGAGAATGCCTGCGCCACCGGTTCGGCCGCCGTCCGTCAGGGCATCCGCGCCATCGACGCCAATGCCGCCCGCATCGTGCTGGTGGTCGGGGCGGAGCAGATGACGACCACGCCCGGGCCGGAGATCGGTAAGAACCTGCTCAAGGCTTCCTATTTGCCGGAAGACGGCGACACGCCGGCAGGCTTTGCCGGCGTCTTCGGCAAGATCGCGCAGGCCTATTTCCAGCGCTATGGCGACCAGTCCGATGCGCTGGCCATGATCGCGGCCAAGAACCACCGGAATGGCGTCGACAATCCTTATGCGCAGATGCGCAAGGATTTCGGCTATGAGTTCTGCCGCCAGGAAAGCGAGAAGAACCCGTTCGTGGCTGGCCCGCTGAAGCGCACCGACTGCTCGCTGGTCTCGGACGGCGCCGCGGCGCTTGTGCTGACCGACACCGCGACAGCATTGAAGATGCGCCGTGCCGTGACCTTCCGCGCCAATGAGCATGTCCAGGATTTCCTGCCGATGTCGAAGCGCGACATCCTTTCTTTCGAAGGCTGCGAGCGCGCCTGGGAGCAGGCGCTGAAGAAGGCCGGCGTGACGCTGGACGACCTTTCCTTCGTCGAGACGCATGACTGCTTCACTATCGCCGAACTCATCGAGTATGAGGCAATGGGTCTCGCGAAGCCCGGCGAGGGCGCCAAGCTGGCGCTGGATGGCACGACGGCGAAGGACGGCCGCCTGCCGGTCAATCCCTCCGGGGGTCTGAAGGCCAAGGGCCACCCGATCGGCGCCACCGGTGTGTCGATGCATGTGCTGACCGCCATGCAACTGACCGGCGAGGCCGGCGGTATCCAGGTGCCGGGCGCCAAGCTCGGCGGCATCTTCAACATGGGCGGCGCGGCGGTGGCCAATTACGTTTCCATTCTCGACAGGATTCGCTAGAAGCGGCCCGCATTGAAGCGGCGCGCCCCTGGGCGCGCGTGCGGGAGGCGACATGACGAATCCGGTTCTGGTCGAAGTCACGCGCGGCGCGGTGGTCGAAAGCAGGCACCGCGGCGCGGTTTCGGTCTTCGACGCCGACGGCAAGCCCGTTTGGGAGATCGGCGACACGGACCGTCCGGTTTTCCCACGCTCCGCGGTGAAGGCGATCCAGGCATTGCCGTTGGTCGAGTCCGGCGCTGCCGACGCCTATGGCTTCGGCAACCGCGAACTGGCGCTGGCCTGCGCCTCGCATTCGGGCGAGCCGGCCCATGTCGAACTGGCTGCCGCAATGCTCGCCAAGGCGGGCCTCGACAAGACGGCGCTGGAGTGCGGCGCGCATTGGCCTTCGAGCCATGATGCCAGCATTGCGCTCGCTCGCGCCGGCGGCGTACCCAACGCTTTGCACAACAACTGTTCCGGCAAGCACTCCGGCTTCCTCTGCACCTGCGTGCATGCCGGCATCGCGCATGCCGGTTACGTCAAGGCCGGTCATGCGCAGCAGGAGATCGTGCGCGACGCCATGCAAGCCGTGACCGGCGCGGTGCACCGTGTGGACAACAGCGGCATCGACGGCTGCTCGATCCCGACCTATGCCGTGCCGTTGAAGAGTTATGCGCTAGGCTTTGCCCGCATGGCGACGGGCAGGGGCTTTTCGCCCGAGCGCGCCAAGGCTGCAAAGCGGCTGCTCTCGGCCTGCATGGCGGAGCCGTTCCTGGTCGCCGGCACAGGCAAGGCGGACGTCGCGCTGATGCAGGCCGCGCCCGGCCGCATCTTCGTCAAGACCGGCGCCGAAGGCGTCTATTGCGCGGCATTGCCAGAGCTCGGCCTCGGCATCGCCTTGAAATGCGATGACGGCGCCGGCAGGGGAGCGGAGGTGATGATCGCCGCGGTGCTGGCGAAGCTGCTGCGCCCCGATGAAGCGCTAGCGGCAAAGCTCACGGAGCTTGCCCATCCTGCGGTCGAAAGCCGCGTCGGCGCCAAGGTCGGCTTGCTGCGGCCGACGGCGGCTCTGAGCTAGCTCACCTTGTTGCGCTCGACGGTGAGATGCGCGTAGCCGGTATCGGTCGTTTGGGATAGGTCCCCGGTCACCGGATCGGCCCAGCGCTGGCCGATGATGGCGCCGTTCTGCGCGCCGTCGATGACATTCTCAGAGATGACGGCGCTGCCGGAGCCTTCGACGACCGAAACGACGATACCGGTGCCCGCCTTGCGGATGATGTTGCCGGTCGCCGCGACATTGCGCAGATAGGGGCCCCAGCCAAGCTGCATACCGTAGAGCGGCGCATTCTCGACGACATTGCCGGAAACCGTGGTGTCGGCCTCAGCGCTGATGCCGACGCCGAAACCGGGCGGATCGGCAGTGTAGGGACCGGTGGTCGAGAGATTGCGCACGATGTTGTTCGAGCACACCGCCATGCGGCCGCCTTCGTTGAAATTGACGATCGAGATGCCGTTGGCGGCGCCGTCGACAAGGTTGTTGCTGAGGATCGCGCCTTCGAAGGAGAATTCCGAGTAGATCCCGGTCTCGCCGGAGCGCGAGCAGGTGTTGCCGGTGATCTGCAGATTGCTCGCGCTGTTGGCGCGGATCGCGGTAAAGGCGCAGTCGGAGACGACATTGCCCGAAATGATGACGTTGCCGGCGCGGAAGGCGTTGATGCCGTTGCCGTTCTGGCCGGTGCCGCCGCTGCGTGCGCCGATCCTCTGGACGCGGTTGCCGCTGACGATGGTGCCGTCCTCCGCCGCCTGCCAGCGATGCACCAGGATGCCGCCATTGGCGCAATCGGAAACGGTGTTGCCGGAAATCTCCAGCCCGCCGGCCTCGACCGAATAGATGCCGGCATCCGCCGCACCCGAAATATCGGACCGGCCGATGCGGCCGACGGCGTGCTCGAGCGCCAACCCGTTCTTGCCGCTGCCGGTCACCTGGCAGTTGTCGATTGTCAAATGGCCGACGCGGCGCACATCGAGCAGCCCCTGCGTGTAGTCGGCCAGCCAGCGGTTGGCGCCGTCGAGCACCAGCCCGCTGAGCTCGATATGCTCGGCCTGTTCGGCCATCATCAGATGACCGTTGCCGCCATAGACGATGCGCGTCGCGCCGGGTACGCCCGAGAGGCGCACGCGGGCGGGCAGCTTGAGGTTCGAGACGAGATAGGTGCCGGGCGGCAGGAACACCGGCGCATCGCGGTCGCTGGCTTCGGCCAGCATCCTGGCGAAAGCCTTGCTCTGGTCGTCAACCGCGCCCGGCTGCACGCCGATCTCCGTGGCGTTGATCGAGCCTCGCATGGCCGCCATCTCGATGCCAGGCAGCGACTTCGCCGATGCCTTGCCGGCAAAGATGCCGGCGACGGCAAGGCCCGCGGTCCGGGCAAGCAGCGTTCGTCTGTTCAACATCGGCACAGGTCCTGGCGTTTCGCCTTGTGCGTCGCAGGAATCGTGCCAGGGCGGGCTAACCGGCAAACCGCTTGTGCAGTCGCCTCGCCAAGCCTAAGTTCATTTTATGAGCAGAGCTTTCACCCGCGAAGAAGACAGCGAAAACGCCATTGCCGGCGTCGGCGAGCGGCCGATCAGCACGCACCGCAATCTGGTGACGGAGCGCGGCCTGGCGATGATCGAGGACAACCTCGCCGACCTGCGCGACATGTTGGCCAAGGCCGAAAGGAAGGGCGACCGGGAGCGCATCGCAGTCGTGTCGCGCGACCTGCGCTATTGGACTGCCCGGCGCGAGAGCGCGGAGCTTTCCGTGCCGGAGCCGGGCAGCGAAGTCGTGCGCTTCGGCATGGGCGTGACGTTGGAGGGCGACGACGGCAAGAAGGTGCATTGGCGGATCGTCGGCGAAGACGAGGCCGACCCGTCCAAGGGCAGCATTTCCCACGTGTCACCGATGGCCGTGGCCCTGTTCGGCAAGAAGGTCGGCGAGGTCGTGACCGTCAACGGCAGGGAATGGGAAATCGTCAAGCTTTCGGACAGGGCCGAGAATTAGCCGCCGGCTTACTTTGCAAGCTTCCGCAGTGCAGCCTCGTATCCGCCCATGACATCGCGAGCGGCGTTCATTTGCCGTTCGGGGTTGTCGTCGCGGGGGCGGCTTAGAATGAGGCCGCCGTCGGTTTCGATGATCTGGAACTCATCGCCGGCTTGAAGGTCCAAGCTGTCAAGCATTTCGCGTGGCAGCAGCAAGGCTCCTGATCCGTGTGTATGGATGATCGTCTTAAAAATTATCGCGCCTTAGTTGTGTCTCGGAATGTAGAACAATCTTTCAGCCGGTTCAGCAAGCCTTTACTGAGCCGCCAGCAACCGATCCATCAGCCGGTTTGCCGCCTCTGGAATGACTGTTCCCGGGGGGAAGATCTCCGCCGCGCCCGCCGCCAGCACCGCGTCATAGTCCTGCGGCGGGATAACGCCGCCGGCGACGATGAGCATGTCCCCATGGCCGAGCTTCCTCAGCGCGTCCTTGAGCTCGGGGATCAACGTCAGGTGCCCGGCTGCGAGCGATGACGCGCCGATGATGTCGACGTCGTGCTGCACCGCAAGCTTCGCGATCTCGTCCGGCGTCTGGAACATCGGCCCGACGGTCACGTCGAAGCCCAGATCGGCAAAGGCGCTGGCGATCACCTTCTGGCCGCGGTCGTGTCCGTCCTGGCCCATCTTGGCGACCAGGATACGCGGCTTGCCGCCGGATTTGTTCTCGAACGCCTCGATCTTCTCCTGCAACCGCTCAAGCGCCGGGTTGTCGCCGAGCGCGTCGCGATAGACGCCGGAGATCGTCTGCACCGCCGCCGTGTGGCGGCCGAACACTTTTTCCAGCGCCAGCGAGATCTCGCCCACGGTGGCGTTGGCGCGCGCGGCGCGGATCGCGAATTCGAGCAGATTCTCGTCGCCCTCGGCCGCGCGGGAAAGGGCCGCCAGCGCGTTTTCCAGTGCTGCGACGTCGCGGGTGCCTTTGAGCCGCTGCAGCTTCGCCAACTGCCTGGCCTTCACCTCGGCATTGTCGATCTTCAGCACATCGACTTCGATATCCGTTTGCGGCCGGTGCGCGTTGACGCCGACCAGCACCTGTTCGCCGGAATCGATGCGCGCCTGCGTGCGCGCCGCCGCTTCCTCGATGCGCAGCTTCGGAATGCCTTTCTCGATCGCCGCCGCCATGCCGCCGAGGCTTTCGACCTCCTCGATATGGGCGAGCGCGCGCGCCGCCAGATCATGCGTCAGCCGCTCGACATAGGCCGAGCCGCCCCACGGATCGATCATGCGGGTGGTGCCGGATTCCTTTTGCAGAATGAGCTGCGTGTTGCGGGCGATGCGGGCCGAATGGTCGGTCGGCAGCGCCATCGCCTCGTCGAAGGAATTGGTGTGCAGCGATTGCGTATGCCCCTGCGTCGCCGCCATCGCCTCGAGCATCGTGCGCGTGATGTTGTTGTAGGGATCCTGCGCCGTCAGCGACCAGCCAGACGTCTGGCAGTGGGTGCGCAGCGACAGCGAGCGCTCGTCCTTCGGCGCGAAATTCTTCTGCATCAGGTTCGACCAGAGCAGCCTTGCGGCCCTGAGCTTGGCGACCTCCATGAAGAAGTTCATGCCGATCGCCCAGAAGAAGGACAGGCGCGGCGCGAAGCGGTCGATGTCGAGGCCTGCGGCAACGCCGGCGCGCGCATATTCGATGCCGTCGGCAATGGTGTAGGCGAGCTCGAGGTCGGCCGTCGCGCCCGCTTCCTGCATGTGGTAGCCGGAGATCGAGATCGAGTTGAACTTCGGCATGTGCTTGGAGGTGTAGGCAAAAATGTCCGACACGATCCGCATCGAAGGCTTCGGCGGATAGATGTAGGTGTTGCGGACCATGAACTCCTTCAGAATGTCGTTCTGAATGGTTCCGGCGAGATCCTTCTCGGCAACGCCCTGTTCCTCCGCCGCCACGATGTAGAGCGCCATGATCGGCAGCACGGCGCCGTTCATGGTCATCGACACGGTCATCTCGTTCAGCGGAATGCCGTCGAAGAGCTGCCGCATGTCGAGAATGGAATCGATCGCCACGCCCGCCATGCCGACATCGCCGGCGACGCGGGGATGGTCACTGTCATAGCCGCGATGAGTGGCGAGATCGAAGGCGACCGAGAGGCCCTTCTGGCCGGCGGCGAGGTTGCGCCGGTAGAAGGCGTTGGATTCCTCCGCCGTCGAGAACCCGGCATATTGCCGGATTGTCCAGGGCTGCTGGACATACATGGTCGGGTAGGGGCCGCGCACGAAGGGTGGCATACCCGGATAAGTGTCGAGATTGGCAAGTCCTTTGAGGTCGCCTTGCGTGTAGAGGTGTTTGACGGCAATGCCTTCCGGCGTCATCCGCTGGCCTTTGAGCTCGACCGGCGCGTGCCGCGGCGCCGACCAGCCGATCTGGCTGAAATCCGGGATCATGATCCGGCTCCGATCGACTGGTCGATGCGCACCGGAAACAGCGGCTCGCAGGTCGCAACGCCTTCGGTCAGGGCCGGACGCCGCTCCTGCGGCAGGGTCTCGACCGGGCGCTCGCGGCCGACGCGGTAAAGCGTCGTGCCGACAATGCCGCGTTCGCCGGCCCGGTAGGCGCCATTGCGCCTGGCGGCGGCAGTCTGGACGCGATTCTGGATGTAGCCCTGCTGCAGGCTGGCGAGCACGCCGCCCTCGGCCTCGATGCGCTGGAATTCTTCCCAGGCCGCGGTGCAGAGATCGTCGGTCAGCGCTTCGACCGCGCCCGAGCCGTTGGCGGGGTCGGCGACATGGTAGAGATGGCTCTCCTTGGCCATGATGAGCTGGGCGTTGCGGGAGATGCGGCGGGCAAAGCCGGCCGGCAGGCCATGCGCGATCGTATGCGGCAGAATCGAGATCGAATCGGCGCCGCCGGTTGCCGCCGCGAAGGCCGCGATCGCAGTGCGCAGGATGTTGGTCTCCGGGTCGGCCATCGTCATCATGCGGTAGGAGGTCTCGGCATGGATGCTGGCGGTCGAGGCCGGGATCGAGCAAGCTTCCTGGATGCGCGCCCAGAGCTTGCGCAACGCCCGCACCTTGGCCATCGACAGGAACTGGTCCTGATCGACGCTGAGCGCGAAGCCGATATAAGGTGCCGCATAGACCAGCGGCTGGCGCGCCTTCTCGAACATCCTGAGATAGGACACGACGGAGGCCATCATCGTGCCGAGCTCCTGCGCCTCGGTGGCGCCGGCATTATGGAAGACCCGGCCGTCGGCCTCGAGCAGCACACCCGGCACGCCCATCGAGAAGAAATGCGCCAGCGACTGAGGCATCGATTCCTGCAGCGCCTCGATCGAAGTGCGCAACCGCCCGGTTCCGGCGAAGATCGCCGCCGGGTCGATGCCGAAGGAGAGGTTGAGCTTGGCCGGATCGGAGCGGCGTTTGCTCAAGAAAGCGAGCAGCCAGTCGGCGACCGCGCGGCTCCAGGGATGCGCGTCGATGCGCACCTGCACGCGGTTGAGCGGCACGCCGTCGAGCACTCTTTCCAAGGCTTCCGCGGTGCGCGGCAGGCCGTAGCCGAAGGCATTCGGCGCCCCCTCGAAGACAAGCGACAGGCCGGTGGCGCCTTGGGCGATGTCTTCCAGCGCTTGCGCGCTGGCCCGGGCGATGTCCGGATCGTCAACGCGCTGGCTGACGATCCACGGCGCAGTCGGATTTGTGCGGAGCAATGGCTCGGCGGACGTCGAGCGGTGGCTGAGCGGCTCGATGCGGATGCCGTCATCGGTATGGGAGACGAGCTTTTCCTCGAAGGAACCGCCGGCAAGCGCCTTTTCCGCCAAGGCCTGCCAACGCTTGGCGTCCGGGTTCGGAAGGTCGACATCCCTGGTCAAGGCGCCGGCGCCCATCGCTCTCCTCGCTTCTCGGCCGCATCAGCCGGTCCAGCCAATCTAGGGCCGCGAACCAGATATCACAATGCGTCATCCGGCCGGGTTTTTTCCGCGGCCGGCCAATCGATTGCCAAACATGCGCGGAATCCGCAAGCGCCAAAGGCCAAATTCGATGCGCCCTAAATCGACACTGGGCATTGCCGCATGCGATGAGCGTTACTATACCTCGGGTGAGGCCCTTTGAGCGGAACAGATTGCGGAGACCGGATATGGTTGACGAGACCAGCATCTTCATCGGCGCCAGCCGCAAGCCCGACGATTCCTACCAGCGCGCCGAAGCGCTTTTGCTGCGCTACGGCAACCGCCACGGCCTCGTCACCGGGGCCACCGGCACCGGCAAGACGGTCAGCCTGCAGATCCTGGCCGAGGGCTTTTCGAACGCCGGCGTGCCTGTTTTCTGCGCCGACATCAAAGGCGACCTTTCCGGCATATCCATGATGGGCGAAGCCAAGGATTTTTTGGTCAAGCGCGCCGGAGAGGTGAAGCTCGATCCCTATCAGTTCCAGGAATTCCCTGTCATTTTCTGGGACCTGTTCGGCGAGCAGGGCCATCCAATCCGCGCCACGATTTCCGAGATGGGACCGCTGCTTTTGTCGCGGCTGATGAACCTCACGGAAGCTCAGGAAGGCGTCATGAATATCGCCTTCCGCATCGCCGATGAGGAAGGCCTGCTGCTGCTCGATTTGAAGGACTTGCAGGCGCTGCTCGCCAACATTGCAGAGCGAGCCGACGAACTCAGCGCACGGTATGGCAATGTGACCAAGCCCTCCGTCGGCGCCATCCAGCGCACGCTCCTGGTGCTCGATCAGCAGGGTGCCGCGAATTTCTTCGGCGAGCCGGCGTTGCGCGTCGCCGATCTGATGCGCACGACGCGCGACGGCCGCGGCGCGATCAGCGTCCTGGCCGCCGACAAATTGATGATGAATCCCAGGCTCTACGCCACCTTCCTGCTCTGGCTGATGTCGGAACTGTTCGAGGAACTGCCCGAGGTCGGCGATCTCGACCGGCCGAAGCTGGTGTTCTTCTTCGACGAGGCGCATCTCTTGTTCGAGGATGCGCCGAAGGTTCTGATCGACCGCGTCGAGCAGGTGGTGCGGCTAATCCGTTCCAAGGGCGTCGGCGTCTATTTCGTCACCCAGAACCCGCTCGATATCCCGGAAAAGGTGCTGGCCCAACTCGGCAACCGCGTCCAGCACGCGCTGCGCGCCTATACGCCGCGCGAACAGCAGGCGGTGCGCACCGCGGCCGAGACCTTCCGGCCCAATCCCGATTTCGATTGCGCCACCGCCATCACCCAGCTCGCCACCGGCGAGGCGCTGGTTTCGATGTTGGAGGACAAGGGCGTGCCGGCCATGGTCCAGCGCACGCTGATCCGGCCGCCGTCATCCAGGCTTGGGCCGATCACGCCGGACGAGCGCCGCAAGATCATCGCCGAGAGCCCTGTCGCCGGCCAGTACGACGATACCGTCGATCGGGAATCGGCTTTCGAAATCCTGCAGAAGAAGACGAAGGAGGCGCAGGACGCCGAGGCGCAGGCAAAGCAGCAGAACAGCGGCGGCTCGCGCTGGACCATTCCCGGTTTCGACGATGTTTTGGGAACAGGCAATCGCCGGTCTTCCAACCGCCAGACCGTCGCTGAAGCCGCCATCAAGTCGGTGGTGCGCTCGGTCGGCTCCTCCGTCGGCCGTGCCATTGTCCGCGGCATCCTTGGGAGCCTGGCCCGGGGGCGGTAGCGCGCGGGCTAAGCCGTCCGCTTTCCTGGCCCGCCGGATCAAACGGGCGTCTGTCCCGTCGCAGCAAGTGGTTCCGCCTCTAGGGTGTTGGATCTGTCGCTCGCCGCGCCAAGCGAAACTTGCATGGCAGCTGACGCGTCAGAGGCCGCCCTTGTTACCTTGCGACGAAAAAATCTTACTTGAGAACAAGCGGATAGCAGCAGCGGCATCTAAAATTTTCGTGAAAGAAGTTTTTCCCCGCCGAACCGCAATTTCGTGAAATACCGAATGCCTCAAATCATGGCCTTTGCGGGCTGTTGCCGGGGGGCATATTCGATAACGGCGACCACGTGCGATCACGAATTATTGTGGCTAGGAAACCGAAAGCGCCCGCTAAGGTTGGGCCAAGGCTGCGGAGGGCTGAGCATCAGGAGTCGGAGTTGCGGCGCGATGACGATCTGTCGACCTGGCTTTCGGAAATCCCTGCTGAGAGACGATTACCGATTAACGCAAAAGGCGGGCTGACGCCCAGTTGCGCCGGGCTGGTGCAGCAATTCCTGAACGACAACTTTTCCCGCAAGCTTTCTCTCGCTGAGATGGCAGCGGTATGCGAATTGTCTCCCTATCACTTCGCCCGGGGCTTTTCCAAGACGTTCGGAGTGTCGCCGCATCAATACGTCCTTACGCTTCGTCTGGACCTTGCTGAAAAGTTGCTTGCCGACAGCCGCATGTCGATCACGGACATCGCCGATCTGAGCGGGTTCTCGAGTCAGAGCCACCTGACCACCATGATGAAAAAATATCGCAACGCCACCCCACAGCAGGTGCGGGCGAGGCAGGTTCGATCGCGGGCTAGTGAGTAAGGCGACAGCAAATTGCCCAAATTATGGGCAGATTTATTTTTTGGCTCGGCTTATAAAAGAAATTTCTAAAGTAATTCTGTGTTAACCTCCAGAATATGTGCTGTATTTTTTCCGATAAACAGCAATTTGTTGAAATACGGGATTCTGAAAACATGTCCTTCTGGAGCAGGTTCAGCTACGCCGGATTCTGACTAGGCTGAGGGGACATGAGCGACGATACGGCCATCGGCCGCAGCCTTTCCGAGGAGATCGGCTACTGGCTGGAGTCGGCGTCCAGGACGCTTGAGAAACGCTATGGAGATGGCGTGCCCCTGGCCAAGCAGGACATGCTGCTTGCCCATTATCTCTACGGCCTCATCGCCGTGGTTCACGCGGGCGACGCGCCTGCTGCCCATCTGGCGGCCATGCGGTCCTATCTCGGCCGGCTCATTCCGGGCGAACGGGTCACACGAGCCTTGCAGGCCGTGCCGGAGGAGGGGGACTCCTGGCTTGAAAGCACGCTCGATCGCGTCGAGGCGATCGGTGAAAAGCAGGGCCATGCGCTTCTGGCGCGCGGCGCCGATATTGTCATCCCATTTTCGAGCAGACACGCTTCGGCGGCAGGGTCGGCGGAACCTGTCGTGATCGAGCGCGACCGACCAAAGGAGGCACTCTCACAATGAACCTCGGGCAAGCACGAAACACCCGGCGCGCATCGGCGCGTTTCGCAGGGAACTGGGTACTCGGCGCTGCCGACAGCCGCTCGCTGCGCCGCCGCTTGATGGCCGCGCTGCGCAACGCGCATCGCGTGCTCGGCCTGAAGCGCGACCGGTTGGGGCATGGAATGCTCAGCACCGGCGGGGCGACCGGCGCCCTGCTCGCCGTCGCCGGGATCATGATACCGCAAGCGGCGTTCGCGCAGGTTGCCATGGGCAATGGGGTTGTCAGCAATCCCGCAAACTGCACCAATCCCAGTGCTGCGACTGCAGGCAGCACCGCTATCGGCTGCGGCAGTAGCGCCGGCGCCAGCTCAACCGCAATCGGCTCTGGCACCGTTGCCAATGGCCAGAACGCCTTGGCGATAGGCGACGCAAACAGCACAACCGGCGATGGCTCGATCATCATCGGCTATGCTAATTCTGCCAATGGTCTCAATGCGATAGGCATGGGTGTCTTTGCGAACGCCACCGGCACCAATGCCCTTGCGGTCGGCGGAAATGCCCATGCCAATGGGGATGGCTCATCGGCTTTTGGCGTCAATACGGTTGCAAACGGCGCAGGTGCCACCGCTATCGGCAATGGGACGAGCGCTGCGCTGAATGCTTCGGCCCTCGGCCTCGCTGCCGCGGCAAGCGGGCTGCGCGCCACCGCGCTCGGGTATGGGGCGAAAGCGTCGGGAGTGGATTCGTTTGCCCAGGGCAACAACGCCACCGCAAGCAACCAGAACGCCATCGCGATCGGGTTCCAATCGGTCGCTTCACAGATCAACTCCATCAATATCGGCGGGCGCACCGTCGCGGGAACGGGTGCCCTTGCACAGGGCGCCATCGCCCTCGGCACGGATGTGACAGCAAATCAGCAAAACACCGTTGCCATCGGCATTCTGACCAAAGCAACTGGAACGAGCGCCACGGCGATGGGCAACACAGCAAGCGCTTGGGGCAACCAGTCCATCGCCTTGGGTTTGGGCGCGCAGGCAGGCGTTCAGGCCAACACGGCCCTGCCCAATAGCATCGCGATCGGCACCAACTCGCTCTCTTCCGGCGCTTTCGCCGTCGCCATGGGCCCTGCCTCAATTGCAAGCGGCGCTGCAGCCACGGCGATTGGCAACACGGCCGTGGCCAGCGGCCAAAACGCCTCCTCGTTCGGATCTGGCGCAAATGCTACCGGAGACAATTCCCTTGCCGCCGGCGTTAGCGCCAACGCCGGCGGAATCGCCAGTACCGCGCTCGGCATCGGCGCCAATGCATCGGCGGCGAGCGCCATCGCCGTGGGCAACAACGCCAAGGCCGATTCCGTCAATGCGGTCGCCATGGGCACCAACGCGGTGGCGACCGGCGGCCAGGCGGTTTCCATCGGCGCGAACAACACCGCCTATGGCGACGGCGCGGTCTCCATCGGCGATCCGAGTTATGCCAGCGGCACCGGCGCCTTCACCGGCGGCGCCCAACAACATCGCCAATGCTGACGGTACCGCGAGCGCTACCGCCGCCAACCAGGCCGCCGGCGCGGTTGCGATCGGCAACAACAACAAGGCGATCGGGCAGGGTTCCGTGGCGCTGGGTAACGGGTCCACCGCGGGTGCGGCCGGCTTCGTCGGGAATGTCGCGCTGGGCAATGGCGCGACCGCCACGGCAAGCTCCGGTGATGTGGCCCTCGGCTCGGGCTCGGTCACCCAGGCGGCCGTCGGCACCGGTAGCGCCACGATCGGCGGTACGACCTATACCTTCGCCGGAACGACGCCGACCTCGACGGTCAGCATCGGCGCGCCGGGCGCTGAGCGGACCTTGACCAACCTCGCGGCAGGCCGGCTCAGCAACGCCTCGACCGACGCCGTCAACGGCTCGCAGCTGTTCGCGACCAACCAGCAGGTGACGCAGAACACAACCGACATCGCTAGTCTCGGCAATACGGTCACGAACATCAACAGCGGCGCCGGCATCAAGTATTTCCATGCCAACTCGACGCTGCCCGATTCCCAGGCGTTGGGCGCGGACTCCGTCGCGGTCGGCCCGAATGCCGTGGCCAACAATGCCGGCGACGTGGCGATCGGCCTCAATTCCGCATCCAGCACCACGACGGCGGTTGGCGGCACAACGATCGGCGGCGTCAACTACACCTTCGCCGGCACCACGCCGGCCGGCGCATTCTCGGTTGGCTCGGTTGGCGCGGAGCGCCAGATCCAGAACGTCGCGGCAGGCCGGCTGAGCAACTCGTCGACCGATGCCGTCAACGGTTCGCAGCTCTTCGCGACGAACCAGCAGGTGACGCAGAACACAACCGACATCGCCGCCAATACCGCAGACATCACTACCCTCGGCAACACAATCAACAACATCAACGCTGGCGGCGGCATCAAGTACTTCCACGCCAATTCGACGCTCGCCGATTCCCAGGCGCTGGGAACGGATTCCGTCGCGATCGGCCCGAATGCCGTGGCCAACAACGCCGGCGATGTGGCGATCGGCCTCAACTCCGTGTCCGGCACCACGACCGCGGTTGGCGGCGCGACGATCGGCGGTGTGAATTACACTTTTGCCGGAGCCACTCCGGCCGGCGCCTTCTCGGTCGGCTCGGCGGGTGCCGAGCGCCAGATCCAGAATGTCGCGGCCGGGCAGTTGAGCGGCTCCTCTACCGATGCGGTCAACGGCTCGCAGCTCTTCGCCACTAACCAGCAGGTGACGCAGAACACGACGGATATCGCCGCCAACACCGCCGACATCACCACGCTCGGCAACACGATCAATAATTTTGCCGGCGACACATCGACCGCTTACACCGACGCCAATGGCGTAGGCATTCGCTATGTCCGCACCAATGACAGCACGCTCCCGGTCACCGATGCCTTCGCGCAAGGGGTAGGCTCTTCCGCGCTCGGTTACCAGGCCACCGCGTCCGCCGGCGACTCGCTGGCCCTCGGCCGCGGCACCCAGGCAACTGTCACCGGCGGCGTAGCGCTCGGCTCCGGCTCGGTTTCAGATCGTGCGGTGGCGCCGACATCGGGATCGATCCTCTCCGGCACTGGCCTCATCCCCTACAACACTGCGGACATGAGTCTGCTCGGCGCCGTCTCGGTGGGCACCTCCACATCCTATCGTCAGATCATCAACGTTGCCGACGCCACGGAGGACCAGGACGCGGTGACGCTGCGCCAGTTGAAGGGCGCGCTGAGCTCTTTCGCGGTGACGGGTTCCATGTACTTCCATGCCAATTCGACGGCGTCGGACTCGCTTGCGGCCGGCGTCGATTCGGTCGCGATCGGTCCGCGCACCACCGTAAACGGCAACAACGGCATAGGCATGGGCAACGGCGCCATCGTGCAGTCGACTGCGCCGGGCGGCATCGCGATCGGCCAGACCTCGACGGTCAATGCGGCAGACAGCATCGCGCTAGGGACGAACTCGACCGCCAACGGTGCGCAGTCGATGGCGCTCGGCGCCGGCGCCACGGCCAATGAGCCGGGCAGCGTCGCGCTCGGCGCGGGCTCGACGACGGCGGCGGCGGTCGCCACGACGGGCACGACGATCAACGGTGTCGCCTACACCTTCGCCGGAACCGCTCCGACGAGCACGGTCAGCGTCGGCAGCGTCGGCAACGAGCGCACCGTCACCAACGTGGCGGCGGGCCGGATCAGTTCCACCTCCACGGACGCCATCAACGGCAGTCAGCTCTACGCGACCAATCAGGCCGTCGAAGCGGTGCAGGGGAGCGTCGGCAATCTCAACGAGTTCGCAGTCCAGTATGACAAGAACCCGGATGGCACCAAGTCGAACTCGCTGACGCTCGCCGGCGGCGACGCGAATGCGCCTGTCGTCATCCACAATGTCGGCGCCGGCACCGCCGACACCGATGCAGTCAACGTGCAGCAACTCAATCTTGGGCTGGCGACCACGCTCGACAACTCCAAGACCTACACCAATCAGGTGGCGGCCACCACGCTGCAGCAGGCCAATGCCTACACCGACTCCAAGCTCAGCCAGCTCAACATGGATATGGGCGAAGCGCGCGGCGAGGCACGCCAGGCGGCCGCGATCGGCCTGGCCGCCGCTTCGCTGCGCTATGACGACCGTCCGGGCAAGGTCAGCGTGGCGGCTGGCGGCGGCTATTGGCGCGGCGAGGGAGCGGTCGCGTTCGGCGCCGGCTACACCAGCGAGGATGGGCGCGCGAGAGCGAACCTCTCGGGCACGACGGCCGGCGGGCACTGGGGTGTCGGCGCGGGCGTCAGCTTCACGTTGAACTGAGCCTCTCCATGCCCCGGCACGCGGTCGCTGCTGTCGCATTCTCCATAGCTTGCCTGCTCCTGTCCGGCCCGCGCGCGGTCGGACAGGAGGTGGCGCCGTCCGCCTATCGGATAAAGCCTTCGGATGTCGCGGTGCCTCCGGACGTCAAGCTCGGCCAGTATCAGCGAACCACGCGTCCTTTCGAGAACTGGACGCTGATCTGCGACGAGAATCTCCAGGCCAGGAAGAGGGTTTGCAACATCAGCCAGTCCTTCATCGATCAGAGCCAGGCACCGGTCTTCAGCTGGTCGCTGGCAGCCGACGAGAAGGGCAAGCCTTTCATGATACTGCGGGCCCCCAGCCAGGCCGGCACGGGAAGCAAGCTTTCGCTCAAATTTGCCGGCCGCAAGCAGCCGGTGGATGTTGAGCTGCAGGCCTGTGACGCGTCGGTTTGCGTTGGCTATCTCCCCGTGGGTCCGGTGCTTCGCGAACAGATCGGCAAAGAAACCACCGTCCAGGTTTCCTATTCCCTGCCGTCAGGAGCGACCGTCAGCCTCGACGCCCCCTTCAAGGGGCTCAAGGCCGCGCTGTCGGCCATCAACTAGAAAGAGCTTGAGATGACACGCCAATCCATAGAGGACAGAATTCTGACGCGCTCCGAGTCCGTTGCGCTGCCGGAGCCGCCGGCCGGCTCGCCGCCGGCGCGTTTGTCGGCCTGGCGGCTGTTGCGGAACACCGCGCTGCTCGGCGCGTTCGCCGTCCTGGTCGCGGCGGCGGTCATCCTGTCGTTTCGTTTCTTCCCCACGCTTGGGACACTTGTCGCCGGCACCGCTTCCGCGCAAGCACAGGCGCCCGTGCAGGCAGAGTCGACGCAAGCCGCCCCGGCGCCGGCAGACAGCTCGGCGAACAAGAATCCGTTTCAGGCGCATGTCGCTCAGGCGGGCGTTCGCACCTGCGCCAATCTCTTTGCCACGCTCGGGCAGGCTCTGACTGCGGGATCGACCTATGCCGTCCAGACACAATGGGACAAAACCTCGCCCGACACGCACGCCGTGCAGGCGCTCGCCGGGATGAGCTACAATCTGCCGGACTATAAGACCGAGGCCGCCGGTATCGTCTATGCCTCGCCTCTCGGGCAGACCTGCGAGGGCGGCTTCGTGCGCGTGGCGCCGTTCCAGCGCTCTTGTCAGGAGGTCGCCGGCACGCTGCCGAAGGGCAGCCTTTTGGCGGACAACCTTTCGAACACGATGCTTTTCAACCTGGCCAACAATGGCGGCCAGGCGCTGCTGGTCCCAACCGGAAACACCTGCATCGTCGTCTCGGTCGCACGCATGGGCGGATAGCGGCCGGGCACAATCACCGATCTTGAACAGCTGCATTGGGAGCTACGAACATGCTGATCGACCGTCGCCTCTCATTCCCGCTGCTGGCGGCGCTGGCCGGGCTTACGATAGCCAGCCATGCAGCCGACCTGGTGTCTCCGCCGCCGGCTGAGACGGGCGAGGAAAAGGGCATCTGGGGCGCGATCGCCTATTCGCCCGGCGACGGCCGTCACGGCTTCTTCTGGGGCGCCGACAAGCGTCAGGAAGCGGAAGACATCGCGCTCAAGCACTGTGAGAATGCGGACGGCAAGGGCTGCCGGGTGGTCGAAGTGTTCCGCAACCATCGCCATTGGGACGATGATGACGGCACCGGCTTTCCCTATGAGCACTGCGCGGCTCTTTCGGTTGGCAAGAGCCGTGGCGCGGCGACGCCGTTCTGGGGCGCAGCATCGGCCACGACCCGCCGTGAAGCCGAGGACAAGGCGACGGCCCAGTGCGGAGGCGAGGGGAAGGAGTGCAAGATCCGCGAGTGGGTTTGCACCTGACGGGAGCAGCCGCTGGATATTCGTCGCGTCCCGATGTCGGCGAGCCGAGCGTGGCCGGCAATCAGAGAGGAGGGCGCTTGGCTATGGCGAGACCAATGCCAAGCGCGATCATGGCGCCGCCGGATGCCTCCCGCAGCCGGCGGATCACACCAATACGCCCAGCGGCGCCTTGCCGGATGCGGCTTGCCGCAAAGGCGACCACGACATCGGCAAGGGTGTTGAGCGCCACCGATATGAAGCCGAGGCCCATGAACTGCAGGGCGATGTGGCCGGCGCCCAGATTCACGAATTGCGGAATGAAGGCCAGGAAGAAGGCCGCCGTCTTCGGGTTCAAGGCCTCGACCAGCACGCCTTCGCGAAACGCCCGGCCGGCGCCGACGGCAGGCGTCGGCGTCCCGCCGTCCAGCATCGTCTTTGCCTCGCGGCGAGCGGACTGGAAGGTGCGGAAGCCAAGCCAGACGAGGTAGACGGCGCCGATCAGCTTCAGCGCCGTGAACAGCTCCGCGCTGGCGAGCACGATGGCCGAAACGCCCAGGCTGCCGGCCGCCACGTGGACCATGCCGCCCAGCCCCGTCCCGAAACTTGAGGCGATACCTTCGGCGCGGCCGCCGGCCAGCGTGCGCGCGGCGACATAGAAGATGCCGGGCCCCGGCGTGATGGCGAGCAGGAAAGCCGCGGCGAAATACAGCGCGAACTGGGTCAGGACCGGCATGACGGGCTCGTTAACGGATAGTGTCTCACAGCGGCCAGTCTTCACACCGGCCAGTCTTACACTGGGATAAGCGGTGCGACCTCGCGGTCGGACGGACGGTCGCTCGATGACAGGCCGGACGCCACGCCGGCGCGGTCGGCCGCGTTGCGGTTCTGGCTCATCTTGCGCTTGCCTTCGAGCTTCATGATGGGCATGCGCAAACCCACGATACCCTTCAATTGCGACTGGATGAAATCCGCCGGTGCGTCCGACACGGCCCACGGCGCTGAGCGTCCGCCCTCATGCAGGTTGGTCAGGCGGGTCACCACCTCGAGCAGCCTGTCGGCGTCCTCGAAGAATTCGATCGGCCCATGGGCATGGACGGCGATATAGTTCCAGGTCGGCACGACCTTCCCGGTCTCCTGCTTGGTCTGATACCAGGCCGGTGTCACATAGGCGTCCGGCCCCATGAACATCGCAAGGGCGTCACCCACCGCCGGCACGCGCCATTGCGGGTTTGCCTTCGCGACATGGCCGTAGATCACGCCATGCTCGCCCTCGTTCTCATCCAGCAGAAGCGGCAACGGCGTCGCCAGCGGGCCCTCGGCCGTGGCGGTAACCAGGACTGCCAGTCGCGCCGCGCGGATCGTGGCCTTGAGGCTTTCATGATCGTCGTCGCGAAAGGCGGGCGGGATGTACATGACAAACTCCTTGCGTTGCAAGAAAGGATGCCGGATGTCTGGCTTGCTTGGAACATCCAGTTTTGAAGGTTTTGTGTGGTCCAGTTCGAGCAGGATGGCGTCGCGCGCCGGATCATCGCGGCGATCAAGGAGCAGATCCACAGCGGCGCCTATCGGCCGGGCGATCGCCTGCCGTCGACGCGGGCCTTTGCCGCCGAATGGGGCGCTTCGCGAACCACGGTGACGGCTGCCTACAATCAGCTCGACGCCGAAGGCTATCTGATCATCCGGCAGGGGGCGCGTGCGATCGTGGCCGCGGGACTGGAGAGGGCGTCAGGAGAGGCGCCCCTCGCAACCGCCTCGCCACCGCACCTGTCGGCATTCGCGGGGCGGTTGCTGGCTCTGCCTCCGCCGGCATTGGCGGAGCCGGCCAACATTGCGGATTTCCGCTATGGCGACCTATCCGGCGCGGACTTCCCGGTGCTGGCCTGGCGGCGGGCGTCGAACAAGGCGATCCTGCGGCGCCCCGCGCGGCTGCGCTACGGCCATCCCCAGGGATGTTCCGTCCTGCGCAACGCGCTCCAGGCCTATCTCTGGCGCGCTCGCGGCATCACTTGCGCACGGGACCAGATCGTCATCGTCAACGGCTCGCAGCAGGGGCTCGACCTCTGCGCGCGGCTGCTGCTCGATCCCGGCGATCCATTCGTGATCGAGAACCCCGGATATGCGCTGGCTCGCCACGCCTTCGTGGCGGCGGGAGGCATAGCCATGCCCGTTCCTGTCGACGCGGATGGGCTAAGGACGGACACGCTGCCGCCGGCCCGTCTCGCTTATGTGACGCCGTCGCATCAGTTTCCGCTCGGCGGCGTGCTTTCGGCGGCACGCCGGCGTTCGCTGCTGGCCTGGGCCGCCGGCGCGGGGGCCTATGTGGTGGAGGACGATTATGACGGTGAATACCGTCACGACATCAGCCCCATTCCGCCGCTCCAAGCGCTCGACGCGGACACCGTCATCTATGTCGGCACGCTGTCCAAGACGCTCTCGCCCACCCTGAGGCTCGGCTACCTCGTCGTCCCCGTCAGCCTGCGCCGGGCGTTCAGCGAGGCGAAGCGCCTGACCGATCGGCATGCGCCGATGCTGGAGCAGGATGTGCTGGCCGAGTTGCTGGCGAGCGGCGCTTACGAGCGCCATGTGCGCAGCATCCGGAGAAAAAACGCCGAGCGCCGGGATATCCTGCTCAAGGCGTTGATCGATCGACTGGGGTCAAGGGTCACCATCGCCGGGGCGGAGACGGGCCTGCATATCATCGCCTGGATGAACGGCATCGATGCCGAGCGCGAACCGGGGATCATCGCGGCCGCGCGAGACGCCGGGATCGGCCTCTATCCTGTGTCGCCGCTTTATGATCCGAGCGGCCCCAGGCCGGAAACGGCCGGGTTTATCCTGGGTTACGCCGGGCTCGAGGCGGAAGCATTGCGCCGCGGCGTCGCGGTGCTGGCCACTATCTTGGCCGAACACCGCTGACTTATCGACGCTTTAGAAGATCTCGTTGGTGAGCTGCTTCACCGGACCGAGCAGGATCGAACCCGTCGGCACGCCATTGTCGATCGGGATCGCCTTGCGCTCCGGCATGTCCTCTTCGGGCGCACCGATATTGGCCGTCACGATGACCGGGGTCTTGGTCGGCACGCGGTCGTAGAGGTCGATGATGTCCTGGTTGATCAGGCGCACGCAGCCCGACGATACCGACTTGCCGATCGACCACCATTCGGGCGAGCCGTGCAGGCGGTAGAGCGTGTCCTGGTTGCCCTGGAAGAGATAGAGCGCACGCGCCCCCAGCGGGTTCTTCAGGCCACCGGGCATGCCGCCATTCTTGGCGCTGTACTGCGTCAGCTCCGGCTGGCGCGCGACCATCTCGTCCGGCGGCGTCCATTTCGGCCATTTCTGCTTCCACTGCACGACCGCGTCGCCCGACCATTCGAAGCCGGCGCGGCCAAGGCCGACGCCGTATCGGATCGCCTGGCCGCCCTCGCGCACCAGATAGAGGAAGTGGCCGGTGGTATCGACGACGATGGTGCCCGGGCGCTGTCCGGTCGGATCGGGAACGATCTGGCGCAAGAATCTGTGATCGATCTTGTTGACCGGAATGGCCGGCAGGTCGAAGCCATTGTCCGACATCGGGCCATACATCGTCTCGTAATCGCCGAGCGGCGGCTCGACATAGGTGGGCGGTGGCGGCTGGATGGGAGCAGGGGCCGGACCGGTGGTGGTGCAGGCGGAAACGGCCGCCGAAGCAGCGCCAAGGGCTGTGAAATTGAGGAAGCCGCGGCGGCTGATGCGGAAGGAAGCGTCTGACATGGTTGCCTTTTCTAGGTCTTAATTCGCAAGAAAGCATGAATGTGCGGGCACGTCACAGGCGGCATTCATAACAGTCGGCGGCGATAGGCGGTTCCAATTCTGGCTTGAGGGTGGACAGAAAAAGGCGAAGCTGTGACCGTGCCGCCGCTGTTGCGCTGCAGCAACAGAGACATCAGATACCCGCCAGCAGGCCATCGAGCGAGGGTAGAATGAGCCCCGGCGGCAAGTCGCGATATTCGTCCGGTTGATTGGTCCGGTTGATCCAGACCGTGCGGAAACCGAATTTCGTCGCGCCGGCGACGTCCCAGCGGTTCGACGACTGGAAAGACACCGCGCCCGGATAGAGCCGCCAGTTGGTGATCACCATGTCGTAGACCGACGGGTCGGTCTTGAAGCGTTTGACCTGGTCGACCGAAAACACGTCCTCGAGGATCTGGTCGAGCGCCGCCGATTTGACCGCCGCGCCGAGCATTTCCGGCGAGCCGTTGGAGAGGATCGCGAGCTTCGCGCCCGACGCCTTGAGCGCCTTCAGCACGGCGGGCACTTCCGGGTAGCAATCGAGCCGCCAATAGGCTTCGAGCAGTTTCGGCCGCAGCGCCGGATCGGCAGAGGGGACCTTGCGCAAAGCGAAATCCAGCGCCTGCTCGGTCAATTCCCAGAAATCGGCATATGAGCCCATCAGCGTCCTGACCCAGGAATATTCCAGCTGCTTGGCGCGCCAGATTTCCGACAGCAACTGGCCGTCCGGGCCGATCTCGCCGGCATGGCGGCGCACGGCCGCGTGCACGTCGAACAACGTGCCATAGGCGTCGAAGACATAGGCCGCATGATGCATGACAAGAGTTTTGAGACGAGGACGCGCCCCATGCAAGCGCTGATTGCGCTTAAACGCATGTCGCCCAAAAGTGTGCCGCGGTTTTGGGAAGACCGACATGCATCAAACAAAACGCATGTCGCCCAAAAGTGCGGCGCGGTTTTGGGAAGACCGACATGCATCAAAAAAAGGACTTGCAGAGCGTTGCCCGTTCCATATCGGGCAACGCTCCGTAAGTGCTGCTGGCCTCAACGATTTTCGGCCATGTCGGTTGACGCCGGCCCTCAAAGCATCGTCCTATGCCGACCCGAAACCGCTCATTTGGACGGCAAACATGACACTGGCGGCAGCGGCGCAAACCGCGACATGGACCTATGTGGACGGCGACTGGTACGAGGGCAATGTCGCGGTGCTGGGGCCGCGCAGCCATGCCATGTGGCTCGGCACCAGCGTCTTCGACGGCGGCCGCTGGTTCGAAGGCGTCGCGCCCGACCTCGAGCTTCACTCCGCTCGCGTCAACGCTTCGGCGACCGCGCTTGGCTTGAAGCCTTCGATGGCGACGGAAGAGATCGTCGGCCTGACCTGGGACGGCTTGAAGAAATTCGACGGCAAGACGGCGGTCTATATCAGGCCGATGTATTGGGCCGAGCATGGCGGCTATATGGGCGTGCCGGCCGACCCGGACTCGACCCGCTTCTGCCTGTGCCTCTACGAAGCACCGATGATCCCGCCTTCCGGCTTTTCGATCGGCGTCTCGCCGTTCCGGCGCCCGACCATCGAGACCATGCCCACCAACGCCAAGGCGGGTTGCCTCTACCCGAACAATGGCCGCGCCATCCTGGAAGCCAAGAATCGCGGCTTCGACAACGCACTGGTGCTCGACATGCTGGGCAATGTCGCCGAGACCGGAACCTCCAACATCTTCCTGGTCAAGGACGGCCATGTGATGACGCCGGCGCCGAACGGCACGTTCCTGTCTGGCATTACCCGCTCGCGCACCATCAACCTGCTCGGCGACTACGGCTTCAGGACCACCGAGAAGACACTGTCGGTTCGCGATTTCCTCGAAGCCGACGAGATCTTCTCGACCGGTAACCACTCCAAGGTCGTGCCGATCACTCGCATCGAGAACCGCGACCTGCAGCCCGGACCCGTGGCCAAGAAAGCGCGCGAGCTCTATTGGGAATGGGCGCATTCGGCGTCCGCCGCCTGAGCCGCCGGAGCGTTTCTCCGTTTCGCCGAACGGCGAACCGCTCCCTCTCTTTTTTGCGCAATTCCGAGCGGAAACCGTTTCACACTTTTCCCGGAATTGCTCTAAAAAGTCGCTCGGCGCCCCATTCCGGAGTTGCCGCGACCCATTCCAGACCTATCTTAGCTCGGTAATACCACCGGACTTTTTTCCTTGAGGGAGTACCATCCATGGCTTTTGAGTTGCCCGCTTTGCCTTATGACTATGAGGCCTTGCAGCCTTACATGTCGAAGGAGACGCTGGAGTATCATCACGACAAGCACCACAAGGCCTATGTCGATAACGGCAACAAGCTGGCCGCCGAGGCCGGAATGGGCGACCTGTCGGTCGAAGAGGTTGTGAAGCAGTCCTTCGGCAAGAATGCCGGGCTCTTCAACAACGCCGCCCAGCACTACAACCACATCCACTTCTGGAAGTGGATGAAGAAGGGCGGCGGCGGCAACAAGCTGCCGGGCGCGCTGCAGAAGGCTTTCGACAGCGATCTCGGCGGCTACGACAAATTCAAGGCGGATTTCATCGCCGCCGGCACCACCCAGTTCGGCTCCGGCTGGGCCTGGGTCTCGGTCAAGAATGGCAAGCTCGAGATCTCCAAGACCCCGAACGGCGAGAACCCGCTGGTCCATGGCGGCTCGCCGATCCTCGGCGTCGACGTGTGGGAGCACTCCTATTACATCGACTACCGCAACGCGCGGCCGAAATATCTCGAGGCCTTCGTCGACAGCCTGATCAACTGGGACTACGTCCTGGAGCTGTATGAAAAGGCTAAAGGCTAACGATTTCTAGCGAAAAGCCCCGGCATGCCGGGGCTTTTCTTTTTCGGGCAGTGGAAACGGCAAGCCGGCCGGCAAAATCGTCACGGCGAAGGGGAATAATCCCGTTGTGACGTCCGTTAACGTTCAGTCGCGTACCCTCTTTCCTCATCACGGAGCCAATTGAATGAGAAAGCTTGTTCTCGCCATCTCTATGCTCGCTTTTGCCGGTTCGGTCGCCTTTGCCGATCCGATAAAGGATCGCCAGGCCTTGATGAAGGAGCGCGGCAAGCTGGCCGGTCAATTGTCTAAAGTCGTCAAGGGGGAGGAGGATTTCGACGCCGCCGCTGTGCTGACGACGCTGAAGGCCCTGCAGGCAAATGCCGAGAAGTTCGATGCCGAGAAGCTTTTCCCGGCCGGCAGCGACAAGGGCGACACCACGGCGGCGCCGAAGATCTGGGAAGACAAGGCCGGCTTCAACGCGGCAGAAGACAAGCTGCTGGCCGATGTCAAGGCCGCGGTGGCTTCGCCTCCGGCCGACGTCGACGCGCTGAAGGCGCAACTCAACACGATCGGCGGCGATTGCGGCACCTGCCACCAGACCTACCGGATCAAGAAGAGCTGATTGCCCGGCGATGGCCTGGCTGAGGAAGCTTGTCGGCGCCGCCGTCCTGCTTGGCGGCGCCGCGGCCGCTGCCGGCTGGGTCCTCTCGGCGCCCGCCAGGCTGGACGCCGGCACCGTCGCGCAACTCGGCCCCGGTGACGCCGCCAAAGGCAAGCGCATCTTCTATGCGGGGGGCTGCACCTCCTGCCACGCCAAACCGGGCGCGCAGGGCGACGCCCGGCTGCAATTGGTCGGCGGTTTGGAACTCAAGACGCCGTTCGGCACATTCGTTCCGCCCAACATCTCGCAGGACCGGAAGGACGGCATCGGCGGCTGGAGCGAGGAGGACTTCGCCAACGCCATGCTCAAGGGCGTTTCGCCTTCAGGCGAGCATTTCTACCCGGCCTTTCCCTATGCCTCCTATGCGCGCATGAAGCCGGCCGACATCGCCGACCTCTACGCTTTCATGAAGACGCTGCCGGCGGTTGCCGGCAAGGCGCCGGACCACAAGCTGTCCTTCCCCTTCACCATCCGCCGCGGCATCGGCCTGTGGAAGCTTCTCTATCTCAGCTCAGAGCCGGTGATTGCACTGCCCGACGGCACGCCGGACAAGGTTCTCGCCGGCCGATATCTGGTCGAGGGGCCCGGCCATTGCGGCGAATGCCACACGCCGCGCGATTTCGCCGGCGGCGTCAAAAAGGGCCAGTGGCTGGCGGGCGCCGTGGCTGCCGAAGGCTCGGGCGTCGTGCCCAACATCACCCCGCAGGGCGCCACCAAGGATTGGTCCGAGGCCGACATCGCCAATTACCTCGAAACCGGCTTCACGCCGGATTTCGATTCCGTCGGCGGCGCCATGGTCGACGTGCAGCGCAACATGGCGCAACTGACCGCCGACGACCGCGCCGCGATTGCTGCCTATCTCAAGGCGATCCCGCCGCATCCGAATGGCTACCCGGCGCGCAAGCCGGCGAGCTGAACCGTCATCATGTCTTCTTTGCGTGACACCAGCGATGCGATGAGCTTGTGGTGTCTCAGCCATATTAGTTGACTTTAAAACTCATGTATCATAGGCGCTTCGGCCAGTTTTCTGGCTAACCGAAGCTTGCCATGCCCTCGATCGATCTTTTGTCCGGAGCCGCCCATCGCGGACAGCGTGCGGCGCTCCTCTTCGCCGGCAGCCGGACGCTTTCCTGCGCGGAGCTCGACGGGCTTGTGCAGCAGTTCGCCGCGAGGCTGGGGCAAGGAGAAAAGCAGCTGGTAGCCATCTCGGCGGACGCTTCCGAGCAGGCGGTCGTCGCGTATCTTGCAGCCCTGCGGGCGGGCCATGCGGTGGCCATGCTGCCGCCTTGCGACAGCCGGCTCTGGGAAGATTTCCTGGCGGCCTTCCAGCCGGATTTCACCTACCGGCCACTCGATGGCCGTTGGCGTCTCGTCAAGGAGGCCCGGCGCGTAGGAGACGCTGAGCCGCTGCACCCTGATCTCGCGCTGCTGCTGATGACATCCGGCAGTTCGGGCACCGCCAAGGCGGTCAGGCTTTCCCACGGCAATATCGAGGCCAATGCGCGCTCGATTGCGGCCTATCTGGAACTCTCTTCGAACGATCGGGCCGCTCTCGTGCTGCCGCTCCACTATTCCTACGGGCTATCGGTCCTCAACTCGCATCTGATTGCCGGCGCCAGCGTCCTCTTCCCCGGCACCTCGGTCATGGACAGCGATTTTCTCAGGATAATCGCTGACGGCGGCTGCACGAATCTGTCCGGCGTCCCTTATTCCTATGAACTCTTGGAAAGGGCGCGTTTTCGCGACGCTGAACTCAGCACATTGCGCATGATGACCGTGGCCGGCGGACAGCTCCGTCCCGACCTTATTCGTCTCTACAGGGATCACATGCGTGCGCGTGGCGGCCGGTTCTTCGTCATGTATGGTCAGACCGAGGCGACGGCGCGCATCGCTTTCGTGCCGCCTGAGAGCCTTTCCGACAGGGAAGAGCGGATCGGTGTGGCGATTCCCGGCGGCAGTCTTGGCATCGTCGATGCTGAAGGAGAACCGATCACGCGATCGGGCATTTCGGGAGAACTCGTCTATCGCGGTCCCAACGTAATGATGGGTTATGCCACGGGGCGTTCCGATCTGGCGCGCGGGGCTGAGGTCGAGATCCTGAATACCGGCGATATTGCCGTTCGGGACGAGCACGGTTTCTTCCGTATCGTCGGGCGCAAGAGCCGCTTTGCCAAGATTGCCGGCCTCAGGATCGGCTTCGACATTATGGAGCAGGCGCTGGAGCGGGCGGGCATTGCCGCGGCGGTGGTCGGCGACGATCGAGGGTTGCAGGCCTATGTGATCGGCGCCGGCTCGGCGGAGAGGGCACAGCGTATCCTTGCCGAAGCCAGCCGCTTGCCAGCCAATCTGATTCGAGTTGCCACGCGCGGCGACTTTCCCAGGCTTGCCTCGGGCAAGATCGACTATAACTGCCTCCAGCGCGAGATGTTGCAAGAGCGGGCGGAAGTCCGCTTCGAAAGTGGTGGCGTGGCTGGTGCCTATGCCCGCGTCTTCTATCCGCTCCCCGTTGGCCGCAATGACAGCTTTGTCTCCCTCGGCGGAGATTCCCTTCGCTTCCTGCAACTGGCCCTTGAACTCGAACGACTGGGTTTGGAGCTACCGGACGGGTGGGAACGCCTAAGCGTCGCGGAGCTAGCGGATCTTCGTCCGGCGAAGCGGCCTCTCATGCGCGGGCAGGCAAGCGGGCTGCCTGTCGATTTGGTGCTAAGGACCATCGCCATCCTTCTGGTCGTCGTGCATCACGAGACGTTATGGCCTATCCCCGGCGGCTCCGGCGTCATGATGCTGCTGGTCGGCTACAGCCTTGCTCGTTTCCAGTCGGCCCATTTCCTTGCCGGTCGAATCGGGCACGCGCTGAAACCTGCGATTGGCGTGCTGATCCCTTATTTCTTCATTGTCGTCGCTTACGCCGTCGCTTGGCAGGCGGCGCCCTGGGCCTCGATGACCCTTACCGGCAACTTTGGCTACGCCGAACCGGAACGTCACGAGATGATCCCGTATCTCTACTGGTTCATCGAGGCCTATCCGCAGACACTTCTGGTCTTCGCTCTCATCTTTGCCGTTCCGCCACTACGCAAGCTTGCCCGGGCCCGTCCCTTCGTTTTCTCGCTGGGTCTTTTGGGGTTTGCCGCTGCCGCGCGCTTTTCGCTGCCTTTGTTCGTCGATCTCGGCAACCGCCAGATCTTCACGATCTATTGGGTCTTCCATCTGGCCGTATTCGGTTGGTGCGCCGGTCTTGCCGACACTCCGGCGAGAAAGCTGGCTCTGACTGCCCTTGCAGCCGCCATGCTGGGTTATTTGGCCTTCTGGGAGTCGGTCTGGTTAGGGACGACGGTCAAGTACCTAATGATCTTCGCGGCGCTTTTGGTTCTTCTTTATCTACCGCGTGTTCGCCTGCCGGCCGGGGTAGGGCGGGCGGTTGCGCAGGTCGCCGTCGCGGCGTTTCCGATCTACCTTTTCCACCGTTTCGTCCCGGAAATATTGATGGCCCCCGTCGCAGGCGTGCTGCCGGCTCCCATCTTCCAGCTGCTGGCGATTGCCGGCGGGATCGCTTTAGGTATCGTTGCCGGCAAGGCCTTGGCAGGCATTCGAAACCTGCGTGGCAGATTGGCGATAGGACGTCAGCCGGAATTGCTCTCCGTCTGAGGCACCTGATCTATGCTCATGCCGCTAGGGGTGGCGGTCGCCCAGGAAGTCGAAGCCGTTTTCGAAGAAGTGATTGTAGTTGCAGGTCAGTTCCTCGCCAGGCGCGATGTCGCGCAGCGCGTAAGTCTCCTCGGGTGAGGAGACGTCGCAGTTCGGATCGTCGTCGTGGTTCATGTAGCGCGCGTCGTCGGCTTCGAACACGATGTAGCTCGGATCGTGCCGGTCCGGATAGGAATAGCGGTCGAGATAGGATTTCACCGGTCCCGTCTGGCTCTCATAGGTGTCGACGGGAATGCGCCGGTCGAACTGCGGGTCGAGCTTCCAGATCAGCGTTCCCTTCGGAATGCGATGCCTGGCGAAGACGCCGATTCCCTGGATGGACGATTTGTCGAGATAGGTGTCGACGAGAAGCATGACGAACCTTGTTGAACAGAGACTGGCCGGCCCGAACGCGGCATCCAAATGACCGCGCCCGGGACGACCGTGCATTGCGTAACGCGCGGTCTTGCGGATTGCGAGCGGAAAATCAGGCTTTGCCTGTCACTTTCAAGGCAAAGGCGTAAATATAGGCGATCTCCTCCAGCCGGGAGAACCGGCCGGAGGCGCCGGCATGCCCGGACTCCATATTAATCTTGAACAGGACGGGATTGCTGCCGGCCTTGCGTTCACGCAACCTCGCCACCCATTTCGCCGGCTCCCAATAGGTGACGCGCGGATCGGTGAGGCCAGCCAGCGCCAAGATCGGCGGGTAGTCGAGCGCCGCCACATTGTCATAGGGCGAATAGGCTGCGATCGTCTCGTAATCGGGGGCGGAGGCGATCGGGTTACCCCATTCCGGCCACTCCGGCGGCGTCAGCGGCAGGGTGGCGTCAAGCATGGTGCTGAGCACGTCGACGAACGGCACCTCGGCGACGATGCCGCCGAAATCCACCGGCGCCATGTTGGCGATCGCCCCCATCAGCATGCCGCCGGCGGAGCCGCCCTGCGCCACGATGCGGTCGTGCTGCGTGTAGCGCTCGGCGACGAGATGGCGGGCGCAGGCGATGAAATCGGTGAAGGTGTTCATCTTCTTTGCCCGCTTGCCGTCGTCATACCAGCCATAACCCTTGTCATTGCCGCCGCGCACATGCGCGATGGCATAGACGAAGCCGCGGTCGACCAGCGACAGGCAGTTGGTGTTGAAGGCGGAAGGCACCGTGATGCCGTAGGAGCCGTAGCCGTAAAGAAGGCATGGCGCGGAACCGTCGAGCGGCGTGTCGTGGCGGTATAGCAGCGAGATCGGCACCAGCTCGCCATCGGTTGCCGGCGCCATCAGCCTGCGCGTCACATAGTGCTCCGGATCGTGGCCGGAGGGCACTTCCTGCGTCTTCAAGAGCACGCGTTCGCGGCTGCGCATGTTATAATCGAACACCTGCGCCGGTGTCGTCATCGACGAATAGGTGAACCGCATCACTTCGGTGTCGTATTCATAGGAGCCGGAGAGGCCGAGCGAGAAAGCTTCCTCGTCGAAGGAGATGAAATGCTCCTCACCGCTGGCGCGCTCGCGCACCACGATGCGCGGCAGGCCGTCCTTGCGCTCGAGCCTGACCATATGATTTTTGAAGCCGAGCACGGAGAGGATCAGCCGGCCGGGCTCGTGCGGCACCAGTTCCTGCCAGTTGGCGCGCACCGGATTGTCGGCCGGCGCAGTCATGATCTTGAAATCCTTGGCGCCGTCGGCATTGGTGAGGATGAAGAAGATGTCGCCGCCTTCTTCCAGATCGTATTGCAGTCCGGTCTCGCGCACTGCCACCAGCTTCGGCTCGGCGGATGGATCATTGGCCGGCAGCAGGCGGTATTCCGAAGTCTCATGATCGTTGATGCCGATCATGATCCAGTCATTGGCGCGCGTGCCGCTGACATCCATGAAGTAGCCCGGGTCGGTTTCCTCATAAATCAGCCGGTCGTTCTCTGACTTGTCACCGAGCGCGTGGAAGAACACTTTCGACGGGCGATGGTTGTCGTCGAGACGGGTATAGAAGAAGCCATCGTCGCCGGCCTTCCAGACCCCCCCACCGCCCGTATCCGGAATCTGGTCGGCGAGGTCCTTGCCGCTCGCGAGATCGCGCACGCGCAGCGTGAAGAATTCCGAGCCCTTGTCGTCGAAGGCCCACAGCAGCTTCCTGTGGTCGCACGAATGGTCGACGCCGCCGAGCCTGAAGTAGGTCTTGCCCTCGGCCTCCTTGTCGCCGTCGAGCAGGATCTCCTCGACGCCGCCGTCGCGCGGCGTGCGGAAATAGCGCGGCTGCTCGCCGCCCTGCCGGAAGGAAGAGCCATAAGCATAGGGCCCGTCCTTCATCGGCACCGTCGAATCGTCTTCCTTGATGCGCCCCTTCATCTCGGCAAACAGCTTGCCGCGCAGATCCGCCGTGTCGGCCATCAGCGCCGCCTGATAGGCGTTTTCAGCCTCGAGATGAGCGCGGATGCGGCCGTCGAGCAGGGAAGGGTCGCGGAACACAGCCTGCCAGTTCTCGGCCCGCATCCAGGCATAGTCGTCGCTGCGGGTGATGCCGTGATGCGTGTCGGAAACCGGATGTTTCTCAGGGGCCGGCGGGCTGGCGGCCGGGAAAGCGGAAGTCAAGGCGGAAGCTCTGGTCATTACGTCTCGCTGCGGGATTTGCTTGAATGCCGAATGAACGCGCCGCTCAGCGGCGGTTCAAGGGGTGCGGTCCAGTTGGTCTTCAGAAGCTAGTTGAAGGGGGAAAGATGAAATCCTGTGTTCCTATCGCCATAGCAGTTGCCGTCGCTACATCGGGTCTGGCTTTTTCCAGCCAGTCTCATGCAACCGTCTTTGCCGCCTGGCAAGTGGCGGGCGTGCCGTTCGGCGACACGCTCAATGCACGGAAATATCCGTCCAACGGATCGCAAAAACAGGCCGCCTATCCGAACGGCACCGTGCTGCAGATGACCGGCCGCTGCACCGGTGGCGCAAACCTGCTCGATATCGCCCGGCAGCCGCAATGGAAGCAGCGCCAGGCGATCCGCTATCGCTGGTGTGAGGTCTGGCACGATCCGGCCCAGAACGGTCATTTCGTCACCGGCTGGGTCTACGGCAAATATATTGCGCCTTACTGATGGATCCTATTGGGCCGCCTTGTCGGCTCAGCCGCCAAGGCGGCGTCATTGCGCTTCGTTGCGCCGCAGGATTCGTTATGCGGGCGCAACAGGTGCCCAAGCATTGACCAAGCATTGAACGTCCTGTCCAGGCACGATCGGATGTCTAACACATGGATGACCCAACGTCATGGCATGCTGGTCTGACCAGAAAAATCTCGCGAAGTTTCACGCCGCACGAATTTTTGAAGCTGAATCGGCAATATTTGATGAATATCGGCTAATATAAGTCAATATGCGAATTGACTTACTTGCAATACGGCGCCATTAAGATAACGCGACGCGAATCGCAGGCTTTCCTGGACGAAATTCGCGCGATGCCCGATCTCAGAAAAAAGGGCGCAGTTTTAGAAACAACTCTCGTTGGGGCCTTAGCACTATGGAAATCGTCGAAACACCTTCGAAAAACGGTGATGCGCTGATCGAGCTGACCGCCGATGTCGTCGCCGCCTATGTCAGCAACAACCCGGTGCCGGTCGGGGAACTGCCGAACCTTATTGCCGACGTCCATGCCGCGTTGGGCCGCGTCGGCGGCTCGCCGGAGCAGCCGTCGGCCGAGAAGCAGAAGCCGGCCGTCAACCCGAAGCGCTCCGTCCATGACGACTACATCGTCTGTCTCGAGGACGGAAAGAAGTTCAAGTCGCTGAAGCGGCATTTGATGACCCACTACAATCTCACGCCGGAAGAGTACCGTGAGAAATGGGGCCTGGACGCCAATTACCCGATGGTCGCCCCCAATTATGCTGCCGCCCGCTCGCAGCTTGCCAAGAAAATGGGCCTTGGCCGCAAGCGCAAGGGCCGCTGACAGGCTTCAGTCCTTCAGCAGTTGGACGGCGCCCTCGCGGCGTTTTGCTTTTAAAGCGAAGCGATATGGGCCGGATCAGGCCGTCTGCTTCAACGCCGCTTCCGCGTCACGCTTGATGCGCTTGACCATCGAGCGCAGTCCGTTGGCGCGCTGGGGCGAAAGATGCTCGTCGAGGCCGAGTTCCTTTAGCGTTGCTTCGGCATCCGTGTTCTGGATTTCGCTTGCATGCCGGCCTGAAAACAGCGCCAGCATGATGGCGACGAGGCCGCGCACGATATGAGCGTCGGAATCGCCCTGGAAGCGGATCACCGGATCGGCGCCGGCGCCCTGCTCGGTGGTGAGCCACACCTGGCTCACACATCCAGGCACCTTGTTAGCGGCCGTGCGTTCCGCCTCGGGAAAGGGGGGCAGGCCTTCGCCAAGCTCGATCACATAGCGATAGCGGTCCTCCCACTCGTCGAGCAGGGAAAAGTCGTCGCGGATGGTCTGGATCGGGGTCGTCATTGCCCGCATATAGTGACCCGGCATTGCCGCGTCACGGAAAAAGAAAAACGCCGCGGGCGTCGAGAGGTCGGACGGGCCCGCGGCGGAGAGCAATTCCAGGAAAAGTGCGTAGCGGTTTTCCGTCCGGAATTGCCCCAAAATCAAAGAAAAAGAGCAATTCCAGGAAAACTGCGTAGCGTTTGGGCTCGGCGACTTCGCCGTAGCCTTCCGTCCGGACTTGCGCCAAATCAAAGAAAAAGAGCGAACGGCTGGAAAGAATTCAGTTCTTCGCCGTCAACATCACCGGAATGTTGACCTTGGCAGGCAGCACGATGTCCTCGGCGACGCTGCCGGTGGTCGTGACGGAGCCGTCCGCGATCTTCGTCTCGGGCGTGCCTGCCTGCCCGGACTGCTTGTCGTCGATCATGGCCGCGGCGATCTTGGCGGTTTCCTTGGCGCGAACGGTGATGGTGTACATGGCCGACTTGCCGGTTTCGCAGACGTCGGGCTTGCGCTCGCAGAGCCCGGCAATGTCGCCGACCGCCTCGCGCGCCGCAAACAACGCCTGGATCGGCCCGACGCTCTGCTGGCCGTCCTCGCCCGGGCCGACGCCGAGCGGCAGCGCCAGCAGAACCAGCGAGAACCAGAAAGCCATCCTGATCAGAAAGCCCATCTTACCTACCTCTCATCCAGGATGGATGACGCATCCATCCGTGACGGATCATGCATCCGTTGGCATGACCTCTTTTATCGGCAGCATAGTGGCATAGTCACGCAAAAGACGGCTTGCATCGAAGCCGCGAATTTTCCTCAAATTTTAGGCAAATTCGAAAGGAATTGGTTTTGAAACGGACTTGTCTCGAATCTCGTCGTCTGCGTTAACTTTACAATAACCATACATCCCATTGTTTTTAAAGGATTTTGTATCCATAAGCGGTTAGCCGGATCAAGTTGAGGCCCGTTTTGGCACAGGCCTCGCGGCTAACCCGCCGTTTACCATGGTGCCAACTCGGCGCGCTTTGTAAGGCCGGCATCACAATATTTGCCTCGGGCCGGTCGCCGGTCCCCGCCAGCCTTATCCATTCCTTAAACGCTGGATGCGAGTTTCAAGTCATTGATGAGTCACCCTGCCGGGCAGGGCATTTTTACGACCGGGTTCGCGTGCGTTGAGTTCGATTTCAGCCAGATACGTTCAATTGCCCGGCGCGGTTTCAGCCGGCTGCGAACGCATGGTTCACCCGACCGTGACGGGTGAGGCCGAACGCTTGCGCCAGCGCCGCTTCATCGGCGTCATGCTCGCCGCTCCGTTTCTTGCCGCGGGCGCCGCGGTCACGCTCGTCACGTCCAGCCTCGGCGCGGCCGTCACGATGGCCGCGATCTTTACCGCTTTCGGCCTGTGCTGGTTCGCCGCGCTTCTGGTGGCGGCCACCGGCCATATGGCGCTCGCCGGCCGCATGGCTGTCGCGCTGGGCGGCCTTGCCCTTGCCGGCGCCATTGCCGCGGCGGGTGGACTGGCTTCGCCGGTGGCTCTGCTTGCCGTCGCTCTGCCGGTCGAGACCTGGTGGGTCTCGGGGTCGCGGCGCGCCGCGCTGTCGGGGGTCTTGGCGGCCCTTGCCGCCATCGTGCTGCAGTCCTTTGCCGGCCATGTCCTGCCGTCGGGCGAAATCGCCGCCTGGCATTGGCTGTTGCCGTTCGCCTGGGCGCTGACGCTGTTGCCGCGAGCTGCCGCCTTCGCCAACCCGGCAGGCTCGCGACTGATGGAGCCTGTGGGCGATCGTCTCGAGGACGTCATCGACGCCGTCGTCCTGCGCCTCGGGCGCCAGGGCGACGTGCTCGACGCCTCCGCCAAGGCGCGTTCGATTCTGAAATTGGCGCCGGAGCTCCTGCTCGGCACCGGCCTTTTCGACCGTATCCATCTTTCCGACCGCGTCGCCTATCTCACCGCTTTGGCCGACATGCGGGATGGCGCTCCGAAGCGCCGGCTCGACCTGCGCATCCGCCTGCCGCGCGAGGGCTCGAGCGCCGCCGACAATTTCCGCCCCTTCAGCCTCGAGCTGCTGCGCGGCGAGGCCGACCGTGACGTCTTCACCCTGGTCCTGCAGGAAAACGACGATGTCACGGCATTGCGCGAGGAGCTGGCGGAAGCGAGAGAGGCGGCCGCGACCGCCGAAGTGGCCAAGGGCCGCTTCCTTGCGGTGGTCAGCCACGAGTTGCGCACGCCGCTCAACGCCATCATCGGCTTTTCCGACATGCTGCTCCATGAGATGTTCGGTGCCTTCAAGGATCCGCGCCAGAAGGAATATGTCGGCCTGGTCAGGGAGTCCGGCCAGCATCTTCTGTCCGTCGTCACCTCGATCCTGGACGTCTCGCGCATCGAAGCGGGCGCCTATGCGACCGAGCTGGAGCCGTTCCGCTTCGTCGAGGCAGTCGACATGTGCCGCTCGATGATGCGGCCGCTGGCCGACGCCAAGGGCATCGTTGTTGCCACGCAGATCGCGCCGGACGCGGGCGAGATCTATGCCGACCGCCGCGCCGTGCAGCAGATCCTGATCAATCTCGCCTCGAACGCCGTCAAGTTCACCCCCGATGGTGGCAGCGTGGTGATCGGCGCCAAGCGCGTCGGCTCGCTTCTGCATTTCTGGGTGAGCGACACCGGCATCGGCATCGCCGAGGAGGATATGGCCAATCTCGGCAAGCCGTTCATGCAGATCCAGAACGACTATACGCGCCGCTTCGAGGGAACCGGGCTCGGCCTGTCGCTGGTCAAGGGCCTGGTGGCTCTGCACGACGGGACGATGTCCATCGAGAGCGCGCCGGGTGAGGGCACCACGGTGACGATCGGCCTGCCGGTGAACGGGCCGAAGCGGCATTCCGGTGCGCCTTCAGGCGTGCTGGCCATGCCGGCGGCGAGGCCGAAGGGGGATAGAGATGGGGAGAGAAATGGCTCGCTCCGCAAAACGGCCTAAGGTGGTCGAACCCGAGCGCGGCGTCCTTGCCGAGGGCGCGGTCGCGGTCGGTCAGCTGATCGCAAGCAACCCGGTCCTGGTCGGCGGTTCGACAGCCTTCCTGGTGACGCTGTTCTATGTCTCGGCCAATGCGCTCTGGTATCAGCCTTTTCCGCATACCGGCGCCTTCTTCGCCACCCGCAGCATCGAGAATTTCCCGCACACCGTCTCGAACGAGCCGGAAACCACCATCAACATCGTGCGCCAGCCACCGCCGCAGCCGGCGGCCAAGCCGGACCCGGTCGTCCAGCAGGTGCAGGGCATTCTCAAGGATCTCAACTTCTACGACGGCACGGTCGATGGCCTTACCGGCCCGGCGACCCGCAAGGCCATCCAGGCCTACCAGCTGAAAGTCGGGCTGCCCGGCTCGGGCGATATCGACGGGGCGCTGCTCGACCAGCTTGGCGCCCGTCAGACGACGGCGGCCATTCCCCACCCGGCGCCGCGGCCGGCCGAGGGCGTGGCCGTTCCGGCCGCCAAGCCGCCCGTGATCCCGGTCTCCGCCCCGGCCGATGGCGCCACGCAATCGCCCGATGCCCGCATTATCAAGATCCAGGCTGGCCTGAAGGCCTTCGGTAACAACGACATGCAGCTCGACGGCAAGGTCGGCGCCCGCACCAAGGCCGCGATCAAGGAATTCCAGGCCTTGTTCGGCCTGCCCGAGACCGGCGAGCCGGACGAGGCGGTCTACGTCAAGATGCGCGAGATCGGCCTGACGAATTGAGCGACGGTGAGGTCGTTTCGGGTCCTTCATCCTTGCTGTAAGAAACCGCGCATGACATCCGGAAGCTTTTCATGCGCGTAACCACCGATCTCTGGGTCTCGGCGCTTCTGCGCCGCGTCTTCGGCGCCGGCGGTTTTGCTGCCGTGGTCAAGCGCGGCGCGACCGAGGCGGGGGCCGTCTTCGTGTTGTCGCGCGGACGTCTGGGGGAGGTGGCCCTCTATGGGCCGGCGCCGCAGACGAGCTACGATTCGGCCAAGCCCGACGAGCGCTTCTTCACCCTGCTCGATTCAAGCGACGACAGCTCGGCCTTCGATGCGCGGCTGGAGCGGGAGAAGAAATTCGATCCCGACATCTGGGTGGTCGAGATCGAGGCAGGTACCGTTCCGGTCGAAGAGCTTCTTTCGGTGAAGACGGAATAGGCCGGATCAGGAAGCCTTGAGGCCGGCGGTCGCCTCGTCGCTGTTCGACACGTCGAGGCGCTCGGGTGCATCGGCAGCATCGGCGCGGATCGCCCGCGAAAGGGTCTCCGCCTTCCAGGCGCGTACCTTGTCGAGCGCCGCCTCGCGGTGCAGCAGCCGATAGCGGTCGAGGAAGAGCCGGATCGCCTGCGGATGCGGGAACTCGCCGGGATAGACCGCGACCGCGATCAGGAAAGCCCTGTCTTCGCTAAGGTCGAGGGCGCGCAGCGCCGCAAGCAATGCGGCATAGCTCGATTGCCCGGTCACCGAGCGGGCCGTCGCGAAGTCGATTCCCAGCGCATCGGCAAGGGCGGTCTGGAAGAAGGCCGCGTTGCCGGTCAGCGCCGTCTCGCGCAGTTTCACATAGGCCGGCTGGCCGAGGAAGGTGTTGACGTCGGCGGTGTCGCCGGTCGGGCGCATCATCGACCGCAGGCGGCGCCGCGCGTTCTCCGCTGTCTGGCCGGGCGCCGGGCGGTCGGCATCCGCCTCGACTGCGGCCTCCGGTTTCGGCGCGAGCCTGGTAATCGTCTCGGGTGGCCGCGTTTTGACCAGCGTCGGTCTTTCCAGCGCGCGGATCAGGTCGGCGATCGTCGGGTTGAGCTCCTTGCGCCGCGCGATGGCGCGCGCGTGCGGCAGCCCGTGTCGGCCGATCAGCGCGATGAGGTCGATGTCGCTCAGCGCGTTGGAGCGGGTGAGCAGCGGTGCTGCGATCTCGACCGGCTGCTCGGACAGCCGCCGCACCAGGGCTGTCGGCGCGTAGTCGCATTCGGAAAGGGCGGCGGCGACATAGCGGCGCGATTCGACCGAGACCTGGTCGAACAGCGGCAGCGTCAGGTCTTCGAGCTGGGCGATTTCGCGGCGTGAGGGGCGTGTCAGCGAGCAGAAAGCCGACACGGCGGCGCGGAATAGCCTTTCGGCCTTTCCCGCTTCGGTCCGGATAGCGATTTGCCTGAAATCCGAAGATGACACGGAGGATACGCCCGACACTCGACACAATCCCGAACCGCGCAATCCGGCCGGGCCGGTTTCGCGTCTTCAGGAAAAACAAACATCAAATTAGCCGTGATCCGTTAGCGCTCCGTTAACCCTCTACGCCCTTAATCGACTTTGGAGGCGTTGCGTTGTGCTCCGGTCAAACCGAGAGGAATGCGCGAACCATGGGCATGGTCCTGCCTTTTGTGCCGCGTACGGCACCTGTAAATCGAGCAAGTCACGACACCACGGCGGCGGCGGTCATCATTTTCCCCGGCGTCCGCTATGAGTTGCGTCCGCAGGCCGAAGAGGCCCGGCCGGGCGACAGCGGCTCCGACAGGCCAGGCTCTCCGCCGCCTGCCAAGCCGCATCACTGACCTGGTCGTTTTCTCAGTAGTCCTGCAATTCGCAGGCGCTCTGCTCGAGGAAGCGCGATACGATCGGCTTCCAGCTCTCGTCCGGCACGAAGGCGCGGACGACAAAGATGCCTTTCTCGATCGGCGCCTCGACGAAGATCGCACCCTGCAGATCCTCCGGAAGGTCGCGTCGCACATCGATCATCTGCGCCGGCGTCAGCACCACCGCATCGAGCTTCTCGCCATTGGCGTTGTGGTCGTTGAAGGAATAGATGTTGTGGCCGCTTCGATCATAGACCGAAGCCGACCAGAACGGCACGTCGCCCGGCGCTCTGATCCTGACCAGCCCGTCCGAGAGATCGAAGCGACAGGCGGCCGCGTAAAACAGCGGATCGACCGATTTCACCACCGGCGCGCCGCCGGCTTCGGCGTCGAGCCGCGTCATCTTGTAGAGGTCGGATGCCATCGCCAGCCGCGACCAGGCATCGCGTTCGGAAAATTCCGGCACCAGGAACAGCACGACGATATGCACGATGCCGGCGCCGAGCAGGCCGAGGATCAGGGCATGCAGCAGGCTACGCATTGCAGCCCGCCTTCAGGATGCGCGGCAGCGTGACGTCCGAGAGGCCGGTGCTCGAGGCGATCGGCGTGTCGTAGAAGGTCAGCACGAAATACATCTTGCCGGAGCCGCCGGTCAGCAGCCAGTTGCCGGGCGCCGGTCGGCTGCCGACGGAAATGACGACGGAATTGTCGGGCCGGCGCAGCACTTCGTAGGATTGCAATGCCGACTGCCTCGGCTTGCCAGTGTCGATCACGCCAAGCGACCGGTCGGCGGCATAGAGCGTCCAGAAGCGGGCGGTGGGATAACCGCCTTCGATCGTGTAGGTGCATTCTCGTTTCAGCAGCTCGCCCGCATCGTCGCGCTCGGCGACGAAGGCAAGCCCTTCGGCCTGGCCGAGCGCCAGCACGCCCTCGCGTGCCACGCGCGCCTTGGAATAGGGGTCGGCGTTGAGCGTTCCGACTTCGGGGAAAGCAGTCCATTGGCCGATGCGGATCGCGCCGACGCCGTCTTGCGCATTGAGCGCATACCAGACGCTGTAGCCGCCAAGCCCGATGGCTATTGCAAGCGAAAGCAGCGTCAGGATGGCGTTCTTGAGCATGAGGGCCGCAAACAGAGGAGATTGCCCGGGATATCGCGGCGCGGGGTGCCGTGGCAAGCCGGCTTCACGCGCCGGCCACCCTAAAGCGCCGAAAGCGTCTCCGGCAAAGCGGGGGCGCTGAGCACGGGCGCAGCGTGGAAAGCCTTGGTCATGTCCCTGAGCGTCTGGCTGGTGCGGCCGGAAAGCACCGGCGGGCGCTCGGCCTCGGCTTGCGCCGCCGCCGCGTCGGCTTCCTTCTTCGCCGCTTCCTCGGCCTTGGCCGCGACCTCCGGATCGACCCAGGGGTGATCGAGACCGGGGATCGGCTTCAGGTCGATGTTCTGGTGCGCATAGACCATCAGCCGCTGCCAGACCATCGCCGGGAGCGTGCCGCCGGTCATCTTGTTGGTCGGCGTGAAGTCGTCATTGCCGAGCCAGACCGCGGCCGTGTAATTGCCCGTGAAACCGACGAACCAGGCGTCGCGATAGGACTGCGTGGTGCCGGTCTTGCCGGCGACGACGATGTTGGGCAGTTGGGCCCGCCGCGCCGTGCCGATGGCCGGCACCGCCGCCAGCATCGTGTTCATGTATTTCAGCGCTTTTTCCGACAGGACGCGGTGCGGCGGCGGCGCATCCTTGGCCCAGTCATAGACCACCTCGCCGGTGCGGGTGACGAGCTGGGTGATGCCATGGCGGGAGCCGACGAAACCGTTCTGGGCAAAGACGCTGTAGCCGGTCGCCTGGTCCATCACGGTCATGCCGGATGTGCCGAGCACCATGGTCTTGTGCGATTCCAGCGGCGATTCGACACCCATCGATTCCGCCATCGCCTTGATCGGACCGATGCCCAGATAATCCTTGGCAAGCCGCACCGGCACGGTGTTGATCGACTTGGCGATCGCCGTGAGCAGCGTGACATTGCCGGCCGAGCCGCCATTGTAATTGTGCGGCGACCAGCCGCCCCAGCTGATCGCGCCGCCCGAAACGACCGAATCCGGCGTGAAGCCGTGTTCCATGGCGGTGGCATACACATAGGGCTTGAAGGAGGAACCGGTCTGGCGCAGCGCCTTGGTGGCGCGGTTGAACTGGCTGGTGCCATAGTCGCGGCCGCCGACGATGGCGCGAACCGCGCCGTTGGTCTCGATCACCACCACCGCGCCTTCGGTGACGTTGTATTCCTTGCCGAACTGCCGGAGATGGAACTCGACCGACTCTTCCGCGGCCTTCTGAATGTTGGCGTCGAAAGTGGTGTGGGCGACCAGCGAATGCTGGCCGGGCTTGGCGATCTTCTTCACCTCGTCGAAAGCCCAGTCGAGGAAATAATCCGGGCTCTTCTGCTCGCCGCGGTCGACGACGTCGGCCGGATGCAGCCGCGCCTGCAGCACCTGGCCCTCGGTCATGAAGCCGGCATCGACCAGGTTTGACAGCACGACGTTGGCGCGGGCACGGGCCGCCGGCAGGTTGATATGCGGGGCGTATTTGGTGGGCGCCTTGAACAGGCCGGCCAGCATCGCCGCTTCGGCAAGGCTCAGATCCTTGACGCTCTTGCCGAAATAGAAATCCGCCGCCGCCTCGATGCCGAACGTGCCGCCGCCCATATAGGCGCGGTCGAGATAGAGCTGCAGGATCTCCTTCTTGGACAGGTTCGCTTCCAGCCACAGCGACAGGAAAGCTTCCTTGATCTTGCGCTCCAATGTGCGCTCGTTGGACAGGAAAAGGTTCTTGGCGAGCTGCTGCGTGATGCTGGAGCCGCCCTGGACCACCGAATTGGCGCGCATATTCTCGAAGAGCGCGCGCGACAGGCCGAGGATGTCGATGCCGTAATGGTCGAAGAAACGCCGGTCTTCGGTCGCCAGCACCGCCTTGATGACGATGTCCGGCATCTCGTCGACCGGCACGGAATCGCGCTGGATGATGCCGCGCTGGCCGATCTCGTTGCCGTACCGGTCCAGGAAGGTGACGGCGAAGTCGCCTTGATTGCGCCAGTCGCCGGCGGTGATGTCGAAGGCCGGCATGGCGAGCGCCAACAGCACCACGAAGCCGCCGGCGCCCATGGTGAAGCCTTCGCTCAGCACCTCGATGATGGCGCGGCGCCAGCCGCGCACGCGGAAACGGCGGGAAAAGATGGTCGCCGCTTCCCAGAATTCGCGCGCTTTGAAGCTGATCTCATAGAGAGAGGAATCGAGCCAGGCGTCGACAGCAAGAGCCGCCGAGGCGATCCGGCCTCTTCTCCTGCGTGGTTTCGAAGGACTTCCCATTCCAGACTTCCGCCCCAATGCGCTTTCGCCCGAAAACAGCATGCGGGCAGTTTCAGGGTGGCGCCCCTGTCAAACTATTCGATCATTTTATCACCGCCCACAAGGGCAGCGAAGCCACAGCACAAGCTTTGTTGATTGGAAATACGCGGGCCGTTAACGACCGATCGGTATCACCGCGCCGCGATGAAGCGCATGAAATGCGCCACATCCGCCTCGGTCGGCTCCTGGCCGGTGAAGGAGCGCAGATAGGCGGCAAGATGGCTGACGCGCGCCTCTACCGGCTCCTTGAGGTCGAGCACGTAATAGCCGATCTGCATGTAATAGAGGACGCGGGCGCGGATGAAGGCATCCTCGCTCTCATAGCCGTGCCGGCGGTACATGTCGCGTATGGCAAGCAGCCGCTCCTCGTCGGCCCGATCGATCATGCGCCGCACATCGTCCGAGCGCCTTGCCCACTCGCGGACAGCGAAGTCGAGCCGCGGGTCGAACAGGCGCTCGTCGGCCCAGCATTCGAAGACGTTCATCACACCCATGATGATGGTGTCCGCCGGCCGGCGGGCACGCTCGACGATCGCGGTGGTGTTGGTCTCGTGCCAATGCTTGAGCAGCTGGTCGAGCAGGTCCTGCCGGCTTTCGAAATACCAGTAGAAGCTCGAGCGCGAGACGCCGAGCTTCTGTCCCAAAGTCAGCACCCGCACGCTCTCGATGCCGTCGGAAATCAGCGTTTCCAGCGCAAGGTTGATCCAGTCCGCGCGGGTCACCTTGATATTGCCGGGCGCCGGCTCGGGAGCGGTCATGGTCATGGCCGAACAAGTGGCACGGCGCACGGCGGCGCGCAAGCTCTGGACAGAAGTGTCTAGACACAAATGTCCAGAGTGTATATCGTAAGGGCCTCCAACGAGAGGGAGAGGCTCGTGAAATCGCATTATCGGGCAGTGGTCATCGGAGGAGGCGTGGTCGGCGCCTCGGTGCTCTATCACTTGACGCGATTTGGCTGGAGCGATGTCGCGCTGATCGAGCGCGCCGAGCTGACGGCCGGCTCAACCTGGCATGCGGCGGCCGGGTTCCACGCGCTCAACGCCGATCCCAATGTGGCGGCGCTGCAGGACTACACGATCAAGCTCTATCGCGAGATCGAGGCCGAGTCCGGCCAGAATGCCGGGCTGCACATGACCGGCGGCGTCAACATGGCGAGCGACCCGCAGCGTTGGGAATGGCTGAAATCGGCCTGGGCGGTGTTCCAGTCGGTCGGCATCGAGACGGCTCGGCTGGTGACGCCCGAGGAAATCAAGGAGATCTGCCCGATCGTCGATGTGAATGGCGTGCTCGGCGGCCTTTATGATTCCAACGAGGGCCATCTCGATCCCTATGGCACCACGCACGCCTATGCCGGCGCCGCGAAGAAGCGTGGTGCGGACGTCATCCTGCGCAACCGCGTCGTCGAATTGAAGCAACGCGCCGATAGCGGCTGGGACGTCGTCACCGAAAAAGGCACGATCGTCGCCGAGCACGTCGTCAATGCCGGCGGCCTTTGGGCCAAGCAGGTCGGGCTGATGGCCGGCGTCGACCTGCCGGTCACGCCGATGGAGCATCATTATTTCGTCACCGAGGAAATCCCCGAGGTAGCGGCGCTCGACAAGGAACTCGGCCTGGCCGTCGATCTCGACGGCTTCTCCTATCTGCGGCAGGAGCGGAAGGGCGTGCTGCTCGGCGTTTACGAGCAGAACCCGAAACACTGGAACATGGACGGCGCGCCTTGGGATTACGGCATCGAGCTGATCCCGGAGGATATCGATCGCATCAGTCTCGAGCTTGCCAAGGCCTATCAGCGCTTTCCCTGCCTGGCTAACGCCGGTATCCGCAAATGGGTCAACGGCGCCTTCACCTTCACGCCGGACGGCAATCCGCTGGTCGGCCCGGTCAGGGGGTTGAGAAACTACTGGGTCGCCTGCGGCGTCATGGCCGGCTTCAGCCAGGGCGGGGGCGTCGGCAAGTCGCTGGCCGAGTGGATGATTTACGGCGAGCCGGAAGCCGACATCTTCGGCATGGACATCGCCCGCTACGGCGCCTTCGCAGCCAACCGGGAGTATCTCAGGCAGACGACCGGCCAGTTCTACGCCCGCCGCTTCGTCATGACCTTCCCCAACGAGCGCCTGCCTGCAGGCCGGCCGCTGAAGCGCCCAGGCGCCTATGACAGAATGAGCGCCGCCGGAGCCGAATGGACGGCGTCCTGGGGCCTGGAGATCCCGGCCTATTTCGCGCCGATGGGGTTCCGGGAGGAGACGACGCTGAAGCGCTCCAACGCTTTCGAGATCGTCGGCGACGAGGTGCTGCAGGTCCGTCGTGCTGCCGGCCTCGTCGATACTACGGCCTTCTCGCGCTATGCCGTGTCAGGCCCCAGCGCAGAGGCCTGGCTCGACCGGCTGCTCGCCTGCCGGCTGCCGAAGCCCGGCCGCGCGAAGCTTGCCCCGATGCTTGGGCCCGACGGCCGGCTGAAGGGCGATCTCACCGTGCTCAACTGGGGCGGCGGCGAATACTGGATCATGGGTTCTTACTATTTGCGCGAATTCCACATGCGCTGGTTCGAGGCGCATATCGCCGAAGGCGTCTCCGTCACCGACATCTCGGACGCCACATCCGGTTTCCTCGTCACCGGTCCGAACGCACGACGGATCGTCGAACGCATCACGCATCAGGACGTCTCCGCGGCAGCCTTGCCGTTCATGGCGTGCGGCGAGTTCGACATCGGCATGGTGCGTGCCCGGGTGGCAAGGCTATCCATTGCCGGCGAGCTCGGTTTCGAGATAAACTGCCCGGCCACCCTGCATTCGACCCTGCGCGAGACGCTGCTTGCCGCCGGCGAAGACCTCGGCCTCGCCGAGATCGGCTATTACGCGCTGAATTCGCTCAGGCTGGAAAAGAGTTTCGGCATCTGGTCGCGCGAATTCACGCAAGGCTACACGCCCGGCCAGACCGGGCTTGACCGCTTCATCGCTTTCGACAAGAGCGATTTCATCGGCCGCGAGGCGGCGCTGAAAGAGCGCGAGGACGGCGTCTCTCGGCGGATCGTGACGCTGGAGGTCGACGCTGTCGACGCGGATGCCAGCGGCTTCGAGCCGGTCTGGCATAAGGGCCGGCGCGTCGGCTTCGTCACTTCCGGCGGCTATGGCTATACCCTCGGCAAGAGCGTCGCCCTGGCGTTGCTCGATGACGATTTCGCCGGGGAGGGGACAGAACTTTCCGTACACATTGTCGGAGTCGAACGGCCGGCGCGCGTCATCGCGGCATCGCCCTACGACCCTGAAGGCAAGGCGATGCGGCGATAGAGCATGATCCTGAAAAGTGGGAACCGGTTTTCGGAAAAGATCATGCTCAAACAAGAGGACAAGATGGAACGGGATGACGTTTCGAAGGAAAGTCATCCTGTTCCAAGGAGGAACCGCCATGATCGATGAGGCCGCACGGGATCTAAGGCGCGAGCGCCGGCGGGGGCGCACTGGCGAGGCGGGCAGCGAGTCTAGCCGGCACCCGAACTACCGGTCGCTGAAGAACCCCTTCCTGCCGCAGCCGATCTTTTCCGACGACCAGGTCGCGGCCATCCACGCTACCGCGCTGCGCGTGCTGGAGGAGCTCGGCATCAAGGTGCTGCTGCCCGAGGCCCGCGCCATCTATGCCAAGGCCGGCGCTTTGGTCGACGAAGACATCCAGATGGTCAGGATCGGCCCCGACATGGTCGAGGCAGCACTTGCCTCGGCTCCGCGCTCCATTCTGGCACTCGCCGGCGACCGCTCGCGCGATCTCACGCTCGAGCTCGGCTCGATGGCCTTCCTGGCCGGCTCCGGCGCGCCCAACGTCACCGATCTCGAGCGCGGCCGCCGGCCGGGAACGCTCGCCGCCTTCGAGGAATTCACCAAGCTGATCCAGCATTTCGACGTGCTGCACATGCTTGGGCCCTGCGTCGAGCCGCAGGATATCGACAACCGCTTCCGCCACTATGCCGTCAACCGGGCGCAACTGACGCTCTCGGACAAATTCCCCTTCATCTTCGCCCGCGGCACGCCTCAGGTCGAAGACAGCTTCGAGATGATCCGCCTTGCGCGTGGCCTATCTCAGGACGAATTCCGCGCCGGCGCCCATTGCTATACCGTCATCAACACCAACTCGCCGCGTCAGCTGGATATCCCGATGGCGCAAGGCATCATAGACTTCGCCAAGGCCGGCCAGGTCCTGGTCATCACGCCTTTCTGCCTGGCCGGCGCGATGGCGCCGATCACCGTCGCCGGCGCGCTGACCTTGCAGCATGCCGAGGCGCTGGCCGGTTTGACGCTGGCCCAGATCGTGCGGCCCGGAGCGCCGGTGGTCTATGGTTCCTTCTCCTCCAATGTCGACATGAAGTCCGGCGCGCCGGCCTTCGGCACGCCGGAACACATCAAGGCGACGCTTGGGGCTGGGCAACTCGCCCGCTACACCGGCCTGCCTTGGCGCTCCGGCGGCGGCAGCGCCGCCAACGTCTCCGATGCGCAGGCAGCGCACGAGACGCAGTTTGCACTATGGGGCTCGGTGCTGGCCGGCGCCACCGTCTGCATCCACGCTGCTGGCTGGCTGGAAGGTGGTCTCAGCGTCTCCCTGGAAAAGCTGATCACCGACATCGAGGCGCTGCAGACGGTCGCCGAACTTTGCGCCACGACGCCGGGCGACGCCGACGCCGTCGGCTTCGAGGCCATCGCCGAAGTTCAGCCCGGCGGCCATTTCTTCTCGGCCGCGCACACAATGGCGCGCTACCGCACCGCTTTCTACGAGCCGCTGGTCGCCGACTGGTCGAATTTCGGCAACTGGACGCAATCCGGTTCGAAGACGGCGACGGAGCGCGCGACCGGCATCTGGAAGCGGATACTTTCCGATTTCCAGCCGCCGGCCTTCGCTGCCGCTACCGCCGGCGTGCTCGACGAGTTCATTGCCAAGCGCACCGAGGAAGGCGGCGCAGCACCGGTCTCGTGATTTGACGAAAACGTAATAAATTCGAGACCTTCGCCCTCACGCTATAGTCAAACCGATTCGCGGTCTGGCATCCGATCGCGAGCGCGGCTACTTTGCCGAGGTTGGCCGCGGTGCGGAGACATGTGTTGGCGATGGACGGTAGATGACGGCGCCTGGCGATTTGATGCAGGCTTTATTCCTGAGGCTGAAGACCGATGCGTCGCTGTCGGCGCTGCTCGGCGGCGCCGGCCTGCTCGAGCGCGCCGACGCCAAGGCCGCCTATCCGCACGTCACCTACGGCCGCACCAGCGCCTTCGATCTCGAGACCGGAGCCGACAACGACAATGACCAGTTGATCACTTTGCACATCTGGTCGAAGGCTCAAGGAGAAGCCGAGACGCGGCTCATCATGGACAGCATCAAGGCGCGCCTCGATGGCGCGGCACTTTCCATCGGTCCGCGCGGCCAGACTTGCTTGTCGCTGGAATTCGCCGATGCGCGTTACGACGAGGACCTTGCGGTCCATCATGGATTGCTGCGTTTCCGCGCCTTGACGCAGGAAGCTATCTGAGCGGCTGCGGGTTTCAGAGCTGTGCCTGGATGGCCGCCTTGTCGATGACCGACCAGACCTCCCTTATGCGGCTGTCGTGGAATTCGTAGAAGACGTTCTCGGCGAAGCTGACGCGCTTGCCATAGACCGGCAATCCGAACAGCACACCCTTGGGGCGGCAGTCGAAATGCAGGCGCGCCGCGACGCGCGGCGGCTCCGAGATCAGAAGCTCGATGTTGAAACGAAGGTCGGGAATCGCCTCGAAATCGCCCTCCAGCATGCGGCGATAGCCCGAAAGCCCGATCGTCTCGCCATTATACTGCACCTCCTCGCCGACGAAGCGGCCGAGATTGTCCCAATCCTGGTCATTCAGGCAGGCGATGTAGCCCCGGTAAAGATCGGCAATATCCTCGCGCGTCATCGCATCCTCCATGGCCGTCCGGCGTTTCTACACCAGTTAACGCAAGGCGCGGAATCGGCGGGCCAAAAAGCGTAGCGGATCGACTGTTTTTCCGGCTATGAATTCAAAGCCGGCTTGAGGGAGCCTTGGCATCGGCGCGCGCAGGGGGTGGCGGGCATGAATATTCGATCGTTCACCGTTCATTTCACGTTCAGCCCATATGCGTTAGAACCGTGATCATGAAAAATCTTGGCTCTCACCTCCGCAAAGCAGTGCTGACGCTTGCCGCAACCAGCCTCTTTGCGTCGCAGACGACGGCAATGCCGGTCATCGACCCGTCGGTCGATCAGCCGGTGGTGCTTGCGGCCAACGACTGCTACGCCATCGGCCAGCAAGTCGCCGCGCAGAACGGCGGCACATTGGCCAAGGCCTCGCAGGCGACGCGGGGCGGCCAGCAGGTTTGCGTCATCGTGGTGCTCGTTCCCGGCAAAGATGGACAGCGTCCGCGCCGCTCGGAAATCGTCGTCCCGATGGACTGACCCTCTCGTTTCCCTGGCTGGCGGAATCGGCCTATACGTCTATTCAACAACAGGCTTCAACCCATGCGCGTGCTCGTCGTCGAGGATGACAAGGATCTCAACCGGCAACTGGCCGATGCGCTGGTCGATGCCGGCTATGTGGTCGACCGTGCCTATGACGGCGAGGAGGGGCATTTCCTGGGCGACACCGAACCTTACGATGCCGTCGTCCTCGACATCGGCCTGCCGCAGATGGATGGCATCAGTGTCGTCGAGCGCTGGCGCCGCGGCGGGCGCAAGATGCCGGTGCTGATCCTCACCGCGCGCGACCGCTGGAGCGACAAGGTGGCCGGCATCGACGCCGGCGCCGATGACTATGTGACAAAGCCTTTCCATATCGAAGAGGTGCTGGCCCGGGTGCGGGCGCTGATCCGCCGCGCGGCGGGCCATGCCTCGTCAGAGCTTACCTGCGGGCCGTTGCGGCTGGACACCAAGGCTTCCAAGGCCGACGTGAATGGCGTGCCGCTGAAGCTCACCTCGCACGAGTTTAGGCTGCTCGCCTATCTGATGCATCATATGGGCGAGGTGGTGTCGCGTACCGAACTGGTCGAGCATCTCTACGACCAGGATTTCGACCGCGATTCCAACACCATCGAGGTATTTGTCGGCAGGCTTCGCAAGAAGATGGGCATCGACATGATCGAAACCGTGCGTGGCATGGGCTATCGCATGCGTGAGCCGGAGGCGTGACGCGGAACCGCTGAAGCCAACGATGAGAACGTGGCTTTCAAGGCTGCGGCTCTGGCCGCGCTCGTTGACCTTTCGCGTCATCGCCTTTTCGACCATCTGGGCGATCCTGACGCTGGTCGTCATCTTCACCCTTATCACCACACTTTACCGCCAGGCCAGCGAACGCGGCTTCGACAGCCTGCTTTCCGCGCATCTGTTCAACCTGATCGGCTCCGTCGGCATTTCCGACAACGGCGCGCTGACCGGCTCGCCCGACCTCGGCGACTTGCGCTTTTCCGAGCCGAATTCCGGCTGGTACTGGTCGGTGGAGCCCGCCTCCGAAGGCGTGCATGGCGAAATCCATTCCTCCTCGATGACGACCTCGCTCCTGTCGCCGAGCGTCGCGGAGGTCCCGTTCAACTCGAATTTCCAGCGCAGCTACTCGATGGAAGGCATCAAGGGCGAGCAGCTTGAAGTGTTCGAGAGCGAGTTCGTTCTCGACGCCAAGAACCGCGCGGCCCGCTTCCGCGTCATGGGCAACCACAGCGAGTTGGAGCAGGAGATCGCAAGCTTCCAGCGCCGCCTGCTCACCTATCTCTCGCTGTTCGGCGTCGGCATGATCGCCATCAACGCCATCGCCATTCTCTTGGGTCTCCAGCCCTTGCGCCGGGTCCGCAATGCGCTGGCCATGGTGCGCGAAGGCACCGCACAGAAGCTCGATGGCAGCTTCCCGGCCGAGATCGAGCCGCTGGCCAATGAGACCAACGCGCTGATCGAGAACAACCGGCGTATCGTCGAGCGCTCGCGCACCCAGGTCGGCAACCTTGCCCATTCGCTGAAGACGCCTTTGGCCGTGCTGATCAATGAGGGCCGAGCCCTCGGCGGGACCAAGGGCCAGTTGATCGCCGAGCAGGTGGCCTCCATGCAGAAACAGGTCGATCACTATCTGCAGCGCGCGCGCGTCGCCGCGCAGCGCGACAGCGTCGTCTTCCGCACGCCGGTTGTGCCGCTGGTCGAGCGCATGGTGCGCGTGCTGCGCAAGCTCAACCCGCAAACGAGGCTGCAGTTGTCCCTGCCGATGGACGAGATCGTCTTTGCCGGCGAGCGCGAGGATCTCGAGGAGCTGCTCGGCAATCTGCTCGACAATGCGATGAAATGGGCAAAGACCGCCGTCGCCGTGACGGTCGCCACTATCTCGGGAAGCGGCAACCTGTTTGAAATCGTTATAGAGGATGACGGCCCGGGCATTCCCGAGGACAGCGCGCGAGAGGTATTGAAGCGTGGCAAGAGACTGGACGAGACGAAGCCGGGAACAGGGCTTGGCCTTGCCATTGTCGCCGACCTCGTCAACGAGTATGGAGGCTCGCTGGCGCTGGAACGGTCCGGCATGGGCGGCTTGCGGGTGGTGGTGAAATTGCGGAGCCTTCAGTGATGTTCCTTATCGATTTACGCGCGGCCGCCAACGGCCAAATTTCCGACAAATATCAACACTATGGCGATGAAAACCTCCTGATGGCGCGCCCCCAGTCCATCCAGTTCCATCCCGCTGAAGAGAACCGGTTGTCGGCATGAAGATTCGCGTCGCGCTCGTTTCCGCCCTGCTCGCCGTTTCCGGCTGCACGACGTTGGGCAGGGGTGGTCCGACCTCTCCTGTTACGCCTGTTTCCACGCCGCCGACCGGCGGCAAGGTCTCGACCGGCATCGTTTCGGCCATGAATGGCGGGCTTATCGGCGGATCGATCGGTTCGGGCCTCAGCGATGCCGAAAAGCGCAAGGGCCTGGAAGCGGAGTACAAGGCGCTGGAATACAACACCAGCGGCCAGAAGGTGACGTGGAAGAGCGACAACTCCTCGCATTATGGCGAGGTCGTCGCCGCCCAGCCTTACCGGGTCGGCTCCCAGGATTGCCGCCAGTACACCCACACCGTCTATACCGGCGGCGCGGGCGTCACCGCGCGCGGCACTGCCTGCCGCAACGCCGACGGCAGCTGGACGCCGCTGACCTAGAAGACAAGTCGGGCGCGCCTAATTATTCGCTCAGGTTGACCTCGATCAAGGCCGAGCGGCGCGCCCGCCGTCAAAGCGTCGCACGATGGTCGTGTTGGCAGGGCAGGGCTCTGCCGTTATTGGAATAGGCATGCTGTTCTGGGTCATAGCCGCAATCCTCACGCTGGGTGCCAGCCTGGCGGTGCTGTTGCCGCTTACCGGCGGCATGAAGGACGCGTCGCCGGCCGGCGATCACGATCTCGAAGTCTATCGCGACCAGCTTTCCGAGCTCGACCGCGACATGGCGCGCGGCCTGATCCAGCCGGGGGAGGCCGAGGAGGCGCGTGCCGAGATCGGCCGGCGCATCCTGCGTCTGGCCGCGGCTATGCAGCCGGGCGCGGCAACGCCCAAGCCTGCGCGCAGTGCCAAATGGGTCGCCAGCATGGCCGTGCTTGCCGTTCCGCTGCTGAGCTGGGGGCTTTACGGCATGCTCGGCTCTCCCGATCTGCCTTCCCAGCCACTGGCCGAACGTCTGGCCAAGAACCCGGCCGACTCCTCGGTCGACGAGCTGGTCGCCCGCGCCGAAGCCCATCTCGCCGCCAATCCGTCCGATGGCAAGGGCTGGGACGTGCTGGCGCCGATCTATCTTCGGCTGCAGCGCTTTCCCGACGCCGTGACCGCCTACCGCAACGCCATCCGCCTCGACGGCGACAGCGCCGTGCGCCAGTCGGGCCTTGGCGAGGCGATCGCCAGCGCTGCCGGTGGCATCGTTTCGGCGGACGCCCAAAATGCTTTCGAAGCGGCCCTGAAGCTCGACCCGGCCAACGCCAAGGCGAATTTCTACCTGGCGGTCGGCCTGGCACAGGAAGGCAGGAAGGCCGAGGCTGTCGCCGCCTGGCAAAAGATGCTCGGCCAGCTCGCGCCGGATTCACCTTGGCGCAGCGCCGTCCAGCAGGCGCTTGGCGAAGCGGGCGGCCCCGCTGTCGCCGATGCCACGCCAGCCAACGGCCCAGACGCGCAGCAGGTGGAAGCCGCGCAACAGATGTCGCTGCAGGACCGGCAGGCGATGATCGAGACCATGGTCGCCGGACTCGACGACAAATTGAAGCAGAACCCTCGGGACGAGGAAGGATGGATGCGGCTCATCCGTTCCTATGTCGTGCTTGGCAAGGCCGAAAAGGCGCGCGACGCGCTCGGCCGCGCTGTCGCCGCCTTTGGCGCCGACAGTGAACAGGCCAAGAAATTCACCGCCTTCGCCGCCTCGCTCGGCGTGACAGCGACGGAGTAAGGCAATGACGCGCAAGCAGAAGCGTATGTCGGTGATCCTGGCGGGGCTGGCTTTCCTCGGTGCCGCTGCGGGGCTCACCTTTTATGCGCTGGGACAGAAGGCCTCCTATTTCTACATGCCCGCCGATCTCGCCACGGCGAGCGTGCCCCCCGGCCAGCGCATCCGGCTCGGCGGTCTCGTCGAGAAGGGTACCATCGTGCGCGGACAGGGCGCCACCGTCGCCTTCTCGGTCACCGACAAGCAGAAATCGGTCAAGGTCACCTATACCGGCATCCTGCCGGACCTCTTTCGCGAAGAGCAGGGCGTCATCACCGAGGGCGCTTTCGGCCCGGATGGCGTCTTCGTCGCCGACAGCGTCTTGGCCAAGCATGACGAGCGTTACATGCCCAAGGAAGTCGCGGACCGCCTGAAGGCCAAAGGCGTTTGGCAGGAAAGCAAGACTCAATAATGGTAGAGACCGGACATTTCGCCCTCGTCCTGGCCTTCGCGCTCTCGCTGGTGCAGATGCTGGTGCCGCTGGTCGGCGCCCGCACCGGCAACCAGCGGCTGATGGCGGTCGGCGGTCCGGTCACGGTTACCGGCTTCGCCTTGACCGCGCTCTCCTTCGCGGCCCTCGCGAGCGCCTATGCCGGCTCGGACTTCTCGGTGGCGAGCGTGTGGGAGAACTCCCACTCGCTGCAGCCGATGATCTACAAGATCACCGGCACCTGGGGAAACCATGAAGGCTCGATGCTGCTCTGGGTGCTGATCCTGACCTTCTTCGGCGCGCTGGTCGCGGTTTTCGGCAACAATTTGCCGGCGACGCTCAAGGCCAATGTGCTGGCCGTGCAGGGCATGATCGGCGCCGCTTTCTTCCTGTTCATCCTGGCGACATCCAATCCGTTCATCCGCCTCAATCCGGCGCCGATCGAGGGCCGCGACCTCAACCCTATCCTGCAGGATCTCGGCCTCGCGATCCACCCGCCGATGCTTTATCTCGGCTATGTCGGCTTCTCGATCTGCTTCTCCTTCTCGGTCGCGGCGCTGATCGAGGGTCGCATCGACGCCTCCTGGGCGCGCTGGGTGCGACCCTGGACGCTGGTCGCCTGGATGTTTTTGACCGGCGGCATCGCCATGGGTTCCTACTGGGCCTATTACGAGCTCGGCTGGGGCGGCTTCTGGTTCTGGGATCCGGTCGAGAACGCCTCCTTCATGCCGTGGCTTGCCGGCACGGCGCTGCTTCATTCGGCCATCGTTATGGAGAAGCGCTCGGCGCTGAAGATCTGGACGCTGCTCCTGGCTATCCTCACATTCTCGCTGTCGCTGCTCGGCACCTTCCTGGTGCGTTCCGGGGTGCTAACCTCGGTGCACGCCTTCGCCACCGATCCGACGCGCGGCGTTTTCATCCTGTGCATCCTGACTTTGTTCATCGGCGGCTCGCTGACGTTGTTTGCGCTACGTGCCTCACAGTTGACGGCGGGCGGCCTGTTCCATCCGATCTCGCGCGAGGGCGCGCTGGTGCTGAACAACCTGTTCCTCACCACCGCCACGGCAACGGTGCTTGTCGGCACGCTCTACCCGCTGGCGCTCGAAGCGCTGACGGGCGGCAAAATCTCGGTCGGCGCACCCTTCTTCGACCTGACCTTCGGTCCGCTGATGCTGCCGCTGCTTGCCATCGTGCCGTTCGGCCCGCTGCTCGCCTGGAAGCGCGGCGACGTCATTGCCGCCTCGCAGCGGCTGATGGCGGCTTTCGCTTTGGCGATCGCCGCGATGCTGGTCACCGGCCTGTTCATCGACGGTGCCTCCGTGTTCGCCGCCCTTGGCGTCGGCCTTGCCGTCTGGCTGGTCGCCGGCGCGCTGACCGACCTTGCCGTCAAATCCGGCGCCGGCTCCGTGGCGCCGGCCGTCATGCTTCGCCGCTTAGCCGGGCTGCCGCGCTCGGTCTTCGGCACGGCGCTTGCGCATATCGGCCTCGGCCTGACCTTGCTCGGCATCGTCGGCACGCTCTGCTTCGGCACCGAGAAAATCCTCACCCTGCGTCCCGGCGAAACCGTGGAGCTCTCCGGCCACACGCTTCGCTTCGAGGGACTCACCCCACAGAAGGGGCCGAACTTCACCGAGGATCGCGGCCGCTTCCTGCTGATGGGCGCCGGCGGTAATCCCGATGGCGAGATTACCTCGGCCAAACGTTTCTATCCGGTGCGCCAGACGGTGACGACGGAGTCCGGCATCAGGACGCTTGGCTTGAGCCAGCTCTATCTGTCGCTCGGTGACGAGAACAAGGACGGCTCCGTCGTCGTGCGGCTCTGGTGGAAGCCGCTGGTGACGCTGATTTGGGGCGGCGGTCTGGTGATGATGGCGGGCGCCGCCATGTCGCTGCTCGATCGCCGCCTGCGCGTCGGCGCGCCGGCAAAGCGGCGCAAGCCGGCGGCGGCCTTGGCGAACCCGACATGAGGTCGAGATTTTCACTCGCCTCGCTGGTCCTGCTGCTGGCGCTGTCCTTCGCCGGCACGGCACAGGCGGTGAAGCCTGATGAAGTGCTGCAGGACCCCGCGTTGGAGGCGAGGGCGCGCGCGCTTTCGGAAGGCCTGCGCTGCATGGTCTGCCAGAACCAGTCGATTGACGAATCCGACGCCGATCTCGCCCGCGACCTGCGCATCCTCGTGCGCCAGCGGCTGGTGGCCGGCGACACCGACCAGCAGGTGATGGACTATATCGTCTCGCGCTATGGCGAGTTCGTCCTGCTCAAGCCGCGCTTCAGCCTGCGCAACGCGCTTTTGTGGGGCACGCCTGTGCTTCTGCTTCTGGCCGGCGGCCTCTTCATCGTGCTCAGCGCCCGCACGCGCCGCCCGGCATCGACCACGCTTTCGGCCGACGAGCAGGCGGCACTGGACAAGATGCTGCGCGACTGAACGCCATCGCGGACCGTGGTGAATGGCTTCGACCGCTTCCGTGGTCGTCATTTTATGGACTGCGCATGTCGCTTCGCTCCTGCTTGGCCCAGGAAGGACGAACCCGGCCAACATTACAAAACTTTCATGTACCGGAAATGGCGCCGTAATGTGCGGCTCTCTAATCCTTTTGCCCGAGGATGCTTCGCCTGAGCGCATCCCTTCGAAAGAGGAAACGAGACCCCATGAATATTGCCCCCAATTCATATTTCCGCACCCGAAAGCGCCTGATGGCCGCCGTCGCTTCCCTGGCCGTCGTCGGCACGGTCGGCGCGGGCATGCTTGCAACCGGCACCGCCCCCGTGCTGGCCGATGCCGTGCGCGTCGAAGCCCCGCAGATGCCGAGTTTCGCCGATGTCGTCGAGCACGTCTCGCCGGCGGTCGTCAGCGTCAAGGTCAAGGCCAAGATCCAGCCGACGGCCGATGACGGCTCCGACGATCAGAATGGCTTCGACAATCTGCCCGACAATCCGCAGCTGCGCCGCTTCTTCAAGGAGTTCCGCGGCTTCGGTGACCAGGGCGGCCAGTTCGGCATGCGCCGCTTCAACCACCGCAACCACGGCAATGGTGAGCCGCGTCCGATCGCTCAAGGGTCGGGGTTCTTCATCTCCGAGGATGGCTATCTCGTCACCAACAACCATGTTGTTTCGGAAGGCTCGGACTTCAGTGTCGTCACCAATGACGGCAAGGAACTCGACGCCAAGCTGATCGGCACGGATCCGCGCACCGATCTTGCCGTGCTGAAGGTTGATGGCGGCGGCAACAAGTTCACCTATGTCGACTTCGCCGACGATTCCAAGGTCCGCATCGGCGACTGGGTGGTTGCCGTCGGCAATCCCTTCGGCCTTGGCGGCACCGTCACCGCAGGCATCGTCTCGGCCCGCGGCCGTGACATCGGCGCCGGTCCCTATGACGACTTCATTCAGATCGACGCTTCGGTCAACCGCGGCAATTCGGGCGGTCCGACCTTCAACCTCAACGGCCAGGTGATCGGCATCAACACCGCCATCTTCTCGCCGTCGGGCGGCAGCGTCGGCATCGCCTTCGACATCCCGGCCTCGACGGCCAAGCAGGTCGTCGAGGACCTGATGAAGAACGGCTCGGTCCAGCGCGGCTGGCTCGGCGTCGAGATCCAGCCGGTCACCAAGGACATCGCCGAGTCGCTCGGCCTGAAGTCCGACAAGGGCGCGCTGGTGTCGAGCGCCCAGGATGGCGGGCCGGGCAAGAAGGCAGGCATTGTCGCCGGTGACGTCATCACCCAGGTCGACGGCAAGGATGTCGCCTCGCCGAAGGAGCTCGCCCGCATGATCGGTGCGTTCGCGCCGGGCAAATCGGTCGACGTCACGGTCTGGCGCAACGGCAAGGACGAGACGGTCAAGGTCGATCTCGGTACGCTGCCCGCGAGCGACAAGCAGGCCTCGAACGACGACAACAGCAAGCAGTCGGCGCCCGCAGCCAAGCCCGACACGCTTGCCGATCTCGGCCTGACTGTCACCAAGGCCGAAAACGGCAAGGGCCTCGTGGTCACCGACGTCGATCCCGACAGCGACGCGGCCGACCGCGGCATCCAGCCCGGCGATGTCATCACCTCGATCAATTCGAACGAGGTGAACACAACCGACGACGTCTCCAAGGCGATGACCGATGCCGCCAAGGCCGGCCGCAAGGCGGTGCTGATGCAGATCACCCGCGACGATAGCAACCGCTTCGTCGCGCTGCCGGTCGGCAAGGGCTGAGGTACCGCGCATGACCCCGAAAACCTCATGGGTTTTCGGAAAGGATCATGCGCCACTAGAAGACGTTCAGATTTTCCCTGCGGCGGTATCAACACCCCCGAGCCGCCGCCGGGAAAACATGGGGCCGAGCACGTAAGTCAGTCACCGTGTTTCGCTCCTGGCGGCAGCGGGTTTCCCATCACCCGCTGCCGCTTTATCGCATGTCGCCCAAAAGTGGTCGCCGGTTTTGGGAAGAAGACATGCGACTAATGAATGCAAGGCCAGAAGAAATGACTGCCCCTCAAACTTCCAGTGAAATCGCGTATAACGGCTCCATGAAGATTCTCGTCATGGAAGACGATCGCGAGGCGGCGGACTACTTGCAGAAAGCCTTTGCCGAAGCGGGCCACACAGCCCATGTCGCCGGCGACGGCGAGACCGGCTTCGCACTCGCGGATTCCGGCGACTATGACGTGATGGTGGTCGACCGCCTGATGCCGCGCCGCGACGGCCTGTCGGTGATCGCCGCCCTTCGTTCGCGCGGCAACACCACGCCGGTGCTGATCCTTTCGGCGCTGGGCGAGGTCGACGACCGCGTCACGGGCCTGCGCGCCGGCGGCGACGACTATCTCACCAAGCCCTATGCCTTTTCCGAATTGCTTGCCCGCGTCGAGGTGCTGAACCGCCGCGCCAGCGCGCGCGAATCCGAGACCGTCTACCGCGTCGGCGATCTCGAGCTCGACCGGCTGTCGCATTCGGTCAAGCGCGCCGGACGGGAGATCACGCTGCAGCCGCGCGAGTTCCGCCTGCTCGAATATTTGATGCGCCATGCCGGCCAGGTGGTGACGCGCACCATGCTTCTGGAAAATGTCTGGGACTATCATTTCGATCCGCAGACCAATGTCATCGACGTCCACGTCTCGCGCCTGCGCGGCAAGATCGAAAAAGGCTTCGACAAGCAGATCCTGCACACGATCCGCGGCGCCGGCTACATGCTGAAGGGCGGCTAGAACCCGCTATGGCTCTATCCCTGCCGGCCATCATGAAGACGACCGCGGCCCGGCTCTCGGCGCTTTATCTTCTGCTTTTCGCGCTCTGCGCGGTGCTGCTCGTCCTCTATATGACGTCGCTGTCGGCGCGCATGCTGACAGCGCAGACACAGGAGACCATCAACGACGAGGTGCTGGGCCTGGCCCGCGCCTATCAGCGCGGCGGCCTGCCGGTGCTGGTGCGCGTGGTCGAAGCCCGTTCGCGCCAGCCCGGCGCCAATCTCTATCTGATCGCGGATGCCAACGGCCAGATCCTGACCGGCAATGTGCAGAGCCTGGAGCCGGGGGTGATAGAGACCGAGGGCTGGACGACGGAGCCCTTTTCCTACCAGCGCTTCGGCGAGGGTGAGCTCGACCGGCTGCGCAATGGTGCTACCGACCAGCCCGCACCCCAGACCGGCGACAACGGCAACGCTCCCCAGTCGACAGGGGAAAAGGGCCACAACGCCATCGCGCTGGTGCTGAGGCTGCCCAACCAGATGATCATGCTGGTCGGCCGCGACCTCGGCGAGCCCGAGCGCTTCCGTGCCGTCATCAGCCGCGCGCTGACCCTGGCGCTGGGCATGATGGGGCTTGGCGGCATCCTGATCTGGTTCTTTGTCGGCCGCTCCGCGCTGAAGCGCATCGACAGCGTCTCGGACGCAAGCCGCCGCATCATGGGCGGCGATCTCAGCGGACGGTTGCCAGTCACCGGCGCCGGCGACGAATTCGACCGCCTGTCGGAAAACCTCAATTCGATGCTGGCCAGGATCGCCATGCTGAACGAGGGGCTGAAGCAGGTCTCCGACAACATCGCCCATGATCTGAAGACGCCGCTGACCAGGTTGCGCAACCGCGCCGAGGCGACGCTCGCCGGCAGGCACAAGACGGAGGACTACCGTCAGGCGCTGGAAGGCACGATCGCGGAATCCGACCAGCTCATCAAGACGTTCAACGCCATCCTGATGATCTCGCGTCTTGAGGCCGGCTATTCCTCGGAACAGACCGGCCCCGTCGATCTCGCCGCCACGGTGAGCGATGTCGTCGAGCTCTACGAGCCGGTGGCGGAGGAAGCGGGCGTCGCGCTGGAGACGACCGCGCCCGAGGCCCTGACGATCAACGGCAACCGCGAGCTGATCGGCCAGGCGCTGTCCAACATCGTCGACAACGCCATCAAATACTCGACCGGCGCTGTCGAAGCGCCGAAGGTGCGGGTAGCGCTGGAGCGCGCCGGAAGCGAGATCAAGCTCACAGTCACCGACAATGGCCACGGCATCCCCGACGACGCCGACCGCGCCCGCGCCACCGAGCGCTTCGTGCGCCTGGAAAAGAGCCGCTCGCAACCAGGCTCGGGCCTCGGCCTCAGCCTAGCCAAGGCAATCATGACTTTTCACAACGGAAGGCTTGATCTTTTACCTGCCGATCCCGGATTGTCCGTGGTCATGAGTTTCCCGTTGCGGGAGACACATTGATGGCACGGATAGATGGCGAACAAGAAAATCGAATCCGAGTTCCGGCTTAGCCCGACACTGGCGCTCCGCCCTCTGGATGCGGAGCATGCCCGGCGTGAGCTGTCGGAAATCGCCGATGCCGCCGAGGAGGAAGGGCTTTCCCGCCTCGCCGCGCTCCTTGCGGGCGAAGGGCAGCTGCAGGCCCTGCTGGCGGCCGTTTTCGACCTCTCGCCCTTCCTGCGCGATGTGGCGCGCCGCCGGCCGGCAATTCTCGACACGCTGTTCGACCGGACGATCGAAGCGCGGCTCAATGCCATCGGCCAGGCGATTGCCGGCGCGGCCGGGGCGGATGAAGCCTCGGAATCGAGCCTGATGATGGCGCTCAGGCAATGGAAGACCGAAGCGCATTTCCTGATCGCGCTCGCCGATCTTTCAGGCGAGGCTGAGACCTGGGTGACCGTGCGCCGCCTCAGCGATCTCGCGGATGCCTGCACATGCGCCGCCGTCGATTTCCTGCTGCTCGACGCGCACCGGCAAGGCAAGCTCAAGCTGCCGAATCCGGCGAAACCTGCCAGGGATTCGGGCTGGATCCTGCTCGGCATGGGCAAGCTCGGCGCGCATGAGCTGAATTTTTCCTCCGATATCGACCTCGTCGTCTTCTTCGATCCGGAGGCGCCGGCCATCACCGACCCGCTCGATGCGACCGAGCTGTTCTCCAGGCTCACCCGTCGGCTCGTGCGCGTCCTGCAGGACCGCACCGAGCACGGCTATGTCTTCCGCACCGATCTGAGGCTCCGGCCGGATCCCGGCTCGACGCCGCTGGCGATCCCGATCGAGGCGGCGCTTCGTTATTACGAGGCGCGCGGCCAGAACTGGGAGCGGGCGGCCATGATCAAGGCGCGGCCGGTTGCCGGCGACCTCGCCGCCGGTGCCGCCTTTCTCAAGGAATTGCAGCCCTATGTCTGGCGCAAATACATGGACTATGCCGCGATCGCCGACGTCCATTCAATCAAGCGCCAGATCCATGCCCACAAGGGCCATGGCGAGATCGCCGTGAAGGGCCATAACGTCAAGCTCGGCCGCGGCGGCATTCGCGAGATCGAATTCTTCGTCCAGACCCAGCAGCTCATCGCCGGCGGCCGCTTCCCGGAACTGCGCGGGCGCGAGACGGTGCCGATGCTCGCAGCGATCGCCGCGCGTGGCTGGATCACCGCCGACGCGCGCGATTCGCTCACCCGCCAATACTGGTTCCTGCGCCGCGTCGAGCACGCCATCCAGATGGTGGCGGACGAACAGACGCATGTTCTGCCTGATGAAGACGAGGAGCTGAAACGCATCGCGCTGATGCTGGGGTTGGCCGGCGAGGCGGAATTCACGCAGGCCTTCCGCGCTTCGCTGCAGCAGGTCGAGCGCCACTATGCGGCGCTGTTCGAGACCGCTCCCGAGCTCTCGGCCGGCGTCGGCAATCTGGTCTTCACCGGCGATGTAGACGATCCCGACACGCTGCAGACGCTGCATCGCCTGGGCTTCCAGCGGCCGAGCGACATCTGCCGCGTCATCCGCGGCTGGCATTTCGGCCGGTATCGCGTCACGCAGTCGGCCGAAGCGCGCGAGCGGCTGACGGAATTGACGCCGGCGCTGCTCAAAGCCTTCGGCCAGACGCGGCGCGCCGACGAGGCTCTGATGCGCTTCGACGAGTTCCTCGCCGGCCTGCCGGCGGGCATTCAGCTCTTCTCGCTTTTGCAATCCAACCCGGCGCTGCTCAAGCTGATGGCGACGATCATGGGCGCGGCCCCCCGGCTCGCGGCCATCATCACACGCCGCCCGCATGTCTTCGACGGCCTGCTCGATCCGGCATTGCTCACCGAATTGCCTGACCGCGCCTATCTCTCGGCCCGCCTTGCCGCTTTCCTCGAGGGCGACCGCGCCTACGAGGATGTGCTGGATCGCCTTCGCATCTTCGCCTCCGAGCAGAAATTCCTGATCGGCGTGCGCCTGCTTGCCGGCTCTATCGATCCGGCGCGGGCGGGGCGCGCCTTCTCCGATCTGGCCGACCTCACAATCGAGGCGGCGCTCAACGCCGTGATCGCCGAATTCGCGCTGCGCCATGGCAGTATTGCCGGCGGCAGGGTGGCGCTCCTCGGCATGGGCAAGCTCGGCAGCCGGGAGCTCACCGCCGGCTCGGATGTCGATCTCATCCTGCTCTACGATCATTCAGATGCCGAGGATTCCGACGGCGAGAAGCCCCTGGCACCTTCGCACTACTATACCCGCATGACGCAGCGCCTGATCGCGGCCGTCTCGGCGCCGACGGCCGAAGGCGTGCTCTACGAGCTGGACCTGCGCCTGCGCCCGTCCGGCAACAAAGGCCCGGTCGCCACCCATATCGACGCGTTCAAGAAATATCAGCGCCAGGACGCCTGGACGTGGGAACATATGGCGCTGGCACGGGCCCGCGCCATCGGCGGCGATGCCGAACTCTGCGCCGAGCTCGATAGGGAAGTGGCGGCGGTGCTGGCGCAGCCGCGCGATGCCGCTAAGGTGAAAGCCGAAGCCTCGGACATGCGGGCGCTGATCGAAAAGGAGAAGCAGCCGCGCGACCTCTGGGACATCAAACTGATCCCGGGAGGGCTCATCGATCTCGAATTCATCGCCCAGGTCGCAGCCATCACCGGCAATGTCGAGCCCGGCCGCCGGGTGACGGCGACCGCCGACATTCTGGCGCGGCTAGCTCCCAGGTTCGCGGGCGGCGATGTCCGCGATGAGCTTAGCGAAGCGTATAGGCTCTATCTGGCGCTGACACAGATGATCAGGCTTTGCCTCACTGGCGAGTTCCAGCGCGACGATATCCCGCCAGGCCTTTCGGACCTGCTTCTTGCTGTCACCGACCTGCCGGATTTCGGTGTGTTGGAGGCGCATCTCAAGGAGACGTCGCGGAAGGTTCGGAAGGACTTTGAGCTCCTGCTTCGCGCGGGCGCGGCCCTACGAAAGTAACCGGTGTTGGTGCCGTCCGTCAGGCTGCCGCTTTCACCGCCGGCGGCGCCTTTTTCAGTGGGATGCGCACCGACACGATGGTGCCGACGCCTTCGGTCGAGCGGATTTTCAGCGCGCCGCCCTGCAATTCGGCCAGCGAGCGCGAGATGGCAAGCCCGAGGCCCGAGCCGGTGTGGTTCTTGGAGAACTGGTTCTGCACCTGCTCGAAGGGTCGGCCGAGCTTGCTCAACGCCTGCTTGGGGATGCCGCAGCCATTGTCCTCGATGGTGAGCAGCAGCGCGCCTGAGGTGTTGCGCGCCCGGACCGTGATCTTGCCCCCCTGTCCGGTGAACTTCACCGCGTTGGAAAGAAGATTGATGGCGATTTGCTTGATGGCGCGGCGGTCGGCGTAGACTCGCATCGCGTCGGCGATGCGCGTCTCGACATTGATCGACTTTTCCGCCGCCTGCAGCGAGATCACCCGCACCGTCTCCTTGATCAGCGGGCAAAGGTCGATCTCCTCGCGGTCGAGCGAGAACTGACCGGCTTCGATCTTCGACATGTCTAGTATGTCGTTGATCACGCCGAGCAGATATTTGCCGCTGCCGTTGATGTCGCTGGCATATTCCTCGTAGCGCTCCGAACCGAGCGGCCCGAACAGACCCTGCTGCATCAATTCGGAGAAGCCGATGATGGCGTTGAGCGGCGTGCGCAGCTCGTGCGACATATTGGCGAGGAATTCGGACTTTGCCCGATTGGCCGCCTCGGCGCGCTCGGTTTCCTTCATGTATTTGCGGTTGAGCTCGACCAGTTCGCTGGCGCGTTCTTCCTCGGCGCGGCGGGCGAGGCTGAGGTCGTGAATCGTCGCCATCAGCCGGCGCTCGCTGTCGACCAGCTTCTCCTGATGCAGCTTGATCTGGGTGATGTCGGAGCCGACTGAGACGATGCCGCCGTCGCGGGTCCTGAGCTCGTTGACCTGCAGCCAGCGGCCGTCCGCGAGCTGGCGTTCGAAGCTGACGCCGCCCTGCGGCCCGTTGGCGTTGGCGAGCCTGCGCTCCGAGGCGAAGGCCAGCATCCGCTCCTCCACCGTGTCGCGGAGAATGCCGGGCACGACGTCGCGGTCCGACAGCCCGTTGTCCTTCTGGAACTTCGAATTGCACATGATCAGCCGCTCGGCGGCATCCCACAGCACGAAGGATTCATTGATGTTCTCGATCGCGGTCCTGAGCCGCATGTCCGCCGCTTCCGAACGCAGCGCCAGGTGCCGCTGCTCGGTAACGTCGACGGCAATCCCAATCAGCTGGATTTCAGGCGCCTCCGGATCGATCACCTGGGCGCGGGCCCGCATCCACACCCACTGTCCGTCGGCATGGCGCATGCGGAAGACCTGGTCGATATGATCGATCTCGCGCTCGACGATGCGGTTGGCGAGCTCGAACAGGTCGCCGTCGTCCGGGTGGATGATCTCGTCGACCTCGCCGAAGGAAAGCATCGTATCACAGGGCTCATAGCCTAGCATGTCGTACATCGAGCGCGACCAGTACATCTTGCCGCGCACCATGTCCCAGTCCCACAGCCCGCAGCGGCCGCGAACCAGCGCCATGTCGATGCGCTGATGCGCCTCCAGATAGATGCGGTCCGCGGCCTGGGCGCGCGCCGCCTGGCCGAAATAGGCGTAGAGGATGACGATCAGCACGCCCGCCGTCAGCACGAAGAGCGTGACGTTGAGCGACATCGACTTGCGCCAGCTTTCGAACACCGCTTCCTGGGGCACCAGCACGGCGGCCGCGTGTTTGCGATCGCGGCCGAGGCTGACGGCGGCAAACCAGTCCTGTCCGGCGATCGAGACATCCATGACGCCAGCGCGGTCGCCGAACATGAACAGCGGCTGGCCGCCCAGGATCAGACTGTCCAGCGTGCGGCCCTGCCAGCCCGTCGACAGCGGCGAGACGGCGATGACCTTGAAGTTGGCGTCGGTGATGGCGAGCACATGGGCGCGGCTCATCGCGCCCTGGCGACTGGTGCTTTCGAGGAGGCTTATGGCGTTGGCGCCCGCAGCGCTGGGGTCGGCGGTGATGGCCTGCGCCATCTGGCCCGCGCCCAGCGCCAGCACGGCCTTGGCGTCGCGCTCGATCTCGTCATGCTCGTTCATCAGCGACAGGAAACGCAGCGCGGCGATGACGATCAGGAAGATGATGATCAGAGCCGGGATCGAACGGCGAAGAAAGGGCTCGGCAGCTAAGAGCCGCTGATAGGCAGGTTCGGCGATCAGGCGTGTATTGCCGGCAAGTCCATCGTTCCTTGCCTTGCGACGCGCAAAAGCCTTCCCTCCGGGCGCGCCCCACGCGTCCGCCTTGGCCATAAATGGCACTCCCCGATCTGCCGTATACTGGATGACCCGGATACGCCGCACGCCCGAATCGCCATTAAAGAATCAAAGCCGATTCGCCTTGTCCAGAGGCGCGGGCGAAAAAGATTAAAAGTTGATTGAAATTTGCGCTTTCCCTCCTCCCACAAGGGGTGAAGGAGAGGCGCTACGCCAGTGTCCGCTCCACGATATCGCGCAGATCCGCCGACAGGTTCTCGGCCTTGGCCATATCGAGCAGCGCCTGCTTGGCCTTGGCCTGGCGTCCGGGCTCCAGCGAGCGCCAGGACCTGAGCGCCGTCGCCAGTCGCGCTGCCACCTGCGGGTTCCGCTTCTCCACCTCCAGCACCGTCTCGGCGAACAGGCGATAGCCTTCACCGTCGGGGCGGTGGAAGCCGGTCTGGTTGGCGCTGGAGAAGGTGCCGATCAGCGATCGCACCCGGTTCGGATTGGCGATCGAGAAGGCGGGGTGCCGCATGAGCGCACGCACCTTGTCGACGGTCTTTGCGCCGGGCACTCCGGCCTGGATCTGGAACCATTTGTCGAGCACCAGCGCATCACCGCGATAGCGTGCCTCGAAGGCGGCCAGCGCCTCTTCGGCCTCGGCCGTGCCTGAATGGCGATGCGCCAGCACGGCCAGCGCCGCCGCGCGGTCGGTCATGTTCGTGGCGGCATTGAAGTGCCGCGCGGCGAGGCCTGCGCCGCCCGGCAGGAGCGAAAGGTAATCGAGCAGGGTGTTGCGCAGAGCCCTGCGTCCGGCGCTCGCCGCGTCCGGGCTGAACGGACCCTTGTCTGCAAGGCTGTCATAGAGCGCCGAAAAGGCGTCGCTGTTTGTTTCGGTGATCGCCCGCGCCAGCGCCTCGCGCGCAGCGAAAATGGCGTCGGGATCGATGCCCTTGCCGATGTCGCGGGCGATGTCGGCTTCGCCGGGCAGCGCCAGCGCCAGCGCCCGGTATGCCGGTTCCAGCGCCTCGTCGCCGGCGATCCTGCCGGCAAGCTCGGCCAGCCGCGCCGCAAAGACCGGCTGCTTGCCGCCAAGCACCTGGCGGAAGGCCGCGATCAGCGCATCGGTCAAAAGCGTGTTGAACGCCTGCCAGCGCGAGAAGGCGTCGCTGTCATGTGCCGCGAGGAAGAACTGGTCTTCCGGTTTCTGCTGCACCGAAAGCGTGATCGGCGCCGAGAAGCCGCGGTTGAGCGACACCGAAGGCCGTTCCGAAACGCCGGCGAAGCGGACCGTGTGCCGGCGCTTGCGGATATGGATGACGCCGTTATCCACCGCCGCGCCCTCGACGCTGTCCCAAGCGACGGGCTTGCCGCCGGCGCCGACAAGCCCGAATGCAAGGGGAATATGCATCAGCCGCTTGCGGCTTTCCGACGGCGTCGGCGGCACCGACTGTTCGATCTCCAGCGTGAATTCCTTGGCCGCCGCATTATGCGTCGAACTCACCGTCAGGTTCGGCGTGCCGGCCTGATGGTACCAGAGCGCGAATTGCGCGAGGTCCCGGCCCGAGACGTCCTCGAAGACTTTCAAGAAGTCCTCGATCGTCGCGGCCTGGCCGTCATGCCGCTCGAAATAGAGGTCCATGCCGGCGCGGAAGGTCTCCGGCCCGAGGATGGTGCGGATCATGCGCACCACCTCCGAACCCTTCTCGTAGACGGTCGCCGTGTAGAAATTGTTGATCTCGCGATAGCGGCGCGGCCTGACCGGGTGCGCCAGCGGCCCTTGATCTTCCGGGAATTGGTGTGCGCGCAACGTACGCACTTCGGCGATACGCTTCACTGCCCGCGAGCGCTGGTCGGCGGAGAATTCATGGTCGCGGTAAACCGTCAGCCCTTCCTTCAGGCAGAGCTGGAACCAGTCGCGGCAAGTGATTCTGTTGCCTGTCCAATTGTGGAAATATTCATGCGCGATGATCGCCTCGATATTGGCGAAGTCGGCATCCGTCGCGGTCTCCTCGTCGGCCAGCACATATTTGTCATTGAAGACGTTGAGGCCCTTGTTCTCCATAGCGCCCATGTTGAAGTCCGACACGGCGACGATGTTGAAGACGTCGAGGTCGTATTCGCGGCCGAAGACGTCCTCGTCCCATTTCATCGAGCGTTTCAGCGCGTCCATCGCGTAGCCGGCAAGCCGCTCCTTGCCTGGCTCCACATAGATGCCGAGCTCGACCTCCCGGCCGGACATTGTGGTGAAGCTGTCCGCCACTTTGCCGAGCGCGCCCGCCACCAGAGCGAAGAGGTAGGAGGGTTTGGGGAAGGGGTCGTGCCAGACCGCGTAATGCCTGCCATTGGCGAGCGCGCCGCGTTCGACGGGATTGCCGTTGGAAAGCAGCAGCGGCGCCTCGTTGTGCGGGGCTTCGATGCGCACGGTATAGACCGACAGGACATCGGGCCGGTCGAGGAAATAGGTGATGCGGCGAAAGCCCTCGGCCTCGCATTGCGTGCAATAGACGTTGTTGGAGCGGTAGAGGCCCATGAGCGCCTCGTTGCGCGAGGGTGCGATCTCCGTCTCCAGGCGAAGCTCGAAGCGCTGCGCGGCCGGCGGCTTCAGGATCGTCAGCCGGTCCGGCGTCGCCTCGTAATCACCGGCCGGCAGCGCTTGTCCGTCTATCGCCACGCCGAGCAGCGTCAACCCGTCGCCGTCGAGCACCAGCGGCGCCGAGGCGGTGACGCCCTCGCGGCGTTCGATGGTGAGCAGCGCGATGACGCGGGTGGCGTCCGGCGACAGGCGGAAGTCGAGGCTGGTCCTCGGGATGAGATAGTCGCTGGGGCGATAGTCCTCGAGCTTGAAGACTTGGCCGGTGTCGGTGCGCATTCCTTAGGCTTTTCCTGACGATTTCGGGCGGAGGCCAGCTTGGCTGGTCCAAGAATTTTGAGGTGCGCGCTCTTTACACGAAATGGCCACTCGACAAAACTGCGCAAAGGCCTCATTTGCGGCTCCCTTTCCGACCACCCTTACGAGGCAAGATGACCGTCGATCATGCCGTCGGCCACAACACGCTGCGCGGCATCACGCTGAAAATCGTCTCGGTGACGGTTTTCGTCGGCATGCAGACCTGCATCAAGGCGGCCGGCGACGTGCCCGCCGGGCAGATCGTCTTCTTCCGCTCCTTCTTCGCCATCTTCCCGATCATCGCCTTCCTGGCCTTCAAGGGCGAGCTCGCCACAGCCTTCACGACCAAGCGGCGGTTCAACCATATCGCGCGCGGTCTGGTCGGTGTCGGCGCCATGGGGCTCGGCTTCTTCGCGCTGACCAGGCTGCCGCTGCCGGAAGCGATCACGCTGAACTACGCACAGCCGCTGCTGGTCGTGATGTTCTCCTCGGTCTTCCTCGGCGAGACGATCCGCGTCTATCGCTGGAGCGCGGTCGCGGTCGGCCTTGCCGGCGTATTGATCATCTCCTGGCCGGAACTCACGCTGCTCAATTCCGCTCAAGGCCTCGACGACCAGGAGGTGCTGGGCGTCATGGCCGCGCTGATCGCCGCCGCGATCTCGGCCGTCGCCATGCTTCTGGTGCGCAATCTGGTCCAGACGGAGAAGACGGCGACTATCGTGCTGTGGTTCTCCTCGACGGCTTCGGTATTGTCGCTCTTCACGCTACCCTTCGGCTGGCAGGCGTTGACGCCGATGCAGGCGGCGCTTCTTGTCGTCGCGGGCTTTTGCGGCGGGCTCGGCCAGATCCTGATGACGGCGGCCTACCGCCATGCCGAAGCATCGGTGGTGGCGCCCTTCGAATACACCTCGATGATCCTTGGCGTCGTCGTCGGCTATTTCGTTTTCGGTGACGTGACCTCGCCCAACACGCTGATCGGCGGCGTGATCGTGGTGGCCGCCGGCATCTTCATCATCTGGCGCGAACGGCAGCTCGGCCTGGAGCGCACGCGGACGCGAAGGGCAACGCCGCCGCAGGGATGAGGTTACGAAGCGGTCGCACGTTCCTTCGCCAGCTGTACCAGCACCGCCCGGGTCTGCTCGTCGGCCGGGAAGAAGGATTCGATCGCCAGCTCCGACAGTGTGACGTCGAGAGGTGTGCCGAACACGGTGATGGTGCTGATGAAGGATAGCACGGCATCGCCATGCGCTAGCCTGAGCGGATGGACGATGCCGCTCGGCTCGACAGGCGCCGGCCGGCCGCCCTTCAGGCCGGCCGGATAGGTGCGCAGCTCGCGTTCGAGCTCGATCAGCACAGGGTCGCCGGTGGCGTCGTTCTGGTGCTTCAGCCGCTCCAACAGATGCGCGCGCCACTCCGCCAGGTTGACGATCCGTGGCGCCACGCCGCCCGGATGCAGGCTGAGCCGCAGCACATTGACCGGCGGCTGGAGCAGGGACGGCTCGGAAATATCGGCAAGGAACGGGGCCATCGCCCCATTGGCGGAAACGAGGTTCCAGTGCCGGTCGACCGCCAGCGCCGGGAAGGGCTCGTGGCCCTTGAGAACGGTTTCGACCGCGGCCATCGCCGGCGCGAGCGTGGCGTCGGTCAGCGGCTTTTCGCTGAAGCTCGGCGCGAAGCCTGCCGCGAGCAGAAGCTGGTTGCGCTGCCTGAGCGGGATCGACAGCTGCTCGGCCAGATGCAGCACCATGTCGCGCGACGGCTGCGCGCGGCCGCTCTCGACGAAGGAGAGATGCCGCTGCGAGATATCGGCTTCCATGGCGAGATCGAGCTGGCTCATGCGCCGCCGCGTGCGCCATTCGCGGATCAGGCTGCCGGCGGAAATGTCGGATGTGGTCATGGGGGAGGAGTAGGGGCGGGCAGGGAGGGATCTCAATTACCTAGGATGTTATGGCTCCCCCTTCCCGCAAGGAAGAAGGGGAAGACGCTTTACTCCAACGCCCTCAGTTTCGCCTTCACCTCGAGGAAATCCCGCCATGCCAGCTTCTTGTGCGCCGGCGTCCTGAGCAGATAAGCCGGATGCAGCGTCGGCATCGCCGGAATGGCTATGCCCGATGAGGTCGTGTGCACACGCCAGTTGCCGCGCAGGCGCAGGATGCCCTCGGTTGTGTTGAGCAGCGTCTTGGCCGACGGCCCGCCGAGATTAACCAGCACCTTGGGATTGACGAGCTCGATCTGCCTTTCGATGAAAGGACGGCAGATTTCGGTCTCGTGCGGCGTCGGCGTGCGGTTGCCGGGCGGCCGCCACGGAATGACGTTGGCGATATAGGCCGAGTTGCGGTCAAGGCCGATCGCCGCCAGCATGCGGTCGAGCAGCCGGCCGGAGCGGCCGACAAAGGGCAGGCCTTCGAGGTCCTCGTCGCGGCCCGGCGCTTCGCCGACCAGCATCAGGTCGGCGTTGGGATTGCCGTCGGCGAAGACCAGGTTCTTGGCGGTGAATTTGAGATTGCAGCCGTCGAACGCGGCCATGTGCCGGCGCAGTTCATCGAGCGTCGAAGCGCTTGCCGCGAGCTGTCGGGCCGCAGCCGCCTGTGCCTCGTCGGGAACGGCCGCGGCCGCGCGTACCCGGGCGGGCGCGTCCGGAATAGTGCTGGCGTCGAGGCCGGATAGGGGCGCCGGCGGGTTCTCAACCCGTTCCGGAGCCTGCTCCGGCGCCGTTCGGCCCTCGGGCCTGGCTTCCTGGCGCGGCGCGGCTGGCGCCCGCTCGGCGGGCCTGCGCTCGGCCGACTTCGCCGCCGCTTCGGCAAACCGGTTGATCGGCGCGTCCTCGAGCGCGTCGTCGACGCCGGCGCTGGCGTAGAAGGCGAGCAGTTCGGCGATCTCGGCTGGTGTGCTGGGGGAAGCGGCAGTCATGGCGCCACCATCGTCCGCGCTGCGTCGATTTGCAAGATTAAGCCACACTCGCCTGCATTGAAGCATGTCGAGATCCAGGTCGGGCCGAGCCGAGAAATGGCGAGTTCCGAGAACCGGAGCGGAGCGTACTTAAAGTACGTGAGCACCGGAAGCGCAGGAAGCCGCCGTTTGCAGGCCGGCATCACCTGAATATCGATATGCTTCACCCGGTCGGTATGCGCGGATCCTGCACGATGTAGAATGTCCAGCGCGGCGTGTAGTCGGTGATCAGGAAATCGAAGGTTGCCGTCTTCAGCGGGTCGATCTTGCCATTGCGGAAAAGCAGCCGGTCATAGGGTTCGAACCGGCGGTCGAAATCGGCGAAGTTGCTCGACCAGATGTTGTCGGGCGTCTTGTTGCGCTGGTCGAAGGACAGGCCGTCGCCGAACACGCTCGGCTGGTCGAGGATTTCCTGCAGCTCGAACTGGAACTCCACCCAGGCCTGGGCGCTGTTGTTGAGCACGTCGATGCGCATATACATCACGCCGTTGGCGACCTCGCCGGCCTTGCCGAAGGGCTCGATCGGCTTGGTCGCGCGGATGGTCAGCGTCACCGGCGTCGCCGAATTCAGTTCCTCCTTGATGATCAGCGGGTCTTCCTTGGTGCCGATGCCGGTGGCGCCGGTGATGCGAAAGCCGCCCAGCTCGTCGGAGAAGGAATAGGCGCCGGTTGCCCAAACCTTCACCGGATCCGCCTCAGCCGGCACGGTCAAAAAGAGGAGCGGAAGAACCGCGCGCCAGGCGGCGCCTGGCGTGAAGAGTAAGCGCTTCGAGGGAAAGCCGGCTGGCTCTGGACTGCGCATGCCGCGAAGTATTGCCGATAACCAAGCCGTCGAACAATTAAAAACATCCCCGCGCCGCCTGGCCTGCCAACCAATTGGCGCTGGCCTATGCTTCGCCATGGCCTGTGCTGCTGCGTTTTCGCAGGGAAAACCGCGACTTTTTGTCGAAATCGGCGTTGTCACGTCCGCGCCGGTTTCGCGTCGCGAATTGATGCGCTATGCAGCGCATGAGCCAGCACAATGCGAGAATGCGGCAAGCCATAGAGGGGTCGATGAGCGATATCGAACGCGAGAGCATGGAATTCGACGTGGTGATCGTCGGCGCGGGTCCTGCCGGCCTTGCCGCGGCTATCCGTCTGAAGCAGCTCAACCCGGACCTCTCCGTGGTTGTGCTGGAAAAGGGCGGCGAGGTCGGCGCGCATATCCTGTCGGGCGCCGTCGTTGATCCGATCGGCATCGACCGGCTGCTGCCCGGCTGGCGCGAGGAGAGCGATCATCCGTTCAAGACACCGGTCACGGCGGACCATTTCCTGGTGCTTGGCCCGGCCGGTTCGTTCCGCCTGCCTAACTTCCTGATGCCGCCGCTGATGAACAACCACGGCAACTACATCGTCTCGCTCGGCAATGTCTGCCGCTGGCTGGCGACCAAGGCCGAGGCGCTGGGGGTCGAGATCTATCCGGGTTTCGCCGCGGCCAGCCTCGTCTACAACGATGCCGGCGCCGTCACCGGCGTCATCACCGGCGACATGGGCGTCGAGAAGGACGGCACGCACGGCCCCGCTTACGCGCCCGGCATGGCGCTGATGGGCAAATATGTGCTGATCGGCGAGGGTGCGCGCGGCTCGCTCGCGAAGCAGCTCATCGCCAAATACAAGCTTTCCGAAGGCCGCGAACCCGGCAAATATGGTATCGGCCTCAAGGAACTCTGGCAGGTCAAGCCCGAGAACCACAAGCCCGGCCTGGTGCAGCATTCGTTCGGCTGGCCGCTCGACATGAAGACCGGCGGCGGCTCCTTCCTCTACCATCTAGAGGACAACCAGGTGGCGGTCGGCTTCGTCGTCCACCTGAACTACAAGAACCCTTATCTCTCGCCCTTCGAGGAGTTCCAGCGCTTCAAGACGCATCCGGCAATCGCCGGCACCTTCGAGGGCGCCAAGCGCATCGGCTATGGCGCTCGCGCCATCACCGAGGGCGGCTGGCAGTCCGTGCCGAAGCTGTCCTTCCCCGGCGGCGTGCTGATGGGCTGCGCGGCCGGCTTCGTCAACGTGCCGCGCATCAAGGGTTCACACAATGCGGTGCTATCCGGCATGCTGGCGGCCGAGCATGTGGCCAAGGCGATCGCCGGCGGCCGCGCCAATGACGAGCTTGCATCTTACGAAGGAGCCTGGCGCGGCAGCGACATCGGCAAGGACCTGAAGAAAGTGCGCAACGTCAAGCCGCTTTGGTCGCGCTTCGGCACCATCGTCGGCGTCGGCATCGGCGGGCTGGATATGTGGCTGAACACGCTGTTCGGCTTCTCGCCCTTCGGCACGCTGAAGCACGGCAAGGCGGACTATGCGACGCTCGAGCCCGCGGCGAAGCACAGCAAGATCGCCTATCCGAAGCCGGACGGCGTCTTGACCTTCGACCGTCTCTCCTCGGTGTTCCTCTCCAACACCAACCATGAGGAGAACGAGCCGGTGCATCTGATCGTCGGCGACATGGCGCTGCAGCAGCGTTCGGAGCACGACGTCTTCGCCGGTCCTTCGACCCGCTATTGCCCGGCGGGTGTCTATGAATGGGTGGACAAGGACGGCAACGCCGCCGCCGATCCGTCGGCCAAGGACGTGCGCTTCGTCATCAACGCGCAGAACTGCGTGCATTGCAAGACTTGCGACATCAAGGATCCGAACCAGAACATCAACTGGGTGCCGCCACAAGGCGGCGAAGGCCCGGTCTATCAGGGTATGTGATCCGCTCCGACCGGGCCGTCTCGACCGCCGCTCCAACAAAGCCGGCGAAGGCCCGGTCTACCAAGGCATGTGATCCGCTCCGACCGGGCCGTCTCGACCGCCGCTCCAACAAGGCCGGCGAAGACCCGGTCCACCAGCGCATGTGGGCCGTCAAGGCCGTTGAACCGCGGCGCCGAGTATGATCTGCTTCGCCTCTGAACAAGGAGGCGCATATGCGGCGGACCAGCCTGGCGATTTTAGGTGCTGCCGGCGTGCTTTTTTGCGGGACTGCCTCCGCCGGCACTAGGCTGACCGTTCATGTGCGCACCTATGACGTTGCCGGCAGGACCGGCGCGGAACTGGTCGAGGCGATGGATGGCCTGGGACCGCGGCACGGGCATGCGACGCGCGCCATCGCCGAAACCGGCTACACCGTGCATTGGGACCTCGACGTGACGCGCGACAACGGCATTTGCCGGCTGCGCGGGGCCAACGGCAGGATCGACCTCACTTACACCTTTCCGCGCCGCATTTCGGCGTCCGGCCCGGCCTTGCGCAAGCGCTGGGACCGTTTCATGGCCGGCGTGCGCCAGCATGAGCACACCCATGGCCGCATCGCCAAGCAGATGATGCGCGCGACGGACACCGCGCTTGCCGGGCTTGAGCGGCAGGACAACTGGTTCTGCACCGGTCTTCGCTGGGAAGCCAGGCGTCGCATTAACACGATCTATGCCGACTACGAGGCTAGGCAGAACGCTTTCGACGCGCGTGAGCATCGCGACGGCGGCCATGTCGAGCACCTGGTCAATGCTCTGATGGGGAAGAACTGAAGCTCCAGCCCGGTCGCTCAAGCCGATGGGGCGATCAGCCTCGGCGCTTGCCGGGCACTTCATTCGCCGCCAGCGCCGACTTATGCTCGTCCTCGGGCGCGTTGCTGGCGGGCGGCAACGTGAATTCGACCAGCACCGGCAGATGGTCGGAGCCCGTATCTTGCAGCCGGGCCGAGGACAGGATCGTCACCCCGCCCTTGCTGAACACCTGATCGATCGGCAGGCCCGCATAGCGGCGCAGGAAATCGGGCAGCGTACGGTGAATCCAGGTCGGGCCGGCCGACGGCATCAGCGTCATGCCGCTGAGTCGCGCCACCCGTCGCACCGCGGCGCTCCACGGCACGGCATTGCAATCGCCGGCCATGATAGCGGTCTCGCCAAGCCCGGCCAGCGGTTCCGCCAGTTCGCCGATCTGCCAGTTCTGCTCCTTCGGCCAGGGCCAGCTCAGATGGATCGCGGCGACGTCGACCGGAACGCTGTTGAAATCGATCGTGGCGGTCGCCATCGCGCCGCGCGGCTCGCAACGCGGCGCGGTGCCGGCGGCGAAGGGACGGCGCGACAGCAGCGCGACGCCGAATATGCCGTTGGGATAGTCGCACAGGATGCGATAGGGATAGGCGCCGGCAATGTAACCGAGCTCCTTCGCCCACATCCCCGACACTTCGTCGAGCGTGATGACGTCCGGATTGGTCCGGCCGATCAGCGACAGCACCTTCTTCGGCGTCGGATTGTTGAAGCGCAGGTTCATCTGCAGCAGGCTGTAGACGATCCGGTCGGCCGGCTTTGCGACCGCCTGCTGCGTCGATAATCTGGGCAGCGCGCCCGTCGTCGTGGCGAAGCAGGCGATGGCGAAGACCAGGACCGCGACGGCCTGCAGCCGGTAGGGACCGACAAGCAGCGACAGCGCGAGCAAGGCCGCAAGCACGCTCAGATGCATGCGGAAATGCGAGAAGGAATCGAAGGCCGGATGCAGCGCGCCGAAGAACCCGGCCAGCAGCGCGGCCGAGCATGCCATCATCGCCAGGAATGTCAGCTGAGCCATCATGCTCAAGCGTGCACCGCCCGTAGTCATCTGCTCCGACCCGCCTCGGCTATCCGTTCTGGCCGCTTATCGGCCAAATTGCGGCCCAAGCAAGACGACGGATTGCCTCGCCAGCACTGGCCGTCACGTCTCTACTGGAACGCCGTCTCGGAAAAACTTCTGAGCTTGCGCGAATGCAGCCGCTCCATCGGCATTTCGGCGAGCTTCTCCATCGCCCTGATGCCGATGGTGAGATGCTGCGCCACCTGCCGCTTGTAGAACTCGGTTGCCATGCCGGGCAGCTTCAATTCGCCGTGCAGCGGCTTGTCTGAGACGCACAGCAGCGTCCCGTAAGGCACGCGGAAGCGGAAGCCGTTGGCGGCGATGGTGGCCGATTCCATGTCGAGCGCAATGGCCCGCGACTGAGACAGCCGCTGTACCGGTCCGCGCTGGTCGCGCAGCTCCCAGTTGCGGTTGTCGATGGTGGCGACCGTGCCCGTGCGCATGATGCGCTTGAGGTCGTAGCCGGAAAGGCCGGTGACTTCGGCGACGGCTTCCTGCAGCGCCACCTGGATCTCGGCCAGCGGCGGGATCGGCACCCAGACGGGCAGGTCGTCGTCCAGCACATGGTCCTCGCGCACATAAGCATGCGCCAGCACATAATCGCCCAGCGCCTGCGTGTTGCGCAGGCCCGCGCAGTGGCCGAGCATGACCCAGGCATGCGGCCTCAGCACCGCGATATGGTCGGTGATCGTCTTGGCATTGGAAGGGCCGACGCCGATATTGACCATGGTTATGCCGCCGTGGCCGGGCTTCTTCAGGTGGTAGGCCGGCATCTGCGGCAGGCGCTGCGGCGGGGTGCCTTCGCTTGGCGAGCCGGCTCCCGCCTTGGTCAGGACATTGCCCGGCTCGACGAATTCACTGTAGCCGCCTCCGCCACTCTCCATCAGTTCGCGAGCCCGCGCGACGAATTCATCGATGTAGAACTGGTAATTGGTGAACAGCACGAAATTCTGGAAATGCTGAGGGCTGGTCGCCGTGTAATGCGTCATGCGGTGCAGCGAATAGTCGATACGCTGCGCGGTGAACGGCGCCAGCGGCCGCGGCTCGCCGAACGCCACCTCGAAGGTGCCGTTGGCGATTTGGTCGTCGGTTCCGTCGAGATCCGGCACGTCGAACAGGTCGCGGATCGGCCGCTTGATGCGCTCGGCGGCCGCGCCGCCGACATAGGTGCCTTCCAGGAAGGCGAAATGCAGCGGGATTGGCGTGGTCGACTCCGACACCGTCACCTGCACGCCGTGATTGCGCATGATGAGCCGTAGCTGCTCGGTGAGATAGTTCTCGAACAGTTGCGGCTGGGTGATGGTGGTGGCGAAATGCCCGGGCGTCGGCATATGGCCGTAGGCCTGGCGCGAGTCGATCTGCGTGAACGAGGTCGTGGTAACGCCGATCTGCGGATAGAAAGCCCGGTAGCGCTTGCTCTCGTCACCGCCCGCGGCAAGGGCCCCGAAGGAATCGCGCAGGAATTTGGTGTTGCGGTCGTAGAGCGCCTGCAGCGCCGCGACGGCCTTTTTGGCGTCATGAAAGTCCTGCCTGCCGAAAGGCTCCGGCATGACGACCGATTCGATGGCTTGAGGGTAGATTCGCTTTTCCATGGCCCAATATAGAGATTTGGAAGAGCGGTTGGGAGGGGGGAGGCCGGCGTCAAGCCGACGCAAGGGCCGTTTTTCTTCGATGGCGTTATCCGCGCTGCAAGCTGATCAGCAGCACAAAGCCCACGCTGGTGTTCCTGTGTGCCGGCGCCTCGATCGTGTGGCCGGTGTCGGCCCGCATCATCGGCACCGCCAGCACCGGGGCGGCGAGCAGCATCAGGATGAGCGTCGCCCGCGGCAACAGCCTGAGGATATTCGTTGCGGTGGCGGCAATGCGGTTCATTTTGGTGGTGTCCCGATTTTCAACTTGGTCGATTTTCAGCTTTGTCGTTCCGGCGCGTCACTAGGTTCACGGAGCCGGGAACGAAGCCACGGGCCGCTCCCACAAGCGGGTCGAGCGACCGCTCTCGGCCACCAAGATGGCGAAGAACATGCCGAACAGGCTCATCAGCAGGCAGACGATGGTGAAGCGACGGGCAAGCATTTCTCTCTCCTTCAATGCGGGAGAGAGTGCCGGAATGCCTCTGAACCGGTTCTGAGACCGGTATTCATCTGCGGTTCAAATTGATTGACGAGGTTTGGCCTGGTGCCGGTGCAGGTCCGGTGGAGCGCTGCCGCTGCAAAAGAAAACGGGGCCGTTCGGCCCCGCTTCGGATGGTCTGGAATTGGCGATCAGAGCTTGTGCCAGAACTAACTTTATTTTTGCAGATTGTACAAGCGGTACGACCATAGACGGCCTGCGCGGCACCTAAAGCCCTACGGGGGGAACCAGCCCCTCGGTGTATACGTAAAGGGGATGCACATTTTTCGCAAAAAGGTCCGCATGAGATACGAACTGGTACGCAAGGAACCCGAGGGTACCTGGAGTGTCTGGGACAGCCGCACTGAGCAACCCGCGATTTACGGAGGGGAGCGGGCCGTGGAGCTAAGCCTGGAGGACGCCCAAGACATCCATGCTTTGTTGGAGGCTGAGGACATGAAGCTCAGGATGTCTCGGGGGCACATCGTATGAGGTTGGCTTATTGACCAACCCGCCCGCGCTCGCTCTCCAGCTTTGACAGAAGTGCCTCGCGAGTCTTTAAGCCACATTGATACAGAAAAGAAAGGCGTAGCGCGACGTATTCCCTGTCGTCCTCAGTGCAGCCGGGCGACGTGCTGCTACAATACTCTTCAAGAACGGCCGCGAGCAATTTGAGGTGGTCTGGAGGAACGACGCCATTGTCCGTCATGACCAAGCTCCCGCAGGTCGAAATCCATTCTATTGCGCTGGCAACGAGAGTAGGCAAGGACATTTGATGGCGGTCCTGTGGTGGAACGGCAGGGTCCCCGTGCGGGGCGAGCGTCCTGGCATAGCCGTCATGGTCGGGGACGTGCAGCGGGCCGCTGAGATGCTCATGTCGTGGGAACTCAAGGGTCCCTTATGGAAACGTGCGGTTCGGGCCTGCATCGACGCGATGGAAGGCAGGATTACACCGGACGAAGCTCGGGATGCCTTCAGGGAGGCGGCGGCTGAGGAGGGGATGTACCTGCGGAATCTTGAGGCGACACCCGCGCTCGAAGAAAATGGCAGACCCACCTCTCCCCGAAATCGATAGCGTATTGAGAGCGCAGGGGGGAGGTGGCCATCAACGCTGAACTTTGCCTGTCTCGGCAATTATTTTCGGGTTGGGGCCAATCGATATCGTATAACTGAAGTTCGCCACGCCTTTGGCCTGCTTGTGCCTTGGCAGGCTGCGCACAACCCAGTCATAGACGCCCGACACCATGCATTGGTCATTCGCACAAGTGACCATGACGCTGCTGTCGCGAACGCTGTAGCCCCGTTCAGGCCACCGCAGGAAATACGTTCTCTTGTCCTGAAGGATCGAGCTTAGGTCCGTCCACTTGCCATAGTAGTCGACCGTCGGTGCGTAAGACGCCTGAACTTGAGCAAGAGCTAACGCGGCGTTGTCCCCATGATGCTCGATGAGCCCTTTGATAAACGCCACCGCAGCGTTCTCCAGTTCCTTGGCGTTGGCACTTACTGCGGGGGCTGGCGCGGGGTTAGGCATTGTGGGTATTTGCGAGGTGTCCACTGGCGGCGGACTCACAGCGACATTGGTGACCCTCAGGTCTGCCATTTCGCTTGCTGACAGGTACCGCATGTCGGACCTGTCGTAGCTTAGTGCCACCTGCATGAGCTTTGGGTCGACCCCCATTTCCGTCATGTAGCCCATGACCTGAGCGGTACCGGCTTGAATTTGAGCCACCGCCTCGTCGGCGGACATTCCGCTATTAATATCGAAAGATGACCTATGGACACCGATGGAGCCGGTCTCGGCCACTCGACGGACCCCACCCAAGAAAGCCAGTGAGCAAGCCGAAGCGCACTGCAACTGGCGAATTTGCAGGGTGTCCAATCCAGCCGCACGGATCATGCGTCCCAGCTGTATTGCCGTGCCGACACTGCCGCCAGGGGAGTTGAATACGATCACGCGAGCCCCGCTTCTCACCACCGCGTCGCTAAAGCCCGTCAATGATTCATTGACGCCGAACTCACCGGAGACCACCAGGAACGGCTGCTCACCAGGAGAAGAAACAGGAGTGTAGTCTAAAGCCACGGCCTGACAGGTCGCTGCCACAGCAAGTGACCCCGCCGCCAAAACCAGAGAAATTACACGCACGACCTGACTGTGCCCTAACTCGCCCGGTGGAAGTAAGGACCTGTTAAGCGAATATTTCAAGAGTCTTGTCGAAGTCAGGTTAATTAGCGAGGCCCTTACCCAGCGCCCGAGACCTTTATTGACATTCTGCTGATGTCGCCCTCCTATTGACGCCTCGGGGGTGGAAGGATGAGCAGGCACGGCTTTGCTTCTCTTTGCATTTGTCTTCTGGCTGCTGCGTCTTGCACAACCGGCCCCGCCAGGGCGCCCGAGAGTTCCGTCTTAAACGTCTTCCCCGGGCCGCCTCCGCCCCCACCATACCAACCCATCCCTGCCGACAGTCCAATTGAACGGGCAGCGCTTCCCTCGGGGCAGGAAGCGGCAACCACATCGTTGCCCCAAAGCCCATCCGGCAGCAATGCCTCCCAGGTCGCGGTGGCACCTCCTCAAGCTGGTGAGCAGCCGTCCACACAGAGCCAAGGCCAAACCTACCAGTCACCCACATATCAGTCCGGCCCCAAACCCACTTACCAGCCGAACTATCTGCCATCGGCGCCATCAGTTGGCCCCTGTGCAGAAAACGGAAGTTGTTACGGCGACCTGAGCAATCTCACCGGCAAACCCAAGACCGTGTTGGTGCGCGGCTATTTTCGGAAGAACGGCACGTATGTCAGGGGACACTATCGCAGCCACTGAGTCTGCATTGCTCTTGCCGGGCGACTTGGGGCAGACTCTCCGCCATGTGCAACCTCTACAACATCACCACCAGCCAAGACGCCATTCGAGAATGGACCCGCGCCATGCGAGACATTGTGGGCAACCTTGAACCCTCTCTGGACGTCTATCCAAACATGCCAGGTCCTGTGGTTCGCAATGCACCGGACGGCCAGCGAGAGTTGGCTAAGCTGTTGTGGGGCATGCCCACGCCAATCGAACGAGTGAAGGGCAAAGCTGACTACGGGACGACTAACATCCGCAATCCACAGTACGGCCATTGGCAACAATACGTGGGGGTGGAGAACCGTTGTGTGGTGCCCGTCACAAGCTTTGCGGAGCCGAGCCCAACGCCGAATGACAAGGACCCTGAGACGGGCATTCAGCGGAACTACTGGTTTGCACGCAACAAGGACCGACCACTCTTCTTCTTTGCTGGGTTCTGGACGCGGTGGCAGGGCGTCCGCAGGGTCAAGGACGGGCCGGGCGACTTCGAGCTTTACGGGTTCATGACGACCAAGCCCAATGCCCTCATCGCACCGATCCATGAAAAGGCTATGCCGGTCATCCTTACGACGCCAGATGAGGTTGAGGTCTGGCTCACGGCACCATGGTCGGAAGCGCGGCGCATGCAGCAAACAGCCCCGGACGATACCTTGGTGATCGTGGACAAGCCAGCTACGCAAATTAAATTTCCGTTGGCTCAAAACAACGACAGCCAGCTTTCCCTGCTTTAGATTAATCGACATCAGCAAAACACCGTCGGGAACCGCGCAGCAGCCCTGCTACGAGGGCTGGCCAACGTCACATTCTTGTGGGAAATCACTCGCTTCTATTAGAACAGTTTGATTTTAGGAAAATGGCGCTTCACTTTCCCTTGCCGAAAATCCAGCCTGATTCCCTTTTTGATGAACGTAGTTGATAAGATGGGGTGTTGCAGTGGGCGTAGCCGAAAATTTTAGGACCTTTATTGAGAACCTCAGGATATCTAATGCCGACGTGATCAGTAATCGGTACGGCGAAATCACTGCTGCCGCAAATAAGAAGTTTCGGGATAGTGAATCAAAAACAGCAAATAGTTTGCAGGTTGGATCTTATGGTAGGCACACCGCAATCGATGGAATTTCAGATTTAGACATGCTCTATATAATGCCGGCTTCAAGTTGGGATGACTACAAGGAAAACGGCCAGTCGAAGCTACTCACGGAAACGAAGGATGCCATCAAGGCGCGCTATCCAAATACGGAAGTGTATGTCGACCGACTGGTAGTCCGAGTTCTGTACACGGACTTTCACATTGAGGCGCAGCCCGTGTTCGAGCAGGAAGATGGCAGTTTTAAGTATCCTGACACTTATGATGGCGGAAAATGGAAGATCACCATGCCGCGCGACGAAATCAAGGCTATATCGGAGTTTAATGAACAGAAAAATAAGAACCTTAGACGCCTCTGTAAGATGGTCAGAGCCTGGAAGAACAAACACGGCGTCGGAATGGGAGGTCTTCTTGTAGATACGCTATCCTACAATTTCTTAAAATCTACGAAGGACTACGATGAAAGGAGTTTCTTGTATTATGACTACATGAGTCGCGATTTCTTCAAATACGTTTCCGAGCTTCCAGAGCAGGATTACTATGCTGCTTTGGGTAGCGGACAACGAGTGCGGGTGAAGAAGAAATTCCAGAAGAAAGCCAAGAAAGCGTATGAGTTGTGCCTCAAGGCTATTGAAGCTGCTGGTAAGGACAACGAAAACGATAAATGGCGAAAGGTCTACGGACGGCATTTCCCTGCTGCGACCGCAAGCCTGCAAAAGGCCGCTGCAAGCGCAGCTGTGCATCGTGACACAGAGGAGTTTGTCGAGGACCGTTTTCCTGTGGACATCAGATATCCTATCACGATCGATTGCGATGTCTCTCAGAACGGTTTTCGGGAGTATCTCCTGAGAGACATCTTGCGTTTAAAGTTGCCGCTAAAGCCACACAAGACGCTGAAGTTCCACGTTGTCGACCACGAGATACCAGGCGAGTTTAGGCTCTATTGGAAAATTCTGAATCGAGGGGACGAGGCCGTTAGGCGAGATTGTATCCGAGGGCAACTGGTGATGGATGCGGGTAAACTCGAAAAAACTGAGACGACCACTTTTCGTGGGGACCACATCGTCGAGTGCTACGCGGTCCAACGGGGCGTTGTGGTCGCGAAAGACAGGATACATGTTCCTATCGATTCAAACGCCGCGTAGCGGACGGAGGAGATGATCTGACATGACTGAATTCAGCCCTATGGAGGATCAGATACGGGAGTGTTTTGGAAGGGTGATCTACACCCACAAAACCCATGAGAAAATGGCCGAGGCATGTGCGACTACTTTACAGCGATACAAGCTTTGCCAGATTGCGGTTTCGGTCCTCACAACGTCAGGCGCGTTGAGCGTTGTCTTTCTTGACCAGTTCTGGCTCAAGCTTGCCACAGCGGCGCTATCCATCGTCGGACTTTGGGCATCGGGCTACATGAAGGGTTTCGATCCAGGCGGCACGGCGCAAAAACATCGCGACGCTGCTGCAAATCTATGGCCCGTTAGGGAGTCCTATTTGTCACTTCTAACGGACCTGCGCATGGGGGCGTTATCTGAAAAGGATGCAGCGCAGCGGCGCGATGAGCTCCAAGCGACCCTTGCAGCTATCTACTCGGGGGCGCCGCAAACGACATATTCCGCTTATAAGAAGGCCCAGGAAGGTCTCCAAAAAAACGAGGAATATACCTTTTCCGATCAGGAAATTGATAAGTTTGTTCCAGCATCCCTCAGAAAAGCAAAGAAGAATTGAGCACACAGGCTGACTACCCCGGCGCCGCCGAACTAATCACCCGGCGCTCCAAGTTGGTCATGCTGTTGACCTTGCGAGTGATCTCATCATGATATTCAAGCGTTTGTAGTAGGATGGCGAACTGTCCAACTCGAGTTCCGCCCTCCATGGCGATGGCTGTTGCCCCGGTAGTTTCGCCACCCTCGGACTGCTCGCGGTAACTCTGGAGAGCCCCGTTCACGAGTTCTTTGGCTTCCTGAACGGCGCCCTTCGTTTCCTCGCGGAACAGTGCCTGAAGCTCTCCAATCGCTCGCATGTACTCCCGAACATGTAGGTTGATTGGAACGGTCTCATCCGTGAGTTCTGACAGCAATTTCCTCTTGACGCTGCCATCCTGCGTCAACCGTGTTCGCGACAAATGAGGCTCAAGCCAAAAGTGCATTCGATGCAGTCTTTCATCCCCCTTAGAGGTCCACTGGTGCCCAAATTTCAGACCATGGACGCCGAAGCCACGATGCTGCACGAAGTTCCGCAAACCCTCCATGATCCGGTACGAAACTGACTTGTCGTACCACTGGGTAGCCAGCATCCCGATCTTGTCAGAGCTCGATGCTGCCCCCGGGAACTTGCTGGCTATGGATTTGATTTGATCAAGGTAGGCTCTGCAGGAACTCAGAAAATTTGCCAAGCGTTGGTGGATCCTGGTGGAAAGAGACCAAAAGTCGGAATAGTGGTGTTTCTGGTACAGCATATCGTTCAAAGAACTTTGCAAAAGGGTGTGCTCATAGTCCTCGTAGTTGTATACGCAAACCAGAAAAAGCTCCTCTGCATCAGTAGCTCTTAAAATAAGCGCGATGGCGTCTGAAAGGTTATCATAATGTTCCTTTGAAATGTCAATATCGACGTCCCCACCAAAGTAATCTGAGACGATTTTATATTCCATTTGCACCTCATCCGCACCAAGGGCGAGGGGTCGGTGGGCAACTGGTCGCACCGCAGATAAACGGGACCGCCAGCCCCTCGGAAATCAGCACGTCACCGACGTCCTGGCCATTCGCGAACAGGTAGCCGCAGGTTCGCCCGTAGTTGCACCTGTTGGTACCCTCGGTCCCTGGGGCGCACGAGCAGGGGATCATCTGCAATTCCAGCTTTGCTGAAGAGACCAGTTCTGTCAGGCGTGCCTTGGCGCGGCGCCCGAGGTTTCCTTCGACGGCGCACTTTGGGTCAATGGTCTCGGGGGCATTGAAGCCGACCAGGCGAGTTCCCTTCGCGCTGCCGTTGAGCCGGATAGTGTCGCCATCTGTGATGCTGAACTGTGATGTGGCAAGTGGCACTCTGTCTCCCGTGCCTGATCTCGCGAGAGATGGCATGCTTGGCCAGGTGATATGCCTGTCACTGACAACGAAGGAGTAAATCAGGGAACCGACTGCCAATGCCAACACGATCCCAAAGGTCCTGGCAAACCGGCGTGCCAAGTATCGGGCCTCACGTTCGAGCGGGCTTCGCCAGCGGCGCGGCCGCCAGGGCGGCGACGAGGAGGACTTGTTCGGGCGCGATTGCGGTGATGCGTGAGTGTTTGGCGGGCCGGGGCCGATGATCTCGTACAGCTTAGCCCACTGCTTTGCGCTCAGCCGTGTCCGTGGGCCGTACTTCATTAAGCGGCCGCGCATGTCGAGCAGGAATTGTCTCTGCCACTGGCTAAGCAGACCGCGAACAAGCGCAGCCTCGATACTGGACTTTAGGTCGTCCTCCGGCTCCATTTTGAATGCCCGTGCCCGCAGAAATACTTGTTAGATGATCAAGCGTGAACCCAATCTAATGTCTGAGTTGAATCTCACCGAGCTAACCGTGGTTCATCCTCCGGGTTAATCCGGTTCACGGCCTCGCGGCTCTTCCTCAGTCTGCATTTCGCGAGATTCCAAGTTTAAGACGTAAAACACATAGAATGCCAGTGAAATGCAGAGGTAGATCCCGCCTGCTGTAATGATCCACCCCAGTCCTGCTGCAGGATCGCCAAGAACTATGATCAGAGTGACCAACAGCAGGCTAAACGTGGTCCAAAACCATGCATGAATGTTATAGAGCAACCAGCCGACCAACCCACCCAGGACCACAGCAGGGGCTACTGTGCCGAACCCCCGGGCAAGTTTCAGCCCACTGGTTTGACGCATTTCAGAGGGCATTAACCACAAGGCCGCAACTAAAACGACTGCTCCCGCTACGGCGATCCGCCTGCCTGGGTGTTCGGAAAACATTTGTTACCCTCCGTCAGATATGAATTTGGCGGCGCAGTTCAGTTGCTCCGTCATACGTCGCGCTTGTCCAAATCGACGAGGAATTGATCTTTGCTCCGCGCATTGTAGGTGATGGCGGCTATCCCAGTTGCGGTGAAGGCAATTCCCAGCGGGTACACAAAGGCCAGCAACAAGAAGGATGTCGCGAACAGTACCCACGGATATTTCTGGACAAGCGGCATCAATCCCACGGCAATCAGGAAACGCATTTGGATATTCCAGGCGGATACCAACACCCGGCCAATAACCGGGATCAGCCCGTTAACGGAATTCTCGAATTCCTTTAGCGTTCCCGGCTTTGGCGCCTGAGTGCCGCCAGGACTCTCTGAGGGCTCGTTCGATGGTCCTGAATTATTTGCGTGACTGTCCATAGTACCCCCGTATTGGTGCAATCGGAGTACCGAATAGGCACGGCCTGCGTCAACTCTCCACGATAGCGCGGCCTCTCTGGTGGTCAGACTTTTTTCTTCCGAGGGCATGTGATTCATAGCGTGTCGGCAACAACGCCGTGCTTCAAAAGGAAAGCCGACATCATGGTCAACTACAGGGTAATGTTTTTTGGAAGACAGGGCCGCCTCGTCAGCAAGAGGATGGTCGCTTGCGAAGGGCATTGGGAAGCCTGCGAATGGGCGTGGAAACACAAGCCTTCTCAGGCGGGAGACTTCCACATCGAAGAGGCGGACCACGAGCATGATCCAGAGGCTCAACGTCGCAAGGACGATGAGACGATTAGTGCGGCCTTTCACATCCTCCGCAAGCGAGCCGGGATGATCGAGCGGCCATAGGTAGGGGCGGGGCACCATGCGAGACCTTAACGAAACGCAAGGTGCCCCACTCGCTCTCCCCAATCCCTGCGCTTTCCGCAGACCGAGTGGAGACAACGGACGGGAGCGTGGCCTCGGGAGAGAAACGGATTATGCGCCTTCCGCTATCGCCAGGGCGCTCTGATGTTGCGCCAGTTCAGTCTCGGCCAAGGAGTCGGCGGTATCTGTCACGTCAACCTCAGGACCGCTCAGGGCCGGGAAGAAGGACGTGAGTTCCGACTTGGTCACCTTAGGTGCCCCCGCCGTCAACTCGCGCAGTGGTTTTGTCTCGGCGGTATAGGCAAGGCCAGTCGCAGGGTCGTGGGTGCCACGCTGAATGCCCGCTCGGACCTCTGCTAAGGCCATGCGATCTGCACGATCAGCGGCGGCAGCAGCCTCAGCCTGACCGGGCCTGTCCGCGCCGTGCGAGCGCGTCCGAACGTCTACTTTGCGGATGGCGTCGCGGACCAACTGCATGGCCTCGCGTTCCTGCTTAAGCTGGCGCTCAAGCTCCTGGCGCTGACCCACAAGGCTCGAGTTCTCATTGGTGAGACGCGTGATTTCGGCATTAAGCCTGCCGATCTCGGTGGAGTTGTCCAGCGCGTCGAGTTGGGCGAGGAGTTCCTCGCGTGTGATGGGTTTCTTGGCCATTTGTTTTTTACTTCCTGTGATGTCTGGTTAGTGGGGCAGCAGGGCTGCGATGGTGGCAGCGGTCGCGAGGACCACGTAGATAGCGGTGAGATAGCCGATCATGGGATCAGAACTCATCCGCGTCAGGCAGAGACTGCCACCACCAGTCATAGGCCTGCGGTAGTCGGGCAGGGTCCAAACGACCAGTGACCACGTCGGACACAATGCGACGGGCGAACGTGTCATCCGTGCGGGAGGCCGCATAGACCAGAGAGGCCCAACGTTCGTCTCCGATGTGTACGGAAGCCACTGGCGAGGCCTCCATTACAGCCGTCTCGACAAGGGTTGATGCCGTCGCAGTGTCTACGCCAGTAGCATCAGAGAGGCGGGCGAGCGTGTCGTTGAAGTCGCCTGTTTCGACCAGGGCTTCCACGCCGTCCACGAAGGCCTCGGGGGTGAAGCATTCGGCAACGGCGTCGAGGGTCTCAGACAATGACGGGGTCGTGTCTTCGTCGTCCTTGATCTCAAGTTGGTCCTGGAGGGCCTCAAGTTCCTCGTCGGTCATCTCGTCGATGTTGATGTGTTCGAGAGGGTCGTGACCGGCAGGGATGGCTTCCGGGTTGAGGCCTGCGGTGGGGGAGAACGGAGCGGCCTCGGGGGACCCTTGAGGCGCCGCTGGGGCATAATCAGAAAGACCAAGCTCGGCTGCAATGTCGGCATCCACGTAGGTGTTGAGACCAGCCACGAAGACCTTGCCCTCAGGGGCAGGACCAGCGGCAGAGCCTGAGGCATAGTTCGGGTTGCTTAGCGTCCAGCCAGAGCGGGGTTCGTCAGGGCTCGGCCTGCGCATCATTCCATCATCGGACATGAGGTTATTTCCTTGGTGTTCAGTCGCTGCATCAGCAGCTGAGAAGCCCAGCGGCCTTGAGGGCCATCCGGGTGTAGTCGCGGAGGGTCAGGGACCGACCGTCATGGGTTGAGACGGGTGAGGACCAGAAGTCCCTGCCGTAGATCGTGTTGGCGTGGTGGACGAAGTCGCGGCCAAGGAGCCGGTGGGTTGCCCCTGAGGTTTCCTTGATTAGCTTCGTTCGACCGATGGCCTTGCGGAAGTCGCCTAGCAGGGCACCCGCTCGCGTTGTCAGGAACGCGTTGCGGTTCACCCACAGGCCCCCGGCGTGACCGGTGTCGTAGTAGACCGACATCCACCCACTCAGCGCCAGGGCGTTGGTGACCGCCTCGGTGTAGGTACGCTTGTCCTTGTGTTGCCAGTTGGCGAGGAGACCCTTGGCCTTGGCGATCTGCGGCAATCCCTTGTGGATGTCGGCGGGGCTGAGGCAGAAGGACGGTGGCTGCGACATGCGCCGTTCAAGGGCCTTGAGGTCCACCGCGATGCGCTCGGCCAGCTTAGCGTCCGTCTGGAGGTAGACGGTGACGGCGTGGCGGAAGATGGTCAGTTCGTTGCGTGACGGGAGGCGGGCCAGAGGGTCACCCCTAGAACTCGCGGCGTCCCTGTGGGTGCCACAGTAGCGGGAGACACCTGAGCGCAGCCGGTCACAGCCGGGGCAGGAGCAAGGCTTGCGTTCGTTGATGATCTGTCGGCGGCGCAACTGTGCGCCGTTGTCAGGGGCCTGGACACCAACACGCCAGTCGCGCGGGTGACCCCGAGTGACGGGAGATGACATGAGGGTTTCCTTGGGGTTTACTGGAACTGGCTGTAGTTCTTGAGGCCAGCGGTTGCGATGCCCGTAAAGGTGGAAATGGGGTTAGGCTTCAGCGCGTTGACGGTACTCTGGGCCTGTATCTGCTGGGACTTGCCAGTCATGATGTAGTTGGCCTTGGCACCGTCCATCTGGTCCTTGGCGTTGGCGATAGAGAGGGCAGTCTGTCGGGACTGTTCGGCAACGCGGAGACCAGCAGTGGAGCCGGTCATGCCAGCACCTGACGCGACAGCCGCCGATTTGGCACGGTCGCCCTCCAATTGGGCCTGATAACCATCCTTGAGGGCGGCGTTGGTGTTTACGATGAACTCGCGTTCGTTGGCGGCTTGCTGCAGATTGTAGTTGGTGACAGCAGCCTTTTGTTTGTCGCTCGCTATGGATGCCTCACCGGCAGCCTGAGCGGCCCCGGCAGCAAGACCGAGGACTAATCCGAAGTCACAAATGGTGACCTCCTATGATTGGTGTGGAGAGCCTCCGGGGAGGCGTAGGTAAGGGCCTAGCGTCATGCCCAGTTGGGCAACGCTACATGGGCAATATGCCCAGCCAGCTTAATAGTCGGGGTTGTCCCGTTCCTCGATCATCCGATCCAGATTGGCCGCGACATGCTCACTAAAGGCGGGTGCCGCAAGGAGCCACTCGGGGAAACGCTTGTCGAGGACCACAAGGGCCTCAGCCAGGATGTCCGCATTCTTGAACAACTGAGAGCCGAACGTCTTGCGGAGGCGGCGTTCGTAGTCCGAGACCATCTTGGAGCGCCAGCCGGGCACCGGCGCCTTGGGTGCATGGCCTTGCAACTCGTCTCGCGCATCCTGCCATGTGAGCGACATGAGATGCTCTTGCGTTGCTCCGGCCCCAAGGAGCCCGTCGCGAACCTTGCGCATGTTCTTTACGGTGCCATCAGCGACCGAACAACTGCGGCGTATGCGGTCGCGGGATAGGTCTGTGGTGACCGACAGGAACCATGCGCGGTCCAGCTTCTCGACAAGCGTCATGGGAAGGCGGTCCTTTGAGTTGGCCTCGACGGCGAACGCCAAGGCCTCCTCAAGTGTCCCTTCAAAGACCTTGACTGGCACGGCTGTGTGAACGCCAGAGCGGAGGTATGCGTGTCGACGGTGATGGCCATCGATCACATACCACCGGTCGCCCCCCCACCAGACCACCAGGGGGTCCAGGTAGTTAGGGTGGGACGGGGAGCCGATCGCGGCCATAAGGGTTTCAATGTGCCGCTCACCCTCCAGCTTGCGGCCTTCGAGTTCACGGGGCTGGAAGACTCCCGTCATTGACGTGACGCGCGAGGGGCCGGTGGGTCCCTTGAGGCTGAGATGGATTGGCAGAGGGCCGGGTGGGGCGGCACCGTGCGTTTCGAGAGCCTGCCGGATAACCCGGAGGGCCTCAGGGGTCGAGATTTGTTCCGTCATTTGGAACCTTTCAGGGGTGTTGGGTAGGCAACGCTACATGGGCAAAATGCCCAGTCCTAAGCGTTCTTCCCGTGTCGGAAGGCCTGGAGGTCATCGACAGTGTGTCGGAGGGTGAACCAATCAGGCAGGAGGTGTTGGGTGTCATTAGGGCGGCGGGTGCCAGCTTTGACGAAAGCCTCGACTTGTGACCACGTGAGATAGAGCGTGTCCGATGGGAGCCACCCGAGGAGCCGGAAAGACCAGAGTGTGGCCATGATCTCCTTGAGGGCGTCAATGCGGATGCGGTGGTTAGTGCGAACGCGTTCCATCTCAGGGGCGGCGCAGCCTTCGGGTGCCATGGCGCCGTTGTTACCGAGGCGCCGGGCGGCGCGCGTCATGCGGACGGGCAGGGGCGAGTCACGGTACCAATGGCGTCTACCGGCGTACGGGAAGGTCTTTGCGAGACTTGGGGTTTTCGTGGGGGTACGCAGGTCTTCACGGATGGCGAGCAACTCGGCGTCACCAGCCGCATCCACAGGTGCGGTGTGGGTCATGGGGTCCTAGATGTTGTGTGGTGGGAATAGACAAGCGTCAAATGTAGACGGCGCGAGCTTGGTGATCAGAAGGGACCACCAAGAGAAAAACAGGGAACAAATGGGAGGAAAGATGTACAAGCCGGAGTGGAGCTTCCCTGTTCTCCATATGAGGCTCTAATAGGCGGTGTGAGACCGGGTTGGCTTCACATTCTCCATATGACGACAGAAAGCGACAGCTAATATAAGTGGCCACTAATTTTATTCTTTCCTCTCTCTATATGGACACCTAATTAGCCGGGCTCTCCACTATGATCGAAGACGATAGTGTGGGTGTGGCCGCTGCGCATGGTTACCAGGGCGCGCCTCAGGGTCGCGCTTTCGCTCTCAAGATCGAGGCGTTCAATCAAATTCCCGAGCAACCCTTGCGCAGCCTTCCGGTCCTCTCGGGCCAGCCGCTCCATCTCTTCTTGGTCCGCCACGAAGTCGTCCACAGCGGCCTCGGCCTCAAGGAACCTCGCGTTGTTCTCGCGCATCTTTTCCAGTTCCCGGCGCTTCAATCCAATCTCTCGCGAGATGGCATCGGCCTGAGTTATCAGAACCTGCCGGACCCCAGCTTCTGAGGCATCGGCCACACCGGCTAGGACGTTGGCTCTCTTGGCTTCGAGGGTGACCAAGGTGTCCTCTATCGCCTTTACGGGACCATCAAGGGCGTCCATTTCCTGCGGTATAGGAACGGCCAGGAAGCCGACACGGCTGACCATTTCCCGCTCGAAGTCTTCATACCTCCAGTTGGGCGCCCGGCAGTCGGTCCGCTTGGACATCTTGCCGGTGCATGTGAGATAGCCGAAGGACCGACCATGACGCTTGACGGAAGTCACGGCCATTGAGGAGCCACACCCCGCGCAGTAGACCATGCGGCTAAACAGGTTCGTTGTGTTGCCCACCTGTCGGCTGTGCTGTCGCGCCTTTGTCCTCTGGCGTGAGGCCAGCCATTCACTCTCGGTGATCAGGGCAGGGAAGTAGCCTGGCACTTGTTCGCCTCGAAGCACAAGCGTCCCATAGGCGGCAGGATTGCGCAGCGTCTCGCCCACGACCACCTGAGACCACGTGCCACCTAAGGGACCTGGGATGCCCTTGGCGTTCAGGGTCTTTGTGATGGCGAGTTGTCCGAGACCCTGCTTTGCCAGATCGAACAATAGGCGAGCGTCTGCGGCCCTGGCATTAAGCTCTTGCGTCTCGCGGTCTATCCAAAAGGGAACCTTGGCGAGCTTGATGCGTCCCGCGCGCGCCTTCTCGGCCTTTCGCTTCCAGGCCTCTTGGACACGGTAAGACAACTTGGCGCTGTACTCATGGGCGGCTTGCATCGCCATGAGGGACATCATGAGCCCGGCGAAATTGTCGTCGTAGCCCTCGCTGGTATGGACGCGCTGGTCTGTCAAAGTCACCAGGGTAAGACCGGTGTCCAAGAGATCGAGGAAATAACGGATTGCCCTGGCTGGCTTGACGCGTGTGATGCGGTCGATGTTCTCGACGATGAGGACTACGTCATTCGGTATCTTACCAGACCGGACATCAGCCACGAAGGCACCAAGAGAGGCCTCTAGGTTCGCGCCTTTGAAAGCAGAAACGCCATCGTCCACCAGCAGGCGTTCGCGGTCTAGCGTCAGGCCGTGCTGGTTGCAGAACGCCTCGGCATTGCTGACCTGTCGGGCAAGGCTATCGCCTTGGGACTGCTTTCCCGAGGACCAGCGAGCGTAAGAGATCGCTTGGCGTCCTTTGAGATTGTGGGGATGCAGCATGGGGGCGTCTCCGGTTGTTCCTTGGAGACGCCCAGGTATCAGTCTGCAGAGTTACTGTCTAGTCCAGGTCTGGCTCTTGCAGATCAGGCCGCCGAGCACGCAACCGCTCATCTTGAGCGTTGTGCCTGTAATGGTCGCCTTGCCGGAATAGGTCTTGTCGTTCGCCGGGTCGGTGATGCTGCCGGCATATTTGTTGTCGCCGGTCGCCTTCAGCGAGCCGATCGTCTTGCCGGCATATTTGCCGGTCTTGAGCGTGATGGAGAACGAGCCGCCGCCGCCGATCGTCGCCGTCTCGCCCGATTGCGTCTTCCAACTGCCCTCGATCGGGTCGGCCCAGGCGGCGCCCGCCATGATCAAGGTGGCCGCCAGGACCAGGCTTATCTTTCGAAACATCTTGTCCTCCTCTCCCTAGGGGTCGCAGCGGACCGCCTTCCTGCCCCTTACGCAAAGGTAAAGCTAATCCAGCTCCGGCCAAAACGAAAGCGGTGCCGCGACGGAAGGTTGCAAGCATTTTGGCCACGCCGACGGCTGAAAATAAACGCGAACGGAAAAACGCTTCGGTTTCCGTGGTTAGCGAAATCTTGATTCCCAGCGCGGCAATTTTCATCGAATTTGAAGCAAAATGGCCGAAACGCTGGATTCCCATGCTTAACGAATTTCCGCGTTTACCTCTTGTTTTAGCTTTGTTTTCCTCAAATTAAGCAAGCCATTTAACGACGGATTCAAGGCCAGCCGTCATCCTCGAAAGGATCGAAAGAGCGGCCCGCCCCGAGGGATACCAAGGGAAAAAGGAGGCAGCTCTCGGGAGCCAGACAGGGGATTGAAATGGCACGCTTTGAAATGCTTGAAGACGGCTTCGGCGCCATGGGGGCAACTGCCCAGGCCGACATTCTTTTCGAACTGGGCATGATGTATGCGACCGGCCGCGACTGCGAGATCGATGTCGTTTCCGCCCACAAATGGTTCAACATCGCTGCGATCAAGGGCTCGGCCCGTGCCGCCGAGTTGCGCTCGGAACTGTCGGCCTCGATGTCGAAGCCCCAGATCGCCAAGGCGCTGCGCGAAGCGCGCGAATGGATGACGATGCACTGATCCTGCGGGTGTAGCGCCCGAAAGCCTTCAGCGGACAAGGCCGCGATAAGACGGCCGGTTGACAAGACCAAGAACGCGGCGGGTCAAAGAACCTCAAGCCGCGCCGGCCATGATCCCGAACCGAAGGTCCACGCAGTGAAAAGTGGAGTACGGTTTCGGATAAGATCATGGTCCACTAGAAACAGGGAAGCGAGCGGGTTTCAGGCGCGGGGGCGTCTGGTGAACTCGACTGCAAAAGCCGCGACCGGCGAAACAAGGCCGGCGCGGCTTTTTGCATTACGCGAGGTAATCACGCGGACGCGTGGCCCAAGGAATCCCGGCCGAAATGAACCAAAACCTTCCGAATTGTCCTCTCGACAGTTCCAGCGAAGGGTGAAATTGTCCCGGCTCTGTGAAAGAAGCGCGGCCCGGACGGCCATGCGCAAGTGGAGGAGTTCTTAAAGTCATGAAAAAATTGGGTATTTTGAGCGCGGCCGCATTTGGCCTGATGATGAGCGCCCCGGTTGCCTTCGCCGACGACATCACCATTTCGGTGGTCGGCCCGATGACCGGCCAGCTCGCCACCATCGGTGACCAGTTCAAGCAGGGCGCGCAGGCTGCCGCCGACGCAATCAATGCCGCCGGCGGCGTCAACGGCTCGCAGATCAAGCTCGATATCGAGGACGACCAGTGCGATCCGAAGCAGGCGGTGTCGGTGGCCAACCGCATCGTCGCCAATGGCGTCAAGTTCGTCGATGGTCATGCGTGCTCGGGCTCGAGCATCCCGGCCTCCGCCGTCTATGCGGAAGCCGGCACCCTGATGATGACCCCGGCCTCGTCCAACCCGGTGCTGACCGACGCCGCCGCCAAGGCGGGCTGGCCGACCATCATGCGCCTTTATACGCGTGACGACGCGCAAGGCGCCTTCATCGGCCCGTGGATCGCCAAGAAATATGCCGGCAAGAACGTCGTCATCCTGCACGACAAGAGCGCCTACGGCCAGGGCGTCGCCGATGCAGTGAAGGCGACGATGAACGCGGGCGGCCTCAAGGAGGTCGACTATGAAGGCATCAATGCCGGCGAGAAGGACTATTCGGCTCTCGTCACCAAGCTGAAGGAACTCAAGGCCGACGTCGTCTATTTCGGCGGCTACCATCCGGAAGCGGGCCTCATTCTGCGTCAGTCGGCCGAGCAGAATGTCAAGTTCCAGCTGATCATGCCGGACTCGATCGCCTCGCCGGAATTCTGGCAGGTCGCCGGCCCGGCCGGCGAAGGCACCATGTTCGTCTTCCCGTCGGACCCGCAGGCCAAGCCCGAAGCGAAGGACGCGGTCGCCAAGATCAAGGCCGGCGGCTTCACGCCTGAAGGCTTCACGCTGTTCTCCTATGCCGTGATCCAGGCCGTGGCCGAAGGCGTCAAGCGCGCCGGCACCGACGATCCGGCCAAGGTCGCCGAGGCTCTCAAGGACGGCAAGCCGATCAGCACCGTCGTCGGCGATGTCATCTTCGACGAGAAGGGCGACCTGAAGAACGCCAGCTACGACATCAACCAGTGGCACGACGGCAAATACGCGCCGATCAAGCCGTAAGTCGTTCTGTGTGCAGGCGAAATGGCCGGGCTTGTCCCGGCCATTTTTATTTTAGACTTGACGGTCCTCGACAAACCGCACCAGCACCGTGCCGTCACTCACTTGCGCGCCTTCGGCCGCGATCTCGGCGATCATCCCGTCATGCGGGGCGGCAATCGTGTGCTCCATCTTCATCGCCTCGAGGATCAGAAGCGGCTGGCCCTTGATCACGGCATCGCCTGCCGCGGCGCGCACCAGCTTCACCAGCCCCGGCATCGGCGCGCGCAGGCTGTCCGAGGCGGCTCCGGCCTCGCCGGCCTCGGCCAGCGGATCGGGAACCGCAAACGTATAACTCACCGCGCCTTCGAAGACGGTGACATGGCCTGGCCAGCGAGCGGTGTGCGGCATGGTCCTCAGATCATGCGTGTTCACCGCGTCATGCGGCGCCTCAAGCGCCACCTGGAAGCGGCCGTCCGGCCGCGCCGAAACCCTGGCCAGGATGTTTTCCTCGCCATGGCGCAGCCGGATGCGCGCGCGAGCGTGTGAAAATGCGCGTAACCCGAAAGGGTAGACCATGGATCGGCGGCTAGACCCCGCGCGCCGGCGTCCGTCGCGGCCAGAGCCGCCGCGGCGATCGTCTCGTCGCTCGGCGCGGGTATGGCGGTAAGCGCCTCCTGATGACGGCCAATCAGCCCGGTGTCGACATCGCCCGCCGCGAAATCGGGGTCGGCAGCAAGCGCCGCCAGGAAGGCGGTGTTGACGGTCGAGCCGGCCACTTCCGTCCGCGCTAGCATGTCGCGCAGGGCCTTGAGTGCCGTTGCCCGGTCCTTGCCGTGCACAACCAGCTTGGCGATCATCGGATCGTAGAAAGGCGAGATCGCATCTCCGGCGCGCACGCCGGTCTCGATGCGAATCGCGGTATTTTCCGGCGCCGCGTCGGGGAACTTGAGATGATGCAGCGTGCCAGTCGCCGGGAGGAAGCCTTTCGTGGCATCCTCGGCATAGAGGCGCGCCTCGAAGGCGTGGCCGGCAAGCGCGATCTCGCCTTGTGTTTTCGGCAGTTCTTCGCCGGACGCGACGCGCAGCTGCCATTCGACGAGATCGACGCCGGTGACCATCTCTGTGACGGGGTGCTCGACCTGCAGCCGCGTGTTCATCTCCATGAACCAGAAGCGGTCGGCCTTCAGGCCTTCGGAAGCATCGACGATGAACTCGATCGTGCCGGCGCCGGAATAATGGATCGCCTTGGCGGCCTTCACGGCCGCCTCCGTCATCGCCTTGCGCAGCGCAGGCGTCATGCCGGGGGCTGGCGCCTCCTCGATCACCTTCTGGTGGCGACGCTGCGCCGAGCAGTCGCGTTCGAAAAGATGCACCGCATTGCCGAAATTGTCGCCGAACACCTGCACTTCGATATGGCGCGGCTTGTCGACATATTTTTCGACGAGCACGCGATCGTCGCCGAACGCCGCTTTCGCTTCGCGCCGGGCGCCTGACAGCGCTTCGGAGAAATCGTCAGGGTGGTCGACGCGCCGCATGCCCTTGCCGCCGCCGCCGGCGCGTGCCTTGATCAGAACAGGATAGCCGATCTCGCGCGCCTTGGATGCGAGCAGCACGATTTCCTGCGCTTCGCCGTGATAGCCGGGCACCACCGGCACGCCGGCCTTCTCCATCAGCCGTTTGGCGGCGTCCTTCAATCCCATGGCGCGGATGGAGGCGGCGGACGGACCGATGAAGACGACGCCTGCCGCCGTCACCTGGTCGACGAAATCGGGGTTTTCCGACAGGAAGCCGTAGCCGGGATGGATGGCTTCGGCGCCGGTGGCGAGCGCCGCCGCCACGATCCTGTCGCCGCGCAGATAGCTTTCGCCGACGGGCGAGGGGCCGATACGCACCGCTTCGTCGGCCATCTCGACATGCAGGGCGCGGGCATCGGCATCGGAATAGACGGCCACGCTGCGCACGCCGAGCTTGCGGGCGGTGCGGATGACGCGGCAGGCGATCTCGCCGCGGTTGGCGATCAGGATCTTGCCGAACATGGAACCTCCCGGCTTTGCGTCGGGCGGCGCCAGTCCTGCAGGCGCCCGCCTATTATTTCGAAGCGGCGATGGCGCAGCCGCCGCTCGCGGTTTTGACCTTCCACTTTTTCAGGCCGTACTGGCAGTTGCGCAAGGCGATCTCTTCCGCCGCCTTCTGGGTCGGCGCATTGAGTTTTGCTCCACAGATTATGTAAAGATCGACGACGCGGGAGTAGAAAGTTGTCGCATAGGCCGAATGCCCGCCCGCCGCGATGTAGCCAAGATAGGCTTTGTAGCAGGCTTCCTTTGGATCCAGCGACAAATTTGGAGCAAACCGCTTGTCGCCGATCTTGCCCGCCAGTGATTCTGTCGCCTCTGCGGCCGGTGCGACAAATATTAGAAATCCTGAAAGTATCGAAATAATCAGCTTGCGGAAATGTTTCAAGATCATTTTCACCCAACCCCATTTGCCCAGTGCAAGATGAGGAATAGCGAATATTTTCTTTCTGCACCAGCGGGCGTCGGGGAATTCGCATTTGCCTGTATTGAAGGATCCTTTGGTGCATAAGTTCAGCGCTCCCAGGCGCCAGCAACGGTGCGCCGGTAAAGCTCCGCTGTCTGGTCGTCGAAGCAGCAGAAGGTAACCACCTCCGGCACCGTGTTATGTCTCAGGAAGTCGGCTGTCGTGGCCACGGCGATGCTGGTCGCTTCGTCCTTGGGAAAGCGGTAAATGCCAGTTGAGATCGCCGGGAAGGCGATCGTGCGACAGCCATGCGCGTTGGCGATTTCGAGCGAGCGTCGGTAGCAGGAGGCGAGCATCTCCGCCTCGCCCTTGCCGCCGCCGTGCCAGACCGGACCGACCGTGTGGATGACATAGCGCGCCGGCAGCCGATAGCCCTTGGTCAGCTTGGCATCGCCGGTCTTGCAGCCATGAAGCATGCGGCATTCGGCAACGAGTTCCGGGCCGGCCGCGCGATGGATGGCGCCGTCGACGCCGCCACCACCCAGCAGCGAAGAATTCGCTGCGTTGACGATCGCGTCGACCGCGAGCCTGGTGATGTCGCCAGTGTGGATGCGGATTCTGTCGTCGAAAGTGCTCATCGTTACATCCTGAACACGCCGAACTTCGTCTCCTCGATGCCGGCATTGAGCGCCGCCGAGAGGCTGAGCGCCAGCACCTCGCGCGTTTTGGCCGGATCGATGATGCCGTCGTCCCAAAGCCTTGCCGAGGAATAGAGCGGGTGACCCTCATGCTCGTATTTCATCAGGATCGGCTTCCTGAATTTGGCTTCCTCCTCGGCGCTCCATTCGCCGCCCTCGCGCTCGATGCCTTCGCGCTTGACCATGGCAAGCACCGTCGCAGCCTGCTCGCCCCCCATCACCGAGATGCGAGCGTTCGGCCACATCCACAGGAAGCGGGGTGAGTAGGCGCGGCCGCACATGCCGTAATTGCCGGCGCCGAAGGAGCCGCCAATGATCACCGTGAGCTTCGGCACCTTTGCGGTAGCGACCGCCATCACCAGCTTGGCGCCGTCCTTGGCGATGCCGCCAGCCTCGTACTTTCGCCCGACCATGAAGCCGGTGATGTTTTGCAAAAAGACCAGCGGAATGCCGCGCTGGCAGCAAAGCTCGATGAAATGCGCGCCTTTCAGCGCGCTCTCCGAGAAGAGCACGCCGTTGTTGCCGAGGATGCCGACCGGCATGCCATGCAGATGCGCGAAGCCGGTAACCAGAGTCGTGCCGTAATTCTGCTTGAACTCGTCGAACTCCGAACCGTCGACGAGACGCGCTATCACCTCGCGCACATCATAGGGCTGGCGCAGATCCGTCGGCACGATGCCGTAGAGTTCGCTCGGATCGTAAAGCGGTTGAATCGGCTTCTGCAAATTCAGGCTTAGAGCCTTGTTTCGATTCAGGTTCCGGATGATACGCCGGCAAATGGCCAGTGCATGCTCGTCATCCATGGCGTAGTGGTCGGCGACGCCGGAAAGCCTGGTGTGGACATCGGCGCCGCCGAGCTCCTCGGCGCTGACATCCTCGCCGGTTGCGGCCTTCACCAGCGGCGGGCCGCCGAGGAAGATGGTCGCCTGGTTGCGCACCATGATCGTTTCGTCCGACATCGCCGGCACATAGGCGCCGCCCGCCGTGCAGGACCCCATCACGCAGGCGATCTGCGGGATGCCGGCCGCCGACATGTTGGCCTGGTTGTAGAAAATGCGGCCGAAATGCTCGCGGTCGGGGAAGACCTCGTCCTGGTTGGGCAGATTGGCGCCGCCGCTGTCGACGAGGTAAACACAGGGCAGATTGTTCTGCAGCGCGATCTCCTGCGCCCTGAGATGCTTCTTCACCGTCAGCGGATAATAGGTGCCGCCCTTCACCGTCGCGTCGTTGACGACGACCATCACCTCCGTCCCCTCGACCCGGCCGACGCCGGTGATAATGCCGGCCGACGGAATGTCCTCGCCATACATCGACCAGGCCGCGAACTGGCCGACCTCGAGGAAGGGCGAGCCGGTGTCGAGCAGTTGCGCCAGTCGCTCGCGCGGCAAAAGCTTGCCACGCGAGACGTGGCGTTCGCGCGCCTCATCGGAGCCGCCGCGCTCGACGCTTGCCGCCTTCTCGGCGATGTCGTCGACCAGCGCTCGCATGCGCTCGGCATTGGCGCGGAAGCTGTCGGAGGAAGGGGAGATCTGCGTTTGCAGTGTGGCCAATTTGTTCCTCACACCTCTTGATGCCGTAGCGGAACCAGTGTAACAGCCCGCGCCCGGATGCTGCGTGCTAGGCGCGGCATCTTTTTTACGTATGACACCCTCAGGAGGCGACGATGGAAAGCATGGATATGCGTTTCACCAGATGTCTCCCTTCGGCCATGGCCTGACGCCGCCGAAGGGCGGTCTTCCACGTCCCGACTCTGAGCAAGAGGAACACGGCGCCCGCAGGCGCTGTGGGTGTCATCATGTATTTGCGGTTTGTAACGCCGCTGATCCATCCGAACAGCCGGGTGGAGACCGGCTTTTTTCATGCGTCCTGGTACCTGTACCGGATCGGATGTCCGGACTGGATCCATAACGAGCTGAACGATCAGTTCGACTGGTTCAACCGGCATCTGCCCATTCCAGGCCGGGTTGGCCGGCATTTCAAGCGCCGGAATTCGATCTGGGGCATCTGCTGGTTCCATCCGGACGCCAGGGAAGCGATCAGTCGTGCGCGTTATTGCGCCTGGCTGATCGAAGAGGGCGGATTGCCGGTGCGCCCGATCACGTCGGCGCGTCAACGCGAGGTCCTGTGGCGCGATGCGCATCAGATCGTCGCCAAGCCGACCGACGAGCTGCCCAAGGCATTCGGCTGAGATGGCGGAGAGAGACATCACAACCCCTCCGCCATGATCTCCCGGCCGATCAGCCAGCGGCGGATCTCGCTGGTGCCGGCGCCGATCTCGTAGAGCTTGGCGTCGCGCAACAGCCGTCCCGCCGGATAGTCGTTGATATAGCCGTTGCCGCCGAGAAGCTGGATCGCGTCGAGCGCCATCTGCGTCGCCTTCTCGGCCGCGAAGAGCACGCAGCCGGCGGCGTCCTTGCGTGTGGTCTCGCCGCGGTCGCAGGCGGCCGCCACAGCATAAACGTAAGCCCGCGCGGCGTTCATCGTGGTATACATGTCGGCGAGCTTGCCCTGCACCAGCTGGAACGTACCGATCGGGTGGCCGAACTGCTTGCGCTCATGCACGTACGGAACAGCGATGTCCAGGCAGGCCGCCATCAGCCCGATCGGCCCGCCCGAAAGCACCGCGCGCTCATAGTCGAGCCCCGACATCAGCACCTCGACGCCACGTCCTTCCTCATGCAGCACGTTCTCGAACGGCACCTCGACATTCTCGAAGACGAGTTCGCCCGTGTTGGAGCCGCGCATGCCGAGCTTGTCGAGCTTCTGCGCGACCGAAAAGCCGGCCATCGTCTTCTCGACGATGAAAGCGGTGATACCGTGCGAATGGCGCTCCGGATCGGTCTTGGCGTACACCACCATCGTTCCGGCGTCCGGGCCGTTGGTGATCCACATTTTTGAGCCGTTGAGCACATAACGGTCGTCGCGCTTTTCGGCGCGCAGCCTGAGTGACACTACGTCCGAGCCGGCGCCCGGTTCCGACATCGCCAGCGCGCCGACGGTTTCGCCCGAGCAAAGGGCGGGCAGATACTTCTCCTTCTGCGCCGGCGTTGCCCAGCGGTTGATCTGGTTGACGCAGAGATTGGAATGCGCGCCGTAGGAGAGGCCGACCGAGGCGGACGCCCGCGAAATCTCCTCCATCGCCACGACATGCGCGAGGTAGCCCATGCCGCTGCCGCCGAAATCCGCATCGGCGGTGATGCCGAGCAGGCCGAGCGCGCCGAGCTCGGCCCACAGATGCGCGGGAAACTCGTTGGAGCGGTCGATCTCGGCCGCGATCGGCGCGATCCTGTCCTGGGCGAAGCGCCGCACCGTATCGCGCAGCGCCTCGATGTCGGGATCAAGTCCGAAGCTGAGCGTGTTCGTGTACATGCCGTTCCTCCCTGCGCATGCCCCGGCCTTGGCGGGGATCATGCCCGTATCAGAGTGCCACGGCGTCTCCGGCGCGGCCGAAAGGACGCGCGGTGCCATGGCTGATTGTCGCGCCGACCAGGCGCATTGTCATCGAAAGATATGATGCCGTGACTTCAGCGATCGACAGCCGTTCGCCCGGACGGAACCAGACGATGACGCCGGTCATCATCTGGATCAGCGCCATGGCGGTCAGGCCTGTATCGTCGATCTCGAAAGCACCGGCTTCGGCGCCGTCGCGCAGGATCTTGCGCAATTCCTTTTCGTAGGCCGTGCGCATCTTGAGGATCTGCGTTAGCCTTTCATGCGACAGGCTGCGCAATTCCATGTTGGAGACATGGGTGGCGTGACGCCGTTCGATGTGGAAAGCGATATGGTTTTCGACATAGGCGGCGAGCTGGCTTACCGGATCGGTGTTGGCTGGCCGCACTGCGCTCCAGGCCTCAAGCAGGCCTTCCATATGCTCACGCATCAGCGTGAACAGAAGGTCCTCTTTAGTCGGGAAGTAGCGATAGAGCGCTGCCGCCTGCACGCCGACCTCCGCCGCCAGCTGCCGCATCGACATCGCCTCGTAGCCCAGCCGCGCGATCAGGTTGACCGCCGCCTCGCGGACGGCCGCTTCGGTCTTTTCCCCGTCGGAACCTGTTGTGCGCGCCATGTTCGCCTCCGATGGAATTAATAAAACGAACGTTCAATTAATTCAAGGTGCATTATATGATCATCCACTCTGGTTTGCGGAAGCGAGATGAGACTAGACGATGATCCGGAAATCCGTCGCCGCGTCGTCGGCCACCTCCTCGATCTCGACCTTCGAGACGAGCGCGCCCCGCGGCCCTTGCCACAGGCGTTCGATCATCGCGGTGACGGCGCCGTCGGCGCCCGCAATCAGCGCGGTCACCGAGCCGTCACGCTCGTTGCGCACCCAACCCGTCAACCCGAGACGGATGGCTTCGCCGCGCGTCCAGACGCGGTAGCTTACACCTTGCACAGTACCGGAAACGCGCGCCCGGACGGCTCTTTGCTCACATTGCATCGTCCGCTCCAGAATCTTCCCCATCAATCTGGAGCACGAAAGGTCAAATGCAACCGGCTTTGCGCGCCTGCTGGCAGCCGCAAGCATGCAACCGAGGTTCGGTCAGTTCCCCCGCGCCGCCGCCAGGGCGCCTGGCAGTTCCTCGGCGAAGATGTCGAGCTCATGGTCGAGGCCGACGCTGACCCTAATGCAGCGGTCGAGCCTTGGCGCCATCGGCTTGCGGATGAACACGTCGCGCGACAAGAGCTTCTGCATCACCTTCAGCGCGAAGGCGCCGTCACGGCCGCAGTCGATGGTGACGAAATTGGTCGCCGACGGCAACGGCTTGAGATCGTTCTGCCTGGCGATGTCCGAGATGCGCTCGCGGCCTGCCGCCACACGCGCCGCCACCGAACGCAGATAGTCCTGATCGGCAAGTGCCTCGAGACCGGCGATCTGTGCCATGCGGCTGACGCCGTAATGGTTGCGGATCTTCTCGAAATCGCGGATCACCTCCGCTTCCGCGACCGCATAGCCGCAGCGTATGCCGGCCAGTCCGTAAGCCTTGGAGAAGGTGCGCATGCGGATGACGTTCGGCCGCGCGACATCGATCGCCGGCAGCGCCGAGGCCGGTCCCAACTCGCCATAGGCTTCGTCGAGCACCAGCATGGTGGTTTCGGGCAGCGCTTCGATGAAGCGGACGACATCCGGCGCTTCCCACCAGCTTCCCATCGGATTGTCGGGGTTGGAGAGATAGACCAGCGGCGCCTTTTCGCTGATGACCTTGGCGAGAAGCCCGTCCAGGTCCTCCTTATCGTCGGCATAGGGGACCGTCACCAGGCGGCCGCCGACGCCGGCAATGTGGAAATTGAAGGTGGGATAAGCGCCGAGCGAGGTGACCACCGCGTCGCCGGGGCCGACATACATGCGCGCCACCAGGCCGAGCAGGCCGTCGATGCCTTCGCCGACGACCACATTTTCAACGGCCACGCCGTGATGCGCGGCCGCTGCAACCTTCAGTTCGTAATTGTCGGGATCGCAATACATCCACTGGTCGCGCGCGACGCTCTCCATACGGGCAATGACGCGCGGCGAGGGGCCGAAACTGCTTTCATTGGCGCCGATGCGGGCGCGGAACGGCCGCCCGCGCTCGCGCTCCTGCGCCTCCGGACCGACGAACGGCACCGTGGTGGGAAGCGCACCGATGATCGGCGTGAGGGAAGGGCGACGAAGCATGGCATAGGCTCGCGTGAGAAAAGGGGCTTCTTGCTAGCGTGAGGCGAGGATGGCTGCAAGCCGCAGTCTCTACACAGAGCTTGGACTGGATTCCGTCGCTGCATTTTGCTAGCAGACGCCATGAACAATCGTCTGCCGCCTGCCTGGTCCAAACACCTCAAATCCGGCGCTATGCCGAAACCCAGATGGCCCCAGGCAGGCCCGCCACAGCCGAGCCTCCAGCAGGCAAATTCGCTTGCCCGCGCGCAGGCCGACGACGCGTTGCTGATGAAAGCTTATGAGCATCAGCAAGCCAAACGACTGGATGAAGCGCAGGATCTATGCCTCCAAGTGCTGGCTCGAAGGCCAAACCATCCGCTGGCCCTATACATTATGGGCACCGTTTGTCTGGGCTACGATGACGAGGCGGCTCTGCGCTATTTCGGACGTGCAATCGCTGAGGAGCCTAAGAATCCTTATTACCATCTCAGCCTCGGCGAGGCCTATGGCAAGCTGAGCGAATATTCGGCGGCGATCAACCATATTCAGTATGCATTGGAAGTGCAGCCGGATCTCGTCGAGGCGCTTTGTGCCTTGGGGCGCGTCTACACACAGTTCGACAAACCTGATTTGGCTTTGCCCCTGTATGAGAAGGCGCTGAAGATCAATCGCGACCATCCCAAGGCGCGGATCGGAATAGCGGCCGCGCTCACTGGCCTCGGGCGCATGGATGAGGCCGCTTCCTATCTCAGAGAGGCGATCGAACGTCGCATCGATGCGGCGGCCGCCTACTACGACCTTGTGCAAACCCAAAAGTTCACCGAGGAGCCCGCCGAACTTCAGGCGATCCTTCGCGAGCTGAACAGTCCGGGGCTTAAGCCGGAGGCCAGAGCGAGTCTCAACTACGCCGCCGGTAAGGTGGAAAACGACCTCAAGCGCTATGCGGAAGCCTTCGGCCATTTCAAGAAAGCGAAGCAAGCGGAAGGTTACAAATTCAACATCGATCAGTATCGTCGTTTCATAGATCTGACGATTCAAACCTTCACGCCGGAGTTGTTTGCCGCAAGGTCTGGTTACGGCAATCCTTCCGAAGCGCCTGTGTTCGTGGTGGGCATGCCGCGCTCGGGCACCACGCTTACCGAACAAATCTGCGCCAGCCATCCCGAGGTTCATGGCGCCGGAGAGCTTAGCAAGCTGAGACGGGTTGCGAATGCAATCGGCCTGCAACCCTCCGTCTCGGATTTCAACAAGCCGATCATGACGATCACCGAGGGCTTGTCGAAGACTTTGGCCGAAGAACACCTTTCCTATCTGCGGGAGCGCGCCCCGAGGGCGCAGCGCATCGTCGACAAGATGCCGCATAATTTCGAATTGATCGGCCTCCTCACCCTGCTCTTTCCCAAGGCGCGCATCATTCACTGTCGCCGCGATGCCATTGATAACTGCGTATCGTGCTATGTCCTGCCGTTCAGCTCAGCGCACAGCTACAATACGGACCTGCAGGCGCTAGGCCTCTACTATCGCGAATACGATCGCTTGATGCGTCACTGGAACGAGGTTTTCCCGGGCCGTATCTTCGAGAATCGCTATGAGACGCTTGTGGAGGACCAGGAGGCACAGTCGCGCCGGCTCATAGATTATCTCGGGCTGCCATGGGATGATGCATGCCTTCGTTTCTTCGACAGGGAAGGGGCGGTCACCACCCCCAGCCGCTGGCAGGTTCGTCAGCCGATCTACAAATCGTCCGTGAAGCGCTGGAAGAACTACGAAAATGAGATCCAGCCTTTGATTGAGGCCTTGGGCGACCTCGCCGACACCTGATCTTCAGCAGAGCCACGGTGAGGGCATGGCGGCGCGCAGGAGGCGGCTTGAGAGCGCGTCGGGGTTCCGTTCTTCGATGCATCCGGCCGGTTTCGGCAAACAGCAATCAGCCGCAACTGACCTGAACCGAATCCATCCTTGAAAAATAACGCTTCGATCGCGCCGCGGCTTGCTTCCGTCCGAGCGTGCGCGGTGCTGCGACAAGTTCGCGATTTCTGACGGTTTCGACCACCGCTTCGGACGTGGATCGCCAAGCGGTTTGCGGATGAGCTGCAGGGCGCGGCAGCGAAATCGCTCATAGCCGGGCCGCTCAATGAAAAACCCGGCGGTTGCCCGCCGGGTTTCCTATCTACCCAGAAGTATCTGGGCTTAGAAGTCGCGCTGGAAGCGGAGGATACCGCCGACGCTGTTCTTCTTGGTGGCTGGCGTCCAGGTCCAGTTCTCCGGACCAGCGTCGCCAAACCGGCCCGCATGGAGATAGTCAACTTCGGCCGTGACGGTAAAGCCCGGAACAACAGTGTAAGCCACGTTTGCGGCAACTCCGAGGTTCTTCCACTCGTCAGCAGAAATCTGAGCGTTGAACGATGCCTTTTCGTTGAACTTGTAGGTGCCGCCGCCCCACACTGCCCAATTGCCGCCCCACGGTTTGTAGAAGCCGCGACCGCCTGCATAGTCGACGAAGCTGGTGTCGCTGAGATGCTTGTCGGAGCCGTAGCCAGCCATGATGAACAGCGACAGAGCATCGTTGACATTTACGTCCAGGCGGACCTTGCCGGATACTTCTTCGTAGTTACTGTCATAAGCAACGACGCCCGTGATCGCACCCCAGCCCTGCGTCCACTTCACGCCGCCGACGATGTGCGGAACATAGGAGTCGATTGTGCCCGCGCCGTAGTAATGGCCGTAGTGAGTGCCGTCCACCGGGGTGCCGGCGCCCGAGCCTTCTTCGAGCGAGACCACTGCCGAGAAGCCGTTGCCAGCGTCGAAATAGTACTGGATCTCGTTGGTCTGGAACCCGCCATAGGGGATCAGCGTATCGTTGATGACGTTGCCGGCGTAGCCGATGAACGTATCGAAGGCGGATTCGTCTAACCCAACGCGCAAGCCGCCGAGCTGGACATAAGCGAAATGCAGGTCGAAGCCCTTGTTCCCGGCCGCGTTCACGAAAGGCGCATAGTCGGCGTTGTGGTTGCCGAAGTTCATGCGCATTTCGGTATAGGTCTTCAACGTACCGAGCTCGGTTTCCTGGCCAGTCCAGGTCTTCAGAGTGAAGCGCTCGTTCTTCAGCCAGGTTCCCTGGTCCTTGCCGGTCTTGACGTCGCCGCCACGGGCACCGTCGAACGAACCGAGGTCGCCGCCAGCGGCGTCGTAACGGACATAGCCGCCGATGCGCAGGCAGGTCTCGGTGCCCGGGATGTAGAAGTAGCCGGCGCCGTAGACGTCGCAGATCTTGACGTATTCGGCCGGTTCCGGCTCGGCGACGGTCACCGCGTCGGCGGCGCGAGCACCGGAAACTGCGACGAGAGCCGCAGCTGAGCCGAGAAGAAGGCTCTTGATGTTCATTTTCTGACCTCCAGTCAGAATCGAACGCAAGCGATGTGAACTTTCGACCGAAATTTTGGGCAACGCCTTGTTAACAGGCTATTTTTTGCTCCGGTACAGCGAAGCGAAGGGCGTCTGCCGGCGATTGCGTGTCCGTTTCCGGTCTACGATGGCGCTCCAGTGAAGGCGCCGCTACCTGGCCCGAAAAGGCCCACAAGTCACGATCCGCCACGTCTGGCCGAATGCGATGCCGATGCTCCACCCCTTCCGAAGCTGCCGGCCAGACGATTTTTCGGCGATTATGGCGCCGGCTTGTTGATTGTGCCCGCGCTTTTCTTTATCCAGCGGCGCGACGGAGAGGTGGCCGAGTGGTCGAAGGCGCTCCCCTGCTAAGGGAGTAGAGGTCAAAAGCTTCTCGTGGGTTCGAATCCCATCCTCTCCGCCATCTTCCCCTGCGCTATGCGCAACAAGCCCCTTCGCAAGGCGATTCTGCGGCAACAAGCAGACAGGGCGACTCGCCGGGACGCCGCAATTCAGCCGGCCGATCGCCGGATTCGCCCGGATTCGATTGTCTCGCTGGCCTCGATGGTTAACGAGAGCTTTCTGAGTGAGGCCAAATCGTGTCATTTGTGCAACAACGCCCCGCGATAGCACCCGGATAGCCCTCGCGGCGGTACGATCGTGGTTGAACGGCGCCGGCTCATGGGTAATGTCAGCTTCGAAGGAGCGGCGCGGTGCGCATCTTTTTCGGTAGTGGGGATGGGGCAGGGAACGCTGTCCTTCAGCAAAAAATACCCAGACCCGTTTTTTAACTTTTGACTGGAGGTCAGAAAATGAACATCAAGAGCCTTCTTCTCGGCTCAGCTGCGGCTCTCGTCGCAGTTTCCGGTGCTCGCGCCGCCGACGCGGTGACCGTCGCCGAGCCGGAACCGGCCGAATACGTCAAGATCTGCGACGTCTACGGCGCCGGCTACTTCTACATCCCGGGCACCGAGACCTGCCTGCGCATCGGCGGTTATGTCCGCTATGACATCGCCGGCGGCGACCTTGGTTCCTTCGACGGTGCCCGCAGCGGCGACGTTAGGGACGGCGACGACCAGGGCACCTGGAAGAAGAACGCCCGCTTCACGCTGAAGACCTGGACCGGCCAGGAAACCGAGCTCGGCACGTTGAAGACCTATACCGAGACCCGCTTCAACTTCGGCAACAGCAACTCCGACACTTCGCCTTTCGTCAATGCCCCCGGCAACTCCAGCTCGCTGAACTTTGCCTGGATCCAGCTGGGTGGTCTGCGCGTCGGTAAGGACGAATCGGCCTTCGATACGTTCATCGGCTACGCCGGCAACGTCATCCAGGATACGCTGATCCCTTATGGCGGCTTCGACACCAACGTCGTGCAGTACTACTTCGACGCCGGCAACGGCTTCTCGGCCGTGGTCTCGCTCGAAGAAGGCTCGGGCGCCGGCACCCCGGTGGACGGCACTCACTATGGCGCTTATTACGGCGCAGGCGCGATCGACTCCTATGTTCCGCACATCGTCGGTGGCGTGAAGTGGACGCAGGGCTGGGGCGCGATCACCGGCGTCATCGCCTATGACAGCAACTACGAGGAAGTGTCCGGCAAGGTCCGCTTGGACGTGAATGTCAGCGACGCCTTGTCGCTGTTCATCATGGCCGGCTATGGCACGGACGACAATCTCAATGACACCACCTACTTCCACTATGCGGGCGGTCGCGGCTTCTACAAGCCGTGGGGCGGCAACTGGGCTGTGTGGGGTGGTGGCTCCTACAAGTTCAGCGAGAAGGCCTCGTTCAACATCCAGGCCTCGGCTGACGATTGGAAGAACGTCGGCGTGGCGGCAAACGTTGCCTACACTGCCGTTCCTGGCTTCACCATCACGGCTGAAGTGGACTACCTGCATGCAGGTCGCTTTGGCGATGCTGGTCCGGAGAATTTCTCCTGGACGCCGGCCACCAAGAAGAACAGCGTCGGCGGCATCCTCCGCTTCCAGCGCGACTTCTAAGGGCTGGAACCCTACAGGTGAAATCCGGCCCGGGCGCTTACACGCCCGGGCCGTTTCGTTTCGCGATTGGTCAACACTAACGAAAGGATGGGGGTGAAACGGTAAGCTGATGATCCCGTAGGATGGTTTCGTGGGATCCGCCTCTTGGTGGATGGAATCACAACTGCGTGATCAAAACTCTTGAAAGGATGCTCCCGAGCGGTTAGGGCTGAACCCCTTAACCACAGGGGGTGTGGCTAGAAATGTCGAACGAAGCGGTTCAAGAGGCCGAGGCCTCTGGTCATTTTGCGGTATTTTCTTCTCAGAATTCGAATTTTCGATACACCTACAACAAGATCAGAGAAGTAAAGTCGTACAGGATCGGGGAGCTTTTCGCAGCTTATCGAGATATACTCTGGGACGACGGGCGGCACAAATACAATGTCAGCTCGTTCATCGGTGAAATAGACGAGATCCTGCTTGGAGAGCGTTTCAGCACCTTTGACCAGAACACCCTGGACAATCTTATCGGTACGTTGCGCCAACGCGGCAACAGCAATGCAACCATCAATCGCAAGATGGCTGCCCTCAGCAAATTGCTGCGTAAGGCGCATAAGATGGGAGATATCCACAGCCTGCCAGAGTTCCGCCGCCAGAAGGAGCGGGCGGGACGGATTCGTTTCCTCGAAAGGGACGAAGAGGCAAGGCTGTTCGCGGCGATCAGGAGCCGCAGCGAAGATGCCTACCGGCTTTCAGTCTTCCTGGTCGATACCGGCTGCCGTCTCGGCGAGGCGCTCGGCCTGATCTGGAATGACATCCAGGAGCACCGGGTCTCTTTCTGGATCACCAAATCCGGCCGCAGCCGCACCATTCCGATGACCGAACGCGTCAAGGAAGTCATCAAGCTGCCGCCGAGCACGGAAGGGCGCCGGCCGAAAGGCCCGTTCGCCGTGCTGACCCAAGCGCAGTATCGCGCGATCTGGAACGAGGCGAAGACGGAAGTCGGTCTCGGCGCCGACGAGCAGGTGGTGCCCCATATCCTGCGTCACACTTGCGCGTCACGTCTCGTCCAGGGCGGGATCGACATCAGGCGCGTCCAGATGTGGCTGGGCCACCAGACACTGTCGATGACCATGCGTTACGCGCATCTTGCCACCAACGATCTCGATGGCTGTGTCGTCGTTCTGGAGAAGCCGCGCGGCGATGAAGCCCCGCCGCGGCCGGCGGAGAACTCCGTGTTCGCGTCGCCCCTGACCACGCCGACCCCCGCCCGATCGTCTCGGAAAGCGAAAGGATCGGAACCGGTCAAGGTGTCCCGCAAGCGCTCGAAAGGCGAATAGGCCGGTCGCATCCGCCTCGCCGGCCGGCAGAAATCTATATTTCGTGATAAAGCTCGAGGCCGATATAGTCTCGGGCTTTACTTTTGTTTGACTTGATTTTCTTCCCGATCGAGAAATACGGCGATCTTCTCGGGCAGGTCTCCGATTTCGAGGAAAGGGGCGTGGCCCTGGCCTTCGGCGGTGATCGATTGCATACCAGGATGCCGCTCCTGCATCTCCTTGAGCGTCGCCGTGGAAAGCAGTTTCGAGTTTGCGCCGCGAATGGCAAGCAGCGGGATGGGGGTAAGAGCGTCGAACTGCGGCCACAGGTCCGGCAGCGGCTTGCCGAAGTCGATGCCGGCCAGCGTGTCGATCAGGGCCGGATCGAAATCCGGCACCCAGCCGGCCTCCGTCTGGCGGCAGATCGCCCGGACCATCCGCGCCAAGTCGGCATCGGTGAGTGCCCGAAAGTCGGCGCCATGCACACGGCGCTGAGCATCCACCGCCTCGGTGAAAGTCTTCGCTTTCGGCGCGCGGTCGAGATAGGAGCGGATATGGGCGAGGCCCTCCGCTTCGATCACCGGGCCGATGTCGTTCAGCACGATGGCTTTCAGTGCGGCCGGCTTCAATGCCCCGAGCACATGAATGATCAGGCCGCCGCGCGAGGTGCCGATGAAGGCGGCCTGCTCGATGCCGAGCGCAGACAGTCCGGCAAGCACATCGCCGGCTTCGACCCCGACATTATAGTGGCCGATATCGGGGTCGTGGTCGGATTGTCCGCGGCCGCGATAGTCGAAGGCGATGATCTTGCGCCGGCTCTTCGTCTTGCTTGAAAGGTAGAGGGCCAGTTCATGGAAGTCGCGGGCATTGCGGGTGAGGCCAGGCAGGCAGACGACCGGCCAGCCGCTGTTGCCCTCGCCATAGATCCGGGCATGGAGCTTCAGGCCGTCAGGTGCGGCGTAGAAAAAGTCGGAAAAGCCTTCGTCGCTCGCCATCGGAATACTGCTCCTCGCTTGGGGGTGGCCGACAGCTACAGGCGAGGGCAGGGATCGTCAAATGGGAGGCTCTTTTCCTTCTCCCCTTGTGGGAGAAGGTGTCGCCGAACGGATGAGGGGTGTTCCAGCGGAGTGAGACGTTGGTGTTCCCTGGAACACCCCTCATCCGTCTCGGCGCTACGCGCCGATCCATGCTTCTCCCACAACAACGGGAGAAGAGAAGGACGCTGCTCAGTTCCGTCCGTTCACAAGGTCCCCCACGATGTCGTATTTCCCCGAAATACGCATCTTGTAGACCTCGTAATTTTCCATCACGCGTTGCACGTAACTTCTTGTTTCTGTGTAGGGAATCCGCTCGATCCAATCGACGACCGCGTCCACGTCCTTGCCGCGCGGGTCGCCGTATTTCGCCACCCATTGGGCGGCGCGGTTCGGGCCGGCATTGTAGCCGGCGAAGGTCAGCACATAGGAGCCGCTGAAGCGGTCGAGCTGCTCGCCGAGAAAGGCCGAGCCCAGCGTCGCGTTGTAGCCGGCGTCGGTGGTCAGCCGCGCCTGCGAGAAGGTCATGCCGGCCTTCTTCGCCAACTGCTTGGCGGTGCCCGGCATCAGTTGCAGCAGGCCGCGCGCGCCGGCGCTGGAGACGGCGCTGACGTTGAACTCGCTTTCCTGGCGGGCGATGGCATAGGCAAGCGCCTTGCCGGACCCCGAAACATTGGCCGAATCGGGAATGACACCCAGCGGGTGCGACAGCGCACCGACATCGATGCCGCGCTGCGCGGCGATCTTGCCGACCTTCAGCGCCATGAAATGGTTCCCCTGCTTTTCGGCCAGCAGCGCAAGCAGCGCCAGTTCGCCCGGGCTGGTCAGTTGCCCGGCAAGGTCGCGGTAGAGCGTTTCGGCGTAGCGGTCATAGCCCGCCTCCTGCAGCCGCTTGATCGCGTTCACCGCCTCGCGGCCGTCGAAGCTCTGGCGGTCGGCCGCACTCGGTTTCGGATAGGCGATGTTGAGCGTCCTCAAGCCCACGCGCTCGCCCGCGAGCTGGCCGTAGAAGGTCGTGCCGTAGCTGGCCGCGCGTGTGAAATAGTCCTTGGCGCTGCCTGGGCCGCCGACTTCCGCCGCGCGGCCGAGCCAATAATAGGCGCGCGACAGCGACACCGGTCCCTGCGCGAGCTCGGCGATGCGCGAAAAATGTTTGGCCGCCGTCGCCGGGTCGTTGAGGCCGCGCAGCGCATACCAGCCAGCGTGGAACTCGGCCTCGGCGGCATTGGCCGGGCTTTCGGCCGCATGCATGGAGACGATTTTGTAGGCGGTCTTCATGTCCCCCTGGTCGACCAGCTCGCGCGACAGCACGCGGCGCTCGACCCACCAGGCATCGGGGTCGACCAGCGAATCGCGGTTCGTCGGCGCCTTCATCACGACAGCAGCGGCATCGGCGAATTTCCGCTGCTTGCGCAGATATTCCGCCTCGGCGAAGAAATAGCCCGCCGAGCGCTGCGCCGCGGGCACCGCCTTCAACAGCTTGGCGGCGTTCTTGTCGCCCTTGCCGGCGGCCGCCCAGGCATCCGCCAGCGGCTGTGCCCCAGCGAGGCCGGCGACCCGCAGCGCCGAGGCTGGCCGGTCGGCATAGAACATGCGCTCCATGCGGTAGCGATGGTCGGCCGCCGGAATCAGCGTGCCGAACTCTTTGATAATGGCATTCTCATCCTTGGCTTCCAGCTTTTCGCTGCGCCAGAACGGCACCAGCACTGCGCGCGCCGCCGCCTGGTTGCCAAGCGCCACCTGCGAGCGGGCAAGGATGATGACGCCCTCCGGCGTCAGTGGCTGGCTGCGGCCGAAGGCCTGCACCACCACTTGCGGCGGCGGGTTCTCGCGATAGAGCGCGCGCTCGCTGTTCTTGCGTAGCGCGATCGTACCCGGCCATCCGGGAAGCATCTTGGCGGCATCGGCGATCTCGCCGCTCGGCACCTGGTCGCCGCCGTAGAGAGCGATCGCCCAGGCCAGGATGTGCCGGGCGAGCGAAATGGCGGGCAGTGTGTCGCGCGCATTGCGCGCGCCGGCAATGTTGTTGGCTGCAAGCGCGTCGAGGCCGCTCTTGAGGTGCGCTATGTCGGTTGACGGCGCGGCGGGGCCGGGCGGTTGCGGGGACTTGGGAGCCGGGATCGAGGCCGTCATGCGCGCGTCGACGCTGCCGCCGATCGCCATGCCTGGCGTCAGCGCGACGATCGCGCCCAAAAGCGCGAAGAGATGAGGCCGCCTCGTCGGCATTTTACGATCCTAGCACATTGTCAGCAGGCGCGGGCACTTGAGAACCCGATGCGAAGCCTAAACTTAGGTCGTGAAGGGCTCGTAAACAAAAGGTTATCGAGGCCGTTCGAATTGCGCGTGCTGGCACCATGGTGATCCTTGCCGCTGAACAATGTCGAGACTATGGTGCGCGGCTTCGCTTTCGGTTAAAAGGCGCGCAAATAAGATGCCGACGCATGTCGCCCAAAACTGGGGAACCGGCTTGGGGGTAACGACTTGCACAAACGAACAAAGTTCCAAGGAGTTTGGACGATATGCTGAGAGGCTCGCTCACCGCGCTCGTGACACCGTTCGAAAAGAGCGGGCGCTTCGACGAGAAAGCCTTTCGCGCTTTCGTCGAATGGCAGATCGCCGAGGGCACCAAGGGTCTCGTTCCCGTCGGCACCACCGGCGAGTCGCCGACGCTCTCGCATGAGGAGCACCGCCATGTCGTGAAGGTCACCATCGAGGTGGCCAAGGGCAGGGTGCCGGTCGTGGCCGGCGCAGGCTCCAACAACACCGAGGAAGCGGTCGGCTTGGTGAAGTATGCCGAACAGGCCGGCGCCGACGCCGCCCTTGTAGTGACGCCTTATTACAACAAGCCCACGCAGCGCGGCCTTTATGAGCATTTCGCCGCCGTTGCCCGCGCGACCAGCCTGCCGATCATCATCTACAATATCCCGCCGCGCTCGGTGATCGACATGACGCCCGAGACGATGGGCAGGCTGCGCCACGACTTCAAGAACATCGCCGGCGTCAAGGACGCCACCGGCAAGGTCGAACGTGTTTCCGAGCAGCGCATGACCTGCGGCAAGGATTTCATCCAGCTCTCCGGCGAGGATGCTTCCGCGCTTGGCTTCAACGCCCATGGCGGTGTCGGCTGCATCTCGGTGACGTCCAACGTCGCGCCGCGGCTCTGCGCCGAGTTCCAGGAAGCGACGCTCTCGGGCGACAGTGCCAAGGCGCTCGAGCTGCAGGATCGTCTCCTGCCGCTGCACAAGGCGATCTTCATGGAGCCTGGCGTGTCCGGCGCCAAATACGCGCTGTCGAAGCTGGGCAAGATCGAGAACGTGGTCCGCTCGCCGCTGGTGACGGTCGAAGCTTCGACCGCCGAGAGGCTCGACGCGGCGCTGAAGCACGCCGGCTTGATTAATTAGGGATGAGGCGCCACCTCTCCGCATTATGAATCAAGTCAAGAAAGCCGACCCCAACAACAGGACGGTCGCCGAAAACCGCAAGGCGCGCTTTTCCTATGAGGTGCTCGACACGATCGAGACCGGCTTGGTGCTGACCGGCACCGAGGTCAAGTCGCTGCGCCAGGGCCAGGCCAACATCCAGGAGAGCTACGCTTCGGCCGAGGGCGGCGAGATCTGGCTGATCAATTCCTATCTGCCGGAGTATCTGCAGGCCAACCGCTTCAACCACGAGCCGCGCCGGCGCCGCAAATTGCTGGTCTCCAAGCGCGAGATGGCCAAACTCTCGCAAAGCGTCGAGCGCGAGGGCATGACGCTGGTGCCGCTGAAAATCTACTTCAACGATCGCGGCCGCGCCAAGCTGCTGCTCGCGATTGCCCGGGGCAAGAAACTGCACGACAAGCGCGAGACCGAAAAGCAGCGCGACTGGTCGCGCGAAAAGGGTCGGCTGCTGAAGGAGCGCGGCTGAGCTTCCGAGCTCGCCGCACCCGATCGCCTGAAAAAAGCCGCCGGCCGGTTCTCCGGTCCGGCGCGTACGCGCCTTCCGACGGGGGATGGTCTTGGGCAAGCGGATTGTGTTCTGGGGCCTCGCCGGCGTGGTTGTCGCCTGTGCAGTGGCGGCGGGTGCCTTCTTCTGGTTCCGTGGCTTTTCGCCCGATCGCGAGGAATTCCCGATCCGGGGCATCGACGTCTCCCACCATCAGGGAAAGATCGATTGGCCGCGCGTCGCGGCCGACGATGTCGCCTTCGCCATCATCAAGGCGACCGAAGGCGGCACCCATGTCGACACCCTGTTCGCGACGAACCTGCGCGAGGCGCGCGCCGCGGGCCTCGCGGTCGGCGCCTATCACTTCTTCACCTTCTGCCGCCCAGGCGCCGATCAGGCGAGGAACTTCATTGCGGTGGTGCCGCGCGGCGAGCCGCTCTTGCCGCCGGTGGTCGACATCGAATTCGGCGGCAATTGTCCGCAGCGTCCATCGCCCGAGCAGTTGAACGCCGAGCTTGCCGCTTTCCTCGGCCCGGTCGAGGCAGCATTCGGCAAACAGGCGATCTTCTATTTGACCGACGAAGCGGCCGTTGCCTATTCCGGCAGCATCATGACCCGTCAGCGCTGGCTGCGTTCGCTGGCGATGAGGCCACGCGAGAACGGCTGGGTTTACTGGCAGTATCACAATATGGGCCGCGTCGACGGTATCGAAGGCGATGTCGACCTGAACGTTCTGAAGGGCAGCCGCGAGACGCTGGCCGAATTGTTCGCGCCTGAATCTAGCTCTTCAGGAACGCCGCGATCTCCCTGAACACGTTGACGAACATTTCCTCCGTCAGCACGCCCGTATTGGTGTTGTAGCGCGAGCAGTGATAGCTGGAAAACAGCGCGACGCCGCCGGCTTCCTGCCGCCCGCCATGGCGGAACGGAAAGGCTGCGACGCGCTCGCCCAGCGCCCGCACTGTCGACTGGTGCGCGATCGAACCCAGCGTCAGTATGGCGCGAAGGTTAGAGAAGCGCGCGATGGTGGGTTTCAAAAAAGTCCTGCAGGTCGCGATTTCGGCGCCCACCGGCTTGTTCTCCGGCGGCACGCAGCGCACCGCGTTGGTGATCGCCGTGCCGACAAGCTCGAGCCCGTCATCCGGCCTTGCCTTGAACTCGCCGCGCGCCAGGCCATGCGCGATCATCGTGCCGTAGAGCAGGTCGCCGGCATAGTCGCCGGTGAAGGGGCGTCCCGTGCGGTTGGCGCCACGCAGGCCGGGCGCCAACCCGACGATCAGGAGTTTGACGGAATTCTCCCCTTCCGGTGGCAGGAATGTCGGCACCGGCGCGTTGAACCAGCCCGGCTCACGCTCGCGCCATGCGGCGATAAAATCATGCAGCCGGGGACAGAGCGGGCAGTCACGGCTGGGTTCCGGGGAGGGAGCGGCGCTCAAGGCCGCAGTCCGTCAATAATCGTCCTCGTCGACTTCGGCGGGTTCCGGCCGGCGCACCGGCCGCTCGGACGGATCGCGGCCGACCTCGCTCTTCAGCGTCATCAGGTCGATGAAATGATCGGCCTGGCGGCGCAGATCGTCGGAGATCATCGGCGGCTGGGAAGCCATGGTCGAAATGATCGACACTTTGCGGCCGCGCCGCTGCAGCGCCTCGACAAGCGTGCGGAAGTCGCCGTCGCCGGAGAAGATCACATAATGGTCGACGACATCGGCGAGCTCCAGCGCATCGACGGTCAGCTCGATGTCCATATTGCCCTTGATCTTGCGGCGGCCGGTCGAGTCGGTGAATTCCTTGGCGGGCTTCGTCACCACCTTGAAGCCATTGTAGTCCAGCCAGTCGATCAACGGCCGGATCGAGGAATATTCCTGATCCTCGACCAGCGCGGTGTAGTAGTAAGCGCGCAGCAGATAGCCGCGCTTTTGGAAGCTCGAAAGAAGCTTGCGGTAGTCTATGTCGAAGCCCAGCGCGCGGGACGTGGCGTAGAGGTTGGCGCCGTCGATGAAAAGAGCGATCTTTTCACGGGGATCGAACATTGAAAAACATCCCTTTCGAAAATTTCTGTCGTCTAAAAGCGTGTGACGAATAGGTCCGACAAATGGACCTCGCTGCCGTCACATTCGAGATAACGCGCAATTTGTGGATATCCAAGGGCAGGGCCGGCATTGCAAGCAATTGTGATCGCGACTATGTGAGCGCCATCATCGCGCGCTCCGATGGTGAGCCGGGCAACAGGCCGCAAAGCCGGCGCCGGCGCCATAAAGCTTGTATTTCGCCCGCGCCCGCGTTATGGAGCGCGTCAGCTTTCCATCAAATCCATCGCATGAAAGGGGCAGTCCATGGCCCGCGTAACCGTTGAAGATTGCATCGACAAGGTCGACAACCGTTTTGAACTCGTGCTGCTCGCCGGCCATCGCGCCCGCCAGATCAGCCAGGGCGCGCAGATCACCGTTCCGCGCGACAATGACAAAAACCCGGTCATCGCACTGCGCGAGATCGCCGAAGAGACGCTGTCGCCCGACGACCTCAAGGAAGACCTGATCCACTCGCTGCAGAAGCATGTCGAGGTCGACGAGCCGGAGGCCGAGGGCGAGGCGATCACCGACCAGACCGGCGCGACCGCTGTCGCGGCCGACGCCGACGACGCCGAGGAAAACATCGCTTTCGATCGCATGAGCGAGGAAGACCTGCTCGCGGGCATCGAAGGTCTGGTGCCGCCGGAAAAGAGCGACGACTACTAAGAGCTTTTGACAATTCTGCTCAGCTGGTTGTTGAGCGGTTCTGAAAAGCTTCCGGGTTCGCCTGGATCAAGCATCCGGTACTTCCGTCTCGTAACTTTCGTGGCTATCTATGGGATGCGTCGCACGTCGGTGCGGCGCAATCATTTCAGCACCGCGAGATCCCGCCCATGATGCGTCAGTATGAGCTTGTCGAGCGCGTGCAGCGCTACAAGCCTGACGTCAACGAGGCGCTGCTTAACAAGGCTTACGTCTATGCCATGCAGAAGCATGGCCATCAGAAGCGCGCCTCGGGCGATCCCTATTTCTCGCATCCCCTCGAAGTCGCTGCCATCCTCACCGACATGCACATGGACGAGGCGACCATTGCCGTTGCCCTGCTGCACGACACGATCGAGGACACGACGGCGACCCGTGCCGAGATCGACGAGCTGTTCGGCCCCGAAATGGGCAAGCTGGTCGAGGGCCTCACCAAGCTGAAGAAGCTCGATCTGGTCTCCAAGAAGGCCGAGCAGGCGGAGAATTTGCGCAAGCTTCTGCTCGCGATCTCCGAGGATATTCGCGTTCTTCTGGTCAAGCTCGCCGACCGCCTGCACAACATGCGCACGCTCGACCATATGCCGGAATCCAAGCGCCTGCGCATTGCCGAGGAGACGATGGATATCTATGCGCCGCTGGCCGGGCGCATGGGCATGCAAGGCATGCGCGAGGAGCTGGAGGAAATCGCCTTCCGCTACATCAATCCGGAGGCTTATCGTGCCGTCACCGCAAGGCTTGCCGAGATTTTCGAGCGCAACAAGGGCGTCCTGCAGGAGATCGAGACGGCGCTGTCCGGCCTGTTCGAAAAACATGCCATCAAGGCGAGCGTGAAGAGCAGGCAGAAGAAGCCCTGGTCGGTGTTCCGCAAGATGGAGGCCAAGGCGCTCTCCTTCGAGCAGCTCTCCGACATTTTCGGCTTCCGTGTCGTCGTCGATACGGTCGACGACTGCTACCGCGCGCTTGGGGCCATCCACACCACCTGGTCGATGGTGCCCGGCCGCTTCAAGGACTACATCTCGACGCCGAAGCAGAACGACTACCGTTCCATCCACACCACCATCGTCGGCCCGTCGCGCCAGCGCGTCGAATTGCAGATCCGCACCAAGGAGATGAACAAGATAGCCGAATATGGCGTCGCAGCGCATTCGATCTACAAGGATACCGGCGGCAAGATGAACGGCACGGCCCATGCGATCTCGCGGGAGACCAACGCCTATGCCTGGCTGCGGCGCACCATCGAGCAACTGGCCGAAGGCGACAATCCGGAGGATTTCCTCGAGAACACCAAGCTGGAGCTTTTCCAGGACCAGGTGTTCTGCTTCACGCCCAAGGGCATGCTGATCGCGCTGCCGCGCGGCGCCACCCCGATCGATTTCGCCTACGCCGTCCACACCGATGTCGGCGACACCTGCGTCGGCGCCAAGGTCAATGGCCGCATCATGCCGCTGATGACGGAACTGAAGAATGGCGACGAGGTCGAGATCATCCGCTCCAAGGCGCAGGTGCCCCCCGCCGCCTGGGAGTCGGTCGTGGTCACCGGCAAGGCGCGCGCCGCCATCCGCCGCGCCACCAAGAATGCGATCCGCAAGCAATATTCCGGCCTCGGCGCCCGCATCCTCGAACGCGCCTTCGAGCGCGCCGGCAAGACGTTCGCCAAGGAGAGCCTGAAGCCGGTGCTGCACCGGCTGGCGCGCAAGGACATCGAGGACGTGCTGGCTTCCGTCGGCCGCGGCGAGCTGAGCTCGACCGATGTCATGAAGGCGGTCTTCCCCGACTATAAGGACGAGCGCGTCACCGTCGCCCCGCCCAAGCCGCGCGAGGAAGGCTGGTCGAAGATCCGCAACGCCGCCGGCATGCTGTTCCAGATGCCCGGCACCCGCGCCGCGCGCAAGGACAGCAAGAACCAGCAACGCGACGGCGCGGTGCCGATCCGCGGCGTGCGCGGCGACCTGCCGGTGCGTTTCGCGCCGGAGGGCGCCGTGCCCGGCGACCGCATCGTCGGCATTATCCAGCCGGGGACCGGCATCACCATCTACCCGATCCAGTCGCCGGCCCTGCAGGCCTTCGACGACCAGCCCGAGCGCTGGATCGACGTGCGCTGGGACATCGACGAGCGCACCAAGGAGCGGTTCCCGGCGCGCATCTCGGTCACCGCCATCAATGCGCCGGGTTCGCTGGCCGACATCGCCCAGGTGGTGGCATCCAACGACGCCAATATCCACACGCTGTCGATGGTGCGCACCGCGCCCGATTTCACCGAGATGCTGATCGACCTCGAGGTCTGGGATTTGAAGCACCTCAACCGGCTGCTGTCGCAGCTCAAGGACAATTCGAGCGTCAGCGATGCGCGGCGCGTCAACGGGTGAAGTGAATAGTGAATAGTGAATAGCGAATAGCGAATAGTGAAAGAAGGCGCTCTCACCACCATTCACCATTCACCACTCGCCAAAGGCATGGAGCGAACAATGAACACCGACGAAGTGCTGGGCATTTTCCGCGAGGCCGGCGCCGTTCTCGAAGGTCATTTCATTCTGACGTCGGGCCTGCGCAGTCCGGTCTTCCTTCAGAAGGCGCGGGTCTTCATGCATGCCGACAAGACCGAGCGCCTCTGCAAAGCGCTGGCCGAGAAGATTCGCAAGGAGGTGCCCGGCAGGATCGACTATGTCGTCGGCCCGGCCATCGGTGGCCTGATCCCGGCCTATGAAACATCGCGCCATCTCGGTGCCCCGGCGATCTGGGTCGAGCGGGAAGGGGGCGAATTCAGGCTGCGTCGCTTCGAGATCGCCAAGGGCGCGCGTGTCGTTATCGTCGAGGACATCGTCACCACGGGCCTGTCGATCCGCGAGACCATCGATTGCTTGCGCGAGCTTGGCGCCGAAGTCGTGGCTGCGGCCTGCATCATCGACCGCTCGGCCGGCAAGACCGATGTCGGCGTGCCGCTGATCGCCCTTGCCGAATATGAAGTGCCCGCCTATCCCGCCGACCGCCTGCCGCCGGAACTTGCCGGCATTCCAGCCGTTAAGCCGGGAAGCCGCAACATCTGACTCTCTAATGCAGGAAAACAAGCGCTTGGGCGCGTCGCTTGAATCTCTCCGGCAGCCGCTGGGGTTGCAATGATCGCCGGCATCGACCATTTCGTGCTGACGGTCCGCTCGGTCGAGGCGACCTGCGAGTTCTACCAGCGCGTGCTAGGCATGCGGCGGCTGGATGAGCCAAACCGGCCGACCGCACTGTTGTTCGGCTCGCAGAAGATCAACCTGCACGAATCCGGCCGCACTTTCGAGCCGAAGGCGAAGGCGCCGACTCCGGGCTCCGGCGATTTCTGCCTCGTGGCGGCGGTGCCGCTTGCGGAAGTCCAGGCGAGCCTCGAAGCCAATAACGTGACGATCGAGGTCGGTCCGGTCGGGCGCACCGGCGCGCGGGGCGCGATGATGTCAGTCTATTTCCGCGATCCGGACGGCAATCTGGTCGAGGTCAGCGAGTATCCGCTCACCTGAGATCGAGCCGCATGGCACAGCGCTGGTCCAAAGCCATGCCGTGCTCGGCCTCATCGCCGAGCAGGCTGTCCAGCCGTCCATCGATCTCGGCATCTTCCAGAATGCGAAATCCGAACTTGCGGTAGAAGGGCGCGTTCCAGTGCACGGTGCGAAACGTGGTCAGCGTCACCGCAGCCAGGCCGCGCCGCCTGGCGTCCGCGACCGCCCGTTCGAGCAACGCGCGGCCGATGCCCTGCCCCTGCCGATCGAGGTGCACGTCCAACTCCCAGACATGCAGCGCATCGCCCTCCATCCCGGCGCTCAGGAATCCGACCGGCCGGTCCTTCTCGTCTGCGGCAACCCAGCATGCGCCCGCGGCGATCAGCACGCTGTGTCGCTCGACGCTGACATTGTCTCCATCGGCGAGCCACGCCAGTTCCGCGATGGCGCGGAACGCCAGTCCGGCGGACTGTTCGATCTGCGGCAGTGCCTCGGCGTCCTCGGCCCGCGCCGGTCGAATGGTGATCATTTGGCTCCGCATCCCGATTGTCTTCCTCAGTTTCGCCAGAATGACGGCCTTGTTACAGCCTGCGGCAGACGATCGCGGCGGCGTTTCGTTGTCGCGCGGCTCAGTCGTCGCTATATCAAAGTTTTGTTGCCTTTCTGCGCCCTCGGAGCGCAAGATAGTTTGGCGCGACCCGGTGGTGGCAGGGGCAGCGCGTGTTGGACCGGGAACTGGAACAGAGTGCTTTTTCGACGCCGAGAGCCTGATGGCCTCCTTGAGCGGGTGCGTACTTATCTATGGCCGCGCCGCTCGTTCTCACGTTCCGTGCAGTATTTCTCCAAACGCATCCTGCGGCTGAAGGCGACGCCGCATTCGGTCGCCGCCGGCGTCGCCGCGGGTGTTTTTGCTTCCTTCTTCCCGCTTGGCTTCCACTTCATCGTCGCCGCTGTGCTGTGCTGGATCATCGCCGGCAATCTGGTCGCGGCGGCGCTCGGCGCCGTGTTTTTCGGCAATCCGCTGACATTCCCGCTTTTGTGGGGCGCATCCTGGGAAACCGGCAAGCTGCTCCTGCATGAGCATCTCCCGAGGCACGGGCCGCCCGAGCATCTGGGCGAGATGATGCACAAGCTCTCCTTCGCCAAGCTCTGGCACCCTGTTCTGGAGCCGATGTTGGTTGGCGCGGTGCCGCTCGGCCTCGTCTTCGGGCTCGTGTTTTACGGCATCACGCGCTGGGGCATGATCGCGTTTCGCGCGCAGCGCAGGAAGCGCATGGCCGAGCGCGCCGCGAAGAAGTCGCGGCAGGGCGGACGGGAAGTGCCGGCGGAATGATCATCGGCATCGGCAGCGACCTGATCGACATCAGACGCATCGAAAAATCGCTGGAGCGGCACGGCCAGCGCTTCGTCCAGCGCATCTACACGGAGGTCGAGCAGGCCAAGTCGGAAATGCGCGCGGCACGCGCGGCTTCCTACGCCAAGCGCTTCGCCGCCAAGGAGGCCTGCGCCAAGGCGTTGGGCACCGGCATGGCCGAGGGCGTGTTCTGGCGTGACATGGGCGTGGTCAACCTGCCGAGCGGCGCGCCGACCATGGCGCTGACCGGCGGCGCCGCGGCCAGGCTGGAGAAAATCCTGCCGAAAGGCCACCGCGCGGTGATCCATCTCACCATCACCGACGATTTCCCGCTTGCTCAAGCCTTTGTGATCATCGAGGCGGTGCCCGCCGAACAAGCGCCACATTGATTCCATCTGACCACCAGCGGCATGACGTTGCCCAGCGCGCGCCAAGACTCTATACCAACATCGCACAATCGAGGACGACATGAGCGTGGCTGAAAAATCGCAGAAGAAATCCGGCGGGCTTGGTGAAACCTTCTCCGTCATCATCCAGGCTCTGCTGCTCGCGCTCGTAATCCGCACGTTGCTCTTCCAGCCCTTCTCCATTCCGTCCGGCTCGATGCGGCCGACGCTGCTCGAAGGCGATTATCTCTTCGTCACCAAATGGGCCTATGGCTATTCGCGCTACTCGCTGCCTTTCGGTCCCGATCTCTTCTCCGGCCGCATCTGGGGCTCGGAGCCCAAGCGCGGCGACGTGGTGGTGTTCAAGTTCCCGCCGGATCCGTCGATCGACTACATCAAGCGTGTCGTCGGCCTGCCCGGCGACAAGATCCAGATGAAGAACGGCCAGCTTTTCATTAATGACGTCGGCGTGCCGCGTGTGAAGACCGGCCAGATCGACAATCCCGACGTCACCGAGGAAAACCGGCCGATCGACGTCTATCGTGAAACGCTGCCGAACGGTGTCAGTTACGACACGCTCGACATCAATTCCGATTCGATCGGCGACAACACACGCGAATTCGTCGTGCCGCCTGGCCACTATTTCATGATGGGCGACAATCGCGACAATTCTTCCGACAGCCGCTTCGCCGTCGGCTATGTGCCGGCCGAGAACCTTGTCGGCCGCGCCAACCTCATCTTCTTCTCGATCGCCGGCAAGGCAAGCCCGCTCGAGATCTGGAAGTGGCCGTCGCTGATGCGCGCCGGACGCCTGTTCCATTTCGTCCACTAGAGCGATGGCGGCCAGCAAGCGTTTGACCGCCGATGCTCTGGCCGAAGCGCTTGTCGAGCGTACCGGCCACGCCTTCGCCGACCGCCAGCGCCTGCAGCGGGCGCTGACCCATGCCAGCGCCCGTTCGACCCATGCCGGCGTCGACTACGAGCGCTTCGAGTTCCTGGGCGACCGTGTTCTCGGCCTCGTCGTCGCCGACATGCTGCTCGCGACCTTTCCCGATGCCGCCGAGGGCGAGCTGTCGCTGCGCCTCAACGCGCTGGTCAATGCCGAGGCGCTGTCCGAGATCGCCGAGGAGATCGGGCTGCCGGAGCTGATCCGCGCCGGCTCCGACGTGCGCAATCTCGACGGGCGCAAGCGCACCAATCTGCGCGCCGATGCGCTGGAATCGCTGATTGCCGTGCTTTACCTGGATGGTGGCCTTGAGGCTGCCCGCGCATTCATCCACCGTTATTGGCAGCCGCGCTCGCAAGCGATCGGCGCTGCGCGGCGCGACGCCAAGACCGAATTGCAGGAATGGGCGCACCAGGCGGCCGCCGGCGCCGTGCCGGCCTACCGCGTAGACGGCCGCGAGGGGCCGGATCACGATCCGCTGTTCACCGTCAGCGTCAAGGTCGGCTCTTTCGCGCCGGCGACCGGCAGCGGCCGCTCCAAACGCGAGGCCGAGCAGGCTGCCGCGGCTACTCTTTTGCTGCGCGAAGGCGTATGGAGCGCGGCATGAGCGATACGCAAACCCCTGAAGCCTCCGCGACGCGCTCCGGCTTCGTCGCGCTGATCGGCGCGCCCAATGCCGGCAAGTCGACCTTGGTCAACCAGCTGGTCGGCGCCAAGGTATCGATCGTCACGCACAAGGTGCAGACCACCCGCGCCATCGTGCGCGGCATCGCCACGCATGACAACGCGCAGATCGTCTTCGTCGACACGCCCGGCATCTTCAAGCCGAAGCGGCGGCTGGACACCGCTATGGTGGCGACCGCCTGGGGCGGCGCCAAGGATGCCGATGTCGTCGTGCTTTTGATCGACGCGGAGCGCGGCATCAAGGGCGACGCCGATGCCATCCTCGACCGGCTGAAGGACGTTAAGCAGCCGATGCTGCTCGTCCTCAACAAGGTCGATCGCGTCAAGCCGGAGACGCTTCTCGCCCTGGCAGCGACCGCGAACGAACGCGTGCCGTTCAAGCGCACTTTCATGGTGTCGGCGCTCACCGGTTCCGGCTGCAAGGACCTGCTCGATTATCTCGCCGAGACGTTGCCCTTGGGTCCCTGGTACTATCCGGAAGACCAGATCTCCGACCTGCCGATGCGCCAGCTCGCGGCCGAGATCACGCGCGAAAAACTTTATCTGCGGCTGCATCAGGAGCTTCCCTATTCCTCGCATATCGAAACCGAGAAATGGGAGGAGAAGAAGGACGGCTCGGTACGCATCGAGCAGGTGATCTATGTCGAGCGCGACAGCCAGAAGAAGATCGTGCTCGGCCACAAGGGCGAGACGATCCGCGCCATAGGCCAAGCCGCGCGGACCGAGATCGCCGAAATCCTCGAGCAGAAGGTGCACCTCTTCCTGTTCGTGAAGGTGCGCGAGAACTGGGGCGACGACCCCGAGCGCTACCGCGAGATGGGACTGGAGTTTCCCCATTGATGTTTGCCGCCCAAAAGCGCTTATCGGCTTTGGGACGACGGCATGGATGACCCGCAACCGACCATCGATACCGATCTCGTGCGCCGGCTGGTCGGCGCGCAGTTTCCGCGATGGCGGCATCTGCCGGTGAGCCCGGTCGCGTCCGGCGGCTGGGACAACCGCACTTTTCATCTTGGCGACGAGATGACCGTCAGGCTGCCGAGTGCCGCTCACTACTCGCTGCAGGTTGAAAAGGAACATCGCTGGCTGCCGAAGCTCGCCCCGCATTTGCCGCTGCCGATCCCGGAGCCGCTCGCCATGGGCGAGCCCGCTGAAGGCTATCCTTGGCACTGGTCCGTCTACCGCTGGATCGAAGGCGAGACGGCGAAAACCGCACGCATCGCCGACCTTCGCACGTTCGCGGTCACACTCGCCGGGTTCCTCGTCGCTTAGAAGCAGATCGATCCGACCGGCGGGCCTGCGCCCGGCCAGCACAATTTCTATCGCGGCGGGCTGCTGACCGTCTATGACGGCGAGGCGAGGCAAGCGATCGCAGCACTCGACGGTAAGATCGATACACAGGCCGCCAGCGCGGTCTGGGAAGCAGCCCTGGCCGCCACCTGGTCTGGCTCGCCCGTCTGGTTCCACGGCGATGTCGCGTCGGGCAATCTGCTGGTCGAGGACGGTCGCCTGAGCGCTGTCATCGATCTCGGCACCTCCGGCGTCGGCGACCCGTCCTGCGATCTGGCGATCGCCTGGACCTTCTTCGAAGGCGCCAGCCGCGAGGCCTTCCGCGCCCGCATCGCCGTCGACGACGCCACCTGGGCGCGCGGCCGCGGCTGGGCTTTGTGGAAGGCGCTGATCACCGTCGCCGGCCACGACGCCAATCAGACGGAGGTGGAAAGGCAGCGCCGCGTGATCGACGAGGTGCTTGCCGATCATCAAAGATGGGCGTGAAACGACGCCTGCGAATGTCAGTACAGATCGAGCACAGCGTGCCGTAATCTTGATTTCGCCATCCAACAGGTGAAAAGCTCTGGCTATGGAATGGCGCGACGAGGGAATCGTTCTCGGCACCCGCAAGCATGGCGAAACCAGCGCCATCCTCGAGGTGATGACCCGCGCGCATGGCCGCCATCTCGGCCTGGTGCGGGGAGGGCGCTCGCGCAAGCAGCAGCCGGTGCTGCAGCCTGGCAACCGTGTCGATCTTTTGTGGCGGGCGCGGCTCGACGAGCATCTCGGTGTCTTCCAGGCCGAGGCGATCGAGATGAACGCCGCGCGGCTCATGGACAGCGCCGTCGCGGTCTACGGCCTGCAGACCATGGCCGCGCATCTAAGGCTCCTGCCAGAACGCGATGCCCATGGCGGGCTTTACGAGGCGCTTGCCGTGATGATCTCGCATCTCAGCGACGCCGATGCGGCGGGCGAGCTGGTGGCGCGCTTCGAGCTGCTCATCCTCGATGAACTGGGCTTCGGCCTCGATCTCAGCCAATGCGCGGCAACCGGCACCAGGCAGGATCTCGCCTATGTCTCGCCGAAATCCGGACGTGCCGTCTCGCGCGCGGCCGGCGCGCCCTGGCACGACAAGATGCTGGCGCTACCCGCTTTCCTTCAGCGCGGCTCCGGCCTGCGCGCCGATGCGGCAGCGCTTGAGGACGCCTTCCGGCTGAGCGGCTTCTTCTTCACCCGCCATGTCTATGAGCCGCGCGGCCTCGAGCCGCCCGACGCTCGCGCCGGCTTCCTCGCCGCGCTGCGCCGGCATCATGCGGCGGTGAAGGCGGTTGCGGGCGGGGCAGGATAGCAAAGGCGAGCGCGCCTAATCCGCGCTCCGCTGCTCCAGGAAATCATCGAGCATGGCGCGCTGGCCCTTGAGGATTTTGAGCCCCGCTTCGGGCAGCGAAAACCAGCCGGCCTTGTCGACTTCCGGAAACTCCTTCATGCGTCCCGATTTCGGCGGCCATTCCATGGTGAACATATTGCTCCTGACGGCATCCGCGTCGATGTCCGCTTCGACGCTCCACGCGATGACGATCTTGCCGCTCGGTTGCTTGTAGCTGCCGAGCGGCCGGAAATCGCCTTCGATGGCGACGCCGAGTTCCTCTTCGGCTTCCCGTTTGGCGGCCTGGAGCTCGTCTTCAGTGTCGCCGATCAGTCCCTTCGGGATCGACCACGCGCCTTCATCCTTGCTGGCCCAGAACGGGCCGCCCGGGTGGACGAGCAGGAATTCGAACACACCAGCGATGCGCCTGTGGATCAGCAGGCCCGCGCTCTTCTGCGGCATCGGTCACCTCGCGACATTTTCTTCGCCGCACGAGAATAGCACGAGTATTTCGCGGCAGAGGTCACGCAATGTCGCCGGCAAAAGTGGCGGCGCAGCCGGCCAGGCTTGGGAAAAACCGGCAAGTTGCTGGCAATCGGCGATGAAACATGCTCGATCTTGTTAGCCGGCGAGCCGCTGATTTCGACCAGCCGTCTCATTGCCGCATTTATTGGCCACGACTGGTCTGGTTTTGAGGGAAACCGCCATGTTTTTCAGCCTGATCGCCATTGCCGCCGTCATAGCTCTTTTCGTCATCGTTTCACGACAACAGAACCGTATCGCGCTGGTCGAGCGCGAGCTCGGAGTCCTTCGCGCGCTGGTGCAATCGGGCGCTTCGGTGTCCGCGGCCGAGCCGGACGCCGAGCAGGAACGTCTTCCCGAGGAGGTCAAGGCAGCCGCGGCGCCTGCCGCGCCATTGGCTGACGGCACGACTGTGGCCGAGGAGGTCGTCGCGACGCCCGAGGACGCCGAGGGCGAGGCCGTGGCCGGTCCCTGGACGAGGACCCAGGCGGCCGCGGTGCAATCCGCCGGGCCGTCCGAACCGGCGCAACCCGCTGCCGTGGCCGAGACGCCTGCGGCAGGCTCGCCGGCGCCTGCAATGGCGGCGCGCCAAACCGATGTCGAGACGGCGCTGGGAACGCGCTGGGCGGTCTGGGTCGGCGGCATCGCGTTGGCGCTAGGCGGCCTGTTCCTGATCCGCTACACCATCGAGGCTGGTATTTTCGGTCCGGGCGTGCGCCTGACGATGGCCGGCATCCTCGGCCTGGCTCTGATTGCCGGTGCCGAATTCATCCGCCGCACCGGCTTCAAGGTGCCCGTGCAGGGCGCCGCCGGCGCCTATATCCCATCGATCCTAACGGCGGCCGGCGCCTTCATCCTGTTCGGCACGGTCTATGCGGCGCACGGCATCTATGGCTTCATCGGTGCGGCGGCGGCCTTTGTGCTGCTGGGCGTCATCGGCGTTGCGACCATTGGCGCTTCGCTGGCGCACGGCCTGGCGCTGGCCGGCATCGGCCTTGTCGGCGCGATGGTCACGCCGGCGCTGGTCGCCTCGCAGGCGCCCAATCCCTGGGCCTTGTTCGTCTATCTGGCGATCGTGCTTGCGGCGACCGCGGCAACCGCCCGCATCCGCGACTGGAAGGCGCTCGTGGCGGCTGCCTTCGCCGGCACCGGCATCTGGACCGTTCTCTACATGGTCGACGCGCCGGAGGTGAACCTCGCCGCCGTCCTGTTCATCAGCCTGGCGACGCTTGCCGTGCTTGCCTTCGTCTGGCTCGGCCTTTTCTCGGCCGATGGCCGCGACGCACAGGCGCGCGGCTTCGACTGGCCATCGATCGTGCCCGGCTTCTTCATCGCCCTGAGCGCGCTGGGCCTGTCCGTCGATCCGGCTTTTGCCAGCGCCGGCGATGCTCTGCATGGCGCCGTCCTGCTGGTTGCGCTGGTCGCGGCGGCGCTCTATCGGCCGAGCGCGCTTCCGCTGGTCTTTGCCGCCGGCATCGCGACCGTGCTGATCTATCTCGGCATCATTCCGCCCGCCACGATCGGCGCCAATGCGCTCGATGTCGGGTTGGACGCCCAGCCCTTGGCGTCACCCGACACGCCGACTTTCCGCATCGGCATCGCGCTTGGCCTGATCTTCATCGCCGCCGGCTTCTGGGCCGCGCGCCGCTTTGCCGCGACCGCTCCGCTGCGCGCGGCCTGCGGGGCGGCCTGGGGTGTCATCGTCCCGCTGGTGGTGCTCACCGCGCTGTGGCTCACCTTCGGCGATATCGACCGCGACCTCGGCTACGCGCTGCCGGCGCTGTTGCTGGCGCTCGCCTTTGCCGCCGGCGGCGAATGGATCGCACGCGCCGAGCAGCCGCCGATGGTGGGCCGCCCGGCCGTGTCCTTCGCGCTGGGCGGCGCCGGCGTCGCCGGCCTGCTGATGCTGCATATGGCGTTCGGTTCAGGCTGGACGACAGTGCTGCTGGGCGCCGCCGCAATCGTCCCGGCGCTGGCGACGCGCTGGCGGTCGTATCCCGTGCTGGGCTGGATCGCGGTGGGCGCGGCGGTCGCCGTGCTCTGCCGTATCGCCTTCGATCCGACCATCGTCGGCGCGGCGTTTCTCGCCAGGACACCGGTCTTCAACTGGCTGCTGCCTGGCTATGGCGTGCCGGCACTCGCCTTCGGCTTCTCCGCCTGGCAGCTCGCCCGCACCACCGACGGCAGGCCGCGCCTTGCCATGGAGGCGGCCTCGGCGCTGTTCGCGCTGCTCACCATTGCCATGCTGGTGCGCCACGCCATGCATGGCGGCGTGATCGACACCGGCACGGTGACGCTTGCCGAACAGGCGATCTACACGCTGGTCGCGCTCGGCGGCGGCGCGATCCTCGTCGCCATCGACATACGCTCGCCAAGCTCGGTGCTGCGCTATGGCTCGATGGCCGCCGGCGTGGTTTCGGCGGCCATGATCGCCGTCCAGCATTTCGTCGTGCTGAACCCGCTGCTAACGGATGAGTCGACCGGCACGATCCCGGTCTTCAACCTTCTCTTCCTTGCCTATCTGTTGCCGGCAGTCGCAGCCGGCGCGTTGGCGCTCTATGTCCGCAATAAGCGCCCGCGATGGTATGCGGCGATGCTGGCGCTGATCGCTGCCTTGCTTGCCTTCGCCTACGCCACGCTGTCGGTGCGGCGCCTGTTCAAAGGCGAGTTCATCGCCTTGTGGAGCGGGCTCGGCCAGTTCGAGACCTACACGTACTCGGCGCTCTGGCTGGTCATCGGCGTGGCGCTGCTCACCGCCGGCGTCCGGCTGAAATCGCAGGTGCTGCGCATCGCCTCCGCGGTGCTGATCGCGATCGCGGTCGTGAAGGTCTTCCTCTTCGACATGTCGGAGCTGGAAGGCGTGTTGCGCGCGCTCTCCTTCATCGGCCTCGGCGCCGTGCTGATCGGCATCGGCTTGTTCTATCAGCGGCTGCTGACGCGGGCAGCGAGAGCAGTGAAGGAGGCTTCTTGAAGGAATATCCAATCTGGGATATCTGGAATATTCATAAAGGGATATTTCAATGCCGCTCTACATACGTGACGATGAAGTGGACGCGCTGGCCGCCAAATTGCAGCGCGAGACGAACGCGCCCAGCAAGACCGAAGCGGTGCGGACAGCTCTTATGCACGAACTGGAACGCAATCGTGCCAAGGTGCCGCTGCGCGATCGGATCGTCAGGCTTCAAGCGGAGGCGAAGAAGATCGGTCTGCCCAATCCCGACTTCGATATGAAGAAATTCACTGACGAGATGTGGGAAGACTGATGTTTGTCGACGCTTCGGTGATCGTCGCAATTCTCAACCAGGAACCGGGCTGGGAGGAATTGTCCAAACAACTCTCCCGATCTGTCGACTTCCACATCTCTGCCATGGTCCGTTTTGAGGCGACGCAGGCTCTGGCGCGAGCCGGCGCACGTTCCCGCAAGCCGACCGCCGAAGCGCTCCTCAAAGCTCGCGATCTGGTAGATCAACTCATTGTGGAAATTGGCGGGGAAAATGTCCCGATCGGCGACGAGATCGGTTCGCGCGCTATCGATGCCAGCGCTCATTATGGCAAGGCCGTTGGTCATCAAGCCGACCTGAACTTGGGTGACTGTTTTGCCTATGCTTGCGCGAAAGCTCTCGGCACTCCGCTGCTCTACAAAGGCAATGATTTCCTGCTCACCGATTTGAGATAGTTAGGCTTTCCCGCCGATTGCCAGGAATAAACCGGCCCGCGCCATCGTTTTGCATGTGCTTGGGTAACGCAGCGGTTCGGCCGCTCGCGCTGACTGCTTGCACCGCGCCCGCAACGCGCGTTCTATCGGGATGGAAAGCGACCTCGAAACAAGCGGTCATGGACGACAAGAAGGCAGCGATCCTGAGCGAAATACCGCGGCTGCGGCGCTATGCGCGCTCGCTGCTGCGCGAGCGCGATTCCGCCGACGATCTCGTCCAGGATTGCCTGGAGCGGGCGCTTGTGCGGCTCGACAACTGGCAGACTGGAGAGAGCCCCCGGAGGTGGCTGTTTACGATCATGCATCACTTGTTCATCGACCAGATGCGCAAGGTCAACCGGCGCGGCGAGGCGGCGATGCTGCCTCTCGAAGCCGGTGAGGCCCAAGCCGCGCCCGCCGATCAGGTCGAGACCATCGCCTCGCGCGAGATCATGGATGCCTTGCAGGCGATCAGCCCCGATCGCCGCGCGGCATTGGTGATGGTCGCCATCGAGGGCTTTTCCTATGCCGAGGCCGCCAACATCCTTGGCGTGCCGGCCGGTACGCTGATGTCGCGTATCGCACGCGGCCGCGAGGAACTGCGAGGATTGCTCGACGACACATCGCGCCGCCGCTCGATAAGGATCGTCGAGAAATGACCCGCCGCGATTTTTCCGAACGCGATATCCATATGGCCCTCGATGGCGAACTGCCGGGCGAGGAGCGCATGGCTTACGACGCCTGGCTCGAGGCCAATCCCGAGATGAAGGCGAAGTCCGCGCGCTACATTGCCGACCGCGCCGCCATGCGCGCCGCCTTGGCAGGGGTGATGGACGAGCCGGTGCCGGCGAGGCTGCGGCAGGTCGTGCTTGGCGAGGCACCTGCAAAAGCGTCGGCCTGGCGCTCGCGCTGGTGGCTGTCGGCTGCCGCGGCCGTGATGCTCGCGCTCGGCGGGCTCGGCGGCTATGTCGCGGGCATCGACGGCATTGCCCGCGGCGACGGCGACGACCAGCTCGCCGAGCAGGCGATCGCCGCCCATGTCATCTACGCCGCCGAGAAGCGCCATGCCGTCGAGGTTCCCGCAAGCGACAAGGATCATCTCCAGACCTGGCTGTCGAACCGTGTCGGACTGAAGTTGGTCGCGCCCGATCTGGCGGCCGAGGGCTTCGATCTCGTCGGCGGCCGGCTGCTGCCGGCCGGTGGGCAGGGCAAGGCGGCGATGCTGCTTTATGAAGACGCCAAGGGCGAGCGCATCTCGCTCTACGTCACCGCCGAATCGTCGGAGACGTCCAAAGGCACCTACACGGCCGCGGCGGGCGGGCCTGAGGCTGTCTACTGGCTGGACAAAGGCTATGCCTGCGCGGTCGTCGGCTCGTTGCCGCCGGAGCGGCTGTCTGACGTTGCAAAGAGCGCTTACGGTCAGCTCGTCGCCGGCATATCGAGCTGAACCGGCTGCATTTTTTCGGCAACCGGCAGTCCTTTGAACGGCAATTCTGTTCAAGTGCTCGGCCCTTTTCTGCCATGGCGGAAACTGTCACAATTCGGCCCTAATCAAGGAGCGATAGCGCTTGATGAATACTGGCGCTTCGGCCAGTATTCGCGACGCATCCACCGGGGCCGTTTCTTAAACCCAATCGAGGTTCTCCCAAGCCCGCATGCCTGCCGAGATCCGCAAGGCCCGCGCGTCAGACGTCGATGACCTCGCCGCCATCGAGAAGGCTGTTTTTCCGGGCGACAGGCTCTCGCGCCGCTCCTTCCGCCAGTTCATCGAGCGGGAAACCGCCGAGATGCTGGTGGCCGAGAACGAGGGCCGCGTCGCCGGCTATGCAGTGGTGCTGTTTCGCAAGGGCAGCGGCGTCGCGCGGCTTTATTCCATCGCCGTCGGACCTTTCTTCGGCCATCTCGGCATTGGCCGGCTTCTGCTGGCGGCTGCCGAGGAGGCGGCCTTCGAGCACGAACGGCTGCTGCTGCGCCTCGAAGTGCGCGAGGACAATCAGCGCGCCATCCGCATCTACGAACAGGCCGGCTATCGGAAATTGGGCCGCGAGCCCGACTATTACGAGGATGGCGCGACCGCGCTGCGCTATGAAAAGACGCTGCGCGGCGACACGCCGACCGCGACCAAGGTGCCGTTCTACCAGCAGACCTGCGAGTTCACCTGCGGCCCTTGCTGCCTGATGATGGCGATGGCCAATTTCGACGGTGGCTTCGTGCCCGATCCGGTCATGGAAATCCGCCTGTGGCGCGAGGCGACCACGGTCTTCATGATGTCGGGTCCCGGCGGCTGCGAGCCCTTCGGTCTGGCGGTCGCCGGATATGAGAGCGGGCTCGCCGCCGAAATATTCGTCTCCTTCTATGGCGCGCTGTTCCTGCAGTCGGTGCGAAGCGAGGACAAGCGCCGGGTGATGGAGCTCGCCCAGGTCGATTTCCGCCGTCGCGCCGAGCTATACGGCATTCCCGTCAATTACCGTCCGTTCGGCATCGGCGACATCCGTGACGCCCTAGCCGAGGGGAAGCTGGTTATCGTGCTGGTCAGCGGCTTCCTGATGTTCGGCAAGAAGGTGCCGCATTGGGTGCTGGCCATCGGCGACGATGGCGACCATATCCTCATCCACGACCCTTGGGTCGAGGATGAAAGGCAGGAAACGATCCTTGATGCCGCTAACATTCCGGTGCCCTACGATATCTTCATGAACATGGCGCAGTTCGGCCGCGACGGCTTGCGCGCGGCCATCACTCTGGGAAAACGCTGAGACAATGACCTGGGTTATCCTGACAGGCAGGCAGAACGACATCGATCAGGTGGCCACACCCCACAAGATCATCACCAACCGCGACTATCTCGCGCATCCGGCGCTGTTCCGGGGCCAGCGGCCGAAGGTGATCAACCTGTCGAACAATTACGGCTACCAGAGCCGCGGCTACTACGCCTCGCTGCTGGCCGGCTCGCGCGGCCACAGGGTCATCCCGACGGTCGAGACCATGATCGACCTTTCGGAGCGCAAGCTCTACGAGCACGCGCTGCCGGAGCTCGAGCTTGCCTTGAACAAATGCCGCAAGGACCTTGGCGGGACGTTTCCGGCCAAGGTGGCGATCTTCTTCGGCATCGGTCCGTCGAAAGTGTGGGACCGTTTCGCCAAGCTGTTGTTCGACTGGTTCCGCGCGCCGGCGCTCGAAGTCCACATCAAGGACAGCGCCGAATGGGCCTCGATCCGCAAGATCGGCTTCCTGCCGCTCGCCCGCATGAGCGAGGACGAAGAACAGGTCTTCCTGCAATGCCTGGACACCTACACCAACCGCGAATGGCGCGACACCAAGGGCCGCACGCCGGCCCGCTATACGTTCGCGACGCTGGTCGATCCGCATGAGGAATTGCCGCCGTCGGAAATCTCCTCGCTGCGTTACTGGGCGAGGATCGCCGAGAAGATGGGCGTCGAGGTCGAGCCGATCACCAGGAAGGACCTCGCCAAGCTTGCCAATTACGACGCGCTGTTCATCCGCGAGACCACGTCGATCTCCAACCACACCTACCGCTTCGCGCGCCGCGCCCAGCAGGAAGGCATGCCGGTGATCGACGATCCGTTGTCGATGATCCGCTGCACCAACAAGGTCTATCTCAATGAGCTGATGACCTACAACAAGGTGCCGGTGCCGCCGACGGTGATGATCGCCGGCACATCCGACTTCGAGGTGGCGGCGCAAACGCTGGGCTTTCCGCTGGTGCTGAAGATCCCGGATTCGTCCTTCTCGCGCGGCGTCAAGAAATGCGAGAACATGGCGGAGCTGACCAAGCTCGCGACCGAGTGGCTGGAAGATTCCGACCTGCTGATCGCACAGAAATTCATCCCGACCGAATATGACTGGCGGGTCGGCGTGCTCGGCGGCCAGCCGCTGTTTGCCGTGCATTATCTGATGGCGAAGAAGCACTGGCAGATCGTCAACCACAAGGCCAGCGGCAAGCCCGACCAGGGCGGAATAAAAACGTTCACGCTGAAGCAGACGCCGCCGCATGTCGTCGAGACGGCGGTGAAGGCGGCAAAATGCATCGGCGACGGGCTCTACGGCGTCGACCTCAAGGAGACCAAGGACGGCGTCTTCGTCATCGAGGTCAACGACAATCCCAATCTCGACCATGGCTGGGAGGATTCGGGCGAGAAGGACGAGCTTTGGGTGCGTCTGACGCAATGGTTCCTGGAACGCCTGGAGAGGCCGGATAAGTAGCAGTGGGAGAAAAAGGAACTGGGGAATTGAGGAACTGAAGAACCGGGGAATTGAGGAATTGAAGAACGGGTGTCTGGCGGAGCCATCCGCCTTCGCTTTCTCAGCTCCTCGTCCTAGTCTCCTCAGTTCTTCAGTTCTTCAGTTCACCAGTTCCTCAATTCCCAATCATTCAAACCGAGGGAAAGAATGCTGTTCTTCGTGATCGAGGATTTTCACGGTGCGAACCGCAAGGAGATCTACCGCCGCTTCCGGGACAAGGGCCGGCTGAAGCCGGAGGAGCTTGTCGTGCATCACAGCTAGATCGCAGGCGACATGAGCCGCTGCTTCATGCTGGTGGAAGCCGATGACGTGACGGTCCTGCAGCGCTGGGCCATCGAATGGAACGACCTGGTCGAGTTCGAGATCGTGCCGGTCGCCACCAGCAAGGACATGGTCGCGGCGCTGGCGGCGCATCTTTAAAAGGCGTCAGGGCGCGTAGCGTCCGGCCCCCTGGTCAAATGACCGCTATCGCGTCGACCTCTATGAGGTAGCCAGGGGACATTATCGCCACGCCGACAATCACATTCGCTGGCTTGTGATCTCCAAACAGCGAAATCTGCGCGGCTTCGATGATCGGAACGTGCTCATCGCGGTTGTAGTCGACGATGTAGACCGTGATTTTGGAGACTTGGTCCGGCCTTGCACCCGCCGCATTAAGCGCTCGGCCGAGATTGCCGAACGCCAGGCGCGCTTGCGCCGCAAAATCACCATGCCCGACAAGCTTGCCATGTATGTCTTCGGGCTGCTGACCCGAGATGAAAACCAGCTTGGATCCCGTCGCGACGACAACCTGCGTGTACATCTCTGGAACCGGCAGATCAGATGGATTGATGAGTTCGAGCGGCATCAAAAATCTCCTACTACTTCGTTCGACGGAAAAGCGGGGCAGGGGCGCAGGAAATGGGTGCTCCGTCACCATAATTCCCTGAATTAGCCCGTGGATGACTGGGCGCTGAGTGCCGGCGATTTGACGGCGCGCACGCATTCCCCGACCAGCCATTCGCGGAACGCGCCCACGACATCGCGCCTTGTGCTGCGTTCGGGGATCGTCAGGCAATAGGGCTGGCGCAGTTCCAGGAATGGCGCGGCGGCTCGCACCAGCTTGCCATTCTCCAGCGCCTGGGCGCAATAGATGCCTTGCGCCAGCGCCACGCCCAACCCTGAAATGGCAAGGTCGAGCGCCGCTCGCGACGAGTTGGCCGACAGGCCGCGCTGCGCGGTCCGGCCGGGCTCGATGCCTGCCGCTTCGAACCAGTTGCGCCAGGACGGAAAGGACGCGCCGGTCGGTCCCCAGTCGGTGTGAATGAGCGGCAGGCCGGCAAGACGTTCGGATCCGTTCGAGCTGGCCAGCGCCGGCGCGCAGACGGGATAGACAGCGTCCCTGACGATCTCCTCGGTCGGATGCTCCCGATAGTGCGGGCCGTAGGAGAGGCGAATATCGATCAATTCATGATCGAACGGCACCGGATCGTCGTCGCCTCTCAGCGATATGTCCGCGGCGCCATGGGACGCGATAAAGCGGACGATGCGTTCCGAAAGCCAGCCCATCGCCATCGAAGGCGGTACGGAAACGATGAGCCTCGGCCGGAATGCATCGCCGCCGACATCGCGCGCGACGCTGCCGATTTCCCGGAAGGCCATGGTAAGCCTTGGCAGCATCTCCACCCCGGCCTCGGTCAGCACGGCGCGCCTGTTGACCCTATGGAACAGTTTGCGCCCCATCTGCTCCTCGACGGTTCGGATGAGCTGGCTGACGGCCGCGGCCGAAATCGACAGTTCCTCCGCCGCGGCCGCAAAGCTGCCTGTGCGCGCCGCCGCTTCGAAGGCTTGAAGTCCGCGCAAGGAGGGAAGGGCGACCATGGCAATTAGAAAGATAAGGTGACCTTATCTATTTCGCAGAAATCCTCGGTTTTCGAAAGGTTTATTTCTGCCTATCGTGGTCTCATGAACGCAATCGACCACGACGCAACCGTCGACCATCGCTCGGTCATAGCCTCGCTGACGAATGAGGAGCGCAACCGGCTGACCGGCAAATCGGATGGGCCGGGTCTTGTCCAGTTCGCGCTCCATCTCGGCGCGATCATCGTCCTGGGCGCGCTGATCGGAGCACGAGTGCCGTTCTGGCCGGTCCTGATGCTGCCGCAGGGGATCCTGATCGTCTTCCTGTTCACGCTGCTGCATGAGACCGTGCACAGGACGGCGTTCGAAACGCAGTGGCTGAACGATGCCGTCGCGCGCTTCTGCAGCCTGGCGATCGCGCTGCCGGCCGACTGGTTCCGCTACTTCCATTTCGCCCATCACCGTTTCACCCAGGACCCCGAAAACGATCCGGAGCTCGCCTTTCCGAAGCCCGAGACGATGCGGCAGTATATCGTCCACGTGTCCGGCCTGCCGGTGTGGTGGGGGCATTTCAAGACGCTCTACACCAATGCAATGGGGCGCTGCCGCGACAGCTACGTGCCGCCGAAGGGCTTGCCGAAGGTGAAGGCCGAGGCGCGGGCGATGATCGCGTCTTATGTCGTCCTGCTGGCGCTTGCGGTCTGGTTCAAGGCGTTGGTGCTGCTCCATGTCTGGATCGTGCCGGCGCTGCTCGGCCAGCCCTTTCTCAGGCTTTATCTGCTGGCCGAGCACGGCCGCTGTCCCTTCGTCGCCAACATGCTGGAAAACACCCGCACGACGCTGACCAACTGGTTCGTGCGCAAGCTCGCCTGGAACATGCCTTACCATGCGGAGCACCACGCTTATCCCGGCGTGCCGTTCCATCAGCTGCCCGAATTCCACCGGTTGATCGAGCGGCATCTCAAAGTGGTCGAGCCCGGCTATGTGAGCTTCCACGAGAAATATATCGGGGCGCTACGCTGACGGACGGCGTCACTCAGCCCGACTGGCGCTGCAGCGCCTGCGAACGCAGCAGCCGGCCGATGTCGGACGCCTTGCTCGGCACGCCGATCAGATAGCCTTGCGCCTCGCCGCAGCCGGCCTTACGCAGCATGTCGAGCTGCGCTTCGGTCTCGACACCCTCCGCGGTGACGGTGATGCCGAGCTCGGCGCCGAGGCCGATCACCGTGCGCACGATCGCCGCCGTGTCGCGCTTGTCGAGGTCGTGGATGAAGGAGCGGTCGATCTTGATCTTGTCGACGGGGAAGCGTCGCAGATAGCCGAGCGAGGAATAGCCGGTGCCGAAATCGTCGAGCGCGATGCGCACGCCGAGGCCGCGCAACTGGCTCAGCGTCCTTAGCACCGCGTCGCTCTCGTCCATCATCACCGTTTCGGTGATTTCGAGCTCAAGGCGGTCGGCCGGCAGGCCGGAAAAGGCGAGCGCCGAGATCACGCTGCGGGCGAAGCCGCCGCTCTTGATCTGCGCGGCCGAGACGTTGACGGCCATGCGCATGTCCCGGGGCCAATTGGCGGCGACGTTGCATGCTTTGCGCAGCGCCCAGTCGCCCAGTTGCACAATCAATCCTGTCTCCTCGGCGGCGGCAACGAAGTTTTCCGGCGATACCAGGCCGCGCGAGGGCGAGCGCCAGCGCATCAGGGCTTCCGCGCCGACGATTTTGCCGGAGGCGATGTCCAGGATCGGCTGGAAATCCAGCTCGAATTCGCGCTTGGAGAGTGCTGCTTCGAGATCGGCCTCGAGCGCCCGGCGCTCCCGCATCAGCGCATCCATGCCTGGCTCGAAGAAGCGATAGACGTTGCGCCCTTCGCTCTTGCCCCGGTAAAGCGCCATGTCGGCGTTGGCGAGCAGCGTGTCGGCATCGTGTCCATCGGCGGGGTAAAGTGCGATGCCGAGGCTCACGCCCACATGCATTTCGCGCCCCTTGCCGCGATAGGGCTTGCCGACGATCTCGACGACGCGCTTGGCGAGCTTTTCGGCGTCGGCGGCGCTCTTGATGCCAGACTGGATGATGGCGAACTCATCGCCGCCGAAGCGCGCCACCACGTCCTTGCTGCCGCGCACGGCATGTTGCAGCCGCTTGGCGACGCATTTCAGCAGCCAGTCTCCGGCCGGGTGACCGAACGTGTCGTTGATGGCCTTGAATCGGTCGAGATCGAGCGAGAGGATCGCCAGCGGCTTGGCCTTGGCCTCGCCGAGCGCCTGATCCAGCTTTTCGCGAAACATCGATCGGTTGGGCAGATTGGTCAGCGTGTCGTGATGCGCAAGATGCGTCATGCGCTCTTCGACCCGGCGCCGTTCGGTCACGTCCTCGAAGGTTGCCACCCAGCCGCCGCCGGCGAGCGGCCGGCGGGAGACAAACAGCGTGCGGCCGTCGACGAGTTCGCGATAACTCGAGCGCGACTCGCCCGCGTCCAGGGCAGCCTTCGTCTTTGACACCTCGTTGTCGACTTCAACGGGTACGAAGATGCCGAGAGCCACGAGTTTCTTCAGCATCTGACTGTGCGTCATACCGAGCGCGAAATCCGCGGCTTTCGCGTTGCAAAGATCCAGGAAGCGCTGGTTGCGAACGATCAGGCGGCCCTCGGCGTTGTACATCAGCAGGCCTTGCGACATGTTGGCCAAAGCAGCGTCGAAGCGGCGGTATTGCTCTTTCAATTCGGCTTCTGCGCGCCGCTGCTCCGTCACATCCTCGTAGATCGACACCCAGCCGCCAACGGCGATCGGCCGGTGCGAAATGACGATGATGCGTCCGTCCGACAGAATTTCCTCATAGGTCGAAGGCTTGGCGCCGTCGATGTAAGGCTTGCGGATGGCATAAAGCTCGTCGGCGCTCTGCGCGGCGATGCCGATGTCGACACTGTGCTGCAGGATGTTGAAGAACCGAATGCCCGGCTTCACCACTTTGGCGTCCAGGCGGAAGATGTCGATGTAGTTGCGGTTGCAGATGATCATCCGCTCATCGGCGTCGAACATGCACAGCCCATGCGACATGTTCTCGACAGCCGCCGCGAAGCGCTCGTTCTGGGCACGAAGTTCTTCCGCTATTCGTCGAACCGGGCCAATAGCGGCCGCTCTTCGCTTGCCGGCGACCGAACCAGTCTTGACATGAGCGCCAGGCATGAGCACGCCTTCGGACCGTGACCGAACGCAATACTGTCAGGGTTGCCGGTTAATTTAGCGTTCTTATGGGACTGAATTTACCGCAAGCGAAGACTGGCGCCTGGCTTCCAGCATCTTGAAACGCTTCAGAAAAGCCGTTTGCGCCCAGGTCACGGATTTTGGCGTGAAGTCGAAACGGTCGGCGGAGAAGCCGCGCGGCCGGCCGAAATACTCGGTCGCCTCCGCCGTCGAGAAGCCGGCCAGCAGCGTGGCCTCGTAATAGGCGGCGATCTGGTCGGCGCGCTTGATGTCCTTGCGCAAGGCCGCACTAAGCTCCGCCGGCAGCGAGAAACGCAGGTGGATGGCGCGCTGCAGGCGCACCTCACAGTCCTTGTAGGAGCCGCCCATCACCGATTTGAACGGCGAGATCATGTCGCCGATGACATATTCCGGCGCGTCGTGCAGCAGCGCCGCAAGCCGCGCCTCGGCGGTGGCCTCCGGCACCAGCTCGCCGTAAAGCGCTTCGACCAGCAGCGAGTGCTGCGCGACGGAAAAGGCATGGTCGCCGCTGGTCTGGCCGTTCCAGCGGGCGACGCGGGCAAGCCCATGCGCGATGTCGGCGATCTCGATGTCGAGCGGCGAGGGGTCGAGCAGGTCGAGCCGCCGGCCGGACAGCATGCGTTGCCAGGCGCGTGGCGGCGCGCCGGCCCGGTCGGCCGCCATCAGGCCTCCTCCGCGCTTACCGCATCCTGCGGGAAGGTGAATTTCGCCCAGGCGGGGATGGCAAGTGTCACAGGAACATCGCCGGCCATAATGGTTTCACCTGCATCGACCGCGGCCTTGACGCGATCTATGCGGGCAATCGCAAGACCGGTCCGGCCGCCGACAGAGCCGAGCGTGCCTACGGGCCGCCCGGCGACGGTGAGCTCGGTTCCCGGAACGGGCAGGAGGGTGTCGGCCGAAGCGATCAGGACACGGCGTCTGGCCGTGCCGCGATGCTGCATGCGCGAGACCACTTCCTGGCCGATATAGCAGCCCTTCTTGAAGCCGACGCCGCCGGTCTCGTCGAGCAGAACGTCATGCGGGAAAGCGTCACCGAGTTGGTAGTCGGAACTGCCTTCTGCAATGCCGTAGCCAATGCGCATGTTCAGCCAGCCATTCGGGTCGCCGCCGTCCCGTGCTTCGCCGCCATAACTGCGCCTGACCGTGATATCTTGGAACCGCGTGTCGGCAAGCGCGCTTGAATCGGAAAGTGAGCCGGTTGAATCACCCTCCCATTCGACGGTGACAAGCACCTGATCCTGCTTGACAATCTCAGCCTTTGCTCTGAGCCGGTAAAGCATCAGCCGGCGCACGAAGTCGTCGGCGATGTCGGCCCGGCATTCCAGTTGGAAGCCGTTGTCGCCGGCGCGCGAGATCAGGAAATCGAACAGGATCTTGCCCTGCGGCGAAAGCAGCGCGCCGGGCTTTGCCTCGCCGGGCTTCAGCGTATCGAGATCGGTGGTGAGGATGTTCTGCAGGAAATGCTCGGCATCCGGGCCTGACACGGAAATGAGCGCACGATCTTTGAGGCGGGCAAAGGGCATGGGTGTGAAATCGGCCTGATCTTGCAAAACGTTCGCTCATTACGTAAGCCGGCCGCACTCCCCCCGCAAGAGATTGGACCTGCCCATGGCGACCACCTTCGACCTCATCCTGACAGGCGGCACGGTGGTCAATCATGACGGCGAGGGCCGGCGCGACATCGGCGTGAAGGACGGCCGCATCGCGCGGATCGGCGATCTCGGCCAAGCTTCGGCCGGCGAAACCATCGACTGCACGGGCCTGCACATCCTGCCGGGCGTCGTCGACAGCCAGGTGCATTTCCGCGAACCGGGTCTGGAGCACAAGGAAGACCTGGAGACCGGCTCCCGCGCCGCGGTGCTGGGCGGCGTGACCGCCGTCTTCGAAATGCCCAACACCAATCCGCTCACCACCAGCGAGGCAGCGCTGGCCGACAAGTTGCGGCGTGCCACGAACCGCATGCATTGCGACTTCGCCTTCTGGGTCGGCGGCACGCGCGACAATGCCCGTGATGTCGGCGAATTGGAGCGGCTGCCGGGCGCCGCCGGCATAAAAGTGTTCATGGGCTCGTCCACCGGCGATCTTCTGGTCGAGGACGACGAGGGCGTCGCTTCGATCCTGCGCAACACCCGCCGCCGCGCAGCCTTCCATTCGGAGGACGAGTTCCGCCTACGCGAACGGCTCGGCGAGCGCATCGAGAGCGATCCGTCGTCGCATCCGGTCTGGCGCGACGAGGTCGCGGCGCTGCGCTGCACGGAGCGGCTGGTGCGCATCGCCAGGCAGGCGCGCGCGCGCATTCATGTGCTGCACATCTCGACGGCCGAGGAGATCGACTTCCTCGAAAAGCACAAGGACGTCGCGACCTGTGAGGCCACGCCCCACCATCTGACGCTGAGCGCCGACGACTATGCCAGGCTTGGCACGCTGATCCAGATGAACCCGCCGGTGCGCGCCGCCCGCCACCGCGACGGCGTCTGGCACGGCATTTCCCAAGGCATCGTCGACGTGCTGGGGTCGGACCATGCGCCGCATACGTTGGCCGAGAAGGCAAAGCCCTATCCGGCCTCGCCGTCGGGCATGACAGGGGTGCAGACCCTGGTGCCGATCATGCTGGACCATGTGAATGCCGGCCGGCTCACCTTGCAGCGCTTCGTCGACCTTTCCAGCCATGGTCCGCAGCGCATTTTCGGCATGGCCAGGAAAGGCCGCATCGCGGCCGGCTACGATGCCGATTTCACGGTCGTCGACCTGAAACGGCGCGAGACCATCACCAACGCGCAGGCCGGCTCCAAGGCCGGCTGGACGCCCTATGACGGCAAGGAGGTTACCGGCTGGCCGGTCGGCACCATCCTGCGCGGCACGCGCGTCATGTGGGATGGTGAGATCGTCACGTTCGGCCAGGGCAAGGCCGTGGAGTTTTCCGAAGCGCTGCCGGTCTAGTCTCCGCCAGCATTGGATTTGTTAAGCGCTCTGCACTATCTTGAGCGCACTATGACCGCGAATATTGCGCCGATCATTCCTGCAGACTTTCCCGAGCTCCAGGCTCTCACCTGGAACCGCGATGTCGCGCGCCCCATCCCCGCGAAAGAGGCCTTTGCCCTTTACGAGCGCAATTGGCGTTTTGTCGATCAAAAGCGCCTTACGGCACGTGAGAAGCTGCTTATCATGAGGTTGGCTGACGAATTTGGCCACGGCATCCTTCTGACCACATCGTGACAATCCATCTTTCTATCCTCGACGCGCGCAACCGCTGCGCCGGAAGGGATTACGGCGGGCAGAGATCGTGAAGGCGTTCGGAAAGCCGGAACACAGGATAATTGCCGAAGCCCTCGGGCTGATGGATCGTGACTTTCTGACGGCCACCCAATGCTGGTTTGGCGGGGGCACGGCCATTGTCATGAAACTCGGCGAGTATCGTCGGTCACTGGATCTGGATTTCCTTTGCGCCGATGCCGGCGGCTACCGCGAGCTGCGGACACGAGCCTCGGAACTTGGCGTTCGGGCCTTTTTCCCCGAACCCGTCGAAGCCATCCGGGATTTCCAGATCGATCAATATGGCCTGAGGACCGTTGTACGCCTCAAAGGCCAACCGATCCGGTTTGAAGTCGTCCGGGAAGGCCGAATCGACTTGCGCGGTCACTTCGACGAGGATTTGAGGATACCGGCTCTCGTGCCTGCAGACATGTTTGCCGAGAAGCTGCTGGCGAATGCCGACCGATGCCAGGATCGTGCAATAGCATACCGAGACGCCTTCGATCTGGGTATGCTTGTCACGGCCTATGGGCAAATCCCAACTGAGGCCCTCGACAAGGCGCAAACCGCTTATGGCCCCGACATCGAACGCAAAGTCGTTTGGGTCGTTGGCAAGCTCCGGGACAAAGGCGAACTACGCGACGCAGCCGACATTCTCCAAATGGATGTTACGGTGGGAACCGACGCTATTTCGGCCTTGCGGAAGGAAGCGGTTCGCCTATGGCCGGAGGCCGCCAAAAGATGAAGTTCTTGGCTCAGTCCCCCGCGACGAAAAACAGCCACTGTCCCGTCGGCGTGATGCCGACACGGTAGAAGATGTAGGCGCCGAACTGCTTCATGTCGCCATAGTCGCTGGCCGTGACCAACTTGAACAATTCGACGCGTTGCCGGGGATCAAGCTTGTCGAGCGGCAGCGCGAAGAAATACGGCCAGACATAGAGTTCCTGCGGCGTGCCGGTGTCGACATGCACATAGCCGGCCGAAAGTACCTCTTCAAGGATGGCGAGGATCTCCTGGCCGTCGCCGTCGCCCGAGAGGCCCTTGAGGAAGGTGACCGGGTCGCCGTCAATGTCGCCCAGCGACAATTGCGTCATGGCATCGCCTTTGCCGATCAGCGGCCTCAGCTTCTCGATGTCGCCGCTTTTGCAGGCCTCGATGATCAGCCCATGCATGCGCTTTACTGGTTCGGGAAGCGTGTTGAGGTCGTAAACGACCGCGGGCGGCCGCGCGTCGGGATCGGCGCGCGGGCTGGTGATGCCGCCATTGGCGGGCGGCGTTTCCGGCTCCGACTTGTCGGTGTCGTCGGCCGGTTGGCCGCTGTCCGTAGGTTTGGTGCCGGGCGCCTCCGGCACCGGCACTGTGGCGCCGGGCGCGCCGCTGTCCTCATTGGCGGGCGGGGTGACCGGGGAGGGCAGGTCCTCGCGCTGGATCTCGCTCAGCGCGTAGGAAGGCGTGCTGGCGAGGCACAGCGGCAGCGCAAGGCAGGAAGCGGCGATCAGGATGTTGAGGGCCTGCCCGTGCGGCCGGCCTGACATCAAAAGTTTCACCGCTTACCTCTCCATTGTTACCTGGCCCGATCCGAGCGGCGCTCTGAGTAATCAAGAGCATGGGCATGATGCCCAACCGGCGCGCCGCCGTCAAAAGTCGCTCGCAAAAAAGTCGCTATCGAAAAGGGGGAACTAGTGCTTCAGCCGTCCAGGCTCGAAGGCGCCGGCGATCACTTTCTCACGCATGCGGTCGAGCAAGGCGAGCGCCGAGGTCTCGCCATTGGCGCGCAGCATCTCGCCGAAAGCCGTCTCCAGTGCTGCTTCGGCGATGATTTCCGGCTCAATGCCAGCCGACAGGCCTTCCGCCCAGGCTTCGCTGTGGCTCTCCACCGCAGTCAGGCGCTTTTCTTCCCTGACCAACGCGTCGATGTCGCTGACACCATGTTCCATTGCGATGTCCACCTTCTGCAAGCAGCGATCCGACCGATGGATCCGGCTTGGTCTGCCAGTTCGTCGGCAGTCTTTACTAAGTCGTTGTAAATACGACATTTTTAGGGTCGAAATCTACATTGTCGGAGAGACTGCCCTCAATCGATGCCGAGCTTAGCCGATTACACCGGCTTGCGGCATCAAAACCTTCAGTTTGAGTTAATTCCACAATTGCGCACTAACGTTTCATTAACGCTGTTGCGCAGGTGCAACACATGATTGCCCCAGAGCGGGACAGGAGGCAATAAGGGACGTCACATTGACGCGGATCGCCGCAAAAAAATGCTTATGACATTGCCGCCGGACGAGCCGGGCTCAATTGCCGTACGAGCGGGGCTCAATTGCCGTAGCGGGAGGCGATATCGCGCGACAGCGTCTCGCCTTCCTTCATGTAGCGGGCGATGGCCTCGGTCGCCGAAGGGGTGCATTGCGTGTAGGTGCCGCTGAAGGAGCGGTAGCCGCGGTTGAACGAGGCGATGAAGCGGGCGCGCCGGTCGGGATCGGGATTTTCCGACTCCAGCAGCTTTTCCATCTCGACCCGCCACTGGTCGCCTTTTTCGCCACAGAGATTGCGCAGGAAATGCAGCGAGCCGAGCACTTCGGCCAGCCGCATCAATCCAGGCTCGAAAGGCGCCTCGGCGGCGAGCGCCGGCGGTGCCGGTACAGCCATGCTGACGGCGAGGCACGCGGCGAGATAAGCGGAAGCGCGGGTCATCAAAGCCTTGCAATGAAAGGGCAGGGCTTTGTGGCGAAACATTTTGTCGCCGGCAAGGCCATTCTGGATGCTCACCGCCTGGCGCCTTGCGCGGGGCCGAGCAACTCCTCGGCGACCGAGAACACGTCGCCGGCAAGCGGCATCCCTGCCATTTCCGCCAGCGTGTAGAACCCCGCGGTCTCGGCGTCGTCGTTTGCCACGGGCTCGCCGCCTGCATAGGCGGCGCCGAACACCGTCAGCAGGTAATCGACCGCGTGATTCTCAGCACGTCCGTCGATATGAATGTCGCGCAGCGGGCGATAGCCTGTCGCCTCCAGCCCGGTTTCTTCCAGCAATTCGCGCGCCGCCGCTTCCGCCAGCGTTTCGCCCGGCTCGACCTTGCCGCCGGGATAGGCGTAGAGCCCTTGCGACGGCGCCCGCGCACGCTTGACCAGAAGCACGGTGCCGCCGCACACTACGGCGACGGAAACGGCCGGTACGATCTTGCGCTGTTCCATGCGTGCCGATCTTTCTGCAGCCTTTTGTGGACCGATTGGGCGAATCCAGCTTTAGCCGTTGCGGCCTGGCGGTTCCATCGCCACTTTCATGGCGCATCAACCGATGAGCCCAGATCCATGTGCGGACGCTTTGCCCTGACCGCCACGCCGGACCAGACCGCCGCCTTCCTCGGCCTTGCTGAGCTCGAGGAATTTCCGGCCCGCTGCAACATCGCGCCGACACAGCCGGTGCTGATGGCGCTTGCCAGCCCGCCGCGGGAACCCGGCTCGAACCTGCCGGACCGCCAGGCGATGCTGGTGCGCTGGGGCCTGATCCCGGCCTGGGCCGAGGACACCAAAGCGTTTCCGCTGCTCATCAACGCCCGCTCCGAAGGCGTGCTGCAAAAGGCCTCGTTCAAGGCAGCCATGCGCCATCGTCGCGCTCTTGTGCCGGCATCTGGCTTCTACGAGTGGCGGCAGTCGGGTTCGGCTAAGGGCCAGCCTTACTGGATCCGCCCGCGGCGCGGCGGCGTTCTCGCCTTCGCCGGCCTGATCGAGACTTACTCCGAGCCTGGCGGTTCCGAGATGGACACCGGCGCGATCATCACGACCGAGGCGAATGCCGGCATCGCCCATATCCATGACCGCATGCCTGTGGTGATCGAGGAGCGCGACTTCGCCCGCTGGCTCGATTGCCGCACGCAAGAGCCGCGCGACGTGCTCGATCTGCTGAAGCCCGCCGAGCCCGATTTCTTCGAGGCTATCCCGGTTTCCGACCTTGTCAACAAGGTCGCCAACACCGGGCCGGAGATCCAGGAGCGCGGCATCGTTTCGCCGCAAGCCGAAAAGCCCAGGCGCCCGAAGCCGGGCGCGGACGAAAACCAGATGAGCTTGTTCTAGCGAAGGTTATCAGCCTTGAGGCTGCTTCCGGAGGCCTTCATCTCCAGGGGCGCTCCAGCGCCCTCATCGCCGGCGTTCCCATCGTTGGGGACCGTGCCGGTCGTGCCGTTTTCAGGCAGCGCGCGGCGAAACGATCTTCTGCGCGGGCTTCTTCTTCTTCGCAGTGTGAAGGAGGGCCGCGACGATTGCCGCAGGGCCGATTGCGCGGTAGTGGCTGGCGAGAGCCGGCTGCGTTTGTCGGTTCTGTTCCTGCTTGTTGCGACCCATGTTTCTCTTCCCTGGTAACAGTTTCGTGCTCAGCGTTTGGCGGCTGATTCCGTCCAAATCGTGACATCTGGCGGTCTAGCCAGCGAATGTTTCATCACTGTGCCGACATGTTTAATAAAATGTTTCGCCCCGTCTTTACCTGTGATCCAGCGACATCTTTCCTAAGCCGAGCGACTTGACGGCAACACCCGCCGGCGCGATAAAGCCGGCCATGAAAACGTCTTTCGCCATTTGTGGCATTTGCATTATTGGCTAGCCTCGCGCTGGTCCGGACGTTTTCGCCTTATCTTTCCCTAGATTGGACAAACGCCCCGGCCAGCAGGCTGGAGCCCGATCTGCGCCTTTGGCGCAGAGCTGGTTTCAGCGAATCCAAATCAAGGACCGGGACCGCATGTCGGACGCAACAAAGGGCCTCAGCCTCTACAACACGCTAACGCGGACCAAGGGACCATTCGTCCCGATCGATCCGCAAAATGTGCGCATGTATGTCTGCGGCCCGACCGTCTACGACTTTGCCCATATCGGCAATGCGCGCCCGGCGATCGTCTTCGACGTTCTCTTCCGTCTGTTGCGCCATCTCTACGGCGAAAGCCACGTCACGTATGTGCGCAACATCACGGATGTCGACGACAAGATTAATGCTCGCGCGCTGCGCGACTTCGGCGGCGACATCGCGGCCGGAAAGCTCTCGCTCAACGATGCCATCCGCAAGGTCACCGAAAAGACGGCCGACCAGTACCACAAGGACGTCGCGGCGCTCGGCTGCCTGCCGCCGACCTACGAGCCGCGCGCGACCGAGTTCGTCGCGCCCCGTGCCGACGGCAAGGCCGACATGCTGTCGCTGATCCGCCAACTGATCGAGCGCGGCCACGCCTATGTTGCCGGCGGCGAGGTGCTGTTCGACACAGCCTCGATGCCCGACTATGGCGAATTGTCGAAGCGCAATCTCGACGAGCAGCAGGCGGGCGCCCGCATCGCGGTCGACGCGCACAAGAAGAATCCCGGCGATTTCGTGCTGTGGAAATTGTCGAGCCCGGAAGAGCCCGGCTGGGAAAGCCCGTGGGGTAGGGGCCGGCCCGGCTGGCACATCGAATGCTCGGCCATGTCCGCCGCCTATCTCGGCGAGGTCTTCGACATCCATGGCGGCGGGCTGGACCTGATCTTCCCGCACCACGAGAACGAGATCGCCCAGTCGCGCTGCGCCCACGGCACCAAGGTCATGGCCAATGTATGGATGCACAACGGCTTCCTGCAGGTCGAAGGCCAGAAGATGTCGAAGAGCCTCGGCAATTTCTTCTCGATCCATGAGCTGCTGGAGACCGGGACTTTCGGCGGCCGCACCTGGCCGGGCGAGGTGCTCAGACTGGCGATGCTGATGACGCATTACCGCGAGCCGATCGACTTTTCCGTGCGCAAGCTGGAGGAGGCGGAGAACACGCTGCGCAAATGGAAGCGGGCGGCGGACCTCGCGTCTCAGGCGGCCAAGGAATTGCCGGCCGAAGTGGTGGAGGCGCTGTCGGACGACCTCGCCACCTACACTGCCTTCCAGCGGCTGACGCAGCTCGCCGGCGAGGCCATCGAGTTCAGCGGCGACGGTCAGAACGCCGCCGCTGCTTCGCTGAAGGCGGCACTCGCCTTCCTCGGCTTCGACGTGGGCGCGGCCAAGGTGGACGAAGCCGCGATCGCCGAGGCGATCGCCCGGCGCCTGAAGTTCATTGCCGACAAGAATTGGGCCGAAGCCGACCGCATCCGCGAAGAACTCCTGGCGCAGGGCGTGCAGCTCAAGGACGGCAAGGACCCCGCCACCGGCGAACGCGTGACGACATGGGAGATCAGGCGGTGAGGCGCTTCTGGAACGACGACGTGATCCGCGATATCGACAATGTCTGCCAGCACATCGTCATCGTGGCCGGCTTGGCCGATGTGCCCGCGCCCCCAACGGAGGAGCTCGTTACATGATCGATCATCTCGGCATCACCGTTTCCGATTTCGACGCATCGAAGGCCTTCTACGACAAGGCGATGGCCCCGCTGGGGGCTTCGCTGCTCTACATGGTGCCTGAGCAATATACCGGCGGCGCCAAGGTCGGCGGCTATGGCCGCGACCGGCCGGTGTTTTGGCTGAGCGCCGGCAAGGACAAGCCGAAGGACCACCAGCATGTCGCCTTCACCGCGCGCAGCCGCGCCGAGGTCGACGCCTTCCATGCGGCAGCGCTTGCCGCCGGCGGCAGGGACAATGGCGCGCCGGGCCTGCGTCCGCATTATCATCCCAATTATTACGGCGCCTTCGTCTTCGATCCTGACGGCAACAATGTCGAGGCGGTTTGCCATGAGCCGGAGTGAACCGATGATTGGAGGTGTGTCATGAGCCTCGACAATAGGCCGGTCTACACCGGCGGCTGCCAGTGCGGCGCCGTGCGCTTCCGCGTCGAGGGGGCGTTGGGTGACGCCTCGGTCTGCCATTGCCGCATGTGCCAGAAGGCGAGCGGAAATTTCTACCTTCCGCTGGTCTCGGTGCGCGGCGCCAGGCTCGAGTGGACGCGTGGCGAGCCGAAGCGCTTCCGCTCGTCCAACGCGGCCCGGCGCGGCTTCTGTGCCGAATGCGGCACGCCGCTGACCTTCGAGGCGCCGGACGGCGTGGCGCTGGCGATCGCCGCCTTCGACGATCCGCCCGGCATCGCGCCCACCATCCAGTGGGGCGTCGAGGCGAAGCTTCCCTATGTCGACGGCATTGCAAAACTGCCATCCGAGGAGACGATGGGCGATGTCTCGTCGGCGCCTTATCTTGCCGAGCTCGTCTCGTATCAGCATCCAGACCACGACACCGACCAATGGCCGCCGGAGGAAAAACCATGACCGATGAAGTTAGAACCGGCGGCTGCCAATGCGGCGCCGTACGCTTCCGCATCCACGGCAAGCTCGGGCGCCCGTCCATCTGCCATTGCCGCATGTGCCAAAAGCAGTTCGGCAATTTCTTCGGCGCTCTTGTGACGGTGCCGAAGGACGGCGTCGAATGGACCCATGAGGAACCGAGCTATTTCCAATCCTCGGTCAACATCGATCGCGGCTTCTGCCCCCGCTGCGGCACGCCGCTGACCTATCGCCAGCCGGGCGGGCTGGAAATCGCCATCGGCGCCTTCGACGACCGCTCCGACCTCGCGCCGCAAATCCAGGTCAACTACGCCGTGCGGCTGCCCTGGGTGGAGAAGATCTTCGAGGCGCCGATCCATGACGACCCCGATTACTACCGGCGGCAGGAGCAGATCATCTCGTTCCAGCATCCCGATCACGAGACGGCCAACTGGCCGCAGCAGGGCCTGAAACTATGACGATCCACGGCAGTTCGTTGCGCACGCTCTATCCCGAAATCGAGCCCTTCGAGTCGGGCATGCTCGATGTCGGCGACGGCCACATTGTTTACTGGGAACGCTGCGGCACCAGGGGCGCCAAGCCCGCCGTGTTCCTGCATGGCGGCCCGGGCGGCACCATCTCGCCGAAACACCGGCGGCTGTTCGATCCGAAGCTCTATGATGTCGTCCTGTTCGACCAGCGCGGCTGCGGCAAGTCGACGCCCAACGCCTCGCTGGAGGCCAACACAACCTGGCATCTGGTCGCCGATATCGAGCGGTTGCGCACAATGTGCGGCTTCGACAAATGGCTTGTCTTCGGCGGCTCCTGGGGCTCGACGCTGGCGCTAGCCTATGCCGAAACCCATCCCGAGCGCGTCAGCGAGCTCGTCGTGCGCGGCATCTATACGCTGACCCGCGCCGAGCTCGAATGGTATTATCAGTTCGGCGTCTCGGAAATGTTTCCCGACAAATGGGAGCGGTTCCTGGCGCCGATCCCCGAGGCCGAGCGCGGCGACATGATGGCCGCGTACCGCAAGCGGCTGGTCGGCTCCGACCGCAAGGCACGGGTCGAGGCCGCCCGCGCCTGGAGCATCTGGGAAGGCGAGACGATCACGCTGCTTCCCGAACCCGAGACCAGCGACCCGTTCGCCCAGGACGACTATGCTGTCGCCTTCGCCCGCATCGAGAACCACTATTTCGTCCATGCCGGCTGGCTGGAGGAGGGGCAGCTTTTGCGCGATGCCTGGAAGCTGAAGGACATCCCCGGCACCATCGTCCACGGCCGCTACGACATGCCGTGCCCGGCGAAATATGCCTGGGCGCTGCACAAGGCCTGGCCGAAGGCGGATTTCCACCTCATCGAGGGCGCCGGCCACGCCTATTCGGAGCCCGGGATTCTGGACCGGCTGATCCGGGCGACGGATCGGTTCGCGGGGAAATAGTGATGCACGTTCGCGCTCCACGGTGAGGGAGCGCGGCATTTCGAGCTACTGCCATGACAAAGCAACGCCTCTACCTCTTCGACACGACCCTCCGCGACGGCCAGCAGACGCCGGGCATCGACTTTTCGGTCGAGGACAAGATCGCGATCGCCAAGCTGCTCGATGAGTTCGGCATCGACTATGTCGAGGGCGGCTATCCGGGCGCCAACCCGACCGACACCGCGTTCTTCCAGAAGAAGCGGACCGAGAGCGCGAAATTCGTCGCCTTCGGCATGACCAAGCGGGCAGGGGTGTCGGCCTCCAACGACCCGGGGCTGGCGGCGCTCGTGCAGTCGAAGTCCGACGCCATCTGCTTCGTCGCCAAGAGCTGGGACTATCATGTCCGCGTCGCGCTCGGCTGCAGCAACGAGGAGAACCTGGAGTCGATCAAGAGCTCGGTCGAGACGGCCGTCGCCGCCGGCAAGGAAGCGATGGTCGACTGCGAGCATTTCTTCGACGGCTTCAAGGCCAATCCCGATTACGCGCTGGCCTGCGCCAAAACCGCTTACGAAGCCGGCGCGCGCTGGGTGGTGCTGTGCGACACCAATGGCGGCACACAGCCTTCGGAAGTGCGCGCCATCGTCGAAAAGGTGATCGCCGGCGGCATTCCCGGCGACCATGTCGGCATCCACGCCCATGACGACACCGGCCAGGCGGTGGCGAATTCCCTTGCCGCCGTCGAGGCCGGGGTGCGCCAGATCCAGGGCACGCTGAACGGCATCGGCGAGCGCTGCGGCAATGCCAACCTGATCACCATCATTCCGACGCTTGCGCTGAAGCCGGCCTTCGCCGACACCTTCGAAACCGGCATTTCGGCCGAAGATCTGACAGGAATATCCAGGCTTTCGCGGGCCTTCGACGAATTGCTCAACCGCGCGCCGGAAGCGCAGGCGCCCTATGTCGGGTCCTCCGCCTTCGCGACCAAGGCCGGCATCCATGCCTCGGCTCTGGCCAAGGAGCCGGCGACCTACGAACATGTGCCCCCGGAAGCCGTCGGCAACCGCCGCCGGGTCATGGTTTCCGACCAGGGCGGCAAGGCCAACTTCCTTGCCGAGCTGAAGCGGCGCGGCATCGACGTGCCCAGGGACGATCACCGGCTCGACTCCCTGATCGCGGTCGTCAAGGAGCGCGAGGCCGAAGGCTATGCCTATGAAGGCGCCGACGCCTCCTTCGAGCTCTTGGCGCGCAAGATGCTGCACGGCCTGCCGGAGTTCTTCAGCGTCACCGCCTTCCGCTGCATGGTCGAGCGCCGCTTCGACGCCAACGGCAATCTGAAGACCGTCTCCGAAGCGATCGTGAAAGTCGAGATCGACGGCGAGGAGAAGATGTCGGTGGCCGAAGGCCACGGCCCGGTCAATGCGCTCGACATCGCGCTGCGCAAGGACCTCGGCAAATACCAGAGCGAGATCGTCGACCTCGAGCTTGCCGACTTCAAGGTGCGTATCCTCAACGGCGGCACCGAGGCCATCACCCGCGTCCTGGTCGAATCGCACGATTCCACCGGCGCCCGCTGGTGGACGGTCGGCGTGTCGGAAAACATTATCGACGCCTCCTTCCAGGCGCTGATGGATTCGATCGTCTACAAGTTGATGAAGAACCGCGAGATGGCCGGACTGGTGGCGGCGGAGTGACCTAAGGCGCCCCTCCCACTTCGGCTGCGGTATGCACACATTTCCAGGCGGCTGGCCTGTGGCGATAGCGTGCATGGCAGCTTGGCGCATGCATTGTCCAATGTAGCGCTGGTCGACCCCCACTCCGTCTCGGCAGCCACCTCTCTCCCCCGATCGACGGGGTAGAGGAAAGGCGCCAAGCCTTTTGCCGCCAACGCTCGTCCAGCAGCGCTTCCTTCCTTTCCCTCCGGAGGGGGGAAAGGTGGCGCTGCGAAGCAGCGACGGATTGGGGGAACCACGTGCCAATCAAGCCGAGGCTCGATCAGTCGCGCCAGCCACAGAAGATCTGTGCATAGCGTGGCCCACTGCGTGGGGCGAGGAAGCAGCGCCCGCTTGAACCATCACCAAAAGTCCGTTGATCCATCATAATTTTGTGATGGTCTTGAGCGGTCCGCTGGGCCATAGCGTTAGGCCATGGTGACCGCTACAGCCGATCTCGATCACGATGCCAGGGCCCGGCGCGGCTTCCTCCTGGCGCTTGGCGCCTATTTCCTTTGGGGATTGCTGCCCTTCTACATGAAGGCGGTGGCGCATCTACCGCTTGCAGAGGTGATCGCCAACCGCGTCGTCTGGTCGGTGCCGATCGCGGCGGCAGTGCTCATCTGGGCCGGCCGCACCGCCGACTTCAAGGCGGCGATCCGCTCGCCCAAAAGCCTTGCCATGGCCGCGCTCACGGCGGTGCTGATCTCGATCAACTGGGGCATCTATGTCTGGGCGATCTCGGTCGGCCGCACGGTCGAGACGGCGCTTGGCTACTACATCAATCCGCTGGTGGTCATCGTCGTCGGGGCAGTGCTGCTTGGCGAGCGGCTCGACCGCTTGCAGATCGTCGCGGTGGCGCTGGCCGCGATCGCAGTGACGGTGCTCACCGTCGAGGCGGGCAAGCTGCCTTGGGTGTCGCTGGCGCTGGCCTTCTCCTTCGCCGCCTATGGCTTTTTCCGCAAGACGCTGCCGATCGGCCCGAGCCAGGGTTTCCTGCTCGAAGTGCTTTTGCTTTCAGTGCCGGCGCTTTGCTACATTGTCTACCTGATCGCCACCGGCCAGGATCATTTCATCTCCAGCACGGGTGCCGACACGGCGCTGCTGATCGGCTGCGGCCCGATCACCGCGGTGCCACTGCTGCTGTTTGCCTTCGGCGCCAGGCTGCTGCGCCTGTCCACCATCGGCATCATGCAATATATCGCGCCGACCATGGTGTTCCTGATCGCGGTGCTCGTCTTCGACGAACCGTTCGGCGCTACGCAGGCGATCGCTTTCGCGCTGATCTGGACGGCCCTGGCTATGTATAGCTGGTCGATGTTCAGGGGCCGTGAGGTTCGCCCGCCGGCGCCCGCAACAAGATAGAGATGCGCGCAACGCTTTTGCGTCTGGAATTGCGTTGAACAGGAAAGAGGCGCCCGATGTACGTTCTGCATATCGGCAACAAGAACTATTCGTCCTGGTCGTTGCGGCCATGGCTGCTGATGCGTGTCCTCGGCATTCCTTTCGAGGAGCGGCTGACGCCGTTTCCGAGCGGACCGAGTTTCGACCTCTACCGGTCGTTCTCGCCGAATGGCCGCGTCCCGTGCCTTGTGGATGACGGCTGGGCGGTGTGGGATTCGCTCTCGATCGTCGAATATCTGGCCGAGCGTCACGAGGGCGTGTGGCCGTCGGACGCCAGGGCGCGCGCCTGGGCACGGTCGGCCGCCGCCGAAATGCATTCGAGCTTCACCGCGATGCGCAATCTCTGCCCGATGAGCTGCGGCGTGCGGGTCGAGCCGTTGCCGATGTCCGGTGCGCTGAAGCACGACATCTTCCGCATGGGAGACTTGTGGAACGATGGCCTTGCGCGTTTCGGCGGACCGTTCCTGGCCGGCGACCGTTTTGGTGCCGTCGATGCCTTCTTCGCCCCCATCGCATTCAGGGCGCAATCCTATGGCCTGACGTTCGAAGGCGAAGCGGCTGCCTACCCGCGGCGGCTGCTCGACCTGCAGGCCATGCGCGAGTGGTACGCGGCCGGACTTGCCGAGACGTGGCGCGAACCGGGCCACGAAGCCGAAGTCCAGGCCGCCGGCACGATCGTCGAGGATCTGCGGGCAACCGGGTAGGCCTCAGACCCGCCCCAGCCGTCGCACGGCCATATAGACGATGGCGGCGATGACGACCGAGATCGCCGTCACCACCCAGAATCCGGACGGCATGTCGACCAGCGGCACTCCGCCGACATTCATGCCGAACAGGCCGGAGATGATGGTCATCGGCAGCAGCACCGCCGTCATGACGGAGAGGATATAGAGCAGCTGGTTCGACTGCTCGGTGAGCTTCGCCATCAGCTCGTCCTGCAGCAGCCTTGTGCGGGCCTGCAATTGCTCGCCGTCATGATGGAGCGTATGGGCCCGGTGCGAAAGCCTCGTCGCCATGTCGTTGATCGGGTCCGGAAGCTCGTTGCGATGCGAATGGTCGAGGTGGCGGAAAAGGTTGGTGAGCGTCGCCATCTGCCGGTGGATGAGCACCAGCTGCCGGCGCGCGTCGACCAGCGCCTGGCGTTCATTGTGCCACGCATCGCACACGATACGATCCTCGATGCCGTCGAGCGTGTCGCCCATCTTGTCGAGCTCGGCCGCCATGCCGTCGAGTGACTGGCCCATTACCGCCTCGATCAGCTCGGCCGGCGTGCGGAATTTTCGCGCGCCGCTCTCCACCAGCTTGCGGATCTTGTCGACCGATTCCAGCGGCTGCTTGCGGGCGCCGACCAGCATCCTTTCGTTGAAGGCGAAGCGGAAATGAGTGAGACCGCGCGCCTCGGCGAAATCGTGCCTGAGGTCGGGCAGGTCGCCATAGAGGAAGTCGTCCTCGAAATCGATCTGGCAGCCATGGCTGGGCGATAGGAAGGCATCGCGCACCGCCCCCGGCAGGGCCTGCTCGGCGCCGATCTCCTGGCGGGCGCGCATGTCGGTGATCTGGTAGCTGCGCCAGCTCCAATGCGCCTCGGCGGGGTCCTGGGTGCGGGAGCCGTCGGCCCTGAAATGGTAGATGAAGAACAAGCCGTGCTCGTCCGGCAAATAGGGCGAGAGGTCGGTGCCTTCGGCAGGGAGGGCGATGTTCATGGCGGGTTCGCCGGCTCTTGGGGCGGTCGGGGTCGCGGGGGGCGGCCAGCCATGTTTCTAGCACGCGCCACCCGTTTGGGTGTGACAGTTCGATGACGTCGATCGCAGCGTTTCTGTGCGGCAGAACGCAACTGGGATGAGTCTGGCGTCAGCCCGCCGCCAGCCATTTGCGGGATTGAGCGAAGGCTCTGAAGGCCTCGCTGTCCATCGGACGGCCGAAAGCGAAGCCCTGCAGTATGTCGCAGCCGAGTTCCTTGAGGATGCGCGCATGCTCCATCGTTTCGACGCCTTCGGCCACAACCTCGATACCGAGCGACTTGCCGATCTCGATGATCGACGACACGAGCCGGCGCTGAGCCCTCGAGGCCGTGATAGGCGTGATGAGCTGGCGATCGATCTTAAGGCGGCGCGGCTGCAGCTTGAGCAGGCTGACGACCGACGCATGGCCTGTGCCGAAATCGTCGATCTCGATGTCGATGCCGAGTTCCTTGATCTGTTCGATGTTCCAGGAGACCAGGTCGTCGTTCTCGTCGAGGAAAATCGATTCCACCAGCTCGAACGACACGGTTCCTTCCCTGATAGCGAGCTGGCGCAGGCTATCGATCAGGTCCTTGTCCTCCAAGCGTCTTGCCGAGACGTTGACGGACACACGGGGAATGTTGAGACCGTCGAGCGACCAGCGCCGGAAATTCTCCAGTGCCTGCCCGAGGACCGCCCGGTCGATAAGCGAGACGACGTTCAGTTCCTCCGCCACCCTCAGAAAGAGGTCTGGGGTGAGGGTGCCGCGTCGTGGATGCAGCCAGCGCGACAGAGCCTCGACGCCGACGATCTCCAGCGTGTTGGCGTCGAACTGCGGCTGATAAAAGGCAACGAACTCGTTGGCTTCGAGCCCGCTGAGGATCTCGTCGGCTGTCTGCTTGGTCTTCACGATCTCGCTTTGCAGCTCTTCGTTGAAGAACTCGTAGCGATTGCGGCCGCGGCTCTTTGCCCGGTAGAGGGCAAGGTCCGCATTGACCAGCAGCTGCCTTGCATCGACGCCCTTATTGGCCGCGATGCCGATGCTCACGCCGAACCGGCACTGGTGGCCCTGATAGTCGACCGGCTGGCGCATTTCCTCGATGATGCGATCGGCGAGCGAGGCGAGCTTCTCTTCGCCGCGCCCATGGCTCACCACAACGAATTCATCGCCGCCGATGCGCGCCACGAAATCGGATGCCCCGGCATTGGCTTTGATGACCTTCGAAGCATGCATCAGCATGGCGTCGCCCGCCGCGTGGCCCAGCGTGTCGTTGATGTGCTTGAAGCGGTCGAGGTCCAGATGCAATAGCGCGGCGTTGCCGTCGAGCGGGCTACTTTCGGCCAGCATCTGGTCGAGATAGCGGCGGTTCGGCAAGCCGGTCAGCGAATCGTGCAGCGCCACGTGCTCGATCCGAGCATTGGCCATTTCCAGCTCGGCGTTCTTCGACTCGGAAAGCTGGCGTTCCCGCACCAGGGTTTCGTTGAGCAGCACGTCGCTGGTCACGTCCCATTCTGCGCCGATCATTTTCGGCGTGCCGTCGCTGTCCTGGAAATAGCTTGCACGCGCGCGGACGTGGCGCACGGTGCCGTCCGGGCGAAGCAGCCGGTACTGCGAGGAGTAGGGACCCTTTGCGGCCACGGCGAGGTCGAACTCGCGCTGCGCCCGTGCGATATCCTCTGGGTGGACCGCCAGTGCCCAGTCGTCGTAGCCGCGCGATTTTCCGTCGGCAGGCTTGCTGTAGATCTCGTGGACGCGATCGTCCCACAGCAGCTCGTCAGTGACGAGGTCTTGCTCCCATACGCCGATGCCCGAGGCCTCCAGCGCCAGTTCCAGCCTTCCCGACAGGCGCCTCAGTTCCGCGTAGTTTTTCTGCCTTTCGCCGAACAGCCGCCCGGCCACCAGGATGGGCAGCACTACCAGCGCGGCGGCGAGTCCCATGAGAGCCTGCAAGACCCGCTCGTTCTTCGGCACGGTCGGCCAACCGCCCTTGGGGATTGCCGATATCTGCCAGGAACCGAACGGCAGCTGCACTTCTGCCTTCACCGGATTGTTCTTGACGATATCGGCGCCACCGAAGAAGCGCTGGCCGTCACCGCCAAGCGCATCCTTTCCGGTAAGTGCCACGTCTATGTCGAGATCGGGATCGCTGAGGCCGCTTGCGGCGTAGAGCCGGTCGATATCGATAGCCGCCGAGACAAGGCCCCAGAACCGATCGCCGCCGCCCGCTGTCGGCACGAAAACAGGGATCCGGCCGATGAAGGCGCGCCCGCCCTGTCTCAGGTCGACGGGGCCGGCAAGCACGGATATGCGTTGGTCGCGCGCCCTAAGCGCCGCCACGCGTTGCGCCTCGTTCTTTCGGTAGTCGAGCCCGATCGCCTTCTCGTTGCCCTCCATCGGATACATCAGCGAAATGACAAGGTCGGGCGCGCCGCCAATATTGCGCAGCTGCGATTTTTGCTTGAAGAGATTGGCGGCGAGGGAGGCAAACCTCTGCTGCCCCATATAGGGCTCGGTGACGATGGCCGAGACAAGGCCCTGAACCAGCTGGAGATTGCCGTTGATGTTGCCTTCCAGCTTGGCGCGGATGATGTTGACCTTGTAGAGGACGTCGGCGCGCGTGAGTTGGTCCGAGACCCTTTTGTTCTGCTGGTCGAGGAAGATCGCGCAGATCAGGAGCACGACGAAGGCAATCGCCGCCGGCAAATTGGCGGACGAAAAAACGGCCTCTCTGACGCGGCCGAGACTGAAACCCGCTCTGATCAAGTCGACCCGAATGCCTTTCCTGGACGGCGATCCATCGGCCGAACCTAGTAGAAAGTGCTTAAATCAACACTTCCGCGGCTGCCGAAAGTCTCAGCATCGCGGCCTCCATCCCGCATTCGATCCACAAATTGAAGCCATGCTTAACGCCGCCTAACTGACGGTTTCATTCTTCCGAACTTTTTTCGCCGGCCCGGGAATAAAGGGCGGACCTTCCCGGTCTTGCTGTGTAGCGAGGCCGGCATCCCAGCCACGCGCGCCCGGAAGGAATGCTGCGATGACCAGGAGGTCCCGGGAAAACAGGAAAATTGCCGTCGGCAAGCCATGAAGAGGAGATTTCCGATGTTCAATATGACACGCCGAATGGTGCTCGGTTCCGCCGCCGCCGCTGCCGCCTTCGGCATTGCCGGCAAGCTGGAATTCGTGCCCGCCGCTTACGCTGAAACCCCGGTCGAGCCGCTGGTCGGCTTCTATAAATACAAGGTCGGCTCGCTCGAGGTCACCGCCGTCTATGACGGCATCTGGCGCAAGCCCCACGATCCGGCCTTCATCAAGGACGTGTCGGTCGACGACACCAAGGCGGCGCTCGCAAAAGCGGGGCTGACTACCGAGTTCATGCCGATCCCGCTCACCGTCGTGGTGCTTAAGATGAACGGCCGCACCATCATGATGGACGCCGGCTCCGGCGTCGGCCAGTGGCAGGCCAACGCCACGCATCTGCCGGCCAACATGAAAGCCGCCGGCATCGACTACAAGGCGATAGACACTATTCTGATCTCGCATTTCCATCCGGACCATGTCTGGGGCCTGATGGAGAAGGGCACCAGCGCACCAGTGTTCCCGAATGCCGAGCTGATCGTCAACGCCACCGAATACAATTGGTGGACCGATCCGAGCCGCCTCGCCAAGCTGCCCGAGGGCCGCAAGCCGGCGGGCAAACGCATCGCCGAGAACTTCCCGAAATGGAAGAACTGGAAGCTGGTCGAGGACGGCGCAGAAGTCGTGCCCGGCATCCGCATCATGGCGGCGCCCGGCCACACGCCTGGACACTCAGTCTATCATGTCGATGCCGGCTCCGAGCAGTTCCTCGTCTCGGCCGATACCATGTATGTCCCAGCGCTGCTCGCTCCGCATCCCGACTGGCAGGGCAGCTACGACCAGGACGGGCCGATGGCGATCACCACGCGCCACAAGATCATCGACCAGGTGATCGCCGACAAGGTTCGCATCTGCGGCTCGCACTTCCCGTTCCCCGGCACAGGCAGCTTCGTCAAGGACGGCAACGCCTATGCCTTCACCCCAACTGAGATCTGATCTCAAATCGGATCCTGAACAGAAAGCGACAGCTCTCATGAAACACGCACTTTTCGCGGTGCTCGGCGCCATTGCCGTGCTGACCGCGGCCCCCATCGCCATCGCCATTCCGGCCTATGCCGTGGACGACATCGAAGGAGCCGACGCGCCGGACCTGACGGCCGTGAAGGCCAAGATCGAGGCCAAGGACTATAAGGGCGCGCTGGCCGACCTGCGCGACCTCGCGCAGGATACCCAGCAGGCCGACGTCTACAATCTGCTCGGCTTCACGCTGCGCAAGACCGGCGACTACCAAACCTCGCTCACCTACTACACCAAGGCGCTGGAGCTTAAGCCCGACCACAAGGCCGCGCATGAATATCTGGGCGAGCTTTATGTCGAGACCGGCGACATGGCAAAGGCGAACGAGCAGCTCGCCTCGCTGCAAAAACTCTGCCCGTCGGGATGCGAGGAGCTTTCCGACCTCAAGCAGGCCATCGATACGAAGGTGACGAAGTAAGACGTCTATTTCCTCGCCCCGCAAAGCGGGAGCGGTGGCCGCGAAGCGGCCGGAGAGGGGCCCGGCACGGACCTTGCCCCTACGAGCGCCGACTTTTGGGCGCCACGGCGGTAGCGCCCGAAAACCGGAGCCGACGTTCCTCTCCCTCGCGCCAGCTCCGACCTTTTCAACCCGATTCAACCCGAGCACGTGCGACAGCGCGTCCATCAGCCTGGCGCGCGCACGCATGTTTGCAAAGATTGGAGCCGACGATGATCCGGACCGAACTAGCCCAAAAGCTTCACGCCAGGGACGTGGTCCTGCTTGCCGGCCGTCTGCTTCTATCGCTGATCTTCGTGCATGAGGGTCTGCAGCTGGCGACGCATTTCGAGGGCGCCGAGAAGGCGATGGCCGCGCTCGGCGTCGGCACGCCGCTGCTTTTGGCCACCATTGCGCTGCAGCTCGGCGCGGGCCTTTCGGTCGCGCTCGGCATTCTGGCGCGGCTGGGCGCGATCGGGCTCGGCCTGTTCTGCCTGATGACGGCCGGCCTCTTCCACACCAATTTCGCCAGCCAGAACGAATTGCTGCATTTCGAGAAGGATTTGGCGATTGCCGGCGGCATGTTCATCTTGGCGCTCGCCGGTTCCGGCAGGCTGTCGGTGGACAGGGTGCTGGCTGGGTTCGCGAAAGGGCCCAAGATCGATCCGCCTGTCGAGCAGCATCTGTCGGCGGGGGAGAGGAGCCTGCCGGTCTGAGGCTGGGCCTGTGCGAGGTGAGGGACCTCTACAGCACGCTCGTGATCCCGCCATCCACCAGCAGCGTCTGTCCCGTCACAAAACTTGCCGCATCCGACGCCAGGAACACCGCCGCGCCCGCCAGTTCCTCGACGTCGCCCCAGCGCCGCATCGGCGTGCGGCCGGTGAGCCAGGTCGAGAATTTCTCGTCAGCAACCAAGGCGGCGTTGAGTTCCGTCTTGAAGTAACCGGGCGCAATCGCGTTGACACGCACGCCGTGCTGACCCCATTCGCCGGCCATCGATTTGGTCAGCATGGTAATCGCGCCTTTGCTCGCCGCGTAGGGCGCGATCGAGGGGCGGGCGAGCGCGCTCTGCACCGAGGAGACGTTGATAATGACGCCTTTGCGGCGCGCGATCATGCCCTTGACCGCGGCGCGGCTCACCTTGAACACGCCATCGAGATTGGTCGCCATCAGCGCGTCCCAGTCGGTGTCGGAAAAAGTCTCGAGCGGTGCGCGGCGCTGGATGCCGGCATTGTTGACCAGAATGTCGATCGGCCCGGTGCCGCTTTCGCTTGCCGCGATCGCCGCGTCGACCGACTGCGTGTCGGTAACGTCGATTATCGCTTCCGCCACCGAATAGCCGTCGGCGCGCAGACGGTCGCCGGCAGTCTTGAGTTCGTCTGCCTTGCGGCCGCCGATGGTGACGCGCGCGCCGGCAGCCGCAAGCGCTTGGGCGAAGGCAAGACCCAGCCCGCGGCTGGCACCGGTGATGAAGGCATGCCGGCCTTCGAGGCCGAAGAGACGGCCGAGATAATCAGTCGAACGCAATTTGCACCTTCATCGATCTGTCGCCGGCAAGCCCCGGCTGGCACCAGCGTGCCGCGCAGTTTGATGAAGCGCAAGGCGGCAGCCATTGTTTCCTTGGAGGCAGTCTCGAAGTTGAGATCCTTCGCAGCGTAGCCGGTGATCGTCTTCCCACTGTGTCGCCGTCCGATGTGCGCGCAGGTCTCTAGGCGGCGGCCGGTCGCCTTGGCTTGCGCAGGGGCTTCACACCGGCCATCTCGACGAAATTGGTCGCCGACTCCCAGAGGTAGTCGCCATAGAGGAAGGGCGCGAAGTCGCTGGCGCCCTTGATCGGCAGCGGCGCGATCTCGGCGTCGACGCGCGGCTCGTAGAAGAAGGGGATCGAATAGCGCACCGTCTTCGGCGCGATCACGCGGTGACGCGTCGCCTGAACCACGCCGCCCGTCCAGCGTTCCAGCAACTGGCCGAAATTGACCGCCAGCGTGCCGTCGGCGGGCGGCACATCGATCCATTCGCCGGTATGGTTCCTGGCCTGGAGGCCTTCCACGCCGTCCTGCGCCAAAAGCGTCACGAAGCCGGAATCGGCATGCTCGCGGCCGATCACCAGCCGCCGCTCGCCCTTGTGCACGACCGAATATTCAGGTTTCGACAGGTCGACCGCGCCCTCCTCGGTGCGCAGCGGATAGCGGATCAGCCTGAGCGTCGAGATGCCGCCCCGGAAATGGCCGTCGAAAATGTCGTCCTCGAGCCCGAGGCTGCGCGCGATCGAGGCCATCAGCGCCGCACCGACCTTTTCCATCGAGCGATAGTAATGCGCGACTGCCGCCTTCCATCCTGGAACGTCGCCCTCGGCGGGCAGCGGCGTGCGCTCCAGCAGCGGATCGTCGGCGGCGAATTCGGCGTCGGCATGGGCGATATCCGGCCCCATGTCGATCCCTTCCTTGTAGGACACCGCGGTCGGCTGCAACGGGAACCAGCCGCGATAGTAGTTCGATTTCGACGGGTCGAAATTCCAGCGCAGCAGCTTCCGCTTTTCGGCGTCAGGCAGCTCAAAGATCTTCAGCAGTTCGCCGCGCCGTTCGCGCGTCAGAAGCTCCGCACCGGGAAAATCGCGCGCGGTCATGAAGCCGATGCCGGAGGCAGCAGTGAAGATCCGGCGGTCGGCCTCATCGCGAGCCCGCGAGGGCGGGCCGAAGAGCGGTGCGATGTCGATGGCGGGGATGGTCTCACTCATTTCTCGATCCTTGCGATCCTTGGGAACCGGCGTGCCGCAATCGTGAAGAAGCGCATGCGCGATGGCAACCCGGTGGCGCAGGAAGGGCTAGCAACCCGCCTGTCGCGCGGTGACCCGCTATCCGTGCCTCGCTACTGCCGCCTGGATGGCGGCCATCCCCGGATCGCGGCCTTTGAGCAGGTCGTTGACCGACCAGGGCGCCGCTATGTCGGGATCGAGCGTCTTCACAGAGATCGGCTTGCGGCCCTTGCCTTGGTCGATTGCCGCCGCGGTCGTTGGCGGCGTTCCGGTGGCCGAGCCCGGCTGGGCGATACCGACGAAACAGTCGCCATAGGTCCGGCAACCGTCCTGAAGATCGTAGCGCTGTGTTGCGTATTGCAGCGTCACGCCCGAATGCGGCAGCGATACCTGTTGCTGGTCGGCGAAGAACGTCAGCCGGTCGCCGGGCGTGTCACCGACCAGCGTCACGCGGTCGCCGCCGGCCTGCTTGAGATAGGCGACATCGACCATTCCGGCCGAGAAAGTGAACGGACTTTCGAGCACGAACACGCGCCCTTGCGGCCCGATGCGTGCCGGCCAGGCGGTGAGAAAATCCCGCGTCAGCATGAAATTGCCGCCGGTGTTGAAGCGCATGTCGAGGACGAGATTCTTGCGGCCGAGGCGAGACCGGTCGGCCTCGACCTTGGCGAGGAAGTCGCCGATCCTGCCGGTCTTGTCGTCGAGGTTCCGTCTGATCTCGACGACGATCGCGTCGAGCTCCGGCGCGTCCCGCCAGCGGAATGCCCGTTGCTGATCCTGCAGCGGCCAGGGCACGCGGTCCTTCGGAAGCAGCTTCACCCAGTCTTTGCGCTGCGGCTCCGGCGCAAGCTTGCGCTCGATTACATGGCCGTCGCCGGCCTGGAAGCGATAGGTCGCATCGCCTGTGGCGCGGGCAAGTCCGAGTGCATGCAAAAGGTCCGGCCGCGCCAGCGCGTCCATCGCCTCTATGTCGCGCCAGGCCGCGACCCCGCCATGCAGGCTGCGCAGTGCCGAACCGACGGCCGCAGCCGGATGACCGTCGACCGCGATCAGCCTGCTGCCCAGAAGATCGCTGTTCCTGGGGCTCGCCGTGATGACGTAGAAGGCGCCGCCCACCGGCAGGAAAGACACCGGCGCCCCCTCAGCATGCGGCAGTTTGCAGGTGGTGTGGCCATTGTCGGCCAGCGCCGCGATCTGGCAGAGATCGACGGCGAATACCGCTGCCTCGGTCGAGCCGGCTTTCGCCTCCAAGGTCTGCAGCCGATGCTCGGCCTCCCTGCGGGCCTCGTCCGAATAGGATCGGTCGGCCTCCAGGAAATCTCGCCGGAAGATATTCAGGTCCTCGGTCTGAGCCTCGCGCGACGTGGCGCCGTCCGGCGCGGCGGCGCGGCCAAGCGCCGCCAGGAGGAAAAAGAATGTCAGGGCACTCAACCGGCCAAACATCATCGGTCCCTCATCTTCGATGCCCGGCCCCATCGCCACAGGCCCGAACAATGAGGCAGCCCGGCGTTCGGGCGCGTTCAAATCTTCGCGATCGGGCCCTGCCTGCAGGCGGTCGTCGGCGACGCATCGCGTCGGCCGCTTCCGGCAACGCGCAAGGGTCGCTCCACGGCCGCTTACGGATTGGCGTAAGGCCTTGTCGACATTCGTCTAAAGATGGCGATCCGCCTTCGAACCGGCAGGCAGATTTTGCTGCGAATCCGGGTCGCCTCAGGCTGCGATCCGAATATGAATGCCGGCCTAACTTGTTCAATTCATTACAGGAATTTAATGTGCTCCGCAATTGCGTGTCAAAATCCGCACTCCTATGCTTCCGCTCAAGATCGCGGCCTTTGTACCTGCTTCGGCATGTCCGCCGGCGCGATCGGCGGCGGTTCGGCGGCCTTGCCACGAACGTCATGGATGCGGCTCGAAGGACAGGTGGGAGACGTGGACGACGAAGTCGTCAGCCGGCGCAAGCCACGCAGCGAGCGCGTGCCCTCCAGCGAGCCTGTGCCCTCGAGCGAGCCCGTGACCCGCAGCGAGTCCTTGACCGAGGTCCGGCCGGTGGCCGTGCGTCGGTCGCGGCGCGGCTGGATCATTGCGCTGCTCCTCGTTCTGGCTGCGGCAGGCGCCGCGTTCTGGCTGCATCCCGTTCAACTCCAGCAGCAGGGCGGCCACCGTGGCGGCGGCCGTTTCCGCGGCGGCGGCGATCTCGCGCAGCCGGTTGCCGTGGCGCCGGTGACGCAGGCCGACATCCCGATCGTGCTCGAGGCGCTGGGCACCGTGACGCCGCTGTCGACCGTCACGGTGCGCGCGCAGGTCAGCGGCCAGATCACTCAGATCGGCTTCACCGAGGGCCAGAACGTGAAGAAGGGCGATTTCCTCGCCCAGATCGACGACCGCGCGCTGAACGCCTCGCTGCATCAATGGCAGGGACAACTGGAGCACGACCAGGCGCTGCTCGCCGATGCCAAGCTCGACCTCGACCGCGACCTGAAGCTTACCTCAAACGCGGTCACCCAGCAGGCGATCGACCTGCAGCGCGCGACGGTGCAGTCCGACGAAGGCACGGTGATGTCCGACCAGGCACAGATCGAGGCCGTGCAGGTCAACATCGCCAACAGCCATATCACCGCGCCCGCCGATGGCCGCATTGGCCTGCGTCTTGTCGACCAGGGCAACTATGTGACGCCCGGCGACAGCACCGGCATTGCAGTGATCGCCGAAATGCAGCCGATCTCGGTGCTGTTCTCGCTGCCCGAAGACAGCCTGGCGCAAGTGCTGGAACAGACGCATGGCAATGCCGGGCTCAAGGCGACCCTGTTCGACCGCAACGATACCAAAGAGATCGCCGAAGGCACGCTGCAGACGATCGACAACCAGATCGATCCGACCACCGGCACGGTGAAACTGCGCGCCGTTTTCCCCAACACCGACGGCGCGCTCTATCCCAACCAGTTCGTCAACGTGCATCTGCTTGTGCGCACGTTGGCCGGGGTCAACGTGCTGCCCAACGCCGCCATCCAGCACGGCGCGCCGGGCACTTTCGTCTACCAGCTCAATGACGATAACACCGTCTCGGTGAGGACCGTGTCGCTCGGGCCAGGCAACGCCGCCGTCACGCAGCTCCTCTCCGGTCTCTCGCCCGGCGCAAAGGTCGTTGTCGACGGCGTCGACCGGCTGAAGGACGGCGCCAAGGTCACCGTGCCTGACAGTAGCGCCGTGCCGGCCTCTGGCGGAAATGGCGTCGCAACGCAGCCGCAAGCTGCCGGCGGTGAGGTCAGCGGAACTCCAGCCGCCGGCACCGGCAATGATAGGCCGGCCTTCAGTTCCGCCGGCGCACCGGCAATGTCGAATGGCGAGGGCAACGGCTCGGCAGGCGGGAGCGCGACTGCGGCGGGCGATGCGTCCGGCCGCAAGCAGGGTCATCACCGTCACCATGACGGCAACGGCCATCGCCGCGACGGCAGTGCCGGCGCTGCCGATAATGACGGCGACAGCGGCCAAGGCCAATGAACGCGCCCAGCGGTCTCGTTGCCGGCTGGCTGAACCCGTCGCGGCCTTTCATCCTGCGGCCGGTGGCGACCACGCTGATCATGGCCACCATCCTGATCGTCGGCTTGATCGCCTATCTGTTCCTGCCGCTCTCGGCTTTGCCCGAGGTCGATTATCCGACGATCCAGGTTCAGACCTTCTACCCCGGCGCCAGCCCCGAGGTGATGACGACGTCGGTGACCGCGCCGCTCGAACGCCAGTTCGGCCAGATGCCGGGGCTGGAGCAGATGTCGTCGGGCTCCTCCGCCGGCGCTTCGGTCATCACGCTGCGCTTCAGCCTCGATCTCAGCCTCGACATAGCCGAGCAGGAGGTGCAGGCGGCGATCAACGCATCGGGCAATCTTCTGCCCGCCGACCTGCCGGCGCCGCCGATCTACGCCAAGGTCAATCCCGCCGACGCACCGATCCTGACCTTGGCGATCACCTCCAGGACGCTGCCGCTGACGCAGGTCGAGAATTACGCCGAGACGCGGCTGGCGCAGAAGATCTCGCAGCTTCCCGGCGTCGGCCTGGTCTCGATCTCCGGCGGCGAGCAGCCGGCCGTGCGCGTGCAGGTCAAGCTCAAGGCGCTCGCCGCCATGGGCCTCAACATCGACGATCTGCGCACCACCATCGGCACTCTCAACGTCAACACGCCCAAGGGCAGCTTCGACGGGCCGGCGCGTTCCTACACTATCAACGCCAACGACCAGGTCACCGACCCAAAGACCTATGCCGATATGGTGATCGCCTACCGCAACGGCGCGCCGGTGCGGCTCGGTGAGGTGGCCGACATCATCGAAGGGCCTGAGAATTCCAGGCTGGGCGCCTGGGAAAACCGCACGCCGGCGATCATCCTCAACATCCAGCGCCAGCCGGGCGCCAATGTCATCCGCGTCGTCGATGGCGTGAAGGCGCTGCTGCCGCAGCTGCGCGCCGGCCTGCCGGCGGCGCTCAGCGTTGAGCCGCTGACCGACCGCACCACCACCATCCGTGCCTCGGTCGACGACGTCGAGTTCGAACTGGCGATGGCGGCGCTGCTGGTCGTCCTCGTCACCTTCCTGTTCCTGCGCAACATCCCGGCGACGATCATCCCGAGCCTGTCGGTGCCGCTCTCCCTGGTCGGCACCTTCGCGGTCATGTATTTGTGGGGCTTCAGCCTCGACAATCTGTCGCTAATGGCGCTGACGATCGCTTCCGGTTTCGTCATCGACGACGCCATCGTCATGATCGAGAACATCTCGCGTTTCATTGAGCATGGCGACGATCCGGTTACCGCCGCGCTCGAAGGCTCGGCCCAGATCGGCTTCACCATCATCTCGCTCACCGTCTCGCTGATCGCGGTGCTGATCCCGCTTCTGTTCATGGGCGACGTGGTCGGCCGCCTGTTCCACGAATTCGCCATCACTCTGGCCATCGCCATCGTCATCTCGGCCATCGTCTCGCTGACTTTGGTGCCGATGCTATGCGCCAGGTTGTTGAAGCCGCCGGCCGAGCGCAGGCCGGGCGCGCTGGCGCGCTGGAGCGAAGGCGCCTTCGAGGCAATCGCCAGCGGCTATGCCGCGGCGCTGCGCTGGGTGCTCGACCGCCAGGCGCTGACATTGCTCGTGGCGGTCGCGACGCTGGCGCTTACCGTCTACCTCTATGACGTCATCCCGAAGGGTTTCTTCCCGGTGCAGGACACCGGCGCCATCTCGGCCATCACCGAGGCCGCGGGCTCGGCCTCCTATGCCGACATGGCGGCGCACCAGCAGGCGGTGGCCGACGCGATCCTGAAGGATCCCGACGTCTCCAGCCTGTCGTCCTTCATCGGCGTCGACGGCCAGAACATGACCGCCAACAGCGGCCACATGCTGATCAATCTGAAGCCGCGTGACCAACGCCAGGCGGACGCCAGCGCCATCATCAGGCGGCTGACGCGAGAGACGGCCCAAGTCACCGGCATAGCCCTGCACATGCAGCCGGTGCAGGACCTGACGGTCGATTCCACCATCAGCGCTTCGCGATACCAATATGTGCTGCAGGATTCCGATCCGGTCGAGCTTGCGGCATGGACGACCAAGCTCACCGACAGGCTCTCGGCGCTGCCCGAGCTTGCCGATGTCGCCAGCGACAGCCAGCAGAGCGGGCTTGCCGTCGATGTCACCATCGACCGCGCTACCGCCGCGCGCTTCGGCATCACGCCGGCCACCATCGACAACGCGCTTTACGACGCCTTCGGCCAGCGCATCATCTCGACCATCTTCACCCAGTCGAACGAATATCGGGTCATCCTCGAGGCGGATCCGTCGGTTGGCCAGACGCCGGCCTCGCTCGGCTCAATCTATCTGCCGTCCTCCGGCTCCGGCCAGGTGCCGCTGTCGACGATCGCCAGCATCAATATCCGCCAGGCACCGTTGCTCGTGAACCACCTCGCGCAGTTTCCGGCCGCGACCATTTCCTTCAACCTTGCCCCCGGCGTCTCGCTCGGTGATGCGACGGCAGCAATCACCGCCGCCGAGCGGGACATGCAGCCGCCCGCCGGCCTGACGACCGGCTTCCAGGGCGCCGCCCTTGCGCTGCAGAGCTCGCTCTCCAACGAGTTGCTGCTGGTGCTGGCAGCCGTCGCCACCGTCTATGTCGTGCTCGGCGTTCTCTACGAGAGCTTCATCCACCCGCTGACCATCCTGTCGACGCTGCCGTCGGCAACCGTCGGCGCCCTGGTCGCGCTGATGCTCGCCGGCCATGACCTCGATGTCATCGGCATCATCGGCATCGTGCTCTTGGTCGGCATCGTCAAGAAGAACGCCATCATGATGATCGACTTCGCGCTGCAGGCCGAGCGGCTGCAGGGGCTCGACCCGCGCGAGGCGATCTACGAGGCGTGCCTGCTCAGGCTCCGCCCGATCCTGATGACGACTTTCGCGGCACTCTTCGGCGCGCTGCCGCTTCTGGTCGGCGGCCTGGCCGGCTCCGAGCTCCACCAGCCGCTCGGCATCACCATCGTCGGCGGGCTGATCGTCAGCCAGGTGCTGACGCTGTTCACCACGCCGGTCATCTATCTTGCCTTCGACCGGCTGACGCGGCGCGGCTCCGGCATTGCCGAAGCTCCTGCTGGCGGGTCCTCGCCGTGAACCTCTCTGCGCCGTTCATCGCTCGGCCGGTCGCCACCACGCTGCTCGCGATCGGTCTGGCCGCTGCCGGCCTGATCGCCTATTTCAATTTGCCGGTGGCGCCGCTGCCCAAGGTCGATTTCCCCACCATCTCGGTGCAGGCCTCGATGGCGGGCGCCAGCCCGGACACGATGGCGACCGATGTCGCGGCACCGCTGGAGCGCCATCTCGGCCAGATCGCCGGCGTCTCCGAGATGACCTCGCGCTCCGGCACCGGCTCGACCAGTGTCGTGCTACAATTCGACCTCGATCGCGACATCAACGGCGCGGCGCGTGACGTTCAGGCCGCGATCAACGCCGCGCGCGCCGACCTGCCGTCCGACCTGCGCAGCAACCCGACCTATCGCAAATACAACCCCGCCGATTCGCCTGTGATGATCCTGGCGCTGACCTCGCGCACGCTCACCTCCGGCCAGCTCTACGACGCGGCCGCGACCGTGCTGCAGCAGCGCCTGTCACAGGTCGAGGGCGTCGGCAATGTCGATCTCGGCGGCTCGTCGCTGCCGGCGGTGCGTGTCGAGCTCAACCCCGGCGCGCTGTTCCATTACGGCATCGGCCTGGAGGATGTGCGGGCGGCCCTTGCCTCCGCCAACGCGCGCAGCCCGAAAGGTTTCGAGGAAGACGGCGCGTTGCGCTACCAGCTCTACACCAACGACCAGGCGAGCCACGCCGCCGACTTTCGCGATCTGGTCATCGCCTGGCGCAACAATGCGGCGGTCAAGCTTCGCGACATCGCCGATGTCGAGGATTCCGTCGAGGATGTGCGCAATCTCGGCCTCGCCAATGGCGAGCCGGCCGTGCTTCTGGTGCTCTATCGCGAGCCCAACGCCAACATCATCGACACAGTCGACCGCGTCCGCGCGCTGATCCCGACACTGCAGGCCTCGGTGCCGGCCGATGCGCGGCTCAGCATCGCGACCGACGGTTCGACCACGATACGCGGCTCGCTGCACGACACCGAACTCACGCTGGTGCTGGCGGTGCTGCTCGTCATCCTCGTCGTATTCTCATTCTTGCGCGACTGGCGCGCGGCACTAATCCCGAGCGTCGCGCTGGTCGTCTCGATCCTCGGCACCTTCGGGGCGATGTATCTGCTCGGCTTTACGCTCGACAATCTGTCGCTGATGGCGCTTACCATCGCCACCGGCTTCGTGGTCGACGACGCCATCGTGGTGCTCGAAAACATCACGCGCCACATCGAGGACGGCATGCCGCGCGGCAAGGCGGCGCTCGTCGGCGCCAGGCAAGTCGGCTTCACGGTGCTGTCGATGAGCGCCTCGCTGGTTGCCGTCTTCCTGCCGATCCTGCTGATGGGCGGCATACTCGGCCCGCCTGTTCCAGGAATTCGCCCTGACCTTGTCGCTGTCGATCGCCATTTCGCTGGTGCTGTCGCTGACCGTGACGCCAATGATGTGCGCGCATTTCCTGCGCCCGGGTGTAAGCCCGTCGACCAGGCGCTCGTTCCTCGCCCGTTTCGGCGAAGGCGTGTTCGAACGCGTCCGCGCCTTCTACGGACGTTCCCTCGCCTGGTCGCTCGACAATGCGGAAATCATGCTGGTGGTGCTTTTCGCGGCGATCGTCTTCAACGTCTATCTCTACACGGCGGTGCCGAAAGGCTTCTTCCCGCAGCAGGACACCGGCGAGCTGATGGGTGGCCTGCGCGCCGACCAAGCCATCTCCTTCCAGCTGATGCGGCAGAAATTCGAGCAGCTGGAGCAGATCCTGAAGAGCGACCCCGCGGTTGCGAATGTCGTCAGCTATATCGGCGGCCGGCAGACCAATTCCGGTTTCGTCCAGGTCGCGTTGAAACCGAAGGGCGAGCGGGCGCCGCTGCAAGTGGTGCTGACGCGGCTGCGCGCGCAGCTCGGGCAATTGCCCGGCGCGCAGCTCTTCCTCAATCCGCGCCAGGAGATCAGGGTCGGCGGCCGTCAGAGCCTGGCGACCTATCAGTACACGCTGCAGGCCGACACCACCGCCGATCTCGACCAATGGACGCCGAAGCTGGTCGATCTCCTGAAGCAGGCGCCGGAACTCACCGACGTTAATTCCGACCGCGACGAGGCCGGGCTCGAAACCAACATCACGGTCGACCGCGAGAGTGCCGCGCGTCTGGGGCTTACCCCGGCCAGCATCGACGCCACGCTTTACGACGCCTTCGGCCAGCGTCAGGTGTCGACGATCTTCAACGCCCGCAACCAGTATCATGTCGTCATGGAGGTGGCGCCGCGCTATTTGCAGGACCCAAGCGCATTGAACGGCATCTATGTCAGCACCTCAGGCGCTGCGGCGAGCGGCACACAGCAGACCAACGCGCTGGCCGGCAGCCTGACGGGCTCGCTGCGCAACCAGGCGACCAACGCCATCGCCGTCACCGGCCATGGCAGCGCCTCGAGTGGTGCTGCGGTCAGCACTTCGGCCGAGAAGATGGTGCCTTTGGCCGCCTTCAGCACCTACGGTCCGGCGACCATGCCGCTCTCGGTCAACCACCAGGGCCATTTCGTCGCCACGACCATTTCCTTCAACCTTGCCGATGGCGCGACGCTTGGCGACGCTTCGGCCGCGATCGACCGCGCCATGGCCGAGCTGAAGATGCCGGTGTCGATCCACGGCTCACTGGCCGGCACCGCGCTCGCCTTCCGCGCCAATCTTCTCAACGAATTGCTGCTGATCGCCGCCGCTTTAGCCACAATCTATGTCGTGCTTGGCGTGCTCTACGAAAGCTATGTGCACCCGATCACCATCCTGTCGACGCTGCCTTCCGCCGGCATCGGCGCGCTGCTCGCGCTCATCGTCACCGGGATGGAGTTCGACGTGATCTCGCTGATCGGCATCATCCTATTGATCGGCATCGTCAAGAAGAACGCCATCATGATGATCGACATGGCCTTGCATGCCGAACGCCAGGAAGGCCTCTCGGCCCGCGCGGCGATCCACAAGGCGAGCGTCCAGCGGTTCCGGCCGATCATGATGACGACCTTTGCCGCGCTGCTCGGCGCGCTGCCGCTGGCGATCGAGACCGGCACGGGCGCGGAGCTGCGCCAGCCGCTCGGCGCGGCGATCGTCGGCGGCCTCATCCTCTCGCAGCTCCTGACGCTCTACACCACGCCGGTCGTCTATCTCTATCTCGACAGGTTGAGCGCGCGCAGACGCTCAGCGCGGCTTGCGCCGGCCGAGTGAGCTATTTGCCGGTAATGCGCCGGTGCACGCGGTCAAGACTCTCGGCGAAGGCCTCGAACGTGCCCCGTTCCGTCAGCTCGCGCAGCACTTGCTCGTTGATGCCGCCGCGCGTCGCATAATCCTGCGCAAGATGCATGAAATCTTCGTCCGGCGCCGTATCCGGCGCGTTGGCCAGCGCCTTGTAAATGCTGGTGATGTAGTCGCAGGCCTTGTCGCTCGGAACGCCTTGGCCGCGCACCCAGGCGTGGACCGTGTCGAGATATTTGAAATAGCTGGCATAGGTCGCGGTGACGACGCTGAGCGCATCGAACTCGCCCTGATCCTCGACCTCGATCACCCGGCCAAGCTTGCCGAAGAACGCCGCGACGATCGGGTCCGGCGGGCAGATGAGTGTCGCGCCCTACAGGCGGGCGATCATCGGCATGGGCAGGGCCTTGCCGACGTGCGCGGCCGGCGCCACGAGACGGGTGATCTCCTCACGCGAGATCGTCGCGATCAGGCTGACGACGTGATGGTCTTCGCGGAACCGCAGCTCCTTCAGCACCTCGCGCGCGATCTGCGGCCGCACCGCCAGCATCACGGTGTCGCACTGGTCGAGCACGGCCTGGTTGTCGGCGGCGATGCGCACATCCGCAAAGCGCTGGGCAAGCGCCGAGGCGATCGCCTCGTTGCGCGGCGAGACCACGACCGGCGTCGTCTCGCCCGGCAGCGATTTCAGCCCGGTGACGATGGCCGAGCTCAACGCGCCCGTGCCGACAAAGCCAAGTTTCATGGATATTCCGCCCTGTTTCGGATCGCGGCCGACAATAGCGCCGGCTTCGTCTGCGGCAAGGGGAGCGGGTGGCCGCGATTACGGCCCCGAGGCGGTGAGGCTGCTGCGCGGGATAACAGCCTCACCTGAAGCCTCACTCAGCGCTTTGGCCCGAAACCGGGATAAGGGTTCAGCGGCACGATCGCCGCGATATCCATCATGCCGGCTTCGATCAGGGGCAGCGTGGCGAGTGGCCACGCACTTCCTTCTCGTCGGCCGCTTCAAACATGATGCCGGTGCCGGGAACATCGCCACGGTTCCAGATCTGGCGCACCGCGCCTTGCACGTAGAGCGTCTTGCGCTGCTCGGATTCAGGCGGGAGCAGGGGAGCGAAATCGGCGTCGCTGAACTTCTGGGTGTTGCGGGTAAGCAGGGCAAAGAATTGCATGGCGGTCTCCTTCGTGGCTGGTTGATGCGGGAGATATCGCGCCGGCTGGTCAGACTGTCCAAGACTGATTAGGCTAAGGTTCAGACCTGACGGGACTTGGAAAATGCTCGATTTGCGCCAGATCAGATATTTCGTCGCCGTCGCCGAGGCCGGCAATGTCGGCCGCGCCGCCGAGCAATTGCACATTTCGCAATCGCCCCTGAGCCGGCAGATCATCCAGCTCGAGCAGCAGCTCGGCGTCACCTTGTTCGAGCGCGTGAAGCAGCGCGTCCATCTCAATGCCGAGGGCAAGGCCTTCCTTGCCGAAGCCCGCGCGCTGCTCGCCAATGCGGCGCGGCTGGAAGAGCTCGGGCGCAACCTCGCCAGCGGCGCCGCCGGCTGCCTCGCCATCGGCTATGTCGAGGGCGCGGTGCATTCGGGACTGGTTGCTGCGATGTTGAAGGATTTCCGCCGCGCGCGGCCGGATTTCCACGTGCAACTCAGGAGCCGGCGAACCGCGGCGCAGTTCGACGATCTAAGGCAGCGGATCCTTGACCTCGGTTTCGTCTATTCTCCGGCGCCCGAGGGCGATCCCGATCTTGAAAGCATGCTGGTGCGGCGCGAGCCGCTGGTGCTGGCAATGCCGGAAAGCGATCCGCTCGCCAGTGTCGCCGACATCGCACCCGGCCATCTCGATGGCCGGGTCTGGATCACCGTCGTGCGCCAGCCCGGGGACACCAACCGGGCGCAGTTCCTGGCGGCTTGCGTCGAATCCGGCTTCATGCCCAACATCGCCTATGAGACGAACGACCCCTTGACCTCGCTCGGCCTGGTCAGCGCCGGCCTCGGCCTCGCCACGGTCCAGGAAAGCCTGCGAAGCGCCGCACCGCCCGGCGTGATCTTCCGCGACCTGCCCTGGTTCAAGCGCAGCGTGTCGATCCATCTGGCATGGCGCAGGCAGGATCGAAGGGCGGTGATTGGGGATTTGAGGAGGGCGGTAGGGGTTAGGCAGTAAGCAGTAAGCAGTAGGCAGTAGGCAGTAGGCAGTAGGCAGTAGGCAGTAGGCAGTAGGCAGTAGGCAGTAGGCAGTAGGGCCTGTCTTCCCTATTGCCTACTGCCTAATCCCTACTGCCTACATTTTGTCTATCACCGACTGCACCCCTTCCGTCGGGGCGTCGACCGACGAGCCCGCCACCATTATGGCGGCGACGATCGCTTCCGGGTCGTTGACCACCAGCGGCTTGACCCTATGCGCGGTGTGAATGAAGCCTTCCTCCGACATGTGCTCGATCAGCGCCAGCATCGGGTCCCAGAAACCCTTGACGTTGGCTAAGACGATCGGCTTGCGGTGATGGCCGAGCTGCGCCCAGGTCATGATCTCGACGATCTCCTCCACCGTGCCGATGCCGCCGGGCAGCGCCACAAAGGCGTCGGATTTTTCGAACATGCTGTGCTTGCGCTCATGCATATTGTCGGTGATCAAGAGTTCATCGAGCTTGTCGAGCGCGCTTTCGGTCGCTTCCTTGTTGATCAGGAAGCGCGGGATGATGCCGGTGACTTTGCCGCCGGCCTTGAGAGCGCCATCGGCGACGGCGCCCATGATGCCCTTGGTGCCGCCGCCATAGATCAGGCGCAACCCAGATTTCGCAAGCGAGCGGCCGAGCGTGTGGCCGGCCTTGATATAGGCCTCGTCGCGGCCCGGAGACGAGCCGCAATAGACGCAGACGGATCGAATCGTGTTCATGGCGATGATTGGTGATGGGGACGGTTGGCGGGGTCAAGCCCGCCGACGGGCTTTTTCTTGTGAGCGTGGAGAAAACACGCTAGACCGGGCGTTAGTTGGCTAAGGGGGCAATAAGGAATTATGGCTATCAATCCTTCCAAGGCGTTTTTGTTTGCGGCGGGCGGCGTTGTCGCCGTCGCGGCGGTCGCCTACGGCTCGGGCGCGCTCGACCCTTATATCAACAATCAAAAGCCGGCGCAGGTCGCGGCGCTGCCGCAGGGCGATGCGAAACCGGCTGAATCCTCAAGCACGGGCACCGAGGCGCGCGTGCCCCAGGCTCCTTCAAACACAATGGCGCCGGCCAATACCATGGCGCCTGCCAATAAGATGGTCCCGGCCACCACAACGCCCGCCCAGGCGCCAGCCGCCGCTACAGGGCCGACACTGCCGACCTTCGATGTCGTGCGCGTCGAAGGCAGTGGCTCGATCGTCGTCGCCGGCAGCGCCGCGCCCAACGCCAAGGTCGAGATCCTGAGTGGCGGCACCGTGCTCGGTTCGACCGATTCCGGCCCTGACGGCGCCTTCGCCATCGTGCTGGACGATCCGCTGAAGCCGGGCGACTATACGATCACGCTGCGCCAGACGGTCGGCGGCACTGCCGTCGCCTCGGCCCAGACCGCCGTCGTCTCGGTGCCGCAGAGCCCGACGGGTCAGGTGCTGGCCATGGTCGAGGAGCCGGGCAAGGCCTCGCAACTGATCACCGTGCCGCAGGCCGAGACCAAGCAGGCGGCGCCGGCCGCAACCGGTCAGGCGGCGGCGCCTGCGGCCCAGGCGCCGGCTGCGACCGCGCCGACTGCATCCGACACGGCCTCGGCGCCGGCTGCGACCGCGCCGGCCGCCACCGACCAGGCGACCGCGCCGGCTGCGGGTGCCGCGGCGGACCCCAAGATCGCCGTCGAAGCGGTCGAGATCGACGGCGGCAAGATCTTCGTCGCCGGCACGGCCGATCCCGGCCGCAAGGTGCGTGCCTATGCCGGGGACATGCTGCTCGGCGATGCAAAGACTTCGCCCGACGGCCATTTCCTGATCGAGGCGAAGCGCGACATCCCGGTCGGCAGCTACACCATCCATGTCGACGGGCTGGATGACGACGGCGTCAAGGTCGTCGCCCGCGCCGCCGTACCGTTCGAGCGCGAGCCCGGCGAGTCGATGGCCGCCGTCGCCCCCAGCGAGATGAAGACGGGCGAGGCCAAGCAGGCCGAGGCGCCCGCGACCGCTGAAACCAAGCCGGCCGCAACGGCCGAAGTGGCCAAGCCCGCCGAGGCTCCTGCCAAGGTCGCTGAAGCGACGCCCACGACCGATGTGCCCGAGACGGTCGCGCCCAAGCTCGAACATGCCGACAGCGCGGTCATCATCCGCCGCAACGATACGCTCTGGCGCATCTCGCGCCGCGTCTATGGCCATGGCACTCGGTTCTCGACCATCTATCTGGCCAACCAGGACCAGATCCGCGATCCCGATCGCATCTGGCCGGGCCAGGTGTTCAAGGTGCCATCCAAGTCGAAGGAAGGCGAGGATGCCGACATGAAGGCTTTGGGCGAGCAGATGACCACTCCGACGAAGACGGAGTGAGGGTGGCGATTGGCTGATCTCCCCCCTTGTGGGGGAGATGCCCAGCAGGGCAGAGGGGGGCGCTGTCCCGCCAGCCTGTCAGTCCTACCCGCTCTGCGATCGCAAACTTCCGCGATTGTGGCACTCGATACTGAGACGCCTCGCTCCTTCGCGCCCCCCTCTGGCCTGCCGGCCATCTCCCCCACGAGCGGGGAGATTAGCTCTCTATCCATCCGCCTAGCTTGCCCTCCCATCCTTCATCGTCTATCGCCGATGGACGATGACCGAATCCCCCGAAATCCGCTGCAGCGACAGTCACGCCATGGCGCTCCGCCTGGCGGCGCTTTCGCATCCGGCACGCATCGAGATCCTGAAGCGCCTCTCGGCCAGCTCCTGCTGCTCCTGCCGTGAGGTGGTCGATCATCTCGACCTCGCCCAGTCGACCGTCTCGCAGCATCTGAAGGTGCTGGTCGAGGCGGGGCTGGTCCGCTTCGAGGCCGACCGGCAGCGCTCGCGCTATGCCGTCGACCACGCCGCGCTGGCGGGTGTGTCGGCCTCGCTCACCGATCTCGTCAACTCCTGCTGCCCCAGCCTCTCACCCAAAAGGCAAGACTAGTGGCCGAAAAGACCGTATCCGCCGAAGCCGGCACCCTCACGACCCTGCGCAACCTGTGGCCATATATGTGGCCGGCCGAACGCGCCGATCTTAGAGCCCGCGTCACCTGGGCGACGCTGCTTCTGGTCGTCGCCAAGGTCACCTTGGTCGCCGGCCCGTATTTCTTCAAATGGGCGACCGACGCTCTGGCTCACGCCTCGAAGGCGCCGCCGCCGCTGCCAGCTTTCCTGCTCGCGCCGATTATGCTGGTCATCGCCTACAACCTGTTGCGCCTGGTCCAGCTCGGCTTCAACCAGCTGCGCGACGCGCTGTTTGCCCGGGTCGGCCAGTATGCGGTGCGCCAGCTCGCCTACCGCACCTTCGTCCACATGCACCAGCTGTCGCTGCGCTTCCATCTTGAGCGCCGCACCGGCGGCCTGTCGCGCATCATCGAGCGCGGTACCAAGGGCATCGAGACGATCGTGCGCTTCATCATGCTGAATACGGCGCCGACCATCCTCGAATTCGCGCTGACGGCCGGCATTTTCGCCTTCACCTATGGCTGGAAATACGTCGTCGTGGTCGCCGTGACCGTCTGGCTCTATGTCTGGTTCACGGTCAAGGCGAGCGACTGGCGCATCTCGATCCGCCGCGACATGAACGACAGCGACACCGACGCCAACACCAAGGCGATCGACTCTTTGCTCAACTTCGAGACGGTCAAATATTTCACCAACGAGCGCATGGAGGCCGAGCGCTTCGACCGCTCGATGGCGCGCTACGAGATCGCCGCGACCAAGACCTGGACCTCGCTGGGCTGGCTGAACTTCGGCCAGGGCCTCATCTTCGGCCTGGGCACCGTCATCGTCATGTGCATGTCGGCGCTGGAGGTGCAGGCCGGCACGCAGAGCGTCGGCGACTTCGTCTTCATCAACGCCATGCTGATCCAGCTCTCGGTACCGCTCAATTTCATCGGCTTCATCTACCGCGAGATCCGGCAGGGCCTGACCGACATCGAGCATATGTTCGACCTGCTCGACGTGCCCCAGGAGATCGTCGACAAGCCGGACGCCAAGCCTTTGAAGGTCGGTCCCGGCAAGGTCGAATTCCGCGACGTGCATTTCTCCTATGATCCTAACCGCAAGATCCTGAAGGGGGTCTCCTTCGAGGTGCCGGCCGGCAAGACGGTGGCGATCGTCGGACCGTCCGGCGCCGGCAAGTCGACCATTTCCAGGCTTCTGTTCCGCTTCTACGACGTGCAGGGCGGCCAGGTGCTGATCGACGGCCAGGACATCCGCGATGTCACGCAAGAGAGCCTGCGCGCGGTTCTCGGCATGGTGCCGCAGGACACGGTGCTCTTCAACGACACCATCGCCTATAACATCCGCTACGGCCGCGTCAGCGCCAGCGAGGAGGAGGTGCGCAAGGCCGCCGAGCTGGCCCAGATCGGGCCGTTCATCGACAAGCTGCCGGAGGGTTACAAGTCGATGGTCGGCGAGCGCGGGCTGAAACTGTCGGGCGGCGAGAAGCAGCGCGTGGCGATCGCCCGCACCATCCTCAAGGCGCCGCCGATTCTGATGCTGGACGAGGCGACCTCGGCGCTCGACACCCAGACCGAGCAGGAAATCCAGGCCGCGCTCGACCTCGTCAGCAAGGGCCGCACCACCATCGTGATCGCGCACCGCTTGTCGACGGTGATCTCGGCCGACGAGATCATCGTGCTCAAGGACGGCCAGATCGCCGAACGCGGCACGCATGCGGCGTTGCTCGCCAAACACGGCCTCTACGCCTCGATGTGGGACCGCCAGCGCGAAGCGACCGAAGCCGAGGAGCGCCTGCGCATCGCCCGCGAGAGCGACGAGCTGGGGGTTGTTGTGCGGCGCAGGACGTCGGAGGTGAGCTAGCGCCGACTTCACCTTCTTCCCAAGGGGAGAAGGGAAGGGCAAAATCCCCCTTGACCTCAACTTAACTTGAGCTTGCAGACCGTCTCCGAGCCCCTGCGAAGCAACTCGTCCAAGAACGGAGACAGATCGAAATGAGCACCAAGAACCACCGCACCGGCAGCGTGTTCCGGGTCGATAAATTCGTCGTGCCGGCGGAAGCGCGCGACGAAATCCTCGGCAAGGTCTTCATGACGCACGAATTGCTGCGCCAGCAGGAAGGCTTCGTGCAGGATTTCCTGCTGGAACAGTTCTCCGGCCCGGGCGAGTTCAACATCGTCACCGTGGTCGAATGGGAAAGCCAGGACGCCGTCGACAAGGTGGTGCCGATCGTCAAGGCAGCGCATGAGCGCATCGCCTTCAGCGCGCAGGAAACCATCGCGCGCCTCGGCGTCAAGGCCGACATCGCCAACTACCAGCGCGTGCCGGAGGTGTAGGAGGGCCATCCGGCGCCAGGCGCGGTTACGGTGATGCTCAGCACCTGACCGGTGCGAGAGTCGCTCACCATGTTTTCGAAGCCGCGCCATTCGGCGGCGAGGATGAAAAGCGTCTTGCCGTCGGCTCCGCCCAGCACGCAGGCAAAGCAGCCGCGATCGACCTGGACCTTGTCGACTTTCTCGCCGCCCTCGCGCACCCTGACGCAGTGCCGGTTCGGTACATCGGCATACCAGACACAGCCTTCGGCATCGATGCAGATGCCGTCGGGATAGTCGTTGCCGAGCTCAGCCCAGACGCGCCGCTTGGAAAGGCTGCCGTCTTCGCCAATATCGAAGGCGGTCAGCCGCCTGGCGTGAGATTCGGCGACGATCAGCGTCCGGTTGTCCGGTGTCACCGCCATGCCGTTGGCGAAGGCGATATCCTCTGCAACCTGTCGCAGCGTGCCGTCCGGCGCGACCAGCACGATGGTCCCCGGCCCGAAATGCTCGCCCGGTGCCGGTGCTGGCCCGCCGCCATTGACGTAGACGTGGTTGCGGCCATCGACGACAATTTCGTTCCACGAGTTCTTCGACAGTCCCGTGAGGTCGGCATGTGCGACGAGCCCGCCATTTGCCTCCTGCCGGAGCAGAAGGCCATCCCGACCCGAAACGACGAGCAGTCGTCCATCAGACAGCCAGTCGATCGAATAGGGCAGGACGGCCGGCACGGTCAGCATGACCTCGCTCTTGCCCTCTCCGTCCACGGCGACAATCTCGCCGGTGCCCCAGTTGCAAAGCCAGAGCCGCCCCTCATGCCAGCGCGGAGATTCGCCGAAGGCGAGGCCTTCCAGGATGATATTGGCTTTCCTAGCGGCGTTCGGTGAAGGCATCGGCTGACTCCGTTGTTGGATTGTCCTGCCAAGGACGGGCGAACGCATGGCTTGCCGACATTGTCTACCAGCAATTTCAGTCCGCCTAACATGCGTGTCGCGCTCAACGAACTTGGCTGTTCCTAATGCCTTTCAAATCGATCGTCTGGTGATATTGTCGCGGCACAAATAAAATCGCCTACGTTTTTTTGTGCCCTTGGGGATCATTTTCAATGTTCAGATTTCTTTTTCGCAAATCCAAAAAACACCCGCTAAGCTGGCGCCCAATGCTGCCAGGCCACAGGTGATGCTGCCGCTGCCGGTGGTGGTACGCCGTTCAACAGTCGAACAGGCAATCGATAGCCCCTCCGACCTCGTATTTGCCGTTGAGATTTTCATCCATACAATGACCTATGAAGGGCTCTACCGTCATCCCGAGATCAGCCCGAGGGCAATGCAAGTTTCTCACGCAAACTCGTACTCGGCTGAGGTGAAGAACGGGGGGCACAGTCAATTCATCTACAATGCCGCCGCGGAAACCGATGAAATGATTGCCAATGCCCGGGCTGGACTCACCTCCAGCGGTGCGATGGGTCAGTTGGCGACATTGGAAAAGATGGCCGCCTGGATTGCCGAGCATCCCGACGAAGCTGCCGAACAAACGGGCTTCGAGGGTGGTCGAGACGATTTTCTGGATAGGCTCGACGATGAATTCTACGAGGCTGATGAAGCTGCGCCGATGGAAAACTTCTTGGCGCGCTGGATTGCGTCGTGGCCTGATCTGCAAATTGTCGATGATGACGATTACGGCGCGGTCATACACCGATTAGTGATGGCCAACCCGCAACGTGAAGCCAGGCTCCTTCATCGTTCGGTTAGCAAGCTGGTTCGGCAGATGATCGGCTGGCGCGATGTCGGCGCCGGTCTCGCCTGCGCCAAAATCTCCCCACCCGAGGTCAGACTAGCGTTCGGTATGGCACGGATGCTGGATGTTGGGGGTGAAATGCAGATGGTTTTCCAACTGCGCACCAGTGCGAAGGAGCCTCGGCTATGCACCGCAACCGAGACGCATGCCATTATCTACGAATATATCGCCCCTGAAGATCCTCCGGTCATCCGCCCCGGTGAGAACCCGTTCGGAGCTAACGCTCCGCGGGTCGGCGTCCAACTTGCTCGCGCCGACGAGTCAGAGATCAAAACCGTCATCGAACTAGCGGAACAGTACCATGCTCCGGTCGCTGTCGACCTTCTGCTGCGCAAGGCCGGGTTCGACCCTACGGATGCCGTTGTTTCAGCGAACTCGGTATCGCAAACGGCGGAAGGACTGGTTGTGAATTGGGTTGTGCTGGCCTCTGGCCGGTCCTTCCTTTTCCTATCTTCGCGGAATGGCGGCGTGCTGTTGCGTGGCAAGGACGACGAAAAGCTCGGCCGAGGCGACGGTGCCGGAACTCGACGAGCACTTCGATCGTTCGGCTGCCGCTGGGTAGCTCCCTCGCATCTCACCGCATCCGCCTCTACTCGCCTCATCCATCCTCCCCCATTGTTGCGTTGCGGGGAGGGGGGCTTTCGGCTATTGAGGCGCAACCTGAAACAGGGACCGCCCCCAAAGCCCTATGACGCTTCTCGACTCCGTCAAGAACACGTTCGTCCCCATCCATCGCGAAGGCTATCCCTTCATCGCCGCCTTCGCCGCGGCAACGCTGTTTCTCGGCTATTTCTCCTCGATCCTGTTCTGGATCGGGCTGATCCTCACCGCATGGTGCATCTATTTCTACCGCGATCCCGAGCGCGTCACGCCGGTCGACGACCGGCTGGTGGTGAGCCCGGCCGACGGCGTGATCTCGGCGGTCGGGCCTGCCGTGCCGCCGAGCGAGCTTGGCCTGGGCTCGGGCGAGATGACCCGGATATCGGTGTTCATGAACGTGTTTTCCTGCCACATCAACCGCGCGCCCGTGCGCGGCCGGATCACGCGCATCGAGCACAAGCCCGGCAAATTCCTCAATGCCGAGCTCGACAAGGCGAGCGCCGAGAACGAGCGCAACGGCCTGGTCATCGACAGCCCGAACGGCACGATCGCCGCCGTGCAGATCGCCGGGCTGGTGGCGCGCCGCATCGTCTGCTGGGCCGAGGCCGGCGGTACGATCGCCATCGGCGAGCGTTTCGGCCTGATCCGCTTCGGCTCGCGCGTCGATGTTTTCCTGCCCTCGGGCGCCGTGCCGCGCGTCGCGGTCGGCCAGACGGCGGTCGGCGGCGAGACGGTGCTTGCCGAATTTGGCGGCACGGCGGTCACGCCCTTGGTCAGGATTTCCTGAGCATTGGGCGCGCCGTTCAAGAAATTCGAGGCCCACGCCAGCGGCGGACCGCGCATCCGCGAGATCCCGATGCGCATGGTGCTGCCCAACCTGGTCACTGTGCTTGCCATCTGCGCCGGCCTTTCGGGCATCCGCTTCGCCTTCGAGAACCGCTTCGAGATCGCAGTGGTCATGGTGCTGCTCGCCGCCTTCCTGGACGGCATCGACGGGCGGCTGGCGCGCATGCTGAAGGCCACCTCGAAATTCGGCGCGCAGATGGATTCGCTGGCCGACATCGTCAATTTCGGCGTTGCGCCGGCCCTGGTGCTCTACGCCTTCCTGCTCGATCGCGCCGGCTCGCCGGGCTGGATCGCGGCACTTCTCTTCACCATCGCCTGCGGCATGCGGCTTGCCCGCTTCAACGTGCTGGCCGACGACACCGATCAGCCGGCATGGCAGACCGAATATTTCGTCGGCGTGCCGGCTCCGGCCGGCGCCGTTCTGGTCATGCTGCCGCTCTATCTCTATTTCCTGCGGCTCGGGCTCGAGCCCAGCCGGCCGGCCGCCTTCATCGCCACCGGCTTCACCGTGCTCATCGCCTTCCTTCTTGTCAGCCGTCTGCCGGTCTATTCGGGCAAGAGCGTCAAGGTTCCGGGCGACAGGGTGCTGCCGGTCATCCTCGGCGTGGTGCTCTACATCCTCTTGCTGATGACCTATCCCTGGTACACGCTGACCGCTTCCGTCGCAGGGTATCTGCTGTTCCTGCCGCTCTCCGTGCGCGCCTATTCGAAGCGGGCCATGCGCGAAGGCGAAAAGGTGCCGCCCTCGGATATCGGTTAAAGCCGGCGCCTATCTAAGCCGCCGCGCTCAGCCCCAGCCGGTCGATCGCCAGTTTGCGCGCCGAGATGTAATCCGTCTTGCCAGAACCCAGCACCGGGATCTCGTCGACCTTGATGATGTCGTTGGGCACCATCAATTCGGCGGCACCCGCCTTCTTGCCGAACTGGCGCAGTTCCTCGGCATTGGCGTCGTCGGCGGTAGTGACCAGCACGATGCGCTCGCCGCGCCTCTTGTCGGGCACGGCCACCGCCGCGTGGCGCTCTTCCGGCCACAGCGACTGCACCAGCATCTCGACGGCGCCCAGCGACACCATCTCGCCGGCGATCTTGGCGAAGCGCTTGGCCCGGCCGCGTATGGTGATGAATCCCTCGCGGTCGATCGAGACGATGTCGCCGGTGTCGTGCCAGCCTTCCAGCAGCTGCAATTCACCGGGACGGTCGGCGGTCATATAGCCCATCATCATGTTCGGCCCGTCGAGCCACAGCCGGCCGCCCTCGGCGATACCCTCGACCGGCTCCAGCTTCATGCGGATGGCCGGCAGCGGCCGCCCGACCGTGCCGTCGCGGCCATGGATGGCGGTGTTCACCGCCACGACGGGCGCGGCTTCGGTCAGCCCGAAGCCTTCGACGATCGAGGCCTGGAAGCGGTCGCGATAGGTGCGCCGTGTTTCCGGCTTCACGGCTTCCGCGCCGGCCACGACGAAGCGCAGGCTGGAGAAGTCGCCGTCCTTGGCGGTGCGGGCATAATTGGCAAGGAAGGTGTCGGTGCCGAACATCACCGTCGGCTTCACCTTGCGGGCGATCTCGGGGATGATCTTGTAGTGCAGCGGCGAGGGGTAAAGGAACAGCTTTATGCCGAGCACCAGCGGCAGGATGGTGCCTCCGGTCAGGCCGAAGGAATGGAACACCGGCAGCACATTGAGCAGGATGTCCGCCGGCGAGACGGAGACGCGCGCTTCCGCCTGCATCACATTGGCGAGCAGGTTACGGCTCGACAGCACCACCGCCTTCGGCGTGCCTTCCGAGCCCGAGGTGAACAGGATGACGGCTGGCTTCGAGGCTTGCTGGCGCTGCAAAGGCAGGCGCCACAAAAGCGCGGCCGCGACTTTGTCGAGGGTCGTCACGCTGGCCCGCACATCCTCCAGCCAGAGCATCTTGGCGCCGCCCGCCTCGACCGCGGCGACGATGTCGTCGATGCCGGCTTTTTCGATGAAGGTGCGGGACGAGATCACGGTGCGGATCACGGCGGTGCGGACCGCCGCGGTCACGCTCGCCGGGCCGGCGGTGTAGTTGACCATTGCGGCGACGCGGCCCGCCGAGATCAGGCCGACGAAGGTGAGCACCACGCCATTGGCGTTGGGCAAGAGCACGCCGACCGCTTCGCCTGGCGCCGTCACCGCCTCGAAATGGCGGCCGAGCACGCGAGCGCCGATGAACAGCTTGCGGTAGCTGAGCGAACCGGAAATCACATCCTCGATGATCGGGCGCGAAGAGCCAACGCGATCGGCGGCGTCGCGCATGGCGAGGAACAGCCCCCGGTCGAGATTGGTGCCGTAGAGCCGCGCTTCGGCGAAACGGTCGAACAGCGCGTTGGTATTGGAGGCCATGTCGGGATTGCGCGCCGTAAGCTCGGCGATGGTCATCGGCTCCAGCGCGCTCACCGACAGCCGCGGGAACCAATGGCGTGGCGCTTTCTCCTTCGGCGTCAGCGACACCGGCAGGTCGCGCGTGCCGGCAACGAAGATCGGCACAATGCGGGCGTCGGCCTGCATGGCCATGCGGGTGATGGCGCGAAACAGCCGGAAGGATTTGACATCCGGCTCGACATTATCCGGCAGGTAGACGGCAAGCCGCCCCTTGCCCTTCAGCACGCGCACCAGCCGTCGGCTGACGAAGACATGCTCGGCGTTGAAGGCAATGGTGCGGGCAAGCTCGCGCCACGGCTCCAGCCAGGGCGAGCGCGCCGAGGCGTCATCCAGGATATGCAGCGTATCGTCGGGAAGCAGCGACAGCATCAGCGCCGGCTCGAAGCGCGACTGGTGCGAGACGACATAGATCACCGGCGTCTTGGCGCTGCGGGCAATGCGGATGCGGTTGTCCACGATGCGATAGGCGAGCTTGAACGGCACATAGAGCAGCGCCTGGGTGAAGCGCAGGTCGAGCCGGAACCGCTCGATCACCGCGATCAGCAGCCAGGCAAGAACAAGGCCCGCCAGCAGCGCCAGGGTCAGGATCATGCCGCTCTCTCCCAGTCTCCTCCAGCACGGCTCTTGAGCGGCCGCTTCGGCGGCAGAAGGTAGCGGAAGTGGGGGCAAGGTCAATGTGGGGGGAAGGCCGGGCTCCCCCTTCTCCCCTTGTGGGCCTGTTGCGCAGTCGGCGAGAACGGGCCCACAAGGGGAGAAGGGACGCCTACGCCGCCTTCAGCCTCCCGCTGATGAAGCGGAACTCCTGGCTTTTGCCGCCAAAGCCGTAGGCCGCCGCCGGCACCTCGTGCACCAAAGCATAGCTTTCCTCATGCACGCCTTGCAGCAGACGACCGAAAGCCTCGAAGATCGCCTTGAGATAGGCTTCGAGCTCAAGCTTGGTGTTGGTGCCGTCCACAACCTTGATGTCCAGCCAGAACGTGTTGGTCCCGAGCTCGGCCAGCGACTTGCCGCCGGCGAACCAGTGCTGCGGATCAATATAGTTGACGGCGACCGCGGTGATCGTCGGATCCTTGCGTAACTCCCTTGCGGTGATCTCAGTAATCTCCCTGGCGATCGCGGCGGACAGCTTGGCCTCGGGCCTGCCGGTGACGCTGACATTGATGATCGGCATTTTTCTCTCCTTCGGTTCGAGGTCTTGTGCCTTCGAATGGAAGGAGCATGCCATCATCATACCATCAAAAAAATCGAATTGTTTTTGATAAATGCTTCGATATCGTCGAAGTGTGGAAACGCTCGATCCCGATCTGCTGAAAACCTTTCTCGCCTTCGTCGACGGCGGCTCGCTCGCCAAGGCCGCGTCCGCCGTCGGCCGCACGCCGTCGGCGGTGACCGCGCAGATGCAGCGGCTGGAAGAGATCGTCGGCGAGCCGCTACTCACCCCGCGGGGGAGGGGACGCGGGTTGACGCCGGCAGGCGAAGACCTTGTCGGCCATGCACGGCGCATTCTTGCCGTCCACACCGAAGCCTGGCTGGCGCTGAAAGGCGCGCGCGCCGGCGGCCGCATAGCCATCGGCACGACGCAGGATTTTGCCGACCACGGCCTGCCGGACCTGTTGCGCGCCTTCGCGATCAGCCATCCGCGCGTCAGGATCGAGCTGCGCGTCGGCCGTTCCATGGAACTCGGGTCGGCGCTGCAGGCGGGCCAGCTCGACCTCGCGATCACCATGCGCCATTCCCCGTCGCCGGATGAAGCCGCTGTGATCAGCGAGCCGATGCTGTGGCTGTGCTCGGAAAAAGGGCTGGCGGCGCGGCAGGAGGTGGTGCCGCTGGCGCTGCTCGATCCCTATTGCGGCTTCCGCGAGGCCGCGCTCAACGCGCTGGACGCTGCCGGCCGCCGCTACCGTATCGCCGCCGGAAGCGCCAGCCTTGCCGGTCTGCGCAGCGCGGTCAATGCCGGCATCGCACTGACGCCGCGCACCCGGCGTTTTGCCCATTCCGGCATCGTCGAGGCATCTGCCGATTTCAACCTGCCGCCGCTGCCGATGGCCGATTTCGCCATCCGGCTCGGCCGCGAAGCCGCCCGCCCGGCGCGGGATCTGGCGGAGCTTCTCGGCGGCGGGCTGGCCTTCTCGTCCTGATAAGAATCGCGGTGCGATATCCCGCGAATTCCCGAACAAACAATTCCCAAAGAAAAAGCCGACCTTTTTGCGGGTCGGCTTCTAGTCGGACGGGTCGAGGGGTTTGGGGGGACTTGGGGGGTGACCCGTCGATCTAACAATGCCTGAGCCGGATGATGGTTCCGTGAGTGGCGAAATATTTTTACGCCGTCGCGGACTTCGCCTTCAGCCAGTCGCGCCCGGCATGGGCAAAGACCGCGCAAAGCACGATGGCGCCGCCGATGACGCTGGCCATCGGCGGAACCTCGCCGAGGAACAGCAGGGCAAACAGGATGGCGAAGGGCACCTCGGCCGAGCCGAGCAGCCCGGCTTCGGCCGACGGGATCAGCCGCGAGCCTTCCGTCCACAGGATCGAGGCCAGCGCGAAGGAGCAGCCGAAGGTGGCAAGCAGCACCACGTCGCGCGTCGAGACGGCCAGCGGATCGGTTACGAACCAGCCGAGCACGAAAAGCAGGAAGGCCGAGACGGCGCCCGCCCACACGACCGGCGAATCGCGGAAAGCGCGCACCATGATCATGTAGAGCGCGCTGCCGGTGGTCATCAAAAGCGCCAGCCCGTCACCGAACAGGTGTCCGCTGCCGAGGCCGGCGCACACCATGATGGCGACGCCGCACAGCGATACGGCGGCCGCGACCATGGTCTGCAGCCGGAACTTCTCCCGCACCAGCAGAAAGGCAAGCAGTGCGGCGATGAAGGGCGAGGTCGCGTAAATGACGGCAACATTGGCGACATAGGTGAATTTGAAAGCAGAGATAAAGGCGATGCTGGCGGCAGCACCTTCAATCGCGAGCAGCCAGCCCCGCCAGCCCAATCTCAGGCTCTCGCGTCCGCCCGAGCGGCGCCGGCGCCACAGCACATAGAGCGTGATCAGGATCGAGCCGAAAAAGCCGCGCCAGCAGGTGATGGTCAGCGGGTCCGCATGGATCGACTTGGTCAGCACGCCGGTGAGCGCGAAGGCGACAGCCGATGCCGATACCAGGATGATGCCGAGCGTGCGCTCGGCCGCCACGTCGGCGGCGGCAGGCGCAAGCTTTTCGGGCATGTCAAGCGTCTCCGTCATGGCGCCAGCCTAACCAGTTGCTCCTGACAGCCCTCTGTCATGAGGCGTGTTCCCGTCTGCGGAAATGCTCGTTGCCGACGATGAGCAGGCCGGCGCCAATGATCAGCGCCGCGCCCATGAACACCTCCGTGCGCGGCACGTCGCCCCAGATGGCGTAGCCCAGCGCGAAGGCCCAGACCAGCGAAGTGTATTCGAACGGCGCGATGATCGACACCGGCGCGCGCTTCATGCCTTCGAACAGTACATATTGAGCCACCCCGCCGAGCGCCCCGACGCTGACCAGCAAAAGAAGCTGCCGCCAATCGGGCATGCGCCACCAGAGCAGCGCCGGCACGGCCGAGAAGAGCAGGAAATAGAAATTGTTGAGCACCAACTGGATCGTCGTGCGCTCCTGCAGCGCCGTCTTGCGCAAGAGCACCACGGCGATGCCCCACAAAACCGCGGCGGCCAGCACCAGAAGCACCGGCACGGAGAGGCCGAGCCGCGTCGGATCGCAGGCGATGAAGACGCCGACGAAGCCGATGAACACTGCGATCCAGCGCAGCAGCGGCACCGTCTCGCCCAGGATCAGCACCGACAGCACGGTGACGATGATCGGCGCGGCGTAGTAGATGGTGGTGAGCTCGGCAAGCTGCAGCGAGCGGGCCGCGTTGTAGTAGCAGACCCAGGCGGCGAGCGTGAAAGCGCTGCGCACCAGCATCGGCCTGACGATCGGCGAAACGATCGTGTCGGCAAACAGCCGCTTCCCTCCGATCGCGCCGCAGGCGAGGAGCACGGTGATCGAGCGCACGAACATGATCTGCCAGACCGTCATGCCGGCGACCAGAAGCTTGATCGAGGCATCCTGCGCCGAAAACAGGAAATAGGCGGCGGCCGTGAACAGGATGCCGGCCAGCACCCTTTCGCGGCTTTCGAGGATGACGACATCGGCCATGCGGTTTCAGCGTGCTTGCGTGAAGCGGTTCCGCCCCAGTCGGGACCGTTGCTCCAGCTATACGGGCGAAAGCTTGCACGGCGCTGCTCCACCGCGGCGCTTGCGTTGGCGCAGGCCTTTTGCCGCGTGCCTGCCGGAGCCTATTGCGTCGCCTGGTAGAGCTCCGATGCCGCGTCTTTCAGCGCGCGCCGCCCGTCCGGCCGCAGATACATCATATGGCCGCCATCGACGACGTCGAGGCGGATCGGCTTGGCGTCGCCGAGAGACGGAACCTGGTTCACCAGATAGCGCGAGGCGAGATAGGGCGTGACGAGGTCAGTATAGCCGTTGACGATAACGACGCCGAGGGCAGGGTTGAGCGAACGCGCCCGCTGCAGGTCGTTCATCACGCCGGCATAACCCTGGCCCGATGTGCCGTAATCCCAGTTGCGGCTGACCTCGCCATTGAGCAGCCGGTAGCTGACATCGGTGCGGTAGTTGAGCTCGTCGCGGGCATAGGCGACGAAGGCGGAGGTAAGCACCGGAACGCTGCGGTCGAGCACCGGATCGGGTCCGGTTTCATGCGCGCTTTGCGGCGCGATGTCGGCGGTGCCGATGGTGGCGTCATAGGGGCTGAGAACCTTGCCCGTGGCGCGCTGGAATTCCTTGGCGAAAAGCCCGATGGGGATGCGCGCGAAATTGCGTTGGACAAGCTCGAGCGGCAGGCCGGTGATCTCCGACACGCGCCCGCTGGCGAGCTTTCCGCCTTGCTCCAGCCCGCTGTTCAGCGCCGTCAGGTAATCGCCGAGCGCGTAACGCTCGACCTCTGCCAGCCTGTCGCGCAACGCGTCGCCGCTCACGCCGTCGCCCTTGAGCCGCGTCGCCGCCAGCGAAGGCAGCTCCAGCGCCCAGTGCAATTGGTCGAACTGGTCGGGCCGCACCAGCATGAACTCCAGCGCCGGCGAGATCAGCACGATGCCGCTGGGGCTCAGGCCCACATCTTCCTGCAGTGTGCGGGCAAGCAGCGCGGCGCGAAAGCCGCCATAGCTTTCGCCGGCGAGGAACAGCGGCGATCCCGTGCGGCCATTCTGCGCCAGATAGAGGCGGATGAAGGCGCCGACCGAGCTGGCGTCCGCGTCCACGCTCCAGAATTCTTTCGGCTCATGCCCCGGCGCTTCGCGGCTGTAGCCGGTGCCGACAGGATCGACGAAGACGAGATCGCTCATGTCGAGCCAGCTGTCGGGATTGTCGATGAGCTTTTGCGGCGGCCGCCGAAACTCGCCGTCGGCGGCGGTCTCGACGATGCGCGGTCCGATGGCGCCGAGATGCAGGTAAGCCGAAGCAGCACCGGGTCCGCCGTTGAAGACGAAGGTGATCGGCCGATCCTTGGCCGGGACGGGCGACTGCTGCGTGTAGGCGACATAGAATATCTCGGCCGTGACCTCACCCTTGCCGGACAAGAGCGACAGTGTGCCGGCCTTGGCCTGGTAATCCAGCTTGCGCCCGCCAAGCGTGATCGAATGCTCGCTCACCTGCGGCGCCGGCAACAGCGACAGCACGCCGCCGGTCGGGGCCGGCCGTTGCGGTGTTTCAGCGAAGCTTGGCTGGGCGAAGGCGGCGAGCGCCAGGAAGGCGAGGGGGACGAGCTTGAATCGCATGGGAGCTCCGCTTGGATGGCATCCGCAAAAGTATGGCCGGGGCGAGGGAAGTCAAAGGGGCGGTCTCAAGACTTGGGTTCCTCGCCCCCGAGAGGTGTCCGCGGACCGGACGGAAAGGGGGCCTTCGTAGCGCGCTCCCTCTCCGTCTCGGCTTCGCCGAGCCACCTCTCTCCATTTCATGGGGCGAGGAACCCAAGCTCGAATTATGTACTATCTACCGTCAAAGACGTATCGGAAGGACAACCAAATGGACGCAACTGCACTCAAGGCCATGCAGGCTCCGCTGAAGGACGCTTATCGCGAGGACGCCGCCAGGGCGCTGATCACGCTGAGAGCCCGCGGCACGCTCGACGACCAGTCGATCGCCTGCAAGGTGGAGACGGGCAGGGCGCTTGCGGTTGCCGGGCTTCATCCGGCCACGGGCGGTTCGGGCCTCGAGCTCTGCTCGGGCGACATGCTGCTGGAAGCCCTGGTCGCTTGCGCCGGCGTGACGTTGAAAGCGGTGGCGACGGCGCTGGAGTTCAAGCTCGGCAATGCCACCGTCGAGGCCGAGGGCGACCTCGATTTTCGCGGCACGCTCGGCGTCGCCCGGGATGCGCCGGTCGGCTTTCGCGAGATAAGGCTGAAATTTGAGCTCGACACCGACGAACCGCAAGAGCGCATCGATTCGCTCATGAAGCTCACCGAGCGCTACTGCGTGGTCTTCCAGACGATCAACAACAAGCCGGCATTGAGTGTGAGCGCACAGCGCTGAAGCGTCACGCCCCCTCATCCGGCCGCTGCGCGGCCACTTTCTCCCCGGCGGGGAGAAGAGGTTGGCGCCGGCGCTGACAGCCTCCTCTCCCCAGCGGGGAGAGGTCGGCCGTGCGAAGCGGAGGCCGGGTGAGGGGCAATCCTACTGCGCCGACGGCGTCTCAGCGTCTCCTTCGTCAGTGAAGGGCGAGGCGCTCGGCACGCACTGCACGGCCCAGCCCTGCGGCGTCGGCTGCTTCTGATATTCGGTGATGGCGTTGGTGCACTGCTCGCGGGTGTCGAAGGTGCTGGGCAGCACCACCATGCCGCCTTGCGGGCCAGCGATCACCAGATACCAGACCAACGCTACGCTGGGAGAGGCGGCCATGGGAATTCCTCGCTTTGCTCGAATGTCGGAGTCGGACCGATCCTAGCAACTCCCTGGGGATCGCGAAAGCAGGGCGGCTGCACACGCTTTCGCCGCCCCGTTCACAGACCCGTGAATGGACCGATCGGGCTTCGGGCTCACTCGACCGCGAAGCAGTAGAACAGGCCGTCGCCGCCGGTGCCCTTGAGCGCCTCCTGGCTGCAGCCGCCGCGCGAGGCATGCGAGGAATTCCAGGACTTCGCCGCTGCCGAATCGTCGAGCCCGGTGCGGTCGTGATGGCCCATCATGGCGGCACCTTCGGCACCGCTCATCGTCCAGTCGCCGCAGGTCTGGTCGGCGATCCTGGTGCCGTCGGGCTTTGAGCCGGTCAGCACGTCGTGCCGGTTCGGCGTATCGCCGCGGCCGTTGATCATCTCGCCCTTTTCGGTCAGCGCCGTCTGCTTGGTGATGCCGTTCGCATCGCTGTGCAGCGAGGCGACGTCGTCCGCGATCTTCTCGCCTTTGGCGTTGAACCAGGGACCTTTGCCGATGCGGTCGCGCGCATCTTCGGCGCTGGAGGAAAGATAGGCATGCCAGGTCTTGCCGGTGACGCCGGCCGCTTCCGCGAGCGACGCGCAGTGGGCATCGGCGCCTTTCAGGCCGCCAAGATCGGCGCCCTTGCCGGAGCCGACGCTGGTGACGAAGAAGCTCATGGTCTTGTCTTGCGAGAGGGCTACGCCAGCAGACGCGGCGAGTGCCGCGGCAATGGCGGTGGCGGCAACGAGAAGAAGTCTACGCATGTCGGTCCTCCGGTTTCGAATGCCTTGCATTCGAAGAACGTTGCCGGAGCCCGGTTTAATCCGGTCTGAGCTTCTTTTATTCCGGTTGCCGGTAGGCGACGAAGCGGTTGTGCTTGGCCTGGAAGATCAGGCCCGTCTCCTTCAACTCCGGGCTCGCCAGCGGCACGATGCGCCTGGCGATCTCGGAGGGATGCGGCAGCGTCTCCGGATCCTCGCCGGGCATTGCCTGCGCGCGCAGCGCGGTCCGAGTAGCGCCGGGGTCGGCGGCGTTCACCCTCAGCGGCAGGCTCTGGGTCTCATGCGCCCAGGACCGCATCATCGTTTCGACCGCCGCCTTGGAAGCGGCATAAGGCGCCCAGAAGGCGCGCGCCGAATGCGCCGCGTTGGAGGAGAGGATGATGGCGCGGCCGGCGTCGGAGAGCCTAAGCAGCGGGTCGACCGAACGGATCAGCCGCCAGGTCGAGGTGACGTTGATGGTCATCACCTTCTCGAAGGTCTTGGCCTCGACATGGCCGATCGGCGAGATGACGCCCAGCACGCTGGCATTGGCAACCAGTATATCAAGCTTGCCCCAGCGCTCATGGATTGCGCCGCCCAGCCGATCGATGCCGGCCATGTCGGTCAGGTCGAGCGGCACCAGCGTCGCCTGGCCGCGGCCATCGGCCTTGATCTGGTCGTCGAGCTCTTCCAGCCCGCCCACCGTGCGCGCCACCGCGATGACATGCGCGCCGGCCGCCGCCAGCTCCCTGGCGATGAAATAGCCGATGCCGCGCGAGGCGCCGGTGACGACCGCCACGCGGCCGGAGAGGTCGAGGGTCATGCGAGAATGTCCGTGAGCTGGAGCAATTCCAGGAAAAGTGTTTTCCGTCCGGAATTGCGTAAATAAATACTGCGGCTTACGACCCGCCGCTCGCCAGCAGCGACAGCGTGCGAACGTTGTCGTGGCCTTCGAAGTCGAGCAGGCGGGTGGGGTACTGTCCGGTGAAGCAGGCGTCGCAGAATTGCGGCTGGTCGTTGTCGCGGCGCGCTTCGCCGACGGCGCGGTAGAGTCCGTCGATCGAGAGAAAACCGAGCGAATCGACGCGGATGAATTCCGCCATCTCCTCGACCGACATGCGCGAGGCCAGGAGCTTCGACTTCTCCGGCGTGTCGACGCCATAGAAGCAAGACGCGCTGGTCGGCGGCGATGCGATGCGCATATGCACTTCCTTCGCGCCGGCGTCGCGCACCATCTGCACGATCTTCTGGCTGGTGGTGCCGCGCACGATCGAATCGTCGACCAGCACCACGCGCTTGCCCTCGATCATGCGACGGTTGGCGTTGTGCTTCAGCTTGACGCCCATGTGGCGAATGGAATCGCCCGGCTGGATGAAGGTGCGGCCGACATAGTGGTTGCGGATGATGCCGAGCTCGAAGGGAATGCCGGCGGCCTGTGAGAAGCCGATCGCGGCCGGCGTGCCGGAATCCGGCACCGGCACGACGATGTCGGCCTCGACCGGATTTTCCTGTGCGAGCTCGGCGCCGATGCGCTTCCTCACATCATAGACGTTGCGGCCTTCGACCGACGAATCCGGTCGCGCGAAATAGACATATTCGAAGATGCAGAAACGCGTCTTCTGCGGCTCGAACGGAAAGATGCTCTCGATGCCCTTGGAGGTGATCACCACCATTTCGCCGGGCTTGATGTCGCGCACGAAGCGGGCGCCGATGATGTCGAGCGCGCAGGTCTCGGAGGCGAGAATCCAGGCGCCGTCGAGATCGCCCAGCACCAGCGGTCGGATGCCGAGCGGATCGCGGCAGCCAATCATCTTCTTGGCCGTCATCGCCACCAGCGAGAAGGCGCCCTCCACCTGGCGCACCGCGTCGATGAAACGCGAATTCAAATCGCGCTCCTTGCTGGTCGCGACCAGGTGCAGCAGCGTCTCGGTGTCGGAAGTCGAAGAGAAGATCGAGCCCTGCTTCTGCAGCGTGCGCTGCACGGTGAGCGCGTTGGTGAGGTTGCCGTTGTGGGCCACCGCCAGACCGCCCTCGGCGAGCTCGGCGAAGAAGGGCTGGATGTTGCGGATGCCGGCGCCGCCGGTGGTTGCATAGCGCGTATGGCCGATGGCGCGGTTGCCCGGCAAGCGGTCCAGCACGTGCTGCTTGGTGAAGGTGTCGCCGATCAGGCCGACATGGCGCTCGACATGGAACTGCGTGCCGTCATAGGAGACGATGCCGGCGGCTTCCTGGCCGCGATGCTGCAAGGCGTGAAGGCCAAGTGTGACGATGGCCGCCGCGTCCTGCCGGCCGAAAATGCCGAACACACCGCATTCGTCATGGAAATGGTCATCGGCCTCGGCGGAAAGGACTTTGCCTTCGTCTGCCGTTGAGTCTGCCATCTGGTGCTCAAGCTCCGCTAAAGCCGCCATATAAGGCGATCTCTCGCGGAACGCAACGCGCCTCGTCGGGCATTCACAAAATGCCTCAGGCCAGCGCCATGGCTGGCCTGGATTTCAATTTGCCGGCGCCGGAGCGGGAGCCGGGGCAGGCGCCGGAGCCGGTTCGTTGTCGGCAGGCGCCTCGCCCTCGCTGTCGTCGGGCGCCGGCGCGTTGTCGTCACCGGCGGCCGGCGGCTCGGCCGCGGGCTGATCGGTGGTGGCCGGCGTGCCGGCCTGCGGCGTGCCCTTATGCGTGTATTTGTTGACCAGTTCCTCGGTGTTTTCGGGCAGCACGCTTTCGAGCTTGGCGCCGATCGTCTCCAGCAGCGGCCGCGACTTGGCGTTGGCGACCCAGGCGGGCGCCTTGGCACCGGCCAGCCAGTTGAAGAACAAAAGCGCCACCGCGACCACCAGGATGCCGCGCGCCGCGCCATAGAGGAAGCCGAGCGTCCGGTCGAGCGCGCCGATGCGCGAATCGATGATCCAGTCGGCGAGCTTCATGGTGATGACGGAGACGACGATCAGCGCGATGAGGAAGACGATGCCGGCGGAGGCCGCCATCGCGATCTTGTCGTTGTCGATATAGGGCTGAACGTAGGGCAGGACCGGCTTGTAGAAGAAGAACGCCGCCGCCGCCGCTGCTGCCCAGGAAATCACCGACAGCACTTCGCGGGAGAAGCCGCGCACCATGGCGAGCATCGCTGAGACCAGCGTGAAGCCGACGAGGATTCCGTCAAGCAGCGTAATCGGCATGGTTCTCGCCCCACTTCCTGTCTTACGGCTTGATGAGCCGCGTCACTCCTCGTCGTCGGCACGGCCGCGCCGTGAGCCGGCTATGCGCGCCACAAGGTCGGCAAGCTCGGTGGGCTGGAACGCGCCGGCCCCGATCCCCCCGGCAACTTCCTCGCTGCCGAGCGGCAGCACCGCGCTTCCAAAACCCAGCTTTTCGGCTTCCTTGAGGCGCTGCTGCGCATGCGCGACCGGCCTCACGGCGCCCGATAGGCTGATTTCGCCGAAATAGACGCAATCGGCGGGAAGGGCAAGACCGGTGAGCGACGAAACCAGCGCCGCGGCGACCGCGAGATCGGCCGCCGGCTCCGAGATGCGGTAGCCGCCGGCGACGTTGAGATAGACGTCATGCTGGCCGAAGCGCACGCCGCAATGCGCCTCAAGCACGGCGAGCACCATCGACAGCCGCGCGCCGTCCCAGCCGACCACGGCGCGCCGCGGCGTGCCCAGCGAGGAGGGCGCCACCAGCGCCTGGATCTCGACCAGCACCGGCCTAGTGCCTTCCATGCCCGCGAAAACCGCGGCGCCCGGCGATTTCGCGTGGCGTTCGCCGAGGAACAGCTCGGATGGATTGGAGACCTCGCGCAGGCCCTTGTCCGACATTTCGAAGACGCCGATCTCGTCGGTCGGGGCCGAACCGGTTCTTCACCGTGCGCAGGATGCGGAAGTGGTGGTTGCCCTCGCCCTCGAAATAGAGCACGCCGTCGACCATGTGCTCGACGACGCGGGGGCCCGCGATCTGGCCCTCCTTGGTGACATGGCCGACAAGCACGATCGCAGCACCTGTGGATTTCGCGTAGCGGATCATCGCCTGGGCGGCGGCGCGCACCTGGGTGACGGTGCCCGGCGCCGAATCGGCAAGGTCGGTCCACAGCGTCTGGATGGAATCGAGGATGACGAGGTCCGGCCGCCTGCCGTCGGCGATGGTGGCGAGGATGTCCTCGACATTGGTTTCGGCGGCAAGCTCGACCGGCGTCGAGGCGACGCCGAGGCGCTGCGCCCTCAGCCTGATCTGCGCGACAGCTTCCTCGCCCGAGACATAGACGATGCGGTGGCCTTTCGAGGCGAGCGCCGCGGCGGCTTGCGTCAACAGCGTCGACTTGCCGATGCCGGGATCGCCACCGACGAGAAGCGCGGAGCCGCGCACGAAACCGCCGCCGGTAGCGCGGTCGAGCTCGCCGATGCCCGAAACGATGCGCGGCGCGTCCTCGATGTCGCCGGCGAGACTGGTGAGCACCACGGCGCGGCCCTTGCGGGCGTTGCGCGTGTTGGCCGGCCCCGAGCCGATGCCGCCGGACGTGCCTTCCTCGACCAGCGTGTTCCACTCGCCGCAGGCATCGCACTTGCCGGCCCAGCGCTGATGCACCGAACCGCAATTCTGGCAGATGAACTGAACGCGCGATTTGGGCATTAGCGTTGCGCCTTCTGCCAATCGCCAAGGGTCGGCGTTCCTTCACACCCCCCTCTGGCCTGCCGGCCATCTCCCCCGCAAGGGGGGAGATCAGCAGCGTTGCCGCCGGCGCTTCTCCTGCAACGTCGGCGATCGGCGAAGGTCGTGGCGACAGTCAATCTCCTCCCTTGCGGGGGAGATGTCCGGCAGGCCAGAGGGGGGTGTGACGGAGCGCTGACGTTGGCCAAAACGCTACTCAAACCTCTCCGGCAGATGATGCTCCTCGGCTAGGTCCGAGAACCGCGTGAACTCGCCGTGGAAGGCGAGGCTGACGGTGCCGGTCGGTCCGTGGCGCTGCTTGGCCACGATCACCTCGGCCTTGCCGCGCGCCTCGTTCATCTCGTTTTCCCACTTCACGTATTCCTCGGTGCCGAGCTTCGGCTCGCGGTTCTTGAGGTAATATTCCTCGCGATAGACGAAGAGCACCACGTCGGCGTCCTGCTCGATGGAGCCGGATTCGCGAAGGTCCGAGAGCTGCGGGCGCTTGTCGTCGCGGCTTTCGACCTGGCGCGACAGCTGCGACAGCGCGATGATCGGCACGCCGAGCTCCTTGGCCAAGGCCTTGAGGCCTGTGGTGATCTCGGTGATTTCCTGCACGCGGTTCTGCGAGGCGCGCGCGGAGGAGCCCTGCATGAGCTGGATATAATCGATGACGATGAGGTCGAGGCCGCGCTGCCGCTTCAGGCGTCGCGCGCGGGCGGAGAGCTGCGCGATCGAGATGCCGCCGGTCTGGTCGATGAACAGCGGGATCTTCTGCATCGTCTGCGAGCAGGCGACGAGTTTTTCGAAATCCATCTCGGTGATCTCGCCGCGGCGGATTTTCGACGACGAAATCTCGGTCTGCTCGGAGATGATGCGGGTGGCGAGCTGTTCCGACGACATTTCGAGCGAGAAGAAGCCGACGACACCGCCATTGGCGGCCTTGAACGTGCCGTCGGCCTGCTGCGCCGGCACATAGGCCTCGGCGATGTTGAAGGCGATGTTGGTGGCCAAAGAAGTCTTGCCCATGCCGGGGCGCCCGGCGAGCACGATCAGGTCGGAAGGCTGCAAGCCGCCCATACGACGGTCGAGGTCGCGCAGGCCGGTCGAGATGCCGGATAGGTGGCCATCGCGCATATAGGCTGCGTTGGCCATGTCGACGGCGGTCTTGACCGCATCGTTGAAGCTCTCGAAGCCGCCGTCGTAGCGGCCGGTTTCGGCGAGCTCGAATAGCCGCCGCTCGGCGTCCTCGATCTGGTCGGCGGGCGACATGTCGACCGGCGCGTCATAGGCGATGTTGACCATGTCCTCGCCGACGGTGATCAGCGCGCGGCGCGTCGCGAGGTCGTATATGGCGCGGCCATAGTCGGTCGCATTGACGACGGTAACGGCTTCCACGGCAAGCCGCACCACATATTGCGCCACCGTCATGTCGCCGACCTTCTCGTCGGCCGGCAGGAAGGTCTTGAGCGTGATCGGCGTCGCGATCTTGCCCATGCGGATGAGCTCGGAAGCGACCTCGAAGATGCGGCGGTGCAGCGGCTCGTAGAAATGCGCCGGCTTGAGGAAATCCGAGACGCGATAGAAGGCGTCGTTGTTGACGAGGATGGCGCCGAGCAGCGCCTGCTCGGCCTCGATGTTGTTCGGGGCCTCGCGATAAAGCGGCGTCTCCGCCGCGCCGAATTTCAGTGCCGCCTCTGCCATGATGTCCCCGATTTCGATCCCGCCTCCTCGATATCAGAACGAGACAAATGGGTGCTGACCTTTCTGCAACAGTAAGATTCTGACTGACTTTGATACTCGCGATTCACAGCAAAATTTTCTCGTGGAAAGAATCGTCATTGACTCGAATCGAAGAGGCCGAAGATAGCGCTTCGAACGAGAACAAAACAAGAAAATTCCTATCCCAGCGTATCGCCCCAGTCGGCCCGCCGTGAGACCTTGAAGACATTCCCGTCGCGCTTGCTGAGCAACTGCTCGCCGGCGCTGCCGTCCGGCTGGCAGAGTTTCAGCACCACCTTGCCGGAACCGCCCTTCGGCGGCGCGAGCACCCGTGCCGGGCGAACCGGCGCCGGCTGCCGGGACGCGGCCAGATAGATGAATTTCTCGTCCTCCCAAGGCACGTCGGCTTCCTTGACGAGACGATGCAGGCGCGAGCGGGCGACGCGGCGCGAAAAATGGCACCAGTCCGGCGGCTTGAGCGGGCAGGGCGCCTGGTGCGGACAGGGCGCCAGGATATGTGCGCCGGCTTCGATCAGTTGCTGCCGCGCGGCAAGGATGCGTTGCCAGCCGGCGGGCGTGCCGGGCTCGACAATAAGCAGCATGTCGGCGGTCAGCTGCCAGAGGCGGTGGACGAGCTTCGGCAGCGAGGCCGGTGCGACCTCATCGAGCACATAGGCGATGCTGACGAGATCGGCGGGCTTGAGTCCGTCGAGATCGATGGTGGCGTCGCCGGCGATCCATTCGGCGCGGGCCGCGATCGTGCCGGCCGCAAGCGACTGCCCGACTTTGCGCACCGCGGCGCTTGCTTCGACCAGGATCGCCTGCTCCAGCTCCGGCCAGGCATCCACCGTGGCCCAAAGCATGGTGCCAGGCCCGGCGCCGATGTCGAGCAAGGTCTTGGGATGGAAATCCGGTCGCACATCGGCCAGCGCAATGAGGCTGGCGCGGACCGCGGCATAGGTGGCGGGCAGCCGCGTCGCCAGATAGGCCTTGACCGCCATGTCCTCGCCCATATGCAGGCGGCCGTCGCGCAGCTCCGCGCGATAGCGCTCCGAGAGTGTCCTGGCGGCCTGCTTCAGCACCGGCAGGGGCACTTTCTCAAGCAGGCTGTCGACGCCTTGCCGGAGTGGGGCGGGCAATTCCACCTCAGGCCCCCTTAGGATTGAAGAGATAGAGCATGATGTCGTCCGAAAACCGCTTCACACTTTTCGGCATCATGCTCTAGGCGCCAGCAGGATGACGGAGGCGCCGGCAATGCACAGCGCGGCGCCGGCCAGATCCCAGCGGTCGGGGCGCGTGCGCTCGACCAGCCACAACCAACCGAGCGAGGCGGCGATGTAGATGCCGCCATAGGCGGCATAGGCGCGGCCCGCCGCGTCCGTTTCGACCAGCGACAAAAGCAAGGCGAACAGCGCCAGCGAGGCGAGGCCGGGGCAGAAGCCAGAGCGGTGACTTATCCAGCCGCCACCATGCCCAGAAGGAAAAGCAGCCGGCGATCTCGGCAAGGGCGGCTGCGGTATAGATGAGATAGGTCATGAAAAAGGTCTCGCGAACGAGACCTTTTTCGGGGCGTCAGGCCGCGATGGCAAGCGGCAATGCGCGTCTATTCCACCGCCTTGCGGCGACGCGTCGGCTTGGCTGGCGCAGGCGCCGCCGGCTCCTTGTGGCCGATATCGCGCAGCTCCAGCGCCTTCTCGCATTTGGCCATATAGTCGCGCGTCATTGGCAGCGTGTCGTTCTTCTTGGTGATCTGGAACTGGAAGATCACCAGGTCCTGCCAGCGGAAGGCGGCCTCCGAGGCGGCGAGATAGAACTCCCACATCCTGCAGAAGCGCTCGTCATAGATCGCTTTCGCCTTGTCGCGGTTGACGGCGAAGCGCGCCCCCCAATGCTTGAGCGTGTCGGCGTAGTGCAGCCGCAGGATCTCGATGTCGGTGACGACCAGGCCCGACTTCTCGATCGCCGGCAGCACTTCCGACATCGCCGGGATGTAGCCGCCGGGGAAGATGTATTTGCGGATGAAGGCGCTGGTCGCCCACGGCACGCCGGAGCGGCCGATGGTGTGGAGCAGCATTACGCCGTCCGGCTTCAGAAGCGTCGCGGCCTTGTCGAAGAAGGTGCGGTAATGGTTGACGCCGACATGCTCGAACATGCCGACCGAGACGATGCGGTCGAAGCGCTCGTTGATATGACGGTAATCCTTGAGATCGAAATGCACCCGGTCCTGCAAGCCTTGCGCATGCGCGCGGTCGGTGGAGACGCCGTGCTGCTCCGTCGACAGCGTCACGCCCTGCACGTCGACGTCGAAGGCCTTGGCGAGATAGAGGCCCAGCCCACCCCAGCCGGAGCCGATGTCGAGCACGGTCTGGCCGGCCTTGAGCCTCAGCTTCGCGGCGATGTGGCGCTTCTTGGCAAGCTGCGCTTCGTCCAGTGTCATATCGGGCTGTTCGAAATAGGCGCAGGAATATTGCATATCCTCGTCGAGGAAGAGCTTGTAGAGCTCACCGGACAGGTCGTAGTGCCTCTCGACGTTTCGGCGGGAGCGTGAGGCGGTGTTGATCTGCTGCAGCCGGCGGAAGGCGTGGCGCAGGCCCTCGATCGCCTTCGACCAGGTGACGTCGATGCCGCTCGAGCCCATGTTTTGAAATGCGATGCGCATCAGCCCGAGAACGCCGCCCTCGAGCACATCGAGCTCGCCGTCCATATAGGCTTCGGGCACCGCCAGCATCGGGTCGAAGGTGATGGCGCGTTCGGCATGCGAGGTCTTGATATGGATATGCACCGGCTCGCCGCTGCCGTCGCCGAACTTGTGCGTGGTACCCTTCGGGCCGGTCACCTTGAGGTCGCCGACGCGCACCAGGCGTTCGAGAACGTGTTTCAACAGGATGTTCATGACCAAATGTCCCCTCAGTCGGATCACCCGGTAATCGGACTGGAATATGCCGGATCGAAAGTGCAGCGCGTCATCCCGCGTCCAATCGACGCGCCACGCTGTAATGTGCACAAGATATAGGGTGTCGAAAAGTTCCATTTGGCACAAAAAAGCCCGGGTCTGAGACCCGGGCGTTGGTCCAGAAATCCTGGACATGTGCGAGCCGAAGCGATGCCTCGGAAACTGTGCCGGTCAGGCCCGGCGATCGGGCCCAGAGACCGGGCCCAGAGACCGGGCCCAGAGACCGGGCCCAGAGACCGGGCCCAGAGATCCGGCCTAAGATCAGGCGTTCTCTTCGCCGCCTTCGAATTCGGCGTTCGGGTCGAAGAAATTCTCCGGCCGGGCATTGTCGTTGATGTCCTCGCCATAGATGGCTTCGGCGGTGGTCAGCGTCTCGCCCTTGGCCTGGCGCTCCGCCTCGTCGGCCGAACGGGCGACGTTGAGCGTCACGGTGACCTCGACTTCCGGATGCAGCGCGATCGCCACATTGGAGAGGCCGATGGTCTTGATCGGCTGGTTGAGCTCGACCTGATTGCGGCTGACGGTGAAGCCTTCGGCGGTGAGCAGCTCGGCGATGTCGCGGGTCGACACCGAGCCGTAGAGCTGGCCGGTCTCGCCGGCCGAGCGCACGACGATGAAGCTCTTGCCGTCGAGCGTCTCGGCAATCTTGGAGGCTTCAGACTTGCGCTCCAGGTTGCGGGCTTCGAGCTGGGCGCGCTGGCCTTCGAACTTCTTCTTGTTGGCTTCGTTGGCGCGCAGCGCCTTGCCCTGCGGCAGCAGGAAATTGCGGGCGAACCCGTCCTTGACCTTGACGGTCTCGCCCATCTGGCCGAGGCGGGAAATGCGCTCGAGGAGAATGACTTCCATGGTTTCGTTCCTTCGTCTGTGCGCCGACCGTTCGATCGGCGCTGAATGAATTGGAACAGGTCAGGAAGCTTGGCGCGGCGTCGCCGCTCTTGTCGCTGTCCTGCCTGTTTAGGCAGTTAGAGGCTATCGGCCCCAACTCGGGATTTGACTTTCAAACCTTCGTGGCGCCCGCCGCCGGAAGGTGGAAGCGGGCGGCCAGCCGCCCCGCTTCGGATTCCAGAGCTTAGCGGACCACGTAGGGCAGCAGGCCGAGGAAGCGGGCGCGCTTGATCGCCTTGGCGAGCTCGCGCTGCTTCTTCTGGCTGACGGCGGTGATGCGCGAGGGTACGATCTTGCCGCGCTCGGAAATATAGCGCTGCAGGAGACGCACGTCCTTGTAGTCGATCTTCGGCGCGTTGGCGCCGGAGAACGGGCAGGTCTTGCGGCGGCGGTGGAACGGACGCCGGGTCGGGATCTGGTTGATGTCGACCATTATTCTGCACCCCCTTCAAAGCCTTCGCGCGGACGGCGCGGGCCACGGTCGCCACCTTCGCGGTCGCCGAACGAACGCGGACCACGGTCGCCGCGGTCGCGGTCGCCGAAGGAACGCGGGCCACGATCGCCACGCTCGCGGTCGCCGAAGCCGCCGCGCTCGGAGCGCTCTTCGCGCTTCTGCATCATCGCCGAAGGACCTTCCTCATGCGCCTCGACCTTGACGGTGAGGAAGCGAAGGACGTCTTCCGACAGGCCCATCTGGCGCTCCATTTCGTTGAGCGCGGCCGGCGGGCAGGTGATGTCCATCAGCGTGTAGTAAGCCTTCCGGTTCTTCTTGACCCGGTAGGTGAGGGACTTCAGTCCCCAGTTCTCGATCCGGCCGACCGAGCCGCCATTCGCCGTGATGACGCCCTTGTACTGTTCGACAAGCGCGTCAACCTGCTGCTGCGACAGGTCCTGCCGGGCAAGAAACACATGTTCGTAAAGAGCCATTATGTTTTTCTGCCTTTCTTCGTTTCTCTCACCGGCCCTCGCGGCTAAGCCTCTGCAACTTGTCTGACCCGGTCGCCAAGGCGCGGGGAAGAAAGGAGCATCACGAGACGGTCGAGAGCGGAGACACGGGAGGCGGGAAGCGCTTCTGGCTTCGTGTCGCGGCTTCGAAAGCCACGGCCCTCCGTTCAGCCCCCAGCAAGGACCGGCAGATTGAGCGCGTCTATATAGCAATTCGCCAGGAAGGCAAGGCCGGCAAGGCGCCGGGCGAGTTTCCAATGTGTCGCAGCTTCAAAAAAACGCCAAGCGCCAGCCGATGCTCGATCTATCGATTTTCCGGTAATTGGGCTTTAACCACCATATAAGGGTTGTATCTGGTTGTAACCACCTGTTTATCAAGAAAGGCGCATGAGAAGCACGCGGGCCGCAAGGCAGCGAAGATCGGGCAATCCCATCGAGCAATTCCAGGGGGTAGGGAATGCTTCTCAGGCGGTTCTGGCGCTCAAGGCGAGGCAATTTCTCGTTGATGCTGGCGGTGGGCGTGCCTGCCATGCTGGGCGCAGTGGCGTTTGCGACCGACGTCTCGACGTTGATGCGGGCCAAAAGCGATCTGCAGAACGCGTTGGACGCGGCGAACCTCGCTTCCTCGCATCTGGGCGACGCCGAGACGACGCGCGCCGGCGCCTTCAACAGTTATTTCCAGGCCAATATCGCCGGCCATGGCGAACTGTCCAACGCCAAGGCCACGTTGACGGTCGACAGGGGCGTCAACTTCGTCAAGACCAGGGCCACCGCCTCGGCGGACGTCAATCTCAATTTCGCGTTCCTGTTTGGCGCCGAAAAGCACATCAGCGTCAACGCGTCCGCGGTCGAATCCAACAATCAGCTCGAAGTGGTGCTGGTGCTGGACAACACCGGCTCGATGGCCGGCGCGCGCATCAGCGCGCTCCGGACCGCGACCAAGTCGCTGCTCGACTATCTCGAAGCGGTCAAGTCGCCGACCCGTCCCGTGCGCGCCTCGCTGGTGCCCTTCGTCACAGCCGTCAACGTCAACGGCCCCGAGTTCGACCCGTCCTGGATCGACATGGACGGCAAGTCGTCCACCAACGGCGTCAATTTCCCGGTCGTCGGCGGCAAGCGGCCGAACCATATGGCGCTGTTCAGGCAGCTTGGCCAGAAGGGCGGATGGAACAACACGGGCTGGAAGGGCTGCGTCGAGGCCCGGCCGGGCGCTTTGAACATCTCCGATACGCCGCCGGATCCGTCCAAGCCCGATACGCTGTTCGTGCCCTATTTCGCACCGGATGATCCTGACATCGCCAAGAAGCCGTCGGCCTCCTACGGCAATTCCTCGACCGGCTACAACAATTCCTATCTCGACGACACGATCGACAACAGCAAGCTCAACCAGAATATTCTGGGCATAGACCTCAGCGGCCTGGCTTCCGGCCTCGTCAATGCGCTGCTCAGCGCCGATCTGAAGATCATCGGAAAATATGTCGCCTCGACCACCAAGCTGATTACCGAGACCGGCAGCACGATTACCATCGGCCCCAACCGCGCCTGCCCGACGCCGATCATTCCCCTGACCGATGACTTCGACAAGCTGCGCCTGGCGGCAAGCCAAATGAGCGAATGGAACGGCTCAGGCACCAACGTGTCGGAAGGGCTCGCCTGGGGCCAGCGGGTGCTGTCGCCGCAGCCGCCCTACACCGATGCATCCCCTTACAAGACGGCAGGCGTCACCAAGGTGGTGATGCTTTTGACCGACGGCGAGAACGTCGTCTACGGCGCCAGCAACACGCCGCAGAAATCGGACTACACCTCTTATGGCTATCTCGCCAGCGGTCGTTTCGGCTCAAGCAATCAGACGACGGCGGCGCGCAACGTCGACGGCTGGACCAAGGATGTCTGCACCCAGCTGAAGAACCAGGGTGTCCAGATCTACACCATGGTGCTGCAAGCCGACACGGCGGCGAACCGCTCGCTCTACAGCGCCTGCGCGTCCGATCCGACCGACTACTACGCCGTCGAGGACCCGGCCAAGCTCCCCAACGTCTTCCAGACGATCGCCAACAAGTTCTCCAGGCTGCAGCTCACCAACTGACGGGGGTAGGGGTGGTGGTGGCGGAATGGAGCCGCCACGGCCCTTTGGAGATTGCAAGCAGCGCCTCGGGACCAATCATCCTCGCCCGCTGGGTTCGGTTCAATTGCCGGTGCCTCTTAGCGCGGCTTGGACGGCCGCCAGCAACGAAGCCGGAGAGTAAGGTTTAACCAGCCATCCGACGGGTTCCGCAGCCGCTGCGCGAGTGCGCACATGCTGGTCCGAGTGAGCTGTAGCAAAGACCGAACGCAACCCGTAAGTCTTGAACAACTCAGTGGCGGCCTCGACGCCGTCCATCGCGCCGGCAAGCCGCATGTCCATAATGACCAAGTCCAGCCGGTCCGCCGCTGCAACGTTTAAGGCTTCCTCGCCCGAACCGACGACCACTACCTCGAAGCCGGCGCCGGCCAGGGTGCTTTCTATCTCGAGCGAGATGAGGAAATCGTCCTCGACCACCAATATACGGGGTGACGGAGCTGCACCGATCGGCTCGGCCGCGCGAATGGGTTTCGGGGGCGCCGGTGGGCGATTGGACGAGGTGGCAAATTCAGTCATCGAACATTATCCGGCAGCTTTGAGGGATGTCGACGCGGTGAAAAACGGACGCTGCACCGTGTCTTTGGTCTCGCAGTGACGGTGAACTCACCATGCAATTGCCGCGCTAGGCCTTGCACCAACTTCAAGCCCGACGAGCGGTCGCGAACCGCTGCGATGTCGAAGCCCGGGCCGCCATCTTCTACAAAGGCTTCGAAGCCCTCGCCATCGTGCCTCAGGCCGGCCAGAATCAGGCCAGATCCATCCCGGGTCCCGTATTTGATTGCATTGGTCAGAAGCTCGTTGAGGATGAGCGCCAAGGGCATGGCGACGTCATTGGAAAGTTCCGCGTCGTCGGTCTCGTACTCGATGCGGACTTGGTTGGGAGATGTCTGTCGTATCGTGTCGCAAACGGCGCGGAAGAAATCCCGCGCGTTGAACTCGGTGGAATTGACCGTGCCGTATAGCACCTGTTGGGCGGCTGCCATTGCTGCCACCTTGGTGCTCGCCTCGCGAAGGATCTGCCGCGCTTCGATGTTGGCGGTCCTGTTGCCGGCCAGGTTAAGCAGCGATTGCAGCATGTGCATGTTGTTCTTCACGCGATGGTTCAGCTCGTTGAACAGCAGGCGCTGCTGGGTCTCAGCCTGCTTTCGTTCGCTGACATCGACGAGCATATTGATGCCGCCGACAACTTTGCCAGCCTCGTCGCGGAGCGGCGTCGGAAATGGGATGAAAGGAACGCGCACGCCGTCTGGACGCTCGGCGACGGCCTCCACGTTCCGAATCTCGCGCCCCTCCTTCAGAGCTATCGCCATCGGACATTGATCATGCGGCAGAGGCGTGCCGTCTGGCCAAAACAACTTCCAGGTGACGCACCATTTGTCCTTGCCGATCTGCGGAACGCGCCCGGACAGTTCGACGGCAGCCTCGTTGAAGAAGGTTATCGTGCCCTCGGCATCCGTCGTGTAGATCGCCGCCGGAATGGCCGCCAGCAGATCCCTCAACTGCCGTTCGCTGGCACGCAGTTTGGCTTCGGCCGCCTTGCGGTCGGTGATATCGCGGGCGATTTTGGAAGCGCCAATTATCCTGCCTTGACTGTCACGTATCGGAGAAATGGTCAGCGAGATGTCGATAAGGCTACCGTCCTTGCGGCGACGCAGGGTTTCGAAATGATCGACAAGCTCGCCACGGCGGATGCGGCCGATAATCTCCGGTTCTTCGCCAAGTCGGTCGTCCGGAATGATCATCGTTATATGCCTGCCGATCGCCTCTTCGGCGGTGTAGCCGAACAGGCGCTCCGCACTGGCGTTCCACGATTTGATGATGCCGTTCAGATCCTTGCTGACGATGGCGTCGTGGGAGGACTCCACGATGGCAACCAACTGGCTCGCGGCGCGCTCGGTCCTCTGCCGGGCAGTTTCGAGCCGGACCCGATCGACCGCGAAACCGAGCTGGCGCGCGACCGTCAGCCCGAACTGGATCTCGGAGTCCGAAAACGCGTGCGGGCGGTCGTAGTAGGTCATGAATTTGCCGAGCAACCGCATTCGCGCCGTGATGGGCATGAACGCAAGCGCCGCAATGCCTTCATTTTGCACGGTGGCCTTGAGAGTGGACGGTAATTCGCTTTGTGCGACATCCTCTATAGCGATCGGCTCAGGGTCCAACGCGTCTTGAGACCAGGGAGAATGTCCTTCCACCGCCTGCTTATAGGCCTCCGACAAACCCCGCGAGGCGGCAAATTTGATGACGCCGTGCTCATCGAAGAGAAGTATGGAGGCGCGATCGGCGTGCAGTGCCTGCACAATCGTGCTAAGCGCTATATCGTACACTTCCTCCAGATCCGCCGCTCGTTGGAGCCTGTCGGTGAACTCGTAGAGCGCTGCCTGCTGCTCCAAGTGCCGCACCAGGGCTGCCTCGGCTTCCTTCCGCGCCGTGATGTCTTGCTGCACCCGCACCGCATGCAGGAAGCGGCCGTTTGCGTCTCTCACACTCGATGAGGTGACCGCGACCCAGATTCTTGCCCCATCCTTGCAGATGAAATGCTTCTCATGACGGTAGTTGTCGATCTCGCCTCGCACCTGGCGCTCGAATTGTCGCCGATCGGCATCGACATTTTCCGCCAGGGCCGGATCGAAAATCGATCTGCCGATCAGCTCGTCGGCTGAATAGCCGAGAAGACCGGCCAGATAGCCATTGACGCGCGCCAGTTCGCCTTTTTCATTGACTTCGGCGATGCCAATTCCGGCATGCTGATACGTAGCGGCGAGCCGCTGCTCTTGTTGTTTCATGATGTCGTCGGCTCGACGCCTGTCCGTGACGTCGTGAAAACAATTGATCGCCCCAACGACCCGCCCGTCATCGTCTTCAACCGGCTCGATGTGAACCATCGCCCAGATCGTCGAGCCGTCGGGCCGTTCCACTTCAGCTTCCACGCCTCTGATGGGAATGCCGGTTCGCAACACCGTAGCCATCGGGGTTTCATCGCGGCCGATCTCGCGACCGTCGAAATAGAGCTTGTGGGATCCGCAATAGAGTTCGCTATCAGACCCGACCAAGGGCGTCCGGCCCCATAGGTCAACAGCGCGCTTGTTGAACCACAAGACACGCCCCCGCGCGTCGCAAGCGTAAATCGCGATCGGCAGCTTTTCGATGATATCAGGAGCCGATTGAAGAATTGAGACCTCGTGCGGCAGAGGAATGAACCTCTCGGGGCCTCCGAAATTTCCGATACGCATTCACCCTTCCCGCTCAGCAGACCATCGGCCGCAACGCAGCCGAGCGTAGTTGGTTCCCAAGCGAGTTCGATTAAACATGCGATGCTCATTTTGCGGCGTCGGGCGATCGATCGAGCGAGAGCGATTGATCTCATCCTCAAAGCGGACCGTCGTCTCACGCTCCAGAGGCGTCACTCCAGCCGCGCTCGTCACTTGCGGACCAAGTTGGCCGCGGCGTTGCTTGCGGCCCCACTACGCTCAGCTCGTATGCGCGACGAGCTTGTTCACCGTCTCGGGGAAGAAGTCCGGCGCCGAGTGGCGCTTGCCGAACATCATGTCGTATTGGATGAAGCGGAAATCGTTGATCTTCGGATCGATCTGCTTCTGCCTCGCCCAGTCCGGCGTCGCTTCGCCCGCGGGCGACAGGAGCAGGTTGCGGTCGACCACCCGGTAATGCTCGCGCAGCGCGCCGAGGAAACCGGTGTAGTAGGGGTGGGTGATGCCGGCCGTGGTCAGTATATGGTAGGGCAGGAAGGCTGGGCTAACCGAGCCCAGGTTCTTCACCGGGCCGGACCGGTTCGACCAGATGATCAGCGGCGTGTCGTGATGCTCGATCGCTGCGTCGGCGCTCGGTTCCTTGCGCGGCGCGACATTGTCCTTGAGGAATCCGGTCTCGACATAGACGGGACCGAGCGGGGGCAGATGATCGCCGAAGAAGGCGATGACCGTCGGCCGCTGGCGCGCCTTAGCCCAGTCGATCAGCCGCTGCAGGCCGCGGTCGGCGTCGGCCGAGCCCTCGGCGTAGGAAAGCAGCGATTCCCGCGCCCAGGAACTGATCGGCGCGTCAACCGAATGCGTCGGGTTGGAGTAGCGGTAGGGCTCGTAAGGGCCGTGGTTCTGCAGGCTGACGGCGAACAGGAAAACCGGATCGTCGCTGGCGTCCGCCTCGCGGATGATCTCGTCGGTCATCGCCGCGTCGGAAGCCAGCGGCCCGCGCTTCTCCATCGGCGGCAGCGTCTCTTCCGAGCGGAAGTCGTTGAAGCCGAAATCGGCATAGACGGCGCCCCGGTTCCAGAACCAGTTGGTGCCGGGATGGATGGCGCGCGCCCGGTAGCCCTCGCTCTTCAGGAAGGTCGCCAGCGAGGGCGTCGGGGTGCGCACATATTGCTGGTAGGGGATCGAGCCGGCCGGCAGGAAGGCGTTGGAAAAGCCGGTCAGCGCCTCGAATTCGATATTGGCGGTCATGCCGCCGAATTCGGGCGAGAACATCGAGCCCGAGCGCAAGGCGCGCACTGTCGGGATCGGATCGGGCTTGATGCTGACGCCGGGCAGCTGCGTCGGATCCCAGAAGGATTCGCTCATCACCACGACGATATCCGGCTTCTCGTCCGGCACCGAAGCGGCGACGTCGGGGCGCTGGATAGCGGCCATCGTCTTTTGCGAATAGCCGGGCGGCGCCGAGACATGCGCCATCGGTACGTTCATAGCGAAGGCCAGCGCAAAGCCGTTGGAGGCGTAGTTCTCCTTCTGGTCCCACATGATCGGGATGATCTGCAGCCGGTCGCGCGTCCACGAGAAGGTGGCGTAATCCATGATCGAGACGAAGAAGGCGAGCAGCGGTACCGCAAGCGCCAGCCGCGCCAGGCGACCCTTGCGGCTGAGGATCGGCACACGCCGGCGCCAGGTCCGCCAGCAATAGACGAGCAGCGTCAGGCCGCCGATGATGGCCGCGGCGAGCATGACGGCCGTCCACGGTCGCTCGCGCACCAGAAGGGGCATCAGCGCCACGATCTGGCGCGCAAACAGGAAATCCGTCGGATAGAGCGGATCGCCGAGATAATGCGACTTCTGGTGGCCGACAAAGGCAAGCGCCAGCGTCAGCGGCGCCACGATCATCAGGCTCTGATGGCTGCGGCCCACTATGGCGTCGAGCCCGACCAGCACCAGCGCGAAGACGATGATGGTGGTCCAGCCCGGCTTGAAAGGCTGCAGGAAGAAATCGACGGTGCCGAAGAAATCGCCACGCACGATCCATTCGATCGCGAATACCAGCAGGGCGGAGGCAAGAAGCGTCGCCAGGCCGTAACGTACGGTCGGCCAGGTTCGTCCGGGCAGATAGCCCGTGGACGGATCGTCTTCCAAAAAACCCGGCACGGGCTTGGCCGCGCCTATCCTGATCCTTGCCACTCTGTTTCCCCCAGGCCCCACGCAACACGCCTTCCACGCCCGTCACGCTTCTGTCATCGAAATGTCACGCAAAGCTAGCGCCTGTGCCGGAAATAAGAAGAGCCAGCAACCCAAACGTGAGCGGTTTTCATCAGGTGTGATCGGCCAAAAGGCCTTTCGGAACAAGGAGCCAGCTGCCTTTTCCGGCTGAAATGAGGGCCGCATAGGCGCCCGCGGGCTTGACTTGGCCGTCCGCCTTGCGCCAGAGGCAGGGAAAAATCAGCCTCTGGAGAGACTTCAATGGCCGTCGCATTCACCTTTCCGGGACAGGGCAGCCAGGCCGTCGGCATGGGCAAGGACCTCGCCGATACCTTCCCGGAAGCGCGCCGCGTGTTCGAGGAGGTGGATGCCGCGCTTGGCGAAAAACTGTCGAAGCTGATCTGGGAAGGGCCGGAAGAGAGGCTGACGCTGACCGCCAACGCCCAGCCGGCGCTGATGGCGGTGTCCCTGGCGGCGATGCGGGCGCTCGAAGCGCGCGGCTTCTCGCTGAAGGACAGGGTGGTCTATGTGGCCGGCCATTCGCTGGGCGAATATTCCGCGCTTGCCGCGGCCGGCTTCGTTTCGGTCGGCGACGCGGCGCGGCTGCTTCGCACCCGCGGCAACGCCATGCAGGCGGCAGTACCTGCCGGCGAGGGCGCCATGGCCGCCATCATCGGTCTCGATCATGCCGATGTCGAAGCGGCATGCGCGGAAGCGGCCAAGGGCTCCGTCTGCCAGGTCGCCAACGACAATGGCGGTGGCCAGCTGGTGATTTCGGGCGCCAAGGCGGCGGTCGAGCTGGCCGCCAAGCTGTGCACCGAAAAGGGCGCCAAGCGGGCGTTGATGCTGCAGGTGTCCGCCCCCTTCCATTCGGCGCTGATGGCACCGGCGGCCGAGATCATGCGCGAGGCGCTGGCTGGTGTGGCCAAATCCGCGCCGGCCGTACCGGTCGTCTCCAACGTGACGGTGACGCCAACCAGCGATCCGGACGAGATCGCGCGCCGCCTGGTCGCTCAAGTGACCGGCCGCGTGCGCTGGCGCGAGACGGTGGAGTGGTTCGGCGCCAATGGCGTGTCGACGCTTTACGAGGTCGGCGCCGGCAAGGTGCTGTCGGGCCTGGCGCGCCGCATCAACCGCGACATCGCCACCGGCGCCATCGGCACGGCGGCGGAAGTCGAGGCGACGCTGGCGACGTTGGGATGAGGCCCCGCTCCGCCCGTGGATGACGACACGAAGGAGGCCTTCGCTAATCTCCGACGCTTATCTAGCGTGACTTGGACGATATGACGTATACGCAAACGCGACTGCTTGCAGCCGTCTGGAAAATGAGGTTGGAAAAATGTTCGAACTGACCGGCCGCAAGGCGCTCGTCACCGGCGCATCGGGAGGCATCGGCGAAGCGATCGCCAGGATATTGCACAGCCAGGGCGCGATCGTCGGCCTGCACGGTACCCGTGTGGAGAAGCTGGAAGCCCTGGCTGGTGAATTGGGCGAGCGCGTAAAGCTGTTTCCGGCGGATTTGACCGACCGCGACGCGGTCAAGGCGCTCGGGCAGAAGGCGGAAGCGGAGCTCGAGGGCGTCGACATACTGGTCAACAATGCCGGCATCACCAAGGACGGCCTGTTCGTGCGCATGTCGGACGCCGACTGGGACACCGTGATTGAGGTCAACCTGACCGCGGTGTTCCGGCTGACCCGCGAGCTGACGCATCCGATGATGCGCCGCCGCCATGGCCGCATCATCAACATCACCTCGGTGGTCGGTGTCACCGGCAATCCCGGCCAGACCAACTACTGCGCGTCCAAGGCTGGCATGATCGGCTTCTCCAAATCGCTGGCGCAGGAGATCGCCACCCGCAACATCACCGTCAACTGCGTCGCCCCAGGCTTCATCGAATCGGCCATGACCGACAAGCTCAACGACAAGCAGAAAGAGACGATCATGGCCGCCATCCCGACAAGGCGCATGGGCACCAGCGCCGAGGTCGCGTCCGCCGTCGCCTATCTTGCTTCCAATGAGGCGGCTTACGTCACCGGCCAGACCATTCATGTGAATGGCGGCATGGCGATGATCTAGCGGGGTGCTGATCTAAGGCGAGGCCGGGGCCGGGCGCCTGTGAAAACAGCCATTTCGGCTTGGACGCCCGTCATTTTTCGTGTAATGCGGCCCGCAACCCGGCGGTTCGGGCAAAAACCGGTCCTGTGGCGTTGCGTTGCCCGCAAGACCATCTTTCAACTTGATTAGCGGCATTCCGCCCGCTAACGAAGACAGACAACTTAAGACGAGGATTGCCCCAAATGAGTGACACCGCAGAGCGCGTCAAGAAGATCGTCATCGAGCATCTCGGTGTCGACGCCGACAAGGTGACGGAACAGGCGAGCTTCATCGACGATCTGGGCGCGGACAGCCTCGACACGGTCGAACTCGTCATGGCGTTCGAAGAAGAATTCGGCGTCGAGATTCCGGACGATGCCGCCGAGACCATCCTGACCGTCGGCGACGCCGTAAAGTACATCGACAAGGCCTCGGCCTGAGGTCTTTCGCAGGCATTATCGGGGAGGACCTGCGATGAGGCGTGTCGTCGTCACGGGCCTTGGCCTGCTTTCGCCATTTGGCATGGGCGTCGAGCACAGCTGGCGGGAATTGCTTTCCGGCCGCAGCGCCTGCCGCCGCGTCACCGAATTCGAGGTGGACGATCTTGCCTGCAAGATCGCCCACATCATCCCGCGTGGCGACGGCTCGAACGGCACTTTCAATCCGGAGGCCGTGCTCGAGCCGAAGGAACTGCGCAAGATCGGCGACTTCATCCTTTACGGCATCGCGGCCGCCGACGAGGCGCTGGCCGATTCCGGCTGGAAGCCCGAAACGCATGAGGACCAGTGCGCCACCGGCGTGCTGATCGGCTCCGGCATCGGCGGCATCGACGGCATCGCCGAAAACGCGATGATCCTCAAGGAGCGCGGCCCGCGCCGCATCAGCCCCTTCTTCATCCCCGGACAGATCATCAACCTGGTATCCGGCCAGGTCTCCATCCGCCACGGCCTGAAAGGCCCGAACCATGCGGTGGTCACCGCCTGCTCGACCGGCGCGCATGCCATCGGCGACGCCGCCCGGCTGATCATGTGGGGCGACGCCGACGTCATGGTGGCGGGCGGCGCCGAAGCGCCGATCACCCGGCTGTCGATTGCCGGCTTTGCCGCTTGTCGCGCGCTTTCAACCGAACGCAACGACAGTCCCAAAACAGCGTCGCGTCCCTATGACCGCGACCGCGACGGCTTCGTGATGGGCGAGGGCGCCGGCGTCGTCGTCCTGGAAGAGCTCGAGCACGCCAAGGCGCGCGGCGCCAAGATTTATGCGGAAGTCACCGGCTATGGACTGACCGGCGACGCCTACCACATCACCGCCCCCGCCGAGGACGGCGACGGCGCCTTCCGCTGCATGACGGCGGCGCTGAACCGGGCGAAGCTTTCGCCGGCCGATGTCGATTACATCAATGCCCACGGCACCTCGACCATGGCCGACACGATCGAGCTCGGCGCGGTCGAGCGGCTGGTCGGCAATGCCGCCTCGAAGATTTCGATGTCGTCGACAAAGTCGTCCATCGGCCATCTCCTGGGCGCCGCGGGTGCCGCGGAAGCGATCTTCTCGATCCTCGCCATCCGCGACAACGTCGCGCCTGCCACCATCAATCTCGACAATCCGGAACGCGAGACGGCGATCGACCTCGTGCCGAACAAGCCGCGTCAGCGCCAGATCGACGTCGCGCTGTCGAACTCCTTCGGCTTCGGCTGCACCAACGCCTCGCTCGTATTCCAGCGTTACAATGGCTGAGTAGCAACCGGAGCATTCCCCCGGAGTGTGCGGTTTCCCCTCCGGATTTGCTCAGAGACGGACCAATCGGCAGTCCGCCAACTGCCGTCATTTTTGCCAAATTTGCCCCTAGCTTTTCGCGAGGGGATTCGTTGCAAGATCAGACGGCAGGGCGTCATGAACACTAATCCGAGCGACGGGGAATTCGGACGGCAAGGCACGAACGGTCCGATCGTGCCGAAGACCGCGGCCGAGGCGTTGCGCCCGGAAGCCGGCACACCGCCGCCGTCGAAGCGTTCGCGCGCCTCGCGCAGCCAGGTCGTCGTGTTCCTGAATTTCTTTCTCTCCTTGGGTGATCCTGATGGTGCTCGCCTCGGGTGCGGCGCTCTATTTCGGCATGCAGGCTTTCGTCGAGCCCGGCCCGTCCGCCAATGGCGACACTTTCATGGTCAAGCCGAACACCGGCGTGCAGGAGATCGCCGACCAGCTCGAGCGCCGAAACCTGATCAGCGATGCCCGCATCTTCCGGCTCGGCGTGCGCGCCACCGGCAATGAATCGGCGTTGAAGGCCGGCGAATACGCCATCAAGCCGCGAGCCTCGATGCGCGACATCATGGAGCTCTTCAAGAGCGGCAAGTCGGTGATGTACTCGCTCACCATTCCCGAAGGGCTGACGGTCGAGCAGGCACTGCAGCGCGTCGCCGATCAGGAGGCGCTCACCGGCGATATGCCGGCGACCTTGCCTCCGGAAGGCAGCATCGCCACCGACACGCTGCGCTTCACCCGCGGCGCGACAAGGCAGCAGATGATCGACAAGCTAATCGCCGACCAGAAGAAGCTGGTCGAAGACGTCTGGTCGCACCGCGCTCCCGACCTGCCGATCGCCAACATCAACGACTTCGTCACGCTCGCCTCGATCGTCGAGAAGGAGACGGGCAGGAGCGATGAACGCTCACGCGTAGCCGCGGTGTTCCTCAACCGCCTGGCTAAGGGCATGCGGCTGCAGTCGGACCCGACCATCATCTACGGTTTGTTCGGCGGCAAGGGAAAGCCCGCCGACCGGCCGATCTATCAGTCGGACCTCGACAAGCAGACCCCTTACAACACCTACATGATCAAGGGCCTGCCGCCGACGCCGATCGCCAATCCGGGCCGTGCGGCGCTCGAAGCGGTCGCCAATCCTTCGAAGACCGACGACCTCTATTTCGTCGCCGACGGCAATGGCGGCCATGTCTTCGCGGCGACGCTGGAAGAGCATAACCAGAACGTCGCCCGCTACCGGGCGCTGCAGAAGAAGCAGGCGGATGCCGCCGCCAAGGCTTCCGGCCAAACGACGGCGCCGGCCGCTCCCGATGGCAACGCCGACGGCGGCGACGCCGGAGACAATGGCGAGAACGAGGATGCTGGCGGCGACGCAGCGCAGTAGGCGCAATGCATGTCGCCCAAAAGTGCGCAGCGGTTTTGGGGTAGCGACTTGCATCAACAGAAGCATGTCGCCCAAAAGTGCCTAGCGGTTTTGGGGAAACGACATGCACCCAACGCAAACACGCGTCCTTTGACGCGAGGCTGTATTCATGTTTTTAGGGGGCGCCGGCCGATCGTCCGGCGATTTCTGAGGCGCGCAGCGCTGGGCGACGCTTGCCTTGGCCGCGACAGGGGGACGACAGGGCAATGAGCCTGCAAAGCATGACCGGTTTTGCGCGGTTCGCCGCCGAAAGCGAAGGCACCTCGATCGCCTGGGAGGTGAAGTCCGTGAATGGCAAGAGCGCCGAGGTAAGGCTGAGATTGCCGCAGGGATTCGACCGGCTGGAGACGGTCGTCCGGCAGACCGTTCAGAAGCGTTTCGCGCGCGGCAATTTTCAGGCGACGTTGACCGTCGGCCGCGCCGCCGCAAGGCAAACCCAGCCGGTGGTCAACGAGGCCCTCCTCAAGGATCTGGCGGGGCTGGCGAAGCGCCTGCAGGAGCAGTTCGGCACCCAGCCTGCCACCGCCGACGGCCTGCTCTCCCTGCGCGGCGTGCTCGACATTCCCGAAGCCGTCGAAACCGAGGAGGAGCGCGCCATTCTCGATGCTGCGATCCTCTCGGCGCTCGAGGCGGCGCTTGGCGGGCTGGAGCAAGCGCGCCGCAGCGAGGGCGCGGCACTTGGGGCGCTGCTTGCCGGCCATATCGACGCCATCGAGGCGCTGACGTTGAAGGCCGAGGCCGATCCCTCGCGGGAGCCCGCGGCGATCCGCGAGCGTATCACCGAGCAACTGCGTCTGTTGATGGATGCCTCGGCCAATCTCGATGCCGTCCGGCTGCACCAGGAGGCGGCCTTTCTCGCCACCAAGGCCGACATCCGCGAGGAAATCGACAGGCTGAAGACTCATGTCGCTTCGGCGCGGGCGCTGCTCAAAAGCGGCGCAGCTATTGGCCGCAAGCTCGATTTTCTCGCGCAGGAATTCAACCGCGAATCGAACACCTTATGCTCCAAGTCGAATGCCGCCGCGGTCACCGCCATCGGGCTGGAGCTCAAGGCGGTGGTCGACCAGTTTCGCGAGCAGGTCCAGAATCTGGAGTGACGGGAATGGTTGCCAAGGAGCCGATGTCTGCCCGGGATCTGGGATCCCGCATCCGTCGCCGCGGATTGATGCTGGTGCTGTCGTCGCCGTCGGGGGCCGGCAAGTCGACGATCGCGCGCAATCTTCTGGAAAGCGATTCGAGCCTCGAGCTTTCGGTCTCCGTCACCACAAGGCCGCGCCGCGGCTCGGAGATCGAGGGCGTCCATTATCATTTCCGCACCATGCGCGAATTCGAGCGGCTGCGTGATTCCGACGCGCTGCTCGAATGGGCCGAAGTCCACGGCAACTGCTATGCGACGCCGCGCGAGCCGGCGGAAATCGCACTGGCCGAAGGCCGCGACATGCTCTTCGACATCGACTGGCAGGGCGCCCAGCAGCTCAAGGAGAAGATGCGCGCCGACATCGTCTCGATCTTCATCCTGCCGCCGTCGATGAAGGAATTGAAGGCGCGCCTGAAGCGCCGCGCCGAGGACCAAGAATCCGTCATCGAGACCAGGCTGAAGAACGCCCGCCTCGAGATCGAGCATTGGAAGGAATACGACTTCGTCATCGTCAACGACGATCTCGACCGCGCCTTCGCCGAAGTCCGCGCCATCGTCACGGCGGAGCGGCTTCGGCGCGACCGGCGGCCCGGCCTGTTCGACTTCATTTCCGGCTTGCTGGACGAGAAGACGGGGTGACCTTTCCTTCTCCCCTTGCGGGAGAAGGTGGATCGGCGTGCAGCGCCGAGACGGATGAGGGGTGTTCCAGCGGAGTGAGACGTTGGCATTCCCTGGAGCACCCCTCATCCGTCGCCTTCGGCGACACCTTCTCCCACAAGGGGAGAAGGGAAAGGCGCGGCTACACCGCGTTCGTCAGCCTCACAAACTCCTCCACGCTCAGCGTCTCCGCCCGCCGCGTAGGCTCGATGCCGGCGCGCAGCAGCAAGGCCTCGCCGCCCAGGCTCTTCACGCTTTGCCTGAGCATCTTGCGGCGCTGGCCGAAGGCGGCTTCGGTGACGCGGCCAAGCTTTTTTGCGTCGGCGGGCAGGGGAGACGAGCGCGGCACCAGATGCACGACGGAGGAGGTGACCTTGGGCGGTGGAATGAAAGCCTGCGGCGGTACGTCGAAGGCGATTCTTGCCTCGGTGCGCCAGCCGGCCAGGACGCCGAGCCGGCCATAGGCGTCGCTGCCGGGACCTGCGGTGATGCGCTCGGCCACCTCGCGTTGGAACATCAGCGTCATCGATTGGTAGAAGGGCGGCCAGTCGGCCACGGTCAGCCAGCGGATCAGAAGCTCCGTGCCGATATTGTAGGGCAGGTTGGCGACGATCTTCACCGGCCCGCCATTCGCCGCGCCGGCAAGCGCGGCAAAATCGGTCTTCAACGCATCGCCGGGAATGACCTCGAGCCGGCCGGGATAATGCCTGGATACCTCCGCCAGCGCCTCCAGGCAGCGCTCGTCGCGCTCGATGGCGATCACGCGCCGCGCGCCGTTGAAGAGCAGCGCCCGCGTCAGTCCGCCTGGGCCCGGACCGACCTCGATCACCGTCGACTCGCCGAGATCTCCGGCCGCGCGCGCGATTTTGCTTGTGAGGTTGAGGTCGAGCAGAAAATTCTGCCCGAGCGCCTTCTTGGCTTGCAGCCCATGCCGCTCGATCACCTCGCGCAGCGGCGGCAACCCGTCGATCGTGGTGCGTCCGTTCAATGGAGCCTCATGCGGCGGCACGCCGTCCGCTGTCGGCCAGCCGGCGCGCCAGCCTCAGCGCGGCGATCAGGCTGTCGGCGCGCGCTATGCCCTTGCCGGCGATGTCGAAAGCGGTGCCGTGATCGGGCGAGGTTCGGATGAAGGGCAGACCCAGCGTCACGTTCACCGCCTCGTCGAAGGCTAAAGTCTTGGCCGGGATCAGCGCCTGGTCGTGATACATGCAGAGCGCCGCATCATAGGAGGCGCGCGCGCGCGGATGAAACATCGTGTCCGCCGGCAGCGGCCCGATCGCGTCGATGCCTTCCGCCTTCAACATCTCGACCGCCGGGGCGACGATTGCGGCATCCTCGGAGCCCATGGCGCCGCCTTCCCCGGCATGCGGGTTGAGCCCGGCGATCGCAAGCTTCGGCCGCTTGATGCCGAACCGGCTCTTGAGATCGGCGGCGGTGATGCGCGCGGTCGCGACGATCAGCTCCGTCGTGAGCACCTTTGCCACCTCGGCCAATGCGATGTGGATGGTGACCGGAACGGTGCGCAGTTCAGGTCCCGCCAGCAACATCACCGGCCTCACCTCCTTGCCGGTGTGGCGCGAGGCCAGATGCGCCAGATATTCGGTGTGGCCGGGAAAACCGAAACCGGCATCGTAGAGCGGCTTCTTGGCGATCGGGCAGGTGACGATCGCGGCGGCGCGGCCAGCGAGGCAGTCCGCGACGGCGCGCTCGATGGCTTCGATAGTGCCGGCGGCGTTGGCCGGGTCCGGTTCTCCCGGGCTGTCGAAATGGCGCGCATCGAGCGGTACGACGGGCAGGGCCCGGGCAAAGTGATGCGCTGCCTGTCCCGGCAGCGTCTCGGCAATCGTGACATTCGCGCCGACGAGCCGGGCACGGGCTTCGATGAGGGCGGGGTCGGCGATGAGATAGAAGGGCGGTACGCCGGCGCTGTCGCCCGCCTGCCAGGCGGCGATGGCGATCTCGGGTCCGATGCCCGAGGGATCACCGACGCTGAGCGCGAGCGGGGCATCGGTTTTCTGCATACTCATGCCGGCTCGCGGACCGGGCCGCTCATGGTTTGGGCGAACTCGCTGCTGTGTCGAGACACGCTTGTCGCTCTAGCGTTCGACGATCTTGGCCTTCTGGCGCAGTTCGGCGACGTATTTCTTGCTGAGCTCTTCGGCGTCCTTGTCGTTGCTGCCCTCGGCCTGGAACACCATCTGCGCGGCCTTGTCGTCGGAGACCTCGCGCGAGGAGCAGATGCCGATGAACTCGACGCCGCGTTCGGTCTCGCGCGTCGGCGTCGCGCCGCCGACCTTGGTCGCCTTGATCTGCTCGGCCCAGTCGGACGGCAATTGCGGCGCCAGCACGCGACCGAGGTCGCGCACGGTGACGTCGAGCAGGCCCTTGGCGAATTCGCGCGTGGTGTTGCAGCCGCTGAAGCGGGCACGCATGGCGTCGGCCTCGCGCTTGCGTTTGGCGAGCGTGGCGGCGCGCTCCGATGCCGGCACCACGAAGATCACCTGTTGCAGCATGTATTCCGTTGCGGTCGGCTTGGCGCCGCCCTTGTCCAGCATGCGCCGCACGGCGTCCTGCTCGGTCACCGAGCCGCCTTCCCCGGAGCGATAGCGCGCACTGAGCGCCTGGTTCCAGGCCATCTGGGCGCGGATGAATTCCTTGAAATGCTCCTTGGTGACGCCCGATTGCGCCATGATCGCGTCGAGCTTCGCCAGCGGCATCTTGTTGCCCGATGCGAAGCGCTGGTAGGCGGCGTCGACCTGCTGGTCGGTGATGCGGATGCCGAGCCGCTTGGCCTCGGCCAACCGCAGCGTCTGGTTGATCATCTCCTCCTTCGCATCGCCTTTCTTATGCTGAAGCTTGAAGAAGGCGGCGCGGTGCGCGATGTCCCCGGTGGTGATCGGTATGCCGTTGACGATATACTTGATCTCAGCGGCGAAAGCAGGCTGCACAACAGCCGTGACCGGGACCGTGGTCGCCGCCACCAGAAGCGCGAATCCCGCCGAAAAAAGGTATTTCCTCATCTTGCCTTCCCGATTTTCCCCACCATGACGGCGCCGCGCGTCCTCCGAACGCCTGCGCGATGCCGTCGACCCATGGCCCTCTTATGCGGCGAAACGATGTCGCCGGCCCATGACGCCGAGAATTGAGCCTATACTCAAGGGATCACGCGTCAAATCAAGACCCAAGCACCATGAGCACACGGCTCCGAGCCCATGCGCCGCGCCGTGGTCACTGGATCGAATCGACTGCGCTTGTTGACGAACCGAAATCGCCGAGCGTGCGGAACGACAGGTTGAAACCGATGTTCTGCGACACTTCCCTAGTGACGGTGTCGCGCGTCTGCGAATACGTCATGATGTAGGTGAAGCAGGAATCGTTATAGGCGAAGCCGACACCGTCCTTGACCAGCACATTTGTCTGGAGGTCGTAGGTGCCGGTGCCGAACAGCCGCCAATTCTGCGCCAGGTGCGTCGAGGCGCCGAGCGTGAGCTCGTGACGATCGGTGGTGAAGCCATAGAGCGGCTGCGCCCCGATGAAGGCATATTTGGCGCTGAGCGATATCGGCAGGCCGGAATAGGCGGCCTTTACTTCGGCGCGCCTGACCTCCCAACTCTGCTCGTCGAAACGCCCGCTCAGCGAGCCGGAGAAACCGCTCGGGCTGTTGAAGCCGACAAGGCCGACATAATCCGAGCTCCGCTTGTCCAGGCCGGACTCGGCCCCGACATTGACGAGATCGGGCGCGGCGAAGGAGTTTTCGCCGGCGAGCTGGTACGACTGGCCGAAGATGGCGTTCGTGGCCCAGCCATTGTCATAGGCGCCCGAGTACCGGAAGCCGACATTGGCGCGCGTGCCGCCTTCGATGCGGTCATAGCCGGAAAATTTATCGCGCTCGAACAGCGTCGTGGCATCGAAGACGAAACTCTGCGCGTCTTCGTTGGGGACGGCCAATCCGCCGACATATTGCTCGTTCGGACGCACGAAAACCTGCGCCGTCGGCTCCAGGACATGGCTGGAGCTAGGCATCGAGAACAGCAGTGGCCAGCGCGCCTCGAGGCCGAGGGTGGCCATGTAGCGGGCAAGCGAGGAGCGCATGTCGACGTTTTCGCCGAGATTCGTCGCCATCTGGTTGACGGCATCGAGCGAAGCCTGATTGGCGTTGACATAGCCGGCGTCGCCGCGGAAGGCGAGCAACGGGGTCAGTTGCAGACCGCCATCGGTTGTGAAGGTGCGCTTCCACTCGGCTTCCGCGCTCAGCCGGCTGGATTCGCCTTCGATACCGCGCACATTGTTGAAGGAAGTGTCGACAGCCGGGTTTGCCAGCACGGCGTCCAGCCGGTTGCGGCTGATCACGCGCGTGTTGACGTTGAACGACAACTGGCCACCGGCCACGGACGTGTCGGGGATATAGGCATAGTCGAGCGACGGCAGCACCCAGGGCTGCTTGGCGGAGCGCGACGTCGGATCGCTGGAGAGCGTGTCTTCCTGCACCTCGAAGCGCATGGCGCGGACGTCGAAATAGTTGCGGTCGCTCAAGCCTGTCAGATAGATCGACGACTGGTGGACGAGGTCGCTGTAGCCCTCGATATTGTAGGTGCGCGAGAATTCCTTGTCGGTCTGCAGCAGCACGTCCCAGCCGAAATTCCAGCGCTCGTTGATGGCGAACTGGCCCTTGGTGCCCATCATGCCGCGGAACTTGTTCGGATCGTCGGCAGGCCCCGAGTTCACATTATGGCCGGCGGAATCGATGAACGCGTCGGGATCCTGCTGATTGATGCCGGCGATCTTCAGCGTGTATTGGCCGTTGTTGAAGCGCTGGCGCCACTCGGCCTCACCGAGGAAACCCTGCTTGGTATAGCCGCTGCCGGTGACGGTCAGGTCATAGGTCGGAGACAGGGCGAAATAATAGGGGACTTTGACGCCGACGCCGAGATGGTTGTTGTAGACGATGCCGGGGATCAGGAAGCCGCTCTTGCGCTTCACCGTGGGGTCGGCGATCTCGAAGGCCGGCAGGTAGGCGAGCGGGAAGCCGAAGAACTCGAAATTCGAGTTCTCGAAGCGGACCGTTTTCTTCTCGCCGTTCCAGATGATCTTTCGCGCCTTGACGCGCCAGGTCGGCGCTTTGTCCGGCTTGTCCTCGCAAGGTTCGCAGGCCGTGTAGACGCCGTTGTGGAAGGTGGTGAGCACGCCGCCCATACGCTCGGCGCTCTCGGCGGCGAAATAAGCCTTGTCGATCGTCTCGACGCGCAGCGCGTTGAGAAAACCGTCGGCGAAATCGTCGGTGATGTCGATATGGTCGGAATTGACCTTGGTGCCGTCGCTGTTGATCAGCTCGACGGCGCCGCTGGCGACCAGCCGCTTGGTGTCGCGATTGTACACCACGCGCTGGGCGACCAGCTTGTTGCCGCCATAGTCGATCTGCACGCCGCCGACGGCCGTCACCGTATGCTTGTCATTGTCATAGACAAGCGTGTCGGCGGCCAGCAGCATCTGCGAACCGGACGGGACGGGCTTGGCAGTAATCTGCTGCGCCAGCGCGGGTGCCGTCGGCACCGCACAGGCGAACAGACATGCCAAAGCGGTCGCCCCATAGAGGCGTGCCAAACCGGCCTGCCTATGGTTGCGCAAGACCGCCTCCCTCACTAGCCGTCTTCCTTGTATAGCAGAAACGTCACCCCAAAGAACATAGCCACGACAACCGGAACCCATGCAGCCACCACCGTAGGCACGAATCCGGCTACACCGAATGCCTTGACCAGTACCGAAACGACATAAAGCAGAAAGCCGGCCACGACGCCACCCAGAATCATCGTTGCCGACTGCCCCATTCGCGCAAATCGCATTGAAACCGTTGCAGCAATCAGCGTCATGGCCACGAGAAGGAACGGCAACGCCACCAGCGAATCAAACTGCATGGCGAAGGCGTTTGCCTTGAGCCCGAAGGACCGGGCGATCTCGATCTTGTGCGGCAGCTCGTAGAAAGGGATGGTTTCCGGGCGCGCCAGGCGCTCCTGCACGAATTCCGGCTTGAGATTGGTCGGCACCTTGTCGAAGGCCAGCGCCTGGATGTTGCCGCCCTTGAAGACCTTGACGTCCTGCAGTTCCCAGTAGCCGTCGCGCAGGAAAGCCTTGGCGGCATCCTTTCGCTCGGCGATGTTGCCCTGCGGGTCGAGGACGAAAAACACCGCATCCGCCATCTCAAGCCCCTGGTTGAGGATGGCGCGGGCGCCGATGATGGTGTCGCCCGATTCGGTCTTTTGCCTCAGCCACGGCGTGACGTTGGTCGTGACGGCATTCGACTTGCCGGCCCTCAGGTCGTTCTCCATCTGCTCGGACCAGGAAAAGCCATGCGCGGCGATCGGGTTGATGATGGCGACCGACAGCACGCCGAACATCAGCGCGCCGACGCAGCAGGGGAACAGGAACTGCCAGGCCGACACGCCTGCCGAACGCGCGATTACCAGCTCATAGCGGCGGTTGAGCGACACCAGCGTCGCCATCGCAGAGAACAGCCCGACGAACGGCACCGTCTGCAGCATGATCATCGGCATCCTCAGCGCCGAAATGGCGAAGGCTATGCCGTAGGTGAAGCCGGGCAGCCCGGTCGTGCGGCCGGAAAGCTCGGTAAAGTCGATCAGGAACACCAGCGCCAGCAGGCCCAGGAAGAACCAGAAGGTGATCGAGACGTAGCGGAAGAAGAAATAGCGGCCCAGCGTCCAGCCCATGGTCAGGCTCCCTGGCCCGAAGCGCGCCGGGCGAGCCAGAGCTTGAACGTCGTCCAGTTTTCGCCGGCGCGCTTGGCAAGGCCCGTCAGCCAGTCGGCCCAACTGACCGGCAATTCCATAGTGCGGGACGAGACGATGAACCAGACCGAAACCGCGGAGGCGATGAGCGGTATGCCGTAGAGCAGATAGACATAGTACCAGACCTTGTCGGCTTTACCGGCGGCGAAGAAGCCCAGCCACCGCACGAAAAGCGCGATCGCGATCGCCGTGATCAGCGGATTGATGCGCGCTTCGCGATGCGAGCGCGCATCGCCCGCCACCGCAAGCGCGATGAGCGCGAACACCAGCGAATAGGACCATTCGGCGAAGCGCTGGTTGAGCTCGGCACGGTAGCTGCCCGGTTCGCGCTGGAACATCTTGTCGTTTGGATCTGGGTTGAGCAGATACGCGGTCGTGCGGTCCTTGGGCAAAAGCGTGATGTCGTTCGCCGCCGACATGAAGGCCGACATGTCGAAGGCGTAAGAGGTGAAGCGGATGACGGAGAGATCGCCGGTCACCGATTTGCGGTTGATGACGCCGTCATTCATCATCAGCACCTTCTCGTCGCCCTTTTCGACGATGCTGCCTGTCTTGGCATAGTAGGTGAGGCTGGCGCCTTCCTCGCGCGAATCGGCGACGAAGATGCCGCCCAGCCGGTTGCCGGGAAGGCGTTCGCCGACCTGCAGGTACAGGCCGTCATCGATCTTGCGGAACGTGCCTTCCTGGATGATCAGCGACACGAGGTCGGCGCGCGAAGCGGCTACCAGCTGTCGGTTCTTCTGCCTGGCATAGGGGTCTATCGCATTGTCGACGATGAAGGAAAAGGCGCAGGCAAAAGCCGCCAGCAGCAGGATCGGCCGCGCGATCGTCCAGCGCGAGGCGCCCGCGGCGCTGAGCACGGCCAGCTCCGAATCGGTGTTCATGGCGCTCAGCGTCTGCGCCACCGCCACCACCAGCGCGAACGGCACCACGATTGGGATGATGGAGGGGATGATGAGGGCCGCGACCTCGAAGAAGGTCAGCGCCGATTGGCCGTTGTCGGTGACGAGGTCGATCTTGGCCAGCACCTGCGTCGTCCACACGATCGCCAGCGTCCAGGCCAGCGCGGCGAGGAACATCGTCAGCGCCCGGCGCATGATGTAGCGTTCAACGACCTTCATGAAGGCTTTTCTCGATTTTGCCGAACGGCATCATGCCCGTCGACAAAGTAGTGATCCGGCGACGCGTGCACAACTGGGTCATAGGCGGCTCGCTCCGGATTGTCGCCCCACGCCGTCTGCCCCGGCGTGGCGGAGTCTCCGCGCCAATTGATAAGAAATGCGAAACATTGATGGTTAACAGCAGGTTACGGCTAAAAGCTGACGCCGTGCCGAGGCGAATCCTTTGTCTATTGTGGCGCTGATATAGACAGCGATTTCGGCCAAAGTCTTGCCAAATGGCTCAAAACGACCGAAATGTCGCGCACGCTTGCCAAACCTTTGCCGACCCCCGCGGCCATCCCCGAAAGCAGGACCTGATGACGTCGAGACCCTCCATTTCTTTCGCCAAATTCGCTGCGCCGAAAAAGGGCAGCGTCTTCGTATTCGCGGCAGATGGCGGCGGGCTTGGCGAGGCGGCGAAGGCCTGCGATCCGGCCGGCGCGCTTGCACGCGCGTTTCCGGTCGCGGATTTTTCCGGCAAGTTCGCAAGCTCGGCCGAGGTGCTGGCGCCGGAAGGAACGTCTGTCGACCGGCTTGTGGCGATCGGCGCCGGCAAGGTCTCGAGCCTTGACGACAATGCTTGGCTGAAGCTCGGCGGCGCCGTTGCCGCTTCGCTGCGCAAGGCGGCCGAGGTGGCCGTCGTCCTCGATCTGCCCGATCTGCAGCCGGATGGCCGCCAGGCGGCCAGCCTTGCCGCCGGCATCCTGCTGCGCAGCTATTCCTTCGACAAATACAAGACCAGGAAGGACAAGGAAGACGGGCAATCCGATTCAAAGGCGCCTGAGACCAAGAAGGCCGAGGCGGCCAAGCCCGCCAAGATAACCGTCCATTGCGCCGACCCCGCGGCCGCGAAGAAGGCCTTCGCCGGCGAGGAAGCGGTGGTGGACGGCGTTCTGCTTGCGCGCGACCTCGTCAACGAACCGGCCAATGCGTTAGGCCCGGTCGAATTCGCCGAACGCGTCAAGCTGCTGGAGCAACTTGGCGTCGAGGTCGAGATCCTGGCTGAAAAAGAAATGAAGAAGCTCGGCATGGGCTCGCTGCTTGGCGTTGCGCAAGGCTCGCCGCGCGGCGCCCGCCTTGCGGTGATGCGCTGGAATGGCGGCAAGGCCAAGGACGCGCCGCTTGCCTTCATCGGCAAGGGCGTCACCTTCGACACCGGCGGCAATTCGATGAAGCCGGCCTCCGGCATGGAAGACATGAAGGGCGACATGGGCGGAGCGGCCGCCGTCACCGGGCTGATCCATGCGCTCGCCGCGCGCAAGGCGAAGGCCAACGTGGTCGGCATCATCGGCCTCGTCGAGAATGCCGTCGACGGCTACGCCCAGCGGCCCGGTGACATCGTCACCTCGATGTCGGGCCAGACGATCGAAGTGTTGAACACCGACGCCGAAGGCCGCCTCGTGCTCGCCGATGCGCTCTGGTACGCCAACGACCGTTTCAAGCCGAAATTCATGATCAATCTGGCGACGCTGACCGGCGCCATCATGGTGGCGCTCGGCCAGCACTATGCCGGCCTGTTCTCCAACAATGACGAACTCGCCGGCCGGCTGTTCGGCGCCGGCCAGGCCAGCCAGGAGCGGGTCTGGCGCATGCCGCTCGGGCCTGAATACGACAAGCTGATCGATTCCAAGAACGCCGACATGAAGAACATCGGCGGCCGCTATGGCGGCGCCATCATCGCCGCGCAGTTCCTGCAACGCTTCGTCAAGGACACGCCATGGGCGCATCTCGACATCGCTGGCACCGCGATGGGCGCGCCGTCGAGCGAGATCAACCAGTCCTGGGGCTCGGGCTTCGGCGTGAGGCTGCTCGACAGGCTGATGCGCGATCATTACGAAGGGTAGGGGATGGCCGACATCCTCTTCTACCATCTGACCGAATCGACGCTGGAGGAGGCGCTGCCCGGCCTGCTCGAGCGCAGCGTCGAGCGCGGCTGGCGCGCTGTGGTGCAGACCGGCACGGAAGAGCGGCGCGACGCGCTCGACCAGCATCTGTGGACGTTCCGCGACGATTCCTTCCTGGCTCATGCCACCGACCGCGAGGCCTATCCGGCCGAGCAGCCGGTCCTGCTCACCACGGGTGAGGGCAACCAGAACGCCGCGCAGATCCGTTTCCTGGTCGATGGCGCCAGCCCGCCCGAGCTATCGGGATACGAGCGCGCCGTCTTCCTCTTCGACGGCCATGACGCCGCACAGCTCGAAGCCGCCCGCGGCCATTGGAAGACGATGAAGGAAGCCGGCCACGCCGTGACCTACTGGCAGCAGACGCCGGACCGGCGCTGGGAACGCAAGGCGTAGCATCACTTCACCATCGGTCCGGCGCTCAGACTTCCGCTGCCCGCCGAACCGAAGCGTCTTTGCGATCTTCAGCCCTTTGCCAGTACTGACAGCTGCTCAAGGCTGATCTTATGGACGAGCGGGTCGGCGTGCCGGTGCGCCAGCAGCCATTTGCCGTTTTCGCGGCGAAAAACCAGCGTCACCCTGAGCGGCCATTCCTGCTCCAGGCCACCAACCTTGCCATGCCCCCACTCGATGACGGCGAGCACCGCCATGTCGCCCGATGCGTAAGCTTGCACCAGTTCCATTCTTACCGTGCCGTCCTGAAAGTAGCTGGCGAGTTCGGCCAGATGTTTGGGGCTTCTGTCGAAACCTCTTGAGAACGGACCGCCGAACGGCTGCATCAAGGTGACGTCGGGCGCGATCTCGATCAGGTCGAGATAGGCTTTCATGTCGCCACGCACGAAGGCCGAACTGGCCGCCTCCGCCCTTGCCAGAAGCTCCTTCAGAGCCGCGTCGTCTATGGCCGCCTGCGGCGCGGCATTACTTGCGGCAGCTTGCATTGCCAGCGGCAGGGCGAGCGGCGCCGCCAGCGCCAGCCGCCTGGAAATTGCGTTGCTTCGGGCTTTCCGCTCGAGCGGCGCGCCGGCCTTGCCGGTCGTGTGTGTGGATTTGGACATAGAGAACCTCCTGGAAAGATCGGGAACCAAGCCAGACGACTTTCGCCGTCCGACCGATGCGGGACGATCTCACTTCAACCGAGATGAATCCAGTGATATGATTTCAGCAATATGCTGCACGAAATTGATCTATCGCGCGTCGACCTCAACCTGCTGGTCCTGTTCGAGACCGTCATGGAGGAGCGCCATGTCAGCCGCTCGGCGTCGCGGTTGAACCTGTCGCCGTCGGCGGTCAGCCATGGCCTCGGCCGGCTGCGCGGGTTGCTCGGTGATCCGCTTTTCCTGCGCACGCCGAGGGGCGTTGTGCCGACCGACCGCGCGCTGGAGCTCGCCGCGCCTGTCGCCGAAATCCTGGCGCGCGTGAGAAGCGTCGTCGCCAGCGCCGAGCCCTTCGATCCAACTCGCTCCAGCCGCCGCTTCGTCATCGGTGCGCCCGACGGCGCCTCCGCGGTCTTCCTGCCACCGCTGCTCGAAGTCCTGCGTCGAAGCGCGCCGGGCATCGACATCGGCATCCGCCAGCTGCTGCCGAGGGAAGGCGAGACCTCGCCATTGCCCGCCTGGAGCGATGTCATCGCCGAGCTCGAGGCAAGGCTCATGGATGTGGCGGTCATCCCGATCGACAATGCGCCCGAGCGCTTTCTTCGACGCACGCTCTATGAAGAGGATTTCGTCATTGCCATGCGCGCCGGGCACCGGTTCTCGCAGGACAGCGGCATCGAGGCATACTGCGCCATGGAACATCTCGTGGTGTCGCAGACAGGCGATGCGCTGGGCTTCGTCGATACCGCGCTTGCCGCGCATGGCCGGTCGCGGCGCATCGCGCTCACCGTCCCCAATTTCATGTTCGCGCTTGCCGTGCTGGCCGAAACGGACTTCGTCTCGGCGCTGCCGCGTCGTTTCGTGGGCATGCATGGGCGCCGCTTCGGCGTCATCGCCGTCGACGCCCCTGTGACGTTGCCGCGCTTTCAGATCACCGCCTTGGTGCCGAAGGTCGCGATGATGGACGCAGGTATTGCCTGGCTCGTCGAACGGTTAGAGCAGGCGGGACTGGCAGTTCGGCCGGCCAGCCCCGCCGCCGGTTGATCGACTCCGGAGTCGCAAGTGCCGCGCTTTTTGCTAGACAGGGCCAAGCTCATGCGGCGGGGGAGAATGCGGATCAAGATTGTCGGAACCGGCAGAGCGGTACCGGCTGAGCGGGTTACGGACGTGATTGGCAACGCGGCTGCTATCGACGCCCGCTGGCCGGGTCATTTCCGGCGCGGCTTTGGCTTTGAGGCCGCCGGCTTGTTCGGCCAGTGCCAGCCGTCGCCCTCGCCATGCGCGGGCTGCGGCCGCGCCACATAGGCGAGCGCGCCGTTGGCCTCCAGATAGACGCGCGACAGCATCTCGGCGAGCACGCCCGATGTCACCGCCTGCAGCCCGGCGATCACCAGGAAGAAGCCGGTGATCAGCATCGGCCTTGTGCCGATATCCTGGCCCCAGAAAACCTTGATCGCGAAGAGATAGGCCAGGATCAGCGAGCCGAGCACGCCGAGCACTATGCCGATGCCGCCGAAGAAATGGCCGGGCCGCGTGCGGTAGCGCAGGAAGAAGAACATGAAGACGAGGTCCAGCACCACGCGGAAGGTGCGCGAGATGCCGTATTTCGACTGGCCGTGGATGCGGGCGTGATGCGTCACCACTTCTTGCGCGATGCGGCGCGGCGTCGTCACGGTCGCGAGCCACGCCGGGATGAAGCGGTGCATTTCGCCATAGAGCCGGACGCTGCGGATGACGCTGCCGCGGAACACCTTCAGGCTGCAGCCATAGTCTTTGAGCTTGACGCCGGTGACGCGCGCGATCAGCCTGTTGGCGATGCGGGACGGCAGGCGGCGCAACCAGAACCCTTCTTTGCGGTCCTTGCGCCAGCCGGCGACGAGGTCGAGATCCTCGGTCAGCAGGCGATAGACCATGCGCGGAATGTCGAACGGATCGTTCTGCAGGTCGCCGTCGAGCGTTGCGATGACGTCGCCGCGCGCTGTGTCGAGGCCGGCTTGCATGGCGGCGGTCTGCTTGTAATTGCGCACCAGCTCCACGCCATGCACATGCGGCCCGTAGACTGCCGCAAGGCGCCGGATTTCGGCGGGCGTGGCGTCGGTGCTGCCGTCGTCGACCAGCACCACTTCCCAGGGCTGGCTGTAGTTTTCCATCGCCTGATGGATGCGGACCAGCAGCGGCTCGACATTGTCGGCCTCGTTGTACATCGGAATGACGATTGAGAGCTTGTGCTCGGGCATGACGGCGCCCTCGGGCAATCCCGATGCGGGGATGGGAAGCACGTTCATCGCGGTCATTTCCTTGCCGGTCCTGCCGCCGGGGTGTCCGGCAGCGTCGATTTCGAGGGGAACAGCCAGGCGATCGCACCGGTTGCGACCGCCGAGCACAGGATGAAGAGATGCAGCGCAAGCGCCGCCTGCAGGCCGTCCTTCATGGCGATGCCGGAATAAAGCAGCGCGGCGGCGGCGCCCGCCTCATAGGTGCCGAAGCCGGCGACGCCTTGCACCGGCAGGATGGCGGCGGCCTCCGCGCCGACGGCGCCGGGAAAGGCGGTCTGGAACGAGGTGCCAAGCAGCATCGCGAGCAGCCAGCCCTGCACGCCGAGCTTCAGCGCCCAGTTGGCGATCGTCCACCACCAGCCATAGCGCGAGCGCCCCGTCGCTTCGGTGAAGATGTCGCGCAATTTGCCGAGTTTTGAGACGATCCTGCCGCCCGCTGTCCAGTTGTGCGGCGCGCGCGCCCAGCGCGGCAGGTACCAGGCGGCGACGATCAGCGCCGCGATGCCGGCGGCCCTCAGCGCTGGATGCAGGCCCGGCCAGACCAGACAGGCCAGCACGCCGACGACGAAAGCGTCCTGCAGCCTGAACCACAGGAGCGAGGCGCTGGCGCGCACGATCGAGACGCCGAACACCTGGCGCAACAGGATCGGGAAGGCCGTCTCCCCGCCGCGGAACGGCACGATGTTGATCATCGCATTGTGGATCAGGATGACGCGCAGCGTTGCGCCGAAGCGACCGTTCACATCGTCGCGGAATTCGTCGCAGACGCGCAGCGCCCGGAGCACATAGGTGACAAACAGCGCCGCCGCGATCACCGCGAAGGCGCCGGGCGTGATGGAGACGAAGGCATCGCCGACCATCTTCCAGCGCTGGTCGCTGGCAAGCCATGCCAGCAGCGCCAGGGTGACGACTATCGATATCGCTCGCTTCAATCAGGTCTCCAAATGGGCCGCCCGGTTGGGGCGGAAGCGCAATCAGAGTCCCACACAGGGGCAACTCTCGGATGTCGGCCCGGCCGGCGCCGGTCCGATATCGGATCCGCGCCGGCTTTTTCAACGCGCTGTTCCTATAGAACAGCGGCGGCGGCGAATCCATAAGCTTGGTTGGAGCCTCGATCGGGGCGGCGAAAAGCGGGCGGGGTTCGCGCCCGCCCGCTTGCCGGATAAGTTATGCCGAGTAAGTCCTATTCTCCGCCTATCTCTTTCTTGAACTGGTCGAAATCGACCTGCATGCCGTTGAAGACGGTGCTCCAATGGCGCGTCAGCGCCGCCATCACGACGGCTTCTTGGATTTCCTCGTCGGTCGCGCCGGCGCGTTTGGCATCCTGCGTGTCCGACCAGATGCAGTATTGGCAGGGGATCTGCGCCGCGACCGCCAGCGAGATCAGCGACTTGACCTTTGGCGGCAGCGCCGTCTTGTCGCTGAGCTCGATGGCCTTGACCTCGGCCCACGCGCCGGGCAGACCGGCTTTCGGGAACTGTTTCACGAAGCTCGGCACGCCGCCCATCGTCGACTGGATGTCCTTGAGGGTGGCGTCGTAATCATCGGCCCGGGCAGGCCCGGACGCCAGCACGGCGGCAAACACGCCTGCAGCGGCGATGAGCGAGGCGGAACGAAGGCAGGAATGCACGGTTGAGGCGATGCGAATGACTGACATGATGTTCTCCTCTGGTTTTTGCTAGCCTTACGATGTAAGGTATACGGAAGATGAGCCTTACAGTGTAAGTTGTCAAGCGCCATGGATGCATCGAGCAAAAAAAAGCGAACCCGCGGAAAACTCTCCCGCGAGATGATCGAGGATGCCGCCTTCGAGGTGATCGAGCGGGAAGGGCTGTCCGGCTTTTCGATGCGCAAGCTCGCCGCCAGGCTCGGCTGCGAGGCGATGAGCATCTACCATCACTTCCCCTCGCAGGCGCATCTCTACGAGGCGCTGGTCGACCGCCAGATGAGCGGCCTCGTGATCCCAGACGACAGCCTGCCCTGGCGCGAGCGGGCCCGCATCGGCATGCAGGAATTCCGGCGCGTCGCGACCGAGCATCCGGCCTTCGCGCCTTTCATCGTCGTCTATCGCATGAACTCGCCGCCCTGCCTCGCCAAGCTCAACGCCATCATCGGCCTGTTCGAGGATGGCGGCTTCGGACCTGAGCTCAGCGCCCGTCTGTTCCGCGCCGCCGGCTATTATCTGATGGGCGCGGTCCTCGACGAGACAGCCGGCTACGCCAAGGGACCTTCGGCGGTCACCACCGTCAGCGACCAGGAGCTGGCGCGCGACTATCCGAGCGTCGCGAAAGCCGGCGCCTATTTCGGCACCACCGGCTTCGACAAGACTTTCGAGCTTGGCCTGGAAATGTTTCTGGACGAGATGGAGCGGGTCCGCGAAGCTGTCCGCGACCAAAACCGCTAGCAGGAAATGGCGGCTAGCCGAAAACAGCCAAGGCTCTGAATGCGCTTCCTCTCCGTCCTTCTCCTTATCGCCGGTGCCGCCATCGGCATCTTCTATCCTTGGGCGATGAGCAATTTTTCCGGCCATGCGATCGGCACTTACCGCGTCTATGAGGGCGGCCGCTTCCGGCCCGTCACCGTGCAGCTCTCCGCAGGCGACGCGCCGGTGCGGGTGTTGGTCGACCTGACCGCGCGGGCCGAACGGGTCGCCGGCCAGCAGCGCGCGGTGCTGACGCTGACGGCGGCGAACGGCGGCCGCACGGCGCTGGCCTCGGCGCTCTCCTTCAATCACACCGACAACCCGCGCCAGGCCAGCCCGCAACTGCCCGACAAGATTTTTCGCGACGAGGCCGGCGTCATCAAAACCGTCACGCCCGGTCCTTATGTCTTCACCGTCGGCCCCGGCGATGCCGACGGCATCGACATCCGCGCGGTCGATCTCATCCTGCGCGCCGGCACCGGCTCGATCGACGAACGCGCTGAGCCGGCCGGCTATACGCTGATGGGCGTCGGCCTTGCCGGACTGGTGCTGTCGCTGGTCTTCGGGCGCCGCGGCGGAGACCATCCGCAAAATCCCAATTCGCAGCCGCCACCGCCGCGCTGGGGCCGCAACGGTCCGCCACGAGCATGATGCCGAAAAATGTGAAGCGGTTTTCGGTCGACATCATGCTCTTGGGAGTGAGCCGCATATGAACTATCGCCACGCCTACCACGCCGGCAATTTCGCCGATGTCGTCAAGCATGCCGTGCTCGCGCGCCTCGTCGAATATCTCAAGCAGAAGGACAAGGCCTTCCGCGTCATCGACACCCATGCCGGCATCGGCCGCTACGATCTCGCCTCGGTGGAGGCCGGCAAGACGGGAGAATGGCAGGGCGGCATCGGTCGGCTGGCCGAGATTGCGCTCGAGCCGCAGGCAGCAGCGCTGCTTCAGCCCTATCTGGAAGCGGTGCGCGCGCAAAATCCCGACGGCGGCCTCCAGCACTATCCCGGCTCGCCGCTGATCGTGCGCCATCTCCTGCGCAACCAGGACCGGCTGACGGCGATCGAACTGCACCCCGAGGATGCCGCGCGGCTGAAATCCGTCTTCGCCGGCGATTTCCAGACAAGGGTGATCGAGCTCGACGGCTGGCTGGCGCTCGGCGCGCAACTGCCGCCGAAGGAAAAGCGCGGCCTCGTCCTCATCGACCCGCCCTTCGAGGAGGAGGGCGAGTTCTCCCGGCTCGTCGAAGGGCTTCGCAAAGCGCACCGGCGCTGGCCGGGCGGCATCTACGCACTCTGGTATCCGATCAAGGACCGCAAGGCGGTAACAGCCTTCCGCGCGGCGCTGAAGGAAGCCGGCATTCCGAAGCTGCTCGACATCGCCTTCGAGATCCGGCCCGCCTCGGACGAGCCCAGCCTCGATGGCAGCGGGCTGGTGGTGGTCAATCCGCCCTACACGCTGGAAGGCGAGTTGAAGGTCCTATTGCCCGCTCTGCACGAGGCGCTCGCCCTTCGGCAACCGTCGCGCTGGTCGCTCGAGTGGCTGGCGGGCGAATAGGGCGACCATGTCACCTTAAGTCAGCGCCGTAGGCGTCACGCCCGTCAGCCGCCGGCTTTCGCGGATCAGATGCGCCTGGTCGGCATAGCCGGCCTCGATGGCGAGCAGCGCGGTCGAGGCATCGCCTTGCTGCCGCTGCAGGCGCCGGTACCGATGGAAGCGCAGGATGCGGTCGAGCGTCTTCGGGCCATAGCCGAAGGCGTCCTCGAAACGCCGGCGCAGCGTCCGCTCGCTCATATGCAGCTGGCGTTGCAGGAACGGAACCAGCGGCGTTTCCGGCGGCAGGCCCTCGTCCAGGACGCCAAAGGCCCGGCCCATCTGTGGGTCGAGCGCCTCGCGGCCTTCGGTATGCATGCCGATCGTTTCTTCCAACTGCCGCAGCAAGGCCGGCAGGTCGGTCGCGGCCTTGATGCGGTCCGACAGTTCGCGAGCCCGCGTGCCCCACAATTCACCGAGGTCCAGCCGTCCGCCGACGATTTCGCCGGCCGGGACGCCGAGCCAGCCAGCGGCCGCGCCCGGCCGGAAGCGGAAGCCGACGATCACCGCACCGGCCGGCGGCGTCTCGATCTGCGGCTCCTTGTCCGGCCCGGCCACGCGGAAGCGGCCGTCGATCCATTGCAGGTCGATTGTTGCGTCCGGCGTGATGACGATCGGGGGAACGGCGCGCTCGTCCATGCGGTGAACCCAGACCGCACAGAAGGCGGCGGCGAGGCCGCCAGCGACGGGCCGCTCGCGAAAGAAGCCGGTGGTCTGCGCCAGAACCGGTTCCATTCTCTCTCCGATCTGCTCCAGCCGGGTTGCCGGATCGGTGCGACGGTCATTTTGGCCGAAATATTCAATGCCGGCCACCTCATCCATGGCAAAACGGACGCAACTTCATGGCGCTTCACGCGCTCGCATCAGACCGCGTCCGTTTGCGACTGTGGTCACGAATATAGAAAGGAGTGAAAGAAATGAAAGCTCGCATCACTGTATTGACGCTCGGCGTCGACGATCTGGAAACCTCCCTCAAATTCTATCGCGACGGCCTCGGCCTGCCGACCGAGGGCATCATCGGCCGCGAATTCGAGCATGGCGCCGTCGCCTTCTTCGAGCTTGCCGGCGGGCTGAAATTCGCCATCTACGAGCGCGCCAGCATCGCCTGGGATGCCACGGTGCCGCAAACCGGCCGCAGCCCTACGGAACTCACCATCGGCCACAATGTCGGCAGCGAGACCGAGGTCGACGCCGTGATGGCCGAGGCCGTCAAGGCCGGCGCGCGTGTGGTCAAGCCGGCGCAAAAGACCTTCTGGGGCGGCTATGCCGGCTACTTCCAGGATCCCGACGATCACCTGTGGGAGGTCGTCTACAACCCGGCCTTCATCCCCGAGGACTGAGCGAAGCAAGAAACGCCGCCGCAGGAGGCCGCCATGCCTGTTCAAACCATTCAAGCGCTTGGCGCTCTCCTCATCGGCGGCGTGTTCGTTTTCGCCGGGATCGAGCATTTCCTGAAATTCGGAGCGATGCGCGACTATCTGGCCGCGCAGAAATTTCCGGCCCCGGCCTTGATGCTGGCCGCCGGTTCGACGGTCGAGATCGTTGCGGGTTTCCTGCTTGCCATCGGTATCGCTCGGTCCTTCGCGGCCGGCGCGCTGGTCGTCTTCACGCTGGCGACGAACCTCATGCTGCTGCGTTTCTGGGTGAGCCAGGAGCCGGAGCGCCAGGTGCTGCGCAATGCGTTTCTGATCAACATTGCCGTCATCGGCGGGCTGCTGCTGGCCGGCACATTTTAGGTTGTATGGAGATGCAGGCGATGCCGGCATGACCTGAATCTCCACACAACCGAACTAGCTGGTGAAGTCTGGAACGAAGGTTTGCGGAAACCATTGTTTTCGCGACCGCTTGACCGCCGCCAAGCGAATCCGCACAGTGCGCGGAACCGACCTTGAGAGGCTATCATGACTCGCTTCGCTCATTCCGCTCTTGCCGCGCTGGTTGCGCTCTCCACTCCCTTTGCCGCTCCGCTGGGCTTCGGCCAGGCGGCGCAGGCCGCCGACCTTTCCGTCTACACTGAGGACGACGGCAGCGTCTGCGGCGAGGCATGGGTACTGAACAAGATCACCGACCGCTTCTCCTATCAGGTACATCACGTGCCGCATCTGCCGCAGGTCGCGATCACCGACTTCCGCAACATCCGCCAGCATCGCTACGAACCGGCGAGCGACGAATGGCCGATCGGCCGCCATTACTGCCGCGCCACCGTCAACCTGTCGGACGGCCGTGACCGCTCGATCTTCTACCTGATCGAGGAAGGCCAGGGCTTTGCCTCGATCGGCGACAATGTCGAATTCTGCGTCTTGGGCTTCGATCGCTGGCTGGTCTATAACGGCCGCTGCCGCGTTCTCAGATAATTGGCGCTGGCCGACAAACATTGAAGGCGCGCTCTACGGGACGTCCCTCTAGCCGCCGGGCATCTCCCCACGAGGGAAACTAGCGGCAGGGGCAGGGTCGCTGTCCCACCGACCTATCCTGAATGGCTTCTGGCTTTCAGGTCTCGTCGCGGGCCGCGGAAACAGGTCCGCTCGTAGCCTGCTCCGCTTCTGCCGACTCAGGCTACCTTGCCGCCCGATATGTAAACCTGGATCAGCTCGACAAGCTGCTTCTGCAGCTCCGGAGCGTCGAGCATGTTGCGCCGTGCCGCGTTGTGGATCACGCCCTCGACCGCCGAGGAGAGCACGCGCGCCATCGTCTCGGTATCCTTGCGGCGCTTGCGGTACTGCGCGACGGCCGCCGCGTAATGTTCGAGATAGCGCGCCTGGAACGAGGCATGCGCGGCGCGTGAGCCGCGGTCGCCGGGTGCCTCGTCGAGCAGCACCTGGTGCAGCGTTGGATGGATCGAGTGCGCGCCGATCATGCCGCGTACCAGCTCGCGCGCGAATTGCTTGAGCGGCTTCTCCTCCGCCGCCGCTTCGCGAATCACCGACAGCACATGATCGAAGTGACGGCGCCGGATCGCTTCGACCAGAGCCAGCTTGTCGGGAAAATATTGATAGAGCGAGCCGATGCTGACGCCTGCGGCTTCCGCCACCTTGTTGGTGGAGAAGCCCGCCCAGCCGAGCTCGCTCAGAACGTGAGCACCGGCTTCGATGATCGCCTCGACGGTGGCAATCGAACGCGCCTGGCGCGGCTGCTTGCGCATGCGTGTGGCCGGCTTTGCAATGCGAGTAGACATGCTGGCCTGTCTCCCGAGAATATAAACAAGATACTCACATTCATTTCACCAAAGCAAATGGGGCCGCGAGATGAGTGCCAAGACCTTGCTGAAGGGCATGCTCGCCTATCAGGCCTGGGCAAACGATGAGCTCGTGGAGAAGCTTGCCGGGATGGATCCGTCTCGGGACGGCCGGACAACGCCACGCCGCGCTCCGTCTGATGAACCATATCCATGTCGTGTCGCGGATTTTTGCCGCGCATCTGAAGGGCGTCGCCCATGAATATGCGAGCGACAATACGCCAGCCACGCCCGAACCGCGCGAGCTGCGCGTCGCCTTGGCCGAGGTCGATCGGTGGTATCTCGACTATCTGGAAACTGTTTCGGAGCAAGGGCTTGCCGAACCCGTCGCCTTCACCTTCACCGATGGCGACAAGGGCTGCATGACGAGGCAGGAGATGCTGACCCATGTCGTCCTGCACGGCAGCTACCATCGCGGCGAGATCGGCCGCATGCTGGCCGGGATCGCGGTCTCGCCGCCCTGGGATACCTACGCCGTCCATCTGCATCGCTCCGAGCCGGCGCGTCGCTTGCGGGCTGAACGCGAGCCGGCGGAGGTTCACGGCAGCGCTCGAATATGAGCTTTAAGCTCACTTTCAAATGCGCAAGCTTTGATCGTCTCCCCTGGCCGGTTCATCTGTAGATGTTTTCGCTGGACAAGATGAAGCCCGCGTTCGGCGGCGTGTTCTCTATTGTGAGCACTCTGCTCACATTGTGATATAAGCTTATGCCGCGGGCAGATGGATGATCGGGCGATAGAAGCGGGGCGAAAGTCTGCGGGCCGGGCCGTCACTTGGAAAGTGACAGATTCGCTCGCAATTTTTCCATACGATGCATCTTTGTGTAACCAAAATTCAATAACTGAAAATCATTGTGTTGCTTCGCTGGCTAGACAGTCGCGAGTCAGATATGCATAGACACGCCGGGTCACTCACGACCATCGGCAAAACGCAAGGGGCATCGCATGGCAAAGACGACAACCAAGGCGCCGGCAGCGAAAGCGCCGGCAAAGAAGCCGGCAGCTAAAGCTGCCGCGAAACCTGCAGCAGTGAAGAAGGCAGCAGCACCGAAGGCAGCCGCCAAGGCTCCGGCCAAGACAGCAGCCAAGCCTGCGGCCAAGGCCGCGGCAAAGCCCGCCGCCAAGGCAGCGGCCAAGCCGGCTGCCAAGGCAGCAGCCAAGCCCGCCGCCGCCAAGAAACCGGCAGCGAAGGCCGCGGCCAAGCCCGCCGCCAAGGCTCCGATGAAGGCCGCCGCCGCCAAGGCGCCGGCAGCCGTGAAGAAGGCAGCTCCGGCAAAGAAGCCGGCCGCCAAGAAGTAATCACGTAGCTTCGCTTGGCTGGCGCAAGCAGGTGAGGGCGGGTGCCACTCAGGCGCCCCTCTCGCCAGTTCGGTGTCAGAGCGAGCGAAGTCGGAGCGAACGCTCCTCCTAAAGCTCTCGGAAATTTTTGCTGCCAGCAAAACTTCCGGGAGCTTTTTATTGGCGTCTGCGCCGGCAAAAAGCATTGGCTAATCCGGTTCGGCCCGCTGGCCGTTGCCCTTCGGACCCTGCTCGGTCAACAGTGCCGCAAACAACTGGGAACCCGATCATGCCGAAACTGCTCTATGCTTCCACATCTCCTTATAGCTCGAAGGTCCGCATGGCGGCCGCCTATGCCGGCATTGCCGTCGACCTCGTGCCGGTCAAGACGGAGGACAAGCCCGCCGAACTGATCTCGGCCAATCCGCTCGGCAAGATCCCGGTGCTGGTGCTGGAGGACGGCCGCTCGATCCATGACAGCCGCGCCATCACCCAGCATCTCAACCGTCTGTCGAAGAATGCGCTGTTCCCGCGCAATCCGGACAAGCGGCTCGAGGCGGAAGTTCTGGAGGCGCTTGCCGACGGCATCTGCGACTGCGCGCTGTCGATGGTTTATGAGCGGCGCACGCGGCCGGAAGCAGTGGTCTATCAGCCCTGGCTCGACCGGCAATGGACGAAGATCACCACTGCGCTCGACCTCATCAACGCCAACCCGCCGAAGCTGCCGAAGAAGATCACCGCCGGCCACATGGCGCTGCGTGCAACGCTTGGCTATCTCGCGCTGCGCTTTTCCGGCCAATGGGAGAAGGGCCGCGGCCGCCTGGTCCGCTGGGCCGCAAGGTTCGATGAGAAGTTTCCGGAACTGAAGGGCAGCGTGCCGGGCTGAGGCGCGCTCCGACTGACCAAGGTGTGCGTCAAGTTGGAGCACCCCTCATCCGACCGAGCTTCGCTCGGCCACCTTCTCCCGCAAGGGGGGAAGGGGAAGATCGCGCACCATCTTGAACCCCACCCGCTTCCATGCTTGCCTGACATCACCCAAGTGGGAGCGGTGACATGGCAAAGCCCTCAACCAGCGTCGCACCCGACCCGATGGTCGCGCGCCTGCGCGCCGCCCTCGGCGGGCGCATCTTCACCGAGCAGAAGATGTTCGGCGGCATCTGCTTCATGATCAATGGCAACATGCTGATCGGCACCTCGAAGCGCGGGCTTCTGGTGCGTGTCGGCAAGGACGCGCATGCGGCCGCCGCAGCACGTCCTCATGCGAGCACGATGGAGATGGGCGGGCGCTCGATGGAAGGCTATATCCGTGTCGCGCCGGAAGGTACGATGACCGATGCCGATCTTGCCGGTTGGCTGCATCGCGCCTTGGCTTTCGTCGAGACGCTGCCGCCGAAGGCAAAGGCCAAACCGCCGAAGAGGTCGAAATGAGGGCTGGCTGAAGGACTGGCAACACTTGCTCGTTTCGCGGCACAAAAAAAGCCGGGCGCAAGGCCCGGCTTTTCCGTGTCGTGGCTTCTAAGACTTAGAACTTCATACCGACGCCGAACGTGACGCGATTGTCCTTCGACTTGACATTGCCGAGGGCGCCGAAGTCCTTGTCGCCGTAGTCGGTGTAGCGGTACTCGACCCGGCCGAACACGTTGTCGGTGATCTTGATGTCGGAGCCGACGCCGGCCGTCCAACCGAGCATTCCCTTGCTCTCGTCGGTGCCGGTGACGCTATCCGTGATCTTCTGGTTCTTGGCGGCGAGACCGCCGGTACCATAGAGCAGGATTTCCGGGGTCACCGCATAGCCGAGGCGCGCGCGCAGCGAGCCGTCGAGACCGCCCTTGGCGTTGATGCCAGCGCTGTCGCCCTTGACGCCGTTGTAGCCGAGATCGGCTTCGGCGCCATAGACGAAGTTATCCTGCTGCCAGTTATAACCGCCGAAGACGCCGCCGATGAAGCCCTTGGTCTTCACATTGACGCCCGCGTCACGAGCATCGGCATGGCCGCCGAAGCCGTAGCCTAGGCTGATACCGGCATAGGGGCCGGCCCAGGAAGCAACCGGAAGCTCGGCAACCGGAGCGGGAGCCGGCGGCTCTTCGGAAACGACGTCGGCCGCAAAGGCGGTGCCACCAAAGGCGAACAGCCCGAGAGCAGCGGCGAGCGGCGCGAATTTGAGATTGGTCTTCATTATATACTCCTTAAGCCACAAGACACTTAGGCTTGTTTGTCCATGAAACGCCCCGGGCCCGTCCGGGGGGATAAACGGGCTTGGCGCTCAACGGTTCCAAATGTCGTGTTGAAATGCGGCTGAAGCGAACCTGAACTTGGGTCATTCCCCGGCGCAAATGAGGCCGAAAGGTGACGTTGCATCTTCGCAACAGCGAATGTCAGCACGCTAACCATGTTGCGCCGCACACCGCTTGGTTCAACGGATCCAGCGACATATATTGCCCTGAACGATGCCCCAAAATCCGGCGGGGCGCAAGCACATCCGGGTCCTTCGCCACATTCCTGCCGCAGGTGGAAATGGCATTTAACGCTTGGCCCGTCATATTGTGCCGGCTTCCCGGAATCGTGAAGCTGATTGAGGATTGACACCATGAAACAAGCCACGGCCGTCGCGCTGGTGACGGGTGGAGCAAGACGGATCGGCAAGGCGATCGTCGAGGACCTTGCCGCCAATGGCTTCGCCGTCGCCATCCATGCCAACCGGTCAAGCGCCGAGGCCGAGGCGCTGGCGGGCAAGATCGCGGGTAAGGGCGGCCGTGCCGCCGTGGTCGCCGCCGACCTCACCGACATGGATGCCGTCGGCGATCTTGTCGGCAGGTCCGAGGCCACGCTCGGCCCTGTCACGCTGCTGGTCAATAACGCATCCTTGTTCGTCGACGACCGGGTGGAGGATTTTGACTGGAAGGCCTGGGACCGTCATTTCGCCATCCATGTGAAGGCACCGGCGTTGCTGGCGCAGAATTTTGCCCGTGCTTTGCCCGAAGGCAAGGAGGGGCTGATCGTTAACATGATCGATCAGCGCGTCTGGCGGCCGACGCCGCGCTATTTGTCTTATGCGCTGTCGAAATCGGCGCTCTGGACGCAAACGCAGATGCTGGCGCAGGCGCTTGGGCCGCGCATTCGGGTCAATGCCATAGGCCCCGGCCCGACACTGAAGAACAAGCGCCAGGATGACGAAGATTTCGGCAAACAGGTCGAGGGCCTGATCCTGAGGCGCGGCCCGCAATTGCCCGAATTCGGCGCCACGATCCGCTATCTCTGGCAGGCGCGCTCGGTGACAGGCCAGATGATCGCGCTCGACGGCGGTCAGCATCTTGCGTGGCAGACGCCTGATGTGACAGGCATGGTGGAATGAGTCCCGCCCAAAAACATAAGCGAAACGGCGCCGCTGACGATCTGCCGCCCGATGTCGAACTCGATATCGAGGACGAGGCGGCGGAGGAGATCGTCGAGCCGGAGTCAATTCCCGCCGGACCCGATGTCGCCTTCACCGCGATAGACTGGACGCCGCATGCCGGCGACGCCGACGGCATGGTCGGCGCCGAGGTGATCCAGACCTTCGTCAAGCGGCTGCCCAACCAGCCCGGCGTCTATCGCATGATGAACGCCGCCGGCGATGTGCTCTATGTCGGCAAGGCGCGCAGCCTGAAGAAGCGCGTCACTAACTATGCGCAGGGGCGTTTCCACACCGCCCGCATCGGCCGCATGGTGCGCGAGACGGCGACGATGGAATTCGTCGTCACCCGCACCGAGATCGAGGCGCTGCTGCTCGAGGCCAACCTCATCAAGCGGCTGAGACCCCGCTTCAATGTGCTGATGCGGGACGACAAATCGTTCCCCTACATCTTGCTCACCGGCGACCATGTCTCGCCCGGCATCTACAAGCATCGCGGCGCGCGCTCGCGCAAGGGCGACTATTTCGGTCCCTTCGCCTCGGCCGGCGCGGTCGGGCGCACCATCAATTCGCTGCAGCGCGCCTTTCTGCTCAGAAGCTGCACGGACTCCTTCTACGAGAACCGCACGCGGCCCTGCCTGCTCTACCAGATCAAGCGCTGCGCCGGTCCCTGCACCGGCGAGATATCGCATCAGGGCTATGCCGAGCTGGTCGCCGAGGCCAAGGATTTCCTCTCCGGCCGCAGCCAGAAGGTAAAGACGGAGATCTCGGCCGCCATGCAGCAGGCGGCGGAAGAACTCGATTTCGAGCGCGCCGCCATTTATCGCGACCGGCTTGCCGCACTTTCGCATGTGCAGGCGCATCAGGGTATCAATCCGCAGACGATTGAAGAGGCGGACGTCTTCGCCATCCATCAGGAAGGCGGCCAGACCTGCATCCAGGTGTTCTTCTTCCGCACCGGCCAGAATTGGGGCAACCGCGCCTATTTCCCCAAGGCCGATCCGGCGCTGGAGCCGGCCGAGGTGCTGGGCTCGTTCCTGGCGCAATTCTATGACGACAAGCTGCCGGCGCGCACGCTGCTTCTGTCACAGGCCGCGCAGGAGCAGGAGCTGCTCGCCGAGGCGCTCTCCACCCATGCCGGCCGCAAGATCACGATTTCGGTGCCGCAGCGCGGCGAGAAGAAGGACCTGACCGATCACGCGCTGCAGAATGCGCGCGAGGCGCTCGGCCGCAGGCTGGCCGAGACCTCGACCCAGGCTCGTCTGCTAAAGGGTTTTGCGGAGACCTTCGGCCTGGAAAAGCCGCCAGTGCGCATCGAGGTCTACGACAACTCGCACATCATGGGCACCAACGCGGTCGGCGCCATGGTCGTCGCCGGCCCGGAAGGTTTCGTGAAGAACCAGTACCGCAAATTCAACATCCGCTCGACCGAGATCACGCCGGGCGACGATTTCGGCATGATGCGCGAGGTGATGCAGCGGCGCTTTTCGCGGCTGCTCAAAGAGCATGGCGACGAGCAGCCTGGCGCCACCGCGGAAGACGAAACCGGCGAAGAAGATATGGTCACCGGCAATGGCGGCTTCCCGGCCTGGCCCGACGTCATTCTGATCGACGGCGGCCAGGGCCAGATGACGGCGGTGCGCAAGATACTGGCCGATCTCGGCATCGAGGACCGCGTCGTCGCTATCGGCATCGCCAAAGGCCAGGACCGCGACGCCGGCCGCGAGCGCTTCTTCGTCAAGGGCAGGGACTCCTTCATGCTGCCGGTGCGCGATCCGGTGCTCTATTTCGTCCAGCGACTGCGCGACGAGGTGCACCGTTTCGCCATCGGCTCGCATCGCGCGCGGCGCAAGAAGGAGATGGTGAAAAGCCCGCTCGACGAGATCGCCGGCATCGGCCCTGGCCGCAAGCGCGCCCTGCTGCTCGCCTTCGGCACCGCAAAGGCGGTCAGCCGCGCCGCGGTCGAGGACCTGGTCAAGGTCGACGGCATTTCCGAGCATGTGGCGAAACTGGTCTACAATCACTTCCACGAGAGCTGAGGACTGACCGCGAGCACGGAAGGTTGACGGATCGGACGATGGGCCGCAGGGTCTTCGGCAGACACGAATGCTATTTTTGCCTGGTCAATCGAATCTCGCCTGTTGACCCCCTACATTGGCTTCTGATTTGAGTACGTCTGGTGGAGGAGATTTCCCGAGACGACATGGTACAGCGCGCGTTCAATCTGCCGAACATCCTAACCTATGCCCGCATCGTCGCGGTGCCATTGGTCGTGCTGTGCTTTTTTCTTGAAGGACATCTGAAGTCGTCCGACTTCGCCCGCTGGTCGGCGCTGGTCATTTTCCTCCTCGCCTCCATCACCGATTACTTCGATGGCTATTTCGCGCGCGCCTGGCAGCAGACCTCCAACATTGGCAAGATGCTCGATCCGATCGCCGACAAATTGCTGGTCGCCACCTGTCTGCTTCTGCTCGCCGCCGATACCGACCGCCATGGCGGCATCGCCGGCTGGTCGCTGTGGGCAGCGATCATCATCCTGTGCCGTGAGATCCTGGTCTCGGGCCTGCGCGAATATCTGGCTGCCTTGAAAGTGTCGGTGCCGGTGACGCAGCTCGCCAAGTGGAAGACCACCATCCAGATGGTCGCCATCGCCTTCCTGCTGGTCGGCCCGGCCGGCGACAAGATCTTTCCGCTGACCACCCAGATCGGCCTGGTGCTTTTGTGGATCGCGGCCCTCGTCACGCTCTACACGGGCTACGATTATTTCCGCGCCGGCCTCAAGCACATCATGGACGAGTGAGAGCAATGTCCACGAAGCTCATTTATTTCGCCTGGGTACGCGAGCGGATCGGCAAGCCGGAAGAGGACGTCGAATTGCCTTCCGGCATCGAGACGGTCGCCGATCTGCTGCGCTGGCTGAAGTCGCGCGGCGAGGAATATGAGAACGCGCTGCAGTACCCCGAGGTCATCCGCGTCGCCATCAACCAGGAACATGTCGGCCACCGCGAGAAGATCGCCGGCGCGCGCGAGATCGCGCTGTTTCCGCCGATGACCGGGGGCTGAGATGGCCGGCGCCGTCGTGCCCGCCATCCGCATCCAGCGCGAGGATTTCGACGTCGCCGCCGAGATCGCCGGCCTGACCAAGGGGCATGCCGATATCGGCGCCGTGGTCACCTTCTCCGGCCTTTGTCGCGACGAGCAGGGCGCGCTGTCGGCGCTCGAGCTGGAGCACTATCCCGGCATGGCCGAGGCCGAGATCGGCCGCATCGCCGCCGAGGCGACGGATCGCTGGCCGCTGCAGGGGCTCACCGTCATCCATCGCCATGGAAAGATAGCGCCGGGCGAGAACATCGTGCTGGTGGTCGCGGCCTCGTCGCACCGGCAGGCGGCGTTCGAGGCGGCGAATTTCCTGATGGATTATCTGAAATCGCGCGCCCCCTTCTGGAAGAAAGAACACCGCGCCGACGGCTCCGAGGGCGGCTGGGTCGAGGCCAAGGAAGCCGACGATCGCGCCGCAGACCGCTGGAAGAAACAGGGCGAATAATGCATGTCGCCCAGAAGTGTGCAGCGGTTCTGGGGCAACGACATGCATCAGAAAAAACTCCCCTGCGGCCATCGAACGACCGCAATCCTTCCCAAGCCTGCCGGTTTGATTTGCTTGGCGGAGCAGGGTCATGCTGGACCGCATCGCGGAGTTCTTCATCTTCGGACTGGTGCCGCTGGTCGTCGGCGTGCTCGCCGTGCCGGAAATGACCAAGGCCGGCGAAAAGACGATCGCGGGCGAAGTGACCTACCGCGAGCGCATCGCCTTGCCGCCCGATGCCGTGCTCATGATCGAACTCGCCGACGTCTCAGTGGCCGATGCGCCGGCAACCGTCATCGCCAAGCGTAGGATAGCGCCCACCGGCCAGGTGCCGATCAAGTTCGACATCGGCTTCGATCCGAAGGCGATCCAGAAGGGCCGGACCTACGCGCTGCGGGCGCGCATCACGGTCGGCGAACGCCTGATGTTCATCACCGATACAAGCCACCAGCTCGACCCGCTGGATGCCAAGCCGCAGATGCTGCTGCTGAACATGGCGCGCTGACATCGGGCGCCCCGCTGGGTGCCCGACTTTTCAGCCTTGGAACCGTCTTCGCCGGAATAAACCGGCGGCGCCGAGCGTTGACTTATGCAGATGGCGGGCAGGCAAAGGGACAAACGCCCCTTCACACCGCCAGACCGAATGCGCGGGATCGATCTGGCACTCAATGGAGACCAGATATGAAGAAGCACATGCTCATACTCGCAGTCACAAGCATATCGCTGATAGCCTTCGCCGGCTTTGCCAGGGCGGACGATCATCTGTTCAATGCCACGCAGCATGGCCTCAGCCCCGACAGCCGGCCCTTCCAGACCAACAAAGCCGGTCATAGCGGCGACCTTGCACCTGGGCAGGGCAGCCCGTTCACCGGCGAGGAGACGAAGACGCCCTCCACCGACACCGAGGCGGCGAACGCCCACGCGAATGTGAAAGACCGCCAAGCCAAATGATTCCTTGCCCGCCGGAGGGGCGGTGGGAGCAATTCCAGGAAAAGTGGGGCGCGCTTCCGTCCCGGAATTGCAGAAAAAGGCCGCTAGAGCGGGGTCTCCGCTTCCGCGTTGATTCCGCTCTGGGGGCTGTGTCGACTGTCCTGTTTCTCATCCGAGAGCAGGGCAATTGACCGCGTCGCTACAACCCCCTAGGTTCCCTCAAAAATGGGGATGGGGTTCCCCCGAAACCGCCCTTGTGGCTGATGACTCCTGCCAGGCGTGCTGTTGCGCGGCAGGATTTGTTTTCCCGCTCGTATCATGCCTGATTTCGTGAAGTGATTCCGGTGCGGAATCGCGTTGGAAAGGCATTGAAACGATGACCCTTGCGGCTTGCGCCCTGGTCTTGATCGGCGGTTTCCTCGGCGGCATTTCCCGCTTTTTCCTGTCCGGCGTGGTCGGCCGTGGCGTCGGAGAGACCTTTCCCTGGGGCACGCTGGCGGTCAACGTCTCAGGCGCGCTGGCCATCGGCGCCTTTGCCGGCGCGGCGCGCTCGGTCGGCGGCGTCTTCGCCAGCGATCTCGTACGCGATCTGATCGTCGTTGGCCTGTTCGGCGGCTACACCACGGTATCGTCCTTCTGCCTGCAGACGCTGAACCTTGCGCTCGACGGCGAGGGGCGGCTCGCCGCCTTCAACGTCGTCGCTTCAGCGGCGCTGTGCGTGCTGTTCGTCGCCCTCGGCTTTTGGGCGGTCGTCTGGGCGGTTGGTTCAACCACCTGGGTGGTTGGTTCAACCACCGGGGTGCCGGGCTGAGCGATGACCGACAGGCAGATGGCTACCCGGCTTTATCTGGCGGTCGGTTGCGGCGCGGCGATCGGCTCTCTGACCCGCTTCCTGTCGGGCTATGTCATCGTCTCGCTGCTCGGCCTGAACGCGCTTTGGTCGACCGCGTTCGTCAATGTCGTCGGCTCCTGGGTCATCATGGCCTTCGCCACGCTGACCGGGCCGGACGGCCGCCTGATGGTTGGTCCCGCCAGCCGCAATTTTATCATGGCCGGCTTTTGCGGCGGCCTCACCACGTTTTCGGCGATGAGCCTCGACATCTTCCTCCTGCTGTTCGAGGGCGACTGGCCGCTGGCCGCGACCTATCTCATCAGTGTGGTCGGGCTGTCGCTGGCCGCCGCATGGCTGGGCTATCTCATGGCGTCCAGGCTCAACCGTCTGCCGGTCGACGGGTAACACGGGAGGAGAACATGGAACTTCCCGCGCAATGCGCGCTGCTCAGGATCTTCTTCGGCGAGGACGACAGGGCCGCCGACGGCAAGCCGCTGCACGAGGCGATCGTCATCAAGGCGCGCGAGGCCGGCATGGCCGGCGCCACGGCGCTGAGGGGTCCGCTCGGCTTCGGCCGTTCCAGCGTGCTGCACACAGCCAAGATCCTGCGCCTGTCGCAGGATCTGCCGATCGTCGTCGAGATCGTCGACGCCCCGGAGAAGATCGATGCGCTGATCCCCGGGATCAAGGCGCTGACCAAGACAAAGAGCTGCCTGATCACCAGGGAGAAGGTTGAGGTCATCCGCTACGGCGACGGGGATTGACCCAGCGAACCGCGCGATCAGCGGTGGCGTAGGCGACGGCCGATCGTGTCTTCGTCGAAAATGCCGGCGGAAAAGAGCCTCATGGCTTCGATGGCCAATTCGGAGGCCTCAGGGCTGCCGCGGGCGATGCCCCGCTCCTCGCAGACCTGGTCATAGATACGCTTAAGCAGAACGAGATCGTCCGGATATGCAACACCGCTTGTGGAAACATGAGGGTCGATCATGCTTCCCTCCCTATCTCCGGGCGGAAGTGCGACGGGCGCTCGCAGCCTGCGACGCCGCTATCACTTGATGCCCCTATCACTTGTCGCTGAAGACGCCAATCTAGGGCACGCGTCCTCCTTGCCCACCCGGTGCGACAAAAAAGGCGACCCTTAGGCCGCCTTCATTGCTTGACCTGCAGCTTGCCGCTTAGCCGACGATCTCGGTGTCGGAGAACCAGTAGCGGATCTCCTGCGCGGCGGTCTCCGGCGCATCCGAGCCGTGCACCGAATTCTCGCCGATCGACAGCGCATGCACCTTGCGGATGGTGCCTTCGGCGGCGTTGGCCGGATTGGTGGCGCCCATCACCTCGCGGTTCTTGGCGATGGCGTTCTCACCCTCCAGCACCTGCACAATGGTCGGGCCGGAAGACATGAACTCGACCAGTTCGCCGAAGAAGGGGCGGTCCTTGTGGACGGCGTAGAAGCCTTCGGCCTCGCGGCGGCTCATCCATACGCGGCGCGATGCCACGACGCGTAGACCCGCGTCCTCCAGCATCTTGGTGATGGCGCCGGTCAGATTGCGCTTGGTCGCATCCGGCTTGATCATGGAGAAGGTGCGTTCGATCGCCATAGGGTCGTCCTTGTTCTGGGAATGGAAATTGGAGTGGCGGGCTCTATACAAGCCGCTTAGCGGCTTGCCAAGAGGAGGCGGCTTCTGGTCAAGGCCGGCTCTTTGCGGGATAGTTAGATGGCGTTTTTCGCTAGGAGACCTGGAGCATCGAGCCAGGGAGTTGAAAGCGATGAACTGGCCCTGCCTCAGACGCGGCGACGTCGCCGGCATTCTCTTCATGGCCTTAGTTCTTGCCGTGCTAGTCCTTCTGCTGCTGTTCTTTCCGCTGCGCGACCGGAATTTCGGCTTCGGCCCGGAATGGCAGTGTGCACGGATGGAGCAGGGCGACCCGATCTGCGTCAGGCTGGTCGACAAGAACGCGCCGGACAAGGGCGCGCCGAACAGGGAAGCGCCGGACTAGACGCTAAAGCTCGAGCTCAATGATCACCGCCGGCACGTCGCCGGCCTTCAGCCCTTCGCGCTGCCGCACCAAGGCCTTGACGGGCAAAAGCAGGCTGTCCGATGCCTTGTCGGGGAAAAGCGACGTGCTCCATCTTGTCTTGCCGATCACGGCCGTGACGCCGAGCGAGCCCCACGGGCGCGCCAGTCCCGCCATCGCCGCCTTGATCCGCGCCGCGACGTCCGTCGGCAGCGTCAAAAAATGCCAACCGCCCTTGCCGGGGTAGACCCAAATCTCGGCCTGCATCTCATAGCGCAACATGACAGTCCGACGCTCGCGGCGTTCACGCCGCGGCCGCGACTTGCCGGCCGATCCCGCCGTGCAGGTCAAGGCAGCGCTCGAACCAACTGGCGATGCTGTCGCTATCGTCAAGCAACTGGAAGGGCGAGGCGATGCGCGCCCATTGCAGCGCGCCGAAGACGATGTAGTCGGCAAACAGCGGCGAGGCTCCGCCAATAAAGGGCTGGTAGGTGAGCATCGAGCGCAGCGGCTCCAGCGAGGCGCGGAAGCCGGCGAGCCCTGCATCGCGTCCGGCCACCACCTCTTCCAGCCGCTTGCCGTAGCGCCGTTCGCGATCCTCGCGGAAGTATTGGCCGTTCGTCTCATCCTGCATCCCATGCAGGTCGGTAAGGGCCACTGTTGCAATGTAAGGATGGATGGTGAGCTGCGACCAGCGCTCGATGAAGCGTGCCGTCGCCTTGCCGCCTTCACCGGCAAACAGCGTCGGCCGATCCGGATAAGCTTCGTCGAGATAAAGAGCGATGGCGAAGGAATCGGCCACCACCCGCTCGCCGTCGCGGATCACCGGCACCGTCTTCGACACGCCGCCTTCCACCTTGGGCACTTCGAGGAAGCGTGTCGGCATCTTGGTCGCTGCGAGCCCTTTGTGGGCCAGCGCCATCTTCGTCTTCCAGCAGTGCGGGCTGAACGGGCGTTCGGTGTCGTGGCCGACGAGGTCATAGAACAGAATGGTCATTACGGTTCCTGCGGGTTACGAAGAGCCTGGATTCGTTGTGAGCCGGATGGAAGAATGAAACAGCATTTCATGATGTTTGCGGCTTACAATCAATGGGCCAATACGCGCATCTATGATGCCGCCGCTGATCTCGACGAAGAGGAACTCGGCCGCGACGTCGGCGCCTTCTTCGGCTCGATGCTTGGCACGCTCAACCATCTGCTCGTCACCGACCGCGTCTGGATGAAGCGCTTTACGGGCGAAGGTGACGCGCCCTCGAATCTTGCGGCGATCCTCTATCGCGCCTTTCCGGGCTTGCGCGTGGCACGCGAGGCCGAGGACAGGAGGATCGTCGATTGGGTGGGCGGCATGACCGACAAGGCGTTCACCGGACGTTTTTCCTATATGACGACCGACATGCGCACCGTCTCGCAACGGCTGGCGCCGGCGCTCAGCCATCTTTTCAACCATCAGACCCATCATCGCGGCCAGGCGCATATGTGCCTCACCGTGCTCGGCCGGCCCTCGGTGCCGCTCGACCTGATGCTGTTCCAGCGCTCGGAGGAAGGCCGCGCCTACGCTTGAGCGCGGCCATCGCCACGGCTTTCCGACCGCCGATTGTTGATCGAACTCAAAGGAAGACTTGTATATCCCTTTGACAACGAATTGTTCCCTGAAAAATGGAACCCTGCCGGACTTGCATTGAACCTAATGAATTAGCACTTCGTTTGCGCTCCCGCTGCACAATGGGCCAATTGCAGTGGGAGCAATGCCATGCGCATCGATTTGTCCCCTACGAGTTGGGGCAGGGTTGTGGTGGTCACCGCCGCCGGCACCGCCTTCTTCATTGCGGCGGCCTTCTTCGTCGATTCCTTCAATTTCCCGTCGCTGCCGCCGCAGGCGCTGCTGTGGGCGAAACTCACGGACCTGTTCCTGCCGCTTCTCCTTGGCGGCTCCTTCCTGTTCTTCCTGATGTGGAAGATGCGCCAGCTCGCGATCGCCCAGAAGGAGCTCAGCGTCGTCGCCGCGACCGACAGCCTGACGGCCGTCTTCAATCGCGGCGCCTTCTCGATGCTGGTGGAAGCCTATCTCGAGCAGGCACGCAGCCATAACGTCGCCGATTCCGGTGCGCTGCTGATCGTCGACGCCGACCATTTCAAATCGATCAACGACCGTCTCGGCCATGACTGCGGCGACCAGGCGCTGAAGCTGATCGCGAGCACGATCCAGGGGCAGCTGCGCGGCGCCGACATTGTCGGCCGCATCGGCGGCGAGGAATTCGCGGTCTTCCTGCCGGGCGCCGACGCGACGCGCTCCTTCCTGGTCGCGGAATCGATCCGGCTGCGTATCCGCGAGGCTGAGTTCGCGCCCGGCGGTCAGCCATGGCCGCTTTCGGTCAGCATCGGCGGCATCGCCTTCAGCGGTCCAACCACCTATCAGGACATGTTCCAGGTCGCCGACAGGCATCTCTACAAGGCCAAGTCCAACGGTCGTGACCAGGTGAGCTTCGAGAGCCCGCGCGGTGTGCCGTCGGGCGAAGTCGCCGGCACGGTGCACTGAACGGCTCTTCGCGCCACGAGCTTGGGCTGAACCGCTCTCAACGGCGGTTGCGGTTGAGCAACGGCCTATGCTGGCGGATCAACTGGCGCTCGATATCGAGATAGGGCCTGACCAGGCCCGCCGCGGCCGGGGTCGGTTCCGGCTGATGCACCACTGCCGTCAGCATGCCGTGTTCGGCGAGCAGGTTCAGCCATTTCAGCGCTTCCCATTTGGGCGTCGTGCCGCCTCGGCCCGTGAGGCTCCAGTTGATATAGCCAGGATAGGAAAGCAGGCGTTTGCCCGCCGAGGCGCCGCAAGTGCCGATCCTGACCGGCTTGCCCCCGACGGTGATCCAGGCATAGACGGCTTCGCCGAGCTCGCACGCCTCGGGGTCGGTGATCGTCACCCGGATCGACGACCTGTCCCGGCTGAGCCGCATTTCTGCCGCCGGCTTGAAACGATCGCGATCGAGAAACATCCGCCCTCCTAATGCATGTCGCCCGGAAGTGTGCAGCGGTTCCGGGACAACGACATGCATCAAAACAAAGACTTGAAGCGCGTCCGCAACTGACATGGTGAATGCGAACGGTCCGTGCGGTGTTTCACGCAGCGGTCGAAAAGTTTCACGGGATCTCGCAGCGCCGCGCTGGGCGGCAGCAACGGTCCGTTCATCCTTTGGCGGCTAGTGTGGGACGCTGGCTTCAGCCGATCCGCGAGCGACCGTGTTCGATCTCATCGACTACAAGGCGGTGCTGGTCATCGCCCTCATCTTCATCCCGCTCGAGCAGCTCCTGCCGCTGCATGCCGGGCAATCGGTGACGCGCCGGCATTGGCTGAACGACGTCTTCTATCTGCTCTTCAACGGCATCGTCATCAAGTTCGGCATGCTCTTGGTGATCGGCGCCGCGATGCTGGTGGTCCGGCATGCCGTTCCCGGCGCGCTTCCCGCCGCCGTCCAGTCACAGCCTTTATGGCTGCAGGTGATCGAGGCCCTGCTCGTTGCCGACATAGGCTTCTATCTTGCCCATCGCGCCTTTCACGCGGTGCCGTTCCTGTGGCGCTTTCACGCCATTCATCATTCGATCGAGGAGATGGACTGGCTGGCCGCCCACCGCGTGCATCCGGTGGACCAGATCCTGACCAAGTCGGCTTCGTTCCTGCCGCTCTTCGCCCTGGGTTTTTCAGGCGAGGCGGTTCTCATCTACGTGCTGATCTATCATTGGCAGTCGGTGTTCATCCATTCCAACACCCGCATAAAGTTCGGGCCGCTGAGATGGCTGATAGCCTCGCCGCAGTTTCATCACTGGCATCATGCCAATGAACGTCAGGCCTATGACAAGAACTTCGCCGCCCAGTTGCCCGTCATCGACCTGATCGGCGGCACCCTATTCATGCCGCAACATATGCCGGAGAAATACGGTGTCGACGAGCCGGTGCCGCAACTCTATCACCAGCAGCTCGTCTATCCCTTCGTGACCACGGCCGAGCCAGCCGCGCCGATCGCCGAAGCTTCGCCGGCGGCCGCCAAGCCGGAATGACCTGTCGTCAGGCGGCGAAGCCGCCATGGCCGCGCGCCACCCGCTTGACCGAGGCGATCGGCTGCTCCGAAGGCCAGAGCACGCCGGCTGTCACCGCGAAGGTGATCAACGCATCGCGCGCGGCCTCGGTCGAGATTTCTCCGCTCCGCGCGTCTTCGCAGGCCTTCACCGCGGCGCCGTAGCTGAGGCGCCGGCGCGACGGCGGGAACTCGGTCAGGAAGTCGTGCATGTCGAACAGCGAGGCAATCATGCGCTTGTGGCCGGCGCCGACGCTGAGGGCGACCGGGGTGAAGAACGTCCTGTCGTGCATTCGGGACCTCGTCTGTTGGCTGTGGAGGCGGCGGGCCTCCGATCTGGGGGAAGGACGCCACACAACGCGACTTGCGGCGGGAGGTTCCGGGCATGCCGATTTTTTCTTCTCGGACTTGATCCGTCTTGAATCGGCAGGAGAGGGACAGGCGGCCTATTTCCACATGCCGCGCATGCGGGCGCCGAGATCGACCTTGACGCCCGGCCGCTGGCGCGGGTCGTCCTTGAGCGCGGCACTTGCCCAGGATGATTGCTCGAAGGCCGAAAGCATCGAGGCCGGGATGAAGCGGGTCCGCGAAGCATAGACGTGGCGGTCGCCGCGTGCCGCCTGATTGTGCGGATAAAAACGCTGCGGCACCACCAGATGCAGGCTGTCCTTGGCCCTGGTCATCGCGACATAGAGCAGGCGCCGCTCCTCCTCGATGTCCTCCTTGGTGCCGACGCCGAGATCGGCCGGGATGCAGCCGTCGACCGTGTTGAGCACGAAGACGTTCTTCCATTCCTGGCCCTTGGCCGAGTGGATGGTCGACAGGATGAGGTAATCCTCGTCGCGATGCGGCGGCCCGGCCTGGTCGCTTGTGGCGTCGGGCGGATCGAGGGTGAGCTCGGTCAGGAAGCGCTCGCGCGACGGATAGGTCGATGCGATCTGTTCGAGCTGGATGAGATCGGCGCGTCGCGTGATCGCGTCCTCATGGATGCGCTCCATATGCGGCTCGTACCAAAGCCTGATCCGTTCCAGATCCGCCGGCCATTTGGCACCGGCGCGCAGCCCGCTATAGATTTCGAGGAACACCGGCCAGTCGTGCGCGGCGCGCTGCGGCGGCCGGAACCGGGCAAGGCCCAGCGTCTCGTCGAGCGAGGTCGCCATGGCGTCTACGATCTGCGAGGCGGCGGACGGGCCGATGCCGGGCATCAGCTGCAACACGCGGAAACCGGCGACGCGGTCGCGCGGGTTCTCGGCGAAACGCAGCATCGCCAGCATATCCTTCACATGCGCGGCGTCGAGGAATTTCAAGCCGCCGAACTTGACGAAAGGGATGTTGCGGCGCGTCAGTTCCACCTCCAGCGGCCCGCTGTGACTCGAGGTGCGAAACAGCACCGCCTGCGCCTTCAGCGCCGTGCCGGCCTCGCGTTCGGCCAGGATCGCCTGGCAGACATAATTGGCCTGCTCGGCCTCGTCGCGCACGCTGACCAGCTGCGGCTTGTGCGAGGACCGGCGCTCGGTCCAGAGATTCTTGGTGAAGCGCTCGCTGGCCTCGCCGATCACCCTGTTGGCGGCGGCCAGGATCGTCTCGGTCGAGCGGTAGTTGCGCTCCAGCATGACGATCTCGGCGCCTTGCACGAACTGCTTGGGGAAATCGAGGATGTTGCGCACTTCCGCCGCGCGGAAGGAATAGATCGACTGCGCGTCGTCGCCCACCACGGTCAGCCCCGCGCCGTCCGGCTTCAGCGCGAGCAGGATCGAGGCCTGCAGCCGGTTGGTGTCCTGGTACTCGTCGACCAGCACATGGTCGAAGCGGGAGCCGAGATGCGCGGCGATCTCCGGCTCGGCCGCCATCTGCGCCCAGTAGAGCAGGAGGTCGTCGTAATCGAGCACGTTCTGCGCCTGCTTGGCCTCGACGTAGGCCGCGAAGAGTTCCTTCAACTGGTCCGCCCATGCCGTGCACCAGGGGTAGGCGGAGCCCAACACTTCGTCGAGAGGGGACTGCGCGTTCACGGCCCGTGAATAGATCTGCAGGCAGGTGCCTTTGGTCGGAAAGCGGCTTTCGGTCTTGGAGAAACCCAGCTCGTGCCGAGCAAGGTTCATCAGGTCGGCCGAATCCTCGCGATCATGGATGGTGAAGGCGGGATCAAGGCCGATCTGCTCGGCATAGTCGCGCAACAGCCTTGCGCCGATGCCGTGAAACGTGCCGGCCCAGGCCAGCGCGTCGGCGATGATCGCCGCGTCGCGCCCCAGCACCTCGCCGGCGATGCGCTCCACCCGCTTGGCCATCTCGGCGGCGGCGCGGCGCGAGAAGGTCATCAGCAGGATACGACGCGGATCGGCGCCCTTGACGATGAGATGCGCGACGCGATGCGCCAGCGTGTTTGTCTTGCCGGAGCCCGCGCCCGCGATCACCAGCAGCGGCGTCGCCACCTTGCCGTCGCCATGCACCACCGCCAGCCGCTGCTCGTCATTCAGCCGGGCAAGATAGGCGGGTCTCTCGAAGGACGAATCACGGGCGGCGATGTTCATCGCCCATCAAGCATCGTTTCCGCTTTGTTCGCAATAATTTCCTCGCTCCGCAAGCGGGAAGAGGTGGCCGCTAAGCGGCCGGAGAGGGGCTGCGCCGGCATTCAGGAAATGCGTTCACTGGAAGGGATATTCCCAGCCGAAAGAGCGTATTCCCCAATCCGCTTCGGCCTCGCCCGGCCGCCTTTCCTCCGCCAACGCGGGAAAAATCGCTACCGCTTCGGTTCCAACCCCATCGCCGCCGACTGCCGCCGCAGCCTGCGTCTTTCATCGCCCGGCATATCCAGCGGCGCGACGTTTCCCGGCACTTCGTCGATGATCCTCACGGCGACGCGATAGGCGGTATAGGCAAAAAGGCCGGCAAGCAGAAGGCGGACCATGATCAGTTCCTCGTTGCGTATTCGATTGGCTCGGGATTTCAACCGGACGCGGGCCGGTTGGTTCCCCGCGCCACGCAACCAAACCGCTATCGCCTCGTTTGCCCTTCATAAAGGGGCGAACGAGAGGAGGTCGTCATGAAGAAACTTCCTGTACTGCTGGCTCTCGCGGCAGGGCTCGTGCTCGCCGCCTGCGACAACAGCGTGCAGCCCACCAAGGCGCCGGGCGATGAAGTTAACCAGAATCCGCAGGTCGACAAGAACCCGGTGCCGAAATCGACCACCGGCGGAGATCAGCAGGGCACGGCGCCAAAGCAATAGGGCAGGGGCGGGTCGAGTTATCATCGGCCTTAAACGTCAAGTTATCGCCGGCCGAAACGAAGAAGGCCGGCGCTGCTTGGGAGGAAGCTGGGTAGCGCCGGCCAAGCGGGAAAATCAGGCCCGCCGCACGATCCAACATAGCTGAGTCTCCGCTTTGCGTCATGGCGTGATCGCGGTAGCCCGCTATGCAGCTTCGAAGAGACCGCGGGAAAATCCTGAAATTCTGCCGGGATTCGCCTTCGCGGGCTGGATGTTGTGTTGATGCACAAGTGGCGATCGACCCCGGCGGCCGGATATTGGAGGCCAGAGGCGTCGAGCAAGACATGCGCGAACGCTGGTAGCAATCCTGGCCCTCACGCCAGCGCCGAGCGTCCGTGCTGTCCGCCGGCGATCTCGATGTCCAGCTGGCGCTGTGTCAGCGCCGCTTCGGCCATGATCCACTGCTTGAATAGTTCCACCTTGCGGGCGCCGAGCGCCTTGATCGGGCTGACGAAATACCAGCCCGCGGTGTTGGGATGGTGGACCGCGAAGGGAGCCACCAGCCTCTCGGCGCGGATGTCGCTTGCCATATAGGCGCGGTTGGCGACGGCGAAGCCCATCCCGGCATTGGCCGCCTCGTAGGACATCATGCAGGAATCGAAATAGACGCTTCTCGTCTGGCCCAGCACGAAACTCGCGCCGGCGAAGCCCAACCACGACTGCCAGTTCTGCGTGCAGGTATCGGAGTGCAGCAGCGTGAAGTAGCGCAAGTCCTCCGGCACCACCTTCGACAGCGGCTTGTCGCCCAGCACCTCATGGAAGAGCTTGCGGCTGCACACCGGCGTCAGGTCTTCCTTGAACAGCAGGTCCGAAGTGAGGCCGGGGAAATTGCCGTCGCCGTAACGGATTTCGAGATCGTATTCGGAGGTCGAGAACTCATGCGTGGCGTAAGAGGTCGATACCCGCATCTCGATGTCGGGATATTGATGCTGGAAGGCCGAAAGCCGCGGAAACAGCCAGCGCGCCGCGAAGGTCGGCAGCACGCAGATGCGAAGCACATGCGCCTGCGACTGGCCGGTGGCCTCCATGCTGGCCGCCACGATGCGCTCCAGCGCCTCGCGTACGCGCGCCACATAGGTCTCGCCCTCCGGTGTTAGCGATACGGCATTGCCGCCGCGCTCGAAGATCTTGAAGCGCAGCTGGTCCTCCAGGCTTTTCACGCGCTGGCTGACGGCGGACGCGGTGATGAACTGCTCCTCGCCGGCGCGTGTGAAATTCTTGTGCCTCGCGGCGCTCTCCACGATTTTCAGCGAGTTGAGGTTGACCTGACTGAGCAGACGCACGGGGTTTCGACCTTAAGCTGGGCTTACGCTACCACCAGCATTCCTAAATTTACAGGGGAGGGCGCTTAAATGACTGTTAACCAAGTGTTGCCCCCACCTTGGAGAAAGTAGAATGAACGCCCACACAATTCCCGAACTGCGCTGTGCAATGAGCCGCGAGGCAATCATTGGTCACGAGACGGCCTGGAAAGTGTCGAGCTTCGGCGTCGCCCAGTATCGTCATGATTACGACCCCGCTCTGCTTGCCGCCATTGAGGAAGCCGCCCTGAAGTTGAAGGCCAGTCATGCCGTGCACAAGCATCTCGACCTCACCTTCATCACCGGTGCCGACCGCTATATTCCGGAGATCAAGGAACTTTTGCACGACAAGCTGCGCCTGGAAAGGCTGTCCGACATGATGGGAACCAAGCTCGAGCCGTATCCGCTGTCGATCGTCGGCTCGACTGTCACCTTCATGAATCCCAAGGACGGTGCGGTCGAATGGCATTGCGATGGCGTTCCGGTGACGGAGCTCATTCCGCTGTCGATCAGCGATCCGCTCATCGGCGGTCATCTCGAGATATATTGCGACGATTCCGAGACCGGCCGCTCGATCCTGGAATCCGGCCGCGACCTGCCGCGCAACAAGATCATGCGCATCGATCACAAGATGAACTACGCCACGCTCGGCCAGTTCCTCGGCGTGCTCCACCGCACGGCGCCGATCCAGCTCGGCGAGCGCGTCACGCTGGTGCTCAACCAGCGCTCGGCGACCAAACCCTATGTCGACGACAACCGCATGTTCTATCTCGCCGCCGACAACGACCATGACCGTGCCTGGGTGAACGAACTGGCCGAGGATGTCTGGACCAACCAACTGCCCGCCTATCGCCGCCATGCCGAGGAGCATCTCGTACCGAAGCCCGCTGCCGAACCTGTTTCGGGCGGGGCGAGGGAGTCGTGGTAATGACCAACGATCCGGTCGAGCGCCAGCCGCCTTCAGCGTCGCTGAGCCTCGTGCCGGACTGTCAAAACCGTGCCAGCGCCGCGCTGGGGCCGGCGCTGGCCTTCGCCCTCGGCGCCGTGGCGCTGTGGGCGACCAACGCCCTAGTCGGCAAGACGCTGCTTGCCCTCTATCCGGTGTCGCAAGTGCAGTTCCTGCAGTTTTGCGGCGCGGCTTTGATCTTCGCGCTGATCCGGCTCTTTCCTTCCCCCCTTATTGGGGAAGGTGGATCGGCGCGCAGCGCCGGGACGGACGAGGGGTGTTCCAGCGGAGCGAGACGTTGGCATTCCCTGGAACACCCCTCATCCGACTTCGCTACGCGAGGCCACCACCCGGGGGCGAGCCGCGGGTCTTGCCCCGTCCTCCGGAACCCACAAGGGGAGAAGGGGACGTCCGCACTCGCCTACCTCGTCGGCTTCCTGGGCTTGGTCGGCACGATGGTGCTGCAATATATCGGCTTCGCCTCGATGCCGGTTATCGAGGCAAATCTCGTCGCCTATACTTGGCCGCTGATGACCGCCGCGGCGGTCATCCTGCTTGGCCGTCCGCGCCGTCCGCTGCTGCTCGGGCTGGCGGCCGCGCTTGGCTTTGTCGGCGTGGCGCTGGTGATTTCCGGTGGCCGCGCGCAGACCTGGTTCGAAGGCGGCAGCTTCGTCGGCTATCTCGCAGCCTTCGGCTCGGCGCTCTGCATGGCCTTTTACTCGCTCGCTGTCGGCCGCCTTGCCGTGTCGCCGGAGCGTCTGCTTCTGCCCTCGGCGCTGATCGGCGTCGCGCTCACCTTCGCCTGGTGTCTGCATGACGGTGTCGTGCGCCCGAGCGGCGCTCACCTTCTGCTTGGCCTTTATCTCGGCGCCGGTCCGATGGGGCTCGGCTACTATTTCTGGTCGCGCGCGGCAAAGCTCGACCACGGCGGCAGGATAGCGGTCGTCGCCTATCTGACGCCGATCGCTTCCACGTTTCTGCTGACCTTGTCGGGCGAAAGCCTGTCGATGACGGCGATTGCCGGCGCCGTCCTCGTCATTGGCAGCTGCCTCGCGGTCGGCATCGAAGGTACGGAGACTAGGCACAATGTCCAAAATAGCCGTTGACGAGGACGAACGCCGCGCCAGGCAGGAGGCGCACTGGCTGGTCAGGGAGTTTGGCACGGAGGCGCCGCTCTACGCGGCTATGAAGGCGGAAAAAGCTATCGAGCAGAAGGATTTCGGCCGCTGCGCGCGCTGGAAGCGCGTGCTGGAAATCCTCGCGGACGAGCCGCCTGCGGAACTCAGGCGCGGTGTCGCCGGGAAATGAGCGATTTGCCACGCGAACGCCGAATCGAGCATGATCGGTTGTCTGGCGGCGGATTTGTCGTTGTCGTGCCGGAACTTTGCGTGAACTTCGATTTTTCAGCAACTCCTACCGTAAGTTGAAGTGCTATAGCCCCTTTTACGCATCCAGGCGGGTAGCCGGTGCTATAAAACGCTGTCTATAGCTATTAGAATTCCTAACTTGCGCGTTTCCAGTCCGTGTAGAAACATTGCGCGGTATTGAGTCTCGTGGCTTTACTGACTCTGGACGGTCCGTTGGGGGACCTGTCCAATTCGATACACCGACGAAAGTCTTAAAAAAGAGCTGGCGATTTAAGGGCCAGCAGAAGGTGAAAAAATTGTCCAACATCGACGACAAGACTGCAATCGAACTGACCGCCGACATTGTCTCGGCCTATGTCGGCAACAATCCGCTCCCTGCCTCCGGCCTGCCTGACCTGATCGCCAGCGTCAGCGCCTCGGTGCGCAAGCTCGCCAGCAGCAGCGTTGTCAAGGAGGCGGTGGCGCTGACGCCCGCCGTCAATCCGAAGCGCTCGGTTTTCCCAGACTACATCGTGTGCCTCGAGGACGGAAAGAAATTCAAGTCGTTGAAGCGCCACCTTGCGACAGATCACGGCCTGACGCCGGATGAATACCGCGCGAAATGGGGCCTGCCCGCCGACTACCCGATGGTGGCACCGAGCTACTCGGCGACCCGCTCGGCGTTGGCCAAATCGTCCGGCCTGGGCCGCAAGCCGGCCGGCGGCGATGCAGGCAAGGGCAGGCGCAAGGCCAAGGCCTGAGGCATGGTGCCCGCAACGGGTGACGTCGCGCCAACGCGATGGCGCGACCGCCAGGCTGCCCTCGGCGATTTGCGCCGCGGAGTGGCCGTCCAGTCCTCGGTGAACGCGGCCGACGGCGTCAGGGCGCGGCGCATCCTGTTCTCGTTGGGCGAAACGTCCGGCGACCTGCTCGTCGCGCTCGATGCACTTGACCGGTTCGAGCGCGCGATCGTCGAATGCGACGATCCGTCGGTCATCGAGGCGCGCAGGCTGAACTGCCTGGCCGTTCTGGACCGCCTTGCGGCAAATGGTCAGCCACACGCGGGCTGTTAAAGCATTTATCCCGAAAGCGGGAACCGCTTGCTTTAAGCAACTCCAAGGAAATGTGAGACGGCTGGAGCGTTTCACACTTCCCGTGAAACACCCAAGCGTTTCACCGTTTCACCAAGACGGCGAAACGCCCTATCTCTTTGTTTTACGCAATTCCGGAGGGAAGGCTACGGCGAAGTCGCCGAGCCGCTCGCGCTTTTCCCGCAATTGCGCTAGCGGCTGCCCTGAGATGGCTTGGCCGGCCGGCTGCGTTTGGGATCCTGCTCGCCGGCAAGGCTCTCCGCCTCCACCGCTGTCATCTCAAGAAGATAGACAAGCATTTGATAGCGCGTGCGCGAGAGCATTTTTGCCAGCTTGCGCGTGATCTCCGCGACATATCTCAACGTTCGTAAATCGCTGGGCGCTCCATCCATCGTGAGCTCCTGACACGGCCAAGTTATTTGGGCCAAGTTACGGGGACCAAGTTATCGTTGGCGCCTACTTCCGACTCACGGCGCGTCTATAGGTTTGCAGGTTTATGATAAAACTGAAATCAATTTTTTCATAAACATCATGCATGGCTCGCAAGATTTTTCCGCCCCTCTTTGGTGGCATCGTCGCTCGTCCCCCAATATTCAGCCGACGCCGAACTTGCGATTGTCTTGCCGCGCCAGGTTGATCTTCCGCCGGGGAATATGATCGCTGCGGCGGCAGGCAGCGCTGGTCAGTCTTTATAGGCGGAACAGAAAGCCGGCGGATTGTCATTGCCGATCATGGCGCAGCCGCGCTTGATCTCGTCGATCATCATGCTGCAGGCATTCTGCCCGTTGCAGGGCGGATTGGTCGCCGGCGACACTTGGATGCACTGCGAGACATACTGGTCCGACTTTGCCTTGCCGGCGGATTGCACGCACGGCCTCGTGTCGTTCTGGCTAGCCGGAACAAGAGCGGGTTTCGCAGGCGCGGCGCCAGCCGTCGCAGGCGCGGCCTTGGGCGCCGCAGGCGCGTTCTTCGTGGGCGCGGCATTGCCGCCGCTTTGCGGCACACAGGAGAGGTCGCCTTCCGGGCATTGCAATTGGTGCTGCAACTGCGCCAGCCGCACCTTGGTCAATTCCGCCTTACAGGTCTCGGCCAGGGTCGCATAGACCGAGCCGTCGGCATAAGGCTGGGTGCGGAAGGCGCATTCCTTGTCGCGGAACGGGATCCAGGCGCGCTGTGCGTCGCGCAGGCGCTTCAGGTCGGCGGGAGCGAGACGTCCCGCCAGCGCCCTGTAGACCGCGTTCAGCCCCGCGTCCGCCGAAGCAGCATTCGCGGCCGTGCAAGTAGCAAGATCGGCCTGTGTCTTCGCTGCCGCGCAGTCGATGGCTGCCGCACGGGCCGCGGAGATGGTGAGAAGCATAGCCAGCCCGGCGACGACTGCGAAAATCGCGACCGCCAGCGAGGCCGAAAGGAGCGTGGTCTTGCCCGACATCTGATCTGCCTTCCGTTGGATTCGACCCACCGCTCGCGCCAGCGTAGGTTGAGACAATAGCGGCGATCAACGCCAAACCTGCGACGTGGCAAGCAAAGTGTGACCGGTGATTGGCGAATGCGGAGGAGCTAACAATCTCCCTGTGTGGGGAGATGGGCTGGCAGGGCAGAGAGCGCTGTCTCCAACCTCTTAGTCAATCATGGATGAAGCTTAAGATGTCATTCCGGAATCAATCTGGATCACCAGATGTTCCGGCGCCCGCGTCTCTGGCCTGTTCGCAATCTTTCCCGCTTGCGGAGAGGCCGGTTGGGCCTGCGGTCCACTCGCAGGCTCGGTTGGGACTAAAATTTGAGTGGTCTGATCCTCGAACAGAACCACCTGCGTCGCCAGCGCGGTTGTCGTGGCGACCTGGAAGAAGATGAAGGCGAGGGCGAGATAGCGGATCACGGGCCTCCCAACGCTTTGGCCGGCAACTGGTTCCAGTCCGCCGGACTTCGACCGGATGGTACGCGGTCGCACATGTCGGGGCCCTCCAGGCGCTGGCTCTTGCGAAGCGCCGATGTCCCGTGCAAAAGCCCGCTTATGCTTATCATCAACGACCTTACGCTGCGCATGGCGGGGCGGCTGCTTCTCGATCATGCCTCATTGACGCTGCCGGCCGGCACCAAGGCCGGCCTTGTCGGCCGCAACGGCACCGGGAAGACCACGCTGTTCAAGGCGATCACCGGCGATTTCCCTTCGGAAACCGGCTCGATCAGCCTACCGAAGAACACGCGCATCGGCCAGGTGGCGCAGGAAGCGCCAGGGACCGAGGAGCCACTGATCGAGATCGTGCTGAAAGCCGATGTCGAGCGCCAGGCTTTGCTCGAAGAGGAGAAGACCGCGACCGACCCGCACCGCATTGCCGAGATCCACACGCGGTTGGCCGACATTGACGCGCATTCGGCCGAATCCCGCGCCGCCACCATCCTGGCCGGCCTTGGCTTCGACGATGCCGCGCAGAAGCGCCCCGCTTCGTCCTTTTCCGGCGGCTGGCGCATGCGCGTTGCTTTGGCCGCCGTGCTCTTCTCCGAGCCTGACCTTTTGCTGCTCGACGAGCCGACCAACTATCTCGACCTCGAAGGCACGCTCTGGCTGGAGAATTATGTCTCCAAATATCCGCACACGGTCTTGCTGATCTCGCATGACCGCGACCTGCTCAACCGCGCCGTCAACTCGATCGTCCATCTCGACCAGAAGAAGCTCACCTTCTGGCGCGGCGGCTATGATCAGTTCGAGCGCCAGCTCACCGAGCAGCGTGAGCTGCAGGAAAAGAGCCGCGCCAAGCAGGAAGCGCAGCGCAAGCACATGGAGTCCTTCGTCGAGCGTTTCCGCGCCAAGGCGTCCAAGGCAAGGCAGGCGCAATCGCGCCTGAAAGCACTGGAGAAGCTGAAGCCGATCGCGGCTGTCGTGAACGATACGGTGCGTCCGTTCTCTTTCCCCGAGCCGGTGAAGACGGTCGCCTCGCCGATCGTGGCGCTGAATGGCGTCAATGTCGGCTATACCGAGGGCAATCCGGTCCTGAAGAAGATGACGCTGCGTATCGATGCCGACGATCGCATCGCGCTGCTCGGCGCCAACGGCAATGGCAAGTCGACCTTCGCCAAATTGCTGGCCGGCCGGCTGAAGCCTGAGACGGGTTCGATGACGATCGCGCCGGGTCTGAAGGTGGCGATCTTCGCCCAGCACCAGCTCGACGATCTGCGCCCCGAGGAAAGCGCCTATGAGCATGTGCGCCGGCTGATGCCGGACGCGCCGGAAGCCAAGGTGCGCGCCCGCGTCGCGCAGTTCGGCCTGTCGACCGAGAAGATGAACACCGCCGCCAAGGACCTGTCCGGCGGCGAGAAGGCGCGCCTGCTGATGGGCCTGTCCGCCTTCGAGGGCCCGAACCTTTTCATCCTCGACGAGCCGACCAACCACCTCGACATCGACAGCCGTGAATCGCTGATCCATGCGCTGAACGATTTCCCGGGCGCCGTGATCCTGATCTCGCATGACCGGCATCTTCTGGAGGCGACGGCCGACCGGCTCTGGCTGGTCAAGGACGGCGCGGTCAATCCCTATGACGGCGACCTCGAGGACTATAAGACGCTGGTCACCGGCGTCTCCTCCAACCGCCGTGAGCAGAAGGAGGCGGACAAGGCCTCCAAGGCCGACCGCCGCCGCGAGGCCGCCCAGCGCCGCGCCGCGCTCGAGCCTTTGGCCAAGGAAATCCGCGCTACCGAGGCGCTGATGGATCGCATCCGCAAGCGCATCGACCTGATCGAGGATGAGCTCGCCAATCCGGCAGTCTACGAGAAAGACCCCTCGACCGCGACGCGGCTCGCCAAGGAGCGCTCGCAGCTGGCGCAGACCCTGGCCCAGAACGAAGACAAGTGGCTGACCATGTCGGCGGAATATGAGGAAGGGATTGCGGAGTGATTAGCTGATCTCCCCCCTTGTGAGGGAGATTGGCTAATTGTCTCTGGCTCTACACGCCATCCCCAAAACCCGCTACACACCCCGCATGAACCAGCACGCCAAGCTCCGGATCGGCCATTCGGCCTGTCCGCATGACTGCCCGTCCACCTGTGCGCTCGAAGTCGAGCTGCTCGACAACAACCGCATCGGCCGTGTCCATGGCGCCAAGGCGAACAGCTATACGGCGGGCGTCGTCTGCGCCAAGGTCGCGCGCTATGCGGATCGCGTGCACCATCCCGACCGGCTGCTGAAACCGCTGGTGCGCGCGGGCGCCAAGGGCGAGGGCACCTGGAAGGAAGCGAGCTGGGAAGCCGCGCTGGACCTCATCGCGGAAAAGTTCATCGCGGCGGAAGCGAAATACGGCTCGGAGACCGTCTGGCCCTATTTCTACGCCGGCACGATGGGATTGGTGCAGCGCGACGGCATCGAGCGGCTGCGGCATGCGAAGAAATATTCCGGCTTCTTCAGCTCGATCTGCACCAATCTCGCCTGGACCGGCTGGATGATGGGCGCGGGCGCCTTGCGCGGTCCCGATCCGCGCGAGATGGCGAAGTCCGACTGCGTGGTGATCTGGGGCACCAATGCCGTGGTGACGCAGGTCAACGTCATGACTCATGCGACCAGGGCGCGGAAAGAACGCGGCGCGAAGATCGTCGTCATCGACATTTACGAGAACGCCACGATGAAGCAGGCCGATCTCGGCCTGGTGCTGAAGCCCGGCACCGACGGCGCGCTCGCCTGCGCGGTCATGCATGTGCTGTTCCGCGATGGCATGGCCGACCGCGCCTATCTGGAGAAATACACCGACGATCCGCGCGGGTTGGAAGAGCATTTGCGCACGCGCACGCCCGAATGGGCGGCCGCCATCACGGGCTTGAGCGCCGATGAGATTCAAGCTTTCGCGCATTTGGTCGGCACGACGAAGAAAACCTACTTCCGCCTCGGCTACGGTTTTGCGCGCCAGCGCAACGGTTCCGTCAACATGCATGCCGCGGCCTCGATCGCCGCCGTCACCGGCGCCTGGCAGTATGAGGGCGGCGGCGCCTTCCATTCCAACTCAGGCATCTTCAAGCTGAACCAGGATGTGCTCGAAGGCACCGCGATGCGCGACCCGAACATCCGCTATCTCGACCATTCGCGCATCGGCCCGGTGCTGACGGGTGCTGAAGACGCGCTCTATGGCGGCCCGCCGGTGACGGCGATGCTGATCCAGAACACCAATCCCGCCAATGTCGCGCCGGAGCAGCGGCTGGTGAGAAAGGGTTTCCTGCGCGAGGACCTGTTCACCTGCGTGCACGAGCAGTTCATGACCGATACGGCCAAGCTCGCCGATGTCGTGCTGCCGGCGACGATGTTTTTGGAGCATGACGACATCTACAAGGGCGGCGGCAACCAGCACATCACGCTCGGGCCCAAGCTGATCGAGCCGCCGGAAGGGCCGCGCACCAACCACTACGTCAACGAGGAGCTCGGCAAGCGGTTGGGCGTCGGCGACCGGCCGGGCTTCGGCCTGACCGAGCGCGAGCATATCGACATCATCCTCGGCAAGCGCGGTCTCGGCAGCTTCGATGCTTTGAAGGAAAAGAAGTGGGTCGACCTGCAGCCCGATTTCGACGAGGCCCATTTCATCAACGGCTTCGGCCATGCCGACAGGAAATTCCACTTCCGGCCCAACTGGACCGGGCAGTCGGCGCCCAACCGACCGCCGAAAAGCATGGGCCTTTTCGGTCCGGTCGATCGGCTGCCGGAATTCCCCGACCATGTTGAGCTGATCGAGGTAGCGGATGAGGAGCATCCCTTCCGCCTAGCGACCTCGCCGGCGCGCAACTTCCTCAATTCCAGCTTTGCCGAGACACCGGTGTCGAAGGCCAAGGAGGGCAGGCCCGAGCTGCTCATCCACCGGGACGATGCTGAGGCGCTCGGCATCGAGGATGGCGGTCGCGTCGAGGTCGGCAACCGGCGCGGCGATATTGTGCTGCACGCCAGGTTCTTCGACGGCGTGAAGCGCGGCGTGGTGATCGCCGAAGGCATCTGGCCGAACAGCGCGCATGAGCGCGGCGAGGGCATCAACGTGCTGACGGGCGCCGACGCGCCGGCGCCCTATGGCGGCGCCGCCGTCCATGACAACAAGGTCTGGCTCAGGGCGCTTTGAGCACCTTCGCGGTCTGCCATTGCTTGGCGGCTCACCAAGTGGGGTCTCGGCCTTCGAGATCTTCGTCCGGGACAATCTGCGGTTGGCGACCAAGACCGGCGTAAGGGTCCACGTAAGCCATCTTGAGTGCATCGCCCACCAAACCCGATATGGCGCTGAGCGAAGCGCCGATTGCAAGCCTCGGAAAGCTTAGGCGTGCCAGTTTAAGGCGCCGGACGATCATCGGCGCTGTAGCGAGGATGTCGGCCATGATGTCCTCCTCTGACGGCGACAGTGGCACCGCTTCCCACCCAGGTCCTTGGCTTGAACCTGAAGAGTCCTGAACGGCTCTGAAATTGCTTGAGGCGAAGAAAGCCGAACGGCCCTGAAGTTCGCCTTCAGGGTCATTATGGATTATCCTGCCCGCAAGGGTGGTTCTTGGCCAATGGACTTGGAGTTTGGGAACTATCGTTTGAGACGAGCCGAACGGCAGTTGCTGGGTCCGAATGGGCCGGTGGAGCTTTCGGCGCGTTCCTTCGATATCCTCGCCATGCTGCTCGACAGGCCCGATGAAGTGATCGGCAAGGCCGAACTCTTCGATACGGTCTGGCCCGGCGTGGTGGTGGAGGAGAACACGCTGCAGGTCCACATTTCGGCGCTGCGAAAACTGCTGTCTGCCGAATTGATCGCAACCGTGCATGGTCGCGGCTATAAATATGCAGGCCCCAGGCCCCTGGCGGTTACGGCAGATGATACGGCGCCGTCCAGACCATCCATCGCCATACTTCCCTTCGAGAACATGAGCGGCGACCCGGAGCAGGATTATTTCAGCGACGGGATTACCGAAGACATCATCGCCGAGCTCGGCAAATATAAGGAGTTTCTGGTCATTGCGCGGAACTCCTCCTTCCAGTTTCGCGGCAAAGCGCATGACCCGGCGGAGGTAGCGGGCAAGCTTGGTGTCCAATATGTCGTCGAAGGCAGTGTGCGGAAGATCGGCAACAGGGTGCGGGTCGCCGTACAGCTAACCGATGCGTTGTCGATGGCCCATATCTGGGGCGAACATTACGACCGGGAACTCGACGATATCTTCGCCATCCAGGACGAAATCACCCGGATGATCGCAGCGCGTCTGGCCCGGCAAGCCAGAACCGCGATTGCGTCGCGCGCCAGGGCCAGACCAACCAACAACATGTCGGCCTACGAGTTTTACCTGCGGGCGCTGCAACTGGCAGCCGGCTACGACACGGTGCTCGAAGCGGAACCATTTCTGCGCCAGGCGGTAAAGCTCGATCCGCAGTTTGCGGCCGCCCACGCCATGCTGAGCTTTGTGGAGTCCATCAAATACTATTGGGATTACAACAATCCCGGTCATTTGCATTCAGGACTGGAGATCGCAAGAACGGCGCTGAGTCTTGACCCCGACGAAGCCTATGGACATCTGGCCACCGGCTTCGCTCACTTGTACCTGCGCCAATTCAAGCAAGCCGAAGTCAGCCTCGACCGAGGCCGCCGCGCTCAATCCGAACGATCCGTTCATCCTTAGCATCCGCGCTATTTTCCTCAATCACACCGACAGGCCGGAGCAAGGGCTTGATGAAATAACCGAAGCCCAGCGCCGCGATCCATACGCCGTGGGCTGGTATGACGACTTCCGCGGCGTCCTGCTGACGACGGCTGGGCGATATCGCGAGGCGGCCGCCTGCTACGCGAAAATGGTGACGGTAACGCCGTGGTCGCTCATTCGTCTTATCATCTGCCATTCCGAACTCGGCGAAATCAGGCAAGCGCAAGACGTGCTGGCAAAGGTCAAGGCACATTACCGCGGACTAAGCCTTGACCAGATCATCGATACCGAAGTGGATTTCTATCAGGACGCCGCTGTGTGCAACCGCTATCGCGCGATCCTGGAGCGCATTGACAAGGCGCAATAAGTCCGTCGCGGCCCGCAGCTCAGAGGCTTGCTACTTCGCCGCCTGCGCGTCCAGCGATCATGAATGTATAGTTCGCCCTCGGCTCGGCCTGATGTCGTCAACCGCATTCGTTTGAATCAATTTACCAAGGCGGCGTGCTAGAGGATTGTTCCGACTCGAGCTTTTCGACAAAGGATCGCCATGCAGCAGCCGCTCAGGATAGCCATAGCCGGCGCGCTCGGCCGCATGGGCCGGCAGATGGCGGAGACAGCCGCTGCCGATTCTCGGCTGGAACTGGTCGCCCGCTTCCATCGGCCGGGCAGCAGTGGCGAGGGGCTGGTCGAGCGCGACGAGGCGCTGGCGCTTGCCGATGTGATCGTCGACTTCACCACGCCGGCGGCTTCCGCCGAATTGGCCAAGGCGTGCGCCGCGCGCGGCGGTCCCGCGCTGGTCATCGGCTCGACCGGGTTTGATGTCGCTGCGCTCCAAGCCATAGCGGAAGCGGCGAAGGAGATCGCCATCGTCCGCTCGGGCAGCTATTCGCTGGGACTGAACACGCTGACCGGGCTTGTCGAACAGGCGGCGCGGGCACTCGGCCCTGACGATTGCGACATCGAGATCTTCGAAGCGCATCACCGCTTCAAGGTAGACGCACCGTCTGGCACGGCACTGATGCTGGGCGAAGCGGCTTCGCGAGGACGCGGCGTCGAGCTGGACGGCGTGGCGAAGCGCGCCCGCGATGGCCTCGTTGGTCCGCGCAACGCCGGCGAGATCGGCTTTGCCGTTATCCGCGGCGGCAGCATCGTCGGCGAGCACGGCGTGAGCTTCCTGTGCCAAGGCGAGACGCTCTCGCTCTCGCATGCCGCCGGCGACCGCTCGATGTTCGCGCGCGGCGCCATTGCGGCGGCGCTGTGGGTCGCCAGCCGACCGCCGGGCGAATACGACATGCGCGATGTGCTGGGCTTCACTGCCTCGTGACCGGAAGCCAAGCCGGATTCCGTTCCACGGCCGCTAAAACGGCTGAAAGCCAGCTGAAAGCTTGGCCGTGCGATGACGGTTTGTGGCGTTCGCCACATGAGCGGCTGGGAGTGGCCGCAAGGAGGAAATGCGGCGCGCTGCGCCGCCCAGTGGAGGAAGTTACGTGACCCGTCTCATCTCTAAACGCGTCCTGCGCCCGGTGGCGCTGATGCTTGCCATGGTTGGCGCCGGCGCTTCGGCGGCCTCGGCTGCCGACAAGATCACCATCATCGTCGGCGGCATGGAAAAGCAGATCTATCTGCCGGCCGCGCTCACCCAGCAGCTCGGCTATTTCAAGGATGAGGGGCTGGACGTGGAGTTGGTGAACTCCCGTGCGGGCGTCGAAGCCGAGAACGAATTGCTGGCCGGGGCGGTGCAGGGTGTCGTCGGCTTCTACGACCACACCGTCGACCTGCAGTCGAAGGGCAAATACATCCAGTCGATCGTGCAGTTCAGCCAAGCGCCGGGAGAGGTCGAGCTGGTCTCGGCCAAGCATCCCGAGATCAAGTCGCCTGCCGACTTCAAGGGCGCGACGCTCGGCGTCACCGGTCTCGGCTCCTCGACCGATTTCCTCACGCAATATCTTGCGGTCCGCAACGGCTTGAAACCCGGCGATTACACGCTGCTTCCGGTCGGCGCCGGCAACACCTTCATCGCCGCCGTCAAGCAGGACCAGATCCAGGCCGGCATGACCACCGAGCCGACCATCGCCAAATTGCTGCAGACCGGCGAAGCCAAGGTGCTCGTCGACATGCGCACGCCCGAGAAGACCAAGGAAGCGCTGGGCGGCGACTATCCGGCAGCCTCTTTCTACGTTCAGTCGAGCTGGCTCGAGGGTCACAAGGACGAGGCGCAGAAGCTTGCCAACGCTTTCGTCAAGACGATGAAGTTCATCGCCAACCACTCGGCCGAGGAGATCGCCGACAAGATGCCGAAGGACTATTACGCCGGCAACAAGGACCTCTATGTGCAGGGCCTCGCCGGCGGCAAGGCGATGTTCACGCCGGACGGCCGCATGCCGGCCGACGGCCCGGAGACGGTGCTGAAGGTTCTGTCGACCTTCTCCAAGAGCCTGCAGGGCAAGCAGATCGACCTGTCGAAGACTTACACGACCGAGTTCGTCGACGCGGCGAAGTAAGCGCCGGCAGGCGAGGGCGGACGGACCTATCCGCCCTTGAAAGCAAGAGCTTGCGGCGGCTGTCTGAATCAATTCGGCAGCCGCGTTTTCCGGATGTCGAGCCGCGTCAGGCCGATGAGCTTGAGCCGCCGGCATCCCCGCGCCACCACAACAGGAGTATGCCATGCAATCGCAGACCATGGCGGCGGAGAAATTGTCTCCCGCCGCGCCGCCGGCCGATGCCGCTATAGCCATCGACGATGTGACGCTGCGCTTCGTCACGCCGGACGGCCACATGATGACGGCGATCCGCGACTTCACCATGACGGTGGCGCGCGGCGAGTTCGCCTGTGTCGTCGGTCCGACCGGCTGCGGCAAGTCGACGACGCTCAACCTCGTCACGGGCCTGCTGCGTCCGACCACCGGCAATGTCCGTGTCATGGGCAATCCGGTCACCGACATCAGCCGCGATATCGGCTTCGTCTTCCAGGCCGACGCGCTGTTTCCCTGGCGCAGCGTCATCGACAATGTCGCCGCCGGCCCGCTCTTCCGTGGCATGCCGAAGGCGCAAGCCTATGACAAGGCGCGCGACTGGATCGGCCGCGTCGGCCTTTCGCGTTTCGAGAAGCACTATCCGCACCAGCTCTCGGGCGGCATGCGCAAGCGCGTGGCGCTTGCCCAGACCTTCATCAACCAGCCCAAGATCCTGCTGATGGACGAGCCCCTCAGCGCGCTCGACATGCAGACCCGCACCGCCATGCAGGACGAGCTCTTGGGCCTGTGGTCTGGGCTGAAGTCCTCCGTCGTCTTCGTCACGCATGATCTGGAGGAGGCGGTGGCCCTGGCTGACAAGGTCTATGTGCTCACCGCCGGCCCGGGCACGGTGAAGAGCGTCTACCGCATCGACCTGCCGCGCCCGCGCGTCATGGCCGATATCCGCTACGATCCGAAATTCATCGAGATTGCCAAGGTGATCTGGAACGATCTGCGCGAGGAAGTGCAGCTCGGCCAGAGCCGTGGCCTTCAGACCGGCCATTGAAAGGAGACCTGCCATGACCGCCATCTCTCCGACCGATCAAGCCGCCCGCGCCACCTCGATCGTCGCTGCCGAAGCGCAGGCGAGAGCGCGGCTGCGCAAGCGCCACACCGTGGTCATCGGCCTGCGCCTCGCGATCCTGATCGTCTTCCTCGGCCTTTGGGAACTCGGCGCCGATTACAACTTCATCGATCCGTTCTTCTTCTCCAGCCCGTCGGGCATCTGGGAGCAGATCTGGTCCTGGGTCACCGGGGGTACCTCGCAGGGGCCGCTCTGGCTGCAGATCTACGTGACTCTGGAGGAGACCTTCCTCGGCTTCGCCATCGGCGGCGTCGGCGGCATCGTGGCCGGCATCATTCTCGGCCGCAACAAGCTGCTGGCGGATGTCTTTTCGATCTACATAAAGATCGCGAATTCGGTGCCGCGCGTGGTGCTTGGCTCGGTGTTTATCATCGCGCTTGGGCTCGGCATGGCGTCTAAAGTGGCGCTGGCTGTCGTCATGGTGTTCTTCGTCGTCTTCGCCAACGCCTTCCAGGGCGTGCGCGAGGCCGACAGGGCGATGATCGCCAACGCCCAGATCCTCGGCGCCTCGCCGATGCAGATCACCACCTCGGTCATCATCCCCTCGGCGATGAGCTGGATCCTCGCCAGCCTGCATGTCTCGTTCGGCTTCGCGCTGGTCGGCGCGGTGGTCGGCGAGTTTCTCGGCGCCAAGCAGGGCATGGGCCTGCTGATTTCGACAGCGCAGGGCGCCTTCAACGCCAATGGCGTCTTCGCCGCCATGATCATCCTGGCGGTGATGGCGCTGGTGGTGGAGTTCCTGATCACCCGCTTCGAGAACTATGTGGTGAAATGGCGCCCGGCGCCGTTCAACGAGCAGGGGGCTTGATCGATCGCCGCATCATCATGTTTGCATAGTTAGATATCCGACCTTACCCAGGCGTATGACAAAGTCATGCATCGATGCTATGTTAAGGGGCATTGAGGAGACGGTCATGCGAAACTCTCAGCCCCTGACCATCACGCTGCCGCTCGAGATGGCGCAGATGGTCAAAGATAAGGTTGCCTCGGGCGAATACGCCACCGAGAGCGAGGTCATCCGTGATGGCTTGCGCACGCTTGCAGCGCGTGATGCGGCGGTTGAACGCTGGCTGCGCGAGGAAGTCGTGCCGACGATGCGGGACGCCCGCGCCCATCCCGAGAAGCTGTTGACGGCCGAACAGCTGCGCCGCAACCTCTCTGAGCACATTAACGCGATCGCCGCCAAGCCACGCTCCGGTGCATGAAGTATCAGGTCAGGTTCCACGCTGCCGCCGAGCGAGACATTGCCGAACTGCTGAGCCAACTGGCGCCCACAGCCGGCGCGGAAACCGCGTTGCGCTTTGTCGGGCGTATTGTCGACTATTGCCTCGACTTCTCGACTTTTCCGGAGCGTGGCACGCGTCATGACGAGATCGCCCTGGGTTTGCGTACGATAGGGTGGCGGCGGCGCGCGACGATCGCGTTCGAAATCGTGGATGACAAAGTGGTTATCCTCCGGATCCTCTACGCGGGTCGTACGCTCGAACTGCCGGACGAAGAGCTGGAACATTGACGCGCCGATGGCCTTAAGCCAGTGGCAGCCGCACCTCGACCTTGAGCCCTCCCGCGGCGGCGTCGCTGAGCGTGACGCTGCCGCCGGCATTCTCGACCACCTCGCGCACGATCGCCAGGCCGAGGCCGCTGCCTTCCTCGGTTGCGCCGGCAATACGGTAGAAGCGCTCGAAGACATGCTCCCGCTCTTCCGGCGGGATTCCCGGACCGGTATCGCTGACCGTGAGCTCGGCTTCGCCATCCGAGGCGGCGAGCCGCACCGTGACGCTGCCGCCTGGCTTGGAATAGCGCAGCGCGTTGTCGACCAGGTTCACGATCATCTCGCGCAGCATCGTGCCGTCGCCGACCACCGTCACCGGTCCGTTCTCCTCGAGGCCGAGGTCGATATCGCGCTCGATCGCCGCCGGCGCCTGCGCTTCAAGCACATGACGCGCGGCCTCGGTGAGGTCGATCCGATCGGCGCGCGGCCGCCGGCTGCCGGGTTCCGCTCTCGACAGCGTAAGCAGCTGTTCGGCCAAACGGGCCAATTTGCCGGAGCTCGCCTGCAGCGCTACCAGCGCCTCCTGGCGTTGGTCGGCCTTGGTCTCCCGCAAGGCATAACTTGCCTGCGTCGACAACAGCGCCAGCGGCGTGCGCAACTGATGCGCGGCGTTCGCAATGAAGCGCCGCTGCGCCGCCATCTGCGCCCGCACGCGCTCCATATAGGCGTTGAGCGCGTCGACCAGCGGCCGGATCTCACTCTGCGCGCCCGTAACCTCGACCGGATCGAGGTCGCTGCGGCTTCGCGAGCGCACGGCATCGCGCAGCCGGAGAAGCGGCGCCAGCCCGCGCCGCAGGCCGAGCAGCACGAACACGCCGGCAATAGCCACCAGGGCAAGCTGCTGGGCGAAGGCGCTGAGCCACAGCCGCTTCACCATCGCGTCGTGGCCGGCGAGCGTGACGCCGACCGTGACCTTGATCGGTGAATCCGTGCCGGCTCCGATCACCGCGTGGCTGAGTGTTGCCAGGCGCAGCCGGTGATCGCGATAGGAGGCTTCGAGGCCGCCGTGCTCCGGAGCCACGGGCAGGTCGGGATAGCCGGTCAGCAGCTGTCCGCCGGCGGTCTCGACGCGATAATAGACGCTGTCGCGGTCGCCGGTATCGAACATCTCGATCGCCGCCGGCGGCACCGTCGCGTCGAGCGCGCCGCCGGCCATCGCCACCTGCTCGGCGATCGCGCGCGCCGATCCGACCAGCATGCGATCGGTGACGAGGTCCGCCGTTGCCAGCGCGTTGCCATGGCTGGTCCACAGGTTGATGGCGGCGAGCCCGGCCAGCGGCAGCACCACCCAGGCCAGCAATTGCAGGCGAAGGCTGCCGATCCTGATCATGGCGCCGGATCGTCGTGGCGCAAAAGATAGCCGAGGCCGCGCAAGGTGACGATCTGTACGCGTGAGCCCTCAAGCTTCTTGCGCAGGCGGTGCACATAGATCTCGATGGCGCTGGGGTCGGCATCGGTCTCGAAGTCGTAAATCGCGGCCGACAGCGCCGCCTTGCTCACCGTGCGCCCTGCCTTGACCACGAGTTGTTCCAGCACGGCGTGCTCGCGCGGCGTCAGCGACAGCGTCGCGCCGGCAAGCGAGAACAGGCGGGTGTTGGTGTCGAAGACGAGATTGCCACAGGCGATGACCGGGGCGGTGCGGTCGTTGGCGCGGCGCAACTGCACGCGGATGCGCGCTTCCAGCTCCTCGATCTGGAAGGGTTTCGCCAGATAGTCGTCGGCGCCTTCGTTGAGGCCCTTGACCCGGCCGTCTAGGCTGGCATTGGCGGTAAGCACGATCACCGGCACGGGATTGCCGCGGGCCCGCAGCCTTTTCAGCACCTCCATGCCGCCCATGCGGGGCAGGGCAAGGTCGAGGACGATCAAAGCGTGATCGCCGGCGGCCAAAGCATGCTCGACATCCTCGCCGTCATGGACGACGTCCACGACATAGCTCGCCTGGCGCAGCGTCTTGGCCAGCCAATCGGCCAGTTCGCGATTGTCCTCGACAAGTAGCAGCCGCATCGGTTGTCGCTGTTTCCTCCCAACGGCGCCGGCCTCCGCCTAAGGGCGGCCGCGGCGTCCAAACTGGTCCTGAGGCAACCGATAGTATCGATCGGTCCGCAAGGCAAATGTGGTTTACGGCGGTCGTCACCGTGTCATGGCGCCTGCCGAGCCGCCTGCCGACTCGTTCAAGTAATGAAACCGAACCGTTCGGTTCAATTAATGTTGACGGTTCGTGTAACCACGGTGAACGCCAGTGCCTCAGATGCGGGTGCCGCTTCGCAGGACAGTCACGCTAACTACTTGATATTGAACGATAAGAATGTGGCCGCTGCATCGTTCACGTAGTTTCAAGATCGAACCGAACGGTTCGGTTCACAACTTTTCGTGATTGGAAATGGCAACAGGGCCGACCCATTTCGAGGTGGTCCGAGCGACGCGATTTCCATTACGGCACGCCACTAGACGGACACGACTTTAAAATCTGGAGTACCTAAAATGAACAAGATTGCTTTTGCCGCGGCTGCCTTCCTCATTGCCACGGGCAGCGCCTTCGCCGGCAGCGACCACTATGGTTCGGACAACGTCAATCAGCCGGCCGTGACCGCTCCTGCGGGCAATGTCGACAACACCGTCACGGGTTCGATCCGCAAGTTCGAGCAGCGCGACCTCCACATCAAGCCGGCTCAGAACCAGCCGGAATCCGGCCAGGGCATCTGGGGCCGCTAAGCGGTCCCTCCCTGACCACGTCAACCACTTTGAATCTGGAGTAACTCAAATGACCAAGATCGCTCTTACCGCCGCTGCCCTTCTCGTCGCCACCGGTGCCGCTTTCGCCGGCTCCGACAACTACGGCTCGGCCAACGCCAATCAGCCGGCCGCTTCGGTCGACACCTCCTACACCGCTTCGGTCAAGAAGTCGGATGCGGATGCCCAGAAGCCGGTCGTCCAGGGCGCCAACCACGACCCTTTCGGCAACCACTAATCGGGTTCGCCCAGGCGAACCTTCGACCAACAATTTTGAATCTGGAGTAACTCAAATGACCAAGATCGCTCTTACCGCCGCCGCCCTTCTCGTCGCCACCGGTGCCGCTTTCGCCGGCTCCGACCACTACGGCTCGGCCAACGCCAACCAGCCGGCCGCTTCGGTCGACACCTCCTACACCGCTTCGGTCAAGAAGTCGGATGCGGACGCCCAGACGTCGGTCGTCGCGGGTGCCAACCACGACCTGTTCGGCAACCACTAAGCGTTCTGTCCTAGACGAACCTCAAAGCGGCGGGCTTGTCCCGCCGCTCTGCTTTTATGCAGCCGGCTATCCGAAGGACCGGCTTTGCGGCTGCTGATCAAGCATTCATCACGAAGCGGTGATGCCTGTAACGGGGCCTTGGCTGCCATCGAAGTGGGAGCAAGGGCCGTTAGACGGGGCCGATGCAAGGAAATTCAAGCGAGTGGAACGAGCGGGCAGCACCCCGGGCGATGTCCGAGGTCGTCCTGGCACCACTGCGTCATCGGATCGTCAACCGTGCCCGATCGAAAAGCGCAACCCCAGAACCAGGAGTATTTGAAATGACCAAGATCGCACTCACCGCAGCCGCCATTCTCGTTGCCACGGGCTCTGCCTTCGCCAGTTCCGACCATTACGGCTCGGCCAACGCCAACCAACCGGCCATCACCATCGACCGGACCGTGACGACCTCGATCACGAAGTCGGACGCGGATGTCCGCAGGCCAGTCGCCGCGCAGAGCACCAATCACGACCTGTTCGGCAACCATTGATCCGGTGCGGAAAATACCAGCGGCGGGCCTGTCCCGCCGCTTTGCATTTATACAGCCGGCTACCGGCAATATGAATCACTTCACAAGTTTCTGTATCACAAGCATTTGTAATCGCTTGCGTTTTTTGGAGCGAAGTCGAAGCCGACGCTGCTCCGGCCGCTGAAAAGGCGAACGCGCCGGGAATAAATCGCGGCCGCCGCGGGTCTTCTCGGCAGCGGGGCCATCCTCCCAAGGCCACCGCGATGGAACGACACAACAAGGAAATCGAACATGACCAGGATTGCATTCGTCGCGGCCGCCATACTTGCCGCCGCCATGGGCACCGCATCCGCTGGCAGCGATCACTACGGCGCTGATGGCATGAACCAGGCAACCGTTGGCGCCGACACCAACGTCACGGCCTCGATCCTGAAGCACAAGACAGTCAAGCCGGCTCCGAAGGTTGATACCGAGATGAAGACTGGCGCGACCGGCGCTGCAGATTGGCCGGGTCCGCCATCGGACAACTGGGGCAATTGAGCTCGTCTTTGAAAATATTGAAGGCGGCGGGCTTGCCCGCCGCTTTGCTTATGGGCCGGCAGGCCTTGGGCTCTACGTCAAATCCTTCGGCCGAAGGCAATGGGTCAGCCGCGCGCCGTGGAAGTCGAGATTTGCCCAATCCCCGTCCAGCGTGAAGCGGGCAAGCGCTGCCGTCGGAAACTTCGCTTCGATCTTCTTGAATGCACCCTCATTCGACCCGGCGCCGGCCAGCCGCAGCGCAAAATGCTGCAGGCCGGGATTGTGGCCGATCACCAGCAGGTTCGTCGCCCTGGCCTGCCGCACGCGTGCCAGAATGGCGGCTGGCGCGGCCTCATAGAGCTCCTCCGCGAATTCCGCCTGCGCATGCTTCGGCAGTTCCTGGGCGACCAGCCTCCAGGTGTCGCGTGTGCGCAGCGCTGGCGAGACCAGCGCCAGATCCGGCAACCAGCCGCGCCGCGAAAGCTCCCGGCCCATCAGCGGCGCCGTCTTCAGCCCGCGCGGGGCGAGAGGACGGGTCGAAATCCTCAAGCTTGGGATCGTCCCAACTCGACTTGGCGTGGCGCAGGATGAGCAGTTGTCTGAGGGGCATTGCAGCCTCTACGGCGTGATCCGCGCCAACTGTTCGAGGTCCGTCTCCTCGCGCAGCGGGTCGGGCGCCATCACCACCGAGGTGGCGTTGTCGGCGTCGTCGGCGAAATGGGCAAGCACGGTGTGGCCCTTTTCCATACGCGCCTTGCCTTCCGCGACGAGACCCAGCGCCAGCGGGTAGAGCCGATGCTCCACCTTCAGCACTCGCGCGGCTAAAGTGTCCTCATTGTCGCCGACCATCACCGGCACGGCGGCCTGCGCGATAATCGGGCCGTCATCCATCTCGGGCGTGACGAAATGCACCGAGCAGCCATGAATGCGAACGCCGGCGCGGATCGCACGCGCGTGCGTATCCAGACCTTTGAAGGCCGGCAGCAGGGCAGGGTGGATGTTGACCATGCGCCCCTGCCATTTCTCGACGAGGCCACGACCGAGGATCCGCATATAGCCGGCCAGGGCGACGATATCGGCGCCGAAGCCGGTGAGCGCCGCATCGATTGCGGCGTCATAGGCATCCTTGCTCGGATGGTCGGCGCGCTGGATGACCTTGGTGGCGATGCCGCGCGACTGCGCGATGCCGAGACCGGCGGCGTTGGCGCGGTCGGAAATGACGCCGACGATCTCCGCTGGATAGGCAGGATCGGCGGCGGCGGCGATCAGCGCCGTCATGTTGGAGCCGCGTCCCGAGATAAGGACGACCGTGCGTTTCCTGCTCATAGGCCGATCGAGCCCCGGTAAATGACGCCCGCGTCGCGGCGCGGCACGATGCGGCCGATCGGCGTCACCGTCTCGCCGGCTTCCTGCAGCACCGCCGCCACCTGAGCCGCCTGGCCGGAGGCGACGGCGAGGATCATGCCGACGCCGCAATTGAAAGTGCGCATCATCTCTTCCGGCGCGACGCCGCCGGTCCTGGCCAGCCACGAGAACACCGGGGGTACGTCGATCGCCTCGAGGTCGAGCTCGGCGGAAAAATCCTTCGGCAGCACGCGTGGAATGTTTTCCGGGAAACCGCCGCCGGTGATGTGGGCGAGGGCTTTGATGCCATGCGTGTTGCGGATCGCCTTGAGGATCGACCTCACATAGATGCGCGTCGGCTCGAGCAGCGCCTCGGCGAGGCTGAGCTCCTCGTTGAACGGCGCCGGATCGCTCCAGTCAAGCCCGCTCGCGGCAACGATGCGGCGCACCAGCGAAAAGCCGTTGGAATGCAGGCCGGAGGAGGCAAGGCCGAGCAGCACGTCGCCCTCGACGATATCGTCGGTCGGCAGCAACTGGCCGCGTTCGGCCGCGCCCACGGCGAAGCCGGCAAGGTCGTAGTCCTTGTCGTGATACATGCCGGGCATCTCCGCCGTCTCGCCGCCGATCAGCGCGCAGCCTGCCTGTCGACAGCCCTGCGCGATGCCGCCGACGATCGAAGCGCCCTGGTCCGGATCGAGTTTGCCGGTGGCGAAATAGTCGAGGAAGAACAAGGGCTCCGCGCCCTGCACGACGATGTCGTTGACGCACATGGCGACGAGATCGATGCCGATCGTGTCGTGCTTGCCGGACTCGATGGCGATCTTGAGCTTGGTGCCGACGCCGTCATTGGCGGCGACCAGCACCGGATCGGTGAAGCCTGCGGCCTTCAGATCGAACAACCCGCCAAAGCCGCCGATCTCGCCCTCGGCGCCCGGCCTGCGCGTCGCGCGCACCAGCGGCTTGATCTTCTCGACCATCAGATTGCCGGCATCGATATCGACGCCCGCCTCGGCATAGGTGAGCCCGTTCTTGCGCTTGGCCTTGTCGCCCTTGCTCATCGTCGGCTCGTCCCTGTTTCCATTGCGGGCTCTTCGCATGAATGGTTTCGGGGAGCAAGGATGACGGATGTTGAGATGGACAAAACCGTGGAAAGTGGACGAGGCGCCGAAGCCGCCCCCGCTACTTGCGCCGCGCCGCCCATCTCCCTCATCTATTCCCTATAACCCACGACGGGACATGCGGTGACCATCCCCAACCTGATCACCATCCTGCGCTTGCTGCTCGTGCCCGCCGTGGTGCTGGCCATGCTGCAGTCGCTTTGGGGTTGGGCCTTCGCCGGTTTCCTCGTCGCCGGCATCTCCGACGGCGTCGACGGCTTCATCGCGCGCCGCTGGAACCAGTCCTCCCGCCTCGGCGCCTATCTCGATCCGGTCGCCGACAAGCTCCTGCTGGTCTCGGTCTTCGTCGTCATGGGCTTTGCCGGCGAACTGCCGCTCTGGCTGGTGGTGACCGTGGTCTCGCGTGACGGGCTGATCGTCTGCGCCGTGCTCTTGTCCAGCGTGATGAGCCATCCGGTCGAGGTGAAGCCTCTCTTCGTGTCGAAGGCCAACACCGCCGCACAGATCGTGCTGGCGGCGCTTGTGCTGGGCGAGCTTGCTTTTTCGGTGCATCTCGGCCCGCTTCGGACCGCGCTCATATTGCTGACCGGGGTCTTGACCGTGGCTTCGGCCGCAGCCTATCTCGTGGCTTGGCTAAAGCATATGAGCGGCTATGGCGAAGGCTCCCGGACGAGCAACTCCCAAACCGGCGACATCGAGTCGGGCGACACCAAGTCGGACATCGGCAAATCGGGCGGCTCCGGCGCGGACGCCTGACAGCGATGGCGCGGTGATCGTCGCCGACGACGTCTCGGGCGGGCTTCGCCGCCAGATCTTCTTCTGGTTGGCGACGGCCGTGTTGCTGGCGCTGTTCCTCTACATCTTCTCGGGCATCCTCCTGCCGTTCGTGGCCGGCATGGTGCTCGCCTATTTCCTCGACCCGGTCGCCGACTGGCTGCAGCGGCTCGGCCTTTCGCGCCTCATGGCGACGGTGGTGATCCTGATCGCCTTCATCGTCGTTGTGGTGCTGGCTTTCGTCATCCTGGTGCCGGTGCTGGCGACCCAGATGGCCGATTTCGCCCGCAAGCTCCCGGAATATCTCACCCGCCTGCAGTCGCTGATCACCAGTTTCGACCCGAAATGGCTGGAGCAGCGCTTCGGCGTCAACGCCGCCGGCCTGCGCGAAGGGCTGAATTCGCTCTTGACCTCCGGCTTCAGCCTGCTCACCACCGTCTTCACCTCGATCTGGAGCTCGGGCGTGGCGCTGGTCTCGGTGGTGAGCCTGTTCGTCGTCACCCCGGTCGTTGCCTTCTACATGCTGCTCGACTGGGACCGTATGGTGGCCGAGGTCGATGGCTGGGTGCCGCGCGACCATGTCGAGACGGTGCGTGCGCTTGCCCGCGACATCAACACCGCCACCGCAGGCTTCGTGCGCGGGCAGGGCACGCTCTGCCTGGTGCTCGGCGCCATGTACGCGACCGGACTGACGCTGACCGGCTTGAACTTCGCCATCCTCATCGGCTTCTTCGCCGGGCTGATCTCCTTCATTCCCTATGTCGGTTCCTTGACCGGACTGGTGCTCGCCGTAGGCGTGGCCTTCGTCCAGTTCTGGCCGGACTGGACCATGGTCGTTGCGGTCGCCTGCGTGTTCTTCGTCGGCCAGTTCATCGAGGGCAACATCCTGCAGCCGCGGCTGGTCGGAAAGAGCGTCGGCCTGCATCCGGTATGGCTGATGTTCGCGCTTTTCGCCTTCGGCGCGCTGTTCGGCTTCGTGGGCCTTTTGATCGCCGTACCGGCCTCGGCGGCGATTGCGGTCCTGGTCCGCTTCGCCATCGCCCGCTATCTCGAATCGCCGCTTTACCAGGGCCACGCCGCCGAGCCCGTGCCGCCATTGCCGGCCGATCGCGGCGGCGGCCACCGCTCGACGCAGGGCTGAAATGGCTGCTCAGCCAGCAGATACGCCGCGCCAGCTGCCGCTCGATCTCGGCCACGGCACCGGCTATTCGCGCGACGAGCTCGTCGTCTCGGGCACCAATGCGCAAGCGGCATCGCTGATCGACCGCTGGCCGGACTGGCCGTCACCGGTCGTGGTGCTGGCCGGGCCGCCCGGCTCAGGCAAGACGCATCTCGCCCGGATCTGGCAGGATAGGGCGCATGCCGTCGCCATCGATTCCGGCCGGATCGGCGACCACATAGCCGGTCTCGGCAGCAAGCCGGTGCTCGTCGACGACATCGACAAGGCGGCGATCGACGAGCCAGGCCTGTTCCACCTGATCAACGCCGTGCGCGGCGCGGGCTCGACGCTGCTGCTCACGGCGCGGCGTTTCCCCTCAGCCTGGCGCGTCGCGCTGCCGGATCTCGTTTCGCGGTTGAAGGCGGCAGCGACGATCGAGATCCACGAGCCCGACGATCTGCTGCTCGCCGGCGTCATCACGAAGCTCTTCGCCGACCGTCAGGTCGAGGTCGAGCCGCATGTGGTGCAATATCTGGTGCGCCGCATCGAGCGCTCGCTCGGCACCGCCATGCGCGTCGTCGAGCGACTCGACCGCGCAGCCCTCGAGCGCAAGACGCCGATCACCCGTGCGCTCGCGGCCGAGACCGTCAGCGCCATGGATGAGGGGCAGGGCGAGTTCGATATCTGATGTTGAACTGCCCGCGCGACGTTAGAGTGGCTGTCCCATTCCGGAACAGTCTTTCCGGCATCGCTCTTGCAACGCAGACAGTGCCGGCTGACCCCGGCCCCGATCGCGTTTCAGATCGGGTTGTAGGCTCGCCGGGCTCGAGGTGTTGGGGTTCTCGCCCGGCGGGTTTACCGTTCTAGCGGCACGAAATGGGCTAGGTCCGCGTACCCTTGAGCCTGTCCCGCAGCCTTCGCCATTTTCGCCGCCACCATGGTTTGGGTTTGCGCGGGACCAGCACCATCTTGCCGTCGATAACGGCGTCATCCACCCAGTCATGCACCTGCATGCGCCAGCTGGCCGAGACGCGGGCAAGCAGGGGAAGCGGATCGTCACCGTCGATCCGCACCAGTTCCGGATCCTTCAGCACGAGGTGGAAATCGAAACCCTGGGCGATGAGCGCGCGCAGGAAGACGATCTGCCGGCCCATGCGATGGAAGTCGGTGCCCTCGCCATTGACCATCGTGCGGGCGCCGATCCACTGATGGAGGCGGGCGCCTCTTAGTGTTTCGGCGGGCGGGCGGAAGGAAACCTGTTGGCGCCCGTCTTCGATGCGGCTTGTCGGTGTCAGCGGATAACAGAAATCGAGCGGCGCGCGGATCGGCACCCTGATGCTGGCGCTGGCAAGCGCGGCCTCGGTCGCGCCGCGCCGGAGGCAGATCGCGCTATCGGCCATAAATCCCAGTCCCGCCAGCGCGTCGAGCAGCAACTTGCCGCCACCCATGGCGAAGGCTGCATTGACGCGGTCATTTATGACGGGAGACCACAGGTCGCGCGGCACCCATGTCAACCGTCGCTTGGCGCCATCCACGACGACGATGATGTCGGTATTGGCGTCCCAATTGTCCCTGTCGAGGATCGCTACGACCACCGCTGCCAAGGTGAGATCCCCTCTGGCCGGAATGCAAGGACGCCGAGACCGGCTCGGTTCTGTCTAGGAAGGAAGCGATGGTCGGAGTGGCGTGATTCGAACACGCGACCCCCTGATCCCAAATCAGGTGCGCTACCAGGCTGCGCTACACTCCGACATCCCGCGGCGTATAGGGGGCGCGCGCCTGGAAGGCAACACAAAAACGGAGGTCGAAAGTGACCGTTCAGCTCAGCGCTTCTGGCCGGCGATCTTCCTGGCGATCGCGGCGCCCTGGATTATTGCGTTGGCAAAGCAGCCGCGAATGCTCGGCCGCATGCCGGTGAACCAGAGTCCAGGGAGCTTCGGATCATTCGCGGCGCCGTTGAACAGCGGCACGCCCTTGGCGTCGAGCACGCCAAGCCCACCCAGCATCGTCTCCAGCCCGGTGCGATAGCCGGTGGCCGCAATGACGATATCCGGCGCGATCGTCTGGCCGTTGTCGAGCACGACGCCATCGGGCCTGAATTCGCGCAATTGCGGCACGACGATGATGCGCCCGGCCTTGATGGCTTCGACCGCGCCGTCATCCGCGGCGATCGCCGTATAGTCGGAACCGAGCCGGCTGGCCCCGCCCGCCGGGGCAGGCGGCAGGCCGTATTTCGTCAGATCGCCGAACACAAGACGCTGCGTTGCCGCCATGGCCGCGTCAGCGAGCCTTGTCGGTAGGCTGGCCATGAGCGGCGATATGCGGTGCACGGCGATCTTGGCAATGCGTTTGGGCAGCAGGGAAGGTCCGTTGCGCGCCGCAAGCCACATCTGGCCTGTCTCGACATGGGAAAGATGGTTGAGCGCGTCGAAACCGGAATTGCCGGCGCCGACCACCAGCACCTTCTTGCCGGCATAGTCGCTTGCCTTGCCGAAATCGGCGGAGTGGATGATCGATCCCGAAAAATCCTCCATGCCCTTCCAGGCCGGAATGAAGGGTTGCCGGTCGCGCCCGGTGGCGATCACCACGGACCGCGCCGCCATCAAACCCGTATTTGTGCGCAGCAGCCAGTGGTCGTCGCGAAATTCGATTTCGTCGACCTTGACGCCGAAGGAGATCGGCAGCCGGTGCGTTTTGGCGAAATCGTTGAGATGGCGGATGACGGCGCTTCGATGCGGGAAAGCCGGCGTCCCTGCCGGATAGGAAACGCCGGGCAATGAGGAGAGGTCGCGATGCGTGTTAAGATGCAGGTTGTCGTGACGGCGATGCCAGGGCTCGGCCAGCCGCCCCTCGCGCTCCAGGATTTGCACCGTCACGCCGGCCCTGGCCAGCGCATGCGCGGCGGCAAGCCCCGCGGCGCCTGCGCCGATGACAATCGTGCCGTCCAGTATCGCTGGCTCGCCGACCCCCGACGGCAAGACTTTCGCTTCCGCGCCCATTCGTGTCTTTATCGTCGTCATCATGCCTTCAAGTGGCACGATCATGTATCTGACATATGCCGCCTACCCGCCAAAACGAATAGGTGGCTGTTGCAAAAACCGCCGGCATTGTGTCGCGGGTTTTACAAATGCTGGCTAATGAACCGGGTCGGCGTGGCGATGCACCAGCTTGAAGGCGCCATCCTCCAGCCGGAACACTTCCGTCACCCGCAAGGTCATCTCGGTCGACTCGCCGTTTCTGCCCATGCGGGTTTTGGCATGCTGCAAGCCGGTCCAGAAGGCCAGATCGCCGCTCGCTGAAGCCTGCAGCACCTCGAGGTCGGTGCTGCCGCCCTTGTGGAAGCTCGCAGCATCGCGCTCGTAGCGACCCGCAACCGCCTCGGCGCCTTCGAGATGGTCGCCGCGCGGCGAAAAGAATCTCGCCGGCCCGGCATGGGTGACGATCGCCTTCAGCGAGGTGGCATCGCCGTTGACATAGTCCTCCGCGATCTTCTCGCGCTCCTTCATGAAGGCATCGAAGGACGAGCCGCCGGGATGCACCCTCCTGATCCAGCTTTCCAGGCCGGCCATGAAGGTCTGGAGAAAGGCTGCGGTGTCGGCATTGGTAACGGCGCCCTTGTCGTCGAGCAGCTGCGCGACATTGCCAATATAGGCCTCCGGCTGCTGCATGACCGGCATGTCGAGGAAGACGAAGGTCTGCCGAAGCGCCTGGTTGGAACCGAAGGCGCCGATCTTGCTCGGGCTGACGCTGACGACCCCGGCGGGCAGGCCTTTGAACACGCTCTTGCCCGGCGGACGCGAGCCGACATCGAGCGCATTCTTCAGACAGCCCGGGATCGAGCGGTTGTATTCCGGGGTGACGAACAGCACCGCGTCGCATTCGCGTATCGCCGCGCGGAAGGTCGACCACGCCGCCGGCGGGCTGTCGCCGTCCAGATCCTCGTTGTAGAGCGGCAGCTCGCCGATCTCGACGAAGCGGCAGCGCACCGAATCCGGCGCGCGGGCGGCTAGCGCCTTGGCGATCTTGCGGCTGAAGGATTGGGCACGCAGGCTGCCGACAAGCACGGCGAGCTGCAGGACGGCATGTTCGGTTGCATCGGTCATGGCGAAACGTCCGTTTTGGTGGTGGCTCACAGGGAAGGCCGGCACGGCCCGGCCGACGTTTCGATAATGTCGGCAGCGGAGCGAGGTTCCCCGCGCCGTCGCGGGAGCCCCTCGGCGCTTGCGGCCTTGCCGCCGCGGTGATTGCACAGTAATGACGGGTTGGCGTGAGATTTCAGGCTCCCGACGGATCCTGGAAATAGCGCTGAACAACGGGCCCGGTCTTCGGGCGACAAAGAGGTGGTCATGTCCGCGCGCATTTTCAGTCCAGCCAAAACCGCGATGCAGTCCGGCAAGGCCAAGACCGGGTATTGGGTGCTGGAATTCGACCCCGCCCAGCGCAAGAAGATCGACCCGCTGATGGGCTACACCAGCTCGGGTGACATGCTGAGCCAGGTGAAGCTCACCTTCGACACGAAGGAAGAGGCGATCGCCTATGCCGAGAAGGAAAAGATCGCCTACCGCGTCGAAGAGCCGAAGGAAGCCAAGCGCCGGCAGATTTCCTATTCGGACAATTTCCGCTATGACCGCAGGACGCCTTGGACGCACTGACTCTATTATTGCGTCGCCTCGGCATAACATCAGCCGGCCCGGCCGGCCGACGGTCCCGTAGCTCAGCTGGATAGAGCACCGGCCTTCTAAGCCGATGGTCGCAGGTTCGAATCCTGCCGGGATCGCCAGTTGGGCAATTCTTGTCGATTGCAAATGTACGCGTGTTGCTTACATGAGATTGACTCGTGTACGCTATCTGCTTACGTGAGGCATGATCAAGTCATTCAAGAGCAAAGCGCTGGCCGATTTGTTCGAGACCGGGAAAACCGGGAAGATCGACGTCAAGATGCATAAGCGCATCCTGGTCAGGCTTGATCGCCTTGAGGCATCCGAGCGGCCGGAAGATATGAACCTGCCGGGGTTTGATTTTCACGCGCTGAGAGGCTTCGACCCGACCCGCTATACGGTTCACGTGAACGGCCCGTGGTGCATTACATTTGAATTCGACGGCGAAGACGCCGCCCGCGTCGATTTCGAGCAGTATCATTGAGGCGGACAGACTGGGGAAGTTTGATTGATGAGCGAGCACAAGCCGAAGCGTCCGATTGAGCGTTGCCCGTCCCACCCGGGAGCGCTGCTTGAGGACATCATCCCGGCGACTGGAAAGACCAAGGTGGAAATTGCCAGGCTGCTCGGAATCTCCCGACAGCAGCTCTACGATATCACCCGCGAACGGAAGCCGGTATCGCCGGCCGTTGCGGCTCGGCTTGGAAAAATGTTCGGCGACGGCGCTGCAGTCTGGCTTCGCATGCAGGCAGCCCATGATGCCTGGCACGCCGAACGGGAAGTGGATGTGAGCGCTATACCGACTTTGCACGCGGCTTAGAAGTTTGCTCGGCGGTCCCGTAGCTCAGTTGTAAAGAGCATCGGTCTTCTAAGCCGATGGTCGCAGGTTCGAATCCTGCCGGGATCGCCAGTTTTGTTCAATGGCTTACGGAATCCGGTTGACTCTGGATTTAAACTTTCGCCAAGAGATCTGCCACGAAATCCACGAACGCCCGCACCTTGGCGGTGCGGTATTGTCGCGAAGGGTAGATCGCGTGGAGCGGGAAGAGTTCGTCCCGCCAGTCGGGGAACAGCTCGATCAGCCGCCCGTCGCGCACCTGCTCGCGCGTCGCGAATTCCAGGACCTGCGCGATACCGGCGCCAGCAAGGCAGGCGTTGAGCATGGTCGGCGCGTCCGAAGTCATCAGCCTGGTCTCGACGCTGACCGGCAGCACCTCGTTGCCGCGGCGAAATTCCCACTCATAGGCGCGGCCATGCGCGGCATCCCAGAAGTCGATGGCGTCGTGGTCGGGCAGATCGGAGGGGCACTGCGGGCGGCCCCGGCGCTCGATGTAAGCGGGAGCGGCGACGGTGAGTATGCGCGTCTCAAACAACTTGCGCGCGGTGAGCGAGCCGGACGGCGGATCGCCGAAGCGCAAGGCGAGATCGAACCCGTCGGCCACCAGGTCGCCCACCGCGTCGCGCATGATGAGTTCCAGGCGCAATTCCGGATATAGGGACAGAAACCGGCCGGCATGCCCGGCCAACACCAGTTGCGAGAAGAACGGGTCGACATTGACGCGCAGCCTGCCGCGAACCACCAAAGTGGCACCTGTGGCCTCTACCGCCGCTTCCTCGATGCCGTCGAGGTGAGGGCCGACCCGCTCGTAGAAGCGTCGCCCTTCGTCGGTCAGGTGCATGGTGCGCGTCGTGCGGTCGAGGAGCCGCACCCCGATACGGGCCTCCAGCCGCTGGACGGCGCGGCCTACGCCCGAGGCGGTCATGCCGAGCGCGTCTGCGGCCCGCGCCATTGAGCCTGCTTCGACCACCGCCATCAGGACCGTCACGCCGGACAGCAATCTTCCGTCATAAGGCATGTGTCATTCCCAACCTGAAGTCCGGATTATGATGACATATCGGCGCTGGAATCAGCAAGAAAAGGGTGGGACAAGGCCGGCCACCGATTTCCGCTGGCCTGGTTCCTGTTCCGTCGGCCGCGATCCCGATCAACCAGAACGATCCGAAAGGCATAATCATGTTCGCTGTTACAGCAATCACCGGCCGCGTGGGCAGCGCCGTAGCCGAAACGCTGCTCAAGTCCGGGCGCAAGGTTCGCGCCGTTATTCGCGACCAGGCCAAGGCCGCGCCCTGGCTTGCCAGGGGCTGCGAGATTGCGATTGCGGATCTCGGCAATGCCGGGCCGCTCGCCGAGGCGCTTTCGGGCGTCGAGGGCGCATTCATCCTGTTGCCGCCGGTCTATGATGCCGAATCCGGGTTCCCGGACGTGCTGCCGAAGATCGCCGTCATCCGCGAGGCGCTGCACAGGGCGTTGCCGCCCAAGGTCGTCGTGCTGTCGACGATTGGCGCAGATGCCGCGGAGCCCAACCTGCTCAACGTGTTGCGCCTGTTGGAAGAGGCGCTCGCCGATCTGCCCGTGGCCGTGACGTTCCTGCGTGCCGCCTGGTTCATGGAAAATGCCCAGTGGGATCTCGCCGCGGCGCGCGAGGGCGTCATCGACAGCTACCTCCAGCCGCTCGACCGACCGGTCGCGATGGTCGCTGCCGCCGATGTCGGCAGGACCGCTGCGGAACTTCTGCTGGAGGATTGGAGCGGCCACCGGGTGATCGAACTGGAAGCGCAACACAGAGTGTCGCCGAACCAGATCGCCGCGGCCTTCGGCAAGGCCCTCGGCCGCAGGGTGGAGGCGCGTACCGTCCCACGCGAACGCTGGGAGACGATCTTCCGCGACCAAGGCATGCGCCATCCCGCCATGCGCATGCGCATGCTCGACGGCTTCAATGAGGGCTGGATCGATTTTCGCGAGCCGAACGCCCTAAGACGGCAAGGAAGGATTGGCATCGAGGAGGCGATCGCCAAAATCGCCGGGGCGGCTTGCCGTACCTGACAACTGCCGACTTAAAACGACCACCTATCCCGCTGGCGCCATAGGTCCATGGGAGTTCGCCACAAGCGATACCAGCCGGCTCTCCTTATCTGCTCCGCAATTGGAGCGTCACCGTACATCTCGAAGAATTGCAGCACGCGCGGACTGGCAAAAGCTTTCTTTCCGCGGGTGTTGTAGTCGCTGACCGGAAGGTGGTGTCGGCTGACAGCCAGCTCATTTCGGGAGAGCGCAACACCGATGCAGAACTGCTCCGGTGCATCGGTATTGGTCAGTTCGCGTACAGCCAGCATCGCGGCATAGGCCTCGGTCAAGGCGCTGATGCTGGCCCGATGAATGCCAAGGATTCCGCTTTGCCACATCGGTTCGTCGCCCGTCAGAGTGTAGTCTCCGATCTTGACGCCTTTGCCTGAGAGAACCGGATAACGCCGATGCCGGCCCTCACACTTGCGCATGAAAGAGCGTATCGGGGTAATTTGCCGAAATCCTCTGGTCGGATCGAGATAAGGGTAGTGGTCGGAGTCCATGAAGATGAGGCGGTCCGCCCGATTCAGGATTTCGATCAGGCACGCAGCCTTGATTCCGAAATGATAGCGCCAGCCGAAAGACATCAGCTCTTTCTGGCCGGCCGTTATGGTCATCGTCTCGACGGGGTATGGACGAAAGAGTTCGGGCCTGTCTGTTGCGACGATTATTTTGGCATGAGGGCAATGGTACAAAAGCTTAAGTGCGCTTAGCAGCGCGCCAAAATGATAAACCTCATTATCGCCATAGGCGACATAGCCAAAAACGTCGTTCATTCGATCATTTGGGAGAAGTGTCTGGGATGCTCCCACTACCAACACGCGCAAATCCAATCCACCCAAAAGTTCCCATGGAGGAGCTAGGTTTGGTGGATCGATCCCTTGCGCCGGTACAAAGTTTATTGGTTGATGCGTCGATCGGGTCCACGTCGCACGAGCGTTGGGGAGGTATCTGGAATGTCGGGGCTTTCCAAATGGCTGAGGGACCTGCGTTCCAAATTGCCGGAACACGTCAAGGTCGGCCGTCACACTTACGGCGTGACATGGCGAAAGGTCCTGTTTCCCGCAAAGGACGCTCCGCTGGAAATCGGCGCCTTCTGCTCGGTCGCCGGTCAAGTGCTTTTCATTTGCTCTGGCCAGCATCCAACTGAGAGTGCAACCTCGTTTCCGATTTACAGCCGGTTGCTGAAGCAGCCCGAGCCGGTCGCAAATGCCGGCAGGCCAGGCGGCATTGCCGTCGGCAATGATGTCTGGATCGGCAACGGCGCGATGATCTTGCCGGGTGTGGAAATCGGCGACGGTGCTGTCGTCGGGGCAGGGGCGGTGGTCACGAAGAGCGTGCCGCCTTACGCGATCGTCGGCGGGTCACCGGCAAGGTTGATCAGATACCGCTTTTCGCAGGACGTCATCTCGAAACTGCTCGCCATCCGGTGGTGGCATTGGGACGACGAGAAGATCAAAGCCGAGGCGGCCGCGCTGACCGGCCCGATTGAGACTTTTATCGAGAGGCATTCTGTGGCAGGCACCGCGACGAAATGACGGGCAGCGGTTAGCGGAACGATGAAGTCGTGTTTCTTCCTGGCGACGGATGCCGACTACTTTCCGTATGCCTGCCTGACAGTGCGCCGGATACTGGATGTCTCTGCACCGATCGACGGCTTTCTGCTTTACACCGGTGCGAGCGAAACGGATCTTGAAGTCGCCAGCCGCCTGTTGGAAGGCAGGGTTGAGCTGGTCGATGTCACGGACTTCATGACGAATTTCGGCTTCCGTTTCGGAACCTACAGCATTGCCGCTTACGTTCGGCTTTTCGCCGACCGGTTTCCGTTCTTCGAGCCATATGATCGCATCGCATACACAGACTGCGACGTTCTCTTCAATCGAGACATCAATGACCTGGCTGGACAACCGCTGCGCGCCCCTCTGCTCGCCGCGCATGACGACTATATGTATTTCAGGCCTTCTTACCGGCAAAGGCTCAAGCTGGCGCCCGGTGCGCCATACTTCAATTCCGGTGTCGTTGTCTTCGATATGAACGCCGTTCGCGAGAGTGCCCTGTTGGAGCAGACGCGAAAGACCGCCGTCGAAGGTCAGATGAACGACCAGAACGCTCTCAACATCGCCTTCGAGGGCAAATGGCAGACGATGCACCCGAACTGGAATTTGCAATCGCTGGGGACAAGGGAATTTCGCTTCTCCCAGGCCTGGGCCAGGCATTTCGCCGGCGGCAAGCCGTGGGGCAACCAGGTCGGGGTCGAGCTGGAAGCGCTCAGCATCTGGCGCGACCTGGCAAAGGACACGCCCTGGCGTAGGCCGTTCGAGCAGCGCATACCTTTCGAGCGCGGCGTGATGAAGCGCTTCTTCCGCCGTTTCGACGCCGTCGCCGGTCTTTTCGGCAAGGATATCCAGCGCCGCCGCGCCAGATATGACGGCGCGAAAATGCATCAGATCTACGCCCGGCAGGCTGAAGAAGGCGCACTGGCGGTCCAGTTCCCGGAAGTGATTGGTGGCTTTGCCTGATCCGGCCGCGCGCCCGATTGGCCCCGCGCCATTGTGGATAATAACCGCCCGTTTACCATGTCCCTGTGCTCGCGTTGCGGCCTGCCGGCCGACTCGCCGAAATGCAACGGCCTGAACCCGTCAGGCAACCCCGAAGCCAGGCGGCCGGCGTTTTCATGTATTCCCACGGGACGCGTGCTTGAACGCGTTCCAAGTATGCGTCGGCCGTCACTGCATTAAAAACGCAAGCCCGCCGCGGCAATGGGAAACCGCGACGGGCTCGGTGGCGCCGCTCATAGGGCGCCGTGGGAAAATCGGGGCTACGCCAGCAGGCCGGCGACCTTGGCAGCCTTGCGCAACGTCTTGCGGGCCTCCACCGGGCTGCGCAGGCCATCGAGCGCGTCGCGGCAGACACGGCTCGCCGAGCGCCAGGTGCGGTCGCGCGCCTGTCTGGGCCAGCGCTGGTCAAGACATTCCATGGCCTCGAAGCAACTCGAAACCTTGCGCTGGCCGTTTGGTTGGAAATCGATCACGACTGGCTCGGAAAACCAGACATCGTTCATCACTTCCTCCGTTCTTATGATCGTCTTTTGAGCAAGCAATCGGCGCCGAACGACGCCCGATGCGGCTCCGCGATTGCGGACCCGCGCGTTAACCAAATTCCCGGCGTTAGGTTCCGAAGAATTTCAAGCCCAGGCATTCCAGGCAAGGTGCGAGCGGTTAAGCTCCGGCAGCTTCGCTGTAGCTCCTCTCCGGAATTGTGTAAAAACAAAGAGATAGAGCGATCCCTCGTTCTGCGAAATGATGAAACGCTCTAGGACAAGCCCCATCCGGACGGGGGTCAAGTGTCGGCCCATCGGTGCTGATGCTTTTATGGCTTCACTAGGCGGGCCTATGGAGCGCCGAGGTCCGCCATGCTCTATTCCACCAGCACATGCGCCTCGCGCGCGGCGACGATGAAGGCCTCCCTGGCGTTGTCCGCCGCAACGTCGCCGCGCATCGCCCGGCGGCAGGCGCGCAGTGCCGCGCCATGCAGCGCACTGCCGGCATCACGCCATTGGCCGGTCAGCAGTTCGATGGCCTGCTCGGCGTTGGATATATGGCGGATCGAGCCCGAGACCCCGACGGCGACTTCGACCGGCCTGGAAAACCATCCCTGGATCATCGCTGAAACCTCCCGAAGTATCGGATCACGATATATTTTATCGTGGAGTTGCGCCGCGAAACGTCAACTTAACGTGAAGTCGTTCCATGAAGGCGGCGCAGGCTCCTCATCTTCCAAGCGGCTTCCGCGAAAGCTCGATCAGTTCCGCCTCGTCGGTGATGCCCGCCATGTAATTGGCGATGATGCGCGAGGCGCGCGCCTCCTTCTGCTCGGCAGTCTCGCCTTCGAAATTGCCGTTTTTGTAGACACGGCGAAGCATGGCCGTCTCATCGGGATTGAACGTGTTGCGTACGATGGACATGGCTTCCTCCTCCAGCCCGGCCCCTCTTGCCCGGCTAATAATAGCACGCTTCGAGACTGGGAGTGAGTCGCGGCAAGATCATGGCCGAGGGTCTCTTCAGCCAAGTACGCGGGTTGCTGTGCTTCCTTGCCTGCAACTGGCTGTTGTTTGCCAGCCTCGTTATATTCTTGCCGAACGAGCGCTACGCTGATACGCATTAGCAGCGCGGAATTTTTCCGAGTCTGCATTGACTTGAGCCCAGAAAAACGCCGCGCGTTCTGTCCGAGACCAGTGACCCCGACGTGGTGGCAACCGGGTTTGCGAAGGGGTTCTGGTCGAAAAGAAGCAGGGCAGGTCCCGTGTCCAAACCGGGGCAGGCTCATCAACGCTCTGGAACTCTGAAGCCATTGCCCCCGTGGCCTTCGGAAGAGCTTGAACCATGGGGAAATCGATGGTTACCAAGAAACTTACCGCCAACGCAGAAAGCGCGGCAGCCTTTCTTGCGGTGATGGGCAACGAGAAGCGTTTGCTCATCATGAACTACCTCGCCGAGGGCGAACTCTCGGTCGGCGTGCTCGCCGACAAGGTCGAACTCAGCCAGTCAGCGCTGTCGCAACACCTGGCCAAACTGCGCAGGTTTGGCCTGGTCGAAACCCGCCGCGATCGTCAGATGGTCTATTATTCCTGCAAGTCTTCGGCAGCGCGCGAGCTTCTGGCGCTGCTCGATGGTCTGCTGGCCACGGAAAAGCCGCTTGCCGGACCGGCAAGACAGGCTTTAGTCGAGAGAATGCGGCGGCCGCAAGCTGCCTGAACGGACCGCCACGCACGGACGAGGCCGGGGGGCCTTCGTCCGCCGCGGCGCCCCGATGGCGCGGATGCAAAGAGACGGCAATCGGGGGGCTCTACCGCAGGCGTCTCGTCCCTTCGCCGAAGTCTTACGAATTCTTAATTTAGCGGCCACACGTCTGCCAGGAACGCGTTCGAAACGGGAACCCTGTCAAACGGAGCCGCACAGCATGGCCGTCGCTAGTACCTACACGTCCGCCCAGAAGTTTCTTCACTGGACGTTGTTCGTCCTTGTCGTCCTGCTCTACGCCCTGACCTACGGCGACGCCTTCTATGCCCGCGGGGAGCCGGCGGTAGCATTCTTCTGGCGATTGCACATCTCGTTCGGCCTTCTGTTGGCCGCTCTCGTGTTTTGGAGGGTGGTGCTGCGCAGCCTTCGGGGCGCGCCTGACCTTCCATCGGAAATGTCCACTGCCGAGCGGGCCGCGGCGAAGATCGGGCATTTCATCCTTTATGCCCTGCTGATCGCCATTCCGGTCCTCGGCATTTTGTTGACCTGGTTCCAAGGCGACGCGCTGAGCTTCTTCGGCCTGTTCACGATTCCCGCGCCCTTCGCTCCGGACAGGACGACCGCGCGGACCATTCGCGAGATTCATTCGCTATGCGCGAATGGCATACTGATCGTGGCCGGCCTGCACGCCTTGGCTGCGCTCTATCACCACCTGATTCGCCGGGACGCGATCCTGACCAGAATGCTGCCGGGAAATCGCTAGCCACCGGGGCTCCGTGCTGCGGCGGACAGGCCTTGGTCGTGCCGGTGCCCCATCACTTTTGATTGAAGGGCACTGCGCCGGCGGCCGAGAATGTTTGCAAGGCTATGATAATATGTCTCTTTTGCCGGCGCCGCTCGATCCTGCCGGCGCGAAGATTACGGATTTGTAAGTCGCCCGGCCGGGCGCTGTTGGCTAAATTCCGAGCCGATCCACACCCCCGGATCATCACGGCGCCGAACTTCCACTTCGGCCCGTAAGAGGCTCGCCGCTCCCGGCGGGCCTCTTCGTTTTGAGGTCCCGTGCCTTGCTGCGTCGACCAAGGGCGATCATCGGTTTGATATCGCCGGAAGGTTCCCATGGCAGGTTCGGCCGCGTTTCGGTCAGGTTTGTCTGGGTTTCAGCGTGCGGCGCGCTGCCTTGTGACGACGCTGCGAACGACGAGTACCAGCACGGTGATGATGATCAGGATCACCGAGAGTGCCGCGATCGCCGGGTCGATATTGTCGCGCAGGCCCATCCACATCAGGCGGGGCAGGGTGATGGCGTTGACCGAGGTAATGAACAGCGTCACGCCGATCTCTTCCCAGGAGAGCACGAAGGAGAGCAGCGCCGCGGTGACGATGCCGAATTTGATGTTGGGCATGATGACACGCGTCGCGCGTTCCCACACGGTTGCGCCAAGCCCGCGCGCGGCAAGGTCGATACGGCGGTCGAGTTGGCTGAGCGAAACGAGGATCAGCACCGTCGCGAATGGCACCGTCATCACCGAATGCGCCATGGCGACGCCCAGCCAGGTGTCGTAGCCGAAGAACGAGGTGAGGCCGGAGACCGAGGTGAGCAGGAAATAGAGCGTCACCGCCGAGACCACCGGCGGCACCACCATCGGCAACAGCACGAAGCCGACAAGGGCGGCGGTGAAGCGCGGCTGGAACATCCAGACACCAAGGCTGAAGGTGAGGGCAAGCGCGGTGGAAAGGATGCTGCTCACGATGCCGATTCGGAGCGACAGCAGGATCGAATCCAGCCAGCGCGGATCCTCGATCAGCGAGCGGTAGTGGCGCAGCGACAATTCGCCCGTCGGCATGGTCAGCATGCGACTCGGCGTCAGCGACACCGGGATGACCGCAAGCAGCGGCATCAGCAGGAACAGCGCCACCAGCACGGCGAGGATCAGCGAAACGGGACCGGGACGGTAGGTCGGCATCGCGCTACACCAGTTGCTTCGGTTTGACGTAGCGGAACAGGAGCGCCATCAACGCGCCGACGAACACCACCAGCACCACGCTGATCGCCGCACCCAGCCCCCAATCGGGACTCTGGAAGATGCGCAGATAGATCAGCTCCGCGATCATCACGCTGCGGCCGCCGCCGAGGATCGCCGGCGTGACGAAGAAGCCGAGCGAGAAGACGAAGGTGATCAGGGCCGAGCCGATGATGCCGGAGCGCGTCATCGGCACGAACACCGTCCAGAAGGTGCGCATGCGGCTGGAGCCAAGCCCGCGCGCCGCGAGCAGCACGCGCTCGTCCAGGCTGCGCATGGCGGACGCCAGCGGGAACACCGCGAAGGGAATGAGGAAATGCGACATGCCGACGATGACGCCGAATTCGTTGCGAACCAAAGTCAGCGGCTCGGAGATGAAGCCGATCGATTGCAGCCAGGTGTTGATCAGGCCGCGGTTGGACAGCAGCGCCACCCAGCCGAAGGCGCGCGTCAGCACCGAGATCCAGAACGGCACCAGGATGCAGAATTCGGCGAGCACGCGCTGCACCGGGCTGCCGCGCACCCACACCACGGTGATGGCATAGGCGGCGGTGACCGAGACCACGGTGACGATCGCCGCGATGCGCAGCGTGCGGATGAACACCGACTGCACCAGATCGTCGGTGAGCAAGGCGTGGTATTGGCCGAGCCCGGGCGTCGGCAGGGTAAAACTCCACTTCACCACGCCGAGGAACGGCCAGGCATAAGCAAGGATCAGGAACAGGAGCAACGGCGCCATCAACAGCGCCGCGCCCATCCTGTCGGAGAGGGGTCCTCTCATCGCCAAGTAGCTCTCGGCCCGTCAGGCCGAGATGATCTTGGTGTATTCGTCGAGTGCTGCGCCGTAATTCTTGGCGTACCACTCCATGTCGAGCGGGATCTGCTTCGACATGTTCGCCGGATCGACCGGGTTGATGCGCTTCTTGTCGGCCGGGATCAGCGCGTCTGCGGCCGGGTTGGCCGGGCCCTGTCCAAGCTTGTCGAACATCACCAGTTCCTTTTGCGGATCCTGCGTGCTGGCGATGAACTTCATCGCTGCTTCCTTGCCGCCTGGGTTGTTCTTCAGGACCGCCAGCGCGCCGGGCGATATCAGGCCCTGGTCCCAGATGAACTTGATCTGGCCGCCAGAGTCCTGCTCGATCAGCGAGGCGCGTGTCGACCAGACGATCGCCATAGAGGCCTCGCCGTTGAGCAGCACGCTCTGGCTCTCGGCGCCGCCGCCCCAATAGGAGACGACGTTTTCCTTAAAGGCGGCGATCTTGTCATGCGCTCGCTTGAGGTCGAGCGGATAGAGCGAGGCGGGAGCGACGCCGTCGGCGAGAAGGGCGGCTTCCCAGCTCGACACGCCCCATTTGTAGAGCGAGCGCTTGCCGGGGAATTTCTTGACGTCGAAGAAGTCGGCCATGCCTGTCGGCGCGTTGGAGCCGAATTTCTGCGAGTCGTAGGCGATCACATAGGAGAAGAAATAGGTGGACGCCGCATATTCCCAGCCAAAGCCCGGCCGCATCTTGCTCTTGTCGACGATCTTGTAGTCGATCGGCTCGAGCATGCCCTGGCCGCCGAGCGTGATGGCCGAAAACGGATCGACGTCGACGAGGTCCCAGGTCGGCGCGCCGCTCTTGAACTGCGCGGCGATCGCGCCTTCGGTCGGGCCCGAACCGTCCATCTTGACCGGGATGCCGGTTTCCTTGGTGAAGGCCTGGCCGTAAGCGGCGTCGTAGGCGGTGATGGCGTCGCCGCCCCAGTTCACCAGCACCAGCCCCTTGGTCTCGGCTTGAGCGCCGGTCGAGCGCAAAAGCATGGGCGAGCCGGCGAGCACCAGCCCCGCGAGCTGCGCGAACTGGCGGCGCGAGATCTCGCCGCGCTTGGTCCGCTCGGCGAGGGATTCGATCGTCTGTTTCTTCGTATCGTTCATGTCAGTTCCCCTTGTTGTCGTTGATCTGAACCGGATGCCGATGCGGCGAGTTCAGCCGCAGCGGCGATGCTTACTGTCCTCCGTCCGGAAGGAGGAAGCCCTTTTCCGCCGGCCAGGTCAGCCAGACGGAATTGCCCTTGCTCAAGGCAGCCGCCGCGACCTCGTTCGGTACTGAGACGGTGACCTTGGCGCCCTGGCGGGTGGTGAGGTCGAGCTTGGTCGCCGCACCCAGATAAGTCGAGGCGACCGCGGTCGCGGCAATGCCGTTCTGGTTGGCCGACGCTTCCGGCGCGATCGACATGTCCTCGGGGCGGATGGCGAGGATCGCGTCGCCTTTGATCGCTTCCGCCTTGCAGCGCATGTTGACCGCGCGGTCCTCGCACAGCCCGGTGGCGCCGTTGTCGGCGGGGCGCACGCCCTTCACCGGCAGCATGTTGATTTCGCCCAGGAACTCGGCGACAAAGCGGTTGGCGGGCCGGTCATAGACCTCGTCCGGCTTGCCGACCTGCAAGAGCTTGCCGTGATTGAAGATGGCGACGCGCGACGACAGCGCCAGCGCCTCGCTCTGGTCGTGAGTGACGAAGACGAACGTGGTGCCGGTCTCCTGGTGCAGGCGCTTCATCTCGGCCTGCATCTGGCCGCGCAGGCTCTTGTCCAGCGCCGAGAAGGGCTCGTCGAGCAACAGCACGCCGGGTTCGAACACCAAGGCGCGCGCCAGCGCCACGCGCTGCTGCTGGCCGCCGGAAAGCTGCGCCGGCAACTTCTTCTCGTGGCCCTTGAGGCCGACGCGTTCGATCATCTCGCCGACACGGCTTTTGATCTCTGCCGCGGATTTCTTGCGCACCTTGAGCGGGAAGGCGATGTTCTGCTCCACGCTCATATGCGGGAACAGCGCATAGCCCTGGAACACCATGCCGGCGGCGCGCTGCTCGGCCGGCCGGTCGGTGATGTCGACGCCGTCGCTGAAAAGCCTGCCTTCGCTCGGCTGCACGAAGCCGGCCAGGATCATCAGGAAGGTGGTCTTGCCGGAGCCGGACGGACCGAGCAGGGTCAGGAACTCGCCGCGGCCGATATCGAGCGTAAGATTGTCCAACGCCCGGAACGAGCCGAAGCTCTTGCCGATTCCGTTCGCCTTGATCTCCGCGGCCCGGCCGGGTTGCTGCATCCTGGCTCTTTCCTCAGTTCCCAATGAAATCGTAGGCATGGCTGCGGCTCACCGCAACCGAATAGTTTTCGCCTGATCGGCAAATTTGATTCACGGGTGGCGAAGGCGGCGGCGCTGGAGCTGCCAATCTCAATACTTCGCCAGACTGCTCTCCGACAGCTTCGCCCTCAGCCAGTCGCCGAAGGCATTGAGCACCGGGTGCCCGGCCTTGGCGTGCTCGAAAACCAGGAAATAGGATCGCGGCGAGGGCACCGACGCCTCGAAAGGCTTGACCAGCCGGCCTTCGCTCAGCGCCTGGCGGCCGGTCAGCTCGTCGCCGAGCGCAATCCCCTGGCCGGCAATCGCCGCCGAGAAGACGAGGTTCATGTCGGAAAAGAAGATGCCGCCCTCGGTATTGGGATTTTCCACCTTGGACAGCGCCAGCCAGCGCGCCCAGTCCTCGGTGTCGGAAAGATGCAGCAGGTTGGCGCGCAGCACGTCGGCGGGCTTTGAAAAGCCGCCGACCTTGTTGAGCAGTCTCGGACTGCAGAGCGGCGTGAAGGATACTTCGCAAAGCAGTTCCACGGCCCGGTTCGGCCAGTTGCCGACGCCGAAGGCGATGAAGGCGTCGGCATCCGGATTGCTGACATCGTCGAGCCGCCGCGGCGTCAGCACCGACAGCGTCACGTCCGGATACATTTGCTGGAACTCGCTGATATGCGTGCATAGGAACATCGAGGCGAAGCCCGGCGGGCAGGAGATGGCGAAGGAGCCGCCGACTCCGGCGCCGCTGTTCTGGGTCCTCGCATCACCGAGGACGGTCAACGCCTTTCGGACGTCGGCCGCGTAGCGCTGGCCGCGCGGCGTCAGCGCCACGCCCTTGCCGATGCGCTGCAAAAGATCGAAGCCGAGGTCGCGTTCGAGCAGCCTCAGCTGGTGCGAGACGGCGCTGCGGGTGAGATGAAGCTCGTCGGCGGCGCGCCACACGCTGCCGTGACGGGCGAAGCTGTCGAGGGCGCGCAGCGCCTGCGTGGAAGGTATTCGCAAGAGGCCTCAGGTGAACCGAATTTGCACGAGCCGGGAAAACATATCACTTTTTGATGAGCCGCTTCACTGCTTTCTTTGGGGCATGGACAAACCGGTGACGACCTCGGCGCAAGAAACCGCGCTCGCCTGCATCGACAGCATCCAGCCGCTGCTGTCGGCCTGGACGCGCACCATCTTCGATTTCGGCGAGACCGCCTGGCGCGAGTACCAGTCGGCGGCCTGGTATGTGGATCGGCTGAAGCGCGAAGGTTTTTCGGTCGAGGAAGGGTCCGGCGGCATGCCGACGGCCTTCTGCGCCCATTGGACGAATGGCGACGGACCCACGATCGGCATGTATGGCGAGTACGACGCCGTTCCCGGCAATTGCCAGGATGCTTCAACGGTCAAGCGGCCGCGCGAAGGTCTGGGCCTCGAGGCCGGCGGCCACACCGACCCGCATTCGGGGCTTGGCATCGGCAGCCTCGGCGGATTGCTCGCCGCCAAGGCGGCAATGCTCGAACACGGCATCAAGGGCACGCTGCGCTTCACCGGCGAGCCGGCGGAGAAGGTGAGGGGTTCGAAGCCGATCCATGCGGCAAAAGGCTATTATGACGGCCTCGCCGGCATGATCTCCTTCCATCCCTTCTATATGCTGCCGCTCTGCAACACCGCGCGCTGGGACACGCATTGCGGCGCAGCCTATTCGATGATCTACCGCTTCATCTGCGACGAGCCTGAAAACTGGGTCCGCGCCGGCGATAGTGCGCCGATCCCGCAGGCGCATTCGGCGATCAGGGCGCCCGGCGCCAACGACGCGCTGATGATGATGTACATGGCTTCCAAGGCGCTGCGCGATTCCATGCTGACCCATCAAGGCGGCTGGTCGATCAGCGAGGCGATCCTGACGGCAGGCCAGGCGACCGCCGACAACCTGCCGGCGCGCCTCGCCGAGCTCCAATACATGATCCGCGTGCCGACCATTGCCATGGCCGAGCAGGTGACAGCCGTGCTCGACCGCAATGCGGAAGCGGCGGCCAAGATGAGCGGCTGCCGCCACGAGCGCCATTGGGTCTCGAAGTCGCGGCCGGGGCTCGCCAATCACGCCATGGCTGAGATCACCTATCAAGCACTCTCCACCGTCGGCGCGCCGCGCTGGAGCGAGGAGGCGAAAGGCATCGCGCGCGAGGTCCAGGTCAATGCTGGCGGGGAGGCGACCGAGAACCCGTTCATCGACGAGCTGGAGCGGCTGATTTCGCCGCAGGAAGCCGAGGCTATCCTGCGCCGCGACCTACCGCCTTCGCAGGTGAATTCCACCTCCGACGACTACACCGACATGAGCTGGCATGCGCCGACGTCGCGCTTCTACATCGCCCGTCCGGCGCTGCGCGCGGCCGGCGGCCACACCTATCCGGCCTGGGTGATGAACGCGCTGGGCGGCATCCCCGCCACCATCGATCCGATGGTGACCTGCGCTGCCAAGACGGTCGCGCTGACCGCGCTGCGCCTACTGGAAGACAAGGCCGCGCGGGACGCCGCCATGGACGAGTTCGTCAAGCGAACCGGGGGCGGCGTTGGCGGCTCGAACTGGATCGCGCCGCTCTGCGATTACGAGCCGCCGATCAACTTCCGCTGGCCGGAATATGTCACCACGCCGCGCGGGCGCGACTGGTGGATCCCTTCCACTTCCACCGCATGACCGATCAACAGAATAGTCCAGAGGAGAACCCCATGACCGTCCATGACCGCATCGTCGCCGAGCCGTTCTCGCTGCAGCGCCGCAACCCCAACGGCGGAACCAAGCCGCTGACCGGCTGGGGCTTCGCAAACGAGACGGATGTGCTGACCGACGTGCTGCTCGGCTCGCCCAATTTCCTCCGGCATCTGTCGACCAGCTCGCTGTCGCGCAAGCATTTGCGCGAGGCGCCCTGCAACATCCAGATCGCGCAGGCACAGCACAAGGACCTCGTCGCCGCCTACGAACATTTCGGCGTCAACATCCATTGGCACGAGCCGACGCCGGAACTGCCCATGCAGGTCTATTCGCGCGACTCCAGCGTCATGACGCCCTATGGCGCCTTCATCACCGCCATGGCCAACTGGTGGCGGCGCGGCGAGAACTACGCCGCCATCCGCACTTATGAAAAGCTCGGCATCCCGATCTACGACATGGTGACCGCCGGCACCTTCGAAGGCGGCGATTTCAACGTCATTGAGGAAGGCGTCGTGCTGATCGGCTGCGGCGGCGCCCGTACGCAGGAGGAGGGCGCCCGCCAGGTGCAGGCCTGGTTCGACAAGGAAGGCTGGGAGACGCGGCTCGCCTTCATCGACGAATATTACGTCCATATCGACCTGATGGTGGTGCCGATCGCCGAAAAGCTCACCGCCGTCTGCCTCGCCTGCACCGAGCCCGGCATCGTCGACTGGCTGAAAGGCAAGGGCCATGAGATCATCGACGTGCCCTTCCAGGACACCATGGCGCTCGGCTGCAACTTCATGTCGCTCGGTAAGGACAGGGTGATCGCGCCGACTTCGAGCAAGACGCTGATCGGCCAGTTGAAGGCGCGCGGCTTCGAGGTCGCGGCGGTCGACATGAGCGAGATTTCCAAGACCGGCGGCGGCATCCACTGCATGGCGCAGGCGCTGAAGCGCGTACCGGCATAACGGGCTTCAAGGTCCAAACCACGAAGGGGAACGCTTATCCCCTTGGCCGCCGGGCCAAGGGGATATTTTTCTTTGTCGGTCCGGCATGTCAGGAGGCTTCGCCGTGGCCGTTCCGATCATTTCGGCGCTGCGCTAGGCTCCGGTCAGCCGAAACAGGATTGCCGCAACAATGATCGTTCAGGCCTGCATCAATGGCGCTCGTTCCGCCGATTTCCATCCGGCGCTGCCGCTCGACCCTGAGGCAATGGCGCGCGATGCGACGGCCTCGATCGCGGCGGGCGCGGCTGAGCTCCATGTTCATGCGCGCGGCGCCGACGGCCGCGAGAGCCTGGCGCCGGAAGCGATGGACAGGACGGTCGCGGCACTGCGCCGCGCCTGTCCGGGCACGCTGATTGGCGTCTCCACCGGCGCCTGGATCGAGAAGGACGATCTGCGCACGCTGGTCGCCATCTCCGGCTGGCGCGAGCTGCCGGACTATGCCTCGGTCAATCTGAGCGAGACGGCGGCGCCCGTCGTCATGGAGAGCCTGCGCCAGCGCGGCATCGGCATCGAGGCTGGTCTGGCGTCCATCGCCGACGCCGAGCGCTTGGTCGGGCTCGACCATGGCGGCCGGGTGCTGCGCGTGCTGATCGAGATTTCAGAGCAGACGCTGGACGAAGCCTTTGCGGTGGCCGACGGCATCGAGAAGGTCTTGCAGCGCGCCGGCATCCGCCGCTCGATCCTGCTGCATGGCGAGAACGCGACCGTATGGCCCTTTGTGGAGAGGGCGGCTGCGCGGAAGCTGTCGACGCGGGTCGGGCTAGAGGACGGCAAGGAGTTGCCGGACGGCAGCGTCGCGGGCGGCAATGCGGCGCTGGCTGCGGCGGCGGTGGAGATTTATCGCGGGGCGTTATGACAGCTAATCTCCCCCCTTGCGTGGGAGATCAGCGCTCGGGCCTCACTGCGTGTCCGCGTTGGCCCTCAGCTCGGCGCGTTTCTCGTCCGACACCACGGCAAGGTCCAACACTTTCTGCAGTCCCGCCGCGTGGCGGAAGTTGGGCTCGGTCTGCACGCCGCTCCTCACCGCTTCGGCGAAGCGCTGATAGTTGGTAGGCACGGTGCCGGCGTCGAGCTCTTCCCATTTGGCGTTTTCCACATTGTCGCCAACGCAAGCCTTGAGGAGCGAGCCGTCGAGATTGTGCACCACTTCGACGGCGCCCTTGTCGCCATAAATGCGTAGGCGCAGCTCGTTGATATGGCCGGTGGCCCAGCGGCTGGCATGGACCACGCCGAAGGCGCCGTTGGCGAAGTCGAGCGTCATGGCGAAACTGTCGTTGGCGTCGAACTGATACTCGCCGATGCGGTTGCCCGGCGCCTTGTCGAAGGCGCGCAGCCGGCAGAAGACATGGTCGATGCCGAGCGCGGCGCCATAGCTGGCGAAATCGAGGATGTGGATGCCGACATCGCCGAGCACCCCGTTGGAGCCATGGCCGCGCGACAGCCGCCACAGCCATTTCGGATCGGTGCGCCAGTCCCCCCAGAATTTCGACACCAGCCAGCTCTGCAGATAAGACGCCTCGACATGGCGCACCGTGCCGATCTCGCCGGCCTGCACCATCTGGCGCGCCTTCTGCAGCGCGGCCACGTTGCGATAGGTGAGGTTGACCATGTTGACGACACCGGCGGCTTCCGCGGCATCGGCCATCTCGCTGGCCTTGCCGAAATTTTCCGCCAGCGGCTTCTCGCACAGCACCGGCTTGCCGGCGGCGACCAGCGCCATGGTGGTCGGGTGATGGATGCGGTCGGGCGTGACATTGGCGACCGCGTCGAAATCGCCCCAGTCGAGCGCCGCCTCCAGCGAGGTGAAGCGCTTCGGGATCTTGTAGGCGTCGGCATATTCGCCGACGCGGGCCGCATCGACATCGACCGCGCCGACGATGTCGACGCCTTCGATGGCGCCGAAGCGGCGGGCATGTTCCTGCGCCATCCAGCCGGTGCCGAGTATCAAAAGCCGCATTTTCTGCTCCTTCGAGCGGTTTGGTTCGATTCAATAATGGAAGGCGAATGTGACCCAGGCACTGTTTCCGCGCAATCCCAAGCGAGGCGGAGAGGCGCCTTTTCTAGCGGAAGCCGGCCTCGCCATGCGCGTGCAGCTTGGGCCCGCGCTCCTCGATCGGCTCCAGCGCCTTCTCCACCGGCACGTTCGGCGCATCGAGAATGGCGGGCTTCGAGCCTTGCGGGTTGTGTGCCCATTTCACCGCGTTGCGCAGCACCTTCTGCACGGTGGCGTCGCGATAGGTCGGATAGGTCTCGTGTCCGGGGCGGAAGTAGAAAATATTGCCGGCGCCGCGGCGATAGGTGAGGCCCGATCGGAACACCTCGCCGCCCTGGAACCAGGAAATAAAGACGGTCTCCTGCGGCTCCGGCACGGCGAATTGCTCGCCATACATCTCCTCGTTCTCTAGCTCGAAATACTCGCCGACGCCTTCGGCGATCGGATGGCTGGGGCTCGTCACCCAAAGCCGCTCCCGCTCGCCGGCCTCGCGCCATTTCAGTGTGCAGGGCGTGCCCATCAGCCGCTTGAAGATTTTCGAGAAATGGCCGGAATGGAGGATGATCAGCCCCATACCCTCCCAGACGCGGCGGGTGACACGCTCGACCACCTCGTCGGCCACCGCGCCATGATCTTTGTGTCCCCACCACACGAGGACGTCGGTATCTGCAAGGCGGGATTCCGGCAGGCCGTGCTCCGGCTGCTCCAGCGTCGCGGTCGAGGCGGAGATCGCCTTGTCGGCATTCAGCGCTTTGGCGATGGTCGCGTGCATGCCTTCCGGATAGATGGAGGCCACCACCTCATTGGTCCGCTCATGGATGTTCTCGCCCCAGACGACAGCGCGAATTGTCATGGATTGCCTCGTGAGTGATTGGGAGCCGCCCCGCGCCATAGATAGCGCCTTCGCCCGGTATTGAAAGCGGTTTTCGAGCTTCGCGTCGATGCACATGCCGGCTTCGGCTTTCGCGCGCCGCACAATGGCACCGTCGTCTTCACGCGTCTCGTTTCCGGAGCGCTGGTAGCGGCGGCGGTCTGTTTGATCATCGACATGGACAGCCCTTCTCAGGCCCGATCCAGGTCTCGCCGGCGCCCCTGCAAAGGGCGCTGGCGCAACTGACGACGCAATGAGTTCACCGGCCGGATTGGCCGAGCAATTCAATCAGCAGCCTTGCCGCTACTTCGGCGCCGTCGCCACGAATCCTGCCAGCCGCGGCCCCTGCGCGAGCGCGGGTTGCAGGCGCCAGCGCCGTCTCCAACGCATCCGACAATGACTGTGCCGTCGGCAACGGACCGTCATGCGCGGCGCCGATGCCCAGTTCGGCCGCGCGCCGCGCCCAGTAAGGCTGGTCGCCGATCTGCGGCACGATCACCTGCGGCGCCCCGGCCCGCGCGGCGGCGACGGTGGTGCCCGCGCCGCCATGATGGATGACGGCGGCGACACGGCCGAACAACGCCTGCTGGTTGACCTCGCCGACGGCGAGGCAGTCGTCGCCATCGTCGACGGGGCCGAGCTCGGCCCAGCCCTGCGCGAGCACCGTGCGGAGGCCCTTGGCACGGATCGCCTCGATGGCCGCAGGCCCGGCTTCGCTCTCGACCGATATCGAGCCGAAGCCGACATAGACGGGCGCCGGGCCGGCACCGAGGAAGGCTTCCAGCGCGTCGGGGAGGGGCCGCTCATCCGGCAGGATGAAAGCGCCGGTCTGCACGGCATCGATCAGATCCGAGGGCAGCCATGGTCCCAATGTCGGATCGCAGGCGAGCAGAACGGGATTGCCGTAGACGTAATCCCGGACATTTTGCGCCGGGGGCAGTCCCAATGACGCTCGCTGCCCGTTGATCGCCTCGCCGAAGAGGGCGTTCTTGGTCCGGACGTCCATCTCCCACAAGAGCCGGTTGTCGGTCGCGCCGGGCGGCAGCGGATGGCTTGGATATTCATGCGGCCGGTTGTGTGGCGACGGCAGCCAGATGGGGCAGAACGTGCCGAGCATGTAACGCATGCTGCGTTGTTCCGCGACCAGCCGCGCGGCTGCGCAGGACGGGAAGAGGCCGAATGCCACCACGGCGTCGCAGCCTTCGGCGGCCGCGCTCAGCGCCTGATATTGCCTGGCGACGATCTCGGCCGCCTGGCCGGAAATGAGCCTGGCCCGGTCCTCGGGCGAGGCCGATCGGGACCGGTTGATCATTTCCTTCGCCCATTCGCGTACCGGCGCGAAGGCCGGTGCCAGCGGCACGCCGGCGCGCGCCAGAAGCGCGGCAAATTCCGCGTCGGCCGGCGCGCTCACCCTGGCCTCGACGCCATGCGCCTGCAAGGCCGCGCCTAGCGCCGCCAATGGCTCGACATCGCCGCGCGAGCCGTAAGTCGATAGCAAGATCCGCATTCCATGCTCCGTTGTGGTTTTTCGGAGCAGCGTTGATACGCCATGGCCGGGGGCTTGCCGCAAGCCCGGGCCGCGCCATATCTATATCCTGGGAAGGGTCGTTATCGCTTCCTCGGGTGAGACGCTCGCCATGGTTTAAACGGCGATGGCAAACGCCCGAGTGCCTCTTGGCACCCGGCCTTCCGATCAGCAAGTGGGGTCGATAAAAGCTGGCGACCCGTTCGCCGGCCAATGAAGATTTAACCCTGGCGGCCTTCCTGGGCGACCTGGGTGAGGGGCCTTGTGAGCCGCGGGACGACGACAAGGCGCTTGATCTTGCCCTTTTTGTAGGCGGCAAGGAAGCGGTGATAATCCTTGAAGACGACGCAGCCGTTGGACTCGGCGCGACCGCCGCGCAGCATATAGGTGTGCGCGAGCAGTCCGTTGCGACCGTATTTGTTCCGGCCGCTGGCCGGTGTCAGGCGGATAGCCTCGACGCCATGGAAGCGCGATTCACGTATCGACAGATTGTAGGTGTCGGGCGGCGTCGGACCGACATTCTTGCGGTCGACGAAACGCGGCTGGTCGACCATCGAACCCAGGCCTGAATGCGCTTCGAGCTTCGAGCCGTCGGGCATGTAGACGGTTCTCGCCGAGATATCGTAGACGGCGACACCATTGCCCGTGGAAGGACCGTTGAAAAGATTGCGGAAGGCGCTGCCGAGGCCGCCGCTCTCCGGTGTGTCGGGCTTGGCATAGGCGAGCATCTCGGATGCTTGCGCCTTGCGCTTGCCGGGCTTGGACTCGGCAACCATCGGCTTCGAGCCCGCCACGCCCGGCAGGGCCTGGTCGCCGCTTCTGGGCGAGACTGCCGTCGGCGTGCTTTGCGCAGTGTCGGCCGCGGCCGGCTGTGGCCTTGTCTTCACGGTCTGCGGCCTCGCGATCTCCGGCTTCTGCGGCTTGGCCGCGTTCTGTTCGGGCGCCTGGATGGCGCGCTCGAGCGTGGTGCGCGGGCGAAGGCCGGGCACGGCGATCGTGTCGGGCAAATCGTCTTGCGGCGGTAGTGAGGCGACCTGGTACGCGCCGTCCTGGCCATTGTCCGGCTTGTCGGCGACTTCAGGCGCATCGCTGTTTTGCAGCGCTACGGCGGTTGGAACGTCGGCCGTCTCCTCTGGCGATATGTTGGCGAGCGCGAGCGCCAGCTCGGAAGCGCCGGCGATTTCGGCAGGCTGCGAGCCAAAGCGGGCTTCGATCGGCGCCTCCGGCTGCGCGCCGCCGAAGCGGCTCGCCGAAGGCAGGCTGGCGAGCAGGAACGGCGCGTTCTCGGCGCGGGCAAAGGCATTGGCGAGCTTTTGCGGCGAAAGCGCCGCGCGCTTCACCACGCTATCGAAACGGTCGGCGGCTCCGGCGGCCGAAGCCACCACCACGACCTTTTCCTGCGCGACGCTGTCAGGCGCCGGCAGCTTGAGCCGCGCCATCTTGCCGCCGCCGCCTTCATTCTTCAGCTTTTCAAGAGCTTGGCCGTCATGCCTGAAGCTTGCCGCGAGGCTGAAGCAGCCGGCGTCGCAACCGCCGGTGAGCGAACCGGCCTTGTAGCCGCCAGTGTCCGTCAGATGCGATGCCCAGGCATTGGCGATCTGCCGGCGCTGATCGCCAAGCGCGATGTTGCGCGGCGAAAGCAGGCTCTGCGGCAATCCGTTGGAAGCGGCGGTCAGCGAGGTGCTTACCGAATAGAGGCCCGCCAAGGTGCCGGCAGACCACAGGGCAAGGGCGGCGCCGACAGCAGGCACCACGAGCCAACGATGACCAGACCTTTTCGAAGTTATCTCCCCATGAGGAGCGTCACCCCGGTTTCTCAAACGCAAAAACGCCATACGACCACTCTCAATCGGCATGCCGGTCTGCGGACCTGGCACCCGTCACGATCACAGTTCGCCGGTGCCCCCTGCACCTTCACGCGTCTGTTGCCGATTGATTCAAAAGATGGACAAAGATGGTTAACCAATCCCTCCACCAATCGCCGATTTGGCGACGGTCCATGCGAAAAAAGAGCCCTCCATGGTCTCCGCCACGGTAAAAATGCTCTCCCTCACCCGCCTTGCTGCCCGTTTTTCCGGCCTCTGTCAAGAAACCGTGAACAACGGAACCGCAGCAATCCTGGCCGCCTATCGAGCGATTTGGGTCAAAATGCGGCCCGCACGCCTGGCGCTGGAACAAGCCGGCCAAAGATGCGGTGGGCCAGCCGGTAAAGCAGAGGGAAGATATTTGGGGGCCGGAACACCCCAAAAAAGTTACCTCCGCCGGGGGCGGAGGCGACATGAAGAGAGGAACTAGAAGTTGCGGCGCCTTTCGACCGGCGGCCGCATCAGGTGCTAGCCGGCCACGCTGGCGCCTTCAACGCGTGTCGTCCGTTCCATCGGCGACACCGACATGATGCCGGTAAACCATTCCCCAGCCTTTCCAGCCGGTGAACAGAAGCATGAGAACAACGATCAGCGACAGCACCAGGCCGACCGGCACAACGGCCGCCTCCGCGTGAGCATATCGCGAATACCAATTGTAAAGTTCGATCAGGACGACAATCACATTGCCGCCGGCGTGAAGCCATGCGTCGCCGAGATTGCGGATCTGGGCGTCACCCAAAACGTCGGTTAGCCCGGCAAGGGCGGCCAGCGCGGCCATGATCAGGCCTGCGCCGAGAAGCCAGAGCGAAGCGGTGACCCAGCCTGGATTGCCGGTTCGCCAGAAGATGAGGTCGCAAACGAAGGTCGCGACGAAGAAGGCGATGGGGAACGGTATCAGCATTGCATGGATGGGATGGCCGGCAATGCTTGCGGTGCTGTGCGGATTGTGGGGGATCGTATGCTGGGCCATGGTGATGCCTCCCGCAGGCGTGGCGAGCGCTGCCTCGTGCCTTCGCGACACAGGCTTGGCGGCAAAGCCGGATCGCATACCAAACTCCGGCCGTCCCGGAATGTTCCATAACCCGAGGCGCGCTCATGGAGCCACGCGTCCGGTCAGCCAAAACCCGGCGCCGCCCTCGTCTTGCCGCTGAGCCGCGCGCCTAAAGCCAGCGCTTGCGGAAAATTGCCGAAAACCGCTCTCAGCATGGGGCCGCCGCCGGGGCCAATGGCGATGCGCGCGATGGCTTCTGCGGCGAGGATGCGGGTCGAGAATAGTTCTCTCCAGCCCGCCTCGTAGCGTCTGCCGACCGCTTCGCGTCTCGCCTGCCCACTTGCTGCCGCGCCGAGTTCCAGCGCCAGGAGCCAGCCGGATTGAAGCGCCATCGATATGCCCTCTGCGATGATCGGATGCGACTCGCCGGCGATGTTGCCAACGCGAAAGATGTCCCCGTCGTAGCCGGAGCGGATGCCCGGCCGGATCGGGCCGGCGGCAAGCCACGGACCGTCGAGATTGGCTCCCTCCAGCGTCTCTCGCGCGCCCCGGCACGTCGCCCTGAGATGATGCTCGACGGTTTCAGCCGCCGAGACCTGGCGCCCATGCTCGCGGGCAAGCCTGCCGCGCAACCGGGCGAGCACATCGCGCCTTATGCAGCAGGAGATGGACATGCGGCCATGGTCTGCGAGCACCATGCCGCCATAGCCGCCGGGAAACGTCAGCAGCGGCATCAGGTCGGGCGGCAGCGTCGATCCTGAAAAATGCGCCTTGAAGCCGAGCAGGTCCGAGGGACGGCCGTTCTTCTTGAGCTGAGTCGGCAAAGGTCCCGGTTCCCACGAACCATGCGCGGCGACAATCACCGGTGCCCGCAGGATCGTCGCCTCGTCGCGGGAATTCCCGGCTCCTGCCTGGACCCGCACCGCTTGGCAGGCGCCATCGCGTTCGATGGCGACGGCGCGGCAGGGCTGGAAGACCTCTGCGCCGGCCGATCGGGCCGCATCCAACAGCAGGGTGTCCAGTATGTCGCGGCCAAGCGCTCGGCCGAAACCGTCTCCTGCCGCGGGCACGGATTTCGCACGCGGCATCGGCGCCTCGATGCTGATATCGCCGGAAAAGAAGCCGACCCGGCGAATTTCGGGACCGGCCTCGGCCCGCCACGCATCGAGGATCTCCAGTCGCTCGAGGAGCGCGAGATTGCTTGCCGAGATATATTCGCCGCACACCTTGCGACGCGGAAACACGCTCTTTTCCACAATCGCCACGGTCCAGCCGCGACGGGCCAGCGCCAGCGCCGCCGACGTGCCTGCCGGGCCGGCACCGATGACGATCGCATCGTGGGTCGATGTCGGTCTCATGGCACACCTTTGGCAGGCATCGACGCGGCACCGGCGAAGACATGGGAGAAGGGGCCGGCGCGCCGCTCCTCGAGCGGCCGGCCGCCGGCAGCGCTCCAGAGGTCGGAAAGTTCGCTGCCGCGAAAGCCGGCGCGCACGCTCTGGGCGGCGTCATGCCTGGTGACGTCATTGGCGCCCATCGCCGGCAGAAGGCGGGTCGTCGCAAGCGCCAAGCCTGCCCTCAGCGGTTCCGTCGCCAGGAGCAATGGCGCCCTGCGAACCAACAGCGAAAACAGACGTAGCAGTCGGGTGTTGTCGAAATGATGCAAAAACAGGTTGACCGTGATCACATCGAAGGCCCCGCCATCCGCTTTCTGCGCCCAGTCGAAAACATCGGCGGTGAACGTTTCGAGCTTCCATCCCAGACCGGCGAAATCCGCCGTGAGCTCGGGCGTGACGAGGCCGACGCGATCGAGCATCGTCAGCTCCACCTCCGGCCAGTCTTTTGCCATGCGCCGGGCCACTTTCAGCATGAAGGTGCCGTCGCCGGCGCCGATCTCAAGCATGCGGCAGGGCGCCTTGGCCAAGAATTTTCTCATGAGCGATGCCATGATCGGCGCCTGGAACATCAGCGCGTTGATCCGGCGCAGATCGCGCCGCGAGTGGAGTGCCCGCGGATCGTCGGCGGCGAGCCGATCGAGGATTTCCGGGACAAGTGTCCGTTGATCGAGCGCGTTCATGAGGCGGTCCGGAACAACATGGTCTCGGCCGTCAGCCCGGGTCCGAACGACATGCCGCAGCCGAGTTGGCCGCCCGGCGCCTTCAGCATCTCTTGCATTACGAACATCACCGTCGCCGACGACATGTTGCCGTATCGGCGCAGCACCTCGCGCGACGGCCCGAGTGCGGCTGGCGCGAGGTCGAGCGCCCTTTCGACGGCATCGAGAATACTGCGCCCACCGGGATGCACGGCCCAGAGGTCGATCGCCTTCGGCGGCCGGCCGCCGAGGATAGCGTCCCGGTTGCCTCGCAACGTTTCCTGGACCGCCGCAGGCACCTTGCCGGAGAGAAACATATCGAAGCCGTGGTCGCCGATATCCCAGGTCATCAATTCCCGCCGCTCTTCAGCGACTGTGCAGCGGAAGGAGTTGAGCTCGATACCGGACGGCTCCGCGGTTACGAGCGTCGCCGCACAGCCATCGCCCCAAAGACAGAAGGACAGCAACTTTTCCAGTTCGGTGGTTTCCCTCAGATGCAGGGTGCAGATCTCGATATTGACCAGGAGGACCCTGGCCCGCGCCTCGGAGCGGACAATGTGGCGGGCAAGCTTGAGGGCATTGACCGCGGCGTAGCAGCCCATGAACCCGATCATCGTGCGTTCGATACCGTCTGACAGGCCGCATCGCGCGGCAAGGTCGAGGTCGATGCCCGGCGCGGAGAAGCCGGTGCAGGTGGTGACGATGAGATGAGTGATGCGCGACGCCTCATCGCCAAGCCGTAGTCCGTCGATTGCCTTTTGCGCCAGAATGGGGGCTGCTTGGCTGAACATTGTCATCCTGGCCGCCGTTCCGGGAAACGCGCCGCGCCTGAAGGTGCCGGCAAGGTCGGCTGACGGCCCTTCGGGATCGAGAGCGGGCGCAAAGCAGGAAAAGCGATGCTCGATGCCGGCAAGGCCGGCCATGCGTTGGAATATCCTCCTGCGATCGGCGGTCAGCATGGAGGCCGCGTAGCGCAGGTAGAACTGATGGACGTCATGCTCCGGAACCGCTGTCGCGATCCGGTTGATATAGGCGTTGGCGGACATCTGCTGTCTCCCTGGGCCTCGGGCGCGGAGCGCGCTGTCGCCGGAAGGGTTCCTTGCTCATGAGCGCCCTCGTCAGGCGCCAGACGCTGAGCGTTGCCTGTTCGATAAACGTTTCGGAAAACCTGTTTCTTCCCTGGCGCGTGATCCCGAACGTAAAAGATTGGGAGAGAATGATAGGCAAAAACAAAGCATTACAGCCTTCTCCCTGCCTTGGTGGGCAAGGACTTCGGGCCGATCACTTGCTGCCCTGCGCCGCGCCGGGCACGATCAGCGCTCCCTGATCGCGCTCCGAATATCTGAAGCCCATAAAGAACACGGCAATGATGACGAGACAGACCGCCAGCACGGTGACGAGGATCCTTCCCAGGTTTTCGGCAGGCGGTTTGTTTTCCATGGCGGTACGCCTCGCACATAAACCCTGCGAGAACGGCAAGGGTTCCGAAGGCGGGTTGTCGGGCTGGGGAATGCGGAGCGCGCCAGCGTGATCACGTGACGTCGATAACAATCATCAGACCGCCGCCGCCCTTTTCCTTCGGCATTGTTGTTCGCAGTGAATCAGCATCAGCGGCCATTCGAAGTTCCGGCAAAAGCCACCGTAAAAGCTGTCACCGGCAAGCGCTTTTCTGCACAATTTAATCAGTTTGTGCTAATGTACGAATGCCATGCTCATCCGTGCATGACAGGTCTAGGGAGGATGCGATGAAAACGATGAATCGCAGGTCTGCAATCGCGCTCGGCGTGACGGCTGCAACGGTTGCTCCCTGTTCGCAACGGCGACATTTGCGAAAACCAAGAAGTACGCTGCGAATGAAGGCAAGGAGATCGCGCCCGGCGTCAGGATAGTGGAAGTCGGCACCGGCAATTCCGACATTCCCGCCTACAAGAGCATCACCCTCGTCGATGCGGTCTTTCAGCCAGGAGCCACGGCTCCTGCGATGGTGATGGACAACGATATGGTGTGCACGATCACCTCTGGCGCCTTCACGATCAAGAAGGTGGACAAGGAGTTCAAACTCAAGGTTGGTGACGTGTACACTTGCTCCAAGGGCAAGACCGACCAGGCGACGAATACGAGCAAGGACGTCGGCGTGCATCGGATCGCCATCCTGATCCCAGCGTAACAGATAGCGCGGTTGAGCTTTTGGATAGATCGCTGCACCACTCCAACTGCTTGTTCTTACTGCCCCTGACGGAAGGCCTTGGCGATTTGCCAAGCCTTCCTGGACGGTGACGACACGGCTCGCAACTCGTCCGTCGACACGGCTGCGCTCGGCGCGCCATGTGGCAGCGCGCCGACTTTCGCCACGAAAATCTTCAGCGACGCCGGCTCCAATTCCATCGGCGCGTATCACAAAAGTGACGCGCTCGATCCGCTATATGCTAGGCTCCTGCCGCCAAAACAGGGTTCATCATTATCGATGCCAGCGAATTGCAGGCCATAGGTGATACGCTGATGCGCGTTGTCACCCCCGATATGAAACCGAAAGACCTGCTCAAGGCGGTGCGAAAACTGCATCCGGGCGCCAAGAAGAAGGACATCGCCCGCGCGGCCTTCCACGCCATCATCGCCAATGCCGACCAGGATCCCGGCAAGTCGCGCAATCTCCAGGCCTTCGCGCTTGCCGAGCGTACCCAGCAATCGGAATAAATTGCCGCGAATTGTAGTGTTGGGCTTGCCGGAAATTTAATAAGCGATTTCTAATTTAATGGCTCAGCCGGCAGCTAGCCCCAACCGGTAGTGCGCTCATGACCAAAAACCTCGGCAATGCCAAACCCAGCGCTCCCGCCAAGGAGATAAACCCCTCGCTGTTCAGCAAGGCCGCGCCGGCGCTGTTTCCGCTGGTCGTCGCGGCGCTCGGCTATCTCGTCGGCCGGCATTTCTTCGGCTTTTGACGCGACCGGCGTTCGACACGTTTTCACAGTCGGTCCAAGCGCAACCGGGCGTGTGGGCGTACCCGTGCAGCTTTGGTCTTAGGGCCTAGGTCGTTCTTGTCCTTGGCCGGGTCCAGGCGCATGCTCATCGTAGCCGGCGGCCTCGCAAACTCCGGTCAGGCCCGGCCGCCGAACCCAGTATCACCCCCCCCAGGCTGCCGGGCCGCCGCCGTGCGGCGAATTCGTCCGCACTCGCGCACGGCCAAGTGCCGGACCGCGCGATCCACGCTTCCACCCGGACATTTTAGACATCCACTGCCGCGCCGTCTCGCAGACCGAAATATCGTAGTGAAGTCGAACTCCGCTGCGCCAAGATGCAACGGCATGCCTGCTCCGCCATGTTCGTTTCTGTTCGCGAGGCTCCGCAAAAGTGTTGAATAACGGCGAGCCGTTTTGCACTAGAGGCTGATAGGCCCCACTTTTCGGCAACTCCAGGCGCATTAGATCATATTGGGTCGGAGTTAGGCAATTCTTCGAGCGAAGAGCAGGAGCTGTATATGGTAACGAGCGAGCCAGACAGTGTCCGCGTAAAACCCGTCAATGACCAATGGATCGTGCGTGTCGTGGATGGCGGCAGGCTGAGACAGAAAGTGTTCGATGTTCATGCGCAGGCCGAGACCTTCGCCGAGGAAGAGCGGCTGCGATTGGGTCTGCCGGGGGAGCCGCCGACCGAGGAGCCGGTCGGGCCGCTGCAACGCGGGCAGCCTCGCTAGCTTATCTGCCCACGAGGGGGAGACGGCCCGCTAGCCCAGATGCTCAGCCCTGAGCCGCTCTTTCATCCGCTCGAGCGCCGGCTCCCCGCCGGCCGCCAGTCCATCCGCTATCCGCGCCAGCTTGTCGTCGGCGTTGCGGTATTTGCTGCCCCAGACGCCTAGCGTCACCAGCACCGGCAGCAGGTCGATGCCGGCTTCGGTCAGCCGGTAGATCGCCTTCAGCGCGTGAGCCGGGTCGTCGCTGCGGGTGACGATGCCTTCGTCCTGCAGCGTCTGCAGCCGCTCGGCGAGCGTCCGGGACGAAATGCCTTCGTCGGATTGCAGGAATTCGCGAAAATGCCTTTTCCCGGCGAAGACCAAGTCGCGGATGATGAGCAGCGTCCAGCGGTCGCCGACGAGTTCGAGCGAAAGGCTGATCGGGCAACCGGACCTTTCTCGCGTCGCCATCTCTATAATTCCATTTTTAAATCACTTTACTATTGACACCACTCTTTGGGTGCGTCAAACGGTTCCAAAAGTAAAGCGTCGAGGTGAGGAAACGGACATGAAAAAGCTCGTCCTGCAGATGCAGATGTCGGTCGACGGTTTTGTGGGCGCCGATGAGGACCACCGCTGGCAGCTCTGGGAGTGGGGCGACGACAGTGCCTGGGACGAGGAGCTCAAGCAGGACTTCAACGCCGTCTTCACGACCATCGACACTATCCTTTTGAGCCGCAAGATGGCTGAGGAGGGCTACCTGACCCATTGGGGCAATGCGGCAAAGAAATACCCGAATGACCCTTTCTATGCCTTCGCGCGGCGCGTCGTCGAGGCTGAGAAGGTGGTGGCGAGCGATAAGCTCGAAACATCGCGCTGGGAGCGCACGCGCGTCGTAAGCGGAGACCTGCCGCGCGAGGTGCGCAGGCTGAAGCAAGGCGAGGGCGGCGACATCGCCGTGTTCGGCGGCGCCGGATTTGCCTCGGCGCTGGTCGCCGCCGGCCTTGTCGACGAATACCAGCTCTTTACCAATCCGGCGGTTCTAGGCAGGGGCCGCCGCATCTTCGACAAGGGCGGTTTCAGCAGGCTGAAGCTCCTCGGCTCGAAGCCCTATGCCTGCGGCATGGTGGTGAGCCGCTATGCACCGGCGCAATGAGGGCCAATGATTGAGGCGCTGCCCTGAATCAATCTGGCAGCGCGTCCTCTCAACCGGCTGGTTGGCCATGCCTTTCCCGGATCGACCGGGAGCGGCCTCCGCTGACGAGCCGCAATTGCCCGGCTGGCCGGCCGGGCCGCGGCCAGGCTGCATGGTCGTTGCCCGCGGCGACGAACCAGCGGGCCTCGCGCGATGTCAGGCCGATAAGCACCCGGCCGGCATATTCCGCCGGCGCCCCATTGCCCGCATCGAACACCGCCCAGCTGCTCCCAGGCGGCTCCTGCACCGCGATGAACCTCATCGGAGACTCCATCTGTGAAGAGATGGGCAATATAGCAAGTGCGGCTTGGTGTTCCTATGACGTGGCTCACATTGGCACACATTTGCGGTGGATAGCAGAACTCAGACCGGGGCCGTCGCGCCCCGAAATTGTCCTGGCGGCGCAGCCTACTGCCCCGCTTGGTCCGCGTCGGTCAGCGTGCCGAGGAAGGCAACGATGTCGTCGATCTCGGCGTCGGTCAGCGCCGGCTTGTCGCCCGGCTTTCTGCCGTTGAACGGCGGATCGGTGTTGAGGTTCGGCCAGTAGGCTTTAGGCAGGTCATCGAATTTGTCGACCGTGCCGTCCGCCTTCCTCGGATACCAGCGCCCCGGGTCGCTGTCGCGGCTGGCGTAGAAGGCGACCGCCTCGCGCAGCGTGTGGAAATAGCCATTGTGGAAGAAGCTTTTCCGCAAGGCCACGTTGCGCAGGGTCGGGGTCTTGAACAGGCCGCAATATTCGGCGCGGCTCCTGAAGTCGGTGCGCAGCGGACCGCACAGGCCGAGGTCGACATAGTTGGGATCGGCATTCGCTGGAATCGCCGGATTGCGCGGTACGGCAATCGCGATCAGGCCGTAATCGGTGAATTGCGGCGGCTCGCCGTCATTGGCGGGCTCGCTCAAATGGCAGCTCGCGCAATTGCCCTTCGACTCGTCCTCGAACAGCATGCGGCCGCGCAATTCCTGCGCGGAAAGCTGCGCCTTGCCGGCGAGGAAGGCGTCGTAGCGGCTGGAATAGGGGTAGAAGTCGGCGCTGCTCTGCTCGAATGTGCCGAGCGCCTCCACCGCGGCATCGAAGGCGTCCTGCGGATGGTCGAAGACATCGGCGCCGAACGCTGCCTTGAAGGCATCGGCATAGGGCGCCTTGCGCAGGCTGGCGACCACCTGGGCCGCGTCCTTGTTGCCCATCTCGAAGGGAGAGAGCAGCGGGATCTTCGCCTGGTCCTTGCCATGGTCGGCGCGACCGTCCCAGGTCAGGCCGCCGGTCGGGCCATTGTCGACGCTTTCGTCCCCTTCGTCCTCGGAGTCGTAGAAATGCTCGGTGAAGGCGGGGGCCGCCTGCAGGTAGCGCAGCGACGGCACGGCGCGGACGCCGGGCTGGTCGAGCTTCGCTCCGCCCGTTTCGACCGGCGAGGCCGAGGCCGGTCCGAAAGCATGGTTGGGATCGTGGCAGGACGAGCAGGCCTGCTTGCCCGATGCCGAGAGCGACGGGTCGAAAAACATCTGCCGCCCAAGCGCCGTCAGCGCGTCGGCGCGGGCGAAGGCCTCCTTGCGCGACATCGGGCCGGGATGGACGCCGAAGGGTTCCGCGGTATTGGCAGGCGCGGTCAAGCCGACAATCGAGGCCGCCAGAAGGGCGATTGCGTGATTTTTCCGTACCATCGTCCGCGGCGACATCCGTGATTTCCTTCGCTCGATTTCGCTCGCGTAAGGTTCGAGTGCAACGGATTGATGACCGGCTGTCTCCCTCACGAAACCGTGTCCGGAGGCTGCAGAACTGTCACATAGGTGACAAGGCATCGAAGTAGCTGGGCATTGATGCAGCTGCGTTCCTGCATTGCCGTCCTCCAGCCATTCCCAAGCCACGAGGCATTTCCCGATGACCCGAACCTTTCTCTCTCTTTGCATCGCCTCCACGGCGCTGGCATCGCTCTCTGCTGCTGCCCAGGCGGCTCCTCCCGGCTATGACAAGATCGACACCGTCGTTGTCATCTACGCCGAGAACCGCAGCTTCGACAATCTATATGGCGGCTTTCCCGGCGCGAACGGCCTGGCCAACGTGTCGCCCGACCAGGCGCGCCAGCTTGACCGCGACGGCAAGCCGCTTTCCGAACTGCCGCCGGTCTGGGGCGGGCTGACCGGCAAGGGTGTCACGCCAGCGGTCACGGAGGCGCAGAGCGCGCATCTTGCCAACGCCACCTTCGCTATCGACGACCCCAAGGGCTTCAACGAGGGCACCAGCGTCATCACGCACGATCTCTGGCACCGCTTCTACCAGGAGCAGATGCAGATCGACGGCGGCCGTAACGACAAGTTCGTCGCCTGGGCCGATTCCGGCTCCCTGGTCATGGGCCATTATGACGGCTCCAACCTGCCGATGTGGGCGATCGCCAAGAAATACGTGCTGGCGGACAATTTTTTCCAGGGCGCGTTCGGCGGCTCCTTCCTCAACCACTTCATGCTCGCCTGCGCCTGCGCGCCTTACTATCCGAATGCCGACACCAGTCCTGTGAAGGGCCAGATCGCCGTCGTCGAACCGGACGGCGTGACGCTGAAACCGGCCGACAATTCACCGCCTTCGGCGCTGGGCGGCGTGCCGAAATTCGTCAATGACGGCGCCATCACGCCGGACTTCTACGCCGTCAACACCATGCAGCCGCCTTACCAGCCGAGCGCCAACAAGCCGGCCGAGGGCGGCGACAAGGCGCTGGCCGATCCGGCTGTGCCCACCACGCTGCCGCCGCAGCACGAGATCACCATCGGCGATCTGTTGTCGCTGAAGGGCATTTCCTGGGCCTGGTATTCGGGCGCCTGGCAGGCGGCGCTTGACGGCAAGAACGCGGCCCCTGTGCCCAATTTCCAGTTCCACCACCAGCCCTACAACTATTTCGCGGCCTATGCGCCGGGCACGGCCGCCCGAGCCGAGCACCTCAAGGATGGCGGCCTTGACGGCGGCGAGTTCATCAAGGCGATCGACGACGGCAAGCTGCCGGCCGTGTCCTTCTACAAGCCGCAGGGCAACCTCAACGAACACGCCGGCTATGCCGACGTGACGTCCGGCGACCGCCATCTGGCCGACCTCGTCTCGCATCTGGAGAAGAGCCCGCAATGGGCTCACATGCTGGTCGTCATCACCTATGACGAGAATGGCGGCTTCTGGGATCACGTCGCGCCGCCCAAGGCCGATCGCTGGGGTCCGGGCAACCGCATCCCGGCCTTCATCATTTCGCCCTATGCCAAGATGGGCATGGTCGATCACACGCAGTATGACACCACCTCGATCCTGCGCTTCATCACCAACCGCTACGACCTGCCGGTGCTGCCCGGCATCGTCGCCCGCGACAAGGCACTGCGCAACAACGACCAGCCGCCGATGGGCGACCTGACGGCGGCGCTCGATCTGACGAAGTAGCATCTCAGAACTTGGGTTCCTCTCCCCACATTCGTGCGGGCGAGGAAGCGCCAGTCGCCTAACGCCTTGCCCCAGCGAATTCCCGTCCGCTATCAATGGCTTCCAAATCGGAGGCCATGCGATGGCGGACCTTAAAGTCAGAACCCGAAACGCCGGCGCTCTCGCCGTCCTGCCACCGGGCGACCTGCCCACCATAACCACCCCGACAGGCGGCACTGTCGATGTGGTCACGCAGGTCAGTGCCCCGGGCTTCAGCCCGCTCGACCTGCTCTATGCCTCTTTGGCCGCCTGCATGGTGCTCAGCGCCCGCATCGCGGCGACTCGGCTTGGTATCGCCGACCGGCTTGGCGAGGTGAGGGCGGAGGTCACCGGCGAGAAGGCGAAGGACGAGCCCGCGCGGGTCGAGACGTTCACCGTCAGGCTCGAGATCACCGGCGACCTGGATGCCGCGATGAAAGAGCGGATCCTGGCGGATGCCGAAGACATCTGCACCGTCTCAAACACCCTGCGCGGCGCGCCGGCACTTCACGCGACGGTGGGGTGAGTGTGAGGGCGCAGCTTTCGCCGATTGACTACGCCGCCGCCTCGGAAGACATCCGCGCCGAGCACGACCGCGAGCTCGCGCTGCGCGGCCGCATGACCAACATGAAGCGCATCCTGCTTCGCTCGCCCGCCGCCCACCGCATCTACGCCGAATGGTTCACGCTGCGCGACCTGCTGAAGCCGACGCTCGACGACCGCGCCATCTGGCTGTTCTCGAAAGCGATCGCCGAGACGATGCGCGCCGAGATCCCGGTGACCTTCTTCCGCCGCGCGCTTATCGACAGCGGCCTCGATCCCGAAGCGATCGAGCCCATTGCGCATGAGGCGCTGCTGATGAAGTTCGGCAAGGCGGTCGCAACCGATGCCAATGCCGTTCCGGACGAGGTCTGGGCCGCGCTCAAGGCGCGCTATGACGAGACGCTGCTCGTCAACCTCACCGCCTTCGCCGGCATCATGGTGGCGACCTGCGTCTTCACCAATGCGGTGAAGGTGGATCTCGATCCGGAGCTGGAGAAGTATCGCAGGCTGTGAAGCTGCCAATCTCCGCCCTTGCGGGGAGATTAGCGCTGCCGCGCCTCGCCATCTTGTCGTGTATCGGGTGGCTGCGTCCCGTCGCGCGCCCCATCTTCGTGGGCAAGCAAGGAGTCAAGCCATGACCATCCATTCCTTCAACACCAAACGCACCAGCCGCTCCGCCGAATCCCGCGTCGCCGCGCAGGAATGGCGCGGCATCGTCTCCGAGCTCAACGCCCATGGTTGCGCCGTCATGCCGGGCCTGCTCTCGCCAGAGGAATGCGCCGAAATCGCAGCGCTCTATCCGCATGAAGAGCATTTCCGCAGCCATGTGGTGATGGCCCGCCACGGCTTCGGCAAGGGCGAATATCGCTACTTCAAATATCCGCTGCCGGACCTGGTCGACGGCTTGCGCACGGCCCTCTATCCGCGCCTCGCCACCGTCGCCAACGACTGGAACGAGAAGATGGGTGTGGCGCAGCGCTATCCCGTCGAGCACGCCGCCTTCCTGAAGCGCTGCCATGAGGAGGGCCAGACGAGGCCGACGCCGCTCCTGCTGCAATACGGCCCCGGCGACTTCAACTGCCTGCACCAGGATCTCTACGGTGCGCTCGCCTTTCCGCTTCAGGTGGCAATCCTGCTCTCGGAGCCCGGCGAAGATTTCACCGGCGGCGAATTCGTGCTCACCGAGCAGCGCCCGCGCATGCAAAGCCGCGCCGAGGTGGTGCCGCTCAAGCGCGGCGACGCTGTAATCTTCGCCGTGCACAACCGGCCGGTGCAAGGCACCAAGGACTATTACCGGGTGAATTTGCGCCACGGCGTGAGCCGGTTGCGTTCGGGGCAGCGGCATACGGTGGGCATCATCTTCCACGACGCCAGGCAGTAGGCAGTAGGCAGTAGGCAGTAGGCAGTAGGCAGTAGGCAGTAGGCAGTAGGCAGTAGGGTTACGTCGAGGCCATGCAGCGATGAGGGGTTCCCTTATTCGGCGCATTCGCTTATTGGCCCTACTCCCTACTCCCTACTCCCTACTCCCTACTCCCTACTCCCTACTCCCTACTCCCTACTCCCTACGAGCCCATGATCCGTCTCGAAAATATCGGCAAGCAGAACGGCCGACAGATCGTCTTCATCGAAGCCTCGGCCGCCTTGCAGAAGGGCGAGAAGGTCGGGCTCGTCGGCCCGAACGGCGCCGGCAAGACGACCTTGTTCCGCATGATCATCGGTCAGGAGCAGCCCGACGAGGGACAGGTCTCGATCGATCGCGGCGTGACCATCGGCTATTTCAGCCAGGATGTCGGCGACATGGGCGGCATGAGCGCCGTCGCCGAGGTCATGGAAGGGGCGGGGCCGGTCAGCGCGGTGGCCGCGGAGATGCGCGAGCTAGAGCACGCCATGGGCGATCCCGAGCGCGCCGGCGAGATGGATCAGATCATCGAGCGCTACGGCGAGTTGCAGCACCGTTTCGAGGAACTCGAAGGCTATGCGCTGGACGGCCGCGCGCGCGAGGTGCTGGACGGCCTCGGCTTCAGCCAGGAGATGATGGACGGCGACGTTTCAAAACTCTCCGGCGGCTGGAAGATGCGCGTGGCGCTCGCCCGCATCCTGTTGATGCGGCCTGACGTCATGCTGCTCGACGAGCCGTCGAACCATCTCGACCTCGAAAGCCTGATCTGGCTGGAGAAGTTCCTGAAGGACTATGACGGCGCGTTGCTGATGACCTCGCACGACCGCGAGTTCATGAACCGCATCGTGTCGAAAATCATCGAGATCGACGCCGGTGCGCTGACGTCCTATTCCGGCAATTACGAATTCTACCAGGAGCAGCGTGCGCTGGCCGACAAGCAATTGCAGGCGCAGTTCGAGCGCCAGCAGGCGATGCTGGCCAAGGAGATCGCCTTCATCGAGCGTTTCAAGGCGCGCGCTTCGCATGCGGCCCAGGTGCAGAGCCGGGTGAAGAAGCTCGACAAGATCGACCGCGTCGAGCCGCCGAAGCGCCGCCAGACGGTGGCCTTCGAGTTCCAGCCGGCGCCGCGCTGCGGCGAGGACGTGGCGACGCTGAAGGGCATCCACAAGGCCTATGGCAGCCGCACCATCTATTCAGGCCTCGACTTCCAGATCCGCCGCCGCGAACGCTGGTGCGTGATGGGCGTCAACGGCGCCGGCAAGTCGACGCTTCTGAAGCTGGTCGCCGGGGCTTCCGAGCCGGACGAAGGCACGGTCGCGCGCGGTCCGAGCGTCAAGATGGGCTATTTCGCCCAGCACGCCATGGAGTTGCTCGATGGTGAGCGCACCGTCTTCCAGACGCTGGAGGATAATTTTCCGCAGGCCGGCCAGGCGCCGCTGCGCGCGCTTGCCGGTTGCTTCGGCTTCTCCGGCGACGAGATCGAGAAGAAGTGCCGCGTGCTTTCCGGCGGTGAGAAGGCGCGGCTGGTGATGGCGCTGATGCTGTTCGACCCGCCCAACCTGCTGGTGCTCGACGAACCGACCAACCACCTCGACATCACCACCAAGCAGATGCTGATCGAGGCGCTGTCGCAGTACGAAGGCACCATGCTCTTCGTCTCGCACGACCGCCACTTCCTGGCGGCGCTGTCGAACCGCGTGCTGGAACTGACGCCCGATGGCATCCACACCTATGGCGGCGGCTACACCGAATATGTCGCCCGCACCGGCCAGGAAGCGCCGGGGCTGAGGGGATAGCGACCGCTTCTCAGCCGAACAGCTTGGTCACGAAGCCGCTGAACCAGGCATGCTGCGCTGTGTGGTGGGCTTCCATCAGCCGGTCCTGTTCGTCCCGGTCCTGCGCGCCGAGCGTTCCATAAGGCGCGCCTTGCCGCTCCTGCCATCGCCGGAAGCCGGCCGGACCCTGCTCGGCGTGGAATTGCAGCGCGTAGGTGTTGCCGCCGATCCGGAACGCCTGGTTGGGAAACGTTTCGCTCGAGGCGAGATGCACCGCGCCGGCCGGAAGGTCGAATGTGTGAAAATGGTTCTGCGGCAGGAAGAGCGGCCGATCGAGGAAATCGCCGGCCTCGGCCGTCGGCGTGATCTCGAAATAGCCGAACTCCCTGATGCCGCTTTCCACCGGCCCGACATCGGCGCCAAGATGCCAGGCGATCTGCTGCGCGCCCTGGCAGATGCCGAGCAGCGGCAGATCGTTGTCAAGGCAATGCTCGATCAGCGCCGCTTCGTGATCGAGGAACGGGTGCTTCTCGGTGTCGAAGACGTTGAACGGGCCGCCATAGATCACGGCGCCTTCGACATTTTCGAGATCGATCGTCTCGCCCTTGAACGGCATCGCGGTCGTGACCGCATGGCCGTTCGCTTCAAGGGTCGTCTGGACATGATCGTCGCCAGGCTCTTCCGAGTGCCTGACCAGAACAATGCGCTTCATCGGGGCTCCCGCCGCTCATTCCGCAGAATACTCGATAAAGCTTAGCAGGCTGCTGGGAATGTGCCAGCGCCCAGTTCCGACTGGACGCTGACAGACTGCACAAGCGCGCCACCGGCGCGCTTACCCCTTTGCCAAGCCGCGATCAATCAACCGTGCGAGGCGCGCCGAGAAAGCCTTGGCGTCCGCCGGCTTGTCGCCGTCGAGCACGCGCGCTTCGTCGTAAAGCAGATGCGCGGCATCTTCCTTGAACGCCTTTTCGTCCTCGCCGAGCTTTGCCAGCGCCGCGACGCGCTCATGGCGCGGGTTGATCTCGAGGATCGGCTTGGCCGCCTTGTCGAGCCGGCCGGCGGCGTTGAGCAGGCGCTCGAACTGGCGGTCCGGGCCATGCTCCGGCGCGACAAGGCAGACGGCGCTTTCCGTCAGCCGGTCGGAGGCCTTCACGTCCGACACCTCCTCGCCGAGCGTCGTCTTCACGAAAGCCAGGAACGTCGTGATGTCCGATGACGTTTCGGTGCCCGGCTTCGCCGCATCGTCGGGCAGCGGGATGTCGGCAAGCTCTGCCGCGCCCTGCGTCACCGACTTGAACGGCTTGCCGTCGAATTCCGGCGCCATCGTCACCCAGAAATTGTCGACCGGATCGGTGAGCAAGAGCACCTCGATGCCGCGTGCGCGAAACCCTTCGAGCTGCGGCGAGGCCTCCAACCGGGCACGGTCGTCGCCGGCCATGAAGAAGATAGCTTTCTGGCCCTCCTTCATTGCTCCGACATAGTCGGCAAGGCTGCGCCAGCCTTCGCCCGAAGCCGTGGAACGGAAACGGGCAAGCTTCAGCAACTGCTCGCGCCGCTCGTAATCCTCATAGAGACCTTCCTTGAGGACGACGCCGAAATTCTCCCAAATTTTTGCGTAGGTTTCGGCATCGTTTTCGGCTGTTTTGGCGAGGTCGCCGAGAACGCGGTTGGTCACGCCCTTGCGGATCGAGGCGAGCAGCGGGCTTTCCTGGATCATCTCGCGCGACACGTTGAGCGGCAGGTCGGCCGAATCGACCAGGCCGCGCACGAAGCGCAGGTAACGCGGCAGGAGATCGGCATCGTCGGTGATAAAGACACGCCGCACATAGAGCTTGATGCGGCCCTTGCGGTCTTGGTCGAAGAGATCGAACGGCCGCGATCCGGGCACGAAAGCGAGCACGCTGTATTCCTGGCGGCCCTCGGCGCGGAAATGGATCGTGGAGGCCGGCTCGTCATACTGGCCGGCGATGCTGCGGTAGAAGTCGGTATATTCCTCCGGCTTGATCTCGCTCTTCTGCCGCACCCAAAGCGCCGTGCCGTCGGCGATGTCGCGCGGCTCGGCGCCGGGTTTCTCGACAAGCGTGATCGGCACCGGTACATGGCCAGACTGCGACTTTGCCAGCCGTTCGAGCCGGTAGGGCGTGGTGTAGGAAGAAGCATCTTCCATCAGATGCAACACGACGCGCGTGCCGCGCTTGGGCGCCGCCTCAAGTGGCGCCGGTGCGATCTCATAGGTGCCCTTGCCATCGGACGACCAGCGGAAGGCCTGGTCGCTGCCGGCCTGGCGGCTGATGACGTCGACCCGATCCGCGACCATGAAGGCAGAATAGAAGCCGACGCCGAACTGGCCGATGAGCTGCGTGTCCTCCGCCGCCTTGCCGGACTCGACGCGCTCCATGAAGGCGCGCGTGCCGGAGCGCGCAATCGTGCCCAGCGCCTCCGCCATCTCGTCGCGGCTCATGCCGATGCCGTTGTCCTCGACCGAAAGCTGCTTATTGTCCGGGTCGGCGGCGATGATGATGCGCGGCTTCGGATCCTCGCCCAAAAGCTCGGGCCGGCTTACCGCCTCGAAGCGCAGCTTCTCGCAGGCGTCCGCCGCGTTGGATATCAGCTCGCGCAGGAAGACGTCGCGGTCCGAATAGACCGAATGCACCATCATGTGCAGCAGCCGCGAGACATCCGCCTCGAAAGTCCTGGTTTCCGTCGTCTTGGTGTCAGTCGTCATTCAAAATTCCTGGGTTGGTTATTTTGTCCGCCGCGCCAGCACGTGCGGGGTTCAATCGTCAGCCATTGTTGCTTGTGGAGGCCCGCCGTGCCAGCGCTGCGGGCGCCATCGAAACCATGTCCGGCGCCAGAATATCGTGGCGGCGGGCGAAGGCAACAAGGGTTGCCCGCACCGTTTCCGGGTCGATCTCGCCGGCAATGCCGGCCTTGCAGGCGTTGAGCGCGATCACATGCGCGCTGCTCCTGCTCACAGCCGGCCAATCCTGCAGCAGGGCATGGGCTTCCGCCACGGTCTCGATCCGCGCCGGCAAACCCATGCCGACGAGCACGGTGACAGGTTCTTCAAAGCGGTCGTGGGTCATGGTCCGAAGCTCCTGTTGGATGCATGCCCCTGATTCCGGGGCGAACGCCGGCCGTCCCGGCCAGCGCATGTCGGCGCGGGTAGGGCGGTTGCAGGACGATGCCATGCGGCTGGCCGGGGAAGGCGTGCACAACCACCGGCCCGGCCGACGTGATGTGCGTCGCTGAACTTTGCTGGTTCAGGCGCGGCGGCGGCAGCGCGCCATGCGCCTTGGTCAGGGCTTCGATCCAGGCGGCGACCGCCAGCGGCACCGGCGCGCGCCCCTCGATCCAGCGCGCCGCATCCGTCCTGGAACAGTCAAGCTCCTGCGCAAGATCGGCGGCATCCCATCGCAAGGTTCTCAGGCATTCCCGCAAACGTCCCGCAATCATGGCAATCGTGTTCCCCGTGCAAGCGTCTTATCCCATTTCGATGCAGTTGATGGACCCCGCCCGCGAGGGGCGGGGTCGATCTCGTTCAGTTTCACGCGGGTGTTTCGGCGGCCGACACCTTCTGTGCGGCAAGAAACATCAAGGTCGAGGCGACGGTCCGCCGATTCCATCCGGCGGCTTCGGCCGCGTCGAGCAGGCCTGCCAACAGCGGCTTTAGTGCGCTTCGGCATTCGGCTTCATAAGCGAGGAATTCGCTTGCCGGATGCGTCGGCGCCGGAATTGAGCCGTTGCCGCTCATCATATTCATCAGGGCCCTCCCATCTACCTGTTGAAGCGCCCGCTCCCGTAGCCGGGAGCGAGCTTTTCGTCAGCGTCTTAGAAGTCCATGCCGGCGCCGGCCGGCATGGCGGGAGCGGTTTCCTTCTTCGGCTTCTCGGCCACCATTGCCTCGGTGGTGACGAGCAGACCGGCGACCGAGGCCGCATCCTGCAGGGCGGTGCGCACGACCTTGGCGGGGTCGATCACACCCTGCTTGTAGAGGTCGCCATATTCGCCAGTCTGGGCGTTCCAACCATAGGCGAATTCAGTCTTCTCGCGCAGCTTGCCGACGATGATCGACCCTTCCGATCCGCTATTCTCGGCGATCTGGCGCGCCGGAGCCTCGATCGCGCGCCGCACGATGTCGACGCCATATCTCTGGTCTGGGTTGTCGACGGCCACCGCATCGAGCGCTTTCGCAGCCCGGAGCAGGGCAACGCCGCCGCCGGGCAGGATGCCTTCCTCGACCGCGGCGCGCGTGGCGTGCAGTGCATCGTCGACACGGTCCTTCTTCTCCTTGACCTCGACTTCCGTGGCGCCGCCGACGCGGATCACCGCGACGCCGCCGGCGAGCTTCGCCAGCCGCTCCTGCAGCTTCTCGCGATCGTAGTCGGAGGTGGTCTCCTCGATCTGCGCCTTGATCTGCGTGACGCGGCCCTGGATCTCGGCCTTCTTGCCTGCGCCATCGACGATGGTGGTGTTCTCCTTCTCGATGGCGACCTTCTTGGCGCGGCCGAGCATTTCCAGCGTGACGTTCTCCAGCTTGATGCCGAGATCCTCGCTGATGGCCGTGCCGCCGGTCAGGATGGCGATGTCCTCCAGCATGGCCTTGCGGCGGTCGCCGAAGCCCGGGGCCTTAACGGCGGCGACCTTCAGCCCGCCGCGCAGCTTGTTGACCACCAGCGTGGCCAGAGCCTCGCCTTCGACGTCCTCGGCGATGATCAGCAGCGGCTTGCCGGACTGGACCACGGCTTCCAGCACCGGCAGCAAGGCCTGGAGATTGCTGAGCTTCTTCTCGTGGATCAGCACATAGGGCTCTTCGAGCTCGACGCGCATCTTGTCCTGATTGGTGATGAAGTAGGGTGAGAGATAGCCGCGGTCGAACTGCATGCCTTCGACCACTTCCAACTCGGTCTCGGCGGTCTTGGCCTCCTCGACGGTGATGACGCCCTCATTGCCGACCTTCTGCATTGCCTCGGCAAGGAAGCGGCCGATCTCGGCATCGCCGTTGGCTGAGATCGTGCCGACCTGAGCGATCTCGTCATTCTTGGTGATTTTGCGCGCGTTGGCCTTGAGTTCGGCGACCACCGCATCGACCGCTTTGTCGATGCCGCGTTTCAGATCCATCGGGTTCATGCCCGAGGCGACCGCCTTGGCACCCTCGCGAACGATCGCCTGGGCAAGCACCGTGGCCGTCGTGGTGCCATCGCCGGCAAGGTCATTGGTCTTCGAAGCGACTTCGCGCACCATCTGCGCGCCCATGTTCTCGAACTTGTCCTCGAGCTCGATCTCCTTGGCGACGGTGACGCCGTCCTTGGTGATGCGCGGCGCGCCGAACGACTTGTCGATAACGACGTTGCGGCCCTTCGGTCCGAGCGTCACCTTCACCGCGTCGGCGAGGATGTTGACGCCGCGCAGCATGCGCTCGCGAGCGTCGGAATGGAATTTGACTTCCTTGGCAGCCATTGGATCACTCCTTGCTTAGGCAGTTTTCATTGACTGGGTTGCGGTTCGATAGAAGCCCCGGTCAGGCGGCTTTCTTCAGCGTCGCGGCCTGTTCGATCACGCCCATCACGTCGCTTTCCTTCATGATGAGCAGATCCTCGCCGTTGAGCTTGATCTCGGTGCCGGACCACTTGCCGAACAGGATGCGGTCGCCGACCTTCACGTCGAGGGGCACGAGCTTGCCGCTCTCGTCGCGGGCGCCCGGGCCGGCGGCGATGACTTCGCCTTCCTGCGGCTTTTCCTTGGCAGTGTCGGGAATGATGATGCCGCCGGCCGTCTTCTCTTCGGCCTCGATGCGGCGGACGAGTACACGGTCATGCAATGGACGGAACGTCATATCGTTCTCCTTCAGGACAAACAGATTGCGAGAGGTTCCTCCGCTCCGGACCGGCAGGACCGGAGCGGGGCTCGCGCGACCCTTTCGGCATCGCGCGCATGTCGAGCTAATTTTGCCTTCTTCTACTTTCAAGGGGGTGTCGCAAAATTTTTGGCACTCTCGACCATGGAGTGCTAGCGCGCTGAAAACATGCGGTAAATTCGATCGGGCCGATAAGGGAGAGGCTTGAATTTGCGATTGAGCTGAACAAAATTATCGGCGCCCGGCAGCGCCGGGTCTGCGGAGAAATTGAATCCTGAAACAGCAAGGAGTTTTTGGAGACGGAGGACAGAAATGGACCGACAGACACTTTCGCCGATCATTCCTTCCCTAGCTCCCGAAATATCAGACCTTTCGCTCGACCGGCTGCTGTCCCCGGCCAGCCATTTCCAGCACCCGCAGGATGTGCTGGAGGACAGCTCGCTCGACATTTGGGAAAAGCGGGCGATCCTTTCGTCCTGGGCATCCGACGCCTGCGCCGTGGAATCGATGCCGGCGCTGCGCCAGCCGCCAGGGGCCGAACGGCCGGTCTCCTTCGACGAGATCATGGATGCGCTGCGCCGGCTGGATGCGCTCGCTCCGCTGCCGACCGGTCCTGCCGATGAGGACCACCGGCAACTGGTCGACCGGCTGAGCGCGTGAGGGCCCAAGGCGATGGCGAGCACGGTCAGCGCGGAATTCCGCTTGCAGATGAATGGCTATGGCTTGACCACTGCCGAGATCCACTACCATCTGCCCGACCATCCCAGCCTGCTCCAGCTCTACGTGTGGCAGGACTATGATCTGGCCCCGGATTTCCCCACGCTGAGGGGTTTTCTGGGATTTTGGGAGCGCGAGCTGGCAGGCGTCTTGCATTCTGTCCGCGTCGCCCATCATCGGCTCATCAGGCCATCGGAATGGCGGGCCGTCGACGGGATCATCGCGATCCATTGAAGATCGGCTCCGCCGCCAAGGCGCTCGTCGTGCGGCCGCTCTTCCGCATGCAGGCGAAGACTTTTTCACGACGTTGAAAGCGGCTTCCGGGCTGGGCCTTGACGTCCCGGCCCTGAATTCCCAGATCGATTTCGCCGGTGCTTGAGAGACCGGCAAGGTCAAGGGGCGCCGCTTCCTTGGCGCCCCTCGTATCTATGTTGCTCAATGGAGGATGTAGCTATGAGAACCACGTTTGACTTCAGTCCCCTGTTCCGGTCGAGCATCGGTTTCGACCGAATGCTGAACGCTCTCGAAACGGCGAGCCGGATCGACACCGTCGACAATTGGCCGCCCTACGATATCGCCAAGACCGCGGAAGACGACTACCGCATCACCATGGCGGTGGCAGGCTTCGCGCAGGACGAGCTGGCCATCACCCAGGAGCAGAACATGCTCATGGTCTCAGGCCAGAAAGCCGGCGAGGATAAGGGTGAGTACCTGCATCGCGGCATCGCCGGTCGCGCATTCCAGCGCCGCTTCGAGCTTGCCGACCACGTCAAAGTCGTCGGTGCCAGCTTGGTGAATGGCCTGCTGACGATCGATCTGAAGCGTGAGATTCCCGAAGAGATGAAACCGCGCCGGATCGAGATCGCAGCCGACAAGGCGCCCAAAGGCGCAACGAAGAAGATCGAAGGCGAGAAGCAGGCCGCCTGAGGAGCCGCCTGTCAGCGAATCCGCGCAACGCGCCGGGCACATTGCCCGGCGCGGCAGGAAGCTTTTGCAAGCCGGTGAACAGAAAGGAGGAAAGCATGAGCGTCCGTGATCTGATTCCCTGGGGCCGGAGCAGCGGCAACCAGGTTCCAAGCTTGTTCCGCGACGGCGAGCGCGATCCGTTCCTGTCGCTGCATCGTGAGGTGAACCGCCTGTTCGACGATGTCTTCCGCGGCTTCGACAGCCGGTTACCGTCCTTTGGCGGTGTTTCCGCCGTCGGCGCTGGTTGGCCCAGCGTCGAGATCTCCAACGGCGAGAAGGAGATCAAGGTGATGGCCGAGGTGCCGGGCCTCGAACAGAAAGACATCGAGGTTCTGCTCGACGACGGTGTGCTGACGCTGCGAGGCGAAAAACGCTCCGAGACGGATGACAAGGATAGACAGTTCTCCGAACGTTATTATGGCCACTTCGAACGCCGCATCCCGGTCGGCTACGAGGTCAAAGAAGACGAGGTGGAGGCGCGCTTCAGGAACGGCGTCCTGACCGTCACCCTGCCGAAGAGCGAAAAGGCCCAGTCGCAGGTCAAGCGCATCGACATCAAGAGTTGATGCATCGACGCGGGAGGTCGGTCGATGCGCCTCCCGCGTCGCAATCCCTAAGAACCGCGGCGACCGGACGCTCGCGCAGCGCAGGCCGCCGAGGACAGAGAAATCCTAAAAAGCGGGAACTTCTCTTTTTTGTTCAGACGTCTTCGCATCGGTCATGTGAATGATGACAAACAGCTCGCTGTCTTTCTCCTTTGCAGCGCCTGCTTTTAGCCCTGCCGATTAACACATGGTGGGAGCGGAAGAGGGGATCACTCGGCTGCGGATCCGCATGGATTGAAACGACGATAACCTTAATTTTGGTTCCTTTGCAGAGGCTTCCCGAACGGAAGGTAAAGGGATAGATTAGCAATTCGTTAAGTACGTCCGGGGCGAGCGTAAAAGGTATGTCGTTGAGCGTAAGGGATGTGTCGTGATGAATTTCAAGTCTCTGATCAAACGGGCCGAGGACGTCGATAAGGAATTTCAGGAACTGCAATCGGATCTGGCGGAAGCATTCGAGGACGTTCTTAAAGATGATGAACAGCCGCCGGCGGAGAATGATGTCGTTGCCGGCCAGGAACTGGTGGCAAGCGATGAGAATCCGCCGCCCGAAGCTCAGCCCGAGGCAGCTCCATCGCGGCTGACGCCACATACCCAGACGCGGCTCGCCGCCTTGGAGGCGGTTGCCGGGCTTTTCCGCGATGGGCAGGGGCATCTGCAGGAGATCGAGGCGAAACTGGCGGAGATCGCCACCGCGCATCATATGACGCGCGAAATCCTCAATGTCTTTCATCGCGACGTGTTGCGTTCCAACGAGCTGGAGCTGGCAAACCTCGCGCTCACCACCGAGCACAAGGCGCTCTCGGAACAATTGCTCGACGCCGCACGCAAGCAGCGTGAGCGCGACGGCGCGGCCGAGGCCTGGCAGCAGCGCGAGGCGAGCCTCGTTCAAGACCGGGAGCAGTTGCGCTCCGCGTTGGCGGCCGTGCGCCTGGAGCTGGTGGAGATGAGCAATGAGAACGCCAGGCGCGAGAAGGAGTTCGGCGAGATCGTCAAGGTCCTGACCGCCAAGACCGTCGAAGTCGACAGGCGCGGCGCCGAGAACAAGCTGCTGCGCGAAAAGCAGGTCGGCCTGGCGGTAGATCTGGAGCAGGCGCAAAAGCGCGAGGCGGAGGCCCGGCACAAATTCGACGAGTTCGCGGCAACCCACGCCAGCGAAACCGCCCATATCGCCGAGCTGATGGCTCAACTCGGCAACCACGAAAAGGAAGAGACGCGGCTGCAGAAGGCGCTGGAGGCAACTCAGGCCAAGCTTGCCGAAACAGCCGAGGCGGCGCGGATCGCCGAAAGCGACAGCGCCGCCGAATTGGCGCGCAGCCAGGCGGAAATGCGCGGTTTGCGTGCCGAGATCCAGGAGCTGCAGTCGCGTCTGGATCAGGTCTCGACCGACAATGGCGAAGCCACGGCCGAAATCACCAGGCTCAAGGCGCAGTTGAGCGACGCTGCCACCGAACGCCAGATTGCGGAGGAAAGGCTCGCCGTACTCAAGGACGAGAGCGACGCCGATAAGAAGAACCTGTCGGTAGTCACCACCAATCTCTCACAGCTTTCGCTGCAACAGGCTTCCGAGCAAATCCAGCTCGATATCCAGAAGCAGGAATGCGAGGATCTGCGCGCCGAGGTCGAAGCGCTCAATGCCCGCATCCGGGAATTGCTGCCTTACGAGCGCCTGCATCGGGTGACCGACGCGAGGTCGCGCAAGGATGGCGCGCCTCAAGCCAATGGGATCATCGCGGAAACGGTGCGTCCCGCCCCGCGGCGTGTCCCCCGGCGCAACATGCGGGCGAACGGAAGCTGAGAAATTTCTGCGCAGTTTCGGAGATCGCTCTGGCCGGCTATTTCCCCGCCATGTCGTCGGCGAGGTCCTGCGCCTGCTTGAGCAGCGCCGGGAAGGAAGGATCGCCGGGCAGGCGCTGGGCCATGCAGGCACGGTAGTCGGCGTCGCCTTTCTCCCAGGCAGCGTTTGCTGGATCGGAAACCTGCGGGTCGTCCTGATCCGAGCCCTGATCGGCCTGCTGGGCTTTCTGCGCTGCGGCGTCGGCGGCTGCCCAGATCGAATCGCAGGCCGCGATCTTCGGCACCGCAGGCGAGGCTGGCGCCTCGGCGATCAGCACGCGGTCGCCTTTCACGACCGCCACCACCACATGCTGGTCGTAGATCGGCCCGACATCCTGCGTCCAGCCGCCGAGCCGGGCGACCGCCATGTCGGCGCCGTCAGGCTTCTTCAGCGAAAAGTCGAGGGTGCCGGAGAAGGCGGCGTCACTGCCGATGGCCTGAGTGTAGAAACCATCGAGCTTCAGCGCCGCGCCGATGTCGGTGGGCAGCTTGAAATCCGCTTCCGTCTCGGCCGATTTGGACTGGAGCCAGCGCTCGGTCAGCCCACGCGTCGAGACGACGATGCTGGGGCCGTCGTCGCTCTGGGCATACCGTAACCCGTCGAGCATGCCGTAGCCGATGTCGGAGGCGTTCAGGCTCTCGATGTTGTTGGTGCCGGTCGCCGGAAAACCCTTGACCGAAAGCGGGCCGAGAATGGCGGCGAGACGCTGCTGGAGATCGGCCAGCGCCTTCTCGTTCTGCGCGTCGATGGTTTCGATGGCCGTATTGGAGCTTTCCTGCGCGGTGATATCGGCGATCGCCTTGTCGCGCGCGGCGATATAATCGTCTTCCGGCGAGGCGGCGAGTGCCGTGCTGTCCGTCAGTGCAAAGAGAAGCGTAAAGATCAACCGCATGCTGCAACCCCAAGGTTAGCGATCAAATGCCCTTGGCAGCCATCGCCCGACTTGGCGGCTTTTGCGTGGCGGAAATCGAGGGAGGCAAATCTTTATTCCGCTTTCCGCTTCTCCACCTCGGCCTTGCGCAGCAGGAAGCGCTGGATCTTGCCGCTCGGCGTCTTCGGCAGCTCGCTGACGAACTCGACCTCGCGCGGATAGGAATGCGCCGACAGCCGCTTCTTCACATGCTGGGCGAGTTCCTCCGCCAGTGCTTCGCTGCCCCTGAAGGCGGGCGCCAGCACCACGAAGGCCTTGACGATCTCGGTGCGCTGCGGATCGGGGACGCCGACCACCGCCGCTTCGTTGACGGCCGGATGCTCGATCAGCGCACTTTCGACATCGAACGGCCCGATGCGGTAGCCGGCCGAGGTGATGACGTCGTCGGCGCGGCCGATGAAGGAGACGGAGCCGTCCGGCTCATATTCCACCGTATCGCCGGTGCGGTAATAGCCGCCCGCGATCGCCGGCGTCTCCGCCTCGTGGTAGCCGCCGAACCAGCGCAGCGGCGAGTTCGCGATGTCGACCGCGAGCACGCCGGGCTGGTTGGGGCCGAGTTCGTTGCCTTCGTCATCCAGCACCACCATGCGATAACCCGGCATAGCGAAGCCGGCGGAGCCCGCGCGGACAGGATGCCTAAGTCCGTGGTGGTTATTGACCATCATGCCGTTCTCGGTCTGGCCGTAATGGTCGTGGATGGGCGCGGCGAGGTTGGCGTCGAACCAGCGGATCACTTCCGGATTGAGCGGCTCGCCGGCGCTGCTCACCACGCGCAGTTTCCCTTTGACGCGCGCGGCTGCCTCCGGTCCTTCCGCCATCAGCAGGCGATAGGCCGTCGGCGAGCCGGCAAGGCTGGTGACGCCGAGGCGCTCGATGATGTCGTAGGTCGATTTGGCGTTGAAGGCGCCTTCGTAGAAGGTGGTGGCGATGCCCAGCAGCAAAGGCCCGGTGATGGCGTAGTAGAGCCCGTAGGCCCAGCCGGGATCGGCGATGTTCCAGAACACGTCGTCGGGCGTGAGCCCGATCGCGTCGCGCATATAGGTGCCGAAGGCAAGCAGCGCGCTGAGCGGCACCGGCACGCCCTTCGGATGCCCGGTCGTGCCGGAGGTCGACATCATCATGAACAGGTCCGACCCCTTGCGCATCACCGGTTCGCAGTCGGGGGAGGCGGCGGCGAGGGCGGCGCGGGAATCGACATCGCCGGCGCGCAGGACGTCACCGGGGCCCAGGATGGTGGCAATGCGCGGATGCTTGCCCACCTCGTCGAGCTTGCCGCGATTGGCGGGGTTGGTCACCACCAGCTTCGCCTTGCTGTAGCTGAGACGATGCTCGACCGCCTTCGGTCCGAAGGCAGTGAACAGAGGCTGGTAGACAGCGCCGACACGCCACGTGCCGAGGATCAGGGCCACCAGTTCCGGAATGCGCGGCAGCATGCCGGCAACGACATCGCCGGGACCAACGCCAAGCGCCTTCAGCATCGTGCCGACGCGGCCAGACATGTCTGCCAGATCGTCGAAGGAGTATTCGCGCAGTTCGCCGGCGGCCGAGATCGCGCGCAGCGCCAGCCGATTTTGGCCTGCATAGCGGCCGCAACATTCGACATAGGCGTTGATGCCGGTCGCGGGATCGCCATGCAGCCGCGCGATCTCGTCCTCGATGCGGAAGCGCCGAACGGCATCCTCATAGCGCGGCAGCGCCTGCGTCTTGATCATGGCTGTCCTCCCTCGGCGGCGGATCATCTCCCCATGATCGCCGCTGGGTGAGATTGCCTGAAAAGAGGGCGCGGGTCGATTGCGGCGAAAGTCGAGCCCCTGGCTCACCAGCGTTTCCTTCCCGGCTAATCGTCCGAAGCTCCGAGGATGGACGTGCAAGGATTGGCCGCGTGCGCGTCACCCTGTACTATGGCCTGGTGAGTGCAGGGAGGGGAGGGCGCGCATGCGGCTTGATCGGAATCTCTGTCATTTGAGAATTTGGGCTGTGGCAGCCGGGCTCGCCCTTTGGTCCCATGTGGCGGCGGCCGACCCAGTCACACCGGAGCGGATCACCGCTGCGTTATCGAAGCTCGAAATGTTGGCGCAAGACGCCGTCGCCAATGGCGGTGTTCCCGGCCTCGCCATCGCCGTCGTGCACAATGACGAGGTGCTCTTCCTCAAGGGGTTTGGTCATCGCGAAGTCGGAAAGCCGGAGGCAGTCGATGCCGACACGGTGTTCCAGATCGCTTCGCTCTCCAAGCCGGTCTCGGCGACGGTCGTAGCCGCGCTGGTCACGCGACGGAGCCATATCCTGGGATTCCAAGATCGCGGACCTCGACCCGGCCTTTCGGCTTGCCGATCCCTATCCAACGAGTGAACTCACCATCCGCGACCTGTTCTCGCATCGCAGCGGACTTCCGGGCACCGCCGGAGACGATCTCGAGGACATAGGCTACGATCGCGCCACGATCCTCCACCGCCTGCGCTTCGTGCCGCCATCGTCGAGCTTTCGCGCCGGCTACTCCTACTCCAATTTCGGACTGACCGAAGGTGCCATCGCGGCCGCCAGGCCGACAGGCAAGCCCTGGGAAGAAGTCGCCGAGGAGAAGCTCTATCGTCCGCTAGGAATGGCTTCGACCAGCTCCCGCCATGCGGATTTCCTCAAGCACGCCGATCGTGCCGCGCTCCACGTCAGGGTCGACGGCGCCTGGGCCGCCAAGGTCAAGCGCGATCCGGACGCTCAGGCGCCCGCCGGCGGCGTCAACTCCACCGCCCGCGATCTCGCGCAATGGGTCCGCCTGCTGCTCGGCGACGGCGTCTATGCCGGCAAGAAGCTGATTGCCGCCGATGCGCTGGACCAGACCCACGTGCCCCTTATGACGCGCGGCAAGAACCCGGTCACCGGCGGCGAATCCTTTTATGGCCTCGGCTGGAACATCGAATTCGGCCGCCACGGACTGAGCTGGGGCCATGCCGGTGCCTTCAGCGTCGGCGCCCGCACACTGGTGACGATCTTTCCGGAGGAGAAGCTCGGCATCGTCATTCTCGCCAACGCTTTTCCGACAGGTGTGCCCGAGGGACTATCCGACAGCTTCGCCGATCTCGTCTTCGACGGCAAAGTCGAGAAGGATTGGATCGAGGCGTGGAACGGCATCTATGACGGGCTGTTCGGCCCTGCGGTCGAGGCGGCAAAGGCCGCCTATGCCCGGCCGCCATCTCCGCCGACGCCGCCTCGGCCGGCTGGCGCCTATGCCGGCCGCTACGCCAACGACTTCATCGGCGACGCGGTCGTATCGGGGGCGGGCGACGGCCTGCTGCTCAAGATGGGGCCCGCCGGGGCGCGGTCTTATTCGCTGACACATTTCGACGGTGATCTGTTCCTGACCTATCCCGACGCCGAGACCCCGGACAGGCCGGCAGGCGTAAGCTTTGTCGTCGGCCCGGACGGCAAAGCATCGGCAATCACCATCGGGTTCCTCGACGATAATCATCTGGGCACGCTGCGGCGGGTTGGGGACTAACCACGTCGGCCCCTTTGGTCAGGACGCCCGGCCATGCTGGAGCAACTTGAAGCAATCGCCGCTGCCCGATCTCGACTGCGTCAGCACCGGCTTCGATCGGTCGAGCCATTCCTGGTGTGACTTGGCGTCGGCCTCGATCGCCTCGACCGGTGTCGCACCGACGAAGCTCTTGCCCTTGCTGAACAGCCAGCAGGCGCGGGCGAGGAATCGCCTGCTGCGTTGGCGCAGCAGATCGGCGTCATAGAATATGTCGAGCACCTCGTGCTTGATCTTCTGTTCCTTGTCGGGCTTGGCGACTGCCGCCTCGACCGGCTCGTCGCCGATGGCGTCATTCAGGTCCTTGTAGTCAAGGCCGAGCTGCGTCATGGCGTATTTGATCTCGTTCTCGTCGCGCACGATGTTGAACCACAGCGTTGGATCGAGCTCGTTGACGACGAAGGTGTTTTCGAGGTCGCGCGACAGGTTCAGGATATCGAAGTCGCGAATGTCGACATCGCGCTCGACCAGCAGGATCTTTTCGACCTGCTTGCCGAGTTCGGCTCCCTTGGCGCTGATGGCGGCGTTGTTTCCGCCGAGTTCGGGGCCGATATAGGCGCCTCCCTGGTCCAGCACCTCGTCGAACTCGCCGAGCGTTTCGATGACGGGGGCTCCGCGGGCAACGCGCGCGGCGAGCTTGGCGAGCACCTGCTGCAGCTCGGTCTCGCGTTTGCGCTGGTCCTGGTAGTTCTGCTGGAAGAAGAAGATGAACAGCGAGACGCCGATGCCGATCAGGATCACTCCCAACTGCGAGAAAATGTTGCGGTAATATTCCAGCAGTTTTTCGCGGTGGCGCACGTCGTCACGCACGCTGTGCGCCACGCGCAGATTGACGATCAGCGAAATGATCAGCAGCCCGGCCCCGACAAGGATGAGACCGCCGATGAGGAGGTAGCCATGGCCTGCGCTGAAATCCATTTCTGTCGCCCCGACGCCCCGGACAGCCCAAGGCTAATGGTATTTCGCTCAAATACCTATGGGGCATGCTGGACGCCGCGACGTCGCTCGCCATTGACCCCGCCGCCCATTGGGCCGATATCCCGCCCGAATTGCCACCCGAGATCCCGATGACCTCAGACCTCAGAGAACCGGCCGCTGCGCCCGATCCTCATTCCGCCCAAAAAAATGATGCCGCCTGGCAAGCCGACATCCGCGCTGGCGTGCGCCATGTCCGCGACCTTGCCTCTTTGCCGCTCTCGCACGCCGAGCGCGCCGCCGCGCAGGAAGCCGCCACCGCGCACAAGGTGCGCGTACCAAAACCTTATCTCGACCTGATCGACTGGAGCGTCCCGAACGATCCGATCCGTGCCCAGGTGATCCCGTCGCCGGATGAGCTGGTCGCCGCCGAAGGCGAGCTCGACGACCCGATCGGCGACTATGCCTTCAGCCCGGTGCCGCGTCTGACGCACCGCCATGCCGACCGCGTGCTTCTGTTCCCGACCTATCAATGCGCGGTCTATTGCCGGTTCTGCTTTAGGAAGGAGTCGCTGACCTCCCTCGGCCGCGGCTACACGCGCGAGGCGCTTGAACCGGCGCTGGCCTATATCGCAGGCCACCCGGAAATCCGCGAGGTGATCCTGACCGGCGGCGATCCGCTGTCGCTACCCGACAAGGCGCTGGCAGAAATCCGCGCCCGCCTGGAGGCGATTCCGCATCTGCGGCTTCTGCGCATTCACACCCGCGTGCCGGTGGCGCTGCCGTCGCGCGTCACGCCCGGTATGGTCGAGGCGCTGCAAGGCCGGCTGATGGTGAGCGTGGTCACTCACTTCAACCATCCGCGCGAGCTCACGCAGGCGGCCGAGGCGGCTTGCCGCGCCATGCGGCAGGCGGGTTTCGTGCTGCTCAACCAGAGCGTTCTGCTGAAAGGCGTCAACGACAAGGTCGAGGTGCTGGAGGAACTCTGCCGCGAGCTGATGTACAGGCTCGGCGTAAAGCCCTACTACCTGCATCACGGCGACCTTGCGCGCGGCATGGCGCACCGCCGCACCACGATAGCCGAAGGCCAGGCCCTCGTCGCCGAACTGCGCCGGCGGCTTTCCGGCATCTGCAACCCGACCTACGTCATCGACCTGCCGGAGGGCGGCGGCAAGGTGCCGCTGGCCGCGAGCCATATCGAGGGGCGGGAAGGGCAGACGTGGAGGATTCGCGGCCAGGACGGAAAGGAGAGGGCCTATACCGAGGTGGTGGCGGACATCTGAAGCGGGGGGGCTCCGCCGCTCAAACGCGGCCCGGCAGCCCTGTTGGGGCAATTTGCCGGCTGCCGGGCCTGACCGACGGGCGGGTGGCCCCCGCCGGCTGAGACCAGCGTGGGTCGAAGTTTGTCAAAACAGCACCATGTGAACGAAGGATCACGTGCTGTTACTCCTGCGTTTGCACGATGCAGCGGGCCGGAAAAGGCGCGACACTGCGCTCGATCCTTTTGGATCATCAAAGTCTGTACCGAGAAAGTCCCAAGCTAGGTCCCTTCTAGCGATCCTTGAGCCTCGCCTGCCTCTCCCCGGGGCATGCGGGGCTCTCCCGCTGCTGCTGGGCGGGTCTCAACATTGCCCTCTTCCCGTTGGGAACTGGATTCCGCGCCCCGCATTCTATGAGCGGGGGCTGAAGGAGCGTTGCGTGAAGGCTTTGTTGGGAATTGTCGGCGGCTTCGTGCTAACCCTCGCCGTGTTCGCCAGTGGGCTTGCCTTCGCCACTTGGCTGCTGGCCGCCAAGCCGGTGCGCCAGGCGACGCCCGCGATCGGCGTTTCCGAGCTCTGGACGAAGGACGCCCAACCCGTCGATCCTCAGAAGCAGAACCTTCAACGCATTCCCGCTCAGCAGGCGACCGCCGCCAAGGCCGGCGAGTCGTCGAAGCCCGATAAAGGCTTGCAGACTGCGGCGGTGGCCGCGCCTGGATCGCCCGCAGCGTCACGGCAGCCTGAGTCCGCTGCGGCGCAGACGGGCCAGCCTCCAACAGATTCCAGCGCGGTTCAGCAGCCGGCCGCGTCCGATCGGCAGGCGCAGCGACAGCAACTGCCCGCTGCCCATCTGCAATGGTGCGCCGCCCGCTATCGCAGCTACCGCCCGGCGGAAAACAGCTACCGCTCCTACAGCGGCGAGCTGCGCCCCTGCATCTCGCCCTATTACGACCCCAATGGGGACCGCACCGCTTCTACCGGCCAGAACGATCAGGCCAACGATCAGACAGCAGCAAACGACCGCCAGAGTGCCGCGAGTGGCGACCGGATGAGCGACGACCAGGCCGAGATGGAAGGCTACGCTGCGTCCGGCGACGGCTACGCCACCACCTATGGCGGCCCGCCAGAAGAGATTTCACCCGAGGCCGAAGCCGCTCGCCAACAGGGCCGTGCGGTCTCCGCCGACCATGTCGACTACTGCTTCAGCCGCTATCGCTCCTACGACCCGCGTGACAACACTTACCAGCCCTTCGACGGGGGCCCGCGCCGACAGTGCGAGTAGGGGTTTCCTGACCGCAGGTTCGCTCCAACTCCTTCAGAGGCGCTCCCGCTCCGCCTCGGCTTTGCGGAGCCATCTCACCGCCATTTTATGGGGCCGAGCAAAAGCGCCTCAGAGCTTCACCACTTTTCCCGGATTCATCACATTACCTGGATCGATCAACTCCTTGATCGCCCTCGCCAAATCCCGCTTCACCGGATCCGCATGCCGCTCATAGGCCTCGCGTTTTTCCAACCCCACCCCATGCTCTGCCGAGAACGAGCCGCCGGTCCCGCGTAGGCCGTCATAGAGCACGTCCTCGATCGCCCCGTGCCGCTCATGCGAAAGCGGGCCTTCGCAATTGATGGAGATGTGCAGGTTACCGTCGGCAAGATGGCCATAGACGTAAGGCGCGTATGAGGCGTCGATCTTCTTCAACGCGGCCTCGATGCGCGCAACATAGGCGTCCAGCGCACCGCTGGGCACCGAGACGTCAAAAGAGGGCGCCATCGGGTGTGCGCGCTCGATCTCAACCGTCTCCTCGCGCAGCCGCCACATCTGGGCGGCCTGGGTGTCAGAGCTCGCAACCAGCCCGTCGATGATGCCGGCTTCTTCCCAGATCGCGGCCAGTCCGTCCTCCAGCGCGCCCCTTGCCGCCTCGATCGAGTCGGCGCCGAGCCCCAGCACCAGAAGGCAGGGTGCGTCGAGCGGCAGGCTGCCGGGTGCATAGCCCAGCGCCCGTTGCATCAGCGAAGCGAAATTGCGCCACAGGATCTCGGCTGCGGTGAGCCGGGCGCTGATCGAGGCCAGGAAATGCCGCACGATGCGTTGGGCGCTCGCCGCATCCGGCACGCCGACAAGCGCCGTGGCGGTGGCACCGGCGACCGGGTCGAGCCGCACCGCCACGCGGGTGACGATGCCCAACGTGCCCTCCGCGCCGATGAAGAGATGCTTCAGGTCGTAGCCGGCGCTGGTCTTGAGCACCCGGGTGAGGTCGGAAAACACCCGCCCGTCCGCCAGCACGGCCTCAAGCCCGAGCACGCGGTGGCGCATTGTCCCGTTGCGAAAGGCCATGATGCCGCCGGCATTGGTGGAAACCATGCCGCCTATGGTGGCGCTACCGCGCGCGGCAAGATCGATGCCCGGGTCGAGTCCATGCACGGCACAAGCCTCCTGCAGCGCGCCCAGCGTCACTCCCGCCTGCACGATCGCCACACGCGCGAACGGGTCGATCTCCTCGATCTGGTTCAGTCCGCCGAGATCGCAGATCACCTGACCGGAAGACGTCGCCGCTCCGCCCGCCAACCCGGTGCGCCCACCTTGCGCGACAAGGCTGATGCCACGCTCCGCGCAGAACCGAGCCGGCGCCGCGACCCCCTGCACATCGCGCGGCCGCACCAGCGCCGAGGCGCCGAAATTGCGAGCATCGAAGCCCGGATCGCGGGTGGCGAGCTCGGCAGCGTCCCAGATGGTGGCAGCGGGGAGGGCAGAACGGAGGGAGGGGAGGAGGAGGTTCATGAAGGGATCCGGCGGAAGAAGAAGCTTATCCTATAAAGGAACCGCAGCTCGGGAGTCACTCTGGCAAGCCAATGGCCCCTCGGGTCCAGCCTAGCGGCTCGGTTCAGGAACATTCTGCGTTTAGCGGAGTTTGGCGGGATGGCCCGCTCGTTCGAGGCCAGGACGGCTTATAGGCGGGCTTCGGGAGGAAGCTATGATCCGTGTCACGCCTTCACTTCATGTTTCTCGCCGCGGTGCATTGCAAATTGGTCTCGGAGCGACGCTCGCTTCAGCGACCGGCGTTGCCCCGGTTTCGCCTGCTTTCGCACAGGATGACATAAAGGACGAAGACATTTTCCGCTTCGCCCTCAACCTGGAATATATGGAAGCTGAATATTACCTCCGCGGCACCACAGGAAAAGGCATCGAGGATTCAGATGTCGGTTCCAAGCCCGGCGATGTGGTCGGCGGCAAAAAGGTTTCCTTCGAAACGCCCGCGCTCGGTGAATTCATGCGGGAGGTCGCGGAAAATGAACTTGCCCATGTCAGGTTCTATCGCAAGACACTTGGGTCGAATGCGGTGGACCGGCCAGCGATCGATTTCGATGCCGGCTTCGCCGCGGTCGCCAAGGCGGCCGGCCTCGGTGCCGACTTCGACCCATTCGGCAACCAGATGAACTTCGTGCTTGGCGGCATGCTGTTCGAAGATGTCGGTGTCACCGCCTACGCCGGTGCGGCAACTGTCCTGAAGAATAAGGAATTCTTGGCCGCCGCCGCTGGAATTCTCGCGGTCGAAGCCTATCACATGGGGATGGCGCGGTCGACGCTCTATCGCATGGGTGAGAAGGCCTGGAAGGCAGCGAATGCGGTTTCCGACGCGCGCGACAAGATCGACGGGCCCGATGACAAAGACCAGGGCATTCGTGTCGACGGCAAGGCCAACTTCGTTCCCTCAACGCCGGATGCGATTGCCTTCACAAGGACGCCGCAGGAGGTGCTGCGCATTGTTTATCTGACCGATCAATCGGGTGTGAGCAAGGGTGGCTTTTATCCGAACGGGATGAACGGCACGCTCAAGAGCACCTAGCCGCGAGGATGGAACCGGCCACGATGACCCACAACCCGCGCTGTGCTGCATTGGTCGCCGGCCATTCCATGTCGTATCGACGGAGCGCGCGATGAACGTCAGCAGCGAAGCGACCAGATCCCTTTGGACGCTCGACGCCAGCTTGCCCAGCGCTCCCCGTCTCGAGCAGGACGAGCATTGCGACGTGGCCGTCGTTGGAGCCGGCATGGCCGGGGTTTCGATTGCCTATGAACTGGCACTGGCAGGACGCAAGGTGGTGCTCGTGGATCGTGGCCCGTTGCTCGGGGGCATGACATCGCGCACGACCGCCCATCTGGCGCCGATCTGCGACGATGGCTTGAGCGCGCTGATCGACATGCGCGGCGAAGCCTTGGCGCGCGGATTTCAGGAGAGCCAACAAGCCGCCGTCAACCGCATCGAACGGCACGTTGCCAGGCTGGAGATCGACTGCGATTTCCGGCGGCTGGATGGCTTTCTGTTCCCGGCCGCATGGATGGACGAGAAAGAGGCCGCCAGAGAATGCAACAAGGAGTATGCGGCTGCGGCAAAGATCGGCGCCGAGGCTGAGCATGGCAAGGGCGTGCCGCTGAAGGGCCATGAATCGGCGCCCATCCTGCGCTATCCCGACCAGGCCACCTTCCACCCGCTGAAATATTTGCGCGCACTGCTGGCCGATTTCGAGAAGCAAGGCGGCAAGGCATTCGCCGACAGCGCCGTCGTCGATATCGAGGAAGGGGAGCAGATTCGCTTGAAATGCGACGGCGGCTCCACCGTTACGGCTTCGAACGCGGTGTTTGCCACCAACTCCCCGATCAACACATGGGTCAAGATCCACAGCAAGATGGCGCCTTACCGCACTTATGCGATGGCTTTCGACATCCCCAAGGGAACCCTCCCGGATGCGCTCTACTGGGACATGGACGATCCCTATTATTATGTCCGCCTGAACCCCGGCCACGGCAAGACGGACCATCTCATCGCCGGCGGCCGCGATCACAAATCGGGCGAAACGGATGACGGCGAGGCACGCTTTGCTGCGCTCGAAGCCTGGATCAGGGCATTGGTGCCCGACCTTGGCGGAGAAAGAGCGCGGTGGTCCGGTCAGGTTCTTGAAACGATCGATTATTGCGGCTTCATCGGCCGAAGCCCCGGCAACGGCAACGTCTTTATCGCCACCGGCGATTCCGGCCAGGGCATGACGCATGGCGCATTCGCCGGATTGCTGATCCGCGATCTGATCGTGGACGGATCGAACCCCTGGGAAGCTGTCTACGCACCCGACCGGACCCCGCCCGCCGCGCTTGCGCACTATGTTAATGAGAACCTTACAACGGTGAAGAACCTTGCCGGCTACTTGCTGCCCGGTGAGGTCAAGTCGGCCGGCGATCTCAAGCCGGGCGAAGGCGGCATCCTTCAGGACGGCTTGAGCAAGTTCGCCGTGTGCCGCGACCGCGACGGCAAGCTCCACCGCCATTCGGCCAGTTGCACCCATCTCGGCTGCATCGTGCACTGGAATTCGACCGAGCAATGCTGGGATTGCCCCTGCCACGGCTCCCAGTTCGCCCCGGACGGAGCTGTCCTCAATGGCCCAGCGATGCGGCCCTTGGCCTAGCTCGGTCGGAGAGCGGCCAACTGCTACCCATGCCCATCTCCTTGTCTCTCAAGGGTGGAGGGTCCTTTGGATGGTGCCTGGCCTGGCACCGCCGGTATTTCATATGGCCGAATCGCGCGCCGCTCTATCTGCTTGCGTTGGCAGGGGGAGCGATCGCCCCCGGGACAATGTCGGTGTTTTGGGCCACCTTGATCCGCCAGCCGGACTGTTCCTTCTTCACCACCAGAAGCAGAATGCCTTCCCGTGTTCCGGCGGGTGAGCCGTCCGGGGCGGACGCGCCGGTCAGGGTCCATCTATAATGCACCGATGCAAGGCCGGGAGACAGCTCGACGACTGACGAGACGACACCCTCCAACCGGCTGTCGCGAAACATCGTTGCGTGAGTGGCGCGGTGCGCCGCCTCGATCTCGGCGCGGTTTTTCCACCACATGCCCACGACATTGACGAAATTGGCATCCTCGGAAAACAGCGCCGCGAAGTCGTCCATGTCATGTCTGTTCCAGGCATCGGCGAAGGCCGTTGCGGCGTCCTCGGGTCTGCTGACCTCCAACCTCATGACATGATCTCCCTTGCTTTCCGCTGGCCGGGGGTGAGACGATAGCGGCCTCGGCAGGCCCTGTCACCACACAGCCACAGAACTTAGCCGCGCCACTTCCTTAAAGGCCCTAAGCCCTAAAATTAACCTTTTGTTAACCATTCGCCCGGCACCCTTTAACCATTGAGTAAGGATTCGCCTGGACGTGACCTTCGCCGCCCCTTTGCACAACAAATCGATCCGCTTTCGCGCCCGTTCTTTCGTCGCTTTCACGCTGACGCCGGAGGCGCCGATTGCCGACTGGCTGGAGGGGTTGGATCGCTGGATCGCCAACTCGCCGGGCTATTTCAACGGGCGCCCGGTGGTGCTGGACCTGAACGTCCTGCAGCCGGGGCCGGAGGAGATCGCAGCACTTGTCGGCGTGCTCGGCTCGCGCGGCATTCGCGTCTATGCCATCGAACTGGAAGGCGCCGAGCTCGGGCCTGAACTGCCGCCGCTCTTGGCCGGCGCCAAGGAGGCGACGGCCGAGGGGCTGCTGGGCCGAGCGGCGCGCAAGGCGCGGGCGGAGGAGCTGGAAGCCGCGGCCGAGGAGCGGGTCCATGCCGCCCAGGTGACGCAGTCAACCCCGGAGGCCCCGCAGGCGGAAGTTTCCCCCATCGAGATGTCCGGCGACGAACCAGTGGATCCCGAATTGGCAAGGCTCGAAGCGGTCCGGATCGGGCCGGCGCAGAGCGATACGGCCCAATCGGGGTCGACGAATGCGGGGCAGGGCGCGGCGGACATGTCGGCCGCCGCCGGCACGCTGATGATCAAGGCGCCGATCCGCTCGGGGCAGTCGGTGTTCCATCCACATGGCGACGTTATCGTGCTGGGCTCGGTCGCGTCCGGTTCGGAAATCGTCGCCGGCGGCTCGATCCATGTCTATGGCACGCTGCGCGGCCGCGCGATCGCCGGCTCGGAAGGCAATGTTTCGGCGCGCATCTTCTGCCGCAAGAACGAGGCCGAACTGCTCGCCGTCGACGGCTGGTACACCACGGCCGAGGAGATGGAAGGCACCTCGCGCGGCAAGGCCGTGCAGGCCTTCCTCGACAATGATGCGCTGTGCGTGGTGCCGCTCGGCTGATGCGCAAGCTTCGGACCGGTTTCGCGTGCAACTGTAGTAGGAGTCGGCCGTGTCCCAAGCGGCAGGACCGAGCATAAGAATCGCCAACGGAGGCTGGATGAATATGGGCAAGGTAGTGGTGGTCACCTCGGGCAAGGGGGGTGTCGGCAAGACGACCTCGACGGCCGCGCTCGGCGCCGCCGTGGCCAAGACCGGCAAGAAAGTGGCGCTCGTCGATTTCGACGTCGGTCTGCGCAACCTCGACCTCATCATGGGGGCCGAGCGCCGCGTGGTGTTCGATCTGGTCAACGTCATCCAGGGCACGGCGAAGCTGTCGCAGGCGCTGATCCGCGACAAGCGGCTGGAGACGCTCTATCTGCTGCCGGCCTCGCAAACACGCGACAAGGACGCGCTGACCGAAGAGGGCGTCGCCGAAGTCATCGCAAGGCTGCGTTCGGTCTTCGACTATGTCTTCTGCGACAGCCCGGCCGGCATCGAGCGTGGCGCCCAGCTTGCCATGCGCTTCGCCGACGAGGCGGTCATCGTCACCAACCCGGAAGTGTCGTCGGTGCGCGATTCCGACCGCATCATCGGCCTGCTCGACGCCCGCACCATGAAGGCCGAGCAGGGCGAGCTGATCCAGAAGCACGTGCTGGTGACCCGCTACGACGCCGCCCGCGCCGCGCGCGGCGAGATGCTGTCGATCGATGACGTGCTGGAGATCCTCTCCACGCCGCTCTTGGGCATCATCCCGGAAAGCCAGGACGTGCTGCGCGCCTCGAACCTAGGCTCCCCGGTGACGCTGTCGGAGCCGATCAATTCCGCCGCGAAAGCCTATCTCGAAGCGGCAAGACGCCTGGAAGGCGAGGACCTGCCGGTGGTCGTCCCCTTCGAACGCAAGGGCTTCCTCGACCGGCTTCTCGGAAGGAGGGCCGCATGAGCATCCTCGACCTCTTCAAGCGGCGCACCAGCGCGCCGGTGGCGCGCGAGCGGCTGCAGCTGCTGCTCGCCTATGAGCGCCAAAGCCGCGGCCAGCCGGACCTCGTCTCCATCCTGCGCGAGGAGATCATGGCGGTCATCGCCAAGCATGTGCAGATCGACCAGGACTACCTCCAGGTCTCGATGGATCGCGGCGCGACCATGTCGACGCTGGAGATCGACATCCAGATCCCCAACAAGAGCGCCGTGCCGCTGGCGATGGCGGGGTAGGACGTGGATTCCTCTCCCCCGCCAAGAAACGGGGGAGAGGTGCCCCGCGCGGCGGGGCGGAGAGGGGCCTGCGCTAACGCTTCGTCATCCTCGGGCTTGATCCGAGGATCCATGCCGTGACCTTCGGCATAGAGTGCCGCGGTGCAGAATTCTAAGCATACCAACGGCTTAGCGTCACGGCATGGATCCGAGGGTCTGCGCGCGTCGCTTCGCTCCTTGCTCCGCCCTAGGATGACGAAGACGCCAAACGCCGCCCTACGCCCCTCACTCCGGCCGGTACAGCTCATCCATGCTGCGCGCAGCGAGCTCCGCGAAAGGCGCCTGCTTCTTCACCCGCCCATGGTCCAGGATCACCAGGTCGTCGCAGAACGAGATCGTCGAGTGGTGGTGGCTGATGACGATCGTGGTGCGGCGGCCGGCGCGTGATCTCAGCGTTTCCACGATCGCCGCTTCCGAAAGCCCGTCCACCGCGTTGGTGGCCTCGTCGAGGATCAGTATGTCGGGATCGCGCACTAGCGCACGGGCGAGCGCTATGCGCTGCCTTTGTCCGGCCGACAGGTTGACGCCGCGATAGCCGACGACCGTCTGGTAGCCTTGCGGCAGGCGTTCGATGAACTCATGCGCCTCGGCAAGCTCTGCCGCGCGCCGCGCTTCTTCCACGCTCGCCCTGTCCTTGCCATAGGTGATGTTGTCCAGGATGGTGCCGTCCACCAGTTCCAGTTCCTGGCTGGCCAAGGCGATATGCGCCCGCCAGGCGACCGGATCGATCTCGCCGAGCGCCGTGCCGTCGACGAGGATTTGTCCGCCGTCCGGCTCGACGAAGCGGCAGAGCAGGTTGACGATGGTCGTCTTGCCGGCGCCGGAGCGACCGATCAGCGCGGTGGAGCGGCCGCTTCTTATGTTGAAGCTCACCGCATGCAGCACCGCCGCGCGCTGCTCCTCATTGGCATAGCTGAAGCTCACGCCCTCGAAGGCGATTTTTTCGCTTAAAGTGGTGAAGGGCCGGCTGCCCTGCGGCGGCGCTGGCTTGCCCGTCGGGTCAAGCAGCCAGTTCACCTCGTCCAGGGAGCCGGAAAGCCCCTGCAGTTGGCTCCAGATCATCTGCAGCGCCCTGACATGCGGCTGCAGGCGGTAGAGCAGGATAAGGAAGGCGGCGACCAGCGGGAAGCTCAAGCCCGCCAGCCAGGCGCCGATCACGACCGCCAGGAACAGCATGGCGTGCAGTACTTCCGTGAGCGGTCCCAGCGCGCCCTGGCGGTTGGCAAGCTGGAAGGCCGCCCGGCGCACGCCGTCCGACGCCGTCTCGAATGCCGCTTTTTCGCGCTCTTCCTGGCCGAAGATGCGGATCAGTCGGCCGGCATGCACCAGATGCAGCATCCGCGAGGCCAAGGCGCTGTTGCGCGCCGTAACGCTGCGGCTGGGCGCCTGCAGACGCGCCGACAGCGCCATGTGCCCCCCTTGCACGAGCGCCAGCCCGATCATTACCAAAAGCGTCATCTTCCAGGAAAGCAGCAGAAGGAAGCCTAGCAGGATCAGTGCGGCCGAGGCGCTGACGATCGAGCCGAGCATTGCCTGGATGGCGTCGGAGGCACGCCAGGATTCATTGGAGATGATGTTGAGCAAGCGTCCTGGGCTCTCCTTCAGGAAGAAGGGATAGCCGACCTCAAGCAGCCGCCCCGCGAGCGCCGCGCGGATCGCCTGGCCCGCCTTGCCGTAGATATGGGCCGTGAGCACCGAATTGGCGAAGGCAAGCAGGTTCTTGAGCAAGATCGAGCCGAGTATCGCGGCCGCAATCGCGATCAACCGCTCGCGCTCGCCAAGCCCCGCGCCAACCTTTTGCAGCAGGGCCGAGAAACCTGCCATGCCGGCTGTGTCGCCATGCCCCATGATGATGCCGAGCAGCGGGATGATAAGGCCGATGCCGAAACCTTCGAGCGCTGCGCTTGCAAGCCCGAGCGCGACGACGATCGGCAGCAGGCCGAGCTGCCGGCGGCCGAGCGCCTGGCGCAGCATCGACAGCGTCGGCCACCCGTTCATGGCGCGCTTGCCTCCATCCCGGCCTCGGTCGTTTGCTGGGCGCTTCGCGCTTTTCGCGGCGGACGTCTGGCCAGCACCAGAAACGCGAATTTCGCCGCGCCCGCGAGGTTCATCAGAACGATGGGCCAGTGCGATAGACTGAGCTCGCCATCGAATCTGGGCCCGCCGGCAAGCTCGCGCAGAGCGGCGCGCGCGCCCCAGTAGAAATGTCGCAGCAGCCACGGCGCGCGACATAGATGCTTAAGGCAGAGCGCGCCGTTGCCGAAATGATAGTCGCGGTGCAGACCGTCGATCGCCTCGCGGTCGCGCCGGCCATGATGGTGGAAGATAGTCATGTCGGGCACATATTCCACCGCCATGCCGGCAAGCACCGCCCGCACCAGATAGTCGGTGTCCTCGGCCGAGCGGAGCGCTCCACCGGCGCCGAACCGTTCGTCGAAGGGGCCGATGCGGGCGGCGACGTCGCGGTGCATGGTCATGTTGCAGCCCAGCACGAAGCCGCCCGGATGGACGGTCGGCGTCAACCGTTCGCGCTTGTCGCAGCGCTTGATGGTGAAGGGCAGGTCGCGCGCGTCGCCGATCTCGACGCGGCCGCCGCGGATCAGCCATTTCTCTCCGCTCGCATAATGCCGCTCCAGGTCGACGAGGTAGCTGCTGTCGAGCCGGCAGTCGTCGTCGATGAACACCAGCACCCGCCCGCGTGCCCGCGCCAGCCCCGCATTGCGCGCCGCCGCCAGCCCAGGGCGAGGCTCCGAGATTGCGGTCAGCGCAATGTCCGAGGTCGCGGCGGCGGCTGAAAGATAACTGGCGGTGCCGTCGCGAGAGCCGTTGTCGACCACCACCAGCTCGGCGGTGAAGGCGGGATGCGCCCGGCAGGCGGCGTGGATCGAATCGACACAGGCCTCGAGCACCGCCGCCCGATCGCGCGTGCACACGATGAAGGAGACCTGCGGCCGCTGCCTGGGCCACGGAGGAGGGGGCAGGGCGGGGCGCAGGTGCCGCGGCAGCGGATGGCGTTCGGCGTTCATGCCACCCCCGTCCGGTAGGGCGCGAGCACCGATGCCGCCGGCGCGGATTTGAAGCGATAGGCAAGCCAGTCGGCGCATTTGCCGGCCCGCATCGAAGCCTGACTCAACCAGGGTGCCTGGGCGCCAGGGATGAGCGCGTATTTCTCGCGGCGGCGGATCACGTTCCATTTCCCCGTCAGCGTCAGCAATTCATGCGCCAGCGCCGGCCGCTCCTCGTCATTGACGAGCTGGTAGAGGAAATAGAACAGGTTGAGCGCGCCGGCCTCGAAGCTCGGCCTCGTCGTATCGGGAAGGGCGGCGATCCGCTCCTCAAGAGCACGGATGAAAGCCGCGGCCTGGGCCACGGTGTCGAAGGTGACGGTCTCGCCGATCGCGCGCAGGTTCGCGCCGTCTTCCGTCAGCCCCCCGCTCTCCAGATTCTCGCTGACAATTCTGAGATGCGTGCGCCGCATCTCCCTGGCGTGCCGGCTCGTCACGCTGCCGGGATGCAGGCGGTAGACGAGCAGGCTTTCCGGCATCAGCGCCGCCGGATAGCGCTCGGCCAGCCGCCGGAAGAGGTCGAAATCCTCGGCATGCCGATAGAAGCCGTCGTAGTGCAGGTCGGCCTCGCCGATGATCCGGCGATTGTAGACCACCGTCGGATGCATGAAGATCGTGAAGAATTTTGAGAGCACGGAGAGGTCGAGACGGAACACCGGATCGAGCCGTCCCTTGGCGACGCGGCCGTGCAGCAGCATATCGACGAGCGCGCCGCAGAAGCCGAGCTCGGGCCGGGCGGCAAACAGCGCCGCCTGGCGCGACAGCCGCCAGGGATAGGCGAAGTCGTCGGCGTCCATGCGCGCGACGAGCTCACCCTGCGCGATCGCCAGTCCCTCATTGAGGCTGGCGACAAGCCCACGGTTTTCGCGCGAGATAATGGAAACGCGACTGTCGTCCCGGCGGCAGCGGTCGAGGATCTCCAGCGACCGGTCGGTCGATCCGTCGTCGATGGCGATAAGCTCGAGCCGGCCGTAGTCCTGCCGCAGGATCGATTGTACCGCCGCGGCCACATAGGGCTCGGCATTGTAGACCGGCAAAAGCACGGAGATGAGGGGTGCCGCGTTCATGGCCCGCTCCGGTCCGTCGGCTGCAGATTGAGCGCCGGGGCGGTGCGCAACCTGCGCCCCTCGCTCGCGCCGCGCGGGCGCGATGGCTCGACATAGGGGAAATAGCGCTTGAGACCGTTGAGCGGCTTTTCGAAAAACGCCCAGGAGAGCGAGGCGACGATCAGCGTGGCGGCGCCCGCGACGAAGAACCGCCCCGGCCCCTGTTCCGAGACGTTGACCGGAATCCACGACTGGGCTCTGACGGTCAAGGCGAGAAGGATCGAATGATAGAGGTATACGCCGTAGCTGATGCGGCCAAGCCACAGCAGCGGCGGGAGTTCGGCCAGCCTGCCCGGCACGCCGCCGAGGCCGTTCGAGCACGCCGCGACGATTGCCAGCATTGGCACCAGCGGCAGCACCTGCACCAGGATCCAGCGAGGCCACTCCCAGGCGGAATTCGCCAGCCCGGGATCGGACCGGACCACGAGCAGGAACATCACCGCCAGGGCCGGCCAGCCGAGCCGCATCCATTGCGGCGCATCCGCGCCCCGGGCGCGGCGCACGGCAAGAAGGGCGCCGCAGCCAAGGGCGTCCATCGAGGCCGGCGGCAGCAGGTCGCGGGCAAGCGCCGGGCTGGCGGCAATCGGCACGTAGAACCGGTAGGCGAGCGAGAAGGTGATGACGCCGATGGTGATCGCCTCGATGCGCCGGCGCGGCGCGAGAAGCACGATCAGCGGCCAGACCAGGTAAAACTGCTCCTCGATGCTAAGACTCCAGAAATGGCAGAGCAGCCAGGGCGTCCAGTCGTTTTGCTGCGCATACCAGAAATTCGAGAGGTAGAGTGCATGCCAGGCGAACGATGGCCTGGATTGTTCCGAAGCCAGCCACACCACTCCCAGCACCGCGAAATAGGGTGGGAATATCCGGATCATGCGCCTGGCATAGAAGGAACGCAGCGCCGGCCCGGCGGCGAATGCACCGGTGTCACGCGCGTCCAGCAAAAGCCGGGTGATAAGGAAGCCGGAAAGCACGAAGAACAGCCTGACCCCGAGATGGCCGACGAATGACGAGCCGCCTGGAGCGAAGAAATGCGAGTAGAGCACCAGCGTCACCGCAACGCCCCGCAAGGCGTCGAGCTGGATGTCGCGCGCGTTCGCCATCAGCGGCATCCGCCGTATCGGTCGCGCCGCGCGGCAGGGATCGAGCAAACCTCGCCGCTGCGGGCCGACGACTCGCGGTCCGGGCCGGGGGCGCAATCCGTGCGGGCCAGCGGAATGCCCATCCGAGTCACAATAATGGCATCCTCCAACAGGCATGCCCCCGGCCCACGATTGTCTCGGCCGGATGTTGCGGCGCAACACACAATGCTTACGCCCATGAAACAAGATGTGATGTGGCGCTGTGACGGAAATAGTTGTGCCTTAAAAATATAATCAGAGATGTCCAATGGTCCTATTCAAGCGTCGGTAATTGGTCTGAGTTTTGGACAACATCAATCGCTGGGAGATGTCGGAAAGCTTCCAACCAACCGTAGCGAGTATGATGGGAAATATTGAGAGAAGGCTCGATCGAAACCGTAAGTTCTATGGAGAGCCTCTGTAAAAAACCTTGCTTTTCAAGCTCTTGTGCGGTGCAGCAGGCTCGCCCCCCGGTCGGTCGGAGCCGCTTGTCCCACCATTCGCCGCCTGCTGCCTCACGACGGCGCAGCCCCAAAGGCCTTATCTCCAATCCCGACAAGAGCAGGGAAATGGAGAGCAAGTGACGTCGACGCCGATTGCACGACCGGACGCTCACATGGGCACAATGCCGGTGCTTGGCCTGCTCGGCGCAATCCTGTCGGTGCAGATTGGCGCCGCTTTCGCCAAGGGCCTGTTCCCGGTGCTGGGGTCGGAAGGCACGACTATGCTGAGGCTCGCCATCGGCGCGCTGATGCTGGCGGCGGTGCTGAGACCTTGGAAGGTGCTGCCCTCGCGGAGAAACCTGCCTTGGCTCGCAGCCTATGGCGTCACGGTCTGCGCCATGAACATGCTGTTTTATGCCGCGCTCCAGCGCATTCCGCTCGGCATCTGCGTGGCGCTTGAATTCACCGGGCCGCTATTTGTCGCCACGCTCGGCTCCAGGCGCCTGCTCGACCTCGTCTGGGTGGCGCTGGCCGTCGTCGGCATCGTGCTTTTGTCGCCCTTTGCCGGTATCAGCCGCGGGCTCGATCCGCTGGGCGTGGCGCTGGCGCTCGCGGCGGGCGCCTGCTGGGGGCTCTACATCATCTTCGCGCAGAAGGCCGGCGCCGAGCTCGGCGTGCGCACCTCCGCCTATGGAATGGCGATCGCCGCGGTGCTGGCGCTGCCTTTCGGCTTCAGCGCCGCTCAAGCCTATCTCACCGACCCGCACATCATGGCGGGCGCGGCGGTGGTTGGCCTGTTCTCCAGCGCGCTGCCCTTCTATCTGGAAATGCTGGTGCTGGCCCGCATGCCGGCCAAGGTCTACGGCATGCTGGTCTGCCTGGAGCCGGCCGGCGGCGCGCTGACCGGCTTCCTGTTCCTGGCGGAGAAACTCAGTCTTTTGCAATGCGTGGGCATCGTCGCCGTCATTGCCGCCGCCTTCGGCGCGGCGGTTGCGGCGCGGCGGCCGGTGCCATTGCCGGCCTGAGCGCGTCCTGCGAACAGCCGCGAGCGCGAACTCGTTAACAGCTTGGTCGGCCTGGAAAAACTGATTCCAGAACGGAAGTGTTCGACCACATCCGGTGGCTGAAGTAAGACTTAGGTCCTACGACGAACTGAAATAGGTCCCAGTGGACAAGACAAGGGTCGTGGGCCACTTCCTAATGACCTGCTGATTGGGGATGCTTATGCTGCGACATTGCCGGTGGGGTAGCTCGGCCGACGGGCTGAAGGGCTGGCATGGGGAGAGCGGAATGCGCTTAAAGCGCAGTGGCTGCAGGCTGGTCTTGCGAGCGCTGACCGCGTTGGCGCTTATTGTCGCGCCTTTCAGTCTCTCCCTCGATGGCCCGGTCGTGACCAAAGCCTATGCCGGCAAAGGCGGCGGTGGAAACGGCGGCGGCAAGGGTGGTGGAAACAGTAACGGGGGCGGCAATAGCGGCAACGGCAACGGAGGCGGGAACAACGGCAACGGAAATAGCGGCAATTCCGGCTCGGCCGGTGGTTCCGGCTCGGCTGGCGGCTCGAATTCCGGCAATGGCGGCAACAACGGAAACGGTAATAGCGGCGGCAACAACGGAAACGGCAACAGCGGCGGCGACGACGGAAACGGCAACAACGGCAAGAACAACGGCGCCAGCGCGGCGAGCACAGCCGATGTCGATGATCATGTGAATGCCCTGACGGGCGACAAGGTCGAGGCCACCCGCACCAAAATTCAGGTCACGCACCGCAATGGAATGAAGGAGAAGATCGAGAACGGACGGTTCAGGATGGAAGACAAGTACGGACGCACCATCGTCGACCGCAAGGCCACCATGGCCGATCTCAATCGTCTGAAGAGTTTGTGAGAGCGAGGTTTTATCAAGATTAGATCTTAAGGGACCGAAGGTCAGCGCTGCAAAATCAGGTTGCCACCTTTTGCTTCGTCTCCTCGGTCCTGATCGTCTTGCGGTAGAAACCTGGCTACTCACCTTACCCCCGCCTTCGTGCGGGGGTAATTTTTTCTGCGCGGCGATGTTCGCCGCCTGCGACATTGGTCAGTCATGGCGGCGGAAATGGTCCGACCGGTCGGGGCATGGGTCGTGGGCCGCTTCCGTCTTCTGCCGGAATGTGAATTCTCGCCTGTGTCAAGATATCGGTTGCGCCTCGGCGTGCGCGAGCGGCGCTTCGGCATGTCGAAGCGGAACCGAACGAGGAGAAAAGATGCAAAACCTTCCTCTCAGCAAGCTCGTCTGGCTCGCCTTGCGCGCTTCGACCGCGCTTGCTCTCACCGTCGCGCCCTATCATCTGACGCTCGACGGCGCCAAGCTGGCCCCATCCGCCGCCTATGCGGAGAGCGAAGGTGGCGGCGGCGAAGGTGGCCATGGTGGCGGCGGCGATGGGGGTCATGACGGTGGCGGTGACGGCGGCCACGACGGCGGTGACCATGATGGTGGCGATCATGACGGCGGCGACCATGATGGCCACGGTGGCGATCACGATGGCGAGGGTGGCGGTCATGATGGCGGTGACGATGACGGAGCCGAACATGATCATGGTGAAACCGCCGACGATCAGGGTGATGACAATGATGATCAGGGCGAGAACGACGGCGCTGCGGCACCTTTGGTCGCGCCGAACTAGACCATGAAGGCGGCCAGGACATTCAGGATGGTCTGGTTGGTCCTGCGTGCCTCCAGCGCGCTGGCGCTGGCGCTTGCGCCATGGCACGTCACCCTTGATGGCGTGCCAGGGATCGCTGCTGCCACGGCCTATGCCGGCAACGGCAATGGCAATGGAGGCGGCAACGGGAACGGCAATGGAGGCGGGAACGGCAACGGCAACGGCGGCAATTCGGGCTCGGCCGGCGGCTCGAATTCCGGCAACGGTGGCAACAACGGCAACAGCAATGGTCAGGGCAACAGCAATGCCGGTGGCGACAATCCCAATGCCGGGCCGGGCAACAACAGCGGCAAGGGCAATACCAATCCCGGCACCAAGAACAGCTACACCAACGCCGCGACCGGCGACACCCTCTCGATCGACGGCGACAGGGTCACCGTGATTCATCGCAACGGCATGAAGGAGCAGGTCCAGAACGGCCGTTTCGAGATGAAGGACGCGCAGGGCCGCACCATCATCGAGCGGCAGGCGACGGAGGAGGACGTGTCGCGCCTGCTGAATTTGTGAAGCGACTGAGGAACTGAAGAATTGAAGAATTGAAGAAAGAGGGGGTAGGTCACCGTTTCCGCAGTTCCACAGTTTCCTCAGTTCTTCAGTTCTTCAATCCCCAATTCCCCATTCCCCAACTCCCCAATTCCCCAACTCCCTCAGTTCCTTTCCCTCGCCTCGTGCATCAGCAGCGCCGCCTCGGTGCGGTTGCGCACGTTGAGTTTAGCGAGCACCCTGGTCATGTGATGCTTGACCGTCTTCTCCTGCAGCGACAGCCGGGCGGCAACCTCCTTGTTGCTCAGCCCCTCCGCGACCAGCTTCAGGATTTCGGCCTCGCGGCCGGTGAGCTGGCTGAGCGGATCGGGCTTGCTGCCGGTGGGCTGCAAAAGGTCGGAAAGCAGCCTGGCCGAGAGGCTCGGCGATACGTAGCTCTGGCCGTTGGCGACGTCGCGCAGGATCTCGGCCAGCGCCTTGGAGCCGACGCCTTTCAGCACATAGCCGCGCGCGCCGGCCTTCAGCGCCTGGGCGACGTCAACATTGGTCTCCGAGACGGTGAGCATGACGATCTTCTGGTCGGGCATCGTTGAAAGGATGCTGGCGAGCGCGTTGAGGCCTCCGCCCGGCATGCTGATGTCGAGCAGGAGGATGTCGGGCGTGCTGGCGCGCGCCAGCCTTTCGGCGTCCTCGGCGCTGGCGCCTTCGCCCACGAGTTCGAAGCCGCCTATTTCGCCCAGGCTGCGCGCCACGCCCTCGCGAAACAGAGGATGGTCGTCGACTATTGCGATGCGGATGGACGTGCTCACGGTTGCTCCTCGACAGACAAAGTGATCACCAGTCTTGTTCCTCCCGGGCCGGTCAGCGTTTCGAACTGTCCGCCTATGCTTTCGATACGTTCCCTGAGTCCCGCAAGCCCAAGGCCCTCGCTTCGGGCCGGATCGAAGCCGGGGCCGGTGTCCACAACCTCGACGACGAGCTTGCCGCCTTTCGTCGTGGCTCTGACCTGCTGGCCCTTGCCCTTGCCGTGCCGGAAGGCGTTGTTCAAGCCTTCCTGCACGAAGCGATAGATGCTGATCTTTTCCGAGGTGCCGAGTTCCGGCAAGCGCTCGGGCAGGGTCAGCAACACTTTCGTGTCTGTCCGCCGCTCGTGCTCGGCCACCGCGAGCCGCAAAATGTCGGCAATGGCCTGCGTCTCGATCTGCGGTAGCACCAGCCCGTTGCAGATGCCGCGTATCTCGCGCATCGCTTCGCCGAGCGTCTTGTGGATGCCGGCGATCTCGGCCTCGCGCAGCGTGCTCGATGTGGTCGGATCGACCAGCACCGGGCTGTCCATCCTGAGCGCGGCGAGCGCTACCAGTTGCGCCGGCCCGTCATGCAGGTCGGCGCCGATGCGCCTCAGATACCGCTCGTTGATGGCGGTGGCGCGGCGCGAGGCGCGTTGCACGCGCTGGCGCAGCGACGAATTCTGCGCCAGAGCCGCCTGCAATTCGGAAACCTTGGCCTCGAGCGCAGCCTGTTGGGTGACGATGGTGCGGCTGCCGCGGAAAACAATGCCGGAGAGAAGCGCCAGCGCCGCCGCCGTGGCGCCCGCCACCACCAGCCATGTCCACAACAGGGCCGAGTGCAGCGATTCCTCGAAGTCGCCCGACAATTCGTAGAATTCGGTCACGGCCACGACCTCGCCCGACCAGGGCTCGCGCACCGGGTTGTAGATTTCGAGCAGCGGAACGCCCATTGACCGCTCCTTGTCGTCTTCCTCGTCTTCGAGCCTGTTGTATTTGACCATGACGTTGCCGGCGAAAGCGGCGATGAGGTTGGCGTTGGGCTTGATCTGCCTGCCAATAAGGGTGGCATCCTTTGAATAGAGAATCGTGCCGTCGTGCCGCCACAGCTTGAACGACACCAGCCTTTTCCCAAGCGCACCCTGGCCGAGCGTCTCGTCCAGCGCCCGCTTGACCGTGTCGTCGAGCTCCCGGCTCTTGCGCATGTCCGGCAGCAGCGGCGCGATCACGCTGTCGACATAGAGTGCGGTGGTCGCGGCGGAATTATGCATGACGCCGTCACGGATCTGCGATGTCACCCACAGCCCGACCACGAGCATCACGGCCAGAAGGCCGATACCGCCCGCGATCACGAATTGCCAGGCAAGCGAGAGCCCGCCCCAGATTCGTGCAAGACGTTTTAGATACCTCCCGAACATCGGCACCGCTCACCCGCCCGTCCAGGAGAGTATAGGTGAGGGCAGGCAATTGCGACACCGACCTTGGTCCGTGCCCGTAGGGAAGGTTAATGGCCGGCGATTTGCCGGCCGTATCGGCGGGCGGCTCCGATTCGCAGCCAGGGAAGGCTGCTCTGTTTCCCGACACCAAAAGTCCGCGCCACTCCTGTTGACGGGGCAGACGCGGGCCGGTTGCCACCTGATTTGGATCATCTCTTGCGCCCTGTGACGCCGAGACAACCATCATTGAGGCCCGAGGTCCATATCAAAAGACTTATCCTTCGGCGAGTACGGCGCCAAAGGCGGCCAATGCCGGCCGTCCAACAGTCGCCTGTCGTTCATTGTGGTCCCAATCATGTAGCGGTCCACCCATCGGATGACGCCGCTCGCCACCCCGCATCCCTGCCGGCTGCTCCATGCCGACATAGCCGCTGGAGTCGCAGCAAGATTTGCCCCCAAAAGAAGTCAGGACCAAGCTGTTGATGGGGCGAACAACCGCCGCCTATATAATCAGCTAAAACCTTGCGGGTCTTGGCAACGCATTATGGACGCCGGTACAAACAAGCAAAAAAGAAACCAGCGGTTGTCGATCTTTGAACTCGAGGCGCTGCGGGAAGCTTTCAGGCAGTCTGTTCGTGAGAACGATGTCGCGGAAGCGGAATGGGCCCAGCACGCCGAGCTTTTCGTCAAGAAAACATCGCAAAAAAGCGACCGTCTTACGCGGGCTTGACGCGTCGGGCGCTCCGGCGCCGGATGGATTTCATTGGCGCCGGCCGGTCGGACCATTGCGCTGGCGCATAGGACCTCAGCAACAATTGCAGGCGCAAGGCGAAACCGACAGTCTATTTCCTGCGCCGGCTCCCCCCAAGGAAACCCAATGGTCGGCGCGTCAGCCCGGCTTGCCTGTCAAAGAGCCGTACTCTTTCACCGCCAAGGCAAGCCGGGCTACCTCAATCACCGGTTTGGCATCCTCCCACGTTCACGCAGCCATGCCGGCTGAAGCACCTAAGCCGGCTTCGGCCAGAACAGCCGGGCGAGCGCCACCGCCCCCAGCGCCCAGAGCGCGATCACGAAGGCGAGCCCGGCCTTGCTCACCGGCTTCTCGCGTCGCATGGCCTCTTCGCGGAATTCCCGCATCAGATCGTCCGGGACCAGCTTCACCGCGAGCATGATGCCGACAGGCACGATCAGCAGGTCGTCCAGGTAGCCGATGATCGGGATGAAGTCCGGAATGAGGTCGACAGGGCTCAACGCATAGGCCGCGACGGCGCCCGCGGTGGCTTTTGCGTACCAGGGCACACGCGGATCGCGGGCGGCAATCCAGAGCGCTACTACGTCGCGCTTGATCTTGCGCGCCCACTTCTTTGCCGCATCGAGCATAGACATGCCGCCTATATACCGGCGCGCGGGTCTTCAGGCCATTTGGCGCTTAATGGCTCCGCCGCTCAGGCGCAATCCTTCAATTCCACAACCTCGACGCCGAGGCGGAAAGCCTGGCCGTCGGCATAGGAGCGCGCATGCTGCTCGGCTTCGAAGGGAAAGGTGAGCGTCGTGCCGTAGGCGGTGACGCGCACCGTCCACTTCTGGCCCCTGACGAGTTCAACGCCATGAAGCTTCGCCGTAACCATCTCGTCCTCCTCAGATGCGGCACTTCAGCGACATCCGCATAACGTCGCGAAAGTCATTTGAATACAAATAATCCGACCAAATCGTGTCGTTGCGGCGTCGATTCCGACATTTGACCGTTTGCGTCCGTGAAATGGTTCACCGACAGCAGCGCCTTTTTGCTGCCGGGCCGCAAAGGGGGCGGCACTGCCTGCCGGGAAGGGGGCGGCACTGCCTGCCGGGAACCGCGACGGTTCCGGCCGGGTTAGAGTCCTGGTTCACAAGGAGACGGTCATGATCCGCAAGCTGAAAACCGGCGAATATCGGCTCTATTCGCGTAAGGTCGATCCCAGGACCGGCAAGCGCCGCAATCTAGGAACCTTTAAATCGCGCGAAGCCGCGCAAAAGCACGAACGCGAAGTGCAATATTTCAAGCGCCATTAAGCAGCTTCACGATTTGACGGCGCAAGGGCGCGCGAAGAGGGGCCGTGAGCCGCTTGTTCAGCCATGTGGTGTCGGCGGCGTGCGAGGGCGCGGGTGGCCAGGCACGTTGGAGCCGATATGGTCGAGGTCGCAACGTCGCGTGATCATCTCGACCGACTTGGTGTCGACGCTCACGCGCCCCAGCACCTGCACGGTCGTACGGCCGAGGTCCTCATCGACATGGACGACCTCTCCCTCGAACCTGAGCTTGTCGCCCACTTTGGCGTTGGGCTCGACCATCGAATAATTATGGCTATCGCCGTCGAGCGTCAGCATCACGCGGTCCTTGACGCGCTCCGTCACCGTCGCGACCACCGCCACCCTGTCCCCTATTTCCACAACGGGCCGTATCATTTCGGCCTCCTTTCTGCTCCGTGCGATTGTTGGCTGGAGCCCATTGGCTGGCGACACGGCGGGTGCCGGCAGCTACTGAAATTAACGGGAAAACAAGTGTTTGGTTGCCTCCGGGCTGCCGGCCGCCGCGGTCCGGCCGCTCACATGAAGCCAGGATTTCGCGGCAGATACTGCATGGAGTCGCGATGGCCGGGTGATGCCATAACGGCATCGGAAAGGTGATGCGCATGTGTTGATCGGCGCAAGACCGAGCGCGCTCTCGCATATGCCTTCGTCTTGCCCCCTGATTGCTGTGGCGCGGAACCACCCGGGCCGCCAGATGTTGCTTTTGATCACAAACGACAACAGGGATGGCACATGGTAGCGCCACGCGCGGTTTGGAAGGGTTTTTTGAAGGTCGGGTCGGTCTCGTGCGGGGTCAAGCTGGTTGGCGCGACCAGCGAAACCGGAAAGGTTCATTTCAAGATCCTGAACCGCAAGGACGGCTTGCCTGTGAGAAGCGCTTATGTCGACGAGCAGACCGGCGATGTCGTCGAGACCGAGGATCAGACCAAGGGCTTCGAGTTGGAAAAGGATGATTTCATCGAGATCGAGCCCGACGAGATCAAGAAGCTGAAGCTTACTTCGGCGCATACGCTGGAGGTCGACGAGTTCGTCGCCTTGGATGACATCGATGCTCGCTATCTGGAAAAGCCCTATTACCTCATTCCCGCTGACGGCGCCGCCCTGGAAGCCTTCAGCGTGCTGCGCGAAGCGATGAAGGAGAAGCGGGTCGCTGCAAGGTCCTGCGTGGTGCTCTACCAGCGCGGCCGCGAGGTGGTGATCCAGCCTTTCGGCAAGGGCATGCTTCTCACCGAACTGCGCACCCACAACGAGATGGTTTCGGAGAAAAGCGTCTTCGAGGATCTGAAGTCGCCGAAATACGACAAGGACCTGCTGGAGATCGCCGAGCTCCTGATCGACAAGAAGGTAACGAAGTTTGACCCGTCGAAATTCCAGGACACTTATGAGGATGCGCTTATCGCGATGATCGATGCCAAGCGCAAGGGCAAGAAGCTGCCGAAGGCCGCACCCACGCCGAAGGAAAACGTCATCGATCTGGCTGCGGTGCTGAAGAAGAGCCTCGCCAAGGAAGGCATCAAGGCCCCGTCCAAGGCGAAGCCCGTCCGCAAGTCTGCCTGATCAAGACTGAGATAATCGTCCAAGCCGGGATCGATCGATGCCAAGCGCAAGGGCAAGAAGCTGCCGAAGGCCGCACCCACGCCGAAGGAAAACGTCATCGATCTGGCTGCGGTGCTGAAGAAGAGCCTCGCCAAGGAAGGCATCAAGGCCCCGTCCAAGGCGAAGCCCGTCCGCAAGTCTGCCTGATCAAGACTGAGATAATCGTCCAAGCCGGGATCGCCGGGTAATCCGTTCGCTTCAGGTGGAGCTGCGATGCATCGCTTGCTGCATCCTACCCTGGAGGATAGGATGGTTGCATGACGATCCACAGCTCCCATCCCGATATCATCGCCCGACTCAAGCGCGCGCACGGCCATCTCGCCGCCGTGCTTACTATGTTCCAGCAGGGCCGCTCCTGCCTCGATCTCGCGCAACAGCTCCATGCCGTCGAAAGCGCCGTCGGCAATGCCAAGCGCGAACTGATCCACGACCATATGGAGCATTGCCTGGTCGAAGGCGGCGAGCCGACCAGGGATACGCTCAAGGAGCTGAAGCAGCTCACCAAATATCTGTGAGGCGTTCGATGTGGGGAAAAGTTCTGGACTGGTTCGGCTTCGGCGCGCATGGACATCACCATGACCGGCATGACCATGACGGACATGACCATGGCGGTCATGGCCACGACCGTTACGGACCGCACGGTCACACGCATGGCGTGATCGATGCCACCATCGTCACCACCGATCGCGGCATCTGGGCGATCAAGTGGTCGTTCGCGATCCTGGCGATCACCGCCGCCTTGCAAATCGTCGTCGTCATCGCCTCGGGCAGCGTGGCGCTGTTTGCCGATACCATCCACAATATCGCCGACGCGACCACGGCCATTCCGCTGTGGATCGCTTTCGTGCTGGCGCGGCGCAAGCCGACCCGCACCTTCACCTACGGCCTCGGCCGGGTCGAGGACCTGGCCGGCATCATCATCGTGCTCATCATCCTGGCGAGCGCGCTTGTGGCCGGATATGAAGCCGTCAACCGCCTGTTCAACCCGCGGCCGGTCCAGTTCCTGGGTTGGCTTGCGGCGGCCGGCGTGATCGGCTTCCTCGGCAACGAGGCGGTGGCGGTGTTCCGCATCCGCGTCGGCCGCCAGATCAACAGCGCGGCCCTGATCGCCGACGGCTATCACGCCCGCACCGACGGGCTCACCAGCCTTGCCGTCGTTGCTGGCGCGGTCGGCGTCTGGCTCGGTTACCCTTCAGCCGATCCGGTCATCGGCCTCATCATCACGGTCGCCATCTTCGGCATCGTCTGGCAATCGGCGCGCTCGGTGCTGACGCGCATGCTGGACGGTGTCGAGCCCGGCCTTGTCGGCGAGATTCACCACGCCGCAGAGCATGTCGCCGGGATCGAGAAGGTGACCGACGCCAAGGCCCGCTGGCTCGGCCACAAGCTGCATGTCGACGTGGAGATCGCAGTCAATGACGGGCTGCTGCTCGCCGCCGCGAACAATATCGCTGAAACCCTCAAGGCCGAACTGTTCGCGCACATTCCCGCGCTCGACGTCGCCACGGTGCGCTTTGCCGAGCCAAAGACGGAAGGCGGCCACCATCATGCGCCCGATCCGTTCCTGGTCTCGGGCAAGCTGGCCAGCGGTCTGCTCGAAATCGTCGACACGCCGCAAGGCGAGCGCATGCGGCTGCGCCTATCGCGTCACGCCGAGGGTCTGCGGGCGAACGTCGCTATCGAAAGGGCGGACGGTGCGGTCGAAAGCCTGCCGCTGTCGCCGGTCGGCGGCGATCACCACTATCTGCAAAGCCTGGTCGCCCCGGCCGAGCCGCACGAGTTCAGCGCCAGGCTGCAACTGGTTGCGGGTCCCGACAGCGAGGATCTGCCTTTCGCCATGGCCGAGCCGGAAGGGCATCACCATGAGCACGCGCACGCGTGATGTAGGCGATATTTGAGTGCCGGCGCGAATCCAACTGACGTTATCGCGACACAGGGCGCGCAGCGCAGATGTCTGCCTTCCGCCTCGCAGCTCGGCTGTTCGACGCCAAACGGACCAACGTAGCTGCCCTTCGGAATCACGAAACGACCGCGTGAAAGTCAGCTGCCCGTCCTCGAATCCGGGAGCCGGACAATGGCCGATGCGTACGCCGGTGCGCAGCGCCCGGCTAAGCTGTGCGGGTCCGCGGCCCGCCGAAGATCACCCAACTGGCCCCGATCAGCGCTGCAACGGTGGCAAGCAGCACCGCCAGGCTCGGCAGGTGGAAGAACATATCCCGCCAGCGCGGTTCGACGACCGCGCCGGTGCTGAAGGCCTCGCCGCTATACTGGCAAAGGATCCAGGATGCGCCGCTGCGCACCATCTCGGCATCGATGTCGGAGATCAGAGCTTTGGCCTCGCGCTCGGCTGACACCATCGTCGCCATATGGGTGAGCAGCGCCTTGGCGGTGGCGAGATAGGCGTGGCTGCATTCGTTGAACGGGCTTTCCTCGTCGCTAAGGCTGCTCGGCATCAGGCCCCAGAGGCAGTAGGTGAACTGCAGATTGCCGTGATTATAGAGCCGTCTGAAGGTCGGATCGGTCGCGGTCTGGCGCTGGGCAAGGTCCAGGATATCGCCGCGATAGCGCGCGATCACCGCCATCTGGCCGTGGGTCAGGCTGGGGATCTGGATGCCGGGGGGAGGCGGGGCCGAGGACCCGTTATGCGCTTGCGCGGATGTGGCCAGAATGACCAGCAGGGTGGTCGCCAAAAAGAAATTGGCCGCCAGGGCATGAGACCATGGCAGCCAACGCATCGGATTTCAGGCGTAGCGGCGTGTTCTGCTGCGCTGGTCGCGCACTGCGACCACCCGCTCGGCAACAGCGCCGAAGCCGAGCCCGACGACGGTCCACAGCACCAGTTGGATGCCGAGCGAGGCGATGCGGAACTGCCAGAGCACCGTCGCCGAGAAGTTCTCCGGCACTTCATTAATGTCGGGCAGGGCCGCCTTCACCAGCGCGAAGACGACGAGGAAAGCGAGGCCCGCGACGATCGAGGCGTTCCAGGCGCCGAGCCGGTTCCATAGCCGCTGCGCCAGCCCGACCGCCGCCACCATCGCCGCGATCGAGACCACGATCATGATGAAGAACAGCTCGGTGCGGTAGCCGATGGTCTCGGCATTGCCGACCGCCGGCGGGTTCGCGGGGTATTTCAGGCTGGGAACCACGATCACGGCAAGGAAGCCGAGCAGCGCGATGAGCGCCGAAGTGCCGCGCGGACTGAGCGAGCCCAGGCGGCCATAAGCATAGGCGAAGACCAGCGAGAACAGTCCGCCGAGGGCGGCGCCATAGACCAGCACGCCTGTCGCCAGGCCAATGCCGGCTTGCGTGGCGCGGCTGACCATCTCGGGTTCCGGCGCCTCGCCGGCGGCCTGGGCCTGCTGTTCCTCGAAGGCGATCGCCTTGTCGACCTGCGGCTCGCCATAGACGCGGGCGAAGGCGAATGCCAGAATCCCCGCAACCAGCCCGACAAGCATGCCGCGCAGCAAAAGTTTTCCAACCATGTCCAAGAACCCTTTGTCGAAAGCGGGTTCAGCGATGCTGAACCGCTTCAGTGGCAGGGGAAGCCCAGCAGGTGACGGCCGTCATGCACGAATTCGTGCACCGCCGTGCCGCGGATCAGCGAGGTGGCGCCTTCTTCCGCACCGACGAAATAGATCGCCATCATCAGCATCAGGCCCGCGAAGATGGCCCAGGGCAAAAGCTCGCGAACCGGAATCGCAACCGGACCGTAGCTGGGGGCGAAGGTGGTGTCGGACATATTGACCTCCCGTGGGATACTGCGTCCCGTTGATCGAACAATGCTGCGGAATAAGGCCTGACTTTCGGCTGGTGCCGATCACAGTGGCGCGACCGTGCCGGATTCGCACCGGCTTCCAATCCCGTATAGCGCTAAAACACTTGTCAGCACTTCGTTCGCCTGTCAACGACATGTAATGGCCAAGGCGGCTTCGCGCGGCCGAAATTTCACTGGGCCACGGAGTTTTGGGATGCTCGCCCGCCTGACGATGATCGCAAGCGGCGCGACGCAGGCCACGCGCAAGGGCCGGTTTCCGAACGACGAAGCGCTGGAGCCGAGAGCCCTCGATCGCGCCGGCTCGCTGGCCGCTTCGCTGCGCCGCGCCGATCGCATCTGGACAAGCCCGGCGCTTGCAGCGCGCCAGACGTCCGACGCGCTCGGCCTCGAGGCAACCGTCGAGCCGCTGCTTGCCGAGCAGGATTTCGGGCGCTGGGCCGGCAAAGGTTTCGAGGAGGTGCGGGCGGAAGATCCAGAAGGCATGGCGGCTTGGCTTTCCGATCCGGACGCAGCACCCCACGGCGGCGAGTCGCTTGCCGCGGTCGCCCTCCGTGTCGAGGCGCTGATCGAGCGCCTGGCCGGCGCAAGCGGCCACACCGTTGCGCTAACCCATGCCGTGCCGATCCGCGCCGCCATGGTGCATGTGCTGGGCGCGCCGCTCTCCGCGGTCTGGAAAATCGACATCGAGCCGCTGTCGCTCACCGAATTCCGCAGCGACGGCCGCCGCTGGGTGCTGCATACGAGCGGCATGGTCGTCGGCGCGAAATAGCGCCGGGAAAGCGGTTACCTGGCGACGAGCGGCCGCCGGCGAAGACGAACTTCGCCATTTCAGCGATCGCTAACGGAACGGAAACGCCTCGCTGCTATGGTGCTGTCTCGCGGCGAGGAGAGCCTTGCCCGAGGAGTCCGTCGCCTATGGCCGATTATCCCGAGATCGAGCGCCGTCTTCATGTGCGCGAATTCGTACTCAAGGAGGCCACCATCATTGCCAATGGCGTTCGGATCGGCTGCTCGCTCAGGAATCAGCACGAGCAGGGTGCGGAATTGCGCGTGGCCGCCGATATGGACGTCCCGGAACGCTTCCTGCTAGAGGTTCCGGCCGACGATACGGCCTATCGCGCACTGGTTCGGTGGCGGCGCAACGACCGCGTTGGCGTGGCGCTCTACAGCAACGCGCCGAAGGACTGACGCGCGGCCATCTCACCCATTCATCCCTTGATCCGATGTGCGACCCGGCACATTCGAAAGCTCAACAGCAGCCGCTCGCTCCGCAGCATGGCTGGCTGGCGGCTGCCTGTTCCTTCAGCCAGCGGTCGCGCGGCTTGCAGCTTGCCGGCCGTGGCGTCAGCTCGACCTCGATGAGGTCGCCAACGATCCTTGGCTGAGCCGCCCGGTGCAATTCCATGGGGCGGACGCCGTCACTGACCTCGAAAGTCAGCTTCGCCGCCCGATCGAGAGCGACATGGTCCGAAACTTTGCGGATGATCGCGGTAAACTTGCCGGCTGGCATGTGGACCGGCCCGCCTTCGTTCACGTCCCATAACTGGACGAAGATTTCCGACCATGATTCCGGATTTGCTTCGCAATCCAGCGCCGCGAACTGTCCCGCCTTCACCTCGGTGACGTGGTAGCCCGGCTTTACCGGTCGTCCATCATAGCGAAACACCAACGGCCTGTCCTTGTGATCAGCCAGCGCCGCTAGCAGATCGCCGATGGTCAGGTCGGAGGGGTCGATTGGGGCGACGTTTTTCCGGTTGTCAGAAGAGAGCATGTCGGCTATTCCTCATTCATCATTTCAATATTTCAAGGATTATTGAAACGTGGATGAACGTCAAGCCCTGATCGCCTTTGGCGCGCTGTCGCAGGATACACGCCTGCGCCTTCTGCGATTGCTGGTCGTTGCCGGACCGGAAGGCATCGCTGCCGGCTCGCTTGCCGAACAGGTCGAGGTCTCGCCGTCCAACGTCAGCTTCCATCTCAAGGAATTGGAACGGTCTGGTCTCGTCACCGCGAGGCGTGATTCCCGCTCGATCGTCTACAGCGCCGAGTACGATGCGCTGTCCGGGCTGATCCGCTTCCTGATGGAGGATTGCTGCTCGGGCCGCCCGGAAATCTGCGCGCCGGCGCTTGCGGCGCCTTGCTGCGCGCCGGGCGAGGGGACCCGGCAATGATCGTCACGCGCGTTGCCCAATTCCCCGTTGCCGACCCAAGGGCCGACCAATGAGCGCTTTTGACCTGTCGCGCCGGTTCGTGGCTGAAGCCCTGGGCACTGGCCTCCTGGTAGCAACCGTGGTCGGCTCCGGCATCATGGCCGAGACGCTGACGCACGACACCGCGCTGGCGCTGCTTGGCAACACGCTCGCGACCGGCGCCATGCTGGTGGTGTTGATCACCGTCCTTGGCCCGATATCCGGCGCGCATTTCAATCCCGCCGTTTCGCTGGTGTTCTGGCTAAACGGGTCGCTGCCAGCCCGCGACCTTCCTGCTTATCTCCTCGCGCAGGTGGCCGGCGGCATTGCCGGCACGATGGCGGCGCACCTTATGTTCGCCCTGCCGATGCTGGAGGTCGCAACAAAGCTGCGCGCCGGACCGGCTCAGTGGTTCTCGGAAGTGGTCGCGACATTCGGCCTTGTCGCCGTCATTCTCGCCGGCCTTCGTTTCGAGCGGCGGGCCGTCCCGTGGCTGGTCGGGCTATACATCACGGCGGCCTATTGGTTCACGGCGTCCACCTCCTTCGCCAATCCCGCCGTCGCCGTGGCGCGCTCGCTCACCAACACCTTTTCGGGCATCAGACCGGTCGATCTGCCGGCCTTCATCGCGGCCCAACTGCTCGGCGCGCTGATCGCGCTCGCGCTGATGGGCTGGCTGCTCAAGCCCGAAACCGTTGAGCAACACCAGCCAATGAAAGCAGAGCCATGACGGTTACGATCTATCACAATCCCGCTTGCGGAACCTCGCGCAACACGCTCGCCATGATCCGAGCCAGCGGCGAGGAGCCGATCGTGGTCGAATATCTGAAGACGCCACCGAGCCGCGAACGGCTGCTCGAACTGATTGCGGCAATGGGGATCTCTGCGCGCGGGTTGTTGCGGGAGAAGGGAACGCCTTACGGCGAACTCGGCCTTGCCGATCCGAAATGGAGCGACGACGAGCTGATCGATTTCATGCTCGCCCATCCGATCCTGATCAACCGGCCGATCGTCGAAACGCCGAAAGGGACAAAACTCTGCCGACCGTCGGAGGCGGTGCTGCCACTGCTCGACGATCCGGTGCGCGAATTCGTCAAGGAGGATGGCGAGAAGGTGGCCTATACGCCGCCGGCTTGATGCAGTTCGGCCCGACGCGCAGTGCGCGGCGGTGTCCGCGATGCCGGGGAAGCGCTTGCGGTATGCGGCCGGCGCCACGCCGATAGACCCGATCGGCGTTACGCCGATATGGCGCGAAAAGGCGCGCGCGCAGCGTGTCGGCGCGGGCGGCCGTACTTTACATTTTTGTAAATTGCCCTCGGCGGTTAATTCGCGATACGGCTCGCCAGCGGTTCGGCTCGGTTATCCGCGTGATGGGCACTTCCGGATGAATGGGCCGAGCCGAATTCAACTTGGGAGAACGCTATGATTCGCAAGGTTCTGGTTGCAGCTTCGGTTGTTGCGCTTTTCAGCATGCCGGCATTTGCGGCCACGCAATATTGGGTGGCAAAGGACGCCACCACCAAGAAATGCTCGGTGGTTTCCACGAAACCGGACGGCAAGAAACTGACCGATGCCGGGACGAAGGCCTACACGTCCCAGGCCAATGCCGAAAAGGCGCTGAAGATGCTCAAGGACTGCAAGTAAGCTTTCTGTCCTAAAATTTGTGCCCGCTCCGGCATGCCGGAGCGGGCTTTTTTCTTCGGCGGGACTGCCGTCGGCGAAAATCTTCTCGGAGCGCTGTTTTTGGGCGTGGGCGGAATGCGGTCTAGGCGAAGCTAGCGCTCGCGGGCAACGCTCAATTGGGGGTCTGTATTTGCCTGCCTGCGGCGTGCGCCGCTGACCCTCGGAGCGGCTCAGCGGATGCGAGATTGGTGTGAAGCGGATGCGGAAGGCGATTGGCGTTGAGGCCGGCGACCCTATTTGCCGCGCCGCGCAAAAAACCCGACCCGGCAATTGCCGGATCGGGTTCTTCTCATTCATCTCACAATGGTGGGCTTCTGCCTCAGTCCCGATGCTCCGGCATCGCCTTCAGCTGGTCCTTCGTCCAGTTGGTAACGGCATGCACGTCACCGTCCTCGTCGCGCATAAAATCGAGTTGGCTGGCGGTAACGGCCACCGGTTTGGCGCCGATACCGAGGAAGCCGCCGACATCGATGACGACCTGGCTGCCATGCAGGTGGTCGACCGAGCCGATCTTCTCGTCATCCGGGCCGTAGATGGTCGCGCCTTCGAGGATGTCGGGCGTGAGCTCGGCATTGGTCAGTCTTACGTGGCTGGTGTGGTCCATGACGCATCTCCCGTGGTTGTACAGGGGATGAACCTCCGATCGGGCCGAGGGTTCCGCCGACGGAGCGAAAAGCGGGCGCTGGTCAGCGAAGCGCCGCCCATCCCGTCACGAGGACGAGCACAAGCGTGACCAGCGCGCCCGAGACATAGAGGATCGTCCTGACATTGCCGCCTTTGGCGGCGTTTCCGCCACGCAGGTAAATCACCATGTGGACGAGGCGTATCGCCACGTGAACCCAGACAAGCACGGCGAGCGTCACCGGCCCGACGCCGACCGTCATCGCCAGCACCGCGGGCACGACGAAGGGCGCCAGCGCCTCGACCGAGTTCATGTGGACGCGATCGATCCGGTAGAGCGGGTTGTCGTCGTCGGCCGGGATGACCGGACCCGAGAGCTTGCCCGCAAATCCCTTGGACGAGCCGGAATAGATCGCCAGCGCCACCGATAGCAGGCAGAGCGCAAGCACGCCGAGAATGCTCAACCAATAGGCTTCCATTTGCTGCGCTCCTTCCAATTGCTGTCATGCGGGCTGCGGCCTTTGGTTTGGCGTGGTGCCGTCAGACCGCCTGCGCAAAAATCGCCTGATACCGCTGCAGGTAGAGCGGCCAGCCCTGATCGCCGTCGACCCCGCCGCGCACGCTTTCCCAGCCCTGGCCGTGGCGCTCGATATGGCGATGCTCGATTTCGACACGGGTGCGGCTTTCCGCCTCGGCCGTGAAGCGGACTTCCCACTCGCTGGTCTTGGCGAGGTCGGTTTCGATCTGCCAGCGCGGGCTGATGTCCCAGCTTAGGAGCAGCCGGTTCGGCGGCTCGTAGGCAAGCACCCGGGCGAAGCGGCACTCCGAGCCGTCGACACCACGGTCATAGACATGGCCGCCGACCCGCGGCTCGAAGATCGTTTCCACGATCGGAACGGCGAGCAGATTGTGCTCGCGTGGTTTGAAGCTGCCGAAATCCTCAATGAACACCTTGAAGGCGCGCGCGATCGGCGCCGCGACGACGACTGAATGTTTTACGGGCGCGGGTGCCGGCTGCTTGATCATGTCTCGTCCTCCGTCGGCTGCTCGACAATTTGCGTGTAGGCGGCAAGCGTTTTCACCCAGAACTGGTCGATCTCCGCCCGGAAGGCCGCGAGGCCGTCCGGGTCGATCCGGTAGATGCGCTCCTTGCCCGAGCGCGTGTCGGCCACCAGCCCGGCATCCTTTAGAACCTTCAGATGCTGCGAGACCGCCGGCCTTGTCACCGGCAGCACGTTGGCGAGTCCGCTGACCGAACTGGGTCGGTCGACCAGCAGTTCGAAGATCATGCGCCGCGTCGGGTCGCCGAGCGCTGCCCAGTATTTCGCGTTAGTGGCCACTAACGCGAACCTTAGGGCGGTGCATCTGCCCTGTCAACCTGCATGGTGAGTGGCACCCATGTGGCCGGCCCGATTGTCGCCGGTTTCGTTGCGCGGTTTCTGCACACATCCGACATCATCCGGGCGACAATTTCGGCCAGCTTCTCGCTGGTGTGGGCCCGGGGGGAAATTCATTGCGCAAGGCAATCTCGACCGTCGTTATCCTGTTGCTGATCGTCCTGATTTCGGGCGCATGGTTCCTCTGGCAGAGGAGCGGCGCCTATGGGCTGAATGTTCTTCTGCGCCGGGGCGGCAGCTACTGGATCACCGTTGCGGCCGACGATGCGCGGCTCTCGCCGTCGATGCGGCTTGCCTTGCAGCCGGCAATCCCTGACGTCACCGCCGGTGCCGGCGCATGGAAGCAAGTGGAACTTGGGTTTGAAGCCAGGGAAGTACCTGTTGTCGCGGGCGGGCAGGAGGTTGACCGCCTTTATCTCAACCGCTTCGATCCGGCCAGATTCCGCTTCATTGCCCGCAGCGAGCCGGGCGGTACGAAAGACATCGACCAATGGGAAGCCGCACTTCACGCAGGTGGCCAGGGCGGCACGGTGCTGATCGTCAATGGCAGCTATTTTGGGCTGAAAGGCGAAGCCGACACGCCCCTGGTCAGCATGGGCGAAAGGCTCGGCCCGAGCGACTATGATGCCAAAGCCGGCGCCTGGGTCGCCAACGCGTCAGGCACGCATGTCGTAGATCTTGCCGGGCGCGACTGGCGGGCGGTTCTGGACGGCGCCGAAAATGCAATGGTGTCCTATCCGCTGCTGATCGGCGAGGATGGCGGCAACGCAGTACGCGCAAAGAGCAACTGGCTGGCCAACCGCACCTTCATCGCCGAAGACCGTCAGGGCCGCATCATTGTGGGCTCGACCAAGGACGCCTTCTTCTCGTTGGACAGGCTGGCGACCTTCCTGCTCAAAACCGACCTCGACATCAAGACCGCGCTCAATCTCGACGGCGGCCCCATCGCCGGTCTCAGCGTGCGCTCGGACAGCTACCGCCTGAAGCATTATGCGAGGTGGGAAGCCCAGGTGGCGGAGGGCAAGGTCTCGCTGCTGCAGGCGCCGAGGGACGTGCCCTGGGGCATGCCTGTCGTTCTCACCGTGGAACGCAAATAGAACGTCCTCGGCTTCTCAACTGCGCCGTTTCGCCTTGAGACTCCGCGCCGCCTCTTCGATCGCGGCGCGATCGTTGCCCAGCCGGTCGAGCAGTTCCTGCGCCTCATCGCCCGAAATGCCGGTGCGCACGGCAAGCGCCTCCACCGTCTGCACATCCGCGCTGTCGATCTCGCGCGTTTCGGGTAGCGCGTCGTCCGCCGTCAGCGGCAGGGCCGCCTCGCGGTCGATCTCCAGTTCGGCCTGATGCCAATGCCGTTCGTGATTGCCGAGGATGCCGCCCTCGCGTTGAAAGATCTCATAGGCGCGCTGCCTGATCTTCTCGGTCCGATCGTCGTCCATCGCCGTTCCTCCTTGCGTGTCGTAAGAACGCAGGACAGGGCGGAACGATCCGCGTGGTTCCCGAAGTGATCGCCGGTACTACCGGGCACCGCGCGGGTTCGCCCGTCGGGTCAGGGCCCGTATATTGCCACCGGCTTCCCGAACATGCCGGGCTCCGGCTTTACACCCAGCCCCGGTCGCTGCGGCACGGCGATGTGACCTTGCTTGATGACCACTGGGTGCCTCTGGTCGAAATGGCCCTTGATGTATTCCTGGGCGATCCAGGCGCCTTCCATGCGGCGCGGCTCGGCGGTTGCCGCCAGATGCACGCAGGCCGCGGCGATAATGTCGCCGCCCCAGGCGTCGTCGCAACTGTGCGGCAGCGAGCGGATCGCGCAAAGGTCGCGCACCGTGGTCATTTTGGTGAGGCCGCCGAGCCGCGTCACCTTGAAGCCGAAGCCGTCGGCGATGCCCATGGCAATCGCCCTCAGCACCGCGTTCTGGTCCTCGGTGCTCTCGTCGAGATAGACCGGATGCGTCACGCGGCCTTTCAGCGTCGCGATCTCGTCGATCGTGTTGCAGGGCTGTTCGAAGACGAAGGGGATCGCCTGGCAGAGCCGGTCGAGATGGATCGCGGCGGCGACCGTCAGGCCGCGATTGCCGTCGACCGCGATGCGCGCCCTGTAGCCGACCGCTTCCCAGACCTTGTGGACGACGGCGACGTCTTCTTCGAGGTTGCGCCCGCCGATCTTCACCTGCAGGCGCGGATAGCCGGCCTTCACCTTGTCGGCGGCGATCCTGGCCGTCTCGTCCGGCGCCCCGACAATCAGCGAATAATAGGCCGGCACGCGATCGGTCAGCGCGCCGCCCAAAAGCGTCGAGACCGGCACACCGAGCTTTTGACCGAGCAGGTCGAGAAAGGCCATGTCGAAGGCGGCCTTGGCGTAGCCGTGGCCGTTCAGGCGTTCGTCCATGCGTTTGGCCAGCAGCCTGATCGAGGCGATCTCCTGCCCGATCAGCCCGGGGGCGATCTCGGCGATCGCGGCGCGGGCGCCCAGCGCGTGATGCGGCTGGTAGACCGGGCCGATCGGGCAAGTCTCGCCCCATCCGGCAAAGCCGTCACCGGTCACGATCTCGACAAGTGTCGAGTCCAGCGCCTCCACATCGGCGCTGGCCATACGGTAGACGCCGCCTTTGACCGGCAATTGCGCCGAATAGACGTTGATCCGGTCGATGCGCATACCCGGCTCCCCTCGAGAATGCATGGACAACAGGGCCTCAAGCGGCCCGTCTTACATCCGCGCTCTGGCGGAGGTCGGATCGTAAGGCGAATCCGGAACCACCTCCGCGGCCTTCCATTCGCCCAGGATCGCCACGTCGAGCTTCGTGCCGGACCTGGCAAAGCGTTCGGGCAGCAGCGCAAGCGCCACGTCATGGCCGAGCGCGTAGCCGTAGCCTCCCGAGGTGATGCGCCCGACCAGCTTGCCGTCGCTATAGAGCCCTTCATTGGCAAGCGTGCTTGCACCGTCTGTGTCGATCCTCAGCGTCACCGAGCGGCGCCGGTCATTGCGCTCCTTGTATTTCAGAACCGCGTCGCGCCCGATGAAGTCGCCCTTGTCGAGGCGAATGAAGCGCTCCAGCCCGCTCTCCAGCGCATTGAGCTCCGGGTTCATGTCGCGATACATGGCGCGATAGGATTTCTCGAGCCGGAGCGATTCCAGCGCATGCAGCCCGACCAGCCGCATGCCATGCTTCTCGCCTTCTCTCAGGATCGCGTCGAGCAATTGCCGCTGGTAGGGCAGGGGATGGTAGAGTTCCCAGCCCAGCTCGCCTTCATAGTTGACGCGCAGCAGCCGCACGTCGCTGGCCAGAGCCACGTTGCCGGTCTTCACGCCGAACCATGGGAAGCTTTCGTTGGAAAGATCGATCTCCGTGAGGGGCTGCAACACGGCCCGCGCCTTCGGCCCCACCACCGTGAAGCAGCCGCGATCGTTGGTGACGTTCTTTAGGGACACGCTGCCGTCGGCGGGCAGCAGCCTGGACAGATCGTCGAAGTTCCAGCGCTCGGCGCGCGGCGTCGAGATCAGATAGAACAGCTCCTCGCCAAGCCGCGCCACCATGTATTCGGCCTGCACGCCGCCATTGGCCGTCAGATGATGCGCCAGCGCCATCTTGCCGACTGAAGGCAATCGGTTGGCGATGATCCGGTCCAGCCAAGCAGCGGTGCCCGGGCCCGACACCTCGAACTTGGTCATCGGCGTCATTTCGACCAGGCCGACGGCGTTGCGCACCGCCAGCACCTCCTCGCCGACGAGGTTGCCCTTGGGCGTCCAGCGCCAGCTATACTGGTCCTTAGCCTCGACGCCGTTGCGCGCGAACCAATTGGGCATCTCCCAGCCATTGAGCACGCCCCAGACGGCGCCCAGCTCGGTCAGCCTGTCATAGGAGGGCGCGGTCTTTTGCGGCCGCGCGGCGGGCATATCCTGCCCGGGATATTTCTGCTCCGCATGCGTGCCCCAGGCCTCGCGCACCTTCTCGCGCGTCCAGGCCTTGTTGGCGTAATCGCCGAAGCGGCGCGGATCGAGATCGGAGGTGTCGAGGCTGTTGCCGCCCTCGACGATGCGCTCGGACAGGTAATAGCCGATCGTGCCGCCCCACAGGATGCCGCCCGGGACGCCTTCGGCGAGCCAGACATTGGGCAGGCCCCAGGCCGGTCCCATCAGCGGCAGCTCGTCCGCCGTCATCTGGAAAGGGCCGCGCACATTGGCCTTGATGCCCACGCGGCCCAAGGCCGGCACCAGTTGCAGCGCCTGTTCCCAGTTCCACGACACCGCTTCGAAATCCTCTTCCAGCAGGTCGGCGCCGAACCAGGATGGGACGCCGTCCTCGGCAAACAGCTTCAGGTTCGCCGTGCGCTCATAAGGTCCGAACATCAGCCCGTCGCCTTCCTCGCGCAGGTATCCTTCGAACCCTTCGTCGCGCAGGATCGGCATTTCGGGTCGGCCGGCGCGCTTGCGCTCCACCACTTCCGGCACCGCTTCGGTGATCCAGTACTGGTGCAGGATCGGGATCGCCGGGATGTCGAGCCCGAGCAGCGCGCCGGTCTGGCGCGCGTAATTGCCGGTGGCGCATATCACATGCTCGCAGGTGATGTTGCCCTTGTTGGTCTCAACCAGCCACTCGCCGCCCGGTGTTCGCTTGAAGCCGGTGACCTCGGTGTTGAGGTAGACCTTGGCGCCGAGATCCCGCGCGCCCTTGGCCATGGCATGCGTCACATCGGCCGGCGCGATATGGCCGTCGTCGGGATGGTAGAGCGCGCCGAGCATGCCCTTGTTGTCGAGCAGCGGCCAGAGTTTTCGCGCCTCATCCGGGGTCAGCAATTGCGCCCGCATGCCCTGCACCTCGGCCACACTCATATAGCTCTTGAACTCGTCGAGCCGGTTCCTGGAATTGGCGATGCGCAGCTGCCCGCATTTGTGCCAGCCCACGGGCTGCCCCGTCTCGGCCTCGAGCCCCTCGTAGATCTCGATGGTCTTGTTGATCATCCGCCCGACATTGATGTTGCGGGCATAGGAAGGGATCAGCCCCGCCGCATGCCAGGTCGAGCCGGCGGTGAGCTGCGTACGTTCCAACAGCGCCACGTCGGTCCAGCCGCGCTTGGCGAGCCCATAGAGGATACCCGCGCCGACACATCCTCCGCCAACGATCACCACCCGCGCATGTGTCTGCATCAAATCACCAGTCCGGCTGTTCAGAGCAAAAGTGCCGCTGAAAGCTACAGGCGGTGATTGGCGCTGTAACGTCTTCAAAAATTGGGGGTGGTGATAAACTGGACTTATGCATTCTGTCCGCGGCCCGGCGCGGGCCCGCGGTACTCACCTGGCTTGTCCCTCTTGCGCGGCCTCGTCCTTGAAGTCGACCTTCGTGCCCGGCTTGACCATGGCGGCGAGGTCCTCGGCGTCCCAGTTCGTCATCCGGATGCAGCCATGCGAGAAGGTGGTGCCGATCTTGCCGGGATCCGGCGTGCCGTGAATGCCGTAGCTCTCGATCGAGAGGTCGATCCACACTGATCCGACGGGATTGTTGGGCCCCTTAGCGATGGTGAACGGGCGCTTGGCCTTCACCCCCTTGAAAGCGAATTTCGGATCGTAGTGATAGGTCGGATCGTGCACCACGCGCTTGACCTCGGCCTGGCCGCTCGGCGCCGGCTTTTCCTCGCTGCCGATCGAAGCCGGATAGACCGCAATCGCCTTGCCCGACGCATCGAGGGCGCGCACCTGGCGGGACGCCTTGTCGACCTCGACGCTGCCAATCTGTGAAGGAGGATCGCCTCGGCCGACATGGGGCACCACCAGGGTCGTGCCGGCCTTGCTGAATCCCGCGCGGAGGTTGAGCATCCTCAGCACTTGTTCGCTGACATGGAACCGCTCCGCCAGCTTCTCCCGCGCGTTGCGGTAGCCGAGGCGCTTGAGACGCGCCATGCTCTCCATGCGAGCCGGAATGCGGCTGGTGAACGGGCCGCGCACATCCTTGGCCGTCACCTCGTATGTCGTCAGCACAGGGCCGGCGAAAGTTGCCGCGAGCTTATCCCAGGTCTCTCGCGTGAGATTGCCGTCAGAAGGCAGTCCGTTCGCCGCCTGGAAGGCCGCGACGGCCTTGGTGAAGTTCTGCGAAACGCGGCCGTCGATCAGGCCGGGCGAGAAGCGGGCGCGATCCAGCAACACCTGCGCCTTGAGCAGCATCGGGCTGATGCCGTTCGGTTGGCCCTCGCTGAATTGCGCCTGATTGACGGCGTCGGGCTCCAGCCTCGCTGCCAGCGCGCCGCCGCATACAAGCGCGAGCGCCACCGAGACGACGACAAGGAACCTGACCATCGACATCACTCCGCAACCACGATAAGGGCCTGCCTCTATGACGCGGCACGTCCGATCTGGTTCCTGTCGCGGGGGGGCACGAAGGTCATCATGAATATGCGCTTTCCCCCATATATATTTGAATTTTAAGCCGGAAAGCAGTTCCCAAGAACGCGCAGAAGTGGCATTATCGCATAAGGGCCTATGCATTGCCCGATTATATGGCCCCCCGTCCTGGTAACCGGCGGCTCCCCAACGCCCCCCGCCCATGCCGTCGGTTGCCTCCATTTGGGAACTAACTATCCAAGCTGCTTCTTGTCCGGAAGAAGGAGGCGGCGTTGTCCGCCGCCTCGGCCACATCAGACATGCTTCGGCTGGACACTTCCCAGGATGGGGGGAATGGCGCCATCCTCGATAAGGATGTCCTTCTTGCGCGCAAAGGCGACGAAAACGCCCCTCGCTGTTTCCGCATCCACATCCCCGGCCAGGGCGGCCCGGCAGGCACGGATGGCCGCCTTCTGCTCGGGGCTGTTGCCGCACCAGTCGACAACGAATCGATAGGCGTCCACGACGGTGTTCAAATGACGCGGAAACCCCAGTCCTACCCAGACGCGGATTGGCTTTTCGAATGATTTGGCGAGCATCGCGAACGTCCTCTATCCGCGATGACGTTAGACGGTCAGGCCGCCGCCCTTGCCGCCCTTATTGATCATCCAAGGCAAGGTGGTGCTTACGTCTTCCTGGATTCTGGCGGACTTCGCAAAACCGCAAAATGCCTCTCTGGCGGCGGCCAGCGGAAAGCCGCTGTCGAATGCGCGCTGGCAGGCGCGCAGCGCCGTTTCATAGATCGGCCCACGCCGGTTCTTGGGCCATTCATAGAGAAATTCCAGGGCGTCTTCGAGGCAGGCGATTTCCTGGATGAGGCTGTTTCCGCTCTTGACGAAAACAGGGCTGTCGAACATCCGATCGTTCATAAGATCCTCCAAGTCGAACGAACAGTGTGAGTTTTGAAAGGGGGCGGGGATCGCAGCGGCCCGCGCCTGCATGCGATATGGGTTTATGAGTTCGAGCCGTCAAGGACTTGGCGGGCGCGGTCATGTCCCATTTCGCAAGCCCAATGTCCCGCGCGCTGTTTGGTCGATCAGACCGCATCCAAGCCGCCGGCGGCGGCCTCGTCAGCGACTGGAATTGAGCTTCTGGATACGCCCCTTATCCAGCCGGAACACGCCGTCCGTACCGCCTTGCTGCTCGAAGTCGGTTTGAAGCTCATCCCACGTGCCGAGATATGCGCCGCACTCGGCGCAATGGATCGGCGTTGTGGGTAGGGCATCGGCCGGAATCTGCAGACGGATGGTGCCGCAAAACGGGCATTCCAGCTTGTGGTCCAGATATTCGCCAGCCATTTTGCGGAGCATCGCGCAATCGGCACGTCTTCGCAAGCAGGGATTTCCGACGAGCTTTGCTTCAGTGGGCTCGATCTGCGAAACCGCCAGTCGCGAAACGCCTTCATTGCCGCGGAGTCCGGCAGAGCATCCGCCGCATTCAGCCGGTCAAACGCGGCTTGAGGTGGACGTCTGAACACGCGCCTTTATGATCCGTGCTTCTCGAAGAAGCGACGGTCGGTCGCGCCCGACGGCCTTTATCAGCCTCCTGGCCTGAGCGTCCGAGATGCCGGTTTTCTCTTTAAGCAGAATGACCAGCTGCTTGTCGTCAATACGACCATGGGAACTGCCTTCACCGGGTTCAGTCATGACAAGAATCCTCCTTCCAACCGAACTGGAAAGACCGTCGAAAGTTTCATCGTCGGCCCAGCATTGCCTCACTGCTCCGCAGTGGAGCCTATCTGCCCAGTGGCCGCCGCGAGAGCTCCGTCAGCTCGCGCCTCCCCGCCATGTAGTTCGCGATGATGCGCAAGGGCCGCCGCTCGCGCTGCTCCTCGGTCTCATTGGCGCTCGCGCTGAGTTCGAGGACGCGGCCCAGAAAGCTCACCTCATCGGGGCGTGAACGCGCCTTTCGACAGTCTCGTGATCGGCATTGCCGCCTCCGGTGGCCCAAAGGAAGCCCGGCCAGCGGACATGTTGGTGACGCAACGACCGGTGGCCGGGCTCAGCCAACCCCAACGTTTGGCACGACCATCCTGCATGTTTGTAGACGGCCTGCTCTAACCCATGGGGATCCTTACCCCGCAACGATGCGCTACAGCTGCGTGTGAAGCCTGCTGGCCAGCCAGTCGGTAACCTTCTCGCTCATGGGGCGCGCCTGCCACTCCGCCAGGCTGATCTGCCTCGATCGCTTGAGGTCCTCGTTGAACAAATCGATTTGCGTCTGCGCAAAATCCCTGCCGTAGACATTGAGGGTGGCTTCGTCGTTCAGCCGCAACGAGCGCTCGTCCAGGTTGGCGGAACCGAAGCTCGCCCAGACGTCGTCGACGATCAGCAGCTTGGGATGATACATCGTCGGCTGAAACTCGTAGATGCGAACGCCCGCTTCGAGCAGCTGGCCCCAGAAGTATCGCGAGCCTTTCCGCACGATGGGCACATCGGTCAGCGAATTGGGCACGATGACGTCGACGATCACGCCTCTCTTCCTGGCGTCGAGTATCTGCTGGAGCGCGATTTCGTCGGGCACGAAATAGGCCATGCCGATGCGCAGGTGGTCCTTGGCCGCGGCGATCGCGGCCAGCATCATCAGTTCCATGTCCTCGGAGCCGTTCGGCTGCGATGAAAGGACCAACTGAGCGCCGAGCGCGCCTGCGGGTTCAGGCGGCGGGTAGAACATCTCTCCCTGCAACGTTTCGCCCACGGTCTCCAGCCAGTTCTCGGCGAAGGCCGCCTGGAACGCGGCCACCGAAGGTCCCTGGATTTGATAGTGCGTGTCGCGCCACTCGTTCGGATTGCGCGCATTGCCCAGCCAGTTGTCAGCGATACCGACCCCGCCGGTGAACGCGACCCGCCCGTCCACGATGAGCAGCTTGCGGTGCGTCCGGTTGTTCACGCGGTCAAGCGTGTACCAGTAGATGGGGCGGTAGCGCTGGAACCGCACCCCGGCGCCCGTCATGATGTGGATCAGCTTCTCGTCGAAAGGCAGGCTGCCGAGCCAGTCGACCAGCACTCGAACCTCGACGCCCTCCCGGGCTTTCGCGGCCAAGGCCGTGGCGAATGCGTAGCCGACCGACCCCGACCAATAGATGTAGGTTTCCATGTCGACGCTGGCCTGAGCCGCGCCGATCGCTTGCAGCATCGCCGGAAAGATCTCGTCGCCATTGACCAGGGTTCGCACTGCGTTCCGCTTGAACATCTGCCCTTGCGAATAGCTGCTCATGCTTCGCACGAATTGCGGGTCGGCCGCGTCGAAACGATGCGGAACGATCGTGCGGATGACACGAGGCTCGGGGGTCAGGTTTACCGCAGCCAGAGTGACCACGCCGGCCGCGATCGCAACGGCAAGATATTTGAGGATGTCGAGCCAATAGCCAGCCTTGCGTCCGGCCGCGATCGCTTTTTTGACGGCCAGTGACGCTCCAAAGCCCTGAGATCCCACCTATTTCGTTCCCCGTCTGGTTGGTGATTTCCAACAGCAAGAATGTACGACCCTGGTTCAGGTTCCCGGCCGGGTATGGGCAAGCCACGGACCGGCGCCGTGCAGTCGAGCCTTGGACGAGGTGCACTATCGACCGAGCGCTGCATCCTTTGTGAGCAATCGGCGTTGAAAAGGATCATTCAGGGTGCTTTGCATGGATACCAAGTTGGAACTTCCTGTAGCCGAAGCCTCGCAGGAGGCCGACATCCTCGTGAACAAGACGGCGCATTTCGTCGGCGAATGGATCGAGGAACACAAGGCTGAAGCTCCGCCCGCGCTGCCGGCGGAAATCGTCGCCGCTGAATTGGCGGATCAATGCATCGCTGACGCTGAAAGCGAGGGCATAGGGCCTGACCAGATCAGCGAGGAAGTCGGCGACCTCAAGGAGTATATCGCCGAGACCGTGCTGGAGGAGCGACGCGATGGCGACAGTGGCGCTCGGGACACGATTGCGCCTGTGCCGTCCGCGGTTGCAAACGGAGAGCCGAATGCCGAAATTCCGCTTTGAATTCATCGAATCCGCGGCGCAGCCGCCGATCCAGGTCGAGATGGACGACCTCGAAACCGCGAAAGCCGAGGCCAAACGGGCTGCCAAGGAAGCTATGCTCGACGGGATTGCCGCAGGTTCGGATCCGACCTCCTGGGTGACCAAGATCTATGACGAGGCCGGCTATTTGGTGACCACTATCGAATTCCGGGATCTGGTGTCCGAACCCCGGCGTCTCGCTCAGGCGAACGAGACCGGCGAGCCTGGTGTGATGCGCTCAGGTTGAGTGCTGAGCCAGCCTGCGGCACTGCTTGCATCCTATGATGACGGTTTGCTTCTGGCCGCCACGCTGGCCTAGTCGTCGCCCTTATAGGACTTGGCGGCGTCGTCGATCTTGCGCCAATCGTTTCCGTAGCGTCGCACAAGCTCCCGCGCCTGCGCCGGCGACAGATCCTGCGTTTCGACGATATGCTTCACTTCCGTCTCTTCGCCTTTCAGCGGACGCGAACGCGGACGCTTTGTGTGTTTGGCCGTCGCTGCATCTCGTCTCGCCATGAATGGTCCTCTCTCGGATTGGAATCAACCGCCGAGCCGAAGGAAGGTTTCCTGAAGCCATTCGCTAAAGCGGCTCGATCTCCGAAAACAGCCAGTCGCGAAACGCCTTCACCTTGCGCTGGCGGATCGCTTCCGGCGGGTAGACCAGATAGAAGCTCGACACCGCCTTCAACGCATGATTGAACGGCCGCACCAGCCTGCCGGTGGCGAGGTCGGCTGAAACCAGCATGGTGCGGCCGAGCACCACGCCTTCGCCCTGCACGGCAGATTCCACCGCGAACGTGGCGGAATCGAAAGTGAGGCCGCTGTTCGGGTCGATGCCTTCGACGCCGGCGCTGGCGAGCCACGCCGCCCAGTCGATGCGGTAGCCGTCGCGGATCAGCGTGTGGTGCTTGAGGTCCTGCGGGTGCTTGAGCGGATGCGGGCCTTCCAGCAGCTTCGGGCTGCAGACCGGAAACACCTCCTCGCCGGTGAGGAATTCCGAGGTCAGCCCGTGATAGTGGCCGGCGCCGTAGCGGATCGCGACATCGATGCCGTCGCCGCGGAAATTGGTCAGCCTGCCGGTGGTCGAGACGCGCACGTCGATGTCGCTATGCGCGCGGTGAAAGCGATAGAGCCTTGGCACCAGCCATTTTCCGGCAAACCCATCCGACGTGCTGACGTTGAGCGTCGAGCCCGAGTGGCGCGAGGTCGCGGTTTGCGTCGCCAGCGCGAGCTGGTCGAGCGCCTCGCGCACGGCAAGCGCATAAGGCTCGCCGACCGGGGTGAGCCGCACCGAACGCGTCGCGCGCTCGAAGAGCTGCACACCGAGCTGATCCTCCAGATGCTTCACCGCCCGGCTGATAGCGCCATGGGTGAGATTGAGCTCGTCCCCGGCCCTGGAAAAATTCAAATGCCGTGCGGCGGCCTCAAAGGCCGGCAAGGCGTTGAGCGGCGGCAGTCTGCGGGCCATGGAGAAAGCAATCTGTGAGTTATGGTAACAAATACTTGCCAAACTTTGGTTTGTCCGTCGAGCTTTTTCCAGCCAAAAATCCTCACAGAATTTGTGATCAATGCTCACTCAAGCTGCGAGGACACCATGGCTACCGTTCATCCTTTCCTCTGGTTCAATCTCGATGCCGAAGCCGCGCGGGATTTCTATCTCTCGGTTTTCAAGAACAGCCGCGCGCTCGGCGCGATCGAGTTCACCGACTTCGTCGGCGGCACCAGCAAAACCGTTCCGCACGCGATTTTCGACTTCGAGCTGGAAGGCCAGCGTTTTACAGCGCTCAACGCTGGCGGCGTGCCGCCCTTCAACGAGCGGATCTCGCTTTACATCGAGACGAAGGATCAGGCGGAGACCGATTATTTTTGGAACGCGCTCACCGCCGGCGGCGGCTCGGAACAGCCCTGCGGCTGGCTGAAGGACAAGTTCGGCGTCTATTGGCAGGTCATCCCGAGCGAGGCCCTGCGCCTGATGAACGATCCGGACCGCGAAAAAGCCGACCGGGCGCGCCAGGCGATGTATTCGATGAGGAAGATCATCCTCGCCGACCTTGAAGCGGCCCACGCCGACCGCGCCTGAATTTGAACCCATCACGAAAGTCGGAGAAGACCCATGGCTAATCTCGCGGGAAAGAAGATCATCGTCGTCGGCGGCAGCTCTGGCATCGGTTTCGGCGTCGCGGCGGCCGCGCTCGAAAACGGCGCTGAGGTGGTGATCGCCGGCCGTTCGGCCGACAAGGTGAAGGTCGCCGAAAAGCGGCTCGACGGGGCAGGGCGCGTGACGGGCATCGTGGCCGACATGGCCAACGAGGCGGACGTCTCCCGCCTGTTCGAGGAAGCTGGAGCTTTCGATCATCTGGTGGCGACGGCCGGCACGCCGCCGCCCAATGATCCGGTCGGCGAGACCGACATGGATTTCGTGCGCCAGTTCGTCGACGGCAAGCTGATCGGCGCGGTGATGCTCGCCAAGCATGCCGTGCGCACGCTGAACAAGGGTGGCTCGATGATCTTCACCTCGGGCATCAACAAGGACCGTCCGCCGGTCCCCGGCGGCTCGGTGGTTTCGGCGGTCGCCGGTTCCTTCACCTATTTCGCCCGGGCGCTCGCGCTGGAGCTCGCGCCGGTCCGCGTCAACATCGTCTCGCCCGGTTGGGTCGACACCGAAATGTGGGATGAGATCGTCGGCGCGGCCAAGACCGGCTATTTCGAGCAGATGGGCACGCGTATTCCGGCGGGCCGGATCGCCACGCCCGCCGAAATCGCACCGGCCTATCTCTACCTCATGCAGAACGCGTTCATGACCGGCGAAACCATCCACATCGACGGCGGGCAACGGCTGGTGTGATGGGAAAGGGCCGGACCTCGGTCTGAGGATCCCGCTCCGCCCATCGCTGCCACAAGCTTTCCGGGCCTTCCCCGGCAATGGCGTTTCCGGCGGAACGCTAATATACATGACGCTCGAATGAGCAGTGCCTCCGCCTCGTCGAGGAATGCCATGCGAAAGGTCATCGTCACCGCCATCTGCCTTGTCGCCGCGACAGGCGCCGACGCCCATGACTGGTACCAAAACAAGGTCGATCCGGTTACGAACTTCAAATGTTGCGGTGGCACGGATTGCCGTCCCATACCGGACGCCGAGGTGCAATCCAGGGCCGATGGCGGCTACGTTTACCTGCCCGATGGTTTCAACATCCCGCGAGAGCGCGTGCAGGAATCCCCGGATGGCCGATACCACATCTGCGAGAACAACTACGTCATAACCAACCAGCCTTATCTGCGCTGCTTTTTCGCGCCGCGGCTCAAGGTCTCGCGGCTGCTTTCGCATTAGCCTCTCAACGATCCGTGTCCGCGCAAACGGTCGCTTCTCGACTACGCGTAGGCCGATGCTCGGCCTATGCGTATCCGAAATAGTCCATGATTTCCCGCGCTTCGCCTGCGTCGAAACGGCGGGCCACGTTGGCTGGCAGCCTGGATCGCCAGCCGCCCCTATAGTCGGTGATCGGCTGGTTCACCTGGGCGAGCCGGCGAGCCGAATGCGGCGTGCGCACTGCCTTTTCCCGCCCCCACACGATGGGCTGCTGGTGATAGTTGAGAATGCCCGGGTCGAAGGTCACGCCGATGAAGCGGCATAGTCGCTCGATGGAAGGCGCAGGCGATTCGATGAAGTCCTCGTAACGCCACAGGATGCTTTCGCCCTTTTCGATACGCGCCATCGAGGCTTTGCTGTCCGCAATCCATCTCTGGAAAGCCTTGTCGAAATCGCCTTCGTAACGCTGCCCGAGCGAGGCCACGACGTCCCTGCCGTCGCGCGTGACGACGATAAAGCGCGCGCCCGGAATCGTCTCGGCGATCTGCCTCGTATAGTGGATATGGTTCGGTGTCTTTTCGACCCAGACGCTGCGGCGTGAAATGGCTGCCTGCAACAAAACCACACTCAGTTTGGTCCAACGCGCCCCATTGTCTGAGACAAACGCGCTTGTCTCGCGGCGGATGGAGAAAATTTCCGGATGCGCGGCCAGTATCCGTGCGAGCAATGTGGACCCCGTATGCCCGCATCCACAAATGAATATTGAAACCTTGGGCTTCGGAAGAAGCCGCACAACACTCCTATTCACGGTCTCGATCTCCCCCGAGGTATTTTTAACCAATCCTTTTCTTCCGGGGATTGCAATAGGAAATGCTTATATGCCGTCGATGACGAACAGATAATTGCTGCTGCCGGTGCCTTGGAGCGCGAGCCGCTCCGGATTCCAACGCCGGTCGCCGGGCCGCTTAAGTCGGCGGAATGGCCACACGTTTTGCCGCTAAGTAAGGCGGTGTCGGAGCGCCTCGACGGTCACCGTCATCGCCACCGGTCGAGCCGTCACTTTCGTGCGAAGCTGAAGGCGAAATGGCTGCCGCGATGATAGACGGCGGCATGGACGACCGGGGTTCCGGTCCCGTCGAAACAGGTTTCCGTAATGAGCAGGGCTGGCCCGAAGTCGCGCAGGTCGTTGCGCCGCACGATTTCGTCCGGCAGCGTCACCGCTGCAACCGAGGCGGCCGACATACGCGGCTGATGGCGGTGTGTTTCCAGCAGCGCGAGCAGCGAGCCGCTCCATTCGATGTCGAAAAGGCGGCCCGGCAAAAGGCTGCGCGGCACGTAGTCCAGCGAATAGATGAGGGGCAGATCGTTGTGCAACCGCAACCGTTCAAGCCGGATGACGCGCTCTCCGTCGGCCAGGCGCAATTGCTGCTGGATCAGCGGTTCGGGCGCTTCCTCCGCGATGGAAAGGACCTTGTTGACGGTGCAGTAGCCATAGTGGCGCGACATGTCGGTCACGCTTTCAAACACGGTGATTGGACGGTCGACCTGGACGGCGGAGTTCGCGGTGACGAATCGGCCGAGTCCATGGGTGACGGAGATGATGCCGTCCTGTTCGAGCAGCTTCAGCGCTTCGCGCAGGGCAGGGCGCGAGATGCGGAAGCGCTGTGTCAGCTGTGATTCCGTTGGCAGCCGGTCGCCGGGCTTGAGCCCTTCGGTCCTGATGAGGTCGGCCAGCCGGTCGCGGAGTTGGACCGCCAATGTGCGCGCATCCCGAAGCGGCTCGTCCAAGTCCATCTTCCCCATTGTGCCAACTCTCCCTTTGTTGTCGGACAATCGCGCCAAGGTCAAGCGGAGGCCTGCCGTGGCGATCGCGCGGGCACATGGGAAAGGCTTGCAAGTTGATCGGCAAAATTTCTCTTGAAATGCGCTTCTGCAGATGTCAGTTGTCTTACAACTTAACTGATCGAGGGAACGATGCTCAATTTCGACGAAGCCCGGTTTGTGCGCATCCAATCGGGGGCGGTGGCCTTGCGCGAGCGCATTGACGCCGTCGTGGCGCAATGCCTCGCCGCCGGGGCGCAGAACATCTTCTTTCTCGGCACCGGCGGTGCGGCGATCCTGATGCATCCGGCCGCGCAATTGCTGCAGCGCCGGTCCAGCTTTCCGACTTTCGTCGACATCACCGCCGAGCTGCAACTCGCCCAATCCGTTCACCTGACCGACAAGTCGATCGTCGTGTTGCCTTCGCTCTCCGGCACCACCAAGGAAAGCGTGGCGCTTCTGTCCAGGATCAAAGAAATCGGGGCGACGGTGATCACCTTGGTCGGACATGAGGAGACGCCGCTCGGCAAGGGCGGGGATCATGTCTTCGTCAACTTCGCTGAGGACGACACGTCCTGCGAGTCCTTCTATCTCCAGTCGCTCTTCATCGCGCTTGCGGTGCTGAAGCATCGCGGTGAGCTCGCCGAATCCGAACGGATACTCGCTGAATTAGCGCAGTTGCCGCGACTGCTGCTGGAAGTGAAGCGGGGCTATGAAAAGGAGGCCGCCGGTTTCGCGCGGAAACTGGCTGCTTCCGACTATCACATCATAGCCGGCGCCGGGAATGTCTGGCCGCAGGCCTGGTATTACGGCATGTGCATCCTGGAAGAGATGCAGTGGATCCGGACCCGCCCCGTGCATGCTTCCGACTTTTTCCACGGCACGCTGGAGCTGGTGGAAAAAGACGTCAGCGTGGTGCTCTTCAAGGGCGAGGACAGCGCCCGGCCGCTGGCCGATCGCGTCGAGAAATTCGCGCCTACCTATACGGACAAGTTGACGGTGCTCGACACGGCCGATTTTGAACTGCCCGGTATTTCGCCCGACGTACGCGCGCTGGTTTCGCCGATCGTGCTCGCAACCGCTCTCGAACGGGTCAGCGCTCATCTCGAGGTGATCCGCAACCACCCGCTGACCACGCGCCGCTACTACAAGCGCGTTGCCTATTGAGCTTGGCCCTCGGCATCAGCGCTTGATCGCGTAACGCAGGATATGAGCAGTTTTCGATTTGCCGCCGTCGGCGACAACTGCATCGATCGCCTCGGAGCGCCGATCGGCCGCTCCCTGGTCGGCGGCAACGCGCTCAATGTAGCCGTCCAGCTCGCGCGGCTTGGCCACGACAGCTTCTATTTCGGCGCCGTGGGCCGCGATGCCGAGGGCGAACGCACCCGCGCCGAGCTCAAAGCCAATCGGGTGGCGGTCAAGCACCTGCGCATAGGCCAGCGCAACACCGCTTGGACCGACATCAAAGTCTTGCCGTCCGGCGAGCGTTTGATTGCCGCCGAGGATTTCGGTGCCTGTGCCGGATATGCGCCGGACGAGGCGGAACTGGCGGTCCTGGAGGCAATCGATCATGTCCATATCGGCTGGCTGGATGATGGCGGCGCCTTGCGCAGGCGCCTGTCGCGGGCAGGCGTCAGCGTCTCGCAGGATATCTCGGTCAACGCCGATCCCGCCGATCTCGGTGTGGAGGGTTTGAGCATAGTTTTCTGCTCGACCGACCAACCTCGCGATGCGGCGGAAGCGATGGCCGCGGATCTCCTGTCGCGCGGCGCAGGCTGTGCCGTCATCATGCGCGGCGCCGAGGGGTCGATCGCGCTGACGGCCCGCGAGCGCGCCGAGACCGGCATCCGCCCGGTCGACGTCGTCGATACGACTGGCGCTGGCGACAGTTTCATCGCCGGCTTCCTGCATGCCTGGCTGGCCAGGAAGCCGCTGTTGCAATGTCTCGAAAGCGGCCGCGACCATGCTGCTTTGGCCTGCTGTCATCTCGGCGGCTTCCCCCAGGAGGGGGATGCCGTATTGAAGCTCAGCGCTTGAGCGAGCGCCCGAAACGTTCCTCGATGCGGGACTGCAGAAATTCGAGGCCGATCGACAGCAACCAGTAGATCATCGAGGCGGTGATCAGCATCTCGATGTGCCGGAACTCGGTCTGGCCCTGCGTGCGCGCCAGATACATGATCTCCCAGACCCCGACCACCGAGACCAGGGAGGAATCCTTCAGCATCGCGATGAACTGATTGCCCGTCGGCGGCACGATGACGCGCATCGCCTGCGGCAGGATAACCAGGAACATCGTCTGGTTGGGGCTGAGTCCAAGTGCGGTGGCGCCTTCCGTCTGGCCGCGCGGGATGCTTTCTATGCCGGCACGGAAAATTTCGGTCATATAGGCGCCGTAGCAAAGCGACAGCGCCATGATCCCGGCAGGCACGGCGCCGATCACATACCCGACCTGCGGCAGACCGAGATAGATGATGTAGATCTGCATCAGCAATGGCAGCCCGCGAAACAGTGAGGTGTAAAAGGTGGCCAGGCCGTAGATCGCGCCATTCTTGGAGAGCTTGGCTATGGCGCCGATGAAGGCGATGACTGTCGCGATGGCGATCGAAATGGCGGAAATGTAGAGCGTGGTCACCACGCCCTGCGAAATGAGGAACCCGATCTTCCTGGCGATGAAAGAGAAGGACAGGTCGAAGGAGTAGAAGAACAGCATCAGCAGGACGAACAGCTCGATCCAAACGGCCACGATCTGCTGCTTGCGCCCGAGTTGCTGCAGCGCTTTCCAGTTCGCGGCCACGATTAGGGCGATCAGCACCGCCGAGACGCTTCGCGCCGCCACGGGATTGGCCGCAAGCCATTCTATCCAGCCTGGGACAAGCTTGCCGATCCAGTCTGCCTTGATGCCGAGACCGTAGAGACCCGCGGCGAAAGCGGCGAGCGCCAGGCATGCGCCGATGCGGCGCGCAGCGTCCGGATAGTTGAGCAGCAGTCTGCCGATCACCTGTCGATCTCCCTCTGGTCAGCGGCGGCGTTCACGCCACCAATCTTGCGCCTGCAGCTTCCAATAGGTGAGTTGGGCCGCGGCAAGTCCCGCCGGTCCGCCCGCCCAGGCCAGTCCGAACGGCGCGAACAGAAGGTAGCGGTCCGACTGGCGGAGTATCGCCTCGGCGATCACCTTGCCGGCCACGGCTGTCGTGTTGATGCCGTGGCCGCCAAACGCCGTCAGATACCAGACGCCTGGCTGCAGCTCCCCGATCTGGGGCATCAGGTGGCGGGCGTAGGCCATCAGTCCCGACCATGCGAGTTCGGTCTTGAGCGTGGCGAGCTGAGGGTAGGTTCCAACCATCTCCCGGCGCAATTCCCTCGCCAGCGCCGCGGGCGAAGCGGCCCGCGTGGTGATGCGCCCACCCCAGAGCAGCCGCTTTCCATCCTCCACGACGCGGTAGTAGTCGCCGGCCCGGCGGTTGTCGCCGACGGCGTCCGTCGTCGCGATGGCGCTGGCGATGAGATCGGGAGCCTCTTCGCTCAGCATCACATAGGTGGCGATCGGCAGGATGGCCCGCTTCAGCCGGCCGATCAGCGGTCCCGTGTAGCCGCCGGTGGCAAACACCGCCTGCCGCGCGCGCACTTCGCCCCTTGCGGTGCGTATGGTCTTACGCGGGCCATCGAGTCTGGCCTCGATCGCGCTGGAGCTCTCGTGAATCCTGCCGCCCAGCCGCTCTATCTCCACCGCGACGGCGCGCAGATAGTTGAGCGGATGCATATGGAAGGCCTTGGCGTCGCGCAAGCCCTGGTAGTAGCGCTCGGAATGCAGCACAGCGCGCACCTGGTCACGCTCGAGATATTCGAGCGGATAATCGAAATCCCGTGCCAGCCTCTCCGCATGACCCTTCAGTTCGGCGCCGCCGTCGTGACGCAGCACGCCCATGATCCCGGGCCGAGGCGTCGCTGCCGTGTTGTCGAGGTCCTTGATCGTCTGCCGCACGAAATCGACGCCTTCGATCGACAGCCTATGCAGCTCTCGTGCCCCTGCCGCTCCGGCCATCGCGGCGATCTTGTCGCTGCCGGTCGCGAAGCCGGGGCTGACGAAGCCTCCGTTGCGGCCCGAGGCGCCGAAGCCGATGCTCTCGGCTTCGAGCAGCACGACCTGTTGCCCGGCGCGCGCCAACTGCAGCGCCGTCGTCAGACCGGCCAGTCCGCCGCCGACGATGACCGTGTCGCATTCGGCCGGACCCGCGAGCGGTGGTCTGACCTTTTCGTCGGCAAGCGTGCGGCGATAATAAGTGTCGGGATAGGTCATGGTGGGTTCTGATCGAAGCAGGCGGCCTTGAGGGGCCGCCCGCGACGAGCATCAATCGGCGCTATAGTTCTTGCCGTACCACTTGGTGGTCAGCGTGGCGAGCGTGCCGTCTTTTTTCATCTGGTCGATGATGCCGCCGATCTTGGTGGTCCACTCGGCGTCGCCCTTGTCCGCGATCACCACCAGCGGCTCGCGAAAGGCGTAGTCGCCCTCGATGATGCGCAGCGGATAACCGTTCTTGATGGCGTTTTGAGCTGTCTGCTCGGGCGCGATGACTGCGTCGAGCCGCACGCCGTCTCCCAGTCTCAGATCGTCGAAGGGCAGCATGGAATCGGCGAAAGTCCGGATCTCGCCAGGCTGAAGCTTGTATTCGATCGGCGGAAGGCCGGGAGCGTCGATCTCCAACTGGCGGCGGATGAAATCTTCCGACGTGGTGGCGGTCTCGACGCCGATCACCTTGCCGTTGAGATCGTCCACGGATTTCGCCTTGCTGTCCTTGTGGACCACATAGACGTAAGGGCTGTAATAATAAATGCCGGCGAAATCGATCACCTTGGCCCGGGCCTTGGTCGGCGTAACCGAGCCGACGCCGAGATCATAACGGCCTTGCCAGTGGCCGCCGGTCATGGTGGCCCAATCGGGCGTCTCGAAGCTGACTTCGACGCCCAGGCGCTTGGCGATCTCTTTCGAAACGTCGATGTCGAAGCCGACCAACTGGTTGCTCTCGTCGAGAAAGCTTTGCGGCGGCCAGCCGCTGTTGGTCGCGACCACCATGGCCTTCTTTGATGTGACGCGATCCAGGGTTTCCCCCGCCCACGCTGCCGACGCAAATGCGAGCGCGCCGGCAGCCAGCGCGAAACAAGCGATAAATCTCCTCACGAAACCTCCCTTTCGTATGTAAGATGTCTGACAACGCAACTTGTCCGCAAGGGAGAGGGTGAGTCAAGCGTCTTTATCCGCGTCTCGTCGGGTTTCGGCCCGGATATATGTTCCCGGCGTTGGCGGATCGGCCTCGCCACCGTGCTGGGCTCAATTTTGATGCCGCAGCGCCTCGACGATCACGGCAATCGCCGGCGAGAGCTGCCGCCGACTTGGGTAGTAGAGGTGGTAGCCCGGGAAGGGCAGGCTCCAGTCGTCGAGCACGAGTCTCAGCCGGCCCTCGGCCACGTGTTGGCTGACGAGGTCTTCCGGGACGTAGGCGATGCCGTAGCCGTTCAGCGCTGCGTCGACCATGGGAATGGTGGTGTTGAAGGTCAGCTGACCATCCACCCGGACCCTGAGCTCGCGGCCCTTCTTCTCGAACTCCCACGCATAGAGCCCGCCGAATGTGGTCTGCCGCAGGCTGATGCAATCATGTCCGACGAGGTCCTGCGGAACTTTCGGAACCGGGCGGCGCGAAAAATAGTGCGGCGAAGCGACGGCCACCAGCCGCCAATCCGGGCCGATGCGCACCGCGATCATGTCCTTGTCGACGCTCTCGCCGAGGCGCACGCCGGCGTCGAAGCGTTCCTCGACGATATTGCGCATGCCGTTGTCGCTGTAGAGCTCGACGCGCAGGTCCGGATAGTCGCGCAGCACCGGCTCGAGCTTCGGCCAGACGATCATGCGCAGCGCATGGTCGGACAGCGTGATGCGCACCGTGCCTGCTGGCCTGTCGCGGAAGGCCACAAGGCTCGAAAGGTCGGACTCTATGCCTTCGAAGCGCGGGACAAGCGACTGGTAGAGCCGCTCGCCCGCTTCCGTCGGCGCCACGCTTCGTGTCGTTCGCGTGAGCAGCCGCACGCCCAGCCGCGCCTCCAATTGCTTGATCGTATGGCTGAGCGTCGATTGCGACGTGCCGAGCTCGGCCGCCGCCCTGGTGAAGCTGCGCTCCCTGGCCACCATCAGGAACCACAGCAAATCCTTCAGATCCTCGCGCTGCATGGAGCACCACCCTGGCTCCGGCCGCTCGCTCAAGCTGTCGCGGTTCGTAGCCTCATCGTCAATTCATATCAAGGATGGATAAGTCCATGCAGATTGCAACGGCTAATCTGGATAGTGGAGGTGATTTATATAGCCGCCAGCGAAATGACTGGAGGGCTCGGCGGCGGGCCGCGGCACATGGACACGACCTACGACAGCCAATTGGCGAAAGCCCAAATGGTGAAAGAACCAAGCGCCTGGGGAGCAGTGGCATGCCTGTCGCTGCTTACCTTCGTGCTGGTGGCCTCGGAGTTCATGCCGGTCAGCCTGCTGACCCCCATCGCCAATGAGCTCGCCATTTCGGAGGGGCAGGCCGGCCAGGCGATTTCCGTCTCGGGTTTCTTCGCGGTCCTCACCAGCCTGTTCGGCAACGCGTTTATGTCGCAGCTGGACCGGCGCATCGTCGTGCTTTTCTACACCGCCGTCCTCGTCATCTCCGGCCTGGCGATCACCCTCGCGCCGAACTACCTGGTCTTCATGCTCGGCCGGGCCCTGATCGGGGTTTCAATCGGCGGCTTCTGGTCTTTGTCAACCGCCATCCTGGCTCGCATCGTGCCTGGCGCCGACCTGCCCAAGGCGATCGCTATGCTGCAGGGCGGGACGGCCTTCGCCTCGGTCATCGCGGCGCCGCTCGGCAGCTTCCTCGGCGGCCTGATCGGCTGGCGCGGCGCCTTCTTCATCGTCGTTCCGATCGGCCTTCTTGCGATCGTCTGGCAGCTCGCCGTCCTGCCGAAAATGCCTGCCGGCGAACAGACCTCGGTCGGCAACATGTTTGGCTTGCTCGGCAATCGCATCTTCGCCATCGGCATGGCGGCCATCACCCTCGCCTTCATGGGTCAGTTCGCGCTCTCCACCTATCTGCGCCCTTTCCTCGAAAACGTCACCGGCCTCGACGTCAACACGCTGTCGATGGTGCTTCTTGGCCTCGGCCTCGCCGGCCTGCTCGGCACGTCGGTGATCGGGTTCCTGCTCAGGTCGCATCTCGCGGCCGTGCTGATCGGCCTGCCGGCGGTTCTGGCGCTCATCGCCTTGTTGCTGGTCGCGCTCGGTCCGTTCGCCGTTGGGACCGCTGTCCTGCTGATCGCCTGGGGCTTGTTCACGACGCCGATCCCGGTCGCCTGGAACACCTGGATGACCAAAGTAATCCCCAACGATCTCGAGGCGGGCGGCGGGCTGCAGGTCGCGCTGATCCAGTTCGCCATTACCTTTGGCGCCTTCGCGGGCGGGCTGCTGTTCGATGCCGCCGGCTGGTGGAGCCCGTTCGCCCTCGGCGCGGTGCTGCTTCTGGGGTCGGCGCTGTTTGCCATCGCGGCGACTGCACGCGGAAGCAGCCATCGATGAGACGACAACCGATCGGCCGGCGAGCGCTGCTCTGCGCCGCGCTTGCAACCGTGGCCTCGCCGCGGCCGGCCAACAGCCAACAGGGCAGGCCAACCAGGACTATCGCCATCGCGGACCGATCAGGCTCGGCTGCTTCGACGAGGGCGAATAGGCGCTGCAAATGCGCGGCGAGTTCCCCTTCCCATGGAACGCATCTGAGGACGCACAGGAGATCATCATGGACATTCTTCGCGCAGGCTCGACGCCTTCCGGCAAAGGTCCGGCAAGTTGGTTCACCGGGACGGTGCGGATCGATCCGCTCTTCAATCCCTTCGACGCGGAGCGCGTGCAGGGCGCACAGGTCACCTTCGAGCCCGGCGCCCGCACCGCCTGGCACACGCATCCGCTGGGGCAGACGCTGATCGTCGTCTCCGGCCGCGGGCGCGTGCAGCGCGCGGGCGGCCCGGTCGAGGAGATCCGGCCCGGCGACGTCGTCTGGTTCGCGCCCGGCGAAAAACACTGGCACGGCGCGTCTCCCGAAACCGCCATGACCCACATTGCCCTCCAGGAGGTCAAGGACGGCAAGGTCGTGGACTGGCTGGAACATGTCAGCGACGCCGATTACGGCGCCTGACCCGATCGACAAAAGGAAGCAAGAAATGCTCGCAACCATTCTTCATAAGCCCGGCGACATCCGCTGCGAGGAAGTCGCCGATCCGAAGATCCTGCGGCCGACGGACGCCATCATCAAGCTCTCGGCAAGCTGCATCTGCGGCTCGGACTTGTGGCCTTATCGCGGACTGCAGCCAGTGAACGGCCCGCAGCATATGGGTCATGAATATTGCGGCATCGTCGTCGAGGTGGGCGCTGAGGTGCGCAATGTCCGCCCCGGACAGTTCGTCGTCGGCTCCTTCTGCCTCTCCGACAACACCTGCCCCGCATTGCCGCTTCGGCTTCCAGTCGTCCTGCGAGCAGCGCGAGTTCATGAGCGGCGCCCAGGCGCCTTACGCCCGCGTGCCGCTGGCCGACGGGACGCTGGTGACGACCTCCGAGGTTCCGCCGGCCGAGCTTGTCCCTGACCTGCTGGCCGTGTCGGACGTGCTCGGCACCGGATGGTACGCCGCCGATGCCGCCGAGGTTCGCGAGGGATCGACGGTGGTCGTCGTCGGCGATGGCGCGGTCGGCCTGATGGGCGTGCTCGCGGCCAAGGAGATGGGCGCCGAACGCATCATAGCCATGAGCCGCCACGCGAGCCGCCAGAAGCTCGCCCGTGAGTTCGGCGCGACCGACATCGTCGCCGAACGCGGCGAGGAAGGCATTGCGCGCATCAAGGAATTGACCAAGGGCGTCGGCGCGGATTCGGTGCTGGAACGCGTCGGCACGGGAGAATCCTTCGACCAGGCGCTGGCCTGCTCGCGGCCCGGCGGCACCATCGGCTATGTCGGCGTGCCGCATGGGGTGAGCTTCGACGGTCAAAAATTGTTCTTTGACCAGAGGCGCATGCTGGGCGGCCCGGCGCCGGTGCGCCGCTTCCTGCCCGACCTGATGGAGCGCGTGCTGCAAGGCCGCATCAAGCCCGGCAAGGTGTTCGACCTCAAGCTGCCGCTGGCGGAGGTCGCCGAGGGCTACCGCGCCATGGACGAGCGCCGCGCCATCAAGGTCATGCTCGAGGTTTAGGCGCCGGCGATGGTCGCGATGGACACGGCACCCGAAGGAAGCGGCACCATGGCGAGGCTGTTGCCGATCATGGCTTCTGTCTTTGCCGGCTTCCTGCTGATCGGCCTGGCGCTGCGGGTCCTGCCGCTGCATCTTCACAAGGGGTTGGGCTTCGGGCCGTTCGCCGTCGGGCTGGTGACGGGCAGCCAGTTCGTCGCCTCGCTTTTGTCGCGGATCGGCGCGGGGAAACTATGCCGATGCGCGCGGCGGCAAGCGGGCCGTCGTCATCGGCCTGGTCGCCGCCGCCTTGGCGGGGTTCATCTATCTCGGATCGCTCGCATTGCTCGACCGGCCGACGGCGTCCGCGTCCATGCTGTTCGTCGGCCGGGCCGTGTTGGGGGCGGCGGAAAGCTTCATCATCACGGGCGGCGTGGCCTGGGGTCTGGCTCTTGCCGGCGGGCAGCACTCCGGCAAGGTCATCGCCTGGGTCGGCACCGCTGCAATTGGCTTTCCTTGCCGTCGCCGCGGCGGCGCTTCCGGCCTTGGCCATCGCGCTCCTGCTTGCCTGCAGGCGATCCCCGGCAAGAAGGATTTAATGGCAAGTGCGCTACGCGCGACGGTTCTTGGGACTCGGCGGGTCCCCTGACAGGCCCGCCTCAGTGCGGGGGCACTTCGGCCCATAGTTCTTTGGCAAAGCCGCGCTTGTCGAGAACCCACGAATTACCGGTGACCACCGCCTTGCCACTCGCGCATTTGTAGGAATAGACGGCGTCGTGACCGGTCGCGAAAGCCGGCACGACGTCGTCATTGGGGTTGGTCTTGCAGAACTCGTTCGCGCCGGGGTTGTCGCGGGCCGCGTTCATTTTCGCGCAGGGCAGGTTGGCCCCCACGAAACAGGCCAGCACCTTGCCGTCCATGCAGCGATAATTGGCCTGCGTCTGCAGTTCCGATTCCGCCGGCGTGCCATTGGCATTCGGAAACAGCTCCTTGAACGCCTTGACGGTGCCGCCGTAAAGCTCGTGCGAGTAGGGACGGATCGTATCGTCGTTCTTCACCTGGCGGCAGAGTTGATAGAGGGTTTGGGCCGTAGCCACGCTGCCTGACGCGAGGACTGGGAACGCGGATGCCGAAAGCAGCCCAGAGATGAAAACGCCGATGGTCGGAAGCCGGAATGCATGCATTTTGAACTCCTCAGGAAGGCCCGCGGCTTTTGCCGGCGTCACGCATGAGAGGCCGGCAACCTCTCGCAGCTTGACCGCTGTGACGCCCGGAAGCAATCCGGGTTGCTGGGGCCGCGCGCGGGCGTCGGCAAGCTCTGGAACCAAGGGTGTCGCCAAGGGTTGAATTCGGTCGGTCGAGGTCGCACGGCGTTGCAAGCGGCACTTATGGAGGGCCTGGCCTTGAGCATTGTCCAGAGTATCAAGAAAGCTGCAGAAAAGCTGACCGGGATCGCAAGACCGGGCACGTCCGGGCTCGCGGATCTGGTAAGGCAGAGGAAAGCCAATACCTTCCGCTTCAAGGACGACGGCCTTGTGCCGAACCATCCGTCTTGGCCGCTGGTTGTTTACCGGGGCGCCGTGACATTGCCGGACGATCTCGATCCGGCAGCCGTCTTCGAGGAGCTGTTCAAGGCGAATGGGTGGGGCGACAGCTGGCGCAACGGCATCTACGACTACGTCCACTACCATTCGCGCATCCATGAGGTGTTGGGCATTGCGCGCGGCACGGCCAAGGTTCGCTTCGGCGGCGACAAGGGCCGCGCGCTCACGGTCAAGGCCGGCGACGTGGCGGTCCTGCCGGCTGGCACGGGTCACCAGCGGCTCTCGGCTTCCGACGATTTCCTCGTCGTCGGCGCCTACCCGCCCACCGGCACCTATGACGAATGCACCAAGCCGGAGCAGCATGCGGAAGCGCTACGCATGATCCCGAAGGTGAGCCGGCCGCGCAAGGACCCGGTCTATGGCGGCGACGGACCGTTGCTCAAGGCATGGGGCGAAGGCTGAATGTCAACAGCGATCGGCTGATTTCAAGCGTAGCGACGGCGCTCCGCCTACGGATAATGCGTCTTCTTCGGCGCGTAGGTTGCCGGATCGAAATCCAGTTCCTTCGGCAAGGGCTGGCTTGAGCACTGCAGGTGGACCTGGCGGGCGAGAAGCCGTCGCTGCTGCTGCTCATGCTGCTTTACCGCTGCCACCATCCCCATGCTGTAGGGGCCGAGCAGGACGCCAAAACCCCAGCCGGGGTGTTCCTTTTCGCGGCTGTCGTAGTCGGAGGCCGCGATGCGAGCCTGCTGGCATTCCGGCGAGGTCCATTTCGGATCCTGCTGCGAAAGCTTGGCTTGGTAGGCGACCGGAGAGGTCACGCATCCAACCAACGCCGCACTCATCGCGAGGACCACTGCGATTCTCATTCACAAGCCTTTCCTAATGTGCGGGCGAGAAAACACAGAAGGAGGCTTTGGGCAAGCATCCGTCGGCGAAACCAAAATCGCTTTCCGGCTGCAACCGGCCTGCCGGCCGCGCGTTGTCAAGCAGCTTACCCTCATGGAGCCCACACCAATGCCCGCCAAGCATTTCTCTCAGCCCGTCGCAATCTTCGTCGGGCTCGGCTTTCCGCGCGAGATAAACACGGTCTTCGAAGCCTATCAGTTTCTCGAGGAATGGACGGGCAGTCGCAGCCCGAGCTACGCGACGACACTCGCTCTCTGCCAGGCGGCGCTCTCCGGCGACCAGGATGCCGAGCCCGCACGCGTCGCTTTCGAGGCGTTCGTCAGGTCGCGCGGCATTCTCGCTCCGGAAGCGATGGAACTCGCCGCAGCGCGTGCCGCGCAGGAATGGGTGGCGGCTTAGTCGATCGCCGCGCCATTTCATCGCTCAAAACTTGCGGCTGAGATAGGCCGATCCGCCGAGGCCGAAGCGCCACTCGGCTTCCACGCCTTTTGTGAGGCCGATCCGGCGGCCGCTGACGATAGCGGCCGGATCGGTCTGCGAGCGTGCAAATTCGAAGGGGGGCGCGGTGAGCGAGAGCCCGTTATGCGAGGCGTCGATGCCGAGCGCCTGGCAAAGCTTGCCGGGGCCGGAGCAGAGCAGCCTGTCGTCATCCGTTCCGCGGCGGCCGCGCATCGCGGCGATGCCGGATTGCGGCTGCATCGCGCGGATCAGTACCGCGCTGCCCGGCAGGCACACCGCGTTCAGGCACCAATGCAGGCCGTAGGAACGGTACACATAGGCCGTGCCGGGCGCGCCATACATCGGCGCGTTGCGCGGCGTGCGGCCGCGAAAGCTGTGCGATGCGGGGTCGTCGGGACGATATGCCTCGGTCTCGACGATGATGCCGCCGACACCGGCGAGCCCAAGCCTCGCGCCAATCAGCGCGCGAGCGACCACGAGCGCGTCGCGGGCGAAGAAATCAGGCCCGCCGCTAAGCGGCATGGCGATTGGCGTCGATCGGACAGGCAATCGTCGGTGTCCGCTCAGCCCAGAAGGTTGCGCGCCGTACGCATGAAGATCCGCGAACCGATCGGGATCAGGTCGTCGGGGAAATCATAGTCGGGGTTGTGCAGCGAGGGCGTGCGCTCGCCGGCGCCGAGGAAGAACATCGCCGATTTGGCATTGTGGCCGAAAATGCCGAAATCCTCCGAGGCGCGCATCGGCAGCGCCTCTTCGCTGCGCGCAACACCTTCCTCGTCGAGCGCGCGGTTGAGATGCTGGACCGCCTCCGGGGCGTTGACGCTGGCGACGAAGATCTCGTGATAGTCGAAGCGCACCGAGAGACCGTGCTTGGCGGCGATCTTCGCGGCAAGCGCTTCCGCGGCGGCGACCTGCTCGGCCATGCGCTCGTCGCGGCGGGTGCGCAGCGTTGCCCACACTTCCGCATAGCCGGGTGCGATGCCGAACACGGCTTCGCCCATCGCGCAATGGGTGACGGTCACCATGCCGAAATCCTCATCGGTGAAGGTGCCGCGCCCGAGCGCGGGCAGCGCCGGCATCAGCTCGCTCACCGCCGGCATCGGCGAGATGCCGGTTTCCGGCATCGAGGAATGCGCGGTCTTGCCTTCGAGGACGATGCGCATGCCGCGCGAGGCGCAGTTGACGGTGCCGGCCTTGAGCCGCACCTCGCCGAACGGCACCCCCGGCAGATTGTGCAGCGAGAAGGCAAAGTCCGGCTGGATCTCGTCGAAGCGCGGGTCGGCGACGACGCCGGCCGCGCCATTGCCGGTTTCCTCCGCCGGCTGGAACATCAAGACGACGCGCCCGCGCGCGGGCCGTTCGCGCCCGAACTGGCGGCCGAGTGCCGCCAGGATCGCGGTGTGGCCGTCATGGCCGCACATATGCGACTTGCCCGGCACCTGAGAGCTATGCTCGACGCCCGACAGCTCTTCGATCGGCAGCGCGTCGAGCTCCGAGCGGAACAGCACCGTCGGCCCGGCCTGTCCGCTGTCATAAACCGCCGCCACGCCATGCCCGCCGAGCCCCGTCAGCACCTTGTCCGGACCGGTATCGGCGAGGAAGTCCACCACCTCTTTCGCCGTCTTTTCCTCCTCGTTGGAGATTTCCGGCTGCCGGTGCAGCTTGCGGCGCCATTCGGTGAGCTCGATGAGGTCGCGATTGGTCAGGGTCATGGATTGAGACTCCGGTTGGGCTTTTCCGGTCACACAAACACGACAGGTTTTTTCTCGTGCCGTGCCATGGAGGTCAATTCGGATAGGCCATCGGCCTCCGCAAAATCAATGCCCTATCTGACCACCTTCACCTGCGGCAGGTCGGGGCTGGGCCAGAAGGTTCCATGTCGGCGTTTTTTTGCGCGTGCGGTTCTTCCTGTCCATCCCGCAGCGCTCCGCAAAGGTCCAGAACCGTTGTCCGATGGTCCGTCTCGATACGGAGCAGCCGCCCGGTTTTCTGCCAGCTCCCCCGCGTCGGGCGGACTTAATCGGGAAATGCGACGTAAACCGCTGAAATCCTTAACACGATTTTCATCCCGCTTGCCTACCCACTAGGGACATGAACAGGCATCAGGAGCGGCTGGCGGCGGATCCCTCTTCCGAGGGGCGCAGCGAAGCCGTGGACGCAGGCATCCTGCGCGACCAGCTTGCGGATCTGAGCAAGGGCGTCTTCATCTCGATGCCCATAGGCACGGTGCTCTCGGCCTTGATCCTGGCGGTGCAGCTCTTGTCGGGCGGCGGCCTTGCCGCGGTGCTGTGGTTTATCGCGATCGCCTTGATCAACGGCGCGCGCATGGTGCTTGCCGTCACCCAATCGGGCGCGGCCGACGACAGGCCTCAGGCGGTGGGCACCCGGCTTTCCCGCTATGGCCTGCTGGCGCTTGCCTCGGGCGTCGCCTGGTCTTTCCTGGCGCTGCTGAGCGACGGATACACGACCAGCCAGGCGCCGCTCTATCTCATCGTGCTTGCCGGCATTTCGGCCGGCTCGGTCACCTACGGAACCTGCTACGCGCCGGCTTCGATCAATTTCATCCTCCTGCCGCTCCTCATCGCCGCCGGCTGCGTTCTGGCCAAGGGCGGCGTCGAAAATTACGTGCTCGCCTTCACCATCCTGCTTTTCCTCGGCGGCATGATCAGGAGCGCGCTGCTCGGGCAATCCCGCTTCCGCGAGACGAGCCGTCTCAAATACGAGGCGCGCGAATTCGCCGCCGAGATGGAGCGCAACTCCAGGCGCGACCCGCTGACGAATCTGCTCAACCGCCATGGGCTTGAGCAGGCGATCGCCGAACTCGGGCTCTCCGACGGCCCGTTTGTCGCCATGCTGATCGACCTCGACGGCTTCAAATCCGTCAACGACACCTATGGCCACACCATCGGCGACAACCTTCTGGTCAAGGTGGCGCGCCGGATAGAGGACCACGCCCCGCCGGGTGCCACGATCGCGCGCATCGGCGGCGACGAATTCGTGCTGCTTTTCTCCGCCGGCAGATCGCAGCAAGCGGCCGGCGCGCTCGCCTCCGCCATCATAGCAGCCATCGCCAATCCGGATCCGGAGTTGAATTCGGTGCGCGTCGGCGCCTCGATCGGCATCTACCAATCGGAAAAGCCGCGACTGACCGAGATGCTGCTCAAGGCGGATTTCGCCCTCTACGCGGCCAAGCGCGGCGGCCGGAACGAATATTATCTGTTCGACGCCGGGCTGGACGCTGCACTCGAACGCAAGAACCGCATCGAGCGCGACCTGCGCGGTGCCATCGAAGCCGGCGCCCTCTGCTCCTGGTTCCAGCCGCTGGTGCGGCTCGACACCAACGCGGTCGTCGGTTTCGAGGCGCTGCTGCGTTGGCATCACGATGTCCACGGCGCCATCTCGCCGCCTGAGATCGTCACCGCCGCGCGCGAAACCGGGCTGCTTTCGCTTTTGACCGAGACGGTGTTCCTCAATTGCTGCGCCATGATCGCAGAGCTCGTGAAACACGGGCGCCGCGATGTCCGCGTCGCGATGAACCTTTCGCCGCGCGAACTCGAGGCCGGCAATGTCGACGACATGATCCTCGATGGCCTGAAAGCGAGGAATGTGCCCGCCGCGATGCTCGAGATCGAGATCACCGAGGAGGCACCGGTCGACCGCGACCGGGTCGACGAAAAGGTCGGCCGCCTGGCGGATGCGGGCATATCGATCGTGCTCGACGATTTCGGCACCGGCTTCTCGACCCTGGTGTCGCTCAAGGACAGGCGCATCCGAAAGATCAAGATCGACAAGGATTTCGTGCGCGACCTGGCGAAATGCGTCGAGGACCAGGCCGTGGTCGAGGCGGTGATCGGCCTCGGCCGTACGCTGGGCATCGAGGTGATGGCCGAGGGTGTCGAGACCGACGCCGATCGCATGATCCTGCGCTCGCTGGGCTGCATGATCGGGCAGGGTTATCTGTTTTCGGCGGCGCTTCCGATGCGCGACGCGCTCGCCTTCGACGCGGCAGGCGCCGAGGTCATTTTCGAGCCGCTGCGCAATCCCCGCAGCGGCAATGCCGCGTGACTTGCCTGCGCGGGCATTCACTGTAATCCGGCCTGGAAGCGGCCGCGAAAGGGCAGGGTAGCCGGGAATAGAGCGCCGGGCGCGGCGGCAGCGCTCCAAGGTCCTGCGCAATCGCGGAACGCCCTATGCGATCGGCCTGGGCGGCCCGCATGAAACCTTTTGATTTTTAAGCCGTTGTCGCGCGATGCCCAAGGCCAAAGTCAAACCGACGCCCGCAGGCGCCACCGCTCCGCTTGCGGTCCGCCAATCACGCCCGCAGGAGCGGGCAGCGAAGCCGAAGCTGCGGCAGGAGAAACCGCCCAAGCCAAGCGAAGCCGAGCCCAAGGCGTCCGAGCAGAAAGCGCCCGCCGATGCCGCACCGGAGGCCATCGGCCATGCGGGGGCGCCGCCGCCCGAGGCCGCCGAGCCCGGTCCCGCGCTTTCGCCCGAAGAAGCCGAGCGGGCGCGCAAGAAATATCTGCTGCGGCGCTTCTGGATCAGCGGGCGCGGCTATTGGGGTTTGCATGGCGACAAGCTCGCCTGGCCGCTGACGATCGGGCTGATCATGTTGATCTGCGTCAATGTCGGCTTCCAATATGGCATCAACCGCTGGAACCGCGCGATCTTCGACGCCATCGAACAGCGCGACGCCCGCACCGTCTATTGGCTCAGCGCCATCTTCCTGCCGCTGGTCGCCGGCAGCATCAGCCTGGTGGTCACCCAGGTCTATGTACGCATGACCATGCAGCGCCGCTGGCGCTCCTGGCTGACCACGGCGGTCGTCCAGCGCTGGCTGGCCAGCGGCCGCTATTACCAGCTCAACCTCGTCAAGGGCGATCACGCCAATCCCGAGGCCCGCCTGACGGAGGATCTGCGCATCGCGACGGAATCGCCGGTCGACTTCCTCGCCGGGGTCCTCAACGCCTTCCTGGCGGCCTCGACTTTCATCGTCGTCTTGTGGACCATTGGCGGCGCGCTGAGTTTTTCCCTGGGCGGCTCAACCATCACCGTGCCCGGTTTCCTCGTCGTCACCGCGGTCATTTATGCGGTGATCACCTCGACCTCGATGTTCTTCATCGGCCGCCATTTCGTCCAGCTCTCGGAAGACAAGAACCAGGCCGAGGCCGAGTTTCGCTATGTGCTGACGCGCGTGCGCGAAAACGGCGAGAGCATCGCGCTGCTCGGCGGCGAGGAGGAAGAGAATGCCGGCATCGACCGCAGCTTCGCCGGCGTGCTCGGCCGCTGGGCTCGGCTCACCGGTCAGCACATGCGCACCACGCTGGTCTCGCAAGGCTCCAGCCTGTTCGCGCCGGTCGTGCCGGTGCTTTTATGCGCGCCGAAATTCCTCGACGGTTCCATGACACTCGGCCAGGTCATGCAGGCTGCTTCCGCCTTCGCCCTCGTGCAGGGCGCTTTCGGCTGGCTGGTCGACAATTACCCGCGCCTCGCCGATTGGAACGCGTCCGCCCGCCGCATCGCATCGCTGATGATGTCGCTCGACGGGCTGGAGCGGGCCGAAGCGAACGATAGGCTCGGCCGCATCCAGCGCGGCGATGCCAAGGGCAGCGCGATGCTGAGCCTCAACAATGTTTCCGTGACGCTCGACGACGGCACCTCGGTGGTGAAGGAAACCGAGGTGGAGATCCAGCCCGGCGAGCGCGTGCTGGTCTCGGGCGAATCCGGCACCGGCAAGTCGACGCTGGTGCGCGCCATCGCCGGGCTGTGGCCCTGGGGCAGCGGCAGCGTCGATTTCCACCCGGGCAAGCGCCTCTTCATGCTGCCGCAGCGCCCCTACATTCCGTCCGGCACGCTGCGCCGCGCCACCGCCTATCCCGCCGCCGCCGACAACTGGAAGACGAAAGAGATCGACGCCGCCCTCGACAAGGTCGGCCTCGGCTATCTGAAGGAGCGGCTGGAGGAGGAGGCGCCCTGGGACCAGACGCTGTCGGGCGGCGAAAAACAACGCCTGGCCTTCGCGCGCCTCTTGCTGCACGCGCCCGACATCGTCGTGCTCGACGAGGCGACCTCGGCGCTGGACGAGAAAAGCCAGGACAGGATGATGCAGACGGTGGTCCAGGAACTGCCCAGGGTCACCATCATCAGCGTCGCCCACCGCGCCGAGCTGGAAGCGTTCCACACGCGAAAGATCACGCTGGAGCGGCGCGAGGGCGGGGCGCGGCTGGTGAGCGATGTGGAGCTTGTGTCGCGCAGGAAGAAGCGCGGCCTGCTGCAGCGGGCGCTGTGGGGGGGTGGGGCGAGAGGAGGGTCCGCGCGGTAAGCCACGGGTCTTGCCCGTCCCTCGGTTTCCCATTTCATGGGGATGCAGCCTGAGGCGCGCCGCGCCGAATGGCGGGCGGCCTCTTACCCGGCCGCCGGGCTGCTCTGCCGGGATGGCACGCCGCCGGATGGAATATCGCGGACAGGCGCGGCGAACAGCATCTTAACGAAGGCGCGATAGGCCAGGATCTGGTATGCGAGCCGCGCCGGATCGCCGGTGACCTTGGCCATGATGATGCCGCCATCGATGATGCAGGACAGCATTTCGGCAACCACGGGCAGGTCGACCGGCTCGCGCGGCGGATGGACAGCGGCGATGGTCTCGAGATGGGCGAGGACGCGGGCGTTGACACTCTCTATCGCCTCGCGGTTGAGGTTGACGACGCGGCGGTCGAACAGCCGCTCCTGGTAGCAGATCGAGGCGATCATGCAGCCGGGATGGCCTCCCGGCAGGTCGCCCATCAAATCAGCCAGCATCTTCAGCGCGATAAGGAATGCCTGCAGCGGTTCGTCCGAGAGATTGGCGGCGCGGCCGAACAGTTCGTCGAGAATACGATGGTCTTCGGCGATGTAGCGGCGCAGCAACTCGTGGGCAAGCTCGTTCTTGTCACGGAAATGATAGAAGAACCCGCTCTTGGTAATGCCGGCTTCTGTGATCACTTCTTCGATGGAGGTCGCGCCAAAGCCCTTGGCGAGCACAGAGGCCCTCGGCCACTTCCAGAATGCGTTCACGCGTTGCCTCACCCTTGCGCATGGGAGGCCCTCCAACTGTACCCGCGGTACGGAAATGTCGCCGCGCGACAATACCATATCCCGCCGGCACATCGCCAGTTGATCGCTAAACCGTTGAAGAACATGCACGAAATCGGTTCTCTCATTCTCCGTACCGCGCGTTCACTAGTTTGCACGCATTCGATCTGGGAAAAACCGCTCCATCCCGGGCGGCTCTGCCGTCCACCAACTCTGGAGGTTTTGACCCATGGCGAAATATCGTCACGCATTGCCGCAGGTCGCCGGCGGACTTTTTCTGAGCGACGGCGGCATGGAGACCGCGCTCATCTTCCTGCAGGGGATCGAACTGCCGCATTTCGCTTCATTCGTTCTCCTCGAAAACGAGAAGGGGCGCGCCGAACTGGTGAAATATTATGAGCGTTTCCTGCCGATCGCTCGCGGCAGGGGCCTCGGCTTCCTGCTCGACACGGCCACCTGGCGCGCCAGTCTCGACTGGGGCCGGGCGATCGGTTTCGACGCCGACCGGCTGACGGCGATCAATCTTGCCTCGGTTGACCTCGTCGGCACCCTTCGCGACAAGTGGGAGACGCCAGCCACGCCGATCATCCTCAACGGCGTCATCGGCCCGCGCGGCGACGGATACAAGGCCGGCCGGATGGAGGCGGAGGAAGCGCGGGACTATCACGCTTTCCAGGTCGACATTTTCGCGCGCACGCAAGCCGACATGGTTTCGGCCATCACCATGAACACGGTCGGTGAAGGCGTGGGGATCGCCCTCGCCGCCAAGGCGGCCGGAATGCCCTGCGTCGTCTCCTTTACCGTCGAAACCGACGGCAGGCTGGCCGATGGGACGACGCTGCGCGCGGCGATCGAGGCGACCGAGGAAGCGACCGACGGCTCGCCGGCCTATTACATGGTCAACTGCGCGCATCCGACCCATTTCGAGCAGGCGCTGGCGCGCGGCGAGGCGTGGGTGAAACGCATCCACGGCGTGCGCGCCAATGCATCGGCGAAGAGCCATGCCGAGCTCGACGAGTCCGATACGCTGGACATCGGCGATATCGCGGATCTGGGCCGCCGCTACGCAGCGCTGACGCGGAGCTTCCCGTCGATGCGTATTCTCGGCGGCTGCTGCGGCACCGACCACCGGCATATAGCCGCGATCTGCGAAGCGGTGACGCCGGCGCCCGCCGCGGCCAAGTGATCCGACATCGAGCATCGGACGGAGCTCTCCTCCGCCGCGGGCCGTGATCCTCGGGCTCCCCATGAATGCCGCGCCGGTTGCAGACAAAGTGCCCGTGCTTCGGGTAGAGTTCCTGCCGGCGCGACAATCATCGAAGGGGAGCATCGCGGTGAACGAAAAAACCAGTCCCGAGCCACCCGAACCCAGGCCGATCGCCGAGATCGCCAGCTATCACGCCCACATCTATTACGGCGATGCGGCCGAGCGCCGGCAAGCCGAATGGCTGCGCGAGCGCATCGGCGAGCGTTTTCGCGTACGTCTCGGCAACTGGCGCGACGAGCCGGTCGGCCCGCATGAGCAGGCCATGTACCAGGTCTCCTTCGCGACCGAAATCTTCGCCACGCTGGTCCCCTGGCTGATGCTGAACCACGGGGGCCTGAGTATCCTCATCCACCCCAACACCACCAACCCCAAGCGCGACCACCTGATCGACCCGATCTGGATCGGCCGCGCGCTGCCGGTGAAGGGCGAGGTGCTTGGCGAGGAGGACGAGGCGGAAGAGGCGCTGGAGGTGAATACCGAGCCGACGCTGGGGGTGTAGAGGGCCGCGCTTTAACGAAGCGATGCACGCCGGACAGCAGCGCCGGAGAGCTGCGGCGAACCGGACCAGCTAGATATATGCAGAACTACTAAATTAGAATGCGCGACAAGGCGTGTCTGCACAGTTCACATTCGGGCCGCGCAACGGGCGGCATAATCCAGGCTGGAAAAGACTCTGAACACAGCCCCTGTGTTACTGGTGATGTGCTGGAAGCACACCCGCGATAAAGAAGTCGGCGAGCGGTTCTACTGCTTGCCAAACCGGCGGCCAGCACATAAGCCTGCACATCTGCGATCATCGATCCTCGGGGGAGGGGCTTGTGGCGAAACCAAAACAGCTCGCGACGAAATGCGTGGCGTTGCGCCTCGGGGCCGCGGTCCTCGCCATGCCGGTCGCCGACGCGCTTGCCGACAATGTCGTTGCGGACGACCAGATCGTGCAAGGAAGCCTCTGCGTCGGGTTCGACTGCGTCAACAACGAGTCCTTCGGGTTCAACACCATCGTTGTGAAGGAAAACAACACGCGCATCTACTTCGACGACACGAGCACGAATGCCGGATTTGCCGCTAATGACTGGGCGCTGATTGCGAACGATTCCGGCTCCGGCGGGGCCAATTACTTCGGCATCCAGGATGCAACGAACAACAAGATGGTGTTCCGCGTCGATGCGGGCGCTCCCGAGAATGCGGTCTATGTCAACAGCTTTGGCAATTTGGGCCTCGGTACGTCCAGCCCGGCTCTCGGGCTCCAGATAACCCGAAGCGACACGCCGGCGATCCGACTGGAGCAGACAAGCGCCGGCGGCTTCACGGCGCAGACCTGGGATATCGGCGGCAACGAGGCGAATTTCTTCATCCGCGACTCGACGAATGGCAGCCGGCTTCCTTTCCGCATCCGTCCGGGCGCGCCCACGAGCAGCCTCGACATCGCCGCGAACGGCAATGTTGGTCTCGGCACCGCTTCTCCCGACAGCAAGCTGCATCTCTATGGAGCGGCCACGCAGGATACGTTTGAGACCATCGGTGTGTCCTCGGCGGCCAACGCGGATGCGCTGACCTTCGGCTATGGCGGCGCGAGCTTCGGCGTCGGGACCTCGCTGATCAATGCGCATTCGGCCACCGCCTCGAGCGGCCGGCTTCTGCTTGCCACCGACGGCGTGACCCGCATGACCATCGACGCAAACGGGAATGTGGGCATCGGCACGAACACCCCGGCCGCGGGCCTCGATGTCGTGGGCACCGTTCGTTTTGCATCGCTTGCGGGTTGCACCTCCGGCATCGGCACCAATGCCGCGGGCGACCTGGCCTGCATCACCGGCGGCGCCGGAAATCCGCCCTATTATGATACGACCGCCTCTGGCACGCAGCCGAACGCCAGCGGCACCAACTCCACCGCGGCCGGCTCCGGCAGCAATGCCAACGGCACCAATGCGCTGGCCGGCGGCACCAACAACCAGTCGCAGGGAGACAACACCACCGTCATCGGCTCGAACAACAGTGTCACCGGCGACGACAGCGGCGCTTTCGGCACCGGCAACACTGTCAAGGGCAATGGCAGCTACGCGATCGGCGACCCCAATGTCGTCAATGGCGACAAATCCTTGGTCTACGGCGACGACAATGCCGTCAACGCCCCGAACGTTGCCAGCAACGGCAACGGCATCCAGGTCTTCGGCTCGAACAACACCGTCGCGAGCACCGCCAATTCGTCAGGATCGGTGGTGGTCGGATCGGGCAGCACGGTCAACGCCACCAATGCAATCGCGTTCGGCAATGGCACGACGGTGACCGGCGCCAATGCGATCGCCATGGGATCGGGCGCATCCTCGGCCGGCCTGAATGCCGTTGCGATCGGCTCCGGCGCCAGCGCCGGCTATGCAGGCTCGGCCGCCTACGGCTCGGGTGCGGTCGCAACAAGGCAAAACGAGCAGGTGTTCGGAACGGCGAGCAACACCTATTCGATGCCCGGCCTGACGTCGGCGGCGAGCTCATCGGCCCAGACCGGCGCGATTGAGATCGTCACCACGGATGCCAGCGGCCATCTCGCCTCCGTGACGCCGGGCGCGCTCGGCCTTTCCGATCCCGCGCAATTCAACAGCCTCAGCTCCCGTATCGACAGCGTCGGCAGCCGTGCCTATTCCGGCGTCGCCATGGCGATGGCGTTGGCCGGCGCGCCGACCGTGCTGCCGGACGAAAAATTCGTCACCACCTTGAACTGGGGCACGTTCGAGGGCGTCAATGCCTTTGCGCTCAGCGCCGGCGCCCGGCTCGGCTCGCAGCTCCAGCTCAATGGCGGCGTCGCCTTCGATCCCAACCAGCATATGGCCGGCGGACGGCTGGGCCTGAGGATGAGCTGGTAGGAAGCGGTCCCGCCGGCGCGCCATGATGATTCCGATGCGAACAGTCACAATTCTCCTGGCGGCGATGCTTGCCGTATGCGCCGCCGGACCTGGCCTTGCCCAGACGCAGACCCAGGCGCCGGCGCCGGGCAAGAAGAAGGTGGCGGCGCCGACAGCGCCGGCGGCGCCGGCCGCGCCCGCCTGGCCGGCAAACGCCGCGCAGGCGATCTATCTCGCCCGCAGCACCATGATGGCTCTCCAGCAGGCGGTGGAAACAGGCAACTTCACGGTGCTGCGGGACATGGGCTCGCCAGGCTTTCGCGCCCAGAACACCGCCGCCGATCTCGCGATCAGGTTCCAGGCGCTGCGCCACTCGGGCGCCGACCTGACCGCGGTTGCCGTGGTCGCCCCGCAGCTGTCCACGCCGCCCTTTCTCGATCCGCAGAAGCAGCTGCACCTTGTCGGCCTTTTTCCCACGCAACCGCTGGAGATCGACTTCGACCTGTCCTTCGAAAACGTCGACAACCGCTGGCGCATCTCCGCAATCGGCGTGACGACCGCCCCGGCGCCGAAAGGGCAGGAGGGTGGGGATAAGGTGGCGAAGTAGAGCGCGGGCAAGGGCGGTCGTGATCTAGAGCGGTAACCCGAGCGGGCTTGACTCCCAGGGATAATCGCGGATCAATCCCGCAACCTCGCTCTTGCCCCGAGGCCATGAACTCAGCCCTCCACCATGGAGGCATAAAAGCGCGAGGCGGATTATGAATCCGTCGGTTGGGGAGTGTCGGCTAACTGATTAAACCACGAGGGCCTCTGCATCCTCACATCCCAACCCCACTGCCCATAAGCATCGCCACCACCCTAGTTGACCCGATCTGGATCGCGGCGAGCGCTGAGGGCATTGGGAGACGCTGGACGAAAGATTGAAGATGCTAGATCAAAGTCCGTCAAATTCGAGCTGAATGCGAGGCAAAAGATCGCTTGGAAGTCTGCAGGCCGAAATTATATATTCACTTAAGGAAAGAACAAACTGACGGGCGCGCTTGTTGTTACCTAACATGTGCTTAAGCATTCTTTCTGGCATGTCAATTTTTCCGCAAGAAATTTGCCGTGTTTGAGGCTTATTGAGAATCGGTCTATCTATATTGACAATTCGCGGCGGCCTAAACGAGCAACCCACCCCTCAACCCTCGTCCTCCACCACAAACGACAGCGCGATCAGGTCGTCGACGTCGATGCCGCCATGGCCGTTGTCCAGCACGTCCGCGACCTTTTGGAAGGCCAGCATGTCATCCGTGCTGAGGTTGGCTGCTCTCAGCCTGTCCTGCAAGCCCGCCACCCTGGTTTCCAACGTCGTGGACGTTTCGATCATCGTTGTCTCCGTTGCTGTCCAACGCCGCGTTCCACACGCCCAGCATCAGGCATGAAAACACCACCGGCCCTATGAAAAGGCTGATCGCTATGCCCACGGCCGCGGCAATGCTCATCCGCTCTGATTTCGCGGCAATCTTGGCGAGGCCTCATCGGCCGGAATGAGATCGAGGATGGAAAGATCGCGCTGGTGCAGCGCGCCGTTGTCGTTTGCGGCCATCGCGAGCCGCTCCCGGGAAGGAAGCCGCGCCTCGGCAAAGGGCCCACAGGAGCTCATCCGCACAGATCACGCCCCCGCAAACGCCGCCTTGGCGTGGCGTTCGAAAAGCGCCAGCTTGGCCGAGTAGCCAAGCCGGAGCTTGGCCTTGCAGGCGTCGCAGTGGAAAGTGCTTACCGCCTTGAACCACGAGCCGTTCCTGATGATCGGCCGGCGGCAGTTGGGGCATTCATAGCGAAGACTGACGTCCCGCAACTCATCGGAAATAGACACTGTTCACCTCTGGCCCCAGCCCTTGTTCTTTTCATCGGATGCCCGTCATCTGCGCGCAGGTGACGGGCGATCCAGCCGACTGACGATGAAGGGACTGATTTTTCGTCAGCGCAGTGCTAATGAGATCGCAGCGCATATGTTTCACGCGACGGACCAATGCGCCGGGAAATGGGACCTCAGTCCGTATCAGCGGAACCTAATGTTCCTCGGGCGCTTATGGCCAAATGAGCAGGCGCGGTCTCGATTTCTTCGACCGATGGATGGCGGAGCATCTGCCGAACGTGCTGACGGACGATCCGGTCGCGGTGAGCGATCTGGCCGTCGAGATGGTGAAGGCGGCGGGGCGCGAAGGCATCCCTGCAAGCGAGATTGACGAAGAGGTCGACAGCGTTTTCGAGGTGATCTTCGAGGCGCTGCAGCATCGCGAAGGCAATTTGGGGGAGAGCGACCAGGCTGTCTTCGAATTGCTTTCAGGGCGCCTGGCAAGGGAAACCGGCATCACCCAGGATCAGGCCGGCGAGCTGATCGAGACCATCGGGACCGACTGGGATGCGCTCCTTCGGGAGGCTCATTTTCTGAAAGAGCAGGGCGAATGAGCGAGCGTGGCGCGGAGTTCTTCGGCCGATGGATCACCGATAATGTGATGCGCGGCAATGTGGGCGCGGACATCCTCTCGGTGGCCGAGCTGACCACCAAGCTGTTCGCCGACGCCAGGGCGGCAGGTATCTCCGAGGAGGAGATCGAAGAGGAAGTCGGAAGCGCCTACGAGGCGATCCGGGCCGCGATAGTCGGCCCCAAGGACACCGGCAAACCGTAATGATCGGGCCGCTATCCATTCGAGCTGAGCCGCTGGGCCTGGATCCACGCCTACCATAGGAACATTAGCGCGCCCTAAGGGTTCTCTCACCAAGTACCGCACACCAGGTGGGATCATGGCTGAGTTGGCATTTGCTTTCGTGTATCATTCAGGGCTGACCGGCCACGACATGCTAGGCGCTGTCGTGGCTTTGACGGCGGGGCTGCTTCTCTACAACGTTGTGCGCGAAGACCGCCCAAACCGATAGCAGCCCAAACCGATAGAGGATCGATCCGTGAGTGGCCCGGCTCGAAAGCGGGGGGTGCCCACGAGCCGAGCCTGGCCGGCGGGGGCACGGACTAGATACAGGGCGCCGGCCGATATTGGTATATCAGCCTATGCTAAATTAATCGCCATCCGAACGAAGGACGCTTTGGTTCCCCTGGCAGACAGCCGCCGGTTCCATCACCCCCCAGCCAACCGCGGCAGCAGAAAAATCTCGGCGTCCTTCGGCAGCTCCTTGCTCCACGTATCCCGATAGATCGTTCCGTCGATCGCCACCGCTATCCCGCGGTCGATCCAGGGCTCGATGCCGGGATACTGTTCCGCCAGCTTGCGGAACAGCTCCCTGATGTCCTTGGCCTCGATGTCGTGCTTGGCCTTGCCTCCGGCGACGGCGCTGAGCGAGCCCCAAAGGGTGACTTCGACCATTACCGCCTCAAGGTGCGTCGGTATTGAGGTGAGGCCGGCCTGCGAAGGACGGCTTCCTGCGCTTCCGGCCTTCGCCGGCCGAAGCACTCGTGAGCCGCCGCGCAGCCGAGCCTACGGCCGGCGTAGGCCGGTGCTCACGTACTTGAAGTACGCTCCGCTCCGGTTCTCGGAAGCCATCATTCTCGGCTCGGCCTGACCTGAATCTCAACACACCTTGCCCTAGCTTGGATACCTCTCAACCCTCCCGTTCCGCCTCCAGCGCCGCGAGAATGCGCGGCGGCGACATCGGGATGTGGGTCATGCGCACGCCGACGGCATTCGACACCGCGTTGGCGATCGCCGCCAGCGGCGGCACGATCGAGGTTTCGCCCACGCCGCGCACGCCATAGGGGTGGTTGGGGTTGGGGATTTCCAGGATCTGCGTGTCGATCATCGGCAGGTCGGAGCAGACCGGGATGCGATAGTCGAGGAAGCCCGCATTCTGCAGCCGCCCGTCCTTGCCGTAGATATATTCCTCGTTGAGCGCCCAGCCGATGCCTTGCGCGGCACCGCCTTGGTACTGGCCCTCGACATAGGTCGGGTGCACCGCCTTGCCGGCATCCTGCACCACCGTATAGCGGATCACGCGGGTCGAGCCGGTCTCGGGGTCAACCTCGACGTCGCAGATATGGGTGGCGAAGGACACACCCGCGCCGTCGGCCACGAGCTCGCTATGGCCGGCGATCGGCCCGCCGGTCTTGCCGGAGGCGGTCGCGATTTCCTTGAGCGACAGCGGCGAGAGGTTGCCGTATTTCTCGCCCTTGGCGATCGCATGGCCCTTTTCCCAGACCACGTCCTCCACCGGGATGTCCCAGGTCTGCGCCGCGCGCTCGCGCAGGATCTTGATTGCGTTGCGCGCGGCCGAGATCGTCGCCATCGAGGAGGAGAAGGTGCCGCGGCTGCCGTCGGTCATGTCGTTGTAACCGAGGGAAGAGGTGTCGGCGACCACGGCCTTGACCTGGGAATAGTCGATGCCGAGCTCCTCCGCCGCCACCAGCGACAGCGACGCGCGGGAGCCGCCCACATCCACCGTGCCCACGGCCAGCGACACCGTACCGTCCATGCCGATGTTCAGGTCCGTGCAGGTCTGGCCGCCGAAATTGAACCAGAAGCCGCAGGCCATGCCGCGTCCCTGGTTGGCTTTCAGCGGCGCCTTCATATGAGGATGGTTCTTCACCGCCTCCAGCGTCGGCCCGATGCCGATCGGCCCATAGACCGGGCCGTAGGACGAGCGCGTGCCTTCCTGCGCGGCGTTCTTGATGCGGAAGTCCACCGCGTCCATGCCGAGCTCCTTGGCGAGCTCGTCCACCACGCTTTCCACGGCGAAGGCCGCCATCGGCGCGGAGGGCGCGCGATAGGCCGCGGTCTTCGGCCGGTTGACCAGCACTTCATAGCCGACGGTCTTGACGTTTTCGAGCTTGTAGCAGGCGAACGCCGTCATCGCGCCGATCTCGGCCCAGGAGCCGGCATAGGGGCCGCAGCTGTAGCGCAGCGTCGCTTCCGCCGCGGTGATGGTGCCGTCCTTCTTGGCGCCGATCTTGACGTCGATCGAAGTCGCGCTGGTCGGGCCCGAGGCGCGGAAAACCTCGTCTCGGGTCATCACCAGTTTTACGGGGCGGCCGGCCTTTCTGGACAAGGCAAGCGCCACCGGCTCGGCCCAGACATGGGTCTTGCCGCCGAAACCGCCGCCGATCTCCGACGAGGTGACGCGCAGCTTCGAGGCTTCGAGCCCCAGCAGCTGGGCGCAATGCTGGCGGTAGACGAAATGGCCCTGCGTGCAGACCCAGAGGTCCGCCGTGCCGTCCGGGTTGACGCTCGCCACGCAGGCATGCGGCTCGATATAGCCCTGATGCGTCTGCTCGGTCTTGAAGGAGCGCTCGACGATGAAATCGGCCTGCGCGAAACCGGCATGCACGTCGCCATGGCCGAACTGCGTGCGCTTGGTGATGTTGGAGGGCTTTGCGGGCTTCTCCTCGAGGCCCTCGGTGAAGACCTTGTCGTTGATCAGCGGCGCGTGGTGCTGCGCCGCCTCGTCGACATCGGTCACATGCGGCAGCACCTCATAGTCGACCTCGATCAGCTTCAGCGCCTCCCGGGCGGTGCGGGCGTCGATCGCCGCCACCGCGGCCACCGCATGGCCGTCATAGAGCGCCTTCTTGCGCGCCATCGAATTGTCGAGGATGTCGTACATGGCGGCGTCGCCGTCGGTGAGGTCGGGCAGGTCCTTTGCCGTGATCACCGCCTTCACGCCGGCGAGCTTTTCCGCCTTCGAGGTGTCGATCTTCTTGATCACCGCATGCGCATGGGGGCTGCGCAGAATTCGGCCGACCAGCTGTCCGGCCATGTTGAAGTCGGCGCCATAGCGGGCGCGTCCGGTCACCTTGTCGATGCCGTCGGGGCGGATCGGGCGCGTGCCGACGGAAGCGAACTTGCGTCCTGAAAAGCGCGGATCGAAATTCATGGATTACGCTCCCTTCATCACGTTGGCCGCGTCCTGGACGGCACGCACGATCTTGTCATAGCCGGTGCAGCGGCAGAGATTGCCGGCCAGCCCGAAGCGGATTTCCTCCTCGGTGGGCGAGGGGTTCTTAGCCAGAAGGTCCTTCGCCGCAATCAGGAAACCTGGCGTGCAGATGCCGCATTGCAAGGCCGCGTGCTCCAGGAATTTCTGCTGCAGCGGGTGCAGCTGGTCGCCATGCGCCATGCCTTCGATGGTCTCGACCTTGCGGCCCTCGGCTTCCGCGCCCAGCACCAGGCAAGAGCAGACCAGCCTGCCGTCGACGATGACGCTGCAGGCGCCGCAGTCGCCGGTGCCGCAGCCTTCCTTGGCGCCGGTTAGGCCCAGCCGGTCGCGCAGCACTTCCAGCAGCGTCTCGTCGGGCTGGCACAGATATTCGACGGCATCGCCGTTGATTGTGGTTGATACAGCTACACCGGCCATTATTTGCCTCCCGCACGCTTGTAGGCGATTGCCGCGACGCGCCTTGCCAGCACGCCCGCCACTTTCCGTCTGAATTCGATGGTGCCGCGCTTGTCGTCGATCGGCCGGCAGGCGCCGGAGCAGATCTTCGCCAGCCGCTCCAGCGTCCCTTCGTCGAGCTTGGAGCCGACCAGCACTTGCCCCGCTTCCTCGACGAGAAGCACCGTGGGTGCCGCGGCGCCCAGCGCCACGCGCGCGGTCTTGATCGCGCCCTTGTCATCCAGCGTCAGGTTCACGCCGGCGCTCACCACAGCGATGTCCATCTCGGTGCGCGGAATGAAGCGCAGATAGGCGTCGCCCGCATGCTCAGGCCGCTTGTCGAGCAGGATCGCCTCGACGATCTCACCCTTGGCCAGCGAAGTGCGGCCCGGTCCGGTCGGCACGCTCTCCACGGCAATGGTGCGCTTGCCCGAAGGCCCGGCGACCACAGCCTTGGCGCCGGCCGCCACCAGCGCCGGCACGCTGTCGGCGGCGGGCGAGGCGTTGCAGAGATTGCCGGTGATTGTGCAGCGGCCCTGCACCTGCTTGGAGCCGATCAGGTTCGCGGCCTCGACCACGCCCGGCCATGCCTGCCTGAGCGCCTTGTTCTCGCCCAGCACCGCGCAGGGCACGGCGGCGCCGATGCGAAAACCGTCGGCCGTTTCGGTGATGTCGGCCAGGCCGCCTATGCGCTTGATGTCGACGATCAGCTCGGGCTCGATGAAGCCGCCCTTCATCCTGACCAGTAGGTCGCTGCCTCCGGCCAGGATCGCGGCCGGTCCTACCGCCTTGGCGAGCTCGCCAACGGCATCTTCGATTGAAAGCGGACGTATGTAACGCATCGTCTCCCCTTGGTGATCGCTTTGTCAGCGACCGTTATAAAGCGTCTGGTTATAATGGCCATCCCGTTCGTGCATATGCGGGTTAGGCCAGAGCCCTGTTCCAGATGCGCCCAGCGGGCGGGCCAGGGCGCCGCGGCCTTTCCCTTCTCGCCTTCACTGTACGGGGAAACGGTGTCCGAAGGGCGGATGAGGAGCGGCGCCAGCGTTGGTCATTGCCTGTCTCCGCCGCAAACCGCAAAACTGTTATTCGTCTCAAGCGATTGCCGTTCCCGATATCCATACCGGCTCGAACGAGACGTTGCGCAACCGGGCCTTGCGCACCCGCTCGACGAACACGTCATCGACGAAGACCGGGGAAGCCCGCATCGGCAGCTTGAACACTTCCGCCGTCCTGATCTTCTCCGCGTCGAAGGCGTAGCGCTCGATGGCAAGAATGTCGCCGTCGTCGAACCGGACGATCCGCGACCGCTTCTCATCCAGCGCGTCGATCACATTGGTCACGTTGAGCAGCCAGACCTCCTCGCCGCGCAGCGCGACGAGCTCGCCATAGGGACGCAACGCCGCCGCCAGCGCGTCGACGGCCGGTCGGCGCAAAAGCGGCGCGTATGCGCCGAGCCAGGGGAAATCGGAATAGAGCCGCTCGCCTTCCTCGACGCGTCGCATCACCGGCGGCTCCCGGCCGTTGACCGATCGCCCATCGAGGCTGAAGAAGGTCTCATAGACATCGTCGTCGACCGGCAGCACCCATTCCTGCCCCTCCGACACAGCGAATTGATGGATGGTCGTCATCGCAAGATGCTCCGCCGTCGTCTGAGGATCGCGGCTCCAGGCGGTTCGCCGAAAGCGCGCGGGGAGCATGCACCGGCCCGGCGCGGCGTTCAAGGAAGCTCAGGCCTGATTGCGGAGCAGGTCGGTTTCAGGCCCCGCGCGGACCAATCCACGGCCAGGCATCGGCAATATTGTTATCACAGCCAGTGGCCTGTAAGAGCGGGCATGACCTCCATCTCCCGTCTCGCCGCGCTCGTCCTGCTGGCCTTCATCATCTTCGCAACGCTGTCGCCCATCGAGCTGCGGCCACACCTGAGCGATGCCAACATGGAACGCGCTTTGGCTTATATCCTGCTGGGGCTGGCCCTGGCGCTCGGGTTTCCGTCCCGCGTGACCCAGACGGTGCTGTTCATTTGCGCGGTAGCAGGCGTTCTCGAGGTTCTGCAGCTGTTCGACCCTGGCCGGCATGCGCGGGTTGCAGATGCCTTGCTCAAGGCGGCGGCGGGCGTCGTAGGGATTGGCCTGGCGCGCTTCGTCATCACGTTGGTGAGCCGCGCCGCCGAGCGACGCTAGAGCGGTTCACCGTTTCAGGGAAACGGCGAACCGCTCTATCCCTTTGTTTTTACGCAATTCCGGACGGAAAAACCGCTCACACTTTTCCTGGAATTGCTCCAGTGCGCCGGCTCGCGCCAGAGTGGTGTTGCGACCTAAGGCACGTCGTATTCAGAGGGCTCGCCGCGAGGATTTCGGCATAAGCTGCGTTCAAACGATGGACGATCCCCGAAGTAGATGGCCAAAAAATTCGCATTTCTTTTGGTGCGCGATTTCACGCTGTCGCCGCTGTCACTGTTCATCGACACGCTCAGGCTGGCCGGCGACGAGGGCGATCGCAGCCGCAGGATCGAGTTCGACTGGGAGATCGTCGGCGAGCGCGGCCTGCCGATCCGCGCCAGCTGCGGCGTCGAATTGCTGCCGACCCGGGCGATGGGCAACCCCGAGGATTTCGACAATGTCGTGGTTGTCGGCGGCCTGCTCGACACCAACCGCAAGCTGAGTTCGGAACAGGAAGCGTTTCTGCTGCGCGCCGCACAGAAGGGCGTACCGCTGACCGCGCTCTGCACCGGCAGCTTCGTGCTCGCGCGCTACGGCCTGCTCGACGGCTACAGCGCCGCGGTCAGCTGGTTCCACATCAAGGATTTCCGCGCCGAGTTCCCCGATGTGAATGCCCATGCCGACAGCCTCTATTCCGTCGACCGCGGCCGCGCCACCTGCGCCGGCGGCACGGGCGCGGCCGACCTCGCCGGCTATTTCGTCTCGCAATTCATCGGCCAGAAGGCGGCGGAGAAGGCGGCCAAGATCCTGGTGCTCGACCGCATCCGCTCCAGCCGCGACGTGCAGCCGGTCGGCGATCTTTTCCCCGCGGCCGCCAGCCGCGCAGTGAAGCGGGCGCTGCTCCTGATGGAAAGCAATCTCCAGGAGACGCTTTCGGTTGCCGAAATCGCCGCCCGGCAGAACTGCTCGCGCCGCCAGCTCGAGCGGCTGTTCGGCGCCGAGCTCGGCATCGGCCCGATGGCCGCCTATCTGGCGTTGAGGGTGCATTACGCCAAATCGCTGCTCGAAAGCAGCGATCTCGCCATCGGCGAGATCGCCTATCGCTGCGGCTTTCCCAATGCCGGCCATTTCAGCCGCGTCTTCCGCCAGCAGACCGGCATCACGCCGACCAGGCTGCGGCACCCGAATCGGGCAGCGGCGAATGAAGTTGCCAGGTAGCGATGCCTGTGCACGCCTCGGCAAGCCGGCAAATCTGCCGGTGTCCAGCCCAACGACGGCCGGTCCCTACGTTACCGCGATGACCTTCCCCGTCGCACCGAGGCGACATAGGACTTTCGCTTGCCGCACTTGTATGCCGCCTCGATGCGCATAGCTTATTCGCACCTCGATCGGCGCCGCCAGACCGACTTTGCGTTGGCGCATCGGACCGGCGCTGACCGCGTATACGCGCACAGCGCCAAGCGGCGTTGCTGCCGACATGATCGCCGCGCGGCACGCGCTCACGACTTTGGCCGGCGTGCCTGGCTTCGCTTTCAGCGATACCGGGGGCGCAAAAGGATAGCCCCCCGTAAATCGCCGAAACTCCCCGCCACCTGTGCCGGAGGGCTTGAGGATGGACGGCAGGCCGATCGCGGTCCTTGCGTTTTTGGCAGAGAAAACGGCGGGGTCGTCGGGGGGCGCGGCGTCCTCGGCGCCGGACGTTGCTGTGCCGATACCTGTCGAAACGCCCGCGCTTGCGCTGTCTGGAGCGTCACCAGCCGAAACGCCCGCGCCGACTGATCCCCTGTCGGCCTTCGCGGACGCGCCAATGCTAGCGCCACCTGCGCTGACGCCAACGCCGACGCCGCCTGCGCGGGCTGATGCCCCAACCTTTGCGCCGCCCGAACGGCCGACACTTGCCCCCATCCCCGCGGAAACGCCTCGTGGTCCTGCGCTCACCCCAGCGCCAACGCCAAGGCCACCGACCTTGCCGCCGCCACCGATATCAAGGGCCACCGCTGGTCCGGTGGCGGCTGCGATCATCAAGGCGACCGCCACGTATTTGCCCATTTCCGGAACCCTCCTGCGGCATGCGTTCGTGCCAAGCCGGCGATTGTCATCGAGGCGGAGTCGGAAGCAACGCGTCGGGGAGTGTAATCGTCGTCGCCACGAGAACCCTTTTCGGTGATCTTGGACTCTTCGCTTTGTTTTTCTCTTGCAAGCCTGTTTGACGGATGGATTGGCCATCCCGGTTGGCAAGCGCAGCTGCGGTGGAACGCGCCTTGGCTGCGCGTTCCACCCGCACTGTGCGGCTCCCACTTTGCGCTTTGACAAGATCGATCGCCTTTCGCGCAGCGGTAAGGAAAACGGACATGTCGGTCAGCTTTTGACGCTCTTGCTCCAACGCAGCGCTCAGGTCGGCAGATGCCTGCCTCGCCGCGTCTCCTTCCCGACGGGCCCCGTCGAGATCACTTGCGGCAGAAATCGCGCGCGCACGTTCCAGATACAATGCTTCGTTCGCATGCCTTGCGGCAGCAACCGCCAACTGGAGGTTCTTTAAGGCGGTGGCCCGCTCGGCCGCAGCCAAATCTGCGCGTTTCTCATTGGCGTCGCCGGCCTGGCGGGCCATGGCGAGTTCGTGCTCGACTTGTTCGACTTTATCCCGCTCTTCGGCCAGCGATTGATTTGCCTCGACCAGGGATATTCCCACAGCGTTGCGCGCTTCGTTCGAAGAAATCAATTGTGCCTGCAGGCCTTTGATGACGCGCTGCGCCGCTTCTAGATCGAGTTTGAGAGCCTCGTTGCTTTGGTTCGCCTCATTTAGGGCTTCTGCTCGCTCCGCGGAGGTGCCGGCCAATGCCCTTGCCTGCGCGCTTGCTGCACGCTCGGCGTGCTGGCTCAGGTCCAGCTGCGCTTTTGTCGATGCCAGTTCATCTCGCGCCGCAGCGATCTGTTGCTGCATTTCGGCGCCATTGTCTGCCGGAGATATCGCCGCCAAGAGGAGGATGCATCCGGGAATGGCGCTCCACCTCCAGTGGCGCATGCTGAAGCGAACCCATGCCGGACGCGGCACGTCCTCGAACTCGTCGTAAGACCCATGTGTGAATGTCACTGGCAACGGTCCTCCGTCTACCGGTCATTCCTCGCGATGCTCAAGAAGCACGCCATAGCGGCTTTGCGTGCGCGCATTAAGATTTGTCCGTCGCGGCAGTTAGCTCCATGTTGAAGTCAACCAATAACCCTGACTAATTTGTACCTTTTCAGAATTTCTCCGGCATCTTATAAAAGATAGGCCTTCAGGCGTAGGAAGCATCATCCAAATGGACTAGATATAATGCCCGGTCGTCTCGGAGCAGAGCTTGCCGGCGGTCGGTTGATCAATGTCGGACGGTCTAAGCGAGATCATGCTTCGCGTTCATCGGCTGCGCCCGCTTCACCACTGGGAACGCAAGCTTCAGTTCAACCAGAAAGGTTATCCGCCGCGCACCCGCGCAGGCGGGCCTCTACGCGGCGGCCATCGGCCATCACCGGGCCGATCAATGCCAGGGGCCGAGCGGTTTTCAGCCGTGGATTCTGCCAGCATAACGGCATCACCCCGACCATCTGAGGCATCCGAACCGGATGGCCGGGCGGCGGCGAAGTAGGATGAGTCGACTGCGCCGGCGCCGGAGGATGCCTAGGCCGAGAAGCTGAACAGGCGGAATAGGCCCGAGCTTGAGCAATAGCGCTCCCGCATGTGGTCGAACCCGCTTCGATGGCCGAGCTCCCGCCAGGCAGACACCGTTTCAGGATGATCCATGCCGTGCACATGGGTGGTGAGCAGCAGCCATTCGAGGCCGTTGAACGCCGAAAAGTCCTTGCGCTGCCGGTCCCAGCGCTTCATCCAGCCCGCCTGGCTCTCCGACGTCCTGCAGGTGTTTTCGTAAATCAGGAGTGTGCCCGCCTGGCCTAGCAGGCGCCGCAGATGGCGCATGGTCTCGAGCTTCCGCTCGAACGGCAGATGGTGAAGCGACAGACCGATCCAGGCAAGATCGACTGGCTCCTCGCATGCCGTCAGCCAATCGGCGAAGTCGCCATGCCGCAATTCGGTCGGGCAGGGCAGGTCGGCGATATTGGCCGAGGCCTCGTTGAGAGCCGGCTGCGACAGGTCGATGCCGATATAGCGGCCGATCGGCAGGCCTGTTAGGGCGGCGGCGCTGAAGGAGGCGTCGCCGCAGGCGATGTCCAGGAAGGTGAAGCCCGGCCGCTGATTCTGGAGAAGCCGGCGCAGTGCAGCGTACGCTTCGCGGTGGTTGAGATAATTGTTGTCGATAACCTTGCGGTAGATGCCCCACATGTCCTGGAACAGCCGGGCGGAGGAATTCGCGGCAACTTCGGTTCTGGTGGTTGCGGTCATTGCATCGCTCCTCTCGATTCAGATGCGATCAGTCTGAAATCCGGGCCGCTAAAAGTAGCCAAGGGCGTCTCTAAAACTTCCGAAAACTTCCAAAATGCTCCTCATTGCATTAGCGTTCGATGATGGAAGAGCAACGCTACATGTTCGGCCCCTTCCTGCTCGATGCGGGAGCGGGCGTGCTTTACCGGCGTGGCGTGCCCATTTCGATCGGCTACCGCGCGATGCTTATTCTGGAACGCCTGTTGCGATCCGCGGGAAGCGTGGTCGGCAAGGACGAGCTGATCGACGCCGCCTGGAAAGACCAGGCGGTCGAGGAGGGCAACCTTTCGGTGCAGATCGCCGCCCTGCGCAAGGTGCTGGGCGAGGGGCCCGACGGGTCGCATTCCATAGTCTCGGTGGCGCGTGTCGGCTATCGGCTGGTCGGTGATGTGCGGCCGCAGGCAGGCGGGACGCGAAACGGCGCCGTCGAACCCGAGGAAGGGCCGTCGATCGCGGTGACCCGCTTTCGAGCGATCGGCGATGACCCCGACAAGGCCTACTTTGCCGACGGGCTGTCGGAAGACATCACCACCGGCCTGTCGCGGCTCCGCGGCCTGCATGTACGCGACCGCAGCGCCTCCTTCGCCTATGACCCGCAGCACATAGAGCTCGACCGTCTGCGCCGTGAGCTGAAGGTGCGCTACGTGCTGCAGGGCAGCGTACGCCAGTCCGGCCGCGCCCTGCGCATCACCGCGAGTTTGAGCGATGCCAGTGCCGGCACGCAAGTATGGGCCGAGCGCTTCGATATCGAGACCGGCGACTTCTTGGCACTGCAGGATCAGATCGCCCACAAGGTGATGGCCTCGATCGAGCCCCAGCTCTATGAAGCCGAACGGTTGCGCCTGCACAGCCGTCCGGCCGAAAGCCTCGACGCGTGGGGCTTCGTCATGAAGGCGATGCCGCATGTGTGGACATGGGGATCGCAGAAAGACCTTGACATCGCCGAGGGCCTGCTGGTCAGGGCGCTCGACATCGATCCCGACTATGCGCGCGCCAACAGCCTGCTTGCCTGGACCATCGGTGCGCGTGCGGCGCTCGGCCTGACGTCGAAGCCTCGCGAACTGCTGGCTGCTGCGCTGGCACGGGCGCAAGCCGCGATCGTGCGCGACCAGGACGATCCGTGGGGGCATCTGTCGGCCGGCTATGTCCACATGGTGTCGCGCAACTTCCGCCCGGCGGTCGACGAGCTGTTGGAAGCGATCGAGCGCAATCCAGGTCTCTCGCTGGCGCACTGCATTCTCGGCTCGACATACGGCTATGGCGACATGGCCGAGGATGGCCTGCACCATCTGGGGATCGCCGCGCGCCTCAGCCCGCGCGATTTCATCCAGGCGGCGATCTGTTCCACCATGGGTATCTGCCACTTCACCGCCGGGCGGTTCGAAGTGGCGGCCGACCTGGAGCGCCGGGCGATACAGCTGCGGCCGGCCTTCGGAACGGCTTGGCGCACCTATGCCGCGACCGCGGCGCTCGCCGGTGATACCGCCACGGCCACCATGGCCCTGGAAGAGGCTCGGCGGCTGCAGCCGAACCTATCGGTCGCCTGGATTGAAGAGCATCATCCGATCGTCAAGCCGGAGAAGCGCGCGCTCTACATCAGCGGCCTTCGCATTGCCGGGCTGTCATAGCGCTTGGGCGGCCGTGGTCGCCTCTGATGCTTCGCCTGGCCGATTGCGCTGATACGGAGACGGAACATAGCATCGTGAGAAGCGACGGTGCCGTCGCTGTCTCTGCGCTCAAATTTCGCCTTCGGAGAGCCATGCCGCATTATCCCGACGCCATGCCCGCATCGAAAACCCTATTCGAGCGCGCCAGGAAGGTGATGCCGGGCGGCAACACCCGCACCACGGTCTTTGTCGATCCGTTCCCGATCTACGCCGCGCGCGGCGAGGGGTGCAGGGTCTGGGACGTCGACGGCAATGCCTATTACGACTGCATCAACAACTTCACCTCGATGATCCATGGCTACGCGCATCCCGATGTCACGGCGGCCGTGGTCGAACAACTGCCCACCGGCACCGCTTTCGGCGCCCCGACGCTGAGCGAGATCGAGCTTGCCGAGCTGCTGGTCGAACGGCTGCCCTCGGTCGACCAGATCCGCTTCACCAACTCCGGCACGGAAGGGGTGATGATGGCGATCAAGGCCGCGCGCGCCTTCACCTTGCGGCCGAAGATCGTCAAGATCGAGGGCGCCTATCACGGCTCCTATGATTTCGCCGAAGTGAGCCTCGACTCCTCACCAGCCAATTGGGGCGACCTGCCGAAGTCGACGCCCTATGCCAAGGGCACGCCGCGCGGCGTGCTGGACGACGTGATCGCCGTGCCCTTCAACGACACCGAGGCGCTGCGCGCCGTCTTCGCCGCCGAGGGCGGCAGCATCGCGGCCGTGCTGATCGACCCGATGCCCAACCGTGCCGGCCTCATTCCGGCGCGCCGGGACTATCTTCAGGCCATGGTCGAGATCGCCCATGCGGCGGGCGCGTTGGTCATCTTCGATGAAGTCATCTCGTTTCGGCTGGGATGGTCGGGCGCGCAAGGGCTGTGGGGCATCGAGCCGGACCTGACGGCGCTCGGCAAGATCATCGGCGGCGGCTTTCCCGTGGGCGCCGTAGGCGGGCGCGCCGATGTCATGGCGGTTTTCGATCCGACCGGAGGCAAGCCCGCGCTGCCGCATGGCGGCACCTTCACCGCCAATCCGGTCACCATGCGCGCCGGCCTTGCCTCGATGCGGGCGCTGACCAAGGAGAGCTTTGCCCATCTCGATCGGCTCGGCGCATTCCTGCGCGAGGGCGTCGCCACCTCATTCGAGCGGCATGGGCTTGCCGGCCAATGTGTCGGCCTCGGCTCGCTGTTCAAGGTTCATTTCACGTCGCATCCCGTCACGGATTACCGCTCCATCTATCCGGGTCCGGCCGAGCACCGGCAATTCGACCTCTTCCACAAGGGCCTGCTTGGCCGCGGCGTGCTTTCCGCCAGCTACGGCTTGTTCGCGCTTTCGACGCCGATGACGGAAGAAGACGCCGGCGCCATTCTTCAAGCGATCGACGGAACCTTGGCCGACGTCGCCGCGCAGTCGCGAAAGCAGGGGGACAAGAGATGACAGTTGCTCCTCATGTCGTGGTGATTGGCGCGGGCACGCTGGGCATGTGTACGGCGCTCAACCTCGTCGAGCAGGGCGCGCGCGTCACAGTGCTTGAAGCGCAGTCGATTGCCTCGGGGTCGAGTGGCAGGTCGGTCGGCGTCGTCGGATCGCAATTCACCGATCCGTTCGAGATCATGCTTCGCGTTCATTCGTTCCGCCGGTTCCGTCAATGGGAGGCTGAGGGGCTTGGCTTCAACCACATCGGCTATCTTCGGCTGGCGCGCACACGTGAACAGATGGAGCTGTTTGCGAAATCGGTCGAGATGCAAGCCGAGGCGGGCTTGAGATCGCGCCTGATCCGCGCCGACGAACTCAGGGACCTCGTTCCTCACATCAATCCCGACGGGCTCGAAGGCGGCCTGTTCGGGCCCGATAACGGCTTCCTAGATCCGCATGAAATGTGCAATTTCCTGGCGGGCATTGTCCGGACGAAGGGCGGCGAGATCCGCCAGTACCGCAAGCTGCTCGGCATGCGGCGGCGCCCGGGTGGCTATACGTTGGAAACCAATGGTAACCCAATAGATTGCGATGTCGTGGTCAACGCCGGCGGCGCTTGGGCGCCGCGGGTTGCCGAACTCTTCGGCCAGCGTTTGCACATCTGGCCCGAGCGCCATGAGGCCGTCGTCATCCATCTGGACGAGCCGCTCGGCTACACGATGCCGATGGTGATGGATCTCGTGAACGGCGAGGGGAGTGGCCTGAACTTCCGCCACGAAAAGCCAAGCGAGTTGATCGCCGAGATCCACAAGGTGAACTCGATCGCGCCGGAAGACCCCGACAATTACAACGACCAGTGCGAGGAACAGTCGAAGGTTGATCTGGCCGAGCTGCTTTTGGAGCGTGTGCCCGACCTGCCGGGTGCGCGGCTCGGGCGCGGCTGGGCGGGACTTTACCCGGTGACGGCCGACCATCGGCCCTTCGTCGGGCCGATCGATGCCTTGGAGCCCACGCTGATCACCGCGGCCGGTGCCGGCGGCTACGGCATCCAGCTCGCGCCGGTGATCGGCCAGATCGCGGCCGACTGGGTTCTTCACGGCGCGCCGGTTTCGGTGCCCGGTTCGCAGAGCCTGGCGCCATCGGCAGAGCGCAACGTCCTCGGTCACTGAGGATGCGTCAAGCCGGCCCGGACGGTTAAGATTTGCGCGCCTCCGTTAACCATCGATTAACTATCCGGTCGCCTTTAATACGGTTCTGGAGGATACTGATTTTGGCCGCGGGCGATGAGCGCGCGACCATTCAGAAAAGAAGCGGCGGATACCGTCGCCATTTGCCGGGGAGGCGCCCAGCATCTTGAGATGAGGAGCGCCGGAATGAACATCGAGGAAGCGGTCACCGCGGCGACGGCAGGATCGGGCGCGCTTCTCTCCTGTCTTGGCCAGCCGGTCGTTGCCTATCACGTCACGGCCATCATGCGCGAAACCGACAGAAGCCATGCGCGGCAGATGCAGCTTGTCTTGCTGCGTCGAAGCATCGAGGCTCTTGTCGACGACGGCCTCGAAGACGTCGAAGCCGAACGCTTCGCCTCGCAGTTGCACGGTCGCGTCGGTTCGGCTTGGGATCTTCTGCATATGGCCGGCGAGAAGTCGCATTGATCTTTGGACGACGGCCCTCCATCGCCGGTCATATGTAACGCTTTCGAGTTGAGGTAGACTGCCGCTCACGTCCGGGCTGGCATTCATCGAACGGAGGCATGCGATGCAGGCGATACCGATAGCGCATCCGGCGGAGCAACCTGCCGCGATCTCGATAACCTCCGGGGGCGGCTATCCCACCGCCGTGCTATGCTGGCTGCTGTCGGCGGGCGTCTATATCGCGGCCAAATGGGTGGCGCCGGAAATGCCCCCCTGGGGCCTGTGCTTCTGGCGGCTCTTGCTGGCCTGCGCCGTCCTGTTGCCGATCGTGCACCGCCATCACGGCGCGATGATTGCGCTGCTCAAATCGCGGCCGCTGGAGATCGTTGCCGTCGGCGCCATCGGCCTGACGCTTTGCCAGGGCATGATCTACAATGGCCTGAACGACACCGATGCGACCACCGCCGGCATCATCATGGCGATGTCGCCGATCATGACCATGGTGCTCGCGCGCCTCGTGCTTGGCGAACCGCTCGGCCTCTGGAAGTCGCTCGGCGCGGTAGCAGCACTAGCCGGTATGCTGGTAATTGTCGCGCATGGCAACTTCGCGGCGCTGGTGCAACTGCGCTTCAACATTGGCGAATTATGGATCGTCGGCAGCGCCTTCTGCTGGGCGCTCTACACAGTGCTGCTGCGTCGCTCCAAATTCGGCCTCGAGCTCCTGCCGCTGGTGGTCCTCCTGCTCGGGGCCGGCGCGGTGGCGGCGCTGCCGTTCCATCTGTGGGAAATCGTCAACGACGAGCGATCGGCCTTGAACGGCAACGGCCTGCTTGCGCTTGCCTATCTGGCCGGCCCCGGCGGCGCGCTGATGTATTATCTCTACAACAAAAGCGTGGAGATGCTGGGCGCGAGCCGGGCAAGCATGCTGCTCTATCTGCAGACTCTTTTCGTCGCCATCCTCGCCTATCTGCTGCTCGGCGAAAGCCTGCACGACTACGATCTGCTCGGCGCGGCCTTCATCGTGGCCGGGGTCGTGCTGTCCACCGTCATCAAGCCGAAGACGGCTCCGGCCAAGGCGTGAGGAGCGGCGAAGGGCGTCATTTCAGGTCCTCGTGCCTTGGGCGCTCTGTGTCACGCTTTCCTAAATTACCCGATTTTGCTATTGGCTGCCCCTTCGCAGCGTCGGCCAAGGCCGAAGGTGGATCATGGCGATCGACAAGCGCGTGGACGCATGAGCGACAGTCCGCATATCGGAGTGCTGAAGCTGCGCGTGATTGGCGATTTTCAGGTAACGCGCGACGGCCAGCCGCTCGACCTGCCGCCGTCGCGCAAGACACGGGCGCTGCTCGCCTACCTCGCCGTCACCGCAAGGCCGCACCAGCGCGAGCGGCTGTGCGAGATATTCTGGGACATCCCTGACGATCCGCGCGGCGCCTTGCGCTGGAGCCTGTCCAAGATTCGCCAGGTGCTGGGCGGCGACGAATCCGTCCTGAGCGCCGGTCGCAACGCCGTCGCGCTCAACCTCGAGACGGATTATGCACGGCTGGCGCCGCTGGTGAAGTCCGACCTGTCAGCCCACTCGACCGAGGAACTCGAAGCCGCCCTGGCCTCGATCCGCGGCGGCTTTCTCGCCGATCTCTCGCTCGAGCGCTGCTTCGACTATGAAGCCTGGCGGCAGGCCATTGCGAGCGAAGTCGAGATCGTCGAGCTCGGCATTTTGCGCGAGCTGGTCGAGCGCTTGGAGAATGAGCCGCGACGCGCGCTGCCGTTCGCTCAGCGCCTGCGCCGCCTCGTGCCCCACGACGTCAGCCTCGCCGCCGAGATCGAGATGCTGGAGGAGAAGGTCCGGTCGGCGGCCGCGCAAGCCAGTGGCCGCGCGCCGCAGCCTGCTTCCCCCGCGCCCCCGCAGGGACCGTCGAAACCCGCTGCGTCGCCGCAGGATCCCGGCCGCGCCGTGCAGTTCTGCCGTGCTCTCGACGGCACAAGGCTCGCCTATGCCAGCACCGGCAATGGCCCGGCCATCCTGCGCGCCGCGCATTGGATGTCGCATCTCACCTTCGACTGGGACAGCCCGATCTGGCGGCATTGGATGCGGGAACTGTCGCGCAATAACCGGCTGGTGCGCTATGACGAGCGCTGCAACGGCCTGTCGCAGAGGCATGTCGTCGATATCTCGTTCGACACCATGGTGTCCGACCTCGAATGCGTGGTCGAGGCGACAGGTCTCGACCGCTTCACCTTGCTTGGCCTGTCGCAGAGCTGCGCTGTTTCGATCGCCTATGCCATCCGCCACCCCGACAAAGTGTCGGGCATGATCCTCTATGGTGGCTACGTCCAAGGCTGGAGGGCGCGCGGCGACGCCGGCGAGATCGCGACGCGCGAGGCCGTCGCGACGCTGATGCGTGAGAGCTGGGGCAAGCCGAACCCGATGTTCCGCCAGGCCTTCTGCTCCATGTTCATCCCCGGCGCCACGCACGAACATTTCGCCTGGATGGACGATCTGATGCTGCGCACCGTCTCACCTGACGATGCCTGGCGTCTGCAGAACGCCTTTTCGGTGATCGATGTCAGCGGCTTGCTGGAAAAGGTGCGCGTGCCGACGCTGGTGCTGCATGCGCGGGACGACAATGTGGCGCCGGTGGAGTCGGGCCGCACCATGGCCGCCGGCATTCCCGGCGCGCGCTTCATCGAGCTCGAAAGCCAGAACCACATTTTGCTCGAAATTGAACCCGCCTTCGAGGAGTTCATCGATCACGTCCGCGCCTTCATCGCCGAGACAGCGGGCGCGTGACGAGGCATCGAAGAGAGCTCAGCCCCGGGCCAAAGGCACGGTGAACACCGTGGCGTTGCCGGTGAGGCAAAGCTCGCCGGCTTCGTTGCGCACCGCAGTCTCCAGCTTGGTGATCGGCTTATCGGCACGCACCTCCGTGACTTCAACGCGGCCGGTGATCAGCTCGCCGAGGCGCCGACCGCCTTGACGAATTTCCACGAGACTTCGAGGAATACCGAGCCGGGGCCGGGAAGATCCTCCGCCACCACCGCGTTCAGGATGCCGGAGGTGACGCCGCCCTGCACGATGACCTTGCCGAACACCGAAGCCTCGGCCAGCGCCTTGTCGTAATGCAGCGGGTTGCGGTCGCCGGTCATCTCGGCGAAGGCATCGATATCCTGCGGCTGCGTGCGCCGCGAACGCTCCGCGAAGGCGCCCACTCTTGGACGCCCGTTGATGACGCCGGCCCAGCCGTCCTTCATTAGATGCACAGTCATGATCTTGCTCCGGTTCGGTTGCGAGTGAGGTTCGACGGGGCCGCGGCCGGCGGCTCGTCCTGGTTGGCCGGCGCCCGGTGGGCTGTCGGCTGCGATGCAGAGGAAGGGGCGCGGCGAGCCGGCAAGGGCTGTCCGGCCAGCGCCTGCACCTCTGCCTTCAGCACCGCGCTGAAACGGCGATGCCGCTCGCCGATGTCGTCGAGCGTCCAGTCGAAGCCGGCGACGGCGTCCGTGGTGTCGAGGATCTGGTTGGCAACGATGTCGCGCTGTTGCTGCCAGACCGCGAATGCCGCGTCCGAGCCGTCGAGGATGGCCCGCGCCAGGCTCTCGGCGTCGCGCAAGGCGTCGGAAATGCCGTGCGAGGTGATCGGGTCGCGGAAGAAGCCGGCGTCGCCCACCAGCGCCCAGCCGGGGCCGTGCGCCTGGCGGATATAGCCCGGCACGCCGCGGAACGCCTGCAGGCGGGCATCCTTCGGCGCCTGGGTCGCCTGTGCGGCCAGCGCCGGTGAAAGCGCCTCCAGCACATCCATGCGGGCCCGCGCGTGGCCGAGGCGGAAGCGTTGGTCGAACAGGCTTGTCGGCACAGAGGCGACGATGCAGCCGAGACCATCATTGGTCGGGATGAAGGAGCCGGCGATTCCGTCGCGGAAATACCAGTGATAGCCGGCGCCCGGCTCGACCGGCGCATAGCCATAGACATGAGCAGCCGACACCGCGCCGCGCCGCAAGGTCTGGGCGTCGACGCATTTTGCCACCAGCGAGCCGATGCCGTCTGCACCGACCACGATATCGGCGCTGACCCGAAGGGACGCACGGCCGGCGGTGCGGATCTCGATGCCGCGCACGCGGCCGCGCGTGTCGGCGAAGAGATCGCCGACCGCCACCTCATGCAGCACCTCCGCGCCGGCCTTGCGCGCCGCATCCACCAGGATGCGGTCGAGCACGGTGCGCCGCGGCGCGATCAGGCCGGGCAGGTCCGAACCGGCGGCGAGCGGGATGGTGATCTCCTCGTCGCCATAGTGGAAGGTCGTCGTCTCGATGAGCGGCGTGCCGGCCATGAACAGCGGATCGAGCAGGCCCCAGCGCCACAATTGCAGAACCGCGGGCCGCATCAGCGCATGCGTCGACAGCGTGTCGGATCCATAGGGCTTGCGGTCGATCGCCAGCACCTTGAGGCCCGCGCGGGCGAGCAGCATCGCCGTCGCCGCACCTGCGCAGCGCGCTCCGACGATGATGGCGTCGTAATGGCCACGCTTGGGAGTTGCCATGAGGGAGATGAGGTTGCTTGCCATGTTCAAATGTCCTCAGGCCGCCTTGCGGCCGTTGCAGTCGAGATAACGGGAGATTTCGGCGGCGATCGCCTCGGCATCCGTACCGACGCCGCCGATGAAGTTGGAATCGCGCTTGCGCAGGAAGCGGAAGCCGAGCGCGTAGAGGCCGGGCACGCTGGTGACGCCGCCCTGATGTGCGAGCTCGCCATCGGCGCCGAGCGCCAGCGGCTCCAGCCAGCCGAATGAGCGCGCATAGCCGGTTGCCCAGACGATGCTGCGGATCGATCCGTCGGTCAGCGAAAGCCGCTCTGCGCACGTCGCCGGCATCGCCACCGGCTCGGGCCGGTAAGGCGTCGCCGTCCCCACCAAGCGGTCGATCTGGTCGAGCAGGCGTGTCTGCTTGGCTTCCGCCGCCGCGATGTGCTGGCCGAGATCGCCGGCGAAGGCGATCTCGCGGTCGCCGACGCCGCACACCCGCCCGGTCAGCTCCACGCCGAGCGCCTGCAGCGTGGCGAGATCGACGTCGGCTCTGTCCGGCCGGCCGGCGAGCTGCAGCGAGGGCTGGCGCCTGGCGCTTTCGGGATCGGCAAGCTCCTCCCGACGCTGCGCCATCAGGCCGATTGCGCAGAGCCAGAAGAAGATATCCTGGCCGCGCCATGTTCTGGGCAGGCGCGTATGCTTGCCGACCGAAAGCACCACGCGCCGCCCGGCGCGGGCGAGCTCGTCGGCGATCTGCACGCCGGAGGACGAGGCGCCGACGACCAGCACGCCGCCGCCCGGCAGCTCGCCTGGCGAGCGATATTGCGAGGCGTGGATGCTGAGCGGTCCGCGAAGGGTCTCAGCCGAAAAAGGAATGACCGGCCGGTCGCAATGTCCCGTCGCGACGACAACGGCGCGCGCCGACCAGTCGCCGGCGGTGGTGCGCAAGGCAAAGCCGTCGCTGGTGCGCTTGGCGGCGACGACCTCGACATTGGTCTCGACGGGCGCATGCCATTGCCAGGCGTAGCGCTCCAGGCTTTCCACGAAAGTCCCTTTGCTCATGAAGCCGTCGGGATCGCCGCCCTTATAGGGCGAGCCGGGCAGGGCGTTCAGCCAGTTCGGCGTGAGCAGCCGAAGCGAGCGCCAGCTCTGCGAGCGCCAGCGCTCGCCGATGCGGCCGCGCTCCAGCACGGCATGGTCGATGCCGGCCTGGCCGAGGCAATGGCTGAGCGCAAGGCCGGCCTGGCCCGCGCCGGTGATGACGACGTCCGCGCGTCTCATGTTTCATTTCCGTCGACAGGAGGGGAGGCAGCCCGGACCGACTCCGGGCCGCCTGCCGGCTTCAGCTACTGGATAGTCTTGATGCCGACGGTGACCGGCACGCCCTTGGTCAGCACGTCGAACACGGCCGAACGGGCGCGCGATTGCTCGACCAGCTGCTGCAGCTTTTCGGGCGGCGCGTCGCCTTCGATCTCGAATGACACTTGGATGTTCTGAAAGCCGTTGCGGACCTCGTCGGAAATGCCGAGGATGCCGCGCAGGTCGATGTCGCCGTCGACCGAGCACTTCACCTTAGTGAGCTTGATGCCGCGCGCCGCGGCGATGTTGGCGACGCCCGCCATCAGGCAGCCCGCCAGCCCGTGCAGCAGCCACTCGACCGGTGTCGGCGCATTGTCGGCGCCGCAGAGAATCGCCGGATGGTCGGCGTCGGCATAATGCGGCTTCTCATGCTTCTGCTCCTGGCCGGCGCCGAAGAAGCCGTTCATGACGGTCTTGCTGTGCGTGCCTTCGATCCACTCGTTGTGGGCGCGGAACTGGAACCTGGCCAGCTCCGGCTGCCCGGCGACGAAATTGATCGTCGCCAGAAGATTCGGCGTGTCGACGCCATTGAGCGGAAGCCGTGCAGGTTTGGTGGTGGGTTGCATCTTCGTCTCCAAAGGTTGGTTTGCGGCTTGGTTGCCGTGACGGCCTTTGTTTGCCGATGGAGCGTTTGAACGAGAGTGGTTGCGGCCGTGGAATTTTTCCTAGGCCCACCGTGGAAATTGGCGTGGAGATATCGTTTGAAACGACATGGCCCATCGCCTGAACCGAATGCGCCGGAACGCAAAACCCCGGGCGTTGGGAAGCGCCCGGGGCTTGTCGACGGCGTGGTCATGCTCGCCATAGGCGGGTCATCTGATGTTGCCGATATCCATCCGTTCGGCATCGGACGCCGCGTAGCGTATCGAGGTGTAATGGTCGATTTCCGAACGGGCGATGCCCATGTCCTTGAGCAGATAGTCGGGCATGGCCTGCATGGCGGCGCGGTCGCTGCGCATCCTCATCGCGCGATAGAAAAGCCTAAGCGCGCGGCTGGCAAAATCGATCGGGCCGAGGCCCGATCGGCCGGTTTCATAAGCGGTATGTTCCAAACTCGTCATCGTCGTCTCCATCTTTTGCGGCGCGACCGTTCGCGCCGTCGATGGCAGGACTTGTGGCTTACGAACGGGGGAGCCAGCGTTGGAGCGGGCGTCGAAATTGCCGTGGAATCGAGGTTTCGCGACTGACGCCCTGCCGGTCGCGCGTCGATTAGAAGCGGACCGGAATCGAGGATAGCGACCTCAGGAAATCCGCCGTCCGGCCTCGTCCAGCAAAACGCAATCGTTCGGGTCGAAGCCGAGCTCGACCGCCTCGCCTTCACTGAGCACGCGGCCGCCGATCGCGACGTTGGCGCGAATGTTCGTCTTGTCGCCTATGTCGACCTCGTAGATGGCGCTGCCGCCGAGATAGGAGGCCGACACGACCCGGCCGGGTAACCGGTTGGCGCTCGTTCCACCCACCGACAGTTTTTGCGGCCGCACCACGACCGTAACGGCGCTTCCCTGCGCCAGCGCCTTGGGTGAAAGCACATTGACTGTCTGGCCGCTGGCCAGCGTGACAATTATCGGCCCGTCGGACCGGCTTACCGTGCCTGAAAGCATGTTGGCCTTGCCGAGGAAGTCGGCGACGAAGGCGGTGGCGGGCCGCTCATAGACCTCCTCCGGCGTGCCGATCTGCTCGGCCGAACCGGCGTTCATCACCACGATGCGGTCCGACATGGAGAGCGCTTCTTCCTGGTCGTGCGTGACGAAGATGGCGGTGATGCCGGTCGCTTTCTGGATCTTCTTGATCTCGACGCGCATCTCCTCGCGCATGTTCGCGTCGAGTGCCGAGAGCGGCTCGTCGAGCAGAAGCACCTGCGGCTCGAAAACGATGGCGCGCGCCAGCGCGATGCGCTGCTGCTGGCCACCCGATAGTTGCGAGGGCAGTTTCTTCTCGCTGCCCGGCAGCCGCACCATGTCGAGCGCTTGGCCGACCTTGCGCGCGATCTCGGGCTTGGGCACGTTGCGGTACTTCAGGCCGAAAGCGACATTGTCGAACACGGTCTTGTGCGGAAAGAGGGCATAGCTCTGGAAGACAAGACCGATATTGCGCTTGTAGATCGGCACGTCATCGACGCGGCGCCCGTCGATCATGATCTGGCCGCCCGAAATATCGACCAGCCCGGCGATGGAGCGCAGGATCGTCGTCTTGCCGCAGCCGGACGGCCCGAGCAGTGTGACGAAGCTGCCCTTGCGGATCGACAAAGAGAAATCGCGCACCGCGACGAACTTGCCGTAGGCGATGTCGATGTTGCGGAACTCGACCGCCGGGCTGTTGGCCCCGGCGGCCGCGCTCGCGCTGACTGCCCCGGCCCACGTCGGCCGGGGATTGGATAGCGTGTCCTGGCCGTCAGGCACCTTTCGAGATCCTGTTCCACTGCTTGGTCCAGGCGTCCTCGTTGGTCGCCCAGTAGACCGGATCGGCGAAGGTAAGCGCCTTCATGGTGCCCGTCGGATCGAAGGCCGGCAGCTTCTCGATCTTCTCGGTGAGCTTGACCTTGGTCGGGTCGAGCGACGGCGGGTAGCTCTGCCCTTCGGCCACCGCGATCGAGGTCGCCGGGTCGAGCATGAAGTTGATCAGCTCCTCGCATTCCGCCATCGGCGAGCCTTTCAGGATCAGCATGTCCTCCATCCAGGCATAGGAGCCGGCTGGGTCGAGATAACCGATCGGATGGCCCTGGTCCTGCAGGGCGGCGACTCGGCCCGACCAGGCGTCGGTCACCACGATCTCGCCCTTGGAAAGCAGATCCATCAGCTCCGCGCCGGAGCTCCAGAATTTTTTGGCTAGGTCGCGCGTCTCGCGCACCTTGGCCCAGATCGTCTCCATGTCCTTGATGTTGTTCGGGTCTTGCCCGGTGGCCAGAGCCGCGTACCAGACACGCGTGGTCATGTCGGCATAGCCGCCGACCTTGCCGGCATATTTCTTGTCGAGCAGCAGGCTGGCGCCCTTCTCCTTCGCCTCTTCGGGCGATATCACCTTGGTGTTGTAGGCAATGCCGGTGGTGCCGTAGTCGTAGGGCACGGCCGAGAGCTTCGGCGTCAGCTTGCGGAACGGTTCGATCATCGGCTGCAGCACATTCGCCATGTTGGGAATGTTGGCCTCGTTGATCTCCGAGTTCATGCCGGCGTTCACGTATTTGATGTAATAGTTCACGCCGGACGAATGCACGATCTGGAAGTCGCCGGGTTTCGCCGTCTTGATCTTGGTGATGATCTCGTTCTCGTCGCCGAACGTGCCTTGGACCACCTTGATCTTGGTCTTGGCCGTGTAGGGCTGGAAGGCATATTTGTCGATCGCGTCCTGCACCGTGCCGCCCCAGCCGTCGAAGCGGACCTGCTCGACAGCCGCGAGCGCCTTGCGCATCCACGGCATGTCTAGACCGGCGGCGGCCGCCGCGGCGGCGGTCAGCGTCAGGAAAGTGCGGCGGCTCAGATCGCCATTGGCATATCGGTCGTGCAGCCGTTCAAGCCGCTTGGTTGTCGTCAGTTTCATCGTGCTTCCTCCTTTGGTTCTCCGCGTCTTTTCAACTTGGTCAGGCTCTGCAGGATCAGGCCGCCGAGCAACGGAATGCCGACGGTCACCAGGATCATCACGGTGCCGAGCGCGTTGATCTCCGGGCTGATCGAGATTTTCAGCATGGAGAGAATCTGGGTGGGCATGGTCTCCACGCCAGCCGGCCGCCAGAACAGGCTAGCCGAAGTGTTGTCGAACGAGATGGTGAAGGCGAGCAGCGCGCCGCCGACGACCGCAGGGATGAGCAGCGGCAATGTGATCTCGCGGAAGGACGAAAAGCGCGAGGCGCCAAGCGAGAGCGCCGCCTCCTCGTAGACGCGTCTTATGCCGACCATCCGCGCCTGCGCGATCAGCACCACATAGGGCACGGCCAAAAGGATATGGCCGAGCACCAGAAGCAGCATGGTGCGCGGTTGGTCGATCGCCTTGATCAGCACCAGCAGGCCGACGCCGAGGATGGTCTCCGGCACCAGCGCCGGCAGGATCACCAGCGTGCTCAGCGCCTGCTTGCCGCGGAACTCGAAACGCACCAGCGCGAAGGCCGTGACGACGCCGATCGCCGTGGTGGCTATCGCTGTGACCAGCGCGATCCACAGCGAGGTGCGGAAGGCCGTCAGCACCGCGTCATTGTTCATCAGCTTGGCGTACCATTGCAGCGAAAAGCCGGTCATCGGGAAGCCGCCGAACATAGAGGCATTGAACGACAGGATGACGGTCGCCGCGATCGGCGCGAACATGAAGATGTAGACGCAGAGCGTGACGAAGCCGGTCAGCCGCCAGGCCCATTTGCCCTCTTTCTTCGGTCGTGCAGCCTTCATCCGCCCAACCCTTTGACAATCTGCGACATGCCCATGTAGCGGGTGTAGATCGCGGCGAAGAAGCCGAGAACGAGGAACAGCACGATCGACAGCGTGGCGCCCATCGGCCAGTTCAATTCGCCCATGATGGTGTCGTAGATCAGGTTGCCGAACAGCGCGTCGCGGCCCGAGCCGAGCAGTTGCGGCGTCACATAGCTGCCGGCCGCCAGCACGAAGCAGAGCAGCAGCCCGGCCGCGAGGCCCGGCAGCGACAGCGGCAGGGTCACCTCGCGGAACGCCTGCGCGCTGGTGCAGCCCATCGAGCGGGCCGCCGAAATCAGCGTGCGGTCGATGCCCTCCAGGCTCACATAGACGTTCAGGATCATGTAGGGCAGAAGGAAGTGCAGCAGCCCAAGGATCACCGCGCCCTCGTTGTAGAGCATCGGCAGCGGCTCGCTGATGATGCCCATCTTGAGCAGCGTGACATTGATGACGCCCTGTTCGCCCAAGATATTGACCCACGAAAAGGTGCGGATCGTGAAGCTGATCCAGAACGGCACGATGAGCAGGAGCAAGAGCAGCCATTTGTGCCTGAAGCTCGTCGCCCAGATGAAATAGGCCGGGAAATAGCCGAGCACCCCGCACAGCAGCGCGGTGATGGCGCCGACCCGCAGCGTCTTCAGCAGGAAGCCTGAATAATAGCTGTCGGTGAAGAATTCGTGCCAGTTGGCGGTGGTCAGCGCGCTGGTTTCGACGCCGGCGGTGACGAAGGTGACAAACGTATAGGCCGCCATCACCGCGATCGGCAGCACCAGGAAGAAGATCAGCAGCAGAAGCACCGGTGCAACCAGCATCCAGGCCAGGCGTGGATCGTACAAGGTCCAGCGATTGTTCATGCGCACCTGTGCGCTTTCTTCGAAGCGCTTATTGTTCCCGCGGGCAGATTGGGTGATTGGCGCCGCGATGTCTACAGGCGGCGATTGAGCCAGGGATACGTTCGCGATCCTGCCAGGATCGACGACGCCGGCGCTCCGCCTAGCGCTCCCGCCTCGCGGTCACTTTCCACGAGCTGGAGCCCATCATGACGCCGCCGGGCGTCCGGTAGGGCTTGAGTTCGGCCTTGAGCGCTTCGGTTATTCGCGCGTGCTGCCGGATGGCTTCGTCCTCCGCCTCCCGGAAGACCTCGCCGGCCGGTCCGAGCGCGAGCTGGAATTCGACGGCCTCGTCGAGGTCGCGGCCGACAAGCACGTCGGCATCGATGCGCTCGAAGGAAATCCGGCCGTAGCCGGCGCCTTCGAGGAGGCGTGTGACGACATCGGGATCGGCCATCGAGAAGGGCCCGGGACCGCAGGTGCGGGCATTTTCGCTCGGCCGCGGCAGGAAGCGCAGGACGACGTCCTTCGGGATCGACAGTCACGGATTTTCGGCCAGCTCGCGCCAGACGATCATCGTCATCGTGCCGCCGAGCCGCAGTCCGGCGCGCATGTTGCAAAGGGCGGCAACCGGGTCCTCGAAGAACTGGGTGCCGAAGCGCGAGAAGCAGAAATCGTGGATCGGTTCGAACGGATAGGTTTCGACATCGGCTTCGAGAAAGACGGCGTTGCGGATGCCGGCGCGGGCCGCATCGCGGCGAGCATGATCGAGAAAGGCCTCGCAGCAGTCGAGCCCGACAACCAAACCCGAGGGGCCGACGATCCTGGCGAGCTGGAGCGTCGTGTCACCGAAGCCGCAGCCGGCATCGATCACCCTGTCGCCGAGGCCTACCTCCAGCGTCGGGAACACCTGTGCGCTGTGCTGCGCCAGGCCGTCGACGACGATGTGCTTCCAGCGGATGAATTTCGGAACCAGCACGTCGTTCCAGAAGTCCGTGTAGCGCGTTGCGATGAAATGCGGTGGTTGTTGGATCGGTGCCGGGCTGCTCACGGGTGTTTCTCCTTGTTGTCGCGGGTGCGAGCCGGCATCGGCGCCGGCCCGAACCGGAATGGTCGTTGGCGCGAGCCGGCCCTGGGGCCGGCGCGCGGGGTGGATCAGTTCTTGGCGGGTTTCGGTTCGGCGACGAAAGCGAGCGTCAGGTATGCGATGTGGCCGTCCCGGACCACGAAGGTGTCGGCGCCGAAGGGATAGCGGCCGGATGGCGTGTCGCCTTGCCAGAGGAAATAGGCGACGGAGCCGTTCGCCGTGAACTGGCCAGACGTGAATGTCGCGCCCGGTTCCGAGAAACTCTTCACGAAAGTCGTCAGCAGCCCGCGCAGGTTTTCTGTCCCGCTGATCGGCGCCTGGGCGGGCAGTATCACGACGGCGTCGTCGGTAAACGTTTTCAGCATCGCCTCGACGTCGCGCGCGTCCCAAGCCTTCAGATACTGCCTGACCGGCGCTTCGCTGGGGGCTTCATCCGCCATCGCGACAACTGGTACACCGGCTGTTGCGACGAGCACGGTGGCGGCAAGCATTTGCTTCAATCTGGTCATCGTTCTTCTCCTTGCGTGGTGGATTTGCTTCTTGGGTATTGCCGTAGCAGCAGCGATTGCCCGCGGTTTCAGGGCCGTGCTTCGAGGATCATGTTGAAAGGCGTCTCGGTGGCACGGCGGAAACGGCTGAAGCCGCCGGCCTTCGCCACCTCGCGCAGCCTTGCCTCGCCGGCCTGGGCGCCGAGCGCGAGGCCGACCTCCTGGTCGAGCGATGTCGGGGTGCAAACCATGGTCGATCCCGCGTAGTAGATGCGGCCGACCGGGTTGAGGTTATCTTCCAGGCGATCGCCGGCGAATGGCTCGATGATCATCAGCGTGCCGTCGGGCGCGATCGTCTTGCGCACATGCTTCAGGGCGCCCACCGGATCGCCCATGTCGTGCAGGCAATCGAAGAAGCAGACGAGATCATAGCCCGTGCCGGCGAAGGCCTTGGCGCTCTGAACTTCGAATGTCGCGCGCTCAGTGACACCGGCGGTATCGGCAGCCTTGCGCCCTGCCTCGATCGAGCCGGGATGGGCATCGAAGCCGAAGAAGCGCGACTTGGGGAAGGCTTCCGCCATCAGCAATGTCGAGACGCCGTGCCCGCAACCGACATCGGCAACGATAGCTCCGCGTTCGAGCTTCTCAACGACACCGTCGAGCGCCGGCAGCCATTCCTGCACCAGATGATGCAGATAGCTGGTGCGGAAGAAGCGCGCGGTGCCGCAGAACAGGCAAGGGTGGCGCTTGTTCCATCCGACGCCGCGGCCCGTCCGGAAGGCCTCCTCGATCTTGTCGCCATCCATCACCGTGGCGGCGACGATATCGCCGAGCGCGGCCATGAAGACCGGGCTGTCGTCGTCGGCAAAGACGGTTGCCTGCTCCGGCGCCATCGAGAACCGGCCGGACGTGGCATCGTAGGTCACGTATCCGGACGCTGCCTGGGCCGCCAGCCATTCGCGGATATAGCGTTCGGCGGTACCCGTCCGGCCGGCGAGTTCCGACGGGGTCATCGGTCCGCCCGCGGCGAGCGCCTTGTAGAGACCGAGCCTGTCGCCCAATTGCACCAGCGACGCGTTCATCGCGGCGCCGATGTCGTCAAGCATCTTGCCGAGAAAGGCGTTGAGTTTGTCCTGGTCGAGCTGCATTGCATCCTCCGTAGTGACAGTGCCTCGGGAGGATGGTTTACCGGTGTGCCGTCAAAGAACGTCGCGGCGAGCGTCAAAGCTTCGTCAAAAAGAGAACTGCCATCTTTTGTCCGCCCATTGGCGGCTCTATCCTGCGCCGGTGGGGCGAAGCGCGATGGCGAAGATCCGGCTCAGCACCTTCGGCGGTCTTCAGGTCTTCTCAGCGGAAGGCCGACAGATCGCGGTTGCTTCGCGCAAAGCGCAAGCGTTGCTCGTCTATCTCGCCATGGCTGGAGGTCGCCCGCAGTCGCGCGACAAACTGGCCGCGTTGCTGTGGGAGGATCGTGGCGAGGTCCAGGCGCGGGCCAGCCTGCGCCAGGAGCTTCTCGTGCTGCGCCAGGCCCTCGGATTGAAAGGGTCGGAATTGGCGGGAGTCTCCGGGGAGGGGATCGTTCTCGCCCCTGATTGCATCGACGTCGACGCGCTCCACTTCGAGCAACTGCTGGCGGCCCGAACACCGCGAGCGGACGAGGAGGCGGCGGCGCTCTACCAGGGGCCGTTCATGGAAGCTTTCAATCCGAAGGCGCCGGCTTTCGAAAATTGGCTTAGGGCTACGCGGCAGCATCTGAATGAAATGGCCGTCAAGGCGCTGACGGCTTTATTGATAAACCAGATGGCGTCCGGCTCGTCCGCAAGAGCGCTCGAACTGGCGCTCCGCCTGCTGCCGCTCGACCCGCTACAGGAAAATGTTCATCGGGCGTTGATGCAGCTCTATGCCCGTCAGGGTCAAATCGGCGCGGCCCTTCGGCAGTTTCACGTCTGTCGCGAGATCCTGCAGCGCGAGCTCGGCGTGCGGCCCGAGCCGGAGACCGAGCAGCTCTATCAGGAGATTCAGCAAAGGCGGCGCGAGCAGTCCCGGCCTATCGCTGCCGGCCCCGCTGAAGCGGCAAGGTCTTCACGTCAGGAGCCTCAGACCCCCAGCACGGAAGCTACGACCGTGGCGGAGCCGCCGGGACCGGCATCGGAGCTGCGTCAGCTCGTAGTCATGTTTGTCGAGATGGGCGACTTGTCGTTTCTCGCCGACGAGGACGATCCCGAGCGGGAGCGGGCCCTCTCTGCTCGCTTCGCGGACATCGTGCACCGGGTCGTCGCAGACCACGCGGGCATGGTCGACAGGCAGCTCGGCGGCACCACCATCGCCTTTTTCGGCTTGCCGGTTGCCCACGGCAACGACGCAGAACGCGCGTTGCGGGCTGGCTTTGAGATTGTGAGGGCGGTTCGGGCGGCGGAAGACCGCATCCCTCCGGCCCGGATCGGGTTGGCGAGCGGCCGAATGCTGGTCACGAGGCTCGATCAGGACGGCGCGGGCACGCTCACGGTAACCGGCGGCGCCATCCATCTGGCCGGCGCACTCGCCGGAGCGGCGGATGCCGAGGACGTGCTGCTGTCGGACTCGGTGCACCAGTCGGTCGCGCACCTTGTCGACCGCGCCGAACTCCGCACCATCGCTGCCCGGGTTTCGGAAAAGCCGATCGAGGCTTGGCGGCCGGCTGGCCTCTCCTCCGAGGGTGTCGCCAGAACCGCCTTTGTCGGCCGGCAGGTCGAGCTGGCGCAGTTTGCCGGCGCTTTGAAAACGTGTCTCGAAACTGGACGCGGGCTCGTCGTGCATGTCCGCGGCGAAGCAGGAATCGGCAAGACCCGGCTGATCGAGGAATTTCAGAAGCTTGCCGTCGAGCAGGGATTCGAGTGCCACACCGGCCTCGTCCTCGACTTCGGCGCAGGCGCCAAACGCAATGCAATCCGCGCTCTCGTCGAAGGTCTCGCAGTCGAGCCGCGCATCGCCGTCGACAGCGGCCTCGTCGACGCCGATCTGGAAATCCACCTGTACCGGTTGCTGCAGCATTCCCTGCCCGAGGACCGGCGGGCGCTCGATGACGCGATGGACAATGCGGTTCGCCTCAAGGGGCTGGAACAGACATTGCTGCAGTTGGTCGGTCGCGCAAGCGCTCGCCGGCCTCTCGTCCTGACCATTGAGGACGTGCAGTGGGCGGACGCTGAGACGCTGGCGCAGGTCGATGTGCTTGCCGCCTCGGCAACAACGGGCCCGGTACTCGTCGTCACAACTGCGCGCACGGAAGAGGAACCTTCCGGGCCGGCCCGGCAAATGCGAGCCGGCGAGGGGCCGAGGCTCACGCTCGATCTCGCGCCGCTCTACCGCCAGGAGGCCTTGGCCCTCGCGGGTAAATTCCTTGCGCCAACCGATGCTTTCGCCGTCAATTGCGTCGAGCGCGCTGGAGGCAATCCTCTCTTTCTCGAACAACTGCTTCGAAGCGGCGACCGGGGGCCGGACCGGTTACCCGATACCATCCATAGTGTCGTGCTTGCCCGGCTGGACATGCTGCCGCCCGGCGATCGTCACACGCTGCGCATTGCCGCTGTGCTCGGCCAGCTTTTTGCTCCCGATGCCCTCGGCCATCTGCTGGAAAATTCCCGAGCAGGACTACAAGGCCCTGATCCGGCGTGGGTTTCTGAAGCCCGCCGGCAACGACCTTCTGTTCGCGCATGCGCTCATGCGCGATGGCGCATACCTGTCCTTGCCGCGGGAGGAACGCCGAGCGCTGCACCGCCGCGCGGCGCAGTGGTTTGCCGAGCGCGATCCGATCATGCGCGCCGAGCATCTCGAGCGGGCCGAAGATCAGGCCGCGCCCCGGGCTTTCCTTGACGCTGCCGGCCGCGAGAATCGTGCTTATCGCTATGGGCGAGCATTGGAGCTGGTGGAGCGCGGTCTGCGGCTTGTCGGTGATGACGAAACCCATTCCGCGCTCTTCTCATGTCGCGGCGAGATTCTGCTAAGTCTCGGTCGCACCGGTGAAGCCGGCGTCGCATACAGCGAGGCGCTGGCCCTGGCGGACGGTGAGCGCGGGCGCTGCCGGGCGCTCCTCGGTGTGGCAGCGGTCAAGCGCATAGCCGATGATGTCGACGGCGCCTTGGCGGACGTACGGGCCGTGGAGGGCATTGCCGAACGCTCCGGGCTGGACGAGGAAGCCGCCCGAGCGCATTTTCTCCACGGCAATCTGCTGTTTCCGCGCGGGGATATCGACGGCTGCCTGGAACAACATCGGTCGAGCCTCGAACTCGCGCGCCGGGCAGGGTCTACCGAGATCGAGGCAGCGTCATTGGGCGGCATCGGCGATGCGCAGTACATGCGCGGCCGGATGCTCAGCGCGCATCGGCAGTATCGGTCGTGCGTGGAAATCAGTGAGCGCAACGGCTTCGGCCGCATCGCGGTCGCGAACCGCTCGATGGTTGTGGCGACCAGCCTCTATATCGGCGATATCAACGATCTGCTCAGAGAGGCGCTGGCGGCAATCGAGGCGTCGAGGGAGATCGTCCACCAGCGCGCAGAACTGATCGCCCATATGAACGCCTATCTCGCCTGGTCTTCGTTGATGGAACTCGACAGGGCGCTGGCAAGCGCTGAAGCATCCCTCGATCTCGCCCGCGAGATCCAAGCCCCGCGCTTCGAGGCGGAGGCATTGGCTTTTCGCGGCGATGTGCACCGGCTGGCCGGAAGAAACGGCGAGGCCATCGCCGACCTGCAAGAGGCACTGCGCATGAGCCGCAGCACCGGGATGGTGTATCTCGGCCCATGGTATCTCGGCCTGCTGGCTGCGGCCGCCAACGATGCCGCAGCGCGGAAGGCCGCGCTCGAGGAGGGCGAAGCGATGCTGGCGTCGAACGCAGTGAGCCACAACCATCTCCAGTTTCGGCGCTACGCGATCGATGCCTGCCTGGCTGCCGGCGACTGGGCTGGCGCCGACCGCCACGCGGCGAGCCTCGACGCGTTCACGGCAGGTGAACCCTTGCCATGGGCAAGCTTCTTCAGCGCACGCGGCCGCGTGCTCGCGGCCTGTGGCGCTGGCATGCTCTCTCCTTCCCTGGGGAAGGAGCTTCAGGGTCTGTGCAAAGAGGCACGGCGGCTCGGCTTTATCGAAGCAGGCCGGGCGATAGAAGCGGCCGTTGAAGCCGGCGCGGCGGCGTAGTCGCGCGGGGTGCCGCGCGGGGGAACACTCGCGCCTGTCGCAAAGCGGCCGCCCGTTCGAAGCGATGTGCGGAAGAGCCGGAGGCTCCTGAAGCCTGACAGCATGTCGATTGCCCGGTTCTTGTGGAGCGTGTTCCGTACGATGATCGAAGCAAGGCCTGCCGCGCCGCCGCATGCACTGACGAGAAGTTACGTCATTAATCCAATATGAATTGGCCCTCAGGGTCGAGCGATGGACGCGGGGCTAAGCTAGCATAGGTGCGTTCTCGAATTACGGGGCGAGACAACCGATGGTGATCGTTTGGGTTATGGAAGCCCTATCGTTCCCTGAACGCCCGCGCGAAAGAATCCATCATCGGGCGTACCAGATACTCGAAGAAAGTCCGCTCGCCGGTGCTGATGAATGCGTCGACCGGGGTGCCGGGATAAAGCTGCTCGGCCTTCACGCCGGCGGGCAGGGCATCGGTGATCTTCAGCTTGGCGCGGAAATAGGGTTCGTGAGTGGCTTCGTCGATCAGCCGGTCGGCGGAAATCTCGCTGACGGTGGCCGGCACTTCCGGCGTGAGCCTGGTGTTGAGCGCGGAAAGCCTGAGCTTTGCCGGCTGGCCGACATGCACTTGGTCGATGTCCTTCGGCCGCAACCTGGCGTCCACCACAAGGCCGGAGGCCGTGGGCAGGATCTCCATGATCTTTTCGCCGGGCGCGACCACGCTGCCTTGCGAGTTGTAGGTCGAGGACACGACGATGCCCGCCGCCGGCGCGGTGATCGTCGTACGCTCCAGCACCGCTTGCGCGGCGCGCATCCGCTCCTCGATGTCGGCGAGATTGGTCCTCACATCGTCGAGCTTGGTCAGCGCTTCCTCGACGCGCTGCGTGGTGGCGCGCTCGGTCTGCGCCTCCGCCTCGACGATCTGCGTGTTGGCGGAGGCGAGGTCCGCCTCCAGCGCGCCCGCCTGGCCGACGAGGTCGGCCTCCGAGCGCAAGAGCTGCGAATATTCGGTGCGGTTGGTGAGGCCCTTGTCGAGGAGGTCGGTCTTGATGCCGAGCTCCTTCTTCACCACCTCGGCCTGCTGTTCGATTGCCGCCTTCTGCGCGTTCAGCCCTTTGACCGACTCGCGATGCATGGCGACGCGCTGCGCCAGGATAGACTGCTCGGATCGGAAGCGTGCAAGCCTGGCGTCGAACTCCTTCTGCTGTTCGCGGATCAGCTTCTGAAACTCCTGCTGGAACGGCGCCGGGGCGGGCTCGGCGATGGGCGCCAGCGTGGTGAGCCCGTCGCGCTCGGCCTCCAGCCGCGCCGCACTTGCCTTGAGCGCGATCCATTGCCTTGTCAGCCGGTTGAGATCGGCTTCCGCGGCGGTCCGGTCGAGCAGGATAAGGTCCTGGCCTTCGCGCACGCGGTCGCCTTCATGCACCAGCAATTGCTTGATGATGCCGCCCTCTCGATGCTGGATCAGGATGTTGCCGCCGGTCGCCGCGATCGTGCCTTGCGTGATCACCGCGCCGGCCAGAGGCGCTTTGGCCGCCCAATAGCCGAAGCCGCCGGCGAGCAGCGCGATCGCGGCGTAGCCGGCGAAGGCGGTGCGGCGGAAATTGGTGCGCGGGCTGCCGTCGAAGGTGAGGCTCTGCGCCATCGTTCAGGACCCCTAGCGGATGGTCGGCGCGGCGCGGATGGTCGGCGCGAACGATCCTGTCGCCACCGTGCTCCGCTGCGCGGCTTTACCCGGCTGCCGCAACACCTCCGCGCTTGGCCCGAACGTCTCGATGACGCCGCCGCGCAAGACCATCACGCGGTCGCAAGCCACGGCGATCGAAGGGCGATGCGTGATGACGATCGTGGTGACGCCCGCGGCGCGGGTGGCGGCAAGCACGGCTTCCAGCGCGGTCTCTCCGGCGCCGTCGAGATGCGTGCTGGGTTCATCCAGCACCAGGATGCGCGGATTGCCGTAGAACGCGCGCGCCAGCCCGATCCGCTGCCGCTCGCCGCCCGACAGCGTGCCGGCAATCGCCGTCTGGTAGCCGTCGCGCAGCGAAAGGATCAGCTCATGCGCCTCGGCGCGCCTTGCCGCTTCGACGATTGCCGCGTCGTCGGCCTTCGCGTCGAAGCGCGCGATGTTGTCGGCAATCGAGCCGGGGAAAAGCTCCACCTCCTGCGCCAGATAGCCGATATGCCGTCCAAGCTGGTTTTCGTCCCAGGTCCTGAGTTCGGCGCCGTCGATCCTGACCGAACCGCCGCTCGGCTGCGTGGCGCCGACAAGCAGCCGCGCCAGCGTGGATTTTCCGGCGCCGCTCGGGCCGACGATCGCCACCGCTTCGCCGGCGGCTATCGTGAAGCTCAACCGCTTCAGGATCGGCTCGGCGCCGAAGGTGGCATTCGGCGCGATGAAGAAAAGATCCTGCGCGGAGATCGCGCCGGTCGGGTCGGGCAGGATGAGCTTGCTCGCCTGAACCGGCTGCGCCGCCAGGGCTCCTGCGAGGCGCGTCCAGGCGCGCCTGGCCTCGACGAGCTGCCGCCAGGAGCTGATCAACTGGTCGAGCGGCTGCAGCGCGCGCGACGACACTAGCGAGGACGCGAAGATCATGCCGGCCGTCATCTCGCTCTTGAGCACCAGCCAGGCGCCGGTTCCGAGGATCGCCAGCTGCAACATCATGCGCAGCGCCCTGGAAGCGCCGCTGAAGACGGCGTTGGCGCCGGCCGAGCGGTCATGCAGGACAAGCGCCTCGGCCACATGCCGCCCCCATGTGCGCGCGGCGTTTTCCACCATGCCCATGGCGCGCAGCGTGTCGGCGTTGCGGGCAAAGGCCTGCTCGGCCCGGCTCGCCAAGGCCGAACGCTCCGCCGAGAGCGCATCGTTCTTGCCGATGGCAAACTGATTGGCGAAGACCAGCACGACGAGCAGTGCCGCGCCGCCGAGCGTGACCCAGAACAGCAGCGGATGGATCAGGTAGAGCAAGGCGAGAAAGACCGGCGCGAAGGGCAGATCGAAGAGCACCGAGACACCGCGCGAGCGGATGAAGGCGCAGACCGAGGCGAGGTCGGTGAGCGGCGACGGCGCATTGCCGGAGCCGAGCGAAGCCGCGAACGTTCTGGCGCCTAGCCTGTCATTGACGGTCGCGGCGACCCGCTGTGTATAGATGGCGCGGACGGCGTCGAGGAAGCCAAGGAAACCAAGCGCCGCGACCGCGATGACCGAAAGATAGACGAGCGTCTCGACACTGGAGGAGGGCAGCACGCGGTCATAGACCTGGAGCAGGTAGAGCGGGACCACCAGCAGCAGAAGGTTGATGAGCAGCGAGAACAGGCCGACATCGGTTACGGCGCGCAGAAACATCGACCGCAGGCCGGCCTGCCTGATCGCACCCGGAGCGCTCTCCCGTGACATTGGCTCGGCCGCCTAGGCTGTGTGTTCGCCTGCGACGTTCAAATGGCTCTGCTGAAGCTCATCCAGCGTATAAGCATGGATATAGTCGATCTTCATCTGGGCCGGCGTGGCGAGGTGGTCCGGCGGCGCGCCGGCCTGTCCGCCGATCGCGAGATCGACCAGCATATACATCGGCTTGTTCATGTCGGACGGCGTCGCCGCTTCGGCGACCTGCACGCCGTCATAGGTCCACACCAGCTTTTCCGGTGTCCACAGCAGGCCATAGGTATGGAAGCCGGCCGTGTCCATGACGTTCACCGTCGATCCGACCGTCGTGTGCTGCCCCGTTTCGTTGGTATGCGCGGTCACCAGCAGCGAATTCGGCTTCTGGCCATATTTTTCCACCACGTCGAGCTCTGGCGGCCACGAGCCATCTTCCGGCAGCAGCCAGAAGGCCGGCCAGGCGCCGGCGTTTTCCGGCAAGTCGGCCTTCATTTCGAAATACCCGTAGGTCTGCGAAAAGGAGTCGTGCGTGGTCAGGATGCCGGATGTGTACTCGTAATTGTTGATCAAAGGCTTGATATCGGCCGGCGCCTGCGCCGCGGTGATCGTCAGCACGCCATTGTCGACGCTGAAGGGATGCACCGAACTGGTCGGGCCGTAATTGGCGTCGATGTACCACTGCAATTCCCCATTGCGGGTGAGCGTGCTGCCGTTCGGTGCGCCCCACCAGAAATTGGTGTCCCAGGTGCCGCCCTGGGCATTGTGAAGATTGAGCGTGTTGAATTCGTCGCTGAAGGACAGCGTCATGCCGGACTTGTCGATCGGCAGCTCGAATTGGCTGGGCTGCAGCTTGTCGATCGTCATGTTCTTGAATTCGAGGATTTCGCCCGATCCGAGGTTGAGCAGCACATTGGGTCCCGCCTGGATCAGGTTCTCGTGGATGGCGGCGAACGACGTGAACCCGTAGCCATCGAGGCGCACGGTATCGTTCGAGGCGAAATTGACGATCAAGTCGCTCCCGTTGCCCTTCGCGATGATGAAAGTGTCGGCACCGCCGCCGCCGTCGATCAGGACATCGTTGCCCGCGCCGCCGTCCAGCGTCTGGCCGCCCGCCGTGGCGGTGATGATGTTGTCCAGCGCATTGCCGAAGGCGTAATTATGAGCGTTGGTGACGACGAGGTTTTCGACATTGTCCGGCAGCGTGTAGCTCATCCATGTGTTGATCGTGTCGACGCCCTGGCCAGGGTTCTCGACCACCTTGTTGCTCGCCGAATAGAGGTAATAGATGTCGTCGCCTGCGCCGCCATACATGGTGACGTTGACGCCGCTGGCGCCCCAGATGGAATCGTTGCCGCTGGTGCCGTTCAAGGTCGGCCCGGACGAGGACGCCGAAAACCAATGGTTGGAAGCGCCGCTATAGTAAAGAGGAACGCCTATCGCGTTGACGACGAAGCTCATCGGACACTCCTTCCGCGCTGCCCCGCCCGGTGGCTCATTGCAAGTTCAAGTGCCTGGTCCGAACCAACTTGCAACACGGGCTATCGTTCCCGAAAACAAACATTTAGTACAGCGAAAATTGCCGCTATTTTTGTCGATATTTTTGCGCAGATAGAGTAAGCGGAATCTAATACAATTATGGCGCGAGCCATTCTCAATTTTACTTAATTTTGCAAGGTTTTCTGCCAAAAGATTGTGCAGGCAGCCGTGAATGGATGCATTTGTCGCAGCAGGGCGGCCGATTGCCTCCGTTGTAGAGCGGCACGGTAGCGGCGGGACGAAAAATTTGACAGCCTCTGTCGGACCGGCCGAAGTCCGCCGGTCCTTGGGGCATCGATCAACAAAGGAAGGATATCGAGATATGCCCAGCACCATCCAACTGCACCGCGTCCTGGCGACCAAGCCGGAGAAGGTCTACCGCGCATTCGTCGAAGCCGATGCGCTGGCGAAGTGGCTGCCGCCGAACGGCTTCACCTGCACGGTGCACGAGTTCGAGGGCAAGGTCGGGGGCGCCTACAAGATGTCCTTCCGCAACTTCACCACCGGCGACAGCCATTCCTTCGGCGGCGAATTCGTCGAGCTCGTCCCGGGCGAGCGCCTGCGCTACACCGACCGTTTCGACGATCCCAACCTGCCGGGCCAGATCGAAGTGACCGTGATCCTGAAGAAAGTGTCGGTCGGCACCGAGATCAACATCACTCAGGCCGGCATCCCGGACGCCATTCCCGCCGAGGCCTGCTATCTCGGCTGGCAGGAATCGCTGCGCAACCTTGCCAAGCTCGTCGAGCCGGAGATCAACCAGTAAAATGATGGTAAGGCGGCGCCGGTCTCCCGGCCGCCGCCTTACCCAAGGTAAGCAAAACTTCACCAAGCGCTGATAAAAGCCGCTCGATGGATCGCGACAAGAACAACGACCTCTTTGTCCTGATGGCGGCGCTCGCAGCGCTGGCGATCTACAACATTGCCTGCGGCATCAAGACAGGCGAAGTCCGGGGCAAGTTGCATTGGGTCGCGCTGGCGGACGACCCCACTCGCTTTTGGAATATCGTGGTCGGCAATTCGATTGTCTTGGTGGCTGCCATAGCCTTTTTGTGGGTTCTCAATTCCCGCAGAGCGGGATGACCCGAGGCGGCGTCCTCTTTGACCGCATGCTGCCCTTTCACACCGCTCGCGTGATGCCCCCGTCGACGCGGATGTTCTGGCCCGTGATGTAGGCCGCCCCGTCCGAAGCGAGGAACGAGATCGTCGCGGCGATCTCCTCCGACGTACCGTAGCGCTTCATCGGCACGCTGTCGCGGCGCTCATTCGTCGCCGGCAGGCTGTCGATCCAGCCGGGCAGCACATTGTTCATGCGGATGTTGTCGGCCGCGTAGGTGTCGGCGAAGATCTTGGTGAAGGCGGCAAGCCCGGCGCGCGCCACGGCCGAGGTCGGGAACATCGCGCTCGGCTCGAACGCCCAGGCGGTCGAGATGTTGATGATGGCGCCCGATTTCTGTTTCTGCATCACCGGCGTCACCAGCCGGGTCGGGCGCACGGCGTTGAGGAAATAGGTTTCGATGCCCCTGTGCCAGTCCTCGTCGCTGATCTCGATGATCTGCGCGCGAGGCCCGTGGCCGGCGCTGTTAACCAGCACGTCGATGCGGCCCCAGCGTTCCAGCGCGCCGTCGGTGAGGCGCTTGAGGTCGTCGTTCGACTGGTTGGAACCGGTGACGCCGAAGCCGCCGAGCTCCTTGCCCAGCGCCTCGCCCTTGCCGGAGGAAGAGAGCACGCCGACCTTGAACCCATCCGCCGCCAGCCGTTTCGCCGCCGCGGCCCCCATGCCGCTGCCGCCCGCCGTCACCAGAGCTACTTTTTCGCCTGCCATGTCGCTGTCCATCTGTTGGAATTCCCAAAAGTGCTTCTGTTAGCATGGAGCGGGGAGGGCGCGAACCGGATTGGATTGCGCCAACGCGGTCTAGCGATGGGCGGATCGCGCACCGCTCACATCCTAATGGCGCTCATCGCCGCCTTCGACAGTCACATGCAGGGGAGATCATCCGAAGCGGTTGGCCGGAACGCCGCGCATGCCGGGCTTGAGCGAGAACAGGCCGCCCTCGAAAGGGTTGGCGGCAAGATGCTCGGCGCTCATGGTGAAGCGCGCGGAGGTGACGAACAGCGTGTTGAGGTCCGCGCCGCCGAAAGCGCAGCTCGTCGGCCAGCTGCAGGGCAACTCGACGATCCGGTCGAGCCTGCCGCCGGGCGAAATGCGCACGAGGCAGCTTCCGCCCACCACTCGGCAGTTCCAGACATAGCCCTCGGCGTCGAGGCATGAGCCGTCCGGCAGGCCGCGCTCGAAGCCGGCGAAGAAGGGACGCGCTTCGCCGAGCCGTCCAGCCTTCCGGTCCCAGCCATAGCTATAGAGCGCGTTCTTGATCGTGTCGGCGGTGATGAAGCGTCCGTCGGGCAGCCACACCATCGTGTTGGTGATGCCGAACCGGTCCTCGCTGAGGAGCCTCACATCGCCGTCTGGGCAGATCCGGTAGAGCTGGCCCTCATCGCTCGTGATCGCCACCGGTGCGTCGTCCGGCCCGATATTGTTGGCCATGGTGCCGACCCAGAACGACCCGTCCGGCGCGACCACGCCTTCGTTGAGCCGCGTGGCCGGCCGGTCGGCCTCGATCGTCGTGAATGTTCGGAATGGCCCGCCGAAATCCCAGAGCGCGATGTCCTTGCGCAGCCCGACGAGCGCGCCGCCATCGGCGCGCAATCCGATCGACGTGACGAGGTCGCTCGTCGGCCAGCTTTCATGCGCTCCACTTGCCGGATCGAGCCGATGGATCCGGCGGCCGATGATGTCGACCCAGACCAGCCTGCCGACGCGCTCGTCCCATTCCAGGCTCTCGCCGACCACGTCGCGCGCGTCGAAGATCAGGCCGGCTTCCGTTCCGCTCATCGAGTCCCTCCAGATCTGGAATTACGCTTGACACATATCTTTTGCGTGAATTATGAGCAATTCAATAATAACCTGTCATACAGGTCTTGGGGGAGCGGAATGCAAGAGCAGGCGGACCCACCGGATGAGCCGAGCCCTGGCCTAGTCAGCACCGCGATTCAGGCGATCACCCAGCACATCCGTTCCGAGGGCCTTGCGCCAGGCGATCCGCTGCCCAGCGAAGCCGCCATGACGCGCCAGCTCAATGTTTCGCGCACCGTCGTGCGCGAGGCCTTCCGCTCGCTGTCGGCGATGCGCCTGATCGATATGAGCGCCGGGCGCCGTGCCACCGTTGCCAAGCTCGATACCGGCGCCATGTCGATGGTGATCGAGCACGGCATCACCACCCAGCAGATCAGCGTGCAGCAGGTTTATGACGTCAGGCGCACCATCGAGATGCGCACCGTCGCGCTCGCCGCGCTGCGCCGCACCGACCAGGAGGCGGCGGCCATTGGCCGATCGGCCCGGCAGATGCGCGAGAGTTTCAGGAACCCGGAAGCCGTCATGGAGCATGACATCGCCTTCCACGAGGCGATCGCGGCGGCCTCGCACAATCCGGTCTTTTCGCTGATCGTCACCGCCTTCAGCGGCGTCACCCGCCGCACCTGGGTGATCGGGTGGCGCACCCGCTCCTCCGACGAAGCCCAGCTCAAGATGATCAAGGGCCATGAGGACATAGCCGACGCCATCCTCAAGGGCGATCCGCGACTGGCCGCCGAGCACATGGCCGAGCATTTCGACAAGAGCGTCAAGGCGCTCATCGATGCGGGGATCGCCTAGAATGGGGGCAGCCCGATGAAGATCACCGCCATCGAAACAATCCGCATCGAGGAGCGACCGAACCTGCTCTGGGTCGAGGTCCATACCGACGAGGGCATCACCGGGCTCGGCGAGACGTTCTTTCTGTCGCGCACCGTCGAGGAGTATCTGCACGAATATGTCGCGCCCAGGGTGATCGGCCGCGATCCGCTGCAGATCGACCTGCTCGCAGCCGACCTCGTCGGCTATCTCGGCTTCCGGTCCAGCGGTGCCGAGGTGCGCGGCAACTCGGCCTTCGACATCGCGCTGTGGGACATTTTCGGCAAGGCGACCGGCCAGCCGGTCGCGCAATTGCTCGGCGGCTTCAGCCGCCGTTCGATCCGCACCTACAACACCTGCGCCGGCACCGAATACATCAAGGACGCCAAGGGCCAGACGACGGCCAATTACGGCATCGGCGGCGGGCGGGACTATGACGACCTCAACAGCTTCCTCACCCGCGCCGGCGAACTGGCCGAGGAACTGCTGGAGGACGGCATCAGCGCCATGAAGATCTGGCCGTTCGACCACGCGGCCGAAAAGGCGCGGGGCAACGACATCTCGGCCGCCGACCTGAAGGCGGCCCTCGAACCATTTGAAAAGATTCGCAAAGCCGTCGGCGACAAGATGGACGTCATGGTCGAGTTCCACTCCATGTGGCAGCTCCTGCCGGCCATGAAGATCGCGCACGCTCTGCAACCCTACGCGACTTACTGGCATGAGGACCCGATCCGCATGGACAGCCTCGGCGACCTCAAGCGCTACGCAGCCGCCAGCCCGGCGCCGATCTCGGCCTCGGAGACGCTGGGCAGCCGCTGGGCTTTTCGCGATCTATTGGAGACGGGAGCGGCCGGCATCGTCATGCTCGACATCTCCTGGTGCGGCGGCCTCTCGGAAGCGCGCAAGATCGCCTCGATGGCCGAGGCCTGGCGATTGCCGGTCGCGCCGCATGACTGCACCGGGCCGGTCGTGCTCGCCGCCTCGACGCATCTGTCGCTCAACGCGCCCAACGCGCTCGTCCAGGAAAGCGTGCGCGCCTTCTACCGCACCTGGTACCGCGACCTGGTGACCGTGCTGCCGGAGGTCAAGGACGGCATGATCACCGTGCCGCCCGGGCCGGGCCTGGGACTGGCGCTCAATCCGGACCTCGGCCGCGCCTACACCGTCCACCGTCGCGTCAGCGACAGGACAAGCATCTGAAGATCCAAAGGGAGGAACAGATATGAAGAAACTCACCGCAATGCTATTGCTCGGCGTCGCCCTGATCGGCGGCCAGTCCGTTGCCCGCGCCGACGGGCTCAACATCGTCTTCACCCACCATTCGTCGGCCTCGAACACGTTCTGGCAGGCGGTGAAGAAGGGTTTCGACGATGCCTGCGGCAAGGTTGAGGCGACCTGCAACATGGTCTTCACCCAGACCGAGGGCTCGGTCGAACAGCAGGTCGCGAACATGCGCGCAGCCCTTGCCGCCAAGCCTGACGCGCTTTTGACCTCCATTGTCGACGACCACGCTTTCGACGACGTCATCAAGGAGGCGCGCGACGCCGGCGTGCTGGTGATCGCCGTCAATGTCGACGACACCGAGGGCGCCAAGGGCAATGCGCGCCAGGCCTTCGTCGGCCAGGGCTTCAAGCCGGCCGGCTATTCGCTCGCCAAGGCGATTTCCGAGAGCTTCCCGAAGGACGGCCCGATCAAGGTTCTGGTCGGCATTTCGGCCCCCGGCCAGAACTGGTCGGAAAGCCGCGGCGCCGGCATCATTCAATTTGTCGAGGAGTACAAGGCCGCGCATAAAGACCGTGACGTGTCGTGGGAGCGCATCGACAGCGGCACCGATCTCGCCATCACCTCCGACCGCGTCGGCGCCTATCTGAACGCCCATCCCGACACCACGGCCTATTTCGACACCGGCTTCTGGTGCGCCGGCGTGGCGCGCGTGCTGGCCGATCGCGGCGTGGCGCCCGGCAAGGTGCTGCTCGGTGGCTTCGACCTCGTTCCGGAAGTGCTGCAGCAGATGCAGAAGGGTTATGTCCAGGCGCTGGTCGACCAGCAGCCCTACATGCAGGGCTTCATGCCGGTGATGGAGGCCTATCTGAACAAGAAGATCGGCCTTGCTCCTTCGGACATCGACACCGGCCAAGGCATCGTGCGGCCGAAGGAAGCCGACAGCATCATGGCGCTGTCTGCCCAAGGTATGCGCTGAGGTCGCATGCCTTTGAGATTGGCCGAGACGCCCGTCACCGAAATGCTGGCGGGACAGCCCCCCCTCTGTCCGGCAGGACAGAGGGGGTGTGAAGGAACGCGGCGCCCCAGTACTTTTCTCAATCATCGCACCGGAGCCTTTCGTTGAAGCGCCTGTTCAAGACCTATCTCGAAAAACCGGAGCTGGCCGGGCTGATCCTTCTGGTGCTGCTCATCATCCTGTTCCAGGTGCGCTCGCACGGCGTGTTCCTGAACGCCGACAATCTGCGCGGCATCCTTGGCATCCTGCCGGAGGCCGGCCTCGTTGCCATCGGCGTCACCATCCTGATGATCAGCGGCGAGTTCGATCTTTCGGTCGGCTCGGTCTTCGCGCTGATGCCGATGACCATGGCGGTGCTGATGGTGCATGGCGCCCCGTTCCCGCTGGCGTTGCTCGCCGGGCTGCTGGTCTGCGCGGCCATCGGTTTCATCAACGGCTACGTCACCATCCGCTTCGCTATCCCCAGCTTCATCACCACGCTCGGCATGCTGTTCATGGCGCGCTCGCTCACGGTCGTCGTCTCCGGCGGTTTCCCGCCGCTGCTGCCCATCGACCTGCCCAACTGGCTGTTCACCTCCTTTGTCGGCCCCGGCAACATGTTCCGCATGTCATTCCTGTGGTTCGCGGCGGTCGCGGTGTTGACCTCGCTGATGCTCTCGCGCACCAATTTCGGCAACTGGATCAAAGCCACCGGCGGCTTCCTGCCGGCCGCCGCCTCGATGGGCATCCCGACCGCCAGGGTCAAGATCGTCTGCTTTATGCTGTGCTCGGTGCTTTCCGGCTTCGCGGGCATGCTGCAGGTGCTGCGGCTTGGCTCGCCGCTGCCCTCGATCGGCGAGGGGCTGGAATTGCAGGCGGTTGCCGCCGCTGTCATCGGCGGCGCCTCGCTCACCGGCGGCATCGGCACCGTGATGGGCGGGATCATCGGCACGACGCTGATCCGGGTCATCGACAACGGGCTGGTGCTCAGCCATGTCGACGCCAACTGGTTCAAGTTCGCCATCGGCTTCCTGACCATCTTCGCCGTCGTCGCCAATGCCTGGATGCGCAAGCGCGCCAAGGCCATCAAGATGGAGGCTTAAGCCGTGGGTGACGCGATCATCTCGGTGCGCGACCTGCACAAATGGTATTCCGGCGTGCATGCGCTGAAGGGCGTGACCCTCGACTTCCGGCGCGGCGAGGCGCTCGGTCTGGTCGGCGACAACGGCGCCGGCAAGTCGACCTTGATCAACATCCTGTCCGGCGTCCACCGGGCGGACAAGGGTGAGATCAAGGTGGAGGGCAGGGAAGTCAGCATCGCAACCCCGCGCGACGCGATGGATCTCGGCATCGAGACCATCTACCAGTACAACTCCATGGTCCCCACCATGTCGATCGCCAGGAACCTGTTCATCGGCCGTGAGCCGACCCGGTTCTCGATCCTCGGCGTCGGCATCCTCGACCAGAAAAAGATGGCTGAGGAGAGCATCCGCGCCATCGCCAATGTCGACCTGCATCTGCGCTCTCCCGACGCGCTCGTCGGAGAGCTGTCCGGCGGTCAGCGCCAGGGCGTCGCCATAGCCCGAGCTATGCATTTCAAGTCCAAGGTGATGATCCTCGACGAGCCGACCAACCATCTGTCGGTCAAGGAGACGAACAAGGTGATCGGCTTCGTGCGCGGCCTGAAGGAGCAGGGCGTGACAGGCGTCTTCATCAGCCACAATATGCACCACGTCTTCGACTGCTGCGACCGCGTCGTGGCGATGGCGCGCGGCGAGGTCGTGCTGGACAAGCGCGTCGCGGACACCTCGATCGACGAAGTCCACTCCGTTTTGTGAGGAGGAGCCGATGACGATGCTCGCTGGTCGCAAAGTGCTGCTGACGGGTGGCCTAGGCTCGCTTGGCCGGGCTCAGGCTGTGACGCTGGCGCGGGCCGGAGCGCGCGTTCTGGTGCTTGACCGTCCCGATGCCGCGAATGCGGTGGAGATCGTCGCCGGGCTGGCCGGTCAGGCCGGCGGCGATATCGCCTTCGTCGGCTGCGATCTCAACCATCTGGCCGCGGCGGAAGCCGCGGTTGCCGAGCTGGCGGCGAAGGAAGGCGGCATCGACATCCTGATCAACAACGCGGCGCTGATCATCAATCGGCCGTTCGAGGAATTCTCGCTCGCCGAGTATGAGGACCAGATCCGGGTCAACTCCTCGGCCGCCTTCGCGCTGGCGCGGGCTTGCGCGCCCGGCATGAAGGTCAAGGGCTACGGCAAGATGGTCAATTTTTGCTCGATCACGCTCAACGGCCGCTGGGACGGCTACGTGCCCTATGTAGCGTCGAAAGGCGCCATGCTTGGCCTCACCAAATCGCTGGCGCGCGAGCTGGGGCCGCATGGCATCAGGGTGAACGCCGTGTCGCCGGGCGCGGTGGTCTCGGAGGCGGAAGAGCGCGTCTTCGGCGACCGGTTGAAGGAATACAATGACTGGATCCTCGCGAACCAGAGCCTGAAGAAACGCATCGAGCCGGACAATGTCGCCGATCTCGTGCTGTTCCTCGTCTCGCCTGCCTCCGACATGATTAGCGGCCAGAACATCGCCGTCGACGGCGGCTGGTGAGAGATGGCCGGCATGATCGAGCTGAATGACGGGCAGGCGAGGCTGGTCGTGGCGCCTGAAACGGGTGCGGCGATCGCCCGCTATGACGCGCTCGCCGCCGGCGCCGCGCCGGTTCCGCTCCTGAAGCCGGGGGATGGCGGTGGCGCTTCAGGCTGCCAGCTCCTTGTGCCGTGGTCGAACCGCATCTCGGGCGGCGGCTTCACTTTCGACGGCCGCTTCCATGCCGTCGCGCCGAATGTGCCCGGCGAAGCCTTTCCGATCCATGGCGACGGTTTTCAGAAGCCTTGGCGGCTTGCCCGCCGCACCGATACCGAGGCGGAGCTGCTGCTCGACGAGGGCGCTATCGGGCCTTACCGTTATGAGGCTACCGTGACTTATGCGCTGCGCGACGGCGCGCTGGAGGCGCGCCTCAGTGTCGAGAACCGCGCCGGCATGCGCCTGCCTTACGGTCTCGGTTTCCATCCCTGGTTTCCGCGCGGCGAGACAACCACGCTGCAGGCGAAGGCGAGGCGTGTCTGGCTGGAGGACGAGCGGCATCTCCCCGTCGGCGTCGTGCCGGTGAGTGAGCGCCCGATCTGGGATTTCGCGCAAGCCACGCCGCTGCCGCCGGCTTGGGTGAACAACGCCTTCGAGGGCTGGGACGGCCGCGCCACCATCGCCCAGCCGGAGCAGGGCGTCGCGGTCACGCTCGCCGCCTCGCCGGAGCTCGACGTCTACATCCTTTATTCGCCGTCACCGGATGCCGGCTTCTTATGCTTCGAGCCGGTCTCGCACACCGTCGATGCGCATCACGGCGAGGGGCTGACGGTGCTCGCGCATGGGGAGACGATGAGCGCGGCGATGCGGCTGGACTGGGCGGAAACCGATTGAGGGCGCTCCGATCTCACAGCTCCTTCTCCGCCAGTTCCCTGAACCCGTCGGGCACCGAGCGCGTGCCTTCCAGCGCCACCGTGCCGTAGCCAAGCGCCTCCCTGCCGAAGCGCTGGCGGATCTTGTCGATGGCGCGGTCGGCGCCGAAGCGGGCGAGACCCTTGCGGCTGCCGGGCTTCAGCTTCTCGTCCGCCAGGCCGAGCGGCAGTTCGAGCTGCAGTTCGGCTCCTTCCTCCAAATGCGAGACGGAAATCGCCAGCAGCGAGATGTCCCTCTCGCCCGGATGGGCGGCGAGCACGCCGCGAACCAGCTCCTCGGCGATCTCGGCGAGCATCGTGGTGGCCTGGATCGGCTGCTCCAGCGTGACGGAGCGGGTGACCGCGCGCATGTCGGCGAACCGCACGCGCACCGTGACCGTGCGGCCGGGCCGGTCCTTGGCGCGCAACCGGCTGGCGACGCGGTCGGCCAGATGTAGGAGCGTCGGCAGGAAGACGCGCGGCAGCGCGGGCTTCCGGCCAAGCGCCGACTGCGCGCCGGCGGAATGCGCTCGCCGATGCATATCGAGCTTCCGCGGGTCGCGGTTCCAGGCAAGGGCGGCGAGCTTCTGGCCGGCAGCATGGCCGATCAGCCGTTCCAGCGCGCCGCTATGGGTGCGCGCCAGTTGCCCGATCGTCTCGATGCCGATCTCCGCGAGCCTTGCCCTGGTCGCCGGGCCGACGCCCCACATCAGCGTGACGGGCAGGTCGTGCAGGAAGGCGAGCTCGCCGCCGGGCTCGACCATCACCAGCCCGTCGGGCTTCGCCACCTGCGAGGCGATCTTGGCGAGATGCTTCGTCCGCGCCACGCCGATCGAGATCGGCAGGCCGAGCTCTGCCTTCACCCGCTCGCGGATTTTTCGTGCGATCTCTTGCGGCGGCCCGAACAGATGCGTGCAGCCGGCGACGTCGGCGAAAGCCTCGTCGATCGAGATGCGCTCGACCAGCGGCGTGAAGTCGTCGAGCACCTTGATCGCCGCGTCGCCGAGCCGCTGGTATTCGCTGAAGCGTCCGCCCACGAAGATCAACTGCGGGCAGAGCTCCCGCGCCTTGCGGCCGGGCATGCCGCCGCGTACGCCGAAGACCTTGGCTTCATAGGAAGCCGCCAGCACAACGCCGCCGCCGACGGCGATCGGCTTGCCGCGCAGCGACGGATCGAGCAACTGCTCGACCGACGCATAGAAGGCATCGAGATCGGCATGCAGGATGGTGGCGGCACTTGAAGCGGCGTTCGTCCCGAGCATCCCGCGCTCCTGTCTGCGGCCCGCCGCCCTGCCGCGTTGCAGCATTAGATTTCTCTGTTGGAACAGGGCGGATTTCAGGAACAGAAAGAGAACAAAAGAAGTCTCGTGTCAAGGACGCGTAGGGCCGTTTCGTTTGTCTACAGGCAAACGAACGAGGTGCTTCATTCGAATGAATGAGACGGCGTTTGCACCTGCGAAAGGGGTCGGAGCGACGGCTCGCCCCGATCCCACGGCATCGCCTGCCTTAGCGGCGGGTCTATAAGCCGTCCTACGCCGGCTTGGCGTATTCTTCGGCGCTCAAGAACTCGATGCATTGGAACGGCTGGTTGCCTTCGACCCAGGCGTCGTGGCCGGGCGGGATGGTGTAGGAAGAGCCGGCCTCAAAGGTCTTTTGCGTGCCGTCGGTCAGCCGCACCGTGATCGAGCCGGATACGACATAGCCGACATGCGAGACCTGGCAGCTGTCGGTCTTGACCACCGGCTTAACGCATTCGGACCATTTCCAGCCCGGCTGCATGTTCATGCGCGCCAGCGAGTAACCCGGCAGCCGGACGATCTCGACACGCGTCTTGGCGGGCGCGCGGACCTCGTCTGGATTGTTGTGCGATTTGGATTCGAGCTTCGTCACATTCACAGCAGTTTCAGCCACGGCATCCTCCCATGTGTGAAGCGGCGCCTGACGTTGCGATCGTCGGCGACCGCTGTCTCATACATACGCCTTGTTATGAGGGTTCGCTAATATAATTGGAGGCACGCTCGGCCCTGAAGATTTGGCGCTTCTTGTCGAAAGTTATTGCGGACCTGATCGCCGGGTGCTTTCCTGTTTTCGCGCTGGCACGGCGGTGGTTGAGGGACCCATCCGTTCTCGCCCGACAGGGAGAATTCGATGCGACCCTCGGCAACGATTAAGGCGATACCGTCGCGGCTTTTCGCAATCCCCATCAGCATTACGTCCACCTGCTCAGCGCTGGCCGAACGCCGCGCCGGCGCGACATAGCAGGGCAAGGGGACAAACTTTTGGGCGGAGATAATCAACACCACCAGGAGGAAACCAATGCTTGATCCAGCCGTGAAAGGCTATTCGCGCCCGCCGGTCATTGCCGCCCGTCGCGGCCCGCCGGCGCTTCGCCAATGCTGCGACAGCTATGTCTGTCCGGTCTGCAGCCAGGTCGTCGAACTGAAGGATTATCGCCAGGTGCTATGGCACCAGCAGCCCGGCCATCAGCAGATGGACCTCGAGGACTGAGTATCGGGCTCAATCGCTCGGACATACGGCGCGACTAGATGCTCGGTGTGAGATCTACCGTTCAGGGAACGGCCTGCGGTTCGCAAGAACACGCGGACCGAGAGTGAAGCAGCGAAAACCAACGCTTCGCCGGGCACTCGGCTGCATGCATATCAACGGTCTGGGACCATCTTCAGACTGAAGTCTCACCCATCGAACGCAGAGGCCCGAGACATCGATTTGTAAGAAACAAGAGGACATCAATTTCATTTGGTAGCAAGCCGCCGGACAAAGTCCCTTCATCGGCGGTTGACCACGGAGTGCCTGCCATTCCTGCGATATGGCAGGCACTCCTTCCCTCGTGAACCCGGCAACATGATCGCGAACCTGTTTGCCGCGCTGCTTCTGGCGGTATTGATCGGCGGCGTCTTCCTCCTCTTCGGCAGGCCGCTCTGGCCACAACGCGATGCCGAGATGGTGATCCTCCTTCCGATCGACGCGACCGCGACAGGCTCGGTGCGCAGGGCCTGTGTCGAGCCGTGCCTGCCGGCCCGCTTCGATCTCAAGCTCGCGCCCGTCAGGTCACCCGATGAAGGCGGGCGGGGGAACCAGTCCGCGGCTCATGCCGTTGATTGAGCGAAGGGATGGCGCTGGCGGAGGCCGCCATGGGTAATTTTGAACTCATCGATCTTTTGTGCGTCATCGATGCATGCGCGAGCGACCCTTTGGCCGGGCGTGTCGTGCCGATGTCCAAGGCAGTCGAGGAATTGCGCGTGCTGACCGGCGATTTCGTCTCGTCGGATGAGGACGCGACCAACGCCTTGACACAGGTCGCGCTCGAGCGCGGCTGCGCGGTGCTCTTCGACGAGCAGGCGGGCGCGGATATCGTGGACCAGGCGTAATCTCCTCCAGACGGGAGACTGGCGCTCATTTCGCCAGGGTGATCATCCGGCCCGCATACGCCGCCCGGCCTGCGAGTTCGGCCGTGCAATCCGACTTTACGGCCGAGTTCCCTATCATTGCTACAGTATCGCCGACCAGCCTCAGGCAACTGCCCTGGGCTGTCATATCCGAATTTCCGGTATAGGTGATGGCGGCGTCCGGAGCATAGATGAAGCCGCTCACCACCGAGCCGGATCCGCCGTTGAGCAGCAGGGGCTGAGTGTTGCCATGCGCCTGGAAGATGGTGATGCCGGCGTAAGGACCGCTCGTCGGCGGCGAGAGGTTCACCTGCTCGTTGGCGTTGATGGTGAGCCGCGAATTCTCCATCAGGAAGATCGTCACGCCCTGTCCGCTCAGGCTGCCGTTGCCCCCCGGCTTTATGGTGACGTTGCGCATGAGGTAGGTGCCAGGATTGAGGGTGATCTTTCCCGACAAGGTCCTGTCGCAATAGGTGCCCGGCGAGAGCGTCACCGTTTTGCCATTGGGCACCGGCAGGCAGAGCGTGTAGGCAGGCGGAACGACATCCGCCAGCGGATCGAACGAGGCATACTGGTTCTCTTGCGGCGCGCCGCAGGAAAGCGTGGCGTTGGGCGGCGTCAGCCCCTGCGTGCCGCCGACGGTCGAGACGCAGCCGGCGCTGACGATCGCCGAACCTCCTCGGCTGACGGCGTCGGGCGCGTCCGAATTGGCCGCTATCACGCAGCCATTCATCGTCACATCGGTCGAGCCCTGCAGGTTGACCGCGCCGTCGGCGTGCTGATCGAGCGCGAGCACGCAGGCTTGCGCGCCTGGTTTGAGCTTGACCGAGGCGGTGCGCGTCGCCTGCCAGGCCGGCATGCCGCTGACGAAGGCCGGCCGGCTGATGCTCGACGACAGCGAGATGAAATAGGCGCCCGGACCGCCGCTTGCGCTGGCCTGGAAAGCGGCGAGGCTGCCCGACAGCTCCTGTGCGTCGGCTGCGCTCATATTGGCGGCGAAGAAGGTCTGGCCGAGCTGCTGCACGTCGCTCGCCGACATGCTCGCCTGATATTTCGTGCCGATCGCCAGGCCAGCCGCGTCCAGCGAGTTCTGCAACTGCGCGGCGTCGTCGCTCGTGCCTATCAGGTCGATGGATGCCGCGACGCCAAGCATAAGCGGCACCATGGCGACTGCGGCCGCGATCGCGAAGTTGCCGCGTCTCGATGCCAAAAAACGTCCCAACATGAGTCATCCTCGCCGATATGCGGTATGTGATATGCGCGCCGTCTCAACGAGCGATTTGCAAAAAAGATAAAATGCAGAAAAGCTAAAACATTAGCTTCTACAGATGGTTACGCCTTAAGTCCGATATGTGTTGGGCCTTAGGTCTGAGTCTGTGCCGCGCAAGGTGGGAACAAGGGAGCGCTGGAGGCCCACCGGTGCAAATCGAGCGAAATAATTAGGCATTCGTTCACATCGCAATGATGACGTGGCGGCTGGGATAGCTTGGGTGCGCTCGGCCATGGCCTCTTCGGGTCGTTTCTTCAGACATCTTTTTTCTCGAGTTTCTTTTCGACGCTTTTGCGAAGGCATGGGCGGCAATGTCGCGACCATATTCGCGCTCACCCTGCCGGTCGTCGTCGGCGGCGCGGGGCTCGGCGTCGAAACCTCCTATTGGTACTATTCGAGCCTGAAGCTGCAGGCGATCGCCGACGCGGCAGCTTATGCCGGGGCGTTGGAAAAGGTCCAGGGGTCCGACACCGCGGCGATCACGGCGGCTGCCACGTCATCGGCCGCCTCGAACGGGCTGGGCGAGGGCACCATCATCGTCAATACGCCGCCCATTTCGGGGCCGAACACGGCCAAGAAGGCGGTGGAGGTCATTCTCAACCAGAATCTCGACCGGATGTTCACCTCCATCTTCACGCAGACAAAGGTGCCGGAGCGGGCGAGGGCGGTGGCCCTGATCACCGACGCTTCGAAGGCCTGCAACCTGGCGCTCAGTCAGTCGGCCTCGCAGGCAGTGCTCTATTCCGGCAGCACCAGCGTCAAGCTGACCGGCTGCGTCATCATGTCGAACTCTATTGCGAACGATGCCATCAAAGTGCAGGGCGCGGCGGGACTTCAGGCCGATTGCCTGATTTCGGCCGGCGGCATGGTGCTGAACAACCCGGTGACTACGGTATGCAAGGCCCCGATCACTCAGGCCCTGCCGGCGGCCGATCCGTTCGCCAGTCTGCCGGCGCCCGCGAGTAGCGGCTCCTGCCAGAACGTCAACGGTGGTAAGTCGACGCAAACAATCCAGCCCGGAACCTACTGCAATGGCATGAACCTCAACGGCATTGTCACGCTTTCTCCCGGCGTCTATGTCGTCCAGGGCAATTTGAAGATCAACGCGGGCGCGGTCGTCCAGGGCAGCGGCGTAACCATCTACATGGCGGGCAGCAACACCGTCAGCATGAACGGCAACGCCACCGTGACGCTGAGCGCGCCGACCTCGGGCACCTATTCCGGCGTGCTGTTCTACGGCGACAGGACCGGAACCGCGGCGCAGAGCACCTTCAACGGCACTGCGACCTCGCTTTTGACCGGCGCCATCTATTTTCCTAGGCAGCGGGTCAATTACCTTGGCAATTTCTCGGGTCAAAACGGCTGCACCCAGGTTGTTGCCGACACTATCCAGTGGTCGGGCAATTCGACCATCAACCAGGATTGCTCGAGCCTTGGGATGAAGGACATTCCGGCGGCACGGTCGGTCGCGGTCGTCGAGTGAAATTTATGGCCAGGCAACTCCTTACGGCCGTTCGCGACAAGACGGGCATAGCCGCGGTGGAGTTAGCGCTGGTCCTACCGGTCCTATGTGCAGTGTTGCTCGGAATCATGGACGGCTGGTCCTATGTCGCCAGTTCGCTATCGATGCGCGCCGGCGTGAAGACGGCAGCGAACTTTGTGATGGCAGGATCCGTCGATGACAGCGCGACCCAGACTGTCGCGCTGGCGAGCTGGGAGAACAAGCCTTCCGACGCGCAGGTCACGATCAGTCGCATCTATAAGTGCGGCACCACCGTGGTCGATGCATCGACCTTATGCAGTGGACCTAAAGCGCCGTCCGTCTACGTCCAGATTCAGGCATCCGGCACCTGGATTCCGCCCTTCACCTTCGGCCCATACCCGGACAATACCGCAATCGGCCATGTGCAGGTGGTCCGTGTGCGCTGAACGAAGACTCCGGCTTTCGGCATTTGCGGCTAATGAAGCGGGCGGCGCGGGTCTGGAATTCGCGCTGATTGCGCCTTTCCTCATCATGCTCCTGTTCGGCATCTTCGCCTTCGGCTGGTCGATGAACAGCATATCAAGCGTGCGCTACGCCCTCGAAGCTTCCGCGCGTTCGCTGCAACTCAACAACGCGCTGACCCAGGCCGACATCCAGGCGGTCGCGACGCAGAAATTGCAGGCGCTCGGACTGCAGAATGTGAATGTCACCATCACTATCGACCCCGCGAGCGGCGGCTTCCGCATGGCCCACGTCAACGCCAGCTATGCCTTCGTCATCAGCTTCCCCTATTTCAGCAATTTCCCGATCAGCTACACCACCTCGGTGACCGTGCCGCTGGTGGGCGGTTAGGCAATTCCAGGAAAACCGTGGGCAGTCGGGGCCGGATGCCGGCGGCGCAAGGGCCAGAGCGGTCCGGCATACGCGGGATCGCCGAACCGCTGCGAGCCCCTGTTTTTGCGCAATTCCGGCAGAACCGCTGCGCATTTTTCCTGGAATTGTTTAGCTGTGCCCGCTCAGGCTAGCAGCCTTCAGTTGTCGTTTTCATCTGGCCGGGAGCATTCGATTTCGCGCTTGTGTCCTGCTGCCCAGGCGCTGCCTGCTTTGCGCTGCCGGCCTGCTGCCCGGGCGCGCAATCCTTCGCCGAATTCGCGTTGGTCGAATTCGTCGTCGTCTGGTCCGTGCCTTGGCTGCTAGGCATTGTGGTCGTGGTCGACGATGACGAAGAGGTGCCCGACGACGTGCCCGACTGGGCCGTGGCCAGGCCACAGGACAAAGCAACAAAGGCGGCGGTGAGAAGAATTCGGCTCATGATGACTATCCTTTTAGGCAATGTCCCTTCGCTTGTTTAACCCTGACCTTCGGGCAGAGTTCCGACTGATGCATAGGTTGCCGAACGCGGAGATTTCGCGGCTGCAATTACCTCTTCGGACCATGGTCCGGCGGGACAAGGGCCCTCATTGTTCCAAACGGCCCAAGGGCGCTAAGCCCTTTGTATTTTCGTTAAAATTCAACGAGTTAAAGCGATTTTTCGCGAAAGCTGCCAAGCGGTGGCTGCTATGCTCTCATTTCGCGACCGCGATTCCTTAAAGTTTATCCGACGCCGTTAGGAAATTCTCATAAGACGCTGCCTAGCGGTTGGGCCATGCGTCGATTCATCTGCGGAGAAGCACAATGACATTGCGAAAGACACTCCTGGCATCCCTTGCCATTCTTGCGCTCGCGGCCGCGCCGGCGCTTGCCGGCCCCGGCGGTAATGGTGGCGGCCACGGCAATGGCGGCAGCCATGCCGGCGGCAATGGCAATGGCGGCAACGGCGGTAACGGCGGTAACGGCAACGGTGGTAATGGAAATGGCGGGGCCAGCGGCAAGAGCGGCGCCTCGCATGGCAAGTCGGCTTCGGCTCCGGGCCACAACAAGAGCGCCGATGCCAGCACGTCGGATGACAGCTCGACCGACGACACGACAACTGACGATACGACCACGGCCGCCACGCCGAAGGAAAAGAATATTCACGCCAAGCTCGGCCGGCTGAATTCGCTGCAGCGCAACATCAACGCCTACATGAATTCCAAGAGCAAGAAGTTCGCCGGCATCCAGGCTTACGTCACGCAGGCCGCGGCGGCCAAGAACGCTCAGGCCGCGCTCGACGCGGCGAACGCCCAACTGGCCGCCGACCAGAGCAAGCTCGCCGACCTCACTCAGCAGCTCGCTGATCTCAATGCGACGGACACAACGGGCTTCACGCCCGACCAGCAGGCGGCCCTCGATGCGCAGATTGCTGACGTTCAGGCACAGATCGACGCGCAGAACACGGCAATCACGGCCGACAACCAGGCGGTCACCGATGCTCAGACTGCGGTTGACAACACGCCCGCCCCGACCGATGCCTCGTTGGATACGGCTCTCACCGACATGGCCAACAAGCCGGTCGACGCCGACGTCACCGCCTGGGCCAAGGATACGCTGGCAGGCAAGATCGACGCCGTTGCCGCCGCCACGACGACCACAACGACGACAACCCCATAAGGCGGGGCGAACCGACCAGAGGGTGAACGAAGACGCCGCCGGGCCTCGCCCGGCGGCTTTTTTGATACGCCGGCGACCGCGAATTCGCGTCTCAGAAGAAAAATGGCTCGCCTCGGCCCAATGCGTCGGCGCGTCGGACCTCAGCCGCCTTGTATTTGGTGAAGCACAACGCCAATGTAACCGTGCGCTCCCTGTTCTTGCCCGCCATGGTGCATGGCTTAGACTCCGCCCCGGCGAACCGAGCCCAGCTATGGGGAGTTAAGAAGACGACAGTCGATTCCTCGGGGATGTAGCTGTCCTTCATCGAGCCCGCCACTGGTTCAGCGCCAGTAGGCGGGCTTTTGATGGTCGGTCTAATCGGCGTGATCGAGGAGGCGGGTGGCATCGGCTCGCTCTCCGCCGCGTTTCATCCCGGCGTGATCGATGCCTTCGACGGTGATGGCGAATGTTCCGTTCTCGGTCCTGCCGATGAAGCCCTTCGCCTTGAGGTACCACAGATGGAATTCCAAGTGCTCGCGAGGGCAGCCCGACAGGCGTTCGAGCTCTTCGTCGCCGATGCCCGGATTGTTGACGTCCCGCCGGCGCCTCACATAGAGAAGCGACAGCAGATTGGCCTGGATAACGCTATCCCTCTCCATGCCGCCGCCGTCGCGCGCTCCTTCCGTGAGTTCGTGGCGAAGGCCCAGATGCTCGCGATAAAGGATATCGTACTGTGCCCGTTTGACCGGATCGCGAAGTGTATTGTGAGCTTCCACGATCTCGCTGAAGCGCGATTCATTGCCGGTTTCCCGATTGTCGGGATGATAGCGCATGGCAAAGTAGCGGAAGATCCGCTCGATGGTCTCAGAATTCGCGTTCGGGCTTATTTCCAGAAGTTCGTAATAGTCGATGAACATGTAATCGTGCTTCCGAATTACGGAAACCACTCCCCAATGCCAAGCATTGCCCAAATGCCGCGCGCTTGCAAGGCGCGCCCGGGCTGAAGATCGGACGCTGAAGCCGCGCGGATTGAGAGCTTGCCGGATTGATCTGCCATCGCGGTGGAATAAATCCCGCACTCTGCTACGTTAGCCATGTTTGAATTCAGGTAGCAACCTGGATGGGAGCCGACCTCAAGCCCGGCTCTCTTTTTGGCTCGCCTCGAAAGAGGCGAGCCTTTTTTCGCAAAGTTGCCGGCCCATCTTGCAGCTTTCGCCCGAAAGCGGCAGCGACTTAGGTGCGCCATGGCTAATATGGCTTATGGGATGTAGACTTCGTAGAGTCGGGTTTACAGAGGCATTGGGAGGACAACAAATGCCACGCGTATCGGAACTCTTTTTCAAGACGGCCATCGTCTTTCTCATCCTGGGCATCGCCGCCGGACTGCAGATGGCGATTTCGGGCGATCACGGGGCCTTCCCGGCGCATGCTCACATCAACCTTCTTGGCTGGGTCACCAGCGCCATCTTCGGCGGATATTACGCGCTCAACCCGGCCAAGGCCGAGCGCCGCATCGCCATGATCCATTATGGCCTCTATACGGTCGGCATCGTGATCATGCTGCCGGCGCTCTACTGGATGCTGGCGGCAGGCCATCCGGAGATCGAGCCGGTCGTGGCAACAGGTTCGCTGATCGTCGCCGCCGCAGTGCTGGTCTTTGGCTTCGTCGTCTTCTCGTCTTCGGAAACGGTGCGCTCAGTCTCACCGGCTGCCGCGCGCTAGCCTAGCTCGGCAAACCCGGCAGGATTACAGCGAGCCCGGGCTGCAGTTCCGGCGACTGCAAGTTTGCCGTCTGAGTTGCGCCGCTGTAGCTTCGGCAAAGGCGGTCGGCGGCGTGCAGGTTGCCGGCGCTTCGAGGCCTTGAGGCGTAGACCGGCTCCTGCATTCCTTCGAGCAAAGGATGCGGCGTGCCGGGCTATTGCAGCGCGGCCGCCTCTCGAAAAAGGTGAATAGCCCTCGGCCGACCGCGAGATGCCACGCGAAGTGATCAGGGAAGCAGTTTCGGGAAAAGCCGCAAGATGAGAGCGTGGATGATGCCGTCCCGTTCGAACGGGCCGGGTATCTTCGCAGGCGCCGAGCTAGCTTCCGCCTTGCCTTCGTCGCTCACGCGGGTCTCGTCGTGCACGAGCCAGAGCACGGCCACGAAATAACCGGCCTGCAGAACCACGGCCGCCAGGAACGTCCAGCCGATCGCCACCCAGAAAGACCCCGTGGACATGAAGGTCCAGCCGAGGATGGCCAGAAGCGTCGCCACCATTCCCACAAGAAACTGCGGAAAATACATTTGCCCAACCGAGCGCCCCGACCAAATCCGATCGTCGACGATCTCGCCCATGTCTCTACCCATCGTGACCCATGCACCTTTTCCCGGAGGACCGCAAGCTTGAACGATTTGCCGGCGGGCCTATCGCCCTTTCGTCCGGCCCCGATAGGGACGGCGGACGCAGGACTTCCGTTGTGACAACTGTGAATTGCGCCGGATCGTTCCCTCGGCAACGGGAGTAAACGCACATCGAACAAACTGCAGTGCATGTGCAGGCGGATGCCGGGCGTGTTCGGATGTCCCTCTCCCACGCAAAAAGGCCCGCCGGTTGGGCGGGCCCCTATTCGCTATGCTGGCCGGATCAGCTCAGGATCACGACGATCTTGTAGGTGTCCGGGTCGACAATGACGATGCGTCCGTCGGCCAACACGAAATACTCATAACTCTCGTAAGCCGGAACGATCTTGACGATACGGGCCGGCAGGCGATGCAGACGCACCTTGTGGCGCGGCACCTCGACGCCGACGGAGATTTCGAAGCTGACGTCGCGCACCGGCTCGACATGGGTCTCATGAATGACCTGCGTGATCTGCGTCTTCTGCTCCACCGTCACATTGTTGATCGAGGCCGTCTTGTTCTGGTCGGTCTCGACATTGGTGTTACCCTGGGCGTTCTGCTCGGTCTGCATCTTGGTGGTGCCCTGAGCATTCTGGTCGGCGGTTGTGCCGGTCTTGCCCTGGGCGTTCTGCTGGGTCTGCAGCTTGGTAGTGCCGCCCTGAGCGTTCTGCTCAGTGGTTGTGCCGGTCTTACCCTGGGCCTGCTGATCGGTCTGGGTCTTCGTCTTGTCCTGGGCATTCTGCTGGGTGGTCGTACCGGTCTTGCCTTGGGCGTTCTGCTCAGTCTGCATCTTGGTGTTGCCCTGAGCGTTCTGCTCGGTGGTGCCGGTCTTGCCCTGCGCCTGCTGCTTCTTCTTCAACTGTGTGTTGTCCTGGGCGTTCTGGTCGGTACTGGTGCCGGCCTGACCCTGGGCCTGTTCATCGGTTTTCATCTTGGCCTTGCCCTGGGCCTGCTCTTCCGTGTTGGCGCCGGCCTTGCCCTGGGCGTTCTGCTGAGTTTGCGACTTCATTTCGCCTTGGGCCTGGCCGCCGGCCTTGCCACCCTTCTGGCAATCGGCTGTGCCGGCCGCGCAATTGTTGTCGCCGCCGCTCGGCTGCGCGGATTCGGTTTGCGCCATCGCGGCGCCGCAACCGACGCCGAGCGCGATCATGCTTGTGATCAGCAGATGTTTCATTGGATTTTCTCCTCGGAAAGTCGGTCCCTTCGCATGGGTAACCCCGCCCGTAACGCATTGTTCCGAAATTGCCGTGCCGGGCGAAGACGATGATTTCGCGGAAGACGGCGGCAGTTGCTTTGCAAGCGCCAGTCCAACTTTTTGCAGGAACAAGGACAGGCGAATGGCGTTACGACAATGCCGACCCGCTGTGGAAAATCGCAGGCCCAGCATCAAGGCGATTGATTCAAATCCACATAGGAGAGACGACCAATGAAAATGCACCTCACCTCCGCCGCCGCCGGGTTCCTGCTTCTTGCGGGCATTGGCGCGGCTGCCGCGCAGGATGTCGTCATCGCGCCGGAGCAGGAAACCGTTATTAAGGAATATGTGCACAAGCAGCCGCTGGCCTCAGTGAAGGTCCCCGGGGTCGAGTTGAATATCGGCAGCACGCTTCCCGATACGGTCGAGCTGCACGAGGTACCGAACGTGAAATACCGTTACGTTGTCGTCGATAATCGGACGGTTATCGTCGACCCGGGTACGCGAAAGATCGTCAAGGTTCTCGATTAATTGATATCGCGCCAAATCGGATGGCCCGCCGCCGCTCCCGGCGGCGGGCCGTTAACCGATTATTATTTTGTTACCATACACTAACGGAACCTTCCCCCTGCGCTTGAGTTAGCGGCTCTGGATCCGCGCTGTCTCATAGACAACACAAATCGATGGCAGGGTGAAGATTCGGGCGGCGGCGAACAGGTATGGGCGGGCGAGGAGGAGACTAACCGACATGTCGAAACGAGAAATCGGAACATCCCGTTCGCTCGGGATGCGGGTCGCCGATCTGAGAGCCAGGATGCGGGACGCCCGGATCACCGAGCATGAGATGAAGACCTTCCAGAAGGTCGCGGCCATCATGGGGGGCGGCGAGGGCTCCCTACGCATCGAAGCGGACGACCTGATCGCCGCATCCTTCGTCGCCGAGGCGCCGGGCGAATCGACGCCGACCTGACAGCGGCCACCAGCCGAAAAAATATCAGGAATGCAACCGACCGCCAGACGGGAGGCGGCGGGCTGCAGGTGTGCAACTGTACGGGTGCCGCAATGTTTGTCGGCAAAGTCTTTTAATGCGCACCACAACGCAGAGCGGCGCAGGCGACCAAAAGGAGGCAGCCTTGCGCCGCTTCGGCGCGCTGGCGCCTATCCAGGCACGTGTCGGTTCTGCGCTCGGTTTTCGCGCGCCCGGCTGCGCCTGATCTTTGCTTCGCGCAGCACCACGACCGGATCGGCGCCGGTCCACTCGATTCCCGCCTTCTTCGCAAAAATCAGGAATGCCTGCCGCGCCTTGTCCAGATCGATCTCACCGGCCCGCGCCGCCTCGCAGGACCGCAGCGCCGTGATGTAGCTCTCGTCCCGAGCAGCCGGCGGCCATTCCTTGAGGAAGTTCTGCATCGCGGTCAGTGAGGTGATCTCGCGTTTGAAACCGGCGCCGACCGCGATCGCCACCGGGGCTCGAAGTTCGATGTCGCTTCTGATGGAACCTGATCGCATAATTCGCCGCCCTATGATTTCAAAGTCTTGGGATTCAATGCCTTCCAATGCGGGGCGGATGCGAAGGTTCCGCTAAATCAATTAGTCGTCGCTGACGGAACAACACCTTGCCGGGGGCGTTTGCCCCGGGAGCTCCAATGTTCGACCTGCCGGTGTTTCCGCCCCCGCGGAGGCAGGGCGGAGCTCGCCAACGCAACAGGAGAGAAACGATGAAAACCACCCTCATTCCAGCTGTCGCCGGCCTGGCTCTAATGGCCGGCATCGGCGTCGCGGCCGCGGACGAGGTGATCGTCACGCCTGAGCAGCAGACCGTGGTCAAGGAATATGTCCACAAGCACCCGATCGCCTCGGTGAATGTGCTTGGTCTTGAGCTCGGCGTCGGTTCGACCGTACCGGATACTGTCGAACTGCGGGAGGTTCCGGATGTGAAGTACCGTTATGCGGTCGTCAATGACCACACGGTGTTGATCGATCCCGGCACGCGCCGTGTCGTCCAGGTGATCCAATAACACCTGCTCCCTTGAAGAGCCCGATCCTCGTCATCGCAGGATCGGGCTCTTCTCGCATCCGGGCTTAACGGCTAAAATGGTCAGCGGTTTGGGAGGCAACGAAGCGCGGAAGGAGTCGTTGCCATGCATCATCCACACGTCGAATCACCTAGTATCGCCGCCATGGTCGACAAGCTGCTGGCCGAACACAGGACCGGCCTACTGTCGATGCAAGAGGCAATTTCGCTGCTGCGCCAGCGTACAGGGACCGACCGCTCTGACGCGGATTTGGCCGGGTTGATTACAAAGAAGGCAGCGCATCTGGGCGTCGCGGTTGTCGTTGACAGACGCTGAGCGAAATTGCCCTCAAAGTCGGTCGCTATATGCGTGATAGCGAAGACGCCGCGCGAAAATTCGGCTAATGTTCGCGCCGGGGAACCGACATCAGGAGGCGACAGTGACGGACGACAGGCACGAACGCATTCGCCAGCGGGCGCATGAGATCTGGGAGCAGGCCGGTCGGCCGGAAGGCGCGCATCTCGAGCACTGGGATCAGGCGACGGCCGAGATCGATGCGGCGGGCAAGCCGAAGGCGAAGAGCACGAAGAAGGCCGCCGCCGCGAAAGTCGAAAAATCGAAAGTAGCGGCGAAGGCCGAAAAGCCGGCCAAGCCCGCCAAGGCTAAGGCGACCAAGCCCAAAGCCAAGGGCTGAGTCCGTTAGGCGACCGCTTGACCGCCAAGCTTTATTCGATCCTCGGAAGGTGAAGGCGAGGCAACGGCGCCCTTTCGTGTATCCCCCGGTCGCGCTGATTTCTGACGTGCCGATTTGCAGCGTCCTTCAGCGCGCCAAGGCAGCCGGCAGCCAGGTCGGCGGCAATGCCGGGCTGCAGTTCAACTGGTAGGAGGAGGCTACCGCCTTCCTTGATTTCCGGCGTATCGCGCGACCGCGCACAGGAATGCCAGCGCGGCCGTGTCGCAGGCGGCACGCGACGGCGACGGACCCTTGGCGAAAAGAACCGCGTCCGCGACGGGGATCGTCAAGCCGTGCTTCCGGGCGAATGAGGTGACTTCGTAGGGTTGATCGTCGGGCTGTATGCCGATGTCGATGCGCTGGTCCATTAAAACGAATTCCTCCCTGATGTGCGGCTTACCCTCCTTCGCCTGAGAGGAATTAATCACCGGCCGCTCGCGCGCGTCCACCAATTGGCAATTGTGTGAAACGATGCATTTTTCGGCAGGTGGCCTAAGGGTTGTAGCGACTGTCTGGGGCTCACCACGCGTCGCTCGACCGGGCAAACCTCACCCCCGCCGCGATCATCGCGCTTTCACATTCGCTGATCAGCCTCAGATTGCGTGAATACCGCGCCACCGTCTCCGGCAGCCAGGCCGCGCAGGCCTCCACATAGGCGCGGCCATGCACCAGCGTGCCGGTCGAAAGCCGCTCGTCCTTCTCCGCGATCACTTTCAGATATTGCCGGATGAAGCGGATGTCGTCGGCGATATCCTGGCTCGCCATGCGCCAGGCGCCGGCAAGACGTTCGCGCTCCGCGAGCGGCAGTGGCGACAGCAAGGGGCGGGAGAGGTCGGCGAAAGCGGCATGGTTCGCGGTGTCCAAGCAAGTCCCCTCAAAAAGAAGAGAAGTATCGTACTTTATGTACGAAAAGCAATCAAGTACCCGTTCGTACAATTTGAACGACAGGCAGTTATCCGGATTTCCAAAGTTATGAGCAGGATGTTCGGCAACAGCCGACGCCGAACCACAAGGCGACTGGCGGCGCTGCCGAACCTAATCCTTCACAATGGCATAGAGCAGGGCGGTTTTGACATGTCTTCCAGCTTCGCCCGGCAGCGAGAGGGCCGCCGCAAACAGTTTTGCCGTTGCGGGGCACAGGCCAGCGAAATCCTGATTGGCGTTCGCTATGGCCTCCATCTCGGCCGGCGTGCCGCCGTTTTTGGTGAAGGCCTCGGCGACGAGCGACCAGTCCTGATCCTCAGGTTCGGCAGCCGGCAGACCGCTTCTTTTGGCGGCGCCAAGGGCATGCAGCAGCGTTGCGCCGATCCTGTCCAGATGCACCAGAAATTCACTGTCAGGCGCGCTGACCGCGTCCGGCCCAATGCGCAGGTAATTGTTGCAGGTGGCTGGCGTTTGCCGCGCGATCAGATGGTTGAGCATGGCAAGCTGGGCCGAGAGCGCCTGCGCGGCTTCGTTATCCGGAGTGGAAGGCAAAAGCGGCGCATATTTACGCCGCAGTTCGGCGGCCGCAACCCGGCTGGTGTTTCGCACCGCCTGCTTGCCGCCCAAGCGGGCCACGACCATGACGTTGTCAATCAACGCGCTGTAGTCGTCCGGGAACTCCTCGGCGATTGCTTTCAATATCTGCGATTTCTGCTTCTGAACCTCGGCGTTAATGTCGGCTCTGGTCAACGCTTGGGGCGCGGGCGTCTGCTTGCCGGCTTGTCTGGCGAGCTTGCCTGACGTCTTCGAGGCAAGAGCCTTTCTCTTGGCAGCCATCGCCAATTTACGACCTTGCCGGGCCATGTCGGATTTAGGATCGAGCCTGAGAGCCCGGTCGAGATCGGCGGCGGCGCGATCGAAGTCCCCGATAGAGTACCAGGTGCTGCCACGCCCGAAATAAAGCGGGGCAAAGTCCGGCTTCATTTCGATCGCACGGTTGTAATCGGCAATGGCTTTTTCCGGCTCGCGCTTCTTTATCAGTATAAGAGCGCGGGCATGGTAGGCCGTGATGTAGGATGGATCGATCTCAAGCGCTCGGTTGACGTCCGCCAAGGCCCCGTCATAGTCGCCCTGTTGCATACGCGCCCTGGCGCGCGCCGAATAGTTCGACGGTTCGTTTGGCGCGAGCGCCACGGCGCGGCTGTACTCAGTGGCGGCGCGATCGTATTTGCGTTTCCTGTAGAACGCGTCGCCGCGCTCGAGCGCCGCCGCCAAGGCCACCGGATCCGGAGCGGTTTCGGCCGTCGCCGCTTCGTTTTCGCCTTTCGCCGCTACCGCCGCCTTGCGGGCTACGGTGTAATCACCATTGCCGGGATCGAGTTTGAGCGCTTGGTCGAAATCGGCGATGGCACCGGCATAGTCCTTGCGGTCGGCCCGCGCCATGCCGCGCGCATAGTAGCTGCCGTCATCCTTGGGATCGATACCGAGCGCCACCGAATAGGCGGCGATGGCGCGTCCGGCATCGCCCTTGGCGTGCCAGGCCATGCCTTTGCAATAGTGGGCGTCGCGCGCCTTCGGGTCGAGCGTGGCGGCCCGCTCGCAGTCGGCAAGCGCGCCGTCGACATCGCCGGACGTCACCTTGGCGAGGCCGCGGCCAGAATAGGCCGCAGCGAAATTGGGCGCGAGCTGAATGACCCTGTCAAAATCGGCGATCGCCTGGGCGTAGTCGCGTGTGGCTGCCCGGGCTCTGCCGCGGCCGAAATAGCCGAAGCGGTTGTCGGGTTCGAGCGCGATCACCACGTCATAGGAACCGATCGCCTTGTCGTATTTGCCCATGTCCAGCCAGGCATCGCCGCCGAGGATCGCTTGCAGCGCGCGCTGGTCTTTTGTCTCCAGAGACTTTGCAGCCAGAGTGTCGTCCGTGGCCGCCAAATTCGGAAGTACGGGTTGCGGGACCGAAGCGGCGCCCGCCGGCTTGGGCTGCCCCAGGTCTGGCGCCGGGGCGGCTTTGCCCTCATCGCCGGCAGCCTGCTGGTCGCAGCTTCCCGACCGCACGGAATCCAGCTCCATAGCACGCCGGCAATCCGCCGCGGCGCCGGCCTGGTCGCCCTTGAGCGACTTGGCGCGGCTGCGGCCGAGATAAGCATCGGCATTGTTGGGATCGAGGCTGATCGCCTTGTCGAAATCGAGCAGCGCGCCGTCGACACCATATTTTGCCAGACGCGCTCCTGCGCGTTCGACCAGTATCCTGGCGGCGGCCCTATCCTGGGCAGCCTGGTCCTGTGTCGTGGCGGCCGGAACGGTTTGAGCCATGAGCGCGGCGCACGCGTCGGCGCGTTTCGGATCCAGTTCGACGGCGCGCCGGCAGTCGCTGGTGGCGAGGGCATCGTCTCCTTGCGAGGCCGCGGCGACCGCTCGGTCGTAATAGGCCTCGGCGTTGTCCGGATCGAGCGAGATGGCATAGCCGAAGGAAGCGATTGCGCCCGGCACGTCGCCGGAGACCTGCTGCTTCAATGCATCCCGGATTTGCGCGGCAGCATCTTTGGAACGGATCTGCCTGCCAGTGGCCTCCAACTGCTTGGTCAAAGCAGAAAGATCCGGCTTGGTCGTCGTTTCCGCGGCCGGCGCCTCGGCGTCGGCGGGTCCCACATCACAATCACCGGCCTTTTCCGGCTTGAGCGCGATGGCCTTCCTGCAATCGGCCGCCGCGCCGGCCGCGTCGCCGCGCCGCGCTCGTACCAGCGAGCGGGCGAACCAAGCTCCGGCATCGTTCGGATCAAGTGCGATCACCTGGCCGAAATCGGCAATGGCGCGGTCGTCGTTGCCTTTGCCCGCCCAAGCGACGGCTCGGTAGTAATAGCCGTCGACGTTTCCAGCATCGAGCTCGATCGCCTTGTTGGCGTCAGCGATCGCGCGAACCCACTCCTTTTTGTTGGTCCAGGCGGCGCCGCGTTTGGCATAGGCGTCGGCGCTCCTGGGGTCGATGTCCAGGGCCGTGTCGTAATCGGCAATAGCACGGTCGAATCCGCCCTTGGCGGCGTGGGCGATGCCGCGGTTGACCAAGGCGGTCACGTCCGTCGGATCGATACGGATCGCCTCGTTATATGCGGCGATCGCCTTTTCCTGATCGCCCGTCGCGGCCAAGGCGGAGCCGAGTTCGGCATGCGCCCTGCCGTTTCCCGGATCAGCCTCGATCGCCTGCTGGAAGTCGAGGATGGCCGCGTCAACCTTACCCTTGTGCAGGAAGGCCGAGCCCCGGCTGGAATAGGCTTGGCTGTCGGACGGCTCCAGGCTGATCGCAATGTTGAAGTCCGCGATCGCGCGGTCGTCGTCGCCTTTGTCGAACCAGTCGGCGCCGCGGTTGAAGTAGGCCGAAGCCCGCTTGGGATCGAGCGCGATCGCCTCGCCATAGTCGGCGATCGCGCCATCCCAGTCTTGCATGTCGTCCCGAGCCCTGGCCCTGTAGAAATAGGCCTTGGCGCGCAAAGGCAATGCCTCGGCGACGTCCTCGGCAATCGCGGTGCAGGCGGCAATGCGGCGGTCGGCTGCGGCTTTGGCATCGCCGGCGCTTTTTTCATCGCCGAAACAAAGGGCAGGGTCTTTGACAACAGCGGCCGCCGGTTCGCTCAGCCCGCCAAGCACCAGCATCACCGCCAGGACCACCAGCGGCCCGCGCGAAATCCCTCCAAACAAGCGCGCGCAAAAACGCGCCGATGCGGCGTAACATGATGGATCCTCCCCCCGGAGTTACCGCGGCTGCTGCCGTGGCTGCCTATATAGTTCTGTTTTTGTTCCGGAATGCAAGCAGAAATTGTGAAGGCCGCATTGGGGCGCCCAGCCCGCGCTAAGCGGGACCGCCCAGAACACTTGCCGCCGAAGGCCGGCGCGAAGGATCGCGGCCTTTGCCGGAGGCCTCTGGGCTATCCCTCACATATCGATCATCGACCGCTTCACCCGCCCGATAATGGTGATTGCTCCCTCCAGCTCCGGCGGCGGGATATCCAGATAGGACGCGGGCTGGAAGGGCGGATTGTCGTTCGGGCGGTAGCGCTTGTAGGTCGCGCGTCCTGTCTCGTCGGCAATCACGTAGCAGCCATTGGTCACCAGCCGCTTGTCGCGCAAATTGACGAAGATGATCGAATCCGGAGGCGAGATCTTGTTCATCGATGGACCGTCGACGCGCAGCGCAATCCATTCGCCTTCCTCGAGGTCGGCGGTGGGGATGGTCGGATAGTCGGAAAGGTTGACCACGCTGTCCTGACTGCCGAGCTCGCCGGCGCTGATCCAGGACACGATCGGCACGTCGACGGTGACGGGCGCCGAGGCGAGGCTGACCGGCGCCGCTTCCGTGCCATCGGCATTGAACAGCAGCCAGCCGGGATCGACGCCGAACAGCCGGCCGTATTTCTCGGCCGCTTTCCGGGACAACGGCCGGTTGCCGTTCTCATGGCTGATGAGGGTATTCTTGTTGATGTCGCGCAAGGCCCGCGCCGCATCGCTGGGCGAAGCATAGCCGGCCTGGGCGCGCGCCTGCTGCAATCTATGCCGGGAATCCATCATCGTACAAAATGCCTGAAAATAATCGTCCAAACTGTACGATTTCGCTTGCGCGGCTTTCGTACATAACGTACGCTTAGCGCATGAATGAGCATCCCGCAAGCATTTCCGCACTGCCCGTGATTCCCGCGCCGCCCATGAGCATCTCGGGGCTTGTCGCTTCCCGGCTGAGCATGGGCGCTTTCGCCGTCCCGCAAGGGGAGGCGGCATGAACGCGCCCGTATCTTTCCAGTTCGAACCGTCTTCCCCATTCGAATCGCCTGTCGAATTCCAATCGTCCGGACCGTCCTCCTCCCCGGTCCGGGCGCATTCCGGGGCGCTTGCCCCGGATCCGGTCGAACCGCCCGCACCCCGGTTCACCGGAACGGCCGGAGCCGTTCCTCCCCCGGCTCCGGCCGCCGCTTGTGGGGGCGCATCATGCATCCGCACCGAGGACGGCACCGTCATCCTGTTCGACCGTACGACGGGCCTTGCGGTATCGGGCCTGACCCGAGCCGCCGCCGAAGCGACCCTGCTTCGGCTGACCGTCGCCGCCTGACTTCAACCGATCGCTGACCTGACTGCGGCCTCGCGGCCGAACCCCGGCGCTCGTCCGCGCCTTCGACAAGCAAATGGAATGAGACGATGACCGCCGCCTACACCGAAAAGGAAATCGACGAGATCGCCGCCTGGTTGAAGGAGGGGCTTTCGGCCTCGCGCATCGCCGGCCGCTTCAGCGCACTGCGCGGCAGTCCGGTCTCGCGCAACGCCATCATCGGCATCGTGCACCGCAACGCCGGCTTGCGCGCTATCGGCTTCGCCAATCCCAAGGGCGGCCGCGCCGGCGGCAGACCGAGGAACCATGCCTGGCCCGATCGTCCTGGCCGGCGGGGCAGGGTGGCGGCCGGAGGTATGGCGCTCTCCGAACCGGCAGCACTTTCCAGGCATGTCGAATTGCTGGAGGCCGCCGGCGCTGCAACTGCCAATCTCCCCCCTTGCGGAGGAGATGTCCGGCAGGACAGAGGGGGGCGCTGTCCCGCCGACATAGCGATCCATGAGGTGCCCTCACGGTCAGATCACGTCACCGCCTGCACCCCCAAGCCCAGAAAGCCCAAAGCCCGCAAGCCCGCACGCACGCTGCCACCCGCCTGGCTCGCACCCAGCGCCCGCGAGAAATCCGAAGCACATCTCTACAAGCTCCCGGCGCCGCCGCCTCCGGTAAACCCCGGCCGCCAGCCGCATGTCGCCGCGATGCGCTTTCTCGACTGCCTTTTCGGCCGCTGCCGCGCGCCGCTCGACCTCGCGCTGCGCGAGGATGCCGAAGACGATCCCGCCGGCGCGCGCCCGGGACCGGACATGCTCTGCTGCGGCCTGCCGACGTCGGCTACGCGCTCCTACTGCACGCATCACCATGCAAGGTTCCATGGCCATCGGGGGAAGGGGATGTGAGGGCGAGGCGGCGAACGTGCCGTCGCCGGAACCGCTGATCTCCCATTGCGAGGGAGATGTCCGGCAGGACAGAGGGGGGCTGTCCCGCCGGCCTTTCCAATTTCCATTCTCGCCAAACAAGGACCCGCATCCATGCCCCGCAAATCCGCCAAAAAACCGCAGCCTCCGAAACTCCCCAAGGGCGAGGCGGAGCAGGTGCGCATCCGCCGCGAGATCGGCCACGACTTCGCACTCAAGCAAGACGCCTTCGGTCGCCAGCGGCTCGCGTCCGGCACGGCCGAGGCGCGGCGCGTCTACGAAGTGTCGAACGGCGGCTACACCTCCACTGGCGGCGTCGTGCGCCTGCGCAATGTCGATCCGCTCACCGGCATCACCTCGCTCAGCCGTCAGCAGCGCGAGGCCGGCCAACGTTTTCGCGACGATTTCGAGCGCAGCCAGCGTGAGGGCCTGCAGCCGCAATCCTGGAGCGAGCGCGTCGATAGCGGACGCGTCGGCGGCGGCATCCCCGACCGGGTGCTCTCAGCCGGCCGCGCGCACGCCCATGCCGCGGCAGCGCTCGCCCACTGGGAGGTGGCGGAGGTGGTGCGCAAGGTCTGCCTGGACGGACAGTCAGTGAAGGCGATCGCTGAGCGTAGCGGCGATGGGCGCGACGTCGTGGTGAAGTTGCTGAAGGTGGGGCTGGATCTGCTGGCGGTGCATTACGGGATGATGGGGAGGAAAGCTGGGTAGGGGGCGGCATGGACGTGGCCAAATCAAGGGTTTGGCAAAGAAAAGTGACTCACGATCTGAGGTGGCTGACGTGAACTTCCAGAGACATGACGTTGCCCTTGATCCGCCCTTCGGGACCCCTCCCGCCGTAAACGGAGCGAAGGAGAGGCGCGACGCCGGCGCAGCCGCTTTCTCCTCGTTTACGAGGAGAAATGCCCGGCAGAGCAGTGGGGGCGCGTGACCTTCGACGTTATTTGCGGAGTCCGGTATGAGTTTTGGAGGTTGACTCCTCGCCACCCTCAGGTGGTGGTTCCCACCCAAACACACTCCGCCCGCCCAGCAGATGCGACTGGTCCATTTCCCCCGCCACGATCTCCTTCAGGCTCGGCCCCGTCACATAGCGCTCCATCCGGCGTGACTCACCGTCCAACCGCCTCAGTGCCTCCAGTTCCTCGCCGCGCCCAAGCTTGGCCTTCCCCACCGCCGATTTCAGCACGCCGATCGTCTCGTCATAGACCTTCAGCGGCACGGGGAAGGGGTGGCGGTCCTTGCCGCCATGGGCGAGCGAGAAGCGGGCCGGGTCGGAGAAGCGGTAAGGCGCGCCATGCACCACTTCCGAGACCATCGCCAGAGCCCGCACCGTGCGCGGACCGACGCCGGGCACCAGCAGCAGTTCGGGAAAGTCCTTCGGGCCGCTTTCGATAGCAGACGCGATATTGCCGTGCAGGCGGCGCATGACGATGTCGCTCTCGCGCACATCGTGATGCGCGGGCATGACGAGGTTGGGCAAGAGCGGCTGCGCGGCAGGCTCGGGTTCGGGTTGCGGCTCCAGTACGGCAAGCTCGGTCAGGATCTTTTCCGGGCTCATGGTCTTCAGAAGCTCGACCTGCCCGCTGCGGGCCTTTTCCGCGCGACGGTCGGTGAGATTGACGATCTCTCCCTGGCTCTCGCCTTCGATGGCTGCATGCGGCTGGTCGACGAAGCTTTTGAGTCCCTCCGACAGCCAGTGGTAGCGGCGCGCCTGGCGGGCGTCGCCGTTCATGCCCTGCTGCACCACCACCCAGCGCCCGTCATCGGCGACGATGAAGCCATGCAGGTAGAGGTCGTAGCCGTCCTGCACGGCGGCGCTGTCGACCTTGGCGACGAGCCGGCTGGCGGTGGCTAACGCTTCGCCGTCCAGGCCGACGCGGTCGCCGATCGCCAGCAACTCGCCCGGCGTCTTGCGCGAATGCGCGCCGCGCCCGCCGCAGACGTGGATGCCGAGCTCATTGCTGAGCGGATTGAGCCCGCGCTTCAGCGCCCCGATGACGGAAGTGGTGATGCCGGATGAATGCCAGTCCATGCCCATTACGGCGCCGAAGGACTGGAACCAGAAGGGATGGGCGATCCGTCTCAACAGCTCGTCGCGGCCGTAATGGTGGACGATTGCTTCGCACAGCACCGCGCCGAGCTTCGTCATGCGCTCGCCCAGCCATTTCGGAACCCGCCCGCCATGCAGCGGCAGGTCGGCGCTGCCGCTTCGCTGCGTCACTTTTGCTTTCCCTTATGGATGCCGGCTTTTAGATGGCACTTTGGCGGGAATTTGCAAGGCGACGCAGCGGCCCATATCCGGCCTTGTCAGTAACGGCAAACCCGAACCCGTTCCAGCACCCGGCGGTGATGGTGCCAGTGCCTCACCCACTTCACGCGGCAACGGTGGTAGTGGCGGTGCCGGTGGTAGTAGCGATGTGGGTAGCGGGCCATGTAGTCGGGATAATAGCCGCGATAATAGCGCGGACCGTAATAGCGGCCGCCATAGTCGTAGAACGGGCCGCCGCCGTAGAAGGGGCCACCGTAGAACGGGCCGCCGTAGAACGGGCCGAAGCCGCCGAAAGGACCGAAAAAACCGCCCGGACCGAAGAACTGCGCATCTGCAGGCGCGACCGTGGCTGCGGCAGAGGCAATGGCAATCACCGAAGCAAGTAACAGTTTTCTCATGGCAACCTCCTCCTGAAGGCCGATCACTGGATAAACGCGCTGCAGGAAGCGTGTGTTCCCACTCGCTGACACCCGCTGAGGGCGGCGCTCGCCCTCGAGAATGGTCGCAAGAGCGGCTAGGAAGTCAGCTTGCCAATCAGACTCAGTACCGGCAGACGCGGATTGCCTCGTACACCCGGTGGTGATGACGCCAGTGTCTCACATATTCGACTTGGCAACGCCTGTGGTGCCGGAAATAGTAATTCCGGTAGTAGTGCGGCCTGTAGCTGTAATATTGGCCGTAGTACGGCTGATATAGGTAGCGGTCGCCGTAATAGTCACCGTAGTACGGTCCATAATCATCATAGTCATCATCGTAATAGCCGTCGCCGATGCCGATCCCGAATTCGAGGCGTCCGGCATTGGCCGGGCCGATTACGGCGGACGCGGACGCAATGGCTATTACGGAGGCAAGCAGGAGCTTTTTCATGACCACCTCCCTGGGGTTGATCACCCCATAAACGCCCGGGAGGCAGCGTATGTTCCGAATCGCTAATATTCGCCCGCCCATCGCTGGGAATGGGCGGGCGGTCGTCTCCGCTCGCCGCGGAGATCAGCCAATTGCGGCACTACTCGATCAGCGCTCGCAAATGCGGATTTTTTCAATGACGCGGTGGTGATGGCGCCAGTGCTTCACGATCTTGACCCGGCAATTATCGCGATAATACCGGTTATGATAGCGAACCACATAACGCTCACGATCGGGGGCGTAGTAGTCGTCATCGTAGACGTGCCGGTAATAGCGGTGAGGATAGTATCCGCCATAATCGCCGTAATAGTCATCGTCATAGCCAGGACCGATGCCGATACCGAGCTGCACGCCACCAGCGTTGGCCGGCGCGATCGCGAACGCCGAGGCGATGGCGATCATCGAAGCAAGCAGAAGCTTTTTCATCGCTGCCTCCTTGAGTTTCGAGGACGCCCCTTCGAGGAGTAAACGGTTTCGAGGTAACCGGTGTTCCGAGGAAAATGGCGTGGCCCTATCTTCCCACGTGCTGGGGACGAGCCCGTTCGCAAATGCAAGAAAACGCTCTCTCCCCCTGCAAAGGGTGTATGGATCAGGGAGGATAGCGCCGCGCGATGTCGCACCACCGCTCGCGACTGTTGGCGCCGTCGGCTATGCCTCATCTGACCCAATCCCAACCACAGGAGCCTCCATGACGAAGAAAACCATTCTAAAATTCGGCCCCGTCGAGCAGGCCGATGGCGGCGACCTGCCGGGCTGGATCGCGGTCGAGGGTTCCCCCACCATGCAGACCGCCGTGCAGCACACCACCGACGACGGCAAGGTGATGTCCGGCACCTGGCGCGCGTCGCCCGGCACCTACCACGCCACCTACACCGACTATGAGTTCGTCCACATGATCGCCGGCCGCATCATCATCACGCCCGATGGGGGCGAACCCGTCGAGGTCGGCCCCGGTGACGCTTTCGTGGTCGAGGCCGATTTCAAGGGGACATGGAAGATCCTCGAGCCGGTGACCAAGCATTTCGTCGTTGTGATTGGATGAGGGCGCCGGCGCTGAAGCTGCTGATCTCCCCTACAGGTGCGAGATTGGCAGCTTCACCGCCCTACTTTCGAAATCACCCTTTTCTCGACCTCCGGCTCCAGCGATTCCGCGAAGGGCGTGGCCAGATGGTGCTGATCGCGGAAGGCGAGCTTGCCGTCAATGAAGACATGGCAGGTGGTGGCGCTGCAGAAACGGTCGGTGAGATCGACGTAAGCCGCGTTGGGGATGCTGTCGACGATGTCGCGTTCCACCGCGGCCATTCGATCGTTGGCGGCATAGGCCCGCGTCTGGTCGCAGCGCGAAGGCGTTTCGTTTCGCCAAAGCGCCCGCGCCACGCAGGTGTCGACATTGGCGTTGTTGAACGGCACGTCGCGGATGAAGGCTACCTTGAGGCCGGCTTGGCTCAGGCTGGTGAGCGTCGAGCGCAGGCCCGCCCGCCAGTCGGCGTCCTGGCTGTCCGTGTTGCCTGCGCGCCCCGCCATCTTGCGCCCGCTGGTCAGCGCCAGCTCCGAGATGACCACCAGCGCCGGCCTCGCCTGGATGATCTCGTTGATCGCCTGCTCGCGCCAGCGGTCGCACTCGCTATAGGGACGCTTGAGCTCGGACGACCACACGCTGATGCGTGAGGCGCGGCAGGAGTTCTTCAGCCAGGTCACCACCCGGTAGCCGTTTTTTTCGACCCGCCTCGATCAGCGGCGTCGACCAGTGGTCGGCGTGGGAATCGCCGAAGAGAGCGATGACGCGCCGCCCGTCGCCGAACACGCAAGGGGTCGGCGTCACGCTCTGATAGTCCTGTACGCAGCCCGCTTTGGCCCGGGCTGTGGACGGTTCCGCGGCACTCGCCGCGATGATGCGTTGTTCCGGATCGAGGTCATGCACGGCGAGCCTGGCATTGCCGTAGGCGGCTGCGACGCCGGTGCCGGTCAGGAGGAGGGCCGGCACCAGCGCCCGCGCCGCATTGGCCATCAGCCAGCCGTTGCGACGGATCGGGTTTTCGATGAGGTGGTAGCTAAGCGCGGACAGCGCCAGCGTCAGCGCAAGGCAGTAGAGCCGCTCGGCGGGCGTCAGTTCCGGCACCAGCATGCCGGCATAGACGATGACCGGCCAGTGCCAGAGATAGAGCGAATAGGAGAGCTTGCCGATCCATTGCAAAGGCGGCAGCGCCAGGGCGGCGTTCACGTAGTTCCGTTCGGAATTGCGTGGACGAGGAGTGCCGTCCCTGGCGCCGGCCGCTCCCGCCTTGAGCAGAAGGACAGTACCGACCACAGGCAGAAGCGCCAGAAAGCCGGGGAAGGGAGCGTCCTCGCTGAAGGTGAGATAAGCGGCCCCGATCATCGCCAGTCCGGTCAGGCTTAACGCCCGCCCCAGCCGCGGGCGCTCCTGCAATAGCCGCGCCGGCACCATCGATGCGAGGCCGCCGGCGGCAAATTCCCATGCGCGCAGCGGCGAAAAGTAAAAGGCCCAGGGCTGCGAGACGCTCGTCAGCCAGGCGCAGAGAACAAAGGAAGCGACGCCGACAGCGGCGATCGCGACCACGATGGCGCGCCTGCCGGGCTTCATCCACCAGGCCAGAATCAGCAGCGCCGGCCAGGCGAGATAGAATTGCTCCTCGACCGACAGCGACCAGTAGTGAATGAACGGATTGCTGGTGGCATCATTCGCAAAATAGTCGAACGACCAGCGGATCAGCCACAGATTGATTATATAGGCCGAGGCGAACATCGCTCCCTTGGAATAGAGCGCCTGTTCCTCCGGGGACAGGATGACCGCGCCCGCGGCAAGCGTCGCCGCGATAACGAAAAGCGCCGCCGGCAACAGGCGCCGCGCGCGTCGGGCATAGAAACGCACCAGATCGAGCCGGCCGGTGTCGGAAATCTCGGCGACAAGATGGCGGGTGATCAGGTAGCCCGATATAACGAAGAAGATGTCGACCCCGGCAAAGCCGCCGGGCAGCCCGGTGAGGCCGAAATGGAAGGCGACTACGCCCGCCACGGCCAGCGCCCGCAACCCTTCTATGTCGGGTCGGAAATCCTGCGCCGATGCTGACACGAACACGAACCTCGTAATGTCCGTTCGTATCCCGCCTGCTGCAAACCCTCGTCCCTATGCTCTGATATCGCAATGCAACAAATCTAACGCGGTGCAACATAAGGGGAGGTGGATTGACCATTCGCCGAGAGTGGCCCGGGATTTGCAGAACAATGATCTGAGCTTACTGCCGGAAGCCTTGCCCGCGCGGACCGTGGCCTTGGATCCGCGCGGGAAACGCCGCCCCGCCGGCGGCGCCAAGCCCCAGCCCTCGGGCTGGCCGGGTGGTTTGGCCCTCCGGCTGCTCTTCCCCGTCGATCCCGGATGGTGAATCGGCTATGGGGCCGCCGGAATGGCTTTGTCTTACGCGGTTACGGATCAAAATCGCCGAGCGCGGCTCCCGCAATTGCTCTAGAAGTGAAGATCCAGCGGTTGCGGATAGGCTTGGCCCGGGTCGGCGTCCTTCGCCGTCGGGCCCGCCGAGGGCGCGATGCCGCCGGTGGCCGTCTGATCGAGCGGCGGCCGGCTTTTCTCGTGGCCGGTCTTTGTCTCGGTTTGCGGGATTTTTGTTTTGGCCTCGGCAGCTTGCGACAGCGCAAGCGCCACGACAAGCGCGGATAGAACGAGTTTCATGACGGCTCCCCTGTATTCATCCCGAATGCATTCATCCCGAAGCGACCCTAGCGGCGGTCGCCGGGTCGCAAAGACGGCGCGCGTGGAATGCAGTGGAATTCTTTGGATTTCCTGTAACATTAGGGAGTGGAAATAAGAGTAGCCGGCAATGCAGGCCGTTTGCCGGCGCTGAGCGAAATCGTGGGCAATTCGTCTGTTCCCGCCAGATACCGAAATGCTCTGGCGGCGAAGGCGTCGCCTTAGTGCTGCCCGAAGAGCGACGACGAAGAACAGCACATAACGGTATAATGGCAAAGGGACTTGTGGCATGGCGCAGCACATCGCGCAAAAATTAAGACTGACTTCGGCCTTGCTGGGTACGGTGACCCGCAAGGATCTCGCGGCGGCATTCCGCGCCGTCAATCCCAGAACGGCATTCGACCTCGGCCGCGCCGACAAGTGGCTGCAGGGTCGGGCTCATCCGCGCGAGCTCAGCGTCTACGAGGACTGGGCAAAGCTGCTACAACTGGAGCAGCCCGGCGTGTGGATCGCCGAGAGCGATCTGCCGAGCTTCACCGCCGCCGTCTGCGCCCGTCACGGTATGGACCGGGGCGCGCTCGAACGGCTCGCCGCGCAGCAGTTCGAGACTTCCGCACATGACGACCGCGCCCAGAGCATCGCGCTGATCGGAAGCTATGCCTGCTATTCGCGTGCCTGGTCGCCCTACTATCGCGGTCAGCTTATCAAGGGCAGCCTGTCGATCGAAGGGGGGCCGGGCGTGCACGGCCTCACCGCCCATTACCGTGAGGCCTTGCCGACCGGCCAGCTCGTTCTGGGCGGCCCCGTGACGCCCGCGAAGCGCGGCCTGTACGTCCATGTCAGGGAGGTCGGCGGCGATGCCCAGTTCTTCTTCAGCCTGTTCCCCCAGTCACAACCGGGCAGCGTGCTCGGCGGCTATATGTGCGGTACGGCCATCATCGGCCCGGAAGCGCAGCCCTCGTTTACCAGGATCCTCATGGTGCGCCTGCGCGATCCGGTGCCCGGCGCCCCCGCATGGGGAGGATATCTGCTTCCGCAGGGATCGATCGCCGCCGACCTGGCGGCGCTCGGCATAGCCACCGAAAATCCGGAGGCCGTCGACCGGCTGGTCGGCCGGTTTCTGGGCGCCGACGGCGAGGGCGACGTCGGCCAGATCCCGCCGGCTGAGTTCCGCGCCATCCTCGACATGTTCGACCGCCACTGGCTGCGGCACGTCGGCTAACCCGGGACCGTCGCGGCAGTCCTAGGCTCGGGCCCGATCTGACGCTTCGTCTCCTGACCGGACGGCGCCGAGAGCCTGGCCGGCCAGATTTCTCCCCGCCTGATGTCTCGTCGCCAGATTCTCGTCGCTTGACGCGGCGGATGCGGAGCATAGTTGCTGTCCCGATCTCATCGTCGACCGGATCGAGGCAGTTGATGAAGAAGCCATATTGCAAACCGACGCTGGCCAGACGTGACAGGCTTTCGGCGGCGACCGCAGCCGTGCCGTCCTCCGGCTTCACGTTCTGAGATTTTTCAGAACGCACAGGTTGGCTCGATTGACTTAAGGCAAGCTGTTCTTAAGCTGGAAGCCTTGCCGGCCAGGAGCGGGCGGTACACTTGCGCAGGTGCCCGCCCGTCCGGCGCCGCCGCCAAGCTGCTGAAACCCCGTCCGTCCCCAACAGCAACGGTCATGGCGTGACCAGTGGTTGCGGAGTGCCATTGGCGAGGGGTCCTGTCAACGCCCGCCGGCGAGCGGCCTGGGAGCGTCTTTTTAGCCGCTTTTCGTGCCCGAAACACGCTTTGCGGCCATGCCGGAACCATGGCGAAGAGCCGCGAAATGGCGCAATTCCGGGCTTTCCGATATCGGGCAGGCCGCGCCGCACATATATGCTTATCCACTTGAACAGGCTGATTTTTCGCCGGCCGGCATGTCTCTTCGACCCCGACTTTTTTTGGGTGCAATTCGGCAGCGCAGCATCGGCGCTGGTGGCGGCGGGGTTCCCCAGAGAGCGGCACCGGAGGCATCTGTGAGCCGTTTCATGATCGCTCATGAAAGACGTGATAGAGTGCCGCCGGCGAATGGGGGAAGTTGCGATGGCCAATCGGTTGTTCGACGTTCTTGCCAGACGGCGGTCATGGCCGGATCGGGTCGCATTGGGGTTGCTTGTCTTCCTGGCGACCTTGGTCGCGGCGCTGATGGGCGGCGCCAGCGCCTAACATGCGACGGAGCAAAGCGGTCGCCCTAGTTCCTGTGTCCGATCGCCTTGAATTCGAAGATCGCGGGCCTGAGCCTCACTGGCCGCGGCCGCTCGGTGAGGTCGACGACACGGACCCACTTGTCGGCGCCGGCGCGCAAGGTGACTTTCTGGCCAAGCGCTTTCTCAGCCGCCTCGAAAGGTGTCTTGGCTTCCGCCGAATGGACCGCGACGACGGCTTCGCCGTCCATTTCCTCGACGCGATAGGTTTTCATGCGCGTCTCCAGGGCGTCCGCCGCTTCGCTTCCTGCGCGAGCGCCTTTATAATTAGAAATATCGAATAAAGGGCAAGGCGCCCAGACCCGGCATCGTCTGACCGAGGAAGCCCGAGTTTAGCCTATTTGTTGGCGGGCGTTGTAGCCGCGCAGGCCCGTTCCGCTGCAGGCCTGGCAGGAAACCCGTTGTCCCGGGCAATTGTCGCGCAACGCGCCGGCGGGGCAGCACGTGCCGTTCGACGCAACCTGTTTCTCCGCACTCGAACACCTTGCCGGCGCCCAGGCACCGGGGAAGGTGAACTTTCTGAATTCGCTCAAGGAGAGCTCCGGCTGTTTCACAGGCGCCCGGCAACGCGCTGACGGTGCCGCGGGTTGGATGACAGACACGGTTTGTCCTGCGTACGGCGATGTAGGTTAGTAATCGCTACTGTTATGGAGGTATCGCCTGCAACGCACGGTTGGCTCCTGGCGTTGCGGCGGCGCATCAGGGCATGGGTTTCCCGCCACCGTGAGATGGGGGAGGGGAAAGGCGACACACCTCTCTCACCAGCCCCCGCAGCCAGCGATGCGCCGGATCGGCCTCGAGCCTCGGATGCCAAAGAAGCGAGATCGTCAGCGCAGCGAGCTTCACCGGCAGCGTGAAGGTGAACAGCCCGTCGCGCAATGTGCCGGTATAGCGCTCCGGCACGGTGGCGATCAGGTCGGAGCTGCGCGCCAATGCCAGCGCCTCGGCAAAGCCGCCGACGACGGTGACGACTGTCCGGGTCAGTCCGGCAAGTTCCAGCGCGTCGTCCACCGGGCCGCGATCCAAGCCGCGACGCGAGATCAGTATATGCCGGCCGGCGGCGAAGCGGGCGGCGGTAACGCGGCCTTCGCTTAACGGATGGCCGGCGCGCACGACGCCGACGAAGCGGTCGCGGAACAGCGCCTGCGCGCGCACCTCCGGCCCGGTCGAGCCGCCGACCACGCCGGTCTCCAGATCGACCGTGCCCTCGCGCATCGGGCCGCTGTCCTTGTCGGGCTTGGGCACGAAGCGCAACTGCACGCCCGGCGCTTCCTCAGCCACGCGGGCAAGCAGCGCCGGGCCGAAATTCTCCACGAAGCCGTCGCTGTTGCGGAGCGTGAAGCTGCGGGTGAGCCGCGTAAGGTCGAGCCGCTCGGCGGGCCGCAGCACCGCTTCCGCCTCCTTCACCAGCCGGCCGACCTCAGCGCCGAGTTCGATCGCGCGCGGCGTCGGCACCAGGCCGCGCCCGGCGCGCACCAGAAGCGGGTCGCCGGTCGCCGCACGCAGCCTCGCCAGAGCCCGGCTCATCGCCGAGGGGCTGAGCTTCAGGCGCCGCGCGGCTCGAGCGACGCTGCCTTCGGCAAGCAGCACATCCAGCGTGACAAGCAGGTTGAGATCGGGTCGCGGCATGGGGCAACCATAGCATGGATAATCCAAACAGACATGGCGTTTGATGCACTATTCAACTGCAAATGGTGCGCGTTCCGCCATGTCACCCGCCCGCTTATCTTCCCGGCGAGTTCAGCCGAAGGAGAAGAAATCATGGCCGACATCGCCGAAACACGCGCCGCGCCCGGAAGCTATTCGACGGCGTGGGCGCTGGCCAGCCTGTCGCTTGCCATGCTCGTCTCCTCGCTCGCCACCAGCATCGCCAATGTCGCGCTGCCGACGCTGAGCTTGGCCTTCGCCGCGTCCTTCGCGGCGGTGCAATGGGTGGTGCTCGCCTATCTGCTCACCATTACCGCGCTGATCGTCAGCGTCGGGCGTCTCGGCGATCTCGTCGGCGGCCGGCCGCTGCTGATTGTCGGCCTGGCGCTGTTCGGCGCCGCTTCGTTTGCCGCGGCGCTCGCGCCGTCACTGGCCCTGCTGATTGCCGCCCGCGCCGCGCAAGGCCTGGGCGCGGCGGTGATGATGGCGCTGACGATCGCCTTTGTCGGCGAGACGGTGCCGAAGGAACGCACCGGCAGCGCCATGGGCCTGCTCGGCACCATGTCGGCGATCGGCACCGCACTCGGGCCTTCGCTCGGCGGCGTGCTGATCACTGCTCTGGGCTGGCGCTCGATCTTCCTCGTCAACGCCGGGCTCGGCGCCGTCGCGCTGCTTGCCGCCTGGCGCTTTCTTCCAGTGGCGATGCCCGCCGGCGAAGCGGCGGGGACCGTCCGTCGGGCGGCAACCGCAAGGACCCGCTTCGACATACTTGGCACGCTGCTACTCGCCGCCACGCTTGTCGCTTACGCGTTGTCCATGACCATGGGGCGGAGCCATTTCGGCGGCCTGAACATGGCGCTGCTCGGCATGGCCATAGTCGGTGCGGCGTTGTTTGTCCTAGTCGAGGCCAAGGTGGCGTCGCCGCTGGTCAAGCTCGCGCTGTTGCGCGACCCGGTGCTGGCACCCAGCCTCGCCATGAACGTGCTGGTCTCGACGGTGATGATGGCGACATTGGTCGTCGGCCCGTTCTTCCTGTCGCGGGCGCTCGGTTTAAGCGAAGCGGCGACCGGTGCTGTACTGTCGATCGGTCCCGTGGTCTCGGCACTATGCGGCGTCATTGCCGGGCGCATCGTCGACCGCCTCGGCGCGGCGGCGATGGTGGTTGCCGGGCTGGCGCTGATGGCCGCCGGTTGCGTCGCGCTCGCAGCGTTGCCAAGCCTCTTCGGCAATGCCGGCTATGCGGCGGCGATCATCCTGCTCACGCCCGGTTACCAGCTCTTCCAGGCGGCCAACAACACGGCAGTCATGGCCGATGTCGACAGGAACGAGCGCGGCGTGGTATCGGGCATGCTAAGCCTCTCGCGCAATCTCGGCCTCGTCACCGGCACGGCGGTAATGGGCGCGGTGTTCGCCTTCGCCGTGGGGACGAAGGATGTCGCGGCGGCAGCGCCGGCAGCCATTGCGGGCGGCATGGGCTTCACCTTTGCGGTAGCCGCGGGACTGGTCATAGTGACGATCGGGATAGCGGTGGTTGGGCGGAGACGGCGCAGCGTATAGTCTCTCCCCTGCGGGGAGGTGGCCGCGAAGCGGCCAGAAGGGTATCGTCACACGCAGAGCCCGATCTCGTTGGCGTCGCAGAACGTCGGTGCTCCAAGCGCGGCGCACCCTCCGTCCTCTTCGGCAACATCTGCCCTCGATAGGGGAGATCAGGCGCTTCCGCGATCACGCAATTTCGTCTCCAAGCGGGAGCTCTATTGTCGCCAGCGGCGGTGCCCATTCCGCCTTCGGCCGGTGCTTCGGCTGCCCAACGAACCCCCACCGCTGTGGCACCGGCCTCATTCATCGTCTCTCGCAAGGCTTCCCCTGCCGCAAGGCACGCGGCCTCCAATTTCCAGTTCCGTCAGTCTCGACTTGATTTCATGCGGCCCCACGTCGTTGCGCGTCCGGCGAAGCGCAATGACGATCTCGTCGAGCTTCGCGTGAATGTTCCGGTAGAAAGAGCAGACGGTTCATCAGCCGCCTACCCCAGCAGGAAGCCGGCTATCAGCACGGTGAGCAGCATCGAGGCCGGCACGGCAAGGAGCCACCGCGCCTCCAGCACACTGTTGCGGTCGTCATTCATGTCGATGCTCCTGTTGCCGGTGCTGCGAATTCCAGGTCGGAAAACGAGGGCCGAGAGTCTTCGTTCCGCCGCTCGGGCGACGGTCTGAAAACCTCATCGGACTGAAGTCGGGCAGGCCTGCGAAGAGGGCCGGGCGCGGCAACCAAAGCTGCTGTTTCGCATTTGGGGCGTTCTCGCATGCCAACAGGGAGCCGACATGAACCTCGATAGACCGGTAGATCCGGAAGACCAGCCCTACGAGCCGGCATTCTTCGCCAGCAAATACGGTCTGCCGCCGCGGCTGGCCAAGACGATGATAGAGGCCAATGGGGGTGGGCGACGCGCCTGCGACGCCGCAGCCATGACCTATCTCCGCTTTATCGCACTTCGACGCCAGCAGGGCAGCTGAACCCGGTGCCGGCCGGCTGAGCCGCCCGCATCGGTGGCGTGTCGGGAACGAACATCAGCCCGGAACCAAAGCGGCGAACGGCGGTTTATCCCGGCGAAGGGATGATTCAGGAATTAGGAAAAGAGCAATGAAAACAGTGCTTTTTGCGGCCCTGGCGCTCTGTGTCGCCGCGCCTGCCGTGGCTTCCGCAGCAGAGGCCGACGTCGTCATCAGGACGCATCACAGGCATCATCATTACCACCGGCCGGCAGTCGTCATCAATGACGAGGGCCACCGACTGCACCACCGCCGTCACGGCACCGTCGCCTTCTATGACAATGGCGAACGCGGCTGGCGTCACCGCCATCACCGCCGCGATGACACCGTCGTCGTCACGGGTTCGATCGGCCATCGGCACCATCACCGTCCGGTCGTCGTCGAGAGCGGCTCCGACCACTGAGCTTCCACTTATCCCTGAAAACAATTGCGGTCCGGCACGCGCCTCATGGCGCATAAGCCGGACCGTTTTTTCATCGGGGAGACGCAATCTTCGCTACGCCGCGCTTTTGAGCACACCGGCCTGAACCAGGGCCGTCGCCGGGTTAAGGCTGTCCACCAGGCCGGTCGGGATCAGGATGGTGGCGCCGCGCTCTTTGGTCGTCTCACAGATGATGTTCATGGCGCGCAGCTGAAGCGCAGCCGGATGGTCGGCATAGGTGGTGGCCGCCTCGACGAATTTGGCTGCGACTTCCGCCTCCGCCGAACCGAGGATGACACGCGCTTCCTTCTCGCGCTCGGCCTGCGCCTGGCGCGACATGGCATCCTGCAGCGCGACGGGAATGGCGACGTCGCGGATCTCGACCGACATCACCGTGATGCCCCATTGCGCCGTCTTGGCGCCGATGACGTCGCGCAGATGCTCATCCGCCGCCCTGCGATCGGACAGCAGCGAGGACAGCATCGAGGAGCCGATCATCTCGCGCAGCGAGGTCTGCGCCACGCGGTCGATCGCCTCGCGGTAATTGGTGATTTCCAGCGCCGCCTGGCGCGCGTCATGCACGTGCCAGAAGATGACCGCGTCGACATTGACGGGCACCGTATCCCTGGTCAGCGCCTGCTCTGCATTGAAGGCGGTGGTCTGGATGCGCTGGTCGATGACCGCCACGACATTGTCGAGGACCGGGACGATCATGAACAGGCCGGGACCGCGCACGCCAAGCAGGTTGCCGGCGCGCAGCACGACGAAGCGCTGCCAGGTGTTGGCCATCTTCAGCGAAGCGGCGATCAGCGCCGCGATGACGAAGAAGGGCGCGCCCGCCCATGGCCCGGCCAGCGCGCCAATGCCGGCGCCGACGAGCACGAAGACGGCGGTGAGGAAAAGGGTGATCGGATTCATCGGAATAGCTCCTTCTCGCGGCCCGTTTGTAGGTCGCGCGATGCCGCAAACGGGCCTCGCGAGGAGCGCCGGCGACCCAGGATGGACCGCCTGGCCGGCATGTCTCGGATCGGTCACGCTTGTCGCGAGGACAATGATCGCCGGCAGGAAATCATATGGTGCGGGGCGAGAGAGTTCGCCACGGGGGGAAGGGCGAGGCTGATCTTTCTCCTTGAGGGGAGATGACCGCGGAGCGGCCAGAGATGGCGTCTCACAGGGAGCGCCAATCTCGCGCGGCGTCGCAAAGGAAGCCGGCGCCTCACCCGGCTACCTCTGTCGTATTCTGCGGCATCCCCTCCTCGAGGGGAGTTAATGTTGACTTAAATCAACTTCTCCAGCGTGATCGGCAAATCCCTTACCCGCTTCCCCGTCGCGTGGAACACGGCGTTGGCGATCGCCGGCGCCACCCCGACGATGCCGAGTTCGCCAACGCCCTTGCCGCCGAGGACGGAGGAGTGCGGGTCGGGGATGCCGACCGAGATCGTCTGGATGTCGGGAATGTCGGCATTGGTCGGCAGCATGTAGTCGGCGAAATTGCCGTTGACGATGCGGCCGTGTCGGCGGTCGACGATGCCTTCCTCGAGCAGCGCCTGGCCGATGCCCATGATGATGCCGCCCTTCCACTGGCTCTCCGCCAGCTTCGGGTTGTAGAGCCGGCCCGAATCCAGCGCCGAGACTACGCGCGAGACGCGCACCGTGCCGAAATCCTCGTCGACTCGCACCTCGACGAAATGTGCACACCAGGAATAGCGCGAATAGTCGCCCTCAGTGTGCGGCAGCGCCATGGCGATGGTGGTGTAGTTATTGTAGCGCTGCTCCGGCGTGAAGTTCGGCGGAACGGTGTCGCCCTTGGCCTCGATCCGCTCGCGGCCGAGCATGCTCATCAATTCGGCGATCGCCAGCTCCGGCCCGTCGCCGCGCGGCGAGGCGATGCGGCCGTCCTGCACCACCAGCGTGTTCGCCTGCAGCCCATGAAAGGGCGAGCGCGGATTGGAGAGCGCCAGCCCGATCAGCTCGTCCAGCGCCTGGCTCGCCGCCTCGTAGACGGCCCCGGTCATGACGCCGGCGAGCCGTGAGCCGCCGGTGACGCCGGCGCGGGCGAAATGCGAATCGCCGAGCTTCACCGAGACTTGGCTCACCGGCACGCCGAGCGTTTCGGCGGCGGTCTGCGCCAGGATCGTATAGGTGCCTTGGCCCATGTCGATGGAAGAGCTTTCGACCTCGACGGAACCGTCGGCCAGGAGCTTCACCACAGCCTCGCCATGGGCGCGCCGCACCGGATAGGTGCCGGCCGCCACGCCCCAACCGATTAGCTGGCGGCCTTCGCGCATCGAGCGCGGCTGCGGCGGACGTTTCGCCCAGCCAAAGGCTTCAGCGCCGGCGGCAAAGGCTTCGCGCAACTGCCGTGTCGACCACGCCTTCTTCGCATGCGGATCCTGTTCGGCATAGTTGATCAGCCGCATCTCCAGCGGATCCAGCCCAAGCTCATGGGCAAGCTCGTCGATGGCGCATTCGATGCCGAAGGCGCTCGGGTTCTCGCCCGGCGCGCGTTTTGCTCCTGGCACAACCGTATTCACCCGCACGACATTCTGCTTCGAGGAGAAATTGGGCGTGGCGTACATGATCGAGGTGACGGAGCCGAGCGGCTCGACCCACATGCCGTCGACCGCCGTCTCGTTGACGCCGCGATGCACGATAGACTGGATGCGGCCCGTCTTGTCGGCACCGATCGCCACCGTCTGGCGCGTCGCGGCGCGGCCGCCATAGGAGGTGAAATTCTGCGGGCGGTTGAGCACCAGCTTCACCGGTCGTCCGAGCATCTTCGCCGCTGCAGCCGTCACCGCGCTATGCGCCAGCGCCAGCGCCTTGGAGCCGAAGCCGCCGCCGATATAGGGCGAGACCAGCCGTACGTTCCGGAACGGAATGTCGAACCATTCGGCATAGGTGCGCGCCATGCCGTCGAGCCACTGGCTCGGCTCCCAGACGGTCAGCTCGTCGCCTTCCCAGCGCGCGATCAGCCCATGCGGCTCCATCGCAGCCTGGAACTCGCGCGGCGTGTTGTAGGCGGCGCAGATGCGCACCGGGGCGGCGGCGAAGGCGGCCTGCGCGTCGCCCCATTCCTTGGTCATGGCTTCGATCGGGATTCCGTCGCCTGCCTTGCCGTCGCTCAGGTCGACGATGGCTGGCGTCTCGTCATACCAGACCTTGACGAGTGCGGCCGCCGCCACCGCCTGCTCGAAGGTCTCGGCCACCACGGCGGCGACATGCTGGCCGGAGAAGGTGATCTCGCGGGCGAGGGGACAGTAGGTCGACAATGCCGGCGGGTTGCCGAACCAGTCCGACGCGCCCTTCAGTTCCATGATGGTCTCGGGCGTCAGCACGGCGAGCACGCCGGGCGCGGTCTCGGCCGCGCGGGCGTCAATCGCCGTGACCTTGCCGGCGGCAATCGTTGCGCCGACCAGCACCGCATGCGCCAACCTTTCAAGCTGCTGCTCGAAGGCGTAGTGGGCCGCGCCAGTGATCTTTGCCGGGCCGTCGACGCGCGACAGGCGTCCGCCGACCGCTTCGAGGCGCGCGCTGTCGGACGCGGCGTGTTTCATGTCATGAACGGTCATGCCGTCTCTCCCAATTTGAGGATGGCGCGCGCGATCACACGCGGCGCCAATGCGATCTTGTAGTGGTTGGCGCCATGGTCGACGGCGCCCTGCATGGCGAGCTCGCTCGCCTCGCGGATCGTCGCTTCATCGAGCGCTTCGCCTTTCAGCGCGTCCTCGACGGCGCGCGCCCGCCACGGCTTGGTGGCGACGCCGCCGAGCGCGACGCGGATGTCGCGGATGGTGCGGCCGTCGCCTTCGAGTTCCAGTCCGACCGCTGCACTTGCCGCAGCGAACTCATAGGAGTGGCGGTCGCGCACCTTGACGTAGGTCGAGCGTCTGGCCGCGGCCGAGCCGGGAATCTCGATGGCCGTGATCACCTCGCCCGGCGCGGATGTCGTGCTCCTGCTCGGCCGTCGCGCCGGGGGCCAGGAAGAAGTCCTCGACTTTGAGCCGCCGCTCGCCGAGATCGACCTCGGCGTCGAAGGCGACCAGCGCTACGGCGAGATCCCCCGGATAGGTGGCGATACACGCTTCGCTCACGCCGAGCACCGCATGGCCGCGCGTCACGCCGCCGATCGCCGAGCAGCCGCTGCCCGGCTCACGCTTGTTGCAGGCCGGGAAATTGGCGGGATCGCGGAAGTAGGGACAGCGCGTGCGCTGCATCAGGTTGCCGCCGATCGTCGCCATGTTGCGCAATTGCGCCGACGCCGCCTGCCAAAGCGCTTCCGAGACCGCCGGAAACAAGCTCTTCACTTCGGCATGGTCGGCGACGTGGCTCATCTTCGCCAGCGCGCCGATCAAAGCGCGGTCGGCGGTGACGTCGATAGCGTTGAGCCCTTCGATATGGCTGATGTCGATGACGGTGGCGGGTTCCGCGACGCCGCATTTGGCGAGGTCGATAAGCGTCGTGCCGCCGGCGAGCAGCATGGCACCGGGAAGGGCGGCCGCGTTGCGCGCAGCCTCGATATTGTCGGCGCGGAGGTAGGAAAAATCTCTCATCAGCGCAGCTCCTGTGCGGCCTGGCGGACGGCGGCGACGATGTTCGGATAGGCGCCGCAGCGGCATAGATTGCCGGCCATGTATTCGCGGATTTCGTCGTCGGAGCCGGCATGGCCCTCACGGATGCAGGCCACCGCCGACATGATCTGGCCCGGCGTGCAATAGCCGCACTGGAAGGCGTCCTGCTCGAGGAAAGCCGCCTGCACGGCGTGCAGCGTGCCGTCCTCGTCGGCGAGCCCTTCGATGGTGGTGATCGTGCGGCCTTCGACCTGGGCCGCCAGCGTCAGGCAGGCCAGCACCCGCTCGCCGTCGACATGGACGGTGCAGGCGCCGCACTGGCCATGATCGCAACCTTTCTTGGTGCCGGTGAGATGAAGCCGCTCGCGCAATGCGTCGAGCAGCGTCACGCGCGGCTCGATCTCGAGCGCGTGGTCGCGGCCGTTGATGGTGAGACGGAGCGAAAGCGTGGTGGGACTGGGGGTTGAGCCCTTGGTGGCAACGCCATTCCTGAAATGGCCGTCTTCGGGAGGATCGATGATGATCTGGCTGGTCATGGGGCGTCGGGCTCCGATTGCTGGACGCTAGGATGGAAATGGGACTTGGGGAGGGGAGGGGCAAGACATAGAAGCTGCTGATCTCCCTCATGGGGAGATCACGCTCTCATCGACACGTGACATACCGCTTCCCCTGGTTATATGATAAAAGCACTCCACTAAAACGGAGGTGCCTCCGTTTATTTAACTGGGGTCTGGCCGGTCATGGTTCAACCCCCATATTGCGCTGGTGGAGAAAAAAGTGCCCGAGCAGGAAATGACCACCGAAGCGACCCGCGACGCGCCGGCGCAAAAGCCGTTGCGCGCCGATGCGCAACGCAACCGCGACAAGCTTGTCGAGGTGGCGGCGCAAATGTTTGCGAGCGACGGCGTCGACGCCTCGCTCGAGGAGATCGCCAGGCGGGCAGGGGTCGGCATCGGCACGCTTTACCGGCATTTCCCGACGCGTGAGCACCTGGTCGAGGTGGTCTATCGCCGCGAGGTGGAAGGGCTCTGCCACGCCGCCGCCGAACTTGCTCGGCTGCATCCGGCCGATGTCGCGCTGGAACTCTGGATGCAGCGCTTCGTCGACTACATCGCCACCAAGCGCGGGCTGGCCACCAGCCTGCGTTTGTTGCTCACCACAAACTCGGCGCTGTTCTCCGACACCTCCGGCCGTGTCTCCGGTGCCATGCGAGGCCTGATCGAGGCCGCCGCCGCTGATGGAAAAATCCGCGCCGATGTCGACGCTTCCGATGTCATGCATGCACTCGGCGGAATCTATTCCGCGCCGAACACGCCCGACTGGCGCGAGCGGTCGGGGCGGCTGGTGAAGCTGCTGATGGACGGGTTGCGGTTCGGGGCGAAGGGCTGAGGCGCCGAAGCTGCCAATCTCCCCGCTTGCGGGGGAGATGTCCGGCAGGACAGAGGGGTGCTGTCCCGCCGACATTTCCACGACTGGCATTCCCCGACCCGCGGCCTACATAGTCGGCACCATCCTCCCTCCCTCCCTCCCAAAAGGAACCTCCCATGCCTGAACAGCTCAAGCTCAACGACGGCTCGACCATCCCGCAGATCGGGCTCGGTGTGTGGCAGGTCGATCCGGACATCACCGCCAAGGTCGTGCGCTGGGGGATTGAGGCCGGCTACCGGCTGATCGACACCGCCGAGGGCTACCGCAACGAGGAGGGCGTGGGCGAGGCGATCCGTTCGGCCGGCGTGCCGCGATCCGAACTCTTCATCACCTCCAAGCTGCGCAACGGCGGGCATCAGCGCGATGCTGCGCTGCGCGCCTTCGACGACACGATGCAGAAGCTCGGCATCGACCAGATCGATCTTTTCCTCATCCACTGGCCGGTGCCCAGCCAGAACAAATATGTCGAAGCCTGGAGGGCGCTGGTCGAACTGCAGAGGGCCGGGCGCATCAAGTCGGTCGGCGTCTCGAACTTCAACCAGGACCATCTGGAGCGCATCATCGGCGAGACCGGCGTGACGCCGGTCGTCAACCAGATCGAATTGCACCCGCGCTTCCAGCAGCGCGACAAGCGCGACTTCCACAAGAAGCACAACATCCATATCGAAAGCTGGAGCCCACTGGGCAGCGGCCGGCTGCTTGCCGACCCGACGTTGGAAAAGATCGCCGCAAAGCACGGCAAGTCGGTCGCGCAGGTGATCATCCGCTGGCATCTGCAGGAAGGGCTCATCGTCATTCCGAAGTCGATCCACCAGGAACGCATCGCCGGTAATTTCGACGTCTTCGATTTCGAGCTGGATGCGGACGACATGCAGACCATCCGCCGCATGGACTCCGCCGACGGCCGAACCGGACCAAACCCGGCGACGGCGGCGTTTATGTTCTGAGGGCCTAGGCTCCCCTTGTCCCACTTTGGCCCAAAGGGAGAGAAGAGGAAGCTGCGTCTAAATCCCCTCGCCATCCACCAACGGCACGTCGTCGCCCTCCCAGGGGCTCGGCATCGAACCGCGCCCCGCGGTCGGCAACGGCATCCAGCATCTGAGTTCCGGTTCTGCATATTCGACGATACGGCCGGGCGAGGAATCCGACGCCCGCCAGCCTTCGTCGCCGTACTGATCGGCGCGCGACCAGTAGGCCATGTCGACCTCGGCCGGTCCCTGCTCGGAGGAACGCACCGTCACCAGGATGCGGCTGCCGTCCCGCGGCGCGCTCGCCATGTTGCGCCACTGTTCGGTCTCGTCCATGCGATCTCCTCCTGCCTCAAGCAACTACAGAAAACCCGGTCGTCGCAATAGTCGCCGCCCGCCGGGGAGGGGTCAACCCGAACTTGGGCCGCGACAGTCGTTTCATTAACAGCTAACATTCGTGCAGGAGGATGGCGATGTCGCTGATGGTGATTGGAACCGGTTTCGGCCGGACCGGTACGGATTCGATGCGCGAGGCATTGACCATGCTCGGCTTCGGTCCTTGCCATCATATGTCGGAAGTGATGGCTCATGCGGAGCAGAAGCGGTTGTGGCGCGCACTGGCCGGGGGCGAGGCGCCCGACTGGGACCAGCTCTTTGCCGGATACAAATCCTGCGTTGACTGGCCGTCGGCGCACTATTGGCGCGAGCTGATCAAGATTTACCCGCAGGCGCGCGTCATTCTCACCTGGCGTTCGCCCGAAAGCTGGTGGGAGAGCTTCGAAAAGACCATCCTGCCAGCGATCGCCGGCAGCACGGACCAGGAGTCGCTAGGCATCGCGCTTGTTGCCAAGCAGGTCTTTGGCGGCCGTCCGCAGGATCGCGCCCATGCGATCGCCGTGTACCGCGACAATGTCGAAGCGGTGCTGAGCACCGTGCCGGCGGAGCGACTGCTGGTTCACAAGCTCGGCGACGGCTGGGCACCGCTCTGTGCCCATCTCGGCGTCCCCGTCCCGGACGAACCCTATCCGAGCCGCAACTCGACCCGGGAGTTTCGGACGGCGCTGTCGCTGCAGTGAAGGGAGTAGGGCAGTAGGGGAATAGGGGAATAGGGGAATAGGGGAATAGGGGAATAGGGGAATAGGGGAATAGGGGAATAGGGGAATAGGGGAATAGGGGAATAGGGGAATAGGGGAATAGGGGAATAGGGGTGGAGGTCGAGGCCTTCGCGTAATCTGATTTTCTTACTCCCTTACTCCCTTACTGCCCTACTGCCCTCCTTCACACATGCACGTTGCCGAAGGACAGCTCCCCGTCATCGGCGTGGATCAGGAAGGCGGCGGCAAGCAGCGCGAGATAGCAGGCGGCCACGCTGCTTACCACGATGACGCCGGGGATAGGCCCCAGCGTCGCCACCCGGAACGTATCGATGAGCGAGGCGCCGAAGCCGATCGGTGAGCCTTCGCGCGACAGGCTCGGCGTGGTGATCTTGAGGATCCAGGCAAGCAGCAGGATCGTGTACATGAAGATGTAGTTGCGGCGCAGACGGCGGATCAGCGCCGCACGCTGCGAGATCAGGAAGCGCGGCGAGCGCAGCCCTTCGCCGAGGATGGCAAGCCAGTTGGAAGCGTAATCCGGCTGCGGCGAAAAGATCTGCGCGAAATAATAGCGTTCGAACTGCCGCACGCGGGCGCGGTAAACGTCAAAAAAACGGTAGCGCCGCGCCTCGATCCACAACAACAGCGTGATCAGCAGCATGGCGAACAAAAGCACGCCATGATGCGCGCTGGGGGTCGACAGCGATACCGACAGCATCGCCGCCACCACGGTGATCGCCCAGTTGCTGGTGCGGTCGAGCCGGTCGCGCCACCCGGCCATGCGCGCGATCTCGGCGCGGTGGAAATGCGACAGCGTCGTGGTGAATTCGGACGAGCTGAGCTTCAGCGCCAGCGTGTCGGACGCTCTTGGGGGGGCGGCTTTCTCGGTGGATTTCGCCGGTGCAGCCGCTTCTGTCGACTTCACCACAGCCGCGCCAGTGGAATTTGCGGCCTTCGTCCGGGACATTCTGCCGTGCGCCTCCCGCCGCCATGGCCGGTCGTCCTCGTCTTAACATCGACCGGCCACACCCCGGTTTTTATAACGTACGGCCGGCCAGAATGTTCCCGCTTTTTCAGACGGATAAGTCAGGATGCAAGCGGGGGAAGACCGCCATTCGCGCGCCGCGGAAAGGGCAGCACGTCGGCCATCGGCCTGGCATGCTGGGCCGCCGCCACAGCCTCGATCACAAGGTCGAGCGCCGCAAGCGCCGCGCGGCTCGTTTCGTCGTCGCCACGCAGATAGTGGCACGCCCGGTCGAGGTGCAGGTGGGCGGCGGCAAAGTCGCTTTTCATTAGCTTCTCCTTATTGCCCCGCCTTGGCGGCCAACATCGTCGAGTCGCTTTACCGGGAAGCAAAGATCGGCGGTGGCATTTGATTAGATTTGTAGGGAGCGTTTCCTCGCCCCGCAAAGTGGGGGCGGTTTCCGCGAACCGGCGGAGAGAGGCGAGGAAAACGGCTGGCAGGCACCCGTGCAACCGATCCTCTGGCCAAACCGTTGTGCCGATGCAAGGAATGAGGGGTGCACAATTTGTCCAACATGCTCAATCGGCGGCGGTCGCTGTGGATCTGGGTCGCGCTTGGTCCCGCGGCGCTCACACTGATGCCCGCCATCGCCTTTGCCGCCGAGAAGACCGGCGTGTCGTCGGAGGGCATTTTCGTCGCCGAGCTGGTCTTGCTTCTGGTCGTCGGCCGCGGCATCGGCGAAGTCCTGGAGGCGCTTGGACAGCCGGCGGTCATGGGGCAGTTGATCGGCGGCATCCTGCTCGGGCCTTCGCTGCTCGGCTGGGTCTGGCCGGCGGCCGAACGGCTGATCTTTGCCGGCGACCCCTCGCAGAAATCGATGATCAACGCCATCGCCCAGCTCGGCGTTTTGATGCTGCTGTTGCTCACCGGCATGGAGACGGATCTGCGGCTCGTGCGCCGTGTCGGCCGCGCCTGCTTTTCCATCTCGGCCACGGGCGTCGCCGTGCCCTTCGCGCTCGGCTTCATAGCCGCGCAGTTCATGCCCGACACGCTGCTAGCCGCCGGCAGCGAGCGCATCGTCGCCGGGCTGTTCCTCGGCACCGCGCTCTCCATTTCCTCGGTCAAGATCGTCGCCATGGTGGTGCGCGACATGAACTTCATGCGCCGCGACCTCGGCCAGGTCATCGTCTCCTCGGCGATCATCGAGGACACCATCGGCTGGGTGATCATCGCCATCACCATCGGCATCGCCACCAAGGGGCGGATCGAGCTCGGCAGCCTGGCCTTCACCATCGCCGGCGTCGCCCTCTTCATGGCGTTTTCCTTCACGCTCGGACGCCGCATCGTTTTCGACGCCATCCGCTGGACCAACGACACTTTCCGATCCGAATATGCGGTGGTCACCGTCATCCTCGCCATTATGGGCGTGATGGCCCTGATCACCGACCTGATCGGCGTGCACACGGTGCTCGGCGCCTTCGTCGCCGGCATATTGGTGGGCGAGTCGCCGATCCTGTCGCGCCACATCGAAGGACAATTGCGGGGCATCATCACAGCTCTGTTCATGCCGGTGTTCTTCGGCGTCGCCGGACTGTCGGCCGACCTCACCGTGCTGGTCGACCCGCAGCTTGCAATGCTTACGGCTGCCCTGGTGGTGATCGCCTCGATCGGCAAGTTCGGGGGCGCCTTCGTTGGCGCCGAGGTCGCCGGCATGAGCCGCGCCGAGGGCATCGCGGTCGGCTGCGGCATGAATGCGCGAGGATCGACGGAGGTCATCGTCGCCTCGATCGGCTTGTCGATGGGCGTGCTCTCGCACAACCTCTTCACCATGATCGTCACCATGGCCGTCATTACCACCTTGGCCATGCCGCCGACATTGCGCTGGGCGCTGCGGCGGCTGCCGATCGGCGAGCGGGAAAAGAAGCGGCTGGAGCGCGAGGAGATCGACCAGCGGGGCTTCGTCGCCAATCTGGAGCGGCTGCTGGTGGTGGTGGACGAGGGGGTGGTCGGCCGCTTCGCCGCCTATCTCGCCGGCGTCATCGGCGCCGGCAAGCCGACGACGGTGCTGCATTCCAGCGGCGAGATCGATGCCGAGCCGACGGAAGGCCTGCATCTGGAAGAGATGGAGAAAGGTGCGGAGGACAGCCGCGAGGCGGCCAAGAAATCCGACGAGACGCCGGTGCGCGAAGCGCCGGTCACGCGCCGCCAGCACGAAGTGCTTTCCGCCGAGGCGGTCGCGAAGGAGGCGCGCAAGGGCTACGGCATGCTGCTCGTCGGCCTTGGCCGCGCGGTCACCTCCAAGGGTGCTTTCTCGCATCGGATGAACGAGGTTACGAGCTCCTTCGACGGTCCGCTCTGTCTTGTCCTGAAGCCGGCGACAGCAGGGCGCCAGATCCCGCACCTCGGCCCGGAATCAGGCAAGATACTGGTGCCGGTCAACGGCACGGCGGTTGCCCGCCGCGGCGCCGAGCTGGCCTTGGCCATCGCCGCCGTCACCGGCACGCCGGTCAAGATGCTCTATGTCGCGCGCGCCGGCCGCGAGGAACCGCGCGACATCGTCTCGCATCGCCGCAGGGAGGCCGTGCTGAAGGATATCGTCGCGCTCGCCGACCGCTATGGCGTCGAGATCGAGACGGCGATCCGCTCGAGGGCCGCCGCCGCCGATGCCATCGCTCGCCAGGCCGGCCGCAACGTGGCGCTGATCGTCATGGGCGTGGCGCGGCGCCAGGGCGAAGAACTGATCTTCGGCGAGACGACGACGGGCGTCCTGCGCCGCAGCCCCTGCCCGGTTGTGCTGATCTCCGACGAACGGGTGAAACGCGACGAGAGCGACCGCGAGGCCGTGCGCACGGGCACGGGGACCGGGTGAGCGGCTGATCTCCCCTTGGAGAGATCAGCAGTTTCTCATGCCATCTGCAGCTTCTGCCGGCTCGGCTGCGGCGGGAAGGCGATGGCGATGCCGGCCGCGCCCAGTCCGATCAGCGCCGAGCCGATGAACAGCCAATGATAGCTGGCGGTGGCGTCGTAGATCATGCCCCCGGCGAGCGGCCCGAGCGACATGCCGAGGCTTGAAAGCATCGTGGCCGCGCCAAGCACCGTACCGAGGATGCGCAGGCCGAAATATTCGCGCGCCAACACGGCGTAAAGCGGCATCACGCCGCCATAGGTGGCGCCGAAGATGACGGCTAGAAGGTAGAACTGCTCGAGCTGGCCGACGGTGAGGTAGGCGGCGATCACCAGTCCCTGGATGGCGAGGCCGGCGACCAGAACCGGCTTGACGCCCAGCCGGTCGCCGAGCACGCCATAAAGAACACGCCCGCCAAGGCCGGCCAAGCCCTCGACGCTGTAGATCGATACGGCTGCCATCGGAGCGACACCGCAGGACATGGCGTAGCTCACCATGTGGAAGATCGGGCCTGAATGCGCCGCACAGCAGGCAAAGAAGGTGAGGCCCAGCACGATGAATTGCGGCGAGCGCAATGCCTGGCCGACGCTCATGCCGGGATCGTCGGTGACGGGCGCCGGCGCGCCGTCCCTTGCCGCGACCGCCGCCGCCGGCTGGCGCACCAGCAGCACGGCGGGCAGCAGCAGCACCCAGGCCATCACGCCGATGTCGAACATGGCGGTGCGCCAGTCATAGGCGGTGATGAGCCAACGGGCGAAGGGCGAGATCGTCATCGGCGCGACGCCCATGCCGGCCGAGACCAGCGAGACGGCGAGGCTTCGGTTGGTGTCGAACCAGGCGGTGGTGAGAGCGATCATCGGCGCGAAGAAGGCGCTGGCCGCAAGGCCGACAATGACGCCGTAGCTCAGCTGGAAGACGATGAGCGAGGTGGCGCGGCTCGCCACCACCAGCGACAGGCCGAGCAACACGGCACCGGCAAGCACGACCGGCCGCGCGCCGACGCGGTCATAGATCGCCCCCCAGGCGAAACCGCCGAGGCCCATCACCAGGAAGTTCAAGGTCATGGCGCTGGAAATGCCGGTACGCGACCAATTGGTGTCGAGCGACATCGGCTCCAGGAAGATCGCCAGCGAAAACATGGCGCCGAGCGCCACGCAGGTCATCAGCGCGCCGGCCGCGACGATGACCCAACGATAGGAATGGTTCATGGTTCTGCTCCCATGCCGTAAGGCATCCTGTTTGATGCGGCACGGTTTTTCCAGTCCACCGGGCCGCTTGCGTCCGAAGGACGCTGGAGCGGGGGCCGATCCTACAATCCGGTTGCATTTTTTATCTAGTTTTTTGAAAGAGCGGATAGTTCGCTTTCGCGCGCAAGGCCGAGCTCCTGTCCCGCCGACGTGTCAGCAGCCTGTAGCACCCGCATTGACCACGATCCCCTCCCATCTAAATTGACCCGTCTCAACCAGGAGAACCCGCATGGAACTCTATCGCGGCCGGCTCATCGACCACATCCAGCTCGTCGTGCGCGACCTCAAGGCCAGCCGGCCTTTCTACGGCGCCCTGTTCGAGGTGCTGGGCATCCCGATCGGCGGCGAGGCGCAGGATTATTTCTGGGCCGACGAATTGTTCGTCTCCAGTGCCGACAGCCGCGCCGCGCTCGGCGTGCTCACCGGACGCCACCACCTCGCCTTCCAGGCCAAGGACCGCGCCATGGTCGATGCCTTCTATCAGGCCGGCCTCGCCGCCGGTGGCAAAGACAATGGCGCGCCTGGCGAGCGCCGCTACCACCCCGGCTACTACGCCTGTTTCCTGCTCGATCCCGACGGCAACAATATCGAGGCGGTGTTCCACGGCGAGGCCAGGCGAAGCGCCGCGGCGGTGGAGATCAGTTTTTAGGCGGAGCGTCCAAAAACGCCGCGATCAGCTTCAGCATGTTGCCATCCCGGCCGAACTCTACCCTATCGAAGTCGTGGCTGCCCTGGCGCTGCGCCTTGGAGAGTTGGTCGAGATAGGCCGTCAGCTCCGCCCTGACCTTCTTGCAGCCGGGGTCGTCCTCGGCGGTCAGACCCGTACTGAAGGCGACGGCTTTGTCCACCATGTCGACGATGCCGGCACCATGCACCTTCTCATGCGCAATGAGCCCGGCGGTGAAGGTGTCCCAGCGTGCCTGCAAGGCGGGCGCGAGCTTTCCGGCCGACTTGGGCAGTGTGTAGGTGATGATGAGCTTCGGCCGCGCCGTCCTGAGCACGCAGGCATTGCCTTGCGGCTGGTAGTCGCGCTGCCAGGTCAGCTTGAAAAAGGTATGCGCGATGACGCGCCGCGCCTTGCCGGCCGAATCCTTGCCGATCACCGGTCCCTTCTCGCCGATCGACAGATAGAGCTGCTCCGCGCTTTCGCCCGAGACGGCGTAGGTCTCGATCTTCTCGATGGGCTTCCATTCGGCAAGCGCCGGCGTGGACAGGAGCAGGGCGGCGAGGAGGAGGGCGGGCTTCATGGGCGACCCATAGCATTGGGCCTCGCTTGGTAGAAGCCGCCCGCGGATTTTCGGAACCCGCTCCGCCGCCAGCCGTTTCCTTGCGCAATCACCCCGACCCATGGGGGAGGACAAGATGACCCGCAACGACATCATTTCCGTGCTTGGACCGGTTGACGAGGCCGTCATCGCCGATATCGCGCTCACCGGCGCCAGCCTCGAGGAATTGCGCGAGGCCTTCGCCTGGATCGGCGCCGACGAGGCGCTGGTCAATGAAGGCCGCGCCATGCCCGGCGCCCGCGTGGCGAAGCTGATCGAGATCCTCGATCCTCCCGACGACGAGCCCGAAACGCCCGGCGCGATGGAGTAGAGGCGGCATCCTCTAGGTGCTTCTCCCTACTTGTCGCCCGCATATCTCCCGTCATAGCTTCTTCCGCTTGGGCGGCGGGAGGAGAGGCCCTTGGACACCAATGTCGTCATTGTCGGCGCCGGCCCTGCCGGGCTCGCGGTCGCAGCCTGCCTGAAGCAGGCGGGGCAGGATTTCATCATATTTGAAAAGGCCGATGAGGTTGCGCCCTCCTGGCGCCGGCATTACCGGCGGCTGCACCTTCACACGGTGAAATCCTTCTCGTCGCTGCCTTTCGCGCCGTTTCCGAAGAGCCATCCGCGCTATGTGCCGCGCGAGAAGGTCGTTGCCTATCTCGATGCCTATGCCGAGCGTTTCGGCCTCGAGCCGCGCTTCGGCGTAACGGTGAAATCCATCCGCCGCGAAGGTGATCGCCTGCTGGTCCAGACCGATGCCGGGCTTTTCAATGCCCGCAAAATTGTCGTCGCCACCGGCAACAATGCCCAACCCGTCATGCCAGGCTTCCCGGGCGTCGAAGCATTCAGGGGCAAGGTGCTGCACAGCGCCGCCTACACGGAGGCAGCACCCTATATCGGCAAAAACGTGCTGGTCGTGGGCATGGGCAACACGGGCGCGGAGATCGCGCTCGATCTTGCCGAGAGCGGCGCCCGCCCGACCATCTCGGTGCGCAAGGGTGTCCACATTGTGCCGCGCCAGTTGTTCGGCGTACCGATCCAGATGGTGGGCATCGCCAGCCGGGCTATGCCGCAGGCGTTGAACGACTGGATGTTTCCCAAGATCCTCGACCTGGCGCTGGGCCGGCTGGAGAAACACGGCATCGTGCGGCCGAAACAGGGCATCCTGCAAGGGATCGAGGCCGGCCGCATTCCGGTGATCGACGTCGGCACGGTGGCGGCGATCAAGCAGGGTCGGATCGGCATCGGCCCGGATATCGCAAGCTTCACCGGGGACGGCGTGAAATTCGCCGACGGGGTGGAGAAGAAGTTCGACGCGGCGATTTTCGCCACCGGCTACCGTCCGGGCTACGACACCTTCCTGCCGGCGGAGCTTAGCCCGAAGAAAAGCGGGGTGAACGCCCGCGCGACGGAGCTCGGCGTCTATCTCGTCGGCTTCTACAATCCGGTCACCGGCCTGCTGCGCGAGATCGGCATCGAGGCGCAGGCGGTGGCGAAGGATATTGCGGCGCGGGCGTAGCAATTGCACGAGCTGCAATAGCGTTCTGGCGAATGACGGCGGGACAGAGGAAGGTGCCTAGCGCTGACCGCCCGCTTGCTTGATGCCTCGAATGCGTGAATCGGGTGGCGCATCCCGGCACCGGATGCGAAGCCATTGCTGACCAAAGGAGGGGATGCGCCATGCTCACGCTCTACGATTATCTCCCGTCGCAAAATGCCTGGAAAATTCGCGTCCTGCTCGGCTTGCTCGGCATCGCCTACGAAACCCGCATCGTCTCGATCTTCGAGGGCGAGAGCCGCACCGAGGCTTTCCTGAAGCTCAATCCGGCCGGCGCGGTCCCGGTGCTTGCCGTCGAGAATGGCCAGGCGATAGCCGAGTCGAACGCGATCCTTGTGCTTGTCGCGGAAGGAACGCCCTATCTGCCGGCGGACCGGCTTGCTCGGGCCAAGGTGATGCAGTGGCTGTTTTTCGAGCAGTATTATGTCGAGCCGGCCATCGGTTCGCTGCGCTTCTGGACACTGACCGGCCGTCTGGAGCGCAACCAGGCGCTGGTTACCGGCAAGCGCGACGCGGGCGTGCGGGCACTTGGCGCGCTGGAGCGCAGTCTTCAGGACGCGCCGCCTTTCCTGGTCGGCGATACGCTCACCATCGCCGACATCGCCGTGTACGCCTACGGTCACCGCGCCGAGGATTGCGGTTTCTCGCTTGCCGACTACCCGGCGGTAGAAGCCTGGGTGGAGAGGGTCGGCGAGGCGATCGGGCCGGGCTATCCGGTGCATCCTTACAGCATCGATCCACACTCGCACGCTTGAGCCGCCGGAACACAGCGGCGGACAGGGCGTTCTCCAAATAGCAGCGTGTCGGGCGTCGCCTCGATCAGCGCCCGCCTGTTTTTGCGTTGCGTTCCAATCAAAGGCATGGAGGTCCGCAATGGTTCGCACCGTCACCGTCGCAATCCTCGCCACCGGCATGATGAGCATGCCTGCCATGGCGGCCGAGCAATACTGGGTCGCCCGGGACGCGGTATCGAAGCAGTGCGAGATCGTGCCCAAGAAGCCCGACGGCACGCTTGTCGTCGACCTTGGGAAGAAGAAGTACGCCAGCGAGGGAGAGGCCAGGAAAGCGATGGAGGCGATGGCGGATTGCAAGAAGAAGTAGGCGCTGGATAACGCCTACCGGTCCACCAACGACATCGTCCGTTCGTTGTAGCGCGGCCCCGACACCTTGTCGCGCGTCAGCGCCATGTCGAGCCCCAGCATCTCGGTGGCGTCCAGCGTGACGTCGGCCGCCGCGACATTCTCCTCCAGATAGGCCCGGCGTTTGGTGCCGGGGATCGGCACGATGTCGATGCCGAAATCCGGGCCCTTGGCGAGCAGCCAGGCGATCGCGATCTGGCCGGGCTTGACGCCCTTGGCGTCGGCAATGTCGCGCACCGCGGCCGCTGCCGCGACATTCAGGTCGAAATTCTCGCCCTGGTAGCGCGGGTCGCCGCGCCGGAAATCGCCTTCCGGATAGTCTTCCGCGCGCTTGACGTCGCCGGCGAGGAAGCCGCGGCCGAGCGGCGCGAACGGGACCAGACCGATGCCGAGCTCCTTCAGCGCCGGGATGATCTCTGGCTCGAGGTTGCGTTCCCACAGCGAATATTCGCTCTGCAGCGCCGAGACGGGATGCGCGGAATGCGCGCGACGAATGTTGGCGATGCCCGCTTCCGACAGGCCGAAGAAGCGCACCTTGCCCTCGGCCACCAGTTCGCCGACCGTGCCCGCGACGTCCTCCATCGGCACGGCGGGATCGACCCGGTGCTGATAGAGGAGATCGATGCGGTCGGTGCCGAGCCGCGAGAGCGAGGCGTCGACCACCTCGCGTATATGCTCGGGCCGGCTGTCGAGGCCGGCCTGCTTGCCGTCGACAATGCGGAAGCCGAATTTCGTCGCGATCGTCACCTCGTCGCGCCGGCCTTTCAGCGCGCGCCCAAGCAACTCCTCGTTGGCGAAGGGCCCGTAGACCTCGGCCGTGTCGAGAAAGGTGCAGCCGAGTTCGATTGCCCGGTGGATCGTCGCGATCGACTCCGCCTCATCGGCCGGACCATAAGCCTGGCTCATGCCCATGCAGCCGAGGCCGATGGCAGAGACTTCGAGCCCCTGGCTGCCGAGTTTCCGTTTGCCGAGGCTCATGCTCTTTTCTCCAGCCGAATTTTAAATCCGGCTAAATTATAGGGCTGGGAAAGGAAGCGTCCAGCGTCAGGCCTGGCGGCAGGCGGCGTCGTAATCGGCAAGCACCAGGTCGACGGCCGCGAGCAGGATCGCCTCGGGATCGCCGGCGGCGCCGAACTCCGCTGGCAGCGTCGGCAGGAACTGCCGCATCAGCGTCTCGGGAATCGCGACGCCGCTCAGCGCTTCGCGCAGGCGCGCGACCGCGACGCTTGCCGCGGGGTTGCTCCAATAATAGCGGATGCGGTCGCTGTAGCTGTAATGCCGCTGCAGATAGAGGCGCCTGTCGTTACCATGGTAGTGGCTGCGCCAGTTGCCTGGCGCGGACAGCATCAGCGTTTCCATCGCCTTGGCAAGCGAGCGCTCGCCATAGCCGGAAACCATTTCGGAGGCCACGAGATCCAGCCGGTAAAGCGCCTCGCGCAGTGCGAAGGTCAAGCCGGGCCCCACTTTGAGGATCGGGAAACCATTGGCGACCAGCGCCGTCAGCGCCGAACGGCTCTGGTAATCTGTCGAATGCGCTTCGTAGACGAGAGCGGTTTCATGGTCGAGGAGGGCGGTCAGCGGAGCGGATGCCTCTGGCCTGTAGGCGACGACATTTTCGCTGCCGAATTCGACGCCCGGCTGCACGACCACGGCGATGACACGGCCGAATGCTTCCTCCAGCCCCTCACGGGAAAAGATCTCGCGATGGATGTCGATGGTGCGGCGCGCGGCGGTCGCCTCCGTCGGCTTCAGGTCGCTGATGGCATGATCGGCGCCGCCCGGCACCGGCACCTCGGTGCCGATGATGTAGAGCGGCGCAGCACCGCCACGCGAGCGCGCCGCCTTTTCCGCCGCCTTGGCAAGCCGCGCGGCGCGCGTCGCGATGGTCTCGTCGTCGAGCGCCGCTGGTTCGCCTGCACAGCCCATCGAGGCATCGAGATGGATCTTGCTGAAACCGGCCCAGACATAGGCCGTAACCATCGCTTCGGCCTTGCTCATCGCCTGCGCCGCCGGCTCGGCCTTCCACGGGTTCGGCCCCAGATGGTCGCCGCCGAGGATGATGCGCGAGGCGGAGAGTCCTTCGCGGCCTGCAATCTCCTGCACGAAGGCGACGAACAGATCGGGCGTCATGCCGGTATAGCCGCCGAACTGGTTGACCTGATTGCAGGTGGCCTCGATCAGGAGCATGGCGTCTTTGTCGGCGACGGCGCGCCGGACCGCTGCCTGGATCACCAGCGGATGCGCCGAGCAGACCGAGGTGATGCCGTAGGGCCTGCCGTTGCGGCGGGCAGTCGCCAGGCCTTGAAGCGGGTTGGCCGTCATCGTCATTTGGCCCGGTCCGTCCCGGCTATGAACCGATCGAGCGCGTCGAAGCCGGCCAGCCCTTCCATCGGCCCGAGCCGCGTCACGTTGAGCGCGCCGGCGGCATTGGCGTAAAGCAGCGCCTTGCCGGGCTCGATACCTTTGCGGCGGCAGGTGAGATAGGTTGCGCCGAAACAGTCCCCGGCGCCGGTCGGGTCGATCTCCTCGACCAGGAAGCCGGCGCAGTCGGTGCGGCTGCCATCGGCGCCGAAGCGGGTAGAGCCTGCAGCGCCGCGCTTCAGCACGATCTCACCGACACCGCGCGCAATCAGCGCTGCCACCGCCTGCCGCTCGTCCGCGACGCCGGCCGCCGCGAGCAGTTCGTCGCCGGAGGGCAAGAGCAGGTCGGCGTCGTCGACCAGCGCGGAAAACTGCGCGCCGTCTGCGCCGTCGATCAATTCCTTGCGCACATTCGGATCGAAGGAGGTCGAGCCGCCGCGGGCGCGCACGGCCTTCGCGGCATAGGCGACGATCTCCTTAAGCCCGGCGATCGACAGGGCCGAGCCCATCACGTGAAGGTGACCGGCGCCGTCGGCCAGCCGCCGCGCTTCTTCCGTCAGGCCAATGCGCCCGGCGGCGGATTCGGCGATGTTATAGACGAAGTCGCGGCCGCCGTCGGGTCTGTAACGCACGAAGGCGCTTCCCGTCGGATAGCGCTCGCTGATCGACACAGCCGAGACGTCGACACCGTCGCGCCGCAGCCGTTCCAGGTTGATGGTGCCGAAATCATCGCGGCCGACGCAGGCGATGATGCCGGCGCCGCCGCCGAGCTTCGCCACCTGGTCGATGAAGATGGCCGGCGCGCCGCTGGGGTAGGGGCCGGTCAGCGCCAGCGGCTCGAGGAAGCCTTGGCCGCGCTCGCTCGCCATGATCTCGACCAGGATTTCGCCGGCGACGATGGTGGGCCCGGTCGCTTCGGCGGCAATCTCCCCTCGGCTCATCGATGCAATTCCTTCTCCCCCAGCCGGACCGGCGCCAGCGGTCCACGATTGCGCCGGACTCGATCGAGGTAAAACGTGGCAGCGATGATGTCAATAAAAACTATACGCGTGTTCACTTTCGTGTCACGTGAGGTGCATTTCCCACCTGAACGAGAAGCCCCGTCGTATGGGGACCTCCTGCGAAGCTAGGATCGTGGGGCTTGACTATGCAATCCTGTAGCGCGATAGAATATGAACGCATGTTCAGTTTTTCATGCGCATTCGTAAAGGAGGAGACGGAATGCCAATGCGTAGGCTTATGGGAACTCTCACTGCGGCCACTGCGGCCTCGGCGCTGATGGCAGGCGCTGCCCTGTCGGAGGAAATCACGGTCGCCACGGTCAACAACGGCGACATGATCATCATGCAGAAACTGGCGCCGGAGTGGGAAAAGGCGACCGGCAACAAGATCAACTGGGTGGTGCTCGAAGAGAACGTGCTGCGCGAGCGCGTCACCACCGATATCGCCACCAAGGGCGGCCAGTTTGACGTGATGACCATCGGCGGCTACGAGACGCCGATCTGGGGCAAGGCTGGCTGGCTGACGTCGCTCAATGATCTCGGCGCCGATTACGACTATGACGATCTCATCGCGCCGGTGCGCAGTGGTTTGACCGTCGACGGCAATCTGTATGCGGTGCCGTTCTATGCCGAGAGTTCTTTCACGCTCTACCGCAAGGACCTGTTCGACGCCGCCGGCCTCAAGATGCCCGAGCAGCCGACCTACGACCAAATCACAGAATTCGCCAATAAGCTCACTGACAAGTCGAAGGAACAGTATGGGCTGTGCCTGCGCGGCAAGCCGGGCTGGGGCGAGAACATGGCTTATATCGGCACGCTGGTGAACACCTTCGGCGGCCGCTGGTTCGACATGGATTGGAAGCCGCAGCTCAATTCCGAAGCGTGGAAGAAGGCGATCGGCTGGTATGTCGACACGATGAAGAAGGACGGCCCTCCGGGCATCAGCTCCAACGGCTTCAACGAGAACCAGACGCTGTTTGCCTCGGGTCATTGCGCGATGTGGATCGACGCCACGTCCGCCGCCGGCCGGGTCTACGATCCGAAGCAGAGCAAGGTCGCCGACAAGGTCGCCTTTGCCAAGGCCCCGGTCGCGGTCACGCCAAACGGTTCGGCCTGGGGCTGGGCCTGGAGCCTGGCCATCCCGACCTCGACCAAGAAGGCGGACACGGCGAAATCCTTCGTCAAATGGGCGACTTCGAAGGCCTATGTCCAGCGCGTCGGCGAGACCGAGGGCTGGGTTGCGGCACCGCCGGGAACGCGCAAATCCACCTATGCCAGCGCGGATTACCAGAAGGCGGCGCCCTTTGCCGCAACCGTGCTCGCCGCGATTGAATCCGCCGATCCGACCAAGCAGACCAAGGATCCGGTGCCCTATACGGGCATCCAGTTCGTCGCCATACCCGAGTTCCAGGGCATCGGCACGCAGGTAGGCCAGGCGATCGCGGCGGCCGTCACCGGCGAGCAGTCGGTGGACGACGCGCTGAACGAGGCCCAGGCTTCCGTCGAGAGGACGATGGAGGAGGCGGGCTACATCAAATAGGCACAGCCGCTCAAGCCGGGAAGCGGAACGTGCGCCGCCTCCGGCCATCCGGCCCGCCGCGGAACTCCCCCGCGGCTGGCCGGAGGATGCGCGGATCCGCCTGGGCAATTCGAGGAGAAGCGCGTAGCGTTTCATTCTTCGGAATTACCTGAGCAAAGGTGGGTCCGTGCCTTCCTCAATAACCGATCAGACAAACTGCCCCCACGCCCGGCAAACATTTTCGAAACGCGGAAGAATTGGAAACTGCAATGAAGCTGAAGGACAAAATCGCCCTGATCACCGGCGGCGCGCGCGGTATCGGCCTCGGCTTCGCACAGGCCTTTGCGCGTGAAGGCGCCAAAGTGGTGATCGCCGACATCGACATCGAACGCGCAACGCGGGCGGCCAGGGAAATCGGTCCCGCGGCAAGCGCGAGGAAGCTCGACGTCACGGACCTTGCCGCGATCGAAAATGTCGTCGCCGAAATCGACCGCGAATTCGGCGGCATCGACATTCTCGTCAACAATGCGGCCATCTTCGACATGGCGCCGATCACCGACATCACCGAACAGAGCTATGAGCGCGTCTTCGGCATCAATCTCAAGGGCCCGCTCTTCGTGATGAAGGCGGTGGCCAACATCATGATCGCGCGGGGCCGTGGCGGCAAGATCATCAACATGGCGAGCCAGGCCGGCCGCCGCGGCGAGGCACTGGTGACGCTCTACTGCGCCTCCAAGGCGGCGATCATCTCGGCCACGCAGTCGGCCGCGCTTGCGCTGGTCAAGCACGGCATCAATGTCAACGCGATTGCGCCTGGCGTCGTCGACGGCGAGCATTGGGACGTGGTCGATGCGCATTTCGCCAAATGGGAAGGCTTGAAGCCGGGCGAGAAGAAGGCGGCGGTGGCGAAGTCGGTGCCGATCGGCCGTTTCGCGCGGCCCGAAGACATTGCCGGGCTGGCCGTTTTTCTCGCCTCGTCCGACAGCGACTACATCCTGGCCCAGACCTACAATGTCGACGGCGGCAACTGGATGAGCTGAGGGCAATCATCTGGTTTCGAGGGAGACGACAATGAAGGCCATCCGATTTGCCGCGGCCGGCGCTGCCGGCATGGCGGAGCTCGAAATGCCCGCAATCAGGCCCGGCCACGCTCTGCTGCGGGTGCACGCGGCAGGGCTCTGCCACACCGATATCGACGTGCTGCATGGTCGTTATGGGTCGGGCGCGTTTCCGCTGGTGCCCGGCCATGAATATGCCGGCACGGTCGAGGCCGTCGCCGAGGACGTGACGGCGGTGAAGCCTGGCGACCGCGTCGCCGTCGATCCCAACATCCCCTGCGGCCACTGCCCGTCCTGCGCCAAGGGTCTCACCAATCTCTGCGCCACGCTGAAGGCCTATGGCGTGACGGAGAATGGCGGCTTTGCCGAATACAGCCTTGTTGCCGTCGATCATCTCCACCCGATCGGCCATCTCGCTTTCGAGACGGCGGCGCTCGCCGAGCCGCTCGCCTGCGTGCTCAACGGCCTCGGCGCGGCCGGGGTAGGGACCGGCGGTCACGTGCCCGGCAACGCGCTCGTCTTCGGCGCGGGGCCGATCGGGCTTCTGATGGCCTTGTCGCTCAAGGCGAGAGGCGTGACGAAAGTGGCGGTGGCCGATATAAGTGAGCCGCGTCTCGCCTTCGCCGCCTCGCTCGGGCTGGAGCCGCTGGTGTCCGGCTCACAAGATCTTGGGGCGCGGGCGAGAGGTTTCGACTTCGTCGCCGACGCCACCGGTATCGCCAAGGTCGTCGAAGGCATAATCGGCCTCACCGCCGATGGCGGCACGGCGCTGGTCTTCGGCGTCTGCGCGCCCGATGCCAGGATTGCGGTCGCCCCGTTCGAGATCTTCCGCCGCCAGATAAGGCTGGCCGGCTCGCATTCGCTGAACCGCAACATCCCGCAGGCGCTGGAGATCTTAAGCCGCGACGACGGCACCATGGCAAAGCTGGTCAGCCACCGCCTGCCGCTCGGCGAAGTGCTGCCTTTCTTCGCCAAGAGCGGCAATCCGGCGATGATGAAGGTCCAGTTCTCAGCCGAGGCTTGAACGGGAGAGCACGATTGCTTGCCTTTGCGTCGCGGAGTGACTCAAGTAGACAGTCGTGACGGCGGTACCGACAGGGACAGAAGGATGGCAAAGACGATCAGGACGATGGAGGATTTTTCCGCCTTTGTCGGCCTGTCCCGCACCACGGTCTCGAAATACTTCAACGATCCCGCCTCGGTGCGGCAGAACACGCGCAGCACCATCGAGGCGGCGCTGAAGAAGTCGGACTTCCGCCCCAGCATGTTCGCGGTCAATTTGAACCGCCGCCGCTCCAACATCCTCGGCGTCATCATCCCCAATTCGACCGATCCGTTCTACATGGCGCTGACGCGCCGCATAGAGACGATCGCCAACGAAGCCGGCTTCCTCGCCTTTGTGCTGTCTTCCGACGGCCGCGCCGAGATGGAGGACCAGGCGATCCAGACGTTCCGCTCGATGAACATCGCTGGCGCCATCATCGCGCCGCTCGGCGTGCGCTCGCACCACCGCGTGCTTGCAGAGCTCGGCGCTTCGATCCCGCTGATCTATGTCGATTCCCCGCTAGACGAGACCTCGTCCTTCGTCGGGACCGACAACCGGCAGAGCTTCCGGCTGATCGTCGACTATCTCTGCCGTTCCGGCGAGCCGCCCTGTTATTTCGCCATGCCGCTGGTCAACAACAACGCTTCCGCCCGGCAGGAGGCCTATGTCGAGGCGATGCATGGGTTCAAGATGACGCCCTCGATCGTAGCGGTCGAGGATGTCAGGTCCTGGGACTTCGAGAAATTCGGCCATGACGAGGCGCTGCGCATCCTGAAAGGGCAGGGCTTCCCCACAAAGACCGTGCTTTGCGCCAACGACCGCATCGCCTTCGGCGTCATCAGCGCCGCCTATGAGCTCGGCCTGAAGGTGGGGCATGGCGCCGACTGCGATCTGCGCGTCGCCGGCCATGACGACCATCCTTTGTCGCGCTATGCCTGTCCGCCGATCACCACCGTGGCACAGAACTACAACGAGATCGGCCGCCTGGCGATCGAGCTCCTGCTGCGGCGACTGGACGAGAATGCACCGGCGGCCAAGCGCGACAACGCGCGCGTCCTGCTCAACGCCGAACTGATGCTGCGCCGTTCGGCTTGAGGGCGCTCGCTGCGCAAATCTGGACGGATGATCTCCTTTCTGGCTTGCGTCAGAACGGTTGTCGCCTAACTCACGGCACAATTGCCATGACTTATTTCGGTGTCGGAACCATGATGACGGATCGATGCGGCACGACAGGCTTGTCCTGATATTGCTCTGGCGTGAGCTGGTCGCCGGCTTGCGCGCGATGCGGCGCCGCGACCTCGCCTGGATTGCGCTCGGCGGCGGTGGCCTTCTGGCCTATGCGATCGCCGATCTCGTGGTCGCGCTGCATGCCGCAGCGCCGAAACTGCGGAACGACCAGCTTCTGTGGATGCTTGCGCTGCCATTGGTCTTGGCGGTGCTCGGAGCGCTCGCCGGAAACGCGGTCTCGGGGCTCTGCCTGCGGCGCGCCTTCGCGCCCTTCCTCAAGGCGCTGCCGCTCGCTGCTGGACGGCGCCGCCGACTGGCCGGCGAGGCGACCCTCGTGCTTGCCGGACCGCTTGTGCTGCTGGTTGCTCTTTCGGTCGGCTTCGCCTGCGCCGTCATTGGAAAGCCGCTGGCGCCGACCTGGGGCTTGAGCGCGGCGATCTTGTTTGCCCTCGGCTTCGGCACAGCAGCCCTATGGCGCCTGCGGCGGCGGCCACGCCTTCTCCTTGATGAGGCGGCAAGGGAGGTGGCTCCGGTCGGAAGGCCCTGGCTGCGCTGCCTCGACCGTGCGCGGCCGCGCTGGTTAACCAGCTGGGCCTGGAAGCTACCGGCCGGCCATATACGGCCGTCATGGAAGCTGGCTGCCGCTGGCCTGCTGCTCGCGCTCGCGGCCATCCTCGGCGCTTGGGCCAGCCTGGCCGGCCGCTCGGCCGCGCCGGCGGCGGTCGCTGGCCTGGCGGGCGGCATTCTTGTTTTCATGCTCAGCCTGCGCTGCCAGCCGCTCGGCTCGCCGGTGCTGCGCACGGCGCCCATCGGCTTTGTTCGCGTATGGCTGCGGCTGGTGCGATTGCCGCTGCAGCTGTCGCTCGCCTTCTTCCTGCTGCCGGCCGGCGCGGCACTCGCGGCAGAGCCGTCGGCCTGGTCGGTGCCGGTCGCGAGCGGGCTCTGGCTGCTGGTGCTGAACGGCGCCTATGCGGTGTTCGGCGCCTATTTCCTCAACGCGCCCTTCGTCGCCATGCTGAGCTTTGCCGGCGCGCTTGCCTATGCCAGCTATGAGACGCTGGAATATGGCCGCACCGTCCTCATTGGTCTGGCAGCGCTTGTGTTCTTCTTGTGGCATCGAACCCGACAAAGGTATCGCAATGGCTGAAGTCCTCAGCATCGAAGAACTCAGCGCTGGCTATCGCGGACGCATTGTCGTTCGCGGCATCGATCTTTCGCTCCGCCGGGGCGACATCCTCGGCCTGCTCGGCGCCAACGGTTCGGGCAAGTCGACGCTGATCAGGGCGATCACCGGCCAAATCCCCTTGATCGGCGGCAGCGTGGCGATAGACGGAATCGACCTCGCCGCCGCGCCGGAGCGCGCCAAGGCCGGCTTCGGCCTCGCCATCGAGCCGCACGAACTGCCGGCGTCGCTTTCGGGACGCCAGTATATCGAGCTCGTCGCCTCGATCCGTGGCTGCGCGCCGGACGAGCTGCCGAGCGGCGATCTCCTGGAGCGGCTCGAGCTCGGGCGCTGGATCGACTGCCCGATCGCCGAATATTCGCTCGGCACGCGAGCCAAGGCCGCGATCGTCGCAGCGCTTCTCGGCCGGCCGCCGCTTCTGATCTTCGACGAGACGTTGAACGGCCTCGATCCGGTCGCCGCCTGGGAGGTGAAGCGCGTCATCACCGCGCTCTGCGCGAACGGGCGGCACGCCGCCATCATCTCGACCCATGTGGTCGAGGCCGTCCCGGTGCTCTGCAACCGCGCGGTGCTGATGGCCGAGGGGAACCTGAGCCGGAGCTGGGATGCGGCCCAATTGGCCGAAGCAGGCCGGACAGCTGGGGCGTTTGAGGAAAGCGTCATGCAGGCGTTGCGCATTCGGGCAGCCGCCTGATCTAGAGCAATTCCAGGAAAGGTGTGAGCGGTTTTCCGCCTGGAATTGCGGCAAAAACAAAGCCCTATGCCATCGGCAGCAGGCGGCGCATGATCAGCGAGGCGTGGCCGCCGACGCCATGGGCCGCTTCCCGACGTTCGACCACCTCGAAGCCGTGCTTGCGATAGAAGGCGATCGCGCGGTCGTTGCCCTCGATCACCTCCAGCGCGATGCTCGGAACGCCGGCATGGGCGGCAAGCACCGCATGCAGAAGGTCGACCGCGAGGCCGCTGCCGAAAGCCTGCGGCTCGATATGCAGCCGCTCCAGCATCACCTCGCCTTTCTCGTCCATCGCCGCCATGGCATAGCCGGCGATCGAGCCGTCGGCGCGTTCGGCGACGAAGGACATCTTGTCCTCGTCGTCGAGCTCGGCCGCGAGCCGTTCCGGCGCGTGCCTTTCGTCGGAGAGCCTGGCCACCGTCTCGTCGCCCATGATCGGTGCATAGGTCCGCCGCCAGGATTGGCCGAGCAGCCGTGACACGTCGGCAAGGTCGTTCCTCGTCATCGCCCGGATGCGGGTCATGGTCGTCACCCTCGTTGGAATCTCGAAAATAGGGCGACGCGACCGATATAGCCAATCTCGGCGCTCACAGACCTGCGTCCTCGCCCGCCAGAGGCGGGGAGAGAGGTGGCTGCGAAGCGGCCGGAGAGGGGGACTTCGCAGGGCGTTTCCTCAGGCCGCGCTCGGCGTGGGCAGCTCTTTGCGGCGGCTTATCTTGCGGCCGAGGATCATCAGCTGGCGGGCGGTGTTGTTGCGCAAGCGGCGCAGCCGCCATTCGAGTCCCGTCTCGGTGGTGATGCGCTTGGCGTAGATGCTGGAACGCATGCCGGCTGTGTCGGTCGCGACCTTCACCGGGTCGTCGTAGAAGGCGCAGATCTTTTCGGCGCCCATGCCTGGCGTCGAGAGCCAGGCGGGAATATAGGTCGAAACAAGTCGGTCGACATCGGTTACCACGCGGTTGATGCCGACGCCCGGCGTCGGGCATGTCGTCCAGAACGCATCGCCGATGGCCACGACGCCGGCGCGGCGATGCGCCCTGGTCGTCGTCAGGCTGACCTGTCTCACCTCGACCGGGCCGGCGACGGCGAAATTTCCGCATTGCGCGGCCACCTCCGGCATGACCTCGCAAAGCACCGCTTGCGGATTTTCGCGGAACGCTCGCGTCCACTCTTCCGCCACGGTGCGGTAGAGGAAGAGGTTTGCCCGCATGCGGTTGTGGATCGGGAAGACGCTGAGATAAGCAATCCGATGCGCCGGGTTCCTGGCGTAGCAGATGATCGCCGGATAGGGGCATTCCCGCGGCGTGATCGCAAGGTCGAACCCGATCGACATCGAATGCGCCTTCGATTCCTCGACGCGCTCCATGCCGATGGCGCGCCGCACAGCCTCGCTGTAACCGGTCGCCACCACCAGCAGGCGGGCTTCTATCACGGCGCCGCCGGCAAGAACCAGGCGCTGCCGGTCCGGCCCGGTCGAGACCTCGGCAACCTTGCCCACGGTCAGCGGAACTTCGGCCGGCAGGGCTTGCCTCATCCCATTGACCAGCGCGCCGTAGGAGAAGCCGAATTCCCATTTCCGTTCGCGCTCGAAAAGCTGGCCGAGGCGGAAGACATGGGTGCCGGTCACCGGCGTGACCAAAGGCCTGACAGCAGGCCCGAGGCCAAGCTTCTCGAATGCCTGCATCTCGTGCATGCCGATCTTCTCTGCGCGAAACTCCTCGTGATGGACCAGATGCGGATCAATCAGCACCACCTTGCGGCCGGCCTTCCCCAGCACCGCGGCCAGGCTCGTGCCCGCCAGCCCGGCGCCAACGATCGCCACGTCGACTTCGGCCGAACCAGCCTGGAAAGCAGGTGTTTCGTGGCCCTGCGCGGTGTTCATCTTGTGCTCCATAGCTTACGCTATGAATATCCCGGGTGGTAGGAACAATCTCAAGCAACCCAGGCGCGAGCCGGGTAGCAATGAAAAATTAGGTTAATCCGCTTGTGAGAGCCGCCACTCGATAGCCCGCTGCCGAACCGATAGAGGCGGCAGCGGGCCATTGATGCGACGGGAGTGCTGTCCCGCCGAGCAGGAGACACTGCTCAAGGCGATCTAAACCGGCTTCGCCGGGAATCACGACTTACGGATTCGTAAGCTCACTCACGATTATGTTCCGAGGCCCGGCCCGGCGGGCAATTCCTGACCTGCCTTGTCGGTGTGGTCGAAAGCAACTCCTGTTGCGCCCCCGGCGTCACTCCGCTTTCCCGCCTCGCGGAACCGGCGGGCAAAGATCATCAAATGACGCGCGGTGTTGTTGCGCAGGCGGCGTAGGCGCCACTCCAGCCCGGTCTCGGTGGTAATCCGCCTGGCATATATGCTGGCGCGCATGGCTCTTTCGTCGGCGGCGATCTTGATCGGATCGTCATAGAAGGCGCAGATCTTGTCGGCCGCCATGCCGGGCGTTGCGAGCCAGGCGGGAATGTGCGTCGAGCTGAGGCGATCGACATCGGTTAGCACCCGGTGGATGCCGTCGCCTTGCGCCGGGCAGGTCGTGGCGAACGCATCGCCGATGAAGACGACGCCGTCCCGGCGGTGCCCCTGCGTCGTCGTCAGGCTGACCTGCCTCACGTCCACCTCGCTGGCGATCGCGAAGTTGCCGCATCGCGCGGCAATCTCCGGCATCAGCTCGAGCAGGATTTTTTGCGGGTTTTCGCGGAACGCCCGCACCCACGGATCGGCGACGGTCCGGTAGACGAACATGTTGGCCCGCATCCGCTCGCCGATCCGGAAGATGGTAAGAAAGGCAATGCGATCGACGACCCTCCTTGCGTAGAAGGTGAGGGACTGCAGGCCGAATTCCTGCGGCGAGATCGCGAAATCGAATCCCATCGACAGCGAATGCGCCTTCGATTCCTCGATGCGCTCGACGCCGATGGCGCGCCGCACAGCCTCGCTGTAGCCGGTGGCCACCACCAAGAGCCGGGCCTCGATGACGGAGCCGTCGGTGAGCACCAGGCGCTGCCGGTCCGGTCCGGTCGAGACCTCGGCGACCTTGCCCACCGTCAGCGGCGCTTGCGGCGGCAGCGCCGCGCGCAGGCCGTTGACCAGCGGCGTGTAGGAAAACGCGTATTCCCAGGCCTGCTTGCGCTCGAACAACTGGCCGAAGCGGAAGACATGCAAATCGGTCATCGGCGTGACGAGCGACCTGAAAATCGGGCCGAGCCCGAGCTTCTCGAACAGCCCCATCTGCTCCGCGCGGGTTTTCTCGGCCCGGAATTCGTTGTGGTGGATGCGATGCGGATCGACCAGCGCTATTTTGCGGCCCGCATTGGCGAGCGTTATCGCCAGAACGGTTCCGGCGAGGCCCGCACCGACGATCGCCACTTCGACTTCGGTGCGGCTGGCCGGCACGGCAGGCGTTTCGCGATCTTCTGCGATGCTCATGTCTTGTCTCCATGGTCGGCGGGCATAGCGTCACGCCGCTGGGTCTGCTTCCAGCGGGGCGCCATTGCCGAACCATCTAAGAATTCCAGTCCGCCCGCCTCGTTGAGCGTGTGCAGCTTGCGGCCGGCCCAGCCTGCGCCGGGGTTGAGGATCGTTTCGACGACCTGCTCGAAGCCGCTGTCGTCAAGCTGTGTGACGCGCGCGATGCCAAGCGCGGCGCCGTAGCTCCTGCGGCAGTCCTGCACCGGGCGCAAAAGCTGGCCGCCGCGGCTGACCATGCGGCCCGCCGGCCGCGCCGACGCGATGTCGATCAGCAGCGGATTCTTCGGATGCGGCGTCCACGGCCCGCGGAAGTCCGGCGCCGACCACAGATGCAGCTGATCCGAGAAGGCGCCGCCGCCATCGCGCACGGTGGCGAACATCCACCAGCGCCCGCCATGCTCGACGAGCGTGGCGTCGCTGGCGGCGATATCCGCCAGGAGCGTCGCTTCCTTGACCCAGCCGCCCGGGAACGCGGTGGCGCGGTACAGGTCGACCGTCCGGTTGGCGGAGCTTTCCGGCACCATCCACATCTCGCCGTCGCGCTCGAACACGAAGGGATAGGAGAGGTGATAGGGCAGCTCCAGCACCGGCTTCGGCCGGCTGATCGGTCCGTCCGGCCCGAAGGCCACCGCCGACAGGATCGCCTTACCGGTGCGATGGATGTAGTCCTCGACGAACAGCGTCACCTGGCCGCGATAGAGTACCGGGAACGGATCTGCGTAGAAGCGGCTGCCGTCGTCGGGCAGGTCGCGCCAGCCCGATTGCGGATGGGCGCGCAGCTCGTAGAGGTCCTTGCCTCCGGTCTCGCGCCAGCCAACCCGCCAATGCGGGGCGTTGTAGCACAGATGGTATATCTGCTGGACGATGCGGCGGACCGTTGCCTTGGCCGCCCGCACACCGAGCTTCGTGGCCGACGGCATGGCCGGGGCCGGCGCCTCGGATGGCGGTTCGGGCAGCACCGGAAGCGACGAGCGCGCGGCGCCGCCGACCGCCGCGACGATTAGGCTGGCGGTGCGCGCCAGCATGTCCTGGAAGGAAGCCAGCGCGATACCGTGATATTCGGTGCCGAGCCGTCCTTCGGAGACCGTCGCGCCGTGCTGTTCCAGACGGACGAGCGGCGTGCGGCCGGCAAGGATGAGCGCCAGCAGGGCCTCTTCGCCGCAGACGCCGTCATAGGCAAGGCGCCAGACCCGCCGGCCCTGCGGCTCGACATCGCCGACGAGATCGATCGTGAGATCGGCCGGCGCGGATGGTCTCGCATGGCTGGTCAGTGTCGAAACTGGCACACGCTTTGCCGTCCCATTGGCGGGCAGGCGATGGATGAGCGTTTCAAGCTGGAACAGCGCTTCGGCACTGCGCGGCACGCCGCCAGGCGCCGGACTGGCGTCCACGGCAAGCTCCACGCGGGGCAGCCGCGACAGCCGTTCGGCCAGCGCCACATGGAAAGCGCGCACGCAATCGCCGTTGAGGCGCAGCGTCAAACGCATGACCGATCCCCGGGCGACTCATATCGGGTGTCGGCGGCCCGGCTGGCCAGGTCAAGCTTCCGCCGCATGCGCGCGATGTCTCCAATTTAGGCTGCACTCAAATTCCACTGTTTAGGTGCAAACTTCGTGCCAGCGCGGCATCAATTTATGAACATAATTAACAGTGTTTTAATCGTTGCCGGGAATAGCTAGGTCAACGCCGCATTCTCATCTTTGCCGGCCGATGGAGCGTTGTCGGAGCGACCTTTGCAACCACCCCTGCTTATGGTGCCTCAGCAGAACGCTCCGGAGGCGATTGCGCCGGCGCCGGCCTATTACGCGCACGCGCCTGCGCAAGCCACGGTCGAGCTTGGCGATCTCGGCCGCATCCTGCTGCGGCGCCGCTTCCTGATCCTTGCCGTCACCGCGCTGCTCACCGCCGTGACGCTTGTCTATGCCATGCTGACGCCGGCGCTCTATTCCTCGACGGCGCAGATCATCATCGATCCGCAGGACCTCCAAGTCATCAACAACGACGTCAATCCAAGCCGCATTTCGCCCGATGGCGGTATCACCCAGGTCGAAAGCCAGGTGAGCGTGGCGCAGTCGAACGGCGTCCTGCTGCGTGCTATCAAGGCCACCAACCTGACCGAGAACCCGGACTTCAACGGGCAGGGCGGGCTCGGCCGATGGCTCGGCATGCTGTTCGGCTCCGACGACGGCGACAGGACGGCGCAGACGCTCGATTCGCTGCGCCGTCGCCTGGCGGTGAAGCGCGATGACAAGGTGCTGGTCCTCAATATCATCATCACCGCCAAGAGCGCCGATCTGGCGGCCGAGCTCGCCAACGCCATTGCGCAGGCCTATCTCGACGACCAGGCGGAAGCGCGGTCGAAGGCCGCCGCCGACGCATCCGACGCGATCAGCGCCCGGCTGGAGGACCAGCGCAAGCGCGTCGAGCAGGCCGCCAATGCCGTCGAGGCCTACAAGGCCGAGCACAACATGGTGATGGCCGCCGGCAACCTGGTCAGCGACCAGGAATTGACCGACCTCAACACCCAGCTGACTGCCGCCCAGACCCGCACCGCGCAGCTCAAGGCGCAAGTCGACCAATTGCGCCGTCAGGGCAGCGCGCCGGATGCGACATCGGAGGCGATGCGCTCGCCGGTGATCGCCAGCCTCAGGGCGCAGGAGGCAACGCTCGTCGATCAGATCTCGCAGTTCGGCACCGCGCTCGGGCCGCGCCACCCTTCGATGATCTCGGCGCAGCAGCAACTGAGCGATCTGCGCAAGCTGATTTCGCGCGAACTCGGCCGCCTCGTCACCGCAGCGGAGACGGACTACCAGCGCGCCTTGGCCAACCAGAAGGAACTGGAGGCCAAGGTGGCGTCGCTGAAGGGCAAGTCGCTCGACACCGACCAGGCATCGGTCAGGCTGCGCGAGCTGCAGCGCGACCTCGACGCCGTGCGCACCGTCTATGCCAACTACCTGCAGCGCGCCCAGGAAACGCGCGAGCAGACCAACGTCAACAGCACCAATGCCCGCATCATCTCATATGCCATGCCTGCGCTGAAGAAGAGCTGGCCGCCGAAGGGGCTGCTTGTCTTCGGCGCCATTTTCGGCGGACTGGCGCTGGGCATCGGCATGGCGCTGATTGCCGAATATATTTCGCCGACCGTGCTTTCCGCCAATCAGATGCAGTCGGCCATCGAGGCGCCGGTTCTGGGCGTGTTGCCGGGCAAGGCGCCGCGCCGCCGCTGGGGCCGCTCAGGCGCCGCGGCCCAGAAGACCGACGCCGTGGCGGGCCTTGCGCTGCAGCGCATCGCCGCCGCCACCAGGCGCCCGGCCGATTGGCCGCTGGTGCCCTCGATCCTGGTGGCGTCGCCGCCTGAGGACAAGGCGCAGCGCTCGAGGGTTGCATGGCAGCTCGCCAACGCCGCGGCCGCCAGGGGCCGTCGCGTGCTGTTCATCGACATCAATGCCGGCAAGGGCCAGAAGGACCCGCAGCCCGGCGTGCTCGACGTGCTGCGGGGCGAATATGCGCTCGACGCGGTCAGCCGCTACGCGCCCGGCAGCCCCGTGGCGCTTGTCGGACGGGGCCGGCCGACGGCGGTGTTCCAGGAAGCGCAGGCGCTCTATTTTGCCCATCGCATGCTGGCCGAGGCCAACCGCAATTTCGAGCTCGTCGTCGTCGACGGCGGCGCGCTGGCCGACGACCTCAATGTCCTGCCGCTGGTCGCCATGGCCGACGAGATACTGCTCGTCGCCAGGCTGAATGCGACGCCGATGCGCGACGTCGCCTCGACCTCCGAAGCGGTCTCCGTCATGGGGCGGCTGCCGACCGGCGCCATGCTGGTCGACGAGGCGGCCTGACATGGCCTCGATCCTGGCTGGCCCGGCCCGGGCTGTCCCGGCTCCGGGCTACGGCATGGCGGGCCCGCGCACTGTCCCGGTAGACACGCTGACCCGCCTCGGCATCACTGTCGCAGTGCTGCTCCTGTTTTCCGTCTCCGGCGGCATGCTCTGGCTGGCCGGCTACAACTACGACGGCCTGCAGGGCAGTCCGCTGAGCAAGATCCACCCGTCCACCTATCTCTTCGTTCTGGTGTTCGTCTGGCGCTCCTGCACCTTCGGCAATCCAGTCGGCTATGTCGTCCATGTCACCAACAAGCGGCCGGCGACGATGCTGATGGCAGTGATCTCGACGGTGCTTCTCTTCGTCGTCATCATCAGGCAGCGCCCCGGCATGGCCGGCATGATCGACACGTTTGTCGCCCCGGCGCTGGCCGTGCTGCTGCTCAGCGAGGACGACGAGAAGACCTTTGCTTGGCTGCAGCTCGTCATCCATGTCGTCATGACCGCGAATGCGCTGCTGGCGCTGTTCGAGTTCGGCACCAAGCATCTGGTGTTCCCCTACAGGTTCGACGGCGCGGTGTTCGTCAACGATCTGCGCTCGACGGCGCTGCAGGGGCACCCGCTCTCCAACGCCACGGTCACCTCGATCTATGTGCTGTCGCTGCTGTCGGGCTCGCGCGCCTTGCCGACGCTCCTCAGGCTGGCGCTCGTCGGCCTGCAGTTTTGCGCACTGGTCGCCTTCGGCGGCCGCTCTGGCATGGTGCTGACGGTTCTGCTCGGCGGCGTCTATCTGCTCATCCAGGGTCTGGCGCAGCTCAGGACCGGGCGCGTCAACCTTCTGGGCGCGGCCTTGGTGATCATGCTCGCCGCGCTGCTGCCGCTGGCGATCGCGCTTGCCGGTTATTACGGCTTCTTCGACGCGCTGCTCGAACGGTTCGTCTCCGACAGCGGCAGCGCCAATGCCCGGGTCGAGATGTTCGATCTTTTCAAGCATCTGGAACTGCGCGACCTGATCGTTGGGCCCGATGTCGACCTGCTCGACAGCATGCGCCGCATCAGCGGCCTGGAGCAGGGCATCGAGAATCCGATCCTGCGCCTGACGCTCTACCAGGGCGCATTCTTCACGCTCCTGATCTTCTTCGGCTTCGCGCTGTTCATGCACGAGGTCGCGCGCCGCTGCCATCCGGGCATCTGGCTGCCGATGCTGGGCTGGCTCATCCTGCTCAACACCTCCGAGAGCATCGCCTCCAAGACGACGCTGATGACCAAATTCGTGGTGATCGCGCTGGCGCTTTACCGGCCGGTGAGGACGATGGTGCGTCAAAGCACACGGGCGTAGCGCTCTACGGCGCCCCTCTGTCCTGCAGGAAAAAGGGGCGCGAAGGATCGCAGCGATTCCCGCTAAGCAGCCGCCGCCAGATGGAAACCAAACCCTTAGCGCGACTTGGCGATTCAACAAATCAAGCGCGCGGCATCCTCAGCCCGAGCGCCTCGACCATCGCTGGATCGAACACGCGCGTGGTGTCGTCCATCATGCCCATGCCGTCGAACAGGTCCCAGAACGCCCAGGGAAAGCCGACGGCCTCGGCGCTTTGCCGGACATCGGCGATGTAGCGGGCCCGGTCGGGATTGGGTGCTGCGGTGTAGCGAGCATCGGTGCGCAACGCGCCGAACTCGCCCATGATGATGCGCTCGCGCGCGATGCCATGGGTCTGCGCCCAGTCACTCACCTGCTTGAGATAGCGATCGATGAAGCGGCGATCGGGTTGCGCATCGAAATAGACTTTGAGCACCTTTTCGGTTTCTTCGTAGGCGGTTTTCTTCTCCTCGTCGGACCTCTCGGAATCCTGCGCCATCCTTGCCCTGACCGAGGCCAGTGTTCTTTCCAGCGTCCCGGCTGAGGCCGGCCACGGCACGTTGTTCAGCGCGCGGTATACCGGCTCTCGCATCCATGGGGCGCCCTGATGGCTGAACAGATAGGGCTCGTAGAAGTGGAAGGTGAACAGGATCGGCTCGAAATCCGCCAAAGGCGCGGGATCGAGCGCCGTCAAGCCGCGCACCATGGAGCCGCAGCCACCGGTGACGACGAGCGGCACGCTCGGCCCCAAAACCCTGGCGGCCGTCAGCAGCGAGGCCTGCACGGCCCGCCATGCCTCGGAAGAACAGTCCTGCGGCGGCTCGTTGACAGGCTCCAGCGCCACCATGCCGGACGTCTTTGTCTGCAGCCTCCCGGCGATTTCACTCACCAGGGCCCGATAGGTTTCGAATTCCGGCGCCGCGGTGCTGGAATACATGCGATCGGGATTCCAATAATGCGTGGCGCCATTGGCCTGGACGTTGACGATGACGCCCAGATCGGCAGCGAGAGCCGCATCGACGGCTGCGTCGAGCATGTCCATCAGCTCGGCGCGCTGGCCCGCGTCGGCGGCAAGGAACGGCCCCGGATCGACAGGCAGGCGAATGAAATCGAGCCCGCTGGCGCGCAGTCGGACAAGGTCGGCCGGCGTCGGCACGGGCCGCTGCGATTGGAAGGGCGGCCAGTCATAGTCGGTGCGGGGCGCGGGAAATTCGCGCGTCAGGGCAAACCATGGCCAGGTGTTGACGCCGCGCCTGAAAGGCCATTCGCCGGCGGCTCGAGCTCGAGATACGAGCGGTGGAGCCGTAGCCGCCAGTGGTGCTGTTGCCGCGACCAGCGCCGCGCCGAGGATCCGCCGGCGCGACCAACCGGTCATGCGTGGGCCGGTCATGCGTGCTTGGCGCGGTCGGCTTGCGCAGGCGCGGCGGTGGCAACACCGAGCTGCCGCTGCGCTTCCTTTTCATAGGCGCTAAGCACGTCTTCCCAGCGGAAAGCCTCGCGGGCGCGTGCCCGCGCCGCCTGGCTGCAGCGCGCTACCAATGCGTCGTCAGCCAGTGCGTCATCGATCCGTTGGCTCAGGCTGTCGGTGTCGCTGAAATAGATCGCCGCATCGCCGGCGACCCAGCGGTTGTAGCGGTTGTCATGCGCGATCACCATGTTGCCTGCGGCCAGCGCCTCGACCAGCGAGGGGTTGGTGCCGCCCACCGTGTGGCCGTGCATATAGGCGCGCGCATGGTAGCGCAGAGCCTTTACCACCGCCTGGTCGTAGATCGCGCCCGGCAGCATCACCACCGAACCTGCCGCTTCGCGCACCGCGCGATGATAGGGGATCTCGTCGTTGAGCGTGCCGAGCACCACCAGCTTCATGTCGCCGCGATCGCGGCGGCGGAAGGCTTCGATGATCGGCAGGATGTTGTTGTCGGGTTCGATCCGCGCGATCGAGACCAGGTATCTGCCGGGCTCGAGCCCGAGCGCGCGAATGGGTTCCTCCGGCGCCGAGGTCACCGGGTCCGCGCCGTAAGCAATCGTGGCGATGGCGCTGCGCGGCCGCCTGGTCGCCAGGTGATCGGCGATCGCCGGGTGGTCAGCCACGAGCCTGTGCGAAAGCCAGGCGCCGATCCATTCGTTGAGCCAGAACCAGCTGCGCGCCGCCGGTCCCCATTTCGGCCGCCGCCACTCGATCCCGTCCATGTTGGTGATGATCCTGCGCCGCATGAGCCGGAGCCAGGTCAGGAACACCGCGCCATTATAGCCCAGCACAAGGCATACGCCCGGCCGCCTGGCGGCGTCGAGCACGCATTGCCAATCGAATTCCAGCGTTGCGCGCGGACCCTTGGAGGCGACCTCGATGGTGATGAGCTCGATGCCGCGCCAGGTCTCGCTCGTCACCCTTTGGCCGACGCGCTCGACCTCCTTTTGGCAGTAGACGCCGACCTTCCAGCCGCGTCCGGCCAGGAAAAGCGCCAGCCGCTCGGCGAAAGTCTCGAAGCCGCCGTGAGAAGCCGGAATGCCGCGCGTCCCCAGGATCAGGATCGAAGGCTGTTCGATCAGGTTGGAAGGTCGTTCCGGTTTCAAAATAAAGGATTCCCCGAGGTCCGGTCATGGTTGTTGTTACGTCAATGACACGCCCAGCAACTTCTGTGCCAGGGTACCCCCAGGGCGAATACTCGCATGAAGGTGTAAAATTTCTCTTCAGAAAGCATGGCTTGCTTCATTATCGGTCAACTTTCGCGACGTATCTGTACCGATACGGGGCACGACTGGGGTTCCGGGTCGCAGCAGGGCCTTCAGGAACCCGGCATGATCCTTGCTACCGGGCCTGCGGTTGCCACCGCTGGCTAGAGCGGCGTGCGGATTCGGCATGAAGTTTCTTCCGCGCTTGAAGGTCCGTTGCTGAGCGGACTCGGGGTGCAAGGTGTAAAGAGAGTGATGCGCATTGCCTGCGTTCATCAGGGCTATGAGCTCTACGGTTCGGACCGCAGCTTCGCGGAGAGCGTAGCTGCGCTGCGCGCCGCGTTTCCGGCCGCCGAGATCGAGGTCGTGCTGCCGCGCGAGGGACCGATTGTCGATATCCTCAAACCGCATGCCAGCCATATCGTGTTCGAACCGCTTTGGGTGCTGAGGCGCCAGGCGATGCTCAGGCTCGCCACCGTCGAGATGGCGCGGCTGCCGGCGGCGCTCTGGCGCGCCTGGCGGCGCATGCGGAGCAGTGACCTGACCTATATCAACACCTCGATCATTGCCGATTATGCGCTGGCCGCGCGCCTCTTGCCGCGCAAGGCGCTGCTGCATATCCACGAGATTCCCGAGGGCATCCTGCGCAAGGTGCTTGTCGCCTTGATGCGCTGGAGCAAGGCCGATCTGATCTTCAATTCGCGCGCCACGCGCGCCACCTTCGGCGACCCGCCGACCGTCGATGCCAAGGGACGGCGCACGCATGTCGTCTATAACGGCGTTGCCGGACCGGCGGTCGCCCTGCCGATGACTTATGACGGCAAGCGGTCCCTCAAGGTCCTGCTGCTTGGCCGCGTCAACCGCATCAAGGGGCAGGAGGTGCTGCTCGAAGCGGTCGCCTCGCTTCCCGCCGCGTTGCGCAACCGTGTCGAGGTCCGCCTGGTGGGCGGCGCCTTCGAAAGCGTCGAGCGCGAAAAGGCATTGGCCGAGTTGGTCGGGCGCATGGGCCTGACCGGGCATGTCGAGGTGCTGCCTTTCGTCTCCGACCCCGCCGATCACTATCGCTGGGCCGATATCGTAGCGGTGCCGTCGCGCCGCCCGGAATCGCTCGGTCGCGTCGCCATCGAGGCGATGGGATGGGGGCGGCCGCCGCTGGTGTCGGCGATCGGCGGGCTGGTGGAAGTCGTGGCGGACGGCGAGACCGGCTGGCATGTGCCGCCCGGCAACGCCGCCGCCCTTGCCGGCAAGCTCACGGAGATCATCCTGCGGCCGAACGTCTGGCGCGGCTTCGCAGCCGCCGGCCGGGCGCGCTACGAGACGATGTTCAGCGAACATATCGCCGCTGCCGCGATCGTGGCGATCGTGGCCGACAAGCTGAAGGCGGTAACGCCGCGGCAGGGGCGGGCGCACATTGCCCGCGAGGCGGAGACGAGCCCGTGAAGTTCACCTTCCCGGCCCATCTGGTGCGGCGCCTCATGCTGATGATCGGCGGCGAGGCGATGCAGAGCGGCTTCCATTTCGCCCTCAACATCGCGCTGCTGCATCTTCTGTCGGCCGAAGGCTACGGCCTCTTCGCGCTAGCCATGGTGATGGGTGGCGTCGGCCTGTCCTACATCCGCTCGCTTACCGCCGTTCCCGCCACCATATGGATGAGCAAGAGCACCAACAGCGCCGGCGTCGACGCCCATGACGTTACCTTCGGATCGGCGGCGCTGGTGGTGGCGCTGCTGATGGGGCTGGGCACGGGATTGCTCATGCGCGTCCTGGGCGATCCGAACGGTATCGGCGCCGCCTGCTTCGTCTGTGCCTGGTCGGTGCGCAGCCATATGCGCACGGCATTCTTCGCGCGCCGCATGCAACTCGTGGTCTCCATCAGCGACGCCGCGTTCACGATCGCGGGCATAACCCTCGCGGGGACGGCGATCTGGTTCTCCACCGATGCGCTCCAGGCCACTTTCTATGCGCTTGCCGCGGCCAATGTCGTCGGCATCGCCGTGCTGGTGAGATTGGCGCGCCGCAGGCTGCGCATCTCCTTCCGCGCGCCGACCTGGCGGCGCTATGCAAGGCTTTGGCCGCAGCTCTGCTGGTCGGGGTTCAGCGCCACCACGACCAATATCCAGGGGCAATCCCTGGCGCTTCTGGTCGCAGGTATCGCCGGACCGGCTGCTTACGCGCCGCTGGCGGCGGTGCTAGTGCTGTTTGCGCCGCTGCGCATTTCCAGCCTTGCCTTCTCGAACATGACGCAGCCGGAACTTGCGAAGCTGGTGCGCAACAAAGAGTTCGACCGCGTATGGACGCAGGCCAAGATCTGGGCTCTCGTCATGGTCCTCGGCAGCCTGGCCTATGGCTGCGGCGTCCTGTTCGTCCTGCCGATGATCAGATCTCAGGCCCTGCAGCATGCCTCGGTCAGCCTGATCGGAATTTTCGCCATCGCCAACTTCGTGCCGATCATGGGCTATGTCATGCCGCGCGTGGTCCTCGAGATCGTCGGCGATTTCCGCATCGTCGCCTTCATCACCATGGCCGGCGCGATTGTCGGGCTCGCGACGATCGGCATCCTGTTGGCCGTCGCGCCGCCGACATGGTCGCTGGCCGGCGCCGCGGTGTCCGAAGTCTTCGTGCTCGCGGCCTCATGGTATTTCGCGGCCAACCGCATGTGGAACCTCAAGCACCCGAGCGAGCAGCGCCCCACGATGGTCGGCGCCTGGCGCCGCGCGGCGACGCTCGCCGTGCAGAGACGATAGGAGAACGATGTGGCAAGCCAGGCAATGCCGATGGCCGTGATGACGACGGGCTTGGCCGACGGCGAGGCTGCGCCGCATGCCGCCGGCGCCGCTTACGTGGCGCAACTGCACACCAGTCTCGAAACGGTCAAGCCGCTCTGGCTGCGTCTCGAAGCGGCGGGCGTGTGCACCGGCCACCAGCATTTCGCCTGGGCCGAAGGGATCGTCGAAGGGCTTGTGCCGGAGAATGCCGATCTCGCCATCGTGGAGGTGCGGGATGTCGCCACGGGCGAACCGAGGATGCTTTTGCCGCTGATGCGGCGGCCTGCATTCGGCCATCGGGTAATCGAATGGCTGAGCTGCGGCGTGTGCGACTATGCAGCGCCGCTGCTGGCCGACGCGTCCCCTTGGACCCAGCAATCCGCCGAGGCCGCGTGGGCGGCAGTGCTTAACGTGCTGCCGCGGGCTGACCGCATCCACATCGCCGGCATCCCTAAGCAGGTCGGCGGTGTCGACAATCCGCTGGCGCTGCTGTCGCAGGCGCGCGATTCAATCCACTCGCATTACGGGATCGCCATGGACGGCGATGCCGAAACCGTCGTCAAGCGCATTTGCCGCCCATCCTTCGTCAAGGCGCTCAACAAGGATCTCCGCCGGCTCGATCGCAATGGCGGCTTGGCGCTGGTGGAAGCCGACACGCCGGCCCTTGTCGATTCGATCTTCGGCAAGCTGGTCGACATGCGGCTCAGCCGCTTCCGCGAGCTCGGCCGGTTCGATCTGCTGGCGCAGCCAGCGGTCGTCGATTTCTACCGCAAGGCCGCGCAGCGCGGTCTTGCCGACGGTTCGGTGCGGATCTTCGGCCTGCGCGCCGGCGACGTGACGGTCGCGGTCCAGTATCTGGCAGCCCATCTCGGTACCTTGCACGCGCTGCTGATCGCGATCGACCAGGCCGCGGTGCCCAATGTTTCGCCTGGACTTTGCATCATGGGCGAGCTGATCAGATGGGGGCGCGGCGCGGGCTTCAACTATTTCGACCTGTCGGTCGGCAACCAGAGCTACAAAGAGCATATGGGCGCGGTGAAGTCGGTTCTGTCCGAGCTTTGCTTCGGCATCACGCTGAAGGGCGTGGCCGCCAGCGAGGCCATCAAATACCGCGGCCGGGGCGTCGCTTTCGTGCGTGACAATCCACGCCTGTTCAAGGTCGCGCAGGAACTCATGCAGCGCTGGCGGCGGCTTCGGTCGGGTAGCTGAGCGGCGGCTTTGGCCAGCAAATTGACTCACATTCCGCTCTCCGCCATGCTTACGGGCAGCCGCATCTTTGGCGGCAGCGTGTTCGAGTGAGGCCATGGCCAGTCCCGTCGCCAGAGAAAAGTCCCGCCGCGCCGCGGTGAAGACCGCGCTCGAGCGCCACAAGGTCTATGTCACCGCGCAGCGCTTTTCCGGCGGCTCCTACAGCGCCCGGGTGCTGGTCGATGGCGAGGCATATTGGGTCGACGAATTCCGGCTCTCGCAACTTAAGCAAGGGCTGACACCTGCGGAGCTGGAATTGACGCCGGCGATTGACGATTGATCTTGGTGCCTTGCTCCGCCGCGATTTAGGAAAATCCGAAATGCTGGCGGGACAGCACCCCCCTCTGTCCTGCCGGACTGTCCGGCGGGACAGAGGGGGGTGTGACGGAACGCGACGTCGGCAAGGTGAGCTTGCCGCTGCAGCGGTCTGACCCATGTCCGCCAACCTCAAATCCTACCGGGCCAAGCGCCAATTCTCCCGCACCCCGGAGCCTGCCGGCGGCTTTGCCGGTGAAGGTGGCAACCGCTTCGTCGTGCATAAGCACCACGCCACCGCCGACCATTATGATCTGCGCCTCGAAGTCGACGGCGTGCTCAAAAGCTGGGCCGTCCCGCGCGGGCCCTCGCTCAATCCCGCCGACAAGCGCCTCGCCGTCGAGACCGAGGACCATCCGATCGAATATATCGACTTCGAGGGCGTCATCCCCGCTGGCGAATATGGCGGCGGGCCGATGATCGTCTGGGATACCGGCACCTGGGCGCCGATGGAGGATGTCGAGAAGAGCCTCAGGACCGGCGCCTTCAAGTTCCGGCTGGCCGGCCAAAAACTCAATGGCGGCTGGATGCTCACCCGGCTGAAGCCCAAGCCCGGCGAGGACGAGAACAAGAAGAACTGGCTGCTCTTCAAGGAGCGCGATCTCGCTTCCGACACCAAGCTCGACATCCTCGAGGCACGGCCTGAAAGCGTGAAGTCCGGCCGCCGCATCGAGGAACTGGTGGCGCCGCCAAAGAAGGCGGAACGCCTGCCGCCAAAGCGTGGCTCGCTGAAGCCCGGTGCGCTGCCCGGCGCGGTAAAGGGCGATCCGCCCGCCCGCATCGAGCCGCAACTGGCCACCCAGGTAGCGGAGCCGCCGGGCGGCGAACACCCCTCACGGAAAACGCCGGAGCTCTGGCTGCACGAGATAAAGTTCGACGGCTACCGCACCATGGCGCATGTGGTGGACGGCGAGGTGCGGCTGATCACCCGCGGCGGCATCGACTGGACCAAGCGCTATGGCGATCTTCCGCAGGCCTTTTCACGCCTGCCGGTTGCCCAGGCGATCATCGACGGCGAGATCATAGTTCTCGACGACAAGGGCATTTCGCGCTTCGCGCTGCTGCAGGACGCGCTGGCCGAAGGCGCGGGCTCGAAGCTGCATTTCTACGCCTTCGATCTGCTTCATCTCGACGGCTGGGACCTGCGCAAGGCGCCGCTCAACAAGCGCAAAGCGCTGCTTGCCGAACTGCTCGCCGGCCAGGCCGCCAATTCGGCCATCCAGTACAGCGACCATGTCGAGGGCGACGGGCAGGGTCTGTACGATCAGGCGTCCGAGCTTGGGCTGGAAGGTGTCGTCTCCAAGCGCGCCGACGCCATCTACATCAGCGGCCGCACCAAGAGCTGGACCAAGGTGAAGTCGCAGAAGACGGACGATTTCATCATCGCCGGCTATACGGTGTCCGACAAGGCGGAAGGGCTTGCGGCGCTCGGCATGGCCGAGTTCGAAAATGGCGAGCTGCAATATCGCGGCAAGGTCGGCACCGGCTTCGACAGCGACATGGCGCGGGATCTGCTCGCCCGGCTGGAGCGGCTGACCGCCGGCGCCAGCCCGCCCGAGGGCGTGCCGAGCGAGATCATGCGCGAGATGCATTGGGTGAAGCCGCTGCTGTCGGCGCGCGTGCGCTATTCGAACCGCACCGCCGACAATGCGATCCGCCACGGCGTCTTTCGCGGCTTGCGCGATGTCGGCGGGCTGACGACGCCGGTGCCGGTCAAGCGCAAGCGGCTGATCGCGGAATCCGATCTCGCCACCATCTGGGTCACCAATCCGGAGCGCCGGCTGTTCGGCAAGACCGGGCCCACAAAACTGGACATCGCGGTCTATTACGCGCTGGTCGGCGATTTCATGCTGCCGCATATCATCGGCCGGCCGGTGTCGCTGGTGCGCTGCCCGACCGGGCGGCCGCAGGACTGCTTCTTCCAGCGCCACGCCTTCACCGGCATGCCGCCCTCGGTGGCGGTGTTCGACAGCACCAATTCGGAAGGCGAGACCAAGACCTATCTCTCGGTCGAGGACGCCAAGGGCTATCTGGCGCTGGCGCAGTTCGGCGTCGTTGAGTTCCACACCTGGGGAACGCACCGAACAAAACTCGACAAACCCGACCAGATCGTCTTCGACCTCGACCCCGGCGAGGGGATTTCGTGGCGTGAAGTGGTGGAGGCGGCCGTGCACATCAAGACCGGGCTGGAGAGCCTCGGGTTGGTGCCATTCGCGAAGACCTCGGGCGGCAAGGGCATCCACATCACCGTGCCGGTGACCAGAAAGCAGAACTGGAAGAAACTGCATCAGGCCTCGAGTGCGATTTCGACCTTGCTGGCGGCAAGCGCGCCCGACACCTTCACCACGACGATGGGCAGGGAAAACCGCAAGAAGCGCATCTTCATCGACTTTCACCGCAACGCCCGCGGCCACACGTCAGCCGCGCCCTATTCGCTGCGCGCCCGCACTAATCTGCCGGCCTCGACCCCGGTGAGCTGGACCGACCTGGAGACGATCGATGCGCCGGAGGACCTGAACTACGCTTCGCTGCCGGGATTGCTGGAGACCTCGGGCGACCCCTGGGCGGAGATCGATGAGGCGGCGAGGGATCTGCCTTCCCGTTTTTCGTCATTCTAGGGTCTGCGCGCGTCGCTTCGCTCCTTGCTCCGCCCTAGAATGACGAAGCATCAAGGCTTTCGGCCAATCGCCAGCGTCTCAATCCCTCTCCATCGACGCTTGCTACAATTTGAACTATCCTCCGCGCCAACGCCGCCCGGAAAACACTTCGCTAGGATTTCGCGTCTATCATCGGGGGTCGGTGTAGGATTTCCACGGCGCTGCTCGTCCTACGGACGAAGCGCTGCAAAGAGCATGGGCCCAAACTGGGAACCGGTTTTGGACAAGACCATGCTCCAACATAGTGTCAGTGCATGGCCGCGTAGGAGTTCGTCATGGCGCCCAGGGCAAGTTGGAAAGGTTACCTCAAGCTCAGCCTCGTCAGCTGTCCGGTCCGGCTTTACCCGGCCACCAGCGCGAGCGAGCGCATCTCGTTCAACCAGCTGCATAAGAAGACCCACAACCGCATCAACATGAAGCCGGTCGATCCCGAGCTCGGCCTCGTCGAGCGTTCGGACCTCGTGCGCGGTTACGAATATGAGGATAAGCAGTACATCATCATCGACGACGCCGACCTCGATGCGGTCAGGATCGAATCCAACCACACGATGAACATCGAGGCCTTCGTCGACGAGGCCGAGGTGGACGTGATCTACCAGGACGCTCCCTATTACCTCGCGCCGGATGGCGCCATGGCGGAGGAGACCTTCGCGGTGCTGCGCGAAGCCATGCGCAAGTCCGGCAAGCTCGCGATTGCCCGCCTGGTGCTGTCCAGCCGCGAGCGCGTGGTGACGATCGGCGCGCGCGAAAACGGCATGTTCGTTTGCACCTTGAGGAATCCCAACGAAGTACGCGGCACAGCTGAATATTTCGGCAACATCCCGGCCGGCAAGCCGGATCCGGAAATGCTGGAGCTTGCGCTGGCGCTGATCAAGCAGAAGGAAACGCACTTCGATCCGAAGAATTATGAAGATCGCTATGAGGTGGCGCTGATGGCGATGATCCGCGAGAAGCTGAAAGGCCACAAGCCGATCATCGCGGCCGCGCCCGAGCGCGGCAATGTCATCAACCTGATGGATGCGCTGAAGGCGAGCCTATCGCAGCAGGCGAAGCCCCCGGCCAAGTCGAAGAGCAAGGCCGAGGAAGCGCCGGCGAAGCCGGCCAAGAAGGCGGCTGCGGCCGGCGCGCCTGAGAACCCGCTGAAGGCGAACCTGTTGAAGGCTGTCGGCAAGAGCAAGAAGTGACGGGAGGGCCAGTGATCGTTCCCGGCGCCGTCTTCGGCGTCATCGGCGCGCTGGCCGCCTTTCCGTTGCGCCTAGCTGCCCGCGAGGTCGAGCGCCGCCATGCGGAGCTGAGGCGCGGCGTCACCCGCCGCACCTCCCACGTCGTGTTCGGTCGCACGCTTCTGGCCAAGGTGGCGAAATCGGGCGATGCGGAGATCGAGCGCCGTGCGAAAGCGGAGCGCGAGGCCGGCCTTGCCCTGCTCAGCGAGAACGGCTTCCTGCGCCTGCTCGGCTTGATGAAGGCGCCCGACGCCTCGTCGCTCTCCAGGCAGTCGCTGATCGACCAATCGCGGCTCGACGGCGCCGATCTCGACATGCTGTCACTGTTCGATGCCTTCGAGCATGACGGCGAACCCTATTCCTTCCGCGACCTGATCCTGGCGAGGAAATATGCTGGGCTGATCGCCAGCGGCGCCACCTGGGGCGCGATCGCGCGCTCCGTGCACCGCTCTGGCCCGGTCGCCTCGCTTACCGCCAAGTCGCTCAATCTCGGCTCACAGCATGGCCGCCCGGATGCGATCTATCTCGACGAAGGCAGGAGCGAGCTCGACGGCCAGCTTTTGTTCGACCTCGGTTCACCCGAGGACGACACACTGGAGGAGCTCTTCGCCGAAGCCGAGATGGCGGAAGAGGAGGGGCGTCATGACGATGCGGCGGCCCTCTACCAGCGCTGCCTGACGATCGACCCGAAGGACGCGATCGCCGCCTTCAACCGCGCCAATTGCCTGCGCGGCGCTGGCCGCGTGGCGGAGGCCGCGCACGACTATGCCTGTGCCATAAAACTCGATCCGGGCTTCGTCGAAGCCTGGTTCAATCTCGCCGGCCTGATGAGCGACGAGGGCAAGATGGCTTCGGCGCGCAGGCATTTGCAGAAGGCGATGGCGCTGGACAAGACCTATGCCGACCCGGTGTTCAACCTAGCGCGGCTGGAGTTTGACGCCGGCAATCTGATGGAAGCCCGCCGGCTGTGGGTGCGCTATCTGGAGCTCGACGCGGACTCCGAATGGGCGCGGACTGCGCAGAAGGGCATACAGTTCGTGGATTTGCATATGGCAGGTGAGCGAGATGTTCGCGCTTGAGCACCCCCCTCTGGCCTGCCGCCCATCTCCCCCGCAAGGGAGGAGATTGGCAGCTCGCGCGCCCAGCTTATTCTTACAACGTCAGAGATTGGCGAAAGCTGAGGAGCGCTCAATCTCCCCCCTTGCGGGGGAGATGCCCGGTAGGGCCGAGGGGGGTGTGACGGAACACGGCCTCGCAAGCGAGACCCCTCCATGACCCACTTCCTCTTCGACGGCGACGACACCGCCCCCGTCACCATCCTTCTCGCGCACGGCGCCGGCGCGTCGATGGATTCGCCTTCCATGATCGCCACCGCCAAGGCGCTTGCAGCCGCCGGCTTCCAGGTCGCCCGTTTCGAGTTCCACTACATGGCGGCGCGTCGCTTCGGCCATCGCAAGCCGCCGCCGCGCGCCGAGACGGTGAACCCGGAATACATCAAGGCAATCGCCGATCTGCTCGCCAAGGGCGTGACCGGCAAGCTCATCATTGGCGGCAAGTCGATGGGCGGGCGCGTCGCCTCGATGGTCGCCGACGAGATGTTTGCCAAAGGCGAGATCGCCGGCCTGGTCTGCCTCGGCTATCCGTTCCACCCGCCGGGCAAGCCCGAGCAGTTGAGGACAAAGCATCTCGCTGACCTGAAGACGCCGACGCTGATCTTCCAAGGCACGCGCGACGAGTTCGGCACCAAGGACGAAGTCTCGACCTACGGGCTTTCCGACGCGATCGAGGTGATCTGGCTGGAGGACGGCGACCATGACCTGAAACCGCGCAAGGCGATCTCGGGGTTTTCGACCGCGGACCATTTGAAGACGGTGGCGGAGACCGTGAAGGCCAAGCTGGCGCCATGAAGCGCGAGCCGACAAATGAAGATCGCCACCTTCAACATCAATAACATCAACAGCCGGCTGGAAAACCTTCTGGCCTGGCTGGCCAAGGCCAAACCCGATGTCGTCTGCCTGCAGGAGTTGAAATCCCGCGACACCCAATTCCCGCTGACTAGGCTTGCAAAGGCAGGCTATGGCGCGGTGTGGAAGGGCGAGCCGACCTGGAACGGCGTCGCCATCCTGGCGCGCGGCGCCGAACCGGTGCTGACGCGCGACGCGCTGCCCGGCGACGACACCGACCGCCAGGCCCGTTACATCGAGGCCGCGGTCGACGGCGTCGTCATCGCCTGCCTCTATGCACCGAACGGCAACCCGCAGCCGGGGCCGAAATTCGCCTACAAGCTCGCTTGGCACGAGCGGTTCGCGGCGCATGCCGGGCAGCTTCTCGACACCGGTCTGCCGGTGGTGCTCGCCGGCGATTTCAACATCGTGCCCGAGCCGCGTGACATCTACGCCACCCGCTCCTACGACGACAATGCGCTGGTGCAACCTGAAAGCCGCGCCGCCTTCGCCGCGCTGATCGACCAGGGCTGGACCGACGCGCTGCGCAAGGTCTTTCCCAAGGAGGAGCGGCTCTACACTTTCTGGGATTACCGCCGGAACCGCTGGCCGCGCGACGCCGGCTTGCGGCTCGACCACATATTGCTGTCGAGGAAGCTCGCTCGAAAGCTGAAAGGGGCGGGCATCGACCGCGAGGTGCGGGGAGGGGAAAATCCCAGCGATCACGCGCCGGTCTGGGTGAAGTTGGAGTGAGAAAACAGAAACGCCAGCATCTCTTCGAGATAGCTTCCGCGAACATAACTTGCGGCGGCAACGCTCGACGCTAGTCTGCTAGGAAATTGAGGGGATTAAATCTTATGCTGTTGGTTTCGGTCATTTGTACCCGCCCATCGCTTCCCCGCCATGGCTGATACCATCCTCGTCGCGCTCATCTCAGCCCTCGTCCTTGCCGGTGCGATCGCCCTCATCGCGATCGCGCTGCGCTGGCGCCGCAAGCGTCGCAGGGCGCGCGGCAACCCCAATCCGGCCGGCGATTATGCGCCACGCGCCAAGTGGGCGCCGACATCCGGCAAGCTCAACTTCTCGTCCTTCGTCTACATGGATGTCGACGGCGACGGCACCTATGGTCAAGCCGACCGGCCGATGGCGGGCATCGTGGTGCGGCTTTATGACGAGCGCGGCGCCTTCCTTGCCTCGGCGCGCAGCAACGCCGCCGGTTTCGCCAATTTTCCAATGTCGTCGAAGCGCCGCAGCGCGGCGATCCAGAGGCCCGGCAGATATCGCTTCTCGGTCTCGGTGCCGCCCGGCTGGCGCGCCAGCAGCGCCAACGCGGACCAGGCGGTCCGCTTGATGGAAGCGCCGGGCTCCATGGTTGGCCTTGCCGGCGAGGGCCTGCCGAAGCCGGTCGGCCTCGCGGTGGGACGGGCGGCGGGCGGCAGCACGCCGGCTAGGGCGGAAGCGACGCTGTCGGTCATGGGCAAGGGCCAGTTGCTCCAAAGCCACGCGCTGCCTGCGGACGCGGCCTTTCGCTTCCCGCTGAGCGTCGATGCCGATGAAATCGTCATTGTCGGCTCAGGGCTCGATCGAAGGCTGACGCTGTCGGCCTACCCGGTCAATCTCGGCCTGTTGGCGCCCGGCGCGCTCGCGCCCGACGCGCTATCCGGCGCTGGGCGGCAGGCCGCCGGCGGCGGCGCGCCTGGAAATCTTCGGCGCGGCCGGCGTGCTGTCGGTTTTTGCCGGGCTGCTCTTCCTCGCCGGCCTGCTGCCCGGCGCCGCCAGGCACGATCCGGCTGCCCCGTTGTTTGGCCGCGATGCCAAGATCGCGCCGGCCGGCCATCCGCGACTGCGCCGCGCAGCACTCGCTTTGCCGCTTTTGGCCCTGCTCCTCATCGTCGCCGACCAGCTCGGTCCGTGGCGGGCGTCGGGGCCGGGCAGCGACGGGGCGAAGGAAGTCGCCACCGCGCCGGTGGAGCCTCAGCCACCCGGGCCGAAGCCCGAGCCGAAGGCGAGCGCAAAACCAACCTCGCCGAAGGCGAGCGCAAAACCAACCTCGCCGAAGGCGAACGCAAAACCGACCACGCCGGAGACGAACGTCGAGCCAGCCGCGCAGCAACAGGCCGCGAAGCCCGCGCCGTCCGAGCCGGTTGCGGCTCCCGCCCAGCCGGCGCCGCCAGCCGCCGCGCCGGCCGAGTCCGCGCCGCCTGCCCAACCGGCACGGCATGTCCAGCCGAACGAGCAGACGGCACTCGCGCCGGCAACGCCGCCGCAGACGGTGGCGCCGCCTCCGCCGGCGCCTCCGGCCCAACCGACCGCGCCGGAAGGTCACCGCGACGCCGTGGTCTGGCTGGCGGTGTCCGCCGACGGCCACGAGATCATGAGTGCCAGCACCGACCGCATGATCAAGCTCTGGGACATCGACGGCAAGCGGCTGATCCGCGATCTTGGTGAGCACAAGGACATGGCGCGCAGCGCGCTTTTTATGCCTGACGGCAAGACCGCGCTCACTGCCGGCGACGACGGCGAGGTCGTGCTGCGCCAGCTCTCCGACGGCACGGTGCTGCACGTCTTCTCCTCAGGGGCGAACGGCGGCGTCAGGCAACTGAAGGTCAGTCAGGACGGCAAGCGCGCCGTCAGCGGTCACGACACCGGTTCCGTGGTTGTCTGGGACCTGGAGAAGGGGACGGTGTCGCATGTGCTGCCGGGCCACGACTGGTCGGTGAGTTCCGTCGCCATCTCGCCCGACGGCACCAAGGCCCTCACCGGCAGCATCGACGGTGAGCTGAAGCTTTGGGATATCGTTGCCGGCAAGCAGCTGCGCAGCTGGCACGGCCACGACCGTGGCGCCTATGGCGCGGTCTTCCTGGCCGACGGCCATCACGCGGTGACCGGCAGCGGCGACTACACGATAAAACTCTGGGACCTCGACACCTTCAAGGAAGTCCGCCGCTTCGGCGGCCATTCCGGCACGGTCTACGCGCTCGCTCTGTCGGCTGACGGCAAACGGCTCGGCTCTGTCTCGCTGGATGGCACGGCTCGGATCTGGAACATGGACACCGGCGCCGAGATCGCCGAGTTCGACCCCGGCACCGGGCCGATGTACTCGGTGGCGTTTGCCGCCGACGGGACGCTTTTGACCGGCGGCATCGACCGCACCATCCGCGACTGGCCCGCGGCAGGCGGCGATGGCACGGTGGTGTTTGCCGGGGCGCCGGAATAACGTTGCCGATTGGCGAAAGCCCGTGTGACAGCCGATCTCCCCCTTGCGGAGATGCTCGGCAGGGCAGAAGGAGGTCGCTGTCCCGCCAGCCTATCCGAAGAAGGCCTGTACAAGAGCTGTCGGAGCAGCCATCGTCGCCCCGTGAGCAACACTGCCGAACCCACTTATTTTGTCCTGCAGGAGATCGATCCCGCGACCGGTTCGGCTGTCTCCGAGGCTCGAATCTGCGTCTTCGACTTGAAAAAGCTCAGCGCGGTTCTGGGTTGCAGCAGCACACAGCTATCAGGCTTGTGGGAATTGAACCCAGCGGATCTTGAGAGGCTGGGCGCGATAAGTGTTCCGGCCTGCGAGCCAGACCCGAGGTTCAATCGCATCGAGTCCTGGCATCCAGTCCGCGAGACACCGTATCTCGTTCATACAAATTTCGAACTGCCGCTGATGTTGGAAGGCCGCAAGCCGTTGGCGATGTTCCAAGACGCCTATCCAACACAGTGGCTGAAGGACACGCTGAAGCGCTTCGATCCCGTCGTTCGATCCGGTCGATTGGTCCGCCGCATCGTCGACACGCCGTTCACCGAGGCCGAGCGCGCGCTCTTCCCCGGGTTCCGGAAATGGCGACGCATCTTCTTCGCCTTGCCCGGAGAGGAATGGCGGATAGAGGCGTTTCTGCTGGTGTCGAAAGTCTCAGCGAAGACCGGCTGGAACGAAGCTCTCGAAAGGATGGAGGGCTCCCTTCTCGGCTATGAGGATTGGCAGAACGACTGGTGGATCGAACACAGAGCAGGGCTCCGGGAGGACGTTCGTGAAAACTAGGGTAGCGCTTGCCGGGCTATGGGAGAGACCGGCCGGACAGCATCCCCCTCTGGCCTGCCGCGCATCTCCTCCGAGAGAGGGAGATCAGCAGCTTCGGCGATAGCACCCCCCTGCACGTCGGCGATTGTCGACAGCCTGCGCGCGAGCAATCTCCCCTTGCGGGTGCGATGCCCGGCAGGGCAGAGGGGGAGGTGACGGAACGCAAGCTCTGCAAAGGAATTCGCCCGCCATCATGCCCACACTCTACCTCGTCGAAGCTTCGATCGCCGATCTGCGCCGTGCGCTGGAAGACGGCACCGTCACCAGTGTCGAACTGGTGGGCGCTTATCTCAGGCGCATCGCCCATTACGACCGCCACGGCATCGCGCTCAACGCCGTGCCCATCCTCAATCCAAACATGTTCGAAGAAGCGGCCGCCTCGGATCGCCGCCGTCGCGAGGGCAAGACGCTAAGTCCGCTCGACGGCATCCCCTACACCGCCAAGGACAGCTACAAGGCCAAGGGGTTGACGGTGGCGGCCGGTTCGCCCGCCTTCGAGCATCTCACGGCAAACGAGGACGCTTTCACCATTGCACGCCTGCGCGCGGCGGGCGCGGTGCTGATCGGCCTCACCAACATGCCGCCGATGGCCAATGGCGGCATGCAGCGCGGCGTCTATGGCCGCGCCGAAAGCCCGTACAACAGGGATTTCCTCACCGCCGCTTTCGCCTCCGGCTCTTCGAACGGTTCCGGCACGGCGACCGCCGCCAGCTTCGCGGCCTTCGGACTGGGCGAGGAAACCTGGTCGTCGGGCCGCGCGCCGGCTTCCAACAATGCGCTGGTCGCCTACACGCCGTCGCGCGGCGTCATCTCGGCGCGCGGCAACTGGCCTCTGGTGCCGACCATGGATGTGGTGGTGCCGCATACGCGGACCGTTGCCGACATGCTGGAGCTGCTCGATGTGATCGTCGCCGACGATGCCGAGACGCGGGGCGATTTCTGGCGCGTGCAGCCCTGGGTGCAAATCCCGAAAGCCTCGACGCTGCGGCCGGCGAGCTATGCGGGGCTTGCCGTGCAAGGCGCGCTCAAGGGTAAGAGACTCGGCGTGCCGAAAATGTATATCGGCAAAGACGAAGACGCCGACCGGCCGATCGAGACACGCGCCTCGGTGCTTGAGCTTTGGCGGCAGGCGGGCGCGCGATCTGGAAGCGCTCGGCGCGGAGGTCATTGAGGTCGATTTTCCTGTCGTCTCCAACTACGAGCGCGACCGCCCGGGCGCGCGCTCCATGGTCGACCGCAGGCTCATGCCGACGGAATTCGCCGAGCGCGAGATCTGGGACCTTTCCATCTGGTCGTGGGACGATTTCCTGCGCGCCAATGCCGATCCGGCGATCCCCGATCTTGCTTCGGTCGACGGCGCAAAGATCTTCCCGCAACCGCCGGGCACGTTGCGCGACCGCTATGGCGATGCCGATTTCGATCTGGCGCAATATGTCGAGCGCGCGAAGCAGGGCGTGGCGCGACTGGAAGATATCCCAACCGTCGAGGACGGTCTGAAGGGCCTGGAAGCAACGCGCCGCGCCGACTTCGAGGACTGGCTCGATGCCAACCGCCTCGATGCCGTGGTGCTGCCGGCCGTCGCCGATGTCGGCCCGGCCGATGCCGATGTCAACGAGGCTTCCGCCCGGCTTGCCTGGCGCAACGGCACCTGGGTCGCCAACGGCAATCTGGTCTGGCGCCATCTCGGCATCCCGACGGTGACGGTGCCGATGGGCACCATGGCCGATATCGGTATGCCGGTCGGCCTCACCTTCGCCGGCAAGGCCTATGATGACGTGGCGCTGCTGACCGTCGCCGGCGACTATGAGCGCGCCACAAGGCGCCGCACCGCTCCGCCGCGCACGCCGCCGCTGGCGGAGGATGTGTTTGCGGGGGACAGCGGTGTGACGAGTGGCGCCGGCGATGCGCCGGTTGCCCTGATGCTGACCGCCGAAACCGTCCGCGCCGGCGACACGGACGAGATCACGATCGCGCTGGAGATCGAGGCGGGCAAGCCGGGGCCGGAGGCGGCTGTGAAAGTCCACGTCAACGGCAAGCCGGTGATCATGCAGGCCGGGGGGAACCGCTACACCGGCCGGATCGTGGTGCCGGCCGCGACGCATCAAGGCTTCCACAGCGTATGGCGTGGTTCCTATGGCTCTATCGTCACCGCTATCGTGAGGCTGGCAGATGGGCGCACTGCCGGAGCATATGCCGTGACGGGCGGGATTGGTTAGCCCTCACCTTCTCCCGCAAGGGGAGAAGGTGTGCGCTCCTACTACCCCACCCAATCCACCAGCAACGCTGCCACTCCGAATACCGCGCCTGCCGAGCACACCGCAGTCCAGCCGCCCCAGGCCCAGGCGAGGCCGGCCAGCAGCGAGCCGATAGCGCCGCCGATGAAGAAAATGCCGACGAACAGCCCGTTGATACGGCCCCGCGCCTTCGGCTGCAGCAGGTTGACAGCACGGCGGCCAAGCGTCTGGTCGCCGGTGACTCCGATATCGAGCATCACGGCGCTGAGGCCCATGAAGATGAGCGGCAGCCATAGCGGGTCGGCCTCGGCCGAGCCGGCCCACGCGGCTAGGCCGAGCGCCGCGATCAGCACGAGATGGCACAGGATCGTGGCCGGGCGCGTAAGGCCACGGTCGCCGGCGCGGCCGAAGATTGGCGTCACCGCCGCACCTCCGGCGCCAACCAGCGCGAACAGCGCGATGCCTTTCTGGCCGAGATCGAAGGGCGGAGCCGAGAGGCGAAGCGCCACTGCCGTCCAGAACACGCTGAAGGCCGCCATCACCAGGCTCGCCGTGAAGGCGCGGCGGCGCAGCACGGGCTCCTGACCCAGAAGTCCGACCAGCGAGGCGATGAGCCCCGTGTAGCTTGCATGCGCCAGGGGCTTCCGCCTCGGCAGCGTTAAGCCAAGCAGGATGGCGAGCAGCCCAAGTGCCGCGGCACTGATGCCATAGAAGGCGCGCCACCCGAAGGCCTCGGCGACGAGGCTGGCGATCGGACGTGACAAGAGGATGCCGATCATCAGCCCGCTCATGACGTCGCCGATGACGCGCCCGTCCTGTCCGGGCGGCGCCATCGAGGCCGCGACCGGCACCAGCACCTGGATGCAGGAACAGGCCGCGCCGAGCACGAACAACACGGCAAGCAGCGAGGTGGCGGACGGCGCGAAGAAAGCGACCGCCGCCGCGAGTGCGGCCGCGGCGAGCATGCGCAGCACCAGCACGCGGTTTTCGACCAGATCCGACAATGGCACCAGGAAGAACAGCCCCGCCGCGTAGCCAAGCAGCGTGGCCATCGAGACCAGGCCACTCTCCGATGCCGCCGCGCCCAGCGACGGACCGATCAGTCCGACCAGCGTCTGCGGGGCGAACAGATTGGTGACGATGATGCCGACCGAGGCGGCGAACAGCAGGGTCTGGGACCGGGTGATAGTGCTGGCGGCCTCGCTTGGCCGTTCCGCCAATGGCGCGTTGTGTACGTGCATCAAAGTTTTCCTCGTCCGCATATTTCACGAGGACTTTATTCGGAATGATCATAATGCTACAATTGAAATGATCTGATAATGATTATGCGAGATGCGCATGAACATCCATGATCTCGAAGCCTTCGTCGCCGTTGTCGAGACCGGCTCCATTGTCGGCGCTTCGGCCAGACTCAACCTCACTCAGCCCGGCGTGACGCGCCGGGTGCAGAACCTCGAGGAGCGGCTGGCGACGCCTTTGCTCGACCGCCAGTCGAAGCCGCTCAAACCCACCGCATCTGGCCGCGAGGCCTATGAGCATGGCCGCCGCGTGCTGCGTTCGCTGGAGGATCTGAAGGCGGGCGTCTCGCCGGCGGGGGAGGTGAGGGGCGAATTCCGCCTCGGCATCATGCCCTATCTCTCGACCAGCGCGCTGTCTGAGCCGCTCGACAGTCTTCGCGCGGCCTTCCCGCAACTGACGCTGAAGATCACCTCCAGCTTGTCGCCGCGCCTGGTGGAGCAGGTGCTGCATAGCGAGATCGATGCCGTCGCGGTCTGCCTCGCCGAGGGTGTCGCGCCGCCGCCCGAACTCGTCGGCGACGATCTCGGCGTGCAGGCGGTGCTGCTGGTGGCTTCGCCAAGTCTCGGCGTGCCGAAGCCGGCCGAACTCAACGATCTCGCGCGCTACCCTTGGGTGCTCAACGAGACCGGCTGCGGCTTCCGCGCCTTCATCCGCCACCGCTTCGAGGCGGCGCGGCTGCCTTTCCATGTCGGCGTCGAGGCGCAGGGCGCGGATCTGAGAATGTCACTCGTGGCGCGCGGCCACGGCATCGGTGTCGTCACGCCAGGCGCCCTGTCGGGCAGCCAGTGGCGCGACGCGGTCGAAGTGATCGATTGCCCTGGCTTCAAGCCGCAAGTGCGCTGCTGGCTGCTCCACCGCCCCCCGGCCGGCAGGCTGGCGCGCCCGATCGCCGTCTTCCGCGACGCGCTGGCGGAGGCGCTGAAGGGCCCGATGCCGCTGATGTCGTAGGTGCGCTATCTCAACCCCAGCTAAATCAGACCGGTCGCCTGCAAGCCATCATTCCTCCTCAGGCTCTTTCATCGCGCGATGCCACGGTTGGTCCTTGCCGTCCCGCCAGGCACACCAGCCATAGGGGAGGTCCCAGAGTTCGCGGAGCGAGCTATCGAATTTCACCATCTCAGACAGGCCGACAAGCATGGCGTCGGCCATCCTGAAATCGACAGCCCGGTTCAGGAACTGCCAGGCGCCATCGTCGTCATCGTGAGCAACGTAATCTACAATGTGCTCGCCCCTGATTATCTGATGAATCGTAATGACGGCCACATTTGGCGGATCGTCAAAAGGCCAATTAGGTCAGCGACAGTCATACGCAAGTTCCCGTGGGTTGGCGTATGATGCTTCTCGTCAGGAAGGCAATGAAGCGAGCCAGGCGTCCCAGCATTCCTGTTGCATCCTTGGAAAGGCAGGCACCACATCGTGGCCATCGGCAAAGATGTTGACCAGGTCCGTCTCCTTCGGTGGCTGTCCCATCCTTATTTTGCAGGCGATTAGTCCCCGGCTCATTTCGATCACCGTTCCCTCCGGGTATACTCTCCCGCTGGCGCCGTAGCAGAAAGGCAGCAGTCCATCCAGTTCAAGGCGCAGGCGAATCTGGAATAGCGCTTCGAAATAGTCGTCCTCTTCGACCTCGATGACCTTGTCCCGATAACTGCAGACGAGTCGGCATTTTGTCCCCGCATCATGCAGCGTAAAGACAGCCTGCTCGTCATTGCCGTGTGTGCCTGCCCCGATCAGGAATACGGTGTATTGTTCCATCATCCTGCCCCCATTGCTTGTAACGATAGTTGCATCGCGCGCACATTGCAACTCTAGACTGTTCATAATCGCTTATGAGTTGTACCTTGTCCTTGACCCATCCCCTACCCACGCTATCTTCGCGCCATGCCGAACACCGCCCCCTCCGCAGCAGCGCCGCTGATCGTCATCGATCTGCAGGCCGGCATGTTCGATGGCCGTTTCGATCCGCCGATCCACGACGCCGACACGATCGCCGAGCGCGCGCGCAGGCTGATTGACTGGGCGCGGCGTTCCGGCCGCAAGGTGGCGTTCATCCGCCATGACGGGCCGGAAGGCGATCCGCTGGCGCCGGGCGCCTCCGGCCTGGCCGGTATGGCCGCTGCTCGGCCAGCACGCCGACGAGCCGACCTTCGGCAAAAGCGTCGGCAATGCTTTTTCCAACCCAGAACTCGCCGAATGGGTGGCCGGGCAGGGCGCAAACGACGTCGTGCTCATCGGCGCTCAGACCGATTTCTGCGTCGCCGCCACCGTAAAGGGCGCCTTCGCCCAAGGCCTCGGCGTCACCCTGGTTTCCGATGCGCATTCGACGCTGGATTCCTTGCAGGAAAAGGCGCCCGACATCATTGCCCGCCACAACCAGGCCTTCGAGGAACAGGGCGTGCGGATGAAAACGACGGCGGAGCTGACGGAAGGCTGAGCGCCATCTCCCACAAGGGAGAAGGATGAACCCCAACCCAAGGAGCTATTTTTGCCCACCCTCACTCTTCCCGCCGAAGGCGGCTGCCGCTGCGGCCGTGTGCGTCTGAAGATATCGGCAAGGCCGCTGCTCACCATGGCCTGCCACTGCACCGGCTGCCAATCGATGTCGTCGAGCGCCTATTCGCTGAGCGCGGCGATCCCGTCGGAAGGCTTCGAGGTGACCAAGGGCGAGCCGGTGGTCGGCGGTCTGCATGGCGCGTCGAAGCATTATTTCTGCGGCTACTGCATGACCTGGATGTTCACGCGCCCGGAAGGGATCGACTGGTTCGTCAATCTGCGCCCGACCATGCTCGACGACCATGCCTGGTTCACGCCCTTCATCGAGACATGGGCGGCCGAGAAATTGCCCTGGGCGGCAACGGCGGCCGTGCATAGCTATGAAGCGCTGCCGTCCTTCGAGGAATATGAGCCGCTGGTCGCCGAATACGCCGGCACCCAAGGCTGATCAAAGCGGGCCGGTCGAAAAACGGCGATCTAGGGCAGGGGCGCCCTTGCCATTTCCGTTCATGGTCGACGCGGCCGTTGGGGGCGCATTGTTGGGGATGTGCTTGGGCGTCCGCGTCGACCACGGCGGCCTCATACCGCAGGCTTCACCATGGCACATTTGCCACCCGCTGAAACTTCCGCGAAAACGGTATATGGCGGCGGTTGCACTTGCTTTGCTGCACACGGAGGAGAAAGCAAGGGCGAAACAGTTTCTATCCCTTGCTGCATTGACCTCGTCCGCCCGACCGGCGACGACTGACGCTTCCTTTTCAATGGATTGCATCGTGAATCAGACTCATTTTCTCAACGCCAGGCTCGCCGACGGCACGGTCGCTGACCTCACCGTAGCCGACGGCCGCTTCAGCGCCATCGCGCCTGCAGCCAATACGACGCCGCCGCAGGCCGGCACCATCGATCTTGCCGGCCAGTTGGTGCTGCCGGCTTTCGTCGAGGGCCATATCCATCTCGACACTTCCTTCTATGGCGACGCCTGGCGTCCGCACATTCCCTGCACCAATGGTTTCGATGTGCGCGAGCGGGTCGCTTTCCAGATGTGCAACCTCGAGCAGGCGGCACCAATGAAGGAGCGGGCGAGAAACCAGCTCGAGCTCTGTGTCGGCAATGGCAGTCTCGCCATGCGCAGCCACGTCATGGTCGATGCCGCGGTCGGGCTGAAGCATGTGGAGACGATTCTAGGGGTGCGGGAGAAATACCGCGACCTGATCGACATCCAGCTCGTCGCCTTCCCGCAGAGCGGCATCCTGTCCTCGCCAGGCGCGGCGGAGCTGCTCGACGAGGCGCTCAAGCTCGGCTGCGACCTGATCGGCGGCCTCGACCCGGCAAGCTTCGACCGCGATGTGAAGGGCCACCTCGATGTCGTCTTTGGCCTTGCCGAAAAGCACGGCGCCGGCGTCGACATCCACCTGCATGACCGCGGCTCGCTCGGCCTGTTCGAGATCGAGGAGATCGTCACCCGGACCACGGCGTCGGGCATGCAGGGAAAGGTCGCCGTCAGCCATGCCTATGCGCTGGGCGACATCTCCGCCGATGCGTTGGCCCGGGCGGCCGAGAGGATAGCGGATGCCGGCGTCGCCATCATGACCAACGCGCCCGGCGATCATCCTTTCCCGCCCGTGGCGGCGCTGCGCAAGGCGGGTGTCACGGTCTTTGCCGGTTCCGACAACATCCGCGATTCCTGGTGGCCCTATGGCGATGGCGACATGCTCAACCGCGCCAACATTATCGGCTACCGCTCCGGCTTCTACGAGGATTGGGAACTGGAAGCCGCCTACGACATGGTGAGCTGTGCCGGCGCCAAGGCGCTCGGGCTAGAAGGCTACGGCATCATGGTCGGCGCCAAGGCGGATTTCGTTGTGCTGAAGGCCGAGCACGTCCCGGAAGCGGTGGTGGCGGCGCCGAAGGAGCGCACCGTCTATCGCGCCGGCAGGGAAGTGGCGCGGGGCGGAAAAGTGAGTGCGAGATGCAACTGATTTAGGGGGCGCCCGTTTGTGCCGAGCTACAAGCCGCGCCGCCGCCTCGCTAGTTAGGGGAATCAGCCCATCAGGCGACAAGCCCAAGCGCCTGACATTGCGCGCCATGCAAGCTCCCGATTTTCGCACAGACCGCGTGGCCGATCCTACAAACTAATTTGCATGCATATGTTTCAAGCCGCTCCGGCTTCGTGAAGCATTTCACCGTTCGCGCGCTATCGACTGGTTACAGACGCATCGCAAAAGCGGCGCTGGGAAGAGGCGGCGCCGGTTTTCCGCCGCTGATTGATATGGAGGCTCTCATGATCAAAAGTCTTAACAGGATCCGCGCCGCCTTCGCGCAGGCCAGCAAGCGCCGGAGAACGACGCGCGAGCTCTACGAACTGCCGGCGGAGATCCAGAAGGACATCGGCTGGCCCGAGCGGGCCGAGCCCGACGAAATCCGCCTGCCGTTCTAGTCGCGCGGCGCCGACGCGAGGGCATCGGCGGTCGTGGTGGCTTGATGGGTCCCCGCCGGTTACCCCAGCCACCACCACAAGCCGCCAGCCGCCAGCGCGATCAGCACCGCGACGCCGGCAAGCATCAGATAGGATCCCGCGATCATGCCGTTGATGATCTTCTTGATGCTGGCCCGGTCGTTGAGATTGGGGAACGGCTCGTTGGGCAAAGCGACGCCGAGGAAATCGCAGAGCGGCGCCCAGCCATCGCTGACCTTGAACACCAAGAGCTTTTCCGGCGGCACTGCCGCCTTCACCTCTTCGATATAGGAATTGTAGCGCGCGACCGCCTTGTCGCGGTCGTTCATCACGCCTTTCAGCGTCCGGCCCCAGACCAGCTTGCGCGACATGTCGCCGAACTTGCGGCCGAATGGCGTCAGCCATTCCAGCACCTTGAACTGCCAGACATTCTCGGTGAAATAAATCGTGTCGATGGTGCTCTCATACCAGGCTTCGGCGCCGCGCGGGTGCAGCGTCAGAAGCACTTTGGCGTCCGGATAGGCGACCATCAGCTCGCGCCACACGCAGCAGCCCGGATTGTCCACGGTCGCACGATAATTGGCGAAGACACGGTTCCAGTCGTGCTGCGTGCCGGGCGGGCTGTTCGCCACCTTTCGCCAGAAATCGAGGTGGCCCTTGTTGGCCTTATTGATGATGACTTCCTGCATGTGATAGCTCGGAAAACCGAGCCGGTTCAGGGCGGCGAAAGTCGACCACGTGCCGGTGCGGCCGAATCCGGCCCCGATGACCTCGAGTGTCATGCGCGTTCCCCGTTCGTCCGGATTGATTTTCTCTCGGCTTCCGGTTCCTTGGCCGCGATCGTGCGCCTGTCCGGCCGACCGCGCAATGGCTTTCCATTAGCATACGTTGAAATCTGTAGGCCAAATGTTGCCCCGACGATGCGCCATGACCGTTTTGTGTATTCACGCGAAAGGCGTGGCCTGATAATAGGTCAATGAAGCTGACCTAAATAGGCACTGCGGAGGTGCGCCTTGACCCTGTTGAATCTTCTGGCCTCGCGCTCTTCGCGCATGAAGGCTTCCGAAATCCGCGAGCTCCTGAAACTGCTCGACCAGCCGGACATCATCTCCTTCGCTGGCGGCATTCCCGACCCCTCGCTGTTTCCGGCCGAAGCCATCGGCGGTGCCTACCAGGCCATGCTGGGCGGCGCGGAGGCGGGCGCCGCGCTGCAATACCAGGTCAGCGAAGGTTTTCTGCCGCTGCGCAAATGGCTGGCCGCCTATATGGGCAAGCTCGGCGTACAATGCGACGAAGGCAACATCTTCATCACCTCCGGCTCGCAGCAGGCGCTCGACTATCTCGGCAAGCTCTTTTTGTCCCCCGGCGACACTGCGCTTGTGACATGGCCGACCTATCTCGGCGCGCTCCAGGCCTTCAACGCCTATGAGCCGCGCTACGACCGGCTGAACACCGCCGGCGGCAACATGACGCCGGAGGCTTATCGCGCCGCCGCCGCTGCAAATGGCGGCAAGGTGAAGTTCGCCTATCTGGTGCCGGATTTCGCCAACCCGACCGGCAACACGCTGAACGTCAAGCAGCGCGAGGCGGTGCTCGATCTTGCCGGTGAGCTGGACATCGCCGTCATCGAGGACGCCGCCTATCGCGCGCTGCGCTATGACGGGGAGGGCGTGCCGCCGATCCTGGCGCTCGACTGCGCCCGCTCCGGCGGCATCGATCATGCCCGCACGCTCTATTGCGGCTCCTTCTCGAAGATCCTGTCGCCCGGCATGCGCGTCGGTTGGGTCTGCGCGCCGCGCCACGTCGTGGAGAAGCTGGTGCTGATGAAGCAGGCCTCCGACCTGCACAGCCCCTCGATCAATCAGATGGTCATGCATCGCGTCGCCGAGACCATCTTTGACGCACAGGTGGACAAGCTGATCGGCGCCTACCGCAAGCGCCGCGACGCGCTGCTTGGCGCGCTTGAGGCCAATATGCCGGAAGGCATTTCCTGGAGCCGTCCGGACGGGGGAATGTTCGTCTGGCTGACGCTGCCGGAAGGCACGGACGCAACCGAGCTCCTGACCCGCTCGGTGAAGGAGGCCCGCGTCGCCTTCGTGCCCGGCAACGCCTTCTACGCCGACGGCACCGGCCGCAACACGCTGCGCATGTCCTTCACCCTTGCCGACGACCGCGCGGTGAACGAGGGTGTGCCGCGGCTGGCGAAGCTGCTGCGGGGCTGAGCTGGCCATCACCTCATTCTCGCGCAGGCGTGATTGGTAGTGCGCAGGCGTGATTGTCCGCGCGGCCGATTCCTCGGCTAGTGTCGCTCTGATCCAACACCCCCTGGATCGAACCGACCGTGGGGTCCCACCTCCATGGTCCGAACGAAAGAGCCCCGACGGCCTCCACCGGCGGGGCTTTTTTGCTGTCCAGGCGGGCGGTCGCGCCAGCTTGCCCTTTTTCGGACCGCTTTTCCGCTACGCTCTGTTGTTCAGGGAGGATCAAATGACCTTGCGCCTCGGCCTCACCATGCTTGCCCTAATCGCCTTCGCCACCCAGGCGCAGGCGTTCGAGATTTCCAGCCCGTCGGTCTCCGACGGCAAATGGGACGCGAAATATCTCGGCGATAAGGCCGGCTGCGGCGGACAGAGTGTCTCGATCGCGCTTGGCTGGAAGGATCCGCCAGCGGGAACGAAAAGCTACGCGCTGACCATGTTCGACACCGATGCCAATGGCGGCAAGGGGTTCTGGCACTGGCTGGCCTGGAACATCCCGGCCAGCGCCAAGGGGCTGCGCGAGGGTGCCGGCGCGCAAGGCGGCAAGCGCATGCCCAAGGGCTCGGTGCTGGGCAAAGGCGGCGTCGGCCGCGCCGGCTATTTCGGCCCGTGCCCGCCTCCCGGCAGCGGCGACCATCACTATGTTTTCACGCTGTACGCGCTGGGTGAAAAGACATTGCGCATACCGGCCAACCCGCTGCCGGAGATGGTCTCGGTGGCCGCCAAGAGCTCGGCGCTCGGCGTGGCGACCGTGACCTATACCTATGGGAGGTAGCGGGGCGCCGGTGACGCCAAATCTTCCGGCGAGATTACCTCACTCGGCCGCCTCGAGCTTATCCTGCGTCTTCGTCTCGAAGTCGCTGGCGTCGTGGCGTTCGCGCAGCTGGAAGGCCGGATCGCCGGACATGCGGTTGACCATGCGCCCGCGGCTCACCGCCGGCCGCGCGTCGATCGCGTCGGCCCAGCGCTGCACATTCTTGTACTCGTGCACGGACAGGAACTCCGCGGCGTTGTTGTAGCTGCGGCCCTTGGCGAGCCCTCCATACCAGGGCCACACCGCAATGTCGGCGATCGTGTAATCGGGGCCGGCGAGATACTCGCTCTCCGCCAGCCTGCGGTCGAGCACATCCATCTGCCGCTTTGTCTCCATGGCGAAGCGGTCGATCGCGTATTCGATCTTGTGCGGCGCATAGGCGTAGAAATGGCCGAAGCCGCCGCCGAGATAGGGCGCGGAACCCATCTGCCAGAACAGCCATGAAAAGGTCTCAGCTCGCGCCGCGCGCTCGGTCGGCAGGAATTCGCCGAATTTTTCGGCGAGATAGGTGAGGATCGAGCCGGACTCGAACACGCGCACCGGCTTTGGCTCGCTGTGGTCCATCAGCGCCGGGATCTTCGAGTTCGGGTTGACCTTGACGAATCCGCTGCCGAACTGGTCGCCGTCGCCGATCTTGATCAGCCAGGCATCGTATTCCGCGCCCTTATGGCCGAGCGCCAGAAGCTCCTCCAGCATGATCGTCACTTTCTGACCGTTGGGCGTGGCCAGCGAGTAGAGCTGCAGCGGGTGCTTGCCGACCGGCAGTTCCTTCTCATGCGTCCGGCCCGCGATCGGCCGGTTGATCGAGGCGAACTCGCCGCCATTCGGCTTGTTCCAGGTCCAGACTTTCGGCGGGATATATTCGTCCATGTGCGGAGGCCTTGTGGATTTCAGCTTGTGGATTCAGGGGGCTGCGACGTCTCCTGATGGCGATAGACTTAGGTGCGGTCGCGCGCGCGTCAAAGAAAAAAGTTCAATCTTCGTTGAACTAGTGCTTGTGCCAGCTTGGCAAGGGAAGATCTGCCCTTGCGCCGCGCGCCTTCGGCCATACTTATAGACAAAGACCGCAATGCAGGATGGATTGATGACCATCGGGAAAATTTCGCGCTCCGTCGTTGCCGTGCGCGCCATGGTGCCGGACGACGCTTTCACCGCCAATGCGCTGGGTACGCGCCGTGAGGGCAGCGGCGTGGTGATCCGCGACAATGGCCTTGTGCTCACCATCGGCTATCTCATCACCGAGGCCGAGGAAGTGTGGCTGACCGACCAAGACGGCCGCGTGGTCGCGGCTCATGCGCTGGCCTATGACCAGGAGACCGGCTTCGGCCTCGTCCAGGCGCTGGCGCCGCTCGGACTGCCGGCGGTCCAGTTCGGCAGCGCCAGGAAGGCCAATATCGGAGATGCCGTGACGCTCGCCGACGGCATCGGCCAGCAGGTCGATGCCCACATCGTCACCAAGCAGGAATTCGCCGGCTACTGGGAGTATCTGATCGACGAGGCGATCTTCACGGCACCCGCGCATCCGTCCTGGGGCGGTGCGGCGCTGTTCGACCGCGACGGCAAGCTGCTTGGCGTCGGCTCGCTGCGCCTGCAGATGAGCCGCGCCGGGGAGGTCGCCGACATCAACATGGTCGTGCCGATCGACCTTCTGACGCCGATCCTCGACGATCTCATCAAGCGCGGCCAGGCGGCCAAGGCGCCGCGCCCATGGCTCGGCGCCTTCTCGGCCGAGTCGAACGGCATGGTGGTGGTGATGAGCGTGGCCGAAGGCGGCCCGGCCGCCCAGGCGGGCCTGCGTCAGGGCGACATCATCTCCGACGTGCGCGACGGCGAGGTCGACGGTCTGGCGGATTTTTACAGAAAGCTCTGGCAGAATCCGGCCGGCTCGGAAATCCCGCTGCGCGTCGTGCGCGACGGCCGCGAAACCTGGCTGCGCGTCAAATCCGCCGACCGCAATTCCTTCCTGAAGAAGCCGCAACTGCAGTAGCTCTGAAGCGCCGATGCATCCCAGGCTGCTGAAGACCTTCCTGGCGGTCGCGCGAACGCACAACGTCACGCGCGCGGCACAGGAGGTCAATCTCGCGCAGTCGAGCGTCAGCGACCAGATCCAGGCGCTGGAAACCGAGCTGGGCGCGCACCTCTTCACCCGCTCGCGGCAGGGGCTTGACCTGACGCCGGCGGGCGAGGCGCTGAAGCCCTATGCCGAGGACCTGCTGGCGCTTGCCGACGATGCCCGGGCCGCCGTAAATCTCACCCGCGCCGGGACGGCCGGCAGCCTGTCGATCGGCGCCTTGGAGACGATCGCCTCGGCAAGGCTTGCCGGCTGGCTCGCCCGTTTCCGGGCCAAGCATGCCGGTATCGACATCAAGCTCAAGGTGGCCGGCAGTGGCGAGCTGCTGCGCCGGCTGGGCGACGGCGAGATCGACGTCGTTTTCTGCTTCGAGCGACCCGCCGAACTTGAGGAGGCCGTCGCACCGGACCCGCGCTTTGCCAGGCGCGTGGTAGCGGCCGAGCCGCTGGCGCTCATCGCGCCGCCCGGCGACAACCGGACCGATATCGACTTGGCGGCGCTGGCCGAGAAGCATTTCGTCGCCACCGAGACCGGCTGCGTCTACCGTGCCATGGTTGAAAAGGCGTTCGCCGAAGCGGGCCTGGGCGAGCCAAGCTTGGCCGCCGAAGCCGGCAGCATCGACGCCATCACCGGGCTGGTGGCGGCAGGCGCCGGCTTCGGCCTCGTGCCGCGGCTGGCGGTTGCCGCCGCGATCGAGCGCGGCGAAGTCGCCGAGCTTGCCTGGCCGGGCTCGGTCCGCTCGGCCGACATCGTAATGACCTGGCGTCGACGGCGCGTGCAGCCCCCGGTGCTGAAAGCGCTGCTCACTGCTATAGGGGAGGGCTTCGCGCCGGTCACACCAGCCGGTGCCCGCCCTCGACATGCAGCGTCTCTCCGGTCGTGAAGCCGTTGCCGATCAGGAAGCGGATTGCGTCGGCAATGTCCTCGGGCCTTCCGACCCGCCCCGCGGGCAATCGCTCCGCCATGGCGGCCAGGGTCTCGGCCTTCCTGTCGCCCGCGACGAACTCCCAGATCGGCGTATCGACCCAGCCTGGCGAGACGGCGTTGACGCGGATCGGCGCCAGCTCGACGGCCAGAGCCCGCACCAGCCCTTCCAGCGCTGCGTTGACAGCCGCGACGACCGAGCCGCGCGCCGCTGGCCGATAGGCGGCGATGCCCGAGACGAAGGTGAGGGAGCCGCTCGGCGGCAGCATCGGCGCGCCATGCTTGGCGAGCAGCAGCGGTCCATGGAACTTGCTTTCCACCACACGCTGCGCGGCTGGAAGCTCGATCTGTGGCAACAGCCGGTAGGCGCCCTTTATGTCGGCCGCCGTGCTGACGATATGATCGACCCTGCCGATGCGCTGAAACAGTGCGGCGACCTCATCCTCGCGGCTGATGTCGGCCACCGCCGTTTCGAGTGTATCTCGGCGGCCGAGCGCTTCCCGCGCCGCGCTCAGCTTCGCTTCGCCGCGCCCGGCGATGATGACGTGCGCGCCTTCCTCGAGGCATCGTCTGGCAAGCGCCAGCCCCATGCCCGAACTGCCGCCGACGACCAGGATTTTTTGCTTGTCCATGTCCACGCCCTTCCTCTGCATCGGCAGGGGTTTTGGCAGGCTGCCGCGCGAAGCGGAAACGGAAGAAACCGATTATGGTATCGGAGCGTCCGATGGCATGTACCGCCTGCTGACAGAAACTGGCACCAGCGGTTGCTACAACCGCCGCGGAATCGTCCACATTGGTGTACGATGAACACGAGGTGACGATGGCCCCGATCAAGGTCGATCCAGACAAGGTGCGTGAATTTCCCGATGCGGAAAGCTTCTATGCCTGGCTTGCCGACAATCACGCCGGCGAAAGCGAGGTCTGGATCAAGATCCACAAGGTCGGTTCGGGGCTACCGTCGATCACGCCGAAGGAAGCGATCGACGTCGTGCTCTGCTTCGGCTGGATCGATGCGGTGCGGAAGTCGCTCGACGACAAGAGCTTCCTGCAGCGCTACACGCCGCGCGGCAAAAAGAGCATCTGGAGCAAGATCAACATCGACAATGTCGCGCGCCTGATTGAGGCGGGCCGCATGACCGAGCACGGCCTGCGCGAGGTCGAGGCCGCCAAGGCTGATGGCCGCTGGGATCGCGCCTATGGCGGATCGAGGGAGATGACCATCCCGCCCGACCTGCAGGCCGCGATCGATGCCGAGCCGAAGGCGAAGGCAATGCTGGAGAAGCTTTCGGCGCAGAACCGCTTCGCGCTCGCCTTCCGCACCCACAACATGAAGACCGAGGCAGGGCGCAAGAAAAAGATCGCCGATCTGGTGGCGATGCTGAAGCGCGGCGAGACGATCCACCCGCAGAAGAAGTAGGGCATGATCCCGAACCGAACGACCGCGGCTAGCGAAAGTGGTCGCCGGCTTTCGGAAAAGATCATTCCGCACTAGAACCGCAAACAAAAACGCCGCCCGGAAGGGAGGGCGGCGTTTTCGGGAAGCGATGATCCTGAACCCTTTGCAAGCGGTCCAGGATCATCCGGTCATGAAACGCGACAGGTCTTACGCGGCCTTCTTCGCAACATGCTTCTTCACATGGTGCTTGCGCACGTGATGCTTCTTCACGTGATGCTTGCGGTGGTTCCTAACGTGGTGGTTGCGGGCGTTATGGCGGCGATGATGCTTCTTCAGCTTCTTGTGCGGGCCATTGGCGGCGGGCTTTGCCGTTTCGGCGGCCGCCGGAGCGGCGGTGGTCGCGGCCGGAGCCGTGGTCGTCGCCGGAGCCGTGGTCGTCGTGGTCTGGGCGTTGGCGGCCGGCACCGCGAAAGCGAGCGCGACGGCAAGGCCGAGTGCGGAAAGAAGGGTCTTTTTCATAGTCGGCATTCCTTTCGAGGATCGATGTCTGTTGTCGCGCCGCGTCGTTCGGCTGCTCCGCTTACCGTTATGACAGCAGCTCTTTTCGCGAGTTTTTCCACACTGTTGAATCTTGTTTCCCGATCGTGTCCGGCTCCTCCCCGCGGAAAGGGATGGCCGCGGGGCAAGTGCGGGCCGGCAACAGTCGCCGTGGCGATCAGCCATCGGCTTGCGATGAAGGCGGCCATCCACCGGCCGGTTAGGGCAGGCTTTTCATGAGCCCAATCGCACGATGCGTGCGAGTTCCGCGCCCTAATCATTCGATCCGATCGGTGCCATCTTGCTGTCGACGTCCGAACAGGAGCAGGAACAATGACCACCAACACAGATCCTTCCGGCAAGGTGGCGCTCGTCACCGGCGGCAACCGTGGCATTGGCCTGGAGACGGCAAGGCAACTGGCCGAACTCGGCTTCGCCGCGCTGATCGGCGTGCGTGATCTTGCCAAGGGCGAGGCGGCGGCGAAGCGGCTTCACGGCAAGGTCGAAGCCATCGAGTTGGATGTCGCCGCGCCCGAGGCGGCGGCCCGCGCCGCGGCAGAGGTCGAACGCCGGTTCGGTCGGCTCGATATTTTGGTTAACAACGCGGCGATCCATTACGACCCTTCGGCGCGGGCGCTCAAGCCCGACTGGACGGTGATCCGCGAGGCCTTCGAGACCAATGTCTTCGGCGCCTGGCGCGTGGCCGCTGCCTTCGCGCCGCTGCTTGGCGCTTCCGGCCATGGCCGGCTGGTCAACGTCTCGTCGGAGGGTGGTTCGCTCGCTTCGATGGGTGCCGGCGCGCCGGCCTACTCGACCAGCAAGGCGACGCTCAACGCGCTGACCCGCATCCTGGCCGCGGAACTGCGCGGCTCAGGCGTCCTGGTCAATTCGATCTGCCCCGGCTGGGTCGCGACCGAGATGGGCGGTCCCGGCGGGCGGCCGGTCGCGGAAGGAGCGGCCGGCATCGTCTGGGCCGCGACCTTGCCCGACGATGGGCCGACCGGCGGCTTTTTCCGCGACGGCAAAGGGCTGCCGTGGTGAGCGGCCGGTCATTGTCGGCGCGCAGTCCGAAGCCTAGCGTTCCGATGTCTTCGACAGCAAAACAAGTGGCCGCGAGGTGAGGGCGACGCTTGGTGTTCAAGGCTGACGAACGGTCACGCTGCTGTGACACCACCTGCCTATGCGCCATGCTACGAAAATAGCATTCCAGGCTCGCGAAATGTGATGCTAGGTTCCTGCATGCGGGGCGGTAGAGGGTCGAGCAGAGGAGGGCAACCGGGCGCGAAACCCGCACTTTCCAAGATATCGGGCGCAACCATTGAACCATCGCGAGGCCGCCGCGTTTCCTGTGGCTGGCCACCAGGGAGGAACCACCAGTGAAAGCATCCTGTCTCGTCTCGGCCGCGCTGCTCGCGGCGACCGCAATGCCGGCGGCGGCCGGCCAGATTTCCGACGGCAAGGTCAAGATCGGCATCTTGAACGACCAGTCGGGTGTCTACGCCGATTTCGGCGGCAAATGGTCGGTCGAGGCCGCCAAGATGGCGGTTGAGGATTTCGGCGGCAAGGTGCAGGGCGCGCCGATCGAGATCGTCAGCGCCGACCATCAGAACAAGCCCGACATCGCCTCCAACATCGCGCGCCAGTGGTACGACACCGAGCAGGTCGACGCGATCATGGAACTCACGACCTCGTCCGTGGCCCTGGCCGTCCAGGGGCTTTCCAAGGAAAAGAAGAAGATCGACATCGTCACGGGTGCTGCCGCCACCGACCTCACCGGCAAGCAATGCTCGCCCTACGGCTTCCACTGGGCCTATGACACCCATTCGCAGGCCGTCGGCACGGGCGGCGAGCTGGTCAAGCAGGGCGGTGACAGCTGGTATTTCATCACTGTCGACTACGCCTTCGGCTATTCGCTGAAGGACCAGACCGCCAAGCTTGTCGAGGCGAGCGGCGGCAAGGTGCTGGGCGAGGTGCGCTATCCGCTCGGCTCCACCGACTATTCGTCCTTCCTGCTCCAGGCGCAGTCCTCCGGCGCCAAGATCGTCGGGCTCGCCAATGCCGGCCTCGACACGTCCAACTCGATCAAGCAGGCCGCCGAGTTCGGCATCGTCGCCGGCGGCCAGCGGCTGGCGGCGCTGCTGTTCACGCTGGCCGAAGTGCACGGTCTCGGCCTGCAGGCGGCGCAGGGCGTCGTGCTGACCGAAGGGTTTTACTGGGACCGCGATGATAAGAGCCGCGAATTCGCCCAGCGCTTCTTCAAGCGCACCAACCGCATGCCCAACATGATCCAGGCCGGCACCTATTCGGCGGTGACGCAATATCTCAAGGCTATCGACAAGGCTGGCACCGACGAGACCGAGGCGGTGGCCAAGGAGCTGCATGAGATGCCGGTCAACGACGTCTTCACCGCCAATGGCAAGGTGCAGGCCGACGGCTCCATGGTGCACGACATGTATCTCTATCAGGTCAAGAAGCCGGAAGAGTCCAAGAAAGACTGGGATTACTACACTTATCTGGCGACGATTCCCGGCGACAAGGCCTTCATGAAGGCCGAGGACAGCGGTTGCCCGCTCGTCACCAAGTGACGCCCGACACCGCCACCGCTGTCCGCCAGGACAGCACCGATGAGACGCCGCGGGTGGTGCTTTCCGCCCGCGGTCTGCGGCGCGACTTCGCCGGCTTCGTCGCGGTCAAGGATGTCGACCTCGATGTCCACCACGCCAGGATCCATGCGCTCATCGGCCCGAACGGCGCCGGCAAGACGACCATCTTCAACCTGCTGACCAAGTTCCTGCAGCCGACCAGCGGCAGGATCGAGTTGCTCGGCACCGACATCACCCGCACGCCGCCGGCGAAAGTGGCGCGCATGGGCCTCGTCCGCTCCTTCCAGATTTCGGCGATCTTTCCGCACCTCTCGGTGCTCGACAATGTGCGCGTGGCGCTGCAGCGCCCAAGCGGGCTGGGCTACCAGTTCTGGCGCCCGGTCTCGGCGCTCGAACAGTTGACGCCCAGGGCGCGGGAGCTGCTTGCCATCGTCGGCCTCGACGACGCGGCGCATCGCCTGGCGGGCGATCTCTCCTATGGGCGCAAGCGCGTGCTGGAGATAGCCACGACATTGGCACTCGACCCGAAAGTGCTTCTGCTCGACGAGCCGATGGCCGGGATGGGGCATGAGGATGTCGGCATGATCTCCGGGATCATCCGCTCGCTGGCCAGGGACCGCGCCGTGCTGATGGTCGAGCACAATCTCACCGTTGTCGCCGACCTCTGCGACTGGATCACCGTCATGCAGCGCGGCCAGGTGCTGGCTGCCGGCGACTACGCCACCGTCAGCCGTGACGAGCGCGTGCGCGTCGCTTACATGGGGACGGAGCATGAGTGAGCCGCTGCTTGCCGTGCGCGACCTGAACGCCTGGTATGGTGAGGGCCATGCGTTGCACGGCGTCAATCTCGACGTCATGCGCGGCGAGACCGTGACGCTGCTCGGCCGCAATGGCGTCGGCAAGACGACGACGCTGCGCGCCATCATGGGACTGATCCGCAAGCGCACCGGCTCCGTAACCTTCAACGGCAAGGACCTGATCGGCCTGCCGCTTCACCGCATCGCCCATCAGGGCGTCGGCTTCGTGCCGGAGGAGCGCGGCATTTTCGCGACGCTGACCGTCGACGAGAATCTCGTCCTGCCGCCGGTGGTGGCCAAGGGCGGCATGAGCGTGGAGGAGATCTTCGAGCTCTTCCCCAACCTCAAGGAACGCCGCAACAGCCAGGGCACGAAGCTATCGGGTGGCGAGCAGCAGATGCTGGCGATCGCCCGCATCTTGAGGACCGGCGTCGAGATGCTTTTGCTCGACGAGCCGACGGAAGGGCTGGCACCGGTCATCGTCCAGCGCATCGGCGAGTTGCTGGCGACGCTGAAGAAGCGCGGTATGACCATCCTCCTAGTCGAGCAGAATTTCCGCTTCGCCGCCCGCATCGCCGACCGTTTCTACCTGATGGACCACGGCAAGGTGGTGGAAGGCTTCCCGGTCGGCCAGCTTTCAGCGCACACCGATAAGCTGCACGAGGTGCTGGGGGTATGATGGCGCAATGACCATGATCTTCGGCATCCCCGTCCAGGCACTGCTCGGCCAGCTTTTGGTCGGCCTGATCAACGGCTCGTTCTACGCCATGCTCAGCCTTGGGCTGGCCGTCATTTTCGGCCTCTTGCGCATCATCAACTTCGCCCACGGCGCGCTCTATATGCTGGGCGCCTTCATTGGCTACCTGCTGCTGGTGCATATGGGCGTCGGCTACTGGCCGGCGCTTGTCCTTGTGCCACTGATCGTCGGCCTGTTCGGCATGCTGGTCGAGCGCCTTGCTTTGTCGCGGCTCTACCGTCTCGACCCGCTTTACGGCCTGCTCTTCACATTCGGCCTCGCCTTGGTGATCGAAGGGGTGTTCCGCTATTACTACGGCGTCTCCGGCAACCCTTATGCCGTGCCAACACTGCTCGCCGGCGGCACCAATCTCGGTTTCATGTTCCTGCCCAATTATCGCGGCTGGGTGGTGGTCGCCTCTCTCATCGTGTGCATCGGCACCTGGCTTTTGATCGAGAAGACCCGGCTCGGCTCATATCTGCGCGCCGCCACCGAGAATCCGCAACTGGTGCAGGCCTTCGGCGTCAACGTGCCGCTTTTGCTCACGCTCACCTACGGGTTGGGCGCGGCTCTTGCGGGCCTCGCCGGCATTCTCGCCGCGCCTGTCTATCAGGTCAGCCCGCTGATGGGCTCGGACCTCATCATCGTCGTCTTCGCCGTCGTGGTGGTCGGCGGCATGGGCTCGATCCTCGGCGCCATCGTCACCGGCTATATGCTTGGCCTCGCCGAGGGCCTGACCAAGGTGTTCTATCCCGAGGCCTCGAACCTCGTCGTCTTCGTCATCATGGCGATCGTGCTTCTGTTGCGGCCCGCCGGTCTGTTCGGGAGGGACGCCTGAGATGAGCGAGGCGACCCTTCACGCGGAACGCGCCACCTCCGTCAGGCTGGAACGGGCGCTGGTTGCGCTGGGCATCGCGGCGCTGGTCGCGGCGCCCTTCGTCATCTACCCGATCTTCGTGATGAAGATGCTTTGCTTCGCGCTCTTCGCTTGCGCCTTCAACCTATTGCTCGGCTATACCGGCCTGCTTTCCTTCGGCCATGCCGCCTTCTTCGGCGGCGCGGCCTATTTCTGCGCCTATGCGGTGAAAGCCTGGGGCTGGCCGCCCGAGGCCGGCATTCTACTCGGCACCGCGGGTGCTGCGGGCATGGGCCTCGTCATGGGTTTCCTCGCCATCCGAAGGCAGGGCATCTATTTCGCCATGATTACGCTGGCGCTGGCGCAGATGTTCTATTTCTTCTGCGTGCAGGCGCCTTTCACCGAGGGCGAGGATGGCATCCAGGGCGTGCCGCGCGGGCATCTCTTCGGCGTCGTCGATCTCAACGCGCCGATGACCATGTACTTCTTCGTGCTGGCGATCTTCCTGATCGGCGTTTTCGCGGTCTGGCGCATCGTCAACTCGCCCTTCGGCATGATCCTGCGCTCAATAAGGGAGAATGAGAACCGCGCCATTTCGCTGGGCTATTCCGTGGGCCGCTATAAGCTCGCAGCCTTCGTCATGTCGGCGGCCCTTGCCGGCCTTGCTGGAGCTACGAAGGCGATCGTCTTCCAGTTCGCCACGCTCACCGACGTCACCTGGCAAATGTCGGGCGAGGTGATCCTGATGACGCTGCTCGGCGGTATCGGCACCATGGTCGGCCCGGTGGTCGGCGCCGGCCTGGTGGTCGGCCTGGAGAACACGCTGGCCACTTCCGGCTTCCCGGTGACGATCGCCACCGGGCTCATCTTCATGGTCTGCGTGCTGATCTTCCGCCGCGGGATTGTCGGGGAGATCTACGCCCGGTGGCTGGGGCTGAAGGGCTGAGTTTGCGAGGGCCTTCTCAACTTCGTCATCTATAGACGGAGCGGGACCGAAGCGGACGCGTAGACCCCGAGGATCCATGCCGTGACATCGGCCAAAGGATGCAGTGAGAGCCTTACCCCACCGGCACCTCCAGCCCCACCTTCACCCGGTCCATCGCCACGAACGTGCGAAACCTTTTGACGTTGTTGTTCTCGAAGAACAGCCGTCTGGTCAGCGCCTCGTAATCGGCCATCGTCGCCACAGTGACGACGAGGATGAAATCGGCCTCGCCGGTGACGTAGTAGCATTGCTGCACTTCCGGCACTTCGGCAAAGCCGCGCTTGGCGGCGTCGATCAGCTCGGCGCGCTCGCTCTCCACTTCCACCTCGACGAAGATGGTAATCGGGTGGCCGACCTTGGCCGGGTCGACCAGCGCGACATTGGCGCGGATGACGCCGGTTTCCTCCATACGCTTGATGCGCCGCTGCACGGCCGGTGCCGAGAGGTTGACCCTCTCGCCGATCGTGCGCTGCGGCGTGGTGTTGTCCTTCTGCAGGATCGCGAGGATGGCTCGGTCGAAGGCGTCGAGTTCGGATGAAATAGGCATAGCAACATTCCAGGCGAAACAAACTTGCATTTCAGGCACCAAAAGAGAGCGCCTTTCTCGCCCGGCTTGCAATAAATTTCAGCAGGTCAAACACGGAGAAAAGCCGATCCATGTTCCTGCTCAACAGTCATCCCGACCATCGCCAGCCGCTGATCGAGGAAGACGCCGCGACGCTTGGGCTGGCCGGCGCCGGGGAGGCCGAGCGCTTTCTTGCCGCGCGCGACAACCATGCCGAGACGCCGCTTCATGCCTTACCCGCGCTGGCGGGCGAACTCGGCATCGGCACGCTGCACGTCAAGGACGAAGGCAAGCGTCTCGGCCTCGGTAGCTTCAAGGCGCTGGGCGGCGCCTATGCCGTGATGCATCTCGTGCTGGAGGAGGCAGGCAGGCGGCTCGGCCGCGCCGTCGCGGTCGAGGAACTGCACAAGCCTGAGGTGAAGGCGATCGCCGCGCAAATGACCTTCGCCTGCGCGACCGACGGCAACCATGGACGCTCGGTGGCGCAGGGCGCCGGCCTGGTCGGCGCTCGCTCAGTCATCTTCGTCCATTCGGGCGTCAGCAACGAACGCGTGACGGCCATCGCCCGATTCGGCGCCGAGATGGTGCGCGTCGCCGGCGATTACGACCAGTCGGTCAGAGAAGCCGCCCGTGTTGCCGCAGAGCGCGGCTGGACCGTCGTCTCCGACACGTCCTGGCCGGGCTACGACCGCATCCCGGGGCTGGTGATGCAGGGGTATACGGTGATTGTGCGCGAAGCGCTGAGGCGCTTGCCTGAGCCGCCTACCCATGTCTTCCTGCAGGCCGGCGTCGGCGGTTTCGCCGCGGCGGTCGCCGGTCACCTCGCCATCATGCTTGGCGAGGATCGACCGACCGTGACCGTAGTCGAGCCGGCGCGGGCGGCCTGTATCTATGAGACGGCCAAGGCTGGACGCCCGGTCACGATAGCGCACAGCAAGCCGACCGTCATGGCGATGCTCGAATGCTACGAGCCGTCGCTGGTCGCCTGGCGCGTCTTGTCGCGAATCGGCGATGCTTTCATGACCGTGGACGAGGAAGATGCTGTCTCGGTGATGAACCGCCTGGCGCGGCCGTCGGGCAATGACCCGGCGATCGTCTCTGGAGAGAGCGGCGGGGCGGGGCTCGCCGGGCTGATCCGCGCCGCCGACGACAGGAAAATGCGGGCCGCGCTCGGCCTCGATGGGAACTCTCGCGTGCTGATCATCAATTCCGAAGGCGCGACGGATCCCGGCCGCTATGCCGAGTTGGTCGGCATGGCGCCGGACGAGGTCGCAAACGCAAGGCTGCCGGCATGAGCAATCTGACGATCAACGCCGACCGGCTTCTGGGCCGTATCCAGGAACTCGGCGGTATCGGCCGCGACGCGCAGGGCAGGCTGGTCCGCGTCGCCGCCTCCGACATGGACAGGCTCGGCCGCGATCGCCTCGTCGGCTGGCTGGAAGAGGCGGGGCTTGAGGTCGCCATCGACCGCATCGGCAACATCTTCGGCATCTGGAAGACAGGCGCCAACGAAAGCCAGGCGCCGGTCATGCTCGGCTCGCATATCGACACGGTGATCGATGCCGGCATCTATGACGGCTGCTATGGCGTGCTTGCCGGCCTCGAAGCGATCGAGAGCCTGAAGGAGGCCGGTTTCGTGCCGGCGCGCCCGGCGGTCGTCGCTGCTTTCACCAACGAGGAAGGCGTGCGCTTCTCGCCCGACATGATGGGCTCGCTGGTCTTTGCCGGCGGCCGGGACCTCGGGGAAGCGTTGGCCTCGGTCGGCACCGACGGCACGGTGCTGGGCAAGGAGCTCGAGCGCATCGGCTATGCCGGCAGCCACGAGCCCGGCTTTCTCAAGCCGCATGCCTATGTCGAATTGCATGTCGAGCAGGGGCCGGTGTTGGAGCGCGAGGGCATCGCCGTCGGCGCGGTCGAGAACCTGCAGGGCATTTCCTGGCAGCGCATAACCATCGACGGCGAGGCCAACCATGCCGGCACCACGCCGATGTCGATGCGCCGGGATGCCGGTGTCGCCGCGGCCCGGGTGATCGGCTTTCTCGCGGACCGCGTCGGCGCCTCGTCGACGCGCACGGTCGCGACCGTCGGCACCATCGCCTTCGAGCCGAACGCGATCAACGTCATCCCGTCGCGGGCGACCTTCACCATCGATCTCCGCGATCCTAACGAAACCCACCTTCGCGAACAGGAGGCCGCGCTCGCTGCCTTCCTCGACGAGCTTTCCGCAAGCGCTGGTGTCGCCGTCCATGCGGAAAGCCTGGCGCGTTTCGAGCCGGTGACCTTCGATGCCGGGATTGTCTCGCTGATCGAGGACGGCGCCAGAGCCGCCGGTCTTTCGTGCCGGCGCATGACGTCTGGCGCCGGCCACGACGCCCAGATGATCGCTCGCATCGCGCCGTCGGCGATGATCTTCGTGCCGAGCCGGGGCGGCATCAGCCACAACCCGGCCGAGTTCACCGCTCCCGACGAACTGGTCGCCGGCGCCAACATCCTGCTTGGCGTCGCCGCCCGGCTGGCGGCCGATTGCATGGCGGGAGGAATGCAGATGGGCGTGCCGCGGAGGTGAAATACCACCAAAAATAGTCATGCTGGCTGTATCGGGACGACCCGAAGCGAACGTTCGGCGACATCCAATCGAAACAAACTTCAATCACTTAGCCAATTGAAGCCCCGGAATCGCGCCAGAAATCGCGCCCGCCAACAGAGTTCAGTGCCTCGCAGGTAGACTAGCATGCTGCTTCTCAACCAACGTCCCGAACACAACCAGCCGTTGGTTGCCGCCGATGCCGACTCGCTCGGCATGGCGGGGGGCGAGCGGGCCGAGCATTATCTCAAGGCGCGCCGCGACCATGCCGAGACGCCGCTGCACGCCTTGCCGGCGCTGGCCGACGAGCTCGGCATCTCGGCGCTTCATGTCAAGGATGAAGGCCAGCGTCTTGGCCTTGGCAGCTTCAAGGCGCTGGGCGGCGCCTACGCCGTCATGCGGCTGGTGCTGGAGGAGGCCGGCAAGCGCCTTGGCCGCGATGTCGATATTTCGGAGATCGGCGAGCCGAGAGTGCGCGAGATCGCCTCCGGCATGATCTTCGTCTGCGCCACCGACGGCAACCATGGCCGCTCCGTGGCGCAGGGCGCCAGCCTCGTCGGCGCGCGTTCGGTGATCTTCGTCCATGCCGGTGTCAGTGCCGAGCGCGTTGCGGCTATCGCCCGCTTCGGCGCCGAGATCGTCGAGGTCGAGGGCGGTTACGACCATGCGGTGCGCGAAGTCGCCCGTGTCGGCGCCGAGCGCGGCTGGAAGATCATCTCCAACACGTCCTGGCTTGGCTATGAGCGCGTCCCCGGACTGGTCATGCAGGGTTATACGGTGATCGTGCGCGAGACGCTGCGGCGTATGGCCGAGCTGCCAACGCATGTCTTCCTGCAGGCCGGCGTCGGCGGCTTCGCGGCGGCGATCGCCGGCCATATGGCTGTCATGCTCGGGTCCAGGCGGCCGAAATCCGTGGTGGTCGAGCCGCGGCGCTCGGCGTGTCTCTACGCTTCGGCCGAGGCCGGACGTCCGGTCACGATCTCAAATCAACAGCCGACCGTGATGACGATGCTCGAATGCGCCGATCCCTCTCTCGTCGCCTGGCGCGTTCTGGCGCGCGTCGGCGATGCCTTCATGACGGTGGATGAGGAGGACGCGGTCGCGGTGATGAAGCGGCTGGCGCGGCCCCTGGGCAACGATCCGGCGATCGTCTCCGGCGAGAGCGGCGGGGCAGGCCTCGCCGGGCTGGTCCGTGCCGCAGGCGACAAGCATATGCGCGCGGCTCTCGGCCTCGACACGCATTCGCGCGTGCTCGTCGTCAACTCGGAGGGCGCGACCGACCATGGCCGCTTTGCCGAGCTGGTCGGGATGGCGCCGGAAGAGGTCTTCCTGCAGACTGCCTGAGAGCATTCCAGGAAGGTCGGCGCGTGATTTCCGTCCGGAATTGCATCGAGAAAATGTTTGAGAGCGACGATGGCTGAACTCGACCTTGAGGCACTGCATCGCGAGATGGCGGCATGGCGGCGCGATCTCCACGCCCATCCCGAGTTCGGCTTCGAGGAAAAACGCACCGCGGCCTTCGTCGCGCAAAAGCTGCGCGAGTTTGGGCTGGAGGTGGCGGAGGGTGTCGGCCGCACCGGTGTCGTCGGCACGCTGACCAGGGGCAGCGGCAACCGCGCCATCGCGCTGCGTGCCGACATGGACGCGCTGCGCATCGCCGAACAAGGCACGCAGGCCTGGCGCTCGCAAACACCCGGCACCATGCATGCCTGCGGCCATGACGGCCACACCTCGATGCTGCTCGGCGCGGCCAAGCTGCTTGCCGGTGAGGGCGGCTTCGACGGCACGGTGCGCTTCATCTTCCAGCCTGCCGAGGAATGGGGCAGGGGCGCGCTGGCCATGCTGGACGACGGGCTGCTCGAGCGCTTCCCCTTCGAGGAGATCTTTGGGCTGCACAATATGCCGGGTCTTCCGATCGGCCATTTCGAGACCCGGAGCGGTCCGGTGATGTCGGCCGAGGACAATTTCGAGATCGTGCTGAAAGGCCTCGGCGGCCACGCGGCGCGGCCGCATGCCGGCCAGGAGACGCTGGTCGCCGCCTGCGCAGTGGTGGTCAACTTGCAGACCATCGTCTCGCGGCGCCTGAGCCCGGCCGATATCGCCGTCGTCTCGGTGACCGAGCTCGTCACCGACGGCACCCGCAACGCACTGCCGGGGTTGGCGCGCATCCTTGGCGATTGCCGCAGTTTCCGGCCCGAGGTGAGCGCCGCGATCGAACAGGAAATGCGCCGCATCGCCGAGGGCACGGCTCAGGCCTATAACGTTGCGGCTGAAGTCACTTACACCCGCGAGTTCGTGCCGTTGATCAACGACGCGGCATTGGTGGATGAGGCGCTTGCGGCGGCCAGGACGGTGTTGGCCGACGACGCTGTCCGCGTCGCGGCCGAGCCCATGACCGCTTCGGAGGATTTCGCCCGGTTCCTGACCCACGTGCCCGGTTGCTTCGTCTTCATGGGCAATGGCGCCACCGCACCGCTGCATAACCCTGCCTATGATTTCAATGACGACGGCCTGCTGCACGGCGCACGGTTTCATGCGGCAGTGGTGCGGCGAAGGCTGGCGGTGGGCTAGAACGTCGGCTGTTGGCGAAGGCGGTCGAGCGCTGATCTCCTCTCAACTGGGGGCATCAGCAGCTCCGACCCGGTAACTCTTTTTTCTCTGCTTTCATGCAGTATTGCCGGGGCAGGACGGCAAGAACAAAGAATGGCGGACGACGAAAAACGCAACGGCAGTTTCTGGGCGCTAGCGCTTGACCGCGCTCATCTGGGCCTTTGGGACTGGAATCTGTCGGCCGGCGATTGTTACTATTCGCCGACCTGGTCGAAGATGCTGGGCTATGAAGCGGGCGAACTCGCCAACACGCCCGATCTGTGGCTGAAACTTACCCATCCCGACGACCGCCAGCGCGCGCAGGAAAGCGGCGACCGGCATATTGCGGGTCTCGTCGATTCCATCGAGACGGAGCTTCGCCTGCGCCATAAGGACGGCCACTGGGTCTGGGTGCTCGATCGCGGCGGCATTGTCGAGCGCGACGCGGACGGCAAGCCGCTCAGGCTGATGGGCGTGCAGACCGACATCACCCGGCAGAAAGAGGCCGAGGCGGCGCTCGAGCAGGTCAATATCCGCTTCCGCTTGGCGCTCGCGGCCAGCGGCACCGGCATCTGGCACTTCGATATTGGCACCCAAAAGAGCTACTGGGATGCCCGCACGCGCGAGATATTCGGGCTGGTGAGCGATACCGACGAGGTCACCGCCGGCCTCTGGCACACCTACCTTCATCCGGACGACAAGGAGGCCACGGAGCGGGCTCACCTGCCGCCCCCGGACTCGCAGGGAGTCACGGCCTCGCAGTATCGCATCATCAGGCGCGACGGCGAGATCCGCCACATTGAGTCGCTGGTGCGCTTCATCGCCGATGTCGGTTCGGCCGGTCAGATACTCGGCACCGTGCGCGACGTCACCGAGGAGAAGCAACGTGCCGAGGGACTTGCCTTCGCCGCGTGTCACGATGCGCTGACCGGGCTGCTCAATCGCTCGGCATTTGACCGGTTGCTTGCCGAGAACATCGCCCTGGCAGAGCGCCTGCCGCTCGCGGTGTTCTATGTCGATCTCGACTATTTCAAGGCGCTCAACGACTATGCCGGCCATGCCGCCGGCGACCTGGCGCTGAAGAGCGTCGCCGCAGGCATCCTCGCCAGCCTGCCCGCCTCGGCGCATGCGGCGCGGCTCGGCGGCGACGAGTTCGCACTGATGGTGCCGAACTGCAAAGACGCCTGTGCCGAGCAGATTGCCCGCGCCGTGCTTGCCGCCGTGCGCGATGCCGATCTCGGCCCGGCCGTCAGCTCGCGCAGGCTTGCCGCCAGCATCGGCATCGCTTTCGTGCGCGACCGCAACATGAGCGTGGCCGATGCGCTCGCCTGCGCCGACGATGCCTGCTACGCCGCCAAGGCCGGCGGACGCGACCGTTTCGCCGTGTTCTCGCCGGAGACGACGGCAGGCGCCGGCGGCCTCAACGCCGCGCGGCTGGCGGCCGACGTGGTCGATGCGATGGAGGACGGCCGGCTGAAGCTGTTCGGCCAGGAAATCCACCGGCTCGGACAGCCTTGGGAAGACAGCCGTCATGTCGAAGTGCTGGCCAGGCTCGAGGCCCGAACCGGCAGCATGATCCCGCCCGGCGATTTCATGCCGGTCGCCGAACGCTTCGGCCTTGCGGCGCGGCTCGACCGCTGGATCATCCGCACCGCGCTGACACGCCATGGCGAGGCGATGCGCGCCGGCGCCGTCTCGCTCGACTTCAACCTGTCGGCGCAGACGCTTTCCGACCCGCGGCTCTGGGATTTCGTCGACGAGGCCATCGCCGAGAGCGGCGCCCCGCCGTCGGCCGTCGGCTTCGAGATCACCGAGACCGCCGCCGTCACCAATTTTGACGCGGCCGAAGCATTTGTGCGCCGGGCGCGTGAACGCCATTGCCGCGTCAGTCTCGACGACTTCGGCGCCGGCATGAGCTCTTTCGAATATCTCAGGCGCTTCCCCATCGATGCCATCAAGATCGACGGCTCCTTCGTCGAGCACATCGCCGAGAGTCGCTTCGACCGCGAGATCGTCTCGGCGATCACCGGTATCGCCCGCTCGATGGGCGCCGCCGTGGTGGCCGAGAAGATCGAGGAGAAGAACGCGTTGGAGATCCTCATGGGCATGGGCGTCGCCTATGGCCAGGGCTATTTCCTGCACCGGCCCGAGCCGCTGGAAGCGATCGTGGCGAGGGCGACGGGCGGGATTGCAGGAAAGCGGTTTGGCTGACCGCCAATCTCCTTCATCAAGGCGTCCCACAAGAGGAGAGATTGCTTAGCCGATCAGCCACCTCAGTATGCCCGCCGAGCCAACCCCGATCACCACCGTCGGCAGCATCGACAGCCTTGTCGCGGCGAGCATGGTTATGGCCAGCGCCGCGAGGTCGGCCGGGTTCTTCGAGACGAAGTCCGGCGCGATCACGGAGATCAGCACGCAGCCGGGGGCGGCTTCCATCACCGCCATGGCGCGCGGGCTGAGCGCCCTGTTCCTCAGCACCACATAGCCGCCGATGCGGGTGAGGTAGGTCACGCCGGCCATTGCCAGGATGGCGAGCACGGTCATCGGATCGATCATTTGTTACCTGCCAGAATCCAGGCGGCCACAAGGCCGGACAGCGCGCCGGCCGCCACATACCAGGCGCCGGGCACGACGAGATAGGTGAGCGCGGCCACCGCCAGGCTGACCAGCCAGGGCCGTGCGGCAAAGCCCTTCCACATGCCGCGCAGCAGCACGAGGAAGACGGCCGGGAAGGCCATCGCGAAGCCGTATTTCCCGACATCGCCGAGCACCGGGCCGAGCGCCGCGCCGCACGTCGTAAACGCCACCCAGGCGAGATAGAAGGGCAGGCCGGCGCCCAGATAAAAGGGCAGGCTGAAGGCTAGCGGCAGCCCGGCGGCAGCGCGGCGTTGGGCGTCTGCCAGGCCAACCGCCCAGCTCTCGTCGCACATCAAAAACAGCGCCGGAAAGACCTGTCGCTTCGGCAGGTGCTTGATGAACGGCGCGAGGGCGGCGCCCATCAGGAAATGCCGGCTGTTGACCAGCAGGGTGATGCCAGCAATCAGAAGGATATGCGGCGGCGAGGCCCAGAGCTGGATAGCGGCGAATTCGGAGCCGCCGGCGAAGTTGAGGCCGGTCATCAGCGGCACCTCGATGACAGAGAGGCCTTTCTGCGCGGCCTGCGCGCCCAGCACCAGCGCGTAGGGGATGATGCCGAGCAGCACCGGCGTCGAGGCGGCAAGCCCGCGCCGGAACTCGGCGCCGCGGCCGTTGCTGGTTTGCTCCCCGGCGAGGGCGATGTCGGAAACGCTCATAGCTTTGCCTTTGGCCGGCCTCGCGGCCGCCATTCTCCCGGTCGGTTGTGGGTTGTCGATCGCCGAACAATAGCCGAAACGCCGGGCAATCGGGTTGCGAAGATGCGTCGTTTTTGCCAAGATTTGGCATCGGGTAGCGCATTCAGGCAAAAGATTGGAATTCTGAACCATGAAGCTCGATGAGATCGACAAGCGCATCCTGCGCGCGCTGCAGCGCGACGGGCGCATGGCCAACAACGACCTTGCCAGGGAAGTCGGCCTCTCGCCGTCGCCTTGCCTGCGGCGCGTGAAACTGCTGGAGGAGGCAGGCGTCATCGACCGTTATGTCGCGATGCTCAACCCGGCCAAGATCGGCCGCGGCCAGACCTTCTTCACCCGCATCTGGCTGAAGCAGCAGGACGAGGACACGATCGAGCATTTCGCCGCTGAGGTGGCGAAATTCCCGGAAGTGATGGAGTGCTATCTGATGCTGGGCGATTGCGATGCCATGGTGCGCATCGTGGCGGCAGGCATCGACGACTACCGCCGCTTCCAGTCGGAGCATCTGAGCCGGATCAAGGGCGTGCAGAACGTCAAGACGGACGTCCCCAGCCAGACGATCAAGCAGACGTCGGAAATGCCGCTGTAGAGGCCTTCTTCCTTCTCTCCTTGTGGGAGAAGGTGTCGCCGAAGGCGACGGATGAGGGGTGCTCCTGGGAAAGCCGACGTCTCACTTCGCTGGAACACCCCTCATCCGTCTCGGCGCTGCGCGCCGATCCACCTTCTCACGCAAGGGGAGAAGGGGGACACCGTCAATGGTGCGCGTGGTGCTCCGCATTCCTCTTGCGCGTTGCAGCCGCCTTCTTGGCCGACGCCGAACGCGCGGCCGCGGATCGCTCGCCCGACGCCTTCCCGCCAGCCTTGCCGCCCTTGTGCGCCGCCGGATGGCCGGTGTGCTTGCCGCGGCCCGAGCCGCCTTCCTTCTTGCCGCCGCCGTCATCCTTGTTGACCGTCGCCCAGGCACGCCGCTCTGCTTCCTTCTCGGAGACGCCGCGCTTCTCATAGCCTTCGGCGATATGGTCCGCCTTGCGCTCCTGTTTGTCGGTGTATTTCGATTTGTCTCCGCGTGGCATTGTCTTGCTCCTTTGTTGCGCTGAGTGAAGCCGCAGACCGGCCTCAGGAACCCTTTTTCTTGGCGACGTCGCCAAGGTCGGACCGTTCCGGATCCTTGTTGTTCTCGCCGGCGGCGTCACGATCCTCGTCGGGATCGTCCTTGGCCGGCAGGTAGCCGCGCGGCTTGTTGGCCTTCGGGCCTTCCCAGCGCGGCCATTGATCGGAGGTTCCGGGACGTCCTGTGTTCGGTGAATTGCTCATCTCTCAACCTCGCTTCTTTCTCGGGGCGGTCAGCCCTCCGCTTTCATGGTTCGGGCGATCTTCAAGAGCTTGTCGCGGTCATGCCCGTGCTCGCGGATCAGCTCGCGCGCCTGCTTCGGCGACAGATCGGTGTTCTCCGCCAGGAAACGTACATCGGGATCGTCGCCGCCCTTGGTCGGCAGGTTACCTGACCGAGTTCCTGCTGCGCCTGGTCGGTTGGGAAGTTCGCTTTTCTGCATGGTTTTGTCCTTCCGATACTGAACCAACCCTTCGCGGCGAGGCTGGTTCCTTTTCGTTCGCGAGTTTGGCTGGCCATCTTAAGTATCGGCAGGCTCCGGCGCGAGTGCGCCAGGCTCGCCGTCAGCCCGTCAGCTTCTGCTCGACTTTCGTGACCAGGCCGCCGCCTTGCTCGGATGGCACGGCATCACTCCGGCGATCAGGTTTCCTGCTTTTCCTGGCGGCGCGCGGAAGCTTCCTTCTTGCGGCGCAACACCTCGTCGGTGCCGACGATGTCCTTCGCGCCGCCGGTGATCGCTGTCGAAACGACAGCCGGCGGATCGCTGGCCGGAAAACTGTCCTCGAGTCCGGACTGCAACTGCTCTTCCAGCGTATCCGGATCTTCCGACCGCCCTTCGGCACGACGGTTATCGATTTCTTCCAGATCCTGCTTGGCGTCAGGGTGCTCACGCACGTTGCGCAGCGTGGACACGACAAGCTCGACGGCGAACTCCCTCATCGCTTCCGAATCCGGCGCGGCGATGTCGGTCTCCTCGACCAGCCGGATCAACGACGCCTCGAGTCTGTCCAGATCCTTCATTCCTTGTCGACGGGCGAGTTTCTGTGCGAGCGCATTGATAAGGATTGGCGCAAAAGCCGAATAGGCCTTCAGGCGGGTCTCATCGACCCGCTCAGGATGAAGCGTATGCATAGACATCAGCTGCCCTCCTTCAAATGCCGGCGTTCTGCGGCGACGGCATCTAAGCAACCGGGAGGAGCCGAACTGGTTCCATGCGCCATCGGCGGATAGCGGTTCAAGTTCCGACAACCACGCCCAGCGACCGGCGCCGACCCCAGCCTTACGGCCCCGGCTTTGAACCGGGGCCGCTTCATCAGGCCATGGCAGCAAACCGAAGCCCTGGCCTCAGCGCCTTCTATGCGGCCGCCTGCAACGCTCGCTTGTTGGCCCCGCTTTCACCCAGCTTGGTAAGTGCTTCGTCCGTTGCGGACTCTTCCTTGAGCGTGTCGCGCAGCAACGGCAGCGCTTCCTTCAGGCCGAGTTGCTCTGCCCAGGCGATCAGCGTGCCGTAGCGCGCGATCTCGTAGTGCTCGACCGACTGGGCAGCCGCTACAAGGCCGGCATCGAGAGCCGGCTCATTTTTATATTCCTCGAGGATCTCCGAACCTTCTTCGATAATGCCGTCGATCGCCGGACAGGTCTTGCCGCGCGCAGGTTTGCCGAGGATTTCGAAAACCTTCTCGAGTCGGTCGACATGGCCTTCCGTCTCGACGCGATGCTTCTCGAAAGCCGCGCTTACTTCTTCCGCTGACGCGGCTTTGGCCATTTTCGGCAGCGTCTTCAGGATTTTCTTTTCCGCATAGTAAATGTCTTTGAGGCCGTCCACGAACAGGCTTTCCAGGCCGTTCGAGGCTTCGGACGAACGCTTCGTCGCCATCGATTTCTCCATGATTTGAAAGGTGCAACTCCAAAACGAGGGCGGCGCGGTGCAGAGCACCGACGCCACCTTTTTCACTCAGCGCTGGCCACCCTTGCGGCCGGCTTCCGAGGCACGCTGGCGGTCTTCGGCGAAGTTGCCGCTTCCGCCTCTATGCTGACCGGCGCCCCGCTGATCCATGTTGCGGTCCTCAGCTTGCTGTTGCCCGCTGCCGCGATGCTGATCGTCGCGATTCTTGTGGCTCTGCTGGCCAGCCTTGACGTGCTGTTCGTGGCTTCCGCCTTGATTGGGCATATCGAATTCTCCGTTGGTTCGGATTCTTCTTCAGGGTGATTCAAGGACGCGTTCGGCATCCTTGAGTAAAAGGAACAGGCGGGGAATGGCTATGTTCCGGCTGAAACATTTCGTGACCGGATACGACTGAAGTCCGACTTAGCCGAAGCATTGGGCCGGCTTGTGCAACCAATCCGCTCTTTGAGAATTGGGGAGCGGCCGTCGAGAAAAGCCCCCTCCATCGCCGGCCGCCCTGGTGCCCGCCGATCGCCCCCCGCGCAATTTCGGCGGGCACCAATATTCATGAACAACAAGGCCGCTTAACCGGCTTCGGAGCGAGACGACGTTTTGACCTATATCTCTGCAAAGCCCACCCGGCAGGACACCGAAAGCCTGCCTGCCAATGACAACCAGCGCGCCACCCGTGCCGATCTTTCCTTCCTCGATCTCATCAACGACGAGGATGAGGTCGCCGACATTGCCAGGCGCGCGGAGCGTCTCGGCCACGCTACGCTCATTGCAATGGCGGTCGGCCTGGCGGCCTTGCCGCTGCTTTGTTTGCTGCTAGCCTGAATCGGCCGGCCAGGCGCTTGGTCAGCCCGCGCCAACTCCCACAAAGCGCGTTCTATCTTCCGGAAAAGAAGGCGCCGAGCGTCGCAGCCGTTTCGATCGGCGACTCCTCCGGAAAGAAGTGACCGCCGGGCAAGGCGCCGCCGCTGACGTCGTCCGCCCAGTCCCGCCACAGCGCCTCCGGGCCGCCTTCCTGCGCATACCATTCGGCCAGCGCCCCATGCTCGCTCCATAGCGCCAGCAGCGGGCAGGTGATGCGCCGGCCGGCCTCCCTGTCGGCCCGGTCATGCTCGCGATCGAGGGAAGCCGCCGCGCGATATTCTTCGCAAATCGCATGGATGTGCGCCACGTCGCGTAGCGCACCAATATAGAGTTGCCGCACTCCGGGCGGGAACGCGTCGGGCGACGATCCCCAGCCGGAGAGCGCATTGTCGACGATGGCATCGGCGGCGCCCGCAAGCATCGTCTCCGGCAGCGGCTCGGGCTGCGCCAGCAGCGACCACGGCCAGTAGCCGAGTGCCAACCTGTCATCGGCGCGGTCCCAGGCATCGGCGGTGGGGATGACGTCGAGCACGGCGAGCTTCTCGACACGGTCCGGGTGGTCGAGCGCCAGCCTGTAGGCGACGCGCCCGCCGCGATCATGACCCGCTACCATGAAGCGGCGAAAGCCGAATGTCTCCATCAGAACGATCATGTCGGCGGCCATGGCGCGCTTGGCATAGGGCGCATGGTCGGCGGCCGAGGGCGGGCAGGAGCTTTGCCCATAGCCGCGCAGATCGGCGCAGACGACGGTGAAATCCCGTGCCAGGCCAGGAGCCACCTCGCGCCACATCGCGTGGGTTTCGGGGAAACCGTGCAGCAGGAGCAGGCCGGGTCCGCTGCCGGCGTGCCGGGCGAAGATCCTTGCTTCGCCGGTGTCGATCTCGCGGCTGTCGAAATCCTCAAACATTGCTTGTCTCCGGAGGCTGGCGCCGACAGCGTCGACCGCCTCACGTCCAGGCGGAATCCAATGTCAGCGACGCTTCGAAAATCTGGTCGCGCTTTTCGTCCAGCACTTTGACAATGATGTTGAGATGCCTGCCGCCCGGCATCTCGTCGCGAGCGACGTCGTGCAGGATGCGCAGCGCCTCCATGCCGGCGCTCTCCCGGCTGGGAAAGAGCTGCCCCTCGGCGTCTTCCTGGCTGTGGTCCGCGTTGTAAAGGTCGAAATAGAAGCGTTCCATCGGCACGTCGTCCCCGGAAATTTCGAGGTTCAATTCACCAGCGCGGTCATGGTTCCAAGCCGCAGATATCGAGGGAAAAATCCACGTCGCGCCGGCTCTGGGCGGGTGGCCGCCTGCAACCAGCCTCGGTCTGCCGCGTTAGCCGTTGCAACGGAGAGGCCGAATTGCTGGAATCGCTATACCTCAATCTCAGCCAGCACGACGCCCTCTCGGAGGAAGAGAAAGCGCTGCTTACTTCCACGATCTCGATAGAGAAGTATGTCGACGTCGGTGAGGACATCGTCTCGGAGGGAACCAGACCGACCTACAGCACGCTGATCATAGACGGGTTGGCTGCCCGCTACAGGGTGTTGGAGGACGGCGGCCGCCAATTCACCTCGCTGCAGGTCGCCGGCGATTTCGTTGACCTTCATGCCTTCCTGCTCAAGACCATGGATCACGGCATCGTCGCGTTGTCGCCCTGCCATGTGGCTGCAGCGGAGCATAGCAAGCTCAAGACGATCACCGAGCAGGCACCGCATCTCACCCGGCTGTTGTGGCTCGACACGCTCGTCGACGGCGCCATCCATCGCGAGTGGATCGTGGCGATGGGACGCCGCTCCAAGCTCTCCCACCTCGCGCATCTGATATGCGAGCTGTTTATCCGGCTACAGGTGGTGAAGAAGACGCGCGAGATGAGTTTTTACCTGCCGCTGTCCCAGGCTCAACTGGCCGACGTGCTCGGCCTGTCCGTGGTCCACATGAACCGGGTGATTGGCACGCTGCGACGCATGAATGTCATCAACTGGACGAACCATATGATCACGATCCTCGACTGGGAGCGGCTGGTTACGATCGCCGAGTTCGATCCGACCTATCTCAGCATGGTGCGCGAGCCGAGATAGCTCTCTAGCTGTGCGGCTTCTTGGAGCTCGACCAGAGCTCGTCCAGCATGGTCAGCGCCGCACTTGGCTGTGCGGATTTCAGCAGCCCCTGCTGCGCGGCGGCCTTCTTGAAGGCGGCAAAAGCGACGGACGGCCGGCAGCTGCCCGCGATCGCGTCGTCCACCAACCGCGCCGCCTTGAGATAGTCCGGTGCTTCCTTGTTCTTCCAGGTACCGGCGAGCGCCTTCTTGGCCTCTGCGACCGTGGTGACCACCATCGTGCCGCCGCTGACGAAGCGAATGGTGAGCGGCAGGAAACGGCTCATCGGTTGATCACCATCCGAACCATTCGCCCGTTCGCCAGACAAGGCCGACAAAGGGCGCGGCCGTGGTCATGGCGGCGACAAAGACAAGAAGCGGATTCATAGGCAAGGATTTCATGGTGCACCACAAGGTTGGGGATGGCCGTAAACGATGACTTGGCCAGTCGGTTGCATTCGCCTGGCGGTGCTGAGGTTACATATTGCTTGCGGGCCGGGCAGGAGGCGCCGGCCGGTGTGGCGGACGCGGTCTCGGCCTGAGCGGGATATCCGCCAGCGAGGCGCGGATCACCCTGGCTGGGATCGGCGGTGCGGCGGCACGGCGGCGCAGCAAAGCAGCCGAGAGCGTACCGATGAGAGCTCGAACATCCATGGGACTCCTCCCGAAGAGTCCCCCCAAATGACGAAGGGTTAGCACCATGGCCGAGCGGCCGCATTTAACTTTGATGTAGGCCGAAGCTCCTGGCGGTGTGCGATGAACCTGGCCAACCTTTTCTGACGACATGCGTTGTCTCTCGGGCATCGGCGTCAACGTGGTCGCGCCCGGTCCGGTCCGGAGGCCGCTCAATCCGCCCGAAAAGCAAGCGGAAGACGTTTCGCAGTTCGGCGCCGACTCGACGATAAAGCAACCCGCCCGGCTGGACGAGATCGCGCCGGCCTCTGTGGTCCTGGTCTCGCCGATCTCGGCCCCACGAGCACTGACCAAGGGGAGGATACTATGAACAAAGCGCTTCTCATCGCGGCCTTCGTTCTGACTTCCGCTCTGCCCGCGGCTGCGCAGACCGCCCAGCCGCTGGACGAGCAACCGAAGGATCAGCAGGCGCAGAACTGTCAGGCCAAGCCCGAACCCAACGACCAGCGGCAGAAACAGAAGCAAGAGGCCGATACGGATGAACTGTCGAAGCAGCTTGGCAATTGCGGCGGCGTGCTGAAGCCGCCGCCGACCGGCGACAAGAACGCGGCCCGGCCGCCGCCGACCGGCAGTGACATGCCGGTGATCAAGCCCGGCCAGGTGCCGCCGCAGACGGGTCAATAAGACCCAAATCTTCAAACGAAAGATTAGTTTTCGCGCTTCCCGCCCTCGGCCGGCTTGACGGCTGGCAAGCTGTGGGCTTCGCGGATCATCCGCAATGCCTCGTCGCGAGTGAGACCGCATTTGCGGGCAAAATAAGCGGCCTCGAGGATTTCAGCGCGAGATGCTTCTGAAATGCCTGCGAGGACCTGTCTGCTTTTCTTCTTGGCCATCGGCTCACCGTGCCCATGAATCATTTAGTCAGCTAATTATATATCCACTGTGTCCTGTTGCAAAATCGCCATCGGTTTTGACAGCGTCCATTGGGGCTTGCGGCCGCTCTGACCTTCCCGCTGCCGAACATGCCGAGCCGCTACTTGTTCCGAAGGAGTTTCCGCGGCATCGGCAGAGTCAGCGAGCTCCAAAGTCGGGACGTTCCGTCGATCTCCATCACTAGACCTTAGGAACGAAAGCCAGTTCTGCGAATTGGTATTCGTCTCGACAGCAACAGGAGGTTACTATGGGACGAGGTATATTGCTTTGGCTGCTGGGGGTTCCGATCCCGATCATCATCCTGCTTATGCTGTTTGCGCGGTAGGAGATGTGCGATGAATCCCGCTGTAACCGACGTCGAGCTTTCCGGCGCGACCGAGTCTTCCTCTTCCGCAGTGAGTTGGGGTCCGATCGTCGCCGGAGCCTTCGCCGCGGCGACACTGACGGTGGTGTTGATGCTGATCGGCTCCGGGTTGGGGCTAACCATGGTTTCGCCCTGGACCGGTGCCAGCGCCTCGGCCACCACTTTTGCGGTTTCGGCCGCCGTGTGGCTGATCGTCGTGCAATGGCTGTCGGCCGGGCTGGGCGGCTACTTGACCGGCCGGCTACGGACGAAATGGGTCGGCATTCATGACAACGAAGTCTACTTCCGCGATACCGCGCATGGATTTCTGGCGTGGGCGCTGGCGACGCTGCTGGTTGCCGGCGTGTTCGGCTCTGCCTTGTCCGCAACAATCGGCGCGGGCGTGCAAGCGGGGGCCAACGTCGCGGCAGGCGCGGCCGCGGGTGCTTCGTCGGCGGCCGCGAATGACGCCGCCGCAACCGACAACAACACCTTGGGTTACTTCGTCGACCAACTCTTCCGCCCTGCAGACACCGGTACCGTCGCCCCGGCTGGCCAGAATGACGTCGGCACGACGGCGCAGGCAACACGCATCCTTGTGGCGAGCGCCGCCAAGGGCGAGGTCTCGGCCGACGACAAAGCCTATCTTGCGAAGCTGGTAGCTTCCCGCACCGGGCTTTCGCAGGCCGATGCCGCCAAACGCGTCGATACCGTGCTTGCGGGGGTCGAAGACGCCAAGAACAAGGCGAAGGCGGCCGCCGACACCGTCAGAAAGGCAGGTGCCACCTTCGCGCTCGTCGGCGCCCTGTCGATGATCGTTGGAGCTTTCATTGCCAGCGTCGCCGGCGCGCTCGGCGGCAGGCAACGTGACGAAGACGAAGCGCTTTTCGTTCGCCGATGACACAGCCCGGGCTGTTCGGCAGCTATCATTGGAATGCGCCCGCGGGCTTCACCGGCGGGCGTCTATACGCGTGATCCCTACGACAAACGCCGATGCGGCGGCCTCACTGAGCCTGCTGGCCCTCCCGCCGCTCTTCCTGCCGTTTCTCGATCTCGTAGGAGAGCCAGCGACAGAACATGCCGACAATCGAGGTGGCGGCTCCCCCGAGGAGAGACGCTGTCAGCAATGGACTTTTCGAGGCGCCATCCCAACTGACGATCACCAGCAGGATCACGCTCACCGTGGAGATCAGATAGCCTGTACCCTTGAGCAGATGAAGCGACGATCTGGTCATGCTGGCCCGCCTTCGAAGTAAATAATCAATGCTGACCAAGGTTCCATCCGCGCACTGTCCTCCAGCTGCCTGGTGGGTTGCAGCTCAGGCGTCGACCGTCTTTCCGCGTTAGGTGCCGCAGCGGGCGCGGCCCTCACAAGAACCATTGAATGATCAGGCCGACCGACGACATACCCATTGCCAATGTCGATAGCCAGCCCAGCGCACGCAGCCAACCTTGGACCGGGAATTCTCCCATGATATCCTTACCGGCAGCCATCAGCATCATCATGACCATGACCGGCACAGCGCACATGCCGTTTATCACGGCGCTCCAGTAAAGCGCCTTGATCGGGTCGATCGGAGTAAACATGATCCTGGTGCCAAGAGCGGTCGCCGCGGCGAGCGTGGCGTAGAAGGCGGCTGCTTCCTTCGGCTTGCGCTGAAGGCCGACCGGCCAGCGCAGGGCTTCGCCTACTGCGAATGCCGCCGAACCCGCCAGTACCGGGACTGCCAGAAGTCCGGTGCCTATGATGCCTGCTGAGAAGATGATGAAGGCGAACTTTCCGGCCACGGGCTCCAGCGCCTTTGCCGCGTCGGTGGAAGAAGCGATATCCGTCACCCCCGCCTTGTGGAGCGTTGCGGCTGTGGTGAACATGATCGCAACGCCGATCAGGTTCGAAAAGGCCATTCCGACCAGCGTGTCGGCGCGTATCCGCCTGAACGCCCGTGTGGCTTGCCAGGGTGCCCATCGCAGCGGCTCGGCGCTGAGCTTGAGTTCCTCCTCTTCGACCTCTTGGGAGGCCTGCCAGAAGAACAGATAAGGCGAGATCGTCGTGCCAAGGATTGCCAGCAATGTCGTGAAGAAAGCCCCGCTCCATTCGAAGTGCGGAATGAAGAGGCCTTTAGCCGCGTCGATCCACGGCACATTGGCCGCGAACATCGCGACCACATACGCAAAAAGGCTCAAGGTGATCCATTTGAGGACGGACACGTAGCGGGTGTAGTCGAGGAACACGATCGCCGAGACACAGATGATCGCGAAAGCGACGACATAGAGTGACCTCGGTCCGCCGACGAGCAGTTTCAACGCGTCGGCCATGGCGCTGAGATCGGCGCCGATATTGATGACGTTGGCGACGAACAGCAGCATCACCACAACGGAAAGCACCGGGGCCGGATAGTGTCGGCTGAGGTTACCCGAAATGCCCTTGCCTGTGGTGCGGCCAATGCGAGCGGCGATCTCCTGGATTGCCGCCATCAGCGGGAAGGTGAACAGCATCGACCAGCCGATGTTGAAACCGAGCTGGGCGCCAGCCTGGCTGTAGGTTCCGATGCCGGACGGATCGTCGTCGGACGCACCGGTGATGAATCCGGGCCCGATCGTGCGAAGGAACCGTTGGAAAGGACCTTTCGCCAAAGTGCTGCTTTGTTCTCGATCGATTTGGGAACCGACTCCGCTCATGGAAAGGCCACCGGCGCGAGGTCGGCGGTAAACGCGAGGTGCGCCATGAATTTGGGACGGCTGTTCCGCATTGCATAAGTACCGGCTAACGAAGGCATAGAGTAACCGGCGGATGCACGATCGGTTCCAGAGTGACCGTCACCTCGGCACGGCGAGCCGAGGTTCTCATCCACATTCGTTGGCGGCCCAGGTTCCAGCTGACGATCCGAAAACCGCGCGAGGCAGGCATCCGCAGTCCGCTCAATGCGAGCCGGCCTCGGCAATCCGGTGGCAAGGATAACCGCCGACAACCCTGAACTCGAACGGACCAGGGCGTAGCCACGTCGGCGGCCTGTCAGTCAGCTCGACAACTCGAGTCCGTCTGTTGGGGCCGGCGCGCAGCGTGCCCCTCCGGCGCCGAGCGCCTTTCGGGAGCGTGACGAAGATCAGAGCCGCAATGGCTGTCGCGCGGAATTTCTCGGCTCCGTCGGGAAATTCCGTCGTTTCGATCCCGCAATGGAACATAAGTGCCGGTGTCCGGTTCGGTGCCCGGCGGCTCCCCCGCCGCCATCGGGGTCCCTCCCGATAGAAGCCCGCCCGCTCACCCCTCCGGACGGGCTTCTCTGTGGGGAGAATTTCTTTCAGCCATGGGAGAGACTGGCATGGCAGGCAAGACCACGCATGATCAGCAGCAGCGCATCATCGAGGAGCGTGTCAACACCAAGAACGCCGGTAAGGACTTCAATGCCGAGGAGGAGCTGAAGCGGCCGCATCAGGAACGGGCTGCCCGCGCGAAGGGCAGTACGTTGAAGCCTGCCGAGAGCGACCTGATCGATCCCGACGACCGGCAGATGCTGCGCGGCGAGAACCAGGAGTCGCCGCACCGGAAACGGCGTTCTGAATGATGCAGCTGCCCCAAACTGCATAGCGGTTTTGGGAAGATGCCTCCAGTAGGCGATCAACGCGGCTCGCGCGCGTCATCGAGAGATAGATCGGATCGAATTCGGCGATCTGCTGCAGCCTCTGCCAGTCGAGGATCGTCACCGTATGGATCGCCCACGCGATCACGCCGCTGTTGCGCAGCGCGCTGATGACACGGTTCATAATGCACCACCGAAATGCCGGGAGCGCAGTGCGGCCGGTGTCGCCGGGCCGCCGTCGGCGGCGCCTTCCTGGAAAGCGACGCAAGGTGGCGCGCCGGAGCGTCGCGAAGGCAAGCGGAATCCGGATACTACGGCATGCCGGCCCATCGAACCTTTTGCGCCGGCCGGGCAGTTGCATGCCGACTTCATGGCCAAATGAATGTTGCGCGGCGGCAGATTTTGTTGCCGCGGCCTATCGGCCCGAACAGGACGATGCCGGATTGGAGACGATCGAGAGGGCGGCGGACAGGGTTCTCGAGGAAACGGGCACCCGCTTCCTGGACGATCCGCAGACCATCGACATTCTCAAACAGGCCGGTGGCGTGGCGACCGGGGATGTCGTGCGCCTGGATGGCGCCGAGCTGCGCCGCATCATACGCCGGCATGCGCCGGCAAAGTTCCTGCTGCGCGGCAGGAATCCCGCACGGGATACGCTGGTCGGCGGCGCCGGGCCGCCCATCTTCGCGCCGATCTACGGCGCGCCCAATGTCGTGCTCGACAGCGGGGAGAGGGTGGCAGGCAGCCGGCAGATCTACGGCGAGCTTGTCGCCGCCGCGCATGCCGCGCCTGGGCTCACCAACACCGGGCAGATGATCTGCGTCATGGAGGACGTCCCTGAAGACCGACGGCCGCTGGAGATGCTGCTTGCGCATCTCAGCCGCTCCGACAAGCCGTTCATGGGCAGCATCGCTTCGCCGGCGGCGGCCGAGGCGGTGATCGATTTGACCGCCGCCGCGGTCGGGCGGCCGGCGTCTGCCGGCGCGTGCAACCTTCTCCACCTGATCAATGCCACGCCGCCGCTGACCTATTGGCCGAACCCGTTGAAGTGCCTGCGGGCAATTGCATTGAAGGGCGAGGCGAGCATGGTGTCGTCCTACATGATGATGGGCGCGACGTCGCCCGTCACTGTGGCCGGCGCGCTTATCCAGGGCTACGCCGAGGTGCTTGCCGGGCTTGCGCTGGCTCAGCTCTGGCGTCCGGGCGCGCCGGCGGTGATGGGCATTCTCGCCTATCCATTCGACATGCGCCGGATGCTGCCCGATTTCGGCGACCCGGCCTCGCAGCTCGTCCAGCTCTACGCGGCCGGGCTGGGCAGGCGGCTCGGCGTGCCGGTGCGGGGCGACGGCGCGATCACCTCGGCCAAGATCGACGACGCGCAGTCTGGTGCCGAAGGGGGCAGGGTGCTCTCGGCCGCGGTGGGCTCCGGAGCGAGCTTCATCCTCCACGCCTCCGGTTGGCTGGAGCAGGGCCGCACGGTGTCGTTCGCAAAACTCCGCCGCGATGCCGCTGCTCTGGCTGAATTCGGTCATGGCAAGCCTGCCGATTTGCCGCCGCTGCCGCTTGAACGGGACATCGAGATGGAAATACGCAGCCGCCTCTCGCGGCCTTAACCGGCCAAACAAAAAGGGCGCCGTCGCGAGACGCCGCCCTTCCTGGTTAGCCAGTCGGCTTCTACCAGCTCTGGCGGCTGTACCAGTCGTCGATGTCGCGGCGCACGCGGTCCCTCTCGAGGCCGTAGCGTTCCTGGATCTTACCTTCGAGCTGGTCGCGTTTTCCCGCGATGCGGTCGAGGTCATCGTCGGTGAGCTTGCCCCACTGTTCCTTGACCTTGCCCTTCATCTGCTTCCAATTGCCTTCGACGCGGTTCCAATCCATTGCCTTACCTCCTGTTGAACACGGGTGGCTAACGGCGGCGTGGTCGCGAGGTTCCTGCCGCAAGAACGTTTCTTGGCCGGCAGGCCTGGGAGTGCCGTGCGTCATGCCGGCGCGCCGAGCGTGCATCCTGAAAATTGCAGGGCGTCGCGGGAACATTCGGCCTGCGCGGATGTTCTTGAATGCAGATGGCGCGCAGCCCCGCTCCCCCCGCGAAAGGCGCGCCACCGGACCGGGTTCAGACCCGAGCAGCCCGCCTCGGCCGTCCCTCGCCGGGGCGGGCTTCAATTTGACGATTGGAAGGACCATGCTTCACCGTGCGGCGAAGATCGCTGAGCAGGCTCACAGTGGTCAGAAGGAAAAGACCGGCAGACCCTATATCGAACATCTGAGACGCGTCGCCGATTCGGTCGAGACGCTGGATGAAAAGACCGTCGCTTATCTGCATGACGTCGTCGAGAAAGGCGAGGGCTGGAGCCTCGAGCGGCTCAAACAGGCCGGTTTCAGTTCATCCGTCGTTGCGGCCGTCGACGCGCTGACGAAACGGATGGACGAAAGCGAGGAGGGTTCGATTCTCCGTGCCGCCTCGAACGAGCTTGCCTTGCCCGTGAAAATAGCTGACCTGCGTGACAATCTCTGGCAGGCGCATCAGGCTGGCATTGCGCCGGACCGCTACGAGACCGGGCTCAGCATCCTTAGCGACGTGATCGCCAGGGGTGGACACTCCGTTTGACGCATGCCCACTGGCTTAGTCATCGAGCTGCAGCAGGTTGACCTGCGGGTCGGCTCCGCAACGCTCTCGCAGCGCCCTTTCGAGGTCATTGCGATTGTCATCGTCCAATATGTCGGGCAAATCAAGCGCCGTGAGAGCCTGATCGTCGAACTCGATCGGCGCGCCGTAAAGCTGAGCAATCTGCATCACCAGATCTTCAATGTCTTCGCGGGCGATGTTCTCGGCCAGGTTGTTCAGCCTGATCTCTTCCGAAAGCCGGATTATGTTCACGATGCCTTTGATCCGCAGAGCCTGTTGAACTCTGTGGTGGGCGTCATCGCGCAACCGGATGGAGAATCGTCGGAACATGGAATGCCTCCTTCCTTGGAGGTTATCCCTCGATCCCAATCATGCGCCCCGCGATCGCCAATAGCAAGAAAAAAAGCCAAAAAAAGAAACTAATCAATGAGTTAGCAGAGGCCAACAAATGTGATTTCGGCGCATCGTTGGTATAGTTAGTCTGCTCCCTCTTTCACAGCTTAGGCATCCTTGACGTCCTGTGTGGTAAACCCTAGTTTCTGCTCATAGTGAGACACTTACTCACTCGTAGCATTTTTGTCTGTGGTAGAGGCGGGCATGGCTGAACTCGAACGGCCGCAAAGATTGCAGATCATGCTGACCGACGAGGAATTGGCGGCGCTGGAGAACTGGCGTTTCGAAAAGCGCATGCCAAGCCGATCGGCTGCGGTGCGTGAGCTTTTGCGTCGCGGGCTTGCATCGGACGGATTCCTGACCGCCGACGCAGGCGCGAAGTCGCAGGATTTTGGCGTGATAGCCCAGGACAGAAAGGTCGGCGATGGCTCCAGAAACTCGAAGCCATAGCAGATGCGCTCGAGACGTTGCCTTGATGTCTGTCGGCCCTAGCTAATGCGCATGACCAATCCAGGGGGGATTTTTCGTCAGGACGCCCATGCCGACGCGCGCCTCGCGGCGATTGTCGATTCCTCCTACGACGCCATCATCGGCAAGAATCTCAACAGCATCATTACCGATTGGAACCAGGCGGCCGAGCGCATGTTCGGCTACAGCGCCGAGGAGGCCGTGGGCCAGTCCATACTGATGCTGCTCCCCGAGCATATGCACAACGAAGAGGCCGAGATCATCGGCCGCATTCGCAGGGGCGAGGGTGTGGGAAGCCACGAGACGACGCGCAAGCGCAAGGACGGCTCATTGATCGCGGTGTCGATCACGGTCTCGCCGATCAGGAACAACGCGGGCGAGATCATCGGCGCTTCGCAGATCGCCCGCGATATCTCCGCCGCCAAGGAAAGCGAGCGCCGTATCCGGCTCTTGATGCGCGAGGTCAACCACCGCGTGAAGAACCAGTTCGCGGTGATCCTGTCGATGGTCAGGGAAACCAGCAAGCGCTCGACCGACCCCCGCGAGTTCGAGGAAATGATCCGCGCCCGCATTATGGCGCTGTCGCGCTCGCACGACCTTCTGGTCACCACGGAATGGGCGGGCGCCAGTCTGTTCGACCTTGTCCAGGAGCATCTGAAGCCTTTCGGCCATGAAGACCGCATCTCGCTTTCCGGGCCGCTTCTGACGCTGCAGTCGAATGCGGTGCAGAATCTCGGCATGGCCTTCCACGAGCTCGGCACGAACTCGTCCAAATATGGCGCGCTGGCCTCGGGGGGCCGCATCGAAATCACATGGAAAGTCGAGACCGGACCCGAGGCGCAGCGGCGCTTTCATCTTGTCTGGCACGAGACCTCCGGCACGGCCGCGCAGATGGCATCCGAACGGAAGGGCGATCGCAAGGGTTTCGGCACGGTGGTGCTGCAGCGTGTGGCGCCGCAGTCGCTGAGCGGTTCCTCCAGCCTCGAACGCGTCCCCGAGGGTCTGAAGTGGACGCTTGAGGCGCCGCTCGAGGCGATAGTCGTGCCGCAGCTCGGCGCTGACGACGGAAGTGATTTCAAGGGCTGAGGGGCCGGCCCGGCCGGTCCTCCCTTGCAGCTTTGTAAAAATGCATTACATCATGTAACAGAGCGTGTGATTGCACGCTCGTATAGGTTGCTTTGGTCAAGCTTCTTCCATGGAGGTTGTCATGGCAATGATGGAAGCAAGAAAGAGTCTCGACTGGATCTCTCTGGTCCTCGCGGTCTGCCTGTTCATCTCTCCCTGGGTCATCGGATTCACCGCGGCGATGGTGCCCGCGTGGAACGCCTGGATTGTCGGCGTTCTGCTTGGCGCGCTGGCGCTGGCGACGCTTTCGGTGTTCGCCGAGTGGGAAGAATGGGCAAGCGTGATTCTTGGGCTCTGGCTGATCGTGTCGCCCTGGTTGCTAGGCTTCGCAGCTGACACCCGTGTCATGGCCACGCATGTCGTTCTCGGCGTGCTGGTGGTCGCGGCATCGGCCTGGGCCGTTTGGGACTTCCGTCATCCCCACGCGCATGCGTGAGCGGTGACTGAACGGGAGCCCGCCGCGTGAGCGGCGAGCTCCTCGGGCTTTGAGCTCTTTTGGGGCACGGGGCAGGCGGCTGTTGCGGCGGCTTCACGCAATTGCTGCAACCGGAAACCTTTTCGTGCATTCTTGGGAATGATCCCGATACTCCACCCCGAAACCCCCGCCAAATGCTGCTCTTATTGCGGCGGCCGCGACCATGATTTCGAGGAGTGCCCGAAACGCAAGGCCGATGCGGGGAAAGAGCGCGAGACGGCGCGGGTAGCGGCCGCTAAGGCTCAGCTCGCCAGCGAAGATGTCCGGCAGGACGAGGGGGCGCGCTGTTCCTCCAGCGCTGCCATCATTTCGCACCTTGGCCCTGAGCGCATGCTCCGCATCCGCCATTAATTGCAGGCCTCGCCGCATCCGCAACTAATTGAAATCCCGCCCCGTTGATGTCACGCGGTCGCGCCAAAGCCGTGACTTTTTCTGGATAATCGGAGAACGGGATCGGACCGGTCTATAATAGCGCCGGGCGTACGCGGGTAGCGGATATCGTCTCGATCAGAACAGGTGCGGAGCCTGCCGGGCGGCTGTCGGCGGAACGGTTGCGGTTCCTCGTCTCTCAAATCATTTGGCGCTTGCCTTATCCCGTCAGCACACGCGCCGCCGCCTCGGCAAAGGAGATGTCGCCCTTGATCTCGCGCATCGCCATCGAAGTCACCGTGCGCCGCACTCCGGGCAGGCGGCTCAGCTCCTCGCGCAGCATGCGGTCGAGCGCCATCATGTCGACAGTGACGATCTGGAGCAGATAGTCGGCTTCGCCCGTGGTGGCGTAGCAGCGGCGGATCAGCGGGTGCTTCTTCACCGCCGCCTCGAAGGCGTCCGACACCTCGAAGTCGATCGACACCTGAATGAAGGCCTCGATGCCGAAGCCGATCCTGGCGGGGTCGATCCGGGTCGAATAGCCGCGGATAACGCCGGCCTCTTCCAGCGCCTTCACGCGTTTCCAGCAAGGTGTCTTGCTCAAACCGACCTCCTCGGCGAGTTCGCCGAAGGAGATGCGCGCGTCGCGCTCAAGCGCGGCGACTATTCTGCGGTCGAGGGCGTCCGGCGTCATTCGTTCTCCAAAATGGCAGAAAAGCCCGACAATCGTCCTTCATCTAATGTAGTTTGAATAACAGAAAGGAACAATGTTCAAGCCGAAAGCGCTATCCTTGTCGCTGGGTCGAAAACCCGCCCGCGAGGAGGATGAGCCATGGACAAGACAGACTATCACGCCCGCATCGAGGCGCCCGAGATGCGCGATTACGGCGTCTATCTGAAGTGCGACCGGCTGCTCGCCTGCCAGAAGCCGCTCGCCGAGATGGTCAATGCCGACGAGCTGCAGTTCCAGATCGTGCACCAGGTCGAGGAACTTTGGATGAAGCTCATTGCCTATACGCTGGTCGACGTCCTGGACTATCTGGAAAGACAGGACACCCACCGCATCGTCACACTGATGGGCCGCGTGCACCGGCTGATGCGTATGATGACGGCGCAACTCGATCTCCTGGAGACGATGTCGCCCAAGGAGTACCAGCAAATCCGCCTCCAGCTCGGCAATGGCAGCGGCCAGGAATCGCCGGGCTTCAAGCTCTTGCTGCGCCTGCCGCCGGATCTTTGGCGGGCCTTCAAGCATGCCTACCTCGACGGCCGCGGGCTAACCGTGCAGGACATCTATGACGAGCATTACGATCACGGCGATTCCTATGTCGTGGCCGAGGCGCTGATCGAGTTCGACGAGCTGTTCCAGAAATTCCGCGCCAACCACCTCTATCTGATCCACCGCTCGATCGGGCTGGGCGCCAAATCGCTGAAAGGCAGGCCGGTGGAGATCCTCGAAGGCGGCGCCCGCCACCGCTTCTTCCCCGAGCTCTGGGACATTCGCTGCGACATGACCGACCGCTGGGGCGCCGAATACGGCACCGTGCGGGAGTCGATCAGCCATCCGCGGCACCATTCTCCTTCTTCCCTTGTGGGAGTTGGTGTCGCCGGAGGAGACGGATGAGGGGTGCTCCAGGGAAAACCGGCGTCTCACTCCGCTGGATCACCCTCATCCGTCTCGGCGCTACGCGCCGATCCACCTTCTCCCACAGGGGCGAAGGGAAGGGCGGCGCACGTCCCGCCAAACAATTTTTCCCACCCCTGTCGGAATCCTCTCCTTTCGCCCGTCCTTGGGGCATCAACAGACAAACCCGGAGGGACACTCGTGGAAAACACCCAATCGGCCTGGCAGACCGCCGCCATTCTCATCGCCCGCTTGATCTTCGCCGCCATGTTCGCGATGGCCGTGGCTTTCAAATTCATGGATATGGGCGCCACCGCCGGTTACATCGCCGCCGCGGGCTTTCCATTCCCGCTGTTTCTGGCCTGGTGCGCGGCGATCCTCGAGGCGCTGCTGGTGATATCCTTCCTCACCGGCGCTTATCTGACGCCGCTGGCGCTGATCGGAGCGGTCTATGTCACCTTCCTGGGCTTTGCCTTCCATGGCCCCTCGCACTGGGCCGGAAACCAGGCCGAGTTCGGCGCCTTCATGTCGCATTTCCCCTTCGCCGCCGGCCTGCTCTACGCCGCCGTGCACGGCCCGGGCAGCGTGCTTTCGCTGCGCCAGGGCTGGCCAGGCAGGGCGTGAACTCTTCCTTCTCCCCGTTCCACGGGGGTGAGGCGTGGTCCGCGCTAGCGGACGAAAAAGCCGATTGCCTGGCTTGTCCAACAATGACGCCCAGAGCGAAAGCGCAGGGCTGTCGTGCCCCGGTGGGGTGGATGCGGGGCGGAGCCGGCGTCCTCGCAAAGCGCCCTCCCGCAGCCTCACATCTGATCGTTATACGGCTCCTTCATTTGCCCGACCATGCGCGCCAGCTTGGAGAAGGACGGCATGTCCGCTTCCGGTTGGCACTGGTTGGCGAGCTCGAGCAGCCGGATCGGGAAATTGATGGCGTCGCGGTTCGAGGCCGAGATCGCCTCCGAACGCTCCTCGCCGGTCTCGCCGGCTTCGGCCTTGCGCAGCGCGATGTCGATTTCCTCGACCGTGAGCACGCCTTTCTTGACGAGCACATGGTTGATCGCGGCGACGGCCATCAGCAGGCCCTCGAGTTGGAGATTGGCGACGTTCATGGCGTTCCTCCCATTGACCTCGCCTCAAGAACGCATGAGGGGCGTTTCCGATCCGGGCGGGGAAGCTTGCGCGGACTAAGACTCCATCCACCGCTCGCCATATTCGTTCCAGAGCTGCCTGATCTCGCGGTTGCCGAGCGGCGGCGTCTGGCGGTCGCCGTACGAGACGGCGACGGCGCTGAGGTCGTACTGGCCCTCGGCTTCGGCGATGAAGCGGATCGCTTCGCCGAGTGGTCTCGAATGGAAGATCGGATCGGCCTGGCCCCGGCCCAGGCTGCGAACGCCCGAAATGCTTGCAGGCACATACCGCATCCGAAAGACGGATGCCATGGCAGGTCTGTCCATGCTGCTCTCCGCGATTCCCTCAGGGAATGATCCCATAAGCTCCGGCTAATGACCAGCCTCGGACAACCGGCCCACAGCACGGTGTGAAGGGGGCAACGCAGCCTTTGAAAGGAAAAAACCTGACATGGAAAGAAAAAGGCCCGGCGCGATAGCCTGGCCTTTTCTTCCGCGGCCGCCGCAAGGCAGCCTGCGCTCACCACCATTATCGATCGGGCCGCTGCAGCCGGACCGGGAAATGCCTACCGATGCCAGCGGCGCAGCCAGTCCGACTCGGGGTCGTCGGTTCGGCTGATCGCCATGCCGGCCAGCAGACCGACCACGCCGCCGATCAGCATCGCCGTCGAGAAGGTGCCGGGGTTCTGCTGCACTGCTTCCGACACGCTCTGCGCCTGGCTGCGCAATTGCCTGGCCGCGCGGGAGGCGCGATCCGATGCGCCGCTATACAGGTTGGAGGCGCGGCTGGAGGCGCCGCTATAGAGGTTCGACGCGCGTTCGGCCGCACCCTCATACCAGCCACTCGCGGCCTCGGCTTGCTCCTCGGCCTTGTCGGCCAGTGCGCGGTTCAATCGGCTGACCTCCCGTTTCAATTCGGCGATCTGCCGCTTCATCGCGCCTTCGGACGCCCTGGAGGAAGCCGCGCTGCCGCGCGATCCACCGCCACTGCGCGAGGCGCCGCTGCTGCGCGATGCGGCGTTACGGGGACGGGCCGCGTTGGCTGGGCTGGTGCCCGGGGTGCCGGTGCCGTTTGCCGCGCCGCCGCTGCTGCTTTCGTTGTCTGCCATGGGTTTCTCCTTTGTGCCCCTTGCAACGGTCGGGAAGCCGCATGGTTCCCCGCCGGAATTTCCACGCCTGGAGCGAGGTAGCCGTTCAAAAGACAATGGCCGTGGAGCTAGCTTCCACGGCCATTGGGCGACGAGATTTGTCGGCAGTCCTACTTGCCGCAGTTCTTGTCGTTGACGTTCGGCTGCATCGTGCCGGCGGTGGAGTTGCTGGCGTCGCCCTTGGAGGTCTGCGGAGTATTCGGACAGTTCTTGTCGGAGTTCGAGTTCATGTCGCCGCCGGTCACGCTGCCGGTCGTGCCGATATCGGGCGCCATCTGGTCAGGCGACGGAGTGGCCGGCGTCTTCGGGTCGACGGTGATGGTCTGGCCGCTGCCGCCCGCGCTGTCATTGCCGCTGCTAGTGCCGGCGGTCTGGGCCATTGCCGCCGTCGCGAGGCCGATCGTCAGGGCGGAAGCTGCAAGAATCCTTGTAAGCATGGTCTTCTCCTCTGTTGCGTGACGATTGTCTGTCGCGTTGCGACTAAGGGTGGAACCCATCGGACCAAGGTTGGTTCCGACAAAATCCGCCCCGCTTCCGGCTGGCGGTTCAACCTGCGGCTGCGGCGCCGGGACTGCGGGAAGAAGACGCGTTTCGACGGAGGGAGTTTTACAGCATAGGAAAATTTGCCTAGAACCTATTGCCCGGTGAGGGCAGCTATGCTACTATTTTGTCCATGGTGCTGATTTGCGCCGATGACCCGCCGCCCGGCGGGTTTTGTTTTTCCGATGCTTTCGAAGCCCTGGCAGGACAGAGAGACGCGTGAAGAATACGCCATGCCTCCCGACTGCCGACATTTCCACCAGAGATTCCCATGCCGCGCTACGCCACCATCATCACCGCCGATGACGGCGCCCAGATCGTCAGCGCCATCGGCGAATTCGAGAGCGCAAGCCTGCCGCCCAGCTCAGGCCGTGTCGAGCAGGTCGCGGCCGGCGTGCGCATCGGCATGATGCGTGGCGGCACGGTCGATGCAGTCGCCGGTTTCGGTTTTCCGCGCCAAGGCCTCGGCCCAGCGGCAGCCCGTGCGGTCACGGCGAAGCTGAAGGCGATGGCCGCGCCGACCGTCGCTTTCGAATCTCGGAAGTCTGTCCGCGCCAAGCCGCGAAGGAAACCGGCGCGCAAGATGCGCAAGACGAAGGCGACAAATGCCGCGCCATCGGACGCCGCGGCCCATGGCTGACGAAAACAAGGCCGTGCCGCGCAAGCCCGCTGGCGCGAAGAGGGCAGGGCGAAAGCCGCAGGCTCCTCGCGTGGATGCCGCTGTGCCCAGCCGCCCGAAGCGCTCGCGAAAGACGCTGGTCGATGACTTCTCCGCCGCCCTTCGCGCCGACTTTCGCGCCCATGGCGCCGGCGTCATCGCCGCGGTCAGGGCCGAAAAACCCGACCAGTATCTCAAGGTCGTGCTGACGTTGCTGCCCAAGGATTTTTCGGAAAATATCGATGCCGCCGGTAGAACCAGTCTCGAGCAATTGAGCGATGAGGAGATCCGCAAGCGCATCCGCGGCCTCGAAACGAGTCTCAGGCCGTTCCTCGACAGCGATGCAGACCTATCTGGCGCTGCTCGAGGAGATGAACCGGCGCCGTCGTCGTAACCTCCTTGCCGCCTACGCGCCGTACGAACGGCAGGCCGACTTTCACGCGGCAGGGGCGAGCCATCGCGAGCGCCTGTTCATGGCCGGCAACCAGCTCGGCAAGACCAGGGCAGGGGGCGCGGAGTGGGCCATGCACCTCACCGGTCGCTATCCCGACTGGTGGGTGGGCAAAGTGTTTGGCCAGCCGGTGCGGCTCTGGGCCGCCGGCGTCACCGGCGAGGGCACGCGCGACAACCCGCAGCGCGTGCTGGTCGGCCCGCCGCAGCAGCAGAGCGAATGGGGCACCGGCATGATCCCGGCCGACGCCATCGCCGGCACGGTGATGGGCCGCGGCGCGCCGGGAGCATTGGATAGTGTGATCGTGCGCTGGGGCGGTGGCGGCGACGTGCAGGCCGGCCAAAGCGTGCTCTCCTTCAAGTCGTACGAGAAAGGCCGCGAGAAATGGCAGGGCGAGACGCTGCACGGCGTCTGGTTCGACGAGGAACCGCCGCTGGATATCTATTCGGAAGGCCTGACCCGCACGAATGCGACGGATGGGATCACGATCGTGACGTTCACGCCGCTGCTCGGAATGAGCGATGTGGTGCTCAGGTTCTTGAGCGCGGAGGCGATTCAGGCCCTGGGTTCCTCGCCCCCGCAAGGCGGGGGAGAGGTGGCCGCGTAGCGGCCGGAGAGGTGGTTCTTCGTAGGTGAAAAGCTCTACGAATAGCTTGTGCTCTTACCTCGAAAGTCGGCGCTGCCTCCCGCTCCGTCGAGGAACCAGGGCTTGGAGAAACCGCCCCGAAACCATGATTTGCGATGCCGCTTTGGCCGCAACCGAAGGTCGAGTAATTTCCGGCCGCGATCCGGAGCCGACATGCGACCTGCATCCAACCTGCTTCTTCTTTGTGCGCTGCTCTCGGCCTACTCCGGCTCGAGCGGCGACTGGCGCGCCGATGCGATCGCTTCGGCCGAAGCCAGGATGCGCGGCCTGATCAACAATCCGGAGGCGAGTTTCTCGCATGTCGATCTCACTGGCGACAGCGCGAGCGGCCAGACATGCGGCGTCGTCGCAAGCAAGGTCGGCATCTTCACCAAGGAAGCGCGCTTCATCGTCTATATCGACGGCGCCGGCCCCTATGTCGAGCCGGGCCTCGGCTCGTCCATGTCGCAGGCCGATTTCGACTGGGCCTGGAAGAACGATTGCGTCAACGAGGGATACAAGGGCTGAGCGCCGCTTCCTCGCCCGCGTGAAGCGGGGAGAGTTGGCCACGCAGCGGCCGGAGGGGGCCTTCGTATAGCTCTGACCTTCGCCGAAGCGAGACTCGTCACATCCATTCGGCCTGCGCCGTCCCCTTTCCGTCGCGGCTTCGCCGCGCGCTCTCGCCGGGCGAGGAACTGGAGTTGCCATGTCCCGACACGTTACCTTCATGACCATCGACGATGCCGGGCACTATAGTCCCGAGCAACGCGCCGAGATCATCGCAGCTTACCCCGAGCACGAGCGCGAAGCCCGCGCGAAAGGCATTCCGGTGCTGGGCTCCGGCCGAATCTTCCCGGTGCCTGAGGAACTGATCGCCTGCGAGCCGTTCAAACTGCCGCGCTGGTGGCCGCGCATCGGTGCGCTCGATTTCGGTTGGGACCACCCTTCCGCCGCGGTCGAGCTTGCCTGGGATACCGAGGCCGATGTCGTCTACGTGACCAAGGCCCATCGTGCCTCCCAGCAGACGCCGGCCATGCAGGCGCTGGCGCTGAAGGCCTGGGGCGAATGGCTGCCCTTCGCCTGGCCGCGCGACGGCCGCCGCGAAACGCTGGAAGGCGCAGGCGTTGCGCTCGCCAAACAATATACCGCGCATGGGCTGAACATGCTTGCCAGTCACGCCCGTTTCCCCGACGGCTCGGTCTCGGTCGAGGCCGGGCTGATGGACATGCTCGACCGCATGCAGTCCGGCCGCTTCAAGGTGTTTTCGACTTTAGCCGCGTGGTTCGAGGAATTCAGGTTGTTCCACCGAAAGAACGGCCAGGTGGTCAAATTGCGTGACGATTTGATGTCCGCGACGCGCTACGGCGTGATGATGCTGCGGGAAGCCGTGGTTGATCCAATGGAGTTCAAGGCAGCGCGGCGGCCGGCGGGACAGAGTGATCCGCTGGGGGCTTTCAGGTGAGGCGCTGAAGCTGCCTTCCTCGCCCCGTTCACGGGAGAGGATGCCGGTAGGCAGATAAGGGGCAGCGCCAGCTTCTCGGAACGTCGCGCTGCCCCTCATCCGCCCTTCGGGCACCTTCTCCCCGTGAACGGGGAGAAGGGACGGAAATCCATACCGTGACCTCTGCCGCAGAGTGCCGCGGCGCAGAATTCTGTAGCCATTGCAATGGTTTAGCGTCGCGGCGTGGATCCTAAGGCCTGCGCGCGTCGCTCGGCTCCTTACTTCGCCCTAGGATGACGAAGCTCCTGCCGCCGGCGCTTTTATTCCGCGACGCCGCCACCTTCTCGTCTCTCCGAAAATCTCGATCCGACAGCCTCGAAAGCGGCAACCGATGCGCCATGCAACGGCCATGCTGCCGGGGGCGCATCCGCGCGCCAGGAAGCATTCACATGGTCCACATCATCCCGCTCTTCACCGATCAGCGCCGCCCCGATGCCGGCGATGCGGCGTCCGACGCCGGGCCGGCTGGCCCGCTCGATCCCTATTGGCAGGAGGTCGCCGCTCACTACGAACGCCGCATGGCGCGTCAGCAGGCCTTCGACACCGAGATCGCGGCGCGCAGGCTGGGCGGAGAGATCGCCAGCGCCGAGGCCGATGTCGCCGCCAATGCGCCGGCCGACGGGGAGGGGCTGCACCACGCCATGTATGGCGAGGTCGACCCGCATACCGGGCGCGTCGTGCTCAAAGGCCGCTTCGACACGCTGTTCGACAATTTCCTGAAGCAGGCGCCGCCCGAGCTGCGCGCCGGCCTCGCCAGCCGCAAGCCCGCCTTGCGAGAGGCAGGCTCGGTGCGCATGGCGATGCAGCAAAATCAGCGCCGCGCCCAGTATGAGCAGGACCACCTGGCGGCGGCCCAGGCCGAAGAACTCGACACCATCGCGAAGAGCGATCCGGACGACCACGCCGCCTTCGATGCCGCTCGCCAAGCCGGCCTCGACCTCATCGCCAAGATGAACCTGGACCCTGAGAGCCGGCAACAGACCGAAGCCGCGTGGCGCGAAAACACGGCAAGGACGCGCATCGAAGCGCTGATCGCGCGGGATCCTGGCCGGGCGATTGAGGTGCTGAACGGCGGAACAGTGGCGCGCAGCCGCCAAGCCGACGATCCAGGAACCGATCCTCTTGTCGATTTATCGTCCGACGGCATTCGGCAACTGCTCCGCCAGGCGCGCGCCGCGACAATGAACAGGCTGATCGACGCGCGCGCCAACATCGATCTCGCTTCGCAGAATGCCCCGGACGCGATTGCCAATACGGGCAACTACTCCGGCACCATGCCAAGCGCTGCGGATTTCGCTGCGAGGAGGGCGGTAATCAGTATCAGGAGTTCGGTCGAAAAATCGACGCCGGTCGCCAAGCCTTCGGCATGCGGACCATGCCGAACCAGGCGATCCACGCAGCGCTGCGTGATGTTGAGCCCGGCCCTAGGGCTTCCGACGAAGACCACCTCCGATATCAGGTCACTGCTGCAGCTGCGCTCAAGACTCTAGCCGAGAGGCAGGCAGATCCCGCAGGCTATGTTCGGGAAGTCTTTCCCGATGTGGACGCCGCGTGGGGCGAAGTCACTGGCCAGGCCGGCAAGCCAGGGATCAACGATCGGGAGGCGTACAGCCGGGCGATTGCCCTCTCGGTTGCGGCGCAACGGCAATTAGGCGTCGAAAATCCCCAACCTCTGCCGAAAGCCGTGGTCCGAAGCATCGCCGATGGTTTCGGCGAGAAAGGCGCGTCGCAGGGTGACAGGAACACTGTCCTGGGTGATCTTGTGGCGGCAGCCAACGATCCTGCGACCAGGAAAGCTTTATCTCAACAGCTAGACCAAGCCGGATTTTATCAGCCAACCGACGTCGATCCGATCACCACCGCGGCGACAGGGGAGCAATCGCCTTCTTCGGCGGCTCCTGGCGAAACCCAAGTCTGCAGTTCGACAGGCCGCAGAGGATTTCGGCAATTACCTCAGCGAAGGCTTCGAGTCCCTGGCCGGCGCCCCGCACGACATTGGGCTGGCTCTCAGGGACCTGCGCGATTCTCCTTGGGACTTCCTTGAACAACTGCCGGTCACCCCCGGCTCGGGGGCTGTTGCGGGAGGGCGCTTGGCGTCAGAGGCAGCCGGCGAAGCTGTTGCAAAGGGCTTGGCCATAGTCCGCGGCGGGACGGGCAAGTTCGGCAAGCCGCTGGAGGAGTTCGCGACAAGTGGTTCGCGCGCCAAGTCGGGGCTCGCCGCAGATGCTGCGGTGGCTCGCCAAGCGGCTGAGACGAAATCTCTGGTCAAAGCCGCGGAGGATATCGCCTCTCGTGTGGGCACGGGCGCCAATCTCAAGAAGGCTGAGGTTCTTGAGATCATAAAGGCGATCGCAAGAGATCCTTCCAAGGTAAAGTATCAAGGTGCATCGTTGGGGAGGGCTGCCTCAAAAAACTACCGTAAAACGTTTCTAGACGCGAACCCGAATCTGCAGGGAGAAGTTATCGTACACCATGCGGCGGAGCGACAGATATGGAGAAGATTCCCAAGCATCGTCGCTGCGGACGAGGAGCACTCTCTACAGAATCTTCGTGGCATCCCAAAAGAATTGGATAGCCTTTTGCATAAGGTCATTTTCCGGCAAGAGTGGGATGAATTTTACGAGTCGCATCCTCAGCCAACACGTCAGCAGGTGCTAGACTACGTCACCTACATCGACAAAAAATACGGACATCTGTTCAATCCTCCAATAGGTGAGTGATGCGATTTTTTAAAATACGGCCGAACGTCGCTGGTGGGATTGGCGAACACACGGTTCTTGACTCGAGCGTTCATCCACCCATCGTAACCAAACTTCACTACGAGGTAGAGGGCTGGTTTGGGGACGTGATTGTTGCGACGTTTCCTTGTTTCCTCGTCACTGAAGAAACCCAGCGCGCGCTGCAGAAGATGGGCTTTACAGGCGCGACATTCGCCGACGCCGAGGTGACGACCTCGGAAGAGTGTCAAGAGGATCAACCCGGCCTGGACCTACCACATTTCGTTTGGTTGAAAGTGAATGGAAAGGCGGGTCAAGACGACTTTGGCATCGCGACACCCTTCCGCCTCGTCATTTCGGAACGCGTTCTCGATCTGCTTGAATCGTTGGGCATTCCGTTCGCGATAGTCGAGCCTTACGACGACGAATAGCATCCTCGCCAAACTCACCGAGGCATATCACTGGCATATTAATCGTAGGGCAATTCCGAGACATACGCCGAGGCCCAGGGGCGTCGGAGTTTCTACACCAAATGCATCGCTGGCAGGCGTCGCTGCTGACTGCCGGGAGTCTGCCCATGCCCATCCGCATCGTCCCCGCTACGCTGCGGGACCTTTCCTACATCGCCGCCAATCTGCGCCCAGAGGACCGGGCCGAGATCGACTGCCAGCTCGACCATTGGTCGCCGGCGCTGCTCGCGCTCACGGCGCTTCAGGGCTTTGCCTATGTCGCCGAGCTCGATGGCAATCCGGAGGCCGGCTTTGGCGCGGCCGAGCAGCGGAGCGGGCTCTGGATCGCCTGGAGCTGGGGCACGCGCCGTATGAGGCGCTGCGTGCCCGAGATCACCCGCTTCTTCCATGCGGTGCTCGGGCCTCAGGTCGCGGCCAAAGGCGCGTGGCGGGTCGAGGCGAGGGCGCTTGCCAACAATGATCTTGCCTTGCGCTGGCTAAGCAGGCTCGGCGCCACCCAATGCTGTCGCCTGCCGGCCTATGGCAAGAACGGCGAAGATTTCTCCCTCTATGACTGGACAAGAGAAAGCTGGAACCATGTGTCTCTTTCAAAAACCCCCCGAACTGAAACCACTGCCGCCGGTGCCGACCGCGCAGGACAAGGACGTGCAGGCGCGAGAGGCCGCGCTTCGCGCTGAGCTCGAACAGCGCCAGGGCACGCTCTCCACTGTCAAGACCGACCTTGCGCCGAGCGACCTCACCGGCCAGCGCCGTGTGCTGCTGGGAGTCTGACGCCATGACAGCGATGAAGCGCAGTTTTCGAAGACGCGTGCTGGACTGGTGGTATTGGAGGCGGCATGCGCGGCTGGTGAAAAGGCGGTAGGTCTTCACCTTCTCCCCTTGTGGGAGAAGGTGGATCGGCGCGTAAGCGCCGGGACGGATGAGAGGTGCTCCAGCGGAGTGAGACGCTGGTCTTTCCTGCCGCCTTTGCTGGACAGGCTTTCGTCAAGCTGGAGCCCCCCTCATCCGTCGCCTTCGGCGACACCTTCTCCCGCGAGGGGAGAAGGGGAAGGTCATGCAGCCTTCTTCGCGAATGCCCAGACCATCAGCGGGTATTCCTCGTCATTGCTCAAATCCCGCCAGATGCCATAGGCGCGGACCGGCCCTCCAATGTGAGCGCGGGCGCAAGCCTTGTTGCCCCAGCCGAAGGCTTGCACGTCGTCTTCGCCAAAACCGCCTTCGACCATCAGCTGCTTCAGCCCAGCGGGCGTCCAGCGGTTGTAGTCGTGCGGGCGCGCATGCACCCGGAACAGGAAGGGCGTCGCTACCATCGCCCAGCCGCCGGGCTTGACCATGGCGTGGATGTTGGCGGCGGCCGCTTGCGGGCGCTGCACATGCTCCAGCACCTGGTCGGCGATGACGATCGAATATTGCTCCTCGGTGCGATCCTTGCAGATGTCGAATTCCGGGAAATCGACCGAGCGATAATCGGGGCAGAGCGCCCGCCAATAGCGGTTCCAGCCCGGCGAGATTTCGATCACGTCGCGCGACTTGCGGTTCGCCGCTTCAAGAAATGTGTTGAAGGCTTCGATCTGGCGGATGCGCAGCCAGTTGCGCCCGTCATAGCGAAGCAGCCGCTTCACGGCATGTTTGCCGCGATTTTTGAGCGCGCCGGCAAGGCTTGTCATTTTCGACCTCCTCCTGCCCGCCCGCGTTAGCGTCGATAGCACCGAGAAGTGCGCAAAAGATGACAGCCCAGCCTTTTCCTCGGCCCCGCGAAGCGGGGAGAGGTGGCCGCTTAGCGGCCGGAGAGGGGGCTGCGCCAGCCCCGCAGAATAAGGCTCGATCATTCTGCGCCGAACACCCAACTCGGCGCCAGCCCCTCTCCGTCTCGGCTTCGCCGAGCCACCTTCCCCCACTTTCGTGGGGCGAGGAAAAGTCCCCGCCAAACAAGCGAGACCTTCCCATGACCGATTCCCGCGCCCGCGATATCTTGTCGCGACAGGCCGAACTCGAGACCGAACGCGCCGCCTACGAGCCCGTCTGGGAGGCGGTGGCGGAGTTCTGCGATCCGGATGCCCCCGACATCTGGTCGGGCCGCCGCACGAGCCGCGGCGAGAGCCAGGCCGAGCGGCAGGAGCGGCGCGGCTCCCGCGTCTACGCCAACACCATCAACTCGGCCGCGAACCGGCTCGCCGCCGGTCTGGAGAGCCTGATCATCCCGCAATCGGAGAAATGGCATGGGCTGACCACCGCCGAGATGGATGACGAGGAGACCGACGAGGAGAAGGAGTGGGCCGAGGCCTTGCGCGATTTCCTGTTCGCGCTGCGCTATTCGGCCAACTCCAACTTCGTGCCGGCGACGCAGGCTTGCCTCAGGAATGTCGTGCGCTACGGCCCGGCCTATCTCTATGCCGAGGAAGGTTTTGGCGGCACGCTGATCCGCTATGCCTCGATCCCCGTGGTCGAAGGCTATCTGTCGCGCAACCGCTGGGGCCACGTCGACATTTTCCACCGCCGCTACGAGCGCACCGCGCGCCAGGCGGCGCAGCTTCTGGGCTATGAAAAGCTGCCGGCGCGCATCAAGGCGCTGGTCGACGACCCCGCCAAATGCGAGGAGAAGATCTCGCTGATCCAATGCGTGCAGCCGCGCGACGAGCGGCGCATGTACCGCTCGGGCGGCTTCTACCAATATCTCGACCAGGCTTTCGCCTCCTACCACGTCATCGAGGACGAGGAGGAGATCGTGCGCGAGTCAGGCTTCCGCACCTTCCCGGTCTCGACCTTCAACTGGCGCCGCTACGAGGGCGACGCCTACGGCATCTCGCCGGCCATCGAGGCGCTGACCACGGTGCGCGAAGAAAACGCCGTTCGCCGCTCCGGCTTGCGCGCCCTGCAGCAGATCACCGACCCGCCGACGGCCTCCAAGGCCAGGCTCGACTATGTGCCGGTGCTCAATCCCGGCGAGAACTATCCGGGCCTGATCGACGACAGTGGCCGGCCGCTGATCCAGCCGATCGCTACCGGCCAGAATCCAAGCTACGCCTTCGACTATGCGGCGAGCCGCGCGGAGGAGATCCGCGACATGATGTTCGTCAACCTGTTCCAGACTCTGGTGCAGAACCCGCAGATGACCGCCACCGAGGCGCTGATCCGCCAGGAGGAGAAGGGCGCGCTGCTCGGTCCCTCCGGCTCGATCATCCAGGCCGGCTTTGCCGCCAATCTCGACCGCGAGCTGTCGATCCTCGAGGACAAGGGCATCTACGACCAGGACAGCCGCTTCCGTCCGCCGGACAGTCTCGCCGGCAAGGCGGTGCGGCCGACCTTCACCGGCCCGCTCGACGTGCTGCGCCGCTCGGCCGAAGCGCGCGACACCATCCAGGTGGTGACCACCGCCATGCAGATGGCGCAGTTCGATCCCGGCATCATGGACAATATCGACGGCGACGAGGCAATCCGCGTCGTCCAGAGCGCCGGCCGCAGCCCGCAGCGCATTTTCCGCCGCAAGGACGAAGTGGAAGGGATGCGGGGTGCCCGGGCCCAGGCGCAGCAGGCCCAGGCCGGCATGGCGGCGATCGCCACAGCCGGCAAGGTGGCCAAGGACGCGGTGCCGGCCGCGGTGCAGGCGCGCGACAGCGGCCTGCCGATAGCTTGCAAGCGATGATGCAGGGCGGAGCCGGTGGCGCCGCTGCTGGTCCGGCCGGCGCGACGCCCGGCGGGCAGGGCGCCGTGCCTGGCTCCCAGGGCGGCCCCTCGGGCGCCGCCAATGGTGCCGCATGAGCCGCAAACGCTTCGCCCGTCCTTCCGACGCCGGCGGCCCGCTCGCCGCGCGCGAGGCGCTGACCAAGGCCTATCGCCGCGTCTTTTCCGGTGAGGTCGGCGAGCTGGTGCTGGCCGACCTCACCGCCACAACAGGCTACTATCGCCGCCCCTCCTACGGCGACTGGCTGGCCCGCACCAAGACGCCGGAAGGCTTCGAGCTGCACAGCGCGCTCTCCAACGCGCGGGCGGAAGTCGTGCAGCACATCATGGGGTTCCTGGCGCTGGAAGACGCCGACCTCGCTGCGCTGGAAAAGGCGGCGCGGGCCGAGGAGAGGTAGCGCCCTCCTTCTCCCCCTGTGGGAGAAGGTGGATCGGCGCGTCAGCGCCGAGACGGATGAGGGGTGCTGGAAGAAACGAGGCGTCGCCAAACTTGGCTCCCGACTAGCAATGGGATGAGTGGCCGCCAAGCTGGAGCACCCCTCATCCGGCCGCTTCGCGGCCCCCTTCTCCCACAAGGGGAGAAGGGGACGCCGGCGCCTCTCGCGCACTCCTTTCACCATCCACGCTCCAACCGAACCCCACCATCCGCACGGCCCAACCGGCGCCATCCTCGGCGGCCCGTCGCCGCGCGCCTCCACCCGGCCAGGAAAACAGCCAAATGGTCCACATCATCCCTCTTTTTGTCGGCGAGCGCCGGCTCGATACCGGCAATGCGGTGCAATACCCGGACTCCTCTCCGGTCGGCGAGGCGATGCAGCAATTCGGCGACCGGTGGCAGGCCGCCGCCGAGCGCTACGAGCAGCGCAAGGCGCAGCAGCAGGCTTTCAACACCGAAATCGCCACGCGCCGGCTGAACGGCCAACTTGCCCAGGCCGAGACCGAGGCGGTGGCCAATTCCCCCGCCGATGGCGCCGGCCTGCACGAAGCCATGTATGGCCAGGTCGATCCGTATACCGGCCAGGTGGTGAAGACCGGCCGGTTCGACACGCTGTTCGGCAATTTCCTGAAGCAGCTGCCGCCCGAGCTCCGCGCCGGCCTTGCCGCGCGCAAGGAGGCGCTTCGCGCCGTCGGCGGGCGGCGCATGGCGGCGCAGCAAAATCAGCGCCGAAAGCAATACGAGCAGGATCAGGTGGCGGAGGTTCGCACCGCCGAACTCAGAAACATCTCGCAGAGCGACCCGAACGACACCGCTGCCTTCGATGCCTCCCGGCAAGCCGGCCTCGATCTCATCGCCAAGATGGATCTTGACCCGCGAGCCAAGGCGCTGGCCGAAGCCGACTGGCTCGCCCGTACGGCGAAAGAGCGCATGCAAGCGCTGATCGCACAGGACCCGCGCCGCGCCGCCGAGCTGCTGAGCGCCGGCCCGGCGGCCAGCGACGGCATGGGCGAGACGGTGCGCTCGCAGCTTGGTGCTGGGGCTCGGGACGAAAAAACTGCGGTAAATGGCAAAAAAACACCGGACGAGACGGTGGCGCAAGTGTTCGGCGAACGCCCGTCGCCTGGCAGCGACGCGGCCATACCGCTCGATGCCATCACCTACCTGAAACCCGGCGATATCGCTGCGCTGAAGGCTCAGGCCAACAACGCCTTCGCGGCCCAGATGGTCGGTGCCAATGCGCGGGTCATGCTTGCCGAGCAGAGGGCGCCGTCCGTCATCGCGGCCACCGGCAAATATCCCGAGGAAGAACCAACCGCGCAGGACTTCGTCCAGGTCTACGGCGCCGACCTGGGCCTAGAACGATTCAGACTATTCCGGATCAACACCGGCATCGGCAAAGCCTATTCCGACATGCATGCGGCGTCGAACCAGGCGATCCGTGCCGAGCTCCTTCACTCCAGGCCCAGGCCCGGCAGTTCACCGGAAGCGCGCGACCGCTACGACATCAAGGTCGGCGCCGCCCAGTTGATCATGGCCGCCCGCGCCGCCGATCCTGTCGCTTACGCCAGTATGTTGTTTCGCGGCGATGCTCCAGACTGGAGCAAGATCAAAACGCCCGAGGAACTACAGGCCGCCGTCAACTGGGCGGGAGCAGCCCAGCAGCAGCTGGGTTTCGATAAAAGATTGCCGCTGCCTTGGGATTTTGCCGACCGCCAGGCTGCGAAATACATCGACCCGAGCAAGCCATTCAACGAGCGTCTTGCCGAGTTGAGTTCGCTTGTCCTTGCGGTTCGTGACCCGGGCGCACGCAGGGCAATGGCCAAGCAGGTTTCCTTGGCTGCGGAAGCCAGATTGCGCTCACAAGCGGCCCAAGATCCCAGCGTCACACCAGAGGCGTTGGACAGTCAGATCGCCAAGTTGAAAGGCGAGATGGATTGGATCGGGGAACATCCAGCCCGAGCCCAATACAGCACCATGTCCTGGTGGCTGCAGCAACCTGTCACGGCGTTTAGCGATATCGGTCGGACCATAGCCAAGGGCGCGACCGCCGGGGGCGCGGACAGTCTTGTCGCTGGGCTGGCCACCTCAGTATCGGGCGAGAGCTACGAGCAGCGTCTGGCCCGAGAGCAGGCCGAAACGGAGGATGCAGAGGACCGTGCTGGCTGGGCCGGTTGGGCAGCCGAGGGCCTTGGCGCTGGTCTGACCGGCTACGGCGCCGCAAAAGGCCTGTTTGGCTTGCTGGGTCGGGCTGGGGCCGGCGCGGCGGCGGAGGGCGGAGGCCTGACGGGCCTCGGCACTCGAACCGCCGCGGGAGCCGCCACCGGCGGCTTATACGGCGGGGTATATGCCTACAACACCGATGAAAGCATTCCCGAGGGCGTGCTCACCGGGGCGGTCGGGGGTGCCGGCCTTAATGTTCTTGCCGAGGGGATTGGCGCTGTCGGTAGGCAGGTGGCCAGAAGACTCGGAAGGCGTTTTGGCCCTGCCGAATTGCCGACTTCTTCGGAAACGGGAGAGATAGTTGCGGGCTCCTCCCCTCCAAGCAGGAAATTCGCACACTCGACGGAGGGGTCTCCTTCTGAAGGCGCAGACTTTCAGAAAGGCACAGAGGATTTAAGCAAACTTGGCTCGGATTACCCGTCAGGCAGTTTTTCGATATCAGATTGGGCAGGCTATTCAGCGTTAGTTCCGAAGCCAAAAGGACCGTTCAGATTGCCAGAGGGCATGGAATACGATGCTGCGAGAGACGCTGCTGATAAAGCCAACCGCACTTTTCGCCGCAAGCAAGGGCTTGTTGGGGAGCCCGTGGACGTGCATGAAATCCATCCAGTGAAGTTTGGGGGCAGTCCAACCGATCCGGCGAACAAGATCGTCCTGCCTCGCGATGTGCATCAGCAACAGGTTACACCATGGTGGAACCAGTTGTTAAAAGATTTAGGAGAAAAGGAGTGAAGTATTTTCTAACAGACGGAGAGCTTGAAGGGCCGGCCAGATCTTCAGTCGTCGATGAATTGAACGCTAGTTTAGGGGTAGAATTGCCAAAAGATTATACAGATTTCCTTAAACAGCACAATGGTGGGGAGGGTTTTATCAATGATAGCTACATAATATTTTTCAAGGCAGAAGAACTGGCCGATTTTAATAGGGAATATGAGGTGGAAAAATATGCGCCAGGTATTCTCTTGTTCGCGTCTAACGGAGGAGGTGAAGCATATGGGTTTGATACTCAAGATCCAAATATGTCAATCGTGCGCGTTCCGTTCGTAGGCATGAGCAGGAAGTTAGCTTTGAAAACGGCGCGTAACATAGCTGACCTATTTTCTCGATTGGCGGAATGAAAATGAGCGACAAAAACGGACACTCGCGCCACAAGGGCATGGAGCTGTTTGAGATTACACCCGTCATCGTTGGTGGTGATCCAATCAGCCTGGAGAATAAAATCTGGGTGACCAGGCAAGAGCATTTTGAATTGGTACGCTTTTGGAATCGAACTATCGGGGATTTGCGTAAAGCGGCGCGAGCGGAAGAATAGGCGGCGCGGTTGTCGAGCCTCCCGAAGGCCAATGTCGGCGCGCTTCAGGAGGGCTGGCCGATTCACTTTAGGGCTTCGAAGAGCGAGCCGCTTGTAGGTTTTGAAGTTATTCGTGAGAAGGCAACGAGAAGGGGTCGTTACAGGGATGCAGATTGTGCCAGCATTGCTCGATTTTAACGGAGATCGGTGATGTTTCCAAAGTTTCGGCGAAGCTTTTCTCCTGACGCAGGCCGCAAGCCTGACCCTGTAAGCATCGACACCGGCGTGCCAAGCCTGAATGAGCTGCTTTCCGGTTTCAGTGGAGTGTCGTTCAACCACGGCCTTTACCGCATCGTCCGTGCCCAGGATTTGGCCGCGTGGAGCAACAGAATAGTCGTCGGCTTCCCTGCATTCGCCGGGCGCATTACCTGTTTTGGATACGGTTGGTTAGGCAGGACATTCGCCATTGACACCAGACGAACCGAGGATGGGGAGCCTGGCGTCGTGATGTTCGAGCCAGGGACCGGCGAGGCGCTTCAGATACCAGCCAATATCCAGACTTTTCATGAAACCGAATTGGATGAGTACCAGGATGCCGCGTTGGCCTCGAATTTTTACGCGACATGGCGCGGGAATGGTGGCGCCGAACCTGCCTATGACCAATGCATTGGCTACAAGGTGCCGCTCTTCCTGGGCGGCAAAGACGATAGTGCAAATCTGGAACTGACAGATCTGGAAGTTTATTGGCACATTACGGCTCAGCTCATCGCAAAAGCGAGGGGTTTGCCTCCAGGGACGCGGATAAACGTCAAAGGCGGGTGACCTCCACGAGCCCAGGCAGCCTACTTTTTGGCGAGGTGAGCTTGCGTACAACCATAAGTACATATATATGAAGAGAGACGATTACAGGTTGCGGGCAGGCGGAAATGAGGGGCGAAGAACGGCCATTTTTCGCCTTTGACGGGTATCGAGTGGAGCCGCAGTTCGGAAACTTCGGACGCTTCATAAATAGACAAGGGGGATTTACATGGGGGCAGGCTCTGCCGCGATGCTGCTCGGGGCATTGGTTCCGACATTTTTGCTGAGCCGGTTGTTGTTGTGGATTACAAAGCGCTGGAACGGCGGCGTGTCCGGCCTGTTGCTGGTGCATGTTATTTGCGGCGCGCTCGCCGTTTTCGCGTCCGCTTATGGCTATTCGCACGGGGCGCCGGATTGGTCTCACAGCCTCGTGTACGTAGTTGCTCAGTTGATCTGGCTGGTCGTGGATTTTGTTCGCGGCCGTCGTCAAAGCCAGACTGCGAGCTGAGGCGCTCAGACCACGGAGCACCTCAAACGCTTGAAATGAGCCGTTTAGCCGATGGTCAATTTTGCAGAGCCAGACTTCGACACCGTCACGCGCCTGCCAGGTCGTGGATGAGATTTTGAACCGCGTGATGTCCGGGAATGGGGTAACAGCGTCGGAGATGTGGTAAATGCGTACAAGCAATATTCCGATGTGAACGGTCCGACGTCATGGAAGCACAATCGAGATGACGTTGATCAGATGCCGATCGATGATGCTCGTTTTGCGAGGGCTTCAGCGCTTGTGGATAGACACCTGGCTGAGCGCGCGGCAGGCGCACCCTCGGTCGTAGGAAGCCATTTGCAACACGCCAATCCCGGGAAATCGACAGAGAACAATCAAGAATACATTTCTAAATTTGATGGCCCTATATTGGGTAGACATCATCACGGAACGGAAAAATCACTTCAACCGTACCGCCCCGCACCGTTCAAAATATATCTACCGGAGGACTACTATCCCTCGGGGCAATGATCGATCATATCGGCGTCACCGCCTGGGCACGATAGCCACCAGCGACGTGGCATCGAAATCAAGAGTGGTATCCTAAGGGGCACACCCAACGTCGACGAGTGTAAATCGCGTTTCGTCGCCATCATCGGTCCGAACGGTATAAAACGCATTGGGGTCTGTTTCGGCGGGGCGCCAGGTGAAATCCTTGACGAAATCCTCATCGGTTAGAAACATGTACGACCTCCTGGGACCGTAGATGAAAGCGTGCTCGCCTTCATTTTCGCCTTTCAACTCAGCCGCCGTAGCTGGTTGCAACTGATCCTTCTCCATCGTGAAGAAGGCTTTGCCGAAGCCTTGCCGGATGACGGTTGTCAGTGCGCCCGACTCGAGTGATTTGAAGAGCACGCCCCTCGGGCAGCTTTTCGATAGAGCTTCCGGCTGATCCAGATCGTCCGACCGGGCCACGCCGCCTGGCAGCGCAAGCAGAGCCATTGCTGCAAGAATAAGTAATCGCAATTGTATCTCCTGCAGTTGCATCTAACGAGCACAGCCAAGGTCTTGAAGGGTAAAGTCAACGTCGCGCCCATCGTTCGTGCGGACGGTATAGAATGTGGTGGACGCCGTTTCGGCAGGCCGCCACGTGAAGTCCTTGACGACCTTTGGCTCTACCGCGAACATATAAGAAAGCATTGGGCCGGCGATAAACCCATGCTCGCCGTCTTTCATCACCAGCTCTGCCGCTGTAGCCGCCTGCAGATGAGTGCAATCATCCGAGAAGCATGCCTTGCCGGAACCTTGTCTGATTACGGTCACGACAACACCCGACTCATATGCTTTGAACATAACGCCCTTCGGGCAGCTTTTGAGCAAAGCTTCCGGTTGATCGGCGTCGTCCGACAGGGCCTCTTCGCACGACAACGCAAACAGAGCCATAGCGACGAGAATGAGCGAGCGCAGATATACCCTCCATGATTGCAATGCGAGATATAGTGTCTTATAGAGGTTGTATCGGATTTTATCGAGATGTCCAGTCGAACGCGTGCGTTGGTTCCACCCAGCATGCTCCGGCAGAAGTGGCTGGTCGGCAAGAGAACCAATTGTTGTCTCGATGCGGACCTGAAAAGATTGCCCGGCTGCACCCGGATAGACGGCTTGAGAATCAGCGGCGGCGATGGGGGTTGAAGATAGATGATGAGTGGCGTCGAAAAACGTAAGAAATTTGCGGTAATTCTTATAGTGGCTTCAATATTTCAAATATGTCTGTTTTTGTTCATTTCGGGAATTCCGTCGTACGTTCGCGAGCCTGATGGAGTTATCTACTTTACAAAGGCCTTCCTTGTCATTTTTCCTCAGTCAATGATAATGGTTGTAACCTCGGGATTAATTTATATGTCGTCGCCATGGTCATCAATATATTATATATATTTTGTAATTTGGTTAATTTCATTTATTGGTGGAAATTTATGGACGGCGTTCATCGCGGATTTCTTTAACATTTCGAACTGATAAAATAGGAAAACATAGAATGGCAGAACCGACTTCTACATTTACCAGGCGCAGACCAAGCAATATATCGAGCGGGTGGCGCCTTGGGCGAAGGAGGCTGCGGATCGATTGGGTGTTCCGGCCACAGCCATCCTGGGCGCCGTGGCCAACGAATATGACACCCGCTTCAACCCCGATCTTGTTTTCGACATCAGGGGCGGGGCCGGCCAGTCGCTTGGCGACTGGTTCGGGAATGGCGGATTCTTCAAAAGCATCAAGGACGACTATGAAGACGTAAAGTCCGGAAACGCGTGGGGACCAAAATTCTTGCACCCTGCCATGATAGATGTCGGCCCCGGAAACGTTCGGATCGAAACCGTGATAGACCTTTTGGGAGACTATCTGGCCTCGCATAGGTCCGACGGCCAGGATCCGCTGGAACTGCGCCAGTACGAGAACAACTATCCCAAGCTCGTGGAGATATCCTCGATTTTAACCAGCCGAAGGCAACCATGGCCTTCGCCGGGCTGATGGTCGCAAAGGCTGACGCGTTCTTCAAAGATAAGAATGCCGCCGCCTGGAACAGGCTCTCCGATGATGAAAAGGATGCTCTACGGGTCACCTACTACAAGCTCGGCCCTGAAATGCTTTCGAAGAACATCGACCGGAAGACGCTTGAGACCGACGAAGCCGGCGTGGATTTCAATTACAACCCCTATGGTGACGGGGGAGCGCAACACCTCAAGAACGTTGCCGCAATTAAGCAGGCGCTTGAGCGCGGTTTGGCGGGAGTCGACCATAGTCCCGCGCCCAGGATCCATGGTTTGAATGCGCACAAGACGGCGGTCGCTCCCGACGGGCATCCTTCCGGGTCCTACGATCTGACGGGAGATGGAAAAACGCTTCCTCAGTCCATCTCCCTCTCACCGGCCGATATACTGCGCCTGAAGAAAACCGTCACCGCGGGATATGACCAAAGCGAAGGAGAAATAGCGGCCAAAGCGGCAGTGGACTCGATTTTGAATCGGCTTCACTCCGGGCGCTGGAGCGATAATGTCAGGGCCGTGGTAAACAATGCGAGAAGCGTTGGCGCGGATAACGGCGAGGAACCAGGCAAGAAGGACCCATATGATGTCGATCGGCTATCGGTCGATGATCCGCGCTTTGCAGATGTCTCAAGGCTGGTTGACGAACATCTATTGAATCGTGCGGCGGGTACGCCGTCGATAGTGGGTAACGACTTGGGCTACGCCGATTCGCAATTACGGTGACGGTGGCCCTAATTTCCTCTCATAGCGCCAGCATCTCAGGCCTTGGCGCTGCCCCTCATCCGCCCCTTCGGGGCACCTTCTCCCCATGAAACGGGGAGAAGGTAAAGCCGGGCACTATCAATAATTGCCGTTGTAGTACCGGTCGTCGCAGGGCGCGGTGTAGATGCGGCCGTAGCGGTCCTGGTAGCGGCAGAGCTGGTCGCCGCGGCGCTGTGGGGTGGTGGCCGAGCCGACGACGGCGCCCAGCAGCGCGCCGCTCGCGGCACCGATCACCGTGCTCTTGGTGTTGCCGCCGATCGCCTGGCCGACCAGCGCGCCGCCGGCGCCGCCGAGCAATGCGCCGGTGGTGGCCCGCTGCTGGCCCTCGGTCTGCGTCTCGCAGCCGGCAAGGGCCGCGGTCATGAGCACGGCCAGAATAGCCTTCTTGATGATCATCACTAGAACTCCTCTGAAGCCCCAGGGACTGACGACGGGGGCGAACGAAGCTGAACTGCGGTCGCATTGCGGCGGAACGGCGGCGGAGCCCGCTCACGAAGTGAATCACGGTTTCGCGGCGGTTGAACGCCATGGTTTCCAAACCGGAAAGACCACGCAAACAGTAGCTTAGCGCCGCTGGCGGAATCAGCTGGCGAAGATGCCTTGGGCCGCGTCGATAAGCTGGATGCAGCATGCCGATCGGCGCCAGGACCTCCGCTGCCGCCGCGGCGGTCGTTGCCCGGGAGTCCAATTGGCCTTCCTCCGCCGCGCGAACCACGCCTTACCCCAAGAATTCCCCCCAAGAACGGAGAATGACATGATCCGAGGACTTCCCCGGACCCTTGCCCGCGCTGCTGCCCGCGAGGCCGGCCTTGCGCCGCCCAAGCTCGGCTTGAAGGCCGTGACCAGCGGGCAGGGCGGTTCCTACCGCACCGTCTTCACCTTCACCGGCATGCAGGTGCCGGTGACCGATGCGCTCGCCTATGCGAGCCAGAAGATTTTCGATTTCACCGATGGCAAGGTGCGCATCAAGGGCGGTACGGCGCGACTGCAATTCGCGGTGCTGACCATGCGTGCATCGACCATCAACGACAATGCCGCGCTCAACTGGTCGCTGGGCTCCGCCGCGGCGTCGAGCGCCACGCTGGACGGCGCCGGAGCTGCGCTGTCTTCCGCCTCCACCGCCGACATCGCCGCCGCTTCGACGCTCGACGGGACGGCGACACCGGTCGATCTTTATCTCAACCTTGCCTTCGCCACCGGCACGGATATCGACGCCGACGGGACGATTGCGGTGACCGGCACGATCACGCTGCTGTGGGAGAACTGGGGCGATAATGCCTGAAATTCGAAGCCGCTAGTCTTCACTATGGGCTTGGCGCCACGCCGCCCACTCCGCTGCGGACAAGCTTTCGCTTCCATGGATACGGTGCCACTCGACCCATTCGGCATGCGTCGGCAATTTTCCGAACGGCGGCTGATAGCCGCAGAGATCGTAGTCGGCCTTGGGCAGAAGCATAGAATTCTTCTCGTAGAGAACCATCGCGATGGTCTCGCTGTGTCGATAGAGACCTCGAGGCACTGCTCCTCCGTGCTTAGCGAGACAGCGACCGCGCCATGCAGCTTGGCATGGATCGCTCTTCCCAACAATCAAAGGAACACATCACATGACAGATCTGGCAGAGGCCGGGTCCGTGGCCGCTCGGCCGGCGGGCAACCTGGCGACGCCTCCGGCTAACGGGGACACCGGGTCCGCCCCAGCGGCCGGCAGAAGTTGGTTTGACGGTCTTTCCGAAGGCAACCGCAAGCTTGCTGAAGCCAAGGGCTGGACAAAGCCTGAAAGCCTCGATCGGGTTTTCACATCCTATGCGGAACTGGAGCGCCAGCAGGGGGAAAGCCTGCGCGTTCCGGCAAAGGACGCGCCGAAGGAGGAATGGGACAGGTTCCATTCCAGACTCCCGGAGGCCCTGCGTCCGGTGACCTCGGCCGAGAAGGTCGAATACCGGCGGCCCGACAACCTGCCGGAGAACTTCGCCTATTCGTACGAGCTCGCCAATGCCTCCAAAGCCTGGGCGGTCGAAGCGGGCGCCAGCCCCAAGATCGCCCAGGCCTATCACGACCGCTTTGTCGGCTACATGGCCGAGCAGCAGCGCTTGCAGCAAGCGGCGTTCGCCCGCTCGGTCGAGTCCACGCATGACGAGTTGGTGCGTGACTGGGGGCCGACCGACAGCGACGGCTTTCGCCAGAAGCTCGAGGTCGCCAACCGGGCGATGAAGAAGCTCGGCCTGGTCGACGCCTACAAGCAGAAGGGCATCCTTCTGCCCGACGGCGCCCTGACCGATCCGCAGATCGCCCGTGCCTTCCATGCGATCGGCGAGGCGATGTTCCGCGAAGACACGATCGACGCCGACGGGGCGCCCAGGGGCCACAACCCCTTCCGGCGCAACGCCGCCGGCGAGCGCAATATTTCGGCGATCTCGGCCCTCGTCAAAAGCGACCCTCAACGCGCCCGGCGGCTCGCCCGGGATGCGGGCGAAAACCCGGATCTCTGGATGCCCAACAACCCGCTCTAGCCGCCGGCCCCATCTCACCAACCTCAAAGGAAAGACCAAATGGCAGACGCCTATACCCGCATCGCGGACGCGATCGTTCCGTCCGTCTATGCCCAGTACTCGTTCGAGGAGCACGTCCAGTCCCTCGAAATCTACCAGGCCGGTATCCTGTTTTCCGACCCGGCGATCTCCTCGAAGCTCTCGATGGGCGGCCGCTCCGTCGACATGCCCGGATGGAAGGATCTCGGCAACGATCCGTCCGAGCCGGTCAATGACGACCCGGCCGATTCCATCGAGATGAAGAAGATCGGCTCGCGCCGCGAGGTCGCCGCCCGTAACGTGCGTGCTCAAGCCTGGGGCGTGCCGGACCTGACCGCAATCCTTGCCGGCGACGACCCGCAAAAGCTGATCGTGCGCCGCCAGACCGAATACTGGCAGCGCGCCAACAAGCTGACTTTGCTCGGCATCCTGAAGGGCGTTCTTGCCGACAATATCGCCAATGACGGCGGTGACCTCGTGCGCACCACCGGCGCCTCGATCGTCGACACCGACATCATCGAGGCGGCGTACCTGATGGGCGATCGCGCGGACAAGTTCCGCACCATCTGGATGCATTCCAAGCAGATGAAGGCGCTGAAGCTCGCCGACCTCATCGACTATGTGCCGTCCTCGGAGCAGGGCGGGCCGCTGATCCCCTATTACATGGGTCTACGCTGCGTGGTCGATGACGATATCCCGCAGGCGGCCGGCGTTTACACGGCCTTCATGTTCAAGGACAAGGCGATCCTGTGGAACGAGCTGCCGGTCAATTCCGAAGGCGGCCCGCTGGAGTTCGACCGCAAGCCGCGCCAGGGCCATGGCGGCGGCGTTACCGAAATGGTCGGGCGCCGGCATTTCGTGGCGCATGTGCCGGGCACGAGGTTCCTCGACGCCTCCACCGCCGGCGAGTTCGCCACCGACGCCGAACTGGCGCTGGCCGCCAACTGGGACCGCACCGCGTCGAGCGTGAAGAACATGAGCTTCATCGCCCTGAAGACGACCGAGGCGTAAGGCGAATGCAAGGCGCTCGTCCGTCAATCGGCGGGCGCGGCAAGTTCACCAGCCAGCGGCGAGGGGGCCGGCATGTAAACTTGCGCCCTCTCGCCCAAAGCTTCATTTCAAGGATCGATGCCTGCCTCACGTGGATTAGGGAATCCTAAAATAAGTGCGCCGGATCAAACGGTTAATGGCTATTAATGCCAAGAAATTCGGCCCATAGTGATCTTTTTGCTACAGCAATCCGATATCGTCCGAGGCTAGACAATGGCATCTTATGAATCGGGCTGGGGAATTTCATGAAATCGTTTTTTCTTGCTTCTGTTTTCGGTCTCGCTCTTTGCGGTTCCGCTACGGCTGCTGACGTGCTGGCGTCCTCCGAAGCGCCAATGGGGAACTGGCAAGGTGCCTATGCAGGTGTGATCGGCGCCGGCACACTCGAGCACTACAAGATTCATCTGACGGGCGCCCCCTCATTTGTCGAGAGCAAACACAGCGTGGGTTCCGCGACGATTGGTGGCTTTGCTGGCTATAATTTCCAGTCGGGCCAGGTCGTCTATGGCGTTGAAGGCGAGCTCGGCTATCGCTTCAAGAAGTCCACTTTTAACGATGTCACCGGCCCTGGTACGCTTGACGTTTCGACAGGTCTGTACGGATCGCTAAAGGGCCGAGTCGGTCTGGATATGGGATCATATCTGCCGTTCGTGACCGCGGGTATCACCGGGGCGCGGCTCAAGACGTTTTATCCTGGCGGCCCGGCAGAGGCCGATGCCACCTTGTTCGGCGGTGTGGTCGGCGCAGGCGTCGACGTTGCGCTGACTCATGACGTCTTCCTCCGCGGCGAGTACGACTTCTCCTTCTTCGGCAAGAAAACCCTGGAATATTGCGGCTTCGGTTGCCGTCTGGATCACACGGTTCAGACGCATGACTTCAAAGTCGCCATCGGCATGAAGTTCTAAGCTTTCGAACCTTAGGCGGCGTCTAAAGCGCCGGCGCTTCTTCGCGCCTTTGTCCTGCGGACATCTCCCCACAAGCGATCCACTTGGGGGAGATCGGCTACCTTGGCGAACCATTTCATCCTGTAAGGTTGGCGACGGGCAAAAAGCCGGCGCAGCATCCGATTTTCCTTTTGCGGGGTGTCCGTTAGACCAGAGGGGCCGCTGGCCTCAGGGGCTGCGGATAAACGCACGCAATCCAAGCCGCCATTGGCGGCTTTTTTCATGCCCGGAGTTACCCATGATTTTTGCTCGACCAAACCGGAAGAGGCGCTGACCCATGGCCATCACCCCGCTCGACATCGCCAACATGGCGCTGGCCGTCCTCGACGAAGCGCCGATCGACAGTCTCGACCAGGACGTCAAGGCGGCCCGCCTGGTCAACCTTCATCTCGACCTCACTCGCGAGGGCGAGCTCGCCAAGCACGCCTGGGTCTTCGCCATCCTTACGGCGCAGATACCGGGAGCCGACACCGGCAGCGGCGACTGCACGCTGAAATATGTATACGAGCTGCCCGCCGACTGCATCCGCCCGCTGCCGCTGACCGGCAATGGCGAGCCCGACGGCCAGCCGATCTCCTGGCGCCAGGAGGCGGGCCTCATCTACTCCGATCAGCCCGGACCGCTGACCGTCCGCTACCTCGCCAACCTCACCGACCCGAACGACTGGGACGCGCTGTTCACCGAGGTGCTGGTGGCGGCGCTGGCGATCAAGATCGCGCATCCGCTGACCCACAAGGCCGGCATGATCGACATTGCTCGCGCGGCTTACGACCGCGCGCTCGACGCGGCCTTCAGCGCCAACGCTATCCAGCGCGGAGGGCGGCTTTATATCGGCGCCTGGGCGACCCAGCGCGGCGATTTCCGGAGTCTTCGTTGATGACTGCGCTCTACCCGGTCCAAGACGTCTTCACCCGCGGCGAGATCTCGCCGAGGCTGCACGCGCGGGCTTCACTCGACCTCTACCGCGCGGCGCTCGCCAAATGCGAGAACTTCGTCACGCTTCCGCATGGCGGCATCCGCGCCCGCGGCGGCACTTATTTCGTCAATGAGGTGAAGAACTCGGCGAAGAAGACCCGCGCCATTCCCTTCATCTTCTCCTCCGAGCAGGCCTACTGCCTGGAGTTCGGCGACCGGTATATCCGCGTTTACGCCTATGGTGCGCGCGTCGGCACGGTCGAGATCGCGTCGCCCTATCTCGAGGCGGACCTTTTCGAACTCGCCTATGTGCAGTCGGCCGACCAGATGTGGATCACCCATCGCGATTATCCGCCCAAGGTGCTGACCCGCGAGGCGCACACCATCTGGACGTTGACCGACTTCCAGTTTCTGGATGGGCCTTACGACGAGATCAACGACACCGGAACCACGATGACGCCATCCGACGTAGGCGCTGTACACCCTCTTATGACAGGCGTCACTACGCCAAGCGGCACAGTGACAGGAAAGTATTCAGTAGGAAATGAGTGGCAGGCATTCAACGATGCAGCAAGCGACTATTACGATGGCTCGCATGGCGACGGTTGGATAGCCTATGACTTCCCGGGCTCTACAACTAAAATATGCGACGCATACTGGATAAAGTCTCTTGCATCGAGTCCCCAATTCACACCCGTCTCGTGGACCTTCGAGGGCTATGACGGAACCAACTGGATCGTGCTCGACACTCGCGCAGCGGAGACTGGGTGGGGGCGCAACGAGAAGCGCTTCTTCGAGTTCTCCAACTCGGTATCGTTTCAGGCGTACCGCATAAACTGGACGGCTACCGACGACAGCAACCAGAACGACAGCGATATTAAAAGCATGGGTTGGCACGAAGACGGCGACACGATGACGCCGTTCAACCTCACTGCCTCGTCCATTATGGGCATCAACGACAATACCGGCTTCCAATCGACCGATGTCGGGCGCACGATCCGGCTGCTGGGCTCGGACGGCATCTGGCGCTGGGCGAAGATCGCGAGCGTCATCAGCACCACCGTGGTCACCATCAGGCTCTATGGGCATTCGCTGCCGAACCTCACCCCGATCACCCGCTGGCGTCTCGGCACGTTCGTGCCGGGGAAATATGTGGAATCGGGCTCGCTTTACGAGGAACGTCTGACGTTCAGCCGGCGCTTCTCGGTCTATGCCTCGGCCACCGGCGACTTCGACAATTTCGCGCTCGGCGAGAAGGATGACGACGCGCTGGAATTCATCCAGGCCGGCGGCGGCCAGGCCAACGACATCGTCTGGATCGCCGATTCCGACGGTGCGTTGCTGATCGGTACCTCGGGCGGCATCCGCGCGCTGTCCGGATCCGGCATAGACGAGGCGCTGACGCCATCCTCGTTCAAGAACCGCCGCTCGCGCACCTTCGGCTGCGCCCGCATCCGGCCGGTCGATGCCGGCCAGTCCTTCCTCTATGTCACGCGCTCGCGCCGCTCGATCGCGGAGTTGACGCAGGTACAGACCGGCCGCTTCACCTCCGACGACATCGGCCAGATTTCCGAGCACATCACCAAGCAGGGCGTGGTCGAACTCGCCTTCCAGACCGACCCGGACCCGATGCTGTGGTTCCCGCTCGATAATGGCGAGCTCGGCGGCTACACCCACCAACCCAGCCAGGAAGTGCGCGGCATGCATCGCCATCGCTTTGGCGGCGGATTTTCCGGCTCCGGTTGGGCGGTCGTCGAGAGCGCGGTGGTCACGCCCGGACAGAATGGCGTCGACGACATCTGGCTGATCGTCAAGCGCACCGTCGGCGGTGTGACCAAGCGCTATATCGAGGTGATGCAGGCGCCTTTCGAATACGGCGCGCTGGAAGACGCCTTCCAGGTCGATTGCGGGCTGACCTATTCCGGCGCCGCGGTCAACATCGTCTCCGGCCTCGGCCACCTCAATGGCGAGAAAGTCGACGTGCTGGCCGACGGCAAGGTCTTTCGCGGCCTCACCGTCGCCTCCGGCCAGGTGACGCTGCCTGGCGGCGCAACCGCCGCCAAATGGCAGGTCGGGCTTCCGTTCCAGGCGCAGGCCGACACGCTGGAGCTCGATGTCGGCGGCCAGGACGGCTCGCTCATCGGCCGCCGCAAGAAGGTGGCCAAGCTGATCCTGTCACTGCTAGAGACCGACACCACGGGGCTTCAGATCCAGTCCTTCATCCGCGGCCGCTGGGAGGCCGTGCGCATGCCCTCGATCGTCGCGCCCGACGGCAAGGCTAAGCTCTACACCGGCAATGTCGAGGTTCCGATCGACGACAGCTGGGAAGGGCAGGGCAGGGTGAAGATCCGCCACGTCAATCCCACGCCCTGCACGATCCGGGCATTCACGCCTGTATTTGACGCCGAGCCTTAGGCGGTTTTTCTGCCGCGACACTCAACGCCGAGTTCCCCCCTCTGGCCTGCCGGCCATCTTCTCCGCAAAGGGCAGATCAGCTGGCCTCTCCACCTTCGCCAATCGCCGACGTCGCAAGATTGGTGACCCGCCGGGACTGCCAATCTCGTCCTTGCTGGTAGCGGGAGATGTCCGGCAGGACAGAGGGGGTGCTGTCCCCGCCAGCTTTACGATTTTCAGCCCTCCACCAAGGAACCTACCTCTCATGATACCCCAAGCCGAAGCTCTCGGCAGGGCGCGCACGGCTGCGGATCTCGCAGCCGTCATCGCTCTGCTCGACGCCGATCTCTCGGAAGCCGTCGCCAGCCGCCAAGGCCTGAAGCAAGCGGAAGACCGCGCCATTCTCGGCGATGGCGACCTCGCCGCCGCGCGGGCCGCGCTCGACGACTGCAATGACAGGATCGCGATGCTGGAACGAACAATCGCCGCCGCCGGCACCCGCCGCGCCGCCGTTGCGGAAAGCGAGGCGCGTGCCGACATCGAGGCGCTAGCCGAGGAGATCGAGGGCAAGGCAGCACTTCTCGGCTCCCGCTGGTGCGCTGTTCGCCGCCTCGTCGAGGAATTGCGCGAGGAACTGTTCGAGGCTGATGCGCTGTCGCGCGCCATCGCCACTGCCAATGGCCTGTTCGATGCCGCCGGCTTGCCGCGCCTGAAGGTGAGCCTTGCAGCCACCCGCCGCGCCGCCATGGCCGGCCCGCGCGCGGCCGCGCCCGCGCGTCTCAGCCGCGCAGGGCTCGCCGCCGACCGGCAGCTCCTTTCGCTCATCGGCACCGGCGGCGCGCTCGACCCCCGCCCGGCGCTGCGCGCCCCTGTCGCGGGCTCAACCAGGAAACCCAAGACCCGGCGAGGCTGAACCATGTGTACATTAGCTCTTCTTGGACTGGCGGGTACGGCCGTCTCGGTCGGCGGCTCCCTGATGCAGGGCGCCCAGCAGCAGCAATTGGCCAACTACCAGGCCAAGGCCTACGAGCAGCAGGCGCAGGCCGAGGCCCAGCAGGCCGCCTTCGACCGGAGTCAAGAGCGCCGCAAGCAGGACCTGCTCGAAGCCCAGGCGCGCGCGCAGGCCGGCGCCTCCGGTGTAGGCATAGCCGGCTCGCCGACCGAAGTTCTGGCGGCGAACGCCCGGCAGGGTCAGGTCGACCTCGATGCGACTCTGTACAACTCACGCCTGCGCCAGAACAACCTCAATACCCAGGCCGCGATCTCGCGCTTCCAGGGCAGCCAGGCGATGACGGCCTCGATCTTCAAGGCCGGCAACAGCCTCATCGATGGTCTGTCCGGCCTCTATGACCCGGCCAGGACCGTGAGCTTCGGCGGGTCGTCGCTCTCGCCTCGGGCGAGCCGGGCCATCATCGGCGGCTACACGGGGCTCTACTGAGACGGTCCACATCATCCCTCTTTTTGTCGGCGAGCGCCGGCTCGATACCGGCAACGCGGTGCAATATCCGGACTCCTCGCCGGTCGGCGAGGCAGTCCAGCAGTTCGGCGACCGGTGGCAGGCCGCGGCCGAGCGTTACGAACAGCGCAAGGCGCAGCAGCAGGCCTTCGACACCGAGATCGCCGCGCGCCGGCCGAATGGCGAGTTTGCCCAAGCCGAGGCCGAGACGGTGGCCAACGCGCCCGCCGACGGCGCCGGCCTGCACGAAGCCATGTATGGCCAGGTCGATCCGTATACCGGCCAGGTGGTGAAGACCGGCCTGTTCGACACGCTGTTCGGCAATTTCCTGAAGCAGGTGCCGCCCGAGCTGCGCGCCAGCCTTGCCAGCCGCAAGGAAGCGCTGCGAGAGGCGGGCGCGGTACGCATGGCGCTGCAGCAAAATCAGCGCCGCAAGCAATATGAGCAGGATCAGGTGGCGGAGGTCCACACCGCCGAGCTCAACAACATCGCGCGAAGCGACCCGAACGACACCGCCGCCTTCGACGCCTCCCGCCAGGCCGGCCTCGACATCCTCGCCAAGATGGACCTCGATCCGCAGATCAGGCTGCAGGCCGAAGCCGGCTGGCGCGCCCGTACGGCGAAGGAGCGGATGCAGGCCCTGATCGCACAGGACCCGAGTCGCGCTGCCGAGATCCTCGGCGCCGGACCGGTGGTGAGCGAGGGCATGGGCGAGACTGTGCGTGCGCAGCTTGGTGCCAGCGCGCAGGATGAGCAGGCCGCCGCGAAGGGCGACTGGCGCCGCAGCAAGACGCCCGACGAAGTGATCGCGCAGGCGTTCGGCGACCTTCGTGAAGAGGAACAGCGGGCGATCCGCCGACAGGCTGATGCCGCTAATCTTGCGCTGAAGGTCAGGATTGGCGCTGCGATCAGCCGCGCCGAAGCAGAGGCGCCTGACGAGATCGCGCGGGCAGGCAGCTACTCCGGCAACCTACCAGGCGAGGATGCCTACAAGATCGTCTACGGCCCCCACGAGGGGCCGAAGCGTCGGCAGGGTCTCGAATGGCAGCTCGATGTCGGGAAGAAGATTTTCGACATGGGTACGATGTCGAACCAGGCCATCAATGCAGCCATTGTCAATGCCGAGGCCGGATCGAATTCCTCGGCAGACGAAGAGGGCGATGAGCCAACCGCCGTCGCGGGAAAGCTGGTCCTGGATAGGAGGCGGGTCGATTCCGGTGGCTACGTCAATGAAACGTCTCAAGAGATCGCCGCAGGCTGGAAAGCCGTATTTGGCAATGGGCCTTCTGATCCAGAAGCCTATGACCAGGACACATACGACAGAACAATAGAATTGTCTGTCGCCAGGCAAAAGGCATTGGGCATCGATGATGAAAATCTCCATCCCGTGCCGTTCGCCATGCTTCTCAAGCTTGCCGAGGACCGCGACAGCGGAAGTATGGACTTAATGGACAACTACGCAAAGGTGAGCAAGTTGTTCCCGCACACGAAAGGCGCTGTCGCGCAGGCGGCTCTGGTCCGGGAACTGGATGCTGCTGGTCTCGGCGGCATTCTCCCCGGTGGCAAGCCAGGCCTTTCTCCGAGAGAGGTGTTTCAAGCGGACGCGAAGGCCATTAGCAAGGAGACTGCGAATGCCGGCTTACTCGCCGGCAAATTGATCAAAGGGGCTGGCTACGTTGTTTCCCTTGGATCAACCGAGCGTCCCGATTTCGGCCATGGATACTACCAGCCAGCGAACAGCACCGAAAAGGTGATGATGCGTCAGCATGGTGACGCATTGAGCTGGGCGATACCGGTGCCCGGGGTTGGTCGAGTTGTTGAGAGCGCGATACCGCGCGCAGTTGAGCGGTTCGGCGTCGCCGCGGCTGAGCGTGCCGAAAGCCCTATCGCCACCAAACCCCTCGCGAGTGCGGACGCAGCGAATATCTCTGTTCCAGAAGCTGTTCCCAGGCAAGGAGCCGGACCCGAGACCGGCGCCGAGACGGCAACCAAGGCGGAGGGCCGACAAGCAGCGCTGGCACCCGGTTTGGCAAACAGGCCACCGCTCGAAATACGACGCCCTGAAGGCTTTAAGCTCGATATTTGGACGGCGCCGATGTTGGACGCTGCTCACGCAGTACTTCAGTTCGCCCGCAGCAAATTCGCAGGCAAGATCGTCGTGAATGCTGAAGATGGCTCCAGCATTATTATTAGAGCGAAGAGCCTAAAGCATTCGCTGTCTTCCGGTGCAGGACAGATATCGCGGAGTGCGTTGGCCGCAGCCCTCAGGCTCGACGACCTAATAGCCTCGGCGCATTTTGTCGAAGCTGTACCGGACCGGAAAGGTCGAGCTGAAATCCTAAGTGTGCTTCACTACGAACGCGCAATCACGATGGACGGCCACGATGCACTCATTCGCATTGTTGTACGCGAAAACAGGGACGGCCGGCGCTACTACGATCACTATGAAGTGCGCAAGTTGTCAGCTGGGAATCCGAACCCAGGTTCCGGCCCAAATGATCCACTGGGCACCAGACAGGGCGAGTAGAAGTGGAGTGAAGAGGCGGCAGTGGCTCCCGACCCGCGGCCGGATTTTACTCCAACAAATCAGGTAATTTGGGGGGCCACTACCGTTCAAAATCTACTACAAAATCGAACAGAAGTCTATTGTCCGACGCAACCAAAACGTCAAATCCGTAAATGGCGGGTCCAGTTCACCGTAGGCGGAATAGTCGAACCGATTTTTGGCTCGGATACGTTATTACGCTGAACTTACAAGCTTTGGGATGGGAGAACCCGAGATATGAATCAATCGGATTAGCAGTGTTATGCTAGATAACGAGAAATCAAGAATCGAAGTATGAGCCCCGCAGAATCAGAAACGACGAGCTTCGTCGATTGGGACCATCGCCCCGCGATTATTGGCGTTGGAGGCGCATACGCCATGCTTAAACCCAACACGGCTTGGGTTCGAGTCAGCGCTGCGGACGTTGGGAATTCGGCCGGCATTCTCGATGAAAAAGAATGGCGCGAGCGCTTCGAAGGGGACTTTGGCAAACTCGACCTACCGCTGGACCTCGCCGATACACCGTCCAATGTTCCGTGGCACTGGCGAGACAGCAAGAAATGAATCCGCTGTCAGACAATCGACCGCTGCGGTTCGTCGATTGGGAGCGCCGCCCCGCTGTTATCGGTGTGGGGGTGCAAATGCCATGCTTAAGCCCAATTCCACCTGGATCCGAGTTAGTGCAGCGGATGTCCGAAATTCTGCCAATGTGCTTCACGAAAAGGAGTGGCGTGATCAGTTCAAAGAGGAGTACGGGGAACTCGACCCGCCATTGGAACTTGCCAACACGCCATCAAATGTTCCGTGGCATTGGCGCGACAGCAAGAAATGAAAGCGCTAGGAGACAACTGGCCCAGGTGCGGTTATAGCCGATGACAACGAAAAGCTCCTCATCGACGTCAGGACCGGACGACAACTCTCCGATCCCGAGACCGGAAGACTCCTCTACGACCGCGAAGGCAGAGCCCTCGGCGCCGAAAGCGTGGTCGGACGACGTACCGTGGGAAGAGAAGATATTGCCATCCTACCGGAAGAATATGCCGCCATTACTAAGGCAGCGATTGGCCAGGGGTATACGCCAGTCGAGGCGGGAGCGCTTCCAAAAGGAGTAGTCGGGAAATACGTAGTTGCCTCGGGTCCAAATGGCGCGGACAGGTCTATCTATCTTTTGAAGACACTTTCAAAAGGAGCGGCAAGCAAAGTAGGGGCGCATGAAATGGGCCACATGATCGATGATCTTGCTGGCAAGATCGTCGGTCATGATCGGGTTGGGCCGGTTCGAATGATCGACCAGGATGGGATCAAGGCCGAACTCAGGTGGCTCTACAACGACCTCAACAATCCCGTTCTGCAGAGGGCTCGCGCCGCCGGGCAGGCTGTCGAACAATCCTCGTCGAAAGTGTACCGAGGGTTCGGCCCGGAGCAAATGGGTTACAAGAAGGGGATGGAGGCGGACAGGGAATTGATGGCGGAAGCCATTCGCGCCTACATGGCCAACCCCAACTATATGAAGACCGTCGCGCCAAAGACGGCTGCCCGCATTCGCGCCTATGTGAATGAACACAAAGATCTGAAACACATTGTTCAGTTCAACAGCGCTCTCGGCACCGCCAGCGGGGCGGCCGGAGCGGGAGCGGCTTTGGGTTCAGATAGCTCGGATTCCGAGCGCGGGCAGGCTCAGTGAGGTTGGCGAAAATCGCGGCGACAATGAACTGATTTCCGGTGCGGCTATAAATCCAGCCTGCGCGCCAATCCAAATCTTTTTCCAAGCCTCGCTTTCGCGGGGCTTTTTCATGGAGCAAGCCTTATGGCCCGACCTGTAACTGCCGCCGTTCGCCTGTTGACCGGCGAGCGCGAACCCGTGCGCCTGGCGACGACCGCGAACATCACCCTTTACGGCCTGCAGACCATCGACGGCGTGCTGACGCAAGTCGGCGACCGCGTGCTGGTCAAGGATCAGGCCGATCAGACCCAGAACGGCATCTACGCCGCGAGCGAAGGCCAGTGGTTTCGCGCCGCAGACGCCCGCACCGCGCGAACGATGCAGAAGGGCACGACCGTGCATGTGCAGAAGGGCACCGTCTCGGCCGATCGTGTCTACGCCTTCGAGACGCTGGATCCGGTGATCGGCGCCGATCCGATCCCGCTCAGCTTCTATCTCTCGCAAGACACGCTCGGCGGTGCGGTGGACGCGGCCAACGCCGCAGCGACGAGCGCGGCCGCGGCACTCACTTCGAAGAACGCGGCGGCCACCAGCGCCACCAACGCGACGGGCTCGGCCACGGCCGCCTCCGGCTCCGCCACCGCTGCGTCCAGTTCCGCTACCAATGCCGCGATCAGCGCCACCAATGCCGGCAATTCGGCGACGGCGGCGAGCGGCTCCGCTTCCGCCGCCGCAGGTTCGGCCACCAGCGCCGGCACGTCGGCAAGTGCTGCCGCCGGATCGGCTTCGGCCGCGTCTGGCTCGGCCACCGCCGCTTCCGGCTCCGCGACCAATGCCGCGACCTCGGCCACCAACGCGGCGGCAAGCGCCGTCGCCGCCGCCAATGCGGCGGCGGCACTTGGCTACACCTTTTCCACCAGCATCGCCGATGCCGATCCTGGCAACGGCACGCTCAAGCTGAACAACGTCAGCGCCGCCTCCGCCACGGCCGCTTATATCGACAATCTCGATTCCAGCGGCGCCACGGTGAGCGGCCTGCTGGACACGTTCGACGACAGCACCAACACGATCAAGGGCCAGCTCACGCTGCGCTCCAAGGCGTCGGCGGCAATCGCCTATGTCTACAACGTCATCGGCTCGGTGGTGGACGGGGCGGGCTATCGAAAACTGACGCTCGCCTATGTCAGCGGCGCCGGCACCTTGCCTACGACCGCAGACGGCATCTGGCTGATCTTCACCCGCGCCGGCGATAAGGGGGCGGATGGCACCGGCGTCGGCGACTTCACCGGCCCGGCCTCCTCGGTGACCGACAACGTCGTGACCTTCGCCGGCACCACAGGGAAGGCCGGCAAGGATAGTGGCGTGGCAGTGGCAAGCCTGATCACAGGGCCGGCCTCGGCCGCGACCGACAACATCGCCACGTTTAACGGCACGACCGGAAAGCTGGTGAAGGACAGCGGCGTGGCGGTGGGAAGCTTGGCGCCAAGAGCCAATGCCTCTTTCACCGGCACCTTCAGCCCGCCGACGAACGCGATGGCGCTGAATACTCTGGCTGACAGCGCTGCGGTGTCGGTCCTCGGCCGATCGGCCAATTCCAGCGGCGCACGCGCGGATATCGCGGCGGGGTCGGATGACACTCTGCTGCGGCGGGTGTCCTCGGCGCTGGGCTTCGGCCAGTTGACGGCAGGCATGGTGCCGGCCGGGCTGGTGACCTATGCCATGCTCGCGTCGCAGGCGATTGCCTCGAACAGTGAATTCCAGCTCGGCACGGCCAGCAAGTTGCTCACAGCTGCCGCGCTCAAATCGACGGTCGCCTACCAGGCGTTGACCTCGGGCGCGACCGTTTCCTGGGATATGTCGCTCGGCAACAACGCCTCGCTGGCATTGAGTACGTCGGCGACTCTGAACAATCCAACCAACGCCAACCCTCTGTTCGGTTTTGTCGTGAAGGTGACTGCGGTCACCTCTGCCCGAACGCTGTCTCTCGGGGCGAATTTCGTGGTGGCCACGGGCGTCGAGAGTTTCCCGATAACCATCCAGACCACCGAAACCGTCTACCTGACCGGCTTCGTCGACACCACCAGCCGCCTCGTCATCACAGGCGTCGTGAGAACATAAGGAGCAAACCATGACATCGATTCTCGTTCGGAAAACTGACGGCATCTGGGGTGAATGGCACGGCTCCCTCGTCGTGCAGCAGGTGGTCGGCAGCTACACCGCAGTCTACGGCGACGGCCGTCAAATTGAGACGCCGTGCGATCCCTATCCGATCGACGTCCAGATGAACGGCGACAGCCTGCGCGGCTTCTACGACCAGGGCATCTGGACGCTCGAGAAAGTCGAGGCGGTGGGCGGCAGGATTGCAGCGCCGTTTGAGGTGCCGGAGGGAAAGCAGACGGTCGGCTTGCCGTCTTATGTGGAGATCGATGGCGTGATCCAGCAGGTCTATGAAGTCGAGGACATCCCGCCGCCGGAGACGCCGAGTGCGGAAGAAAAGATCGCAGCCATGCTAGCGAATTTCGATCTCTCAATCAGCGCGTTGAAAACCGCGCTTGGGCTTGCTTGATATGTTGCCCGGTATCGTCCCGGCTATAGCCAGGCCCCGTTATCGGGCCGGCGCTGTGAACTTTGACGGCGTCACCACCGTCCTGTCTCGCGGCGGCGGTTTGACGGGAGCCGTTGATGGCAATTCGATTTTAGCGTCCTTTTGGTTCAAAAAGGCTACGGACGCTGGTCCGCTGACGCCGCTAGGCGGCATCGGCGTAACGGGTGCTACCGGCTCTCGCGTTCTGCTGAACTTGAGCGCTTCCGGCCTCACGTCGGTTTCGGTGAGTAATTCGTCGGGTACTACCATTGCCGATATTCGGTCATCTCCGGTGTACAACGTCGCGTCTGGATGGAACCACTTCTTAGCTTCGTTTCAGTTGGCGAGCACGGCCACACGTTGGTTTTATATGAACGACGTTTCTGATCTGGCCACGGCAGCGACCTATACCACCGGTCAGAACATCGACTGGACATTGGTCGACTGGTTTGTCAGCGGCGGTGGCACGAACAACCCCAAAATGAACGGGGACTTGGCCGACCTCATGGTATGGCCAAGCTACCTGGACCTATCGGTCGTTGCTAACCGTAGACTGTTTATCGATTCGATCAAGAAGCCCGTCAATCCGACAGTCGCGGTCGCGGCTCTGGGAACGCCTCTGATCTACCTTAGCGGCCCGACTTCGGGATGGCCGACAAACAAAGGTGGAGGCGGGGGCTTTACGTTATCTGGAACCCTTGCCGACGCAACGTCAAGGCCGGGAGATTAATCGAGTAGCTGGAAATATACCGCGACCAGGAATACCGCCAAAATAATATTAAGAAGCGCTAGCCCGACTAGAGCCCATAAAAGCAGCGGCATCGGCTCGTTGTAAGAGGCTTCACCTTCCCAAACGTCGTCAGCACTTTTGTACTCGAAGTCTTCCATGGCTCGGCCCCTCTTCGGAAGCCGATACTAACAACATATTCGACAAATCCAAGCATCGACTGCCCTGCCGGCCGGAAAGGAACACTCATGGATCGCAATTTCGCGCGTGCCCTTTCGCTCGTCTTGAAATCCGAAGGCGGCTGGTCGGACAACCCTGCCGATCCTGGCGGCGCGACCATGAAAGGTGTCACACTGGTCAATTTCCGCCGTTACGTGAAGGCCGACGCCACCAAGGCCGACCTTCGCGCCATCAGCGACGAGCAAGTCGCCACGGTCTATCGCCGTTTCTACTGGGATGCGATCGTTGGCGCCGAGCTCCCCGATGGTGTCGACTATGCCGTCTTCGACTTTGCCGTGAACAGCGGGCCGGGCCGGGCGGCAAGATATCTGCAGGCGGTGCTAGGCGTTGGCCAGGACGGCCGCATCGGTCCGGCGACGCTCGCGGCGGCGAGGGCAAAACCCACCGGCGTCGTGATCGACGCGCTCTGCGACGCGCGGCTCGCCTTTCTCGAAAAGCTTTCGACCTGGCCGAGGTTCGGCCGGGGCTGGAGCGCCCGCGTCGCCTCGGTGCGGCGGCAGGCATTGCTGATGTCGGCCGCGCCGTCGGCGGCTGGAGAATCCGCGTCGCCGGAGCCTGCATCGGGCGATGATATTACGCCGGCAGCAACGCCCGCCGGCGCCGGATCGCCCGCCGTAAGTGATGCACCCATCGCGCTACCCAAATCCGCATCGTCCGCCAAGGCCGCCGGCGTCCTCGCTTTGATCGCGTTGGCGCTCGGTTCGCTCACCGCCTGGGCCACGCATCTTCCCTGCGATCTTTTCGGAGTGTTCTGCCAATGATTGCCGTCATCATCCGCATCGCCCTGCGCTATTGCGCGGGTGTGCTTGTCGCACGCGGTCTCCTGGGCGCCGACGACGCCTCGGCGTTCTCCGCCGATCCCGACATCCAGATGGCGCTGGAGACCGGCCTCGGTCTCGCCATCGCCGCGACGGCCGAGTGGTGGCATCTGCTCGCACGCCGGTTGGGCTGGGAGCGCTGAGATGGAAAACCTGCAAAGTTTGCTCGCCGCCTGCATTGAAGCCGCCAGGCCGTATGTGATCGTGGGCGCCGCCTGCTTCATCGCCGGTCTTCTCATCGGAGCGCTGCTATGAGCGCGTTGCTGGCATGGCTTCTCACCAATCCGACGATCCTGGCGATCGGCGCCGGTTTCGTCGGCGCGCTCTGCTGGGGTTTCCGCCAGCGCCTTGCCGGCGCGCGGGCCGAGCTGAGCAAGCAGGCCGACGCGGAGGCCGCAGCCCGCAATATCGCCGACCAGGTCGACAACGACATCGGCGCCTTGCCGGCAGGCGCGATCAGGAAGGAGCTGAAGTCATGGGCAAGGGACTGATTGTCGCCGCCATAGCCGCCGCGCTTGCCGGCTGCACGACGGCCAGGGGCGGCTTCTGCGCTGTTGCCTCGCCTGTGCGCCTTTCCAATAGGGCGGTCGACGCGCTATCGGACCAGGAGGCGAGGGCGCTGCTTGCGCACAACCGCAAGGGCGAAAAACTCTGCGGCTGGAGGCCGTGATGCATGACATCTTCGATCTTCTCGGCATCAAAGGCCAGGTCGTAGCGGCGGGGCTCGCCGGCGGCGTGCTGAGGGCGCTGTCGCGCCATCGCTACAAGCTGCGCGAGATGATTGCCTCGCCCATCTGCGGCGCTTTGGCCGCCGCCTATCTGACGTTGCCTGTCGTCGCCTGGGTTCGTGCAAGCGGCCTGCCGATACCGGACGCCGCCGACGATACCACCACGCTCGCCGCAGCCTTCCTCATCGGCGTCTCGGCAATGTGGATCTCGGACATCCTTTTCGAGGTGGTTGTGCGAAGATTCAAGCAGACACCGGATTTCTAGGCAGCGGAGGCGTTGAGTCAGACACGACATACGTCGGTCCCGGTCTCAGCGTTCGCCTGTTGGAGCCGCTGGAAGAATCCAGGCGCAACGCCTATCTATGGAGCAATCCAAAGGAGGTGTGACATGGCTTCTTCCACCGAGCGTGCGGTCCTTGCCGGCGGTTGCTTCTGGGGCATGCAGGATCTGATCCGGCGCTTGCCCGGCGTGATCTCGACGCGAGTGGGCTATAGCGGCGGCGATGTTCCCAACGCTACCTACCGCAATCACGGCACTCACGCCGAGGCGATCGAGATCATCTTCGACCCGGCCAGGACCAATTTCCGCACGCTTCTCGAATTCTTCTTTCAGATCCACGATCCGACGACGAAGAACCACCAAGGCAACGATATCGGCACAAGCTATCGTTCGGCTATTTTCTACACCAGCGACGAGCAGAAGCGGATCGCCGAGGACACGATAGCCGACGTCAACGCATCCGGCCTGTGGCCTGGCAAGGTCGTCACCGAGCTCGCCCCGGTCGGGCCCTTCTGGGAAGCTGAGCCCGAGCATCAGGACTATCTTGAGCGTTACCCCAACGGCTATACCTGCCATTTCGCGCGGCCGGGCTGGAAGCTTCCGGTCCGCCAGCAGGCGGCCGCGTCATAATCATGGCTGCTTGATATAGCCTTACGCGCTTTGATCCGCCCGCCGTGCCGGAAGGCATGGCGGGCTTTTTTTGCGTTCCGGCCTGCCGCCCGGGGCGGGCAGGCTCAGCCCTTGGCGCGACGCCCTTCGTGTTCGTGGCTGCCGATCCAATGGGCACGGATGCGGTCACTGGCTTCGAGATAAGCCATGTCGATCAGGTAGGTCAGAAGCTTTTCGCCATCGGCTTCGGCCTTCTGGCGAAGTTCTCGCAAGATCCCCTGCGCAAACTGCAGGTTTTCCATTTTGCTAGGCTGGTCCATGGGCCCCTCAAACGTATACGCGGTAAGTTTGGCTCACTATGCTTGTATGAAGATTGTGGCCCCGCTCGCGGCGAAGCTGTACCCGGTTGCATTGATGCTCGATCAACGAACGCGTTGGACATCGAGCGGAAATGTCGATATTTTACGCGCCCGACCGGATAGCGACCATGCACGAAGACGAGGGCAGCACTCCCGACAAGTTGCAAGTTATGCTTGACGTGATTGCCAGGAGCGTGCCCTCGGCCGAGAGCGGGCAGGCCGATTTCGGTCGGTTGAGAGCCGATGCCGCCAAGGCCGCCGGCGTGCTGATCGAATTTTACGGCGATGAGGCGCTGGAGCGAGCCAAACTCATCGAACGCCGATCCCCCCAGTCGCTTTTCGCGCGCATGGTCACGGCCGAAATCGGCAGGCGCGGCAAGCGAAGCTAGCGAAAGCGGCCTCAGGACGATCTTCGCCTCCTCAGTTTTCTATCAAGGCGCTGCTCGGCCTCTTCTTCGATATTGTCCAGAAGATAGGACATTAGGTCGTGCCCGATCGATCGCGCTATGTCCTTGGCCTGCCCGACATGGTTGTGGATCTCGCGCAGCGCCTGCTCCTCGCACGCGGTGTCGTACGTCAGATCAACGAACCAGCCAGGGTAGAGGGCCGCTTCGCCCACCCCGTCGACGTAACATTGGCCGACGGCCAGGATCTTGCGCAACCCCATCTTCTCCGAACGGACCCTATAGATCTGCCTGAAGCTGGACTTGCGCTCCACGGCCTCGCGGATAGCCAGCCGAACCCTTGAGCGGTCGTCCTGGTCGATGCTTTGCACGCATCGCTCCAGCGACGCGCCGTGCGAGAATTCGTCGAGCGTCAAACCGAAGTAGTCTGAAAGATTGGCGTCGCCATAGACACGGTCGCGCTTGATGTCCCAAGTCCAGAACCCGTCGATCGGTGGATACCGTACATGCATGTTGCGGCTGTGTTCAGGCGCCGACGTCATGAAAACCGCCCCGTCCGGTTTCAAGATTCGGCAGCACTATGTAGCAAAAACGGGAAGAAACAAAGATGGCCTTTTGTACAAGGCCTAAAGTCATTGCGCTTGCCGGTCGTGGCAATTTTAAACGTCATGTTCGCTATAACCGGAATGGGAAGTGATTAAAAAAATTTCTTGAGCCGAAAGAATTTTCACCTTGGTACTGCAACTGCAGCTTGTACTTCACAAGATAAGCACTGAAGATGCCAGGAGGAACAATCTCAAGGGTTGTATTGCCGCGGGAAACATGGTTGAAAATTCTTACATTTGCAAAGTCGGTAAAACTCTGTTGCCTGAAGCCGTGCCGGCCACGACTCATGTTTTACCACGTTCAAAACGCTAGCGGCAGCGGATTGGCCGGCAAACCGACTGCTGGTTGAAAAAGCAAAACTTCAAGAAAAGTCCGCGCATATCAATCGACAGCCGAGCGCTTTTCCGGATTATCCGGTGGCGGCCGCTCGACCGAAGGTCGTTGTCGTTACGACCAAAGTCCGCCAAGGGTCCGACCTAGGCTGACCTTTGTTGTGGCTCCGCGCTGGGTTCATCGCCTGTGGCCGAATCATCGGCGACCCGGTCATGCTCGAACTGACGCGCCGCGGGCAGGGGGTGCAACCAAGGCTCGCGGCGTCCGATCCAGAGTTCGTAGCTCGGCACCAACCCTTCGGTTGGCGCAACGTCCAGGCTGCCGATCGGGACCTCGGCCTCGTCATCGCCGACGGACGGAACGCGGCTTCCGCAACTGGGACAAAAGCTTCGAATGCCGTAGCTGCTGGTGATGCCGGTGGTTTCGAACGCTCGCAGCGGCCATACGGCATAGGCATGGAAGGCCGATCCGCTTGTCTTGCGGCAGTCCTTGCAGTGACAGAGGCCGACCCGGAGCGGCTCGCCGGTGACGCGGAACTGCACGCCGCCACATAGGCAACTGCCGCTGCGCGCGATTTCAGGCATTGCCGTTCCTCCTGCGGTTATGCACGGGGCCAAGTGTCTCTCTCGCGCCCGGCAAGCCCCATTGCCGGCTGCTAAAACCCGCAAAAGGTTGCAATGGTTCCGCGCCGGCGCAAGAAGCAAGGGTCAGTCGGGAAGGTTGATCGGCTCTTCGCACGATAGACGCGGCACCCGCCGTCCTTGGTCGGAACCGTCGTCGAGACTGGCACTTCCGGCCAGTCGCACCCGTTGCCGAACTGCCGAACGAGCCGGTCATAGGTGTTCGGACCCGTGGTCAAGACAGCGGCATGATCGCTCTGATCAGCGCCTGCGTCTGCGCGCAGGTCATCGCGCGCGTGTCGGGCCGGGCCGTGGCGGCGCTCACGCTGCAGCCATTGTGCCGGCCAACGATATTTTGCCGGCAGTAAATGCGATCGACTGAGTTCTCATGGGCGTCGAATGTGGATCGCGGCTAGAACACTGCAAGATATTTGAGCAGCGAAACAATTCCGATGATGATGACGATGATCTGCGCGATCTGGCGCGCGCGGGCATCGAGCGGAAGGCGTTGCACGAGATACAGCACCAGGATCACAACCAGGAAGGTGATCAGTATGCCGATAAGAGCGCCCATATGCCTGCCTCCGTTTACCAAGGTTGCCCGGATCGGGCTGCCTCAAACGGGCGGGCGGGAGAATGGTTCCACGAAGGTAAAGTGGAACAGGAGACTTGGCGAACACGTTGTTCAGCATCTTTGAATATTAAGGATAGGAACATGAAGGACGTGTTCAGCACCGCTACTGTTATCGTCTCAATCGCTATCGCCATCGCGCTTATGTTTTTGGTCCCCATCAAACTTGAAGCCAACCCTGGACAGCCGATGGTGTCGTCTTACTCGGCCAGTCCCCAGTAGAATCGGCCCGGAAGTGAGCGGAACATGCGCGCCGCTTGCGAGTTGACTTGGTCATAACGGCGCCGGGGTAGCGCTTCAGAAAGAGGAAAAGGTCATGGGTCTCGGCACAATTCTTATTATCATTCTTATCCTTGCTCTGCTTGGCGGGTTTAGCGGCATAGGCGGTGGGCCGTTCTACGGCACTGGCTACTACGGCGGCGGTGGTTTGGGGCTGGTTCTTGTTATTGTCATCATTCTGGTTGTGCTCGGACGGATCTGATCGCCGCCCCGGCAATTAAGCCGACGCATGCTCAGCTTCGCTGCGAGTTGTTCCAGCGTGGACGGTTTTGGCGATGAACTGCACATAGTGGTCGAGCACGCGTTTTGGCGCTCGGAGCGCCCTGCGCCGTAGCAGCGCCCTGGGCGCGACGGCTGCGGCGCTTGGCAGCCCACCGGCACTGCACGGGTCTCGCTAACGCTCGCGCCCACTGCATTCGAGGCAGACGATGCTATGCCCCGGGCAGCTCAGCCGATGCGTGCCCTCCGGGCAGCAATGGCCGTTCGAGCTCAGCCAGCGCTCGCAAACGAAAACCTTCTTCGCCCCGTGGCAGCGGGAGCATTCCTGTGGACGCGTCGATCCTTCCCGCGACTCGACGCGATGTTCCACTTCAACGACCGTGTTCATCCGTCAGTCCCCCAACGCCTGGATTATCGGTCACATAGGTTAATTCACCGTTCTTTACATTAGTGTTTATGAATGTGAAGCCCACGAAAGCGTTATCGCGCTTCATGCGCTTGTGCGCTTTCCCTTTGCGCTGCCCTTGCTAAATGTGGGGCCGCTCCATGCGACGGCAGATTCTGCCGGGCAGGGCAGGCAACGGGGACCTTCTTGCAATGACATGGACCGGCGCGGGTGCGCTTTTCATCCTCGTAGCCACTTATGCCGGCGTCGCTGTCGGCCGCATCCCGGGTCTTCGCCTCGACCGCGCCGGCATCGCGCTGCTGGGGGGCGCCGCCATGATCGCCATCGGTGCGATCGGTATCGAGGACGCCTACAAAGCCATCAATTTCGACACCATCACTCTGCTGCTCGGCATGATGATTGTGGTCGCGCATCTGAAGGTGTCGGGCGCGTTTCGCGCGCTTGGCGGCTTTGCCATCGAGCATGCCCATGCGCCTTTCATGCTTTTGGTCATGGTGACTCTGTTGACCGGCGTGCTCTCTGCCTTTCTGGTCAACGACGCGATCTGCCTGGTGATGGCGCCGATCGTCGTCCACGTCACACGGGTGATCAATCGCAACCCGGTGCCTTACCTCATCGCCACCTGCACGGCCTCGAACTGCGGCAGCGTGGCCACCATCACCGGCAATCCGCAGAACATGGTGATAGGCGCGCTGTCGGGCATTTCCTATCCGGCCTTCACGCTGGCGCTCGCGCCGGTGGCGCTGTTCGGCCTGCTCTGCGTCATCGTTATCGTGCGTTACGTCTACCGCGCCGAATTCTCCCGCCCCGCCGAACTCAGCCCGGAAGTCTATCGCGGCCGCATGCTGCCTGGGCAGGTGCTGAAGGCCACCATCGTCTGCGTGCTGCTGGCGCTGGCTTTCTTTGCCGGCGTTCCCGTCGCCAAGGCGGCGCTGATCGCCGGCGCCTTCCTGCTGGTCACCCGGGCGATCAAGCCACGGCGCATCTACCGCGAGATCGATGGGCCGCTGCTCTTCATGTTCGCCGGCCTGTTCGTGGTGGTTGCGGGCGCCGAGCGCACGCTGCTCACCCCGGATATGGTCGCCTGGGCGAAGGACGTCGGCCTCAACGATGTCTGGCGGCTCTCCGGCTTCACCGCGGTGCTTTCCAACATCATGAGCAATGTACCGGCGGTGCTGGCGCTCCGACCCTTCATCCCCGGGTTGGAAAATCCGGAGCGCGCCTGGCTGGTGGTGGCGATGAGCTCGACGCTTGCCGGCAATTTCACGCTGCTCGGCTCGGTCGCCAATCTGATCGTCGCGGAGCAGGCAAAGGCGGCCGGCAAGGAGCTTTCCTTTTCCGCCTTCTTCAAGGTCGGCCTGCCGCTGACGCTGGTGACGCTTCTCGCCGGCACGGCTTGGTTGGCATGGTCCTGAGGGTGCTCTTCCCTGCCGGACCGCATCAATCGGGACGGCCCCGCCGGCTAGGCGGCGTCCTTACCGGCCATCCTCGCCCGTATCAGGGTCGCGGCGGCATGACCGGCGGCGTTAACGTAGTCGGGATTGTGGTGGATCAGCATGCTGGAAAAAGCACCGTCCATCAGAAGCACGATCTCGCGCGCCAACATCTTGGCCTGGCCGACATTGTGGTCTGAAAGTGCGCCGGCCAGCCATTTTTCGAAATTGGTCTTGTGGCGCGCTCCGGCCTTGACCGCCGGATGCCCGGGCATCGCCGCCAGCTCGGCCGCCGTGCGCAGGAAACCGCAGCCCTTCCATTTTGGGTGACGCGCCACCCTCGCCAGGTTGGTGAAGATTGCCTCGACCTTCTTGTCCGCGCCGCCCTCCGCCGCGTCGAACCAGCCGGCCATCTGCTCGAGATTGGGCTGGTCGCGCCCGTCGAGATAGGCAGCGATCAGATCGTCCTTGCTCTTGAAATGGTAGTAGAGCGTGCGCTTGGTGAGCCCGGCTTTCTCGGCCACGGCATCAACGCTGACGCGGCCGATGCCTTCGGCGTAAAAGAGCTTGGTCGCCGCGTCGACGAGGCGTTTTCGGGTCGGGTTGGCTTTCTCGTTCATCATATAAGTATACCGACTAGTGAATATACAAGCAATCGCAAGTCTGCTCCTTATCCGGCCGAACTGCCGGAAAGGAAAGGTCATGACCGAACTTGTGCTGAGCGAGACGCGCGACCGCGTCGCGATTCTCACCCTCAACCGCCCCGACAAGCTGAATGCGCTGAATTACGCGCTGATTGACCGACTGCTGTCGCTTCTCGACCGGATCGAGACGGACGACGGCGTGCGCGCCGTCATCCTTACCGGGGCAGGGGAGCGAGCGTTTTCCGCCGGCGCTGATATCCACGAATTCTCGTTGAGCGTGGCCGAAGGCACCGATGTCGCGCTACGCGATTTCGTGAGGCGCGGCCAGCGTCTGACGGCGCGGCTAGAAGCCTTTCGCAAGCCGGTCATCGCCGCCGTCAACGGGCTGGCTTTCGGCGGCGGTTGTGAGATCACCGAAGCGGTGCCGCTGGCGATCGCCAGCGATCGCGCGCTGTTCGCCAAACCGGAAATTAACCTCGCCATGCCGCCTACCTTCGGCGGCACGCAGCGCCTGCCGAGGCTTGCCGGGCGCAAGCAGGCGCTTGAACTGCTTTTGACAGGCGAGGCGTTTTCGCCGCACCGCGCCGCCGAGCTTGGGGTTGTCAACAAGGTCGTGCCACATGCCGAATTGATGCCGCAGGCGGAAGATCTCGCTCGACGCATCATTGGCCATTCGCCGGCTGCCGTCGCCGCTATCCTCACCTCGGTCGCCCGCGGCATTGATCACAGCATTGCCGAGGGCTTGCTCGTCGAGGCCGAGCAGTTCGCGCGCATGGCCCCCACGGCAGATCTGCGCGAAGGCCTGAGTGCCTGGATCGAGCGGCGCAAGCCGGTCTATGATGGCGCATGGACGCATGTCACCCGGCCAGCAGAGACAAGACGAGCGGCGCGGTGGCTTGATCGAATGGCGAGCGGGGATAGGCCCGGGTGATCGGTGTGGCTCTATGCTACCGCTTTGAGCGGCGGCGGTACCTGCACGCGCGCGGCCGCCGCCAGCAGGTCGGTCTGGGTGATCAGTCCGAGGATATGCCGCTCGCTATCGACGATCACCACGGCATGGCTGCGGCCGTCGGTCAGCACCGGCAACAGGCTCATCGCCGGCGTATCGGGCGAGGCTGTGCCGGCCTTCGACATCACCCCTTTCACGGTTTCGCTGGCTCGTGTCAGCTCGCGCAAGCCGACCGCGCCGGTGAGACGGCCGCTCGCGTCGATCACCGGCAGGGTGCGAATATTGTGGTCGATGAGCTGTTTACGCGCCTCGTCGGCAGAGGCAGATTCCATCACCGAGATCACATCGCGGGACATGATGTCCCGGCAAAGCAGCGTGCGCTGCGAACGCACCGTCGCCTGCAGTTCGACCTGCCGCAGCAGGCGCTCCAGGTCGTCACGGTCGATGTCGAAGGTCTCGTCGAGCGCCGAGAGCGCGGCGTCGACATCCTCGGGCCGGAAGCCCACGCGCTCGGCCGGCGGCCGGTCGGCAGTGCCGTGTCCGCTGGCGGCGGGCACATGCACATGCGGATAGTTGCGCCGAGACAGCTTATGGAAGAGGAAGCCGAGCGCGACCAGGATGGTCGAATTCAGCGCCACCGGCACGAAGGGGAACAGGAAGCCCGCGGCGGTAACCGCCGGCCCGCCGAGCACGCCGGTGAGTGCCGCGGCACCTCCCGGCGGATGCAATGAGCGCGTGAACGACATGGCGGCGATCGCCAGCGCTACCGCAAGGCCGGAGGCTATCACCGTGTCATGCACAAAATGCGCGACCGTCACGCCCACCAGCGCCGAAATCGTGTTGCCGCCGACAATCGACCAGGGCTGCGCCAGCGGGCTCGACGGAACGGCAAAGAGGAGCACGGCGGAAGCGCCCATCGGCGCCACCAGCATCGCCACAAGCGGGCCGCTGCCCATGGCAAGCCCGCTGATCATCCCGGTGAGCGCGATGCCAATGGTCGCGCCGATGCAAGCAAGCAGCCGTTCGCGAAGCGTCGCGCCGGCAAGGATCGGAACGAAAAGGCGAAATGCCATGGCCGGCCCTGTCAAACGGGGAATTCTGTGCAATGGGCAATGCCGCCAAAGGCGGAAATTGGAAAGCCAAACCGATCCGTTTCATCGGCGCTGAGGGGAATATTATTGCGCGATGCGGAACCTGTGGCAGGCCACCGACAGCCTCCACTTGGACAATCGCGTCAATCCTTTAGGAAGGTTTGCGGAATCGGTTCGGCAATTCGCCCGAATGTCATGGCCTTGGCGAGGAGTATGCCGGTGCGGGGTGCGCCAACCGGGCATGGGAGGATTGCTGCAAGGTTAGGCGAGGCGCGGATGCGCCTCGCTCTCCGGTAGGGTGATCAAGGGGCTACCTCGATATGGCCCTTCATGTTGGGATGGAAGCGGCAGAAATAGTCCACTGCCCCTGCCGCCTTGAGCGTAACCTTGCCCTTCGACTTCGCCGGGATCATCACATCCCAGCCGCCTTTGACCGTGGCGGTATGGGCGAGAATATCCATGTTCGTCCACTCGATCGTATCGCCGACCTTGGCCTGGACGCTTGCCGGCGAAAAGACCAACTTGTCGATCGTCACCTCGATGGTCGCCGCGAGCGCCGGCGACGCGATGAGCGCCGCCGCCAGCGCTGGCGCAAGAGCCAGCGGCCTCATTTCAGCATGCCGGCGACATGTTCGGCATGTTGCTCATGCCCCTGGAATATCTTGAGGCCGGTCTCCAGCAGGCTCTTCAGCTCGGCATTAGTGGCCGAGGGGATCAGCAAGGTTTCGAGCGCGCTGTCGACCTGCTTGTGATAGGCCACTTCGTTCTCGATATAGGCCTTGTCGAAGGCTGCCCCTTGCAGCTTTGCCAGCTTGGCGCGCTCCTCCTTCGCGGCCTTGGCCAGCGCCTTGCTGGTGTCGTTGTCCTCGGGCGTGACCTTCAGCTTCTTCACCAGGTCGAGCGCCTGCTTGTTCACCGCCGCATGGTCGCGCTCCATGTCCTTGGCGAAGTCGATGATCTCCTTGTTTTTCGACTTCTTGATCGCCAGCTTGGCCGCTTCGATGTCGATCGTGCCGGCCGTATAGGCGATATGGGCGATCTGCGGGTCGGTGGGCTTTTCGGCAGCTAGCGCCAGCGGCGCCGTACTGATCAAAAAAAGGGCGGCGAGGGCGGCAGTCGGTCGCATGAACATGGCATCTCCTTCGCCCGGCGGTTCTGGCCTCGGGCTTCATCTGGTGTTGACTGCCATTGGATGCGGGCAAGAACGAAACGTTCCCGGGAAAAGGGCGGGAGATCGAAATCAGGGCTCGAATCCCAACCTTCTCATCACCGCCTGCGTCAGCCGCTCGCAGCGCCGGCCGGCGAAGGGGAAGGCGTCGAGCAACACCGGGCCGATCTCGTCGTCCAGCGCCTTTCGCACCAGTGTTCGCGCCCGGTGCAGCCTGGTCTTCACCGTCTCGGGTTTCACGCCCAGCAGGTCGGCGGTCTCCTCGACGCTGAGGCCCTCGATGACACGGGCGACGAAGACGGTACGATAGACATCGGGAAGGCTGTCGGTCGCCCGTTCGACAAGCCCGAGGATCTGCCGCTGCGCCATAGTCCGCTCCGGATCGTCTCCTGGATTCAAGTCGTTTTGGTTCAAGGGAAACCGGATGATCTGCGCTTCCGGATTTCCGGGCATCGCAACGATCCGCTTGCGCTTGCGCAGCCGGCCGAGCGCTTCGTTGATGACGATGCGCGACAGCCAGGTCGAAAGCGAAGCCTCGCCGCGAAAAGCGCCGAGATTGGCGAAGGCGCGCATATAGGCCTCCTGCACGATATCCTCGGCCTCGGCGTCGTTGCGCACGACGCCACGCGCGATGCGGTAGAGTCGCTGGTTGTACGTCTTGATGATGGTGCGGAACGCGTCTGGATCGCGCGCAAGCGCCCGGCGCACCAGCGCCATGTCGCCGGCCTCGGCCGGGCCGACCTCGGCGGCTTCCATGGCACGCTTTCTCATCTCGCCCGATCTCCAGACAGTGTTACATCCGCACTGGATGCGCCCGCGGACAAAAGGTTCCCGCGTTAGTTGCGTGGGCCATGCTACAGCTTCGGCCGAGGCCTGTCTGCCGGTCTATGGGAGCTTTCGCCAATCAGCCTCTCATCCGGCGGCAGCCGCCGCGGCCAGGCCGCGGAGAATGTCGGCCTTGAGGTCCTCGACATCTTCCAGCCCGATCTGCAGGCGGATCAGCGAGCCGGCGTAAGCCCCCTTGGCGATGGTGCGGTCGCCGAGGAAGACCGGAACGGCAAGGCTCTCATAGCCGCCCCAGGAATAGCCGAGCCCGAAGATCTTGAGGGCATCGAGAAAAGCGTGCTGCGCCTTCTGCCCGCCGCCCTTGAGCACGACCGAGAAGACACCGCTCGAGCCGCAGAAATCGCGCTTCCAGAGCGCGTGGTCGGGATGGCTGTCCAGAGCCGGGTGCAGCACTTGCGCGACACCTGGCTGCTCCTCGAGCCACCGCGCGATATCGAGCGCGCTCTTGCGGTGCTGCTCGAGCCGCACCCCCATGGTGCGCAGGCCGCGCAGCACCTGATAGATGTCGTCGGGACCGGAGCAGCACCCGAGCGTGCAGAAGCCGTCATAGAGCTTCGTCCAGCAGCTCTCGTTGGCCGAAACCAGGCCGAGCAGCACATCGGAATGCCCGGCCGGATACTTCGTCGCCGCATGGATCGAGATATCGACGCCATGGTCGAGCGGCTTGAAGTAGAGCGGGGTCGCCCAGGTGTTGTCCATCATCACGATAGCGCCGGCAGCATGCGCTGCCTTGGCGATAGCCGGGATGTCCTGCACCTCATACGTGTTCGATCCCGGCGATTCGGTGAACACCACCTTGGTGTTGGGCCTGATCAGAGATGCGATCCCGGCGCCGACGCGCGGTTCGTAATATTCGACCTCGATGCCGAGCCGCTTCAGCATCGTATCGGCGAAGTGGCGCGTCGGGTGGTAGACGCTGTCGACGATCAGCAGGTGGTCGCCCGCGGCAAGGAAGGCGAGCAGCGGCACGGTCACGGCGGCGAGCCCCGAAGGAACGGCGACGGTTCCGGCCGAGCCTTCCAGCGCATCGACCGCGAGCGTGAGCGCATCCATCGTCGGCGTGCCGCGCGTGCCGTAAGTGTATTTCTGGCTGCGCCCGGCCATGGATGCCGCGTTTGGATAAAGCACCGTCGAGGCATGCACGACCGGCGGATTGACGAAACCGAAATAATCGCGCGGGTTGTTGCCGGAATGGGCAAGCAGCGTGTTGATGCCCATTTCTATATCGTCTTTAGCCATGGTTCGTCGCCAGCCAATTCATATAAGGGGTCGAATGATGTCAGGGGACCAGCCATAAAGCGGCGGCAAGGCCCGCGCAACCGCGCCTGGCCCGCCAAAAGCCGGTGTTCCGGTGGGCCAATCCAGCGGCGCACGCGCTCAATAACCTGCAGCTATTGCCGAAGCGGATTTCGTCGCCGGCGATCGATTCGGGACGACGCAACTTGACTGATTTGTTTGCACGGCCTGCCGGTTTCATGGTGCTCTTGTCCGCAATTCACGCATTTGCGGCAATTGGTTTTCAAGCGGGTCGCAATTCGGTCATTTCCCTTGACCTCACAGGAATAATCGCCTTCGATGCGTTTCGTGAATGGGAGGCAGGCATCGTAACCGATGCGGGTCCGGGAGTGGGCCTTAACGTGGGAGCTGCATTCACAAACGAAAAAAGATCAGTGTCGCCTGGCAGCAGGGGGCGCCTGTAACCAGAAAAGGGTCTGTGGGTCATGAAACACATTGCAATCGGCATCCTTGGCGCCGCCGCGCTCGGGTTCATGGCGTCCGCCGCTTCGGCCGGCACGCTCGACACCGTTAAGCAGAAGGGCTTTATCCAGTGCGGCGTCTCGACCGGCCTCGCCGGCTTCTCGGCACCGGACGACAAGGGTGAGTGGAAGGGCATCGACGCGGACTTCTGTCGCGCCGTGGCGGCCGCCGTCTTCGGTGACGGCTCCAAGGTTAAGTTCACGCCGCTCAGCGCCAAGGAGCGTTTCACCGCGCTCCAGTCGGGCGAGATCGACATCCTGTCGCGCAACACCACCTGGACCAGCAACCGCGACAGCGCGCTCGGCCTCGATTTCGTCGGCGTCACCTACTATGACGGCCAAGGCTTCATGATCAACGCCAAGAAGCTGCCGGGCGTGAACTCCGCGCTGCAGCTTTCGGGCGCCGCCGTCTGCGTGCAGAGCGGCACCACGACCGAGCTCAACCTCGCCGACTACTTCAAGAAGAACAAGATGGAATACAACCCCGTCGTGTTCGAGAAGCTGGAAGAGGTCAACGCAGCCTATGACGCAGGCCGCTGCGATGCTTACACCACCGACCAGTCCGGCCTTTACGGCATCCGCCTGACACTGTCCTCGCCGGCCGACCATGTCGTGCTGCCAGAGATCATCTCCAAGGAGCCGTTGGGCCCGGCCGTGCGCCAGGGCGACGACCAATGGGCGCATATCGCGCGCTGGACATATTTTGCGCTGCTCAACGCCGAAGAAGCCGGCATCACCCAGGCGAATGTCGACGAGATGAAGACGTCGACCGATCCGAACATCCAGCGTATCCTCGGCACCGAGCCCGACGGCAAGTACGGCGCCGATCTCGGCCTCTCCAACGATTGGGTCGTCAACATCGTCAAGGCCGTCGGCAACTACGGCGAAATGTTCGAGCGCAATGTCGGCTCGGGCAGCCCGCTCAAGATTGCGCGCGGCATCAACGCGCTGTGGACCAAGGGCGGCTTGCAATATGGCCCGCCGATCCGCTGATTGAAATGTGATCCGGGGGGCAGGTCGTCTGCCTCCCGGTTTCTCTTTTCAGGGGACGGTCCATGGCTTCGCAGGAAATACTTCGCGAGGAGCCGAGCCGCGGCTCCTTCATCAATGACCCGAGAATACGCAGCCTGTTCTTCCAGACGCTGGTTGTGATCCTGCTGTTCGGCTCGATCTGGTGGATCATCAACAACGTCATCGAGAACCTCCAGCGCCTGCACATCGCCTCTGGCTTTCAGTTCCTCAAGAGCAGGGCCGGCTTCGATATTTCCGACACGCCGATCGCCTACACTTCGGACGCGACCTACGGCCGCGCGCTGATCGTGGGCCTTCTCAACACCATCATCGTCGCCGTCGCCGGTATCGTCATCGCCACCATTGTCGGTTTCATCATCGGCATCGGCCGCCTGTCGCAGAACTGGCTGATCCGCAAGATCTGCACGGTCTATGTCGAAATCTTCCGCAACATCCCGCCGCTGCTGGTCATCTTCTTCTGGTATTCGGGCGTGCTCGCCGTGCTGCCGCCACCGCGCGAAAGCATCCACCTGCCGTTCGGCTCCTTCCTCAACCAGCGCGGCTTCTATTTCCCGCGCGCCATTTGGGGGGATGGTTCCTGGCTGATCGGCGTGGCATTGCTGCTCGCCATTGCCATGGCTTGGTTCGTCGCTCACAAGGCACGTCAGCGGCAGAGGGCGACCGGCCAGCAATTCCCGGTATTCTGGACCTCCCTGGCGCTTATTGTCGGCCTGCCGGTGCTCGCCTTCTTTCTCGGCGGTATGCCGCTCACCTTCGACTTCCCGAAGCAGTCGACCTTCAATCTCACCGGCGGCTTCTGGGTCAAGCCGGAATTCCTGTCGCTGTTGCTTGCGCTTTCCTTCTACACGGCCGCCTTCATCGCCGAGATCGTGCGCGCCGGCATCAGGGGCGTGAGCAAGGGCCAGAGCGAAGCGGCGGCTGCGCTCGGGCTGCGTTCCGGTCCGATCATGCGCCTCGTGGTGGTGCCGCAGGCAATGCGCATCGTCATCCCGCCGCTCACCAGCCAATATCTCAACCTCACCAAGAACTCCTCGCTGGCAATAGCCATCGGTTATCCCGATCTCACCGCCACCGCCGGCACGGTACTGAACCAGACCGGCCAGGCGGTCGAGGGCGTGTTCATCATGATGATCGCCTATCTGGTGCTGAGCTTGGTGACGTCCTTCGTCATGAATATCGTCAACGCCAGAATGGCGCTGGTGGAGAGGTAGGGCCATGCAGGAACACGATATGTCCTGGGTGCGCACCGAGATGGCGCTTGCTCAGCCGGCACCGCCTACTGAACATGGCGCCTATGCCTGGGTGCGCAAGAACCTGATCGGTTCGGTCGGCGACGCCATCCTCACCATACTCGGCATTGCCATTGTGCTCTGGATTCTGCCGCAGGTCATCAACTGGGCCTTCATCAATGCCGTTTGGAGCGGGCCGGACCGCACCGTCTGTGCTACCGTTTCGCAAGGTGGCGTCCAGCCCGACGGCTGGACTGGCGCCTGCTGGGCCTTCGTCAACGCCAAATTCGGCCAGTTGATGTTCGGCACCTATCCGATCGAGGAGCGCTGGCGGCCGATCCTGGTCGGCATCCTGTTCGTGCTGTTGCTGGTGCCGATGCTCATCCCGCGCGTGCCGCGCAAGGGGCTGAATGCAATCCTGCTCTTCGTGGCGTTGCCGATCGTCTCCTTCTTCCTGCTGGTCGGCGGCGTGTTCGGCCTGCCGCATGTCGAGACCCCGCGTTGGGGCGGGCTGCTCGTGACGCTCAGCCTCTCTTTCGTCGGCATTGCCGTGTCGCTGCCTTTGGGCATCATGCTGGCGCTCGGGCGCCGTTCGAAGATGCCGATCGTCAAATGGCTCTGCGTCGCCTTCATCGAGACGGTGCGCGGCATTCCATTGATCACGGTGCTGTTCTTCGCCAGCGTCATGCTGCCGCTGTTCCTGCCCGCGGGCGTCACCTTTGACAAATATCTGCGCGCGTTGATCGGCGTGTCGCTGTTTGCCGCCGCCTATATGGCCGAAGTGGTGCGCGGCGGCCTGCAGGCGATTCCCAGGGGCCAGTATGAGGGCGCCGATTCGCTCGGCCTCGGCTACTGGCAGAAGATGGGCCTGATCGTGCTGCCGCAGGCGCTGAAGCTGGTCATCCCAGGCATCGTCAACACCTTCATCGGTATGCTCAAGGACACCAGTCTGGTCCTGATCATCTCGATGTTCGACCTGCTCGGCGTGGTGAAGCAGAACTTTGCCGACCCGAACTGGGCGACGCCCCAGACTCCGAAGTCCGGCCTCATCTTTGCCGCCTTCGTTTTCTGGCTGTTGTGCTTCGGCATGTCGCGCTATTCAATGTACACCGAACGCCGGCTCGACACCGGCTACAGACGCTGATGCATGCCGCCCAAAAGTGTGTAGCGGTTTTGGGGATAACGACATGCATCAAACGCAACGATAAAAGGGGAATTGGCCATGGCCACCGAAAACGCCGTCAGCGCGGAAGACCTCAAGGTCAATGCCGGAAAGATGCATGTCTCGACCACCGATGTCGCCATCGACATCGTCGGCATGCACAAATGGTATGGCGAGTTCCACGTGCTGAAGGACATCAATCTGAAGGTGATGCGCGGCGAGCGCATCGTCATCTGCGGTCCGTCCGGCTCCGGCAAGTCGACCATGATCCGCTGCATCAACCGGCTGGAGGAGCACCAGAAGGGTAAGATCATCGTCGACGGCAAGGAGCTCACCAACGATCTGAAGAAGATCGATGAGGTGCGCCGGGAGGTCGGCATGGTGTTCCAGCACTTCAACCTTTTCCCGCATCTCACCATCCTGGAAAACTGCACGCTGGCGCCGATCTGGGTGCGCAAGATGCCGAAGAAGCAGGCCGAGGAAATCGCCATGCATTTCCTCAAGCGCGTCAAGATCCCGGAGCAGGCCAACAAATATCCGGGTCAGCTCTCCGGCGGCCAGCAGCAGCGCGTGGCGATTGCGCGCTCGCTGTGTATGAATCCGCGCATCATGCTGTTCGACGAGCCGACCTCGGCGCTCGATCCCGAAATGATCAAGGAAGTGCTGGAGACGATGGTTGGCCTTGCCGAGGAAGGCATGACCATGCTTTGCGTCACCCACGAAATGGGCTTTGCCCGCAAGGTCGCCAACCGGGTGATCTTCATGGATCAGGGCCAGATCGTCGAGCAGAACACGCCAGCCGAATTCTTCGATCATCCGCGCCATGAGCGCACGAAGCTCTTCTTGTCGCAGATCCTGCACTGAGCGATCCGACGCCAATTCAAAAAGCCCGGCCGTGAAACGGCCGGGCTTTTTTTGCTATCGGGGGCGGTAGTTGGCTCGATGGGCGGGACCGGTCGCACCTTGATGAGAAAGCTTTGGCGTTTCCTGGCCGTGCTGGTTGCCGCGGTGCTTGTTGCCGCCGCGCTCGGCACGGTGATACCGCGCCCGCTCTGGCCGGCCGCCGCAGAAGGTGAGGGCACGCGGCACATCCTTGTGCTAAAGAACCCGATCCACACCGACATCGCCGTGCCCCTCGATGACGGCGTGCGCCGGCGCTTCGCCTTCCTGGCCGGTGCCGGCCTGCCGATAGAGGCGCCGGGGGCGCGTTTCATTGTCTTCGGCTGGGGCGGCCGAGCCTTCTATCTGGAGACGCCGACTTGGTCGCAGCTGAAGGCCGCGCCGGTTCTGAAGGCGCTGACGCTCGACGCCTCGGTGATGCATGTCGATGTCGCGGGTGCGATCAAGGAGCAGCATCCAGACGTCGCTGGTTTTGATGTCGACGAGGCGCATTTTTCGGCGCTACTCGATTACATCGCCGTGAGTTTTCAGCAGGGGCCGGACGGGCCTGTTGTCATCGAGAACGCCGGCTATTCCAGCTTTGACCGTTTTTACGAGGCCAACGGGAATTTCAACGCTCTGGCCGGCTGCAACACCTGGACGGCGGCGGCACTGCGCATCGCCGGGCTGCGCACTGGCTGGTGGAACCCGCTGCCGGTATCGCTGGGATGGTCATTGAGCCTGTATAATTAGCCTCTGTATCAGCTGGCCTTGCGATCCTGCTTCGTAACATATTCGCGCAATGCCTTGTTGATCGCGCTTTGATAGCCACGACCTTCCGGCGTGTGCTGCTTGAACCAAGCAACGACATCGGAATCGAGACGTAGGGTCAGTTGCTGCTTGACCGGTTTGAAATACGGGTTTCGGGCAGCGCTCTGCCAGAATTCTTCGGTCAATTCGGGGATGTCAGTCGTATCGACATTATTCTCCGAACGCGCCTTCAGCGCAGCGATTTCCGCTTTCTGAGTTTCGGTCAGCGGGGGTGGGTTTGCAGGATCGAATTTATACCGAACGATTTTCCGCATAGCGTCTTCTTTCTCTCGTTGTTGCCCGCCGCGCTGAAATGATGCGGATCACGTCGAAGCCACCTTCTTCTCGATCGGCATGGGCAACCAACAAAACAAGCATGCCTTCGATCACACCTACGGTTTGCCAGCGATACTCATTGCCTTCCACCCTGTCTTGTTCAGTCAAGGCGAACGGATCAGAGAAAACGCGAATGGCTGTCTCAAAACTCACACCGTGCTTGCGCAAATTGGATCTGGCCTTTTCCAGATCCCATTCAAATCTCAATCCTTCCATATGCGTAACCACAAAAATGTAACTACAAATAGCCCCTGCGTCAAGTTGGCTGGTTGCAGTGATTCACCGCCTCATAACGGTCCGCTCCTCCCACCCGTAGAGCCAGTCCAGGTCGGCGGCGAGCTTCTCCGCCGGCCGCGTAGCAAGCACCAGATTGCGGGCAACCGCGACTGGCCCCCTGGCATGCCAGGCCAAGCGATTGAGGGCGCCGCGTTTCAGCACCTTTTCGACGCGCGGGCGCCTGAGATTCTCCCAGACAGTCAGGCTCTGCCTCGGATCACCCGGAAAATCGGCAACGAGATTGGCAAGCGTCGCGGCGTCCTCGATCGCCATGGCCGCCCCCTGCGCCGCGAACGGCGTCATGGCATGTGCGGCGTCGCCGATCAGCGCGATGCCCTCCTGCATCGTCCAGCGCCGCTGCGCGACCGTGTGGATGGGGAAGGCCGTCCACGGCCCGGCAAGCGCCGCCAGCTTCGCCAGCGTTGCCGCCGTGCCGCGCATGGCGGCCGAAAGGATGGCCGGGTCCGCATGGCCGGACCAGCCTTCGGCGATGCGCTCGCCCTTGGTGAAGGCCGCCAGATTGAAGGAGCTGCCCTTGCTCACCGGATAGGCGACCATGTGGAAGCCGGGGTGCAGGAAGATGGTGACGCAATCGGTCGCGCCGATTTGTATAAAGGTCTGGCCGGCGGCGCTTTCCGCCGGGACAGTCGCGCGCCAGGCGAGCTCGCCGGAAAAGCGGCTTGCCACAAAGCCGGCCGTCCGGGCAAGCCCGGCGCGAACCGAGGACCAGACGCCGTCAGCTGCGACCAGCAGGCCGCAAGCGACATCCGTCGCTTTGCCGTCGATCTCGACAGTGGCGGTGACGCCTTGAGGGCCGATGGCGATGTTGGTCACGCGCGCGCCGGTGAAAAGCTCGATGTCGGCCCGTTCCGCCACTGCCGCCATCAGCGCCGCCTGCAGGTCGGCGCGGTGCGCCACAAGATAGGGCGCACCCCAGCGCTTTTCTGCGGCTTCTCCAAGCGGCACGCGCGCAAGCTCGCGCAGGCTCCTTGCGTCCTTTAGCACCACCGCTTGCGGCCGGATCGCCTCGGGCAGCAGGCGACCGAGCACGCCGAGCCGGCGCAGGATGCGGGTTGCGTTGGGAGAAAGCTGGAGACCGGCGCCGGTCGCTTCGAGTTGCCTGGCCTGCTCGAACAATCTTACCGGGAAGCCACGCTCGGCAAAGGCAAGCGCCGCCGTCAGTCCGGCGATGCCAGCCCCGGCGATGACGATTTGCCGGGACCGTGTCTCAGTCATGGTGGCAAAGGACGATCAGGCGGCCTGGTCGACATAGAGGCAGCCGGCCGGCTGCGTTTCCGTCGCCTTCAGCGACTGCGAATAGCGGTAGAGTGTCGAGCAGTAGGGGCAGACCTTCTCGTTGTCGTCGCCCATGTCGAGGAACACATGCGGATGATCGAAAGGCGGGTTGGCGCCCGTGCACATGAATTCCTTGACGCCGATCTCGATAACCGGATGGCCCGCGTCGTTCTGGAAATGGGGAATGCTGCCGCCTGCCATCATCGTCTCCAATTGGGTTCGGCCAGTGGATGTGACCAGCCTGCATCTGGAGCATAACAGGCCAGTTTGCAAGATCGATGAAATCAAACTGTCGCAAAAGCCTGTCAGAGGATAAGTTGAGCCGGTTAAGCGCATAAGGCCGGGCGCGGAGCGATTCCGTGACGATCATGCGTCACAAAGAAGTGCTAGAGCGTCGCCGAACGGCAGTATGCGGCGCGCAGGGACGATTGCGGGCAAGAGCGGAAAACATGAACGAACTGAAGCCGGTGCAGAGCGAGTTCATCACTGTCGAGGCGGCAAGCCCGGAGGGCGGCAATCCCGACCGTTTCGTCAACCGCGAGTTCTCCTGGCTGCAATTCAACCGCCGCGTGCTGGAGGAATCGCTGAACGAGCATCATCCGCTGCTCGAACGCGTCCGCTTCCTGTCGATCTCGGCCGCCAATCTCGACGAGTTCTTCATGGTGCGCGTCGCCGGCCTTGCCGGCCAGGTGCGTGAGGGCATTGCTCTGAAGAGCCCGGACGGCCGCACGCCTGAGCAGCAGCTTGAGCAATTGCTGCGCGAGGTCGAGCGCCTGCAGGAGGACCAGCAGAAGAGCCTCTCGGCGCTGATGACCTTGCTCAACAAGGAAGGCATCGAAAGCATCACCCGCGATGCCCTCACCAAGGATGAGAAGGCCTGGCTGGAAGAGCATTTCCAGGAACAGGTCTTCCCAGTGCTGACGCCGCTGTCGATCGACCCGGCGCATCCGTTCCCGTTCATTCCCAATCTCGGCTTTTCCATCGCGCTGCAACTGCGCCATCGCAAGAACGGCGAGGAGATGAGCGCGCTCTTGCGCCTGCCGGTGGCGCTCAGGCGCTTCATCCGTCTTCCGGACCGCAAGCATCATGTCCGCTTCATCCCACTGGAGGAAGCGGTCGGCATCTATATCGGCAAGCTTTTCCCTGGCTACGAGGTCAAGGGTTCGGGCACGTTCCGCATCATCCGCGACAGCGATATCGAGGTCGAGGAAGAGTCGGAAGATCTCGTGCGCCTGTTCGAGACGGCGCTGAAGCGGCGCCGGCGCGGTTCGGTGATCCGGATCGAATTCGACACGCTGATGCCGGCGGAATTGCGCGATTTCGTCGCCGGCGAGCTCGGTGTCTCGGCGAGCCGCATCAGTGTTCTGACCGGCCCACTCGCGCTCAACCAGATTTCCGAGATCGTCGCCATTCCGCGCGACGACCTGAAGTTCACACCCTACAATCCGCGCTTCCCCGAGCGCATCCGCGAGCATGGCGGCGACTGCCTGGCCGCCATCCGCGAGAAGGACATCATCGTCCACCACCCTTACGAGTCCTTCGACGTGGTGGTGCAGTTCCTGCGCCAGGCCGCCGCCGATCCGGAAGTGGTGGCGATCAAGCAGACGCTCTACCGCACCTCGAATGACAGCCCGATCGTGCGCGCGCTGATCGACGCCGCCGAGGCCGGCAAGTCGGTGACGGCGTTGGTCGAGCTCAAGGCGCGCTTCGACGAGGAGGCCAACATCCGCTGGGCGCGCGACCTCGAACGCGCCGGCGTCCAGGTCGTGTTCGGCTTCCTGGAGCTGAAGACGCATGCCAAGATGTCCTTGATCGTGCGCCGCGAGGACGGAAGGCTGCGCAATTACGTCCATCTCGGCACCGGCAACTATCATCCGGTCACGGCCCGCATCTATACCGACCTGTCCTTCTTCACCACCGATCCGACCATCGCGCGCGATGTCGCCCAGATCTTCAACTTCATCACCGGCTATGCCGAACCGGCCGAGGAGATGCGGCTTGCCGTGTCGCCGTTCACGCTGCGCAAGCGCATCCTGAGGCACATCGCCGAGGAAGTCATCCATGCGCGCGAGGGACGGCCGGCCCGCATCTGGATGAAGATGAACGCGCTGGTCGACCCGATCGTCATCGATGCGCTCTACGACGCCAGCCGCGCCGGCGTCGAGATCGACCTCGTCGTGCGCGGCATCTGCTGCCTGAGGCCGCAGGTGCCGGGCCTTTCCGAGAACATAAGGGTGAAATCGATCGTCGGCCGTTTCCTCGAGCACAGCCGCATCTTCTGCTTCGGCAACGGCCATGGCCTGCCGTCGGACGAGGCGATCGTCTACATCTCGTCCGCCGACATGATGCCGCGCAATCTCGACCGCCGCGTCGAGACCCTGGTGCCCATCACCAATCCAACTGTGCATGAACAGGTGCTTGGCCAGATCATGCTGGGCAATGTCATGGACAATCAGCAAAGTTTCGACGTATTGGCTGACGGCACCTCCCGGCGCGTTGTGCTGGAAGAGGGCGAGGAACCGTTCAACGCGCAGGAATATTTCATGACCAATCCGAGCCTCTCCGGACGGGGCGACGCGCTGAAGTCACATGCGCCCAAGCGCATCGCCCAGTTCAAGCGCCGCAAGAAGAACGCCGCCGCGTGATTGCAGTCTCCCAGGGCCGGCTTCAGGACCGGCGGCCGCTATCGATCATCGACATTGGATCGAACTCGATCCGTCTTGTCGTCTATGAGGGGCTGGCGCGCTCGCCCACGCTTCTGTTCAACGAGAAGATGCTGGCCGGCCTCGGCCGCGGTATCGTTTCGACGGGCAAGCTCGACCCCGAGGCCGTGACGCGCTCGATGGAGGAATTCCGCCGGTTCCGCGCGCTGTCGGATCAGGCGGGCGCCGAGCACATCTATGTGCTGGCCACCGCCGCGGCGCGCGAGGCTGGCAACGGCCCCGATTTCATCCATCGCGCCGAGGACGTGCTGAAGACCGAGATCCGCGTGCTCACCGGCCGCCAGGAAGCTTATTATTCGGCGCTCGGCGTCATTTCCGGCTTCCATCCGGCCAACGGCATCGCCGGCGACCTTGGCGGCGGCAGCCTTGAGCTGATCGACATCAATCGCGAGGCGATCGGCGACGGCATTACACTGCCGCTCGGCGGCCTGCGCCTGCAGGACATGGCGAAGAACTCGCTCGTTCAGGCACAGAAGATCGCGCGTCAGGAACTGGCGCGGGCAAAGCTGCTCAAAGGCGGGCAGGGCAGGGTCTTCTATGCCGTCGGCGGCACATGGCGAAACCTCGCCAGGCTGCATATGGAGATGACCAACTATCCACTTGGCGTCATGCATCACTACGAGATTTCGGCCGACAGCGCGCAGGCTTTTCTGAAGCAGGTGGCCAAGGGCGAGGTCGAGAAGGTGCGCGGCATCGAGGGCGTTTCCAAGAACCGCCGCTCGCTGCTGCCCTACGGCGCGGTCGTGCTGCAGGAGATCATGGCGGCGATGCAGCCCTCGAAGATCGTCGTTTCGGCGCAGGGCGTGCGCGAGGGCTTTCTTTATTCGCTGCTCGACGCCGAGGAGCAGAAATCCGATCCGCTGATTTCGGCTGCCGAGGAACTGGCGCTGTTGCGCTCGCGCTCGGTGCACCACGCGTATGATCTGGTCGAGTGGACTGGCAAGGCGTTCAAGGCCTTCGGCATTGACGAGACCGAAGACGAGGCGCGCTACCGCCATGCAGCCTGCCTGCTTGCCGATATCGGCTGGCGCGCGCATCCTGAATACCGCGGCAGGCAGTCGCTCAACATCATCGCGCATGCCTCCTTCATCGGTGTCGACCATCCCGGCCGCGCCTATCTGGCTCTGGCCAACGCCTATCGCCATGACGGCATCTTCAACGACACCATCGCACCCGAGATTAAGGCGCTGGCGCCGCCGCGCCTGCTCGAGCGCGCCCGCGTGTTGGCCGCGATGATGCGGGTGGTCTACCTGCTGACGGCCGCAATGCCCGGCGTCATGCCGCGGCTGAAATGGGAAAGCCGCGGCAACGGCGCGCTGGCGCTGGTGCTGCCGGCCTCGCTCTCCGATCTCTATGGCGAGCGGCCTGCCGGCCGGCTGGCGCAGCTCGCGCGCATCACCAACCGCCGGCTCGTGCTGGCGGTCGACGGCGGCCCAAGCATTTCCGTCAAGTAGGGTTTTCTGCCGAATAGGTCCGGCTCAGGTCGCCTCGGCGCCGATCCCCGAAGCCACGCCCGTCGGCCGACCATGCGCCGGCGCCGGCCATGGCAAGCGCCAGGAAGCCACCGGCAAGGGCGATGTCCTTCATCAGCATTTGCTGGTGCAGGAAGGCAAGCGTCGCGTCGTCGCCGCCTTGGCCGTAATGGCCGATGAAGCTGGCCACGATGCAGAAGGCGGCAAGCAGAAGCGCCACGATCCGCGTCTGGAAGCCGACGAGGATCAAAAGCCCGGCAACCAGCTCGAACAGGCCGGTGCCCCAGGCGGCCAAGGTCGGCTGCGGCAGCCGGAGCCCGGCGAAATAATTGATCGTGCCGGCGATATTGGTGAGCGCCTGGAAACCCGACGGCACGAAGAGCGCGGCAAGAAGGAGCCGCGAGACCAGAAGCAACGCGTTGCGAAACATGGCACCTCCCTTGCCGGCGCATGACGCTGGCTGCCGGCGCAGTCTACGCCTGCAACGAAAAAGCGGCGCGGAAAATTCCGCCGCCGCTCGCGTTCAAGGCTTGGGAGGCCAAGCAATTCCAGGAAAAGTGTGAAGCGTTTAGGTTCGGCGACTTCGCCGTAACCTTCCGTTCGGAATTGCGTCAGACAAAAAACTTCAGGCGCGCTTGGCGTCGATCGAATAGGCGCCGGCGCCGGACGAGGCGAGCAGGATGAAGCCGCCGGTGATGGCGAGGTTCTTGAGGAACTGGATCATCTGCATCTGGTCGGCCCAGCCGGTATGCGCGACCAAGCCAGTGGCGATCGTGAAGATGGCGAGTACCCAGGCGGCGATGCGGGTCTGGAAGCCTAGGAGGATGGCAAGGCCGCCAAGCAGTTCGATCAGGCCGACGACAACGGCGGTGACGGTCGGCACCGGAAGGCCGAGAGCGCCGAAATAGCCGGCGGTGCCGGAAATGGCGGTGAGCTTGCCGAAGCCGGAAAGCAGGAAGATGACGGCAAGCAGGATGCGGCCGAGCAGGATCGTTACGGAACCATTGGGCGCGGTGCCGGCGACGGAAGAGTTGATGGACATGGCGGTTCTCCGAGTGGGTTGAATGGTCGTCAGATAAACGATGGAGACTGTTCACAAAAAGCCGCCTATGTGGCGACACATTGTTCACAGAACCTATGTCCTACTGGTCTGCGGTTTGCGCGAAATCCATGCCGCGGCAATGAGCGGCGGGAGCAAATTCTCCCACCGCAAAATGTCTCCTCGGCTCCACCCTGGATAGGAAGCGGCCCTCAGCCCGGATGCGTCATGTCCTCCGGCCGCACCAGCCGGTCGTAATCGGCTTCGCTGACCAGACCGGTAGCCAAGGCCTCCTCGCGCAAGGTCGTGCCGTTCTTGTGCGCGGCCTTGGCGATCTTGGCGGCGTTGTCATAACCGATGGTGGGCGCCAGCGCCGTCACCAGCATCAGCGAGCGCTCCAGCGCGGCCTTGATGTTGTCCTCACGCGCCTCGATGCCCACCACGCAATTGTCGGTGAAGGATACGGAGGCATCGGCCAGCAACTGCACCGACTGCAGGAAATTATAGGCCATCAGCGGGTTATAGACATTGAGCTCGAAATGGCCCTGGCTGCCGGCGAAGGTGAGTGCTGCATTGTTGCCGAACACCTGCACGCAAACCTGCGTCAGCGCCTCGCACTGGGTCGGATTGACCTTGCCCGGCATGATCGAGGAGCCCGGCTCGTTTTCCGGCAGCGAGAGCTCGCCCAGGCCCGAACGCGGGCCGGAGCCGAGCAGGCGGATGTCGTTGGCGATTTTGAACAGCGCCGCGGCGGCCGCGTTGATCGCGCCATGCGAGAACACCATGGAATCGTGCGCCGCGAGCGCCTCGAACTTGTTTGGCGCGGTCACGAAGGCGATGCCGGTGATGGCGGCTATACGGTCCGCTACCTTTTCCGCGAAGCCGACCGGCGCGTTAAGGCCCGTTCCGACGGCGGTGCCGCCTTGCGCCAGCTCCTGCAGGCCGGGCAGCGTCTGCTCGATGCGCTTGATCGACGAGGCGACCTGCGCGGCATAGCCGGAAAACTCCTGACCGAGCGTCAGCGGCGTGGCGTCCTGCGTGTGCGTGCGGCCGATCTTGATGATGTGGTTGAAGGCGCGGGCCTTGGCGTCGAGCGCCTTGTGCAGGTGATGCAAGGCAGGGATCAGGTGATGCACGACCCGCTCGGCACAGGCGATGTGCATGGCCGTCGGATAGGTGTCGTTGGACGACTGGCTCATATTGACGTGGTCGTTGGGATGCACCGGCTTCTTCGAACCCATCACGCCGCCGAGCATCTCGATCGCCCGGTTGGAGATCACCTCGTTGGCGTTCATGTTGGATTGCGTGCCGGAGCCTGTCTGCCACACCACCAGCGGAAAATGGTCGTGGAGCTTGCCGTCGATGACTTCCTGCGCCGCCTCGACGATCGCCTTGCCGATGGCGGGATCGAGCCGCTTCATCTCCATGTTTACCTCGGCCGCGGCGCGCTTGACGATGCCGAGCGCGCGCACGATCGAAGCCGGCTGCTTTTCCCAGCCGATCTTGAAATTGCCCAGCGAACGCTGCGCCTGCGCGCCCCAATATCGGTCGGCCGCCACCTCGATGGGGCCGAACGTATCGGTTTCGGTTCTGGTCTTTTCAGCGCTCACGGCAAGTCTCCGGTCTGTCGATTTGGGCAAGGGCGTATCGCGTTGCACAAACGGCATCAAGCGGAGATTCCGCGCAGGGAAGATGCAAATCGTTTGAAGGTAGCGCCGGCAAACTCCCCCGTGATGGGACCTCAAGGGAGAGATGTCGCCGAAGGCCACAGAGGGGTGGCGCCGCGCGTGAAGCGCCAACCTCTGTTCGCTTCCCAAGATATCGAGATGACCTCTCTGGCCTGCCGGCCATCTTCCGCTCGAGGGGGAGATTGCTCACGCCATCGGCGGTCCGAGAATGTCGATGCCGTTCTCTCCACATAGTCTCGTCAACGCCGCGACCATCTCAGGCGTCGGCTCCGCCGGCGGCGGCAGGCCCGGCCGCGCTGCCGGCCGGCTTGCCTGGCGAACCATGGTCTCGAAACCGGAGCCGCGCGTGATGGTAAGCGTGTGAGCGCCTTGCGGGGATTCGACCTTGAAAGTATGCGGCAGGCCCTTCGGCGCGATGACGGTCTCGCCTGCGCCGACGATCCGTTCATGGCCGTTGATCTGAAAACCGCATGCGTCCTTCGAGGATGTGGAACACCTCGTCCTCGTTCCGGTGCACATGCAGCGGCGGTGAATCGCCATGGGGCAGGCGGTGCTCGATGACGCATACGCCGTCCTCGCCGTCGGCCGACGAGACCTGGATAACGACGAGCGTGTTGTTGAACCAGAGGAGTTCCTTGCCTGCGATGGTCCTGTTGATCATTGTCATGATTGCTCTCCCTTCCGGTGCCGTCGAAACGGCCTCGGTGGCGACCTAACCCGGGGTGGGCGGATGATGGAAATCGAATGATCGTATGGGTTGAATTGATCCGATGAATTTGAACGCGCTCGATCTTAATCTGGTGAGGGTGCTCGATGCGCTTCTGCGCGAGAAGAGCGTGACGCGCGCGGGCGAGCAGATCGGCCTCAGCCAGCCGGCCGTGAGCGCAGCGCTCAACCGCTTGCGCCATGCTCTGAACGATCAGCTTTTTGTGCGCCGCGGCAACGACATGGTGCCGACGCCGCGCGCCGAAAGCCTGGCCGGGCCAGTGCGGGCGGCGCTGCGCGAGATCGAGCGTGCCTTTCAGCCAGCGACGGATTTCGATCCGGCAAGGTTGGAGCGGACCTTCACCTTCATGGGCGCTGATTTCTTCTCCACGCTCCTGATGCCGCCCTTTGCCGCCCGCATCGCCGCGGTGGCGCCCGGCATATCGTTCCGTTTCCTCGATAGCGCCATCGGCGACGTCTCGAAGCTGCTGCAGGAGGATCTGATCGACCTGGCGCTGGAGCGCCCGCTGGAGGTCGCGGAGTGGGTTTCGAGCGTGGCACTGTTCGACTCCCCTTTCGCCGTCATCGCGGCGAAAGCCAATGCTGCGCTCAGCAAGGCGGGAATCGCCGAAGGCGAGCAAGTGCCGCTCGACCTCTTTTGCGCGCTGCCGCATGCGCTGCGCTCCATCGACGGCTCGATGTCGGGCTTCACCGACGATGCGCTGGGCAGGATGGGCCGGACGCGCCGCGTCACGCTCGCTCTGCCGCACTTCCAGGCGGTCGCGCTGGCCGTAGCGAACGGACCATATCTGGCGGCGGTTCCAAGGCAGTTCGCTGCTGTCGCCGCGAAATCCTTGCCGCTCGGCATTTACCGGGCGCCGATTTCAATTCCCTCGCCGGCAGTCAGGATGTACTGGCACGCGCGCCGCGATGATGAGCCGCCGCATCGCTGGATCCGCGAGCAGATCCTCGATGAGGTGGGAAAGCTGGGCTTCAAGGACTGGGACGGCCCTGTCAGTGTTCACCCGGCGGTATAACCGCCATCCACCGCGAATATGCCGCCGCTGGTCCAGGCGGCCTCGTCGCTGGCGAGATGGACCGCCATGCCGGCAACATCCGAAGGTCGGCCGATGCGGCCGAGCGGATAGCTGCGCTCGACATAGGCATTGAGTTCGGCTTGCGCCTCGGCCGGCAGGTTGACGATCGACTTGCGCCGCATGGCGGTGTCGATTGTGCCGGGCGCGATGGCGTTGACGCGGATGCCGCGCGGGCCAAGCTCGAAAGCGAGCGATTTGGTCAGCGAGTTCAGCGCGCCCTTGGAGAGCGAATAAAGGCTCGACGGCCGCTTCGGGATCATCTTGTTGGCGAAGTAGGACGAAATGTTGATGATAGAGGCGCCGGCGCTCAGATGCGGCAACAGCCGCTGGGTGACGAAGAATGCCGCCGTCACGTTGAGCGCGAAGGAATTCTGGAACTGCTCCGCGCTCACCGTCTCGAACGGCACCAGATAGGCGACGCCGGCATTGTTGACGAGGATGTCCAGTGGCCGGTCCGATTGCTTGACACGGCTGCCTACAGCATCGATGCCGGCGCTGGTGGCGAGATCGGCCGACAGCGTTTCGATCGCGACACCCCTATCTTGCCGGGCCATCGTGCGACGCGCTGTTTCGAGCTTGCCTGCATCGCGTCCGACGATCAAAAGGTCGGCCCCCTCGCGCGCAAACGCTTCCGCAATCGCCAGGCCGATGCCGTCTGACCCGCCGGTGACCAGCGCCCGCTTGCCCTGAAGTCGAATCGCCATGCTCCTCCAATTGGAGCGGGAATGCAGCGCCGAGCAACGCGGAAGCGCGGGAGCTATCGACGGGTATGAACTTTATCCCGCCGAGGCCAGGCCGACGGACGCGGGCTGGCGAAGCGACAGCCGCCCCGCGACGAAATCCTTGACCTGGCGCACGGCCTGCTCGCGCGTGACGCTGCCCGGCTGCAGGCCGAGCCTGAGCCACAGCCCGTCAATCAAAGCGGTGACGCCGAGCACGATCTCTTCGGCCAGTTCGGGCGAAGCGAGGCCGCGCAGGCCCGACAAGAGGTTCGAGCGCATGCGTGCGTGGATCACCTTCTGGATGCGCGCCAGCTTCTCGTCGCGCGGCACCTCGGCGCAGAGCGAGAGCCAGGCGTGGCAGAGCGGCGGCAGAAACAGGTGCTCCTCGAAATTGCCCTCGATCACGGCGTCCAGCCGCTCCATCGGCGTCCGCGCCCGCTGAAGCCGGGCGACCACGGCATGACAGAGCACGGCGTTGGCTTCGCGCATGGCGTGCTCGAACAGCTCCTGCTTGTTGCGGAAATAATGCAGCACGATTCCCTTGGAGGCGCCGGCCTGGGCCGCGACCTTTTCCAGCGTCGCGCCGGCGATGCCTTCGCGCTCCAGGACGGTGAAGGCTGCCTGCCGCAACTCCTTGCGGCGAATGTCGCTGAGGCGCGTGAGCTTCACTGGACCGATCCATGCATGGCGAATCCATGTTGACATTTTCGTCCGCTCAGATCAACAATTGACCAATGGGACAATAAATCGACCAGAAGGTCAAAAAATGAGGAGAACCGGAATGTTGCGTATGCTCGCGAATGGCGTCTATGTCGCGGCCCTGATGGTGGCTTCCCATGCGGCCCGGGCCGCCGAGGCGGAGAGCTGCAAAACTGTCCGCATGGCCGAGCCCGGCTGGAACGACCTCGCCTTCACGACGGGCGTGGCCAAGGTGCTGCTCCAGGCGCTCGGCTACGAGCCGCAGAGCGAGGTGCTCGGCATCAACGTGATCTACGAAGGCATGAAGAACAAAGACCTCGACCTGTTCCTCGGCTACTGGGATCCGGCGATGGTCACTTATTACGAGCCCTATAAGAAGGACGGCTCGATCGAGAATGTCCGGGTCAATCTGGTCGGCGCCAAATACACCTTCGCCGTGCCGACCTATGTCTGGGACGCCGGCGTCAAGGACCTGTCCGATCTGCACAAATTCGCCGACAAGTTCGGCAAGAAGATGTACGGCATTGAACCTGGCTCCAACCAGCTGATGATGGACGCCATCGCCGATCCTCAGTTCCAGCTCGACGGCTGGCAGGTGGTCGAGTCGAGCGAGGCCGGCATGCTCTCGGAAGTTGGCTACCAGATCAAGGAGAAGCAGTTCATCGTCTTCCAGGGCTGGGCGCCGCACCCGATGAACACGATGTACGATTTCAAGTACCTGACCGGCGGCGACAAGTTCTTCGGCCCGAATTTCGGCGCCGCGACCGTGACCACTCAGGTGCGCAAGGGCTATCTGCAGGAATGCCCGAACGTGGCGCAGTTCCTCAAGAATCTCACCTTCGACATCGACATGGAAAATGTCGGCATGGGCTACCTCATCAATGAGGGCATGAAGCCGGAGGACGGGGCGCTGAAGTCGATCGCCTTGCACAAGGATCGCCTCGACGCGTGGCTCGCCGGCGTCACCACCTTCGACGGCAGGCCTGGCCTTGCCGCGGTCAAGGAAAAGCTCGGACTGTGAGGCTATCGGAGCCCGAGGATGAGGCCGAGCAGGCCGCATGGGCTGGGCGCAAGCGGATCGTCGATGTCGGCGGTCTCGAGCTTGCCTATGTCGAGATTGCCGGTTCGGAGCCGCCGCTGCTCTTGGTTCATGGCTTCACCGACACCAGCCGCAGCTTTTCGCTACTGGCGCCGCATCTTTCCGGGCGCCGGCTGATCCTGCCGGATCTGCGTGGTCACGGCGCCTCGCAGGCGGGTGAGGGCAACAGCGTCGCCGATTTCGCCGACGATATTGCCGGGCTGATCCGGCATTTGCGGCTAGACCGACCAATCGTCGTCGGGCATTCGCTGGGCGGCATGATATCGATCGCGCTGGCCGCACAATATCCGGAATTGGTCGGTGGGATGGTGATCCTGGCCAGCACGCTGAAGCCAGATTTCGGATCGGATCACCAGTTGATCGACGGCGTCGCGGCACTGAGGGATCCGATTTCGCCGTCCGACCCGTTCTATGACTGGTGGCACGCCTGCGGACCGGGCGTGCCAGGGGCTTTTCGCGCCGGTCTCGCGAAAGATGCGTCGGCAATCCCGGCGGCGCGCTGGCGCGCCATCCTCGACGAAGTCCGCCGCACCGATCTGACGACAGCGGCGCGGGCCGTGCAGGTCCCGACGGTGATCATCGCCGGCGGGTGCGATCCGCTTTTCGGCGAAGCGCACCAGCAAGCGATGACCCGGGCACTCCCCGGATCGCGTCTGGTATGGGCGTGGGGCTGCGGCCACAACCCGCATTGGGAAGACCCGGCTTTTGTCGCCAAGGCCATTGCCGGCATGCTGTCGGTCGGGTGACTACCTCAACAGCGATCGGGCCGTAGGCGCGAGGCGCAATGTCTCTGCCGGTTTCGTCGAAACGGTCTGCATGGTTTCGCGACCTGCTTGCCATGCCGGCGAAGCGGCGAGGGCAGCCAGATGGCTGGCATGGGCATCGCCATCGTCGAAACCGGTAATGGCGATAAAGACATTTTCGCCGGCCCGCACAGGCAAACGCGGAAACGTGTTTTCGGCATGCTCGCTGATGAAGGCGCCAAGCAGCCGGGCACCGTTTGCCGCAAGTTGCGGAACCGCCTCCGCCTGAAAGCGCTCGGCAAAGCCGACCTCCGTACCCACCTGTAAATGGTGAATCGAAATCTCAACAAACCCGGGCAAACGGCTACGATCGCTCATGGTTTCGGTCCCGGCGGCTGTCGGTCGCTGTAAGTCTGAAAGGTCGAACGCCCCGCCCGGCCATGCCGGTTTCAGCAGCAGCACGTCGTCGGAATCGACCATCGTCGCATTGGCGGCATCGCGATGCGCGGCCCAGACCGGCCCGCCATAGAAGGCGCTCAGCGCGTCTTTCCTTACCTCCATGTCCTCGAAGCCGCGCAGCCAGACGAACATGTCGGGGCGGTCGAGGTCGCGGAACTGGCCGATGACGGTCATGCCTGTCGCCTCCTGCGTTTCGACGAACTCCCGCTCGAACAGCGCGATCAGCGTTTCGCGCTGCCCCGGCTTCAGCGTGTATTGCCGGAGCTCGACGACAGGTGAGACGCGGCGGGAAGGTCGGGTCATGGCTAGGTTCTCAAAACAGGGTGATCATCCTGTTTATAAACAGACCGGTTGTCCTGTTTTGTCAATCTGCTATCGTGATTTTCCCCTTGCCCTTGTGGGAGAAGGTGGATCGGCGCGATAGCGCCGAGACGGATAAGGGGTGTTGGCCGGAGTGCTGTCGGCGCCAAGCTGGAGCACTCCTCATTCGCCTTCAATTGTTCGGGCACCTTCTCCCACAAGGGGAAAAGGAGGAGATGGCGATGCGCAAAAAGCGCACCAACGATCCGGAAGGCATGCGCCGACGCGTCCTCGACGTGGCGGAAGACTCCTTCCAGGCGCACGGCTATCACGCCTCGAGCCTCGGCGAACTGATGGCGGCGGCCGGTGTCACCGGCGGCGCGCTGCACCATCATTTCCCGACCAAGAAGGCGCTGGCGTTAGCTGTGATCGAGGAACGGGTAGCGGCAGCGGTCCGGGAGACCTGGATCGAGCCGGTGCTGGCGGCGGCTTCGGCGCGCGAAGGGGTGCGCACCGTCTTTGAGGCGGTGGCCGCTGAACTCGAACAGCAGGGTTATGTGCGCGGCTGCCCGCTCAACAACCTGGCGCATGAACTGTCCCTGGCCGACGATGAATTCCGCTCGGCGCTGGCCAGGATCTTTGCCAATTGGCGCCAGGCGATAGCCGATAAGATCCGGACCGACCAGCTGGGGGGCGCGGAGGGTGGGACCGATCCGGAACGTTTCGCGGCGCTGGTTGTGGCAGCCTATTCCGGCGCCATGTCGATGGCCAAAACTTCACAGGAAGCCGGGGTCTTGAGGGAGTGCCTAAGGGGGTTGGAAAATTTCGAACTGTCGCCATCGCAGGGGGGATCGAAGGTAAAACGGCGACGTCGCGTGTTGCTGCGGTCGAAGACCGGATAATGCTGGCGGAACGACAATTACGCCTCACTCCTTCAGCGGCTTGATCGTCTCGAACCCCACCTCGCTCTGCGCGCTCGTCCCTTCATCGTACCGCCGCGCCAGCACCGCCTCCAGGTCGGGCGAATAGAGCGCGGTGAAGGTGTCGATAACGTTGCCATTGTCGCCGGTGATCGTTTCGCCGACCACGAGCACGTTGTATTTGCAGTCGCCCAGCTTGTAGGTGTCCTTGCCCTTGACGGCTAAGGCCAGGGTTTCGGTGCCCTTCGGCGCCTTTTTCGAGGACAGCCGCACCAATTCGATCTTGCTCTTGGCGCCGGCCTTCAGCGGGAACAGCTTCTTCAAATCGCCGAGCGGGATCAACGACAGCCGTCCGGTGTCGCTGTCGCGGAACACTTCGATCAATCCGGCATAGAGATACTGCGTCTGCGGCGAGTCCGATTCGTACTTGTTGACGACCGCGACCATGCCGCCGGGCGCCGGCCGGAACTCACTGCGGATGCCGGGCTTTTCGAGCACGAAGCCGGCTTTCGCGGATTTGCCGTCGACGCAGTCGGCAGCCTGCGCGGCGCCGGCGAGCATGGCGAACGTCATGCCGATCGTGAGGGTCTTCATGCCTTCCTCTCCTGGGTGCATGTTCCAGAGCAATGACAGACCCCTGCCGCGCTGTCGACCCGAGAGGCTTTTCCTCCTTTGGCATGAAAGTCTCCGGCGCTGGCCGGGCATTCAACTGGACGAGACGGTTCGAGGGTGTTTAATCGAGTGACGATGAATCGCTCTACGCCAGCAGCCGTTTCACGCCGCACCTTCATGGCCAGGATGGGAGGTCTCGCTGCCGCCTGCGCCCTGTCGCGCACAGCGCGCGCCCAGACCGGCAAGCGCATCCAGCCGATCGACTCAACTTTCCTGTTCATCGCCGACATCCACGCCTGCCGCATGGCGAGCGGCCTCAGCCCCAATTGCCTGCAGGAGGGCAAGACGGACGCGGCACTTCTGCGCAACGTCGCGGCGCTGAACGCGATGGCGGACAAAAAATGGCCGGCCGAGATCAACGGCGTCGCCACCGGGCTGCATTCGGCCGGCGAGCGCATCGGCACGCCGCTCGGGATCGTCACCGGCGGCGACATCACGGACGATGGCGGCGGCCAGGTCACCGAGCCCAGCGAAGGCACGCAGCTTCTGCAGTTCTCGCAGCGCTATCAGCAGGGCATCGGGCCGGACCGCGTGCATATCCCGGTCTATGTCGGGCTCGGCAACCACGACCTCGACCAGAACGGCTCGCCGCCCCATGTCGACTGGTATCGCCGCGAGCTGCGCGACTATGTCGAGGTCAACCATCGCCCCGGCGTCTTCTTCAAGCCGCCGGTGCCGGCGACCGAATACGACGTCGATACCGATTGCTATTCCTGGGACTGGGGCGGCCTGCACCTCATCCAGACGCACCGCTTCGCAGGCGATACCGCGCATGGCGCAATCAGCAGCCTGCCTTGGCTGAAGCAGGATCTGGCGACCTATGCCGGCGACGGCCGTCCGGTGATCCTGTTCCAGCATTACGGCTGGGACAGTTTCTCGACCGAGCGCTGGGACCCGGTGAAGCGCACCTATGAAGACGATGGCGCCGGTCGCCCCCATTGGTGGGGCGAGGCCGACCGTCAGGCGCTGCTGGCCGCGATCAAGGGCTACAATGTCATCGCCGTCTTCCACGGTCACCAGCATGAAGTGCCGATGATCTATCGGCGCGATGGGCTCGACATCGTCAAGCCGAAGGCCGCCTACATGGGCGGCTTCGCGCTGGCGCGGGTGACGGCCGACAACATGGATGTGGTGCTGGGCGAGGCGGTCGGCGATCATGGCGAGATCGTCTTCACCAGCGCATTTGCGAAGGCGTTCGATACCTGACGCGAGGCCTGCCGGTCACATCGCCTTTTTGAGCATGGCTTTCATGTCGCCACAGGCCTTCTGAACCTGGCCTGCGGATTTTTCCGCCATGCCTCTGATCTGCATCGAGCGATTTCCGATGGCCTTGCCTATCGTTTGCCGGACCGAGCCTTTGATCTGCTTGGCCAGGCCCGCTATCTGATCCATGTTCATCATCTCCGCTTCTCCCGGAGATCAACGCGCGAGAGAAACGGGTTGGTGCGGTCGCGGTTCCGTTCGGCATAGCGGCCGGCCGGTCACCTCTGATGGCGGGGGGCAAGAATGTCTCCCGCGGCCTATGTGGGCCGGGCAGGGCGGTTGGAGAATCCCATGACATCCGCAAATTCCCCACTCGCCGGCACGGTCGCGCTCGTCACCGGCGCCTCGTCCGGCAACGGGAGGCGACAGCCGCCGCTCTTGCCGTCGAAGCCAAGGCTGGCGACGTCACAACCATGGAGGCGCTGACCGCCGAGGATATCGCCAATGCCATCCTCGCTGCCGTGAGGCTGCCGCCGCGAGCCAATGTCAACGAGATCCTGATCCGGCCGACCGACCAGGAACGCTGAGCCAGCAAGGAACAATGCGGCGCCGGTCGAGCAGAATTGACCGGCGCCGTTTTTCGGCATAAATACGTAACCGAATGGATACGCATTATGCCGCAAACTGAGCAGGACCGTTCCGTCTTCCGCGTCATTGCCGACCCGACGCGGCGCGCTATCCTTGACCGGCTGCGGCAAGGGCCGGCTCCGGTGAACGAACTGGCCTCGGCCTTCTCGCAAAGCCGGCCTGCCATCTCCAAGCATCTGAGAATCTTGCGCGAGATCAATGTCGTCTCCGAGCAGCGGCACGGCCGCGAGCGCGTCTACCGACTGGAGCCGGCGGAACTGAAGCACGTCGCCGACTGGATCCTGCCATACCGCGATTTCTGGCAGCAAAGCCTCGGCAATCTCAAAACCTATCTGGAGAACGAATAATGGCCACCAACAACGGACCGCGCGCGATTGCCGACATCTCCGCCGGGACAATCCTTGCCACGGTGACGATCGCCGTCCCGCCAGAGCGCGTCTTCCGCGCCCTCACCGCGCAGGACCAGATCCCGCTCTGGTGGGGTGCCGACGACATGTACCGGACGACCAGCCACGTGGCCGATGTGCGGCCGGGCGGGACCTGGCGGTCTGAAGGCAAGGGCGCGGACGGACAGGATTTCCATGTCGGTGGCGAGTATATCGAGGTCGAGCCGCCGCATCGCCTGGTGATGACCTGGAAAGCGCCTTGGGACGGGAACAACGTCACTACCGTCACCTACACGTTGGAGGCGGTGGAGAACGGCACGCGGCTGACGCTGCGCCACGAAGGCTTCGGACAGCGCCACGAATCCTGCCGCGATCACGGTTCCGGCTGGGAGCGAGTGCTGGGCTGGCTCGGCGATTTCCTGTCCGCGGAGAGCGGGGCCAGGCCGCCTTCGGCCTTTTATTGCCGGATGATCCCGCCTAGGCCGGACTTCGCCTTCACCCTGACGGAGGAGGAAAGGTCGCTGATGAACGCCCATGCGGACTATCTGCGCGGCCTGCTTCGCGAAGGCAGGATGATCATCGCCGGACCGGTCGCCGATCCCACCGGTCCTTGGGGGCTTCTGATCCTGCAGGCCGGTACGGAGGCTGAGGCCCAGGCCGTGACCGACAGCGATCCGCTGGCGCGTTCCGGTCGCGGCTTCCGCTATGAAATCCTGCCGATGTTGAGCGTGATCATGTAAGGCCCGATAGAAAACGCCTCTCGCATTTTTACCGCGGCCTTCCTGTTCGGCATTTCACCGCGATCAAGCCGCCAAGGAGTGTCGGCCGCGCGACCGGAACCAAAGCCGGGACGGGCCGGAAATCGCGTCAACTGATCCGATGGCGGGCCTTCAAGCTTCGGCCGCGCGGCCTATGTGAAGGGCGGGCCGGGCATCTGGAGATTCTCATGACATCCGCAAATTCGATACTCACGGGCAAGGTCGCGCTTGTCACCGGCGCTTCGTCCGGCATCGGCGAGGCTACCGCCGTGGCCCTTGCCGCGGCCGGCGCGAAAGTCGCGGTCGCAGCCCGTCGTGCCGATCGTCTCGAAGCACTGGTTGCCCGGATCGAGAAGGCGGGCGGCGTCGCTCTCGCCATTGAAGCCGATATTGCCAAGGCCGGCGACATTGTCGCGATGGTCGACAAGGTCGTATCCCAATGGGAGCGGCTCGACATCCTCGTCAACAATGCCGGCGTCATGCTGCTTGCCCCTGCGGCCGAAGCCGATCTCGACGACTGGCGGCGAATGATCGAACTCAACCTGATGGGCCTGATGGCGACCACCAAGGCGGCGCTGCCGCATCTCAAGGTTTCAAAGGGCCATATCGTCAATGTTTCCTCGGTGGCTGGCCGCGTGGCCAACCCGGGCGCAACCGGCTACGCGGCGACCAAGTTCGGCGTGGTCGCCTTCTCGGAATCGCTGCGCCGGGAGGTCTATGCCGACAAGGTGCGCGTCACCGTCATCGAGCCGGGCCTGGTGCGTACCGAGCTCGGCGATCACATCACCAACGCGGAATCGAAAGCCGGGCTCGAACACCGTCTCGCCACGATGGAAGCACTGACTGCCGAGGATATTGCGAACGCCGTCTTCTATGCCGTCAGCCAGCCGCCAAGGGTCAACGTCAACGAGATACTTATCCGTCCGACCGATCAGGAGCGCTGAACAACAAAAACGCCTCTCGCGCTGTTACGCGCGGGAGGCGTCTTGACGTCAACCTTTCTCGATCGCTCATGAACGGCTGACGACACCGACAAAACCCACAGCCGGCGAAAGAGTTCCCGGAAAAATGCGAAAAATAGCCGCCGGAAAATCTGCTGGGGATGGACGAACGTCCGGATCCTGCGTCAAGACAAGGCGCGCATGAGGAATTGCCTTGCCGCTCGACCCCGCCATCACCTTATCGCTTTCGCAAAGCGCCGGCTTCGACTGCCAGAGCTGCGGCGCCTGCTGCTCCTATGCGGCCGACTGGCCACGCTTTTCGACCGAGGCGGATGAGCAGCTCGACCGCATCCCGGCCGAGCTGGTCGCGGCCGACCAATCCGGCATGCGCTGCGAGGGCGCGCGGTGCTCGGCGCTCACCGGCGAGGTCGGCAAACATACGGCCTGCGGCATCTATGATCTGCGCCCCGATGTGTGCCGCGCCTGTATGCCAGGCGGCGACGACTGCCTGATGGCGAGGGCAGCGCATGGGCTGCAACTGCCAATCTCCCCCCTTGTGGGGGAGATGCCCGGCAGGGCAGAGGGGGGCGCTGTCCCGCCGGCGCCTCAGACGAGCTTCGATCGGACATCCGAGTAGATTTCAAAAAGAGAAAACTGAGAGGCCGCATTCCTTCGCGCCCCCCTCTGGCCTGCCGGCCATCCCCCCACAAGGGGGGAGATCACGCTCTCCCCCGCTTGCCTCAACCCAGGCCTCCCGATACCTTCCCCGGCCGGGCAGGGCAGCGGAGCAAATCCATGAGCATCGAATTCCTGTTGACGTCGCTGATCATCGTGGCCTCGCCCGGCACCGGCGTTCTCTACACGCTGAGTGCCGGTCTTTCGCGCGGCGCGCGCGCCGCCGTCATTGCCGCTTTCGCCTGCACGCTGGGCATCATCCCGCATATGGCGGCCGCCATCACCGGCCTCGCCGCTGTGCTGCACACAAGTGCCGTCGCCTTCGAGACGCTGAAATATCTCGGTGTCGCCTATCTGCTCTACATGGCCTGGAACACGCTGAAGGAGAAGGGCGGCCTCAGCATCGACGAGAACGCCGCGCCACGCTCGACCGCCAGAACGATCACCACAGGCATCCTGGTCAACGTGCTGAACCCGAAACTGTCGATCTTCTTCTTCGCCTTCCTGCCGCAATTCGTCAGCACCACCGAGCCGCATGCGCTGCCCAAGATGCTGGAGCTCTCAGGCGTCTTCATGCTGATGACCTTCGTCTGCTTCGCCATCTATGGCGTGTTCGCGGCATCGGTGCGCAGCCATATCGTGTCGCGGCCGAAGGTGCTGACCTGGATGCGCCGCAGCTTCGCTGCCGCCTTCGTCATGCTCGGTGCCAAGCTTGCGCTGGCCGATCGCTAGCTCTCTGATCCGTTCCCGGTTTCGAACGCCTCGTCGCCTCCTGAGCCAGCCGCAGCCCGAACGCCAAGGCGCCAGGCCGAAGGCGGGACGCCGATCATCTTCTTGAAGGCGCGGCTGAACGCGGCTTCGGATTCGTAGCCGATCTCTGCCGCGATGCTGGCGACGTTGCTGTTGCCGGCGCTGAGCAGTTCCGAGGCGATCTGCATGCGCCATTTGGCGAGATAGTGCATCGGCGGCATTCCGACGATTTTGGTGAATCGCTCCGCCAGCACAGTGCGCGAGAGCGCGGACTCCTTCGCCAGCGCCTCCACCGTCCAATTGTGAGCTGGACGGTCGTGGATCAGCGCCAGCGCCTTCGCCAGATGCGGATCGCGCAGGCCCGCCAGCCACCCCGTTTGCTGCGGCGGCAGTGACTCCACATAGCGGCGCAGCACGTCGACGAACATCAGTTCGCTGAGCTTGGTAAGCACTGTTTCGCTCCCGGCCCGCTTCTCGGCGACTTCCGAGACCGCAAGCTTGATGAATTGGCCGAGCCAGCCACCATCGCCTTCGACGTCTCCGGCCTTGATGACGGGCGGCAGGGCTTCGAGCAGCGGATTGAAGGGCAGGGCATGGCAGGCAAGATAGCCGCAGACCAGCCGCGCCGACAGCGATCCGTCCTTGACGTAGTTGATCGGGAAGGGCGTCTGGCTTGCAGCCGCGATCTCCAGCACATCCGCGGTCGGCGGTTCGGCCCGGAGATCGGGCGTGCTCGACATGATATGCGGATCGCTGTGGGTGAAGACCACGACCTCGCCGGCTTCCACCGGGATAGCCTCCTGGCCGACGATGCGGGCAAAGCAACGGCCGGACGTCAGCACGTGATAGGAAATCAGGTGATCGGCGCCCGGCAGTATCCTTGGCAATATCGAGGCGGGCGCCGGCGAGCAGACCGCCCACGGATCCTGGGCCTCGATGTCGAAAAACGTCGCCCCGGTGAGGCGCACCGTTTTCAAAAGATCCGATAGAGCATCCCCGGCCATTCCACCCCTGTCTCTAGCTTCGCGGCGATCCGGCGCGACATCCCTTTCCAGTTCCGGACGCGCTGTCAACTAACGCGGACGCCCCGTCATTCCGTCCACGACCGGAAGCTTTAAACCCCAACTGGCGCCAAGAGCCGTCTTCAGTTGGACGCTAAGCGCAATCGAACGCAACGAAAGAAGGACGAAAGTCATGACGGTACATAAGGGCGGGTGTTTTTGCGGCGCCGTGGAAATCGAAGTCCACGGGACCGCCGAGGCGATGGGCTACTGCCATTGCAGTTCCTGCCGTTCGTGGTCGGCGTCTCCGGTGAACGCCTTCACGCTGTGGAAGCCCGGGAACGTCAAGGTCACCAAGGGCGCGGAGTTTCTATCCGGATTCGAGAAATCCGCCATGAGCGACCGCAGGTTCTGCACCAAATGCGGCGGCCATCTGATGACGGATCATCCGCCGCTCGGGCTGGTCGACGTCTATGCTGCCACCATACCGACGATCGAATTCACGCCGGGAGTCCACGTCAACTACGCCGAGACGGTCCTGCCGATGAAGGACGGATTGCCGAAGCTGAAGGATTTTCCCGCCGAGCTCGGCGGCTCCGGCATCGCCATCCCGGAATAGGCCGATGGATGACGATTTCAAAAAACCGCAATTCACGACAGGAGAACTTGAATGGATATCGCGACGTTTCGCGCCACGCAGGAGCCGATCAAGGATCTTTATCGCAAGGACGCGCGGGCAGCGCTTCTTACCCTGAAGGCCAAGGGCAGTGCCGACGATTCCAAGGTGACCTGCAAGGTTGAGACCGGACGCGGGCTTGCGCTCGCCGGCATCCACCCGAAGGCCGGCGGAAGCGGGCAGGAGCTTTGTTCCGGCGACATGCTGCTGGAAGCGCTGATCGCCTGCGCCGGCGTCTCGATGCGGGCGGCTGCTGCCGTGCTCGATATCCCGATCAAGTCGGCGGAGATCTCCGCCGAAGGCGATGTCGACCTTCGCGGCACGCTCGGCGTCGCGGAAGGCGTGCCGGTCGGCTTCAAGGAAATCCGCCTGCGTTTCGACATCGAGTCGAATGTCGAGCAAAGTCGGCTGACCGAACTCATGGAGCTGACCGATCGCTACTGCGTGATCTTCCAGACGATCCAGCGCAGCCCCAAGACCTTCGTGAAACTCAACAGAGTGGTCTCCTAGGCCGCGACTTGCCCGGAATCCAAATCCTGGCGGGGCGGATTCGGGCTGGGCCTGGCGCGGCTCTTCCGCGCCAGGTCCTATCCTTTGACGTAGCCCATCGCCTCGACGATTTTGCCATCGGCGACGCGCATCAGATTGACGCCGCGCAGCGAATTGCCGTCGGACATCCAGAAGCGCCACCGGATCGTGGCGCGGTCTCCGGCGATGAATGTTTCTTCGAGATCGAAGCGCGTTCCGGGTCCGGTGGCGATCGCCGACCACAGTTCGACGCAGGCGGCCTTGCCGACGCGGCGGGCGCCGTCAGGCGCCGGCGTGGTGTTCTCGATCACGCAGTCCTGCGCCACCAGCTCGTCCAGTGCCGACGGATCGTGACGCTGGAAGACGTCGTTGTAGCGCCGCATGATTTCCGCGGTCTCGGCGGAGCGCTTGGCCGTGGCGATGTCGATGATCAATTCCTGGGTCATTGGATTCTCCTGTCATTTCATTGAGCTGCGAGGCTCGCCTTAAGCGTGATGGTCGCGACGCCGGCCAGCGCCCGCGAGACGAGGCACGCCGCCTTAGCCTTCTGCGCCAGCCGCTCGAAATCCTCGGTCGAGATACCGGCGACGCGCGCCTCCGTTTCGAGCTCGATGCGGGTGAGCGTCGGTCCGGCCGTGGTCGCGCCGAGATGCACCTTGGCGATCGTATGGATGTTCTCGGCGGTATGGCCTTCGGCGCCGAGTATGGCGGTGAGCGCCATTGAGAAGCAGCCGGCATGCGCGGCCGCGATCAGTTCTTCCGGATTGGTGCCCGGACCGCTCTCGAAGCGGGACGGGAAGGAATAGGCGCCTTCGAACACGCCGCTGCCCAGCCGCAGCCGGCCGGATCCTTCCTTCAGCGTGCCCTGCCATTGGGCTGAGGCTTCACGGATTGCCATGGCTGATCTCCTCTCTGTTTGCGGGAAAGTGTGATGGTCAGGCGCCGTCGATGACGACCTTGCCGAAGACATCGCCCTGGTCGAAATGGCGGTAGGCTGCGCGCGCCTCGGCGAAGGGGAAGATCTTGTCGATGATCGGCTTCAGCCGGTGCGTGGCGACGGCGGCAAGCATTGCCTCCAGCCCGTTGCGGCTGCCGACGAACAGGCGGCCGATGGTGACGAGGCTGCGCTGGTAGACGGCGCCCGGAATCTCGACCGACTTGCCGCTCTTGTCCTGCATGGTGAGCAGCACGATGCGTCCGTAAAGCGTGCTCGCGATCAGCGACTGCCGAAAGGTCGCCGGACCGCCAGTCTCGACGATCAAGTCGATGCCGCCGGTCGCCTCGCGCAATTTCATGCCCCATTCCGGTGTTTCGACCGAAGCGATGACGAGGTCGGCGCCGAGCGCGAGCAGCCTGTCGGCCTTTTCGGCGCGCGAGGTGACGGCCGCCACGCGGCAGCCCATGAGCTTGGCGAACTGCAAGGCAAACAGCGCGACGCCGCCTGAGCCGATCACCAGAACCCATTGTCCTGGCTTCGGAACCTCGGCTCCAGTCAGCGCGCTCCAGGCGGTCAGCCCGGCGCAGGTGAAGGTCGCCGCCTCCTGCCATGAGAGATGGTCGGGCAGTCGCACCGCCCATTGCTCATCGAGAAGCGCATATTCGCTAAGCATGCCGTCCAGCGTGCAGCCGAGTTGATCGACGATGCCCGGATGCGTGCGGCCGTCGATCCAGCGTGCGAAATAGCTGCCGGTCACGCGGTCGCCGACGGCAAAGCGCCTTACACCGTCGCCGACGGCCACCACTTCGCCGGCGCCGTCGCTCAGCGGCACGATGCCGACGCGTGGCGTGAGCGGATAGGTGCCGTTGAGGATCATCGTGTCGCGGCGGTTGAGCGAGGTGGCGCGCACGCGCACCAGGATCTGGTTCGCCCCTGGCTCGGGCATTGATACCTCGCGCACCGCCAGCTTCTCGATGTCACCGAATTCCTCGAGCCAATAAGTCCGCATCACCGCCTCCGAAATATGTAGACCGATTTACATATTATGTAGACCGATTGTCATAATATGGGCAAGCCCTATAATGCGCGCTCCTGACAGAGGTTGACATCGAGAGGTCGAGGTGGCGACAGACACACGGACCCGCATGATCGAGGCGACGGCGCTGCTCATCCGGCAGCGCGGCTATCACGGCACGTCGCTGAACGACATCTTGAGCGCCAGCGGCGCGCCGCGCGGCTCGCTCTATTTCCATTTCCCGGGTGGCAAGGATCAGCTTGTCATCGAGGTGACGCGCGCCAGCGTGGCCGATGTGACCGAGCGGCTGGGTGCGGCGCTGTCGGAGGAAAGCGATCCCGCCGTCGCCGTCCACCACATCTACCAGTCGGTCGCCCGTATGCTGGAGGAGAACGAGTTCTCGCTCGGCTGCCCGGTCGCGCCGGTCGTGCTCGATGGGACCAACGATGTGCCTGACCTGACTGAAATCTGCCGCTCGGCCTTCGAGCAGTGGATCGGATTGCTGCGCCAGGCATTCGTCAGGGCAGGGGTGCCGGAGCGGCGCGCGCAGGCGCTGGCGCTGCTGGTCGAATCCTCGCTCGAAGGTCTGATGGTGATCGCCCGCGCCACTCGCGACCGTGCCCCGGTCAGCGTTGTCGCCGATGAGGTGGCGGCGCTTGTCGAGCAGGCCGTGCTCGCCGGCAAGGTGGCGCAGCGAGCGGAGAGCGCCGCGTAGCGCCGGTTCTCAAATGCTAAACAAAAAGGGCGCCTTTCGGCGCCCTTTCCGTATCAGTGATGGGTCCGGACTTCTTAGAAGTCCATGCCGCCACTCAAGCCCGCTTGCGGGCTTGAGCAATGTTAGTTGATGGGCGTGCTTTATGGACTTCTTAGAAGTCCATGCCGCCCATGCCACCCATGCCGCCGCCGGGCATGCCGCCCGGCATACCGCCGGCAGCTTCCTTTTTCGGAGCTTCGGCGATCATGGCTTCGGTGGTGACGAGCAGGCCGGCGACCGAGGCCGCGTCCTGGAGAGCGGTGCGCACGACCTTGACCGGGTCGACGATGCCCATGGCGATCATGTCGCCATAGTCGCCGGTCTGGGCGTTGTAGCCGTAGGTCAGAGCCTTGTTCTCAAGGATCTTGCCGGCAACGATCGAGGCTTCCGCGCCGGCGTTGGCCGCGATCTGGCGGGCCGGAGCCTGCAGGGCGCGACGAACGATCGCGATGCCCGCGGCCTGGTCGGCATTGGCGCCGGTGGCCTTGACGGCGTTCGAGGCGCGCAGCAGCGCCACGCCACCGCCGGCGACGATGCCTTCTTCCACGGCCGCGCGGGTCGCGTTCAGAGCGTCGTCAACGCGGTCCTTCTTTTCCTTCACTTCCACTTCGGTCGCACCGCCGACGCGGATCACGGCAACGCCGCCGGCGAGCTTCGCCAGACGTTCCTGCAGCTTCTCCTTGTCGTAGTCCGAGGTGGTTTCCTCGATCTGCTGCTTGATCTGGGCGACGCGGCCCTGGATCTCGGCCTTCTTGCCGGCGCCGTCGACGATGGTGGTGTTCTCCTTGGAGATCGACACCTTCTTGGCGCGGCCGAGCATGTTGAGGCCGACATTCTCGAGCTTGATGCCGAGGTCTTCCGAGATGACCTGGCCACCGGTCAGGATGGCGATGTCTTCCAGCATGGCCTTGCGGCGGTCACCGAAGCCCGGAGCCTTGACGGCGGCGATCTTCAGGCCACCGCGAAGCTTGTTGACGACCAGCGTGGCCAGAGCCTCGCCTTCGACGTCTTCCGAGATGATGAGCAGCGGCTTCGAGGTCTGAACGACAGCTTCCAGGACCGGCAGCATGGCCTGCAGGTTGGAGAGCTTCTTCTCGTGCAGCAGGATGTAGGCGTCTTCCAGATCGGCGACCATCTTGTCGGCGTTGGTGACGAAGTAGGGCGAGAGATACCCGCGGTCGAACTGCATGCCTTCGACGACTTCCAGCTCGGTCTCGGCGGTCTTGGCTTCCTCGACGGTGATGACGCCTTCGTTGCCGACCTTCTGCATCGCTTCCGCGATCATCTTGCCGACGGACTCGTCGCCATTGGCCGAGATCGTGCCGACCTGGGCAACTTCCTCGGAGGTCTTGATCTTCTTGGCAGCCTTGCCGAGAGCGGCGACGACTTCACCGACGGCGAGGTCGATGCCGCGCTTGAGGTCCATCGGGTTCATGCCGGCGGCAACGGCCTTGTTGCCTTCCTGCACGATCGCCTGAGCCAGAACGGTCGCGGTGGTCGTGCCGTCGCCGGCGATGTCGTTGGTCTTCGAAGCGACTTCGCGCACCATCTGGGCGCCCATGTTCTCGAACTTGTCCTCGAGCTCGATCTCCTTGGCGACGGTGACGCCGTCCTTGGTGATGCGCGGGGCGCCGAACGACTTGTCGATGACGACGTTGCGGCCCTTGGGACCGAGGGTGACCTTCACCGCGTCGGCGAGGATGTTGACGCCGCGCAGCATGCGCTCACGGGCATCGCGGGAGAATTTTACGTCTTTTGCAGCCATTGTTAGCTCCTGACAGAGGCTCGGGAAGAGCCCGAAAATTCAATTAATGGAGAGACCGATATTCAGCCGATGATGCCCATGATGTCGGATTCCTTCATGATCAGAAGGTCTTCGCCATTGAGCTTGACTTCAGTGCCAGACCACTTGCCGAAGAGGATGCGGTCACCAGCCTTGACATCCAGCGGGACGAGCTTGCCGCTTTCGTCGCGAGCGCCGGAGCCGACGGCAATGATCTCGCCTTCCTGCGGCTTCTCCTTCGCCGTATCCGGGATGATGATCCCGCCGGCGGTCTTGGATTCGGATTCGACCCGGCGAACGACCACGCGGTCATGAAGCGGGCGGAACTTGGACTTTGCCATGTTGTCTTCCTCGAATGAGAACGGTGAGAACTGTTCCTCCATCCGGCGAGGCCGCCGGACATCAGTTAGCACTCACTAGAGGCGAGTGCTAACGTGGCGCTGAAATAAGCTGGCGAGGTGAGAGAGTCAAGGCGCGCGCAACGGCCTGGCGGCGCGAAATTGTTCTCGGGTGGAGCCCTGGGCGAAAATGCTATGGCCGCCGCAAAGCGTGGACGAGCAATCAGCCCGTTATTTGGGCCTTGGGCGAGCGCAGCACCAGCATCGGGCAGCGTTCGGCGAGTCCGTATGTGCCGGTTGAAGCCAGCCGGACATCATCGAAGAAGGTCCGGGCTTCCTCGATGAGCGACGCCGCGGGCGCAAAACTGTAGACGACGGAAGAGCTCCGGTAGACGTCGATGGTTCCGATGACCGGCAGTTCCCATCCTGTCCTAGCCGATAGCTCCTCGCGGTCGGGAAACATCCTGTCGAATTGTTCGAGGATGCCTGTAACCGGTATCGTGTAATCAGGCCCGCCGGCAATCGCAGTCATGGCCACCCGCCATTTGAGGTCGTGGAAGGTCGAGACGCCGCCGGCCAAGGCCAGGTCGCGCACTTCCCTCGGATCGTCGCGTGTTTTTTCGGGGCAGGCATAGAGCCTGATACCGGCGCGGCCGCCGGCTTTCAGCACGCGTGCGACGGCTGAAAACAGCGCTTGCCTCGCATCGGCGCCGCCGATGACCGTAAGGCATCCGTCGCCGATCAGCGCATCGACGCTTGCGTCCGGCATCGGCGGATCGAACCAGTCGCCGCGCACCGCTTTGCGCAAATCCGTGTCGCCCGGCCAGATGCCCGCGATCATGTCGCTGGATTCGTCCACCGCCGTCATACTCGCGCCGAGACCGGCAAGTTCCGGTGTCACGCCGAACATGACGACATGCGATCGAGCAAGCCCGAGCTCACGATCGTAAGCCTCGACGACTTCCGGCGGCGGCCGCAGCGGCGGCCCGAGCAACTGCCAATGCCTGCGAATTGCGTTCCAATGCTCTGTCATACAAACCCCGACCCTGGTAGCGCATTGTATTCGAACGCATAATCGAGGACGCTGAATAAGCCAAGCATGGAACACAAATGGCACGTATCGCAGTCATCACGCATGAACACGACCGCTTCCAAGTCCGCAGCGGATGGCTGCTGCGGCGAGATAGCCGTTTCATGCTGTTCGATCTGTTGGAGGAGCTGAAACGGCGTGGCCATTCGGTTCGCGTTCTGAGCGGCACCTCGGCAACGCCGGAGGCGGATATCGCGGTGCTGCATGTCGACGCGACCGTGACGCCCGCGGAGTATGTCGAATACGGGCGGCTTTTCCCGTTTTGCCTCAATATCGGCGCCGCCGACATCACCAAGCGCCGAGTCAGTACCGCTCTGATCGGGCGCGATGACGCCTGGAAGGGCGAGGTCGTCGTCAAGAGCAACCTCAACCATTGGGGCGCGCCGGAAAAGCAGCTGAACCGGCAGTCGCGCCGCGCCGGCAAGCCCGAGCCGTTTCCGGATGCGGTGCCGTTCGAGCGCTACCAGGTCTATGCTTCGCTAGCCGACGTTCCGCCCGCGGTCTTCGATCGTGAGGATATCGTGGTGGAGAAATTCGTTCCCGAACCGGATCCGGACGGGTTCGCCGCGCGCTTCTGGTTTTTCTGTGGCGAGCGCGAGCGCTGCACGCGCCATGTCTCGCCGCAGAAATTCGTCAAGGGCGAGGACACCATTCGCCGTGAGCCGGTCCCCGTGCCCGATGAACTGCGTGCGCTGCGCCGCAAGCTCGGCTTCGATTACGGGAAATTCGATTTCGTCATGCATGAGGGCAGGGCGCTGCTGCTCGATGCCAACAAGACCCCCGGGCGAGCCAGGAACCTTTCGAGCTTCATCGCCGCCGGCAATGCCAATCTCGCCGACGGCTTCGAAGGACTGATCCGGCAGGTCGCCTAGATATTCATGCCGCCAGATACTTCGATGCGCTGGGCGTTGACCCAGCGATTGTCGTCGGAGAGCAGCGAGGCGATCATCGGCCCGATATCGTCGGCGACGCCGGCGCGGCCAAGCGCGGTCATCCCTGCCACGACGCGGTTGATCTCGGCGTCGTCGCGCACATGGCCGCCGTTGAAGTCGGTGGCGATCGCGCCGGGCGCCACGGTATTGGCGGTGATGCGGCGGCCGGCAAGCTCCTTGGCGAGATAGCGCGTGAACACCTCGACGCCGCCCTTCATCATCGCATAGGCGGACGAGCCCGGCACCGAGAAGCGCGCCAGCCCGCTCGACACGTTGATGATGCGGCCGCCGTCCTCGATCAGCGGCAGCAGCGCCTGGGTGAGGAAGAACACGCCCTTGAGATGGATGTTCATCAGCGTGTCGAATTCCTCTTCCGTCGTGTCGGCGATCGGCTTGCGCAGCCCGGTGCCGGCATTGTTGACGAGATAATCGAAGTGATCGCGCTGCCAGGTCTCCTTGAGCTTCTTCTTCAGCGCCGCGACGAAAGCGGGAAAGGTGGCGACGGCGCCGGTGTCGAGCTCGATCGCGGCGGCGCGGCCGCCGGCCGCTTCGACCTCTGCGACGGCTGCCTTCGCCTCGTCGGCGCGCGAGCGATAGGTGAGGATGACGTCGACGCCTCTGCGGGCGAGGTGGAGCGCGGTATTGCGGCCGAGGCCGCGGCTGCCGCCGGTGATGAGGGCAATGGGACGAGTGGTCATGGCGAAATCTCCTTCTGTGCGGATGGAGATGCATATACTCGCCTGATCGACCGAAATAATCGGACATGGATTGCCAACACTATTCAGTCTGTGCGAACAATCAGCGATGGACCGGTTCGACAGCATGCGGTTATTCACCCGCGTCGTGGAGCGGCGCAGCTTCACCGCGGCCGCCGCCGATCTTGGCCTGCCGCGCTCCAGCGCCACCGCCGCGATCAAGCAGCTCGAAGAGCGGCTCGGTGTGCAACTGCTGAGGCGCACAACGCGGCACGTGACGACGACGCTCGACGGCGAAGCCTATTACCAGCGCTGCATCGCCATCCTCGCCGACATCGAGGATGCGGAAGGCGGTTTCGGCGCCCACGAGGTGCACGGACGCCTCAGTGTCGACGTCAATGGCCACATGGCGCGCACATTCCTCTTGCCGGAACTGCCGGCGCTGCTTGCCAGATATCCAGGCCTGTCGGTGCATATCGGCGAGGGGGACCGCCTTGTCGATCTGGTGCGCGAAGGCGTCGACTGCGTGATCCGGGCGGGCGTGCTTCCCGACAGCGAGCTGATCGTGCGGCGTCTCGGCATCGCGCGCGAGATCACCGTCGCGAGTCCCGACTATCTCGAACGCCACGGTGTACCGCGCACGTTGGATGATCTTGCCGGCCACATGATGATCGGCTTCGTATCGTCGCGCACGAGGCAGGTGATGCCGCTGGAATTCACCGTCGACGGCAAAGTTCGTGAAGTGGTCCTGCCGTCTCGAGTCACCGTCGCCAATTCAGACACAAGTGCCGCGCTGGTTCGGCTGGGCTTCGGGCTGTTCCAGGCGCCAAAGCTCCGCTACGCCGACGACATCGAAGCCGGCCGGCTGGTCGAGGTGCTGCCGGACCATCCGCCGACTCCGACTCCGATCTCGGTGCTTTATCCGCCGAGCCGCCAGCTTTCGCCAAGGGTGAGGGTGTTTGTGGATTGGCTGGTGGAGATTCTCGGGCCGAAGCTGGATTCCTGATCACGCTCAGAGAAACAGCCGCAGCTGCGCGTGGATGATCGAGCGGTAGTCGTCGATCGTGCGCCGACCTTCTTCTTTATCTTGCGTCAGCGCCAGCCGCACGACGCCGCCGGCGAGCTGGAAGATCAGGAACACCACGCGCCCGAACGCCTCGCGCTGCTCGGACTTGAGCATCGGCCCGACGTGGTCGCAGAACATCTTGGCCTGCTGCCGTGTTTCGGCGATGTCGAGATGCTGCAGCGCCTTATCGGCCTGGATGGCGTTCTGCAGGTCCTGGATGGCCGGGTCGGCGGCGACGCGGTCATAGTAATCGTCGAGCAGGCGATCGGCCGCAGCGGTCACGTCGTCCAGCCCGCCTATCCCGGCGATAATCGCGCCGAACCTTGCACGGCTTTCCTCGGAAAAGCGTTCGTAGAGCATCGCCAGGATCGCCGACTTGCTCGGGAAATAATGATAGACGGTGGCGATCGGACCGCCGGCCAGCGCGCCCACCTCCTTCATCGTCACCGCGTCGATGCCCTTTTCGCCGATCAGCCGCATGGTCGTGGCGAGGATTGCGTCGATGCGCTCGCGGCTGCGCTCCTGCTTGGGCCTGCGCCGCGGTTCAGTCGCCGTTCGCCTAGTCTGCGTCATGCGCCAATCTCTCACGAGAGTGCGAATTCGCGGTTGACAAAAAATATGATCAAGCATCAGTTTCGCCAAATGCTGACAACTTGTCAGCTTTCTGACCGGGCTGCAAGGGAGGGCGCCTCGTGACCGCATCGCAAGCCGTGCAAGCGGAAAATGGCGATTGGCTTGTCGGCAACCCGACCGGCCTGCAACTGGCCTCGGCGCTTTGGATCGGCTCTGTCGGCCTGCTGATCCTCGGCTTGCAGCCGGTGCTGCTCGGCGCGCTCTACAGCGAAGGTCATGTCACCGGTGACGAGCTGGCGCTGGTCGCAACCGCCGAGATGATCGCGATCGCCATCGGGTCGGGCGTCGTGGCGATGCTGCTCCCTGCCAGGAACATGCGCTGGAAGAGCGCGGCGCTGCTCGTCCTGCTCGCGCTCGCCAACGTCTGGACCGCTTATGCCGGCAGCCCCAATGCGCTGATCGGTGCGCGCACGCTGGCGGGCCTCGCGGAGGGCGGGCTGGTCGCCGTCGCGACGGAGCTGATCGCCCGCTCGCGCCGAGCGGAGCGCATCGGTGGCTATTTCGTCACGCTGCAGACCTTGGCGCAATGCGCTCTGGCGCTGATCCTCGCGCTCTATGCCGTGCCGCGAGCCGGCTCGGCCGGCGGCTTCATCGCGCTCGGCATCGTCTGCCTGTTGTCGCTGGTTGTCGCCTGGACCGTGCCGGACGACTATGCCGACCTTCCCAAGGAAGAACAGTTCGCCAATATGGCGACGGTGCCGGCAATCACCGCGCTTTTGTCGATCTTCTGCTATTTCATGTTCTTCGGCGCCGTCTGGGCTTTCCTCGAGCCGATCGGCACGCAGTTCGGCATCGACGGCCGCACTGTTGGCCTGATCGTTTCGGCAAGCCTTGCCGCGCAAGTGATCGGCGCCATGACCGCGACGGTCTTCGAGGCTCGCATCGACTATCGTTTCGCCATCACCGTCATTGGGATTATCGCGGCGATCAGCTCGTTGCTGCTTGCATCCGGCCCGGGCCTTCCAGTGTTCTGGGCGGTGGCGCTGCTGATGGGCTTCATCCTGCTTTTCATCGTGCCTTACCAGATCCGCCTCGCCATCACCGCCGACGAGACGCGCACCGCCGCGCTTCTGGTGCCGGCTGCGCAACTCTTCGGCCTTGCCATCGGTCCGATCGCCGCCTCGCTTCTGATCGACGGTGCGAACTTCAGGCCGGTGCCGGAATTCGCCGCCGCCACCGCTTTGGCGAGCGTGCTTTTGCTCGGCGCCTTCGTGCTGGTCGCCCGCCGCCGCGGCCAGCCCTGAGCGGGAGGATCATGATGGCAAACGCCTGGAGCAACTGGTCCGGCCTCGTCACGGCTTCCCCGAAGCAGATCGCGACACCGGCCGATGCCGGCGAGTTGGCCGCGCTGGTGCGCACGGCGCCCGGACCGCTGCGCGTTGCCGGTGCAGGCCATTCCTTCACGCCGCTGGTGCGGTCCGAAGGCACCATCGTCTCGCTAGAGAAGATCGAAGGCCTGGTCTCACATGATGCCGCGAGCAACCGGGCGCGGGTGAGGGCGGGAACCAGGCTCGGCGCCCTGATGCGCATCCTGCAGGACATCGGCCAGGGCCTGCCCAATATGGGCGACATCGACAAGCAGGCGATCGGCGGCGCGCTGGGCACGGCGACGCACGGCTCCGGCCCGACGCTCGGCGCCTATCACACCCAGCTCGAGGCGCTGCAGCTCGTCGATGGGCAAGGCAAGCTGCGTGAATATAGCCGGGCGGGCGATCAGGACATGATCCACGCCACGGGCGTTACATTGGGCAGCTTCGGCGTGCTCACCGAAGTGACGATGAACAACATCGCGACCTACCGGCTGCGCCGCCGCAAATGGGTGCTGCCGATTGGCGACATGCTCAAGAACTTCGAGACGATGATGGCCGCGCATCGCTCGGCCGAGTTCTACTACATCCCGTTTTCCGGCTACGCCCAGTTCATCGCCAGCGATTTCAGCGACGCGCCGATCACGCCGCGGCCGACCGAGGACGACGAGGAAGGGCTGGCGACTTTGCGCAAGCTGCGCACGGCGCTGCGCTGGCTGCCCTCGCTGCGCCGCGCGCTGATCAAGAGCGCAGTGAGGAAAGTCCCTGCGGAAGACTATGTGCAGGACTGGCTCAATGTCTACGCCAGCGACCGTCGCACCAAATTCAACGAGATGGAGTACCACCTGCCTTACGAGGAAGGTCCAAAGGCATTGGCCGAGATCATCGCGCTGACGGAGAAGCACTTCCCGGAAGTCTATTTCCCGATGGAGGTGCGTTCGGTGGCGCCCGACGAATTCTGGCTTTCGCCTTTTTACAAAAGGCTGACCTGCTCGATCGCCATCCACCATGATGCGGCGAACGACCCGCTGCCTTTCATGCGCGCCACCGAGCCTATTTTCCGCAAATATGGCGGCAGGCCGCATTGGGGCAAGATGCACAGCCTGAAGGCGGCGGATTTCAAGAAGCTTTATCCGCGCTGGGACGATGCTCTTGCCGTGCGGCGTGACATCGATCCGCAGAACCGCTTCGTCTCGCCCTATATGGCCAGCCTGTTCGGCATCCAACAATGAGCGCCTATTTCGCTGCCCTGTCCGACGCATTGAGGGCCGCCGAGATTTTCCGGCCCTGCCTTGTTCTCGACCGCGACCGATTGGACGGCAACATCGCGCTGGTGAAGGACAGGCTGGCGCCGGGCTTGGCGGTCCGGCTGGTCGACAAGTCGCTGCCTTGCATGCCGCTGCTCTTGCATGTCGCGCGAGCACTCGAAACCAATCGCTTCATGACCTTCCATCCGCCGGTGACGCAAGCCGTGCTCGACGCCTTTCCCGAGGGCGATCTGCTCTACGGCAAGCCGATGCCGGTGGGCGCCGCCAGGGCCGCGCTGACCAGAGGCGGCGCCGGCTGGTGGTCGCGCGTCTGCTGGCTGATCGACACGCCGGAGCGGCTGGCCGACTATGGCGCCTTGGCCGCCGCGCTCAACACCGAATTGCGCTTCGCCTTCGAGGTGGATGTCGGCTTGCATCGCGGCGGCTTTTCCAACCCCGCCGAGATCAAGGGGCTGACGATACCGGACAGCCTGCGCTGCGAAGGCATCATGGCCTATGAAGCGCATGCGCCGGAGATTCCAGGCCTGTTCGGCGGCGCGGCCAGGGCACTGAAGCAGGCCTCTACCAGCGCTGCCGAATTTGCCGCTGCGCTTGACCCGGACCAGCGCCGCATCCTCAACATCGGCGGCTCGAAGACCGCGCTGCTGCATGGCGACGGTGTCGCCAACGAAGTGTCGATCGGCTCGGCCTTCGTGCTTCCGGGGGATTTCGACACGCCCGGCCTCGACGGTTTCCAACCGGCGGCCTTCATCGCCACGCCGATCCTGAAGGTGCTCGATCCAATTCTGCCCGGTCCGCCGGCGGTTTCCTGGGTGCTGCAGGCGCTCGGCCTCTTTCCGAAGAAAGGCTGCTATCTCTATGGTGGCAAGTGGATGGCCGAGCCGGTGTTACCCGAGGGTATGAAGCCGAACGGACTGATCGGGCTGTCCTCCAACCAGCAGTTCATGGGTTTGCCCCACGGGGCGAACGTGAAGCCCGGCGACTATGCCTTCCTGCGGCCGACGCAGAGCGAGGCCGTGCTGCAGCATTTCGGTGCGATTGCGGTGTTTTCCGGCGGGCGGATCGTGGGGTTCTGGCCAGTGCTGCCGATGGGGTGAGGCGTTCAGCGCTCGCAGTGGCGCCTGATCCGCCGCAACCGTCCATACATGACGAAGCTGTGACAACCAATTTATTGACTCAGTCAACTAAATGATTGATCCTGTCCAGGACAGGAGGACTTCCCATGACCATCCACGACCATCCCGGAAAGGATTGCATCGATACGGTGCGCGCCTTCAACCGTTTCTACACCCGCCAGATCGGACTGCTCGACGAAGGCTTGCTGAAGAGCCCGTTCTCGCTGACCGAGGCCCGGGTACTTTACGAGCTTGCCCATCGCGACGGGCTCGTCGCCAGCGACCTGGTGCGCGATCTCGGCCTCGATCCCGGCTATGTCAGCCGCCTGTTGAAGAAATTCGAGGAGCGCGGCCTGGTCGAGCGCGAGGCAACGGAGGCGGACGCGCGCCGCGCCTCGATTGCGCTAACGCCGGCTGGCAGGGAGGCCTTCGCGCCGCTTAATAAGGACTCGCACGACCAAGTGCGGGCGCTGCTCGATCGTCTGGCCCCCGCCGATCAGGAGCGGCTGGTTAAGGCCATGCGCACCGTGCAGGACCTGCTCGGCGACAAGCCCGAACCCAAGGTGCCCTATATCCTGCGGCCGCTGCAGGTCGGCGACATCGGCTGGATCACGCACCGCCAGGGCCTGATCTACGCGCAGGACTATGGCTGGGACGAAACCTACGAGGCCCTGGTCGCCGAGATCCTCGGCGAGTTCGTCAAGAACTTCGTCCCGCAATGGGAGCGCAGCTGGATCGCCGAGCGCGAAGGCGAGGTGGTCGGCTCGGTCTTCGTCATGCGCAAATCGCCAAAGGTCGCGAAGCTCAGGCTGCTCTATGTCGAACCGTCGGCGCGCGGCCTTGGCATTGGCCGACGGCTGGTTGACGAGTGCATCACCTTCGCTCGGGCCAAGGGCTATAAGACGCTGACGCTATGGACCAACGACATTCTTGGCTCGGCCCGCCGCATCTACCAGGCCGCGGGCTTCAAGCTGGTCGACGAGGAGCGCCATCATTCCTTCGGCAAGGATCTGATGGGGCAGACTTGGAATTTGGAGCTTTAACTCTCCCCCTGCTCCTTGTGGAAAAAGGCGCCTCAACCCCTCACCGGCACCCAAATCTCCAGCCCACCATTGCCGGTGTGCGCGTCGAATTCGGGGCCGTAACGCTCGAAATCCGGGGCGTCGGCGATCTCATGTCCGGATGCAGGGAGCCACTTATTCCAGATGGTGTTGACCGTGCGTCGTATGGTCGAGATGTGCTCGCGATGCGCAAACACCGCGTATTTCTGCGCCGGCACTCGAACCCGGTAGAAATCCTTCGGCAGATCGGAGAAATCCGACACCTCGACGCCGGCGACATAGTCGAAATTGCCGGCATCGTCGCCATTGACGCAGACGCCATAAGCGACATCGCCGATCTCGCCGGGGATGTTGCCGATATAAGGGCCGAAGCGCTGCCACAGCATCGGGATACCAGCGCTGGTCTCGCAACTGTACCGTTCGCCGAGGCCGGCGATCAGGAAGGGGCGGCTGATCTCGAAGCGCGGCGGCTCGAGTGTGGTGAGAAGCGAACTGTCCATCATTATAGGCTCCACAAGGTCGAGATTTTCGGTCGAGCCTTGCGCGCGCACCAGCTCCGGCGTGGTGCCGAATTGCTCGCGAAAAGCCCGCGTGAACGCCTCATGCGAGCCGTAGCCGGCATCGAGCGCGACCGAAAGAATGTCGCGCGCACCGCCGGCCAGCTTGCGCGCCGCTTCGCTCAAGCGGCGCGCTCGCATGTAACCCATCACCGACCGCCCCGTAACCGCGCCGAAGGCGCGCGTCATGTGGAAGCGCGACACGCCGCTGCTCGCCGCTATTTCGTCAAGGCTGATGGCGTCGGGCAGATGGCTTTCGACAAACCACAGCGCCTTCTCGGTCGGGTTCATGGCTCCTCGCATTTGGCTGGGCGACACTAGTCGCTGCGCCGACGGCCAGTTTGATCGAAATTGCGCTCTGGGCAATAATGGTGATGTGCGAGCCGGGTCGAGTGGGAAGGGCCCGGCATTGTGCACGATAGGCGGGAAGGGGTGTTCCCGATGACGACGGCGACGGCCGATCAGGTCTTTCGATTTGGCGGGTTCACGCTCGACCTTGCCATGGGCACGCTGCGCGGCCTCAACGAGCCGCTGTTCCTGCGTCCGAAAGCCTATGCGCTGCTGTCGCACCTTGCCCGCAACATGGGCCGCGTCGTGCCGAAATCGGAACTGATGGATGTCGTCTGGCCGGGCGTCTACGTCACCGAGGATTCGCTGACGCAATCGGTACGCGAAATTCGCAAGGTGCTGGGCGAGGACATGGTGCGCACCGTCTCCAAGCGCGGCTATATGCTTGCCGCCGAGGCCGAAGCTGCGCCCGAGATCAGTACGCAGCCGATCGTGGCGGTCGTGCGCTTTCGCAACGATAGCGGCGATCCGGCCGACGAGGCGATGGTCGACGGTTTTGCCGAGGACCTGATCAACGGCGTGGCGCGGTTCGGCACGGTCACGGTCCTGGCGCGCAATTCGAGCTTCTCCTTCACCTCCTTCGGCCGCGCCGAGTGGCCGCAGATCCGCGCCCGCATCGGTGCCGACTATCTGGTCGAGGGGTCGCTGCGCCGGCAGGGCGAGCATGTTGTGGTGGCCGTCAGCCTTGTCGACATCGCCAGCGCCAGACAGCTCTGGGGCGATCGGTACCAGTCGCAAGGCGCCGGCCTGTTTGCGATCGAGCGCGAGATCGTCGAGCAGATCGTCAGCCGCCTGGTCACCCGGGTCGCCAATGCCGGACTGGAGCAGGCTTCGCGCAAGCCGGTGACCAGCCTTGCCGCCTACGAACTCCTGCTGCGTGGCTTTGCGCTGCTGCGCGATCCCGCCCAGACCGACCAGCGCGGCGCCGAGGCCTTGTTCGAGGCGGCGATCGCTAAGGATCCGAATTATGGGCTGGCCTACTCCTATCTCGCCTTGGCGCGCTCGCTAGATGGGGAGTTCGGGCGCGCCAGCGATGCAGTCCTGGAAAACGCGCGCGACCTTGCCGACAAGGGCCTGGCCTTGTCGCCCGATCAGCCGACCGGCCATCGCGTGCAGTCGCTGATCCGCCTCTATATGCGAGATCACGAGGCGGCCGAGCATCACATGCGCATTGCGCTCCAGCTCAATCCCTATGATGCCGACAGCATCGAGCAGATGGGCATGCTGCTCACCATGCGCGGCCGGCCGCTGGACGCGCTGACCTGGCTGGCCCGCGGCATTCGCATCGATCCCTTGCATCCGCACTGGTACCAGTTCGACCGCGCGCTGGCGCTTTATATGATGGGGGAGTACCGGCAAGCTGCAGAAGCGCTGGAATTGGCAACGCGCCCGGCGCCTTGGATCCGCACGCGGCTGGCAGCCTGCTATGCCCAGCTGGGAGATATGGAGAAGGCGCGTCGGCAGATCGCCCTCATCGACGAGGGCGCTCCGTTCTCGCCGCTCGACTACGCGTTGCGCGGCGTTCCGTTCGAGAGCCAGGCGGATGCCGAGCATCTCGCCGAAGGCGTTAGGCTTGCCCTCGGCTAAATGCGTGTCGCTCAGAGAAACAAAGACCTAAAGCGCGTCGCCTGACTCCGTTTCAGCGCGACGCGCTTCAGGTCGTGCTCGGGACCGATCAATCGGCCACGACCACAATGTAGCGGCCCTGATAGGCGCGATAGTAGGTGCCGCCGCAGCGCCAGACGTCAAAACCGTTGACCTTGGTGCGGACGCAGCCGGCTGGCAGCGTCGCGACCCAGGCTGTCGTGTGCCGCAGCACGCGCCAGGTGGTGGTGCGGCGGGCAACGCCGGCTGCGCTGCGCGGCGTCCAGGGCGCGCCGATGCGGGCCTCGGCGGTACTGACCAGCGACAGGGCCGGGACGGCGCTGCCGATGATCTCGACGGCAGTGATTGCGAGGGCGAGCATAGCTGCTGCCGAGCGGAATTTCCTGGGGGATTTCAAAGGCATATTGGTCTCTCCAGATGTTGGTTGAAGTCTAGTGGGAGGATGTAGCGGCAAGCCGGGCCGAACCCGCCAGTGCCGCCAGGTGAGCAACCACGAACAGAAAGTGCGCCGCGGTTGTGAGATAGCCGACGACGAGCACGTCGGCGGCGATGAAGAACTGCCAGAACAGGAGGTTCGTCGTTCCGAGCAGCACATGCACGGCAGCCATCACGGCATGCCAGATGCGGGAGTAGGCGATACGCCAGAGCGTCACACCGATGATCAAAGCGAGGCCATGCGCCTCGATGAAGCCGATGCCGGTGCCGGGAGCGTTGTTGAGCAGCACGGCCTCGGCGCCGCGGCCAAAGAAGGAGCCGGCAATGTCGGTGGCGAGCCCGCCGACCGATGCGAGGATCAGGAAGCCGGCGTTGAAGCGAACGAGGAGATTTCCAAAAAAGGGAGTCATTGTCGTTCCTTTCGGTAGCTGGTGAGATGCGGCCACGGCGACTCTTCCGCCGTGGCCTGCCTTGTCTCGCCGCTTAGGCGGCCATGGACTGAGGTTCGGCTGCGGCCGTGATCGGTTCGCCCGCCGGCGTGGCCTTGGCCGGCGCCTTGATGCCGAACCAGGTGACGTAGAGCGTCGGCAGGAACACCAGCGTCAGCACCGTCGCCACCATCAGGCCGCCCATCACCGCATAGGCCATCGGTCCCCAAAACACGGTCGGCGCGATCGGGATCATGCCGAGAATGGCGGCCGCCGCCGTGAGCAGGATCGGCCGCAACCGATGGGTGGTGGCGCTGATCACCGCGGCCCACGCCTCCTCGCCGGCGGCGATGTGCTGGTCGATCTGCGCGATCAGGATCACCGAGTTGCGGATCACCATGCCGATCAGCGACATCACGCCGAGGATGGCGACGAAGCCCATCGGTGCGCCGGAGAGGAGCAGCGCGCCGGCCACGCCGATGATTGCGAGCGGAGCGGTGAGCAGCACCAGCACCAGGCGCTGGAAGCTCATCAGCTGGATCATCAGCACCGTCGCCATGATGAACAGCATCAGCGGGAAGACCACGAAGATGCTGGCCTGCGCCTTGGCGCTGTCCTCGATCACGCCGCCCTGCTCGACGCTGTAGCGTGCGGGCAGCTCAGCCCTGAAGGTGGCAATGGCGCTCTCGAGCCGCTTCGACACGGTGGTGGCGTTCTCGCCCGGCGCGACGTCGGCCTGGACGGTCACAGTCGGCAGCCGGCCGCGGCGCCAGATCAGCGGCGGCTCGGTCTGGTAGCTGAGCTTCGCCACCTGCTCGAGCGGCACCCGCCGTCCGCCGGACGCGCTGATCGTCAGGCCGCGCAGCGTGTCGATGCTGGCGCGTTCGCTATCCACGGCACGTGCGACGATGTCGACCAAGTAGGTGTCGTCGCGCATCTGCGTGATCTTCGAGCCCGACAGCACTGCGTTGATCGTCTCGGAGAGCTGCTGCGAGGAGATGCCCAGCGCGCGCGCCCTGTCCTGGTCGACATCGACCTTGATCACCTTGGCCGGCTCGTTCCAGTCGTAGTTGATGTTGCGCACCGAGGCGTCGCTGCCCAGCACCTGCGCGAACTGCTGCGCGAGGCTCCGCGTCTTGTCCGGATCCGGACCGCTGACGCGGAACTTCAACGGCCAGCCGACCGGCGGGCCGAGCTCCAGCGGCGTGACGCGGGCCATGACGTCGTCGAAGCCGGTCGACAGCTGCTTCTCCAGCCGGTCGATGACGGCCTGGCGCACGGCGTGGCCCTTGGTCACCACCACCGCCTGGGCGAAGAAGTCGTTGGCGAGCTGCGCGTCGAGCGGCAGGTAGAAGCGCACCGCGCCCTGGCCGACATAGAAGCTCCAGCGGTCGATATCAGGATCGGCGGCGAGCAGCTTCTCGACGCGCTCGACCACGGCATCCGTCGATTTGATCGAAGCCGTGCGCGGCAGAGTGAGGTCGACCATGACCTCGGGCCGGTCGGACTTCGGGAAGAACTCCTGGCCGACGAAGCCCATGGCAACGACCGAGAGCGCGAACAGCCCGGCCGTCGCCGACAGCACCAGCCACTTCGCTCGTATTGCCATATCGAGCAGCGCCTGGAAAGCGCGGGCGATGCGCGAGGGCTGATGGTTGCCATGGCCCTTGAGGCGGTCCGGCAGCAGGAAGACGCCGGTGAGCGGCGTGAACAGCACCGCAACCACCCAGGAGACGACGAGCGCGATCGCCACGACAGCGAACAGCGAGAAGCAGTATTCGCCGGCGCCGCTCTTGGCGAAGCCGACCGGCACGAAGCCGGCGATCGTCACCACCGTGCCGGTGAGCATCGGGAAGGCGGTGGAGGTGTAGGCATAGGTGGCGGCCGAGATCTTGTCGTAGCCTTCCTCCATGCGCGAGATCATCATCTCGACCGCGATCATCGCATCGTCGACCAGCAGGCCGAGCGCGATGATCAACGCGCCGAGCGAGATGCGCTGCAGCGAGATGCCGAAATACTCCATCGTGACGAAGGTGATCGCCAGCACCAGCGGGATGGCGACCGCCACGACAACGCCCGGACGCCAGCCGAGCGCCAGCAGCGAGACGGCAAGCACGATGGCGATCGCCTCGCCGAGACTTTTTGTGAACTCGCCGACGGATTCTTCCACGACATGCGACTGGTCGGCGACCAGGCCGAGCTCGGTGCCGAGCGGCAGCTCGGCCTCCATCTCATGCATCTTCTCCTTGACGTTATCGCCCAGCGCCAGCGCGTCGCCGCCCGAAGTCATCGAGATGGCGATGCCGACGGCGGGCTTGCCGTTGAAGCGGAACATCGGCTGCGGCGGGTCGGAATAGGCGCGCTTGACCTCGGCGACATCGGCCAGCCGGAAGTAATGGCCGTTGGCGTAGAAGTTGATCGCCTTGAGGCTCTCCTCGGAGGCGAAGCTGCCGGAGACGCGGATGGCGATGCGCTCGGGGCCGGCATCGACCGTGCCGCTCGGCGTAAGCGCGTTCTGCGCCTGCAGCGCCTGCGACAGCGTGCCGACGTCGAGGCCGAGCGCCGCCACCTTCTGTGTCGAGAATTCGAGATAGATCTTCTCGTCCTGCTGGCCGATCAGGTCGACCTTGGCGACGTCCTTCACCGTCAGCAGCCCCGCACGCAGGCTGGTGGCGATATCCTTCAGCTCGCGATGGCTGACACTGTCGGAGGTGAGCGCATAGATCAGCGAATAGGTGTCGCCGAACTCGTCATTGTAGAACGGACCCTGCACGCCGGACGGCAGCGTCGGCTTGATGTCGTCGAGCTTCTTGCGCACCTGATACCAGAGCGGCTGCACCTGGTCGCCGGCAACAGTGTCCTTGAGGTTGACGAAGACGACGGATTCGCCGGGCTTGGTGTAGCTCTTGACGTAGTCGAGGTCCGGCAGTTCCTCGAGCTTCTTCTCGATGCGGTCGGTGATCTGCTCGACCGTCTCGCTGGTGCTGGCGCCCGGCCACATCGTCTTCACCACCATGGTCTTGATGGTGAAGGGCGGATCCTCTTCGCGGCCGAGGCCGCCATAGGCATAGAGCCCCGCAAGGGCAGCCGCGATCATCAGATAGACGATGAAGCTGCGGTGGCGCAGCGCCCATTCGGAAAGATTGAAGCTGGTCATGATGCGGTTCCTTTTCAGGGCGCGCGCAAGCGCGCTCCGCCGGCGCTTGCCGGCTCGCTAAAGAAATGACGGTTTGGGTTCAGTCAGCGCCCGCTGCGTCGCGGGCGCCGTAGTCAGGCCAGGCTGTGCATGGTGCCCGGCACACGGTAGGGCGCGCGCTCAGCGGTTCTCGGCCGAATGGCGAGGCCGGCGAGATAGCGCTGGAAGGCGGACGCTTCCTGGACCGGCGAGGCGAGCGCGACATGGCCGTCCGGCCTCACCAGATAGGCTGCGTCGCGCCGCAATCCGGCTTTCCCGGCGGCGTCGGTCCAGGCGAAGGCGTGGACTGGGATGCCGGTCGGCGCGAGCATCGCCCGGAAATCGCAATCGACCTCGCCATAGACATGGACCTGCCAGTCGAGCGACCGCAGCGGCTCGAAATTCTCGCCATTTGCACCAACAACATAGGGCAGGCGATCGCCGCCGCTGACCTTGCCCGCCACCCCCGAGCTGATCGGCCCGGGGCGGTACTGGATCGCCGTCTGCGAGATCACGCCGAAGAATGCGCGCGACCCGAACGAAGTGTGGAGCCCGATGTTCATGACCTTCGGCATCACGTAACGCCGGAACAGGCCGACCAGCCGCGAGCGGTTGGTGATGAAGCGGAACACCTTGTCGGTGCTTTCGATCAGCTTGTGGGCAAAGGCGATGCGCTCCGGCTCGTAGCTGTCGAGCAGGCGCGGATCGGCCCGGCCCTGCACCACGGCGCCTAGCTTCCAGGCGAGGTTCACAGCATCGCCCATGCCGGTATTCATGCCCTGGCCGCCGGCCGGGCTATGGATGTGTCCGGCATCGCCGACGAGGAACACGCGGCCGGCGCGGAAGCGCTCGGCGACGCGATGATGGACGCGGTAGGTCGAGAACCAGTTGACCTCATGGATCGTGACCCCGGTCTCGCGCTCGATATCGGCGCGGATCGCCTCGAAACTGATCGTCTCGTCGGCCTCATGCGCCTTCGGCACGATGCCGATGAGGCGCAGCGAGCCCGACTGCCGGACCGGCATCACGATGGCGAAGCCGTAGGTGCTGATCGTCGTGTCCATGCCGTTGCGGGTGACGTCGCCTGTGCCCTTCACGTCGGCGACGTAGAAGGCCTGCTCGTAAGTGCCACCGGGAAAGCCGATACCGAGCCCATGGCGCACCGTGCTGCGGGCGCCGTCGCAGCCTGCGAGATAGGCGGCGCTGACGGTCTCGGTCTGGCCATTCCGGCAAAGGGTCGCGATGACCGCGTCACCCTTGTCCTGGAAGGCAACGAGCTCTGTCCCTCGCTCGACCTCGACGCCGGCGCGTTCCAGATGCCTGATCAGCACGCGTTCATGGATGTCCTGCGGCAGCGCGAAGGCGAAGGAGTAAGGGCTGATGCCGCGGCCGAAATCGGACAGTGGCAGCCTGGCGGCGACGCCGGCCGGGGTATGCAACGTAAGCCGTTCCAGCCGGATGCCTTCTGCAAGGATGTCCTCGACGATGCCGATCTGGCGATGGAATTCCAGCGTGCGTGCCTGGACGGCGAGCGCGCGCGAGGTTTCGCCGGGAGCGGCGGCCTTGTCGAAGATGCGCACCGGCACGCCAAGCCTGGTCAGCCACAGCGCGAGCGTCAGCCCGGTCGGGCCGGCGCCGGCGATGAGGACCTTGGTCCTGGACATGGTCATTTTCCTTCTCCCTCGATGATACGAACTTTTTCGTGCTCCCGCAGCCGGTTCACGCCGGCGGTGACGACCAGATCGCCCTTGGCGAGCCCGTCGCGGACCACCACGCGGTCGGTCTCGTAGCGGACGACCGTGATGGGCTTGAGTTCGACAGCGGACGAAGCGGTGACAACCCAGACGGCCGGCTTGCCGTCCTTGTCGAAAAGCGCGCTGCCCGGCAGCACCACGACCGGGGTGCTGGCCAGTTCGGCGCGGCCGCCGACGCTCGCGCCGAAGCGCATTTCGGCGGGGGCATTCTGCAGCGAGACCTTGACCTGGAAGGTGCGGGTCGCGGCGTCGGCCATGGGCGCGATTTCGCGGATGGTGCCGACCGCGGTGATCGCCGGATTGCTGAGCAGCGAGACAATCACTTTTGGTGGATGCTTTGTATCGGGGGCATTGGCGAAAACCGCTTCCGCGATCGAGAACACCGCGTCGCGGCCCTTCGGATCGGCGACGCGCACCACCATCTGCCCGACATTGACGGACTGGCCGGCTTCGGCTCCGGTGGCGGTGACGATGCCGTCGAACTCGGCATGCAGCTCGGTATAGCCGAGCTGGTCCTTGGCCATATCGAGGGCGATGTTCGCCGACTTGAGCTTGGCCTGCGCCGAGCGCAGATTCTTCAGCGTGGCGTCGTAATTGGCGCGGGTGGTAAAACCCTTGGCGAGCAGCGCGCCGATGCGGGCCTCCGCAGCTCTTGCCTCGACAAGCACGGCCTGTGCCGCCGCGACATCGGCCTCGGCGCTGGCGAGCCGGTTGCGATAGTCCTGGTCTTCGATGCGGGCGAGAACCTCGCCCTTCTTCACCGTCGCGCCGATCTCGGCGACGCGTTCGAGCAGTTTGCCCGATACACGGAAGCCGAGGTCGCTTTCGAGCCTTGGCCGGATCTCGCCAATGGCGGTTCGGGTATCTGCGTCGAGCATCGGGGCAACCGCCATAGTCTTGACGAGCTTAGTCTCCGGCGCGGCGGGCTTGGCATTCGAGGCCTCGCTTTTGGCGCCGTGCCAGACCATCGCGGCGCCGCAGGCAAGAACGGCGATCGAGCCGGCGACGAGGCGGCGCCTCAGAGGCTTGTTGTGGAAGAGTGAGGCAATCATGTTGTCTCCATGCCCAAGTTTGCGGTCGCGCAGGGAGGATGCGGCGACCGGGAAATATGTTGGCTGGAGAAGGGATCGGCCGTTGTGGCCTGTCTTTCGCCAGCCCGATCTTCTTGGCGCTTCCGGCTCCGGAAATCCCGAACGGTTTCTGAAAATTTTCCGATGTTTGGGTGAGGCGACCTTGGAACGGCGCAGGGAGACGCCGATGCGGAAGGTCAAACCGTCCAGAAATAGCGCACGAGGTGGAAGAAGATCGGCGCGGCAAAGACCAGGCTGTCGGTGCGGTCGAGCATGCCGCCATGGCCCTCGATCAGATGCCCCCAATCCTTCACGCCCTGGTCGCGCTTGATGGCGGAAGCGACCAACCCGCCGAGGAATCCCATCGTGCAGGCGACGAAGGCGACGGCCGAGGCCTGCAATGGCGAGAACGGCGTAATGAAAGCGAGCAGGGCGCCGAGCAGGCTCGAGGCGGCGAGCCCGCCGATCAGCCCCTCCCAGGTCTTCGACGGCGAGACCTTTGGCGAGAAGCGGTGCTTTCCGAACAGCTTGCCGAAGATGTACTGCAGCACATCGCTGCCCTGCACGACGATGATCAGAAAGGCGACGAGCAGCAGGTTGCGCCCCTCGAAGCCGGGCACGTTCAGCGTCAGCAGCGCAGGGACGTGGCTGACGCAATAGACCGCAATCATGATCGCCCATTGCTGCGCCGACACGCGCTCCAGGAAGCGTTCGGTATCGCCGTGAAGCGCCGTGATCGCCGGCATCAGCAGGAAGCAGTAGACCGGGATGAAGATGACGAACAGTCCATACCAGGCGGTCCACACCAGCCAGTATTGGATCGGAATGACGATGCCGAACATGCCGAGCAGAACCCAATGGTCGCTGCGGCGGCTGTGCGTCAAGGTGACGAACTCGCGCAGTGCCGCGAACGAGATCAGCGCGAACAGGATGGTCATACCGTAGCGGCCGAAGAAGAAGGCGACCGTCATCAGCGCCACCATCACCCACCAGGCATTGATGCGCTGGGTGAGGTTGGTGAGCGTCGCGCTGAGCGGCTTCGGCGCCCGCGCCGACAGCACCGCGGCGGTGGCGCTGGCCGTGGTCAGCACGACGAAAAGTCCGATGATCAGGATGCTGATTTCGTGGCGCATCATTCGTCTCGATGGGGACGGGGATTGAGGGCCAGAAGTTCGGCCCGGGCGCGCTCGAGGAAGGCGCGGCGTTCCTCGCCCGGCGCCACCGCCACCGGCGCGCCGAAGACGACGCGGCAAAGCAGCGGCACCGGCAGGAACTGGCCCTTGGGCAATACGCGCGACATGTTCTCGATCCAGCACGGGATCAGCTCCACTTCCGGCCGCGCCATCGACAGATTGTAGAGCCCGGAGCGGAACGGCAGCAGCTCGTCGCTCATGTTGCGCGTGCCTTCCGGGAAGATGATCAGCGAATGACCCCGGTCGAGGACGGAAAGCATGACGGAGATCGGGTTCTCTTCCGGGCTCGTCCATTGCCGGCTGATCAGCACGGAGGATAGCATGTCCTCGGCGATGAAGCGGCGCAGCCGCGACTTTCGCCAATATTCGGCGGCGGCGACCGCATGTGTGGTGGCGCGTTCTCTTTCGCTGAGGCAGGCTGACAAAAGGATGAAATCGCCATGGCTGGTGTGGTTGGCGAAATAGATGCGCTGCCGGTCCGATGGCTGGCAGCCGCTCCAGATCGGACGCACGCCGGTCACCGCCCGGGCCAGCGCCGCCAGGCCGACGGAGGTAGCCGTCTGCAGCAGCGTGAAGGTCCGGAGCGACAGCTTGTTCATTCCGGCATCCAGAATCCGGCTGTCAGGAACGCGATGACGAAGATCGCGAAGGCGATACGCTGCCGGGCAAGCAGGCGGCGCGTTCCGGCGATGCGGTCGTGGAGCGGGCGCGGAGAGGAGGAGGCGGGCTTGAGCCGCATCCGCGCCAGCACGTCGTCGACAGCGGCGCATCCCGAACGCTCATTGTCATGGCTCGCCATCAGTCGCAACAGCAGTGCGTCGAAGGCGAGAAGCGCCGAAAACCCAAGCACCACGACGGCGCTTGCCGCCGCGACCAACAGCGCCAGCACCGCGATCGGCGCCTGGAGCGCGCCGCGCGCCGAGGCGACCAAAGGCGCGAAGCCGTCGCAGACGAGCACGATCGCGGCCGGCCATGCGGCGTGTTTGATCAGCATCGCGGCAAGGCCGGCTGTCCGCTGCTGATAGGCTTGGTCCGTCATGCCGGCTCGTCCAGTCCGATCTGAAGATGCACTGGTCGTCCGGACGCGGCGAGCTGTTTGCGCGCCTGAGCCGACGTGTGCGAGCGGCCTGTCGCGACCAGCCATCCGGCAACGACGGTGGCGCTGCGCTGGAAGCCGAGCGCACAGCAGACCAGCACCGTGCCTTGCCGGCGCGCCGGCTCGATCCCCGCCACCGCTTGGTTGAGCACACCCACTGGCGGCGGCAGGAGATCGAGCATGCCGAAGCTGTGCCAGCGGCCCGTCGCGTCTCGCGGCCGCTCAAGCTCGGCGGCGAGATCGATCACCGTGCCGAAGCCGTCAGCCTCAGCGGCGCTCGGGAACCGCCCAAGGAAGATGCCATCGGTGACCGGCACGACCGGCGGCAGCTTGCGCGTCCAAGCCCAGACATTGACCCTGGCGCCTAGGCGATAGGGCCAAAGCAGGATGCGACTTGCCAGCGATACACGGCCATCCGCCGCCTTCTGGAACACTTTCGCGCCGGCCCCGGCATAGGCGAAGGCGATGATGGCCAGCGCCAGCGAAGGCCATAGAAGCAACAAGGCGAGGGCGGAGAAGAGGGCGCCGGCCGCAGCGCCCGTTAGCGCCAGAGCGGCGCCCAGCGCGTAGTATAGCGCAAGCCGCCTTGCCTTGTCGTCGGCGGTCAGGCGGAAACCGGCGAACGGCAGCTCGCCCCGTGCCGGAAAGAGCCACAGGGCAAAGAAGCCGAGCAGCGCGCCGGTCGGGATGTCGATGAAATGGTGCTGCCAGGTCGTCAGCACCGAGGCGCCGATCAGAAAGCACCAGCCGTGCCATAGGCCCAGCAAAGGACCGGCGAGGCGCTGGCGCCAGTGATCCCAGACGATCACCAATAGCGCGATGTGCAGCGACGGCGCCTGGTTGAACGGCTTGTCGAAGCCGCCGAGCACGGCAAACAGGAAACCCGGCAGGCCGCTCGTTTCCGGCCGCACGAAGGTGGCGGTCAGCGGAAACAGGATGAAGCAAGCGACGGCGACGATCTGCGCGGTGAGGTAGCGGCCGGCCAGCCGGTCGACGCCCTGGCGGCTGTCGTTGAGCAGGAGCGACAGTCCGTAGAGCAGGTTGATCGACCAGTAGGGCACGATCGTCCAGGCGACGAACGGAACATGGTGTTCCCAGGAGAACACGATGCTGCCGACATGGTCGCGCGTCGAGGCGAGCCAATTGGCGAAGCCGTAAGTCGAATAGAAGAACGGCGCGAGGAAGGCGAGCCACAGCGCTGCGCGAAGGACGACACGCCCATAGGGCTCGGCGCTGGGTGAAAGTGGCGGGGGCTCGACACTGGAAGGCATGCGGCGGTGGTCCTAAAGCCGCCTTGCCATCGAGACGGTGAACATGCCCCATTGGTCGATGCGCTGGTCGAGCTTCTCGAAGCCTGCCGCCTCGACCAACTGATCCATCTCGCCTTGCGTGCGCCGCCGCATCACCCAGGCCTGGCCGCCGCGATGCGAGGTCAGGGTGCGCGCGATCATTTCGAGCTGCGGGTGCCAAGGCTGGTTGGTGTAAATGAGCAAGCTGCCCGGTTGCATGGCGCGGGCCAGGCCGCGGAGCGAGCGCGCAATCAGCGCATTGTCGGAGAAGAGCTCGTAAAGGCCGGACACGATGGCGAGGTCCGGTGCCGGATCGAGCGCGGCGAGCCCGTCGCCGTCGAAGGCGTCGGCGCGCTGGAACGACACGCTGGCCGGCAATTGCCGCTCGGCGATCAGCTTGCGGCCGAGCTCGACATTGAGGTCGGAATAGTCGCACAGCCGAACGCTGGTCGGTTGCTCCCGGCTTTTGTCGATCGCATCGAGGACGTAGCGGCCGTGGCCAGACGCAATGTCCACGATGTTGGTGGACCGCCCAGTGGTCTTCAGTATTGCCAGCGCCGAGCCGATCAGTTCTTCGATGTGAAGCTTGCGCTGACGGATGCCGCGCCAACCGATGGCGTCGAGGAAGGTCCGGTCGACCATGCGGCCGATCGGCCCCAGGCCGCGCGGCTCGTTCTCATAGACATAATCGAGCGTCGAACCGGAATCGAAGCCGGTGGTAACGCCGACCTTCATGCCTTGCGAGAACCAACTGCCGATGCGGATGAAGGCGCGGCTCATCGTCCAGTAGAGGCCATTGGGCGACAGGAGATCGAGCGGCGAGGCGAGGCGGTCGGCCTCATCGCGCGTGTAGCCGGCGATGTCCGCCTGCTGCAGATCGACAGCTGCTGCGGGTGCCGCGAACTGCGCTTCGAGGAACGGCCGGATCAGGTCGAGCGCCTTGGCGCGGTCGCGCTCGCCCAGCGTATCGTGGAAGAAGCCCGGCAGCACGTGGCGTTGCTTCGCGCGGCTGCCGAGATTGACGAAGAACTCGTGCTGCGGCGCGTGCCGCACCACCCAGTCGCTGCCCGACAGAAGAAGTTGCGTCGGCACGGTGATGGCGCGCGCATCGGCAACGACGCGCGCCGCGTGCTGGTAGAGCTCGAGCAGGATGTTCGAGGCGATTGGCCTTGTGATCAGCTTGTCGTTTTCGAAGGAAGCGATGCGCACAGGGTCATGAGTGAGAAGGTTCGCCTTGACGTAGGAATTGACGAAGAAGCGCCCCTTGATCTTTTGCCACAGTGCGATGCCTTCCTTGGCGAAAGGGACATAGAGTTTCACTGAGAAGGCGGGCGAGGCGAGCACCATGGCGCGCAGTTTGGGCGCATAGTCGTGCACCCACGCGGCCGCCAGCACCGCGCCGAAGGACTGCGCGATCAACGCGATATCCTGCGCGGCAAAGCCGTCCCTGGCGGCGATCTCGCGCATGAAACAGTCGATATCGCGCACCAGCGCAGCGAAAGACGGAGCATAGCCGCGCTCACCGGCGGAGCGGCCGTTGCCGCGCGCATCCCAGGCATAGAAGGCGTAGTCGGGCATGCTGAGTTCGTCGACGAGATGCGCCATGCGGCCGCCATGCTCGTGCCCGCGATGGAAGAGCACGACCGCGCCCTTGGCCGTGGCCTGCATCGCCGGCCAGTAGCGGTAAAAGATCTGCGTGCCGTCATGGCTGCGGAAGGCGCGTTCCTGCGCCTGCCGCGCAAGGCTTTCCGCCGGCGCGCTGGCGACCTGTTCGTGAAGCATGGCGGTTCCCCCGGACGGCATGGCGAGTCTCGGTGCTCAGCCGGTGCTGCCAATAAGACCGGCGCGTATCCGGTTTATGGCGGTCAGCAGCGAAAGCGTAGCCATGGCCGGAAACACAAACGGCGCGATTGCCTCCGGCCAGAGTCCGGCGGCGGCGAGCACGGCGACCACGCCGAGCGCCAGCGCCCTGTCGCTCTTGCCGAACGGCCCGGCATAGTTTCGCCCGATCCCGGCGGCGATGCCGAGCACGCCGGCGAACTCGGTGAGCGCCGCGGCGATGGCAAAGGCGACGACACCCCAGGCGCCGAATTGGGGAAGGGCGGCGAAGGGCAGGATCACCGCGAGGTCGGAGACGACATCGCAGATCTCGTTGAGGTACATGCCGAGCGTTGAGGCCTGGCCATGTTCCCGCGCCATCATTCCGTCAATGGCGTTGAGCGCCATGCGCAGGAAAAGCACAAGGGGGATGAGGAAGAGCAGCAGGTTCCAACCGGGGAGGATCGCGATCGCCGATCCAGCCGCGATGGACAGCAGTGCAGCCGCGATCGTTATGCCGTTGGCCGTCACACCCATCGCCGCCAACCTGTTGACCAGCGGCCGCAGCCTTTCCTGGAAAGCCGGCTTCAGCGCATAGAGCGTCGGCATTGCGATGATCCCCCGATCCTCGCCGCCAGATGTATCACAAACATGCCGAACGGCACCAGCACAGCTGCTAAAACACAGTGAATCTCAGGCGGTTGGCACCGTGCCACGCACTCATCGCCTAAGGACGCCGCCGGAACCGGCGCTCAGTGGCGCTTACATGCCGACCTGCGACCATACATTCCTGGCACGGCGCCATGTCGATATGCCGGCTTCTGGAACAAAGCATCCTCTTGAATAGTAAGCACGCTTATCATATGTATCGCTCATGGTTTCAGATGGTATCGACAGATTGGGCTTTTTGATCCACGACGTGCAGCGCCTGATGCGCAAGCGTTTCGAGGCGCGCGCCAGCGGACTGGGCCTTTCATCGGCGCAATGGCGGCTGCTCGTCCGCGTCGCCAAGGAGGCCGGCGTCGCGCAGGCGCGGCTTGCCGAGCTCCTCGAAATCGAGCCGATCAGTGTCTCGCGCCTGGTCGACCGCATGGAGGAGGGCGGCTGGATCGAGCGTCGCCAGGACGCGACCGACCGGCGTGTGCGCATGATCTTCCCGACCGAGAAGGCGAACGCGGCCTATGCCGACGTCAAGAGCCTGGCCGGCGAAGTCTATGAGGAATCGCTGACCGGTGTGTCGGCCGAAGAACGCCGCGTCCTGATCCGCGTGCTGGACACCATCGTGCAGAATCTGACGGACGGCGAGACGTCGTCCCTGGAAAAGATCAAGAATAGAGAAGGGCGGGCAGCATGAACGCGGCAGCCAAGATAGAGGACGACAACGTCACCAAGTTTGCGTCGGCGCAGCCGGTCGCAGAAGCCCCGGCGCACCCGGCGGCCGCTCCGGTCGCGGCTGCGCCCGAGCCGCAGCCAGTCCCGGCCGCGCCAAAAAAGAAGCGCCGCCTCGGCCGCTTCCTGTTGATGGTTGCCCTGCCGCTGGCGCTGCTTGCCGGCGGCGCGTATGTCTGGGTGACCGGCGGCCGCTACCAGGAAACCGAGAACGCCAACCTGCAGCAGGCCAGGATCTCGGTCGCCTCCGACACAGCCGGCCGCATCGTCCAGGTCGGCATAGCCGACAACCAGCTGGTCAAGCAGGGCGACCTTCTCTTCGTCATCGATCCCGAGCCTTACAGAATAGCGCTCGCCCAGGCCGATGCGGCGGTCGCCGCCGCGCGCCTCAATGTCGAGCAGCTGCGCGCCGCCTACAGCCAGGCGATGGCGCAGGAGAAGTCCGCCTCCAGCGAGGTCGACTACGCGCAGTCGCAATATGACCGCGCCGCCGATCTCGCGCAGAAGGGCATCAACGCCAAGTCCTCGCTCGATCAGGCCCGCAACGATCTCGACAAGGCCAAGCAGCAGCTGGCTGTCGCTCAGCAGGGCATCGTCAGCGCCAAGGCGGCACTCGGCGGCAATCCGGATATCGAGACCGACAAGCATCCGACCGTGATGGCGGCGCTCGCCGCGCGCGACAAGGCCGCCTACGACCTGGCGCAGACGACGGTCAAGGCGCCGGCGGACGGCGTCATCTACCAGGCGGCCTCCTTCAAGGTCGGCCAGTATGTTTCGGTCGGCACGCCGCTTTTCGCGCTGGTCGAGACCGGCGACACCTGGATCGACGCCAATTTCAAGGAAACCCAGCTCACCAACATGAAGCCGGGCCAGAAGGCCGAGATCGTTGTCGACACCTATCCGGGCCGCACCTTCGAGGCGACTGTCAAGGCGATCGGCGCCGGCACGGGCGCGGAGTTCTCGTTGCTGCCCGCGCAAAACGCCACCGGCAACTGGGTCAAGGTCACGCAGCGCATTCCCGTGCGCCTGGAGTTGACCGATCCCGACGCCAAGATGGCGCTGCGCACCGGCATGAGCGCCACCGTCACCGTCGACACCGGCGTGGCGCGCGGCCTGCCGTCGATCTTCGGCCACGCTACGGCAGGAGAGCACGCGCAGTAACAATACGCCCCCGCGAATTTTGGGGGCGGAGCAGGGGATTGGTCTGATGGGAGGAGTGGGAAGGATAAGCGTTTAAGATCAGCCGCTTGGCGGCGCGATCAAAACCGAAACCTTCGACACGGACCCGTCGGTCCTCAGGTTTCCGGGCGGCAGGCATCCGCTCCAACAGAGACTTTCGGTCGATGTAACCCCCACATCGATAGTCGCGTCCCACCGCGATGAGGGTCTCTCAACGGAAGGCTTGCCGCCCGGAAGCCCAGTCTACACGTTTTTGTTACCTGCTGGAAGTTCAGCATCATGAGCACGCCCGAAGCCTTCAAGGAAGTGCCGCATCGCGGACTGATCACGGTCGCGCTGATGCTGGCGACGATCATGCAGGCGCTCGACACCACGATCGCCAATGTCGCGCTGCCGACCATGACCGGCGACCTTGGCGCGTCGCCCGACAACATCAACTGGGTGCTGACCTCCTATATCGTGGCCGCGGCGATCATGACGCCGGTCACCGGCTGGCTCGCCGACCGGCTCGGCCGCAAGGAGCTGTTCCTCGCCTCTGTCGTCGGCTTCACCATCTTCTCCATGCTTTGCGGCCTCGCCTGGAGCCTCGAGACGATGGTGCTGTTCCGCCTGCTGCAGGGCGTGTTCGGCGCCGCCATCGTGCCGCTGTCGCAGACCTTTCTGCTCGACATCAACCCGAAGGAACGTCACGGTCAGGCGATGGCGATCTGGGGCGCCGGCATCATGCTGGGGCCGATCCTGGGGCCGACGCTCGGCGGCTGGCTGACCGAGAACTTCAACTGGCGCTGGGTGTTCTTCATCAACCTGCCGGTCGGCATCGTCGCCTTCCTCGGCATGGCCGCCTATCTTCCCGTCATCGCCAAGCGCGTGCGCGGCTTCGACTTCTTCGGCTTTGCCATGCTCTCGCTCGGCGTCGGCGCGCTGCAGCTCCTGCTCGACCGCGGTGGCGAGGTCGATTGGTTCAACTCGGCCGAGATCTGGATCGAGCTCGCTCTGTCGATCACCGGCTTCTGGGTGTTCATCATCCATACGGTGACGGCCGAGCATCCTTTCATCGATCCAAAGATCTTCCTCGACCGCAATTTTGTGACCGGGCTGGGCTTCATCTTCGTGATGGGCGTGCTGATCCTGGCCTCGATGTCGCTGTTGCCGCCGATGCTTGCCAACATCTTCGGCTATCCGACCGTGACGATCGGCGTGGTGCTGGGGCCGCGCGGCATTGGCACGATGATTTCGATGCTGGTCGTGGGGCGCATCATGCACAGGATCGACGCCAGGATCCTCGTCGCCATCGGCTTCCTGCTCACGGCGCAGTCCCTCTACACCATGGCGAGCTTCACGCCGCAGATGGACAACTGGCTGATCATCACCTCGGGTGTCATCCAGGGTCTCGGCATGGGAATGGTGTTCGTGCCGCTGTCGGCGGTCGCCTTTGCCACGCTTGATGCACGCTATCGCACCGACGCCACCTCGCTCTTCAGCCTGGTGCGCAATCTGGGCTCCTCGATCGGCGTCTCGGTGGTCGCGGCGCTGATGGTGCGCAACACCCAGATCAACCACACCGAGCTATCGGCCTTCATCAATCCGTACAATCCGAACCTGTGGGCTGCCTCTCCGGCGGCCGCCGCCGGCGACCCGGCGGCCCTGTCGCAGGTCGACCGCGCGGTGAATGTCCAGGCGATGATGATCTCCTACATCAACGACTTCAAAATCCTGATGGTGATGACGCTGGTCGCGATCCCGTTCGTCATCCTGCTGCGCAAGCCAAAAGCTGCGCCCGCCGGCGGGGCGCCCGCAGCCCATATGGACTGATCCGGCGAAAGCCGGTCTGCTATCTGCCCAGCACCAGCGCCCAGTAACGCAGGGCAGGATCGCGGCCGTCGCGCACATAGGCGAGGCCAAAGCGGCTGAAGTCCGGGTCGAGCATGTTGCGGCGGTGACCGTCCGAATGCATCCAGATGTCGAACAGCTTGTGCTGATCGAAGCGGCCTTCGGCGATGTTCTCCCCCGCGGCACCCCGCACACCGTTATCCTTCATCCGCGAGGCGAAATCCTTGCCCCAGCCGGTGGTGTGGCTCATGCGGGCGCGCGACGCCATATAACCGGCCTGCTGCAGCGCCGCCTGCTCGAGCTGGGCGTCCGGAATCAGGGCCGGCAGTCCGGCAGACGAACGGATCGTGCTCAACGTGCTTGTGGCGGAGGACGACACGCCGGCGCCTTCGCCGGTCGGCAGCGAGACGCTGGTGCAGGCGGCAATAGTGGTGAGTGCCGCAAGGCCGGCGGCCGTGAGCAATGTGCGTCTGTCGATATTGCGGGAATCGGTGATCAGGCTGGTCATAGGCCTCTGATACCGGCGATCGTGGCTTTTGCCGGGCAGGCGTTGAAAATCGCGTTATCCGGCGACATTCCCTGGGAGATCGGCTATGATCGCCATGTTCATGAAGTGGCAGCCACGGGCGGCCACCCTGGCGGTGACCGCCCCCGCGAGAAACGGAGGACGGTTATGGCCGGTTTTCATGTCATGGCGGACGCGCATGGGATGCATGTGCAGCCCACGGTGCGCCACATCACCACGTCGGATCTCTGGGACGCGTTGAGGCTTGGCGCCGAGGATTTCTGGGCCAAGCCGTCGCACTATGTGTTCCTGTGCCTGATCTATCCGATCGTCGGCCTGATCCTGACGCGGTGGAGCTCCGGCTCCAACGCCATCCAGCTCGTCTATCCGCTGATGTCGGGCTTCGCGCTGATCGGGCCATTCGCGGCCATCGGCCTCTATGAGATCAGCCGCCGGCGCGAGCTCGGCATGAGCAGCCGCTGGCATCATGCGCTCGATGTTCGCCATTCGCCGGCGCTGCCGTCGATCGCGGTCATAGGCATCCTGCTTTTCGCGCTGTTCCTGTTGTGGCTATTCACCGCGCAGTCCCTCTATACCAGCCTGTTCGGCGCCGAGCCGCCCGCTTCGGTCGGCGCTTTTCTGCGCGACCTGCTGACGACCGGCAAGGGATGGACGCTGATCCTGGTCGGCAACGCCGTCGGCTTCGTTTTCGCCGTCGTCGTTCTGGCCACCACGGTCATTGCCTTCCCGCTGCTGCTCGACCGCGACGTCGGCGCCGTCTCGGCGATCGAAACCTCGGCCCGTGTGGTGATGGCAAACCCGCTGACGATGGCGCTCTGGGGCCTGACGGTCGCCGTGTTGCTGGTGATCGGCTCGATCCCGCTGTTTGCGGGCCTTGCTGTCGTCATGCCGATCCTCGGTCACGCGACCTGGCACCTATACCGCAAGGTGGTCGAGCCGGAGCAGATCCGGCCGGTGCGCCGGCCGATGTAGATCTCAAGGGCGCCCGGGTGCGTTGAGATTCAGGTCAGGCCGAATCGAGAATGATGGCTGTCGAGAACCGGAGCGGAGCGTACTCAAGTACGTGAGCACCGGAAGCGCGGACAGCCGTCATTCGCAACCCGGCCTCACCTGAATATCAATGCACCTAACGCTGCGCCTCGGTCGCCATCTTCAAGGCCAGCGCCGTCAGCACCGTGCCCATCATCCAGCGCTGCACGATCAGCCAGAAGGGCCGCCCGGCGAGGAAGGTGGCAATCGAGCCGGCCGTCACCGCAATGATGGCGTTGACGGTGAGGCTGATCGAAATCTGCGTCACGCCGAGCACCAGAAGCTGCGACAGAACATGGCCCTTGGCCGGATTGATGAACTGCGGCAGCAGCGACAGATAGAGCACGGCCACCTTCGGATTGAGCAGGTTGGTCATCAGCCCCATTACGAAAAGCTTGCGCGGCCGGTCCCTGGGCAGCTCGCGCAACTGGAACGGAGAGCGCCCGCCGGGCCGCAGCGCCTGCCAGGCAAGCCACAGCAGATAGAGCGCGCCGGCCAAGCGAAGCGCGTCATAGGCGTAAGGCACTGCGAAGATGAGCGCGGTGATGCCGAAGGCTGCCGAGACCACATAGAACAGGAAGCCCAGCGCCACGCCGCCGAGCGAGATCAGCCCGGCTTTCGGCCCTTGCGACAGTGAGCGCGAGATCAGGTAGATCATGTTCGGCCCAGGCGTGAGCACCATGCCGAGGCAGATCAGCGCGAAGGTGAGATGGTTGGCGGCGTCGGGCATAGGATCTCCGGAATGGCTCGAGATGTGCGCCGCTTCGCGGGAACTCGCAAGGGGCTTGGCGGTCAGAGCCTGTTGCGCCAGCGCAAGGCGAGCTTACCCGACCACCCGCAAATTCGACAGCTCGTTGGCAATCTCCTTGAAGTTGTCCGAGAGCGTTGCGCCGGTCGCGTTCCAGAACAGCTTGGCCGGTTTGCTGGGGTCGGTCGGATCCTTGCGGAAGCGGGAATCGGAAGAGCAGGCCTTCAGCGCGGCCATCGCCTTCTGGTCGCTTGCGCTGGTCGACGACATGTCGAGCGCGACTGTCATCACCATGATCTTGGCCGCCTTGGCGTTGTCGCACAGTTTCGTCATCTGCTCGTTCATCGCCGCGGTGTAGTTGCTCGACGAATAGTTGAACTGGCCGATGGCGCTCGATGTGCCGCCGAACAGGCGGGTGACCGAAGTGCCGTTATAGCCGACGCCGGTATAGCCATAGGCGGCATAGGTCGACTTGTTGCCGGCCGGGTCGGGATTAACCGTCGAATAGGTGTTCTCGCCGTCGGTGAGCACGATGACCACTTTGTCGTTGCCGCGTTCGGTTTCCGGCCGCCCCTCGGTGAAGGGCGGGGCGCTGGAGACGGTGCGCCAGCCCCAGGCCATGCCTTCGGGCACATTGGTGTTGCCGTTGGGCTGCATCAGGTCGATCGCCGCCTTGATGGCCGCCAGCCCATCCGTGGTGGTGACGTCGGTGAGCGGAGTGATCGGCGTGGTGGTGCAGCTGTAGTTCGGGCCGGCGCCCTTCGACAGCACCGGTGCATTGATCGGCCGGGGCATGAAATACTTGGCCATGTTGGATTGGCGCGTCTTGCCGGTGGTGCTCGACGGATCGTCGTTCCACCAGCTGTTGGCCGCGCCATAGGTCACCGGCCTCGGCTCATCCGGGTCCTGGGTCACGTACCAGTGGTTGCCGGGTTCGTCCGGAGCGAACATCGGCACGAACATCGTCGCGGGGTCTCCGACGCCAATGCCGGTGTTGTTAGGGCCGCCGGATGCCGGCGTGTCGTCGACATTGTAAGGGTAAGGCCGGACCTCGACGCAGCCCTGCCAGCTGGCGAACGGCCCGTAAGTATCGATATAGTCGTATTCGTCGTGGCTGCGCTTGCAAGTGTGGTTGTCGCGATATTCGTCGCAGACGACGCGCTTGCTGCCAGCGATGCGTTCGTGGCTGGTGACGACCTTCATGTCCCTGTAGAGCTCGAAGCGGGTCAGTATCTGGCCCTCCTCCGTGCCCCAGCCGGTGCCCTTCTTATACCACATGCCGTTGGTCTTCTGGGCGTATTTGTCCGGCGCGTTCAGCGTCGACCAGTCGAAATTCTCATTGGCGACCGGTGACAGCCCGTAGGTGTCCATCCATGGGGCGTTGTCGTTGTCCGGCCCGACATTGACCGAGGCCGCGAACGGAACCAGGCTGAACTGGACCGGCTTGTCGATCTGCTTGATCTGCGAGGCCTGCTGCGCCAGCGTGTCGACGAGTTGCTTGGCCGCCTGCTTGAGCAGGTCGATGCGCTTCTGTCCCGTGCCTGTGCCAGGCGTTGTCATGGAGCCCGAATTGTCGAGCACCATTGCCACTTCCAGCGTGTTCTTCAGCCGCACCTGGGAGTCCATGCCGAGGCTGATCGACTTGTTCGCATCGATCGTGGATGCGCCGACAAGCAGCGAGGAGGACGGATAGAAGTAAGGACGGTAGTTCAGCGTCGCGCTCATCGTAAGCAGGCCGCCGCCGGCCTGGTTGGTCGGCAGCGTGATGTTGAGCGAGATATTGGCGGGGTCGATGCTGTTGAGGTTGGCGTTGAAGAAGTCGACGGCGTAGGCCCTGATCTGGTCGTCGGTGGCGCCTTCGGCAAGCCGCCGCGCGGCAGCGAAATTGGCGGCGTCGAGGGCGTTCAGCACCATCTGCTTCTGGCGGTTGAGCTCGCTGAAATCGACGGCTATCGCCACCGCTCCCATCAGCGGCACCATGGCGACTGCCGTCATGAGCGCATAGTTGCCGCGGCGGTCACGGCAGAATTGATGCCAGGATTTGCGCATTGTAGTTGAAGCGGCCCCCCGCCGGCGGATTCTCTGTCGGACCACACTTCCACAAAACGCTGAAGGACCGGTTTGGCAAACTGGTCGATTGCTTAACGGCGACTTCACCAATCGCTAACCAAGCCAATTATGACAGCATGCCTACGATGAAAAACGCCCGCCTGGGCGGGCGTCGTCGATCGTTCGTCGGGGGCGATCAACTGACGATGCGCAGGTTCGACAATTCGTTGCCGATGTCCCGGAAGTCTTTCGACAGTGAGTCGCCAGTCGAGTTCCAGAACAGCTTCTCCGGCTTGCTCGGGTCGGTCGGATCCTTGCGGAAGCGCGAATCCGACGAACAGGTCTTCAAGGCCGCCATCTGCGCCGCCTCGGCCGTGTTCCTCGAATTAAGGTCGAGGGCGATGGTCATGACGATGATGTTGGCGGCCTTTGCGTTATCGCAAAGCGTGGCGAAGTGCTCGTTCATGGCCTTGGTGTAGGTGGCATTCGAATAGTCTGTCTTGCTGACGCTGTTGCTCGTGCCGAGGAACATGCGGCCGTAGGCGTAGGAGGTATTGTAAGGTTTCACATAACCCAGTGCGGAATAAGTAGACTTGGTAGCCGCCAGGTCATTGTATCCTAGCGAATTTGGTGTGTAATAGGTACTGGCGCCGTCCGTCAGAACGATCAAAACCTTATCGTTGCCTTTTTCACTTTCAGCGCGGCCCTCTGTAAATGGGGCTGTGCTGGAAAGAGTTCTCCAGCCCCAGGCCATGCCTTCCGGTACATTGGTGGCGCCATTGGCGGTCATGGCATCGATAGCTGCCTTGACGGTTGTTGAACCAGCCGTGGTCGAGACATCGGTGAGCGGTGTGATCGCAGTGGTGCTGCAACTTGTATTCGGGCCGGCGTCCGACCCGTAGGCCGGGGTGACGGCGGTTCCCGGATTGAAATACTTCGGCATGTACCGCTGCCGCTCCGCATCCGTACCTGTCGTCAACACATCGGCATGCCAATTGCTGTAGGCGGAGCGCCAAGAGCCGTCGATATTGTCGGTTTCGTCCGGAGCGAACATCGGGACGAACAATGTTGCCGGAGTTGCGGTGGATGCAGGAGTATCCTGGATGTTGTAGGGGTATGGGCGGGATTCCACGCAGCCGCCCCAACCCGCGATGCTGGCATAGTTTGGCGTTGTCGTGGTCGTGCACGCCCTGTTCCTGCCTGTACCCGTGCATGTTGTCGTGGACGTCGTGCTTGCGACGCGTTGCATCTGCTTGTAGAGCGAAAATCGCGTCAGTGGCCGATCCCTCTGCGTGTTATCCCAACCTGCACCACGCGCGTACCAGGCGCCGCCGACGGGTTGGACGTATTTCGTGGGCCACGGCGAATGAGACTGGTCCATGGTCGTCCAGTCGAAATTCTCATGCTGGATGGGCGAGATGCCATCCTGGTCCAACCAGCTTGCCGAGGCGTTTGCCGGGCCGACATTGACCGACGCGGCGAACGGCACGAGGCTGAACTGCACCGGCTTGGAAACCTGTTTCATCAACTGCGCTTGCCCCGCCAATTGATCGACAAGCTGCTTGGCGGCGCTCTTCAATAGGTCGAACCGCACTTTATTCGAGACGCTGATATCGTTCATCGAGCCCGAATTGTCGAGCACCAGCGCCACTTCCAGCGTGTTCTTGAGGCGGATCTCGGACCTGGCCGAGAAGTTGACGGTGGTCTGGCCCGGGGTTCCGCCAAGCAGCGCCACTGCGGCCGGCAGGAAATAAGGTTTGTACTTCAGCGCGGCCTCGAGAATGAGCGTGCCGCCGCCCGCATTGTTGTTCGGCAGGGTTACCGTCAGCGTCGTGTTCGCCGGAAGGACGTGCCTGAGATTGGCCTCGAAGAAGGTTTTGGCATAGGCCTTTGCCTCCGCATCGCTGGCGCCGGCGACGATCTGCTGTGCCGTCGCGATGCCGGCGGCGTCAAGCGCGTTGAGCGTCTCCTGCCGCTCGCGCACCAACTCCGTATAGTCGACCGCCAACGCAACGCCGCCCATCAGCGGTATCATCGTGATGGCAGTCATCAAGGCGTAGTTTCCACGCCTATCGCAAAAAAAATCGCGGATCATTGTGCTTACCCCCGCCAAGGACCCATGCTGGAATACGACCATGGTCGTAGTTGGTGTGCTACCATGGTCATAAATCGTTAAATTTCAGCTTGCGCGAAACGATCAACAACGCGCCGCCTTTTTGACGGCGCGTTAACTCTGTCTTTGCGAGGCTGCGGCACCACCTCGACAGCTGGCGACCGGGAAAGCTCGTGACAGGATGAAGCGCTTCGGTTATGCGGGACCGGCCGTGGCGGCGTCTGAATCGAAGAATGGCTGTCGCGGTCTTGTCAGGGATCGAAATCAGGGACATGGCATGGCGGGTTCGCCTGACATCATCGCTTCGCTCGACAATCTGGCGGGGCGCTACGCCGCTATCCTGTGCGACGTATGGGGCGTCGTGCACAATGGCGAATGGCATTTTCCGGCCGCCGCGGCGGCGCTTGCGAGGGCGCGTGCGGCCAATGTGCCAGTCGTGCTGATCACCAATTCGCCGCGTCGCAGCGCCGACGTCGTCTCCCAGATGAAGGTCATCGGAGTTCCAACCGATGCCTGCGACCGGGTCGTTACGTCCGGCGACGTGACCCGCGACCTGATCGCCGAAGGACCCAGGAAGATATTTCACATCGGTCCGGAGCGCGATTTCACCCTTTACGACGGGCTCGACGTCGATCTCGTCGAGGAATTCGAGGCCTCCGGCATCGTCTGCACCGGCCTCTATGACGACGAGGTCGAGAAGCCCGCCGACTATACCGAATTGCTGCAGCGGCTGCGGGCCCGCAACCTGCCGTTCATTTGCGCCAATCCGGACATCCTGGTGGAGCGCGGCGAGCGCACCATCTGGTGCGCCGGCGCGCTCGCGCGAGATTACGCGCAACTGGGCGGCCGCACGCTGATTGCCGGAAAACCCTTCGCGCCGATCTACGACGTCGCCATGAAGGAGGTCGCTGGCCTTCTCGGCCGCGCCGTCGAGCGCAGGGAAGTCCTCGCCATCGGCGACGGCATGATGACCGATATCAAGGGCGCGGCCGACAACGGCTTCGACGTGCTCTATGTCTCCGGCGGCATCCACGCTCGCGACTATGGCGATCCGCTGCGGCCCGATCCGGAAAGGCTGGCGGGCTTCCTTGAAAGGCACGGCTACCGGCCGGTCGCCGTCATTCCGCGTCTGCAATAGGTTGGTAGTCTGGCCATGACGGGCGCCTCGACATGAAGCAAGCCTTCGAACGTCTTTCGGCGATCGCGCCGCTGCCCGCGCACCTGCGCGGCGGCGTCGTGGCGATCGGCAATTTCGACGGTGTCCATCGTGGTCACCAGTCCGTCCTGGAGCGCGCGCTGAGCGAAGCGCGCCGCAGCGGCGTGCCCGCCCTGGTGCTCACCTTCGAGCCGCATCCGCGCAAGGTGTTCCGGCCACAGGTGCCGCTCTTCGTGCTGACGCCGCCGCCGATGAAGGCGCGGCTGCTCGCCGGACTTGGCTTTGCCGCTTTGGTCGAGCAGCCGTTCACGCGCGATTTTGCCTCGCTCTCGCCCCAGGCTTTCGTGACCGATGTGCTGGAGAAGAACCTCGGCATCCGCCACGCCGTCACCGGTTTCGACTTTCATTTCGGCAAGGACCGCCAGGGTGGTCCGGCCTTTCTGATGGCGGCCGGAGAACGGCACGGCTTCGGGGTGACGCTGGTCGACGCCTTCCGCGATGAAGGCGCCGAGGTTGTCTCGTCGAGCCGCATCCGGGAACTGCTCGCCGAGGGCAGGGCGGAGGAGGCCGCCGGCCTGCTCGGCTACCGTTTCACCGTCGAGGCGGAGGTGATCGGCGGTCAGCAGCTTGGCCGCACTCTCGGCTTCCCGACCGCCAATATGCGGCTTTCGCTGGAAGCGGCCTTGAAGGAAGGGATTTATGCCGTCCGCTTCCGTCGCGCCGATGGCACGCTTCATGACGGCGTCGCCAGCTTCGGCCGCCGTCCGACCGTCGATGACAATGGTGCGCCACTGCTCGAAACATATGTCTTCGATTTTTCCGGCGATCTCTACGGAGAGAACTGCCGGGTTTCGTTCTTCGGCTTCCTGCGGCCCGAGCTCAAATTCGACGGCCTCGACGCGCTGGTGGCGCAGATGAAAAACGACGAGGCCGAGGCGAGGGCGCTGCTGGCGGGCGTGCGCCCGCTCTCGCAACTGGACGCCGAGATCGCGTTCTAGATCGTCCTGTTGCTTCTATCGCTTCAGCGCCAGCCCGATGGCGATGAAGCTCCAGCCCTGGAACACCAGGTCGATCGCCAGGAATATGCCTAGCACCCAGAGGCTGTTCACCGGCCAACCCATGGCGATCATCAGGCCGAGCAGAATGGTGATGATGCCGGCCGCGAGCAGCCACCCCCAGCCTTCATGCGGCCGGTGATTGAAGGCCACCCAGGACCGCAGAAGCCCCGAAGCGACGAGCGCAATCGCCAATAGCAGCGTCAGCACCGCGGAGGCGAGCAACGGGTTGTAGAAGGCGAAAAAGCCGGCGACGGCGTAGAGCAGGCCACTCAGCAGCCAGTAGAAGAAACGTCCCCAGGTCTTGACCCCGAAGGCATGGATGATCTCGATGATGCCTGCCATCAGCATCAGCCAGCCGACGACATAGACGGAGGCAACGGTGGCGATGAACAGATTGCCGAAAGCGATGCCGCCGAAGATCAGCAGCAACACGCCGAGCGCCACGAACCATCCCCACTTGTCCCGCGTCTGGCCGATCGTGTCCTTGAGAGCGTCGCTTGGCAGAGTCATGGTTTCATCTCCCTCGAAATTCACCACCGGTTGTACGGTGAGGGAAAGCTAAACCCAATAGTATTGTCCGTCCAGCAACACGGGTCGACCTACGGGCGGGCGGCGGCCCCCGACCGTGAAGGCGGTCATTCTCGCGATGGCAAGGCTTCGTCCGCAAATGGCGCAAGCACCGCCTCCAGCGTCTCCCGGCCGGCCTGCTCCCAGCTTCGCGCCACGAATTCCGTGGCCTTCGCCTCGTACGCAGCACGGGCCGCGGGCGAGGTGATCCAGCCGCGCATGGCGCTTTCCCACCCTTCCGCGTCGAGCGGATCAAGGCAGAGTCCCGACGAGCCGACGACTTCGGCGATGGCTCCGCCCGTCGAGGCGATCAGCGCCTTTCCGTAGGCCAGCGCCTCAACGGGCGGCAGCCCGTATCCCTCGTAGAGCGACGGGTACACGCAGAACGCACTGTTGCGATAAAGAAGAGACAACGTTGCGTCATCGACGTTGTCGAGATGGACAAGGCTCTTGCCGTAGTCAGGGTGGCTGTGAAGCTTCGCCAGGACCTCTTCGACCATCCAGCCGCTGCGGCCGACGAAAACCAGCTTCATGCCGCTGCGCGCGACCGTTCCGTCAAGGACGAGGCGGCGCCAGACATTCATGAGCAGCGAATGGTTCTTGCGTGGCTCGATGGTCGAAACGAAGAGGATGTAGCGATCCTTATCGAGCCCGTCCGGCAAGCGGCCGTCCGCCTTCGACTTGCGGGCGCTGTCGCAGCCGAGAGGGACATGCCTCAGCTCCGGCAGGCGGACGCCGAGCTTGGCGGCATGGTCCTCGATATCGGCGGTGACCCGCTTCGACGTCAGGATGAACCGGTCCGCCAACCTGATCGCCAAATCCACATAGTGCCTGAATCGCTTGACGTCATGCGGCTTGTACCAGTCGGGAAACTGGATCGGAATGATGTCGTTCAAGAGCACGACAAGCTTTGCGTCCGCCGAACGGCACTCGCGCGAAATGGCTTCGATATCGGTGTGCGACCAGTCATTGTTCATCAAGAGCAGATGGTCGCCCGACGCCGGCTTGTATTTGTCGCCGGCCACCGTCCGCAGCGGCATGATGCGGACGCGTGAACCGTCGTCGCGAGCGACCAGCCGCCGCTCGTTTGCCTTCATCAGCCGGTTTTCGATCCGCTCAAGCACAGGAAGAAGACTACTGCCGGGATTGCGCCGGCCGAAAGCGCCGATTTCCGTTATCAGGACACGGCGCGGCTTTATGATCGCCATCAGCAATTGCCGCGCCCAGTTGGGCCAGCGATCGTAAAACCGCGTCTTGATGCGCGCCGGGTCCGGATAGAAACTCATGTCGCATGAGATATCGCCGGCGATAATCTCTGCCGACACCTGCGGCGAAACCTGCCTGAGGACCCGGTCGATCGGGTCGAACACCGTGAACGCCACCTCGGACGCCTCGAACGCGGCCGCCGCCGCGCTGTAATGCCGCTGCACGCGGACCAGGCCGACCGGAGGGCCGAGCCAGCGCGCCATGCTCGTGAGATCGACGACAAGCCGCATCAGCCGGGCCGCATCAGTTCGGCCGCATCTTTGCAGGGCGCGCGATCATCCTGCGCCAGGCCAATCGAGGTCCGAGCGCGAGCGTCCCGAAAGAGGGGGCGCCGACAGCAGTGAGGAACAGCAGCTTGCACGTGACGGCGATGGGTATGCCCGCGCTTCGCAACAGCAACTCGATGTCGCGTCTTTCCAGGCTGGAGACGCCGACCCCCGTGGCGGCACGCCATGCCAGAAAACTCGCGATTGTCTGCGCGGGTTGGCCGTTCACATCGAACGGCTCGGCGCGATGGCGACGCAACAGCGCGGACTGCCTGGCCAATGCCGCGGCCGCCTTTTGCTGGTCCTGCTTCACGCGCGATACTTGTCCCGGATGCGATCTCAGCTTCACGAGCGGCACTTCCATGTTGGCCAGTTTTCCCGCCTCGGAAAGCCGCAGCCATAGATCGTAGTCTTCGGCATAGGTGAACGCGCGACGATAACCTCCCGCTCGCCGGGCAGCCTCGGTCCGGAACATCACCGTCGGATGGAGCATGGGATTATATCTGGCAAGCGCGTCCCGCAACGGGTCGTTGCCGACGGGGACCTCGATCGGCCTCAACAGCTTTCCCTCCCGGTCGATCTGCAATCCCGCCGTGCCGAGCAGCTGCAAATCGGGATCCGCCTCGAAACGCGCCACCTGCAGGCGCAACCTGTTGGGCAGCGAGACGTCGTCGCAATCCATGCGCGCCACGAGAGAAGCCTGTGCGAGTGAAATCCCCATGTTCAGCGCATCGACGATCCCCTTGCCGCTGTTGGCGACAACTTTGACGCGGCTGTCACGATCGCTGATCGACGTCGCGATCGCGGCGCTGTCATCGCAAGATCCGTCGTCGACGACGATCACTTCGATGTCCGCCAGATCCTGGTCCAGGATGCTTTGCAGGGCCTCGCCGACATATTGTGCGCCGTCTCTCACCGGAATGATCACGCTTACTGTCGGCAATAGAATGATCCTTGCGATAACCGGCCGCGATCGAATGGCCGTCGATTGCCGGATGCGGCAGTCAGGTCTCAAAAATTCCAATTCCAGAGTTCAGCCGATCTGTCGACTGTCAATTTCCTTGTCTGGCCGATCCGAGGAGACCGCAAGGGCGGGGGCGAGCAGCCGCAGGACCGCCTCACGCTTTTTCGCCTTCAACGACGGGTCGCCATCGAGGCCGACTTCATGAAGCCAGCTTCCCCGCCATTCGCAATAGGCCTGTCTGAGATCAATCCCCGGCAAGGCGGCGAATGCATTTATCGGCCGTTGCGGCACCGTGTCCGGGTCCACGTCCCGATAGAGCACCTCCCAATTGGCTCCGCCCGTGTCGAGGCCGGCGAACCAGTCGAGCCCGAAATCGAGAGGCTCGCGGCCGACCGCGTCGAATCGAAAGAAACAATAGCCGGCCCACAAATACCATCGCGCGCCTGCCCAGCGCAGGTCGCCGTAGAAGGCCGTGGCCTCAAGAGGTTCGAACGGGTCGCATCGCTGCGTGGGGAAAAGATCCTGGTCCAGGAATCCGAACGCGGCCGGTGCGGCAGGCTTGAGCACATTGTGCCACATCCAGTTGAGCGCCGCGCCGTGCGACCGGCTCGGGTTTTTCACGGTCCACGGATTGGCCGGCAGCCTGATATAGGCGGCGCCACGCTTCGCGCAAACCCGTCTGTTCTCGTCTGCGGAAGCTTCATCGACGCTATTGTCGGCCACGATATGGAGATCGTGACGAACAAGTCCCCTGGTCAGCCGCAATTGCAGATCCAGGCATTGGGGATCGCCGAAGGCTACCGTCAGCAGGACATGGCGGCCCTGGGCGGCGGCACGAATATCCTGGATACTGCCGTCCGTGGCCGGTTGACGCAGAAAGCTCCGGTCGATTCGCCGGTAACGGGCAGTCTTGATGGCGTGTATTGGCGGCTGCAGCCTCAGCCATTGCCGCCAGTCATATTCGCGCAGGGCCTTTGGCACGGTATGGCAGCTTTCAATCGAGTCCGGCCCGGCAATCGCGGTCGATCAGGGGAATTGCGTGGGCGCGCGCTCCAACTGGCTTTTGGAAAAGCTCGAACGCGGCAGCATCCAAGTCTCTTGATAACCGATTATATACAGCATATTCGTATTTTCGACACGACTGACATTTACGCGCCCTGCTTGTTTGTTTGAACGGAGAAGTCCGGGCGCACCCGGATGCTCTCTGCCGACCTGACTGGGGTAAGACGGCGCTCCGGAAGATGCGATGAGAATCTGCTGCGCAATCTCTGCCCTCTTTATGAACGGGGGGCTGCAAAGGGATTGTCTCAATATCAGCGACCACCTTATCCGGCGCGGCCATAGCGTGACGATCCTGACGACGCGCCAGGTCGGTCATGTCGAGAGCTCGGCGACAATAAAGGTCCATCCGGCACGGGTTCTCTCCAACCCGGGCACCGAATATGCGCTGGGAAGGACCGTCCTGGCGGCCCGGCGGGATTTCGACTGCGTGGTCGGGTTCAACAAGATGGCTGGCCTGGACATCTACTATGCCGGCGACCCACCTTACTTTGCCTCGAAGCTCGGCTGGTGGCGGCCGTTTTCGCCCCGCTTCATTCGCCAGCAGAACCTCGAATCGATGATCTTTGCCCCCGGCAACGCCGCGCAGATCATCGCGCTCAGCGAAAACCAGGCAGCGCTTTACCGCGACTTCTGGCGAACCGAGGGATCTCGCATCCACGTCGTCGGGCCGACGCTCGATCCGCGACGCTGCAGACCGGAACTGCAGGCCGGCGACCGCAGTGATATCCGCGATCGCTTTGGGCTTCCTCGCGAAGCGGTCATTGCCTTGAGCATCGCAAACAGATTGAAGGTGAAAGGTCTCGACCGGGCGGTAAAGGCTCTTGAGCCGTTCCCGGGGATACATTGGCTGGTTGCCGGCTTTCGAAAGGGCAGTGAGGAAGAAATCCGGCTTCGCGGCCTGATCGCCAAATCGGGGATGTCGGATCGGGTCGCGCTGATGGGCATCCAGGAAGATATCCCGGCGATCGTGGTTGCGAGCGATTTCATGCTGCACGCGGCGCGCTTGGAAAATACCGGCACGGTGATCCTCGAGGCGCTCGCGAATGGCCTGCCGGTTATCACCTCGGACGCGTGCGGATATGCAAAATATGTCGAGGCCAGCGGGGCGGGACTGGTCGTGGCCAATCGCGACGATCCCGAAATCTGGCGGCAGGCGATCCTGAGGGCCGGCGATCCGGCAGTCCGCGCGCAATGGCATCAGGCGGCCCTTGCTTACGGAGCGTCAAACCCGCTTACCGGCGGACTGGAAGCGGCCTGCGATCTGATAGAGAGCCTGCGCCGCAACCGGCGTGCCGCTTAGCGCAGCGACATAAGCGATCCCAAATCGCCAAGGGCGCTGCCGCTGTGCCTGGCGCATGCTATCGTCAGGGAGGGTCGTTCCACTGCCGCCCAGAGTCGCCGCTATTGCAAAGGCGCGCCGAAGCTGGTGTCATCCTGTTTTGCACCACTGGTGAGGTACGGTGATGAAGCGCTCTTGTGGGCTTGCCCTGATTTCCTCGACTCTCGCTTTGTGTGCTGCCGCTCCGGTTTCCGCCTCCGCAGCCCAGCCAGGCGATCCGCCGGACGGCATTTCCAAAATAGAAACGGTGGTCGTCATCTTCGCGGAGAACCGCGCTTTCGACAATCTCTATGGACATTTTCCCGGCGCCGAGGGCATCGACAAGGCGAGCCCGGAAAGCCTGCAGCAGCGTGACCGTGACGGTTCCGTCTTGTCCGAACTGCCGCCGGTCTGGGACGGGCTGACTGCCAAGGGCGTTACGCCGCCGGTGACGCAGTCAATGACCGAGCACCTTCCGAACGCGCCTTTCACCGTCAACGACGCGAAAGGTTTCAACGTCCCACTCAACGTCATAACGCACGATCTCTGGCACCGCTATTACCAGAACCAGATGCAGATCAACGGCGGCAAGAACGACATGTTCGTCGCCTGGGGCGATTCAGGCGCCATGCCGATGAGCAACTGGGACACCTCCAAGGGCGATATGTGGGCCGTTGCGCAGAAGTATGTTCTGGCCGACCATTTCTTCATGGGCGGCTTCGGCGGCTCTTTTTTCAATCATCAATGGCTGATCTGCGCCTGCGCGCCTTATTATGCGGATGCCGACAAGAACCCGGCCAAGCCGTCGATCGCGGTGACGGACGCTAGCGGCACAGCACTGAAGGTCGCGGACAATTCGCCGAAATCGGCGCGCGACGGCATCCCGAAATTCGTCTCCGACGGCAATCTGACGCCGGATTTCTACGCGGTGAACACGATGCAGCCACCCTACCAGCCCAGCGGCAACGATCCGGCGCCCGGCGGCGATCCGCGCCTGGCCGATCCGGCCAAGCCCACGACATTGCCGCCGCAGACGGAGCCGACCATCGGCGACGTGCTTAGCCTCAAGCACGTCAGCTGGGCGTGGTATTCGGGCGCCTGGCAGTACACGCTTGAACACGGCAACCACACGCCGATCCCGAATTTCCAGTACCACCACCAGCCGTTCAACTATTACGCCAACTTCGCGCCGGGCACCGAAGCCAGACGCGAGCATCTGCGCGATGCCGGGCTGGGCGGCGTGAGCTTCATCCAGGCCGTTGACGATGGCGTCCTGCCGCAGGTCTCCTTCTACAAGCCCCAGGGCAATCTCAACGAGCATTCCGGCTATGCCGACATCCAGGCCGGCGACCACCATATTGCCGATGTCGTCGCGCATCTGGAGAAAAGCCCGCAATGGCCGCATATGCTGGTCGTCGTCACTTATGACGAGAATGGCGGCATCTGGGATCACGTCGCGCCGCCCAAGGGCGATCGCTGGGGTCCCGGCACGCGCATCCCCGCGATCATCATTTCTCCCTTCGCCAAACACGGCTACGTCGATCACACGCCCTATGACACGACGTCGATCCTGCGCTTCATTACAGAGCGCTTCGAGCTGCCGGTCCTGCATGGCATCGTTGTTCGTGACAAGGCGGTCGCAGCGCATGGGGAGCCGCCGCTCGGCGATCTCACCGGCGGGCTCGATCTGAATTGATGGCCCGTATCCGGAGGACGAAGATGGACGCCGACAGAATTGTCGCGCTGGTCACCGCCGGCGGCATTGAACTCACCGACCGCCGGCGCAACGCCAGCAACGACGGGTGGTCACTCAGCTTCGCCAACGGCGCCACGGTGGAGGTGGGTGAGGACGGATCTGCGCGTATCGGCGGAAAAGGTGCCAAGGCCGTGGCCAGGCTGCTGGACCCGCCGGCCGCGCCGCGCAACGCCTGATCCGGTGGGCCGTCCTCATCTTCGCATGCTGCCGACCGTGTACCGATTTTAAATCAAATTTTACCGAACGCACGGCATGGCTTGCGCGTCGGCGGGTGGTGCCGCCGGCGCGTTTCGCGTAGGGGGTCACAATGCGCATTGTCGGGACGATTCCGTTGGCTCTCGCCGTAGGTCTGTCCACAGCGCCTGTCGCCCAGGCCGGCGAAGGCGGCTGGATATCCGGTGACTGGTATCTCACCCTCGGCGCCACGGCTCTCGTCGCGCCGAATTTCGAGGGCGGCAAGAGATACATGTTGAGCGCCCAGCCGATCATCTCGCTCGGCAAGGCCGGTCCCGAGGCGCGCTTCACCTCACGCAACGACAACATCTCGCTGGCGCTGATCGATGACGGTTCCGTTCGCGCCGGCTTGACCGGCAAGTTCATATTCTCGCGCGAGAGCAAGGACGAGTTGAAGGGCCTCGATCCGGTGCGCTGGGGCGGCGAGGCGGGCGGCTTCTTCGAATTCTACCCGCTGGATTGGGTGAGGGCGCGGGCGGAGCTCACGCACGGCATTCGAGCCCATAACGGTTTCGTCGCGGATATTGCCGCCGACGCCTTCTACGACATCACGCCGACGGTCCGCATTTCTGGCGGCCCGCGCGTCTCTTTCGCCTCGTCCAACTATTTCGACGCCTATTACGGCGTCAGCGCCAAGGAAGCGGCGGCTTCGGGCTTGAGCGAGTACCATCCGGGCGGCGGCGTGAAATCGACAGGCCTCGGCGGCGCGATCACCTGGAAAGTGACGGAGCCGATGACGGCGAGCGTCTTCACCGAGTATTCGCGCCTGATGGGGCCGGCTGCCGATTCCAGCCTGGTCAAGGAACGGGGCGACCGCAACCAGTGGACCTTCGGTGTCTCGACCACTTACCGCTTCAATTTCACGATGTAGGTCGTGAAAGCGGCTTCACGCCTTGAAATCCGCGCTTTATTCCTGTCGCGCCATCCGCTAAAAGCCACGCCATGACGAGCTTTTCGCGCCTTTTCGCGATCGCGATACGAATTACGGGCCCGGTGTTCCGGGCGGCCTGAGCGCCGCTGGAGCCGCCGGGAGTTTCGCGCGCGCCCCTCGCGTTTTTTCATGAACATCAACGCATATTGCCCGAAGGTGGCTTCGGTTTTGGGAAAACGATACGCGTCAAAGCAAGACTTGAACGCCCGGCTTTGTCGTCGGGTACCCTGAGATGGCAGATCAATGACCGACACCGTTGAGACGATCGACTATTCCAAAACGCTCTATTTGCCGCAGACGGATTTCCCTATGCGCGCCGGGCTGCCCGAGAAGGAGCCGGGCCTGGTCAAGCGCTGGCAGGACATGGACCTTTACAAAAAGCTGCGCGAGGAGGCTGCCGGCCGCGAGAAATTCGTACTGCATGACGGCCCGCCCTACGCCAACGGCAACATCCATATCGGCCATGCGCTGAACAAGATCCTCAAGGATGTCATCAACCGCTCCTTCCAGATGCGCGGCTACGATGCCAATTACGTGCCGGGCTGGGACTGTCACGGCCTGCCGATCGAATGGAAGATCGAGGAGCAGTACCGTGCCAAGGGCAAGAACAAGGACGAGGTGCCGGTCAACGAGTTCCGCAGGGAATGCCGCGACTTCGCCGCCAACTGGATCAAGGTGCAGGGCGGCGAGTTCCAGCGCCTCGGCGTCATCGGCGATTTCGACAATCCCTATACGACAATGGCTTACCATGCCGAGTCGCGCATCGCCGGCGAGCTGCTGAAGTTCGCGATGTCCGGCCAGCTCTATCGCGGCTCGAAGCCGGTGATGTGGAGCGTGGTCGAGCGTACCGCGCTTGCCGAGGCCGAGGTCGAGTATCAGGACTATGAGAGCGACACGATCTGGGCGAAATTCCCGGTCGCGAGCCTCGCCCAGCCGGTCGTTGGCGCCGATACGGCGCCGGCGCTGGATGAGACCGCGCTCGATCTGGTCGAGGCGCATGTCGTCATCTGGACGACCACGCCCTGGACCATCCCCGGCAATCGCGCGGTCAGCTATTCGCCGCGTGTCGCCTATGGCCTCTATGAGGTGACGGCGGCCGAGAACGCCTTCGGCCCGCAGCCCGGCGAGAAGCTGATCTTTGCCGACGCCTTGGCCGAGGAATGCGCCGCCAAGGCCAAGGTTACGTTGAACAGGCTTCACAGTGTATCGGCCGAACAGCTTGGCAAGCTTACGCTTTCGCATCCCTTCAAGGGGCTCGGCGGCGGCTATGAATTCCCGGTGCCGATGGTTGCCGGCGAGCATGTCACCGACGACGCCGGCACCGGCTTCGTGCACACCGCGCCCGGCCATGGCCGCGAGGACTTCGATGCCTGGATGGAAGCGGCCGCTGACCTTCGGGCACGCGGCGTCGACACCACGATCCCCTTCACCGTCGATGATGCCGGCTTCTTCACCAAGGACGCGCCGGGCTTCGGCCCGGGGCGCGAAGGTGGCGCGGCGCGCGTCATCGACGACAACGGCAAGAAGGGCAATGCCAACCAGGCGGTCATCGACGAGCTGATCAAGCGCAACGCGCTCTTCGCGCGCGGCCGGCTGAAGCACAGCTATCCGCACTCCTGGCGCTCCAAGAAGCCGGTCATCTTCCGCAACACGCCGCAATGGTTCGTCCATATGGACAAGGACCTCGGCGACGGCACGACGCTGCGCAGCCGCGCGCTGAAGGCGATCGACGATACGCGCTTCGTGCCGGCGGCGGGCCAGAACCGCATCCGCGCCATGATCGAGGAGCGCCCCGACTGGGTGCTGTCGCGCCAGCGCGCCTGGGGCGTGCCGATCGCCGTCTTCGCCGATGAGGACGGCAACGTGCTGAAGGACGAGGCCGTCAACCGGCGCATCATGGATGCTTTCGAGAAGGAGGGCGCCGACGCCTGGTTCGCCGAGGGCGCCAAGGCGCGCTTCCTCGGCAACCACGATGCCTCGAAATGGCACCAGGTGATGGACATCCTCGACGTCTGGTTCGACTCCGGCTCGACGCATGTCTTCACGCTGGAAGACCGCCCGGATCTCAAATGGCCGGCCGACGTCTATCTCGAGGGCTCGGACCAGCATCGCGGCTGGTTCCATTCCTCGCTGCTCGAAAGCTGCGGCACCAGGGGCAAGGCGCCTTACGACACGGTCATCACCCATGGCTTCACCATGGATGAGGAAGGCCGCAAGATGTCGAAGTCGCTCGGCAACACCGTCGTGCCGCAGGATGTCATCAAGCAGTCCGGTGCAGATATCTTGCGGCTCTGGGTGGTGACGACCGATTATTGGGAAGACCAGCGGCTCGGCAAGAACGTGCTGCAGACCAATATCGACGCCTACCGCAAGCTCAGGAACACGATCCGCTGGATGCTGGGCACGCTTGCCCATGACGATGGCCAGGATGTGCCGGTCGAGGCCATGCCGGAACTGGAGCGGCTGATGCTGCACCGGTTGTCCGAACTGGACGAGGTGGTGCGCCAGGGCTACGACGCGTTCGAGTTCAAGCGCATCACCCGCGCATTGCTCGACTTCATGGTGGTGGAGCTCTCGGCCTTCTATTTCGACATCCGCAAGGACGCGCTCTACTGCGACGGGCCGTCCAGCCTGCGCCGCAGAGCGGCCGTGCAGGTGGTGCGCCATCTCTTCGAGTGCCTGGTGAAGTGGCTCGCGCCGATGCTGCCCTTCACCACCGAGGAAGCCTGGCTCGACCGCCATCCGGAAGCCGTCTCGGTGCATCTCGACCAGTTCCCGGCAATTCCGGAAAGCTGGAGGAACGAGGCGCTTGCCGAGAAATGGCGCAAGGTGAGGCAGGTGCGCCGCGTGGTCACCGGAGCGCTCGAGATCGCAAGGGCCGAGAAGGTGATCGGCTCCTCCCTGGAAGCCGTGCCGGTGGTCACCCTCGACGACGCCGCGTTGGAAGCGGCGATCGCTGATGTCGACATGGCCGAGATGGCGATCACCAGCGACCTCGTCATCAGCCGTGGCAAGGCGCCGGAAGGCGCCTTCACGCTCGACGACGTCACGGGCGTGGCGGTGGTGGTGGAGAAAGCCGAGGATCGCGGTCTGGTCAAATGCGCGCGCTCCTGGCGCTACACCGCCGATGTCGGCCAGGATCCGGAATTCCCGGATGTCTCGGCCCGCGATGCGGCCGTGCTGCACGAGCTAAGAGCATTGGGCCGACTCTAGCCACTGTTTATAAGCCGGTGCAAAAGTGCCACGCCGGGCGGCCCGAAACCGCCCATGCGTTGCCCTTAACAAGTGGTTGAGGTAAACACGCGACACTCCGGCAGACAAATTGTCGCCGGATTTCCATCGCAAGTGCGGGGAAGAAGGGGACCGTGCCGTTGGCCGGTGGCGACCGAGAGGCTGTTAGAGTGGGACTTTTTGGCATGACCGACAGAACGTTTGCGCGCGCCGCGCTGGTGGCGCCGCTTGTGGTATCGGCCATCGCAATGTCCGGCTGTGTGAGTTCGCCCACCTACGGAACCGGCAAGACCGCTGCCGCGCAGCTCTTCGACGATGTTTCCGGCGCCGCCTCGATCACGCCGAAGCGTCGCGATCCGATCGACTACAAGCCGCGTCCCGACCTGGTGAAGCCCGCTCCGGGGCAAAAGGAAAGCCTGCCACCGCCGCAGCAGAGCATTCAGACGGCGAGCGCCGACTGGCCCGAATCGCCGGAGGCGCGCCGCGCCCGCATCCGCGCCGACGCCACCGCGCACCAGAACGATCCCAACTACCAGTCGGAAGCAGTCGAGGACGTGCAGACCGATCCCGAAGCGGTGAAGAAGGCGATGGCCGAGTCGGGCTCCAGCCATCCGCCGCGCTGGTCGCCGGATGATTCCAGCGCTACGCGCCGCGCCGAGATTCAGCGCCGGCTCGCCGAACAGAAGCAGGGCGACCCGACTGTTCGCAAATATCTGAGTGAGCCGCCGCTCGCCTATCGCCAGCCCGCCGACACCGCGCCGCAGAACGAGCTCGGAGAGGACGAGTACAAGAAGGAGCGCCGCCTCAAGGCGCAGGCGGAAGGCAAGAAGAGCGGCTGGTTCGATTGGCTGGGTCTGTGAATAGCGAATAGCGAATAGCGAATAGTAGCATTCATTCACTACTCACTTACTACTCACTACTCACTACTCACTACTCACTACCACTCGCCGCCATTCCGTCTCTCCCGAAAGAAATCCTTGAGAATGAGGGCGGCGTCGCTCTCGCCGAGCCCCGGATAGATGTCCGGCGTGTGATGGCAGGTCGGTGACGCGAAGAAGCGCACGCCGTTGATCACCGCGCCGCCTTTCTCGTCGGCGGCGCCGAAATAGAGCCGCCGCAGCCGGGCGAAGGAGATGGCGCCCGCGCACATCGCGCAGGGTTCCAGCGTTACATAAAGGTCGTGGCCCGTCAGCCGCTCGCTGGCGAGCTTGCGGCACGCCTCGCGGATCGCCAGCATCTCGGCATGCGCGGTCGGGTCCGACAGTTCACGCGTGCGGTTGCCGGCTTTCGCGACCACGGTGCTGCCCTTGGTGATGACGGCGCCGACCGGCACCTCGCCGCGGCCGGCGGCCGCCTCGGCCTCCTCAAGCGCCAAGGCCATGAAATGCGGTCGTTTCAAGCGGTTTCCATTCCGATTACTTCTCGCCACCCGGGAGTGATCCTGTTATCTAGCGCGAGACCTTGAAAACCGGAATCGGTTTTGCCGCGCGGCTGGATGCGCAAAATCAAGAATGACACTGCCTGCGTTGGGCGTCCGCAAGGGCGCGCGGCGTCGTAGCAGGCGAAGACGGACAAAGTAATGGACGACGACAAGAAATCTCCACGCGGGCCGCGCAAGGGCGGCTCGAAACCGGCCGGCCCGCGCGGCGGCAAGCCGGGCTTCGGCGCCAAGAAGCCGTTTGCCAAGGGTGAGCGGCCGGTGGCCGCCGGAGGCGAGCGCGGCGACTTCAAGCGCAGCTATAAGCCAGGCGAGACAGGCAAGGGCGCGGAGCACGGCGAGCGACCGTTCCGCAAAGGTCCGCCGCGCGACGGCAAATCCTTCGAAAAGCGTGAAGGCCGCAAGCCTTATACGCCGCGCGGGGACCGCCCGATGGCTGCGGAAAGCGGGCGTCCGGCGCGCGACTTCAAGCGCAGCTACAAGCCGCGCGAGGTCGGTGAAGGTGCAGAGCGCGGCGAACGACCCTTCCGTAAAGGCCCGCCGGGCGACGGCAAGCCCTTCGAGAAACGCGAAGGCCGAAAGCCTTACGCGTTGCGCGGCGACCGGCCGACGACCGCTGAGGGCGAGCGCGGCGAACGCCGTTTCGACCGCCCCAAGCGCGAGTTCGGCGATCGTCCCGGACGCGACTTTGCCGACCGGCCGAAACGCAATTTCAGCGATCGTCCGCGCGCCTCAAAGCCGGAAGGAGGGTTCAAGCCGCGGCCGCGTCCCTCGGAAGCCGCGCCGGAGAGCGGCGAGCGCATCGCCAAGCGGTTGGCGCGCGCCGGTATCGCCTCGCGCCGCGACGCCGAGGAACTGATCGCCGCCGGCCGCGTCAAGGTCAACGGCAAGGTGCTGGACTCGCCCGCTTTCAACGTCGGCGCCAACGACGTCATCCATCTCGACGGCACCGAGATCCCGCCGATCGAGCGCACGCGTCTCTTCCTGTTCCACAAGCCGGCGGGCGTCGTCACCACCAACCGCGATCCGGAAGGCCGCAAGACCGTCTTCGACGTGCTGCCATCCGATCTGCCGCGATTGATGACGATCGGCCGGCTCGACATCAACACCGAGGGCCTCCTGCTCTTGACCAATGACGGCGGGCTGGCGCGTGTGCTCGAACTGCCGGCCACCGGCTGGCTGCGGCGCTACCGCGCGCGCGTCCACGGCAAGGTCGAGGAGAGCGCGCTTGCCGGCCTGCGTGACGGCATCGCCGTCGACGGCGTCTTCTACGGCTCGATCGAGGCCTCTCTCGACCGCGAGCAGGGCACCAATGCCTGGCTGACGCTCGGCTTGCGCGAAGGCAAGAACCGCGAGGTGAAGAACATCCTCGGTGCGCTCGGCCTCGAGGTGACGCGGCTGATCCGCATCTCCTACGGGCCGTTCCAACTGGAGGACCTTCCCGAAGGCCATGTGTTGGAGATCAAGGGGCGCGTGCTGCGTGAGCAGCTCGGCGAGCGGCTGATCGAGGAATCCGGCGCCAATTTCGATGCCGAAATCCAGAAACCGTTTTCCAACAAGCCGGTGCGCGGCGGCGGGCCGCGCCGTGAGGACGTCGAACGGCCGAAATTCACCCGCGACGGTGACCGCCGGCCGATCGGCGAGGGCGGGCTGATCAAAGCGCGCAAGCGCCGCGAAGACAGTCGCGACGAGGCGCTGAGCAAGCTCTCGACGAAACCCGAGCGGGTGTTCGGCGAGCGCGGCGCGAAGTCCGACCGCGGCGGCTTTGGTGACAAGCCGCGTGGTTTCGGCGACAAGCCTCGTTTCGGCGGGAAGAAATCTGAGCGCGAGCAGAGGCCGATCGAACCGCCGAGGCAGCGAAAGGCCAATGTCTGGATGGCGCCGGGCGCCAGGCCGATCGGCAAGGGCAGGGCAGAGGCCGATGCCGCCAGAGCCGCCGAAGCGAAGAAGCGCAAGGCGTCGTTCAAACCGGGCGGCAAGGGCAAATCGGGCGCAAAGCCGTTCGGCAAGCCGCGCGGCGAGCGCCCTGAAGGCGATGGCGGCAACAGGCCGCGCGGTCCGAAGAGGGGCGGCGATGCGGATCGTCGGCGGTGAGTTCCGCGGGCGTCCGCTGGCGACGCCGAAAAGCAATGCCATCCGCCCGACCACCGACCGCACCCGCGAGGCGGTGTTCAACGTCCTGGCGCATCGCTACGCGGAAAAGCTCGAAGGCGGCCGCGTGCTCGATCTCTTCGCCGGCACCGGCGCGCTCGGGCTTGAGGCTCTGTCGCGCGGCGCCTCCTACTGCGTCTTCATCGAGGAATCGACGGAGGGGCGAGGTCTGATCCGCGAGAATGTCGAAATCTATGGGCTCACCGGCCGCACCAAGATCTTCCGCCGCGACGCCACGCATCTCGGCGACGCCGGCACGATCTCGCCCTTTGGGCTGGTCTTTGCCGATCCACCTTATGGCAAAGGGCTCGGCGAGCGCGCGCTGCGCTCGGCCAAGGCCGGTGGCTGGCTTCTGCCTGGCGCGCTCTGTGTCGTCGAGGAGACTGCCTCGGCGCGGTTCGAGCCAGGCCCCGGTTTTTCCGTGATCGACGAGCGCAATTACGGCGAAACGATCATCCGCTTCATCGAGGTGGAGTGAGCGAGGCGCGTCCCTTCTCTCGCATGGGAAGAAGGAAAAGGCACAAGCGCCTCGAAAATGCCGAACAATTCACTTTGCCTCGCCAGCGAACCTTGCCTATCGTCGCAACCGGGACCGGAGACCTTGATGACAACAACGGGGATTGGGCTGCGAGCGGCGCTTCTTGTCGGCACGCTGGCGCTCGCCGCGGCTCCGGCCCGCGCGGCAGACGACAGCGCGGTCAAGGATTTCCTGCTCGACAACGGCATGGAAGTGGTCGTCATCCCGGACCACCGCGCCCCGATCGTCACGCACATGGTCTGGTACAAGATCGGCAGCGCCGACGAGCCGCCCGGCAAATCCGGCATCGCGCATTTCTTCGAGCACCTGATGTTCAAGGCGACGACCCACCACGCCGCCGGCGAGTTCGACCGGGCCGTGGCCGAGATCGGAGGCTCCAACAATGCCTTCACCTCCTATGATTACACCGCCTTCCATGAGACGGTGCCGCCTTCCGCGCTCGAAGAGATGATGAGCTTCGAGGCCGATCGCATGCGCAACCTCATCCTGACCGACGATGTCATCAAGACCGAGCGCGACGTGATCCTGGAGGAGCGCCGCTCGCGCATCGACAGCAATCCGCAAGCGGTGCTCGACGAGGAGGTCGACGCGACGCTCTGGCAGAACCAGCCATACCGCATTCCGGTGATCGGCTGGCTGCAGGAGATGGAAGAGTTGAACCGTCCGGACGCGAAAGCCTTCTACGACGCCTATTATCGGCCGAACAATGCCGTGCTGGTGGTGGCGGGCGACGTCGATCCCGACGCGGTGAAGGCGATGGCCGAAAGGACCTATGGCAAGGTCGCTCGCGGCCCGGACCTGCGGCCGCGCATCCGCCCCGTCGAGCCCGAGCAGAACACGAAGCGCACGGTGACGCTGACCGACGCGCGCGTCTCGGTGCCGAACTTTTCGACGCAATGGGTGGTCCCGTCCTATCACACGGCCAAGCCCGGCGAAGCCGAGGCGCTCGACCTGCTTGCCGAGATCCTCGGCGGCGACAACCGCAGCAGGTTGTATCAGCAGCTCGTCGTCAAGCAGGGTATCGCATCCGAGGCCGGCGCCTATTTCCAGGGCACCATGCTCGACGCCACCAACTTCACCGTGTATGGCGCTCCGCGCGGCGACGCCAGGCTTGCCGATGTCGAAGCGGCGGTCGATGCCGAGATCGCCCGCATCGTCAAGGACGGCGTGAGCGACGACGAACTGGAGCGGGCCAAGACCCGCTATGTGCGCTCCATGATCTTTGCGCGCGACAAGCAGGAGGACATGGCCAACATGTATGGCTCGACGCTTGCCACCGGCGGCAATGTCAAGGACGTCCAGGAATGGCCGGACCGCATCCGCAAGGTAACCGCCGACGAGGTGAAGGCGGTCGCCGCTCGCTACCTGGTGCTCGATCGCTCCACCACCGGCTATCTCTTGCCGCAGCAGCAGGCGGGGAATTGACGATGAGCATGGCAATCGCAACGACAAAGAGCATCTCGTACCCCGCGGCTGAAGGCGGCAGGGTCTACCGCGCCGTCGCCACCCTTTGCTTCGCCCTGTTCTTCCTGCTTTTGCCGGTGCTTGCCGCGCGCGCCGAGATGAATATTCAGGAGGTGAAGTCGAAGAAGGGCGTCACCGCCTGGCTGGTGGAGGACCATTCCATTCCGCTGATTGCGATCCGTTTCGTCTTCGACGGCGGCACGGCGCAGGACCCCTCCGGCAAGGAAGGCCTGGTCAACCTGATGACCGGACTGTTCGACGAGGGCGCCGGCGACCTCGACAGCGAGGCCTTCCAGATGAAGCTCGACGATGCCGGCGCCGAGATGAGCTTCCAGGCGGCGCGCGACGGCACCTATGGCTCGATGCGCATGCTGTCCGACCGGAAGGACGAGGCTTTCGGCCTGCTGAAGCTGGCGGTGAACAGCCCGCGCTTCGACGAGGCGCCGATCGACCGCATCCGCGCCCAGATCCTCTCCGGCATTCTCGCCAATGAGCGGGACCCCAACACGATCGGCCAGCAGCGCTGGCTGCGCGCGATTTACGGCCAGCATCCTTATGCGCGGCCGGACGAGGGCAACAAGGACAGCCTCGCCACCATCACTGCCGACGACCTCAGGGCCTTCCACAAGGCGAATTTCGCCCGCGGCGGCCTGCATGTGGCGGTGGTGGGCGACATCGACGCCGCGACATTGAGCGGCAGGCTTGACGAGGTGTTCGGAGACCTGCCGGACAGGCAGACGCTGGCGCCGGTTGCCGACATCAAGCCCAAGCTCGGCCAGCAGCTCGAAGTGAATTACGACTTGCCGCAGACCTCCCTGCAGCTCGCCTGGCCGGGCGTGAAGCGCAGCGACCCCGATTTTTACGCCGCCGTGCTGATGAACGAGATTCTCGGCGGTTCGACATTTACGTCGCGGCTTTACGAGCAGGTGCGCGAGAAGCGCGGCCTGGCCTATAGCGTCAGCTCCGATCTCGTCGATCACGAGCATTCCAACGCGCTGCTGGTGACGACGGCGACGCGTTCCGACCGCGCCGCCCAGACGCTTTCGATCGTGCGCCAGGTGGTGAAGGACATGGCCGAGAACGGCCCCACCGAGGAGGAACTCGCGGCGACCAAGAAATACATGATCGGCGCCTACGCCATCAACAATCTGGATTCCTCCAGCTCCATCGCCGCGACGCTGGTGGAGCTGCAGCTCGATGATCTCGGCATCGATTATATCAAGCGCCGCGCGGCTCTCATCAACGCGGTGACGTTGGCCGACGTCAAGGCGGCGGCGAAGAAGCTCCTGTCGGCCGACCCCGCGGTGATGGTCATCGGGCCGCCGCTGGTGCAGGTGGCCGGAGGCGGCAAGGGATGAGCCCGACCTTCGGGGTGGCCTTCGGCGGCGGCGGCGCGCGCGGTCTTGCGCATATCCATGTCATCGAGGCTCTCGACGAGCTCGGCATCAAGCCGGCGGCGATCGCCGGCTCCTCGATCGGCGCCATCATGGGCGCCGGCATGGCGTCGGGCATGACGGGCGCCGAGATCCACGACTATGCCCGCTCGATCCTCGGCAGCCGGGCCGAGGTGGCGGCGCGCATGTGGCGCTCGCGGCCGGGCACGATCGCGGAGGCCATGCAGGGCGGCATCCGCGTCAGCCAGTTCAACATCGAGCGCATTCTGAAGGCCTTCCTGCCCGAGGCGATCCCGCCGACGTTCGAGGCGCTGAAGATCCCGCTCAAGGTGACGGCGACCGATTATTTCGGCCACAGCCTTGCGGTGTTCACCGAAGGCGACCTGCATTCGGCGCTTGCCGCTTCGGCGGCGATCCCGGCGGTCTTCCGTCCGGTGACGCGCGAGGGCCGTGTGCTGATCGATGGCGGCATCTACAACCCCGTGCCTTTCGACCTCATCGAGAGGGACGCCGACATCATCATCGCCGTCGATGTCGTCGGCGCGCCGAGCGAGGCCGAGCGCAGGCATCCGACCACCGTCGACCTGATGTACGGCGCCACCCAACTGATGATGCAGTCGATCATCGCCAACAAGCTCGGGCAGCGCCCGCCGGATATTCTGATCCGGCCGAATGTCTCGAAATACCGCGTGCTCGAATTCCTCAAGATCGAGACGCTGATGGCCGAGACGGTCGAGATCAAGGACGAACTGAAGCGCGCCGTCGAGAAGGCCGTGGAGGCGCATGGCGGCAGGCAGGGCGAGAAGAAGGTGGTCTGAAGCAAATGTGCCTCAGTATCGCATCGCCATGCCCGGCCGGCACTCGACCTCATCAAGCCGCTGCCGAGCGATGTGACCGGGAGACAGAGCGACTCGCAAAAGAAAAGCCCGCCATTCGGCGGGCTTCCTTTGCTTTGGCTGAGGCCTTTGCTTAGTTGAACTTGTACTTGGCGTCGATCCGCACGGTGTGGAACGATGGCGTTGAGGTAAGCGTGCCATCCGGCGCACCGAGCTCGGACGAGAAGTCCTTCTTCTCGAATTGCGAATAGCGGTATTCGAGACCGACCGTCATCTTGTCCGACACGGCCGTTTCCAAGCCTGCACCGACCGAGAAACCGCTCGAACCCCAATCGAGAATGTCGCCGATCGGGTCGGAAGCATTGAGATCGAAATGCTGCCAGCTATAGCCGGCCAGCGCGTAGGCAAGCGTCGCTTCATTGACCTTCATGCCAACGCGGCCGAGCACGTCGAAGCCATAGTCGGTGTCAAGGTTGATCGAGCCGCCGCCGAGATCGAGCTTCGAGGTCATCCCGGAATAGCGCGCGTCGACCATGACACCCGCGACCCAGGTGCCGAAGTCTTGATCGTAGCCGAGGCTGGCTTCGCCGAACACGCCTTCGCCGCCGATGCCGTTGAGCTTCACGCCGGCCGGCGGAACTTCGAGCTGATGCACCGACGCGCCGGCGCCGAGTCCGCCACCGACATAGAAGCCAGTCCAGTTATAGGTCGGCGTCTCGAAGCTGACGCCGCCGCCATTGGCCGCGTTGAAGCGATAGCTGGCCGCAACTTCGAAGGTGTGGCGCGAGGTGTCGAGATTGAGCGTGCCATCGGGCGCTCCGAACTGGGAAAGCAGGTCGTCCTTGGTGCTGAAGCGCGTGTAGCGATACTCGCCCTTGAGCGTCCAGTTGCTGTTGATCGCGGTTTCGACGCCGGCACCGACGAAGTATCCGCCCTGGTCCCAGTCCATGCCGAAGCCGGCATTGGTGTCGAGCTTGTACTTCTGCCAGGCATAGCCGCCCAGAACGTACCCCAGCGTGCTCGGCGTCAGCAGGTAACCGGCGCGAACGCCGACATCGAAGCCGTAGGTTTCCTTGATGTCGGCACTGAGGCCGCCCAGAAGGCCGGCATCGAGCGAAGTCTTGATCGTGCCGACATGCGCGTCGATCAGGCCGCCGAGCAGAAAACGCTGCGAGACCATGTAATCGTAGCCGACGGTTGCCTGGCCGAAGATGCCTTCGCCGCCGATGCCGTTCAGCGAGATAGGTATAAAATCACTGCTGAGCTTGTGCACATTGGCGCCGGCGCCGACGCCGAAGCCGACATAGAGACCGCTCCAGTTGAAGCCCGGAGCGGCCTGCTCCTGGACGACGTCGGCGGCATGCGCGGCCGACACCAAAGCGACGGCCGAAACAGCGCCCAACAGAACGGATTTCGCACAAAGACGAAGAAACATAGCCCATAACCCCAAGTTAAAACCCGGCGATGTTCTAGCAGGGGTTGTCGAAATTTGTGGTGGCAGAAATGCCACACCGATGCGCGAACTGCCCCGACGGCAGGCGAAACCGGGCAATGCACCCAGAAATGGTCAGTTCGGCTGTGGACCACCGCGGCAGCTGGACTTGCCTCTCGGTTGTAGCTGGACCAGCCGCGTGATGCCGGAGAAGGCAGGCGGGGTGGAATCGCGCCGGGGACCTTTGCTCGTCCACTTTGTCGACGCCATCAGCGAGTCAACTGGCTCTCGCTCGCTCACCCGCCTCTTCGATCTTGTCCAGAACGGCTTCGGGCGCGACGTCGCGCTTCAGTTCCTTCAACTCGTCGTCCGCTTCGATTTGCACATCCAGGTGCTTGGCAATCTGTTCCACCAGCCTGATGAGCCTGGTCGTCTCGTGTTCGTTGAGCAGGCTTACCTGCAGGTCGAGGTCCGCCCTGGCGTCATCCTCGGCGGCCATGCGGTTCTGGTTGATCAGCACGAAGGTCGACAGAAAGATCGCCTCGACCGAGGCAAACATGGCCAGGACGACCAAAGAAGGGTCCCACGGCCTGATGAGGTTTACTATTCCGACATTGAGGACGATCCAGGCGCCGAAGAGGACGAGGTGGATATAGACGAACATCATGCTGCCGGCGAAGCTGCTGATTGCCGCCGCCGCGCGCTGCTCCAGGGATGCGGCCTTCGCCTCGCGCTTCCGCCTCTCGATAAGAGCCTCGATGTTGCGCGCCAGGGCAGGGGCGAGCCCTTCCGCCGCCGGCCTCGTCGGAGTGGCGTAGCCATGATGCTCTGGGGCGGCTGTGGGATCCATGGTGTCTCTCTCCGGTCTGGCAGCCTAACTCCCTGTTCGGCAATTCGCTCCATCCCGATGTCGAGAGCGACGAAACGCCCGGGACCTCGTTCCGTCCGGCAGCGGGGGCCGGCAGCCCGCTTGCACGGCTCCATCCGCGTTGAGTTCGGTGGGCGAGAGACCTATCTAACGAGGATGCCCGCGCGCCGAAAAACCGACCCGACCGCAAAGCTGGTCGCAGAGTGGCCGCTGTCCGCTGCGGCGACGCTTGGGTCGCCCATGAGGGCGAGGGGCATTTTTCTTGAAATGCGGGCTCGCCTTCCGATCGCCTTGAGAAAGCTGCTCCACATCGAGTCCAGAGTGCTCACCTTGCGCCTGCCGGAGGGCTCGGATGCTGACGCCGGGGCCGCATCGGCGATCTTGTCCAAAGCCATGCAGAATATCGAGGAGCTCCCCGTGATCCCTCGTGAAGTCGAGGACATCCTGACGATCTCGGCGGGCGAACGGCACCGCTGGCTGAAGGACGGTCGGCTGAAAAGCGCCGGGACCAGAACGGTCAAGCTTCGCGGAAGGGCGAGAAAGATCACCTTTCACGTCTTCGACCCGCGCCACATCGAGGATGTGCTCGACCGCGACCTCGTCACCCTCTGGCGCGAGCAAGACGCAGCAACAGCTGCCGAGAACCGGCGCCGAGCCGCCGGCAAGGCGGCCCTGATGCGCGCTCAAAAGAGCCGAGCGGCCGCAGGTGCGGATGACAGCGGGCGGCCCGAAGCCTCTCGCCTGCGCGGTTGGGAAGATTTCGAGAGCGACGGACTGCTGCGCTGACTGTCTCGCGGACGCGCCCATGCGAGGGCGACCCGTGGCACGCCAGCAGCCATAGGCCAGTTTCCATCCGCGCCCGAAGGAAGAGCCGGGCGAGGGGACCGCCCCCATGCGCGATGCTTTCAGCTGCGCGTGCTGCCAAGGCCGTCGGGGCCAAAGCAACAAAGGAGCAGTCTGGGCGTTCTGATCAGCCGCTTGCGGAGCAGCCGAACACATGACCATGCCGCAAATTCTGTCGTTCGCCGTCACCTTCGTGATGATGGCAGCGTTCGTATGGGGGCGCTATCGCTATGATCTCGTCGCGGCGGCGGCATTGTTGCTCGCTCTCGCCGCTGGGATTGTGCCGTTTGACAAAGCCTTTAGCGGGTTTAGCGACGATATCGTGGTCATTGTCGGCAGTGCTCTGCTGGTGAGCGCAGGCATAGCGCGATCGGGCATCATGGAACTCGCCATCCAGCGCTTTGCTCCGAAATTGTCGGGAGTTCGGTCGCAACTGGCGCTGCTGGTGATCGTGGTGACGTGCCTGTCCGCCTTCGTCAAGAATATAGGCGCGCTGGCGATCATGATCCCGATCGCCTTTCAGTTCGCGCGCCGGTCTAGCACATCGCCATCGATATTTCTGATGCCTATGGCGTTCGGGTCGTTGCTCGGTGGTCTCATGACGCAGGTGGGCACTTCCCCGAATATCGTTGTCTCCCGAGTGCGAGAGCAGTTGACCGGAACGGCATTCACAATGTTCGACTTCGCACCCGTCGGAGCGGCTGTAGCCGTCGCTGGAATGATCTTCCTGATGTCCTTCTATTGGCTGTTGCCAGTGCGCGAAAAGCTCGGCGGGGCGCTGAATGAAGCCCTCGACATCAAAGACTACCTTACAGAGGCTCGAGTTGTCGGCGATTCCACCGTGCTTGGGAAAACGGTCGCAGACGTCATGAAGCTTGCCGGCGGCGATGTCATCGTGACGTCGATCTTGCGCAAACGGACGATGCGGATGACGCCGCTGCCCGATGCTGTCCTGAAGGTGGACGACATCCTGTTGCTCGAAGGCGATCCGACGGCGCTGGATCGACTTGTCTCGCAAGGCAAGCTCAGCGTCACGGGCGATCGGGTGAATGATGATGCCACCAGCAGCGAAATGGTAGCCATTGAGGCCGTAATTGGTGAAACCTCCTCCTTGATCGGCTGGACGGCCCAGCGACTTGCCCTCTACGATCGCTTCAACGTCAACCTCCTGGCCGTGAGCCGTCGCGGCCAGCGCCTCGACCGCAGGCTCGCCAATGTCGAGCTAAGGCTCGGCGACGTCGTCGTGTTGCAGGGCAACGCAACGACAATGCCCGAGACACTGCGTGAACTCGGCTGCCTGCCGCTGGCGGAAAGACCTATCCTTCTTGGCAGCGTTCGCAAAGGCATCGTGCCCGTGGCAATTCTCGCCCTTGCCATGCTCACGACTGCCGTTGGCCTGCTCCCTGTTCCCGTCGCTTTCTTTGCGGCCGCGGTGGGGATGGTGCTTTTCAAGGTCATCCCGCTCCGCGACGTCTACCAATCGCTGGATGGTCCAATCCTCGTGATGCTCGCCGTTCTCATCCCGGTGAGCGATTCGCTGCGCACGACAGGGGCGACCGGACTGCTTGCCGCGGAGCTTGCCAGGTTCGGGACCATTCTTCCGGCGCCCGGCGCACTGCTGCTCATCCTCGTCGCCGCCATGGCAGTGACGCCCTTCCTCAACAATGCCGCCACTGTTCTTGTCATGGCGCCTGTCGCCTCGGAATTCGCCGCCGATCTGGGCTATAGGCCGGAAGCATTTCTGATGGCTGTCGCTATTGGCGCCGGCTGCGACTTCCTCACGCCGATCGGGCACCAATGCAACACCCTTGTCATGGGGCCGGGAGGCTATCGTTTCAGCGACTATCCGCGTCTGGGGCTGCCGCTGTCCTTCCTTGTCATCATTGTTGCCGTGCCCATGCTGGCGATCGTATGGCCAATGACCTGACAAGCCATGGAGGAATGCGAACGACCTCGCTGGGAGGCGAGGAGTTCACCGCAAATTGCTCTTTGGAAACAGCACGCGATCGGGTTCTGCATTCATTCGCGCCAGCATTTCCTTGATCAAGCGTGTTTTGGTGCGTCCCGCTTCCTTGGGCGGGACGAGGTAACGCACGATGGCTTCGAGCCAGGTATTTTCGCTGACGCGAAAATGAACCACCGGATGCTCCTTCACTTGCAGCTCGTCCACCGGCGTTTTCGACAGGATGTTCTTATAGACCTTCACCTTCTGGCTCATGATGTCGCCGATCTGCTCGTCCACGACCTCTCTCATGGTTTTCGCCACGAATTCCAGATCGCTCTCATAGGCGAGCTGGAACTTGATTTCGTTCCAGACATAGGGAAACAGCGGCCAGGAATAGTTGAAGACCGGCGTGTCGAAGACGGTGGAGTTCGGGAACTTGATGACGCGTCCGCTGGGATGATCGGTCCAAAGATGTTCTCCGCCGAATTCCCACAACGTCGTGTCGAGATAGCTGACATCGATGACATCGCCATGGGCATCGCCGATGCGAATCCGGTCGCCCACGCGATAAGGCGCCCGGGCCAGAATATAAATCCACGCGATGAAACTGGAGATCGGCATCTGCAGCGCAAAGCCGAGTGTCAGTGAAATCAGGCCGAGCGAAACGACGGCGGCGTACCAGTTCACGAACAGAACTGAAATGGCCACGAAGACGACGGCGATCACCACGATCAATCGGAAAATTCGTTTCAGGTTGAAACGCGAAACACGATTGGGAATTCGGCCGATGAGAAAGACTTCGATGATATTCGCCACCGTCAGCATGACGAAGATGAGAAAGCCGCCCCAGACATAATTCAGCACGCGAACGCGCAAAGACGCGTCTAGCCATTCCAGGCGCCAATTGATGAGAAGTTGGGCGGCAAAGAGCAGCAAGGCGGCGGCAGCGAAGCCAGCCGTCCACCAGAGGTCTTCCTTGCGAAGGCTGAAGCGGAATTTTTCCTCGGGCTTTTTCGCCTGCTGCTGGATGGTTTTGGGATCGGCAGTCCGCTGTGCGGCCCGTTCGAGGCGGGAAAGGTTCTCCTGTTCTTTGTCGCGCGGTTCCATGGCTTCGCCATCCGATGTCGCATCAACATCGAGCAGCGCCTTATCGTTCCCGAGGGCGGCATTGCGATGAGGCGTTTGCCAAGTGGTGGGACCGCGGCGCCATGTTCGACGTGCTCGAACCGGATCTCAGTTTCCTCGCCCGCCTCAAGACCCGGGACCTTGCCGTCGAGGGGCTTCATCCGCAATGGCCTTCAGCTCCGTGAGCTGATCAGCACAGCGGGCAAGGAAGGGTTGGCGCAAGGGGGCGAAGGGGTCGGTCGAGATGGGGTGTGCCCCGTGGGCAGGATGGAAGCGGTTCAGGCAGAAAGCGGATTGGGTGGAATGGCGGGCCGGGGTTGCTACTTGGACTGGTGTGGGAGTGGAAGGATGGGTTGATACTGCCACTAAGCAAGGCGCCCAAGCAGAAGTTGACCCTCGATTTGGTTTTATTGCACTCTTCCTTTAACGCTCTCGGCGAAAGTATTGACAACTTACAACTGGGTGAGCTCTTTACAAACCGAACGCAGCGACAGCGATTCTCAGACGCGATTGTTCATGACGCTAACCTCGCCTACCGAAGAAATCAGCTCCTTAGAAGTTCAAGACAGCAAGACGAACTTTCTGTCACCGCTGCTCGGTGACGAGGCCGAACTGGCGTCGGAATATCGCAGGCGTAGGAACGCCAATGATTTGAAAAGTGTGCACCCCGCAGACGTTCCCGCTGAGGAGGCCAAGGGGTGGGCGATCCAACGCGCCGGAAAGCGCGCCACCCGGCTCAAGCGGCAGAAAGGGCACGACAAATGGCTGGAAGATCGTGTGTGGTGTCTGCTCCACACCATGGGTTATCGGAGTCTCAACGGCGACAGTTTCAGAATCACTTTCACTAGAGGCGACGATTCAGTCGGAAGGAAACAGATTGACGTCTACGCTGAGGACGGCGAGACCGCGCTAGTTATTGAATGCAAATCACGAGCTGAGCGTGGACGGCGATCGCTGCAAAAGGATATCCAGGAGACTATTTCCCTACAGCCCTACTTTAGGGATGCTATTAACAAGCACTCTAAAGGGAAGGCGAAGCCAAAAATAATTTGGGCATACGTGACAAGTAATATACTCTGGTCAAATCAAGATATAGAGAGGGCTGATGCTCACGACATAAAAGTTATCACTGAGAACGAACTTCAGTATTTCGAAACTTTTGTTAAGCATATGGGGCCGGCTGGTCGATACCAGATTCTTGGCGAGTTCCTGAAAGGTCAGAAGGTTCCAGGCCTCGCCGATGTCAAGTTGCCTGCAATTCGGGGCAAAATTGGTGGTGAGTTATTTTATAGCTTTGTTACAACACCTCGCAACCTCCTAAAAATTGCATTTATCAATCATCAAGCTCTCAATCACCCGGACGGACGCCCAGCCTATCAGCGTATGATATCTTCTAGCCGCATTAAGGAAATTGGGGCCTTCATCCAGAAGGGCGGCTTTTTCCCAACCAATATTTTGGTCAATTTCTCGGATGCCCCGAGGTTCGATCTCATCTCGAACGCCGAAAATACCGATCCAAACATCAAATTCGGCTGGATCACATTGCCGTCAAAATACCGCTCGGCTTGGATCATCGATGGTCAACACCGCCTCTACGGATTCTCGCATTTGGATAAGGAATTTTTGGAGCAAAGTCTTTTTGTGCTGGCCTTTGAGAAGATGGCTGTTCAGAAGGAGGCGGATCTCTTTATTACCATCAACCACAAGCAAAAGAGTGTTCCGAAGAGCTTACTGGTTAGCTTGCTTGCCGATATCCGGATGGGTGACAGCGATCCTTCCACTGCACTTTCTGCTCTGGGCTCGGCAGTTGTCAGGGTGATGAACACCGACAAGACAAGTCCACTTGCACGCCGTTTCGCTACCCATGGGGTGCCGCCAGAGCCGAACCAGAACTTGACGATATCTGAAACCGTAAACGGCCTTCGCCGATCGGCGCTGGTCGGCAAGCTTATGGGCAAGACACTTGCCCCGGGGGTGCTATCCGGGGCCACCGATGAGGATACGATAAAGCGGGCTTCAACTGTTTTAAGCGCCTATTTCGAGGAAGTGAGAGTGGCAAATCCGGCTCGATGGGAGGCTGGCCGCGACGCATACATAGCGGTGAATCCGGGTATTCGTGCTCACCTGAGTGTGATCGCCGAGGTGGTGGCATACCTTTCGCACAAAAAGTCGCTGGATTTTCCGCTGATGAAGCCAGAAGAGTTCGCAGGTCACGTCAAAGAGTTCTGCAAGCCCATTTTCACTTTCATAAAAAATGCCTCCGACGATGAAGTCCGGACCAGATTCGCCAGGAGGTTCGGTGAGGGTGGTGTCAAAGAATATACTTATCACCTCATGCAAATCTTGATGCAGACGCACAGCGATTTCGGTTCGGAAGAGTTCAGGCGTTGGGTGGAGCAAAGCACGTCAGAAAAGATTGATGAGGTGAATCAGTTCCTTATGAAGCTTTCTGAGCGCTTAACCGACTATGTAATCGACACATTGAAAAAAGTCCACGGGACCCATCGCCTAGCGAGTGATGAACAAGCGTTCTGGGAGATCGGTGTCGAGAGTGAGCGCATTCGCCGCAACGCGTTTGAAGCACAGCAGAGAGATAAGGCGCGGCGCAAACCCAAGGAGGCTTATCTGAACATAATTGATCTTGCAGAGATCGTTAAGCAGCAGAACAATTGGGACCACTTTGAGCATGTATTCAAAAACCCAACTCCTGGAGAGCGCTCTGGCCAGAAGTACTATCTCTCGTGGATACAAACTTTTAACGAATTGCGTAATATTGCGGCGCACAAGAATCAACTCAAGACTTATACGGACGAGGATCTTGAATTTGTAGAATGGCTACGGACGGAAGTGCATCCGAAGGTTCCGGCATGATACGTCAGCCATTGAAGCCTTTTTTGAAATGGGCAGGGGGAAAACGCTGGCTATTTGAAAGTGGCCAGTTTTCACTGCCGAGCATTTCCGGTCGATATATAGAGCCCTTCCTGGGTGGTGGCGCCGTCTTCTTCGAGAATCAACCAAAGAAGGCAATTCTAAGCGACTGTAATAAGCGGCTGATCGAGTTGTTTGTTGTGATAAGGGACGATCTGCAGCCGTTCGAAGCGTTGATGCAGGAGCACGCCAAGGCTCACTCGAGCGAATATTATTATGAGTTGCGTTCCAAACAGCTAGGAACCCCCGTCGCAAGGGCTGCGCAATTTCTCTATCTGAATAGGACGTGCTGGAATGGTCTTTATCGGGAGAACCTAAAAGGAAAATTCAACGTGCCTATCGGCACGAAGCAGACGGTTATTTTCGACGCAGATGATTTTCCAGCTTGGTCAAGGGCACTACAGGGGACGGACCTAAGGCATCTGGATTTCGAGGAAGCTATCGACGAAGCAGAGGAGGGCGATTTCATATTTGTAGACCCTCCTTATACGGTGCGGCACAATATGAACGGCTTCGTTAAATACAATCAAAATATATTTGCTTGGAACGATCAGCTGCGCTTGCGGGATACGCTTTGGCGTGCGCGTGAACGAGGCGTTTCCTTCGCCATGACGAATGCGGATCACGAAAGCATTAGAGATCTGTATGCAGGATTTGGACTGCACAGGCAGCTAGTTCGGCATAGTGTGATCGCGGGTAAGTCTGCTTACAGGGCTCAGTCGACCGAACTCCTAATTATCGCGTGACGGGCAGAGGCGTAATCCCCTTGCCAACCCCGCCACCTTCCCCTAGTCTCCCTTTTGAGAAAACCTTTTCCCACATCGCCCACGCTCGCTGACCTCGCCGGTCATCTCGCGCAGGGCGATAAGAGAAAACCTTTTCCCAACTTGAGGGTGCACTTCGAAACATGTCCGCCGACGCCCAGCCAGCGCCAGTTTCCGTCAAGCCGCCGGTCACGCTGCGCGAGGTGGCGGCTGCGGCCGGCGTCAGCGTGGCGACGGCGTCCAAGGCGCTGAACGGGCAGGGGCGGATGACGGCCGAGACGCGCGAGCGCATCCGCGAGACGGCGCGGCTGCTCGGCTTCCGGCCGAACAGCCTGGCGCAGAGCCTGCTGCGCAAGCGCTCCTTCACCGTCGGCCTGCTCACCAACGATACATATGGCCGCTTCTCGCTACCGCTGATGGCCGGCGTTTCGGATGCGCTGGTCGACAATGGCGTGTCGGTGTTCCTGTGCAATGTGGAGGACGACACACGGCTCGGCCAGCTGCACGTCGAGGCCATGCTCGACAAGCGCGTCGACGGCATCATCGCCACGGGAAAACGCATCGACCGCCATCTGCCGGTCGATCTTTCCCATCTGCGCATTCCCGTCGTCTACGCCTTCACCCAGCCCGATCCCGGCGCGGTCGGGCTCGTCTCCGACGATGCCGGCGGCGCGCGGCTGGCGGTCGAGCACTTTGTGCGGCTCGGGCGTCGTCGCATCGCCCATGTCACCGGCCCGGCAAGCTTCGCGGTGGTGCATACGCGGGCCGAGGCCTACCGCGATGTCCTGAGGGAGAACGGCTTGGCCGTGAGCGAGCCGCTGCTCGGCGCCTGGTCGGAAGGCTGGGGGCACGATGCTTTCGAAAAACTGTTCGGCAAGGCGGGCAGGGAAGGATGGCCGGACGCCGTCTTCTGCGGCAACGACCAGATCGCCCGCGGCGTCATCGACGCGCTGCGCGAACGCGGCATCCGCGTGCCCGAGGATGTCGGCGTCATCGGCTTCGACAATTGGGAGATCGTGGCCGAGGCGACGCGCCCGCCGCTCACCTCGGTCGACATGAATCTTTCGACGCTCGGCCGCGAGGCCGGGCTCGCTTTGCTTTCGCTCGTGGGCGGCCAGTGGGCCGCGCCGGGCATCAGGAAACTGCCGTGCCGGCTGGTGGTGCGTCAGTCATGCGGCAGTCCGCCGGGATGAAGCAACAAGGCTCAACCGCCCGGATCCGCCGGGCGGCGTGGCCAAAAACAGGGAGGAGAACCATGAGGAGGAATACCGTGAAAACCATGTTTGCCAGGCTGATGCTTGCCGCAGCCGTGATCGGCGGCGGCCTGCAGGCGGCGTCCGCCGAGACCGCCAATATTTGGGTGCGCGCCGACGGCTCGAACTTCATGCCGCGCATCGTCGACGCCTTCAACAAGGCGCATAAGGACCAGATCAAGCTCGACATCATCCCCAATGCCGAGATCATCCCGAAATACGGCGCGGCCGCCGCCGGCGGCACTGCGCCCGACGCGCTGTCGCTCGACCTGATCTATACGCCGTCCTTCGCCGCCGCCGGCCAGCTGGAAGACATCACCGACTGGGCGAAATCCTTGCCCTATTTTTCCAGCCTCTCGCCGGCGCATGTGAAGACCGGCACCTATAAGGGCCACATCTACGGCCTGCCGTTCTCGGCCGATTCCTCGGTGCTGATCTGGAACAAGAAGCTGTTCAAGCAGGCCGGGCTCGATCCGGAGAAGGGGCCGACCAACTGGGCCGAGATCGAGGCGGACGCCGAAAAGGTCAACGCACTCGGCGGCGACATCAAGGGCTTCTACTTCTCCGGCAATTGCGGCGGCTGCAACATCTTCACCTTCACGCCGCTGATCTGGGCTTCGGGCGGCGACATCCTGTCCGAGGACGGCTCGAAGGCGACGCTGGACAGCCCGCAGCTGCGCGGCGCCATCGACCTCTATCGCTCCATGGTCAAGAAGGGCCTGGTGCCCGAGGGCGCGCAGACCGACACTGGCGCCAACTTCTTCGCAGCCTTCGCCGGCGGCAAGATCGGCCTCTCGCCGTCCGGCGCCTTCGCCATCGGCGCGCTCAACACGCAGTATCCGGACGTCGACTACGGCATCACCTTCCTGCCGGGCAAGGATGGCGGCTGGTCGTCCTTTGCCGGCGGCGACAATTTCGTCGTCACCAAGGGCACCAAGAAGATCGCCGTGGTGAAGGAGTTTCTGGACTTCGCCTATTCGCTGGAAGGCCAGACGATCCTTGCCAAATATGGCAGCCTGCCGGTGCGCGGCGACATCGCCAAGGAGGCGCTGAAGGATCTCGACCCGCGCTACCAGGTGGCGGCCGAGGCGATGGCCAAGGGCAAGACGCCTTATTCGGTGGTGTTCAACGACCTGATCAACTCCGCCAACGGCCCGTGGACGCAGATGATCAACGAGGTGTTCTTCGGCGACGACGTCGACGGCGCCATCGCCAATGCGCAGGAGACGATGCAGTCGATCATCGACCAGGCGCCGAACAAATAACCAGGGCCAGCCGGCGGCGGGGATCGCGCAACGTCTCGCCGCCAAGGCTCTGACCGGCCGCCCGCCCCGTCTCCCTGGCCGGGCGGCCGGATGATGTATCCGCTGAATGGCAGGGACTATTGCGTTGAGAAAGCTCTCAAACATGTCGATGGGCAGCCCGATTGTGACAGGCAGTTCGGGGCGCCGGCGGGCTGGCTCCTCCTTCTCCCCTTGTGGGAGAAGGTGGCCGAGCGAAGCTCGGTCGGATGAGGGGTGCTCCAGCGGAGTGAGACGCCGGCATTCCCTGGGAGACAAGCCATGACCGCCATCACCGCCGCCTCCGCGCCCGTCCGCTCACGCGCCGGCGTCAGCCGCCGGCAATGGGTGGGCCTGCTCTACGTCCTTCCGGCGGTCGCCTTCGTGACTGTCTTCTTTGTCATCCCGCTCGGCATGACGGCGTGGATGTCGCTCAACAACTGGCCCTTGATGGGCGAGCATTCCTTCGTCGGCCTCGACAATTATGTCGCCATCCTGCACGACACGCGCTTCTGGAATGCGCTGAAATTCACCTTCTACTATACGGTGGTCGTCACCATCGCGATCTTCGCCGTCGCTTTTCCGCTGGCGATCTTCATCGAAAAGCCGCGTCCGCTCACCAATCTCTACCGCACCGCCTTCTTCATGCCGGCGGTGGTCGGCTTCGCCTCGGCGAGCCTGCTCTGGTCGTGGCTCTTGAATGTCGATTCCGGCCTGTTCAGCCCGGCCGCTTACGACCTCGGCCTGACCGAAAGGAAGGTCAATCTCCTGGCCACTTTCCAGCCGGCCTTCTGGTCGATCATCGCCATGGTGGTCTGGAAGGTCGCCGGCTTCACCATGATCATCCTGATGACCGGCCTGCAGTCGATCCCGCAGGATCTGCAGGAGGCGGCCGTCATCGACGGGGCAGGGCCGTTCGCCAGGTTCAGGGCGATCACCTTGCCCTTGATGCGCCGCACGCTGGCGCTGGCGCTGATCCTGTCGGTCGCAGGCTCGATCCTTGCCTTCGACCAGTTCTACATCATTCTGCGCGGCGGCCCGCGCAACCAGACGCTGACGGCGGTCTACTGGATATTCAACCAGTCCTTCGTCTCGTTCAAGCTCGGCTACGGCGCAGCACTTTCTATGGTGCTGCTGGTCATCCTTGTGGCGCTCAGCCTCGTTCAGCTCTGGCTGCTGCGCAAACCCGAGGGACTCGACTGATGGCCGAAGCGATGTCGCAGAACCGCAAGGCGGCCTTCAGTTTTGCGAGGCACTCCACCGGCATGATCGCCTCGGTCCTGTTCCTGGCGCCGATCGTCTGGACCGTGCTCTCGACCTTCAAGCCGGCGCAGGAAGCGCGCCAGCCGCCGCTGCCGCCTTGGCCGACCACCGGCTTCTCCGTCGAGAATTATGAGACGCTGAACACCTTCGGCGACGGGCTTTGGGCCTCGGCGCAGAACAGCATCTATGTCTCGGTGATGACGGTGCTGCTCTCGGTGCTGGTCAGTGTGCTCGCCGGCTACGGCTTCTCGCGCTTCCGCTTTCCGTTCCGGGACTTCTTCTTCGTCCTCATCCTGTCGACGATCATGATCCCGTTCCAGTCGATCCTGACGCCGATCTTCCTGGTGCTGACGAAACTCGGCCTGCACAACACGCTGACCGGGCTGGTCTGCGTCTATGTCACGCTGCAGCTGCCCTTCTCGATTTTCATGATGCGCAACGCCTTCGACGCGGTGCCCCGCGAGATCGAGGAGGCCGCGCGCATGGACGGCGCCAACAATGTCACCATGCTCATCAAGGTGATGCTGCCTTTGGTCTGGCCGGGCGTCGTCACCATCGCGCTGTTCGCCTTTCTCGGCGCCTGGAACGAGTTCCTTGCCGCGCTCGTGCTGATGACCGACCAGTCCAAATTCACCTTGCCGGTGATGATGACGGCGCTTCAGTCCGGCCGCTTCGGCGCCATCGACTGGGGCGCGGTGCAGGCCGGCGTCACGGTGATGATGGTGCCGTGCCTGATCCTCTTCCTCGCCCTGCAGCGCTTCTACATCCGCGGTCTCATGGCCGGGGCCGTCAAGTAATTCGAATGGAGTGAAGTTCATGACCGTATCGCAGCCCGCCGCCGCAACCGAGGCCGCCAGGCCGAAGCTCGCCTTCCGGCCATTGCCAGTGCCGCAGGTCGATGTCCGGGGCTTCTGGGGCGACCGTGTCGACGCGGTTGCCGCCAAGACCGCCGGCATCCTCTATGACCGCTGCGTCGAGGCGCGCATGCTGGAGCAGATCGATCCGGACGTGCCGTCGCCGGGCGTCGTCATCCCGTTCCATTCGCCGTCGCCGGACGAGGCGGACTCGCAGGGCGCCGAGTTCACCGGCTCGACGGTGACGACACAGATGTTCTGGGACTCCGACTGGGGCAAGACCATCGAGACGGCGGCCTATTCGCTGTACCGGCGCCGCAATCCGGACCTGGAAAGGAAGATCGACGCCGTCATCGACATGTACGAAAAGCTGCAGCAGGAGGACGGCTACCTGTCAAGCTGGTACCAGCGCATCCAGCCGGGCCTGCGCTGGACGAACCTGCGCGACTGCCACGAGCTGTACTGCGCCGGCCACCTGATCGAGGGCGCGGTCGCTTATTACCAGGCGACGGGAAAGCGCAAGCTGCTCGACATCATGTGCCGGTACGCTGACCACATCGCCTCGATGTTCGGCCCCGAGCCCGGCAAGAAAAAGGGGTACTGCGGCCATGAGGAGATCGAACTGGCCCTGGTCAAGCTGGCGCGAGCGACCGGCGAGAAGAAATACATGGAGCTCGCGAAATGTTTCATCGACCAGCGCGGCCAGCAGCCGCATTACTTCGACGAGGAGGCGCGCGCCCGCGGCGCCGATCCGAAGGCCTATCACTTCAAGACGTACGAGTATAACCAGTCGCACAAGCCGGTCCGCGAGCAGGACAAGGTCGTCGGCCACGCGGTGCGCGCGATGTATCTCTATTCCGGCATGGCCGATATCGCGACGGAGTATGGCGACGACACACTGCGCGTAGCGCTCGACCGGCTCTGGGACGATCTCATGACGAAGAGCCTCTACGTCACCGGCGGCCTCGGACCGTCGGCGCACAATGAAGGTTTCACCAGTGATTACGACCTGCCCAACGACACCGCCTATGCCGAGACCTGCGCGTCGGTCGGCCTGGTGTTCTGGGCGAGCCGCATGCTCGGCATGGGCCCGAACGCCCGCTACGCCGACATGATGGAGCGGGCGCTGTATAACGGTTCGATCTCGGGCCTCTCGCTCGACGGCTCGCTGTTCTTCTACGAGAATCCGCTGGAGAGCCGGGGTGGCCACCATCGCTGGAAATGGCACCGCTGCCCGTGCTGTCCGCCCAATATCGGCCGCATGGTCGCTTCCATCGGCTCCTATTTCTATGGCCTCGCCGACGATGCGCTTGCCGTGCATCTTTACGGCGACTCGACCGCGCGCTTCGAGATCGCCGGCCGGCAGGTGAGCCTCGTCCAGACCAGCAACTATCCGTGGGATGGCGCGGTCGTGATTGAGGTCGGGCCGGAAGCGCCGGTTGCGTTCACGCTTCATCTGCGTGTGCCTGCCTGGTGCCGCAAGGCAGCGCTTCGGGTCAACGGCAAGCTCGTCGATCTCGAAGCGGCGATGGTCGACGGTTATGCCGCGATCCGCCGCGAATGGCGCCAGGGCGACAAGGTCGAGCTCGACCTCGAAATGTCGATGGCGCGCCTCTTTGCCAACCCGCAGGTGCGCCAGGACATCGGCCGGGTGGCGTTGACGCGCGGCCCGTTGATCTATTGCGTCGAGGAGACCGACAATGGCGGCGGGCTGCACCGTATCGCCTTGCCGCATGAGGCCAGGCTCGAGGCGCATGTCGAGCCGAACCTGCTCGGCGGCGTCGTCACCCTTTCGGCCATCGGCAGCAGGGCCGATACGGAAAGCTGGGGCGCCGATCTCTACCGCCCCGAACCGCCGGCGACAAAGGAAATGAAGCTCAAGGCAATTCCCTATTTCGCCTGGGACAACCGCGATCCCGGAGAGATGCTGGTCTGGCTGAGGGAGGGGTAGGGCAGCACGCTACAAATGCACGTAGGCCGTCAGCGGCAGATGGTCGGAGGCGACGCGCGACAGCGGCGTATCATGCGCCTCGACGCCTGAGACCAAACCGTGCCGGTTGCCCATGATGCGGTCGAGCGCCAGCACCGGCATGCGGGACGGGAAAGTGGGCACTGCCGGCGGCGCCGGCCCGAAGGTCGTGTGCAGCGTGTTCAGCGCCGAGCGGTTGCCGAGCCGCCATTCGTTGAGGTCGCCGAGCAAGAGCGTGGGCCTCTCGTCGGTGCTGCTCATGATGTCGAGCACGACGCGGGCCTGCTCGGAGCGGGAGCGGCGCAAAAGGCCGAGATGGGCGGCGATGACGCGCAGCGACCGTTTTTCGTCGAGATCGATTTCGGCGACCAGCGCGCCGCGCGGCTCCAGTCCCGGCAGCTTGATCTGGTGGACGTCGCGCACGGTGCCGCGCTTGAACAGAAGCACATTGCCGCGCCAGCCATGCCCCTTGCCGTTTCCGGTGACCGGCACCGGCACCAGCCCCGTTTCCAGTTCCAGCCGGGCAAGGTCGAGCAGCCCGGCCCTGTCGCCGAAGCGGTTGTCGGCTTCCTGCAGGGCGATCACGTCGGGGCTGATCTCGCGGATGACGCGGGCCGTCCTTTCGGGATCGAACCTGCGGTCCGTGCCGATGCATTTGTGGACGTTGTAGGAGGCAACGACGATTTCAGTATCGTTGACGCGCTTGCGCGGCGTCGCCTTCGCCTTGCGCGCATTTCTGCGGCGTATCGACAGGAGCACGGTCTCCGGCAGGCTGCGTCCTTTGATGTCGTCTATCTCCATGATCCTGCTGCTCGATTTCCTGCGCTAAAGATAGGGTGATCCCAGCCACAGCAAACGGTCGAAGACGCGGATTGGGAACGGCCTTGCCTTCAGCGTCTGCAGTGTCACCGGCTGTGCTGTCGAGATGGCTGCGCCGATGCGGGCGTCGATCTCGGCGGCGAAATTTTTGTCCAGCACTTCTAGGTCGATCTCGAAATTCAGCCTTAGCGAACGGGCGTCCAGATTGGAGGAGCCCACATAGGCCCACACGCCGTCGATCGCCATCAGCTTCGAATGGTCGAACGAGCCTTCGTGGCGCCAGACACGGCAATAATGCTTCAGAACCTGGTCGAACTGCGCCATCATCGCATGATCGACGAGGAAAAGGTTATTCACCGCCGGCACGACGATGTCGATTTCCACGCCGCGCCGACCGGCCGTGGTCAATGCGCTGATGAACTCCCGGTCCGGCAGGAAATAGGGCGACATGATGCGGATCGACTTGCGGGCGACCGAAAACGCCCCCATCAGCAGCTTGAGATTGGTTTCGTTGGACGCGTCCGGTCCGGTCGCCACCGCGCGCACCAGCATCGGCTGCCCCGGCGGCGGCATGGCGCGCTCGACCTGCCAGGACCCGTCCTTCAACGCCTCGTTGCCGGCGAACCGCCAGTCCTCGGCGGCGACCGAGAACAGATCGGCCACCACCGGCCCGGTGACCTCGAAATGGGTGTCGCGCGAACTGTCGGAACCGGCGAATTCGGCCGAGAATCCCTTGCGGATGTTCATGCCTCCCGTGAACGCCACCGTGCCGTCGACGACCAGGATCTTCCTGTGGGTCCTGAGATTGGCATAGGGAAGTCTCAGGCCCATGACGATGTTGCCGTTGAAGAGATCGACCGGAACGTCGGCCACCCTGAGCTGTTTCAGGATGCTAGGCACCGAATAGCGCACGCCGACGGCGTCGATCAGCACCCGCACAGCGACGCCGCGCTTGACGGCGTTGCCGAGCGACTGGACGAAAAGCGCTCCGACCGCATCATTGTCGAAAATATAGGTTTCCAGAAGCACGCTTCTTTGCGCCGCGTCGATCGCACGGCACATGGCCGTATAGGCCTCGTCGCCGGTCTTGAGCACGGCGATGGTGTTTCCCGAGGTCAGCGGATGCCGCGCCACCCTATCGCCAAGCGTCTTCAGCCCGGTGAAACGCTGGCCGAATTCGGCGTTGATCAAGGCTTCCAGCGCTACGTCGCGGTCATGCCTGGCGGCGGCCTCGAGCGAGCCCGGCCGCATGGCGCTGATCGTCGCGCGACGGATGCGGTTGATGCCGGCGATGGCGTAGATGATCGCGCCGAGGAAAGGCGACAACAGCATCACGCCCACCCAGCCGGTGGCCGCACGCACGTCTTCCTTCGTCATGATGGCGTGGACGATGCCCACCGCCGCCATCGCCAGCGACAGGATCAGGATAAGCGTCGACCAGTGACTCGCTATAGCCTCGAACATCGGTCCGACTATTGTGCGAGCCGGCGCGGAAGGCAATGCGGGCGGGTCATTCCCGCGTTCATTCGGTTCCCTGAAACCGCGCGGCGAAAACCGCGTTCATCCGGTCAGCCAGTTTCGCGACCGGCCCCGTCTCATCCCAAGCATAGAGGGAGACCACCATAGAGGGCTCGTAGCCGACTTACAGCCTGCTGAAGAAGCCCGACAGAATGTTCGGACCCGCTTCTCCGGGCCGCAGCCTGATCCCGTCCTCGAAACAGTTCAGCGTCACGCATTCGAAACCGCTATGCGCCAGCAGCGCCACCAGCGAGTCGCGGTCGAAATGGTGCAGATGCTCGTTGGGCAAACGCATGCGCCACTTGGCGAACCACGCGTCGCCCTCGGGGCCGAGCTCGCGCCAGCGGCAATAGGGGACGGCGATGGCCAGGTGCCGGGCCTGAAGGCGGGAAAGGAAACCGAGGTCCGGGATGTGCTCGAGCACGTCGAACATGGCGACCAGGTCCCATGAGCCGGCGAGCGCCTCATCCCAGTCCACAAAGCGGACACCCTTGGGCAGGGGAAACTCGGCGATATCGCAGCCGGCACAATCGGCGACCCCGGTTATCTTGGCGGCTTCAATGAACGTGCCGGTGCCATATCCGATCTCCAGCACCGAGCGAGGAATCTCACCCGTGATTCCCAGCACCCAGCCAAGCCGCTGATAGCCGAGCTTGATGGTCCGGTCGCTCAGATCCTCGTAATAAGAAATGTATTTCTTGTCGTATTTGATCGGCGTGAAATCGACCTGGTGAATCACGCCGAACCTGTCCACGTCATAGTTGTCCAGCATGTTCCCGCGCGGCCCCGGAATTCATTACATGGTCATTGACACGTCGCCGCGGCTTTGAGCGCTTCGGCACGGGAAGGCGCGGGCAAATTCCCGATGCGCCGAACGGAAGCATAGAATCTTGGATAGTCGCCGGCACACAGGCCGAACAAGCGAAGAAACGCCGGAACCTGTTCGCCGTAGACGGCGGTCGCCGCGAGCTTCGCGTTGTTGATCGGGCTGTCGAACCAGGCGTCGTATCCGCGGTATCCACCCCAGCGCTTGTCGCGCATCTGCCGGTAGCGCATCCGAAGCCTCTCGATCGTGGCGGCTTTGGCGGCCGCCATCTGCTCCGGGCTGCGCGGGCTCGCATAGACCTGCCTCAACTCGTCCCGGGTTTTCGATATCAGTCCGAGAAAGTCCGCCTTGCGCTTGCGATCGGCTTCGTAGCTACGCAATCCGGCGCGATTGCCGGTGGCGCGGAGCCATTTCCTCGTACCGGTGGTTTCGACGGTAACTGCGAAGGCCTCGTTGAACGCGGAGTCGCCGTTCACGTAGATTTTCTGATGCGCCAGTTCATGGAATATAAGGCTCGCGAGATAGGTGTCGTTCTGGCGCAGCATGGTGCTGAGCAGCGGATCGCTGAACCAGCCCAACGTGGAATAGGCGGTGATGCCCGTCACATAGACGTCCAGCCCCTGTCGTTGCAGTTCGGCGGCATTTGCGAGCGCATCTTTGCGCGAAAAGTAGCCCTTGTAGGGAACGCAGCCGAAGACCGGAAAACACCATGTTACCGGCGCGAGAGAGAATTGCGGCGCGGCAAAGACCGCCAGGGTCACGTCGTTCCGGCCGACGTCGACATAGCTGCGGTAGCTATTGTTATCAGGCAGCGCCAGTTCTTCCGTGGCAAAGCGGCGGATGGCGCTGGCTGACGTCAACTTGGCGCGCAATGGTTCCGGCGTTGAGGGATCACGGATCAGCTTTCCGATATTCTTGCGCGCCGCCATGATCTCAACATGGCCCTCCAACGACTGCGCATAATAGGAAATGCTCGTGCATCCGGCCACGCCGGACGCCATGATCGCCGCGGCAAGCAATCGAAAAACGCGCTTCACAGCTTGCCCACCGCCAGCTCATCTCCTCGGGGGCAAATGTCGCCCTTTTGCCCCGGAGTCTCAAACAGGCGCACCTGTTTTCGTCAAGGCCTGGAGGGCGGCGGCCTGACTTTCGATTTTGGCAGATGGACTGGCCATACGCCAGGCGGCGCTCAGGAAGATCTCGCCCCCAATGGAACCGAAGCACGGCTCGCGCGTTGTGCCCCTCGCGGAAGTGTACCCGCAAGGGGCAGTTTTTCATTCACGACAGTCTTCATCGTTATCCGCCAGGGCTGTGAGGGGGCGCTGTGAGTACGCTGAAATCCAAGCCGCAGTTGGACCGCCGCCAGATTTTAAATGCGCTCAAGGCCTTCCGGCGAGGCGACTTCTCTGTGCGCATCGACAATGTCTATGAAGGGCTCGATTCCGACATCGCAGACACCTTCAACCAGATCGTGGAGATCAACGATCAGGTCACGCGCGAGTTTGAGCGGCTGAGCAGGGTGGTCGGCAAGGACGGGCGGATCGGTGAGCGCGGCCACGTGCGCAACGCCACAGGGAGTTGGGAAACAAGCGTCCGCTCCGTCAACGATCTGATCGAGGACATGGTTCAGCCGACCACCGAGGTGGCTCGCGTCATTGGTGCGGTTGCCAAAGGCGACCTGTCGCAAACCATGATGGTGGAGATCGACGGCCGGCCTCTGCGAGGCGAGTTCCTCCGTATCGGCAAGGTCGTCAACACGATGGTCGGGCAGTTGGGCTCCTTTGCTTCGGAGGTGACCCGCGTTGCCCGCGAGGTGGGCACCGAAGGCAAGCTCGGAGGCCAGGCGCGTGTGAAGGGTGTGGCCGGCACCTGGAAGGACCTGACCGACAACGTCAATGCCATGGCGACCAATCTCACCGGGCAGGTCCGCAATATCGCCGAAGTCACCACGGCCGTGGCCTCGGGCGACCTGTCGAAGAAAATCACCGTCGACGTGAAAGGCGAAATACTGGAGCTCAAGAACACTATCAACACGATGGTGGACCAGCTCAATTCATTCGCCTCGGAAGTGACTCGCGTGGCGCGCGAGGTCGGCACGGAAGGCAAGCTCGGCGGTCAAGCGCGCGTCGAGGGCGTCGGCGGCACCTGGAAAGACCTTACCGACAACGTGAATTCGATGGCCGAGAACCTGACGGGTCAGGTCCGCAACATCGCCGAGGTGACGACAGCCGTCGCGCTCGGCGACCTTTCGAAGAAGATCACTGTCGATGTGAAGGGCGAAATTCTCGAACTGAAGAACACCATCAATACGATGGTGGACCAGCTCAATTCCTTTGCCTCGGAAGTCACTCGCGTGGCACGCGAGGTCGGTTCTGAGGGCAAGCTGGGCGGCCAGGCCCAGGTGCGCGGTGTCGCCGGCACGTGGAAGGATCTGACGGACAATGTGAACTCGATGGCAGAAAACCTGACCGGGCAGGTTCGCAACATCGCGGAAGTGACCACGGCGGTGGCGTCTGGAGATCTGTCGAAGAAGATCACCGTGGCCGTCCAAGGCGAAATCCTGGAGCTCAAGGACACCATCAACACCATGGTGGATCAGCTCAATTCTTTCGCATCGGAGGTGACGCGCGTTGCCCGCGAGGTGGGCACCGAAGGCAAGCTTGGCGGCCAGGCCGACGTGAAAGGCGTCGGCGGCACCTGGAAGGACCTGACCGACAGCGTCAACCTGATGGCTGCCAACCTTACAGGCCAGGTGCGCAATATCGCCGAAGTGACCACGGCCGTCGCGCGCGGCGACCTGTCGAAGAAGATCACCGTCGACGTCAAGGGCGAAATCCTGGAGTTGAAGGACACCGTCAACACCATGGTGGATCAGCTCAACTCCTTCGCTTCGGAAGTGACGCGCGTGGCGCGCGAAGTCGGGTCGGAAGGCAAGCTTGGCGGGCAGGCGCACGTCGAAGGTGTCGGCGGCACCTGGAAGGATTTGACCGACAACGTGAATGCGATGGCCGGCAATCTCACGGTGCAGTTGCGTGACGTCTCCAAAGTCGCGACCGCGATCGCCACCGGCGACCTGACGCAGAAGATTACGGTCGACGCGCTGGGCGAGATCCTGCAGATCAAGGACGTCATCAACACCATGGTCGATCAGCTCAACTCATTTGCGTCGGAAGTGACCCGCGTCGCGCGTGAGGTTGGCTCGGACGGCAAGCTGGGCGGCCAAGCGCAGGTTCGCGGCGTGGCCGGCACGTGGAAGGATCTGACTGACAATGTGAATGCCATGGCCGCGAACTTGACCGGCCAGGTGCGCAACATCGCCGAGGTGACGACGGCGGTGGCCCTTGGCGACCTTTCCAAGAAGATCACCGTCGACGTCAAAGGCGAAATCCTGGAGCTGAAATCCACCATCAACACCATGGTCGACCAGCTCAACTCCTTCGCCGGCGAGGTGACGCGTGTCGCCCGCGAGGTCGGCACCGAGGGCAAATTGGGCGGCCAAAGCCCAGGTCCGCGGCGTCGCCGGCACGTGGAAGGACCTCACCGACAACGTGAATTCCATGGCCGAAAACCTCACTGGCCAGGTGCGTAACATCGCTGAAGTGACCACCGCCGTCGCACGCGGCGATCTGTCGAAAAAGATCACCGTGGACGTCAAAGGCGAGATCCTGGAGCTGAAGTCGACGATCAACACCATGGTCGATCAGCTGAACTCCTTCGCCGGGGAGGTGACGCGCGTGGCGCGCGAGGTCGGTACCGAGGGCAAGCTCGGCGGCCAGGCACGCGTCGAGGGCGTTGCCGGCACCTGGAAGGACCTGACCGACAATGTCAACCTGATGGCCACCAACCTTACCAATCAGGTGCGCGGCATCGCGGATGTCGTGACCGCGGTGGCGCAGGGAAATCTGCGCCGCAAGCTCACCGTCGACGCCAAGGGCGAGATCGCCTCGCTGGCCGACACCATAAACGGCATGATCGAGACCCTCGCCACCTTTGCCGACCAGGTGACCAACGTCGCGCGCGAGGTCGGCATCGAAGGCAAGCTGGGCGGCCAGGCTCGCGTGCCGGGCGCGGCAGGGCTCTGGCGCGACCTGACCGACAACGTCAATCAGCTGGCAGCCAATCTCACCACCCAGGTGCGTGCCATCGCCGAAGTGTCGACGGCGGTGACCAAGGGTGACCTGACACGGTCCATCAGTGTTCAGGCATCAGGCGAAGTGGCGGCGCTGAAGGACAACATCAACGAGATGATCCGCAACCTCAAGGATCAGACGCTCAAGAATGCCGAACAGGATTGGCTGAAGACCAACCTGGCGCGGTTCTCGCGCATGCTGCAGGGTGAGCGCGATCTGGCGACGGTCTCGCGTCTGATCATGTCGGAGCTGGCGCCGCTCGTGAATGCGCAATACGGCGTCTTCTACGTGACCAACCGGGAAGAAGACGAGTCCTATCTCGAGCTTGCCGCGTCCTACGGCGCCGATAGCAAAGCGGTGATGAAACAGCGCCTTGATCTCCGGGAGGGGCTGATCGGCCAGAGCGCTGCGGACAAGCGTGCGATCGTTCTCGACAATGTGCCGCCGGACTTCCTGCGCATCACATCCGGCCTCGGCAACGCCGCACCGGCCAATGTCATCATCCTGCCCGCGCTCTTCGAAGACGAAGTCAAGGCGGTAATCGAGCTCGCCTCCTTCAGCGAATTTCGGGACACACACCAATCGTTCCTGAACCAATTGATGGAATCGGTCGGCATCGTGCTCAACACGATCGCGGCGACGATGCGCACCGAAGGGCTGCTGAAACAGTCGCAATTGCTGACTTCGGAATTGCAGGCGCGCCAGACGGAACTGACCAAGAAGCAGGAGGAACTGCACGCCACCAACGAGGAGTTGCAGGAGAAGGCGCAACTGCTCGAAAACGAAAAGAAGCAGGTCGAGAACAAGAATCTGGAAATCGAAATGGCCCGGCGGGCACTTGAGGAGAAAGCCGAACAGCTCGCCCTGACCTCCAAGTACAAATCGGAATTTCTGGCCAATATGAGCCACGAGCTCCGCACGCCGCTGAACTCGCTGCTCATTCTCTCGAACCTGCTGGCCAGTAACCAGCAGGGTAATCTCAACGACAAGCAGGTCGAGTTTGCCCGAACCATCAATTCGGCCGGGACCGACCTGCTCAGCCTTATCAACGACATCCTCGACCTGTCGAAGATCGAGTCCGGCACCGTCTCCGTCGAGATCAACGACATGCCGCTGGCGCATCTGCGTCAACACATGGAACGCACGTTCCGTCAATTGGCCGCCGACAAGGGATTGGGCTTCACCATAGAACTTGATCCTGGCCTTCCGGAGACGGTGCGCACCGACGAAAAACGGCTGCAGCAAATCGTGCTCAACCTGTTGTCGAACGCATTCAAATTCACCTCGACCGGTAAGGTCAGCCTCACCTTCAGGCCGGAGAAGACCGCTCGGCGCAACGGTGCCCAGGCGCCGAAGGCGCTCGCTATCGCGGTCACCGACACCGGCATCGGCATCCCGGACGACAAGCAAGAAGTTGATCTTCGAGGCTTTCCAGCAGGCCGATGGCACCACCAGCCGCAAATATGGTGGCACCGGGCTCGGCCTGTCGATCAGCCGTGAAATCGCGCGGCTGCTCGGAGGCGAGCTGAGGGTGGAGAGCACGCCGGGCAAGGGCTCGACATTCACGCTCGTAATCCCCTTGGACGGTCCGAGAGCGGTTTCGCAGCCCGTCATTGTCGAACAGGAGGTGGTGGCTCCGGCGGCTGGTGTTTCCGTTCCGGAACTGATCGATGATCGCGATGCCCTCTCGCCCGAAGACAGGGTCGTGCTTATCGTAGAGGACGATCCCACCTTTGCGGGGCTGCTGCTGGGCATGGCGCGCTCGGCAGGCCTCAAGGGCGTCTTGTCCACCGCGGGCTCCGGGACCGTGGCGCTGGCCAGGAAGCTGGTCCCGGACGCAATCACGCTGGACCTGGGACTTTCGGACATAGATGGTTGGGTGCTGTTCGATCTTCTGCGGCACGACCCCAAGACCGCAGGCATCCCGATACATGTCATCTCCGGTGCGGAAGATACGGCGGGCCTGTTGCGCAATGGCGCCGCCAGCGTCTCAACAAAGCCGGTATCGTCGGACGACCTCATGAAGGTGTTCGAGGACATTCAATCGAGCAAGTTGCGCGTCCAGCGCAATGTCCTGATCGTGGATGTCGATCCCGAGCGGCGGCTTGCCCTGGTCGAAGCGATCCGCGACGGCGTCACTTCCGTCACGCCTATCGGTCGGATCCCCGCAAATGGGCGGGGAATAGACTTCGACATCTATGACGCGATTGTGCTGGGCTTTGGGAGGTCGGGCAAGGACAACGCCAAGATGATTGAGGAGATCGCGGCCTCACTTGAGAGCATGTCATCCAAGCTCGTGTTCTTCGCACCCTATCCGGAGGCCCTGGAGCAGCTGATCGGGCTTAAACCGGAGTTGGCGGACGTTGCCCGTGCCGAGAATTTTGGCCAGTTGGCGCTGCTGATGTCGGCAACTTTGCCGCGGGACAGTCACACCAACGGGACTGCGGCCTCCCAACGATCGGACAAGATCGACCTTGCCGGCGCCAAAGTCCTCATCGTCGACGACGACATCCGCAACATCTATTCGCTGACCAGCGTGCTCGAAACCTATGGCATCCAGGTTTTGCATGCCGAGCGTGGTCGCGACGGCATCGCGCTGCTTGAGCAAAATCCAGACATGGACGTCGCGCTCATCGACATCATGATGCCTGAGATGGACGGCTACGAGACGATGCGGCAGATACGCGGCATGCCGCCGATCGCGCACGTCCCCCTCATCTCGGTGACTGCCAAGGCAATGAAGGGCGACCGGCAAAAGTGCCTTGATGCGGGTGCTTCGGATTACATAGCCAAGCCTGTGGATCTCGACCTTCTGCTCGCGCTGCTCCGGGTCTGGATCGGTCGATCGAGACAGCACGCCCAGCCGGCAGAGAAGCTCGTGGCGGCCATGTGACGGGTCGCCAATGCAAAGGATGCTGAAGACAAAATCCGAGCATCGTGCAGCCCTGTCAGAGGTGGCGCAAGGCGCGCGCATCCTCGCCGTTGATGATGACCATCGCAATCTCCTTGCAATCAGCGAAGTCTTGGCTGGAGTGGGCGAGGTTGTCTGCGCACACTCCGGCGAGGAGGCATTGCGGTTCCTTTTGAAGGAAGAGTTCGCCGTAATCCTTCTGGACGTGCTGATGCCGGGATTGGACGGATACGAGACGGCCTCACTGATCCGCCAAAGAGAGCAGTCGAGGCGCACTCCGATCATCTTCCTGACCGCGATCAACAAGGAAGAAGCGCATATGCTGCGCGGCTACGATGCCGGTGCGGTCGATTTCGTCTTCAAGCCCTTCGATTCAGCCATGCTGCGTTCGAAGGTGGCAGTGTTCGTCGAATTGCACGAGAAGAGCCTGGAAATCCAGCGCAAGGCGGTCGTGGAGCAGACCCTGCTGGAGCAGGCCCTGGAGTCGCAAAAGTCGAGACTCGAGGCGGAGCGAGCCTTGCGTGTCGCCGAGCAGCGGCAGGAAGCTATCCTGCAATCGGTTCCGGTTTGCTTTCATGCCCGGTCTCTGGATCCGCCATTCGACGCTCGCTTCGTCACCAGTGGTATCGAGCGGTTGACGGGATTTTCGGCCGAGCGGCTGACGTCCGAACCTGGTTTTGGCCTCAGCCGCGTGCATCCGGACGACTTGCCGGATGTCAAGGCCACTCTCCTCGGCGCCAAGGCGGCCGGCTCGTACAGCTGCGAATTCCGTTGGCATTGCGCCGATGGCAAATACCGGACCTTTCTGGACCAGGGGATCGTTTCGCACAATCCACTGGAAGGTACCGACGAGATCGTCGGCACGCTGCTCGACATCACCGAGCGGCGCGAGCTTGAAGACAGGCTGCTCAAGGCGCAGCGCCTTGACGCCATCGGCAAGCTTACAGGCGGACTTGCCCATGATTTCAACAACCTGCTTGCAGCGATCCTCAGTGGGCTCGGGCTGCTCGAGCGCAGCACCGCGCTCGACGAGCAGGGGAAGAAAGTGCTCGATCTCACGAGGCGTTCCGCCAAGCAGGGCGCCGACCTGGTCAATCGCATGCTCGCCTTCTCCCGGCGTCAGCACCTGAAGCCTGAACCTTTGCAACTGGCGGGGCTGATCGAGCCGCTGAACGGGCTCGTCGCGCCCGTGCTCGGAGGTCTGGTTCGCTTCGAATGGCAAATCGACAACTCGGTTTGGCCGGTGCTGGTGGACGCGGGCCAACTCGAACTCGCTCTCATGAACTTGGTTTTCAATGCGCGCGATGCGATGCCTACGGGAGGTTCAATCACCATACGCGCCGAGAATCACACGGCCCACGTGAGCTCCGACGAGCTGGGCGCGGGCGACTATGTCGTCATCTCGGTCATCGATACCGGTTCAGGCATTCCGGCCGATCTCGTGGCGAAGGTCATAGAACCCTTTTTCACGACAAAACCCGTCGGCAAGGGCACCGGCCTTGGCCTCAGTACCGTCTACGGCTTTGCCAAGCAGTCAGGCGGCACGCTTCGGATCGAGAGCGTTGTCGGGCGAGGCACGGCGATGCATCTGTGGCTGCCACGATCGTTGAAGCAACCGGCCCGATCAGTCGAGCAGGGGCAGGTCAGCCAGCCGCGCACTAACGGCGATGGCGCCCAGCCGTCTGTATTATTGGTCGACGACAGCGATGCCCTGCGCGAGTTGACCGCAGCGTCCTTGAGGCAAAGCGGCTTCGCTGTGACATGCGCAGCCGGCGGTGCCGAGGCATTGGCCAAGATCGAGAAGGCGCCGCAGGATTTCGATGTGATCGTCACCGACTTTGCCATGCCGCTCGTTTCAGGTCTGGACGTGATACGATTTGCGCGCAACCTGAAGGCGGATTGGCCCGCGGTCATCATTACGGGTTACGCCGACACCAAGGCGATCGGCGATCTGCCGGCGGACGTTCCATTGCTGGCGAAACCCTACAAAGACCGGGAGCTTGTCGAGTCTATTCTGCTGGCGAAACAGACGCGCGACCGGGCCTGAAATCGTGGCCGGCAATATCGTCAATCTCAGCCCCGCCTCCCCATCAGCCGCAGCCACGGCGCAAGATGGAACCCCGCCATCAGGAGATACATCGGCACCATGCCGCTGAGCACCGAGGCGCCTGACATGCACATCATGTCGTGGCCGCCATAGGCAGCCGTCAGCAGGGCCATTGCCGCGAAGGTTGGCGCGGCGGCGAGGCAAAGCCAGTCGGCGAGGCCGAAACCGCTCAGGCGAGGGGAGGGATCGTCGAAGCTCATGATGTCCACCTTCCGGAGTGGTCAGGTTTACAAGCGCTGAGGGAGGGAAGGGCGTGGCGAGATCGGCTCCGGCGGCATGCGGCGCGCGCCGCCGGAGTCGCCTCACGCTCAGGCGCTCTTGTTGCGGAACGCCGCTTCGCCGGCATCCGACACCTCGACCCATCTCTGGTCGGGCGCGGCACCCTCTTGGTAGTTGTCGTGCCAGTTCCACCACTTGTAGGTCTGGGTCTGCGGATAGCCCTCGGGCGAATCCTCCCACACCTCCTGGCGGCCGAGCGGCGTGACATCGAGATAGCTCCAGACGGTGCCGAACGCCTCGTCGCCGCGGTTGTTGACGAAGTAAGTGCGGAAGATGCGCTTGCCGTCATGGATGAACACGTTGTGGCCATGCCATTCGTCGACGCCGAAATCCTTATCCCAGCTGTCGGTGATGGTGTACCAGGGCATCTTCCAATCCATCCGCTCCTTCAGCCGCTGGATATCGGCCTGCGGCGCACGCGAGGCATAGGCAAGCGTGGTGTCGCGGGCGTTAAGATGCGCGAGGTTGCCGACCATGTCGGCGCCGAGCGAGCAGCCGCGGCAGGCGTGTTCCGGCCAGCCATAGACGCCTGGCTCGAAAAAGGCACGGTAGATGACCAACTGGCGGCGGCCTTCGAAGAGGTCGAGCAGGCTCATCTTGCCGTTCGGACCTTCGAAGACATAGTCCTTCTTGACTTCCATCCACGGCATGCGGCGGCGCTCGGCGGCCAAAGCGTCGCGGGCGCGGGTGAGTGCCTTTTCCTTGACCAGCATCTCTTCATACGCGCCTTCCCACGCTTCCTGCGAGACGACCGGCGGTGTCTTCATGTGTTGGGTCATTGCTCTTGTCCCGTTCTTGGGTTTGGTTGGGGGTGACGAGGACAGACATAGGGCCGCATGGTTCGATGGTGAGAGTTACAAGTGTGACGCGATTTGATCCGGCGCACCCTGAGGCGAAGGCATGGATTCGCTGATCAATGCCGCAGGCCGCGCGCTTGCCGCGGGCGATCCGCTCGGCGCCTTGAAGCGCGTCGCGCTGCGCGACGACGCGCCGGCGCTGGCGCTGCGCGGCATAGCGATGGCGCAGCTCGGCGATTTCGCCAAAGCCAAGGCCTTGCTGAAGGACGCCGCCCACGCCTTCAGCCCGAAGGAAGCGGTAGCGCGCGCCCGCTGCGTCGTCGCCGAGGCCGAGATCGCATTGGTCTCTCGCGACCTCGGCTGGCCGGAGAAGGCGCTGCGAGCCGCGAGGGCGACGCTTCAATCGCATGGTGATCGCTTGAACGCCGCCTATGCCGGCAGCCTCGAGGCGCGCCGCCTGATCCTAATCGGCCGGCTCGACGAGGCCGAGCGGCTGCTCTCGGATTTCGATCCGGCGCCGCTGCCGCCGGTCGCACGCGTCGCGCATGAACTGGCTGCGGCCGGCATCGCGGTCCGGCGCCTCAAGACGAAGGCGGCGCGTTCCGCGTTCGGCCGGGCATCGCTCGCCGCTTTTGAAGCCGACATCCCGGCATTGAAGGCCGAAGTCGAAGCGGCATCCCTGGTGCTGAAAATGCCGGTCGGGCGGCTGATCGCGCGCGGCATGGAGAAAGAGCTTCTGCTCGACGAAGTCGAGGGGCTGCTGACCTCAGGCGCACTGGTCATCGACGCCTGCCGCAACGTCGCGCGCGAAGGCGACGCGGTCGTTTCGCTGGCGACCCGGCCGGTGCTGTTTGCGCTGGCGCGCACGCTTGCCGAGGCGTGGCCGGCGAATGCCTCGCGCGAGATGCTGCTCAAGCGCGCCTTCCGGGCAAAGCATGCCGATGAATCGCATCGTGCGCGGCTCAGGGTTGAGATGGGACGGCTGCGCGCCGAGGTCGCCGGCTTGGCCGAGATCAATGCGACTGCCGGCGGCTTTGCGATCGTGCCGCTGAAGGCCGTCGAGGTCGTCGTGCTGGCGCCGCCGGTCGAGGAGGAGCACGGTGCGGTGCTTGCTTTCCTGACCGATGGTGAGGCCTGGTCGAGCTCGGCGCTGGCGATCGCGCTTGGCGCCAGCGCGCGCACCGTGCAAAGGGCGCTGGAGGAGCTGTCGGCACAGAACAAGGTGCAGGCGGTCGGTCGCGGGCGGGCGCGGCGTTGGATGATGCCGCCGGTGACCGGATTCCCGACTGTGTTGTTACTCCCGGGTCCGCTGCCGACCGATTAGTCTGCGGCCATTGTTCGAATGGAGGTCGAAATGAAACGAGCCGCTGCCGAGATCCTGCGTGAATATGGACCGTTCCCCGGCGTCGAGCGTATCAACGGCGTTACCTATGACGGCGAGAATGTCTGGTTCGCCAGTGGCGACAAGCTGAACGCGCTCGATCCCGACACTGGCATGATCGTGCGTACGATCGATGTCGCCTCGCATGCCGGCACTGCCTTCGACGGCGAGTATCTCTACCAGATTGCCGAGGATCGCATCCACAAGGTCGACCCGAAGATCGGCAAGGTCGTCGCCACCATTCCCGCTCCCGGCAACGGGGGTGACTCGGGGCTCGCCTGGGCCGAGGGTTCGCTCTGGGTCGGCGAATACAGGGCGCATAAGATCCATCAGATCGATCCTGAAACGGGCAAGGTGATCCGCACGATCGAATCCAAGCGCGTCGTCACCGGCGTCACCTGGGTCGACGGCGAGCTCTGGCATGCCACCTGGGAGGGCGAAGAGGGCGATCTGGTGCGCATCGATCCCGACACGGGCGACGTGCTGCAGGAGCTGGCGATGCCCTCCGGCGTATCGGGGCTGGAATCCGACGGCGGCGGCTGCTTCTTCTGCGGCGGCGGGAGCAGCGGCAAGATCAAGGCCGCGCGGCGTCCGGGACATGGAGCAATTCCAGGAAAAGTGTGAGCGGTCTTCCGTCCGGAATTGGGTAAAGAGATAGGGCGTTTCGCCGTTCCGTGAAACGAACGCACCAGCGGCGGCAAGTAACGGACTGGCGGAAGGGGGGAGGCCCGGTCAGGCCGCCTCGCGTGCCGGCTGCGTCAGAGGCTTGTTGGAGGCCTTCGCGGCGTTCGGCCCATCGACATGCGCCCAGGCCGGCCGCTCGAACAGGAAGGCGCCGAAGCCGATGCGCTTGACGATGAAGTAGAGCACCACAGGGCTGATGACCGAGACGAGCAGCACCGCCAGGCTCAGCATGCCGGTGTCGGTCAGAAGGCCGCTTGCCAGCATGACACCGCGGAAGATCGACATCGGTATGGTGAAGGCGACATAGACGACCAGCGAATGTTCGCCGAGCCAGCGCAGCCATTCCATCGAGGCGAATTTCGACAGAAACCCGCCGGCGACGCACAGCGCCACCGCGCCGCCGACGGCCAGCGCCAGATGCAGCGGCGGCCATGCTGCCAGGCCCATCTGCATGCCGACCGGCTGCACGGCGTAGCCCGGCGAAAAGACGAGCAGGCCGTTGACCACGGCCCAGGCGAGCAGGCCCGCAACGGCGATCGCCGGCCGTACCTGCGTCCACGCCACCAGCCGGAAGATCGCCGGCGCAAGCACGAAGCCGAGATAGAAGAACACGAAATAGGCCGCGAACTGCTCGAGCGCGTAGCTGTCCGGCTTCGGCGCCCACATCTGTAGCGCGGCGGCGACCGGGATGACGATCCAGTGCGGCACGCGGAGCTCGCGCAGCACACGGATGGCGACGCCGAACACCGCCAGCATGTAGATGAACCACAGGACGCCATAAGGCTGGACGACCGCCATTGCGAGGTCGTGCAGCATTCCTGCCGGATCGCCGCTGAAGATGCCGATCTTCAGCCCGATCGAGATGATCGCCCAAAGCACGTAGAAATAGAGATAGTGGACGACACGGCGGTCGACATAGCGCCGCCACGGCCGGTCGATCACCTGCGACAGGAACAGGCCCGAGATCAGGAAGAATTCCGGCATGCGGAAGGGCGTCGCAAAGCCGATGGCGTAGTGCAGGAAGCCGACGCCGCCGGTGTATTCGCCGGTGTTGTAGGCCGAATACATCATCACCACCAGGATGATGGAAAGGCCTTTTGCCGTATCCACCCACGGCATGCGGTTCGGGTTGCTCATGAACGATCTCGAGGAAATTCAACTGCCGCAATTCTAGCGGACCAGCGAATGGCTCGCAGCAACAAGCTTACGATATCGTAAACGGAAACCTTGTTCCGGGCCGGCGTTAACCATCGCCTGACGCCGGGAGTGTAGCGGCGGCATGCGTTTCGCGCATCGCTATCGCGACGATCACACCCGACAGGAAGGTCAGCGCCGCGATTGCTCCGATCGCCGCAACGAAGCCGAAGAAGTCGGCGACCAGGCCGGCGGACAGCGCACCGATCGCGTAGCCGAGGTCGCGCCAGAAGCGATAGACGCTGAGCGAGCGCGCCCGCCAGGAGGGATGCGAGGCGTCGGACACCGCCGCGATCAGGCTCGGATAAACCATTGCCGTGCCGAGCCCGAGAAGCACGCTCGCCAGCAGCCACCAGCCGAAATCGCGCGTCATGGCGGTCAAGAGAAGTCCCGCCGCCTGCACCCACATGCCGGCGACGATCAGCCCCTTGCGACCCCAGCGGTCGCTCAACGGCCCGGTGGCGACCTGAAGGATGCCCCACACTGCCGGATAGACCGCCTTGAGGATGCCGATCCGCTCGATGCCGAGGCCGTTGGCGACGAAGAAGAGCGGGAACAGCCCCCAGCTCATGCCGTCGTTCAGGTTGTTGACCAGCCCGGCCTGCGAGGCTGCGAACAGATTGCGGTCACCGAAGGAGGTCAGCATGAGGATCTCCCGGAAGGCGAGCGGAGAAGCCTGTTTTGGATGGTCGGCCAGCTCCAGCCGCACATGCTGGCGGGTGTCGCGCACGAGCAGGATCGACAGTGCGGCGCCGAGAACCGCATAGCCGACGCCGAGATAGATCGGCACGGGGCGCAGCCCGTAACGGCTCGCCAGATAGCCCGTGAGGAAGGCGGTCACGCCGACGGCGAGGTAGCCGGCGAACTCGTTGAGGCCGACGGCGAGCCCGCGTGACTTCGGCCCCACGAGGTCGACCTTCATGATCACCGTCATCGACCAGGCGAACCCCTGGTTGATGCCGAGAAGGGCATTGGCGGCGACGATCCAACCCCAGCTCGGCGCCCCGATGATGATGAACGGCACCGGCAGGCCGAACAGCCAGCCGAGAATCAGCACGCGCTTGCGGCCCCATGTGTCGGCAAGCTGACCGGAGACGAGGTTGGCGCAGGCCTTGACCACGCCGAAGCTGACGATGAAGGAGGTGACGAGCGTGGTGGAGGCGACGCCGAATTCCTCCGCGCCGATCAGCGGCACGACGGTCCGCTCGATCCCGACCATGCCGCCGACGAAGGCGTTGATCAGCACCAAGAGCGAAAACTGCTTCCAGTTGGCCTTGAGGCCGAGCGCGACGGCCGACGCTGCTGCGCTCAAGATTTCGCTCCGGCGTTCGCGGCCCGGTTCTGGGCGGCGTCCGGGGGCGGGGGAGGGATGTCGGCGGTCATGGCGGCGACGAACTCACCTTCGTCCTCGATGCGGAAGGCCTTATTGAAGCGCCGCTCGAAGCCGATGGTCGATGTCGGCTTGCCGCTCAGCGAGCGGCCGCAGACCGAGCCGGAATAGGCGCCGGGCAGCACCTCGATATGGTCGGGCAGTTCCTTCAGCCGGCGCGCGCTGGCATAGAGCGCGCGAGCCCCGTCCTCGGCACTGGAGGCTAGTTCGGTGCGGCCGAGATCGCCGACCATCAGCGTGTGCCCGGTGAGCACGAACCAGGGCTCGTTCGACCGCGTCCGGTCGGTGACGACCAGGCTCAGATGCTCCGGCGTATGGCCTGGCGTATGCATCACCGTCGCTGTGACATTGCCGAGCTCGAGCACCTCGCCATCCTTGACGCGCCGGAACGGAAAGCCCGTCTCGGCGCCCTCGAACAGCACGTATTCGGCGCCGGTCGCCTCAGCCAGCGCCCGACCGGCCGATATATGGTCGGCATGGATATGCGTGTCGACGATATAGAGGATGCGCATCCCCGTGGCGCGCGCCGCCTCGAGATAGGGCGCAATGTCGCCGACCGGATCGACAACGGCCGCTGACGCCTTGCCGCCGCAGCCGAACAGATAGGAAGCGGCGACCGGATCGATGTGCAGGAACTGCCTGAGAATCATCGCTTTCCTCTCCGCCGCACGGCTGCCTGTGCGGGCCGCCCGGCTTGACAGCAATGGCCGAAACCGTCATTCAACAATTCTGTTGAATGACGGTGCTTCACGGAACGGCCGATGTCAATCCGCAATCCGAAACAGGCGCTCTACGAACAGTTCGCGATCGTCGCCAAGGCGCTCGGCCATCCGCTGCGGCTGGAAATGATCGAGCATCTGGCGCAAGGCGCGCGCAGCGTCGAGGCGCTCGCCGCGAAGCTCGGTCAGCCGATAGCCAACGTCTCACAGCACCTGCAGGCACTGCGCCGCGCCGGCATCGTCTCGGCCGAACGCGACGGCAAGTTCGTGCATTATTCGCTGAGCGATGAGAGCGTGCTTTCCGCCTTCGCGTCGGTGCGCGGCGTTGCCGAGCGGCAGCTTGCCGAGGTCGATCGCATCGTGCGCGGCTATTTCGACGCGCGCGACGACATGCGGCCGGTCACGCGCGAGGAACTTCAGAGGCTGATGCGCGATGGCCTTGTGACGGTGATCGACGTTCGACCAGCCGATGAGTTCGCGCTCGGCCATGTGCCGGGCGCCACCAATGTCCCGTTGGGAGAAGTCAAGGCGTGGTCCGGCAGCGCCGACGCCGGCAAGGAAGTCATCGCCTACTGCCGCGGCCCATGGTGCGTGATGTCCTTCGAGGCGGTCGCGGCGCTGCGCTCGCTAGGTCATTCCGCGCGTCGACTGGAGGACGGGATGCCGGAATGGAAAGCCGCCGGCCTGCCGGTGGAAGTGTTGGCTGGTATTGCGGCTAAGTAGGCGGGGCGGAATGCTCGCTAGCCGAAAGGCCACTGAGCGCCAATTGCAACCGTTCCGGATACCGCCGCTGAGCTTGGCGGCAACGTCGACGTGGCTTTCGGCGCGATGGCGCCAACCTGGTTCGGACATCGTCCCGGCAGACACGTTGAGGACTGCGACTCCAAGGTCCGCTTCGTCGCTGGAGTGCTGATTGCCTCTCGGATCCGGGTTATTGCCGTGGCCTTCTGTCTTCGTTCTTGGCGAGACGATCCAGCAACTTCCGAAGCCGCTCGGGCAGCCACTGCTCAACGCGAAAAATCGGCAGTCAACGCAGATGACGCCGCACCGCCTCATTCGCGAATTGGCGGCGTAATAATTTGGCTAGATCCTTGCGTCGATCTCGGGGCACAGCTTCCGACCTGCTCAACGGTCAAACCGGGCTCAATTAGAATTGTTCCTGTGCCGAGCCGCGAACGAATGAGCGAACTGGCGCTCGTCCTGCCTGGGCCCACAGGTGCCGTTCGGATTGGGTCCCACGGCCCGTCGTCCACGCCAGTCGCTGTGCCGGAACGGCACAAGTCCTATTGCGAAACTGCGCAAAGCGCATATCATTTGGCGTGGTGGGATAGACGGTATTCGGCGGTCGAAGGGCAACAGGCCGTCGACGCGCGTTGCGCTAAGCAGACTCGGTCGGACTCTATTGAGCCGCGCCCCGGGGATCAGGCGATGCAGCAAGGGGGTATGAATGTTGCGGCTAAGGGGCCCGGCCAGCGTGGGCTGGCCGATGGCGATACTGCCCGGGAGCAGACCGTCCTCTTCCGCTTCACCGACCGATTGTATCGAGCCAAAACCGTTGCCGAGATCTACGACGCCGCTTTGGATGCCATTTGCGACGCGCTTGGTTCGTCACGCGCCTCGATCCTAAGATTTGACAGCCACGGCGTCATGAGCTTCGTCGCGTGGCGCTCACTCTCTGAAGAATACCGAGAGGCAGTTAACGGCCATTCGCCTTGGACGCGCGGTGAGCACAATGCCGAGCCGATCTATGTCGAGGACATCCGTTGCAGCGGTGAATCTCAGCAACTCATCGACACGGTCCTTGCGGAAGGAATCGAAGCGCTGGCCTTTATCCCGCTTGTCAGCTCCCGCGAGCTCGTCGGCAAGTTCATGGTCTACTATCCAGTACCCCATCACTTCACGGATCGTGAACGCGAGCTGGCGTTAACCATCGCCCGCCAGCTCGGGTTTGCGATCGAGCGGAACCGGGCGGAAACGACAGCAGCGCGACTGAGCGCGCTTGTCGAATCCTCGGATGATGCCATCAGCGCGACCGATCTGGAAGGCATCATCACAGACTGGAACAGCGGAGCCGAACGCCTTTACGGCTACAGCCGACGGGAGATTATCGGGCGCCCGCTGATCTCGCTCATTCCGCTCGACCGGCAACACGAGGAGCGGCAGATTCTGTCCCGCATTCGCAATGGTGAGCATGTTGATCACTTCGAGACCGCACGCCTGCGCAAGGACGGCAGTTTGGTACCCATCTCTTTGACGGTTTCCCCTATCGCGGATGCATCGGGCAAGATTGTCGGCTCGTCCAGAATTGCCCGCGGAATATCCGAGCGGCTGCGCGCGCAAGAGCAGCGGGAGCTGCTGCTTCGCGAGATGGACCACCGCGTGAAGAATCTCTTTGCGATCGCAAGCACCATCGTCAAACTGAGCGCGTCAGCCGCTGAAACGCCGGCCGTGCTCGCTTCCATCGTTTCTGACCGCCTCGGCGCCCTCGCGCGGGCGCATGCGCTGACGATGCTCCCGTCGACTGGCCATTCTGTTCTGGTCGCGACGAGCCTACATGCATTGATCGCCGCAATCCTCGCGCCATATCGCCATGGGACCGACGAGCATCCCCGCTTCGCGATCAGTGGCATCGATATGCCGGTGCCTTCAGCGATGATCACGCCGCTTTCTCTGCTGCTGCACGAATTCGCCACCAACGCTGCCAAATACGGCAGCCTCTCGGCGGCAGATGGGTCGATAGAGATAGCTTGCTCCGATCGGGACGGCGCGGTCCTTATTCGATGGCGGGAGATTGGCGGACCGCCGCCGGACGGAACCACGAAAGAGGGCTTCGGCACCCGCTTAGTCCGCGCCGTGGCAAGCCAGCTCGGCAGCGTCGACCGAATGTGGGATCCCGCCGGCGTCGTCATCGAGCTGACGATTGATGGTCAAAAATTTTCGGCCTGACCCGCCGAGCCGCACCTTGCCTCCCCACTGCCCGATAAAGCGCGACCGGCTTCAGGAATGGGCAGCCACGCTCGATCGTTCAGTCAGATCTCGCTCACAGTCCAATTGCAAGTGACTGGGGCGCCGTCATCGTCGCGGAGGCCCGCAGGAACCCTCGTTGCCAACAAAACGTTTTCTTGTACGTGGCCAAAGACGGCCGCAAGGAGGATACGAAAATGAAACTCAAGCTACTTGCACTGAACGCGATTGCCCTCACGATGCTGACTGGGGCCGCGATAGCGGGCTCGACATCTGGTACCTCGGCGCTCGACGATCCAGCCAAGATGTCGCCGTTCTTTACCGACGCTGGGATGAAAACCCTCAGGAGTGAAGCCGACTTTAAAACGGCGTGGATGGCGATGAAACCGGACGAGCGCACCGCGGTATTGAAGGACTGCGGCGATACGACTCTTAACAAATCGCACGCTGAATTTTGCGCTATGGCAAAGAAGATGGGAGGCTAAGCAGCCTCCCTGACATCAGGCATACCTCAGGTGCCCGGCTAAGGCAGGCCGGCCGGGTGACAGGCGAGCTACATTCATTGGCCTGCCCCAGCTCTCAGTCCTTGGCGCGCTCGACGTAGGAACCGTCGGCGGTCATCACCACGATGCGCGTGCCGGCGGAGATGTGCGGCGGCACGGCGGTGCGCACGCCGTTGGAGAGCACGGCGGGCTTGTAGGAGGAAGACGCCGTCTGGCCCTTGGTGACCGGCTCGGTTTCCACCACTTCGAAGACGGCGCGCTGCGGCAGCGTCAGCGAGATCGGCACGCCATTGAACTGCGCGAGCTGCACGGCCATGCCTTCCTGCAGATAGGGCGCCATGTCGCCGACCACGCTTTCGGAAGCCACGACCTGGTCGTAGCTTTCCGGGTTCATGAAGTGAAAACCTTCACCGTCGGAATAGAGGAAGGTATGCTCGCGTTCCTCGACATAGGCGCGCTCGACCATTTCGGTGGTGCGGTAGCGTTCCGACACTTTCACCCCGTCGCCGATGCGGCGCATGTCGAGCTGGGTCACAGGCGTGCCCTTGCCAGGGTGGATGTTTTCGGCAAAGAGGATGACATAGAGCTTGCCGTCCTTATCGACGACGTTGCCTTTGCGTAAGGAACTGGCGATGACCTTGACCACGATATTCGATCCCGTTCGAGTTTTTCGGCCTGCAAGCGTCGATTTCCGCGAAGCGGCGACGGCGGGCATCGCGTGCGCCCTAGCGCATCTTGCGCCGAACCGCCAGCCTTGCGCGCGATTTTCCTGCCCATGACCGCCGCTTCGCCCTGGTGGAGGCCTGATATCCATGCGGATCGCCGGCCACGGCTGATGGCGCGCAACGCCATCGCCGCCGCCCTTCGTGGCTGGTTCGTGCAACGCGACTTCGTCGAGGTGACGACCTCGGCGCTGCAGGTTTCGCCGGGCAACGAGGCGCATCTCGCCGCCTTTGCCACCGAGGCGATCGGGCCCGACGCGTCGCGCCGCCCGCTCTATCTCCACACCTCGCCGGAATTCGCCTGCAAGAAGCTGCTTGCCGCGGGCGAGGAACGTATCTTCAGCCTCGGCCCGGTCTGGCGCAACCGCGAGCGCGGGCCGCTGCATCACCCCGAATTCACCATGCTCGAATGGTATCGCGTCGGCGAAACTTATGAGCGCTTGATGGATGACTGCGCCGAATTCCTGGCGCTCGCCGCGGAAAAGGCCGGCGCCCGGAGTTTCCGCTTTCGCGGCCGCGAGGCCGATCCGTTCGCGGAGCCGGAGCGGCTGAGCGTGGCCGAAGCCTTCGCCCGTCATGCCGGCATCGACCTGCTCGCGACCGTTTCGGTCGACGGCAGCACGGACCGCGGCGCGCTTCATGGGGCTCTGGTCGGAGCCGGCCTGCGCACCGCGCCCGACGACAATTGGGCCGACCTGTTCAGCCGGGTGATGGTGGAAAAGATCGAGCCGGCGCTGGGGCAAGGCCGGGCCACCATCCTTTACGGCTATCCGATCTCCGAGGCGGCGCTCGCCCGGCCGAGCGCAGACGACCCGCGCGTTGCCGAACGCTTCGAGCTCTATTGCTGCGGCGTCGAGCTCGCCAACGCTTTCGGCGAGCTCACCGACCCGGCCGAACAGCGCCGCCGGTTTACCTCAGAAATGGACGAGAAAGAGCGCGTATATGGCGAGCGCTATCCGCTCGATGAGGATTTCCTCGCGGCTTTGGCCCTCATGCCGCAAGCAAGCGGCTCGGCGCTGGGCTTCGACCGGCTTGTGATGCTGGCGACCGGAGCTACCAGGATCGATGACGTGGTCTGGGCGCCGGTGGCCGACTAGCCCTTTTATCCGCTTGCGGCAAAGCATCTCGCACGGTCCGGGGCGATTGCCTTGAGATTGCCGCATCCGCCATTGCACTAGCGTTGGTGCAACAATAAATGGTGCGAATGCATCCATAACGGTGCCCATGGCATTCATGGACTGTGCGAAAGCGTCCATGTTGGGCGCAGCATCCATAGCCGGCAGGGTCCCCTGACGGCGTGCTTGAACAAACAGGAATAAACTATGGCCGACCAGCTCGACGCAGCAAAATTGACCGATCGCGTCGCGGCGCTCGTCGAGGCCGCCAAGCGCGCCGGCGCGGGCGCGGCCGACGCGGTGGCGGTGCGCGGCCGCTCGGCCGGCGTCTCGGTTCGGCTGGGCAAGGTCGAGGGCACCGAATCGTCGGAGAGCGAGGATGTGTCGCTGCGCGTCTTCGTCGGCCAGCGTGTGGCGAGCGTCTCGGCAACCGCCGCTTCCGATCCGAAGGCGCTTGCCGAGCGCGCGGTGGCGATGGCGAAGGTCTCGCCCGAGGATCCGTTCCAGGGCCTCGCCGATCCCGCGCTGCTTGCCCGCAATTTGCGCGATCTCGACCTGTTCGACCCGACCGAAGTGTCGGCAGACCAGCTGAAGGAGGCAGCCCTTTCCGCCGAAGCGGCCGCATTGGCCGTCAAGGGTGTCACCAATTCCTCCGGCAGCAGCGCCAGCGCCGGCCTGGGCGGTCTTGTGCTCGCCACCTCGCATGGCTTTGTCGGCCAGTATGTCGCCTCGCGCTTCTCGCGCTCCACCAGCGTCATTGCGGGTGAGGGAACCGCGATGGAGCGCGACTACGAATTCTCCTCGCGCCAGCATTTCGCCGATCTCGACGCGCCGGAAGAAATCGGCCGCAAGGCCGGCGAGCGCGCGGTGCGTCGCCTGGGCGCCCGTAAGGCGGCGACCGGCCCAGTCGACGTGGTGTTCGATCCGCGCGTGGCGCGCGGCATAGCCGGCCATCTCGCCGGCGCCATCAACGGCGCGGCTGTTGCCCGCAAGACCAGCTTCCTGCGCGACATGATGGGCAAGCAGGTGGCTTCGGCCTCAATCACGGTTACCGACGAGCCTTTGCGGCGGCGCGGTCAGGCGTCGCGCCCCTTCGACGGCGAGGGCGTCGAGGGCGAGAAGCTGCTAATGGTCGAGAAGGGCGTCTTGAACCACTGGTTCCTGTCGACCTCGGCCGCGCGCGAGCTTGGTCTCGTCACCAATGGACGCGGTTCGCGCAGCGGCTCGTCGGTCTCGCCGTCCTCGACCAATCTTGCCATCGAGCCCGGCGAGCGTTCGCCGGAGGATTTGATCGCGTCGTTGAAGAGCGGCTTCTATGTCACCGAGGTGTTCGGCCAGGGCGTCGACATGGTGACCGGCGAATACAGCCGCGGTGCCTCCGGCTACTGGATCGAGAACGGCGTCTTGGCCTATCCGGTCGCAGAGGTGACGATCGCCTCCAACCTGAAGACCATGTTCCTCAGCATGGAGCCCGCGAACGATCTCGACCGCAATTTCGGCACGGCGGCGCCGACGCTCCTGATCGAGGGGATGACCCTTGCCGGCGCTTGACCAATTGACATCGAGCGACGCCCGCGAAGACCTCGCTTTGCTGCGCGAGGCCGCCCGCGAGGCCGGCGCCATCGCCATGCGCTATTTCGGCAACAACCCGCAGGTGTGGATGAAGGGCGGCACCTCGCCGGTGAGCGAGGCCGATCACGCGGCGGACGCCTATCTGCGCGAGACCTTGCTCAAGGCGCGTCCGGATTATGGCTGGCTGTCGGAAGAGACCGCGGATGACCACGCGAGGCTGTCGGCGCGCCGCACCTTCGTCGTTGACCCGATCGACGGCACGCGCGGCTTTCTCGATGGCCTGCATTCCTGGTGCGTCAGCGTCGCCGTGGTCGAGGACGGGCGCTCGCTCGCCGGCGTCCTTGAATGCCCGGCCAAACGGGAGACCTATTGGGCGCTGCCGGGCGAGGGCGCCTATCTCAACGACAAGCGCATCCATGTGCGCCCGCTGGGTGAAACCGTCGATATCGGCGGACCCAAGCCGCTGGTCGACCTGATGCCGCAGGGCTGGCAGGACAGGCTGCGCCGGACGGCCTACATTCCCTCGCTTGCCTACCGGCTGGCGATGATCGCCGCCGGCAAGCTCGATGCGACCTTCGTCAAGCCGAACGCGCATGACTGGGACATCGCCGCCGCCGATCTTATTGTGACCGAGGCCGGCGGCGCGCTCCTCGACCGCACCGGCAAGCCGCCGCGATATGCCGGCGAGGTGATCAATCACGGCGCGCTCGCCGCCGGCAGCGGCGAACTGCTTGGCGTGCTGGCCGGCGTCATTGCCGGCGTTGACCAAGGGTGAGTCGGCCCGCAGTTCCAAAATCGGCCGCTTTGGGCTAAACATTTCACAAAATTCATGAATCTGCGAAGGATCGGCATGGCCGTGGAAGACGGAAAGAAGCAGCTTTTGCACCTGGTTTTCGGTGGCGAGCTGAAAAAGCTGGGTGGAACCGAGTTTCGTGACCTGGACGCGCTCGACATTGTCGGCATCTACCCCGACTATCAATCGGCGCACGCCGCATGGAAGGCGAAGGCGCAGGCCAGTGTCGATAATGCCCACATGCGTTATTTCGTTGTTCATCTGCATCGTTTGCTCGATCCAGAATCGAAGGTCGGCGGTTGACGTCGATGGAGCATGAAGCGGTGAAAGGGACGACCGGGCGGCGCGCCGCCAGGCGCGGCGGCACGCGCACGCTGTGGCGGCGTATCCGCGAACCTTTGGCGCAGTCGAGTTTCGTCAAGAACTTCATCGCCAGCCTGTTTGCCTGGTTCGTGCGTCTGATTCGCATCACCAGCCCGCTGGTCAAGGGCTCGACCCAGGTTGCCGGCGGCGCTTACGCGCATCTTGAACCCGGCATCATCGCGCTCTGGCACGGTCAGCATCTTCTGACCCCTGCCTATTATCCCAAGGGCCGGCCGCTGGTCGCCATGGTCTCGCGCAGTGCCGACGCGGAGCTCCAGGCGCTGATGATCGAGAAATTCGGCATTGAGGCGGTGCGCGGCTCCGGCGGCCGCAACAGTTCGAGGCATCTCGACAAAGGCGGCGCCAAGGCCCTGATCGCGCTGAAGAAGTCGCTCGTCGCAGGCAAGAACGTCGCCATGATCGCCGACATTCCGAATGGCACGCCGCGCGATGCCGGGCTCGGCATCGTTCTTCTGGCAAAGCTTTCCGGCCGGCCGATCCTGCCTGCGGCCATTGCCACCAGCCGCCGCAAGGTGTTGGAGAAGAGCTGGGACAAGACCACCATCAACCTGCCTTTCGGCCGCTCGGCGGTCATCGTAGGCCCGCCTGTCTTCGTGCCGGCCGATGCCGATGATGCCGAGATGGAGCGCAAGCGCCAGGAGGTAACCGTCTCGCTGAACGCCGCGACGGCCGAGGCCTATCGCCTCGTGGACGGCCGCAAATGAGCGAGCGTTGGGCGCGTGCGGCCCTGACCGCCTACCGCTATGCGGGGGCGGTCGCCTATCCGCTGATCGGTCCTTATGTCGCCTGGCGCGCCTCGCGCGGCAAGGAGGATCGCGCCCGCCGGCGCGAGCGCTACGGTGTCGCCGGCCGTCCGCGGCCGGAAGGGCCGGTGATCTGGATCCATGCGGCGAGCGTCGGCGAGACGATCGCGGTGGTGCCGTTGGTCCAAAGCATCCTCGATTATGGCGTCAACATCGTTCTGACCACCGGCACCGTGACCTCGGCCAAGGTCGCCGAGGAGCGCCTCGGCAGCCGCATCATCCACCAATATGTACCGCTCGATCTCAAGCCCGCTGTGAGCCGCTTCCTCGACCACTGGCGGCCGGAACTGGCGATCATCGCCGAATCGGAGATCTGGCCGATGACCATCCTGGAGCTTGGCGCCCGCAACGTGCCGCAGGTTCTGGTCAACGGTCGGTTGTCGGACCGCTCTTTCATATCGTGGAAGAAGCGCTCCAGCGTCGCCGAGGCGCTGTTCGAGAATCTCGCCCATGTCATCGCCCAGTCGGATGTCGACGGCGAGCGGTTCCGCGCGCTCGGCGCCCGGCCGGTCACCGTTTCCGGTAACCTCAAGGTCGATACCAACCCGCCGCCCGTCGACGAGCGGGCCTTAGCCACCCTGCAGCGCCAGATCGGCGCTCGCCCGACCTGGGCGGCGATCTCGACCCATGACGGCGAAGAGGTTGTGGCCGCTGAGGTCCATGCCAGCCTGCATAAGCGCCATCACGGGCTCTTGACCATCGTCGTGCCGCGCCACCCCGACCGCGCCGATGCGCTTGCCGCGCAGATTTCCGGCATGGGCCTTTCCGTGGCAAGGCGCAGCAAGGGCGACCGCATCTCGCCCGATACCGATATCCTTCTGGGCGATACGATCGGTGAAATGGGCCTTTACCTGAGGTTGACCGAGATCGCTTTCGTCGGCCGCTCGCTGACTTCGCAAGGGGGCCAGAACCCGCTCGAGCCGGCGATGCTCGAAACCGCCGTGCTGGCAGGCCGCAACGTGCAGAATTTCCGCGAGGCCTATCAACGCCTGCTCGACAGCGGCGGCGCCAAGCTGGTGCGCGATCGCGACATGCTGACCGGCGCCGTCAATTTCCTTCTGACCAACGAAGCGGCGCGCCACGAAATGATAGCGGCGGGTGCTGCCACCGTCGACGAGATGCGCGGCGCGCTTGCCCGCACGCTGAAATCGCTAGAGCCTTACATCCAGCCGCTGGTCGTCAAGGCGCGCCTCAAAGGCGCAAACGGGCGCTAGAGCCGGATTCAGATTTCAGGTCGATTCGACCTGAAATCTGAATCCGGCTCTAAATCAAAGAGGGAGAGCATGATGTCGACCGAAAACCGCTTCACACTTTTCGGCATCATGCTCTAGGTATGATCCCAAAAAACGAATCCGATTTTTGGAAAGGATCACGCGCACAACCGAATTGCGCGGAACCCACGCGATGACCAGTGAAGCGCCACCCTTTTGGTGGGAAAAGCCGGACTGGCGCGTGCTTGCGCTGTCTCCAGCCTCGGCGATCTATGGGCTGGTTGCCGGCCGCCGCATGCGCCATGCTCCGCGCGAGAAGGTCGCAGCACCGGTGCTGTGCGTCGGCAATCTTACGGTCGGCGGCAGCGGCAAGACGCCGGTCGCCATCGCTTTGGCAAAGCAAGCCCGGCGCATGCAGCTCACGCCGGGCTTCCTCTCGCGCGGCCATGGCGGCTCGTTTGCCAAGCCGCATGTCGTTGATGCTCACCATGACGCCGCCAAGCATGTCGGCGACGAGCCGCTGCTCCTGGCCGAACATGCGCCTGTCGCAGTGACGGCGAACCGCGCTGCCGGCGCGAAGCTGCTCATCGAGCAACATGGCTGCGACTTCCTGATCATGGATGACGGGTTCCAGTCGGCGCGCATCCATATCGACTATGCGCTGGTGGTGGTCGACGCCCGCTTCGGCATCGGCAACGGCCGCGTCATCCCGGGCGGGCCGCTCCGTGCCAAGGTCGTCGACCAGCTGGTGTTCACCAGCGGCTTGCTGAAGATGGGCGAGGGGACCGCCGCCGACGGCGTCGTGCGTCAGGCGGCGCGCGCCGGGCGGCCGATCTTCCTGGCGCATGTCGAGCCGGCGGACCCGTCGCGCTTCTCCGGTGGCCGCTTCCTTGCCTTCGCCGGCATCGGCCATCCGGAGAAATTCTTCGACACGGTGCGCGGCGCGGGCGGCGAAGTTACGCTGTCGCGCGCCTTTCCGGATCATCATTTCTATGCCCAGGACGAGCTTGCCGACCTCCTGACGCTTGCCCAGCAGGAGGGGCTGCGCCTCGTCACCACGGCAAAGGACGCTGCGCGGCTGCGCCACGGCGAGACACCCGCTGGCTTCCTCGATCGACTGGATGTGCTCGACATCGAGGCCGTGTTCGAGCTCGATCATGTGCCCGAGCGCATTATCGACGAGACGCTCGACGCCTGGCGTCAGCGCAAGATGCGGGGCTGAGCTTCGAACAGGATGTCAAACGTGTGAGGCGGTCCTGCGACCGCCGTCAATTGCCGTTGATGAAGCGGCGGAAGTAGCGAACCGTCTCGCGGAGCCCATCCTCGAGAGCGACGCGAGGGGACCAGTCCAGCATCGATCGCGCCAGGCCTATGTCGGGTTGCCGCTGGCGGGGATCGTCTTGCGGCAGCGCCTTGAACTCGATTTTGGACTTGCCGCCGGCAATGCCCAGCACAAGTTCGGCCAGTTCCAGGATCGTGACTTCCGCCGGGTTGCCAACGTTGACGGGGCCCACGAAATCGTCGGGCGTGGCCATTATCCGAGCCAGGGCATCCACAAGATCGTCGACATAGCAGAAGCTCCGCGTATGGCTGCCGTCACCATAGATGGTTATCGGCTCGTTCCGCAGCGCCTGGACGATGAAATTGCTGACCACGCGCCCGTCCGACGGGTGCATGCGGGGCCCGTATGTATTGAAGATGCGCACCACCTTGATTGGCACGTTCGACTGACGCCAATAGTCGAAGAACAGCGCCTCGGCACATCTCTTGCCTTCGTCGTAACAGCTGCGGGGCCCGATCGGATTGACATGCCCCCAATAGGCCTCGGTCTGGGGATGGACGTGCGGGTCCGCCATAGACCTCGGATGTCGAGGCCTGAAGGATCCTGGCCCTGGAGGCGCGTGCGAGATCGAGCATGTTGATCGCGCCATAGACGCAGGTCCGGGTCGTCTCGATCGGAATGCGCTGGTAATGAACAGGCGATGCCGGGCAGGCGAGATTGAAGATCTGATCCGTTTCGACTTTGAGAGGCAGGGTAACGTCGTGCCTCAGAAACTCGAAACGTGGATTGCCCAACAGGTGGCGGATGTTTTCCTCCAAGCCGGTGGAAAGGTTGTCGGCGCATATGACCTGCCGTTCCTGTGTTAGCAGCAGGTCGCATAGATGCGAGCCGATGAAGCCCGCCCCACCCGTTACAAGAACCTTCACAATAATCCCCGTAACCGTCGCCCTTTGGTGTCTATAGCCCCGGAAACCCGAAAGTGTCAGCACCGAAATAACGGGCCTGGACCATCGGTGGGAGGGGAAAAGGTGGCTGCGCCTATCCCGCCCGCCGCATCGCCTTCAGGATCGCCTCGTCGCGCTCGACGTTGAGCTTGCTTTCGAAGTCGAAATGCCAATCCCTTTCGCGCGGCGCTGAAGTCGAGGCGTCGCCGCGCCGGATTTTCTGGTCGAGGTCGGCGAGCGAGCGCGACCAATAGTGATTGATCCTCAATATATCGAGATTGGGAGGCATGCCGGGGACTATGGCCCGTCGATGGGTATCAACCCCTTCGCCGGACAGGAATTTCGACAGATGGACGCCCGGCTTGTAGACCATGCGGGGGTTGACGATTGTCTTGACTGTCGTGATGTCCGGCCCGGCCCGCATCGTGTAGGCTTCGACCACCGGACCCTTAGGCCTTTCGACATGGCCGGAGGAACCGAAAAACGCTTCCCAGACGCAGACGCCCGGCAGGTCGCGATAGTCCCTGAGAACGGAGCGCACGTCACGCCCGTCGGGCGCGAAAAGAAACTCGTCGATATCGAACAGCCCGATCCACAGCGCTTCACGCCAGTGTCTGCGGATACAATCCTTATAGGCCGACAACTGCCCCACCGGCCGCGGCCAATCGATCAGCGTGACCAGCCCTTCCTGGATGAACGGCTCCAGCACCGTCCTAAAGTCGTCGGTGGAGAAGTTATTGTAGAGGTAGAAATGCTCAAATCCCACACTGCGGTGGAAGCTGATCCATTCGGCCAGGAACGGCGCTTCCTCTCGGAAGATGGCGCAGGCCGTCAGGTTGAACCGTGGGGCTTTCGACACCGCCCGGTCGCGCAATCTCGCACGCATGACAAGCGGCATGCGAACAAAGGCCTTGAGAGATTTTCCGAAATTTTTCACTGCGGTACCCTTAAGCGCGGTCGAGGATGGTTGCCACGGCGCCATGGGCTCGCATGGTCTATCCCCGCTTGCGCAACTCCGGGTGCATCTCGATCTCGCGGGCAAGCGAGACCGCGGCGTTTACATAGGGCTCCTGCCGGGCGACGCTCCAATATTTGAGCTCGTCGAGTGGGATGTTCTCGCCCGTCACCGCGCAGCGCACGAAGGAGCCGGGACTGGTGACCTGGAAGTCGCCGTCGAGATAGCGGATCCGGGCTTCCCTGCCGCCCGGGCCTTCGAAACGGTTCATCATGAAAGGACGCTTGCGTTCATCGGGTTTCAATCGCCACAAATCGCCGGCAACGTCAAGCTTGACGCAATGCTCATGCAGTATGGCTCAAGCGCAAAAATGGTTCCGGAAGCCGGCATGGAAATCTCCTCGACCCGCTTGAGCACGCTGATCGGTGAAGCGCTCACCGCGCAGGCGGTGCCGTCGCCCAGGGCCGATCCGGCGGCGGCTGCCTTGATCAAGACACTGGTCCAGCCGCCCGCGCCCTCGACGGGGCAGGCGGCGCAAATCGCAGCCCAGTCCCTGCAAAGCGCTCAGCCGCGCCCTGCCGCCCAGGTATCGCAGCGCCTGTCGTCCTCAGAGGTCGAGAATGCTTACCGCGCCGTCATGGAGCCCGATGCCGCCACCGACGATGCGCCGGCAAGGCCGTCGACGGGCAGGGCGGCGATGGATGCCGATCTTACTCCGCGCCGCTTCGCCTCACCACAGGCAGCGGTTGCCGACAATGCGTCCAGGCCTGCGCCGGCATTGTCGACATTTTCGCCGGCCATCGCTTCCGCCGCTATGCTGGTCGCGGCCAACGCCAATGCGCCGCAGCCTCACGGTGCCGCTGTCCGTCCGGCAGGTCACGCGCCGCGCTCCGATTCTGTCCCGGTGTCGCTCTGGACGATATCGGTCGTCACGGCCATCGTCTCGGCCGTGACGGCCACCATCATGGTTTTGTTGCTGCGCTGATCCCGCCCAAAAGCAATTCCAGGAAAAGTGTGGGCGGTTTTTCCGTCCGGAATTGCGTCAAATGGCAACTAAGAAGATAGAGGGGTTCGCCGTTTCCGTGAAACGGTGAAACGCTCTAGACATCATCCTGCAGGAAAGCTTCGAGCTTTTCCGGAGCAAGCCCCGCCTGTTCGGCGATGCGCCTGGCAAGGTCGGCCGCCGCCGCGCGCGGCCGGCCGACCGGGCGGTCCATCCAATAAGACACCGGATTGAGCGCAACGCGCTCATCGACGCCAACGATCCGGCCGGATCGAAGCTGGTCCGCCGTCAGCGGTGGCCGCGCCAGCGCGATGCCCAGCCCGTGCGCCGCCGCGTCCAGCACCAGATTATAGTCTTCGAAACGCCTGTCCTGCGGACGCGGACGGTAATCTATGTCCTGTGCGGCAAACCATGCGCGCCATGCGGACGCGTCGGAATCGTTGATCAGCGGGAATTTCAAAAGCCGGGTAGGATCGCCACGCCCGATCTCCTTGGCGAGCTCCGGCGAGGCGATTGGAAAAATCTGCTCCTCGAAAAGCTGCACCGAGACGCGACCGGGAATGCGGCCGCGCCCGCAGCGCACCGAAAGATCGATGCCTTCGTCGGCCAGGTCGGCCTGACGGTTGTCGACATCGAGCACGATGCGCAGCTTGGTCGGATGGTTCTCCAATGCGGCCATGCGCGGCATCAGCCAAAGCCCGCTGACCGAAGGGATCGAGGCCAGCCGCACCACGGCGGTGCCGCGCGGCTCGACCCAGCGGTCGGAGTTGAACGAGATCAGCGCGAAGGCCTCGGCGGTCCTCAAATGCAGGCGGTTGCCCTCGATCGTCAGCGTCACGCCGCGCGCATTGCGCTCGAACACCTTCAAGCCAAGCCAGTCCTCCAGCTTGGCGATCTGGCGGCTCACCGCGCCATGGGTGAGATTGAGTTTTTCGGCCGCCGCGGAAAAGCTCCCCGTGCGCGCCGCCGCGTCGAAGGCGCGCAACGTCTCGAGCGGCAATATCTGATCTGAGCTGTGATCCATGCTCACAGCTGACCCTCGAATTGGTCGTTTGTCAATTGGCCGGCAATGGCGTCTTCTGCGTCCATGGCACAGAAAGACGAGGTTACGGCAATGAGCGCTTACACCGGCACGTTGAATGAAACACAGCGCATGGACGGCACGGCGGCCGTCGCGGTGGCGCTGACGGTGCTCGGCTGGGCCTCCGCCTTCCCGGCGATCCGCGCCGGCCTTGCCGCCTTCCAGCCGCTGGAGCTCGGCGCGCTGCGCTTCGCCATCGCGGCCGTGCCGGCGGCGATCTTCCTTGCGGTGAAGCGCCCGGCGCTGCCCAGGATCGACGAGCTGTGGCGCTTTGCCTTTGGCGGCGCGATCTTCGTCGCGCTCTACACCGCCATGCTCAATTTCGGCGAGCTCACCGTCTCGGCGGGCGCGGCCGGCTTCATCATCAATGTCAGCCCGATCTTCACGGCAATCATGGCGATGGCACTGCTCGGCGAGCGCTTTTCCGGCATAGCCTGGCTCGGCACGGTGATCTCCTTCACCGGCATCGGCATCATTGCGGTGGCCGACGGGCAAGGCCTGCATTTCAACGCCGGCGCGCTGCTGGTGCTGGGCTCCGCGCTGTGTTCAGCCGTCAACACCATCGTGCAGAAGCCGCTCTTTGCCCGCCATCATCCGCTGACGATATCCGCTTCCAACATGGTGCTCGGGGCGCTTTGCCTGTCGCCATTCCTGCCCGAGGCGTTCCGTCAGGCTGCCGTCGCCGACCATGCCGGTCTCGGTGCCGTCACCTATCTCGGCATCGTGCCCTCGCTGATCGCCTATGCAGCCTGGGCGACCGCACTCTCCCGCCTGCCCGCCGCGCGCGCCTCGAACTTCCTCTATCTCGTCTCGCCGACCTCCGCCTTGATCGGCTTCTTCTGGCTGGGCGAGGTCCCGTCCCTGCTCGGTATCCTCGGCGGTGCGCTAGCGCTGGGTGGCGTGATCGTGGTGAATTTGAAGAGGTAGACCAGATGGTTGAAGACTTTTTCTGACTCAAGAAAACAGCCGCTTCGAGCGGCTCTTTTCTACCCTCTCATCCGGCCGCTACGCGGCCACCCCTCTCCCCGTCGGGGAGAAGAGATTAGCGCCGGCGCTGAAAGTCTCCTCTCCCCACCGTGGAGAGGTCAGCCGAGCGAAGCGGAGGCTCGGCGAGGGGCCCTGGCGCACTCACCGTCGCCCGAACAGCCTTTCGATGTCGGCGAGCTTGAGCTCGATATAGGTCGGCCGGCCATGATTGCAGGTGCCTGACCCGGGCGTCGCCTCCATCTGGCGCAGCAACGCGTTCATCTCCTCGGCCTTGAGCAGCCGGCCCGAGCGCACCGAACCGTGACAGGCCATGGTCGCGGCTATTCTGTCCAGCCGTTCTTTGAGCGTCTCGACGGTGTCGTTGTCGGCGATCTCGTCGGCGAGGTCCCGCACGAGCTGCTGTACGTTGGTTTCGCCGAGCATCGAGGGCGTCTCGCGCACCGCCACCGCGCCGGGGCCGAAGCGTTCGAGGCCGAGGCCGAACTTGGCCAGTGTCTGCGAATGCATCGCGAGCCGCTCGGCATCCTCTTCCGGCAGGTCGACGATCTCGGGCAAAAGCAGCATCTGCGAGGGCACCGCGCGCGAACGCAGCGCATTCTTCAGCGCCTCGTAGACCAGCCGCTCATGCGCGGCATGCTGGTCGACGATGACGAGCGAATCTCTGGTCTGGGCGACGATATAGTTCTCATGCACTTGCGCGCGCGCCGCGCCCAGCACCGTGCCGAGCAGCGGCTCGGCCGGTTCGGCGGTGCCGGCCCGCGCATCGGCGCTGGCGAGCGGCCCGGTGTCGAAGGCGGCCTGCTCGTTTTCGGCGAAGCCGTTCCGATGCGGCCGTGCCTCGCCCATGTCCAACGGCCGCTGCGCCGAGCGCAGCGGATCGAAGCCTCCGGAGCCGGAAGCGTGATAAGCGGCCTCATAGCTGCGATGGCCGTTGGCCGACCCGGGATGCGAGTAGGGCGCCGCCCCCGGCCGGAACGCCGCCATCATGCCAGCGGCCCCCGTTGTCGCCGCGCGGATGCCCGCGCCGGCCAGCGCCTCGCGGATGGCGCCGACGATCAGCCCGCGCACTAGGCCCGGATCGCGAAAACGCACATCGGCCTTGGCGGGATGGACATTGACGTCGACCGTCGATGGGTCAAGCGACAGGAAGAGCACGGTCACTGCGTGCCGGTCTCGCGGCAGCACATCGGCGAAGGCGCCGCGGATCGCGCCGGCGATCAGCTTGTCGCGCACCGGCCGTCCGTTGACATAGGCATATTGCTGCAGCGCATTGGCGCGTGTGTAAGAGGGGATCGAGACGTGGCCGGCAAGGTGCACGCCGTCACGCATGGCGTCGATGGCAATGGCGTTGTCCGGGAAATCCTTGCCCATCACCTGCGCGACGCGGGCAAGCCGGCCCTCCGGCGTGTCGCTCGTTGCCGGCAGTTCCAGCGTCGAGCGGTCGGCGCCGGCAAGCGTGAAGCGGACAGCGGGAAAGGCAATGGCGATGCGCTTCACCACGTCACTGGTGGCCGAGCTTTCGGCGCGCTCGCCCTTCATGAATTTTAGCCTTGCCGGCGTGGCGAAGAAAAGGTCGCGCACCTCGACCGTCGTGCCGCGATTGGCGGCCGCCGGCTTCACCGCCGAGACACGGCCCCCGTCGATGCCGATCTCGGCCGCGCTGTCGCTGCTTGCCGTGCGCGAGCGGATCGACAGCCGCGCGACCGAACCGATCGAGGGCAGCGCCTCGCCGCGGAAGCCCAGCGAGCGGATATCGTGGATGTCGTCGGCGAGCTTGGAGGTGCAGTGCCGCGCCACCGCCAGCGCCAGTTCCCGTTCGGGAATGCCCGAGCCGTCATCGGTGACGCGGATGAGGTTCAGCCCGCCGCCGGCGGTGACGATCTCGACTCTGCTGGCACCCGCGTCGAGTGCATTCTCGACCAGCTCCTTCACCACGCTTGCCGGACGCTCGATGACCTCGCCGGCGGCGATCTGGTTGATCATCGTTTCGGAAAGCTGGCGGATGGGCATGAGGGGATTATAGGCGGATTCGAATGGCGTGGGGGAGGGGGCAGTTCACGCCTGCGCCACCAGCCAGTCCCTGACCCTGCGTGCATTGTCGCTGAGGTCGCGGTTCTTCGGCCAGATGACGTGGAAGCCGATGCCGGTTCTCATGACATGATCGGTCACCACCACCAGCAGCCCCGATGCCACCAGGCGCTCGACCAGATGCCGCCATCCGAGCGAGATGCCTTGCCCTTCCATCACCGCCTGGATCACCAGCGCATAGTCGTTGATGCGCAAGCCGCGCTCCGCATTGCGCAGGCTGGTTCCGGCGGATGCGAACCATTCGTCCCAGGTCGGCGCCTCGCGATAGGGCTCCTCGAGATGGATCAGCCGGTGGGTGGCCAGTTCCTCTACCGTCTTCGGCATGCCGAATTTGGCGAGATAGCTCGGCCCCGCGACCGGAAAGATCTCTTCGTCGGAGAGCGACAGCGAATGATAGTCCGGCCAATCGCGCGGCACGCCGCCGCGCACCCCGAGCGGTATGCCCTCGGCGATGATGTCGAGGTCGCGGTCGGCGGTCTGGATGCGCAGATCGATCCCCGGCAGTTCGTCGCGGAACTGCTGCAAGCGCGGCATCATCCAGAACGAACCGAAAGCGGTCGAGGCGGCTAACGTCACATGCCCGCCGGTCGCCTGCAGGCGAAGGTCCTCCGCCGATTTGCGGATATGAGACAGGCCGAGCGAGACATCGGCATGGAACCGCTCGCCGGCTTCGGTCAGAAGCACCTGGCGGTGGCGCCGCTGGAACAGCTTGGCGCCGAGCTGCTCCTCCAGGCCGCGCACGGCATAGGAAACGGCGGCCTGCGTCATGCCGAGCTCGCGCCCGGCGGCGGTGAAACTGGAAAGCCGGCCGGCGGCTTCGAAAACGACGAGGCTGCCGGCCGAGGGCAGGAGGTGGCGCAGGCTTCGCATAAGCACAACTTATACAGAAGATCAGGATTTTCCAGCGTCACAGCCATATTTTGTCTCGCTAACGTGAGTGGCGGGAAGAAGGAGGCTCCATGAACGCACCGGCCGTTGAATTGACCGAACAGACCCACCGCCGCGGCGGCGGCCGTCTTGGCCGAAAGGCGCTGAGAAGCGCGCCGATCGCGTCCTTCCCGACCCTCGTGCGCAAGATCCCCGCCTACGAGATCGTGCCGGACGAGGCGGTGGAACTGATCCACGAGGAATCGCTCAAGGTCCTCGAGGAGGTGGGCTGCGAATTCCGCGACGACGGGGCGATCGCGCTCTGGAAGGCCGCCGGTGCCGATGTCAGGCAAACGCGTGTCCGCATCGATCGCGCGCTTTTGATGGAGCTGGTCTCGAAGGTTCCGGCGGAGTTCACGCTGAATGCCCGCAATCCCGAGCGCACCGTGCGCGTCGGCGGCAAGAACTCGATCTTCGTGCCGATGTATGGCGCGCCCTATGTCCGCGACCTCGACAACAAGCGCCGCTACGGCACGCTCGCCGACCTCAACAATTTCCACAAGCTCGCCTATATGGCGCCGGCGCTACATTCGTCCAGCTCGGTCATCTGCGAGCCGATGGAAATTGCGGTGCCGAAGCGGCATCTCCACATCATCCACTCGGCGCTGAAGCACTCCGACAAGCCGTTCATGGGCATCGTGACGTCCAAGGAGCGGGCCGAGGACACGATGGCGATGGCTGCAATCGTCTTCGGCGAGGAGTTCGTGCGCGACAATCCGGTGCTGGTGGCGATCACCAACTGCAATTCGCCTCTGGTGTGGGACGCCACTATGATCGACGCCATGCGGGTCTATGCGAGCCACAACCAACCGCTGATCCTGGCGCCCTTCGCGCTCTGCGGCGCCTCGACCGCGGCCTCCGCCGTCGGTGCGGTGGCGCAGGTCAACGCCGAGGCGCTTGCCGGCGTGGCATTGACCCAGCTCATCCGGCCCGGCTCGCCGCAGATCTATGGCCAGTTCATGGTCACCGTCGACATGAAGACCGGCGCGCCGATGGGCGGCACGCCGGAAGCGGCGCAGATGATGTATCTGATGGGCGCGCTGGCCAGGAAGTACAAGCTGCCGTGGCGCACCTCCGGCTTCCATGTCGGCTCCAAGCTCAACGACGCCCAGGCCGGCTACGAGGCGAACATGCTGATGCATGCGGCGATCCTTTCCGGTGCCAATTACATCTGGCATTCGGCCGGCTGGCTGGAGGCGGGGCTCACCTGCGGCTATTCGAAATTCGCCATAGACTGCGAGCAGCTGGTCGGCTGGTACAAATACGCCGGCGGCGTATCCTTCGACGATTTCAAGGACGCTATGGCGGCGATCCGCGAGGTCGGTCCGCAAGGGCATTTCCTCGGCACCCAGCACACGCTCGAGCATTTTGAGAGCGCCTTCTTCATGCCCAACATCATGGACTTCAATTCCTTCGAGCAGTGGACTGCCGAAGGCGCGAAGGACCATGACACGCGAGGCCTTGAAAAGGCGCGCGCCATGCTCGCCGACTACCAGGAGCCGAAGCTCGACGAGGGCATTGCCGAAGGTCTCAGGGATTTGATCGCGCGGCGCGAGGAAAGGCTGCCGGACAGCATTAGTTGATAGAGACGACAGTCCAAGCAAACGGGCGAAAAGACCTGATCAAACCAATGGGAGAAAGAGAATGACACTGTTCAGAAGCAATGGCGACCGGGTACCGGCCGCGATCGAAGCGATGGCGGAGGAGGCGCGCGCGGGGCGTGTCGACCGGCGCGAATTCCTGGCGCTGGCAAGCGCCTTCGGCGCATCGACGGCTTTCGCCTATGGCATGATCGGCCTTGCCGCGCCGACCAAGGCGCTCGCCGACGAGCCGAAGAAGGGCGGAACGCTGCATGTCGCGATGTCGGTCAAGGCGCAGAAGGATCCGCGCACCTATGACTGGACAGAGATGGCGAACGTCACCCGCTGCTGGCTGGAGCCGCTGGTACGCTACACGCACCAGTTCACCTTCGAGCCGGTCCTGCTCGAGAGCTGGGACGTCAATGACGACGCCACCGAATACACGCTGCATCTGCGCAAGGGCGTCACCTGGAACAATGGCGATGCCTTCAATGCCGATGACGTGGTCGCCAACCTGAACCGCTGGTGCGAGAAGGGGGCTTCCGGCAATTCCATGGCCGCCCGTGTCGGCGCGCTGATCGACACCAAGACCGGTAAGGCCAAGGATGGCGCGATCACCAAGGTCGATGACCATACGGTCAAGCTGAAGCTCGTCGAACCCGACATCGCCATCATTCCCGGCTTCACCGACTATCCGGCGCTGGTCGTGCATCGCGACTTCGACAAGGACGGCGCCGATCCGATCAAGAAGCCGATCGGCACCGGAGCCTTCGAGCTGGTATCTTACGCGGTCGGGTCGAAGGCTGTCGTCAAGCGCCGCGAGAACGGCAAATGGTGGGGCGGCGAAGCACCGCTCGACGGGGTCGAGTTCATCGACTACGGCACCGACTTCAACGCCACGCTGAACGCCTTCGATTCCGGCGAGATCGACCTCGACTTCGAAACGCCGGCCGACTTCATCGACGCTCTCGACAAGATGGATCTGGTGAAATCAGAGGTCGCGACCGCGACGACGCTCGTTGCCCGCACCAATATCACGCATAAGCCCTATGACGACAAGCGGGTCCGCAACGCGCTGCAGATGGCGGTCGACAACAACCAGGTGATGCAGCTCGGTTATAGTGGCCGTGGTACGGTCGGTGAGAACCATCACGTCGCCCCGATCCATCCCGAATACTACCCGCTGCCCAAGAAGCAGCGCGACGCCGCCGGCGCCAAGAAGCTGATGGCGGAAGCCGGCCAGGCCGACTTCGAGCATGAACTGATCACCGTCGAGGACGAATGGCAGAAGAACACCGGCGACGCGATTGCCGGCCAGCTGCGCGAGGCCGGCATCAAGGTGAAGCGGACGGTGCTGCCCGGTTCGACCTTCTGGAACGACTGGACGAAATATCCTTATTCCATGACCATCTGGTACATGCGCCCGCTCGGCGTGCAGGTGCTGGCGCTGGGCTACCGCACCGGCGAGGCCTGGAACGAGACGGCCTATTCCAATCCGGAGTTCGACGCCAAGCTCAAGGAGGCGCTGTCGCAGATCGACGTAGCCAAGCGCAAGGAGGTGATGAAGGACGTCGAGGCGATCCTGCAGGACTCTGGTGTCATCGTCCAGCCCTTCTGGCAGAAGCTCTACTGTCACATGAACAAGAAGGTGAAGAACTATTCGATGCACCAGACCTACGAAATGGATTTCCAGAACGTCTGGCTGGATGCCTGACCGCGCCTGGCCTTCATGAGCCGCAAAAAAGGCGATATGCAGGATGCGTGGTGGCAAGCGTGCTGCCACGCACCGAACCCCGGAGAACCTGCATGAAGCCGATAGTGCTTGCCGCTGTCCTTTCGATTGCCTTGCCTGACGCCGCGCTTGCCGGGCCTGCGTCCAACGCCGTGAAGTTCTTCTACGTGCCCGCGGTGAAGTTCGAGGCGGACGCCAAATACCGTGATCGTTTCACCGAGCCGGTCACCAGGCTGTTCGAAGCCAACGACAAGGCGCAGAAGGAAAAGCCCGACGAGGTGTCCTGCATCGACTTCGACCCAGGCCTCGACGCCCAGGATTTCGACCAGAAGACCCTGTCGAAGACGCTGAAGCTCACCGAGGCCGTCAATGGCGACACCGCCGAGGTGACGGCAAGCTTCAATCTCTTCCCGGAAGGCGATGACTCAAAAAGGGAAATGGTGTGGTCGCTGAAGAAACTGGACGGCAAGTGGAAGATCGCCGACATCAGCTCCAAGACCAACGATTGGAAGCTCAGCGCGCTGGAATGCGGCGCCTCGACGGAGTGATGCCGTGCTTCGCCGCCTCGTCCTCGCGCTGGCGAGCTTGTCGATGCTGGCCGCGGGGCTGAGCGGCGGCGCCTCGGCGCAGGGGCTCTTCGGCGCGCCGCCGCCAAAAGCCTCATCCGGCGACAATGCGCCAGCGGATAACGGTTCGCCGCTGGCCGTACCGCCGGCTGCGCAAACCAAACCGGCCGAACTGCCGCCTCCCGCGCCTGTCCTGCCCGGATCGCCCACGGCGGTGGTCAAGCCCTTCTACGAGCATCTTGGTCTCGAGCTCGATCCCGCCCAGCGCAAGAACTTCATCGACCCGGCGAAAACCGTTCTCGACAAGAGCGACGCGCTGCGCGCCTCGGGGCAGGGCGAGTGCCTCGATCCCAACATGGCGCTGGACAATGCCAACTATGACAAGCTCGCCATCGACAAGAGTCTGCGCACCATCGAGGCCGTCAATGGCGACGAATCCAAGGTGGTGGTCGCCTTCGTCGTCGAGGGCCACCAGCACCGGCTGGAATGGAAGCTGAAGAAAGTCGGTGGGGCCTGGAAAGTCGCCGACCTTCTGTCAGTCACCGGTGAGTGGGCGCTGAGCCAATACCAGTGCGAATGATGGCGGTCAGCTCAACCGCGCCCGCGATAGGGCGCCACGCCGGTGTCGGGCAGCCAGGCATCCTTGGGCGGCGCGCCGGTCTGCCAGAATACGTCGATCGGGATGCCGCCGCGCGGGAACCAGTACCCGCCGACGCGCAGCCAGAGCGGCTTGGTCGCCCCCACGATGCGGCGGCCGATCATCACCGTGCACTCTTCATGGAAGGCGCCATGGTTGCGGAAAGAGGTCATGAACAGCTTCAGCGACTTCGATTCCACCAGCGTCTTATCGGGCGCGTAATCGATGACGATGTGGGCGAAGTCGGGCTGGCCGGTGACCGGGCAGAGCGAGGTGAATTCGGGGCAGGTGAAGCGCACGATCGCCGGCGGACCGTCGCCGCGCTGGAACGGCACGGTCTCCAGGACCGCCTGTTCGGGGCTCTGTGGCGTCTCGACGTGCTTGCCGAGCTGGGTGAGGTTCTTGGCGTCGGTCATGGGTGGCTCCTTGCTCCCGGCCGCTGGAAACGCAGTTCAACGGCGGCGGGCGCGAAAACGAAGGTTGAAAGAAGCGTTGCGGTCCTCTCGGGCACAGCGCGTTTGGCCGCTCATTAGCATCGGACCGAAAAGTGCGCAGCGGTTTTCGGATGAATCCGATGCGTGAAATGGAAGCGGGAGCGCTCACCTCCCGCACAATTTGAACGGCAGGAAGACAATGACCAGCAACGACCCGCTTCTCCAACCCTACCAGCTCAAGCATCTGACGCTGAAGAACCGAGTGATGTCGACCAGCCATGAGCCGGCCTATTCCGAGGACGGCATGCCGAAGGAGCGCTACCGGCTCTATCACGCAGAGAAGGCCAAGGGCGGCATGGCGCTCACCATGACGGCTGGCTCGGCGATCGTCTCGCGCGACAGCCCGGCCGCTTTCGGCAATCTGCATGTCTATGACGACCGCATCGTGCCCTGGCTCGCCGAACTGGCGGATTCCTGCCACGAGCATGACTGCAAGGTGATGATCCAGATCACCCATCTTGGGCGCCGCACCGGATGGAACAAGGCGGATTGGCTGCCGGTGCTGTCGGCCTCGCCGGTGCGCGAGCCGGCGCATCGCGCCTTCCCGAAGGCCATCGAGGACTGGGACATCGAGCGCATCGTCGCCGATTATGCCGCGGCTGCGCAGCGCTGCCAGGCGGCCGGCCTCGACGGCATCGAGTTCGAATCCTACGGCCATCTGATGGACGGCTTCTGGTCGCCTTTGACCAACCATCGCGACGACGAGTTCGGCGGCTCGCTCAACAATAGGCTGCGCTTCACCGATATGGTGCTCGACGCCGTGCGCGCCGCCGTCGGCGATAAATTCATCGTCGGCATCCGCATGGTCGCCGACGAGGACTTTGAAAATGGCATCTCGAAGGAAGTGGGCGTCGAGATCGCCAGGCGCCTGGCCTCATCCGGCAAGGTCGACTTTCTCAACATCATCCGCGGCACGATCGAAACCGACGCGTCGCTGACCAAGGTCATCCCGGTGACGGGCATGCGCTCATCGCCGCATCTCGATTTCGCCGGCGAGGTGAGGGCGGCGACGAAATTCCCGACCTTCCATGCGGCCCGCATTTCCGACGTCGCCACCGCCCGCCACGCCATCGCCAGCGGCAAGCTCGACATGGTCGGCATGACGCGCGCCCACATCGCCGATCCGCATATCATCAAGAAGGTGATGGAAGGCCGCGAGCATGAGATCCGCCCTTGCGTCGGCGCCACCTATTGCCTCGACCGCATTTATGAAGGCGGTGAGGCGCTGTGCATCCACAACGCCGCGACCGGCCGCGAGGCGACCATTCCGCACATCATCGCGAAGAGCGAAGGACCAAAGAAAAAGGTCGTGGTGGTGGGGGCGGGCGCCGGCGGCCTGGAAGCCGCGCGTGTCGCCGCCGAGCGCGGCCACCAGGTGACGGTGCTCGAAGCTTCCAGCCAGGCAGGCGGCCAGGTGCGCTTGGCGACCCAGAACCCGCGCCGCAAGGAGCTGATCGGCATCATCGACTGGAGGTTGGCCGAGCTCGACCGCCTCGGTGTCGAGATCCGCTACGACACCTGGGCCGAGAAGGACGATGTGCTGGCGCTGTCGCCGGACGTGGTCATCGTGGCGACGGGCGGCGTGCCGCAGAACCCGCCGCTGACGGCCGGCGACAATCTCGTTACGTCGAGCTGGGACATCATGGCCGGCAGCGTCAAGCCGGCCGAGAATGTCCTGCTCTACGACGATAATGGCGGCCATCAGGGCATGGGCGCGGCCGAACTCATCGCCAACAGCGGCTCGAAGCTGGAACTGGTCTCGCCGGAGCGCTTCTTCGCGCCGGAAATGGGCGGCATGAACCACGTGCCCTATATGCGCGCCTTCCACGAGAAAGGCGTCACCGTCACCATCAACACAAGGCTGCGCTCCGTGCGGCGCGAAGGCAACCAGCTCGTTGCCGAGCTGGCGTCGGACTTCGCTGACGGCTGGCGCGGCGAGCGGCGCGTCGACCAGGTCGTGGTCGAGCATGGCACCGCGCCGCTCGACGATCTCTATCTGTCGCTCAAGCCCCTGTCGAAGAATCGCGGCGCGGTCGATTACGAGCGCCTTGTGAGCGGCGGCGAGATTTTTCCGCCGCGCAATCCCGAAGGTGGCTTCGTGCTGTTTCGCATCGGCGACGCGGTCGCCTCGCGCAACATCCACGCCGCCATCTATGACGGCATCCGGTTCGGGATCAGGATCTGACTGACAAGCCGCAGCTCAAATCGAGGCGGCAGGAAAAGCGCCGTACGGGGTTGGGTATCGGTTGCGGGTACCGCGCCCTCTGCGGTCGGCTGTTCACTGCGGCGCCAAAAGCATTTGTATATGCTTGTATGTATAACCAAGGATCGGTTAGTCTGCGAGCGAGGGCAGGCCGGCAAGGCCAAGGAGGATCGACATGCGCAATGCTTCCCTCTTCGACCTGTCGGGCAGGAAGGCGCTCGTCACCGGCGCCAGCCGCGGCATCGGGCGCGGCATCGCCGAGGCGCTGAGCGCGGCCGGCGCCGCTGTCGCCGTCACGGCGCGCAGCCTTGCTTCGCTGGAGGAGACGACGGCGGCGATCAGGGCCGCCGGCGGGGTTGCGCATGCCATTGCCCTGGACGTTACCGACGTCGCCCGCTGCCGCGCCGCGACCGCCGAGGCCGCCAACCTGCTTGGCGGTCTCGATATCCTGGTCAACAATGCCGGCATGGAAGAGGTCAGGCCTTCGCTCGATGTCGATGAAGCGCTCTGGGACCGCATTGTCGATACCAACCTCAAGGGCGCCTTCTTCTGCGCCCAGGCCGCCGCCCGCCACATGCGCGATGCCGGAAGGCCCGGCGCCATCATCAACCTGTGCTCGCTGACCTCCGAAGTCGGCATACCCACGGCTGTGCCCTACGGCTCGTCGAAGTCGGGCCTGCTCGGCATGACGCGGGCGCTGGCGGCGGAATGGGCGGGTCTCGGGATCAGGGTGAACGCCATTGCACCCGGGTATTTCAGGACGGCGATGACGGAAGTGTTCTACGCCGACGAGGCGTGGCAGCAATCGATGCTGGCCAAAATACCGCAGCATCGTTTCGGCGATCTTTCGGATCTGCACGGGATCGCGGTGTTCCTGGCCTCGGATGCCTCGGCCTACATCACAGGTCAGTCGTTTCCGGTGGACGGGGGTTTTCTTGCCTCGATCTGAAGCGGCTTGCGGTGGCCAGCTTGGCGGCAGGGCGCAGGAAAATACTGGCCGCCATTATACATACATGTATATACTTTTCCCGTGTTTCTGAGGAGCAGCGATGTCCGAGATCAGCTTCCACGACCTCTCTTCCGCCAGCGCCGAACGGCGGGCGAGCCTGCTGAAGCGCGCCGAGGCCGACCTCTCGGCCTTCGCCGAGAAGGTCCGCCCGATCCTCGAGGCGGTCAGGACGGAAGGCGACGCGGCCTTGCTCCGCTTCGTCAGGGATCTGGACAAGGCCGATGTGGCCGCGGGCAGTCTGAAGGTTTCGGAAGCGGAGTTCGACGCCGCCTTCGGCAAGGTCGACAAGGATGTCATCGACAGCATCCGGTTTGGCATCGCAAACATCAGGCATTTCCATGAGGAGCAGCGTCCCGAGACGATGTGGCTCAAGGAGGTCCGTCCCGGTGCCTATGCCGGCGACCGCTACACGCCGATCGCCTCGGTCGCGCTCTACGTTCCGCGCGGCAAGGGCGCCTTTCCGTCGGTGACGATGATGACCTCCGTTCCGGCCGTCATCGCCGGCGTGCCGCGGATCGCCATCGTGACGCCGCCGACCGCGGACGGTTCCGTCGATGCCGCGACCCTGGTCGCCGCACGGCTCGCCGGGGTCGAGACGGTCTACAAATGCGGCGGCGCGCATGCGGTCGCGGCTGTCGCCTATGGCACCGAGACGGTGAAGCCCGCGCTCAAGATCGTCGGGCCTGGCAGCCCCTGGGTGGTTGCGGCAAAAAGCCTGCTCTCCTCGATCATCGACACCGGTCTTCCGGCCGGGCCGTCGGAAGCGATCATCTTCGCCGACGACAGTGTCGACGGCGGCCTCGCCGCGCTCGATCTTCTGATCGAGGCCGAGCACGGACCGGATTCCTCCGCCTATCTCGTGACGCACAGCCGCAAGGTCGCCGACGCTGCCTTGGCAGCACTTCCCGAGCACTGGTCCCGCATGAGCGAGCAGCGGGTCGAGTTTTCGCGCGCAGTGCTGACCGGCAGGCGCGGCGGCATCGTGCTGACCGCTTCGCTGGAGGACAGCTACCGCTTCATTAACGACTATGCGCCCGAGCATCTCGAGATCCTGTCCAAGGAGCCGTTCGCGCATCTCGGCCACATCACCGAGGCCGCCGAGATCCTCATGGGGCCGCACACGCCGGTGACGCTCGCCAATTTCGTCCTCGGGCCGAACGCGGTGCTGCCGACCAGCCGCTGGGCGCGCACCTACGGGCCGCTTTCGGTGACGGATTTCCTCAAGCGCTCGTCGGTCGGCTATGTGACCTCGACCGCCTATCCGGAGCTTGCCGGCCATGCCCGCAGGCTCGCCCGCTATGAGGGCTTCAGCTCGCATGAGAACGCGGTCTCGGAAATCCGCGACCGCTATCTCGGCGCCTGACGGACCGGCATGATGAAGGCCGCCAGACTCCACGGCCCCGGCGACCTGCGCGTCGAAGATATCGCCGCGCCAGGGGCTCCCGACGCCGGCTGGGTGAAACTCAATGTCGATGCCGCAGGCATCTGCGGTTCTGACCTCCACAATTTCCGCACCGGACAGTGGATAAGCCGCGTGCCGTCGACGGCCGGCCACGAGCTGACCGGCACGGTGGTCGCGGTCGGCGCGGGGGTCGACACGGTCGCCGTGGGCGATCGGGTCGTCGCCGATTCCCGTTTCTGGTGCGGAGAGTGCGTGCAGTGCCGCGCCGGCAGGCGGCATCTGTGCGCCGCGCTGGGCTTCGTCGGCGAAGTCTGCGACGGCGGCTTTGCCGAAGAGGCGCTCCTGCCTGCGCGTCTGCTGCATGTCATCGACGCCGCGCTCGACGAAAGGGTGGCGGCGATGGCCGAGCCGCTCGCCGTGGCGCTCCATGCCGTGCGGCGCCTGCCAAAGACGGCGGGTTGCGTGCTTGTCGTTGGCTGCGGCACCATCGGCGGCCTGGCGGCGCTGCTCTTGTCGCGGACGTTCCCGGGCAGGGTGCTGATCGCCGACCGCAACAAGGCCCGCTGCGAGCGCGTCGCCCGGGTGACCGGCGCCACCATCGTCGATCTCGACCGCGGCGCCGTCGCCGCCGCGACCGCCGATGCGCCTTTGCTTGCGGCCGTCGAGGCCACCGGCAGTATCGCCGCGCTCGACCAGTTGCTGGGTGTTCTGGGCTCCGGCGCCACTGTCGCGCTGGTCGGCATTTTCCACGGGCGCCTCGACATCGACCCCAACGTGCTGGTCGAACGCGAGATCGGGCTCCTGGGATGCCACGCCTTTGCCGACGAACTGCCCGACGCCATCCGCATGCTGGCGGAGCTGTCCGGGCCGCTGATCAGCCTAATCGATCGCGAGATCGGCCTGGACGATATTCCCGCCGCTTATGAGCGTCTTTTGGCGGGGCAGGGCGACGGCTTGAAAACCATTATCCGGATGCGGCGGCCTGCCGGCGCGTGATTGCCGACAGCTTGCAGGAAAGGACTTTCGAAAATGAGTGCTTTGCCCGATACGGCCAGCCCCCTCTACGAGAAGGTCAAGGACTACATCCTGACCAACATCGGAACCGGCAAGTGGAGCACGGACCGCAAGCTGCCGTCCGAAAATGAATTCGTCGCGGCGCTCGGCGTGTCGCGGATGACCGTTCACCGCGCCTTGCGGGAGTTGACCTCGGCCGGCTTCCTGATCCGGCTGCAGGGCGTGGGGACATTCATCGCGCCGCCCCGGCCGCAATCGACGCTGATCGAGATCAACAACATCGCGGCCGAGATCGTCGCGCGCGGCAACAGGCATCGCTCCGAGGTTCTCGTCCTCGAAAGGATCATGCCGACCAAGGAGCTCTCGCTGTCCTTCGAATTCGCCAAGCGCGCGGCGATCTATCATTCGGTTGTCGTCAACTTCGAGAACGACCTGCCCGTGCAGCTGGAAGAGCGCTTCGTCAATCCGAGCCTGATACCGGACTACGACAAGCAGGATTTCTCGAAGACGGCTACCTACGATTACCTGATGCAGAAGACGCCGGTGACCGAGGTCGAGCATATCATTTCCGCTGTCCCGGCCGATGCCGAGACGGCGCGGCGCCTCGCCATCGACATCGGCAGTTGCTGTCTTCTCCTGCATCGCCGGACCTGGACCGGCGCGGTCGTCGCCACCATCAGCAAGCTCACCTATGTCGGTAGCCGCTACTCGCTCGGCAGCCGCTATTCTCCGTCGCGCAAGACCTGAGACGGGTGGGGCGGTTCATGCCTCCGGCGCCGGTCATGAAGGGGCAGGGATCGGGTTGCCAAAATGCTGCCAAGCGCACGGAAATCAGCCTCTCCAGCTTGTATATGCATGTATGTATTTTAGCCTTGACATCCATTGCCGCCGACGTTGAATATCGTTTCACTTCCCTCGACGTGGCAGGTAAGACGCCGAGGCACAGTGCCGCAAGAAGCAGAAGCCGCATTCTACCGGACAGGAAGTTTGGTTCAAAAAAGCGGTCTGAATCATCAAGGGGAACAAAGATGATGCGTAACCTCACAGGACAATTCCGGGCGCTCGTGGTGGCGGCCACCGTCGGCTTCGCCCCGCTGGCCCACGCCGCCGATACGGCCATTCCCGCGACGCCCGAGGCTGGATCGTTCAAGATCGGCATCGAGCCGTGGCTGGGCTACGGCCAGTGGCATGTCGCCGAAGCCAAGGGCCTGTTCAAGGCGAGCGGTCTGTCGGACGTCCAGATCGTCAACTTCACCGAGGACAAGGACATCAACGCCGCCCTGGCGAGCGGCCAGCTCGACGCGGCGAACATCGCTACCCACACCGCCATGGGCATGGTTGCGGCCGGCCTGCCGGTCAAGATCGTGTTGCTGCTCGACGTCTCGATGACCGCTGACGCCATGATCGCCGGCAAGGACGTCAACTCGATCGCCGATCTCAAGGGCAAGCAGGTCGCCTTCGAGGAAGGCACGACCAGCGACATCCTGCTGAAATACGCGCTGGCCAAGAACGGCATGTCGATCGCCGACGTCCAGCCGGTGCCCATGCCGGCGGCGGATGCCGGCAGCGCGCTGATCGCCGGCCGCGTCCCGGTCGCGGTCACCTATGAGCCCTATCTCACCACGGCCAGGGCGCAGAACAAGGACGTCAAGCTTCTCTTCACCGCCGGCGAGGATCCCGGCCTGATCAGCGATGTGCTGGTGGTGCGCGACGAGGTCATCAAGTCGCGGCCCGGCCAGGTGCTTGCCATGATCAAGGCCTGGGACGCCGCGCTCAAGGACTACAATGCCGACACGCCCGGCGGCCGCGCCATCATCTCCAAGGCGGTGGGCTCGAGCGTCGAGGACCTGAACACCGCCTTCGACGGCGTGCGCTACTATTCGCTTGCCGAGAACAAGGGCGCGCTGACGGGCGATTTTTCCACCAAGACATTCGCCGACGTCGAGGCCGCCGCCAAGAATGCCGGGCTTCTCCAGTCCGACGTGACGCCGGAGCAGATGATCGATCCGGCCTTCGTTAAGGCCGCGCAGTAGGCCGGGTCGTGGCGGCCGCCGAGATGTCCGACGAGCCTGCCGGCAAAGCGAGCCAGCCTGGCGCGGCGACGGGACCTGCCGCCAGGCAGGCGACGCGCCGCCGCCGATCCTCCGGGATCGGAGCGCCGATCGCGCGCTCCCGTTTCCTGATCATCGCCGTGGCCGTCTTTGCCGGTCTCGGCCTCGCCTGGTGGGCGGCGACGGGGCTCGACCTGGTCAAGCCGATCTTCCTGCCGTCGCCCGCCAGCGTGGCAACGCAGCTCGGCAAGCTCTGGGCCGACGGCACGCTGCTGACCGATCTCAAGGCCTCGATCTACCGTATTTCGGTCGGCTTCCTGATCGCCTCGGCGCTGGCTATCCCGATCGGCGTGCTGATCGGCAGCTTCAGGGCCTGGGAAGCTGCCATCGAGCCGCTTGTGGACTTCATCCGCTACATGCCCGTCGTGGCATTCGTGCCCCTCTCCATCCTGTGGGCGGGGACGAGCGACGTCCAGAAATTTCTAATCATCTTCATCGGCACCTTCTTCCAGCAGGTGCTGATGATCATGGACAACGTCAAGCGCGTGCCGGGCGACTTCGTCGGTCTCGGCAGGACGCTCGGCCTGCCGGATCGCAAGATCCTGACGCGCATCGTGGTGCCCAGCGCCTTGCCGGGCATCTGGGACACACTGCGCATCAGCCTAGGCTGGGCCTGGACCTGGCTCGTGCTGGCCGAACTCGTCGCGGCGACGTCCGGGCTCGGCTATCGCATCACCGTCTCACAGCGCTATTTCCAGACCAACACCATCATCGGCTACATCCTTCTGCTCGGCATTCTTGGCCTGATCACCGATCAGGTCATGAAGGCGCTGGGCAAGGTGCTGTTCCGTCAGGACAGCCGTTCATGACGAGGCAAGGCCAATGAATTCCCCCAAGCTGCGGATCAAAGGTCTCCACAAGAGCTTCGGCACCGGCGCGCGGCGCACCGAAGTGCTGCGCGACATCAATCTCGACCTCGCCGACAACGAGTTCATTTCGCTGGTCGGCACGTCGGGCTGCGGCAAGAGCACGCTGCTGTCGATCGTCGCCGGACTGCAGGATTTCGACTCCGGCGATCTCGACATCGACGGGTCGCCGATCCTGAGGCCGGGTCTCGATCGCGGCGTCGTTTTCCAGTCTTATACGCTGCTGCCCTGGCTGACGGCGCAGCAGAACATCGAGTTCGCCCTCAAGGCCGCCGGCCATGACCGTGCCACCTGCCGCAGGATCGCGCTTGAGCATCTCGACCTGGTCAAGCTCCCGCACTCGGCCAATCTCTATCCATCCGAACTTTCGGGCGGCATGAAGCAGCGCGTCGCCATTGCGCGCGCGCTTTCCTACCGCCCCAAGATGCTGCTGATGGACGAGCCCTTTGGTGCGCTCGATGCCCTGACCAGGCATCAGATGCAGGAGCTGCTCACCCAGATATGGGAGGAGCACAGGCTAACCGTGCTCTTCGTCACCCACGACGTCGAAGAGGCCGTCTATCTGTCGGACCGCATTGTCGTGATGGGCATCGGCCCGGGGCGCATCATGCGAACTTTCGACGTCGACATCGAGCGCCCGCGCCGCGAAGAGGTCATGGAGAGCGCCACTTTCATGGACCTGCAGCGCAATGTTCACAAGGCGATTCGCGAGGCCTCCAGGCGCCCCGAAATGGCTTAGGCGGTTCCTCTCTCAAGTCCACCGGCTTGTGACGCGCAACGGACCTTTGCAAGGAGAGCCACCTGCCGCTTCGGTCCGCTGCGCGCCGCGCCCGGTCGGTTTCGCCGGCCGTGCGATGTCAAAACAGCTTGGCGGTCGCCATGCAAAACACGGTGATGACCAGCAGCCCGCCCGCGATGCGTTCGCCCCTGTTCATTTTCGCCCGCAGCTCAGTCTGCGTCGCTTGATCGGCGCCGGCCAACTGTCTGCTGGAGGAGGCGACAAGGGCGCCCTGCACCCCGGCGGCGATCAGCGCCGTCATAATGCCCAGCGCCAGCACCTTCTCCATCGGGCCGAACGCGCCCTCATGGAAGAAATACCAGAGCAGTATGCCGGTCAGGAAAACCACGCCGGAGGCGCCGAGTTGCGGCCGGATGAAGCGCTCCGCCTTGATCTCCGGATCGCGGGCAACAGCGATGGTCGTGCCGGCCCAGAACACGCCGGCCATGACATGCAGGCCGATGGTGATGATGTAGACATATTGCATGACCGCATTCCTCTCTGCCGCCCGCTGCCTGCGCGCCACAACATGATGCTGCGTCATCGTTAAGACAAAGTTAGATGTCTAACGATTAGATGTCAATGCGTGCAGCCGAATTCCACCATGCCATTGCTTGCTCTACTGTCAGGTCATGACACCGTTTGACCGCCCACCCGTCGGCATGAATCTCGCCCGCACCTCGAAAGTGGTGGCGCAGGCTTTCGATGCCGCCATGGCCGAGGCCGGCGGCACGCTGCCGGTCTGGCTGACCTTGCTTTCGGTCAAATCGAAGGAACTCGCGAACCAGCGCGAGCTTGCGGGCATGATCGGCATCCAGGGCGCGACGCTCACCCACCACCTCAATGCCATGGAAGCGCAAGGGTTGCTGACACGCCGCCGCGATCCGGAAAACCGCAGGGTCCATCAGGTGGCGCTGACCGAGGCCGGCGAGGTATTGTTCGAGAAATTGCGCCTTGCGGCGGTCGCCTTCGACAAGCGGCTCCGGGCCGGTCTGCCGGATGAACGGCTCGCGGAATTCGCCGAGGTGTTGGCGGCGCTTAGGCGCAACGCCGAATCGTCTCAGTCGTAACCCGCTATCGCCCCGAAAGCGTAATGGCGCAGCCTGAGCGCCGCGATCAACGCCGTCAGTTTCGCCTTGCCGTCGAAGGCGTCCTGGAACATTTCGTCATGCATGAGCAGGATCAGCTTGTTCGGCCTGGCGAAGTGACCGTAAGCGAACAGATGGTCGATCTCGCTGACCAGATGGTCGACGCTCTGCACCGGCTTGCCGCTGTCCTCAATGCACCCATTCGTGGTCCCAGCCATAGAGCCAGAAACCGGACGCCGCGACAAATTCATAATCCGGATCCTCGCGCCCGGCCTCAGCCAGCCCGAGCGAATTGTCGTTCTTCGAGTAATTGGGCAGCCGGAACACATCGCGTCCCGGCAGCCGCGCATGCACGGCCGGCGTCAGGCCGAGCACGGCATTGGCCCTTAGCGTGTCGGCGACCACGCCTTCGGTATCGCCGTAGAAATGCCGGTAGTGATTGTAGGCATGGCTGTAGCTGTGGTTGCCGATCGTCACCAGCGGCATCGATTTTGCCCGTTGCAGCAGCGCCCGGTTGGTGGCGTTCGCCTCTGCATGCATGCCGACCATGAACAGCGTCGCCGGCACCCGCTCGGCCCGCAGCACGTCGAGGATATTGCTGGTGCCGTTCAGCGGACCGTCGTCGAAGGTCAAATATATGGTGCGGTCGGCGGCCAGGGCCGGCGATGCGGCGAACAGCAGTACTAGGACAAGAAGCCGCATCCCTGAAATCCGGTTGTAGTCCTGGGAAGCCGCCATGCCCAGACAAGTTCGTCAAGCTTGGAAGTGCCGAGATGCGTCGAGATTCAGGTCAGGTCGAGTCGAGAATGATGGCTTTCGAGAACCGGAGCGGAGCGCACTTAACGTACGTGAGCACCGGAAGCGCAGAAGGCCCTCATTCGCAGGCCGACCTCACCTGAATATCGGCGCATCTCAAGCGAGGCTGCCCTGCAGCACTTTCAACTTCGTTTTCTTCGGGCTGCGCGCCGTCAGCCATTCGCGCGCCTTGTCCTGCGGCATCGGGAAGGCGATCGAATAGCCCTGCACCTGGTCGCAGCCGATCGCCATCAGAGAATCGAGCTCGGCCTCGGTTTCGGCGCCTTCGGCGACGATCGAGATGCCGAGGCCGCGGGCAAGCTCGGTGATGGCGCGCACGATCTTGGTGTTGTCGCCGTTCTCGTTGATGTTCTGGACGAAGCGCCGGTCGATCTTCAGCCGGTCGATCTCGTTCGGGTTGACGTGACTGAGCGAGGCATAGCCGGTGCCGAAATCGTCGAGCTCGAGATGCACGCCCGCGGCGCGGATGTGGCGAAGCTTCGCGGCGATCCCGGTCTTCTCGTCGTCGAGGATGACGGATTCGACGATCTCCAGCGCCAGCCTCTGCGGCGGCAGTCCCGCGCGCTCCAGCGTGCCGAACAGGAAAGTGTCGAAATCGGGCTCGCGCAGTTCCGTGCCCGAGACATTGACGGCGATCCGCCCGAAATCGATGCCGGCGCGGTCCCATTCGGCGGCCTCGTTGATCGCCTTGCTGATGACGATGCGGCCGATATCCGGCATGAAGCCGCATTTCTCGGCGACCGGAATGAATTCGCCGGGCGAGATCATGCCGCGCGTGGCGTGCTTCCAGCGCACCAATGCCTCGATGCCGCTGATCTTGCCGCTGGTCAGCGACACTTGCGGCTGGAAATAGACCTCGAAGCTCCGGTCGGCGATCGCCGTGCGGATATCCTGTTCGAGCTGCTTGCGGTAGTCGAGTTCGCGCCGCAGTTCCTCGGAGAAGAAGGAGAAGTTGCCACCGCCCAGCTTCTTGGCGGAATAGAGCGCCAGGTCGGCATGGACGAGCAGATCCTGCGCGTTGTCGGCGTCGACCGGATAAACCGCGATGCCGGCGCTGGCGCCGGGCATGATGGTCGTGCCCTGGAAGGTGATCGGCTCGTTGATCTCGCCGAGGATGCGCTTGGCGAGCGCATGGATGTCCTCGGTGGTGCCGGCGCCATTGAGCATCATGACGAACTCGTCGCCGCCGAGCCGCGCGCAGAGGTCCGACGCCCGGCAGGAGTCGCGCATGCGTTGCGCCGTCACCACCAGCACATAGTCACCGGCGGCGTGGCCAAGCGTGTCGTTGATCTGCTTGAAACGATCGAGATCGAACTGGATCACCGCCAGCCGCTCGCGGCGGCGGTGCGCGCCCTTGATCAGCGTGTCGAAATGGTCGGTGAGGAAGGTGCGGTTGTGCAGGCCCGTCAGGCCGTCATGCACGGCGATGAAAGCCATCGAGTTGCGCGCGTCGACCAGTTCGCGCGTCTTGCGCAGAATGGCTTTGGACATCGGCCGGAAGATGAACAGCGCCACCAGCACGATGACACCAAGGGTGGCGAAGAATAGCGTGCGGTGCAGCTCGAGGATGCTGCTGGACTTTTCGTTGGCGAAGGCGCTGATGCGCTGGCCGAGCGCGGCATAGCCGGACATGGTGGCGTTGGCGACGGAAGCGTCGAGGCCGACGCGGTCGCCGCCGCCCTTATAGCCGTCGCTTTGCATGCCGAGCTGCGACTCGAAGGACGAGACCAGCCTGTCGCCATTGGCGACGAGGCCGACCGAGAAGTAGTCGAGGTGGAACGGCTTGTTGAACAGCACATATTCGATCGACTTCGGATCGTTGCGCGCCGGCGAGAGCGGATCGGCGCCGGTCTCCTTGAGCAGCCGGTCGTAGTTGGTCTCGAACTCGCCAGTCGCCTGCTTGAGCGCGGTGACCAGCGCCGGCTGCTTGTCGCGCGAGGCAGCACCCGTGGCGCTGGCCAGGAAGACGATGCGCTGCGACAGCGCCTTCTGCGTCGAGACGATGTCGAGCAGTGCATCATTATGCTGCTGCTGCGCCATCAGCTGCTGCAGAAGAATGAAGGAAGCCACCACCATGGCGGCAATGATCGTCAGCGCCAGCCAGTAGCCGGTCTTGATGAGCAGGATCAGCTTGCGCGAAACGCTCTGCACTGGCTGCTGCGACATAACTTGCTGACCCCTCCGGTCGACGGTTTCCTGCCCTGGATTCGTGGCGGGAAAACGCTTGCCCAGAAAGGGTTAACAGGTCGGCAAGGGAGGCTGGCGGCGATCGCTGCGGCGCGGCAAAGCTGGTAAGATGGTTATCACGTCCTTTCCCGCACACCTCTTTTTGATCGCATTATCGTCGCACCGTCGCAAAGGATTGCGATCGAGCTTTCGCGACGCCACCGAAGCGGTCGCTTTTGCGATGGATTTTTTGCAGCCATGGCGCGACAGTCCGGCCTCGAACCGAACAGGGCCGAACCATGAGCAAAGCATTCCTTTCCCACATCGACAGCGAGCTCCAGGGCCTGAAATCGGCCGGGCTCTACAAGTCCGAGCGCGTCATTTCCTCCATGCAGTCCGCCGAGATCGAAGTGGGCGGCGAGAAGGTGCTGAATTTCTGCGCCAACAACTATCTCGGCCTCGCCGACAGCCCGCATCTGCGCGACGCGGCGAAGCACGCGCTCGACCGCTACGGCTACGGCATGGCCTCGGTGCGCTTCATCTGCGGCACGCAGGAGGAGCACAAGGAACTTGAGGCGACGATCTCCTCCTTCCTCGGCATGGAAGACACCATCCTTTATTCTTCCTGCTTCGACGCCAATGGCGGCCTGTTCGAAACGCTGCTCGGCGAGGAGGACGCAATCATCTCCGACGCGCTGAACCATGCCTCGATCATCGACGGTGTGCGGCTCTCCAAGGCCAAGCGCTTCCGCTACGCCAACAACGACATGGCCGATCTCGAGGCGCGGCTGAAGGAGGCGAAGGACTGCCGCTTCCGGCTGATCGCCACCGACGGCGTGTTTTCGATGGACGGCATCATCGCCAATCTCAAGGGCGTCTGCGATCTTGCCGAAAAATATGACGCCATGGTCATGGTCGACGACAGCCATGCGGTCGGCTTCGTCGGCAAGAACGGCCGCGGCTCGGCCGAGCATTGCGGCGTCGAGGGCAGGGTGGACATCATCACCGGCACGCTGGGCAAGGCGTTGGGCGGCGCCTCCGGCGGCTATACGTCGGGCAAGAGAGAGGTCGTCGACTGGCTGCGCCAGCGCTCGCGGCCCTATCTCTTCTCCAACACGCTGATGCCGGCGATAGCCGGCGCCTCGCTCAAGGTGTTCGAACTGATCCGCAATGGCGGCGCGCTGCGCCAGCGCCTATATGCTAATGCGAACTGGTTCCGCTCCGAGATGGGCAAGCTGGGCTTCACGCTCGCCGGCGCCGATCATCCGATCATCCCGGTGATGCTGGGCGACGCGGCTTTGGCGCAGGAGATGGCGCAGCGCATGCTGAAGCGCGGCATCTACGTCATCGGCTTCTCCTTCCCGGTGGTGCCGAAGGGCCAGGCGCGCATCCGCACGCAGATGTCGGCTGCCCATTCCAGCGCCGATATCGATCGCGCCGTCGCGGCGTTCGGTGCGGTGGGAAGGGAGCTGGGTGTAATCGCTTGACGCTACCGCGGGAAATCGAAGCGAGCCATGGCGATCGATGTGACAAGCAGTATCGAGATCTCCAGGCTGCGCGCAGACGTCGCCGCCTTCTCCGCCGATCCGGACAATGTTCCGCGCTGGTACGTCAACATCAAATCGGTGGAGTGGAAGACGCCGCGGCCGTCAAGGGTGGGCTCGAGAATTGCCTTCGTGGCCCAGTTCCTCGGGCGGCGGCTTGTCTACACCTACGAAATTGTCGAATTCGTGCAGGGCGAACGGCTTGTAATGCGAACCGCCGAAGGGCCTTTTCCGATGGAGACGAGTTACACATGGCGGGATGCTGGCGAAGGCCGCACGCATATGGCGCTCAGAAACCGCGGTGCGCCAACCGGCTTTTCACGTCTGGTCGCGCCATTCATGGCCTGGGCCGTCCGCCGTTCGACCGATCGAGATTTGCTGCGATTGAAGAAAATCCTGGAGGCGGCCGCCTGATGCAGCCGATCCATCAAGACAGGCAAGATTTTTGAGGAGCGTCTGATGTCCAACATGATGAAGGCGCTGGTGAAGGCCAAGGCCGAGCCCGGCATCTGGATGGAAGAAGTGCCGATCCCGGAGATCGGCCCCAACGACGTGCTGATCAAGGTCAGGAAGACCGCGATTTGCGGCACCGACGTCCACATCTACAATTGGGACCAGTGGGCGCAGAAAACCGTGCCGGTGCCGATGGTGACCGGCCACGAATTCGTCGGCACGGTCGCCGATTACGGCGCGGCCGTCACCGAATACAAGGTGGGCCAGCGCGTCTCGGGCGAGGGCCATATCGTCTGCGGCCACTGCCGCAACTGCCGCGCGGGCAGGGGGCATCTTTGCCGCAACACGCTGGGCGTCGGGGTCAACCGCCCCGGCGCGTTCGGCGAATATGTGGCGATCCCGCAGCACAATGTCGTGCCGATCCCCGACGACGTGCCGGACGAGATCGCCGCCATCTTCGATCCACTGGGCAATGCCGTGCACACTGCATTGTCCTTCGACCTGGTCGGCGAGGACGTGCTGATCACCGGCGCCGGCCCGATCGGCATCATGGGCGCGCTGGTGGCACAATGCGTCGGCGCGCGAAAGGTCGTCATCACCGATATCAACCCGGTGCGGCTGGAGCTTGCGAGGAAGCTCGGTGTCCAGCACGTCGTCGACGCGTCCAAGGAGAAACTGCGCGACGTGATGCCGGCGCTCGGCATGACCGAAGGTTTCGACGTCGGCCTGGAGATGTCGGGCGCGGCACCCGCCTTCCGCGACATGATCGATACCATGAACAATGGCGGCAAGATCGCCATCCTCGGCATCGCGCCCACCGGCTTCGAGATCGACTGGAACAAGGTCATCTTCAAGATGCTGCATCTGAAGGGCATCTACGGCCGCGAGATGTTCGAGACCTGGTACAAGATGATCGCGCTGGTGCAGGGACCGCTGGATGTGTCGGGGCTCATTACGCATCGGATCGGCATCGACGACTTCCAGGCGGGTTTCGATGCGATGCGGAGTGGAAGTTCTGGGAAGGTGGTGATGGATTGGTAGGGCAGGAGGGGCTTCTTGGAAACGCCAAGCGACAGTGCCCTCCCTCTGTCCTGCCGGACAATTCCTCGCAGGGCACATTGGTGCGGAGACGCCGACCTATCCTTCGCTACGAAGAAGACAAAGCCTCCTCCAGCGCCGCCACCCCCATCGCTATAGCCGCCCGTTCCTCCTCACTCAGCCTCGCCAGCAACTCCCTCTCAAACGCCTTCGCCAGCGGCACCATTTCGCGATAGGCGGCAAGTCCCGCCTTGGTCAGCGCCAGGTGCTCGACGCGGCGGTCGTTTTCGTCGGGTGTGCGGCTCAGCCAGCGCCGCCGCTCCAGTTCGGCGACCGCGCGCGACACCTTGGTCTTGTGCATGGCCGATTGCTCCCCGAGCTCTGTCGCCGTCATCGTGCCGCGTTCGCCCAGCCCTGAAAGCGTGCGCCATTCCGGCCGCGTCAAGCCGTGGCGCTCCTTGTAGATGCGCGAGAACTCGCGGCTGACGGTGTCCGCCAACCGATAGAGCCGATAGGGCAGGAAGCTTTCCAGCGCGAGGATATCCGATTCCATGAAGCGCTCCCCATATGCAGCGCGCCGTTGATAGTTACATTTTCGATGGTTACAAATGAAACCAGTTTGGTCAACATCGCCGGCACGCCAAGTCCAAGAGGTTGGCAAGCCGGGATCAGGGAGGATCGGATGGGCATTTCCTATATGCCGGGCTTCGGCAATGATTTCGAGACCGAGACGCTGCCCGGCTCGCTGCCGCAGGGCCGCAACTCGCCGCAGCGGCCGGCCTACGGCCTCTACGCGGAGCAGCTGTCGGGCTCGCCCTTCACCGCGCCGCGCGGCACCAACGAGCGCTCCTGGCTTTATCGAATCCGCCCCAGCGTAAAGCATACCGGCCGCTTCAAGGGCGCCAGCTATCCTTTGTGGAAGACCGCGCCCAATATCGGTGACCACGAGCTGGCGCTCGGCCAGTACCGGTGGAATCCAACCCCGATGCCCAGCGAGCCGACCGACTTCATTTCCGGCATGCGCACCTTCACCACCGCCGGCGATGCGGTGGGTCAATCCGGCATGGCCGCGCATGTCTATGTCGCCAACCGCTCGATGGTCGACGACCATTTCTTCAACGCCGATGGCGAATTGCTGGTCGTGCCGCAAGTCGGCGCCCTGCGCTTCGTCACCGAGATGGGCGTCATCGAGCTGCGCCCCGGTGAGATCGCCGTGCTGCCGCGCGGCCTCGTCTTCAAGGTCGAGCTCGCCAACAAGGAGGCGCGCGGCTATCTCTGCGAGAATTACGGCGCCAAGTTCACCATGCCCGACCGCGGCCCGATCGGCGCCAATTGCCTCGCCAACCCGCGCGACTTCAAGACGCCCTGTGCCTGGTTCGAAGAGAAGGAGACGCCGTGCCGGCTGATCGTAAAGTGGTGCGGCACCTTCCATGTCACCGAGCTCGACCATTCGCCGCTCGACGTCGTCGCGTGGCATGGCAACTACGCGCCCTACAAATATGATCTGGCAACCTTTTCGCCGGTTGGTGCCATCCTGTTCGACCACCCCGATCCGTCGATTTTCACCGTACTGACGGCGCCGAGCGGCGAGGAGGGTACGGCGAATGTCGACTTCGTCATCTTCCCGCCGCGCTGGCTGGTGGCTGAAAACACATTCCGGCCGCCCTGGTATCACCGCAACATCATGAGCGAGTTCATGGGCCTGATCCACGGCCAGTACGACGCCAAGGAAGAAGGTTTCGTGCCCGGCGGCATCAGCCTGCACAACCAGATGCTGGCGCATGGGCCCGACGCATCGGGTTTTGAGAAAGCCACCCGCGCGGAGCTGAAGCCGGTGAAGCTCGACAACACCATGGCCTTCATGTTCGAGACGCGCTTTCCCCAGATGCTGACACGCTATGCTGCCGAGCTCGGCACCTTGCAGGAGAACTATATCGACTGCTGGGCCGACCTGAAGAAGCGTTTCAACGGCACGCCGGAGGGCGATTGGTCTTGAGGGCCGCCCGATGAGCGGCCGGCTGGTGCTTCTGGGCTCCAAGGGCGGCCCGGCTTTGCGGCCGGGCGGTCCATGGCCGACGTCCACACTGCTGGAACTCGGTGGACGAACCAGTGTCGTCGATTGCGGACTGGGCGTCACGCGCGGCCTGGTCGATGCCGGCACAAGCCTGAAGGCGCTTGACCTGATCTTCATCACGCACCTCCATTCGGACCATGTTCTCGAACTCGGGCCACTGATCCACACTGCCTGGACCGCTGGACTGGCGTCGCCGGTGAGGATCTATGGGCCGCCAGGCACCGGCCACTACTGGCAGTGCTTCTGCCAGGCGCTGGAGTTCGACATCGAAATACGCATCGTCGACGAAGGCCGGCCCGACATCCGCACACTGGTCTCGGTCGAGGAGTTCGCCGAAGGGCTGGTGCTGGAGGAGCATGGTCTGGTGGTGGCGGCGCTGCGTGTCGACCATCCGCCAGTGACGGACTGCTTTGCGCTGCGTTTCGAGCATGACGGCAGGCGTGTGGTGTTTTCCTCCGACACTGCATTCTTTCCCCCGTTAGCCGGGTTTGCCAAAGGAGCCGACATCCTCGTACATGAGGCCATGCTGGAATCGGGCGTCGAAAGGCTGGTCGCGCGGACCGGCAACGGCGCGCGGCTGCGCGAGCATCTCTTCGCCAGCCATAGCCTCGCCGAAGAGGCGGGCCGAATAGCAAGTGATGCCAACGTGAGGCGGCTGGTGCTCACCCATCTCATACCGGCCGACGATCCCGCGGTCGGCGAGGCCGACTGGATCTCTGCCGTCAGGAAAACATGGTCCGGCGACTTGACGATCGCCCGCGATGGTCTTGTTGTGGGGTTAAGCGGCGCAAAGGCCGCATCAGGAGAGGAAGCCGCATGAAGCTTGCCACACTGAAGAACGGGACCCGCGACGGGAAGCTGGTCGTGGTCTCGCGCGATCTGACGCGGTTCACCGACGCTTCCTTCCTGGTGCCGACGCTGCAGGCCGCGCTCGACGACTGGCGCCGAATTGCGCCGCATCTGGCGGCGATGGCGGAGTCGCTCGAGACCAACGCGGTGCCTTCGGCGCGCTTCCACGAGCATGACGCGCATTCGCCGCTGCCGCGTGCCTATCAGTGGGCCGACGGCTCGGCCTATGTGAATCATGTCGAGCTGGTGCGCAAAGCGCGCGGTGCTGAGATGCCGGCGAGCTTCTGGACCGATCCGCTGATCTACCAGGGCGGCTCGGATTCCTTCATTGCGCCGCGCGATCCGATCCGCATGGCCGACGAGGCCTTCGGCATCGACCTGGAGGCCGAGGTCGCCGTCATCGTCGACGACGTGCCGATGGGGGCAGGGCTGGACGCAGCGAGGGAGGGGATCCGCCTCGTCATGCTGGTCAACGACGTCACGCTGCGCGCCATCACCGGGCCGGAGCTTGCCAAAGGTTTCGGCTTCTTCCAATCGAAGCCGTCTTCCGCCTTCTCGCCGGTCGCGGTCACGCCCGACGAACTGGGCGAGGCCTGGGACGGTGGCAAGGTCAACCTTCCCCTTCTGGTCGACGTCAACGGCAAGCCGTTCGGCCGAGCCAACGCAGGCATCGACATGACCTTCGATTTTCCGGCGCTGATCGTGCACGCCGCGCAGACGCGGCCGCTCGCCGCCGGCACGATCATCGGCTCGGGCACCGTTTCCAACAAGCTCGACGGCGGGCCGGGCAAGCCGGTATCGGCGGGTGGCGCCGGCTATTCGTGCTTGGCCGAACAACGCATGATCGAAACCATCGAGTCGGGCGAGCCGAAGACGCCCTTCCTGCATTTCGGCGACACGGTGCGCATCGAGATGAAGGACAGAACCGGCCACTCGATCTTCGGCGCCATCGAGCAGAAGGTCGAGAAATACGAAGGGTGAGGGAGAGCCCGAACGGTGACCCTGCTCGAGCACCTGCGCCGCATGGCGCGCAACAATCTGTGGTCGAACGACCGGCTCTATCGCGCCGTGCTTGCGCTGAAGCCCGGCGAGTTCGAAGCCATGCGCACCAGCTTTTTCCCGTCGATCAAGGAGACGCTGAACCACATCCTTGCGGTTGACCATCTCTATCTCGACTTCCTGACCGATGGCGGCCTAGGCGCCGCGGCATACGACACCTTCGTGCCGTTCGACGATGTGGCGAGCCTGGCGGCCGCGCAGGCCGACTGCGACCGCAGGCTGATTGCCTTCTGCGACGGCCTGTCGGAGGCCGATCTCGACCGCCGCGTCATCACCGACCGGCGCGAGGACGGCATGATTCCCGAACGCATCGGCGATATCCTCGCACACGTCTTCCTGCACGACATCCATCATCGCGGCCAAGTGCATGCGATGCTCTGCGGCACTTCCGTTCCGCCGCCGCAATTGGATGAGTTCCTTCTTGAATATGACGTGAAGCTGAGGAACGAAGAGGTCGAACGGCTGGGGCTCCAGTCGTAGGCTAGGCTGATACCGCACTGTTGCGGGGTGAATGTCGTGCTTCGCTGGAGGCGGTAGAAGACGCGCTACAGCTTCCCCGCGCCGGGTAATCACAATCTCCTCGCCGGCGTTTGCGCGCCTCACGAGTTCCGACAGTTTGGCCCTAGCCTCAGTTATGGACACGATCACAGCTCGACCTCTTAAGATCGGAACTTAGATCAAAGCCCATCGAGCCGCAAATGAGCTTGAGGTTTTAAGCCGCCTTGCCGTCCAGCTTGATCACTCCCCGCTTGATCTGGTCCTGCTCGATCGATTCGAACAGCGCCCGGAAATTACCTTCGCCAAAGCCTTCGTCGCCTTTCCGCTGGATGAACTCGAAGAAGATCGGGCCGATGACCGTCTTCGAGAAGATCTGCAACAGGATCTTGGTCATGCCGCCATCGACGACGCCTTCGCCGTCGATCAGGATGCCATGCTTTTTCATGCGCTCGATCGGCTCCTCATGGTCGTTCACCCTGTCGTGCGACATCTCGTAATAGGTGTCGGGCGGACCGGGCATGAACTTCAACCCATTGGCGGCAAGCTTGTCGGTCGCCTCGTAGATGGCGTCGGTGCCGACCGCGATATGCTGGATGCCCTCGCCATTGTACTTCTTCAAATATTCGGCGATCTGGCTGGTCTCGTCCTTGGACTCGTTCAGCGGAATGCGGATCTTGCCGCAGGGCGAGGTGATGGCGCGGCTGACAAGGCCGGTGATCTTGCCGTCAATGTCGAAGAAATGGATCTGCTTGAAACCGAACAGGTCGCGGTAGAAGTCCCACCATTTGTCCATGTTGCCGCGATAGACATTGTGGGTGAGGTGGTCGAGGAAATAGAAGCCGACGCCTTCGGGCTTCGGGTCGTGCTCGCCCAGCCATTCGAACTCGGCATCATAGGCCGAGCCCTTCTCGCCATAGACTTCGACGAAATAGAGCAGCGAGCCGCCGATACCGACGATGGCCGGCACGTCGAGCGCCTTGTCGGTGCCTTCATAGGGCGTCGCTCCCTTCGACACCGCATGGTCGAACGCGTGTTTGGCGTCGACCACACGCCACGCCATCGAGGCGGCGCAAGGGCCGTGCTCCTCCACGAACTTCATCGCATGCGAGCCTGGCTCGGCATTGACGACATAGTTGATGTCGCCCTGCCGCCAGACGGTAATGTCCTTGGTCCGGTGCCTCGCCACCGCGACATAACCCATGCGGGTGAAGAGCTCGGCGAGCTTGGCCGGCTCCGGATGCGCGAACTCCACGAATTCGAAGCCGTCGGTACCGGCCGGGTTTTGCTTGCTGATTTTCGCGGGTGGGGCGTCGTGCGGGAAGGGGCCCATGGCAATCCTCCAAAAGCTGTTGTGGCCTGGCTTGGCCATTTTCGCGATGATAGCGCGGAGCAGCCGCACGGTGCTTGCATTCAACCGCTTGAAAAGGTCATTATGCGCGTAAATTGTGCATGAATGGAGGAATATTGATGGATGACGCGCGCTTAGATCAATTCGACCGCAAAATAATGGCGCTTCTGCAGGAGGATGCGCGCTTCACCAACAACGACCTTTCCGAGCGCGTGAACCTGTCGCCCTCGCAATGCTCGCGCCGCCGCCAGCGGCTGGAGGAGGACGGCTATATCAGAGGTTATTGCGCCGTGCTCGACCGCGATCGCCTGGGTTTTTCGCTGGTCAACGTCATCTCGGTGACCCTGGCCACCCACAACCGCGACAATGCGCGCCGCTTCGGCGAATTGGTCGCCCGCCTACCCGAGGTGCAGGAGGCGCACGCGCTGACCGGCGAGATGGACTATATCCTGAAGGTGGTGACGCCCGACCTCAAGTCTCTGTCCGAGTTCGTCAACGGCGTTCTGCTGCCGCACGAATCCGTGCAGCATGTGAAGACGGCGATCGTGCTGGAGACGCTGAAGGAAACCGGCGCGCTGCCGATTTAACCCCGCTGCTGCTGGATCAGCCCGTAAAGATTGGTGCAGCGCGCGCCTGAGCGGCAGTACGCAAACACCGGCCCTTCGAGCTCGTCGAGCGCGGCGGCCTGGTCCTCGACATTGTCCATCGTGATCTGGCCGCTGATCACCGGAATGTAGCGGAAGGCAAGGCCTACCGCCTCGGCTGCGGCCTGAATGCTTCCCGCCGAAGGCTGGCCGGGTTGCTCGTCGTCCGGCCGGTTGCAGATCACGCTTTTGAAGCCAGCGTCCTTGATGGCGGCGATATCCTCGGGCTGGATCTGGCCGGAGACCGAATAGTCGTCGCTGATCTGGCGGTATTCCATGGTGTCGTCCTCGCGATCTCTTTGGCGTCAGTCTTGCCACCCCGGGAGAGGGGCGGCAATCCGCATTGAAGGAATTCCCTGCCAAATAGCGACGGCCGATCGAAAAATCCAACCGGGCCGTGTTGGCCCGGTTGGATGTTGCGCCGCTCAGGTTCCCATGATCGCGCCTTTGATCTGCGTGATGTTGTTGTGCATCATGTCGATATAGGTCGAGGCTGGGCCGTCCGAGCCCGACAGCGCGTCCGAATAGAGCGTGCCGCCGACCTTGATGCCGGTCTCGCCGGCGATCTGCTCGATCAGCCGCGGATTGGTGATGTTCTCGATGAAGATCGCCGCCGCCTTGTCCTGCTTCACTTGGCTAACCAGCTTGGCGACGTCGGCGGCCGAAGGCTCCGCGTCGGTCGAGATGCCTTGGGGCGCGAGGAATGTCAGCCCGTATTCGTGCTCGAAATAGCCGAACGCGTCATGCGAGGTGATGACGACGCGCTTGGCTTCGGGGATCGACTGGATCGCAGCCTTCACCTCGGTCTCCAGCGCGTCGAGCTTGGTGGTGTAGGCGGCGGCGTTCGCCTTATAGCTGTCGCAACCCTCGCTGTCGGCGGAGCAGAAAGCGTCGGCGATGTTCTTCACATAGATCTTGGCGTTGGCGATCGACTGGAAGGCGTGCGGGTCGGTGACCGTCTTGCCGCCGTCGGTGCCGGCTCCTTCGGCGGCATCCGCATCGGCGAATTCCGGCTTGAAGTCGATCGGCGTCACGCCCTTGGTCAACGTCACGATCGAAGCCTTGGTGGCGCTGGCATCGACGAGGCGCTGCAGGAAACCTTCGAAATGCAGGCCGTTGACCAGCGCGACATCGGCTTTCGCCATCGCCACCGCGTCGGCCGGGCTCGGCTCATAGACATGCGCGTCGCCGTCCGGCCCGACGATGGTGGTGATGTTGACGCGGTCGCCACCGACATTTTTCGCGAAGTCGGCAATCACGGTGAAACTCGCCACCACTTTCAGCGGCGCCCCGAAGGCCGACGAGGTCGCGAGGGCGCTTAATGTTATAACGCTCATCGCCAGGGCGGCTCGGAAGGATTTCAGCATTGGCAGCGTCTCCTTTTAAGGGGTGGGAATGAGGTCAGGCGGTCCGGTGTCGGTGATGCACGATGCGGGCGCGCAGCGCGCCGCGCGTGCCGAACAGGATCGAGCAGAAATAGACGACGCCGGACGAAAGGATGATCGCCGGACCGGACGGCAGCGACGCATGGTAGGACAGAAGCAACCCGGCAATGCAGGAGGCAAAGCCGATCAGCACGGCGAGCGCGCACATCGGTTCGACGCGCACCGTCCAGAAGCGGGCGGCGGCGGCAGGCAGCATCATCAGCCCGACCGAGAGCAGCGTACCCAGCGCCTGGAAGCCGCCGACGAGGTTGAGCACGACCAACCCGAGGAAGATGAAATGCACCGGGCTGCCCATGCGGCTCACCGAGCGCAGAAACAGCGGATCGAGGCATTCGGCGACCAGCGCGCGCCAGAAAATGGCGAGGCAGGCGAGCGTCACCGCCACGATGCCGCCGATCAGGATCAGCGCCTCATTGTTGAGAGCGAGCACCGTGCCGAACAGCACATGCATCAGGTCGACGCTGGAGCCGCGGATCGACACCATCAAAACGCCGACGGCAAGTGAGATCAGATAGAAGGCCGCCATCGAAGCATCCTCGCGCTGGATGGTGAAGCGCGAGACGGCGCCTGCGCCGAGCGCTACGATGATGCCGGCGATCAGCCCGCCAACCGTCATCGGCAGGATCTCGAGCCCGTAGAGCAGGAAGCCCGCCGCCGCCCCGGGCAGGATGGCATGCGCCATCGCATCGCCCGACAGGCTCATGCGCCTGAGCATCAGGAAGACGCCGACCGGGCAGGCACCGAGCGACAGCATCAGCGAGCCGAACAGCGCCCGCTGCATAAAGGCGAAATCGGCAAAGGGCGCGATAAGCAGGCCGTAGAGGAAACCCATCACGCCGCCCTCGGTCCGGAGCCGTGCTGGTGGTCGTCATGGTGATGCGCATGATCATGATGGTCGTGTTCATGGCCATGATCATGCCCGCTCGGCTCGCACCAGGGCGCATTCTCTTCCCACGCCTCATGGAAACGCCTGGCCTTGAGCAGGTTCTCCGGCCGCAGCGTTTCCTTTGTGTCGCCCCAGGCCACCGGCTGGCGCGCAAGCAGCAGCGTTTCCGGGAAATTCTGCCGCACCAGATCGAGGTCGTGCACCACGACCATGATCGTTCGTTCCTCGCCATGCCAGCGTTTTATGAGCTGGATGAGGTCGCCGACCGTCTTGGCATCCACCGCGTTGAATGGCTCGTCTAGCAGGATGAGGTCGGCATCCTGTAGCAGCACGCGGGCAAACAGCGTGCGCTGCAATTGGCCGCCGGAGAGCGTGTCGATCGGTCGTTTCTCGAAGCCGCCGAGCCCGACTGCCATCAGCGCCTTGCTGACAGACTGGCGATCCTCTTTCGTATAGCGGCCGAGCATGCCGCGCTTCGGCCACAGCCCCAGCGAGACCAGATCGACGACGCGCGCCGGAAAGGAGCGGTCGAGCTCCGACTGCTGCGGCAGATAGGCCGTGCGGACGCCCGGCATGCGGACCACCGCGCCTTCCATCGGCTTCAGCACGCCGACAATGCCCTTCATCAGTGTCGACTTGCCCGAACCATTAGCGCCGACCACGGCGGTCAGCGAGCCTCTGCGGACGATGCCGTTGAGATGATGGATCGCCGGATGGCTGCCGTAGCCAAGCGTCAGGTCGCGGAAGGTCAGGCAGGCATTGGTCATCAAACGTCGGTCCGCGAAATCGAGTGTGTCGTCGATATGTGATGTTATTACATTAGTCAACATAGTGGTCCGGCGGAATTGTGTCACGGCCGGTCAACTCGCCGTGTAGGCGGATGGGCGGAGACCAGACAATTGGCTCAATTGGTTTCGTGGCCGCCGGCCTTGCTCCAGGCCGGCCCGGACTCTAAAGAGCAGCGACTCCACAACGAAGGAACCTCCAATGAGCATTCGTCGCATCGATGTCGGCCCGCGCATGAGCCAGATCGTCATCCACGGGAACACTGTCTATCTGGCCGGCCAGGTCGGCGAGCCGGGCGGCAACGTCGCTTCGCAGACCCGCGACATCCTGAAAACCATCGACGAATTGCTGGCCAAGGCCGGCACCGACAAGACCAAGATCGTCCAGGCGATCATCTGGCTGGCCGACATGAGCACCTTCGCTGAAATGAATTCGGAATGGGACAAGTGGGTACCGCAGGGTCACACCCCGGCGCGAGCCACCGGCGAAGCCAAGCTCGCCGCTCCGGAATATCTGGTCGAGATCATTGTGACGGCGGCGCTGTAAAGCGCCTGCCTGCTCTTCTCTCCTTGCGGGCTCGCGTGCGCACAAGGGGAGAAAGGGGGCGTGGCTACCCCTGCGACGGGGTAAACCTTGCCACCAGCGTATGGCTCTCGGCCGGATAGATGAAGCGTACATGCGTCACCGGGTGCTCGGCGCTCCAGGTGCGGCGTTCGACCACCAGGCAGGGGGCGCCCGCGTCGATGTCGAGCGCGTCGGCAATATTCTCATCGGCCGCCATGGCGCGGATGCGATGCTCGGCCTCGCTCCACGGCACGCGGCCGATCAGCCAGGGGCCGGGCGCGATCTCGATAAATTCTTCTTCGGCTGCCTTGGCCACCGCTGAAAGATTGATCAATCGCTGCTCCAGGGCGAACGGCCGTTCGCCGGCGAAATGCAGGCCTTCCAACGCAAGCACCGGCCCTGGCGCGGCCAGCCCGAGCAGCGCGCGGTCTTCGGCGTCGCTGCGCCGCTTGGCGCGTTCCAACCGCTCATAGCGATAGGGCAGGCCAAGCGCCTCGACTTCGATCCTGATGTCGTGCAGTTCCAGCACCGCCGCCTGCGATTGCGGCTGGCGCACGAAACTGCCGGAACGGCGGCGGCGCTCGATCAGTCCGGCCTTGGCAAGCTGCGACAGCGCCTTGTTCACCGTCATGCGCGAGCAGTTGTATTGAGCCGTCAGCTCGTGCTCGAAGGGGATGCGATGCCCCGGCGCCCAGACGCCTGAGAGGATCTTTTCGCGGATGTCCGAGAGGATGCGCTGGTGCAGCGAGAGTATCTCGCCGCCATCTACATCGTCTGTCTCGACCAAGCTCATCGGACGGGTCCTGCTTCAACCTTGCGACAATGCTGTCATGACTTCGCGGAACCGCGCGGCGACCGCCTCGCGCTTAGCATGCCTGCCGCCGCTGACCTGCTTCTTGCCGTGCACCCAGACGCAATCGACCTTGCTGCCATTGGCGAAAATCCAGGCGTCGAGGATCGCGTCGCCCGTCTTGCCGGCCGTTGAAGGATGGTTTCGGTCGAGAGAGACAAAATCGGCCGGACCGCCGGCGGCAATCTGCGAGGAGCCGGCCCCAAGCGCCTGGCTGCCACCGGCAAGTGAAGCATCGAACAGCGCGCGCCCGGTGGATCCGCCCGCGCGGGCCAGCACGTTGCGGGCGCGATGGGCGAGGCGTTGCGAATATTCGAGCTGCCTCAGCTCGTCCGGCAAGCCGATCAGCACATTGGAGTCGGAACCGACGCCGAAGCGGCCGCCATGCTCGATGAAGAGCGGGGCCGCGAAAGTGCCGTCGCCGAGATTGGCCTCGGTGACCGGGCAGAGTCCGGCGATAGCGCCGCTCGTCGCCATCGCGACCGTTTCCGCCTCGGTCATATGGGTGGCGTGGATCAGGCACCAGCGCTCGTCCACCTCGGCGTTGGCAAGCAGGAATTCGACCGGCCGCTTGCCTGACCAGGCAATGCAGTCCTCGACCTCTTTCACCTGCTCGGCGACATGGATATGGATCGGCCCGTTCGGCGCCATAGCCGCGACCGCGTTGATCTCGTCCGGCGTTGCGGCGCGCAGGCTGTGCGGCGCGACACCGACGACGGCCTGCTCCAATGAGCGAACGCCCTCGCGGGCTTTCTCAAGCAGACGTCCGAAGCGCTCGACATCATTGATGAATCGACGCTGGCCTTCGTTGGGAGCGGCGCCCCCGAAGGCGGAGTGGGCATAGAAGACCGGCAGCAGCGTCAGGCCGATACCGGTCTCGGCCGCGGCAGCCGCGACCCGATCCGCCATCTCGGCGATATTAGCGTAAGGCTGTCCGTCGCGGTCGTGATGCAGATAATGGAACTCCCCGACGCGCGAGAAGCCGGCTTCCAGCATCTCGACATAGAGCTGCGCCGCCACGGCCTCGACCTGGTCCGGCGTCATCGACAGCGCGAAGCGGTACATCACCTCGCGCCAGCTCCAGAAGCTGTCGGCCGAGGGGCCGCGCAGTTCGGCAAGACCCGCCATGCCGCGTTGGAAGGCGTGGCTGTGCAGGTTGGGCATGCCCGGCAGGACGATGGCATGCCGCTCGTCGCCGGCCCGCGCCGAAGTGCCGGTCTCGACCGCGGAGACGCTGCCGCCGTCGAAGGCGATCCTGACATTGCTTTGCCAGCCCTCGGGCATAAGCGCCTGTTCCGCAAAGATCGCCGTCACGTTCCTCTCCGAATCTGAATGCCCAGGCGACATTATCACTTGCGTCGCGCTTCAATATGTATATACATAATCGTCATCCAAGCAAACGGAAAAGACGATGGGTGGAGCAAACGGGAAGAGCGGCCATCGGGTCTGGCGCAACGCGCGCCTGGCGACCATGGCCGATGGCGCGGCCGGTCTTGGCATCGTCGAAAAAGGCGCGGTCGCCGCGCGCGACGGGCTTGTTGTTTACGCCGGCCCCGAGGCGGACATGCCGGCTGCGGCCGGGCAGGGCGCCAGGACCGTCGATTGCGAGGGGCGCTGGATCACGCCCGGTCTGATCGACTGCCATACTCATCTGGTCTATGCGGGCAACCGCGCCAACGAGTTCGAGATGCGTCTCGCCGGCGCCACCTATGAAGAAGTGGCGCGCGCCGGCGGCGGCATCGTCTCCTCGGTCAAGTCGCTGCGCGCCGCGAGCGAAGACGAATTGATAGCCCAGACGCTGCCGCGTCTCGACGCGCTGATCGCCGAAGGCGTCACCACGGTCGAGGTGAAATCGGGCTACGGCCTCGATGCCGACAACGAGAAGAAATCGCTGCGCGCTGCCCGCCGCCTGGCCAACGAGCGCCCCGTCACGGTCCGCACGACGTGTCTTGCCGCGCATGCCCTGCCGCCGGAAGCCAAGGGCGACAAGGACGCCTTCATCGATCTTGTCGCCGGGACCATCCTGCCGGAAATTACCGCCGAAAATCTCGCCGACGCCGTCGATGGGTTCTGCGAAGGCATCGCCTTTTCGCCGGAACAGATGGCACGCGTCTTCGATAAGGCGAAAGCGCTCGGCCTGCCGGTGAAACTTCACGCCGACCAGCTTTCCAACCTGCATGGCGCGGCCCTTGCCGCCCGCTACGGCGCGCTGTCGGCCGATCACCTCGAATACACCGACGAGGAGGGCGCCGAAGCGATGGCCAAGGCCGGCACTGTGGCGACGATCCTGCCCGGCGCCTACTACTTCATCCGCGAGACCAAGAAGCCGCCGGTCGATCTGTTCCGCCGCCACGGCGTGAAGATGGCTGTCGCCACCGACTCGAATCCCGGCACCTCGCCGCTTACCTCGCTGCTGCTCACCATGAACATGGCCGCGACGCTGTTCGGCATGACGGTCGACGAATGCCTCGCCGGCGTCACCCGCGAAGCCGCGCGCGCCCTTGGCCTATTGGGCCAGACCGGCACGCTGGAAGCCGGCAAATCGGCCGATCTCGCCATCTGGGACATCGAGCGCCCGGCCGAACTCGTCTACCGCATGGGCTTCAACCCGCTCCATGCCCGTATCTGGAGAGGACAATGACGGAACTTATCCTGAAGCCCGGCAGCGCGACGCTTGCCGATTGGCGTGCCATCTATCGCGGCGCCATTCCGAAGCTCGACGCAGCCTGCGGGCCGAAAATCAAGGCCAGTGCCGAGGCGGTCGCCCGCATCGTCGCCAAGGGCGAGCCGGTCTATGGCATCAACACCGGCTTCGGCAAGCTCGCCAGCGTCCGCATCCCGGCAAACGATCTCGAAACGCTGCAGCGCAATATCGTGCTCTCGCATGCCGCCGGCGTCGGCGAGCCGATGCCTGTCGCGGTGGTGCGGCTGATGATGGCGCTCAAGCTCGCCAGCCTTGCCCAGGGCGCCTCCGGCGTGCGCGCCGAGACCATCGACCTGCTTCAAGCGATGCTTGCCAACGACGTCATCCCGGTGGTGCCGGCGCAAGGCTCGGTCGGCGCCTCCGGCGACCTCGCGCCGCTCTCGCACATGACGGCCGTCATGATCGGCGTCGGCGAGTGCTTTACCCCGCATGGCCGCTTCCCGGCCAAGGTCGCCTTCGTCTCGCATGGGCTGGAGCCGGTGACGCTTGGCGCCAAGGAGGGTCTCGCGCTGCTCAACGGCACGCAGTTCTCGACGGCTTTCGCGCTCGCCGGCCTGTTCGAGGCAGAGACGCTCTACCAGTCGGCGCTGGTCGCCGGCGCGCTGTCGACCGACGCCGCCAAGGGTTCGGACGCGCCCTTCGATCCGCGCATTCATCTGTTGCGCAAGCATCGCGGCCAGATCGAGACGGCGGATGCGCTGCGCAATCTCATGGCCGGCAGCGCCATCCGTGAATCGCACCGTGTCGGCGACGAGCGCGTGCAGGATCCATATTGCCTGCGCTGCCAGCCGCAGGTGATGGGCGCTGCGCTCGATGTGCTGCGCAAGGCGGCCGACTCGCTTGAAACCGAAGCCAACGGCGTCACCGACAATCCGCTGATCTTCGCCGAGGATGACACCGCGCTCTCGGGCGGCAATTTCCACGCCGAGCCGGTGGCCTTCGCTGCCGACATGATCGCTTTGGCCGTCTGCGAGATCGGCTCGCTGTCGGAGCGTCGCATTGCCATGTTGGTCGACCCGGCGCTGTCCGGCATGCCGGCTTTCCTGACGCCGAAGCCCGGCCTGAACTCCGGCTTCATGATCCCGCAGGTGACGGCGGCGGCGCTTGTCTCGGAAAACAAGCAGAAGGCCTATCCGGCGAGCGTCGATTCCATTCCGACCTCGGCCAACCAGGAAGACCATGTCTCCATGGCCGCCCACGGCGCGCGCCGGCTGCTCGGCATGATCGAGAATGCCACTGCCGTCATCGGCATCGAATTGCTGGCCGCGGCCCAGGGCTGCGATTTTCATGCGCCGCTCGCTTCGAGCGAAGCGCTGGAGGCGGTGCGCAGGCTGGTCCGGGCCGAGGTCTCGCATCTCGACAACGACCGTCACTTCCACCCGGACATGGAAAAGGCGATCGCCCTGGTGCGCAGCGGCGCCGCGGTCAATGCGGCGGGCGCCGTGAAGCTGCCGTCGATCGCGGGAGCGGCGTGATGGCAACGCCTTCCTGGCTCACCGTCACCCAAGGCACCGCGCCCCTGCTGGTCTCCATCCCGCACACCGGCATCGACCTTGCCGGCCTCGATTCACGCCTGGTCTCGACCTGGCTCGGCCGTCGGGACTGCGACTGGTGGATCGACAAGCTCTATGATTTTGCCGCCGAGCTTGGGGCGACGGTCGTGCACACCGCCATTTCGCGAACCGTCATCGACGTCAACCGCGATCCGTCCGGCGTCTCGCTCTATCCTGGGCAGGCGACGACGACCCTTTGCCCGACGGATACCTTCGACGGCGACCCGCTGTACCGCCTGGGCGAGGAGCCGACGCCGTCCGAGATCGACCAGCGCCGGGAGACGTATTTCGCACCCTACCACGACGCCTTGCAGGCCGAGATCGAGCGGCTGCGCGGCCTGCACGACAAGATCGTGCTCTACGATTGTCACTCGATCCGCTCGGTGCTGCCGCGGCTGTTCGAAGGCACGCTGCCGGTCTTCAACCTCGGCACCAATGACGGCAAGAGCACCGATCCGGCGCTGCAGGACAAGGTCGCTGCAATTCTTGCCGCAACCGGCGAGACCTGGGTGGTCAACGGCCGCTTCAAGGGCGGGTGGATCACCAGAAGCTTCGGCCGGCCTGAGAACGGCGTGCATGCGCTGCAGATGGAGCTCTCCAACCGCGGCTATATGCGGGAGCCTGCGGAGAAGGGTTCGCCTGAAAACTGGCCGGTGCCTTACGACCCAAGCTACGCCGCGCCGATCCGTGCCACGCTGAAAACCATCCTCGAAGCCGCCATTGACTGGGCCGGTCGCTGACGCGCCGCCTTGCTTGAAAGGGACAATGATGACCGATCCTCGTCACAACATCCGCGAAGTGCGCGCCCCGCGCGGCGACAAGCTCAACGCCCGCTACTGGACGACCGAAGCGCCGTTGCGCATGCTGATGAACAATCTCGACCCGGAGGTCGCCGAGAACCCGAATGAGCTCGTGGTCTATGGCGGCATCGGCCGGGCGGCGCGCACCTGGAACGATTTCGACCGCATCGTCGCTTCGCTGAAGACCTTGGGCGAGGACGAGACGCTGCTGGTGCAATCCGGCAAGCCGGTCGGCGTCTTCAAGACCCATTCCAACGCGCCGCGCGTGCTCATCGCCAACTCCAACATCGTGCCGCACTGGGCGACCTGGGAGAAGTTCAACGAGCTCGATAGGAAGGGCCTTATGATGTACGGCCAGATGACGGCCGGCTCCTGGATCTATATCGGCACGCAAGGCATCGTGCAGGGCACCTACGAAACTTTCGTCGAGGCCGGCCGCCAGCACTATGGCGGCAATCTCAAGGGCAAGTGGATCCTGACCGCCGGCCTCGGCGGCATGGGAGGCGCCCAGCCTTTGGCCGCTGTCATGGCCGGCGCTTCGTGTCTTGCTATCGAGTGCAACCCGTATTCGATCGATTTCCGCCTGCGCACCCGCTATCTCGACGAGAAGGCCGAGACGCTCGATGAAGCGATGGAGATGATCGATCGCTGGACCAAGGCCGGCGAAGCAAAATCGGTCGGTCTGCTCGGCAATGCCGCCGAGATCGTGCCGGAGATGTTCAGGCGCGGCATCCGCCCCGACATCCTCACCGACCAGACCTCGGCGCATGACCCGATCAATGGCTATCTGCCCAAGGGCTGGACCCTGGCCGAATGGCGCGAGAAGCGGACTTCGGACCCGAAGGCGGTGGAGAAGGCGGCACGCGCCTCGATGCGCGAGCATGTCGAGGCGATGGTGGCGTTCTGGAACGCCGGCGTGCCGACGCTCGACTACGGCAACAACATCCGCCAGGTCGCCAAGGACGAGGGTTTCGAGAACGCCTTCGCCTTCCCGGGCTTCGTGCCGGCCTATATCCGGCCGCTGTTCTGCCGCGGCATCGGCCCGTTCCGCTGGGCCGCGCTCTCGGGCGATCCGGAGGATATCTACAAGACCGACGCCAAGGTGCGCGAGCTCACCCCCGGCAACACGCATCTGCACAATTGGCTCGACATGGCGCGCAAGCGCATCTCCTTCCAAGGCCTGCCGGCGCGCATCTGCTGGGTCGGCCTCGGCGACCGCCACCGGCTCGGCCTGGCCTTCAACGAGATGGTCGCCAAGGGCGAGCTCAAGGCGCCGGTCGTCATCGGCCGCGATCACCTCGATTCCGGCTCGGTCGCTTCGCCGAATCGCGAGACCGAAGCGATGAAGGACGGCTCCGACGCCATTTCCGACTGGCCGCTGCTCAACGCGCTGCTCAACACCGCGTCGGGCGCCACCTGGGTGTCGCTGCACCATGGCGGCGGCGTCGGCATGGGCTTCTCGCAGCATGCCGGCATGGTGATCGTCGCCGACGGCACGCCCGAGGCGGCAAAGCGCCTGGAACGCGTGTTGTGGAACGACCCGGCGACCGGTGTCATGCGCCATGCCGATGCCGGCTACGACATCGCCATCGAGTGCGCCAGGGAGCACCAGCTCAACCTTCCAGGCATACTGGGCTAGGCCAAATGCGCATCCTTCGTGCCGCCGATTACCGCGTCATGCCGTGGAAGAACGGCGGCGGCACGACCACCGAGATTGCCGTTTCACCCGACGGCGCCGGGCTCGACGACTTCGACTGGCGCGTCTCGATGGCCCGCGTCGAGACCGGCGGGCCGTTCTCGAGGTTCGCCGGCATCGACCGCACGCTGTCGGTGTTAGAAGGCGATGGCGTTGTCCTCGACATCGCCGGCGAGCCGCCAGCGCGGCTGACCTCGGCTTCGGCGCCGCTCGCCTTTCCGGGCGATGTGCCGACCAGTGCTGCGCTGATCGGCGGTCCGATCACCGATCTCAACATCATGACCCGCCGTGGCCGCATGGCCCATGAGGTCGAACGCCGGCCTTTCTCCGATGAGATTCGCATCGCCCTGCGCGTCGACGTTACGCTCGTTTTTGCCGTCGGCGCCGGCGCCACGCTCTTCACGGAGGATGGGGCGAGCCTCGGACCGCTCGATACGCTGATCGTCGACCAAGATGGCCCGGAATTGCGGCTTCAGCCCAAGGGGCAGGGCCTGCTTTTCGTGATCAGGCTCCACCGCCTCGCCGCCAACATTAACGGCTGTTGCCAAACATGATCGCGGCTGGGGCAAATTATCGCCCGGGCCCTTGCATGTATCACGAAAAAGCCTGAATCCTTGCCCTGATCCAACCGGGGCGGAGAGCGAGGGGCATTCGCCCACGAGCTGTCGAAAGGGCACGCCCCTGTCGTGGTGCGCAAAACAAACTTTCGGCCGATCAGTCATGCAACCAATTGCAATTGGACCGGTTTTAGGGGCATTGCCGTGGCGGTGACGCCGCATTGCGCCCGCTTACGGAATTTTCAATGAACATTCAGACTAATCCGAACAACATCGAACAGACGAGCGCCGGCTTCCCGAGGGTGCCGGAAGCGCCGATACGCTCCAATTTCCTGCCTGAGGACCGGCTGCGCGCCTTGGGCGTCGCGCTCGCCAAGGGCGAGATCAAGGAATTGTTCGGCCTCGCCCCGTTCGAATTCCAGGCCCGCATTCGCGATAGCGCCAAGAAGATTCTCGAAGTCTACCGCTCGACCAATGCCGCCCAGGCCAAGGGCGAGACCATCACGCCGGCCGCGCAATGGCTGCTCGACAACAATTACCTGGTCGAGGAGACCATCTTCCAGGTCAAGCGCGACTTGCCGCGCCGCTTCTACCGGCAGCTGCCGACGCTGACACTCAGCGATGGCACCGTGCTGCCACGCGCCTTCGTCGTTGCCTGGAGCTATGTCGAGCATTCCGACAGCTCCGTCTCGGCCACCATGTTCAAGGCGATCGTCGAGGGGTTCCAGTCGGTCGAGCCGATGAAGATCGGCGAGCTCTGGGCGCTGCCTTCGCTGCTGCGCTTCGTGCTGATCGAGAACCTGCGCCGCATCGCCGTGCGCGTCGAGCGCACCAGGCAGATGCGCCAGACCGCCAACGAGGTCGCCGACCGCGTTCTGGCGACCGACGACAATGCCGACCGCACCAGGATTCTGTCCAACTACAGCGCGCATGCGCAGGACACCACTTTCGCCACCCAGCTGCTCTACCGCCTGCGCGACGGGTCGCAGAACGCAGGCCGCGCGCTGGAATGGCTGGAAGGCGAGCTCGAAAAGACCGGCTCCGACGCCGAGGAGATCATCATCTCCGAGCATCAGACGCTGTCCTCGGGCAACGTCACCACCGGCAACATCATCCGCGGGCTGCGCCTCATCAACGACGTCGACTGGACGGTCTGGTTCGAAGGCGTCAGCCGCATCGACACGCTGCTGCGTGAAAAGACCGATTTCGCCGACCTCGATTTCTTCTCGCGTGACCAGTACCGCACCGCGATCGAACAGCTGGCGCGCCGCTCCCGTCTCTCCGAATACCGCGTCGCCGAAAAGGCCATCGAGCTTGCCGGCCACACGCCCGGGCTCACCGATGCATCCGGTCTGCCGGAGACGACGGATCCGGATGTGCATACCGATGTCGGCTTCTTCCTCGTCGGCCCGCGCCGGCAGGAACTGGAAAAGGCGATCGGCTACCGACCGCCTTTCAATGTGACCTTCAAGCGAGGCTTTGCCAGCGCAGGCTGGCTGGGGATCGTCATGCCGGTCTTCCTGTTGACGGTGCTGCTGCTGGTCCTGTCCGGCAGGGCGCTCGCCAATCTCGGCCTGTCGGTGGAATCAATCACGCTGATGCTGGCGCTGTTCGCGGTGCCGGCCAGCGAAGGCGCGCTGGCCTTCTTCAACACAGTGGTGGCGCTGTTCCTGAAGCCGACCCGGCTTGTCGGCTACGACTACAACAAGCACGGCATCCCGGCCGAGGCGCGTACGCTGGTCGTCGTGCCCTCGCTGATCGGCTCGCGCGACGATGTCGAGGAAAACATCCGCAACATCGAGGTGCACCACCTCGCCAACACGGCGCAAGAGATCCATTTCGCGCTTTTGTCCGACTGGCCGGATTCCAAGACCGAGATCGACGCCGCCGACATCGAGATCCTGCAATATGCTCGCGACGAGATCGCCAGGCTCAACGCGCGCTATCCGTCAGAAGGCTCGCCGCGCTTTTATCTCCTGCATCGCCGCCGGCTCTACAACCAGGCGCAGGGCTGCTGGATGGGGTGGGAGCGCAAGCGCGGCAAGCTGCACGAGTTGAACCTCTTGCTGCGTGGCGACAGCGACACCACCTTCCTGCCGCTCGACGTGCCGCTGCCGGAAAAGGTCGTCTACGTGATGACGCTCGACGCCGACACGCGCACCACGCGCGATGCGGTTTCTAGCCTGGTTGGCAAGCTCGCCCATCCCCTCAACCGGCCCCATTTCGATCCGGTGAAGCGCGTCGTCACGGCCGGCTACACCATCCTGCAGCCGCGGATCACCGCTTCGCTCACTAGTGGCGACGATGCCTCCTTCTTCCAGCGCGTCTTCTCGGCCAATCGCGGCCTCGACCCCTATGTGTTCGCGGTTTCCGATGTCTACCAGGACGTCTTCGGCGACGGGTCCTTCACCGGCAAGGGCCTCTACCATGTCGACGCCTTCGAGGCGGCGCTGAAGAACCGCATCGACGAAAACACCATCCTCAGCCACGATCTGCTCGAAGGCGCGCTCGCGCGCGCGGCTTTGGTCACCGACGTCGAGCTGGTCGAGGACTATCCGACGCGCTACTCGGTCGACGCCTCGCGCCACCATCGCTGGGCGCGCGGCGACTGGCAGTTGCTCGGCTATATCTTCGACCCGCGCTCCGGCGTGCCCGCGCTGTCGCGCTGGAAGATGGTCGACAATCTGCGCCGCTCGGTCACCCCGATCTTCTGGGTCATGGCCTGCGTCGCCGGCTGGACGCTGCTGCCCTTCACCCAGGCGGCGCAGTGGCAGGCGCTTCTCATCCTCAGCCTGTTCATGGCGCCGACCTTTGACATCGTGAACGGCATCCTGCCGAAGAGCGGCGACCAGACGCCGCGCGGCCACTTCTCCGCTTTGGCGCGCGACACCGTCTTCGGCACCGCGCTTGTGGCGTTGAAAGTGCTTTTGATGGCGCACCTCGCCTGGATGATGGGCGATGCGATCATCCGCACCATCTACCGCCTCTTCGTCAGCCGGCAGAACCTGCTCGAATGGCGCACCGCTTCGCAGGCAGCCAAGGGCGGGAACGACCTCGGCGCCTATTACGGCATGATGTATGGCGCGGTGATCGTCGGCGTCGTCGGCCTCGCCATTCCGGTGCTCGCCGATTCCACCGGCGCCTTCGTGGCCTTCTTCTTCGCCATCTTCTGGATCGCTTCGCCCGCCGTCGCATGCTGGATCAGCCGTTCGGCCGAAACCGAGGACAGGCTGCGCATCTCGACCGCCGACATCCACGCGCTGCGTACCTTCGCGCGCCGCACCTGGCATTATTTCGAGACCTTCGTCACGCCGGAGCACCATCACCTGCCGCCGGACAATTTCCAGGAAAGCCCGGCGCCGGTGGTGGCGCCGCGCACCTCGCCGACCAATATCGGCGTCTATCTGCTTTCGGTGGTGTCGGCGCGCGATTTCGGCTGGATCAGCCTGTCGGACGCCATCACCCGCATCGACGCCACGATGACAACGATCGAGAACATGCCGCGCGAACGCGGCCACCTCTACAACTGGTACGACACGACGACGCTGAAGCCGCTCTATCCGCTCTACATCTCCGCGGTCGACAGCGGCAATCTCGCCGGACATCTGGTCGCCGTTGCCGCCTCCTGCGCCGAATGGGCCGAAGCGCCGTCCGTGCATCTCCAGGGCGACTTCGAAGGCATCATCGACACCGTCACCATCCTCGACGAAAGCCTGGACGAGCTGCCGGACGACCGCCGGCAGCTGCGGCCGCTGCGCCGGCGCTTGGCCGACCGCCTCGACGGCATGCGCCGCGCGGTTGCAACCATCAAGGCGCAGCCCGAGATGGCGTCTATCCGCACCATCAACCTTGCCGTGCTCGCCGGCGAGATCCGTAAGCTCGCCACCGCCATCCATACCGAGGCGGCCTCGCCGAAAAGCGATGTCATCGCCGACTGGGCGGCCAGGCTGGACGCGACCTGCGAGGCGCATGTGCACGATTCGCACAATGACGAGAGCGCCGTCGCCGCCTTGCGCGCCAAGCTGCTGGCTCTGCGCGAGCGCTGCCGCCGCTATGCCTTCGAGATGGATTTCTCTTTCCTGATGCGCCAGGAGCGCAAGCTGCTCTCGATCGGCTACCGGGTCGAGGAGCGCCAGCTTGATGAGAGCTGCTACGACCTTCTCGCTTCCGAGGCGCGGCTCACCAGCCTGTTCGCCATCGCCAAGGGCGACCTGCCGACCGAGCACTGGTTCCGTCTGGGACGGCCGATCGTCGAGATCGGCTTCCAGGGCGCGCTAATGTCCTGGTCGGGCTCGATGTTCGAGTATCTGATGCCGCCGCTGGTGATGAAGGAGCCGCAGGGCTCGATCCTCAACCAGACCAGCAAGCTCATCATCAAGCGCCAGATCCAGTATGCGCGCTCCAAGAACGTGCCCTGGGGCATTTCGGAGGCGGCCTACAACGCCCGCGACCGCGAGCTCACCTATCAATACACCAATTTCGGTGTGCCCGGCCTTGGCCTCAAGCGCGGCCTCGGCCAGAACACCGTGATTGCGCCTTACGCGACGATCCTCGCCGCGCAGTTCAGCCCGCGCGCGGCGGTGCAGAACCTGCAGCGGCTGCGCTCGATCGGCGCGCTTGGCCGCCACGGCTTCTACGACGCGGTCGATTTCACGCCGCAGCGCGTGCCCGAAGGCAGCGACCATGCCGTGGTGCAGAACTACATGGCGCACCATTCCGGCATGTCGATCGCGGCGGTGGCCGACGCCATTTTCGAGGGCAGGCTGCGCGAGCGTTTCCACAGCGACCCGGTCATCGAGTCGGCCGAGCTTCTGTTGCAGGAGAAGGCGCCGCGCGACATTCCGACCGCAACCGTCAGGACGGAGGCCGACGAGCGATCCAAGGACGAGACCGAGGCTGAGAGCCCCGACAGCCGAATCATCCTCGACCCGATCAAGGCGCTGCGGGCGACCAACGTCATGTCGAACGGCCGCTATTCGGTCATGGTCACCGCGACCGGCTCGGGCTACAGCCGCTTCGGCGAGCTTGCGATTACCCGCTGGCAGCCGGATCCGAGCGAGGATCGCCTCGGCTCTTATATTTTCCTGCGCGACACCGCGACCGGCGACTGGTGGTCGGCCACCGCCGAGCCGAAGCGTATCGAGGGCGAACGCGTCCAGACACTGTTTGCCGACGACAAGGCGAGCTTCACCAAATCGGTCGGCTCGCTGCGGTCCGAGGTCGAATGCATCGTCATTTCCGAGGGCAATGGCGAAGGCCGCCGTATTACCCTTTATAATGACGGCCCGGCCGACCGGCATATCGAGGTGACGTCCTTCGCCGAGCTGGTGCTTGGGAACGAAGCCTCGGACAACGCTCATCCGGCGTTCTCCAAGATGTTCGTCGAGACCGAGATCGCGCCGAACAACAGCGCGATCTTCGCCACGCGGCGCAAGCGCGACAAGAACGATCCCGACCTCACGATGGTGCATTTCGTCACCGACCCGTCGGGCCCGTCGCGCGACGCCGAGGCCGAGACCGACCGCCGCGCCTTCATCGGCCGTGGCCGCACCATCGCCGATGCCATCGCCTTCGACCCCGGCGTCAGGCTTTCCGGCAGCCAGGGTTTTACGCTCGACCCGGTGGCGGCATTGCGCCGCCAGGTGCGCGTGCCGGCCAACAAGAAGATATCGCTGACCTTCTGGACCGCCGTCGGCGCCAATCGCGGCGACCTCGACGAGGCGATCGCCCGCCTCGACCACCAGGAGAGCTTCGCCCGCCAGGCCATGCTGGCCTGGACGCGCAGCCAGGTGCAGACGCGCCATCTGGGCTTGAGCCTCACCGATGCCGCCAATGTGCAGAAGCTGGCCCGCTACCTGATCTATCCCGATCCGTTCCTGCGCCTGCCGGCGGAATCCATCGCCTCGGGCCTAGGCCGCCAGTCGAGCCTGTGGCCGACCAGCATCTCCGGCGATTTTCCGATCTTCCTCGTGCGCATCGGCGACGTCGCCGATCTCGAGATCGTCGCCCAGGCGCTGCGCTTTCAGGAATATATGCGTGCGCGGGGCATGATGATCGACTTCGTCGTCGTCAACGAGCAGGCCTCGTCCTATGTGCAGGACCTGCAGCGCGCCGTGGAGACGCTGTGCGAGAACAGCCGCCTGCGCGGCCGCGAACTCGGGCCTCGCCAGCACATCTTCGCGGTGCGTCGCGACCTGATGGACGAGCCGACCTACAAGACCTTGCTGTCGGTCGCACGCGTCGTCCTGCACACCCGTAACGGCACCATCTTCGATCAGCTCGAACGCGCCGAGACGGCGGCGCTCCAGGCGCGCGACGCCTTGCTGCAGGCGGAGGGCGGTTCACCGCGCGAACCTGTTCCGCCGCTGCCCTTGCCGGTGCCGGCGAGCCAGGGCGGAGACGATATCGCCGCCGACGGCAGCGGCCTCAGCCTGTGGAACGGCTTTGGCGGCTTTGACGGCGACGGCCGCCACTATGTGACGCGGCTGACCGGACGCCGCTGCACGCCGCAGCCCTGGATCAACGTCATCTCCAACGCCTCCTTCGGCTTCCACGTCTCGGCGGAAGGTGCCGGTTTCACCTGGAGCCGCAACAGCCGCGACTACCAGCTGACGCCGTGGTCGAACGACCCGGTGTCGAACCGGCCGGGCGAAGGCTTCTATATTTTCGATCAATTGAGCGGCAAGGCTTTCTCGCCGATGGCCGCGATGGTGCGCGATCCATCGATGACCTATGAGACCTGGCATGGCCAGGGCTTTTCGACCTTCCGCTCGAAGCGCGGGCCGCTTTCGATGGACCTGACGCAGGTGGTCGATCCGGCCGATCCGGTGAAGATCACGCGGTTGCGCATCCAGAATGCCGGGCCGGCGCCGGCGCGGCTGCGCATTTACGCCTATGCCGAATGGGTGCTGGGCGGCCACCGCTCGCGCACCGCGGCGACCATCGTGCCCTCCCGCGACGCTGCGACCGGCGCCATGCTGGCGCAGAATCCCTATGGGCTCGACTTCGGCGAGCGCGTCGCCTTCCTGGCGGCAAGTCATCCCGTTCATTCGGTGACCGCCGACCGCAGCGAGTTCATCGGCAGGCACGGTACGACCGAATATCCGCAGGCCGTGCTCGGCGGGCTTGCGCTCTCCGGCCGTATCGAGGCGGGCGACGATCCTTGCGCCGTGCTCGCCAGCGACATCGATATCCCGGCCAGCGGCGACGTCACGCTGATCTGGCTGCTCGGCGACGCGGCCACGCCCGCCGAGGCGAGCGCACTGGCGCAGACTCATGGCGGCAAGGATTTCGATCAGCGCCTGGCCGACAACGAAAAGACCTGGCGCGGCTTCCTCGACACCATTCAGGTCGAGACGCCGGACGAGGCGATGAACGCCATGGTCAACCACTGGCTGCCTTACCAGAGCCTGGCCTGCCGTATCCGCGCCCGCTCGGCCTTCTACCAGGCGAGCGGCGCCTTCGGCTTCCGCGACCAGTTGCAGGACACGCTCGCTCTTCTGGCGCATGACCCGAAGCTGGCGCGCGACCAGATCCTCAATGCCGCGCGCCGGCAGTTTCCGGAAGGCGATGTGCAGCACTGGTGGCTGCCGCGCACCGATGCCGGCGTGCGCACCATGATCTCGGACGACATCGTCTGGCTGGCTCATGCGACGGCCCGCTACATTGAGGTGACGGGTGATGCCGGCATCCTCAAGGAGCAGTTGCCCTTCATCGACGGGCAGCAGCTCGGCGAGGGCGAGCACGACGCCTTCTTCACGCCGGAGATCACCAAGAACACCGCGCCGCTCTATGACCATTGCGCGCGGGCGCTCGATCTGGCGATCAAGCGCAGCAGTCCTGCCGGCCTGCCGCTTATCCTCGGCGGCGACTGGAACGACGGCATGAACCGCGTCGGCGAGGGCGGCAAGGGCGAGAGCGTGTGGCTGGGCTGGTTCCTCTTGAAGACGCTCACCGACTTTGCGCCTGTCGCCAAGGGGCAGGGCGACACCAAACGGGTGCAGGCCTGGACCAAGCACGCGGACGTGCTGAAGCGGGCGCTGGAAAGCACGGCCTGGGACGGCCAGTGGTACCGGCGCGGCAGTTTCGACGACGGCACGCCGCTCGGATCGCACCATTCGGAGGAATGCAAGATCGACTCGATCGCCCAGTCCTGGAGCGTGCTGTCGGGCGAGGGCGATCCGGCGCGCTCGACCACGGCCATGGAACAGGCGACCAATATGCTGGTCGATGACGAGCTCAAGATCGTGAAGCTGTTCACGCCGCCCTTCTCGAACAGCGACAAGGATCCGGGCTATATCAAGAGCTATCCGCCGGGCGTGCGCGAAAATGGCGGCCAGTACACACATGCCGCGACCTGGTTCGTGATCGCGCTGGCAGAAATGGGCCGCACCGACGAGGCCTATCGCTGCTTCTCGATGCTGAACCCGGTCAACCACGCCTCGGACGAGGCGGCGGCCGAGCACTACCGCGTCGAGCCCTATGTCGTGGCCGCCGACATCTATGCCGGCGAAGGCAAGGGCGGCCGCGGCGGCTGGACCTGGTACACGGGCTCGGCCGGCTGGCTTTACCGCGCCGCGGTGGAAGGCATCCTCGGCATCGAGCGGCGCGGCAAGGAGATCACGTTTAGGCCGAAGCTGCCGGGACACTGGGACGGCTACGCCGCGACGCTCAAGATGTTCGGCGGCGAGATCAAGCTTCGCGTCATCCGCGACAAAAAGACCAAGTCGATCTCGCTAGAAGTCGATGGTTCGAAGAAAAAATCGGCCTCTTTCGAGCCGATAGCCGGCGGCAAGACTGAGGTCGTCGTCAGGATACCTGCGTAAAATCAAAGGTTTGGCTCGTCGGCCGCGCATCCCTCGGGGTGTGCGGCCGATCGCACTTTTTTACTTGGCAAGGCCCTCGCGCCCGATCGCGCGCCTTCCTTTAGGGCAGGCTAAGCAAGCAGCTTGTGATCAAAAATGTGGCAGCGCGAGGCAAGTGCCATTATTTTGCCGCAAGCCTGACATTTCACCTTTTATCTCAAACCGTTAGGTGATCACGTCAGATTTCGTACCGTCGTCATCTTTTGTTCGCTAAATGGGAACGGAAGGGATAGACGACGCATTGTTTCGCGACACGTTAACCGATACGTGTCAAAGAATGGTGCGGTGCACAATTCGGGCATTGAGCACAGACAAGAGTTTGGCGGAGTAGCTGAAGTGTCACTTCTGCAGATCTACTTTAGAGCGCTGGGTTATCTGGCGGCCGACAAGAAGCGCGTCGCGCTGATTTGCGGCGCCAACATCGCGCTCGCGGCGATCGCGATTCTCGAGCCCATCCTGTTGGGCCGGGTGATCGGTGCTATCTCCGAAAAAGGCGCGGTGTTTTCGACGCTCGCCGTCTGGGCCGCTCTCGGCGCCTTCAACGTGATCGCCTTCGTGCTGGTGGCGCGCGGCGCCGATCGCTTCGCCCATGCCCGTCGCTCGGAAGTGCTGTGCCAATCCTTCGAGCGCGTCATCACCATGCCGCTTGCCTGGCACCACCAGCGCGGCACGTCCAATTCGCTGCACACGCTGCTGCGCGCGGTCGAGACCCTGTTCAGCCTCTGGCTCGAATTCATGCGCGTGCATCTCTCGACGGCCATCGCGCTGGTGCTGCTGGTTCCGACCGCGCTGTCCATGGACATCCGCATGTCCGTCGTGCTGCTTGGCCTCGGCGTGCTTTACGTCGGCATCGGCCGGATCGTCATGCGCCGCACCAAGTCGGGGCAGACCGCCGTCGAACGCCACTACCACACCGTCTTTGCCCATGTGACCGACAGCGTCAGCAACGTTGCGGTGCTGCAGAGCTACAACCGCATCGGCCACGAGACCGCGACACTGAAGCGCTACGTGAAGGACCTGCTCGACGCCCAGAACCCGGTGCTCGACTGGTGGGCGATCGCCAATGCGCTGAACCGCCTGTCGTCGACCATCTCGATGATGATCGTGCTGTCGATCGGCGCCTATCTCGTCACCCGCGGTCAGCTTCGCGTCGGCGATGTCGTCGCCTTTACCGGCTTTGCCGGGATGTTGATCGCCCGCCTCGACCAGATGTCGGCCTTCACCACCCAGATCTCCGAGGCGCGCGCCAAGCTCGAAGACTTCTATAGCCTCGAGGATTCGGCTGCCGAAGCCGCCGAGCCGGACGGTCTGCGCGAATTGACCAATGTCACTGGTCATGTCCGCTTCGAGGATGTCAGCTTCGAGTTCGCCAATTCCGGCCACGGCATCGAGGATGTCTCCTTCGAGGTCCAGGCTGGCCAGACGGTCGCCATCGTCGGCCCGACCGGCGCCGGCAAGACGACGCTGATCAATCTCTTGCAGCGCGTCTTCACGCCGTCCCACGGCCGTATCCTGATCGACGGCATCGACACCCGCACGGTGACCCGCAAGTCGCTGCGCCACTCGATCGCCACCGTCTTCCAGGACGCCGGCCTGCTCAACCGCTCGATCGAGGACAACATCCGTGTCGGCCGCGCCGATGCGAGCAATGACGAGGTGCACGCCGCCGCCAATGCCGCCGCAGCGCAGGACTTCATCCTGTCGAAGAGCAGCGGCTACGACACCGTCGTCGGCGAGCGCGGCGGCCAGCTCTCGGGCGGCGAGCGCCAGCGCATCGCCATCGCCCGCGCCGTGCTCAAGGATGCGCCGATCCTGGTGCTCGACGAGGCGACCAGCGCGCTCGACGTCGAGACCGAGGACCGCGTCAAGGACGCGATCGACGAGCTGCGCCGCAACCGCACGACCTTCATCATCGCCCATCGCCTGACCACGGTCCGCGACGCCGACCTCGTCGTCTTCATGGATAAGGGCAGGGTGGTCGAGATGGGCGGCTTCACCGAGCTGTCGCTGCGCAACGGCCGCTTCGCCGCCCTGCTGCGCGCCGGCGGCCTGCTCAACGACGAGGAAGTCCGCCGCCTCAGCCGTCCGGTGACGGAAGCGGCGTGATCCTTAGAGCTCCACCTTCTCTCTTGTGGGAGAAGGTGTTGCCGAAGGCGACGGATGAGGGGTGCTCCAGGGACCGCCAGCGCCTCACTCCGCTGGAGCATCGTCTCGGCGCTATCGCGCCGATCCACCTTCTCCCACCCGGGAGAAGGAAAGGCTGCGACACTCCCCCGATTGCTCCTGCCGCGTCACCGGTCTATTTAGATCGGCATGAGCGACACCACCTCACGCTTTTCCGGCTGGACCGATCTCGCCAACCCGACGCGCTTCGTCGGGCTGGCCGACAAGGTCATTCCGTGGCTGGCGGCGGCCGCGGCGATCCTGCTCGCCGTCGGCCTCTATATGAGCTTCACCGCGCCGGAGGATTTCCAGCAGGGCATCACCGTGCGCATCATGTATATCCACGTGCCTTTCGCTTGGCTCGCCATGATGTGCTACACGATCATGGCGATCTCGGCGCTGGGCACGCTGGTCTGGCGTCATCCGCTGGCCGACGTGGCCCTGAAATCGGCGGCCCCGATCGGCGCCACCTTCACGGCGTTGGCGCTGATCACCGGCTCCATCTGGGGCAAGCCGATGTGGGGCACCTGGTGGGTGTGGGATGCGCGGCTGACCTCGGTCTTCGTGCTGTTCCTGATGTATCTCGGCATCATCGCGCTGAGCCGCGCGCTTGACGATGCCGGCCGCGCGGCCTGGGCCGCGGCCATCATCACGCTGGTCGGCTTCATCAACATCCCCATCATCAAATTCTCGGTCGACTGGTGGAACACGCTGCACCAGCCGGCATCCGTCTTCCGCCTCGGCGGCCCGACCATCGACCCATCGATGCTGTGGCCGCTGGCCGTGATGGCGCTGGGTTTCACCGTGCTGTTCTTCGCGCTCCACCTGATGGCGATGCGCACGGAGATTTTCAGGCGCCGGGTGACGGCGATGCGGAGAGTTGCGGCCAGGCAGGCTGAAAGGGCTTAGGGATTCCGAGCGCCGGCTCGGCGATTAGCCGAGCCCCTTCGCCTTCGTCATCCTAGGGCGGAGCGACGTGTAGCGGAGCGCAGACCCCAGGATCCATTCCGTTACTACTCCGCTTTGCAGCCGTCGGACTCTTGGCGCCTGATGCCCAATTCTATTCTGCAATCTAGCGCTTTGCGGTCCAGGTCACGGAATGGCAACTGTGTTCATGCGAATGCGGTTTTGTCTCTGATGATAGCGTTGAGCACGACCAAGAGCTTCCTTGCGACGGCGATGATGGCGAGTTTCTTGGAGCCCGACCGGGCAGCAAGCGCTGTGTAGAAGGTTTTGAACCGGTCGCAGGTTCTGATGGCCGTTAGGGCTGCCATGTAGAGGGCGCGGCGCACGCGTGATCGCCCGCCCTGGATCTGGCTCCTGCGTGTGAGCTTGCCGCTCTTGTTGTCGAAGGGGGCAAGGCCGACGAGCGCGGCGATCGCCTTGGGTGAGCGCTTGCCGAGCTCGGGCAGGAGCGCCAGCAGCGAGAATGCGCCGACCTTGGAGACGCCGGGCACGGAGACCATGAGCGTGTAATCGCGGGCGGCGTCCTCGGCTTGACGAATGACTTCGGCGATCTGGCCCTCGAACGCCTTGATGCGTGCATCGAGGCCGGCGATCAGGCCTTTGAGGCTGGTGATGACGATCTCCTGGAAGGCCTCGCCGAGTTGCTTCTTCAGCGTTGCCCGCATCCCGACCAGTTGATCGCGATGAGCGGCAAGCGATTGAAGCTGCTCGACTTCTTCGCGCGGCGCCGGCTCGGCCTCAGGGTTGTAGCGGCGGCCATAGTCGCTCAGCATCCTGGCGTCGAGCGGATCGGTCTTGGCGCGCCGTCTGGTCGACTTGGCATAATGGTGTGTGTGCGCCGGATTGTGCCGCGAGAACGGCACGCCGGCCTTGGCCAGCGCATGGCGCAGCAGCCGGTCATGGACACCCGTCGCCTCCATGACGACGAAGTCCCGACTGGGATCAAGCCCCGCCACATAGGCCGCGATCGCATCGGCCTGGTTGTCGATGCGCCGAAGACGGCCGCTTGTCTCATCAAAAAAGTCCAGCCACTGCTTTGAGATGTCGCAGCCGACATAGTTCTGCATTATCATGTCCACGCCTCTTCCTGTGGTGCGGGGTCTGCTTGGAACAGCCCCGTGCAACTGTTCAGGTTGATGGTTCACCGGTGGGAAGGGACCGGGCCATGCCACGGCCTGTCCGAAAGGACGACCAGGATCCACTCGGTCTCCTTCCCACTTCAACCATACACCGAAACCAACACACAGGATCCTAGGGTCTGCGCGCGTCGCTTCGCTCCCTGCTCCGCCCGTGGATGACGAAGATCATGGGTGCTTGACCCCTCGACTATCCCATTCGTCCCCTTGCTGCCACCGGCAGCGTATCCAGCACCTTGTCGCCGTCGATCAGATGCACCTGGTCGAATAAATTCGTCACCACACAGCAATGGTCGGGCACGACGCGCACGCGCTCGCCGATGCGCAGCCTGGCGCCGTCGGCAAGCGTGACGTTGCCATGCTCTTCGCTCAAGCCGGTCACGCGAGCGCCAGGCATGCCGAGCAGCTCGCCGAACTCCGGCAGCCCGAGCGTATCGGAAGACAGCGCCTTGCTGCCGCTGTCCAGGATAGCGCGCGTTTTCGTCGGGTGGCTGACGACGGTGGCGAGCACGGTCAGCGCGCAATCGTCCAGCGTGCCGACGCCTTTGGCGACCTGGTAGCGGTCGAGATAGATGTAGGTGCCGGGCCGGTATTCGGTAACGACGCTGTCCGCGCCGGAGCGCCACATGTCCGGCGTGCCGCCACTGGAGATGCGTTCGCATTCGAGGCCGGCCGCCGCAAGCGCATCGCGCGCGGTCTTCAGCCAGGCGTCCGCCTCGGCGGCGCGCCCCGCCGCAGGATAGGTCATCAGCCCGCCGAAGGAGAGCCCCTTCGACTGGTCGATCACCTTCGCCAGCGCCAGCGCCTCGTCAGCGCTCTGCACGCCGCAACGGCCCATGCCGGTGTCGCACTCGACCAGCACCTGCAGCGGATGGCCAGCGTCGGTGAAAGTGGCGGCGAGCCCCTCCAATGTCTGATGGCTGTCCGCCGTCACCGACAGCGTCACGCGCCCATGCAGCGCCTTCAGCCGCTCCAGCTTGGCGCGGCCAAGGATATTGTAGGGTAGGAAAATGTCCTCAAGCCCGGCATCGGCCATCACCTCGGCCTCGCCGATCTTCTGGCAGGTGATGCCGACGGCGCCAGCCGCGACCTGTTTCTTCGCCCAGTAGGGCAGCTTGTGCGTTTTGATGTGTGGCCTGAGCTTCAACCCATGCGCGTCGGCATGCGCCTGCGCCTTTTTGATGTTGGCTTCGGCTCGGGCCGCATCGATCAGGATCGCCGGTGTGTCGAGGTCGTCTATGCTTGCCATGGGATCACCGTCCAAGCATGTCTGCCGATTTCGGCACAAGGACATGCGCTTCAAAAAAACTGACAGGGTTTATGGCCCCGATCCTGCCGGATGTCACGGTCCAGAACAGCCGGTTTGCGTCGACAGCGGACCGGCATTGGGCTATTCGGAAGGACAGATTTCACAGGCAGCTGCCGGAGGAAGGAACCCATGAAGCGCTCCAAGATCAACGACATCATCCGTGAAGCCGACGCTTTCATCCGCTCCTTCGGCTATATCATGCCGCCCTTCGCCTATTGGTCACCGGACGAGATGAAGGCGCATAAGGCGGACTCCTCGGCCATCTTCACCTCGCGTCTCGGCTGGGACATCACCGACTACGGCCAGGAGAAGTTCGACGAGCTCGGCCTGTTCCTGTTCACCGTGCGCAACGGCCGCTACGAGGACATGAAGCTCGGCATGGGCATGCTCTATGCCGAGAAAATCATGATCTCGCGCAAGGACCAGCTCTCGCCCATGCACCGCCACAACATCAAAGCCGAGGACATCATCAACCGCGGCGGCGGCAAGCTGGTGCTGGAACTCTTCATGCATGACCGCGACGGCGGCATCGACCAGAAGGCCGAAGTGTCGGTGCCGGTCGACGGCACCATCACCAGATTGCCGGCCGGCGGCTTGCTGAAGCTCGATCCCGGCCAGAGCGTGACGCTTATGCCCGGCGTCTGGCACGCCTTCTGGGCCGAGGGCAAGGACGTGCTGATCGGCGAGGTGTCGACCGTCAATGACGACCTCACCGACAACGTCTTCCGTGACCCGATCGGCCGCTTCTCCAACATCGACGAGGATGTCGCGCCGCTGCACCTGCTGGTGTCGGATTACGAGAAGTGGGTGGGGTAGGCGAGAGACACTTCGCTACCGCGCGTACTTATCCGCCTTGCGGTTCCCGAGCAGCAGCTTGCGTTCCAGATGCGCGCGAAGCTCGCCGTAATAGGCGGTGAGGAAAGCCTTTGAATCGATCGGCTCGACCCTGGCGCCGATCTTGCGGGCGATGGTCTCCGCCACCGCCTTCAGCGCGGAGTAATCGTCGCGGCGCAACACTTCCTCCAGCTTCTGCAGCTCGGCGATGCCGTAGGCGTCGAGCTGCGCGGGGCTGAACTGGAAGCGCGCCGCGATGGGGTCCCTGCGCCGCGACAGATCCTCTAGCAGCGCCACTTTCGGCGCCTCGACCACCCAGGTGCCGGCGAGCAGGTCGCCGATCCTCAACCGATCGCGGTTGAACAGCGGAAACAGCGAGAAGAGCAGCGCCCAGACCAGGCCGAAGATGGTCGTCAGCGTGTCGGCGACATCGGCGCTGGCACGCGCGGCGAGGATCGACAGCGGCAGGAACACTTCGATCTCGCGCATCAGGTTGCGCGCGATGACCTGGTCGAGTGTCAGGCCGGCGCCGTTGCGCGACGCGACCCTCACGCCAATCATGCGTTTGCCCGGCGTGGCTGCCCGCCGTCCCGCTTCGAAGGCGATGAAATAGACGTTGCGCAGGAAGAAGATGAAGATGATCCAGACGATGAACAGCGGTTCGGCATCCTGCACGCCAAGCCCGCCAAGGCCGAACAGCGCGACGAGGCTTACCACGATCGCCGCCACGACGATGATCACCACGTCGAGCAGGAATCCGGAAGCGCGGGTGCCGGCATCGGCCAGCTTGACCCTGAGGTCGACGCCTTCCGGCGTGACCAGCGGACGGACCAGCGCTGCCGGGTCTTTGATCTTCGCTGTCCTAGCGGTCGCCATGCCGCACCATCCGGAACAGGTAGAAATAACAGAGCCATAAGGCCAGCATGCCGCTCCCAATCGAGTAACGGGCGATGTCGCTGGTTATCGTCTGCCGGCCGATGCCTTCCAACAGCCCGGCGAAAAGCAGCATCACCGTGACGCCGACCATGGCGGTCGCCGCAACGCGTCCGGCTCGCGCCGCGGCCGCCATGCGGGTCAGCTCGCTGGGGAAGGCGATGCTGGTGCCGATGCGCATGCCGGCAGCGCCCGCGATGGCGATGGCGAACAGCTCCGTCGTGCCATGGATCGAAAGCCATCCCCCGAGCTCGAAGCCCAGCCCCTTGGCGGCATAGATCTGGAAAATGGCCCCCAGCATGCAGCCATTCATCAGGATGATGAGCACGCTCGGCACGGCGAATGCAAAACCCAGCGCGAAGGCCAGAATAGAGACCTGCGTGTTGTGGGTGAAAAGATAGGCGGCGAACCCCGACAGGAAATGGTCGCCGCCGCCGTAGAGCACGCTGCGCAGCGCCTCGGCCGAGGAATCGGGGTTGCGCCCGCCGGCCAGGCTCGGCGCGATGATGGCGTCGTACCAGCGCTTGTCCGAAGCGACCAGCCAATAGCCGGCAATCGCACCGATGACTGTGAGCGCGACCGAAGTCCACACCTCGCGCCACAGATCGCGGATCGCGGCCGGCCAGTCGTGCAGGAAGAAGTCGCCGATGCGCGTCCTCAAGGATCGCCGCGCGCCGTAAAGATAGAAATAGCCGCGGAGGCAGAGCGCCTCGAGATAGGCGATCAGCGCGCTGTCGAGCGAGGTCGCGCGCGCCACCGAAAGCGACGACAACGCCGAACGGTAGAGCAGTGGCAGCGACAGCAGCTCGTCTTCCGACAGCGCGCGCGGCGCGCGCTTCTCGACGCGTGCGAGCAGCGCCTCGAACGCTTTCCAGTCAGCCTCGCGCTCCTGGCGGAAGCTGGCGAGCGACTGGCGAACCGCGTCGGTGGCGGCGGGCAGCGTCATAGAAGGTTCTCCTCCTTGAGCTGGATATAGCGCTCGACCAGCGCCGGACCGAGCCGCTGATGGTCGGCCTCGATGACATGCGCGCCGAGCAGCCTCAACCTGCCGATCACCACCTGCCGCTGCCGCAAGAGGTCGCCGGCGGTGACGGAGCGGGCGATATCCTCGGGCGCCGCCGGCGCCATGTCCGCCAGGGTCTCCAACTCGACGTCCCTCATTAGCATGAACAGCACCAGATGCCGCTCGGTCAGCCGGCCCACGGTGCGCAGCATCAGCTCGGCGCTGATCGGATCGACGAAATCGGTGAAGACGATGACCAGCGAGCGCCGGTCGAGCTTGGCCGAAAGCGTGGTCAGCGCCAAGGTGAAGTTCGTCTCCTCGGTCGAATAGTCGATCTCGGCTGCGCGCTTCTGGATCATGGTGAAGCTCGGCGAGCCGCGCACCGCGCCACTGGAGACGCGCGGCCTGGCGTCGAAGGAGAACAGGCTGACGAGGTCGCCGCCCTTGAGCGCGATGAAGGCCGACAGAAGCGCTGCCGTCACCGCGCGATCGACTTTCGGCACGCCGTCGACCGGCTCGCACATCAAGCGGCCGCTATCGATGGCAAGAACGATGTTGTTGTTCTCCTCGATCCGGAACTCGCGCGCGAGCAACTTGCCGTGGCGGGCGCTGCGCTTCCAGTCGATCATGCGCCGGCCCATGCCGGGCTGGTAATCCTTCAGCGCCTCGAACTCGCGGCCCTGGCCGGCGCGCTTCTGCGCATGGCCGTCGGCGAGGGCCGAGCGCTGCAGAAGCGTGATCGCCTCGTCGCGCGCGCTGTTGACATTGGGCAGCACCGCGACCTTGCGGTCGACCGGCAATATGACTTGGTTCCACACCAGTCCGAACGGGCCCTGCCAGCGCAGCCACAGCCGGTCGAAGCTGCCGACGCCGCGGCGGATCGCCTCGAATTCGAGGTCGAGCGTGCCGCCATTGGCCGGCAGCGCGCCGCCGGTGCCCGCGACCGGCTGCAGCCGCTGGTCATGCCCGACACGCGCCTGCAGGCGCCGCAGCTTTGCGCCAACCCCGGCCGCGATGTGCAGCGTGAATCGCCCGCCGATGCCGACCTGTGGCGGCGCCGTCAGCGTGGCGTCGAGCGCGGCGCGGCCTCTGCCCGCGGCCGCGTCCACCGCTAGGAAGGCCAGCAGCGCGCAGATCCAAAGCAGACCGAGATACCAGATATGCGGTAGCGCAAGCGCGATCAGGAAGGCGGGGACCGCCCCTGCCGCCGCTGCCCAGACCGCTCGCCCGCTCGGATAGATCAACGCGGCGCTTCCGTATGGTCGACCAAGTCGGACACGATCTGCTCGACCAGCCGCCCGTCGATCTGCGCGGCAGGCGAGAGAACGACGCGGTGGCGCAGCGCCGGCACGGCCAGCACCTTGACGTCGTCCGGAATGACATAGTTGCGGCCGTCGAGCGCCGCCCTGGCGCGTGCGGCGCGCGCCAGCATGGCGCCCGCGCGCGGGCTGGCTCCCACCTCCAGGTCAGGGCTTTCGCGGGTGCCGCGCACAAGCGCCGCGATATAGCCGACGACATCGTCGACCAGCGTGACATCGCCGACCGTGGCAAGTGCAGCCTCCAGCGTCTTGCGGTCGGTGCGCGCCTTGATGCCGTATTGCTCGATATCGTGCGAGGCCGAGCCGCCGCCGTGATGGATGATGATCGCGCGCTCCTCCTTGAGGTCCGGATAGCTCACCCGATGCTTGAACAGGAAACGGTCGAGCTGCGCTTCGGGCAGCGGATAGACGCCTTGATGCTCGATCGGGTTCTGCGTCGCCACCACCATGAAGTTCCGGCCGAGCGAATGCGTGGTGCCGTCGAAGGTGACGGCGTGCTCCTGCATGGCCTCGAGCAGGGCGGCCTGCGTCTTCGGCGGCGTGCGGTTGATTTCGTCAGCGAGCAAAAGATCGCAGAAGATCGGGCCGCGCGTCAGCGTGAACTGCCCGGTCTGGAAATTGTAGATGTTGGCGCCGACGATATCGCCTGGCATCAAATCGGGCGTGAACTGGATGCGGCCATAGGCGACGCCCAGCGCCTGTGCGAAGCAGCGCGCCGTCATGGTCTTGGCCGTGCCGGGCGGGCCTTCGAGCAGGATATGTCCGCCGGCAAACAGCGCCGTCAGCATCAGGTCGACCGTGTCGCGCTGTCCGGTGATCGCTTTCGCCACTTCTTCCCTGATCGCGTTCGCCAGGGTCTTCACTTCATCGACGTTCACCGAGCCTCCTTGCTGTCCAGTCATGCAGCTGTTCCGCTGCTTCATGCATTCCGGCCAAACTGTAGGAATCGTTCATTGCCTTCAACCGCGCGGTGAAGCCGTGTGCTTCACCCTCGTCGCGGCAATCGAGCCAGCGGTCGAGCGCCTCGCCCTGCAGCCCGTGCGGCGCGCCAAGCAGCGCGGCGGCGCGCTGCCGCATCAGCGCTGCGTATCGGCGGCCGAGCCCTTGCAGCCGCCCGGCGCGTTTCAACAGCATCGCCGTGGTGTCGACCAGCGCCCGCTTGCCGAAGGCGATGGCGCGCCCCTCGGCGCGCGGCGGACCGAAGCGGCCGAGCCCGTGTAGGAAGGCGAGCACGGCCGCCACCAGCACCGACAGCGTCAGCGCCAGGAAGGGCGGTTCGACCAAGAGCTTGGCGAGATCGTATTTCTGGCCGACGCCATGCAGCGTCAGGTCGAACATGACCGCGCCCTTGGCAGGCTCGATCATGGCGATCATGTCGAGCGCGGCCGCCGCCGTCTGCTTATCCTTCAGCCCGGCATTGTTGATGAAATCGGGATCGGTGAGGATGTAGAAGGGCTCGTCGTCGAGCTCAGTCAGGATCGCCCTGCCGTCGCCCGCCGCGATCAGTGGGTGGTCATCCGCCACCCATTGCAGCTCGTCCGGCGCGGGCACCATGCGGCCGGCGATATTGATCCGCGAGAGCGTGTTCTTTGCCTCGCCGAGCTTCGCCTTGGCAATGCGGCCGAGCCAGTCGTTGACGACGCTGTTGGGCAGCCGCTCGATCTTCGTCTCCCAGCCATCGTGCCCCAGCAGGGGGAAGGTCTGCCATTTCGGCAGGACGAACAGCGTGTCCTTGCCCGAGCGTGCCTTGATGAGCCGATCTAGCGCAGCCGGGTCGCTGCCCGGCGCGATGGTGACGACGAGCAGGAAGGTCGAGGCCAGCGGCGATGCGAGGTCCTTCTCGCCGCGTTCCATCGGCGGCGCCTGTCCATTGGTCAGCTTCAGCCATTCGACAAGCCCGGCATAACCGGTGCCCCCCTTCGAAAACGGCGTGCCGCCGCCTGCGGGCTCGCGAAAATCGGGGGCATAGGTGGACAAAAGGAAAAACCCCGCCGCCGCCAGCAGGCTGGCAAAAATGCCCCAGAACAGGGTTTTGCGGCTGAACGGCGCCTCGGTCGCCTCGGCGGGTTGCGCGCTCATGTCCAGGCATCCCGGAAGGCGAAACGCTCATAGGCGCCGCGCGCCTGTCGCCAGCCTTCGGCGCCGACCGGTCGGCGGGCGAACAAGGCTGCCTCGACGATGCGGGCGATCTCGCTGAAGGCGGCGCGGGGCCGGGTGGGGATCGACTCCGCGGCGGCGATATCGCGCGCGGTGAGCGACGGGCGCAGGAAATCGGGCAGCCGCGTGGCGATGTCGGCGACGCTGCGGCGCAGCAGAAGATGCACCGCCTCGTCATACTCGCCGCGCGCGGCAAGCGCATCGGCCTCGGAGAGCAGGATCTGGGCCGCGCCGGCATCCGGGCGCCATTGCTCCTTCGCTTCGGTCTCCGGACGCTTGCGTCGCCAGGGCAGGCGCCAAGCGATGCCTTTGGCCTCCAGGAAAAGCAGGAAAGCAATGATCGCGACGCCGATGATCACCGCGCCCCAGAACAGATAGATCATATAGGGACCGAGCTTGGCCAGGCCTTCCAGAACCGGCTTCAGCCACTCCGGCGGCTCGGGTTGCACATAGGTCGGCAGCCCGAACTGGATCGAATCGTCGGCGAGCAGCTGCTTGTGCAACTGCGCCAGCCGTCCGGCATCTTCCGTCCCTGCGGCCGTCACCCGCTCGTTCCCCCTGCAACCTGCGGTTCGGGCCCGACACTGGCAATACGCCATGACAATTGCAAGCGGGCCCAACCGGAACTACCATTGTTAGTGATTTATACTTTTCGAGTTTTGCATATCAATTAAAGGGGGAAATGTAGCATGGCATCGATTGCAAGCGGCAGGCTGGAAAAGTTCAGCATCGGCCGGGTGTTCAGCAATACGTTCTCAGTCATTGCTCGCAGCTTTGGCTCGCTCGCAATGGTCGTGGGCCTTTTCACGGCTTTGCCGGCGTTGATCTATAACTTTTGGAACTTCAGTCGGATCGCCAGCTTCGGAGCAGGGGGCGCTGCCGGTCTGGAACAGGCAGCCCTGGCGAACTACGGAATCACCTCGATGATCGCGGCCCTGGTGATTTTCGTGCTGGCCTTGCTTGCGCAGGCAGCGCTGGTTCGGGCAACGGTCGAGGATCTGAACGGCAAGCGTCCGGCGATCGGCGACTGCATACAGGTAGCGTTGCGCAGCTTCTTGCCGGCGATTGGGATCGGTATCATAGCCTTTTTCGCAATGGTGCTGGCCGGCGGCGTGATGGCGCTTTTCGGATCGCTCATTCCCTTCCTGGGTTGGCTCATTGGACTTGCGATCTTCATTGCCGCCGCGATTTGGGTGCTCAGCATTTCGGTTGCGCTGCCAGTCGTGGTTCAGGAGAAACAGGGCGTGTTCGGCTCGATCGCGCGCAGCCGGGCGTTGACCAAGGGTAGTCGCTGGTCGATTTTCGGATTGTTCCTGGCGATCGGCATAATAGCGATGGTCATCCAGGTCGGCTTCTCTTTGATATTCGGGCTCACGGTCGCTTCGGCCGGTGGTATCTCCCCCGTGGGAGCCGTGGTTGGAGCTGTTGGGAGCAGCCTTGTCTCCAGCATCTTCTCAACCGTATTTTCGGTGGCTATCGCGGTGACTTATGTTGAACTGCGCCGGGTCAAGGAAGGCACCAGTGTTGACGAACTGGCGGAGATCTTCTCGTAGCGGTAGCGCCCCCTCTCTGGCCCGGATGGCATGCTAATGACAACAATGGTCCACACTCGTGCGGCACAGGCACGATGAGGTTATCGCCACATCCGCCTTGGTCAGCGCCGCGGTAAGCTTCGCCTGCAGTCCCGGCATTTCGTCTTTCTCGCTGCGACGCTTGAGGCATTCGACCAGCCCGTGCAGCGCCCAGACATTGTCCGGGTGCTGGGCGCAGCGCTGTACGGCGCCGCTCAGGCCCAGATCGTCGCGATAGACCTGCTCGGCCTCGGCCGCGTGGCCCTGGTCGAGCAAAAGCGCCGCGAGCGCGTGGCGCGGCGGGTGCATCCAGGCCCATGGCTCGGTATAAGAGAGATTGTCGTCGAGCTCGACCGCGCGGCGCAGGTGCCCGTAGGCCCCTTCGTGCCGCCCCTGGTGGTAGGCGAGCTCGCCGTCGAGAAGTGCTGCGCCCACCGCGAGCGAGGCTTTTGTCGGGTTGCTGAGGAAGCGGCGCTCCGGCGGAATGCTTTCGATTTGCCGGCTAAATAGATCGCGCTCGCGTTCGGCGGAAGCGAAGGCGCGCAGCGTCGCATGCGCCACACCCTTGGCGTAGTGCTGCAGCGCGGTGGTCACCACATAGAGGTCGGGCTCACCATTCATCGGCTCGTCGATGATCTCGCGCCAGCGTCCGAAGCGCACCTGAACATGCGATTTCATGGCATGATAGCCCTCGACCGTCTGCGTCAGCTTCGGCCGCTCGGGGATGCTGACGACGTCGCGCGTCACCAGGCTGCGCACTTTGTTCGCGGCCCACAGCGCCGGGCGGTATTGGCCGAGGAACATGCAGGTGAACATCATCAGATGCAGGTCGTGGCAGCAGCCGAGCAGGTAATAGGTCGGCTCGCCGGCATAGGCGAGGTAGCGGTCGTTGGCGCGCACCGCCTTCTCGCTGGCGAGCTTCGCCTTCTCATACTCGCCGCAAAGCACGTAAATATGCCCTGGCATGTGGTTCATGTGGCCGGCATCCGGGCACATCGTGCCCAGCCGCTCCGCCGAGCGCATGCCGCGCTCGGGCTGCGTCGACATTTCTAGCAGATGGATGTGGAGATGCAGCGCTGCCGGATGCGGCGCGGCTCCTGCCTCGTCCGACAGCCGGATCGAGCGTTCGCAGATCTCCAGCGCCTCGATCACATCGGAATCCGGCGCCGGCGCGCCGGTCTTGAGGTTCCACAAGCGCCGCGCCGTGCGCATCATCAACGCCTCGACGGTCAGCACCATCACATCATGATCATCGGGATAGTCGCGATAGACCTGCCGCATCGCGGCGGCATAGGCGTCCTCCCATTTTTCGAAATCGGCGGCGGTCACCGCATGCGGCTGCTGGAAGCGGGCGCTGAGCGCATCGATCAGCCGCCGCTCGATAGGGCTGGCGCCTGCCGCATTGGCTTGCGCCAGCCGCACATGCTCGAAGCAGTGCTTGGCGACATGATCAGCCTCGGCCTTCCCGTGCTCCTTCCAGGTCAGATTGTAGAAAGGCCCAGTGGCATAGGCGATGCCCCAATGCACGAAGGCGCAAGCCGGATCGGTCTCGAGCGCCTTCTCGAAGCACTTGATGCCTTCCTCGTGGTTGAAACCGTAGCACCAGTTCAGCCCGATATCGAACCAGCGCTGCGTTTCCGCTAAGGCTGTCGAAATGGGGCGGCGATAGGTGCCGAGGTCGAAGTGATCCATGCCTTGCTGTTTCTCGCATTCCGCGCCGGCGGGAGCCGGCCGGCGCAATCTGAGCTGAAAGGCGATCGCTTGGCAAACGGCAAACGGCCGACGCGACGGGAAGATCGCGCCGGCCGCTCGGTCTCGGGGAGGATCAGGACTCCAACCAGACTTTTTCGAAATGCTGCTCGAGCGCCTGGTGCTGTTCGCAGCCCTGCACGCCTTTGCGATAGGTGCGGTAGACCGAGCGCCAGTAGGGCTGGACGATGATGCCGGAGTCCCGCAAATTGGTCTCGAGCTTGGCCATGATCTCCTTGCGCTGGGCGGCGTCCGGCGTTGCCAGCGCCCTGTCGAGAAGCTCGTCGAACTCCTTGTTCGAATAGGCGCTTTCGTTCCAGGCGCCGCCCGACTTGTAGGCCAGCGCCAGCACCTGCACGCCGAGCGGGCGGCCGAGCCACTCGGTGCAGGAATAGGGGAACTTGGCCCAGTCGTTCCAGAAGGTCGCGGCCGGCAGCACAGTGCGCTTGATCTTGAAGCCTGCCTCGCGGATTTGCGCCGCGATCGCGTCCGCTGTGCTCTTTTGCCATTCGACATCGACCGAGATCAGCTCATATTCGTGGCCGGCCTTGCCGGATTCCGCCATCAGCTTCTTCGCCTGTTCGACATCGCGCACCGCAGGGCCGATATCGGCGAATTCGGGATGCATGGGGCCGACATGGTGGTTGTCGGCGGGTTTGCCACGGCCGTCGATCCCGAGCTTCAGCACCGCCGCATTGTCGACGGCAAGCTGGGCCGCGCGGCGCACCTTGACGTCGTCATAGGGTGCGTTGGAGACATTGAAGCGTGCGACGATGGTCGAGCCGGTGGCGATCTCAGAATTCTGCAGGCCCATCTGTTCGGTCTGCGACACGGCATCCGACGCGGTTTCGTGGTCCGTGTCGATCTCACCGGATTCGAAGGCCGACAGCATGGCGTTGGGGTCGGAGCCGTAGTCGACCCATTTGATGCCGTCGAGATAGAACTCGCCCTTCCACCAGGGCTTGTCCTTACGTTTCACTTCGGCGCCGGTCTCGGCGTCCCAACTCACCAGCTCGCAAGGGCCGGTGGTGATGGCCAAAGCCTTCTTCGGGTCGGCGTCGCCCTCATAGGAGCGGTGCATGATCAGCGCCGGATAGTCGGCCATGCCGGCGATCAGCGAGATGTCGGGCTTGGGCAGGTTGAGCTTGACGGTGTAGTCGTCGACCTTCTGGATGCCGCCATCGACCGGCTTCTTGGTATCCGCATTGACCAGCGCGCCCATGCGCGCCGCGACCGAATTGCCGGCGACCGCGGCATCACACCAGCGGTTGAGGTTGTGGATCACGTCGTCGGCGTTGAAAATGTCGCCGTTCGACCATGTGATGCCTTTGCGAACATTGAGCGTGATCGTCTTGGCGTCGTCGCTGGTTTCCCAGCTTTCCAAGAGCCAGGGTTCGAAGGAGAAGTCGGTGTTCCAGCGCACCAGATATTCGTTGCACTGGCGCGCGACATTCGACATCTCGACGCCGTCGAAGGTGCGCGGATCCTTGAAGCCCTTGACATTCATCGCCACGCGCAGCACGCCGCCCTTTTTGGGCTCGGCGGCACGGGCAGGTGAGGGAGCAATCCCGCCCAACGCCATCGCGCCGGCGGCGCTGACGCCGAAGCCGGCCATCAAAGCCAGATATTCGCGCCGGCTGATTGCGCCTTTCTTGAAATCGTCCGCGATCGGCTTGGCACGCGGATGAAGTTTTCTGTCGGTCAGCATGAATTTCATCGTCGTTCCCTCTGTTGTTGGCGCGCGTTGCCCGCGCGGCGGTCTGTTGGGGCAAGGAATTGCACAAAGCCAACGGCCGTCCCGGGATCGCGAGGTGCGGGGGCGGACGCGACCGCCAGGGCGCCGTAGGCTCGAGGGAATGATAGGTCCGCTTTCCGTGGCGAAATGTTTGGCTTTCCGCAGTTCTTGTGCGCTGTTCCGCAGGCAGAAGGTACAGCCAATCTCCCCCCTTGTGTGGGAGATGCCCGGCAGGGCAGAGGGGGCGCTGTCCCGCCAGCATCTCAGCTAATTGGAGCTGTTTTTTCAGGCAAACTTGGATGTTACGAATCGGAAGGGTCGCGATCCTTCGCGCCCCCCTCTGGCCTGCCGGCTTTCGTCGCTCGCAAAGCCAAGCAATTGGCTTTGCGTCCGCTATGCGGACCGCTCCTCAACCCCCACAAGGGGGAGATTAGCGCTTCGTCGCCGGCGCCCAGCCTTGCGATGTCGCCAACAATCCTCGCAAACGCCTCCGCCGCACGCGGCACCGTCGGCCTTGCCCGCAAAAAGCTGTGCACCAGCCGCTTCTCCTCTCGCCACCACGCCTGTCCGCCGGCGGCGAGAATGCGGTCACGGTAGGCCTCGCCGTCCGACGACAGCGGATCGCATTCGGCGGTGACGATGATCGTCCGCGGCAGGCTGGAGAAATCGCGGTCCCTGAGCGGCGAGAACGTTGGATCTTCCCGCGACTGTCCAGGCGCGGACCGGATGCGCCGATAGAACTCGATGTCGTTTACGCTGAGCAGCGGCGCTTCGGCATGCTCGACATAAGAGCGCCCAGTCTCGTCGCTGCCTAGGCCGGGATAGATCAGCATCTGGCCGATCGCGTGCCGGTGATGGCGCCGCGTCGCCTGCGCCACGGCCGCCGCGAGATTGCCGCCGGCGCTTTCGCCGCAAAGCACGATCGGCAGCACGCTTTCCGCTGCGACCCATTCGAATACTGCCAACGCATCGTCGAAGGAGGCCGGATGCCGATGCTCAGGCGCCAGCCGGTAGTCGGCGGAGACCACTTCGAAGCCGGTGCCGGCGCAGATCTCGGCGCAGATGTCGTCGTGGCTGTCGAGGCCGCCAAGGACGAAGCCGCCGCCGTGGTAATACACCACGATCGCCGCCGCCTTGCTCGTCATGCGGTAGCGCCGCACCGGAATCGCATGCACGCCCGTCGTGACGAGATCGTCGCTGGTCGTCACGCCCTCAGGATGGTCCTGGTGAAATGCGGCGCACATCCGGTCATAGATCGCGCGCTGCTCGGCAATTGGCGCGGCGACGATCTCGGGCGGATACCAGCTGTTGATCTCGTCGATATAGTCCCAGAGTTCCGGATCGAGCCGGTGGGCATATTTGCCGCGGCTCGCCGGATCGGTTAGGGCGCCGGCCACTGCCGTCAGAGCTCCGCGTAAAGTTGCGCCGCGTTCTCGAAGGTGAAGCGCAGCGGCACCGAGCCCTCGACCTGCCACACCTTCACGGTGTCGCCGGCCATCAGCCGGCAGGCATCGAGCGTGTTGGTGACAGCGCCGCCATAGAGCCGGTTGGCAAGGTTGAGGATGCCGGTCTGGTGCATGGCGGCGCTCGCGCTGCCGCAGGCGTCCTTGACCAAAAGCACGCGAAAGCCGCGCGCCACCGCGTCCTTCACCGTGGCATCGATGCAGGCCTCAGTCCAGACGCCGGCAATCACCAGCCATTCGATGCCGGACGCTTTGAGCTTGTCGGCGAAATCGTTCCTGCCGAAGGCGCTGGCCTCCTGCTTGACCAGCATGGTTTCGCCGTTTTGCGGCGCCACTTCATGGCAGATCGCGGTCAGCGGATCGTCCTTGTCGGAAAAGGCCGACTTTCCGCTTTCGTCGACCGGGTGGAACGGCCGTGCCTCGGCGAGGTCGACGATATAAGCCCAGTGGTGGAGCGGCACGAAATTGCGCCGCGCCGCCTCCTGCAGGCGCTGGACATTGGCGAGGATGTCGCTGAACCCCTCGACCAGATAGCGTTTATCCTTGCGATGCTCCTCCTGGAGATCGATGAACACCGCGGCCACCGTGCCGCGCCGGATGGAAATGGGCGTTTTCATGCGGATCTTGCTGTCGATGCGTCGGCGCTACTTGTCAAGAAACTCGTCTTCGTACGGGAAGCGCGAGAGCAGCTCGGTGCCGGTCTCGGTGATCAGGATCTCGTCCTCGAGCTTGACGCCCTCGCGGCCGCCTTTTTCGCCGATATAGCTTTCCACGCTCACAACCATGCCGGGCATGATGATGCCGTCGCGGCCATAGGTCTCGTAGTCCATCGCGTGGGCGATGAAGGGCGTTTCGCCATGCATGCCGACGCCGTGCATCACAGAAGTGTAGCGCTGGTCGACGAAGCGGTCCGGGATCTTCCAGGCCTTTTCGGCGATCTCGCGGAACGCCATACCGGGTTTCACGATGGAGATGTTGTGCTGCACCTGGTCATGCGCCATGCGGTAGAGCGATTTCTGGTAGGGCGTCGGCTTGCCCGGGCCGCAGCGGAAGGTGCGCGAGAAGTCGGAATAATAGCCGTAGCAGCCGATCGTGTCGGTATCGAGCGCGACCAACTCGCCCGGCCTGATCTTGCGGCCGCTCGCCTCGTTGAACCAAGGATTGGTGCGCTGTCCCGAGGTGAGCAGCCTTGTCTCGATGAACTCGCCGCCCTGGCGGATCACCTCGTGATACATGATGGCGAACAGCTCGTTCTCGGAAACGCCGGGCTTGATCGCCTCGCGCACGGCGGCGACCGCGGCTTCGGCGCCCGCCATCGAGGCCTGCAGGCATTTCACTTCCTCGGGCGTCTTTACCGCCCGCACGGCGAGAATTTCGCCCTGGCAGTCCTTCACCTCGCAGCCGCGCTTTTCCAGCGCCAGCGCCTGCAGGTGGCTGCAGCGATCGAGCCCGAGCTTCATCGAACCGCCGCCATGCTTCTTGAGCAACTCGGTGATCTCGTCGGCGAAGGGGCCTGCGGTCTCGTCGTCGCGGCCCGAGACCGACGACCAGACGAGCTTGGAAGGACGCGCCTCGTCGATCGTGTCGAGCACCATCGAGACATGGTAGCTCTGCGGATATTCGAACAGCACGATCGGCCCTTCGGTGGGCACGAAGAAATAGCGCGTCGAATTGCGCAGGAAATAGCCGAACATATTGCGCGAGCCGGTCGCGTAGCGTTGGTTGTAGGGATCCAACAAAACGATGCCGCCATAGCCCGCCTCGCGCATCCAGGCGCGCAGCTTGGCGAGCCGGCCCTTGCGCAGCGCATCGGCATCGATGAAGGACGGCTCGGTGTCGGAGAGCCACATGCCGCCGGCGGGATCGGCCGCGGCCGGATGGCGCATGCGGTCCTTGAAATCCACATCTTCGGTGCTGTCGGGGTCGAATACGACGATGCTCATGGGCGGCCTCCTGTTCGTGCGAACATAACCGGGCCGGTTTTTGAGCTTGTGCGGCATTCCGCAAATGTCGTGCCGGATGCCGCAGTCATAACTTCGTCATTCTAGGGCGAAGCAAGGAGCGAAGCGACGCGCGCAGACCCTAGAATCCATGCCGTTACGCCGGCCAGAGAATGCAGCGGTGCAGAAAGTCCTTGCTGGCATGCCGCTGGCAGTTCTGCATCGCAGTGACGCTCTTAGGTCACGGCATGGCAACTGTGTTCATGCGAATGCGGTTTTGTCTCTGATGATAGCGTTGAGCACGACCAAGAGCTTCCTTGCGACGGCGATGATGGCGAGTTTCTTGGAGCCCGACCGGGCAGCAAGCGCTGTGTAGAAGGTTTTGAACCGGTCGCAGGTTCTGATGGCCGTTAGGGCTGCCATGTAGAGGGCGCGGCGCACGCGTGATCGCCCGCCCTGGATCTGGCTCCTGCGTGTGAGCTTGCCGCTCTTGTTGTCGAAGGGGGCAAGGCCGACGAGCGCGGCGATCGCCTTGGGTGAGCGCTTGCCGAGCTCGGGCAGGAGCGCCAGCAGCGAGAATGCGCCGACCTTGGAGACGCCGGGCACGGAGACCATGAGCGTGTAATTGCGGGCGGCGTCCTCGGCTTGACGAATGACTTCGGCGATCTGGCCCTCGAACGCCTTGATGCGTGCATCGAGGCCGGCGATCAGGCCTTTGAGGCTGGTGATGACGATCTCCTGGAAGGCCTCGCCGAGTTGCTTCTTCAGCGTTGCCCGCATCCCGACCAGTTGATCGCGATGAGCGGCAAGCGATTGAAGCTGCTCGACTTCTTCGCGCGGCGCCGGCTCGGCCTCAGGGTTGTAGCGGCGGCCATAGTCGCTCAGCATCCTGGCGTCGAGCGGATCGGTCTTGGCGCGCCGTCTGGTCGACTTGGCATAATGGTGTGTGTGCGCCGGATTGTGCCGCGAGAACGGCACGCCGGCCTTGGCCAGCGCATGGCGCAGCAGCCGGTCATGGACACCCGTCGCCTCCATGACGACGAAGTCCCGACTGGGATCAAGCCCCGCCACATAGGCCGCGATCGCATCGGCCTGGTTGTCGATGCGCCGAAGACGGCCGCTTGTCTCATCAAAAAAGTCCAGCCACTGCTTTGAGATGTCGCAGCCGACATAGTTCTGCATTATCATGTCCACGCCTCTTCCTGTGGTGCGGGGTCTGCTTGGAACAGCCCCGTGCAACTGTTCAGGTTGATGGTTCACCGGTGGGAAGGGACCGGGCCATGCCACGGCCTGTCCGAAAGGACGACCAGGATCCACTCGGTCTCCTTCCCACTTCAACCATACACCGAAACCAACACACAGGATCCCAGGGTCTTCGCTCCGCTGCGCGTCGCTTCACCCTAGGATGACGAAGGAGAGGGCTTGCACCACTCCACCCTCTAATGCCGCCGCATCGCTTTTGGCGCGTGCCCATGCTCCTCGCGAAACGCCCTCGCAAAGCTCGACATCGAAGCGAAGCCGCAGGCGAGCGCAACGTCGCGCACCATCAGCGTCGAATGCGCCAGCAAATCGGCGGCGCGCTTCAATCTCAGCCGCCGGTAATACCCATTGGGCGAGATATCCAGCTCGGCGCGGAAACTGCGCTCGAGCTTGTCGGGCGACACCCCAAGCCGCTCAGCCAGCTCCGCCATGCCGAGCCGTTCCTCGACCGCGTCCTCCATGATGGCGATGGCCGACAGCACCAGATCGTTCTGGACGCCGGTGCGCAGCCTGAGCGGCATCAGCTTGCGGTCGACGCTCGATCGCAGGGGTGAGTGCACAAACCATTCGGCGACGCCCGTCGCGAGTTCGGCGCCATAGTCCCGCGTTATGATCTCCAGCATCATGTCGAGGCTGCCGACGCCGCCGGCAGACGTAAAACGCTTGCGGTCGATGACGAAGAGATCGCGCCGAAGCTCGATGTCCGGAAAAGCTTCGGTGAAGGCGGCCTGGCTGGTCCAGTGCAAGGTGCAGGCATGGCCGTCGAGGAGGCCGGCGCGGGCGAGGAAGAAAGCCGCGTCCGCCACCGCGCCGATATGCGCGCCGCCGCGCAGGCTCTTCCTGATCCAGCTCATCGCCTCGTCGGCCACGACATGATCGGCATCGCCGCCCGAGCAGACGACGATACGGTCGACCTTCGGCGCGTCGGCGGCCGAGAAACCAGGCTGGATGACGACACCGTTCGATGCCTCCACTGTACCCGCGTCGGCGCCGACGATCACCCAGCGGTAGCAGTCGCGCTTGGCAAGAATGTTGACGGCGCGCAGCGGCTCGATGACGGACGAAAACGCCATCATAGGAAAGCCGGGAAAGACCAGCACCGCGAAGGTGAGGGGCGCTCCGCCCGCCGCCTGTTTCTCCTCGTTGCGTGAATTCATGGCTGGCGGCCGTAGCGCGGCAGCACGATATCGGCGGTGAGCGGCGCGAGTTCCATGCCGCTGGCCAGTTCTGGGGTAAGCCAGATCATCTCCTCGATCTCGGCCGCCGGGACCGGCTCGCCGGTGAGGGAGAGTTCGAACAGCTCGGCCTCGACGCGGGTATCCGGCTCATTGGCGGCGGGCGCCGAGAAGGATCCGAGATGGAAGGCCGCCGCCGGATCGACGGCAACGCCCAACTCCTCGCGCAATTCGCGCGCAAGCGCGGCGGCCGGCAGCTCACCCGGCTCGATCTTGCCGCCGGCCTGCATGAAGGTGCTGGTGCCGCGCTTGCGCACCAGCAGAAGCCTGCCGCCGTCGTCGCGGATGACGGCGGCAGCGATCCGTATCGTACTGGCCGTCACTGTTCTGGAGTGGCTTGAAGTCACGATAGGCTGTTTCCCGGCGATGCTTTCGGTGGCACAGAGAGGCGGGACTGTATCGGGCGCGTGAGTGCTCTTGCAACGGAGAAACGACCAGGATGTTTGCGGCTATCGCCGCAGCCCCACTTTTGCAGCTTTCTTGACCTGTACGCCGATGCGACGTACATAACTGCGCAAAGGAGCAAGAACATGGAAACTTTCCATGATGAGATTCGGGAGATCGAGGAGCGCAGCAGCGAGCGGATGAACTTCCGCACAAAACCGCGCATCAAGAAAGCCATTCAGCAAGCTGCGGCTCTTGCCGGTGTGGATGACTCAGTTTTCACGATGAATGCCGCGTACAAGGCCGCCATGGAAACGATAGAGGCTCATGAGCGCACCGCCCTGCGGACTATCGATCATGCTGCCTTCTTTGCGGCCCTCGACAATCCCGCGGAGCCGACGGACCGGCTGCGGGCGTCGTTTGCCCGCTACGCCAAAACCGTCATTTCCAAGTGACGCGGCGGCTCGAAGTCGCCAACGTCATAGAGCCGTTCGATTCTGAAAAGCATGATCGAACGACTTTTTCCTGTGGCGTGGATCAGGTCGACAATTTCTTCAAAAGGACAGCCAACAAGCTTTCCAAGGCCGATAATGTGCGTGTCTTCGTAATGCTCAGTCCAGCCGAAGACCTGATCGGCTTTTACGCCATCAATTCGCACTCGGTGGATTATAGCGAGCTGCCGCACAAATATGCGAGAACCCGGCCGGGGCATGGGCGCATCCCCGCAGCCTATTTATCCATGATGGGTGTTGCCCTGCGATTCGTGGGCAATGGATATGGCGGCGATCTTCTGCTTGACGCGCTCGTGCGCATAGCGAGGGTTGCTGAGCAGATCGGAATTGCCGTTGTCATGCTGGATGTGCTGGATTGCGGCGATCCGGCCAAGGTGGCGCGCAGAAAGAAGCTTTATGTCGATCATGGTTTCACCGCATTGCCATCCAACGAATTGCGACTATTCCTGCCGATCAAAACCGTTCAGGAACTGATGACGATGCATAGCAGCCAGTAGGCCAAATCACTCGGCTTGCAACGGAGAGACGACACGATGTTCGCGGCAACCGCCATCGACACCAAGGACAAGCCGGCCTTCTACAAGGAGGTGGCCGTGCAATTGAAGGCGCTGCTGGAAGGCGAGGGCGATTCCGTCGCCAATGCCGCCAACACGGCGGCGCTGATCTACCAGATGGTGCCCGACCTCAACTGGGCCGGTTTCTATTTCCTGGCCTCCGACGACGAGCTGGTGCTCGGGCCCTTCCAGGGCAAGCCCGCCTGCGTTCGCATCCCCGTCGGCAAAGGCGTCTGCGGCACGGCCATCGAGCTCGACATGTCGATGCTGGTCAAGGACGTCAACGAATTTCCCGGCCACATCGCCTGCGATGCCGATTCGCGTTCCGAACTTGTCGTGCTGTTGCGCGATGCCGACGGGGCGTTCGGCGTGCTCGACCTCGACAGCCCGCTGCCCGGCCGCTTCGACAAGGAAGACCAGGCCGGCATCGAGAAGCTCGCCGCGATCTATGTCGCGTCGTGCGAGTTCGAGGATGGTGACGAGGACTGAGAGGTGAGGCCGGTCTCGGCCGCCTCAGCCGAGCTTCACCAGTGTCAGGCTGAAGACGGCGATGAAGAGGAAGGCCGAGAAGGCCAGCAGCAGCGGGCGCAGGCCGCGCGAGCGCAGCTCGGAAATGTCGGCCTGAAGGCCCATGGCGGCAAGCCCCATGGTCAGCGTCACCTGCGCGGCCAAGGCAATTGCGGCGTGGATTTGGGCCGGGATCGCAACCAGGCTGTTCAGCGCCACCACCGCCACGAAGGCCACGACGAACCAGGGCATCGGCGGCTTGGCGCCGGAAGCGTCGGTGCCGCCGCGGCGAGCCATCAGGCCGAGGCCGATCACCATCGGCGCCAGCATGGCGACGCGCGTCAGCTTGGCGACGGTTGCCGTCTCGCCGGCAAGCGTGCCGTTCTGAAAGCCGGCGCCGATCACTTGCGCCACCTCATGGATCGAGGCGCCCGCCCATAGGCCGAAGGCGTGCTGGTCGAGCCCGAAGACCGGCGCCAGCAGCGGGAAGCCGAGCATGGCAATGGTGCCGAACAGCGTGATCGCGGCGACCGCATAGGTAACGTCTTCGTCGCGCGGGCCGGTGACGATGTTGGTGGCGACGATAGCCGAGGCGCCGCAGATCGAGGTGCCGGCGGCAATCAGTTGCGCCAGCTTCCGGTCGACGCCGATCAGCCGCCCGAGTGTGGCGGTGAACAGGAAGGTGGCGCCGAGCGTGGCGGCGACGACGCCGACACCGCCGAGGCCGATGCCCGCCACCTGGCCGAGCGTGAGCTGGAAGCCGAGCAGCACGATGGCAAAGCGAAGCAGGCGCTTTTGCGAGAAGGCAATGCCGGCCTTGGCGTGCCCAGGCACGCCGAGCGCATTGGAATAGATCATGCCGGCGATGACGGCGAGGATCATCGGGCTGAATAAGATAAGGCCGGAGAGGCCGCGAGCCGAATAGGCGACGCTGGTGATCATCGCCACCAGCACCAGACCCGGCACAACGCCGACCGAGATCGAGGTCAGGGCGCGGCGCTTTCGTCCGGCAGCGGCCGGATTGAGGCGATTTGGAAGATCGTTCGCGGCGGCGGGCAGGAAAGACAATCGAATTCTCCAGGCACTTTCGTCGCCGCAATGCCATTCCAGAACCAATCTTTCCAACGAATTATTCGGTTTGTAATGATCGATTTTTACGAACAATGTGCCAGGTCCCCTATGGGGTATATGCCGCGTCGACACAGCCGGCTTGACAGTCCATCGGCCCCGGTCCAGCTTCCCGCCATGACCGTCTTTCTCGCAAATCCGCAGCGACGCCGCCGTTCGAAGGAGCGGCAAGCTGATTGCGTGAACACAAAGGCCGGCTAGCAAGTCCCCCAGTTCGCCCACCCAGCCCGCCCATCGCGACGATCGGCGGGTTTTTGCATTTTGGAGTGTCTGAATGAGTGTCGTTTCTTCCATCGAGCTTCGGCCGGCCACACCGGCGGATGCCGCGGCGATCAGGGCCATCGTGCGTGCGGCCTATGCCAAATGGGTGCCGGTGATCGGCCGCGAGCCTTTGCCGATGCGCGCCGATTACGACAAGGCGCTCCAGGACCACCGGTTCGATCTCGCCCTCGAGAACCGCCGCATCGTCGGCCTGATCGAAACCATCCCGCATGACGATCATGTCTGGATCGAAAATGTCGCCGTGGCTCCTGAAGCGCAGGGCAGGGGTATCGGGAAGAAGCTGCTCGACAGCGCCGAGCGCAGGGCTGTCGAAACAGGCTGCCGCGAACTTCGCCTGCTGACCAATGGCGCGTTCGACGCCAATGTCAGGCTCTATCGCCGGCACGGCTACGCGATCGACCGCGAAGAGCCGTTCATGAACGGGACGACCGTCTATATGAGCAAGAGGCTGGCGTAGTGGCTGGCAAACGCGGATGCTGGCTCAATCGCTCAAGCTTGCGTTTGACAGGGTACATGCCGCATCGTTATTTCTGACGATATACGACGACCGCCTCACCACAATCGAGCAACGCCGGCCCGCAGGGAGCGAAACCATGTCACACAATCTGCAGTTCTATATCGACGGCGCTTGGGTCGATCCGACCGTGCCGAACACTCTCGATGTCATTGACCCGTCGAACGAAGACGCCTTCGCGCAGATTTCGCTGGGCTCCAAGGCCGATGTCGACAAGGCGGTGGCCGCCGCCAAGCGTGCCTTCGCCACCTTCGGCTTCACTTCGGTCGAGGCGCGGCTCGATATCCTGAACCGCGTTATCGATGTCTACAAGAAGCGCAGCAAGGACCTTGCCCTCGCCGTTTCGCGCGAGATGGGCGCGCCGCGCCAGATGGCGCTGGATAGCCAGGTCGGCGTCGGCCTGGCGCATCTGGAGAAGATGGCCGAGGTGTTGAAGACGTTCGAGTTCCGCCACATCAAGGGCTCGTCGCTCATCGTGAAAGAGCCGATTGGCGTCGTCGGCCTGATCACGCCATGGAATTGGCCGCTGAACCAGATCACCTGCAAGGTCGGCCCGGCGCTTGCCGCCGGCTGCACGATGGTGCTGAAGCCGTCCGAAATCGCGCCGCTCGACGCCATCATCTTCGCCGAGATCATCGACGAGGCCGGCGTGCCGAAGGGCGTCTTCAATCTCGTCAACGGCGATGGCCCGACGGTTGGCCAGGCTTTGGCCAGCCATCCGGATGTCGATATGATGTCGTTTACGGGTTCGACCCGCGCGGGCGTTCTGGTCGCCAAGGCCGCGGCCGACACGGTCAAGCGCGTGCATCAGGAACTCGGCGGCAAATCCGCCAACATCCTGTTCCCCGATGTCGACCTCGAAAGGGCGGTTACCAAGGGGGTTGCCGGCTGCTTCGGTAACAGCGGCCAGTCCTGCAACGCGCCGACCCGCATGTTCGTGCCGCGCGACCGTCATGACGAGGCGGCCGGCTATGCGAAGAAGGCGGCGGAGAAATTCACGGTCGGTCCGGCCGACGCGCCCAATTCGAAGCTCGGCCCGGTGGTGAGTCAAATCCAGTTCGACAAGATCCAGGACCTGATCCAGAGCGGCATCGACGAAGGCGCCACGCTGGTCGCCGGCGGTCCCGGCCGCCCGGCCGAGCTCAATCGCGGCTATTATGTTCGCCCGACCGTCTTCGCCAACGTCACGCACGACATGCGCATCGCCAAGGAGGAAATCTTCGGGCCGGTTCTGTCGATCATGCCTTACGATACGGTCGAGCAGGCGGTCGAACAGGCCAACGATACCGTCTATGGCCTCGCCTCCTACATCCAGGCTAAGGATATCCAGAAAGCGCGCGACGTCGCCGCCCGTATGCGCTCCGGCAACGTCTATATCAACTACCCGGCCTGGGACGCGGGCCTGCCCTTCGGCGGCTACAAGCAGTCCGGCAACGGCCGCGAATATGCCGAATACGGCCTGGAGGATTTCTTGGAGATCAAGGGCATCGCCGGCTACCAGGCGGCGGAGTAGGGGTACTGTAGCCAGTAATCGTTGGAGCCGAACAAAGGACGCGGTTCAACCGCGTTCTTGTTTTCTGTCAAAGACAAGTCGACCAGCACGGTCACGATGTTCAAAGACGATGCAAGCGGGAACACCGCCTGATCGGATGACGCGCATCTATTGGGCCTGGCTGATGAGGTTGGAGCTGGCCGACTGCCTGTGTTTCTCGAACAAGCGGAGCTTTGCGGGATATCCAAGCCGCGTCACGGTTTGGCAGCCCTCGCATTTGAATGTGGCCACGGACTTGAACCAGGAGCCTTTCCGGATGGTTGGATGCCCGCATCTCGGACATTCGAACCTGAGATCTGTGCCATTCAGGCTTTGAGGAATTGACATCTGCCACACGCTCCCTAACGCACCACCGGCAGCACGTTAAAGTAGCAATGTTTCAGTTCTGCGACCGCCGGGCAACCGCACGGTAACGAGAGTGATTCGCACAACGGAATTGCGGCAAGAGGCCGAGCGCTGTGCTGGACCGACGGAGCGTCTGATTACAAAACGAAACGTCTGTGAAATACACCAGAAAGGATATTTGGTAAGGGTTAGTTCAACCCGACCGAGTATGTTGAGGGTGGCGGCCCCAGCTGGTGCGGGGGGTGCGTTGGGCTGGAGCCGCCTGCACGGTCATTGGGTGGCTTTAGACCGCGCTGTCTCAGAATAGGACAGCGCGGTCTATGATTAGTTAACGCTAATAAAAATAAATCGGCTGGGAATGTCCTAGCAGCCGCCGACTTGCCGGTGACCAGGGTCGTGTCGCCACATGCACGTCAGACCTGACCGTAGAAATCCCGGTGCACGGCGACGGAATAAGCGTGGTCCAGCAGGGTCGACCAGCTGAACACGGGCATGTCGATCTCCCGCTGTATCGCCCGGCCGAAGGGCTGAAACCCGGTGCACTCGAGCACCATGGCATTCAAGCAAAAAAGGCCCCGCGGGCGAGGTGCCCGCGAGGCCCTTTTCCGGACCTCGCCGATCAGTGACGATCGGCTCCGCGGCCTTCATGGTGGCCGCCGTTGTTCGCGGCGCCCAAGCACAGGCTGTAGTAATCGTCATGATTGCTGCACGAGTTGATGGTTGCCTGCTGAGCATAGGCCGAACCAGACAGACCAGCGACAGCAACAATGGCGAGAATTGCATTGCGGAAGATCTTAGACATTTCGATTGTTCCTTTGTTTGAATTCCGGTCGAGCCGGTCGATAGCGGTTTTCCCGCAGTTGAGTTTCAGTTTGATGGCGCTTGAGCGCAAATTTGTTTCGAAACAGCAACGGCGGTAGCCGAGCCGGCAGACGCCTCGCAAGCCATGGCGGCTCGTTTGCGTACAAATGTTTCAAAGGCAGTCGTTCTCGTTACGCAGCCGGCGCTTGCGTGCAATGCGGAGGAAACGATCGTCGATCATATAAAGCGCCATAAGGAGGCGGGGGATTGTCTCCGTCGCGACTTCGGCGAACCTGGGATATAAGTCTATGTCGATCCTGAAGACATTGAACCGCATGGGCGCGGCCTTGAAATATGCGCAGGATGCCCGCACTCCAACGCGGATGCGGAACGGCCTGCCGTCCGACAATCATTTGGACATTTGCTGGCCGGTGATGCCGACAACCAAGCATCTGTCCTCGAACTTTTGGGGCGGGGTCTGAGATAGCGATCGTTCGAAAGCCTGATCGTCGACCGCACATGGCAACCACAACCTCGCGAGCTGCAGGCAATGCCCGCGCTTCTCGGCACCTCCCGAGCTCTTCGCGAACGTGTCGACCGTGGCGGCTTAACTGCGCCCCGCCTCGATGATGCCGACCATCGCCCGGGTAAATTCGACCATGCTGTTTGCCGTGATGGCGGCATTATCCGGGGATTGACCGATGTGCTCGGCCGCTCCGCAGCAGGAGCGGCGGATGCTGTCGTAATATGGATCTCTCTCATCGTCGGGCAGTGCTGCCAAATTAAGCGCGCGACGGTGGATCATGCGCAGTAGCTGCGCCAATGCTGTTTCGACACTCATGCGTTTTGCTCCGCATCGGTCGAGCGTCTCGGCACACCGAGTGCCGGATCGTCGATCGGGAGATTTCCCGATTCGAACAGGTTGCGCTGTAGCTGTTAATATATCGTTCATTGCTAATAAATGTGGCGCATCAATCCGGCAATTGGCCAAGCAGGAATGTTGGTGATGGCCGCAACTGTGCATGTGACTTCTGTCACGGTTCTGTGCTGCGGCGTTTGCTTTAGCCTTGTGGACGAGGGGGTGTCGGTACAGCCTGCTCGGCCAGGAGAGATGATGCCCCTGTCAAATGACCTGCATGACAAGAACTTGATGTTCCAATGTCAGCGCTGCTCCAGGACGATCGTCAGGAAGGGCTCCTGGATCAAGAGCGTCAAGACCTTCAGATGCGAAGGGTGCCGATCCGAGGTCCGGATGACATATGGGCTCAAACTGGCGATCTTCGAACGGCATCGGCACTTGGCCGTGAAGGGCTCAAAATGAGCGGCTGAGGGCCGCCTACGCGCGGGGACGGGTGCGGATGGAACAGCGTCGGCACGTGTTCCCATAATCGACAACTGATGCGAAATAAACTGGCTGGGGAACCTGGATTCGAACCAGGACTAACGGAGTCAGAGTCCGTGGGTCTACCGTTAACCTATTCCCCAGCAGGCGCGTCTGATGTCGCGCGAAGCGGGCGGCTCATGTGCCGCGAGCGCTGCCTTGTAGCCGCCGTCGGAAAATAGTCAAGCCCGCAACTGAGATCAACCGTAGCCTTTTTTGAGCCGTTGTCCGATGCATGTCGCCCAAATCGCTCCGCGCTTCGGGCGACATGCGTTGGCCGTTCAGCCGGGCAGGTGGAAGGCTTCAGCTTTCGCCTTTGCTGTACTGCGAATGCTCGAAATAGAGCACCACACCAAGGCCGATCAGCAGCGGAATGATCAGGTAGAACAGGCGAAACACCAGAAGTGCTGCAAGCACGCCGACCGGATCCATGTCGGAAAGGCCGGTGAGGAAGACGACCTCGAACACGCCGAGCGCGCCCGGCGCATGCGACAGGAGCCCGACCGAGAACGACACCATGAACACGCCGAGCACGACGAAATAGCCGGGATTGCCGGCATCGGGGAGGGCAAAGTAGATGATCGCGGCGGCTCCCAGCAGTTCCACCGGCCCGATCAGCAACTGTCGCGCCACGATCGGCAGCGCCGGATAGTGGAGCTGAAAGCTGCCTATTTTCAAAGGCCTCAGCCCAAGCCAACTGCCGAAGGCATAGGCCCCGACGAGGATAAGCATGGCGAGCCCCGCGGCGAAAGCTGCGCCATGATGCGGCGCGCCGGTGAAGCGATCGATGATCTGCGGCTCGAACAGCAGAACGAGGCCGCCGAGAAAAACGCTGGACAGGATGAAGGTGAACCAGCAGATCGCCACCAGCACGCCGACCTCCTGGCCGGTCAATCCTCGCGTGGCGTAGGCGCGATAGCGGATCACCGCGCCGGAAAATACCGAGCCGCCGATATTGTGCGACACCGCGTAAGTCGTGAAGGAGCAGAGCGTGACGAACAGCCACGATACTTTTTTGCCGATATGCAGCAGCGCTATGTGGTCGTAGCCGGCGAGCGAGGCATAGGCGACAACAGAGCTCAGCGCCGCGAGCACCCAATCGCGCGGCGGGATGGCGGCGATGCCGGCCCACACATCGTCGAGCGAAATGCCGCGCAGTTCGTGGATGAGCAGCCACAGCGAGAACGCCACGGCCGCGATGCCTATGACCGGCCAGAAATAGCGCCTCCAATTCATGGCGTCGTCATCATACGCTGCAGCTCACTGATTTGATGTTGCCCAACCCTTTCGAACCCGCATTTGAGACATGCCTGATTGAAGCCGGCTATTCAACCGGCAAGACATTGCCCCAACGTGACCTCGGCAAATGTGAGGTTGCGAAATTCGGCCTCGCGCTCTTGGTGATTGCGAACGGCGCTGCTACTCTGGTGCCAACTTGAAACAAATCGAGGTGCCTGCTGCGTCCGTTCCCGGTTCGCGCGGTGCCGGAAGGAACTGAAGTGGAAGACCACGATACCGGCGCGGGCGCGTCGGCAGTGGGCATGTCCGGGGCATCGCCGGCGCACTCGGCGGGCCCGCACCCGGCGCGATTCAGCCGCCACGCGGGTGCGCACCAGAGACATGCCGACCCCAGACATGCCGGCCAGAGACAAACCGGCCAGGCCGACCAGCATGGCGACCAGCCGAAAGGCAAGACGCGCAAGCGCCGCAAGCGCAAGCGCGGCCGCAAGGTATTCGCGCGCGACGAGAACGGCGCCGTGCCGCGTGTGGCGCCTGCTGCCGCGACGGCGGCAAGCAAGCCTCAGAGTGTGCCTTCGCCGGTCGAGCCAAGGCCGGCGGCCCCGCAGCGCCCGCCGCAGCAGGAATTGCCTGTCTTCGCAGCGCTCGATCTCGGCACCAACAATTGCCGGTTGCTGGTCGCGGTGCCTGGCCGTCACGGCCAGTTCCGCGTCATCGACGCTTTCTCGCGCATCGTCAGGCTGGGCGAAGGGTTGACGGCCAGCGGCCGGCTCGGCCAGGCGGCGATGGACCGCGCGGTCGAGGCGCTGAAGATCTGCGGCGAGAAGCTGCGCAACCGCAAGATCAGGAAAGCCAGGCTGATCGCCACCGAGGCCTGCCGCTCGGCCGCCAACGGTGTCGAGTTTCTGGATCGCGTCGAGCGCGAGGCCGGGCTGAAGCTCGAGATCATCGACCGTCAGACCGAGGCCCGCCTTGCCGTTTCCGGCTGCGGCTCGCTGGTCGAGCGCGACACGCAAGGCGTGGTGCTGTTCGATATTGGCGGCGGCTCGTCGGAAATCGCGCTGATCGACCTGACCGGACGGCGTTCGCCACGGCTAGCCAACCACATCGTGTCGTGGACGTCGCTCCCCGTCGGCGTCGTTTCGCTCGCCGAGCGCTTCGGCGGCCGCACCGTCACGCGCGAAACCTTTGCCGCCATGGTCGACGATGTGGCCACGCGGCTGAAGGCCTTTGACGGCCGCGACCGGCTCGCGCATGTGCTGGCCAGCCCCAACTTCCATCTGCTCGGCACTTCCGGGACGGTGACGACGCTCGCCGGCGTGCATCTCGATCTCGAGCGCTACGACCGCCGCCGCGTCGATGGCCTTTGGATGGACCGCGACAGCGTCGATCGCATGATCGAGCGGCTGATCGGCTGGGACTTCCAGCAGCGCTGCGCCAACCCCTGCATCGGCGCCGATCGCGCCGATCTCGTGCTTGCCGGCTGCGCCATCCTGGAAGCGATCCGCGGTGTTTGGCCGTCCGAGCGGCTGCGCGTCGCCGACCGCGGCCTGCGGGAGGGGATTTTGAGCGAGCTGATGGCCGATGACGGCGTCTGGCGTAATGATGGGCGCGGCCGCTAGAGCATGATCCCAAAAAGTGGCTACGCTGTTTTGATGAGCGGTCGACCCCCGCTCCGTCGAGCTTCGCTCGACACCTCTCCCACGATCGACGGGGGAGAGGAAAGGCGCGGGCGATTCCAGCCGGCTCCCTTCCTCTCCCTCCGGAGGGGGGAGAGGTGGCGCCGCGAAGCGGCGACGGAATGGGGGAAGCCCTCCGTGAAAAGCGAAGCCGCCGCAAGACCGGCACGACGGAGCGAGCGAGAAGAAGTGGACCAGAAGTCTTGATCCTGAATTTCAGAACCGGGGCAGCGAAAAGCGGCGATCGGCTTTCGCACAGGATCATGCTCGGGCAAGAAATGAGGCAATGACGAAGAAACCCGAAAAGCCGGGCTCAACTAGCCTGCGCGTCCTCAAGACCAGGATCAAGAAGAAGAGCGGCTTGAAGGAATCCTCGCGCCGCTGGCTCGAGCGTCACATGAACGATCCCTATGTGCAGCGCTCCAAGGCCGACGGCTACCGCTCCCGCGCCGCCTACAAGCTGATCGAGATCGACGACAAGCATCATCTGCTGAAGCCCGGCATGAAGGTCATCGACCTGGGCGCCGCGCCCGGCGGCTGGTGCCAGGTGGCGGCCGCGCGGACGAAATCGAGCGCCGAGAATCCGCACGTCGTCGGCATCGACTATCTCGAGATGGATGCGGTTCCAGGCGCTGTCATCCTGCGGATGGATTTCCTCGATCCGGACGCGCCGCAAAAACTTGCCGAGGCGCTCGGCGGCCAGCCCGACGTGGTGCTGTCCGATATGGCGGCGCCCACGACCGGTCACCGCCGAACCGATCATCTGCGCACCATGCATCTGTGCGAAGTCGCGGCCGATTTCGCCCTGCACGTCCTGAAGCACGTCCTGAAGCCGGGCGGGCATTTCCTTGCCAAGACATTCCAGGGCGGCGCCGAGAACGAGCTCTTGTCGCTGCTGAAGCAGAATTTCCGCTCCGTCCATCATGTGAAGCCACCGGCTTCGCGCGATGAATCGGTGGAGCTGTACTTGCTGGCGAAGGAGTTTAAGGGGTGAGAAGCGGTCCGCGCTAGCGGACGAAAAGCCAATTGCTTGGCTTTTCGAGCTTCGAACCCCCTGAGCCTCGAAGGGCCGGGCGGCCGCCGACCATTACTTCCCCGCGGTCCCCGCAGTCTCCAGCGTCCTCGGCGTCGTCAGCCGGCCATGCCCCGAGACGGCACTGCCGGCCTCCGGCGCAAGCCGCATGAAGGAGATCGAGGCTGCCGCGGAGACGGCTGCCACGATGAAGAAGGCGATATGGAAGTCCCGCAGGGTCAGCGGCCCGCCATGGATCGAGGTCGACACTTCGAGGATGCCGCCGGCCAGCGCCACCCCCATCGCGATCGACAATTGCTGGAAAACCGCGGTGATCGGCGTGGCCTTGCTGGTGTCGGCGGGCGTGATCTCGGCATAGGAGAGCGCATTGACGCCGGTGAAGAACATCGAGCGGATGAAGCCGCCGACCAAAAGGATCGCCAGCATCAGCGCGTAAGGCGTCTGCGGCGTGAACAGGCCGTAGATGGCGATCGAGGCCGCCGCGACCAGCGAGCCCCAGATCAGCATGCGCCGGAAGCCGGCGAGCCGGAACAGCAGCGCGGTGACGAACTTCATGCCGATGGCTCCGACCGCCGAGACGAAGGTGATCATGCCCGACTGGAACGGCGTCAACCCGAAGCCGATCTGGAACATCAGCGGCAAAAGGAACGGCACCGCGCCGATGCCGATGCGAAACAGCGAGCCGCCGAGCACCGAGGACCGGAAGACCTGGTTGCGAAACAGATCCAGCGCCAGCAGCGGATTCCTGGCGCGCCGCGCATGGAGGAGATACAGCACGCCGGAGATCACCCCGACCGCCACCGTGATGAAGCCGGCCATCGGCGGCAGCGCCGGCAGGCTGACGACGGAAAGGCCGAAGACGACGCCGGACGCCGCGAGACCGCTGAGCACAAATCCCGGGAAATCGAGCGGCGGTGTCTCCGCAGGATTGGTTTCGGGCAAGAACCGCGTGGCGAGCCAGATGCCCAGCAAGCCGATCGGCACATTGATCAGAAAAATCCAGTGCCAGGTGAAATAGGTGGTGATGAAGCCGCCGATCGGCGGGCCGACCAGCGGTCCGACCAGTGCCGGCACGGTCAGCCAGGACATTGCCGCGACCAGTTCGTTCTTCGGCGTGGCGCGCACCAGCACCAGGCGGCCGACCGGTGTCATCATCGCGCCGCCGATACCTTGCAGGAAGCGCGACACCACGAAAGCCGGCAGCGAATTGGAAAACGCGCACGCGACCGAGCCGGCGATGAAGACACCGATAGCGGCGCGGAACACGGTCTTGGCCCCGAACCGGTCCGCCATCCAGCCGCTGATCGGAATGAAGATCGCCAGCGACACCAGATAGGCCGTCAGCGCCAGCTTGAGCGCGATCGGGCTGGTGTGGATATCGACAGCGATCGCCGGCAGCGACGTGGCGATCACGGTCGAATCCATGTTCTCCATGAAAAGAGCGACCGCCAGGATGAGCGGGATGATGCGGTTCAAGGAAAGCGCCCTGATCTGTATTCGCGATTCTAGGCCCGGCTTGGGGGCGAACCGGTGCGACCGGGCGGTTATCACGCCTCGGCCCGGATGTCGCATTAAATTGCAGTCACTTTTGTGCGACCGCAAACAGTGGTGGCGCAGGTCACGACCCAAGATGCTTGATAAATACGGCCACCATCGCTACTGTAGTGAAAATAACTACAGATAGGTGCAACCGTGGATGAAGCCGTATCGGCTGCCGATGCCAATCGTAGATTCTCTCATATCCTTCGTGAGGTACGTGAGGGCCAGAGCTACGTCGTGACCAGCCATGGACGTCCAGTGGCTCGGATCGTGCCTGTCGATAGGCACGAAGGCGTGCCTGCCCGCTCGCGCGCGGCTTTGTTGTCACGACTTGAACGGCAGCCGGTCGTGCAAGCGGGACATTGGACCCGTGACGAGCTTTATGAGGACGACCGGTGAAGGTCGCACTTGACACCAACATCCTCGTCTACGCGGAAGGGGTCAACAGCGTTGAAAAACGCGATACCACTCTCAACTTGTTGCGCAGCGTTCCCCAAGAGACTGCCATCGTTCCGATTCAGGTCCTGGGTGAACTGTACAATGTGCTTGTCCGCAAGGCCGGGCGATCGCCGGAAAAAGCTCGGGACGCACTGCTGAGTTGGCGAGACGTATTTCCGATCACCGGGACGACACCCGAAGTGATGATGATGGCAGCCGATCTGGCCGCCGATCATCATTTTGGTATCTGGGATGCGGTCATTCTTTCCGCCGCTTCGCAAGCGGGTTGCCGGCTCCTTCTGTCAGAAGACCTACAAGACGGCTTTACTTGGGGCGGCGTAACTGTCGTCAATCCTTTTGCGTCGCCGCGTCATGCTTTGCTCGATGCCCTTCTTGGCGCCGAATAGGAACCGGCGCGTCAAGTAACGACCCGCTTTCCTTCCGTCCCGGGACGTGTTACCAGCCAGCGCCAATCCTGAAAGGGAAGATGAGAGTCGGCGCTGGCCAATCGGCACAGCGCCTTTTCCGCATTCAAAAGGACTGGCCATGGCAAAAATCATCGAAACGTCCACCGGCGCGCTGGCGCTGACCTTCGACGACGTGCTCTTGCAGCCCGGCCATTCCGAGGTCATGCCGGGCGAGACCGATATCCGCACCCGCATTGCCGGCGACATCGATCTCAACGTGCCGATCCTATCGGCGGCCATGGACACCGTCACCGAGGCGCGGCTGGCGATCGCGATGGCGCAGGCCGGCGGCATCGGCGTCATTCACCGCAACCTGACCCCGGCCGAACAGGCCGAGCAGGTCCGGCAGGTCAAGAAATTCGAATCCGGCATGGTGGTGAACCCGGTCACCATCGGTCCGGACGCCACGCTCGCCGACGCGCTGGCGCTGATGCGCACCAACGGCATTTCGGGCATTCCGGTGGTGGAGAATGGCGGCACCGGCGGCCATACCGTCGGCCGGCTGGTCGGCATCCTCACCAACCGCGACGTGCGCTTCGCTTCCGATCCGTCGCAGAAGGTCTACGAGCTGATGACCCGTGAGAACCTGATCACGGTCAAGGAGAATGTCGACCAGGACGAGGCCAAGCGCCTTCTCCACAAGCATCGCATCGAGAAGCTGGTGGTGGTCGACCGGAAGGGCAATTGCGTCGGCCTGATCACCGTCAAGGACATCGAGAAGTCGCAGCTCAATCCGCACGCCACCAAGGACGCGCAGGGGCGGCTGCGTGCCGCCGCCGCCACAAGCGTCGGCGATGACGGCTTCGAGCGCGCCGAGCGCCTGATCGATGCCGGCGTGGACTTACTGGTCATCGACACCGCGCATGGCCATTCCCAGCGCGTGCTGGAGGCCGTGGCGCGGGCGAAGAAGCTCTCCAATTCGGTGCGCATCCTGGCCGGCAACGTCGCCACCGCCGACGGCACGCAGGCGCTGATCGATGCCGGCGCCGACGCCGTCAAGGTCGGCATCGGCCCGGGCTCGATCTGCACGACCCGTATCGTCGCCGGCGTCGGCGTGCCGCAGCTTTCGGCGATCATGTCGGCGGTCGAGACGGCCAGCAAGTGCGGCGTCAGCGTCATCGCCGATGGCGGCATCAAATATTCGGGCGATCTCGCCAAGGCGCTCGCCGCGGGCGCGAGCGCGGCCATGATCGGCTCGCTGCTTGCGGGCACCGACGAGAGCCCGGGCGAGGTCTACCTGCATCAGGGCCGTTCCTTCAAGGCTTATCGCGGCATGGGCTCGGTCGGCGCCATGGCGCGCGGCTCGGCGGACCGCTACTTCCAGGCCGAGGTTCGCGACACCCTCAAACTGGTTCCGGAGGGCATTGAAGGGCAGGTTCCCTATAAAGGACCTGTGGCTGGCGTGCTGCACCAGCTTGCAGGCGGCCTGAAAGCGGCTATGGGTTATGTGGGTGGACGTGACCTTGCAGACTTCCGCCAGCGCGCCACCTTTGTGCGCATATCCAACGCCGGACTTCGTGAAAGCCACGCCCATGACGTCACGATCACCCGCGAAAGCCCCAATTACCCGGGCGGACTTTGATCGGCAGGTCGATCAGTCCGACCGCCAGCGGGGACTGTGGCGTGATTTAAGCGCGGCGGTGCTGCGGCTGTCGCGTCACGCGGCGGCGCTCTCTATCGCCTCGATTGCGCTGTTCCTCGTCATGACGGCGCTGGAGTTTGTCTATTTCCAGCGCTTAAGCGGCGGCTTGATCTCACTCGACATGCGCGTTGCCGGATTCACGCCCGATGAAGGCATGGCGTGGCTCACCGCGCTCGGCCGGCGCGGCGGCGAGATCATCATCGTCTGGCACTACCTGACCTTCGACCTTCTGTTCCCGGCGCTGCTGTCGCTGACGCTGGTGAGCCTTATCCTTGTTTTCGGGCGGCGGCTCAGCACGTTCCGCGCCATGCCAGCGCAGCTCCAGGCATTGTTCTCGCTGGTGCTGGTGCTTCCCTACGCGGTCGCTGACTATGCCCAGAATTTCGCGTTGGCGCGGCTGCTTTCCGATTTCCAGCTGGCCAACCCCGATACGCTGGCCTTCGCCTCGTCGCTGACCGTCACCAAATTCGCGCTGCTGGCGATCCCGGTCTTCGTCATCGCGGTCTTCGCGCTGGCCGGACAGCGGCGGCGCTAAAGCAATTCCAGGAAAAGTGTAAAGCGGTTTTCCGTCCGGAATTGCGGTAAACAGAGAGAAAGGACAGGCGACGGATGCGCCAGACCGCCATCTTCTGGCCGATGCTGGCGCATGTGCTCCTCGTCTATATCGTCTATCTGGTGATGCTGAAGCGGCGCTATCTCGCCGTGAAGTCGGGCGAGGCCAGGATCAGCCAGTACAAGGTCCGTTCGACCGAGCCCGCCTCGAGCGTCACCGTCGCCAACAATCTAATCAACCGGTTCGAGCTGCCGGTTCTCTTCCACGTTCTGTGCCTAGCGCTGTTCGTCACCAACGGCGTGAACTATCTGACGCTGGCACTGATGTGGCTCTTCATAGTCACACGCTATGTCCACGCCTGGGTGCACCTCGACCGAAACTATATGCTGCACCGGAGCCGCGCTTTCTTCCTTGGCGCGGGCATACTTCTCATCGCCTGGATCTGGTTCGCGCTGCACCTGCTGGGGCTGGTTTGACGCTACAGGTCGAACACCGCGATCCTGCGATTGTCGAACTTGATGCCGATCTCGCCGCGCACCAGCCTTAGCGCCTGCTCGCCGAAAACCGTGCGCCGCCAGCCCTGCAGCGCCGGCACGTCGGCTTCGTCGGCTTCGGCCGCTATGCGGTCGATATCGTCGCTGGAGGCGAGCACCTTGGTGGCAACGCCTTCCTGCTCGGCGACGATCCTGAGCAGCACCTTGAGCAGTTCCGCCGCCGCGCTCGAGCCCTCGGGGGGCTGCACGCTTTTCGGCAGTTTCGGCATCGCCTCCTTCGGCAGGGCAAGGGCGGCGTTGACCGCGCCGAGCAGCGCCGTTGCCGTGGCGGAACGCTCCCAGCCTTTCGGCGTGGTGCGCAGCTTGCCGAGCGCTGCCGCGTCGCGCGGCGCCTGCTGCGCAATCTCGTAGATGGCATCGTCCTTGAGCACGCGGCCGCGCGGCACGTCGCGCTCGCGTGCCTCGCGCTCGCGCCAGGCGGCCACCGCCTGCACGATCGCCAGCTCCTGCGGCTTGCGCAGCCGCATCTTCAGCCGCTTCCAGGCGTCCTCGGGATGCGGATCGTAGGTCTCGCGCGAGGTGAGGATATCCATCTCCTCGTTCAGCCAATGGGCGCGATCCTCGCGCTTCAGCTCGGCACTGAGATGCTGGTAGACCTTGATCAGGTGGGTGACGTCGGCAAGCGCGTATTCGAGCTGCTTGTCGGAGAGCGGCCGGTGCCGCCAGTCGGTGAAGCGCGAGGACTTGTCCAGCCTTGCCCCGGTGACCTTCTGCACGAGCTGGTCGTAGGAAACGCTGTCGCCGAAGCCGCAGACCATCGCCGCCACCTGCGTGTCGAACACCGGATGCGGCACCAGATCGCCGAGATGGACGATGATTTCGATGTCCTGGCGCGCCGCGTGGAAGACCTTCAGCACCGCTTCATTGGCCATGAGCCGGAAAAACGGCTTCAGGTCGATGCCGGGCGCCAACGGATCGATAAGCGCCTCGATCCCAGGCGCGGCGATCTGGATCAGGCAGAGGATCGGCCAGAAGGTCGTCTCGCGGATGAATTCGGTATCGACGGTAACGAATTCCGACTTTTCGAACGCCGCGACAACGCTCTCGAGTTCTTCTTGTGTGGTGATGACGCGCATCAAATCGCTTTTGGCACAGTATCAGGCCTCTTTCAATTTCAGCCGCGCGCGCTTTCGTCAAGCCGCCGCAACGTAAGTGGTGGCCCGACCGCCCGGTTCTCCCGTGCGGAATCGCAGCGTCTGCCGGCACCCCAACCCGCGATACCCCTCAAGCCGTCGTGGTCCGCTTCATTAAGTGGCGCTGTGGGGCGGGCCGTTCATGCCTCATAGGCCCGTGCCGGGACCCTCTCTCCTGCCAAGCCTGATTCCGTGCCGTCCGGTATGGCGTTCGACGACGATCGCCGGCCGAGCGCGCCGGCTGCCGCCAGGCTGAGCACGACGAACGGTATACCGATGCCATAGGCCGAGCGGATGCCCCAGTGGTCGGACACGAAGCCGAGCAGCGGCGGGCCAAGCAGGAAGGCGACGAAGGATATCTGCGACAGCGCCGCCACGTTGATCGCCGCGGGGCGGTCGGTTCGCTGCGCCGCCGCCGAGATCGCCAGCGGGAAGATGGCGCTGCTGCCGATCCCGAGAAGTGCAAAGCCGAGCATCGAGATGACGGGCAGGGGCGAGAAGAAGACGATGAAGACGCCGGCCATCATTGTCGCCAACAGCACACGCGCCACGCCGCTCGGCGAGTGGCGGTCAACGAAGCTGTCGGCGAAGAAGCGCGTCGTCGCCTGCGAGAAGGCGAACAACGCGACCGTGATCCCGGCAATGAACGGGCCCGAGTCGAACACGGTGCGCATATAGATCGCCGACCAGTCCATGCTGGCGCCTTCCATCAGCATGGCCGACAGCGTCACCCCGACGAGGATCAGGATCGGCAGGGTCGGCCGGGCGAACATCGGCGCTTTGTCGCCGGACGCGGCGAAGCGGGCAGGAGCCGGTTCGAAGCCGCCGAGGAACAGCGCCACCGCAACCGACACCATCGGCACCATCACCGCCAGATGCAGTTGCGGCGACAGGCCGAGATGCGCCAGCGCACCGCCGAACAGCCCGGCACCGAAGAAGCCGATGCTCCAGAACGAATGCGCCCGGCTCATGATGCGGCGTTTGAGCAGGAACTCGGTCCTGTCGGCCTCGACATTCAAGATGATCTCGATGCTGCCGATCATCAATCCGACCGGCAGCAGCATCAGAAACAGCGGCGCCGGGCCTGGCGCGTGCACGGCGAGGGCATAGGCGAGACCAAGCAGCGGCACCAGCCACAGCAGCGCACGGCGAAAGCCGACGCGTTCAAGGAGCGGCGTCGCCAGCGTAAGCGCGACCAGGGTGCCGATCGGCGTGCCGATCAGCGCGAGCCCGAGCGTGCCGTCCTCGATTCCCATGGAACGCTTGATGTCGGGCAGTCGCGGGAAGATGTTGCCCATGGCAAAGGAATAGATCGCAAAACCGGCATAGACGCGGTGCTGCGGGGCGAGTTTCAGGCCAAGGCTCATCGCGGACAATCCAACAGGGAGATTTTCGGCGGGAGGCTCTCGGCCCCGCCAGCGGTCCTTTCTTGCACAAACAGGCAAAACATGCAATAACATGCATAAATAAATAGGATCATGCATGCTCACCGAAGAACGCCACCAACTTATTCGCGACCAGCTTGCGGCGGACGGAAAGGTGCTGGCCGGCGAACTCGCCAGCCGTTTCGGCGTCTCAGAAGACACGGTGCGCCGCGATCTGAGGGAACTGGCCAAGGCCGGGCAGTTGCGCCGCGTCTATGGCGGCGCGGTGGCTTCGGCGCCCTTTGCCGCGGCGAGCGTCAGCCAGCGCAGCGCTCATGCGGTCAAGGAGAAGGCACGCCTTGCGAAGGCGGCGGTTGGGCTGCTTGTGGCGGGGCAGTCGCTGTTCATCGACGGCGGGACGACCAATGAGGCGGTCGCCAGGGCGATCCCACGCGACATGGAACTGACCATTGCCACCAATTCGCTGAGCGTCGCCTCGGCGCTGGTCGATCGTCCTTTGGTCGAACTGATCATGCTCGGTGGCCGCTATGTGCCCGATCTCGGCACCTGCGTCGGCGCCGATACGCTCGCCGCCGTGGCGCAGCTCAGCGCCGACGTGTTCTTTCTGGGCTCCTGCGGGCTCGATGTCGCGCGTGGCGTCACCGCCTTCGATTCGGCCGAAGCCGAGGTCAAACGCGCCATGGCGAAAAACAGTGCCGGCATCGTCATTGCCGTCACTAACGATAAGCTTGCGACTGCTGCGCCGTATCGTGTCGCCGGCGCCGATGCGATCCGCCATCTGGTGGTGGAAAAGACCGCGCCTCCCGCTACGCTCGCCGATTTCCAGAGCCTGGGTGCGCAAATCCACTTTGCCTGACGGCCGAAACGTGTCCGTGCGACCGGTTGCCTTGACAAAGCCGGCCTCTCATGCGCTTTTCGCGCCAATTTTCGAGCCGGGCAGACGCCCGCAATTTCCGGACTTTTACCCATGACCACGCATCGTTACCGCAGCCACACCTGTGCCCAGTTGAGAAAGAGCGACGTCGGCAATTCCGTCCGCCTGTCGGGTTGGGTGCATCGCGTGCGCGACCATGGCGGGCTGCTCTTCATCGACCTGCGCGACCATTATGGCTTGACCCAGATCGTCGCCGATCCGGATTCGCCGGCCTTCAAGGTCGCCGAGACCGTGCGCGGCGAATGGGTGATCCGCGTCGACGGCGAGGTCAAGGCGCGGCTGCCGGAAACAGTCAATCCGAACCTGCCGACCGGCGAGATCGAGATTTTCGCACGCGAGATCGAGGTGCTCTCGGCGGCCAAGGAACTGCCGCTCCCCGTTTTCGGCGAACCGGAATACCCCGAAGACATCCGCCTGAAATACCGCTTCCTCGACCTGCGGCGCGAGACGCTGCACAAAAACATCGTGGCGCGGACAAAAATCATCGCCGAGATGCGCAAGCGCATGGGCGAGGTGGGCTTCACCGAATTCTCGACGCCGATCCTGACGGCGTCGTCGCCGGAAGGCGCGCGCGACTTCCTGGTGCCGTCGCGCATCCATCCCGGCACCTTCTACGCGCTGCCGCAGGCGCCGCAGCAGTACAAGCAGCTGATCATGGTCTCCGGCTTCGATCGCTATTTCCAGATCGCGCCCTGCTTCCGCGACGAGGATCCGCGCGCCGACCGGCTGCCCGGCGAATTCTACCAGCTCGACCTCGAGATGAGCTTCGTCGAGCAGGACGACGTTCTCTCCACCATGGAGCCGGTGCTGCGCGGCGTCTTCGAGACCTTTGCCGCCGGAAAGCCGGTGACGCAGAAATTCCGCCGAATTCCCTATGACGAGGCGATGCGCACCTACGGCACCGACAAGCCGGATCTGCGCAACCCGATCGAGATGCAGGCGGTCTCGGATCATTTCCGCGATTCCGGCTTCAAGGTGTTCGCCAACATCCTGGCCAACGACGCGAAGGCCGAGGTGTGGGCGATTCCCGCCAAGACTGGCGGCAGCCGCGCTTTCTGCGACCGCATGAATTCCTGGGCCCAAGGCGAGGGGCAGCCCGGGCTTGGCTACATCTTCTGGCGCAAGGAAGGTGAAAAACTCGAAGGGGCCGGTCCGATCGCCAAGAACATCGGCGAGGAGCGCACCGAAGCGATCCGCCAGCAGCTCGGCCTTGCCGATGGCGACGCCGCCTTCTTCGTCGCCGGCGACCCGAAGAAGTTCGTCACCTTCGCGGGCGCCGCGCGCACCCGCGCCGGCGAGGAGCTGAACCTCGTCGATCGCGAGCGTTTCGAGCTCTGCTGGATCGTCGACTTCCCGTTCTTCGAATGGAATGAGGACGAGAAGAAGATCGACTTCGCCCACAACCCGTTCTCGATGCCGCAGGGCGGCATCGATGCGCTGAACGGCCAGGAGCCGCTTGGCATCAAGGCGTTCCAGTACGACATGGTCTGCAACGGATTCGAGATCGCGTCGGGCGGCATCCGCAACCATCTGCCGGAAACCATGGTCAAGGCGTTCGAAATGGTTGGCCTGGACCGCGCGACGGTGGAAGAGCGCTTCGGCGGTCTCTATCGCGCCTTCCAGTATGGCGCCCCGCCGCATGGCGGCATGGCGGCGGGCGTCGATCGCATCGTCATGCTGCTCGTGGGGGCCAAGAACCTGCGCGAGATCACTATGTTTCCGATGAACCAGCAGGCCTATGACCTCTTGATGAACGCGCCGTCGGAAGCCACCCCGCAGCAGCTGCGTGAGCTGTCGCTGCGCGTCGCGGTGGCCAAGAAGGAAGGTTAGGACTCAGAATCAAGTCTTTCTTTCTTCTCGACGAATCAGGCCCGACAAAAAAGCCCGGCATCGCTGCCGGGCTTTTCGTTTGGAGCTGACGCGTCCGATCAGTCCTGGTTCGCCTTGACCTTGACGCCCAGCGTCTTCGGCAGGTCGAGCGGGTTGGACATGGCGCCGGCCATGATCAGCGCGAACGGCACCGACGACGGCGGCTCGGCCGAGATTTCCAGGCTCTTCGGATCGTCGAGGAAGGTGTTGACGGCAGCCGACACCTCGGCCGTCAGCTCGGGATTGTTGAGCTGCGCCATGCCGAACGGCACGATCGCCTTGGCCTGGTTGGCGACGTCCTTGCCCGACATGCCCTGTTGCTTTCCGACATAGTCGAGCACTTTGCCAGTCAGCGAATCGTCCTTGTAGCGGATCGAAGCTCCGTTGAAGGAGAGCTGCTGCATCAGGCCGAGCATGGCCATGCCCTGCGCCGATTTGTCGGCGCCTTCCGGCTGCGAGGCGAGTTGCTTCTGCATGGCCTGCATCGACTTGACGAAGTCGAGCGTGTAGCCGCCGAGATTGAAAGTCATGCCGAGCGTGCCGGCATTCTCGACCGAGATGTCATATTTTGTCAGTTCCATCTTGCCGTCGCTCGGCTGCCAGGTTCCGGCCATCGCGATGTTGCCGGAGATATTCTGGTAGCCCAGTGCCTCGATCGCTTCCTTCGACTTGGGGTCGTCCACCAGCGACAGGTCGGCGGTGAATTTCTGGGTATTGGCGGTGAAATCCATCGCCTTGCCGTCCGCCGGCGGGGTGATCTGGACGGCCAGCCCGTCCATCGCGAACGCCGTCTTGTCGCCGACCTTGACCGTCATGTTGGACAGCTCTGCCGACTTGTACATCATCAGCGAGCCGAGCGGGTCTGTGCTGCCTTCGGCCGGGACCTTCATGTCGTGGATGACCACCGGGCTGAGGTTGAGCGTCACGCCGTCCTTGCTGTGTTCGAAAGGCGAGGTCGAGACGGTGGCGATCTCATAGCCGCCATTGGCTTCGGTGACCCCTTCCAGCTTCACGTCGCCGATCGGCAGCGCTTCCTTCTCGGCCGCTGGCTTGATCGAAACACCTTGCAGCACGGCGTTCGAATCGTCGCCGGAGACGCCGGTCCAGGAAATGTCGACGCCTTGGGCGGCAAGGGCTGCCTTGATGCGCTCGGCCACCGCCGGATCGGCGGCGAAGGCCGCATTGAGCGGCAGCGTCAGCAGAAAGGTCGAAAAGGCCAATTTCTTGAGCGTTGAGCGTTGGCTTGTCATGGCGAGTTCCCTGTCCTGATTTGGCTATGATGAAATTTGTTTTGAAACCTGCTTCATCCCATTCCGTGACGAACGGGACGGGAAAAAGGCATTTCCCGGCACATTTGTCGAAAATGGCGATGAAAGGCAAACGCGGCCGGCAGCCATTGCCCGATGCGGTGAATTTGTCATGAAGACCGCGGTTTCCTCCGCCAGCGCGTTGCATGCCAGATAGCGGCCGCATGTAACGGATTGATGTTGGTCGGCGTGATGGTGCCGCCGCAGCCTGTTGCAGATCGGTGGCAAATTGCAGCCGCCGCGACGCGGCTTCCGTGAAATCCTTCACATCACGGTCGCGCTTACGGGCCGCGACGAATGCGCCGATGTTCACGCGGCGCTTGCCGCGAATCACCCGCTCGGCTAGTCCAAATCCATGGGAAAGAGGCATTTGCCGCCCGATGACAATGGCGGCGGCGACAAAATCGAACCGGTCGATCTGAAGGAAGCGCTCGAGCGGCGCTATCTCTCTTACGCGCTGTCGACCATCATGCACCGGGCACTTCCGGATGTGCGCGACGGGCTGAAACCGGTCCATCGCCGCATCATGCATGCCATGCGGCTGCTCAGGCTCAACCCCGATCAGGGTTTTGCCAAATGCGCCCGCATCGTCGGCGACGTGATGGGTAAGTTCCATCCGCATGGCGACCAGTCGATCTATGACGCCCTGGTGCGCCTTGCGCAGGAATTCTCGATGCGCTACCCGCTGGTCGACGGGCAGGGCAATTTCGGCAATATCGACGGCGATAACGCCGCCGCCATGCGCTACACCGAAGCGCGTATGACCGAGGTGGCGACCGAGCTGCTTGCCGGCATCACCGAGGACGCGGTCGACTTCCGGCCGACCTACAATGAAGAGGACGAGGAGCCGTCCGTCCTCCCCGGCGCCTTCCCCAACCTGCTTGCCAACGGCTCCTCCGGCATTGCCGTCGGTATGGCGACCTCGATCCCGCCGCACAACGCGGCCGAGCTTTGCGATGCCGCGCTTCATCTGATCGAGCATCCGGAAGCGCCGGTGGCGAAGCTGATGGATTTCGTCCAGGGACCGGATTTCCCGACCGGCGGCGTCATCGTCGACAGCCGAACCTCGATCCTCGAAGCCTATGAGACGGGCCGCGGCGGTTTCCGCGTGCGCTCGAAATGGGGCCAGGAGGACCAGGGCAGGGGCACCTGGAGCATTGTCGTCACCGAGATCCCCTACGGCGTGCAGAAGGCCAGGCTGATCGAGAAGATCGCCGAGCTGTTGATGGCGCGCAAGCTGCCGCTGCTCGAGGACATTCGCGACGAGAGCGCGGAAGACATCCGCATCGTGCTGGTGCCGAAGAGCCGCACCGTCGATCCCGGTATCCTGATGGAATCGCTGTTCAAGCTCACCGAGCTCGAAAGCCGGTTTCCGCTCAACATGAACGTGCTGTCGCGCGGCAAGGTGCCGAACGTCCTGTCGCTCAAAGGCGTGCTGAAGGAGTGGCTCGACCACCGCCGCGAGGTTCTGGTCCGCCGCTCGAAATATCGGCTGGGCGAGATCGAGAAGCGGCTGGAAATCCTCGCCGGCTACCTGATCGCCTATCTGAACATCGACGAGGTCATCAGGATCATCCGCGAGGAGGATGAGCCCAAGCAGGTGATGATGGCCCGCTGGTCGCTCACCGACAACCAGGCCGAAGCCATCCTCAACATGCGCCTGCGCGCGTTGCGCAAGCTTGAGGAGATCGAGATCCGCAAGGAATTCGACGGCCTCACCGCGGAGAAGAAGCAGATCGAGGCGCTGCTCGCGTCGGACGCCAAGCAGTGGGCGACGATCAAGTGGGAGGTCACCCAGCTTCGCGACAAGTTCGGCCCCGAGACAGAGCTCGGCAGACGCCGCACCCAGTTCGCCGATGCGCCCGAGCACGACCTGACCGACATCGCGCATGCGATGATCGAGCGCGAGCCGGTCACCGTGGTGGTGTCGGAAAAAGGCTGGCTGCGCGCCATGAAAGGCCACCTGACGGACTATTCGCAGCTCGCCTTCAAGGAAGGCGACAGCCTGAAACTTGCCTTCCATGCCCAGACCACGGACAAGATCCTGGTCTTCACCACCGGCGGCAAGTTCTACACCATCGGCGCCGACCGGCTGCCGGGTGGACGCGGCCATGGCGAGCCGATCCGCATCATCGTCGACATGGAAAACGACCAGGACATCGTCACCGCCTTTGTCCATGATCCGAAGCGTAAGCTGCTGCTCGTCTCCTACGACGCCAATGGTTTCGTGGTTTCGGAGGAAGAGGTCGTCGCCAACACCCGCAAGGGCAAGCAGGTGATGAACGTCAAGGCGCCCGACGAGGCCAAGCGCTGCATCCCGGTGTCGGGCGATCATCTCGCCATCGTTGGCGAGAACCGCAAGATGCTGATCTTCCCGCTCGCCGAAATCCCGGAAATGGCGCGCGGCAAGGGTGTGCGCCTGCAGAAATACAAGGACGGCGGCGTACTGGATCTGAAGACCTTCACGCTGGAGACCGGCCTTTCCTGGCAGGATTCGGCCGACCGCACCTTCACCAAGTCACGCGAGGAAATGGCCGAGTGGATCGGGGCGCGGGCCGCCGCCGGCCGCATGGTGCCGAAAGGTTTCCCGAGGACGGGGAAATTTGGGTAGCAAGGCTCCCCCTTCTCTCCCTTGTGGGAGAAGGTGGCCGAGCGAAGCTCGGCCGGATGAGGGGTGTGGGAAGGATCGCTGCTTTTCCGGTGTAAGCGCTTCAAATCCTTGAATGTTTTGGCCCTGCGTTTCTTCCAGAACCCCTCATCCGTCTCGGCGCTCCGCGCCGATCCATCTTCTCCCACAAGGGGAGAAGGCAAGGCGCAACATTTGGACTATCGTCACGATTGCTGCACTATGGTGGTGCATAAGCATCCAATGAACCATCGGGCAGCGGAGAAACGCCGGGTTGAAGCGGACTGAAATCCAGAAGCCGGGACAGCGGCTGTTCGGCCTGTCGACGCCGCTGAGGGCTGCCGTCATACCGCCGCTGTCGGCGGCGCGCTGGCTCCTGGTGCTGATTGTCGCCGCTGGCGTCTATTTCTTCCACGGTTTCCTGTTTCCCGTGCTGGCGGCCCTCGTCATCGCCTTCGCCAGCTGGCCGCTCTATCGAAGGCTGCTCGCAGCCGTCGGCGGCAATCGCACCGTCGGCGCGACTTTGGCGATCCTTTTCATCCTCACCTTCCTGGTGGTGCCGATCGCGCTTGCCGGCACCTATGCCATCAATGAGCTGCGCGAGTGGGTCACCTGGGCGATCGAGACCAATCGGCACGGCGCGGTGACGCCGCAATGGATCGCCACAATGCCGGTGATCGGCGAGTGGTTGAACGAGCAGTGGACGGCCTATCTCGGCCATCCCGGCGGCATCGGCGAGTTCATCCAGCTGATCAGCGGCTCCAACATCGGCACCATTTATCGCGGCGCCTTGGCCGCCGGCGGCAGCGCCTTCGGCCTGCTCCTGACGCTTCTGTTCATGATGATCGCGCTGTTCTTCGCCTATCGCGACGGCGAGTCTTTCGCGGCCCAGGTCGATCGCCTCGGCGAACGCATCCTACCGACCCGCTGGGAGCGTATCTCGCGCGTCGTGCCGGCAACCATCTCCTCGACCGTGACGGGCATGACCATCATCGCCATCGGCGAAGGTCTTGTGCTGGGCATCGCCTATTGGCTCGCCGGCGTGCCGTCGCCGGTCACGCTCGGCGCGCTCACCGGCATCATGGCGTTGATCCCTGGCGGCGCGCCGCTCTCTTTCACCCTGGTGTCGATCTACCTCGCCGCCAGCGGCAAGCTGATCGCCGGCGCGGCGCTCTTCATCTGGGGCGCGGTCGAGCTCTTCATCGTCGACAAGACGCTGCGGCCCAAGCTCGTCGGCGGTCCGATCAAGCTGCCTTTCCTGCCGACCTTTTTCGGCCTGATCGGCGGCGTAAAGACGATGGGTTTCCTCGGCCTGTTCATCGGCCCCGTCTTGATGGCGCTGCTCGTCGCCATCTGGCGCGAATGGCTGCGCGAGGTGGAATTGATGGACGAGATTCCTCCGGTCGCCGACGAAGCCGGCGCGCCGCCCCGGATCGAGGCGACCCCCGAACCGAGGAAAATTCAGACAGGGTGATGCACCGCCAGGTCGGTCCGGCGCTTGCGGCCCTCATGCAATTGCCAGAGCGAATGCGCCACCAGAGTCACGATCAGGATCGTCCCGCCGATAAGGCTGTTGCGTGAGGGCACCTCGGCGAAAATCAGCCAGACCCAGACCGGAGCAAACACCGTCTCCAGCAGGTAGAACATAGCCACCTCCGGCCCGGAAACGTATTTCGGTCCGTTGGCCAGGCAGAAGAATGAGATCGGCATGATCACGGCGCCGTTGAGGAGGATCCACCATGGCGCCTCGACATAAAAGCCGGTCTTGGAAACCATGAAGAGTGCCACAGCGAACGGCAGGATCACGCCCACGAGCGAGGTGAAGCCCATCTCCCTGCCGCTGGCTCGTGAGACGGTGATGGCGCACGCGACGCAGAGCGCGGAGCACAATGCCATCATGTCGCCGAACAGGTTTCCGGTGCCGATTGAATCCCCGACGATTATGGCCACACCGACGATCATCAGCGCTAGCGCCGCGAGCGTCACCGGTCGCGGCCTTTCCTTCAGAAAAAGCCAGGACAGCAGCGCCGAGAACATCGTTGTGAAGGCCAGGATGAAGACGAGATCGGCGGTTGAGGTGTGATAGACGGCGGTAATGAACGCGATCGAGCCGAGCCCATAGAGCGCGGCGACCACCAGGCCCAAGAAGCCCGGGATGAGCTTCGGCGCCCTGTCGTTCAACGAGCGCCAGACCGCCCAGATGACAAGCGCGGCAACGAACATGCTTCCGGTGCGCAGCAGAAGGATTGTCCAGGCCTCGCCGTGAGCAAGTCGGATCAGCGGAATATCGACCGTGAGCGTCACCCCGCCAAGGGCGGTAAACAGCAGGCCTTTCTGGTGGTCGGTATGGGCGGACACGCGGTTATCTCGCAACAATTTGAGGGGGGCGCACAGCAGCTGTGCCGCAGTGCTTCCGGCCTGGCGGCCGAAAGACCAGCGTCCTCCTCCTTGAAACAGTTTAAGGATGAAGCGTAAGGCGGGTCAGCGGCTGACCGCTTCGTGGTCGTAGCGTTCCCAGCCTTTCGGGCCGAGATGCTCCTGCGGCATGAAGCGCATCTTATAATTCATCTTGCGCGAGCCGTTGACCCAGTAGCCGAGATAGACGTGGGGCAGGCCCATCGCCTTGGCGCGGGCGATGTGATCGAGGATCATGAAAGTGCCGAGCGAGCGGTCCTCGAAGTCCGGACTGAAGTAGGAATAGACCATCGACAGGCCATCGGCCATCTTGTCGGTGAGCGCGACGGCTATCAGCTCGCCATGGCCCTTGCCGGTGATGAACGTGTCGGGGCCGCGACGCCGGTATTCGATGATCTTGGTGTCGACATGCGTGTCCTCCACCATCATCGCATAGTCGAGCACGGTCATGTCCGACATGCCGCCGCGACGGTGGCGGGCATCGAGATAGGCGCGGAAGAGCGAGTATTGCTCGGTCGAGGGCTGCGCGTCATGCATGGCCCCGACGAGGTCGGCATTGCGCTGGATGACGCGACGCATGTTGCGGCTGGGGTCGAATTCCTGCGCCAGGATGCGCACCGAGACACAGGCGCGGCACGATTCGCAGGCCGGGCGGTAAGCGATGTTCTGCGAGCGCCGGAAGCCGCCTTGCGTGAGCAGATCGTTCATCTCCGGCGCCTTGTCGCCGACAAGGTGCGTGAACACCTTGCGCTCGAACTGCCCCTCCAGATAGGGACACGGTGACGGCGCGGTCAGGAAGAACTGCGGCGACTGGGTCGGATGCTGCGTCATCTAATCTTGGAAACGCTCCTGCGAATCGCTCTACCTTTGGCCCGGTCCGCGAAAAATTCAACAGGATTGTGCTGCCGCGATGGCCTCGGCCTGTTCATATTTAAGCACAGGTGACGCAGCGGTTCGATGAACGCGGCTGTCGACACGCTCTCAGACGTCGGTGCGGGTGACCACGGTGCCGAGCAAAAGGTCGTGCAGCGTGCGCTTGCGGTCAGAGAACAGCGTGACGAGCAGCACCAGCGGCGTCAGGATGACGTTGCCGGCCCAGAACAGCACCGAGTGAACCACGGCCGTCATGCCGTCGATGCGGCTGCCGTCAAGCTTTTCAAGGCGGATGCCCATGATCTTCATGCCGGTCGTCGCCTGGTCGCGGCCGCCCAGCGTGTTCCAGATGTAGAGAATGGCGACCATCGGCACCAGCACCGAAAACAGCGCCCAGCCGAGGCCGAAGGTCAAAAGCCCGAGAATGGCGACCAGGATGGCGAAAGGAATGGTCAGCAGCGCGACGAAGAAATAGTCGAGCAGGAAGGCAAAGATCCGCCTTGTCCGCACCCCGCGATAGGCGCGGGTGTCCTCGAACCTGGTCGTGATGATCTCGCCGTCCAATACGCGTGCGTTCATGTCCGTTCCTCGATCGCGACATCCCCATGAGGGATGCCCGCCGTTTTCTCAAATGGTGAGAGCGGCCCGGAATTCAAGGAACATGCCCGTCGGCGGACCGGCGCGATGTCAGAAAATCCCGGGGCAGAGCCTGTAGCGGACCCGCTTGAGATAGGCGCGATATTCCGGCGTCAGCGCCAGGATGCGTTCTTCGCGCAGGATGCGATGGATCTGGAACAGGGTGATGATCGCATAGACGGTGAAATTGTAGACCGAGAAGCTCGACAGCAGGAACAGGATGTGCCCCGCCAGATAGCCGGCATAGATCGGATGACGCACGAAGCGGTAGGCGCCGCCGGTGACGACGCCGCGATTGGCAGGCAGAATGGCGAAGGAGCGGCCGAGCGACATCTTGCCCCAGATCACAAGCCACAGCGCCAGGAACTGCAGCGGCGCCGCGACATAGAGCGGGATAACGGCGACGCCTTCCTGGAGCGATATGAAGCCCGAGCCGAAACCGGCCGTCAGCGAGATGAAGACCGTGAAGGGGCTCCAGTCGCGGACAATCGGTCGGCGTGCCAGCAGCAACCAGGTAAAAGTCAGGACGTCGGAGATCATGAGCAGTAGGATGTTCAGCCGGCCCGGATCGATGACTAGATGGCGCGCGCCGCGATAGACGAAGACTGCGGCAACCACCAGCGCGATGAAACGGAACAGGCCTTCGCGCAAGTCGGTGAGGATATCGCTGCTTCGAAGCCCGGACCAAAAACCCGTCTCTGCGCCAGGCAGCGCATTGCTTTTGGAAATCTGCAACTCTGCTACCCCGGTGGTCCCCTCAGCTTGGACCATTGCACGCAAGCCTTGCCGTCCGGTTAAGGCTTCGCATGGTTTTGGCGCATTGGCGTCTGCCAAGGGAATGGTGTTGCCTGTTGAACATGACATTCTTCCCGGTCTAGCTTGCTGCGGCGCACAAAGGGACGGGGACATGGACTACGATATGCTGGTCATCGGCAGCGGCCCTTCGGGGCGCCGCGCCGCGGTGCAATCGGCCAAGCTCGGCAAGTCGGTGCTGGTGGTCGACAGGGGCCGCCGCCTGGGCGGCGTCTCGGTGCATACCGGCACCATCCCATCGAAGACGCTGCGCGAGACGGTGCTCAACCTCTCGGGCTGGCGCGAACGCGGCTTCTACGGACGCGGCTACCGGGTCAAGCAGGATATATCGATCTCGGATCTGGTCGACCGTTTGCACAAGACGCTCGACCACGAGGTTGAAGTGCTGCAGCACCAGTTCATGCGCAATACGGTGAAGAGCGCGCGCGCCGCGGTAAAGTTCCTCAGCCCGAACAAGGTCAGCCTGACCACCGACAATGGCGACTACAGCGAGGTCGGCTTCGCCAACGCGCTGATCGCCGTCGGCACCAGGCCGCACCGTCCGGCTGACGTGCCCTTCGACAAGAAGCGCGTCTTCGACAGCGACGAGATGCTGGAACTCCATCATCTGCCGCGCACGCTGACTGTGATCGGCGCCGGCGTCATCGGCGTCGAATACGCCACCATCTTTTCCGCGCTCGACGTGCCGGTGACATTGGTCGAGCCGCGCAAACCATTCTCGACTTCATCGATCGCGAGATCGTCGACGACTTCATCCACCAGATGCGCGACCGCGGCATGACCATCCGGCTGGGCAGCACGGTGAAGGAGATCGCGTCGAAACCCGACCATGCCGAGGTGACGCTTGCGGATGGCCGCACCATCCGCTCCGAGATGGTGCTTTACGCAGCCGGCCGCACCGGCAATGTCGCCAGCCTCGGCCTCGAGACGGTCGGCATCGAGGCCGACGCCCGAGGCCGCATCAAGGTCGACCCGCACACCTTTCAGACCAGCGTGCCGAACATCTACGCTTCCGGCGACGTCATCGGTTTCCCGAGCCTCGCCTCGACGTCGATGGAGCAGGGAAGGGTGGCGGCCTGCCACGCCTTCGGCGTCAACCTGCCGCCGCCGCCCGAGAGCTTTCCCTACGGCATCTACGCCGTGCCGGAGATCTCGACGGTCGGCCTTTCGGAAGAGCAGGTGCGCGAAAGCGGCGCCGCCTATGAGGTCGGCGTGGCGCGTTTTCGCGAGACCTCGCGCGGCCACATCATGGGCGTCTCAAGCGGTTTCCTGAAGCTGTTGTTCTCGATCGAGACGCGCCGCCTGCTCGGCGCCCACATCGTCGGCGAGGGCGCCACCGAGCTCATCCATATCGGCCAGGCGGTGATCAATCTCGGCGGCACGGTCGATTTCTTCGTCAACAACACCTTCAACTATCCGACGCTGGCGGAAGCCTACAAGATTGCGGGTTTGGACGCCTGGAACCGGATGGGGCAGGGCTGAGGGCACTCGCCGGGGGTGATCGAACAGCTCCTTGACAGGTGCCTGGCCGGCGCAGTCATGCGATCGCTATGGGAGCTGCCACCCACTGCCGCACGATCGCGCCGTCCGCATCGCCGAATTCATGGCCCGAGGCGACGATGCGCGCGTCGACCTCGGCGTTGCGCTGGCTGAACAGCGTCACAAGGGCCGGCGCGAACGGGCCGTAGGTCTGGTCGGTGGCGCCGGCGATGATCAGCACGCGCGTTCCGCCGAGATCGGTCATCGGCGAAGTGTCGAGCACCGGCATCGCCCGCAGGAGCGCCGCTTGCCGGACCAAGCCGGGATGAAGCAGCATCAGGCTGGACACGACATTGGCGCCGTTCGAATAGCCAAGGAAGGTCGCGCGCTGCAGGCCGAGTCCATGTTGCCGCGCTGCTTCCGTCGCGAACTGGGCAAAGGCGGCTGTCTCGGCATGGATGCTGGCCTGCTCGAAACTGGTCGGCGTGATTCGCACGAACCAGCGAAATCCGTTCTCTTGGCGGATGCGGCCGCGCGCTGCGACGACCACTGAACGCGGCGCAATCTGCCTTGCCAGCGGCAGCATCGTTCTCTCGTCGACACCCGACCCGTGCAGCACGAACAGGCACTCGCCGCTTGCGTTTGCCGGCCTCAGCAGACGGTAGGGGAAGCTGAGGTCGCCGCGCAGGATACTGTTTTCGTCGCTATATTCGGAAGCGCTCATATCCAATTGATTCCATGAGAGATTTGTTAATTTGCCGGCTTCAAAACGGAATATTTTCGCGCTCCGCGAAAGTTGATTGAACCAGGCGCATTTCGGTCCGTTTCTGCGCCGATACACTCCCGATGGGAGGAATCGAAGCGGTGCGCCCCGGGGGTCGCATTGCTGGCTATGAACAACCAGCTTTGAGGCCTTTTGTCGATGACCACCCCTGTTCCTAACGATCGCGACATGCGTGTCGGAGAGCGTGACACACGTATCGACGTGCTGCGCGCCCTCGCGCTGCTCACCATTTTCGTCGACCATGTGCCGGGCACCGTCTTCGAGAACTGGACTTACAAGAATTTCGGCTTTTCCGATGCGGCCGAAGCCTTTGTGCTGATTTCCGGCATCTCGGTGGCGCTGGCTTACGGCACGAAGTTCAAGCCGGGCGGCCGGTTGCTCGCCACCCTGAAGATGTGGCGGCGCGCCGGCGTGCTCTACGTCTCCCACATCGTCATCACGATGCTGGTGATCGCGCTGTTCTGCGCCGCCACGCTGTTCGCGCACCGTCCGGAAATGCTGACGATGATCAACATCGAGCCGTTGATGAAGAACACGCCGCAGGTGCTGCTCGGCATCGTCACGCTTGGCCACCAGCTCGGCTACAACAACATCCTGCCGGTCTATGCGGCGCTGCTTCTGGCAGCGCCCGCGTTCGTGCTGTTCGTCAGCTATCGGCCGGTGCCGGCGCTGATCGTGTCCGGCCTGCTCTGGCTCGCTGCCGGCATCTGGCAGATCGCGCCGCCCAACTATCCGGAGCCTGGCCTCTGGTTCCTCAACCCGCTGTCCTGGCAGTTCCTGTTCAACATCGGCCTTGCCGCCATGCTGCATGTGAAGCGCGGTGGGCGGATCCCGGTCAGTCCATGGCTGTTGGGTGCCGCCGGCGCCTATGTGATCGGCGCGGCGATCTGGGTGCACAGCCCGCTCTGGGGGCAGATCACCTGGTTCGACCTGCCGGTGGTGATCGGTGGCTTCGACAAGACCTTCCTGTCGCTGCCGCGGCTCTTGCACATTCTGTCGGTCAGCTATCTGATCGTGGCGCTGCCGGCGGTCTCCAACTTCTTCCGCGTCCGGCCCGACAATCCCCTGGCGATCCTGGGCAAGCGCTCGCTGCCTGTATTCATCGCCGGCACGCTGCTTGCCATGGCGGCGCAGGTTCTGAAGCTGATCAACCCTGGCGGCCTGGCCTACGACACGCTGCTGATCGCGGCCGGCATCGCCATGCAGCTTGCGCTGGCGCTGTACCTCGAATGGCTCGCCGGCCTCGGCCCGTCCGGCGCCAAGCCGGCGCGCGAGGAGCCTGCGCGTGCGCCGTTCGGCGCGCAACCGGTGCCGGCGAGGATGGGCTACTGACCCGTGGAGCAAGGAAGGGGTGCCGGCGGTGTGGCCGTGCGGATCGCCTGAGCTTGCTCAGGCTTTCGGGGCCGGACCGGTCGAGCCTCTGACGACGAACTCGACCCCCATCGTCTCGCGCCGCACGGCGCCGTCATGGTCGAGGATCATACGCGCGGCGCGGCGGCCGATCTCGGTGATCGGCTGGGCGACCGTGGTCAGCGGCGGCGTGGACAGCGCGCCGTCCGGCACGCCGTCGAAACCGACGATGGAGACATCGTCAGGGACGTCGAGCCCTTTTGCTCTCAGCCAGTCGATGGCGATCAGGGCCATGCGGTCGGACATCGCCAGAATGGCGGTCGGCGGTTCGCCCCTGGCGAAGATCGCCTCGAGGCCGGCCCTGGTGCTTTTTTCCTCGTTCTCGGTCTCATAGACCGGGATGGTCGCCGTATCGATGCCGAAACGGGAAAGCTCCTCGAAATAGCCGGCAAGGCGATCGCGCGTGCCGGTGTAGACCGCGCTGCGCACGACTTCCGGCGTCGCGAAGCCGGTGCGATTGTCGGCGAAGCCGAGCGACAGGACGGCGAAGCGGCGATGGCCGAGCTCGGCCAGATGCCGCGCGGCGAGCTTTGCGCCGGCGACATTGTCGACGCCGATCGCCGATACGGTCTCGTCCTGGAAACCGAGTTCCAATGCAACAAAGGGTAGCTTGCGCTCGCGCGTCAGGTCGACGAGGCGCGAGCCGCCTTCGATGCAGAACAGCACAAAACCGTCGACCAGCGCGCTCCGGATGTTCCAGGCGAGCTTTTCCTGATTGGCGGCCGACACCAGCGCGATGCCCGCGCCGGTTGCGTCGCAGGCTTCGGAAATTCCGGCCATCATCACGCGCGCGAACGGATCGTCGAAGAAGTAGGAGAGGGGCTCGGTGGTCGCGACGCCGATGGCGTTGACCTTGCCGGCCCGCAGCAGCCGGCCTTTCGGGTCCGGCCCGGCATAGCCCATCTGCTCCGCGACCGCCTTGACCCGCTCGCGCACCTCGGCGCGCACGATCTCGGGGCGGCTGAAAACATTCGAGGCCGTACCGTGTGAGACGCCGGCTGCCTTGGCGATATCGGCCAGCCTGATCGGTCTTGCCTGGCCTTCGAGGAGTGATGCCATGTCGTTCCTCCGAATCCGGTCACGCGACGAACATGACCGCTGAATTGTTGCCGGTCATCTAACATTTTTGTTGGATCGATTCAAATTTCGCTTGACCTTACGTGATCGAGGACTATGATTTGAATCGATCCAAGATACCTCTCCATGGTGGAGCGGTTTCAACAGGAGGGTGCCATGCATCCGGTGAGCTATTTGTTCGAGGACATCTACCGCAACGATTGGGGCATCGCCTCAACCACTGTCAGTGAGAAGCGGCGGGGCAGAGTGGGCCCTTGGCGTCGCGCGCCGCGCTTCCTCGTGGAGCGCAAGCGCGGCTGAACCGCAGTCATTTTTCGCACCTATGTATTGGATCGATTCAATTCAAGGAGGAGCAGCCATGCATCCGATTGGTCATCTGTTTCAGGACATCTACCGCAACTATTGGGGCATCACGCGCGGAACCGAGCAGCCCGAACGACGGCGCCGCGACGAACCGCCTGCGCGCTCGCACAAGCGGCGAACCGGCCGAAAATAGCCTAGGGGCGAGGGCGCCATAGCGCCGAGACGGCGATCGCCACCCAGCCGGCGATCAGTAGGGTGCCGCCGATCGGCGCCGACATCGGGAACAGCCGCGAGGCGAGGAAGTCGCGGGTGAGCAAATCGCCGCAAAACAGAAGCAGGCCCGCGAGCAGGACGAGGCTGGCGATCCTGAGACAGCGGTTGCCGCCGGCCAGGCCGATGGCAAGAAGTACCGGCGCATGCATCAGCAGGAAACTGGCCGCCGTGCCGGTGAAGGCGCCGCCGCGATGCGCGGCCGCCGCCGACAGCGCCACGCCGGCCGCGCCGACGAGGCCGGCTGCCAGCACGAGGACGCGACTCCCGTTGTCTGGCGTTTGCCCGGTAAGGCTCATCTTGGATGCTCCATGCTGCGGTTGGGCGGAGGCGCCGATCAGGATTCACCGGCCTCGATCAGCATATGCCGTGCCCGACGCGACTGGACAATCCAGTTGTAGACCGCACCCAGCGCCATCAGCACCGCTGTGCCCAGAAACACCGAGCGCATGCCGAAATGCCCGCCGACGAAGCCGCCGGACAGCGGTCCCGCGACCTGGCCGACATATTGCGCCGAGATTGCCAGGCCAAGCACATTGCCGCCGATCCCGTCAGGGATGTTGTGGCGGATGACGCTGGTGATGCAGGGCAACAGTCCGCCCAGCGCCAGACCCATCAGGAAGCGCAGGCCGATCAACTGCCAGCCATTGTTGACGAAGGCTTGCGGGATGAGCAGCAATGCGGAAACGGCAAGGGCGCCGACCACAACGTTCCAGTGGCCGATGCGGTCGGCGAGTTTCCCCAGCCAGGATGAGGACAGGATGGTGCCGAGCGCCGCCGCGGACATGACGACGCCCGCGACCATGGTCACTTTGCTCTGATCCTTGACGAGCTGCTGCACATAGACGGTGATGATCGGCTCGATCGACATGGTGGCGAAGGCGAGCAGCATGCCGGTGGCCAGCATGGCGACGATCGGCCGCTTGTCGGGGATCTGCGACCAGCCGCTTTTCGGCTTCGCCGTCGAGGCGGGCTTGGGCGCCGGCGGATTTTCCTTGATCAGAAAAGTCGTCGCCAGGAAAGCCAGGAAGATAACGCCGCCGGAAAGCAGGAAGGTCGCGCGAATGCCGATCAGCGGCGGCAGCAGGCCGCCGAGCAATGGTCCGACCAGCGAGCCCGCCGTGATGCCCGCCGCCAGCACGCCCAGAGCCCAGCCCGAACGCTCCTTCGGCGTTTGCATCGCCACCAGGATCGTCGAGCCCGACGAATAGCCGCCGGCAAAACCGATCAGCAGCCGGAGCAGCACCAGCTGCCACACGCTCTGGACCATACCGGTCAGCGACATGCAGATCGCCATGCCGAACGAAGCGCGCACCAGCATCAGCTTGCGGCCGTAGCGGTCGCCAAGCCGCCCCCACGAGGGCGCGACCAGCGCGGCCGCGAAGAAGGTCGCGCCATAAGCGATGCCCGACCACTGCACGATCGCCGCGTGGCCGTCGGCGCCGAGCTGCTCGACATAAAGCGGCAGGAACGGAAGCAGCAGCGTCATGGCGACAAGCGTGCTGAACGACCCGGCGAAGCATACGGCGAGGTTGCGCCGCCAATGGATGTTGAAGCCGCTTTGTTCGGATTCGCTGGGCGCCATGTCATGCATGCCAATGCTGGGGTTGTTACGAATACCAACTTGGGATACCAAGTCGGGGTCCGTCATGGACCCTGGCACTTGCCGCTGTCAATGCGGCTTTGAAGAGCGGAACGACAAATGTCGCAGATGCAGAATGTCGAAAGGCAGCTTCGCGAGATGATCCTCGGGCTGGAGATCGGCCCGGGCGAACGTTTGACCGAGCGTTGGATCGAGAGCCGGTTCGGCGCTTCCCGCACCCCGGTGCGGGCGGCGCTGCTGCGCCTGGAAACGGAAGGGTTGATCGGCCGCGACGGCCGCGGCTGGACGGTGGCGCCGATCAATCTTGCCGAACTTGGGCAGATCGCCGTCTACCGTGAAGCGGTCGAGGTGGCTGCGGTCCGCCTGACGGCGGCGCTCGAAGACCGCAGCGGGATCGATGTGATTGCGGCGATGCTCGATTCCTGCCACGCCGAGACGCCGCGTGAAGAATGGCATCGCGTCGGCCTGGATTTCCACATCGAATTGGCAAGGCTGTCCGGCAATGAGTTCCTGCTCAGGGCCGTTCGCGACGCGATGATCAGGCTGTCGCGCGCGCGTTGGTTGGAGGTGCGGGACGAGAAGGCGCTCAGCCGCGCCTGGGCCGAGCACCACGCCATCCTTGCGGCCCTCAGGAGCGGCGATGCCGACGAAGCGGCGCGGCTGCTTTCGGCTCACATCGCGGGCAGTCGCGATCGGCTTGTCAGCTCCTTGCATGACGACCGGCGCGGCTTGCGCGCCAGAGGGTTCGCCGTCGTCGCGGCCTAAGTTGCCTTGTGGCCATTCGCATTAGCAGGCTTGCAACATGGCCGAGAGAATGCTGTAGGAGGCGAGGGGGATGAAGGCCGACTACCATTGACTATCTTGCTGAACTCGCGGACGCATGGCCACACTCTCCCGAACCGCCGCAAAGCTGTTCTACTACGCGCGCAATTTGGCGCGCGACCGCGCACCGCAATCGCTGTTCCGCGACCGCCTCGCCAGCCGGCTTGAGCAGGCGAGGCTTTCAGGCAAGACGGTTCGCGAGCGACTGAACTACTACAACAAACTGGAACAGCCGTTCGTGCCCAGTCCGGACGCCATAGCCGTCGGCAAGCTGCCGACCTCTTCCAGCATGTATTATTACGACCTCAAGGAATTCGCCCGCTATTTCGATCCCGGTCTGCTGATCGACTTCGAGTTCGGCGACGTCGTCGGCGTTCCGGAACTCCCGAGGATCGTCAAGGACCGGCCCATAGGCGACGACAACGCGAACGCCGTGCTGATGAAGCTGAACAAGTTCCGTCACTTCTACATGCCGCCGGACAGCTTGTCTTTCGCCGACAAACGGCCGATGGTGGTCTGGCGCGGTCATCTCAACAATCCGCTTCGCACTCGCTTCGTGGAAAAAGCCGCCGACCTGCCGATTTGCGATGCGGGTTCCCACAGGGCCGATGCGCCCGACGGATACCGCAAGCCGTTCCTGAACATCGAGCAGCAGCGGCGCTATCGCTACATCGTCTCGCTGGAAGGCAACGATGTCGCGACGAATCTGAAATGGATCATGAGCTCCAATTCGCTCTGCCTGATGCCGGAACCGACCTACGAAACCTGGTTTGCGGAAGCCCAGGTCGAGCCCAACGTCCATTACGTGCCGCTGCAGCCGGATTTCTCCGACCTGGTCGACAAGGTCGCCTATTTCGAAAAACATCCCGCCGAGGCGGGACGGATAACCGCCGCCGCCAACGCCTATTGCCGCAAATTCGGCAATGAGCAGGACGAGCAGGCGATCTCGCTGCTCGTCCTTTATAAATATTTCGTGCTGAGCGGGCAGATAAAGCCCGACCCGGAAGTCTGGCGCTTCATCGCCGGCTAGGCATGGGAGCGGTCGAGCACCTGATCGGCCGGCCCAAACCGGTCCCTGGCGGTAAACTGCTGATGCCAGTAGGGATAAAGCACCGGCGGCCGGCTAACCGCGTCAAGGCGCTGTCGTTCTTCGTCGGAGAGCGACAGGCTGGCCGCGGCGAGGTTGTCCTTGAGCTGCGCCTCGTTGCGGGCGCCGATCACCAGCGAGCTTACCGCCGGACGGCCCAGCAGCCATGCAAGCGTCACCTGCGCTCCTGAGACACCCCGTGCCTTGCCGATGTCGGAGAGCACGTCGACGATGCGCCACAGACGGTCCTCGTCGCGGATCGGCGGCTCCGTCCAGCCGCCGAGCTGGCGCGCCGTCGGGCTGTCGCGGTGGTATTTGCCGGAGAGCAGGCCACCGGCCAGCGGGCTCCAGACCAGAACGCCGAGGCCCTGGTCGACCGAAATCGGCAACAGTTCGTATTCGGCCTCGCGGGCTTCCAGCGTGTAGTGGATCTGCTGGGTGACGAAACGGGCCTGGTGGCGGCTGTCGCTGACGGCAAGCGCCTTCATCACCTGCCAGCCCGACCAGTTGGAGCAGCCGATGTAACGGATCTTGCCCTGGTTGACCAAAGTGTCGAGCGCCGCGATCGTCTCCTCGACCGGCGTGAGGCCATCCCACTGATGGACGAAGTAGATGTCGATGACGTCGGTCCTCAGCCGCTTCAGGCTCTTTTCGCATTCGCGGATCAGATGATGGCGCGACAGGCCTTCCTCGTTGGGGCCGGTGCCGATGCGCATGCGCGCCTTGGAGGCGATCAGCACGTCGTTCTTGCGCTTGCCGCCAAGCGCCTCGCCGATGATCTCTTCCGACAATCCGTTGGAATAGACGTTTGCCGTGTCGATGAGATTAATGCCGGCATCGATACAGGTGTCGATGATGCGGCTGGCCTCCGCGAGGTCGGAACTGCCGACGGCGGCGAACGGGCCGGTACCGCCAAAGGTCATGGTGCCAAGCGTGAATGTCGAGACTTTCAAGCCGGATCGGCCCAGCGTGCGGTATTCCATGTCGGTCCTCGCGATTTTGTTTGAAGAAGCGCCGTGGCGAGCGCCCCGAAAGAGGCGAGGGGATTTGTAGGACAATTCCCGCCGCGCCCCGCTATCGATACGGGTCGATCACATATCGGCTATATCGCTCCGCGTGGGCGGCCGATTGCAATAAAACCGTCATTGCGCCTCTGTATCTCAGTCGGCTTACGGAGTTGCGTTGCGGTCGCGGCCGGGGCGCATCGGAGGCGAAGGTGACTGGCAGGCAGGAGCTGCGCGATGAACGAACTCAAAACAAATTCCGGGGCGAAGGACTGGCTCGAAGCCGAACTCGAGGACACGCTCGACGAGGATTATGAGCTGGAGATTTCCGAACCGGCGCTCTCGCTCGAGATCGCCAAGATCTACAAGAAGTCGCATCCGCCTTCCATCGATCGGATGACCTATTTCCGCGAGCTGCTCCGGCTGCAGTCCGAACTGATCAAGCTGCAGTCATGGGTCGCCTACCACAAGAAGAAACTGGTGGTGGTCTTCGAGGGCCGCGACTCCGCCGGCAAGGGCGGCGTCATCAAGCGCATCACGCAGCGGCTCAACCCGCGCATCGCCCGCGTCGTGGCGTTGCCGGCGCCGACAGAGCGCGAGAAATCGCAATGGTATTTCCAGCGCTACGTGCCGCATCTGCCCGCAGGCGGCGAGATCGTGCTGTTCGACCGTTCCTGGTACAACCGCTCCGGCGTCGAGCGCGTGATGGGCTTTGCCACGCCGGATCAGGTCGAGGAATTTTTCCACGACGTGCCGGAATTCGAGCGCATGCTGGTCCGCTCCGGCATCACGCTGGTGAAATACTGGTTCTCGATCACCGACGAGGAGCAGCAGATGCGCTTCCTGATGCGCATCCACGATCCGATGAAGCAGTGGAAGCTCTCGCCCATGGACCTGCAGTCGCGCGTGCGCTGGGAGCAATACACCAAGGCCAAGGAAGAGACCTTCGCCCGCACCAACATTCCGGAAGCGCCCTGGTTCATCGTCGAGGGCAACGACAAGAAGCGCGCGCGGCTGAACTGCATCGACCATCTCTTGCAGCAAATGCCGTATGAGGAAGTGCCGCATGAGGAGATCACGCTGCCGGAGCGTGTCTTCAACCCGGACTACGAGCGCCAGGTGCTGCCGCGCGAGCTCTACGTGCCGCAGAAATATTGAGGCGGCTTTCCTTCTCCCACGACAACTGGAGCAGGAAAGGGCGCTACGCCCGCCCGATCATCACATGTGTCGCATCGGCGGTCGCCACCTGCCCGGTGCAGCGATATCCCAGCTTCAGCATGTCGAGGCCGGCGAACAGATGCTCGCCGGAGCCGAGCAGGAGCGGCGAGACAGCAAGATGCATCTCGTCGATGAGCTTCTCCTGCAGATATTGACGGACGGTCGAGACACCGCCACCGACCCGCACATCCATGCCGCCGGCCGCCGCCTTCGCCTGTTCGAGCGCCGAACGGATCCCGTCGGTGACGAAGTAGAACGTCGTCCCGCCTTCCATCTCGATTGGGGCGCGCTTGTGATGCGTCAGAATAAAGGTTGGCACGTGATAGGGCGGGTTGGCGCCCCACCAGCCTTTCCAATTGTCGTCCGGCCATTCGCCACGGCTCGGCGCGAACATGTTGCGGCCGAGGATCCAGGCGCCGACATTCTCGAAGCTGCGTACGGCAAAATCGTCGTCGGTATCCGTCGTCCCGCCCTCCTTGCCGATCATCTGGTGGAACGAGCGGGTTTTGATCATCCATTTGTGCAGGTTTTCGCCGCCCACGCCGAGCGGGTTATTGAGGCTCTGGTCGGGGCCAGCGCCGTAGCCGTCGAGCGAGAGCGTAAAACAATTTACACGGAGCTTGGACACGGATTTCCTCCCGATCGGTTGTGATATGCAAGCGGAATAGCTTAACTGATTGCATTTTGCAATCGGTATTCTCCGGGCGAACAAAATCCACCGGCAGAATAGGCCGGCCGTCCAGCAGCATCAGATCAGTCGGGAGGGAGGCTACCCCTTCAGCATCTGCGCCACCACTGGCGCGAAATAGGTCAGCATGCCGTCGCAGCCGGCGCGCTTCAGCGAAAGCAGCGATTCCAGCATCACTTTTTCCCCATCGATCCAGCCATTGGCGCTAGCTGCCTTGATCATGGAATATTCGCCCGACACCTGATAGGCGAAGGTCGGCATCTGCAGCTCGTCCTTCAGCCGGCGGATGATGTCGAGATAGGGCAGGCCGGGTTTCACCATCAGCATGTCGGCGCCTTCGGCGAGGTCCTGCTCGGCCTCGCGCACCGCCTCGTCCGAATTGGCGTGGTCGATGTAATAGGTCTTCTTGTCGCCCTGGAGCAGGCCGGCGGTGCCGACCGCCTCGCGGTAGGGCCCGTAAAAGGCCGAAGCGAACTTCGTCGCATAGGACATGATCGCCACGTCCCGGAAGCCGTTGGCGTCGAGCGCGTCGCGGATGGCGCCGATGCGGCCGTCCATCATGTCCGAAGGCGCGATGATGTCGGCGCCGGCCGCTGCCTGGATGACGGCCGCGGCGGCGACCTGCTCCACCGTCTCGTCATTGACGATGATGCCGTCGCGCAGGATGCCGTCATGGCCGTGGTTGGTGAAGGGGTCGAGCGCGGCATCGGTGATGATGCCGATCTCCGGCACCGCGTCCTTGATGGCGCGCGTGGCGCGGTTGATGACGTTGTCCGGGTCGAGGATGTGCGAGCCGGTCTGGTCGCGCAGCGCAAGCTCGACATTGGGGAATGTGGCAATGGCCGGAATGCCGAGCTTGGCCGCGCGCTCGGCTTCCTTCACCGCGAGGTCTACGGACAGGCGATAAACATCCGGCATGGCGGCGATCGGCTCGCGCGTGTTCTTGCCGTCGATGACGAAGATCGGCCAGATCAGGTCGTTCACCGAAAGCTGGTTCTCCTGCACCAGCCGGCGCGACCAGTCGGCCTTGCGCATGCGCCTGAGCCGGCGGCTGCCGGTGATCTCGTCGACGCTGCGCGCGCCGGCAGGCTTTGCAGGGGTGAATTTGTTCATCGCCGAAACTCTCGTTTGGCCTAGCTTTTACCACGCGTCTTCGCCGCTGACCAATGCGACACGATTGTGCCAGTCACGCGCCGAGGCAGGGTAGCTTGAGATTCAGGTCAGGCCGAGTCGAAAACGGTGGCCGCCGAGAACCGGAACGGAGCGTACGTTCGGGTACCCGAGAGCGTACCGGAAGCGCAGGAAGCCGCCGCTTGCAGACCGGCATCACCTGAATATCAAGCTGCCCTAGGGCTGCCCGTGCCCCGACAAGATCTGCGCAGCGCCCCTGATCGCAACCCGGAAGGCCTCGTCGAAGCTGACGCCGCGCACCTGCCAGCGATAGGTCTTGCCGCGGTCGGCCAGCCGCCAGTCGGCGACCCAGCCCAGATCCTTGTCGCTCCACACGATGCTGCCGGCGAGCGCCCGGGCCGCCCCCGCCTTTTTCGCGAGCTTGTCGAGCCTTGCCATATCGGCCTCCGAGAGCGCCTTCTCATCGAGACCGCCAAGCTGCGCGGCCTTTGGAAAGGTGACGCGCATCAGCAGCGGAAAGGTGGCGTTGGAAAAGGATTCGCGCATCATCTTGCCCTGATCCTCATCCGCCGTCAGCACGAAATGCCGCGAGCCTTGCTCGGCGGTCATGAAGACGGCGATCACAGGTCGCTCGCCGAGCCAGGGCCTGCTGCCGAGCTGCGCCAGGAGCTTGTCGACGACGGCCGGCCTGTAGATGCAGGTCAGGTCGTGCGGCCTGTCATGCGTGCCTTGCTCGTCATGGATCGGGATGCCTTCGAGTCGGTCGCGATAGCGGAAGGACTGGACGAAGTCGGCCGCCTTGTCGCGCAGCGCCAGCATCTCCGTCTTCTGCGTCAGCCGTTGGTCGCCCGAGACCTTGACCAGCACCTTGTCCAGGCAGTCCTTGAACCCGATCTGCCGGTTCACCTCCCCGGTGCCGGTAACGATCGTTTGCGCCTGGTAGAGCTCGGCGATCGCCGCGGCGCGGACGGGCACTCCCAGACACAGGAGACCGACCAATCCAACCACGAAGCGGGAAATTCCAGGCATGTCGATCTGCTCGAAACCGGCCGGACACAGTCCTTTGCCGGTTACCTAACACTTGGCGCGGCCGCCCGCCAGCGCAACAACCCCGCCCAGGAACCGCTACCATTGACGCGTCTCCATGCCGCCTTTAGCACTTCTCTCCCCCGACGGGCGGAAAGAGGGATTTTCTGGCGATGGATTTTGGCGGAGGCGACGAGATCCGCTTCGAGCAACTGGGCAGAGCGGGCGTGGTCACGTTGACCCGGCCGAAGGCGCTCAACGCCGTCACGCACAACATGGTGAGGGCGCTCGGCAAGGCGTTGGACACTTGGGAGCAGGATCCGCGCATCGGGGTCGTCGTCGTGAAGGCCGAGGGCAGGGCGTTTTCCGCCGGCGGCGATATCCTGCACATCTATGAAGCCGGCCGCGCCGGCAAGCCGCCGGTCGATTTCTTCGCCGACGAGTACCGGCTCAACGCCCGCATCGCCCGCTTCCAGAAACCCTATGTCGCGCTGATCGACGGCATCGTCATGGGCGGCGGCGTCGGCATCTCCTTCCATGGCTCGCATCGGGTGCTGACCGAGAATGCGCAGTTCGCCATGCCGGAGGTCGGTATCGGCTTCTTCCCCGATGTCGGCGCCAGCCACTTGCTGCCGGATCTGGGCGGCTCTTTCGGCATGTATCTCGGACTGACGGGAAATCGCATCCGCTATGGCGACGCGCTGTGGTCGGGGTTGGCCACCCACACCATCAAGGCCGAGGACCAGGCGGGCCTGCTTGACGAATTGGCGACGAGCGGCGACGCCAATGCCGAGCTGCGCGATTTCTTCATGCCGGCCAAACGCGAGACGGAGCGGCAGGACCTGGAGGCGATCGCGCGCCATTTTTCGCAGAGCTCGCTGGCCGGCATCATCGACAGCCTGGAGCGGGCGGGGGCCGAGGATGCTTTTGCCGCAAAGACGCTGGCGACGCTGAAAACCCGCTCGCCGACCAGCCTCAACGTCGCCTGGCGCCAGATCAGCGCAGGGTCGACGCTGTCGATGGACGAGTGCATGAAGATGGAGTTCCGTATCCTCAACCGCATGCTCGCAGGCCATGATTTCTACGAAGGCATCCGCGCCGCCATCATCGACAAGGGGTCGACACCCGAGTGGCGGCCCGCAAGCCTTGCCGATATCAGCGTAGCCGACATCGACGTCTATTTCGCGCCGCTCGGGGATAAGGAGCTCGCCCTGTGAGCGAGGTCACCTCCCGGCGCGTGGTGCTGCAACCCTCGACCACCGAGGTCATCTTCGCCTGGTTCCAGCGCGTCATCGCCGGCTACTGCCTCTTGTTCGGCATCCTCTATTGGGTCCGCCTGATCGGCATCTATCCCGGCGCGCTATGGCGCTTTGATCTGATGCCGGTGCATTGGCAGGTGGCGGCCGCGACGCTTGCCGTCTTCTTCCCCTTCGCAGCGGCGGGTCTGTGGATGCTGGCGTCCTGGGGGCCGGTGATCTGGTTCATCTGCGCGGTGACGGAGACGGTGATGTATGCCGGCTTCCCCGGTCTCTTCGGCCACCGGATTCTGATCGTGATCTCGCACGCATGCGTCGCGCTGCTTTACATCGTCTTCCGCGTGGTCATCTGGCTGCAGAAGCGCCAGCTCCGGCAGTAATGCATGTCGCCCGAAAGTGGGCAGCCGTTTGGGGAGAACGACATGCATCAAAACAAGGCCTAAAGCGCGTCGCCTGGATCCGCTTCAGCGCGACGCGCTTTAGGTTGCCGGGAGGCTCCAGGGCCCAGATTCGGAGTTGGCGATTGCCCCAAAACCGTTGGCTAAATCTTTAGGTTAATTGTTCTTGCTCGGGTGACCGATCGTTAAGCGTCTTCCGAAACCTCTTACCGGTAAGCTCTTGTTAGCCCTGGCGTTTAAGTCGAATTTTATGAGTATTCGATAGTGTCGCGATCAAGGTGAAAAACAAAAAATCACCAAGGCGACAAACGAGAGGCAAAGACAATGATCAATTCGCGTCCGGCGGCGAAAACCGCAAACGTATCCGACGATCGCCGCGAGGCTATCCGTTCGCTGTACATGGAATCGCTGCAGTTGGTGGAGCGTCTGCACCGCCGTCTGCTTGACGTGATCAAGGACGAGTTCGACCGCAACGGCCGTTCCGACATCAACGCCATCCAGGCGCTGCTGCTCTTCAACATCGGCAACTCCGAGCTGACCGCCGGCGAGCTGCGCTCGCGTGGCTACTATCTCGGCTCGAACGTCTCCTACAATCTGAAGAAGCTGGTCGACCTCGGCTTCATCAACCACCAGCGCTCACGCATCGACCGCCGTTCGGTCCGCGTCTCGCTGACGCCGAAGGGCAGCGAGGTGGCCGACGTGGTCGCCGGCCTCTACGAGCGCCATGTCGGCTCGATCGAGGCGGTCGGCGGCATCAACACCGACGAGTTCAAGCAGATGAACCGCGCGCTGCAGCGGCTCGACCGCTTCTGGAACGACACGATCGCGTATCGGATGTAAGCGGTTCGGAATTGGGATAGGAAAGCCGCGCCGAAGAAGCGCGGCCCGGGGAAAGAACATGGGGCCGGTGCCGAAACGCGCCGGTCCTTTCTCTTTGCGAAGGCAAGCATCCGCGGGAGTTTGACCGTCGCTCCGCGCATTGAAGCTCTACGCCTGAAGGGCAGGCGCAGACTTCGCAAGGACACGTCAGCACCCGCCGATGCAAAAAAGCATCGCTGTCATTTCTTCATCTGGCGGTCGCATGCAAATCGCGGGGCAAGGCCACGTTGCCGCCATAATCGCGTTGGAAGCGGATTGCGGGTGATGCTGCGGGCCTATGCCCTGCACTCCTTGGAACTTGCGTGGCGGCAGCGCGTTTCTGGCGGCCGAACGATGCGGGTCATGGTTGGCGAATTGTTAAGTTTGCCGCCCCTAGAGTGCGGACAAGCCGCCCGGCAAGCGATTGAGCGAGAGCGATCAAACAAAGAATGTCTGCCATGAGAACCAGCCGCCGTTTCTTCCTTACCGGAGCCTCCGCGCTCGCCGCCGCCGTCGTCGCCGGCCATGCGAGCGCCCAGGACGTGATCGGGGATATCCTGAAATCCTCGACCCGCGGCAATTGGGACGACCAGTTCGATGCCCGCGCCAACGACACCAACAAGGTCGCCTCGACGCTGCCAATCTTCAGCCAGCAGACGGTGGCCTTCACCGAGCAGGCAGTGGCGCAGTACCAGAACATCGTCTCCCAGGGCGGCTGGGAACAGGTTCCGGCAACCAAGAAACTGCAGCTCGGCGATGACGATCCCGATGTCGTGCCGCTGCGCAAGCGCCTGATGGTCTCGGGCGACCTGCCGCAGAGCGCAGGCATTTCGACGGCCTTCGATTCCTACGTCGACGCGGCGGTCAAGCGCTTCCAGCTCCGCCACGGCCTGCCGGCCGACGGCGCCATGGGCAAATACACCTATGCCGCCATGAACGTGTCGGCGCAGGTCCGGCTCGGCCAGTTGCAGACCAACCTGCAGCGTCTGAAGGAAAAGGCCGGCACGCTCGGCAACCGTTATGTGTTGGTCGACATTCCGGGCGCCCAGGTCGAAGCGGTCGAGAACGACCGCGTCGTGCTGCGCCACACGGCGATCGTCGGCAAGATCGACCGCCAGACGCCGATCGTGAACTCGAAGATCAACGAGATCATCGTCAACCCGTACTGGAACGCGCCGGTCTCGATCGTGCGCAAGGACATCATTCCGCTGATGCGGAAGGACCCGAACTATCTCAAGGACAGCCACATCCGCCTGTTCGCGCCCGACGGCAGTGAGGTCGATCCGATGACCATCGACTGGTCGACGGACGATGCCGCGAAATACCGTTTCCGCCAGGATCCGGGCAGCAACAACGCCATGGCCTCGGTCAAGATCAATTTCCCGAGCCCGGACGGCGTCTATATGCACGACACGCCGCAGCAGAGCCTGTTCGGCAAGCTGATGCGCTTCGATTCCTCCGGCTGCGTGCGCGTCCAGAACGTGCGCGACCTCGTCACCTGGATCCTGCGCGACACGCCCGGCTGGGATCGCCAGCATTTCGAGGCGGCGATCAAGACCGGCGAGAACACGCCGATCCAGGTCGTCAACCCGGTGCCGGTCCACTTCCTTTATATCTCCGCCTGGTCGACCGCGCCTGGCGTTGTGCAGTTCCGCGACGACATTTACGGCCTCGACGGTGCCAGCGAGCTGCAGATCAGCTCTGCGCTGTAAGTAGCTAAGCTTAAAACAAAAAGGCCGCTCTCGTAGCGGCCTTTTTGTTTAGGGTCGGCCGCGCGGCTACCGGCAAAGCGGAACGACAGCCCCGGCGCTGGACGGCGCGCGTTCGATTGCGCATGGTTGGATTGATTTAGCTCGGCAATCGGGGCAGCTGGAATCGCGCCATGGACGTCGCCGTCTTCACCCTCGTCGTGCTCGCCTTCGTGACGGTCTCGGGCGCGCTGGTGCGGCTGGTGCGCGTGCCGCTGCCGGTGCTGCAGATCGCCATCGGCGCCGCCCTTGCTTGGCCTGCGCGAGGTCTTCACATCGAAGTGGATCCGGAGCTTTTTCTCCTGGTCTTCATTCCGCCGCTTCTGTTCGGTGATGCTTTTTCGGCGCCGAAGCGTGAACTGATGGCGCTGCGCGGTCCGATCCTCGACCTCGCCATCGGGCTCGTCTTCTTCACCATCGTCGGCTTCGGCCATGCGTTGCACTGGCTGGTGCCGAGCATTCCGCTGGTGGTGGCCTTCGCTCTGGCCGCCGTGCTGTCGCCGACCGACGCGGTCGCCGTGTCTTCGATCGTCGACCGCAATGTCGTCCCGGCGCGGCTGATGCACATATTGGAAGGCGAGTCGCTGCTCAACGACGCCTCCGGCCTAGTGATGTTCCGCTTCGCCGTCGCGGCGGCGCTGACTGGCAGCTTTTCGCTAGCCGCGGCATCCCTGAGTTTTGTCTTTGCCGTCGCGGTCGGTGTCCTCGCCGGCCTCGCGGCGCTGTTCATCGCCGCGAAGTCTTTGCAGATCCTCAGCCGCATCACCAGCACGCCGGCCGAAGCGCAGGTGCTGGTCATGGTCTTGCTGCCCTTCGTCGCCTATCTGCTCGCCGAGCATTTGAACGCGTCGGGCATTCTCGCGGCGGTCACGGCCGGCCTTCTGACCGGCTACTCCGGCATCGTCCGCCATATGGCGGTCTCGGCGCGTATCCAGACGATCTCGCTCTGGTCGATGCTGATCTTCATGTTCAACGGCTCGCTGTTCATCCTGCTTGGCCTGCAACTGCCCGACATCATCCGCAAAGTGCCGCCGGAGCTGACCACCCGGCATTGGCTGTTCGAGCCGGCGTTGACCGTGCTGTTGCTCACGCTCTGCCTCATTGGTCTTCGCTTCGTCTGGATCTGGATCGGGGATATCAGCGCCGTGCTTGCCGCGCGGCTTGGCAAGCGCAAGGCTGAACCCTTCGGCTTCCGCGTCAGGCTCGCCGGCTCGATCGCTGGCGTGCGCGGCGCCGTCACACTGGCCGGCATCCTGTCCCTGCCGCTCACCTTGCAGGATGGCTCACCGTTCCCGGCCCGCGACCTCGTGATCTTCCTCGCCGCCGGCGTCATCATCTGCTCGCTGGCGATCGCCAGCCTTGCCCTGCCGGCGGTTGCGCGTGGTCTCGTCGAACCGGGCGAGCATCCGGGTGCCGCCGAAGAGCGCAGGGCCAGGGTCGGCGCCGCCAATGCGGCCATCGCCAGGATCGAAGCGTTGGCCAGCGACGGCAATGAAGGAGAGGGGGCTGAGATGAAGCTCGCAATCGCGGAGAGCGTCGCCTCCATCTACCGGCGCCGCATCTCGCTCTCCGACGGCGCCGACGAAGCGCGCGCCGAGGCCCGCGAATCCGGCCGGATCGAGATGGAGCTCAGGCTTGCCGGCATCGAGGCCGAGCGCGCCGAGCTGCGGGCCATGCTTCGCCGCGGCGACATCAATGACCATACGGCGCGCAAGCTGTTCACCGAGATCACCTTCTCGGAAGCGGTCCTCAGGGGCCGCGAGCCGCGGAATTAGAACTGGCTGCGCCGTCTTGGCGCAAACCGGCCAGCAAATTTCGCGCCGCAAACGTGGCGGCCCGAAAACAACTGTGTTAATGGCGCGGCGACCTCGCAGACCTCCGGCCCCAAGGGAAAGCAAGCCATGTCAAATGCCGCGGCAGCCTCCAGCACATTCGAATCCTTCTTTGAGACCACGCTTGCCGACGCCGATCCGGAAATCTTCGGCGCCATCCGCAACGAGCTCGGTCGCCAGCGTCATGAGATCGAGCTGATCGCATCGGAAAACATCGTATCGCGCGCCGTGCTCGAAGCGCAGGGCTCGATCATGACCAACAAATATGCCGAGGGCTATCCGGGCAAGCGCTACTATGGCGGCTGCCAGTTCGTCGACGTGGCCGAGGAACTGGCCATCGAGCGCGCCAAAAGGCTGTTCGGCTGCAACTTCGCCAATGTTCAGCCGAATTCGGGCAGCCAGATGAACCAGGCGGTGTTCCTTGCGTTGCTGCAGCCGGGCGACACCTTCATGGGCCTGGACCTCAATTCGGGCGGCCATCTCACCCACGGTTCCCCGGTCAATATGAGCGGCAAGTGGTTCAAGGTCGTCTCCTACGGCGTGCGCAAGGACGATCATCTCCTCGACATGGATGCCATCGAGAAGAACGCGCATGAGACGAAGCCGAAGCTGATCCTCGCCGGCGGCACCGCCTATTCGCGCATCTGGGACTGGAAGCGTTTCCGCGAGATCGCCGATTCGATCGGCGCCTATCTCATGGTCGACATGGCGCATATAGCGGGTCTGGTTGCTGGCGGTATGCACCCGTCGCCGCTGCCTCATGCTCATGTCGTGACCACGACGACGCACAAGTCGCTGCGCGGTCCGCGCGGCGGCATGATCCTGTGCAACGACGAGGAAATCGCCAAGAAGATGAATTCGGCGGTGTTCCCGGGCTTGCAGGGCGGCCCGCTGATGCATGTCATCGCCGCCAAGGCGGTGGCGCTCGGCGAGGCCCTGAAACCGAGCTTCAAGGTCTATGCCGAAAGCATCGTCGCCAACGCCAAGGCGCTCGCCTCCAGTCTGCAGGAGACCGGCCTCGACATCGTCTCGGGCGGCACCGACAACCATCTGATGCTGGTCGACCTGCGCCCGAAGAACGCCACCGGCAAGCGCGCCGAGGCGGCTCTCGGCCGCGCCAACATCACCTGCAACAAGAACGGCATCCCGTTCGATCCGGAAAAGCCGTTCGTCACCTCGGGCGTGCGCCTCGGCACGCCGGCCGGCACCACGCGCGGTTTCGGCCAGGCCGAATTCCGCGAGATCGGCAAGCTGATTGCCGAGGTGCTGGACGGGCTGAAGGTGGCGAATTCCGATGAGGGCAATGCGGCGGTCGAGGCCGCGGTGAAGGCCAAGGTCACTGCGCTGACCGACCGCTTCCCGCTCTATCCTTACCTCGGTTGATTCTTCCGCCGGCTGGCCGCCCTCGGTTGACCGGGCACCGCGTGTCATCTTTTATCCTTGCGCTTCGCGCCGCTTACGATCCGGCGGCGCGGCTTACCGGAGACTCGATGATGCGCACTTCCCGCCTTGCCGCCTTGGCCCTGTTCGGCTCGCTGTCTGCTTCCGGCGCGGTCGCCCAGGAGCAGACGAACGCCGATTTGCCGGCCACCAATACCTTCGGCAAATGGACCACCATCATCGATACGCTCGATACCGGGCAGGACGCGCACAAGACCTGCGCTGCCTCGACGGCTTTCCTCGACGGCACCGGCAATGCGGGCTCCCTGACGCTGTCGATCTCGACCGGCGACGCGCTGCCGCCGGACGCGTATCCGGCCATCATGTTCATTATCGACAACAAGACCCTGCCGACCGGCAACAAGATCGCCGCGACCTTCGGCGACCCCGGCGTGAAGGTTGCCGCGACCGTAAGCTCCAACGCGGCCGCAGGCGGTCGTCCCAGTTGGATGGTCGACAGCGATGCCAAGACCAGCCTTGCTTTGCTGCGCGCCATGCGCAAGGTGACCTCGCTCGATGTGGTCTTCGGTAAGCAGACCGTCGCGAGCATTCCGATGGACGGCTTCACCAAGGCCTATCGCAATCTCGGCACGTCCTGCGGCTTTTCGACTAAGGACGTCGCGCCCTGACACTTGCCCCGCCGGCGGGCAGGGGTGCTGGCAATCTTGCTCCTGCCTCGCTATCTCTGAGGCATAAAAGGCTCTAAGCCTTCGCCGACCAGAGTGAGATGACGCTTCCTTGAATCGCCTTCTCACTCTAAGATTTTGTTTTTGAAACATGATCTTCTCCGAAAAGTCTGCAGCTTTCGGGATCATGCCTGAATCGCGAACCCAAGGCTCTCCATGCGCTGTCCCTATTGCCAGTCCGAAGATACGCAGGTGAAGGATTCGCGTCCCGCTGAAGACGGCGCGGCGATCCGCAGGCGGCGGGTGTGCCCCGATTGCGGCGGCCGCTTCACCACTTTCGAGCGCGTCCAATTGCGTGACCTCGTCGTTATCAAGAAGTCTGGCCGCAAGGTGCCTTTCGACCGCGACAAGCTGCTGCGCTCCGTCGAGATCGCCGTGCGCAAGCGCAATGTCGACCCCGAGCGCATCGACCGCGCCGTTACCGGCATCGTGCGCCAGCTCGAAAGCTCCGGCGAGACCGAAATTGCGTCGGGCGAGGTCGGCCGGCTGGTCATGGAGGCGCTGAAATCGCTGGATGACGTCGCCTATGTCCGCTTCGCCTCGGTCTATCGCAATTTCCGCGAGGCCAGGGATTTTCACGAGCTCTTGGGCGAATTGAAGGGCGACGAGGAAAAGAGCGAAGAGGACGCCGGCTGATCATGGTGGGACCGCGACTGGATGAGGCCGCGCAGGCGGCCCTTGATCGCCGTTTCATGGCCGCGGCCATCAGGCTGTCGCGCCGCAATGCCGGCCGCACCTCCACCAACCCTTCCGTGGGCACCATCATCGTGCGCGACGACGGTGCCGGCCCGATGATCGTCGGCACTGGCGTGACGGCCGTGGGCGGGCGCCCGCATGCCGAGACCGAGGCGCTGGCCGAGGCCGGAGACCTCGCGCGTGGTGCCACAGCTTACGTTACTCTGGAGCCTTGCGCCCATCACGGCCGCACGCCGCCTTGCGCCAACGCGCTGGTCAATGCCGGTGTCGCGCGCGTCGTTGGCGCGGCCAGCGATCCCGATCCGCGCGTCTCCGGCAAGGGCTACGCCATCCTGCGCGCCGCCGGTGTCGAGGTGGTTGAGAAGGTGCTGGCCACCGAGGCCGCCGAGCAGATGGCCGGCTATCTGACTCGCTCTCTGAAGAAGCGCCCGGAAGTAACTCTGAAGCTTGCGCTTTCGAGCGACGGCAAGATCGGTCGCAAAGGCGCCGGCCAGGTTGCCATCACCGGCGAGATCGCGCGCCGCGATGTTTATCTGATGCGCGCCGAGGCAGACGCCATCCTGGTCGGCATCGGCACCGTGCTGGAGGATGATCCGGCGCTGACCGTGCGCCTGCCGGGACTGGAGAACCGCTCGCCGGCGCGCATCATCCTCGATCGGCAGATCCGGCTGCCTGAAACATCGAAGCTTGTTTCAGGCGTCGACCGCGTGCCGCTCTATGTCGCCGCTTGTCTGGAGGCCGACCCGCATCGGCGCGCGGCCCTCGAGCGCGCAGGCGTGCGCTTCATCGGCACCGAAACATATCAGAGCGAAGTGGCCTTGCCGGAATTGCTGGAAGACCTTGCCGCGCTTGGCATGGCAAGCGTCTTGGTCGAGGGCGGCGCCAAGGTGGCCAAGGCCTTCCTCAAGGAAGACCTTGTCGACCGCATTGTCCTTTTCCAAGGTCCGGACGCCATTGGCGAAGACGGTATTGCATCGCCCATCGACGCCGACCATATCCCGGCTGGATTTCGCAAACTGCGCGACATGCGCTTCGGCGAGGACAATTACGCCGAGTGGGTAAGACCATGACCCCAAGAAGCGGGAACCGGTTGTTGGATCAGATCATGGTCAAAACGAAAGACACTCCCTGATGTTTACCGGAATTGTCACGGACGTGGGCACTGTCGCTTCGGTAAAGCCGTTGGCCGAAGGGGTCGGCTTGCGCATCGACACCGCCTATGATCCAGAAACGATCGCAATCGGCGCTTCGATTTCCTGCGGCGGCGTCTGCCTCACCGTCACGGCGCTCTCGGAACACGGCTCGAATGCGCGCTGGTTCGAGGTCGAGGCCTGGGAGGAAGCACTGAGGCTGACCACCGCTTCGAGCTGGAAATCCGGGACCCGGATCAATCTCGAACGCGCGCTGAAGATCGGCGACGAGCTCGGCGGTCACATCGTCTCCGGCCATGTCGACGGCACCGCCGAGATCGTCGAGCGTAAAGAGGAGGGCGATGCCGTGCGCTTCACGCTGGAAGCGCCGCGCCATCTGGCAAAATTCATCGCGCCTAAGGGATCGGTCGCGCTCGACGGCACCTCTCTCACCGTCAACAAGGTCGAAGGCACCCGCTTCGACGTGCTTCTCATCCATCACTCGCTGAGCGTCACGACCTGGGGCGAGCGCCAGGCCGGCGACCGCGTCAACATCGAGATCGACACCATGGCCCGCTACGCAGCGCGCCTGACGGAGGCGGCGAAAGAAGGGCTTTGAACACGGTCCGGCGAGGCGACGACCAAAGCAGGTCGTGAGGGCAGCGCCGTTCAGAACGGCTTCCCGCTTCACTTCTGCCCAGACCCCACGTAAGCTTTCCCCTGGTGGAGGGGAAAGCCATGAGCAGCCCATCGCAACAAGCAGCGAAGCTCGGCTTCGGATTTGCGGTGTCGCAGGCGCTGCGCGTCATTATCGAACTCGGCATTCCCGATCTTCTGGTTTCCGGCGAGCAGTCGGTTGAAGACTTGGCTGCCGCCTCGAAGGCGGATGCGGAGCCGCTCTACCGCGTGATGCGGCTTCTGGCACCGGAGGGGGTCTTCACTGAAAATCGCCCTCGTCATTTTGCCTTGACGGAGGTCGGCGCGGCGCTTCGTTCCGATCGGCCCGGGCCACGCGATTTCATCCGGATGATCAACAGCGAGGCTTACCTCGCCTTCGAGCAGCTTCTGCATTCCGTCCGCACCGGAAAGCCGGCCTTCGACAAGGTATTCGGAAGCCCGAGATTCGATTGGCTTTCGGCCCACCCGGAACAGGCCGCCCTGTTTCAACGCGCCATGGTCGCGTTGAGCCAAGGCACCAACGAGGCGATCGCCGACGCCTATGATTTCAGCCGATACACACGGGTCGTCGATGTCGGCGGCGGACATGGGCAGCTTCTCTCGGCTATCCTCGCCCGCAATCCCCATTTGAGCGGCGTTCTGCTCGATCTGCCGTCCGGGGTGGCGGCGGCGCGCCGGGGCGCGGGCGGCGATCTGCCGCGCACCGACTTCGTCGCGGGCGACTTCTTCGAGAATGTCCCATCTGGCGATATCTATGTGATCAAGAAGGTCATCCACGACTGGAACGATGAACGTGCGGGGCTGATCCTGCGACGTTGCCGCGAGGCCATGCCAGGCCATGGCAGGGTGCTCGTGGCCGAAACACTCGTGCCTCCGGGCGACGAGCCGGATCAGATCAAGGCCATCGATGTGGTCATGCTCGCGGTCACCGGCGGCCTTGAGCGGACCGAGGCACAATACGCCAACCTGTTCGAGAGCGCGGGACTGAAGCTCGAACGGGTGATCGGCACCCGCGCAGCGATCTCGATCCTCGAGGCTGCGCCTGCTTAGCCAAAGAAAGTTCCGATAGATCGTGCTGCGCGGGGTCTGAACCTGTCGAGAGACGCGGCGGCAGTGTCGGTTCGGCAATCTTGTGCTTGCGATCAATCCGGCTTCGGCCTAAGTCACCGGCAACCCCCGGAGACTTTTATGGCTGGCACATCCCAACACGGCAAAGCGTTCATTCGCCCGAAGGCGAAAGCGCATCTGCTCATCGTCGAAGCGCGCTTCCACGATGACCTTGCCGACGCGCTTCTGCAAGGCGCGACAGGCGCGCTCGATGAGGCCGGCGCCACCTATGACGTGGTGACGGTTCCCGGTTCGCTCGAAATACCGGCCGTTATCACCTTCGCGCTCGATGGCGCCGCCGAAGGCGGCACGCAGTATGACGGCTTCGTCGCGCTCGGCACCGTCATCCGCGGCGACACCTATCATTTCGACATCGTCGCCAATGAATCGAGCCGCGCGCTGATGGACCTTTCGGTGCAGGAGGCGATCGCGATCGGCAACGGCATCCTGACCACCGAGAACGACGCGCAGGCGTGGACGCGCGCACGAAAGACGGAAGGCGACAAGGGCGGCTTCGCCGCGCGCGCGGCGCTGACCATGATCGCGCTCAAAGAGAAATTCGGAGCCCGATCGTGACCGAGCCTGCCTCGACCGGAGCGATGCGCCACGCCAACAAACGTGGGGCCGCCCGTCTTGCCGCCGTCCAGGCGCTCTATCAGATGGACGTGGCCGGCAGCGGCGTCTTCGAGATCACGGCCGAATACGAAACCTTCCGTCTCGGCAAGGAAGTCGATGGCGCGCTCTATCGCGAGGCGGACGCGCAATGGTTCCGCGCCATCCTGACCGGCGTCGTCGAGAACCAGAAGACCATCGATCCCGTTATCCGCCAGGCGCTGACCGAGGACTGGCCGCTGTCGCGGCTGGATTCGACGCTGCGCGCCATCCTGCGCGCCGGCGTCTATGAGCTGATGAAGCGCGAGGACGTGCCGGTCGCCGTCATCGTGTCCGAATATGTCGATATCGCCAAGGCGTTCTACGAGGAAGACGAGCCGAAGCTGGTCAACGCCGTCCTTGATCGCGTCTCGCGCCGGGTACGCGGCGAGGGACGTGGCAAGGACGCTTCGTGACAACCGCGACGGCGGCGGTCGCCGAGGCCGGCAGGGAAGGGCGACGCACTGCTATCCTGCTCGCCGCCGCGCAGGCGATCGTCGGTTCGGCCGCTCCGATCGCCATTTCGCTCGGCGCGCTCGCCGGTCAATACCTGCTCGGTCCCGACAAGTCGCTGGCGACGGCTCCGATCACGGGTTTCAACATCGGCGTGGCGCTCGGAGCGTTGCCGGCCGCCGCCATCATCCGCAGCCTCGGCCATCGCGGCGGCTTCATGACCGGCACCGTGGTCACCGCGCTTGGCGGCCTGATCTCGACCCTCGCGCTCTTCCAGTCGAGCTTTTGGCTGTTCGCCTTCGGCCTCTGCGTCATCGGGGTCGGCGGCGCCTTTGTCCAGCAGTTCCGCTTCGCCGCCGCCGACAACGCGCCGCCCGAATTCAAGGCACGCGCCATCTCCTTCGTGCTGGCCGGCGGCATCATCACAGCCGTCCTCGGGCCGCAGATCGTCATTTACACGCGCGAATTGCTGGCCCCGGTCATGTTCGCGGGGTCCTTCGCCTCGATCCTGCCCCTGGCAGCGGTTGGCGCGGTCATCCTGTCGTTCCTGCGTGTGTCTTCAAGGGCCAAGGCCGTCACGGAGACCGCCGCAAGCGATGCCCGCCCGCTGATTGAAATCGTCACTCAGCCGCGCTTCGTCGCTGCACTTTTCTGCACCGTCGGCAGCTACGCGCTGATGAGCTTCGTCATGACGGGCGCGCCGCTCGCCATGGTCGGCTGCGGCCTGTCGGAGGACAATGCCACGCTCGGCATTTCCTGGCACGTCATGGCCATGTTCGGGCCAAGCTTCTTCACCGGCGCTTTGATTCATCGCTTCGGCGCCGAGCGCATCGTCGCCACTGGCCTTATCCTGTTGATCGGCTGCGCCGCCGTGGCGCTTTCCGGACTGGCTCTGTGGCAGTTCTGGACCGCGCTGATCCTGCTCGGGCTCGGCTGGAATTTCGGTTTTATCGGCGCCACGGCGATGGTCGCCGCCAGCTATCGGCCCTCCGAGAAGAGCAAGGTCCAGGGCTTCCACGACTTCGTTCTGTTCGGCTCCGTCGCCTTTGCCTCGCTGATGTCGGGCGCGATCTACAATGCCTGGGGCTGGACCATGTTGAACTGGATCGTCTTCCCGGTCGTACTGCTTTGCTTCCTCGCGCTCGGCACGTTGAAGTTCGTGGGCGTTCCCAAATTCTGAAGAAGGCGCCCGACCAGCTCTTTCCGGCCACTTGAACAACCTGCCTGCAACGACCAGCGTCAGGCATCCGGCGGGAGCACCTGCAGGACCCGCGCGATGAACATGTGGAACTCCTGCATATAGTTGCGCAGGAATGTCTTTGTTGACTCCACCGTCACCTCGCCATCATCGGTGATCAATCCCGGAGTGAATTGAATGTAGGCTTCGGGCGAATTCATCTGCGGTGCGTTGCAGAAGCTGAGCACGCTGCGCAGGCTCTGCTGGGCGACGGCGGTCGCGATCGCGCCGGGTGACGTTCCGATGACGGCAGTCGGTTTGCGGGCAAAAGAGTTCTTGCCGTAGGGGCGACTGGCCCAGTCGATCGCATTCTTGAGGCCGCCGGGAATGGATCGGTTGTACTCCGGCGTGACGAAAAGCACCGCCTGGACAGACCCGATGGCCTTCTTGAACTCCAATGCGACCGGCGGAAAGTTGGCATCATAGTCGTAGCTGTAGAGCGGCAGGTCCTTGAAGGAGATTTCCGTCATTTCAAGTTCGGGCGGCGCCAGTTTCACGAGGGCCTTCGCAAGCTTGCGGTTGATGGAGCCCTTGGCAAGGCTGCCGATGAGGTAGCCGACTTTATGTTTGGCCATGACACACTCCTGTTTTGGCCGCCGACCCGCCTTTCCTAATATTCCGCAGAACAGGACAAGCCGCCAGCCGGCCTTAGGTCGGCATTGCGCTATGTCGGGTGGAACAGCGCTTTTGTCGGATCGAACAAAATTATTGCGCCTTTCCCCTTGGTTATGAAACCGTGTACCCCGACTGCCCATTATAACCGTGCTCATATGCAGCCACCGGTCAATCGGTTCATAGCAAGGGATTTCACAATGTTTTCAATCGGAAAGCTCGCCGTAGCAGCCATCGCGCTCGGCCTTGCCACTGCCTCGGCCAGCGCCCAGGTGGTTGTCTCCTCGAAGATCGATACCGAAGGCGGCGTGCTGGGCAACATCATTCAGCTCGTGCTCAACGCCAACAACATCAAGACCACCGACCGCATCCAGCTCGGCGCGACGCCCGTGGTGCGCGAGGCGATCATCGCCGGCGAGATCGACATCTATCCCGAATACACCGGCAACGCCGCCTTCTTCTTCCAGAAGGCCGACGATCCGGTCTGGAAGGATGCCGCCAAGGCTTACGAAACCGCCAAGAAGCTCGACTATGACGCCAACAAGATCGTCTGGCTGTCGCCATCGCCGGCCAACAACACCTGGGCGATCGCGTTGCGCAAGGAAGTGGCCGACGAGAACAAGCTCGTCACCTTGACGGACTTCGGCAAATACGTCTCGGGCGGCGGCAAGGTTGTGCTCGCGGCCTCCGCCGAGTTCGTCAATTCTGCGGCGGCGCTCCCGGCCTTCCAGACCACATACGGCTTTACGTTGAAGCCCGACCAGCTGATCACGCTCTCCGGCGGCGACACCGCGGCGACCATCGCGGCTGCCGCCAACCAGACCAACGGCGCCAACGCCGCCATGGTTTACGGCACCGATGGCGGCATCCAGCCCTCCGGCCTTGTCGTTCTCCAGGACGACAAGAACGTGCAGCCCGTCTACCAGCCGGCACCGATCATCCGCGAGAAGGTGCTGAAGGAACATCCCGAGATCGAGACGCTGCTGAAGCCGGTCTTCGCCAAGCTCGACCTGACCACGCTGCAGCAGCTCAACGGCCGCGTGCAAGTGGGTGGTGAGCCTGCGAAGGGGGTGGCCGAGGACTTTTTGAAGAAGAACGGGTTCTTGAAGTAGATCGCGGAATATAAATGCGAGCCGGAGCGGTGCGGTCGGCGGAACTGCTGATCACCCCCCGCAAGGGGGGAGATTGGATGTCGCTTGGGCTTTCGCCAATCACCAAAGACGAAAAGCTTTCATCTGACTGTGGGGCGGGGCTTCGATGACGCCGCGCTTCGACAAGCTCGGCGTCGTTATCGCCGCGATCGTCGCTTACGCTGCCTTGGCGGCACCCTTCGCTACGTTTCGCGCCAACCGAATCGTGCCCGGACAGGCGCGCTCCATCCTCGAGGCCCTGCCGTCTCCGCTCGGCATCCTGCTGCTGGCGATAGTGATCGCCGGCGGCATGGTCGCGCTGCTGAGGACGCCGCTCGTCCTGAGGCTCGCTACCGGCATCGTCGGGCTTGTCGCTCTCGCGATCCTGATCGGCGTCGCCGGCGGTTTCCTGACGCCCGACGGTAACACGTTCGCCCGCATCGCGCCGGCCTCCGGTTTCTGGCTGCTGATCTTTGCCTTCGCCTTGCTTCTGGCCGATGTGCTGACCAGGCTGAGCCTGTCGCCTTTGGCGCGCATCGGCATTCTTGCCGTCGCCGCGCTCGCCATCGGCGCGTTGCTGGCGTCGGGGCTTTGGGACAGTCTTTCCATCCTCAAGGAATATTCCAACCGCGCCGATAGTTTCTGGGCCGAAGCGTCCAAGCACGTCACGCTGGCGCTCGGCTCGCTGGCGGCGGCGGTGGTCGTCGGAGTGCCGCTCGGTATTCTCTGCCACCGCGTCGAGCGGCTGCGGGATGGCGTCCTCAATGTGCTCAACATCATCCAGACCATTCCGTCGATCGCGCTCTTCGGTCTGCTGATCGCACCGCTCGGCTGGGTCGCTCTGCATGTGCCGGGTGCCGCAGCGATCGGCATTAGGGGCATCGGCACCGCGCCCGCCTTTGTGGCGCTCTTCCTCTATTCGCTGCTGCCGGTTGTGGCGAACACCGTCGTCGGGCTGGCTGGTGTACCCCGCGCGGCCAACGATGCCGCGCGCGGCATGGGTATGACCGATCGCCAGCGTCTGCTCGATGTCGAGTTCCCGCTTGCCTTTCCGGTAATCCTCACCGGCATCCGCATCGTTCTGGTGCAGAACATCGGCCTCGCCACGATCGCGGCGCTGATCGGCGGCGGCGGCTTTGGCGTGTTCGTCTTCCAGGGCATTGGCCAGACGGCGATGGACCTGGTGCTTCTCGGCGCGGTGCCGACCGTGGCGCTGGCCTTCGCCGCGGCCATCATCCTCGACGCGATTATCGAAATGACCTCCACCAAGTGCAGGACGGACTCCGAATGATCGAGATCCAAGGCATCACCAAGCGCTACAACGGAACGGCGGTCGTCGACGATGTTTCGATGGTCATCGAGCCGCGCACCATCGCGGCCATCGTCGGCACGTCGGGATCCGGCAAGACGACGCTGCTCAGGATGATCAACCGGCTGGTCGAGCCGACCTCCGGCGTCATCAAGATCGACGGCGCCGACAATCGCTCGCTGCCTGGATACGAGCTGCGCCGCAGCATCGGCTATGCTATCCAGGGCCATGGCCTGTTCCCGCATCGCACGGTGGCGCAGAACATCGCCACGGTGCCGCGGCTGCTCGGTTGGGACAAGGACCGCATCAAGGCGCGCGTCGAAGAACTGATGACGCTCTACCAGCTTGATCCGCAGGCCTATGGTCCGCGCTATCCCCATGAGCTCTCCGGCGGCCAGCAGCAGCGCGTCGGCGTTGCCCGCGCGCTCGCCGCGGAACCCAATGTGCTTTTGATGGACGAACCGTTCGGGGCGCTGGACCCGATCATACGCACCAAGGCGCAGGAGGATCTGCTGGCGATCCAGAAGCGTTTCGGCACCACCATCATCCTGGTCACGCACGACATGGAGGAAGCGGTGCATATGGGCGACAAGATCGCCGTCATGGACGCCGGCAAGGTGCTGCAATACGCCAAACCGGCGGAGATCCTGGCGAGGCCGGCAAATGGCTTCGTCGAGACCCTGGTCGGCTCCAGCGAGCGGCCGTTCCGGCTGCTTTCGCTCGGCCGCGCGCGCGATGCCGTGGAGCCCGGCGGCGCGGAGGGCGAGGCGATCCCCGCCGACGCCAGCCAGCGCGACGCTTTGGCCGAACTTCTGTGGTCGGGTCGCCCGGCGCTGCCGGTGAAGGACGGCAACGGCAAGCTCATCGGACGCATCACCATGGAAGGGCTGGTGAAGCGGGCGAGGCCGGCATGAAGGCCTGGCTGCCCGCGCTGCTAAGACTAGCCATTTTGGCGCTGCTGGTGGTCTTCATCACCAGCCCGAACTGGTTCGAGCCGCTGCTGAAACCGCTGACCGAGAACGGTGCGCCGGCGATCTATAACCAGGGCAGCCTGCTGACGCTGACCCTGCAGCATCTGCGCACTGTCTTGGTCGCGACGGTGGCGGCGACGATCGTCGCGGTGGCCCTGGCCATCCTGGTCACCAGGCCGGCCGGCGCCGAGTTCCTGCCCTTGTCGCGCAGCCTGGTCAATATCGGCCAGACCTTTCCGCCGGTTGCCGTGCTGGCGCTTGCGGTGCCGGCCGTGGGTTTCGGCGAGAAGCCGACGCTGATCGCGCTCTTCCTCTACGGCCTGCTGCCGATCTTCGAAAACGCGCTGACGGCGCTCACCACGCTGCCCGGCAATGTGATGGAAGCGGCGCGCGGCGCCGGCATGACCGGCTGGCAAAGGCTGGTGAAGGTCGAACTGCCGCTGAGCGCCCCGGTGATCCTCGGCGGCATCCGGCTCTCGGTGGTCATCGGGCTTGCCACCGCGACCATCGGTTCGACCGTTGCCGCCAAAACGTTGGGCGAGGTGATCATCGCCGGCCTGATCTCGAACAATCTTGCCTTCGTTTTGCAGGGCGGCCTGATCGTCGCGGCGCTCGCGGTGCTGATCTATGACGGGCTGTCGGCAATCGAGCGCTACGCCGCGCGGCGGATGGGCCAGGAAGCGGAGTAAGCCGCGAGGTTCTGGGTCAGAACGAGCGGGCAGGGTGGTCCAGCGTCAGCTCGAGCGTTGCGCCGGCTCCGCTGGCGATCCAGCGGCGACGGACGATGGCGAAGTCGTGTCCGGTGCCGGTGTCTTCCAGCGAAACAAGATCACCTACCGCGCAATCGCTATCGAGACGAAGCGCTGCCAAGATCCCGGCGATCGAATGCTTGCCGGCATAACGGCTTGCCGCCGATGTGAGTGTAATGATGACCGGCCGACCAGTTGCGCGATCTTCGGGACTCGGCGATTGATCTTCCCGATGCCCCGACCTTTCAGCAGGAGTTCTTGCCATGACCTTGCGTCTCTCCAAGATCGTCATGTGTCTGTGTCTTGCGGCGTTCGCCTTCCTGGTCGCCTTCGGCAACATCACCGATTACGGCTCAAACTTCGCCTTTGTCCAGCATGTGCTGAGCATGGATACGACCTTTCCGGGCAACGCCCTGATGTACCGCTCGATTACCAACCCGGCGCTGTGGACAGCCGGCTACTGGCTGATCATCCTCGGTGAGGCGTTGACCTGCCTGCTCTACCTCATCGCCGCCTCGGCGCTGTGGCGGACGCGCAAAGCCAGCGGGCAGGACTTCAACGACGCCAAGAAATTCGCCGTCATCGCCGCCACCATGGGCTTTCTGATCTGGTATTTCGGCTTCATGGTCGTGGGCGGCGAATGGTTCGCCATGTGGCAGTCGAGCATATGGAACGGCCAACAGAAGGCGTTCATGTTCTACATGACCATGCTCGCCGTGCTGATTTTCGTCATCCAGCCGGACGGCGATTTGCGCGCGCCCTGATTTACGCAGCGTGATTTCAATCGATCTAAAAGGACGGTGGCGTCCGCCCATAAGTTGCCGCCGTCCTCTTTTGGGCGAAAGCCGGGCAAAAACCGAACAATATCTTGACGTTCCGAGCCCTGTTTCGCATACACGCCAACGAAGGGGTGGAATCCGTGCGCGGCATCCATCTCCGTTCCAACGGCCCAGGGAGGGGTTCTTTTGGGCCAACAATCGAGGAAACTCCGGCAATGACCATCATTACCGCCGTCATCGCCTGCGGCTTGCTGTCAGTTCTGTACGCCATTTGGGCGACACGTTCGGTCCTTGCGTCCGATCAGGGCAATCAGCGCATGCAGGAAATCTCCGCGGCCATCCGCGAAGGCGCCCAGGCCTATCTGGCGCGCCAGTACACCACCATCGCCGTCGTCGGCATTGTCGTGCTCCTGCTCGCTTGGTGGCTGCTCTCGATCACCTCCGCGATCGGCTTCCTGATCGGCGCCGTGCTTTCGGGCGCCGCCGGCTTCATCGGCATGCATGTTTCGGTGCGCGCCAATGTGCGCACCGCGCAGGCCGCATCGAACAGCCTGGCCGCCGGCCTCGACATCGCCTTCAAATCCGGCGCCATCACGGGCCTGCTGGTCGCAGGCCTGGCGCTGCTCGGCGTCTCGATCTACTACGCCATCCTGACCGGCCCGATGGGCCTGCAGCCGAATGACCGCGTCGTCATCGACTCGCTGGTTTCGCTCGGCTTCGGCGCATCGCTGATCTCGATCTTCGCCCGTCTCGGCGGCGGCATCTTCACCAAGGGTGCGGATGTCGGCGGCGATCTCGTCGGCAAGGTCGAGGCCGGCATTCCGGAAGACGATCCACGCAATCCCGCCACCATCGCCGACAATGTCGGCGACAATGTCGGCGACTGCGCCGGCATGGCCGCCGACCTGTTCGAGACCTACGCGGTGACGGTTGTCGCCACCATGGTTCTGGCCGCCATTTTCTTCGGCGGCACGGCGGTTCTGGGTGCGGCAATGCTCTATCCGCTCGCCATCTGCGGCGCCTGCATCCTGACCTCTATCGTCGGTACCTTCTTCGTCAAGCTGGGCTCGAACGGCTCGATCATGGGCGCCCTCTATAAGGGCCTGATCGTCACCGGACTGCTGTCGATCGTCGGCTTGGCCATTGCCACCTCGGCGGTACTGGGCTGGGGTGAGATCGGCAATGTCGGCGGGCTCGCCATCACAGGGAAGAACCTGTTCATCTGCGGGTTGATCGGCTTGGCCGTGACCGGTCTCATTGTGGTGATCACCGAATACTATACAGGCACCAACAAGCGCCCGGTGAACTCGATCGCCCAGGCGTCGGTGACCGGCCACGGCACCAACGTCATCCAGGGCCTCGCCGTCTCGCTGGAGGCGACCGCCCTGCCGGCCATTGTCATCGTCGGCGGCATCATTGCCACCTACCAGCTTGGCGGCCTGTTCGGCACAGCCATCGCCGTCACGACCATGCTCGGCCTCGCCGGCATGATCGTGGCGCTCGACGCCTTCGGCCCGGTCACCGACAATGCCGGCGGCATCGCCGAAATGTCCGGCCTGCCCAAGGAAGTGCGCCATTCGACCGACGCGCTCGACGCGGTCGGCAACACCACCAAGGCGGTCACCAAGGGCTATGCCATCGGCTCGGCCGGCCTCGGCGCGCTGGTGCTGTTCGCGGCCTACTCGAACGATCTCCGGTTCTTCGCCGCCAATGGCGACAAGTACCCCTACTTCCAGGGCATGGGCGAGATCTCCTTCGACCTCTCCAATCCGTATGTCGTCGCCGGCCTGATCTTCGGCGGCCTGATCCCCTATCTGTTCGGCGGCATCGCGATGACCGCCGTCGGCCGCGCCGCGGGCTCCATCGTCGAAGAAGTGCGCAAGCAGTTCCGCGAGGACAAGGGCATCATGGCCGGCACGTCCAAGCCGAACTATGCCCGCGCGGTCGATCTTCTGACCAGGGCGGCAATCCGGGAAATGATCGTCCCGTCGCTGCTGCCGGTGCTTGCGCCGCTCGTCGTCTATTTCGGCGTGCTCTTGATCTCCGGCTCCAAGGCCTCGGCCTTCGCGGCGCTCGGCGCCTCGCTGCTCGGCGTCATCGTCAACGGCCTCTTCGTCGCCATCTCGATGACTTCCGGCGGCGGCGCCTGGGACAACGCCAAGAAGTCGTTCGAGGACGGCTTCACCGACAAGGACGGCGTCAAGCACCTGAAGGGCTCCGAGGCTCACAAGGCCTCGGTCACCGGCGACACCGTCGGCGACCCCTACAAGGATACCGCCGGCCCGGCCGTCAACCCGGCGATCAAGATCACCAACATCGTCGCGCTGCTTCTGCTCGCCGTGCTCGCGCACGGCTGATAGCGGCAACTGTTCCAGGACAAAGCCCGCGGGAGCGATCCCGCGGGCTTTTTTCGGCACCACATTCTGCGTCCCGCCAGGGCGCTTAACTGGCTTCCGGCCTTTCGCTGCCATGGCTGTAGCGGGCCAGCAACGCGGCGGCGTCCGGTTCTCGCTCTGGCATCGGCGGCAAGCCGCGTGTCTGGCGCAGCATGGCCATGAACGCGCCGCGGCGAAACTGGCGGCGGAAGGAACGCGCCCGCGGATGGACGCCGAGGGCAGCCAGCAGCCTGCGTTTAAGGTAGCGGGAGCGCTTGAGGGGAGCAGGTTCTTCGGCGTTGCCGAGAATCCTCACGCGCAACGCGTCAGGCGTATTCATCGCGTCCATCAGTTCTTGCTGCTCCCGCGCCGTGTCCCGCGCATAGCTGCCCTCGCGCTTGCCCGAATGCAGCATGAGCACGGTCAGATGAGGCATTGTCGCGATCACCGCACCCTTGCGCCAGGCACGGAACAGCCAGTCCTGGGAACTTTCGCAAACGCACTGGCTGGCCGGCCGCCATGGCCCAAGCCTTGCCAGCGACGTCCGACGTATCATTTGCGCGGAGCCGAATCCGACGGTGGTAACCGGGTCATAGAAGCCGTCCCGCCCCATCCCGAGGATCATATGCCTGGAACCTCTGCTCGCGGACGACTCGATGACTGCACCTCGGGCGATCACCACATCGGCGCCGGTGGCGTCGATCCAGCCGCTCATGGACGTCAGATGGTCGGGAAACCAGAGATCGTCATGGTTCAATATGGCAACGAAACGGCCGCGTGCTCTGGCAAAGCCGATATTGTTCGGCCCCGACTGCTCGCCAAAATTCACGGGAAGATCGATATAGGAGATGCGGCCGTCGCCGAAAGCGGCCACCGTTGTCGCGGTGTCCGGCCGGCAGGCGTCGCCAACGACTATGGCCTCCCAGTCCTGCAGAGTCTGACCGACGAGGCTCTTCAGCGTCTGGCGCAGGACCGCCGGGCGGTTGTGCGTCGCGACAATGACCGAGACAAGCGGTTCGATCCGCCCCGTTGGCGCGCCTTGACCGGCCTGTTCCACGCTACACCAGCTTGTAGGGAATCTGTTCCGTGTCCGGCGGCAGGCGCCAATGATCGGGCGCGTCATAGGCGTAGGCCTTGTCGACGAGGTTGAGCACCAACGCCGTTTCCGGTCCGAGCGCGACCACACCGTGCCAGACGCCCGGCGGAATGACGACGATCGCGGGCCTGACCGCGCCGACAATCTTGTGCCAAACCGTGCCGAATGTCGGCGATGCCTTGCGACCGTCGAACAGTGAGATGCGAACGCTGCCCACCGAGCAAAAAAGCCGGTCAGTTGTGACGCCATGGGCATGCCATCCCGTCACCGCGCCGGGATAAAGCGTGCGCTGAAACACCTGTCCGACGGGAAGTCCGTCGAGATCCCATTCTTCGCGAAAGACCTCAGTGAGGTAGCCGGTCGAAGTCGCGACAGGTCGGATTTCCTTGAGAGCGACGCCGTCGATTGTCGGCGCATCGACGACAAGCCAGTCAGGTGTCACGGTCTGCCGGTCAGGCGTGCCCGTCGCCATCCAGCCTTGCGGCACAGTGCGAGCGCTGTTGCTCATGATAGGTCCCCAATCCCCAGCAAATTGATAGGGGGACGCTGGAATATAAGCAAGTATGCGTCCTGGCAGCGCGTAAACAAAACCCGCCGACGAGGCGGCGGGTGCTGATTGTTCTGCAGATAGACTTAAGGCGTACCGCCGCTGCCGCCGCCGGGGACGCCGGGCGCCAGCTTGCTCGCACCGCTGATGATCTGGCTGAGGAAGTTCTGGTCCTTGCCGCCGGTCGGCGTCGTCCGCGAGATGAAGTCGAAGATCTTGCCGTCCTTGAGACCGTAATTGGCGATCTGGGTGACGCGGCCGTCGGCGCCGAAATAGACCGCCAGCACATGCTGGTCGATGATCCGGGGGTTGTCGAAGGCGACGTAGCGCTTGCGCGTTTGCGAGATGTAGTAGAAGGCCTCATTATCGAAGGTCGCCGTCGTCGACGGCGTGCCCAGCGCCAAAAGCACCTGTTCGCGGCTCGACCCCGACCGGTACCGAATCGATCGCCTGCTGGTCGATGACGTAGCCTTTCGTCAGCGTCTCGCTTGGATGGAGATCGCCGAACATCTTGGACGAGTTGCAGGCGGAAAGCGCTGATACCACGACCAGCAGCGAAGCCACGCCCACCGGGGCGGGCGCAAAGAACGACTTGAATTTCAGCGCACCCAACAACAATTCTCCATAACATCCCCGCAACTTGCGCTGGGCCGCAAAACCGGTAAACCAGCTTCGATGCCGATGCAACAAGGCCAAATTAAACAACAGGTCCCCGGGAGACCGCCCTCAATGTTCCAGCGCCTTTTTGGCCGCGAACGCAACGCCAACCGCGCTATCACCGACGCGCTCTACGCACAAATCGTGGCGGCGGCGCGGCAAACGGTGTTTTATTCCGACTGGAATGTGCCGGATACGCCGCTCGGCCGCTTCGAGATGCTGTCGCTGCACATGTATCTCGTCCAGCATCGGCTGCATGGCGACCAAGGTGCCGCCGCCGAGGTCGCGCAAGTGCTGATCGACGAGTTCTTTCTCGATGTCGAGCATTCGCTGCGCGAGCTTGGCATCAGCGACGTCGGCGTGCCCAAGCGCATGAAGAAGCTGGCAAAGATGTTTTACGGCCGCACGGCCGCTTACGACGACGCGCTCAGGCAGGACGATCGGGTGGCGCTTGCGGCGGCGCTTGCCCGCAATGTCAGGCCGGACGCCGGTTCCTGGCCGCAGGCGCCGCTGCTGGCGGACTATGTCCGCGAGGCCTCGCGGAAGCTTGCAGCGCAGCCGACCGAATCGATCGTGGCCGGCACCGCCGCGTTCCCGGCCGCCGGGACCACGTGAAGGAGGCGCTGATGAAAGACGCCGAATTGCAAAGCCCGGTATCCTTTGTCGCCAATGTCGCGCGGCTGCCGCAAAAGGGCCTGCCCGTCGTGGTCGAGGCCGATGAACGCCAGCGTCAATCGCTTGCCGCCGAACATGATCTGCTTTCGGTCGAAAGCTATCGCGCCGAGCTGCTCTTGACCTCCTGGAAACGCAATGGCGTCAAGGTCACCGGCCGCGTCGAGGCCGACATCACGCAAGCCTGCATCGTCACCCTGGATCCGGTCACCGCGCATATCGACGAGCCAGTCGAGGCGCTGTTTCTGCCCGAGCAGTCGAAGCTTGGGCGCGAAGGCTTCGAGGGCGGCGGCGAGATCATCCTCGACGCCGACGGACCGGACAGTCCGGAGACATTTTCCGGCGACACCATCGACGTCGGCGCGCTTGCGGAGCAGTTTTTCGGCCTGGCGATCGATCCCTATCCGCGCAAGCCGGGGGCCTCGCTCGAGGTTACCGGCGACGACCAGCCTGAGGAAAGCGAATTCCAGAAAAAGCTGCGTTCGCTGCTTGGAAAATCCTGAGAGTGGTCCGGATTTTGGAAAAGTTGGTTGTGCGTCAGCCCAAAACCGCTATTTTCGCCGAACCTTCGCGAGCCCCCTTACCTTGGCAGGCGTTCGCCGCAAGCCAGGCAAACCGTGAGAAAAATACCACGTGATCAGGATTTCCATCGATGCCATGGGCGGCGATCACGGACCGAGCGTGGTCATCCCGGCGCTGATGACGGTCGCCATCCGCCGTCCTGACATCCGCTTCGTCATCTACGGCCGCGAGGACGTGGTGCGTCCCGAGCTTGCGAAATTTCCGAAACTCGGCGAGGTGAGTGAGTTCGTCCATTGCGAGGTCGCCGTGCGCATGGACGACAAGCCGAGCCAGGCCCTGCGCCACGGCCGCTGGAAGTCGTCGATGTGGAAGGCCGTCGAGGCGGTCAAGAACGGTGGCGCGCAGGCCTGCATTTCGGCCGGCAACACCGGCGCGCTGATGGCGATGTCGAAATTCTGCCTACGCACCATGGCCACCATCGACCGCCCCGCGATCGCGGCGCTCTGGCCCACGACGCGCGGTGAAAGCGTGGTGCTCGATGTCGGCGCCACCATCGGTGCCGATGCGCATCAGCTTATCGATTTCGCCATTCTGGGTACCGGCATGGCGCGTTCGGTGTTCGGCGTCGAGCGGCCGAGCGTCGGCCTGCTCAATGTCGGCGTCGAGGAGATCAAGGGCCAGGAAGAGGTCAAGGAAGCCGGCCGCATGCTGCGTGAGGCCAACATGGCCTCAATGAACTATCGCGGCTTTGTCGAGGGCGACGATATCGGCAAGGGCACCGTCGACGTGGTGGTCACCGAGGGCTTTGCCGGCAACATCGCGCTCAAGACGGCCGAAGGCACCGCAAGGCAGATCGCCGGCTATCTGCGCGCCGCCATGAGCCGCACCCTCATGGCCAAGATCGGCTATGTCTTCGCCAAGGGCGCCTTCGACAGACTGCGCGAAAAGATGGATGTCGGTCGCTCCAATGGCGGCGTCTTCCTTGGGTTGAACGGCATCGTGGTGAAGAGCCATGGCGGCGCCGATTCGGATGGCTTCGCGGCAGCCATCGAGCTCGGCTACGACATGGTGCGCAACAATCTGCTTGACCGGATCGAGGCCGACCTCGATCTGTTCCATGCGCGCAACCCGACTGCGCAGGCAAACAGGAAATCCGGTGTCGCGGCCGACGCCGAGGAATAGGAACGAGCTTTGATCAGATCAGTCGTGCGCGGCAACGGTGCCGCGCTGCCCCGCCGCATCATGAAGAATGCCGATTTCGAAGGCATGGTCGAGACCTCCGACGAGTGGATCGTCCAGCGCACCGGCATTCGCCAGCGCCACGTCGCGGCCGACGACGAGACGACGGCCTCGCTCGGAGAGGCGGCCGCGCGCGCCGCGCTCGACAGCGCCGGCATGACGCCCGCCGATATCGACCTCATCATTCTGGCGACCTCGACGCCCAACAACACATTCCCGGCGACGGCCGTCGAAATCCAGAACCGGCTCGGCATGCATCACGGCTTCGCCTTCGACATGCAGGCCGTATGCTCGGGCTTCGTCTATGCCGTCGCCACCGCCGACCTTTATATCCGCGGCGGCCTCGCCAAACGCGTCCTGGTGATCGGCTCGGAAACATTTTCGCGCATCCTCGACTGGAGCGATCGTTCGACCTGCGTGCTGTTCGGCGACGGCGCCGGAGCGCTGGTTCTCGAAGCGGAAGAGGGCGCCGGGGCGATCGCCGATCGCGGCGTTTTGGCGGCAAGCCTGCGCTCGGACGGCGTGCACAAGGACAAGCTCTTCGTCGACGGCGGCCCTTCGACCACGGGAACCGTCGGTCATCTCAGGATGGAAGGTCGTGAAGTGTTCAAGCACGCCGTCGGCATGATTACCGATGTCATCGAGGCGACCTTCGGCCAGGCCGGCATAACGGCCGGGGACCTCGACTGGTTCGTGCCGCATCAGGCCAATAAACGGATTATTGACGCTTCCGCCAAGAAGCTCGGGATTGCCGAAGAGAAAGTGGTGGTCACCGTCGATCTACACGGTAACACCTCGGCTGCCTCGGTGCCGCTCGCTCTCTCGGTGGCCGTCGCCGACGGCCGCATCAAGAAGGGCGACCTTGTGCTTCTCGAGGCGATGGGTGGAGGTTTCACCTGGGGCGCGGTATTGCTCCGCTGGTAAGTGCCGAACGCGCTGGTTCGGTTCTTGACCTTGACGGATCAATTACTTAGGCTCTGCCTTTACCTGTATCGATTTACGTGTTGCGAGCAGATGGGACGGTCGCATGGGGGGAAAGACACTTACGCGTGCCGACCTAGCTGAAGCCGTTTACCGGAAGGTTGGCTTGTCGCGAACTGAATCGGCCGAGCTCGTCGAGGCCGTCCTGGATGAGATCTGCGAGGCTATAGTTCGAGGCGAGACGGTGAAGCTGTCTTCCTTCGCCACCTTCCATGTCCGTTCCAAGAACGAGCGCATCGGCCGCAATCCCAAGACGGGCGAGGAAGTGCCGATCCTGCCGCGCCGGGTGATGACGTTCAAATCGTCGAATGTGCTCAAGAACCGGATCCTGCGTTCGCACCAGAACAGCAAGGGCAAGGGCAGCAAGTAGTTTGCTGGAAGTAGTTTGCTGGCGAATGCGGTTGAAAAGCGCCGGCGGTTTTGACGCTGGGCTTGAATATCGTTTCATAAATCGCTGAAATAAGGGGCGATTCGGTATCATGCCCGGATCGTGGTCCAGTGTGGAGGATTGGCCCATGGACAAGAGCCCCGATGCGTTCCGCACCATCAGCGAAGTCGCGGAAGACCTCGATTTGCCGCAGCATGTGCTGCGTTTCTGGGAGACGCGCTTCACCCAGATCAAACCGATGAAGCGTGGCGGCGGCCGGCGCTACTATCGGCCTCAGGACGTCGAGCTCATCAAGGGCATCAGGCATATGCTCTATGATCAGGGCTACACGATCAAAGGCGTGCAGAAGCTGTTGCGCGAGAACGGCAATCATTTTCTGGTGGCCATCGGCAATGGCGACATGGCCGCCGTGGAGGCGATCGCCCAGCGCCGCCAGGCCGAGCAGGTGCCGCTTACGGCGGCCGCCCAGCCGCGCGGCGACGAGGACGCACTGGTCGGCCAGCCCAAGGTGAAGCCCAGCCGCCGTTTCTTCGGCCTCGGCAAGAGCGATGACGAAGGTCCCGTCCAACCCGACTCCTCGAAATTGTCGCGTGACAATCGGGCCCTGCTGCAGGAGGCGCTGTTCGATCTGCTGGAGTGCAAACGCCTGCTCGACCAGGTCCGTTGAACGGCCATCATGCCGCTTGATGCGGCGCGGTCGGCCCGCAGGAACTGGCTTGTCGTCCATGCGTTAGGTCTTCTCGAAGAGAAGGACAACAAGCATGGCATCGTTTTCGACCCTCTCCGACCTCGATATCGACAAGCAGGTCGCGGCGCTTTCGCGGCAATTGAACGATCTCAAGAAAGTTTTGGCCAGGCGCGGTGGCGCCTATTACGAGGACGGCAGCGAGATGGCGTCCGACTACTACACGCAACTTGCCGATCGCCTCCAGGAGGCGTTGCCGGCAATAAGGCGCAGGGGCAGGGCGATCGAGCGTACGGCGCGCGATCATCCGGCGACGGCGGTGGCCGTCGGCCTTGTCGTGGTCGGATTGCTCGCCGGGCTTCTCGTCAGCCGGCGCTGATCGATCGACGAGATTGAAACAGAAATGGCGGCCGTCCTCGACGGCCGCCATTTCCATGCAACTCGGCTTACAGACGATCAGTTCGCCAGCTTGAGCCGGGTCTTCGGGTCGACCTTCATGACCTGGCTGCACTTGCCGTAGACGGTGCCGTTCTTGTCGGTGGCGTCGGTATAGGTGCCCTTGCAATCGAGCTGCAGCACCAGACACGAGCCGTGGCCTTTACAGACCGCGCCGCCGTCGCCGGTCGGATGCGTGCCCGCGAAAGCCGGCGACGAGACCGAGCCGAACGCCGAGACGACGAGAGCGGCGGCGAGCGTGATACGCTTGAAGTTGGTCATTTTGAGCATTTCCTTCCATTGGTTGAGGGATCGCCGTCCAGGCGTCCCGTGGGGTTGAGGAGCGCCTTCGCAGCGCCCATGACCGCTTAGTGCTGCCATCAATGGAAAGGTTCATGTGCCGCGCGATTTTTTCGGTTGGCCGGCGATATCGGCGGACTGGACGGTCCGGGGTCCGTCTCTTGTTGGCGTTGCGCGGCACGCATTCCTGCGCGCTTCGCCCGGCATAGAAGCGGCTCACTTCGCCGCCAGCTTGTCGGTCAGCGCCACGACCAGCGGATTGCGGCGACGATCTTCCGCCACAACATTATCTGGTTGTAGTGCGTCGGGTGGCGGGATTTGGCAGATAGGCGATCTCCAGGCGAAGCGGGCAACGAAAGCCGGTTGGCCGGCGTCAGGACGACACAGCAGGCGGTGTCTGGCCGGCAGATCAGGGACATCGCTGGATGCCTAAAGAGAAAGATCCGACGGGAAGGCTGGTCCGCTCTGGCAGCGAAGGCCTGCCTTCCCATCGGCAAAACGGAAGGATCAGGCCTTCTTCGGAGCCATCTTGTGGTGGTGGCGATGATGATGGTGACGGTGGTGGTGCCTGTGGTGATGACGATGATGATGATGCTTCTTCATCGGAGCCGCGTCGGCACTGCTGGCGCCGAGGATCGGCATGGTGAAAGCCAGGGCCAGAGCGAGCCCGAGCGCGGAGAGAAGGGACTTCTTCATGACTTCGTTTCCTTTTTACGCGGGCGTTCCGAGATTCACCGGAGCAAAATCGGTGACCCAAGCCTCGCGATAGGAACTATCCTCCTGGTTTTTTTCGACAATTTTTCCCAAATGTAGATTTTTGTTTCTGGATTGTTTCTGAGAAGCCCCCTTGCGCTTCGTCCCCGCGCTGATGGGCGAAGATTGCGATCTTTTGGAACTCCGAAGATGCGGCCGCTTGGGTTCACATGGGCGGCGCGACACCGTGATTCCCGACCACGACGCGATTGGCGACGAGCTTGCCGTCGCCGCCGCGCTCGGCGTTGACGAACACTGCTACACCCGGCGTGAGATCCGCCGGTGTGGCGGTGGCGAACGTCACGATCGGTGTGGTTTGCGGGATCGCGATCCGTTTCTTCTGGCCATTGTCATAGGTGAGCGTGACCGTGCGGCCCTCGATTTCGGTGACGTCTGCGACGGTGCCGTTGGTCATGCGGCTGTTGGGCTGCAAATCCCAGTCGCGATCGCCTTCTCCCGTACCCTTCAGCGCGGCCGGGAAAATCACGACCTCCAACGCGCCGCTGCCGCCGTCGGCCTTGGATATCGAGGCGATGCCGAGGAAATCACCCTGCTTGATATCGGCCGCCGATGCCTTGGCGACACCGGAAATCTTCCAGCCGTCGGCAAGCGTAATCGTATCGGTCTTGCCGTTGCGATCCTTCACCGTCAGCGTCGATCCGGCAACGCTGACGACAGTACCTCGAACACGCACTGCATCCGCTGCCCATGCTTGCGTCGCGCCGATGATGCTTGAGATTGTGCCAAGCACAATTGCGAACGATTTCAAATTCATGGCATGCGATCCTTTCGAGAAGCTTCCGGCGCCGTCTGTCGGCAGCCGGTGACGGCAAGCTAACGAATCGGGATGTCGAAAATCCCGGTGAATCCGGTCTCGGACCCTCAAAAGAACTTGATCGAGCGCCACGCGACCTTACATGTGCAGAGCCTGAGGCATTTGGCCAAACCGCCGCTTCACGATGGCGTGACGCCGCATCGGTGCTCTTGGCAAATCATGTGTTAACGAGCATTCTCCCGCCCGTCTCAGGCAACACCATTTCATCAGACCCTGTTTCATCTCAAGGAGTTGCCATGCCCAACACCGCACGAAACACTGTTTCGAACGACGTCATTGCCGCGTCCGGCCTCAACCCATTGAAAGCCGCTCGCGAAACGAGGGGATATACGATCGAGGAGCTTTCTTTGACCTGCGGGCTGGCCGTGGGCGAGATCGTCGACATCGAGGACGGCAAGGACGCCGACCCCGCCAAGCTCCGCCGCATCGCTTCGGCGCTTCAGATGCCGGAAGATGAATTGATCAAAGTGCCGGCCGAAGAGAACCGGCCTATCCATCAATAGAGACGCAAAAAGCGTCCACCGAAAAGCCCGCCGGGATTTCGCCCGGTGGGCTTTTTAGTGCCTGTACGGCACAGGCTTCGGCTCTTGCCAAGATCGGTCGCATCATGCGATTCGCCGATCGCCGCTGTTCGACAGACGAGGGATCACCATGAGCTTGGAATCGGTTCGCACCTTCTTTGCCGAGCATGCGCCCGATATCGAGGTCATTGTCACCGAAGCCAGCTCGGCCACTGTCGCGCTGGCGGCGGAAGCGCATGGCGTCACCCCGGCGCAGATCGCAAAGACGATCTGCCTGCGCGTTGGAGACGAGACCATGCTGGTCGTGACCAGCGGCGTCGCCCGGCTCGACAATCGCAAATTCAAGGACAGGATGGGCGGCAAGCCTCGCATGCTGGGCGGCGAGGAGGTGCTGGCAGCCACCAGCCATCCGCCGGGCGGCGTCTGCCCGTTCGGCCTGCCGGCGCCGCTGCCGATCTATTGCGACCTGTCGCTCAAGCCTTTCGACGAAGTGGTTCCCGCCGCCGGCGCCACCAATGCCGCGGTGCGCATCACGCCGCAGCGCATGGCCGATCTGGTCGGTGCCGTATGGGTCGACGTTTGCCAGTAACAATTCCCGCCTAGATATCTTTTCGCGGCCCGCGAACGGCCTGCCGCGCAGCTTTGACCGGCGCCCTATGGCAAGCGCTCGCTTCCCATTTGGCTCTGCACAGGACGCTCGCCGTCGACGCGTTTCGTCGTTGCGCCCCGACCAATCCGAAAAGCGTCGACCGATGGCCAAATTCTGGACATTAGTCTTGACAGAAATACATATGTTCAATACCGGTCAAGCAACCGAACAGCATGCGATATGGGAGGGAATAACGGTATGGCATCCAATGTTTCGTTGACGGGTCTTGCCCGCGATCTCGAGGAACGAGCCAAGTCCGGCAAGCCCATCCGTATCGGCCTGATCGGCTCCGGTGAAATGGGCACCGACATCGTCACCCGCGTCGCCCATATGTCGGGCATCGAGATCGGTGCCATTTCCGAATTGAACCTTCCCGCGGCCAGCAAAGCCGTCGACATCGCGTTCCAGGAAACCGGACACGCGCGGGAAGTGTCGAACGCATCGGCCATGACAGCGGCCATGGAGGCCGGCAAGATAGCCGTCACCAGCGATTCCAGCCTGATCATCGGCAACGAGCTGATCGACGTCGTCATCGACGCGACCGGCGTTCCGGCCGTCGGCGCCGAGATCGGTCTGCGCGCCATGGAACACGGCAAGCATCTGGTGATGATGAATGTCGAGGCCGACGTCACCATCGGCGCCTATTTGAAGAGCGAAGCCGACCGCCTTGGCGTGACCTATTCGCTGGGCGCCGGCGACGAGCCGTCTTCCTGCATGGAGCTGATCGAGTTCGTCTCCGCCATGGGTCACCCGATCGTTGCCGCCGGCAAGGGCAAGAACAACCCGCTCAACATCGACGCCACGCCTCCGGACTATGAGGAGGAGGCGAAGCGCCGCCATATGAATGTGCGCATGCTGGTCGAATTCGTCGACGGTTCAAAGACCATGGTCGAGATGGCGGCGATCGCCAACGCGACCGGGCTGGTTCCCGACAAGCCCGGCATGCACGGTCCGTCCGCGACGCTCGGCGAATTGTCGAAGGTGCTGGTGCCCGAGAAGGACGGCGGCGTGCTGTCGAAAGTCGGTGTCGTCGACTATTCGATCGGCAAGGGCGTGGCGCCCGGCGTCTTCGTCGTGGCCGACATGTCGCATCCGCGCATTTCGGAGCGCATGGAAGACCTGAAGATGGGCAAGGGCCCGTACTTCACCTTCCACCGCCCTTATCACCTGACCTCGCTGGAAGTGCCGCTGACCTGCGCCCGCGTCGTGCTGTACGGCAAGGCCGACATGGTGCCGCTGGCCAAGCCGGTGGCCGAGGTCTGCGCGGTCGCCAAGAAGGATCTGAAGCCCGGCGACAAGCTCGATGCCATCGGCGAATATTGCTATCGCGCCTGGATCATGACGGCGTCGGAAGCCCATGCGGCGCGCGCCATCCCTTGCGGGCTGCTGCAGGGCGGCTCCGTCACGGCGCCCATCAAAAAGGGCGAGCTCATCACCTATGCCAACGCCGCGCCCGCGCCGGGTTCGAAGATCGCCGAACTGCGCGCCCGCCAGGATAAGCTCGTCTACGGCGCTGTGGAGGCGTGATCATGGCCGGAGCCAGCAAAGCCGTCCTGGATAGCCGGGCCAACCTGCCTTTCGTCTATCGCCAGTACAGTCCCGAGCAACTGAGGCAGGTGCTCCATAAGATGTACCTTATCCGCCGCTTCGAAGAGGGCGCGGAAGAGTGCTACATGCGGGGCCTTATCCACGGCACCATGCACCTGTCGATCGGCCAGGAAGCCAGCGCCATGGGCATCTGCATGCCGCTCGCCGAGGATGACCAGATCACCTCGACGCATCGCGGCCATGGCCATTGCATCGCCAAGGGTGCCGAGGTCAGCCGCATGTTCGCGGAGTTCTTCGGCAAGACCACGGGCTACTGCAAGGGCCGCGGCGGCTCCATGCACATCGCCGACGTCGCCAAGGGCAATCTCGGCGCCAACGGCATCGTTGCCGGCGGCATTCCGATCGCGGTGGGGGCCGCGCTTTCGTCCAAGATGATGAAGACCGGCAAGGTCGTGGTCTCCTTCTTCGGCGACGGCGCCAACAATGAAGGCGCCTTCCACGAGGCGCTGAACATGGCGGCGATCTGGAAGCTGCCGGTGATCTTCGTGTGCGAGAACAATGGCTACGGCATGTCGACCTCGACGGCGCGCTCGACAGCAGTGAAGAACATCGCCGAGCGGGCGGCCGCCTATTCGATGCCCGGGGTCATCGTCAACGGCAACATCTTCTCCGAGGTCGCCGAGGCGTCCTTCAAGGCGGTCGAGCGGGCGCGCGCGGGCGAGGGGCCGACGCTGATCGAATCCAAGACCTACCGTCATCGCGGCCATTCCAAGAGCGATCGCAACCGCTACCGCACCAAGGAAGAGATCGAGGATTGGATGGCGAACCGCGATCCGATCACGCTGTTCGAGACTGAGCTGCGCGATTTCGGCTTCATCGACGACCAGGGCATCCAGGCGATCCGCGACGCGGTTGCCAAGGAGATCGCCGACGGCATCGAGTTCGCCAAGGAGAGCCCGGCGCCCGAGATCGCCACCCTTGAGAACTATGTTTACACGGAGCATGCGTGATGGACGCCGCGGTGCGTGAACTGAGCTACGCCCAGGCGATCCAGGAAGCCATGGCGATCGCCATGGACATGGACGAGCGCGTCTTCCTGATGGGCGAGGATATCGGCGTCTATGGCGGCGCCTTCCAGGTGACCGGCGATCTGGTCGAGCGCTACGGCACCGACCGGGTGATCGACACGCCGATTTCGGAATTGGGCGGCGCCGGCGTCGCGGTGGGCGCGGCCGTCACCGGCATGCGGCCGATCTTCGAATTCCAGTTCTCGGATTTCGCCACGCTCGGCATGGAGCAGATCGTCAACCAGGCGGCCAAGATGCGCTTCATGCTCGGCGGCGAGGTCTCGGTGCCGGTGGTGATGCGGTTCCCGGCCGGCTCCGGCACGGGTGCCGCCGCGCAGCACAGCCAGAGCCTGGAGGCCTGGCTCGGCCATGTGCCCGGCCTCAAGGTCATTCAGCCGGCGACACCGCACGATGCCAAGGGCATGCTGTTGGCCGCGATCGCCGATCCGGACCCGGTCATGATCTTCGAGCACAAGCTGCTCTACAAGATGAAGGGCCATGTGCCCGAGGGCCACTATACCGTTCCGATCGGTAAGGCCGAGATTCGCCGCGAGGGCCGCGACCTCACCATCGTCGCCACCTCGATCATGGTGCAGAAGGCGCTCGACGCCGCGGCCGCGCTCAAAGGCGAGGGCATCGACATCGAAGTGGTCGACCTGCGCACGATCCGCCCGATCGACCGGCAGGCCGTCATCGACAGCGTGAAGAAGACCTCGCGCCTGCTCTGCGTCTACGAAGCGGTGAAGACGCTCGGCATCGGCGCCGAAGTGAGCGCGCTGGTCGCCGAGAGCGAGGCGTTCGACTATCTCGATGCGCCAATCGTGCGCCTCGGCGGCGCCGAGACGCCGATCCCCTACAATCCGGACCTGGAAAAGGCCACCGTGCCGCAGGTTCCCGACATCATAGCCGCCGCCCGCGACCTCGTGAAAGGGGTTCGCTGAGCGATGCCGACCGAAGTCATTCTTCCCAAGGTCGACATGGATATGGCGACCGGCCAGATCTCGCGCTGGTTCGCCGAGGAGGGCGCTCACGTCAAGAAGGGCGACGTGCTCTTCGAGATCGAGACCGACAAGGCGGCGATGGAGATCGACGCGCCGGCCAGCGGCACGCTGCGCAACGTCACCGGCAAGGAGCGCGTCGACATTCCCGTCGGTGAGCCCGTCGCATGGATCTATGCCGACGACGAAGTCTATGAAGCGGGCGCGACACAGAACGGCGCTCCAATCTCCCTCCATGAGGGGGAGATCTCGGCGAAGCCGACAGAGGAAGGCGCGGTTCCTCTGGCCTCTCAGCCTGATACGCCCCCTTCTGGCCTGCCGGCCATCTCCTCCGCAGGTGGAGAGATCAGCCAATCGCCGTCGGCCGCACGTGCAACGCCGCTCGCGCGCCGCTTGGCGCGCGAGGCGGGTTTTTCGATTACCGGCATAAAAGGCAGCGGTCCGCGCGGCCGCGTCGTGCGCGCCGATGTTGAAGCAGCAATCGCCGCGAAAGGCGCAGCCGTTGCTCAGCCTGCTGCCGAGGTCGTATCGCCGGGCCCGGCCGAGGCCCCACCATCCGCTCCGGCTCCTGCTGCGAAGCCGATGTCGGACGACCAGGTGCTGAAGCTGTTCGCCGACGGCTCCTACGAGCTCGTGCCGCATGACAACATGCGCAAGACCATCGCCCGCCGCCTGGTCGAGGCAAAGTCCACCATCCCGCATTTCTATCTGACGCTCGACTGCGAGCTCGACGCGCTGCTCGCGCTGCGCACGCAGTTGAATGCCGCGGCCCCGATGCGGAAGACCGACAAGGGCGAGGTTCCGGTCTACAAGCTCTCGGTCAACGACATGGTCATCAAGGCCATGGCCATGGCGCTGATGGCTGTGCCGGATTCCAACGCGTCCTGGACCGAGAACGCCATGGTCAAGCACAAGCACGCCGATGTCGGCGTTGCGGTGTCGATCCCCGGCGGCCTGATCACGCCGATCATTCGCAAAGCGGATGAAAAGACGCTGTCGGTCATCTCCAACGAGATGAAGGATCTCGCCAGCCGCGCCAGGAGCCGCAAGCTGAAGCCGGAAGAGTATCAAGGCGGCACAACGGCGGTGTCCAATCTCGGCATGTTCGGCATCAAGGACTTTGCCGCCGTCATCAACCCGCCGCATGCGACGATCCTGGCGGTCGGCGCCGGCGAGGAGCGGGCTGTGGTGAAGAAGGGCGAGATCAAGATTGCGACGGTCATGTCCGTCACGCTCTCGACCGATCATCGTGCGGTCGACGGCGCGCTCGGCGCCGAACTGCTGGGCGCCTTCAAGCGCATGATCGAAAATCCGATGGGCATGCTGGTGTAAGCCAGCCCAGCCGGCTGTTGATCCGGCTTGTTCTTACGCCTTTGATCACCGACTTGTCAGGCCGGCAGCTCTTGCGAATTCCGGCAAGTGCTTGAAGCCGCCTTCATTTCGTTCCACATCGGGCGCAATGAACGGCAAGATGCGGGAATGGTTTCGGAATTGGCGATGGGCCTTGGCCGCATCGCTATTCCTGCATGCGCTGATCGCAGCGTTCATGTTCTTTGGCCTGCCGAGACCCGACCAACTGCCGGATCAGCAGGAACAGCCGGTCAACGTCGCGATCGTGCCGCCGCCCGATCAGCCCAAGCCGAAGCCCGCCCCAAAGCCGCCGGAGCCGACGCCTGAAAAGAAGGCCGAGAAGCCGCCTGAGCAGCCCGTGCAAAAGCCGCCGCCTCCGCAGCCGCCGAAGCCGCAGGACATTCCGGTTTTGAAGCGGGTCTTTCAGTATGGCGACAAGGATACCGGCCCGCAGAAAGCTCCCGACGGCGGCAGCGCTCCAGCCAACACGTCGTCGCCGGCCAAGGATGAACCCGCGAAGCCTCCTGTCGCACCGAAACCCGCGCCCAATCAGGCCGCTCCACCTGCGACGCCCGAGCAGCAGGCGGATTCCAGCAAGGCTCAAGAAAAGCCGGTAACCGCCGCGCCGGTCGAAAAACCCGAGCAAAGCGAGGAGAAGCAGGCGACCGAGGACACCGATAAACAGCAGCCGGAAAAGCAGGAAGCCGCTCCGCAAACCACCGAAAAGCAAGCGGCCGAAAAGCCAAAGCCGCTGGCGGCCGAAGCTGGCAACAAGCCTGCGCCGGCCGAGAAGCCAAAGCCTAAAGCTTCCAAGGCGACGAAGTTCAAATCTGCAAGAGCTTTGAGAGCGCCAAGCGGAAACCCGGGAAGGTCAAACCCTGCCGACAGTGAAGTCGCGGGATCGCCGATCTATTCCGGCCTGCCGGGTGTCAGAAAGCTTTATTCGCCGGGTGCGACCGGCAACGCGCTGGCCACAAGTTCGATGGAGAACGTGCCGCGCGATCAGCGCGTTGCCAATCTTTGCGCCAATGTGCTGAACCAGGAATTGCAAAGCGCCGATTACTCGCCCAAATGGCTGCCGACCATTCCGCTGAAGCAAGGCAATGTTCTTAATCCTACCCAGACCGCTTTCAGCACGACAACTCAATGGTACGATCTGAGCTTTCGTTGCGAGGTCGACGCCGATGCGACGAGGGTCCTGTCCTTCAACTTCCGCGTGGGGGGATTGGTCCCGCCCGGTGAGTGGACCCGCCGTCGCTTCCCCAGTCTCCGCTAACTCAAGCCGGCACGCCCAGCCTGGCCAACTCCCGGCTGATATCGTGCCAGTCGGCGCAGACGAAATCGGCGCCGGCGGCCTTCAGCCGCGCGCCATGCTCGGGATAAGTATGCCCGCCTCCGGTATAGCCGATCGCGATCATGCCGGCCGCCACCGCGCCCTGGACGCCGAACGGCGAATCCTCGAGCACGATGCAGTCAGCCGGCTTTGCGCCCATTTTCTCGGCGGCGTAGAGGAAGATATCCGGCGCCGGCTTGCCGTTCTTGACCATCGAGGAGGAGAAGATCGCCTCGCCGAAGAAGCGCGACAGTCCGGTCACCGACAGGCTGTGGTTGATGCGCTCGACCGAGGATGAGGAAGCGACGCAACGGTCTCCGGCAAGCGCGCCCAGGAACGGCGCGATCCCGGGCGTCGGCTTCAACTCTTCGGAGAAGAGCAGCTTGGTCTCGGTCCAGATGTCGCCGTCGGCGGCGGGCGGGAACTGGTGGCCGGTCAGTTCCTTGATCTTCACGATGATGTCGGCCTGCTTCATGCCGATGCACTGAGCGATGATGCCGCCATGGACGCCGGGCATGCCGTGTTTCTCGTAAACGCGCTCATAGGCCTTGGCGGCCAGCGGCTCGCTGTCGACGAGAACGCCGTCGCAGTCGAAAATCATCAGTCTAGCCACGCGCCACTCCCGGCCTCGGTTCGAATCCGCACATCGCTATCGATAAAAAGTCAGATGTTCAATAGTAAGGCTGCTGCGACCAACCCCTCAAAGTTGGCGCAGCGCCTCGCTGACCGGCGAGGATCCAAGCGCGCGCTGCATGGCCTGGCGCGACTGGGCGCGGTCGGGTGTGATCCAGTTCGGCTCGGCGCCGAGGAAGCGATCGAGGAACGCCACGGCATAGGCGGGCATTTCCGTCGCGTTCTCGCGATAGGACCACCAGGTGCGCAGGTCGTCGGCGCATTTATCAATGCTGGGCGCCGTGCCGAACTCCTGCTCGTGCACGGCCAGGATCGCCGACACGCAGTAGTTGGTATAGAGGAATCCCTCCGGCCAGAAGCGCACGATTTCCGCCGTGCCGGCATTGGCTTCGGTCTCGATCATTTCGCCGAGACCTGAGACCTCCCGCGCCGGCGCCTGCCGGATCAGCTCGCGCAGCACCAGCCCGGCGGCGAAGACGATGAAGTCCGCGCGGTCGACCGCGGCGAATCGCTTCTGCGCTTCCATGACTTCGATCCAGTCGAGAAAGGCGCGCGTCAGCTTGGCCTCGTCGATCTCGAAACGAACGCCAAACGTTTCCGACACCACCTTCGCGCTGCTGCGGAAGGTGGCGCGAAACCAGCGCAACTGCCGCAGCCGGTGGCGAAGGTCCGGCATAAGCGCGAGTTCGTGCCTGAAAGGCAGATCCATATCCTCATATCCCGTTTGAAGACAGGCTAGCACAAGGGCCGCCGATGCCGAAATCGGCCAGCCGACTGTGGAGCGTTATAGCGGCTAATATAATACATGTTGACATTCTAGGAAACAAATGTTCTCACTTTCGGGTCCGCTCCGCTCCGTTCAATATGTGCCGGAGAAAGCGACTCGGGAGGAAAACCGAAATGGCGATCTGGCAGTGGGCGCTGCTTCTGCTGTTTGTTGTCTGGGCGCTGCAATCGCTCGGTGTCTGGCTGCAGATGCGGCATTATTCGGACGTCTTCAAAGGTGTCACCGGAGAGTTCAAGGACGGTTTCGTCGGCGCGGGCAATTTCCGCGGACGGCTGGCCAAGGGCACAATTGCGCTGATCGTCGTGACGCCGGATCTCATCGTGCGCCGCATGATGGTCATGAGCGGCCGTTCGGTGCTGACCAAGTTCAAGCGACATGAAGAATTCGAGGGCATCCCCCTCGATCGACTCCGGTCCAACCCTGCGATCATGGGGGAGGGGGAACCCGGTGTGGCCGAGGCCGTGAAACGGGCGATCGAGCAGATCGACCGCGCGCGGTCGGAGCCGGGGAAGAAGCCGGGCCTGTCCGGCTTGAACGTAGCAAGGGCATAAACGGACGCCGGCAGCCGGCTGGGAACGACCGGCGGGGGTCATAAGGAGGAGAAATGTCTGTAATCACATTATTGGCGCAGCATGCCGACCTGGCGGTGCATAACCTGCATGTCGCAGGCACCATGGTCTCCGATGCAGCCTGGCACGGCAAGCTCGGCGTCGAGCATGCCACCGATCATCTCGTGGTCCTGGCGCAGGCGACCACCGACAATGCGCCGGTCACCGCCGATCAGCTGAAGGAACAGCTGAAGAACGTGCAGCAGGAAGAGCAGCTCGGCTGGCTGACCGCGATCGGCAAGTATTTTATCGGCATCTTCCAGAAGGGCGGCGAAGTGTTCGCCGGCTTCGTCACCGGCATCATCCCGACGCTGGTGGTGCTGATGACCGCCTTCTATGCCGTCACCGAACTGGTCGGCGAGCAACGCGTCCACGGTCTCGCCCGCGGCGCCGGTCGCATCGCGCTGACCCGCTATACGGTGCTGCCGGTCCTGTCCGTGTTCTTCCTCACCAACCCGATGGCCTATACCTTCGGCTCCTTCTTGGAAGAAAAGCACAAGCCTGCCTTCTACGACGCGGCGGTGTCCTACGTGCATCCGCCGCTCGGCCTTTTCCCGCATATCAACCCCGGCGAATATTTCGTCTGGGGCGGCATGCTGGTCGCGCTGCTCGATCTCGAGAAGCGGGGCGTCATCGCCAACGGCTATCACGTCAAGGTGGCGATCTGGTACGCCATCGTCGGCCTCGTGGTCATACTGCTGAAGGGCATCCTGACCGAGCGCATCACGGCCATCATGGCGCGCCGCCAGGGCGTCGATCTCTAAGGGCGGGAGGACACCATGGCCAAGACATACAAGGCAGTAAAGATATCGAAGGGCTCCACTGGTTGGGGCGGCCCTCTGGTCATCGAGCCGACCGAGCAGCGCAGCAAGGTCGTGTCCGTGACCGGCGGCGGCATTCATCCGGTGGCGCAGCTCATCGCCGACATGACCGGCGCCGAGGCCGTCGACGGCTTCAAGTCGCCGCCGGTCGAAAGCGAGATGGCGGTCGTCGTCGTCGACTGCGGCGGCACCGCGCGCTGCGGCGTCTATCCGCGCAAGCGCATCCCGACCGTCAACCTGACGCCGGTCGGCCAGGCGGGTCCGCTCGCCCAGTTCATCACCGAAGACATCTACGTTTCGGGCGTGAAGCCGGCCAATATCACAATGGCGGACGGATCCGAAGCGGTCACCACTGCGGGGGGAGCAGCATCGATGAGTTCAAGCAACAACACTACTGCCAGGGCGGCCGAGCCGCTGCCGAGCGAAGGCGGGCTTATCGGCCTGATCAGCTCCATCGGCCGCGTCATGGGCCGCGTGGTCGGCATCTTCTTCAACTCCGGCCGCCGCACCATCGATCAGGTTGTCCGCAACGTGCTGCCCTTCATGGCCTTCGTGACCATGCTGATCGGCCTGATCCTCTATACCGGCATCGGCGACGTGCTGGCGCAGCCGATGGGTCCGCTGGCCAACAACATCGTCGGCCTGCTGGTCATCTCGGCCATCTGCGGCCTGCCGTTCCTGTCGCCCATCCTGGGGCCAGGCGCGGTCATCGCCCAGGTCATCGGCGTCGCCATCATCGGCCCGCAGATCGCCAACGGCACCATCTCGCCCGCAATGGCTCTGCCGGCGCTGTTTGCCTACAACACCCAGGTGGGTTGCGATTTCGTCCCCGTCGGTCTGGCGCTCGGTGAGGCCAAGCCGAAGACGATCGAAATCGGCGTGCCGGCGGTGCTCATCAGCCGCCAGATCATGGGCCCGGTCTCCGTGCTGATAGCATGGGTCGTCTCCCTGATCGTGTTCTAAATCACAGGTAAAACGAGGTTCGCCATATGTCGGTTCTTCTCAAGACACGGGTCACAGCCATCGGACCCGAAGTGGCGGACCTCGCCGAGGGCGGCGTGATCATCCTTTTCGCGGATGGCTCGCCTCCCGAACTGGCCGAAGTTTCCGTGCTGCACAAGACGGAGGAAGGCCCAAGCGACGAGGCGCCGGCGACGGGCGCCTCGATCACGCTCGGACCGGTGTCGGCGACGATAACGGCGGTCGGCTCCACGGCCTGGAGCAAGGTCCGCGAGATGGGTCATGTCGTGATCTCCTTTAATGGAGCATCCGAGGCCGAAAGGCCGGGCGAGGTTTGCGCATCCGAGGTCGATACCGGAGCGCTCGTGGCTGCCCTGACACCGGGCGCTGTCATCACCATCGCCGCCTGATAATATCCGCGCCGTCTGTCGACGGCGCCCAAACCTAGAGTATTGCCATGGAACGCTCGACCATCGTCAGAGTGCACGAAGGTTTGCACGCCCGTCCCGCCACGCGGTTCGTGAAACTCGCCAAGGGTTTCGAATCCGACGTCGAGCTGGTCAAGGACGGCAAGGCGGTCAGCGCCAAGAGCTCGGTCAAGCTGATGCTCCTGGCGGTCAAGGAAAACCAGGAAGTCACCGTGCGCGCCAACGGCGCCGACGCGATCGAGGCGATCGAGGCGCTGATCGGCTATCTGGAGAACCCGCGCGCCGGCCTCGACGACGAGGACGAGGCGGGTGAAGCTGGCTCGGAAACCGCAGCCGCGGCGCCCGCTCCCGAGGCCGCGCCGACCGCCGCCGCAGCGACGGATGGAACCCCGAAACTTAAAGGCGTCGCCGCCAGCGAGGGCGTGGCGATCGGGCCGGCCTTTGCCCATTTCCCACCGGAGATCGAGGGACCGGGCAGGCGCCTGCAGGCCGATGAGATCGAAGGCGAGCTCGAGCGCTTCCGCGGCGCCGTCGCCAGCGTGCAGGCGCGCATGGACCGCACGCTTGCCGAGAACAATCTCTCCGCCGGCGACCGTGGCATCATCGCGGCCTTGCGCGACATTGCCGCCGACGACAGCCTGACCGGCGAAGTCGAAAGGCTGATCAAAGGCGGTGACGATGCGGTCTCGGCGGTGATTGCGGCCGCGGCCATCATTGCCGCCGATTTCAGCGCTGTCGACGACCACTATCTCAACGCCCGGGCTGACGACGTCCATGCCGTCGGTCGGCAGATCTGCCTGGTGCTGCTCGGCCAGGACGAGGTCGGCCTGGAAACCATCCCGCAAGGCGCGATCCTCATCGCCGACGACATCGGCGCCTGGGACCTGGCGCGCGCGCCGCTGAAGCGCATCGGCGGCGTGGTCTGCGGCCACGGCGGCGCCACCTCCCATATCGCCATCATCGCCCGCTCGCACGGCATCCCGGCCGTGCTGGGTCTGGGCGACAAGGTCAATGAGCTGCGCACCGCCAGAGAGGTGGCGATCGACGGCAATGCCGGCCATGTGATCGTCGATCCGGACCAGGCGACGCGCGCTGATTTCACCCGGCGTGTCGAGGCAGCGGCGCAGGAGCGTGCCGGCCTCAAGGTATTCAAGAGCGTGACGCCTACCCGCGCGGACGGCACCGTGATCGAAGTAGCGGCCAATATCGGTTCGCTGGAGGAGATCGAGGCGGCACAGGAAGCCGGCGCCATGGGCGTCGGGCTGTTCCGAACCGAGCTGCTCTTCATGCGCCACATGCATCTGCCGTCGGAAGACATGCAGGCCGAGACCTACAGCGCGCTGGCCAAGGCGTTTGCGCCGCATTCGGTCATCGTGCGCACGCTCGATATCGGCGGCGACAAGCCGATCGCCGGTATCGAATTTCCCGACGAGGAAAATCCCTTCCTCGGCTGGCGCGGCATCCGCATGTGCTTGGACCGGCCTGACATCTTCAAGCGCCAGCTGCGGGCGCTGCTCAGGGCCGCCGTGCATGGCAACATCAAGGTGATGCTGCCGATGGTCTCGGAGATTGCCGAGGTCACCCGCACCCGCGCCTTGGTCGCGGAATGCACGGCTGAACTGAAGGCCGAAGGCGTGCCGCATGCCAATTTCGATCTCGGCGTCATGATCGAGACGCCGGCCGCCGTGCTGATCGCGCCGGCTCTGGCGAAGGAAGTGGCGTTCTTTTCGATCGGCACCAACGACCTGACGCAGTACATCATGGCCGCCGACCGCCTCAACCCGACGGTCGCCAAGCTCAACGACGTCACGAATCCGGCGGTGATGTCGGCGATCGAGCTGACGGCCAAGGCTGGCGTCGGCGCCGGCATCATGGTGGGCATGTGCGGCGAGGCTGCCGGCCGCCCGGACCTGATTCCGGCCTTCATCAAGATGGGTTTGACCGAGCTCAGCATGAGCCCGGCCTCGATCCAGCGTGCCAAGAAGACCATCGCTGCAATGGCGACCGAGCGGTAGCGGTTGCTGTCGGCGGTTACGTCAGATGCGCGAGCAGGGTGGCGAGAACCGGTGTCAGCTCCTGGACGGCATTGGCATGGGCGCAAGCCTGCCGGATGCGATCCTCCCGCACCTCGGCCGCCAGCACCGCGATCTCGAGAATATCGGGCTCGGGCGTACCGCCATCCGCCTTGGTCGCCAGTCCGCAGGCCAGCACCACGGGCGCAAGGCACCTGATGTCGAGAGACCGGTCACCGGCTATCGCCGGGCCTGCCCCGATTTCGCCAGGCTGGACCGGGCGGTGGTTGAGGCATTCGACGAGGAGAGCCGCGCAGGCCGCCGCGACCTGATCCGTGGATGCCGTTTCCGCCGCCGCGGCAGCCAGAAGATCCGCATGGCGCTTGCGCATCGCGACATGGACGGCGGAAAAACTCGCCTCGTGAATGCGGGGGTTGTCGATGCCGTAGCCGGCGAGAACCGCCCGGGTCAGGTAATACATGTCACGCCTGAACTGACGCTCACCGCCGATCTGCCGGTCTTCATCGCCTTGCGGGAAATAGGCCCGCAGGCTTTTCACGGTCGTGCCGTCGACCTTGAGAGGCCGGGAATGCGGAACGAAGGATTCGGCGATCGTCAATGCCTCGTCGACGGCGCTTGCGGCATGACCGAGCAAGCTGCGGCCCGGAAAGAGCGGCAAATTGCCGACGACGTCATGAAAGCTGTCGCCGGCGCTGTCGTGACGGCTTTGGCGGATCGCATCGCGCAGTTCCCGAAGGCGGTCCTTCAGGTTGGCGCGGACGTCCTCGGAGATTTGTCGCAGCATCGCCAATCGCCTCGAAATGCTGAAGCCGCTCGCGGCTTGGGGCGCCAGTCGCCCTCTCTAGATTGTTCGTCTCGCTTGGTAGATCAATAGACGATATTTAACCAGCATGCAGAATCGGCGAGGCGGTATCATCGCCGGAGTTGGAGGGGAACTTGGGCAGGCGACGGCAGGGCGAACCAGAAAACGGCAGGGCGGCGGCCGAAGCATCGGAGCAGGTCGTCAGCGAAAGCCGGACCGACCGCCTCAGGATCCGCGCCGCCTGGATGTATTTCGTCGAGCAGATGACGCAAAACGAGATCGCCGACGTGCTCGGCGTCGGCCGCGTCACTATCGTGCGCATGCTGGCGGAGGCGAGGGCACGCAATGAGGTGAAGATCACCATCGAGAGCGAGCTTTTGGAGATCGTGCGGCTGGAGCGCGCGCTGGAAAGGACCTTCGGCCTGCAGCAGGCACTGGTCGCGCCGCTCTCCGACCCCAAGGCCGATCCGATCCCGGCGATCGCCGCCAAGACCGGCATGTTCCTGTCCGATGCGATGAAATCCGGCATGCGGGTCGGCGTCGGCTGGGGCGTGACGTTGTTCAACACCTTGCCCTTCATCAGCGCCAAATCGCTCACCGATTTCAGCGTGATTTCGTTGCTTGGCGGCGTTGGCGTCGCGCGGCGTGTCAATCCGGCGGAATTCGCCTGGCGCTTTGCCCAGATCTTCCAGGGCGACGGCTATCTGATGCCGACGCCGGCCGTCGTCGACAGCGTCGAGACCAAGATCGCGCTGGTCGAGCGCTGCGGCCTGCAGGAGATCTTCGAGATGGCCGACGCGCTCGATGCCGTGCTGCTTAGCGTCGGCGGCATCGCTTCGGCCACCACCTTCTCGCGCGGCGGCTTTCTCAAGGAAGCGGACCGCGAGGCCCTGCTGGCGCGCGGCGCCGTCGGCGACCTCCTGTTCCATTTCTACGACCGCAACGGCGATCTGGTCGACCATCCCGTCAACAGCCACGTGATGTCGGTGGATGTCGACCGCCTGCGCAAGGCGCCGATCCGCATCCTCACCTCCGGCGGTGAGGAGAAGACCGACGCGCTGCTCGGTGCCATGAACCTGATTGCGCCGACCATCCTGATCACGGACGAGGAAAGCGCGCGGCGCATGCTGGCGGCGCATGGCGCGTCGAGGTAGTTGCCGCAAATTTCAATTTGATGCAATATTGCTTGCAATATCACTTCTGCAACTCGATATAGTCGCATGAGGTTGGTTCTCGACACAGCGGTTATGGTGGCTGCCGTCCGCAGCGATGCCGGCGCGTCTCGTCGGTTGTTGGCGGCGGCGCTTGAAAGGCGGTTCACGCTGCTTGCCTCCGTACCACTCGTTATCGAGTACCAGGCGGTGATGACGCGGCCTGAGCATTTGAAGGCATCCGGCTTGTTGATCGACGATGTTAACGTCTTGCTGGACGCAGTGGCGGCTGTTGCCGAGCCGGTGAGGCTTGCGTTTTTATGGCGACCAGTGGCTCGTGATCAGGACGATGATATGGTGCTCGAGGCCGCGGTCAACGGACAAGCCGACGCTATCGTGACGTTCAACACCCGTGACTTTAGCGAAGCAGCGGTCCGCTTTGGAATAGATGTTCTGGTACCCGGTCAGGCCTGGAAACGAATGGAGAAACATAAATGAGGAAAAGCAATTTTGCGCTGCGGCTTCAGCCTTCGCTCCTAGACGAAGCACGTAAGGTGGCGGAAGACGAGGGTGTGGCGCTTAACCAGTTCATCAACGTGGCTGTGGCCGAGAAGCTATCGGCGCTCAGGGTCGAAAGCTATTTCCAGGAGCGCGCGGCGCGCGCCGACATTCCCGCAGCGCTCGATATTCTTAAGCGCGCCGGCAAGGGTAAGCCGCCGGTCAAAGGTGACGAATTGGCAAAGTAACCGAATTCCGGCCGGCTTGGAGTGGGCACGGCTTGCCTCGCGCTATACGCTGCTGTGCGTTCGCCGCCGTAATCGCTCGAGAAAGTGGAATAACGTGAAATACAGATAGAAAGCCCGGCATGATTTTGTCCGATTGGCCTCTTGCGTCGGAAGCCTTGAGAATATAGGGCTTTGCGCGGTCCGGAGTGTAGCGCAGCCCGGTAGCGCACTTGACTGGGGGTCAAGGGGTCGTCGGTTCGAATCCGGCCACTCCGACCATTTTCAACCTGAGACTTGGCCCCAAAGCTTTCATCGACCGGGAGCGACCGCTTCGTGTCGGTTCGTTCGGCCGCTTGGCGGAGCTGCCAGCCGCAATTCCCGCTGGTGCCGGTACTCCAGCGCGATCGCGCCCCAGACCAGGCCGACCAGCAGGTAGAGATGGCGCCAGTGGTCGATGTCGATGAAGGTGCCGAGGCCGATATTGCCGAGATAGGCGACATAGGCGCAAAGCAGATAGGGCTGCCATGGCCGGTCGCGCAACAGGATGCGGAAGCCGGCGCCGATCGTCCATAACGTCAGCGTCAGGAACGAGACGAAGCCGAGCCAGCCATAATCCATCAGCGCCTTCAGCCAGATATCGTGCGTGTCCTCGCCATAGATCGTGCCGAAGACCAGCGGGCCGATGCCGAACGGGTGCTCCATGGCTAGCTGGAAGCCGATCGTGTAGCGGGCGAAGCGGCCGAGTCGCGCCGAATCGTAGCTCTGCTCGAGCTGCGCGCGCTGGGTGAACATATCCGACACGCCGGGCAGTTGCAGGATGATGAGGAAGGCGATGACCAGCAGCGCCAGGGCCGCAATCGTCATAACCACGACCCGCAGCCGGAACTTGCCGCTGGCGCTCTGCAGGAACAGGCACGCGGTGAGCAGCACCGCCGACACCGCGAACATGCCCCACGCGCCGCGCGAGAAGGAGAAGAAGATGCCGGCGGCGATGATGAGCAGCGGCACGGCCAGAAGCGGCATACGCGATACAGGGCCGGTCAGGAGCAGATAGAGCAGGTAGGTGCCGGGCAGCACCAGGAACGGGCCGAACACATTGGGGTCCTGGAAGGCGCCGGCGGCGCGGTCGTATTTGGTGAAGATTTCCGCGCCGGGAAAGGCATGGAAATAGCCGGCGATGCCGAGCAGCGACGTCGCCACAGCGGAGGCGACATAGGCGATGAAGATCAGCCGGTAGAGGCTGGGCTGGACCGAGGTCACCGAGGCGAAGAACACCGCGCTGAAGGCGAGAAACAGGGAGACGGCGAGATAGAGCGGCGTGTTGGCGAGATCCGCCATCTGCGTCATGGCGATCATGCCGCCGATGTTCATCGTCACCAGAAGCACCAGCAAGGGCACGATCGCGCGCGAGATTCGAAGCCCGAACAGCGCCCACACCGCGATCAGCCCGGCCATATAGATTTCGTAAGGCGCGGGCTCGCTGATGACGAAGCCGGAGAGCAGGATGCCGATGCCGATCGCCGCCGACGCGATCAGCGAAATCAGCTTGGCGTTGATCGCCGACGCCGGCAACTCATGGGCGACGGCGCTCAATAGGCGTTTTCCGTATTGAGCAGGCGGATCGGCGTCAGGAACAGGATGCGCAGGTCGAACAGCATCGACCAGTTCTCGATGTAATAGAGATCGTATTCGGTGCGCATGCGGATCTTTTCATTAGTGTCCATCTCGCCGCGCCAGCCGTTGATCTGCGCCCAGCCGGTGACGCCGGGCTTGACCTTGTGACGGGCGAAATAGCCGTCGACCACCTCGTTGTAGAGCAGGTTGTGCGACTGTGCGGCGATGGCATGCGGGCGCGGCCCGACCAGCGACAGGGAGCCGAGGAGCGAATTGAAGAACTGCGGCAGCTCGTCGATCGAGGTCTTGCGGATGAAGCGGCCGACGCGGGTGACGCGGGGATCGTTCTTGGTCACCGTCTGCTTGGCGGTCGGGTCGGACCGGTCGGCATACATCGACCGGAACTTGTAGACCTCGATGATCTCGTTGTTGAAGCCGTGCCGCTTCTGCTTGAAGAGCACCGGACCCTTGCTGTCGAGCTTGATGGCGATCGCGGTGGCGAGCATCACTGGCGAGAAGAGGATGATGCCGACAAGCGAGAAGACGATGTCGAAAGCGCGCTTGGCGACCGAATCCCAGTCGTTGATCGGCTTGTCGAAGATGTCGAGCATCGGCACCGAGCCGATATAGGAATAGGCGCGTGGCCTGAACTGCAGCGCGTTCGAATGCGCCGAGAGCCGGATGTCGACCGGCAGCACCCAGAGTTTCTTCAGAAGCTGCAGGACGCGCGATTCGGCGGTCAGCGGCAGCGACACGATCAGCATGTCGATGCGCGCGATGCGGGCGAATTCGATGAGCTCCGAGATCGTGCCGAGTTTCGGATAGCCGGCGACGATCGGCGGCGAGCGCCTGTCGTTGCGGTCGTCGAAGATGCCGCAAATGCGGATGTCGTTGTAAGGCTGCTTCTCGACCGAGCGGATCAGCTGTTCGGCTGCCTTGCCGCCGCCGACGATGAGGGCGCGGCGCTCCATGCGCCCGTCGCGCGCCCAGCGGCGGATGAGCCTGGACATCACGAGTCTCAGGCCGAAGATCATTACGAAGCCGATCACGAACCAGGTGCCGAACAGCAGGCGCGAATAGTCTTCCGACGCCTTGATGGCAAAGGCCGTCAGCGCCATCAGCGCGAAGCTGCCGGCCCAGACAAGCAGCACCCGGCCGAAATTGGCGAGCGGGCGCATCAGCGCCGCGATCTGGTAACTGTCGGTTACGTCGAGCAGCACCACGGCCAGGAAAGACGTCGCGGCGATCGCGAGCGGATATTGCCAGGCCAGATAGTTGAAGAAGCCGACATAATAGAAATAGACGCCGAGCCCCGACAGGAAGAGCACCGCGAACTCGATCATGCGCAGCACGCCGCTGACCATGATCGGCGACATGGTATCGCGCCGGTATTGCGAGGCGACCTGGCGCGCCACGTCGTTGATGCCGCCGGCCTTTTCGCTCTCGGCGGGAGCGTCGTAGTTGCGTACCGCATCCATGGAAAAGCGGTGCGCGGGGTCGATCTCATTCATGGGAACTGTCCGCGAGCTTCGCGAAACTGCATAGCAAATGAGAGCTAAGAAAGCCTTGAAACAACCGGTGGTTTTGAAGCTGTCGGGCCTGCCGCGTGCCTACTTGTCCAGCGCGGCGAAATAGGCCTTCTCGATCTCGGCCGCCATCACATCGGCTCCGAATCGGGCCTTGAGCTCATCCGTCTGCGGCATCGCCTTCCGGTACGCGCCGCGGTCGCCGAGGGCCGTTTCCATTTTGCCCGCAAGCTGCGCTGGATCCGGCCTGATCAGGGCAGGGGAGCCGTCGCCGAAGATTTCGGGAATGCCGCCAACCGCGGTCGCGATCATCGGCATGCCGGCGGCCAAAGCCTCGAGCACGACATAGGGCATCGCCTCCGCACGGGACGGCACGACTATCAGCCCGGCCAGCGCGAAAGCGTCCCTTGCCGGCATGGGCGGCAGGAAACGGACATGGCTCTTCAAGGCGAGTCGTTCCACTTGCGTATGGTAGCGCGGCAGGTCGTCGCCGTCGCCGACCATGACGGCGCTCAACGGACGGCCCAACGCGCTGCCGGCCAAGGCCAGGGCATCGATGAAGATATCCGGGCCTTTCAGGTCGCGCATCATGCCTATGTAGAGAAAATCGGCGGCATTCGCCGCCGTCGCCACGGGTTCGAATTCGGCGGCGCGCAGGCCGTTATAGACAAGCATGTTGGGTATGGGCGGCTCGCCGACCTTGCGGCAGTAGGTGTTGCGCTCATAGTCGGAAACGAACAGCAGGCAGTCGGTGAAGCGCGCCATGAAGCGCTCCAGGCCGAAGAACAACTTTCCCGTCGCCGTCGTTTCGTCATAGTGGAGGGAGCCGCCATGCGGCGAATAAAGGCGGGCAACGCGAGACCTTGACACCCGCAACAGTGAGCCGAACAGCCGGGCATAGGCGCCACCCTTGGCGCCGTGCCCATGCAGCACGTCCGGCCGCAATTCCTTGATGATTCTATAGGTGCGCCAGGCCGAGGCGAGGTCGCCCGGCCCGACATGGCGCTGCATCGGCGTACGATGGATGCCGAGCGCGAGGCTGTCCTTCATCGCCTCGAAGAACCGCTCCTCATAGTCGCCGCCGGTCGTCGAGTCGCAGACGATTCCCACCGCATGGCCGGCGGCGACCTGCGCCTCGGTCAGGTCGCGCACGTGCCGGAAGATTCCTCCGACAGGTGAGCGAAAGCAGTGGACGATCCTGAGATTCACCGCCACGACGGATTTTTCAGAACAGGCGTTCGCGGACGTAGACGGTGTCGCCGGGCAGGAGCGGATCGGATGTCAGCACCCGTCCGGTCATCACCTTGCCGTTGATGTCGCGGGTGATGTCGACGCTCTCCTGGTTGGCGCGCGGCGTGAAACCGCCGGCAATGGCGACAGCCTTTTGCACCGTGAGTCCCGGCACATAGGAATACTGGCCTGCGGCGCCCACTTCGCCCATGACGAAGATCGGCCGGTAGCGGTCGATTTCGACCGAAACGTCGGGGTCGCGCAGATAGCCTTGGCGCAGCTTGTCGGCGATCTCCTTTTCCAGCTGCTGCGCGGTGTGGCCGCGCGCCGGCACCGCACCAACCAGCGGGAAGGAGAGATAGCCGGACTGGTCGACGCTGTAGGTGTTGGTCAACCCGTCCTGCTCGAACACCGTGACGCGGACACGGTCGCCCGCACCGAGCCGATAGGGCTGGTCGAGCACCTCGTGAAAGGCGGCGGGTGTCGGGCGGTAGCTCGAGCAGCCGGTGAGCAGCGACAGGGCAAGCAAAGCGCGAAAGAGGGAAGCAGTGCTTTTCATGACCGGCCAGGAACCTTCATCGCTCTTGCCGCAAGCCGCGGCACAACCCTAGGAAAGTGGGATCGTTATCATCCTGTTAGGGTTAATGGGCGGTAAAGGAGTGCGGTCCGGGGCCGCCCTGATGGCAAAAAGTGCAATTGTTCTATTGCTTTCGAGCAATCTTCTTTGAGCGCCCTCTAATAAGCATGCGTTCTGATCTTAACGGGTGAGTTACCATAATTGTTTACGGTCCATCCTCGACTCAAAGTTCGGAGCAGGATGCATGTCCGTTCAGTCCGCGGCCGCAGATGTCGACGTCGATCTGAGACAGCTTTTCGCCAGCCTGGCGCGAAACTGGCTGCGCATTGTTCTGGTGACCCTCGTGGTCACCGGGCTCGCTTTCGCCTTGGCCTGGCTCGCGACCCCTTATTATAAGGCGACGGCCAAGCTGGAGATCGGCTCGCGCGAATCGGAATACACCCGGCCGCCGGGCACCAACGACGACGAGAAGCCGATTCTCGACGAACAGGGCGTGGCCACCCAGGTCCAGATCATTTCCTCGCCCGACATCCTCAAGCAGGTGGCGACCAAGCTCAACCTGGACAAGCTGCCGGAGTTCGACGAAACGCTGAAGATGTCGGCGCTGGGACGCATGCTCGTTCTTGTCGGCTTGAAAAGCGATCCCTTCGATATTCCGCCGGAAGAGCGCGTGCTGAACGCCATGCACGACAAGCTCAACGTCTATGCTGTTGAAAAGACGCGCGCCATCGCCATCGAGTTCGCCTCGAAGGACCCCAAGCTCGCCGCGGCGATCGCGAACGGCATTGCCGAGGCCTATATCGCCTCGAAGGGCGACGCCAAGCTCGAATCGAACGCCGCCGCCACCGACTTCCTGGCGCCAGAAATCGCCGACCTGCAGAAGCGGGTGAAGGACGCCGAAGCCAAGGTCGCGGCTTTCCGTGCCCAGTCCGACCTTCTGATGGGCGGCAACAACGCGGTGCTGCCGACTCAGCAGCTCGCCGAGCTGTCGAGCGAGTTGTCGCGCGTGCGCGCGAGCCGTGCCGCTGCCGAGGCGAGTGCCGAGAGCGTGCGCCGAGCGCTGCAGAATGGCGGTTCGCTGGACAGCGTGCCGGAAGTCCTGTCCTCGGAGCTGATCCAGCGCCTGCGCGAGCGCCAGGTAGAGCTCCGCGCCAATATTGCCGATCTTTCCACGACGCTGCTGGACAACCATCCGCGCATCCGTGCGCTGAAGTCGCAGCTTGCCGACCTCGACGGCCAGATTCGAAACGAGGCGCAAAAGATCATCCGGGGGCTGTCGGCCCAGGCTCAGACGGCCAAGGCCCGCGAGGACCAACTGGTCGCGGATGTCAACACGCTGAAAGCCGCCGCGGCGCGCGCCGGGGAGCAGCAGGTGCAGCTGGACGCTTTGCAGCGCGACGCGAATGTTCAGCGCCAACAGCTTGAATCCTATATGGCAAGTTACAATGCGGTGGCCTCGCGCAAGGACCGCAGATATTCGCCCGTCGCGGCGAGCCTGATTGCAAGCGCCCAGGTGCCGTCCCAGCCTTATTTCCCGAAGATCGGGCCGATCACCGGCGCTGCCGCTGCCGCTTCGCTGCTGCTGATGGCAATCGGCACGCTGCTGGCGGAGCTGTTCTCGGGCCGCGCCATGCGTCCGGCCGCCGGCGCCCGGTTCGCCGATATCGAGCAGGTGGCGATGCCTGCGGCCAGGGTCGAACCCGCGGTCGCCGAGGAACGTGATGATGGTCGGGCTTTTGCGCCTTACGAGGAAGCCGCGGCAGGATATTCAATCGCTGAAGCGGAGCTCCCGACACCGCCCGAGAGCGAGCCGACGGAGGATCGTGCAACCGCAGTGGAGGCGTCCGAGCCAAGCGAATCGATGCCTGAGCCAAGGCCGTCCAGGCTGGGCGAAATCGATGTTGAAAAGGCCGCGGAGAAGCTGATTGCCTCTGGCGCCGCGCGCGCGATCTTCGTATCGCCGGAAGGCGACGAGGCGGCCGCGTCCGCCGTGCTCGTGGCGCGCGAAGTATCCGACGCCGGCCTGCGTGTGCTGCTGCTCGATCTGACCGCGTCGGGTGCTGCGTCGCGGCCGATGCTGGACTCGGGCCTGTTCCCGGGTATCACCAATCTGCTCGCTTCCGAAGCGCAGTTCAGTGACGTCATCCATCCCGATCTCTATTCGGATGCGCATGTCATTCCGGTCGGCACCGCCGATCCGGTCCGCGCCATGCGCGCCGCCGACAGGCTGCCCATCATCATGCAGTCGCTGACCACCGCCTACGACCTCGTCGTGGTCGAATGCGGCCCGGCCGATGCGCAGGGCATCAGCCGCCTGGTCGGCAACGGCACCGAAGTCTTCCTGTCGATGCTTGAAGCCGACGACCAGGTGACCCACGCCGCCGTGAAGCTGATCGAGAACGGCTATCCGGACGTCACGCTGGTCACACCGGTCGGCCATGAACCACCGGGAACGCCGGTTCCGGGCAACCGGTCGGCCGCCTAAGCAATAGGGCGAAAGTGCGACAGTGCTGAAGCCGCGTCGTCCGTTTCAAGCGTGACGATCAGTTATCGTCCTCGGCTGCGGCAGGTGCTGCCTGTCCGGCAGCCTTGCGGCGCAGCATCTTGGTCAATTTCCAGACCGTCGGATGGTTCTTGATGAAGGCCTTCGCCCGCGCGCCTTGCCGCAGCCCTGTCGCCAGCACCCGGCCCTTTAGCGTCAGCGGCGCAAGCACCTCGAAATGCCGGGCCTCGATATCGCACCAGAGCCGTTTGTAAGGCTCGTCGCCAACCGAGAAGTCGTAGACGTCGAAGCCAAGCTCGCAGGCTTGCTGGATGTTGTCGAAGAACAGGAAATCGCCAGGGCTGGTGAAGGCGAGATCGTCGTCGGCTATGGCGCCGAATTCGCAGATCAGCCGCTTGCCGGACCGGCTGGAGCCGGTGACGGCGCGCAGTTTCCCCGCCACCTCCAGGCCATGCAGCAGGAAGGGCGGCTTTTGCTCGGACAGCGCGTCGGTAAACAGCGCCCGGAAGAAGTCGCGTACGTGGCTGTCGCCGAAGACATTGGCGATGCCCATCTTGGCGAAACGCACTTCCTTCATCTCGAGGAAGGCATCGAGCAGCCTGTCGACCTCCTCGCGGGTGCCGGCCTCGATGCGGCGGAAGGTTCCGACGGCCTCGAACTTGCGCGTCTGCGAGCGGTGCTTTTTGCGCTTGCGCTTGCCGCTCGCGCGCGACAGCAGCGCGTCGAACCCGCCGTTGAGATCGACCGCGAGAGCGAGGTTCGGACTTGGGAAGCCGGGCAGCATGGCGAGCGGATTGGCGAGGCCGTCTAGGTCGGGCAGCAGCCTCTCCAGCGAGATAAGGTCGATGTCCGGCCGCGCTCGGGCGATTGCGTTGAACATCGAGCGGATCGCCGGGGCGTCGATGGCGGGCAGGAAACGCGGATCGGCGGCGGCGAAATTGCCGTTGGCGTGCCGACCGCCGGCGAAACGGGCAACCTTGAACGGGCCGCGTCGTACCACTTCCAATGCCAGCCAAAGCGCCGGACGGCCGTCGCAGGCAAGCGTGGCTACAATCATGTCGGCGCCGGTTGCTGTCGCCCAGTTGCTCACCCAGGATGCGCTTTGCGCCGGCGCGTACAGCGCCGAAGCGCAGAATTGAACGTAACCGGCAAGGCCGGCGCCGTCGCTTGCGGTCGCAGCCCACCGGCTCGGATGGGCTCCAATCGGTCGTGCGGAAGCCTCGTTGGCCGCGACCCGGTTGCCGTCAAATGACGCAGCGGCGTCAACCATCCCTCAATCCTTAAGACGTATTGGTTCCGACTTTGGGGTTCGCATAGGCGAATGTCGTGCTTGGTTGAGCCTAGGCGCAAAAGGTGAAGGAATGATCGACGGGGGCGAGGCAATCCGGAAACTGGCGCTGAACCTTGCCCGCTACTCCGGTCTCGCGCCCCTGGCGCGGCCGTTTGTCGGCGGCATCGGCGCGATCCTGATGCTGCACCGCGTCACCGCCGCACCGGAGAAGCCGAACAGTGTCAATCGGCATCTGAACATCGCTCCCGCCTTCCTCGACAGGTTGATCGCGGACATGAAGGGGCGGGGATATGCCTTTGTTTCCCTTGATGAAGCGATCGAGCGCATCAGGACGGGCGGCAAAGGCGGCCAGTTCGCGACGATCACCGCGGACGATGCCTATCGCGACAACATGACCGAGGCGCTTCCCGTGTTGGAAAAGCACGGCGCGCCGATCACCATCTACGTCGCCCCCGGCCTGATCGATGGCGCCGTCGAACTCTGGTGGGACGTGATCGAGGACATCGTCGACACCAGTTCGCGCCTGATGCTGACGATGGCGGGCACGCCGACGGTGATCGATTGCTCGACACCAGGCAGGAAGATCCAGGCCGTCGCGCGGCTGAATGCCTGGCTGACGTTGGAAGTCTCCGAGGAAGAGCAGGGTACGGCATTGCGCAATCTGGCCCGTTCGAACGGCTATCAATTCGACGCAGGCCGCCCATGCACCTTGATGAATTGGGATGAGCTCCGCGCCATGGCCGCCCACCCGCTGGTGACCATCGGCGCGCACACCGTCAATCATCGGAACTTGAAGCGGCTGTCCGAAGCCGATGCGCGCCATGAGATCGGCGACGTCCGCCGCATCCTCGCGGAAAAGCTCGGGGAGGAGCCGCATCATTTCGCCTACCCCTATGGTTATGCCAGCGCCGTCGGCTGCCGCGAGGTGGGCTTTTCCCGCGACGCGGGCTATGCCTCGGCGGTGACCACGCGGCATGGCGTGCTGCGCGCCGAGCATGCCGGCTTCCTGCACGCGCTGCCGCGCATATCCGTCAACGGCCGATACCAGAGCCTGGCGCATATCCGCACGATGCTGTCCGGCATCACGACGCCGCTCGCCAATGCGGGCAAGATGGTGGTCACCGTCTAGCCGGCATCCATCGTCAGCACCTATGGAAGTATCGGTAAGTGTCCGGCGCGCTCACCCATTTGAAATTCGCCGAGAGTCCGCCATGCGCGTTTATCCACCCCCTGTGTCGGATGCATAGGCATTCCAGAGCATCCCGGTCGCGTCGGTGCGGTGCGCCAGGTGGAAGCCGAAGCTCGCCGCCGGCGTCACGCAGATGCGGCTGCGCGGAATATAGCCGAGCAGCACGGTGCAGGCCGACTGGCACTTGCCGACAATCCGCACATCGACGCCGCGGGCGGCAAGCGCCTGCCAGCGCCGGCTGTAGGCGGCGACGCTGCCGCCATGTGCGTCCGAGACATTGATGGTTTCCGCTGTCGCGACCGAAGCGGCGAGCGAGCCGATCAGAACGATCAGCCCCGCAAACATGGTTCTCAGCATGCCAAGCCTCCCTGCCGAGCTATAAGCCAGGCAAAGTAGGCGCGTGCCCGATCACGTCTGAATCACATTCGCGTTTTGCCTGACGCCGGCGAGGGTCAGCCCTTCGGGCGCGGCTCGATGATCAGCCATTTGATGATGGCCATGGCCGGCAGAACCCAGAGAAAGCCGCTGAGCAGGAAGAACAGGAGATGCGCCGTGGGCCCGTATTCGGCGAGTCTGGTGACCGCGACGGCCGACGCGATCAGCGCATAGATGACGACCAGCGCCACCAGCAATATGGTTCCGATCAGCTTTTTCAGGCGAATGGGCATGTCGCGGTTCCGTTGACCCGCCCCGCTTAGGCCGAATGACGAGAGCGCGCAACCGTCGCAGCGCGGCGCGACGGCGTGCCGCGCTGTCCAGTCTTGCCAGTTGGGCGGCCTTGGTCCACCAATCGCGCGTTTCAACCGCCGGGAAAGCGAAATGGCTGCCATCACCGCTACAGCCCCCTATGCAGCACGCGACCGGGACCTCCACAACCGCGCTTTGGTGCGCGGCTGGCTCTATGTCGTGCTGCTGGTGCTATTCGCGCTGGTGCTGGTCGGCGGCTCCACGCGTCTCACTGGCTCGGGGCTGTCGATCACGGAATGGCAGCCGATACACGGCGTCATCCCGCCGCTCAACGACGCCGAATGGCAGGAGGAGTTCCAGCGCTACCAGCAGATCCCGCAATATACCGAGATCAACAAGGGCATGAGCGTCGAGAACTTCAAGTCGATCTTCTGGTGGGAGTGGGCGCACCGCATCCTGGCGCGTAGCGTCGGCGTCGTCTTTGCCCTGCCGCTGCTGTTCTTCTGGGCGACGCGCCGTATCGAACGCGGCCTCGGGCCTAAGCTCCTCGGCATATTGGCACTCGGCGGACTTCAAGGTGCCATCGGCTGGTGGATGGTGGCTTCTGGCCTTGTCGAGCGCGTCTCCGTCAGCCAATACCGGCTGGCGACGCATCTGACGCTTGCCGCGCTGATCTTCACCGCCACCATGGTGGTCGCGCGCGGGCTGGCGCCGCATTCGGAGCCCGCCGCCGACCGATCGACGCAGCGGCTCACCGGCTTCATCGTGCTTTTGGCGCTGATCCAGATCTATCTCGGCGGGCTGGTCGCCGGGCTGCATGCGGGTCTTTCCTACAACACATGGCCGCTGATGGACGGAAAGGTGATCCCGTCCGATCTGCTTCTCCTGAAACCCGCCTGGCTGAATTTCTTCGAAAATCCGAAGACGGTACAGTTCGTCCACCGGCTGGGCGCTTATACCATCTTTGTCGTGGCGCTCTGGCATATGATCGCGACGTGGCGGCGCCAGCCCGGTACCACCCATGCCCGCCGGGCCACGCTTCTGTTCGCGCTGGTGGTCGTCCAGGCCTCGATCGGCGTCGGCACGCTGCTGATGCAGGTACCGCTGCACATGGCGCTGACGCACCAGGCGATCGCGCTTGTGTTGCTCGGCTTCGCCGCCGCGCATTGGCGCGGCACCAAGGGCGCCTATCCGCTGCCGACCGAGATAAACGTCAGAAGTTGACGACCGGCGATCGGTACTGCGATCGAACCTTTCGAACGGCCTCGGCGACGGCCAGTTCCCGATTCTCGTCGACTGCGTTCTTGTCCTCGCGATGCCATGCGGCCGACAGGCAGCCATAGGCGATCGCATGGTCGAGAATGGCGCGCGGCGACTGTCGGAGCGTCTTTCCAAACGCTTCGGCCATATGCGCGATCCGGCGCGGATCGAGGCAGAGATCGTCGCGGTCGAGCGGATTGTAGAACATGTTGGCCGCATCGAAGCCAGGATCGCCGAGCACCCCCTTCGGATCGATCGCCAGCCACCCGCGCGGGCCGAAGAGGATGTTCTCGTGATGCAGGTCGCCATGCAGCGGCTTGATCTCGTGCGGATCGGCAAGCAGCCGCTCGGCGATGCCTGCGGCGTGGACATAGAGGCTGGTTCGCCCGGCAGCGCGGTCGGCCTTGGCCACCCGAAACAAGCTGACATACCGTTCCCGCAGCGGCTGCAGGTCGGGCGGAGGCGTATGCTCGGACGCCGACAGCAGCCTCGCCATCAAGTCGGCGGCAATCGCGGTCGCGGCATCATCGCTATGCTCTGCAAGATGCTCGGAGAGCAGCCTGTCGCCGGCATATTCGAGCAGCATGCGATTGCCGTCACGGCCGAGCAACCGCACCACGCCTTCGCCGCCCCGCAAGGCGAGGTAATGTTCGCCGCGCAACTCGTCCGCGACGTCGTCGAAGGGCTTCAGGTCCTTGACGATCGCCGGCGAACCATCCTCGCGCATCACCTTCCAGATCCGGCTGGAAAAGGTCTCGGCAATGAGTTCGGGAGCGCTGACCTTCCAGCGCTCGGGTAACGCTTGCATTGCCGCTCAGTGCTTGATGCCGAGCATCAGGTCGAGATTTTGCACCGCGGCGCCCGACGCGCCCTTGCCGAGATTGTCGTAGACGGCCATCAGCAGCGCCTGCGCCCTCTCGTCATTGGCGAACACATAGACCTTCATCCGGTTGGTGCCGTTATAGATCTCCGGATCGATCTCCGGGATGCGCTCCATATGGGTGTATGGCGCGACCTCGACCACGCCGCCCTCGATCGAGGCATAATGGTCGGCGATCGCCGCATGGAGTTGCGCGCCAGTCGGTACGCGATCGAGTGCGCCGAGCTGCAGCGGCACCACCGTGATCATGCCCTGCGCGAAATTGCCCACCGCCGGCTGCATGATCGGGTCGTGCGACAGCTTCGCATAGGTGCGAAGCTCCGGCACATGCTTGTGCTGCAGCGTCAGCCCGTAGGGCAGGAACTCGGGCGCGTCCTCGCCCTTGCCGACATAATCCTCGATCATCGGCCTGCCGCCGCCGGAATAGCCGGAGATGCCGTTGACGGTGACCGGGAAGTCGGCCGGCAACAGGCCCGCGGAGATCAGCGGCCGCAGCGTCGCGATTGGCCCTTGCGGCCAGCAGCCCGGATTGGCGACGCGTTTCGCGCTGCCGATCTTCTTCGCCTGGTCCTTGTCCATTTCGGCGAAGCCATATTCCCAGCCCTCGGTGACGCGATGCGCCGTCGAGGCGTCGATCACCTTGGTCGTGTCGTTCGTAATCAGCGACACGCTTTCCTTCGCTGCCGCATCCGGCAGGCAAAGGATCGCGACATCGGCCGCGTTGAGGAATTCGGCGCGGGCGGCGGTCTCCTTGCGGCGCTCGGTCGGGATGGAGATGATCTCCAGGTCGCCGCGGTCGGCAAGCAGCGCCCTGATCTGCAGGCCCGTCGTTCCGTGTTCGCCGTCAATGAAGATTTTCGGTTTCATCGCTTACCAAATTCCCTGCAATTCCAATACTATATAGCGTGAGCATGATTTATCACGGCATGACTGCCGTTGTTCAACTCTTCCGCCCGGGCCTTTCGCTCCGCCAGCAAGCCGAGATAATGCATGGCGATGATCGATCCTGCGATTGCCGTTATATCGGCATGATCATAGGCGGGCGCAACCTCGACGATATCGGCGCCAACAATGTCGATCTGGCCGAGCTGGCGCAGTGTCGACAGCATCTTTGCCGAGGAGGGGCCGCCGGCAACCGGCGTGCCGGTGCCGGGTGCGAAGGCCGGGTCGAGGCAGTCGATGTCGAAGGTGAGATAGGTCTTCTTGCCGCCGGTGCGCTCGACGATCGCATAAGCGATGTCGGAGGCCCGCATTTCCTCGACCTCGTGGCCGTAGAGGATCTTGATGCCGAACGTGTCGGGCGCATGGGTGCGGATGCCGATCTGGATCGAGCGGTCGGGATCGATGATGCCTTCATTCACCGCCCGGGCGACGAAGGAGCCGTGGTCGATGCGCCTGCCGTCATCCGGCCAGGTGTCCTGATGCGCGTCGAACTGCACGAGCGCCAGCGGCCCATGGATCGCGGCATGCGCCTTGAGCAGCGGCCAGGTGACGAAATGGTCGCCGCCGAGCGTCAACAGGAAAGCGCCTGATTTCAGGATCTTGGCCGCCTCGCGCTCGATCGCGCCCGGCGTCTTCTGGTGATTGCCGCTGTCGAGCAGGCAATCACCGTAATCGACCACCGAGAGGTGCTCGAACAGATCGCGCGAGAACGGATATTGCGGGTCGTTGTCGAGGATCGCCGAGGCGCGACGGATCGCCTGCGGCCCGAAGCGCGCGCCCGGCCGGTTGGTGACCGCGGCGTCGAAAGGAATGCCCCACACGACCGCGTCCGCGCCCTTCACGTCCTTCGTGTATCTGCGCCGCATGAACGACAGCGCGCCGGCATAGGTCGGCTCGAACGACGCGCCCGTCTTGGAGCGGGCGGTGAAGGCGTGGTCGATCTCTTTGTTCGCCATTAGGGATCCTCGGTGTTCATCGGGGCAGCCACAACTACAGAACCGGCACGCAACATGCCAGTCATAGCTTGCGGAAAGGAAGCGGCGCTCGGCGAGTGCCACGGCAGCACAGGATCTGTATCATTATGGCTGAGACGGCTCTGCTTAACCTTGCGCCCGCAGCCGCGGCGACCCGTGTCGGCACGATCGCCGGCGAGCGCTTCCTGGTGCTGGATTCCTGGCGCGGCATCTGCGCGCTGCTGGTGGCGCTGTTCCACTTCCCGACCACCTCGGCGATTTCGCAAAGCGCCTTTGTCGGCGGCTCCTATCTGTTCGTCGATTTCTTCTTTGTGCTTTCCGGCTTCGTCATCGCCAGCGCCTATGGCGGCCGGCTGAACGAGCAGGACGACCTTGCCCGGTTCGCGCTGGTGCGCTTCGGCCGCATCTATCCGCTGCATGTCCTGATGCTTGGCGCTTTCGCCGGCTTCGAGGCGCTGCGGCTCGTCCTGCCGGCGCTGCACGGAACAGGTCCGGCACCCCTCACCGCCGGCTTCGACCTGAAAAGCCTCGTCGCCAACCTGTTCCTCCTGCAAGGCATGGGCGTTGAGGACCATCTGAGCTGGAACGCGCCGAGCTGGAGCATTTCGGCCGAGTTCTTCACCTATCTGCTCTTTGCCGCTGTCGTCTTCACCGCCGGCCAACGCGCCTGGATATGGTTCGTCGCCGCCGCCGTGACGGCGCCGCTTTTCCTGCTCACGGTCTCGACGCGTCATATGGACGTGTCCTTCGATTTCGGCTTCATCCGCTGCCTTTACGGCTTCTCGCTCGGCGCGTTGCTCGCCTGGTTTCAGCACGATTCCATTGCAGGGGCGCGACAGGCGCTCAGCGGCGGGGCAGGGCGCCTGGCCTGGACGCTTGCCGAACTGACGATGATCGCAGTGATCGCGCTGTTCGTCTCCATTGCCGGCACCAGCGACATCGGCATCGCGGCGCCGGTCGTCTTCGCTCTGGCGCTTTACCTGTTTGCGCATGAGGGCGGTCTGGTCAGCGCCCTGCTGCGCAGCCGGCCGATGCTGCTGCTCGGCTCGCTCTCCTATTCGATCTACATGGTCCATATCTTCGTCCAGGCCCGCATGATCAATGTCGGCGGCCTGATCGAGCGTAAGCTCGGGCTCCGCATTGTCGGCGACCTGATGCTGCGCGGCGACCACGCGACCGGCTTCGGCACCGGCTCGCCCTGGATCGGTTTCGCGGCTTTGATCGCGATGCTGATCGCTGTCATCGTCGCTTCCTGGTTCACCTGGCGCTTCGTTGAAATGCCGGCGCTGGCCTGGTTCCGGCACCTCGCGAAGCGAATTTGACGGACTTCAATGCGAAACAGCTAGCCGGCTTCGTTCACCGGCCTGTCATGGGCATCGCCTAACCGGGTCCCGACCCGGAACGGAGCGATTCCCTGATGCGAACACTCTGGCTGAGCCTTCTTCTGTCCGCGCTTGCCGCCATCCCTGGCCAAAGCTTAGCCGGCGAGACGCGCGCGTCCCAAATCCTCGACCGCTTCGAGCACGCCAACCAGTGGTGCGACCATGTGATGATCGCCGCGCATCGCGCCGGCAGCATGCAGGCCGGCAAGACGCTTTATGCCGAGAATTCGTTGGCCGCCGTCGAAGGTTCGATCGCGATCGGCGCCGAGATCGTCGAGGTCGACGTTCGGCGCGCGAAGGACGGTACCTTCGTTATTATGCATGACAGCTGGCTCGACCGCACGACCACGTGCAAGGGCGAGGTGGTGAACTACACGCTTGCCGAGCTGAAGAAGTGCCGGCTGGTGATCGAAGGCACGGGCGCCGTCACCAACGAGACCGTGCCGACGTTGCGCGAGATGCTGCTGACGACCAGGGACAGGATCCTGATCAACCTCGATAACAAGCTGGAGGTGACGGACCTGCCTGGCATGATCGCGGAGGCGCGCGATCTCGGCATGGCCGATCAGGTGATCGTCAAGGAGAACCTCTGGAACCGGCAGCGCATCGATGCAGCGAGCGCTGCACTTGCCAAGGCCGGCGGCGGTTTCCAGTTCATGCCGATCCTCGCCGACGACGCCGTGCATGACGCCGCCTTCGCCGGTGAAGTCGACAAGGCTTTCGCGCCGCGCGCCATCGAACTGATCAACTGGCGCAACGGCGCCGAGACGCTGACGTCGACCGGCGGGCCGCTGTTCAGCAACCATATGCGGGCGGAAGCGGCCCGCGGCGACTGGCACCTTTGGGCCGACACTTATGCGATCGTCAAAAAGCCGGGCGGCTTCCTCGCCGGCGGCCGCGGCGACGAACTGGCCGTCGCCGCCAGCCTGCCGCGCGAAGCCTGGGGTTTCTGGGTCGACCGCGGCGCCACCATCATCCAGACCGATGAGCCGAAGGCGGCGATCGAATGGCTGGCGGCGAATGGTTATCGCGTGCCTTACACGACGGATATCAAGCCAGCCGAGCCGGCGCATACGGCGAGTATTAATTAGCTGGCGTCGGCGGTTCACCCCGCCCGGCGCTTCGCGCCGACCTCCCCATCGAGGGGAGGTAGAGCGTCGTGCCAACCTGCCGTCGCTGCATGCCTGCAACATCCATGAATGCGAAACCAGCGTTTGAAGCGCGGCGCCTTACCTCCCCTTGATGGGGAGGTCGCGCGCCGCAGGCGCGGGCGGGGTGACAGCACCGATCTCACGCCGCTTTCGCCACGCCGTCCAGCTCGTTCAGCTCCTCCGCCGATAGCTCCAGTTCCGCCGCCGCCAGGTTCTCCCGCAGATGCTCGACGGACGAGGTGCCCGGGATCAGGAGGATGTTGGGCGAGCGCTGCAGCAGCCAGGCGAGGGCCACCTGCAGCGGCGTCGCGCCGAGCCGTTCCGCGACTCTCGAGAGCGTCGACGATTGCAACGGGCTGAAGCCGCCGAGCGGGAAGAACGGCACATAGGGGATGCCGTCGCGCGCCAGTTCATCGATCAGCCGGTCGTCGTCGCGGTGCGCGAGATTATACTGGTTCTGCACGCAGACGATGTCGCAGATCTTGCGGCCTTCCGCGATCTGCGCGCGGGTGACGTTGCTCAAGCCGATATGGCGCACCAGGCCCTTGCGCTGAAGCTCGGCAAGCTTGGTGACCTGCGCCTCGATGGAGCCCTCCGCTGGACCATGAACCCCGAACATGATGCGCAGATTGACGACGTCCATCACCTCGAGGCCAAGGTTGCGAAGATTGTCGTGCACGGCCTGTTCGAGCTCATCGGCTGTGAAGGCCGGCAGCCAGGAGGCGTCTTCGCCGCGGCGGGCGCCGATCTTAGTGACGATGGTGAGGTCGTCGGGGTACGGCGCCAGCGCCTCGCGGATCAGCTTGTTGGTGACGTACGGACCGTAATAGTCGCTGGTATCGATATGGTTCACGCCTTGCGCTATCGCCTCGCGCAGCACGGCGATGGCCGCGTCATGATCTTTCGGCGGACCGAACACGCCTTTACCGGCTAGCTGCATGGCGCCGTAGCCGAGGCGACGGACCGAGCGGTCCCCAAGTTTATAAGTGCCGGATTCGTCTACGCTGGACATCGTGGTTCTCCTTCGCGTCGACGACGGGAAATAGGGCATGGCCGCTGTCCCGATAACCGGCTATATTCGGCACGGCTTGTGCGGAATTAAGGACAATGGCGACTGACCTCAACGATCTTCAGGCGTTCATGGCCGTGGCGCGCGCGGGCGGCTTTCGCGAGGGTGCCCGCGCCACCGCCGGCAGCGCCTCAGCGCTCAGCGAAGCCATCCGCCGGCTGGAAACCCAGCTCGGTGTGCGGCTCTTCAACCGCACCACGCGCAGCGTCGCTTTGACCGAGGCTGGTGCAAGCCTGCTGGCGCGGCTTGGCCCGGCGCTTGGCGAGGTCGAGGCGGCGCTCGATGTGGTGAATGGCTTTCGCGACCGGCCCGCCGGCACCTTGCGGCTCAACGTGCCGATAAGCGCCTCGCGGCTGGTGCTGCCAAGAATCGTTCCGGGATTTCTCGCGGCCTATCCCGCCATTCGCCTGGAGGTGATTGCCGAAGAGAACTTTATCGATCTGCTGGTGGCCGGCTGCGATGCCGGCATCCGCTATGACGAGCGGCTGGAGCAGGACATGATCGCCGTGCCGATCGGACCGCGCACGCAGCGCTTCACCACCTCCGCTGCGCCGGCCTACTTTGACCGTCATGGTCGGCCGGAGCATCCCCGTGACCTGCTTGGTCATGCCTGCGTGCGCGGCCGCTTCCCGAGCGGGGTCATGACGCCCTGGGAGTTCGAGCGGGACGGTGAGGTGGTGCGGGTCGATACCACGGGACCATTGGTCGTCAGTATCGGCGGAGGCGTCGATCTCGCCATCGATGCGGCGATCGCCGGCGTCGGCGTTCTCTGGCTGTTCGAGGACTGGGTGCGTCCGCATTTCGAGAGCGGCGTGCTGGAACCTGTGCTGGAGCCGTGGTGGCAGGAATTTTCCGGGCCGTTCCTCTATTATCCCGGACGCCGTCTGGTGCCGGCGCCGCTACGTGCCTTCATCGACTACATAAAAACGGCAGGGCACTGGTGACGGTAGCAAAAAGGCCGCCCGGAGGCGGCCTTCGAGATCTGCTTCTCTTGGCGCTTAGCGCTTCGAGAACTCGGCCCCAAGCGCCTATTAGCGCTTCGAGAACTGGAACGAGCGGCGGGCCTTCGCCTTGCCGTACTTCTTGCGCTCGACCACGCGGCTGTCGCGGGTCAGGAAGCCGCCCTTCTTGAGCACCGAGCGTAGGCCCGGCTCGTAGTAGGTCAGCGCCTTGGAGATGCCGTGACGAACGGCGCCCGCCTGGCCCGAGAGGCCGCCGCCGATGACGGTGGCGACGATGTCGTACTGGCCGGCGCGGTTGGCCGCGACGATTGGCTGGTTGAGGATCATCTGCAGCACCGGACGCGCGAAATAGGTCGCGAATTCCTTGTCGTTGACGGTGATCTTGCCGGAGCCCGGCTTTACCCAGACGCGCGCGATGGCGTTCTTGCGCTTGCCGGTGGCATAGGCGCGGCCCGACTTGTCGAGCTTCTGGACATGCACGGGCGCGGCCGGCTGCGCGGCGACCGTGCCGAGTTCTGCGAGCGAGGAAAGCTCAGCCATTACGAGGCCCTCTTGTTCTTGGAGTTCAGCTTGGCCACGTCGAGCGTGACGGGCTGCTGGGCGGTGTGCGGATGCTCGGCGCCGGCATAGACGCGGAGATTCTTCATCTGGCGACGGCCAAGGGGGCCGCGCGGGATCATGCGCTCGACGGCCTTCTCGACGACGCGCTCGGGAAAACGACCCTCGAGCAGTTGGCGCGCGGTGCGCTCCTTGATGCCGCCGGGATGGCCGGTGTGCCAGTAATAGACCTTGTCGGTGTACTTCTTGCCGGTGAACACCACCTTGTCGGCATTGATGACGATGACGTTGTCGCCATCATCGACATGCGGGGTGAAGGTGGGCTTGTGCTTGCCGCGCAGATGGTTGGCGATGACAGTGGCCAGACGACCGACGACGAGACCCTCGGCGTCGATCAGCACCCACTTCTTCACCACATCCGCAGGCTTCTGCGAAAAGGTAGCCATGGTTTTCTCTCAGGTTGGACCTTCCAGACCCGAAGGAAAGAAAGGCGTTTTCTTGTTGCTTGGATTGACGGGAAAGCCGGAGCCACCGCCAATAACAAAACGGCGGCCTTTGTGGGCCGCTGCTTCGGGTCGGCTTATAGGCGAGGGTGTCTGACGCGTCAAGTGTCGACCGCGGTCTTCGATCGCGAAAAACTATTTAAATACAATGGCTAACAGGAGTGGTATTATTTTACCACATATCCGACAGCTTTCTCTTGTTCACCGCCGCCCGGTCACAGCGGCCAGGAAGAGCCTGACGCCGATACCGACCATTAGGGCTCCTGTCAGCCTTTCCTGCCAAACGAGGAACGCGCCTCGGCGCGCCAGCCAGCCGCCGACCGCGCCGGAGGTCAACGCGACCGCGCTAAGAATAACCAGTCCGGTCATTTTCATGGTCGCGCCGAGAATGATGAACTGCAGCGCAGGCGAACCGTTCCAGGGGTGAACGAATTGCGGCAGCACCGCCAGCATGAAAGCGAGCGTGGTCGATTGGTGAGATTGCAAATCATGCCTTGCCGGAAAGCGGCCGGAATGCTGCTCGTCTTGGCAAAGGTAGATACACCGCCATCTTCGCCCGCCCGACGCTTCAAAAGGAATTTGATCCCGATGGCGATCAGATAGATGGCGCCGACGATCTGAAGGAAGCTGTAAAGAGATGGGGAGGATGTGATCAGCGAGGCAAGCCCCATTGCCAGCAATGGAATCTGGACGACGCCGGCCGACACGCAGCCCGCTGCCGTAGCCAAGGCGTGGCGCCAGCCTTGCCCGACGCCGCGGCTGATCACCAGCATCATGTCGGGACCGACACCGGAAAGCTGATAGGCGAGCACGGCGCCGACAAAGGCAAGGTAGGTTGTAACATCGGGCATGCCGCAGAACGAACGTGTCGACTGGGAGTTCCGGCAACACGTCAGGCCGGCTTGTCGGTTATCCGCTTCCTCGGGATCGAATAGGTGCCGGTGGCGTGCGCTACCGTTTGCCCGTCCGGCCCCGCCACGATGTCGATGTCGAACACCATCAGGCTTTTGCCAAGCTTGAGGATGCGGCAATGGCCGTCGATCGGCCCGGCCGCGGCCTTGCGCATGAAATTGATGTCGAGGTTGACCGTCACCGAAAGCGCATCCGGTCCGGCGTGGCTGAGCACGCAGACATAGCCGCCGATGTCGGCCAGCGTGAACAGCGACGGACCCGAGACCGTTCCGCCGGGGCGCAGATGCCTCTCATCGGCGTTGAGCCGCACCGTGCAACCGCCGGGAAACACCTCGATCGCCTCATAGGAGGTGAAGCTGTCGTTGAGCTGCGGATAGACCCTTGCCATCAGCGCATTGACTTCCGCCGCGTTGAGCATTGGTTTCAGATCGCTTTGGGCGGGCATGATGGCGTCCTATATGAATGGCAAGCTCCAGGCGATAGGCCTGGACCAAACGGTGCGACGGAGAAAACACGTCTCTCGGCTTTTCTTCAACCGGCAGCGTGCTAGTTCTGTTGCTCCATGCGCCGCGAGCGCTGACCCCGAAAGGTTGGACATGGCTGAAGTCGTCGCCATCAAACCCGCCGTCCCCGACGGCCCCGTTCTTGTCAGCCAGGACAAGGGCGTCCTGCGCCTCACGCTTGCCAACCCGCCGGCCAATGCGCTGTCGCTGGCGACGATGGCGGCACTGCAGGCCGAGTTCGATCGCGTCAAGACCGACAAATCCGTGCGCGTCATCATTCTGGCGGCGTCGGGAAAAGTGTTCTGTGCCGGTCACGACCTTAAGGAAATGACGGCGCATCGCGCCGACGCGGATCGCGGCAAGGCCTTCTTCGCAACGACCTTCGCGGCCTGTGCAACGTTGATGCAGACGATCGTGCGCCACCCAAAACCGGTGATCGCCGAGGTCGACGGCCTGGCGACCGCCGCCGGTCTGCAACTGGTCGCGAGCTGCGACCTTGCGATCGCCTCGCACGAGGCCACCTTCTGCACGCCGGGCGTCAATATCGGCCTGTTCTGCTCGACGCCGATGGTGGCGCTGTCGCGCAACGTCTCGCGCAAGCAGGCGATGGAAATGCTGCTTACCGGCGAGACGATCGACGCCGCGACCGCCAAGGAATTCGGTCTGGTCAACCGCATCGTGCCGCGCGAGTATCTCAATCAAGTTGTCAACAAATACGCGCAAACAATTGCTTCCAAATCCTCTTCGGTGGTCAAGACCGGTAAGGAAGCCTTCTACACCCAGGCCGAAATGGGACTCGCCGACGCCTATGCCTATACCGGCCGCGTGATGGTCGAGAACATGTTGGCGCGCGACGCTGAGGAAGGCATCGGCGCCTTTATCGGCAAACGCAAGCCGGAATGGAGCGACGAGTAGCCGGTTTGAATGGAGCCGTGCCGTTCTATCGCTGAAGGTTCGATGTGGCTGCCCGCAAGCAACTGACACGGCTCAAAGCGCCCTATCTCAAGCGCATCCTGCTTGAGCCCTCGCGCGTTGCCGACTGGGAGCAATATCCCTGGAACCTGCCGATCTTTCGCGATCGCGGGTTCGAGTTCGAATTCCCCTCGGCCATAACCATCATCGTCGGCGAGAACGGCACCGGAAAATCGACACTGCTCGAAGCCATCGGCGCGCTTGCCGGCTATGACGAGGCGGACGGCGGCAAGGGCTATATGCCGGTCGACCATTCGCGTGCCGTCGACAAGAGCGGTGCTGCACTCGGCACCACACTTCGTGCCCACTGGCTTCCCAAAGTCACCGCTGGATGGTTCGTTCGCGCCGAATCCTTCTACTCCGTGTCGCGCTATCTCGACCAAGCCGCGCTGGATGTCGGGGCGGCGCCACCGGATTTCCTGTCATGGTCGCATGGCGAAGGCTTCATCCGCTTCTTCGAGGAGCGTTGCCGCAGGCAAGGCATCTATATCCTCGACGAGCCCGAAAGCGCGCTGTCGCCGACGCGCCAGATCGAGCTGCTGAAACTGCTTCAACGCATGGAGCAATCCGGCACTGCGCAGGTGATCATGGCGACGCACTCGCCGCTGCTGATGGCTTACCCGAATGCGCGGCTATTCCGCATCAGCCGCTTCGGCCTCGACCCGATCGATTTTCAGGATACCGATCATTTTCGCATGATGCGCGACTTCTGCAGCGATCCGCAGATGTTTATGGAGGAGGCGCTGCGGGACGACGATGAGTAGCGGTGGGCGCATGAACCGGGGCGATCTCAGTTGGGAAGTGGAACAAGCCTGTCGCGAGGCATGGCCTGCCGCGCTTGAGACTGTCGCTCTCGGATGGGTGTTTCGCCGCTCAGGCGGGCGGATAAGGCGGCCGAATTCCGCCAACCCCTTGCGTGGCCGGCGCGGCGCGCCTGAGGGAGTGATCGACGCCGCCGAGGCGTTCTACGCCGGCCATGGCCAGGCCCCGCTGTTTCGCGTTCCGGACATCGCGCCTGAACTGGAACTCGAACTCGACCGTCGGGATTACGGCCGCGAAGGCGGGACGCTACACCTTCATGCCGAGATCGATGCGCTTCAGGGGCACAGCGATGACGACATCACAGTCTCGGCAGCGCCAACGGAGAATTGGTTCGAGGCGCGTTTCCGTACCGGCGGCTACGACGATGCGGAGCGCCGCATTTTTCGCCATATGACGAGCTTGATCGCGGGCGACAGGGCATTCGTGTCGTGTGAGCGTGATGGCCAAATCGCGGCCTTTGCCTTTGGCGTCATCCGCAACCGGTTGCTCGTCCTCGAGGCGGTTGAAACCGAAGCCGGATTCAGGCAGCAGGGGCTCGGCCGCAGGACGGTCGGCAGGCTGATCGGCTGGGCCAGGTGGGCGGGCGCAAAGGCCGGGTGCCTGCAGGTGGTCGCCGACAACGCGCCCGCACGCGCGCTCTACGCTTCCCTCGGCTTCAGCCGCGAGCTCTATCGCTACCATTATCGCAGGAAGACCATCGCAGCATGAATCACGACGCATACGACAACGCCTACATCGCCGGCATCCTGAATTCGGTGAGGACGATCGCCATGGTCGGCGCCTCGCCCAACGACGTGCGGCCGAGCTATTTCGTGCTGAAATACCTTTTGGCCAAAGGCTTTTCGGTGCTGCCGATCAATCCCGGTCATGCCGGTAAGCAGATCCTCGGACAGACGGTCTATGCGAGCCTCGCCGATCTGCCGCGTCCGGTGGACATGGTCGACATTTTCCGCGGCTCCGCGGCGGTGCCCGGCATCATCGACCAGGTGCTGAAGCTCGACCCGCTGCCCAAGGTCGTCTGGATGCAGCTTGGCGTGCGTCATGACGAGGCGGCTGCCCGCGCCGAGGCCGCGGGCATCAAGGTGGTGATGAACCGCTGCCCGAAGATCGAATATGGCAAGCTGTCCGGCGAGATCGGCTGGACCGGTGTCAACTCCGGCGTGCTGTCGTCGAAGAAGCCTTTGATGAGACAGGGCTTCCAGAGCTTCGGCGTGCGGCAGAAGTAGGCCTCTGGCCTGGCTTGGAAAAATTATCCGGGAAGAATTGGATTTTCCCGGCGTTGGTCGCAGATCGCGCCCCGAAAGGTATTTTTCTTCTTTGCATTCCAACTCGGGGTTCGCCAAGAATGCCCGGCGATTTTCGAAAGATCAGGAGAGGTAGGTTTTCGATGACCCGTACGCCCGGTTTCAACACTTTAGCCGTTCATGCCGGCGCAAAGCCCGATCCGGCAACCGGCGCCCGCGCCACGCCGATCTACCAGACCACCTCCTATGTCTTCGACGATGCCGACCATGCCGCCTCGCTGTTCGGGCTGAAGGCCTTCGGCAACATCTACACCCGCATCATGAACCCGACGCAGGCGGTGCTCGAGGAGCGCCTTGCCGCGCTGGAAGGCGGCACCGCCGCGCTTGCCGTCGCCTCCGGCCATGCCGCCCAGGTGCTGGTCTTCCACAATCTGATGCAGCCGGGCGACAATTTCGTCGCCGCCAACAAGCTCTATGGCGGATCGATCAACCAGTTCGGTCATGCCTTCAAGAATTTCGGCTGGGAGGTGCGCTGGGCTGATCCGATCGATCCCTCGACCTTCGAGAGCCAGATCGACGACAGGACCAAGGCAATCTTCATCGAGAGCCTTGCCAATCCCGGCGGCGTCTTCGTCGACATCGAGAAAATCGGCGACATCGCCCGCAAGCACGGCCTGCCGCTGATCGTCGACAACACGTTGGCCTCGCCCTATCTGGTGCGGCCGATCGAGCACGGCGCCGACATCGTCGTGCATTCGTTGACCAAGTTCATCGGCGGCCACGGCAATTCGATCGGCGGCGGCATTATCGATGGCGGCACCTTTGACTGGTCGAAGTCGGGCAAATATCCGATGCTGTCGGAGCCCCGTCCCGAATATGGCGGTCTCGTCCTGCACGAAACCTTCGGCAACTTCGCCTTCGCGATTGCCGCGCGCGTGCTCGGCCTGCGCGACATCGGCGCCGCGATCTCGCCCTTCAACGCCTTCCTGCTTTTGACCGGCCTGGAAACGCTGCCGCTCAGGATGCAGCGCCACTGCGACAATGCGGCGAGCGTCGCGGGCTGGCTCTCCAATCATCCCAAGGTTGCCTGGGTGAATTATCCCGGCCTTCCCGGCGACAAGAACAATGCGCTGCAGAAGAAATACTCGCCGCAGGGCGCGGGCGCCGTCTTCACCTTCGGCCTCAAAGGCGGCTACGAGGCCGGCGTCAAATTCGTCGAGGCGCTTGAGCTTTTCTCCCACCTTGCCAATGTCGGCGACACTAAGTCGCTGGTTATCCATCCGGCCTCGACCACGCACCGTCAGCTTTCCGACGAGCAGAAGGTCAAGGCCGGCGCCGGACCGGACACGGTGCGGCTGTCGATCGGCATCGAGGACGTCAACGACATCGTCGCCGATCTCGAACAGGCGCTCGGCAAGGTCTGATATGTCGGCCTTTCTTGCGATCAATATCGAAAGCGTCGAACCGGAGGCCGGCGCGCCGGCCCTGGACCGGGTAATCTCGGGCGATCCGAAATTCCGCACCTGGAATGTCGAGGAGCGCGAGGGCGGCCTTTATGCCGGTGTCTGGGAAGCGACGCCGGGCAAATGGCGCATCGTCTATGACGAATGGGAATTCTGCCACATCCTGTCCGGCGTCTCCGTGATCGCCGAGGATGGCGGCGAGGCGCGCACCGTGCGGGCCGGCGACAGCTTCGTGTTGCGGCCGGGTTTCAAGGGCACCTGGGAAGTGCTGGAGACGACCCGTAAGGAATATGTGATCAAGCTCTGACGGCTTCGGCCGGCTCATAGCAGCCTATCGATATCACCGTCGGAAAAGCCGTATTCGCTCATCATCTTCCGGTGCCAGGGACCGCCAAGCAATTCATTCAGGCACCGATCCACTTTTTGACGTAGCGCGGGATTGCTCCTGGCCAACGCGAACGCGCCAGCGGCGGGCTGCTTCTCCAATGCGGGAACCTCGACGACATCGAGCCGCTCATCGGGTCGCTGGGCAATGTAGCCACTATGCGCCATGGCGACGCTGGCATAAGCCTGCACCGTACCCTTCGCCACGGCCTCTGCTGCCTGCGCCTGCGTCGCGAATATTCTGATCCGATCGGGCGGAACGCCGTTCTGCAACGCGGTTTGATGCTGAATCTGATCCGATATCACGGCGAGTATCGCTGAAGGGTGCCGGGCAAGCGAACGGTAGCCCTTCAGCCCTAACGGATTGTCCTTGGCGACCATCAGTCCGTCAGGCAACGACCAGATCGGCCGTGTAAACTCCACGAGCCTTTTGCGCTCGTCCGAGACGAACAGACCTGTCGTCATGTCCCAGCGACCGTTGGCCACTCCCGGCAGCAGTTCGGCGAACTCAGCCTCGATCGGCGAGAAATCCTCCAGGTCGAGCATCTGGCAAATTTTCGAGGCGAGCTTTGTGTCACAGCCACCGACCCTGCCGGAAACATCGGTGAAGCAGAAGGGAGGCTCCTGCAGGAACGCGAATCTCATTTCGTGTCGCCTCGAAGGGTGACCGTCAGTCTTTCCAGCCCATGGAAATGATAGCTGTCGCGGAAGCGTGGCGCTTCCGCCAGGCGTAGATCCGGCAACCGGTCGAACAGCGTTTTCAACGACATCTGCAGCTCAAGTCGCGCCAGCGGCGCGCCGATGCAGAAATGGATGCCGGCGCCGAAGGAGACGTTCTTCTGGTCCGTGCGGGCGGGATTGAACGTGCCGGGCTCGGCAAAGGCCAAGGGATCGTGGTTGGCCATGCCGAGCAGCAACGCGACCATCTCTCCGGGTTTGACGAGTATGCCCGGCGAAACCTCGATCTCCTCATAGGCATAGCGCAAGAACATATGCAGCGGCGCATCGTAGCGCAGGCATTCCTCGACCGCCGCGACATTTTTCTCCGGGGTTTCGAAGAAGCGGCGCGCATCGCCGCCTTGCGCGAGAATCGAGCGCACCGCATTGCCGGTCTGGTGCACGGTCGCCTCATGGCCGGCATTGAGGAGCAGGATGGCCGATGACACCAGTTCGTCTTCCGAAAGCTTCTGGCCGTTGTCCTGGGCTTCGATCAAGAGCGACAGCAGGTCGTCGCCGGGCTTCTTGCGCCGCTCGGTCACGTAACCGCGCATAAAGGCAGCGAAATCGCGCGCGGCGCGGTTGGCCGTGTCCTCGGTCTCGCGCGTGCGGCCATGCATGTACATGGCCACCATCTGGTGCGACCAGTCGAGCAGTTGCGGCCCCATCTCCACCGGAACGCCGAGCATCTCGGCGATCATGGTGATCGGCAAGGGCGAGGCGTAGGCCGGCAGGAGGTCGACGCGGTCCGGATGGAAACGGTCGATCAGCTCGTTCGCCAAAGCCTCGATCCGTGGCCTGAGCCGCTCAACCTGGCGCGAGACGAAGGCGCGATTGACCAGCGTTCTGAGCCTCGTATGCACCGGCGGCTCGAGCTCCAGCATGGAATTGGCCTCGATGGCATCGAAGGCGACGAGATGCGAGCGGTCGTCGCCCACGCCGCGGCTGTCCGGAATGCCGGCCGGGTTCTGCCGGCCGAAGCGGCGGTCGCGCAGCAGCCGGCTGACGTCGTCGAAACCGCCAAAACACCAGAAACCATAGTCTTCCCAGAAGAACGCGTTGGCAGCGCCATGCAGGAAGGCATAGGCCTCATAAGGATTCTGCACGAAGGCGGGTTCGTGCGGATCGAGCCGCAGACGGCGGCCGGCTGAGTCGAAGTCGAGATAGGCTGGCATCATGCCTGACCATTAGCGCGCCTTGTCAGCCCGATGCCAGACCGTATCTTGGCGCCCGTCGTGCCAATACATTGAGCCAGGTAAGGAGAGAGGGCGGCGTGCACGGGGCTCCGGCGCCGCGCTTCAGCGCCCGGTGTTGAGGATGCTCGCCACTTTCGTGGCGATTGCCGCGTCGAGCGCCGGCCAGTTCGCCAGCAGCTCGCGTGGAAAACGGTAGGTCAGGCTGAGATCGTCGCCGACCTGAATATCGCGTTCGCAGGGCGCCAAAGATTCTTCCGCGCTCGGGCCGCTCAGGCAGCGGGCGACGAACGGATCCTTGCCGGGACGTTCGGCGACGGCCAGTACTTCGTTCAGATAGCCTGACTTTTCCGTGAAGGTATAAATCGTCGTGCCGCCCGGGCCGGGCTTGCCCGGCTTTTCGATCAGGGCGCTGTAGATCGGCGCGAAACGGCCGCTCATGTCGCGCGACATCATCCGCGGCTCGAACGACAGGAAGATGATCTTCCTGGTCGTCGTGTGGTTGAAGTCGTCGCGCGCGGCCGTGCTGTAGCCGTCCATCTCGGGATAGCGCAGATAGAGATCAAGCCGCGAGGCGACACCGTCGCGCCTGGCCTGGTCGAAGCGGATGAAGTTTGCCGGCACGCTGATGAGATTGTTGCCCATGACGACCTGGCGCACCGTCGTGTCATCCGTATAGCCGGCCATGGCGATCGACCGTCCAAGCCATTTGCCGCCGACGCTGATCGCCACCGAAAGCAGCGCCAGCGCCGCGAAGATGTAGAAGACCCGCTTCATCAGGGCCGAATCGACGAGCTCGAAGTCCGGGCTCTCGGCAGCCGTTGCGTCTTTCATTTGCTCTTCCCCGATCCGTCCGCCTGTCCTTCGGCGGCACAGCCGGCGCGGCATGGCTCTTGCAGCGCGTTGGCACGACTGTGCGTTTTCATGGTAAACGGTTGGTAAACATGGATCCCGTTGTGCTTGTTCTTTACGCGTTTGCGGTTGGCGTCACGGCTTGCGGACTGGCCGGCTCGGCCATGGAACTGCTGTCCGGCCGGCGCCTGGCCTTTGCCGAACCCTATGTTTCGCCGGTCCATATTCTGCGTTCGCTCGCGGCAACGGCGTGCGCCGGGCCGTTCATGCTCACCAACGAGGCCTTGGCCGCCCGCCGCGAAGGCCGCATCGGCACGATGGCGCTCTTGTCCTGCGGCTGCACGGCCATCGCCTGGGCGCTGGCGCTTGGCGTCGTGCTTATCGCCATTGCTTCCTGGGCGACCGAGAATTTAGGGTCCTTCGAATTCGCAGGTTGAGACGATTCGGAGTGGAAAAATGCCGGTCTATGCGATCGATGGGAAAGCGCCTGAGTTCGAGGACGTCGATACGAACTGGATTGCGCCGGACGCCACGCTGATCGGCAATATCCGGATCGGCCGCAATGTCGGCTTCTGGTTCGGCGTCGCCATCCGCGGCGATGGCGAACCCATTACGATCGGCGCCTACACCAATGTGCAGGAACATACAATCATGCACACCGATCCCGGCTTTCCGCTGACCATCGGCGAAGGCTGCACGATCGGCCATAGAGCGCTGCTGCATGGCTGCACGATTGGCGACAACAGCCTGATCGGCATGGGTGCCATCGTGCTGAACGGCGCCAGGATCGGCAACAATTCGCTGGTCGGCGCCGGCGCGTTGGTGACGGAAAACAAGGTTTTTCCGGACAATTCGCTGATCGTCGGCTCGCCGGCCAAGGTGATCAGGACGCTGGACGAAGCGGCGATCGAGCGGTTGCGCGTCTCGGCGGCGCACTATGTGGCCAACGCAAAACGCTTCAAGGCCAAGCTCAAGGCAGTGTGACGGCGGCGGCCAGCCATCATGCGCGGCGATTGTTCAGCGCTTCACGCAGCAGAAAGATGCCGGCTTCGAAGCCGGCCTGCTCGGCGCCATCCAGTGCCGTTTCATAATCGTCGATACGGGTTCTCAGTGACGGATCCGCGCCTGCCAGCAGCAGGAGACGGATCGCCTCGGCGTCGCGCCGGGACACTGCATAGTGCAGCGGCGTCCAGTCGTTCACGCCGCGCATATCCGGATCGGCGCCGTGCTCGAGCAGGATGTGGAGGACATCCAGCCGGTCCGGCCGCTCCGTCGACAACGCCGCAATGAGCGAAGGAAAGCCGGCAGGATCTTCATAGTTCGGATCCGACCCAGCATCGAGAAGCGCGGCGATGAACGCGGCAGGGCTCCAATAGATCGCATATTCCAGCGGATGGCCAAGGCCGAGCTCGAACGGCATTCTTTCGTCGAACCAGCGCGCAGAGCCGCCGAGCGCAACACCCAGGGCCGCGAAATCCCCGGCCTTGAAGGCCTCGTCTATAGTCTTGAAGAGCAAGTAGCGGGCGCCGCGATCCTCAGGGACTTCCAGCATCGCCTTCATCCGCAATGAACGAGCTATATTGCTCCCATCCACCTCGATCGGAAAGAGCACCTCGGCCAGCGGCGCTCGGCAGGGCGTCGGTCGTCTGTTCCCGACGGGCGCAGCCCGAAATGGCGGAGCCGGCCCCGGGGACAGGGGCCGGCTCCTAAAACCCGGTCGTTGGGGACGGGGAGGGTGGGGACTCGACCGGGCTTTCTCCCTGGGCACGTCGCGCCTCGCGGGCGACGTACCCGATCGCTTTGGCGCCTTAGCGGACGCTGGCGACCGCGTCCTCGCGGCCGTCGTTGATCGTCACCCAAACGCCCGAATTCTCCGTCGATTGACGTTTGAGATAGGTGTAGACCGTGTCGTTCCAGGCGAGCACTTTCGGCTCGAGATTGTCGAGGATGAATTCGCCGAGGCTGGTGCGCACCGTCAGCACCGCATGGCCGTCGCCATTCGGCTGGCGCACCACCGTGATCAACAGATCGCCGGCCGGCACGCCGACGGCCATCAGTTCGCGGCGCTTCTCCAGCGCATAGTCCTCGCAGTCGCCATAGCCACCGTCGGGATAGGCCCAGTATTCCTCGACGCCGTAGATTTCCATATCGGTGCGCGGCTTGACGCGGATGTTGACCGAATTGTTGACGTTGACGATCGTCGCCCACAGCTTGCGCGTCAGCTCGACCGGGGGACCTTTCGGCGTCCGCTGGTTGCATTCGGCCGGAATGCGCTGGCAGAAATCATAGTGACCGACCGGCTGGGTGGTGCGGCCACCCGTATGCATGAAAGCCGGTCCTGCGCTTGCCGTGCCCCACGCGGAAAGCTGCATCGCCATTGCTAAGAGCAACAGCTTGCCCCTCGTCATTTTCATTGTGGTAGTCTCCCCGTTTGAGGAGACTGTGCCACGTTGGGATTTATTTGACGCAAAAACCCGAAGTAGACATTGAGTAAAACGCCAGTAGAATACGCATAAAATTTGAACTATCGCGTTCGAATGCTATTCAGACTTGCGAGGTTCTGATGGCATCGGGTGGCCCTGCCTCCGGAAGGCAAAATCTCGCAACAAAAAACCGGCCGCCGAGGGCCGGTTCTCTTTGTTTGCGGGAGCTTATATCAGGATCGCGGCGCGTTGAATTCCTGGTCGAGCGTCTCCGGCCGCTGGATGACCGCGAACTCGATGGCGACGCCGTCCTCGAAATGGCGCACCACCTGGCCGCGCATCGTGCCGAGCATGACCTGGACGCCAATGGCCGGCTTGACGTCGATCTCGATCGCAGCGCCGGAGAGCGACAGGTCGATGATGCGGCACTGATACTGGCGCCCGTCGGTGAGCTGCAGGACACTCATCGGATTGCGCGGCGCCACGCGCTCGTGGCGGCGGTCCTCGGGCAGGTCGAGCTCGTGCTTGTTGGCAAGCCAGGTGAGCTGAGCGGCAAGCTTGTCCTTCTTGCGGTCGGAGGCGATGACGGTCATGGCGAAGCCGTCCTGAGACGTGCGCGTCACGATGCCCTCGACACGACCGATATGGTCGATATAGGCGATGACCTTCTCGCCCGGCTTGCCGATACGATCCGTGCGCAACGCAACGTTGCCGGGCGACATGTCGATCACCTGGCATGGATGTTCGGTGCGGTCTTCCAGCATGAAACGTCCGTAGATCTTGACGCGGACACGCTGGAAATTGCGCCGCTCAGCTCGTGACGGCGCATATTCTACCGCCGCTGACCTCATGACTGCCTACACCCCGTTGGCATTCCGCGCGACGATGCGGGGAATTTCGCTCAAAAAAGCTACAGCAAGGCAGGTTAACAAACGGAAAAAATCGCCCGCGAAAGCCCGGGTCTGGAGGCATGCGGACGCGGAAAACTAACCGCGAGGGAAGGGCAAATCCCGCGCGGCAAGGTTCACTCGTGGCGCCCGCCGTCAAGGACGACGAGATGGCGGATGCGGCGCACGCGACCAAGCGCCGAAATGGTCTCCGGAGGATCGAATTCGGCCGGAACGAGCGAGGGGACGTCGATCGCCGGACGGTTCTTCAGGAACATCGGCTCCCTGTCGGGATCTATCACCCGGATCGTATCGATGAGGGCGTCGGCGATCGGATCGGCGCCAAGCCAAAAGGGCTTGTCGGCGGTGCTGATGATGCCGAGGCAGCGCGGGTTCTCGGCGCCTCCGTCCAGCGGTAGCGCCAGGAGCTCGAACTTGTTGGAGCGGCCGTTGCGGCTGAACCCCTCATAGGTCATGAGCAGGACCGACTTCTGATCGAAAACACCTTGCGTAAGCCGCGACATTAGTCGCTGGTCCTTCTCGCGCCAGAGCGAAGGGAAGGAGAAGCCCTTGAGCTCCCGGCCATAATAGGCGCAGAGCCTTGTGCCCGCGAGCCGGAACACCGCTTCGCCGCGCGTGTCGCGCTCGAGGATGAAAGTGTCGGCCAGAAGCGACTTGATGTCGGCCGGCTCCACCTCCGATCGCTTCGGGGCGAGGCGGCCATCACGCAGCCGGTTCCAATATTGGAACAGCGCGATCGATCCTTTTTCTTTCATGTCCATTCCGCTCCGCACAATCTGTCTTTTGATGTTCCATCGGCGAACAGACAGGGCGCCCTCCGATGACCTTCATGCGGTGCGGAGCAGGATGCGTGCCAGTATCGTTAACGTTTGTTCACGCCTCGGGGTCGTTAAGGTTAACAAGTGGTTTACATTGCGCGCCACTGAGGTCTGTGGCACACCAAAACCACTCCAAAACGGTCGTCTCGCAACGATCGGCAGCACTTCAGTCACGGGTTTATGGGGAGCAGGGGGACTCGACCGGCCGTTCAGGGAAATCCTGGACGGCCTTCTTTTTGATTCGCTGCTGTTCTGATTCGCCTCTTTTTCTGCGGCCGGCTGTGGCGAATAGCCGTTTGTGATTCGAAAGGACGTGATCTACATGCTCCTCGAATCCCTCGAGTCCCGGACCTGCAAGGGTGCATGAGCGAGCCCGCAAGCCCCACTGAAAACGAACCGTTGCCGGACGGGGCTTCCGACCCGCCGCGCCGCGAACCCGTGTTCAACCTGCCGCCTGCAGTGCTGGCGGTGATCGGCATCTGCGTGGCCGTCCACCTGGTGCGTATCTATCTGTTGACCGACGACCAGGATTTTGCCCTGCTCGTCCGCGCGGCCTTCGTCCCCATTCGCTATTCAGGCCGATACGACCTTGATTTCTATGCTTTTTCGAGTCCCTTTACCTATGCCTTCCTGCATGGCGGCGTGGCGCATCTGTTGATCAACATGATCTGGCTTGCCGCTTTTGGTTCGCCTTTGGCCAATCGATTTGGCACGGTGCGCTTCGCCTTGTTCTTCGCGGCAACGAGCCTCGCTTCGGTAGCGCTCTTCTGGGCGCTGCATCCGCTTGGCGAGGTGCCACTGGTCGGTGCGTCGGGCGCGATCTCCGGCATGATGGGGGCGGCGGCGCGCTATGGCTTTCGCGTCGACCGTTCGTCAGGCGGGGCGGCCTTCACCGGCGAGCCCTTGCCGATCACGGCGGTGTTGCGCTCGCGAGGCGTCATGACCTTTCTGGGGGTCTGGATGGTCATAAATCTCGCCACGGGCCTGCTCGGCTTCGCGCCGGGGATAGAAGGCCAGATCGCTTGGGAGGCGCATATAGGCGGCTTCGTCGCCGGCTTTTTCGGGCTGCGTTTCTTCGACCGTCCGCAGGTTGCCGTCTAGAGCAATTCCAGGAAAAGTGTGAGCGGTTTTCCGTCCGGAATTGCGTAAAAACAGATAGATAGGGCGTTTCGCCGTTTCCGTGAAACGGGGAAACGCACTAGCCCTTAGGCGCACTTGAAATGCAACCAATCACGGCGCACGATGTTGCCTGAGCACCCAGTGTCTTCCAGAGGGCGCCGGGGCTGAAAGCCGGTCAGGGCGGGAGCCGGCGTCAAAGGCTGTGGAGGACGCCATGACGGTTAAGGCAATTCTTGAAAGCAAGGGCCATGACGTGTTCACGCTCGGGCCCAATGAGAAACTCAGCGAGGCCATTCGGATGCTGGCCGAGCACAGGATCGGCGCGCTCGTCATCACCAATGGCGACCGAAAGATCGTCGGCATTCTCTCCGAGCGCGATATCGTCAGGGTGGTGGCCAAGGAGGGCGCCGCCGCGCTCGACATCCCCGTGCGTTCGGCAATGACCCCGAAGGTCAAGATCTGCAACGAAAATCACACGGTCAACGAGGTCATGGAGATCATGACGAGAGGCCGCTTCCGTCATCTGCCGGTGGAGAAAAACGGCTTGCTCGACGGCATCGTCTCCATCGGCGACGTGGTCAAGCGCCGCATCGAGGAGGTCGAGCGCGAGGCCGAGGAGATCAGGGCCTACATCGCCACCGCCTGAGCAGGCGGGGGCGGGGAAACCGCCGGCTGTTTCCAGCCGGCGGCCTGCTTTATCGGTTGTCGAGCTCGGCGCGGACGAGTTGGAGCCCGCGTCGGGTGATGCGGTAAGGGCCGCCATTTATCGACGAAACTGCTTTCTTGCGCCTCAGCTTCCGAAAGAGCTCCAGGTCGAAGCCCGGATAACGCCAGCCGTCACGGGTCAGGCACTGGACCGAGGCGATCTTCCTGCTCTCGTTCTTTTCGATTTCGATACGCCCGCCCTGCGCGAGCAGGTGCAGGATGCGCTGTTCGTTGCGCGATATGTCCATTGGAGAATTCCCGGGAAAAACAACAAAGCCGCCGCCGCGACACGTCGCGGCACGGGTTTCAGTTTTTCTGCCCTGCCTCGCTCAGGAGGTCAGGGCTTCACCGGGACTGAGCGTAAGTGGACATCCACTCTCCATTGGGATGGGTGTCCTATAGGCGAACGTGGCGGAAAAGGCCAGCGTGTGGGCTTTGCGCTTGTCTCGACGGGCTGTTTGCACTAGCGAAGTTGCGCAGCGATATGTGCATTAATGCAATTCCGAGAATTCTAAGTCCGCAGGCCTCCATGAGCATCATCGACACCCGCACCCCCGACGCAAAACGTCTGATCCCCGGCGCCACCGGCGACTGGGAGGTCATCATCGGGCTCGAAGTGCATGCGCAAGTGGTCTCGGAAGCAAAACTCTTTTCCGGCGCCTCGACCTCGTTCGGCGCCGCGCCCAACGCCAATGTCAGCCTGGTCGATGCGGCGATGCCCGGAATGCTGCCGGTCATCAACGAGGAATGCGTCAAGCAGGCGATCCGTACCGGGCTTGGGCTGAAGGCCGCGATCAACCACAAGTCGGTCTTCGACCGGAAGAACTATTTCTATCCGGACTTGCCGCAGGGCTACCAGATTTCGCAATACAAGCAGCCGATCGTCGGCGAGGGCAAGGTAATCGTCTCCGTCGGGCCCGACCGCCAGGGCGAGTTCGAGGATATCGAGGTCGGCATCGAGCGCCTGCATCTGGAACAGGATGCCGGCAAGTCGATGCACGACCAGCACCCGACCATGTCCTATGTCGACCTCAACCGTTCCGGCGTGGCGCTGATGGAGATCGTCTCCAAGCCCGATATCCGCTCGGCCGACGAGGCCAAGGCCTATGTCACCAAGCTGCGCTCGATCATGCGCTATCTCGGCACCTGCGACGGCAATATGGACGAGGGCTCGCTGCGCGCCGACGTCAACGTCTCGGTGCGCCGTCCCGGAGGTCCCTTCGGCACCCGCTGCGAGATCAAGAACGTCAACTCGATCCGCTTCATCGGCCAGGCCATAGAATCCGAGGCGCGCCGGCAGATCGCCATCCTAGAGGATGGCGGCAAGATCGATCAGGAGACGCGCCTGTTCGACCCGGCGAAGGGTGAAACGCGTTCCTTGCGCTCCAAGGAAGAGGCGCATGACTATCGCTATTTTCCCGATCCGGACCTTCTGCCTCTGGAATTCGACCAGGCCTATGTCGACGCGCTCGCCAAGGACCTGCCGGAACTGCCCGACGACAAGAAGGCACGGCTGATCTCATCGCTGGGCCTGTCGGCCTATGACGCTTCGGTGCTGGTCTCGGAAAAGCCGATCGCCGACTATTTCGAGAAGGTGGCCTCCGGCCGCGACGGCAAGCTCGCGGCCAACTGGGTCATCAACGATCTGCTGGGCGCCTTGAACAAAGCCGGAAAAGACATTGAAGATGCTCCGCTTTCGCCGGAGCAGCTTGGAGCAGTCATCGACCTGATCAAGGAAGGCACCATTTCCGGAAAGATTGCCAAGGACCTGTTCGAGATCGTCTGGAATGAGGGCGGAGATCCGCGTGAGCTCGTCGAGAGCCGAGGCATGAAGCAGGTCACGGACACCGGCGCCATCGAGAAGGCCGTCGACGAGGTCATCGCCGCCAATCCCGACAAGGCCGAACAGGCGCGCGCCAAGCCGACCATGGCCGGCTGGTTCGTCGGCCAGGTGATGAAGGCGACAGGCGGCAAGGCCAACCCGCAGGCGGTGAACGACCTCGTCAAGGCAAAGCTCGGCATCGAGGGCTAGCGATGTTCGTGCGGACGGCGAGCGAACGTGATCTCGCAGCCGTCCGTGCGTTGCTGGTCGAGACTTGGCATGCCACTTACGATGCCATCTATGGGGCCGAGCGGGTTGCGGCGATCACCGACGACTGGCATTCGATCGCCTCCCTCAGGGCGCGGCTGACCCGCCCGAATTCCGAGTTCCTGGTGGCTGACGATGGCAAGCGGCTCGGCGGCATGGCGTTCGCCGCCGCCACCACCGACCCGAAGATCGTCCTTTTGAACCAGCTTTATGTGCATCCGACCTGCCAGCGGCAGGGGATTGGCCAGTCGCTGCTCGACGAAGTCGAAGCCAGTTTTCCGGAGATGGACACGCTGCGCCTCGAAGTCGAGGAAGCAAATGCCGCGACGATCGCCTTCTACGAGGCGAATGGGTTCCGCCCGGCAGGCAGGACCGCCGATTGCGGCGGTAGTTCGGGATTGCCCGCCCTCATCATGGAGAAGCGGATCCGCTAGATCGGCGGCGAGCACGGCCATTCATCGCGCGGTTTTGATTTGATCGCGCCGATCCGCGCGATCAAGGCTGCTCGTCGCCAGGGTCGGGCCCTCCACTAAGGCAGAGGCGTCGCCAGTAAATGGGGGATTGCCATGCCGAGCCTGCCGGAACTGATGCCGACCGAAGTGTCGGATGAGACTTTTGGCGGCGTGACCTATCAGTATCTCCATATGCCGTCGGAAGAGTAGACGTCGCGCGATCAGGCCGAGCGCAGCGGCGGCGCGGTTGCACCGATGCACAGCCGCCGATCGGCAAGGATCGCTCAGGCGGAGGGAATTTCCACATTGTCGATCAGCCGGGTTGTGCCGAGCCATGCCGCCGCGAGCAGGCGTCCGTCTCGGCCCCGCTGCCAGGGTTCGAGCGTGACGCTCGCGCGGGCGGCGACATAGTCGACCTTTTGGAAGCCTGCCGAGACCAGCGCCTTTGCGGCATCTTCGGTCGCGGCGGCCTCATCCGCGCCGGCTGAAAGCGCCGCCGCCGTGCGGCAGAGGACCAAATTGAGCTTGCGCGCGATCTCGAGCTCTGTCGCGCCGAGATAGGCATTGCGCGACGACATGGCGAGGCCGTGCGCATCGCGCACGGTCGGCGCGCCGATAATCTCGACCGGCAAATCGAGATCGCGGCAGAGCTGCCTGACGACGCAGAGCTGCTGGTAGTCCTTTTCGCCGAACACGGCGCAATCGGGCGCCGCCTGCAGAAAGAGCTTGGCCACTACGGTCGCGACGCCGTCGAAGAAGCTCGGCCTGAAGTCTGTTTCCAGGCCGCGGGAGGGGCCGCCGACCGAGATCTTGATGGCGAAGCCAGAGGGGTACATTTCGCTCACGTCCGGCGTGAAGGCGAGATGCGCGCCTGCATCCCGCAACCGGTCGAGATCGCGCGCTAGCTGGCGCGGGTACTTGTCGAGATCTTCCGTCGGCGCGAATTGCGTCGGATTGACGAAGATCGAGACGACGCACCGCTCGGCCCGTTCGAGCGCGATCCTGACCAGCGAGATATGGCCGTCATGCAGCGCCCCCATCGTCGGCACCATGGCGACCTTAAGGCCGGCCTGCCGCCAGTCCCGGACCTGCGCCCGAAGGGCGGCGACGCTGTCGACGACGATTGGCGCGTTCATGTCTTGTCCTTGCCGGAGGCCGCCGTGAAGACGTGATCGGGACCGGGGAAAGTGCGGCTGCGCACTTCGGCGGCGTAGCGTGCCGCCGCATCCGTTATCGCGCCGCGCAAGTTGGCGAATTCCTTGACGAATTTCGGCACACGGTCGACGGTCATGCCGACCATGTCGTCGATCACCAGGATCTGGCCGTCGCATTCGGCGCTGGCGCCGATGCCAACGGTCGGTATGGAAATGTGATGGGTCAGCTTCGCGGCCACGGGCTCCATCGTGCCCTCGATGACGACCGCAAAAGCGCCGGCTTCTTCCACCGCTTCGGCATCGCTGAACAGGGCAGCGATGTTGTCCTCCGTCCGGCCCTTGATCTTGTAGCCGCCATCCTTCTCGACCGATTGCGGCTGCAGGCCGATATGGCCGATGACCGGTATCCCTTCGGCGACGATCGCCGCGATCCGCGAAGCCATGTCGACGCCGCCTTCGAGCTTCACGGCCTGGCAGCCCGTTTCCTCGACAATGCGCTTCGCCGCCGCCACGGCCTGCGCCGGCGAGGCCTCGTAGCTGCCCGCCGGCATGTCGACCACCACGCAGGCCTTGGCCGAGCCGCGCATCACGGCCTGTCCGTGTGCGATCATCATCTCCAGCGAGGCGCCGAGCGTGGTGGCATGGCCATGCAGGACCATGGCGACGCTGTCCCCGACCAGGAGCAGGTCGACATGTGGATCGAGCAGGCGGGCGACGGGATAGGTATAGGCGGTGAGGCAGACGATCGGCACGCCGCCCTTGCGGCGGCGAATGTCTTCGGCGCTGATCCGGCTGTCGGAGGACGGATCCCGGGTCAATCGTCACCTCCCTAGAGCATGATGCCGAAAAGTGTGTAGCGGTTTTCGGACGACATCATGCTCTATCTCTTCGATTCAGACCCGGATGATTTCAGGTCGATTCGACCTGAAATCATCCGGGTCTGGGCGCGCCCGAAACGGGGCGGGCCGAGCTTTAGAAAGACAGGCAACGCTTGGCAAGCCGCGTTGCCACCGGCAGGACAACTGCATCGATTTAGCGCACGAAGCATTTGCGTTCGGCGTATGGCAAAGCCCTTGCCTTCGCGGTGACGTGACGCCATAAGCAGGGGAAAGGCAGGAGCCGCTGCCGCCGCGAGGATCTGGATGAAAACTTTCCTGCTGCAGTTTTTCACCTGGTGGAACAGCCAGACGCTCGGCACCCGCTTCCACACCTGGCGCTTCGGCAAGAGGGTGGGCGAGGACGAAGCAGGCAACGTCTATTACGAGGGCGGGGTCGATTCGGAAGGCCGCACGCGCCGCTGGGTCATCTATCGCGACTATTCGGAAGCTTCGAAGATCCCGCCCGGCTGGCATGGCTGGATCCATCACCGCGTCGACACCGCTCCCACCAGCGAGAACTACAAGCCGCGCGAATGGCAGAAGCCGCATCAGGCGAATCCGACCGGAACGCCGTCGGCCTATCGTCCGAAGGGCTCGATCCTGACCAACCAGCATCGCCCGCAGGTGACCGGCGACTACGACGCCTGGACGCCCGGATCGTAATCCGCGTCCAGGACGCCGCTTCGGTCCTTTGTCGCCACAATTGGCGTTTAGCTGCTTGCTGATAGCGCGGCCTCGATTAGCCTTGGGCATTGAAGAATCACCCGGGCGCAACCACCGGTATTTTTGCATGAGCGATCCAGAGCAATTCCAGGGAAAGTGCGCAGCGGTTAGGCCCGGTGCCTCCGCCGTGGCCTTCCGTCCGGAATTGCGTTCCCGGATTCGAAGCCATTCCTCAAGGGCGCTGATCGCGGCGATCTCTCTTCTGGTTGCTTCGACCGGCGCATTCGCCGCCGCGCAGGCGCCGGCCCCTGCGCCTGCGGTCTCCGACCGCATCACCAATCCGGTGGCCGAGTTCGCCGGCATAGACAAGATCACCGGCCGCATCATCACCTTCGACGTCTATATCGACGAGACCGTGCAGTTCGGCGCTTTGCAGGTGACGCCTCGCGTCTGCTATTCGCGGCCGGATACGGAGCAGCCGAAGACCGATTCCTTCGTCGAGGTCGACGAGATCACGCTCGACCGCAAGATCCGTCGCATCTTCACCGGCTGGATGTTTGCCGAAAGCCCCGGCCTCAACGCCGTCGAGCACGCCGTTTATGACGTCTGGCTCAAGGGCTGCAAGCAGAAGTCGGATGTGCCGCCGCCGACCGCGGCCAAGGCCGACACGGCCAAGCCGAAGGCCCAGGCGGCCAAGCCCAAGGCTGCAGCGCAACCGGCCGACGCAGCGTCGGAGCCGGCAGACGCAGCGCCGGAGCCGGACGACACGACCAACACCAACTGATCTCGGAACCTGCCCGCCCGTGAGCCGTTGCAAATCGGCGACGAGGCGAGAAGGATTCCGCGATGACCACCAAGAAGCCGATCACCGCCAACAAGCAGGAGCTTCTCGATATAGAGAAGGGCTTTTGGTCAGGCGGTTCCGCCTATTATGAAGCTAACGCCGATATGGAATGCCTGGTCGCCTTTCCGCAAATGGCCAAGGCGATGACCAATGCTGAATTGGCTGCGACGGCCAGCAAGCCCAACCGCTGGCGCGACCTCGACATCACGCTGAAGGGCATGGTCGAGCCGGGCAGCGATATCGTCATGCTGACTTACGAGGCGCGCGCAACGCGCGACAACGGCGAATCCTATGCGGCGCTCGTCAGCACCGGCTATGTCCACCGCGCCGACGGTTGGAAGATGATGTTCCATGCGCAGACGCCGATCGACGCGGCATAGGACTGATCCTCAGGGATAGAAGACAGCCTCGCCCTTCAGCGCCTCGGCGAGCATTTTCTCGTACTGGCCGCGCGGCACGTCGACGGCGCCGAAGCGCTTCAAATGCTCGGTCGTGAACTGGGTGTCGAGCAACTCGAAGCCGCGCGCCTTCAGCCGTTCGACGAGATAGTAGAGACACGTCTTCGACGCATCGGTCTCCCTGGCGAACATGCTTTCGCCGAAGAACACGCGTCCGAGCGAAACGCCATAGAGGCCGCCCACCAACCGGCCCTCACGCCACGCCTCGACCGAATGGCAATGCCCAAGTCGATACAATTCGACATAGGCTTCGCGGATCGGCGCGTTGATCCAGGTCGAGCGGCGCTCCTCGCGCCTTTCGGCGCAGCCGTCGATCGTCGCCTCGAAATCGAAATCGTAGCGGATCTCGAACGGATGCTTGCGGATCGTCTTCTTGAGGCTGCGCGGTATATGGAAACCGTCCAGCGGAATGATGCCGCGCGTTTCCGGCCGCACCCAGAACACTTCCGGGTCGTCGGCGCTCTCGGCCATCGGGAAGACGCCAGAGGCATAGGCCCGAAGCAGCAGGTCGGTCGGAATGCGATAGCCTGGCGCGTAGGGGCGGGTCATCGCATCCCCGAGCTATTCACCCTTAGCCAGGTATTTTTCCAGCCAGTGGATGTCGTAGTCGCCATTGGCGATGTCCGGGTTGCCGACAAGGTCGCGGAACAGCGGCAGCGTCGTCTTGATGCCGTCCACGACGAATTCGTCGAGCGCGCGGCGCAGCCGCATCATGCATTCGACGCGGTTGCGGCCATGCACGATCAGCTTGCCGATCAGGCTGTCGTAATAGGGCGGGATCTTATAACCGGAATAGACACCGGAATCGACGCGGACTCCGAGCCCGCCGGGCGTGTGGAAATGTGTGATCGTGCCGGGCGAGGGCGCGAAGGTGCGCGGGTCCTCGGCGTTGATGCGGCACTCGATGGCATGGCCGGTGAACTTGATTTCCTCTTGCCGGACCGACAGCCCGCCGCCCGAAGCGACACGGATCTGCTCGTGCACGAGGTCGATGCCGGTGATCGCCTCGGTCACCGGGTGCTCGACCTGCAGGCGCGTGTTCATCTCGATGAAATAGAACTCGCCATTCTCGTAGAGGAATTCGATCGTGCCGGCGCCGGAATAGCCGAGATCGGCGATCGCCTTGGCGCAGATGTCGCCGATGCGCGAACGTTCCTCGGCATTGAGCGCCGGCGAATTGGCTTCCTCCCAGACTTTCTGGTGCCGCCGCTGCAGCGAGCAGTCGCGCTCGCCGAAATGCACGCCGCGGCCGGCCCCGTCGCCGAACACCTGCACCTCGATATGGCGCGGCTTCTCCAGATATTTCTCGATGTAGACGGCGTCGTCGCCGAAGGCCGCTCCCGCTTCCGACTTGGCTGTCTGCAGCGCGACTTCGAGGTCCGCTTCGGTATGCGCCACCTTCATGCCGCGGCCGCCGCCGCCGGCCGAGGCCTTGATGATCACCGGATAGCCGATCTCGGCGGCGATGCGCTTGGCTTCCTTGTCGTCGCTGATCGCGCCGTCGGAACCGGGGACGACGGGAATGCCGAGGCGTTTTGCCGTGCGCTTGGCCTCGATCTTGTCGCCCATGATGCGGATATGGTCGCCCGACGGGCCGATGAAGGTGATGTTGTGGGCCGCCAGGATGTCGGCGAACTTGGCGTTCTCCGACAGGAAGCCGTAGCCCGGATGCACCGCGTCGGCGCCGGTGATCTCGCAGGCAGCCACGATCTGGTGGATGTTGAGATAGCTTTCGCGCGAGGGCGGCGGGCCGATGCACACGCTCTCGTCGGCAAGCCGCACATGCATGGCATCGGAATCCGCGGTGGAATGGACCACCACCGTCTGGATGCCGAGCTCCTTGCAGGCGCGCAGCACCCGGAGCGCGATTTCGCCGCGATTGGCGATGAGGATCTTCTGGAACATCTCTTGGCTGTTCCCGACTCTACTCGAGGACCACCAGCGGCATTCCATACTCGACCGGCTGAGCGTCCTCGATGAGGATCGCGGTCACCGTGCCGGCGCGCGGCGAGGGGATCTGGTTCATCGTCTTCATCGCTTCGATGATGAGCAGGGTCTGGCCTTCCTTCACCTTCTGGCCGATCTCGACGAACGGCTTGGCGTCGGGCGAGGGCGCCAGATAGGCCGTGCCGACCATCGGCGAGGGCACGGCGTTCTTCGACGGATCGGCGGGCGCCGCGGCGGCGGCCGCGGCAGGCTGAGCCGGTGCAGGCGCCGGAGCCGCAGCGACCGCGGGCAGTGGCGCTGCAACCGCGTGGACGGCCTGCGACTGGCGCGACACGCGCACCTTCAGATCGCCGAGCTCGACCTCGATCTCGGTCAGATTGGTGTCGTTCAGAATGCCCGCCAGGTCGCGGATCAGCTGCTGGTCAACACCGTTCTTTTTTATCGACATTTTCGGGCCTTCTGTTTGGGGGTCGGTCACAGGCGTGCCGCCAGTGCCTGCAGCGCGAGCGTGTAGCCGAGCGGCCCGAACCCGCAGATCATGCCGACAGCGACCGGCGCGACCATGGAGACGTGGCGGAAGGGCTCCCGCGCGTGGATGTTGGAAAGGTGGACTTCCGCGACGGGCAGCGGCGCGATAGAGCGGATGGCGTCGTGGATGGCGATCGAGGTGTGGCTGTAGGCGCCGGGATTGATGACGATTCCGGAAGCCTTGTCGCCGGCTTCCTGGATCCAGTCGACCAGATCGCCCTCATGGTTGGACTGGCGAAAATCGATCTCGAGTCCGAGCGCGGCGCCCGCCGCCTTGCAATCCTCGGCGATGGCTGCAAGCGTTTTGCCGCCATAAATTCCCGGCTCGCGCTTGCCGAGCGCATTGAGATTGGGACCGTTGAGGACGAAAATCGTTTTCAATATGGCGACCTTGTTCTACGCCGGCCCCGAGCCGGCGCACTGGCCTCTATAATGGGCATAGCCGCCCGCGAAAAGAGCGCAAGTGCGTTCTTGCGCTGTCCACAGCGGCCGGTTTTACATCCGCAAGCGCTTACAGCGCGCTCTTGGCCTGTTCGATCTTTTCCGCCAGAACCTGCTGGCCGAGCGCTCCGAAGATCACCTCGTTGCCGACCACGTAGGACGGCGTGCCGGTGATCGACAGTTTCGTCGCAAGGTCATAGGTGCGCGACAGCGTTTCGGCGATGCGCGGATCCTTCATCTTTTCACGCAGCGCAGCCTCGTCAGCGCCGAGCGAAAGCGCCACCTTGATGGCGGTCGCTTCGGTGGCGCGGCCTTGGCCACCCAGCAGCGCGGTGTGGAATTCGCCGTATTTCTCCGGATGCATCAGGTGGAACGCCATGGAAACGACGCTGGCCTTCTGCGAATCCGGGCTGAGGATCGGGAATTCCTTGAGTACGAAACGCAGGTCCGGATCGGACTTGGTCAGCGCCTGCATGTCCTCGATGGCGCGTTTGCAGAAGCCGCAATTGTAGTCGTAGAACTCGACGATCGTGACCTTGCCCTTCGGATTGCCGACGACGCCGTCGAAGGTGGAGTTGAAGATCTCGTCCTTGGCATCCTTGATGACGCCGAGTGCCGCGAGCCGCTGCTCTTCCTTCTGCTTGGCCTCGAGCGCGTCCTGCACCTCGAGCAGAACCTCCGGGTTCTTCAAGAGATAGTCGCGAATGATGCCCTCGACCTCCTTCCGATCGATCTTGGTGTCGGCGGAGCCCTTGCTATCGATGGAGGACGTGACCTGCGCCACTTGCGCGGTGTCGGCCTTCGCGGTCTGGGGGTTCCCCGCGACGAAGCCGAAGGCCAGCATGCCGAGCGCTACCGTCAGACCGCCAGCACTGCCAAGCAGGATTGCCTTGTTCATGATCGTCGATCCTTTTGCCTATCCTGGTGCGCCTTGGTCGCGGCCAGCGCCCCGGAGGTTCATTTGAGTTTGTTCGATGGCGTGTAGTTTATAATATCCTGAGCGCGGACCCAGCGGGGTTCGCCGTGCTTCAATTTCTGTTGAGCGCGCATGGCGAAGATCTTCGCGTTCTTGTAGTCGCCCGAGTAGTAATGGCCCTCGGCGGTGGCGAGATCTGCGGCCGGAACGTCGCCGAGTTCGCCATAGGCTTGCGCCAGAAAGCGATAAGCATCGGAATTCTCTCTGTCGCGCCCGACGCCGTTGTTGAGCTGGGTGACGGCCTTCTTGAGCGAATCGGGTGTGCCGACCGCCATCAGCGCCTGTCCGAGGGAGATCAACAGCAAGCCGGAGCGTGCGGGATCGAGGCTGACCGCCTTGGCATAGGCGTCCGCCGCATCCTTCGGCTTGTTGATCTTCATCAGGATGTCGCCGCGCAACTCCTGGAAATACGGGTTCTTCGGCTGTTCCTTGATCAGCGCCGCCGTCTTGGTCAGCGCCGCGCCCGGATTGCCGTAGAGATAAGTCTGCTGCGCATCGCCGTAGCGCGAGGCGAGGCTGGTCGGGTTCTTGCGCATCAGCCGCGCGACGGCCGCCTGGCCCTGCATATAGGCGGCGATCTTGATGCGCATCATGTCGTGCCGCTGCTGCAGCGCCGGCGGGTCGACAACGCTGACGAACGGACTTTGCTTGACGAGCACTTCGAGGTTGGCGATGCGCTCCTGCGGCATCGGATGGCTGATCCGATAGGGGTCGACCTGGGTGCCGGCCAGCGACAGCGCACTCTGGAAGCGGCCGAAGGTCTTAAGCATGCCCGTGCCGGACTGGCCGGTGGCGTTGAGATAGGTGATCGCCGAGCGGTCGGCGGTGATCTCTTCGGTGCGCTGATAGGCAAGGATCGAGCGCTGCGCCATCTCACCGCCGCCGGCCGCGACGCCCATGCCGGCGCCGGCAAGGCCGCGGCTGTTGGTGGTGGCCCCGGCAACCATGGCGCCGGCGCCGAGCAGCGTGGCGATGATGGCCATGGTCTTGGCCCGGTCGAGTTGGTCGCGCAGTTTCTGCTGGTGCCCGCCGGCGATATGGCCGGCCTCGTGCGCGATGACGCCGATGATCTCGTTCGGCGTCTCGGCGGTCACCAGCGCGCCGGTGTTGATGAACAGGCGCCGTCCTGTGACGAAGGCGTTGAAGCTCGAATCATTGACGAGGACGATGTCGATGCCGTCATTGGCGAGCCCCGCCGCCTTGAAGATCGGCCGGGCATAGTCGCGCACCAGCGCCTCGATTTCGGCGTCCCGCACCACCGGCACGCCTTGCGCCAAGGCGCTGACCGAGCTCGACACGGCAACGGCGGCGGCAAGCATAAGCGTCGCGAAACCGCGCGCGGTTCGGCTGAGGGAGGTCGATTCGCCAATCGATGGTCGGGGTCGGCTCAACATAGGTCCACTGGTAGACGAGCGGGCGAAAGATGAAAAGTCGGCACCGGCAACTTCCTGCGCGCTTGTGATCCCCACATCAATCGGGCATTTGTGCGGCGCTGTCCCGTAACTAGGGCAGTTCAAAGGCAAGTCTGCGCTCCTTGCATCCAGAATTCGCCGGAATAGGCAGGTTGGAAGAGGTAAAATGGTCGTTTCGCTTTCGTGCCGGGGGGAAGTCGAGCCCTTCCACGCCATGGACATCCTGGCCGAAGCCAACCGGCTGAAAGCCACCGGCGTGCCCGTCGTGTCGATGGCCGTCGGCCAGCCGTCGGATCCGGCGCCGGTCGGCGTCCGCGAGGCGGCGGCCGCGGCGCTCAGGCACGGCCGCATCGGCTACACCGACGCCTTGGGCCTTGCCGACCTGCGCAAGGCGATCGCGGCGCATTATGGCGAGCATTACGGGATCGACGTCGCGCCGTCGCGCATTGCCGTCACGACCGGTTCGTCGGCCGCCTTCAACCTCGCCTTCCTGGCCATGTTCGATCCGGGCGACCGCGTCGCCATCGCCGCGCCCGGCTATCCTGCCTACCGCAACATCATGGCCGCGCTCGGCATCGAAATCGTCGAGATCGAACTCGGCGCGGACGCCTATCTGCACGCCGAGCATCTGAAGGCCGCCCATCGCGAGAAGCCGCTGAGGGGTGTGCTGTTCGCCAGCCCCGCCAATCCGACCGGCGCGGTGATTCCGGCGGACGAGCTCGCTGCGCTGGTCAGAACGGCCGAGGAACTCGGCATCGCCGTGATCTCGGACGAGATCTATCACCGGCTGGCCTATACGGCGCCCGATCGCACCGCGCTGGCGCATGGCGCCGGCGTCACCGTGATCAACTCCTTCTCGAAATATTATTGCATGACCGGCTGGCGCATCGGCTGGATGGTGCTGCCGGAAGAACTGGTGCGGCCGATCGAGCGTGTCGCCCAGAGCCTCTACATCTCGCCGCCGGAACTGTCGCAGATCGCGGCGATCGAGGCCTTCAAGGCGACCGAGGAGTTGGAAAAGGTGAAGGCGCGTTATGCCTGGAACCGGGACCTTCTGATGAAGCGTCTGCCGGAACTCGGCTTCGCGCTCGCCGCCCCAATGGACGGCGCCTTCTACGCTTTCTGCGATATCACCCGCCACACCAATGACAGCATGGCCTTTGCACGCAAGATGTTGGCCGAAGCGCATGTCGCGGCGACGCCCGGCCGCGATTTCGACCCGCTGCAGGGCCACCGCACCATGCGCTTTTCCTATGCCGGCAGCCATGACGACATGGTCGAGGCGCTGGCGCGCATCGAACGCTGGCTGAAATAGAAGCCATGCCGGAACTCGATCAGGCACTGGCGGAAGTTGCCGCCGACATGGCGGAGCGCACCGATCGCGGCGAGGTGGCGACCTACATCCCGCAGCTCGGCAAGGTGGATCCGAAGAAATTCGGCATCGCCGCGGTGACCAATGACGGGCGGGTCCTTCTTGCCGGCGATGCCGATCAGCCCTTTTCGATCCAGAGCGTCTCGAAAGTCTTCACGCTCACGCTGGCGCTTGGCAAGGTGGGCGATGCGCTCTGGCATCGCGTCGGCCGCGAGCCGTCCGGCAATCCGTTCAATTCGATCGTCCAGCTCGAGCACGAGAACGGCATACCGCGCAATCCGTTCATCAATGCCGGCGCCATCGTCGTGTCCGACGTCCTGCTCGCCGGCCATCAGCCGCGCGAGGCGATCGGCGAAATCCTGCGCTTCATCCAGTTCCTCGCCGACGACGAGACGATCATCGTCGACCGCGAAGTGGCCGCATCCGAACGGGCCACCGGCTACCGCAACTTCGCTCTGGCCAACTACATGAAGTCTTTCGGCAATCTCCATCATGAGCCGGAGCTGGCGCTGGGTGTCTATTTCCACCATTGCGCGATCGCCATGAGCTGCCGCCAGCTCGCCATGGCCGGCCGCTTTCTGGCCAATGGCGGCAGGAACCCGGCGACAGGGCATTCTGTCGTGTCGGCCGAGCGGGCCCGCCGCATCGGCGCGCTGATGCTGACCTGCGGCCATTATGACGGTTCCGGCGATTTCGCCTTCCGCGTCGGCATTCCCGGCAAAAGCGGTGTGGGCGGCGGCATTCTCGGCATCGTGCCGGGGGTTGCTTCGCTGGCGGTGTGGTCGCCCGGCCTCAACGAGAACGGCAACTCCAAGCTCGGCTCCATCGCGCTCGAGAAGCTCGCCCGAATGATGAACTGGTCGATTTTTGCGCCTTAAAAGCAATTCCAGGAAAAGTGCGCAGCGGTTTTCCGTTCGAAATTGCGTGAACAAAAAAAACAGCAATTCCAGGAAAAGTGCGCAGCGGTTTTCCGTTCGGGGTTTCGTCAACAAAACAGCAATTCCAGGAGAAGTGCGCAGCGGCTTTCCGTCCTGCTCGGAAAGAGTTGTCGGCGAAACGAAAAATCCCGCGCCAGGCCAGGCGCGGGATTTTTTTAAAAGATCGGTCTAACAACCGGAAAGGTTTAGAAAAAACCCTTGCGCTGCCACCAGCCGGCGCGCTTCGGCTTGTCCTCGGCCTTGGCCTCGTCGGACACGTTCGAGGACACGACGGGAACAACCGGCGCGTCGATCGACTGCGGCTTGCGCCGCGTCGGATGCGCGTTGGCGGCGGGCTCCGCCTCGGCCGCCGCGGGTGCGGCAGCCGCCGGCTCCGGCTCCGGCTCGGGCTCGACTGTCACTGGCGCGGCCTGGGCTTCCGCCACAGGCTCCGACACCGTCTCGGCGACGGTTTCCTCGGCCGCCTTTTTGGCTCGTGAACGGCGCGGTTTCTTCGGCTTTTCGGCCGTCTCGGCATCTTCATTGGCGGCGGCGGGAGCGGCAGGCTGCTCGGGTGCGGCTGCAACAACCGGCTCGCCGGCGGTTTCCTCACCCTCCGCCGCTTCGTCCTCGGTGTCGCCGGCAGTCTCGCCGGCAATTGCCTCCGAAGCCTCGTCTTCACGGCGGTTGCGCTTGCCGCCGCGTTTGCCCCGCCGGCGCTTCTTGGCCGCGCCCTCCTCCGTTGTCGCTGCCACGGCCTCGCCGCCGGCGGTCACCTCCTGAGCTGCTTCTTCGGCCGCATCCGTGGCGTCACCGGTTGCTTCCCCGGTTTGGGCCGGCGCGGCTGCGACATCCGCATTGTGCTCACGGTCGCGATCCCTGCCGCCGCGCCGCCGCCGGCGCTTGCGGCGTCTGCGGCCTTCGCCATCCTCGGAGCGCTGCTGGTGCTGGCCCTGCTGCTGCGGGTGGCGCGGCTGTTCGGCCTGGACCGTAACCTCTTCTTCCTCCTCCTCGACGACGATCTCGTCCTCGGGCTCTTCCGGCTCGACATAGGCCGGCAGGCTGCGCACTTCGACAAAGCCTTCCGGCTTTTCGGCGATGGCGCCACGGAAGATCGCGTAATGCTGGGTGCCGAGCGTCTCGTCGGCCTCGATCGTGATGGTCAGGCCGAAACGGGCTTCAAGCTCCACCAGATTGGCGCGCTTGTGGTTGAGCACATAGAGCGCGGTCGCGGCCGGTGTGCGCACGATGATGTGGCTGCGGGAATCCTTGAGCAGGAATTCCTCGATCGCCCGCACCACCATCAGCGCCACGGAAGAATCGGAGCGCACGTGACCGGTACCGCCGCAATGCGGGCAGGGCTTCATGGTCGATTCCAGCACGCTGGCGCGGATGCGCTGGCGCGACATCTCCATCAGGCCGAAATGCGAGATGCGGCCGACCTGGATGCGGGCGCGATCGTTCTTGAGGTGATCCTTCAGCCGCTTCTCGACGGCGCGGTTGTTGCGGTTCTCCTCCATGTCGATGAAGTCGATGACGATGAGACCGGCAAGGTCGCGCAGTCTCAACTGGCGTGCGACTTCCTCGGCCGCTTCCAGATTGGTATGGAGCGCGGTCTCCTCGATCGAATGCTCCTTGGTGGAGCGGCCGGAGTTGACGTCGATCGAAACCAGCGCCTCGGTCTGGTTGATGATGATGTAGCCGCCGCTCTTCAGCGTCACCTGCGGCTGCAGCATGCGGTCGAGCTGCGCCTCGATGCCGTTGCGCACGAAGATGGGGGTCGTGTCGCGGTAGGGCTGAACCACCTTGGCATGGCTCGGCATCAGCATGCGCATGAAGTCCTTGGCCTCGCGATAGCCGTCCTCGCCGGAGACCAGGATCTCGTCGATATCCTTGTTGTAGAGGTCGCGCACCGAGCGCTTGATCAGGCTGCCTTCCTCATAGACCAGGGCAGGGGCGGTGGATTGCAGCGTGAGGTTGCGGACATTCTCCCACAGCCGCATCAGATATTCGTAATCGCGCTTGATCTCGGCCTTGGTGCGGCTTTCGCCGGCGGTGCGCAGGATGACGCCCATGCCCTGCGGCACTTCGAGGTCGGCCACGACCTCCTTCAGGCGCTTGCGGTCCTGCGCGTTGGTGATCTTGCGCGAGATGCCGCCGCCGCGCGCCGTGTTGGGCATCAGCACCGAATAGCGGCCGGCAAGCGAGAGATACGTGGTGAGAGCCGCGCCCTTGTTGCCGCGCTCTTCCTTGACCACCTGCACCAGAAGGATCTGCCGGCGCTTGATGACTTCCTGGATCTTGTACTGGCGACGTACCGGCTTGCGGCGGTTGCGGATCTCCTCGAGCGCGTCTTCGGCGCCGACCGATTCGACCTCGTGCTCGTCCGAATGCGAGGACGAGACATCCTCCAGCATGCCGCGATCAGTGTCGCTGGCGGCGGCTTCGCCGCTCTGCTCGGACTGATCCGTCTGCGGGACGGCTTCGGAAATCACGTCGGCGTCGACGCTCGCGGCGATCGATGTGGGCCCGCCTTCGGACGGTTTCCCGTCCTCGTCGTCGGCATCTTCGGCCGCTACGGCGTCGCCGCCAGTCTCAGCGGCAGGCCCTTCAGGCGTTTCCGGCACGGCCTCGGCGGCCTCGGAGACCATCTCGGCATTTTCCGCCCGGGCATCGCCGGTCTCGCCGCCGGCATCTTCGTTATTCACCGCCTCGGCAGCGGTTTCCTCGGCCGCTATGCCCTCAGCCGGGCTTTCCCCGCTTTCAGGGGAAGCGGCGACTTCGGCATCGTGCTTGTGCTCGCCGCGGTCGCGGTTCTTGCCGCCGCGACGCCGGTTGCGCCGGCCGCCGCGATCGCGCGCCTGCTGCTCTTCGCCGCTCTCGGCCTCCTCGTCGTCCTCGTCCTCGGCTTCCTGCGCTTCGGCGCGCAGCAGAGCCTGACGGTCGGCGACCGGGATCTGGTAATAATCGGGATGGATTTCACTGAAGGCGAGGAAACCGTGACGGTTGCCGCCATACTCGACAAAGGCTGCCTGGAGGGAAGGTTCGACGCGCGTTACGCGGGCGAGGTAGATGTTTCCTTTGAGCTGCTTCTTGTCCTGGGATTCAAAGTCAAATTCTTCGATGCGGTTACCGCGAACGACGACAACGCGTGTTTCCTCCGGGTGGGAGGCGTCTATCAGCATCTTGTTGGGCATTATCTTGTTTCCTGCCGGCAGCCGACGGCCGCAGCTGGCGTGGCAACGCCCGCCGCTGTGCGCCTGTATCTGTGTGCATGCCGGATAATTGAATGTCCGCTAGCCGCCGCTTCAGCGCGATGGCGGTGCCGCCCGCAGCCACTATGGCGCGGTTTGATGCGGACCTTTCCATGATTGCGCTTGAAGCCATCGGCACCCAGCAGAACCTTTTGAACCAAAGCCCGGGCTGAGCCGGACCAGCTTGTTGCTCACGAAGAGCCGGCGCGGGCAACCCCGGCCGTTTTCCTCACGCAAGCGATTCCCCCGCCACGGGAGCACGCTTGCGAAAATCGTCGCGACCACCTGAGCCTGGAAGGATAACGGAGCCGCCTTTGCATCCGGCCTTTGGCAGGAAACCGCTGAGGCGAGCGGTTCCAGGATTGCAGTGATCCAACGTCGCTTTTATGATTTGGCGGGATGGAAGGCAACCCCGATTTCGGATGCCGGCAAAAAGCGCTTCCGCAGGGGAAGGTGCCTTTCGTCGCGCTCCATGAAAGGCTTGGTTAACCTTCTCTGAATACCAATCGTTAATCGAATTGGTGGCCTGACGGGCACTCTGCAGGAAGACCGGACGCAAGGCGTCAAACCGGGAGCGGCGGATAAGAGATGGGATCGGCGGGCACCGCGGACAAGAGGGGTAGGGCCGCCGGGCATGTCCTGCGCCTGGCTTGGCTCGCCTTGCTGGTGACCATCCTGTCCTGTTTCGCGGCCGCGCACGCCGATACCCTGCTTGGCGCAACCGGCTACAAGATGGCCGGCGACGCCGCAAAGATGCGCATCGTCTTGAACTTCGACCGCGAACCGGACATCAAATGGTTCCTGCTGCGCGGCCCCTATCGCCTGGTCGTCGACCTGCCGCGCACGCGATTCGCTCTCGACGCCAAGGATGTGAAGCCGCGAGGCCTCGTGCGGGCCGTCCGCTACGGCGATCAGGGGCACGGTTCGCGCCTGATCCTCACTGGCAAGGGACCTTTCGCCGTCGACAAGCTCGACGTGCTCAAGAATGACGACGGCAGCGGCTATCGCATCGCCATCGACATGTCGGCCGCTTCCGAACGGGAGTTCGACGAAGCACTTGCCAACCAGGCGCTGACGACCGGTTCGACCGTTTCCGCCGGAAAGGGCGAGCGGGTCGGCACCGGACCGATCTCGGCGCCCGGCCATCGCTTCACGGTGGTTATCGACCCTGGTCATGGCGGCGTCGATGGCGGGGCTGAAAGCTCCGCCGGGACGGTCGAGAAGGACGTTACGCTCGCCTTTGCCAAGGAACTGCGCGACAAGCTGGCCGCGGTCGGCAAATACGATGTCTATATGACGCGCGACAATGACGTGTACCTGGCGCTGGACGAACGCGTGCGCATCGCGCGCCAGCATGAGGCCGACCTTCTGATCTCCATTCATGCCGATACGATCGCCGTCAAAGGGCTTCGCGGCGCCACGGTCTACACGCTGTCGGACAAGGCTTCCGATCCGGAGGCCCAGGCGCTCGCCGATCGCGAGAACCTCTCCGACCAGTTTGCCGGGATGAAGATCGAGGACGACAACAAGGAAGTCACGGACATCCTGATCGATCTGATCCGCCGTGAAACCCATAGTTTCTCGATGAGCTTCGCCCATACGCTGGTCGGTCAGCTGTCGACCAGCGTCGGCTTGATCAACAATCCGCAGCGTTCGGCAGGCTTCAGGGTGCTCAAGGCCCCGGACGTGCCGTCGGTTCTGGTTGAGCTTGGCTACCTGTCCAACGTCAAGGACGAGGCGCAACTGCTCAGCGCCGACTGGCGCGGCAAGGCGGCGCAAAGCATAACAAACGCTGTCGCCCTGTTTGCCGCCGCCAAGGCCGGAACCGCGACGGGCGGCTGAGCCCGGCCGCACCCTGCCCACAACCGCCGGGGCGCCTGCAACCACAAGCGGCGTTGCACGAGGACAACACCCGGCGTTATTATTTGGCAACCGAGTCCTCAAATTTCGCGCTGCCGTATTTTGTCCACATGGTCGCGACATGGGTTTTTGATTGCGGATTGGGACCGCCCCGGGAAGCTTGCGCGACTGTCGGCTTCGTTTAGGAAATTCCCGAATCTCGGACTGGAGCGGGCATGATTCGTCTCATCGGCTATTTCTTCGGCATCGGCACGACGCTGGCGCTGCTGGTGGCGGCCGCCCTTGCCGTCTATATCAGCCATCTGACGAAGGACCTGCCCGACTACGAGGTTCTGGCCAAATACGAACCGCCGGTGACGACGCGCATTCACGCTTCCGACGGTTCGCTGATGGCCGAATATGCGCGCGAACGGCGTCTCTATCTGCCGATCCAGGCCATCCCGGACCGCGTCAAGGCCGCCTTCATGTCGGCCGAGGATAAGAACTTCTACAACCATCCCGGCATCGACATCACCGGCCTGGGGCGCGCCATCATCGTCAACCTGCAGAATCTCGGCTCCGGCAGGCGGCAGGTCGGCGCCTCGACGATCACGCAGCAGGTGGCGAAAAACTTCCTGCTCACCTCCGACCAGACCTATGAGCGTAAGATCAAGGAGATGATCCTGGCCTTCCGCATCGAGCAGGCCTATTCGAAGGACCGCATCCTCGAGCTCTATCTCAACGAAATCTTCTTCGGTTTCGGCGCCTACGGCGTCGCGGGTGCTGCGCTCACCTATTTCGACAAGTCGGTCAACGAACTGACGGTCGCGGAAGCCGCCTATCTCGCCTCGTTGCCGAAGGGCCCGAACAACTATCACCCCTTCAAGCACGCCGATCGCGCGCTGGAGCGCCGCAACTGGGTCATCGATCAGATGGTGGAGAACGGCTACGTCACCCGCGAGGAGGGCGACAAGGCCAAGGCCGAACCGCTCGGCGTGACGCCGCGCCGCAACGGCTCCTATCTGTTCGCCGGCGAGTACTTCACCGAGGAGGTTCGCCGCCAGATCATCGCGCGCTACGGCGAGAACGCGCTTTACGAGGGCGGCCTGTCGGTGCGCACCACGCTCGATCCGAAGATCCAGCTCATCGCGCGCAAGTCGATGCAGAACGGCCTGCTCAAATACGACATGCTGCGCGGCTATCGCGGTCCGGTGACGCATATCGACATCTCCGGCGACTGGGGCGTGCCGCTCGGCAATGTGAAGGGTCTGGAGGACGTGCCGGAATGGACGCTGGCCGTCGTGCTCGATAGTTCGGCGAGCGGCCTCACCATCGGCCTTCAGCCGGCGCGGCAGGTTTCCGGCGATCTGGTCAAGGAACGTGTCCAGGGCACCGTCAGCAAGGAAGACATGGGCTTCGCCATGCGCCACTTCGTCAAAGGCAAGTCCGTCAGGGCGAAGTCTCCGGCAGAGGTGCTGGAACCCGGCGACGTGATCTTCGTGCAGAAGAACGAGGGCTCCGACAACACCTATATGCTGCGCCAGGTGCCGGAGGTCGAGGGTGGCCTCGTCGCCATGGATCCGCACACCGGCCGCGTGCTCGCCATGGTAGGCGGTTTCTCTTACGCGCAGTCCGAATTCAACCGAGCGACCCAGGCGATGCGCCAGCCCGGCTCCTCGTTCAAGCCGATCGTCTATTCGGCTGCGCTCGACAACGGCTACACGCCCGCCTCGGTGATCATGGACGGCCCCATCACCATCCAGAGCGGCAACACCACCTGGACGCCGAAGAACTATGACGGCACGGTCGCGGGCCCGGCCACCTTGCGCTCCGGCATCGAGAAGTCGCGCAACCTGATGACGGTGCGGCTCGCCAACGACATGGGCATGAAGCTGGTCGTGGAATATGCCGAGCGCTTCGGCGTCTACGATCATCTGGCGCCCTATCTGCCGATGGCGTTGGGCTCGGGCGAGACGACCGTCATGCGCATGGTGTCGGCCTATTCGATCATGGCCAATGGCGGCAAATCGATCAAACCCTCGCTCATCGACCGTATTCAGGACCGTTACGGCAAGACGGTGTTCAAGCAGGACGAGCGCGGCTGCGAGGGCTGCAACGCCACCGAATGGAAGAACCAGCCCGAGCCCGAGCTGGTCGACAATTCCGAGCAGGTGCTCGACCCGATGACCGCCTACCAGATCACCTCGATGATGGAAGGCGTGGTCCAGCGCGGCACCGGCGCCACCATTGGCGAGCTCGGCCGCCATATCGCCGGCAAGACCGGCACGACCAATGACGAGAAGGACGCCTGGTTCATCGGCTACACGCCCAACCTCGTCGTCGGCCTTTACATGGGCTACGACACGCCGCGCGGCCTTGGCCATGGCGCCACCGGCGGCGGTCTAGCGGCGCCGATCTTCAAGGACTTCATGCGCGTCGCGCTCGACGGCAAGCCGAACACCGATTTCCAGGTTCCGGACGGCATGAAGCTGATCGCCATCAACCGCAAGACCGGCATGCGCGCCGCCGAAGGCGACCCCAACACCATCGTCGAGGCGTTCAAGCCCGGCACCGGCCCGGCCGATAGCTACTGGGTGATCGGCATGGGCGCCGACGGCTCGAACGGCTCGGGCGGAGCGCTGTCGCCTCAGGCCAACCAGGCCATCCAGGACGGCGGCGGCGGTCTCTACTGACCTCTGCATTTTAGAATGGGCCGGCGAGAAACCGCCGGCCCATTTCGCTTTACAGGCGGCGATGCCGTGCCTATGTATCGCGCCTATTCCAAAAAGACCGAAAAGAACAGGACCGAACGAAAGCCATGCGCGCGGAAACGGAAAACATTGTCGACGAGATCAGGCAGGCGATAACCCTGCTGAGGAGGCATCTTTGACTGGGATCAGGCTGTAAAGCGGCTTGAGTACCTGAATTCGCGCGCCGAGGATTCCAGCCTCTGGAACGATCCGATCGAAGCGCAGAAGCTGATGCGCGAGCGCCAGGAGCTCGAGGACGGCATCGCCGCCGTCAAGGGACTGACCCAGGCGCTGGAAGACAATATCGGCCTGATCGAGCTTGGCGAGGAAGAGGGCGACGATAGCATCATCGCCGAGGCGGAGGCGGCGCTGCGCTCGATGCAGGGCGAGGCGAAGGCCCGTCAGGTCGAGACGCTGCTCTCCGGCGAGGCCGACGCGAACGACACCTATCTGGAAATCCATGCCGGCGCCGGCGGCACCGAGAGCCAGGACTGGGCCTCGATGCTCCTGCGCATGTATACGCGCTGGGCCGAGCGCCGCCGTTTCAAGGTCGAGGTGCTGGAAGTCCATGACGGCGAAGAGGCGGGCATCAAGTCGGCCACCGTGCTGATCAAGGGCCACAATGCCTATGGCTGGCTGAAGACCGAGTCCGGCGTCCACCGCCTGGTGCGCATCTCCCCCTACGACAGCAACGCGCGGCGCCACACCTCCTTCGCCAGCGTCTGGGTCTATCCGGTCATCGATGACTCGATCGAGATCAATGTTTCCGAATCCGATGTGCGCATCGACACCTATCGTTCCTCAGGTTCAGGCGGCCAGCACGTCAACACCACCGACTCGGCGGTGCGTATTACCCATCTGGCGACCGGCATAGCGGTCGCCTGCCAGGCCGAGCGCTCGCAGCACAAGAACCGCGCCAAGGCCTGGGAAATGCTACGCTCGCGCCTCTACGAGGAAGAGTTGAAGAAGCGCGAGGCGGTCGCCAACGCCACGGAGGCGTCGAAGAGCGACATCGGCTGGGGGCATCAGATCCGCTCCTACGTGCTGCAGCCCTATCAGCTCGTGAAGGATCTGCGCACGGGCGTCGAAAGCACCTCGCCGTCGAGCGTGCTCGATGGCGACCTCGACGAATTCATGGAAGCCTCGCTCTCTCATCGCATCGAGGGTGGCGCGGGCGAAGCAGTGGCGGACCTGGACTAAAGCTGCGCGTCACATCGGAGGACGAGGCCGTTGACTCGGATGCTTGCGGGGAAATGCTTCTGCGGCGCCGTCCACTATGAAGTGGCGGACGAATTCGCTTACGGCGCCAACTGCCATTGCTCCAACTGCCGGCGCACGACCGGGTCGGCGTTCAAACCCTTCGCCGGCATCGAGCGCGGCAAGTTCCGTCTCAGCGCCGGCGAGGACAGACTGCTGATCTTCGGCGACGAGAGCGGCCATGACGCGCATTGCGGCCGATGCGGCTCGCTGCTCTATTCGCTGGTCCGCGATGGCGCCTATGTCCATGTCGCCATGGGGACGTTGTTGGACGATCCAGGCATTCGCCCGAGCGCACATATCTTCGTCGATTCAAAGGCGCCGTGGTTCACGATTGCAGACGATCTGCCGCAATATCGTGAACATGTCGACGCCTGAGCACCGGGAACCTCCGTCAGCGGAACTTCGTTCTTAGGCACCCTGGGCGCAGCCCTGCCGTCTGGTTCTTGCCAGCCAAGTCTGCGCATCTTTCCGTCGCCGAAGCTTGAAGCTCGGCGCGCCGCCACGGTGCGTCCACTTCTTGCGCTGGCTATGGAATCGGCTCAGCATTCGGGCTGTGGGATAGAAGCATTTATGGCCGGACGCGGCAATAACTGCGACTGACGATCCGGCCGCTGGGAAGATACGTTCCGGGAACGGGCAAGCGAAAACGCTTGATGCTCGAAAGGAACGTTTCGATGTCTGCTGCCATATCAAGATCGGCCCAAGCCGTTCGACCGGCTGGCCGACTGTTGTTTTCCCTCTTCGCTGTTGGAGCCATTGCGGTGCTGGCGCCTCCGGCCATAGCGCACGACGCCCAACCCACGGCGGCCATGCCGCAAGGCTGGAAATACCCCTTTGCATGCTGTGCCAACTTCGACTGCAAGGAGGTGCCGCAGTCGTCCATCAGCGAGCGGCCGGAAGGCTATGTCATAATGGGCACGGGCGAGGTGGTGGCCTACAGTGACAAGAGGATCAAGAACTCGCCCGACGGCGAATACCACTGGTGCGCGCACCAGGCAGGGCTCGACGCCGGCAAGACCATTTGTCTGTTCGTGCCGCCGCCCTCCTATTAAGGCTCGAACCTGCCGCGGGAGGCGAGGCGCAAACCTCCACCCGCGGCAGGAGATGCTTGCCAACCCTGCTGACAGACGGTTGTCAGGACGGCTTCTTTATGTTGCCTTGCCACCGAGCAATATGGGCGTGGCGGACAACGGGAGAGGTAAGTTTATGACCATCAAAGGCAGCTGCCACTGCAAGGCGACAACCTTCGAGGTTGCCGAGGCGCCGCAGACAGTGACGCAATGCACATGCTCGTTCTGCTCGAAACGCGGGTCGCTATGGGCCTACTATGTGCCGTCGCAATTCAAGCTCACGAGCCCGCCGGAGAACGTCTCCTTCTATCGCTGGGGCTCGAAGACCGTGAAGCATGGCTTTTGCGCCATTTGCGGTTGCGGCACCTTCACCGAAACACCTGACTGGTCGACCGGGAAGCCGGATTTTGACAATCCGAAGATCAGCGTCAATTCGCGCCTGTTCGACGATTTCGACTTGGACAAGGTCGAGGTTGTGGTCATCGACGGCAAGAATTTGTGGTAGAGGCGAAGCGGGAACGACCACCGTGTTTTGCGGCCGCATTCCCGTTCCGTTTTTCGCCGCATTTCATGCTACAAGGCTGCGGAAGGGCTGATTTGGCGCGGCCGCAAGGGCCGCGAATTGGAGAGGGACCAATCTTATGAAGAAGACCGTGCTCGTCGTCGTGGCGACGGCTGTGCTGGTGAGCGCCTGCACCACCACCGATCCGTATACCGGCGACCAGAAGATTTCCAACAAGGCGGCCGGTGCCGGCCTTGGCGCGCTGGCAGGCGCCAGCCTTGGTCTGCTTGCTGGCGGTAATGACCGCCGCAACGCCTTGATCGGCGCCGGCATCGGCGCTCTTGCCGGCGGCGCGATCGGCGCGACCATGGACCAGAACGAGGCCGAGCTTCGCCGCCAGCTGCAAGGCACCGGCGTCAGCGTCACCCGCAGCGGCGACCAGATCATCCTCAACATGCCGTCCGATATCACCTTCAATGTCGACCAGGATGCGGTGAAGCCGGGCTTCTATCCGGTGCTGAATTCGGTCGCGCTGGTGCTGAAGAAGTTCCGTCAGACCACGGTGGATGTCTTCGGCCACACCGATTCGACCGGCAGTGACCAGCACAATTTCGACCTGTCGCAGCGGCGCGCGCTTGCCGTCGCCAATTATCTGGCCGGCCAAGGCGTCGATTCCCGCCGCTTCGCCGTCACCGGTTTCGGCAAGACACGCCCGATCGCATCCAATGCGACGGCTCAGGGCCGCGAACAGAACCGGCGCGTCGAAATCCAGCTGTCGCCGCTCACCTGAGAGACATCGCGCCCGGCGGCGCCACCCATCGAAGCAGAACGGCCCCACACGGGGCCGTTTTCGTTCGGGCAAGGTCCAAAGACCGGTCATAGGATATAAGTTTATTCTAATTTTCTAATTGACGCTTTTCCAGAACCGGGGAAAGGACTACCATCGTGCTGTTCCAGAGGGGATGGGGCGGTCCAAACCGGCCGCGCAATCAGCATCTGCCGCCCCGGTCTTGCACGGCCAGATCACGGGAATCTGGGAGGAATGCATGACAAGAACAGCTCGCCTCGGGCGCTGCGGCGTCCTCATTTTGACTGGGCTATTGGGCGCATGGCTCGGAGCCGCCACGGCTCGGGCAGAGGATGCCAACAAGGCCGATATCGAAGCCCTGAAGAAGTCGCTTGCCAAATATGAGGACTACACCGCCGCAGTCCGCGACCTGTATTTATCGACCGTCGGCTGCGTCCACTACGCTGGCGAAAAGATAGACGGCGCGATGTATTATCCGAAGGGTGCCATGGGCATCCATTTCGTCAACGTGCCGAGCGTCGGCAAGCCGCTCGACCCGATGAAGCCCAATGTCCTGATCTATGAGCCGACCAAGAAAGGCTTGAAACTGGTCGGCGTGGAATGGCTGGTGCCGCTGACGCCGGATACGAAGGAGGTTCCGACCCTGTTCGGCCAGAAATTCATGGGACCGATGGAAGGACACTATCCGCTCATTCCGAGGGAGTTCGTCCATTACGATCTTCACGCCTGGCTGTTCAGTGACAATCCGAACGGCATGTTCAGCCCGACCAACCCGAACGTGAAATGCAACAAGGCCGATTTCCCCATGCTGGAGAAGCCGACCAAGATGATGCCCGGGCCAATGTAGGGCAGGGCGCGCCGGACTTGCAAAACGAAACGGCCCCGCTCGGGGCCGTTTTTCATGTCTGCTTCTGCCGGTCTGGAGCTCAGACTTTCGCGACGATCCGCATGAAGGCTGGCACGTCGTCGCCGAAGCCGACGGTCGCGTCGTCTTCCTCTTGGCGGTGGCGGCCGGGGCGGTCGCGCTGCGGTCGGGCGTCGCCGCGCTGCTCGTGGCGGTTGCCCGATCCCTTGCGCTCGTTCTCGGAACGGATCGCATCCTTGCGGGCGCGGCGTTCGGCGATATCGGCCACTTCGGCGACCGGCTGCTCTTCGCGCGCGGTATCGGGCGTCTCGTCGCGCTTGGCGTGACGATCCTTCTTGCGCTCGCCCCGGTCCTTGCGATCTTCGTCCTTGCGGCCGGCCCGGCGCGGCACGCCGCGGCCACGGCGGGGCGCATCCTCGCCCTCGCTCTCGGTCACGGTCGAAAGGTCGCCGTCATGCCATTCGATCTTGGTTCCGATCAGCCTCTCGATGGCGTCGACATATTTGGTGTCGGCACGCGTGGCGATGGTGAAGGATTTGCCGGAGCGCCCGGCCCGGCCGGTGCGGCCGATACGGTGAACGTAGTCCTCGGCATGGATCGGCACGTCGTAGTTGAAGACGTGGCTGACATCGGGAATGTCCAGGCCGCGCGCGGCGACGTCCGAGGCGACGAGGTAGCGCAGCTTGCCGTCGCGGAAATTGTTGAGCATCTGCATGCGGGCGCGCTGGTCCATGTCGCCATGCAACGCGCCGGCATCGAAATCATGCTTCAAGAGCGAGCGGAACAGTTCCGACACTTCGACCTTGCGGTTGCAGAAGATGATGGCGTTCTTCAGCTCGTCGCTTTCGGCCCGCATCAGATTGCGCAGCGTCTCGCGCTTCTCCCACGGCTTCGTGCCGGACTTCACCAGCCGCTGCGTGATGCTGGTCGCGGTGGAGGCGGCGCGCGAGACCTCGACGCGCACCGGCGCGTGCAGGAATTTCTCGGTGAGCTTGGTAATTTCCGGCGGCATCGTCGCCGAGAAGAACAGCGTCTGGCGCGTGAACGGGATCATCTCGCAAATGCGCTCGATATCGGGGATGAAACCCATGTCGAGCATGCGGTCGGCCTCGTCGATGACGAGGATCTCGACGCCGTTGAGCAGGAGCTTGCCGCGCTCGCGGTGGTCGAGCAGACGGCCGGGCGTCGCGATAAGCACGTCGGCGCCGCGCTCGAGCTTCTTGTCCTGCTCGTCGAAGGAGACGCCGCCGATCAGAAGCGCGATATTGAGCTTGTGGTTCTTGCCGTATTTGACGAAGTTTTCCTCGACCTGCGCGGCGAGCTCGCGCGTGGGCTCGAGGATGAGCGTGCGCGGCATGCGGGCCCGCGCCCGGCCCTTTTCCAGCCGCGTCAGCATCGGCAGCACGAAGGAAGCGGTCTTGCCGGTTCCCGTCTGGGCTATGCCCAGCACGTCCTTGCCGAGCAGCGCATGCGGGATGGCGCCGGCCTGGATCGGAGTCGGCTTGGTATAGCCGGCATCTGAGACTGCGGAGAGGACCTTCGGCGAAAGGCCAAGGTCTGAGAATGTCAACGCTTCTTGAGCGGTCTGAGTGTCTGCGGACAAGTGGTGGCTGTCTTTGGCTGGTTCGGAAAAAAATCGCAACACGCGTTGCGGCAGGCGCCGCGCGCCTGCAAGATCGCGGTTGCAGTTAGGCGCAAGTCCGCGATTTGTCAACAGAAACAGCCGGGAATCCGGCGATTGTGAAGACGTAACCTTAATTCACGATGCTTAAGGCGCGTCGTATCGAACCGAATCAGGCTACGCGCTTTAAATCTTTGCTCGATGCATTGAGCGACATGCATTGATCGGAAACAATATCGTTGCGCCGGCTCAGTAGCGGAACTGCTCGGCAAGGATACGTTCGTTCCAGGAATGGTTCGGATCGAAGAGTAAAGTTGCCGTCGCTGTCGGCGATTCCCGCACCGTGACGGAGGCCACCGCCTTGACCTCGGTGTGGTCGGCGGCGGCATTCACCGGGCGCTTTTCGGCTTCCAGGATGTCGAAGCGCACCGTCGCCTTGTTGGAGAGCAGCGCGCCACGCCAGCGGCGCGGCCGGAAAGGACTGACCGGCGTTAGCGCCAGCAGCGGCGCGTCGAGCGGCAGGATAGGCCCATGCGCCGACAGATTGTAGGCGGTGGAGCCGGCAGGCGTCGCAATCATCACGCCGTCGCAGTTCAGCTCCTCAAGCCGCACCTGGCCGTCGACGGTGATGCGGATCTTCGCGGTCTGGTAGGACTGGCGCCACAGCGCGACCTCGTTGATGGCCGGCGCCGAAACGGATTCGCCGTCATGCGTCACGGCGACCATTTCCAGCGGCCGGATCGTCTCGGCAACCGCGTTGGCGATGCGATCCTCAAGTCCGCCGGCGCGATATTCGTTCATCAGAAAGCCGATGGTGCCACGGTTCATGCCGTAGACCTTCTTGCCCGTGCTCATCGTCTCGCGCAGCGTCTGCAGAAGAAAACCGTCGCCGCCGAGCGCGACAATGATCTCGGCCTCCGCGACAGGCACCTGCCCATAACGCGCCGACAGGCTTTCCCGCGCCGCGCGGGCGTCGTCGGTGTCGGAAGAGACGAAGGCGAAACGGCTGGCGGCTTTGCTCATGGCTCCCGGAGGGCGACCGTCTGGGAGGCCGCGCCGGCGACGGCGTAGCATGCACTGCCCGTATCTGTGAAGGGCGCTGAGGCCGGCGGGTCACACCGACAATCGCGCTTCATGACAGGGGCGACATGAATGTGATGGCCGCAATGGTTAAGACGAGGCTTAAACACTCGTAAAGCCGGATCGATCATGTTAGCCGACAGTGGATGGGTTGGCGGGGGCTGGCCAGTCGAGAGACCTGTCTATTGCCGGTAACGCGTCTGATTATAGTCTTCCTGATGATGGGAAGTTTCGCGCTGATGTTCGCCGAACTCGTGCGTCATTCGGAAGAGATGAGCCAGCGGCCGCAGCCGACGGCTTCCCGCTGCGGGGACGCCACGGGAATGCCTTGCCCGCAAAGGGCGCTGTAGGCCTCGCTTTTCCGCTCGCTCAGCCACCTTGCAGGTGACAGCCCGGCTTGTGTCTGCCCGCGACATATTCGTCGATGAGTTGCCGGAAGCGCACCTTGCCGAAGCTCGGAAAATGGCCGCCATGCACGACCGAGACGTCGAGCTCGCGCAGGGAAAGCAGAGACTCGACATAGTCATCGATGTCCGAGTGGTAGACGTCGTCGATCAGCGGCCCGTCATAGACGATGTCGCCGGACAAGAGGATGCCGGTCTTTTTCTCGTAAAGCGCGATGCCGCCCGGCGAATGACCCGGTGTGTGGATGACCTCGAAGGCGCGGTCGCCGAGGTCGACGACATCGCCATGCTCGAGCAGCCGGCCGGCTGGCGCGGGCGGGATGCGGTAGCGCGCCGTGTCCCAGCCTTCCGGCGCGCTGTCGAACATCTCTTCATTGGCGTAACGGTCCGCCACCGTCCATTCGTTGCGCGGATCGGCCAGAATTGCGGCTTCGGCCGAGTGCACGCAGCGGTCCGGGAATTCGTGGTGGCAGCCGATATGGTCGAAATGCGTGTGGCTGGCCACGCAAGTAAGCCTGCGCTCGGTCACCAACGGCACATGGCGCCGCAGGCTGAAATGGCCAAGGCCTGTATCGAACAACAGGTCGCGGTCGCGCCCGCGCACATGCCAGATGTTGCAGCGGAAGAATGGCTTTATCCACGGCTCATGGACGAGCGTGACGTCGTCGCCCATGCGGATGGTTTCATACCAGTCCGGAGCCTCGATGACTGGAAGCGTGCTCATGGATCAGTCCGCCAGCAGGATAATGTCTTGAGCGTCGCATGAAACCGGGATCGTGTCGCCTGCCTGAACGGTGGCGGAAGCGGGAGCCTTGGCGATGAATTGCAGCGCGGCATCCAGCGTCGAGGTGGCCAGCACGCGCTTGAAACTGCCCTGGAAGACGACATCGTCGATCGTGGCCATGCCCAGCGCGACGTCGCCCTTCGCTTCGCCGAGGACAATGTGCTCGGGTCTGATGGCGAGCGCGACTGGGGAGCCGGCTGTCAACGCGCCAGGCAGTGAAATCGGCCCGACCGGGGTCGAGGCCGTGACGATCCCGTTCCTCGCCTCGGCCACGGTGCCGGCAAGAATCGTGCTCTCGCCCATGAAGGTCGCGGAAAAGCGCGTCGCCGGCCGCGCATAGACACGCTCGGGCGGGCCTTCGTCCTCGATGCGGCCGTCATTCATCACCACGCAATGGTCGGCCAGCGCCATCGCTTCTTCCTGGTCGTGCGTGACGTGGATGAAGGCGGTGCCGACACGCTTCTGGATCGCCTTCAACTCGTCCTGCATCTGCCGGCGCAGCTTGAGATCGAGCGCGCCGAGCGGCTCGTCGAGGAGCAGCACTGCCGGTTCGATGACCAGCGCACGAGCCAGCGCCACACGCTGGCGCTGGCCGCCGGAGAGCTGATGCGGCTTCTTGTCGAAGGCGGCTGCCAGCCCGACGAGGGCCAACGCATCGCGCGCCTTCGCCGCCCGCGTCGCGCCGTCGACGCCTTGCATGCGCAGCCCGAAACCGACATTGCCGCCGACGCTCATATGCGGAAACAGCGCATAGTCCTGAAACACGGTCGTCGTCGGGCGTTTGGCCGGCGGCACGGCGGTGCAATCCACGCCGCGGATGAAGACCTTACCTTCGCTGGGCGTGACGAAGCCGCCGAGGATCGAAAGCAGCGTCGTCTTGCCGGAGCCCGATGGCCCGAGCAGGATCGTGTAGCTGCCGGGCTCGATGGCGAGCGAGACGTTCTTGAGCACCGGAAGCTGGCCGAAGCGATGCGAGACGTAGCGGATATCGACCAAGGGCGCGCTCATGCCGGCTTCCTCCGCAACAGGGTCAGCTCGAAAAACACCACAAGGACGATGGAGACGGCAAAGACCAGCGAGCCGACGGCATTGGTCTTGGGATTGAGGCCGGAACGCAAGAGGTTCCAGATTTCCACGGGCAGCGTCGTCTCGAAGCGGGTGAGCAGGAAGGAGATGACGAACTCGTCCCAGGAGAAGGTCATCGACAGGAAGAAGCCGGCGAAGATCGCCGGCGCCATGACCGGCACGGTGATCATGAGCAGCACCTTCCATTCGGCGGCGCCCAGATCGCGCGCGGCGCGCTCGATGTTGATCTGGTGGTCGCCCATCTGGCTGTAGATGATGGCGAAGCAGAGCGGCAGATTGATCACCACATGGCCGATCCCGGCTGCAAGCAGCGATTTCGGCACGCCGGCCCAGTTGAACAGCACCAAAAGCCCCATGCCGATAATCAGATAGCTGACCGTGAGCGGCAGCGTGATCAGCCCGCGCAGCAAGGCCGAGCCCGGCAGGACGAAACGCGCGAAACCCCAAGCGGAGAGAAAGCCGAGCGCGACCGAAGCGAGCGAGGAGAGCACCGCAACGAGCAGCGAATTGACCAGCGCCGAGGTGAGCCTCGTGTCGGACAAAACCGCCTGATACCAGCGCAGCGATGGGCCGGTGAAAGGCGGGATCGGGAAGGACGTCGCCTGGAGCGAAAACAGCACCAGCACGACCACGGGCAGGAAGATAAAGCCGTAGACGGCGACGGCGTAGACCCAGGCGGCGAGGCGGACGGCGGCGCGCATCTTCAGGCCCGCTCAATCTTCAGCCAGCGTGCGCAGGCGAGATAGGCGATGGTCACCACCGCCATGAGGATGATCGACAGCGCCGAGGCCAGCGGAAAATCGCCGCGCCGGCCGATCTGCATCATCACCAACTGCGGCATGACCAGCTCGTTGTTGCCGCCGAGGATCTGCGGCGTGATGTAGTCGCCGATGCAGAGCACGAAGGTGAGGAAGGCGCCGACCATGATGCCTGGTAAGGTGAGCGGCAGTACGACATGCAAAAAGGTGCGCACCGGCCCCGCGCCGAGATCGGCGGCGGCCTTGCGATAGCTCGGGCTGAGCTGCTTGAGATTGGCGAAGATCGTCAGCGTCAGAAGCATGACGAAGAAATGCACGAAACCGGTGGCGGTGGCGAAACGCGTGTTGGCAAGCTGCAGCGGCTTGCCGATCAGGCCGATGCCGGTCAGCGTCCGGTTGACGACGCCGTTCTGCGCCAGCACCAGCAGCCAGGAATAGGAGCGCACGACATAGGAGGTCCAGAACGGCAGCACGGCCAGCATCAGCGCCAGCCGTTGCCAGCGTTCCGGCACCTGTTCCGCAAGGATCCAGGCAAAGGGATAGGCAAGCAGGATCGAGATCACGGTGACGATCGCGGTGACCTCCAGCGAGTTCACCATCGCTCGCCAATAGGACGGATCGGTGAAGAACTGGCTGTAATTGGCGAAAGTGAACCCGCCGCCTTCATGCGCCGTGAGGCTGGAAAACCCCATGGCAATGAAGGGCAGCACGAAGAACAAAAGCGTCCACGCCAGCGCCGGCGTGACCAGCGCCCAGGGCAGGGCACGCGAATTGTTTCCTGTGAACGCCATCGATCGATTTACTGCGCCTGCAGCATCTCGGTCCACATGTCCTGCATCTTCTTGTCAAGGTCGGCGTTCGGCGCCGGATAGGCCTGGGCGCGGGCAAGGAAGCCTGGCTGCTCGTCGAAGCGCAGGATCTTCTTCTGCTCGTCGGTCAGCGCCGCCTTGGTGTTGGACGGCATGCCCCAATAGCAGGAGGAGGTGGCAAGCCGCGCCTGGCCTTCGGGGCTCAGGATGTATTGGATGAATTTCAGCGCCATGTCCTTGTTCTTGGAATCCTTGAACATGGCGAGCGACTGCGACCACAGCACCGCGCCTTCCTTCGGGATCGAGAAATCGAGCGCCGGGTTTTCCTTGGCAAGGCCCGCCGTCACCCATTCGCCGCCGCCGACCAATATGTCGACTTCGCCGGTTGCAAGCGCGGTCTGGCTGGCGGTGACTTCGCCGACCAGCTTGGCGTTGGCCTTCATCTTGAGCAGTTCGGCCTTGAGGGCAGGGAGGTCAGCCTCGGTGAGATCGGCGGTCTTCTTGCCGATGGCCAGAGCGGCCATGCCGATCACCGGCAGGTAATAATCGTAGATCGCGACCTTGCCCTTGTATTTGTCGCTGGTGAGCGAGGCCAGCGACTGCATGTCGGCCGGGTCGACCTTGCTCTTGTTGAAGCCTATCGTGTTGTAGCCGAATTTCTCGGTGATGCCGTAACGCTTGCCATCGACAATGGTTGACTTGTCCATCTTCACTTCGGGGAAGAGGTCGGCGAAGGGCAGTTTGTCCTCCGGCAGCGGTTCGAACAGGCCTTCCTCGACGCCACGCGGCACGTCGATGCTATCGATCACCATCACGTCCCAGTCGCCGGGCTGCGACTGCTCGACGATGGCCAGCCCCGCGCCGGTGCCTTCGAATTCCTTGACGTTGACCTTGACGTTGTTGGCCTGCTCGAAGGGCTGCAGCAGCGCCGGGTCGGAATGATCGCACCAGATCAGCGCGTTGAGATCGGCGGCCTGAGCACTGCCCGCCGCGACGAGCAGCGCCGCGGCCGCGCAAGCGGCTGCGAGATGAGACTTCAGGGTGGAAAGTGGAGTCCGGGCATTGACGGTCATCGAGTGTTCTCCCTGCCTTGCTGGCTTGTTGGAAGAAAAGTTGAACCAATTCCAAAATTGAGTCAATTATGATTTGTGGCAGAGAGACCGATATGAGCGGATTGCGCGAACGGCAGAAGGCGGAGCGGCACCGCCGCATTATCGATGCGGCCACAGCGCTGTTTCGCGAGGCGGGCTATGAAGGCGCCAAGATCGAGGCGATCGCGGCGCAGGCCGAGGTCTCGATCGGCACCATCTACAATTACTACCAGAACAAGGGCGACATTCTCGGCGCCATCGTCTCCATGGAGGTCAACGAGGTGCTGAATGCCGGGCGAGGGGTGGTCGCTAGCCCGCCCGCCAATGTTGGCGACGCGCTCGACACGCTGATCGGCATCTATATCGAGCACTCGCTCAACTATCTCAGCAAGGAGATGTGGCGCCAGGCGATGGCGATCTCGACGCAACTGCCCGACAGCCCCTTCGGCCAGGCCTACACCGCGCTCGACAGGGAACTGACCAAGCAGATCAGTGCCCTCGTAGTCCGCCTGCAGGAGATTGGCATTGTGCGCTCGGACATAGACGGACCGGCGGTCGGCGAGCTGATCTTCAACAACATGAACATGATGTTCATCGAGTTCGTGAAGCGCGACGAGGCGAAGATACCGGACCTGCGTGCGGCGATACGAAGGCAGAATGGGGTGCTGGTGACGGCGATCGGGGTATGAGGATGTCAGGAGCGGACAAGAAAGTTGTCGTTTCAACGGCAAACAAGCTGCCGCCGCCGCTGACCCGATGGACGACGAGTGAGGCTAAGAGATGACATCATACAGCCGGCAAACGCCCCTGCTGCTTGGGACCGGCAAATCGTAGGACGAAGGTTTTCTACCGATCGATGCTGCTGAATCAACGCGGAATGATATGCGCCGGCTTTCCCGCCGGCGGATGGGCGACCGAAGGCGTGCCGCGTTTGTATCTCGCCAAGATCTCTTCTTCGATTTCATCGATCGTCAGCGTTAGTGGACGGTGATTGTTGGCGTCGACGTCAATGATCGACCGCCCCCGCGCCGTCAGCAACTCGCATACGCGCGCGACTATAGCGGCCGACTGCAGCCTTATGTTCAAGTCAGTTTCGAACAGACGATCGGCAAAGCTATGGCTCTTCTGTCTCCGATCAAGGCGCTCGATGAGGAGTTGCTCACAAGCGTTGATTCTAACCACCACGTCTGGCTCGGGTATAGAGTCCAACGCGTGAGCAAGACACGTCTCATCTACTGTTCCATTGAAACAGGCGAGCATCGAAACCGCCTGAAGGAACGCTTCGTCGAAAATAAGAATTTCCTCGCTTGCGACAGATTTACGCCATGCGCGGGCAAGGCGGAGAACGTATTGACTTAGCCTGATGCGCCAGATCACGTTCCTGGGAGGCAATGTGTGAAGCAAGTTTGCGCGAATGCTGAAGTCGACGGCGTTTGCGGATGGGCGACAGGCCATGCCAATCCAGCGTAGAGCCGCACGAACGACTCGATCCGTCGCAGCTACAATGCCGCCGGGATCCATTATGGATTGATGAACCCCCCGCCGGTCAGTGAGAACAATCCTGGCAGGGTGCCCGTGAGTCCGCAACTGTTCATGGAGCGCATGCGCAATTGTCGTTTTGCCTGATCCAGCCGGACCTACGAATTCAACAATCATGCGCTAGGAACCTTGCGGCTGGCCTGGCCACATGTCATGTCGGGCGATCATCTTCGGTGACCGCAGGTCCTGCGCCATTTTCGCCGCTTGGAAGATTGTCATAAGAACGTAAGTCGTATCGCCTTCGGTCGAGTTCATACCGAAGGCCACGCGTCCGATCTCGTCAGTCATCGCGCAAGACCAATCGTTGGCTGCAATCGCCCTTTTCTCCGCCATGTGCCCCTGCCTTCCCCTCAGCACAAAATATTGGAATAATGAAAACCGGCAATTTGGACTGAATGCCCGATCTCCGTTGGGTCTAACGTCCTCATTTTGCTTCGCCTTCCGTAGGCGGACTGATCATCCCGGGTGGGCGGTGACGACAAGCGGGAGCAGCCCGACCACTCGACGCAATGCCCGACAGCCCCCTTCGGCCAGGCCTATACCGGCCTCGACCGCACGCTGACCGGACAAACAAGTGTGTTGATAGCGCGCTTGCGGGAACTTGGCCTGACACCGAAGCTCGAAGAGCGAAGGATGGTGCCCCCGGCAGGGATCGAACCCGCGACCTTCGGTTTACAAAACCGCTGCTCTACCAGCTGAGCTACAAGGGCACGACGCTCCGGTAGCACATTTCGTGCGCCAGTAAAGACAAAACTCCGTTTCGGGTTGCTAATGGACGCGGTGGCCCTGCCAGCATGGTGAAAAGTGGCGCGCCGCTTCCTACATCTTTGTCAGGTGCAATCGCATCGAACGGGTGCCGCATGATCAGATTCGTCATCATCCTGCCACTCATCGTTGTGACTTGGCTTCTTTTGGTGAAGGCCATCAGCGATCTGAAGAAGGCTAATATCGACTGGACCGGCGTCGCCACTTTCGTCGGCTTCATCGTGCTTGCCTTCTGGCTGAGGCATGTCACGGGGATGGGGTAAAAAGAGTGAGTGGGGATTAGGCAGTAGGCAGTAGGCAGTAGTAAAACTTCAATCTCTCTACTGCCTAATCCCTCAAACCTTCGAACCTTTGCCGCTCTGCCACGACTGATCTCCGAGAGGCGAATGGTCGCCTCGATCAAGTATCCAGGAGATCATCATGTTGAAGCGTACCTTACCTCAGGCCTGGTCGCCTTCCTCGCCCACCGGCGCGCTTGCCGCCACGGTCGAGACGTCCTCGGCGCACGGCAACCACAACCATCATCACCACCATCACCACAAGAAGTTCTGGTGGTGGCACCATCACAAGCATCACCACCACGGCAAGGTGATCATCTTCCTCTGACGAGAAGACCATTCGTCTCCAAGGGCGGCCTCGGGCCGCCCTTTTTCATTCCGGCGACCGGGACTTCAAAATGGAAAAAAGGCCGGAAGAATCGTCGACGAAAAAAAATTCCAAAACCTTCGAACCATTTTCCGGTCCGCCGCGACCCATGATCAAGAGGCGGATGGTTCGCCTCTCCACTGAAACAGGAGATCGTTATGTTCAAGCGCACCATCGTTTCCGGCCTCATCGCCACCACCGTCGCCGCCGGCTCGCTCGTCGGCACCGTCCAGCCTTCGGCCGCCCACGATCATCATCACCGCCGCGAACTCGGCATCGGCATTGCCGCCGGCGTCGGTGGTTTCGTTCTCGGCAGCCTGCTCGCTCAGCAGCCCCGCACGGTCTATGTCGAGGACGACGGCTACGACTCCATCCACGTCCGCCGCTGCTACGCCCGCTACGCCAGCTATGACGAGCGCACCGACACCTATATGAGCTACAACGGCCCGCGCTACTGCCGCCTCTAAGGTTGGGCAAAGTCAACGACGGGAAAAGAGGGCTGTCCGCAGCCCCTTTTCTCGCATTTGAGCATTGCGCATCCGCCTGATCGGCTTGACTTGAAACGAACGATGTTGCTGCTCGACCAATTCAGGAATTGGGCTTCAGCTCCGGCATCGCCAATCCAGCCATCCTGCATGCGCCGCTGACCGAAACATCATTTAACGCGACGAGCTCGAAGCTGTTTTCGGCATCGGGATAGATCTTGCCGATGAAAGGCTCGTTGCCGCCTGGAGAGCCCTTGTCGTCGACATAGCCGCACACCACGATCTCGTGGCGGCCGTCTAACCTGCGCTCGCCGGCGAGCATCGTTCCGAACTTGGCGGCGATAGGATTCTTCAAATGCTGGCGGACACCGGCGGTGATGATCTCTTCCATCGCCAGCGAGATCGGGACGGGCTCGACGAGCGAGTTGCCGCCGGGGCCGGCGACCGGCGGCGGTGCCGCCGCCACGCATCCGCAAAGTGAAGCGGCGGATAGGAGGTAAACTGTTTTCCGCATCCGTGCCCTTTCGCATGTATGCCGACGCCCCGGCAAGACGGTCAAGTCCGGCGTCCGGGCCGGCTATGCCCGGTCGGCTCTGCCAGGCGACCAGCGATGTACAGCGATTTCGCAAGCGTTTAGTCTGGCTTTGACGCCAATCGAGGGGAGGGTAGCTTGGACGAGCAGGATCCCAAGGAAGAACGGGGCGAACCGGTTTTCCGCAACGGCACCATCACCATTGTCGGCATCCTGCTTGCGTTTTCGCTAGGCTTCATCACTCATTGGGCGGCCAACCCGATCCCATGGCAGACCTACCATCTGGTTGCCGTCCTGCCGATCTTGGTCGGTATTGTGCTGCAGATGCGGGCGCTTGCCATTCTGCTCGACATCAAATCCCTGCAGCGAAGCATCCATGACCGCGCCAGTCGCATATTCATTGCCGGCCTCATCTTGGCGGCCTGCGGTGTAGGCCTGGCTATCCTGCTCGATTTCTTCGAGATATCGGCAAAGAGCGCCTTGCCGGGCGCGTCCTAATACGCTTTCCCGCCGCCGATCATCTGCGTCACCTCGACCGCGGCGTCGCGAACCAGCGGACCGATCTCGGCCAGGCGCTCGGGCGTGACCCGCACCGTCGGGCCGGATACCGAAACGCCGCCGATCGGCTCGCCATACTCGTTGAAGATGGCGGCCGCCACGCAGCGCATGCCGGGGTGGCGTTCCTCGTCGTCGACCGACCAGCCGCGATGCTTGATGGTCGCGAGATCATGGGCGAGCGCCGAAATGTCGGAGAGCGTCTTGTCGGTGTAGCGCTGCAGGCCCGCCTTGCGCAGGATCGCGGCGACCCGCTCCGGCTCGAGATGCGCCAGCACCGCCTTGCCGATGCCCGACGCATGAAAGGGGCTGCGCGTGCCCGGCCGGAAGAAGGCGCGGATTGCCTGATGCGTCTCGACCTGGCTGACGAAGACGACGCAATCGTCCTCGGCGACGCCGAGATTGGCCGTTTCGCCGGTCTTCTCCATCAATTCCTGCATGACGATGCGGGCGCGGTCGACCAGCTTGCGCCGACGCAGGAAGGACGCGCCCATGCGGTAGGTCTCGACTCCGACCGACCAGAGCTGGTCGGTCGTATCGAATTCGACCATGCCGTGGTTTTGCAGCGTCGTCAGCATGCGATAGGCGGTGGAGGCGGCAATGCCGCTTTGCGCTGCAATCTCGCTGAGCGACAGGCCGCTGGCCTCGGCGACGATCGCCAGAATCCGCAGTGCCCGGTCGAGCGACTGCACCGACGCCGCTTCGGACGGACCATTGAAGGCGCGCGGCCGGCCGCGCTGGCGTTTTTCCGTGGTTTCCATGCGCGCCATTCTCGCCGATCTGACGTTGGATGCAATGAAAAAGTTTTTCAATCATCGCTCAACGGATTTTCTGGAAAACGAAAAGTGCTGTGAAATCAGTCTATAAGGGCCATTCCCTAGAAATGAAAAAATATTCTGAAAAAATTGAAAAATCAAAGGCGCGCTGTCACTATCAAGCCAACGAAATGGAGGCTTGTCATGGCCAGGATGCGCGCTGTCGACGCAGCGGTTCTCGTTCTCGAAAAGGAAGGTATTACCAACGCCTTCGGCGTGCCGGGCGCGGCGATCAACCCGCTCTATTCGGCGCTGAAGGCCCGCAGCACCATCCGCCACGTGCTTGCCCGCCATGTCGAGGGCGCCTCGCACATGGCCGAAGGCTATACCCGGGCCAAGGCCGGCAATATCGGGCTCTGCATCGGAACGTCCGGCCCGGCCGGCACTGACATGATCACCGGGCTCTATTCGGCCTCAGCGGATTCCATTCCCATCCTCTGCATCACCGGTCAGGCCCCGCGTTCGCGCCTCACCAAGGAGGATTTCCAGGCCGTCGACATCGCTTCGATCGCCTCGCCCGTCGCCAAATGGGCGGTCACCGTCATGGAGCCTTACCTGGTGCCGATGGCGCTGCAGAAGGCATTCCACCTGATGCGCTCCTCGCGCCCGGGTCCTGTGCTGGTCGACCTGCCGCTCGACGTGCAGCTTGCCGAGATCGAATTCGACATCGACGCCTATGAGCCGCTCGTTCCCTTCAAGCCGGCGATGACGCGCGCCCAGGCCGAGAAGGCGCTGGCGATGCTCAACGAAGCGGAAAAGCCGCTGATCGTCGCCGGCGGCGGCATCATTAACGCCGATGCATCCGACCTCCTGATCGAGTTCGCCGAAGTCACCGGCGTCCCGGTCATCCCGACGCTGATGGGCTGGGGCTCGATTCCCGACGACCATCGGCTGATGGCCGGCATGTGCGGCCTGCAGACCTCGCACCGCTACGGCAATGCGACGATGCTTGCCGCCGACTTCGTCTTCGGCATCGGCAACCGCTGGGCCAACCGTCACACCGGTTCCGTCGACGTCTACACCAAGGGCAAGAAATTCATCCATGTCGACATCGAGCCCACCCAGATCGGCCGCGTCTTCGCGCCGGATCTCGGCCTCGTCTCGGATGCGGGCGCGGCGCTGAAGATGCTGCTCGACGTCGCCACCGAGTGGCGCACGGCAGGCAAGCTGCGCGACTGGTCGGGCTGGGCCAAGGAATGCCAGCAGCGCAAGAAGACCATGAAGCGCAAGACGCATTTCGAGCAGGTGCCGCTGAAGCCGCAGCGCGTCTATGAGGAGATGAACAAGGCTTTTGCGCGCGACACCACCTATGTCACCACGATCGGCCTGTCGCAGATCGCCGGCGCGCAATTCCTGCATGTCTATAAGCCGCGCAACTGGATCAATTGCGGCCAGGCCGGCCCGCTCGGCTGGACGCTGCCGGCGGCCCTCGGCGTTCGCGCCGCCGATCCGGACCGGGATATCGTCGCGCTCTCCGGCGATTATGACTTCCAGTTCATGATCGAGGAGCTGGCGGTCGGCGCGCAGCACAAGCTGCCCTACATCCACGTCGTCGTGAACAACGCCTATCTCGGCCTCATCCGCCAGGCGCAGCGCGGTTTTTCGATGGATTACGAGGTGAGCCTCGCCTTCGAGAACGTCAACCGGAAGGACGACCCCGAGGCCGGCTACGGCGTCGACCATGTGGCGGTTGCCGAGGCGATGGGCTGCAAGGCGGTAAGGGTGAGGAAGCCGGAAGAGTTCGCCGGCGCCTTCAAGGAGGCGCAGCGGCTGATGAAGGAGCACCAGGTGCCGGTGGTGCTGGAATTCATCCTCGAGCGCGTCACCAACATTTCCATGGGCACGGAAATCGACAAGATCACCGAATTCGAAGAGCTTGCGGAACGCAACGAGGATGCGCCGACCGCCATCATGATGTTGGACTAGGCGAGCCTGGGCAGGCAGGGAAAGAAGGAGAAAAAGAATGCTGCGTTTTTCAGCCAATCTCTCGATGCTCTTCGGCGAGCATGATTTCCTCGATCGCTTCGACGCCGCGGCCCGCATGGGCTTCAAGGGCGTCGAATATATCGGCCCTTATGACTATGCGCCCGAGGTCGTCGCCGCGCGTCTCAACAAGAATGGCCTCAGCCAGGTTCTCTTCAACCTGCCGGCCGGTGAGTGGGCGAAGGGCGAGCGCGGCATTGCCGTGCTGCCCGATCGCGTGCCGGAGTTCCGCCAGGGCGTCGCCAAGGCGATCACCTACGCCCATGCGCTGGGCTGCGAGCAGATCAACTGCCTGGCCGGTATCGCGCCGCAGGGCGCCGACCGGGCCGTGTTGGAAAACGTCTTTGCCGAAAACCTGGCCTTTGCGGCGGAGAAGCTGGAGCAGGCGGGCATCAAGCTGCTGATCGAACCGATCAACACCCGCGACATTCCGGGCTTCTTCTTGAATTACTCCGACCAGGCCCTGGCACTGATCGACCGCATCGGCTCGAAGAACCTGTTCCTGCAATATGACATCTATCACATGCAGATCATGGAGGGGGATCTCGCCCGTACCATCGAAGCGAACCTTCCCCGCATCGCGCATATCCAGCTTGCGGACAATCCCGGCCGTCACGAGCCGGGGACGGGCGAGATCAACTATCCTTTCCTCTACGACCACATCGACCGCCTCGGCTATTCCGGCTGGGTCGGCGCCGAATACAAGCCGAAGGCCGGCACCGAAGCCGGGCTCGGCTGGTTCAGCGAATTCGCCGGGCAGGGGAGCGCGGCGGCTTAAGAGCGGTTCCAACCAGCGTCGGCGCTGCCCCTCACCCTTACCCTCTCCCCGTGAAGAACGGGGAGAGGGGGACGCCGGCGCTGGAGCTTGTCCCTTCTCCCCGTCCCTTACGGGGAGAAGGTGGCGGCAGCCGGATGAGGGGCAGCGCCGACCTGTGACAGGTTAGAACAAGACGTTCAGGAGACTGCAAAATGGAAACCATCGGTTTCATAGGCCTCGGCATCATGGGCGCGCCGATGGCAGGACATCTGCTCGACGCCGGCTATAAGGTCGTCGCCAGCGACCATCGCTCCAAGCCGCCAGCCGAGCTCGTCGTCAAGGGCCTGAAGACTGTCTCGGGCCACGACGCCGTCGCCAAGGCCGCCGACATCATCATCACCATGGTGCCCGACACGCCCCAGGTCGCGGAGGTTCTCTTCGGCGAAAACGGCGTCGCCTCCGGTCTCACCAAGGGCAAGCTCGTCATCGACATGAGCTCGATCTCGCCGATCGCCACCAAGGAATTCGCCAACAAGATCGACGGCCTCGGCTGCGACTATCTCGATGCGCCGGTGTCGGGCGGCGAGGTCGGCGCCAAGGCGGCCTCGCTCACCATCATGGTCGGCGGCGGGGAAAAGGCATTCGAGCGCGCCCGACCGGTCTTTGAGAAGATGGGCAAGAACATCACCCTGGTCGGCCCGAACGGCGTCGGCCAGACCACCAAGGTCGCCAACCAGATCGTCGTGGCGTTGACCATCGAGGCGGTCGGTGAAGCGCTGGTCTTCGCCGCGAAGGCCGGCGCCGATCCGGCCAAGGTCAGACAGGCACTGATGGGCGGGCTCGCCGCCTCGCGCATCCTCGAAGTGCATGGCGAGCGCATGATCAAACGCACCTTCGCGCCGGGCTTCCGCATCGAACTGCACCAGAAGGACCTCAACCTGGCGCTGGAAGGCGCGAAGGCGCTGGGCGTGTCGCTGCCCAACACCTCGACGACCCAGCAGCTCTTCAATTCCTGCGCAGCCAACGGCGGCGCCAAGGAGGATCACTCCGCGCTGGTGAGGGCCCTGGAGCGGATGGCCGGCCACGAAGTGGCTTAGAGAAGCGAATAGCGAATAGTGAGTAGCGAATAGGGATTGCAGGTCAGCACGGTGTTCCTCCTATTCGCTATTCGCTAGGAATTTTCTCGCCGCATATAGGCTGACCGCCGCCGCATTCGACACGTTGAGCGAGCGGATGGCGCCGGGCATGTCGAGGCGGGCGAGCGCGGCCACCGTCTCGCGCGTCTTCTGGCGCAGGCCCTTGCCTTCGGCGCCCAGCACCAGCGCGATCTTCTCGCCGTCGAAGGTCTTTTCAAGCTCGGCCGGTCCTTCCGAATCGAGCCCGATCGTCTGGAAGCCGGCCTCGAGCAATTGTCCCAGCGCATCGGCGAGGTTCTTCACCTCGATCTGGTCGATATGCTCCAACGCGCCGGACGCGGATTTGGCCAGAACGCCGGATTCCTGGGGGCTGTGGCGGGCCGTGGTGATAAGCGCGCCGGCGCCGAAGGCGACCGCGGAGCGCAGGATCGCGCCGATATTGTGCGGGTCCGTCACCTGATCGAGCACCAGCACCAGCTTTGTGTCGCCGAGCGCATCGAGACGCTTCGGCTTGAGCGGCTCGGCCTCGATCAGCACGCCCTGGTGCACCGCATCCGATCCGGTGACCCTGTCGATATCCTTTGGCTCGACCAGCTCGGCCTTGAAGGGCAGGGCGGCAAGCTCGCCGATCGAAAGCCGCTCCGCGGCATTGCGCGTCACCAGCATCTTCCTGATCTTGCGGCGCGGATTGTCGAGCGCGGCCCGCACCGTGTGCAGGCCGTAAAGCCGCACCAGTCCATCGCTTGGCGCTTCGCCCGGCGGCACCGGCTGCCGCGGCCGGAATGCCGGCGCGCCGCCCGCCTTTTGGTCGCGATGCGCCCGCCTCAGCTTGGCATAATGGGTGTCCTTGCGCGTACCAGGCTTGTTGCTTTTCTCGTCGCTCATGCCGGCCTCTATAGCGGTCCCGTTCACTCAAGGATATGGCCTGCGGCAATGAATGCCGAACATCCTCGAAAAACCCTCGCCGCGCCGGTTGACACCCACCGGCCTTGCCGCCATAAGGCGCATCGCTGATTTCGGAGAAGATCTTACTCGGGCTCCGGATCGGCGCGAATGCCTCGTTGCATGGCTCCGGCGGCAGACTGGAGAGGTGCCCGAGTGGTTAAAGGGGACGGACTGTAAATCCGTTGGCTTAGCCTACGTTGGTTCGAATCCAACCCTCTCCACCACTGCCGGCCCGGAAGCCCTGAAACGAAAAGTCTCGGACCGAAAAGTGCATGGCGCTTTTCGGGTGAATCCGGTACCTCAGTGCAAGGCGCGGGTATAGCTCAGTGGTAGAGCAGCAGCCTTCCAAGCTGAATATGCGGGTTCGATTCCCGCTACCCGCTCCAGATCTCCTCCTCGCTCCAAAGAAAACGCCGCGCACCGTGGCGCGCAGCGTTTCCAGTCTATTCAGCCGTTTGGCTGTTAGCTGTTGAAGGCCGAAGCGACCTGATGGTGCTGCGGGATCTGGCCGTTCGGCGTCAGCTTGTCGACGATACCGGGCAGCGCCGTGGAGAGTTGCTGCAGCAGTTCCTGTTCGTTCATGCCCGTGCGCTGCGCGATCTCGCGGATCACCGCCGGTCCGAGCGCCGAGCCGAGATCACCCGGGTTGATCGGCTGGTTCTGGCCCGTGCCGACCCAGGAATCGGCGACGTTGCCGTGTCCGGCATCCCTCAGCTTGTCGAGCAGGCCGCTGAGGCCGCCGAGCAGGCCGCCATCGGCGGACGCGTCGGTACCCGCAGACGTCGGCGCCGGCGCTTGCGGCGCGGCTGCCTCTTCGCTTCTGCCGCTCAGCATCTTGCCGACCAGCAGCGCGCCGAGGGCGATCATCAGAGGTTTGGTGATGTTGCCGCCCGGAACGGCATTGTCAAAAAGGCCCATAACGGATCTCCTTATCCAGCCAAGTCCGCCCGGTTCCAGAATGGCGCAAACGAGCGGAATTTCAAGCTGACTTGAGCTTTTGACAATCATATGAACATGATTGGCGCGGCGGGGGGATTTTGGAGGGAATTATGGGCATCATCAGCTGGATCATTCTCGGCCTTATCGCCGGCTTCATCGGCAGCAAGATCGTCAACAAGACCGGCCAGGGCATGATCATGGATATCGTGCTCGGCATTGTCGGCGCCATCGTCGGCGGACTGATCTTCAGCGCCTTTGGCTCGGCGGGGGTCACCGGTCTCAACATCTGGAGCCTGATCGTTGCCGTCATCGGCTCGGTCGTCGTGCTTTGGGCCTATCACCAGTTTTCCGGCAAGCGCACGCTGTAAGGGCACGGTCGCCGCATTGATCGGCTGTGAAGGCCGACCCGAACGGGTCGGCCTGCTTTGAATTCATGTCGTCAGGCGACCATCGCCAGTCGGCGCCTTCTTTCGTCGAGTGAGACGATCGCCAGGCCGCTGGCCATGACCAGGAGGATGCCGCAGACGGCGAGCGCGTTGGGAAACTGTCCGAACACCAGCAAGCCCGAAATGACCGCCCAGACGGTGAAGCAGTAATAGAACGGCGCGACCGCGCTTGTCGGTCCGACCCGGTAGGCCATGAAGATGAAGAAATGGCCGAAGATCAGAAACAGGCCCGCTCCGGCGATCAGCAGAAGATGGCGTCCCTCCGGCATCACCCATTGCTCTGTCGCCAGATGCGCCGCGCCGGAGCCGGCCAGCACCACCAAGACAGCTGAGATGGCGACGATCATGCCCGGCACCTCGGCGCCCACCTTGCGGCCGGCTATATCGCGCACCGCCGCGAAGGCGGCGTTGCCGAGCGCCAGCAGCGCATAGACCGAAATTCCCTGCATGGTCGGCTGCGCCACCATGAGAGCCCCGACAAAGCCAATGCCGATCAGCGCCATGCGCGTGGCGCCGATCTTTTCGCCGAACAGTATCGAGGAGCCGACCAGCACGATGAGCGGCGTGATCTGCCCGAGCGCCGTGGAATCCGCGATCTGCATGTTCGCAAGGGCGACGACGTAGCAGAGGATCGCCAAGAGCTCGAACAGGTTGCGGCGCAGCACCTTGCGTTCGAAGAGCAGCGGGATCTGCCTGGCATAGCCCAGCATCAGAAGCAGCGGCACGCCCCACAGGGTCGCGGCGGCACCCCGCAGCAAGAGCACTTCATAGGGCGGCAGCCCGGCGGTCGCGAGCTTCATCATCGTGTCGTTGACGAGGTAGGATCCCGTCGAGACGACCATGAACAGCGGACCGCGGATATTGGATGGAATGAACTGCATCCGCCGACAAAATCAGAGCGGCATCGCGGCGGCAATGGGCCAGTCCGTAGCCTTTGATTTTACACACGGCACCCCTATATCCGTGCCACATCCCCCTGAATTCGACCATTGGTTCGGGTCGAGCGGGAATCCGCTCAGCCACAAGGCACTTGTGTTTTTCGGCCGTTGTCGCTAATCGCCCCGCATTCGACTGAACTGAAGGTCAAGGCCGTCCAAGGAAAGAGACTATGGCAAAAGGTAAATTCGAGCGCACCAAGCCGCATGTGAACATTGGCACGATCGGTCACGTCGATCATGGCAAGACGTCGCTGACGGCGGCGATCACGAAGTATTTTGGCGAATACAAGCGCTATGATCAGATCGACGCGGCCCCGGAAGAGAAGGCGCGCGGCATCACCATCTCGACGGCGCATGTCGAGTATGAGACGGCCAATCGTCACTATGCCCATGTCGACTGCCCCGGCCACGCCGACTATGTGAAGAACATGATCACCGGTGCCGCGCAGATGGACGGCGCGATCCTGGTTGTGTCGGCCGCCGACGGCCCGATGCCGCAGACCCGCGAGCACATCCTCTTGGCCCGCCAGGTCGGCGTGCCTTCGATCGTGGTGTTCCTGAACAAGGTCGACCAGGTCGACGACGCCGAGCTGCTCGAGCTGGTCGAGCTCGAGGTTCGCGAGCTTCTGTCGAAGAACGAGTTCCCCGGCGACGACATTCCGATCGTCAAGGGCTCGGCGCTGGCAGCGTTGGAAGATTCCAACAAGACCATCGGCGAGGACGCCATCCGCGAGCTGATGGCTCAGGTCGACGCCTACATCCCGACGCCGGTTCGTCCGCTGGACAAGCCGTTCCTGATGCCGATCGAGGACGTGTTCTCGATCTCGGGCCGCGGCACGGTGGTGACCGGCCGCGTCGAGCGCGGCGTGGTCAAGGTCGGCGAGGAACTGGAGATCGTCGGCATCCGTCCGACCGCCAAGACGACCTGCACGGGCGTTGAGATGTTCCGCAAGCTGCTCGACCAGGGTCAGGCCGGCGACAACATCGGCGCGCTCCTGCGCGGCATCGACCGTGAGGGCGTCGAGCGCGGCCAGGTTCTGGCCAAGCCGGGTTCGGTGAAGCCGCACAAGAAGTTCGTGGCCGAGGCCTATATCCTGACCAAGGACGAGGGCGGCCGTCACACCCCGTTCTTCACCAACTACCGTCCGCAGTTCTACTTCCGCACGACCGACGTGACGGGCATCGTGACGCTGCCGGCCGGCACCGAGATGGTGATGCCCGGCGACAACATCACCGTCGACGTCGAGCTGATCGTGCCGATCGCGATGGAAGAGAAGCTGCGCTTCGCCATCCGTGAAGGCGGCCGCACCGTCGGTGCCGGCATCGTCGTCACCATCAAGGAATAATCGATCCGGCACTTGCCGGCTCGACAGGGAAAGGGCGGTCTTCGGATCGCCCTTTTGCTTTGGAAGCGGTATTGGGGAAGCAGTATTGGGCCGCACTGTTCAATCCTATTGCAAGCACCGTCGCTGTCACTAGTATGGCTGGATCCTTGGGCCTGCCAGACGTGGTTTCCGCATTCCGTTCAAAGATGATACGGCGCTGGCGCGGATTGGTCCGACACGGGTTGGCCGCTGCCATGACGCTGGCCGCCCTCAGCGCCGCCGCGAAGGAAGCGCCGCCGGACTACGGTCCGGCGATGCGCTTCGTCGTCGTGCGCAGCAGCGCGCCGGGCTGCGAGCCTAACTGCCCAGAATGGATTTCCGCCGCAGGCACGATCGAGGCCGGCACGCCGGCGCTGCTGAGACGCCTGCTGAAGACGCTCGACGGGCGGCAATTGCCGATCGTCGTCAATTCACCCGGCGGCAATGTCGATGCCGCGCTGCAGCTTGGCCGCATGGTTCGCAAGAACAAGCTCGATATCGCGGTCGGCATTACCGAATTTTCCGGCTGCTCGCCGGGGATGAAGAACTGCCGGGACGATGACGCCAAGGGCCAGCCCTATTCCGGCGTCGCTTACGACAGGGGTGCCATGTGCAATTCGGCCTGTCCGCTGATGTTTGCCGGCGGCATCCGCCGCGTGGTCGGCGAATGGGCCTATCTCGGCGTCCATCAGATCACCACCACCTACCAGCGCGAGAAGCTGCTCTACCGCACGACCTATCGGATCGTGAACGGCAAGAAAAAGATCATCAGCACCAGGGTCGTCAGCCGCAAGAATGCCGGCAGCTACAAGACCTATGAGATGAGCAAGGCGGTCGAGAAGCGGCTGTCGGCCTATCTGAAGGAGATGGGTGTCGAACAGGGCGTGCTCGGCGTGATGAAGGCGACGCCCGCGAGCGATATCAGGCAGATCGAACCCGAGGACATGCTGGAGATGAAGCTCGTCACCAGTCTCGATTCGCTCGATTTGCTGATCGAGGGCACCATCTGTCAGCATCAGCCGGCGCCGGCGAATTGCCGCGAGATACCGGCGAACGGCAAGCCGGTGGCGGTCGCAGCCGTTGAAACCGGACTTTCGACCATTGCGCCGGTTCCCGCGCCGGCGCCGCAGGGCCACGAACAGGAGATGCGCTTCGCTCTTGTTCGCGGCAGCAATCCGCTTTGCAATCCTGATTGTCCGGAATGGATTTCGGCGGAAGGCACGATCGCGGCGGGCACCGCCGACAAGCTGCGCCAGCTGCTCGATACGATCCGGGAGCGCCGGTTGCCCATCATCGTCGACTCTCCCGGTGGAGATGTGCAGGCTGCGCTTGCCGCAGGCCGGCTGATCCGCGAGCGCGGGTTGGATGTCGCGATCGCGCGAACGGATTTTCTCGATTGCGATCCGGGCGCGGTGGGGTGCGTCGCACCCGATGGTCTCCATACCGGCCTCACCATCGATGCAGGCGCCGAATGCGACGCGGCTTGCGCGGTGATGATCGCCGGCGGCGTCCGGCGTTTGGTCGGCGCCAATGCGCATTTCCTCGTGCATTCCATGGCCATGGAAGACAAAGTCAGGACCTATCTTGACGAGATGGCGATCGGTTCAGGCTTTTTCGTCGCCATGCAGTCGGCCGAATATGCAAAGCACAGGGAACTCAGCCGGGACGAATTGAAGACATTCGGACTGACGACCGAGCCGCAATCGGTGGACGCGCTGACCGGCGCCACCATCTGCAGATCCACGCCCAGGCCGGATAATTGCCGAGTTCTTCCGGCCGCCGACGCCGAGGCGAAAGCGCCGGCGAAGCTCTGATGCCTTGTACTGGCCATGGAGCCAGGTTGAGCCGGGCAGGGCGCTGCCGCTATCTTGCCTTTGCGGTGTGCACAGTGGAGGAGCGGCGATGAGCGAGGACGTCCCGACTTTATACGAATGGGCCGGCGGCAGCGAGGCGCTGAACCGGCTGACCCGGACCTTTTACGACAATGTGGCTGCGGATCCGGTCGTCGGGCCGGTGTTCAGACATATGTCGCCGGATCACCCGGCGCATGTCGCCGCCTTCATCGGCGAAGTCTTTGGCGGGCCGAAGACCTATAGCGAGGAGCATGGCGGCCATCGCGAAATGGTGATGCATCACCTTGGCAAGCACCTGACCGAGGAACAGCGCCGCCGCTGGATCAATCTTCTTGCCGATGCGGCGGACGAGGTCGGCCTGCCGGACGACCCCGAATTCCGCTCCGCCTTCATGGGCTATGTCGAGTGGGGATCGCGGCTGGCGAAGATGAATTCCAATCTCGGCGAGACCTGCGATCCCCAAACTGAGCCGATGCCGGCCTGGGGCTGGGGCGTGCCGGGCGGACCCTACATGCCGCCGGCCGGGAAATCCCAGACTCCTGCGCGGCCGCGATCGGTTGCCGCCAGGTCCGCAATTCAGATTTCTTACAAAGGCTCCAAAACGGCATTGCAGTGCTCTTTACAGAGCGCGCGGAAGCTTTTAGGAAGCGCCTGCGCCGAACAAGCGCATGCACGGGCATAGCTCAGTTGGTAGAGCGGCGGTCTCCAAAACCGCAGGTCGTAGGTTCGAGCCCTGCTGCCCGTGCCATCTTCTCAAAAATGGCCGATCGATGCCTCCGGCGTTGAAAACCGACGGACGGCTTGCCATATGGCGGAAATTGGGGCATAAGCCCCGCATAGCCGGGACGGGACGACTGGATGGTTTCGAGGCGGCGCTAGGACATAAAGCGGACCCTTACCACTTGCGTGGATTAAGAATCGGTTTTATGTAGACAAGACAGACACGCGACGCGTGGAGCTGGGAAGCCGGCTTTACGCGTCTGATTTGCGTGGGTGAAATAGCGGCGCTGATTCGCGTCGCTTAGAGCCCAAGCGGCACGTCCCGGCCAGCGGGATCATCCAGGAGGCCCGGCCAACGGGTCTTGAACACAGGCGGCACATGGCTTCGAAAACCACTAATCCCTTCACCTTTCTCCAGCAGGTTCGTGCGGAGACGGCCAAGGTGACATGGCCTTCGCGGCGCGAAACCATGATCTCGACCGTGATGGTCCTGGTGTTCGCGGTGATCGCGATGCTGTTCTTCTTCGCTGCCGATATTCTGATGGGCTATGCGATCGAGTGGATCCTGGGTCTCGGGCATTAATTCGGCGGTTTACGGAGAGGTCGTGAAATGACTGCGCGGTGGTATATCGTCCACGCCTATTCGAACTTCGAGAAGAAGGTCGCCGAGGATATCGAAAACAAGGCCAAGCAGAAGGGCTTGTCCGGCGAGATCGAGCAGATCGTGGTGCCGACCGAGAAGGTCGTCGAGATTCGCCGCGGCCGCAAGGTCGATGCCGAGCGCAAGTTCTTCCCGGGCTATGTGCTTCTGAAGGCCAATCTGACCGACGCTGTTTTCTCGCTGGTCAAGAACACGCCGAAGGTCACCGGCTTCCTGGGCGACTCCAAGCCGGTGCCGATCACCGAGACCGAGGCGCAGCGCATCCTTAACCAGGTCCAGGAAGGCGTCGAGCGGCCGAAGCCGTCGGTCACTTTCGAGATCGGCGAGGCGATCCGCGTTTCGGACGGTCCTTTCGCGTCTTTCAACGGCGTTGTGCAGGAAGTGGACGAGGAGCGTGCCCGCCTCAAGGTGGAAGTTTCGATCTTCGGGCGCGCCGTGCCGGTCGATCTGGAATTCGGACAGGTCGAAAAGGGCTGATCCGCATATCCGCGCCGAAAGGCGTCGGGGCGGTGCTTGAAGCGCCGCGTGAACGGGTGGGAGGCGATGGCGGCATAGCCGGCCGTCGGAGCCGCACCACCAGACTGCAACCGCCGGCGTTCCCCGGATGATGGGGTCGGCATAAGAAAAGGCAGGAATAGAGATGGCTAAGAAAGTTGCAGGCCAGCTCAAGCTCCAGGTTGCCGCGGGCTCGGCCACGCCGTCGCCCCCGATCGGCCCGGCGCTTGGTCAGCGCGGCATTAACATCATGGAGTTCTGCAAGGCGTTCAACGCGCAGACCCAGGAGATGGAGAAGGGGTCGCCGATCCCGGTCGTCATCACCTACTACCAGGACAAGTCGTTCACCTTCGTCATGAAGACGCCGCCGGTGAGCTACTTCCTGAAGAAGGCCGCCAACCTGAAGTCGGGCTCCAAGGAGCCGGGCAAGTCCAAGGTCGGCACGATCAGCCGCGACAAGGTGCGCGCGATCGCCGAGCAGAAGATGAAGGACCTGAACGCAAACGACGTCGAGGCGGCCATGCGCATGGTCGAGGGCTCCGCCCGCTCGATGGGCCTGGAAGTGGTGGGCTAAGATCATGGCAAAGATTGCAAAGCGTGTTGCCAAGAGCCGCGAAGGCATCGATCCGAACAAGGCTTACGCCCTCAACGAGGCGCTGCAGCTGCTCAAGGACCGGTCCACGGTGAAGTTCGACGAGACCGTCGAGATCTCGATGAATCTGGGCGTCGATCCGCGCCATGCCGACCAGATGGTCCGCGGCGTGGTCAACCTGCCGAACGGCACCGGCCGCTCGGTACGCGTCGCGGTGTTTGCCCGTGGCGACAAGGCCGAGGAAGCCAAGGCCGCCGGCGCCGATGTGGTTGGCGCCGAGGACCTGGTCGACATCGTCCAGAAGGGCACGATCGATTTCGATCGCTGCATCGCCACCCCGGACATGATGCCGCTGGTCGGCCGTCTGGGTAAGGTGCTCGGCCCGCGCGGCATGATGCCGAACCCGAAGGTCGGCACCGTGGCCACCGATGTCGCCGCCGCCGTCAAGGCTTCGAAGGGCGGCGCCGTCGAGTTCCGCGTCGAGAAGGCCGGCATCGTCCAGGCCGGCGTCGGCAAGGTCTCGTTCGACGTCAAGGCGCTGGAAGAAAACGTCCGCGCCTTCGCCGATGCGGTGAACAAGGCAAAGCCCGCGGGCGCCAAGGGCAACTACGTCAAGAAGGTGTCGGTCACCTCGACGATGGGCCCCGGCCTCAAGCTCGACATCGCGACGCTCGCCGCGTCGTAAGTGTCGTCCGGTCGGCCTTGAGCTGATCGTAACAAGAATTCCGGACCGCCGATCCGTCGGCGGCCCGGTACCCCGGAAGCCGAAAGGTTTCCGGATATCCTGTCCGAGATTGCAGGCGGCCCAAAAGCCTTAATTCGATTGGGCCTGCATGAGACGGGTGAAGACCCGACAAAGGAGCGAAAAGCTCCAATGAAAGGTTCGAACCGTGTTTGCCTTTTGTCAGCACACCGCCGGCTCGCCGTCGGTGGGCGAAAAGGGGGCAGGATCCTCGAGCGCCGTTCGGGAGATCCAGGATTTGGATGGCCCGGCCGGCAAAAGGCAACCCGACTTCTGACCTCGAAATGGGAATGCTCCCATTGTTGAGGCAGGGGTCAACTGGAGATAGGCAGTGGACAGAGCGGAAAAGCGCGAACTCGTCACGGGCCTGAACGAAGCGTTCTCGAGCGCGGGTTCAGTCGTCGTGGCCCACTACGCCGGTATCACCGTGGCGCAAATGAACGACCTCCGGTCGAAGATGCGCGCCGCTGGCGGCACCGTCAAAGTCGCGAAGAACCGTCTCGCCAAGATCGCTCTTCAGGGCACGGACTCCGCATCGATCGTCGATCTGTTCAAGGGACAGACGCTGGTCGCTTATTCGGAGGATCCGGTTGCGGCGCCGAAGGTCACGTCCGATTTCGCCAAGGGGAATGACAAGCTGATCATTCTCGGCGGCGCGATGGGCTCGACCTCGCTCAACGCCGATGGTGTCAAGGCGCTCGCCACGATGCCGTCGCTCGACGAGCTGCGCGCCAAGCTGGTTGGCATGATCGCCACGCCGGCTACCCGGATCGCCCAGATCGTCAATGCGCCCGCGGCTTCGGTCGCGCGCGTCATCGGCGCTTACGCCCGGAAGGACGAGGCGGCATGAGGCCGTTCCTCGCTGTCAACAACACACGTTCGAACCAACCAAAGGAATATCAAAATGGCTGATCTCGCGAAGATCGTAGACGACCTTTCGAAACTGACCGTCCTCGAGGCGGCCGAGCTGTCGAAGCTCCTGGAAGAGAAGTGGGGCGTTTCGGCCGCTGCTCCGGTGGCTGTTGCCGCCGCTGGCGGTGGTGCTGCCGCTGCCGCTGCTCCGGCTGAAGAGAAGACGGAATTCGACGTCGTTCTCGCCGACGCCGGCGCCCAGAAGATCAACGTCATCAAGGAAGTCCGCGCCATCACCGGCCTTGGCCTCAAGGAAGCCAAGGACCTGGTCGAAGCGGCTCCGAAGCCGGTCAAGGAAGGCGTTTCCAAGGCCGACGCCGACAAGTTCAAGGCTCAGCTGGAAGCAGCTGGCGCCAAGGTCGAGCTGAAGTAAGCCGGTCAGGCGAGGGCGGACGGTCTCGCGCCGTCCGCCCCCTCCCTTAACTTGAGGGAGGGCTTTGTTGCGCGAGGCGTTTGAAAACCTCTTTCCTGAGGGCCGAAAAGCGGCCTTCCGGAAACGGGTTTTCTCCCGTTTTAGCCGGCAGCCGCCAAGCGATTGGAGAAGGCCGCCGGAAAACAGATAGGGGCAGCCGCCGAGGCCGCCCATTGGTGCAAGGCGAGCCGCGGCGAGGTTCGTCCCGAGTTTAGAGCTAAGGAGCGACGATGGCCCAGACCCAGACTTTCAATGGCCGCAGACGCGTACGCAAGTTCTTCGGAAAGATCCCGGAAGTTGCGGAGATGCCGAACCTCATCGAGGTTCAGAAGGCATCCTATGACCAGTTCCTGATGGTGGACGAGCCGAAGGGCGGCCGTCCGGACGAAGGACTGCAGGCCGTTTTCAAGTCGGTCTTCCCGATCTCCGACTTTTCCGGCTCCTCCATGCTGGAGTTCGTGAAGTATGAGTTCGAGGCACCGAAATTCGACGTTGACGAGTGCCGTCAGCGCGACCTGACCTATGCCGCGCCGCTGAAGGTGACGCTGCGCCTCATCGTGTTCGATATCGACGAGGATACCGGCGCGAAGTCGATCAAGGACATCAAGGAGCAGGACGTCTATATGGGCGACATGCCGCTCATGACGTCGAACGGCACCTTCATCGTCAACGGCACCGAGCGCGTTATCGTTTCGCAGATGCACCGCTCGCCGGGCGTCTTCTTCGACCATGACAAGGGCAAGTCGCACTCGTCGGGCAAGCTTCTGTTTGCCGCGCGCGTCATTCCCTATCGCGGCTCGTGGCTCGACATCGAGTTCGATTCCAAGGACGTCGTGCACGCCCGCATCGACCGCCGCCGCAAGATCCCGGTGACGTCGCTCTTGATGGCGCTCGGCATGGACGGCGAAGAGATCCTGTCGACCTTCTACAACAAGATCACCTACAAGCGCTCCGGCGACCATTGGCGCATTCCGTTCAATGTCGAGCGGTTCCGCGGCCTCAAGGCCGTCGGCGATCTGGTCGATGCCGATACCGGTGAGGTCGTTGTCGAGGCCGGCAAGAAGATCACCGCCCGCCAGGCCCGCCAGCTTGGCGAGAAGGGTCTCAAGGCCATCAAGGCGACCGACGAGGACCTGCTTGGCAACTATCTCGCCGAGGACATCGTCAACTACGCCACCGGCGAGATCTTCCTCGAGGCCGGCGACGAGATCGACGACAAGACGCTGAAGGTGCTGCTCGGCACCGGCGAGGAAGAGATCCAGATCCTGGACATCGACCACGTCAATGTCGGCGCCTACATCCGCAACACCTTGGCCGTCGACAAGAACGAGAGCCGCCAGGACGCGCTGTTCGACATCTACCGCGTCATGCGCCCGGGCGAGCCGCCGACGCTCGAGACCGCCGAAGCCATGTTCAACTCGCTGTTCTTCGACAGCGAGCGCTATGACCTGTCGGCCGTCGGCCGCGTCAAGATGAACATGCGCCTCGAGCTCAAGGCCGAGGACACCGTGCGCGTGCTGCGCAAGGAAGACATCCTGGCCGTGGTCAAGACGCTGGTGGAATTGCGCGACGGCAAGGGCGAGATCGACGACATCGACAATCTCGGCAACCGCCGCGTGCGTTCGGTCGGCGAGCTCATGGAGAACCAGTACCGCGTCGGCCTGCTGCGCATGGAGCGCGCGATCAAGGAACGCATGTCCTCGATCGAGATCGACACGGTCATGCCGCAGGACCTGATCAACGCCAAGCCGGCCGCCGCCGCCGTTCGCGAGTTCTTCGGTTCCTCGCAGCTGTCGCAGTTCATGGACCAGACCAACCCGCTGTCGGAAATCACCCACAAGCGCCGCCTGTCGGCGCTTGGACCGGGCGGCCTGACCCGCGAGCGCGCCGGCTTCGAGGTGCGCGACGTGCATCCGACGCATTACGGCCGCATCTGCCCGATCGAGACGCCGGAAGGCCCGAATATCGGCCTGATCAACTCTCTGGCCACCTTCGCGCGCGTCAACAAGTACGGCTTCATCGAAAGCCCGTACCGCAAGATCGTGAATGGCAAGCTGACCAACGAGGTCGTCTACCTGTCGGCGATGGAAGAGGCCAAGCACTATGTCGCGCAGGCCAACGCCGAGCTCGACAAGAACGGCAGCTTCGTCGACGAGTTCGTCATTTGCCGCAACGCCGGTGAAGTGATGATGGCGCCGCGCGAGAACGTCGACCTGATGGACGTCTCGCCGAAGCAGATGGTGTCGGTCGCGGCAGCGCTCATCCCGTTCCTCGAGAACGACGACGCCAACCGCGCGCTGATGGGGTCGAACATGCAGCGTCAGGCCGTGCCGCTGGTGCGTGCCGAGGCGCCATTCGTCGGCACCGGCATGGAGCCGATCGTCGCCCGTGACTCGGGCGCGGCCATCGGCGCCCGCCGTGGCGGCGTGGTCGACCAGGTGGACGCCACCCGTATCGTCATCCGCGCCACGGAGGATCTCGATCCTGGCAAGTCGGGCGTCGACATCTACCGGCTGATGAAGTTCCAGCGTTCGAACCAGAACACCTGCATCAACCAGCGTCCGCTGGTGCGCATGGGCGACCGGGTCAACAAGGGCGACATCATTGCCGACGGTCCGTCGACCGAGCTCGGCGATCTGGCGCTCGGCCGCAACGTGCTGGTCGCGTTCATGCCGTGGAACGGCTACAACTACGAGGACTCGATCCTGCTCTCCGAGCGCATTGTGGCCGACGACGTCTTCACCTCGATCCACATCGAGGAGTTTGAGGTCATGGCGCGCGACACCAAGCTCGGGCCGGAGGAAATCACGCGCGACATTCCGAACGTTTCGGAAGAGGCGTTGAAGAACCTCGACGAGGCCGGCATCGTCTATATCGGTGCCGAGGTGCAGCCGGGCGACATCCTGGTCGGCAAGATCACCCCGAAGGGCGAAAGCCCGATGACGCCGGAAGAGAAGCTTCTGCGCGCCATCTTCGGCGAGAAGGCCTCGGACGTCCGCGACACTTCCATGCGCATGCCTCCGGGCACCTTCGGCACGGTCGTCGAAGTGCGCGTCTTCAACCGCCACGGCGTGGAGAAGGACGAGCGCGCGATGGCGATCGAGCGCGAGGAGATCGAGCGTCTGGCCAAGGACCGCGACGACGAACAGGCGATCCTCGATCGCAACGTCTATGCGCGTCTTTCCGACATGCTGACCGGCAAGGAGGCGATCGCCGGACCGAAGGGCTTCAAGAAGGGCTCGAAGCTCTCGAAGGACACGCTGGACGAGTATCCGCGTTCGCAGTGGTGGCAATTCGCCGTCGAGAACGAGAAGCTCCAGGGCGAGCTCGAGGCTCTGCGCGGCCAGTACGACGAGTCCAAGAAGGCGCTCGAGCAGCGCTTCATGGACAAGGTCGAGAAGGTGCAGCGCGGCGACGAAATGCCTCCGGGTGTCATGAAGATGGTCAAGGTCTTCGTGGCGGTGAAGCGCAAGATGCAGCCGGGCGACAAGATGGCCGGCCGTCACGGCAACAAGGGTGTCGTGTCGCGCATCGTTCCGGTCGAGGACATGCCTTTCCTCGAGGACGGCACGCATGCCGATATCGTGCTCAACCCGCTGGGCGTGCCGAGCCGCATGAATGTCGGCCAGATCCTGGAAACGCATCTGGGCTGGGCTTGCGCAGGCATGGGCAGGAAGATCGGCGAGCTGATCGACGCGTATAAGGCGGGCGGCGACATCAAGCCGCTGCGCAAGACGCTGGAAAGCTTCATGCCGGCCAACGACCGCAACGAACCGATCCGCGACTATGACGACGAGAGCATCGTTCGCCTGAGCGAGCAGATGCGCCGCGGCGTCTCTATCGCAACCCCGGTGTTCGACGGCGCGCAACGAGGCCGACATCAACACCATGCTGGAGCAGGCTGGCCTGCATACCAGCGGTCAGTCGCAGCTCTATGACGGCCGCACCGGCGAGCCGTTCGATCGCAAGGTGACGATGGGCTATATCTACATGCTCAAGTTGCACCACCTGGTGGACGACAAGATCCACGCGCGTTCGATCGGTCCGTACTCGCTGGTCACCCAGCAGCCGCTGGGCGGCAAGGCGCAGTTCGGCGGCCAGCGCTTCGGCGAAATGGAGGTTTGGGCGCTCGAGGCATACGGCGCCGCCTACACGCTGCAGGAAATGCTGACGGTGAAGTCGGACGACGTCGCCGGCCGCACCAAGGTGTACGAAGCGATCGTGCGCGGCGACGACACCTTCGAGGCGGGCATTCCGGAGAGCTTCAACGTTCTCGTCAAGGAAATGCGTTCGCTCGGTCTCAATGTCGAGCTGGAGAACACCCAGCTCGAAGAGGTCCCGACGCGTCTGCCAGATGCTGCCGAGTAAAGGCCATGGCGCGCCGCTCTTTGAAGATTGCGGCGCGCCCCGAGCATGACCCCGAAAAGTGGACCGCCGGTTTTCGGACAAGGTCATGCTCAACTACGAAATCTGCGGTCGGTTTGACCGGCCAGTCTGCGGACAAATCGTCCGCGATCGATTGAAGGGGTTATCGAGGACCCCGAAAAGGAGAACGGCATGAACCAAGAGGTCATGAATCTCTTCAACCCGCAGGCGCCTGCGCAGGTGTTCGATTCCATCCGGATCTCGCTTGCCAGCCCAGAGAAGATTCTGTCCTGGTCGTTCGGCGAGATCAAGAAGCCGGAGACCATCAACTACCGCACCTTCAAGCCGGAGCGTGACGGCCTGTTCTGCGCGCGCATTTTTGGCCCGATCAAGGATTATGAGTGCCTGTGCGGCAAGTACAAGCGCATGAAGTATAAGGGTGTCATCTGCGAAAAGTGCGGCGTCGAAGTCACGCTGTCGCGCGTTCGCCGCGAGCGCATGGGCCATATCGAGCTCGCCGCGCCCGTCGCCCATATCTGGTTCCTGAAATCGCTGCCTTCGCGCATCGGCACGCTGCTCGACATGACCCTCAAGGACATCGAGCGCGTGCTCTACTTCGAGAACTACATCGTCACCGAGCCGGGCCTCACCGCGCTGAAGGAGAACCAGCTCCTCAGCGAGGAGGAGTACATGCTTGCCGTCGACGAGTATGGCGAGGATAGCTTCACCGCCATGATCGGCGCCGAAGCCATCCATGACCTGCTTGCCGGCATGGACCTGGAGAAGATCGCCGGCGACCTGCGTACGGAGCTGGCTTCGACCACGTCCGAGCTCAAGCAGAAGAAGTACCTGAAGCGGCTCAAGGTCGTCGAAAACTTCATGGAATCCGGCAACCGTCCGGAATGGATGATCATGAAGGTGGTGCCGGTGATCCCGCCGGACCTGCGCCCGCTCGTCCCGCTGGACGGCGGCCGTTTCGCCACCTCCGACCTTAACGATCTCTATCGCCGCGTCATCAACCGCAACAACCGCCTGAAGCGGCTGATCGAGCTGCGCGCGCCCGGCATCATCGTGCGCAACGAGAAGCGCATGCTGCAGGAAGCCGTCGACGCGCTGTTCGACAACGGCCGGCGCGGCCGCGTCATCACCGGCGCCAACAAGCGCCCGCTGAAGTCGCTGTCCGACATGCTCAAGGGCAAGCAGGGCCGGTTCCGCCAGAACCTGCTCGGCAAGCGCGTGGACTATTCCGGCCGCTCGGTCATCGTGACCGGTCCGGAGCTGAAGCTGCATCAGTGCGGCCTGCCGAAGAAGATGGCGCTCGAGCTCTTCAAGCCCTTCATCTACGCCCGTCTCGACGCCAAGGGTTTCTCCTCGACCGTCAAGCAGGCGAAGAAGCTGGTCGAGAAGGAGCGTCCGGAGGTTTGGGATATCCTCGACGAGGTCATCCGCGAGCATCCGGTGCTGTTGAACCGCGCGCCGACGCTGCATCGCCTCGGCATCCAGGCGTTCGAGCCGACCCTGATCGAAGGCAAGGCGATCCAGCTGCATCCGCTGGTCTGCACTGCCTTCAACGCCGACTTCGACGGCGACCAGATGGCGGTCCACGTGCCGCTGTCCTTGGAAGCGCAGCTCGAAGCCCGCGTGCTGATGATGTCGACCAACAACATCCTGCACCCGGCCTCGGGCGCGCCGATCATCGTGCCGTCGCAGGACATGGTTCTCGGTCTCTACTATCTCTCGATCGTCAACCAGAACGAGCCGGGCGAAGGCATGGTGTTTGCCGACATGGGCGAGCTCCAGCATGCGCTGGAGACCAAGGCCGTGACGCTGCACGCCAAGATCAAGGGCCGCTTCCGCACCGTCGACGCCGAAGGCAACGTCGTGTCGAAGATCTACGACACCACGCCTGGCCGCATGATCATCGGTGAGCTTCTGCCGAAGAACGTCAACGTTCCGTATGACATCGCCAACCAGGAGATGACCAAGAAGAACATCTCCAAGATGATCGACACCGTCTACCGCCACTGCGGTCAGAAGGAGACGGTTATCTTCTGCGACCGCATCATGGCGCTCGGCTTTGCCCATGCCTGCCGTGCCGGCATTTCGTTCGGCAAGGACGACATGGTCATTCCGGACACCAAGCTGAAGCTTGTTTCCGACACTGAGGCTTTGGCCAAGGAATATGAGCAGCAGTACAATGACGGCCTGATCACGCAGGGCGAGAAATACAACAAGGTCGTCGACGCCTGGGCCAAGTGCTCGGAAAAGGTCGCCGACGAGATGATGGCGCGCATCAAGGCGGTGGAATTCGAGGAAAACGGCCGTCAGAAGCCGATGAACTCGATCTACATGATGTCGCATTCGGGTGCGCGTGGTTCGCCCACCCAGATGCGTCAGCTCGCCGGCATGCGCGGCCTGATGGCCAAGCCCTCGGGTGAAATCATCGAGACGCCCATCATCTCGAACTTCAAGGAAGGCCTCACCGTGCTCGAGTACTTCAACTCGACCCACGGCGCCCGCAAGGGTCTGGCCGACACCGCCTTGAAGACGGCGAACTCGGGTTACCTTACCCGCCGCCTCGTCGACGTGGCGCAGGACTGCATCGTCAACTCGCTGGATTGCGGCACCGACAAGGGCCTCACCATGCAGCCGATCGTCGATGCCGGCCAGATCGTCGCCTCGGTCGGCCAGCGCGTGCTGGGCCGCACCGCGCTCGACGACATCAACCATCCGGTGACCGGCGAGGTGCTGGTCAAGGCCGGCAAGCTGATGGACGAGCGCGATGTGGAGCAGATCGAAAAGGCCGGCGTGCAGTCGGTCCGCATCCGTTCGGCGCTGACCTGCGAGGTCAGGACCGGCGTGTGCGCCGTCTGCTACGGACGCGACCTGGCCCGCGGTACCCCCGTCAACCAGGGCGAGGCCGTCGGCGTCATCGCGGCGCAGTCGATCGGCGAGCCGGGCACCCAGCTCACCATGCGTACCTTCCATATGGGTGGCACGGCGCAGGTGGTGGATTCTTCGTTCCTTGAAGCCTCCTATGAGGGCAAGGTCCAGATCCGCAACCGCAACGTGGTGCGCAACTCGGAAGGCCAGCAGATGGTCATGGGCCGCAACATGGCGGTTCTCATCCTCGATGAGACCGGCAAGGAGCGCGCCACGCATCGCGTCGCCTATGGTTCGCGTATCTTCGTGGACGACGGCGACAAGGTGAAGCGCGGCCAGCGTATCGCCGAGTGGGATCCCTACACCCGCCCGATCCTGACCGAAATCGAGGGTCGCGTGGCGTTCGAGGACCTGGTTGACGGCATCTCCGTCCAGGAAACGGCCGACGAGTCGACCGGCATCACCAAGCGTGAGGTCATCGACTGGCGTTCGACGCCGCGCGGCAGCGACCTGAAGCCCGCGATCGTCATCCAGGACGCCAAGGGCAAGGTCGGCAAGCTGTCGAAGGGCGGTGATGCGCGCTTCCTGCTCTCCGTCGAGGCCATCCTCTCGGTCGAGCCTGGCGCGCATGTGAAGCCTGGCGACGTGCTTGCGCGTATCCCGATGGAAAGCGCCAAGACAAAGGACATCACCGGTGGTCTGCCGCGTGTTGCGGAACTGTTCGAGGCTCGCCGTCCGAAGGATCACGCCATCATCGCCGAGATCGATGGCACGGTCCGCTTCGGCCGCGACTACAAGAACAAGCGCCGCATCATCATCGAGCCGCATGACTCGACGCTGGAGCCGGTGGAGTACCTGATCCCGAAGGGCAAGCCGTTCCATCTCCAGGACGGCGACGTCATCGAGAAGGGCGACTACATCCTCGACGGCAACCCGGCGCCGCACGACATCCTGGCGATCAAGGGCGTGGAGGCGCTGGCCTCTTACCTCGTCAACGAGATCCAGGAGGTCTACCGTCTGCAGGGCGTGTCGATCAACGACAAGCACATCGAGGTGATCGTTCGCCAGATGCTGCAGAAGGTCGAGATCACCGCGCAGGGCGACTCGACCTACATCCCGGGCGACCATGTCGACGTGATCGAGCTGGAAGAGGTCAACGAGCGCCTGATCGAGGACGGCAAGAAGCCGGCCGAAGGTCAGCCGGTGCTGCTCGGCATCACCAAGGCCTCGCTGCAGACGCCGTCCTTCATCTCGGCCGCCTCCTTCCAGGAGACGACCAGGGTGCTCACCGAGGCGGCGGTTGCCGGCAAGACCGACATGCTGCAGGGCCTGAAGGAAAACGTCATCGTCGGCCGTCTGATTCCGGCCGGCACCGGCGGCACGATGAGCCAGATCCGGCGCATCGCCACCTCGCGCGACGAGCTCATCATCGACGAGCGCCGCAAGGCCTCCGGTGTCGAGGTCGCCGAGCCGATGCTGACCGACATGGTTAACGCCGCGCAGTAAGCGGCATGGATATGAGAAACGAAGAGAAGGGGCCCGCGCGGGCCCCTTTTTTGCATTTCGGCTTCATCAACGAGGAAGAGCTATGAGCAGCAAGACCTGGACGGCTGTCGACGACTACATCGTTTCCTCTCTTTTCGGCGAGGACCGCGTGCTGGACGCAGTGCTCAAGGCCAACCGCGACGAGGGCCTGCCGGCGATCGACGTCTCGGCCACGCAGGGCAAATTCCTGTCGCTGCTGGTGCGCATCCGCGGCGCGAAAAAGGTGCTGGAGGTCGGCACGCTCGGCGGCTATTCGACCATCTGCATGGCGAGGGGATTGCCGGCGGATGGCAAGGTGGTGACGCTGGAGCTCGACCCGCACCATGCCAAAGTCGCGCGCTCGAATTTCGAGCGGGCAGGGGTTTCCGACAAGATCGACCTGCGAGTCGGTCCGGCGCTTCAATCGCTCGCCGTGCTGGCGGACGAGAATGCCGGTGCGTTCGACCTGATCTTCATCGACGCCGACAAGCCCAACAACCCGAATTATCTGAACTGGGCGATGAAGCTGTCGCGCCCCGGCACCGTCATCGTCTGCGACAACGTCATCCGCGACGGCGCGGTCCTGAAAAAGAACAGCGGCGACGCCAATGTCGAAGGCGCTCGCGCCGCGTTTTCCTTCATCGGCGGCGAGAAGCGGCTGGACGGCACGGCCATCCAGACCGTTGGCGCCAAGGGCTATGACGGCTTTGCCATCGCAATCGTCGAGTGAGGGTACCGTTCGCTCAACCTTTCCGCCGCCTCAGTCGAAAAACGCCTCGACCACGTTGCGCTTGCCAAGCATGAATGCGTCGGCCACGTGCTGCAGCGGCGCGAGGTCGACATCGGAAGTCCCAGCGCGGACGATCTCAGCGAACCGCTTGTAGAGCATCGGATACTCGGCTTCCGGTTCGTCGTGGATGATCTTGCCGTCGACGGCGAGCTTCGCGCCGCCGCCCGAAAGCACCATCCTGCCCTTGTCAGTTTCGGCGACGATGTCCCAGCTCTGCGGACCGGTCTGCAGCCAGTCGAGCTCCATCGTCACCGGCAAGCCGTTGGAGGTGCGGAAGGCGACATGAGCCGCGACCGGTGCCGAACGGTTTTCGGGAAAGTCGAGCACGGCCGAGGTGATGAACATCGGCGGCAGGATGTGGGTGGCGATCGACAGTGCGTTGATGCCCGGGTCGAAGACGCCGAAGCCGCCCGGTTCCCAGATCCATTCCTGGTTCGGATGCCAGCGGCGCACGTCTTCCTTCCAATTGATGGCGGCCGAGGTCAGCTTGGCCGAGGCGAGGAAGGCGCGCGCGGCCTCGACCGCCGGCGCGTAACGGGAATGCCAGCTGGCAAAGAGTGAGACGCCGTTCTTTTCAGCCAGCGCCTTGAGATGCTCGACCTCGCTGACCGTGGCGCCCGGCGGCTTTTCGAGGAAAACATGCTTCTTTGCTTCCAGCGCGGTACGCGCGGCGTCGTAGCGGAACTGCGGCGGCATGCAGAGCGAGACGGCCTCCAGGCCGGGTTCGGCCGCAAGCATCGCTTCGATCGTCGGGTAGTTCGCAATGCCGTCGACCTTGCCGTGGCGGCTCGCCGCGGCGGCAAGCCGGTAACCGCTGTCCTTGGCGACCGCCGGCAGATGCTGGTCGCGCACGATCTTGCCCACGCCGACGATGCCGAGCTGGATGGGATTGCTGGTCATGGGAACTCCGGAAGAAATGGCTTTCTAGGTAGGGGATCGTTGGCGGATGGACAGGGACGTTGCGCCGGACAGCGAGCTCAGGATGGCTCGTCAAAGGTGACGATCGAGACCTCGCCCTCAATCGCGCCCTGATAGGCCGACAGATGCGGCTCCTCGTCGGGCTCGCCTTCCATGTCGCCGATCTGGTCGAGCTCGGCCTCCGCGAATCCTTCCGCGGCCAGCGATTCGAGCGCGCGGCGCACGGCGGAATCATCGTCGGGCGCCACCAGCATCACATGCACGCCTTCCGGCTTGCCGCCTTTCTTGCGCCAGACCCGTCCGGTGATGATGGTGACCGGCCGTTCTTCATTGTCGTTCACAGGCTGATTCCTCATTTGCCGGGAGATTGTCCGGTTCAAGCCGCCTTTTGGCACGAAGCCGGCCGGGAAGACAGCCGCAAGCCGGTCACTTTCTTCCTTGCCCTTGAAAAAAGACGCAAGAAAATTACATGCGCTTTTCGCATGGCTGCCCAGCCCCGAATTGACCGCAATATTTGCCGTTGCGGGGTTGACGGACATCGGCCTTGCGAGTAGAAGCCGGCCCGTCAGAACCGATGTGAGACTTGCCTTTCCGAGGCGACGCGCTTTGGAGTTTGTCTCAAACAGGGTTCGTTTTACGAGCGAAAAGACATCTCCGGCGCGCATGAAGCGGGTTCCGCTTCCTCTGCAATTTGTTCGGGCAGGACCGCGAGACGCGGTGTGTTGCCCGAATTTGCGTATGGAAATGACGCTTTGAGCGGCCCTGACAGGGCAGACACGGAATTGAGAGACAAGAGGGTTTAATGCCTACCGTCAACCAGCTGATCCGCAAGCCGCGCCTGGCGCCGGTGAAGCGCAACAAGGTCCCGGCCATGCAGCAGAACCCGCAGAAGCGGGGCGTCTGCACGCGCGTCTACACCACGACGCCGAAGAAGCCGAACTCGGCGCTGCGCAAGGTGGCCAAGATTCGCCTGACCAACGGCTTTGAAGTGATCGGCTATATCCCGGGCGAAGGGCACAACCTTCAGGAGCACTCGGTGGTCATGATCCGCGGCGGCCGCGTCAAGGATCTGCCGGGCGTCCGCTACCACATCATCCGCGGCGTGCTCGACACGCAGGGAGTGAAGAACCGCAAGCAGCGCCGTTCGAAATACGGCGCCAAGCGTCCGAAGTAAGGGTTTCCCATGTCCCGTCGTCACAGTGCAGAAAAGCGTGAGATCAATCCGGACCCCAAGTTCGGCGATCTGGTCGTCACCAAGTTCATGAACGCCGTCATGTATGACGGCAAGAAGTCGGTTGCTGAGACCATCGTCTACGGCGCCCTGGACCAGGTCCAGGCCAAGACCAAGCAGGAGCCGGTCACCGTCTTCCATCAGGCGCTCGACAATGTCGCGCCGCATGTGGAAGTGCGCTCGCGTCGCGTCGGCGGCGCCACCTACCAGGTTCCGGTCGACGTGCGCCCCGAGCGCCGTCAGGCGCTGGCCATCCGCTGGCTGATCGCCGCGGCCCGCAACCGCAACGAGACCACCATGGTCGACCGCCTCTCGGGCGAGCTGATGGACGCGGCCAACAACCGCGGCACCGCCGTCAAGAAGCGTGAAGATACCCACAAGATGGCGGAAGCCAACCGCGCCTTCGCGCATTACCGCTGGTAACGCGAAAGAGACTGAGAGGCACCTCCCATGGCCCGCGAATACAAAATCGAAGACTACCGCAATTTCGGTATCATGGCGCATATCGACGCCGGCAAGACGACGACGACCGAGCGCGTCCTGTACTACACGGGCAAGTCGCACAAGATCGGCGAAGTCCATGACGGCGCTGCCACCATGGACTGGATGGAGCAGGAGCAGGAACGCGGCATCACCATCACGTCGGCCGCGACCACGACCTTCTGGAAGGGTCGCGACGGCAAGATGCGCCGCTTCAACATCATCGACACCCCCGGACACGTCGACTTCACCATCGAGGTCGAGCGTTCGCTGCGCGTGCTCGACGGCGCCATCGCGCTGCTCGACGCCAATGCCGGTGTTGAGCCGCAGACCGAGACCGTGTGGCGCCAGGCCGACAAGTACCACGTGCCGCGCATGATCTTCTGCAACAAGATGGACAAGATCGGTGCCGACTTCTACCGCTCGGTGGACATGATCGGCTCGCGCCTCGGTGCGCAGGCCGTCGTCATGCAGTTGCCGATCGGCGCCGAGACCGAGTTCAAGGGCGTCGTCGACCTCGTCGAGATGAACGCGCTTGTGTGGCGTGACGAGACCCTGGGCGCCGCCTGGGATGTCGTCGAGATCCCGGCCGACCTCAAGGAAAAGGCCGCGCAGTATCGCGAGAAGATGATCGAAGCCGCCGTCGAAATGGACGAGACCGCGCTCGAGAACTACCTCGAAGGCAACATGCCGTCGAATGACGAGATCCGCGCGCTGATCCGCAAGGGCACCATCGCGGTCAAGTTCTTCCCGATGTTCTGCGGCTCGGCCTTCAAGAACAAGGGCGTGCAGCCGCTGCTCGACGCGGTCGTTGAATACCTGCCGTCGCCGATCGACGTGCCGGCCATCAAGGGCGTCGACGCCAAGACCGACGCCGAGATCGAGCGCCATGCCGATGACAACGAGCCGCTGTCGATGCTGGCGTTCAAGATCATGAACGACCCGTTCGTCGGTTCGCTGACCTTCGCCCGCATCTATTCGGGCAAGCTCACCAAGGGCACCTCGCTCGACAATACGGTGAAGGGCAAGAAGGAGCGCATCGGCCGCATGCTGCAGATGCATGCGAACTCGCGCGCCGACATCGAGGAAGCCTATGCCGGCGACATCGTTGCGCTGGCCGGCCTCAAGGACACGACCACCGGCGATACGCTCTGCGATCCGCTGCACCCGGTCATCCTCGAGCGCATGGAATTCCCCGATCCGGTCATCCAGATCGCCATCGAGCCGAAGACCAAGAACGACCAGGAAAAGATGGGCCTCGCGCTGCATCGCCTGGCGGCCGAGGATCCATCCTTCCGCGTCAAGACCGACGAGGAATCGGGCCAGACCATCATCGCCGGCATGGGCGAGCTGCATCTCGACATCATCGTCGACCGCATGCGCCGCGAGTTCAAGGTGGAAGCCAATGTCGGCGCGCCGCAGGTGGCCTATCGCGAGACGATCACCCGCACGCACGAGCAGGACTACACGCACAAGAAGCAGACGGGCGGTACCGGCCAGTTCGCCCGCGTCAAGATCCTGTTCGAGCCGAACACCGAGAGCGAAGAATTCGTGTTCGAGTCCAAGATCGTCGGCGGTGCGGTTCCGAAGGAATACATCCCGGGCGTCGAGAAGGGCATCCAGAGCGTCATGGGTTCCGGCCCGTTCGCCGGCTTCCCGATGATCGGCGTCAAGGCGACCCTCATCGATGGCGCTTTCCACGACGTCGACTCCTCGGTGCTGGCGTTCGAAATCGCCTCCCGCGCCTGCTTCAAGGAAGCCGCTCCGCGCCTCGGCGTGCAGCTGCTGGAGCCGATCATGAAGGTCGAGGTCGTGACGCCGGAAGATTATGTCGGCGGCGTCATCGGCGACCTCAACGGCCGCCGTGGCCAGATCCAGGGTCAGGAAGCGCGCGGCGTTGCCGTCGTCATCAACGCGATGGTGCCGCTCGCGAACATGTTCAAGTACGTCGACAATCTGCGTTCGATGTCGCAGGGCCGCGCCCAGTACACGATGCAGTTCGACCACTACGAACCGGTTCCGACCGCGGTCGCCCAGGAAGTTCAGAAGAAATACGCGTAACTCGAGCGGGTTGCACGAGACCTTAATTCAAGGCCCGCACGGGCAGGCAGGAATGGAGAGATCACATGGCAAAAGGTAAATTCGAGCGCACCAAGCCGCATGTGAACATTGGCACGATCGGTCACGTCGATCATGGCAAGACGTCGCTGACGGCGGCGATCACGAAGTATTTTGGCGAATACAAGCGCTATGATCAGATCGACGCGGCCCCGGAAGAGAAGGCGCGCGGCATCACCATCTCGACGGCGCATGTCGAGTATGAGACGGCCAATCGTCACTATGCCCATGTCGACTGCCCCGGCCACGCCGACTATGTGAAGAACATGATCACCGGTGCCGCGCAGATGGACGGCGCGATCCTGGTTGTGTCGGCCGCCGACGGCCCGATGCCGCAGACCCGCGAGCACATCCTGCTTGCCCGCCAGGTCGGCGTGCCTTCGATCGTGGTGTTTTTGAACAAGGTCGACCAGGTCGACGACGCCGAGCTGCTCGAGCTGGTCGAGCTCGAGGTTCGCGAGCTTCTGTCGAAGAACGAGTTCCCCGGCGACGACATTCCGATCGTCAAGGGCTCGGCGCTGGCAGCGTTGGAAGATTCCAACAAGACCATCGGCGAGGACGCCATCCGCGAGCTGATGGCTCAGGTCGACGCCTACATCCCGACGCCGGTTCGTCCGCTGGACAAGCCGTTCCTGATGCCGATCGAGGACGTGTTCTCGATCTCGGGCCGCGGCACGGTGGTGACCGGCCGCGTCGAGCGCGGCGTGGTCAAGGTCGGCGAGGAACTGGAGATCGTCGGCATCCGTCCGACCGCCAAGACGACCTGCACGGGCGTTGAGATGTTCCGCAAGCTGCTCGACCAGGGTCAGGCCGGCGACAACATCGGCGCGCTCCTGCGCGGCATCGACCGCGAGGGTGTGGAGCGCGGCCAGGTTCTGGCCAAGCCGGGCTCGGTGAAGCCGCACAAGAAGTTCGTGGCCGAGGCCTACATCCTGACCAAGGACGAGGGCGGCCGTCACACGCCGTTCTTCACCAACTACCGTCCGCAGTTCTACTTCCGCACGACCGACGTGACGGGCATCGTGACGCTGCCGGCCGGCACCGAGATGGTGATGCCCGGCGACAACATCACCGTCGACGTCGAGCTGATCGTGCCGATCGCGATGGAAGAGAAGCTGCGCTTCGCCATCCGTGAAGGCGGCCGCACCGTCGGTGCCGGCATCGTCGTCACCATCAAGGAATAATTGGACTGAAACGGATCTGTCGCGGGCGCGGGAGCTGCCCGCGCCGCGCCAGAACAAGGAATTGACGCATGAACGGACAGAATATCCGCATCCGCCTTAAAGCGTTTGACCACCGGGTGCTCGACGCCTCGACGCGCGAAATCGTGTCGACCGCCAAGCGCACCGGCGCCAACGTCCGCGGCCCCATTCCGCTGCCGACGCGGATCGAAAAATTCACGGTCAACCGGTCGCCCCACGTCGACAAGAAGAGCCGTGAGCAGTTCGAAATGCGCACGCACAAGCGGCTGCTCGACATCGTCGATCCGACCCCGCAGACGGTTGATGCTTTGATGAAGCTCGATCTGGCGGCCGGTGTCGACGTCGAGATCAAGCTCTAAGGGAACGAGAGCGCGGTAAGGGGCGCTGCCCCTGGCCCGGAACTCTAAAGGAATTGAACCGATGCGTTCAGGTGTGATTGCAAAGAAGGTGGGAATGACCCGCATCTATAACGATGCCGGGGAGCACGTTCCCGTCACCGTTCTCCAGATGGAGAACTGCCAGGTCGTGGCTCAGCGCACGCAGGAGAAGAACGGCTACACCGCCGTCCAGCTCGGCGTTGGCCTTGCCAAGGTGAAGAACACGTCGAAGGCGATGCGCGGCCATTTCGCCGCCGCTTCCGTCGAGCCGAAGGCCAAGCTCGCCGAATTCCGTGTCTCGGCCGACAACATGATCGACGTCGGCGCCGAGCTGACGGTCGAGCATTTCGTTGCCGGCCAGAAGGTGGACGTGACCGGCACCTCGACCGGTAAGGGTTTCCAGGGCGTGATCAAGCGGCACAACATGGGTGGTGGCCGCGCCACGCACGGTAACTCGGTCTCGCACCGCACGCACGGTTCGACCGGTCAGCGCCAGGACCCCGGCAAGGTGTTCAAGGGCAAGAAGATGGCCGGCCACATGGGCGACACGCGCGTCACCACGCAGAATGTCGAGGTCGTCTCGACCGACGCCGACCGCGGCCTGATCCTGATCCGCGGCGCGGTTCCCGGCGTCAAGGGCGCCTGGATCCTGGTTCGCGATGCTGCCAAGGCGGCGCTGCCGGCCAACGCGCCGAAGCCCGCCGCGATCCGTGCCGCTGCCGCCAAGAACGAAGCCCCGGCCACTGAGGGAGCGGAATAATGGACCTCAAGATCACAACGCTCGGCGGCAAGGACGCCGGCAAGGTGAAACTCTCCGAGGAGATTTTCGGCCTTGATCCGCGCGAAGACATCCTGCAGCGCGTCGTGCGCTGGCAGCTCGCCAAGAAGCAGCAGGGCACGCACAAGGCCAAGGGCCGCGCCGAGATCGCGCGCACCGGCGCCAAGATGTACAAGCAGAAGGGTACGGGCCGCGCCCGTCACCATTCGGCTCGCGCTCCGCAGTTCCGCGGCGGCGGCAAGGCGCACGGCCCGGTCGTGCGCAGCCACGAGCACGAGCTGCCGAAGAAGGTGCGCGCGCTGGGTTTGAAGCACGCTCTCTCGGCCAAGGCCAAGAGCGCTTCGCTCATCATCGTCGACGAGCTGAAGCTCGCCGAGGCCAAGACAAAGGCGCTGGCGGCGAACCTCGAGACGCTTGGGCTGACCAACGCCCTGGTGATCGGCGGCGCCGAGCTTGACCAGAACTTCAAGCTGGCCGCGACCAACATTCCGAACATCGACGTGCTGCCCATTCAGGGCATCAACGTCTACGACATTCTGCGCCGCGGCACGCTGGTCCTTTCGAAGGCCGCCGTCGAGGCTCTCGAGGAGCGCTTTAAATGACCGACCTCCGTCACTACGACGTGATCGTCTCGCCGGCGATCACCGAAAAGTCGACCATGGCTTCCGAGCAGAACCAGGTCGTCTTCAACGTCGCCAAGAAGGCGTCGAAGCCGGAAATCAAGGCTGCCGTGGAAGCTCTCTTCGGCGTCAAGGTGACGGCTGTGAACACGCTCGTCCGCAAGGGCAAGATCAAGCGCTTCCGCGGCACGGTTGGCCGCCAGGGCGACGTCAAGAAGGCGGTTGTGACGCTGGCCGACGGCCAGTCGATCGACGTCGCGACGGGTCTCTGAGCAAGGCCGCGAGGACAGGACAATGGCACTTAAGAAATTCAACCCGGTAACGCCGAGCACCCGCCAGTTGGTCATCGTCGACCGCTCGGGCCTCTACAAGGGCAAGCCCGTCAAGGGTCTGACCGAAGGCCTGACCAAGTCGGGCGGCCGCAACAATTACGGCCGCATCACGGCCCGCTTCATCGGCGGCGGTCACAAGCGTTCGTACCGCATCATCGACTTCAAGCGTAAGAAGTACGACGTCGTCGGCACGGTCGAGCGTATCGAATACGATCCGAACCGCACCGCCTTCATCGCGCTGATCAAGTATGACGACGGCGAGCTGTCCTACATCCTGGCCCCGCAGCGCCTTGCTGCCGGCGACAAGATCGTGGCCGGCGAAGCGGTCGACGTGAAGCCGGGCAATGCGATGCCGCTGGCTTCGATGCCGGTCGGCACCATCGTCCACAACATCGAGCTGAAGCCGGGCAAGGGCGGCCAGGTCGCCCGTTCGGCCGGCGGTTACGCCCAGCTCGTCGGCCGCGACCAGGGCATGGCGATCCTGCGCCTCAACTCGGGCGAGCAGCGCGTCGTGCACGGCTCCTGCATGGCCACCGTCGGTGCGGTGTCGAACCCCGACCACGGCAACATCAATGACGGCAAGGCCGGTCGCACCGTGTGGCGCGGCAAGCGCCCGCACAATCGCGGCGTGGCCATGAACCCGGTCGACCATCCGCATGGCGGCGGCGAGGGCCGCACCTCGGGTGGCCGCCATCCGGTTTCGCCCTGGGGCAAGCCGACCAAGGGCAAGAAGACGCGGTCCAACAAGGCGACCGACAAGTTCATCGTGCGCTCGCGCCATCAGCGCAAGAGCTAAGAAGAGGTAACGCCAAGTGACTCGTTCGATTTGGAAAGGCCCCTTCGTCGACGGCTACCTTCTCAAGAAGGTGGACAAGGTTCGCGAGGGTGGTCGCAATGAGGTGATCAAGATGTGGAGCCGTCGCTCCACCATCCTGCCACAGTTCGTCGGCTTCACCTTCGGTGTCTACAACGGCCAGAAGCACGTCCCGGTCTCGGTGAACGAGGACATGGTCGGCCACAAGTTCGGTGAATTCGCTCCGACCCGGACCTATTACGGTCACGGCGCGGATAAGAAGGCGAAGAGGAAATAATCATGGGCAAGGCCAAAGCTCCGCGCAGGCTTGCTGATAACGAGGCGCGTGCCGTTCTGCGCACGATCCGCATCAGCCCGCAGAAGCTCAACCTGGTTGCTGCGCTGATCCGCGGCAAGAAGGTCGCGACCGCGCTTTCCGACCTCGAATTCTCGGCCAAGCGGATTTCCGGCACGGTCAAGAAGACGCTGGAATCGGCGATCGCCAACGCGGAAAACAACCACGACCTCGACGTCGACGCGCTGGTCGTGGCGGAAGCCTATGTCGGCAAGTCGATCGTCATGAAGCGCTTCCACGCTCGTGGCCGCGGTCGCGCCAGCCGTATCGAAAAGCCGTTCTCGCACCTCACGATCGTCGTTCGTGAAGTCGAGGAAAAAGGGGAGGCCGCATAATGGGCCAGAAAGTCAATCCGATCGGGCTGCGTCTCGGCATCAACCGCACCTGGGATTCGCGCTGGTTCGCGAACACCGGCGAGTACGGCCAGCTGCTGCACGAGGACCTCAAGATCCGCAAGTATCTCGAGAAGGAACTCAAGCAGGCCGCGATCTCGAAGGTCGTGATCGAGCGCCCGCACAAGAAGTGCCGCGTCACCATCCACGCCGCGCGTCCGGGCCTCATCATTGGCAAGAAGGGCGCCGACATCGAGAAGCTTCGCAAGAAGCTGACCGAGATGACGAAGTCCGAAACGCATCTCAACATCGTTGAAGTGCGCAAGCCGGAAATCGACGCCACGCTGATCGCCCAGTCGATCGCTCAGCAGCTCGAGCGCCGCATCGCGTTCCGCCGCGCCATGAAGCGCGCCGTTCAGTCGGCCATGCGTCTCGGCGCTGAAGGCATCCGCATCAACTGCTCCGGCCGTCTCGGCGGCGCCGAAATCGCGCGCATGGAGTGGTACCGCGAAGGCCGCGTGCCGCTGCATACGCTGCGCGCCGATGTCGACTACGGCACGGCCGAGGCGAACACGGCCTACGGCATCTGCGGCGTCAAGGTGTGGGTGTTCAAGGGCGAGATCCTCGAGCACGACCCGATGGCTTCCGAGCGCCGTGCAACCGAGGGCGATGCCGCGCATGGCGGCGGTGGTGCTGGTGGCGAGCGCGAACGCGGCCGTCGTCGCGAGAACGCCTGAGACATTTGAGAATTTGGAGTTAGAACGATGCTGCAGCCAAAGCGCACAAAGTTCCGCAAGCAGTTCAAGGGCCGTATCCACGGTGCCGCCAAGGGCGGGACCAACCTGGATTTCGGCGGTTTCGGGCTGAAGGCGCTTGAGCCGAACCGCGTCACCGCGCGCGAGATCGAGGCGGCCCGCCGCGCGATCACCCGCGAGATGAAGCGCGCCGGCCGCGTCTGGATCCGGGTGTTCCCGGATCTGCCGGTCACCTCGAAGCCGACCGAAGTCCGCATGGGTAAGGGCAAGGGCGGCGTCGACTATTGGGCGGCGCGCGTCAAGCCCGGCCGCATCATGTTCGAGATCGACGGTGTGAGCGAGGAGACCGCGCGTGAGGCGCTGCGTCTCGGCGCCGCCAAGCTCTCGGTCAAGACGCGCTTCGTGCAGCGCATCGCAGAATAAGGACAGGCGATCATGAAAGCCGAAGACATCCGGACCAAGACCCAGGATCAGCTGGCCGACGACCTGGCCGCCCTCAAGAAGGAGCAGTTCAACCTGCGCTTCCAGAAGGCCACCGGTCAGCTCGAGAAGACCGCGCGCGTGAAGCAGGTCCGCAAGGACATCGCGCGCATCAAGACCATCGCCGCGGAAAAAGCCGCGGCCAAGAAGGCTTAAGGACGAGAACCATGCCAAAGCGCATCCTGCAGGGCACCGTCGTCAGCGACAAGAACGAGAAGACGGTCGTGGTCAAGGTCGAGCGTCGCTTCACCCATCCGGTGATGAAGAAGACCGTGCGCATGACCAAGAAGTACAAGGCGCACGACGAAAACAACGCTCACAAGGTCGGCGACCAGGTGTTCATCCAGGAATCGAAGCCGATTTCGAAGGACAAGCGCTGGGTTGTCGTCTCTTCGGATCAGGCTTGATCCGGGCGAACGAACCGAATTTTGGACAGACCGGGGAGGGGTGAAGAACCCGTCCCGTTAGAAAAGAAGAAGGCGGCCAGTCATGATTCAGATGCAAACAAACCTCGACGTCGCGGACAATTCCGGCGCGCGTCGTGTCATGTGCATCAAGGTGCTGGGCGGCTCGAAGCGGAAGTATGCCTCCGTCGGCGACATCATCGTGGTGTCGATCAAGGAAGCCATTCCGCGCGGCCGCGTTAAGAAGGGCGACGTGATGAAGGCGGTCGTGGTTCGCACGGCCAAGGACATCCGCCGTCCGGACGGCAGCGTGATCCGTTTCGACAAGAACGCGGCCGTTCTCGTCGACAATAAGAAAGAGCCGATCGGCACCCGTATCTTCGGGCCGGTTCCGCGCGAGCTGCGCGCCAAGAACCACATGAAGATCATCTCGCTCGCGCCTGAAGTGCTGTAAGGAGCCGGACCAATGCAAAAAATCAGAAAAGGCGACAAGGTCGTCGTGCTTGCCGGCAAGGACAAGGGCCGTTCGGGCGAAGTTCTGTCGGTGCAGCCGAAGGAAGACACCGCGGTCGTCCGCGGCGTGAACCTCATTCGCCGCCACCAGAAGCAGACCCAGTCCCAAGAGGGCGGGATCATCACCAAGGAAGCGCCGATCCACCTGTCGAACATCGCGCTGGCCGACCCCAAGGACGGCAAGCCGACCCGCGTCGGCTTCACCATCCAGAAGGACGGCAAAAAGGTGCGCGTCGCCAAGCGCTCGGGAGAAGTCATCAATGGCTAAGGCTGAAACCAAGCAGGCGGCTGCCAAGAGCGAGCCGCGCCTCAAGAAGGTCTATCAGGAGACCATCCGCAAGGCGCTGCAGGAGCAGTTCGGCTACGAGAACGACATGCAGGTTCCGCGCATCGACAAGATCGTGCTGAACATGGGTGTCGGCGAAGCAACCGCCGATTCCAAGAAGCCCTCGGTCGCGGCCGAGGATCTCGCGCTGATCGCCGGCCAGAAGGCCGTCGTCACCCGCTCGCGCAAGTCGATCGCCGGCTTCAAGGTGCGCGAGAATATGCCGATCGGCGCCAAGGTCACGCTGCGCAAGGAACGCATGTACGAGTTCCTCGACCGCCTCGTGAACATCGCGCTGCCGCGCGTTCGCGACTTCCGCGGACTGAACCCGAAGAGCTTTGACGGCCGTGGCAACTACGCCATGGGCATCAAGGAGCACATCGTGTTCCCGGAGATCAACTACGACAAGGTCGATCAGGTCTGGGGCATGGACGTCATCGTTTGTACGACGGCGAAGACGGATGACGAGGCCAGAGCGCTGCTCAAGGCCTTCAACTTCCCCTTCCGCCAGTAACGGCAGCGAAAAAGGAAAAATCTGAAATGGCAAAGACCAGCTCAGTCGAGAAGAACAACCGGCGCCGCAAGCTTGCCGGTCAGTACGCCGCCAAGCGTGCGGCGCTCAAGGCCATCGTCATGGATCACTCCAAGCCGATGGAAGAGCGTTTCCGCGCCCAGTTGAAGCTTTCGGCGCTGCCGCGCAACTCGGCCAAGATCCGCATCCGCAACCGCTGCGAAGTCACGGGCCGTCCGCGCGCCTACTATCGCAAGCTCAAGCTTTCGCGTATCGCGCTTCGCGATCTGGGCAACACCGGCCAGATCCCGGGCCTGGTCAAGTCGAGCTGGTAAGGAGACACTGAGATGTCATTGAGCGATCCTCTCGGCGATATGCTGACCCGCATCCGCAACGCCTATGGCCGCAAGAAGTCGAGCGTTTCGACTCCGGCCTCGCGTCTGCGCGCCCGCGTCCTCGACGTGCTGAAGTCGGAAGGCTATATCCGCGACTACAGCCAGACCGACTTCGAAAACGGCAAGTCGGAAATCGAGATCGAGCTGAAGTATTTCGACGGCGCCCCGGTCGTGCGCGAAATCGAGCGCGTCTCGAAGCCCGGCCGCCGCGTCTATGTCTCGGCCAAGTCGATCCCGCAGGTCGCCAACGGCCTCGGCATCGCCATCCTTTCGACGCCGAAGGGCGTCATGGCCGACCATGAAGCGCGCGAGCAGAATGTCGGCGGCGAGATCCTCTGCCAGATCTTCTGATCGGCCAAGAGATTGATGAATGGGCTTCGGTTCTCGGGATCGCGCCCGGGAACTGGACCTGAAACGAAAGAAATGACGAGGACAACAAAATGTCTCGTATCGGAAAGAAACCCGTTTCGCTGCCCCAGGGCGTGACCGCGACCGTCAACGGCCAGACCGTGACGGCGAAGGGCCCGAAGGGCGAGCTGAAGTTCGTGGTGAACGACGAAGTGCTGGTGAAGATGGAGAACAACGAGATCTCCGTCCAGCCGCGCGACCAGACCAAGACCGCCCGCTCCAAGTGGGGCATGTCGCGCACGCAGATCGTCAACATCCTGCAGGGCGTGAAGGACGGCTTCGAGAAGAAGCTTGAGATCACCGGCGTTGGCTATCGCGCCGCCATGCAGGGCAAGAACCTGCAACTCGCGCTGGGCTTCAGCCACGACGTGATCTATGAGACGCCGCAGGGCATCACCATTTCGGTGCCGAAGCCGACTGAAATCACGGTCTCGGGCATCGATAAGCAGCAGGTCGGCCAGGTCGCCGCCGAGATCCGCGAATATCGCGGTCCGGAGCCGTACAAGGGCAAGGGCGTGCGCTATGCCGACGAGCGCATCGTGCGCAAGGAAGGCAAGAAGAAGTAACAGGCTTGCCCCGAAAAGTTTCGGACTTTTCGCAAAGGGTTAAGGTAGAGACGTGTAACGCCGCGGGGAGCGGCCGCGGGAGGCTTGGCCTACCGCAAAGGGTTGCCCCCGTTTTCTGAAGGCAGGGAACTGATAGTATGAGCACGAAAGAAGCCACCCAGCGCCGCGCGCAGCGCATCCGCCGCCAGATCAAGAAGGTCGCCGGCGAGCGTCCGCGTCTGTCGGTGCATCGCACCTCGAAGAACATCTATGTCCAGGTGATCGACGACGCCAAGGGCCACACGCTGGCCGCCGCCTCGACGCTTGAGAAGGACCTCAAGGGTTCGCTCAAGACCGGCGCCGACACCGCTGCCGCCGCTGCCGTCGGCAAGCTGATCGCCGAGCGCGCCGCCAAGGCGGGCGTCAAGGAAGTCGTCTTCGACCGCGGCCCGTATATCTATCATGGCCGCGTCAAGGCGCTGGCCGAAGCTGCCCGCGAAGGCGGTCTCAGCTTCTGATTTCGCCGCTGGCGGCCCAAAAGCGGCGTCAGTAATTAGCAACCCGTGCTTCCGGAAAAGAACAAGGACTAGGATATGGCACAGGAACGTAGGGAAGGCGGCCGCGGCCGCGAGCGTGAACGCGAAGAGCGTGACGACGGCATGGTGGACAAGCTCGTCCACATCAACCGCGTCGCCAAGGTGGTGAAGGGTGGCCGTCGTTTTGGCTTTGCCGCTCTCGTCGTGGTCGGCGACCAGAAGGGCCGCGTCGGCTTCGGGCACGGCAAGGCGCGCGAAGTGCCGGAAGCCATCCGCAAGGCGACCGAATCGGCCAAGCGCGACATGATCTTCGTGCCGCTGCGTTCGGGCCGCACGCTGCATCACGACGTCGAGGGCCGTTGGGGCGCCGGACGCGTTCTGCTGCGCGCCGCCAAGCAAGGTACCGGCATCATCGCCGGCGGTCCGATGCGCGCCGTCTTCGAGACGCTCGGCATGCATGACGTGGTCGCCAAGTCGATGGGCTCGTCGAACCCCTACAACATGGTTCGCGCCACCTTCGACGCGCTGAAGAGCCAGATGCATCCGAAGGATGTGGCTGCCGCGCGCGGCATCAAGTACTCGACCCTTCAGGCCCGCCGCGGCACCGCCGTTGCGGCTGAAGAATAGTCGACGCTGACCAGGGATTTCGACCATGGCCAAGAAAGCTACCAAGACCATCACCGTGGAGCAGATCGGCTCCCCGATCCGCCGGCCGAAGGAGCAGCGCGCGACGCTGGTCGGCCTCGGCCTGAACAAGATGCACAAGCGGCGCACGCTGGAAGATACTCCTTCCGTGCGCGGCATGATCGCCGCCGTCCAGCACCTCGTCCGCGTCGTGGACGAGGCGTGAACGGAAGCGCAGGAGAAGAATGATGAAACTCAACGATCTGCGTGACAAGGACGGCGCCACGCATTCCAGGAAGCGCCTCGGTCGCGGCATCGGCTCCGGCTCGGGCAAGACCGCCGGTCGCGGCGTCAAGGGTCAGAAGGCCCGGTCGGGTGTTGCCATCAACGGCTTCGAGGGCGGCCAGATGCCGCTCTATCGGCGCCTGCCGAAGCGCGGCTTCAACAACCTGTTCGGCAAGAGCTTCGCGATTGTGTCGCTCGCCAAGATACAGGCGGCGATCGACGCCAAGAAGCTCGACGCCAAGGCGGCCGTGACTGCAGAGGCCCTCGTTGCCGCGGGCGTCATCCGCCGCGCCAAGGACGGCGTGCGCGTGCTGTCCGACGGCGAGCTCAAGGCCAAGCTCTCCTTCGACGTCGCCGGCGCCTCCAAGGCCGCGATCGAGAAGATCGAGAAGGCCGGCGGTTCGGTGAAGCTGCCGGAAGCGGCCGCCGCCGAGTAACGGCGATTTGAAGCACGGCCGACCGGGATGACTTCGCATTTTCCGTCGAACCGCGCTTTGACCGGATGAATTGGGCGGCCGCGTCAACGCGGCCGCTTGCATGTTTACGGTCCGGAGCTTATCTCGTGAGCTTCGGTGACACGCGCCGCCTGAGCTGCGGGCATTGAGCGTGACACGGAAATCAATGAAGTAGAGCATGATATCGTCCGGAAACCGCCCCACACTTTTCGGCATCATGCTCTAGCGGAGAATCAGGCATGGCTTCGGCTGCTGAACAACTAGCCTCCAATCTGAATTTCGCGGCCTTCGCCAAGGCCGAGGATCTCAAGAAGCGTATCTGGTTCACCATCGGCGCGCTGCTCGTCTACCGCCTCGGCACCTATATCCCGCTTCCCGGCATCAATCCCGATGCTTTCGCCCAGGCCTTCTCCTCGCAGAGCAAGGGCGTGCTCGGCATGTTCAACATGTTCGCCGGCGGCGCCGTGCAGCGCATGGCGATCTTTGCGCTGGGCATCATGCCCTACATCTCCGCCTCCATCATCATGCAGCTGATGACCTCGGTCATCCCGTCGCTGGAAGCGCTGAAGAAGGAAGGCGAGCAGGGCCGCAAGATCATCAACCAGTACACGCGCTACGGCACCGTGCTTCTGGCGCTGATCCAGGCCTACGGCATTTCTATCGGCCTCGAAGGCGGCAACGGCATCGTCAACGATCCGGGCATGTTCTTCCGCATCTCGACCGTCGTCACGCTGGTCGGCGGCACCATGTTCCTGATGTGGCTCGGCGAGCAGATCACCGCGCGCGGCATCGGCAACGGCATTTCGCTGATCATCTTCTCCGGCATCGTTGCCGGCTTGCCGCGGGCGATCTCCGGCACGCTGGAACTCGGCCGCACCGGCGCGCTGTCGACGAGCCTCATTCTGGCGATCATCGTGCTGGCCATCGTCGTCATCGCGCTGATCGTCTTCTTCGAGCGCGCGCAGCGCCGCCTGCTCATACAGTATCCGAAGCGCCAGGTCGGCAACCGCATGTTCCAGGGCGATACCTCGCATTTGCCGCTGAAGCTCAACACCTCGGGCGTCATCCCGCCGATCTTCGCGTCCTCGCTGCTGCTTCTGCCGGCGACCGTCGCGGGCTTCTCGCAGACGACGAACCTGCCGGCCTGGGCAAGCACGATCCTGGCCTCGCTCGGCCATGGCCAGCCGCTCTACATGATCTTCTATGCGGGCATGATCGTCTTCTTCGCCTTCTTCTACACGGCGATCGTCTTCAATCCGAAGGACACGGCCGACCAGCTCAAGAAGCATTCCGGCTTCATTCCGGGCTATCGTCCGGGCGAGCGCACGGCCGAATATATCGACTATGTTCTGACGCGTATCACCGTCGTCGGCGCCATCTACCTGGTGCTGGTGTGTCTGCTGCCGGAGTTTCTGATTTCGGCGACTGGCGTACCTTTCTATCTCGGTGGCACATCGCTTCTGATCGTGGTCAGTGTCACGCTCGACACGGTGGCGCAGATTCAAGGCCACCTGATCGCGCACCAGTATGAGGGCCTGATCAAGAAGTCGAAGTTGCGCGGGGGTAAGAGGAGCAGATGAGGCTGATATTGCTTGGGCCGCCAGGAGCGGGCAAGGGGACGCAAGCACAAAGACTGGTAGAAAAACACGGCATTCCGCAACTCTCGACGGGTGATATGCTGCGTGCCGCCGTCCAGGCCGGAACCGAGGTCGGCAAGCGTGCCAAGGCGGTGATGGATGCGGGTGAGCTGGTCTCGGATGAGATCGTCAACGCCATCGTCGCAGAACGCATCGATCAGCCGGATTGCGCCAAGGGTTTCATCCTCGACGGCTATCCGCGCACGCTGGTCCAGGCCGACGCGGTCGAGGCCATGCTTGCCGAGCGCGGCATTGCGCTCGACACCGTCATCGAGCTTGTCGTCGACGACAAGGCGCTGGTTGGCCGAATCGTCAAACGCGCCGAGGACGCCAAGGCCGCCGGCCAGCCGGTGCGCAAGGACGACAACCCGGCGGTATTCGAGGAACGCCTGCGCGAATATTACAAGAAGACGGCGCCGCTGACCGGCTACTACTACGCCAAAGGCAAGCTCAAGACCGTCGACGGCATGGCCAGTATCGATGCCGTGACCACCGAGATCGGCAAGGTTCTCGCGGCCGCGGCGAAGTAGGCCGCGCCGGCAATTGAAGATTGCGCTTGGCGACAATTGAAGATTGCGCTTGACTGGAGTGGACCGTTGGGGTATGGCGGCCCGTCTTCCTATCAGGCATGGACTTTGCTTGCCCTTGCGGGCAAGGCATCGGCTTTGAACCAGGAAACTCCCGCAAGGGCCGGCCTCCACCGGACGCGGGGCAACAGCGCCGGCTTATCCGGCCCACATGGAGAAAGAGAAGAAAATGGCTCGTATAGCCGGCGTCAACATTCCGACCAACAAGCGCGTCGTCATTGCGCTTCAGTACATTCACGGCATCGGCAAGAAGTTTGCCCAGGAGATCGTCGACAAGGTCGGCATCCCGGCGGACCGCCGCGTCAACCAGCTGACCGACGCGGAAGTGCTGCAGATCCGCGAGACGATCGACCGCGACTACCAGGTCGAAGGCGACCTGCGCCGCGAAGTCTCGATGAACATCAAGCGGCTCATGGACCTCGGCTGCTACCGCGGCCTGCGTCACCGCCGCTCGCTGCCGGTTCGCGGCCAGCGCACGCACACCAATGCGCGCACCCGCAAGGGCCCGGCCAAGGCGATCGCCGGCAAGAAGAAGTAATTAAGGGAGTAAGGGAGTAGGGCAGTAAGGCAATAGGGATAGCGTTTTCCCTACTCCCTTACTGCCCTATTCCCCTACTGCCTTCCCAAGGTGGAGCCGCTGGCATTACGGCGGTGTAGAGATCAACTGAAAGGACTACCATGGCCAAGGAAGCCGCTCGTGTTCGCCGTCGCGAACGCAAGAACATCTCGTCGGGCGTTGCCCACGTCAATTCGACCTTCAACAACACCATGATCACCATCACCGACGCGCAGGGCAATTCGATTGCCTGGTCGTCGGCTGGTGCCCAGGGCTTCAAGGGTTCGCGCAAGTCGACCCCCTTCGCCGCCCAGATGGCTGCCGAGGACGTCGCCAAGAAGGCGCAGGAACATGGCATGCGCATGCTCGAGGTCGAGGTCTGCGGACCCGGCTCCGGCCGTGAATCGGCCCTTCGCGCGCTGCAGGCAGCAGGCTTCACCATCACCTCGATCCGCGACGTGACGCCGATCCCGCACAATGGCTGCCGTCCGCGCAAGAAGCGCCGCGTCTGATTTTTAAGCGCCGCGCGAACGCCACGGCGTTCCTCCGCGGTTTTCCGTGTCGCCCGCCACGATTGGATGGTGGCGGGGCAAAGGAAGGAAGACATTTATGATCCAGAAAAACTGGCAGGAACTGATCAAGCCGAACAAGATCGAGTTCTCGTCGAAGAAGAAGACGCTGACCACGCTGGTGGCTGAGCCGCTTGAGCGCGGCTTTGGCCTGACGCTGGGCAACGCGCTGCGGCGCGTGCTTTTGTCTTCGCTGCGCGGCGCGGCTGTGACCGCCGTGCAGATCGACGGCGTGCTGCATGAATTCTCGTCCATCGCCGGCGTGCGCGAGGACGTGACCGATATCGTGCTCAACATCAAGGAAATCGCCATCCGCATGGAAGGCGATGGTCCCAAGCGCATGGTCGTTCGCAAGCAGGGCCCGGGTGCGGTGCTCGCAGGCGACATCCAGACCGTCGGCGACGTCGAGATCCTCAACCCCGACCACGTCATCTGCACGTTGGACGAGGGCGCCGAGATCCGCATGGAATTCACCGTCGACACCGGCAAGGGCTATGTGCCGGCCGAGCGCAACCGCGCCGAGGACGCGCCGATTGGCCTGATCCCGGTCGACAGCCTCTACTCGCCGGTCAAGAAGGTCTCCTACAAGGTCGAGAACACCCGCGAGGGCCAGGTGCTCGACTATGACAAGCTGACCATGACCATCGAGACCAACGGCTCGATCTCCGGCGAGGACGCAGTGGCTTTCGCCGCTCGCATCCTGCAGGACCAGCTCGCGCTGTTCGTCAACTTCGACGAGCCGCAGAAGGAAGTCGCCACCGAAGCCGTCACCGAGCTCGCTTTCAATCCGGCGCTGCTCAAGAAGGTCGACGAGCTCGAGCTTTCGGTGCGTTCGGCCAACTGCCTGAAGAACGACAACATCGTCTATATCGGCGACCTGATCCAGAAGACCGAAGCCGAGATGCTGCGCACCCCGAACTTCGGCCGCAAGTCGCTGAACGAGATCAAGGAAGTGCTGGCGGCCATGGGCCTGCATCTCGGCATGGAAGTGCCGGACTGGCCGCCGGAAAACATCGAAGATCTCGCCAAGCGTTACGAAGACCAATATTGAGCATGAATTCCAAGGATCGGCGGCGAAAGCCGCTCGATCCGACGGTCATGCGGAAAACCATCAGAGGCCGTGGCCTCTTGAACAACTGAAGAAGGAAAAGAGCCATGCGCCACGGTTTCAAAGGCCGTCGCTTCGCCCGCAGCGTAAGCCACCGCAAGTCGATGTTCGCCAACCTCGCCGTGTCTCTGATCGAGCACGAGCAGATCGTCACCACGCTGCCGAAGGCGAAGGACCTGCGTCCGATCGTCGAGAAGCTCGTCACGCTCGGCAAGCGCGGCGACCTGCACGCCCGTCGTCAGGTCATCGCCCAGATCGGCAACGAGCCGATCGTGAAGCGCCTGTTCGACACGATTGCGCCGCGTTACGCGCAGCGCAACGGTGGCTATCTGCGCATCATGAAGGCGGGCTTCCGCAAGGGCGACAACGCCGCGATGGCGGTCATCGAATTCGTCGATCGCGACACCTCGGCCAAGGGCGCCGCCGACCGCGCCCGCATCGAGGCGGAAGGCGCCAATGAGGAAGCCGCGGCCGCCTGAGGCCTGGCTTTTCATCGATGACTTCAAGGGGCCTGCGGGCCCCTTTTGCATTTGGAGCAGGTTTGAGCCGGGCGAGCGAAATTTCGTGCCCAGGCTCAAGCTTTTGCGCGACAAGTGTCGCATTTGTGTGCATTAGCCTTTCATTCTGCACATTCGTCGGGACAATGGCGCCCGATTTGGAGGGATTCGAAAATGCGCCTCAGACGACTGTTTCTTGTTGCCGCGCTGGCCGTCTTCGCCGCTGCACCGGCCGCAAGACAGGCTTTTGCCGAGAATGCCGCCAAGCCGGCCGATCCGGGCCTCTCCGATGTGCTGACCGATCTGCTGCATGGGGTCGAAGGCGAGAACGGCACGTCCGGCCCCGACAAGCGCGTGCCGTTCGGCCGTGAGGAGGTGCAGCTCTCCTTTGCGCCGCTGGTCAAGCAGACGGCCCCGGCCGTCGTCAACGTCTATGCCTCGCAAACCGCAAAGGTGACGTCGCCTTTCGAAGGCGATCCCTTCTTCGAGGAGTTCTTCGGCCGCGCCCAGCCGCGCGCGCAGTCCTCGCTGGGCTCAGGTGTGCTCGTCGATCCGAGCGGCGTCATTGTCACCAACTTCCACGTCATCAAGGACGCCGACGAGGTGAAGGTCGCGACCGCCGACGGACGTGAATTCACGTCCAAGGTCATGCTTAAGGACGAGACGCTTGATCTCGCCGTCCTCAAGATCTCGGCCGACAAGCCTTTCCCGGTGATTGCCATCGGCGATTCCGACGCGCTCGAGGTCGGCGACCTGGTGCTCGCCATCGGCAACCCGTTCGGCGTCGGCCAGACCACCACCAGCGGCATTGTCTCGGCACTCGCCCGCAGCCATATCGGCGTCTCGGATTCGGGCTATTTCATCCAGACCGATGCGGCCATCAATCCCGGCAATTCGGGCGGCGCGCTGATCAACATGGGCGGCCAGCTGGTCGGCATCAATACGGCGATCTATAGCCGCAGCGGCGGCTCGATTGGCATCGGCTTCGCCATTCCCTCGAACATGGTGCGCGCCTTCGCCGACGCCGCCAAGGCCGGGCTGGACTTCTTCGAGCGTCCCTATATCGGCGCGGAATTCGAACTGGTGACCCCGCAGATCGCCGAATCGCTCGGCATGGAGAAGCCGACCGGCGCCCTGGTGTCGTCCGTTGAGGCGGCCGGGCCTGCCGGCAAGGCCGGCCTGAAGCCCGGCGACGTCATCCTGTCGCTCAACAACACGCCGGTCGAAAGCATCGAGGCGCTCGACTACCGCATGGCGACGCTGTCGATCGGCACCAAGGCGACGTTCGCCGTGCTGAGCAAGGGGCAGCAGGTGACGCTCGAAATCCCGCTGGAGCGCGCGCCTGAAGGCGCCAAGCCCAGCGAGGTCACCCTGCGTGGCCGCAGTCCCTTTTCCGGCGCCAAGGTCGCGGAGCTGTCGCCCAGGCTTGCCCAGCGGCTTGGCCTTCGCACCGATCTCAAGGGCGTCACCGTCATCGATATCAGCCACGATTCGCCGGCCGCCGATTTCGGCTTCCAGCCCGGCGATATCGTGCGCGAGGTGAACGGCACCACCATCGACACCGCGGCGACGCTGGCGCAGGTTGCCCAGCAGGACACGCGCTGGTGGCGCTTTACGGTGGAGCGCGGTGGGCAGATACTGCGCCAGGTGTTGCGCTATTGAGGCGGTCTTCCCATCTCTGAAGATCGCGTTTCAAACAAAAGACTTGCATGGCCGATCTGTTCAGTTCCGATGAGCCGGAAAAGGCGCCGCCCGGGCGGCCGCTGGCCGACCGGCTGCGCCCAAAAAACCTCGGCGAGGTCGTTGGCCAGGAGCATCTGACCGGCCCCGACGGCGCGCTGACCAGGTTGATCGATTCCGGCTCGCTCGGCTCGATGATCTTCTGGGGTCCGCCCGGCACCGGCAAGACGACGGTCGCGCGGCTGCTGGCCGGCGAAACTAACCTTGCCTTCGAGCAGATCTCTGCCGTGTTCTCCGGCGTCGCGGACCTCAAGAAAGTGTTCGAGGCGGCGAAGCTCAGGCGCGCCAACGGCCGCCAGACGCTGCTCTTCGTCGACGAGATCCATCGCTTCAACCGCGCCCAGCAGGACGGGTTTTTGCCGGTGATGGAAGATGGCACCGTGGTGCTGGTCGGCGCCACCACGGAGAACCCGTCCTTTGAACTGAATGCAGCGCTTCTGTCGCGAGCGCGCGTGCTGGTGTTCCGTTCGCTGGGCGAGGAAAGCATCGCCAAGCTTCTGGCGCGGGCGGAAGAAGCCGAGGGCAGGGCGCTGCCGCTCGACGACGAGGCGCGCGCGATGCTGATCCGCATGGCGGACGGCGATGGCCGCGCCTCGCTGACCCTGGCCGAGGAAGTGTGGCGCGCCGCCAAGAAAGGCGAGGTGTTCGGCCCGGAAGGACTGCAGCGCGTCATCCAGCGCCGCGCACCGATCTACGACAAGGGCCAGGATGGCCATTACAATCTGATCTCGGCGCTCCACAAATCGGTGCGCGGCTCCGATCCGGATGCGGCGCTCTATTATCTTGCCCGCATGTTCGATGCCGGCGAGGATCCACTCTATCTCGGCCGCCGGCTGGTGCGCATGGCGGTGGAGGATATCGGGCTCGCCGATCCTCAGGCGCTTGTCGTCGCCAATGCGGCCAAGGACGCCTATGACTATCTTGGCTCGCCCGAGGGCGAGCTCGCCTTCGCCCAGGCCGCCGTCTATCTCGCCACCGCGCCGAAATCGAATGCGGTCTACACGGCCTTCAAGGCTGCGACCGCGGCGGCCAAGGAGTTCGGTTCGCTGCTGCCGCCCAAGCACATCCTCAATGCGCCGACCAAGCTGATGAAGCAGGAGGATTACGGCGCCGGCTACCGCTACGACCATGACGAGCCGGACGCGTTTTCCGGCCAGGATTATTTTCCGGAAAAGATGGGCCGGCACACTTTCTACGATCCGCCGGAACGCGGGTTCGAACGCGATATCCGCAAGCGGCTGGAATATTGGGCGAAGCTGCGCAGCGAACGGAACAGCTGACTTGCGCGGCCCGGTGGTCGGCATGCTTCGAGCCTTCTAATTCCGAATATTTATGTTGGCCGGCCGGTGGGCCTGCGCGACGGCATTGTGCCGGGAAATAAAAAATCCTATCAAGACGCACGGCTGGCGGGGGTCGCCGTGATTTTGTCCCATGGAACAGGATCGCGCTCCCGCGCGAATGACAATGAAAAAGCAAACCGTCAAGTCGCTCCGCAAGGCCGCCGTCGCGGTCGTGGTTCTCGCGCTCGCCTTCTACTTCATCCCGATCCTGACCGCGATCTGGGTCGTCTGCGGCCTGATCGATGTCATGCGCAACGACCAGAAGGACTGGAAGCTTTTCGACCGCTACTTCCTCGGCAATGGCCTGTTCACCTGGCTGCTGTCGCCGTTCAACCTGATCGTCGACCTTCTCTGCTACCGCAACCCCGGCGTATGGAAGCCCGAGCAGTTCCCTGAGGACTACCAGCGCGAGATCAACGAGGTCCTGGGCGTCTTCAAGGCCCGCAAGGACGAGATCATCGCCGACATCGACGCCAATTTCGGCGCCGGCCGGCGCGGCATGTATGTCTACCAGTGGTACGGCAAGCACAAGATCGACAACGTTCCCGAGTTCAACAAGGACTACAAATACATCAAGACGATCGCGGTATCCGTTTTCAGCAAGCGTGAATCCACGTCCTGGCATTTCGGTCCGCTTCGTCTCAGCCTGCGCATTCTCTACAATCTGATCCCGGTGCAGGCGGAGATCTTCGTCCAGTGCGGCAGCAAGAAGAACTATTGGTACGACAATCCTTTGTTCATCTTCGACGACACACTGTTCCATCGTTCGGTCAACGAATATGACGGCCGCCGCTACTGCGTCTTCGTCGACATCATCCGCCCGTCTCCATTCCCAAAACTGATCGCTGGCCTCCTCTCCATCGTCTCGGTCAGCGTGGAGCGCATCAATTCGGTCTTCTACAAGAACTGGAAGATGATCGGCTCGTCCAAGCCGAAGGCCGCCGCCAACTGATCACGACGCCTCTTCAATCTCGTGGCCTGGCCGGATTGGGCCGAGCCTCGGATGTCTGCTCTTGGGGTAATCGTCCGGCTTTGTTGGGTCTTTGGCTCGCAACATCCTCGCCTTAGTGCTATGGCGCCGCTTTCAAACGGAAAAGCGTATCCATGGCAGGTGTTGAACAGATCACGGTTGAGGCCGGCGAGGCGGGCATGCGGCTCGACCGCTGGTTCAAGGTCCATTACCCGGGCCTCGGCTTCGGCCACCTGCAAAAGCTCTTGCGTTCGGGCCAGATTCGCGTCGATGGCGGCCGGGTGAAGGCCGATACGCGCGTCGAGCCCGGCCAATCCGTGCGCATCCCGCCGCTCGACGTCGACAAGAAGGGCGATGCGCCGCTCACCGGCCACTCGATCCGCAACCAGGGCGATGCCGACGTGCTCGCCAAGATGCTTTTGCACGAGGACCCGAAAGTCTTCGTCTTCAACAAGCCGGCGGGGCTCGCCGTGCAGGGCGGTTCCGGCGTCACCCGCAATGTCGATGACATGCTGGAGGCTTGGCGGAACCAGAAGGGTGAGAAGCCCCGTCTGGTCCACCGCCTCGACCGGGACACGTCCGGCGTGCTGGTGGTGGCCCGCACCCGTCTCGCCGCGATGAAGCTTTCGGAAGCGTTCCGCGCGCGAGAAACCAAGAAGACCTATTGGGCGCTGGTCAAGGGCGTGCCGGCGAAGCGCGAGGACAAGATCTCGACCTGGCTGGTCAAGGAGGCGACGCCGGACGGCGACCGCGTACGCATCGCCAAGCATGGCGAGAAGGGCGCCGATCATGCCGTCTCCTATTACCGTGTCGTCGAGCAGGCGGCGCAGTCGTTGTCATGGCTGGAAATGGAGCCTTACACCGGCCGCACCCATCAGCTTCGCGTCCACGCCGCCCATATCGGCTGCCCGATCATCGGCGATCCCAAATATTTCGAAGCCGACACCAATTGGGAATTCCCAGGCGGCATCCAGAACCGTCTGCATCTCCATGCCCGCCGCATCGTCATCCCGCATCCCGACCAGGGCGTGATTGACGTCACGGCGCCGATGCCGCCACACATGCGCCAGAGCTGGAACCTGCTCGGCTTCGACGAACAGAGCGCGGAGGACTGAGATTTGACTGCTGCGTCCGTACTGGATCGCCGCGATGCGGTCGACATGGCGGCGGCGGCCATCATGGTCGGGCTGACCTTCTCCTGGGGGCTGAACTACGTCGCCGCCAAGGTCTCCTATGCAGGCTACGACCCTGTCTTCGTCTCGATCGCCCGTTCGCTCATCGGGGGAGCTTGCGTCTTCGCGTGGTGCCGGCTACGCGGCATCAAGCTGTTCGAAGCGGATGGCACGCTGGTCGCCGGCATCGTCGTCGGCGTGCTCTTCGGCGTCGAGTTCCTGTGCCTCTATATCGGGCTCGAATACACGACCGTTGCCCGCAACACGCTCCTGGTCAACACCATGCCCTTCTGGGTGCTGATCGGCGGCCATTTCCTGCTTGGCGAGCGCATCAACGCGCGCAAGCTCGGCGGTCTTGTTCTCGCCTTCTGCGGCCTGGCGGCGGTTTTCTCCGACGGCATCGTTGCCGGCAGCGACGCGACACTGACCGGCGATCTGCTCAGTCTCGGCTCGGGAATTCTCTGGGCGGCGACCAGCATCGTCATCAAGCGATCGAAGCTGGTCGAGACGCGCGCGGAGAAACTGCTGCTCTATCAACTGGCCGGCGCCGCCGTCGTCGGCGTCCTGGTGATGCCTTTCGCGGGCCCGCCAATCCGCGCAGTGGCAGCCTTGCCGACACTGGCACTGCTGTTCCAGTCTTTCTATATCGTCGCCTTCACCTATGTGTTGTGGTTCTGGCTGCTCACGCGCTATCCGGCGGCCGGCCTGTCGAGCTTCGCCTTCCTCTCGCCGGTGTTCGGCGTTCTGTGCGGCGCGGTGCTGTTGGGCGAGCCGCCGACGGTCAGGATCATCCTGGCACTCGGCCTGATCGCGGCCGGGCTGATCATCGTCAACCGACCGGCACGCAGGCAGCCAGCACCCTAAGTCAGCTCGCCGCTTCGCGGAAACGGCAAGCTGCCTTATCTCTTTGTTGTTTTGGAGCAATTCCGGACGGAAAACCGCTTCACACTTTTCGCGGAATTGCTCTAAGGAGTTCGGCATGCGCGACATTCTCGAAGACCTCGAAGCCGGAAAATTGCTTTCCGATCCCGATCCGGTGCGGCGCGCCCAGATCCAGATGAAGACACCGCTGCCGAAGCGTTTCTACAAGGCCGTTTCGGTTGTCCCGGTGGAAAACGGTTTTGCGGTGCATCTCGACGGCCGGCCCGTGCGCACGCCGGGCAAGGCCGTGATGGTGCTGCCGACCGAAAAGGCTGCAGCACTGGTGGCCGATGAATTCAGCGCCCAGACCGAGGTCATCGATCCCGTGACGATGCCCGTGATGCGGCTCGTCAACACCGCCATCGACGGCGTCGCCTCCGACCCGCAGGCGGTGCTGGAGGATGTGCTGCGCTTCGCCTCGTCCGATCTGCTCTGCTATCGCGCCGACAGTCCGCAAGGCCTGATCGACCGTCAGAACAAGCTCTGGGATCCGGTGCTCGATTGGGCACGCAGCAGCCTCGGGGCGCGCTTCAACCTCGCCGAAGGTGTCATCCATGTCGAGCAGCCGCGCGAAGCGATCGCCATCCTCGGCGCGCATCTTGGCCAGCGCTCCGAGCCCATGCGGCTGGCCGCCATCCATGTCATGACGGCACTGACCGGTTCGGCGCTGCTGGCTTTGGCCGTCGATTTCGGCGAGATCGACGCCGAGGAGGCTTGGGCCGCGGCCCATGTCGACGAGGACTGGCAGATCGAGCATTGGGGCCAGGACGCCGAGGCGATGGCACGTCGCTCGGCCCGCAAGCGCGACATGATGGCGGCGGTCAGCCTGCTCGAGGCGCTGCAAGGCTAAAGCAATTCCCAGGGCAGCGGCTTTCCGTCCAAGAATTGCGCGAAGCTTGAGCCATCCCACAAGCGTCGCGCCGCTCTCGCAGCGCACCTAATACCAAAGTCATAATCCCATCGTCGCGGTGCCTTTCGTCCGCCCTTTCTGTCATTTTTTCCTTCGTTGGCTGCTTTTTTCGAGTCCGCGTTCGCAGGTGCGCGGACGCTGGCGCGCAACCATCGAGGACAGACGGGATCCACGGGAGGATACATCAATGGCAATGGCATCGACTGCCGGCGGAACAAGCCGCGGCATGACGCGGGAGGAAAAGAAGGTCATCTTCGCCTCTTCGCTCGGTACCGTGTTCGAGTGGTACGATTTTTATCTTTACGGCTCGCTGGCCGCATTCATCGGCGCGACCTTCTTCAGCCCGACCATCCCCGAAGCGACGCGCAACATCTTCGCGCTGCTGGCCTTTGCGGCCGGCTTCCTTGTCCGTCCGTTCGGCGCATTGCTGTTCGGGCGCATCGGCGACCTCGTCGGCCGCAAATACACTTTCCTCGTCACTATGACGATCATGGGCCTGTCGACATTCCTGGTCGGCCTTTTGCCCGGCTATGCCAGCTGGGGCATCGCGGCGCCGGTGATCCTGATCGTGCTGCGCATGCTGCAGGGGCTGGCGCTCGGCGGCGAATATGGCGGCGCCGCAACCTACGTCGCCGAGCATGCGCCTGACGACCGCCGCGGCTTCTACACCTCCTGGATCCAGACCACGGCGACGCTCGGCCTGTTCCTGTCGCTGGTCGTCATCCTGATCGTGCAGGGCTCGCTCAGCAAGGAAACCTACGCGGCCTGGGGTTGGCGCATTCCCTTCATCGTTTCCTTCCTGCTGCTCGCCATTTCGATCTGGATCCGGCTGTCGCTTTCGGAATCGCCGACCTTCCAGCGCATGAAGGAAGAGGGCAAGGGCTCCAAGGCGCCGCTGTCGGAAGCCTTCGGCCAGTGGAAGAACGCCAAGATCGCGCTCCTGGCGCTGCTCGGCCTCACTGCCGGCCAAGCGGTCGTGTGGTACAACGGCCAATTCTATGCGCTGTTCTTCCTGACGAACGTGCTGAAGGTCGACGCGCAGTCGGTCAATATCATGATCGCGATCGCGCTTGCGGTCGGTTCGATCTTCTTCGTCGTGTTCGGCTGGCTGTCCGACAAGATCGGCCGCAAGCCGATCATCATGGCTGGCCTCGCGCTCGCCATCGTCTGCACCTTCCCGCTGTTCAAGGCGCTGACCTGGGCCGCCAATCCGGCGCTGGCCACCGCCCAGCAGAACACGCGCGCTACGGTGACGGCGGCTCCCGGCGACTGCAGGTTCCAGTTCAATCCGGTCGGCACGGCGAAGTTCACGACATCCTGCGATATCGCCACTTCGTTCCTGACCAAGAACTCGGTGCCTTATGACGTCGTGACGACAGCCGCGCCTGGGACTGCGGCCACCGTCAAGATCGGCAACGAGACGGTGGAATCCTATGACGCCGTCGCCGCCGGCGATCAGGCCAAGGCCAAAGAGGCCGCCTTCCAAAAGGCAGTCAACATGTCGTTGCAGGACGGTGGTTATCCGCTGAAGCGCGCGGCGGCCAAGGTGCCGGACCAGAAGCTTGACGCCTTCATTGCGGCCAATCCGGAACTGAAGCTCGATGCCGCGGCGATCCGCGGCGGCGAGAAGACGACCGTTCCGGTGGACAAGGCGATCGCAGACAAGTTGCTGACCAAGGAGGAAGCGGCCGGCGCGCCCGAGATCACCGTCTATAACATCCCGGGCGGCGGTCCATTCGCCATGGTTGCCGACCCCGCCGCCGTGAACTGGCCGCTGACGATCGGCATCCTGTTCATCCTGGTGCTGTTCGTCACCATGGTCTATGGGCCGATCGCCGCGATCCTCGTCGAGATGTTCCCGACCCGCATCCGCTATACCGGCATGTCGTTGCCTTACCACATCGGCAATGGCTGGTTCGGCGGCCTGCTGCCGGCAACGGTGTTCGCGCTCAGCGCCTATAAGGGCGATATCTACTACGGTCTCTGGTACCCGGTGATCATCGCGGCGATGTCGCTCATCATCGGCATGATCTTCGTCAGGGACACGCTCGGCACCGACCTCCACGCCAAGGAGTGACCTCGGTCATCCGCTCAAACAAAAGCCCGGCGCGAGCGATCGCGCCGGGCTTTTTTCGTTCCTGAACTCAAAGAGGCGATCAGCTCTTACGCTGCTGGTTCTCTTCCTCGATCGCCGCTTCGTGGTACCAGCCGTCGAAGTCGGCCAGTTCGCCGCGAAGCGCTGCAAGCTCTGCTGCGAATTTAGCCTTGGCGCCTAAATTTGAGGCAGACTTGCGTGCTGCAAGCGGGAACATCAGGATTTTTGCCGACGGACGCGATGGCGTAACTTGCACTGCCGATCCTCCTTGTCTTTCCAGGAGCGTCTCGATTCACCTTTCCACCAAGATAGGTTCTGCGATTCCTTTAGGCAATATGCCTACGAAAAGATCATCTTATGCACATTATTTGAGCAACATCGGTCGCTGAACGATCGGGACGCATTGCTGAGGCGGCTCAGGAAAATCAACGCTTTGCCCTGACCATTTTGCCGCACCCCGCAAGATCGGAGTGGCATACGATTTGCTTTTTAACCATCGGCAGGCCGGCTCGGTCCGGCCATGCGTCGATGCCGTCATGGCAGCGTCCAAGCAACGAGAGGCACTGGAATGACCAAATACAAGCTCGAGTATATCTGGCTCGACGGCTACACCCCGACCCCCAATCTGCGCGGCAAGACCCAGATCAAGGAGTTTGCCGAGTTCCCGACGCTCGAGCAGCTGCCGCTGTGGGGCTTCGACGGCTCCTCGACGAACCAGGCCGAAGGCCGCAGCTCGGACTGCGTGTTGAAGCCGGTGGCGGTTTATCCGGATCCGGCCCGCACCAACGGCGCCCTCGTCATGTGCGAGGTCATGATGCCCGACGGCGTCACGCCGCACCCGTCGAACAGCCGCGCGACCATCCTCGACGACGAGGACGCCTGGTTCGGCTTCGAGCAGGAATATTTCTTCTACAAGGACGGCCGTCCCCTCGGCTTCCCGGAAAGCGGCTATCCGGCCCCCCAGGGCCCGTATTATACCGGCGTCGGCTACAAGAATGTCGGCGACGTCGCCCGCCAGATCGTCGAGGAGCATCTCGACCTGTGCCTCGCCGCCGGCATCAACCATGAAGGCATCAACGCCGAAGTGGCCAAGGGCCAGTGGGAATTCCAGATTTTCGGCAAGGGCTCCAAAAAGGCCGCCGACCAGATCTGGATGGCGCGCTATCTGCTGCTGCGCCTGACCGAAAAATACGGCATCGACATCGAGTTCCACTGCAAGCCGCTCGGCGACACCGACTGGAACGGTTCGGGCATGCACTGCAACTTCTCGACCAAATACATGCGCGAAGTCGGCGGCAAAGCCTATTTCGAGGCGCTGATGGCGCAGTTCGAGAAGAACCTGATGGACCACATCGCCGTCTACGGTCCGGACAACGACAAGCGCCTGACCGGCAAACACGAGACCGCGCCGTGGAACAAGTTCTCCTACGGCGTCGCCGACCGCGGCGCTTCGATCCGCGTGCCGCATTCCTTCATCAAGAACGACTACAAGGGTTACCTGGAAGACCGTCGCCCGAACTCGCAGGGCGACCCCTACCAGATCGCCTCGCAGGTCCTGAAGACGATCTCGCAAGTCCCGACCGACGCGAAGGTCTCGGCTGCGGCCTGATCCCTTATCGGTGCGGGCCCGAAGGCCTGCGTCAGCCTATGGAAAAAGCCCCGGTGGAAAGGACCACCGGGGCTTTTTCGTGAAGGTCGTGCCAGCCCCATTGCGGCTTCCATGCATTTGGCCACGAAAAAACCCCGGCTTGCGCCGGGGTTCTTTTTTGTCGGAAACGCAGTCGCTTAGACCGAATAGTACATGTCGTACTCGACCGGATGCGGGGTCATTTCGAAGCGCATGACTTCGGCCATCTTCAGCTCGATATAGGAGTCGATCTGGTCGTCGTCGAAGACGCCGCCGGCCTTCAGGAAGCCGCGGTCCTTGTCGAGGTTCTGCAGCGCCTCGCGCAGCGAACCGCAGACGGTCGGGATCTTCTTCAGTTCCTTCGGCGGCAGATCGTAGAGATCCTTGTCCATAGGCTGTCCCGGATGGATCTTGTTCTTGATGCCGTCGAGGCCTGCCATCAGCATGGCGGCAAAGCCGAGATAGGGGTTTGCGCCCGGATCGGGGAAGCGGACCTCGACGCGCTTCGACTTCGGCGAGGAGCCGAACGGAATGCGGCAGGAAGCCGAACGGTTGCGCGCCGAATACGCAAGCAGCACCGGCGCCTCATAGCCAGGCACCAGACGCTTGTAGGAGTTGGTCAGCGGATTGGTGAAAGCGTTGATCGCCTTGGCGTGCTTGATGATGCCGCCGATATAATAGAGGCAGGTCTCCGACAGGCCGGCATATTCGTTGCCGGCGAAGGTCGGCTTGCCGTTCTTCCAGATCGACTGGTGGACATGCATGCCCGAGCCGTTGTCGCCGAACACCGGCTTCGGCATGAAGGTGGCCGTCTTGCCGTAGGCATTGGCGACCTGGTGCACGACATATTTGTAGATCAGCATCTTGTCGGCGTTGCGCACCAGCGTGTCGAACTTGATGCCGAGCTCGTGCTGGGCGGCGGCAACCTCATGGTGATGCTTCTCGACGCGCACGCCCATCTCGGCGAGCACGGTCAGCATTTCGGAGCGCATGTCCTGGCAGGAATCGATCGGCGGCACAGGGAAATAGCCGCCCTTGATGCGCGGACGGTGGCCGAGGTTGCCGGTCTCGTAATCGGTGTCGTCGTTGGACGGCAGCTCGGTCGAGTCGAGGCGGAAGCCGGTGTTGTAGGGATCGGCCTTGTATTTGACGTCGTCGAACACGAAGAACTCTGCTTCCGGGCCGACGAAGACCTGGTCGCCGATGCCTTCGGATTTCATATAGGCTTCTGCCTTCTTGGCGGTGCCGCGCGGATCGCGGTTATAGGCCTCGCCCGAGATCGGATCGAGGATGTCGCACAGGATCACCATGGTCGACTGCGCGAAGAACGGGTCCATGTGGACGGTGTCGGTGTCGGGCATCAGCACCATGTCGGACTCGTTGATCGCCTTCCAGCCGGCGATCGAGGAGCCGTCGAACATGACGCCATCGGCGAACATGTCTTCCTCGACCTCGACGACATCCATCGTCACATGCTGCAGCTTGCCTCGCGGATCCGTGAAGCGCAGGTCGACGAATTTTACGTCGTTGTCCTTAATCTGCTTCATGATGTCTTTGGCTGTCGTCATGTCATTTCTTCCCTGTGTGATGACGTCCGGAATGGGTTGAAGGTCAGATGGCGTCGATGCCGGTCTCGCCAGTGCGGATGCGCACGACTTCCTCTACGTTGGAGACGAAGATTTTTCCATCGCCGATGCGGCCGGTCTGCGCCGCCTTGCGGATGGCCTCGATGGCCCCTTCGACGGCGTCGTCGCCGAGCACCACCTCGATCTTCACCTTGGGCAGGAAGTCGACGACATATTCAGCGCCGCGATAAAGCTCGGTATGACCCTTCTGGCGACCGAAGCCCTTGGCCTCGGTGACCGTGATGCCTTGCAATCCGGCCTCCTGAAGCGCTTCCTTCACTTCGTCCAGCTTGAATGGCTTAATGATCGCTTCGATCTTTTTCATGTAAAAAGTGGCCTCCACTGCCAAGAAGACGGGTTGTGTGCCCCGCTTGCGCCTCCATCAAGCACGAACTGTGCCAATCGTGAGGAGTGCAGGCGGCGAGGGGTGTTTTCGAGCCCATGCCGCATACGGATACAAATTCGCGTCATCCGCTGCATCGGATGCGTCATGGACGCCCAAAGCCTATACATCGCTCCTCCTCAGGTCTGCGCAAAAAATGGGCAAACGGCGCAATTTGCAGGCAGAATCCTCCCGTATGCCATCGCATGTGCAGGATAATGCCGCGATCGCACTGGTTTGCTTCGAACCGAAAACTGGACAATGCTTGATCGCATGGAGATCGGCAATCCCATGCGCAATGAACTTCTATCGTCGGCCGAAATGGCCGAGGCCGACAGACTGGCGATCGCGGCCGGACCGCTCGACGGCTATGGATTGATGCAGCGCGCCGGCGAGGCGGTCGCTGCCGTCGTGATGGGGCGCTACCCTGGCGCGAAGAAGGTGCACGTGCTGTGCGGCCCAGGCAACAATGGCGGCGATGGCTATGTCGTGGGGCGGCTGCTGGCCGAGGCCGGCGTCGATGTGGCCCTGTGGGCATCGGGCAAACCGCGGGCAGGCAGCGACGCCGCGCTCGCGGCGGCTGACTGTGCCCCGGAACGGCGCCCGCTTGCGGCCTTCACCGCGGAAGCCGGCTCGCTGGTCGTCGACGCGATCTATGGCGCAGGCTTGTCGAAACCTCTCACCGGCGACGCCAAAGGCGCGGTCGACATCGTGACGGCGATGAACCTGCCGGTTGTCGCGATCGACCTGCCTTCGGGCGTTTCCGGCGAAAGCGGCGAAGTCCTGGGCTCGGCATTTCGCGCGGCGCTCACGGTGACCTTCGCGCGAAAGAAGCCTGGGCACCTGCTTCTGCCCGGCCGCGAGCGATGCGGCGAGGTCGTGTTGGCCGACATCGGCATTCGCGACGAGATCATCGACGAGATCGCGCCGCAAGCCTTCGAGAACCTGCCCGGGCTCTGGATCCAGAACTTTCCCGCGCCGGCCGTCGACACGCATAAATACAGGCGCGGCCACACCAGCGTCTTTTCGGGCGGACCGTCGGCGACGGGCGCGGCGCGCCTTTCAGCGCTTGCGGCCGCAAGAAGCGGGGCAGGGGCCGTCACCGTGCTGTCGCCTGCCAACGCCATGCAGGTCAATGCGGCGCATCTGACCTCGATCATGCTGCGCAAGGTCGATGCGGTCGAGGACGTGCATGACCTTATCGGCGATCGCCGGCCGTCCGCCTTCGTCCTTGGCCCCGGCTTCGGCATCGGCGACAAGGCGCGCGATTTCACGCTCGCCGTGCTCGCCAAGAACCGCCGGGACGGCGTCGAGGGCCTCGTGCTCGACGCCGACGGCATCACCTCTTTCCGCAATGCGGCCCCGACGCTGTTCGAGGCCGCCGGCAGGCCGGACGCGCCGGCCTTGATCATGACGCCGCATGAGGGCGAGTTCGGCAGGTTGTTTGCGGACATTGCCGACAACAAGGCGCTGTCGAAGCTGGCCAAGGCGCGCCAAGCCGCACAGCGCGCCAATGCCGTGATCGTCTATAAGGGCGCCGACAGCGTGATTGCCGCGCCCGACGGCCGCGCCGCGATCAACGGCAACGGCGCGCCCTGGCTTGCCACCGCCGGTTCAGGCGACGTGCTGGCGGGCATTATCGCCGGGCTTCTCGCGCAAGGCATGCCGCCCTTCGAAGCGGCTTGCGCGGGAGTCTGGATCCATGCCGAAGCCGGCAGTCGTTTTGGGCCGGGTTTGATCGCAGAGGACCTGCCTCTGGCCATCGTGCCTGTTCTCAGCGAACTGACGCAGAGCGCTGTCCGATGAAACGGCTGGGGTTCATGATTGCGGTCCTTCTCCTGACGGCTTTCGCCGCGCAATCGGCGCGCGCCGATCGACCGGTCACCATCGTCGACGATCCGAGCCTGCTCGCTACGCTCGACGCCAACGGATATGGTTTCGCCGGTCTCTTTGGCGTCGACGGCAAGGATGAGCTGAAATCCCTCTACGACTCCGCACCGGCCTACCACGCCATCGTCGACACCGTGGCCGCCGACGTCGCCGCGCTGCGCGCCGACATGAAGGCCGGCGGCCGCACCCTCTACGAAGTGACCGACGGCAATGTCGGCCGCATCATCGACATGCGCTGGCTGAAGACGAGCGCCGCGCGCTTCCGTCTGGTCGGCGTCGTCAACCGGCTCGACCGGCGCGATTTCGCAGCATTTGGCAGCGAGACGAACTGCGGCGAGGTGAGGTTCATCTATCGCCTCGCATATTCGTTCAAAAAGAACGGCAAGCAACTGGCCTCGCGCCTGCCATTCAACTTCAGCGCCATATATAGCGTCGCTCCGGACGCCGACGGCGGTTGCACAGGCGCTGCCGGCCTCTGGAAGCCGCAGCTCGACGAAACGGTCGATGCCGGCTGGCTGACTGGCGGGCCGCTCGAAAAGGCTTCGCTATCCTTCAAGCAGCTCGAGTTCAACGCGCAGGTGGTGCGCTTTCCTTCCGGCCAGGAAACCGAATTCGGCGGCCAGGCCGCTTACCTGATGCGCATCTTCAGCATCGACGGCGCGACGGTCGGCGAGAAGCCGTTGGAAAATACACCCGACACGGCTCGGCTTGGGCAGGATGCGGAATTGAAAGCCCGGCTTGCCGACTATGTTCGCGCCAATGCCGCGGCAGTCGATCTCGGCGTCTACGAAATTCCCGATGAGTTCCTGGCCCGGAAAGTCATCTCCTGGTCGACCTTCGGCAGCGCGAGGCAAGCCAATCACCCGTTCACGCCCTTGTTCGATCCGAAGGACTTCGCCGGGCTCGACTACTCGAAATTGTCCCTGCTGCGCACACCGGAAGCCCTGGTCGAGCGGCTCGACAACGGCGCCTGCCAGGGCTGCCATCAGGCGGGTTCGACCGCCGGCTTCCATTTCATCGGCCTCGACGATGCCACGACCTCGCCGCTCAACCGTCTCGAGGTCGGCATCTCGCCGCATCTCCATGCGGAGATTCCGCGCCGCGAGGCATGGCTGCAAGCGACCGCCGAGGGCAGGGAGCCCAACCGTTTTCGCCCGCTCTCCTTCGCGCCGCCCGCTGCTTGGAAGGACACTGGCGAGATCGCCTATGCGCCGGCCGAACCGGCGATGCCATGCCTGATGCCGGAAGACGCAAGCCGCTTCGGCGGCACCTGGGAATGCGGCGCCGGCACGGTTTGCACGCCGATCGCGACGGCTTCGGGGGTGAAGACCAAACTGGCGCAATGCCTGCTGCCGAAAGACAGTCCGGCGATGTTTTCCGGCCATCCTTGCCTTACCGGCGGGATCGCCAGCAACGCGGCGCAGCCTTTCAACGACCGCTACAAGATCACCGGCCAGTTCGCCGCTCCTGCGCCGGCGATCTCGCGCACCGCCTATACCTGCCGGCCGCCTAAGATCGGCGTGCCGGGTGGCTTCGCCTATCGTGCCTGCGACGACAAGGATCGCGCCTTCGCCGCCTTCAAACCGGGCAAGCCGATGCCCAGCGAAATCTGCGGACTGGTCGGGGGCAAAAAGTTCGACATCTGCGTGGCCACCAACAATTTCGACCAGTGCCTCGGCGGCGCCGTCAATCGCGGCAACCGTCCAGCCTGCTCGGCCGACCATTTCTGCCGCGAGGATTATATGTGCCAGTCACTGCCGGCGGACACGCCGGGCGCGGCCAAGGTCAAAGGCATAGGCTTCTGCTCACCGACCTACTTCATTTTCCAGATGCGCATCGACAATCACGCCACGCCATGGGCGACCGCGGCCCGTGCGAGCATGGGTGCCGGCTTTGGCGCGGCAGCCGAGGAATAAAGGTCAGGCGAATTGCGGCGCGTGTTTTCGGATCGCCGCCGCCAGCGCTTCGCGAACCCTGTCTTCGCTCACGGCGCGCGTGCTCTCCACCCAATCCGGCGTCGAAATCGGCGGTTCGAGAAAGATCACCTGTTCGTTTACCGGGCCGTGCACATAGGCGCGGTTCGTGCCGTATATGAGCACACACGGGCCGCCAAGCGCCCCGGCGGCATGAGAGATGCCGCCATCGACGCCGAGAAAGATGGTCGAGGCCGCGATCTGGCACATGGCCTCCGCAATATCGGGTGTCGCGGTGAAATCGACTGCCATGGGCAACTGAGCCTTGATCTCGGCCGCAGCCTGCCGCTCGCGCGGCCCGCCGATCAGCCAGACCGACCAATCTCGGGCAATATAGTCGCGCGCAATCGAGACGAAGCGCTCCATCGGCCATGAGCGCTTGTTGGCAAAATCGGACGTATAGAGGGCAATCGCCGGTTTCGCCGGGTCGATCCCGTTGCGCTGGCGCCAGCCGGCAAGCTCCTCGGCGGAAACGACAAGCTGCGGCGCCGGCAACGGTAGGTCTTCGGCCGGTCTTTTGCCGAGACGTGCGATTGCACAGACCTGTTCCACCAGCCGCGTCTTGCGCGTACCGAAGGCCACCATCGATTTCAGCCAACCGGCGGGCAGTCGGTTGACTATGCCGAACTGGAACTCGCGCGGATAGCCGATGCGCTCCGGTATTCCGGCCAGCCACGGCACCAGCGAAGCCTTGGTGCTGCTGGTGAGCATATAAGCCGCCTGGTAATTCTCCTTGCGGATTTCGCGCGCCAAGCCAGCCCGCTCCTTCAGCCCCGGCTTCCAGTGCTTTTCCGCAATCCAGACCTTACGGACATGCGGCATCAGCCGCGCCAGCGGCGCGGCAATCCTCGAGGTGATGATATCGACCGGCTGGCCTGGGAATCTTTCGGCGATGATCCGGATGGCCGAGTGACAGCGGATGAAATCACCGATCGCCGGCAGGCAGAAAACCAGGATGGGGCGCAATGCGCGAAACCTTTTCGATCCGGAACGGCCACCTTTGACAGGGGACACCTGCGTGATGTCTCACGGAAGCGCTTCGCCATCAAGAATACGGCGGTAGAGCCCGAGATAGGCTTTGGCGGCCTTCTGGATCGGAAACCGGTCTGCCGCGGATTCGCGGCATCTTTGCGCCGACAAACCGGCGATTTCACCGAAACCGCGCGCGAACTCCTCATCCGTGTCGAAGAACCGGCCGGTGTCCGCATCGACGGTTTCCGGCAGCGCACCGCGTGCCGTGGTCAAGACCGGCGTGCCGCACAGCATGGATTCGACCGGCGCATTGCCGAAAGGCTCTTCCCAGGAAATCGGGTTCAGAAAGGCCTTGGTCTCGCCCAACAGGCGCACCTTCGGCTCGCCGTCGACCATGCCGTGGTAGCGGAAGCGCGGCGACAGGCTCTTGAAGAACACGCCCTCGCGTCGCGTCTTGCTGCGGCCGAGCAGCTTCCAGCGCGAGCCGCCGGCGATATCGAGTTTGAAATCGTACTTTTTCGCCAGGTCCACCGCCCGGTTGAGGCCCTTTCCGGCCCGCGCGATGGCCGCCATGAAAAACAGATGGTCGTTCTTCGTCGCGGCCAGGCGATAGGCATCCACCGGAAAGCCGTTGTAGACGAAGGTCTTGCGGCCATGCAGCTCGGCATGGCGGGCACTGATGAAGCTCCAGTTCGGCTGCGGCCTTGGATAGTCCGGCAGATGGCCGCGCTCGGTATTGAGCGTCGGAAAAGGAACCTCGACCTTCCAGGCGTGGAGATGGACGATGTCGGTGTCCTTGGGCACGGCCGCGCGGCACTCGTCATTGGTCACCGCGTGGCGGACCTCGCACATCGGATGCGACGATCCCGGGCCGGCGATCAATGTCACCCGATGCCCCATCTTGACCATTTCCGTGGTCAGCCATTCGACCTGCCGCTGGATGCCGCCATAGCCTTTGCACGGTATAAGGCCCTGGGCCGCAAGCGTTATTCGCATTTCGTCTCCGCGCCCATGTTAGCGGTTGTCGTTTTCGGCGGGTGGAGGTCTTTTCATAGCGGGATATTGTCGTGCTTCTTCCAGGGATTTTGCATATCCTTGTTGCGAAGCATGCGCAGCGCCCGCGCGACGCGACGCCGGGTCGAATGCGGCATGATCACCTCGTCGACATAGCCGCGTTCGGCGGCGACGAAAGGCGACAGGAAGCGATCCTCGTAAGTCTTTGTATGAGCGGCGATTTTCTCCGGATCGCCGATGTCCTTGCGGTAGATGATCTCGACCGCGCCCCTGGCGCCCATTACCGCGATCTGCGCCGTCGGCCAGGCATAGTTCATGTCGCCGCGCAAATGCTTCGAAGCCATCACGTCATAGGCGCCGCCATAGGCCTTGCGGGTGATAACGGTGATCTTCGGCACGGTCGCCTCGGCATAGGCGAAGAGCAGCTTGGCGCCGTGCTTGATCAGCCCGCCATATTCCTGCGCGGTGCCCGGTAGGAAGCCCGGTACGTCGACGAAGGTGACGATCGGGATCGAAAAACAGTCGCAGAAGCGCACGAAGCGTGCGGCCTTGCGGCTCGCGTCGGAATCGAGCACGCCGGCCAGCACCATCGGCTGGTTGGCGACGAAGCCCACGGTTCGGCCCTCGACGCGGCCGAAGCCGGTCACGATGTTCTTGGCAAAGCTCTGCTGTATCTCGAAGAAATCGCCTTCGTCCGCGACCTTCAGAATCAGTTCCTTGATATCATAGGGCTTGTTGGCATTGTCGGGGATCAGCCGGTCGAGCGACAGGTCGTGATCCGTCACCGACTGATAGCACTCGATCTCGGGGATTTCGGCTGTGTTCGACGCCGGCAGCAGGTCGACCAGCCTACGCATCTGCAGCAGTGCCTCGACATCGTTGTCATAGGCGCCGTCGGCGATAGAGGATTTGGTGGTGTGAACGGAAGCGCCGCCAAGGCTCTCCGCGGTCACCGTCTCGTTGGTCACCGTCTTCACCACATCCGGTCCGGTGACGAACATGTAAGAGGTGTCGCGCACCATGAAGATGAAATCGGTCATCGCCGGCGAGTAGACATCGCCGCCGGCGCAAGGCCCCATGATCAACGAAATCTGCAGGATGACGCCGGAGGCCAGCACATTGCGCTGGAAGATCTCGGCATAGCCGCCGAGCGCGGCTACGCCTTCCTGGATGCGCGCGCCGCCTGCATCATAGAGGCCGATGATCGGCGCGCGGTTGCGCAGCGCCATTTCCTGGACCTTGATGACCTTTTCGGCATGCGCCTCCGACAGCGAGCCGCCGAACACGGTAAAATCCTTGGCGAAGATATAGATCGGGCGACCGTTGACGGTGCCCCAGCCAGTAACGACGCCGTCGCCGGCGATCTTGGTTTTCTCCATGCCGAAATCGGTCGAGCGATGCTCGACATACATGTCGAACTCCTCGAACGACCCCTCGTCGAGGAAGACCTCGATACGCTCGCGGGCGGTGAGCTTGCCCTTCTTGTGCTGAGCCTCGATGCGGTTCCTGCCGCCGCCCATGCGGGCAATCTCGCGACGGCGCTCGAGTTCCTTCAGCACATCCTTCATCGCACGGTTCCCCAAACGGATAAGTGGGTTTGTGGTAATGGCGAGGGCAGGGCAGCGCAAGCGCCCTTTGTTTTGCTGCGCTGCAACATCGCCTCTTGCATTTCAGACCGGACTCGGCCATATGCGGCGGCATAGGCGCTTGGGCCGGCCTGTCCGGCTTTCTCCACGAATGAGACTGGTTGCGTCTGTTTTCCCTCTTTCAAATCGGCCCCGGCCGATCGGCAAGACGGCGAAAAAGCCCCGGGGCATGAAGCCCGCGGGCACGACAGCGCAGCCGCGCGGACGTTTCCCGTCCGCCGCCTTGTCGTTTCCTGATGATTGTTTCGACGGCAGGTTGCGCCCTGCCGCCATTTGACGTTTGCGGCGATTGCGCCGCTTGAAAGAAGATAGATTTGACCAACGAAAAAACTCTCCCCGGCAACGACGCTGGGGAACTCTCCGGTTTCGCGGCCCTTGGCATCGGCGGCGCGCTGCTGAAGGCCACGCTTGCCGCTGGCTTCACCGAGCCGAAACCGATCCAGGTGCAGGCGATTCCGCCGCAGCTCGAAGGCCGCGACATCTTTGGTATCGCCCAGACCGGCTCGGGCAAGACGGCGGCCTTCGCGCTGCCGATCCTGTCGAAGATCATCGGCCTCGGCACCAAGCGCCGGCCGAAGACGGCGCGCGCGCTGATCCTGGCGCCGACGCGTGAGCTTGCCGTGCAGATCGAGGACACCATCAAGCTGCTCGCCAAGGGCGCGCATATCTCGACCGCGCTCGTGCTCGGCGGCGTTTCGCGCTTCAGCCAGGTGAAGAAGATCGCCCCCGGCGTCGACGTACTGATCGCTACGCCCGGACGGCTGACGGACCTTGTGCGCGAGGGCGATCTCATCCTTGCCGACACCAAATGGCTCGTCCTCGACGAGGGCGACCGCATGCTCGACATGGGCTTCATCAACGATGTCAAGCGCATCGCCAAGGCGACCGCGCCGGATCGCCAGACGGCGCTGTTCTCGGCCACCATGCCGAACGAGATCGCCGAGCTCGCGAAAGGCCTCTTGAAGGATCCGGTCCGCATCGAGGTCGCGCCGCAAAGCACGACCGCCGCTGAAATCGTGCAGAGCGTGGTGCTTGCCCGCACCAAGCAGAAGCGCCAGGTGCTGTCCAAGATGCTGGCCGACGAGGCGATGCGCACGGTGATCGTGTTCTCACGCACCAAGCACGGCGCCGACCGCGTCACCAAGGATCTCGTACGCGACGGTTTCGAAGCCGCCGTCATCCACGGCAACAAATCGCAGAACGCCCGCCAGAAAGCGCTTAACGACTTCCGCGAGGGCTCGGTTCGCGTCCTGGTTGCCACCGATATCGCCGCGCGCGGCATCGACGTGCCCGGCATCAGCCATGTCGTGAATTTCGACCTGCCGGACGAGGCGGAAAGCTACGTCCATCGCATTGGCCGTACCGGCCGCAACGGCAGGGACGGCATCGCGATCACGCTCTGCGATCCTTCGGAGAATGCCAAGCTGCGGCAGGTCGAGCGCATCATTCGCATGAAGCTGCCGGTCATTGCCGATCATCTCGGCAGTCCGGATCCGCAGCGCGAGCCCAGGGAAAAGACCGAGCGGCATTTCGAGCCGGCCAATGACCGCGAGCATCATGGCGGTCGCCGCGATGGTCGCCGCCCGGGCAATGGTGGCGGCAAGAAGCGTTTCGCCGGCAAGCCCAATGGCGAGCGCGGACCGAAGCCGCAGGGCGAACGCCCAGCGGCCGCCCAGCCGAATGGCCAGCGCAAGCCCGACGGCTTCAAGCGCTTCAAGGGCAACAACAAGCGCCGCTTCGGCGGCAAACGTCCGGCGAACCGGGCTGCCTGAGCCCATCAAATCCGATCCGAGGAACGGCCGGAGCGACGCTCCGGCCGTTTTCGTTTCAATGGCCTGCTTGCCGCTGCATCAGCGCCTTCACCCACACCACGATACGTTGGGTGAGGAAAGCCGTGGTCTGCGGCGACAACACATCGCCGGCGATGACGTGATTGTCCGGATCGCCGGTGTCGTCGACCGGCACCAGCTCGTGCGGAGCGCCCCAGCGCCCGGCGATCTCACGCGTGCGGTCCGGCCGCACCACCTTGTCGGCATCCGAGAAGATGAACAGGGCAGGGATTTTCGCCGTCTCGACCGGCGCCTCATAGGCAAGGTTAGTGAGCGCTGCCATCGGCAGCACCGCCCTCATCGGATACTTGGTGGTCCAGAATTTCTCGTGCAGTGCGTTGCGCGCCGGAAAGCTGCGCTCCTTGCCGCCGACAAGCTCGGCGATCTGCCTGCCCCAGGGCATGGTCAGGAGCTCGGCGCCGGAGGCCTTGACCCCGAAATTCGGCGATATCAACGCGATCGCTGCAACATCGTCGGATGCGCCCGGCTGCGTTGCGGCCCACGCCGCCAGCGAGGCGCCGGTCGAGGTTCCGATGACGATCACCTTATCGCCGATGGCCCGGCCAATGGCCAAAGCCTCCTCATAGTCGTTTATCCATGCATTGACGCTGCCTTGCGCCATCGCCGCGCCGTCCTGGCCGTGACCGGTCAGGCGCGTGTAAAAAAGGTTGGCGTTCAGTTCGTCCGCGATATCGTCCGGCAAGGGGCGAACCTCGCCCTTCGAGGCCGAAAAGCCATGGACATAGACGATGGCCAAAGGCGTCTTGGCGTGGACCATCGGGTTCGCCCAGATGATCTCCTTGTCGAGCCCGTCGCGGATGTTGGGCACGGCAGCCTCCTCACGCGCCAGATAGGCCTGCGGATCATCGCCGATCACCGATGGATTGAAACGGATGGTGGTGTCGACCGGCACGCGCGGGCCGAGAAAGAAGCCGGCGACCAGGATGACTGCAAGGCCAAGCACCGCCAGCACGATCCGCCGCCCCATTCCAGTCTCCAAGCAATGATTCTCAACCTATGGCCGCCCCCGCCGGCAAGCAATCGCGGTCTCGCCGGCTTATGATGCCTTGTCGCGGGACGGATCCTTTCCGCCGGGCAGCCTGCGATCGAAATGCAACGGCCGCCCCCACCAGTGGGTGGTGACGCCGATGACGAAGCGGCCGATTGGCCGCGGCAGCAGGCCGAGCAGCTTCAACGGCCAGCTTATGTGATACGGGAAGGTGACTTCGAAGCGGCCCTTCCGGATACCGCGCGCCATGCGGCGGGACGCGCGGTGCACAGGCATGAGGCCCGGCATCGGCAGCTTGTTCTTTTCGGTCAAAGGCGTATCGATGAATCCCGGATTGATGACCTGGACTCGGATGTTCATCTTGTCGAAGTCGTATTTCAGCGACTCCGCCAGGATGTTGATCGCGGCTTTGGTGCCGCCATAGGCCGCCGTTGTCGGCCAGCCGGAATAGGCGGTGACGGATCCGACCAGAACGATGTGACCGCGTCCGCGCACGCGCATATGCTCGACGACAGGAACCACGCCGTTGACGATGCCGAAATAGTTCACCGCGAAGGAGCGATGGAAATCGCGCACCACCAGATTCTCGCCGGGGGTCGCGATGTAGTTGCCGGCGTTGAAGACGGCAAGCACGATCGGCCCCATCTGTTCTTCGATCGCGGCGGCCGTGCGCGCCATGCCTTGCTCGTCGGTCACGTCGCAGGGAAAGGACCTCACATGCCCGGGCATTTGCGCCGTTTCGACGATCAGCGTATCGGCCGGATCTTGCGGCAGGGAGGTCACCGCCACGGCATAGCCTTGATTGGCGAGATCCCTGGCCAGCGCCCGGCCAAGCCCGCTGCTGCCGCCCGTGATCCAGGCGACACCGTCTTTCGGATTGGCCCGGTAGAGTGTCATGGGGTGTCCTGCGGATGTTCCGGTTTGCTCTAGCGGCGGAGAAATTGAATGAAAAGAGCGGTTCTTGCGCCTGGCGTTGAAATGATCGCGAGCATTGCACCATCTGGAATGCGACTGGACCAGGCAAAATCTTGCCTTGAAACCGCGGCGTCCGGTTTTTAGGGTCTCGCCGCACACATGAAGGAATCCCACATGCCCCGTTCTGTGATCGAAGCGATCGGCAACACGCCCCTGATTCGGCTCAACAAAGCTTCGGATGCGACGGGCTGTGAGATCCTCGGCAAGGCCGAATTCATGAATCCAGGGCAATCGGTGAAGGATCGGGCCGGCCTGTTCATCATCCGCGACGCCGAGCAGCGCGGCCTGCTCAAGCCTGGCGGGGTCATCGTCGAAGGCACTGCCGGCAACACCGGCATTGGTTTGACGCTGGTTGCCAAGGCGCTCGGCTACCGCACCGTCATCGTCATCCCCGAAACGCAGAGCCAGGAAAAGAAGGACACAATCAAAATCCTGGGCGCGGAGCTCATCGAAGTGCCGGCGGCGCCCTACAAGAACGCCAACAATTACATAAAACTGTCCGGCCGTCTTGCCGAGCAACTGGCGCGCTCCGAGCCCAACGGCGCGATCTGGGCCAACCAGTTCGACAATGTCGCCAACCGCGACGGTCACGTCCGCACGACCGCGCAGGAAATCTGGGCCCAGACAGGCGGCAGGATCGACGGCTTTGTCTCGGCGGTCGGCTCCGGCGGCACGCTTGCCGGTGTCGCGCTCGGGCTCAAGGGCAAGAGCAAGGACGTCAAGATCGCACTCGCCGATCCGCTGGGCGCGGCGCTCTACAGTTTCTACACCAGCGGCGAGTTGAAATCCGATGGCAACTCGATCACCGAAGGCATCGGGCAGGGCCGCATCACCGCCAATCTCGACGGGTTCGCGCCCGACTTCTCCTACCAGATCCCTGACGAGGAAGCGTTGCCCATCATCTTCGACCTGATCCAGGAAGAGGGTCTCTGTGTCGGCGGCTCGACCGGCATCAACATCGCCGGCGCCATCCGGCTGGCGCGCGAGCTCGGACCCGGCCGCACGATCGTGACGATCCTTGCCGACTACGGCACGCGCTACCAGTCCAAGCTCTTCAATCCGGAGTTCCTGCGCGGCAAGAATCTTCCGGTGCCGGGCTGGATGGAAGCGAAGACCGACATTTCCCTGCCGTTCGAAAAGGTAGCATGATGGCGCGCAAGACAGAGGCGCTGTTTCGCGACGACGCCTATCAGAAGACGGCCGAAGCCGAGGTCGTCGGCATCAACGATCGCGGCGGCATTCTTCTCGACCGCACGATCTTTTATGCGACATCCGGTGGGCAGCCGGGCGACACCGGCATGCTCGAACGTGCCGACGGCCGCCGCATCGCCATCGCCGCTACCATCACCGGCGAGACCAAGGACGAGATCATCCATGTGCCGGCGCCGGAAGAGGCCTTACCGGCAGTCGGCGAAAGGTTGAAGCTCCTGATCGACTGGGAGCGGCGGCACCTCCTGATGCGCATGCATTCCGCCTGTCACCTGCTGACCGTCGTCTGTCCGTTTCCGATCACTGGGGCGGCGGTCGCCCAGGACGACAGCCGTGTCGACTTCGATATCCCCGACGCCGGCTTCACCAAGGAGGATGTGACGGCCCGGCTGATGGAGCTGGTGCGCGCCGACCATCCGATCTTCACCCGGCTGATCACTGACGAGGAGCTCGCCGCCAATCCCGGCCTCGTCAAATCGAAGAACGTCCGCCCGCCCGTCGGCACCGGCAGGATTCGCCTGGTCTGCATCGGCGACGACGGTTCGGTCGACAGCCAGCCCTGTGGCGGAACGCATGTGAGGTCGACCGGCGAGGTCGGCGACATACATATCGGTAAGATCGAGAAGAAGGGCCGCGAGAACCGGCGCTTCCGCATACGCTTTGGACCGATGCCGGCGAACTGACCGCCGGATGATTGGGATCGAGACGACCTGAAATCATCCGAAGAGGTAGAGCATGATGTCGCCCGAAAACCGCTCCACATTCCTCGGCATCAGGCTCTAAGCGCGAAAGCAGGGCAGGGAGAACAGAATGGCGCAGGACAGTCCGTTCATCGTCGACGCCGATTGGCTGGAGAAACGGCTTGGCGAGCCCGGCCTCACCATTATCGACGCCTCCTGGTACCTGCCGGCACAAAAACGCGACGCCCGCGCCGAATACGATGCCGCCCACATTCCCGGAGCGCGCTTCCTCGACCAGGATGCGGTTTCCGATCCGGATTCGAAACTGCCGCACACACTGGCCTCGCCGCAGCACTTCGCCCAATATGTCGGCGCCATGGGCGTATCGGCCGACGACACCATCGTCGTCTATGACGGGCCCGGCCTGTTCTCGGCGCCGCGCGCCTGGTGGATGTTCCGCGTCATGGGCGTCTTCCAGGTCTACATCCTGAATGGCGGACTTGACCGCTGGAAGGCCGAGGGCCGGCCCGTGACGGCCGAGCCGACCAAGATCGCGCCGAGTGTGTTCTATGCCGATTTCGACAAGGGCCGGGTCGTTAGTCTCGACGAAATGCGCAGGATCGTTGGCAGCCAAGAGAGCCAGATCGCCGACGCGCGCTCGGCCGGCCGCTTTGCCGGAACCGATCCGGAGCCTCGCCAGGGCGTCCGCTCGGGCCACATGCCGGGTGCGCACAATGTCCCGATCACCGCGCTTGCCGAGAATGGCGAGCTGCTGCCCCAGGACCGCTTGCGCAAGGTGATCGAGGATGCGGGTATCGACCTCTCGAAGCCCGTTGTCACGTCTTGCGGCTCGGGCATCACGGCGGCGGCGATCACGCTGGCGCTGGAGACGCTCGGCCATACGGACAACCGGCTTTACGACGGGTCCTGGACTGAATGGGGCGGTCTCAGCGACACGCCGGTGGTGACAGGGAAAGAATGATGGAAAACGGCACGCCGCAAGATATCGATGTCACGGTCACATTCCTGGAGATGCACGCGGCGCCGGCGGTTTCGCCGCCGATCCCCTACAATCGCCAGATCGCGCTGCTGAAGACGAAAGATATCCCGCTCCATTTCTACCGCTATCTGATGGATCGCGTCGGGCGCAAATGGCATTGGGTCAACGTGCTGAGGCTAAGCGACGAGGAGCTTGCCGCCGGCCTGCACCGCGAGGACCGCGACATCCGCGTGCTCTATCTCGACGGCGCTCCCGCCGGCTTCTTCGACCTCAAGCCGCATCTTCCGGACGAAGTGGAGCTCGCCTATTTCGGCATGATGGAACACGCGCACGGCCAGGGCATCGGCCGCTGGTTCCTTGGCGCCGCGATCTCGGCGGCCTGGGCGCATGGGCCGAGGCGTGTCACCGTACAGACCTGCACGCTCGACCATCCGGCGGCTCTGCCGCTTTACCAGAAGCTCGGCTTCACACCGGTGGCGCAGAAGAAGGAGGTCGTGCACCCGCTGACCTTCGCCGAGCGCTCTGCCAGCGTCATGCGAGACTAAAGCCGTCCAAGTGCTTCCGGAAAAGCCGCAACACGCCTTTCCCGGAACCGCCTTGCGCCTGACCATCCCGTTCATCGCCGCTTCAGACTGTCTTTGCCATTGTCCGGCCGCATTAAGGCCGGGCTTACACGAGACAAAGACATGTTGACTCGACGTACATTTGCCGTGGCTATGATTGCGGCGATTGCCATGCCGAGCCTCGCATCGGCGCAGGCGACCACGCCTTCGGCCAGGACGATCGAGCGGCAGCTCGATGCCGCGCCCAGGAAGAGGTTGCGCCCCAATGAACGCGTCACCATTCGCGAGTTCAAGCGCCGGCCGGATCTGCGGCGCATGGCCCGTTCGATCGACATCCAATCAATCAATTTCGAATTCGGCTCGGCCGCCATCGCCCCCTCGCAATATGGCAAGATCGAAATCATCGCCGACGCGCTCCATCGCATCCTGCGCCGCGACCGCGGCGCGCGCATCCTGATCGAGGGCCACACCGACGCCGTGGGTTCTTTCGAGTCGAACCAGATCCTGTCCGAACACCGCGCCGCCTCGTTGAAGCGGACGCTGGTAGGCGAGTTCGGCGTTCCCTCCTTCGCGTTGGAGACCGTCGGCTATGGCGAGGAATTCCTGCTTGTGCCGACCCAGCGGGAGAACTGGCGCAACCGCCGCGTGACGCTGCGCCGCTTCGACGATTTCGTGCGGTAACGTTTAGTCCGACGCCGCCAATATTCGAGGGCCTGGTTGTGCAAAGCAGCCGGGCTCGTTCACATGCGCGCGCCGCCAGTCAGGAATCGGGTGGGAGGCACAATCACCAAGACATAATTTCCGGGCATCGACACCGGAGATTTGCCATGAGCATCCAGTTCAAAGCCTTGCCGACCGAAGCCGTGCGCGCCTTGCAGCGGGGAGGGCCCGATGCCTATGGCCGCACCCCGGAGCACCGGATTTCCGACGGCGACGGCGTGCCCTGCAGGCATTGCCTCAAGAACGTCGCAGCGGGCGAGGGCTACCTGATCGTGGCCTACAGGCCATTCCCGGAACTGCAGCCCTATGCCGAAACCGGCCCGATCTTCCTTCACGCCAAGGAATGCGAGCGCGCCGCAGACGGGGAAGCGCTGCCGGAGATGCTCGAAAGCAGCGACTATATTGTCAGGGGCTACGGCAAGGACGATCGCATCGTCTATGGCAGCGGCGCGGTCACGCCGACGGGTGACATCGCCACCCGTGCGCAGACGCTGTTTGGGCGCGACGACATCGCCTACATCCACGTCCGTTCTGCGCGGAACAATTGCTATCAATGCCGGATCGAGCGGGCCTGATCCCAAACTGGCATGACCCAAAAAGAAGCCCGCCGATGGTCAGGCGGGCCGTTGGAGGGTCTGACAGAAGCTGTCGGCAAGTGCCGTCCGGGTCGGACATGTCCGACCCGGCAAGCAGCGCAGGCCGCCAGTAACGGCGCGTGTCTAGGCGTCTTTCCTGACAGCCGAATGTGAAGCATTTCACACAAGGAAGCATAATGGTGGGGAAGATGGGAACCGGGCCTTCCAAGACTGTCGTATTCCCGTCGTACTACTCCGCTAAACAGTAATCGTTGATGATTTGTCGACCGCGGATGGACCGGCGACAGATCGCAACATCGAGGAAGCGGGGCTTTTGCTCCGCTTTTTTGTTGCCCGGATTCGGTGCCAATTCTGCGCGCAAGAAAAAGCCCGCCGGAATGACCGGCGGGCGCGGCAGGAGCAAGTTCAGGCCGGATGTCAGGCGGCGAGCATGGCCTTCGGCTCGACCATTTCGTAGCCGAGCGCCTCGGCGACGGCGCGGTTTGTGATCTTGCCCTTATGGACATTGAGGCCGTTGCGCAGGTGGTGGTCGTCGACCAGCGCCTTGAGGCCCTTGTCGGCGAGCTGGAGCCCATAATGCAGCGTCGCATTGTTGAGCGCATGCGCCGAAGTGACCGGCACGGCGCCCGGCATGTTGGCGACGCAATAGTGGATCACGCCATCGACCTCATAGGTCGGATCGGCGTGCGTCGTGGCATGCGAGGTCTCGAAGCATCCGCCCTGGTCGATCGCGACATCGACCAGCACCGAGCCCTTCTTCATGCCGGAAAGCATTTCGCGGGTGACGAGCTTGGGCGCGGCTGCGCCCGGGATAAGCACGGCGCCGATGACGACGTCGGCCGAGAAGCATTCCTCTTCCAGCGCCTCGACCGTCGAATAGCGCGTATGCACGCGGCCGCCGAAAATGTCGTCGAGCTGGCGCAGGCGCGGGATCGAGCGGTCGATGATGGTGACATCGGCGCCGAGGCCGGCTGCCATCTTGGCCGCATGCAGGCCGACGACGCCGCCGCCGAGCACGGTGACCTTGCCGGGCAGCACGCCGGGCACGCCGCCGAGCAGCACGCCACGGCCGCCATTGGCCTTCTGCAGCGCGGTGGCGCCGGCCTGGATCGACAGGCGGCCGGCAACTTCCGACATCGGCGCGAGCAGCGGCAGGCCGCCGCGGTCGTCGGTCACGGTCTCATAGGCAATCGCGGTGACGCCCGAAGCGAGAAGACCCTTGGTCTGCTCCGGATCGGGAGCGAGGTGCAGATAGGTATAGAGGATCTGGCCGTCGCGCAGCTGGACCCATTCGTTGGGCTGCGGCTCCTTGACCTTGACGATCATGTCCGACTTGGCGAACACGTCCGCGGCCGTCTTGGCGATGGTGGCGCCGGCGGCGCGATAGGCGTTGTCATCGGCGCCGATTCCGGCGCCCGCGCCTGTCTCAACCAGCACTTCATGGCCATGCGCGACATATTCGCGGACCGAGCCGGGCGTCATACCGACGCGATATTCATGGTTCTTGATTTCCTTGGGGCAGCCGACACGCATCTTCTTCTCCTGTCCGCGCCCTTTCAAAGGGCGCTCTCCCTGTCATTCGCGCATGCCATCGGCTCCGAACGCGGAGGTGGACACGCAATAATAGCAGTCAACCACGAATCGTTCCGTATGTGTTTGCGAATGCACTTGCAGCGATGGTCGCTCTTCGATAATCGTTGCGCGAAACGACTGAAAATTCGCAGGAATCACGAAAAATGCCGCTCGATAGGATTGATATCGCCATTCTGGAGACTTTGCAGAAGGATGGACGGATTCCCAATGCGGCGCTTGCAGAGAAGGTCGGTCTTTCCCAATCGGCCTGTTCTCGCAGGCTCGACAATCTGGAGAAATCAGGAACCATCCGCGGCTATCACGCCCGGCTGTCCAATTCCGCGCTCGGCCACCAGATGACGGCAATCGTGCACATATCCCTGTCGGGGCAATTCGAAAAGACGTTGTCGGATTTCGAGGCGGCGATCAAGCGCTGCCCAAATGTGCTTTCCTGCCACCTGATGTCGGGCGAATACGATTACATCCTGCGCATCGCGGCCAAGGACCTCGTCGACTACGAGCGCATCCACAAGGAATGGCTGTCGGCCATGCCGCATGTGACGAAGATCAACTCATCCTTCGCCTTGCGCGAGATCGTCGATCGCACGGCGGTTGGGCTGCGGCCCGAGATGGCTTGACCCTCACTTACCTTCGGCAGCCTCCGTCACCACAGTCGTCATCGGAATGTCGTGCGGCTGCGGGTAGATGGTCGGGATGCGTTGCAATTCGTAGCCGACGCCGATGACCAAAGGCCTGAACGGCATCGCGGCGAGCGTCCGGTCGTAGAAGCCGCCGCCATAGCCCAGTCGGTATTTGCCGGGATCGATGCCGACGATCGGCGAGATCACGATGTCGGGCAGCACCGGATCGCCTTCGGCCGGGATCGGAATGTTCCAGACACCCTTTTCCAGCCGGTCGCCCGGTCTGTAGGCGCGAAACACCAGGGGTTGTCCCTTTTCGATGACGACAGGCAGCGCGGTGCGGCCGCCGCGCTCATTGATCGAGACCATCCAGCCGCGCAGATCCGGCTCGCCGCGAAACGGCCAATAGAGGCTGACCATCCGGCCGTCTATATCGCCGATCAGCGCGTCGATGCCGTCCGCGATGCGTGCCGACATGGCGGCGCGCGCGTCGGCTGAGACGGCGAGGCGGGCATTGATGAGCCGCTCGCGCTCGGCCTTGCGCCATCGCCTGACATCCGTCCAGTCGGAGAGCGGCTCCCGATATTCCGGTTCGAGCTCATGCATGAAGCAGGGCGGCGATGCGTATTGGGCCGGCCCTTCGTCGTCGCGATTATCAGCCATGATAGGTTCCTGTCGTGCTGTCTCACGCTATACCTGTGGCAGGGCGCGCTACATGTGCATTCACGACGCGACGCGACGACTCTGGGGCATGTTTCCTGTCCGGCACGATGTTGTTGCAGTGCACAAAAATACCTACATCCCTGAGTGATCGTTCTACGTCGCGAGATGGATGAAATGAGCGAAACCGAGCATCATGTCGTGGTCGTTGGCGCCGGGTTCGGCGGGCTCGAGCTCACCCGCGCGCTGCATGGCGCGCCAGTGCGCATCACCATGATCGACAAGCGCAATCACCATCTGTTCCAGCCGCTGCTGTACCAGGTGGCGACGACGTCGCTGGCAACCTCGGAGGTCGCCTGGCCGATCCGTCATCTGCTGCGCCGGCGCAAGGACGTGACGACGCTTCTCGGCAATGTCACCGGCGTCGACCGCGCCGGCAAGCGCGTGCTGCTCGAAGACGGCAGCGCGATCCCCTATGACACGCTCGTGCTCGCCACCGGCGCGCGCCACGCCTATTTCGGCCATGACGAGTGGGAACCGTTCGCGCCCGGGCTGAAGACGCTCGAGGATGCCACCGCGATCCGGCGCCGCATCCTGCTAGCCTTCGAGCAGGCGGAACGCGAGGCCGACCCGGCGAAGCGCCAGGCGCTGCTGACGCTGGTCATCGTCGGCGGCGGGCCGACCGGCGTCGAGCTCGCCGGCACCATTGTCGAGCTCGCGCATGACACGTTGCGCGGCGAATTCCGCAACATCGACACGCGTCAGGCACGCGTGGTGCTGATCGAGGCCGGCGACCGGATCCTGGCCAATTTCGCGCCGCAGCTTTCCGACTATGCCCGTAAGGCGTTGGAACGGCTGGGCGTCACCGTCGAGCTTGGGCGCCCGGTGACACAACTCGATGCCGAAGGCGTCGTCTTCGGCGACAAGCGCCTGCCGGCAAGGACGATCATCTGGGCGGCCGGCGTTGCCGCTTCGCCGGCTGCCGAATGGCTGGGCGCGGCGGCCGATCGGGCGGGCAGGGTGCTGGTCGAACCCGATTTGACGGTGCCGGGCAATCCCGACATCTTCGTCATCGGCGACACCGCGCATGTCTTGCGGCCGGATGGAACGCCGGTGCCGGGCGTAGCGCCCTCGGCCAAGCAGGAGGGCAAGCATGTCGCCGCGACGATCAAGGCGCGGCTCGCCGGCGACACGGCGACGCGCCCCTTCCAGTACCGGCATGCCGGCGACCTTGCGACAATCGGCAAGCGCGCCGCCGCCATCGATTTCGGCTGGTTCAAGCTCACCGGCTGGCTCGCCTGGTGGCTCTGGGGCATAGCGCATATCTATTTCCTGATCGACTTCCGCAACCGCCTCGCGGTCTCGCTTAGCTGGCTATGGATTTATCTCACCGGTCAGCGAAGCGCGCGTCTGATCACCCAGGGCGACGACGACAAAAGCTGATTCCTCGCCTTCATCGACACGTCACCTTGTCGTGATCGAGCCGGGCAAGGCGGACCAGCCGCTCATCAACACAGACTTCCCCTCCTACAATTTCCACGTCATCGACGGCGTCACTTACAGGATCGACCTGTCGCAACCGCCGAAATACGATGCCAAGGGTGGCGTGGCGAACGCCGGTTCCAACCGCATCGTCGACCTGAAATTCGACGGAAAGCCGATTGATCCGGCAGCGAAATTCGTCGTTGCCACCAACAATTACCGCGCCGGCGGTGGCGGCAATTTCCCCGGCATCGATGCTTCGAAGATCATCTACAAGGCACCGGACACCAGCCGCGACGTGATAGTGCGCTATGTCGTCAGCGAGGGTACGATCAATCCTTCCGCCGACGACAACTGGTCGTTCGCGCCGCTGCCCGGCGCCAGCGTCCTCTTCGAGACCGGGCCGAGGGCCAAGGACTTCATCACCGGGGTGAAATCCCTGAAGATCGAGCCTGCCGGCGAAGGCGAGGCAGGCTTCGCCAGGTACCGCATCACGCTTTGATCCGGCCTACCTGGTGGGCGGTTCGACTAGAGCCGGCCGTGCACTCCGTGCGGCGCTGCCTCGCCTTCCGCCGGCACAAAGGCAAAAGCGGCACCAGGCAAAAAGCAGTGAACTGGCAAGATCGCCGCGGCTCCCGCTCTGGTCCCGGCCATTCACATGCGGTAATTTTTAGCCATGCGTTATGTGATCGTCATTGTCGCCATCACCTTCTTCCTGATCTGGGACGGTCTTTACAATCATGGCCACTATCTCGATGTGACCGTGCGGGAAATGTCGCGCATCGTGCGCTACGTCACCGGGTAAGGTCTCGCTGGGTCGCGCTGCGGGCGCGACATCGTTGCCGGTTGACGTCTGGGCATTGCTCCCACAGAAACCCCGCTGAACCGACGAGCAGGGAGGCTGGCTTGATCCGGCACATCGTTTTCTTCAGCGTGCGGCGCAAGGAAGATATCGAGGCTGTGCGCTCGGGCCTGCTGGCGCTAGGCAACATTCCTCACTCGAAGCATTTCGAGGTCACGCTCAACACCAAGGTCGATCTGTTCTCCAACGCGATCGACGTGGTCGTCTATGCGGAGTTCGAGGACGAGGCCGCCCTTGCCGCCTACAAGGCGCACCCGATTTACGCCGACACGACCAGCAAGGTGAAGCCGCTGCGCGAACTGCGCTATTCGGCCGATGTCGTGGCCGCCGCCTGAGCCGGCAGAGCGCTCTCCGTCGGTCCGCCGCTCTTGAACCGCGGGCCGGAATGGGGCACATCCCGCCGGCATGATCGAAAGCTCCGCCCATCCGCTCGACCATCTCGTGCTGCCGACACGGAGCCTCGATACCGTACGGTCGCGTCTGGCCTCGCTTGGCTTCGTTGTCGCGCCCACGGGCATCCATCCTTTCGGCACGGAGAATGCCTGCGTCTTTTTCGCCGACGGCACTTACCTGGAGCCACTTGCTACCGGCAATGAACAGACGACGGACCGCGCCATAGGCGAGGGTAATGTCTTCGTCGCACGCGACCGCCTTTACCGTCAGACCCTTGGCGATGAAGGCTTTTCCGCTGTCGTGTTCGCAACCGCCAATGCCGATGCAGATCATGCGCGCTATATCGAGGCTGGCCTCTCGGCCGGCGAGATGCTGAGCTTCTCCCGGGCCTTCGCCGACGCAAACGGCAAAAGCGAAACCGCTTCCTTCAAGCTGGCATTCATATCCGACAAGGAGGCCGATGAGGCGTTTCTCTTTGCCTGCCAGCGCATCAACGCGCCGAAAATCGACCGAACGGCCCTGCAGGCGCACGGTAATGGCGTGACGGGTATTCTCGAAATCGTCGCCGTCAGCGACAGACCAGCCACGCAGATTGGATTGATCGCCACCGCTGCCGGGGCGGATGCAAGCGGCGGCGATGCCGTGCGGCTGCCGAATGCGGTCCTCAGCGTTCTCTCGTCTGAAGACTATGGCTCGCGCTTCGGCTTGATGGCCACGCCATCACGGCATCTGCGCTTCGTGGCCATCGTCCTCTCGGTGCGCGACAAAGCTGCCGTGATGCGCCTGCTTGCGAAGAACGCCATCGATCACAACATGAGCGGCAACGATATCGTCGTTGCACCGGCGCCCGGACAGGGCGCCGCCTTCATCTTCCGGGAGACCCCATGAGCAAGCCCCTGGCGCCCAACGCATCGGTAACCGTCGGCAAGGTCGTCTTCGCCAACCATGCGCCGCTGTCGCTGATCGCCGGCCCGTGCCAGCTTGAATCGCGCCAGCACGCTTTCGACATGGCCGGCGCGCTGAAGGAACTGACACAAGGGCTGGGCATCGGCCTCGTCTACAAGACCAGCTACGACAAGGCCAACCGCACCTCGCTGTCGGCGACGCGCGGCGCCGGCCTCGACGCGGCGATGCCGATCTTCGACGATCTGCGCAAGGAGTTTGAGCTCCCGGTGCTGACCGACGTCCATACCGAGGAACAATGCGCGATCGTCGCGCCGCATGTCGATGTCCTGCAGATTCCGGCCTTCCTGTCGCGCCAGACCGACGTGCTGGTGGCCGCGGCCAAGACTGGCAAGGTCATCAATGTGAAGAAGGGCCAGTTTCTCGCGCCCTGGGACATGAAGAACGTCGTCGCCAAGATCACCGGCTCCGGCAATCCGAACGTGCTTGCCACCGAGCGCGGCGTCTCGTTCGGTTATAATACGTTGGTCTCGGACATGCGCGCGCTGCCGGTCATGGCCGAGATCGGCGCCCCGGTGATTTTCGACGCGACCCATTCCGTCCAGCAGCCGGGTGGGCAGGGCGGTTCCTCCGGCGGCGAACGGCGCTTCGTCGAAACGCTCGCGCGCGCGGCCGTTGCCGTCGGGGTGGCCGGTGTCTTCATCGAAACCCATCAGGATCCCGACAACTCGACATCTTCCGACGGTCCGAACATGGTTCCGTTGAAGGACATGCCGGCGCTGCTGGAAAAGCTGATGGCTTTCGATCGGATCGCCAAGGGCCAGTAGGGCGGAACGCGAAAGTCTGGAACCTTAGCCCGCTCCCCTCATTGTCCAGACGGACATTCCAATGAGAGGAGCACAAGAATGACTACTCCGTCTGGCCACACCGAAGCCATCGCGGCTTCACGCGTCATTGGCACTTCGGTTTACAACACCGCTGGCGACAACATCGGCAGCATCGAGGACGTGATGCTCGACAAGATGTCGAACGGCATCATGTTCGCCGTCATCGGCTTCGGCGGCTTCCTCGGCATGGGCGAAAAATATCACGCGATTCCCTGGGCAAGCCTCGACTATGACGAGAACCAGGGCGGCTACGTCGTGCCGTTCACCAAGGAGCAACTGAAAGCCGCACCGGCCTATTCCATCGAGGAACTGACCGGTGCCGATGGCGAAGCTGCGCGCGATGCGTCCTTCGAGTATTACCATGTGAAGCCTTATTGGCATTAACAGGCGGCACATCGCGAATCGAAAGGCCCCCGCATACGCAATGCGGGGGCCTTCTTCGCTCTATTCTGCTGCGTGGAGAGTAGACAATTCCATCGAGCTTTGCTGCGGTTTCTGATGGTCGCATGATGTCAGGAACGCCGCGGCGATCAGGAACAAACTCACGATACCGCTCAACTGGGACATGGCGAAACTCCTCCTGTTTCGCCCCGCGCGAACACGACCATAGATGACAACGGTACGCGACGCGCATGACTTATGATGACAGAAATTTGCGTTCCGTGAATCCGGCCCGCGGCAATAATTGCGGCGCCGCCGATTGCCTTTTGCGCCGCTTTGGCTAAGAGGGGCGCGACGCTTCAATCGATCAATCGGGGACATCGCAATGACCGCCATCATCGACATTGTCGGGCGTGAAATCCTGGACAGCCGTGGCAATCCGACCGTCGAGGTCGATGTGGTGCTGGAAGACGGCTCGATGGGCCGCGCCGCGGTGCCGTCGGGCGCGTCGACCGGCGCGCATGAGGCGGTCGAACTGCGCGACGGCGGGCCTCGCTATCTCGGCAAGGGCGTTCAGCGCGCGGTCGAGGCCGTGAACGGCGAGTTGTTCGAGGCGATCGGCGGCATGGAAGCCGAGAACCAGATCCATATCGACCAGACGATGATCGAGCTCGACGGCACCCCGAACAAGAGCCGTCTCGGCGCCAACGCCATCCTCGGCGTGTCGCTGGCGGTCGCCAAGGCCGCGGCGGAAGCCGCCGGCCTGCCGCTCTACCGCTATGTCGGCGGCACCAAGGCGCACATGCTGCCGGTGCCGATGATGAACATTATCAATGGCGGCGCGCATGCCGACAACCCGATCGACTTCCAGGAGTTCATGATCCTGCCCGTCGGCGCGCCGACGCTGCGCGACGGCGTGCGCTGGGGCTCGGAGATCTTCCACACGCTGCGCAAGAAGCTCAAGGACGCCGGCCACAACACCAATGTCGGCGACGAGGGCGGCTTCGCCCCCAACCTGAAGAGTGCGCCGGCGGCGCTCGATTTCATCATGGAATCAATCGAGAAGGCCGGCTTCAAGCCGGGCGAGGATGTCGCGCTCGGCCTCGACTGCGCGGCGACCGAGTTCTTCAAGGACGGCAACTATGTCTATGAAGGCGAGAAGAAGACCCGCGACCCGAAAGCCCAAGCCAAGTATCTCGCCAAGCTGGCTGCCGACTATCCGATCATCACAATCGAGGACGGCCTCGCCGAGGACGACTGGGAAGGCTGGAAGATCCTGACCGACCTGATCGGCAGGACGGTCCAGCTCGTTGGCGACGACCTGTTCGTCACCAACACGGCGCGGCTGCGCGACGGCATCCGCATGGGCGTCGCCAATTCGATTCTGGTCAAGGTCAACCAGATCGGCTCGCTGACCGAGACGCTCGACGCGGTCGAGACCGCGCACAAGGCCGGCTACACCGCCGTCATGTCGCACCGTTCGGGCGAGACCGAGGATTCGACCATCGCCGACCTCGCGGTCGCCACCAATTGCGGGCAGATCAAGACCGGCTCCCTGTCGCGTTCGGACCGCATGGCCAAATACAACCAGCTTATTCGCATCGAGGAAGAGCTCGGCAAGCAGGCGCGTTACGCCGGTAAGTCGGTGATCAAGGGCTGATCCGGCCTGTTCTGACGATCCTCAAAAAGGGCGGGCCACTCCCGCCCTTTTCGTTTCCGGCCACCGTGCAATGGGTCGTCCGTAACCGTCCATTAAGCACAATCGGGCGAAATACGACTCATGGTCGCTTGCGTTCGCGGCCGCGAGGGTTCGGGTCATGTGGACACGTCAGCACAAGCAGCGAAACACCGGCAGGCTGATCATCCCCTCGCTTTGCGTGCTGTTCCTGGCCTATTTCGGCTTCCACGCCTATCACGGCGAATTCGGCATCTATTCCAAGTACCGGCTCGAGGCCCGGGCGGTCGAACTGCAGGCCCAGCTCGATGCCGTGAAGGCGCGCCGGATCGACTTCGAGCGCCGTGTCCAGCTGATGCATGAAGGCACGCTGGAGAAGGACATGCTTGACGAGCAGGCCCGAAAGGCGCTCAATCTGTCCCAGCCCGACGAAATCACCATCATGCTGCCCGCGCCGACGAAATAACCGACCTTCGGTTAATCGCCTTTATTCGCAATGATTATAATCGCTTAGATGCATGCCAGCCATGCATTTTTCAGCATGGCGCAATGCATTCTTGCATGTTAGCCTCACGCAAATCGGTGGGGAGGCGATCGATCTCCCTGATGTCCGCGAAGAGACGCTAACAGGGAGTGACGCATGGCCACCGCCGCCAAAAAAGCGCCCGCCAAATCCAGATCCGACAAACAGCCCAATCTCTCAGCGCCCAAGCCCGCTGATTTCACCAAGGAAGAAGAGCTTTCCGCTTATCGGCACATGCTCTTGATCCGCCGCTTCGAGGAGAAAGCCGGCCAGCTCTACGGCATGGGCTTCATCGGCGGCTTCTGCCATCTCTATATCGGCCAGGAGGCCGTCGTCACCGGCATGAAGATGGCGCTGGTCGAAGGCGACCAGATGATCACCGCCTATCGCGACCATGGCCACATGCTGGCGATGGACCTGTCGCCGCGCGGCGTCATGGCCGAGCTCACCGGGCGCCGCGGCGGCCTGTCGAAAGGCAAGGGCGGCTCCATGCACATGTTCTCCAAGGAGAAGCATTTCTATGGCGGCCACGGCATCGTCGGCGCCCAGGTGTCGCTCGGCACCGGTCTCGCCTTCGCCAACCGCTACCGCGACAACAAGAACGTCTCGCTCACCTATTTCGGTGACGGCGCGGCCAACCAGGGCCAAGTCTATGAAAGCTTCAACATGGCCTCGCTGTGGAAGCTGCCGGTGATCTACATCATCGAGAACAACCGCTACGCCATGGGCACGTCGGTGTCGCGCTCGTCGGCGGAGACCGACTTCTCCAATCGCGGCGCTTCCTTCAAGATCCCCGGCTTCCAGGTCGATGGCATGGACGTTCGCGCCGTGAAGGCCGCGGGCGAGCTCGCCACGGAATGGTGCCGCGCCGGCAACGGCCCGCTGATCCTAGAGATGCAGACCTACCGCTATCGCGGCCATTCGATGTCCGATCCCGCCAAATACCGCTCCAAGGAGGAAGTGCAGAAAATGCGCTCCGAGCACGACCCGATCGAGCAGGTCCGGGTGCGGCTGCTCGACAAGAAGTGGGCAAGCGAGGACGAACTCAAGGCCATCGACAAGGAAGTCCGCGACATCGTCGCCGACGCCGCCGAATTCGCCCAGAACGACGCCGAGCCGGATCCGTCCGAGCTGTGGACCGACATCGTACTCTAAGGAGAGGGCAAGGACATGCCGATCGAAATTCTCATGCCCGCGCTCTCGCCGACGATGGAAGAGGGCAATCTTTCCAAATGGCTGAAGAACGAAGGCGACAAGGTCGTCGCCGGCGATGTCATCGCTGAGATCGAGACCGACAAGGCGACGATGGAAGTCGAAGCCGTCGATGAGGGCACGCTCGCCAAGATCGTGGTTCCCGCCGGCACTGAAGGCGTCAAGGTCAACGCGGTCATCGCCGTGCTTGCGGTCGATGGCGAAGATGTCGACACGGCCGGCGAAGGTATCGGTGAAGAGGAGCCGCCAACCAAGACTGAGGCAGCGCCGGCTCCGGCACAAGCCGCGGCCAAAAGCGGGGCTCCCGCTCCTGTCGCCGCAGCGCCGAAGACGGAAGTCGCCGCCGATCCGGACATTCCCGCCGGCACCGAAATGGTTTCGACCACGGTGCGCGAAGCGCTGCGTGACGCCATGGCCGAGGAAATGCGCCGGGACGGCGATGTCTTCGTCATGGGCGAGGAAGTTGCCGAGTACCAGGGCGCCTACAAGATCACGCAGGGCCTGCTGCAGGAATTCGGGCCGCGCCGCGTCGTCGACACGCCCATCACCGAGCACGGCTTTGCCGGCGTCGGCGTCGGCGCGGCGATGGCGGGGTTGAAGCCGATCGTCGAGTTCATGACGTTCAACTTCGCCATGCAGGCGATCGACCAGATCATCAATTCTGCGGCCAAGACGCTCTATATGTCCGGTGGCCAGATGGGCGCGCCGATCGTCTTCCGTGGCCCGAACGGCGCCGCGGCCCGCGTCGCCGCTCAGCACTCGCAGTGCTACGCCGCCTGGTACAGCCATATCCCCGGCCTAAAGGTGGTGATGCCCTATACGGCAGCCGACGCCAAGGGCCTGCTCAAGGCCGCGATCCGCGATCCGAACCCGGTCATCTTCCTCGAGAACGAGATACTCTACGGCCATTCCTTCGAGGTGCCGAAACTCGACGATTTCGTGCTGCCGATCGGCAAGGCGCGCATCCACAAGCAGGGCAAGGACGTCACCCTCGTCTCCTTCGGCATCGGCATGACCTATGCGGTCAAGGCGGAGGCCGAATTGCGCGGCATGGGCATCGATGCCGAGATCATCGATCTCAGGACAATCCGGCCGCTCGACTTCGACACGATCATCGCCTCGGTGAAGAAGACCAACCGCCTCGTGGTGGTGGAAGAAGGTTTCCCGCAGAACTCGGTCGGCGATCACATCGCCAACCAGGTCTCGCAGCGCGCCTTCGACTTCCTCGACGCGCCGGTGATCACCATCGCCGGCAAGGATGTCCCGATGCCTTATGCGGCGAATCTGGAAAAGCTGGCTTTGCCCAATGTCGGCGAGGTCGTCGAGGCAGTCAAAGCCGTCACCTATCGCTGAGCCGGTCCGGAGGACATCATGCCAATCAACATCACCATGCCGGCGCTCTCTCCGACCATGGAAGAAGGCAACCTGTCAAAATGGCTGGTCAAGGAAGGCGATAAGGTTTCGCCGGGCGACGTGATCGCCGAGATCGAGACCGACAAGGCGACGATGGAAGTCGAGGCCGTCGATGAAGGCACGGTCGCCAAGCTGGTGGTTCCGGCCGGCACCGAGGGCGTCAAGGTCAACGCGCTGATCGCCATCCTGGCCGGCGAGGGCGAGGATACCGCCGCCGCGGCCAAGAGCGGCGGCGATGCGGCGCCCAAGGCCGAAGCAACGAAAGCGGAAGCCCCGAAGGCCGAAGCGCCCAAGGAAGCGCCCAAAGCGGCGGCCGCTGCGGCGCCCGCGCCGGCGAAGGCTGAGCCCGGTCCCGCCGCCAACGGCCACGCCGCCGGCGATCGGGTCTTTGCATCGCCGCTGGCCCGCCGCATCGCCAAGGATGCCGGCGTCGACGTGACGGCGCTGACCGGCTCCGGTCCGCATGGCCGCGTGGTGAAGATCGACGTCGAGGCAGCGATCGCGTCCGGCATCGCAAAGGCCGCGCCGACTGCGAAGGCGCCCGCCGGCGCTCCGTCCGCTCCGGCTCCTGCTGCGAAGCCGATGTCGGACGACCAGCTGCTGAAGCTGTTCGCCGAAGGTTCCTACGAGCTGGTGCCGCATGACAACATGCGCAAGACCATTGCGCGCCGCCTGGTCGAGGCAAAGTCCACCATCCCGCATTTCTATCTGACGCTGGACTGCGAGCTCGATGCGCTCTTGGCGCTGCGCACGCAGCTCAATGCCGCCGCCCCGATGAGAAAGACCGACAAGGGCGAGGTTCCGGCCTACAAGCTCTCCGTCAACGACATGGTCATCAAGGCCATGGCCATGGCGCTGATGGCGGTGCCGGATGCCAACGCGTCCTGGACCGAGAACGCCATGGTCAAGCACAAGCACGCCGATGTCGGCGTTGCGGTGTCGATCCCCGGCGGCCTGATCACGCCGATCATTCGCAAAGCGGATGAAAAGACGCTGTCGGTCATCTCCAACGAGATGAAGGATCTCGCCAGCCGCGCCAGGAGCCGCAAGCTGAAGCCGGAAGAGTATCAGGGCGGCACAACGGCGGTGTCGAATCTCGGCATGTTCGGCATCAAGGACTTTGCCGCCGTCATCAACCCGCCGCATGCGACGATCCTGGCTGTCGGCGCGGGCGAGGAGCGGGCGGTGGTGAAGAAGGGCGAGATCAGAATAGCAACGGTCATGTCGGTGACGCTCTCGACCGATCACCGTGCGGTCGACGGCGCGCTCGGCGCGGAGCTGCTGGGCGCCTTCAAGCGCATGATCGAAAACCCGATGGGCATGCTGGTCTAGGAAGGAAAGGCGGTGTGGAAATTCTTCACCGGCCTTTTCGCCTTGATCATTTTCGATCCCGTCGGCGAGCCGTGTGCTCGCCGCGGCGTCAGGCGTTCGCGGCCAGGTTTCGGCAGAGGTGAGGCAACCGCATGAAGACAATTCTATGCTATGGCGACTCGCTGACCTGGGGCTACGACGCCGCCAGCCTCGGCCGCCATGCGCTCGAAGATCGCTGGCCGAGCGTGCTCGCGGCCGAGCTCGGCGGCGACGTCGAGGTCATCGCTGAAGGTCTCAACGGCCGTACTACGGCCTTCGACGACCATCTGGCCGGTGCCGACCGCAATGGCGCCCGTATTCTGCCGACGATCCTAACCAGCCATGCGCCGCTGGATCTCGTCGTTATCATGCTCGGCTCCAACGACATGAAGCCTTGGATCCACGGCAATCCGGTCGCGGCCAAGCAGGGCATGCAGCGGCTGATCGATATCGTGCGCGGCCATGACTATCCCTTCGACTGGCCGGCGCCGCAGATCCTTATCGTCGCGCCGCCCGCGGTCACCCGCACCGACAATGCCGAATTCAAGGAAATGTTCGCCGGCGGCGACGACGCCTCCAAGCGTCTGGCGCTGCAATATTCCCTGCTGGCCGACGAGGCCGGCTGCGGCTTCTTCGATGCCGGCGCGGTCGCCACCACCACGCCGCTCGATGGCGTTCATCTCGATGCCGAGAACACGCGACGTATCGGCCAGGCGCTGGCGCCGCTTGTGCGCGTGATGTTAGCGACATGATAGTCAATGCATTTCTGATCATTGGCCTTTGGTTGGCTGTGCGTTGGCAAGGCCGTCGAAGTCGGCTGCTTACAGGCTACGCATTTGTGGGACTCTGGGCATTCGACGCCCTTTCGGTCCTAATGCATGAGCCAACTTTCAGGCCTCCAATGCTGATGCATGAGCCGTGGGCGATACCAAAGCCCTCCTTCGGCAAAGCCCCGCTTCAATAAGGACCATAAAATGGCTGAATCCTACGACGTCATCATCATCGGCTCAGGCCCCGGTGGCTATGTCACGGCGGTGCGTTCCGCCCAGCTCGGCTTCAAGACGGCGATCGTCGAGCGCGAGCATCTGGGCGGCATCTGTCTCAACTGGGGCTGCATCCCCACCAAGGCGCTGCTGCGCTCGGCCGAGATCATGCATTATTCGGATCACCTCAAGGATTACGGCCTGAAGCTCGAAGGCGGCAAGATCAGCCCGGACACGGCCGCCGTGGTCGACCGCTCGCGAAGAGTGTCACTCAGGCTGAACACCGGCGTCGGCTTCCTGATGAAGAAGAACAAGGTCGATGTCATCTGGGGCGAGGCGAAGCTTTCGAAGGCTCCTTCCGGTGACAAACCGGGCGAGGTCGTCGTTTCGAAGACCGCCAAGAAGGCGATGGAGCCGCAGCCGCCGGTGCCGAAGAACGTCAAGGGCGAGGGTACCTACACCGCCAAGCACATCATCCTGGCGACCGGCGCCCGCCCGCGCGCGCTGCCCGGTATCGAGCCGGACGGCAAGCTGATCTGGACCTATTTCGAGGCCATGGTGCCGAAGGAAATGCCGAAATCGCTGCTGGTCATGGGTTCCGGCGCCATCGGCATCGAATTCGCCTCCTTCTACCGCACCATGGGTGCCGACGTGACCGTGGTCGAGCTGCTGCCGCAGGTCATGCCGGTCGAGGATGCCGAGGTCTCTAAATTCGCGCAGAAGCAGTTCGAGAAACAGGGGATGAAGATCATCCTCGAAGCCAAGGTGACCAAGGTCGAGAAATCAGCCAATTCGGTTACCGCGCATGTCGAGATGAAGGACGGCAAGGTCGAGAAGATCAGCGCCGATCGCATGATTTCGGCGGTCGGGGTGCAGGGCAACATCGAAAATCTTGGCCTGGAAGCGCTCGGCGTGAAGACGGACCGCGGCTGTGTCGTCGTCGACGGCTACGGCAAGACCAATGTGCCCGGCATCTATGCCATCGGCGATGTCGCCGGCCCACCGATGCTCGCCCACAAGGCCGAGCATGAGGGCGTGGTCTGCATCGAAAAGATAGCCAATTTCCCGGGCGTGCACGCCATCGACAAATTGAAGATCCCCGGCTGCACTTATTGCAGCCCGCAGGTCGCGTCCGTTGGCCTGACCGAAGCGAAGGCCAAGGCCGAAGGCAAGGATATTCGCGTCGGCCGCTTCCCCTTCAGCGCCAATGGCAAGGCCATCGCGCTCGGCGAGGACCAGGGCTTCGTCAAGACCATCTTCGACAAGAAGACCGGGCAGCTTCTCGGCGCGCATATGGTGGGCGCGGAGGTGACCGAGCTCATCCAGGGTTTTGTCGTGGCGATGAACCTGGAGACGACCGAGGAAGAACTGATGCACACGATCTTCCCGCATCCGACGCTGTCGGAGATGATGAAGGAGAGCGTGCTCGACGCCTATGGCCGCGCTTTGAACGCATGACAGGTCACCGATTGGTGACAGGTCACCAATCGGTGATAAATCGCCGATCGGCGATAGGTGGCCGATCTGTGCTAAATTGGTCGGGCGAGACTCACACGCGGCAGCCGGAGAAACCTGACGGCAAGGCAGTTCATATCCGGATGCATTTTCATCTGATCGAGGAGGAATTGGCACATGCATATGAATGGCGTCGGCTGGATCACGGCCATCATCGTCGGCGGTCTGGCGGGTTGGTTCGCCGAAATGGTTATGAAGAGCAACACCGGCATCTTCATGAACATCATCATGGGCATCGTCGGCGCCGTGGTGCTGAACGCGATCCTGCAGGCTCTGAACATCCAGTCCTTCGGCGTCGGCTGGGTCGCCTATCTGATTACCGGTTTCATCGGCGCCTGCCTGCTGATCTTCGTGGGGCGGCTTGTTCGGCGCTGAACGCATGCCGCTATGCGGAAAAGGCCGTGGCGGCATGCGCCGGCGCGGCCTTTTTCTTTGCCTCGAAAAGTCTTAGATGACGAAGGACAGGCGGCCGCCGACACCGCGGCCGCGAAGGATTTGAAATGGTCACAGTCGTAGACACGATCGCCAACCGGCCGCGCCCGCGGCATCCCGAGAAGGCGCACAGGCCCGACCAGGAAGTGCTGCGCAAGCCCGATTGGATCCGCGTCAAGGCGCCGGTTTCCAAGGGCTATGCCGAAACGCGCGAGATCGTGAAATCGCACAAGCTGGTGACGGTGTGCGAGGAAGCCGGCTGCCCGAATATCGGCGAATGCTGGGACAAGAAGCACGCCACCTTCATGATCATGGGCGAGATCTGCACGCGCGCCTGCGCCTTCTGCAATGTCGCGACCGGCATCCCGACCGCGCTCGATCCGGATGAGCCGGCACGCGTGGCGCACGCCGTCAGGCAAATGGGGCTGAGCCACGTCGTCATCACCTCGGTCGACCGCGACGATCTGGCCGATGGCGGCGCCCAGCATTTTGCCGACGTCATTCATGCCATCCGTGCCGCCGCCCCGTCGACGACGATCGAGATCCTGACGCCCGACTTCCTGCGCAAGGACGGCGCGCTGGAGGTCGTCGTCGCGGCCAAGCCCGACGTCTTCAACCACAATCTTGAAACCGTGCCGTCGAATTACCTGACGGTTCGCCCCGGCGCCCGCTATTTCCACTCGATCCGGCTTTTGCAGCGGGTCAAGGAACTCGACCCGTCGATCTTCACCAAATCCGGCATCATGGTCGGCCTCGGCGAGGAGCGGAACGAGGTGCTGCAATTGATGGACGATCTGCGTTCGGCCAATGTCGACTTCATGACCATCGGCCAGTATCTGCAGCCTTCCAAGAAGCACCATCCGGTGATCCGCTTCATTCCGCCGGACGAGTTCAAGTCCTACGAGACGATCGGCAAGACCAAAGGTTTTCTCCTCGTCGCGTCGAGCCCGCTGACGCGCTCCTCGCACCATGCCGGCGAGGATTTCGCCAGGCTGCGCGCGGCGCGCGAGGCGCAGCTGGCGAAGGCCAGCTGACCTTCAATGCCGAAATTCGAGGCGACACGCCGCGTCGCGCATACGCCGCAAGAGATGTTCGCGCTGGTGGCTGACATCGAGGCCTACCCGCAATTCCTGCCGCTCTGTGAATCGCTCACCGTGCGCTCGCGCAAAGAGCGCGACGGCCGCACCATCCTGGTCGCCGACATGAGCATCGGCTACAAGGCGATCCGCGAGACCTTCACGACGCAGGTGCTGCTGAAGCCCGACGAGAACGCGATCGATGTCAAATACATCGACGGCCCGTTCAAATATCTGAGCAACATCTGGCGCTTCGATCCCGCCGAGGGCGGCTGCGAGGTGCATTTCTTCATCGATTACGAATTCAAGAGCCGCATTCTCGGCGCGCTGATGGGCACGATGTTCGACCGCGCCTTCCGCATGTTCTCCGAAGCGTTCGAGAAGCGCGCCGACATCATCTACGGCGCGAAACCGGCCTAACGTTCGCCAAGCGTCCGCAATCCGAGTTGCAGCGCATGCCGCACCGTCTCATGCCGGATGAATTCGCGGCCCTTTTGGCCGAACAATTGTTGTTCGGCGACCACCGGCTGCCCGGCCAATGCAACCCCGAACCAGACCAGACCGACCGGCTTGTCCGCCGAGCCGCCGCTGGGGCCGGCAATGCCGGTGACGGCGAGGGACAGGCTTGCTTGCGAATGCGTCAGCGCGCCTGCCGCCATCTCCAGCACCGTCTCGCGCGAGACCGCGCCATGCGCGCCGAGCGTGGCTGCGGAGACGCCGAGCATCTCCATCTTGGCTTCGTTGGAATAGGTGATGAAGCCACGATCGACCACTGCGGAGGACCCGGCGATGTCGGTGAGCGCGGCGATGATCAGGCCGCCGGTGCAGCTCTCGGCCGTCGCCAGCATGATGCTGCGTTGCTGGCAGGCCTGGAGCAAGGCAATGGCGAGTTCGGCGTTGCTCATGCCGGCACTTCTCCCGGATAGACGACGCTGGCCGTGGCGATCGCGGCAATGCCTTCGCCGCGCCCGACAAAGCCGAGCTTCTCGTTGGTCGTGGCCTTGATCGAAATGCGCTCGGGCGCAATGCCGAGCATGGCCGAAAGCGCCTCTGTCATCGCCGCGCGATGCGGCCCCACGCGCGGTGCCTCGCAGATCAGCGTGATGTCGGCATTGGCGATGCGGCCGCCGCGCTCGCGCACCAGCTTCGCCGCGTGCTCGACGAAAATCTTCGAGGCCGCCCCCTTCCATTGCGGATCGGACGGCGGGAAATGCGTGCCGATGTCGCCGGCGCCGCAGGTGGCGAGCAGCGCATCGGTCAGCGCGTGAAGCCCGACATCGGCGTCCGAATGGCCAGAGAGTTTTCCCTCATAGGGAATGGCGACGCCGCAGAGGGTCACATGGTCGCCGGGCTCGAACGCATGCACGTCGTAGCCATTGCCGGTGCGAATATCCGGGAAGCGCTGCTGCGCATTCGAGAGCCGCTGGTCGGCCAATGCAATGTCCCTTGCCCAGGTGAGTTTGACGTTGTCCGGCGATCCGGGAACGATCTTGACCGGTATCTGTGCCCATTCGGCGATCGCCGCGTCGTCGGTGAACTCGCTCTTGCCCAGATGATGCGCCTTCTCATGCGCGGCAAGCAGCGGCCAGAACGGAAAACCCTGCGGCGTCTGCGCGGCATGAAGGCCGGCCCTCGACACCGTCTCGTCGATCATACCGGTGGCCGATTCCCGCTTCAGCGTGTCGGCGACGGGCAGCGCCGGCAACGCGCCCTGGCGCTCGCCGATGGCCTCTATGGTGCGGTCGATCAGGCCGGCGTCGACGAACGGGCGTACGGCGTCATGCACCAGCACTTTTGCCGGTGCCTGCTCCCGCAGCGCTAGGAGGCCGAGACGGACGGATGCCTGGCGCGAGGGGCCGCCGATAACAGTGATGAGACGCTCGGCATGCGCCCCCGCCGCGCGCTGCAAAAGCTCGGCATCGTCGGCATGGATGGCGACGACAACCGGTCCTATCAGGGGATGGGAAAGGAACATATCCAACGTATGCGCAATGACGGCACGACCGCCGATGCGCTGATACTGCTTCGGGCCGTCGGCCTGTCCGGCGCGCGCACCGCGGCCGGCGGCGACGATCACCACCCCGATCCCGCCGCGTGGGGACGCCGCTTGCTTTTCGCTTGCCTCGCTCATTCCGATCGGTCCTAGAGCCGGATGATTTCAGGTCGATTCGACCTGAAATCTGAATCCGTCTCTAAATCAAAGAAGTAGAGCATGATGTCGGCGAAAACCGCTCACACTTTTCGGCATCATGCTCTAATCGGGGTGATGGCCGAAGGCCAGCTTTTTCCAAAATGCGCCTTAATGTGACGTCATTGCGCGTTGCACAATGCCGCACTTCTGGCTAGAGAATGTGCAACGATCGAACATGCTTGGTTTTTGTGCATGGCTGAATTGACCACATTGGCATCGCCACTCGATGTCGGCGGCGTGAGAATCCGCAACCGGGTTTTCCTCGCGCCGATGTCCGGCATCACCGACGAGCCATTCCGGCAGCGCGCCCACGCGCATGGCGCGGGGCTGGTCGTGTCGGAAATGGTGGCGAGTGGCGAACTGGCCAAGGGCCGGGCGGGCTGCGAGCTCCGCATCCGCCATTCCGGCCTGCCGGTGCATATGGTTCAGTTGGCCGGCCGCGAGGCGGTGCATATGGGCGAAGGCGCGCGAATCGCGGCGGGCGAGGGCGCTGATATCATCGATATCAACATGGGCTGCCCGGCGAAGAAGGTGACCGGTGGCTATGCCGGCTCGGCGCTGATGCGCGATCTCGACCATGCGCTTTCGCTGATCGAGGCGGTAGTCGCGGCCGTTTCGGTGCCGGTCACCGTCAAGATGCGGCTCGGCTGGGACGAAAGCGCGCTCAACGCGCCGATGCTGGCGCGCCGCGCCGAGCAGGTCGGCGTCAGAATGGTGACAGTGCATGGCCGCACGCGCTGCCAGTTCTATCAGGGCAAGGCCGACTGGCGCGCTATCGCGCGCGTCAAGCAAGCCGTCTCGATCCCGGTGGTGGCCAATGGCGATGTCGGCTCGCCGGAAGAGGCGGCGACAATCCTCGAGCAGTCCGGCGCCGACGCGGTGATGATCGGCCGCGCGCATTATGGCGCGCCCTGGATCGCCGGCGGCATCGCCACGACCGCCGCCGGCGCAGACGCGCAAGGCCTTCCGCAAACGCCGCGAGCGCTCGCCGATTACGTCGTATCGCATTACGAGGACATGCTCTCGCTCTATGGCATCGAAAGCGGGCTGCGCCAGGCGCGCAAGCATCTGGGCTGGTATCTCGACCGTCATGCTCCCGATGTTTCAGCCGAGCAACGCAAACGCATCCTCACATCGTTCGAACCGGCCGAGGTCGTGGCGGAATTGCGCCGGGCGCTTTCCGAGGGCGCTGCGATCCCTGGCCTACGGAGCGCGGCATGAAGGCCGATGTCCCCCAGCAGGCCGACATGGCGGATGCCGCCAACATCGTGCTCAACACCATCCGCCGCCCGGTCATCATGGTCGATCCCGACGGCTTCATCACCTTCGCCAATGCGGATGCCGAAGACTTCTTCCGCTCCAGCGCGAATATGCTTGCCCGCAACACGCTCTCCAAGCTGGTGCCCTTCGGCAGCCCGTTGCTGACGCTGGTCGACCAGGTGCGGGAGCGGCGCGCCCCAGTCAACGAATACCGTGTCGATGTCTCCTCGCCGCGCCTCGGCATCGAGAAGATGGTCGATCTCTATGTCGCGCCCGTACCGGAGTTTCCGGGCTCGGTCGTCGTCATGTTCCAGGAACGGTCGATGGCCGATAAGATCGACCGCCAGATGACGCATCGGGGTGCCGCGCGCTCCGTCACCGGCCTTGCCGCGATGCTCGCGCATGAGATCAAGAACCCGCTCTCCGGCATCCGCGGCGCCGCTCAACTGCTCGAGCTTTCCGCGTCCGACGAAGACCGCGCGCTGACCCGCCTGATCACCGACGAGACAGACCGCATCGTCTCGTTGGTCGACCGCATGGAGGTGTTTTCCGACGAGCGGCCGATCGAGCGCTATCCGGTCAACATCCACGTCGTTCTGGATCACGTAAAAGCGATCGCCAAGAATGGTTTTGCGAGGCGGATCAAGATTTTGGAGGAATATGATCCATCATTGCCTCCGGTCTTCGCCAACCGCGACCAGCTGATCCAGGTCTTTCTCAACCTGGTCAAGAACGCCGCCGAGGCGATCGGCGCCGACCCGCAGGGGGAGATCGTGCTATCGACGGCTTTCCGTCCGGGCATCCGCGTCTCGGTACCCGGCACGCAGGACCGTGTCTCGCTGCCGCTGGAATTCTGCGTGCATGACAACGGCCCCGGCGTTTCCGAGGACATCCTGCCGATTCTGTTCGATCCGTTCATCACCACCAAACCGAACGGCTCCGGCCTCGGGCTGGCGCTGGTCGCCAAGATCGTCGGCGAGCATGGCGGCATCATCGAATGCGATTCGACGCCGCGCGGCACCACTTTCCGCGTCCTGATGCCGGCCTGGAAAGAGACGTCGCAGGGCTCGGGCGACGAAGCTGAAGGAGACCGCAAATGAGCGCTCGCGGCAATATTCTGGTCGCCGACGACGACGCGGCGATCCGCACCGTGCTCAACCAGGCGCTGTCGCGCGTCGGCCACGAGGTGCGCGTGACGTCGAATGCCTCGACGCTCTGGCGCTGGGTGGCGGCGGGCGAGGGCGATCTGGTCATCACCGACGTGGTGATGCCGGACGAGAACGCCTTCGACATGCTGCCGCGCATCAAGAAGGCGCGGCCCGAGCTGCCGGTCATCGTCATGAGCGCCCAGAACACGTTCATGACCGCCATCCGCGCCTCCGAGACCGGCGCCTACGAATATCTGCCGAAGCCTTTCGACCTCACCGAGCTGCTCAACATCGTCAACCGGGCGCTGGCCGAGCCGAAGCGGCCGAAGCTCGATGCCCGCGCTGAAGACCAGCCTGAGACGATGCCGCTGGTCGGCCGCTCCGCCGCCATGCAGGACATCTACCGCATGCTGGCGCGCATGATGCAGACCGACCTCACGGTCATGATCAGCGGCGAGTCCGGCACCGGCAAGGAGCTGGTGGCGCGCGCGCTGCATGAATATGGCCGCCGTCGCGGCGGCCCGTTCGTGGCCATCAACATGGCGGCGATTCCGCGTGACCTGATCGAATCGGAACTATTCGGCCACGAGAAGGGCGCCTTCACCGGGGCGCAGAACCGTTCCAGCGGCCGTTTCGAGCAGGCTGAGGGCGGCACGCTGTTTCTCGACGAAATCGGCGACATGCCGATGGAAGCGCAAACCAGGCTGCTGCGGGTGCTGCAGCAGGGCGAATACACCACGGTCGGCGGCCGCACGCCGATCAAGACCGACGTGCGCATCGTCGCGGCCACCAACAAGGACCTGCGCACGCTCATCAACCAGGGCCTGTTCCGCGAAGACCTGTTCTACCGCCTCAATGTCGTGCCGCTCAGGCTGCCGGCGCTGCGCGAGCGTTCCGAGGACATTCCCGATCTGGTGCGGCATTTCTTCAAGCAGGGCGCCAGCGAGGGCTTGCAAACCAAGCGCATTTCGTCCGGCGGCATCGAGCTCATGAAGCGCTATCCCTGGCCGGGCAATGTGCGCGAGCTGGAAAATCTGGTGCGCCGGCTGGCCGCCCTCTACTCGCAGGACGAGATTTCGTCGGAGATCATCGAATCCGAGCTCAAGACCGGCGAAAGGCCGGTCGTGCCGGACGGCGGCGCGCTCATTCCCGACGATCTGTCGATCGGCCAGGCGGTCGAGCATTTCCTGCAGCGTTATTTCGCCTCCTTCGCCGGCGAATTGCCGCCGGCGGGGCTCTACCAGCGCATTCTTGCCGAGGTCGAATATCCGCTGGTGCTGGCTTCGATGACGGCGACGCGCGGCAACCAGATCAAGGCCGCGGAGCTTCTGGGGCTCAACCGCAACACGCTGCGCAAGAAGATCCGCGAACTCGGCGTCAACGTCTACAAGTCGTCGAGGCAGCCGTAGCGTCACTTCGTCATTCAGCGAATTTCGCCCGGGAAAGATTATCTTCCCCGCCACACTTGTTGCATAATCGCCACAATGCGTTGCATACATCCGACGCTATGACCGACTCTGTACGACATGGCAGCTGAGGCTCCGACCCTGAACCAACCGCTTTTCAACCAGACCGGCACGCGTGACGGGCGACGCTTGCTGGCGTTGCCAGGCGTGGTCGCGATCGCCGGCGCGATGATCACGGCGGCCATCTCCTTTGCGATCCTGGTCGGCGCAACACCGATCGCGCCGAACGCCGACGCGACCTGGGCCTTGATCGCGGCCAATGCCGTCTTTGTCCTGTTCCTCATCGCCTTGATCGCCCGTGAGGTGCGCCGCATTGTCCTGGCGCGGCGTCACGGCAGGGCTGCCTCGCGGCTCCATGTGCGCATCGTCGCCATGTTCGCGCTGGTCGCCGCCATTCCGGCCATCATGGTGGCGATCATCGCTTCGATCACGCTCGATATCGGCCTCGACCGCTGGTTCGAAATCCGTACCAAGACGATCGTCAACTCGTCGCTGTCGATAGCCGACGCCTATGTGCAGGAGAATGCGCGCAACCTGCAGGGCACGACATTGTCCATGGCATACGATCTCGATGCCTCGCGCACGCTCTATGGCCTCGACAAAGGCGGTTTTCTCGACCTGTTGAACAAGGAAGCCGTAGGCCGCGGACTGGCGCATGCGGCCCTGATCAAGCCTGATGGCTCGTTCGTCATGAACGCCAGGACCGATGCCGATTTTCCGATGCCGGAGCCGCCCGCGGGCGCTGTCGACACCGCGGCCGACGGCAAGCCGGTGCTGATCGAGCCGCGCACCCGCAACATCATGGGCGCCATCATCAAGCTGCGCGAGCTCGACGGGCTTTACCTCTACACGATCCGCCTGGTCGATCCCGACGTGATCAAGGCGCGCCAGATCGTCAGGTCCAACACCGACGAATATCGCAACCTGGAGGACAACCGCCGCACCTCACAGGTCGCCTTCGCGCTGCCTTATCTGTCGCTCACGCTGATCATCACGCTGTCGGCGATCTGGACTGGCATTGCGGTCGCCGACCGGCTTGTGCGGCCGATCCGCCAGCTGATCGGCGCCGCCGACGAGGTGGCGACCGGCAATCTCGACGTTGCCGTTCCCGTGCGCCAGTCCGATGGCGATGTCGCCTCGCTCGGCGAGACCTTCAACAACATGATCCTGGAGCTCAAGTCGCAGCGCAACGAGCTGCTCTCGGCCAAGGATCTGATCGATGAGCGCCGGCGTTTCTCCGAGGCGGTGCTCGCCGGCGTCACCGCCGGCGTCATCGGTGTCGACCCTTACGGCATCATCACCATCGTCAATCGCTCGGCAGAGACCATGTTGGCGATTTCGGCAAATGCGACGCTCGGCCAGAACCTTTCGGCGGTCCTGCCGCTTGTCGGCCGCGTCTTCGAGATCGGGCGACAGTCCGGCAAGCCGGTCTATCGCGAGCAGGTGACCTTCTTCCGCACCGGCCTGGAGCGCACCTTCAACGTCCAGGTCACGGTCGAGTCCGGCGACGACGGCGAAGAGGAGAAATCCTATGTGGTCACCGTCGACGACATCACCGATCTCGTCCAGGCGCAGCGTTCATCGGCCTGGGCGGATGTGGCGCGGCGTATCGCGCATGAGATCAAGAACCCGCTGACACCGATCCAGCTCTCGGCCGAACGCATCAGGCGCCGCTACGGCAAGGTCATCACCGAGGACCGCGAGGTCTTCGACCAGTGCACCGACACCATCATCCGCCAGGTCGAGGACATCGGCCGCATGGTCGACGAGTTCTCGGCCTTTGCCCGCATGCCGAAGCCGGAGATGAAGGCAATCGACCTTCGTGAGTCGTTGCGCGAGGCGTCTTTCCTGGTCGAGGTCAGCCGCTCCGACATCGTCTTCGAACGCGACTTCGGCAGCGAGCCGCTGAAAGGCACTTTCGACAGTCGCCTGATGGCGCAGGCCTTCGGCAACGTCATCAAGAACGCGGCCGAGGCGATCGACGGACTTGATGCGCAAGACCGTTCGGACGGCACAATCCGGATTCAGGCCGGACGCCAAGATGGCGCCATAAGAATCGATGTTATCGACAACGGCAAGGGGCTGCCGCGCGAGAATCGCCAAAGGCTTCTCGAGCCCTATATGACGACGCGCGAAAAAGGCACCGGACTTGGCCTCGCTATCGTCAAGAAGATTGTGGAGGACCATGGCGGCCGTCTCGAATTGCACGACGCGCCAGAGGATTTCCATGGCGGCCGGGGCGCGATGATCTCGATCATCCTGCCGCCGGCGACGGTCGTAGCCGCGCCGCCACGCGGTGAAGGCCGAAACGAACACGAACGAGAAACTGAAAAGGTCGATAATGGCGTCTGACATTCTCATCGTCGATGACGAGGAAGACATCCGCGAACTTGTCGCCGGTATACTGAGCGACGAGGGTCATGAAACCCGTACTGCGCATGACGCCGACAGCGCGCTTGCGGCGATCGCCGATCGCGCGCCGCGGCTGATTTTCCTCGACATCTGGCTGCAGGGCTCGCGCCTTGACGGCCTGGCGCTGCTCGACGAGATCAAGACCATGCATCCGAACATGCCGGTGGTGATGATCTCCGGCCATGGCAATATCGAAACGGCGGTGTCGGCCATCCGGCGTGGCGCCTACGACTTCATCGAGAAACCGTTCAAGGCCGATCGCCTGATCCTGATCGCCGAGCGCGCCCTGGAAACGTCCAAGCTGCGGCGCGAGGTCTCCGACCTCAAGCAGCGCAGCGGCGAGACCTTCGACCTGATCGGCATGTCGTCGGCGATGAGCCAGTTGCGGCAGACCATCGAGCGCGTCGCGCCGACCAACAGCCGCGTCATGATCGTCGGCCCTTCCGGCTCCGGCAAGGAACTGACGGCGCGCGCCATCCACGCGCTGTCGTCGCGCAAGAGCGGTCCATTCGTGACGCTGAGCGCTGCCACCATCACGCCCGAGCGCATGGAGATCGAGCTGTTCGGCACCGAATCGAACGGCACCGAACGCAAGGTCGGCGCGCTGGAAGAAGCGCATCGTGGCATCCTCTACATCGACGAAGTCGCCGATATGCCGCGCGAGACGCAAAACAAGATCCTGCGCGTGCTGGTCGAGCAGCAATTCGAGCGCGTAGGCGGCACCAAGCGCGTCAAGGTCGATGTCCGCATCATTTCCTCCACCTCGCAAAACCTTGAGGCGATGATCGCCGACGGCCGCTTCCGCGAGGACCTATACCATCGCCTGGCGGTGGTTCCGGTCATGGTGCCCGGGCTCGCCGAGCGGCGCGAGGACATCCCTTACCTCGTCGACAATTTCATGAAGCAGATCGCGCGCCAGGCGGGCATCAAGCCGCGCCGCATCGGCGACGATGCGCTGGCCGTGCTGCAGGCCCACAACTGGCCGGGCAATGTTCGCCAGTTGCGCAACAATGTCGAACGGCTGATGATCCTGGCGCGGGGGGAAAATCCCGATGCGCCGATTACCGCCGACCTTCTGCCTTCCGAGATCGGCGACGTCATGCCACGCACGCCTAACCAGTCGGACCAGCACATCATGGCGCTGCCGCTGCGCGAGGCGCGCGAGCAATTCGAGAAGGACTATCTGATCGCCCAGATCAACCGCTTCGGCGGCAACATCTCGAAGACGGCCGAATTCATCGGCATGGAACGGTCCGCCTTGCATCGCAAGCTGAAGTCGCTCGGCGTCTAAGGCAATCCAGGAGTAATGCGCTACGGCCCAGGCTCGGCGGCTTGGCCGTAGCCTTCCGTTCGGAATTGAATAGGACTCTGGAATCGGCTTGGCCTAGGCGATTGTTCGTTACGGCCGGCGGCGGAATCGCCTAAGAAAGCCGGATATTCCCTGAGGATACCCATGCCGCGCATTGCCTATGTCAACGGGCGCTATGTTGCCCATGCCCAAGCCAGCGTCCATATCGAGGACCGCGGCTACCAGTTCGCCGACGGCGTCTATGAGGTCTGCGAAGTGGCCCGTGGCCACATCGTCGACATGCCGCGTCATCTTGCCCGGCTCAAACGTTCGCTCAAGGAACTGTCGATTGCCTGGCCGGTCTCGGAAGGCGTGCTGCCGATGCTGCTGCGCGAGGTGGTCAATCGCAACGGCGTGGTCAACGGCCTTGTCTATGTGCAGGTGACGCGCGGCGTCGCCAGCCGCGAATTCATCTTTCCGCCGGCAGGCACGAAGCCTTCCCTGGTCATAACTGCCAGAAAGGCCGATCCGGCCGCCAGTGCGAAGCGAGTGGAGACCGGCATCAAGGTTATCACTGTTCCGGAGAATCGCTGGGATCGCGTCGACATCAAAAGCACGGGCCTTTTGCCCAATGTGCTCGCCAAGCAGAAGGCCAAGGAGGCGGGAGCCCAGGAAGCCTGGTTCGTCGACACCGACGGCAACGTCAAGGAAGGCGGCTCGTCAAACGCCTGGATCGTCACCCGTGACGGCGTCCTGGTGACCCGGCCGGCGGAGCACGGCATCCTGCGCGGCATCACCCGCACGACGCTCTTCGATGTCGCCGCCAAGCTCGGCCTCAAAATCGAGGAGCGCGGTTTTTCCGTGGCGGAAGCCAAGGCGGCGCGCGAAGCTTTCATCAGTTCCGCAACCACAATCGCCATGCCGGTGGTCGAAATCGACGGCGCGCCGATCGCAAATGGCCATCCCGGTTCCATGACACTTTCGTTGCGGCAGGCCTTTTTTGACATTGCGGAAAAAAGTCCAGCCTGATAACCGCAAAGGTGGAATGAATCTCAACTATCTCGTTCTGCTTGTCGTTCAGGCGGCAAGAGGGAGTTTGCGCGCTTGACAGACGCCGCGTAATTTGGCGCATTGGCTCGCAGACCGAAGGGGATCGGCGAAAGACAAGAAAAATGGCGGAACGATCGCAAAACCTTCAGGACCTGTTCCTGAATTCAGTTCGCAAGAGCAAAAATCCACTTACCATCTTCCTCATCAACGGCGTGAAGCTGACTGGCGTCGTCACTTCGTTCGACAATTTTTGTGTGTTGTTGCGGCGTGACGGACACTCCCAGCTCGTTTACAAGCACGCCATTTCCACGATCATGCCGAGCCAGCCGGTTCAGATGTTCGATGGCGAGGAAAGCCAGGGCGCCTGATTGGCACGTGAGAAAGACGCGGACCGCAGCGTTCGCGGAAAACAAGGACATCAACTTGGGCCGGAAGCCAAGGATCCGACCCGGGCTGTTGTTATTGTGCCGGTGCTTGCCCGCCAGCCGCGCGGTGACGATGAGTCGAGCCGACCGCGTCTGAGTCGTTCGGCGGATGCACGCCACGACGAAGCGGTTGGTCTTGCCAGCGCCATCGACCTCAACCCGGTTCACACGGCGGTGGTGACGGTCGCCGATCCGCGGCCTGCGACGCTGCTCGGCAGCGGCAAGGTTGCCGAATTCGCCGACATCGTGAAGGAGCGCAAGGCGGAACTGGTCATCGTCGACCATCCGCTGACGCCGGTGCAGCAGCGCAATCTCGAAAAGGAACTGAACGCCAAGGTGCTCGACCGCACCGGGCTGATCCTCGAGATCTTCGGCGAGCGGGCGCGCACCAAGGAAGGCACGCTGCAGGTCGAGCTTGCGCATCTCAACTACCAGAAGGGCCGGCTGGTGCGCAGTTGGACCCACCTCGAACGGCAGCGCGGCGGCGCCGGTTTTCTCGGCGGCCCGGGCGAAACCCAGATCGAATCCGACCGCCGCATCCTGCAGGACAAGATCACCAAGCTGAAGCACGAGTTGGAAACGGTGCGGCGCACGCGCGACCTGCATCGCGCCAAGCGCAAGAAGGTGCCGTTTCCGGTGATGGCGATCGTCGGCTACACCAACGCCGGCAAGTCGACGTTGTTCAACCGGCTGACCGGGGCAGGGGTGCTGGCCGAGGACATGCTTTTCGCGACGCTCGACCCCACCTTGCGGCGCGTGCGGCTGCCGCACGGCACGCCAATTATCCTGTCGGACACGGTCGGCTTCATCTCCGACCTGCCGACGCATCTGGTCGCCGCCTTTCGGGCAACGCTAGAAGAGGTGGTCGAAGCCGATCTGGTGCTGCATCTGCGCGACATCTCCGATCCGGACACGGCGGCCCAGGCGGAAGATGTCGAACGCATCCTTGGCGATCTCGGCGTCGACGCCGCCGACACGAACCGCGTGATCGAGGTCTGGAACAAGATCGACCTGCTCGACGAAGGCAACCGCGAGCGGCTGCTTGCCGAAGGCGCAAGCGGCAGGAGGCCGCCGATCGCCATTTCGGCGGTGACCGGGGAGGGACTGGACACGCTGAAAGCGCTCATCGAGGCGCGCGTGTCGGGCGAGCTGGAAACGATGACGGTGACATTGAGCCCGGCCCAGCTCGGCCGGGTCGACTGGCTCTACCGCAATGGCGACGTCATTTCGCGCACCGACAATGAAGACGGCAGCGTCACCCTCTCGCTGACCGCCACACATAGCGCCCGGCAGGAGATAGAGAGCCGCCTCCATCGCAAGAACGGCAGCTAACCGGCTGATTTACTTTGCGCCTTTGGCCTGCTGCCAGAGCGCTTCCATATCATCAAGCGTTGCCTTCTCCAGCGAGCTGCCCGAAGCTGCCAGGGCCTGCTCGACATAGTGGAAGCGCGAGCGGAACTTTTCATTCGTGCCGCTGAGCGCCGCTTCCGCATCGAGCTTGAGGTGGCGGCCGAGATTGACGACGGCAAACAGCATGTCGCCGAACTCGTCCTTGATCGGCGCGGCGTCGCCCGTGGCAAGCGCCTCGCGCAATTCGCCGATCTCTTCCTCGATCTTGTCGAGAATCGGTGCCGCCTCGCTCCAGTCGAAGCCGACACGCGCGGCTTTCTCCTGCAGTTTCAGCGCACGCGTCAGGGCAGGGAGCGCCACCGGAACGCTGTCGAGAAAGCCCTTGCCGTGATCTTCCGGATCGAGCCCGCGCGCGATGCGGGCGTCGCGCTTCTCGGCCTTTTCGGCGGCCTTGATCTTTTCCCACATGCCCTTGGCCATGCCGGCGCTGCGCGCCTTCTCGTCGCCGAAGACATGCGGATGGCGGCGGATCATCTTGGTGGTGATGGCTTCAACGACATCGCCGAAAGCGAACTCGCCGATCTCCTCGGCCATCTGTGCGTGGTAGACGACTTGCAGCAGCAGGTCGCCCAGTTCCTCGCGCAGATCATCGAAGTCGCCGCGCGCGATCGCGTCGGCCACTTCATAAGCTTCCTCGATCGTGTAGGGCGCGATGGTCGAGAAATTCTGCTCGATATCCCAGGGGCAGCCGGTCTTCGGCGCCCTGAGCGCCGCCATGATCTCGATCAGCCGGGAAATGTCTTTCGAGGTTTTCATCCTGCAGACCCTAGCGCGCAGCGCGGCGGGCGACCAATCCCGCCGGCCGGCAAAAACCCATTGTCCACAGTTGCGCGGGCCCTTAGTCGAGCACCGAGACGACCGCCTTGGCGAGATCGTCCATGCCGTCCTCGGGCAGGCCGGCCACGTTGATGCGGCTGTCGCCGACCATATAGACGGCATGCTCGGTGCGCAGGCGCTCGACCTGCGCCTCGGTCAGCCCGAGCCTCGAAAACATGCCGCGATGGCTGGCAACGAAATCGAAGCGGTCGGAGTTGGACTGGCGCCGAAGCGCCTCGGAGAAGGCCACGCGCAGCCTGAGCATGCGCAGCCGCATCTCCTCGAGCTCCGTCTCCCAGTCCTTCCTCAGTGCAGCGTCTTCGAGCACCATGCGCACCGCCGCCGCGCCGTGATCCGGCGGCATCGAATAAAGCGCGCGCGCCGCCGCCAGCATCTGGCTCATCGCCACGTCGGCCTGGGCGCCGTCCCTGGCCATGATCATCGCTGCGCCCACGCGGTCGCGATAGACGGCGAAATTCTTCGAGCAGCTCGAGGCGACAACCATTTCCGGCACCTTGTCGGCCAGCAGCCGCAGGCCGGCGGCATCGGCGTCAAGACCTTCGCCAAAGCCCTGATAGGCGATATCGACGAAGGGCAGCAGGCCGCGCTCCAGGAGAACGTCGGCGACCTTCGCCCATTGCACGGCATCGAGGTTGGCACCGGTCGGGTTGTGGCAGCAGCCATGCAGCAGCACGACGTCGCCGCTGTTGGCCGTCCTGAGCGTCGCCAGCATCTCATCGAAGCGGACAGCGCCGGAAGCGGCATCGAAATAGGGGTAGTTGCGAACTTCGAGGCCGGCGGCGCGCATCACCGGCAGATGGTTCGGCCAGGTCGGGTCTGACAGCCACACCGTCGCGCCGGGGCGGGTGCGCTGCACAAGCTCGGCCACCAGCCTGAGCGCGCCGGAGCCGCCTGGCGCCTGCGCCGCGCGGATGCGCGAATGATCTGCCTTTTCGCCAAAGGCGAGCTTGATCATGGCGGCGTTGAAGCCGGTGTCGCCGGCAAGGCCGAGATAGGTCTTGGTGTCCTGGCTCGCCAGCAGCCGCTTCTCGGCCTCGCGCACGGCGCGCATCACCGGCGTCCTGCCGTCGACGTCCTTGTAGACGCCGACGCCGAGATCGACTTTGCCAGGCCGTGGATCGTTGCGATAGAGGCCGATCAGGGCAAGGATCTTGTCGGCGGGCGCGGGCTGCAGGGTCTCGAACATCGATAAGGCTCCAATGGCGGCGGAGTGATACGCAAATCGATCTCGCCGCGCCAGCGGTTTCCGCTGTGCCCGCGACACGAAAAGAAATGCCGGGAGGGGATTAAAATCCCTACATGCTCCGTACACAGGGCATGAAACGGTCGATGGCACGCTTCGATATTGTCGGGCAGTTGGGGTCGCTGCGGCGCTATGCGCGCTCGCTGACGCGCGACAGCGCCGACGCCGAGGATCTCGTCCATGACGCGCTGGTGCGCGCCTATGAGCGGCGCGCGACCTTTCGCTCGGGTGGCAATCTGCGTGCGTGGCTTCTGGCGATCGTACACAACATCTTTATCGACCGCGTGCGCTCGCGCCGCTCCGAGGCGGCGCGCATCGAACAAGTCGGCCTTGTCGCCGACCAGAGCATGCCGGCCTCGCAGGACCATTCGGTGCGCCTGTCGCAGGTTCGGGAAGCCTTTCTTTCTCTGCCGGAGGAACAGCGCTCCGCGCTCCATCTCGTTGCTATCGAAGGGCTTTCCTATCAGCAGGCGGCCGAAGTCATCGGCGTGCCGCTCGGAACACTGATGTCGCGCATCGGCCGCGCGCGTGCCGCGCTGCGCGAGATGGAGGAGGGCGCCGTGCCGAAAAACAGGCCTCACCTCAGGATCGTGGGAGACGATCAATGACCGCCATTGTCGACCCCGTAACCGATGCCGATCTCGACGCCTATGTCGACGACCAGTTGGATGTCGCCCGCCGCATCGAGGTCGAGGCGCACCTTGCCGCGCGCCCGGAAGCGGCGGCGCGCGTGATGTCGGACCTGAGGACGCGCGACGAACTGCGTGTCGCACTTGCCGGCCCTGTCGGCATGGCGCGTCCGGCGACGACCGAAGCGGCGCGGCGGCTGGAAAGGGCGCTTGCCAGGGGGCGTATCCTTGCCGTGCTGCAGCGGGCCGCGGCCGCGGCCGTCCTGGTCGCGGCGGGCTGGCTGGCCAACGGCATTTTCGGGCCGATCGCGGTGACCAAGGTGGTCGCCTCGACGCAGCCGCCGGCCTATGTCGAGGATGCGGTCCGGGCGCACCGGACGACCCTGGTGCGCGAGACGATGCCCTCGCAGCGGGAAGCGCCGGACTACAATGCCGACGAGATCCGCGCAGCTACCGCGATCGTCATGCCTTCGCTGCCCGATGATTGGAAGATCCGCGACGTCCAGGTCTACCCCTCGCAATTCGGGCCGAGCGTCGAGGTGGCGGTCGAGACCAGGGACCTCGGTCTTGTCTCGCTGTTCGCCATCAGGCCGGGCACATTCGATGTCGTGAAGCCGACGGTCGCGCCCGCCGATGACATCTCATCGGCCTATTTCCAGATCGGCGAGGTTGCCTATGCGGTGGTCGGACGCGGCGACGCCGGCAATCTCGACCGTGCCGCCGAAAAACTCGCCAGAACCCTCTACTGAGAACCAAGGAGAACCAAATGAACAGCCCCAATCTGGGATACCGAATGGGCACCGGCGTCCAGGCCGGAGCCGTCTATGACGAGGGCCTGCGCAAGCACATGCTGCGCGTCTACAACTATATGGGCCTCGGCCTCGTCGTCACCGGCCTCGTCGCTTTCTTCGTGGCCTCGACGCCGGCGCTTTATGTGCCGATCTTCTCCAGCCCGCTGAAATGGGTGGTGATGCTGGCGCCGCTCGCCTTCGTCATGCTCTTCTCCTTCAAGATGCAGACAATGTCGGCCTCGGGCGCGCAGGCGATGTTCTGGGCCTTCTGCGCGGTCATGGGCCTGTCGCTCGCCTCGGTGTTCCTGGTCTTCACCTCGACCAGCATCGCGCGCACCTTCTTCATCGCGGCCACGATGTTCGGCGCCACCAGCCTTTACGGCTACACGACCAGGCGTGACCTGACGCAGTTCTCGTCCTTCCTGATCATGGGGCTGATCGGCGTGGTAATCGCCAGCCTCGTCAACCTGTTCCTGGGCTCGACCGCGCTGCAGTTCGCCATCTCGGTGATCGGCATTGCCGTCTTCATCGGCCTCACCGCCTGGGATACCCAGACCATCAAGGAGCAGTATGCGGAGAATTTCGATGCGGAATCGCAGCAGAAGCTCGCCGTCTTCGGCGCCTTCTCGCTCTATCTGAACTTCATCAATATCTTTCAGCTGCTCTTGAACTTCACCGGTGAGCGCGAATAAGCCGGACCGTAGCAGGCAACACTGCTGATCTTGGCGTGGCCGGAGGGAAACCTCCGGCCATTTTTTGTCGACTGCGCAACATTGCCTCCGCGACTAGGGTGAAGCTTGCCGCGCTTGAGTTCACGCGCGGCCTTTTGCTAGCCTGCCGGCCAAACCAGCCAGCCGCGAGGACGCAATGGAACAGCTGACGCTTCACGCTGACGGCATTTCGGCGACCATCGTCGGGCAGGGGGCCGAGCTGGTCTCGCTGCGCGATGCCGAGGACACGGAGCTTCTCTGGCAGGCGGGACCTGAATGGCGCCGTCATTCGCCGGTCCTGTTCCCGATCGTCGGCCGGCTCAAGGGCGACCAACTGCGGCATCGTGGCCAAACCTATCCGATGACGCAGCACGGCTTTGCCCGCGACCGGCGCTTTGCCTGGGCGGAGCAGGGGCCGACCTCCTGCACATTGGTCCTGACGGATGACGCCGAGACGCGGGCGCGCTACCCGTTCGCCTTTTGCCTCGCGATCGGCTACGACCTGCAATCCAGGCAGCTTGGCGTCAGCTTCGAGATAACCAATACCGGCGACGAACCGCTGCCGGCCTCGATCGGCGCCCATCCGGCGTTCAACTGGCCGCTCCTGCCGGAACTGCCTAAGGAGGCGTATCGGCTGACCTTCGCCGACAATGAGCCGGCGCCGGTGCGCCGCCTGAAGGACGGCCTGCTGCTGCCGGACCCGCAACCGACGCCCATCGAGGGAAAGACGCTGCAGCTTTCCGAAAGGCTGTTCGTCGACGATGCCGTCATCCTCGATCGTCCGGCCAGCTCCAGCGTGCGCTATGACGCCGGACGCGGGCCGGCGATCGAGATGTCGTGGCAGGGATTCAACGAGCTGGGCATCTGGTCCAAGCCCGGCGGCGCGCCCTTCCTGTGCATCGAACCCTGGCATGGCGTCGCCAGTCCCATCGATTTCGATGGCGAGTTCGCCGACAAACCGGGTGTCATGTTGATCGAGCCGGGCGGCCGGCGCGTGCTGAGCTACCGGATCAGCCTCAGCCGGGAACTGTAGGACATGGCATACGCCATCAAGGCCGAGATCGAGGACCCGCAGGCGGAGACATTCGTCTTCGCCGCCCAAAAGACCATGTATGGCGGCAAGCACATCGCCCAAGGCGACGTCGTCTACCTGTTCGCCAGCGAGAACGAAGGCGGGCAGGGGCTTGTCGCGCGCGGTGTCGTGACCTCCTCGGAGGCCACCCCGAGGCGCCCCGATCTCGAACGGCAGACGCCGCGGGCCAGTGTCTCCGTGCGTCGCACCGCCTTGGCGACGAAGCGGTTGGGGCGCGACGAGCTCAAGCGCTTCAAGGATTGGCAGGACGGGCGGCCCGAGACCGAGCTCAACTTCAAATTCTACCGACAGGCGACCGACAAGATCATTGGTGTTTCGGATAAGGCGTCGGAGTTTCTGGACAGCTTTTTCTAGGCCGCCCGATCGGAGCTTAGCCGCTCTGCCGAATAATGGCGCCAATCGCATTGACGAGAAGGCGCGACGCGGTGATGGCCGACAAACCATCGAGGTCGGCGGGCGGATAGAGTTCGACAAGGTCGAATCCCACGATCCGCGCGCGCTTGCCGAGGCCCGCGATCAGGTCGATCACTTGCGTGTAGGTGAGGCCGCCAGGCGTGCGCGCCGCCACCCCCGGCATGATCGAGGGGTCGAGGCTATCGCAGTCAAACGTGACGACGACACGCGCTCCTTCCGGTATGTGCTGTAAAGCGGCTTCGACGCCGTGGGCATGAATCTCGCGCGCGGTCACAAAACGGCTGCCATAGAGCCGCGCCGCTTCGATTTCGGCGGGACGCGCGCTGCCGACGCTGCGCAGGCCGACCTGCACCATGCCGGCGACATGAGCCATCTCGCTCGCCCGGCGCATCGGGCTCGAATAGCCGTAACCCTCGCCGTGCATCTCGTCGCGCCAGTCGATATGGGCGTCGATCTGCAGGATCCAGATTGGTCCGTGGCCAGCAAAGCCGGCCAGGAATGGAATGACGACGGAATCGTCGCCGCCGAGCAGGATCGGCACGGCCGGCACGGACAGAACCTCGCGTGTCTTCGCCTCGATCCGGGCCCGGTTGCCCGCGTTATCATGCATGGTGGTCGAGACGTCGCCGGCGTCCACGCAACAGACCGGTCCGCCATCAAACAATGGGCCGCCGAGATCGAAGTCCCAGTGCTCCATCAGCGGGGTATCGTCCTGGCTGGCAGCGCGGATGACGCTGGCTGCCAAGGCATGGCCGCTGCTGTCCTCGTCGGGATAGGTGCTTCCATGACCCGCGCCGAAGATTACGGCTCGCGGCACGCGCCCGTCGGCGAGGCGATCGGAAAGGCCGAGAAAGGAAAGCGAGACTTTCATTTCCTGGGTGCTTTCATTGTTGCGCCCCTGGCGCGACGCCGGCTCGGGGCAGGGTAGTTGCTTCGGCCCGGAGTTTTGCGACAATTCGCGTCTCAGGCAACAAGATGGGGTTACGGTGATGAAGAGTGTTCCAATCTTGGTGGCTCTGCTCCTTGCCACCTTATCGCCTGCGATGGCCGAGGAGAAACTACGCGCGTCGGACAAGGCGGCGCTTGCCGAATGCCTGAAATATGTTGGCGATTTTCGAGGTGACGTTCCCGGCGTAAACGATACGCCGACGCCGGCTATCCATATCGACAACGCCATCAAGCCCGCCGGACACGAGCCTGCTTCGTGCATCAACTACGTGACCGAGCTGTGCTCCTTCGAGAGCGACGACGGCCGGTCGCAGCTCGGACTGATCGATTGCGCCAACCGCGAGGTTAGCGTGTGGGAGAACCGTCTCAACACGACCTATGCGGCGCTTATGGCCAAGGCCGCGCCCAAGGCTCGGGACGGTTATCGCAACATGCAGCGCGCCTGGATCGCGTACCGCGACGCGCGATGCAAGGCGGAAGCATCCGCCCAAACCATAAACTCCGATCGTCAGAGCAACATCATCGTCAGTTGCGAGCTCGATGCGACGGCCCGGCAGGCACTGATCCTCGACGATGAGCTATCGGATCTCAACTGATCGGCCCGCAGAGATATCGATGGCCACATCGTTTCCAAAGCAAAAGTTCTCATGGCGGGCAGGGCTCATTTTCGGCCTGTGCGCGACGCCTTTCGCCCTGCTGCTGGCGCTCTTCTCCGCCGGAGCCGGGCATGGCCACTGGGTCTTGGCGCGCGCGCTCTATCCAATACCAATGCTGACGACCCTGTTGACCGACAGAACCGTCACCAGCCTGTCCGTGGGGCTGGCTGTGGCACAATTTCCCGCCTACGGCGCAGTCGCTGCTCCAGGCGGCAGCATCCGATGGCTGGCACTCCTGCTCGTCCATCTCGCTGCAGTCGCAGCCGCCTTCAGCGGCATTCTCGACTATTTCGAGGGAGCCTAGCGGCACCGCTCCGATGCTGACAGCGATGACAGGGCGGAGCAGAGTCGAGGACTGTCCTATTGCCCGTCTAGAAAGTCGACCATCAAGGACGCAGCTTGACTGGCATGCGTTTCCAGCAGGAAATGGCCCCCGTCCAGAATGTGCGCTTCCATCCTTGGCAGGTCCTGCATCCATGACAGCGTCTCTGCCAGATCGAAGAACGTGTCATGCCGACCCCATAGCATTAGGGCGCGGGGCTGCCGGCGCTGCAGATAGTCGGCAATTTCATCGAAGCGAGCGACGTAGGTGCCATAGTCGGCGATGAGCGCGCGCTGCGTCTCCATATTTCCGGGCCGCTGCATCACGCGCCAATCTTCTTCCCAACTTTCGGGCGGAATCTGTGCGGCAACATCGTCAGGAACACCAGCAATATACTGATCCCGCGTGCCTTCGAACGTCAGATGGGCGGTGGCTCGCGCTTCATTGTCGGGGTTCGGATTGGCCCAAAAGGCCTGCGTCGCCTTCCATGCCGCGCCCATTCCGCGTCGATGTGCGTTGGCGTTCTGGACGATCAAGCCCAGCACCAGATCGGGAGCCTGCATGGCTATCCGCAGACCGATCGGTGCCCCAAAGTCGTGCAGGTAGATGTAACGCGGGCCGACTGAGAGCTGGCCGAGCAATTCCGAGATCGCATCGGCAAGACGATCAAAGGACGGGTCGGGCAGAGCGTCGGACATGCCGAACCCGGGCATGTCGGGAGCAATCACATAGGCCACCTTTGACAATGAGGGAATGACGTGGCGAAAGGTCCTGGAGGAACTCGGGAAGCCGTGAAGAAGGAGTAGAGCCGGTTTGGAAGGTTCTCCAGCCGTCAGGAAAGACAATTCCGTGCCGCTTGCCAATTCGATCCGTGAACGCATCCGAAGATCCTCAAACCGCTCACCACGCCAACGCAAGTTTCGGTAGCTGAGTTCCGAACAGTTGCCTTGGCCATCATTCAGCGCCGATCACACCTTTCGACAAAGCCCATGTGACGGAAGATTGGCGCAGATGCAGTTATGTGGTTGCCAAACGGCTCGGTAGGCGAGCAGGCTACATGGCATGGCGCGTTCGACGGCCCCGCGCTCATCGGAAAGTCGCATAAGATAGACTATGCTCTTTCGCTGCGAAACTTCTGCGAACGGGAATATGACTTCCCGTTGCTTGTCTCATCTGATTTGCGGACTTCCGTCAACTAGTCCAGTCACAATCATGTGAGTGATCCACAAGGGATTAAAAATCAGCCGCACCACGGGACAAAGCGTTTTCCCGACCCTTTTCCGCCCATGGGGCGATTACTCCGAGGACGCGCCTTGCAGTGAGGCCGTTTGTCGTCACGCACCGGGGGTGAAAGCTTCGCTTGAGACGTTGCGGCCTTTTGAAGCGGCTTGGACGAACCCTCGGAGATTTTGAGCCGGGACACATTGCGCCTACCACTTTCGTTTGGCGCAGAGAGCCCAGCCGCGCGGCGGCTGTCGTGCGCTTTGACAAGCGCACGGCGGCTGCTTTCGCCGCGCTCTAGCTGGCGACGGATTGCCGCTTCTGCCCGCTGGCGCTTTTGCTCTGGAAGGGCAGGAAGCTCCGCCAGACGGCCCCGCAGACTTGCCGACGCCGAGGCGCGGGCGCGGTGGCCTATACCCGACGACCTTTCGACAACGGGACGCCCGTTGATACGTCGGGAGGTAGCCCGTTCGGATGAAGACCGGGCAGAACTATACGCCCGTTCCGAACGGCGTTCCCGGCTTTGCCTAGCTTTTCGTGCCATACTAAGTCCCCTGTAGAGTTGCGATAGAACCACAGCCGACCAATCGGCGTATCCGAGAAGTACGCGTTAACCGTATCGCTGTAAACAGGTTCCGACCCATAAGGAGGCGGAAATTCAGGTTTAGGCACTCGACCAGCAAACCGCTCTTTCCCAAGATCGAGCGGCGTCCTGGCGGCTTCACGGTCTAAGAAATACTGGACCAGTTCAGAGGACGGCCAACGGTCGTTGCCGTTTTTCTCCCGCCAGAGACGGACGAAGCTTCCGACGAAGTGAGCCGCACTAAACGATTGCGTTGGCAATCGGAAGGTCTCAGGAAGCCTCGTCTTTTTGTTGATGACATCGGGGAAGCTGTAGGACAGTTCTTGCGGAGACAAGCCCGCATCAACGTATTTCGCAGCCAACATTTCAAAGTACTTTGCGCCGAGGGCAGGGCGCTTTGAGAGCGCAAATTTGGCCTGCTTTTCTAGCGCGCCCTTATCCTTCTGCACGTATTTCACGCAGTAGCGGATGGCTTGTGTGGATACTTCCTCCCATTGTGAGAAGCCGTGAGGCCACATTTTATGATTGATCCGCTTGTTTAGCTCCACTTCCGGGAGCTTGCCGCTCTCATAAAACAGGAGCACGTGCCAGTGAGCGCGGCCCTTTTCGGAGCCGTATTCGCCCACGGCGAGATAGCGGACCTTGGCCTTGCGGCGGACTTCCACAAGCCACCGCTGGACATGCTCATAAGTCAGGAACTGCGCTGCAGGATGATCACCGCCGCCATACGTCAGGGTGACGAAGCGGCTGGCAGTGGCAGTTCGACTTTCGGCAATGCAGCGACCAACCCAATCTTGGGATTTCTGCTTTAGGCATTGCCAACATTTACGACACCCTATCTCGGAGCCGTCGTCTAAGCGGATCGGAGCCCCGCACATTACCGACCACCCGAGAGAGGGTGTTGAGTAACTGCATTAGACGACAAGGGTGCAGGGGCGGGCGCGCGCGAATATGGATATTCGCGCGGCCCGTCAAGCCCCACCAAGGGAGGCCGGTCTCCTACAGCCCTATATGATAAGAGCGGAGCCCGGCCTCTTGATCGCGTTACATGTAACGGATACAAGGGCAGGGGCGTTACAACCAACGCCGGGGTTAACGAGGGGTTAAGCATGGAACTTACACCACAGACAGCGAGCAACACCGACACGCTGTTTTGCAAGCAATGTCAGCAGGTTAAGCCAAGGCCGAGAGGGTGGCGGAGCATGAAATGCGAGCCCTGCTATAGGACGGCAAAAGCCGCCTCGAACCGGGAGCGTCAACGCCGGTTCCGAGCAAGACAAGCAGAGGCGAACAAGGTCCACGTATTCGGCTACGTGTACCGCCACCAGATGGCCGGTTTGAATGAACTGATAACCGCCCTTGAGCGGGACCCGGACCTACAAGCCGGACCCGCCAAGAGCGAACGCACTGGCCGCCTACGTGGCGTGCGGAACTAACAGACGCCAGCCGCGCACTTGCCAGTGCGCAGGGTCGTAGAACTCCCAGTCGCCGCCCCAGTCGATTTTCATCCGACCACGGGCGGCGACGCTTTTTCCGATATGGCCGATAAGCGTCCATTGCTGGCGCGTCAGGTCCCATCCGAGTTTCGAGTGGACCAGATCGAAGGCGAGGCCGTAGCCGTGCGGGGACTGGCCCCGCAGAGCCTTAGACATGCCAGCGGCCCGCAATTCGTCCTGGCGCTCAGGAGAGCGCACAAATTCAGCGGCGAACATCGGGACGCCGAGCGCCCGTAGCTGGCGCTGGAATGCATCGTAAAAGCCAAGCAGATGCATGTTGACGCCTTGACGATCCGCCCGCATTTGCTGCGCGGCGTAGCGTTCGCCCATCAGATAGGCGCGATCGCGTATCGAGTTGAGCGCTTCCCGGTAGCCGCCCGAAACCATTGCGGTTTCCGGGATTGGCAATTCGTCCGGGTAGGCGAGGGCGAGCAGATCGGCAGGCGCTTGCCGGCCCCGCTGGACGTACAGTTCAACGGCAGACTTTGCGGCCCGGGCGCGAGCGCCCGAGCCTTTGCCGTCATCAAAGACAGCATCATCCATCAAGATTTTTCACCCTTGGCGCCTGCATCCGGTTCCCCCGATCCGACACCATCGGCGGGCGGTACGCTATCGCGTCCTCCCCGTGGTGCCCCCGACTGATCGGGCGCCGGCTCAGTTGCGCCGGCTTGTGCGTCAGGCTGTTTCGCACGTTTCGGAGCCGTTCGCTGATGAACTCCGCCGCCTGATCCACCGGCGTTTTCGAGGGTATGGGCATGCGCCGTCCTTTCTTCCATGAGGGCCAGACGACGCTCAAACTCCGCGTCCATCTGCGCCATACGGTTGTTGATGTTCTGGTTCATCAGGAATTCCATCCACTCAACTTCCGGGTTGCGCTCCCGGCGATTGGCGATGGTGGTGAAGGTCTCTTCCTCGACATTTTCGAACGTCACCGTTTCGATTTCCGGGGTGAAGTAGACCACCGGCCCCGTGCTATCGAGGACGAGCGAGCAGCCGCCCGAAAGGAACTCGAGCGCCGAGAGACCGACCGGCAAGACGGTCATGAACTCGTCAACAAGTTCGCCGTCCGAATTGGTGTGCAGATAGACATGCACCGGAGCGGCGGCGCGCACATCGAGGCGGATGGTGCGAACCTTGTGATCGGAGAAGAACAGCGCCTTTTCGTCGTGGAGCCGCCAACGCGAAAGATCGCCAAGTTTCTGGATTTCCATGTGATTTTCCTTTTCGTGAAAAGAGGGAAGGGAGGGGCCGAAGCCCCTCGTTAGTCGCCCGCAGTCGGGTTGTTCGACATGACCCCGTTTGCCGTGCCAGCCGCCTTGTCGATGCGGACTTGCGGTGCGTGCGTCAGCACCTTGGCGTAATCGTCCACGCTTTCCTTGAGGCGCGGCCCGAAGACGGTATTCCCTTCGATGAGCATGTCGCCCTGGGTGACGCATTCGAACGGATCCTGATTGGTCACGACGAACACCGAGGTGTTCATGTTCGTGCAGAGGTAGAAATCCGTGCCGAGGGTCGGGTTGACCGTTTCCACGGCCCAAAGGCGCTGGCGATCTTCATCGAAAGGATCGGTCGGGCCGGGACGGTAGAACTTGCCGCCGATACGCGGCGTGTTGACGTTCCAGCGATAGTTGAGCGGCGCATAGCCGAAGACGCCGGTCGGCGTGGCATGCTGAACGTCCATATACCGGTTTGGCACCGCCTCGACCTTTTCCGGATCGAGCGTATCGCGCAGATAGTGCGGGAAGTTCGCACCCGTGTTCGGGTTGGCTCCCGGAACGTTCGGATAGTGGTAGAGCGGATCGGCCTGCCGCTCAAAAAGCTGTTCCGGGGTAATCTCCGCGACGACCATGATAATGCCGCCGGTCGGAATGCGCGGGGTTGCGACAGACATTTCAATCTGTGTCGCACCGTTGACAACCGATTCCGTCAGGTTCGCCGCATCCGACGCATAGCGCTTGGACATGCCGAAGATGGTCGTTTCCTCGCCAAGCAAGATCGGCTGGCGGAGCGCCTGCTCAGGGATGGTGAGACCATCCATCAACATATTGATGAGATAGTCGTCATCCAGTTCGTTGTATTGCGTCCGCAGCTGCGCGAAGGCGGCTGTTTTCTTGGCCATTTCGATATTGGACAGCGAAACGGTAATGCCGTTCGCAGCCAGTTCGGCCCACACGTCGGGGAAGCCGCCGCCGTTCGGCGCCGCCGTGGTCTTAAAGGTCCAGCCGGTACCCGCGACTTCCGAGACCGGATAAGTCGTCGTCTGCGCGCCGGTCTGGCCGGCTTCGCGAACCGTCTGGTTCGTCACGCCCGCACCCAGCGTTGACGTTTTCAGACCGATACCCTTAACCGGGAGCTTCTGATTGATGACGTTCAGAGCAACGTTGCCGTCAACAAGCGCTTGGTCAAAGTTCGGGACGATATGGCGGAACTGCTCATGCCGCCAGAAGGCCGGCGCAAGGTTCTTCGCGGTGAGGGCGCGCAGCGCCAAATCCGGGGACCGGTTCTTTGCCCGGAAATTCCAGATTTCGTTATAGGCCTCATGATAGGCCGTCGTCACCAAGTCGCCGGTTTTCGCGTGAAGGCCAAGATAGACCTTGATGTCATCCGGCGTGGCGGAGTTGAACGTTTCACGCTGGACGAACGGCTGAACAGGACCGCCCGCATACTGTTCGACGCCCTCATACGCACGGTTCACGGCGTCGATGCTGTCGAAGCGCGTGAAGGCCGACCAAGGCACCAGATAGGCCTTAACCGAGACGTAGACGGCGTTCATCAGGATTTCCGCCGTTTCCATCATTTCGAACGAGAAGCGCATGCGCCCGGAGCGCACGGCATCTTCACGCAGGAGCGGCACCGCCGCGATGGGAACCATCTTGCCAGCGGGCAGGGAGGTGATGCCGCGAACCGTGTGGATACGGTTCGAGCGTTCGACCGTGATGGGCGAGGAGGACATGCGCGAAATTCGCGTATAGTCGCCATCGATCACGCGAGGGCCGTTACCGCCTCTTGAGCGAGCCATTTTTTCTACCTTTCATTTTGATTAGGACGCGCCGCAGCGCGCCAGACAGGACTTTGCGACGACGTGCGCAGGACGCGCACGCCATTAGAAGGAAGGCCCGGAGAGAGGCATTCCAAAGGGCGACTGATAGAGTTGGACGCCACGTTGCGCGGCAGAGCCGCGAATGCGCTTCGGCTTGTAGGAGCCCTTGCGCCCGGCCTTAAACAAGTCATCAGGCCGGCCGATCTTGCGTGCAAGCAAGTCGTCGTACCGATGGAGATTGTACATAAGGTCGGTGCCGAAGGCTAAAGAGCCTGCGGCCATGCTGCCCAATTCGCTATCGCCGTAATCGGTCTCGAAATCCTCGACCGAGGGGCGATTAGGGTCACGCATGAGATAGCCGCCCGAGACGCGTTCGAGCCAGCTTGTGCGCTGCGCTTTGGCCATTTCCAACGGCGGAAGTTGGGCCAAGACGGCGGATGCAGAATTCCTGGCGGTAGACGCCAGAGAACCATTAGCAGGAGCCGCAATAGGAGCGCCCGAGACTGCCGAAATAGCAGTCGCAGGCGGCGGCTTTACGAGAGGGTCACGGAGGCTTAACGACGCCGGAGCGTTACGTACACCAGCACCGGAAGCCACAGGCCCGTGACGAGAAGGAACAGTGTGAAGAAGGTTCCCCGTTTCTGCATTAAGGTTAGCAATTTGTGCATCCAGAAGCCTCGACCGTTGCGACCGTTCGGCGTCTTCGAACGGGTTGAAATTGGTGAGCCAATCACCGACGCGCGAGAGCGCGCCGCCGACAGGATTACCGGGCGTTGTGGTCGAGGTAAAGCCCGCCGATCCGCCGTTGCGGATTGCGGTTAGCGGATTGAAGCCAGCGGCCTCAGCGTCACGCACCATGCGCTTGTAATCGACATGGGACGTTGTTTCCTGATCACCGGAGCCAAAGAGCCCGGAGAGCAGGGAGCCACCGAGACCCAACAGAGCTTCGATGAACTAGGCCGCCTCCTGTTTGTCGATACCGACGAGGTGGAGGGCCTTGCTGGTGATTATGTCACAACCAACCAGAACAAGAGCCAACACGCCATTTGCGAACTGATCCGCAAGAGTGCCGTCGAGGCCCTTGGATACAAGGTACGCTGCAAATGCCGTGCCAAGTCGCGAAGCGACCGGCACCACGATTGAGCGGAGGATAGCATTTTTCAATACAAGCTCCCGTTTTCGTTTGAGGTTCGAATACGGTTCGCTTGGTTTCGAGCGTTAGGCTAAGTCGCATAAGATAGATTATGGAACTTGCGCCGTAGGTACCGACCCGTGAATTGCAGCGGCTTTCGCCATTGGCGATAAACTCTGTGGACTGGGCTGCGCGGCTATCAGGCAAAGCCATGAATGGCGAGCTGCGACACCAACTGAACAGTTGCCGCTATCACTCTGACCCGTAAGGAATTTCGATCACCATGCCGTCATAGGCCGGAGCCACGTGATCCGGCGTCTCGGCCATCACAGCGGCATAATCCAGCGGCACATGCATGTGTGTCAGCACGGCATTCCTGGGCGCCAGCTTTTCGATCCACTCCAGCGCCTGGCCGAGCGACAGATGACTCGGATGGGTATTGTACTGCAGCGCGTCTATCACCAGCATATCGAGGCCGCCCAAACGTTCGACCGTGGCGTCCGGGAAGCCGCTGATATCAGGACAATAGGCAAGCCCGCCGACGCGAAAGCCGAGCGAGATGATGTCGCCATGGAACTGGGGCAGCGGCTCAAGGGTGAGGGCGCCCCCCTCGCCTTCGATTACCACCGATCTGCCATGGTCGATGATGTGAGCCTCCACGATCGGTGGATAAGAGCTGCCGGGTGGCGTCTCGAAGCAATAGCCGAACGCCTGGCGCAGCCGCAGCATGGTCGGCTCGTCGGCATGGACATCGATGCGGTGCCGCTGCTCGAGCACATAGCCGCGCAGGTCGTCGATCCCATGGATATGGTCGGCATGCGGATGCGTGTAGACGACCGCGTCGAGGCGCTTGACGGAGGCCAGCAGCATCTGCTCGCGGAAGTCCGGCCCGGTGTCGATGACGACCGTGGTGCGCGCGCCATTGGCGGCAACCCGCTCGACCAGCGCGGCCGTGCGCATGCGCCGATTCTTCGGATTCTCGGGGTCGCAATTGCCCCAATCGCCGGTGATGCGCGGCGTGCCGGGCGATGAGCCGCAGCCGAGAACGGTGAAGCGCAGCCGGTCGCCCATGCCTCAGCCCGCCGCCATATCGGGACGCGGCATCTTGGCGAACAACCTGAAGAAGTTCGCGGTGGTAATATCGGCGATTTCGGTCTCGCTGACGCCAATGGTCTCGGCAAGCACCTTCGCCGTGTTCGCCACATAGGCTGGTTCGTTGCGTTTTCCCCGGTGCGGGATCGGCGCCAGGTAGGGCGCGTCTGTTTCGACCAGCAGCCTGTCGCGAGGGACAGCGGCTGCGATCGCGCGCAGCTCGGCGGAATTCTTGAAGGTCAGGATGCCGGAAAAGGAGACATAGCCGCCCAGCGCCACACCGATTTCGGCCAGCCTGCGCCCGGACGAAAAACAATGCAGAATGAACGGGAAAGCGCCCTTCCCCGTTTCGTCCTCGAGGATCGCTGCCATATCGTCGTCGGCGTCGCGCGAATGGATAACCAGCGGCAGGCCGGTCTGGCGTGCCGCCGCGATATGGGTACGAAAACCTTGCGCCTGCGCATCGCGCGGCGCCTTGTCATAATAGTAGTCAAGTCCGGCCTCGCCGATCGCCACCACCTTTGGGTGGCCGGAAAGCCGCACCAACTCATCGGCGGTGACGTCCAGCTCTTCCGCGGCATTGTGCGGATGGGTGCCGACAGAGCAATAGACCTCATTGAACGATTCAGCGATTTCAACGACTTGCTGAAATCTCTTCACGCGCGTCGAGATCGTGACCATACGGCCGATTCCGGCGGCGAGGGCGCGGGCGACGATGGCCGCCCGCTCCTCGGCGAAGTCCGGAAAGTCGAGATGGCAATGGCTGTCGACCAGCATCAGGCGCTCTGCTCGACATAACGCGGAAACACGCCCTCCGGTGCAGGCAATGCAGTGCCGGACACCAGCGCGTGATCGGCATGGACATGCTCGAAAGCACGTTTGTCCGCGGGCACGGCCAACAGGTCGAGCAGCTTGGCGGCCGATGCGGGAATGAAGGGCTGGCAAAGCACCGCCACCCGGCGCACCACCTCGGCTGTCGTCCAAAGCACCGTTTCCATGCGCTCCGGATCGGTCTTCTTCAGCGCCCAGGGCTCCTGGGAAGCGAAATAACGGTCGGCTTCCGCAACCACGCCGAAGATCGCCGCCAGCGCCAGATGGATCCCCTGCTCCGCCATCGCACGGCGCGAAACGGCCAGCGCTTCGATCGCTTGGTCGAGGATCGCAGTGTCGGCCTCCGCCAGGTCGCCGCGCTTCGGCACCGCGCCGCCGCAATTCTTGGCGATCATCGACAGCGATCGCTGCGCCAGATTGCCGAGGCCGTTGGCGAGGTCGGCGTTGGTGCGGTTGACGATCGCTTCATGGCTGTAGTTGCCGTCTTGACCGAACGGCACCTCGCGCAGGAAGAAATAGCGCACCTGGTCGACGCCGTAATGCTCCACCATCGTGAACGGGTCGATGACGTTGCCGACCGACTTCGACATCTTCTCGCCGCGGTTGAACAGGAAGCCGTGTGCGAAGACGCGCTTCGGCAGCGGGATTCCCGCCGACATCAGGAAGGCCGGCCAATAGACCGTATGGAAGCGGACGATGTCCTTGCCGATGATGTGCGCGTCAGCTGGCCAAAACCGCCATTTCTCATCCTTTTCATCAGGATAGCCGACGCCGGTGATGTAGTTGGTCAAGGCGTCGATCCACACATACATCACATGCTTCTCATCGCCCGGCACCGGCACGCCCCAGTCGAACGTGGTGCGCGAGATCGACAGGTCCTTCAGCCCCGATTTGACGAAGCGCATCACCTCGTTGCGACGCTCGGCCGGACCGATGAAATCGGGCTGGCTCTCATAGAGCGCGAGGAGCTTGTCCTGATAGGCCGACAGCCGGAAAAAATAGCTTTCCTCCTCGACCCATTCGACAGGCGTTCCCTGCGGCCCGTAGCGCACATTGTCGGCGCGCACCTCGGTCTCCTCCTCGCCGTAATAGGCCTCGTCGCGCACCGAATACCAGCCGGCATAGCCGCCCTTGTAGATGTCGCCATTGGCGGCCATCGCCTTCCAGATCGCCTGGGAGGAGGCGTAATGGCGCTCCTCGGTGGTGCGGATGAAGTCGTTGTTGGACGCGTTGAGCGCGCTCGCCATGCGCCTGAACTCGGCCGAGTTGCGGTCGGCGAGCTCGCGCGCCGTGATGCCTTCCTTGCGCGCCGTCTGCAGCATCTTGATGCCGTGCTCGTCGGTGCCGGTCAGGAAGAAGACATCCTTGCCGTCGAGCCGCTGGAAGCGGGCAAGCGCGTCGGTAGCGATCAGCTCATAGGCATGGCCGATATGCGGCTTGCCGTTCGGGTAGGAAATCGCGGTCGTGATGTAGAACGTGTCGCGTGACATGAATGAACCGTCATGAATATCTGAATGTGAGTTGTGGCGGTGGATATCGCATCGGGACGTCGATTGCCATCCCGAGGCCAATGCATGCCGCCCGAAACTGGGCCAGCGGCATGCATCGAACGGGCCGTCACATTCGCATCGCAGAATTCAGGCGGTCGATCATGGTCAGGGCGTGCTGCTTCTTGTCGAGGTTGTAGGTCTCAGCCTCAGATATCGTGTTCAGCGCCTCATGCCAAGCCTCGGACAGCGTTTTGGCCCTGGTAAGGTCGCCGGACAACGCCGCTTCGCTGGCGGCGGACGATAGCAGGTCGAGCGCGCGGCGGTTGAAGATGTCGAACTGTATCGCCTGGTCGCGTCCCGCCACGGCCTCGGCAAGGCGGTAGGCGCCGGCGATGTCGGGCTTCCTGGCCGACACCAGCGCGTCGAGAGCGCCGGCGATCTCCAGCCCGCCATATTGGGTGAGCAGGATCGCGTTGCGGGCGCTGCCCCCTGCCCGCTCGGCGAGTGCAGCGCGGGCGGCTGGATCGTCCGGCGGCGGCGGCTCGACATTCTCCAATACCGCGATCAGCTCGTCGGCGGTCAAAGGCGCCAGACGCACCACCTGGCAGCGCGAGCGGATCGTCGGCAGCAGGCTGCCTGGCGCATGCACGATCAGAATGAACAAAGTGCGCGCCGGCGGCTCTTCGAGATTCTTGAGCAAGGCATTTGCGGCGCTGATATTCATGTCGTCGGCCGGATCGACGATGACGACACGGTAGCTGCCGTCATGCGAGGTCATCGACAGGAAGCGGTTGACCTTGCGGATCTCGTCGACGGTCAGCACCGTCTTGAAGCTCTTGGTCTTGTCGTTGGCAGGGCGGGTCAGGTGCAGTACCCCCGGATGCGCCCCGGTGGCAATCTGGCGAAACAGCGAGGAAGCCGGGTCCGGAACCGCAAGCGTTTCGGGCGCCGCCTTGAAGTCCGGATATCTCAGAAGATGGTGCGCGATGTGGAACGCGAGCGTCGCCTTGCCGATGCCTTGCGGCCCGGCGAAAATCAGCGCATGCGGCAGCTTGCCGGCGCGGTAGGCGGCGGCAAGCATCTCTGCCGCCGTCGCGTGGCCGATCAGCCGCGGCGTTTCGGCGGGCTCGGGCACGCCATCCAGCGTGTCGTGCTGTTCGGGGGCGATGCGTTCGAAGATCATGCCGGCGCCGTCTCAATCCGTTGCGCCGGCATCCGCTCTTCCAGCGCGGAAAAGACGGCAGCGGTGACGACATTCTCAACCGTGTCGGGATCGGCGGAAGCGTCGACGACGATGCAGCGCTCCGGTTCCGCCGCGGCGATGGCCAGAAAAGCCTCGCGCCGCCGCCGGTGGATCGCCAAAGTCTCCTTCTCGAAGCGATCGGCGGCGTCGCCGGCGCCGCGCCGTGCGGCGGCCCGTTTCAGGCCTTCAACGGGATCGATGTCGAAGATCAGCGTCATGTCCGGCATCATGCCGTTGATGGCCACCGCCTCCAGCGCCTTCATGAAATCGGCATCGAGCCCGCCGGTGACGCCCTGATAGACGCGCGAGGAATCGATGAACCGGTCGCACAGCACGATCCAGCCGCGCTCGACCGCCGGCCGGATGACCTGCTCGACATGGTCGGAGCGCGCGGCGGCGAACAGGATGGCCTCCATCTTCGGGCCGAACGGCTCGGCCGCCCCCGACAGAAGCACATGCCTTACGGCCTCGGCGCCGGGCGAGCCGCCCGGCTCGCGCGTAACCAGCACCTCGTATTTCTTGGCGCGCATGCGCCGTGCCAGCCGCTCGATCTGTGTCGACTTGCCTGCTCCCTCGCCGCCCTCGAAGGTGATGAAAAATCCGCTCGCCAATCGAGACTGCCTTTGCTCACGCTGGCCGCTGTCATAGCTCCCGTCCGGCAAAAGGTCCACGAACTTGCCCGATCACAAATGTTTCTGGCGCAGCCAGCCGACAGCGAGTTCCTTGGCCGCGTCGAGCGCACGCTGGGGCAGCGTGCCCACTTTCACCGATTCGGCCGCATAGAGCGGCGTCTGCTGGCTCAGCGTGTCGCCTATCCAAACGCGCAATTCTCCGACCCGGTTGCCCCTCCTGGACGGGCGCCGCCACCGGACCCTGATAGACGATCCTGGCCGTCAGCTTGTCGCGGTTGGCTATCGGCAGAAAGATGTCCACGGGGCCTTTGGCTTTCAAGGCCAGGCCGGACTTGGCACCGCCGAAAACCTGCGCTTCGCCGATCACCTCGTCCTTGGCGAAGATCTCGGTCTTCTGGAATGATCGCGAGCCCCAGTCGAGCAGCTTGCGCGCCTCTTCAGCGCGTTCGCGGTCATTGGCCAGTCCGCTAAGCGCGGCGATCACGCGCGTGCCGTTGTGACTGACGGTGCCGACCAGGCCGTAACCCCCCTGTTCGCTGGCACCCGCCACGAAGCCGTCCGCTTCGATGCCCATCGCGATCAGCGGATTGCGGTTCCTCTGCGATATCTTGTTCCAGGTGAACTCCGGCTGGGCGTAATAATGGAAGAACTCCGGATAGTCGCGCCACAGATGCACCGCCAGCATTGTCAGTTCCCGCACCGTCGTCTGCTGCCCGTTTGCCGGCAGGCCGGTCGAATTGACGAAGGTCGATTTCCGAAGGCCGAGCTGGCGGGCGCGATCGGTCATCTGCGCCGCGAAATTTGCTTCCGAGCCCGCCATGCCTTCAGCGAGCACGATGCAGCCGTCATTGGCCGCCTGCACGGTGACGCCCTGGATCAGATCCTCGACGCGGACCGCCGATTTGAGCTTGGCGAACATGGTCGAGGTTCCGGACGGCGCGCCGCCGGTGCGCCAGGCGTTTTCGCTGACCACGAACGTATCGTCGAGCGTGATCCGCTTCGACTTGAGAGCGTTGAAGACCACCTCCATCGTCATCAGCTTGGCCATCGAAGCCGGCGGAATCGGCCTATCGGGATCCTTGGCGAAGAGCACCGTGCCGGTGTCGGCATCGATCATGAATGCCTGCGCCGCCTTGGTCTCGAAAAGCTGCGCACTCGCTGGAACGGCGCAAAACAGCACCAGCACCAATCCCAGAAGGCTGGCGAAAGGCGGAAGAATGCGCAATTGCATGAAATGTCGACCCAATCTGAGCAACACCGGATGGTGCCGAGCGGCTCTACGCCCCGGAGTTGCGCAAGGACTACCCCGTAGCCAAGCTATCAGGGTTTTTTCGCCCGGATCAACGGGCCATGCGAATTTGCTCAGTTACGCACAACCAGCGCGTCAGGCGCGCCATGCGACCAGGCCGCCTGGAGCAAGTCGTCGATGCTGCCATGGCCGTCCGGATAGACGTTGACCGCATACCAGTCATTGCCATCGAGCTCGGTGCGCTGGATCTCGGTCCGGCCGAACGGCTTGAGTGCGGCGGCGACGCGCTTTGCCTCTGCGGCTTCGTCGAAGGAACCGGCTGCGACATAGTCGGACGCAGGCGTCTGGTCATGGCGGTTCGATTTCTTCCACGACTGCAGGATATCGGCCGGCGACATGCCGCCGGCATCGAGCGCGGCAAAGACATCGGCTCGCTTTACCCGCTCATCCGCGTAGGACAGCGAAGCCATGGCGAAAGGCGAGTTCGCAGGAAGACGCAGATCCGGCCGTTCCGGCACGATCGGTCCGAAATCGGGCAGCGCCACATCGCCGGCGCCCTGCACCGGGAAGGCGGCCGGCTGCACGGTGGCCTGCTCCGACAGCCCCGGCTGCGCAGCAAAGGCCTGCCCCGAATTGGTCAACTGGCCGGGGAGCGGCACAGCGGCCGGCGGCGCGCCCACCGGCGTGCTCGGCGACGGACCATTCATGGCCACCATCACCCCGGTCGGCAGGCCGTCCGAAGGATCCGGACGGTTCTTGCCGGGGTGGTAGGACGCCATCAGATACTGATCGTCGTCGCCGTCGAGCGGCGCACGGCCGACATATTCGACTTTGACCCTGGCAGTGCCGACCTTGTCGTAGTCGAGCATCTGCGCCGCGCGTTCGGAGACGTCGATGATGCGGCCTTCATGGTAGGGGCCGCGGTCGTTGACACGCACGATCACCGAACTGCCGGTCTCCAGATTGGTGACGCGGGCATAGCTCGGCAGCGGCATCGTCGGATGCGCCGCCGTCAGATGAGTCATGTCATAGACTTCGCCATTGGCGGTCAGACGGCCGTGGAAGGCATCGCCATACCACGAGGCGAGACCCACCTTGGCGTAATTCTTGTCTTCCTTGGGATAGTACCACTTGCCGCGCACCTGATAGGGCTTGCCAAGCTGGTCGCGGCCGCCGCCGCGCCGCATGAACTGAACGCGCGGGCTCGCCTTCACGCCATATTCGGATTCGGCGAAATATTCCTTGGAGCGGGCCTTTTTATGGACCATTCCCTTCGGTTCGGGTTGTGAGGCGCAGGCAACCAAAAGCAGGCCCGAAAGGGCGCACAGGGCGAAAGCAGAAGCGCGACGAAGACGCGGGCGCGCCGGAGTCTGCATGTTTTCGATTGTCCCCTACCGTGCTGCCACTCGACGGAGCCAGACGTCGCCCGCAAGGCCAACACCTTGATCCCCAGTCCCTTTTGCACAGGAATTGCTTATCACGATGTTAATCGATTATGGCCGCAACAGGGCGAGATTATGGCAGGGGCACAACACCGGCGGCACTATATCGCCGGCGCGTCAATCCGGATAACGAGTAAGAGTTCGTCCCGCTATTGCGGCTGCACGTTGGACGGCAGCTGTTGGGCCGTCGCACGAGACAGCATCTCACGCTTTGTCAGTACGGGTTTCTCGTAGGTTTTCTTCATGATTGGCCCCCGTTTGGAATATTAGCACATTGAAATAGACAGGCTCTTGGCCGCATTGTCAATTGCATCTGACCGGCTTCCTGCCACTGCTCCGGCTCCCGCAACCAATGGATTGAGCCGTTCCTGCGATTGACAGATCTTTGCGCGTCGCACTAGAGCATGGGCGCTCTCGATCCTGTCAACGCGGCCTTTGGCACCAAACAGGACGAAGCGCCTCGTGAAGATCACGATGGAGGGATGGCCGAGCGGTTTAAGGCACCGGTCTTGAAAACCGGCGTGGGCGCAAGTTCACCGTGGGTTCGAATCCCACTCCCTCCGCCACAACCCAAGAAAATCAGCTAGTTAGTGGCCAAATCGCAGGCTTGCCATAACCATTGGCACAACCAAGGAAAAGGCCCGGAAGCTGGAGCGCCAGGTCACGTATTTTAGCAAAATGTGAAACAAACCGATTTTGCCCGCGTTGAAAGCTCCAACAACGGGAGTTGTGCATGGACCCGGCTACCGCGGCAGTAATGGTTTTGCTTTCGTGCAGCCCAGGCGATGCGTCCATTTGCAAGCCGGTCAATGCGCCGCATGGGATGTTCGCGTCTTTAACCGAGTGCCGTAGGTCGTTGGCGTCTGAACTCGCGGGCTCTCCTGACGGAAGGACAATCGGACGATGCCAGTTGGTGGATTCGACAGTCACAGGCGCCCTGCCAGCAGGCTATACGTCGGTAGTGGTTACGCGCGGCGGAAGCGCTGTCAGGTATATTGTTCCCCATAAGGAATAGCTCGGACTCGCGTTCGCGATTGAAAGCCCGGCCACTGAAGCAGCCGGGCTCCGCCCTTCGTCGAGGTGTGTCAGTGTTTCACACGTTGTTCGCGGCGGCGCACACCAAGCGAGCAAACGAGTGCTCAAATAGGTCCGCCATATTTCTCAGACGGTCGCGCATTCCAATCAGCCGAGCAAACGAAGCTGCTCGCCGTGCCTCTCGCGTACGCGTCCCGCAATAGGCCGTGCGATGCTCGTCAGCGCGGTCTGGCGCTATCGGCAGCGGATATGCTCGGGATGGCCGCAAGCGCTGCTGTTGCCAGTTCGCCAGTTCGCTAAGTCGCGGCTTATCGGCAAGGCTGTATTCTTTCGGGACGCGACCGCTGGCATCGGCCTTGCAAGGCATGATTGCCGGTTTGATCTCCGGCAGCTCGTCGGGCTTGAGGCTGTTGTTGGGGGCCTCGCCCGGCGAGTTTCTCCGGATCGAAATCAGTGGATATGCATCAAATGATGTATCCATGCGTGAATGCTAATTTAGCCTTCGCTTCAGCCGACTCCAACTCCGAGTCGGTTAGGCCCGGCGGCTCAACCCAACGCACCCCAACAGAGCGCGGAACTGTCGGGCCGCTAGGGGCGCGGCGTCCAGCTCTCCCGTTGTTCCGGCGTCACAGCCAAATTCGTGAATTGAAGATGCCGATCGTCTTGCCCCTGCGGCGGTCTGGATGGAAGCCACCAAGCCGCGCCAAGGGCTTCTTGCGCGGGCTGGCCAAAATGCCACGGGAACTAAGGCCCGCATCGGTAAACTAGTCAGGGGCGCTCCGGGCGCACCGTCTCTACCGACAGCTGTCCCGCCGGAAGCGGCCGCAAAAGGTCGCTCTCGGGTTTCGACAGATCAAGCCACGCGGACCAGTTCTCGGGCTGAAGGACGACAACCTGCCGATTGTGATACGGTGCGACGTCCGGCCCCGGATCGGTCGTCAGCATTGTGAAGGTAGGCGGCTTGTTGCCTGTCGCCTCTCGCCAGAGCCCGGCAATGGCCAAGAACGGGGCACCGTTCAGCGCGAAGCGATGCTTGGCTTTCGGATATTTGGTGCCCGTGAATTCAAAGAAGGCCGAAGCCGGCACAAGACAGCGTTTGCTGTCGGCGAACCGGCGGCCTTCCGACCGGAAGTTGAACACCGGCCCGCCTTTCGCGCCGGCCGGCGGAAAGCCGAACGTCATGGATGCCAGTTCTATCGCGTCGCCGGCGGCGCGCATGACCGGCGCCGGATCGTTGATGCGGATGTCGTCAGCCTGGGGAAGATCGAGCTCAGTTTGATGGGTCGGGATCTTCAGTGCCAGCGACTCCATCATCCGGCAATATTCGGCCCAGGCGACATGCTGCTCATAATCATTGCACATGGAGGGTTATCCAAATGGATCTTGCTCCACTGGCGGTCTCACCGAAGGCTTTTCGGGCGTGCCGTACTTCCCCGAGCCCCTGGAGTACACTGAGACAAGCCTTACAGGCGGCCGTCTGCTTCTTTCCGGTTGGGGTCGGCCATCGATTGAGGAGAATATCTGCCGCCTGAGCAACGCGATCCACGGTATCGATCGTGTTGCCTGATTTGCCGAGCGCGACACGCACTGGCGTCTCAAATCGCTGATCCTGCACACGGCCTCCTTGCGCGACCGGACTCAATTCGCCAAAGCGGCGTCTGTTCCTTTAGCGGCGGCTAATGGGAACATTCATAATCGATCGCTGTTCCTTCTGACCAGGAGGATCAGTCATGGCAGACGACAAGACCAAGCGTGATTTCCGTGACCGCGACCGCGTATCAGCCGACGAGGACCATGAAGTCCGCTACTTCGCCAAGCAGCACCGGATCAGCCCCGAGCAGGTTCTCGATCTGATTAAAGAGCATGGCAATAACCGAAAGACCTTGGAGCGCGAGGCAAGGAAGCTTCGAGGATGACGAGGCTTCCGAACTTGGCCTTCCCCAAGGGTTGACGGTGAACCGGGCGATGACGAAGTTGGCCAAGGCCTCGGCCTTAGTATGGATTCAGCGCTCTCCCGCAAATGACACCAGCGCCGCGGCACGTCCCATAGGTCCCAGTGGAGCATGAAGGTGTCGGGTTCGGCCCCATTTTTGATAAGCCGATGATTACGATTCGCAGCGCGTTGCGAGACTTTCGCCGATCACCGTCCAAGATGTTGATCTGACTCGACGGCAGCCGCCTCCTCGCCTGCCGAGGCGATTGGTAAAACACCGTTTATTTGATTTCTCGGACAGAATGTGCTGCTTGTCGCGCCCATGAAAAAGCTCTGCCTGATGGTTCTGGCGTCGCTGACGCCGGTCTTGCCGGCCAAGGCGATGGACAATGCGTTGCGCGCCGGCCTCTTGAAACTCGACCCGCAGACTCGTCTCGAGCAGCGCTGTGATGCCGAAGTGCTCGACCGGATCAGTCACGACGATCACAACTACAAAGCCGACCGGGTCGTGGCCTACGCCTTCGCCACGCCGCAGATGAGCGCCGATGCCATCAAGAGCTCCGGCGCCGCCTTCCGCAGCAACGGCCAATGGTACCGGCTGAAGTTCAAATGCCTGACCGCGCCGGACCACATGCAGGTGCTGCAGTTCCGCTACAAGATCGGCGACGAAATCCCGGAATCGGACTGGGCCAAATATAATCTCTACGACTAGTTTCCGGCCTTGCCCCCTGCCGGCAACCACCCGAAATCCTTGAGGGCTTGCGCCCGCGACGTTGTTTTCCGGCGATGTCCAAACCTGCGTCTTGACGCCGATGGACCATGCCTTTAGGCCCGTCGGGGTCAAGGGCTACGTTCATTTCAGGCAAGGATTTCTAGTCGATGGAAATATTCACTGCCGCAGGCCTTTCAGCTCTCCTCCAGGTTGTCGCAATCGATCTCGCCCTCGCCGGCGACAACGCAATTGTGATCGGTCTCGCGGCGGCCGGCCTTCCCGCGGATCAGCGCAAGCGCGCCATCCTCGTCGGCATCGGTGCAGCCACCGTCCTGCGCATAGTCTTTGCCTTGATCACGCAATGGCTGCTGAGCATCGGCCCCATGTTGCTCATCGCCGGCGGTCTTCTGCTTCTGTGGGTGTGCTGGAAAATGTGGCGCGAGCTGCGCGTCAGTCACGACGACGAGCGCGACGCGACCGAAGCGCTGTCGAACAGCGATTACAACAAGGACGGTTCCGTCTCCGGCAAGGGCCCGCGCAAGACCTTCTCGCAGGCCGCCTGGCAGATCGTCATCGCCGACGTTTCTATGTCGCTCGACAACGTTCTGGCCGTCGCCGGCGCCGCCATGAAGCATCCGACCGTCCTGATCATCGGGCTGGCCCTTTCGATCGCGCTGATGGGTTTTGCCGCTTCCTTTGTCGCACGCCTCCTGCACACATATCGTTGGATCGCCTATGTCGGCCTACTGATCATCTTGTACGTGGCGATCAACATGCTGCTCGGAGGCGCCGTGCAGCAGTTTCCCGACCATTTTGCCTTCCTGGCGCCATGGTTCGGACCGGACGGCCACTGACGCTCGTTAGGGGACACGTCGCCGGGTCGCCTCTTCTCCCGGGCGACCGGCAGGTTTGCTTCTGGGCCGAAGCGTGCTATGGCGCCGCGCGAATGGCCTAGAGCCGCGCATATAGATCGATCCTCAGAGCCTGCGGCTCAACCTTCGATCTTGCCCTCACCTCTTGGAAAACAAAGTTAATGTCCGCCCCACGCGTCAGTTTCGTCAGTCTTGGATGCCCGAAAGCGCTCGTCGATTCCGAGCGTATCATCACGCGGCTGCGCGCCGAAGGCTATGAAATCGCGCGCAAGCATGACGGCGCCGATCTCGTTGTCGTCAACACCTGCGGCTTCCTCGATTCTGCGCGCGACGAGTCGCTCAACGCCATCGGCTCCGCCCTTTCGGAAAATGGCCGCGTCATCGTCACCGGCTGCCTCGGCGCCGAGCCGGAGGTCATCCGCGAGAAGCATCCCAACGTGCTGGCGATCACCGGCCCGCAGGCCTATGAGAGCGTGATGGCGGCGGTGCATGAGGCCGCTCCCCCCAGCCACGATCCCTATGTCGACCTGTTGCCGCCGCAAGGCGTGAAGCTCACCCCGCGCCACTACGCCTATCTGAAGATTTCCGAGGGCTGCAATAACCGCTGCACCTTCTGCATCATTCCCGCACTGCGCGGCGATCTCGTCTCGCGGCCGGCGGCGGATGTGCTGCGCGAAGCCGAAAAGCTCGCCAAGGCCGGCGTCAAGGAGATCCTCGTCATCTCGCAGGACACCAGCGCCTACGGCATCGACATCAAATACCAGACGTCGATGTTCGGCGACCGCGAAGTGCGGGCGAAATTCCTCGACCTCGCCGAGGAGCTCGGCAAGCTCGGCATCTGGATACGCATGCATTATGTGTACCCCTACCCGCATGTCGCCGATGTCATTCCGCTGATGGCGGAGGGAAAGATCCTTCCCTATCTCGACATCCCCTTCCAGCACGCCTCACCGCAGGTGCTGAAGAACATGCGCCGCCCCGCGCATGGCGAAAAGACACTGGACCGCATCCGCGGCTGGCGCGACGTCTGCCCCGACCTCGCTATCCGCTCGACTTTCATCGTCGGCTTCCCTGGCGAGACCGAAGATGATTTCCAGATGCTGCTCGACTGGCTGGACGAAGCCAAGATCGACCGCGCCGGATGCTTCAAATACGAGCCGGTCAAGGGCGCGCGCTCCAACGATCTCGGCCTGGAGCAGGTGCCGCAGGAGATCAAGGAAGCGCGCTGGCACCGTTTCATGCAGCGCCAGCAGAAGATCTCGGCCACTCAGCTCGCCAAGAAAGTCGGCAAGCGTCTGCCGGTGCTGATCGACGAGGCGCATGGCACATCCGGTAAAGGCCGCACCAAATATGACGCGCCGGAGATCGACGGCTCGGTGCACATCCAGTCGCGGCGGCCGTTGCGCGCTGGCGACATCGTCACCGTCAAGATCGACCGCGCGGATGCCTATGACCTTTACGGCTCGGCCGTCTGACAGCCCCTCGCAGCTTCAAAGAAAAAGGGCGCCCGCGGCGCCCTTTTCCGTTTCGGTTCCGCGACTTGCCGCTTACTGCGGCAGCTTGTCGTCGATACCCTTGACGTAAAAATTCATGCCGAGCAGCGTGGCGTCGTCGGCAACCTCGCCGTCCTTCAGCCAGGGCGAGCCGTCCTGTTTGGACACAGGTCCGGTGAAGGGATTCCAGCCGCCGGCGATCTTCTTCTCGGTCGCCTCGGCCATCGCCTTCACGTCGTCGGGCATGTTGGTGAAGGGCGCGAGCTTGACCGCGCCGTCCTTGATGCCGAGCCAGACATTGTCGGGCTTCCAGGTGCCGTCGAGCGCGGCCTGGACCCGGCTGATGTAATACGGACCCCATTCGTCGGTCAGCGAGGTCAGCTGCGCGTTCGGCGCGAACTTGATCATGTCGGACGACTGGCCGAAACCATGCAGCTTGCGCTCCTCGGCCACCTGCAGCGCGGCGGTCGAGTCAGTGTGCTGGACGATAATGTCGGCGCCTTGGTCGAACAGCGCCTTGGCGGCGTCGGCTTCCTTGCCCGGGTCGAACCAGGAATTCACCCACACGATCTTGACCTTGAAATCGGGATTGATCGACTGCGCGCCGAGCATGAAGGAATTGATGCCCATCACCACTTCCGGGATCGGGAAGGAAACGATGTAGCCGGCGAGGCCTTTCTTCGATTCCTTGGCCGCGATCTGGCCGAGCACATAGCGGCCTTCATAGAAGCGGGCGTTGTAGATGCCGAGATTGTCGCCGGTCTTGAAACCGGTCGCGTGCTCGAACATCACTTTGGGGAACTTCTTGGCGACCTTCACCATGGCATCCATGAAGCCGAAGGAGGTGCCGAAAATGATCTTGCAGTTCTCACGGGCCAGGCGCTCGAAAGCGCGGTCGGCGTCCGGGCCTTCCGACACGTTTTCGAGATAGGCGGTCTCGACCTTGCCGCCGAGCGCCTTCTCGACCTCGAGGCGGCCCTGGTCGTGCTGGTAGGAGTAGCCGAAGTCGCCGATCGGACCTGTATAGACCCAGCAGGCCTTCAGCTTGTCGGCGGCCTCGGCGGTTGCCGCCAGTGACAGGACCGCAGCCGTGGTCATCAACGCAATAAGCAGTTTTTTCATTGTGTTACCTCTCTGAGTTAAGCCTTGGAGCTTCCCGTCTTTTTGTTGTTGTCAACGATCCGGAACGAATGGCTGCCCCAACGAAGCCGGCGTGTTCATCATCGTCAGCCGCTTGTTGCGGGAGATTAGAACGAGAACCACGATGGTTGCCAGATAGGGCAGTGAAGAAAGAAACTGCGAAGGCACCGGAATGCCAAAAGCCTGTGCATGAAGCTGGCCGATCCACACCGCGCCGAAAATATAGGCGCCGGCCAGCACCCGCCACGGGCGCCAGGAAGCGAACACCACCAGCGCCAGCGCGATCCAGCCGCGGCCCGCGCTCATGTTCTCGACCCATTGCGGCGTGTAAACCAGCGACAGATGCCCGCCGGCAAGGCCGGCACAGGCGCCACCGAAGATCACCGCGAGATAGCGATAACGGATCACCTTGATGCCGAGTGCGTGCGCCGACGTATGGCTGTCGCCGATCGAGCGCAGCGTAAGCCCCGTGCGCGTCCTGAACAGGAACCACATCACTGCCGCGGTCAGCGCGATCGAGATGTAGAACACCGGGTCCTGGCCGAAGATCAGCTTGCCGACGACCGGGATCGAGCTGATCCCGGGAATATCGAGGTTGGGCAGCCTGACGCCCGGCTGGCCGACAAAGCTGGTGCCGATCATGCCGGAGAGGCCGAGGCCGAGCAGCGTCAGCGACAGGCCGGTCGCCACCTGGTTGGTCGCGAGCGACAGCGTCATGACGGCGAACAGCAGCGAGAACAGCGCACCGACGATGATCGCGGCCAGCAGGCCTATCCACGGCGATCCGGTAAGATAGCCGGCGCCGAAGCCGCCCACGGCCCCCATGATCATCATACCCTCGACACCGAGATTGAGCACGCCGGAGCGCTCGACCACAAGCTCGCCGATCGCCGCGATCAGAAGTGGCGTCGCCGCTGTCGCGATGGTCAAAAGAATATTGACGGTGATGTCCATCAGCGGGCCTCCTCGAGCTTGGGCGCTGCTTCGAGCTTCGCGCCGTTCGGCTTCATCAACGCCATGCCGATCAGGCGAATGCGGTAGTGGATGAGCGTGTCGCAGCCGAGCACGAAGAACAGAAGCATGCCCTGGAAGACGCGCGCCACTTTGTCGGAGATGCCGAGCGCGCTCTGCACCGCCTCGCCGCCGAGATAGGTAAGTGCCAGCACCAGGCCCGCGGCGACGATGCCCAGCGGATTGAGGCGACCAAGGAAGGCGACGATGATGGCGGTGAAGCCGTATCCGGGCGAGATCACCGGCTGCAACTGACCGATGGCGCCGGAGACCTCGGAGATGCCCGCCAGACCGGCCAGCGCCCCGGACAAAAGAAAGGTGAAGAAGACCATGCGGTTGAAGCCGAAGCCGGCGAAGCGCCCTGCCCTAGGGCTGGAGCCCAGCACGCGCACTTCAAAACCTTTCAGCATGCGGCTCATCATCAGCCAGATCGCCACCGCGGCAACCAGCGCGAAGACGAAACCCCAATTGGCGCGGCCGGCATCCGGCATCAGCTCCGGCAGCACGGCCGAGTCGCCGAACTGGATGGTCTGCGGAAAGCCGTGGCCTTGCGGATCGCGCCACGGGCCGCGCACCAGCCAGTCGAGGAAAAGCTGCGCCACATAGACCAGCATCAGGCTGGTGAGGATCTCATTGGTGCTGAAACGCGTCTTCAAGAGCGCCGGGATCGATGCGTAGAGCGCTCCGCCGACCATGCCCAGCAAGAGCATCAGCGGGATCACCAGCGGGCCTTCGAACTGCGGGAACAGGACCGGGAGGATCGAGCCGAAGATCGCGCCGAAAATGAACTGGCCTTCGGCGCCGATGTTCCAGATGTTGGCCTTGTAGCAGACCGATAGGCCGACCGCGATCAGGATCAGCGGTGCCGCCTTGATGGCCAGCTCATGCAACTGCCAGACCTGGCTGATCGGCTCGACAAAATAAATCTCGAAGGCATTGAGCGGATTGACGCCGAGCAAAGCGAACATGATGGCGCCGGCAATGATCGTCAGCGCGAAGGCGATGAAGGGCGACAGCATCGAGAACAGCGCCGAGCGCTGCGGGCGTTTGACGAGTTCGATGCGCATCATGCCACCTCCATTCTGTGTTCGGCGTGGCCGGGCTCTGCGCCGCCCATCAAGAGGCCGATCTTCTCGAACGTCGCGTCGGCGATAGGCAGCGGCGCCGACAATTCTCCGTTGTGCATGACGGCGATCGCGTCCGACAGTTCGAACAATTCATCGAGGTCCTGGCTGATGACCAGGACCGCCGAGCCGCTGCGGGCTAGCTCGATCAGCGCCTGACGAATGTGGGCGGCAGCGCCTGCGTCCACGCCCCAGGTCGGCTGGTTGACGATCATGACGCTCGGCTTGCGGTCGAGCTCGCGGCCGACGATGAATTTCTGCAGATTGCCGCCCGACAGCGCCGCCGCCTCCGGATCGGGCGCGCTCTTGCGCACGTCCATGGCTTTGATGATGCGCTGGGCGGCGCTGTAGACCGCGCCGTTCCTGACCATGCCACCCGAGCCGACGAAAGCCTTGCCGTCGGTGGCATGGCGGGACAGAAGCAGGTTTTCCGAAAGCTTCATGCGCGGCGCCGCGCCATGGCCCAGGCGCTCTTCAGGGACAAAGGCGGCTCCCATCAGGCGGCGGCCGGTGATCGGCAGCCCGCCGGCGTCCTTGCCTCGGATGCGTACGGAACCGGCATCCTGCTGCAGCACTTCGCCGGAGACGGATTCGAAGAACTCGCCTTGGCCGTTGCCGGCCACACCCGCGATGCCGATCACTTCGCCGGCGCGCACGGTGAGATTGATGTTCTTTAGCGGGATGGCGAAGGGCGTCGCCGGCTTGCGGCTGAGGCCGCGGATTTCCAGCAGCGCCGGCGCCGTCTCGATGCCTTCGGCCGGCGCGCGCACCACCGCCTTCACCTCGCTGCCGACCATCATGCGGGCAAGCGATGCGGCCGTCTCCTCACGCGGATTGCAGTGGCCGACGACCTTGCCGTGGCGAAGCACCGTGGCGCGGTCGCAGATGCGTTTGACCTCTTCCAGCCGGTGCGAGATGTAGAGGATCGATTTGCCTTCCGAGCGCAGGCGCTCCAGCGTCTCGAACAGCTTGTCGGCTTCCTGCGGGGTCAGCACCGAGGTAGGCTCGTCGAGGATGATGAGCTGCGGCGTCTGCAAGAGGCAACGGATGATCTCGATGCGCTGGCGTTCGCCGACGGAGAGATCGCCGACCAGCGACTCCGGATCGAGCGGCAGGCCGTAGCTGTAGGAAAGCGCCCTCGCCTTCGCCGCAATGGTGCTGATCGGCGAACCGTCATTGAGTGAAAGCGCGATGTTCTCGGCTGCGGTGAGCGCTTCGAAGAGCGAGAAATGCTGGAACACCATGCCGATGCCCAGCTTCTTGGCCACCCCCGGGCTGGTGATCTGGACCGGCTTGCCGTCCCAGAAAATCTCGCCCGAATTCGGCTCGAGCGATCCGAACAGCATCTTGACCAGCGTCGACTTGCCGGCGCCGTTCTCGCCGAGCAGCGCGTGGATCTCGCCCTTCGCGATGTTGAGATCGATGTGATCGCACGCCGTCAGCGTGCCGAAAATCTTGGTAAGGCCACGAACCTCGAGCAGGTTCGACCTGTCATGATTTGCACTCACAGTGCCTCCCATCCAGTTTCCCGGATATGTTCTGTGTTCCCGCTGTCATGGTATGCGCGGCCGGCTCCCATCGGAAAGCAGCACCCAACTTGAAAGAGCTTCAAGAATTTCAGCGGAAACTCAAGGGCTAAGATAGACCTCTTGAAAACAACGGCAATCCGCATCGCTTTTTCAGGCAAGCCGTGCCTTCGGGCACGGCAAGCCGCTGAAAAACAAGGCAGTCGGCTAGGTGTTTGGTGCCGAAGCTATGTAGCGGTGAAGCTCTAAGGGATGAGGACGGTCGTGCCCGTCGTCTTGCGGGCTTCGAGATCGGCTTGCGCCTTTGCCGCCTCCTTCAGCGCGTAGCGCTGGTTGATCTTGATCTCGACGGCGCCGCTCTTGACCACGTCGAAAAGCGCTTCGGCCGACTTCACCAGATCCTCGCGCTTGGCGTTGTAGACGAACAGCGTCGGCCGGGTCGCATAGATCGAGCCTTTCTGTGCCAGCAGCGACATGGAGAAAGGCGGGATCGGTCCGGACGACTGGCCGAAGCTGACGAACATGCCGAGCGGCCGCAGGCAGTCGAGCGATGCCGGAAAGGTGTCGGCGCCGACGGAATCGTAGACGACGTCGCATTTCTTCCCGCCGGTCAGTGCGGCGACGCCGGTGACGAAATCCTGCTCCTTGTAGTTGATGACGTGGTCGAAGCCATGCGCCCGGGCAAGCTCGATCTTGTCGGCGGAGCTCGCGGTGCCGATCACGGTCGCGCCGAGATGCTTTGCCCATTGGCCGAGGATGAGGCCCACGCCGCCGGCCGCCGCGTGGTAGAGAACCGTGTCGCCGGCCTTCACCGGGAAGGTGCGGCGCAAGAGATATTCCGCCGTCATGCCTTTCAGCATCATCGCCGCCGCCTGCTCGTCGCTGATGCCGTCCGGCACTTTTACCACACGGTCGGCGGCGATCACCCGTTGTTCGGCATAAGCGCCGATATTGACGGCATAGGCGATGCGGTCGCCTGGCTTCAGCCAGTCGACGCCGGTACCGAGCGCCAGCACGACGCCCGCCGCCTCGCCGCCCGGGATCAGCGGAAAGCCGCCGGGTGGCGGGTAAAGCCCCGAGCGGTAATAGACGTCGATGAAGTTGAGGCCGATCGCCGTGTGCCGGATCAGGATCTGGCCTTCTCCCGGCTGGCCGGGATCGGCATTTTCATAAGCCAGGACTTCGGGGCCGCCATTGGCGTGGATGCGGATTGCCTTGGACATTGCTGAACTCTCTGAAGGGTACACAATCTGGAACATGATTCCGAAAGGGAGCACCGATTTTTCGGAAGCTCATGCGCCGATGGACAGTTAGGCCAGGATGACCATTCGACCAGAAATATCCTGATCCAGGATCAGGGCTTCTTGGCGCCCAGATTGGGGAACATCTGCATGACGCCCCCGATGCAGGCGAGATAGAGGCCGGTGATGGTGATGCCGATCTTGGTGAAGTCGCTGACCTGCTCACCCAGCACGCCGATCTTGTTGTAGAAGCTGGCTAGCGCGGCCTGCGCCAGCGCCAGCGCGCCGAAGGCGCACCACAAAAGCGTGATGCCGAGATTGACCGGCCTCAGCCGCACGACGCGCACCGGATGGATGAAGTTGATCGGCAGGAAAGTCAAAATGCCGGCGACCACCACCACGGCGAAAGACACCCATTGCCCGGGCTCGATGACGAAGAGCGTGAACACCACCATGTTCCACACGACCGGGAACCCCTTGAAGAAGTTCTCCTTCGTCTTCATGCCGGTGTCGGCATAATAGATCGCGCTGGAGACGACGATGATGGCCGCCGACAGGAAGGACAGGTTCTCGCCCATGAAGCCGCGCTGATAGAGCGCGAAGGCCGGAATGAGCACGTAAGTGACGTAGTCGATGATGTTGTCGAGGAGCTCGCCCGACCAAGTCGGCAGGATTTCCTTGACCTCGAGCTTCCTGGCGATCGGGCCGTCGATGCCGTCCACGAACAGCGCCAGTCCAAGCCACCAGAACATCGCCGTCCAGCGCTCCTCGCTCGCCGCCACCAGCGACAGGAACGCAAGGAACGATCCCGACGCGGTGAGAAGATGGACGGAGAACGCGCGCGCCTGCGGCCACGTCACCTTCTTCTTCGGCAACGGGATCCGTTCCGCGATCTTCTTGGCTGCCTTGCCGGCCCTTGTGTTCTTGCTCACGGTCCCCGCCAGTCCAGCTTGCAAATTTCGGCCGAGCGGCCGGCGAAATTCCAGTTGCGGCCGAAGGCGCGCATCTTGCTCTTGTCGGACTTCGCGACGATGATCTCCGGCGCGATCCAATATTCGGAATTGGTGATCACCGTATCCTTCTCGCGGTCCTTGCCTGGGATAGGCGTCACCGCGCCGTCGATGATTTTCGGTATCTGGAAGACGCGTGTCTTGTCGCGCGTCTCGTAGGCGATCGGCACCTGCTCGACCCCGAGGAATTTCCCGACGAGGATCGACAGCAGCGAGGTGGTGCCGCCGGCCTTGCCGGTGAAGATCTTGGTCAGCGCCTTCACCGCGTAGATCGAGGCGCGCTTGTCGATGAACAGGCCTGCCGTCCAGTTGCCGCGGCTCATATAACCGGGAATTTCCATGATCAGGCCGAGATTGAGGCCGGAAAGGTCGACCTCGCCGAAATGGCCCGCGTCGATCCGGAAACCCGCCCAGGTCTGGCAATAGCCCTCGGTCGGCGGATGGCTGCCCAGCGACAGCACGCAGGGACAGAAAACCGTGCAATTGCAGGAGAGTACCAGCTCCCCTTTCATTGCCCAGCTTTGGTCGGTCATCGAATTCTCCCCTTACGCCGAAACTAATAGCAGGGCTGCCGCCCACACAAGCAGTATCGCACCGGCAATCCGGCTGGCCACCCTGCCGGCGGTCTGTTTTTCGATCAGGGTGAACAGTCCGATCAGCGCCATCCAGAAGACGTTCATGGCGCCGACGGCAAACATCACCAGCATCAGCGCCCAGCAGCAACCGAGGCACCAGACGCCCTGCTCCAATCCCAAACGGAAGATGCGGCCCGGTTTCGCGCTCCAGTTGGCGAAGAGGATCGAGAACGGGTTGCGGCATTTTTCCAGGCATGCCCGTTTCACGCCGCTGAATTGATAAAGGGCCGCGATAAGCAGCGCCGCGGCGCCGGCAAGGCCAACGGCCGGATCGAGCATCCGGCCGGAACCGGCGAAGGCGTAGACCGCGAGCATCAGCATCGTGAAACCCACGGATGCGGCAAGCCATGTGCTGAGATATCCGGCGACAAGCACCAGCGGATGAACGGCGGGTTCGCCCTTGATCCTCGCCGTGTCGGCGATTTCGCAATAGGTGCGGATCAACGGCGCCGCCGATGGCAGCATCGCCGCCACGGCCATCAGGAACCACATCAGCACAAGCGCCGACGCCTGTTGGACGGTCGGGTCTGCGAGCGGCGCCGGCGCGAGACACAGAGCAAAGAACCGGTCGAGAAAATCCGGCAAAGGCAGGCTCGGCAGGTTTTTCAGCAGCATGTCGCCGGGCGCGCCGGCAGGGCGGCTTTCGGCGCCGCGGATCGCCATTGCGCCGAGAAGGAACCAGGCGAAGGCGATACCGATGCCGATCGTGAGCATGACCGCGAGGCGCGGGCTGCGCGCGACGCCCGCCGTCGCGCGGCCGGCGGGGTCGAGATGGCTGAAATCATGCTGCTCGCCGCTCATGGCATTCGAATGGGCTGAATCGCCGCGTTGATCAAGCCGGCTGATCTGACCTATATCCGGGATAAAGGCCCGACGGGTCGCCTCTCATTGTGGAAGGCTGGCGTGGAGCGCAACGACAAAGCCCGCATCCTGGTTGCCGGCAGCGGTCCGGCCGGCTTGATCGCGGCGCTCGGCTTTGCTGGGGCCGGCTTCGACGTCACGTTGGTCGGCCCCGAGGCCAACACCTCCGACGGCCGCACCACGGCCCTCATGAATCCGGCGCTGAAGGTCCTTGAACGGCTGGGCGTCCTTGCCGAACTGAAGACGCAGGCCGCGCCGCTCAAGGCGATGCGTATCGTCGACGCCACAAGGCGGCTGATCCGCAGCCCAACGGTGACCTTCCGCGCCGGCGAGATCGGCGAGGAACAGTTCGGCCTCAATTTGCCGAACAACGCTCTTATCCCCATCCTCGCCAGGGCCGTTTCAGCTCATGAGGGCATTCATTGGCTGAAATCCACCGTCACGTCCTGGAGCCTTGATGCCGAGCAGGCCCATGCAAGGCTGGCCGACGGAAGCGAAATCTCGGCCGCGCTAGCGGTCGCCGCGGATGGGCGCCTGTCTCTGGCGCGCGAAGCCGCCGGCATTCGCGCCTCCGCGCGGCCTTATCCGCAGTCGGCGCTTGTCCTCAATTTCGGCCATCGCAGCGAGCATGGCTTCGTCTCGACCGAATTCCACACCGAAACGGGGCCGTTCACGCAGGTACCGCTGCCCGGCAGGCGCTCCAGCCTTGTCTGGGTGGTGAAGCCGGAGACGGCGCAGGAGCTTGCGGCGCTCGACGATGCGGCCTTGTCGGCGCGTGTCGAGGAGCAGATGCAGTCGATGCTTGGCCGTGTCTCCGTCGAGCCGGGTCGCCAGGTCTATCCGTTGTCGGCGGCCTCGCCCGGCCGCTTCGCGCAAAACCGCGTGGCGCTGGTCGGCGAAGCAGCGCATGTGTTTCCGCCGATCGGCGCCCAAGGCCTCAACCTCGGCATCAGGGATATCGAAGATCTGATTGGAATCGCGAGTGAAAACAGCACCGATCCTGGATCGCGCCGGGCCCTCGCCGCATATGACACGAGGCGCCGACCCGACATATGGGCGCGCAGCGGCGCGGTGAATCTGCTCAACATGTCGCTCTTGTCCGACATGCTGCCGGCGCAGCTGGCACGCAGCGCCGGCCTCAATGCGCTGGGCAGCTTCGCCCCGCTGCGAGCCTTCTTCATGCGCGAGGGGCTGCGGCCGGGCAGCGGCTTTCGCGCCATTGCCGGCGGCTTGCGCAAACCGGCCGAGCATTAGAAGCCGATCAGCGCCTCCTTCCACGCCACGCGCGAAACCTTACGCGTAGCCCATCCGTAGCTTGCAACATGGAGTGCGGCTATTGAATTGCGGCAGCGCCTGCGCCAAATAGGCCCAAGCCGAAAGTCGGGGTCGATTTTTGGCGGCGTGACGTGTAAATTCAAGGTCTTAGGCGCCTTGCGCGCAGCCACAAATGGCGCCTCGGAACCTAAGTGGTGAGCGTGATGAAAACGGCCAAGTTCTCGATCGGGCAGGTGGTTCGCCACAGGCTGTTTCCGTTCCGCGGCGTGATCTTCGACGTCGATCCCGAATTCGCCAACACCGAGGAATGGTACGAGGCCATTCCCGCCGACGTCCGTCCGCGCAAGGACCAGCCTTTCTATCATCTTCTGGCGGAGAATTCTGAGACCGAATACATCGCCTATGTATCCGAGCAGAACCTGCTCGAGGACCGGTCGGGCGAGCCGGTGCGGCATCCGCAGATCGGCGAGATGTTCGACAAGCTGCCGGACGGCCGCTACGAGCCGAAGCGCCAGTCGAAGCACTGAGCCGCAAAAGCACGCCACGCAGGGCACCGTTTCACGGAAACGGTGGAGTGCCCTATCTCCTTGTTTTTACGCAATTCCGGACGGAAAGCCGCTCGCACTTTTCCTGGAAGTGCTCCACGCGCGCACAGCGCGTCGACAACAAAAAAGCGGGGCGAATCGCCCCGCTTTTGTTTCCAGAGCATGCTCCGGCGATCAGTTCGCGGTCTTGGCCTTGTCCTGCTCGTCCTTGAGCTTCTTGGCGAAGTCCTGGTTGTTCTTGGCGACGAAGTCCTGCAGCTTCTTCTGCCGGTCCTCGATGTCCGACTGCTGCAGCGGCGGGCCATCATAGGCGCCGCTGAAACCGGTGAGCGCGATCTTGATCGGGTTCGGCTGGTTCTGGAAGTTGATCGAGGTGAGCGTGATGCCCTGCCCCTTCTTGAAGGAAGCGACGAGCTGGTCGCTCAGCGGCACTTCCGCCACGCAGCGATCCGGGAAGCAGATCACATAATCGAGCTTCTGCGCCTTGCCGGAATCGATCTGGAGCGCGATGCCCGGAGGAACCAGGCGGCCGGTCGGGACCGTGACCTGGAAGACCTTGCGGTTCACCTTGCCCTTGAGCTCGATCAGGCTGACGCCGGTGACGAGCTGGCCGTTGCCTGCGGTGACGATGTTCTGCACATTGCAGATGTCGACGTCTTCCTGCTTGGTGCAAGCCTTGAACCAGCCCTGAGGAATCTGCGGCTGCTGTTGGGCCGAGGCGGTGAAAAGCCCGGCGCCCAGAACGCCGACCACGCCTGCGGCCAGCACCGAAAGGCGGTACGCGTTGATCGTCATATGGTGCACTTTCCTCTCAAATGATCCCGGGGACCGGCTTCTTCGTGCCGTGTGGTCCAGCTACCTGTTGCCCAAATGAGGCAACAGGATGACTTCGGAGCGCGTGTTACACTGCCAGCGGCGCCGAATCCAGCCCGGTTTCCGCGATTTCTTCCCGGTTTGATGTCCGTGGGGAAGAGTGCGATCGGCGATGGAGCGGCTGAACCCGATTCCCGTTGGTGCGCCGATTCAATCGGCTGGCGAAATGCTCTACGGTGCGTGGCGAATCACAAAGCCGCCCGGCAAGGAGACGGTCATGGACCGCGTTCTCGTTCGGCTGATCGCCGCGACGTCGTTTCTGGCCCTTTCGCTCCTTCCGGCGCAGTCGGAGCCGAAGCACGGCATCGCCATGCAGGGCGAGCCGGCGCTGCCGCCCGACTACAAGCATTTCGACTACGTCAATCCGGACGCGCCGAAAGGCGGAAGCGTCACCTATTGCGTCGTCGGCTCCTTCGATAATCTCAACCCCTTCATCCTGAAAAGCCTGCGCACCACGGCGCGCGGCATGATCGATACGGTTTACGGCAATCTCGTCTTCGAGCCGCTGATGCAGCGCAACTATGACGAGCCTTTCAGCCTCTACGGGCTGCTGGCCGACAGCGCCGACATGGATCCGGATCGCAAGACCATCGAGTTCCATCTCAACCCCGACGCAAAATGGTCGGACGGCCAGCCGGTGACGCCGGAGGACGTGCTGTTCACCTACGACGTCTTCGCCGAGAAGGGCCGCCCGCCTTATAGCGACCGCATGAGCATGATCGCCAAGCTGGAGAAGACCGGCGAGCACAGCGTGAAGTTCACCTTCAACGACAAGGCCAACCGCGAATTCCCGCTGATCGTCGCGCTGACGCCTATCGTTCCGAAGCACGCCTTCAACAAGGACACCTTCGACAAGACCACGCTGAAGCCGCTGATCGGCAGCGGCCCCTACACCGTGGACAAGGTGCTGCCGGGGCAGCGTATCGTCTTCAAGCGGAATCCGCATTACTGGGGTAAGGACGTTCCGTCGAAACGCGGCTTCGACAATTTCGACCAGGTCACCATCGAGTATTTTCTCAACGCCAACGCCAAGACGGAAGCGTTCAAGAAAGGCATATGCGCCCTCGACGACGAGACCGATCCGGTCAAGCGCGAGCGCGACATCGACTTTCCGGCGTTCCAAAGGGGCGATGTGAAGGAAGAATATTTCAACACCGGCATTCCGCCGGTGGTGACCGGCTTCCTGTTCAACACCCGGCTGCCGAAGTTCTCGAACCCCGTGGTGCGGCGCGCGCTCGGCATGCTCTATGACTTCGAATGGACGAACAAGAACCTGTTCGGCGGCAAGTTCAACCGCACCATGAGCTATTGGCAGAATTCCGAGCTGTCCGCGCTCGGCCATCCGGCCGACGACCGTGAAAAGGCGCTGCTAGCCCCCTACCCGGGCCGCGTGCCGCCCGACGTGATGGATGGCACCTGGCGTCCACCGGTCACCGATGGTTCGGGCCAGGATCGCAAGGTGCTCAAAGCCGCCTTCGAGCTGCTGAAGAGCGTCGGCTTCCATGTGCAGAACGGCAAGATGCTCGACCCGCAGGGAAACCCTTTCAGCTTCGAGATCCTGACTTCGTCGCAGGATGAAGAGCGGCTGGCGGCCATCTATCAGCGCACGCTGGAAAAGATCGGCATCGACGTCGGCGTCCGCACCCTCGACGGCGACCAGATCCAGTCGCGCAAGCAGCGTTTCGACTTTGAGGTTCTGATCGGTACGAGCGGCTTCAGCAATTCGCTGTCGCCGGGCAGCGAACAAGTTGGCCGCTGGGGATCGGTCGCCGCGAAAACGGAAGGATCGTTCAACCTCGCCGGCGTCGCCGACCCGGCGATCGACGCCGCGATCGACGCGATGCTGAACGCCCGGACCAAGGAAGACTATGTCGCGGCGGTGCGTGTGCTCGACCGGCTGCTGATCTCCGGCAACTACATGGTGCCGATGCAATACAACACGCAGCAATGGCTCGCCTACTGGAGCTATCTGGAACATCCGCAAAAGACCCCCATATTCGGCTATCAACTGCCGACCTGGTGGCGAAAGCCCAACTGACGCCAGAGCAGGATGCCGAAAGTGTGAAGCGGTTTTCGGACGACATCATGCTCCATATCTCTTCGACAGAAAGCCCAACCCAATCGGAACCCAAGAGGAGACGAGCATGAGCGCCGAGAACTCCATCACCGTCGACGTGGTGTCCGATGTCGTTTGTCCCTGGTGCTTCATCGGCCAGAAGCGTTTGGATAAGGCCATTGCCGCGGCGGATGTCGACGTGCATGTCCGCTGGCGGCCGTTCCAGCTCGACCCGACCATCCCTTCGGGAGGCATGGATCGCCGCCAATATATGCTCGGCAAGTTCGGCAGCGAGGAACGCATCCAGCAGATTCACGCACGCATCGAGCCGCTCGGCGAAGCCGAGGGCATCCATTTTGCATTTGGCGCCATCAAGGTCGCCGCCAACACGCTGGACGCTCATCGCGTCATCCGCTGGGCGGGCGCTGCCGGCGAGGACGTGCAGAACCGACTGGTGCGGCGCCTCTTCCAGCTGAATTTCGAGGAAGGCGCCAATATCGGCGACCATGCCGTGCTGGTGAAGGCCGCCGGCGAAGCCGGCATGGATGCATCGGTGGTCGAGACGCTGCTGCCGACCGACGCCGATGTCGGTGCTGTCCGCAACGAGATCGCCACCGCCTCGCGCATGGGCATCACCGGCGTGCCGTGCTTCCTGCTCGAAGGCAAATACGCGGTGATGGGCGCGCAGGATGCCGACACTCTAGCCGACGCGATCCGCCAGGTGGCTCAGGCCAAGGCGCGCGGCGAGTTGGAAACCGTCGCAGGCTGAGCGTTCTTCCACACTGTTCCGGATGGAACGCCGTCACGCACCTTGATTACTGTTACGGAGCAGTTGGCTCGCCGCACACGATCTGGTGAATCGCCCCGAGCACGGCGCTACGCTAAGATCCGTGAGGATTTAGCTGATTTGAGGGGGCACCGAATGGCGGTCAGGCGTCGCGCATTGTTGCTGCTGTGCTTGCCTTTTGCCTTCGGCCTTCCGCTGACATTGCAGCACGTGTCCGCCGAGGAAGCCGTCATGTCGGCGACTTTCGAAGGCAAACCCTGGACTGCGTCCTTTACCCTGGCCCAGACGATGTACATGGCCGGCAGGCCGATGCTGAACCTGTCGGGAACCGAGCAGGGCTCGCCGGCCAAGACCTTCAATTCGATGCTGGTGCTCAGGGATCCGAACGACCTTGCCGGCAGCTATAGGCTCAAGGCCGGGTCCACCGCGAACAGCGCCAATTTCAATATCCTCGATTCCGGCGCCATGGTGGGCCATGTCCGTTTCGCCAGCGGCGAGATCGTCATCGACAAATACGACCCAGCCACAAAGACCATTTCCGGTCATTTCAGCGCTTTGGGAAAAGACGAATCAGGCAAGCCTGGAGAGCTCACGGAGGGCAGATTTTCGGGCATTCCCGTCACCGAGCAGTAGCCATTTCGGCCGATCGGCACCTCTTTTCGTTCACAAACCCGTGTTTTCTGCTTCCCTTGGGGAAGCTTTCAATCGGCTGGCTCAATTGCCCTTAACACGCTGGAATAAAAGCCGAAATCAGCGCACCGATTGGTCTGCCGGCACCGACTCTCTGTTGCCCATGTGCCACGGCGGGTAACCGTGTTCACATTCTCCCGCCAGAAAATTAATGGAAAATGATCAATTGGTGTTACCCTGTGTAACAAAACTAAGAAAGGTTTGGGCGGGATCGTGATTCGCGTCGGTAGACCGCGACGTACAATACCGGAGCCAATATCCAGCGAGGCAAAGACCTCGTCCCTGACGCCGGTATCGTCGATGCGTACATTCTGGGGGCTGATGCGAGCCTACTGGTTTTCCGACCGGTGGAAGGAAGCCTGGACCCTCACCCTCGTTATCGCACTGCTGACGGCGCTGTCCAGCAAGGCCGGTGTCTGGTTTGCCATGGCGCTGGGCGAGCTGGGCAATTCGATCGCCTTCCTGCACGACGCTGCCAATACCCATCCCTTGCAGACCATCCTGACCAATGCCGGCATATTGGTGCTGCTGGTGGTGCTGAAGGATGCCGGCCTTACCGGTGTGCGCAATCTCGTTTCGACGACTTTGCACCGCAAATGGCGGGGCTGGCTGAACAACCAGTTCAACCTGGCCCTGCTCGACGGCAACCATACCCATTTCCATGCGCAGCACGGCTCGGTGGCGGGCGGTATCGTCGCTCCGGACAATATCGACCAGCGCATCCAGGAATCGATCAAGGACATGACCGGCGGCGCCATTGGTCTCGCCATGGGCGTGCTCGGCGTGGCGACGTCGCTCTATTTCATCGGTGAGAACCTGATCGGGTCATCGGTTGAGGTCAAAGGCCTGGAATTCCTGGGCAGCTACGGCACAGCGGTACTGGCTTTCCTTGCCGTCGCCACCTACGTGCCGTTGAACACCTGGATCGCGGTCAAGCTCGGGCGATTGCTCGAGCGGCTCAACGTGCGCATGCAGCAGGCCGAGGGCAGCTACCGCAGCGAGCTGACGACATTCCTGCGCCGCAGCTTCCATGTCGCCGCCTCGCATGGTGAGGGCGTGCAAAAGTCGATGCATGACAGGCTCTATGTCGATATCGACAAGACGTGGGGACGGCTCAACATCGTCAACACCAGCTACACATCGTTCGAGCTGATCTACAATTTTGTCGGTGCCCGTATCGTTGCCTATGCACCGGGGCTCGTGTCGTTCATCCATAACCGCCTCGACTACAAGGGCTACATCACCGGCTCCGAAATGGTCGCCCAGTTGATCAGCCAGTGCTCGTGGTTCATCCATGTGATGCCTGCGATCGCGACGCTGAGGGCCAACAGTCAACGCGTGACCGAACTCGCCGAGGCCATCGAAAACGTCCAGCACCCGCGCGAATTCTATCAGCAGACCGGTCGCTCCGACTTCAGCTACGCCAGCCAGAATCCGGTGTTCGGCCTGACCATCCAGAAGCTCGAACTGGCGCATCAGGGCGAAGATGCGACACCCTTCCTCAGCGCCGCCAATTTGCGCTTCCGCCGCGGCGAGTGGACCTTCCTCAAGGGCGAGTCCGGCTGCGGCAAGACTTCGCTGATCAAGGCGATCAACGGCCTGTGGCCCTACGGCCGCGGCACCATCGTCTTCCCCGAGGGCGTGACGAGTTTCTACGCCGCGCAGGAGATCAAGCTGCAGCAGGTCTCGCTGAAGCAGCTCGTGTGCCTGCCGGGCTCAGAGAGCGATCATAGCGATACGCAGGTTGCGGCCGCCCTGCACAAGGCCGGTCTGGGCGACTTCATCGGCCACTTGGCTGACGAAAGCCGCGAGGGCAAGATCTGGGACCAGGTGCTTTCGGGCGGCCAGAAGCAGAAGCTGGTGGTCGCGCGCATCATCCTGCAGCAGCCGGGACTTCTCTTCCTCGACGAAGCGACTGCCGCGCTCGATCCCGAAGGCAAGATAGCCTTCCACCAGGCGATCAAGGACAATTGCCCGAACGTCACCGTCATCAGCGTCATGCACGAAGCGGTGCCGCCGCGCTCGCTGTCGGGCGAGGAATTCTACCACAGCGTGGTTTCGATCTCCGACGGCGTGGCCACCAAGAAGCCGCTTGCACCCAGCCTGCCGCGCGAGCTCACCACAATTCTCTCCCAGCCTCGGCCGGTCGAGGACAAGTGGCTGCGCTTCCGCCGGCTGAAGCAGAAATAGCAGTCATACCAAGCCTTTGATCGGTGACGGTGCCCCGGCTTGAGCCGGCCTCGATCACAGTCTCGCGATCCGGCCTCCCCGCATTCATTTTAAGCGCCCTTCGCGATTGACTCGGCCAAAACCGCTTCTATGTTGCGCCCGCTCGCCAAATTCAAACTCGAACCCCGCGAGCAGAAAGGTCAATCCGCCATGCCTGGCGACAGTCACAGTCGAACGCAACCGCCGTCCGCCCTGACGTGACCTGATGGCTCACGTCCTGCCGGACGGCAAGGAGTGAGCCATGAACGAATTCGCACCCGTATTGGACGACGAAGCCGTCGCCGTCGCCCGTGTTATTGCCAACGATCACGTCGCCGACGTCGTCGAAGCCCTCAACCACGAGCCCCGCGAGACAGCCATCGAGCTGCTCTGCGCCGTGCCGTTCGAGCGGCTGGTCGAGATCTTCGACCAGCCGGAACTCGAAGCGGCACCCGAGCTTGCCGAGGCCCTGCCGCGCCCGAAGGCAAGCAAGCTCCTGACCGCCATGTCGGTCGACCGCGCGGCCGACATCCTGCGCGAGCTGGACGAACCGGCTCGCTCGGAGCTGCTCGGCGCCTTGGCGCCGCCGTTGCGCGCGACGCTGCTGTCCATCCTGGGTTACCCGGAAGGCAGCGCCGCCTCGATCATGACGACGGAATTCGTCAGCGTGCCTGCGGACTGGACCGTCGGCCGCACGCTCGACTACATCCGCAAGGTCGAGCGCACGCGCGAAACGATCTACGCCATCTACATCGTCGATCCGGACACGCAGCTCCTGCTGCGTTCGACCGGCTTGCGCCGGCTGATCACCGGCAACCCGGAAGATTCGATCCTGTCCGTGGCGCCCGACCGCGCGCCGGTGACGGTGACGCCGCTCACCGATCGCGAGAACCTGGCGCAGACGATCTCCAAATACGACCTGCTCGCTTTGCCTGTCGTCGACCACGGCAGGATCCTCGGCATCGTCACCGTCGACGACATCATCGACACGATGATAGAGGAGACGACCGAGGACGTGCATCGCTTCGGCGGCATGGAAGCGCTGGACGAGCCCTATATGAAGATGGGCTTCCTCGCCATGATCCAGAAGCGCGCCGGCTGGCTCTGCGCGCTGTTCCTCAGCGAGATGCTGACGGCCAACGCCATGCAGAGCTACGAAGGCGAGCTGGAAAAGGCGATCGTGCTGACGTTGTTCATCCCGCTGATCATGAGCTCCGGCGGCAATTCCGGCTCGCAGGCGACGTCGCTCGTCATCCGCGCGCTGGCGCTGCGCGAGATCGGTTTGCGCGACTGGTGGCGGGTGGCGCTGCGCGAACTGCCGACCGGGGTGGTGCTTGGCTCGATCCTCGGCATCGTCGGCATCTGCCGCATCGCGCTCTGGCAGTATTTCGGCTTCTACGACTACGGTCCGCACTGGATGCTGATTGCGGCGACAGTGGGCGCGGCGCTGATCGGCATCGTCACCTTCGGCTCGCTGTCGGGATCGATGCTGCCCTTCGCGCTGAAGCGCATCGGCTTCGATCCGGCAAGCGCCTCGGCGCCGTTCGTCGCCACGCTGGTCGATGTCACCGGGCTGGTGATTTACTTCTCGGTAGCGCTGGTGATCCTTCGCGGCACACTGCTCTAGGCTTGCGGGCATTACCGCCGCCGACACTCAAGCAATGCCAGAAAAGTGCGGAGCGGTTTTCCGTCCGGAATTCCGACGAACAAAGGGATAGAGCGGTTCTTCTAACCGCTCTATCCCGCGGCGGTCCACTTTGTCTCAGACGCCGTATACCGCGTCGCGTACCGCATCCGGAAATGCACCGGCCATGCCGGCGATCGCCGTATTGGTGAGCATCACCACCGTGAGACCTTCCGACGGGTCAACAAACCACGAGTGACCGTAAACTCCGCCCCAGCGCCAGGTCCCGACTGCCTGCGGCGTCTGCGCGGCGGCCGGGTCGCGCAGGACGGCAAATCCCAGCCCCCAGCCCCAGCCGGCCCGTGTCGTCTCGATGCCGACGATGGCGTCGGTCGTCATCGCCCGGACGGTTTCGGGCCGAATGACAGGCCCTCCTCCGGTCCGGATCGTTTCGAGAAATGTCAGCACATCGCCAGCGGTACCGTTCATGCCGGCGCCGCCCGAAGGAAAGGACGCCGGGTTGAAGGCGCGCGCCGGAGCAAACGAGATCAGGCCGTCGCCAAAAGGCACGAGATGATGCTCGCCCATTCTGACAGCGCCGGACGGATCGTCGGCATAGGGAACGGCCAAGCGCTTCTCCTCGCGCACGCCAAAGCGGCTGTCGCTCATGCCGAGTGGTGTAGCAACCAGGCGATCGACGAGATCCGGCAACGAGGTGCCGGCTGCCCTGGCCATCACTTCGCCCAGCACGTCCATCGCCACCGAATAGGCCCAGCCTGTCCCGGGCGCGTAAGCAAGCGGCACCGAAGCGATGCGCGCCAGGTTGTCGGCCATGGACAGCCCCGGTTGGTCCAACCCATCCGATACATGCGAGCGCTCATAGGCGTTGCCGGCAGGCTGGGCGAAGCCATAAGCAAGGCCGGCGGTATGGGTGAGCAACTGCCTCACTGTAATCGTCGGCTCTTCGCCGCCAGGCATCTTCGGGCGGAACTCTGGAATGAACTTGGCGATCGGATCGTCAAGCGCGAATTGGCCGGCCTCGACCAGAGCCAATGCCGCGGCGGCCACGATCGGCTTGGTGACGGAGGACAGCCGGAAGATGGCGTCCTGCATCATCGGCTTGCCCCGTTCGCGGTCGGCAAGGCCGAAGGCGCGGCGGTAGAGCACGGCGCCGTGCTGCGAGACCAGGATCACGCCGCCGACGACGCGCTGCTCCTCCATGGCCGCACCGATGACGCGGTCGATCCGTAGGCCGAAATCGCGGTCGAGCGGAGCGGCGGACAAGGTCGACTCCGGAGCGATCGCTAGACCCGTTCGCCGTTCTTCACGCGATAGGTCGGCTTGTACATCGTCACCAGTTCCTCGGCCGCGGTCGGGTGCACGGCCATGGTGCGGTCGAAGTCCTCCTTGGTAAGGCCAGCTTTCAGCGGGATGCCGAGAAGCTGCGCCATCTCGCCGGCATCGGGGCCTAGAATATGGGCGCCGACCACCTTCCTGGACGCGCCGTCGACCACAAGCTTCATCAGCATCTTCTCGTCGCGGCCGGACAACGTATGCCGCATTGGGCGGAACGAGGCGCGGTAGATCTCGACGTCGGGAAAGCGCTTGATCGCCTCGTCTTCCGATACGCCTACGGTGCCGATCTCCGGCTGCGAGAACACCGCCGTCGCAATGGTGTCGTGGTCCGGCGCGGTCGGATTGTCCTTGAAGGCGGTCTCGATGAAGCACATCGCCTCGTGGATGGCGACCGGCGTCAGCTGCACGCGATGGGTCACGTCGCCGATCGCCCAGATGTTGTCGACATTGGTGCGCGAGTACTGATCGACCACGATCGCGCCCGTTTTACTGAGTTCGATGCCGACGCCTTCCAGGCCCATATTCTCGGTATTGGGAATACGCCCGATCGCCAGCATGACCTGGTCGACCGTTAGGGTTTGGCCGGAAGACAACAGCACGTCCAGCCTGCCCTCCGGGGTCTTGCGCACCCATTCCGAAACTGCGGGGCAGAGGATCTTGATCCCCTTTTTCTCCATCGTCTCATGCAGCGAGCGGCGCAGATCCATGTCGAAGCGGGTGAGGATCTCCTGGCCGCGGTAGACCAGGGTGGTGTCGACGCCCAGACCGTGGAAGATGTTGGCGAATTCGACGGCGATGTAGCCGCCGCCCTCGATCATGATCGCTTTCGGCAACTCCTTCAGATCGAAGGCCTCATTGGAGAAGATGCAGTATTCGTGGCCTGCCAGCGCCGGATGCGGCGCTGGCCGACCGCCGGTAGCGATCAGGATCTGGTCGGCGCTGACGGTGCGATCTTCGGCGACCAAGTAAACCAAGTGCGGATCGACCAGCACGGCGCGCGAGTGGAAGGTCTCGCCGCCGGAGCCTTCGACATTCCTCTTGTAGACCGCCTCGAGCCGCGCGATCTCCTTGTCCTTGTTGGCGACAAGCGTCTGCCAGTCGAAGCTCGCCTCGGGCACGGTCCAGCCATAGCCGGCGGCGTCGGCGAAATGTTCGGGAAACTGTGAAGCATAGACATAGAGCTTCTTCGGCACGCAGCCTCGGATGACGCAGGTGCCGCCGAACCGGTACTCCTCCGCAATGGCGACCCGCTTGCCGAGGGAGGCCGCCACCCGGGCCGCCCTCACCCCGCCAGAGCCGCCGCCGATGACGAACAGATCATAGTCATAAGCGGCCATCGCTTGGGCTCCTGCGGATGAGAAAAGACGGGTCACAGGTAGGCCGCAAAGCGGCAAAAGAAAAGCCCGGGCGAACCCGGGCTTTGTGGTCCAGCGGCTGCTGGCCGGCGATGCGGATCAGTTCTGCGAGTCGTCCGCAGGAGCTGAATTGTCGGCGGGAGCTGAATTGTCCGCCGGAGCGGAACCATCGGCCGGCGCCGTGGCGGCCGGAGCCGGTGCTGCCGGCGCCTTGGCCTTGGCCGCGGCGGCAAGCGTCTCGCCGACCTGCTGCGCCAGATCGCGGGCTACGCCGTTCTGCCAGATGTCGGCGGCCTTCACGAGGTCGCGCGTCACCGCGGGGCCGCTGTCCAGCAGCTTCTTGCCGGCTTCCGAGCTGTAGAAGGTGGCGATGTCGTTGAGGTCTTTCTCGGAGAAAACCTTGGCATAGGCCATGGCCGCCTCCTTTTCGAGGTCGGCGCGCCGCGAGGCAAGGCCGAGTGCTTTCTCGGCCACGGTCTTGCCGATCAGCTCCTGCATGTCGGGGTTCTTCTGGATGAGCTGCGACTCCAGTGCCGCAGCCGCCTGCGGCAGGATGTTGTCGAAAGAGTCCGTGGCGTGGATCGCCGCGACCGCAGCGCGAGCGGCCTTCAGATGCGATTCGCTGATATCCTGCGCAAATACCGGCGAGGACAGCGCAAGGACGGCCGAGGCCGCCAGAAGCATCGTAAGGCGGCGAACTCGTTTAGGCAACATCATGGTCGATAGAACTCCCTGGTTTCAGGCTGCATGGACGGTTTCGATACCGTCGCCGCCGGCGATGATGGCCGTTGACGCCAGCCCGATGAATAGACCGTGCTCGACAACGCCCGGAATGGCGAAGAGAGCATTCGAAAGCGCTCTTGTATCCGGAATGCGGCCAAAAGATGCATCGAGGATAAAGTGGCCGCCGTCTGTAACAAATGGCTGCCCCCCCGTCATCCTCAATGTAACCGGGCCGGAAAGGCCGTGCTTTGCCGCGGCGGCCCCGATCGCTATCTCGGTGGCGCGCAGGCCGAATTTGTTGACCTCGATCGGCAGCGGGAAGCGGCCGAGGGTCTCGACCAGCTTGGACTTGTCGGCGATGACGATCATGCGAGCGGACGCCGCCGCGACGATCTTCTCGCGCAGCAGCGCGCCGCCGCCGCCCTTGATCAAGGTCAGGTTCGGGTCGACCTCGTCGGCGCCGTCGATGGTAAGATCGAGTTCCGGCGTGTCCTCGAGCGTGGAGAGCGGCACGCCGAGCTCGCGGCAGAGTGCCGCGGTGCGCTCCGAAGTCGGCACGCCGATAACCTTGAGGCCGGTCGACACCTTCTCCGCCAGCAGCCGCACGAATTCTTCCGCCGTGGTGCCGGTGCCGATGCCAAGCCGCATGCCGCTGCCGACATGGGCGAGCGCTGCCCGCGCGGCTTCGACCTTCAACTGCCTTGCATCCATGGGGACCCCGATTTCGCCGGTTTCGCGCGCCTCCTAGCATTTTTGCCTGCCCCGTCAAAGGCCGTCAAAGACCCCCGCTGTGGACCGATCGAGGCTTCTTGCTTGAACCCGGCCCTCCCTGTATCGGCTACGGCAATTCAATCGCCACAGGAACCTCCCATGCCGCGCCCGATCATCGTCTTCGACCTGGATGGAACGCTGGTCGACACGGCGCCCGACCTGCTCGACAGCCTTAACCATAGCCTGGCGGCAAGCGACCTCGCCGCCATCGACGAAGCCGGTTTCAGGCGCTTCGTCGGCCATGGCGGCCGCGTCATGATCGAACGCGCGCATGCCGCGCAGAACAAGGCGCTGGCGGCCGAGGAGCACGACCGGCTCCTCAAGCTGTTCCTCGACCATTACACGCTGAACATTCCCGGCAAGTCCCGCCCCTACCCCGGGGTCATCGCCGCGCTCGATCGTTTCCAGGCCGCCGGCTACCTGATGGCTGTCTGCACAAACAAATACGAAGCGAATTCCGCGACGCTGATCGGCGCGCTTGGCATGTCGAACTATTTTGCCGCGATCTGCGGCCAGGACACATTCGCCTTCCGCAAGCCCGACCCGCGCCATCTCACCGAGACGATCCGGCTCGCCGGCGGCGATCCGAACAGTGCCTTGATGGTCGGCGATTCGCAGACCGACATCGACACCGCCAAGGCGGCCGGCATTCCCGTGGTCGCAGTCGATTTCGGCTATACCGACCGCCATGTGCGCGAATTCGAACCGACCCTGGTGATCTCGCATTTCGACGCGCTGACGCCGGAACTGGCGGAGCGGCTGATCGCAGCGGCGCGCTAGGCTCGCAACGCTAACTAAATTGGTGGAACTCGTGGGATCATCCAACTTTTTCAGAAGGTTGGATGGTGGGCGATGCAGGGATTGAACCTGCGACCCCACCCGTGTGAAGGGTGTGCTCTCCCGCTGAGCTAATCGCCCGCTCGTCGCCCGAAGGCCAAGCGAGCCGCGATATAAGGGAGGCAGGCTCTCGAAGTCAAGGCGATCTGCCGACGATCTTTCAAGGCCTCCAAACCTCGATCACGCAGGCGCCTAAATCAGCCCCCGTCTCACATTCATGCGCGTCACCGCCGTCACCAATACGGCGCCGGTCATGAAATAGAGCGTGGCGATGATGTGGCCCTGGTGGAAATGCAGCCCGGCAAACAGCAGGGCAGTGACCACGGCAAGGAAGGCGATGACGCGGGAGAAAGCATCGGGCATGGGGCGACCTTGTGCAATGTGTTGAGTGGCCGCCCTCATTCAGCCGCTCGCTCCATAGAGCGGTTTTTGGTTTTTCGCAATCGGCTCGGCGGCGAACGCTCAGGCCAGATCCACTTCCACCCACAGCCCGCCCGGCCCGCGTGCCGCATCGCGGGGCGCGCTGCGCACTGCCTGGATTGAACCGGCCGGCACGGCAAAACCCGGCCTTCCGTTCTTGTCCGCCAGCCATGCATCATCGGCGCGGATGACGCGGCCCTTCGTCTTCGTCTCGAGCGCGGTCAGGATGCCGTCATAGGGCATTTCGCCCCAGTGCACTTTCAAGGCGTCGCCCTTGTTGGTGGGGACGAAGGCCGAAAGGTCCGCATTGGTCAGCAGATCGAAACCCTGTTTTTCCGGCGTGGCGTTCTGGCTGCCGTGATGGGCGACCTTGAGATAGACGGTGCGCGCCAGAAGATCGGCCGACGTAACGGTGCCCTGCCCCACTGGCCATGTCAGCTCCTTCCAGCTCAGCCAGTTACCGATCTGAGCGTCGCCTGGGAACAGCAGCACCCGGCCGCTATCGATGAACTCGAAGGCAAGGACGAGGCTGGTATTGTTGACGCCACGGTCGAGCTGCAGCGCAAGGTCTGCGGCGATCGCCATCCAGTCGGCGTCGACGCGCCGCCAGGACTGGTCGCGGTCCTCCATGGATGCCGCGCCCGAAACCGGCCCGGAATAATGTTTGCGGACAAAGGCGCCGACATCGATGGCAGGATCGCTGCCCCTGTCACCTTGCAGCGCTGCGGAAAGCGGCGTGCCGACATTGCGCTCGAACGGACTGAGCTCGTCGACGTAACCGGCATCGGCCGCCTCGTTCATCTTAAGGCCGCTCACCAGCGCCCGCGCGAACGGGCCGCCGCTGGCCAGCGGGAACATCTCGCTCGCCTTATCCTCCAGCCGCAGCGCCGCCTTGTCGCGCGGCGGGCCGAGCACATAGACGCGCAGGTTGGGCAACGCGTCGATCGTCACCGGCGGGCCACCGGGCTCGAAATAGGTCGGCGATGGCTTTTGCGAAAGCTTGGCCGCCGCGTCGCGGGCCGAGCGCACCCGCTCGCCCGCGGCGCCGAACTGGAAGCCGAGCACGGACTGCAGGCCGTCGCGGATGCCGGCCATATAGGCGCTGAGCCCCTGCATTCCATCGAGCTTCTGGCCCACGCCTTGCAGCGCGGCGATCGCCTGGCCCTTGAACTTGTCGAGCTCCGCGGCCCCGGCATCCGCAGGATTCTCCGTCCATGCCATCCAGACATCGGCGACGGCAAAATCCTTGAAAAGGTCCTTCGCCGTCAGAAAGCCGGAGACATGATCCCAGTGTTCGTGTGTGACGACGAGAATGTCGATCTTGCCGCCGGTCTCCTTCTTGAGGTCGGTGACGATGTCGGCGACCAGCGCCGAGCCGCCCGCGATCGAAACATGGATGCCGCAATCGATGAGCATGCGGAAAGGCTTTCCATCCGCCCTCTTAAAGGTAAGCAGATGGCAGTCGCCGATGCCCTGGCAATAATGCCGCACGGTAACGCCCGATGCCGGCGCGACCGCTGCGGCGGTTTTTGCCGGCCTTGTCCTCGTCGCCGGCTTCCTAGACATGGTCGTCATCTCCGTCGCTGGCATGCAGCAGGGCAAACGGCTCCGACACTTCGCCGCCGAAATAGAGCGCCCGCAGCGGCGACAGATAATTGGCCGCCATTGTCCCGGCCTGGCGCTTCTGCCGGTCCGTGCTGCCGGTATTCTTGATGATCGAGTAGCGAATCTCCTCGAAGCCCTCGCGCGGGTCGATGATGATCGTGGCGCCGCCGCGGAACCAGAAGAAGCCGTCGCCCTTGGACATGCCTTGCGGCATCGCCGTGCCGTCCGGCGCAACCGGAATGCGCTGCTGGATGACGGCCACCACCTCGACGCGGAACGAGCCATCCGGCTCGACGCGACGCGTCGGGCGCACGCTGTAGATGTCGAAGGTCGTCTCGCCCTTCTTCGGCGCATGCATGATCGTGCCGTCCTCATTGTAGCGCGGCAGATCGGGCAGCAGGCCGAACTGCTTGTAGAGATCCGGATTGGAGGCGAAGGCCTTGTGCATCGCCTTCCACAGCGCGTAGCGGTTCTTGTCGTTGAGCGCGAAGATCTCGGCCCGCTTCAATTTCTGGTTCCAGCCGAGGTCGATCTTGCTGAGCAGACCCTTCAGCCAGGAAGGCGATGGATCCTCCGGCGCGCTCCAGGCAAGCGTTTCCTCCGAGATGGTGCGGACGTCGCGCGGCAGAAGCTTCCATTTTCGGAACGATTCCAGGAAGGCCAGGCGATAGTGCAGCGGGTCGTCCGGGTAGGCGTCGCGGTCGGCGGTGATCAGCGCGCGCAGGTATTCGCCGAAGGTGATGTCGACGGAAGGGCAATAGTCGAGCGCGCGGATGCACATGGTCAGCATCTGCCTGGCGGTCTTGGCGACCTCGTCGGTCAGACGCTCGACCAGGCTCGGATGCAAGGTGCCCGCCGGCAGGATGCCGGAGCCGCCGGTGGCAAGCTGAATCAGGTCGTCGGTGCGCCGGTCGGCGATGGCCAGGAAGGCCTGGTAGACAGCGAAGACCAGGATCGAGCCGCGGTCATGCGCCTCGAAGGTCTTGTCGTAGTCGAGATCGGCCATGCCGGCGCCGCCATATTCGCGCAACGGCCCGGCCCGGCCGCTGCCTTCCCCGAACTGCTTGGCGATGCCCGAAAGCAGCGACGCGGCCGACAATTCGCCTCGCGCCTTGCCAATTTCGAAGCTGACCAGTTCCTTGAGCGTAAAATGCTGGAACAGCGCGACGATGTCGGCGAAGGCCTCGTGGAAGGCCGGCACATCCGGGTTGGACGCTTCCTGGAAGCGGCGATGCAGCCCGTCGAGCAGCGCGTGCGACATTTCATGCGCGACGATGTCGCTGGACAGGCACGAGAACACCGTCGTTCCGGGCGTGGTGACATCGCCCTCATTGCTGGTCGCCGGGAAATAGCCGAACAGCAGCGCCTTCTTTTCCGGGCTGTAATAGGCATTCTCGGCGCGCAGCGCATGCGGATAGATGCGCAGGCGCGGCACATAATGCGCTTTAACCGTCATGTCGCCGGCGCGGCCGGGAGCCTCGGCATAGTGCGGCGCCCACAATGCCCGCCGGCCGAGCGCGCGCTCGAAATGGCCGATCGTGGTCATGGCGACGGCGTAGACCATCTGCTGGTGGAATTTCGGATTGCCTTCCGAAGGCGGCAGACCGTCCTGCGCCAGAAGCACCTTGTCGTTGAGATCGACCGGGTCGTAGACGCGATCGGACGCGGGGTCCACATCGATCACTTCGAGATATTCGCCGATCGGACCGGGCAGCAGCGGCCTGTCGGTGGCCGGCTCGTCGTCCCACGGCACCGAAAGCGTCGCCTGGTAGACCGAAACCGAGTCCAGCCGCTTGGCCACCGAAGGATCGAGGGCGTAGATACGCAGGCGCCGTTGCGGCGGCGGCAGAGGCCGCGGCTTGCGCTTGATGGCCGGCGCTGGGCCTGTAACCGGCGCAGGAAGGGGGGCGCTGGCGCCCGGCCGGCCGAGCAGACTTTCCAGAAACGCCTTGAGCGGCTTCGACGGATTGCCCTGGTCGAGCGCTGCTTCCAGAAAACGGTTGCGTGCCGCCGCCGAAACCTGATCCGGATCGCCATCCGGGTCGGCGACCGCCTGTTCGACTGCCGTCGAGCGTTGCGCCATCTGCGTCAGCTCCAGCGCAAACATCTTCCGTTGGCGCAGCATCGCCGGCGTTGGCGCCGCCAACGAATTCCCGCCGGTCAAGAGGTCAAGCCAGCTCCATGTGTAGGTAGCCGGCGCGAGTTTAGCGAGACTTCCAGCCGCCGGCGGCAGGAAATCCAGCGCATCGAGAGCCCGCAACACGCCTTGCCCGATCTTCTCCTTCGTCTCCGCCGCATCCATCTTGGCAGTCGATTTCAAGGCCTTCGAAAACAATGCCTTGCGCACCGCCTCGATGCGCATCCAAGGCTGCGGGTAATTCTTCACCACGTCCCAATGCTCGGCGAGCCAGAGAGCTGCCGCGGCGGCGACCTGCGGGGTCGCGGCCGAGGTGCCGCTGCCGTCCATGTCAACCACCTTGCGGCAATCGATCTCGGCCCAGGGGACGTTCGGCGTGTAGGCGCCGAGCGCCGTGTTCATCTTGGAAGGCGGCCCGTAATTGCCTTGCATGGTCCCGAGAGCGAGCCCGCCATAGGCGCGCCCGTCGCCCATCACGCCGCATGCCGCAAGCACTCGGTTGTAGCGGGCCGGATAGACGATGCTGCGCGGCGTGAAGGTGAAATTGTTCCCGGCCGCAGTAACCATGACCAGGCCGTGGTCGTAGGCGAGGTTGACGGCGTCGACCAGAGCCTGCGAGGCGAGGCCGCCCATGCTCATCGACAGCACCTGCGCCCCCTGCTGGCGCGCATAGTCGATGCCTTGCACCATCGTGCCGCTGGTCAGCCGCACCACCCAGTCAGCGATGCGCACCGGCAGGATCTTCGCCAGCGGTGCGCCGCCGACGAAATCGGTAAAGCCCGGCCAATGCGGCGAAGTGCCGTCGAGCTTGTTGCCGGCAAGCAGGCTCAGCGTGCCGGTGCCATGGCCGCGATTGCTGGTGAGCGTGCCGGCCGGAGCGTGGTCGGTCGCGTTATCCGGACCGGTCCCATCGTCGACGAAGTTGCGCTGCTGCGCTGTTAGAAGCCCGGCCGGCAGGGTCTGGTGGCCCGGATCGAAACCGGTATCGAGATGGGCGATGGTGATGTTGGCCTGCTTGGCGCCCACCCTGTTGCGCGCCGCCGCGAACTGGCTGAAGTCCGGCGCGGCGTTCCAGGCGATACGTCCCGCGACCACCGCCTGCCCGCCCTGTGGGTCCTGATCGTCGAAAGCGCAGACGGGACTGGCGCTTGCCGCCATGCCGCGGTCGCCGGCGCCGTTCCTGTACTCCCATTGCTGCACGATATCGGGCTCGACCGCGAGCACCTCCCTGCCAGCGGCCGCAAGTGCCGGAGTTCGGGCGAGGAGATCGTGGGCGTGGTCCCAGGGATTGTCCGTATCGGCGACATCCGTGGCCAATCGCAACCAGGTGGCGCCGCGATCTCCGGCCGCGGCCGGACCTGCGCCATCGACACCAGGCGGCAGGGCAAGGATCGGTTCGGCTTCGATCCCGCCGATCCGGAGCGGCCCGCCGCGCACCGCGAATCCCGCGCCGTCGCCACGAACTTTGACAAGGAGTCCCTTCGCGGCAGCCATGGCACGCCCCTTCCCCAAAGTGAACCATGACGCCGACCGTCCGCTCCAGTCAAGCCAAGGTTCGGCCGCGCTTCGATTGATCTCTTTGCCGACTAGGCAATCATGCAGCCTGTCATTGAAAGCAAAGCCGACCGAGACATGAGCCCACATATTTCAGGAACGACAGTCCCTCCGGCGCACATGCATATCTGTGAGCGCCTTCACATACGCCATACAGGGCTGCGTGCAGATATTGCACCGGCTTCTCAAGCAGAAATTTCGATCACCTAGCCATTTTCAGATTTGCTGTCTGCGCGCATGGGGCACCTCCCACCCAAGCGCGCGGACGGCGCTTCCAAGATCGGCCCGCAACCGCCAGTGCGTCCGGTCTCCTTGCAGTTTGCCGGCTTGTCCAATTTCGGCGTGTCGGGCGTGACATCGGAACGTCTTTCCGGCGCCTGCCGATTCGGTCAGCCACCATAGAAGGAGACGACGCTTTGATCGAGCACGCACTTATCCTACAATTTCCGCTTAACGAGAGGCGGAATCGTATCATGGCTACAAACGGCGCGGACGACAGGAACCTGCCGCGCCTGGCGCGCATCGACCCGCGCCAGTTCGACCTGCTGTTCAGCGGCTGCAAGCTGGAGCGCTATGCCGCCGGCCAGCATTTGTTCGTCCAGGAGGATGCGTCCGACCGCATCTACGGCGTGATGAGCGGCACAGTCGAGATTTCGATCTATTCGCCGGGCGGCCAGAAGCTGGTGGCCAATATCGAGCTGTCGCGCAGCCTGGTAGGTGAGATCGGGGCACTCGACGGGCGCCCGCGCACAGCGACCGCCATCTGCCTCACCGCCTGCGAGCTGGTTTCGCTGAGCCGGACACAACTCTTTGACCGCATCGAGAAGAACCCACCTCTCGCACGCGCGATGATCGAGTTGCTGTGCGCAAGGCTGCGCTGGGTCAGCGGCGAGCTGGGCGACCAGGCCTTTTTCGGCATCGAGGCGAGGCTGGCAAAGCGGCTGGTGTTCCTGAGCGGCGTCATGGCCGACGCCGCGGGCTGGATTCCGATTTCGCAATCGGAGCTCGGCGAGTTCCTCGGCGCCACGCGCGAATCCGTCAACAAGACGCTGAACGACTGGCGCAACCGGCAGATGATTGCCATCAAGCGCGGCGGGTTGCGCATCACCAACGTCGCCGCGCTGAACCAGATCGCCGAATCGCAGGACGACGACTGAACGATCAGGCTCGGCGGGTTCGCCGTAGCAGGCTCGGCGGGTTGGCCGACGCTGTTTGGCGCCCTCGCCCTGGTTTCTGTCGTCTCGACGGCACGACGAAGCGCCTCGGCCTTTCGGTCACAGCCGCGAAATCAGAAAGCGCAGCGCCGAGCGGCTCGGCATGAAGAAATAGCCGCCGCCCTTCGTGGTGACGAACTGCGGCACATCCTTGAGCACAGTCACCTTTTCCCAGGACGGGATCGAGAATCGGCCGCCGCCGCCGCGCGCGCCGATCGTCGGATCCGTTTCGTCCACCAGGCCCTGGAACGAGTTCGACGAAACCCATGTCTGCTGGATGAACTCGTACTGGCGTTCGATGTCGGCATTGAGGCACATGAAGAGCAGTCCCTTCTCTGTCTTCCCGCCCTTGCCCTTCTTCTCGTAGGTGCGGCCCACGCGCAGGATGCGGTGGCGCTTGCCGATCCTGATCTGCGTCCCGCGGTCCTCGCCGAGCGAGTCGCGCGGGTTGGAACGGCGTATGTGGGAGCCGAGCGGACAGGCGTGCCCTTGCGGGTCTTCGGCGCCGAGCGCGAAATCATTGTCGACGCCCCGGCCCGGACGCCCGTTCGGATTGCGCACCAGCGAACTGCCGTCCTGCCAGCGGCCGAGCATTTTTGCCGCCACCCAGCGCGGCGTGATGGCCGCGTCGCCGGTCTCAGCGGCGGCCTGAACGGCGGCCTTCCGGCAATAATCGTCGAACAGTTCGACGTGCTGCTGGAACTGGCGCACGACGAGGAAGGTGCCGTTGCGACCGAAATCGCGCGGCGGAGGCGGCTGCCCCGGAATCTGCCGGTTGCGCCGCACCTGCGACAGGATCCCGGTCCGATCCAGCGCCGCCTCGACCGACGGCGAAGCAGGGTAGAAGCCATGCTCGTCGCGATAGCCGAACAGGAATTCGCCGGGCGCGACGAGATGCATGGGCGCGGCTCCCTTGGCGGCGCGCGCCGTGCCCCGAACAATTGGCTGCGAAATGCCATCCGTGAAACCGAAATGCTCGACCGCCCGCTTGCCGTCGCGCTTCACCTGCAGCGGCAGCTCGGCGGTCACCGACATGCCGGCGCCTGCCGTCTGCCGCTTCATGGCCGCGATCTCGGCCTTCAACGTGGCTGGCATCTCGGCGTAGCAGACGATGACGAGGTCGACGGGATTTTTTGGCGAGCCCCACTGCCATTTGTCGGGAGCGTCAGGGCCGGTATCGTTGAGGATGCGGCTGCGCTCGGGCGTTCCCATGCCTTGGCGGAAAGCGACCGGGAACGTCTCCAACGGCTCGTCGTCGACGCCGCCTTCGAGCCCCAGCCGGCGCAAGCCGTTGGGACCGAACGCCACCATCATGGCGCGGCCGGCGGGCACACCGTCGCCGAAGCTGGTTTTTTCGATCACGACGTTGAGCCACGCCTTGCGCTTCGCCGCCGGCAAACCCTCCGGCACCCGGATACCGAGCATATGCGCATGGCCGAGCGCCCCGAACGGCCCGAAGAAGATCGATTGGATTTCCCCGGATTCCAGCTCTTCGAGCGGCGCGGACGGGGGTTCAGCCAGACTGGTCGCGTCCGCCGGCCGTGCTTGCGGGCGCGGCAGGGAGCCGAACAGGCTTAGCCAGTCGCGCGCCTCGTTGCCGGTGGCCGAAGCGATGCCGCGTCTGATCCTGGAGTTGATGCGGATACGGGTGGTGTTGAGATGCGGATAGGCGCTGTACCAGAACAGCGTCGGCACCTGCTGGCGCCGCGCCCAGCGCTTGAAGCGGTCGCCGTCGCGCGCGCCGTCGAGGAAGAGCCAGCGCGTGCGCGGATAGCCTTCGGTGTTGCTCCATACGCCGGTCAGGCCGGCCGAGGCCTTGGCGATGAAATCCTCGAGATAGCTTTCCCAGCTGCCGCCGTAATTCGAGAAGAACACCAGCTTGTCGGTGCCGGGCAACAGCACCCAGCGGGCGAAATGAATGGTGTTGATGGTGGCGAGGAAGCCCGGCCTGAACACTTTCTGCGCCGATATCGATATCAGATAGAAGGAGAGCCGCAGCGCCAGCCGCCGCAAGATCCCCGGCTTCATCGTCGAGATCGCCGTCAGGTTGTTTTGCGCGGTGTGATCCTCCTTGGCGAGGATCTTTTCGAGCGCGCCGATATTGACCGGGGTGTTCGCCGGCCGGTCCTTGTCCTCGAGCCGCCGCAGCGCCAGGAAGCAAAGGCCCACGAACAGGAGGAAGATGGCCAGCAGGCCGAGCACCGAAAGCAGAAGCGCGGCGCCGGCAATCGCGATATTGGCGAAGGTGACGCCATGCGGATTACCGAACACGAGCACATAGGTCATGCGCCAAAAGGCAAGAACGACGACCGCCACCGTGGCGAACATCGCCGGGGTCAGCAGCGTCGTCGTCAGCGCGCGCGCCCAGTGGCCCGGCGGCCTTTCCAGCAGGCTTTCGGCGGGCTCGAACGCCCAGCCGAATTGCCCGAGGCAGCGCACATGCCGGCGCGCTTCGGCAAGCACATCCATCGCATTGCCGTTGCCCGCGCGCGGCTTCTCGACGATCTCACGCACGCTGTCGGCGAGCTTGGCCTCGGCCAGGATCCGCCGGACGGAATGCCCCGGCGTGCCGGAGAAAACCAGCCCGGCGGCGCTGCCGAAGGAAGGCGATATGTCGATATGGTTCCTCTTCAGGAAGTCTTCCAGCGGGCCGCCATCCGGGAGGCCGCAGACATCCCTGAAGATAGGCCGCAACCGGTGACCGATCGATTGCGCGATGGCCGCAATGACATCGTCGGTGCTGCCATCGCCCGAGATTTCGAGCACCAGCGCGCCGGTTTCGCTCCCGGTTTTCTCGTCCCTGCCGGTGGGAGCGACGGCCAGGCTGGTGAAATGAATGGTGCCGACCCTGTCGAGCGCGGCGCTGAGCTCGCCGACCGCCGGATTGCCGAGATCCGCGACCTTGTCGCGCACCGCATCGAGCGGCACCGATCGGGTGATCGGGCAGACCACCGTCACCATCGACTGATCGGCGGTGCGGCAAAGCGGTGAGCGCTCGAAATCGACCTTGAGGCTCGCCGGATAGGCGCCGACATTGACCATCTTGCCGGCCCTGCCCCGCGCGCGGGCAAGCTTCGGTTTGCTGAACAGGGCGCGGACGCATTCGCCGATCTGGATGCGGGCGATCTCGGCGCCGATGCACAGATGGATGCCATAGCCGAATACCATGTAGTCGCGATGCGGGCGCGACGTGTCGAACTGGTTCGGCCGCTGCACGATCTCCGGGTCGAACATGGCTGAAAGCGTCGCCGGCATCACCACCGTTCCGGCCTTGACCAGGCGCTCGCGGCGCGTGCCCTTCCCGATGACCGCGTCACGCCTGGTGTAGCGCCACGGCCCGATCCAGATCGGTTTGAAACGCATGGCTTCCATGACCGCCCGGTCGAGCTTGCCGGTATCGCCGGTCGCGATTGCCTGATCGATGGCCTGTCGCGCATCGCTGCGCGACAGGATCACATCCAGGCAGTTGCCGCCGGCAAGCACGTTGGTCGGCACAAAGCCGGCGACCATGCCGAGCATGATGGAATGGATGTCGGGCAGCGACAGGCGCCCCTGATCCATCAGCCCGACGAGGCGGGCCAGCGGCCGGTCGTCCTTGCCTGACCTTTCCCTGATCGCGGCGATCGAGCGGTCTATGACCTTGATCAAGCGATCGCCGCCGACCACGGCGAGCTGGCGCGTGGTAGGGTTTGCCGTCGGGTCGGAGAAGAACAATGCGCTGAGCGCGATCGACCAGTCGGCGAATTCGGTTTCATCGTCGATCTCAAGGCCGAAATAATCGCGGCAGATGCGCACCGGCACGATCTTCATCAATCCGGCGATGGCGTCGAAGCCGGGGCTCGCGCGGGTCATGATCTCGCGCGAGTGATGCTCGGCGATCGGCCTGACGGCGGCTTCGACTTCCGCCGGCGGGAACGCGCTCAGCACCGCCGATTTCATCTGTCGGTACGCGGCGCCGTCCTGCATGCCGAGAATGAAATTCGAGCCCCGGGCGAGTTCGGCCATTTCCGGCCCGTAGGGCGTCTCGAACTCGTCGCCCCGCTCCAATATGTCGCGAACGTCTGCGCCCTTGGTGACGAGCAGGAAATTGCCGAAGCCGAAATTCGGCCAGAAACGGCGCAGCAGCGCCAGCAGCCAGCGCGGGTCGCCAAGAAGGAAGCCGGCGATGCGGGAAGCAATGCCGCTCTTGGAACGCAGGCGATTGATGTCGAAAGGCGGCATCTCGGCGACCGGACGCTGGCTCTTCTGAGCGGCGCGGACGGCGGCGAAATATTTCAAAGTGATCATCGCGTTCAAGCCCCCCGGCTGTCCACGTCAATGCGATGCCGGCATCGTTCTGGCCTAGGTTTGCATCGGTCCGGCGTATGTGAATTCGCTCACAGTCATTTGTTAGTCTACCCAGTGATCATGCTGCGGACTTGGCCAGATCGAAATTGCCGATCAGGAAATTGTTCTTGGCCGGGTCCACGAACGGTATCCAGCGTATCCTCTGCTCGGAAAAATCGGGGTGCCTGGTCATGAAAATCGCAAGCTCGCGCGCCGCTTCGTCGCGCCGGCCGCTTCTCATCAGCGCGCCTATCTTCAGGAACCTGGCGTAGAAATAGCCCGGCGAAAGGTTGAGCGAGCGCTCGGCGGTGGCGATCGCGGCCGGCCAGTCCTCGACGAAGCAATAGGCCGCGGCCAGTTCCCCCAGATTGTGGAAGCGATAAAGGTCGAACGGGCTCAACCGATCGGTGTCGAGGAAGAATGGGATTGCCCCGGTCGCATCGCCAAGCAAAAGCCGCGCGCTGCCCATGGCCGAGCGGGCGAAGGCAAAGCTCGGATTGATGTGGATCGCCTCGGCAAGGTGCTCAGCCGCCAATGCCGGCAGGCCGCGCATGATGTCGGCTGCGCCGAGATAGGCATGCGGACGCGCATCGAGGCTGTCCATCAGCAGCGCCTTGCGTGCAAGCGTCTCGACTTTCTCGAGATCGTCGCTGTCGCCGAAACGAAGCCACGCCCGCCAGAAATACCACCATGCGAGCTCGTTGAGCACGGCGCTCGAATTCGGATCGTCCCGGTAGGCTCTCTCGAAGAATTCGAGGGCAATGTCGGTGTCGCGGCGGGTGCGCCTGTTCATGTGCCAACGGCCACGCCTGACCAATTGCCAGGTTTCGAGGCTTTCCCACGGCACCTGGAACGTGCGCGCCTGCTCGGCGCGGTCGACCTCCTTGTCGAGGATGGAAACGATCTCACTGCCGATCTGGTCGCGCAGGCTGAAGATGTCGACGAGATCGCGGTCGAAGCGTTGCGACCAGACCAGGCGCCCGTTCGAGGTGTCGGTGAGCGACGTGTTGAGGCGGATCTGCCTGTCGGACTGCGCCAGCGTGCCGCTGACGATGTAGCGCGCGCCGAGCGCATTGCCGATGAGCCTTGTGCCCAGGCTGTCGTCGCGAAACTGGAAGCTGGAGCCCTTGGCGATGACCGAAAGCCAGCGCGTGTTGGAAAGGCCGTATATGATATCCTCGGCGATGCCGTCGGCCATATAGCCGACATCGGGTTCGCTTCCGTTGCCCTGGAACGGCAGCACGGCGATTGCGGGGGGGCCTTTGGCGATCGGCCTGTAATGGCCGGGCGTGGCGGAGATGGAAGCCAAGGAAGCCGCCGCGACGGGGCCGTTGCCGCCGCGGCCGGCGATCAGGACCTGCACCGGCAAGGCGATGTTCTTCAGGCTGAATTCGCCGAGATCGGTGAAGACGGCCGACGTCTTGTCCTTCACGTGATGCCATGTCGTCGCCGAGATGGCGACGCCGTCATGCGGCGCGAATTCCTGCAGCCGGGCTGCGATGTTCACGTCGTCGCCATAGAGCCGGCCTTCCCGGACGATGACGTCGCCGGTGTTGATCCCAGCGCGGAACGGCATGCGCATGTCCTCAGCGACCGCGGCATTCAGCGCCGCGATCCGGGACTGGAAATCGAAGGCCGCGCGCAGGGCTTCGATCGGGGTGCCGAATTCGGCCATGATGCTGTCGCCGGCATCGCCGAACGTGCGCCCGCCAAAGGCGCCGCAACTGTCGGCGATGATGTCGCGTCTTTCCTCGAAGGCGGCGACGGCGAGCTCGTCGTCGATGCCCATCAGTCGCGAGAATCCTACGGCGTCAATCGAAATAATTGTCGCAAGCTGACGGGTATAATTCCGTTCAGCCATGATCGAGCCCCCAGTCCCCGCTTCCAGTCCAGAACAGGCGACCTGCGCTCAAAGAAACACGTCGCCGTCTGCCGATGGAGATCCCCGGCAGGTCCGGCGCGCCGTTGCCACCCTGTTATGACCAGAACTCTATCAGGGTCTTGCCCAAAGCTCTACTACGAACAGCTAATATGACAAACTCGCCATCCGGCGCATGGTTAGTCCTTCGTTACATCGAGCGGCGTCTCCAGGCACCGCTTCTAGCTTTTGAAATCAAACCACCTTTCGCGCCAAGCGATCCCTGAATTGGTTCCCGGCGGACATGGATTGGCCGTATCAAGGCAAACGCTTCGGGAAGCGTTATTCTTACGCAGCGGAACCAACCTACCCAGGTGCGAGTTTCTGACCGCATTTGCCAACCGAGATTTGAGGGCTCTCATGCGCACTGTTGTTTTGGCAACCGGGATCGCGGTCTTCCTGGCCGCCGGACCGGCCTCCGCGGCGGATGACAAACCACTGCCGCCGCAGAATGCCAAGAAGCTCTCGGAAATCGTCGCCAAGGTCGAGCACCGCACCGACTTCCGCTATGTGAAGGAGGTCGCTTGGGATAGCGACGGCTACACCGTCACCTACTACACCACGGACAAGGCCAAGGTCCAAATCACCTACGACCCGGTGACCGGCGAACCCAAATAGGCTGCCTCGCCTGCCCGCCTTGACGTCCCGCCAGATCTACCGAAGCACAGACCCTGCCCGGTTTTCCTACCTCTGTGCTTTGGCACTGAACACTCCTGTGCCGCGCGCGAAAACCCGGCGCGACGGACCACACTTGCATCGATAAAGCTTTGGTGGCTGACTGCCCGTCATGATTGCGGGCACGGGGGTGCATGGCAATGATCGGATACGTCCTGAAGCGCATCCTGATGGTGCTTGTCGGCTATCTGGTCGCTGTGCTTATCGGGTTGATCGCCGTGGTGGTGATCTACGCGGTATTGAGCTCGCTGCCGAACACGCCAGCTTATTTCGGGCTTATGGAGTTCACGCCGGTCGCCGTTCTGGTGGTGCCGCCGCTCGGCATGTTCGTCTATTTCCTGACGATTATCCTGACGGGGATGCAGACGCTGGTCTTTGCCCTGATTGCCGAGCTCTTCTCCATACGCAGCTTTTGGCTGCACATGGTCTTCGGCGCTGCCGCCGCGGCTGCCGGTTTCATGCTGATCTGGCCCGATGCCACCGATGACCCGGAACGCTGGGCCGACATGGGCATTGTCGCCGGCGCCGGCCTGGTGGCCGGCCTGGTCTATTGGTTGATCGCCGGCCGCGACGCCGGCTTCCGCCGGCCGTTGGTCAAAGCAATTCCAGGAAAAGTGTGAAGCGGTCAGGCTCGGCGGGTTCGCCGTAGCCCTCCGTCCGGAATTGCATCAGAGTAAAAAGCGGTCAGCTTGCCGGCGTGCGCACCGCTTCGGTCGCGTCCAGCGCCTGCATCAGCTTGGAATCGCGGTCATAGACGTCGTCGAAATACTCGACCTTGCCGGACATGTCCGGCCAAGCAGTGAAATAGGCGACATAGACCGGGATGACGCGCGTGACATTCTCGGTCGAATGGCCGTGCTTTAGCTTCTCGGCGATATCGTCGACCGTGGTGCCCAGCACGGCGGCGGCCATGCCGCGCGGATCCTGCAACCGCACGCAGCCATGGCTGAGCGCCCGCATGTCGCGCGCGAAGAACGACTTCTGCGGCGTGTCGTGCATGTAGATGGCATGCTTGTTGGGGAAGAGAATCTTCAGCTCGCCCAAAGCATTGGCCTCGCTTGGCTGCTGACGTACGCTGAACGGAATGTTGGCGCCATACGCGCCCCAATCGACCGCCGCCGACGGGATACGCTTGCCGCGCGAATCCGTCACCTCATAGCCTGCGCGGTCGAGATAGCCCGGATCGCTGCGCAGCCTTGGCAGCATCTCGTTGACGATGATCGACTGCGGCACGCCCCAATAGGGATGGAAGTCAACCTGCTTGATCTGGTTGTAGAAGAAGGCGGTCTGGTTGGTGACCCGGCCGATGACCGCGCGGGTCTTCAGCTTCTCCTCGCCATTGTCGATATAGCTGGCGGTGAAGGCGGGCTGGTTGATGAAAACGCGCGGGCTGCCGAGATCCGACGGCATCCAGCGCAATTCCTCGAGCGCCACCTTGACCTTCTCGATCTTGTCGGCCTTCGACGTGCCAGCCAGCGAAGCCACCGTGCGCGGGCCGATAACGCCGTCGCCCTTCATGCCGGCGCGCTGCTGCACGGCCTTGATCACCGGCACCAGCTCCGGTTCGTACACCTCGCTCTTGCCCAGCCTGGCGAGAACTTCGCCGTAACTGCCGCCCGTCTCATCGTCGAGATTGCGGGCGATCAGCGTCAGCAATTTGGGCAGTTCCGGGCTGCTCTCGCCGGGCTTAAGCAGCAATTTGGGATCGACGACGATCTCGTTTTCCTCGCTGGTCTCGAGCGCCTCCAGTTCGACGCGCAGCGCCTGGTACTCGGCATTTTGCGGATGCCGCGATTCCAGATAGGTGCGGACCTCCTGGGTATGCGCCAGCGTCTTCAGCGCACCTTCCAGATCGAAGGGCTTGGCCGGGAAATCATAGTAGCCGGTCATCCGGTTGGGGTCGACGCGGCCGCTCTGGGCATCATGCGCATAGCGCAGCACACGCGCCGACAGCGCCATCTCGAAGCGGACCAGCTCCTTGGTCCGCTCTTCCGGCGTGGCGGAGCTTGAGGAAGCCGGAACATCGACGGAGTAGTCGGCTGGCGTCAAGCCGTAGCTCGCCGCCTCGCCCAGGGCACGCACCGCATCCTGCGCCCGGCTGTTGGGGGCATTGTCGCTCACCCAGATGAAGTCCGGATTGGCCGAATAATAGGCGATCAGCGCCTTGGCGATATCCGGCTCGGCGAACAGCTCGTAATCGCTCAAGCCTGCGACGGCATCGCGGAAGCTGTTGCTCGTCACCGACGGAACAAAGGCCGCGTCCTGCGCGGTCACCGGCTGGGGTGCCGGCAGCAGCGACTTGAAATCGACCCGCACGAGCTTGTCGGCCCTGTAAGTATTGTAGGTCGGGCTGCTGATCCTGACGCTGCCACCACCCTCTCCGGCGGGCACAGCCGGCCGTATCTTGCGCGGCTTCGGCGGCGGCGGAAATTCGCCTTGCGGGTTGTGCCGGATGCCGCCGCCGAACAGCATGTCGAACAGCCCTTGCGCGCTTGCCGGCTGCTGCCCGAGGGCAAGCGTTGCCGCGATTGCCATCGGCAGGACGGCTTTTTTGTTCCCGAGGATTTTCATGCTTCACCCGCACCGGTTGAAACCGGTTCCCGTTCCGTGCCGCTGGACGGTCCCGCCCTCCGCATTGCGGATGTATGACGTGACTATACCGATTCATACTGATTTCGTTAAGCTTCCATAAATTTCCGGAGCCATGTTGCAGAACGGTTTCACATCATCGTGAGACCCAAAGCGGCGATTGCTCCGGACCCCACGCGCTCGCAAAGCTGTCGAAAAAACAATCAGGCGTTGGCGCCGCCATCCATGGTCAACGACGCCCCGGTGACGAAGCGTCCTTCGGGGCTAGCCAACCAGGCCACCATTCCCGCGATCTCCTCGGCCTCGCCGAAGCGCGGTGTTGCCATCTTCCGGCGCTGGTGCTCCGCATGAGGCCCATTGGCGGGATTCATGTCCGTGTCGGTCGAACCCGGGTGGACAACATTGGCAGTGATACCGCGCGGACCGAGGTCGCGCGCCAAAGCCTTCGTCAGTCCGATCAGCGCCGCCTTGCTGGTCGAATAGGCGCTGAGGCCCGGATCCGTCACGCGCTCGGCCAGATTGCTGCCGATCGAGATGATCCTGCCGCCATCCGCCATATGCCGCGCCGCAGCCTTGGAGGCGACGAAAGGCGCTCTGAGATTGACCTCCATGCTCTCGTCGAAATCGGCGAGCGACAAGACATCGATCGGCGCGGCGCGCCAAATGCCGACGCTGTTGACCAGGATGTCGAGCCGCCCGAACGCATTCATTGCCCGGTCGACGGCGCTCTCGATCGCCCGGGCATCGCGCCCGTCGGCCTTGACGGCGATGGCGCGCCCGCCGGCCGCCTCGATTTCATCGACCACGGCGCGCGCCTGCGCCTCGCCATTCACATAGGTCAAGGCGACGCTTGCGCCGTCACGCGCCAATCTTTTCGCGATGGCTGCGCCTATACCACGGCTGCCGCCGGTGACGAATGCAGCCTTGCCGCGCAACTGGTTGGAAGACATTGGATTCTCCTTTATGTAGCGATCGATACATAAATACCTGCCAAGCTTGCCGAATGCCGTCAAGTGAATTATGTATCGATCAACACAGAAATGAGCCACCAGAAGGACACCGTGTCGGAAAGAGGTCGCCCGCGCAGCTTTGATCGAGCCGCCGCCTTACGTCGGGCGATGGAGGTCTTCTGGGCCAAGGGCTATGAAGGCGCCTCGGTCAGCGACCTGACCGCGGCCATGGGCATCAATTCGCCAAGCCTCTACGCCGCTTTTGGCAGCAAGGAGGCGCTCTTCCTCGAAGCAACCGACCTCTACACGCGCAGCGAAGGCACCGATATCTGGTCGACGCTCGAAGAAGCCCCGACCGCGCGGCGCGCGATCGAGGGGTTTTTGACTGAGACCGCCCGGGCCTATTCACAGACCGACCGGCCGCAGGGTTGCCTGATCGCGCTCGGAGCCTTGCATCAGGATTCGACGCAGGGGCTGATCTGCCAGGATCTGCGCCGCCGACGCGCCGAAAATCAGACGGCGCTTGAAAGACGTCTAGAGCGGGCAGTGGCTGAAGGCGAACTGCCTGCCGGCTTCGATTGCCAGGCCGCGGCCACCTTTTTCGCCACCGTACAGCATGGCATGTCGATCCAGGCGCGCGACGGCGCAACCCATGCCGCCCTTATGGCGACCGTTGCCGGCGCCATGGCGGCATGGACGACGATGGCCGGCGCTAGAGGATGATCCCGAAAAGTGGGAATCGGTTTTCGGAGAAACATTATGCTCCAACAAAGAGTTAGACCGTGATGGCGATTCAACGAAGGTCATCACGATCTAACGCCTGACCCCGTGACAAACGTCAGGCTTTGTGATCGAAATTCCGGCGGCCCCGACGAACGTGGCCGGGAGGATCTGACGTGAAGAAAGGGTATCGCCAGCTTCTCGACGAAGCGAATGCCGAGATCGAGGTTGTGTCGCCGGAGGAGGCCGCGGGGCTGCTGGAGGATGACGAGACGATATTCGTCGATCTGCGCGACCCGCGCGAGGTCGAGCGCGACGGCAAGATCCCCGGCGCCAAGCATGTGACGCGCGGCATGCTGGAATTCTGGATCGATCCCGAAAGCCCTTACCACAAGCCATTCTTCGCCAGCGGCAAGACCTTCGTTTTCTTCTGCGCCGGCGGCTGGCGTTCGGCTTTGGCCACCAAGACCGCGCAGGATATGGGCCTGACGCCGGTCAAGCATATCCTCGGCGGCTACACCGCCTGGAAGGCGGCCGGGCTGCCCGTGGAGCCGGGGCAGAAAAAGAAGGCGGACTGATCACAGTCTTCCGCAACAGCTGGGACCGACCCAAATGGTTTTCTGGATAGCGAGCGCAGTTGGATTGGCGGTCGCTTATCTTCTCGGTTCGACGCCCTCCGGCTATCTGGCCGGCAGACTGCTTAAGGGCATCGACATACGCGAGCACGGCTCCAGATCCACCGGCGCGACCAACGTGCTCAGAACCTTGGGCAAATGGCCAGCGCTGGCGGTGCTGGCGGTCGATGTGCTGAAAGGCGTTGCAGCTGTCGTCTTTGTTCGCCGGTTTTACCCGTGGTGCTTCACGATATCGTCGGCGGCGCCGCCGACGGCGCTCGAACTGCAAATCTGGGGGCCTTGGGCCGTCATGCCTCGCCGGACTTGCCGTATTGCTCGGGCATGGCCGGTCGGTCTGGTTGAATTTCACGGGCGGAAAATCCGCCGCGACAGGGCTGGGCGTGCTGCTGGCAATATCATGGCCCGTAGGGTTGGGAGCTGCGGCTGCATTTGCGACCTCGCTCGCTCTTTCCGGATCGTGTCCTTAAGCTCGATGCTGGCGGCACTGACGGCGGTCGCGCTTGTCTGCGGACTGGAGCAACCATTGCCCTATCGGTTGCTGGTGATCGCGGGCAGCCTCTATGTGATCCTGCGCCATCGCGCCAACATCCAGCGGCTGCTGGCCGGGACGGAGCCGCGCCTCGGCCACAGCAGCCAGGGGCCGAACGCAGGCGCGCAAAGCTCCTAGTGCAGCGCCGTTTCGCGCTGCCCGGTCACGAAACCCACCGCCCGTGCAACCACATCCCTGTCCGCGAGGATGCGGCGATGGCCGAGCCCGTCGGCCCAGTGCAGGTGGACATGCTCGCCGACGCCCGCATAGCGCTTCGCGTGGTCGGCATGGACCTCGCGATCGTCGGGCGCGTGGATGATCAGTGTCGGCACGGATGCCGCGGCCAGCTGGCGATCGCCGGTGAATTCGCTGAGCGGCCGCCCGGAAAGGTGTTTCACCCTGTCTGCCATTGCGACGCGGGAGCGTGGCCCGACATTCATCATGTCGCTGAAATCGTCGAAGATCGCGGGCAAGGAGCTCGGCGCGGCAATGAGCACCAGCTTCTGCGCCTTGAGCGGCGGCATGCCCTTGACCGAGGCCGCGACGGCATTGGCGGCAATCGCGCCGCCGAAGGAGTGGCCGACGACGGCGGCAAAGGGACCGAACCATTCGCCGGCGACCCGCGCCGCGTCCACGGCATTCACCATATTGAGATGGCGGCCAAGCGAATGGCCGTGTCCAGGCAGGTCGAGCGAGACGACCTTGTAGTCGGCGCCGCGAAACCCTTCGATCAAAGCGCGCATATATTCGGTGCGCGAGCGCCAGCCATGGATGACGAGCACCGTGCCGCGCGACTCCCTGCCCGGTTCCGGCCGGAATTCATGCACGGCGACGCAGTCCGTCCTGGTCTTCAGCCGGTGATGGCGCGCCTCGGCCATGAAGGCTGAGGCCCGCTCGACCGCGCGGCGTTCGCCGTCGCTCAAGGCCTTGACGCTGGGTGTCCGGCAAAACAATTCGAACGCGGCACGGCCGCCAAGACGCGGCGCAACATGCTCGGCCGCGCCGAAAACGCCCCGGATGACCTTCATTCCAAATGATGCCATATTGGCAGTCCATCCATTCGTTCAAGCATGAACATAATAGTTCAAACATGAACATTAAGCAAGAGCTGCCCTGGGACAATCCTCGCTTTCGCAACTGGGTTGCGGTGGCGCGCGCCTGCCATGTGCTGGAGCGCACCCTGGCGGTGAAGCTCGCCCCGCTCGACCTCAAGCCGGCGCAGCTCGACGTGTTGATGAACCTCTACCGGCACCCCGGCATGTCGCAGCATGACCTTGCCCGCAGGCTCCTGGTCGGCCGCTCCAACGTCACCATGCTGTTGCCCCAGCTCGAGACGCGTGGGCTGGTGCGCCGCGAGGGCGACGAGAAGGACAAGCGGGTGCTGCGGCTGAACCTCACCGAGGCGGGTGAGGCCCTGCTGATGAAGGCGCTGAAGATTCACATGGCACTGATCGAGAAGGCGATGAGCCAGTCGACGCCGGAACAGTGCGACATGATCGGCGAACAGATGCGCAAGATCGCCGACGTGCTGAAGGAAGCCTGAACGGCTTCCGACTACCACATCGTCTTCGTCGCCCGTTCCGGCCATTCCTGGTCGTAGGTCTCGCCGTCGATGCTCTTGCGGCTGGTGACCTCTAAGATCCGGCCGGGTGTCGGCAGCGACTTCGGATCGACATGCCTGGCCCGGTTCCAGAGTTCCGACCGCACGATGGCGCGGGCGCACTGGAAATAGACGGCGTCGACATCAATGACGGTGACCGAGCGGGCCGGCTTGCCGTCGACGATGAAGGACGCGCAAAGCCCGGCGTCGGTCGTGACATGCGCGCGGCCGTTGACGCGCAGCGTGGTGCCCGAGCCCGGCACCAGGAAGAGCAGCCCAACGCGCGGATCGCGAATGATGTTCTTCAGCGAATCGGCGCGGTTGTTGCCGCGCCTGTCCGGCATCATCAGCGTCTTGTCATCGACGATGCGCACGAAGCCGGCGAGATCGCCGCGCGGCGAGCAGTCCAGTCCCTCAGGCCCACTGGTCGCGAGCGCCACGAAGGGCGAGGCCTCGATGAAGGCGGCATATTCGGGAATCACATGGTCGAGTTCCTTGACGACCGAAGCCTCGCCCGGCAGCCCGTAGAGGGCCTCGAGCTGTTCGACGGATGTGATGCGCGACATCTTCTTCCCCCTGACCTTTTGCCGGCGCTACCCGATGTCCATGACGCCTTGACGACAGCCGATATTGGATTGCCCGCCCCAGGCTAGCGATCCCGACTCAGCCCCTTCTCGGCCAGCTCGGCAAGATAGGCGTTCCAGCGCTCGTCCTTTTCGTGGCCGAGCGTATGCAGATAGTTCCAGGTGAAGATGCCGGTGTCGTGGAAATCGTCGAAGGTGATGCGCACTGCATAATTGCCGACCGGCTCGATCTTGAGGATCGCGACATTGCGTTTGCCGGGCACGGTCACGCGCTGTTCCGGCGAATGGCCTTGCACTTCCGCCGATGGCGAGGCCACGCGCAAAAACTCCGCCGGCAATTCGAACGGTTGATGACCGGGAAAGGTTACGGTCAGCAGCTTGCGGTCCTTCGAGACCCTGAGTTCCTTTGGCGCGGTCATAGCTGGTCCTGTCTGGGTTGCGCCCTTCCCTACGCCGCTTCGCACGATCCGGAAAGATCATGCCAATGCAGGTCGCACAGAAGTGCGCAGCGGTTCCGGGACATGCAACGCGATAAGACCTAAAGCTCGTAACGCGCTTTGGGCAGCCGACACGCGATGTCGGTCGGGGAATGTTACCAAAGATCAAGACCTTCTATCTTGAATGCGGCGTTGGATCGTATCACATAGCTGTATATAACGACGCCGCTTAGGGCACGGGAAACGCTTGCAATGGACATGCTCGACCCCTTCGGTCGCACGATCAGCTATCTGCGCGTATCGGTCACCGACCGGTGCGATTTCCGCTGCACCTATTGCATGGCCGAGGACATGACCTTCCTGCCGAAGAAGGATCTGCTTTCATTGGAAGAGCTTGACCGGCTCTGCACCGTTTTCATCGAAAAGGGCGTGAAGAAGCTGCGGCTGACCGGCGGCGAGCCGCTGGTGCGCAAGAACATCATGCATCTGGTGCGTCAACTGTCGCGGCATCTGGAGACGGGTGCCCTGGAAGAGCTGACGCTCACAACCAACGGCTCGCAGCTGTCACGCTTCGCCGCCGAGCTCGCCGATTGCGGCGTCAAGCGCATCAACGTCTCGCTCGACACGCTGGATGCCGCGAAATTCCACCAGATCACGCGCTGGGGCAATCTCGGCAAGGTGATGGAAGGTATCGACGCCGCGCAGAAGGCCGGGCTGAAGATCAAGCTCAATACGGTCGCGCTGCGAGACTTCAACGATGCCGAAATCCCTGAGCTGATGCGCTGGGCACATGGCCGCGGCATGGACCTCACCCTCATCGAGACGATGCCGATGGGCGAGATCGATGCCGACCGCACCGACCAGTATCTGCCGCTGTCGCTGCTGCGCGCCTCGCTGGAGCGCCAGTTCACGCTCACCGACATACCTTACAAGACCGGCGGTCCTGCCCGTTATGTCCATGTCGCCGAGACCGGCGGCAGGCTCGGCTTCATCACGCCGATGACGCATAATTTCTGCGAGAGCTGCAACCGCGTGCGGCTGACCTGCACCGGTACGCTCTACATGTGCCTTGGCCAGGAGGACGCCGCCGACCTGAGGGCGCCGCTGCGCGCCTCCGAAGGCAACGAGCTGCTCGGCGAGACGATCGACGAGGCCATCGGCCGCAAGCCCAAGGGCCATGATTTCGTCATCGACCGCCGCACCAGCCGTCCTTCGGTGTCGCGGCATATGAGCGTCACCGGCGGCTGATTTTTTCTGCAATTTGGTGCAGGATCGCCTTTGGTCATCGACCGGGGGGTATCATGCAGCATCTTCGTCGCATCGGCTTGTATTCCGCGCTTCTGTTCTTGTTGATGAACTTGACGACAACGGCGCTGGCCAAGCCGTTCACCTATGTCAACGCGCGCTTCGGCACCGTGTGCACCTTCCCCGACCAGATTTTCAGCAACCGCATGCCCGAGCCCGAAAACGGCGATGGCCTGGAGTGGCAAAGCGCCGACGGCGCCAGCGTGGCCTATTACGGTAGCTACAATGCACTCGACGACACGCCCGACAGTCTCGTTCAGAACGAAAAAGCCAGCCCGGAGCCGGGAGAAAAAGTCACCTACAGCAAGACCGGCAAGAAGTGGGCGGTGCTGTCGGGCACGAAGGGCGACAACATCTTCTATCGTCGATCCGTGTTCGGAAAGGAGGATGTCGTCCACACCGTCTTCATCGAGTATCCCGCGGCGCTCAAGGCGAAATACGACCCGCTGGTCGGCGCCATTGCCGCAAGCCTGCACGAGGCGACCGGGCCACACTCGAAATAAACCCTGCAAGCCATCCGCCGCCCGATTTACCGCGGGCCTTTTCCGGCCTAGCCTTCGAAGCGCGATTTTCGCTCTAGGGGGAGTGCACATGCGCACATTCATGCTTTCACTTGCTATGCTTGGGATCGCCTCCATGCCGGCCGCTGCTCAGTCGATCGGCGGCACCTACACCGTCGCCGGCACCAATTTCGACGGCTCGAAATATGGCGGCGAGGCAACGATCACGCTGACCAGCGACACGACCTGCACGATCCACTGGGAAACCGGCGGCTCGACTTCGGACGGTATCTGCATACGTAACGACAATGCGTTTTCCGCCGGCTACGCGATGGGCAAGGAAGTCGGTCTTGTCGTCTACAAGATCGAGAAGGACGGCTCCCTGCATGGGCTATGGACCATCGCCGGCCAGAACGGCAACGGCACCGAAGTGCTGACGCCGAAGTAAGTCTTCGGAGCCTCGACAAATCGATCTCATGGGCCGCGTAGAAATTCGTGGCCCATTTCTTTTGGCGTTGCTGTTTCCGCCGACCTGCTACAGGTTCGAGCCAAAATAGAATCCGGAAACGCCTTTGCCCCTCTCGCCAAACCTGCGCGGCGCGCTGTTCATGATCGTGGCCATGGTCGGCTTCACCTTGAACGATGCCATCACCAAATTCTCTTCCGAGTCGATGAACATGGCGCAGGTCATGCTGGTGCGCGGCGCCTTCGCCTCCCTGTTCGTCGGCCTGCTCGCTTGGCGGCGCGGCGCGCTTGCCAATCCGGCCGCGATGCTGCAGCCGATGGTGGCGATGCGCGTCGCCGGCGAGGCCGGCGCCACGGTGTCGTTCCTGATCGCGCTTGCGCATCTGCCGATCGGCAACGTCTCCGCCGTCATGCAGGCGCTGCCGCTTGCGGTGACCATGGGCGCGGCCCTGGTGTTCGGCGAAGGCGTCGGCTGGCGGCGCTGGACCGCGATTGCCGCCGGCTTCGCCGGCGTGCTGATCATCGTGCGGCCAGGTTTCGAAGGGTTCAGCGTCTATTCGCTGGTGGCATTGGCCAGCGTCGCCTGCTGCGCGGTGCGCGATCTCTCCACCAAGCGCATCCCGGAGGCGATCCCGACCCTGCTGGTGTCGACGGCGACCGCGCTTGCCATGACCGTGCTTGGCGCGCTGCTCTTGTCGCCCATGGGCGGCTGGACGCCGATGAGCGTCCGGGCAACCATGCTTCTGGCGCTCGCGGCGGTGCTGGTGCTCATCGGCTATCAGTTCATCATCATGGCGATGCGCTCGGGCGACATCTCCTTCATCGCGCCCTTCCGCTACACCGCGCTGCTCTGGTCGATCCTGCTCGGCCTCGTCATTTTCGGCGACATGCCCGACCTGCCCATGATCTTCGGCGCCGCCATCATCATCGGCTCCGGCCTCTATGCGCTCTACCGCGAGCGCGTCGTCGGCAGGCAGCAACCTGCCGCCGAAAGCGCTGGACCCGATATGGCGCCGGACGGCATATAAGCCGATGGACCGAAATGTTGCGGGGATCATTCTGGCGGGAGGCCAGTCGCGCCGGATGGGCGGCGGCGACAAGCCGCTGCTTTCATTGGGCAAAGCCAGGCTGATCGATCATGTCGCGTCGCGCTTGAAGCCACAGGTCGCGGCCCTGGCGCTCAACGCGAATGGCGACCCGGCGCGATTTGCCGGCATGGGCCTGCCGGTTCTCGAAGACACGGTGCCGGGCCATGCCGGGCCACTGGCGGGCATTCTAACCGGCCTCGAATGGGCGGCGAGGAAAACGCGCTGCAGGTGGCTGATGAGCGCCGCCGGCGACACACCGTTCTTCCCCGACGATCTCGTCGAGCGCCTCGCAGCCGCAACCCGCGATCGTCCAGGCGCGATCGCCGTCGCCAGTTCGGACGGCAGATCGCACCCGACCTTCGCGCTATGGCCGCTCGGCTTGCGCGACACCCTGCGCCATTTCCTGGTAGAAGAGGACAACCGGCGGGTTTCGGCCTTTATGGAGAGCCAGGGCCATGTCGAGGTCGAGTTCCCGATGATCGCGGTCGGCAACCAAAAGATCGACCCTTTCTTCAACGTCAACACACCGGACGACCTTGCGGCGGCGGAGGGTCTGTTGCAAATCCTCAGGTCATGAGACGCGTATTCGGCATCACCGGCTGGAAGAACTCCGGCAAGACGACCCTGACGGAAAAGCTTGTCACCGAGCTGGTGGCGCGCGGCTGGACGGTTTCGACGGTGAAGCACGCCCACCATGACTTCGACATCGACAAGCCGGGCGCCGACAGCTTCCGCCACCGGCAGGCGGGCGCCACCGAGGTTGCCATCGTATCCGGCCGGCGCTGGGCGCTGATGCACGAATTGCGGAGCGAGGACGAACCGACGCTGGACGACATCCTGGCGCGGCTGTCGCCCTCGGACATCGTGCTGGTCGAAGGCTACAAGCGCGAAGCGCACAAGAAGATCGAGGCAAGGCGGCTCGAAGCCAAGGATCGGACGCCGCTTTCGGCCAACGATCCCAACATCGTCGCAGTCGCCGCCGACTTTACAGTCGAAGGCGAAGATCTGCCGGTTTTCGATCTCAACGACACGAAGTCGATAGCCGACTTTGTCGAGCGCACAACGGGTCTCGTGGCCCGAACCAAGTAACGCGGCGGCACGTCCTGATTGTCGTTTCCCGTTGATTTGCTGTTGCTTTTTTCTTGAAAAGAGTGGGAGTATCCGCCCCAGCGGGCGGTAAGGAAGCTCCGCCCACAAGAGCCGCACGGGACAGCGGCCATGACAATATGAGAGGATTATCATGCGTATTGCACTGCGTATCGCGCTTGCCGCTTCGGCCGCGCTGCTGACACTCGGCGTCGCCCAGGCTCAGGAAAAAACCCTGAGGATCGGCACCGAAGGCGCGTACCCGCCCTTCAACAACCTGACCTCGGACGGCCAGCTGGTCGGCTTCGACATCGATATCGCCAAGGCTCTCTGCGATGAAATGAAGGTGAAGTGCACCTTCGTCGCGCAGGATTGGGACGGCATCATCCCGGCGCTGCAGGCCGGCAAGTTCGACGCCATCGTCGCCTCCATGTCGATCACGCCCGAGCGCCAGGAAAAGGTGGACTTCACCCACAAATACTACAACACCCCGTCGGCCATCGCCGTGCCGAAGGATTCGCCGCTCAAAGGTGTGACCAAGGAAGACCTCGCCGGCAAAACCATCGGCGTCGCCACCACGACCACGCACTACAATTATGCTTCGAAGACCTACACGGACAGCACCATCAAGGGCTATCCGAGCAGCCCCGAGGAACAGGCTGACCTTGCCAATGGCCGTCTCGACGCCATCGAGGACGACATCGTCGTGCTGCAGCAGTGGCTGGATTCGCCGGACGGCGCCTGCTGCAAGATCCTCGGCCAGCCCTCGCCGCAGCCGGTCGAGATCTTCGGACCGGGCGCCGGCATCGCCGTGCGCAAGGGCGAGACCGATCTTGTCAACAAGCTGAACGCCGCGATCGACGCCATTCGCAAGAATGGAAAGTATAAGGAAATCAACGACAAGTACTTCAAATTCGACGTCTACGGCGCCGAATCCTGACAATTACGCCAGGGCGGTGAGGCACCCCTCGCCGCCCTTCTTTTCTTCCGGGATCGCCACGGAGACACGACCCGTCAATGCCGGCCCAAAGCATTTGGACACTTCTCAGCTGGGGACCGGACGGCTGGAGTGACGACATTGCGTCTGGCGTTCTGGTCACCATTGCATTGGCGCTCGCCACACTTCCGATCGGCCTTGTGATCGGCTTTTTCGTCGCCTTCGCCAAGCAGCATGAAGAGCCGTCGCTGCGCCTGGCCGGCAACATCTACACCACGGTCTTTCGCGGCCTGCCGGAACTGGTCACGCTGTTCCTGTTCTTCTTCGGCATGCCGCTTCTGTTGCAACATGTCGTGCGGCTGTTCAATCCGGACGCGACCATCGACGTCAACAGCTTCGTCGCCGGCATGATCGTGTTGTCGCTGATCTTCTCCTCCTATGCCAGCGAGGTCTTCCTCTCCGCGTTCCGCGCCATTCCGAAGGGCCAGTATGAGGGCGGCTACGCCATTGGCCTGTCGAAATGGCAGACGATGCGGCTGGTGATCCTGCCGCAGCTGATACGGATCGCCTTTCCGGGCCTCGAGAATTGCTGGCTGAGCCTGCTCAAGGACACCTCGCTGGTCTCGGTGGTCAATCTCGCCGAGACCTTGCGCCAATCCGGCGTCGCGGCTCGCGTCACCAAACATTCCTTCCTCTTCTACAGCGTCGCGGCGCTGATCTTCCTGGCGCTGGCCGTCCTGTCGTCGATCGCCACGAGCTACATCCTGCGCTATCTCGGGCGGAGGGAAGCGCGATGAGCGTCAGCCAGGCGATCGCTATCGACAAGCCGCCTTCGCAAGCGCGCGGCTGGCCCCGAGCCCGCATCCTGGGCTACGCGCTGGTCGGCATCTGGATTCTGTTCGGCCTCGGGATCGTGGCCTATCTCGTCTATGCCTGGAACGCCGAGTTCTTCGCCAGATACGCGCCGGCCTATCTGCAAGGACTAGGAACCACCCTGTCGCTGGTGGCCATCTCCATGGTCCTTGGCGCCATCCTGTCGCTTCCGGTCGCCTATGGCCGCATGTCGAAGAACCCGTTCCTGTCCGGGCTTGCCTATTGCTACGTCTATTTCTTCCGCGGCACGCCGCTGCTGGTGCAGACCTATCTGGTCTATTACGGCATCGGCTCGTTCCGCCCTGAGCTTGAAACGGTCGGGCTGTGGTGGTTCTTCCGCGAGGCTTTCTACTGCGGCGTCTTCGCCTTTTCGCTCAACACCGCAGCCTATCAGGCCGAAATCCTGCGCGGCGCCATCGAAAGCGTGCCGCGCGGCCAATGGGAAGGTGCGGCCTCGCTCGGCCTGCACAAATTGCAGACGCTGCGCAAAGTGATCCTGCCGCAGGCGATCATCGTCGCGCTCAGGCCCTACGGCAACGAGCTCATCCTGATGATCAAGGCCTCGGCAATCGTCGCCATCATCACGGTCTATGACCTGATGGGCAACGCCAAGCTCGCCTATGCGAAATCCTTCGACATCCAGGCCTATATCTGGGTGGCGATCGTCTATCTGGTGATGGTCGAGATCCTGCGCCATGGCGTCGAGTGGATCGAGCGCCGGATCACCGTCCATCTGCATCGATGATGCATTTCGCCTAAAAGTGCGCAGCGGTTTTTAGGGGAAACGACATCCATAAAACAAAGACTTAGATTGCCGCCTCGGCCGCCTGCACCAGTCGATCCGGCGCTGCGCGCCTTGACGAATTTTTCGCAGGGCCTAGACCTTCCGCCACTGAATCTCTGTTTTGTTGGAAGGCAGGCTTATGGCATCGGTTGCATTTCTCGGTCTTGGCGTCATGGGCTATCCGATGGCCGGACACCTCAGGAACAAGGGCGGCCATGACGTCACCGTCTACAACCGCACCAAGGCAAAGGCCGAGCAGTGGGTGGTCCAGCATGGCGGCAAACTGGCGCTGACGCCCGCAGAGGCTGCCGAGGGCAAGGACTTCGTCTTCTCCTGCGTCGGCAATGACGATGATCTGCGCTCGGTCACGACAGGTGCCAACGGCGCCTTCGCCGCGATGAAGAAGGGTTCCGTCTTCGTCGACAACACCACCGCCTCGGCCGAGGTCGCGCGTGAGCTTGATGAAGCTGCGCGCCAAGCGGGTTTCTCTTTCCTCGACGCGCCGGTGTCCGGCGGCCAGGCCGGCGCCGAGAACGGCGTCCTGACCGTGATGGTCGGCGGCGAGCAATCGGCCTTCGACAAGGCGAGGCCCGTCATTGACGCCTATGCCCGCATGGTCGGGCTGATGGGCTCGGCCGGCGCCGGCCAGCTGACGAAGATGATCAACCAGATCTGCATCGCAGGCCTCGTCCAGGGCCTGGCCGAGGGCATCCATTTCGGCAAGAAGGCAGGCCTCGACATTGAAAAGGTGGTCGAGGTGATCTCCAAGGGAGCCGCCGGCTCCTGGCAGATGGAAAACCGCCACAAGACGATGAATGCCGGCAAATATGATTTCGGCTTCGCCGTCGACTGGATGCGCAAGGATCTCGGCATCTGCCTGGCGGAGGCCAACCGCAACGGCGCCAAGCTGCCGGTGACGGCGCTTGTCGACCAGTTCTACAAGGATGTGCAGGACATGGACGGCAGGCGCTGGGATACCTCCTCGCTTCTTGCGCGCCTGGAAAAATAGCGACGATGCCTCTGCCCGATCCGAGCTGGAGCGCCGACGACATCGTTGCGCATTTGCGCGCGATCGGCACCGAGGCGGACCGGGCGGGCATGGCGCGCTTCGGCATCAACACGGCAAGCGCGCTCGGCGTCGGCAATTCGCAATTGCGGCCGCTGGCGCGCAAGTTGAAGAAGAACCACGAGCGATCGCTTCTGCTGTGGGATAGCGGTATCCGGGAAGCGCGTCTGATGGCGGCCTTCACCGGCGAGCCGAAGAAGATCGACATCGATCAATGCCGGCGCTGGGCCGCGGATTTCGACAGCTGGGAGATCGTCGACACCGTCGCCGACCTGTTCGCCGAAACGCCCTTCTGGCGCGAATTGATCGACGAGTTCGCCGAAGACGAACGCGAATTCGTCCGCCGCACCGCCTTTGCCATGCTGGCCTGGAGCGCGGTGCATCTCAAGAAAGAACCGGACGCGACCTTCCTTGCCTATCTGCCGCTGATCGAGAAGTATGCCGGCGACCCGCGCAATTTCGTCCGCAAGGCGGTGAATTGGGCGCTGCGGCAGATCGGCAAGCGGTCGATGAGCTTGCACGCCCCTGCCCTTGCGCTGGCGGAAAAGCTGGCAGCATCATCGGACAAGACGGCGCGCTGGATCGGCAAGGATGCGGTGAAGGAACTGACGGATGCCAAACAGCTCGCAAGGCTCGCAGCCGCAAAAACCTGACCTTTCCGGCGTGCGCTTTGTCGAGGTGACGCAAGAAACGCGTGGCCGTTTCGAGACATTGTTCGAGCAGCCCGGCGCTCCGAAATATTGCTGGTGCATGGCCTGGCGCCATTCCAGCCGCGAGCACATCGAGAACGACGAGAAGAAGCGCATGATGATGGCGCTGATCGCTGCCGGCACCCCGGTCGGAATCCTCGCCGAGTTGGACGGCAAGCCGGTCGGCTGGTGTTCGGTCGCGCCGCGCGAGACCTACCGGAAACTTTCAAGGCAGCAGGACGACACCGAGACCGGCATCTGGTCGATCGTCTGCTTCTATGTGCCAAGGGCTTTGCGCGGCGGCGGGCTGGCCTCCGCCCTGCTCGACGCTGCGATCGACCGTGCCTTCTCCAAAGGCGCGCGCGTCATCGAAGCCTATCCCGTCGACGAGGCCGCGCCCAGCTACCGCTTCATGGGATTTCGCGAGATGTTCACCGCGCGGGGCTTCCATGAGACCGGAACCGCCGGCACGCGCCGGCATGTCATGCGGCTGGATCGGTGAGCCCGGATAGGTCACGAGGCTTTTACTCGATTCCGGAAATCGGCTGGCGGAGGATGGAACGATCATGAGCAAGCGTTTCAAATCAGGCGCGGCGCTGGTGGCCGCGCTTCTCTTCACGGCCGCCGAAGCCGATGCCGCGGCCGACGTGGCGCATATCCTCTGGAAGGATCTGCGTCCCGCGACACAAGCTCTCGCGGAGGACGCAAACCTGCCAATGATCGCGGCAAAACTGCCCGACCACGGCGAGACCTTGTCGCTCAATCTGCAGGACAAGACGATACAATTAGCTGGCTATGCATTGCCGGTCGATCGCGAGGGCGATCTTGTCTATCAATTCCTGCTGGTGCCATGGACCGGCGCTTGCAGCCACATGCCGACGCCTCCGCCGAACCAGATCGTGCTGGTGACGCCGGCTCATCCGTATACGATGAAAGAGGCCTATGAGCCGGTCGCGGTCACCGGCGTGCTGAAGCCCGGAATGGAGAAAAGCCAGCTTTTCATCCTTGACGGCGTGTCGATCGTCCAGTCCGGCTACACCGTGCGCAAGGCCGAAGTGGCAAGCGTCGACAGCGTGCCGGACACGCTGAGCCTTCCGGTCAACTCGCCGTGGAATTTCCTCAACAAGAAGAGGAACTAAGGCCGATCGGCGCAGCCGGCGTCAGGCCGCGTTGGCGCCCGATTCCTTGTCCAGCACCATGTAGTCGAGCGGAATTTCCGTCGTGTACTTGATCTGCTCCATGGCGAAGGACGACGACACGTCGCGGATTTCGATCTTGGCGATCAGCCGCTTGTAGAAGGCATCGTAAGCGGCGATGTCGGGCACCACCACGCGCAGCAGGTAATCGACGTCACCGCTCATACGGTAGAATTCGACCACTTCCGGGAATTCCTGGATGACCTCGGAGAAGCGGCGCAGCCATTCATGGCTATGCGAATTGGTGCGGATCGAAACGAAGACGGTGACGCGCACATTGACCTTCTCGTGGTCGAGAATGGCGACGCGCCGCTTGATGACGCCCTCCTCCTCGAGCTTCTGGATGCGCCGCCAGCAAGGCGTGGTCGACAAGCCGACTTTCTTGGCGACATCGGCGACCGCGAGCGTCGCGTCCTCCTGCAGGAGGCGGAGAATTTTTCTATCGAGGCGATCCATGGGAAGCTCCAGGGGAATAGTTTCGCCATAATCCCTTTTATCGGGGCCTTCCACAAGAAAGAAATTCTGCCAAAGGCACGAAAAGCGAGTGATATCTTGCGGAATGCCTAACCGATGCGATAGCGGATTTCCGACCTGAGAAAGGGCAGCAAATCCATTTCAAACCAGGGATTCTTCTTCAGCCAGCCGGTGTTTCGCCACGACGGATGCGGCAGCGGCAGCACTTTCGGCATAGACGGTAAATCCCATATGGGGCGCCAGTTCCTGACCGTCTCGGTCAGCGACGGCAGCCGTGTCGTGCCCATATGCCATGCCTGCGCATAACCGCCGATGGTCAGCACCAGGTCGATCTGCGGCATGAGCGCCATCAATTCCCGGCGCCAGGTCGGCGCGCATTCGCGACGCGGCGGCAAGTCGGAGCCCTTGGCGTCCTGGCCGGGAAAGCAAAAGCCCATCGGCACGATGGCGAACTTTTCTGTGTCGTAGAATTCCTGCGCGCTGATGCCGAGCCAGTTTCTCAGCCGGTCCCCCGAAGCGTCGGTGAACGGCATACCCGACACATGCACCTTGGTGCCCGGCGCCTGGCCGGCAAGCAGGATCCGCGCCCTGGAGGACGGCCGCAGCACCGGCCGCGGCTCATGCGGCAGGGCCCGGCCGTTTGGCTCGTCGACGCAGATACGGCAAGCCCGCACCCTTTCGGTGAGGCGCTCCAGCGCTTGTCTCATGTCAGGCGGATTATCCAATTTCTGTCGCTCAGGCCGTCGCGCTCGGCCGGCTTGCAAGCGCCGCGTACCAGCGCAGCACGTTCGTGCATTCCTCCGGCACCTTGATGCGGGCCGGCTTCATGAAATCGATGGCGATCATGCCGGTAATGTCGGCGACCGAATAAGCATCGCCGGCGGCGAATTCGCGCTCCGCCAGTTCATGGTCGAGCAGGTGCAGGAATTCGATCGCCTTCGGCTTGTTGGCCTCGCCCCATTCCGGAATTTGCGGCACCTCCCATTCCTTCATCGCCGGATGGATGTGCCGGAACGCGGCGGCGACGCTGGCCATCAGGTTCAGTTCCATGCGTCTTTGCCACATCTCGACTTTTGCCTTGCCGAGCGCGCCCTTGCCGAACAGCGCGGGCTCAGGATGCAGTTCCTCGAAATAGCGGCAAATGGCGATCGATTCGGTGATGATGGTGCCGTCGTCGAGCTCGAGCACCGGCAGGCGCCGCAGCGGATTGCGCTGCGCCACCTCCTCGCCGCGATGCTCCAGCGCGCCCATGTCGACGGGCACCAGCGGCACCGTCAGCCCCTTCTCGGCAAGGAAGACACGCACGCGCCGGGGATTGGGCGCGCGGCCGCCGTCGAACAGCTTCATTCCATTCTCCAACGTCTCCACCGGATCATAGAGCGCGGGTCCACCCATCACCAGAAGCGAAAAAATTCGCGCAACGCATCGCCGAACGAGGCCAGCAAGCCGTGCTTTCTCTCGACCGGCGCGTCATGATGGCTGTCGCGCCATTGCTGCGGCTCGTCGAAAGTGCCTGCCCAGATACCGGCCTTGGCCGCTCTCGCCACCGCTTCCTCGGCTTCGAAGTCACCGAAGGCAACCGCCCATCCAGCCTGCACCTGGGCCCGGTTTAGGTCGGTATCGCCGGCCCTGCAATCGCCGAGCAGCCGACCGTAGCGGTCGCGCTGCCAGCCGCTGCAGGAAACAGGCCTGCCGGCGATCAGGCGCACCAGCGATTGCCGCGCCAGCTTGCCGCAGGGATAGTCGGCGCCGGCCTTCCGGCAGGTCTGCCGATATTCCGGAGCGTCGATGCCGCGTATGCGGATGCGCTCGGCACCCAGCGTAATCGAATCGCCGTCATTGACGATCGCCATGCCTTGTTCCTTACGCGTCTCGAAGCGATCGAGGCGCGCCGCCACCAGGATCAGCAACCCCAGCACAAGGATGGCCAGCCCCCAGTCCAGCAGCTTGAACCAGAGGCTTCGCGGCGAACGTGCCGCATAGCGTCGGCGCGGTTCCAGCGGCCCGAAACGGCTCATATGGCAAACAGTCTCTTAATCATTCGAACGTAGCTTAACGAACCGACAATCGCTGCGCGCAGAAATTGAAGTCTGTATGTCTTTGCAACGCTCGAATACAGCGGATAAATTCATTGTGGACCGCCGGAAACCGCACCGCAACAGCGAGGTGGCGCGGGCCGTGCGCAAGACGCGCGACCGCCTTTCGCAGCAGGCAGGCAGCCTCGACTTCGACCGTGAGCTGCTGAAGCTGCATGCGCGCACCATGGTGGTCAGCGCGGTCGCGATCCCCCTGCTCGTGCTCGCCGTGGCGGCCGTCGGCCGGCTGGCAGACCTGAACAGCCAGATCACCATCTGGGCTTTGGCGACGCTGCTTTGCTACACGATCGTCGCTTTCATGGCGCGTCGCGTGGAGCGGACCGAGGCGGCCGAACTCGACCCCGTGCAGACGCGCCGCGACTTCCTGATCGGCCATTTCCTGTGCGGCCTTGGCTGGGCATGGTTCGCCTGGATCGGTTGCGACACATGCCAGGTCGACCAGTTCCATGTGGCCAAGGCCATGGTGATCCTGGTCGCCATGGCGATGACGGCGGTCCTGGCCTCCTCGCTTGGCGGCGCCCTGTTCGCGACCTTCGCCATTCCCGTTGCCGTTTATGTCTACACCATTATGCGCCTGTGGACGCCGATCGAAGCCACGATGGCGGCGTTGCTGATCGCCGCGCTTCCCTTCTTCGGCTATGTGGCGCGACACCTTAATCAGGCCTCGTTGATGGTGCTGTCCTTCCGCTCGGAGAAGGACGCGCTGATCGCCGAAGTGGAGACGGCGAAATCGATGTCGGACGAAGCAAGGCGGCGCGCCGAGGACGCCAATCTGGCGAAATCGCGTTTTCTCGCCTCGATGAGCCATGAGCTCAGGACGCCGCTCAACGCAATCCTTGGCTTTTCCGAAGTGATGGCCAATGAAGTGCTGGGTCCGATGAACAATCCGACCTATCGCGACTATGCCCATGACGTGCATGAGTCCGGACAGCACCTGCTCGACCTGATCAACGAGATCCTCGACCTGTCGCGCATCGAGGCCGGCCGCTACCAGCTAAACGAGGAGCCGGTCGTGCTGGTGACCATCGTTGAGGACTGCTGCCATATGATGGAGCTGCGCGCCCGCAACAAGGACATCCGCATCATCCAGGAGTTCGAGGAGACCTTGCCGCGCCTCTTCGCCGACGAACGCGCTGTCCGCCAGATCACGCTCAACCTTCTGTCCAATTCGATCAAGTTCACCCCGTCCGGCGGCGAAGTGCGCGTGCGCGTCGGCTGGACCGCCGGAGGCGGCCAGTACATTTCGGTCAAGGACAACGGCCCGGGCATACCGGACGAGGAAATCCCGGTGGTGCTTTCGGCTTTCGGCCAAGGCTCGATCGCCATCAAGAGCGCCGAACAGGGGACCGGCCTCGGCCTGCCGATCGTGCAGGGGCTGCTTGCCATGCATGGCGGCGCGTTCGAGCTTCATTCCAAGCTGCGCGAAGGCACCGAGGCGATCGCCATCTTCCCGTTGAGCCGGGTGATGGAAGAGCTGCCGGCTTTGCCGACCAAGGCTGTCGCGGCGACGCGCGGACGCCGCTGAAGCGGCTTTTGGAACCTTTAACGTCGGACAGCCGCCGCCATGCCCGAACTCGTCAGTGCCGCGGCCTTCACGATACCGGCGGCGAGAGCGGCCCCTACCCCTTCGCCATGGCTGATGCCGAAATCGAGCAGCGGCCGCAATCCGAGCCTTTCGGCCGCCTTGGCGTGGCCAGGCTCCGGCGACAGGCTGGCAAGCAGGCAATGATCGAGCGAGCCTGGATTGGCCGCATGGAGGACGGCGGCCGCCGCGGTCGCCACGAACCCGTCGAGCAGGACGGGGATCTTCTCCATGCGCGCCGCGAGAATGGCGCCGCAGATCGCCGCGAATTCGCGTCCGCCGACCTTGCGCAGAGCCTCGAGCGGATCGCCGAGACCGGGGCCATGGAATGCCAACGCCCGATCCACGACCTCGGCCTTGCGCGCGATCATCGGCGCATCGGCGCCTGTCCCGGGACCGACCCAGTCAGTGCCCTCGCCGCCGAACAGCGCGGCGCAAAGCGCGGCGGCGATCGTCGAATTGCCGACCCCAAGATCGCCCAGGCACAGAAGATCGGCGCCGCCCGCGACCGCCTCCATGCCGAAGGCCATGGTTGCTGCGCAGCCGCGTTCATCGAGCGCGGCCTCCTCGGTGATGTCGCCGGTCGGGATATCCAAGGCGAGGTCGAAGACCTTCAAGCCGAGATCGTTGGCGACGCAGACCTGATTGATCGCGGCGCCCCCGGCGGCGCAGAGTTCGACTTCGTTTGCGGTCGCCGCCACCGGCCGCGGCGAAATGCCGTGCCTGACCGCGCCGTGATTGCCGGCGAAGATCGCCATCAATGGCCGGTTGATCGCCGGCGGCGCGCGCCCGCTCCAGGCGGCAATCCAGGCCGCGATGTCCTCGATCTGCCCCAGCGATTCTTTCGGCTTGCCCGCCTTGGCAAACAGCGCCCGCACATGGGCGCCCGCCGCGTCATCGGCCGGCGGCAGGGCCGCAAGCAGGCTTCGGAAATCGTCGAAAGGCTTAGCTGGCATGTCGGTTCGCGGTTCGTTGCGGAGGTCGCAAGCGGCATAGCCGCCTTCTCCGGCCGGCACAACCGCCTGACGATGCCGCGAATGCGTTGCCTTGCGGCGCAATGCGGAGGGCTTGCATTGCTCCGGCGGTTGCACCATGTGGAATAAAGCCGAGAGAACAGCATGTCCGCCATCGAATCCCCCTGCATACTGGTCTGTTCGATCGATATGAAAACCGGCTTCTGTTTCGGTTGCGGCCGCACGCGCGACGAGATTTCCGGCTGGCTCACGATGACCCCTGAACTTCGCCGATCGGTGATGGCTGAATTGCCGGCGCGGCTCGAAACGGTGGAGCGGCGGCCGCGCCGCGAAACCCGCCGTGCCCGCATGGCGCGCGAGCGCGGCGTTTTGTGAGAAGAAACCGATGAACCGGCTGTTCTGGATCGTCATGGCGGTGATCGGCACCGGCGTCGTGCTGCTCATGCTCAACAATTCGGCCGGCCACACTTTCGGCATGAACAACAATGATTTCGGCAGGTTGATCTGGGTCGGCGTGCTGGTGATGGTGATCGGCGCGAGCCTGCTCCGCTCGGGCCGGCCGCTGGGCGACATGGCGCGCAATATCGGCGTCTGGGCCGCACTGATCCTCGTGCTGATCGCCGGCTATCAGTATCGCTACGAGTTGCAGGACGTCGCGAGTCGCGTGACCGCCGGCCTTGTACCGGGCAGTCCGCTGGCCTTGGGCGTGGAGAATGACCGCCCGACCGTCACGCTCGACAAGGCCGGCAACGGCCATTTCGAAGCGCGCATCCTGGTCAACGGCACGCCGGTGCGCGCAGTGGTCGACACCGGAGCGACCAGCACGGTGCTGACGTCCGAAGATGCTCAAGCGGCGGGTTTCAACCCGGCGGCGCTCAGCTACAGCGTGGATGTCGCCACAGCCAACGGCATGGCGCGCGCGGCGACGGTCAGGACCGATGAGGTGGCGATCGGCGGCATCGTGCGCAAGAACATGTCGGTGATGGTCGCCGCGCCCGGCATGCTGGACCAGAGCCTGCTCGGCATGAACTTCATCGGCTCGTTGTCGGGTTTCGACGTGCGCGGCGACCGCATGATCCTGCGGGACTGACCGAAATTCAGGCCGCTTCGGCTTCCGCCGCCGCGAGATCGATTGCCGCAAAGGCGCTCTTAAGCACCTGCGGGCCGGCGCCGGGTTTGTTCGCATCGGTGGAAAGAATCTGCCGGAAGCGGCGCGCGCCGGGCAAGCCGTGGAACAGACCGACCATGTGGCGGGTGATGTGGCCGAGCCGCCCACCCCGCTCGATATGGCGCGCGGCATAGCCGGCCATGGCGTCGATCAGCGCCGGATAGTCGAAGGCGGCAGCCGCCTCGCCGTAGAAAGCAGCATCGACGCCGGTGAGGATCCCCGGCGTATGGTAAGCCGCGCGGCCGAGCATCACACCGTCGACATGGGAAAGATGCGCCGACGCCTCGGCGAGCGACTGGATGCCGCCATTGATGCCGATGAATTCGTCCGGCTTTCTGGCCTTCAGCCGGTAGACGCGCGGATAATCGAGCGGCGGGATTTCGCGGTTCTCCTTGGGGCTCAGCCCCTCCAGCCAGGCCTTGCGGGCATGCACCCAGAGCGCATTGGCGCCGGCGGCGAGCACGCCGTCGGCGAGCGTGTCGAGAGCGGGTTCTGGGTCCTGATCGTCGACGCCGATGCGGCATTTGACCGTGACAGGGATTGTCACCGAAGCTTTCATGGCCGCGACGCATTCGGCGACCAGGGCCGGCGTCTTCATCAGACAGGCGCCGAACGTGCCCGACTGGACGCGGTCTGACGGACAGCCGACATTGAGGTTGATCTCGTCATAGCCGAAAGCCTCGCCGATCCGCGCAGCCTCGGCAAGCTTTGCCGGATCCGATCCGCCAAGCTGCAATGCAACCGGGTGCTCGACCTCGTCGAAATCGAGCAGTCGCTCGCGCGCGCCATGGATAACGGCGTCCGCCACCACCATCTCGGTGTAAAGCAGCGCGCGCCGCGTCAGCTGACGATGGAAGAACCGGCAATGCCTGTCCGTCCAGTCCATCATTGGTGCCACGGCTATTCTAATATCCTGATATTTGCGCATTTTTCGTACTTCAACGAATTAAATCGCGTCGTGTGCACTCCATTTTACGCCACGACACGCGCCGTTCTCTGGTTTTTCGATGCCTCAGTGCACACGGAGCGCACAAGAATTGGCCACCTTCACTAAACTAAAATCCGGCTCTTGGAGAGGCCAGATCCGCCGCAAAGGGAATACGTCAATGAGACGTTTCTGCGTCGTAAGGTGCAGAGGAATGGGCGCTGGACCTGGAACATCGGATCGACAAGCAGGAACCGACGGTCACGCGAAGGTCCCGGATGCGAAAAATTTTGGCGATCTAATTACACTCCATTGTCAGGGCATGGAAGAAATAGGCACCAAGATCGGACGCTCCAAGGACGACCCCGGCTACCGCTTTGGGCAGAGAGCGGCCTGGCGGGTTCTGGCGTTGTCCTTGTTGGACGTTCGCATTGCAAGCGCAATACCGGTCCAAAGTCGAGCTCCAACCTACCCGAGAGTTTGGCTCGCCAGGGCATAGGTCTTCGGCCGAGCCGCGTCGCCGTCGGAGAAATCGGCGAGGCGCTTGCCGAGCGACATGGTCAGCACCGTGTCGAAGACTGGCATTCCGGCATGCGCGAGAAAGGCGGCGAACTCGCCACTGTCCATGTGCGTGTCGATCCTGAGGAAAGACCCCGAATGGTCGACGACGTGCGGACGCACGATCGCCACGGCGTCGGCATCGCTTTGAGCCACGACAGGCCCCACGACATGGCCGCGCCCAAACGGCCGGCAGAGTGCGAAAGCGGTCAGCTTCTTCCCGGTGAAAAGCCCATAGCCGGCCGAATGCGCAAAAAGCCTTTCAATGAGCGCTGTCCGCCTCACGCCAAAGCCCGCCGCGTCGAGCGCGATCGCCGCCGGGATATCGCTTGCCTCCAAAATCCGGATGTCGCCCAGCGCCCCTGCCGGGCTCTCCGTGGTCGGCACGTGGGCGATGCCCTGGCATTGATAGACAGTCTTCTCCGGGTGGAAGTCGAGCGAGAGATAAAGCCGCCGCGCAGCACGGGTCGCATTGAGACGCAGATCGCGCCCGGAGATTTTGTCGAGGACCCGCTTCATCAGCCATTGCGCCGCCCCCAGCGTCTGAAGCCGCGGCGAGGTGATGACCATCCCAATGGTTGCGAAACTGGCGCCATGCGGGAACCACATGGCCGAACCGAGAACCCGGCCGATCTCATCGAGCGCTACGAAACCCTGTCCCGCTTCGCGCAGGAATTGCCAGTCCTCGGCCCGATGCGGCCATCCCACAGACAGGGAAAGCGCGTGCAGCCGGTCGAGCTCGACGTCTTGGATGTCGCCGATCCGCATCGAGAAGGCATCGATTTTCAAGCTTTCGGACGGCTTCAATTCCGTGCCTCTGAAAGACTGCCGTATCAGTGACTGACGCACAACGGCCACCCTACCCGCCAACGCTAAACAACCCAGACCAATACGATTTGCTCGAAAGTCGAGCACCAACGCAAGATTCAACTGAAACACTTCCGCTTTCGGCACGCAATGGCGAGAGAACGCGCACACCCTCTCCGAAATTGTTGCAGCACACGGTCGACGGCACTGATCCCGGCGAACCTTAAAATGCCTTGAGGGCTGGAATGGACGTCTTCGACATCCTCGACCGTCTCGTCGCCTTTCCATCGGTCGCCGGCAAATCGAACGGAGACATCGTCGGTTGGATCGAAGCCTATCTTGCCGAACAAGGAGCGAAGGGCACCCTGCTCCCAGGACCGGAAGGCGACCGTTCAAATCTTTTCGCGACGATCGGCCCCGCCGATGTCCCGGGCTACATCCTGTCCGGCCATATGGACGTCGTCCCCGCTAGCGAGCCGCAATGGAGTTCGGCCCCTTTTTCGCTGCGCCGGGAGGGCGAACGGCTCTATGGACGCGGCACCACCGACATGAAGGGGTTTCTCGCCGCCGCGCTCGCTGCTGTGCCCGCGCTTGCGCGACTGCGCCTCGCCAGGCCGATCCACCTCGCCTTCTCGTACGATGAGGAGATCGGGTGCCGAGGCGTGCCGCACTTAATTGCCCGGCTTCCAGAACTTTGCGCCAAGCCGCTCGGCGTCATCGTCGGCGAACCGAGCGGAATGCGCGCCGTGCGCGGCCACAAGGGCAAGGCGGCCGCCCGCGTAATCATCAACGGCCGCTCCGGGCATTCCTCGCGCCCGGATCTTGGGCTTAACGCCATCCATGCGATGGCCGATATACTGAGCGCCGCTGTGAGTGAAGCGGAGCGGCTGACACATGGTCCATCCGACCCACGCTTCGAGCCGGCTTATTCCTCGTTGCAAGCCGGTGTGATCGCAGGCGGCCAGTCGGTCAACATCATCCCCGACAGCTGCAGGCTCGACCTCGAGGCGCGCGCAATACCGGGCATCGACCCGGCTCACTTGCTCACCCCGGTCAAGGCGCGGGCTGAAGCCCTCGCCTATGGGGGCTATGTTGTTGAATGGAAGCCGATCAGCGCCTATCCGGCGCTGTCCCTGCCGCAAGACGCGGCTTTGGCGGGGCTGCTGCGCGAATTGACCGGCGAAGCGCCTTTGGCCGCCGTCAGCTACGGGACGGAGGCCGGGCTTTACCAGGCCGCCGGCTTCGATGCGATCATCTGCGGCCCCGGCGATATCGGCCGCGCCCACAAGCCGGACGAATATATCCTCGCCGGCGAACTCGCCGCCTGCCAGCGGATGGTCGAAGCGCTGGGCGCGCGTTGCGCGGCTTGAAGGAGCAACCGGAATGACCTTCCTGTTCAACTCCGATACGCGGCGCGGCGCGGTCTTTGCCGAGCCCTTTGCCAAAGAGCTGCCGGACCTTTCCTTCGCGATGAATGCCGAAACCATCGATCCCGATGCCGTGCGCTATCTGATCACCTGGACCGTGCCGGACAACCTTGCGCGCTACAGGAACCTGGAGATCCTATTTTCCATCGGCGCCGGCGTCGACCAATTCCGCCTCGATGCGGTGCCCGCGAAGGTGAAGATCGTGCGCATGATGGAGGAAGGCATCGTGCGCATGATGCAGGAGTATGTGACCCTCGCCGTGCTTGCGCTCCACCGCAACCTGCCGGCCTATCTGGCGCAGCAGCGCGCCGGAGAATGGCGCGACATCCCTCAGCCTCAGGCCGCGTCGCGCCGAATCGGCGTCCTCGGCCTTGGACAGCTTGGCCAAGCCGTCCTCGACCGGCTGAAACCATTCGGCTTCCAGCTCTCCGGATGGAGCCGCTCCCCGCGGCGTCTCGAAGGCGTGACCTGTTATCATGGCGAGCTTGGGCTGGAGCAGATGCTGGCGGCCAGTGACATACTGATCTGCCTGCTGCCGCTGACCGAGGAGACGCGCGGATTTCTGAACGCCGGCCTGTTCGCGAAACTGCCTGACGGAGCGGCTCTCGTTCATACGGGTCGTGGCCCGCAGCTCGACCACGAAGCGCTTGTCGCCGCGCTCGATAGCGGCGATTTGTCGTCGGCGATGATCGACGTGACCGATCCCGAACCGCTGCCCGCGGGACATCCGTTCTGGTCGCATCCGAAGATCATCCTGACTCCGCATGTAGCCAGCGTGACCCAGCCCGCGACCGCCGCGCGGGCCGTTATCGACAACATCAAGCGCCACCGTGCAGGTCTCGATCCGATCGGGCTTGTCGACCGGTCGCGCGGTTATTGAAGTTCCAACCGGAAAGGCCATCCTGTGTCCCTGCTCAAGTCCATCGATATCAACCCAAGCTTTTCGCCCCGCGAATCGAACGCGCTGCCGGAGCGGCTGATTGCCGGCAATCCCGCCTTCAAGACCTGGGCGCAGGATGTCGCCAAGGATGATCTTGTCCATACCGGCGTCTGGGAGGCCACGCCAGGCGAAACGCGCTCGATCAAGGGCGAGACTTTCGAATTCTGCCATATCCTCGCCGGCGTGGTAGAAATCACGCCCGACGCTGGCGAAACGGTGACCTACCGGGCCGGCGACAGCTTCGTCATGAAGCCGGGCTTCACGGGTGTTTGGAAGACCATCGAAACCGTGCGCAAGATCTACGTCACCGTGGGCTAGCGAGCGTCCGCGCGGGCCCTGACGTCCGCGGAAGATTTTGCCGTGTCTTGTCACCAGCACGCAACATTCGTCGGCGGCGGGTCACCGAACAGCGCATGCTGCGTGCCGGCACGGGCTAGGCTCAGGCCGATGCTGCCGAGTGTTTTGCCCATGAGCCTGAGCTTCGATCCCAATACAATTACCCTACCCGTCGGCCACTTCATCGATGGGGAGCTGATTTCGGCCGAGGGTGCGATCGAGATGCGCCGCCCGTCCGATGGCAAGTCCTATGTCGCTTGCCCCGTGGCCGGCGTGGACATGGTCGACCGCGCGGTGGAAAGCGCTAAGGCGGCGCTGAAAGCCAGCAACTGGGGCGGCGTCCGGCCACGCGAGCGCACCAAGGCACTGCAGGCCTGGGCCGAGCTGATCGAGGCTGAAGCCGAAACGCTCGCCAGGATCGAGGCGCTGTGCTCGACGCGACCCGTGGGCCAGCTTATCGCGGGCGACATCGCCGTCACCGCAGAGCAGATCCGCTTCTTCGCCGAATTCGCCGACAAGGAAGGCAGCGACCTCGTGCCAACCGACGACGCCAGTCTCGGCATGATCATGAGCGAGCCCTATGGCGTGGTCGGCGCGATCACACCCTGGAATTTTCCGATCTCGATGGCTGGCTGGAAGCTCGGCCCGGCGCTGGCCGCGGGCAATGCGGTCGTGCTGAAGCCTTCGGAAATGACACCGTTCTCTACCGTCTATATGGCGCAGCTCGCCGTCAAAGCCGGTCTGCCGGCAGGACTCGTCAATGTGGTGCTCGGCGACGGTCCGACCACCGGAACGGCTTTGACCGGCCATCCCGAGATCGCCAAGGTCAGCTTCACCGGCTCGACCCGCGCCGGTTCGGCGATCATGGAGAACGTCGCCCGCACCGGCGTGAAGCCGATGACGCTGGAGCTCGGCGGCAAGAGCCCGCAGCTCGTCTTTGCCGATGCCGATCTCGACAAGGCGGCAACGGCAATCGCCGGCAGCGTCACCTTCAATGCCGGCCAAGCTTGCGTGGCCGGAACGCGCCTCATCGTCGAGAAGTGTGTGGCCGACAGGTTGACGGCGGCCATCCTTGAGCGAATGAAGGCGGTGCGACCCGGCCCGACCTGGGACGAGGCGACGCAGTATTCGCCGATCATCTCCGAACGGCAGCGGGCGCGTGTCGACGGGATCGTGCGGGCCGCGGTCGAGGCCGGCGGCAAATGCCTGGCCGGAGGCGGCGCCATGGACCACCCCGGCTATTTCTATGAGCCGACGCTGATCGCCAATGTCGATCAGAACAATCCGGCGATCGTCGAGGAGATCTTCGGCCCGGTCCTGACGGTCCAGACCTTCGAGACCGAGGACGAGGCGCTGGCGCTGTCCAGCCATCCGACCTATGGCTTGGCTTCCGGCCTGTTCACTTGCGACCTGTCGCGCACGATCCGTCTCGCGCGCAAGCTCGAAGCGGGCACCGTGTGGGTCAACCGTTACAGCCGCTCGCGCGACCACATCCTGCCGACCGGCGGCTACAAGCGCTCCGGCATCGGCAAGGATCTCGGCCGCGAGGCCTATCTCGCCAACCGCAGGACCAAGAGCGTCCTGATCAGCCTGTGAAGAGACGCCGATGAAAACCTACTCGATCGCCCTGATCCCCGGTGATGGCATCGGCCGCGACGTGACCGCCGCCGCCTGGACGGTGCTGGAAACAGCGGCCGAGCACTCCGGCTTTGCCCTGACGGGAACCGGGTTTCCCTGGTCCTGCCGCTTCTTCAAGGAGACCGGCCGCATGATGCCCGAGGACGGCATCGAGACCTTGCGCGGCTTCGACGCCATCCTTCTCGGCGCCGTCGGCTGGCCGGCCGAAGTGCCGGATTCCGTCTCGCTCCACGGCCTGCTGCTGCCGATCCGCAAGGCCTTCGTGCAATACGCCAATATCCGGCCGCACCGCTTGCTGCCGGGCGTCAGGGGCCCGCTGCGGGCCGAGAGCTTCGACATCCTTTGCATCCGCGAGAACACCGAAGGCGAATATTCCGGCGCCGGCGGGCGCGTGCACCAAGGCACGCTGGACGAGGTCGCGGTGGAGACCTCGATCTTCACCCGCGCCGGCGTCGAGCGCATCCTGCGTTTCGGCTTCGAGCAGGCGCGGGCGCGACGAGGCAGGCTTGCCTCCGTCACCAAGTCCAACGCGCAGAAATACTCGATGGTGTTCTGGGACGAGATCACGCGGAAGCTGGCGGCAGACTATCCGGACGTCGCAGTGACCAGCTATCACGTCGACGCGCTCGCCGCGCGCATGATCATGGAGCCGCAGAGCCTCGACGTGGTTGTCGCCTCCAACTTGTTCGGCGACATATTGACGGACATCGGCGCGGCGATCCAAGGGGGTCTCGGCTACGCCGCCTCCGCCAACATCAACCCGGACCGTTCGGCGCCGTCGATGTTCGAGCCGGTGCACGGCTCCGCCCCCGACATCGCCCATCTCGGCATCGCCAATCCGATCGCCGCCATATGGTCAGGCGCAATGATGCTCGATCATCTCGGCGAAAAGGACGCGGCCGGCCGCGTCATGAACGCGATTGAAGCGACAACCGCGCGGGGCATTGGAACCACCGCCGGCAAGGACAGCACAGACGCCGTCACAGCCGCGGTCGTCGCGGCGCTCAAATGATTGCAAGGTCGTTTTCGATGAAAGGCTTGAAAGACAAAACTCTCTTCCGCGAAGCCGGACTGATCGGCGGGAGATGGGTCGAGGCCGGTTCCGGCAGAACCGTCGATGTCATCGATCCGGCGACACAGCTATCGATCGGCACGGTGCCAGACATGGCAGGTCCGGAAACCCGTGCGGCCACAGAGGCCGCGGCTTCCGCCTATCGGGACTGGAGGAAGAAGACCAATACCGAACGTGCTGCCCTCCTGGACGCTTGGCATGGCCTGATGCTTAAGCATCTGGACGATCTCGCGCTGATCCTGACGACGGAACAGGGCAAGCCGCTTGACGAGGCCAGAGGCGAGATCCGCTACGGCGCCTCCTTCGTCAAATGGTTCGCTGAGGAGGCGCGCCGCATCAACGGCCACACCATCCCCTCGCCCACGGCCGACCGGCGCATCATCGTGCTGAAGGAGCCCGTCGGCGTGTGCGGCATCATCACGCCCTGGAACTTTCCCAACGCGATGATCACCCGCAAGGTCGCGCCGGCGCTGGCCGCCGGCTGCACGGTGGTGATCAAACCGTCCGAGTTCACGCCCTACTCGGCACTGGCGCTCGGCGTGCTTGCCGAACGCGCCGGCATTCCCGCCGGCGTCATCAACATCGTCACCGGAATGCCGGCCGAGATCGGCAACGAGATCATGGAGAATGAGACCGTGCGCAAGATCTCCTTCACCGGTTCGACCAGAGTCGGCTCGCTGCTGATGCGCGGAGCGGCGGACAGTGTGAAAAGGCTCAGCCTCGAGCTCGGCGGCAACGCCCCCTTCATCGTCTTCGAAGACGCCGATCTCGACCTCGCCGTCGAGGGAGCGCTTGCGTCGAAGTTCCGCAACGGCGGCCAGACCTGCGTGTGCGCCAACCGCATCCTCGTCCAGGCTGAGGTCTATGACGCCTTCGCCGCGAGGCTAAGCGCCCGCGTCAACGCCATGACGGTCGGCCCAGGTACTCAAGCCGGCGTCGCCATCGGGCCGATGATCAACATGGCGGCGGTCGAGAAGATCAATCGTCATGTCGAGGACGCGCTCGCCAAAGGCGCCACGATCGTCACGGGAAAGCCGGTGCTGCCGGAGGGGCCTCAATATGTCGCGCCGCTGGTGCTGACCGGCGCCACAAAAGAGATGCAGCTTGCCGGCGAGGAAACCTTCGGCCCGGTTGCGCCGCTCTTCCGTTTCGAGACGGAAGAGGAGGCGATCGCGCTGGCCAACGGCACGCCTTACGGGCTCGCCTCCTACTTCTACACCGAGAGCCTGAAACGCGCCTGGCGGGTCGGCGAGGCGCTGGAGTTCGGCATGGTGGGGCTCAACACGGGCTCGGTCTCGATGGAGGTGGCTCCCTTCGGCGGCGTCAAGCAGTCCGGCCTCGGGCGTGAGGGCGCGCAGGCCGGCATCGAGGAGTATCTCGAGATGAAAACGTTCCACATGGGAATAGGGGAGTAAGGGAACAAGGGAGTAAGGCAGTAGGGAATGAGCCACCTACTCCCCTACTCCCCTACTCCCCTACTCCCCTACTCCCCTACTCCCCTACTTCACCCTATCGAGCGCCTTGTAGTAAAGGCCGACCATCGGCAGGAACCAGGGCTTGCCGGAATAGCCGGGAATGGATGGCCACTCGAACCCCTTCATCGGATTGCGATCCTCGCGGGCGAGCATGGCATCGGCCATGATCATGCCGAGCCGGGTGGAAAGCTGCGCGCCGTGGCCGGAATAGCCCATCGCGTACCACACCCCGTCATGATAGCCGGCCCGCGGGAAGCGATCCTTGGTCATGTCGACCAGCCCGCCCCAGCAATAGTCGATCTCGACCTTGGCGAGCTGCGGGAAGATCGCCGCGAGGCTTGCTCGCAATATTTGTCCGCTCTTGGCGTCGGAGCGCTGATCCGACGTCGCGGAGAAGCGCGCTCGGCCGCCGAAGATCAGGCGGTTGTCCGGCGAAAGCCGGAAGTAGTTGCCGATGTTCATCGAGGTCACGCATGTCCGGTTGCCCGGCATGGTCGCGGCGATCTCGGCGTCGCTCAGCGGCCGCGTGGCGATGATGAAGCTGCCGACGGAGATGATCCTGCGGCGGAAATAGCTGAAATTCGGCGTGGTGTAGGCGCCGGTCGCCACCAGCACGTTGTCGGAGCTGATGCGGCCGCGCGAAGTCGTTAGCTCATGCCTTTTGCCGGCCTGCTTGCAGTCCGTCACCGCTGCGTTCTCGTGGATGACGGCGCCGTGGCGGGCGGCGGCTGAAGCCAGGCCTTCCACATAGCGGCCCATATGCATCATCGCGCTCTTCTTCGACAGCATCGCGCCATGGAACGGCGATCCGATCTCGGACTTCAGATCGGCCGCCGACAGCAGCGCCGTATCCGGATCGACCTCGGCATGGACGGCTTCGAAGTTGCGGGCGATCGCTTCGAAATGCTGCGGCTTGGAGGCGAGCTTCAGCTTGCCGGCGCGGCGGAAATTGCAATCGATGCCCTCCTCGGCGACCAGCGCCTCAATGGTGTCGACGGAGTCGTCCAGCGCCCGGTAGAGCGCGATCGCGCGTTCCTTGCCGAGCTCTGCCCTGGCCGCAAGGTAGCTGTGGGCGAGACCGTTGTTCAGGTGCCCGCCATTGCGCCCGGACGCGCCCCAGCCCACCCGCTCCGCCTCCAGCACGACCACCTTGGCGCCGCCCTTCGCCAATTGGCGCGCAGCAGCGAGACCGGTGAAGCCGCCGCCGATCACGGCGGCATCGTAGTGCCCTTCGACCGGGCCTTTTACCCCGCCGGAAAAGACCGGGGCGGTGTCGTGCCAGTAGGAGACGAATTTCATCGGCAATCCGCCTGTCTCAAAGCCCGACCACGCCCGGAAGTCCGGAAATATCGGCGATCTCAACATAGCCGTAATAGGGGTTGGCCGGTTCGTGGCGGCGGTTGACCCAGACCTTGTTCTTGATGCCGAGATCATGCGCCGACATGAGGTCGTAACGGAATGAAGACGAGCAATGAAGGATGTCCTCGGGGCCACAGCCCAGCCTGTCGAGCATGTATTCGAAGGCCTTGAAGCGCGGCTTATAGGCCTGTGCCTGCTCGGCCGTGTAGACGGCATGGAACGGTGCGCCGAGCTTCTCGACATTGGACATGATCTGCGCGTTCATCGCGTTGGAGAGGATGACCAGCGGAATTTCCTTCGCAACCTTCGAAAGCCCCGCCGGAACGTCCGCGTGAGGCCCCCAGGTCGGGACGCGCTCATACACCATCCTGGCGTCGTCGGGACTGAAGGCGACGCCGTTGCGCTTGCAGGCGCGCTCGAGTGCGTTGTGGATGACGTCGGCATAAGGCTTCCAGTCGCCCAATATCTCATCGAGCCGGTACGCCGCGAAGTTCTTTATGAATTCCTGCATGCGCGGTTCGTCGAGCCGGCTGCCGTAGAGGTCGCGTGCCGCTTCCGCCATCTGGAAATTGGTCAACGTGCCGTAGCAGTCGAAGGTGATGTATTTGGGCCTGAAAGATGCCATGTCCGTCGATCTCCGGTGGAAGCACATCTGCGTTGGATGTCTTTCATCATAGGCCGGCAGACGACGACCCACCTGACCGAAAAGCGCCTCCCGAAAGCAGAAAGTTCCGTATCCGCCATGCGGTTTGGCACGCTGTAGCATCTTGAGCGTCGATGGCTGCCGCCGTCGGTGGCGTGAAGCCCATCCAGTTCGAGAGGCGCCAGCACAAGATGCGGCGCACCCCCCGCGCAACGGCGAATGATACTGCCGAAGCCGAAACCTTCAGACGATCTGCGGCGCGCCGATGGCCGAGACTTGGGTGGCAGATAGAAGGATGCCTCATGCAGCAAGGCGAGATCGAGCTCCAGGATTTCGGACCGGACCATATCGAGGGCGCAGTCGCGCTATCTCGACAGGAGAATTGGCCGCATCGCCCGCAGGACTGGCAGATGGCGCTGCAGCTCTCGAGCGGCGCGGTCGCGCTCGATGACCAGCGGCGGGTCGCCGGAACCATCCTGGTCACGCCCTACGGCTGGGATTGCGCCATGATCAACATGGTGATCGTCGACCGGAACGCGCGGGGCAAGGGGCTCGGTCGCCGCCTCATGGAACAGGCCTTTGCCCTTGCCGGCGACCGTCCGCTTCGGCTCGTCGCGACGGCGGACGGCATGCCTCTCTATCAGAAGCTGGGCTTTGTTCCCTCGGGCACGATCCTGCAGCATCAGGGCAACGTCGTTGCGCTTGGTGCGCCCGACAACGTGGAAGCAGCAAGCGCCGATGATCTGCCGGAAATCAAGGCGATGGATCGCGACGCCTATGGCGCCGACCGTGGAGCCCTGATCGATGCGCTGGCCGAGCGCGGCGAATTCGCCGTCATCCGCCGCAATGGCTTGATCGAAGCCTATGCCGCAATTCGCCCGTTCGGGCGCGGCGAGGTGATCGGCCCGGTCATCGCGGAAAATACCGACGACGCCAAGGCCTTGATCGGCTTCTTCGCCGCGGAGCGTCCCGGCGCCTTCCTGCGCGTGGATACCGACAGCAGGACCGGCATCGCCGGCTGGCTCGCTGAAATCGGCCTCGTCCATGTCGGCGGCGGCGTGGCCATGGACCGTCCTGCCAAAAACGGCCCCGCACAGGCCAGGCCAAAAGTTTACGCGCTCGCCAACCAGGCGCTCGGGTAGAGCCGGATGATTTCGGATCGAGTCGATCCGAAGTCTGAATCCGGCGCCAAAGCAACGAGATAGAGCAGATGTCGTCCGAAAACCGCTTCACACCTTTCGGCGTCATGCTCTAACCGGAGGACAACAATGCTCGCCAATTCCCTGATTGAACTCGACCGGGCCCATCTCATCCATCCGGTCGCCTCCTATCGCGGGCATGAGGCGCTCGGCGTGCGCGTGCTGAAATCGGCGAAGGGCGCGACCGTGACCGATGCGTCCGGCCGGCAGCTTGTCGATGGTTTCGCGGGTCTGTGGTGTGTCAATGCTGGCTACGGACATGACAGCATCGTCGAGGCGGCCGCCCGGCAGATGCGCGAGCTTCCCTACGCCACCGCCTATTTCGACCTCGGCTCGGAGCCGGCCATTCGGCTCGCCTCGGAGCTCGCCGAGCGCGCGCCGGGCGATCTCAACCACGTCTATTTCACGCTCGGCGGGTCGGACGCCGTCGACAGCACGATCCGTTTCGTACGCTATTACTGGAACGCCAGGGGCGAGCCGCAGCGCGACCAGTTCATTTCGATCGAGCAGGGCTATCACGGGTCGTCGGTGGTCGGCGCCGGCCTGACGGCCCTGCCCGCCTTCCATGCCGGCTTCGGCATCCCCTTCGAATGGCAGCACAAGATCCCCTCGCCCTATCCCTATCGCAATCCGGTAGGCGAGGACGGCGAAGCGATCATCGCCGCATCGCTTGCCGCACTGAAGGCCAAGATCGAAGCGATCGGTCCGGAACGGGTCGCTGCCTTCTACGCCGAGCCGATCCAGGGCTCAGGCGGCGTCATCGTCCCGCCGAAAGGCTGGATCAAGGCAATGCGGGAACTCTGCCGCGAATACGGCATCCTGTTCATCGCCGATGAGGTGATCACCGGCTTCGGCCGCACCGGGCCTCTCTTCGCCTGCACGGATGAGGACATCGTTCCCGATTTCATGACGACGGCGAAGGGACTGACCTCGGGCTATGTTCCTATGGGCGCCGTGTTCATGGCCGATCATGTCTACAACGTCATCGCCGATGGCGCGGGCAGCGCGGCGGTCGGTCACGGCTATACCTATTCCGCTCATCCGGTCAGCGCCGCCGTCGCGCTCGAGGTGTTGAAGCTCTATGAGGACGGCCTTCTGGAGAACGGCGCCAGGGCTGGCTCCCGCCTGATGGCGGGCTTGGAGGAGCTGAGAAGCCACCCGCTCGTCGGTGACGTGCGCGGTCGCGGCATGCTTGCGGCGGTCGAACTGGTGGTCGACAAAAAGAGGAAGACGCCGCTTCCCGCCTCGTCCATGCCGGCACGGCGTATCTTCGACAGGGCGTGGGACAACGGCCTGATCATCCGTGCCTTTGCGCATGGGGTCCTCGGCTATGCACCCCCGCTCTGCTGCACGGACAGCGACATCGATGCGATCATCGAGCGCACGCGCCGGACGCTGGACCAGACGCTGGACGACGCGGATGTCCGCCAGGCGCTGGCATGAAGGGCGGCCAATATTTCGCGTTTCGAAATATCGCCGCGGCAGACGATTTCGCAATTTTGTGCCGCTACCTCGCGCCTTTTCGGCGAATCCAGCGCGGGGGAAGTGCCAGACTGCTTTTTAAGACAAGGCCAGAAAGCCCGAATTTCCAGGCTTTTGAACGGGCCGACGCCCCGGACAGCACGGAATTTTGTTCTGTTCAGCATGAGCAATTCGGTCGCGCGCAGAGGAGAGCCAGTCTTGGCCAGGGGCTTTAGCGAGTTCAAATACATGACCTTCGACGTGGTCGGCACGCTGATCGACTTCGAGGGCGGCATCACGAGTTGCCTGGCCGGGATCGCCGCTGAGTCAGGTGTTTCCATCGACGGCGAGGAGGCGTTGGCCCTTTACCGGCAGGCTCGCTACATGCCGGATGCGGGCCTATTCCCCGACGACCTTGCACGCGTCTACATGGTCATCGCGCCGCGGCTCGCTCTGCCGGCCGAGGAGAAGTACGGCGTCCGCCTGCGGGATTCCGTCAGCACCTGGCAAGGCTTCCCCGACAGCGCGGCGGCGTTGGCCGACCTTGCGAAATCTCACAAGCTCATTGCCATGACCAATGCCCGGCGCTGGGCGCTCGATCATTTCGAGAAGCAGCTCGGATCGCCCTTCTTCGCCACTTTCACCGCCGACGACACCGGCACGGAGAAACCGGATCCGGCCTTTTTCCAGGCTATCTTCGATTTCGTGGCCTCCCGCGGCGACAACAAGGACGACATCCTTCATGTCGCGCAAAGCCAGTATCACGATATCGGCATCTCCCGGGCGCTCGGCATGACCAATTGCTGGATCGAGCGCCGTCACGCCCAGAAGGGCTATGGCGGCACGATCGAGCCCGAGCGCTTCACCGTGCCGGACTACCACTTCACCTCGATGGCGGCGTTTGCGGCGGCAGTGCGGGAGAGCCTGAAAGAACGAACCTGAACCCAAGCCGGAAAAGCCGCAGCAAGACGCGCTTCCTGACCAACCAAAAGAAAGGGGAATCACATGACCGACAAGATCACCAACTGGACCGAAGCAGACGATGCGATGGTCGAAAACGCCATTCGACGGGGCGCCAGCCGCCGCGAACTCCTCAAGTTGCTGCTTGCGGGCGGCGCCGCTGTTGCCGCGGGCAGCATTGTGCTTGGCCGCGCCACGCAAGCCGTCGCCGCCACGCCGGTTTCCGGCGGACATCTCAAGGCGGCGGGCTGGTCGTCCTCCACAGCCGACACGCTCGATCCGGCGAAAGCGTCGCTCTCCACCGACTATGTCCGCTGCTGCTCGCTCTACAACCGCCTGACTTTCCTCGACAAGGACGGCAAGACGCAGATGGAGCTGGCCGAAAGCTTCGACAGCAAGGACGCCAAGACCTGGACCGTGAAGCTGCGCAAGGGCGTCACCTTCCATGATGGCAAGGAGCTCACCGCCGACGACGTCGTCTTCTCGCTGAAGCGTCATCTCGACAAAGCGGTCGGCTCCAAGGTCGCAAAGATCGCCGCGCAGATGACCGGCTTCAAGGCGGTCGACAAGTCGACAGTCGAGATCACGCTCGCCGATCCGAACGCCGACCTGCCGACCATCCTGGCGCTGCACCACTTCATGATCGTGGCCGACGGCACCACCGACTTCTCCAAGGGCAACGGCACCGGCGCCTTCGTGCTGCAGACGTTCGAACCGGGCGTGCGCTCGGTGGTCACCAAGAACAAGAACTACTGGAAGTCAGGCAAGCCCTATCTCGACTCCTTCGAGTTCATCGCCATCACTGACGACAGCGCCCGCGTCAACGCCCTGATCTCCGGCGACATCAATTTCGCCGCCTCGATCAATCCGCGCTCGATGAAGCTGCTGGACAGCCAGCAGGGCTTCGAGCTGTCGAAGACGACCTCGGGCAACTACACGGACCTCAACATCCGGCTCGACATGGCTCCGGGCAGCAAGGCCGATTTCGTTGCCGGCATGAAATATCTCGTCAACCGCGAGCAGATCGTCAAATCGGCCTTGCGGGGCCTCGGCGAAATTGGCAACGACCAGCCCGTCTCGCCGGCGAACATCTTCCACAACGCCGACCTCAAGCCGAAGGCCTTCGACCCGGACAAGGCGAAGTTCCACTTCCAGAAGGCGGGGCTCCTCGGCCAATCCATCCCCGTAATCGCTTCCGATGCGGCGACCTCGTCGATCGACATGGCGGTGATCATCCAGGCCGCCGGCGCCGATATCGGCATGAAGCTCGACGTCCAGCGCGTGCCCTCCGATGGCTACTGGGACAATTACTGGCTCAAGGCGCCGGTCCATTTCGGGAACATCAATCCGCGCCCGACGCCGGATATCCTGTTCTCGCTGCTTTACGCCTCCAACGCGCCTTGGAATGAAAGCCAATACAAGTCCGAGAAGTTCGACAAGCTGCTCGTCGAGGCTCGCGGCCTGCTCGACCAGGCCAAGCGCAAGGAAATCTACGGCGTGATGCAGACCATGATCGCCGAGGAAGCCGGCACCATCATCCCGGCCTATATTTCCAACGTCGATGCCCTTTCCAGCAAGGTGAAGGGTTTGGAAGCGAACCCGCTCGGTGGCATGATGGGCTACGCAATGGCGGAATACCTCTGGCTTGAAGCCTAAGAGGCGCCTGCAGGGGGGCCGGCTGACCGGCCCCCTGCACTGCATTGCGCAAGATTGTCTGGCCGAACGCAACCGCAGGGAGCGCTTCCATGAAGGCTGGGGTTCTCAAGCTCGTGGTGAAGCGGCTTGCGGTCGCGGTCGTCACGCTTCTGATCGTCCTGTTCGCCGTGTTTTTCGCCACCAGCATGCTGCCTGGCGACACGGCGTCCATCCTGCTCGGCCAGGCAGCGACACCCGAGGCGGTCGCCGGCCTGCGCGAGGCAATGCATCTCAACGATCCGGCGATCCTGCGCTTCCTTCGCTGGCTTCTCGGTCTGCTCCATGGCGACCTCGGCACCTCCTATGCCAATCAGATGCCGGTCGCGGCGCTGATCGGCGGGCGCTTCGTCAACACCATGAAGCTCGCCGGCATCACCACGCTGATCTCGGTCCCACTGGCACTGACGCTCGGCATCACCGCAGCGATGCTGCGCGGCTCGCTCTATGACCGTACCGTCACGGTGCTGTCGATCGGCGTCATCTCGGTGCCGGAGTTCATGGTCGCGACGCTGGCGGTCCTGCTCTTCGCCGTCTATCTCAGGTGGCTGCCGGCGCTGTCTTCGGTCAACGAGGCGCATTCGCTTGCGGATCTCGTGCGCATCTATGCGATGCCTGTGATCACGCTCACCTTCGTCATCTCCGCCCAGATGATCCGCATGACCCGCGCCGCGGTGATCGAAACGCTCTCCACGCCGTATGTGGAGATGGCGCTTCTCAAAGGCGCCTCGCGCAGCCGCATGGTGCTCAGGCACGCGCTTCCCAACGCGCTCGGCCCGATCGTCAACGCGGTCGCGCTCTCGCTGTCCTATCTGGTCGGCGGCGTCATCATCGTGGAGACGATCTTCAACTATCCCGGCATCGCCAAGCTGATGGTCGATGCGGTCGCGACCCGCGACCTGCCGCTGATCCAGAGCTGCGCGATGATCTTCTGCCTCGGCTATCTCCTGCTCATCACGGCCGCCGACATCGTCGCCATCATGTCCAACCCGAGGCTCAGATGAGAGTGGCGCGCGTGGCATCCTCCCGACGGTCCTTCCTGGGCCACAGCTATAATCTCGTCGGGGTCGCGGCCTCGCTGGTCATCCTGGCGTGGACGCTCGTCGCGATCTTCGCGCCCTGCATCATCCCTCATCCGATCGGCGACATCGTCGACGACGACTATTTCGGCCCGATGCGTCAGGGGCTATGGCTCGGTTCCGACTATCTGGGCCGCGACATGCTCTCCAGGGTTCTCATGGGCGCACGCTACACTGTCGGCATCTCGCTCGCCGCCGTCTCCATTGCCTGCTTCTCGGGCGTCGTGCTCGGCATGATCGCTGCCGTCACCGGCGGCTGGCTCGACACTTGCCTTAGCCGCTTCCTCGACGCGATGAACTCCATCCCCAGCAAGCTGTTCGGCCTGGTGGTCGTCGCGGCGGTCGGCTCATCGATCCCGGTGCTGATCCTGACGCTTGCAGTGATCTATATCCCCGGCGCGTACCGGTTCGCGCGAGCGCTCGCGGTCAACATCAACACCATGGACTTCATGACCGTCGCCCGCGTCCGCGGTGAAAGCACAGCCTATCTGATCGGGTCCGAGATACTGCCCAACATCATCCGCCCAGTGCTCGCCGATTTCGGCCTGCGCTTCGTCTTCATCGTGCTTCTGCTCTCCGGCCTGTCCTTCCTCGGGCTCGGCCTGCAGCCTCCCTTGGCCGACTGGGGCGCGCTGGTGCGCGAGAACATCGGCGGCCTGCCCTTCGCGGCTCCGGCCGTCATCGTGCCTTCTCTGGCGATCGCCAGCCTCACCATCAGCGTCAACCTGCTGATCGACAACCTGCCGCAGAAGATCAGGGACCGAGACGCATGACCTATCTCGTCGAGATCAAGAATCTGAGGATCGAGGCGACGACCGACGCCGGACGCCTGGTTGAGATCATCAAGGGCGTCAGCCTCGACATCGCGGACGGCGAGATCGTCGCCCTTATCGGCGAGAGCGGCTCCGGCAAGACAACGGTGGCGCTCTCGCTCATGGGCTACGCGCGGCCCGGCTGCCGCATCACCGGCGGTGACATCAACGTGAACGGCAAGAACATGGCTGCGCTTCCCGAAAAGGAACGCGCCAAGTGCCGCGGCACCGACATTGCCTATGTTCCGCAAAGTGCCGCCGCCGCCTTCAACCCATCCTCCACGATCATGGAGCAGGTGATCGAGGTGACGCGCATCCACAAGCAGATGCCGCCCGAACAGGCGCGAAAGCGAGCTGTCGAGCTGTTCCGTGCTCTGTCGCTGCCGGACCCGCAAGGGATCGGCGCCCGCTATCCGCACCAGGTTTCGGGCGGGCAATTGCAGCGCCTGGCGGCAGCCATGGCGCTCATCGGCGATCCCAAGCTGGTCATCTTCGACGAGCCGACGACGGCCCTCGACGTGACGACGCAGATCGACGTGCTGAAGGCGTTCAAGTCGGTCATGAAGGCCGGCGGGATAGCGGGTGTCTATGTTTCCCACGACCTCGCGGTCGTTGCCCAGATCGCCGACCGCATCGTGGTGCTTAAGGGCGGCGAAGTGCAGGAGACAGGCACGACGGCCGAAATCCTTTCGGCTGCCCAGCATCCCTATACACGGGAATTGCTAGCCGCTTTCGAGCCGAAGTCGAGGCAAATACGGGCCGATGAAGATTCCAGACCAAAACCGCTGCTTCGCATCGACAATCTGATAGCCGGATATGGCCCGGTGAAACGTAACGGGCAGCCGGTTATCCGCGCGGTCGATTCCGTCAGCCTAGTCGTGGAGAAGGGCCGCAATCTCGGCGTCATCGGCGAGTCCGGCTGCGGAAAATCGACGCTGGCGCGCGCCATCGCAGGCATTCATCCGGCGGCGACCGGCGATATCGTCTTCGACGGCAAGGCGCTGGAGCGCGCCGCCGGGAAACGCACTCGCGACCAGCTGCGCGAGATGCAGATCGTCTTCCAATACGCCGATACCGCGCTCAATCCCGCCAAGCCCATCGAGGATATCATCTCGCGACCGCTGACCTTCTATCACGGGCTCGACAGGCAAGCGCGCTCGAAGCGGGTCGACGAACTGCTCGACATGGTGCGCCTGCCGAGGGCGCTGCGCTACCGTCATCCTTCCGAGCTTTCAGGCGGGCAGAAGCAGCGTGTGAACTTCGCGCGCGCGCTCGCGGCGTCGCCCAAGCTCATCATCTGCGACGAAATCACCTCGGCGCTCGACACCGTGGTGGCGTCCGCCGTGATCGAGCTGCTCAAGGAGCTGCAGCGCGAGCTGGGCCTCTCCTATATCTTCATCAGCCACGACCTTTCGGTCGTCGAAGCCATCTGCGACCAGATCATGGTCATGTACAAGGGGGAGCGGGTGGAACAGATCACGCCCGACAAGGTGAAGGCGCCTAACCATCCCTATTCCAAGCTTCTGTTCTCTTCCGTGCCGAAGCTGGATCCGACATGGCTCGACGGCCTCGTCCGCGACCCCGAGCTCGTCAACCAGTACGGCCACCGCTGAGCGACAGCCTGAGCACCTCGTTGCAAAGTGGCATTGCTAAGCGGATAGCGCATGGGATCGGTGAAGGGGACCTTGTTTGAGGAAAACGGCCGCCGCCTCACATCGGGAAGAGGCTGGGCAGCGGCATGTGCGACTTGACGATGGGAGATTTCAGCACCACGAAGCTGAAATATTTGTCGATGCCGATGTCCATATCGGTCAGCCGCTCCATAATAGTCTGGTATTCGCCGATGCCGGCGGTCACGAATTTCATCAGGTAATCGTACCCACCCGACACGAGATGGCATTCGATAACCTGGTCGATCTTCTCCACGACAGCAAGAAAGCGGGCGAAATCCACCTGGCGATGATTCTTCAGGGTGATTTCGGTGAACACGGTCAGTGTCTGGCCGAGCTTGCCTATGTTGACCTGCGCCGAATAGCCTTCGATGTAACCTTCCGATTGGAGCTTCTTGACCCGCATCAGGCAAGGGCTCGGCGACAGATGCACCAGTTCGGCCAGTTCGACATTCGTGATGCGGCCGTTCTTCTGCAATTCGTGCAGAATCTTGATGTCGATCCGATCCAGTTTCACAGCCGTCTCCGAAGAAAGCGCCACAGCATAAAATGCTGCCGCAACAATTGCCAATGACACTACCACAGCCCGCCGGTCTGTCCATCAGAGCGAATGTCTCTTTGAAACGCAGCGGCTCCCGATTTTAACCGGGCTGTCGGAATAAAATTCTGCCTCGACCCCAACTGCAGCAGCGGCTGCCTGCGCAACGCGCTAAATTGGCGCATCAAGGTGGAGAGATCATGCGCGCGCCGCTGCAGCAAATCGAAACGTCCGGCGAACTGCCACAATCCGCGGATGCGGTGGTGATCGGAGGCGGCATCGTCGGCGTCTTCGCGGCCTATTACCTGGCGCGGCGCGGCATGAAGGTCGCGCTTGTCGAGAAGGGACGCATCGGCGCCGAGCAGTCCTGCAGGAATTGGGGATGGTGCCGCCAGCAGAACCGCGACGCCCGCGAGCTGCCGATGGCGACTCGCAGCCTCGATCTGTGGGAGCGTTTTGCAGCCGAAACCGGCGAGGACACCGGCTTCCGCCGCTGCGGTCTGCTCTATCTGAGCAATGACGAGGCGGAACTGGCCGGCTGGGCGCGCTGGCGCGACTTCGCCAAGACGGCCGGCGTCACCACGCATATGCTTGACAGCGCTGCGGCCAGCGAGCGGGGCCGCGCCACCGGCCGCACCTGGAAGGGCGGCGTCTTCTCGCCGACCGATGGCACCGCCGATCCGTCGCGGGCCGCGCCCGCGGTCGCCCGCGCCATCATCCAGCACGGCGGCAGCGTGCACCAGAGTTGCGCCGCGCGCGGCATCGAGACCGAAGGCGGACGCCTGAGCGGCGTGGTCACGGAAAGCGGAACGATCCGCACGAAGATGGCAGTGCTGGCGGGCGGCGCTTGGGCGTCCTCCTTTTGCCGACAGTTGGGCTTCCGTTTTCCGCAGGCATCGATCCGCTCCTCCATCCTGTCGGTCTCGCCCGGGGCGAAGGACCTGCCGGATGCGCTGCATACGGCGAAGATCTCGGTCACGCGTCGCGGCGACGGCGGCTACACGCTTGCGATCAGCGGACGCGGTCGCGTGGACGTGACGCCGCAGCAGCTGCGCTTTTCCCCGCAGTTCGTCCCAATGTTCCTGAAGCGCTGGCGCAGCCTCGCGGCCGGCGGCCTCCAGGGGTTGCGCTCGGGGCACGAAACGCTCAAACGCTGGCAGCTCGACCAGCCAACGCCGATGGAGCGCATGCGCATCCTCGATCCGGTTCCGGATCGGGCGACCATCCGCCTGACGCACGCCCGGGCGCTCGAGCTGTTGCCGGCGCTCAGGCAGACCAGGATCAGCGCGGCCTGGGCCGGCTATATCGACAGCACGCCGGACGGCGTGCCGGCCATCGGCGGGATAGATACCGTTCCAGGTTTCTTCCTGGCCGCCGGGTTTTCGGGGCACGGCTTCGGCATCGGGCCCGGGGCCGGTCACCTCGTCGCCGATCTTGTGACCGGGTCGCAACCGATCGTCGATCCGACGTCCTACGATCCGCGGCGCTTCGACGCTTCGGCTTGGGGCAAGGTCGCCGACTTCTAGGACCAAGCGTAGCTTGCACAATCGCATCAGCTCTCCTGGAGAAAGGCGCCGATGGGCGCCGGCCGGACAGGGGCCTGTCCGCGGAACCGTCCCACCGCGCCCGGCGTACAGCCGGCCCGCGTCGCGACGAGCTCGACGGCGGCCAATTGGCAATAGCGTCCCTGGCAGCGTCCCATGCCGGCGCGTGAAAGCGACTTCACCCTATTGGCGTCGCCGCCGCCCAAATCCGCGCTCTCGCGCACGGCTCCTGCTGTAACGTTCTCGCAGCGGCAAACAATCGCCTCGTCGGGAAGTGTTCGCACCATCGCGACTGGCCAAGGAAAGGCACAGGCCAACCCGCGGGCAAAACGCTCGAGCCGCGCGAGCTTGCGCAGGTCGGCGCAAACGGAAGGCGCCGGACGCCCGAGATCCGCAAGACACGCAGTCGCGGCAAGGCGCCCGGCCACTTCCGCGCCGTCCGCTCCGAGAAGACGCACTCCGTCGCCGGCAAGATAGACGCCGTTGCCCGCCCGACCCATCTCGTCGGCCTTCGGCAGCCATTGCCGCCACTGCTCGTCATAGGCGAAGGCGCATCCAGCAAGGTCGGCCAGATGCGTCTCCGCCCGCAGGTGCCAACCCATGCCGATCATGTCGCATGCGGTGATTCGCTCGCGGTCGCCGGCGTCGCGCCAGCGCAGCGCCGTCACCCCCGATGCGCCGGCCTCGATCCGCTCCAGCCGAACGCCCGCGTGATAGCGGCGGCCGAGCATCGCCCGCAGCGCCAGCCCGCGCAGCGCGATGATTGGGCGGGCGGAAAGTCCCCAGAACCCCTGCATCTGCCGGTGCCAGGGGGAGGTGTCGAGTACCGCCGCCACATCCGCTCCAGCCTTGAGGAGCTGCGCGCCGACCAGCGTCAGCAAAGGCCCCGATCCGATGAGGACGATCCGCCGTCCGAGCGCCACGCCCTGCGCCTTGAGCGCGATCTGCGCCGCGCCAAGGCTGTAGACGCCGGCGTTCTGCCAGCCGGGAATCGGAGCCATCCGGTCGGACGCTCCGGTGGCAAGGATCAGGCGGTCATAGCCGATCACCTGCACGCCGCCCTCCCCCAGCACATGCAGCCTACCTTCATGCACGGCGATGACCGATCTGCCGGCGAAATGAGTGAGCCGCCCTTCTTCGGCCAGTCTGTCGAAGAGCATATGCAGTGCGCGCGCCTTCGCCGCCTCGGACCCGTAGAGCTGCTCCGGCGTGCGGAGAAACCCTGCCGGCGGGCGGCGGTAGATCTGCCCGCCCGCCCGATTGGCCTCGTCGACCACCACCGGGTGAAGCCGGGCTTCTACAAGCGTTGCGGCGGCCCTTATGCCGGCGGGACCGGCGCCCACGATCACGATCCGCGGCGCTTGTGGCTCGCTCACGGCCAGTTCTCCGGCGGCGTCGTGCGCAGTCGCATGCCTTCAGCGACAGGCGTTGTACAGGCGCGCAGGCGCGATCCTTCCTCCTGCCACACCCAGCAATCCTGGCAGGCACCCATCAGGCAAAAGCCGGCGCGCGGATCGGCTCCGAACTCTGACTTTCGCAGCGCGTGGCCCGATGCCAGCATGGCGGTCAGCACAGTGTCGCCCGCCAGCGCGCCGCGGATCTCACCGTCAAGAAGGAACTGCACCTCTGCTCGGTCGCGCTCGGCCAGCCGGACGATGCGGCCGGCCGCGATCATTCCGCAGCCTCCCGCACCGCACGAGGACGAGGCAGCTCGGGAAACCGTTCGCAGACCGCATCGAAGGCGGCCTGTACACCTTCCGGCCCCGAGCGACCTTTCATGCGGCGGAAGATCTCCGTCTTGGCAAAGAACCGCCAGTGGATCGGCAAGGCATCCAGCAGAGCGTGGAGCCGGTCATAGGCAGCTCGTGTCCACCGCGCTTCGTAGCCTTCACGCTCCGGACCGAAATGGAAGTGGCCGGTGGACGACTTGTGCCGCGCGCGCAATTGCTCCGTCGCCTGCTCGTCCACCTCGCCGCCGCGGATGACGACGCCGTAGTCGCGCTCGGCGGAGGCCTGCGAGACATAGCCCCGCCGCACATCCTGCGCGACCCGCCAGGGCTCGCGCCGATGCGGGTCGCCGCGCCCGCCGCCGCCGGCGGAGCGGATCTCAAGCACGTCGCCGGGCTGCAGGACCGCGGTGTCGATGTTGCCCAGCCGCCGCTCATGCTCGGTCCCCGGATTGACGACCATGTCCGACAGGCCGGCCGCCTTGCCGCCCAGCACACCCCAGGGACGGAAGAAGCTGCGGTCGCGGTTGCGCGCGGTAATCCGGGAGTCGGGGGCAAAGACGCGAAAGGCCATCTCGGTCGCCAGCCCGCCGCGCCAACGGCCCGCACCGCCGCTGTCCCGGGCGAGCCCGTATTTCACGAACTCAACCGGAGTCTCGGTCTCGGTGATCTCGATCGGCGTGTTCTTGAGATAGGCGGCATCGGCGCCCGACCCATTGGTGCCATCGCGATGCGGCATCGCGCCGCCGCCGCCGACCACCGGGTTCACCGCTGCGATGACGGTCCTGCTGGTGCGCTCGTCGGTGGTCATGACGTTGACGATGCAGTTGTTACCGGCCGGAGCCGCGGGCAGCCGCTCAGGCACCGCCTGCGAAAAAGCGCCGAATATGACCGAGCGCAGCCGGGCGCAGGTGAGCGAGCGCATGCCGACGGCAGCAGGGTGGACCGGGTTAAGCACCGAACCTTGCGGCGTAATGCAGGTGAACGGCCGGGTAAGGCCTGTGTTGAGCAGGATCTTCGGGTTGAGCGTGTAGAGCACGTAGTAGACGCCGACGAGCAACATGGTGTGGCGCGGGTCGCCGCCCGAAGGCACGTTGAGCGAGGAGCCGAGCTGCGGATCGGAACCGGTGAAGTCGAGCACCGCCTCGTCGCCCCTAATCGTCAGTGTCACCTTCAGCCGACAGGGATTGGCCTCGACCGAATCCTCGTCGGCGTAATCGGCGAATTCCCAGGTGCCGTCAGGCATGGAACGCAGCACGTCGCGCGCCTGCGCCTCCGCATGGTCGAGGAGAGCGGAGACGCCTTCGATGAAGCCGGATTTGCCGAACTTCTTCACCATCGCCAGAATCTTGCGCTCGCCGGTGTTGAGCGCACCGACCAGCGCCTTGATGTCGCCGATGTTGAGGTCGGGCTTGCGCACATTGGTGCTCATGATCCTGAGGATCGTCTCGTCGAAGACGCCTTCCCTCACCAGCTTCATCGGCGGAAAGCGGATGCCTTCCTGATGGATCTCGGTCAGCGCGCGGCTGAGCGAGGCCGGCACCGCGCCACCCATGTCGGTGTTGTGGATGTGCCCGCCGGTCCAGGCGACGATCTCGCCGTCGACGAAAACCGGCTTCCACAGATGAGTGTCGGGCGCATGCGTGGCGACGTGGCCGGAATAGGGATCGTTGGTGAAGGCGACATCCCCCGGCCGGTAGTCATCGACCATGGCGATGGCGCGGTGGTAGGAAAGCCCCGGATACCAGGTGGCGCCGAGTTCCATCGGCACGGCGAAGGTCGCGCCGGAGCGGTCCATCAGCATGACCGTGAAGTCCTGTGTCTCCTTGACGAAGGCGGAGTGCGCGGTGCGGTGCAGCGTGTGCGCCATGTTCTCGGCGGCCGCGCGGGCGTGGTTTGCGAGAACCTGAAGGTTTGTCCGGTCAAACAAGACAGTCACTCCGGGAAGGTCAGCAGAAGGTTGAGATGACGGTCGACGCGTGCCTGCGTTCCCGCAGGTATGGCGAAGGTGGTGTCTTCCTGCACCACCACGGCCGGCCCGCTGAACGTGCTGCCGGGCACCAGGTTCTGCCGGTCGTGAAGGTCGACGGTCTGGACGCTGAGGCCCGTGTAGACGGGCAGCAGGCGCACTGGCGCGGCCGGAGCATCGATCTCGTCGGTCTCCGGAAAGGACAGGGCCGGACCTGCGCCTATCGCCGACAGCCGGACATTCACAAGCTCGATCGCGCCGTCCGGGTCGTGGAAATCGTAAAGCCGCTCGTGGGTGCGGTGGAAGGCCTGCTCGATCGCGGTCATGTCACCTTCGGCCAGCCATTTCGGCGAAAGGACGACCTCGATCTCATAGCTCTGCCCGACATAGCGCATGTCGCAGGACAGGCAGAGTTGCGCGGCCGCGTCGTGCCCCTGCGCCGCGAGCCAGTCGCGGCCCTCTTGCGCAAGTGCCTCGAACGCCTCGCGGATCATGGGGAGCGATGCGCCCGTCAACGGGCCGAAGATGGTGCGGATGAAGTCGCCGCGCAGATCGGCCACCAGCCCGCCCAGCGCCGACACCACGCCCGGGCGGCGCGGCGCCAGGACGCGTTTCATGCCGAGTTCGCGGGCAAGGAAGGCGCCGAGCATGGGGCCGCCGCCGCCGAAGGGCATTAGCGTGAAATCGCGCAAGTCGACGCCGGCGCGCGACGCGAGCTTCTCGACCTCGACGAACATCTCCGACACCGCGATATCCAGGATCGCCTGGGCCGTCTGCTCGACCGGGCGGTCGAGCCGCGCGGCAAGCTCGCCGACCGCGCGATGCGCCAGGCCCGTATCGATCCTGAGCTGGCCATAAGCCATCTCGCTGTGACCGAGCCATCCGCACACCACCACGGCGTCCGTCACCGTCGCCTGCTCGCCGCCACGACAATAGCATGCCGGCCCGGGCGTCGAACCGGCCGACTCCGGCCCGACACGCAGCACCCCTTGCGCGTCGACGCTGGCGATCGAGCCGCCGCCGATGCCGATCGAGCTCACCGACACCGACGGGATATGGAGCGGAAACTCGCCGATCAGCTCGCCGGTGCCGAACTGCGCCTCGCCGCCTATGATGAGCGCGAAGTCGGCCGAGGTCCCGCCGATGTCGAGGGTAAGAACCTTGTCCTCGCCTGCCTGACGTGCCAGCCACGAGGCACCGATGACCCCGGAGGCCGTTCCCGACAACAGCATGTTGACACAGGCGCGCTTGCCTTCAGCGGCGTTCATCAGCCCGCCGTTCGACTTCGTCAGCATCGGGCGGGCCGGCACACCGCGATCCTTCAGCCGCGCTTCCAACGCCGTCAGATAGCGGGCGACGCGCGGATGGACATAGCCGTTCAGGATGGCGGTCGAACTGCGCTCGTATTCTCGGATGACCGGCCAGACCTCGGCCGAAGTAAAGACGAAGAGGTTCGGCGCAAGACGCGCGATTGCCGCTTTGACCGCAGCTTCCTGCGCGGCGTTGCGCCAGGAATGGAGGAAGGCGACGATGATCCCTTGCGCCCCGTTCGCTTTCGCTGCCGCGACCGCGCTTTCCACCGCCGCCATATCCGGCGCTCGCGATTCGCTGCCATCGGCACGCATGCGAGCTGGAATGCCGAAGACCATATCGCGCGCGATCAGCGGGTCCGGCCGCGCGCAGAACAGCGAATACATGTCCGGCATGCGAAGCCGCGCGAGCTCGATCACGTCCTCGAAACCGGCATTGGTGAACAGCGCGAGCGGCGCGCCCTTGCGCTGGATGATGGTGTTGATGCCGACGGTCGTGCCGTGCACGAAGCGCGTCATGCGGGTGGGATCGAAACCTTCGCGTTCCGCCAGGAGGGCGAGGCCGGTCATCAACTCGGCACCCGGATCTTCCGGCGTCGTCAGCACCTTCAGCGAGGCGACGCGCCCGGACTTTGCCTCGAGCGCGCAGAAATCGATGAAGGTCCCTCCGATATCGACGCCGACTTTCCAGTCGGCCCCGTTCCGCGCCTCATCCGCGCTTGCGATGGCACCGTCCATGAGCCGTTCTCCCGATTAACCAACCGAAAGCTGGCACGGCTGGACGGTGCGCGTCCAAGACGTATAAGAGGCAGGGATATAAGCCATGCTTATGCCTTGACGCGATGGTCGCCGAGAACGGCGGAACAAGCCGCGCGGATTTCGTCGCGCATCATCTCGTCGGCCCGCGAAAGGGCCCGTGCGCGCGAAGCCAGCAGCGCGATCGGAAACTCGGGTCCAGCCGCGAGCGGCCTGACTACAAGCCCGGCAAATTGCTGCCACGGCAGCAGGGCGTCGACGAGGGCGATACCCAGACCCGCCTGGACGAAGCCGACCGCGGAGATGGACGCGTCGATCTCGAGCGACGGCGCAAGCGCCACCCCCTGCGCGCGGGCCGCGTGGGCCAGCTCGTCGGCGGGACGCGTGTTTCCGCGATAGGTTATCAACTCTTGCCCGGCGAGGTCGGCAAGCGTCAGCTCGGTTTTCCTGGCCAACGCATGTCCGGCGGGCAGCAGGCATGCGAAGCCGATGCTGCCGATCACGTCGGCCGCGATGTCGGGTGGCAGGCGATCGTCCATGGCAACGCCGAGGCTGGTATCGCCGGCGCGAAGCATGTCGACGATCGCGGCGATCGGGGCGCTATGGGAACGCAGCAATATGTTGGGATGCTGCGCCCGGAACCTAGTGAACGCGCGCGGCAGTATAGCCATGGCCGGCGGCGGGGACGCCGCAACCCGCACCAGCCCGGCGCGCCCCAGCCGCAGATCCGTGGTCTTGCGGCGCAGCCCGTCCAGCCCCGCCGACAGCCTCTCGGCATCGGGGAATATCTCGAGCGCATCCGGGGTCGGCCGCAGCCGGCCCTTGACCCGCTCGAACAGCGTGAAGCCGAGTTCGTCCTCGGTGTGAAGCAGGATTTGGCTGAGCGCAGGCTGGGAGATGTTCAACATCCGTGCCGCGGCGGTCACGGTGCCCGCGCGCATGACGGCGATGAACACTTCAAGCTGCCGAGCCCGCATTGTCACTCCATAGGTAAAGCTTATAGGCCTTGCCCAAACCCATCTTTGACGCAATACCGCGGCGCCGACAAGATGGATGCATCCAAGGATCAAGGAACGACTATGGATGTGATCGTGCTGGGCGGCGGACTGATGGGGACGGCTTCGGCCTATTTCCTTGCCAGGCGCGGCGCTCGCGTGACGCTGATCGAACGCAACCGGATCGGCACCGGGGCAACCGTCGCCTCCTTCGGCAACATCCGGCGCACGGGGCGTCATCTGTCCCAGCTTCCGCTGGCCCACCGCTCGCTTCGGCTGTGGGGCGAGGCCGAGAAAATGCTTGGGCGCGACGTGGAATTCCGGGCCACCGGTCATATCCGGCTGATCTTCGATGAAGGCGGTCTCGCCGACATGCGGGCCTATGCCGAGGCGGCGCGTTCCTTGGGGCTCGAGTTGGAGGAGCTTGGGCCGCGCGAAATCCGTTCCCGTTTTCCTGGCCTCGGGCCCGAGGCGATCGCGGCGTCGTTCTCTCCGCATGACGGCAGCGGCAATCCGCGCCTGATCGCGCCGGCCTTTGCCGAGGCCGCCCGCAAGCTGGGCGCGGAAATCGTCGAGGAAGCCATGGTCGACAACATCGAGGCAACCGATTCCGGTTTCCTCGTCGCCACCTCGAAGGGTTCATTCGCGGCCGAATGCCTGCTCAACACCGCAGGCGCTTGGGGCGCGCGCATCGCCGCGCTGTATGGCGAACAGGTTCCGCTCGATGCCCGCGGCCCACAGATGGGCGTGACCGAGCCGCTGCCGCATCGGATCCTGCCGGTGGTTGGCATCTGGACGCGCGACAAGGACTACGGCGCCTATCTGCGCCAGGTCGAGCGCGGCAACATTGTCTTCGGCGGCGCGGCCGAACGGGTGGCCGTGGACCTCGATCCGGGCCATGCGGCCGCCGATCCCATGCGCCTTCCAGTGCAACTGCGCGCCGTTGCGCGGTTGCTGCCGGCGATCGCGAAGGTCGCTGTCATCCGCACCTGGTCCGGTTGCGAGGGCTATGTGCGCGACATGCTGCCAGTCATGGGTCGCTCGGCGACGACGCCGGGCCTGTTCCACGCCTTCGGCTTCTGCGGACATGGCTTCCAGCTCGGCCCGGGCGTGGGCGATGCCATGGCCGAGCTTATGGTGACCGGCCGCTGCGAAACACCGCTCGACGATTTCAGGGTGGATCGCTTCGGCCGCGGAGCCTAACGAATCGAATTGATAACCATTGGCTGTCCCAAGACATGGCGATGACACCTTGTAGGAAACACCAGAGTTCACCGCTACGGCCGATATGAGACGCAAAGCGGGCTCGGCGCGGCTTTCGCTGGACTACAATGCCGACGGCGCCTTGCCCTGTTCAGCCTGTGCTCCTGAACAACGGCACGAACGGGCTCTGGACGCTCAATCAGATGGCCATCGACAGCTCCGAATGGGAGGTCGGCTGGACGACGCTTGCCGGCAGCAACCTCAACCAGATAGCAGTGGTGCGCGATCTGACGCCGCCGGTCTGAGATTGCCGGCGCGCGCATGAGAGCCGGTAAGTTTTACGGCCGAGCGACCGCGCTCGGGCTCGCGCTGCGGCCAGAGGCCGATGCAGATATGCCGTTCCTGGAGGCGCTCACTAAACTAAAGTCCGGCCTCTTGGAGAGCCCATCGACCGCTACGACGTTTGCTCGCGAGAGAACCGGAAACATTCTAGGTGGAAGCAGCCGCACGTCTGCGACTTCGCTCATCGGAGAGCTGCTCTTTGTCCCGCTCGCTCATCGTTTCGGGTGCGGCCTCGATGATTTCTCCAGTCACGACAGCTCGAGTGCGCTCCAGCATTGCGGGGATCTCCCGGGCAGGCAACGGCCGACTGAGCAGAAAGCCCTGAGCCTCGGTGCAGCCTTCCTTTCGCACCCGCTCGAGTTGCTCGGCTGTTTCGATCCCTTCGGCGGTGGTCTGCATGCCAAGGCTGCTGCCAAGGCTCGTCACGGCGCGGATGATGGCGACTGAGCTGTTGACATCGGCGCCATCCTTCACAAAGGACTGGTCGATCTTGATCTTGTCGAACGGGAACGAGCGCAGATAGCTCAGGCTCGAATATCCGGTTCCGAAATCGTCCATCGCGATATGCACACCCAGCATGTGGATCTGTTCCAGCATCGCCAGAGTCGCCTGGGTGTTGGCCAGCAGAACTGTCTCGGTGACTTCAAGCTCAAGCTGGCTTGGCCGCAATCCAGACGCGTCGAGTGCCTCGACGATCGTCGAGAGCAAACGGGAGTTGCGAAATTGCGTTGGCGACAGATTGACGGCAAGCCTGATGCTTTTGGGCCAGCTTGCCGCGTCGAGACAGGCCTGCTTGAGCACCCATTCGCCGATCGGCACGATCAGACCGATCTCCTCGGCCAGGGGGATGAACTCCGCCGGAGAGACAGTACCACGCGCCGGGTGGTGCCAGCGCAGCAGTGCCTCGAAGCAGCTGACTTCGCCGCGATCGAGATTGAGCAGCGGTTGATAGTAGATCTCGAATTGACCCCGTGCCAGCGCTTCGCGCAGATCGAGTTCGAGAAGCCGCCGCGCCTGCATGCGAGCGTCCATTTCCGGCTCGAAGAACCTGTACGTCCTACGTCCTTCCGCCTTCGCCCGATAGAGCGCCATGTCGCCATTCTTGAGCAGCTGGTCGGCGTTCCCGCCATCGTTCGGCGCAATGGAAATGCCAACGCTGGCGCTGATCACAATCCCATGCCCATCGACGACATAAGGCGCGCTCAGCGCATCGATGACCTGTTGCGCGAGGGCGGTGGCCTCGACCGGCTGTTCGGCCCCTCTTTGGATGATCACGAACTCGTCGCCACCGAGCCTCGCCACCGTGTCTTCTTCGCGCACGACCTGCCTCAGCCTCGCGGCGACCTCTTTCAACAATGCGTCGCCTACCGGGTGCCCCAGCGTATCGTTGACCGTCTTGAAATGGTCTAGATCGAGGCAAAGGAAGGCAGCCTTGCTATCCTTGCGTTCCATCTCGATCAAAGCTTCCTCGGCGCGTTCGCGGAACAAAATGCGGTTTGGCAGATCCGTGAGCCCGTCATGGCGCGCCATGTGCGAGATGCGGGCTTCGCTGCGTCGCAAGTCGGTCACATCGTGGTGGGTGGCAAGCCAGCCGCCGCCCGGCAACGGCTGGTGGATAAGGTCGATGGTGCGCCCGTCCCTGAGTTCCACAAGGCTTACCACGCGCTCGGCGCGATCAATGGTCGCCGAGAGCTCTTCGAGATACTTGTCCGGGTCATGGCCGACATAGAGACCGGCGGCGATACGATATCGCATCAAGTCGGCCCACTGCGTGCCTGGACGGGTCAAGCCCTCTGGCAGATGGTAGAAGTCGGCATAGGCCTGGTTACAGAAAACCAGCCGTCGCCCGGCATCGAACATGCATAGTCCCACCGGCATGTTCGCGGCAGCGGCAGCGAGGTGCTGCCGTTCCAGCTCGGCCTCGCGGGCCAAGGCGTTGCTGCGCTCCAGACTGGCACGGTAACCGGCAAAGGCGGAGAAGAGCACTCCGACCTCGTCCTGCCTATCCGTTTTCAATGCAACTAGGTTCGAGCGGTGTTCTCCCCGCGTCAACCGGTGCATCGCCTCGCTGACCGCCAGGATCGGCTTGCTGACATTGTGGCGTATCCAGACAATAAGCAAGCCAAGGCATAAGGCCGCAAAGGTAATCGCGGCCCAAGCCAGCCGCTGTGCGATGGTGTAGGTGCGGTCCGCCATGGCGGCGGCAGCCGTGCTCCGCTGATTGGTGAGCGCCAAGAGGCCGTTCAACCGATCAGCCGCCGCGGCAACCGTCGGAACTGAAATAGCCTCGAACTCATTGGCGGCCTTCGTTCGCTGTCCCGCATCGAGGAGCGGGATAATTGACGACAGGGAGTCCTGATATGCCGTCCACAGATTGACAAACTGGTCGAACAGCCGCTGCTCAGACGCCGATCCAGCACTCCTGCGGTAGGCGCGGCGGCCTTGGAGCATTTCTTCGCTCTCTCCCGCCATCTGTTTGTCGATGTCAGATATTTGCTGAGCGTCGGTGGTGCTCATGCGCAGCGTTGCATAAAGCTGGTGTTGCGCCAGGTTGCGCTTCATCTGCTCGACGATTTGGACTTGCGGCAACCAAATGCCCGTAATCTCGCTCGTGACCTTGTTGAGTGCTCGTAGTTGCGAAGCGCCAAATACACCTACTGCGACGATGCAGAGCAAGGCCAGTCCGAAGCCCAGTGAGAGCTTGCTGCCGACACTAACATCTCTAAACCGTTTCATCCAAACGCCGATCTGATGAGACTTGTCCCGACCGCGCGCGCCGATAGCGCGAGAAATGGAAGCGCCTCACTGATCTCGCGCTTAAATGTATTAAAGCTGACTTAAGATCGAAGTTGAAACGACTTATTCGGCGGCCGCAGTGCAGCGGGCAAATCATAGCCAGAGATTGTCCCTCTGCTATCCAGAAAGCAGTCAGCAAAGTTATGCTTGCCGCCGTTTGACTTCCGTCCGAGGGCCGCCGCCCACGAGCAAGCACATGGTCGCTATCAAACATGCATGCTGCGGGGCGGAAATATCCTTCTGGACGCTAATACAAGCCGCTACATATTTAACGAGTGGGCGGCTGTCGGCGCAGCTCGTTCGGTGCACGACTGCTGACCAACGCATCGACCGGCTGAATTCGGGATGGGAGGAAGGCCGTGGGAGATCACACCGGCTCGGCGCGCAACGCAGCCGACTTCGTCATTCACAACGTGCTGGATACGGTCCAATACTCCGACCGGGGCGTGGTGGTCACAATGGTCGATCCGCAAGGCGCACGTCTTCGCCTCCATATCACCATGGTCACGGGGGAGATGCTTTGCGAACATATCGCCGACGCGCTGGAGCAGCGTTACGGGCAATAGCAAGCCTGCTGTGGCAGCGCCATAATCCTATTCAGCGCACGTGGAAATCCCTCAGCACCGGCTGTCGACGACGAAAAGGGCTTGGCAATGCGTTAGCATCGAGCAGATGACAGTAGATTTCTTGAAGATAATGGATGCCCTTCGCACTGCTGAATGCACCGCAGGCCACAACCGAATTTACATCAGAGATCAAGGTGAGAGAGCTGCTTTCACCCAATCCAGCCGTGCGGCGGGGACGAGGCCGTAATTGTAGAAATTGAGGCCGTCGACGTCCGGGCGCCGCGCCGGCTTCACCTTTGCGGCGAGCGCATCTGGCCCGGCCATTTCAGGATAAAAGAGCCGGTAGCCAGCACCGAGGAACTTTCCGGCGCCGAGCGCGGCGCGACCGGCCGTTACCAGGCTTGCGACATCGCCCGGCCGCATGTCGTAGGCGCACAGGATCGCCCCATCGCAGACCTGGCCGAGCGCCGCGAGGTCGCAGCCTCCGAGCCAGCCGTCCTTCAGGTCAATGACGAGGACGTTCGTCGCCGGATGCGCCACCTCGCGCAGTTCAGCGACGAGACTGGTGACCGGCTCGAAGCGCCAGGCAAGATAGGCGTGGAGTTCGGGCCAGGGCCGGAAGACATCTAGCCCGCCCGCCGGAAAATCGGGAAAGCGCCGCGCAGGCACCGCCCGCTCGCAGGCCTCTACGATCCATTGCGCGACGAGTTTTTGCGCCGCTTTGCCATCGACGCCGGCTTTGGCCGCGCGATCCAGACAGGACGGGCAAAAACACAACGAGAGGAGAAAATCGTCCTCCGGCGTCAGCCCGACGCCGTCCTTTTCATGGTGATATTCATGCGCAAAACCCATGAAGGACGGGCTTTCAAGCTCGATCCTGTCCGGCCTGTAGCCATACGAGATATCGGCGACCAGCGCGCGGACATAGGCGCGCGCGTCAGCATGCGATGGACAGAGGTTGTAATAATTGGGATCGCCGAAGGCGTTGCGGGTGACGGCCTCAGGGTGCAGCATGCCGAGGCGCGTGTTGTGCAGGCACACGGTCCAGCACGAAACCCCTGGCCCGCCTGCCTCGCGGCGGCGGATGAGCTCGCCAAGCACGTCGCCGCCCTCGCCGATCACATCCGCCACCTTCGGCTGAATGACGAGGTCGGCCCACCGTGCCGCCGACGGCTTGAAGTAGATCGTGCCGTCCTCCGGGAAATAAGCTTTCCGCTTCGGGCTGCGCGGCTGCAGGAACCGCCCGGCATGATAGGAGGTCGCGAGGCTCACCATATTGAGCCCAGCGCGGCGAGTGAGGTCGCGCTCGACCGTCTCCAGGCCGAGATCCTGGATATCCCACGGATAGGTCCACATCGAAAGCTGCATGCTGGTCCTCTGTTTCTGGCGCTGCCTGGCGTTGTTTAGTGTCAGCCCTCGACGGGCTCCGCCACCTGCATAAGGCAGTCCCCGGCCTCGCACATCGTGTGCAGCCGGCGCGACAAAACGATGCCGCCTTCGGCAAAATGCAGGGCCTCCTCGGCGGCGTCCAGCCGCTCGAAATCGTGATACCAGCCCGCGACCTGCCCGGCGCTCACGCTGTCGCCGAGCTTGACCGCCGGTTCGAACCAGCCGCGCCGCGTCGCGTAGAGGCCCTGGCTGTGGCGCGACAGCGAAAGCAGCCGCGTCGGCACTGCAGGCCCGGCGCCGGGCGCCAGCAACGGCATCTCCATCACGCCCAGCGCAACCATGAGGCTGTCGAGCGCGCGGGCGGTCAGGGCCATCGATTCGACCGTCGCCGTGCCGCCGCCGCCGAACTCGCCGCTGACGCCGATCGCGCCGGCGCGACGCGCCGCGCCCATCGAGGTCGGTGATGCTGGGCCGTTGTCAGCGATGAAGCCGAAGGGCATGCCGAGCGTGCGCATCAGTTCGACGCCGCGCCGATGCCGCTCGGGATCGGCGTTGCGCTCGACGAGTGACGTCGGCAGATGCTCCATCGAGGTGCCGCCGGAATGGATATCGAAGATGACCTCGTGGCGGGCGAACAATTCCGTCTCCAGGAAATGCGCAAGCCGGCTGGTCGGCGTGCCCGACGGATCGCCCGGAAACGCCCGGTTGAGGTTACCGCCGTCGAGCGGCGAGCAGCGCTTGGCCGCCATCACCGCCGGGGCATTCGTCATCGGCAGGATGGTGACGCGGCCGCGGATTGCAGCCGGATCGAGGCGGCGCACCAGCTTCGCCAGCGACAGCTCGCCCTCATACTCGTCGCCATGATTGCCGGCCATCAGCAGCAGCGACGGACCTTCGCCATTGCGGATCGTGCAGATCGGCACCTTGACTTGGAAATAAGGCGACCGGTCGATCGAGAACGGGATGCTCAGATGAGCAAGCGTCTTGCCGTCACGGTCGAAATCGAGCGTGTGGACGAGGCCGGTATGCATAGCGTCCCCTTAGACAGCCGCGACCGCGGTGACTTCGATGCGCAGATCCGGATCGGCCAGACGGGCTTCGACGCAGGCCCGGGCCGGTAGCCGCGCCGGATCGACCCAGGCATCGTAGATCTTGTTCATCGCTTCGAAGTCGCCGATCTGCGGCAGGAAGATGTTGACCGCCACCAGCTTCGACTTGCTGCTGCCGGCCTCGTTGAGAAGCGCCTCGACCTTGGCCAGCACGTCGCTCGTCTGTGACTCGATGCCGGCTTTGCGATCGTTGGCGACCTGGCCGGCTATATGCACCATGCCGCCATAGACCACCGCCTGCGACATGCGCGAGCCGGACTGGAAGTATTTGATCATATTGGATCCTTTCGAGGTGTTTTCTTGAGGCCGGATCAGCCGAAAAAGGTCGGGAATGCGTGGGCGACGTGTCCGCTCTCGTCCACGCCGAAGATCACCCGGTAGCGGTCGAGACAGGTGCAGGGATGCGAAATGCCGAATTCGATGACGTCACCGACGGCGATGTCATCGTCCGGCTGCAGCGACAGAAATGCGTGCTGGTCGTTGAGCTTGATCACATGTGGCTGCATCGGTGGCGCAGGCAGTTTTTGACCGGCGCGATAAACGGCGAGCGGTTTCGGGAAACCCTGGTCGAATGAGACGTCCCGCATCCCCATGCCGCAGATGGCGAGGCCCGGTTCCGGCCGCGACAGCAATTCAGCCCAGACGCGCAGCGCCGGACGGAAGGAGCGTCGCGCCGAAGCGCCGGCACCGCCTACGGCAAAGCCGTTACGGGCGTCGACGGCGCCCAGCGATCGGTCGTAAATGCCGTGGTCGTGGAAGAAGATGGCGCCGCTGCGCAGCACCAGCGTCGCCTTGTCGTCCCGTTCGACCAGCGGCGACAGCGCCGTCACCACCTTGTCGAAGAAGACCGAACCGCCGGCCGTCACGATCAGCGGCGCATCGCCACCGATGCGGGCGCGCAGCCTGAGGAACATGTCGCCGACAATGGCCAGCAGCGCGGCAACCGCCTCGTCGGTGCGAACCGGATCGGATTGGGCGGCAGCGCCTTCGTAGGTGGCGACGCCGGCGATCCGCAGCCGTCCGCCGGTGGCAGCAACGGCATCGGCGATCGCCTCGGCCTCTGCCGTGCTGCGCGCGCCCGCTCTCGCCGCGCCGAGCTCGACCAGGACGCGCAATGGCGCAAGGTCTGCATTGCCGCGCCATGCGTCGGCGAGAGCCTGCACGATCGCGACTGAGTCGACAAAGACGTAGATCTCGGCACCCGGCCAGGCGCCAATCAGTTTTGCCAATCGGCTCGCACCACCGGCGCCGCCGACCTCATTGGCGATAATCAACCGGGAGAGACCCGCTTTCAGCATCACCGTCGCCTGCCTGATATCGGCGACCGTCGTGCCCCAGCCACCGGCCTCGACCAACGAACGGGCAAGGTCCGGCGCCATCGGCGTCTTGGCATGCGGCGCGATTGCGGCGCCGTGCTCGCGCGCATAGCGCAGGAACAGGTCGCGGTTCGAAGCGAAAGCCGCCTCGTCGAGTGTAAGCAGTGGCAGCGACATGCGACCGTCGGCCGGATGCCAGCCTTGCTGTCCGGCCAGGTTGGAATCCAATCCGGACGTGCCCGGAGGCACGCCGCGGATGCGGTCGTCGAGCGTAAAATTTTCATGCACGTCAAGCGGCGGAGCCGATGTGTTCTCGTTCATCCGATGCTACCTCTTCCGCTATCACCAAACGAGGGCCGGACCGATTGCCGGCGCTCCCCACAGCCTGCGAGGATCGCGTGCCCAATCCCTATTCCGGACCGATCGTCGACGCGCATCATCATCTGTGGGATCTGGGCCTTGGACGGCATCCCTGGCTCACTGCCACCGCTGGCGAGCGCGGCGGCCTGGGCGATCTTGGACCGTTGCGTCGCAACTATCTTCCCAACGACTATCTTCGCGATGCCGCAAGGCACAACATCGTGGCCACCATCCATGTCGAAGCCAACTGGGCCGCAGGAGATAGCGTCGGCGAGACGCGCTGGCTGGAGACGCTGGACAAGGCGCGAGGCGTCGCTGCCCGCTACGTCGTCCATGTGCCGCTCGCCAGTCCGCAGACGCCGGCGCTCATCGAAGCGCAGACCGCTTTCGACCGCGTCGCCGGCGTACGCGATATATTGAGCTGGGATCCCGATCCCGCCCGCCGCTTCGCCGCCCGCGACGGCATAATGGACGATCCGGCTTGGCGCAGCGGCCTTGGCCTGCTCGCCCGTCACGGGCTCTCGTTCGACCTGATGGTGTTCCCGCGCCAGCTCGCCGACGCCGCGCGCTTGGCGGCATCGTTCCCGGACCAGCAATTCGTCCTCAACCATTGCGGCAGCCCGATCGACCGCGACGCCGAGGGCATGCACAGATGGCGCGACGGCCTGCGGCGCCTCGCCGAACGCGACAACGTCGCCATCAAGATCTCGGATCTCGTCGCTTACGACCATAATTGGACGCTCGACAGCTTGCGGCCGGTGGTGCTGCACTGCATCGACTGTTTTGGCGCCGGGCGCGCGATGTTCGGCTCCGACTTCCCGGTCGCCGGCCTGCATGCCTCGTTCGACGAGGTGTATGACAGCTTCAAGGCTATCACGGCCGACCTTTCCGCCGATGAGCAAGCGGCGCTGTTCTGCGGCAACGCCAAACGCATTTATAAGCTGGACGACATCTCATCGACGAGCCTGCTCCCTGCCTGAGAGAAGCAGCAGTCCGAGGATCAGCGAGCCGAACAGGATGCTGCGCCAGCCGGGCGACGCATTGACTACGGTGATCAGCGCGGTGATCGTCACCAGAAGGATCGCACCGGGAATGGTGCCGGCATAGGTGCCGAGTCCGCCGAGGATCGAGGTGCCGCCGAGCACGACGGCGGCAATCGAGGCAAGCAGGTAGGGATCGCCGATCCCGACATAGCCCTGTCCGTTCATGCCGAGCACCAGCACGCCGGCCAGCCCGGCCGTGAAGCCGCTGATGCCGTAGACGGCAAGTGTCGTCGACGTCATGGGAACGCCCGACAGGGAAGCCGCTAGCGGGTTCGCGCCCATAGCAAAAATGCGCGCGCCGAAAGGCGTTGCGTGCATGACCGCCAGCACGATGGCCGAGACGGCAATCCACAGGATGATGCCCGCCGGCATGCCGGCCGGGCGGGCATTGCCAAGCCAATGGACCAGCGGGTTTTCGGCGGTGACGGCGCTGCCGCCGGCGATGATGATCAAGAGCCCTTGCAGGAAGGTCGCCATGGCCAGCGTCATGATCATTGGATGCACACGCAGCAGTGCCACGCCCAGACCGTTGACCACCCCGATTGCGGTGGTCAATGCGAGCACAGCGATCACGGACACAAGGCCGGTCGGATCGGCCTGCCACGACAGCAGTGGCAGGCTGATGGCGCTGACGGTGACGATCGCCGCGACAGACAGGTCGATGCCGCCGGCGATGACGACGAAAGTCTGGCCCGCCGCGACGAGGCCGATTACGGCGCCGAGTTCGACCAGGTAGCGCAGGTGGCCATAGGCGCCGAAGCCGCGAGAAACGAAGCTCGCCAGGATCCAGACGGCCGCGACGATGGCGAGCGTGAGAAACGGCCGGCTTTTCAGGATTGCGCTCGCGCGTTTGCCGCCGGCGCTGTCGTTCCAGGCTGTCATTGCTGCACCTTGCGGAATTGTGGAATGGCGACGGCGCCAATGATGATCAGGCCTTGCGCGACATATTGCGCCACCGGCGTGAAGCCGAGAAAGAACATCACGCTGATCATCAGGCTGAGCAGCAGGCTGCCGGCAAGCGCGCCGCGCATGGTGCCTTGCCCACCGAGGAAGCCGATGCCGCCAAGCACTGCGGCGGCGATCGAATTCAACGTGAAAGCCGTACCGATCACCGGGTCGCCCGAACCCGTCTGTGCGGCAACGAACAGGCCGGCGCTCGTCGACAGCAATCCGCTGATCGCATAGGCGGCGACGCGCGCAGCGTCGACCGGCACGCCGGAGCGATAGGCGCCGACCGGATTCTCGCCGGCGGCATAGAGGCTGAGGCCGAGCGGCGTGGCGAGGTAGAGCTTCCACAACAGCACGATAACAAGCAGAATCAGAAAGGCCGCCGGCGTATCGCCGGCGAGCAGGTCCGAAAACCATGCCGGAATGACGCCGCCCGGCCGAGGCAGGATCAGCAGCGCAGCGCCGCCGATGATGAAGGAGCCGGCAAGCGTTACCACGATCGCCGGCAGGCGCAGCTTGACGACGATGAAGCCGGTCGCGGCCCCGATGCCGAGCCCAGCCAGCGCCACGGCGGCCGCGCCGCCGGCGACGCCAAGCGGACCGGCCATGGTGGTTGCGGCAATGACGGCGCCAAGGCTGACGGTGGCGCCGATCGCCAGGCTGATGCCGCCGGTCAGCATCAGAATTGCCTGCGCCATCGCAACCAGCGCCAGCGGAAACCAACTCTGCGTGAACTTGGCAAAGCCGGAGGCGGTTAAAAGACCGGGAAACAGCACGCCATAGGCGACGAGAAATGCCAGCACGACCACGAAAAGGCTGCGCACGCCGATATTGCGGCGCGCCTGTACCGGCCAGTAGAGCGCGCCGGCGGATTTCGGAGAAGAATCGATGCTCATGCCGCGACCTTCTGCTTCTCGGCACCCATGGCCGCCGACACGATTGCCTCCTCGCTCAACGCCGCCCGGTCCAGCGTGGCCATAATGCGACCTTCGCGCACCACGGCGACGCGATCGCATAGATGGACCAGCTCCGGCGTGTCGGAACTGAGCAGCACGACGGCTTTCCCGGCGTCGGCGAAGGCGCGAAGCATCAGATAGATTTCGCGCTTGGTCTCGACATCGACGCCGCGCGTCGGATCGTTGAGCAGAAGCACCAGCGGGTCATGCGGCATCCACTTCGCCAGCGCGACCTTCTGCTGGTTGCCGCCGGAGAGCGCCTGCGCCGGCCGGCCAAGATCGCCCTTGATGGCAAGCTGCGCGGCGAGGCTCTTTCCCGTCTCGCGTTCGGCCCTGCGGCTGCGCAGCCTCAGGGCCGGCAGCCTGGCGAAGGCAGGCAGCATCATGTTGGTGAGGATCGGATGGATCAGGTGCAGCCCTTCCCGCTTTCGGTCGGCCGGCACATAGGCGAGCCCCAGCGCATTGGCCTTCGGCACGCCGCCCGGCAGGCCCGATGTTCCGTTGACCGTCGCCGATGCCGTCCTGGCTGGAATGGCGCCATATAGGCCGAGGAGCAGATCCTCCTGCCCCTGCCCGACCAGCCCGCCGATGCCCAGCACTTCTCCGGCCCTTATGTCGAGGTCGACATCGCGCATCAGGCCAGCGGAGAACCCGCGGACCGATATCGCATTGGCAGACGACGCGGACGGCCGCCATTTGGGAAAAAGATCGCCCGGGTCGCGCCCGACCATCAGCCGCACAAGCCCGGCGGCGTCGGTTCCGGCGAGCGAGCGATCGGCCGTGCAGGTGCCGTCCTTGAGCACGGTGACATGCTGGCAAAGCGCCATCACTTCGTTCAGCCGGTGGGAGATATAGAGAATGGCGATGCCTTCCGCACGCAACCGCTCCAACAGGTCCGTGAGTATTTTCGTTTCGGTGGCGGACAGCGAGGATGTCGGTTCGTCCAGGATGAGAACCCGCGGCTTGCGATAGAGCGCTTTGGCGATCTCGACCATCTGCCGGCGCCCGAGTGCAAGACGGCCGACGGGCGTCGACAGCGGTTCGTTGAGCCCGACCAGCGCGCAGGCGGCTTTCGCTCGCGAGGCGAGCTCGTTGTAATCGATCAGGCCGAACCGTTTTGGATAGGCACCGAGCCCGATGTTTTCGGCGATCGAAAGGCTGGCAGTCAGGCTGAGTTCCTGCTGCACGACGGCGATGCCGGCCTGCCGCGCCAGCGCCGGCGTCATGCGTGGCACGGCGCGTCCGTCGACTTCGATCTCCCCGCTGTCCGGCCGCAGCGCCCCGGACAGCAGATTGATCAAGGTCGACTTGCCGGCGCCGTTCTCGCCGAGCAATGCGTGCACGCGGCCCGGCTGCAGAGCGATGGAAACGCCGCGCAGGACAGGGTTGCCGAAGAATGCCTTCGACACACCCCGCGCGGCCAGGAGCGGAGGCACGGTTGTCAATGCTACAACCCTTCCGGCCTATTTCTGCGCCAGCAGTTTCTTGAACAGCTCCTCATCATAGGGCGAATAGATGTAGCCGTCAGCCGGGAAATCCTTGGCGCGGGCGAGATATTCGTCGATGTTGGAATTGTCGATGACCGGCAGCGGGATCTTGACGAAGGTCGGCACATCCTTGCCTTGCAGCGCCTGTACCGCGGTGTAGGCGGCAAGGGCGCCGAGCCAGTTCGGCTGCATGGTGGCCCAGCTCTTCAGGCCCTTTTCCTTCCACAGTTCAAGGAACTGGCGCGCATTCTCGCCGGTGATCGGCACCTGCTCGCGGCCCTGCTTGTCGAGCGCCAGCACCGCGCCGGCGGACAGCGCGCCGCCGAGCGACAGGATGCCGTCGATCTCGGGGTTGGCGAAGAGCAGACTGGTGACGGCTTCCTGGGCAGGCGCGACGTTATAGGGCGTGTTGGTCTCGGCCAGGATCTTCACATCGGGATGAGCCTTCAGCTCCGCATCCGCGCCCTTGCGGCGATCGTCGCTAACCGAAATGCCGGCTGGGCCATTGAGGATGAGGATCTTGCCCTTGCCGCCGATGGCGTTGATCAGGAACTTGGCGGCCTGGTCGCCCCATTGCGAAGAATCGGTGTTGATCTTGGCGGTCACCTTGTCGGTGTCGACGAGGCTGTCGAAATTGATGATGGCGATGCCCTTGGCGCAGGCGTCGGCCAGCACGCGCGCCGGCGCGGTCGAGGAACCGGCAATCAGGATGATGGCATCGACATTGGAATCGATCATCGACTGGATCTGCTGGATCTGCACGTTGGCGTCGCCCTGGGCGTCGGTCACGACCAGCTTGTCGACAAGACCCTGCTTCTTGAGCGTCTCGACCTCGGCTTCGATCGTGCCCTGCGTCTGCTTCATCCAGGTTGGCACTGAATAGATGTCGGCCCAGCCGATCGTGTAGGGCGGCTTGCGATCGCCCTTGATGCAGTTGGCGGCTGCGTTGGCAACGGTGCCGGCGCTCACGGCCAGGACGAGACCGAGGCAAAGGGCGCTGGCGGATGCGAAAAACGACGATTTCTTCATGACGGTTCCCCTTGGTGGCTATTGTCCGGACGCGCGAAATCGGGACGACGAAAGCCATCGGTCGCCGCATCGCGGAACCGCTGCTTTCCCGTCAGAAACTTCTCTGTCCGGCTCGTTAGTTTGTCCGGTATTTCAGACAACATGTCTGTATATCGGACAAAACGGATGCTAGTCTGAGCCTTGACATCTTTCAAGCGTCTTGGGACGAGGACCGAAAAAATGATCCTGGCGACATGAGTGACTTGGCATGAGTGATGGAGCGACTGATCTGATCGAAGCGAGCGCGCAGCCGCAGGGCGGCGAGCGGCGTCGCGGCATCGATCGCGTCATCATGCTGCTGGAAGCTCTGCTGAAACATCGCGCGCCGGTGCGCGTCGGCGACCTCGCCAAGATGATCGGCGCGCCGCGCTCAACGACCTACGAGATCGTCAACAGCCTGCTCGAGGCGGAGATGCTCGAGAATGTCGGCTCCGAAGGCTATGTCTATTTCGGCCGTGCAATGCATCTGTTCGGCTGGGCCTACTCACATCACAACGCGCACTATCGCCGTATTCTCGAAACCCTCGACAAGATGGCCGCGGAAACCGGCGAGACGGTCCAGCTCTGCGGGCTGCGCGGCAACAAATATGTGGTCCTCGACTGTCGCGACTCCCCCGGTCCGTTCCGCATCTCAAGCGATGTCGGTGTTGAAGTGCCTATCCCATGGACAGCATCGGGACGGTTGCTGGTCGCTCACATGAACGAAGCGGAGTTGAAGAACTTCATTCCTGCCGAGGACTACAAACTGCCTGACGGTCGCATCGTCGCGCGTGAGCATTTCTTCGCCGATGTCGACCTGGCGCGCCGGCAGGGCTTCAGCGAGACCTCGGCACTCGCCGACCGCTTCACCTGGTGCATGGCTGCCCCGATCCGCGACGGCCACGGCGCCATCAACAGGACGCTTTGCTTTGTGCTCCCCATCGACACGCCGGAGCCGCGGCGCAACCAATTGCTCGACCTATTACGCGAGCGCGCCCGTGGACTCTCATTGGCTGAAGTCTAAAGAAGAGCCCGGTCCGCGACAGCTCTAGAGAACCGACACGCGACCGCCTGGCAGAGAATTCTGCAGCCCTTCCAGCGAGCCTTAGAGCCGCCCCGATAATCTACTCTGTCCTCACATGATTGCTATCGGCATGGAATAGTTTCCAGTCGGGCTCGGTATATGCGGCATCGAGGTGAAGTTTGTCCGCGCTCGCCATTTTGGAGAATTTCCGTGTGCTCAAGCATAGCGTCTCAGGCGCTGGCGTGCGCGAGACAAGCGTGAGCGCAGGAATATCTTCGCAGACCCGCTCGCGACCGGAAATTCTGCCGGTAGGACCCGGTATCCCGCTGCCCCATCTCCCAAGCTGGGTCGCTTCCGCAGAGCATGTCGATCGACAGGACGATTTCCGGCCATTGTCGGCCGGATTGCGGAAATCAACGTGAAGCAAAGTCAACATGAAGCCGCTGACGGTCCGATGGCGATCGATCCCTTACGCATCCGCAGGTGAACGACATGAATTCCGAAGGGTCGCTCGGATTCCCGAAAGTCCGCCGGCCGGTCGGACGTCGAATGCAATCCGTCCTCGTCCTTTTCATCCTTACAACCGCGCTGATCTCGATACCCGGACCGATGGCCGGGCTGCGGGCAGAGGGCGGAACTCTTCCTCTACCGCGCTTCGTCTCGTTGAAAGCCTCATCCGCCAACCTGCGCGTCGGACCGGGCACCGGCTACGACATCCAATGGGTCATGACACGCCCGGGCATCCCGCTGGAGATCTATCAACAATATGGCAATTGGCGTCGCGTAAGGGACTGGGAGGGAACCACCGGATGGATCTTCGGACCGCTCCTGTCCGGGCGAAGAACGGGGATTGTCGCTCCCTGGGCGAAGAACAAGGTTCCATTGCGCAACAAACCGGCAATCGACGGTCGCATCACCGCATGGCTCGAGCCTCACGTTCGAGTCAAACTGACACAGTGTGACGGAAAGTGGTGCGCTGTCGCGCTGAGGGAGGCGTCCGGCTTCGTCAAACAAACCGACTTGTGGGGCGTCTATCCCGATGAAGTGCTTTAACGGGATGGCTCAAATGCAAGCAAAGGTCCGAGGCGTCGGCCGAAGGCCGACGCTCCGCCAACACCCGGCGTCGCGGGCGTGCAGGTACTAACGTCTCAAGGCGTAGACATTGTCCATCGACGCGCCACCCAGCGGCAGCGCCATGTCGTCGTCAAGCAGCCGGGTGATGCGGGCAAAGCCGACAAAGGCTTTCCGCGCCTCCTCGACCGACATCTTGCCCGCCATTGCCGCCGCGCAGCAATTCAGCGCGCATTGGTAAACCGGTCCGCGCCGTCCCGTCGGCCACTTCCGCAGGAACACCATCGCTTCGGAGACGCTATCGACCTCCTCCACAGGATATCCCTGCCCACGCGCAATTCGCACTGGGGTAAAGAAATGCAAGCGATCCATAATTTTCCTCCCGGTCGACCGCAGCGCAGTCGAACTTCATCAAACGCACGTCTCGAGAATTCGTTCCAAACAAATTTAGGTGCCGACGGAAAAATTTGGAACCGCCGGCCCGCGCCTGACATGCGAGAAGACACCACAGCGACTCGGCTAACCGCAGGCTGGAGCCATCGGATAAGAGCGATTCTCGTTGAATATCTTTAAGGCGAAAGCCGGCAAATGGATTGCTTGCCGGTTCCCCTGCGTCAGGCTTAACCTCCGCGGTTAAACGCGTGAGGGCGCGTCTTTTGCAAAAGGGGAACACTTGCAATGACCATTCAAGGCGCATCGCCTGACCTCTACAATGAGGATCTGGCTCCCGCAACGGTCAGGAACTGGGGACCGTTTTCGATCTTCAACGTCTGGACCTCGGACGTCCACAGCCTGTGGGGGTACTATCTGGCGGCCAGCCTGTTTCTGTTCTGCGGCGGCTTCGTCAACTTCATCATCGCCATCGGCATCGGTTCGCTGATCATATATGGCCTAATGAACCTGGTCGGCTATGCCGGGGTGAAGACCGGCGTGCCCTACCCCGTGCTTGCCCGCGCCTCCTTCGGCATCTGGGGCGCCAATGTGCCGGCTCTGGTGCGTGCCATCGTCGCCTGCTTCTGGTACGGTGCCCAGACGGCCGCCGCGTCGGGCGCGATTGTCGCGCTGCTGACGCGCCTGCAATGGTTCGAGGAGTTCAACAAGAGCTCGCACATGCTCGGCCATTCCACCCTCGAGGTGATCTGCTTCGTCATCATCTGGGCGCTGCAGCTGCTGATCATCCAGAAGGGCATGGAAACCGTGCGCCGCTTCCAGGATTGGGCCGGCCCGGCCGTCTGGGTCATGATGCTGATCCTGGCCATCTATCTTTGCGTGAAGTCGGGCACCTTCGCCTTCACCAGCGACATCCCGATGGACGTGCTGCTGGACAAGACCAAGGATGCCGGCGTTCCGGGCGAGCCTGGCTCCTGGACAGCCCTGTTCGCGGTGGCCGCGATCTGGGTGACCTATTTCTCGGCGCTCTATCTCAATTTCTGCGACTTCGCCCGCTACGCGCCGGACAATGCAGCGCTGCGCAAGGGCAACATCTGGGGCCTGCCGGTCAACCTCATCCTGTTCTCGCTGGTTGCCGGAGTCACCACGATCGCCGCCTATGACGTCTATCACGAGGTGCTGCTCCATCCCGACCAGATCTCGGCCAAGTTCGACAGCTGGTTCCTGGCGGCTCTTGCCGCGCTGACCTTCGCGGTGGCGACGCTGGGTATCAATGTCGTGGCGAATTTCGTCTCGCCGGCCTTCGACTTCTCCAACGTCTTCCCGCGCCAGATCGACTTCAAGAAGGGCGGCTACATCGCGGCGCTGATCGCCTTGGTGCTCTATCCCTTCGCGCCATGGGAAGGCAGCGCCGCTTCCTTCGTCAACATCATCGGCGCAACGATGGGACCGATCTTCGGCGTGATGATGGTCGATTATTATCTGATCCGCAAAAGCGAGGTCGACGTCGCGGCGCTCTATCGCGAGGACGGCGAGTTCCGTTTCCAGAGCGGCTGGCATGTCAACGCCTTCATCGCCGCCGGTATCGGCGCCATCTTCTCCTCGATCCTGCCCAACTTCACCAACTGGCTGCCGTCCTGGTGGGGCGTCTATGGCTGGTTCTTCGGCGTGGCGATCGCAGGCGCCGTCTACTATGTGCTGCGCACAATGGCGCTGGGCGCAGGCGCCAGAACGGCGAAGGCCTGAAGCAAGGCAGTAGGCAGTAGGGATTAGGCAATAGAAAATGCTGCCTACTGCCTACTGCCGACCATCTCGGCGAGGCGACGCACTGTGTTCCAATTGCGCGACGTGCCGACGCCGAAGCGCTTGTGATTGGCCGCGGCGAGCAGTCGTGAGCTCGGCCGCTCGCGGGAGAAGACAAGCCAGATATCGCCGTCGACCCAAAGCACTCTCTCATCGTCAGCGGCATGGGCCTGGAGCGCTTCGAGGGCATCCGCCGACACCGGCTCGCGCATCACGCGCACCGCGACCTGATCGGCCGAAGCGGCGGATTCGCCCGGAAACGGATTGGCTGCAGCAAGCTTGAGCCAGTCCTCGGCGCCGCGCACGATGATGTCGACATGGCGGCCGAAGGTCTTTTCGAAGGCCTTTTCCAGCCGCTGCTCGAGCTTTGAGATGTCGCCGGCCCGCGCCTCGAAAACCAGATTGCCGGTCGCGACCAGCGTGCGGACGTTTTTCAACCCCAGCTTCTCGGCCATGGCCTTGAGGTCGGCCATGACCACCCGCCGCCCCTCGCCCAGGACGATGCTGTAGAGCAGCGCGACATAAGTTTGCATGGCCAATGTGCCGGCCGGTTGCTCAAACCAGCCGCGACTGATCCACGGCGGCCGAAATGAAGCTCGCGAACAGCGGGTGCGGGTCGAGCGGCCGGCTCTTCAGTTCGGGATGGTACTGCACGCCGATGAACCAGGGATGGTCGGGATATTCGACCGTCTCCGGCAGCACGCCGTCGGGCGACATGCCGGCGAACACCAGGCCGCAATCCTCGAGCCGCTGCTTGTAATCGATGTTGACCTCGTAGCGATGCCTGTGGCGTTCCGAAATCTGCGTGTCGCCATAGATTTCGGCAATTTTGGAGCCCTTGGCGAGGTCGGCCTGATAGGCGCCGAGCCGCATAGTGCCGCCGAGGTCGCCGGTGGCCCGGCGCTTTTCCAGCATATTGCCCTTGAGCCACTCGGTCATGAGGCCGACGACCGGCTCGTCTGTCGGACCGAACTCTGTCGAAGAGGCGTGCTCGACGCCAGCCAGCGACCGGGCCGCCTCGATACAGGCCATCTGCATGCCGAAGCAAATGCCGAAGTAAGGCACCTTGCGCTCGCGGGCGAACTTCGCCGCCAGGATCTTGCCTTCCGAGCCGCGCTCGCCGAAGCCGCCGGGAACGAGGATGCCGTGCACCTTCTCCAGCCAGGGCGTCGGATCCTCCTTCTCGAAGATCTCGCTCTCGATCCAGTCGAGCTTGACCTTGACGCGGTTGGCGAGGCCGCCATGCGAAAGCGCCTCGATCAGCGATTTGTAGGCGTCCTTGAGGCCGGTGTACTTGCCGACGATGGCGATCGTCACCTCGCCTTCCGGATTATGGATGCGGTTGGACAGCGCCTGCCACGGCTCCATGCGCGGCTTCGGCGCCGGGTCGATGCCGAAGGCGGCAAGCACTTCCGAATCGAGCCCTTCCTTATGGTAGGCCATCGGCACGTCGTAGATATGCGGCACGTCGAGCGCCTGGATGACGGCGCTTTCGCGCACGTTGCAGAACAGCGAAAGTTTTCTGCGCTCCTCCTTGGGGATCGGCCGATCGGCGCGCACCAGAAGGATGTCGGGCGCGATACCGATGCCGCGCAACTCCTTGACCGAATGCTGCGTCGGCTTGGTCTTCAACTCGCCGGCGGTCGGGATGTAGGGCATCAAGGTGAGATGCACATAGACCGCGTTGTTGCGCGGCAGGTCGTTGCCGAGCTGGCGGATCGCTTCCAGGAAGGGCATCGCCTCGATGTCGCCGACCGTGCCGCCGATCTCGCACAGCACGAAATCGTAGTCGTCATTGCCGTCGAGCACGAAGTGCTTGATCTCGTCGGTGACGTGCGGGATCACCTGCACGGTCGCGCCGAGATAATCGCCGCGCCGCTCGCGCTCAATGATGTTCTTGTAGATGCGGCCGGTGGTAATGTTGTCCTGCTGGTTGGCCGAGCGCCCGGTGAAGCGCTCGTAATGGCCGAGATCGAGATCGGTCTCGGCGCCGTCATCGGTCACGAACACTTCGCCATGCTGGTATGGCGACATCGTTCCGGGGTCGACATTCAGGTAAGGATCGAGCTTCTTGATCCGTGCGCGATAGCCTCGCGCCTGCAGAAGAGCCCCAAGAGCTGCTGCGGCGATGCCTTTTCCGAGTGAGGAAACCACGCCGCCTGTGATGAATACATATCGCGCCATGGGAGTCATCGCTTAACGCGGCCTGATTGATTCCGCCAGAGAAAAAACCGCCGCGAAGGCTTTTTCCCAAAATGGCGCCGGTACCCGTGCGGGCTTGGATTCGGTCAAAACAAAAGGGCCGGCGATGCCGGCCCTTTCGGCAGTTTGGTGGAAATCATTAGATGATCACGACCTTGGTGCCGATCTTGACACGGCTATAGAGGTCCATGACGTGCTCGTTGATCATGCGGAAGCAGCCATTGGAGGCGCTGGTTCCGATCGTCTGCGGCGCGATGGTGCCGTGGATGCGCAGATGCGTGTCCTTCTTGCCGTCATAGAGGTAGATAGCGCGCGCGCCGAGCGGGTTCTCGCCACCGCCGGGCATGCCGTCCTTGTACTGGCCGTAATGCTTCGGCTCGCGCTTCTGCATGTCGAGCGTCGGAATCCAGCGCGGCCATTCCTGCTTGTCGCCGACCGCGACGGTGCCCTTGAACTGCAGGCCCTCACGGCCGACGGCGATGGCATAGCGCCGCGCTGTCGAATAGCTCTCGACCAGATAGAGGCGACGCGCGTTGGTGTCGATGACGATGGTGCCCGGCTCGTAGCCCGAGAAGGAAACATCCTGCGGCACGAATTCCGGTTTCACCTTGAAGGGGCGCTTGGCCTCCTTTTTGGCAAGGGCGGAATCGAGCGCCCGAGTTTCCGGCAGATAGTTGATCGAGGTGACGGAGGAACCGCCGAACAGGCCGGCGAACAGCCCGCCGCTGCTCGTCTGCTTCTGGCCGGGATTCTCGCTGCGCAACTCGCCATTGTTGCCCGTGGCCGTGATGTTCATCGCCTCGGCCGGGATCGGCTCGGCGGTCTGGATCGGCTCAACCGGCGTCAGCGGCTCGATGATCTTGATGGTCTTCTTATTGGCAGGCTTGGCATCGGCGACTTGGGCCGGAGCAGCGCCGCCGTTCTTCTTGGCGAGCCATTCCTGGCGCGCGGCGTCCGCCTTGGCCTTCGCTGCCTCACGCATCGCCATCTTGCGAGCCTCGAGCGCCTTCTGCTTGGCGGCTTCCTTGTCCGCCGCGATCTTGGCCTCGAGCTTGCTGATCTGCGCGAGATCGTCCGGCGTCGGGTTTTTCTTCTTCTTGAGGAGCCTCAGCTGCGATGCGTCGCTCTTGGCGGCGACAGGAATTGCGTCGGTCCTCTCAACCGACGGGGAAGTGGCCAGATTTGCCGGTCCGGCAAAGGCCGAGGAACCCATGCCGAGGACGGCACAGAATCCCAGAAGGATGAAGCTGCGAAGCTGCATGGCGAAGATCCGATTGTTCAGTGCAAGTTGCCCACGGCGTCGCCCGGCGCCCCCCAAGGACGCCGAAAAGTGCCGCGCGCAATCTATAGTCGATTGGCTGTCGTCGCCTCAAGCTGAGGCAGGCGCTACGCCCAGTTGAATCTTCGTGATTGGACGCGCATTTGCCGCGACTGTGTTCAAAGAACAACAGATCGCGGCCCGATGCTTGTCCGGCTACTGGTTCGGGACCTGCGGGGTGACCGGCAGGGTGACGCCATTGTTTTCCGGCGGCGTGGCCGGATTCGCGGGCGCCGGCGCAGCCGGAGCGGGCGTCGTTGCCGGAGCCGGCGGGGTCGCGCCATTGGCGAGCGGCGTGGTCGTCGCCGTGCCGCCTGACGGAGCCGTGCTGCCGGCCGGAGCCACGGGCTTGGAGGTGCCCACCGGCCCATTGGAACCCGGCAGCTGGTTGAGCACGCCGTTGCCCTGGCCGGACGTCGCCGGACGGTCGAGAATGTCGATCGGCTTCTCGCCGTAGCGGGCAAGGATCGACAGCGCCAGCGATGTTACGAAGAACGCCGCAGCCAGGATTGCGGTGGCGCGGGTCAGCGCGTTGGCGGCGCCGCGCGCGGTCATGAAGCCGGAACCGCCGCCGATGCCCAGGCCGCCGCCTTCGGAGCGCTGCAGCAGCACCACGCCGACAAGGGCGAGCACGACCATGAGGTGGATGACGATCAGTACGGTTTCCATAATTTATCCTGGCGAGGCCGAGCGCTGCCGCGCATACGACCGGTGTTTTGGAGGCGGCTCCTTACAATGCTTTGGCGGCATTTCCAAGCCCGTGGCCGGGAATATGGGAAGCAATGCGGCCATTACAACGATTTAGGCCGCGCGAGCCTCGGCGACGGTCGCTAAGCGATGTTCATATAGGCTTCCGCAATCGCCAGAAAGTCGGCTGCCTTGAGGCTGGCGCCGCCGACCAGCGCACCATCGACGTTCTCGACGCCGAGAAGCTCCACCGCATTGGAGGGCTTGACCGAGCCCCCGTAAAGAATGCGCATCTTCGCCGCGGGATCGCCGAGCAACCCCGTCAGCTTGCCGCGGATATGCGCATGCGCCTCGGCTACGTCGGCCGCGGTCGGGGTCAGGCCGGTGCCGATCGCCCAGACCGGCTCATAGGCAATGATGGTGTTCGCCGCGGTCGCGCTGGTCGGAACCGACCCTTCGAGCTGACGCGACAGGACATCGAGCGTGGCGCCCGCCTCGCGCTCGGCCCGCGTCTCGCCGATGCAGATGATGGCCACAAGCCCCGCCCGCCAGGCGGCCGATGCCTTGGCATGCACGATCGCATCATTGTCGCCGAACAGCTCGCGACGCTCAGAATGACCGACGATCACGTGGCTTGCACCGGCATCCTTGAGCATCTCGGCCGAAATCTCGCCGGTGAAGGCGCCGCTCTCCTTGGGATGGCAATCCTCTCCCCCGGCCCGCACCGGCGTGCGCGACAGGATCTCGGCGGCGCGCTGGAGCAAGGTCGCCGGCACGCACACCAGGGCTTCGGTCTCCGCGTCGAGTCCGCTCATGAACCCGTTGCCGATCGACCGCAGCTCGTTGAGCGAGGCGCTGGTGCCGTTCATTTTCCAGTTGCCGGCGACAAGCGGGCGGATTCCAGGGGTCATGGGGCGCGTTCTCCGAGCGACATTAAGCAGCGCCCTCACTACCAAAATCAGGTCACAAAGCAATCGACAGTGGACCGGAAGGGCGCTATTGCGCTTGTTTCAGACTCGGCGCGTGCGAAAAACGCGCAAAAATCGGAAGTATGCATGCTTGGTATATTGAGAAGCGCGGCGGGCACTTGGGTCGCGAAGGCGTTGCTGTCCTTGCTGGTGGTGAGCTTCCTCGCCTGGGGCGCGACCACGCGCATGGTGGGTGGCGTGCTGGGCGGTCATCACGCGGTGATCACGGCCGGCGGCACCGAGGTCTCGATCAACGAGTACCGCCTCGCTTATGACCGCCAGCTCAGCCTTCTGTCGCAGCAATATGGCCAGCGCATCACCCAGGAGCAGGCCAAGCTGCTCGGCGTCGATAACCAGGTGCTGGCGCAGCTCGTTTCAGGCGCCGTGCTCGACGAGCAGGCGCGCAAGCTCGGGCTCGGCCTTTCCAAGGACCGGCTGGCCGAGCTGACGCGCGAGGATCCGGCTTTCAAGGGCCCCAGCGGCCAGTTCGATCGCCGGACCTTCGAATATCTCCTGCGCCAGCTCGGCATGCGGCCTGAGGACTATCTCAAGAACCGTGCGCAGGTGGCCGTGCGCCAGCAGATCGTGGAGGCGATCTCCGACGGCCTGAAGGTGCCGCAGACCTTCCTGAAGGCGGTCTCGCTCTATCGCGGCGAGGATCGCACGATCGACTATCTCGTGCTGCCAAAGAGGCTGGTGCAGCCGATTGAGGCGCCGTCCGACAGCGCCATCAACGCCTATTTCGACGCCAACAAGAAGAACTATGCCGCGCCGGAATACCGCAAGTTCTCCTATATCCGGCTGGAGCCGCAGGATATCGCGGATCCGTCCGCAGTGACCGACAGCCAAGTCAGTGAGGACTACAACAAAAACATCGCGCGCTACACGACGCCCGAGATGCGCACCATCGAGCAGCTGGTGTTCAAGACGTCGGATGCGGCCAAGGCGGCCTACGATTCGCTGAAGGCAGGCGCCACTTTCGACAAGCTCGTCACCGCCGAAGGCAAGACGCCGGCCGACACGCTGCTGGGCACGCTGTCGAAGGACAAGATCGCCGACAAGGCGATCGCCGATGCTGCTTTCTCGCTCAATGCCAATGAGGTCAGCCCAGTCGTCCAGGGCGCCTTCGGTCCCGTGCTCTTGCGCGTCACCGAGATCAAGCCGCAGGTGGTGAAGCCGCTTTCGGAAGTGTCCGCCCAGATCCGCAAGGACCTGGCGCTCGGCGAAGCAAGCCGCATCCTGCTCGACGTCCATGACAGCTATGAGGACACCCGCGCCTCGGGCGCCTCGCTTGCCCAAGCCGCCGAGAAGCTGAAGCTCAAGGTTGTCACCATCGACGCCATCGACCGTACGGGCCAGCGGCCGGACGGCACGATTGTCAACGACCTGCCGGAATCGGCAACGCTGATCAAGTCGGTGTTCGCGGCCGAGCCCAACACCGAGAACGAGGGCCTGACCACCGCGGACAATGGCTTTGTCTTCTACGAGGTGCAGTCGATCACGCCGGCGCGCGACCGCACGCTGGACGAAGTCCGCAAGAAGGTCGTGGCCGACTGGACGGAGGCCGAGACCGACAAGCGGCTCGACGCGAAGGCTAAGGAACTGGAGAAGCGCCTCAAGGCCGGCACCACGCTCGACGTCATCGCCGGCGAGCTCAAGCTGGAGAAACAAACCAAGCGTGGCCTTAAGCGCGAAGCCGACGATGCCGATTTTGGCAAGGAGGGTGCTGCGGCGATGTTCGGCGTCGGAGAAGGCGGTACCGGTTTGATCCCCTCGCCCACCGGCGACGGCCAGATCCTGTTCAAGGTCGCCGAGGTCTTCGAGCCGGCAGGCGCCGACGGCAGCGCGGTGCCGGAAGACGCGCAGAAATCCTTCGGCGCCGGCATGTCCGACGACCTGCTCGACCAGCTGGTGGCGCAGCTGCAATCGCAATATGACGTTCGCATCGACCCGAACGCCGTTTCGCAAGCACAGACACGATGAGCGCGCTGAAGACACACATAGCCAAGGTTGCCACCGGCAGCGCGCTTTCCTTCGAGGAAGCGCGCGAGGCGTTCGACATCATCATGTCGGGCGACGCGACGCCCGGCCAGATCGGCGGCTTCCTGATGGCGCTGCGCGTGCGCGGCGAGACCGTGAGCGAGATATCCGGCGCGGTGGCGACGATGCGCGCCAAGATGCTGCGTGTCGAGGCGCCGCACGGCGCCATCGACATCGTCGGCACCGGCGGCGACAATTCGCACTCGGTCAACATCTCGACCGCTTCGGCCTTCGTCATCGCCGCCGCCGGGGTGCCGGTCGCCAAGCATGGCAATCGCGGCCTGTCCTCGCTGACGGGCTCCGCCGATGTGCTGACGGCGCTGGGCGTCAAGATCGATGTCTCGCCGGAAATGATCGGCCGCTGCATCCACGAAGCCGGCGTCGGCTTCATGTTCGCGCCGGCGCATCATCCGGCGATGAAGCATGTCGGGCCGACCCGCGTCGAGCTCGGCACCCGCACCATCTTCAACCTGCTCGGGCCGTTGTCGAACCCGGCCGGCGTCAGCCGTCAGATGGTGGGCGTCTTCCTGCCGGAGTGGATCATGCCGGTGGCCGAGACGCTGAAGGCGCTGGGCGCCGATCACGCCTGGGTCGTCCATGGCGACGGCTATGACGAGATCACCACGACGGGCGAAACCCAGGTGGCGGAGCTTGCCGGCGGCGAGATCCGCAGCTTCACCCTGACGCCGGAAGCCGTCGGGTTGAAGCGGCACAGCAAGGAAGAGCTGCGCGGCGGCGACGCGGCCTACAACGCCAAGGAATTGCGCGATATGCTGGGCGGAGCGGCCGGCGCCTATCGCGACACGGTGCTGATGAATGCCGGCGCCGGGCTGGTCGTGGCCGGCAAGGTGACGACTTTGGCCGACGGCATCACGGCGGCGGCGCAAGCGATCGACAGCGGCCGCGCGCTCGGCGTGCTGGACAAGCTGGTCGAGATTTCGAACGGATAAGGCCTTGTCGGACATCCTGCGCAAGATCGAAGCCTACAAGCGCGAAGAGATCGCCGCGGCGAAGCTCGCCGTGCCGTTCGCCGAGATCAAGGCGAAAGCCAGGGACGCGGAGCCGCCGCGCGGCTTCCTCGCGGCACTGGAAGCCAAGCGCCGGGCCGGCGGTTTCGCGCTGATCGCCGAGATAAAGAAGGCCAGCCCTTCCAAGGGCCTGATCCGCGCCGATTTCGATCCACCGGCGCTCGCTAGGGCCTATCAGAAAGGTGGCGCAGCCTGTCTTTCGGTGCTGACCGATGCGCCGTCTTTCCAGGGCGCTCCGGAATTTCTGACCAATGCGCGCAAGGCGGTGTCTCTGCCCGCGTTGCGTAAGGATTTTCTGTTCGACCCTTATCAGGTCTACGAGGCCCGCGCCTGGGGCGCGGACGCCATCCTGATCATCATGGCAAGCGTTGACGATGCCCTGGCGAGCGAATTGGAAGCGACCGCGTTCGAACTCGGGATGGACGCGCTGATCGAGGTGCATGACGAGGCCGAAACGGAGCGCGCGCTAAAATTGTCGTCGCGGCTGATCGGAATCAACAACCGCAATTTGCGGACCTTCGAGACCAGGCTTGAGACTTCCGAGCGGGTGGCGCCGATGGTGCCGGGCGGCTACCTGCTGGTCAGCGAAAGCGGCATCTTCACCCACGACGACTGCCTCAGGATGCAGAAGACCGGCATCGGCGCCTTCCTGGTCGGCGAGAGCCTGATGCGGCAGGCGGATGTGGCCGCGGCGACCGAGCTTCTGCTGACAGGCAAGGCGGCGGCTGAGGCCATCTGAGATGGCCCTCACCCATCTCGACGCCAAGGGCGAAGCCAACATGGTCGATGTCGGCGACAAGGCCGAGACAACACGCACCGCGATCGCCGAAGGCTTTGTCTCGATGCAGCCGGAAACGCTGGAGATAATTCTCGCCGGCGACGCCAAGAAGGGCGATGTGCTGGGCACAGCGCGCATCGCCGGCATCATGGCCGCGAAGAAGACGCATGAGCTGATCCCGCTTTGCCATCCGCTGCTTCTCACCAAAGTGGCCGTCGAGATCGAGCCGGACCGCGCGCTACCCGGCCTCAGGATCACCGCGCTTGCCCGCGTCACCGGCAAGACCGGCGTGGAGATGGAGGCGCTGACCGCCGCTTCGGTCGCCTGCCTCACCATCTACGACATGGCCAAGGCGGCGGACCGTGGCATGGTGATTTCCGGTATCCGGCTGGTCGAAAAGACCGGCGGCAAGTCGGGCGACTACAAGGCGGGTGCCTGATGGCCCTCGTTCTAGTCGCCGAAGCGCTCGAACGCTTGCTCGACGGCGCAGCACCTTTGCCGGGCGAGAGCGTTCCGCTGGCGGACGTGGCCGGGCGGGTTCTCGCCGAACCGGTTGTGGCGCTGCGCACCCAGCCGCCCTTCAACGCCTCGGCGATGGACGGCTACGCCGTACGCTCCGCCGACGTTGCTTCTGCGCCGGCGCAACTGGAGGTCATAGGCATGGCGCCCGCCGGGCGCGGCTTTTCCGGGACTGTCGGCGAAGGCCAGGCGGTGCGCATCTTCACCGGCGCGCCGCTGCCTGAAGGCGCGGACACCATCGTCATCCAGGAAAACGTCCGCGATCTCGGCAACCGCCAGATCGAGGTGACGGAGCCGACGGCCGAAGCACGCAATGTGCGCCGCCGCGGGCTCGACTTCGTCCAGGGCGACGTGGTGCTCGAAAAGGGCCGCGTGCTCGACGCGGCGGCCCTTTCGCTTGCAGCCTCGGCCAACCATCCCGCCTTGAATGTCGTGCGCCGGCCGCTGGTCGCGATCATCGCCACCGGCGATGAACTGTTGCCGCCGGGCAGCGCGCTCGGCCCCGATCAGATCATTTCATCCAACGCCTATGGCGTCGCCGCCGCCGCCCAGTCGGTCGGCGCGCGTGCGCTCGATCTCGGCATCGCCGCCGATCGTAAGGAAGCGATCGCGGCGCTGGTCCGGAAAGCAGTCGAGGCGAACGCCGATGTCATCGTCACGCTCGGCGGCGCCTCGGTCGGTGACCACGACCTGATCCATGACGTGCTGACCAGTGAAGGCATGCGGCTCGACTTCTGGAAGATCGCCATGCGCCCCGGCAAACCGCTGATGTTCGGCCGGCTTGGCAATGTCCGCTGCATCGGCCTGCCCGGCAACCCGGTGGCCAGCATCGTCTGCTCGCAGCTGTTCCTTAAGCCGCTGCTTGCCAGGCTCGGCGGCCGCGACCACAGGCAGGAGCTGCGAACGGCCCGGCTGGGCGCAGCGATGCAGGCCAACGATCTCAGGCAGGACTATGTGCGCGCCGTCATACGCGAGGACGCCGGCACGCTCGTCGCGACCCCGTTCGGCATCCAGGACTCCTCGATGCTCAGAACGCTCGCCGACGCCAACGGCCTGATCGTGCGCGAGCCCTTCGCGCCGGCAGCCGAGACCGGCGCCGAATGCAGCGTTCTGATGTTACGCTGAACAAATCGTCAACGAGTTCACTAAACTTTAAACGGTTGCGGAACACAACTGGAACAGATAGTGTTTGTTCTGGGTTTGTTTTTCTGATTCTGGTTTCAGAACCCGTGGGGGCCGCCATGCTGACGCGCAAACAACATGAACTTCTGATGTTCATCCACGAAAGGCTGAAGGAAAGCGGGATTCCGCCGTCTTTCGACGAGATGAAGGAAGCGCTCGACCTCGCCTCCAAGTCCGGCATCCACCGGCTGATCACGGCGCTGGAGGAACGCGGTTTCATTCGCCGGCTGCCGAACCGGGCGCGGGCGCTGGAAGTGCTGCGCCTGCCCGACTCGATCGCACCCGGCCTCAATGCGGCGAAGAAGTTTTCGCCAAGCGTCATCCAGGGCAGCCTGGGTCAGAACAATCTCAGCCGTCAGGTCAAGCCGGCTGCGCCCTCGCGCGCCCCGACGCCAAGCAACGACGACGATGCCGGCTCGGCCGTATCCATTCCGGTGATGGGCCGCATCGCCGCCGGTGTCCCGATCGACGCCATCCAGCACCAGACGCATTCGATCACGGTGCCGCCGGACATGATCGCCGGCGGCGAGCATTATGCGCTGGAGGTCAAAGGCGACTCGATGATCGAGGCCGGCATCTTCGACGGCGACACGGTCATCATCCGCAACGCCAACACGGCAAGCCCGGGCGAGATCGTGGTGGCGCTGGTCGATGATGAGGAAGCGACGCTCAAGCGCTTCCGCCGCAAGGGTGCCTCGATCGCGCTGGAAGCTGCCAACCCGGCCTACGAGACCCGCATCTTCGGACCGGATCGGGTGAAGGTGCAGGGCAAGCTCGTCGGGTTGATCCGCCGCTACTGATCCGGTTGCGAAGGTTTCGCATCCGTCCGCTGAGGCTTTTGATAAGGCGGCAGTCCTCTCGCCTCGCGGGTATACTTGCGCTGTTCGTGCCAAGGCCGGTACGGCTGCTCGACAGCATATTGGATGGCCGGTCGCGCGGTTGCCGATTGGGGATCGAAGAAGACGGCGGCGCTGCCGTCGCGCGCCAACTGCCGCTTGGTGACGACGAGCACGCGCGGATCGCGGCAGGGATTGTAGGCGGTGGCGTCGTTGATGACGACGAGGTCGGCAAAGCCGCAGGCCGGCCGGGCGCTGTCGCGGGTTTCAGCGAGTGCGACGATGGCGCCGGACGGATGCCGGCCGATGCAAAGATCACCCGTGCAGTAGAAGGGCGAGCCGGGCGGCAGATCGACGGGATCGACGATGTCCAGCGCATCTTTGGCGAACGTCTCCGGCGGCACGATTTCCTCGGCTTTCAGCGCCCGTTTCCAATTGTCGGTGGTGAACTCGTTGGCGCGTGCGCGACTGACGGCAAGCTCGCCACCGCCGATCGGCATCGCCACCAGATGCGCGTCCTCGGAAATGAGCACATCCGGCGTGCGGACATGCGGAATGGCCAGCAGCGCGGCAAGCGCGAAGGGAACGGCGGCAAGCCTCAGCCAGGTTGTGGCCATTGTCGCAATGACCAGCGCAATCGTCGCCAGCAGCACCGACTGGATCGAGATCAGCCCGACGGCGTCGACCGGTGAGCGTTCGGAGATCCATGCCGAAATGGCGATCATCGCCGTCAGTCCCTTGCCCATCACAAAGAGGAACGGGCCGTCGAAACCGAAGGGCATGGCCAGCGCGCTCAACACGGCAAACGGCATGACGATCAGTGACACGATCGGCATGACCGCCAGATTGGCGAGCAGACTGAGCGGCGACACGCGCTGGAAATGCCAAATCGCAAACAGCAATGTCGCGCTGCCCGCGATGAGCGACGTCACGGCGGCGCCGCCCACTCCAACCGCCAGTTTTCGCGACAGGAATCCCAGGAATGAACGCTTTGCCGGCGGCGCGATCGTTTTGCCGGCGCGATAGTCGGCAAAGCCGGCATAGGCGCCGACCAGGGCGGCGGTGGCGGCGAAGGACATCTGGAAACTCGGGCCGACCACCTCGTGCGGCGAGACGAGGATCACGGCGATTGCCGAGATCGCCAGGTTGCGCATCGTGAGCGCCGCACGGTCGAAGAGCACGGCGGCAAGCATCACGGCGAGCATGATGAAGCTTCGCTCGGCCGCCACCACGATGCCGGAGATGACGAGGTAAGCGGCGATCGAGATGAGCGCGATTCCGGCGGCATATTTCTTCACCGGCCGGCGCGAGGAGAAATCCGGAAGCAGCGCGAAGGCGCCGCGCAAAAGGACCATGATCGTGCCGGCGACCAGCGCCATGTGCAGGCCGGAGATCGAGATGATGTGGTAGATGCCGGTGCGCCGCATCGACTCGTTGATTGGCTCCGGAATGCCGGCGCGCACGCCGACGATCAGCGCCGCCGCGATCTCGCCCTCGGACCCGCCTATGCTGCTCCTGATGTGATCGGCGATCCCTTCGCGCGCATTTTCGACTGCCGAGGCGACGCGCGCGCCGAAAGGCGCCTCCACCGGCGCAACCAGCTTCGGGTCGCCCAGGAAAAAGCCGCTGCCGCCGATGCCGGCAAAATAGCTGTCGAAGGAAAAGTCGTAGCTGTCCGGCCGAACCGGGCCCGTCGGCGGCAGCAGCTTGGCATAGCCGGTCAGCATCGATCCGGCCGTCATGCCGGGCGGGATCCTGCGTGCCGACAGCCTGACGCGGTCCGGCGCGTAACGCAGCTTCGGATGGTCCGTGGAAATAAGGTCGATGGTCAGCCGGACACGGCCGTTGGCCATCGCCTCCGCGGTGACGAGCCGGCCCGTCAGCCTTGTCTGGATTTCCGAGCCCAGCATCGGGGTCGCCATTCGCCAGGTCTCCACCTTGGCCGCGAGAAAGCCCAAGGCGCAGAAAAGCGTTGCCATGAACAGAAGATGCGTTCTCTGCCAGGAGCGCGAGACCGCCGCGCAGACAGCCATCAGCGCCACGGCCGCAAGCGGCCTGTAGAGATCCGGCTCGGTGCTCAGCGAAAAGTAGTAGATGACACCGGCGGCCAGAAACACCGGCACCAGCAGAAAGCCGACGCCACGATCGAGCTCGGTGGTGGCAGCGACCGCAACGCTTCGGCGCAGCGCAGCAAGCGAAACGCGGCCAAGCTGTTTGCGGATCCTGCTGACGACGGCTGTTGGCGAGGCCGGCTGTAGCGCACCGCAACCGGGCGGCGGCAGCTCGGCGGGTGGATGGAGTTCCGGAAGCGAAAATGGCGCTTCTTCAGTGGACGCGGCATGAGCAAACATCAGGCGCTCGCTGACGCCTGCTGTCGTTCCTCCGCCCTCCTCCGCGCCCCCGCCACGTCCAGCCATCGGGTCTGCCCCTTGCGCCCCAGACCGCCTATGCTACATGAACGCCGGTCGCGTGGAAGCCCGCGCGAAATGTGCCGTTTCAGTGCTTCTTCGAGAGTTCCATGTCCGACAAGGTCGTCACACGTTTTGCCCCCTCGCCAACAGGCTACCTGCATATTGGCGGGGCACGCACGGCGCTGTTCAACTGGCTTTATGCCAAGCACACCGGCGGCACGATGCTTTTGCGTATCGAGGACACCGATCGCGAGCGCTCCACCCAAGCCGCTACGGCCGCCATTCTCGACGGTCTGACCTGGCTTGGCCTTTCCTGGGATGGTGAGGCCGTCTCGCAGTTCGAACGTGCGCCACGCCATCGCGAGGTGGCCGAGGAGCTCGTGCGCATGGGCAAGGCCTATTACAGCTACGAGACGCCTGCGGAACTGGAGGCGATGCGCGAGGCAGCTAGAGCCAAGGGCTTGCCGCCACGTTACAACGGCCAGTGGCGCGACCGCGATCCGTCCGAGGCTCCGGCCGGCGTCAAGGGCGCCATCCGCATCAAGGCGCCGACCGAGGGCGAGACGGTCGTGCAGGACCGCGTGCAGGGCGAGGTGCGGTTTCCCAACAAGGATCTCGACGATTTCATCATCCTGCGTTCGGACGGCAACCCGACCTATATGCATGCCGTCGTCGTGGACGATCATGACATGGGCGTGACCCATATCATCCGCGGCGATGACCACCTGACCAACGCCGCGCGCCAGACGGTGATCTACAACGCCATGGGCTGGGCGGTGCCGTCGATGTCGCACATCCCGCTGATCCACGGCGCCGACGGCGCCAAGCTGTCGAAGCGGCATGGCGCGCTCGGCGTCGAGGCCTATCGCGCCATGGGCTATCTGCCGGAAGCCCTGCTCAACTATCTGGCGCGGCTCGGCTGGAGCCATGGCGACGACGAGGTGATGTCGATCAAGGATATGATCGCCTGGTTCGATATCGGCGACGTCAACAAGGGCGCTGCCCGCTTCGACTTCGCCAAGCTCGAGGCGCTGAACGGCGTGCATATGCGCAAGATGGACGATCGCGCGCTGTTCGATATCTTCGTCGCCACTCTGCCCTATCTCGAGGGCGGTCCGGCGCTTGCCGCAAAGCTCGACGACAAGCGCAAGGCGCAACTGCTTGCCGCCATGCCCGGCCTCAAGGAGCGGGCCAAGACCCTGGTCGAGCTGGTCGACGGCGCGGCTTTCCTGTTCGCCGAGCGGCCCTTGCCGCTGGACGAGAAGGCGGCGGGCTTGCTGAGCGCCGATGCGCGCGCGATTCTGCGCGGCGCGCATGTCGCATTGTCTTCCATCCAGGGCGACTGGAGCGCCGCTTCGGCGGAGGCTTCGATCCGCGAATTTGCGCAGGCCGGCGGGCACAAGCTCGGCGCGGTGGCCCAGCCGCTCAGAGCCGCGCTGACCGGCCGCAGCACCTCGCCCGGCGTGTTCGACGTGCTGGCCGTGCTGGGCCGGCAGGAAAGCCTGGCAAGGATTGGAGACCAAATCGATTAGGAGCGAACTGGCCCAAGAAGATTGGCATTGAAAGGTGTGTTTCGCAGTGCAACATTAGGCCTTGGCCCAATCTGGCACGCGCCTCCTAAAATGCGGTGGCAAGTTCGCGCATTCCGGTGATTTCGACGTGTCGTTTGCAGGAATTGCCTTGCCGGCATGAGGAACATAAAGGAGTTTGGGAATGAGCGAAGCTGCGACAAAACTGGAACCTGGCGGCAAGGCGCACGAGTCGACCGCCAGGCTCGAACTCGCCGGCAAGACGCATGAGTTCAAGGTGCGAAGCGGGTCGACCGGGCCTGACGTCATCGATATCGGCGCGCTCTACAGCACCACCGGCGCCTTCACCTACGATCCAGGCTTCACGTCGACGGCGAGCTGCGAGTCGGCAATCACCTTCATCGACGGCGATGCCGGCATCCTGCTGCATCGCGGCTATCCGATCGACCAGCTTGCCGAACATGGCGACTTCCTCGAGGTCTGCTATCTGCTGCTCTACGGTGAATTGCCGACCAAGGCGCAGAAGGAGGATTTCGACTATCGCGTGACGCGCCACACCATGGTGCACGAGCAGATGTCGCGCTTCTTCACCGGCTTCCGTCGCGACGCCCATCCGATGGCCGTGATGTGCGGCGTGGTTGGCGCGCTGTCGGCCTTCTATCACGACTCGACCGATATCTCGGATCCGTATCAGCGCATGGTCGCCTCGATGCGCCTGATCGCCAAGATGCCGACCATCGCGGCGATGGCCTACAAATACCATATCGGCCAGCCCTTCATTTATCCGAAGAACGATCTCGGCTTCGCGGCCAATTTCCTGCACATGTGCTTTGCCGTGCCGTGCGAGGAGTACAAGATCAATCCGGTGCTGGCGCGCGCGATGGAGCGCATCTTCATCCTCCACGCCGACCATGAGCAGAACGCCTCGACCTCGACGGTTCGCCTCGCCGGCTCTTCTGGAGCCAACCCCTTCGCCTGCATCGCCGCCGGCATCGCCTGTCTTTGGGGCCCGGCGCATGGCGGCGCCAACGAAGCGGCGCTGAACATGCTGGGCGAGATCGGCCATGTCGACCACATCCCGGAGTTCATTGCCCGCGCCAAGGACAAGAACGACCCGTTCCGGCTGATGGGCTTCGGCCATCGCGTCTACAAGAACTACGATCCGCGCGCCAAGATCATGCAGAAGACCGCGCATGAGGTGCTGGGCGAGCTCGGCATCAAGGACGATCCGCTGCTCGACATCGCGATGGAGCTTGAGAAGATCGCGCTGACCGACGAATATTTCATCGCCAAGAAGCTCTATCCGAATGTCGATTTCTATTCCGGCATCACGCTGAAGGCGCTCGGCTTCCCCACCACCATGTTCACTGTGCTGTTCGCGGTCGCGCGCACCGTCGGCTGGATCGCCCAGTGGAAGGAGATGATCGAGGACCCGCACCAGAAGATCGGCCGCCCGCGCCAGCTCTACACCGGCGCGACCGAACGCGATTACGTGCCGATTGCTAAAAGGTAGGAATTAGTGAGTAGGCAGTAGGCAACGGGAAAGACAGCCTACTGCCTACTGCCTACTGCCTACTGCCGCCTTCTTCACACACCCCATCACCACCTCCGCGGCGATCTCGCCCGGGGGCCGCTCGGTCGCCATGCGCCGGGCGATCTCGGCAAAGCCCGCCTTTTGCCATACCCGCATGCCGGTGTCGGCGAACAGGGCTTCCAACTGCCTGGCGAGATTTTCCGGACGGACATACTGGTCATAAAACTCCGGAACCAGCGCGCGGTCGGAAATGAGGTTGGGCAGCAGCGCCGACCACGTCGTCACCATATGCTGCAGGAGCTGGCGCGCGATCGGGTCGAGCTTGTAGCACGAGACCATCGGAACGCCGGCAAGCGCCAGCTCGAGCGAAACCGTTCCGGACGCGATCAACGCCGCATCGGCCTTGCCGAAGGCCTGCCATTTGCGCTCCGGCTCCGTGATGATTTCGGGCTTGTCGTCCCAACTGGCAACAGAGGCCTTCACCAGCTCGGCGACATGCGGCACCGTCGGTAAGAGCAGGCGCAGACTATGGCCGCGTTGACGCAGCGCCGACATTGCCTTGCCGAAGGGTTCTATCAGCCGGCGGACTTCGCCACGGCGCGAGCCGGGCAGCACCAGCACCGTCTTGACGCGGTCGTCGGAGAGATCGCGCGGCTGGCTCTGCGCCTTGGCGGCGCCGAGCACGCCCGGATCCTGCGTCAGCCGGTGACCGACATAAGTGCCAGGCGGTCCGCCGAGACGGGCAAGCGCCTTCACCTCGAACGGCAGGATGCACAGGATATGGTCGACATACGGCTTCATCGCCACCGCCCTGCCCGGCCGCCACGCCCATACGCTCGGGCAGACATAATGGACGATCGGGATGGCCGGCGCTGCCGCGCGGACCTTTTTCGCGACGCGCAGCGAAAAGTCCGGACTGTCGATGGTGACGAGACAATCGGGCCGATCGGCCGCGATCGCCGCCGCCGTCTGGTTGATCCGGCGCATCAGCCGCGGCAGGTCGCGCAGCACCGCGCTGAAGCCCATCAGCGCGATCTCGCTGCCCTCGAAAAGCGGCGTCAGCCCCAGCTGCTGCAGATGCCGTCCGCCAATGCCCACAAGTTGCACCTCGCGACCGGTTGTGCGCTGGAGCGCGCGCACGATGTCGGCGCCGAGCAGATCGCCGGATTCCTCGCCGGCGACGATCGCGATCTTGAGCGGCTTGTCAGCGACCATTGGCCGGCTCCCCATTGGCCAGCTCCGTTGCGGGCAAGCCGACGATGAATAGCCCAAGCGCGTTGGCGCGTTCCAGCGTTTCAGGGCCTTCCAGAATGAGCGAGCGGCCAGCTTCCAGGGCAATGCCGGCCAGTCCGGCGGCATGCGCGGCTTCGACCGTCAGCGGGCCGATCGAGGGCAGGTCCGCGCGCAGTTCCTGGCCGGGTTTGGCGCATTTGACAAGGACGCCGCGCGTCTTGCCGGCAAGCCTGCCATGGCCGCGCAATTGCCTCGTCCGCTCGAGCAGCGCGGCAGTGCCCTCCACTCCCTCGAGCGCTATCGCCCGCCCGCCGATCGCGATCGCCGCCTGCCCGATGTCCAGCGCGCCGATGGCCTTGGCCGCCGCGCGGCCGGCCTCGATGTCAAGCCAATCCGATTGCTTTGGCGCCGAGGCCGTCAGCGTGCCTTTGCCGGCGGCGAGTTCCGGCACGACCTCATGCGCGCCGACGACCGTGATGCCGCGCTTCTCCAATCCGCGCGTGACCACCTTCAAAAGCCCGTCGTCGCCGCGCGCCAGCGCCATGATCACGGAAGGGATTATCGCCAGCAGGCCCAGGGTCGGACGGATCCTGGCTAGCCGTGGCCTGCGGCGGATCTCGCCGGCAAGGACCAGATGGCTGATATTCCGGCGTTTCAGCAACGGAACCAGCGAACCGACATCTTCCAGCGCAAGCGTCGCCTGTTCATACCCCGCAAAGTCCGCCTCGCGATCGACCTCACCTTCGGCCATGATGATGAAAGGCGAATATCCCTGCCGCTTCAGGCCTTCCGCCACTTCGACCGGCAGGCTGCCGCCACCGGCAATGATGCCGACTTTGGAGCCGGGCGCGAGTACAAGCCGTGTTTCGGCGGGCTCAGCCCTCGTCATCGCCATCATTGTCGTCGCCGCCACCACCCCTCAGCGGCGGCATGGTATAGTGCCGCTTGCCGGGGCTGGCGATGAAGTCGATCATCTTCATGGCGGCGGGAGACGAGGAGGCGAATTCCGCCCTGGCAAGCTTGATATTTTCGGCGACGCTGCGGGAGCGGTCGAAAATCGACCGATAAACCTTGCGCAACAGGTAGATTTCCGAGCGAGGCAGGCCGGAACGCTTGAGCCCGATGATGTTGAGGCCGCGCAAATTGGCGCGATTGCCGGCGGCGATCGCATAGGGAATGATATCGCCGACGACCGCCGAGCAACCGCCGATAAAGGCATTGTCGCCGACCCGCACGAACTGGTGAATGGCGGTCAGGCCGCCGATATAGACGTTGTCGCCGATCTCGCAGTGGCCGCCGAGCGTCGCGCCATTGGCGAAGGTGGCGTTCTTGCCGACGACGCAATCATGGGCGATGTGGGCGTAGGCGAGGAAATTGCCGTTGTCGCCGACACTCGTCTCCCCACGGCTGGAATCGGTGCCGACATGCATCGTGACACCTTCGCGTATGGTGCAGTTCTCGCCGATGACGAGCGTGGTGCGCCCGCCCTTATGCTTGGTGTTCTGCGGCGGCGCGCCGAGCGTCGCCATCGGATAGACCTTCGTCCCTGCTCCGACGGTCGTGGCGCCCATCACCGACACATGGCTGACCAGTTCGACACGGTCGGAGAGAATTGCATCGGCGCTGACATGGCAGAAGGGTCCAATGTGGACGCCTTTGCCGAGCCGGGCTCCTTCTTCGACGACCGAGGAAGGATGAATGGATGTCTCGACTTTCATGAGCATTTCAAATCGTCAGCCGGTAACCATCATGGCCGACACCTCGGCTTCGGCGGCCTTCGCGCCATCTACCATCGCCTCGCAGGCGAATTTCAGCAGATTGCCGCGCTTCTTGATCTTTTTGACATGGATCCTGAGCTGATCGCCCGGAACCACCGGTTTGCGGAATTTCGCGTTGTCGATGGTCATGAAATAAACCAGCGAGGGCTTTTCCGTGTTGAGGCTGCGAATGCAGATGGCGCCCGCGGTCTGGGCCATGGCCTCGATGATGAGCACGCCGGGCATGACCGGCTGCTGGGGAAAATGGCCCTGGAAATGCGGCTCGTTGATGGTCACGTTCTTGATGCCGACGGCGGAATCGTCGCCATCGATCTCGACGATGCGATCGATCAGCAGGAACGGGTAGCGGTGCGGCAGGAGCTTCATAAGCCCCATGATGTCGACTGCCTCGAGTGTCGTTGCCACCATATCAGCCATTTCCGTCGCCTTGCTTGCGCGTCCTGGCCATCTTCCGCAGCATCGCAATCTCGCGCATGGCTTCCGCCATAGGCTGCGCGGGATAACCTCCCCAGACCTCGCCTGCCGGCACGTTGTTCATGAATCCACTTCTCGCAGCAAGCTTGGCCCCGGGCCCGATGGTCAAATGATCGGCGAGGCCGACACCGCCACCCATGGTGACGTTGTCGCCGACGACGACGGAACCGGAGATACCCGAAAGCCCGGCTATAATGCAATTGCGGCCGATGCGAACATTGTGGGCGATCTGCACCAGATTGTCGATCTTGGTGCCTTGGCCGATGATGGTGTCAGACATCGCACCGCGGTCGACAGTGGAATTGGAGCCGATCTCGACATCGTCCTGGATGATGACGCGGCCGATCTGCGGCACGCGTTCTGGTCCCTTGGCGCCGCCGACGAAGCCGAAACCGTCCTGGCCGATCCGAGCGCCGCCATGGATGATGACGCGATTGCCAACAAGCGCATATTGAATGCTGGCGCCGGGCCCGATGAAGCCGTCGCGGCCGATCTGGCAGGAGCGGCCGACAACGGCGTGGGGCGCAACGACCGTGCCGCTGCCGATGGACACGCCGGGGCCGATCACTGCCCCGGCCTCGACGATCGCTCCGTCCTCGATATGCGCGGACGGATCGATGAATGCATGCGCCGATATGCCGGTTTCTCCGGTCATTGGCCCCGGAGTCGCGGCTTGCGGAAACAACAGGCGGCCGACCATCGCGAAAGCCTGCTGCGGACGCGGATGCATGAGCACGGCCACGCCCGGCGGCGCCTTGCTGGCAAAATCGGCAGGGCACAGGACCGCAGCCGCCCTGAGCAACGGCATAAGCGCGAAATTGCGCTTGCCGTCGACAAAGACGAGCGCGCCATTGCCACCCTCATTTGCTGGAGCCAGCGCCTCGATGGCAATTTCGGCCTGAGCGGAATCGAGCAGGCTAGCGCCGGTCAGATTCGCGACCTCGCCAGCCGTATACCGGCGTGAAGGCGCGAAGAACACCGGATCGGTCATTCCAGAAGCAATATCCAGCTGGGTCGGATCAGTCCACTCCGGGCCGTCAGCCGGCCCGGAACGATCGCAACCACGAATTAGAAGCGGGTCGCGATACCGAAGTTAAATTCCTGCACGTCATCACCCGGCTGTTTCTCGACCGGTATCGCATAATCGATGCGGATCGGGCCGAACGGCGAAGCCCACATCAGACCGACACCGACCGAAGCGCGCAAATGCATGTCAGCCGATCCTGGCTTGATCAAAGCAGGATCGAGCTTGCTGCCGTAAAGCGTTGCCGCATCGGCAAACACAGCGCCACGCAGACCGAAGCTCTCCGGAATAACCGGCAGCGGAAACTGAGCTTCCGCCGAGGCATTGAAATAGGTCGTGCCGCCCAGATGGTCGCCGCTGGTATCGCTGGCAATCGGGCCAATGCCGCCATAGGCGAAACCGCGAATCATGCGGTCATTGCTCTGGAAGTGGTCAAAGATGCGCAGATCGCCATTGCCATAGCCCGCGATATAGCCCGCACCACCCGACACTAGACCGACCAGGTCGAGCTGCTCAGACAAGGTCTGATAAACGCTTGCCCGGCCAGTCACCTTCACCCATTTGGCATCGCCGCCGAGACCGGCGACTTCCGTTGTGCCTGTGATGTAAAGACCCTCATGCGGGTTCTTCATGTCGTCGATGGTGTTGTAGACCAGCCCAAGGCTGACCGACGACTTGGTCCACGGGCTCTCGGCGACGCCGTCCCGGATGGCCTGAGAGATCGTGCACTTGGACGGGTCGTAGACTCCGCTGGTCAAGCAGCCATCGGCGATCGAATACTTCTCTTGCGAGATATTGTACGCCAGTTGCGTCGAAATGCTGTCAGTGATCGGCAGGCCGAATCGAACGGTCGCACCGGTGACGTCGGTGTCGTAATGATTGTACTCGCGGGTCGACTTGTAGATGTCGAAGCCCGCCGCGATGCGGCGGCCGAGGAAATAAGGCTCGGTGAAGGAAATGGCGAAGTCGCGCGAATGCTTGCCGCCGCCGGCCGACAGCTTGATGTATTGGCCGCGACCGAGGAAGTTGCGCTCCGTGATTGAACCTTCGATCGACGGACCAGGCGTGTCGCCGCCTGTCGAATAGCCGGCGCCAACGGAGAATTCACCGGTCGACTTCTCGACCACGGTGACCACTAGCACGACCTGGTCAGGCGCCGAGCCCGGAACAGTCGAAATGTCGACGGACTGGAAGTAGTCGAGGTTTTCCAGCCGCTTCTTCGCGCGCTGGATGAGAACCTGATTGAAGGCGTCGCCCTCGCTGACATCGAATTCGCGACGGATGACATAGTCGCGCGTGCGGTCGTTGCCGCGGATTTCGATGCGCTCGATATAGGCCTTGGTGCCCTGGTCGATGGTGTAGACGACCGAGATGGTGTGGTTCTCGAAATTGCGATCGCCGCGCGGCGTCACCTGGGCGAAGGCATAGCCCGAACCCGCGACCTTCTCGGTCAAGGCGACGATCGTATCCTCGACGTCCTTGGCGTTGTAGACGTCCCCCTTATGGGTTTCGACGACCGATTCCAGCGACTTCGAATCGACTTCGGGGATGGTGCTTTCCACGCTGACGTCGCCGAACGTGTAGCGGTCGCCTTCCTGCACGGTGATGGTAACCGTGTATTTGTTGGTGGTGTCGTCGAGCTCGCCGACGGCCGAGACGACCTGGAAGTCGGCATAGCCGTGATTGTAATAGAAACGGCGCAGCAACTCCTGGTCGGCGCGCAGCTTATCCTCGTCATAGACGTCGTCGCGCAGCACGAAGGACAGCCAAGACGAGCGCTTGGTGTTGATGACGTCCGACAGACGCCGGCTGGAAAAAGCGTGGTTGCCGACGAAATTGATCGCCGCGATCTGGGTGCGGCCACCTTCGTTGATGTTGAAGACCACGTTCACGCGGTTGTCGCCGAGATCCATGATCTGCGTGGTCACTGCGGCGTCGTCGCGGCCAATGCGCTTGTAGGCCGTCTTGATCGCCTCGACATCGGCGTCCAGCGTCTGCTGCGAGAAGGTCGCGCGCGGCTTCAGTTGGATACCCATCTGAAGCGCGTTGTCCTTGATCTTCTTGTTACCCTGGAACAGGACCTGATTGACGACCTTGTACTCGGAAACCTTGACCACCAGGGTCGAGCCGACCTGGTTGATCTGAACGTCCGAGAACAGCCCGGTGCCGAACAGCGCCTTGACGGCGTCGTCGATATCGGAGCTGGAGAAAGGCTTGCCCGGCTTGATCGAGATGTAATTGCGGATCGTCTCGGCATCGACGCGCTGGTTGCCGCTGACCTCGACCCGCGAAATGACCGCGGCTTCGGCCACGGATGTGGCGGCCAACTGCACTGCGAGCGCGCCTGGCACGACCAGAGCGGCGGACAAAGCCGCCGCGGAAGCGGCGCTCAAAAACTTGGATGCTGCCTTCATCGGGCTTTTGTACCTTTTTCTCGTAGTCCCCACGGCGAGAAAACCGGACGTGCGGTATTTTCCCTTACCGTATTAACCGGATTTTCCCTACACGCAAGGCTCCCGGTTAATTTGTATTTACTTAACCGTATCGCGTGGCTTTCGCGTCACGCATATCCCCACGCATGGTAAACGGCATCTCAATATGATCGGAGCTGAAGCCAAATTTCTTCATGATTTCAGCACCCAAACAGATCGTTCCAAAACACGAAGGCCATGAAGCCGAGCACCAGGAACAACCCGGTCCGGTAAGCCATCTCCATCATGCGCTCCGAAACGGGCCGCCTTATGACGGCCTCCACGCCGTAGAACAACAGGTGGCCGCCGTCGAGAGGGGGAATCGGGAGGAGATTGAGAAATCCTATTCCGACTGACAGAAATGCAACAAGCTGCACGAGCCACTCGAAGCCGAGCTTGGCCGCCTGGCCCGACATCTTCGCGATCTTGATCGGACCGCCCAGCTGGCACTTGTCCTCGCGTCCAAGCGCAAAGCGCTGCAGGAACTGTCCCGTGCGCTCGATCACGTGTCCGGTTTCCTCGACCGCCGCCACCACGGCGCCGGCCGGCGTATAAGAGATCAGGCGCGGCTGGCCGAGCTCGGCGTTGTTGACGACGCCGATCACCGCGACCTTGACCTTGTTGCCCAGCGCATCCTGCTGCTCCATGGGCTCCGGGGTCGCCGTAACGTGGATTTCCTTGCCGTCGCGCAGCATGGTGAAGGTGATGGGGTCGCCTGCCCGGCCTGAAACCAGCCGCTGCACGTCGGCGAAGGTCTCAACCTTGCTGCCGTCGACTTTGACGAATCGGTCGCCCGGCTGGATTCCGGCTTTTTGCGCCGGGCTGCCGGCGGTGACTTCGGCCACCGTCGGCTCCAGGACCGGGCGGCCATAGAGAGAAAACAGCACCGCAAACACGGCAATCGTCAGCAGGAAATTGAACAGCGGCCCCGCGACGACGGTGGCGGCGCGCTTCCAGATGGGTTGCCTATGAAAGGCGACCTCGCGCTCGGCTTCCGTCAGCGATTCGAGCTCTTCCGTGTTCGGCTGGCTCGACGTCGCATTCATGTCGCCGACGAATTTGACGTAGCCGCCAAGCGGAATGGCGCAAAGCTTCCAGCGCGTGCCGCGGCGGTCGTGAAAACCGAAGAGCTCAGGGCCGAAGCCGATGGAAAAAGCCTTCACGCCGATGCCGCACCAGCGGCCGATCAGATAGTGGCCCATCTCGTGGACGAACACGACGACGGTCAGCACGAACAGAAACGGCACGAGCGTGCCAAGGACGAAGCCTTGTGTGCTGAAGACCGCGTGAAAGATGTCGTTCAAGTCATGCCCTCAAATTCGCCCGCACGCGACATTCCACCGCGACTGTGGCATCAATCCGGGCGAATCCGTGGCGCGCGCCATTTTTCGCCCTGCTGCTGCGTCGTTCAGTTTGGAAACAGCCCCGATGCCGGATGCTCGGCGCCCGCCGCGATCCAGCCCATGACGTACAGCGCGAACGCGGCCGCGACAAGCCCGTCCACCCTATCCATGACGCCGCCATGGCCGGGAATGAGATTGCTGGAATCCTTGGCGCCGTGCCGGCGCTTGACCCATGATTCAAAGAGATCGCCGATCTGCGAAACGATCGAGAGCGCCAGCGCGACCAAGCCAAGCTGGACGAGATTGCCGGCGCCGGCCGCGATTGCGAGCAAAACTCCGGCGATAACGCCACCGGCCGCGCCGCCCAGCGCGCCGCTCTGCGTCTTGCCGGGCGAGATCGACGGCGCGAGCTTTGGGCCGCCGACGGCGCGACCGACGAAATAGGCCGCTATGTCGGTCGCCCAGACCACGGCGAACAGGAAGAGAATCGCAATCAGCCCGGAATGATTGTCGTCGCGGAGATAGGCGAGCGAAAAGCCGGAAAGAGCCGCGTAGGCCACCCCGGAGGCTTCCCACGGCGCAGCCCCTCTGACCCGGGCGACAATGGCCGCGCGGGCCACCAGGATCGCAACGAGGAGCAGCAGCCACAAGGCCGGCAGGCCGGCGATCAGCGCGACGATGAAGATAAGAATCAGGGCTTCCGGCAGGAAGCCTAGAGCCGCGCCGCTCCCGGCGCGCGCCATGCGCGTCCATTCGTAGAAGATCAGCGCCGCTATTCCCGCGCTAAACAGCCGGAACGGCAGTCCGCCGAGCCAGGTGAGCCCAAGCGTCAGAGCCGCCATCACGATTGCCGAGACGACGCGCTGCTGGAGGTTGCTCATGCGCGGCGGCGCCTAAAGCGCGACGTCGCGGGCGGCGAGCCCGCCGAAGCGTCGTTCACGGCCGGCAAAGTCGCGCAAGGCGTCTGCCAGATGCTCGCGGCTGAAGTCCGGCCAATAGCAAGGCAGGAAAACAAGTTCGCTATAGGCGGCCTGCCAGAGAAGGAAGTTCGACAGCCTGAGCTCGCCGCTGGTCCGGATCACCAGTTCAGGATCGGGAACGCCCTTTGTGTCGAGCGACGCTGCGAAGCTTTCGGCTGTGATCGCCTCGCTCGCCATGTCGCCGCGTGCGACGGCTTCCGCCAGCTTGCGCGCGGTTCGTACGATCTCGTCGCGGCCACCATAGTTGAAGGCGATCACCAGCGTCAGCGCCTCATTGCCGGCGGTCAGCGATTCGGCCTCCTGCAGCAGGCCCCGGATGTCGGGCTGCAGACCTTCCTTGTCGCCGATCACCCTCACCCGCACCCCGTTCTGATGCAGTTCGGCGAGATCGCGGCGGATGAACAGCTTCAAAAGACCCATAAGGTCGCTGACCTCAGATTTCGGCCGCGACCAGTTCTCCGAGGAGAATGCGTAGACGGTCAGATAGGAGATGCCGAGTTCGGGCGCGGCGCGGACAGTCTGGCGCAGGGCCTCGACGCCGGCGCGGTGACCGGCAAGGCGCGGCAGACCGCGCGCCTTGGCCCAGCGTCCGTTTCCATCCATGATGATCGCGACATGCGCGGGCTTTGCCATAGTCTCGCTTTCGAGCCGGAAATCCCGACCCTAAACCTGCATGATTTCAGCTTCCTTATCGGAAAGCAGGTGATCGATGGTGCTGATCATCTCGTCGGTCAGCTTCTGGACCTGGTCGGACCGCTTGCGCTGATCGTCTTCGCTGATGGTGCCGTCCTTCTCAGCCTTCTTGAGGAAATCCATGCCGTCGCGGCGGACATGGCGCACCGCCACGCGCGCGTTCTCGGCATAGCCATGCGAGATCTTGACCAGTTCCTTGCGGCGCTGCTCGTTGAGCTCGGGCAGTGGAATCCGGAGCGTGGTGCCGTCGACGATCGGGTTGAAGCCCAGATTGGCTTCGCGGATGGCGCGGTCGACAGCGCTGACCATCGACTTGTCCCAGACCGACACCGAAATCATGCGCGGCTCCGGCACCGAAACATTGGCGACCTGGTTGATCGGCATCGCCGTGCCGTAGGCCTGCACCTGGACGGCGTCGAGCAGGTTGCTGGAGGCCCGGCCGGTGCGCAGCGAAGCCAGGTCGTGCTTGAAGGCGGCGATCGCCCCGTCCATGCGTCGCTTCAGGTCTTCATACTCGCCACTCATGATCATCTCCTCGACCCGTTCGCCGGGTTCACTGTTTCTAACGTTGTTCGGTTCGCGGTTCCGTAGTCGCTTGACGGATCCGGGCGCCGGTTACTTGTCCGTGACGACCGTGCAATGGCCGCCGCCCCTCAGAATATCGCCGAAACCACCTTTTTCGTGGATCGAATAGACGATTATCGGAATGTTGTTTTCGCGCGCAAGTGCAATCGCGGCGGTGTCCATGATTGCAAGCCCGCGTTTGATGACTTCGGCGTGACTGATGCGGTCGAAGCGGACCGCGTTCGGATCCTTCTTGGGGTCAGCCGAATAGACCCCGTCGACCTGCGTGCCCTTGAAGAGCGCATCGGCGCCGATCTCCGCGGCGCGAAGCGCGGCGGCCGAATCGGTGGTGAAGAATGGATTGCCGGTGCCGCCGGCGAAGATGACCACCTTGCCCTGGTTCATATAGGCTGTCGCCTGGCGCTGCGAAAAACTCTCGCAAAGTTCCGGCATGGCGATCGCCGAGAGCACGACGGCGTCGACGCCGAGCTTGTTGAGCGAGGTGCGCAACGCCAGCGAATTGATGACGGTGGCAAGCATGCCCATGTGGTCGCCGGTGACGCGGTCGCCGCCCTTGGAGGCGACGGCCACGCCGCGAAAAATGTTGCCGCCGCCGATGACGACACCGACTTCCACGCCCAGCGCGCGCGCCTCGGCAATGTCGGCGGCGATGCGGTCGACCACCGAGACATCGATGCCGAAATGCTGCTCGCCCATCAATGCTTCGCCGGACGCTTTCAGCACGACACGTCGATAGAGGGGCTTTACCGTCATCTCATTCCTCGAAATCTCGGCGCGGCAAATTTGGAGGCAAAACCGCCCCCGCTTCATCCGGCGATGCTGTCATGACGGGTTGACCCGATACACGAAGGGCGCGGCGATGTCACGCCGCGCCCTCGTGCAAAATTCCAGGCTTTTTCGGTCAGTTGCCGTCTTTTGATCAGTTGCTTGAGATGCTGACCGCCTCGCCTTCGATCATGACGGGAGGCGAATAGCCGGCCGGCTTGTCGCCGGTGACGGCCCCGCCCGTCACGCGCACCTGGATCTCGGAACCGAAATAGGAGTGCGGGAACGGCGCCGGCGTCGCGCTGACCTTTTCCAGCCGCGCGCGAAGCTCCGCGGGAATTGAAAAATCGAGTGCGCCAAGATTGTCCTCGAGCTGGCTGAGCTTCGTCGCTCCGAGGATGACGGAGGCGATGCCTGGCTGCGTCGCCACCCAGTTGAGCGCGACCTGGGCCATGCTGCGGCCAAGCTCGACCGCCACTTTTTCGAGTTCCGCCACGATCGCCCAGTTGTGGTCGCTGAACTTCTGGAAACCGGGATGCGTTGTGTTGCGGAAACCGTCGAGACGCCCGGCATTTCCGGCTTGGGTCGGCTTGTATTTGCCGCTGAGCAATCCGCTGGCCAGCGGGCTCCACACCATGATGCCCGCGCCATGACGGGTGCCGAAAGGGACGTATTCATGTTCGATCGCGCGCTCGGCGAGCGAATATTCGAGCTGCAGCGCCGAGACCGGCTCATAGCCGCGCAGTTCGGCGATCGCCTGGGCGCGGCCGGCATACCAGGCCGGCACGTCGGAGAGGCCGATATGGCGCACCTTGCCGCCGCGAACGAGGTCGTCCAGCGTGCGCAGCACCTCCTCGGCCGGGGTGATCCTGTCCCAGACATGGAGAAGGTAAAGGTCGATATAGTCGGTGCCGAGCCGTTTCAGCGAGGCGTCCACGGCCCGCATGATGTTCTTGCGGCCGTTGCCGCCGGCATTCGGATTGCCGGCCTCGGAATTCATGGTGAATTTGGTGGCGATCACCGCCTTGTCGCGCAGGCCACGCTCGGCGACGAACTCGCCGAGCCAGGTCTCGGCGGTGCCGCCTGTGTAGAGGTCAGCCGTGTCGAAGAAGTTGCCGCCCGCTTCGACATAGGCGTCGAACATCGCGCGCGCGGTGTCCCTGTCCGCGCCCCAGCCCCACTCGGTGCCGAAGGTCATGGTGCCGAGCGCCAGCCGGCTGACGCGCAGGCCGCTGTTGCCAAGCGTATAATAGGTCATGGTCATGGTGGTCTTCCGATTCTGAACTGATTTGCGGCCGGTCACTGGCCGGGGGTCGCCTTGACCCAGGGATTTCCGCGCTCATGCGTCATGCGGAAGGTGAAGCCGTCGACTTTCCAGCCGTCAGCCGAGCGCGTCAGGTGGTGCTCGTAGGTGCCCCAGACTTCCCAGAGCGGGTCGCCATTGCCTTCCATCCGATTCCAGGCATAGCCGTTGGAGCGGACGGTCGCGGCATCGGCTTCGAGCGCAACCTGATGGTTGGTGCGCAGATGCAGGCTGGTCTTGCTGCCCTTGAGGTTGCTCGCCCAGGCGCCGATCAGGTCATCGGACGCGATGTTGGCCGCAGGCTGTCCGGACAGGCTGCTGAAATCGGCGGTGACTCGCTCGGCGAAATAGCTGCGCGCCAGCTTCCAATCCTGCGCATCCACCGCCCGGTCGATGGCATCGGCGATGCGGATAACGGCGCGCTCGTCGGCAAGGGCCTGCCAGCCGGTTGGTTCTGCGCCGCCCGCATCGACGGGCGCCAGCGCCATGCCTGCTGCGAAAGTTACATATCTCAACGCGTTCATGTCGTTTTCTCCTTGGCCATCAGCCCGCCGCCGATGTGTTGACGACAATATGGGCCAGTCTGCTGGCGTCGATAAGATTGCATTGTTCGCAAAGACTGTGCGATATTATTCATGAATGGACCGCGACCTTCTCACACACCTGCCGGTCATCGTCGCCGTGGCGCGGCGAGGCGGCTTCGCGCTTGCCGCGGCTGAACTGGGCATGAGCCCGTCCGCTGTCAGCCATGCCGTTCGGCTGGTGGAAGAGCGCATCGGCCAGCCGCTTTTTGCCCGCACAACGCGCAGCGTCTCGCTGACGGAAGCCGGCAAGGCGTTGGTCGAGACCGCGGCCCCAGCGCTCCAGGACATCGCCGAGCGGATGGACCGCATCCGTGGCGTGACGGGAAGGCCGGCCGGCCTGCTCAGGATCAACGCCTCCAACATAGCGATCCCCCTGGCTGTGACGCCGGTGGTCGCGGCCATGGCCGAACGCTATCCCGATGTGACGGTCGAGATCGTTGCCGACCAGGGACTGATCGATATCGTCGGCGAAGGTTTCGACGCCGGCATCCGGCTGGGTGAAATGATCGCGCAGGACATGGTCACCGTCAGGATGACGCCGCCGTTCAAAGCCGTGATCGTCGCCTCTCCCGCCTATGTCGGAAAGCACGGCCGTCCGCGCGGCGTGGCCGATCTCGCCAATCACAACTGCATCGGCTATCGCCTGGTTCGGTCCGGCGCGCTTTACCGCTGGGACCTGAGCGACAACGGCAAGGACATCGTCGTCGAAACGCGCGGCACCGCCATCGTCACGGATTCGCTTGGCGCCATCGATCTGGCGCTGACCGGCGTCGGGCTTGCCTACGTTTTCGAACCGCTGGTGCGCGCCGACCTTGCCGCCGGCCGCCTCGTCCAGATCCTGCCGCAGACGGCGATCGAGGAGCCCGGCCTCTTCCTCTATTTCCCGCGCCGCGCATCGATGGCGCCGAAGCTCAGGGCCTTTATCGACACCGCACAAGAAATCGGCCGGGCATCCATGCGGACACCCGGCCGAGTTGCCTGAGCTCGTGAGCTCTTCACCTCAAGGGAAACGTTAAGCGCTCCCCTGGATCGGAGCTATTTCTTGACCGCGGCAGCGACTTCCGCCGCGAAATCGGTCGTTTCCTTTTCGATGCCCTCGCCCAGCGCGTAACGCAGATAGGCGGTGATCTTCGCCGGAGCGCCGATCTCCTTCTCCGCATCCTTCAGCGCCTTCTCGACGGTGATGTCGGGGTTAAGCACGAAGGCCTGCTTCAAAAGCACGACCTCTTCGTAGAACTTGCGCAGGCGGCCCTCGACCATCTTCTCGATGATGGCTTCAGGCTTGCCGGATTGGCGCGCCTGGTCGGAGAAGATCGCCTTCTCGCGCTCGACCAGCGCCGGGTCGACTTCCTCGGCGGTCAGCGCGACCGGGTTGCTGGCGGCGACATGCATCGCCACCTGACGGGCAAAGGCATTGGCCGCGTGCTCGTTGCCGGTGGTCTCGATCGCCACCAGCACGCCGAGCTTGCCGAGGCCGTCCGCAACCGCATTGTGGACATAGGTGGCCACCACGCCATGCGGCACGGTGAGCTTGGCCGAACGGCGGAAGCCCATGTTCTCGCCGATCGTGCCGACCGCGTCCTTGATGGTCTCGGTGACCGACTTGTCGGAGCCCGGATACTTGGCGGCGGCCACGGCCTCCGTCGTGCCGTAGGCGAGCGCGACCTTGGCGACGTTGGCGACGATTTCCTGGAAGGCCGCATTGCGGGCGACGAAGTCGGTCTCGGAATTGACCTCGACAATGGCGGCTTCACGCACGCCGGCGTCGACGCCGATCAGGCCCTCGGCGGCGGTGCGGCCGGCCTTCTTGTCGGCCTTCGAGATACCCTTCTTGCGCAGCCAGTCGACGGCCGCTTCCATGTCGCCGTTGGTCTCGTTCAACGCCGCCTTGCAATCCATCATGCCCGCGCCGGTCAAGTCGCGGAGTTCTTTGACCTGTGCAGCCGAAATCGTCATTGTCGCCTCTTTGTTTCAAATGCGCCGACGCACCAACCGGGACTCGGGTGATGCGCTCGGCAAAAGCGCTTTAGCGCGCCAACTTATTGGAAAGATGAAGGCCGGGCTCCGGCCTTCCTTATCAAGCTTCCGGAGCTTCCGCAGCCGGAGTGTCGAGCGCCGGCTCGACCGGAGCCTCGGCCGAAGCGCCGATGTCTACACCGAGCGCACCCTGCTGGCGGGCGATGCCGTCGATGGCGGCCTTGGCGATCAGGTCGCAATAGAGCTGGATGGCGCGGGCCGCGTCGTCATTGCCGGGGATCGGAAAGTCGATCTTGTCCGGGTCGCAGTTCGAATCGATGATGGCCACGACCGGGATGCCGAGGCGCTTGGCCTCGAGGATGGCGATCGCTTCCTTGTTGGTGTCGATGACGAACATCAGGTCCGGCGTCGAGCCCATGTCCTTGATGCCGCCGAGAGCCTTGTTGAGCTTCTCGCGCTCGCGGTCGAGGTTCAGGCGCTCCTTCTTGGTGAGGCCCTGGGCCTCGCCGGCCAGCGTCTCGTCGAGTTTGCGCAGGCGCTGGATCGAGTTCGAGATCGTCTTCCAGTTGGTGAGCATACCGCCCAGCCAGCGCGAGTTGACATAGTACTGGGCTGAGCGCTGCGCGGCGTCGGCGACGATGTCGGACGCCTGGCGCTTGGTGCCGACGAACAGCACGCGGCCGCCCTTGGCGACGGTGTCGGACACCTGCTTCAGTGCCTGGTGCAGCAGCGGCACCGTCTGCGACAGGTCGATGATGTGGATGTTGTTGCGGGCGCCATAGATGTAGGGCGCCATCTTCGGGTTCCAGCGGTGGGTCTGGTGGCCGAAGTGAACACCAGCTTCCAAAAGCTGGCGCATGCTGAAATCTGGCAGAGCCATTCTTTAGTTCCTTTCCGGTTGGCCTCCACGGACACAGGCATTTCGGACGGGATGTCCTGATGCCACCGGAGGTTTCAGCCGGATTTCTCCCGGGCAGACACCAAAGTCCGTGTGTGGAATGAGCGCGGATATAGAGGGGAAGTCCCATAAACGCAAGCAGGGCACCGGAAAACGCCCTCGCCTGCGGCGATCCGCCCAAATCTCAGCGTTTTACCTTGCCGTTCGGCACCCTGACGCGGCGAAAGATCGCGACGATCTCCTCGCGGCTGCATTGGATGGCGCCAAGCCGGACCGCGCGGTCGCGCTCGAAGCCGGTGATGTCGTAATGGGGCGCCGAGGTCTTGGGCGGTCCTTGATAGGAGGAAAGCTTGAGGCCGAGATCGGCGGCGAAGCGGTGCAACTCATCCGTATCGTCGGCAAGGAGATGGCACCAGCGGTGGCCGGCCCATTTCCAGATCGCCGCATCGACATAGACAGCCATCAGGCCCGCCGCACTTCGTCATCCCGACACATGGCGAGTTGAAACCAGGCTTGCAAGCCTGATCGCCTGCCGTCGGGACGCTGCTATTTCGAAGCGGGGCAAGGCTTGGTCTGGTCGAACAGCGACAGGTTCACCAGCTTGCCGGTCATCGAGAAGTCGCCATAGTCCATGACGAGGTCGCGCGTGATGCCGTTCTCGTGCAGCTTGAAGCTGATCCGGTATTCCGGCACCTCCTCGCCGCTTTTGTCGGTATCGTCGAAATAGGCGATGTCGACCGGCCAGTATTTGTCGGAGGCGAGCTTGGCTAGTGCCGGCGCTTCCGGATCCGCCTTGTCGGCATCGGTCTTCTTGCCGACGATGACGGTGGTGGTCATCACCTTGTTGGCGTCCTCCGAACCGTCGAACAGATTGGTCTGGTAGAAATTCTCGCCCTTCTCGGCCTTGCCGATCAGCTCGACCAGATGCTGGGTCGGAAACTGCGTGGCGGCGAGCTCGAGGCTGCTCTTCTCCGGCTTGTCGATATCGACCTTGAGCCCCTTCGCCTCCCTGGTGGCCGTGCCTTTGACCTCCTTGTCGAGGTTCTGGTCGACAAAGGATTTCGTAACGAAGGAAAAGGTCTTGCCCTCAGCGTCCTCGAAAGTCGTCGTCTGCTGGTCGGTCAGCCTGGTGTTGTCGTTGGTGACGATCTGGGTGACGAAGCGGAACTTGACTGTATAGCCTTCGCAGGCGGAGCCGTTGAACTCGTAGACCATGCGGCCGGTGATGCCGGTAATGCCTGAACGGTCGGAAGCCTTGTTGAGCGTCAGATCGTAGACCGCGCGGTGCGCCTGCAGCGCGGGCACCGCAAAGGCCGGCGCCATGGGGAACGCGGCCGAAAGGCAGGCGGCGGCGAGAAAAAGGCGCGTTGCGCGCATGCGTTGCTCCGATCGTCGCGGCTGAGGGCAGGCCGCAGGGAAACATGGTCCAGCTTAAAAAAAGTCGTGGCGGAAGCGAGGCAAAAATAGCAATTTCGGCCCGGCCAACGCGGCGTCTTCCAGCAATAGGGAAAACCAATGAGCGAAACAATCGAAAAGCGGCTAAGCGATCTTGGCGTCACCATCCCGGCCGCCGCCGCGCCCGCCGCGAATTATGTGCCCTATTGTCGCACCGGCAACACGCTGTTTACCGCCGGGCAGTTGCCGCTGAAGGACGGCAAGCTGCAGGCAAGCGGGCTGCTCGGCCGCGACATCGACACCGCCGCCGGCAAGGAAGGCGCGAAATTCTGTGCCATCAACATCCTGGCGCAGGCCAAGGCAGCGCTGGGTGACCTCGAAAAGATCCGCCGCCTGGTCAAGATCACCGTCTTCGTGGCCTCGGCGCCTGATTTCGTCGAGCAGCATCTGGTCGCCAACGGCGCCTCCGACTTTCTGGTCGCGGCACTGGGCGAGCGCGGCAAGCACGCCCGCTCCGCCGTCGGCACCGCCTCGCTGCCGCTCAACGCCGCGGTCGAGATCGAAGCGATCTTCGAAGTCGAGTGAGGCTTAAGATGACCGATCTGTCCTGGCTGATCGCGCGACCTGTCGCGCATCGCGGCTTCCACGACATGAACAAGACCCGCTGGGAAAACACGCTGTCGGCCTTCACCGCAGCGGCCGAGCGCGGCTACGCCATCGAATGCGACGTGCATATCTCGTCGGACGGCGTCCCGGTCATCATCCACGACGGCGAGCTGAAACGGCTGACCGGCCAGGACGGATTCGTCTGGCAGCGCACGGCGGCCGAGCTGGCGACGCTCAGGATCGGCGGCACGAAAGACCACGTGCCGACGCTCAAGGAAGCGCTCGACCTGATCGACGGCCGCGTGCCGCTGGTGGTCGAGCTGAAAGGCGTTCCCGGGCATGATGCGGGGCTGGTGGCAAGCGTCGGCCGGCTGCTCAAGCGCTACAGGGGCAAGGTGGCGATCATGTCGTTCGATCACTGGCTGATCCGCGATTTCGCCACGGATGCGCCGGGCATCCCCGGCGGGCTGACCGCCTATGGCAAAGACAACCAGTTGATCGAGGCGCATTTCGCCATGCTCGCGCACGACCTCGCCTTCACCTCCTACGCCGCCGGTGACCTGCCGAACCCCTTCGTCAGCTTCGTGCGCGAGAAGCTGAAGATGCCTGTCATCACCTGGACCGTGCATGACCAGCCGGCGATCGACCTCACCTTCAAATATGCCGACCAGATGACCTTCGAGGGCTTCGAACCCGATCTGGTGAAAGTCGCCTGAGGCGGTGCCTGAAACGTGACTTGTAGCAGTCTTGAGGACGCTTAAATAAGCCCCATGGATCAGGGCGACGACGATGATGGACGGGCAGCGAACGCGGATTATGCGATCCGCATAGCGGCGGGCATCGGAGCCTTTACTTGCGAGGAATGGGACGGCTTTGCCGGCACCACGCGCGGCGATCAAGAAAACGGCTACAACCCGCTGGTTTCCTTTGCTTTTCTAAGCGCCTTGGAGGACTCCGGCTGCGCCGTCCGGCGCACCGGCTGGCAGGGCCATCACCTGCGACTGGAAACGGCGCAAGGCAGGCTTCTCGGCGCCGTCCCTTGTTATCTCAAGTCGCACAGCCAGGGGGAATATGTCTTCGACCATGGCTGGTCGGCCGCCTTCGAGCGCGCCGGCGGGCGCTACTATCCCAAGCTGCAATGCTCGGTGCCGTTCACGCCGGTCACCGGCCCTCGCCTGCTGGTCAGCAAAGGTGAGAACGAAGGTGCCGTGAAGGCCGGCCTCGCCGAAGGCCTGAAGCTCGTGACCGACAAGCTCGGCGTCTCTTCCGCGCATGTCACCTTTGCCACCGAGCCCGATGTCGCGACGCTGGAAGCGGCCGGCTTCCTGCACCGCACCGACCAGCAGTTCCACTTCTTCAACGAGGGCTTTTCAACTTATGACGACTTCCTCGCCACGCTTGCCTCGCGCAAGCGCAAGGCGATGAAGAAGGAGCGCCGCGAGGCGCTTGTCGACGGCATCTCAATCGACTGGCTGACCGGCAAGGACATCACCGAAGCCGCCTGGGACGATTTCTTCGCCTTCTATATGGATACCGGCGGCCGCAAATGGGGCCGGCCCTATCTCAACCGGCAGTTCTTCTCGCTGATCGGCGAGCGCATGGCCGACGACATTCTTCTGGTGATGGCAAAGCGAAACGGCCGCTACGTCGCCGGCGCCATCAACTTCATCGGCTCCGACGCGCTCTACGGTCGCAACTGGGGCTGCATAGAGGATCACCCGTTCCTGCATTTCGAGGTCTGCTACCATCAGGCGATCGATTTCGCGATCGAGCGCAAGCTCAAGGTGGTGGAGGCCGGCGCGCAGGGCGAGCACAAGCTGGCCCGCGGCTACCGGCCCGTGACCATGCATTCGGCGCACTACATCTCGCATCCCGGTCTACGCAATGCCGTCGCCGACTATCTCAGGCGCGAGCGGCGCGAGGTCGAGCGCATGGGCGAATATCTCGAAGAGCACACGCCCTTCCGCAAGGACCTCGCGGAATAGGCGGACCGCCGGGTCTCGCGGTCAGTGCGGCTTTCCCGCAAATCCGGCGCTCATGCATGACAGGGCGCGTGCGGCATCGTCGATCTCGCCTGAGCGCCTTGCCGCCCATCGGCGGCTTCGCTACACCGGACGGCGAACGCAATTGGGAGTGTCACCCATGGCCGAAGCCTACGATCCCGGCAACATCTTCGCCAAAATTCTGCGTGGCGAGATCCCCTCGCATCGCGTCTATGAGGACGACACGGTCGTCGCCTTCATGGATGTGATGCCGCAAGGCACAGGCCACACGCTGGTGGTGCCCAAAGCGCCGTCGCGCAACATGCTCGACGCCGATCCGACAACGTTCGGACCATTGTTCGGCGTCGTGCAGAAGGTTGCGGTCGCGGTGAAAAAAGCCTTCAACGCCGACGGCGTCACCATCATGCAGTTCAACGAGCCGGCTTCCGGCCAAACCGTCTACCATCTGCATGTCCACGTCGTCCCGCGCTTCGAGGGCGTGCCGTTGAAGCCGCATTCCGGCCAGATGGAGAAGCCGGAGGTGCTGGCCGAGAACGCCGACAAGATCCGCGCGGCTTTGGGAAGCTGAACTCCCCGGGCTCAGCCGTCGGCCTGCCAGCGCGCCAAGATCTGGAAGGCCGCGGGGACGCGACATGGGCGCAGGCGTCGAAATTTCATCCAGACGCCCTCGAATGTCTCCTGGATCGCCGCGGCGGTGCTCGACTTTCCCGATCGCGGCGCACCGTTGAGGATGATGATCTGTCCGGCTTCCAAGCGGTGCTCCCTTCAACGAAAAAGGCCCCGTTTCCGGGGCCTTTTGTATTCAAGCGAGCGCTTGTCAGCCCTTGCGCGGCAGTTGCGGCACAAGGCTGCGTTTGTTGCCGTCCTTGCCCTTCGGCTCCGGCTTCTGCGCCACCGCCTTCTTGGGCGCCGGCTTCTTGGCCAGCGTCTTTTTCGGCTTCGGCGCGTCTTCCGGCTCTTCCTTCTTCGGCCGCACGGGCGACTCGTCGGCGAGCGATTCGAGCTTCAGGCCGGACTCGCCGGTTTCCTTCTTCTCGACGGTGACGCGCACCGTGCCGCCCTTCTTGAGCTTGCCGAACAGCACTTCGTCGGCCAGCGGCTTCTTGATGTGCTCCTGGATGACGCGGCCGAGCGGACGCGCACCCATGCGCTCGTCATAACCCTTGTCGGCCAGCCAGGCGATCGCGTCCGGCGACAGGTCGAAGGTGACGCCTCGCTCGGAAAGCTGGGCCTCGAGCTGCATGACAAACTTCTGCACCACCTGATGGATCACCGGCACCGGCAGCGAGCCGAACGGGATGATCGCATCCAGACGGTTGCGGAACTCTGGCGTGAACAGCCGGTTGATCGCCTCGACGTCGTCGCCTTCGCGCTTGGTCGAGCCGAAACCGATCGCCGCGCGCTGCGCATCCGAGGCGCCCGCATTGGTGGTCATGATCAGGATCACGTTGCGGAAGTCGATCTGCTTGCCGTTGTGGTCGGTCAGCTTGCCGTGGTCCATCACCTGCAACAGGATGTTGAACAGGTCCGGGTGCGCCTTCTCGACTTCGTCCAGCAACAGCACGCAATGCGGATGCTGGTCGACGCCGTCGGTGAGCAGGCCGCCCTGGTCGAAGCCGACATAGCCGGGAGGCGCGCCGATCAGCCGCGAGACGGTGTGGCGTTCCATGTATTCCGACATATCGAAGCGGATCAGCTCGACGCCGAGCGAGGCGGCAAGCTGCTTGGCCACTTCCGTCTTGCCGACGCCGGTCGGGCCCGAGAACAGGTAGGAGCCGATCGGCTTCTCCGGTTCGCGCAGGCCGGCGCGCGCCAGCTTGATCGCCGAAGTCAGCGCAGTGATCGCGGTGTCCTGGCCGTAGACGACGCGCTTCAGCTCGACATCGAGGCCTTGCAGCACCTTCTCGTCGTCAGCCGAAACCGTCTTCGGCGGGATGCGCGCCATGGTGGCGATCGTCGCCTCGATCTCCTTGATGCCGATCGTCTTCTTGCGCTTGGCCTCAGGCACCAGCATTTGCGAGGCGCCGGTCTCGTCGATCACGTCGATCGCCTTGTCCGGCAGCTTGCGGTCGCTGATGTAACGGGCCGACAGCTCGACCGAGGCCTTGATCGCCTCGCTGGTGTAGCGAACCTTGTGGAACTCCTCGAAATAGGGCTTCAGGCCCTTCATGATCTCGATAGCGTCCTCGATGGTCGGCTCGTTGACGTCGATCTTCTGGAAGCGACGCACCAGCGCACGGTCCTTTTCGAAGAATTGGCGGAACTCCTTGTACGTGGTCGAGCCGATGCAGCGAATGGCGCCGGACGACAGCGCCGGCTTCAGAAGGTTCGACGCATCCATGGCGCCGCCCGAAGTGGCGCCGGCCCCGATCACGGTGTGGATCTCGTCGATGAACAGCACCGCGCCCGGATAGTCCTCGAGCTCCTTGACGACCTGCTTCAGCCGCTCCTCGAAGTCGCCGCGATAGCGTGTGCCGGCCAAGAGCGTGCCCATGTCGAGCGCGAAGATGGTGGCGTCCTGCAGCACTTCCGGCACGTCACCCTCGACGATGCGCTTGGCGAGCCCCTCGGCGATCGCCGTCTTGCCGACGCCCGGGTCGCCGACATAGAGCGGGTTGTTCTTGGAACGGCGGCACAGCACCTGGATGGTGCGGTTGATCTCGCTGTCGCGGCCGATCAGCGGGTCGATCTTGCCGGCGCGCGCCTTGTTGTTGAGGTTGATGCAGTAGGCCGTCAAGGCGTCCTGCTGCTTCTTCTTGCCGCCCTCTTCCTGCGGCTCGGCGCCGTTCGAGCCGCCCTGCTCGTCCTCGGCGCCGCGCGGCGTGCGCGATTCCGAAGCGCCCGGGCGCTTGGCGATGCCATGCGAGATGTAGTTGACCGCGTCGTAGCGGGTCATCTGCTGTTCCTGCAGGAAATAGGCGGCGTGGCTCTCGCGCTCGGCGAAGATGGCGACGAGCACATTGGCACCGGACACTTCCTCGCGGCCGGACGACTGCACATGGATCACGGCGCGCTGGATGACGCGCTGGAAGCCTGCCGTCGGCTTCGAATCCTCGTCGTAACCGGTGACGAGGTTGTCGAGCTCGGTGTCGATATAGGTGAGAACGGTATGCTTGAGCTCGTCGAGATCGACGTTGCAGGCGCGCATGACGGCGGCCGCCTCGGTGTCGTCGATCAACGCGAGCAGCAAATGTTCGAGCGTCGCATACTCATGATGCCGCTCGTTGGCGAATGTCAGCGCCTGATGTAGCGCCTTTTCCAGGCCTTGGGAGAAAGCCGGCATGTTACCTCACTTCTTCTCCATCACGCATTGCAGCGGATGCTGATTCTGTCGGGCGAAATCCATGACCTGGGACACTTTGGTCTCGGCCACCTCGAATGTGTAGACGCCGCACTCGCCCACTCCATGATTGTGGACATGAAGCATGATGCGTGTGGCGGCTTCGCGGTCCTTTTGGAAAAAGCGTTCCAGGACATGAACGACGAACTCCATCGGAGTGTAGTCGTCGTTCAGGATGAGGACCCGGTAGAGGCTGGGCTTCTTGGTCTTGGTTTTGGTGCGCGTGATGACAGCGGTGCCGCGACCGAGATCGTTGCGGTCTCCGTCACCTTGCATTCGCACCACGTCCGCCGTGGCAGTCAAACCGATCGTCACGTAGTCCAGCCTTTTCGAATCCTCATGCGAGTTCAACATGTAGGTTCTCGATGGACGATTTTAAGCCCTTCTGTTTAGCTGACAATATGGCTAGGTGAGCAAACCTCAGCGAATTTTCTCAATCGTGAATGCGGCAAGGTCCATCGGGTTGCGATCGCGCATAAAAAAACCCGGCCGCGTTTCCGCGACCGGGTCCTTTTTGCAGGCCGGCTGGCCGTATCAGCAGTGATCCGGCGGATTACTTCGCCTTGGCGACCACCGATTCGAACGGCTTGTAGGCTTCCTTGGCGAGCTCGGCATAGAGATTGCCGATCTTGCTGGCCTCGGCCACGAAGCTCTCATAGCTCTGCTTGGCGTAATCGGTCTGGATCTCGATGGCCTTCTCGATCGACTTGGCCGAGAACAGCTTCTCGAAGGCAGCGCTGCCGGCCTCGAAGCTCTTCTTGGTGTATTCGCCGGCTTCGGTGGCGATCGCCTGCGCGCCCTTAGTGAGCGAGGCAAAGCTCTTCAGCCCGGTGTCGGCGAACTCCTTGCCGTATTTGGTGAAGTCCTCATAGGTCTGGGTCATTTCATATTTCCCTTGGTTGAAACGCCCTTTTTGCCCCGGGGCGCCCTTGTGCAATGCACCTCAATATATTGTGCGATGCACAAAAGTCAAGAATCCCTTCGCGCGCAGGGCCTCCAGCGCCGGCCGTCCAGTAAAATTCGATTAAAGAGAAACTCGATTTGCCGAAAAATGGTGAACGCGGCGGTTACCATAAACGGATTGGTAACGCTGAGCGCGATAGCTTGGCCGGAAGCGAGGCAGGCACTCCCTTGGCCGCCTCCGGGGCAACGAAAATTCAGGGTAAGTAACGGTGCGTCAGGCGTTGTCGGGCTTCGTCTCCAAATCCTCATTCTCCTTCAAGGCGCTCATGGTTGCCGCGCTCGCGTTGACGATTGTCGCCGCCGATGTCGCGTCGGCTCTTGCCGCAAAGTCCGCGGCCATCGTCGTCGATGCCAAGACCGGCAAGGTGCTTTACTCGGCCGACGCCAACGGCCGGCGCTATCCGGCCTCGCTGACCAAGATGATGACGCTTTACCTCACCTTCGAGGCGCTGGCGAAAGGCAGGATCAGCAAGAACACGCCGGTGCCGTTCTCGGCGCATGCCGCGTCCGAGCCGCCGACCAAGCTCGGCGTGCGCGCCGGCGGCTCGGTCCCGGTCGAGACTGCGATCCTGTCGATGGTGACGAAGTCGGCCAACGACTCGGCGACCGCGCTGGGCGAGCTGCTCGGCGGCAGCGAGGATAATTTCGCCCGCATGATGACGGCCAAGGCGCGCCAGCTCGGCATGAACGGCACCGTCTTCCGCAACGCCAACGGCCTGCCCGACCCGGGCCAGTTCACCACGGCGCACGACATGGCGATGCTGGGCATCGCGCTGCGCGAGCACTTCCCGCAATATTACGGCTATTTCTCGCAGCGCTCGTTCCTGTATGGCCGCCAGCGCATCAACGGCCACAACCGCCTGCTTGGCCGCATCAAGGGCGTCGACGGCATCAAGACCGGCTATACCCGCGCCTCGGGCTATAATCTCGTCTCCTCCGTCGCTGATGGCGACCGCCGCCTCGTCGCGGTGGTGATGGGCGGCACTTCCGGCCGCAGCCGCGACAACCAGATGGCCACGCTGATCAACACTTATCTGCCGCGTGCCTCGACGCGCGGCGGCGGCGATCTCATCGCCAAGGGCAACGACAATCAGATCAAGACGTTGGCCAAGGCCTTCTTGCCCAAGCATGACGCGCCGACGCCGGACGCCAAGCCGGCAACGGACGACACCGTCGTTGCCTCAGCCGATGATGTCCAGGACGATACCCAACAGGTCACGGAGGAGACCAAGCCGGTGCTCAAGGCCCGGAAGGTCAAGACGGTCGCGATTGCAGCCATGGCGCCGGCCTCCAAATCCGAGGACACCAGCGTCGCCGCCTATGCCGAACCGGCGCCTGCCGCGCCCGCGATCGATCCGGTCAAGACGTCGTCGCTGCCGTCGGGCTGGGTGGTCCAGGTCGCTTCCTCGCCCACGAAGTCGGGGGCTCAGAGCCTGCTCGACCAGACCGCCAAGCAGGCGCCGAAGATCCTGGCCGACGCTTCCGGCTTCACCGTCGCCTTCGACAAGAACGGCACCACCTACTACCGCGCCCGCTTCGGCGGCTTCGGCTCGAAGGACGCCGCCTGGAAGGCCTGCGATGCGCTGAAGCGTAAGAAAATCTCGTGCTACGCCGTCGAGCAGTAGGCGGTTGTTGAAATCTCCCGGAAGGTACCGGCGTCGAAGGAGACTAATCGTGATTGGAGAGCAAGATGTCCTTGGCTTCATTGATCCGCGCCGCCAGGACAGACGTGCCGCCGACGTCGGCGTTCAGGCGCTGCATCAGGCGGCGGTGCGCCTTGCGGATATCCGCCGCGGCAGCCCCCGCTTCAAGACCAAGGATCTTGTAGGCCTCCTCCTTAGTCATGGCGCCCGCACCTGGCGCAACACCCAGCCCTTCGCCACCGTGCGGCTGCGCGTCCTTGCGCCAGACGGGAAAACGGCCGTCAAGATACGTCTCTAAAAGCTGCCGGCTCTCCAGATCGGGGCTGAGCTCGCCATGAAGCTGGCGCAGGTCGGTCAGCCCCATAGCCCCAAGCATCTTGCCTTCATAACGCCCGGCGAGAACGAGCCCCTCGAGCCTGCCGCTGTCATGGTCGAGGTCCATTTCGAGCGCCGCGGTGCGCACCGTCGAGTGCTTGGACGCCGCCGCTCTTGCCGCCGGCCGCCTCGTGCGTATCCAGCCGACCCAGGCCAGCGCTGCGAGCAGAAGCAGTCCGCCGATCAGGTTGCGGCCGAAGATCAACATCGGCGCGCCAATCAGCCCAAGGAATGCGGGGCCAAGCGATCTGAGACTGTCGGCCATCCTTGCCGCATCCGCGCGCACAAAGAGCAACGCGGCGCCGAAAAGCACCACGAGCACCGCTGCCAAAGCGAGGATCACGCCCATCGATCAGCACCGCCATAGAAATGACCGAGCATAGAAATAGGATGGGACCGAGGATGGGCGCTTGCAAGTCCCACATTGAGAGAGCCGAAGGGCCAGCGCCGCGCGAGAAGCGCCAAGCGACGCTAGAGCAGGCCGAGTTCGGCGAGTTCCAGCCTGAGCTTCGGCGGCATCTCGGCGAGTGCCGCCCTGCCCTTGCCGAGATCGGCCGGCGCGTCAGCAGGCTTCAGGTAACGCCAGCCCTGGAAGGCGCGCCGCGGCTGCCAATCGGTGCGCACCACCTGGGGATCGAGCACCAGATGACAGCGGCCGATCCCTTCATCGTCGGTGAAAGGCCTGATCTCGGTGATCAACTGCCGGCATTGCACGCTGCCCTTGATCACCCAATAGAGCGAGCCGCCATCGGTGATCTCGCTGCCGCGCGTTGGCACCATGCGGGTGGTGTGCCAGTGCTCGGCCGGCTCGCCGGCACGACGCCGCTCGTCGAGCCGGAAGGCGATCCACTCTTCGAGGTCCTCGACGCTGTCGCAGCCGACGCACAGTTTGATGAGATTGAGTGACATGCCCCAAGATTTAGCCGCAAGGGTTGACGCGTCAACGCCTTGAGCGACTTCTCCACAGGGCCAGCCTCGGATCCCGGGTAAGACCTCAGCACTCGACGACGTTGACCGCCAGCCCGCCGAGGCTGGTTTCCTTGTACTTCTCATTCATATCGAGGCCGGTCTGGCGCATGGTCTCGATCGCCGCGTCGAGCGGCACGAAGTGCGTGCCATCGCCCTTGATGGCCAGGGAGGCGGCCGTCACGGCCTTCACCGCGCCCAGCGCATTGCGCTCGATGCAGGGCACCTGCACGAGGCCGCCGACCGGATCGCAGGTCATGCCGAGATGATGCTCGAGCGCGATCTCGGCGGCGTTCTCCACCTGCTCGGGCGTGCCGCCCATCACGGCGCACAGACCTGCCGCCGCCATTGCCGAAGCCGAACCCACCTCGCCTTGGCATCCGACTTCGGCGCCCGAAATCGAGGCGTTCGATTTGATGATGCCGCCGACGGCGGCGGCCGTCAGCAGGAAGTCGCGGATGCTTGGCTGGTCGGCCTCGGGATGGAAATGCAGCCAGTAGCGCAGCACCGCCGGCAGCGTGCCGGCCGCGCCATTGGTCGGCGCCGTCACCACGCGCCCGCCGGCGGCGTTCTCCTCGTTGACCGCCATGGCGTAAATCGACAGCCAGTCATTGGCGAGCAGAGGATTGGGCCGGTTCTGCTGCCACTGTTCCTGCAGCTTGTCATGCAGTTGCCGCGCGCGGCGGCGCACTTTCAGCCCGCCCGGCATGACGCCGTCCTGCGACAGGCCGCGATCGATGCAGCCTTTCATGGCGCCCCAGATCGCGTCGAGGCCGGCATCGAGCTGCTCGCGCGACATATGCTTTTCCTCGTTGGCGCGCTTCATCTCGGCGATCGAAAGCCCGCTTTTTGCCGCCATCGCCAGCATCTCGACGGCATTCTTGAACGGGTACGGCACCTTCTTGCCTTCGGTCGTCACCGAGCCCTTGGCCTTCATGCGCTGCAGCTCTTCCTCGGAAACGACGAAGCCGCCGCCGATCGAATAATAGATGCGCTTGAGCAGCAGCCGGTCGGATGCGTCATAGGCATAGAAGGCCATGCCGTTGGCATGGCCGGTCAGCGGCGTCTTGCGGTCGAGCACGACATCCTTGGCGGGATCGAAACGATAAGTCGGATGCCCAGGCGGTGAAATCCGCTTCTCCGCGCCGATGCGGGCGACGATGCCGTCGGCCTCATCCGGATCGACCGTCTGCGGCGTCTGGCCTGCCAGGCCGAGGATGACGGCACGGTCCGAGCCGTGGCCGATGCCGGTATAGGCGAGCGAGCCATGCAGGCTGGCGCCTATGCGATCGACTTTCACGCCCGCCGGCCGCGGCCAGTCGCCGGCCAGGATCTCGTCGAGGAAACGGCGCGCGGCCGTCATTGGTCCCATCGTGTGCGAACTCGACGGGCCGATGCCGATCTTGAACAGGTCGAAAACCGAAAGGAACACGGGGCCGTTGTCTCCTGGAGGCCGATCAAGACTTACATATAGGAATCCCCGCGATTTTTCCGATGTTTTGCATGGCACGGCGCGGCGGCTGCCGACCTTGTTTGCTCCGCCAGCGACATCGCAAGCCGGCGCCTCGAGCGCCCGTCGAAGCACCGGCCCGGCCCGTGTTACAAGAAGTCATGGGCGACTCACTCCACCTCTCAACGGCAGATCTGGCGGCTTTGACTTTCTTCCTGGCCGTCTGGGTGCTGCACACGCTGGCCTCCGACGGCAGGCTGATCAGCCGCGTCTCGCTGACGACCGCCATGAACACGCAGCGCGAGGCCTGGATGCGCAACATGGCCGAGCGCGAGATCCGCATCGTCGACACCGCCATCATGGGCGGCCTGCAGCAAGGTACCGCCTTCTTTGCCTCGTCTTCCCTGATTGCGCTCGGCGGCTGCTTTGCCCTGCTCGGCGCCTCCGACCGCGTGCTTCAGGTTCTGGCAGACTTGCCCTTCGGCGCGGCTTCGTCGCGCGAAGCCTTTCAGACCAAGGTGTTCGGCCTGGTGCTGATTCTCGCCTTCGCCTTCTTCAAATTCGGCTGGGCCTACCGGCTGTTCAACTATTGCTCGATCCTGATCGGCGCGGTGCCGACCCCGCATGGCCCGGCTTCGCGCAATCCAGTCAGCGAAACGGCGGTGTGGCGAGCGACCCGCATGAACGTGCTTGCCGGCAAGCACTTCAATTCCGGCCTGCGCGCCGTCTTCTTCTCGATCGGCTATCTCGGCTGGTTCGTCGACCCGATCGTCTTCGTGATCTCCACGCTGGTGCTTCTGGCGGTGCTGGTGCGGCGCCAGTTCTTCTCGGCGGCGCGGCAGGCGGTGCTCGGTCAACCACCGGGTCCGGGAAAAGGCTGATCGATGCGGCCGGCGATCCAATAAGCGATGAGCCCAGCCCATTCACGAAGCGCCTTGGTGGTGATTTCCAGATTGTCACCAGGACTTGTGCGGTACAGGCGTTCCTTTCCCGTGGTCCAGTAATCGACCGGCCACGGAACAGTAGGAAAGCCGGCCCTGTCGAACAGTGCCTTCGCGCGCGGCATATGAAAAGCCGACGTGACGAGCAGCCAGGTCTCGCCCGGCTTAGGCATCACCAGCCTCTTGGTGAATATGGCATTCTCGTAGGTGGTGCGGGATTTGTTCTCGAGGACCAGGCGATCGGTGCTTACCCCGAGCGCTGTAAGCAGGCGCGGCGCGGCGTCGGCATCGCCCTCGCCTTCGCCGATCATTTCGAGCGGACCCCCGGTAACGACGACCTTTGCGGTCGGGAACCGCCGGGCCAGAACCGCCGCCTCGACGATGCGGTCGCCGCTGGCGTTCAATTCATAGCCGCCGCGCACGATATTGACCGCGCCGTCCATGGCGCCGCCCAGCACGACGATGCCGTCCACCTTTGCCGGCAGCGGCGGCCTCGGAAAGCGCTCTTCCAAGGGGTTGAGCATCATGACGCCAATCGACGACCATGTCGAAAGCACAAGGATGAGAAAGGCGAGAACGCTGCCGGCGGTTGCCAATCGCCGACGACCGAACATGCCGGCAACCAAGCCTGCCAGCAGCAGGAAGATCGCCAAGTTGAGTGGCCTGGCGACGAACCAAAAGAGCTTCGACAGGAAGAAGAACATCACTCACAACGCTGGGTGGGCACTGACCCTGACGGGATTGACCCTACCACCATTTTTCCGGCTGGAACCGACCCGCCGCCTGTTCGATGACATAAGCGGTCTGGAATAGTGTTTCCTCGTCGAAAGGCCTGCCGATCAATTGCAGGCCGAGCGGCAGGCCCTTGCCGTCGAGACCGGCCGGCACGGAAATGCCGGGAAGGCCCGCCATGTTCACCGTCACTGTGAAGATGTCGTTGAGATACATCTTGACCGGATCGGAGGCCATATCCTCGTCGGCGATGCCGAAGGCGGCCGAGGGGGTCGCGGGTGTCAGGATGACGTCGACGCCGGCGGCAAAGACCTTCTCGAAGTCGCGCTTGATCAGCGTGCGCACCTTCTGCGCCTGCAGATAGTAGGCGTCATAATAGCCCGCCGACAGCACATAGGTGCCGATCATGATGCGCCGCTTGACCTCGCGGCCGAAACCGGCGGCGCGGGTCTTCTCATACATGTCGACGATGTCCTTGCCTGGCACGCGCAGGCCGTAGCGCACGCCGTCATAGCGGGCGAGGTTCGACGAAGCCTCGGCGGGCGCCACGATATAATAGGCCGGCAAGGCATATTTGGTATGCGGCAGCGAGATGTCGACGATCTCGGCGCCGGCGTCCTTCAGCCAGGCGATGCCCTGCTGCCAGAGCGCCTCGATGTCTTCCGGCATGCCGTCGACACGATACTCCTTCGGAATGCCGACCTTCATGCCCTTGATCGGCTTGCCGATCGCCGCTTCGTAGTCCGGTATCGGGCGGTCGACCGAGGTCGTGTCCTTCGGATCGACGGAAGCCATCGACTTCAGCAGGATGGCAGCATCGCGCACGTCGCGCGCGATCGGCCCGGCCTGGTCGAGCGAGGAAGCGAAGGCGACGATGCCCCAGCGCGAGCAGCGGCCGTAAGTCGGCTTGATGCCGACCGTACCGGTCAGCGCGGCGGGCTGGCGGATCGAGCCGCCGGTATCGGTCGCGGTAGCGCCGGCGCAGAGGAAGGCGGCCACAGACGATGCCGAACCGCCCGACGAGCCGCCCGGCACCAGTTGCATGTTGTCATAGGTCCGCGCCGTCTTCGTGCCGCCGGCGGAAATAAAGCCGCCATCGCCCTGATGCGTCGTCGGCATGACGACCGTATCGACACGCGAGCGCCGCCACGGATTGATCACCGGGCCGTAATAGGAGGTCTCGTTCGACGAGCCCATGGCGAACTCGTCCATGTTGAGCTTGCCGAGCATGACGGCGCCGTCGGCCCAAAGATTGCTGGTCACGGTCGACTCGTAGCGCGGCTTGAAGCCGTCCAGAACATGGCTGCAGGCCTGGGTGTGGATGCCTTCGGTGGCGAACAGGTCCTTGATGCCGAGCGGAATGCCCTCCAGCGCGCCGCCCTCGCCCTTGGCGAGCCTGGCATCGGAGCTCTTCGCCATGTCGCGCGCTTTGTCGGCGGTGACGGCCACATAGGCGTTGAGCGCGGGATTGGCGCGATCGATCGCAGCGAGATATGCCTCGGTGATCTCGGCCGCGGTGATCTCCTTACCGCGCAGCTTGGCGCGGGCCTCGGAAATGGTGAGATGTGTGAGATCGCTCATCAGGCAAGGCTCTTTTCATAAAAGACCGACCACTCCGAGTCGGGATAATCCAGCACCGGTCCGCAACGCGAGAATCCGGCCCGCTCATAGACGGTCCACGCCGCAGGGTGCCGATCGCCGGTTTCAAGCACCAGCCGCGTCAGCCCTTCCTGCCGGGCGAGCGCCTCGACCCGTCCGACGATCTCGGCGCCGATCTTGCGGCCGCGGTGCGAAGGTCGCGTATACATGCGCTTGACCTCGCCGACGCCGCCCTCATGGCGCTTGAGAGCACCACAGCCGACGGCAAGCCCGCCATCGCGGGCAATGAACACAGTCGTATCCGAGCCTGCCATCTGCTCGACGGTGAGATGATAGCAGTGTTCGGGCGGCGTCAGTTCGAGCAGCGCGGCATTGAGTTCGGCGACGAGCGCGCGCACGTCGTCCTGCAAAGGCGTCTCGACGGCGATCTCGACAGCCACGGTCTACTCCACCACCTTCGGGACGAGGAAGAAGTTCTCATCCGTTGCCGGCGCGTTGGCGACGATGTCGGAGGGCTTGTTGCCGTCGATGACGACATCCTGGCGCTTCTTCATCTCCATCGGCGTGACCGAGGTCATCGGCTCGACGCCCGTGACATCGACCTCGTTCAATTGCTCGACGAAGCCGAGGATGGCGTTCAATTCGCCGGTCATGCGCTCGGCGTCCTCCTCGCTCACCGCGATACGGGCAAGGTGCGCGACGCGCTTCACGGTCTGAAGATCAACGGACATGTTCTATCGCCTCGGGAAAACCAGTGCGGGCTATAGCGGCGGCGCGCCCGGCGCGCAACATGGATGATGCCGGTCAATCGCGTGCAGTGCCTTGTCGCCATCGCGATAACGTTACGTCCTTCCACTGATACTAGCTGCCGTTCTGCCGGCTTGCGCGCACGCCGGCGCGGGCGTCGCCGCGCCTTGCGCCGAAACGCAAAGATTCCACCCCAAGGCTATGGCTTTGTTCCGGATTCCCGAACAGCGACCTAGATGGTGATCGCCTTGCCGATCTCCGGCAGCGCCACCTTGACGCCCGAACCTTCCATGCCGGCGACGAACTTGTCGGCGGTCTGGTCGATCATCGAGAAGGTGCCGAAATGGCAGGGAACGACCGTATCGAAGCCGAAGAAGCGGCGGCAGGCAAGGGCCGCCACCGCGCCACCCATGGTGAAGCGGTCGCCGATCGGCACGATGCCGATCTTCGGTTCGTGCAATTCGTTGATCAGCCCCATGTCGGAGAAGATGTCGGTGTCCCCCATATGGTAGAGCGTCTTATCCTCGGGAAAATGCAGGACGAGCCCGCCCGGATTGCCGAGATAGGTGTCCGTGCCGCCTTCGCCGCCGAAAGAGGACGAGTGCAACGCCTGGACGAAGGTCGTGGTGAACGGTCCGCAATCGACGGTGCCGCCGATATTGCCCGGATTGATCTTGTCGCCGCTGATGCCCTGGCCGACGAGATACATGCAGATCTCGAAATTGGCGACCAGCATGGCGCCGCTTTTCTTCAGCACCTCGACCGCGCCGCTGACATGGTCGTTATGACCGTGAGTCAGGAGAACATGCGTGACGCCGTCCGCCGGCCCTTCCCAGCCGCCCGTCCAGGACGGATTGCCGACCAGATAGGGGTCGATGAGAATGGTGGCGTCCTTGGTCTCGACGCGGAATGCCGAATGTCCGTACCAGGTCAGTTCCATGAATGCTTCCTCGATTTTTCCGTTGCCGAAGGATAGAACGCTGGCGGCAAATTGAAAGTAGCGCGGCGCTCTCCACCGTCAAAAGGATGTGTGACGCCTGGATTTCAGGAAAAGCCGTTGGGCATTATTTCAATCGAGGAACTGCCGGCGCGGCTTGCCGACGGCAAGACGCTCGCCGGGCTCGATCTCGGCGACAAGACGATCGGCGTGGCGGTCTCCGATCGCGGGCTGTCCTTCGCCCATCCGCGCCCGGTGATCCTGCGCAGGAAATTCTCGCTCGATGCCGCCCAACTGCTCGCTCAGCTCGATAAGGACAATGTCGGCGCCGTCGTGCTCGGCCTCCCCGTCAACATGGACGGCTCGGAAGGCCCTCGTGCGCAAAAATCGCGCGCCTTCGTCCGCAACATGGCGCCGCTTTCCGACCTGCCCTTCGTGCTGTGGGACGAGCGGCTGTCGACGGTCGCGGCCGAGCGGACGCTGATCGAGATGGATTTCTCGCGCAAGAAGCGCGCCGGCAAGATCGATTCGGCGGCCGCCGCCTTTATTCTGCAGGGAGCCTTGGACCGGCTTCAGTCGCTCGGCCGAGCCGCTCGGGGCTGATAACGCCCTGCCGGCGCTGCCTGATCCATGCGGCGATGTTGCGCCGGCGGCGGAAGGCCCACAGTCCCATGAGCAGGAAAAAGTCGAAAACGCAGGTTCGCGCCACCATGCCCGGGATGACAGCCGGATCGACGCCGAGCATCTGGCCGTAGAGCTGGAAAGCGAAATCGTGCACCTGTCGGCTGAGCATCGCGTAGCCGAAATTCATGTCGTTGGCCGACAGGAAGAACCATCCCCAGAAGATGGCCATCGGAGCAGCCCAGAGCGTGAATATCGTGCGCATCAGCGCCTGCCTCCAGGCTTGTTTTCCGGGCGGCCGGATATGCGGGAAAGAAGCGAACTGTGCGCGGCGCCCATCGCCATGAGCGAGGCCGCGCGAACATCGCCCTCGGGCAAATGCAGCGCGGCGAAGCTGGAGCGGCGCTCCGCCAGCACCGCGACATAGGAAGCAAGCAGCGCCGTCATCTGGATGGCGCCGATCATGAACAGGCCGTTTATGCCTTGCGCCACGCCGCCGATGAGGATCAGCGAAAGCAGGAAAGATGCCGAGATGAAGGCGATCCGCGCCACGCTCTCGCCCGCGTCCGCCCTCGTCGCCGTGTTCAGCAGCGTTTCGACGAAGGCCCAGCAGAACAACACCGCGACGGTCAGGAGCGCGATCGAAAGCGGCGCCAGCACGGCAAGATTTTCAAGCTCGGGAAACCGGCTGGCCTGAACCGACAAGCCAAGCACGCCGAGCGCCGCCGCTATGCCGCGGCTGCCATCCATGCAGATATAGGCAAGCAGGGCGAAAACCACCGCCCAATGCAAGGCCAGAACTGAGCTCAACACGTGCCGCATACGCTTCCCGCTGACGGAGCCTCGGGGAAGTCATGGTTAACCTTTCCCTACTCCAGCAAACGGAGATTGGGCTTTGCAACGGTTCGCCGCAATGGAAACCATTCGTTAAGGTTAACAGCTATCCACAGCTCGGCGAAGCGCGTGAAGCGGTTTCGGATCATGCTCTTTGATTTTGGACGGGATCAGGTCACCGGCGGATAGAGCGTGTCGATGATCATGCGCGCGTCATGGCGCGAATCGAGCATGCCGTAAGTGGTGCGCCACTGACCGCCCAGCCGCGTTTCGACGAAGGCGTCTGCGATGCGCCCTGCTCCCAGCCGGCGCAGTTCCGCCGCGGCGGCCGACAGCGCGAGCTGTTCGGTGAGCAGCCGCGCCGAGCCCTGGTCGGTCGCCGCCACCTGCATGGCAGCCTTCAGCACGCCGATGGTGCCGCGCCCGCCAGTGCCGAGATCGCGGTCGATGCCGGCGAGCACTTCCTCGAACAGGCCCGGCGCGCGGCCAAGCACGCGCAGCACATCGAGCGTCATAACATTGCCCGAGCCTTCCCAGATCGCGTTGACCGGCGCCTCGCGATAGTAGCGGGCAAGCGGCGCCTCCTCGACATAGCCGTTGCCGCCAAGGCATTCCATCGCCTCGTAAAGCAGCGCCGGCGCGATCTTGCAGACCCAGTATTTGACGACAGGGGTCATGGCGCGGGCAAAGGCCGCCTCGCCGCGGTCGCTTGCAGCCTCGTCGAAGGAGCGCGCCAGTCGGAACGACAGCGCGGTGGCCGCGGCGACATCGAGCGCCATATCGGCCAGAACCCGCTGCATCAGCGGCTGGTCGATCAAGTTGGAGCCGAACACCTGGCGATGACGCGCGTGGTGCACGGCCTCGGCGAGGCCCGCCCGCATCAACGCCGACGAAGCGACCGCGCAGTCGAGCCGGGTCAGCGTCACCATGTCCATGATCGTCTTCACGCCGGCGCCCGGGTCGCCGACCATCTCGCCGATCGCATTGACGAATTCCACCTCGGACGAGGCGTTCGAGCGGTTGCCGAGTTTGTCCTTCAGCCGCTGGAAGCGGAAGCCATTGCCGGAACCGTCACCCAGGATCCGCGGAACGAGAAAGCAGGACAGTCCCTCAGATGCCTGGGCGAGCACCAGGAAGGCATCGGACATCGGCGCCGACATGAACCATTTGTGCCCGGTCAAGCGGTAGAAGCCGCTTCCTGTGCGCTCCGCCCTGGTCGTGTTGGCGCGCACATCGGTGCCGCCTTGCTTCTCGGTCATCCCCATGCCGAGCGTCAGCCCGGTCTTCTGTACGGGAGGCTTCTGCGTCTGGTCGTATTTGCGCGTCGTCACACGCGGCGCCCATTCGCGGAAAAGCTTCGGACTGGCCATCAGCGCTGCCAGCGAGGCGCTGGTCATGGTGATCGGGCACAAATGCCCAGTTTCGAGTTCCGCGGTCAGATAGAAGCGCGCCGCCCTGACTTGATGGCGGCGGCCGATCTCGGCGTCGCCGTTTTCCCACACCGAAGAATGCAGGCCGCCGGCAATCGAGCGGCGCATCAGGGCGTGATAGGCCGGATGGTATTCGACCACGTCGAGGCGCCGGCCCTGGCGGTCATGCGTCCGCAATTTCGGCGTGTCGGTGTTGGCGAGGCGGGCGAGCTCCTGCGCCTCCTGCGTCATCACGAACCGGCCAAGTCCGTCGAGATCCTTGCGCACGGGATCGGAAAAACGCTCGGCAAGCTGGATGAGCAATGGATCGCCCCGCCATGCATTGCCGCCCGTCAGCGGCGGCGGCTGGTTTATCACCTCGTCGGTCACGCCCAATCCTTCAGTTGCCCAATCCTTCAATTGGCCGAGAGGTTCTTAGCATTTCCAAGGTCGCGGTCGCGAATCCGAAACTCCTGGGCCTTATAGCCCAAGCCACGGAAGGCGCGCGACGAAAATACCGGGGAGAACGCCCGCAATCCAAAGCTGGCGCTTGCGGCAGGCCGGACCGCACCCTATAGCAGCGCCTTGAGATGACCGACGCTTCGTCCCTGCCACTCTTTCCCCACCGCCATCTTCTGGGCATCCGCGATCTTTCCCCGGCCGATATCGAGCTGTTGCTCGATCGTGCCGACCAGGCCGTGGCGATCTCGCGGCAATCGGAAAAGAAGACCACGACGCTGCGCGGCCGCACCCAGATCAACCTGTTCTACGAGGCATCGACCCGCACGCAGTCGTCCTTCGAGCTCGCCGGCAAGCGCCTCGGCGCCGACGTCATGAACATGTCGGTGGCAAGCTCCTCGGTGAAGAAGGGCGAGACGCTGATCGATACGGCGATGACCCTCAACGCCATGCGGCCCGACATCCTGATCATCCGTCACCAGTCGGCGGGCGCGGCGGCCCTGCTCGCCCAGAAGGTCGGCTGCTCGGTGGTCAATGCCGGCGACGGCGCGCATGAGCACCCGACGCAGGCGTTGCTCGACGCGCTGACCATCCGCCGCGCCAAGGGGCCGCTCTCGAAGCTGATCGTGGCGATCTGCGGCGACATCCTGCATTCGCGCGTCGCCCGCTCCAACATCATGCTGTTGAATGCACTCGGCGCGCAGGTGCGCGTTGTCGCTCCCTCGACGCTGCTGCCCTCCGGCATCGACAGGATGGGCGTGATCGTCGCGCGCTCGATGGCCGAGGGGCTGAAGAATGCCGACGTGGTCATGATGCTGCGCCTGCAGCGCGAACGCATGGAAGGCGCCTTCGTGCCGTCGATCCGCGAATATTTCCGTTATTTCGGCCTCGATGCCGAAAAGCTGAAAGCCGCCAAGGACGATGCGCTGGTCATGCATCCCGGCCCGATGAATCGCGGGGTCGAGATCGCCTCCGAGATCGCCGACGGACCGCAAAGCGTCATCCAGGAACAGGTCGAGATGGGAGTGGCCGTGCGCATGGCGGTGATGGAAGCGCTGCTTGATCCGCGCCGCAACCATGAGGGGCGCGGCGCATGAGCGTGACCGTCTTCAGCAAGGCGCACATTGTCGACCCGTCGCGCGGCGTCGACGAGATCGGCAGCCTCATCGTCGACGGCCGCAAGATCGTCGCTGCCGGAAAAGCGGCATTGAACCAGGGCGCGCCGGAAGGCGCCGCCGTCGTCGACTGCGCCGGCAAAACGATCATTCCAGGTCTTGTCGACGCGCGCGTCTTCATCGGCGAACCCGGCGGCGAGCATCGCGAGACCATCGCCTCGGCAAGCGTGGCGGCGGCGGCCGGCGGCGTCACCTCCATCGTCATGATGCCCGACACCGACCCGGTGATCGACAATGTGGCGCTGGTCGAATTCGTGCTGCGCACGGCGCGCGACACCGCAAGCGTCAACATCTTTCCGGCCGCCGCGATCACCAAGGGCCTCGAAGGCCGCGAGATGACCGAATTCGGCCTGCTGCGCGAGGCGGGCGCCGTCGCCTACACCGACGGCAGACACACGATCGCCAACGCGCTGGTGATGCGCCGCGCGCTGACCTACGCGCGTGATTTCGGCGGCGTGATCGCGCATGAGACCCAGGATGCCGACCTCGCCTCTTCCGGCGTGATGAACGAAGGCCTCTATGCAAGCTGGCTTGGCCTTTCGGGCATTCCGCGCGAAGCCGAGCTCATCCCCTTGGAGCGGGATCTGGCGCTGGCCCGGCTGACCGGCGGGGCCTATCACGCGGCAAAAATCTCGTCCGCGATGGCGGCCGGCGCGGTGAACCGGGCCAAGACCGAAGGCGCCAACGTCACGGCCGGGGTCGCCATCCACAATCTGTCGCTCAACGAGAACGATGTCGGCGAATACCGCACCTTCTTCCGGCTGACCCCGCCCTTGCGCGCCGAGGACGACAGGCTGGCGATGATCGAGGCGATCAAGGACGGCACGATCGACATCATCGTCTCCTCGCACGACCCGCAGGACGTCGACACCAAGCGCCTGCCCTTCGCCGATGCTGCCGCCGGCGCGATCGGACTGGAAACGCTGCTTGGCGCGGCACTTCGGCTCTACCACAATGGCGATGTGCCGCTGCTCAGGCTGATCGAGACGCTGTCTACTGGGCCGGCGCGACTGTTCGGCCTGCCGGGTGGCACGCTGCAGCCGGGCGCGCCAGCCGATCTCGCAATCGTCGATGTCGACGAGCCGTGGATCGTCAGCGAAAGCGGACTGCGCTCGCGTTCGAAGAACACCTGCTTCGAAGGCGCGCGCCTGCAGGGCAAAGTCTTGCAGACGATGGTCGCGGGCCGCACAGTGTTTTCAGTATAGCCCATTCATTGCTTTGAGCTCTGCCGGACCCTGCCCGCACAGAGTTGCTTGGCGAACCCTCCCGACTCTACCATTATGACCAGCTGCTGCCCAAGCAGCGCCAGCTCTTGCAAACTGTGGTTGCATAAAGCAGATTATATCAATCCTGGGGCGAGCATCTGGAGCGACAGGAGTATGGGGGAAACAATGGGTTACGCGATCGCGCTCGTGTTCGGCTATCTGCTCGGCTCGATCCCGTTCGGGCTCCTGATCACCCGTGCAGCCGGGCTCGGCGATGTCCGCCAGATCGGCTCCGGCAATATCGGCGCGACCAATGTGCTGAGGACAGGCAACAAAGGCCTTGCCGCCGCCACGCTGCTGCTCGATGCGCTGAAAGGCACCGTCGCCGCGCTGATCGCCGGCCATTTTTCGTCGGACTTCGGACTGTTGGCCGGCTTTGCCGCGTTCCTCGGCCATCTGTTCCCGGTCTGGCTCGGCTTCAAGGGCGGCAAGGGCGTCGCGACCTATCTGGGCGTGCTGCTCGGCCTTGCCTGGCAAGGCATGCTCGTCTTCGCCGTCGTCTGGCTCGCGATGGCCTTCCTGTTCCGCTATTCCTCGCTGGCGGCATTGGCGGCCGCGGTGGTCGTGCCGATCGCGCTCTATTTCATAAGCACGCCGCAGATCGCCGGCCTGTTCGCGCTGATGAGCCTGATCGTCTTCATCAAGCACCGCGCCAATATCTCGCGCCTGCTGGCCGGCGCCGAAGGCAAGATCGGAGCGAAGGGATGAGCGCCCCGGCCGCCGGCCCGCATCTCAGCGACCGGCAGCGGCTTGCCTGGCTTCGCCTGATCCGCACGCCCAATGTCGGTCCGGCCTCGTTTCGCGAGCTGATCAACCGCCTCGGCTCGGCCGAAACCGCGCTCGAAATGCTGCCCGAGCTGATGATTTCCGGCGGCGCCAATCGCATCGCCCGCATTCCGTCCGTCGCCGAGGCCGAAGCCGAGTTGGACGCCGCCCGCCGCGCCGGCGCCCGCTTCGTCGGCATCGGCGAGGCGGACTATCCGCCCTTGCTGAAGACGCTGGACAACCCGCCGCCGCTGCTTGCGGTGAAAGGCGAAGGCGCGGTCTTCCGTTTGCCCGCGGTGGCCATCGTCGGCGCCCGCAACGCCTCGCTGGCCGGCATCAAGATGGCGCGCATGCTGGCGGCAGACCTCGGCCGCGAAGGCTACGCGATCGTTTCCGGCCTGGCGCGCGGCATCGACACGGCCGCGCACAAAGGCAGCGTTTCGACCGGAACGATCGGCGTGCTGGCCGGCGGGCTCGATGCCCCCTACCCGCCCGAGAATGCCGGCCTGTGCGACGAGATCGCAGATCGCGGCGGCGCCGTCGTTTCGGAAATGCCCTTCGCCTGGCAGCCGCGCGCCCAGGATTTTCCGCGTCGCAACCGCCTTGTCGCCGGCATGGCGCTTGGGCTGGTTGTGGTCGAGGCGGCACAGCGCTCCGGTTCGCTGATCAGCGCCCGCCTCGCCAATGAAATGGGCCGATTGGTCTTTGCCGTGCCGGGCTCGCCGCTCGATCCGCGTGCCGCCGGCTGCAACGCGCTGCTCAAGGACGGCGTCACGCTGGTCACCGAAGCCGCCGATGTGCTCGGCGCGCTGGCGCCGCTTGCCGGCACCCGGCTTCCAAGAACCCTCCCACTTGCCGAGGCGCCCGACATGTCGGCCATGCCGCCGCCCGGCGAAAACGACCGCGCCGATGTGCTGGAAGCGCTTGGCCCCACGCCGATCGCGGTGGATGACATCATCCGTCACACGGGTATGAGCGCAGCGCAGATCTCGATGGTGCTGCTGGAACTCGACCTCGCGGGACGGCTGGAGCGTCACGCCGGCGGGAATGTGTCGCTGATCGCGTGATCTGCGGCCCTCAGTTCCGGGTTCGGGTCCTCCTACCGGAACAGATATTTCGACACTTCCGGATTGCCGCGGCGCCACATCACATTGTCGAGGAAGTAGTGGTGCACGTTGATGAAGATCAGCACGATGAAGAAGAACAGCGATGAACCGAGCACCTGCCTGTCGTAGGGGACCAGGGCGGTCAGCACGAACGGGATCAGCCAGAAGCCGAGATAGCCGAGTGCGGCGCCTCCGATGATGAATCCCAGCACTCGCAGCCTGTAGCGAGGCCCAAGCACGGATAGTATTTTCGGCTCCGGATCCCGCGCCGCATCCAAGACGTCACGCTCGACATTGGTCTGATAGCGCCACACCACGGCCAGATATTGCAGCGAGTGCAGCGCCGGCACCACCAGCAGCCAGAGCGGGTTTATCCTGGCAATCAGGATCCAGAGATAGAGCGACGCGACATAGGCAACGATGCCGTTATACGGCAGGCCACCGCCATTCTTTCTCCAACGACGGGCCAGCATCAGGAGCGTGGCCGCTGTCGATGCAACGGCCGCCGCCAAGGCAATGTCGGTGATCCATGAAGGGGCGGCGAAGGTGTAATACTGGAGCCCGTAATACTGCCCCGCGGTCACCGCTGTGTTGGTCTGCAGCCAGGCCAGGATCCACACCGCGTAGCTGTTGACGAGCAGCACCTTCTTGTCCCGGTCATCGAAGAATTTGCGTTTCAAGACAGCGTCGACCATCAGCATCCCGTAGCCCTGCTTGACGTAGTGCCAGCCGACGAAAAAGAACATCGCGTTGGCCGCAAGGCCGAGCAGCCGCGTGTTCGACGTCGCCGCACCATAGGCAAAGAACAGGGCCATGATCACCGGGACGATGACGCCGGCGAAAATGTAGCGAAGCTGCAGGCTTCTGTCGTAGCCGTCGCCACGCGCCTTCCGGCCGAAATTGCGATAGAAGATCTGGTAGGAATGGGCGAAATGCGGATAGTTCACCAGGTAGGCCACAACGACCATCGTCGCGGCCAACGGCCCTTCATAGTCGCGCGGCACGAAGAACAGCACAGGCAGGATCAGGAACGCGCTGCCGCCGAGCATAAGGAAATCGGCGACCGGGCCGAAGAGATATTTGCCGGGCGTCGCCGCTTTACGAGCCGTGGTCTCTACCGAAAGGTCAAGTGCCATCCTGGAGCCTCCCTCGGGGCTCCGAGTTTAACCATGCCCCCTGTCCAGGGACAAGTTTGCCGGCGGCCCGCTCTCATTGGTCTTGGGGAAAGTCACCCCTCAGGGTAGGCAGCCTGAGCGATTTTCATCAGCCGCTTTCTGGCTTCTGCCACACGCTTCTGTTCCGACCTTATGCGGCTGCACAGCGCGATGTTGATCCCGACGCCACAGTCCTCGTCCAGCATTTCCTTTGCGTGATTGAGAGAAGTCTCTGCGCGCTTTACGCTCTGCCTGGCCCTGGCCAGTTCCAAGTTCAGTACGTCCACTGTATCCGCGTCCCAAATTGCGGTCCCTTCTGGAATTGAACGGGCGCGAATAGTTTTTTGTTCCGAATGCCTACGGCATCGAGCCGGCAATGGCGCAAAGCGCGGTTATTTCCGGAACAAAGGCTGAATTGACGCCTTCACCTGGTCGGTAAGTTGATCCTCCAGACGCCATCGCCTGCGAACCCGCGCCCGTTTGTTGGGCTTGTACTCGGTAAGCTCGCGCCGCGCCTTGGCAGTGGGCATGGCGAACATCAAGGGGTCTGTCCGAAGCCCTCCGGACTCCGTCCAGAAACCGTCATAGTCGGCGGAGATGCGGCGGCGCAAACTGTAATCGGTTGCAAAGACATGCCCCGCATTCGATACGGCAAAGAGGCCGGACAGTCCTAAGGACCGGCTTAGAACCTGCGCCACGCGACGCCGGGGACTATGTCCCTCTGATGATGACCGACGGCATGACCCGGAGGGCCCGGGTCGTTCATCCGAGCCAATTCTGTTGCCCAACAGCCGGATGCCCGAACCGGGCCACCGGCCTGCCCTATCGCGAACCGCGCACCCAAGGCAATTTACAAAAATGTAAAGCGCCAGCGGAGCGCCAACACAATGTCGTGGTGGAGGTTGGACTGCGGCAATTCGGCAGTTGTGACCGGGCTGTTCAGGCGGTCGTTGTTGGTGAGCGCGATGGGATTCGAACCCATGACCTACTGATTAAAAGTTCATTCCACGCGTTTTCGGCAAGCCGTTGATCCTGTTCAATATTCCCCGTGTCCGCACCATAAGCTATTGATTCCCAAAGGACATGCTTTGACAAATCAGGACACTATGCGACAATGCCCGCATATGGAAGCCCGTCGATTTGACGGACACAGTGCGGACACAAGACATGAAGCTTAGCGACCCCGAAATCAAGAAGCTGCCGACGCCAGCCACCGGCAACAAGATCACCTATGACGACGAGGTTAAGGGCTTTGGCGTCCGCGTCACTGCCGGCGGCGCCAAGTCCTTCATTCTCAACTACCGCACACGCTCCGGCCTGGAGCGGCGATATACGATTGGCTCCTGCTCTGATTGGAAGTGCAGCCCTGCCCGCGAGGAAGCTAAGGACCTCAAGAAACGGATCGATGTCGGCTTTGACCCGATGGGCGATCTAAAGGCAGCGCGCGAGGCGAAGACCGTTGCCGATCTGTGCGAACGCTTCGAAAAGGAGCACCTGTCCAAGAAGCGGGATTCGACAGCGCGCGACTACAAGGCCCTGATCAAGAACCGCATCCTCCCCGCCCTGAAACACAAGAAGGTGATCGATGTCGAGTTTACCGACGTCGACAGCCTGCACCGGAAGATTTCCAAGGATGCCCCTTATCTGGCGAACCGGACGGTCGCGGTACTGTCCAAGATGTTCGGGCTGGCCATCAAGTGGAAGTGGCGCACCGATAACCCGGCCAAGGGCATCGAGCGCAACGACGAGCAGAAGCGTCACCGCTATCTCTCCCCGCCTGAGCTGGCAAAGCTCACAGAGGCCCTAAGCGCGCTGGAAGACCAGCAAGCCGCGAATATCTTCCGGCTTCTGCTCCTGACCGGCGCGCGCCGTGGCGAAGTCCAGGCGGCGAAGTGGGAGCAGTTCGACCTGACTGCCGGTGTGTGGACCAAGCCGGGCTCAACCACGAAGCAGAAGACCCTGCACCGCGTCCCCCTCTCCGCCCCTGCTCGTATGCTCCTGACTGAGCTTCGGGAGGAAGCGAAGGATGATGCCGTCTATGTGTTCCCCGGCCGTGGCACTGATCACCGCGTCGAGATCAAGAACGAGTGGCGGGAAGTGTGCATTGCCGCCGGCATCGTCACGGCTGAGGCAGTGCCGGACAGCAAGGGGGTCGAAAAGATCGTTCTGACGCCATCGGCGCGCATTCACGACCTGCGCCACACATACGCCTCTGTGCTGGCCAGCGCGGGCCTTTCCCTGCCGATCATTGGTGCATTGCTCGGACACTCACAGCCGGCCACCACGGCCCGCTACAGCCACCTTATGGACGATCCGCTGAGGCAGGCCACTGAACGTGTCGGATCGATCGTCATGGCCAAAGACAAGGGCGCGGAAGTCGCGTCGCTGAAAGGCGGTGCGTGAATGTTCCGACCCAAAAGGATCTCATTGCACGCTGCACGTCAGATAGTTTCACAGCGGACGGCGACCGGAGAGAATCGAGTGAGCCCTATTTTCGATGCCCTACGGGAGAAGGCCTTGTCTATCAGCGTCGCAAACCAGGCCGGCAATTATGCCGAGTTGGACTATGAGGCGACCGATATCTGGTGGCCACACCCTTATCAGGTGACTAGCCCAAAAGACGGCCAGCACTCTTGCTTCGATGTGATGGTGTCCTCTGACGACCTAGACAAGCTTTGGCCTGAAAAGCCAGCAAAGGCTCCTCCGACAGAGCGGCTTCAGCCCGGCAATCCCGGTAAATGGAATTGGGAGGGAATGCTGATTGAAGCAGCGTTCTACATCCACGAAAACGGCCTGCCTGACCAGAAGGGTAAAGCAGCTTTCAAGGAGCATCTCTTGTTGTGGCTCAGCAACCAAAACGGCGGAGACGGCGGCCCCCACCCGAAGGAAGTCGAGAAGCGCGTCAACGCACTCTACAAGCGATTTGCGAGCGCGGAGTAAAACTCCTTATTTCCTCCAATTCCCCCCAACCTCCTCCGGTCTGGGAGCCGACAAAACATAACATCTGCTGACATTTCAACGAAAGGAAATGACACCAGATGAGCCTTCTAGACGAATACCTGGACCGCCCTTCCCTCGCCGCCGAACTTAAGGTGAGCGAGCGCACACTGATCCGCTGGCAGCATTTGCCGGATGGCCTTCCCTATGTCGAACTCGGCGGCCGCATCCTTTACCGCGTCCCCTCAGTGAAGGCCTGGATTGAGGCGTTGGAGCGCAGGCCCAATCCCCGCAAAGCGAGGGCCGCATAAATGCAGACAGACCTCCAGCCCGACGAGGCAGTCACCGCTGCAGCGCTCTATCTCGTCTCTCCGCGTGAGCGGTCAGGCCGCGCCACCGTTCCCGATCTCCGTACCAGGTTCGGCATTACCACGATGCAAGCCATCGAGGCGATGCGCCTTGCGAGCAGACTCAAAGATGGAGGCGCCTATGCGGCTATCGCCTCCTCTTGAAATGCGAAAGCCCGCCGGCCAGGGCGAGCTTCGCGAAGTCGATATTCACAGCAGCAACAACCAAACAATAGCCGAAGACCTCCGCTTTAGGCAAGCGTCACACATCCTCGCACGCTTCCCTATGTCGGTTCCCGTCGCGCTTACTGTCGCACGGCTCGCCTACGGAGGCGGCGCATGACGACATGCATCTTGGGAATCGATCCTGGCCTGTCCGGCGCCGCCGCCTTCTATTTTCCGGCAGCACCCGATCGCGTGGCGGTCTACGATATGCCAGTGGTCGCAAAGAGCATCGACGCGGCATCGCTTGCCCGCCGTATCGAAACAGATGCGCCCGGATCTCGCCATCGTGGAGAACGTGGGCGCCCGTCCTGGCCAAGGCGTGTCGTCAATGTTCCGCTTCGGGGTGGCACATGGCGCAGTGCTAGGTGCCCTCGCCGCCCTGAATGTCCCGACGCACCTAGTTTCCCCTACGTCATGGAAGAGGCATTTCAAGCTGGACAGCGACAAGGAAGCGGCCAGGGCATTGGCAATCCGCCTTTGGCCTGCCTGTGACCATTTCGGCCGCAAGAAAGACCATGGCCGAGCAGAAGCGGCCCTGATCGCCCGCTGGGCCGCTGAAACCCTCCCGGCAGCTCGCCAAGGAGGTTCGGCATGACCGTTCGACCGAATCTTCCGAGCGTCGAAGACATGTTCATCGATGCCGCCGTCCACCATTTGACGGCGGCGCGCAACCACCTCCAATGCGCTGCACTCCGGTTCGATGATGCGGGCTACGAGCACGATCCGACCGCCAGGTCTTACAGCTATGTCGCCGGAATCGTTGCTGACTTCCACGGCAGACCGTTTCGTCCGATCCAGACCGTTCCAGCGCATGTCGCTGATGCTGCCATTGAGTGGCGAGCAGAGCGCGAGAGGAGACGCAAATGAACGCTCCTCTCACCATCACGGCCGCAGACCTCCAGCACATGGAGTTCGAGCCCTTGCGGTATGTCATCCCCGGCTACTTGGCAGAGGGTGCTACATTGCTTGCGGGGAAGCCCAAGCTCGGAAAATCATGGCTTGTCTTGGACTGGTGCATATCTGTCGCTATCGGCGGCTATGCGCTGGGCTCCGTCAAATGCGAGGAAGGCGACGTTCTCTACGCTGCCCTCGAAGACAACCAGCGCCGCCTTAAACGGCGCATGAGCCAGGTGATCCCCGCCAGCCAAGCATGGCCGAAGCGGTTGGCGCTGCGAACCACCATGCGGCGCCTGGATGATGGGCTGCTAGGTGAAATCACGGCGTGGGCGCGGCATGCGCCGAACCCGCGCCTCATCGTCATCGACACGCTCGCGAAGGTTCGACCGCCGGCAAAGGCCAGTGACAAGCCTTACGAGGCCGATTATCGCGCGGTCTCCCCTTTCACTGCTCTCGCTGCTGAACTGCAGCTTGCAATCGTCATCGTTCACCACACGCGCAAGATGGATGCCGACGATCCGCTCGACATGGTGTCCGGGACCACGGGCCTCACCGGCGGCGTCGATAGTGTGATGGTGCTAGCAAAGGACGGCCAGGGAACTATCCTCTCAGGCAGAGGTCGCGACCTGGATGACATCGAAAGCGCCATCAAGCTGGACAGTAGCGGCCATTGGTCCTTGCTGGGCGACGCCGATGAGGTTCGCCGTAGCAAGGAGCGAAACAGGATCCTCGAAGCTGTCAGAGAGATCGGAGAAGCCGGACCTAAGGAAATCGCGGCGGCAACCTCGATGCGCGAGAACAACGTGCGGTATCTGGTGCGTGAGATGGCGAAGGCTGGTGAACTGGAGGCGGTAGCTCGCGGGCTGTATCGCATTCCAAAGTGAGGGGCTTTGTGAGGAGTGCTTTTCGCTGAGCTGTCCGAAGTGAGGGCAAACCCGAAAACACCCATACCCCCCCCCAACATCCCCAACATCCCTAACAATGGATCAGGAATGTTAGCGTTGTGAGGCCCGCCCCGGCGAACGTTCGGAAGGCGACACTTTTTCCTGTTGGCTCACGGCAGCAAACGACAAGTTGTCGCTTGCTGTCGTCCCTTTAACCCTCAGCCTGACAATTGCCGACACTGATTGTTTATCAGTAGACAGTTTATGACAACTTATTGATATTGCTTGCATTTCATATCGAACAAGCCGATTGTGTCCGCACTGTATCCGCTCAACCGCGACCAGATCGAGGTTCGGAAATGACTGAAAATAGCGCCACGATAGAGCTAGGTTCCCAGGCCAATGCACCGTCAAAAGGTGCTGGCAAGGCCCGGCTTGTCACGTTGTCCGATCTGGACAAGCGCACCGCTGCCGCGAAGCAGGCTCTTGAGTTCCGGGATATTCTCATCAGCGAACGCGGCGGCGACGACATCGGCGCGCTTCGGCTGGCGATTATCGAGGACGTGGCTTGCGTCTCTGCCATTATCCGTGACGCCCAGGTGCGTTGGCTGAAGGGCGAGCAGATCAGCCTTTCCGAGCTTGCCACGCTGCTCAACACGCGCCGCAGGGACGCAGAGCTTATCGGCATCGATCCCGAGCCGCGCGACATCACCCCCGACATCACCACGTTCATGGCCGCCAAGGCCGCAGAGAAGGCGAGCAAGGCCGCATGAGTGCTCCCGCCTTCACCTACAGCGAGGCTTGCCAAGACCCTGACCTGTTCGGGCCGTGGTTCGCTGCCGATAGCTGGGGTGTATGGCGCGTCATCGACAAGGCTCTGTTCGGCGAGCCGCTGGACGAGGCAGAACTTGCCATCTTCACCGAACTGACCGGCAGGGACGAGGCGCCTACTTCCCCGGCATCGGAGGCCTGGTTTGTGTGCGGGCGGCGTTCTGGCAAGGACGTGAAGGCCGCCAGCATTGCGACCTACCTGGCCACGTTCGGAGCGGAGCAATACGGCTATCTCTCCCGGTTGGTCCGTGGTGAGCGTGGCGTTGTCCAAGCCCTTGCCGTCGATCGCGATCAGGCAAAGGTCGTGCTGGGCTACACCAAGGCATTTTTCGAGCAGCCGATCCTCCGCAAGACCGTCAAGAAAGAGACGGCAGACGGGATCGAACTGAAGAACGGTCTCTGCATCGAAATCACTACGAATGACCGGCGTCGGGTGCGTGGCCGCACAGTGGTGGCAGCCGTGTTCGACGAGGTGGCTTTCTGGCTCTCTGAAAACAGCGCCAACCCTGACGAAGATGTGTACAAGGCAATCAAGCCTTCGATGGCCACCATTCCCGGCGCCATGCTGATAGGCATCAGTTCCCCCCATGCTCGCAAGGGCCTCCTGTACCGCAAATGGAAGGCCAACTACGGCAAGCCAAGCAAGGTGCTGGTGGTGCAGGCACCGACATGGCGGATGAACCCCAACCTTACCCGAGAAAGCGAGCTGATCGCCGAGGCCTACGCCGAAGATCCATCGTCAGCGGCCGCAGAGTTCGGCGCCGAGTTCCGAACCGACGTTGAGCAATTCGTGTCTCTCGATGTCGTGGAGGCGTGTGTGCTTCCAGGGGTGACCGAACTGCCTCGGGACGGCAAACATCACTATGTTGCCTTCGCTGACCCGTCTGGCGGCTCTTCGGACAGCTACACCCTGGCAATCGGCCACAGGGAAGGCAAGCGGGCCGTTCTGGACGCGATCAGGGAGCGGAAGCCACCTTTCAGCCCGGAAGCGGTCACGTCCGAATACTCGGCTCTCCTGAAGGCCTACGGCATCTCAACCGTGCAAGGCGACAAGTATGCTGGTGAGTTCCCCCGTGAACTCTACCGCAACAATGGCATCACATATCGGGTGGCCGGCAAGTCCCGCAGCGAGCTTTACCTGGACATGCTTCCGAGCCTGAACAGCGGCACGGTTGATTTGCTCGATAACCCGAAGCTCGTTTCGCAGATCGTCGGCCTGGAGCGTCGCGTGGCTCGTGGCGGGCGAGAATCCATCGACCATGCCCCGAACGGCCACGACGACCTGGCCAACGCTGTGGCCGGCGTGATCGATCTGCTCGCCAACAAGGCTCCCGCACCAACCGCTTACTCAGTGCCGATGCATTGGGGCTAACCCACAGGAGAAACCCATGACCCCCAGCCGTACAACCGAAATCAAGCCAGGCGTGAACGTGGACATGTCCAACTTCGGCCGGACGCCGGATCAGCATCCGATCGATATGAGCGATCTCGCCCGCAACCGGGAAATGGCGAAGCTCTCGACCGAAGGCAAGCTTAACCAGGCGCTCGGCATCGAATCTTCCGAACGCCTTCCGACCAAGCCGATCTGAAAGGAAACACCATGAAGATGCTCCCTGGAAAGCACAGCCTTTCAGAGCGCAAGGGCGCCAAGTTCGTCGGCTACTGGATGCATGAGCCCCAGGAGCAGCGTAACAAGGTCTATCGCGATCTTCGCGCTGCCTATGACGCGGCATTGGAAAGCGTGGGCTCTTTTAACCAGCATGTTTCGGATCTTCGTGCCGGCGGCAAGCTGACCGAAAAGGGCATCATGGAATCAGCATCGAAGCACGGCTTTGAGACCGTGCAGAAGCTTGCCCGGAACAAGGTTCAGGCTACGGCGGCCCTTCGTCGCGACATCGCAACGCGCATTGCCAAGATGAAAGCGGTCAACATCGACCGCACCGATATCGTGGGCGAGATGCAACGGCGGGAGCTGCGCGATCACTTCAACGCTCTTCCGGAGGAAAAACGCCACGCTCTGATGCGTGCTCCAAGCGACGCGCTTTTGGACGCGTTGCTCGGTGTCGATTCCATGCTGGTCAAGATTGAGCCTTCTGTTCTGGAGGTGGCAGCATCGCAGCGAATGGAGGCCAGATACGGCGCCGAGAAAGCGATGCTCGACGATCTGCAGGCCGCAGTCGAAACCGTCGAGCGGGCATATGATGCGGCCCGTGACGAAATCCGCCACGGCCTCGGCCTGCAAAGCCATGAATTCGAGGCACTGGCCGGGCCTATGGAGCAGCCGATCATCGAGCAGGAACGCGCCAAGGTCGATCGCATGGCGGTTAACGAGCAGCCGATCGCCGACGTGGACAAGCTTGCGGCCGAGATCGTGGCACTGCCCTTCGCGGATCGTGAGCGGATGCTGGATCTGGCCCTCAATACTCAAGGTGAAACGCTGAGCAAGGCGGCCTGACAGGTTTCATGCGCGCGCGGGGAAAGAGCCGGCCCACAAACGCGCTGCGCTGGCGGTGATCTGCTCCCCAGATCACCGCCCTCTCTATCGAAGGAACGACCATGACCGATCTGGCAACACTTGGCATCGCTTTCGAAAGTAAGGGGCTGGCCAACGCCACCTCCGATCTGGACAAGCTCACTGCCTCCGCGAACAAGGCTGAGCAGGCGACCAAATCGCTTGAGACGGCGAACACCCGCCAAGTATCGGCGACCGTCATGTTGTCCAAGAATATCGAGGCCGTGACGGCCAGTTATGATGCCGCCACGAAGAGCGTGGCCAGCCAGGTAGGCACGTTGAATAAGTTCGCTTCCGCCGCCGGCACGGCAAGCGCTGCATCGAGGCTCGGCGCCGCACAACTGCTGTCTTTCAGTCACGCCGCACGCTCAGCCGCAGAGAGCCTGCTGATAGGCGCATCCCCGCTGCAGGCGTTCGCTCAGCAGGCAAATCATCTATCCTTTGCCATGACCGGCCCGCAGGGTCTTATCGCGGCTACAGCGGCATCTAGGGCGGCGTTTGCCGAATGGTTGGCAACGACTCCCGGCATTATCACAACGGCGGGTGTTGGTGCTGTGGCCGCAGTTGGTGCGTACCTCATTGCCACCCGCGAAGACATCAAGTCTGTCGACGAGATTCTCGCTGGGCATAAGGCCCTGATCGACGAAATCGCGAACGCTTATCCGAATGCTGAGGCGGCTCTGAAGCACTACCAGGAACAGGCTGCGAAACTGCCTCAATCTGTAATTGCTGCCGACATCGAAAAGCAGCTCGGCGACAGCCTGAAAACACTAAACTCTCTAATGGACGGTTTGCGCTTGGACCTCAAGACGGTCGGTAGCGATTGGGGCCTTATGGGTTCCGCCGGCTCTGCCGCGTTTGCCAAGCTTTCCTCGGGTATTCAGGATGGCACCATTGACGCCAAGATGCTCTCTTCGGAGCTGGGCCGGCTGCGTCAGGAAAACAGTGGCCTTTCTGACTATGCCCGCTCATTTGCTGACAGCCTCCAGGACGCCGCCAACAAGGCCGCAGAGGTGGAGGATAGAATCAACGGCACCAAGGGATTGGCCGATGTCACTGTTGGCGGGCAGAAATTCCGCCAGACGCTCTATGAGATCAGTGGCGGCTTGAAGGATGTCGGCACCAAGGCCACGGATGCCGATTCCATCATCTCACGGCTCTTCAAGGCCGGATCATCCGACACTGGTGCCTTCGCAAAGATGTCGCAAACCATCGATCTGACGGTGGGCGCCCTCGATCGCATGGACGAGGCGGTCAAGAACGCACGTCGCGGGCAACTGGAAAGCTTCAACGACCTGGAGCAGCAATATCGGAGCACGCTCACACAGATCGACACACTGCAGAAGGCGCTCGAAACCGCCGGCGGCAAGGACAACATCGCCGCGTTCTTCGGCGACGTGTCCAGCATCAAGGGCGCGACTGGGGCGATCGATGATGCAATCTCGACCGTCAACAAGCTTTTCGACGCCCTGAATAGCGGCGGCGCCTCCACCACCAGCGTGTTCGAAGGCCTCCAGATGGTGCGCCAGACGCTCACCCAGAGCGGCCTCGGTGTCGATCAGGTCAACGCATTCGTCGATAGCCTGATCCGCGCTCGTCAGCAGATGGACGCGGCATCGTCGGATGCGCGGAAGCTAGATGCGGCCATTCATGCTATCCGCAATCGCACCGTGACCGTCACAGTGCTTACGCGGAAAGTCGGCACTGGCACCCAGAGCCTATACGATGTTCCCAATGGCACTGGGACCACAAGCGGCGTAGGCGTCACGAGATATGGCGGCGACGGCTCAGGGCCTTCTGTGACCTCCTATTCGGTCCCGAGCAGCTATTCAGGCGCCGAGAGCATGGGCAGCGGTTCCAGCTACGGCGTGAGCGGGTCCGGTACCGTCAACGTCACTCGCTTCGCCACAGGCGGCATGATTCATCCCGGTGATACGCAGCGCGTCTCATTCTTCAAGTCTCCAGATGAAACAGTCGGCATCTTCACGCCCCAGCAGATGACGGCACTTGCCGGCGGCACGCAATCGGTTGGTAGTGCCGATAAGTCGGCAACCGACAAACTGTCCATGGCCATTACCGACACGGCGGCCAACACCAAGAAGACCGCGCAAATCCTCGACGATATCAAAACGGCCGGTAGCGTTTCTGCGCTGGGGGGATCACCCTCTGCTGGCGTCGGATCGTCTTCCTCAGTCAATTCTGATCAGGCTCAATGGGATGCCGTCTTCAGCCAAGCATTCAAGACGGCGCAGGCCAATTATCAGGCCGCAAGGATGGCCGGTGGTGGCGACGGTATCGTTCCATTTGCGCAAGGGCTTGTGGCTACGCCGGCAGAAATAGCTCGCAATGCCGCAAATTTGGCAACGGGCCGGGGCGGCACGACTTCTGTCTTGGGTTTCGCCTCCGGGGGCATAATCCATCCAGGCGATAGCCAGCAAGTCCAGTTCTTCAAGAGCCCTGAAGAAACAGTGGCCATCTTCACCCCGGAACAGATGAAGGCGCTTAAAGGGTCGGATAGCAAATCGGGTGGCGGAGAGAGGCCAATCAACCTCTCCATGACGGTCAACATCCAGAGCGGCGCTCAGGCCAGCAAGGACAGCATCGCAGAGATGCGCCGACAAGCCGCGTTGGGCGTCCGTGAGGCCATCAGGAGCATCAATGGTCGATAGGATGCCCGTGCTCGCCTTCCTCGCCTCGCTCGCCGTCGTCGGCGCCTTACTGTTTCACTGAGAGGGTTGCAATGGCAAATCGCTTCTGGGTCGGCGGCACTGGCACATGGGATGCCTCGACAACAACGCATTGGTCAACAGCGACAGGCGCCGCTGGCGGCGCATCGGTGCCGGGGGTCAATGATGTCGCTATCTTCGATGCCAACTCAGGCGGCGGCACCGTCACGGTCGCAACGGACATCAATATTCAGGGTATCACCTGGGGTGCCTTCACCGGGACGCTCGATTTCAGCGCCAACAACAACAATGTGACGCTATCGTCGTCTTTCAACGGCAGCGGCAGCGGCACACGGACTATCAATTTAGGCAACGGGACATGGAATATAACCGCTTCGAGCACGGGGCCGTGGGCCATGGGGACCGTCACCGGCCTGACATTCAATGCAAATGGATCGACGATACGGTTCAGTGGGGTCTTAGGCGCTGGTGTCATCAGAACGTTCACGGGCGGAGGTCTGACCTACAATGCAGTCGTGTTTGATGCCCAGCCTTCAGGCGGCGTGAACCGCATTTCCTCGGGCAACACGTTCGGAAGCCTTACGGTGGCTGGACTCAACATAATCGACCTGGTTGGAGGCCAGACCATCTCGACGCTTTCGCTCAATGGCACAGCGAGCGCGCCCATCTCCGTTCGGTCTTCGGGAGAAGGCACGGCGAGAACACTGTCAGTGGCCAGCAACGCGCCAACCATGAACTTTTGCGCCTTCAGGGATATCACCGGTGCTGGAGGGGCGTCCTTCGTCGCAAACAACAGTTTCGATCTCGGCAACAACAGCGGAATCGCCATCAACGGTCCTGCGGGCGGCCACATCGCCACGCGCCAACAATTGGGGATGTAACGGATGCGCAGACTCGCTCAATCCACAGCCTACACCGTCATGCTAAAGCTGTTTCTGTCGAGCGATCACGTCTCGGCCGCGATCGGCAAGACGGTCGCGATCAAGATCAGCAAGAACGGCGGTGCCTTCGCCGATCCGAATGCCGGCGCAACCAACGCGACGGAGGTCTCAAGCGGCTGGTACAAGGTGGCGCTCGACACGACAGACACCGCTGGGGGACTTGGTGGTGCGCGGCACGGCGACGAGCTGCGACGATGCCGAGCAGGTCTGCCAGGTTGTCAGCGCCACGACGGGCGGCGCAACCAATCGATGCCGGGGCCGATACCTCCGGCACTCTTTCGCGCCTCACAAGCAATGCCGGCGCAACCAACGCGACGGAGGTCTCAAGCGGCTGGTACAAGGTGGCGCTCGACACGACAGACACCGGCACGCTGGGGGACTTGGTGGTGCGCGGCACGGCGACGAGCTGCGACGATGCCGAGCAGGTCTGCCAGGTTGTCAGCGCCACGACGGGCGGCGCAACCAATCTGGACGCGGCGGTATCGTCTCGCTCAACCTATGCCGGGGCCGATACCTCCGGCACTACGACGCTGCTTTCGCGCCTCACAAGCACGCGCGCCGGCCTGCTCGACCATTTGGACGCCGACATCTCGTCGCGTTCTTCGCATTCCGCCGCCGACGTCTGGGCCGTCACCACGCGCCGGCTGTCGGACGGCACCAACATTGTGCTCGCCAAGGGAACCGGCATCACCGGCTTCAATGACCTTTCCGCCGCGCAGGTGAATGCCGAGGCGGATACGGCCCTCTCGGATGCGGGTGTGACTAGTGTGCGCATGGCGCATCTGGACGCTGACATATCGAGCCGCATGGCGACATTCAGTTATACGGCACCGCTGGATGCTGCCGGCACTCGCACCGCGCTCGGCATGGCATCCGCCAATCTTGACACCCAGATCGGCACGCTGGCCACGTCGACCACAGCCGCCGCGATCAAGACTAAGACCGACAATCTGCCAAGTGATCCGGCCGATGCATCAGACATCGCTGCAGCCTTCGCCAGCCTACAGAGCCATGGCGACGGTGCTTGGGTCACAGCAACGGTGCCGACTGCCACCGACAACGCTGCGGCTATCCTGACCGCCGCTTATGAGGGATCCGAGACGGTTGAGGAATTCCTGCGCATCGCCCGCGCCGCGCTCTATGGCAAGGCTGATGGATTGGCCGGAACAACGGTTCACTATCGTGATGCGGCTGACAGCAAAAACCGCATTACAGCGACAGTGGATTCGAACGGAAACCGCTCCGCAATCACTGTGGACGGTGCCTGATGTTCGGCGCGCGCTATTGGGGGCGGCGGTACTTCGGCGGGCGCTACTTTGGCCCCGCCGCCATTGACGCGCCTGTGCCGGTTTTCGCCAGCGACGATCTGGCCGCCGTGCTGTCCGAAGCTGTGGACCTGCACGCATTCACCGTAATGACGCCAAACGATCGAATCATCATCGTGGACGCAGAAACCCGGTTCGTTTCGGTAGATTCCGAAAACCGTATGATCGCGGCTGAGGCCGAGGTGCGCACGATCACTGTAGATCCAGAAATCAGAACCGTGTCGGCATAGGCTCGACCACCGAGTTAGTGAAGACCAACGATCCTCGCCATGTCATGAGTCTGGCGCTACAACCGGCTTCGTCAAGCGCACCATGCTTTGACGCCGGAGCAGCGGAAGGGCTGGACGCCTTAAGGGCCTGGCCTGTCCAGCGCTTCCTGCCATTCGGCACCTGTCCGAAAGTCACCAGGGAAGTAAGTGTGGATTTCACGCATCGGCATTTTCAGATGCATCTCACGGTAGGCTCGCCAATGGTTATGGCTGAAGAACGTGATGTCGGTGAGCCCTTTGCTGGGCGGCTCGGAATCAATCGCCAGAATGTAGCCGAACGGCGGGAAGCTGATCTCGGCAAACGTGTGGGAAGGCCCTCCTAAACTCAGCATTCCGGTAATCCCAGACTGCCGCGTCTTAGAAGATCGCGGGTCGGTCATGAAGCAGAACAGCCTCAATTTCGGATCGAAGCCGATCGCATCCCGATCGAGCACATACTTCCGAAGCGAAGGATTGGCTTCGAACATGCCAGGCCCGCAAGCGCTAGCAAACATACAAACAATCTGCTTCGCCACTGCGCCAGGGAAGATCCGAAAGGGCAGGGCCAATGAACTGCCGCCTGCCAACCGGAACTCCATGCCCTGGTAGCTCCATTCGACATAGTGCCGGACGTACCAAGCGCCAGTATCATTGTTGCACCGCTGGCACAGCGTGTAGCCCCCGGCGCCTCGCCGGCTGGTCCGGTGTCTCATCTCGGAGGGGTGGGCAAGTTGGCCTGCAAGTCGGCCACTTTCGAAGTAGTGATTGATATCGGAGAACCGCATACTGCCCTTGTTGAACGCGGCCTCTGGCGGAACATGCTCAAAGGTAAGCCGGTCCTCGACACCGCAGACCGCACACTTTCCGAAGTGGAGTTCCTTCTTCGGCATCGTGACCTACGGCTTCGCCGGCAACAGTAGCGCAGCGACGGCCAAGACAGCCATGAGAGCGCTTGCCGTCATCCCGAGCATATCGCGCTGCCGGTAGCGCCAGACCGCGCTGGTGGCCATGGCTAGGGCGATTGCGGCGATGTAGAGCGGGACGGTCAGTTTCCGCCTTTCATGCACACCAATTGCACCTTGTCGCGGAAGTCGTTGATGGCGTTCTGCTTGTTTTCCTCTGTGTTGAAGCGGGGCTGCTCGTAAGCCATCATAATCATGGCGCGGAAGCCTTCCTTACCCTCTGCTGTGAATTGGGTGTCGTTTAACTTCTCAAGCACCGTCTGCATTGCGGTGCCGTTTTGACGGGCCTGCATAACCGCTTCCGCAGCACGGGCCACGTTCGCGCACGCCTCGTCTGTGGTCATCGCTATCGCCGGTTGGCCGATCAAGATTGAGACAAGACCAAGCCCAATAACGTATCGGAGAATACTCAACGCCCCGTCCTCCCTTATTCCCAATACAGCATCGCGCAACTGCAGGGCGCACGCAAGCCAACTTCCTTTCACGCGCGAAAGGTGTGATCTCCCCAGAAAAGGGGAATTGTATTTTTCGACAAATCAGCGCAGCGTGTCCGTGGGTGTGAGAACCCGGACCGTGATATCTCCGAATGGACCCTTGGCGGGGTCTTGCTCCCTTGGCGGGGGGCTCGGATGAACGAGGTTTCGCGACTTCGCGAACCTCAATGGACGCGCTTGGCGGCGCGGCTCCAACCGGCTGAATATGGCCGGGGTCGAGCGTGCTGTCCAGAGGGAAACCTTAAAAGCGTTCGAGCTGTCTCACGGCAGTTTCTCACCCCCCGGCTTCGGCGCCGTCCGCCGATATCAGATCAAGTGTCCAAAGGGCAGTTGATCGCCGGCTGTGAGAAGCCGGTCTTACCGTGGGGACTTGGAAATGAAATCCCAGGCAATGACACGTCGCGCCGCTCTAGGCGCAATAGCATCTGTGCCGGCCATAGCGGGCGCCACAGCGCTGCCGGTGGCCTTGGCGGCAGCAGCAGCCATCTCCGATCCGCTCGCCGATCTGATCGCCGAATACCGCGCCAAGACAGCCGAGTTTGCTGCGATCCCGGACGAGGTGGTGACGAGGGAGAACGAGGATGCCCTTGTCGAAGCGACCTATGGGCCTATCTCCCGCAAGCTTTGGCGCGACCCACCTCTTCCGACGACTTTGCGCGGCGTGGCCGAGGCTATGCGCTTCGCGATCGATGAGCGCGGATTTTGCGATCGTGCCGCCGAGCGGATCATCGTCGCGGCGCTGGCCTATCTGGATGGAGGCCGGTCATGAGCGACCTAATCGAACCCGCCGTGATCCTCGATACGTTTGTACAGGGCGTGGGGCGTGTGGAGGAGATCGCGGCCAATCTGTTCCGCGTGTCCTACTATGCCCACCAGCGCGGCTACGACGGCACTCAAGAGCGCGTCTGTGTGGCCAAGTTCATCGTGACCGCCGACACAATGGTTGCGATGGCTAACGCCACGGGCTTTCAAGAAATGGCTCGCCGCCTTATGGGCCAGACACACTCGTCTCTGAGCTGAGGGAGGGCAAAGGTGCCTGACCTCTTCAACAAGATCGCCGCCATTGCCGAAGCAGAGGCCGAAAAGACCATGCTGGAGGTAGAGGTGTTGGCCAACATCATTGCCGACAAGATGCAACATTTAGACGGTGGTGTCGGCAAGGACGGCCGCTATGGAGTCCTCATCAATCACGAACTCGGGTTTTTGACGATCGTGAGAAACTACTGATCTCAATTGCCCTATGGGGACACTTGATGAAGGCCCGGCGGCTTAGGCTTCCGGGCCTTTTCCAAAGAGACATCAGTAGCAGTTGGTGTTGATCATCCCGCTGCTGCCAGTTGAAGTGCAATGGAGCGGCCTGGAGGCAGCCTGTTGATTGGCGATGGCCTGCTGCATGGCAATGTTTCGCAGCGTGTTGTTGTGCTGCTTCGCCTGAGCCTCGTTCTCAATGCATTGCGCCATTTCAGGCGTTCCGGGTTTAAAGCCATAGGCGACGCATCGTTTGCCAAAGTAGGCTGCAACGGTATCAGGTGAGGCCGTTGCGAACCATGCTGGCGAGCCCGGCATTCCCACGTAGCGCTCACCATCAACGCCAGTGCAGCCGGCTAGAAACAAAAGAATCGCGATACGCTTCCGCATTGATGCCCCCCCCCTTTCATCCTCGCATCATTCGTTTGGTTCCAGCCCGTACGCTTGCCTCACAAGTCTGGTCAGAATTTCGTCGATCATTTCGTCAGTCAGATCTTCAAGCGACTCGACCTTGAATTTGTAGGCCGAATTACCACGATTCCGCCCGGCACCATTCAAAACGTGTACCCCGCCCCCGCTGTAAGCCCGAAATATATAGCTTCCGACGTACGCACCATTGTACATGGAGACAGTGATCGTTGGATAAGTTCGATTTGCCTCGGACGAAATGTCGAACTTGTCAGACTGATCATTGATCTGAAGCTCAACTTTGTGGGCCCATTGCTCCTTAGCCTCTTGAAGACGGGGCAAAAGCCTGTTGCGAAGGGCTATGCCGGCCTGCAGCATCTGTGAATGTCGTTGATTAGCTTCAGACTGTTCGCTCGCATCTTTGGTCGCTTTTGCATTCTCCGCGTCTTCCAAGATGCGCTTCAATTTGTCGTCCATGCCCGCCCCTCGTAGGTGTCTGTTTCACGCGCGTCAGTATATTCGCAGGAATGTACGCGAAAGCAATCAGGGATGGCTAAACCGTCAAAATTGCGGACACAGTGCGGACACCAAATTCTGTGGACACAGAACCCCGCCCTCACCTCTCGCAATTCCTTGATTTTCTTGGATCTTTGGTGAGCGCGTCGGGGTTCGAACCCGAGACCTACTGATTAAAAGTCAGTTGCTCTACCGGCTGAGCTACGCGCTCCCGCGGGCTCAAAACACCGCCCTCGAAATTGCGCGGAACATAGGGAGAGTGCCGCGGCCGGTCAACCGGAAAAGATGGGCTTCCAAGGCCGATTTTTTGAACCGATTCGAGGAGTCGCCGAGGGTGTTTGCGATGCCTGCGGCAATGGCCCGGGTCAGCATTGCTTCAGAAAGCTCCACAACAACGGGTTGATATTGAGCCTGGAACAATGTGCGACCCGGACCCGTTTCGCAGCCAGGGACGTCGATCAACCTCGAGGAGAAGATTAATGAACAAGATCGCATCGGGACTGCTGGCAGCCGCTCTCTCGGCGTCGTTCATCGCGGCGGAGATGGTGCCGGTCAACGCTCAGCCAAACTATGTGCCGCAACCCCAGGGCCTGTCGTCGGATGTCCAGACCGTGCAATATCGGGATTGGAGAAGGCACCGCGGCTTCAACCGCGATTTCTCGCGTCGTGGTGACGCCGTCTATTGGAACGGCCATCGTGGCTATCGTGAATATCGCCGCGGCTATCGCCGGCATGGCGACTATTGGTTCCCGCTGGCTGCCTTCGCGACCGGGGCGCTGATCACCGGCGCCATCGTCAACAGCGAGAACAACCGCGTCTATCGCGGCAACGCGCATGTGCAGTGGTGCTACGACCGCTACCGCTCCTACCGCGCATCGGACAACACCTTCCAGCCTAACAGCGGCCCGCGTCGGCAGTGCGTGTCGCCCTATTGATGGCCTCCAGTCGATATCCGGGTCGTTAACTGAGCCCGCGCCGCAAGGCGCGGGCTTTCTCGTTGTCATTCGACTGGACTTCAAGAACTGAGTGCGCCCCACGGGTCAGCTTGCCCAGCTAATGGTTTTGAGGATGAGATAAAGTCCTACGCCGTCATCAGGAGGACAGCGATAGGCTCCGCAGGCGTTGCAAATCCGAGTCACTGCTGAGGTCAATTCCCAGCCGAGTGCGTTAAGATCTTCGTCCGTCACATAGTCTCGAGTTAGCTCGCCGATGCCGTGCTCCTTGCCGAAAGATCGGGCTGACTGGGCGTCCGTTATGAACTCGGAAGGCCAATTCGAATTAGCCCAAGCCCAGAGCCAATTGCCGGCTGGTGGAGCCCGCTATCTGGATTTCCGAAACGACCTTGACGCCGCTCTGGTCGGAAAACAGCAGCTTTCCGGCCTTCAAGTCGTAGTCGTAACGCGACCAGTTGCCGAGGCGGAAATCCTTCGCCAGGCGCGCATTCTTGGCGGTAAGCTGTTCAAAGGCCTCGTCGCGCCAAGCAGGATACCAATGCGGTTGCATTTCCCCTCCGCCCGCTCCGGTAATCGTCACTGCCCATTTAGAGTCCGCCGCACCGCATCGCGCCATCCGGCCAGCTTCGCCCCGCGTGTGGCCGCATCCATCTCCGGCTTGAAGCGCCGCTCCAGCGCCCAGCTCTTGGCGAATTCCTTCGCTTTCGGCCAGACACCCGCTTTCGACCCGGCAAGCCAGGCCGCGCCCAGCGCCGTCGTCTCCAGGATCGTCGGACGGTCGACCGGCGCGTCGAGAATATCGGCGAGCCGCTGCATGGTCCAGTCGGACGCCACCATGCCGCCGTCGACCCTAAGCACCGTCTTGGCCGAGGCGCCTTTCCAGTCCTTGCGCATGGCGTCGAGCAGGTCGCGCGTCTGGAAGGCGACCGATTCGAGCGCGGCGCGCGCGAACTCGGCCGGGCCCGAATTGCGCGTCAGGCCGAAGATCGCGCCGCGCGCATCCGCGTCCCAGTGCGGCGCACCGAGCCCGACAAAGGCCGGCACCAGATAGACTTGTTGCGCCGGATCGGCGGTCGCCGCGAGCGCACCGCTTTGCTCGGCCTTGCCGATCACCTTGATGCCGTCGCGCAGCCATTGCACGGCGGCGCCCGCGATGAAGATCGAACCTTCCAACGCATAGGTAGTCTTGCCGTTGAGCCTGTAGGCGATCGTTGTCAGAAGCCGGTTCCTCGAGCGCACGAGATCCGCGCCGGTGTTGAGCAGCGCGAAGCAGCCGGTGCCATAGGTGGATTTCATCATGCCGGGTTCGAAACAGGCCTGGCCGATGGTCGCCGCATGCTGGTCACCGGCGACGCCGAGTATCCGCATCTCAGCCCCGAAAAGGCCCTTCTCGGTGACGCCGAAATCGTCGGCGCAATCCTTCACCTCAGGCAGGATCGCTGCCGGTATGTTCAGGATCGAGAGCAACTCTTCGTCCCAGACATTCTTCTCGATGTTGTAGACCAGCGTGCGCGAAGCGTTCGTCGCGTCGGTGGCGTGCACTTGGCCGCCGGTCAGCCGCCAGATCAGGAAACTGTCGATGGTCCCGGCGAGCAGTTCGCCCTTCTCGGCGCGCTTCCTGGCCCCTTTCACCTTGTCCAGCATCCAGGCGATCTTGGTGCCGGAGAAATAGGGATCGAGCAGCAGGCCGGTCTTCTTCGTGAATTTCTTCTCCAGCCCCTGCTTCTTCAGCTTCTGGCAGAGCGGTGCGGTGCGGCGATCCTGCCAGACGATCGCATTGTGGATCGGCTTGCCGGTCGCCTTGTCCCAGATCACGACCGTCTCGCGCTGGTTGGTGATGCCGATCGCGGCCACGTCGGACGCTGTGCGGCCGGCGGACTTCAGCGCCGCCTTCACCGTGGCGAGAACGCTCGTCCAGATGTCTTCCGGATCGTGCTCGACCCAGCCGGAGGCGGGATAATGCTGCGCGAATTCCTGTTGGCCGGTGCCGGCGACCTTCATCTCACCGTCGAACAGGATCGCCCGGGTCGATGTGGTACCTTGGTCGATCGCCAGCACAAAACCGCTCATTCCGTCCCTCCGCTTTTCATGCAACAGGGGAGACGGCCAAGCCGCCTCCCCTGCATTTCCTACGCGGGCGAACGCGCCCACGTCATGCAGTTACTTCTGCCAGCTCTTCACCAGCTCGTCATAATTGATGGTGATCGGCTTTTCCTTTTCGTTCTCAATCTTGAGCTGCGGCGCAAGGTTGCCCTTCGAGACGGCATCCTTGTTCCAATAGTCGAGATCATGCTCTTCGGCGAGCTTTGGTCCGATGTCGCCCTGGACGCCGGACTTCTCGATACGGCCCATGACCTTCTCTTGCTCGGCGCAGAGCGAGTCCATCGCTTCCTGCGCGCTCTTGGCGCCCGAGGACGCATCGCCGATCGCCTGCCACCACAGCTGAGCAAGCTTCGGGTAGTCAGGCACGTTGGTGCCAGTCGGCGACCACTGCACGCGGGCTGGCGAGCGATAAAACTCGATCAGGCCGCCGAGCTTCGGAGCGCGCTCGGTGAAGCTCTTGTCGTGGATGGTGGAGTCACGGATGAAGGTGAGACCGACATGGCTCTTCTTCACGTCGACCGTCTTCGAGGTGACGAACTGCGCATAGAGCCAGGCGGCCTTGGCGCGGTCGGTAGGCGTCGACTTCATCAGCGTCCACGAGCCCACGTCCTGGTAGCCGAGCTTCATGCCGTCCTTCCAGTAGACGCCGTGCGGCGACGGAGCCATGCGCCATTTCGGCGTGCCGTCCTCGTTCACGACCGGCAGGCCGGGCTTGACCATGTCGGCGGTGAAGGCCGTGTACCAGAAGATCTGCTGGGCGATATTGCCCTGCGCCGGGACCGGACCCGATTCGGAGAAGGTCATGCCCTGCGCCTCGGCCGGGGCGTAAGCCTTCAGCCAGTCGAGATATTTCTGGATCGAGTAGACCGCGGCCGGGCCGTTGGTGTCACCGCCACGCGCGACGCAGGAGCCCACGGGACGCGACTTCTCGTCGACCTTGATGCCCCATTCGTCGACCGGCAGGCCATTCGGGATGCCCTTGTCGCCATTGCCGGCCATGGACAGCCAGGCATCGGTGAACCGCCAGCCGAGCGACGGGTCCTTCTTGCCGTAGTCCATGTGGCCATAGACCTTCTTGCCGTCGACGTCGCGACCGGTGAAGAATTCGGCGATGTCCTCATAGGCCGACCAGTTGACGGGAACGCCGAGATCGTAGCCGTACTTGGCCTTGAAATCGGCCTTGTTCTTCTCGTCGTTGAACCAGTCGTAGCGGAACCAGTAGAGGTTCGCGAACTGCTGGTCGGGCAGTTGGTAAAGCTTCTTGTCCGGTGCCGTCGTGAACGAGGTGCCGATGAAGTCCTTCAGGTCGAGATTCGGGTTGGTGACGTCCTTACCCTCGCCTTCCATCCAGTCGGTCAGATTGCGCACCTGCTGGTAGCGCCAGTGCGTGCCGATCAGATCGGAATCGTTGACCCAGCCGTCATAGAGGTTCTGGCCGGTCTGCATCTGGGTCTGGATCTTCTCGACGACATCGCCTTCCTGGATCGTATCGTGCGTGACCTTGATGCCGGTGATCGCCGAGAAGGCAGGCGCCAGCACCTGCGATTCATACGAGTGGGTGGCGATGGTTTCCGACACGACCTTGATTTCCATGCCGGCAAACGGCTTGGCGGCGTCGATGAACCATTGCATTTCCTTTTCCTGATCGGCGCGCGAAAGCGTCGACAAGTCGCCTATCTCCTTGTCGAGAAAGGCCTTTGCCTCGTCCATTCCGGCATAGGCGTGGCCGGCGCCGAGCAATAGGACAAGGGCGGTCGTCGATGTTAGAAATTGCCGTCGCATGTGTCTCCTCCAGTCTTAGGTTTCAGTTTCGATCCGGAGCGGGCCGCCAGCACGCGGCCGCTTCGGCTATTCCCCCTCTATACGTATCGGAATACGCCAATCGCGTAGACCACCGAGAGAGCGAGAGCCCACCACAGGTTGGGCCCTACCAGGCCCAGCCAAGCGAGATGGATGAAGGCGCTGCCGAGCAGCGAAATGAAGAGGCGGTCGCCGCGCGTCGTCTCGAAGCGCAGCACGCCGATGCGCGGATTGCCGCCGGGTGAGACATATTCCCAAACGCCCATGCCGCAGAGCATCAGCGCAATCACGATGAAGAAAGCGGCCGTCGGCCACGTCCATGCCATCCAGGAGAAGTCGAAATTCATGGATCACACCCTCCCGAGGGCGAAGCCCTTGGCGATATAGTTGCGGACGAACCAGATCACGAGCGCGCCCGGGATCAGCGTCAGCACACCGGCAGCAGCCAGCAGCCCCCAGTCCATGCCGGCAGCCGAGACGGTGCGGGTCATCGTGGCGGCGATCGGCTTGGCGTCGGTCGTGGTCAGCGTGCGCGCGATCAGGAGTTCCACCCATGAGAACATGAAGCAGAAGAAGCAAGCGACCCCGATGCCGCTGGCGATCAGCGGCATGAATATCTTCACGAAGAAGCGCGGGAAGGAATAGCCGTCGATATAGGCGGTCTCGTCTATCTCCTTAGGGACGCCGGACATGAAGCCTTCAAGGATCCACACCGCCAGCGGCACATTGAATAGGCAGTGCGCCAGCGCCACCGCGATATGCGTGTCGATGAGGCCGAAAGCCGAATAGAGCTGGAAGAACGGCAGCGCAAACACCGCCGGCGGCGCCATGCGGTTGGTGAGCAGCCAGAAGAACAGGTGCTTGTCGCCGAGGAAGCGGTAGCGCGAAAAGGCGTAGGCGGCCGGCAGCGCGACCGCCACCGAGATCACCATGTTCATCACCACATAGGTAATCGAATTGATATAGCCCGAATACCAGGACGCGTCGGTGAAGATGATCTTGTAATTGCGCAGCGTCGGCTCATGCGGAAAGAGCGTCAGGGAGGAGATGATCTCCTGGTTGGTCTTGAAGCTCATATTGATGAGCCAATAGATCGGCAGGAGGAGCACGATGATGTAGATCGTCGGCACGATCCACCACCAGCGCGATTCCTCGCCGCGGCGCCGCATCAGCTTGGCCACCTCGTCCTGCGACAGCGTGCTCCCCACCTCGGTGACCGCCGCTTCGCTCACGCGTGTCGTCTCGTTGGCGCTCGCCATCTGTCAGCGCTCCGCGTCGTAGTTGGTCATCACGGTGTAGAACACCCACGACAACAACAGGATGATCAGGAAGTAGACCAGCGACATGGCCGCCGCCGGACCGAGGTCGAACTGGCCGAGCGCCGTCTTGACGAGGTCGATCGACAGGAAGGTCGTCGAATTGCCTGGGCCGCCGCCGGTGACCACGAAGGGTTCGGTATAGATCATGAAGCTATCCATGAAGCGCAACAGCACCGCAATCAGAAGCACGCGCTGCATCTTCGGCAATTGGATGTAGCGGAATACCGCCCAGCGCGAGGCGCCGTCGATCTTGGCCGCCTGATAGAAGGCGTCGGGAATGGAGACCAGGCCGGCATAGCAGAGCAGAACGACCAGGCTGGTCCAGTGCCAGACATCCATGACGATGACAGTGACCCAGGCATCGAACGGATCCTGAACATAATTGTAGTCGATGCCGAGCGCGTTGACATAATAGCCGAGCAGCCCGATGTCGTTGCGGCCGAACACCTGCCAGATCGTGCCGACGACGTTCCACGGAATGAGCAACGGCAGCGCCATGAGCACCAGGCAAACCGGCACTCCCCAGCCCTTCTTCGGCATGTTGAGCGCGATGAAGATGCCGAGCGGCACCTCGATCGCCAGGATGATGAAGGAGAAGATCAGGTTGCGCACCATCGCTTCCCAGAAGCGATCGGAGGCAAGCAATTCCTCGAACCACTCGGTGCCGGCCCAGAAGAAGACGTTGTTGCCGAACGTGTCCTGCACCGAATAATTGACGACGGTCATCAGCGGTATGACGGCCGAGAACGCCACCAGCACCAGCACCGGCAGCACCAGAAACCAGGCCTTGTTGTTCCAGGTCTTGTCCATCTATGCCCCCATCTCGACGCGCCAGGAACCGGCATAGATGTTGATGCCGGCCGGATCGAAGCGGACCTTCGGATCGGCCGGAACTTCGTCGTCCTCGCCGATTACCGCGGCAATTTCCCTGCCTTCCAGATTGGCGCGCACGACCTTGTGGCGGCCGACGTCCTCGACCTTGCTGACCTGCACCGCCATGCCTTCGCGGCCGAGCCGCACATATTCGGGACGGATGCCGAGCTCGACGGTGCCGCCTTCGGCTTTCGGCACCCCGGGCAGTTCGATGCGTTGCGTACCGAGCGTTGCCGTCCTGCCGTCGAGCGACACCGGCAGCACGTTCATGCCCGGCGAGCCGATGAAATAGCCGACGAAAGTGTGGCGGGGGCGCTCGAAGAGCTCGGCCGGCGTGCCGATCTGGACGATCTCGCCATCATACATGACCACCACGCGGTCGGCGAAAGTCAGCGCTTCGGTCTGGTCATGCGTGACATAGACCATCGTGTAGCCGAAGCGCCGATGCAGTTGCTTCAACTGCGAGCGCAGAACCCATTTCATATGGGGGTCGATCACCGTCAGCGGCTCGTCGAACAGGATGGCGTTGACGTCGGAGCGCACCAGGCCGCGCCCGAGCGAAATCTTCTGCTTCTGGTCGGCGGTGAGCCCACGCGCCTTTTTCTTCGCAAGCGAAGCGAGATCGATCATGTCGAGCGTCTCGCGCACCTTGCGGTCGACATCGGCTTCGGGCACGCGACGGTTGCGCAGCGGGAAGGCCAGATTGTCGTAGACGGTCATGGTGTCGTAGATGACCGGGAACTGGAACACCTGCGCGATGTTGCGCTCCTGCGTCGACAGGTTGGTCACGTCCCGGCCGTTGAACAGCAACCGGCCATGCGAGGGATGCAGCAATCCCGAAATGATGTTGAGCAAGGTGGTCTTGCCGCAGCCCGAGGGCCCGAGCAGCGCATAGGCGCCGCCATCCTCGAAGGTGTGATGCACTTCCTTCAGCGCGAAATCCGAATCCTTCTGCGGATTGGGCAGATAGGAGTGGCGGATGTGGTTGACCTCGATGCGCGCCATCGCTTGCTCCTCAGGCCGCCAGCTTCGACGCTGTCACGGCGTGGCCGTTCTGGTCGAACACCATGATGTGACGCGGATCGATGAACACCTCGACCTCGTCGTCCGTCTCGAAATCGAAAATGCCATGCGCAAGCATCACCCAGCGTGCATCGGCGAAGTCGAGATGGACGAAGCTTTCCGAGCCGGTGATCTCGGTGATCGTGACCTTGGCCCGCACCGGCACGGCACTGGCGTTCGGCCGCTCCAGCGACAAATGATGCGGCTGGAAGCCGATCGTGTAGCTGGCGTCCGCAATGCCGGCGAGCTCCGGCGGCACGGGCAGCTTGACGCCGCCTTCGAGCAGGAAGTCCGCGCCTTTCTTCGAGAGCACGATGGTGTTGAGCGGCGGGTCGGCGAAGGTCCGTGCCGTCACCAGGTCGACCGGTTTGCGGAACACCTCGACGGTCGGGCCGAATTGCGTGACGCGGCCTTCCGAGAGCGTCGCCGTATTGCCGCCGAGCAACAGCGCTTCGTGCGGTTCGGTCGTGGCATAGACGAAGATCGTACCGGCGGCGGCAAAGATCTTCGGCAATTCGGCGCGCAATTCCTCGCGCAGCTTGTAGTCGAGATTGGCCAAAGGCTCGTCGAGCAGCACCAGGCTGGCATTCTTGACGATGGCGCGGGCAAGCGCGGTGCGCTGCTGCTGCCCACCGGACAGGTTGAGCGGTGTTCGGTCGAGATAGGGCGTGAGCTTCAACAGCGCCGCTGCGTTGCGCACTTCCTTGTCGACCTTGGCCTGCTCGACGCCGGCGACCCTAAGCGGCGAGGCGATGTTCTCGTAGACGGTCATGGCCGGGTAGTTGATGAACTGCTGGTAGACCATGGCGACGTTGCGCTTCTGCACCTTCTGTCCGGTGACGTCCTTGCCGTCGAACCAGACCGAGCCGGAAGTCGGCGCGTCGAGGCCCGCCATCAGCCGCATCAGGCTGGTCTTGCCGGAGAGCGTCGGCCCGAGGAGCACGTTCAGCGAGCCGTGCTGAAGCGTCAGCGACACGTCGCGGATATGCTCCTGCGCGCCGACCGTCTTCGTCACGTTCCTCAGTTCCAGCATCACGCCTCCTCCCGGGCCTTGCGCATCAGCGGCCGATCCTCATTCCGCCGCCGCGACGTGACGGTTGCTCAGTCCGCGCATGAATTCCTCCAGTGCCGCCGCCTGCTCGCGGTTGAAATGCAGGCCGCGCTTGGTGCGGCGCCACAGCACGTCCTCGGCGGTGACCGCCCATTCGTTCTCGACCAGGTAGCGGACTTCCGCCTCGAAAAGGTCGGCGCCGAAATTGCGGCCGAGATCGGCATTCGACTTGGCGAGCCCGAGCAGCTTCTCGGCGCGCGTGCCGTAAAGCCGGGTGAAGCGGCGCGCCAGCCGCTGGTCGAGGAACGGATAGGTGCTCTTCAGCCTGGCGACCTGGGCATCGAAACCGGTCGCAGGGAAATCGCCGCCGGGCAGCGGCGCGTCATGCGTCCACGGCTTGCCGCGCTTGCCGAGAAACCCTTCGATCTTCTCCAGCATCGATTCTGCTAGCCGGCGGAACGTCGTGATCTTGCCGCCGAAGGCGTTGATCAAGGGGGCCATACCCTCCCCGCCGTCGGCTTTCAAAACATAGTCGCGCGTCGCCTCCTGCGCCTTCGAGGCGCCGTCGTCATAGAGCGGGCGTACCGCCGAATAGGTCCAGACGATGTCGGAGCGCTTTACCGCTACCGCGAAATACTCGCTCGCCGCGGCGCACAGATAGTCGATCTCGGCGTCGGAGATCTTAACGTCGTGCGGATCGCCCGGATAGTCGCGGTCGGTGGTGCCGATCAGCGTGAATTCTTCCTCGTAAGGAATGGCGAAGATGATGCGACCATCCTTGTTCTGGAAGAAATAGGCGCGCGGATCATCGAACTTCTTGCCGACGACGATGTGGCTGCCCTGCACGAGGCGAACATTGTGGACCTCGTTCTGGCCGACGGCGGCCGAGAGCACGTGATCGACCCACGGGCCGGCGGCGTTGACGAGAAGCCGCGCGCGAACCTCCTCGGTTTCGCCGGTAAGCACGTTCTGCACCTTGATGGTCCAGGTCGACCCGTCGCGCCGCGCGCTGACGACCTTGGTGCGGGTGCGGATAATGGCGCCCCGGTCGGCGGCGTCACGGGCGTTCAGCGCCACCAGGCGCGCGTCATTGACCCAGCCATCCGAATACTCGAACGCCTTGCGGAACAACGGTTTGAGCGGCTTGCCGGCCGGATCGCTCGCCATATCCAGCGTCTTCGTCGCCGGCAAGAGCTTGCGCCCGCCGATATGATCATAAAGGAACAGCCCGAGCCGGATCAGCCAGGCGGGCCTCAGGCCCTTGGCGTAAGGCAGAACGAAGCGCATCGGCCAGATGATGTGCGGCGCGTTCTTCCAGAGGACCTCGCGTTCCATCAGCGCTTCGCGCACCAGCCGGAACTCGTAGAATTCGAGATAGCGGAGGCCGCCATGGATGAGCTTGGTCGAGCCGGAGGAGGTCCCGCTCGCCAGATCGTTCATCTCGGCGAGGTAAACTGAAAATCCGCGGCCAACGGCGTCGCGGGCGATGCCGCAGCCATTGATGCCGCCGCCGATGACGAAAATGTCATGGATCGGGGATGCGTCCAAAGGGTCCTCCAACGATTTCGCATTGCACCATTTTTGTGTTTTACGAAACCGTGACGGGATTATTTCGAACTCAAACCGAATGTCAAACGAAATATCACCGCTGCGTGAGACGGCCGTGATGCGCGCCTATTGGAGCGCCGTCTCGATCAACCGAACCTCGGTCTCCTCGCAAACCCGGCGGATCGACGGGATGTCGCACCGATCGGTGATGAAGGTGTTCACCTGCGAAAGGTGACCGATCCGAACCGGCGCCGTGCGCTCGAATTTGGTCCGGTCGGAGACCAGGATGACGTGGCGCGCATTGGCGATGATGGCCTGCGCCACCTTCACTTCGCGGAAATCGAAGTCGAGCAGCGCGCCGTCATGGTCGATCGCCGAGGCGCCGATGACAGCGTAGTCGACCTTGAACTGGCGTATGAAATCGACGGCCGCTTCGCCGACAACGCCGCCGTCGGAACCGCGCACCACGCCGCCGGCGATCACCACCTCTATCGTGGGATAGATGCGCATCCTATTGGCGACATTGATGTTATTGGTGATAACCATAAGCCCGTTGCGGTCGAGCAGCGCCTTAGAGACGGCCTCGGTGGTGGTGCCGATATTGATGAACAGCGAGGCGTTGTCCGGAATGAGTCTGGCCGCGGCGCGGCCGATCGCTTCCTTCTCGTCGGCCGCGATTTTACGGCGAGCCTCATATTCCATGTTTTCGATGCCGGACGGGAACAACGCCCCGCCATGGACGCGTGTCAGCAAGCGCTGGTCGCAAAGGTCGTTGAGATCCTTGCGGATGGTTTGCGGCGTCACATTGAAATGCGTCGCCAGATCGTCGACCAGAACCCGGCCGTGATCTTTCGCCATCTGGATGATTTCGGCGTGGCGTGGCGAAAGAAACATCCGGCGTCCCTCCATTTTCGTTTTTTCCGTCTATATCGGAAAACGAAAGCGAAGAAAAGGTATGAGCCGGCTAACGAAAATCACCTGATTGCAAAAGGCAAACAGAGCGGAACACCTCTACCGCCTCAGGATAAGCGCCGCGCGATCTCGGTTATGACGTCGAAGGCGGCATCGACATCGGCTGCCGTCGACTCGAACTGTCCCGCCTGAAAGCGAATAGCCACGCGCCCATCGACCCGCGTTTGCGTCAGGTAAATGCGGCCATCGGTGTTGATGGCGTCGACGAGGCGGAGGTTGTGCTCGTCAGGGTCGATGCCTGCCACCGTGCGGTGCCGGAACGAGAACAGCGAAAGCATCGGCTCGCTGACGAGCTCGAAATCCGCTTCCCCGGCGAGGCGCGCGGCAAGCCCTGTGCTCCAGGCAACGTGGTTGCGGATCATCGCGCGCAGGCCCTCGAGGCCATGGGCGCGCAGCAGGAACCAAAGTTTCAGCGCGCGGAAGCGGCGCCCGAGCGGCACCGACCATTCCGAATAGTTGATGATGCCGTCATGACCCAGCGTTTTCAAAAACTCCGGCTTGATGGCCAGCGTGCGCACGAGATCTTCCGGCTGGCGGACGAACTGGATCGAGCAATCGAACTGCGCGCCGAGCCACTTATGCGGATTAAAGACAATGGAATCGGCGCCTTCGACGCCGGCCCAGAAAATCGGTATTCCGGGCAGATCATCGCCGACCCGGCCCAGGCGGCGTCGACATGCAGGTAAAGTCCGTGCTGCTTCGCCACAGCGGCCACCGCCGCTATGTCGTCGGTGCCGCCGGTGCTGGTGCCGCCGACACAGGCGATGATTCCCGCCGGCAGCAGACCGGCTTCACGATCGGCAAGGATCGCGGTCTCAAGCGCCGCGGTGTCCATTGCGCGAAAACGTCCGGAGACCGGGATGCGGACAAGGTTATCCTCGCCGATGCCCGATACCCAGATGGCGCGGTCGATCGAGGTATGGACCTGGTCGGAGGAATAGACGCGCAGCTTGCCCTGCCCGGTCAGCCCCTTTTTGTTGCCCAGCCAGCCGAGCGCGCGCTCACGCATCGTGAGCACCGCGGCAAGCGTCGCCGACGAGGCCGAATCCTGGATGACGCCGGAAAAGCCTTCGGGCAGGCCAAGCGCCTGGCGCATCCAGTCGACGATGCGCGTCTCGAGCTCCGTCGCCGCCGGCGAGGTCTGCCACAGCATGCACTGCGCGGCCATCGCCGAGACCAGATATTCCGCCACGACCGAAACCGGAGCCGCATTGGCCGGGAATAGGCGAAGAAGCGCGGATGCTGCCAATGCGTCATGCCCGGCACGATCTTCTCTTCGAAATCGGCGAAAATCTTGTCCATCGGCTCCGGCAATTCGGGTGGCGAGGCCTCGATGCTCCTGAAGATCTCGCCCGGCGCGATCGCCGGCCGCACCGGGCGGTCGCGCAGGCCGGCACGGTAATCGACGCCCCACTCGGCCGCCCGCCTCGACCAGTCGCGGAATTCCTCATTATCCATATTTTCCTCCCAGCAGCCGTCGAAGACACCGGCCGGCTGAACCGCTCCCAGGCAATGGTGCGACCAAAATCCTACCCCGGAAAATCCGGCAGATTTGAAAAAGCGATTTTCAGCGCATTGGACCAGCCGTCGGAAACGGTGCGATAGTAAGGGTCATTCTGGTCGATCCGTCGGTTCAGCCCCACCCTGAGCGCATCGTGCTCCAGGAACAGCAGGTCGAGCGGCAGCCCGACCGAAAGGTTGGATTTCAGCGTAGAATCGAAGGACACGAGAAGCAGCTTCACCGTTTCGGCAAGGCTCATTGTCCGGTCGTAGGCACGGATGATAATCGGCTTGCCGTATTTCGTCTCGCCGATCTGAAAGAAAGGGGTGTCATCGGTCGACTCGATGAAGTTGCCTTCCGGGTAGATCATGAACAGCGTTGGCGGGCTGCCCTTGATCTGGCCTCCAAGGATGAAGGAGGCATTGAAGTAGGAATCGGCCTTGTCGCCGTTCGGCGAGGCATGTTCGATGACTTCCTTGACCGTATCGCCGACCAGCCGCACCGTCTGGTACATGGACGGGGTTTCGAGCAGCTTCGGATGACGGTCGCCAACGGCCTTGTTGCGTTCGTCGAGAAGGCTGACCACCGCCTGCGTCGTGGCAAGATTGCCTGCCGACATCAGCACGATGACGCGCTCGCCGGGCTCTTCCCACACATGCATCTTTTTGAAGGTCGAGATCGAATCCATGCCGGCATTGGTACGCGTGTCCGACATGAACACGAGCCCGCGATCGATCTTGAGGCCGACGCAATAGGTCATGGTCGCTCTTCTGCTAAAGCAATTCCAGGAAAGCATGTAGCGGTTTTCCGCCCGGAATTGCGTGAAAACAAAGAGATAGAGCGGTTCGGCGATCCCATCAAATGCTGAACCGCTCCGGCGGTTTCGAAGCGGATTACTGCTCCACCGTGACGCTGACGGCAAGCTTCTCTTGCGCCTGCCCCAAGAGTATCCCCGACACCGGCGAGGCATCGCGATAGTCGCGCCCCATCGCCACCCGCACATAGCGTTCGTCGGGAGAGATACCGTTCGCCGGATCGAAGGCAACCCATCCGAGCCCGACGACATAGGCCTCGGCCCAGGCATGGCTCGCGGCCTGCTCCACGGCCGCATCCATCATCAAATAACCGCTGACATAGCGGGCGGGAAAACCAAGCGCGCCGGCCGCAGCGATGAAGATGTGGCTGTGGTCCTGGCAGACGCCGGACTTCAGCGCGACCGCCTCCTCCGCCGGCGTCACGACGCTGGTCGTGCCCGGTTTGTAGGCGACTCGTTCGCGGATCACGCCCATCAGCCGGTGCAATCGCTCGATCTCGGTGCCCTGCCCGACCAGGCCAGCCAGTTCGCGTATCCCTTCGCCGGCGGTGGTGAGCGGCGTCTGTTGCGCGAACAGCCAGAGCGGCGCAAAACCCTGATGCGGACCCGTCACGCCCGCCGTGTCATGCGTGGTCACGTCTCCAGCCGCCTCGACGGTGATCGAGTTCTGGCCCCTCTCGGCGCTGACCAGCCGCGTGTCGTTGCCGAAATGGTCGGTGAAGCGCACCTCCTCGCGCGCGCCTTCCACCTTGATCGCCCAGGAGCCGATGGTCTGCGTGCGCCCGCTGGAAGGGAGCAGGCGCAGCCGCTGCAGCAGATACTGCACCGGCTGGTCGTAGTGGTACTCGGTGCGATGGGTGATCTTGAGCCGCATAGCGCTCGCCCTCGGCTGTGCTCAATAGAACCGGTAATCCTGGGCGATTTCGTCGCCCAGCCTGGTGTTGTCGCGAATGAACTCGTGCAGGAATTCGTGCAGGCCGTGGTCGAATATGTCCTTGATCGAACCCTTCCTCAGCATCGCCTGGGATCTTCTCGGCCGTGGCGTGGCATGCATGGCGCTCGCCGTAATCGTCGGCGAGGAATTTCAAATGCTCGCCGAGAAAGCGGTAGCAGAAGGTCAGTGAGCGCGGCATGCGCACGTTGAGGATCAGATAGTCGGCTATATTGGTCGGCTTGTAGTCCGCCTCATAAACCCAGCGGTAGGAGCGGTGCGCCGACACGGAGCGCAGGATCGACTCCCACTGGTAGTTGTCCAGCGTCGAGCCGACCCAGGACAGTGAAGGCAACAGCACATAATATTTCACGTCGAGGATGCGCGCCGTGTTGTCGGCGCGCTCGACATAGGTGCCGAGCTGCGAGAAATCGAAAATCTCGTTGCGCAGCATCGTACCGTAGAACGAACCGCGGATCAGCGCCGTCTCGCGCTTGATGGCATCGAGAACCGTCGGCAGGTCGCGCTCGTCGACGGGCCTCGCCAGCATGCGCTTGAGCGACATCCAGGCTTCATTGATGCTTTCCCAAGTCTCGCGCGTCAGCGCCGTGCGCACCATGCGGGCATTGTTGCGCGCCGTCTCGATCGACGACATCGTGCTCGACGGGTTCGAGGTATCGCGCAGCAGGAAATCGGAGACGTTTGCGGCCGTGTAGTCCTGGTACTTCTGGCTGAAGGCGACGTCCGAGCCGGCGCTGAGCAGCACCGAGTTCCACTCCTCGGATGCATCCTGGGTGCGCGTCAGCGCCATGCGCAAGCCGGCATCGACCAGGCGCGCCATGTTTTCGGCCCGCTCGATATAGCGGTTCATCCAGTAGAGACCGTTGGCGGTGCGGCCGAGAAGCATGAGAACGCCCTTCGGGCTAGTGAGTAGGGAATAGGCAGTAGGCAGTAGTAAGCATTTGAATCTCAATAGAATGTGCCATTTCCCGTCCCTCTATGTTCAACTGCCTACTGCCTACTGCCCATTCCCTACTCGCTCATATCAATCATCCAACACCCACGTATCCTTCGTCCCGCCCCCCTGTGAGGAATTCACCACCAGGGAGCCCTCTTTCAGGGCGACACGCGTCAGGCCGCCCGGCACGATCTGAATTCGGTCGGAGACCAGCACATAAGGCCGAAGGTCGACATGGCGGGGCGACAGGCCCTTCTCGGTCAGGATCGGGCAGGTCGAGAGCGCCAGCGTCGGCTGGGCGATGTAGTTGGAAGGCTTCGCCTGGAGTTTGTTGGCGAACGCCTCACATTCCTTCTTGGTCGCGGCCGGGCCGACCAGCATGCCGTAGCCGCCGGAGCCATGCACTTCCTTGATCACCAACTCGCCGATGTGCTCGAGCACATATTTGAGGCTGTCGGGCTCCGAGCAGCGCCAGGTCGGGATGTTGCCGAGGATCGCCTTGCGGCCGGTGTAGAACTCGACGATCTCGGGCATATAGGAATAGATCGCCTTGTCGTCGGCGATGCCCGTGCCAGGCGCATTGGCGATGGTGATGTTGCCGGCGCGATAGACATCCATGATACCCGGCACGCCGAGCGCGGAGTCCGGCCGGAAGGTCAGCGGATCGAGGAAGGCGTCGTCGACGCGCCGGTAGAGCACGTCGATCTGCTTGTAGCCCTCCGTGGTCCGCATCGCGACGTGGCCGTCGACGACGCGCAGATCCTGCCCTTCGACGAGTTGCACGCCCATCTGGTCGGCGAGGAAGGCATGTTCGAAATAGGCCGAGTTGTAGGAACCCGGCGTCAGCACCGCGATGGTCGGCGTGCCTTTGGCGCTTTGCGGCCGCACGGCCGCCAGCGACTGGCGCAGCAACTGCGGGTAGTTCTCGACAGGCCGCACCTTGATCTTCTGGAACAGCTCCGGAAAGAGCTGCATCATCGTTTCGCGGTTCTCGAGCATGTAGGAGACGCCGGACGGCGTGCGGGCATTGTCCTCCAGCACGTAGAACTCGTTCTCCGAGATGCGCACGATATCGACGCCGATAATGTGGGTATAAACGCCGGCCGGCGGCCTGACCCCGATCATCTCGGGCAGGAAGGCTTCGTTCCTGGCGATCAGATCCTTGGGCACCCGCCCGGCGCGCAGGATCTCCTGGCGGTGGTAGATGTCGTCGAGGAAGGCGTTCAGCGCCTGCACGCGCTGCTCGATGCCTTGCGTCAGCCGGCGCCATTCCTGGCCGGAGAGGATGCGCGGGACGATGTCGAAAGGGATCAGCCGCTCGGAAGCTTCCTGCTCGCCATAGACGGCAAAGGTAATGCCGGTCTTGCGGAAGACGCGCTCGGCGTCCTGCATCTTCTGGGTAAGCCTGGCCGGGTCCTGCTCCTTCAGCCAGCGATCGTAAGCCTCATAAGGTCTTCTCAATCCGGAGACTTCCGGAAGCATTTCGTCGAACGCTGCCAATCGCGTACTCCCCTCTGAGGCCATTTCACTGGCCCCGCCGGAGAAAATCAAGCGCAATCGGTGATTTAGGAAGCCGTGACGGTCACTCCATGCAAATTGCCTAAAATCAAGGCACGGATGGCAAGGCCGGGTCAGTTCCTGCTTCCCGGCGGGGCACAGCGAGACCCGATCAGAACGCCCGGAAGGTCACGATAGTGAAGGTGTCCTTGATTCCAGGCAGAATCTGCACCCGCTCGTTGACGAAGTGGCCGACGTCTTCCTCGTCATCGATATAGAATTTGGCAAGCAGGTCGTAATTGCCCGCGGTCGAGTAAATCTCGGAGGCGATCTCGGCATCGGCGAGCGCGCTGGCGACCTCATAGGACTTGCCCAGGTCGCACTTGATCTGCACGAAAAATGCCTTCATTGCCCGGTCCTGCCAGCCTCGGAGCAATTCCAGGAAAAGTGCCTGGCGGCTTTCCGTCCGGAATTGCGTCAAAACAAAAAGTTGGAACGGATCCACGATTCCAAGAGCGGATCCGTTCCAACGAATAAGCGGCCCTTGTGGCAGACTGCCGCTCGGCTTTCAAGCTTCACGCGCCGCGCACCTCAAAGAGCATCTGATCTCGCCTCCCGACGCTGAAATGGCGAAATCTTCGCAGCTCGGTGAAACCACGCAATGCCGCGACGCGTATGTTAGATTCGTTCGCCAAGTGAATTCCAGGGAGGCAGGTCATGCGCCGCGCATTGTTCGCACTAGCTCTCGTTCCGATGTTGATGACCTCGCTTGCCTTGGCTGGCGATGCCGAGATCCAGGCCGCGCAGACCGTCATCGACAGCCAGTTGAAGGCCTTCATCGCGAATGACGGGGCCACCACCTACAGTTTCGCCGCACCGAACGTGAAGCAGATCTTTCCGACCGTCGACACCTTCATGAACATGGTGACGAACGGCTACGCGCCGGTGCGTAAACCCCAATCCTATTCCTTCGGCAAGGTCGAGGAGACCGCGCCCGGTTCGATCGTCCAGCAGGTGTTGATCGTAGGACCCGACGGCAAAGACTACGAGGCGGTCTACACCCTGCAGCAGCAGGCGGACGGCAGTTTCAAGATCACCGGCTGCAGCCTGCGCGCCGCGACTTCGGTCAGCACCTAAGCACAATCAGGAAAGTGCGAAGCGATTGGCGGCATCACCGCGCCGGAATATCGCCCCTCGCCCAGCCTTCGGTGATCTCGGCGGCGCGCGTTTCAAAAGCCTGCGCCTCGATGGCTGCCCGGATGTCCTGCATCAGTCTCTGATAATAGGACAGGTTGTTCCAGGTCAGCAGCATGGCGCCGAGCGCTTCCTGCGAGCGCACCAGGTGATGCAGATAGGCGCGCGAATAGTCGCGCGCCGCCGGGCAGTCGCTTTCCTCGTCGAGCGGCCGCGGATCGTCGGCATGACGGGCGTTCCTGAGATTGACCTTGCCGCGGCGTGTGTAAGCCAGACCGTGACGGCCGGCGCGCGTCGGCATCACGCAGTCGAACATGTCGATGCCGCGCGCCACCGATTTCAATATATCGTCCGGCGTGCCGACGCCCATCAGATAGCGCGGTCTGTCGGCCGGCAGTTCCGGGCAGGTAATGTCGAGCATCTCCAGCATCACCGCCTGGGGCTCGCCGACCGCAAGCCCGCCGACGGCGTACCCTTTGAGGTCCATCGCCTTGAGCGCCTGCGCCGAACGCAGGCGCATCGGCGCGCTGTCGCCGCCCTGGACGATCCCGAACATCGCCTTGCCCGGCTGGTCGCCGAATGCCGTCTTGCAGCGCTCGGCCCAGCGCAGCGACAATTCCATGGCGCGCTCGATCTCCTTTGGCTTTGCCGGAAGTGCCGTGCATTCGTCGAGCTGCATCTGGATATCGGAATCGAGCAGTCCCTGGATCTCGATCGACCGCTCCGGCGACATCTCGTAAGGCGCGCCGTCGATATGCGAGCGAAAGGTGACGCCCTGTTCGGTCAGCTTCCTGAGCTTCGAAAGCGACATGACCTGGAAGCCGCCGCTGTCGGTCAGGATCGGATGCGGCCAGCGCGCGAACTCATGCAGGCCGCCGAGCCTCGCCACGCGCTCGGCGCCCGGCCGCAGCATCAGATGATAGGTGTTGCCGAGGATGATGTCGGCGCCGACGCCGCGCACCTGGTCCATATACATGGCCTTGACGGTGCCGCCGGTGCCGACCGGCATGAAGGCAGGCGTGCGGATCTCGCCGCGCGGCATCGAGACAACGCCGCGCCTGGCCTTGCCGTCAGTGGCAAGCACCTTGAAGGAAAAAGTCTCAGCCATTGAATTCCTTGTCATGCACCGGAGCGCCCGGCGCCTGCTCGGCGAGCGACTGCCGGTAGCGGATGCAGCCCCGCATGAATTTCGGCCAGGGTGGCACGGCGATCGACGGCTCGGTCTTTTCCGGCAAAAGGTCCCAGAGGTCGGGATGATGCCAGCACAGATCATGCCCGGTCGCGTCGCGATGCGCGCGGATGCCGGCGCGCAGCTTTTTCACCTCCGCCATCAGCATGTCGCGGTCCATTTTCTCGAGATCATCGTCCATCGCTCGTCTCCGCCCGGTAAAGCAGGCTGGCATCGCCATAGGAATAGAACCTGTAGCGGTTCTCGACGGCATGCGCATAGGCCGAGCGCATCGTCTCCAGTCCGCTGAAGGCCGAGACCAGCATGAACAGCGTCGAGCGCGGCAGATGGAAATTGGTCATCAGCATATCGGCTGTGCGGAACCGATAGCCGGGCGTGATGAAGATGTCGGTCGGTCCGGACCAGGGCTCGATCCTGCCGTCCGCACGCGCCGCGCTCTCCAGCAGCCGCAGCGACGTCGTGCCGACACAGATGATCCGCCCTCCCCGCGCCTTGGCCGCGTTGAGCGCCGCCGCCGTCTCCGGGCTCACCGAGCCGGTTTCGGCATGCATCTTGTGATCGGCCGTGTCGTCGGCCTTGACCGGCAGGAAGGTGCCGGCGCCGACATGCAGCGTGACGAAGCGACGCTCGATGCCCCTGGCGCCGAGCGCGGCAAACAGCTCCGGCGTGAAATGCAGCCCGGCGGTGGGGGCAGCGACTGCGCCCTCTTCCCTGGCATAGATCGTCTGGTAATCGGCGCGGTCGCGCTCGTCGTCGTCGCGCTTTGAGGCGATGTAGGGCGGCAGCGGGATGTGGCCGACCGCGTGCAGCGCCTCGTCGAGGAACGGCCCGGAAAGATCGAAGCCGAGCAGCGCCTCGCCCGCCTCTCCCTTTTCGAGCACCGTCGCGTCGAGTTGGCCGAGGAAGCAGGAATTCTGATCATGGCCGAAATGGATGCGGTCGCCGGCGGCGATGCGTTTGCCCGGCCGCATGAAGGCCTGCCAGCGGTCCGGTGCCACGCGCATATGCAGCGTCGCCTCGACCTGCGCCACCGCATCGCCGCGCTTGCGCATGCCTTTGAGCTGCGCCGGAATAACCTTGGTGTCGTTGAACACCAGCACGTCGCCTTCGCGAAGCAGCGACGGCAGATCGGAAACGATGCGGTCCTGCAATGCTTCTCCCGGTGTGACGACTAGCAGCCTGGCGCTATCGCGCGGCTCCGCCGGGCGAAGCGCGATGCGCTCCTCCGGCAGGTCGAAGTCGAACAGGTCGACGCGCATCAGAAGAGCCGGATGAGCAACGCCCCGGCAAGCAAGAGCACGGCGCCGGCAACGCGGCCAAGCGAGATTTCGCGCACCGCCACGCCAAGGAAACCGGCGCGGTCGATCAGCATGCCGGCGGTCAGCTGGCCGGCGACCAGGAAGGCCATGAGCGCGGCAGCGCCGATGCGCGGCGTGAGGATCGTCGACAGCGTCACATAGAAGCCGCCGAGCATGCCGCCGGCGATGAACAGCCAGGGCGCCGGCGCTTTCCAGTCCAGCGAGATGCCCTGCAGCTTTACTACCGAGACCGAGATGACGCCGAGCACGATGGCGCCGGACAGGAAGGAGAACGCGGCGGCGGCCACCGGAAGACCGAGGCCGCGCGCCAATTGGGAATTGATCGGCGCCTGGACGGCGATGAAGGCGCCGGACAGGATGCCAAGCAGGGACCAGACTGCGCCCATCGTCGTTCTTGTGCCTTACTTGACGTCGGCCGCGACCTTCAGCGACACGATCTTGTCGGGATCCTGCACCGGCTCGCCGCGCTTGATCTTGTCGACATTTTCCATGCCTTCGATGACCTGGCCCCACACCGTGTACTGGCGGTTGAGGAAGGCGGCGTCGTCGAAGCAGATGAAGAATTGCGAATTGGCCGAGTTCGGGTTCTGGGCCCGAGCCATCGAGCAGGTGCCGCGGCCGTGATTGGCGTTGGAGAACTCGGCCTTGAGGTCCGGCTTGTCGGAGCCGCCCATGCCGGCGCGCGAGGGCGCATAGGTGGGCTTCGAGGAATTGCCGAACTTGACGTCGCCGGTCTGCGCCATGAAGCCGTCGATGACGCGGTGGAACACCACGCCGTCATAGGCACCCTCACGCGCCAGTTCCTTGATGCGGGCGACGTGCCCGGGTGCCAGCTCGGGGTACATCTCGATGACGACCGGACCCTTGGTCGTTTCCATGATGAGTGCGTTCTCGCGGTCCTTGATCTCAGCCATGTCAGAAATCCTTTTTGAAAATCGAGGGAGTTATTTGCCGTCGGCGGCGATGCGAACCTTGATCATGCGGTCGGGATCGGTGACCGTGCCGTTGTCGGCTTCGTCGCCCTTCTTGATCTTGTCGACGAGGTCCATGCCGCCGACCACCTTGCCGACGATGGTGTACTGGCCGTCGAGGTTCGGCGCCGGCGCGAACATGATAAAGAATTGCGAGTTGGCCGAATTCAGGTCTTGCGAGCGGGCCATGCCGACTACGCCGCGCGTGAACTGCTCGGTCTGCGAGAACTCGGCCGGCAGGTCGGGAAGATCGGAACCGCCGGTGCCGACGGCTTGCGGGTTGAAGCCCTTCTTCATGTTGCCGAACTTGACGTCGCCGGTCTGCGCCATGAAGCCGTCGATGACGCGGTGGAAGGCGACATTGTCATAGGCGCCGTCGCGCACCAGCTTCTTGATCTGCGCGACATGCTTAGGCGCCAGGTCGGGGCGCAACGCGATGGTCACGTCGCCATCCTTGAGCGTGATGATCATGGTGTTTTCCTTGTCGGCGGCGACGGCCGGCCCGGATGCCGAGAAAAGGAATGCCGCGAAAAGGCCGGCAAGCACGACAAGGAACGAAGCGAGCTTCTTCAGCTGCATGGGAATCTCCGGGAAAGCCTATCTGGTGAACTTGGCGTTGAGCGCGCCGGCGACGGCCACTGGCACGAATGGGCGGATATCGCCACCCATCGAGGCAATCTGGCGCACGAGTGTGGCGGTAATGGTGCGCACCGAGGGGCTGGCGGGGAGAAAAACCGTCTGTAATTCCGGCGCCATCGTCTCGTTCATGCCGGCCATCTGCATTTCGTAGTCGAGGTCGGTGCCGTCGCGCAGGCCGCGGATCATGATCGAGGCGCCGTGTTTGCGGGCCGCGTCGATGACTAGCCCGTCGAAGGAAACGACCTTGATGCGGCCGCCGTCCCGGCCGAACTCGGCTTTGGTCGCGGCCTCGATCAGCTCCACGCGTTCCTCGAAGGAAAACAAAGGCTTCTTACCCGGATGGATGCCGATCGCCGCATAAACGGTGTCGGCTACCGCGAGCGAGGCTTTCAGCACGTCGAGATGGCCGTTGGTCAGCGGGTCGAAGGAGCCGGCGTAAAGAGCGATGCGTTCGGTCATGGCAGGCTTCTAGAGCAATTCCAGGAAAAGTGTGAGCGGTTTTCCGTCCGGAACTGCGCAAAACAAAAAGATAGAGCCGTCCGCCGTTTCCCACGAAACGCATTAGCGAGCTTCTCAAACGATGGCAAATCCCACCGATTGGCCGGCCGTGAACCTTTTCGCGCCGATGAACGACAGATGAATGCGGCAATCACTAACGTTTCACGCAGCGTTCACTAGGCTGCCGCTTCAAGCGATGAAACCAAATTCCCATGTCATCGTTGTACGCCCAGGAGAACACGCAAATGCTGATCTACATGCTTGCCACTGCAATGACCATCGTGATGCTGATCGCGACTGCATTCGGGTTGCATCAGGAAGCAGCGCGGGTGCGCGTCAAGGCCAACACAAAGCGGCTCGATGGTTTTGCTCAACGCAACGTCTACCGTCGCCGCTAATCACCACTATCACCGCACCGGCCCAGAGGGCCGGCTTTGACGGACCTATTCGCTCTCGCTCCTATTGTCGGCGCCAGTCTCACTCGAAGCCACGTCTTCGGCCTCTTCATCCGACTGCGGCTCCGAAATCCGCTCCACCGACACAACCTTCTCGCCCTCAGCCGTGTTGAAGATCGTCACGCCCTTGGTGGCCCGGCTGGCGAAGCGTATGCCGTTGACCGGTACCCGGATGACCGTGCCGCCGTCTGAAACCAGCATGATCTGGTCGTCATTGCCGACGGGGAAGGTGGCGACCAGGCGGCCGATCTCGGCCGTCTTCGACACGTCGGTGGCGCGGATACCCTTGCCGCCGCGACCGGTCAGGCGGAAGTCGTAGGACGACGAACGCTTGCCGTAGCCATATTCAGTCACCGTCAGCACAAACCTTTCATGCGCCTTGAGGAACTCATAGCGCTCGTCGGAAAGCTCGGCTTCCTCGCCGACCTCCTCATTGGTGAGCGCAATCTCCTCTTCCTCGCCGGCTCCGCCGGCGGCAAGCCTGCGCTCCGCTGCGGCACGCTTCAGATAGGCTGCGCGCTCGGCGGGTGACGCATCGACATTCTCGATGATCGACATCGAGATGATGCGGTCGGTATCGGCCATGCTTATGCCGCGCACGCCGACGGAATTGCGGCTCTGGAAGACGCGCACGTCGGAGACCGGGAAACGGATGCACTGGCCGGAATTCGCCGTCAAAAGCACGTCGTCATTGTCTGTGCAGGTCTCGACGCCGAGAATCTCGTCGCCCTCTTCCTCCAGCTTCATGGCGATCTTGCCGTTGCGGTTGACCTGGACGAAGTCGGACAGCTTGTTGCGGCGCACGGTGCCGCGCGTGGTGGCGAACATCACGTCGAGCTCGCCCCAGCTGGTCTCGTCCTCCGGCAGCGGCATGATCGTAGTGATGCGCTCACCCTGCTCGAGCGGCAGCATGTTGATCAGCGCTTTGCCGCGCGATTGCGGGTTGCCGATCGGCAACCGCCAGACCTTTTCCTTGTAGACGATGCCGCGCGAGGAGAAGAACAGCACGGGCGTGTGCGTGTTGGCCACGAACAGCCGGGTGACGAAATCCTCGTCCTTGGTCGACATGCCGGAGCGGCCCTTGCCGCCGCGGCGCTGCGCCCGGTAGAGCGAGAGCGGCACGCGCTTGATGTAGCCGGAATGGCTGACGGTGACGACCATGTCCTCCCGCTGGATCAGGTCCTCGTCTTCCATATCCGCCCCGCCGTCGGAGAGCTCGGTGCGGCGCGGCGTGCCGAATTCGTCACGGACCGCGATCAGCTCGTCCTTGACGATCTGCTGGATGCGCGCGCGCGACGACAAGATATCAAGGAAATCAACGATCTCAGCGCCGATCTTGTTCAACTCGTCGGCGATCTCGTCGCGGCCGAGCGCGGTCAGGCGCTGCAGGCGCAGGTCGAGGATGGCGCGCGCCTGTTCCTCGGAGAGATTGTAGGTGCCGTCCTCGTTGATGCGGTGGCGCGGATCGTCGATCAGCTTGATCAGCGGCGCGACGTCATGCGCCGGCCAGCGCCGCTCCATCAACTGCTCGCGCGCCGTCTGCGGATCGGGTGCTGTGCGGATGAGCTTGATCACCTCGTCGATGTTGGCGACCGCAATCGCCAAGCCGACAAGCACATGGGCGCGCTCGCGCGCCTTGCGCAGCAGGTATTTCGTGCGGCGGCTGATCACCTCCTCGCGGAAACCGACAAAGGCCTTGAGCATGTCGATCAGCGTCATCACTTCCGGCTTGCCGCCGTTGAGCGCCACCATGTTGGCGCCGAACGAGGTCTGCAGCGGCGTGAAGCGGTAAAGCTGGTTGAGGATGACGTCGGCGACAGCCTCGCGCTTCAGTTCGATGACGACGCGATAGCCCTGACGGTCGCTCTCGTCGCGGATGTCGGAAATGCCGTCGATACGCTTTTCGCGCACCAGTTCGGCCATCTTCTCGATCATCGCCGCCTTGTTCACCTGATAGGGGATCTCGGTGACAACGATGGATTCACGATCGTTTCCGCGCCTTTCGATCTCGACGCGACCGCGCATGACGATCGAGCCGCGGCCGGTGGAATAGGCGCTGTATATACCGGACCGGCCAAGGACGATGCCGCCGGTCGGGAAATCCGGGCCGGGCACGATCTCCATCAGCGCCGGCAGGTCGATGGCCGGATTGTCGATGATCGCCATCGCTCCGTTGCACACTTCGGCCAGATTATGCGGCGGGATGTTGGTGGCCATGCCGACGGCGATGCCGCCCGAACCATTGACCAGAAGGTTCGGGAAACGCGCAGGCAGCACCTTGGGCTCTTGTTCCGCGCCGTCATAATTGTCCTGAAAATCGACCGTTTCCTTGTCGATATCCTCCAGGAGCTCGTGCGCGACCTTGGTGAGCCGCGACTCGGTGTAGCGCATGGCCGCAGGCGGGTCGGCGTCGATAGAGCCGAAATTGCCTTGACCGTCGATCAGCGGCACGCGCAGTGACCAGTCCTGCGCCATGCGAACCAGGGCGTCATAGATCGAGGCGTCGCCGTGCGGATGGTATTTACCCATCACATCGCCGACGATGCGGGACGATTTCACATGCTTGCGGTTCCAGTGGTAACCGCCTTCCTGCATGGCGTAGAGGATGCGCCGATGCACGGGCTTCAGGCCGTCGCGCACATCTGGCAGCGCGCGGCTGACGATCACGCTCATGGCGTAATCGAGATAGGAGCGCTGCATCTCCTCGATGATCGAAATCGGCTCGATGCCGGTGGGGCCGCCGTCCGGCCCGCGCGGTGTCTTCTGGTCGGTCAAATCAGGTCACAATCCAGTCGGGAATCACTGCATGCTTATATAGGAAGCCTCGCCGAAACTCCAATGTCGGCCGGACTTTTCCAGAGACAATTTCGGTGGTAATTTCAAATGGATACCGCTGATTGCGACGATATGGCCACTGTCGTTTTCGCCGTCATGCGGCAAGGTCGGCGATGGATCGGGCAAAAACCGCAAGTGCTGTGAACCTGGCCTCATGGCTGCCCCTGCGGGCGCTGAGCGGCTGGAGCGTCAAGGACCTCAACGGCGATCTGGCGGCCGGCGCGTCGGCCCGCACCAGCAAGGCAGATAGTCCGCGTCCTTGCTCCTGGCGAGCGCCAACGCTTCCTTCATCGCTTTGTTGAAATTCTTCGCAACTGCATCCTTATCGATGCCGTCGGATTGACGGCAGCCGGGCCTGGCAAGCTCCGTGCCCTGCCTGTCGCCGCTGTATCGCTGGCTCGACTTGAAACGGGGATAAGCCGCTCCAATTCCCTCCGGCAGACCTGCTTGCGTGTGGAGGCGGCAATGGACGTCCTTTCCCTCAAGACCGGATTGCTTTCCGCTGGAATTCGATTCCTCGCTTTCGCTTCGGTTGCGACGGTCGCCTCCGGTTTGGATCTCGGCGCGGCGCGGGCTGCGCTTCTTGCCCGCGTTCCAGCCGCGCGCGAAATGGCGGTCTGCGGCGACATGCTGTTCGTCGGCACCAAAGGCTCCTCGGTCTATGCCTTGCCTGTGTCCGGGGGACGCGCCCGACGGGTCGCCTCCGGGTTCTCGGCTGCGAGCGGTGTCGCATGCTCCGGCAGTCGTCTGTTCGTAGCCTGGAGGAACAGCGTAACCGCCTTCGATATCGGGCCAGGAGGCGCTCTCAGCGGCAGGCGCGACATTCGCCGGGGATTGGCGAATTCAGGGGTTCATAGTTATCGCTATATCGGCGTCGGCCCCGATTCCAGGCTCTATGTCTCGTTGGGATTGCCTTGCAACATTTGCCAGCCGCGGGGACTGCAAGGCACGATCGTCAGCATGAAGCAGGACGGGTCCGATCTTCGGCGCGTCGCCTGGGGCGTGCGTAATTCGGTTGGCTTCGACTGGCAAGGCGGCACGATGTTCTTCACCGACAACGGCGCAGACCGTATGGGCGACGACATCCCGCCCGACGAGTTGAACGAGCTCCGGCCCGGCGGCTTCTACGGCTTTCCATATTTCGGCGGCCAAATCCGGCTCAAGGGATTCGAGGGCGCGCGACCGCCCGCGCAGCAGATTTCGCCCGTCTTCGACTTCCAGGCGCATGTCGCAACGCTCGGAATCCACTTCTTCCGCAGCCTCGGCGGCGACGCTCTGGTCGCCGAGCATGGAAGTTGGAACAGGTCGGTACCCGTCGGCCGCCAGGTCGTGCGCGTGCGCTTCCGGGGCGGACGGCCGGTCTCGGTAGCGACATTCGCCAGAGGCGTTGGTCGCCCCGTAGATGTCAAGGAGGCGCCGGATGGCTCCGTCCTCGTATCCGACGACAGCGGAGGCGCGATTTACGTTTTCAAGCAATGACAACGGGGCACTCGAGACAGCCGGTTGTTGGCGAAATTGCCGGTCCAAATCAAAGCGCGTCCGGCGCTATCGCATGTGGGCTCGCCTGGCTCGGTATGCGCCAGGCGCCTCCCCCATCTCGCGCCGGAAGCGGCGGTTGAAGGTCGACAGGTCGTTGAAGCCTGCGTCGAAGGCGATCGTCGAGATCGCCGCGTCCGAGCTGCGCAGGCGCACCGCGGCGCGGTGCAGTCTGGTCCGCAGCAGGAACTGATAGGGCGTCATGCCGGCAACCTGCCGGAACGTGCGCAGGAAATGATACGGGCTGGTCGCAGTGCCGTCGGCCAGCTCGGTCAGCGAGAGCGGTCGCTCGGCGTTGAGCTCGATCAGGCGCACGGCCTCGGCAACCCGTTTCTGGTCGCGGCGGCTGGGAGCCCGTGCCGCTCTGGAAAGACCGGCGGCAGCCGCGATGACCGCGCCTGCAATGCGCAGGCCGAGTTCCTCGAATGCCTCGTCGTCGCCGGATTCCTGCGCTGCCTCCGCCCCGGCCAGCAAAGGCGCCAGCGCCGGCAAAGGCGGCAGGCGCGGATCGGCAAAGCCGAGCCGTTTTACGCCCGGCAAGTCGGCCATGACGCCTTCCATATAGGCCGGCGAGAAATGGAACGAGAGGCAGCGGTCGCCGGCACCGTGCTCATGCCCACATTCGTAGCAGGCGCCGGGATTGCCGAGCAGGATGGCGCCCGGCGCCAACATTGCCGTGCCCTGGCGCGTGCGATAGCGGAACGTTCCCCTGGTCACCGCGGCGATGCAGAAGCCGCGATGCTCCTCCTCGAACGGCTTGTCGCCGGCAGCGGCGGTGCACACCACGTCGGACACGGACCAGCCATGTCCTGAACCCAGAGTTTTCTGCGCTGTCGTCATGCCCGAAAGATAGCAATTTTTCCCAAGCGACGAACCCTGCCATGCCCCTATTGCTTGCCCTCTCCTGACAAACGAGGCAGCAACAATGACCGATCCCTTTGCTGAGGCCCTGCACAGTGACGGGCCCAAACCAGACCTCGCCGAAAAGCTGAAGCTCTACGGCCGCTTCATCGGTGCCTGGGCATTCGACGCCACCCGCATTCTCGAGGACGGCACCAGGCTCACAGGGCGCGGCGAGGTGCATTTCGGCTGGGTTCTGGAAGGCAGGGCCGTGCAGGACGTCTGGATCCTGCCCGCCCGCGACGCAGGTCCCTCCCCGTCGCTCGGGCCGTGGACCTTCTACGGCACGACATTGCGGGTCTACGATGCCAGCGCCGACGCCTGGCACATTTTCTGGAGCGACCCGCGCAACCAGTATTACAGCCGGCAGCTCGGCCGCGCCGAGGGCGACACGATCGTCCAGGTCGGCGCCGACGGCACCGGCGCGTCGGTGCGCTGGAGCTTTTCACGCATAACCGAAAACTCGTTCCGCTGGCTCGGCGAGCGCTCGCATGACGGGGGCGCGACCTGGCGCATGGAGGTCGAGTTTTTGGCACGGCGCTCGACTCCAGCTTAAGCGACCAACCAATTGCAATCATGGAGGAAACAATGCTCGACCATGTCTCGATCGGCGTCCGTGACGCCAGCGCTTCGAAACGCTTCTATGACGCAGCGCTGAAGCCGCTCGGCTATTCTGTCTCAGCCAGTCGCCCGGGTCCTTCGGTTACGGTGCCGAGACAGTCCGGCTTTGGGTAAACGATGCCGGGCGGCCGGTACCGGCTGACATGGACTCCGGCCTGCACATCTGCTTCTCGGCGCCGACACGCGCCAGCGTCGACGCCTTCCATGCGGCCGTATTGCGTGAGGGCGGCAAGGACAACGGCCAGCCCGGACTGCGCGCGGGCTATGGCGACAATTATTATGCCGCCTTCGTCATCGATCCGGATGGTTACCGGCTGGAAGCCTATTGCAGCAATGCCGAATAGCCGGCTGATTTACCCTCCCGCCTGTTTCCAGCGCCCGGCCTTTGCTCTACCAATTGCGGGGCTCGGGCGTCGCCCCGGCGGGAGGGGGCCAGCGATGCCGAGCTTCGATACCCTGTTCAACGCCTTCGTCACCATCCTGGTGACCATCGACCCACCGGGGCTGGCGCCGCTCTTCCTTGCGGTGACGCGCGGCATGAATCGCGAAGAGCGTCAGCAGGTCTCGGTGCGTGCTTCGGTAATCGGCTTCCTGGTGATGGCGCTGTTTGCAATTGCCGGCGCCTCGATCCTGTCGGTGTTCGGCATCACGCTGCCGGCCTTCCGCGTTGCCGGCGGCTTCCTCTTGTTCTTCATCGCCTTCGAAATGGTGTTCGAGCGCCGTCAGGACCGCAAGGAGAAGATCGGCGACGTCGCCATAACCAAGGACATGATCCACAACATCGCCGCTTTCCCGCTGGCGATTCCGCTGATCGCCGGCCCCGGCGCGATTTCGGCGACGGTGCTCTTATCGGGGCATTTTGAGGGCTTTGCCGCACAGGCAGCGCTGGTCGGCATCATCTTCCTCTGCCTCGTCATCACCTATCTGGTGTTCGTGCTGTCGGAACGCATCGACCGCATCCTCGGCCAGACCGGCCGCTCGATCCTGACGCGCCTGCTCGGCGTGATCCTGGCCGCGCTCGCCGTGCAGTTCGTGGCCGACGGCGTAAGGGCCCTGATGGCGGCATAATCCGCAGCTGCGAGTGGCTCACACCTACTGCCTACTGCCTACTGCCTACTGCCTACTGCCTACTGCCTACTGCCTACTTCGCCACCGTTTCGACCACCTCGAAATCACGCGTGATAGTCGCCGTCTTCGCCATCATCGCGCTGGCCGAGCAGTATTTCTCGATCGACAGGTCGATCGCCCGTTTCACCTTGTCGCGCGAGAGCGCGCGGCCCTTGACGATGAAATGCATGTGGATGCGGGTGAACACTTTCGGGTCGGTCTCGGCCCGGTCGGCGTCGAGCTCGACCACGCAATCCTCGACCGCCTCGCGGCCCTTCTCGAGGATGTGGACGACGTCATAGGCCGAGCAGCCGCCAGTGCCGATCAGCACCAGTTCCATCGGGCTCGGTCCAGGCGTCTTGCCATCCGGCCCATGCGCCGTGCCCAGCACGACCTTGTGGCCGGTGCCGGACTCGCCGACAAAGGTGCGTTCCTCAACCCATTTGACGCGTGCTTTCACGTTTGATCTTCCTTGCGAAATTCCCGTCCGCGCCAAGGCGTGTTGAGATTCAGGTCAGGCCGCGCCGAAAATGGCGGGTTCCGAGAACCGGAGCGGAGCGTACTTGAAGTACGTGAGCACCGGAAGCGCAGGAAACCGGCATTTGCAGGCCGGCCTCACCTGAATATCAACACGCCCTACTGGCCGAACACGACGGCATGCATGACCCGGCCGGGGAGCAGCGTGGAGATGCCGGCGCCGACCAGCGCGAACAGATAGAGCTTGATCATGGTGCCGCGATGCGCTGCCACCTTATGGGTGTGCGCATACCATGCCGCCAGCGGCACCGTAACCAGCACCAGGATAGACAACAGATGGATCGGACTGAACGGACCGACGAGCCGTATCTGCTGGATCCAGAAACTCGAAATGGCGATGACCAGCATAAGCGCCACCCAAGCATAGCCCAGCACGCGGTGACGCGCAGTACCCTTCGGCAGCGCCAGCTGGGCGCCGCCGATGGCGAAAGCGGCAAAGGCCGCGAAGGCATGCCATGGAATGGAGGCGGCGCCGACAGAAGCGGTCCGAGCGACATCGCGCCTTCCCTCAAATGCCGTTTCGAGGCGCCTAGAACGGGATCTCGTCATCCAGCTCGCGCGACGGGCCGCCACCGCCGCCGCCTTTCGAACCACCGCCGCCGCCGCGACTGAAACCTTCATTCGGGCCGGACTGGCCGAAATCCGAACCGCGGCTGCCGCCGCCGGAATAATTGCCGACCTGGCCGCCGCCACCCTCGCCGCGCGCGTCGAGCATCTGCAATTCGCCACGGAATTTCTGCAGCACGATTTCGGTCGTGTAGCGGTCATTGCCGGTCTGGTCCTGCCATTTGCGGGTCTGCAACTGGCCCTCGACATAGACCTTCATGCCCTTCTTCAAATACTGCTCGGCCACCTTGGCAAGCTGGTCGTTGAAGATGACGACATTGTGCCACTCGGTCTTGTCCTTGCGCTCGCCGGTGTTCTTGTCGCGCCAGCTTTCCGATGTGGCGATGCGGATGTTGACGACCGGATCGCCGGAATTCAGGCGGCGGATTTCAGGGTCCGCCCCGAGATTGCCGACCAGAATGACCTTGTTGACGCTACCCGCCATCTTACTTCTCCGCGCTCATCCGAAACAAATTTTAAGTCGCTCACCTTACAGCCTCGGGGTCGCCCATGCCCGCAAAGGCTGGTTTTTCCCACAAGGTTTTTGTTCTCTTTTCGTTCTAATCTCGACCGCCTGTCCTGTCAAGGAATGTCAGCAAAGGCCGGGTTTGAACATGCATCCCGATATGGCGATCAAATAGAAGCTTGCCAAATCGATAAGTATCGACTTATGCTTCATCCATGATCGAAGCAGAGATTTTCCGGGCACTCGCCGACCCCACCCGTCGCGCCGTCTACGAGCGGCTGACCGCCAGCGAGATGAGCGTGAGTGAGCTGCGTGCCGGCATGAGCGTGTCGCAGCCGGCGGTCTCCCAGCATCTCGCCGTTCTGCGCGGCGCCGGCCTGGTGGTCGAGCGGCGCGCCGGCCGCAACGCCTACTACCGCGCCGATCCGCAAGGGCTCGATCCGTTGCTCGGCTGGATCGAACGCTACCGCGCCTTCTGGCCGGAACGCATCGAAAAGTTGAAGACGGTTCTGAAGGGAATGGACCAATGACGGCAACCGAAAACCCGACGGTCGACGAAGCGCCGCTCAGCTTCGAATGCGACCTTCCCGATCCGCCGGAAAAAGTCTGGCGAGCGCTGACCGAGCCGGAACTGCTCGCCGCCTGGATGATGCCGAACGACATCAAGGCGGAAGCAGGCCGCCGCTTCGCCTTTGCCGGACCGGATGCGCCGATCGAATGCGAGGTGATCGAGGCCGAGCCCGGCAGGCTGTTGCGCTACTCCTGGCGCGAGCGGCCCGGCGCCAAGGACGCGGACCGGCTTCCCGCCTTTGACAGCATCGTCACGTTCACGCTTGCCGGCACCGCCTCGGGCGGCACGCATCTTCGCATCGTGCATGACGGCTTCGTGCCCGTGGCGCAGCCGCTCGTCGCCGTCTCGGGCGCGGAATGCGGACTTTCGCTTGACGCGCGCAAGACCCCAACCGCCGCCAATGCGCCTTGCATGATGCTGCGCGCGGCCTGATCGAAAGGAATCCGTCATGAGCATTGCCAATCTGGTGCCGATGGTCATCGAGCAATCGAGCCGCGGCGAGCGCTCCTTCGACATCTTTTCGCGGTTGCTGCGCGAGCGCATCGTCTTCATTAACGGCGAGATCAACGACAACGTGTCGGCGCTGGTCTGCGCGCAGCTTCTGTCGTTGGAATCGGACAATCCCGACAAGGAGATCTCGCTCTACATCAACTCGCCCGGCGGCATGGTGACCAGCGGCTTCGCGATCTACGACACGATGCAATACGTCTCCTGCCCGGTGTCGACGGTCTGCATGGGCTTCGCCGCCTCGATGGGCTCCTTCCTGCTGATGGCCGGCACGCCAGGGCGACGCATCGCCTTGCCCAACACCAGGATCGTGCTGCATCAGCCGCTCGGCGGCTTCCAGGGCCAGGCCTCCGACATCCAGCGCCATGCCGAGGATATTGTGCGCACCAAGCAGCATATGACCGAGCTTTACGCCAAGCATTGCGGCCGAACCTACGAGGAAGTCGAGCGCACGCTCGACCGCGATTATTTCATGAGCGCCGCGGAAGCCAAGGACTGGGGCCTCGTCGACCACGTCTACGACACGCGCAAGAAAGCGGCCTGACTTCGCGAGGCAGACGCGCGGCAATTTGATCGCCGCGCGTCTGGCATCGCTCCAGCCGCGTCCTTATAGTCCGCGCATGACCAATCCGCTCCAACGCAGACAATTATGCGCTGTTCTCGCCGCGCTTGCCGCCGCGCTGGTGTCCGGCACCGCGCTTGCCGACAGCTCGACGCAGAAATTGCCAGGCGTCAGCGACGACTACCGCATCGCCAAGCCGGCGCCGCAGCCGGAACCGGACGACGCGCAGCCCGCCGGCGGCGACGGTTCGTTCAAGATCGGCAACACCGATGTCAGGATCGGTGGCAGCATAACGATCGACATGGCAACCGGCGGCATGAAGCTGCCGAACCACTGAAAACCCTTGCGTCGCTTGTTCGCAAGGCGAGCGCCTCACAAAATGCAAGCCCCATCCCTGCTGTGCAGACGGATGGGGCTTCATGGATCTTAAATCCAACTTTAGCCGGGGGTGGACTGCCGGCGTTCTGTTTCGGATGCAACGCGGCGCTCAGCCGACGATCCGACTATCGTCTCTGATTGTAGGGAATCGGCAAGTCACGGTTTGTCGGGCTGGCGTTTCAAGTCTGCCCTGGCACTTATGCCTGCCGCGGCTCCATCTCCGTGTGGAGCCTCAAGGGACTGTCCGGTGGCGTCATGCTCCGCTCCTGGGTCCGTTGCGACAATGTCGTTCGAAGCGCTAATCGCTATCACCTGCGGCGTCTCGCAGCCGCCAATTGGGCGGCGAGGCCATCGAAAGACGGCCGGCTTCGCTGACGGTTTTGAGACTGCTCCCGCAGGTCCGCGACGTCAACCGTCGACGGCCGGTTACCGAAAAATGTGATCGCCAGGAGATTACGTGAAGGTAAGCTGGATGGTGTGGATCAACGGGGCGGGATTGGCGGTACTGACTTCCACGACGCTCTTGCGACTGTTTCACAACCATTAGCGCGATTGTTTCCACAGGCGCTTTGTCAGGAGCGTGTTCGGCCTTTGTTCTTTCCGCTTGCCCGCTCGCGCGAAAGACGGTTAAACCCATGATCGGCTTCTTCCGTCGAGATTGTGGCGTCTCTCGACGCGGCGGCAAAACAACCTACATATGGGATGGCCGGGAAGAACCCGCCCAATCCAGCAAATTCCAGATCTGAGGCGGCGACCGGCGATGGCCGACCAAAAATACCTTTCCATTCGCGGGGCGCGCGAGCACAATCTCAAGAACGTCGATCTTGACCTGCCGCGCGACAGCCTGATCGTGATGACCGGGCTGTCGGGCTCCGGCAAGTCGTCGCTTGCCTTCGACACCATCTATGCCGAGGGCCAGCGCCGCTATGTCGAAAGCCTGTCGGCGTATGCCCGGCAGTTCCTTGAGATGATGCAGAAGCCCGACGTCGACCAGATCGACGGCCTATCGCCCGCCATTTCCATCGAGCAGAAGACCACCTCGCGAAACCCGCGCTCGACGGTCGGAACCGTCACCGAGATCTACGACTATATGCGCCTGCTCTTCGCGCGTGTCGGCACCCCCTATTCGCCGGCGACAGGCCTGCCGATCGAGAGCCAGACCGTTAGCCAGATGGTCGACCGCGTGCTGGCGCTGGAGGAAGGCACACGTCTCTACTTGCTCGCGCCGATCGTGCGCGGCCGCAAGGGTGAGTACCGCAAGGAACTCCTGGAGCTGCAGAAGAAGGGGTTCCAGCGCGTCAAGGTCGACGGCGTCTTCTACGAGATCGCCGACGTCCCGGCGCTGGACAAGAAGTACAAGCACGACATCGACGTCGTGGTCGACCGCATCGTCGTGCGCGGCGATCTGGCGACCCGGCTCGCGGACTCGATGGAGACCGCGCTGAAGCTCGCGGAAGGTCTTGCGGTCGCCGAGTTCGCCGACCGGCCGCTCGACGCCAGCCTGACCGGCGAAGACTCGGTCAACAAGTCGAAGAACGAGACGCATGAGCGCATCCTGTTCTCGGAGAAATTCGCCTGCCCGGTGTCCGGCTTCACCATTCCCGAGATCGAGCCCCGGCTGTTCTCCTTCAACAACCCGTTCGGCGCCTGTCCGACCTGCGACGGCCTCGGCAGCCAGCGTGCCATCGATCCCAACCTCGTGGTGCCGGACGAGAACGTCTCGCTGCGCGACGGCGCCATCAGCCCGTGGGCGAAGTCGACCTCGCCCTATTACGCGCAGACGCTCGAGGCGCTCGGCAAGGCCTATGGCTTCAAGCTCGGCGACAAGTTCAAGGATCTGAGCGCGGAGGCGAAAGAAGCCGTGCTGCATGGCACCGGCGAGCGCGAGATCACCTTCCAATATGACGACGGCTTGCGTTCCTACAAGACGACCAAGACCTTCGAGGGCGTCATCCCCAATCTCGACCGGCGCTGGAAGGAAACGGAATCGGCCTGGATGCGCGAGGAGATCGAACGCTTCATGTCGGCCACCCCCTGCCCCGCCTGCAACGGCTACCGCCTGAAGCCGGAAGCGCTGGCCGTGAAGATCGCCGGCAAGCATATCGGCGAGGTCACGGAATTGTCGATCCGCAAGGCCGACCAGTGGTTCACCGATCTGCCTTCACAGCTCAACGAGAAGCAGAACGAGATCGCGGTGCGCGTGCTCAAGGAAATCCGCGAGCGGCTGCGCTTCCTCAACGATGTCGGCCTCGACTATCTGACGCTGTCGCGCAACTCCGGCACGCTGTCGGGCGGCGAAAGCCAGCGCATCCGGCTCGCATCGCAGATCGGCTCAGGCCTCACCGGCGTGCTCTATGTGCTGGACGAGCCGTCGATCGGCCTGCACCAGCGCGACAATGCGCGCCTGCTCGATACGCTCAAGCACCTGCGCGACATCGGCAACACGGTGATCGTCGTCGAGCATGACGAGGACGCCATCCTGCATGCCGACTATGTCGTCGACATCGGCCCGGCCGCCGGCATCCATGGCGGCCAGATCATCGCGCAGGGCACGCCGCAGCAGATCATGGCCACGCCCGCTTCGATCACCGGCAAATATCTGTCGGGCGAACTCGAAGTGGCAACGCCGGCCGTGCGCCGCGAGGCGAAGAAGAACCGGCGAATAAAAGTCGTCGGGGCGCGCGGCAACAATCTGAAGAACGTCACGGCGGAGATTCCGCTCGGCACATTCACCTGCGTCACCGGGGTCTCCGGCGGCGGCAAGTCGACCTTCCTGATCGAGACGTTGTTCAAGGCGGCCTCGCGCCGCATCATGGGCTCGCGCGAGCATCCGGCCGAGCATGACCGTATCGAGGGGCTGGAGTTCCTGGACAAGGTCATCGACATCGACCAATCGCCGATCGGCCGCACCCCGCGCTCCAACCCGGCGACCTATACCGGTGCCTTCACGCCGATCCGCGACTGGTTCGCTGGGCTGCCCGAAGCCAAGGCGCGTGGCTACCAGCCGGGTCGCTTCTCCTTCAATGTCAAGGGCGGCCGCTGCGAGGCCTGCCAGGGCGACGGCGTGATCAAGATCGAGATGCACTTCCTGCCCGACGTCTACGTCACCTGCGACGTCTGCCACGGCAAGCGCTATAACCGCGAGACGCTGGACGTGCTGTTCAAGGGCAAGTCGATCGCCGACGTGCTCGACATGACGGTTGAGGAAGGCGTCGAGTTCTTCTCGGCGGTGCCTGGCGTCCGCGACAAGCTGGAGACGCTGAAGCAGGTCGGCCTCGGCTATATCCATATCGGTCAGCAGGCGACGACTTTGTCGGGCGGCGAGGCGCAGCGCATCAAGCTCGCCAAGGAACTGTCGCGCAAGGCGACCGGCAAGACGCTCTACATCCTCGACGAGCCGACGACCGGCCTGCACTTCCACGATGTCGCCAAGCTGCTCGAAGTGCTGCACGAACTGGTCGATCAGGGCAACACGGTGGTGGTGATCGAGCACAATCTGGAGGTGATCAAGACCGCCGACTGGGTGCTCGATCTCGGCCCCGAAGGCGGCGACGGCGGTGGCGAGCTGGTCGCATCGGGCACGCCGGAAGCCATCGTGCGCGAGAAGCGCAGCTACACAGGCCAGTTCCTGAAGGAGCTCCTGGAACGGCGCCCCGGAGGCAAACGCGAAGCGGCCGAGTGAGCGCGCATTTCGTCGGTGTCTGGAGGGCGTTTGAATGACAATTAGAAGAGCGCTTTCCGGTGATCTCCCGGCCGTTGTCGCGCTGACCACGGCCGCCTATGCTCCCTACACCTCTCTGTTCGGCGCCCCGCCAATCCCGGTGACGGAAGACTATGCGCCGCGCATCGAGCGTGGCGAAGTCTGGCTGCTGGAAGAAGGCTCAAAGCTTGCCGGATTGATCGTGCTCGAGCGTCATCCCGATCACGCCATGATCTTCAGTATCGCCGTCGCGCCGGCTTTCCAGGGCAGGAAGCTCGGGATCAGATTGCTCGACTTCGCCGACGAGCAGACGCGCTCCTGGGGCTTGCCGGAGGTGCGGCTCTATACCAATTCGCGCATGGAGCGGAACATCGCGCTCTATTCCGCTTACGGCTATCGCGAAACGGGCCGCCGCGCCAACCCGTACCGGCCAGGATGGACATTGGTCGACATGGTGAAGCCTGTCGACCGAGCAGCCTGATCGCAGTTCGAACGGAGGAGGAAGACGATGACTGCCCAAGGAAAAATCCGCTCCGGCATGGGCGGCTGGACCTTCGAGCCCTGGGACACCTCCTTCTATCCGGAGAAGCTCGCCAAGGCCAAGCAGCTCCACTATGCCAGCCGGCAGGTGCCGACGATCGAGGTCAACGGCACCTATTATTCCAGCTTCAAGGAACCGACTTTCGCCAAGTGGGCCAATGACGCGCCGGAGGGCTTCGTCTTCTCGCTCAAGGGCAACCGCTTCGTCACCAACCGCCGCGTGCTCGGCGAAGCAGGTGAATCGATGATGCGCTTTCTCGGCTCCGGCGTGGCCGCGCTCGGCGAGAAGCTCGGCCCGATCCTGTGGCAATTCGCGCCGGCCAAGAAATTCGACGCCGACGATTTCGAAGCTTTTCTCAAACTTCTGCCCGAGAAGCAGGACGGCGTGCCCCTGCGCCACGCGCTGGAGGTGCGCCACGACAGCTTCATCGTGCCGGAGTTTCCGGCTCTTGCGCGCAAATACAAGGCCGCGATCGTCTATGCCGACCATGCCAAATATCCGGCGATAGCCGACGTCACCGGCGACTTCGTCTATGCGCGGCTGCAGACCGGCAGCGACGACAACCCCGACTGCTACACCCCGAAAGGCCTCGACGAATGGGCAGCGCGAGTGAAGACCTGGGCGGAGGGCAAGCAGCCGGCCGACCTGCCGCGCGCCGATCCCAGGACCGATGCGCCGGTCAAACCGCGCGACGTGTTCGTCTACTTCATCACCGAAGGCAAGGTGCGCGCGCCGTTCGGCGCCATGGCGCTTATGAAGCGGGTGACGTCCTAAAGCTGCGCATCTTTCCGCAGCCCTTCGTTCAAACGCCAGAGCTCTGTCCGGCGCGCTACGCTACGCCAATCGGCGGTTTGATTGTCGGAACCTGCCGGCTATCTTGACCGTTCTGCCTCAGCCGTCAACTGCAGGGACGCAAAGTCGCGGCAGCCACCTCGCGAAACGCTGCCAAATCCCGCAGCGTCGGAAAGGAGCGAGGAAAGTGACCGTTATCCTCGGTGCGTTGCTTACCATCGCAGGCGTCGTGTACATGGCAGTCGCCACGCTGAGGCGTGGACGCCTGAGCGATCCAGCATCCACGGTGCCGGATCGTCCGCCTAACCTGGCAACACCAGGCCCGACACTGGAGCCGCGGCGGCGCGGACTCGGTTTTCTCGGCCTGTCGCAGAATTGGCCGGGTCTGGTGATGATGGGGATCGGCATCATACTGCTGCTGTCGGTGGCGGTCCTCTGACGCTGCGGAATTCCGGCATCTTCACGGCTATCGTAACGTAATCGATACTTCCTTGCTGCACTAATAGCCCACGCCCGGTTCAGGAGCCCGGCGCCGGCGAGGACGGTGCATGCTGCTCGATTACAACTCATTGCTTCTAGCCGTCGGCTTCTCCGCTGCTTGCCTCAGCCTCACGCTGTTCGGAACCTGGCTGACCGCCCGTTCCGACAGATTCCTGCTGACATGGGCGACCAGCGTGCTGGTGGTGGTCGCGGAGGTCTTTGTTTATGACGCCTATATTGATACGCCCGGAACAGCCCTCGGCATCCTGACGCTGGCGCTGCTGCTGTTCGGCTTCTCGGTGATGCTGGGCGCGGCGCACCAGTTCCGGACCGGCCGCTCGCCGCTGTCCCATATCGCGCTTGGCACTGCCATCTCCTTTGCGCTGGCGTTGCCGCCGATGGCGCTTGGCTATGACGGCCTGGGCTTCATGCTTGAGAATTTCCTCGCCGCGCTGCTCCTATTCGGCACCGCGTATGAATATTGGAAGGGTCGCGAGGAGGCACCGGCGCAACTCGTGGGCGTGGCGCTGCTCTATTCGTTGACCGCTGTTTCCTTCGTGCTGTGCGCGGCCGCGCTGGCTTGGGACGGCAAGCTCGTCCTCGGCCACGCGCCGAGCAACTGGGCGGAGGATCTGAGCCTGGTCATCGTCATCGCCTCGATGACTGGCATCGGCGCGCTGTCGCTGGCGCTCAACCAGGGGCGGCTCGCGCGCCACCACAAGCGTGAGGCTGAGACCGACCCGCTGACCGGCCTGCTCAACCGCCGCGCTTTGTTCGACCTGCACGGCAAGACACCGGTCAGCGCTTTCACGGCGGTGGTGGTGTTCGACCTCGATGGCTTCAAGGCCATCAACGACCAGTACGGCCATGCGGCCGGCGACGAGGTGCTGAAGGTTTTTGCCCAGGTGCTCTCCGCCGAACTGCGTCCGAACGACTCCGTCGCCCGCATGGGCGGCGAGGAATTCGCCATGGTGCTGAGGCGCACCTTGCCCGAGACGGCCGAGGCGACGGCCGAACGTGTCAGGGCCGCGTTTGCCGCGCGCATTGTTGAAACAGAAACCGGGCCGCTGCGCTGTACGGTGAGCGCCGGCTTCGCCTTCGGCAGCAGCGATGGCATGAGCTTCGACAAAGTGCTCAGCGCCGCCGATAAGGCGCTCTATGCCGCCAAGCGCGGCGGCCGCAACCGCGTGCTCGACTTCCGTCGAGCCGGTTGAAGCATGTCTCCCGAAAGTGGGAACCGGTTTCGGGGTAAGACATGTGCAAAATCAAAAGCCTAAAGCGCAGGGAGCGAATCTGAAAGATCGCGACGCGCTTCAAAGCTTGGACTGGCCATCGCCCTCAGTGGTGGGCGATCACCTCGTTGAATGCGTCGAGATCGACGTAGAAGACCTTGGTCATTTCGCCCAGCAGATCATCCTCTTCGAAGCCTTGCGACATCAGGATGTTGATCGCCGTCATGATATCGGCGCGATCGGTGAGCCGCCGCTTCTGATAGTCCTCGACAAAACGTTCCATCGCCGTCCCCTGGCACGAATCTTTTTGGACGCGTTGACCGACAATCACTCCAGGGAAAGCTAGGCAGGCTTGCTTGCGTGGAACTTGCGGGCGGTGTGCGCACGCCTTCCCCTAAATTTCGCGACTGATACGGAAAGCGGCCGACTCACCAAGGCCAAGGAAAGACTAACATGCGGTATTCGACGCACCAGAGCGCTCAACAACTCCATCATCCTTGGGCGTAGTGACGCGCGCAGACCCAAACGACGCGAGCGACGCTTCGGCTAAGCTCCGAAATTTTGCCATTGCCAACCAGGGGGCCGCCAGGCCTCACCTCGATCACACCGTCAGGAACTTGCGCACATCCGCCCGGTCGAGGTCTTCGGCGGGGCCGGTATGCACGATCTGGCCGCGATCCATGATGTTGACCTCGTCGGCAAGTTCCCGGCAGAAATCGAGATACTGCTCGACCAGCAGCACGGCGATGCCCGCCTGATCGCGGAGATACCGGATGGCGCGTCCGACATCCTTGATGATCGAGGGCTGGATGCCTTCGGTGGGCTCGTCGAGCACCAGAAGCTTGGGCCGCATCACCAGCGCGCGCCCGATGGCAAGCTGCTGCTGCTGGCCGCCGGAAAGGTCTCCGCCGCGGCGGCTGAGCATCTGCTTCAGCACCGGGAACAGCTCGAAGACATGGCCCGGAATATTGCGGTCGGCTCGCCTGAGCGGCGCAAAGCCGGCTTCCAGGTTCTCGCGCACCGTGAGCAGGGGAAAGACCTCCCTGCCCTGCGGCACGAATGCGATGCCCGACCGGGCGCGATCATACGCCGCGCTCCGGTCGAGCGCCTTCCCCTCGAAGGCAACGCTTCCGCTCGTCAGCCGGTGATGGCCGACGATCGATCTCATCAAACTGGTCTTGCCGACGCCGTTGCGGCCGAGCACGCAGGTGATCTTGCCGGCGCCGGCCTTCAGCGAAACGCCGCGCAAGGCCTGGGCGGCGCCGTAATGCAGCGTGGCGTTGGAAACTTCGAGCATGGGTCAGCCCTTTCTCCAGCGCCGCAGGAAAGCGAAATCGAAACGGTGGAACGGAACCCGCCAGACCATGCTTAGCGCCCCAGATAGACTTCAACGACGCGCTCGTCGGCCGAGACGAAATCGAGCGTGCCTTCCGACAGCACCGAGCCCTCGTGCAGGCAGGTGACCTTGACGCCGAGCTCGCGCACGAAATGCATGTCGTGCTCGACGACGACGACCGAATGGTCGCGGGCGATGTCCTTGAGCAGCCGCGCGGTCTCCTCGGTCTCGGCGTCGGTCATGCCGGCGACCGGCTCGTCGACCAGCAAGAGCTTCGGGTCCTGCGCTAGCAGCATGCCGATCTCCAGCCATTGCTTCTGGCCGTGGCTGAGATTGGCGGCGAGCTCGCCGCGCTTGTCGCCGAGACGGATGATGCCGAGGATATCGTCGATGCGCCGCGTCTCGGCGGCGGAGCGGCGATGGAACAGCGCCGGCAAGATCGAACGCGGCCCCTTCAGCGCCAGCATCAGATTGTCCTCGACGCTGTGGCTCTCGAAGACGGTCGGTTTCTGGAATTTGCGGCCGATGCCCATCATGGCGATCTCGGCCTCGTCGTGGCGCGTGAGGTCCACCTGGCCATCGAAGAAGACCTCGCCCTCGTCCGGCCGCGTCTTGCCGGTGACGATGTCCATCATCGTCGTCTTGCCGGCGCCGTTGGGTCCGATGATCGCCCGCATCTCGCCCTTGTCGAGCACCAGCGACAGACTGTTGATGGCGCGAAAGCCGTCGAAGGAGACCGAGACGCCGTCGAGATACAGGATGGTGTTCGACTTGCTCATGATCGCTCACTCCGCCGGCTGCGGCTCAACGCCGGAGGCGGACCATGCCCCCGGCGTCCTTGCCGCCGAGCGCACGATCTTCGGCTCTGGTGCCTCGCGATCGGCGCCGGCTTCCGCGGCAAGCGAGGCCGCGCGCAGCGCCTTGGCCTTGCCCCGCCAAGCATCCCACATGCCGACGATGCCCTTGGGCAAAAGCAGCGTGACTGCGACAAACAGCCCGCCCAGCGCGAAGAGCCAGAATTCCGGCAGCACGCCGGTGAACCAGGATTTGCCGGCATTGACGAGCAGCGCGCCGATGATCGGACCGACGATGGTGCCGCGCCCGCCGACGGCGGTCCAGATCACCACCTCGATCGAATTCGCCGGATCGAATTCGCCGGGATTGATGATGCCGACCTGCGGCACGTAGAGCGCGCCGGCGATGCCGGCCATGATGGCGGAAACGGTGAAGGCGAACAGCTTGACGTTCTCGGCCCGCCAACCGAGGAAGCGGGTGCGGCTCTCGGCGTCGCGCACCGCGATCAACAGCTTGCCGTATTTGGAGCGGACGATCGCAGCGGTCACGAAGACGGCGAGCGCCAACGTGACCGCGCTCGCCGCAAACAGCGCCGAGCGCGTCGCGTCTGCCTGCACGCTGAAGCCGAGAATGTCCTTGAAGTCGGTCAGGCCGTTATTGCCGCCGAACCCCATATCGTTGCGGAAGAAGGCGAGCAGCAGCGCATAGGTCATCGCCTGGGTGATGATCGACAGATAGACGCCGGTGACGCGGCTGCGGAAGGCGAGCCAGCCGAAGACGAAGGCGAGCAGGCCGGGCACGGCCAGCACCATAAACGCCGCGAACCAGAAATGGTCGAAGCCGTACCAGAACCAGGGCAGTTCCTTGTAGTTCAGGAACACCATGAAATCGGGCAGGATCGGATTGCCATAGACGCCGCGCGAGCCGATCTGGCGCATCAGATACATGCCCATCGCATAGCCGCCGAGCGCGAAGAAGGCGCCGTGGCCGAGCGAGAGGATGCCGCAATAGCCCCACACAAGGTCAAGCGCGAGCGCGAGCAGCGCGTAGCAGAGATATTTGCCGACCAACGCCACGATATAGGGCGGGATATAGAAGGCGCTCTGTGGCGGGACCGCAAGGTTGAGCAGCGGCACGACGATGGCGGCTGCCAGCAAAGCGAGGATCGTGACGGCGATGCGGCGGTCGGCCGAAAGGAAGCGCTGCGCGATCATGCTTCCACCGCCCTGCCCTTCAGCGCGAACAGGCCGCGCGGGCGTTTCTGGATGAACAGGATGATCAGCACGAGCACGACGATCTTGCCGAGCACGGCGCCGGCATAGGGCTCGAGGAACTTGTTGACGATGCCGAGCGAGAAGGCGCCGACCAGCGTGCCCCACAGATTGCCGACGCCGCCGAAGACCACGACCATGAAGCTGTCGATGATGTAGCCCCGGCCGAGATTGGGCGAGACATTGTCGATCTGGCTGAGTGCGACTCCGGCAATGCCGGCGATGCCGGAGCCGAGCGCGAAGGTCAGCGCGTCGACCCAAGGCGTCCTGATGCCCATCGAAGCGGCCATGCGGCGGTTGGCGGTGACGGCACGCATCTGCAGTCCCCAGGGCGTGCGCTTCATGACGTAGAGCAGCACCGCGAACACGGCGAGCGCGAAGACCAGGATCCACAGCCGGTTCCAGGTGATCGCCAACTGACCGATATCGAAGGAGCCCGACATCCAGGATGGATTGCCGACCTCCTGGTTGGTCGGCCCGAAGATTGTGCGCACCGCCTGCTGCAGGATCAGCGAGACCCCCCAGGTGGCCAGAAGCGTCTCCAATGGGCGGCCGTAGAGGAAGCGGATGATGCCGCGTTCGATGGCGAGCCCGACGAGCGCTGCGACCAGAAAGGCGAGCGGCAGCGCGATGACCAGCGACCAGTCGAACAGGCTCGGAAACGAGGTGCGGATCGCCTGCTGGACAACGAAAGTAGTGTAGGCGCCGAGCATCACCATCTCGCCATGCGCCATGTTGATGACGCCCATGACGCCGAAGGTGATGGCGAGCCCGATCGCGGCGAGCAGCAGCACTGATCCCAGCGAAATGCCGTACCAGATATTCTGGCCGGCATCCCACAGGGCCAGCTTGGAGTTGATATGTCTGATCGCGGCGCTCGCCGCGTCCTTGACCGCGCCCTGGGCATTGGCATCGACCGAAGTCAGCAATGAAAGCGCATCGCGATCGCCGCGCGCGGCGATGACCGAGATGGCGGCGAGCTTGTCGGCTTCGGGCTTGTCGGAAACTAGAACCGACGCCGCGCGCGCCTGTTCGAACAGGGCTTTGACTGCCGAGTCGGTTTCGGCCGCTATAGCGGCGTCGAGCGGTTTGATATTCGCCGCGTCCGGCGTTTTGAACATTGTCGCGGCGGCGGCAAGACGCACGCTTGCGTCCTTGGCGCGCAGCGTCAGCGTGCCCAGAGCGTCCCGGATCGTGCGGCGGAGCCCGTTGTTCACTTTGACCTTGGTGAGGTCGGTCTTGGTGGCGTCGGCCGCCTTTTCCCCGCTTAGCGGATCGAGCAATTCGATGCCGTCTCCCGCCTCCCTGCCGACAAAGACCTGGGAGTCGCTCTTGCGAATGTAGAGATTGCCGTCTGCCAGCGCCGAAAGCGGGCGCTCGACGGCCGGATTGCCGCTGGCGGCCAGCTCGCGCACAACGGCCTCGGTGGCCGAGAAACCGGTTGCGACGGCGAATTTGGCGATCGTCGCACGGAGATCGGCCTCGGCCGCCTTCGACGGCGTCAGTCCTCCTATCGTCAGCAGCAACATCAGACCAATTGCGCGCAGCAAAAGCATTGTCGTTTTCAAGCGGCTTTCTCGAGCAATTCCAGAAAAGTGTGAAGCGGTTTTCCGTCCGGAATTGCGCAAACTAGGTTTCGGCGATCTTGTCCGGGCGGGTTGAGGAACCCGCCCGGACAGCGGTCTCGATCGCGGGGCCACTCCACGATCCGCCAGACCTGGGGTCACGGACCAAAGGTCCGGATCGTGGTCACGGACCTAGGTCCGGAGCGGCATCAGTTGGTGCCCTTGCCGCCGCATTTGCCGGTCTTGACGTTGAAATTGCCGCAGCTCAGCGGCGCGCGCCAATCGGAGATCAGATCCTTGGAGTCCGGCAGGTAGTCCGACCACTCGTCGCCCATCACGAGGCCGGGCGTCTGCGAGACGGTCTCGAACTGGCCGTCGGCCTGGATCTCGCCGATCAGCACCGGCTTGGTGATGTGGTGGTTGGGCATCATCGTCGAATAGCCGCCGGTCAGGTTCGGCACCGAAACGCCTACCATGGCGTCGATGACCTTGTCCGGATCGGTGGTGCCGGCTTTCTCGACCGCCTTCACCCACATGTTGAAGCCGATGTAATGGGCCTCCATCGGGTCGTTGGTGGTGCGCTTGTCGTTCTTGATGAACTTGTGCCAGTCGTCGATGAACTTCTTGTTCTCCGGCGTGTCGACGCTTTCAAAGTAGTTCCAGGCGGCGAGATGGCCGACCAGCGGTCCGGTGTCGAGACCGGCGAGTTCCTCCTCGCCGACCGAGAAGGCCATCACCGGGATGTCCTCGGCCTTGATGCCCTGGTTGCCGAGCTCTTTGTAGAACGGCACGTTGGCGTCGCCGTTGACGGTCGAGACGACGGCCGTCTTCTTGCCGGCCGAGCCGAATTTCTTGATCGCCGAAACCTCGGTCTGCCAGTCGGAAAAGCCGAACGGCGTGTAATTGACCATGATGTCCTCGGCCGGCACGCCCTTGGACTTGAGGTAGGCCTCGAGGATCTTGTTGGTGGTGCGCGGATAGACATAGTCGGTGCCTTCGAGCACCCAGCGCTTGACCGAGCCGCCATCGGCGCTCATCAGGTAATCGACCGCCGGAATAGCCTGCTGGTTCGGGGCGGCACCGGTGTAGAACACGTTGCGCTCGCTCTCCTCGCCCTCGTACTGGACGGGATAGAAGAGGATGTTGTCGAGCTCCGAGAACACCGGCAGCACCGACTTGCGCGACACCGAGGTCCAGCAGCCGAACACGGCCGCGACCTTGTCCTTGGAGATCAGCTCGCGCGCCTTCTCGGCGAAAAGCGGCCAGTTGGACGCCGGATCGACGACCACGGCTTCCAGTTTCTTGCCGAGCAGGCCGCCCTTGGCGTTCTGCTCATCGATCAGCATCAGCATGACGTCCTTCAGCGTCGTCTCCGAGATCGCCATGGTCCCCGACAGCGAGTGGAGGATGCCGACCTTGATCGTGTCCTCAGCCGCCCTTGCGGAAGCCGACGCCAGCAGACCGGCCGCGACGACGCCTGCCGACAGCATCTTTGTTATTTTCGCGAAATTACCCCTCATAGACACACTCCCAAGCATGGTTGTTTGCATCGCAACATAGACTGTGCAAGCGATGTGCCAGACGAGAATGCGCCCACCGGGATTTCCGGATAACAATGAAATTACAGCGAGTTATCAGGTAGCCAAGAAACTTTTTGCATCCGCTGCAGCGCGGCGGACTGAGAAAAGTTTACGCAATGCTGCCTAGATTTTGCCCAAATTTTAAGAATGCTCAAACTTTCATCATACAGCCAAAACCAATCCAACTGGCCCTGTTGCAGGCTCATGGCGAAATGGGGCAAGGTCGCCGTGCAAACGAGCGACGTCATGGCCCTGCGAACGATCCTGACTTTCCTGCTTCTTGTATCCGCTGCCGGCGGCGCCCGCGCCGATTTTGCCGACGGCAAGCTCCCCGATGGCGTCTATCACTGCGAGGTCTACCTGCTCGGCCTGTTCCTCAATCTCGGCGAGATCACCATTAAGGGCAGCCTCTACAGCGGCCCGGTGACCTTCGGCGCCCCGCCGCCGCCTCACAATTACCAGATGAACCCCAATGGCGAGATCACCTGGCTCGGTCCGCTCGGCGGCTACACCAGCGGCGGCAATTCGATCTCGATGACCCAGGCGACGCTGGACGACCCGAGCGGTCCTTCCTTCGACATCATCATGAAGCAGCAGGACGGCGCCTTCACGGCCTCGACCTGCACCAGAAGATAGTCGCGGGTTCATATAAAAAGGCGCGGAACCCTCGCGGGTCCCGCGCCAGCAGGCAGTCGGGAGGACCAACGCAATTCCGGGAAACTGCTTAGCGGTTTTCCGTCCGGACTTGCGTCAAACAAAAATAGCTGGAGCGGGTCGGCGGTTACGCCGAACCGCTTCAGATCGTTTTCGCCGACATCTGGGCGGCGATGTAGTCGGCCTGACGGATCGCCAGCGTCACGATGGTCAGCGTCGGGTTCTCCGCCGCGCCGGTGGTGAACTGGCTGCCGTCAGACACGAACAGGTTCTTGATGTCGTGCGACTGGCCATGCTTGTTGACGACGCCGTCCTCCGGCTTCTCGCTCATCCGGTTGGTGCCGAGATTATGAGTGGATGGATAAGGCGGCGTTGGGAAAGTCCTGGTCGCGCCGACAGCGGCATAGAGCGCCTGACCCTGCTTGTAGGCATGGTTGCGCATGGCCTCGTCGTTGGGGTGGTCGTCGAAATGGACGTCGGCGATCGGCATGCCGTGCTCGTCCTTCTCGTTCTTGTGCAGCGTGATGCGGTTTTCCTCGCGCGGCATGTCCTCGCCGACGATCCACAGGCCCGCCATATGGTCGTAATGGTCGAGCGCCGTGGTGAAGGAGCGGCCCCAGCCGCCGGGATTGAGGAAGGCCGCCATGAACGGCAGGCCGAGCGATAGCGTCTCCATCTCATAGCCGCCGACGAAGCCCCGCGAGGGATCATGGCGCGCCTCGTCGCGGATGATGCCGGCCATCGTGGTGCCGCGATACATATGCACCGGCTTGTCGAAGATGGCGTAGACCGAGCCGGTGGTGTGGCGCATGTAGTTCTTGCCCACTTGGCCGGATGAGTTGGCAAGCCCGTGCGGGAATTTGGACGATTCCGAGTTGAGCAACAGGCGCGGGCTCTCGATCGAATTGCCGGCGACGGCGACCGACACGGGCCTTCTGCTCCTGCAGCTTGCCGTCCTTGTCGGCATAGACAACGCCGGTCACCTTGCCGGAAGCGTCATGATTGATCTTGATCGCCATCGAGTTCGGCCGGACCTCCAGATGGCCGGTCGCCTCGCCCTTCGGGATCTCGGTGTAGAGCGTCGACCACTTGGCGCCCCATTTGCAGCCCTGGAAGCAGAAGCCGGTCTGCTGGCAGGAATTGCGGTCGTCGCGCTCCACCGAATTGATGGCCATGTTGCCGGTGTGGCATTCCTTGTAGCCGAGTTTGTCGGCGCCGGCCTTGAGCACCTTGAAATTGTTGTTGCCGGGCAGCCGCGGCCAGTTGTTGGTGCCGGTGACACCCATCTTGGCTTCGGCCTTGGCGTAATAGGGCTCCATCTCGGCCAGCGTCACCGGCCAATCCAGAAGGTTCGCGCCTTGACCTGGCCGTAGGTCGTGGCCGCCTTGAACTCGTGCTCCTGGAAACGGAGCGAAGCGCCCGCCCAGTGTGTGGTCGAGCCGCCGACCGATTTGACGATCCAGGCCGGAAGGTTCGGAAAATCCTTGGCGACGCGCCAGTCGCCGGAAGTGGTGCGCTTGTCCTTCCAGGCGAGTTGGGCGAAGGACTCCCACTCGTCGTTTATAAAGTCGTCATATTCATGGCGGGCGCCCGCCTCGAGGATGACGACGTCGATGCCTTTCTGCGCGAGCTCGTTGCCGAGCGTGCCGCCGCCCGCGCCGGAGCCGATGATGACGACCACGCCGTCGTTGTTGAGATCAAATTGTGCTGCCATGGTTTCCTCCCATGAAATCTATCGAAAGGCGGTTCGTGACAGAGCGGCTCAGAGCCACTCGATGTCGTTGAAGCCGCGCGCGATGTAGCCCGCCCTTGGAGTAGGACTCGCCCTCGTAACCGAAGATCGGCCACACCTCCTTCTGGTTGTAGAGACTGACGACAAGCCCGCCGCGCACCGCCTGGAAGAAGGGCGTCTTCTCGATGCCGGTGAGCAGCGCGACGCGCTCTTCCTCCCAGCCGAGCCCGCGATAGCCGCCCTTGCCGGCCTTCTTGTCGAGCTCGGCGATGCCCTTCTCGATCAGATCCTTATGCGCTGGGTCCTTGCCCGCCGTTTCGTCATGACCCTTGACGGCAATGGCGTAATATTTGTCCGGCACCTGGTCGTGCGGGTAGATGTCGCGCGCCACCTGGATCAGCGTCGCCATTGTCTCGGGCTTCAGCGCCGAGGTCTCGAGACCCCAGGCGTGTTCGGGGCTGATGACGGCGCTGCCGGAGATGATGAGCAGCGCGCCCGCGCCGCCGCGCTTCAGAAGCTCGCGCCGCGAAAGCCCGGCTTTCGTCTCGTGGCCCGGTTTCTTCTCGTAGACTGTAACCATGATTTCCTCCCTGCTTGCTGCTCGCACCCCTGAGGGAGTGCCGTTGCTGGCGCCGCGCCTCTCCGCGGCGAATATCTCCTATTGGAAGCGTCCTCCCCGCTGCAGGACCTCGATCTTGTAACCGTCGGGATCGTCGATGAAGAAGAAGCGGGCGATCAGCGCCCCGTCGTGGTTGAACTCGACGATCTTCTTAGGATTGAGACCGAGCGCGCCGATCCGGTCGTGCTCGCTGTCGAGATCGGCGACCGAGACGGCGAGATGGCCGTATCCGTCACCAAGCGCATAGGGCTCGGTGCGCCCCTTGTTCACGGTCAGTTCCACCTCGAAAGGCGAACTCTCATTGCTGAGATAGATCAGCGTGAAGGTCTCGAAATCGAGCCGCTGCGCGACTTCGAGCCCGAAGGCCTTGTTGTAGAAATCGACGGACCGCGCCTCGTCGAGAACCCTGATCATGGAATGGATCGTCTTCGCCAAATCGGACTCCGTGAGCTTCATGCTTTCGAAGCCGATTATGCGCGCCGGCGAAAAATGGTGGTGGCAGCCGATTACCACGCATGCGGCTTGAAAATGGGTAGTCTCGCCGCGCGTAAGGACGAAAGTCTGATTGCCGTCGACGGCTATCGGATCGAAAATGACCGACGCAGGCAGTGTTCAAAAAGGCGCCAGCCAACCAATCGGCGCCCAAGACAAACAACAACGGGAGGTACCGATGTGCAGAGTCTTCGCCGGGCAGGACCCGGAAGGCTACCGGCAGATCAACAGATCGATCCGCATCGACGGTCACTCGACCAGCATCCAGCTCGAGGCGACATTCTGGGGTCTGCTTGACGAGATCGCCGACAGCCAGGGACTGACGACCCCGAAATTCATCTCGAAGCTCTATGACGAGGCGATCGAGATCAACGGCCAGATCCCCAACTTCGCTTCCATGCTGCGCACGACCTGCGCGCTTTATCTGCGCGGCCACCGGCCCAGCGCCGAGGACCAGGCCGCATTGAAGCGGGAGGCCGCCTAAGCCGTTTTCCGTCAAACGGTGAAACGCCCTAGTCTTCAGCCGCGACTTCGAGCGCCAGCCGGGTCATGTCGGTAAAGAGGGCCTGGCGCTCCGAATAATCGGTCAGCTCGCCGGTGGCGATATGATCGACCACGGTGAGCAGCGACAGCGCCCGCGCGCCGAACTGCGCCGCAATCCGATAGAGCGCGCTGGTCTCCATATCGACCGCCAGCGCGCCCAGCGCCATCGGCTCGTCGAACCGGGCTCGGCCCTCGGGGTGGTGGAACACGTCGCTGCAAATCGTCAGTCCGGCGCTGCAGGCGACGCCGAGGTCGGTTGCGCGTCGCAGCGCCAGCGCATGCAGCGCCGGGTCCGGTCCCGCCGGCTGGTACAGCCCGAAAACCTGCCCGCTGTTTGCGCCCTCGGCCCGCACATGACTGGAGATGACGACACCACGCAAGGGCACCTCTTCCGACAAGCCGCCGCATGTGCCGGTGCGTATCAACGTTTTGACGCCGTAATAGTCCAGAAGCTCAAAGGCATAAATCAGGAAAGACGACACCCCGATCCCGGTCGCCTGGATGCTGATCGGCTTGCCGCGGAACAAACCGGTGAAGCCCAGCGCGCCCCTTCGGCGGTTCACTGAGCGCGGTTTGTCCAGGAAAGTTTCCGCCATCCATTGCGCGCGCTCGGGATCACCCGGCAACAGCACGGTTTCGGCATAGTCCCCCCGGCCCGCCTCGATATGCGGCGTCACGCGCTACCACCCCATGATAGACCCATCCGGTCGTCATCATGACAGGGTGGCCGCAATCTGCAAGCGCTGGCTTATTTAGGATCCCAGAACGTCCTTGACGATCGTCGCCAGTTGCTTGAGCGAGAACGGTTTCGGCAGGAAGCCGAAATGCGCGTCGGCCGGCAGGTTCTTCGCAAAGGCGTCTTCGGCATAGCCCGAAACGAACACGAACTTGATATCCGGCTGGCGCTTGCGGAGCTCGCCGAGCAATGTCGGCCCGTCCATCTCTGGCATCACCACGTCGGACACCACGATATCGACCTTGCCGCCGAGCGCCTCGAACACCTCAAGCGCCTCGACGCCGGATGACGCCTCGTGCACGGTATAGCCGCGCGAGGTCAGCGCCCTGACGCCACCCATGCGCACCGCGTCCTCGTCCTCGACCAGAAGCACGGTGGCCGAGCCGGAAAGGTCTTTTGCGGTGTCGGCCGGCTTGGCCGGGACCGTCGCCGCGGCCGCCGGCACCTCGCCGGGCTCTGCCTGCTTTTTCACCTCAGCGATGTGGCGCGGCAGGAAGATACGGAACACCGTGCCCTTGCCGACTTCGGAATCGCAGAAGATGAAGCCGCCGGTCTGCTTGATGATGCCGTAGACCATCGACAAGCCGAGGCCGGTGCCCTTGCCCACTTCCTTGGTCGTGAAGAACGGCTCGAAGATCTTCTTCAGCACATCGGGCGCTATGCCGCTGCCGGTGTCCTCGACATCGACGAGCACATAGTCGGCCGGCGTCAGCTCGCGATAGGCAAAGGATTTGGACTCTTCCGCCGTCACGTTGCGGGTGCGCACGGTGAGGTCGCCCCCGCCCGGCATGGCGTCGCGCGCATTGACGGCGAGATTGACCACCACCTGCTCGAACTGGCCGATATCGACCTTGACCGGCCAAAGGTCGCGGCCGTGGTCGATCTTGAGCTTGATGTCGTTGCCGACCAGCCGGGCGAGCAGCATTCTGAGGTCGGCGAGAACATCGGTCAGGTTGAGCACTTCCGGCCGCAGCGTCTGCTTGCGCGAGAAGGCGAGCAATTGCCGCACGAGCGAGGCCGCCCGGTTGGCGTTCTGCTTGATGTTCATGATGTCGGGGAAGGACGGGTCCGACGGCCGGTGGTTGGTCAACAGAAGGTCGGACGCCATGATGATGGCGGTCAGCACGTTGTTGAAGTCATGCGCGATGCCCCCGGCGAGCTGGCCGACCGCCTGCATCTTCTGGCTCTGCGCCATCTGGCCCTCGAGGGCCTTCTGTTCCGTGGTCTCGACCGCATAGACGATCGCGGATTCCTCGGCGCTCTCGCCGCCCGCGCTGTCGGCGACGGCATTGACGTAGAAGCGGATGTGACGCTCCTCATTGGCGGGCAGCACGGAGTCGATCGGCTCGATATTGGCCTGCCGCTGCCTGGCCTTCTCGAAGGCGGCCGCGAAGGCCGGCCGGTCGCGCTCGTGAACGATGGTCTCGAAGCGCACTCGCCGGTCGACGGCATCGCGGTCGACCACGGACGAAAACAGCTGCAGGAACGGCGCGTTGGTGCGCAGGATGCGTCCGTTCGCATCGACGCCGGCAATCGCCATCGGCGTCGAGTTGAAGAAGCGCGTGAAGCGAACCTCCGACGCTCTGAGTTCGGCCGAAGCGTCCTCGCCCTGTGTGCGATTGAGCACGATCGTGCGGGTCGGGCCGTTCACGCCTTCGCGGCTTGCCGAAACCCGATGCATGAAGCGCACCGGCAGCGCCTGGCCGCTCATGGTGGTGAGATCGAGGTCGATGACGGCGTTGCGCGTGGTGCCGGGATCGGCCTTGACGGAACGCACCAGCGCCATGCCGTCGCCGGCGATGATCTCCGGCAGTGTGATGGCGCCCGGCGTGAAGGAGGCGAGGTCGATGCCAAGCCACTCGGCGAGCGTGGCGTTGATATAGGTGACGCGGCCTTCCTGATCGGCCGAGAAGAATCCGGCGGGCGCATGGTCGAGATGGTCGATGGCCTTCTGCAGGTCGAGGAAGAAACGCTCCTGCTCCGCCCGTTCCTGCGAGATGTCGGCGAGCTGCCAGGCCAGCATCGGCAGCCTTTGTCCGGGCATGCTGAAGGCGCGGGCGCGGGCACGATACCAGCGCGCGCCGGGTTCGGCGCCCGGCTTGATCGATTGCGCCAGCCGGAACTCGCCGTCGCCCGCTTGGCCGTCACGCAGGCCGGACGCCAGCCGGTAGATCGTCATCGAGGCCTCGGGAACATCCGACAACAGCCCTTCGACGGTCTTGAGATCGGCGGCCGAGGCGGCACCCGTCATGTCGGCATAGGCGCGGTTGGCATAGACGACGCGGCCCTTGGTGTCGGTGACCAGCAGGCCCTGCGACATCGAGTCGACGAAGGCTTTCGACAATTCGTCGCCCGTCGACCGCGGCGCGACCTGCACGAAGCCGATCGCGGTCGCGAACAGGAACCCGACGCCGATCATGGCGAGCACGCCGAGCATGCCGAGCAGGAAAGGATCGCCGAGCCGCTCGCGGAAAAGCCCGAAGACGATCGCGGCGCCCGTCAAGACGACGATGAAGACGATGAGCCTGGTGACGGCGCCCGGACGCGTGTTCTGGTCGACGATCGGTACCGGATAGAAATCGCCGCGCGCTTCCTTGGCCATGTTCCCCCTGCTCGTGATTCCGGTGTCCGATGGGCGCGGACGGTCGGTTGAATCACATTCTCCTGTAACGGAAAAGGCCCCGGCGGCAAATGTCCGATAAAATCAACGATTCATGTCTCAAACTGTTCACGATCGGTGAAGTGAACTTGCGGCCGGCCGCCGCGGCGGTCTAGTGTCGCCTCACTCGAAAAGGCGATTGGGTGCACCGATGCTGCAGTGGCTGGATAACGTGGCGGGTCCGGGTTATGTCGCTGCAATCCTGTGGACGTTCGCAGCGCTCATTCTGCTTGTCGTCGTCCTGCTCGTCATCAAGGTCGTGCGCAACCTGACCTTCGGCACGTTCGTGGCGGGCGGCAGGAACCGCAAGACGCGCCTTGCGGTCATGGACGCCACCGCCGTCGACAGCCATCGCCGCCTGGTGCTGGTACGCCGCGACGACATCGAGCACCTGATCCTGATCGGCGGGCCGACCGATGTCGTGGTCGAGCGCGATATCCGGCTCGCGGCATCTCGCCGGCCGGCGCTGACCGGCGACAGCGGCCAGCAGCAGGCGACCGCCGCGCGCCCGCGCACGCCGCAGCCGGCACCTCCGCCCGCACCCGCCCCCACCAGACAACCGCCGCCGGCTGCCTCCCAGCCATCTGCTGCCGCACGCCCGCGCGCGCCGGCGCCCGCTCCCGCGCCGGCGGCGCCCACCCAGCCGACGGCCAGAGTCATGCCGCTGCCGGGCTACGGGACGACCAACGGCAGCGCCAGATACACGCCGCCGCCCTCAAATGATTCCATCGACGACACGTTGATGCAGGAGCTCGAGACCTCTCTCGACGAGACGCACGCCCAGCCGGCCGCAAGCAAACCCGCGCCCAAGCCTTCCCTCGACGACGAGATGACCAAGCTGCTTGGCGAGTTGGGCAGCCACAAGCGCTGATCTTGCGGCAGGTTGCCGGTCCGGGCGAACCTCTCCGTGCCCTTAATGCAATTCCTGGAAAAGTGCGCAGCGGCCAAGCTTGGCTACTTCGCCGTAGCCTTCGATCCGGATTCGTCAAGCAAAGAGAGAGTGTTTCACGGTTTCCGTGAAACACTCTGGTGCTGAGAACAAAAATGGCCGGAAATCCGGCCATTTTCTATGTTTTCTTGCCTATTCGGTTCGCCTCAGTCGTCGCGATAGACCTTCTCACGGCGCTCGTGGCGCTCTTGCGCCTCGATCGACAGCGTCGCGATCGGACGCGCGTCGAGCCGCTTCAGCGCGATCGGCTCCCCGGTCTCCTCGCAATAGCCGTAGGTGCCTTCGTCGATTCGCTGGAGCGCGGAGTCGATTTTCGAGATGAGCTTGCGTTGACGATCGCGGGCGCGCAATTCGATGGCGCGGTCGGTTTCGGAGGAGGCGCGATCGGCTAGGTCGGGATGGTTGGCGTTTTCCTGCTGCAGGATTTCGAGGGTTTCGCGCGCTTCGCGCAGAATGTCGTTCTTCCAAGTGATAAGCTTTTGGCGGAAGTACGATTTTTGCCGTTCGTTCATGAACGGCTCGTCTTCGGAGGGTACGTAATCGGCGGTAACGATGTCGTTCATTCGACTCACCCAACAACCCCAAATTTGGCGCCTATATATTCGGGGACAAGAGCCTGCACAAGCGCTATCGGCGACAGTTTCACGCAATTGTTAGTCTCACATCGGCAGCTCCGGCGACGACGTTGTTTCAACGGCAGAAAACGAATTCGCGCATGATTCGTTGCAGTCGCCGGTATCGGCCATTGTGCAGGACATCGTTCTGGTGACTAATCGCGCTTTGTTTCGAAGGAAGCGCCATGGGGGTCCGTTTGAGCAGGCTTTTTCTGTTGCGGCACGCCAAAGCCGGCTGGGCGCTGCCCGGCGTGCGCGATTTCGACCGTCCGCTCGACGAATCGGGCATGGCCGATGCCGAAGCAATCGGAGAGGCCATGCGGGTCCGCAACTATGTGCCGGACGTCACGCTTTGCTCCAACGCCAAGCGGGCAAGGCAGACGCTGGAAGGCCTGGCGGGGCGCACCGACACCGGCCGGGTCTTGTTTTTCGATACGCTCTACAGCGAGGATGCGGCCGGCTATCTCGACATCATCCGCAAAAATGGCGGCGCCGATCAGCTTCTGGTGATCGGCCACAATCCCATGACCGAGGATCTGGCCATAGCGGTGTCGGGCGACGGCGACGAGGCGGCGCGCGGCATGATGGACCACGGTTTTCCGACCTCCGGCCTCGCCGTGGTGCGCTTTCCCGGCAATCTTGCGGAAGCGGCTCAGGGCAGCGGCTACCTCGAGGCCTTTCTCACGCCGGCCGACCTTTGAGGTCATTTCAAACCCGCAGTCCAGGGCCTATATCGGGCGCGGACGCGCAACCAGAGGCCCGATTTGGCATCATCGATCACCAATTTTACCGACGAGGCAAGGATTGCGCTCGACACGCTGTCGGGCCGCGCCGCCGGGCTCTTCTCTCCGTCATTGCGTCTTGGCGTCACCGGCCTCTCCCGCGCCGGCAAGACGGTGTTCATCTCCGCCCTCGTCCACAACCTCATCCATGGCGGACGCCTGCCGCTCTTCGAGGCGCAGAAATCCGGCCGCATCGCTCGCGCTTTCCTGGAGGAGCAGCCGGACGACGCCGTTCCGCGTTTCCAGTATGAGGACCATGTCGCGGCCTTGGTGACCGACCGCGTCTGGCCGGACTCGACCCGCGCCATCTCCGAGCTCCGGCTTACCATCGAATACGAGTCGGCTTCCGGCTGGAACCGCTTGTTTTCAGCCGGAAAACTGTCCATCGACATCGTCGATTATCCCGGCGAATGGCTGCTCGACCTGCCGCTGCTCGGCAAATCCTTCGCCGATTTTTCACGCGAGGCGGTCGAGCTGGCCGCCCTGCCCGTCCGTTCCGACCTGTCGCAGGCTTGGCGCGAGACGGCCTCCGCCATCGACCCCGATGCCGACGCAGACGAGATGACTGCGCGACGATTGGCCGAGAGCTTTGCCGCTTATCTCAAGGCCTGCAAGCTCGACGACCGCGCGCTGTCGACGCTGCCGCCCGGCCGCTTCCTGATGCCGGGCGATCTCGAAGGCTCTCCGGCGCTTACCTTCGCGCCGCTGATGACGCTGTCGAAGGGCCGGCCGCGCTCCGGATCGCTGCAGGCGATGATGGAGCGCCGCTACGAGGCCTATAAGACGCATGTCGTGAAACCGTTCTTTCGCGAACACATCACCCGTCTCGACCGGCAGATCGTGCTGATCGATGCCATGCAGGCGCTCAATGCCGGCCCAGCCGCCATGGCCGATCTGGAGCGCGCCGTCACCGAGATCCTGTCCTGCTTCCGGCCCGGACGCGGTAATTTCCTGACCGACTTCTTCTCGCGCCGCATCGACCGCATCCTGGTCGCCGCGACCAAGGCGGACCATCTGCATCACGAAAGCCATGACCGGCTGCAGGCGATCGTGCGCCGGCTGACCGACCGGGCCGTGGCGCGGGCGAATTTCAGCGGCGCCGCCGTCGATGTCGTTGCCATGGCCGCGATCCGCTCGACCCGCGAGGGTACGGTGAAGCAAGGCCGCGAGACGCTGCCGGTGATCATCGGCACCCCGCTCAAGGGCGAGAAGATCAACGGCGAGACATTCGACGGAACGACCGAAACCGCCATATTCCCGGGCGATTTGCCGGAAAAGGTGGATGCGGTGTTCGACACTTCCAGATCGCCGCCTGACAGCACCGAACCGGCGATCCGCTTCGTGCGTTTCCGCCCGCCTAAGCTCGAACGCACAGCCGAAGGCGTCACGCTGTCCCTGCCGCATATCCGGCTCGACCGCGCGCTGCAGTTCCTGATCGGAGATCATCTGGCATGACCGCGCCCCGCAAACCGGCGGCCTTCCGCATCGAGCCTGAGACAGAATCGCCGCCGCAACCGCCGCGAAAGCGCGTCGCCGAGGAGCAGCCGGCGCGCAGCCCGCGTGCCGCAAGGGCGGATGTGGCGGTCGTGATCCCCTCGGAGGTCGACATCTTCGACGAGCCGGACATCGAGGCCGCGGTCCCGCCGCCGGCGACGGCACCAAGAAAGCGCTCGCTGCTGGCCCGGCTGTTCTTCGGCGCGGTCGGCGCCCTCATCTCGCTGGCGGTCGGCCTGTGGGCCGACCAGCTGATCCGCGACCTGTTCGCGCGTGCCGAGTGGCTCGGCTGGCTGGCGGCGGGCATGGCGGCGATCGCGCTGCTCTCGCTGCTCCTCATCCTCATCCGCGAATTCCTCGCCATTGCCCGTCTTGCCGAAGTCGAAAAGATGCAGAAGCAGGCCCTCGACGCCGTGGCGCGCGACGATCCCAAGGCAGCGCGCGCCTTGGTCGACGAGCTTTCGGCCTTCGTCGCGGCAAAACCCGAGACCGCCGCCGGGCGCCGCTCGCTCGCCGAACTGCGCGGTGAGATCATCGACGGCGCCAATCTGGTGCGGCTTGCCGAAGCCGAGATCCTGTCGCCTCTCGATGCCCGCGCCAAGGTCCTGATCCTGGAAGCGGCGAAGCGCGTCTCCCTAATAACGGCGGTCAGCCCCCGCGCGCTGGTCGACATCGCCTATGTCGTGTTCGAGGCTGGGCGCCTGATCCGCCGGCTCTCCGAACTCTACGGCGGCCGCCCGGGCACGCTCGGCTTCTTTCGGCTGGCGCGCGGCGTGCTTGCGCATCTGGCAGTGACAGGCTCGATCGCGGTCGGCGACAGTTTCGTGCAGCAGATCGTCGGCCACGGGCTCGCCGCGAAACTCTCGGCGAAACTCGGCGAAGGCGTGGTCAACGGCATGATGACGGCGCGCATCGGCATCGCGGCGATGGAAACCGCCCGGCCCTTGCCGTTCATCGCCGTAAAGCGCCCGGGCCTCGGCGATTTCCTCTCGGCGCTGACGTCCTTCGCGGCGCGAAAGGAAGGGCCGGCGCAAGAATAGGGTAAACGCGAAAACCGCCGCGAGTGACGAAGCATTAACCAATCTTCGCCATGGTCGATCAGGTTCCAAGAACAGACTCTGTCGTGCCGGGTGTCGTCCATGAGAAGCGTAATCCTGTCCTGCGTGCTGCCTGCGACGGTTGCGATAGCCGCGCCGCTCGGATTGGTCGAAAAGGCTTTTGGCGCGGAGCCGGACAAGCAGTTTTTCCACTCCATCGAAGGCAGATGGGTCGGCCCAGGCGAGATCATCGCGGGCAAGTACAAGGGCACGAAATTCACCTGCGATTTCAACGGCTCGACGCCTGCCAGCAAGCTCGGCATGACGCTTGACGGCGGCTGCAGGGTGGGCGTGTTCACGCAAAAGATGTCGGCCAGCGTGGAGCGCAAGGGCCGCAACGGTTACAGGGGCACCTTCATGGGCGGCTCGACCGAAAGCGGAATGGACATCGTCGGCGGCAATGTCGTCGATGCCCAGAAGGTGGTCTTCACAATCAACCGCAAGCAGTTGAATGGCGTCATGCAGGCGCGTGTGCCCGACGCCAATTCGATGACCGTGACGGTGGCCGTGCGCGTCAACGATCAGCTGGTGCCGGTGATCGGCATGAGCCTGAAGCGGGTCGACTCGGTCGAAGTCGGCGCCATCGCCAAGAACTGACCGGCGCGGTTCCGGCAACCGCGCCCGCGCTCGCGAAATACAGAGCTCAAGTCAAAGTCGGGAAGTGGCAGGCCACCTTGCGGCCGGGGCGATATTCCCTCAGTTCCGGCCGCTCGGACCGGCAGCGATCCTCCGCGATCGGGCATCGCGGGTGAAAGCGGCATCCGGACGGCGGCTTCAGCGGACTCGGCACATCGCCGGTGAGGATGATGCGCTTGCGCGCGCCCGTGGGCGTCGTCTCGACGACGGGGACCGCCGAGATCAGCGCCTGGCTGTAGGGATGGGCCGGCGTCGCAAACACCGCTTCCGCCGGCCCCTCCTCGACGATCGAGCCGAGATACATGACCGCGATGCGGGTCGAGACCTGCCGCACCACGGAAAGGTCGTGGGCGATGAAGATATAGGTGAGCTTCAGCTTCTCCTGCAGGTCGGCGAGCAGGTTGACGATCTGAGCCTGCACGGACACGTCGAGTGCGGAGACGGGCTCGTCCAGCACGACAAGGTCGGGGTTCAACGCGATCGCCCGCGCGATCCCGACGCGCTGGCGCTGGCCGCCCGAGAATTCGTGCGGATAGCGCATCACATGGTCCGGCAACAGTCCGACCAGTTCGAACAGCTCCGCCACCCGCGCGGTGATTTCCTTGGCCGAAAGCTTGCCGTGGATGCGCAGCGGCTCGGCGACCAGGTCGCCGACGCGCCGGCGCGGATTGAGCGAGGCCGAGGGGTCCTGGAAAACCATCTGCAGGCGCCGGCGCAGCGGCCGGAGCTCGGACAGCGACTTCGAGGTGATGTCGTCGCCTTCGAACAGAAGCTTGCCGTCGGTGATGTCGTAGAGCCGAACCAGGCAGCGCGCCAGCGTGGACTTGCCGCATCCGGATTCGCCGACAAGGCCGACCGTCTCGCCGCGCCGCACGGTCAGCGAAACATTGTCGACCGCATGGACCGTCCGCCTGCCCTCGGCGGAAAAGCGGGTGCCGATCGAAAAACGCTTTGCCAGCGAGCGCGTCTCGAGGATCGGTCGGTCTGCTTTAATCATTGCTTCGCTCATACCTGTGCCACCCGAAAACACGCGGCGGCATGCGCGTCGCTGCCGAGACCCGGCTTGCCGGCCTCGCAAGGTTCGTAGCGAACCGGACAGCGCGGGCCGAAGGCGCAGCCTTGCGGCAGCCGCAGCAAGGACGGCGGCGAGCCTGGAATGGCCGGCAGGCGGCGCGGTTTCTGGCCGGTCAGCGGCGGGATCGAGCCAAGCAGCGCCCGCGTGTACGGGTGTCGCGGATCGGAAAACAGCTCCGTGCGGGTGCCGCGTTCCACCACGCGGCCGGCATACATGACCATGACCCGGTCGGCGAGCTCGGAGACGACGCCCATATCATGCGTGATGAAGACCACGGTCGACTTATGCTTCGCTCGCAATTTGCGAACGAGGTCGAGAATGCCGGCCTGCACCGTGACGTCGAGCGCGGTGGTCGGCTCGTCGGCCACCAGGAGCGCCGGGTCGCAGGACAAGGCCATCGCGATCACCGCCCGCTGCCGCATGCCGCCGGAAAGCTGGTGCGGATAGCGCGACATCGCCTCGTGCGGATTGGGGAAATTGACTTCCGCCAGCAGTTGCTCGACACGCTCCATCGCCTTCGCCTTGCTGACGCCGCGATGCGCCCGGATTTGCTCGGCGATCTGCCAGCCGATCGTGTAGACCGGCGTCAGCGCCGTCATCGGGTCCTGGAAGATCATCGCGATCTCGTTGCCGCGCAGGCGCCGAAGCTCGCGCGGTGGCAGCCCGATCAGCTCGCGGCCCTTGTAGCGGATCGAGCCTTCGATGGTGGCGTTCGGATCGGTGATGAGTCCCATGACGGCCAGCAGCGACACCGTCTTGCCGGAACCGGATTCGCCGACGACGCCAAGAATCTCGCTTTCCTCGAGATCGAAGGAAACGCCGTCGATGGCGCGCACCGGTCCGTCATGCGTGCGGAAGGACACTCTAAGATCGCGCACCGACAATATCATGATGCCCTCAGGCGCGGATCGAGAAGGATGTAGACGAAATCGACGACCGCGTTGGCGATGACCACGAACATGGAAGCGTACATGACCGTCGCCATGATCATCGGCAAATCGAGATTCTGCAACGCGTCATAAGTGAGCTTGCCGATGCCGTGCAGGCCGAAGACGACCTCGGTGAGCAGAGCGGAGCCGCCCACCAGCGCACCGAAGTCGAGGCCGAACAGCGTGACGAAGGCGATCAGCGAAGTGCGCAGCGCATGGCGAAACAGGATGCGGATCTCGGACAGTCCCTTGGCGCGGGCGGTGCGGATATAGTCTTCCTGCATGGATTCGATGATGGCCGCGCGCAGCACGCGCCCGTAGATGCCGATATAGAGGACGGCCAGCGTGATCCATGGGATGACCAGCGTCAGGAACCAGCCTTTCGGATCATCGGAAAAGTTCTTGTAGCCGAGCGGCGGCACCCAGGAGAAGGCCCAGCTGTCATGATAGCGGCTCTGGGTGATCAGGTTCATCACCTCGCCCAGCCAGTAGACCGGCATGGAAATGCCGAGCAGGCCAAGCGCCATCAGGAGCTTGTCCGGCCAGCTGTCGCGGGTGGCCGCTGCGACGATGCCGATGATGATGGAGACGACCACCCACAGGACCGCGGCCCCGAACACCAGCGAAAGCGTGACGGGAATCGAATCCATGACGGCCGGCACCACCTTCCAGCCGCGATTGACGAAGGAGGTCAGGTCGCCGGTGACGAAGATCTTCTCCATCATGCGCGTGTATTGCACATAGAGCGGCTGATCGAAGCCGAAGCTGTGGCGAACCGCCGCCAGCACTTCCGGGGACGCGTTGCGGCCGGCGATGCGTGCGGCCGGATCGGCGCCGGGCGTGGCGAAGAAGATCAGGAAGACGATGACCGAGATGCCGAACATCACGAACAGCATCTGACCGAAACGGCGCAGGATCGCATAGATCATCAGTCGCGCCCCAGCCGCACCTTGGAGCGCGGGTCGAGCGCATCGCGCAGGCCGTCACCGAAGACGTTGAGAGCCATGACCGAAACGGCGATCGCCAGCCCGGGCACCAGCGCCACCAGCGGCCGCGTGTAGAGCAGCGCCTGCCCATCCTGGATGATGGTGCCCCAGCTTGCGGCGGGAGGCTGCACGCCGATCGACAGGAAGGAAAGCGCCGATTCCGTCAGCATGTTGAGCGCCATCATTAGCGGCACGAACACAATGAGCGTGGTGGTGATGTTGGGCAGGATGTCGCGCCACAGGATGCGCCGGCCCGGCACGCCCAGATTGACCGCGGCGAGCACGAACTCGCTGTGCCGCAGCGCCAGGACCTGCCCGCGAATCGGCCGCGCGACATAGGGTATATAGACGATGCCTATGATGATGATCGGCAGCCACAGGCTTCCCGATTGGATCTCGATCGGACCGATCGCGATGCCTTGCGCGATGGTGACAATGGAAAGCGAGATCGCCAGCAGATAGATCGGAAACGCCCAGAGAACGTCCAGCAAGCGCGACAGAACCGTGTCGGTGATGCCGCCGAAATAGCCCGCGATCAATCCTGCCAGCGTGCCGAAGATCAGCGTGAAGATGGTGGCGGCGCCGGAGACGAGCAGCGAGTTCAGGCCGCCATAGAGCAACCTCGCCATCACGTCCCGCCCCTGGCTGTCGGCGCCGAGGAAATAATTGCCGAGCCGCCAGGTCGGCCCGATCGGCGTATAGCCAAGCCCCAGCCCCTCGGTCGACTGTTCCATCACCGGAACGTCCGCGCCGTCGATCTGGATGACGGCGTCGAGCGTCGAGGCGAACGGATCCGTGCCCGCCCATTTCGCGTAGAGCGGCGCGCTGAAACAGGCGAGAACGATGACGAGAAACACGGCCAGGGACGCCATGGCGGCCCTGTCCGTTGCCAGCTTGGCAAACGCGACGGCCCAGGGCCCTCGCGTCTTGCGCGGCATGGCGGCGACTTGGCTGGACACGATGTGCCTTCCGCGTTTCGTTACTGCACCCAGGCCCCTTACTGCACCCAGGATTGGGTGATAATCCAGTTGAACTGCGGGTTGAACTTGAAATTGCCGACGCGCTTGCTGACAAAATCAAGCCGCTTCGGTGTGAAGAGGCCGACCGCCGGCGCCTTGTCGGTGACCTGCTTGTCGATCGCCGCCCAAAGCTTATCGGCCGCCTTCTGATCGGTCACGCCAAGGTCCAGCGCCTTCTGCATCTGGGCGTCGATATCCTTGTCGCAGAAGCCGGAAATGTTGATCGAGGCATCCGAGCCTTCACGGAAGGACGCGCAGCTGAACAGGATGTTCAGGAAGTCCGACGCTGCCGGGTAGTCCTTGTACCACTGGCTGACGGACATCTGCACTTTGTTGTTGGTGTTCTGGATATAGGTGAACTGCAGGTTGGACGAGATCGGCTTGACGTCGGCGACGTAGCCGATGCTGGTCAGCACGCTCTGCAGATACACGCCGATCGACCGCGAAATCGCGGTATCCTCGACGATGATGGTCACCTTCTGGCCCTTTGTGCCCGATTCCTCGACGAGTTGCTTTGCCTTGTCGACATCCGGAGCCGACCATTTGGCGCCAGGGTTCTTGGTGAAGGGGCAATAGTCCTCATGTCCGGGGAAGTCCGGCGGCAGGACCTGGCAGACCGGCGAGGCCAGCACCTTGCCGCCGAACAGCTTAACCAGCGTGTTGCGGTCGACTGCGTAAGCCACGGCCTGGCGGGCCTTTTCATTATCGAACGGAGCCATGCGCGTGTTGAGCGGCGCGTACCACCAGGCCGAAAGCGGCGAGATGTGCAGTTGGTCCATCAACTTGCTGCCGAGCTCGCCGAGGCGGTCGCTGGGCAGCGCGTCGAACATCCAGTCCGCTTCGCCGTTCTGGATGGCCGTCACGGCCGCCTCTTCCGACAGGCCGAAATCATACTGCACGACATCCGGGTAGCCGTCCGGCTGGGCTTCCTCGCTCCACTGCTTGAAGTTGAGATTGCGGGAAACCGTCATGCCCTTGTTGGGATCGAAGGCCGAGATCATGTAAGGGCCGGTGCTGGGGATCGGCTTGGAGCCCATATCCTCCGCCGGCGTGTCCGCCGGCAGGATCACGGCATGCGGCAAGGCGAGCTTGTAGAGGATCTCGGCGTCCGGCTTGGTGAGATTGAGGGTGATCGTGCCGGCCGCCTCGTCGGCGACGACACCGCCTTCCAGCGTGCAGCTCTTGGTGTCGGCCAGGCATTTGTCGGCGCCGACAATGCCTGCATAGAACGTGCCCGAGGTTGGCCCGGAGACCTTGAAGATGCGCTGGAACGAGGCGACGACGTCCTTCACGCCGAGATCCTGTCCGTTCGAGAACTTGATGCCCTTGCGCAGCTTGAAGGTGAAGGTCTTGCCGTCATTGCTCACCTGCGGCATCGCCTCGGCCAGATCGGGAACGATGCTGAAGCCATCGACGCCCTCGGCTTTGCGGAAGGCGACTAGGCCGTCATAGATCGGCTGGTACATCTGCCAGCCCTGATCGGTGTAGTTGATGTGCGGATCGAGCGTTCCGGCCGCTGACCGGGCGAGAAGGCGAATGGTGCCGCCGCGGTGCTCCTTGAGATATTCGGCCTGCGCCGGAGCGAGCCACGAGCCGGCCAGCAATGCCGCGGCTGACGCGGCCAAAAGCAGTTTTTTCATGTCGTCATTCCCCTTTCAATTGTCGTTGTCGTCCAGGAAGTCTCCCACCACCCGCATGCAGAGATCCTGCTCCTCGACATGCGGCATGTGGCTGGAATGCTCGAATACCTGCCAGCGCGATCCCTTGATGCCTTCCTTGAAGGGCTGGACGGTCGCGGGCGTGGCTTCGTCGTAACGGCCGGAGATGAGGAGCGTCGGAACATCGATGGCCGGCAGGCGGTCAATGACGCTCCAGCTCTTCAGCGTGCCGATGACGTGGAATTCGTTCGGGCCGTTCATCACATTGTAGACGGTCGGATTGCGCACGATCTGGGCGAAAGTCTCCGTCACCTCGGGCGGGAACGGCACGACCCGGCAGACATGCCGTTCGTAGAACCGCATCGTCGCTTCCTGATATGCTGGGTCGTCCGTCGTGCCGGCCTGTTCGTGCTTCGTCAGCGTCTCCTGCACGTCCCTCGGCAGATCGGCACGCAGCCGGTTGGCCTCCTCGACCCAAAGCTTCATCGAAGCCGGTGAGTTGGCGATGGTCAGCGACTTCAAGCCTTTCGGCCGGGTCACGCCGTATTCGGCGCCCAGCATGCCGCCCCAGCTTTGACCCAGCACGTGGAAGCCGCCGCGAATGCCGAGATGGTCGACGAGGTTTTCCAGCTCATCGATGAAGCGTTGGGGCGTCCAGAAATCGGCGCCCTTTTCCGGCAGCAAGGTGGAATTGCCGCACCCCAACTGGTCGTAATGGATGACGGCGCGGCCGCCTCGGGCAAGGAGCTTGTAGGCATCGACGTAATTATGGGCAGCACCCGGCCCGCCATGCAGGATCACCACCGGAGCCTTGCCGGCATCAAGATTGCCGCTGATCCGGTACCAGGTTTCGTAGGCGCCGAAGCCGGCGCGCCCTTCCTTGCTGACGATCTCGGACGACATTGCGGCTCCCTGCTTGGTTGAAGACATTCTCATTGCCGCCTAGTTCGCCGCCCGGCCGGACTGCACCCACTCTTCCAGCATCTGCACGCCGAAGGCCGTGGCGCCCTCGCGGCCCAGAGGCCGGTCCTTGTCGGCCAGTTCCTTGCCGGCGATGTCGAGATGCACCCAGGGACGGTCTTCGGTGAAATTCCGCAGGAAGGCGGCGGCATAGGGCGCGTCGCCGTCTTCCATGTCCTTGGCGTGATGGCGGATGTCGGCAAAGGGCGATTGCAGCCCCTCGTCATAGGCCCGGTCGAGCGGCAGCTGCCAGAACCGCTCGCCGACCTTTTCCCCGGCCGCGATCATGCGGGAGGCAATCGTGTCGTCGGTGCTGAACAGACCGGCGAAGACCGAGCCGAGGCCGCGCATCACCGAATAGGTCAGCGTGGCCAGATCGACGATCACCGAGGGATTGAAGCGCGAGGCGGCATAGTAGAGGCAGTCGGCCAGGATCAGCCTGCCTTCCGCATCCGTATCGAAGACCTCGACCGTTCGTCCCGATGCTGTCGTGATGATGTCGCGCGGCTTGAGCGCCGTGCCGGATGGCATGTTCTCGGCGATGCCGAGCACGCCGACGGCGTGCACGGGGCTGCCTTGCCGCGCGAGCGCGATCAACAGGCCGACCACGGCAGCCGCGCCGCCCATGTCGGCCTTCATGTCGAACATCTGCTCGCCGCGCTTGATGCACAAGCCGCCGGAATCGAAGCAGACGCCCTTGCCGACAAAGGCCAGCGGTTGTGCGGGAGCGCCCTTGCCGCGATAGCGCAGGACGGCGACGCGCGGCGGTCGCGTCGAGCCGGAGCCGACCGCCAGGATCGCATTCATGCCGAGCTCCTTCAGCCGCGCCGCGTCGAGTATCTCGACATCGATGCCGGCCTCGCGCAGCGGCTCCAGGTGATCATGGAAATTGTCCGGGTGGAGATGATTCGGCGGCAGGTTGACCAGCGTGCGCGCATATTCGACGCCGTCGGCGATGGCATTGACCCGTGCCAGCGCCACCTTCAGCTCCGGACCGGCCGCGCCGATCAATTGCACCCGCAAGGTCCGGTCAGCCCCGGCACCTTGCCGCCGGTTGCGCATGTCGAAACGATAGCGCCGCAGCCGCATGCCGAGCGCAACCCGCGCCAGGAGTTCCGCTGCCGGAAGCTCGACACCCGAGAGCGAGTCCAGCACCAGGGTAGCGGCGCATTCGCCCTTGCCTTCCAGATGCGCTGCAAGCAAACCGCCGGCTCGCGCCAGGGAAAGCGTGGTTACGGCCTCGGCCCTGCCCAAGGCCAGCACCACCACGCGCCGGGCCGATACCGCCTTGGGAGCGATGACGTCGACGCAGGCGCCGGATTCCTCAAGGGCGGCCGGCTCGGCGCAAGCGCGAGACAGAATCCCGTCCATCTCGGCATCGAGGGCCGCTGCCCGGGGCCCAAAACCTGCTTGAGCGGTTTGCAGGATCACGATGACCGAGGTTTCCGCGGAAATCTCGTCCGCCGCTTCGAAGACCGGCGCCGGCGACTGAGGCATAAAAGCTCGTTCTCCCATTCTAGGGCGCCTGCCGAGGCTGGCTGGCCTGCGCCATACGCAAGCTTCGCCGGCCACCGGTGGAAACCGGTGATCCCGGTCTCCGCCGCTGGTGGAACGGCATCGGAGTGCCCAAACAATCGTTTTTGGATAGCGACTTAGTCGCTCTTGCCTTTTGGGTATCCCCGAACCGGCCGGGCGATCAAACGCCAATTTTGCCCAAGTCGATTGACAAAAACTCAACTGACATTTCATGATCGGCCAATGGCCCTGCCCTCACTCAATGGCATGCGCGCTTTCGAGGCCGCCGCGCGCCTCGGCAGCATCAAGGATGCAGCGGAAGAGCTGCATTTGACGCCCTCGGCTGTCAGCCGCCACATCCGCGCGCTTGAAAGAAACCTCGGCCAGGACCTGTTCGAGCGCGGCTTTCGCCAGATCACCCCGACCATCAGGGGCTCATATTACGCGCGCTCTCTCTCGGAGGCATTCGAGGCCATCTGGCGCGCCACCGACGACGTCAGCTTCGCCGATGCGCCGGGGCACGGCAGGACCCAGCGTGTCAGGGTCTTGTGCGTGCCGACCGTCCTGAATCTTTGGCTGGCGGACCGGCTGCCGAATTTCCGGCGGCTGCATCCGTCCGTGGATCTGGAGATCTCGACGTCGGGCAAGCGCGCCAACTTCGATTTGGCCATTGTCGACGAGTTCGTCTACAAGGCCGGTCCTGCCTTGACGCTGCTGATCCCGCTCCTGCTGACGCCGGTATGCGCGCCCTCTTTGCTCGAAGGGCCGGTGCCGCTCAGAACGCCCGCCGATCTGGTCAACCATCACCTGATCCACGAATGCGAGACCATGCGCTGGCGGCGCTGGCTGGAGCAGGAGGGCGTCCTGGACACGACGCCCAAATCCAGCACGACGCTCGATGACTGCACCTTGATCATGCGCGAGGTGATAAACGGTGCGGGGATCGCTCTGGCCGACACCATAATGGCGCAGGACCTTCTGCAGCAAGGCAAGCTTGTCGCCCCCTTCAGCGCCCGCCACACCTATCCTGCCGGCATCTACCTGCATCAGCGCCGCAGCATCGGGAACAAGCCGGGCACCGGTCTGTTCCAGGATTGGCTGCTAGCCGAGATCGCCGACCATAAACGCACCATGGGTATCCCGTAGCGCATTCCGGAAAGATGTGCCGACCGAAGGCTGCGCAAACAAAAAGGCGGCGGCCGACCGGCCACCGCCTTCGCGTTGTCGACGGCTGCGCTCAACCCTTGATAGTGGCGGTCAGCTCGTCATAGGCCTTGCAGGCTTCATCGAGCGTCGTCGCGCCCTGATATTTGGTCGTCACGGCCTGCACCTTGGCGGTCAGATCGGCCGCCTTGCTCGGATCCTTGGTGATCGCTTCCTGGAGGGCGGCAGCCATGTCCTGCGCCTTCTTGGCAGCGATTTCCTGCGTGCATTCCGGCCCCTTGGAGCAAGCCGAACCGGCCAACGCCGCAACGCCCACGGCAACGAGCAAAAACTTCTTCATGTCAATCATCTCCTCAAAAAAGGCAGCCGCCCATTGCCGCTGCCTCCACTGGCCGAAGCCGAGCGTGCCATAACCTCTGATTGTGGCGGCGCGCAACGACTGGGCTGCATAAACTTGTGAACGAGGTTGCAATATCGCGGCGATCCGAATTCAAGCCGCCCAATACATGTAAAACATCAATCAGACGCGGGTCGCATGAGGCCATTCAGGCTTGACGCGCTTCCCAGCAATTCCAGGAAAATGTGAATCGGTTTTCCGGCCGGAATTTCTAAAACAACGAGATAGAGCGTCTCGCCGTTTTCGTGAACGGTGAGACGCTCTAGGTCAACTGGAACAGTTCACCTGCGAGGCTGCAGCAGCGCCAGCATCACCGTCGATGCGGCAAGGAGGACGGTAAGGGTCAAAGGTCCCGAGGCGCCATAGGTGTCCACGACATATCCGCCGACAACGGCGCCGATGGTGATGGCAACCTGGAATGAGACGACCATCAGGCTACCCGCTGCTTCCAACGCATCAGGCGCCGCGCGAGACAGATTGGTCGGCAGCACCACCGGCGCCATGCCGAATGCCAAGCCCCACAGCGTGACGAATCCGAAGGCAACGGCGATGTGCACGCCCCAAAGCACCAATGCCAAAGCCGCAAATGCCATCAACGCCGCGGTGCCCACGAGAGCCCAGTGGATATCGGCGTCGGCCATGCGGCCGCCGACAACATTGCCGATCACAGCGGCGATGCCAAACCCAAGCAGGGCCATGGCAATTGGCCCGGTTGCCAGCAGCGTCACATGTTCGAGGAAGGGGCGTACATAGACCGAGCCGGCAAAATGCCCTGTCATCAGCAAAAGGATAGCCAGCATGCCGAGCTGAATGCCACGCCGCCGAGTCAGCCGAAATACATCCCCAAGGCTATTGCTGGCTGTGGCGGGCAGGGTCGGCAGGCTAAGCAGCTGTAGTAGCAGCGCAATCACGGCCAGCCCCGCCGTCAAGGCCATAGCGGTGCGCCATCCCAGCCAATCGCTGATCAAGGCACCCGCCGATGGTGCGGCAATGGTAGCAAGCGAGACGCCGAGGGTGACGATACCCATGCCCCGACCTGTCGCATTGGCGCCAACCAGTCTGGCCACGACGGCAACCGAGAGTGCCCAGAAGGCGCTGAGAGCGATTCCGAGCCCGGCGCGGCCCAACAGCAACAGCCAGAAATTGGGCGCCAGCGCTGCGAGAAGGTTGGAACCAACGGCCAAGGCGCTGAGGCCAACCAGCACCGTCTTGCGATTCAATCGGCCGATCAGAACATTGCTCAACATGGCCGTCACGGCACCGATCGAGGCGGTGGCGGTGACGACCTGCCCGGCCGTTCCTTCGCTGATGCCAAGATCACGCGCCATTGGCGTCAGCAGACCTGCTGGCAGGAATTCGGCTGACACCAGGGCAAAGCTGGTGGCTGCTAATGAAATGACCGAGAACCAGGTGGCTGCGTTCCACCTAGTTGGCGCGGCGGCATCGAGCTCTAACGCCGCGTCTTCGTCTGCAAGCTGTAATGTTGTGTCTGTCACTGAAAGATCTCCAAGGTCTGGAGGTCTTAAATAGGTGAGTCTTTTCGGATGATATGTATCTTAAAATCCGAAATTCATGTCCGTTCGTCCGGAAATTGTGCGACGCACAACGCCTGGCGAGACATTGGTGATGCGTTTGAAAGCGCGGGCGAAGGATGCCTCGCTATCATAGCCCAAACGGGTCGCGACCTCGGCAACCGACAATCCGTTTTGCCCCAGCAACTCGCGGGCAAGTTGCATACGCAGACGGGCGAGATAATGGGCGGCGCCCTCCCCTAACACGGCGCTGAAGCGCTCGGCGAAAATCGAGCGCGATTGGCCTGCCAGGCGGGCAAGGCTTTCCAAGGTCCAATTATGGCCAGGATCTCGGTGCATGGCTGCCAGCGCGCGGCCGATATGGGGATCGCGGATGGCGGCGAGCCAACCGGTGGTCGAGGCTCCCGCGCAATTTACCCAGCATCGGATGAGCCGGGCTGTCAGCAAATCCGCCATGCGCGACAGAATCGTGGCGCTGCCCATCTGCGGTTGCGCGGCCTCAGCCGTCATGGCCGCCAGCAAAGGACCGACGACCGGATCGTTGCCGGCCACGTCGCACCCTTTGATAATCGGCGGCATCAACGTGATCAGTGGATTGAGCGCACAGACGCCCAAGGCCATTGAGCCGCAGAAAAGGGTGCTTGTCGCGCCCGTCCCTTCCCGCACCACCTCGCAGACATTGCTTCCCACCTTCGTCACCTGCCAACCCTCCAGCGAGTCGCCGACAACGTCCGGCGCACTGGCCAGCCGATGGGCTATGCCTTGCGGCAGCAGCGCCAGATCGCCATCGCGCAGTTCCTGCCAGCCTTCCGCTTCGGTATAAATCCAGCACGGACCCTGGCCGACAAAGTGAAAGCGAAGCAGCTTTTGTTGCGGAAAGGCGATGCTCCACGGATGTCGCAACTCGCAGCGGCCATAGTTGACCCCGCTCAAGCGAAAATCCTGTAGGACTTCGCTGAGCGCATCCATGGGTATAGGTGAAGGCGAGCCGGACGAATTGTCAGTCATTTGGCCATTATAGATGCCGAACGTCCGTCACGCAAGCGAAGGAGCCGCCTCAACCGGACCCACCCCTTCCAGTCTCTTCCCGCCCTTGCCTCTCAGTCCCGGTGCATGCAAGGAGTGCTTTGAGCAACAGGATGACAGGCATGGCAGCTGAAGCGTCGAGCAGCGATCTGGTGCAGGTGGTGGCGCTGCTCGCCGCGGGCGTCGTCGCCGTGCCGATCTTCAAGCGCATGGGGCTTGGCTCGATCCTCGGCTACCTCGCCGCTGGCGTCGTCATCGGCCCGTTCGGCCTGCGCATCTTTTCCGAATCGGAAGCGATCCTCCACGTCGCCGAGCTCGGCGTCGTCATGTTCCTGTTCATCATCGGCCTGGAGATGCAGCCGTCGCGGCTCTGGGGCCTCCGCCGCGAGATCTTTGGGCTGGGCGCCTTCCAGGTCGGCGTCTGCGCGGTCCTGCTGACCCTCGTCGGATTGGCGGGAGGCTTTCCGATCGCGCAGTCCTTCGTCGCCGGCGCCGGCTTCGTGCTGACCTCGACGGCGATCGTCATGCAGTTGCTGGAGGAGCGCGGCGAGATCGCCACGCCGAAAGGCCAGCGCATCGTCTCCATCCTGCTGCTCGAAGATCTGATGATCGTGCCGCTGCTCGCGCTGGTGGCCTTCCTCGCGCCCGGCGGCGCCGAGACCAGTTTTTCGGAGCGGCTGACCGAAATCGGCATCGGCATCGCCGCCATCGTCGGTCTGGTCCTGGCCGGCCGTTACCTGCTCAATCCGCTCTTCCGCATCCTGGCCGACGCCCGCGCTCGCGAAGTCATGACCGCAGCGGCGCTGCTGGTGGTGCTGGGATCGGCCCTGGCCATGCAGCTCTCCGGCCTGTCGATGGCGATGGGCGCCTTCCTGGCCGGTGTGCTCCTGTCGGAATCGACCTTCCGCCACCAGCTCGAAGCCGATATCGAGCCGTTCCGCGGCATTCTGCTCGGCCTGTTCTTCCTCGCCGTCGGAATGTCGCTCGACCTTGGTGTCGTCGCCCAGAACTGGCGGCTCGTCGCCATCTATGTCGTCGCCTACATGGTCATGAAGGCGGTCGGTATCTACGCCGTCGCGCGCATCCTGAAGAGCGGCCACCGCGAGGCGCTCGAACGCGCCGTCTTCATGGCGCAGGGCGGCGAGTTCGCCTTCGTGCTCTATTCCTCCGCCGCCGCGGTCGGCATCATCGATAGCCAGGCCAATGCCACGCTGACCGCCATCGTCATCATCTCCATGGTGCTGACGCCCTTGGCCATCGTGGCGTTGCGTTACCTCACCCCGCGCGACGAGCAGTCGCTCGACGGCGTCGACATCGCCGACGGCCTCACCGGCAGCGTGCTGATCATCGGCTTCGGCCGCTTCGGCCAGATCGCCAGCCAGCCGCTTCTGCTGCGCGGGCAGGATGTCTCGATCATCGACAACGAGGTGGAGATGATCCAGGCGGCGGCCGATTTCGGCTTCAAGGTCTATTACGGCGACGGCACGAGGCTCGACATCCTGCATGCGGCCGGCGCCGGGCGGGCGCGCGCGGTGCTGATCTGCGTCGACAAGCCGGACGCCGCCGTACGCATCGCGCAACTGATCAAGGCCGAGTTCCCTTTGGTCACCATCCTGGCGCGCGCCTTCGACCGCGGCACCGCGCTGCAGCTCGTGCGCGCCGGCGTCGACTATCAGCTGCGTGAGACCTTCGAATCGGCGCTGGTCTTCGGCGGCTCGGCGCTGGAGGCGCTGGGCGTCGATCCGGAGGAGGTCGCCGAGGTCATCGAGGATGTGCGCCGCCGCGACGAAGCGCGCTTCGAGACGCAGCTGGCCGAAGGCGTGCGCGCCGGCCAGCGTTTCCTGAAGGGCAATATCGGCACGCCGATTCCGACCCCGCTGACGCAACCGCGCCGCGTCGGCCGGGCGCTGAACCAGGAAACCGCCGTCGTGCTGAACCAGGCAGAGACGAAAAACTGAGGGGCAATCATGGCAGAGTTCGATCCGCGAGCGCTTTCGGTCACCAAATTCTGGCGCGACGCAGGCGAAGATGCCTGGTTCGAGAAGAGGGACGCCTTCGACACGGATTTCCGCAATTGCTTTCTGGAGCTGCATTACGCCGCCGCGCGGCGCGAATGCGACGATTGGAGCACGCATGCCGAGGGATCGCTGGCGCTGATGATCCTGCTCGACCAGTTCCCGCGCAACTGCTTCCGCGGCACCGGCCACATGTACGCGACCGATCCGCTCGCCCGGTATTTCGCCGACAGGGCGATCGCCGCCGGTCAGGATCTGCAGTTGGATGAGCCGGTTCGCGTCTTCCTCTACCTGCCCTTCGAGCATTCCGAATTGCTGGCGGACCAGGAACGGTCGGTAGAGCTTACGGCCGCCAGAGCGCCCGACTATCTGAAATACGCCGAGGAGCATCTGGAGATCATCCGACGCTTCGGCCGCTTTCCGCATCGAAACAAGATGCTCGGCCGCGAGACGACCGCCGAGGAGCAGGCATTTTTGGACGGCGGCGGTTTTTCCGGCTGACCAGCGGGCTTTATCCGAGCCACCATTCCCGGCCGGACGGCAGCCGCTCGATGCCGGACGCATCGACGGCTTTGAGCCGTTCCGACACGTTCCTGCCGCCGACCGAAAGCCCTGGCGCGATCTCGGCCAGGGGCGCCAGCACGAAGGCACGCTCCAGCATGCGCGGATGCGGCACTTCGAGCCCGGTCTCGTGGATCACCCGATCGCCGAAGACCAGGATGTCTATATCGATCAGGCGCGGTCCCCAGCGCTCTTCGCGTACGCGTTTCAACCGCCTTTCGACATCGAGGCAAAGGTCGAGCAGCGCGCGTGGCGAAAGCGCCGTTTCGATCGCGGCGGCGGCATTGAGAAAATCGGGCTGGTCAAGCTTGCCCCAAGGCGGCGTGCGGTAGAGCGAGGAGACGGCGGTCACCCGCGTCGCGTCGTCGCCGTCCAGCATGCGCAGCGCCGCGCCCATGGACTTCGCCGGGTCGCCGAGATTGCCGCCGAGGCTGAGATAGACGGCGCTATTCTGGCCAGACAACGGTCACCTCGACATGATCGAGCACGCCCGGCACCGGGGCGTTCGGTTTGCGCACGGTGATCGCGGCTTTCCTGATCTGTGAGAACCGCGCCGTCAGCGCTTTCGCAACCTCCAGCGCCAGCGCCTCGATCAGGAAGCGGCGATGCCCGGTCACGATCTTCTCGATGACCGAGAAGGCGACGCCGTAATTGACGGTGTCCTCGATGGAATCCTCCGTCAGCGGCCGGCTGGGCTCCACCGTCAGCTCGGCATCGACATAGAAACGCTGCCCGAGCGTCTCCTCCTCATCCAGCACGCCGTGGCGGGCGAAGAAGGCGCAATTCTTCATGCGGATGACGTACATGATCAGTGTCCGGGAGGAAGCTCGGTTTCGCGTCGAAGCATAGCATCGGTCAGCGCCAGCGCATCCACGTTGATTGCGACATCGTGGACGCGAAACAGGTCGGCTCCCTTCAAGCGCAGGATGACGCTGGTGGCCGCCGTGCCGGCCGCCCGCTCGCCAGGTTCCCGCCCGGTGGCGTTGCCGATGAAGCGCTTGCGCGAGGTCCCCGCCATCAGCGGATAGCCGAGTGCCTGAAGCTCGGAAAACCGGGCCATCAGATCGAGGTTTTCCTCCGCCGTCTCCTTGGCGAAGCCGAAACCGGCATCGAGCACGATCTGGCTGTCGGCGACATTGCCGGCGCGCGCGATCTCCAGTGATTTGCGCAGGAACAGGAACTGGTCCTCGATCACGTCGGGCAGCTTCTGCCGTTCGCGCCCGGTATGCATGATGACGAGCCCGGCGCCGGTCTCGGCGGCGACACGCGCGATGCCGGGCTCGCGCTGCAGCCCCCAGACGTCGTTGACGATATGCGCGCCGGCGTCGACAGCCCGCCGCGCCGTGTCCTCGCGATAGGTGTCGACCGAGATCAGCGCCTCGCCGGAAGCGGCGAGCGCCGCGATGACCGGCAGCACGCGGCCCTGCTCCTCTTCGACGGTGATTGGGGCAAAACCCGGCCGGGTCGATTCCCCGCCGACATCGATGACGGCGGCGCCTTCTTTTACCATGCGGTGCGCCTGCTCCAGCGCCTTCTCGGGCGCGATAAACAGGCCGCCATCCGAGAAACTGTCGGGCGTCACGTTCAGGATGCCGACGACGACCGCCTTCGGGCCGAGGTCGAGATAGCGCCCATGCGCCAGCTGCCATCGCCTTGTCGTCATTGTCCATCAACCATGCGTGATCCGCGCGAAATCAATTTCGTTGCGCTGGCGACGGCCCTAAAGCAAGGTGCGTGAAGAGGCAATATGATGAACCGTTCCCTGCTCTGCGCCCTGATGCTCTCGCTCACCGCCCTGCCGGCGGGCGCGGCCAATCTGGTGAAGACCTATAGCTATTTCAGCATCGGCGGCCGCACGCTCGACGATATCCAGAACCAGCTCTCGAAAAACGGCCCCGAGGTGAAGAGCACCGGCTCGCGGCACCCGGGCGCCACGCAGATGGCCTTCACCACCCGCATCAGCTACGCGCAGAGCGCAGGATCCTGCCGCATCGCCGACGCGGCCGTCACCGTGAAGGTCAAGGTGATTCTCCCGGAATGGCGGCGCCCGCGCAAATCCGATCCCACCGTCAGGCTGTTCTGGGACGCGCTCTCGGCCGACATCAAGCGACACGAGGAGCGCCATGTCGAGATCGCCAAGAACCATGCGCGCCTGCTCGAGGATGGGCTGAAAGCTGTTCCCCCGCAGAAGACCTGCGAGGCGGCAAAGGTCAGGGCCGCCGCTGTTCAGGCAGCCGAACTCGCCAGGCACGATCAGGACCAAGTGCGCTTCGATCGCGTCGAGAGCGCCAATTTCGAAAGCCGCATCCTCCGACTGATGCGCTACCGGATGGAGCGCGTCGAAGCCGGGCAACTGCCGCCGCCTTGACCGAGGCAGGCGGCATCCGGGGCCAATTTCGCCCAAGCGTGGTGCCAGACCGGGAAAAACTTTCGAAGGGCGGTCGAAATCGGCCTATATCGAACGACATATAGCGGGCTCGAAACATTTGAGCCGCCATCCACGATGAGAAATGACAGGCGCGACCGGCTAGAGCCGTCTTGGCGCGCCAAGCACCAGCCTTTGAAAGAATGACGCATGGATCAGACCGTCGAAAACCAGGCGATGGCGCCGAAAGCCTCGCCGCTGATGAGCGAGAGCGAGAAGAATACCATCATCGGCGGCGTGCTGTTGTCGATGCTTTTGGCGGCGCTTGACCAGACCATCGTTGCTCCCGCCCTGCCGACGATCGCGCGCGCGCTCGGCCATGCCGAATATTTGCCATGGATCGTCACCGGCTATCTTTTGACGGCGACGGCGGTGGCGCCGCTCTACGGGAAGATTTCCGATGTCTATGGACGCAGACCGGTCATCCATGCCGGCATCCTTATTTTTCTGATCGGCTCGCTGGTCAGCGCGCTCGCTCCCAACATGCTGGTGCTGGTCATCGGCCGCGCCATCCAGGGCGCCGGCGGCGGCGGTCTCTTCGCGCTGGCCCAGACGGTCATCGGCGATCTCGTGCCGCCGCGCGAGCGCGCCCGCTACGCGGCCTGGATCTCCGGCACCTGGGCGGTGGCCAGCGTCGCCGGTCCGCTGCTCGGCGGCGTCTTTGCCGAACACCTGCACTGGTCATTGATCTTCTGGATCAACCTGCCGATCGGCTTCCTGGCCATGGCTATCGTCAACAACCCGCTGAAGAAGCTGCCGATCGCGGCCAAGCATCACCGCATCGACGGGTTGGGGGCGGTGCTCCTGGTCATCGCCACCGCGCTGCTGCTTCTGGCGCTCAGTTGGGGCGGCAGCACCTATCCCTGGTTCTCGTCGGAGATCCTCGGACTGGTGGCTTGCTCTGCCGTGTTCTGGTTCTTCTTCGCGCTGAGGCTGCTGAGAGCGGCCGAGCCGTTGGTCTCGCTTGAAGTGTTGGGCAACCCTATCGTGCTCGCCGGCACTCTGTCGATGTTCCTGCTGCAGGCCGCGAATATCGGTGCTTCAGTCTACCTGCCGGTCTATCTGCAGTCGGTCGTCGGGCTTTCGGTGAGCGAATCCGGCACGGCGATGCTCGGCCTCCTGCTCGGCACGGTTGCCGGCGCGGCCTTCAGCGGCCGCATGATCCCACGCTTCGTCCACTACAAGCGCATCGCCCTGATCGGCATCAGCCTGGCAATCCTGTGCATAGGCCTGCTCAGTGCCATTGCGGGACACGCCTCGCTGCTCGAAGTCGAAATCCTGACCACGCTGATCGGCCTGGGCAGCGGCACGACCTTTCCGGTCAGCACCGTCTCCGTCCAGAACGCGGTCGACCGCGCACATCTCGGCGTCGCGACGGGCGTGCTGACCTTCCTGCGCACGCTGGGCGGGGCGCTGGGCGTCGCCATGCTCGGCGCCGTTGCGCTCGGCTTCGGCCTGCCCCTGGCCGCCGAAGGCTCTCAGACGCATATCCAGCTGACATCGGCAATGCCGTTCGTGATGATCTTTCTCACCGCCGGCATCACGCTTGTGCTGGCGCTGATCACGCTCGCCCTGATGCCCGAAAAGGAGCTGCGCGGCCACGACGAGAACGCGGCGCCCGTGCTCGCGGAATGACTTTTTTCAGTCGTGGACGCCGAGCTTCTTCTGCAGGCTGGTCGACGAGGTCGTGTACTGGAAGACGATCCGCTCGCCCGGGCTGACGATGCGCTTGGCGGCCTGCGCCATCAGCGCCACCTCATGGAAGCCTGACAGGATCAGCTTCAGCTTGCCCGGATACCAGTTGATGTCGCCGACGGCAAAGATGCCAGGGATCGACGTCTGGAACTTCTCCGTATCCACCGGGATCAGGTTCTCGTGCAGATTGAGGCCCCATTCGGCGATCGGCCCGAGTTTCATGGTGAGGCCGAAGAATGGCAGCATGCGGGTGCACGGCACCTCGACGTCACCATCCGGGCCGCCCTTGATGGTCGCCGACGCAAGCTGGCCGTCGGCGCCGGCAAGGGCGCTGACCTGGCCGACCAGGAATTCGAGCTGCTTCATCTCCTGCATGGCATACATCTTGTTGACGCTGTCGGGCGCGGCCCGGAATTCCGGGCGGCGATGGACCAGCGTCACGCTTTTGGCGATCGGCTGCAGGTTGAGCGTCCAGTCGAGCGCCGAATCACCGCCGCCGACGATGACGAGGTCGTGCCCGCGAAAATCCTCCATGCGCCGGACGGAATAGAAGACGCTCCTGCCTTCATATTCCTCGATGCCGGGGATGGGCGGGCGCTTGGGCTGGAACGAGCCGCCGCCGGCGGCGATCACCACCACCTTGGCTTCGAACAGCTCGCCTTCGTCGGTGGCGACGCGGAAGCTGCCGTCCTCCAGCTTTTCAAGGCTCGAGACCATGCGGTTGAAGGTGAACTCAGGCTTGAACGGATGGATCTGCTCCATCAGCTTGTCGACGAGACCCTGGGCCGAGATCGTGGGCCAGGCCGGAATGTCGTAGATCGGCTTTTCCGGATAGAGTTCGGCGCATTGCCCGCCGGGACGGTCGAGAATGTCGATGAGATGGCATTTCATGTCGAGCAGGCCGAGCTCGAACACGGCGAACAGCCCGACCGGTCCTGCCCCGACAATGAGAACGTCCGTCTTGATGGTCTCGGTCATGCGCTGCGCCCTCTTTTGGGAATGAGCGAGACTGCATGAGCTATCGCCTGCTGCCAAGCAGCCAGCATGAAAGAATGTTGAGAAGCGACCTAAGGTGTGTCGAGATTCAGGTCAGGCCGAGTCGAAAATGGCGGGTTCCGAGAACCGGAGCGGAGCGTACTTAAAGTACGTGAGCACCGGAAGCGCAGGAAACCGCCATTTGCAGGCCGGCATCACCTGAATATCGGCGCACCTCAGCCTTGGCGCTCGGGCACGCGCACGACCAACCCGTCGAGCGCGTCGCGCACCTTGATCTGGCAGGAGAGGCGCGAATTCGGCCGGACGTCATAGGCGAAGTCCAGCATGTCCTCTTCCATCGCCTCGGGCTCGCCGACCTCGGCCGTCCAGGCCTCGTCGACATAGACATGGCAGGTCGCGCAGGCGCAGGCGCCGCCGCATTCGGCTTCGATGCCGGGCACGGCGTTGCGGATCGCGTTTTCCATCACCGTCGAGCCGTTTTCGGCATCCACGTCAAATTGGGTCCCGTCATGGGCGATGTAAGTCAGCTTGGTCATTAAGTCACCTGAGGAGTCGCAGCCGAGATAATCACTCGGCCGGACAAGTCAACTGCGGCGCGAAAGCGCCACGAAATGACGTTTTTCAGAAAGATAGTGCTAGCGGCTGATGCCGGCGATGAAATCGCGCACTTCCTCGATCAGCGTGCCGAGCCTCTTGAGCGCTGGCAGGTCTTCGGGCTGCTTTTCGATGATCGCCGCGCATTCGGCGACCGCAAAGGCGCCGATGCCTCGCGCCGAGCCCTTCAAGCCATGCGCCAGAAGCACCCGCTGCCGGGCGTCGGCGTCGGCGATCTGGTCGCGGACGGCAAGCGACTGATGCACGAACAACGCCAGCACCTCCCGTTCGAGGTCGCGGTCGCCCATTGTCTGACGTGCCAGATGACCGAGATCCACAGGTCGGGCTCCGACCGTTCCGGAGGCATCTCCCCCCGGCATGGAAAACGCGATACCAGTTTCGCCACGCATACGCACTGAAACTCCATCAAGCGGGCCGACGGGCCCAGGAAAATAGGCGGCTCCGGTCGCCAAGGGGTTAACGATTGCGAGGGAAAAATGTTGTCACGGAGGCGTGCCGGATCACGCTTCCGTTAACCTTATATTTAAAGTTTTACGTATCGCCCGGAATGCATGTTTTCTTTACCCCTGTGTGTCATTACGATACGAAGGTCCATTTTTCAGCCTCCTGCTCGGGATAGACAAGCCAGAATCGGGCCAGAATCAGGCCACAATCATAAGTCCCGCGGCAGCTAGTACAGGGTAGCGAAGGCATGGCTAAGAAACCAACCACGACCAAGTCTCTCGAGAATGACGTAGCCGCGGAATTGGAAAAGGCGCTTGACCTTGACCTTGCCGGCGACGAAGGCGGCCTCGATATGGCGGCGTCGATGGAGGACCTCGAGGCGCAGATCTCGGCGGCGGCCGACGAGCTTGCGCGCGAGGGCCGCAGCCACAGAGCCGAGCCGGCGAACAACCCTCAGCCCGCCCCCCAGCCTCCTAGGGCACCCGCGGCCAAGCCGGCTGAATTGCGCCCCGTCGAGCCGCGCAACGGACAGCCGTCCGGCTTTACGCCTCCCGCAGGCTTCACGCCCGCCAATGACGACCGCCAGAAGGACTACAAGACGCTGCTGCACAGCCTCAACCGGCGTGCGTCGAGCACTGTCTATTGGGTGATCGCCTTCATCTCGCTGGCCTGGATCGCCGGCGCTGGCGGCGTGGCCGATCTCTTGTTCGGCCCCGGCATCTGGAATATCCGCACCTTCGACCAGTTCTTCGCCCGCCCCGAACTGATCGGCCTGGCGGTCGCCGCGATCGTTCCGGTCATCCTGTTCTGGGCGTTCGCCGCCATGATCCGGCGCGCGCAGGAAATGCGCATCGCCGCGCAATCCATGACCGAGGTCGCCTTCCGCCTGGCGGAGCCGGAAAACCTCGCCCAGGACCGGGTCATGATGATCGGCCAGGCCGTTCGCCGCGAGGTGGCGGCCATGGGCGAAGGCATCGAGCGCACCCTGGCCCGCGCCGTCGAGCTCGAAACCCTTGTCCACGGCGAAGTCAGCCAGCTCGAACGCTCCTATTCCGAGAACGAGGCCCGCATTCGTTCGCTGGTCGATGGTCTCGGCAGCGAGCGCGAGGCGGTCGTCACCCACGCCGAGCGCGTGCGTGCCTCGATTGCCAGCGCTCACGAGACGCTGCGCGACGAGATCGGCGCGGCCAGCGACATCATCCGCGACTCGATCCTCAACGCCTCGACCAAGCTGTCGATGACGATCAACAATTCCGGCGACACGCTGATCGATCGCATCAATGAAAGCTCGACGTCGATTTTCGATTCGGTCGAATCGCGCCTGGACAGCATCACCGACCGTCTTTCGACCTCCGGCGAGGCTTTCGCCAGCCTGCTCGACACCCGTATCGCCAAGCTGACCGACACCACAGACGGCCTGACCCGCTCGCTGACCGACCTGCTCGACGACCGCACCCATGGCATGGTCTCGCTGCTCGGCGGCGCGGCGCGCACGCTGAGTTCGGAATTCGAAGCGAGCCTCAGCGGCATCGAACGCACGCTGGCCGAACGCGGCCAGGCGCTGATCAGCGAGTTCCAGACCCGCGCCGAGGCGCTCGACACGGGCACGCAGAAACTCAACGCCGCCCTCGAGGCGCGCGCCCGCCAGATCAACGAGACGATGGTGGAGCGCGCGAAGGAAATCGCCCACGCTTTCGCCGAGAGCAAGGACACGCTGTCGGCAATGATCGATCAGGGCAAGACCCAGATCGGCGCCGATATGGCCGACATCATCTCGTCGACCTCCTCGATGCTCGAAGCCCGCGCCACCGACTTCGCCGGCCGCATGGAAGCGGCCCGGCATGTGGTGTCGCGCTCCTTCGACGCCGACATCCAGCGGCTCGCCGATGCCCGTGTCGGCATCGAGGAAGCCGTCGAGAACCACAGTCGCGCCCTTTCGGAGAGCCGCGAACGCATGGCCGCCGCCATGCAGGAGGACCTGGCGAAATTCGCCGAGGGCCGCGCCGCGATCGATGCGGCCGTGACCGACCAGGTGCAGAAGCTGGCCGAAGGCCGCGGCCTGATCTCGCGCGCGCTGGAAGAAGACTTGCGCAAAGTCAACGAATCGCGCGCTGCCATCGACGCCTCGTTGGGCAGCCATCTGGAGCAGCTCGAGGAAGGCCGCAACCGGCTCACCCAAGCGTTGAACGAAGACTCGGGCAGACTTGTCCAAGCCCGCGCGATGATTGACGAAATGGTCGCCGGCCATGTCGGGAAGCTGGCCGAGGGCCGCAACATCCTGGCGCGCGCCCTGGAAGCCGATCTCGGCAAGTTGCAGGACAGCCGCGCCTCGATCGACGGGCTCGTCGCCGGCCAGGTCGAGAAGATCGCCGAGGCCCGCGCCGTGCTCGCCAAGGCGCTCGAGACCGACATCATCGGCATTAGGCAGTTGATCGAGACCCACTCGACCAAGCTCGCCGAGGACCGCGGCGAACTCAGCCGCGCGCTCGAAAGCGATCTTGGCGGCATCCGCAGCCTGATCGACAGCCATGCCGGCAAGCTCGCCGAGGACCGCAGCCTGCTGTCGCAGACGCTGGAAGCCGACCTCGCCAAGCTCGCCGAAAGCCGTGCGTCGATCGACGGCCTCGTTGCCGGCCAGGTCGAGAAGCTTGCCGAAGGCCGCGACATCCTCAAGCGCGCGCTGGAAGCCGACCTCAACACCATCAAGGGTGCCATTGCGGGACACTCGGACAAGGTGCTGGAGGATCGCGCCCGGCTGTCGAAAGCGCTCGAAGCCGACCTGCAGGCCGTCAGCGGCGCCATCGCCGATCACCAGAACAGGCTCGAGCAGGATCGCTCGACCTTGTCAAAGGCCTTGCAGGATGATCTCCAGACTGTAAGCGGCGCCATCGCCGACCATCAGAACCGGCTCGTCCAGGACCGTTCCGTGCTGTCGAGGTCGCTGGAGGACGATCTCGCCAAGCTGGCGGAGAGCCGCTCCAGCATCGACGGGCTGGTCGCCGGCCAAGTCGAGAAGCTCGCCGAGGGCCGCGACATCCTCAAGCGCGCGCTGGAGGCCGACCTCAACACGATCCAGGGCGCGATCGTCGATCATTCGCAGAAGATCACCGACCACCGCGCCGAGCTTTCGCGTGCGCTGGAGACCGACATGGCCAGCGCCAGCAGCCTCATGCAGACCCATGCCGACCAGCTGTCGCAGAACCGTGCGACGCTGTCCAAGGCGCTCGAGGACGATCTCGCCAAGCTGGCGGAGAGCCGCGCCAGCATCGACGGACTGGTCGCCGGCCAGGTGGAGAAGCTCGCCGAAGGCCGCGACATCCTTAAGCGTGCGCTGGAAGCCGATCTTGCCAAGCTGGCGGAGAGTCGCGCCTCGATCGATGGCCTCGTCACCGGCCAGGTGGAAAAGCTCGCCGAAGGCCGCGACATTCTCACGCGCGCGCTTGAGGCCGATCTCGCCAAGCTCGCCGAAAGCCGCGCCGGCATCGACGGGCTGGTCGCCGGCCAAGTGGAAAAGCTCGCCGAGGGCCGCGATATCCTCAAGCGCGCCCTTGAAGCCGATCTTCAGAAGCTGACCGAAAGCCGGTCCGAGATCGACGACGTCATCGCCGGTCATATCGGCAAGCTGTCCGAAGGCCGCGAAATGTTGGCCCGCGCCCTGGAGGACGATCTCGCCAAGCTCGCCGATGCGCGCAAGGACGTCGACCGTTCAGTGTCCGGACATATCGACCAGATCGCCGCCAGGAGCAGCGACATCTCGGCGGCGATTGCCGCCGACGTCGAGAAGATCGAGCAGGCCTTCAGCCGGCAAACCGGTATCATCGAGGAGCGCGCCGGCACCATGGAGCGTGCGCTGTCGACCGGCGTGGACAATGTCCGTGGCGTGCTGGAAAAGACCGCAGTCTTCGTGGCGGGTGCGCTGCGCGACAAGGTCATGGAAGTCACCAGCACCCTGCATGAGCAGGCCGGCGCCGCTTTCAGCGACGCCGATCGCAAGATCGCCGAGCGCGCCGAGCAGACCTCCGCCGCGCTGCTTGCCAGGGCCGAGGACATCGCCCAGGCCTTCGAGGCGGCCGACCGCCGCCTGCACGAACGCGCCCAGGACACGTCCAACATGCTTATGGCGCGCGCGGACGATGCGTCCAACGCGCTCATGGCCCGCGCAGAGGAAACCGCCGACAAGCTGGCGACGCGCGCCGGCGAGATCGCCAACACCTTCGACGCGGCCGACCAGAAGCTGGTTGCCCGCGCCGTCGAGACGGCGCAGTCGCTGGCCGCCCGCGCCGGCGACATCCTGCGCAACTTCGAGGGCGCCGACGAGCGGCTCTCGATGCGCATCACCGAATCGGCCGAAGCGCTGGCCGCCCGCGCCACCGATCTCGGCCGTATCTTCGACAGCGCCGACCAGCAGCTGATGGCGCGCATTGCCGAGGGTTCGGAAGCGCTTTCCGCCCGCGCCAGCGAAATCGGCCGCATCTTCGACGACGCCGACAACCGCTTGGTCTCGCGCATTGCCTCGACCAGCTCGACCATTGGCGAGCATGCCGACACGATCGTCGGCGCCTTCGCCGCCACCGAGCAGCGTGTCGCCGACCGCGCCCGCCAGACCGGCCAGGAGCTCGCCGTGCATGCCCGCGAGATCGAGCAGGCGCTGGCTGGCGCCGACGAGCGGCTTGCCGCAAGCGCCGCGGCCGCCGCTTCCCGCGTCGAAGACCAGGTCGCGAATGTGGAAAATCGCCTCGCCTATACGGCCGAGACGATGGGCCAGAAGCTCAACGAGCAGGTTTCCGCTGCCGAGGCCCAGCTCATCTCGCGCGCCAATGTGATCGCCGAGACCTTCACGGCGGTCGGCCAGCACATCGGCCAGAGCACCAATGAGGCCGCGCGCACGATCGGCGCCAACACCCGCGAGCTCAACACCATGCTCGCGGCCCGTTCGGCCGAGATGGCGAAAATCCTCGACGAGACGGCCAAGCCGCTCGTCGAGCGCTTCGCCCAGGGCGGCTCCGAACTGCAGCGCAGCATGGAAGAGGTCGCCGAACGGGCGGCCGAGAAGCTGCGCAGCGAAAACACGAACCTCGTCAATGCGCTCGCCAGCCGCACGGCCGAAACGCTGTCGGCCGTCGAAGGCGCGCGCTCGTCGCTTGCCGACAGCGTGGCCGATCTCATCGGCCGCATGACGACCTCCAGCGCGCAGCTCGGCCAGCTCATCGAGCAGGCGGCCGTCAATCTCGGCCAGGTCGAGGAGCGGCTCTCGGGCAGCACGCAGAGCTTCGCCGCGACCACGGAGAAGGCCGCCCAGACCTTCGCCAGCTCGGCGCGCCTCGTCGATTCCAACACGACGCGGCTCACCGACCTGTCCTCGGCAACGCTGCGCGAGGTGGCCTCGATCGCGACCAAGTTCGACGAGCACAGCCGGCTGCTCTCCAGTGCCTCCAACCTGCTCAGCTCCGCGCAGAGCAATCTCGAGCACACGCTGGAGCGTCAGTCCTCGCTGGAAGACCTCGCCGTCGGTCTGGTCAAGAAGTCGGAAGACCTCGAGAAGGTGATGCGTTCCTTCGAGAGCCTTGTCGGCCAGACGATGCAGACCGCGGAGGGCCGCACGATGGAATCGGCGGAGAAGATCCGCACGACCATCGCCGAGGTCATCGATTCGGCGACGCGCCGCTTTGCCGACGCGACCGAGGAGATGCGCCGCACCGCAGGTTCCATCAAGAGCGAGCTCGACCTGACCCGCGCCGAACTGAAGAAGGGCGTCATTGAGATGCCGGAAGAGGCCAAGGAATCGACCTCGGCCATTCGCCGCGCCGTCGCCGAGCAGATCAACGCGCTCAAGGAACTCTCGGATATCGTTGCGAAATCCGGCCGCAGCGGCAGCAGCGAACAGGGCGAGCCGCGCGGTCTGCGCCCTGCTCCGCAGGCGCCGGCCCGCGCCGCCGAGCCGCCGCTGCGCCGCCCGCCGCACACGCCGCAGCCGCAATCAACGGCTCGCGCCCCGCAGACGCCGCTTGCCGAGACCACGCTGCGCGGCACGCTCGACCTCGAACGTCCCGCCGAAACGCCGCGCCGCGAGAACGGCAAGCCTGCGCAGGGCGGCTGGGTGCGCGATCTCTTGACCAACGCCTCGCGCGAGGAAGAGCTGAGGCCGGCAGCGCCGGCGGAAGCGCCGCGCGCGACGCCCGCCCAGCGCTCGCCGCTGCATGTCATGGAGTCGCTCAACTCGCTCTCCGTCGACATTGCGCGGGCCATCGACCATGACGCCTCGATCGAGCTCTGGAACCGCTACCGGCGCGGCGAGCGCGACGTGTTCACGCGCCGCCTCTATACGCTCAAGGGACAGCAGACTTTTGACGAGATCCGCCGCAAGTATCAGGCCGAAGCTGAATTCCGCGCCGCGGTCGACCGCTACTGCGAGGATTTCGAGAAGCTGCTCAAGGATGTCTCGCGCAATGACCGCGACAACATCATGGCGCAGACCTATCTGACGTCCGACACCGGCAAGGTGTACACTATGCTGGCCCACGCCAGCGGCCGGCTGCAGTGACGCCGCCAAGCAGAATCGGAGCTAAAAAGGCGGGTCTCGACCCGCCTTTTTCATGTCCATGATGTCGATTGCCGGCTTGGCTGGCGCTCAGATCGTCGAATCCGTCCAGCGCACGATATCTTTCGCCGCCTGGCCGAAGGCGTTGTCCAGCGCGCGGACGTAAGCCGCATTGCCACTGCCGGAGACCGGCGCGCTCGCGGTGAAGTTCTTCGAGGCGCGCACCTCGCCGTTGCGGTCGTTCAGGATGCGCACGAACAGGTCGACATCGGCATGCTCGCCGCCATCGACGCGCACGTCGAAGGAGCGAACCTCGACGATGATCTGGTAGTCGATCGCCAGCCCCTCGCCCGGCTTGCCAACGCCGGCAAAGCTGCCGGAGCGCTGGAAGGTCTCGGCCAGCCTTGCTTGGACAATCAGCGGCAGCCGGTCCGCCCATTGCGCGCCCTTCAGGAACTGGATCGACCGGTCGGAAGGCCTGATGACGATGTTCTGGCTATCCAGCGCCTTGAGCGCCGAGGGCTGGGCGATCAGGATCTGGCGGCGGCTGTGGGCACGCACGTCGACCGACGGCGCGGATAGCTCGAATGTGTCGAGCGGCGTCGGCCTGCCGCCCAGTACCGCGCAGCCGGTGAGCGTCAACACGAGCGCCGCGGCGGCAACCGACTTCAACCCTCTCACTGATTTCACGCGCGATCCCCGTTGTCCCCGGATCTGACGATCAACTTATGGCTGCAATCTATGTTCTTGGCGGTCGCGGCGGACGAAGTCAACGCCGCGCCCTGCCGTCAAATTGACGAACCTCTCCCTCGCCGCCCGTCAGTATCCGTTGCGGATTTCGGCTGAGGTCGGTCACCGCTTCCTCGATGCGGTTGATCGAGCGGCGGCTGTCCTGCACCAGCGCCTCGACGTTCTGCAGGCCCTGGCCGGAGAAGCGCGACAGGTTGTCGACGATGGTGCCGAGGCGGGAATTCAGCGTGTCGGCCACCTGCTTGAAGGATTTCAAGGTCGCCCTGGCGTCGGCCATCACACCGTTGGCCTCACCGGAGCCGAGGAGATTGTCGACCTTTTCGAGGATGCCATCGACGCGCACCGAAGCGTCGTTGAGACGCTGCGCAAGCTGGCGGGCATTCCTGATCGTATCGTTGATGTCGTCGGAGCGGCTGGCGATCTTGTCGGTGACCTTGGCTATGTCGGCGGCCGCCTTGTTGGCGCTGTCGCTCGCCTTCTGGATATTGGCGAGCGCGGCGCGGACGTCATTCGGGTCGATGCCGTCCAGCACGCCGTTGACCTTGGCCAACGTCCCTTGCGTCTGCTTGGCGAAATCGTTGATCGAGCCGACCGCCGTGTTGACGTTGCCGATGACCGTGTCGAACTGCTTCGAAGTCTCTTTCAGGTTCGCCGTCACCGTGTCGACATTGGCCACAATGCTCTTGATCTGATCCTTGTCGACGGAATTGAGCAGGCCTTCGGCGGCCTTCAGCGTGGTGTCGAGCCGGCCCGAAACGTTCTTCAGCTGATCGGAAAGCGAGCTCACCGCCGACAAGAACTTGTCGATCCCGTCGGAGTTCTTGGCCAGCGCATCCGAGAAGGTCTCGACATTCTTGACCGTCTGAGTCAGCGGGCCGCGAACGTCCTTGGTGAAGCCTTCGAGCTCGCTCAGCACCTTGTCGGCGCGGGTGAAGATGTTCTGCGCCGTCTGCAGAAGGTTGGTGACCGCCGACGGATTGGCGGTTATCTCGGGGATCCTGCCCTCCTTCTCCGCCTCGTCGAGCAGCTTCGCTTCCTTGGGATCGGCGCCGCGGAGTTCGATATTGGCTTGGCCGGTCAAGCCCGCTAGGCCGATATCGGCCTGTGTCGACTTGGTGATCGGGGTCATGCGGTCGATCTCGGTATCGGCGATGGCCACCGTTGGATTGTCGACGTCGATATAGACACGTTTGACGTCACCGACCTTGACGCCATTGAACAGCACGAAGCTGCCGCGGCCGAGACCCGAGGCCGAACCCGGAATGCGCACGCGCAGCATTGTCGTTTCGCCTCTGTCGCCGATCGCCGCGGTCCAGTAGACGAAGGCGAAGGCCGCCAGGATCGCACCCAGCGTGAAGATGCCGACAATAACGTAGTTGGCTCTTGTTTCCATTGCCCCACTTATGGCTATGCGCGCGCCGCAAGATCAAGTTGCCGGGCGCGTTTTCCGCGGAAATAGGATTTCACCCACGGCTCCTCGCTCTTCAGCATGTCGTCGATCGTGCCTTCGACCAGCACCCGCTTTTTGCCGAGCACGGCGACGTGGTCGCAAGCGGTGAACAGCGTGTCGAGATCGTGCGTGACCATGTAGACCGTCAGATCCATCGTGTCGCGCAGCTTGACGACAAGCTCGTCGAACTCGGCCGCGCTGATCGGATCGAGCCCGGAGGTCGGTTCGTCGAGAAAGACGATGTCGGGATCGAGCGCAAGCGCGCGGGCGAGTGCCGCGCGCTTGATCATGCCGCCCGACAGCTCGGAGGGAAATTTCTGTGCGGCGTCGGCCGGCAATCCGACCAGCTCGATCTTGAGCATGGCGAGTTCGTCCATCAGCGCCTTCGGCAAGTCGAGATATTCACGCATCGGCACCTGCACGTTTTCCAGCACCGTCAGCGCCGAAAACAGCGCGCCATGCTGGAAAAGGACGCCGAGCCGCATGTCGATGCGCAGGCGGTCGGCGTCACTTGCCTTGTCGACGTCGACGCCGAACAGGCTGATCGTCCCCGATTGCTTCGGCATCAGTCCCAATATCGTGCGCAGCAGCACCGATTTGCCGGCGCCCGAAGCGCCGACGAAGCCGAGGATTTCCCCGCGCTTGATGTCGAGCGAAAGCTTGTCGAGGATGAGCTTGTCGTCGATGGCGACGGTGACGTCGCGCACCGACAGCACGATCTCGCCGTCGTTCGGGTCCTGCGCTGCCGTGGCGCCGTTGCCGTTCGCCATCTCAGAACCCGATCGCTGCGTAGAACATGGCGAAAAGCCCGTCGAGGATGATGACGACGAAGATCGACTTCACCACCGACGCGGTCACATGCAGGCCGAGCGATTCGGCGCTGCCGCCGACCTTCATGCCTTCGACTGACGCGATGATGCCGATGATCAGGGCCATGAATGGCGCCTTGATCAGGCCGGCGAAGATGGTGCTGAGATCGATGGCGACGCGCAGCCTGTCGATGAACGCTGCCGGCGCAATGTCGGAATAGAGCCAGGCGGCGACGATGCCGCCGGCAAGGGCTGCAAAATTGGCGATGATGGTGAGGCATGGCAGCCCGATCACCAGCGCGACGAGCCGCGGAAAGACCAGCACGCCGATCGGATTGAGGCCGATCACCTTCAGCGCGTCGACCTCCTCGCGCATCTTCATGGAGCCGATCTCGGCGGTGATGGCGCTGCCCGAACGGCCGGCGAGCATGATCGCCGTCATCAGCACGCCGAGCTCGCGCAGGATCAGCACGCCGACGAGGTCGACGACGAAGATGTTGGCGCCGAAATAACTGAGCTGATAGGCGCCCTGCTGGGCGACGATGGCGCCGACGATGGCCGACATCAACACCACCACCGGTATCGCGCCGACGCCCATGCGATCGATCTGGTTGAAGATCGCGGCGGGATTGACCGCGTGACCGCGCCCGAGCTTCATCTGCGCGCCGCGGATGGTGGCGCCGAGGATGTTCATCGAGGCCAGGAAGTCGTCGCGCATCTCGTAGACGCGGCGGCCGACCAATTCCAGCGCGCGCAGGATGATGTTGGGCGGGCCGGCCGGTCCCGATTCGGGCTCGCGGCGAACCGCATCGCCGACCGCGCCAAGCAGGATAGAGGCGATCTCGCTCTGCCCTTGCACATGGACCTCGACGCCTTTCTTCTCGAAGGCGCTAGCCAGGCGGTCGATCAGCCAGGCGCCGGCCGTGTCCATCTTTTCGATGTGGGAAAGGTCGAGCACCAGTTGCTTCGCGCCGCTTCTCTGCTCGATCTTGCGCATGTCGGCATCGACCGCCGCGACGGTGCGCGTCGTCCACACACCTGAAAAAGCGCAGCCCAGCACGCCGCCTTCCTCGCCCACGGCAACGCGCGGCCGGTGCTCGGCCTCCCTGGCGGCCTCGCCGCTTGCGTCGCGTCTGCGGATGGTCAACATGGCGTCCTGTTTAGCGTGACGGGACTGGCGTGTCGATTTGCCGGCAGGCCGGTGTCGCGCAGCCGGAGAAGAAAATTATGACGCGTGTCATTTCGGTCGAAATGGAGCGATTCCCGATCGCCGGCACCTTCACCATCTCACGCGGATCCAAAACCGAGGCCGAAGTCATCACCGTAACGATCTCTGAAGAGGGACGTTCCGGGCGCGGCGAGTGCGTGCCTTACACGCGCTACGGCGAGACAGTAGAGGGTGTGCGCGCGGCCATCGAGGCCATGCGCGATCCGATCGTCGCCGGCATCGACCGGACCGCTTTGCTGGCGGTCATGCCCGCGGGCGCCGCGCGAAACGCCATCGACTGCGCGCTTTGGGACCTGGAAGCCAAGCTGACCGGCACGCCGGTGGCGGCGGCGATCGGCGTTCTTCCGACGAGGCCGCTGGAAACCGCCTACACGCTGTCGCTCGCCGAGCCGGAGGCCATGGCGGCGCAAGCACGCGCCAACGCCATGCGGCCCTTGCTCAAGGTCAAGATCGGCGGCGACAATGACATGGCGAGAATCCGCGCGGTCACCGAAGCCGCCCCTCAAAGCCGCATCATCCTCGATGCCAATGAGGGCTGGACGGACGAGACTGTCGAGGCGAACCTTGCCTTCGCCGCGCAGCACGGCATAGCGCTTGTCGAACAGCCGCTGCCGGCGGGCAAGGACGACATCCTGCGCCGGATCGCGCATCCGGTGCCGGTCTGCGCCGACGAAAGCGTGCACGCGGCAGAGGACCTCGATGCGCTGGTCGGCCTCTTCGACGCCGTCAACATCAAGCTCGACAAATCCGGCGGCCTGACCGAGGCGCTGACATTGCGCGACCGTGCGCGCGACCTGGGCTTCGGCATCATGGTGGGCTGCATGGTCGGGACCTCGCTCGCCATGGCGCCGGCGGTGCTCCTGGCGCAGGACGCGGACTTCGTCGACCTCGACGGTCCACTGCTGCTCGCGCGTGATCGCGAGCCCGGCCTCGTCTACCAGGGGTCGCTCGTCTCACCGCCTGAGCGGGCGCTCTGGGGCTGAACGCGCGGCCAGCCCGATCAGCGCCATGCCGATGATCGCGATCGGGATCATCGCCCAGAAACCGTCGACGCCCAGACGGTCATAGAGCGGGCCGGAAGCGAGTGTCACCGCCGCCATGAAGAAGCCGTTGAAGAAGTAGGCGATGCCTTGCGCCGCACCGGTGCGCTCCTCGGAAACCGTCTCGCCGATCATCTTCTGCAGGCCGATCAGCACCATCGCCACCGACACCGAATGCAGCGACTGGACAAGAAAGAAGCCGGTGACGCCAAGCCCAAGCGGCCAGACCAGCGGAAATGCGACCCAGCGCACAATCGAGCCGATGCCGGCGATCACCATCACTCTGACCACCGAGACCGAAGCAAAAATACGGTTGAAGAACAGGAACATGCAGACTTCGCAGACCACGCCCCAGGCCCAGAGCAGGCCGACGACGGAATCGCCGATGCCGATCGACTTCCAATAGATCGAGACAAAGCCGTAGAGAAATGCGTGGCTGGCGGTGATGATGCCGACGCCGAGCGTGAAATAGAGGAAATAGCCGTTGAACAGGCTCGGCGCCTTATGCTGGATCTCGGTGGCGGACAGCGGCGAGGCCTTGCGAGGCCGCCCCATGCGCGGCGCTGCCACTGCCGCGGCCAGGGCCGCGCCGAGCGCGATGAAGATGATGACCGGAACCGCCTGCGGGCCCGTGGCCGCCAGGATGAAGCCGCCCACGATATTGGCGCCGAGATAGGAGATCGAGCCCCATTTGCGCATCGCCGTGTAGTTCGAGCCGAAGCGGCGCACGCCCGACAGCGCCAGCGAATCGGCCATCGGCGAATGCGGCGTCCAGACGATCGTAAACAGCAGCGACACGGCAAGCACGATCGCGTAGGTGGCCGGCAGGAAATAGCCGGCCGAGACGACCATCGAGGCCGCGACCAGCGCGATGTAGACATTGGCGCGGTCCTTCGTCCGGTCGGCAAGCGCCGTCAGCATCGGCGTCGTCACCACGCGCAGGAACATCGGCGCCGCCAGGATGACGGCGATCTGCTCGGCATGAAACCCTTTTGCCTGCAGCCAGAGCGGAAAATAAGGCAGATGTGTGCCCTGCGACACGAACAAGGTCGCAAAGATCAGGCTCATGCGCAGTTCGAAATGGCTGGGCTTGACGAGTTGCTCGGGCGACAGGGGCGGCAGCGACATGAATCGATCCAATTACGCTGCAGTCGACGGCCTGCAACGCGTCTCGATCCCTAACATGCAGCAAGGCGCGGCGGAACTGGCTGGATCAATCGATCGGCGGCAAAGCTGTTGACGAACCGGGCCGGGAGCGCCGCACGTCGGCACGACGAAGGCGGCAGGCTGAACCGGGGACGGACGGCTGCGTTCAGGCCGCCTGAGCCGCCCTGCCCTTGAGGTCGATGATGTCGACCGGCACCAGCACATCCTTGCCGGCCGAAGCTTCGGGCAGCACATGCGCCCAGGTCAGGATCTCCATGCGGCCGTCGAAGTGCTCTACAACCGCCGTGCAGCTTTCCACCCAGTCCCCGGTGTTGATGTACTGCACGTCGCCATAGCTTTCTATGGCGGCATGATGGATGTGGCCGCAGATCACGCCGTCGACATGCGAGCGCCGCGCTTCCTCCGAAAGCACCGTCTGGAACGAACCGATGAAGTTCACCGCCTTCTTCACCTTGACCTTGGCCCAGGACGAGAACGACCAGTAAGGCAGGCCGAGGAGGTGGCGCAGCTTGGTCACGACGCGGTTGATTAGCATCGCCGTGTCATAGGCATAGTCGCCGAGATAGGCGAGCCAGCGCTGGTTGTGCACCACCGTGTCGAACTGATCGCCATGGATGACCAGCAGGCGCCGGCCGTCCGCGGTCTCGTGGATGGCGCGGTCGGCGACGACGATGCCGCCGAAATGCACGCCCTGGAACTGGCGGGCGAATTCGTCGTGATTGCCGGCGATATAGGTGATCGAAGCGCCCTTGCGCGCCTTGCGCAGCAGCTTCTGCACCACGTCGTTGTGGCTCTGCGGCCAATGCCAGCTGCGCCGCAGCCGCCAGCCGTCGACGATATCGCCGACCAGATAGATGATCTCGGCATCGTGATGCCGCAGGAAATCGATCAGGAAATCGGCCTTGGCCGCTTTCGAGCCGAGATGCACGTCGGAAATAAACAGGGCGCGGAAAGTGCGGGGCTCTGGGTTTGACATCACGATTTTACCCTTTGCTTTCGCGTGCCTATGCCCCGATTCATGCAACAACCGTATGACGGTTGCGGTTGGTCCAGCCCAGGCGCTAGCCTGCGCGACCAACGCATCAGGAGAAAATCACCATGGATCTCGGCATTCGCGGCAAGAAGGCCATCGTCTGCGCTTCGAGCAAGGGACTCGGAAAGGGCTGCGCCATGGCGCTGGCCGAGGCCGGTGTCGACCTCGTCGTCAACGGTCGCAACGCCGAGCTTCTGGCCGGGACCGCCGCTGAAATTCGCGAAAAGTTCGGCGTCAAGGTGATCGAGGTCGCCGGCGACGTGTCGAAGCCCGAGGTGCAGAAGGCGCTGCTTGCCGCCTGCCCCGACCCGGACATCCTGGTCAACAACAATGGCGGCCCGCCGCTGCGCGACTTCCGTGAGCTCGACCGCGCCAAGATCCTCGAGGGTGTGACCCAGAACATGGTTACGCCGATCGAGCTGATCCAGGCGGTGATCGACGGCATGGCCAAGCGCGGCTTCGGCCGCATCGTCAACATCACTTCGCTGTCGGTTTACGTGCCGATCCCCGGCCTCGACCTGTCGTCGGGCGCCCGCGCCGGCCTGACGTCTTTCCTCGCCGGCGTGGCGCGCACTGTGGTCGACCGCAACGTGACCATCAACAGCCTTTTGCCCGGCAAGCTCGATACCGACCGTCTGCGCGGCCCGCATGAGGCCGGCACTCCGGAAGATCCGGCCGCGGCCGCCGCGCGCAAGGCCCGCATCAGCGCCGACGTGCCGGCGAAACGTCTCGGCACACCGGAGGAATTCGGCCAGATCTGCGCCTTCCTGTGCTCGGTCCATGCCGGCTATCTCACGGGCCAGAACATCCCGGTCGATGGCGGCCTCTACGTCAGCGCATTCTGACCGCTGCCGATCCAAAAGGCTTGAGGCTCACAGCCCAACCATCTGGAATCGATTGATTATTTTCGCTCCGGCATTGTGAAGGCCGGAGCCCGCTATTTGCCGTCGCGAAAACTCTTCGCCGCATGCTAAAAGGCTCCAAATCAGGAACAGAGGGAGGGCCGGGATGGACGGCGAGAACAAGAAAACGGCCCGGTCGGACCTCGACGAGGCCGCTCTCTTCTTCCACAAGCACCCGACCCCGGGAAAGCTCGAGATCCAGGCGACGAAGCCGCTCGGCAACCAGCGCGACCTGGCGCTGGCCTATTCGCCGGGCGTGGCCGCGCCCTGCCTCGAGATCCGCGATGATCCGGCGACCGCCGCCGACTACACTGCGCGTGCCAATCTCGTCGGCGTCGTCTCCAACGGCTCCGCCGTGCTTGGATTGGGCAATATCGGCCCGCTCGCCTCCAAGCCGGTGATGGAAGGCAAGGCGGTGCTGTTCAAGAAATTCGCCGGCATCGACGTCTTCGACATCGAGATCGACGCGCCCGGGATCGACCGCATGGTGGAAACCGTCGCCGCGCTCGAGCCGACTTTCGGCGGCATCAATCTCGAGGACATCAAGGCGCCGGAATGTTTCGAGGTCGAGGAGCGGCTGAAGGCCCGCATGGGCATTCCGGTCTTCCACGACGACCAGCACGGTACCGCGATCATCGTCGCCGCCGCGGTGCTCAACGGGCTGGAACTGGCCGGCAAGGCGATTTCCGACATCAAGATCGTCACATCCGGCGCGGGTGCGGCCGCACTTGCCTGTCTCAACCTTTTGGTCTCGCTCGGCGCCAAAGTCGAAAACATCTGGGTCACCGACCGTTTCGGCGTTGCCTACAGGGGCCGCGTCGAGGAGATGGATCGCTGGAAAGACCCTTATGTGAAGGACACAGAGGCACGCACACTGGCCGATGTCATTCCCGGCGCCGACGTGTTTCTCGGCCTCTCCGCCGCCGGCGTGCTGAAACCGGAACTCTTGCAGCATATGGCGCCGAAACCGCTGATCCTGGCTTTGGCCAACCCCAATCCCGAGATCATGCCGGAAGTCGCGCGCGCCGCCCGGGCGGACGCCATGATCTGCACCGGCCGCTCGGATTTTCCCAACCAAGTCAACAACGTGCTCTGCTTTCCTTACATCTTCCGCGGCGCGCTCGATTGCGGCGCCAGCGCCATCAACGAGGAGATGAAGATGGCGGCCGTGCGGGCGATCGCCGCCCTTGCCCGCGAAGAGCCTTCCGATGTCGCGGCGCGCGCCTATTCCGGCGAGACGCCGATATTCGGTCCCGATTTCCTGATCCCCTCGCCCTTCGATCCGCGCCTGATCCTGCGCATCGCGCCGGCAGTAGCGAAGGCAGCCTGCGACACCGGCGTCGCGACGCGGCCGATCGCCGACTTCGCCGCCTATATCGACAAGCTCAACCGCTTCGTCTTCCGCTCCGGCCTGGTGATGAAGCCGGTGTTCTCCTCGGCCAAGACATCAAGCGCCAAGCGCGTCATCTATGCCGATGGCGAGGACGAGCGCGTGCTGCGCGCCGCGCAGGTTGTGCTGGAGGAAGGCATTGCCGAACCGACCCTGATCGGCCGTCCGCATGTGGTGGAGGTCCGCCTGAAGCGTTACGGCCTGCGCATCCGGCCGGGCGTCGATTTCGCTTTGATCAATCCGGAAGACGATCCGCGTTACCGCCACTATGTCGACCTCCTGATCGAGCTTGCCGGCCGCCGCGGCATCACGACGGAAGCCGCCCGCACCATGGTGCGCACCAACAATACGGTTATCGCCGCCCTTGCGCTGAAGCGGGGCGACGCGGATGCGATGATTTGCGGCCTCGAAGGCCGCTTCGAGCGGCATCTGCGCAATGTCAACCTGATCATCGGGCCTCGCGCCAGCATCAAGGACCGGGACCTGTCGACATTGTCGATGCTGATCTCGCAGCGCGGCATCATCTTCCTCACCGACACGCATGTCTCGGTCGATCCCACCGCGGAAGAAATCGCCGAGATGACGGTGCTCGCGGCCGAGGAAATCCAGCGTTTCGGCATCGAGCCGAAGGCAGCGCTTCTGTCGCATTCGGATTTCGGCTCACGCGATTCACCCGGCGCGCTGAAGATGCGCCAGGCCGCGGCGATCCTGGCTCGGATCGCCCCGGACCTGCAGTGCGATGGCGAGATGCATGCCGATACCGCTCTGTCGGAGCATCTGCGCCAACGCGTCTACCCGCATTCGCGGCTGAAAGGCGAAGCCAATCTGCTGGTTTTCCCGAACCTCGACTCGGCCAACATCACGTTGACGGCGCTGCGCGCCATGATGGACGCGCTGCATGTCGGACCGATCCTGCTCGGCACCGACAAGCCCGCGCACATATTGACGCCGTCGGTGACCTCGCGCGGCGTCGTCAACATGACCGCGCTTGCCGTTGTCGAGGCCGCGCATAAGGCGCAAGCGCTTGTCGACCTGAATTGAAGCGGCGCCAAAGCGCAGTTGCAGACTAGCGAAGGTTTAACCACGAACGCGTTAGCTTTCCGGCCACGGGCAATCGGGATCCAGGCTGATGAAGGGGTTGAGGCTGGTGCACCTTGCGGCGCTGCTTGCAGCGCTTGCAGGTTCGGCTGTCGCCGTCACGCAGTCCCAGGCGGCTTCTCGCATATGCAGGCAACTCGAAGCCGAGCTCGCCGCGGTGCGCGGTGGCGGCGGAGGGCCGGGCCTGGTCCGCAAATATGACGACGCGATCGCCAGGCAGCGCGAGCAGCTTGCCAAGGCCCGCGGCCGGGCAAGCGGCGCCAATTGCGGCTTCACGCTGTTTTCGCGCAATGTGAGCCAATGCGCCGCGATCAACGCCTCGATAGAGCGCATGAACGCCAATCTCGACATGTTGCAAGCCAAGCGCGAGCGGCTGGCCGGCGGCGGCTCGCGGCGCGACCGCAGCCGCATTCTGGCGGCGCTCGATGCCAATGGCTGCCGCGGCGACGAGGCCCCGCCGCGCCGCGCTCCGCTTGAAGAGGCTTCCCGCGACAATGGCGGCGGCAATCTGTTCGAGCAGCTTTTCGGCCCCCGGGATCAGCAACTCGACATGCCGGAGGCGCCCGACAGCCCGAACACAGCGGACGTGCCGCTCGACGATCCGAGCGTGCGCAATATCCGCCGCGTCATCAACCAGCCGGACGGCATGGACCTGCCGAGATTGGGCGGCGAGTTCCACACAATGTGCGTGCGAACCTGCGACGGTTATTTCTTCCCGATGTCCAACGCCGCATCCGTCGGCGATTTCGAGCGCGATCCGAAGAACTGCGAATCGAGCTGCCCCGGCACCGAGATGCAGGTCTTCTATTCGCGCGGCATGGACGACGATTCGGGGTCGATGACCTCCTCGGTCACCGGGCAACCCTATAGCGAGCTGCCGACCGCCTATCTCTACAAGCAGGCCAATTACTCGCGCCCGCCGAGCTGCGGCTGCAACGCGCAGGCCGGCAATTTCACGATCATCGGCGGCAACCCGCCCAATCCCGAACAGTCCCAGCCGCAGAATGGGACGGCGCCCTTCATTCCCGTGCCGGCGGCCAAGCCCGATCCCGGCGCCGATCCTGAAACGCTCGCCAATGCCCAAGGTGGACTCGACCAGGAAGTGATCAGGCGGCTGACCACCAAGGCGCCGGTGTCGCCGGTCTCGATGCTCCCGCCGGATCAGCGCAAGGTCAGGGTCGTCGGGCCAGCGTTCCTTCCCGACCCATCAGCGGCAATAGATCTGAAAGCTCCGGCCCCGAAGTCCGCCCGGTGAGCGCCAACCGCAGCGGCATGAACAGCGACTTGCCCTTGCGCCCGGTCGCTTCCCTGATCTTGCCGGTCCAGTCCTTCCAGACCGTGCCGTTCCACGGCTCCTCCGGCAGCAGTTCGAACGCCTGACCGAGAAAGTCGCGGTCCTCGCCGGAGAAGTCGGCCGGCTCCTGCGGACCCTCGTTCAGGATACGCCACCAGACGACGGCGTCCGACAGGCGGTCGAGATTGCCGCGCACCGCCATCCAGAACGGCTCGGCCTTGTCGCCGGAAATGCCAAGCACCATCAGCCGGTCGCGCGCTTCCTCGAACGGCATATGATGCATCAGCGTGCGGTTGAGCACGAAGAGTTCGTCCGGGTCGAATTTGGAGGCGGACTTGGAGGTCGCGGCCGGATCGAAATGGCCGGCAAGCTCATTGAGGTCGTGCGCGGCGGTGACATTCTCCGACGTGCCGACGAGCACGGCCAAGGACGCGACCGCCATCGGCTCGATGCCGTCCTCGCGCAGGCTTTCGATCGACAGCGCGCCGCTGCGCTTCGACAGCCCCTCGCCCGACACGGTGGTGAGCAGATTGTGGTGGCCGAAAACCGGCGGCTCGGCGCCGAGCGCCTTGAAGATGGCGATCTGCACGCCGGTGTTGGTGACATGGTCGTCGCCGCGAATGACGTGGCTGACACCCATCTCGATGTCGTCCACCACAGAAGGCAGCGTGTAGAGATAGGTGCCGTCCTCGCGCACCAGAACGGGGTCCGACAGCGAGGCGAGGTCGACCGTCTCCTCGCCGCGCACCAGATCGTTCCAATGCACTTCGGTGCGCTCCGGCTGCAGCGGGTCGCTGGTGAAATTGGGCAGCAGGAAGCGCCAGTGCGGCTTGCGTCCGTCCGACTGGTATTCGGCCACCTGCTCCGGCGTCAGCGTCAGCGCCTCGCGGCCATAGACCGGCGGCAGGCCGCGCGTGCGGCGCACCTTGCGGCGCAGATCGAGCTCCTCCGGCGTCTCGTAGCAGGCATAGAGCACGCGTGCCGCCTTCAGCCGCTCGACCGCCGCGTCATAGATCTCGAAGCGGCGCGACTGATACTCGGTGACGTCCGGGAAGATGCCCAGCCAATGCAGGTCGTAAAGAATGGAATCGGCATATTCCTGCTTCGAGCGGCCAATATCGGTGTCGTCGAAACGCTGGATGAAACGGCCCTTGTTGTTCATGGCGAAAAGCCAGTTGAACAGCGCGGTGCGCGCATTGCCGATATGGATGCGGCCTGTCGGCGATGGGGCAAAACGTACGGTAACTGTCATGAGCGGGGCGTAGCGGATGCTTTTGCTGTTGACAAGGCGCGCCCCCGCGCGAACGCAACAGATAGTGCAAGCCAGCTAAAATGAAAAGCCGCCGTCCGACACGCGTCGCGGCGGCCTGACAAACGGCGTCAAGTGCTTGCAAACCCGGGCTTCTCATGTCCCCGTTATCCACATGTGTGACACACAAGATGTTGGGGTCACAAAAGCTACAAAAACGAATCCTTGACGGGTCGGAACGAGTCGCTTTTTATGGGCCATGCGCTCCTGTTGCGGGCGCGGCCGGAGAGTTTAGAGACCGGTCTTTTTTCCCGGATTTTGTGCGTTTTGCCCACATTTCCGCCCGTTCACGAGGCCGGCGGAAGCGTTGGGATCGTTAGGGCTTGGGTGGGCGAAAGGGAGAATTGTCGGCCTGGAAAAAATGATCTGTTAACACTATATTTAGTGTTTGCAGGCAGGCTGGACCCTAGATAGTGTGAACCTCCCTCTTACGAGGGAATCGACCAAAGTTTCATCTGAAGGACCCGCGGGGGTCGGCCTGCAGCCCGGGCAAATGCCCGGCAAGGTGTTTTGCTGTCCGCATGGCGGCGCCCGCGACGAGGAGAGTGCCGGCGTCGCCTGCGGTGCCGGCAAACGGCGGACTGCGCTTTTCGCCATGCGGGGCAGAAATCCCCGGGGAAAGGCGCTATATGTAGACACAAAGGGACCGGACCAATGCGCATCGAGCGTCGCTTCACCAAGCCAGAGCAGTCGGCCTACGCGGAGATCGAATTCCGCAAGGCTTTGTCGGAGATCAAGAATCCCGACGGCTCGGTGGTGTTCCGCCTCGACAACATCGATGTGCCGGCGCAGTTCAGCCAGGTCGCGGCCGATATCCTGGCGCAGAAATATTTCCGCAAGGCCGGCGTGCCGGCGCGCCTGAAGAAGGTCGAGGAGAACGACGTCCCCTCCTTCCTGTGGCGCTCGGTTGCCGACGAAGCCGAGCTCGCCAAGCTGCCCGAGGCGGAGCGCTATGGTTCGGAAACCGATGCCCGCCAGGTCTTCGATCGCCTCTCCGGCACCTGGACCTATTGGGGCTGGAAGGGCGGCTATTTCAAATCCGAGGAAGATGCCCGCGCGTTCCGCGACGAGCTTGCCTATATGCTGGCCACCCAGCGCGTCGCGCCGAACTCGCCGCAATGGTTCAACACCGGCCTGCACTGGGCCTACGGCATTGACGGCCCGAGCCAAGGCCACTTCTATGTCGACCCTTTCACCGGCAAGCTGACGAAGTCGAAGTCGGCTTACGAGCACCCGCAGCCACATGCCTGCTTCATCCAGAGCGTGCAGGACGATCTCGTCAACGAGGGCGGCATTATGGACCTGTGGGTGCGTGAGGCGCGCCTGTTCAAATACGGCTCGGGCACCGGCTCGAACTTCTCCATGCTGCGCGGCGAAGGCGAGAAGCTTTCCGGCGGCGGCCGCTCTTCCGGCCTGATGAGCTTCCTCAAGATCGGCGACCGCGCGGCGGGCGCCATCAAATCGGGCGGAACGACGCGCCGCGCGGCCAAGATGGTCATCGTCGACGCCGACCATCCCGACATCGAGGACTTCATCGACTGGAAGGTCAATGAGGAGCAGAAGGTCGCCTCACTGGTGACCGGCTCCAAGATCGTCAAGAAGCATCTCGAAGCCATCATGAAGGCCTGCGTCAATTGCGAAGGCGATGGCGACGACTGCTTCGACCCGGCGCTGAACACCGCGCTGAAGCGCGAGATCAAGGCGGCCAAGAAGGACGCCGTGCCGGAGAACTACATCTACCGCGTCATCCAGTTCGCCCGCCAGGGCTACACCTCGATGTCGTTCAAGACCTACGACACCGACTGGGATTCGGATGCCTATCTCACCGTCTCCGGCCAGAACTCCAACAACTCGGTGTCTCTGAAGGACAATTTCCTGCGCGCCGTGGAGGCCGATGGCGACTGGCAGCTCACCGCCCGCAAGGACGGCAAGGTGCTGAAGACGCTGAAGGCGCGGGATCTGTGGGAAAAGATCGGCTACGCCGCCTGGGCGTCGGCGGATCCGGGCCTGCACTTCAACACGACGATGAACGACTGGCACACCTGCGCTTCGGCCGGTGCGATCCGGGCCTCCAACCCGTGCTCGGAATACATGTTCCTCGACGACACGGCCTGCAACCTCGCCTCGATCAACCTCCTGCCCTATCGCAAAGAAGACGGCACGATCGACATCGCCGCTTACGAGCACACCGTTCGGCTGTGGACCATCGTGCTCGAAATCTCGGTGATGATGGCGCAGTTTCCGTCCAAGGAGATCGCCAAGCTCTCCTACGACTACCGCACGCTCGGCCTCGGCTACGCCAATATCGGCGGCCTGCTGATGACCTCGGGCATTCCTTACGACTCCGATGAGGGCCGTGCGATCTGCGCAGCGCTCACCGCGATCATGACCGGCGTCGCCTATTCGACCTCGGCCGAGATGGCTGCCGAGCTCGGCGCCTTCCCGGACTATGACCGCAATGCCCAGAACATGCTGCGCGTCATGCGCAATCACCGCCGCGCCGCTTACGGAGATAAGGACGGCTACGAGAAGCTCTCCGTCAATCCGGTGCCGCTGGTCGCGTCCGACCTCAAGCAGCAGGAACTGGCCGAGCACGCCCGCGCCGCCTGGGACCGCGCCATCGAGCTCGGCGAGGAGCACGGCTACCGCAACGCGCAGGCGACCGTGATCGCGCCGACCGGCACGATCGGTCTCGTCATGGATTGCGACACCACCGGCATCGAGCCCGACTTCGCGCTGGTGAAATTCAAGAAGCTCGCCGGCGGCGGCTATTTCAAGATCATCAACCGCGCCGTGCCGGAAGCGCTTAGGACGCTCGGCTATTCCGAAAGCCAGATCGCCGAGATCGAGGCCTATGCCGTCGGCCACGGCAACCTCAACCAGGCGCCGGGCATCAACCCCTCGACGCTGAAGGCCAAGGGCTTCACCGACGAGAAGATCGCCGCGCTCAATGCGGCGCTGAAGTCGGCCTTCGACATCAAATTCGTGTTCAACCAGTGGACGCTTGGCGCCGACTGGGTGAAGGAGACGCTCGGCTTCACCGACGAGCAGCTCGGCGACTTCTCCTTCGAAATGCTGCCGGCGCTTGGCTTCTCCAGGAAGGACATCGACGCCGCCAACATCCATGTCTGCGGTGCGATGACGCTGGAAGGCGCGCCTTTCCTCAAGGCCGAGCATCTGCCGGTGTTCGACTGTGCCAGCCCCTGCGGCAAGATCGGCAAGCGCTCGCTGTCGATCCAGAGCCACATCCTGATGATGGCGGCGGCCCAGCCCTTCATCTCGGGCGCCATCTCCAAGACCATCAACATGCCGAACGAGGCGACGGTCGAGGACGCCAAGAACGCCTATATGCTGTCCTGGAAGCTGGCGCTGAAGGCCAACGCGCTTTATCGCGACGGCTCGAAGCTGTCGCAGCCGCTCAACGCCTCGCTGCTCGTCGATGACGACGAGGATGAGGACGAGGCGGTCGAGCAGTTGATCGCGGCCCCCGCCGCCCAGCGCGCCGTGCAGGTGACGGAAAAGATTGTCGAGCGCGTGGTGGAGCGTCTCTACCGCGACCGCGAGAAGCTGCCGAACCGCCGCAAGGGCTACACGCAGAAGGCCGTTGTCGGCGGTCACAAGGTTTATCTGCGCACCGGTGAGTTCGATGACGGCCGCCTGGGCGAGATCTTCATCGACATGCACAAGGAGGGCGCTGCCTTCCGTGCGATGATGAACAACTTCGCCATCGCCATTTCGCTCGGCCTGCAATATGGCGTGCCGCTCGATGAGTATGTCGAGGCTTTCACCTTCACCAAGTTCGAGCCGGCCGGCATGGTACAGGGCAATGACGCGATCAAGAACGCCACGTCGATCCTCGACTATGTGTTCCGCGAGCTAGCGGTCTCCTATCTCGGCCGCCACGACCTCGCCCATGTCGACCAGTCGGACTTCGACAAGACCGCGCTCGGCCGTGGCATCACCGAAGGCAAGGCGACGCCCTTCTCCAAGGGTCTCTATCGCGGCGCCTCGCCGGTGAAGCTGGTGTCGGGCATCGGCAGCGAGCCCAAGGGCTTCGGCGGCTCAACGTCGACGCCTGCCCCTGCCCGCGCCGCGCCCACGGCCTTCGCCGGCTCCAACGTGCTGGCGCTGAAGCCGGCCAGCGACGAGGCACTCGCCTACAAGCGCGACTATGAGGAGCGCGCCCGGGAACTGGCCGAGGATATGGTGGAAGAAGAAGCCGAAGCCGCCGGCGGCGCCGAGGCTCTGTTCACCGACGCCGCAGCGAATGAAGCCGCCGAGGCGAAGAAGCTCGCCGCGACAAGGCGCCAGCAATCGCTGCTCCAGGGCTATACCGGCAACGAATGCTCCGAGTGCCACAACTTCACCATGGTGCGGAACGGCACCTGCGAGAAGTGCGACACGTGCGGATCTACGAGCGGGTGCAGCTGAGGAAATCTGAGCCGCTAAGACGTAACATGCTCGGCCCGGTCGTAAGATCGGGCCGATTTTGTTTATACAACCGGGACGCAGGATGATCGACCACATCACTATCGAAGTCAGCGACCTCGCGAAGAGCAAGCTCTTCTACGAAAAGGCCTTTGCGCCTTTGGGCGATCGCCTCTCCTTCGGCAAGGAAGGCGTGTTCTGGGCATTCGATGTCGGCAATGGCTGCCTGTTCGAGATCCAGAGCACCGGCGAGACGCCGCCGCTCGCCCATCTGCACGTCGCCTTCAGGGTGAAGAGCAAGGCACAGGTCGATGCATTCTATCGGGCGGCACTTGAGGCGGGTGCTGCGGACCACGGCGCGCCTGGGCCGCGCCCGGATTATGCCGAGAACTACTACGCCTGCTTCGTGCTCGATCCCGATGGATATAACATCGAGGCGATGATCAACGAGGCCTCCGCTTCGTCATCCTAGGGCGAAGCAAGGAGCGAAGCGACGCGCGTAGACCCTAGGATCCATGCCGTTACTTCAAGGCGTTGCAGCGTTTCAGAATTCTGCACCGTTCATGCTACGACAATGGTCACGGCATGGATCCTCGGGTCAAGCCCGAGGATGACGATCGCGCGCTGCGGGGCGCCAAGCCCAGGGGCGGCGCTTCCGTCTAGCATGCCTCATCCGGCCGCTTTGCGGCCGCCTTCTCCCACAAGCGGAGAAGGGAAGAAGCGTTCCTGCCGTTCTCATGGGAACTCCAAACCGAAAACGCAGTTCACTAGTGCTTGGAATCGCAGGAACTTCACCGCACCCGCGAGGAGCCGGAAGCAAATGAACGCGGTGCCGCCGAAGGAAATGGACGTCGTCCTGCAGCAACTGCCGCTGAGGATCGGCGCCTATGTGCCCGACGATCTGCTGGAGGACTGGTTCGCGCCGGGAACGGGCATGCGCCCTGTCAGCGAAGCAGCGCTTGCTGCCGCCGCCCGCTACGGACGACAGTTCGAATGTGAATTCAAGTACTACCCCGAGAGGATGGAAGGCGTGTTCTGGAAATGGGTTCCAGCGCTCTGATTTCGGACACGCCGGCGGAGCAAAAACAATGATGGAAGAGAAGGTTCGCGAGGCAATCGTCTCGGAGCTTGAGCGTCAATCGGAATCCGATCCTTCGAGACTGCGCATCGAATTGGACGAAGATCGCCTGATTGCAAACGGCGATATCGACCTCTTGGCGCTCGCCACGGCGATCGTCGGCGCCGTGGCGGGCGCTCCTTAGAACCCGCGAATCTGGTTTCGGGATAAAGACATGCGTCAAACCAGAAACCTAAAGCGCATGGAGTCTGAAAGGTCGCGACGCGCTTTAGAGGCGACGCGCGAGGAGCACCGATGAAGGTTGCTGTCTTCGGCGGGACCGGGTTTCTCGGCCGCAGGATCGTCGAGCGGCTGCTGGACAAGGGCTTTGAAGTGCGGGCGGTGTCCCGCCGAGCGCGGCGGGCAGCGGTCGGCTCGGGAGCGAAGGCGCCCCATCAGGTCAATGCGGATATTCTGGACAGATCCTCGATCGGCCCGGCAATTGCCGGATCAGACGCGGTGGTGAACGCAGTCAGCCTTTATGTCGAGCATGGCGGCTTGACGTTCGAAAGGATGCACGTGACGGCCGCGGCCGATTTGGCGAGCGCCGCGCGGCAAGCCGGGGTCGAACGGCTTGTCCATATCTCGGGGATAGGCGCGGATCCGCGATCCGCATCGAGGTATATCAAGGCACGCGGGCGCGGAGAAGACGCGGTCAGGAACTCGTTTTCCGACGCGATTGTCCTGCGCTCGGCCGTCATGGTCGGGCCGGACGACGCTTTTCTCACAACCCTTGCTCGACTGGTCCGGCTGCTGCCCGTCTATCCGCTATTCGGCCGGGGAGCTACGCGGCTTCAGCCCGTCTATGTCGGCGACGTCGCTGAAGCGGTGGGCCGGCTGCTCGCCGATCCTATCCAGGACATGTCTACGTTCGAAGTCGGCGGTCCCCGTATTTTGCCTTACAGGGAGCTGGTTCGCGAAATCGCCCGAAGGTTCGGCGCTCATCCGATCCTGGTGCCCATGCCGTTCGCCGCCTGGAACCTCCTGGCGGGAGTGGCGGAATTTCTCCCGACGCCGCCTTTCACACGCAACCAGATCGATCTCATGCGTCAGGACAACGTGACGACAGGCGGCATGCCGGGGCTGCAGGAACTCGGCGTCGAGCCACTGGACATCGAGCAGGTCATCCGCATGATCGAAGGAAGCGGCATCAAAACAAGAACTTAAAGCGCGTCGCCTCGGATCCGCTTGGTCGCGACGCGCTTCAACGCGACCGCCACGTCGGCGGAGCCTTCTGCGGTCGGGCTGGGAAATATTGGCTGCTCCGGAGGGATCTCAGGTGGAGTGTTCGGCGGAATATCCGGAGGTCCCCTCCCCGGTCCGGGGATGGGATCGGGTGAAGGCGGAGGAACGCCAGGTGGTCCTCCAGGCGGGTTTTCCGGCGGAGCTGGAGGCCGGGCCGGCTCGGGACTGGGATCGCCCGGCGTCGGTTCGGGGTTGTTCGGGTCTGGATTGTTCATTGCAGGCTCCCGAGTGATACGGCCGGCGCTGGCTGACGGGAAAAGCCTTCGCCACTCAGGCGGCATGTTCGTATGTGCCCACGAGCTCCGCCGCCTCGATCGCGTGGCGCCGGGCCTCCTTCCAGATTTCCTTGACGCCGGCCTGGCCGGGAACGCCGAGGCTCGGCACATCGAGAGCCGCCAGCCGGAAATGGTAGTGATGAACTCCGTGCCCGACCGGCGGGTCCGGGCCGTCGTAGGAGGCATTGCCGAAGTCGTTCTTCCCCTGCTGGAGCGCTTCGGTTCCGGGCTTCCCGTCCTCGCCCTCGGCAAGTTGCTCGACGTCGGGCGAAATGTTGAACACGGCCCAGTGGCCGAACGTCCCGCGCGGCGCATCGGGGTCGTCCACGACGAGAACCAGGCTCCTGGTCCCGTCAGGAACCCCCGACCATTTCAGAGGCGGAGAAACGTTTTCACCATCGCGGGTGAAACGCTCGGGAATGGGATCGCCGTCGGCGAACGCCGGACTGATCAGTGTGAGTGGCATGTCGGTCCCTTCCGCTTTGATGCCGCAAGGTGCCTTAGCCGCACGACATCCTTGGTCGATTCCAACGAATGCCCAGGCGGATCGTTCCCCGGTGCCGGCGAATTGCGGCGCCCATGCAGGTGTGTTTGTGGTCGGACGTCACGGCCTCTGCCACCGAAACAGTCGAGGCAATCCGAAAGCGGCTCAATCCGCGTCGGCGACCATCTGCCCGCCGCCGCCCAGCCAGGCGCGCCATTGCCGTTCGTCGCCATGGAAGACGTTGAGGTCGATGCGGCCGCTTACGCCATGCGACAGGCCCGAGCCGGAATACTGCCAGAACAGCCATTTGCGGCCCGGATAGACCTTTGAGGGATGCGCGGCCACCGCGCGCAGCCAGAACGGGTAATCCTGGAAGGCGCCGCGTAGATTGTCGCGGTAGAAATCGGGGCTGGTGTAGATGATGGGCCGCTGACCGTAATGGCGCTCCAGCTTGTCCATGAAGACCTGCATCTTCTCCAGCACCTTTTCGCGCGAAGGCCTGCGCTTGCAGGAGGACTCGCCGTTCCACTCGACGTCGATGACCGGCGGCAGCGCGCCGTCGACCTTGGGCACGTTGCGGATGAACCAGTCGGCCTGCTCGCCGGCGGTGCGGCACCAGTAGAAGAAATGATAGGCGCCGCGCTTGAGCCCGGCGGCGTCGGCGTTGCGCCAGTTCTTCATGAACATCGGGTCGAGATGATCGCCGCCGTCGGTCGCCTTCATATAGGCGAAGTTGGCGCCCTGGGCGCGCAGCTTCTGCCAGTTGATGTTGCCCTGCCAGCGCGAGACGTCGACGCCGTGGACAGCCAGATGGCGCGGCGAAGAGCGGCCGAAATTGATCGGCTTGGCGTCGCGGAACGCATAGCGTGTGACCGGGCTGGCGAGCATGGCGGGCGCGGCGCGCGACAGCCGCTTCGGCGGCGAGACGAGCGCAGCCTCCTGCACCGGCGGCTCGACGCTGTCCGGCAGATCAGTCGCCGGGAAGTTCACGGTCTCCTCTTCGGCGAGCCCAAAGGGTCGCGAATTTTCGTCGCCAAGGCGCGAATTCTCGTCGCTCGCGCTCGCGTTACTCTCGTCAAGCAAAGGCGCCGGGGGCTTGATGCGTGCCATGCCCGACATCGACGCGGTCTCGATGGTTTTTTCCCTTACGGCGGTCCTCACGCCCTTCGACACGGGCGCGCTCGGCCGCACGACCGAACTCGTCGTCTCGTTGGACGGCATCTGCAAGGCATCGACGCCCGACGTGGACGAGCAGCCGGCAAGGCAAAGCGAAGCGAGCACGAAACTGACGACGCCAAAAATCCGCATCTTGACCTGTACGCAAAACAAAACAGACCGAAGGCAGGAACAGCGCCGCCGGAAACCCCATTCCTAATGAGAAATTACCAACAAAGTTTGAATCAAAATTTACCTTTGGCGCGGCCGGATGATTCGGGGCAGCGCCGAAAGGCGCTTCCCGGCTAGCGCCGGAACACGCCGATCATCGGCCCGAGATTCCAGAAATCGTCGTTGCGGCCAATGGCGGGCGCATAGAGGCTCGAGATCGAGCCGTCGAGGAAGAGCGCGTTCGGGCAGCCGAGCTGGTCGCGGAACAGCCGCGCGAATTCGTGGAAGGTCACGACGTCGTCCGAGATCGCGAAAACCGCGACGCCGTCGGCGCGCACGCCCACGCCATCACGGATCTTGCGCGAGGTGCTGTCGGCCTGGAATTTTGGATGCAGCTTGCCGTCGATGACCAGCATCGGTCCGGACTGCGTGGCGTAACGACGCGCGGCGGGCGCTTCAGGTAATCCCTGGTTGCGCGAACGCCGGCCTTGCCGGCGGCGAGATAGAAGATGCCGTTGGGCTGCATGGAGAAATTGCCGGTTCCCGCTCCCGTCTTCGCCGGCGTGACCTGCTCGCCGCGTTCGACATAGAGCCCGACCGGCGCGAGATCCGGATGATACATGCCGGCATTGATGCCGAAGAGCATGGTGCGCCCCGCCGCCTGCTGCGCGCTGCGCAGATTGTGCAGCGACCGGTAGAGCTCGCCGTCTTTGTTCTTCCAGAACAGCTCGATGGAAAAATGCTTCGGGTCGGCCTCGCAGACGAGATAGGTCGCGCTCTCGAAAGTCTGGTTGCGGCAGGGCGGCAGCGCGGCCAGCCATTGGCCGAGGCCCATGCCGGCACCGACGGCGGCGGGCACCGCCGATTTCACCAGCGCGGCCAGCAAAGATAGCGATTGCAGCAGCGTCCCAATGTCCATCGGCGCACCCGGCGGTCAGCTGTCGACAGAGCGGATAGGGCCGAGATTCAGGTCAGCCAGCCGGTCGCGACGCCGATCAGCAGCACCACGCCAAGCACACCGCGATAGATCACGAACGGCCATGCAGAGAAGCGTTCGAGCACCCGCATCAACCCCCAAATGGCAAAGAAGGCCGAGATCGAGGCGACGATGAGGCCGACGGCCAGGATCGACCAGCCATGCGCGTCGAGATGCACCTTGTGCAGTTCCCAAAGCTCCTTGAGGCCCGCGAGCGCAATGGCCGGCAAGCCGAGCAGGAAGGACAGGCGCGCCGCTTCGGGCCGGGCGAAGCCAAGCCCCATCGCCGCCGTCAGCGTCGAGCCAGAACGGGAGACGCCGGGAATAAGCGCGCCGACCTGGGCGACGCCCACCAAGAGCGCGTCGAGGATCGATGCCTGGCGCAGCACGAGCTTGTGCCTGGCGAAGATCTCGGCGAGCGCCAGGAGGATCGCCATGACAATGCAGGCCCAGCCGATGACGGCCAGCCCGCGCAGCGGCGAGTTGCAGGCGTTGAGCACGCCGGAAAGCGCAAGGCCGGCAATCACGATCGGGACGGTGGCAAGCACGATGCTGATCGCGAGGCGGAAATAGCGGTCGCCGAAATCGCGACGCGAGATCGCGGACAGCGATCCGAACAGCACGTCCCTGACATCGCTCCAGAAATAGCTGACCACGGCCGCCAGCGCCGCGAGCTGCATGGCGGCGGAGAAGGCCGAGCCGGGATCCTGCCACCCGAGCACGGCCGGCACGATGCGCATATGCGCGGTCGACGAGATCGGCAGCAATTCGGTGATGCCTTGCACGATGCCGAGAAACGCCACCTTGGCATAACCCAGGCCGACAAAGCCGGTATCCAACCCTTGAGTGCAGACGTCGGTCATCTCAATCCTTTTCCCAGCGCCCCGGCCCAAGGCAAAAGTGAACCATTCGAAAGCCCTGGAGGACAGGCTTAGCCTCACGATAGCGTGATTCCAACTCACGGATTTGTAAGGTGCCGCTGATCCTGCTTGACAACCTTTGGCACCATATTATCATCCGCTAATCTTACACTGTAAGGTATATCGGAGGAGGATATTCATGTCGACCGCCGCACTCGCGGAATTGCAGCCGCTCACGCCGCCGGAAACGCATGTCCCTGAAATCGCGATTGAGGAGGTGTCGCGCGATTTCAGCCGCGCCATCGAGCGCGCCGAAGTCGCTGCCTGGCTCGACCTCTACGAAGCGGCGCCCGCCGATTTCGCGGCACGGCAAGGGTTGTCGATTGCGGGCGACGGCGATCTGGTCTGGACCACCTGCACGACGATCCCGTTCATCCATTTCAACTGCGTGAAGAATATCGGCGTCGACACTCCGGCAACGGAAGACCAGGTCGATGCGCTGCTCGCGCATTACCGCGCTGCCGGCATCATGCGGCCGTGGTTCTATACCAATCCACATGCCGAGCCGACGCGGCTGCGCTGCTGGCTGGAAGCGCGCGGCCTGCAGCACCAGGGCGGCTGGGAGCGCATCCATCGCGACGCGACGCCGCTGCCGGACGAACCGCTTTTCCCGGGCGACCCCCTGATTCCGGTCGACGATCTGGTAGTCGAGGAGGTCACGCGCAGGACGGCTTCGGAATGGGCTTCCTTCATCGATGCCAAATACAGGCTCCCCACCTCGCAATGGCTCATGGCGCTTGTCGGCCGCAAGGGCTGGCGTCACTACATGCTGAAACGCAGGGGCGCGGTCGTCGCCGTGCGCTCGCTCTTCATCTCAGGCGGCGCCGCCTGGAGCGGCATCGAGGCCCCGGTGCCGGGCATCATGGCGCCGAGCTTCGATCTTGACGCCATGCTCGGCGAAAGGCTGGTTCGCGACGGCATCGCCGCCGGCGCGAAGCTGTTCGTCGCCGACATCGAGGCGCCGCGCCCCGACCGCGACGGGCCGGCCTATCGCAATTACGACCGGCTCGGCTTCAAGCTCGCCTATTTGCGCAATCATTACAGCTACCTGCCCGCGCATTCGAGCTGACCCGGGTCGCCTCAGCGGTAGAGCCACTGTTTCAGGCAGCTTCTTGCCACCACATGCGCCGGCGGCACCGAAGCCTGGTCGATGCGGGAATCATCGCCAGCCCTGTCGCGAGCTTTTTCCAGAAGCAGGCGAAGCTCGGCCGGGCGCACCCGGTCGCGTTCCATCACGAGCTGGATCATCGGGTCGTTTAAAAGCTCGTCCAGGGTGTTGATGCTCTCGCTCATCCGTCGCCTCCTCGATGCCCGCCCGCATGGCGCTTAGATAGGCAGCCAATGATGGCCCGCCAATGACGCTTTGCCGGCTATGTCGTGAATCGAAGATGAAATTTTTGTGCAGGCCTGCGTCGCAATGACTCAGGCCGGCGGCGCGCCTTCATATTGCGGCAGGCCATCGTCGAGCATCACCCAGGGCTGCTTCGAGGCGGTCCAGAAATGCATGTCGGGCTTGAACAGGGACGGGTCGTCGAGCGAGCCGGAGGTGACGCCGAGGATGCCCCTGGAGTCGCGCCGTGAGAACAGCGTCGTGCCGCAGGCCGGGCAGAAGCCACGCTTGAGATCCGGCGTGGAATTGATCGTCGCCACCGGTCCTTCGATGGTCACGTCGTCGATGCGGAACAACAGGCGGGCATTGAAAGCGGCGCCGATCGCCCTCTGGCAGATCCGGCAATGGCAGACCCGTTCGTTGACTGGTTCGACTTCGGCCTTGTAGCGCACCGCGCCGCACAGGCATCCGCCCTCATATTTTGCCATGGTAAGCTTCCTGTTCCTGGAGGAGCGGCACGGTAGTGGCCGCCATGGCAGCGTCAATCAAAAAGCATTGATGGGATGCGATCGGTAATGGTGATGCGGCCGGACGCTCAGGATCAGTGGCGCTTGGCCTGTACGAGATAGGCGTCGATCGTGGTCTCGCCGAGCCACTTGGCGGCTTCGAGCCGATGCAGCCCCTCGACCAGTATGTGGCGCTTGCCGTCGTGCCGCACCTGGATCGGCGTCTTCATGCCATTCTCGAGGATGTCCTCGGCAAGATGGCGCACGGTCTCGGGATGCAGCGTCTTGCGTCGCGCCGTCGGCACGTAGATGTCGTCGACCTTGACCTTTTGTACGCGCAGCATGTCGGTTCCCTGCCACTGAACATCGCCGTATGAAATAGTCTGTTTGCCGGATATGGCCAAGCGCGCGCTGGCCCGATGCTTTCCATTTGACGCTCAGCCGGCCAATGGTCTCAATGGCGGCCTCGTGATCTCAGGTGTTTCCTTGACGCAACTGCCCACCGAATTCCCCGATTTCGGGCTGACGCCCGATCAGCGCCGCGAGGCGGTGCGCGGCCATTATTACGAATGGCCGGAAATGGATGGGGAACGCGATGAGATTTGGGCCTACAGCGACCGGTTTTCCTATCGTCCGGGCGAGACGGTGACGCTTTTCGTCAGCTCGACGGCGCCGCACTTCAGCCTTGCCGTTATTCGCGATGGCGACAGCGAAACCAAGGTCTTCGAGGGAGCGGGCCTGTCGGCGCGCTGGCAGGATACGCCCGACCAATGCTCTGTCGAAGGCTGCGGCTGGGAGGCTTCCTTCGAATTCCGCGTCGGCGACGACTGGCCGTCAGGCGCCTATCGCGTGACGCTCTCAGCCGAAGGCCGCGACGGTAACCCGATCCGCTCCCATCATCTCTTCATCGTCGCCCCACTGCCCGGCCGCAAGCCAGGCCGCCTGCTGCAGGTCGCCGCGACCGGCACATGGCTTGCCTACAACACCTGGGGCGGCTCGAACCACTATCAGGGCATCACCGGCCCGAACCGCGATCAGTATGCAACGATCGTGTCGACGCAGCGCCCCTGGTGCCGCGGCTTCGTCGTGCTGCCGAAGGACGCGCCGCGCGTTCCGCTCGAAGTCGCGGTGCCGCCGAAGACCGTGCCGCGCTATCCGCATATGGAATGGGCCTTCGCCACCGGTCATTCGAAGAAATACGCCTCGTCCGGCTGGGCGAGCTATGACAGCCATTTCTTCCATTTCGCCGAGCGCGCCGGCTATCAGGTCGATCTCGCCAGCCAGCACGAGCTCCATTTCTCACCCGAGATGCTCGACGGCTATGACTGCGTCGTCTTCGTCGGCCACGATGAATACTGGACCTGGGAGATGCGCGACGCCGTCGACAATTATGTCGAGCGCGGCGGACATGCGGCGCGCTTCGCCGGCAATTTCATGTGGCAGACGAGATTGGAGGACGAAGGCCGCCGCCAGGTCTGCTACAAATACCGGGCGCGCGCCGAAGACCCCGCCTATCGCGGCGGCGATGTCTCCCGCGCAACCAACTCCTGGGAAGCGCCTGAGATCGGCCGTCCAGGCAGCGCCACCTTCGGCCTCAACGCGACGAGAGGCGTCTATGCCGGCTGGGGCGGCTGCGCGCCGCGCGGCGTGCGCGGCTTTCCGGTCTATCGACCCGAGCACTGGGCTTTCGCCGGCACCGGCATCTACTATGGCGACCTGCTCGGCGCCGATAGCCATGTCTACGGCTATGAGGTCGACGGGCTCGATTTCGAGATCCGCGGCGGTCTGCCCTATCCGACTGCAGAGAGCGGCGCGCCGGACGGCTTGCAAGTGCTGGCCGTCGGCATGGCGAGCCAGGTCGAGGAAAGCGCCGACATTCCGATCGAGGACCAGTTCCTCACCGACGAGGACGGCCGCTTCACCGCCGAGACTTTGTTCGGCGAGGCGAACGACGCCAATCTCGACAAGGTCAAGCGCGGCAACGGCATGATCGTCAATTTCCCGCGCGGCAAGGGCGAGGTGTTCCATGCCGGAAGCTGCGAATGGGTCGCCGGCCTGCTAAGGCAGGACGCGATGGTCGAACGCGTGACCAAAAATGTTCTCGACCGCTATCTCGGAAAGTCCTGACATGTCGAAACTGGAAGTGCAGCCCTCGCCTGAATCAGAAGATCGGCCGCCGTCGCATCTGTTCTATCTTTCCAGCCTACGCCGGCCGCTCGTCGATCGCGCCGAGGGCATCTATTTCTGGACCAAGGACGGCCGCCGCTTCATCGACGGCTCGAGCGGGCCGATGGTCGCCAATATCGGCCATTCCAACCGCAACGTGCTCGACGCCATGAAGCGGCAGATGGACAAGACCACCTTCGCCTACCGCCTGCATTTCGAGAACGAGCCGGCGGAAGAGCTGGCGCGGGAACTGGCCGGAAAACTGCCTGAAGGCATGGACCGTATCTTCTTCGTTTCCGGCGGCTCCGAAGCGACCGAATCCTGCATCAAGCTCGCCCGCCAATGGGCCGTCGCCACCGGCCAGCCCAAGCGCTGGAAGGTGATCGCTCGCTTCCCCTCCTATCATGGCGGCACGCTGGGTTCGCTCTCTATCACCGGCGACGATGCGCTCGCCGAAACGTTCACCCCGATGATGCGGGTGATGCCGACCGTGCCGGCGCCCACCGCCTGGCGCGACCGCGACAACCTCTCGATGGAACAGCGCGGCATCCGCTACGCGGACATGCTGGAGGAGAAAATCCAGGCTGAAGGCCCGGAAAGCGTGCTCGCCTTCATCATGGAGCCGATCGGCGGCGCGGCGACCGCAGCCCTTGTCGCGCCCGATAGCTACTATCCCCGCATCCGCGAAATCTGCGACCGCTACGGCCTCCTTCTCATCCATGACGAGGTGATGAGCGGCGCCGGCAGGACAGGCAAATTCCTCGGCGGCGATCACTGGAACTGCAGGCCGGACATCGTCGCGCTGTCGAAGGGCCTCGGCTCGGGCTATGCGCCGCTCGGAGCCCTGGCCGCGCCGATGCGCCTGGTCGAGCCGCTGCTTGCCTCCGGCGGCTTCCAGCACGGCCACACCTATGCCGGCAATCCGCTGGCCTGCGCCGCCGGCCTCGCGGTACTTGGCGAAATGGACCGGCTCGATCTGATCGCCAACGCCGCCGCCATGGGCGACGTGCTGATGGCGGAGTTGAAGGGCTTGCAGAAGCGCTTCCCCTTCATCGCCGACGTGCGCGGCAAGGGCCTGCTCACCGGCGCCGAAATGGTCGCCGACCCTGAGACGCTGAAGCCCATAGACCCGGTCCGCAAGGCAACGCAGCGCCTGCTCGACCACGCCTATGCGCGTGGCCTGATCATCTATGGCCGCAAGGTCAAGGGCGGCGTCGACGGCGACAATTTCATGGTGGCGCCGCCGATGATCATCACGCGAGAGCAGGTCGGCGAGATGATCGCCATCATCGGCGACTCGCTGGAGGCGCTGGCGCAGGAACTCGACCTGCCGGTGGAAGGGTGAGGAAGGTGTTTTGATGCCGGCACCGGTCACCCTTCGCCCCGGCCGCATTGACGACGTTGAAACCATCCACGCCGCCCTGCTGCGCCTCGGCACGCATATCGGCGCGCATCAGGAAATCACTTCGACGCCCGAAGACCTTCGCCGCTACGGCTTCGGCGAAAAGCCCGTCTTCTCCACCTTGATCGCCGAAATCGGCGGCGAATTCGCCGGGCTTTGCCTGCATTTCCCGATCTTCTCGACCTGGATGGGCCGTCCAGGCGTCTATGTGCAGGACCTTTATGTCGAGGATCGTTTTCGCGGCCGCCGGGTCGGCGAAAGGCTGCTGCGGCGCGTCGCGAAAGAGTGCCGTGCGGCGGGCGGGGTCTATCTGAGGCTCTCCGTCGATACCGACAACGAGACCGCCAAGACCTTCTATGAGAGATTGGGCATCGGCTGGTCGAGCTACGAACAGGTGCAGAAGATCGTCGGCGACGCCTTTTTCGCCTTTGCCGACGCGCCGGAGGAGTGACGATGAAAGCCTTTTATGCCGAAGAGCAGAAGCGCCATGATCCCAAGGCCTTCCTCTCCAGCGGCGCGCCTCAGCCGAATCCCGAAAAGCCGGAGAGAATCGAGAGATTATTAGCCGGCGCAAGATCGGCCGGTTTGACGGTCGAACGTCCAGGAAATCATGGGCTTGGCCCGATCGCGGCGGTGCATACGCCTGAATATCTCGATTTCCTTGAGCACATTTTTCCGCGCTGGCAGCGCATCGACGGCGCTTCGGCGGAAGTCATCCCGAACATCCACCCGATCGCCCGTAACGGCTCCTATCCGGCCTCTGCTGTCGGCCAGGCCGGCTACCATATGGCCGACACCGCCTGTCCGATCTCGGCCGAGACCTGGAACAGCGCGCTATGGAGCGCCTGGAGTTCGGTCGAGGCCGCTGAAGCGGTGATGGCCGGGGCGCCGTCGGCCTATGCGCTCTGCCGCCCGCCCGGCCATCACGCTTTCGCCGATGTCGCCGGCGGCTTCTGCTTCATCAACAATTCGGCCGTCGCCGCGCAGGTCCTGCGGAGGAATTCCGCCCGCGTCGCCATCCTCGATGTCGACCTGCACCACGGCAACGGCACGCAAGGCATCTTCTACGCCCGTCCCGACGTGCTCACCGTCTCGCTGCACGCCGATCCGGTGCGCTTCTACCCGTTCTTCTGGGGGCATGCCGACGAGCGCGGCGAAGGCCCCGGCCTCGGCTACAATCTCAACCTGCCGCTGCCGCGCAAATCCGGCGACGCGGCCTTTCTCGAAGCGCTGTCGGCAGCATTCCAGCGCATCCGCGCCTTCGCGCCGGAGGCGCTGGTTGTGGCGCTCGGCCTTGATGCTTTCGAGGGCGATCCGTTCGGCGGCCTTTCGGTGACGACGCCCGGCTTCTCGCGCATCGGCGAAGCGATTGCCGGGCTCGGCCTGCCCACGGTGATCGTCCAGGAAGGCGGCTATCTCTGCGACGCGCTGAGCGACAATCTCACCGCTTTCCTGACCGGTTTCGGCGGCAAGAAAGACTAGAGCGGTTCGCCGTTTCACCGAAACGGCGAACCGCTCTATCTCTTTGTTTTTTTGCGCAATTCCGAACGGAAAACCGCTCACACTTTTCCTGGAATTGCTCTAGCGCTGCTGCCTCAGCATCGCGATCACGCGATGCACGCTTTCCAGCGTCTCCTCGATCTCGGCCGCCGTGTTGTAATGGGCAATGCCGATGCGCACGACGCCCTGCTCGGCGGGTATGCCGAGTTGGTGGACGACCTCCCACGCATAATTGTGGCCTGACCAAAGGAAGATGTTTTCGGCGTTCATCTGCCGCACGATCGTTTCCGGCGCGATGCCTTCGACGGTGAAGGAAATGGTCGGCACCCGCTCGGCGAGGCGTTCCGGATCGGTGATGCCGTGGATGACCAGGCCATCGATGCCGCGCAGGCCTTCGATCAATTGCCGGGCCAGCGTATTCTCGTAAGCGATCGAGACTTCGAACGCCTTTGCGATCCGCTGCCGCCGCGACCCGGTCTCGCCAGCAGCAGCGCCGAGATCGGCGAAATAGTCGATGGCTGCCGTCAGCCCGGCCATCAGCTCGATCTGCGGCGTGCCAAGCTCGAACCGCTCTGGCAGGGCGTTCGAAGAGCAGCGGCATTTGTAAGGCTGGAGCGCGTCGATGACGTCGTGGCGGCCCCACAATATGCCCATATGCGGCCCGAAGAATTTATAGGCCGAGCAGATCAGGAAATCACAGCCAAGTTCCTGCACGTCGATCAGCCCGTGCGGCGCGAACTGTACGGCGTCGACATAGACAAGCGCGCCGGCCTGCCTGGCGATCGCCGTCAGCGCCTTCACCCGGTTGATCGAGCCGGTGAGGTTCGAGGCATAGTTCAGCGCGACAAGCCGCGTCTTTTGCGAAAGCAGTGATTTAAGCGCCGATTCCTCGACCTGCCAGCTCCGCTCGTCGAACGGCAGGAAGCGCACCACCAGGCCAAGATCCTCGGCAAGCTGCAGCCAGGGCGAGACATTGCCCTCATGGTCCATGCGCGTGACGATGATTTCGTCGCCAGGCTTCATCGTGCGGCCGAGCGTGCGCGACATGTGATAGGTCAGCGTCGTCATGTTGGCGCCGATGACGATCTCCTCGACGCTCGATGCGTTCAGGAAATCGGCCGTCGCCGCATGCGCGTCGTCGACAACCTTCTGCGCCCCGATTGTCGTCTCGAAGAACCCGCCGAGATTGGCGTTGGTGGAAAGAAGGCAGCGCGACACCGCGTCCGCCACCGTCAGCGGCACCTGAGTGCCCGCGGGATTGTCGAGATAGATGCGCCGGCGCCCGTCATCGGCCAGCGAAAGCGCCGGAAACTTGCCGCGCACGACCTCGATCGGAAAATCTACCGCCATCTCCATCCCTCGTTCTTTCTCACCGATTCCTGATCACGGGCACGGATTGCCGACGCGCTGATGGATGGCGTCGACCGCGTTCTGCATTTCCTCCGTCCACCTGACCTCGACCGATGACAGCGCCGTGTCGAGCTGCGCGACGCTTGTTGCGCCGACGATGTTGGCAGTTACAAAAGGCCGGCTCGATACATACGCGTTCGCGAAAAGCGCCGGCTCCATGCCGAAGGAGCGTGCCAGTTCATTGTATTCGAGCAGCACCTCCGCCGCATTCGGCGTCTCGTAGCGCTGGCCGCGGTTGAAGAGCTGCGAGCGCGAACCTTGCGGCCGCGCGCCATGATCGTATTTGCCGGTGAGATAGCCCTGCGCAAGCGGCGAGTAAGGAAGGAACGCGATCTCCTCGCGCTCGCAGACCTCGGCAAGGTTCACCTCGAAAGTGCGGTTGACGAGATTGTAGGCGTTCTGCAGCGAGGCGACGCGCGGACCCGTGCCCTTCTCGGCTTCGAAGACAAAGCGCATGACACCCCAGGAGCTTTCGTTCGAAAGCCCGAGATGGCGAATCTTTCCGGCCTTTACGAGCTCATCGAAGACGGCGAGCGTTTCTGCAATCGGCGTCTCGTCTCCCGGAGCGCCTGCCGCATCCGCACGCCGCGCCACCGCTCCGACACGCGTCGGATTCGAGCCCCACGGAATGTCCCGGTCCGGCCAGTGGATCTGGTAGAGGTCTATGTAATCGGTGCCGAGCTTCTCCAGCGACTTCTCGACCGCGTCGAAAATGTCGGCGCGTACCAGCTTCGACGGACAATCGCCGCGGAACCATGTATTGGCCGTGCGGCCGACGACCTTCGAGGCGAGGATGACCTTGTCGCGGTTGCGATTGGCCTTCATCCAGCTGCCGATGGTCTTCTCGGTTCGCCCTTGCGTCTCCGCCTTGGGCGGAATCGGGTAAAGCTCGGCCGTGTCGATGAAATTCACGCCGCGCGAGAAGGCCAGATCCATCTGCGCGTGACCCTCGGCTTCGGTGTTCTGCTGACCCCAGGTCATCGAACCGAGGCAGATTTGCGAAACAAGGAGATCGGTCCGACCGAGGCGGCGTTTATGCATTGGGTTCTCCGGCGGGAGGTTGCGCGGACAGCGCGGGGAGGGAATTCAAGCATAAAGCACAGGCTGGAGTTTCTCCAAGCCCTGTAGCCTCAGACTTTTAAGGGAATTCCGGCTACCGGCGTGTGGCCGCCAAAGCCCGCCGCTTGGCCTCGTCGATCAGCATGTTGGCCACCTGCATGCGGATCATGGCGCGCTGGCGCAGATGCGGCGCGACCCGGTCCGGGTGGTTGGCGAAAGCGAAATTGCGGCGGATGCGGCCGAAATCGGCATTCTTGGCCGGACGGTCAAGGCCGAGCTCGCCGGCGATCGCCTCGGGATCGATCGGCGGCAGCTTCTCCTCGGGCCGGGGATCTTCGCCGGCAAGCGCCAGTTTCGCCTGGTCGAGAAGTGCCGCGAACTCGGCCGCGAGGTCGGCGCCTGACTCGCGATATTCGGCAGCGACGCTCTCGCCGGCGACCTTGATGCGGCCGGAATGCAGCTCATCGGCCACGGACAGATAGTCGAACGGGATAGACGGCCGGGCGCCCTCTTCCTCGCCTTTTTCCGAGGCGACGATCAGGTCGTCGAGCAACGAAGCGAAATCGAGCTTGTTCCCGGTGCCGATCTCAGCCTCCCCTGTGGTGACGGCATGTGTTGATGCCGCCGACCATAGGCCGCTCTCGTTAAAAATGAATGCTGGCGACATTAACAATTGCCGGCTTTTGTGCCCGGGAAAACGATCACGGGAAAAGGCCGGGCTGCATTTTCGTGCAGCCCGGCAGGGGCGCCAGGAATGGCGAGGAAAGCCAGCCATGAGCCGGCACCGGTCCCTACGGTCGAGCCCACCGGAAAGTTTCACGGACAATCGATGTGGCGGAAAAAATTTCATCCGGCATGGCAGCCATGCAATTGCTGCACTGCACAATTTTAACAAATCGCCTATATCGTGGTGTCGGGAGGACCAACAGGGGCAACTTGAGTCATGGGGTTCTTCACTGAAATGTTCGCTCGGCCGAGGCCGCAGGAACAGCAGCGTTACCGCGCGGCGCTCGCGCTTCTGAATGCGATGAGCAATGCCGACCGCGCCGATATCGGCATCAAGCCGGCGGATTTTCCGCGCATCGCGCGCGAAATGTCGATCCGCTGAGGCTGCGCTGAACCAAAGAGGTTTCCCGGGATGCCGGGAAACCTCCAACCTCTTCAAGTCAACGATTTCCCAGAAACGTCTGCTTGCCGAGCGGCACGCCATTGTGGCGCAGGATGTCGTAGGCCGTTGTGACGTGGAAATAGAAATTCGGCATCGCCAGGTGCAGCAGATATTGCAGGCCGGGCAGCGTGGTTTCGCGGCCGCCGAGCCGCACTTCGACCGTCCTTTCATGCGATCCTTCCAGATCGGCCGCCGTGAATGTCGCCAGATGGTCGAGCGTCTTGGCGATGCGGGCCTGCAGCTCGGCAAAGCTGGCCTCATTGTCCTCGTATTTCGGCACCTCGCGGCCGGCCAGCCGCGACGGCGCGCCCTTGGCGTGGTCGGTGGCGATCTGGACTTGCCTGGTCAGCGCGAACATGTCCGGTGCCAGCCGCGCGGTGAGGAACACCTGCGGATCGATCTTGCGTTCGCCGGCATTCTGCTCCGCCGCGGTCAGGACGCTGGCCAGCGCCTGCAGCCTGGCGGAAAACACGCCGACCGATATGTCGTACATGGAAATGGTCACGGGTAATCTCCCAAGCGGCCCCAGCGCCGCGGGGCCTGAACTAGCGCCTCCCAACACGATTCTTCAAGCGGCCCGGCCCGCGGCGTCACCACGCCGCCGCAATCGCCGTGGTAGTATTTTCGTTACCGAGCGGAGGATTCGATGAAAAGAGCCACTTTCGCAGCGACCGTCTTTCTCTCACTGGCCGGCCTCACGCAGCCCGCGCCTGCGGCGGACGCGCCCTATGTCGACGACAGGTCCAGCGCCGATGCGGTCGTTCGCTCGCTCTACAGCGCCATCGACCGCCACGAATTCGCCCGCGCCTGGGGCTATTTCGGCGATACGAAGCCGGCAAAAGACTTCAACGCCTTCGTCAAGGGTTACGACGGCACCGATAGCGTCGAAGTCAAGACTGGCGCCGTGTCGGAGGAAGGGGCGGCCGGCAGCATCTATTACAGCGTCCCGACCGCCATCCAGGCAACCGACAAGAAGGGCGAAGCCAAGGTTTTCGCCGGCTGCTACACGGTCCGCCAAGTCAATGCGCAGATCCAGGAGCCGCCCTTCCAGCCCATCTTCATCGACAAGGGCGCATTGAAGCCGTCGACCGAGGATTTCGACAGCGCCTTGCCGGCAAGCTGCGGCGACGGTCCGCCGCCGCCGAAGAAGGACGAGGCGCTGGAACAAGCCAAGAAAGCTTTCCTCGCCAGCTATGGCGACCAGTGCGACAAGGAGGATCCGGAAGGCAAGCCGATCGGCGAGCCCGAGGCTCATTCCATCCGTTACAAGGACAAGGATGCCCAGCCCAACGACCCGGAACGCGAGACGCGGCTGTTCCGCTTCTTCTGTTCGATGGCCGCCTACAACGAGACGGCGGTCTACTACATCGCCGACGACGTCAACGGCGTGACCCAGTTGCAGTTCACCGAGCCGGATCTCGACATCCGCTACGAGAACAACGACAGCGAAGGCAAGGTCGAGTCGATCCACATCATCGGCTTCAAGACCAGCGGCTGGGCAACCAATTCGGACTATGACGACAACACCAAAACCATCACCACGTCCAACAAATGGCGCGGTGCGGGGGATGCCTCGTCCTCAGGAACCTATCTCTTCCGCAACGGAGATTTCTCGCTCGTCCAGTATGACGTCGATGCATCCTATGACGGCGAGCAAAACCCGCAGACCGTCATCGACTACAACACAGCGCCTTGAGGCGCTGCAGCGCAGTCACGGCGCCTTCGTCAGCATCCAGTTCAGCGTGCCGCGCCAGTCGACCATGCGGATCGGCGTGCCATGCGTGCCGGTCTCGAAACGCACGAAGCGGGTCGGATAGGATTTTTTGGCGAGGATCGAGCGGAAGAAGGCTTCCTGCTTCTCCACCGGGAAGACCACGTCATGGCTGCCCTGGCCGAAGAACACCGGCACGCGGCGCTTGAAGGCAGGGCTGGTCAAAAAGCTGTCGTCCCACAGCGATCCGAGCAGCAGCAGCCCGTTGATGCGGCCGCCCGTATCCTTGCGCGCGGCGAGCTTCCAGCAGATCATCCCGCCCATCGAACCGCAGGCGACGAAGATTTTCGCGCCCGGCGATGCCTCAGCATAGTGACCGATGAGCGCCGCGACCTGCGCCGCACCCTTGTCGCCGAAATCGGGGAAATCCGGCGAAAGATAGAGGCCGTTATTGGCGGCCATAAGGTTCTTGATGCGGTTGAAATTGCCACCGAAGGTGAAGTCGTCGACGCCTTGCTTGCGGCTGCCGCCCTGCCCGTGCAGGTAAAGCACGATGATGGAAGCGCCTTGCGTCCTGCCGACCGCGACATGCCTGATGTCGCCGGCGTCAGTCTTCAGCATCAAATCCTGCTGCACCTTGCGCACGCCGGGATCGGTATATTGCGCACGCACCCGCTTTTCCGGCACCTCGTCGCGCTGGTTGATGTCGCGCATCTCGCGATAGTCGAGGACGGTGTAGGCGCCGTTATCGCTCGTCGAAAGTGTCGCCGGATAGGCGAAGAGATCGTCCTTGAACGATTTCAGCGAAAGCGTCTGCCCCTCGGCGGCCGAGAGGGAAACTGCGGTCGCAGTGATCAGGGCGAAGAAAACTCGATAACGCAAAGCCATGCCGAGAGGCATGCGAAATTCGGCTCTGCTTTGTCAATCCTGCAGAACGCCGCCCGCCCCTTCCAGCGCCTCGCGCGTGTCGACATCGATCGAGGCGCCCTGCCCGATCTCGACGTCAATGACGTCGAGCCCCTCGGCCTCGACCAGATGGCGCGCGCCGGTGTCACCTTCAAGCTGCGCGACGGCCGCGAAAAGCGATCGCGGCAAAAGAACCGGATTGCCGCGCTTCCCCTGATGCGAGGCGCGCACCACGGCGCGGCCGCCGGAGCGGCGGAACGCGTCGATCAGGCTGTCGAGGTCCTTGGACGAAACGCCGGGCATGTCGCCAAGCACGATCATGGCGCCTGCCGCGTCGGGCGCCACCCTTGCGATGCCCGCCTTCAATGACGAAGCGAGGCCATCGGCGAAGTCCGGATTGTCGGCGAGCCTCACAGCGAGACCGGAAAGCGCGGAACGCACACGCTCGCGCTGATGGCCGGTGACGACGATAGTGCTGGCGGCCTTCGAGCCCAGCGCGCGCGTGGCGGTACGGCGCACCAGCGGCTCGCCGTCGAACAGCGCCAGAAGCTTGTTCGGCCCGCCCATGCGGCTCGAACGGCCTGCGGCCAGCAGCACGATATCGACCTTCAACGCCGACCGTGCCGGCTGCGGCGCCGGCTCGCGCGGCTGCGGCCTTGTCGGGATTTCCATCAGAAGCCCGCCAACGCCCATGCCGGCAATATCGCGGGCCGACACCTCGAGCCCGGCAATCAGGCGATCGAGCACCCAGTCGAAGCCATTCTCCTTCGGGCTGCGCGCGCATCCGGGCGCGCCGACGACGCGCTTGCCGTCGAGCGTCCCGAGCACCAGCAGATTGCCGGGATCGACCGGCATGCCGGCGCGGACCACGGTACCACCGGCACGTTCAATCGCCGCAGGCACGACATCGGCGAAGTCGCTCATGGCCGAGGCACCGAAGATCACCACCATGTCGTTGTCGCGCGCAAGCTGGGTCGCGGCTGCGGCGACCGGCGCAATCTCGTGCGGCGTGCGCCGTTCGGCCGTCAGCCGGCCGCCGGAACGCGCCAGCCGCGCCTCGGTGACGCGCAGCGTCTTGTCGAGCACGCTCGGCTTGACGCCCGGAAGCACCGTCTGGATGACGCCGACAGTGACGGGGCGATAGGCGTTGACGGCAAAGATCTCGCGGCCGGCGCAAATTCTCACCACGGTGTCCACAAGGCTTGCCGCGACGGCAAATGGGATGATCTTCACCGTCGCCACCATCTGGCCCTTCTCGACCGATGCGTGCTGCGCCAGCGTCGCGATGGTGATGGCCGGATCGACGGCATTGATGGCGTCGATCATCCCGGCATCGACGGTAAAGACGCCCGAGGCTTCCGCATGCAAATTCGCCCGCCCGGTCGCGGCCGGCTTGACCTCGATGTTGCGGTGGCTCATGGCGGCGGCGATCTTCGCGGCGGCGGCATCTTCGCCGAGATCGTCCTCGGCGAGCACCGCGGCGACGACTTCACCGACGCCCGCCGCCTTGAGCGCCGCGATGTCCTCGCGGGTCAGCCGTTGCGCCTTGCGGAACCGTTTTTCACCGGCGGTGGTCGCATGCGCCAGCACCGCCCCTTCCGCCTCATCGATCGGAACCGGCCCGAATTTCACGCCACGGCGCCTTTTGCTTCCAGACCGCGTGAGCGGAAGGCGTGGATGGTCTGGGCCAGGACGGCGACGGCGATCTCGGCCGGACTTGCCGCGCCGATGTCGAGGCCGATCGGCGCATGGATGCGGGCGATCTGGTCGGCGCCGGCGCCGAGCGCCAGCAGGCGTTCGACACGCTTGGCGTGAGTCTTGCGGCTGCCTAGCGCCCCGATATAGAAGCACCGCGCGTCGAGCGCCGCCTTCAGCGCGAAATCGTCGATCTTCGGGTCGTGGGTGACGGCGGCAAGCGCGGTATAGCTGTCGAGCGGCGCGCGCTTCAGCACATCCTCCGGCCATTCGGCGTGCAGCGCGACGTCGGGAAAGCGCTCCGGAGTGGCAAAGGCGGTGCGCGGATCGATGATCTCGACCGGGTAGCCGGCGATCCTGGCCATCGGCGCCAGCGCCTGACTGATATGCACGGCGCCGATCACGACGAGGCGCGGGCGCGGCAGATGCGCGTTGAGAAAGAAGGTCCGCCCTTCCGCTTCCACCGACCGCGAATGGCCGGTGCGGAACGCATTGGCGATTGCCGCTCCGAGATCGCCGGCAACATGATCACCCTCGCGCACGATGCGGTCGCGGCCGTCGCCGAGATCGGTGACAAGCACGGCCGCTCGGCGGGCGCGGCGTTCTTCGTTGAGCGTCTTCAAGACATAGGGATCCACGGCGGTCAGCCCAGCCTTTCGACATAGACCTTGATGCGGCCGCCGCAGGAAAGGCCCACCTGCCAAGCGGTTTCGTCGGCAACACCGAACTCCAGCATCCTGGCCTTGCCCGAGCCGATGACGTCCATCGCTTCCGTCACAACCGCGCCCTCCACGCAGCCGCCGGAAACCGAACCATGGAAGTTCCCTTCGGCGTCGATGACAAGATGGCTGCCGACGGGGCGCGGCGCCGAACCCCAGGTCTCGACCACGGTCGCGATGGCGACATCCTTGCCATCCTTCATCCAGCTTTCCGCGATGATCAGGGGATCGCGGGCTTCATCGAGATAAATGCTCTCATCCATCGTCGTTTCTCGCAAAGTTTCCCGAGGGGAACACCCCCAGAATATAAGGCTTCAAAAACATATGACTATGCGGCACGCCTCCCACCAGTTTGCAGCCAGCGGCGCGGATCGACCGCAGCCGCCGGCCGCTGGTCGAGCGAGGCGCAAAGATCGGCCAGCGCGTCGAGATTGTGCACCGCCCGGAACTCGTCGACATGGGGCAGCATCGCTTTCACGCCGCGGGCGCGCGCCTCGAAACCGTCGAAGCGCAACAGCGGATTGAGCCAGATCAGCCGCCGGCAGGATTTATGCAGCCGCTCCATCTCCTGCGAAAGGCCGGTGACGTCGTCGCGCTCCAGCCCATCGGTGATGAGAAGCACCACGGCGCCCTGCCCGAGCACCCGGCGTGACCACAGCCGGTTGAACTCGGCCAGCGTATCGCCGATGCGGGTGCCGCCCGACCAGTCCTTCACCGCCGCCGAGCATTCGGCAAGCGCCTCGTCCGGATCGCGGTGGCGCATCTGGCGGGTCAGGTTCGTCAGCCTTGTGCCGAAGACGAAGACATGCACGCGCCTTCGCTTTTCCGTCAAGGCATGCAGGAAATGCAGGAAGATGCGCGTGTACTGGCTCATCGAGCCGGAAATATCGGCAAGCACCACCAGCGGCGGATGCACGTCGCGCTGCGACCGGAATTTCGGCAGGATAAGCTCACCACCGGTGCGCGCGGCCGAGCGCATCATGGCGCGCGGATCGATGCGGCGCCCCTGCGCGTCGGCCTTGAAGCGCCGCGTGCGGACGAGATCGAAGGGAAGGCGCAGGGCCATGATCGCCTTTTTGGCCTCGGCCATTTCGCCGGCGTCCATCTGGGCAAAGTCCTTGCCGCGCAGTACCTCGTTGCCGGAAAAAGTAAGGCGCGCATCGACTTCGATCCCCGGCACTTCCCGCATTGGCTGGTTCTTCTGGTGGCCTTCGAACACCGCCTGGCTGACGCGGTTCTCCGCCGCTCGCGGCTTCTGCTTTTCAGCGTTGTCCGGCGCGACCGGCGAAAACATCGCCAGCAATTTCTCGATCAGCTCGCGCGATTTCCAGAACAGGCGGAAAGCCTCGTCGAAGACGGGATGATCCTCGTGCCGCGAGACCAGCACCGCATGCAGCGTCCAGTAGAAATCGTCGCGCGAGCCGATGCCGGCGGCAAGCACCGCCTCGATGGCGTCCTTCACCGAGGCCGGGCCGACGCGCATGCCGGCCTTGCGCAAGGCGCGGGCGAAATAGACGATGTTGTCGGCGATACGCCCCTCGGCTGTCGCCTCTCTGGATTCCGGACGCGGCGACGGCATCGCGCCTACTCCGCCGCCGACAGCTCGGCCTTCACCTCATCGAGGATGCGCCGGCCCTCGCCTTCGCCGATACGGGCGATGTCGTCCTGGTATTTCAAAAGCACGCCGATCGTCTCCGATACGGTCTCCGGATCGAGCGCCACCTTGTCGAGCTCGGTCAACGCGGCAGCCCAATCGATGGTTTCGGCGACGCCGGGAGCCTTGAACAACTCGACCTGGCGCAGCTTCTGGATGAAGGACACGACCTCCGCCGACAGCCGGCGGTTCGCCTGCGGCACCTTGCGCCGCACAATCTCCAGCTCGCGCTCGGCATTCGGATAATCGATCCAGTGATAAAGGCAGCGCCTCTTCAGCGCGTCGTGGATTTCGCGCGTGCGGTTGGTGGTGATGATGACGATCGGCGGCTCTTCGGCCTTGATCGTGCCAAGCTCGGGGACAGTCACCTGAAAGTCGGAGAGGATTTCGAGCAGGAATGCTTCGAACGCCTCGTCGGTACGATCGAGCTCGTCGATCAGGAACACCGGTGCCGCGCCTTTCTTGCCGGTCAGCGCGTCGAGCACCGGGCGGCGGACCAGGTATTTTTCGGAAAAGACGTTGCGTTCCATGTCGGAGCGCACGACCTCGCCCGCCGCCTCCTCCATGCGGATTTCGATCATCTGGGCAGCGTAATTCCACTCATAGACGGCCGAAGAAACGTCGAGCCCCTCATAGCATTGCAGCCGGATCAGCCGGCGGCCGAGCGCGTCGGCCAGCACCTTGGCGATCTCGGTCTTGCCGACGCCCGCCTCGCCTTCGAGGAACAAGGGCCGCTTCATGCGCAGCGATAAAAACAGCACGGTCGCCAGCGAACGGTCCGCGACGTAGTCCGCGCCGGTCAAAAGGTCGAGCGTTTCATCGATCGATTTCGGCGCGGGGCGCGGGGCGGTCATCTTGTCTCCGTGGATCCCGCCCGCCCGTTTCAAAGAACGTGATAGCCGCGGTTGTGGTAGATCAGCGGCCGCAAATTATCGCCGATGCGCAGGCCTGTCACCTTGCCAAAAAGCACACGGTGGGTGGCCAAATCCTTGGCATCGATGATCTCGCAGTCGAACACGGCAAGCGCGCCTTTCAGCGTCGGCGCGCCGGTCGAGATCACATCCCACTCGGCCAGCGCAAAGCGCTCCTCCACCGGCAGACCGGTGATGCCGGAAAAGCCGACCGAGACCGCTTCCTGGTCCGAGCCTAGCGTGTTCAACGCGAACTTGCCGTTCTTGACGAAGGCTTCGTTCTTGGCGTTCTCGCGGTTGAGGCAGACCAGCACCGTCGGCGGCGTGTCCGAGACCGAACAGGCGGCGATCACTGTTGCGCCCCTTTTGCCGCCGGGCCCGTCCGTCGTCACCACATGCACATGGCCGGCGAAATGCGCCATCGCATCGCGATAGTGCTGCGGCCCGATGTCATTGATCTTGAGCACTCGATAATCCACCTGTCGAAACCGGTTCGTTATATATGGCGGCATATTGCACGCCACAAGTTACCCTGCGGGGGCGAAGTGCTTGACTGCAATCCGCAAATTCGCGTGTTGCGCGGCGCTTAGCCACCCTTTAGGCATTTCCTGGAATAGTGTCGGGACTTTATTCCCGGCATGGAGGATCTCTTAGCCCGAATGCGTCTTCTTACGACGACATCAGCCGTGCTGCTCTGGCTGTCGCTGGCCGCGAGCGCCGACGCCGAGACGCTGGTCGGCGTTGCCGCGCCGCTTTCCGGTCCGTCGGCGATCCTCGGCAAGCAGGTCGAGGCCGGCGCCGGCATGGCGGCGGGGGCAAACGGCATCGCCATGAAGGTCGTGGACGACGCCTGCACCGCCGATGGCGGCGCCGCGGCGGCAAAGGCCTTCGTCGACGCCAAGGTCAATGTCGTGGTGGGCTTTCTCTGCACGGAAGCGATCGAGGCCGCGCTGCCGATCCTGAAGGATGCCAACATCCCGGTCATCACGGTTGGCGTGCGCACCGAAAGCCTGACGGACCGGCGCGCCAAGACCGGCTGGCCGGTCTACCGGCTCGGCCCGCGTGGCGACGATGAGCGCAACGCGGTTGCCGCCAAGCTTACCCAGCTCTGGCGCGACGACCTGTTCGCCATCGTCGATGACGGCACCATTTATGGCCGCGAGATGGCCGAGACCTTCCGCGCCGCGGCCGAGCAGGCTGCCTTGAAGCCGGTTTTCGTCGACACGTTCCGGCCGCAGCTCGACAACCAGATCGGATTAATCGGCCGGTTGAAGAAGGCCGGCGCCACCAAGGTGTTCGCCGGCGGAGACGGCGACGATATCGCCATCATGAGTCGCGACGCCGCCCAGCTCAATGCCGGCATAACCTTCGCCGGCGGCGAGAACCTGCGCACGCCGCCGGGCGATGTGCCTTACGCCGTCGGCACTCTGATGATCGCCATGCCCGAATGGGCGGAGGTCGCCGATCCCAAGGTGGTGCAGGCTTTCGGGGCGAAGAAGATCGTGCCGGATGGCTACACGCTGCCGGCCTATGCCGCGGTCGAGGTCGCTAACGCCGCGCTGGCCGGCGCGGAAAGCTCCGGCCAGCCGCTCGGCGAAGCGCTCACCGGCCACGATTTCGCGACCGCGATCGGCACCATCCGCTTCGATGATAAGGGCGATCTCAGCCAGACCCCATTCCGCCTCTTCCGCTTCGACGGCGCGCATTTCGTGCTGCTGGAGGACAACTGATGTTCCGCACCGGTCCGCGCAATCTCATCACCGACGTTGACGGCCTTCGCGTCGGCAATGCCGCCGACGCCCGGCTGAAATCCGGCGTCACGGTGGTGCTGTGCGACGAGCCTGCGGTTGCCGGCATTCAGGTGCTGGGCGGCGCGCCGGGTACGCGCGAGACCGATCTGCTCGAGCCGCAGAACTCGATCGCGACGATCCATGCCGTCGTTCTGTCCGGCGGCTCCGCCTTCGGCCTCGACGCCGCCTCCGGCGTGCAGGCGGCGCTGCGCGAGAAAGACATCGGTGTCGAAGTCGGCGGCTTCCGCGTGCCGATCGTGCCGGCCGCGATCCTTTTCGACCTGCGCAATGGCGGCGACAAGGATTGGGGCCGCTATCCGCCCTATCGCGAGCTCGGCTATGAAGCCGTGCAGGCGGCAGCGGTGGATTTCGCCATCGGCACCGCGGGTGCCGGCACCGGCGCCCTGACCTCCGGGCTGAAGGGCGGCCTTGGCTCCGCCTCGACCGTGCTCGACAGCGGTGTCACCATCGGCGCGCTCGCCGCCGTCAATCCGACCGGCTCGGTGACGGTCGGCCGCGGGCGCCATTTCTGGGCGGCCCCCTTCGAGATCGGTGACGAGTTCGGCGGCCTGGGTTATCCCGAGCCTATGCCGGAAGACGCAAGGAACATCCTGCTGAAATACCGCGACAGGCGCGTCGGCGGACATGGGGAAGCCGGCAGCACCACCATCGCCGTCATCGCCACGGATGCCGTCCTGACCAAAGCCGCTGCCAAACGGCTGGCGATTTCGGCGCATGATGGCTTCGCCCGCGCCATCTGGCCGACGCACACGCCGGCCGACGGCGACCTGGTGTTTGCCTTGGCGACCGGCAGAAGCGGCATCGAGTTCGGCGCCGATGCCGCGATCGACCTGTTCGCGGCGGCCGGTGCAACCATGGCGCGCGCCATCAGCCGCGGGGTCCATGCCGCGACGCCCGCCGACGGCGATCTGTTCCCGGTCTGGTCGTCGCGCTGATTGGCTCGGCGCCGATCAGGTCGGATCGGACTTTTCTTCCTCGAAGGTGACGGCGACATCGGAATTCGCGGAGAGCCATACCTTTTGCCCGTCGATTTCCGCGACCAAGGCTAGCGAAATGTAGTGGTGATGGCCTTTATGCGAGCCCATGCCGCTGTCGGCCTTGGTCAGCTTGATCCGGTCGCCTTCGACCTTGTCGACGGTGCCGATATGAACGCCATCGGCGCCGATCACTTCCATATGGCCGCGTATCTTGCTGATGTCGGTGCTCATGCTGGTCCTCCGCTGGATGGCGATCTGCCCTTTCGGATGCGAGACGGCCGACAATAACAAATGAACGCCGGATTGGATGCATCGCTCGGCACGTCTCGTTCACCATGGCGTGATAGATATGACGCCGATGAGACAGATGACGCCCAGCCTGCGCGGCCATGCGACGCGCGACGGGACTTGCCGCCCATGACGCCGTTGCAGCAAGTTCCGTTGCGCCACGGTCTCATGGACCGGCTGCGTGCCGCAATTCCTTCGGCAAGCGAGGCTGCTGTCGGAACCTTGCTCTGGGGCATGGCCATGGGTGGCAGCGCGCTGGCAAATCTTCTGCTGGCAGCCTGGGAGACGCCCGACAGGATCCGCTTTGTCGCGTTGCTTTACGGCCTCGGCGGCGTGCTCGCCTTTCCGGTCGGGCTGACGCTGGCTAGGCTTGTTTCTCGCGGCCGGGATTGGGAAACAGCCTTGGCCGCGGCATTCGTGTCCCTCCTGGCGACGACACTCGCCTTCACCGGCGGCCTCTTCGCGCTGCAATACCGCTCCTATTACGCCGAGTGGCATGCGCCTGCATTGACGCTGACCTGGGCGTTCGAGTTCGCCTTCACGCTGCTGACCGCGCTCTACCAGTTCCTCGCGCTTGGCGTGCGGCTCTATTTTCCGGCGGGTTTTGCGGCACTTGTCGCGGTCAGCATCTGGTTTGCGCGGCAGCGGCGTTGAGCATTGGGCCTGCCTCTGTTAGGACGCGGCCGACGCTTCTCCCAGGCAGGACTTAGAAAACGGATGATCCCTCGCTATTCCCGGCCGGAAATGGTCGCCATCTGGTCGCCCGAAACCCGCTTCCGCATCTGGTTCGAGATCGAGGCGCATGCCTGCGATGCGCTGGCGGAGTTGGGAGTCATCCCGAAGGAAGCGGCAAGGACCATCTGGGAAAAAGGCGGCGCCGCCAAATTCGATGTCGCCAAGATCGACGAGATCGAACGCGTCACCAAGCATGACGTCATCGCTTTCCTCACCCATCTCGCGGAGTTCGTCGGACCGGATGCCCGCTTCATCCACCAGGGCATGACCTCGTCGGACGTGCTCGACACCTGTCTTGCCGTGCAGCTGACGCGCGCCAGCGACATCCTGCTTGCCGACATCGACGCCCTGCTCGCGGCACTGAAGCGCCGCGCTTTCGAGCACAAGGACACCGTCACCATCGGCCGCAGCCACGGCATCCATGCCGAGCCGACCACCTTCGGCGTCAAGCTGGCGCAGGCCTATGCCGAGTTCTCGCGCTGTCGCGAGCGTCTGGTGCATGCGCGGGAAGATATCGCCACCTGCGCCATCTCCGGCGCGGTCGGCACCTTCGCCAACATCGAGCCCTACGTCGAAGAGCATGTTGCGGCAAAGCTCGGGTTGAAGCCGGAGCCGGTGTCGACCCAGGTGATTCCGCGCGACCGGCATGCCATGTTCTTCGCCACGCTTGGCGTCATCGCCTCGTCTGTTGAACGCCTCGCCGTCGAGATCCGCCATCTGCAGCGCACCGAAGTGCTGGAAGCGGAAGAATATTTCTCGCCGGGCCAGAAAGGCTCGTCGGCGATGCCGCACAAGCGCAATCCGGTGCTGACCGAAAACCTCACCGGCCTTGCCCGGATGGTGCGATCGATGGCGCTGCCTGCCATGGAAGACGTGGCGCTCTGGCATGAACGCGACATTTCGCATTCGTCGGTCGAGCGTATGATCGGGCCGGACGCGACGGTGACGCTGGATTTCGCGCTGGCGCGCCTGACTGGCGTCGTCGACAAGCTGCTCGTCTATCCCGAGAACATGGAGAAGAACCTCAACAAGTTCCGCGGCCTTGTGCATTCGCAACGCGTGCTCCTGGCGCTGACGCAGGCCGGCCTGTCACGCGAGGATGCCTATCGGCTGGTGCAGCGCAACGCCATGAAAGTCTGGGAGCACGGCGCCGATTTCCTCGAGGAACTGCTGGCTGACAAGGACGTCACCGCAGCCCTTTCCGAAGCCGATGTCCGCGAGAAATTCGACCTCGGCTACCACACCAAGCATGTCGACACGATCTTCAAGCGGGTGTTTGGGGAAGCTTGATCATTCTTTCTCCCCGTTCGCCCGTTTACGGGGAGAAGGTGCCCAAGGAGCGGATGAGGGGCAGCGCCGACTTCGGCGCTGATCGCTTGACGTGCCTGCTCACGCCTTCCCTGGTACTGTCTTGATCACCGTGCCCCAGGGATCCTCGCGGCTCGTCTCGGCCTTCGCATTGTCCGAGCGCATCTCGACCCAGGCGAGGCCGGAGCGGGACGGATCGCGGCGGCCGGCGCCAGCGCTCTGCCAGGCATTGGCCCCGATATGATGGTGGTAATGGCCGGACGACAGGAACACCGCCTGGCTGCCATATTTGGCGACGGTGTCGAAGCCGAACGCCTCATGCCACCACGCTTCGGCATCTTCCGGCCGGCCGACGCGCAGATGCACATGGCCGACAATGGTGTTTTCCGGCGCGCCCTGCCAGCCGGCATCGCCCGCCGGCACGCTGCCCACCACCGCCGGCAGGTTCAGCCTCTCGGTCGCCATGGCGATCTTGTCACCATTCCATGTCCAGTCCTGCGGACGACGGTCGGCATAGATCTCGATGCCGTTGCCCTCCGGGTCGGTCAGATAGAGCGCCTCGCTGACCAGATGGTCGGACGCGCCCTCGATGCCGATGCGGTTGGCGGCGGCGTGGCTGATCCAGCGGCCAAGATCGGCGCGCGACGGCAGCAGGAAAGCGGTGTGAAAAAGCCCGGCGCTGCGCGGATCATCCGGCTTGGCCGAAGCATCCTGCTCAAGCACCAGCAGCGGGCGATTGGCAGCACCAAGCGTGATCGCGCCGTCGGCGCGGCTCAACTCCTGCAGGCCGACGACGGCGCGGTAATAAGAGGCCAGGCTCTCGGCGTCGCGCGTCTTCAACCCCACGCGCGACACGCTGACCGGGGTGGTGGCGGCAAAAGGCAGTTCGCTCATCAAACTCTCCGTTCCGGCGACATCCATTCCCGAAATGGCTTCCAGGGCCGCCAGCTCTTGTTCCTTGTTCCCTCTTCAAATCGTCTATTGAGATCGTTCACACAAGGCAGCAAGAATCGAACAGGTTGTTCACAATTGTGATCACACCGATATTGGCGACAGGGTTGCAGGCGAGAAGGCCGCTCGCTACATCGGCGCCATGAAAGTCAAAGACGCAGATATCCTGATCGTGCCGGGCTACACCAATTCCGGCCCCGAGCACTGGCAGACCCGCTGGCAGTCGAAACTGTCGACGGCGCGCCGGGTCGAGCAGGCGGAGTGGACGAAGCCCGTGCGCGAGGACTGGACGGCGAGCGTGGCGAACGCAGTCAACGAGGCGGAGCGGCCGGTGGTTCTCGTTGCGCATTCGCTTGGCGTCGCGGCCGCGGTGCAGGCCATCCCGCAATTCAGGAAGCCGGTCGCGGGCGCCTTCTTCGTCGCGCCGCCGGACGTCTCCAACCCGGAAATCAGGCCGAGGCATCTGATGACTTTCGGCCCTTATTCGCGCGATCCCCTGCCCTTTCCGTCAATCGTGATCGCCAGCCGCAACGATCCGTTCTGCGCCTTCGAGGTCGCCGAGGATATCGCCGCCGCCTGGGGATCGCTGTTCATTGATGCCGGCGAGGCCGGTCACCTCAACCACGATGCCGGCTTCGGCCCCTGGCCCGAGGGTTCGATGACTTTCGCCAAATTCCTGACGGAGTTGAAAGAACCCTGAGTCGACCTAAGGTGTGTTGAGATTCAGGTCAGGCCGAGCCGGAGTCGAGGACGGGCGCGAAGCGACCAAAATGGCGGCTTCCGAGAACCAGAGCGGAGCGTACTTAAAGTACGTGAGCACCGGAAGCGCAGGAAGCCGGCATTTGCAGGCCGGTCTCACCTGAATATCAATACGCCTCAGGAACCGATCGAATCCCGCATGCTCTTCAGCAGCGTCTTTGCGCCGAGCGAAATCAGCGTGTGGTCCGAGCCCATGGCGAGCAGCCGGAAGCCCATCGACACGACGCGCCCGGCAATCGCCGGTTCGATGACATAGATCGCGGCATGTTTGCCCGCCTTGCGCGTCCGCTCGGCGATCGACGCGACCGTGTCCATCATGCTTTCCAGCGTCGAACTGACGGTGGCGCCGTTCGACCAGGCGATCGAGAAATCGGACGGGCCGACAAAGATGCCGTCGATGCCGGGCGTATCCAGAATACCGTCCAGCGCCTCGAGGGCCGCCCGCGTTTCGACCATCGCGAAAGCCATGGTGCGCTGGTTCGTATCGCGCAGCCATTCGGCATGATCGCCCTTCCCGTGACGCGGAAAAGCGTAGGTCGGGCCCCAGGAGCGCTCGCCCAGCGGCGGATATTTCATCGCGGCGGCGAACTGCCTTGCATCGGCTACGGAATTCACCATCGGCGCGATCACCGCCTCGGCGCCGAAATCGAGCGCGCGGCTCGCCATGTCGAAGCGCCCGACCGGAATACGCACCAGCGCCGGCTTGTTGGCGGCCAGCACCGGCACCAGTCCGCGCAGCACGCTGTCCTCGTGATGGCCGCCATGCTGCATGTCCAGGGTGACAGCATCGAAACCCTGCTTGGCGATGATCTCGACCGTCAGCGCGTCCGGCACGCCCGACCACGCGGTGAAAAGCGTTTCGTCGGCGGCCAGGCGGGATTTGAGCGACATCGGAACTTCCTTGTTAACAATCCACAGTTTCGGCCGGAAACAGTGTGAAGGCAAAGAAAAACCGCCCGGTTTTGCCGGGCGGTCGATTGGTCCAGTCAGAGTAATTCCGGGAAAAGCGTGTGACGTTTAGGTTCGGCGACTTCGCCGTAACCTTCCGTCCGGAATTGCGTAAAAACAAAGGGATAGAGCACGATACCGAAAAGCGTGGAGCGGTTTTCCGGCGACATCATGCCCGCGCAGCCTCAGCTGTTCTTGATGTGCTCGATCGCCTGCGCCATCAATTCGTCCATGGTGCGGCGGATCTGGTGGTCGGACTGGTTGACGCCGGCGGCATCGAAATCCTTGCGGATCTTGCGGAAGACATCGTGGTCGCCCGCTTCCTCGATATCGGAGACGACCACTTCCTTGGCATAGGCTTCGGCATCGGCGCCGGATTTGCCGAGCTTCTCGGCGGCCCAGAGGCCAAGCGCCTTGTTGCGGCGCGCCGAGGCCTTGAAGCGAAGTTCCTCGTCGAAGACGAACTTGCGCTCAAAACCCTCTTCGCGGTCTTTCATGCTGCTCATGACGTCTCTCCGATCAATCCGATTCGCTTGGCGATGAATATGTGTGATGGGCAAGCACAAACCAAAAGGCCGCGGGTCGGTCAATATGCTTCCTCGCATGCTGCGCTGCGGCATTTCGGTTCCGAAAGCGGTTGATTCGCGGGATTTGCCGATTGAGCAAACAAGACGATTGCGATAACACCGGCATTGAACGCCGCCTTCGCCATACTAATTTAGGCAGACGGACAGGAACCGGTCGCTTGCCCCCTGCCCGCAGATCCAGAGAAATAATCAGATGAAAAATCGCCGCCGCATTTACGAAGGCAAGGCCAAGATCCTCTATGAGGGACCTGAGCCGGGGACGCTGATCCAGTTTTTCAAGGACGATGCCACCGCATTCAACAAGAAGAAGCATGAAGTGGTCGACGGCAAGGGCGTGCTCAACAACCGCATTTCCGAGCACATCTTCAACCACTTGAACCGCATGGGCATCCCGACCCATTTCATCCGCCGGCTGAACATGCGCGAGCAATTGATCAAGGAAGTCGAGATCATTCCGCTCGAGGTCGTCGTACGCAACGTCGCCGCCGGCTCGCTGTCCAAGCGCCTCGGCATCGAGGAAGGCACGGTGCTGCCGCGCTCGATCATCGAATTCTATTACAAGGCCGACGCGCTCGACGACCCGATGGTGTCGGAAGAGCACATCACCGCCTTCGGCTGGGCCAGCCCGCAGGAAATCGACGACATCATGGCGCTCGCCATTCCGCGTCAACGATTTCCTCTCCGGCCTGTTCCTCGGCGTCGGCATCCAGCTTGTCGACTTCAAGATCGAATGCGGCCGCCTGTTCGAGGGCGACATGATGCGCATCGTCGTCGCCGACGAGATCTCGCCGGATTCCTGCCGGCTGTGGGATGTCGCGACCCAGGACAAGCTCGACAAGGACCGTTTCCGTCGCGACATGGGCGGCCTGGTCGAAGCCTATCAGGAAGTCGCCCGCCGCCTCGGCATCATCAACGAGAACGAGCCGCCGCGCCCGACGGGTCCCGTGCTCGTGGCCTCCTCCGAGGCGCCCAAGGGCCTGAAGCACTGACTAACAGGCCGCCGGATAACGGCAGGCCCTTTCCTAAACGACCGTTTGCCCAGGAGTATCGATGAAAGCCCGTATCACCGTCACCCTCAAGAACGGCGTCCTCGACCCGCAGGGCAAGGCGATCGAGCACGCGCTCTCCGGGCTGGGTTTCGACGGCGTTGGCCAGGTGCGCCAGGGCAAGGTGTTCGACATCGAGCTCACCGGAACCGACAAGGCCAAGGCCGAAGCCGACCTGAAGGCCATGTGCGACAAGCTACTGGCGAACACGGTGATTGAGAACTACGCGGTGGAGATCGCCTGACAATGAAATCAGCCGTCGTCCTCCTGCCTGGCCTCAACCGCGACCGCGACATGATCGCGGCGCTGACCAAGATTTCCGGCCAGGCGCCGGCGACCGTCTGGCAGACCGACACCGAAATTCCCGATGTCGACCTGATCGCTATCCCCGGCGGCTTCTCCTTCGGCGATTATCTGCGCTGCGGTGCGATTGCGGCGCGCATGCCAGTGATGCGGGCGGTCGCCGAAAAGGCCGCCAAGGGTGTGACCGTCATTGGCGTCTGCAACGGTTTTCAGATCCTGGTCGAGGCGGGACTGCTGCCCGGCGCCTTGATGCGCAACGCCTCGCTGAAGTTCGTCTGCCGGCAGGTGAAGCTTGAGATCGCCAACGCCAACACCATGTTCACCCGCCGCTACCAGCCCGGACAGATAATCCGCTCGCCCGTCGCGCATCACGACGGCAATTATTTCGCCGATGCCGAGACGCTGGCGCGGCTCGAAGGCCAAGGCCAGGTGGTGTTCCGTTATGCCGACGGCACCAATCCCAACGGCTCGATCAACGACATTGCCGGCATCGTCAACGACAAGGGCAACGTGCTCGGCCTGATGCCGCATCCCGAGAACCTGATCGAAGCCGCGCATGGCGGCAATGACGGACGGGCGCTGTTCGAAAGCGCCCTCGGCATCGCGGCTTGATTCTTTAACATCCTATCGGAAGGCGGGGGCGGACTAGCCATGAGACTGACGATTGCTCGCCTTGCTCTCCTGGCCGCCACGGGGCTCGCCTTGGCTTCCTGCCAGTCCGGCCCCAAGACCTCGCCCGTTCCCTCAGGCAAAAGCGCCTCGCTGCTTGCCATGGAACAGGTCGCCATCGCGGCGCATAAATGCTGGATCGCCAGCAAGGATCCGGCTTTCAAGGCCTATCAGATGGCCAACGAACTCAATTCCTACAGCGGCACGCCGCGCTTCCTGCTCGTGCCCGCCAAGCACTATGGCGGCAAGCCGCTGCTGGTCGTGCAGGCGCAAGGCAATTCCAGCCGCGTCGACGTGTTCGGGCCGCTGATGAATGAGCCTCTCGGCGCGCGCATCGGTGCCGACATCGCCCGCTGGCAGGCCGGCAATCCGTCCTGCGCGGCTGCCGCGTGACCCTGCGATGGGCCGGTTCCTGCAGATCGCGGGACTGGTTATCGGGCTGATTGCGCTTGTCCTGCAATTCGCCATCACCATACCGGCATCGATGGCGGCGGGACGCAGCCTGCTCGGCTCGATCGTCTTCTATTTCAGCTTCTTCACTGTCCTCACCAACATCGCGGCGGTGATGGTTCATGCGGCACTGGTCTCGCCAGCCGGCTACGCCTGGTTCCCCGCCTTCGCCGGGCAACGCCTGCGGGCTGGCGTGGCGGTGGCCATCACGCTGGTCTTCATCGTCTACAGGACGGTGCTGGCGGGGCTTTGGCAACCGCAAGGCCTATTCCTGCTTTGCGACATCCTGCTCCACTACATTACGCCGTTGATCTTCGTATTGTGGTGGCTCATTGCCGGTGCCGATGGCACGACGCGCTGGCGCGATATCTCCTGGTGGATGATCTCTCCGCTCGCCTATCTCGCTTACGCGCTGATACGCGCGCCCTTCGCCGGCGAAGTGCCCTACCCGTTCCTCGACGTCGCCAGGAACGGCGCGGCCAGCGTCGCCGTCTCGGCCCTGGGCGTCACGGCATTGTTCATCGGATTGAGCGTGCTTGCCGTACTGATCGATCACGGCTCAGGCGGGTTGCGGGGCAAGCCCCGCAACCCGGATGGGATAAGCCTCACTCCCAGAACGCCTTGATGCCTTCGCGATGGGCGTCGCAGCGCGAGATGCCGATGTCCTTCAACTGATCGTCCGTCATCTCCATGAGTGCCAGGCGGCCGCGCCGGCGCTCCAGCATGCGGTCGATCTGCCTGGCGATGGAACGGAGCACAACCACCAGGCGGCCGGCGAAGCCGCGATGGGCCAAGGGCTTGGCCTGCGCGCCAAAAGCCGGGCGAGCATAGCGAATTGTCTCGATTGTATCCATTGTTGTCCTGCCTTGTCCCGATTGTACCTCGCCAATCGCGAGATCGATATGAATTGACTCATCTCGCGGTGCAATATAGAAAATTGTCACCATGACAAATTGGCTCCCCGATCTTTCCTCCGGCTCCGGCCCGCTCTATCAGCGTCTTGCTGACAGCATTGAGTCAGATATCGACAAGGGCGTTATCGACGCCGGTGCAAAACTGCCGCCGCAGCGCGACCTCGCCTATGACATCGGCACGACCGTCGGCACGATCGGCCGGGCCTATCAGTTGCTGCGCGAGCGCGGCCTGGTGAGCGGCGAGGTAGGTCGGGGCACCTACGTGCTTGGACAGCGCACGGAGGTCCCGAAATCGGATGTCGAGCCAGCCTTGCAAGGCACGCGCGCCATCGACGCGCCGAGCGGCAAGCTGCGCTTCGACAGCACCGCAGCGCCCGATTTCGGCCAGGGCGCGGTGATTGCCGACATGCTGGCGCGCACGGCGCAGGAGCATCCGCACGACATTTCGAGCTATACGCGGGATTTTCCCGAGCGCTGGTACGAGGCGGGGAGCCGCTGGCTGGCGCGCAATGCCTTCCGCCCCTCGCCCGATTCGATCGTGCCGACGCTTGGCACCCATGCCGCGGTCATGGCGGCGATCGCGGCACTGACCATGCCCGGCGACTACGTGGTCTTCGAGCATCTCACCTATTCACAGATCGCGCGCAGCGCCGGGCTGATCGGGCGCCGCACGGCGCTGGTTTCGGCTGACGAGGGTGGCATCGATCCGGACGATTTCGAGCGCGTCTGCGCGCAGAAACATCCAAAGGTGATGTTCCTGATGCCGACCGCGAAGAACCCGACCTTGGTGACGTTGTCGGCGGAGCGGCGGCAGGCGATCGCACAGATTGCGCGCGAGTACAATGTCGCCCTGATCGAGGACGACCTTTACGGCGAGCTCACCGACGACCCGACACCGCTGCTGGCCGAATATGCGCCCGAGCGCACGATCGTCGCCGGCGGTCTATCGAAGTCGGTCGCGGCCGGCGTGCGCGGCGGCTGGCTTTCCTGCCCGCCGGCCTATCGCCACCGCATCCGTGTCGCCCATAAGATGATGACCGGCGGCTTGCCCTTCCTTCTGGCCGAGGTCGGCACGCGGCTGGTGACGTCGGGCCAGGCGGGCGAAATCCGCAAGCGCTGCATTGCCGAAATCCAGGCGCGCCTTGCCATCGTGCGTGACGTGCTGACGGGGTTCGACGTCAAGGCGCGGGACAACGTGCCCTTCGTCTGGCTGACCTTGCCGGACCCGTGGCTGTCCGGCACCTTCAAGAACGCCTGCCTCGCGCAAGGCGTGCTCATCGACGACGAGGACGAATTCAAGGCCGGCCGCTCCGAGCAGGTCTTTCACGGCGTGCGCTTTGGCGTGTCGCAACCGCGGCAAAGCAAGGATGTCGCCGGCGGCGTGGCGGTCATCCGTCGTCTGCTCGACGAAGGCCGCGCCGGCTACGACAGTTTTTCCTGATCAAGCCGGCAAGCCTCGGAGCATCGCCGGCAGTGGCGGTTTTCCGGCATTTTCCCTATCTGGTGGGGGTGTATCGCGAGAAAGCTTGCGATAAGAGGAGACTCAAAGAAACGCCCCCTCTCCCCACGGACAAAAATCGCCGCTCATGACCATTTCCAATTCCGTGCCGATCACCCCCGAGCTCGTCGCCGCGCATGGGCTGAAGCCTGACGAATACCAGCGCATCCTCGATTTGGTCGGCCGCGAGCCAAGCTTCACCGAGCTCGGCATCTTCTCGGCGATGTGGAACGAGCACTGCTCCTACAAATCCTCCAAGAAATGGCTGCGCACGCTGCCGACCAGCGGCCCGCAGGTCATCCAGGGTCCGGGTGAGAATGCCGGCGTGGTCGACATCGGCGACGGCGACTGCGTCGTGTTCAAGATGGAGAGCCACAACCATCCCTCCTACATCGAGCCCTATCAGGGTGCCGCGACCGGCGTCGGCGGCATCCTGCGCGATGTCTTCACCATGGGCGCGCGGCCGGTGGCGGCCATGAACGCGCTGCGCTTCGGCGCGCCGGACCATCCCAAGACCCGGCATTTGGTCGCGGGCGTGGTTTCCGGCGTCGGCGGCTACGGCAATTCCTTCGGCGTGCCGACCGTCGGCGGCGAGGTCAATTTCGATGCCCGCTACAACGGCAACATCCTGGTCAACGCCTTCGCGGCGGGCCTTGCCAAGACCGACGCCATCTTCCTGTCGCAGGCCAAGGGCGTCGGCCTGCCGGTCGTCTATCTCGGCGCCAAGACCGGACGCGACGGCGTCGGCGGCGCCACCATGGCTTCGGCCGAATTCGACGACAAGATCGAAGAGAAGCGCCCGACGGTGCAGGTCGGCGATCCCTTCACCGAAAAATGCCTGCTGGAAGCCTGCCTCGAGCTGATGGCGTCGGGCGCCGTCATCGCCATCCAAGATATGGGTGCGGCCGGCCTCACCTGCTCGGCCGTCGAGATGGGCGCCAAGGGCGACCTCGGCATCGAGCTTGACCTCGACAAGGTGCCGGTGCGCGAGGAGCGCATGAGCGCCTATGAAATGATGCTGTCGGAAAGCCAGGAGCGCATGCTGATGGTGCTGCGCCCCGAGAAGGAACAGGAAGCCGAGGCGATCTTCCGCAAATGGGGCCTCGATTTCGCCATCGTCGGCAAGACCACCGACGATCTGCGCTTCCGCGTCATCCACCAGGGGGACGAGGTCGCCAATTTGCCGATCAAGGAACTTGGCGACCAGGCGCCGGAATATGACCGCCCCTGGGTCGAAGCGAAAAAGCCGGCGGCGCTGGCGGCAAACGATGCGCCGAAGGCCGATGTCGCGGACGCGCTGCTGAAAATGCTCGGCGGGCCGGACCTCTCCTCGCGCCGCTGGGTGTGGGAGCAGTATGACACGCTGATCCAGGGCAATTCGCTGCAGATTCCGGGCGGCGATGCCGGCGTCGTGCGCGTCGAAGGCCACCCGACCAAGGCGCTCGCCTTCTCCTCCGACGTCACGCCGCGCTATTGCGAGGCCGATCCTTACGAAGGCGGCAAACAGGCCGTGGCCGAATGCTGGCGCAACCTCACCGCCACCGGCGCCTTGCCGCTCGCCGCCACCGACAACCTCAATTTCGGCAATCCGGAGCGGCCCGAGATCATGGGCCAGTTCGTCGGCGCCATCAAAGGCATCGGCGATGCCTGCCGCGCGCTCGGCTTCCCGATCGTCTCGGGCAACGTCTCGCTCTACAACGAGACCAACGGCCGCGGCATCCTGCCAACGCCGACCATCGGCGGTGTCGGCCTGATCGCCGATTGGTCGAAAATGGCGCGCATCGGCTTTGCCGCCGAGGGCCAGATGATCGTGCTGGTCGGCGCGCCGCCGAGCTGGGGCAGCCACCTCGGCCAGTCGATCTACATGCGCGACATCCATGGCCGGGCCGACGGTCCGCCGCCGCCGGTCGATCTCGCGCATGAGAAGCGCGTCGGCGACCATGTGCGCACGCTGATTGCTTCCGGCATTGTGACCGCCGCTCATGACGTTTCCGACGGCGGCCTTGCCGTGGCGCTGGCCGAAATGGCGATGGCCTCCGGCATCGGCGCCACAATTCCAGGGCTCACCGGCACCGATCCGATCCCGGTCTGGTTCGGCGAGGACCAGGGCCGCTATCTGCTGACGCTGTCGATCGACCCGCAGAGTGGGGAATGGGACAGGATTCGCGAGCAACAGGGCAAGCTCGGCATCTTCGCACCCTGGATCGGCACCACCGGCGGGCATGAATTGAAGCTGGGTGACGCACGGCCGATCTCGGTCAGCGAATTGACCGCCGCCCATGAGGGCTGGTTCCCGCGCTTCATGGACCAGGCCAGTTGACCAGAAGCATGTCTCCCGAAAGTGTGCAGCGGTTTCGGGAGACATGCTTACGACAAAAGACTTAAATCATGTCGTATAAATCCTTTCTTATGCGACATGATTTAACCGCCAAGGCGCTGCTTGCAGCCGTCTTTTGGCCATCGCTGTTCTTTTTCTGGGTCCTCGGCCCGTTCGTCTTTCTGCTGCTGTCGACGACCTCGAGCGAGGTCTGTCCGCGGCTGGAAACCCGCGCCGAGTTCCTTGCGGCGGCCAACGGCACGCTGCCGATGCTCATCGCGCAGACATTGATCTACGCGGTTCCGATCGTGTGCCTGGTGCTCTGGAACAGGCTTTCTCCGGAGGCGGCGCGGGCATCGCTCATCGCGACCTGCATCAAGCTCTTCATCGTCGCGGTGGTGGTCGGGGCGGTTTGGGACTATGGCTCGTCCTTGGCGTGCGACGGCTACGGTCAGGCCTTTTTCTCAAACGCATGGCGGATGACGAGCTATCTTCCCGTCGTCAGCCTGGTGATCAACATCCCTCTTTACGTGCTGGTTTTCAGCCTCGGCCGCGCCTATTCGACGCGCGATGACATCACCGAAGACGGCGTGGTTCATCCCAGCCAGGAGAACCCCTAGGCTTCATCACCCGACGGAACGGCTTCAATCCGGGCCGGAAAGGCTTTAGGCTCACGCCGAGTCACATACACAGCCTGCGCGCTTGGAACAGGATTTTGCCATGGCAATGGATGCCCACGACATTGAAAAACTGATCAAGGAAGGCATTCCGGACGCCAAGGTGACGATCCGCGACCTGGCCGGCGATGGCGACCATTATGCGGCGGAAGTAGTGGCCGAGAGTTTTCGCGGCAAAAGCCGTGTCCAGCAGCACCAGATGGTCTATGACGCGCTGAAGGGCAAGATGGGCGGCGTGTTGCACGCGCTGGCACTACAGACCAGCGTCCCGGACTGAGCCTTGACACAGCCGCAGTTCAAACCTTGACCAGCATCGCCGTCAGATACATGAAGCCGACGCCGGCTGCCAGCCCGGCCATTGCGGGCGGTGCAAGCAAGGCGCGCGAGCCATCGGTGCGCTGGCGAAGCTGCAGCGAAACCATTTCGACGATCACTTGCAGGATCGCCCCGGCGCCTACCGCCAGCGCCAGCGCCGACCATTGCGGCGCATAGGCGAGGCTGCCGATCCATAGACCGACGACGGCGGGCCCGCCCGCAAGCAGCGTCAGTGCGACGAAAGCGCTGAGCGGCGGTCGCTGCTTCAAGATCGGCGCGGCGATGCCGATGCCTTCGGTGATGTTGTGCAAGGTAAAGCCGAGAACCAGGAAAGTGCCGAGGCCGGCCGCACCCGAGGCGAAGGCTGCGCCGATCGCGAGCCCCTCCCCGAGATTGTGCAGGCCGATGCCGAGCGCAATAAAGGTGGCGAGCGCCAGACCGGTCGGGGTTCCCCCGCGCCGGCCCGCCGCCACGAGCAGGAGGAAGCTGGCGGTAGCTGCGAGCACGATCAGGGTCGGCCCCTGGAACAGGGCGGCTGCTTTGCCGGCCAGTTCGAACGCGTCCTCGAGCGTGTCGACGAAAAGGAAGGCGAGCAGACCGACGGTCATCGACAGGAGGAAATCCATGCCGCCGCGACCGGTTCCGCGAAGCGCCGGATAGAACATCAGGCCGATCGCCACGGGCAGGATGCCTACGAAGGCGCCGAGCACCGCCTTCCCGGCGAAGCTCGGCGAATCGCCCGTCGGCGTCGGTACTGCGACGGCGATCTCATGGCCGAACGTCGTCCCGGTGCTGGTCACGACGTTGACCGCATGCGCCTCCCCCAGCACCCAAGGGTATGGCAGCGCGATCCACGCCGTAGCGCCGCGCGCGATCGGCCCCGGCGGATCTTGCGTGAATTGCCAGTAGGCGTCGTCGACCTGGACCTGCGCGATCGTCATCGGTTCCGACCCGCCGGCCCGCACGAGGATTCGAATGCCGTCATTGCCAAGTATCGTCCGCTCGAAGGTGAGGTTCTCGACCGGCGGCGCGCCGTTGCGAAAGCCCGACAGCGGGTCGGAAGAAACCATCCATGCGACCGCGAGCCCCAGCACGGCGAGCGGCAGTACGATCCAGAGCAGAGAGGCCCAGCGCGACCGGCCGGCCTGTGTATCCCGCGAGGTCTGGCCGACATCGGTCAAGACACGGTCTCCACGACGTCGAACATGCCCGACCAGCCGAGTTCGGTGAATTCGGACTGGTGCGGATGGAACATGTAGAGCCCGGGTTCGTGCTCCTTGAAATGGAATTCCAGGATACCGCGCTCGGCCTGGCATTGCGTGATCAGGTCGACGGTCTTCAGTGTCGGGGTAAGGGTAGTGCCCTGATTGTAGTAGTCGAAGAAATTGGCATGCAAATGGAAGGAGTTGATTGGGTCGAATTCGACCAGGTTGACAAGATAGATCCGGACAGGCTTGTGCCTCAGCACCCGTATCGGCTTCTTCGCGTAGGCATGGGCGACGGTGTTGACGGCATAGACCTCGTTCTCGTTGTCGAAATTGGTGTCGAAGGCGTTCATCACCATCACGAATTCCTGCCAGCCGGCATTCTCGGGCGTGCCGAGCAGGCGCGGGCGGACGACCGCCTCGTGCTCCGGATGCCGGGCGGGGTCAGGGTCGACCACGAAGGCGCCATACATACCCTTCTGGATGTGCCGCTTCAGCGGCAGTGCGTGGCAATGATAGAGATGGCAGCCGAACGGCTTGGCGTCGAACTCGTAGACGAACTCCTCGCCCGGCCCGATCAGGCCGGCGCCGGGAACGCCGTCCATCCGTGCTGCATGAATGCCGTGGAAATGCATCGAATGCGGATGCGAGCCGTTGTTGCGGAAGACGATTTTCAAACGATCGCCTTCGGTCGCCCGCAGCGACGGCCCCGGCACGCGGCCATTATAGGTCCACGCCGGAAACAGGATGCCGGGCGCGATCTCGATCTCCTTGTCCTCGGCCGTGACCTCGAAGGTGCGGAGCGTTCGCCCATCCGGCAGCATCGACACCGTTCCGGTCTCCCAATCGCCGAGCAGCTTCGCGGGATCGAAACCGTTGCGGCTGTCGTCGACCTCGCCGACCGTGATCATCGCCCCATGCGCGGACAGGTGCGCCGGTTGCGGTTCGACCGCCGCCGACGTTCCATGACCCTCGTGGCCGCCCTGCCCGCGCGCCGCGCTCGCCACCACCGCAGTGCCGCCCGCCGCCAAGCCGCCGGCCAGAAGCAGCCTTCGATCGAGCTTGTGTTCCAGCAAGGATTTCGCTTCGCGCATGTCCGCTTCCTCCACGCGCCAGGAAGAATAGCGCATGCTTCAAGATTTAGCTATAGCTACATTTTGGCGAATGCGCATCCGGAAACCGGGGGAGTCACTGGGAGGGATTTGTCCGGCCTGCCGGCCCGAATTGGCCCAATGGCGGACCAAAGCTTTGCGCCATTCAAGTAGCGTCGCGGCTAACGTCTTGTTTCAGCCACCCTATGGGTTTATTTGAAGGACATGCTTCGAGCCTGACTCCCACAGGCGTGAAAGGATTGTCCATGACCGGCATCAGCGACTACATCGACAATGAAGTGAAGAGCAACGACGTCGTGCTCTTCATGAAGGGCACGCCCGGCTTCCCGCAATGCGGGTTCTCCGGCCAGGTGGTGCAGATCCTCGATTACATCGGGGCGGACTACAAAGGCGTCAACGTGCTCGACTCGGCCGAATTGCGCCAGGGCATCAAGGACTATTCGAACTGGCCGACCATCCCGCAGCTCTATGTGAAGGGCGAATTCGTCGGCGGTTGCGACATCGTGCGCGAGATGTTCCAGGCCGGCGAGTTGCAGGACTTCCTCGTCGAAAAGGGCGTCAGCGTCAAAGGCGCGGCCTGACTGAATCGCACCGGCCAGCCGGCCGGCAGCGCTAATTTCCGGGGCAGCCCCCACCTCGGCATTGTGGTTCCCTAAGCTCGGGAACGAGACGAATTCATGCGCCGGCAGTCCGGCGCATGTTCGTTTGAAACGATCGGATCTTGCGGTGGACAAGCAGGCTGTGGCGCAGCAATCGGCAACCAATTTGCCCATTCCGCGCTGGGAATTCATCGCGCTCTGCGCGGCGCTGATGGCGCTCAATTCCTTGGCCATCGACATCATGCTGCCGGCACTGCAGCAGATCGGCGCCTCGCTCGGCGTCGAGAGCGAGAACCACCGCCAATATGTCATCACCGCCTATATGCTCGGCTTCGGCGGCGGACAGCTTTTGTTCGGGCCTATTTCGGATCGCTTCGGGCGCCGCGCGCCCCTGGTCTTTGGCCTGGTCGTCTATGTCGTAGCCGCGGCCGCCGCCGCCATAGCGCCCAGTTTCGCCCTGTTGCTGACCTGGCGCCTCGTCCAGGGCATCGGCGCGGCCGCAACCCGCGTCATCGCCGTCTCGATCGTGCGCGACACGTTCGAAGGCCGGCGTATGGCCGAGGTGATGTCGCTGATCTTCATGGTGTTCATGGCCATCCCCGTCATCGCGCCCGGCATCGGCCAGTTCGTCATGCTGTTCGCCAGCTGGCACTGGATTTTCGTGACCATGGCTATCGGCGCGCTGATCGTTTCGACCTGGGCTCTGCTGCGCCTGCCTGAGACGCTGCATCCCGAATATCGCCGCCAGCTCACGGCAGGATCCGTGCTCGGCGGCTTCCGCATCGTGCTCACCAATCGGCTCACGCTTTGCTACGCCTTTGCCAGCACGTTCATCTTCGCGGCAATGTTCGGCTTCATCAGTTCGGCGCAGCAGATCTACATCGACATCTTTCACGTCGGTGAATTGTTCCCGCTGATCTTTGCCGGCGTCGCCGGCGTGCTAGCCTTCTCCAACTATCTCAATTCGCGGTTGGTCGGACAGATCGGCATGCGCCGCCTGTCGCAAGGCGCGCTGCTTATCTTCCTGTGCATCAGCCTTGCCTGGCTGGTGGTCTCGCTGGAGATGCAGATGCCGCTCTGGCTCTTCATCACCTTCTTTGCCGGCGCGATGCTGCCATTCGGCGGACTGGGCGCGAATTTCAACGCCTTGGCCATGGAGCCGCTCGGCGAACTCGCCGGTACGGCGGCATCCATTCTTGGTTTCATGCAGACTTTTCTCGGCGCCCTGATCGGAGCGGCGATCGGCCAGGCCTATAACGGCACGGTAACCCCCCTGGCCGCGGGCTTCTGCAGCGTCTCGGTCGCGGCCTTGCTGATGATCCTGATTGCAGAGCGGGGCAGGATGTTCCAGCCCCACAATCCCCCCGTTTCGGGGCACGTCACCGATCTGCACTAGAGCATTTCACCGTTTCACGGCAACGGTGAAATGCTCTATCTCCTTGTTTTTACGCAATTCCGGACGGAAAACCGCTTACACTTTTCCTGGAATTGCTCTAATTGCTCTCTGGCCGGCAGATCGCCGGCCGGGCGCAGATTCTACTCGGCCCAGAGCTCGCGGCGCAACTCGTCCCAGCTCTGCTTGTCGGGCGCGACCAGAAGGCCGCCGTCGACATGCGAGGGCAGGTAGGCGCTGCCATCGACGCGCGCGACATAGCCGCCCGCTTCCTGATGGATCAGCGCGCCCGCCAGATGATCCCAGGGCATCAGCTTGTTGTAGAGCACGAAATGGGCGTGGCCGCTGGCTAGAAGCCGATATTCATGGGCCGCGCAGCGATAGGCGAATTGCGACAGCGTCTTGGTCTGGTTGCGAGCAAGCCGCGAGCGTTCAGGCTCCTGGAGAAACTGCCAGGAAACGGCGCCGGTCATCTGCGACATCGGCACCGGCGCCGCGACTTGTACCTTCTCCAGCGCGCCATGCGCATGGCGGATATGGCTGCCGGCGCCCTTGGCGCCGATCAGCCAGTCCTCGCCGACCGGGTCATAAATGATACCGGCGACGGTCTCGCCGTTGACGACGACGCCGGCCATGACGCCGAACAGCGGCACGCCGGACGCGAAGTTGAAAGTGCCGTCGACCGGATCGACGACGAAGGCAAGCGCAGCATCGCCAAGGCCCGACAGCAGCGCCGGATTGTCGAAGCAGGCTTCCTCGCCGACCACCATGGCGTCGGGATAGCGCTCGAGCAGCCGGGCAGTGATCAGCCGTTCGGCGTTGACATCCGCCTCGGTGACGAGGTCGGCGGCGGACGTCTTCTGGCGGACGTCGCCCTCGCCCAGCCGGCGGAAGCGCGGCATGATTTCAACCCTGGCTGCATCGGCAAGAAGGTCGGCCAGCCAGTCGATCGCGCGGTCGTCAAATGTCATTGGAAATGTCTTGCCCCGTGTTCGTGGCGAGCCCCGCGAAGTCGAACAGTTTCCTGTCCAACAGATGCGAAGGCCTTACATTGGTCATGGCGCGGATCATCGTGTCCTTGCGGCCCGGCATGCGCTTCTCGATGTCGTCGAGCATCGCCTTCATGGCATTGCGCTGCAGCCCTTCCTGGCTGCCGCAGAGGTCGCATGGGATGATCGGAAATTTCATCGCATTGGCGAACTTCTCGAGGTCGGCCTCGGCACAATAGGCAAGCGGCCGCAGCACCATGACGTCGCCCTCGTCATTGAGGAGCTTGGGCGGCATGGCGGCGAGACGCCCGCCATGGAACAGGTTCATGAAGAAGGTTTCGAGGATGTCCTCGCGGTGATGGCCAAGCACCAGCGCCGAACACCCCTCCTCGCGCGCGATCCGGTAGAGATGGCCGCGCCTGAGCCGCGAGCAGAGCGAGCAATAGGTGCTGCCCTCCGGAAGCTTGTCGGTCACCACCGAGTAGGTGTCCTGGTATTCGATGCGGTGCGCGATCCCGTTGGCGCTGAGATAGTCGGGCAGGATGTGTTTTGGAAAATTCGGCTGGCCCTGGTCGAGATTGCAGGCGAGCAGTTCCACGGGGAGCAGCCCGCGCCATTTGAGGTCGAGCAGGATGGCGAGCAGGCCGTAGGAATCCTTGCCGCCGGAGAGCGCCACCAGCCAGCGTTCGCCCGGCTTCACCATGGCGAAATCCTCGATCGCCTGGCGGGTGAGCCTTAAGAGCCGCTTGCGCAGCTTGTTGAATTCGACCGAGGACGGCACGTCGCGGAACAGCGGGTGGAAACCGCCGTCAATCTCGTCGCCAATCGGCTCGAGGGATTTCACGTCTGGCAGCATGTTCATGGCCCCGGCCTCATGGTTCGGTTGGCGCTCGGCTTAGCGGACCTGACCGCCAAAGAAAAGGCCGCCCCGAGAGGCGGCCTTGGATGCTGCGGCTGGTTGGTCCCGATCAGCGCGAGTAGAATTCGACGACCAGGTTCGGTTCCATCTGCACGGCGAACGGAACGTCCGACAGGCCCGGAACGCGAGCGAAGGTCGCGGTCATCTTGTTGTGGTCGGCTTCGATATAGTCCGGCACGTCGCGCTCGGCGAGAGCGACCGATTCCAGCACCATGACGAGCTGCTTCGACTTCTCGCGCACCTCGATCACGTCGCCCGGCTTGCAGCGATACGAACCGATGTTGGTGCGCTTGCCGTTGACGTTGACATGGCCGTGGTTGACGAACTGACGGGCGGCGAAGATGGTCGGCACGAACTTGGCGCGATAGACGATCGCGTCGAGGCGCGACTCCAGCAGGCCGATCAGGTTCTCGGAGGTGTCGCCCTTGCGGCGGTTGGCCTCTTCATAGACCTTGCGGAACTGCTTTTCCGAAACGTCGCCATAGTGACCCTTCAGCTTCTGCTTGGCGCGCAGCTGCAGGCCGAAGTCGGAAAGCTTGCCCTTGCGGCGCTGGCCGTGCTGGCCGGGGCCATATTCACGCTTGTTGACCGGGGACTTCGGGCGACCCCAGATGTTTTCGCCAAGACGGCGGTCGATCTTGTATTTCGCGGATTCGCGCTTGCTCATCGCATTCCCTTTCAAAACAATATACCCGGAACCCATGGCTCCGGGCGAAGGAAACGCGCCCTCCTCTGGCCTCCGTTTTCGAGACCTGACAGGGTTTCCCACGCAAAGCGACGGAAAACCCACGGGACACGTCAAAACAAACCACCGGGCGTCGCCACCCGGTGTTGGTGGGCCTGTTAAACACAGATTTAACCGCTGTCAAGCTTGTGGCTGGCGGTGCCGACGCCAACCCGATATCATCCCTGCGTTGCATGCGGCGCTGGGTGTGGCGCAAAGTTGCACACCGGCATCGGGGCGGATGCGGCGTCTTAGGACACAACGCCCTGCATTGATGAAGGGACTGGAGCAGAGGAGTCCGAATTCCCATGAAGAAATTCTTCCTTACCCTGACTGGAGCCGCCGTATTGGCCGGGTCGATGGCGGTCATGATGCCTGAGCCGGCCATGGCCAGGCATTGGCATGGCCACAAGCAGGTGTGCCGCGTCGTGGTGAAGAAAAGAGTGGTGTGGCGCCACGGGCACCGCCATGTCGTCCGCTACAAGACGCGGCACTGCTGGTGGCGGCGCTAGCTGACTGCCTGGCCTTATCCAGACGAAGCCCGCGGACGGCACCGCGGGCTTTTTTCTTCCGATCTCGCGATTATGACTTCTTGCTGGGCAGGCCCTTGCGTTTGGTCTCGGCGAATTCCTCGAGCTGCTTCTCGCTCATGGAATCGTACATCTCGCGCGACGCCCCCTTGAGCTCGCTTTTCTTGATCTCGCCACGCTTGGCGGAAAGTGCCGCGCCAGCGGCCTTTTGCTGGGCTTGCGATGTAGCGGGCATGGCCGTCTCCTTTGCTGCGGGAAAAACGCGGGGCCTCTGCGGCGGTTCCAACGTCAGCGACTCGGCCCCTCGGCATCGGTAAGTCGCCGGCCCGGGCGATTTTCCTTGGCAGCCTTCCCGCGTCCGGAGCGCCAGTGTAGGACGGCAGCATGAAATCGCTGACCGATCCCGCACAGGCACTCTCTACCGGCCTCGCGAAAATCCGAACCGAATTCCACGTGCCGAATGGATTTCCGCCGGAGGTGGCGGCCGCGGCGCAGGCGGCTGCGAGGCGTGTGCCCGGCCAGCATGTCGACCGCACGGCGATGCCTTTCGTCACGCTCGATCCGGCGAGTTCCACGGATCTCGACCAGGCCTTCTCGATCGACGCCAGCGGCGGCGATCTTCTCTTGCATTACGCCATTGCCGACGTGGCCTGGTTCGTCGAGGACGGCGACGCGATTGACCTCGAAGCCTGGAACCGGGGCGAGACGTTTTACTTGCCCGACGGTAAGGCCGGTCTCTACCCACCCCTGCTTGCCGAGGCTGCGGCGAGCCTGTTGCCCGATGGGCCGCGTCCTGCGGTCATCTTCACGATCCGGATTGCCGGAGACGGCGCGGTGAAATTGGATAGCGCGGAGCGCGCCATCATTCAAAGCCGCGCCAAGCTCGCCTATGACAGCGTCAAGGCTTCGGATGTTCCCGCCGGTTTCGCGGAACTGGCGCGGCGCATGGCGATGAACGAAGAGCGGCGCGGCGCTTCGCGCGTCGACCCGCCCGAGCAGGAGGTGGAAAGGCTCGCCGACGGCACGTTCCGGCTTTCGTTCAGACCGTTGTTGCAATCCGAGCAGGACAACGCCGCGCTTTCGCTGGCCGCCAATATGGCGATCGCCGATGCCATGCTGGTGCACAAGACCGGGCTGTTCCGGGTGATGTCGGGGCCGGATGCCTCCAAGGTGCAGAGGCTGCGCAACGCGGCACAGGCGCTCGGCCTGTCCTGGCCGGCATCCACCAGCCTGCGCGACTACCAGCGCACGCTCGATCCAGCCGATCCGCGACAGGCGGCGCTGATGCTGGAAATCCGCCGCGCGGGCAATGGCGCGTCCTACCAGCCCTATCGGGAAGGCATCATTCCTTGGCATGAGGCGATGGCCGCGACCTATGCGCATGCCACCGCGCCGCTCCGGCGGCTGGCCGACCGCTACGTCGTTCGCTGCGCGCTGGCAATCGCCAACGGCCAGCCTGTGCCGCAGGCGGTCACCGCCGCCTTCGCCAGATTGCCGAAGTGTGATGGGGCGTGCCGATGCCCGTGCGTCGCAGATCAGCCACGCGGCCATCGATCTGGCCGAGGCGGTCATGCTCAAGGGACATGAGGGGGAAACGTTCAAGGCCGTCGTCACCGATATCGTCGATCATGGCGTGCGGGTGCAGCTTGCCGACCTGCCTGTCGTCGCCAATGTGAAGGCCTCCCGGCTCAGGCAGGGCGATAGTCTCGCACTAAAGCTGGTCTCCGCCGATCCGGATCAGCGCAGCATCGTCTTCGAGCCCGCTCCGCCGGCTTGAGCGCTAGCGCGCGGTAAGGCCAAAGCCTTGGATCAGCCGCCTCACGGGAAAATCCACCTTACCCGAAGTGAAGACGGCCAGATCGGGCTCGCTCTCGCCCAATGTTTCGCCGACAGGATCGATGAGCGACATGGCGCGCCGCGCGATCGCCTCGGCGGGATCGATCCAGTCGACCGGCCAGGGCGCGGTCTTGCGCATGCGGTTGACCAGAAACGGGTAATGCGTGCAGGCGAGCACGACGATATCGGTGCGGTTGCCGTCGCGCTCGATGAAGCAGGGCGCGATTTCGGCGCGCACCGCTTCCTCGTCGACGAAACCCTGGCGCATATAGATCTCGGCCAGCCCGGCTAGCCTATCGCTGCCGACCAGGCGCACATGGCATTTCTGCGCCCATTTGCTGATCAGGTCACGCGTGTACTGGCGCTTCACGGTGCCGGGCGTCGCCAACACCGATACCAGGCCTGACCGGGTGCGTTCGGCGGCGGGCTTGATCGCAGGCACCGTGCCCACGAAAGTATGGCCGGGGAATGTTTCGCGCAACGCGTCGATCACCAGCGTCGAGGCTGTGTTGCAGGCGATGACCGAGATCGCCGGCTGCAGGCGGTCGAGCAATTTGCCGAACAGCGTGAGGATGTGATCCTTGAGCGCCGGCTCTTCCCAGGCGCCGTAAGGAAAAGCCGCGTCGTCGGCGACATAGACGAAGCGGCGGTCGGGCATCAGCACGCGCGCCTCGCGCAGCACCGTCAGCCCGCCGACGCCAGAATCGAACATCAGGATCGGGCGTTGGCTTGATCGATCGCTCATTGTCATCCGGCCACAGAGCAATTCCAGGAAAAGTGTGAACGGTTTTCCGTCCGGAATTGCGTCAAAACGAAGAGAAGCGTCCGATCCGTGATTGGATCGACCGCGCTTCTATCGCGAATGATCGTGGTCTTGAAGAGGCGAATGCGAGCAGCTTTTGCGCAGTCGCCAGAGCAATATGGCGAAAGGTGTGGAGCGGTTCTCGGACGACACCATGCTCCATCTCTTGGATTGGACGCGGACCCAGAGTTCAGGTCGATTCGACTGAAATCATCGGGCTCTGAGGCTCGCTCATATGCCGCGCTTGCCGAAGCCGGCGGGGCGCGGCCTGCCGAAAGGCTGCGGCGCGGGCGGAATGCGTGCGGATGAGACCGCGGCGCGTGGAGCGGCCGGCGCAGCGGTGCGTCCGGCGCGCGCCGGTGCCGGCAGGGGGCCGTCGAAGTCGAAAACGTCCGTCAATTCGTCGATATTGCTGCCGGCGACGGGTTTCGCCCAGAGGATCGTGCACCAGAGGCCGAATATCGAAAGCGCGAGCAGGTTCAGCCCGCCCGGAATGCTCTCGGGATCGTCGAATTTGACGACCAGAAGCACGCCTGCCTGCAAAAGGGCGTACACCGCGGAGAGCGCGATGTAGGCCCACAGGATCCAACGGCGCCCGTTGGCGTCGCGGGTGCGGCGCGAGGCGATGTTGCCGCGCAGCGCGACAAAGATGAGCGAGGCGACGAGGACGGCGCCCGCCATGCCTTGCCGCGCCGGACCAGGCCCCGAATTGATCAGCCCTTCGAAGCCGATCGTGCTGACAATGCAGATGACGATCACCACGGTTTCGGCGACGGCAAGACCGAGAGAGTAAAGGAAAAAGCGCAGCCGACCAATATTGGACGTGAACATGTGCCACCCCACTATTACAGCAAGGATGACGCACCACCGAATAAAATTCAGTTACTTCAAATGCTCATAGCTTATCGATTTTAACTTTCTTCGTCTTTGGCGCGACCGCGCGCGCCGGCCGGCAATCGTCTCGGATCGTCTCCGGGCGAGCCGTCGCCGCGCGGCATGGCCGGCGAGAACCGGTCGAGCGAGGAGATGATGCCGCGCAGGACTTTGAGCTCGGGTTCGGCGAAGCCCGCGCGCGTCAGCACGGCGCGCAGATTGTCGACCATCTTCGGCTTCTTTTCCTCAGGGCGGAAATAGCCGCGCGCTTCAAGCGCGTTTTCCAGATAGGCGAACAGGCTGTGCAGCTGCTCCTTGGTCGCCGGCACCAGCTCCGGCCCGGAGAAATTGGTCTGCGTCTCGTCGGCGAGGCCGGACTTCATCCATTCATAGGACATCAACAGCACCGCTTGCGCGATGTTGAGCGAAGAGAAGCCGGGATCGACCGGGAAGGTGACGATCTCGTCGGCGAGCCCGACCTCGTCATTATAGAGACCGAAGCGCTCGCGCCCGAACAGGATGCCGGTGCGCTGGCCCGCCTCGTTGCGCGCTCTCAGCGCCCTGCCCGCCTCCACCGGCCCGCGCACCGGCTTGAAGCCGTCGCGCTCGCGCGCCGTCGTGGCGAAGACGAAGTTCAGGTCGGCAACCGCCGAGGTCAGATCGTCGAAGACCCTGGTGGCGTCGATGACGTGGTCGGCGCGGCTGGCGGCCGCGCGTGCCTTCTCGCTCGGCCAACCGTCGCGCGGGTTGACCAGCCTGAGCTCGGACAAGCCGAAATTCGCCATGGCCCGCGCGACCATGCCGATATTCTCGCCGAGTTGCGGCTCGACCAGGATGATCGCCGGTCCGGCGAAAGCGGTTTTGGTTGTGTCTTCGATGGCTGGCATGGCTATGACTAACCGGGGTTTGCGGCGTTTCGGCGTCCCCTGCCACATCCGGGCCGGAAAATGAAGCATTCACGACAGCGGCACCTGTTCGGCCCGGCGCGGATCGCGGTTTGCGCGCTGAAAAAGCCTTTGATATACGCTCCCGCATCCCCGGCCGAAACCATGCGGGCAAGGCCGTTCAGATCCCCAGCAACGAGGCATTCTTTCCATGGCGAAGATCAAGGTGGCGAACCCGGTCGTCGAGCTCGACGGCGACGAGATGACCCGCATCATCTGGCAGTTCATCAAGGACAAGCTGATCCATCCTTATCTCGACCTGAAGCTTGAATATTACGATCTCGGCATCGAGAACCGCGACGCCACCAACGACCAGGTGACGATCGACTCGGCCAACGCGATCAAGAAACACGGCGTCGGCGTGAAATGCGCGACGATCACCCCCGACGAGGCGCGCGTCGAGGAATTCAAGCTGAAGAAGATGTGGAAGTCGCCCAACGGCACCATCCGCAACATCCTCGGCGGCACCATCTTCCGCGAGCCGATCATCATGAAGAACGTGCCGCGCCTGGTGCCGGGCTGGACCAAGCCGATCGTCGTCGGCCGTCATGCCTTCGGCGACCAGTACCGCGCCACCGACTTCCGCTTCCCCGGCAAGGGCAAGCTGACGATCAAGTTCGTCGGCGAGGACGGCCAGGTGATCGAGCACGACGTCTATGACGCTCCGGGCGCAGGCGTCGCCATGGCCATGTACAATCTCGACGAGTCGATCCGCGAGTTCGCCCGCGCCTCGCTGAACTACGGCCTGCTGCGCAACTTCCCGGTCTATCTGTCGACCAAGAACACCATCCTCAAGGCCTATGACGGCCGCTTCAAGGACATCTTCCAGGAAGTCTACGAGAAGGAATTCGAGGCCGAATTCAAGGCACGGAAGCTCTGGTACGAGCACCGCCTGATCGACGACATGGTTGCTTCTAGCCTGAAATGGTCGGGCGGCTATGTCTGGGCCTGCAAGAATTATGACGGCGACGTGCAGTCCGATACCGTGGCGCAAGGTTTTGGTTCGCTCGGCCTGATGACCTCGGTGCTGATGACGCCGGATGGCAAGACGGTGGAGGCCGAAGCCGCGCACGGCACCGTCACCCGCCACTACCGCCAGCACCAGAAGGGCGAGGAAACCTCGACCAATTCGATCGCCTCGATCTTCGCCTGGACGCGCGGCCTCGCCCACCGCGCCAAGCTCGACGACAATGCCGAACTGAAGCGCTTCGCCGAGACGCTGGAGAAGGTCTGCATCCAGACGGTCGAGGCCGGCTTCATGACCAAGGACCTGTCGCTGCTGATCGGTCCCGACCAGCCATGGCTCTCGACCACCGGCTTCCTCGACAAGATTGACGAGAATCTACAGAAGGCCATGGGGTAAAACGAAATCCCGGTAATATCGAAGGCTCCGTACGGAGCCTTCGTTTTTTCTAGGGTAACCGAAAGAGCGAAGCGATGGCCAAGCCAACCCTCTACGGCGCCGACTACAGCGTCTATGTCCGCATCGCGCGGATGGTGCTGGAGGAAAAGAGCGTCGGCTACGACCTCGTCCCTCTCGACATCTTTGCCGCCGAAGGCATTCCGGCCTGGTATCTCGAACATCATCCGTTCGGCCGCATCCCGGCCTTCGAGCATGACGGTTTTCGTCTGTTCGAGACGGGTGCCATTGCGCGCTATGTCGACGAGGCTTTCGAGGGTCCGGCGCTGCAGCCGGCCGACGCCCGCGGCCGCGCCAGGATGGGCCAGATCATCGGCATGCTCGACGCCTATGGTTATCGCGCCATGGTCTGGGACGTAGCCGTGGAGCGGTTGGAGAGGGCGCCACCCGATGAGGCGCTGATCGCCCGCGGGCTCGGTCAAGCGGAAACCGTGCTCAAGGTGCTGAGATCGCTGAAGGCACAAGGCCCGTGGCTGCTTGGCGAGCAACTGACGCTGGCCGACCTGCACGCGGCGCCGATCATCGCCTATTTCCTCAAGGTCGCGGAAGGACGCGATCTGCTGGCGCGGTTCGTGGAGATCAAAGATTGGTATGCGCGCATCGCCGCTCGCCCGAGCTTTGCGCTTACCGAGAAGGTGAGCTGACAGTATTGAAAAGACCGCGGGACAGCGCCCTCTCTGTCCCGCCGACGTTTCGATAAATTAGCCCGCGACCTACGCCGCCTCCAGAGCCGCCCTCACCGCCGCGATGGCATCATCGGCCTTGGAGGCGTCGGGGCCGCCGGCCTGCGCCATGTCGGGCCGGCCGCCGCCGCCCTGCCCGCCAAGCGCAGCGGACGCGACGCGCACCAGATCGATGGCGCTGAAGCGGCCGGTCAGGTCGTCGGTGACGGCGACGACCACGCTTGCCTTGTTGTCCTCGCCGGCGCCGACAAAGACCACCACGCCGGAGCCGAGCGTTTTCTTGCCGGCATCGGCCAGGGGCTTCAGGTCCTTCGGCGCCACGCCGCTAACCGCCTTGCCAAGGAAACCGACGCCCGCGACGGTCTCGCTGGTGGGCGGAGCGTCGGATACGGCCGGGCCGGCGCCAAGCGCCAGTTTCTTGCGCGCTTCCGTAAGCTCCTTTTCGAGCTTCTTGCGCTCATCGAGCAGCGCCTCGACGCGCGCCGGCACGTCTGCCGGCGATATCTTCAAGGTCGCCGCCGCGGCCTTCAGCCGCCTGTCCTGCTCGTCCAGATGCTTGCGCGCCGCCTCGCCGGTCAGCGCCTCGATGCGGCGCACGCCGGCCGCCACCGCGCTGTCCGACAGGATGCGCACCAAGCCGATATCGCCGGTCGACTTCACATGCGTGCCGCCGCAGAGCTCGACCGAATAGGGCCGATTGGCCTTGGCGCCATGCAAGCCCGTACCCATCGACACCACGCGGACCTCGTCGCCGTATTTCTCGCCGAACAGCGCCATGGCGCCTTCGGCGATGGCATCGTCGACCGACATCAGGCGCGTCGTCACCGGGCTGTTCTGCACGACGATCTCGTTCGCCATGCGCTCGACCTCTTCGAGCTCGTCCGCTGAGATCGGCTTATTGTGCGAAATGTCGAAACGCAGCCGGTCAGGTGCGACCAGCGAGCCCTTCTGCGCCACGTGGGTGCCCAGCACCTCGCGCAGCGCCTCGTGGATGAGATGCGTCGCGGAATGGTTGGCGCGCAGCTTCGAGCGGCGGACATGATCGACCTTGAGCTCGACCGCCGCACCCGTCTTGACCGTGCCCTTGGCCACCTTGCCGAGATGCACGAACAGACCGTCGGCCTTCTTCTGCGTGTCGGAAATCTCGATCGAGAAGCCCTCGCCGGAGATCACGCCGGTGTCGCCCATCTGGCCGCCGGATTCGCCATAGAAGGGCGTCTGGTTGACGACCACGGCGACCGCGTCGCCCTGGCCGGCGCTGTCGATCGTCTTGCCGTCCTTGACCAGCGCCTGGACGATGCCTTCCGCAGCTTCAGTCTCGTAGCCGAGGAACTCGGTCGCGCCCGTCTTTTCGCGCACGGAGAACCAGACGGTTTCGGTCGCGGCTTCGCCCGAGCCCGCCCAATGCGCGCGCGCCTCCGCCTTCTGCCGCTCCATCGCGTCGGTGAAGCCGGCGATATCGACCGATATGCTGCGCTGGCGCAGCGCGTCCTGCGTCAGATCGAGCGGAAAGCCATAGGTGTCGTAGAGCTTGAAGGCCGTCTCGCCATCCAGCATGTCGCCGGCCTTGAGCGTCTCGGTCGCATCCGAAAGCAGGCCGAGGCCGCGCACCAGCGTCTTGCGGAAACGCGTCTCCTCGAGCTTCAGCGTCTCTGTGATCAGCGCCTCGCCGCGCACCAGCTCGGGATAGGCCTGGCCCATCTCGCGCACCAACGCCGGCACCAGCTGCCACATCAAAGGCTCCTTGGCGCCGAGCAGCTGCGCGTGGCGCATGGCGCGGCGCATGATGCGGCGCAGCACATAGCCGCGCCCCTCATTGGAGGGCAGCACGCCGTCGGCCACGAGGAAAGAGGATGAGCGCAAGTGATCGGCGATGACGCGGAAGGATGCTGCATTCTCCTGGTTGTGACCGTGCCCGAGCGCCGAGCACGTCGCATCGATCAGATGCTTGAAAAGGTCGGTCTCGAAAACGCTTTCGACGCCCTGCAAGATCGAGGCCATGCGTTCCAGGCCCATGCCCGTGTCGATCGAGGGACGCGGCAAGTCGATGCGCTCTTCCTTCGTCACCTGCTCATACTGCATGAACACCAGATTCCAGAATTCCAGGAACCGGTCGCCATCCTCTTCCGGGCTGCCGGGCGGGCCGCCCCAGATATGCTCGCCGCGGTCGATGAAGATCTCCGAACACGGGCCGCAGGGTCCGGTGTCGCCCATCGCCCAGAAATTGTCGGAGGTGGCAATGCGGATGATACGATCGTCCGAGAAGCCGGCGATCTTCTTCCAGTAGCCGGCCGCCTCGTCGTCGGTGTGATAGACGGTGACCAGAAGCTTGTCCTTCGGCAGGCCGAATTCCTTGGTGATCAGCTTCCAGGCCAGCTCGATCGCGCGTTCCTTGAAATAGTCGCCGAATGAGAAATTGCCGAGCATCTCGAAGAAGGTGAGATGGCGCGCGGTGTAGCCGACATTGTCGAGGTCGTTGTGCTTGCCGCCGGCGCGCACGCTCTTCTGCGCCGTCGCGGCGCGCGAATAGGGGCGCTTCTCCAGGCCGGTGAAGACGTTCTTGAACTGCACCATGCCGGCGTTGGTGAACATCAGCGTCGGATCGTTGCGCGGCACCAGCGGGCTCGAGGCGACGATCTCGTGGCCCTCCTTGCGGAAGTAGTCGAGGAATGTCGACCGGATGTCGTTCACGCCACTCATTGCATACTGCCTTTTTCGCAAGAACCGCCGGCCCGGCCGGCGGCAAATGGGCTTTGGTGTTTCAGAAGATAGATGGGCCTTTTAGCGATAGCTCTTGAGCCTGTCCAGAAACACGGAGTTAAAGCATGTCTCCCGAAAGTGGGAACCGGTTTCGGGATAAAGACATGCGTAAAATCAAAAACCTAAAGCGCATGGAGCGAATCTGAAAGATCGCGACGCGCTTTAGGCCATTAAACGATCCGCCGGCCGCTCGACGCTACCCCGAAACACAAAACCGCCGGCGCGAAGGCCGGCGGTTCGGGTACGCAGTACTCAAGAACTCGATTACATAAGCATAACCCGATAAACCGGGATTGTGGCCGAACTCCGGCTAAGCCGACGAATTGCTTTCGCTCAATTCCGAACAGAAAGCCGCTGCGCGGTTTTCCTGGAACGAGCTAGCCTTACATGGCGCCGGCTTCGTCCTCGAACCCGTCATCGCCACCCTCGGAGCCACCATTCTCGAGGAATTTCTCGGCGATCAGCCCGGCATTCTGCCGAAGCGCCAGCTCGATCTCGCGCGCCGTGTCGGGATTGTCGCGCAGGAACAGCTTGGCGTTCTCGCGACCCTGGCCGAGACGCTGCGAATTATAGGAGAACCAGGCGCCCGATTTCTCGACCACACCCGCCTTGACCCCAAGATCGACGAGCTCGCCGGTCTTCGACACGCCCTCGCCATACATGATGTCGAACTCCACCACCTTGAAGGGCGGGGCCAGCTTGTTCTTGACCACCTTGACGCGGGTCTGGTTGCCGACGACCTCGTCGCGGTCCTTGACCGAGCCGATGCGGCGGATGTCGAGGCGCACCGAGGCGTAGAATTTCAGCGCGTTGCCGCCGGTGGTCGTCTCGGGCGAGCCGAACATGACGCCGATCTTCATGCGGATCTGGTTGATGAAGATGACCATGGTGTTGGAGCGCGAGATCGAAGCGGTCAGCTTGCGCAGCGCCTGGCTCATCAAACGAGCCTGCAGACCGGGCAGCGCGTCGCCCATCTCGCCTTCGATTTCGGCGCGCGGCGTCAATGCCGCAACGGAGTCGACGACCAGCACGTCGATGGCGCCCGAACGCACCAGCGTGTCGCAGATTTCCAGCGCCTGCTCGCCGGTGTCGGGCTGCGAGATCAGCAAGTTTTCCAGGTCGACGCCGAGTTTGCGAGCATAGACCGGATCGAGCGCGTGCTCGGCATCGACGAAGGCGCAGATGCCGCCCTTCTTCTGGGCCTCCGCAACCGTGTGCAGCGCCAGCGTCGTCTTGCCCGAGCTTTCCGGCCCGTAGATCTCGATGATGCGGCCGCGCGGCAGGCCGCCGACGCCGAGCGCGATGTCGAGGCCGAGCGACCCGGTCGGCACGGTTTCGATCTCGACCACCTGCTCATTGGCGCCGAGCCGCATGATCGAGCCCTTGCCGAAAGCGCGCTCGATTTGCGACAGCGCCGCATCCAGAGCCTTTGATTTGTCCACTGCCTTATCCTCTACAAGCCGCAAAGTATTCTGAGCCATGATACATCACCCCTTGGTCGTCAATGAAGGCCGGACAATCCGTGATCCCTGCCGTTTTGTACCTTTTTTGTTCTCATTTGGCAAGGGGCAACAAATACCTGAAAAATAATCAATATCTGGATTTGTTCTATTTTTGTCTCACCAGAGCTAGTGCGGAGCGCAACCACTGGCCTAGAAGAGATTTCGATATCCGGCCATCCCGAATCGCGCCCCCGATTGCAGGGTGACCCGGGGAAACCTAGTGTGCGCAGCCGCACGATCAACGAAAGTCACCGACCCGAAATGCCGACATCCCCAACTATCCTGGCCCTGGGTGGCGCCCATATCGACCGGCGCGGCCAGGTCTCTGGCACTTATGTGCCCGCCGCTTCCAACCCCGGCATGATGCGCGAGGATGTCGGCGGCGTCGTTTTCAACGCGCTGCGCAGCGTAGTGAAGCGTGGCGTCTCGGCCTCGCTGATCTCGGTGCGCGGCGGCGACGCGGCGGCCGAAACGGTCGCCTCGGCGATCGACAACGCCGGGATAGCGGACCTCTCGGTCGTGTTCCTCGACCGCACCACGCCGAGCTATACCGCGCTGATCGACGCCGAAGGCGAATTGATCGTCGGGCTGGCCGATATGGCGCTCTATGACCTCGCCTTCCCGAAACAGATCCGCCGCGCCAAGGTGCGCGAGGCGATCGCCGCCGCCGACGCCATCCTGTGCGACGCCAACCTGCCAACGACGGCGCTGGATCGCCTGGTGGCGCTCGCCGGCGGCCGGCCGGTCTTCGCCATTGCCGTCTCGCCGGCGAAGGTCGTTCGGCTGGCTCCGTTGCTCGGGAATTTGTCGCTGCTCTTCATGAACCGCCGCGAAGCCGCCGCGCTGGTCGGCGCCGAATTGTCGGGCAAAACCCTTGTCGAGGCGCTCAGGCGGGGTGGCCTGAATGCCGGCGTGGTTACGGCCGGCAGCGCCCCCGTGCTGGCCTTCGACGACGCCGGCATCTTCGAAATCGACCCGCCTGCGCCGCGCCGGGTCGCCGACGTGACCGGCGCCGGCGACGCCTTGACCGGCGCGACGGTGGCCGCCCTGCTGCGCGGCCTTCCTTTGCGCGCAGCGCTGCGCGAGGGCGTGGCGGCGGCAATGCTCGCCATAGAGAGTCCGGAGGCCGTGCCATCCTTCACGATCGCCAACTTCACGCAGGCGCTTGCCCTTGTGCCGGAGGCGCGGGAGGTGGCATAGGGCCACACACCATCCACTTCCTCCTTGTCGGAGACAGATATGACGCCGGAAACCGCTCGCCCCTTTATCGACATCCATCCGCCCGTGGCGGAGGCGCTTGCTGCCGGCCGGCCCGTGGTGGCGCTGGAAAGCACCATCATCACCCATGGCATGCCCTATCCCGACAATGGCGCGATGGCGGCCAGGGTCGAGCAGATCATCATCGATGGCGGCGCGGTGCCGGCGACGATCGCCGTGGTCGACGGCCGCATCAAGATCGGCCTGTCCGACGGCGAACGCGAATCGCTCGCGATGATCGGTGACGCCATGAAGCTGTCGCGCGCCGATCTCGGCTTCGCGGTCGCCCAAAAGCGCACCGGCGGCACCACGGTGGCGGCCACCATGATCGCCGCGCATGTGGCCGGTATAAAAGTCTTCGCCACCGGCGGCATCGGCGGCGTCCACAAGGGCGCCGAAAAGAGTTTCGATATCTCGGCCGATCTCGACGAACTGGCGCGCACGCCTGTCATCGTCGTATCGGCCGGTGCCAAGGCGATCCTCGACATCGAAAAGACGCTGGAAGTTCTGGAAACGCGCGGCGTGCCGGTCATCGGCCATGGCTGCGAGACCATGCCCGCCTTCTGGTCGAGGGAGTCGCCCTTCCGCGCGCCGCTGACGCTGCAGGCGCCTGAGGACATCGCGCATTTCTACCGCACCCGCCAGGCGCTGAGCTTGGGCGGCGGCATCCTCGTCGCCAATCCCGTGCCGCAGAACGACGAAATTCCGGCTGACGAAATGGCCGGCTATATCGAAGCCGCGCAAAAGGCGGCCGAAGCGCAGAATGTCACCGGCAAGGCGGTGACGCCGTTCCTTTTGTCGAAGATTCTTGAGCTGACCGGCGGCCGCAGCCTCAAGACCAACATCGCGCTGGTCGAGAACAACGCGCGGCTGGCGGCGGAGATTGCCAAGGCGTTGTAGGCACAAGGCGAAGGCCCCTTACCCGGATTGCCAAGACCGAATTGCAAGGGCAATTCGGGGCAATCCGACCTCTCCCCAAGGCAAGAGGAGCTTGCCGGCGCCGGCGCCTATCTCTTCTCCCCACCGGGGAGAAGGTGGCCGGGAAGCGGCCAGATGAGGGGCGGCCTCGACGTGCCCTTCACAAGTGTTTCGACAGCGGACCAATCACTTCCCAGCCCGTCTTCCCGCCTCATAGGCCCGCCGCGCCCACACCGCCATCTCGTCCGGATCGTCGAACGCCTCGTCGGGAACGCTCCAATAGGGCATCGCCACCTCCTTGCCGTGGCGCGAGCCTGTATAGGTCCACTGGCGGCAGCCCGCGGCTTCGAAGTGCGGAACGGTTTCCTCATCCGCCTTTAGCATCAGTTCGCCGCGAACGACGACCGCGACGATGACGCCGTCGCAATAGATGCCCTTGCCGCCGAACAGTTTTCGGATGCCGATCGGGCCAAGGCTTTCGAACAATTCTTCAAGGCGGGCATTGTCCATGCCGCGATCATCTCATCCGGGATCGGCCTTGTCATCGCCGCAACCAAAAGCATGCTGACAGGTTGAGACCTGGAAGCGGAGTTCCCGCCATGCCCGTCCTGCTCAAAGGCTCCTGCCGCTGCGGCGCCGTTCGCTTCGAGGTGGAGAGCCACACGCCGGTGCCGTTCATGCTCTGCTACTGCTCGATCTGCCGCAAGCAGCAGGGCGGCGGCGGTTTTGCCATCAACCTCGGCGCCGATTACCGGACGATGAACATCAGGGGCAAACGCAGCCTCGGCGTGTATCGCGCCGAGATCGAGGACGACGAGCACCCGCATTGCGAGGTCTCGACAGGCGAGCGCAACTTCTGCCGCAAATGCGGCGCGGCCCTCTGGCTCTACGACCCGACCTGGCCGGAGCTTGTGCATCCCTTCGCCTCGGCGATCGACACCGACCTGCCGACGCCAACGGAAAAGGTGCATCTGATGCTGAAATACAAGGCGAACTGGGTCGAGCCGGTGATCGGCGAGAACGACAAGGTGTTCGACCTCTATCCGGAGGAATCGATCGCCGACTGGCACAAGCGGACGGGGATGTGGGTGGATTAGAGCAATTCCAGGAAAAGTGCGCAGCGGTTTTCCGTCCGGAATTGCGTCAAACAAAAGCTTGGCAGGAGGCCGGAATGAACCTCACGACGCACAAGAAATTCAAAGGCGATCGTTTGATGCCCTGGGGCAAGGGCACGGTCGTCTCGGACGCGAAGGGATATGTTTTTCTGTCCGGCAACACCGCCACAGTCGACGACTACGATCCGTCGAAGCACCAGGGCGGCGCTGTCGGCGACGCGGCAACGCAGTGGCGCGAAATCCTTGCGAACATCAAGTCGGACCTGGAGGAACTTGGCAGCTCGCTCGATCACCTGGTCAAGGTGACGTTCTACGTCAAAGGGCCTTTTCCTTCCGGCGGCGTTCTCAGCTCACCCAATTTTCGCCTGGACGTGTTGGATGAATTCTTCGCCGAACATTGCCCGAAGCACTGCAGTTACAACAATCCGCCGCCATCGGAGGTGATCGGGGTCGCCGCCCTGGCGCAGCCTGATCTTGTTGTCGAGCTTGTCGTCATCGCGGCGTTGCCGGACTGAGCGGAAGCGCCGCGAGCTTGGTCAGGCCGAGGCGCGCGCCTCGGCAAGCGCCTTGAGGTCGGCGGGCTTCAATTCGACGGATTCGCCGCAGCCGCAGGCCGAGCTCTGGTTCGGATTCTTGAAGGTGAAGCCGGTGCGCAGCGTCGTCTGCTCGAAATCCATCTCGGTGCCGAACAGGAAGAGCGCGGCTTCCGGCGCAACATAGACATGCGCGCCGCCACGCTCGATATGATCATCCTTGGGATTGGGCTCGGTCACCAGATCGATCGTGTATTCCATGCCGGCGCAGCCGCCCTTCTTGATGCCGAGGCGGATGCCATGCGCGTTGTCGCGCGTAGCGACGATCTCGCGCACGCGGACGGCGGCCTTATCGGTCATCGTGATGACGGCGAAGCGTCCCATGCTTTTCCTTCTCCATTCCATGCAGGTTCAAGTCTGCCGAATGATTCTCACCTAAAATGGTGAAGTTTTACCGCCGGCGCAAGTGCGCCAGCCTGCGCCTGCTAGTACCACCCGACCGCGACCTGCGCCTCTTCCGACATGCGGTCCGGCGTCCATGGCGGGTCGAACACCATTGAGACCTCGACGCCGGAAACGCCTTCGACGGCGCCGACGGCGTTCTCGACCCATCCGGGCATTTCGCCCGCCACCGGGCAGCCCGGCGCGGTTAGCGTCATGTCGATCTTGACCGAACGGTCGTCTTCTATGTCGATCTTGTAGACCAGGCCGAGCTCATAGATATCGGCCGGGATTTCCGGGTCGTAGACCGTCTTCAGTGCCGAAACGATGTCGTCGGTCAGCCGCGCCAGCTCGTCGGCGGGGATAGCCGAGGCCGAGACGATGCCGTTGCCGGCGGTTTCCGGAACAGTCTCTGCGGTCGCGCTCACATCGTCCATGATCATCACCCGAAGAACTTTCGCGCCTTTTCCAGCGCCTCGGCCAAAGCGTCCACTTCGGCCCTGGTATTATACATGCCGAATGATGCCCTGCATGTGGAGGTGACGCCGAAGCGTTTCAACAGCGGCTGAGCACAGTGGGTGCCGGCACGAACCGCCACGCCCTGCCTATCAATGACCATCGACACGTCATGCGCATGGATACCGTGCAGTTCGAACGAGATGATGGCACCCTTGCCCGGTGCGTCGCCGAAGATGCGCAGCGAGTTGATCGCCCGCAGCCGCTCATGCGCGTAGGCCTTGAGATCCGCCTCGTGTGCCGCGATGCGCTCGCGGCCGACCTTTTCCATATAGTCGAGCGCCGCGCCCAGGCCGATCGCCTGCACGATCGGCGGCGTGCCGGCCTCGAAGCGGTGCGGCGGCTCGTTATAGGTGACGATATCCTCCGTTACCTCCTCGATCATCTCGCCGCCGCCCATGAAGGGCCGCATCTCTTCCAGCCTATCCTTCTTGCCGTAGAGCACGCCGATGCCCGACGGGCCGTAGACCTTGTGGCCGGTGAAGACGAAGAAATCGCAGTCGAGGTCCTGCACGTCGATCGGCATGTGGACCGCGCTCTGGCTGCCGTCCACGAGGACGGGAATTCCACGCGAATGGGCGATGCGCACGATCTCCTTGATCGGCGTCACCGTGCCGAGCGCATTGGACATCTGGGTGATGGCGACGAGTTTCGTGCGCGAGGTTAGGCGCTTCTCGAGTTCCTCGATATGGAAGGCGCCCAGATCGTCGACCGGCACCCAGACGAGCTTGGCGCCCTGCCGCTCGCGGATGAAATGCCAGGGCACGATGTTGGAGTGGTGCTCCATGATCGACAGCACGATCTCGTCGCCCTCGCCGATCCGCGGCATGCCCCAGCCATAGGCGACGGTGTTGATCGCGGAGGTGGTGTTGGAGGTGAAGACGATGTTGTCTGTGCTCGGCGCGTTGAGAAACCGCTGCACCGACTTGCGCGCATTCTCATAGGCGTCGGTCGCGGCGTTCGACAGGAAATGAAGGCCGCGATGGACGTTGGCATATTCCTGGGAATAGGCGTGCTGGATGGTGTCGAGCACCACCTGCGGCTTCTGCGCTGAAGCGCCATTGTCGAGATAGACCAGCGGCTTGCCATAGACCTGGCGCGACAGGATCGGGAAATCGCGGCGAATCGCCTCGACGTCATAGGGGGTGGTGTCGATCTTCTGGTCCATCACAAGCTCTTCCGAGGCAACGCCTCACTCCGTCCAGCACCCCTCATCCGTCTCGGCGCTGCGCGCCGATCCACCTTCTCCCACAAGGGGAGAAGGTCTGGCGCTATCCGTGCGTCGAAAACCAGCCGTCGAGCCGCTCTTCGAGCGCCTCGACCAACGCCTCGTCGTCCAATTCCTCGATCACTTCGGCCACGAAAGCCTTCACCAGAAGGCCCCGTGCCGACTTTTCGTCGATGCCGCGCGCCATCAGGTAGAACAGATGGTTGTGGTCGATCTCGGTGACGGTCGCGCCATGGCCGCAGACGACGTCGTCGGCGAAGATTTCCAGCTCCGGCTTGGTCGAGAACTCGCCGTCATCCGACAGGAGCAGCGTGTTGCAGGCCATCTTGGCGTTGGTCTTCTGCGCGTATTGATGCACGTTGATGCGGCCCTGGAAGACGCCGCGCGCCTCGCCTGTCACGACGTTTCGCATCACTTCCGTCGAGGTGGTATGTGGCACGGCGTGATCGAGCACCATGGTGGTGTCGGTATGCGTGTCGCCGGCGAGAAGATTGATGCCGCGCAATTTGAAATCGGCGCCCTCGCCCGTCGTCCTGACAACGACCTCCTGGCGCACCAGCCTGCCGCCGGCATTCATCACGAACAGCGTCAGCTTTGCGTCCTTGCCGATATGCGCCTTGAACTGGGCGAGATGCGTGGCCGTGTCCGGCTGCTCCTGCACGATCAGCCAGGTCACTTCCGCGCCGTCGCCGACCACAAGCTGACTGACCGAGCTGACGAGCGCCCCTTCGCCCTCACCGGTCTGGCGTTCAAGGATAATCGCCTTGGCCCCGGCCCCGACACGCGCAAAGAGCCGCACATGCGATTGGCCGCCGGCCTGCAGGTTCTGCAATTCGACCGGCTTTTCCAATTTGGCACCCTCGGCGATGTCGACGAAATAGCCGTCGGCGACGAAGGCGGTGTTCAGCGCACCGATCGCATCGTCGCTGCCATAGGGATCGAGCCCGGGCGCGACACTGCCGTCGGTCAGCTTCTCCGACAGGCGCTGCACCGTGACGCCTCCGATCTCCGGCAGCTTCGTCTGCGAGACGCCGTTCAGCACCGGCAGGACCGCCGACCCTTCAAGCACCGGCGCCAGGGCCTTTGTAACGGCGCCGGCCTCGAAAGCCGGCACCTTGGTCAGCAGCCGGCGTAGATCCGTATAGTGCCAGGATTCGACGCGGCGCGTCGGCAGTCCGTGCTTGATCGCCTCGATCGCGTCGTCGCGCTTAACCATCACCGCGCCGTCGCCCGGCAGCAGCGACAGCCGCTCGCCGAAGGCATCGATCAGCGCCGTCTCGGCCAAGGTCCGCTGGGGCTGTGCGTGCATGTTCATTGTTCTTGCCTCGACCGCTCCCATCTCACGCGGCTTCACCGATCACGCCGGCATAGCCGTTGGCCTCGAGATCGAGCGCCAGCGACTTGTCGCCCGACTTGATAACCTGCCCCTTGTAGAGCACGTGCACCGAGTCCGGCACGATGTGCTCGAGCAGACGCTGGTAGTGGGTGATGACGACGATGGCGCGCTCCGGCGAACGCAGCGCGTTGACCCCGTCCGAGACGATCTTCAGCGCGTCGATGTCGAGGCCGGAATCGGTCTCGTCGAGCACGCAGAGTTTTGGCTCGAGCAGCTTCATCTGCAGGATTTCGGCGCGCTTCTTCTCGCCGCCGGAGAAACCGACATTGAGCGGCCGCTTCAGCATGTTCATGTCCATGTTGAGCGAGGCGGCGGCTTCCTTCACGCGCTTCAAAAATTCCGGCACCTTGAGCGGCTCCTCGCCGCGCGCCTTGCGCTGCTCGTTCATCGCCACCTTGAGGAATTCCATGGTCGCCACGCCCGGTATCTCCATCGGATACTGGAAGGCGAGGAAGATGCCCGCCGTGGCGCGCTCGGCCGGATCCATTTCGAGGATCGACTGGCCATTATAGAGGATGTCACCCTCGGTCACCTCATAGTCCTCGCGGCCGGCAAGGATATAGGACAGCGTCGACTTGCCCGAGCCGTTCGGCCCCATAATGGCCGCGACCTCGCCGGCTTTTACTGTCAGGTCCAGCCCGCGGATGATCTCGGTGCCGTCATCGACGATGCGGGCGTGCAGGTTCTTGATCTCAAGCATTTTCTTGCTCTATCGTTCCGTTAGTAATGTATCGCCGGGCCAATGATACGGCGACACCGCTTTCAAGTTCAGGAGCCAGGTCAAATCGCAAGGTCCCGTCTCCAAGACAATCGGCAGGATTCGGCCATCTCGTAATCTCAAAAATCTCCGGACCGTAGATCGCGATCGTCAATTCCGTGCCGTCATCGCGACCGGCGCTAATCCGGTTGCCTTCGACTTCAATGCCGACCACGACTTTGTTTTCGGCAGCAAAGCCTCGGAGATAGTTCGCGAGCGACGTTGCCAGGTCTCCGCAAACTTGCTCGTCAGCGTTGGCCCGATAATCGTCAGGCAACTCGCCAGTATCCCTGTCAAACTGGTGGACGCGTGCAACCAGCGGCGGACCGTCCTCATCATCACTCAACCCACGCTCCCCTCAAGTGAGATACCGATCAGCTTCTGCGCCTCGACGGCGAATTCCATCGGCAGCTGCTGGATGACGTCCTTGACGAAGCCGTTGACGATCAGCGCGATCGCCTCCTCCTCGGGGATGCCGCGCTGCATGACGTAGAACTTCTGATCCTCGGAGATCTTCGACGTCGTCGCTTCGTGCTCGAACTGCGCCGTCGCGTTCTTGGCTTCCATGTAAGGCACGGTGTGCGCGCCGCACTGGTCGCCGATCAGAAGCGAGTCGCAATTGGTGAAGTTGCGCGCGTTGGTCGCCTTGCGATGCGCCGAGACCTGGCCGCGATAGGTGTTCTGCGAGAAGCCGGCGGCGATGCCCTTGGAGATGATGCGGCTCGACGTGTTCTTGCCGAGGTGGATCATCTTGGTGCCGCTATCGACCTGCTGATAGCCGTTCGAGACCGCGATCGAATAGAACTCGCCCGAGGAATCGTCGCCGCGCAGGATGCAGCTCGGATATTTCCAGGTGATGGCCGAGCCGGTCTCGACCTGCGTCCACGAGATCTTCGAGCGGTCGCCGCGGCAGTCGCCGCGCTTGGTGACGAAATTGTAGATGCCACCCTTGCCCTCGGCGTCGCCGGGATACCAGTTCTGCACCGTCGAATATTTGATCTCGGCATCGTCGAGCGCGATCAGCTCGACCACCGCGGCATGCAGCTGGTTCTCGTCGCGCTGCGGCGCCGTGCAGCCTTCGAGATAGGAGACGTAAGCCCCCTCCTCGGCGATGATCAGCGTACGCTCGAACTGGCCGGTGTTCTTCTCGTTGATGCGGAAATAGGTCGACAGCTCCATCGGGCAGCGCACGCCCTTGGGCACGAAGACGAACGAGCCGTCGGTGAACACGGCCGAATTCAGCGTCGCGTAGAAATTGTCCGAGGTCGGCACGACTGAGCCGAGATATTTCTGCACCAGCTCCGGATGCTCGCGGATCGCTTCCGAGATCGAGCAGAATATCACGCCCGCCTTGGCGAGCTCTTCCTTGAAGGTGGTGACCACCGAGACGGAATCGAACACGGCGTCGACCGCGACGCGGCCGGATTTGTAGACATTGTCGCCGATCTCGTCCTCGTCCGTTACCGCGGGCCTCTGCACCCCGGCCAGGATTTCCTGCTCCTTGAGCGGAATGCCGAGCTTTTCGTAGACCTTGAGCAGTTCAGGATCGACCTCGCTCAGCGACTTCGGCCCCGGCGCGCTCTTCGGCGCGGCGTAATAGTGAATGTCCTGGAAGTCGATCTTCGGATAGTGGACACGCGCCCAGGTCGGCTCTTCCAGCGTCAGCCAGCGGCGATAGGCTCCCAGACGCCATTCCAGCATCCAGTCCGGCTCGCCCTTCTTCTCCGAGATCAAGCGAATGATGTCTTCGCTCAGGCCCTTGGGGGCCTTGTCCATCTCGATCTCTGTCTGGAATCCGTATTTATACTGGTCGACGTCGATCTTTCGAACCCGATCGATCGTCTCCTGCACAGCAGGCATAAGCGTTCTCCATCCACGCCGGGGTCAAGGCCCGGCAGTTTTCAAACTATGGCACCGCTGTGGTCGCGTCCCGGCGGGGGGTGCGCAGCGGAGTAAGCTCCATATAGTGCGTGTCCGCCGGAAATTCACCCGGCCAGGACAAAACGCACGGCTCTACCAGGCCATAAGGCCTGAATTCGTCTTCGAGCAGCGGAAATCCGAGAACCGCAAGGCGTTTCTCGCTCCGTTGCCTTGCCGCCGTCAGGCGGCTTCTTCCTTGCCCGCGCGGCGCGCGACGATGCCGGCCAGCGCCGCCCGGAAGGCCGCGATATCCTCGGGGCCGGTCGCGCGGCCGATCGAGACGCGCAAGGCGCCGAGGCTGTCGCCATGGCCCATGGCCTTCAGCACATGGCTTTGCCCGACCTTTCCCGACGAGCAGGCCGAGCCCGCCGACAGAGCGACGCCGGCAAGATCGAAAGCAATCTGCGCAGTCTCGGCCTTGACGCCGGGAATAGCGAAGAATGTCGTGTTGGCAAGCCTTTGAGCGCCATTTCCGAAGATTTCCGCGTCGGGCGCCAATTCGGCCACGATGGCCTCGATCTCGTCGCGCCGGCGCGCGATGGCCCCCATCTCGGCGAGATCCGCCAGTGCGACCCGCGCGGCGGCGCCGAAACCGGCAATCCCGGCGACGTTTTCCGTGCCGGCGCGATGGCCCTTCTCCTGGCCGCCGCCATTGACCAGCGGCCGCGGCATCATCAGGTCGGACGCGGCAACGATCGCGCCGACACCCTTAGCCCCGCCCATCTTGTGCGAGGACAGGATCAGATAATCGGCATAAGGGCCTGACATATCGATCGGAATCCGCCCGGCGGCCTGCACGGCGTCGACGACCAGCACCCCGCCGGCGGCCTTGACGATTTCGCCGATGCGACCGACCGGCTGGATGACACCGGTCTCGTTGTTGGCTGCATGGATCGCCACCAGCGGCAGGCCGGCGGCCTTGTCATGCGCGGCAAGCGCGGCGGCAAGCGCCTCGAGATCGGCAATACCGTTGCGATCGACGCCGATCCTCGTTACCTGCGCGGCCGCGAAGCGTCCGCCATTGAGGATGCAGGGATGGTCGGCGGCGGAGACGTAGAGATGGCTCATGCGGATGGCGCCGCGTCCCATCTGCCAGTCTGGCGTAAGCAGCGTCGAGGCCGCCTCGGTGGCGCCGGAGGTGAAGACGACATGCTCGGGCCTGGCATTGACCAGCCGGGCCACGTCGCGGCGCGCATCCTCTATCAGGCGGCGCGAGGCGCGCCCTTCGGTGTGGACCGATGACGGGTTGGCGGCGTCGAGCGCTGCGACCATCGCCGCGCGCGCTTCCGCAATGAGCGGCGCGCTGGCGTTGTAGTCGAGATAGGCGCGGGGTGCGGCCATTTTCGCTCAGTTCGTCCTTCCGCCAACTATCCCGCGAGGATAGCGCGTTATTTCCTTGAAATTGCAAGGCAAGCCGTCCTATCTACCCGGCTTGCGGCGCGGGCGGCCGGACCATCGGGTTTCGGCCTCCCAGTTTTGAACAATTCTAAACTAGCTTCTAGGAAGACGCTCGCCCGGCGTCAAGGCCACAGAAGGTTTGGGGCCGCAGGACAGTTAGGGCCGAAAGAGTTCCGGGCTAGCGCATTCATATGCCACGTGGAGTATTTTATGCCTGAGGTCATTTTCGCCGGTCCGGCTGGTCGCTTGGAGGGACGTTATCAGCCCTCGAAGGAAAAGAGCGCCCCGATCGCCATCGTGCTGCACCCGCACCCGCAATTCGGCGGCACGATGAACAACAAGATCGTCTACGACCTCTTCTACATGTTCCAGAAGCGCGATTTCACGGTGCTGCGCTTCAATTTCCGCGGCATCGGCCGCAGCCAGGGCGAGTTCGACCACGGCACCGGCGAATTGTCGGACGCGGCCGCGGCGCTCGACTGGGTCCAGTCGCTGCATCCGGATTCCAAGAGCTGCTGGGTCGCCGGCTACTCCTTCGGCTCGTGGATCGGCATGCAGCTTCTAATGCGCCGGCCGGAGATCGAGGGCTTCATCTCGGTCGCGCCGCAGCCCAACACCTATGATTTCTCCTTCCTGGCGCCCTGCCCCTCATCCGGCCTGATCATCCATGGCGATGCCGACAAGGTGGCGCCGCCCAAGGACGTGCAGGGCCTGGTCGACAAGCTGCACACGCAAAAGGGCATCACCATCACCCAGAAGACGCTGCCGGGCGCCAATCATTTCTTCGCCAACGACACCGAGCAGCTGATCCAGGAATGCGCCGATTATCTCGACCGGCGCCTGGCCGGCGAGCTCGCAGATCCGAGGCCGAAGCGCCTGCGCTAAGCACGGCAGGCTGCCGGTCCAGACGCCTTAAGGAGCTCGGTCGACGGCGATCCCGGCGGCCTCGACCGGGCCGGCCGTCGAAATCCTGCCTCTCGGCGCGCGGAACGGTCCCAGCCGGAATGTCCGTTTGCGCACCGGCAGTTTCGAGCTTGTCTGGCCGAAGATGAAACCCAGCCGGGCGAACACCAGACCCGAAACCACCGCGAACGCCAGCCCAAGGCCGAAGCCCGCGACCGTATCGCTCGGATAATGCGCGCCGACGAAGACGCGTGTCGAAGCGATGCAGGCGGTGACCGCCAACGCAAGATACCAGCGCCGGGGGGGAACAACAGCAGCAGGATGCCGAAGACCGCGCCCATTGTCGTGGCATGACCGGATGGAAAGCCGGCAAAGCGCGCGTCCATGGCGAAAGGATGCAGCGACAGGACCCCGAAACTGTCGAAATAAAGCGGCCGGGCGCGGCCGATGCCGTATTTCAGCAGGTTGACCGCGAGGCCCGACAAGCCGGCGGCGCAGAGCACCAGGAAGGCGAAGCAGGTCCAATTGTAGACGATCATCCGGCCATGCCGGGACAGGCCGCGCCAATCCGTCAGATTGGCCGCGACGAGGCAGAGCGCCGCCGGAATGAGGTACCAGCCGCCCAGGCCGAATTGCGTGAAGAAGTCGGTGAAGCGCGCGAAGCCGGGTGACCATTCGCCGCGCATCTCGCCCGCGCCGGCGTCGAAGCGCAGGAAGGTCGCAACGATGAGCAGCGCCCAAGCTATGAGCCAGACGCTCCATAGAATTCTCGGATAGCGCGCGGGCCGCACGGCAAAGCGTCGGCTCACGATCGCAATCGTGTTGCGAAAATTGCCGAGCGAGCGGCGGCAAAAGACAAGGGGCGCGATCGACATGGCTTTAGTGCTTATAGGGGCGTTCGACGTCCGACGCTATTCATCACGGCGCCACCCGGTAAAGCCCGAGCGACAGCTTGTCTCCTGACGAATAGTTGATGCCGTCGATCTCCGTCAGCCGCTTCGCCGATTTGCCCTGCGTGGTCAGCACATCGGCAAGCTTCTGCTCGTCCTTGATGGGCGCCAGTCCGAGCGCGCAGGAGGGATCGTCAAGCAGATGCCGCGCCACCCCCTCGACATCGGTAAGGACGGTCTTGGTGCCGACCAGGAAGACCAGGCTCGGCTCCTGGAATTTCGCCGAGGCAAGCACCGTGGTGTCGCAAGGCCGGTTGGCGTCGACAGCGGCCTTGACGGCGGGGCTCAGCCAAATCGGCTTCAGGGACGGCGCGATGACGCCGAACAGCAGGCTGAAGGTGATGCCGGCACCGACCGCGATCGCGGCGATGCGCGGAAGCGGCACCTGCAATTGCCGCGGAAAGGCAAGGTAGCCGGTGACCAGAGCGGCGATCGCCGCCGGTATGCTCCACCAGGAGAAGGTCTTTGCCAGATAAAGCGGCGCGCCGACGCAGACCACGGCAAGACCGATCGCCACCACGGCAAGGCCGAAGGCTGTCGCCCACCACAGCCATGTCTGCCAGCGCTTGAGCGGCGCGTTGGCCTTGTCGGCCGGCAAGGTGAGCAGCCAGCCGATCAGGAGCGCCATGCCCGGATAGGCCGGCATCACATAGTGCGGCAGCTTGGTCGGGATCGCCTCGAACACCAGCCAGAACGGGATGTACCAGGCCAGACAGAAACGCAGGCGTGGATCGTCCCAGAAACGGTTGATCGCCTGCAGCCCGGCGCCGACCGCGATCAGCCCGAAAGGCCACATGAACAGCGAATAGGTGAGCATATAGAAGCCGGGCGGCAGGCCGTGCGATTCCTCGCCCTGCGCCACCTTGTTCAGCATGTCCTTGCCGACCGCCTCCTGGAAGAAGGCGCCGCCGCTCTTCCAGGTGATCAGGATCAGCCAGGGCAAGACGATGGCCAGCACGATCACTACGCCGCGCACCAGCTTCATCTTAGTGAGCCAGCGCCAATCGCGGTCGAAGGCAAAGAGCGCAGCGGCGGTCAGCATCGACAAGAGCGGCGAGACAGGGCCCTTGATCAGGATGCCCAAGCCTTGCGCGGTCCAGAAGATCCACGGCAAATGCCCGGGTACCGGCTCGTTGCGCTTTGCCGCTAGATAGACCTGCGCCAGCGAGCCTTGCGCCATCACGCAGCAGGCGAGAAGCATGGCGTCGGTCTTGGCGTCGCGCCCCTCGAAGGCAGTGGCGAAGATCGCCGCCATCATCAGGCCGGCGGCCAGCCCGGCATTGGCGCCGAAGAGCTTTGTCCCGGTCCAGCCGATGCCGACCACCGCCAGCGCTATGCCCAGCATCGAGACCAGGCGATAAACCCAGATCGGCGCCGCCGCCCCCTCGCCGCTCAACGCGACCGCCGCAGACTGCAGCCAGTAGATGCCGATCGGCTTCTTGTAGCGTGAAACATCCTGCAGGCGGATGTCGACATAGTCGCCCGTCTCGACCATCTGCTTGGTCGCCTGGACGAAGCGGGATTCGTCGCGGTCGACGGGCGGCAGGCTGGCCAGCCCGCTGACCGTCATGATGATGCTGAACAGAAAGAGGATAAGGTAGTTCGTGTTCATCGCGGGAGCTCGTCCGATCTGAAACTGCGGGATAGCCCCGTCGCGGCGCGTGGGCGCCTGTCTTTGCGCGGCGCTTCATTACGCCAGCAAAAAGGGTGAAGCAAGGATGCCCGGGCGCCGCATCCAATCCATCGCAAAAGCCGGAAACCACTTTTGCTAACGGCGCGTGGATGCTAAACGCGCGCCTTTCATAGCAAGCTTGGCTGAATGCCTGGCGATCTCCAGGAAGAGAAAATGTCCGCCTTCAAATCCGATTTCCTGCGCATCATGAGCGAGCGCGGCTTCATCCACCAGATTTCGGATGAATCCGCTCTGGACCAGCTTTTCGCCAAGGAAACGGTCACCGCCTATATCGGCTTCGACGCCACGGCAAAGAGCCTGCATGCCGGATCGCTGATCCAGATCATGATGCTGCACTGGCTGCAGCAGACGGGCCACCGGCCGATCGCGCTGATGGGCGGCGGCACCTCGATGATCGGCGATCCCTCCTTCAAGGACGAAGCGCGCAAGCTGCTGACGCCGGAGGACATCGAGAGCAATCTTGCCGGCATCCGCCGCAATTTCGCGCCGTACCTCAAATTCGGCAGTGGCGCCGGCGACGCGATCATGATCAACAACGCCGACTGGCTGATGCAGATCAACTACGTCAACTTCCTGCGCGATGTCGGCCGGCATTTCTCCGTCAACCGCATGCTCGCCTTCGATAGCGTGAAGCTCAGGCTCGACCGCGAGCAGTCGCTGTCCTTCCTCGAATTCAATTACATGATCCTGCAGGCCTACGACTTCGTCGAGCTCTACAAGCGCGTCGGCTGCCGGCTGCAGATGGGCGGTTCGGACCAGTGGGGCAACATCGTCAACGGCATCGATCTCGGCCATCGTATGGAGGGCGTGCAGCTCTTCGCCATGACGACGCCGCTGCTCACAACCTCGTCCGGCGCCAAGATGGGCAAGTCGGCCTCGGGCGCGGTCTGGCTCGATGGCGACATGCTGAGCCCCTACGAGTTCTGGCAGTACTGGCGCAACACCGAGGACGCCGATGTCGGCCGCTTCCTGAAACTCTACACGACGCTGCCGCTCGATGAGGTGGCGCGCCTCGAAAAGCTCGGCGGCTCGGAGATTAACGAAGCGAAGAAGATCCTCGCCACCGAGATTACCGCCATGCTGCACGGACGCGACGCGGCCGAGACCGCAAGCGAGACGGCGCGCAAGACCTTCGAGGAAGGCGCGCTCGCCGACACGCTGCCCAGCATCGAGGTGGCCAAATCTGACCTCGAAGCCGGCATCGGCATCCTGGCGCTGTTCGTGAGCGCCGGTCTGGCCGGCTCGAACGGTGAAGCGCGCCGGCATATCCAGGGCGGCGCGGTGCGCGTCAACGACCAGCCGCTGACCGACGATCGACGCGTCGTAACGCTTCAGGACCTCGGCCCGGAAGGCGTCGTGAAGCTTTCGCTCGGCAAGAAGAAACACGTGCTGGTGCGGCCGAGCTGATCGGCCGCATCTTATTGCGCATTTGGGGATGGCTGTTGCCTGTACTCGAAGATCGAGCGGAATATGCCTGGCGCCACCACCGATAGCGGATTGATGTTGAGCGTCGGCTTGTTGGCGTTGCCGCGCAGCCGGTAGGTGACGCCGATCAGGCCGCGGTCGCGCCCATTGCCGAGCAGCGGCCCGAACAGCGGCAGTTCGCCGAAGATGCGATTGAGACCATAGACCGGCATGAAGGTCCCGGTCATGTCCATGTTGTTGTTCGGATCGTAGAGCGTGCCCTGGAAGGTCGTGCCGATGCGCGGGCCGCGCAGCAGGCCGTTCGCGAGTTTCAGATAGCCGGAACCCTTGTCGATCTCGGCGAAGCCGCGCTCGAACTGCACCCTGGACGTATCGATGTTGCCTTTGACGGCTTCGTTCAGGCTGCGCGTATCGCCAGCCGGAGTGGTCGACACGATCGAGGCGAGCTTTGGCTCGTTGACGATATAGAAATTGCGGGCATCCACCTGCCCCTTCATCGGTCCGTCGGCGGAGCCCGAGAGCGACAGCGTGATCGCGCCGCCTTCCATATGCTCGTAGACGTTGAGGAACCGCAGGATCGCGCCGGCATCGGCGGACTTCACCCTGAGCACGCGGCCGCCTTCGCTGGCGGTGTTGTTGATCGTGATCGCCGCGCCGGAGCTTGCAGCGGCGGTGACGTTGAGCCCGTTCACGCGCGATCCGGCAGCGCTGTATTTGAGCTTGAGATTGGAGAGCACCTCGTCATGGAAGCCGGTCAGCGATGCCACGTCGGCGCTCACCGAGACGGCGTCACTGCCTGCGCCCTTCGTCGCAGTGTCGACATCCGAGGTGAACTGCTTGATCAGCGAGCGGGCGTCGAGCGACGCGCCGCTGACGTCGACGGCATAACTCTTGCCCGAGCGCTTCACCGAAACGGCAACGTCGTCGCCGCGGTTCAACGAAACCTTGCTGAAGCGGGCCGTGGATAACGCGCCGTTGACCAAGGTCACATTGCCGTCGATCGAAAAGCTTTTGCCGTCGAGATCGAAATCCGACAGCGTGGTGGTGCCGCCGGATTTCGCCATGTTGAACGCGACCTTCGCGGGAATGCCGGCGCCCTTGCTCCAGCCCGCCCAGGGAATGTCGAGCCTGGCATTGGTCAGGTCCGCCGAAACCTGCTGGGCGCCCTCGCCGCTCTTGTCGATCGCCACCTTGATGGTCCCCGAAAGCAGGTCCGACAGGCCGGGCATGCTGGCATTGCGCGTCTTGTCGTCGAGGACCAGCACCACCTTGCGGCTGCGCGCCGGTCCGTCATCGGCGAGCGGCTCGACCAGATCGAGCTCGGCCGGAATGCCGTTGAGCTTGGCCTCGGCGGAAATCACCGCCTGCTTCGGCCCGACGATGATCGAACCATTCGCCTCGGTGACCGTCTGATCCTCGAAAGGCTTGGCCAGCGACAGGTCCTGATAGTCGAGCGAAACCAGCCAATCGAGCTTCGAGGTATCCATGCCTTTCGTCAGCGGGATGTCCGCCCTGACATGGCCGGTGACGGCGCCGGACAGGTCCTCGGGCGCCAGTCCGACATGGCGCATGGCGTTGATCGGCTCGTAGGAGGCAAGCTCGGCGATCGCCGGGGCCTCACCCGCGACGTCGATGTCGAGCCCGCCGACGACAATCGGCAGGTTCGCGTTCTTGATCGTCAACGTGCCGCCGCTTGCCGCCACGGTGCGGCCGCTCGGCATATAGACGCTGCCGGAGGAGAGTGCGATATCGACATCGTTGCCGTGGAAGGCAACGACGCCGACAGCGTCACGCACCGGCGGGATGCGCCCGGCGGTATCGAAGCGCGATCCTTCGATCTGGAAACGGCCGAACACTTCGTCGCCGGTCAGCGGCACGCCGTTGCCCAGGCGCCCCGGCACGACCTGGAACTGCAGATTGGCGTCGGTCACCGTGCCGCCGAACAGATTGCCCAGCACCCAAAGCCGCGCGTTGCGGGCCGAGAACCACGGCCACAATTGCTTGACATGCGACACCGGCATGTCGTGAACGTTGAGCGACAGCGATACTCCCGGCGGACCGTTGTCGACGAAGGACACCGTGGCGGCGCCCAGCACCTCGCCCGGTCCACCCGAGCGCACGCCGATCTGCTCTGCGACGAGCTTGCGGCTCTTCGGCTGGTAAATCCCGGCGATACGGGCCAGGAACTGCAGCGCCGGTTCCGGCGATTCCGAAGGCGCAAGCGTCGAGCCGTCGCTGGTGAGGTCATAGCGATAAGCGGGCTCCTCCCCGGCGACTGCCGGCTTCGGCCCGATCGATCCGGCAAAGTCGAAGCTGGAGCGGCCGCTCTTGATCAGCAGCCGGTCGACCGAGACCTTGTTCGAACCGGCCACCAGCGTGGCATCGGCATCGACATCGGTCGGCAGCAGCCCACGTTCGTCCAGGTCGAGCACCGAACCGTTGAGCGAGAGCGACGCAGCCAGGCGCGACGGGGTGTCGCCCGACGCTTCCGAGCCCGAGAGCTTGAAGGCGATCGAACCCAGTTTGGCGCCATCCGTCGCCGGGTCGGTTCCTGTCGAACTCTCCTCGCCGGGAGGGCCGGCTATCTCGAGTTTGGCATCCAGCGACGAAATGCGCCTTGCCGTCGCGTCCCGTGTCGCCGAGGCGATCAAAGTCGCGTGCCGGCCATGGATCTCGGCATCGTAGGAGAACTGAATGCTTCCCGTGCCGGTCTGCACCACGGTCGCCGAGGTCACGGTCACGCGCTTGACCAGCCCGGTGTCCGGCAGCTCGAACTCGACATTGCGCAGATCGATCTGGCGCATGGAGTCCTCGCGCACGGCATCCAGCGCGTCATTGACGCCTGAAAACACCGCCGCCGACACTTTCTCCGGGTCGACAAGGCCATCCTCGTTGCGCAGCGCCGCCGTCCAGTCGCCTTTGCCGGAGGGCATGGCGGCCATCACAATGTGGGCGTCGGAAAATCGGGCGCTGGTCAGCCGGACATCGCCGGAAAGCAGCGGCAGCAGCCGCATGCCGAAACGCACGCGCCCGATATCGGCCATCGGCTTGCCGTCGGCCGTCTCTAGGCTGACATCGTTCACCTGGAGGGCGACGAAGCTCGACCCGTCGAGCGTCAGCCGCGCCGCGCCGACGGCGACGTGGACATCGACGCCCGCCAGCTTTTCGATGGCGGTCTCCGCCTCGGCCCGGAGGCGCTCCGTGCCTATGCCCGAGGCGCCGAGGATGTAGACGCCTGCCGCCGCCAGGAGCACGAGCGCACAAAGCCCGGCAAAGACACGACCGAGAATGCGAAAGCGCCGCCGCACCACCGCGCGGCCAAGCGGCGGCACGCTGCACGCGGACGGAAGCCTCGCCAGGTCGGTGATCTCGTCCCGCCTGAACCTGATCTTCTCGTGCTGCGGTTCTTCCTGATCCAAGCAATATTCCGTTGTAACGAACTCGTCGTGGACGAATCCCGGCTTCACGTTATATCGATGATTTCCCGCGCGTAACCGCAAACAAGGGCATCGACATGGCTGATCTCCAGGTGGGCGACGCAGCACCCCAATTCGATCTTCCGCGTGACGGCGGCGGCTCCCTCAGCCTCGCTGCCTTCTTAGGCAAGCCCGTCGTGCTCTACTTCTATCCGCAGGACGACACCACAGGTTGCACCACCGAGGCGATCAACTTCTCACAGTTGAAGCCGGAATTCGAGAAGGCCGGCGCCGTGGTCATCGGGCTCTCGCCCGATAGCGTCAAGAAACACGACAAATTCAAGGCGAAGCACGATCTCACCGTCGATCTCGTCGCCGACGAGGAGCGCAAGGTGATCGAGGCTTATCACCTGTGGGTCGAGAAGACGATGTACGGCCGCAAATATATGGGCGTCGAGCGCGCCACCTTTCTGATCGGCAAGGATGGCCGCATCGCCCGCATCTGGCGACAGGTTCGCGTCAAGGGCCATGCCGAAGCGGTGCTTGCGGCCGTGCGCGCGCTCTGAGCGTCGCCAAAGCACCAAAGCAATCGACAATTATGGTTTTTACTCGTCAGGTGCCTCGGCCTTCGGCTGCTGCCGCGTCCTCCAGGATTTCGAACTATGGCTCACCTGATCGGTCAGCGCGGCAAGATGGCCACGCAAGCCCCGCGCGCCCATCATGGACGACAGCGTGACAGACTGCGTGGCGAAGCGCCGCTTGAAATCCTCGCCGCCGCAGAGAAAATCAATCGCGGCAAGGCCACGGTCGAACGACCATTGGATATAGTCCATCATCAGTACCATACCCGGCGAGGCGCGCTCGTATTCGGGATCATAGGTGGTGACGAAAGCCATCATCGTGCCGTGCTGCTCGAAATTAATCGAGACGGCGACGATCGTTTCGTCAAGCTCCAGCACGAAGATGCGCAACAGCCCGAGGTCGGCCAGCACCGAAATGAGCGCGGCGAGAACCGGCGAACCCTTATCGAACAGATCCGAGGCACGACCATGGCGAGCGAGCCAGAGGCGCTTCAACGTCGCGACGCGCTCGAGTACCGGCTCGCGCGGCTCCTCCGCATCCACCAGCCGGAAACGCAATGCACCGCTTTCTTCCATGAACTTGCGGCCACGACGATAGTTCTGCCGGCCCTTCTTGGACAACGTCTCGAACCATGCCGCCCCACACTGCCAGGAGCCAGCGACACGATAGCTGATTTCAGTGCGGTGGTTGGACCGAAGGCCTTGCCATGAGCTGGTTCCAGGAGGGCATGAACACCGGCATCCGGTAGCAGACGGTTGAGATAGACCAGGTCAAAGCCACCCTGGTCGAAAACATATTGCCAGAGGCGGGAGATCGCCCGCGGGTCGCTGTCGGGTGCAACCAGCGCGTCGCCGTAGTCACTGTGATCCTTTGCCGCCCATTCGAGTACGCGGATGCCGGAACGCCTGAAGGTTGCGAGCGCTATCACGCCATCGAGCCGGTCACCGTTCCAGGCAAGCCCAATCCTGAGCGCGCGCCGCTCCTGCTGTGGGGTGGTGCGCCACCAGGCCGCGATCCAGTCCGGGTGCTGGAAGACAAGCCCGCCGGCCCGCTGCCAGAGCGCGCTCCAGGCCGGTGTGATCTCGGCCAGGCGCACCGCGGATGTCACGACTTCAAAGGTGCGTGTCCGCGGGATTGCGAGCACAACGGGAGCGTTCATGGCCGTATCCCCTCCGAGGATCGCGAGCTACGTGAGCGTGGCTTTCCGGGCCGGATGCGCCTGGCGATATGCCCCCACATCCGCTTCAGCGGCATGACGTAAAGGCCTGCGAGCGACTGATAGTCGCGCACATCCCGGTCGACCAGCCCGAACTTGAAGTCCTCGTCGGGCCTCGGCACACACAATGTTCCGAAGAACCGGTCCCAGAACGAGAAGAGCAGCCCGAAATTCTTGTCGTAGTGCCGTGGATCGACGCTGTGATGCAACTGATGCCAGTGAGGACACAGGATCAAATTGTTGAGCGGGCCGAACGAGATCTTGAAGTGCGTGTGCCTGACGAAATCCATCATCAGGATGTTACGCATGACATAGACGTTGACGCCAAAAACGGTCAGTTCGACAAGGTTCAGCGAAATCAGCGACCAGATGCCAAAGCAGAGCCCCGCGATGATGCCGTCCCAAGCTCGGTTCATCAACTCGTCGAGCGGATGGACCCGGTCCTTGGTGATCCCGACCATCACCTCGGCCGAGTGATGCACCTTGTGCAGTTCCCAAAGCAGCGGATAGCGATGCTGGGCGACGTGATAGAGATAATAGGAAATGTCATAGGCGAGGAGCATGCTGACGGTGAAGATCAGAACCGTCACCGGCCCTGCCGGCCCGTCGATCAGAGGCGGCTGGAAGTGGAACAGTGTCGAAAACAGCCAGTTGGTCCCATACCCCACCGTCGTGACGAAGACGATTCCGGCGGGCAGCATCAGGAAAGGCATCAGGGCCTTCTTCGTGATCCAGAACAGCAGGTCGGCCTTCGCGGAGGGATGGGTGATGACCTCACGCGGGATGACGAACTCGAAAAACTCCTTCCAGCTCTTCTCCTCGACCGTGCGCCAATAGGCCACAAGCGCGCTGACAAAGGCAGTTAGCAGCAAAAGCCCGGTCGCCAGCAGACTGGTGCCCGAAATCTTGTCGAGGATATTACCAACCAGATCGTCCAGCATTCCTACCGCCGCGGTGAGTCCCAAGTACCAACACGCCTTTACTCGAAAAGCGTCAATTAAACGCAATCGAAGACAGTTAAGAAACCCGAGCCTTGCTCTGCGAGCTACAGGCTGCTCCTGGCAGAACATTTGTGTTCATCGCCAACGATTTCGCGGCATGGCGTCCACATCCTGGAGATTTTCGCGCAACCTCTTGCCCGCGCTGCGTGCATCCGGCGCGGCGCAGTCGACACGGCAAAACTTTGTTAACCCTAATAATGTGTAATCGAGCTTGTCGTTGATCCCCCTAACGAAAGCTCCGTCCCGTGAAACAAATCGGTCAGTCAGCGGTCTTCGGCAGGCGCAAGGAACCGCATACGGTCATCATCGCCCGGGGCAATGAGATAAGGCATTTCACCATCCGTCCCTGGTTCGCCGCCTTCATCGGTTCGGCCTTGGCGGCGATCGCCATCGGCTATCTGCTCGCGACGTCCTATCTGGTGCTGCGCGACGACCTGATCGGCGCCACGACGGCCAGGCAGGCACGGATGCAGCAGGCCTATGAGGACCGCATCTCAGCCCTTCGCGCTCAAGTCGACCGCATCACCAGCCGCCAGCTTCTCGACCAGCAGCTGATGGAAACCAAGGTCAGCGAGCTGCTGGCCAGGCAAACCCAGCTCAGCGAGCGCCACGGGCGGCTCGGCCCGATCCTCGAGCGTGCCGAGAACGAGGTTGGCGACGCGGCAGGCGCTGTGGCGCCCAAGCCCGACGAGCACGCGGAAGTCACTGGCAGCCTCTCGCAGGCGCCGACCTACTCCGTCGCGTCCTTGAGCGCCGGCGACACCAGGCCGTTCTCGCTCTGGTCGACCAGGTCCGATCCGTTTGAGGGCGAAACCGCCGCCGATCGTGCGGACAAGCTGTTCGTCTCGATCAACGCGTCGCTGAAAGCCATCGAGAGCCAGCAGCTTTCACGCATCACCACGCTTGCCGACAACGCCTACAAGAATGCCGATGCCATCGCCCAGGCGCTCGAAGCGGCGGGCCTGCCGGTCGACAGCGAGTTCGACAAGAGCGATGTCGGCGGTCCGCTGGTCCCGCTTGATCCCTCGATGGCTTTCGACAGCAAGGTCAAGGAGTTGGACGAAGCGCTTGATGCGCTCGACCAGGTCAAGAAGGAGGCGCGGAAACTGCCGCTCGCCAACCCCGCCCCTGGCCATACGGTAACCAGCCCGTTCGGCGTGCGCACCGACCCCATCCTTGGCAGCGCCGCCCTGCACACGGGAATGGATTTCAGGGCGCCGATCGGCATGCCGGCCAAGGTCACGGCCGCCGGCATCGTCAGAAGGGCCGGCTGGGCCGGCGGCTACGGCCGCATGGTCGAGGTCGACCATGGCAACGGCTTTGCCACACGCTACGGACATCTGAGCGAGATCGACGTCGCCGTCGGCCAGAAGCTCGCCGCCGGCGACGTCATCGGCAAGACCGGCAGCAGCGGCCGCTCGACGGGCCCGCACCTGCACTACGAGGTGCGCCACAACGGCGAGGCAATCGACCCGCTGCGCTTCCTGACCGTCGGCAAGAAGGTCGCGCAATATCTTTGACCGGCTGAATCGGCGCCTGCGAATTCGCTAAAGCATGTCTCCCGAAAGTGGGAACCGGTTTCGGGATAAAGACATGCGTAAAATCAAAAACCTAATGCGCATGGAGCGAATCTGAAAAATCGCGACGCGCTTTAAGCACCGGGATTCTCCTGCCCGGCTAGGTACATCGTTGCCGCCGAAACCAAAGTAAGGACGCCGTTCTTCAACGCGGCCTCGTCGACGCGAAACCTGGCGTGGTGAAGCGGGTAGACCGATCCGACCTCCTCGTTGCGGATGCCGAGCCGGAAATAGACCGACGGGCGTTTCTCGCTGTAGTAGCCGAAGTCGTCGGCAATGCTCCATCCGGGCATGTTGAGCACATTGTCCGCGCCGATGCTGGCCTTGGCGGAGGCCCTGATCAGGGCCGTCATCCCGGCATCGTTGACGACGCCAGGTTCGCCCCGGTGGATGTCGGTCTTTACGCTTGCGCCGTGGCTTGCCGCTATCCCTTCAAGCACTTCGCGAAGCCGGCGCCAGGCGCGCTCACGGGTGCTGTCGCTGCCGCTGCGTATGGTGCCTTTGAAAGCGACCTTGCCGGCGGTCACGTTGTAGACATTGCCCCCGTTGATGGCGGTCACCGAGATGACCAGCGGATCGTAAGGGTCGGTCTCGCGCGAGACGATCTTCTGCAGCTCGCTCACCATGGAGCAGGCGACAGTCAGCGCATCGATACCCTCATAGGGTTTTGCCGCATGCGCGGCCGAACCGGTGACCATCACATCGAACGTATCGCAAGCCAAAGTGTAGGGACCGGAGCCGACCGCGACCTTGCCGGATGGCGTATAGGGATCGACATGGACGCAAATCGCGGCATCGATATCGTCGAGAAGCCCCTCCTCCACCACACGCCGGCCGCCCGACGGCTCGTCCTCTTCGGCCGGCTGGAAGATGAGGCGGACGGTTCCGCCGAAACTGTCGCGCGCGCGGTGCAGATGCGCGGCCACCGCGAAGCCCATCGCGGCATGGGCATCGTGGCCGCAGGCATGCATCACACCCCGATTTTCCGAGGCAAAATCGACACCGGACTCCTCCTCGATCGGCAAGGCGTCTATGTCGGCGCGGATGACCAGCTTGCGGTTTGAAGGCCGGCCGGTGCCGACGATATCGACCGCAAGCCCGTAGCCGGCGACGTCGCGGATATCCGCAATCCCCTGCCCGGCCAGCATCTCGCGCAAATAACGCTGCGTGCCTGATTCCCGGTTCGAAAGCTCGGGATGGCGGTGCAGATGGCGACGGATCTCGATCATCCGATCGAGAATCCCGGCGTCGATGTCGGGAGCGGTGTCGGTTGCAGAAGACGGCCGGTCAGGCTTTGACATGGATGTCCCGCGGGAACTTCGTCAGCGTCTCGTTGCCGCTCTCGGTCACCAGGATGGTCTCGCTGACCTCGATACCCCAACCGTCCATCCACATGCCCAGGATGGAATGAACGACATTGCCGGGTTGGAGCACCGTCTTGTCGCCAGGCCGCAGGCTGATCGTGTGCTCGCCCCAATCCGGCGGATAGGCAACGCCGATGGAATAGCCGATGCGCGATTCCTTTTTCAGCCCGTGACGCTCTATGACCTTGCGCCAGGCGGCTTCGACTGCCTCCGCGGTCGTGCCCGGCCGCAGGGTGTCGAGCACAGCATCCATGCCTTCGATCACCGCCTTTGCCGTGTCCGCGACGCGGGTCGGCGTCTTGCCGAGTTGCACCGTCCTGGCGAGCCCGGCGGCGTAGCGGCGGCAAACGCCGGCCAGCTCGAGCGCGATCGTTTCCTCCTTCCCGAACCGCCTGTCGCTCCACATGATGTGCGGCGCCGAGGCATTTTCGCCGCCAAGGATCGTCGGTGGCAGCGCCGTGATGTCGCCGGCGAAATCCGGGCTGCCGGCGATCTGCGCCGCCTGGATCGAAGCAATCGCGTCGCATTCGCGCACACCCGGCGCGATGACTTCGTAGGCCCGCGCCACCGCCGCTTCGGCCAGTTGCGATGCCTTGCGCAGATAGGCGATTTCAGGCGCCGATTTTACTGCGCGGATCCAGTTCACGAGCAGGTCGGCATCGTGCCATTTCGCGTTGGGCAGCCCGGCGACGAGCCGCGCATGGGCCTTCGGCGAGAAGTAGTAGGCTTCCAGCTCGATTCCGATATGGCGATTGCCCCAGCCCTTGGCGACGATCCAGGCCGCGATCCAGTCCATGGGGTGACGGTCGGCGCGCTGAACATGGTCCTCGGGAAAGCCGACCACGTTTTGCGGCTCCATCCAGGCCGTCAGCAAGCCGCCGGCCGCATCCATGGCGCGGCCGATCCAGACAGGCTCGGCGTCCTCGATCGGAACAAGCACCACCTGTGGCGTGTAGAACGACCAGCCGTCATAACCGGTGATGTAATGCTGGTTGGCGACGTCGTTGACGATCAGGAGTTCGATGCCGCGCTTGGCCATCTGGGCGCGGATTTTTCCGAGCCGCTGCTGGTATTCTTCACGGACAAAAGGCAGTTCAATCATCTTTTCTCCTCAACGGACCGATCTGGTCGAAGGACGAGCCAACGGCTTCCCCCCGCTGTGCACCATCGCGGTGGTTTTGGCGGCCGGCAATCGGCCAGGACGACGCATAGGCAGGGCCTAGCCCGACCGACACAGCCTTCGCACGGGCATGGTCAACTCCCCTCTTGAACAAGCCCGTGACGTGGTCGCCGAACAGGAAGGACGATTGACTCGAGCCAAGTTGTAGGATGATATGCATCACCCGATATCCAGTCGCAAACGCTCATGACGCTGCAACGCTTTTCACCGGAAATCCTCGGCGCCATGGAAAGCGCCGTCGGAGAAAAGGGCATCGCCCTCGACCCGGCCGGCATGGCGAAATACCTGGGCGACTGGGCAGGCGATTATCGCGGCGGGGCTCTCGCCGTGCTGCGGCCAGCCTCGGTTGCCGAGGTTCAGGCCGTGATGCGGCTTTGCAGCGAGCTTGGGCTCGGCGTTATCCCGCAAGGCGGCAACACCGGGCTGGTATCAGGCGCGATCGACAGCAAAGGCAGCGACTTGGTTGTCGTCAGCCTGGAGCGGCTGAACGCCGTCCGGCAGATCGATACGGACAATTTCACGCTGCGGGCCGATGCCGGCTGCGTGCTGCAAACGATCAAGGACGCGTGCGAAGCGCGGGATTGCTTGTTCCCGCTGGCGCTCGGCGCGCAAGGCAGCTGCCAGATCGGCGGCAATGCGGCCACCAACGCCGGCGGCGTCAACGTGCTGCGCTACGGCATGGCTCGCGACCTGATCCTTGGCCTCGAAGTGGTGCTGGCGGACGGCGACCTCTGGAACGGCTTCTCCGGCCTGCGCAAGAACAACAGCGGCTATGACCTGAAGCAGTTTTTCATCGGCTCGGAAGGCACGCTGGGTATCATCACGGGTGTCGAGGTCAAGCTGTTTCCGAAACCGGCCAAGACGGAGACCGCCTATCTCGGCCTGGCTTCGTTCGAGGCGGCTGTCGCGCTCTTCAACCGGGCGCGCCGCGACTGTTCGGACCTGATCTCCGCTTTCGAGATCATCGGCTCGGAATGCATAGAGCTTGCCCGGCTGATCGACCCTGGAATGAGAGCGCCGGTCTCGGCGCCCGTCCAGGTCCTCATCGAACTGTCCTCCGGCCCCGCCATCGATCTCAACGGATTGCTTGCCGGCTTCCTCGGCGATGCCATGGAACATGGCCTGGTGACCGACGCGGTCCTCGCCGTGAGCACCACGCAGGCCAGGAGTTTTTGGGCGATCCGCGAGGGCCTGGTCGAAGGCCAGGCAAAGCGCGGCTATCATGTGCGCACTGACCTGTCGGTGAGGATTTCCGATATCCCTGTCCTGATCGAGCAGGCCCGCCGCTTTGTCGCGAACGATCATCCCGGCTGGATTCCCCTCGCCTACGGCCATGCCGGCGACGGCAACATTCATTTCAACGTGCTGCCGCCGCCCGCACTTGCCGAGCACGAGGCTCGTGCGCGTGGTGCTGAGGTTGTCACCGGGCTCTATGACATCGCCGTCGGTCTCGGCGGCTCGATCAGCGCGGAGCACGGCATAGGCCGCAGCCGGCGCAAGGAATTCTGGGCCGGGCTTTCGCCGACGCATCGCCGCATGGCCGCGGCGCTGAAGAACGCCCTCGACCCCAAGGGCCTGATGAATCCCGGCTGCCTGCTGCCCGCAACGGAGATCTTTCCATGAAGCAGAGACTGGCCGCCATCGGCACTGTCGAGACGCTGCCGCACCGTGTCGCCGCTTTCCTCAGCCGCGAGATCGAATCCGGCGAGCTGAACCCCGGGGCACGCCTGCCGACCGAGCAGGAGCTGTCGGAAAAATTCGGCGTCAGCCGCAATGTCGTGCGCGAGGCGATCGCCCAGCTTCGTGCCGACGGCATGATCGAGGCGCGGCAAGGCATCGGCGCCTTCGTGCTGGCGCCCGAGCAGCGGGCCGCGATCCGCATCGACCGCGAGGCGCTCAAGGACACGCACAATATGGAGCGGCTGTTCGAGCTGCGGTGCATCCTCGAGGCCGAATCGGCGGCCCTCGCAGCGGCGCGCCGCAACCAGGAACATCTCGATTCGATCAAGGCGGCGCTCGACCGCATGGGCGGCGAGGAGCGCTGGGAGGAAGGCAGCATCGACGCCGACCTGCTCTTCCATCGCGAGATCGCACGCGCCACCGGCAACAGCTACATCCACACCTTCATTTCCTTCGTCTGCGAGCAGATCCGCCACTCGATCCATTACGCCCGCATGACCAACCCGCTGCACGACCTGGTCGAGATCAATGTCGGCGAGCATGTGCGCATTTATGAGGCGCTGGTGGCGGGCGACCCGGCTGCGGCGGAAGCGGCGATGCGCGCGCACATCGTCGGCGCCGCCAACCGCGTCGGCGTCAAGCTACCGCTCTCGAAAGCTAACGGAGCGAAATAGCCATGCCAGCAAGCATCACCCGCATCTCCGATGTCTGCCTGCTGGTCGAAAATATCGAAAGGACGGTCGACTTCTACGTTGAAAAACTCGGCTTCCGCCTGCGCCGCCGCGCCGAAGGGTTTGCCGATTTCCATGGCGAAGGCGTCACGCTCGCCGCTTGGGAGCTCGACCACATCAATCGGCACACCGGTGTGTCCAAGCTGAGATCGCCGCGCCACGCGCATAAGGTCTGCGTCGCCGTGCAACTCGACACGCCCGCCGACATCGACCGCATGCATGCCGATCTCAGCGCCAAGGGCGTGCCCTTCTATGGCCCGCCCGAAAACTACGTCTGGAACGCGCGCTGCGCCTATTTCACCGACCCGGACGACACGCTCTGGGAACTTTACGCCTGGCTCGACGGCGGCCCCGGCGACTACCACGACGAACAGCCGTAGACGACGCCCCGCCGAAGGGAGCGGCGCTTGAAAAGAAGAGACGAGAAAGTCTGCAACAGGAGCGAAAAATGAGTGGGAACCGAGACTACGAATTGAACCGCCGCGCTTTCGTCAAGGGCGGCATTGCGGCCGTCGCGGCCGCGTCTGCCGGCATGCAGCTGGTGCTGACGCCGGGCGCTAAGGCCGCCGGCAAGGTCGTCATCCAATATGACTGGCTGATGTCCAACGGCCAGATCGGCGACATCGCGGCCGTCGCCAACGGCTATTTCAAGGATGCCGGACTGGAGGTCGAGTTCAGCCCCGGCGGCCCGAATGCGTCGACCGTGCCGCCGGTCATTTCGGGGGCCGCGCAGCTTGGCCAGTTCTCGGAAACCCCACAGCTTTATTCAGCCCGCGCCAGCGGCGTGCCGGTCAAGATCATCGCCTGCGGCTTCCGCACCGGGCCCTACGCGCTGACCTCGAAACCGGCCAAGCCGATCCGCGGCGTGGCCGACCTCAAGGGCAAGAAGATCGGCATCCAGCCGACGGCGCGGTTCGTCATCGACGAGATCCTGGCCAAGAACGGCATCGATCCGTCGGAGGTGACCATCGTCAATGTCGGCTTCGACAAGGCGCCCCTGGTGCGCGGCGATGTCGACGCGATCGGCGGCTGGATCACCAACACCCAAGCGCTCAGCGTCGTCGGCGACGACCGCATCGATCTTCTGGTGCGCGACCTCGGGCTGAGCTCCTATGCCGACGTCTATTTCGCCACCGACGCAGCGATCGAAAAGGACCCTGAGACTCTGGCGAAGTTCATCGGCGCCGTGGGCAAGGGCTGGGGCTGTGTGCACGCCAACCCGCAGGAAGCGGTCAAGAAGATGGTCGCCGCCTATCCGGAAATGGACCTCGGCTGGGAGGAAAAGACCGTCAACCTGGTGTTGAAGCTCTCCTTCGACGCCGCCACCGCCAAGGATGGCTGGGGCACGTTCGATCCGGCCTCGATCGAGGAGCAATTGGCGCTGCTCGACAAGGTCGGCCAATATCCGAACGGACGCCCGGCCGCCAAGGATGTCTACACCACCAAGATCCTGGAGCTTTCTGCCGCGGACCGGCCCAAGCTCGACGCGCCCGCGGCCTAAAGCATGATCCCAAAAAGTGGGAACCGGTTTTTGGAAAGATCATGCTCCGTCAAAGGGTTAGATCCGCATGACGATTCAATCAAACGTTGTGATGATCTAATGCAGAACGCGATCGAAGCGCGACAGCTGGATGTCGGCTATGGCGGCCGGCAGACGGCCATCAAAGTGCTCGCCGGCCTCGACTTGACGGTCGCAGCCGGTTCTTTCCTGTCGATCCTGGGGCCGTCCGGTTGCGGCAAGTCGACCTTGCTCAGGGTGGTGGCCGACCTGCTCGATCCGCTCGGCGGCACGATCAGCGTGCTTGGCGAAACGCCGCATGCGGTGCGTTCGCGCCGCGATGTCGGGTTCGTCTTCCAGGATTCTACCCTGCTGCCCTGGCGCACGGTGCGCGACAATGTGCGCCTGCCGCTCGGCGTCGGCCAGGGCAGCCTGACCCGCAAGATCGAGGACCGCAGCGCGGAACTGCTGGAGCTCATGGGTCTCGGCGGCCTCGGCGAGCGCCTGCCGCATCAGCTCTCCGGCGGCCAGCGCCAGCGCGTCGCGATCGCGCGCGCCCTGCTCGGCGAACCGAAACTGCTTCTGATGGATGAACCCTTCGGCGCGCTGGACGAGATCACGCGCGACCGGTTGAACGACGAGCTATTGGCGCTATGGCGGCGCAGCGGCACGACCATCCTTTTCGTCACCCACTCGATCGCCGAGGCGGCCTATCTCGGCGAACGCGTCATCGTGCTCGCCGCCAATCCGGGGCGCGTTGTCAAGGACCTTGACATGCGGCCGTTCAAGCAGGAAGGCAACCGCTGCAAGCGCGAGGATCCGGCGATCGTCGCCGCCATGGCCGATCTGCGCGTGGCGCTGGAGCGCGCATCATGAGACAGGCGCCGCTTTCCCCGCAGATGACGATCGCGCTTCCCGTCCTGGGTGCGGCATCGATCCTGCTTGCCTGGCAATACCTCCTGCCGCTGCTCGGGGTGCCGGCCTATATCGTGCCGACGCTGACAGCGATCCTCGGCGTCTTCCAGAAGAACTTTTCGCTCCTCATCGACAATCTGCGGCCAACGCTGATCGAGGCACTCGCCGGCTTCGTCATCGGCAATCTGGCTGCCGTGCTGCTTGCCGTCCTCTTCGTGCACAGCCGCGTCCTGCAAGCGGCCTATTTCCCGATCGTGCTGTTCTTCAACACTATCCCCATCCTGGCGCTGTCGCCGATCATCATCCTGATCTTCGGCCTCGGCATGACGCCGAAAATCGTCATTGCCGCGGTGATCTGTTTTTTCCCGACGCTGGTGAACATGATCCGCGGCCTCGATTCGGCCAGCGACAACGAGCACGAGCTGTTCCGGGTTCTGTCGGCGACACGCTCGGAGATTTTTTGGAGCCTTCGCCTGCCGCGCGCCCTGCCGATGCTGTTCTCCTCACTCAGGATCGCGTCGGCCACCGCCGTGATCGGCGCCATCGTCGGCGAGTGGATCGGCTCGGACAAGGGCCTCGGTGCGCTGATCATCCAGGCGACCTTCAACTACCAGTCCGACCGGCTTTATGCGGCGATCGTACTATCATCGTCGCTGTCGATCGCGCTGTTCTGTATCGTCGTGCTGATCGAGCGGCGGGCTATCCGCTATTAGGGCAACGCCAGGGAAGTGCGTGGCGACCTTCCAAAACTGTACGAAAACGAAGCCTTATAGCGATTCCGCGACATTCTGAAACGCCGAGCCGCTCCAGCTGCCCTTTGGCTTCGAATTTGAGGTTCCCGCTCCGAAAAGGCGATCGCAGCGGGCTCCTGTTGCGCTGCAACAAGAGATATTTTTGAATTCCATTTGACTGAATAAATCTTCTCTGCAAGTCTTGCCCACAAGTGGGAGCGCAAGGCATGGCGTTGCGGGGGACCAATCAGGAATTCGGGCGGCCGTACAACCGGCGCATCGTGCTCGAATCCATCCGCCGCTTCGGCCCCATTGCTCGCGGCGATATCGCCCGCCATGTCGGACTGACCGTCCAGACCGTTTCGACCATCGTTCGCGAACTGGAGGCGCAAGGTTACATCCTGTCGGTTCGCGAGGAGCCGAAGGGCCGTGGCCTGCCGCCGGCGACGCTGCGCATCAACCCGGAAGGCGGTTATGCCGTCGGCATCCACCTCACCCCGCTCGGCATCGACGCGGCGCTGATCAATCTCAGCGGCGACGTCGTCGAGAGCGCGCACGGAGAGGCGCCAAACGCCGCTCCCGACGACGCATTCGAAGCAATCGGCGCCATGGTCGCCGAGATGACCGGGCGCCGCCCGGGCGGCCGCGTCATCGGTATCGGCATGGCGCTTCCGGGCCCGTTCGGTGTTGAACCCATGAGCTTCGTCGGCCCGACCACCATGGCCGGCTGGCAGGATGTTCCGCTGCGCGAGCGGCTAACAGCAGCCACTGGCCTGCCGGCCTTCTTCGAAAACGATATGGCTGCCGCCGCCGTGGGCGAACGCCTCTACGGTCTCGGCGCAAAGCATTCCGAATATTACTATCTCTATTTCGGCGTCGGGCTCGGCGGCGCCATGCTGCATGACGGCAGCGCGTTGCGCGGCGCCTGGGGCAATGCCGGCGAGATCGGCCACATCCCGGTCGTTCCGGATGGTGAACCATGCCCCTGCGGCAATCGCGGCTGCCTCGAACGCTACATTTCGCTGGACGCGCGAAGCCGCTGGAGCGGCGATGACGCTGGCTGGGTGGCCGCGGTCGCGCCCGTTTTCCGCAACGCAATCGCTATCATCGAGAACCTCTTCGATCCTGAAACGATCGTCCTCGGCGGACTGGCCTCGCCTGCCCTGCTCAAACGGCTGGCGACATCGGGGCATCCGCTGCTGAATTCGGTCTCGGCGCGCAAGGATCGCACCACGCCGCGCATCCTGGTGGCAGAAGGCGGCCAGCATGCGGTGCTGCGAGGAGCGGCGGCGCTTGCCGTTTCGGGCGTGCTTTCCCCGCGCTTCGGCCAGATCTTCACCGCCAAGCGGCTGCGCGATGGCGACCTTCTGAGAGGCGGAGACGTCGCGCCATGAGCGAACCCCTGCTGGTCCTCGACAATGTCACCAAGAACTACGGCGCCATCCAGGCGCTGCGCGGCATCAGCTTTTCGATCGGACGCGGCGAGGTCGTGGCGCTGCTAGGCGACAACGGTGCCGGCAAGTCGACGCTGGTCAAGATCATCGCCGGCGGGCTCGAACCGACCTCGGGCCGCATGCTGTTTGAAGGCAAGGAATTCCTCGCCAGGTCTCCGGCCGAGGCCAAGGCCGCCGGCATCGAGACCGTCTACCAGGACCTTTCGCTCTGCACCAATGTCGATGTGGTGGCCAATTTCTTCATGGGACGCGAGATCACGCGCAAGGTGCTGGGCGTTCCGGTGCTCGACGAGCGCGCCATGGAAGCAGTGGTCGGCAAGGCGCTGGCCAATGCCGGCACACGTATTCCCTCGCTGCGTACCAAGGTCGAGCATCTTTCGGGCGGCCAGCGGCAGGCGATCGAGCTCAACCGCTTCGTCCATTGGGGCGGCAAGCTGGTGCTGCTCGACGAACCCTTCGCCGCGCTCGGCGTCGAACAGACCCGCCGCGGCCTCGACATGATCCGCCAGGTGGCGAGCCAGGGCATCGGCGTCGTCATCATCACCCACATCATGCAGCAGGCCTTCCAGGTCGCCGACCGGATCGTTGTGATCCGCCACGGCGTCGTGGCCGGCGACGTTGCCCGCAACAAGACAAGTCCCGATGCGGTGATCAACATGATCACCGGGGAGACGCTCGCCGGTGCCGGACCGGCGCGCTGAGAAACAATGAGGGGTCCGGCGAGAAGAGGAGCGAATGACATGAAGCGAATGCTACTTTCTGTCTTCGGTATCCTGGCACTGGCCGTTGCCACGCTCACGCCGGCATTCGCCCAGTCCAAGGGTACCGTCTATTACCTGGTGCCGACACTGCTCGACGAATTCCAGACCGGCTCGGTAAGCGCGCTGGAACTATTCCTGAAGCAGGTCGGCTACGAGATGAAGACGCTGAACGCCGACAACAAGACCGACGCTCAGCAATCGCAGATGAATGACGTGATTGCCCTGAAGCCGAAGGCGATCATCCTCGCCGCTGTCGACTTCAACGCACTGAAGCCGTCGGTGGAGGCCGCGCGGGCCGCCGGAATCCCGGTGGTCGAGTTCGACCGCCAGATCACTGCGACACCGTCCGACTTCACCTCCGTCGCCGGCACGGTCGAGATCGGCCACATCGCGGCCGACCAGGCCGAAGCGCTGCTGAAGGCCAAGAATGGCGCAGTCAAAGGCAAGATCCTGCAGGTGCTCGGCGATCCCGGCGACCCTTATACCCTCGATATCCAGAAGGGTTTTGAGGAAAAGATGAAGGCGTTTCCGGACGTCAAGATCATCTCGCTACCGGCCATGCAGTGGGAAGCGAGCAACGCCGGCACGATCGTCGCCGACCAGATGCTGGCCAATCCCGACATCGACCTGATCTTCAGCCATGCCGCCCACCTGTCGGTCGCCGCGGTTGCTTCGCTTGAAGCCGCCGGCAAGAAGCCGGGCGATGTCATGCTGATGAGCTCGAACGGCGCGCCTGTCGGCCTCGACCTGATCCGCAAGGGCTGGCTGAACGTCGAGGTCGAGCAGCCGCTTTACGCACAGGCCGCCGCTGTCGCCATGTTCATGGACAAGGTCGCCAATAAGCAGGAGATCAAGCCCGGCGACTATGACGTGCTCGGCCTGAAGTCGGTGGTGACCAAGGAAGCCTGGGGTCCCAACATCAAGATCCCGGGTGCTGCGATCACCAAGGCGAATGTCGACAACCCCGCCTTCTGGGGCAATCAGAAGCCGCCGACGGAAACCGTCAAGTCCGTCGAATAGGCTTCCCAGCAGAGCCCCGGGCCGCACGCGGCCCGGGGCCTCCCAGCCCGCCCCGCGGCGGCCGCGCATTCAAACCCGACGCTAACCGGATCGGCCGATGAGCCCACGCACCCGCCATAGTCTCGAGCTCGTGCTCGACAATCTCGTCTGGTTCATGCTGGTCTTTGTGCTGGCGGTGTTCTCGATCTTCATTCCGAATTTCTTCCAGCTCGGCATCTTCGCCAACATCGTCGAGGCGTCCAGCGTGCTCGGCGTCATATCGATCGGCCTGGCGCTGGTCATCATTGCCGGCCACATGGACTTGTCGGTCGAATCGGTCGCGGCGCTCAGCGCCATGGCGGTCGGCATCATGTTCTGCTCGTCCGGCATCGGCCTCGGCCTGCAGCTGTATCCGGACTGGCTGATGGTGCCGGTCTCGCTCGCCATCGCGCTGGCGGTGGGCGCCATCATCGGCGTCATCAACGGTTTCCTCATCGTCAGGCTGCAAATGAGCGCCTTCATCATCACGCTGGCCTCCTACATCTGGGTGCGCGGCCTTGTGCTGGTCATCTCCGGTGGACGCTCGGCGCAGGACCTGGCGCCTGCCATCCGCTGGTTCGGCATCCAGCGGCTCGCCGGCCTGCCGCTCACCGCCTGGATTGCCGTCGCCTGCTTCGTGGTCTTCTCGCTGATTCTGGCCAAGACGCCGTTCGGCCGCCATCTGGTGATGATCGGCGGCAATGAGACCGCGACTTTCCGCGCCGGCATCCGCGTCAACCGCAACCTGATTATCGCCTTCGTGCTGGCCGGTGCGATTGCCGGCCTTGCCGGCTGGCTGCTTGCCATCCGCACCTCCGGCGCCACCGCCAATCTGGGCGTCGGCCTCCTGTTCAACGCCTTCGCCGCCGTCGTCATCGGCGGCGTCAGCCTGAAGGGCGGTGTCGGCACGCTGCCCGGTGTTTACGCCGGCGTGCTGCTTCTGTCGGCCATCAACACGGCAATCAACCTCATGGGCCTGCCGGCCAATTTCACCCAGGTCATCCACGGCCTGCTGGTACTGGCGGCCGTGCTGCTCGACGCTTTCAAGCAAACGATTCGTCAAAAACTCGCATGACAGGACGGCTCGCATGACCGGACGTATCGAAGGCAAGGTGGCGGCGATCATCGGCGCCGCGCGCGGCATCGGCAAGGGCATAGCCCAGCGCTTTGCCGAGGAAGGCGCAAGGCTGGTGCTTGCCGACAGCGAAGCGGAGGCCGGCCAGGCGAGCGCCGATGAGCTGGGTGCCGCCTTTATCCATACCGACATCTCGAAGATGGCCGACGCCGAAGCTGTCGTGGCTTTGGCACTGAACCGCCATGGCCGCCTTGACATCGTCGTCCAGAACGCCGGCATCTATCCCTGGCAGCTCATCGAAAACACCAGCCCCGAGGACTGGGACCGCGTCATGGCGGTCAATCTGCGCGGCACCTTCAATGCCGCCCGCGCCGCTCTGACGCCGATGAAGGCGCAGCGGAGCGGCCGCATGCTCTTCACCTCCTCCATAACCGGCCCGCAGGTAAGCAGCCCCGGTCATGGCCATTATTCGGCGAGCAAGGCCGGCATCAACGGCTTCATCCGTTCCGCGGCCCTGGAGTTTTCCGGCTATGGCATCACCGTCAACGGCGTCGAGCCCGGCAACATTCTGACGGAAGGCATGCGGCTGCACCGCGCCGCCGCCTTCATCAAGAGCATGGAGGACGCCGTGCCGCTCGGGCGCCTCGGCACGCCGCGCGACGTCGCGAATGCCTTCCTATTCCTGGCCTCGGACGACGCCAGCTATATCACCGGCACGACAATCGTCGTCGATGGCGGCCAGCTCCTGCCGGAAGGCCAGGATTTTCGCCTGACGCCGCCGTGAGTCGCCGCGGCTTGGGCACAGCCCATCCTTGGGCAAGATGGGCCGGCGGCGACGGCCCTTGCAATGACCGGCTTGTTCATCGCCTATTGAACCGGGCTGCTATAGGATGGCGAGCTTGCATCGCATGGAGGACAAACCGTGTCAAAAACCCCAATTTTCTTGATCCGAATGGCGTTTGCAGTCATTTGCCTCATCGGCTTGGCTGCGACCGCCACCGCCCTTTTCCCCGCTACCGCCTCGGCGCAGCAGCTGCGGCGATGTGCCAATGAAGGCGGCATATGCCGCTTGCCCTATCCGACGGAGGTGGTTTACGGCGCGCGGGGCCGAACAACCTCGCGGTTTTTTGACCGTCGGTCCGTGCCCTGCTCGAATCGCCTCTTTGGCGACCCCGCCCCCGGCCGCGAGAAGGCCTGTTACTTCGTGGCTCGTGGCGGCTATGGTGATGACGACGATTACGGCGACGATGACTACGGCCCACGTCCGGGCCGCGGCGAATGGGTCGCCTGCGCCCGGGAGGGCGAGTTCTGCGATTTCCGCGGCCGCGCGATGGTCAGATACGGCGCACGCGGCCAATACACGCAGGATGTTTTCAGGAACGGCGTTCGCTGCAGCAACAACGCTTTCGGCGATGATCCCGCTCCGGGCGCTCACAAACGCTGCTATGTGAGACAGTAGCGGCCTGAATCAGGTGCTTCAGAGTGGCGGCCCTGGCGAGGGCCGCTGCCGCATTTTGCTTCAGCTTGTCTGGCGGATTGGTGGGCGATGACGGGCTCGAACCGCCGACATCTTCGGTGTAAACGAGCGTTCAAACCGCAGGAATGGCGGATTTCCGGGCTTTTTTGTGCCGTTTGTGCCCAGCTATTTCCGCCGAAACTGGGCGCTTTGGGGTCGTATCTGGGCGGTTTCCGGGCGCGCGCCCTACCCCTCCTTCCATACCGGCACCGTCAGAACCTTGAGCGCCTTGAGGCGGCGGATGCGCAGGCCGACGGCTTCCTTGCCGGTCGGCGCGAAGGCCTCGACCTGCGGATGGCCGTGGTCGGCGCCGTTCTCGCATTTCATGCGCCATGACAGCGAATCGACGTCGACGTCACCGAAGACGCGGATGAGATCGTCCGGATAATAGCAGTGCTGGCGCTTGCAATAGCCGCAGCGCACGCGCACCAGCCGCAGGCCATCATTGAGGTTCGAAAGCGGGTAGTCCTTCCGCTTGGGCGCATAGGTCTCTGGCATCAGAACGAAATGAGAACAAATTCCCATTTCGTCAAGAGGCAGCGCTACTCCTGCTCACGAATCGCCTTCACCGAGCCGTGACGCAGCTTCGTCTCGCCGCGCAGGGATTGCACGGTGGCTTTCAGACCTGGCTTAAGCCATTCGATGTCGGCCGTCGCGATGGCCTTTGGCAGGCCGGGCGGCGGCCGAGCGCCGCGCATACGCTGCAGCAGCCGCTCGCGGATTTCCTTCGTCAGGGAGATCGCCGGCGCGCCGGCATATTTGCCGTCCCGGGCGACGATCGCCTCGGTGCGCTTGCCTTCCTCGCGCTTGATCCCGAGCAGGTCAAAGGTGCCTGTTTCCCAGCATTTGATCTTCAGCCAAGCGTCGGACAGGCCACCGCGATAGAAGCTGCCGCGGCGCTTCGAGACCATGCCTTCGAGGCCCATCTTCTCGACAGCCTCGAAGAAAGCGGCACCTCCGCCTTCCACGTGCTGGCTGTACTGGATGATGCCCGTGGCCGGCTTCACCAGGTTCCACAGGATGGCCTTGCGCTCGATCGCCGGCGTCGCGCGCAGATCCTCGCCATCAAGGTGGAGAATATCGAAGGCGACGAAGGCGAGCTGCTCGGCATTCCAGGCCATGCGCGAATGCATGGCGTGGAAGTTCGGCCGACCATCCGGCTCGGGCGCGATCATCTCGCCGTCGATGATGAAGGATTGCGCCGGCAGCTTCTCGCCGGCGCCGACCACCGGCCAGTAGCGCTTCGACCAGTCGTGGCCGTTGCGCGAATAGGCGGTGACGCCAGCCCAGTCGCGCACCAGCTGGGTGCGGAAGCCGTCATATTTGATCTCGTGGAACCAGTCGTCGCTCACTGGCGGCGTCTCCACCAGACGCGGCTCCATCGGCCGAATGAACTTCAGCCGGGCTTTTTCGTTACCCATGCACAACACCCAACAACGCGATTCAAGGCGCCGGGGCGCTGATCGGTTCCGGGCATTTTAGCAAAATTTGATGGACGAGCGGTTATGAAGGAAGACGGAAACGTAGGGCCGCCGATCGTTGGCAGGCATATAGGCGAACCGGTGAGCAGTGAGAGCGAGCATTTCTACACCTGCTCGACCTGCGGCAAGCCGGTCGACATGCGCGACCTGCGGCCAGGTAATGCTGCATGAAACGCCCGACCACGGCAAGGGGCGCAGGGTCATACGCCGCGCAGGAACTTCCAGATATCCGACCAGTAGAGCGTCACGACGGAGCTGAGCGAGGCGAAGGCAATGCCGGTGACGGCGAGCGCGCCCATGCCCATCAGCTTCCAGCGCACCACGTCATCGGTGACCGCTTTCACGTCGGTCATGTCCTCCTTCAACAGCTTGATGCTGTTCTCGGCCTCCGCCATGCGCTCGATCAGCTCGTCGCTGCGGGCATGCAATTTGGCCCGGCTCGCTGCCGCCCGCTGTTCGGACTGTTCGTAGCTCAACGACGCCCTGGCGTCGCTCTCCTTGATGTCGCGACGGATCTCGGTGATGTCGCGCTGCATGTTGGCGGTGGCTTCGAGCAAGCCGCCAATCATGAGTTCAAGGCTTTTGGTGCCCGGTACCGCCATTTTCCCCCGCCCTTTCGATGCACGGTTTGCAATCATAAAGGGCCGCCCCTCAGCATCGCCCTGCACTTCGCCCTGGTCCAAGCGACCGGCTCATTCCTTGTTCCATGCCCGCACGCCATCAACCTGCGCCGTGCAGACCAGAAGCCGCGACTTGTTCACGTCGCCTCGGGTGAACAGGTCCTCGACGGTCTCGGCGCCATCGGCTCTGGAGTTGGCCGGCGCGCCGGCCTTTCGCCATGGCGGCGCGACCGGCGCGATCAAGGCCGCGGGCACCCGGTCCTTCTCGATCTTCGTCTCAGTGATGACCGAGGGCTTTGTCGTCGCGCAGGCGCAGAGCATCAGGGATGCGCAAAGCCAGAAACTTGCGGATGTCTTCGTTCTCATTTTGGAGCTTCCTGCGCTCGTCGGCGGCGTCGACCAGCGACTGATTGGAGGTCTTGATCTGTTCGGCGAGGTCCGCAGCGAGCTGGTCGGATTTTTCCTTGGCTGCTTTCAGTCGGCCGATCGCCTCGTCCTGTGCCTTGTTGACGGCGATCGCCGTCGACAGGCTGCGCTCCGCCGCCTCCTTGGCGGCGACCGCATCGCGCGCCGAAACCTTGTAGTGATAGGCGACGAGGCCGACGCCCATGCAGGCAGCGATGGCGATGGCCAGCGCGATGAAAAGAATTCGGATCATGCTCACCCCCACAGCAGACAGGCGAGCAGGAAGCCGCCCAACGCGCCGCAGCCGGCGGATATGGCCGCCACGCGCGCATAGGGTTTGGCAGCCTTCCAAGCGGCCAAGGCGAGTTCGATGCGGCCTTCCATCACGCCGGTCCCACGGCTTCGGCCAGACGCTTGGCCTTGCGGCGGGCGTACCAGCTCCAGGCGAGGCCGCCGATCGCCAGCAAAGCGCTGACGATGGCGAGCACGACAATGACCTTGCCGATCCATTCGCTCGTGTAGGTGAACGGCGAAAGCTGGTTCTGCAGGTCGTACAGATAGCCGGAGACGCCAAGCCCCCCGGCTCCAGCTCCCGTGGCCGCATCGGCGGGAGCAGTGGACGGCGCCGCATTCGCGTCCTCGACAAAGCCCTTCGCCTGCCCGCCGGAGAAGAAGCTGGCGGCCTGTGGCGTTTCACCGGTGGCCCAGGCCTGTCCGATGGAACGCACCTCAGCAACGCGCGCCGACCATCCCTTGCCGAACACCGGCCATGTCCGAAGATGGCGCAGGAAGTTCAGGCGCTGGTCGCAGATGCGATCGATAAGTTGATCGTTGTTGCCGTAGGCGTTGACGGCCTGGAGCGTCCCCAGGCCCATGACACCATCGACGCGGCCCTTGTAGACCGGCGCAAGGGCGCGCTGCAGCCAGATCACCGATTGGCTTACGCCGGAATTGACCGCCCCGTCGAGCACGACATAGTCGACGCCGTCGGGAAGCTGATCGCCCTTGATCGCGTCCCAATACTGGCGGTCATATATATCGTAGACCTCCTGCATGGTGATGCTCTTCACCGAGCGGGGAGCCTGCCCCTTGCCCTTCCGGTAGGCGTCATAGACGCGCTGCGTCACGCCCTTGTTGGTCGGGCCGCCTGGGTCGCTGGGGTGATTGACGTACCCGCCCTCGTGTACAAGCAACTTGTCGAGCGATGCCCGCTCGCGTGAAACGGCCATGATGTATACTCCGATATATTGTCGATGACGGGCGGCGGACCTTTGGCCGGCCCAGCCTCAGCCTGTTGGCGATAGAGTTAACCGGCCAAATTCCAGCGAAAATTCAGCAACTTACCCGCGCGCAAATATTGCCAAGAAGTCCATCGCGGTTAATGAATTGCTAATTTTCCTTTGACTCCAAGAGGCTGACGGGAACAGGATCACTCTCGGGACCAGGGGGATGAGCTTGGAAGCACCTCTGTCCGGGTATTGGGTAACAGGGGAATTCAAATGAAGAAGCTTCTCAGCATGGCCAAGGAGTTCCGCGACGAAGAGTCCGGCGCCGCCATGGTCGAATATTCCATCCTCGTCGGCATCATCGCCGCCGCTTCGATCCTCGCCATCATCGCGATCGGCGCGTGGGTGACGGGCCGCTTCACGGGCCTCTGCAATGCAATGGACGCATCGAATATCGGCGCCTGCGACGCCGCCGCCGGTACCGGCAGCTGATTGATCAAAAATAAGCGCGCCGCCGTCGATTGAACCCGAACGGCGCGCAAGGCCAAAGCGACATAGGAGGGTTGATTTCCGTCTATGTTTGCAGCGGCGTAGGGGAGGAGCCGGCGCGACGAACGCTGGCTCCTTTTCCGTTCAAGAGCGCGGGAATGCCGCAGTCGGGACGGGGATAGATCCGTCCGTGTCGTATCGGCAGACGCCCTTGGTGATGCGAATTTCATCCATGTTGCCGTTAAGGTTGGCCGTGGCTCCGAGCAATCGGCCGATTTCGAGCGCCGCGGTCGAATTGAAGATGCTGCTATCGGCAGGTGTGGCGCTCGAATCCAGCGCCCCGTCGATCCATAGCCTGATCTTCCCAGAGGCATTCTTGGACACTGCTACAAAGTGCCACGTATCCAGCGCGATCGCCTGTATGACGTTGCCGACGGAAACGACTGATGCATTAGTGCCATTTGGCGAATAATTGAATGAAATCTGCCCATGCTGGCCGCCCGTGGCAGAGAATGTCGAATTGAAATACCAGCCGATGTTCGTTGTCGACGACGCCTGGCCAATCAAGCGTTGATTAGACACGTTGGCGTGCGGCCGGAACCAGAATTCAATGGTGAACAGGTCCGAATTAGCGTCTGAAAGGTCCCAATCAGCGCTGTCTGCGATCGAAAGATAATCGCCCGAGCCGTCGAATAGGCAGGACGACGAGCCAAAAGCTGCCGTCGCTGTGCTGATCTGCGCGTTGCCGTTGAAAGTGACAGTTTTGGGCGACGGGCTTTCATCGGTCGTTGTCGTCGCGCCGTTCGTTCCCTCGAAGCCGAGCAAAAGCTTGACGCTGGAGAAATATGGATCGGATGCTACCGCATCGGCAAACTGATCGATGGTGATCGAGAACGGCCCTGCGTCGGCATTGTTGAACCACAGCGCGACGCCGAAGGTTGTGACGCCCGAGACATTGGAAAATGGCGATAGAGACTGGTTCGAAAACTCCGTGTTCCAGGCCGTCCCGTTGACGCTCGATTGCAGCGTGTAGGTGGTGCCGTCCGACGAAATGATGATACGCAGGTAGTTCGGACCGGCCTGCGTTCCTGAAGCAGCGGCGCCACCGTCATTTGTGGTGTGGCCGGTCTGCGCGTTCCAGCCATTCGGCGGTGCGCCATAGACCTGATATTTGTTGAGACCTGTCGAGCCGTCGCCTCGCAGCCCAACGATGTGGAAATCGTTGTTGGTCTTGAAGCCGAAGCCGACCATGGCGAGCTTGCCCTGCTGGGCGAGCTGCGAGAACTGAGGGGTATAGCGAAACGTGTATTGCCGACCAGCTTGAACCGTTGCCAGCGGAACGACGAACTTGCCGAAGGACCCGGGCTTGACCTTGCCTTTGATGGTCGTGTCGCCGCTCGACGTCGTGGTGATGACGGGATCAGTGATCCCGCCATCGCCTTCGCCATTGCCGGACCCAGGCGCAACATAGGCCCCCTTGCCGCGCTGCCCGATCAGATAAGGCGCGAGCATCAGGCGGCGCCCTGGAAACCTTCGAGCGTGGCGATCCATGTGGATTGCGCGACCGGCGTGAAGGCCTCAAGGGTCTGCAGTAGACCGAACACGGTCTTTGCCCCGGATGTCGGGAGCGTGATGATGCGCGAACCCTCGTCGGGAACGAAGAGGCCGCCGGAGCCGTCGCTGAAGGTGCGCATGGTGCCGGAAAGCGAACCGATGAAGGTGGCGCGCGGATTGGAAAAGGCCGCGTTGTCACCGGCCCCGACGGTCGGCGATGCCCGGAAGAGCCACATGCGCAGCGCTTTGCCGGCGACACCCGTATCGGACGTGATCAGGCGCAGCCGCTCGATGGTGACCAGATCGTCATTGACATCAGAGACCGTGAAGGAGAACGGCGTCACCGATCCGGCCGTTGTGTTATTGGCAACCGCATCGTTGGCGGTGTAGGCATTCGTGTCGTTCGGCCGCGTCATCGTCGAAGCCGCTGCTTCAATGAACTTGGTCTTGACCTTGCCAACGAGATTGGTGCCGGCCGAAAGACCGACATTCCATGTGCCAGACTGACTGACAGGCAAAGCGGTGCCGGAGCCATCGACCTTTAGACCGCCGCCAGTACCGAGGGCAGTCGGAAGCAAGCCGATAAGCGAGGTCAGTCGTTGCGAAACCCTTTGGAGGCGACCGTTGAGGCCGCTTGAGGCAGTGTCGGACGCGGGAGCGGTTTCCGTGAGCGAGCCGATGCCGGATACGGCCGGATCGTCGCTCGCCAGCGTGACACGCTGGACGCCGGCCGCGACCGCGCCTGCCCCGCCAAGCGCGTCTGTCGCCGAACCGTCAGGTCCAAGTGACAGCTTGACACGCTGATGCTTGACGCCGCCGATATCGTCAGCAGCAACCGTGTCCCCCGTTCCCGGAAGGGTTACGTCGTCAGCCATTTGGAAATCCTCAGATTAGGCGGTGAGCGATGGCAGCAGCGAATTCGCCACTGGTGCCGACAGCGTGACCTTGCGGTAATAAAGCGGGTTCTTCGATGTCGCGCCGAAGCCGCCAAGAACGGCCGTCGCCATCGGGTTCATCACGTTTGGCGTGGTGTCGACCAATGTGTCGAGACCGTCGATCGACATGGCGATTTGAGTGCCTGTATAGGTGACCGCGACCTTGTGGACGCCCGGTCCATATTCGTTGCCGCTGTCACTGACCGAACGAAAGCCGGTTCCAAAGCCATAAGCCCACATGCCGTTGCCGGTATCGCGTTCGATGTCGAGTTCGTCGCCATCGAAATCTTCCATATAGAGCAGCACCGTCCTGTCGGTGTCGACGAGTTCTTCCCATTCGATGACGATTGTCCAGGCAAGCGCAATGAGATCGGTGAACAGGTCGCCTGCAGCGAAGATCGAGCCGGATGCGTTGTGGTCAAGCACCTCAAGCCCGCTGGCGCCGACGCGCTCCGGCTTGTCGATAATGTCGGCCAGGACAACCGTGCTGCCGTTCTTCGTATAGACCTCGTTGAGGAAGTCGAGGCTCCAGGAATTATCGATCCCCCCACCGCCGCCCGAGGATGAGCGACCGAGCGGTTGTGCGGCGACACCCGGCATCATGCGGTGACATCCTCTTTCTGCATGAGCACCATCAGCGAGCCGGGCGTGAAGGTCGAAACGCCGGAAACCAGTGACGCGACCGGCCGCCAGGTTTTTTCCTTGTAGGTTGCTGTCAGCCCCTCAAGCGAGAAGGATTGGGTCTGGATCTCGCTGATCGCAGGCGAGAACGGCCCTCCCTCTGTGGCGCCGGTTCCCCACTGGCCAGGGTCGGTGAAGCCAAGGGTCCAGTGCGGCGCGCCTGGCAAGAACATCTGGCCTTTCAGGATAACCGATGGATCGAGTGCCTGGTTGAATATTCCCGCGCCGCCTGGCGCCTGCACTTCCGGGATGCCGGTAGCCGGCCCGCCCGGCGCCCACTGGTTGAACGGCTGTTTGATGCCTGCCGCATCGGGCCAGGTCCATTGCCAAGCGCCAAGATCGACCGAACTCAAGGACGGCAGGCCGGATGCCTCGACTTGGCCAAGTGGAACGGACGTCCAGTGTCCGCTCGTGCCCGCATAAGCGGCGACAATCTCCGGGGCAGCGGGGTCGATCGACGAGGCGTAGTGCAGCGTGAACGGCTCGACAAACGGATCGCCGACGACGGAGAAATTCGGCGCGCCGGCAACATGCTGCACTGTCCAGACGGCTCCGATGCCAAGCACAAGATATTTCGACCCCCAATGCACATTTACGATGCGCCGGAACGGCCCAAGATCGACCGGATGCGCAACCGAGCCGTACGCCTGCGCCATCAGACGGTCACATCCTCGACGACGCGGCCGATGAGCCGCCAGATGCCGGACCCCATAAACTTCGCCGTGACGACAGAGCCAGCCCCGCCAGTGCGGTTGAGGAACCCGGCCAAGCCCTTGACGGTAACATCCGTTGGCCCGTCGAACAGAACGGCGCCGGCGCCTTCCTGGCAGAAGGTGACCTCCATGTCAGCGGTCGCTGTCGCCGGTAACTCAACCGTTATGTTGGACGAGCCATCGTAATTCCAGAAGCGGTTGAAGTCCGAGTTGGTAACCGCATAGACGCCATCCGTGGGCACATCCAGCGTCCCGCCGACCGACGGGCGAAACATGGCCTGCGGAACAGTGAACGGCCCGAAAGTCAGCCCATCAGGGTAATAGAAAGTCAATTGCGATCCGATGAGCGTAATGTTGGACGGCGGTACGCCTTCGATCGGAGCATCCTCGAGCGCAGTAAGGCGCTCGTCGGCCTCCTCGAAATTGTCGTCGACCTCGTCAGCGGTGAGGTTTGACCCCTTCACCCGGCGGTAGGTAAAAGCCATGCTGAAGCCTATCTGTCGTCCGCGACGCGCGGCAGGTTGAGGGCGATGAAGCGGCCGTCATCACGGCTCTGGAAGACGATGCGGAAGATGTTGCGGACCTCGACCCATTGTTCCGAATCCTCTGGGTTCTCGACGCGAACGTCCTCCCAGCAGCGCGAAACCCAGTCATATTCCGAGATGTGGACTTCCTTCGGCTCGTCATCCTGGTTGTTGTCGTCCGGCCATGTGATGGTGGCGCCTGGCTGCGTCTTCTGCACTGGCGTCGTCCCCGTGAAGCGGGACGCCTTGCCGAAGCGGGTGTGCGCCTCGCCGCCCTCGTCAGGCTTGATTTTCGACAGCGCGCGCTTGAGGACGCTTTCGCCATTGTTGGTCGTTATGAACGATAGAGTCGCGCCGCTGGAATTGCGCCCCGCTCGCCAGGGGTCGGGCAAACCGCCGATGCTGATGCCGTCCGCCATCAGGCCGCCTCAAGATTGATCGTGCGCGGCACCTGAAGCGCGCTCACTGTGATCGGATAATCGGTGATGAACGGGCCGCCTTTCAGCTTCTTGAAGTCGGCGTCGACCTCGGTGAACACCTGGTCCAGAGCATTGGCCGCCCCCGCGATATCGGTTTGGAACGCATCGAGCACCGCGCGCTGAGTCGGCAGCGGATTGACGATGGTGATCTGTTCGATGAGCGTCGCCGGGTTCATGACGAAGAAGTCGACGCCATCGTCGTTTGGCGGGATCTGGCCGAACTCTTCATAGGTGACTTCGCCGGCTACCGGCATATAGGTCTGGCCGTCGTAAATCTGGTAGCCGGCATCGACATAGCCATCATCGACATAGGACGGCGTGCCGTCGCTGATCGAGACCGTGTTGCCGTTGCCGATCGAGCAGCCGATGGTCACGGTCGCCTGCATCTGGCCGTTGGCCGCAGTCAGCGTATAGCCGATGATCTTGCCGGTTGCCTCGCCGCCGGGAATGCGCGGATCGGCGACACGGGCATTCTTGCGGCAGGAGAGCTCGAGGCCGGCGTTGAACGGCACGGTGAAGGTGATGGTAATCGCACGGCCGCGCTCCAGGATGCTCTTGCGGGCCAGGCAGATCAGGAATTCGAGGCTTTGCCGTCCCCTCGCCGTCGGCAGATAGGCGCGGTTGCGGACGTCGCCGATCGGCAGGCCGAAGGGATTGTCGGTGGTCACCGCGTCGATCGGCTCGTCGGCATCGCCGGAAACCGTGATCTCGGTGATGTCCTCGCCGGCGGGGTCGGTGACCAGCGCCTGGCAGTCGGCGGTGAGCGTGAAGGAAACCGTCTCCTGCCGGTTGCGGGAAACGTCGTAATCCACCTTCCAGACCGGCTTCATCGCCCAGACCGGGAATTGCCCGGTGCCGTTGGTCATCACCACCTGCTGGAAGTCTTCGGGCAGCACGGTGCCGTCGGCGCGCGTGATCGAGCAGGCGCCATAGGTCCAGCCGCCGCCGATGCGGTCGCCGCTTTCGGGGAAATCCTCCATGAAGCCAGCGCCGGTTTCCGACTTGATGAAATGGCCGTCCCCTGAGCCGGCCAGCGTGAAGGCGGTGATCAGTTGCTGGCTGAAATCGACCGTGCCAGTGGCATCCTGCGACCAGTTAATCTCGGCCGAGACTTTCACGGCCGAAAGCGGCGGCTGGCTGTACGAGATGTCAAGGCTGGACGCGATGAAATCGTCGTCGAAGTCGATCAGCCCATCCTCGCCGTTGAGGATGTCAGAAGCTGTCACCGCATGGGTCACGCGGTCGACATGCCAGGCCTTCGTGTAGCCCTGAAGCACCGAGTCCGGGTCGCTGCGCTTGTCCTCGCTGACGAAGATGGCGTCCCAATAGGGCGAGACCTTCATGCTCTCGGCCAGCGCACGCTTGATCGTGTCATAGGCCGCCGGCCGGGCAAGGAACGTCAAGGCGATGGCGTTGCCCTGCACCTGCTGCGGCACGCCGACGACGCGGCCGAACAGCAGGGGCACGACGCCCGCTGTCGGGTTCTGCGGGTCGGCATAGGACAGCCACGCCCATTGGTCTCGGCCGGGCGCCAGCAAGCCGACACGCGGGTTCTTGACCGTGATGTCGACCTTGGCCAGGTTGCCCTCGCCATGCGTCAGCGAAATGCCGACGACCTTCTCGTCCTCGACCTGATGCTCGATCCCGAAGGTGGTTTCGGTCGGTGCGACCCAGGCAAAGAAGAACGGGCCGGCCATCAAATTTCCTCAAGATCGACGCGCCAACCCGCATCGGCGTCCCATTCCGTGAAATTGGTGCTGAAGCTGACAACGCGCATCGCGAGCAGCGGGCGGTAAAAGGTGAACAAGCCTTCAGTGCGCGTGGCCGGATCGTCCGTGGTGCTGGCCAGCGGGCGCTCGGGCGAGCCGGATGCAGTCAGATAGGAAAGCTCGGCGACACAACTGACCATCAGCTCCACACCCGGCCAGACACCGGAAAGCGCCGGCATTTGCTGGTCGGTGCAGGTGATGGTCGACTTGTATTTGCGGAAGGTCGAGCCGTCCGAAAGGTCGATCAGCTCACCATTGACCGTGCGGGCCAATTGCGAGCCGGCATCAATCGGATCGAGCGTCTGGTTGATGTTGCGTGCCGAGTATGGCGGCACACCGATCGGGTCGAGACGCAGGAGGGTGATTTCAGCCATCGCGTCAGGCCTTCGTCAGGGACTGGCTAACGGCGAATCGAGAAAGCCTATCGACGACGCTATCCTCGGCGATGGCCTTCAAAACATCCTGCATCGACGGCCCATATTGGATGTCGACGCGGACCAGCTTGCCGGAGAGGCCGCCAATTCCGGCCTGTGCCAGTTGCGTGTCGGCTAGACCGCCAGTGGCGAAGCGCGGAATGGCCATCGAACGACTGATGCTGTTGACGAAGCCGCCGACCTTGAAGCCCGCGCAGGCTTTTCAGCGAAGGCACCACGCCCTGGTTAATGGCATTCAAGAAGCCAAGGCCGAGCTTCTTCACGGCCGCAGCCTGGATTACAAACTCGCCATTCGACAACCACGCAAGGATGCTGTCGCTGCGCGGGCCGCCCTTGCCGGTGACGTGACCGCCGGAGGCGAATCCGCTGGTCGACCCGCCGCCGCTATCGCCCGCCGCCGCGCGCAGCCGCTGAGCTTCGGCGACCGCCGACTGAAGAGCGGACAGGATGCGCGAAATCGCGCTCTGCACCTGCGCAGCGACATTGTTCACGACGCCGAGCAGCGCATTGAAGCCGCTTTCGACCATGGTACGGAAGCTGGCCATGATCTGCTGGATGGCAGCCTGCGCCTGCCGGAAGGGCTCGACAAGTGCATCCGCAAGCGCCTGCGCGCCTTGAATGTCGCCTGCCACCTCCGCTGCGGTCTGGATCGCCGCGGCGATGTCTTTTGCCGCCTGAACGACCGTGCTGACAGTGTTGGTGAAGAGGTCGGAAAGGCCGCTGGCGAGCGTGCCGATCGCCGTCGAGACGGCATCGAACACAGTCGAGGCGGTCGTTGCGATCGTGTTGAACGCCGTGGTGGCGGCGCCGGAAATGGCGGTCCACACCGTCGACCCGGCATTGACGATCGAGGTCCAGACCGGCGCGAGAAGAACGCCGAGCCCCGCTGCCGCCTCAGCTATGAGCCTGAAGGCCACCGCTGCTGCATCGGAAATCTTGGTCCAGATCGCGTTTGCCGCGGCAGCAATCGAATCCCATGTCGGCAGTAAGCTCGCCGCCAATCCTGCGATGGCGGTGACTACGCCTTCGACGAAGCCACCGACCAATGACGCAGCGCCGAGAAGCGCCGTGCCGATGCCCTGCACCGCCAGCGTAAAGGCCTGGACGAGAAGTTCGCCCGCCTGTTTCCCCGCCTCGAGGAGGCCATCGAAGAGCTTCGACAAATTCTCGGCGGTGAACAAGCCCTCGATGAAGGCGAGCGCGTTCTTGGCCGCCGCGACGATATCATCCCAGAAGACGAAGATTGCCGTGGCAGCTACGGCCAATCCGGCAATGATAAGCGCCGGCCAGCCGACCAGCGTGGCGATGAAGCCAACGAACGCCGTGGCGCCGTCGATCAGGATGCCGAAGAACGTGCTTGCGGCGGTGATGACGCCCTCGCTGAAAATCGTCGCAATGACAGCGCCGATCAGCCGCAAGGCGGAGACCACCACGCCGGAGGCCGACGCGATCAGGCGGAAGACGCCGAGCAGCTGCAGCAGCGCGGCACCGATCAGCAGCTCGCCGCCTGTGATATTGGTGCCGAAGACCGCATTCAGCGCGTCGGCGACCTTCTGGGCGCCGTCCCGAATGCCCTTGAACAGTGGCAGCACGACATTGTTGACGACTGCAAAGACGTCCCGGCCGAACTGCAGAATGGCGTTGCGCCAGATCAGGATCCACGGATTGCGAACCCTGTCGTCCTGCCCGATGAGGGCAAAGAGCAGGTCTCGAACGCTTTCGAGGAACCTCTGATTGAGAGCCCGGCCGAAGGCAAGGATGGCGTCCTTGTTCTGCACGATGACGTCGCGCAGGCCGGCGGCGAGTGCCGTGAAGCCAGGCGCGAAAATCAGCCCGAGCTGATCGCGGATGCCCTTGGTTGCCGCAGAGACCTCATCCAGCGTGTCGCCGAGGGCATCGCCAACTTCTGACTGCTGCTTGGTGAAGACGATGCCAAGCCGTTCGGCTTCCTTGCCGAGTTCCTTGATGCCCTCCCTACCTTGGTTGAGGAAGGGGATAAGCTGGACGCCGGCCTTGCCGAATAGTTCGATCGCCAGCGCGCTCTTGCGTGGCCCGTCAGGCATCTTCGAAAAGACGTCGGCAAGGTCGCCGATGATGTCTTCCGTCGATCGCAGGTTGCCCTGCGCGTCCTTGACCTTGATGCCGAGGTCCTTGAAGACGTTGCCGCTCTGCTTGACGGTGTTGGCGGCTTTTTTCACATTGCCGCCGAAGCGGGTAACGGTCACGCCAAGGTCGCTGAACGTCTCGGTGGTGAAGCCCGCGCCCTGAACGATATTGGACTGCGCCTCCCCGAGCGCACCAGCGGCCTTGTTCCCTTCCGCCGCAGCCTCGGCGATCGCCTTGTTCAGGCGCGACATGCCTTGGACGAACTGGTCCTGATCGACGTCGGCCTGCTTCGCCGCAAACGACAGGCGGCCATAGGCATCGACCTGCAGGCCGGTCTTTTCGGCCGCCTTGCCGGCCTGGTCCGCGGCTTCGGCGCCCGACTTGGCAAGCGCGAAGAGGCCCGATGCGGCAGTCGCAGCTGCAGAGGCAACAGCCGATCCGAAAAGTGTCGTCCTAGCGATTACCGTGGCAAGGTCGTTGCTAAAGGTTTTCAGACTGTTGCCGAACTTGGCCAGATCGGCCTTTAGCGCCGCCGCCTGGATTTGGGCGAACGCCTTCTCACCGGCGTCGCCAAGCGCCTTCAACTGGTCCTTGATCGCATCGCCGCCTTCAAGGGCAATGCGTTGGACGATGGTATTTTTCGCCATCAGTCGACCTTGAGATGCTTGAGATAGAGTTCACCAAGACGCGCAGCGGCGCGCTCGGTGATCTCCTTGATCGAGAATTTGTCGCGGATCGAAACCCGCTCGATGCCAATGAACAGCGGCACCAGGGTCGACGGTGCGCCCTTGCCGCCTCGCTTGAGGGCCGAAAGAGAGACCTTGGTCGTGCCGCCGCGCCGCCTCGTGGCTATCCTGCCTGCCAGCAAGGGTGCTTTGCCGGGCCTCTCGATGGATACCAGCGGGCCAATCGTCTTCACGTAGAGCGCAGGCGTCATCTTCTGACGGCCAGCCCGCTTCGGCGCGGTCGGAAGAGGCAGCCACAATCGCGGCTTGCCGGATATGATCGCGCCTTTCTCGAACACGCCGGCATATGGAATCTTGTGCCAGATGTAGGCGGCGGCATCGATCGATGTGACGCGCCGCCCGGGATAGATGTCGACCCGCAGCGTGTTCTGCCAGCGTTTTGAGAAGCCGGCAGCGGCAATGTCCAGTCGACCTTCGCGCTTGACGATATCGCCGGCCTCAGTGACAGCTGAAGTCCCTGCGAAGCCGATCGGGTCTTTCATTGCCGCTATTGCGGCGGAAAATTCCTGCTTCTTGTACTCATACCGGAATCGCGCCATTTGCCCTTCGCCTGCTTCCGTGGTTGTATTTCGCCGGGAGGGCTTCCGATGAGATATACAGGGTTATTGCTGACGCTTGCCGTGACCTCTGCCGCGGCAACCGAACGGGTCATGATCGACCCGACCGAGTTCATGGTTTCCTGGCCTGATCTGGTCGGTCGCGATGTCGTCATCACCAAGGGCCGCGTCGCCGTCGCCAGCGACGCCTTCATGGTGCTGCAACTGCCAGGCGGCACCGTTACCCTGATGCCGCCATGGAAGGATCGGGACGATCTTCGGCCGCTTTTCGAGCACTGCACCAGCGTCATCACCGATGACCGCTGCGACGTCGCCGCAGAGGGCGTCGTCGGCAAGATGCTGGTCGGCAATGGCCCGCAATTGAAGGGCGTCGACTTCTTCAAGCCGGCGGGAAACTAGTCCCGCTCGGCTTCCTGCAGCGTCTTCTTGACCTCTTTCGGATCGCCGCGCGCGCCGAGAGCAGCGACCGCCAACGCTTCGGCGAACTGCCGCTTTCTGATCCGATTGGAGAAATGCAGGCGACCGATCAGTTCGCGCGGCGTGGCTTTCCAGAGCCGGTCTTCATCTTGCCCGCGCTCGACGAGTTCAATGATGACTTCGGCGATTTCGTAGCCAGCGCCTTTTGCAATGCTCCGGCCCCGTCGCCCTTGACCGCCAGCATGGCCGTCAGCTTGTCGATGAAGGGGCCGACCCCGTTTGGGAGTGTCACCTTGATGATCGCAGCCAGGATATCGGCCTGTGCCTCGAGCGGCAGGCGACCAGCGGCCGCTTCCTGCTTTTCGTCGCCGGGGAAGCCGATGCCGGCCGCGATGACGGCGGCGATCGCCTCGCCGCCGATATTCATCAGGCTGGCGACGTCGACCTCCCTGCCGTTCATCATCTGACGGATTTCGGGGAAGCGGGAAATGAGGTTGACCAGGCCAGCGGCGGAGACGCCATATACGGCCAGTTGCTTGCCGCTGACGGTGACTTTTTCCGTCAGCGGAGCGATATCGAGGAGACCGACCATTACGCAGCCTCGGTGATGGTCATCGTGCCGAAGTCGGACGTGCCGTCGGTATAGACCGTGGCCAGCAGGTCGCCGGTGATCTCGATCTGGCCGAAATCGGCGTCCTCGATCGGCGAGAACGAACCGGTCGGGCCGAACGACACCTGCGGAAACACGCCGTGGACCTTGTTGCCCTGGGTGTTGTCGCCGATGAACTCCAGCGCGCCAGTGATGGCGCTCTTGGACATGATGCGGATCGACTTCACGCCGTCTGTCACGTCTTCCGGGTCGTCCGACATCAGCAGCAGACCAAGATTTTCGGCCGTGATCTCGTCGAGGACGATGCGGATCTGCACCGCCTGGTTGTTGTACTGCGTGAAGTCAGTCTTCTTGGCGCCGCCGCGGGTCTTCTTGTGCTCAAGCTTGTCCTGCGAGGGCGTGAGCTCGCACTCGACGATGTTGCCGAGATCGCGCTGGACGCCGCCGGTCGGTGTCCAGAGAGCGTAGCCGGTGCCCTGGAAATAGTTGCTGGTGCTGGGAGAGTCAGCCATTGACCGATCCTTTCGGTGAATTGCCCGTCACCGGGCGGTTGAAGAAGGGAGGCTTAAGCCGCGACCTGGGCAGGCCGAAGCAGGTAATTGAACTTGAAAGCGACACCGATGCCGCCTTCCATAGAGCGGCCGCGCTCAGCAACCATGTTGGAGCCGGCGAGGTGCGCAGAGGCACGCTTGACCGTCATGGCAAGCAAAATTTCGTCGGTAAGGACAATGGCCATAAGCCGAATGCGCAAACGATTCAGATCGGTCCCGATGTTGCGGACTTTCCCCGCAGGTTGCCGGAACTGTATTTCTGGGATCATCTGCATGATCTGATATGGCGGATCGCCGGGACTGCGGCGGCCGGGTGCCTCGCCGACAGATTCCTCGCTTCCGTCAAGCAGGACGACATATTTCTGATTGTCCGAAAGATGCGTCTCATTGCGGCGCACTTCGAACTCGTCATCGACCATCGCCATTAGAACGAGCAGCCGCTGAAGGATGTCTTCGCGGATGTCCTCGTAGACAATCTCGGCCATTAGATTCTTTCGTCGAGGGATAGGCGGACTTCGCCGAAGGCTTCGCCGGTCGGTGCCGGGATCGGCTGGTGATTGATGATCTTCCAGTCCTTGCCGTTCAGCGTCAGTGTGCCGCCGTCGAGAGTGTCGGGATCAACATCCTTCTCGGTCAACTCGGTCGCGCGAACGTTTGCCGTTGGACCGATGGTGGCAACATCAGCGCCTTGGAAGCTGGCAAATTGCGGAGATGTCTTGTCGATCGCCCGCAGTTCGATTGGCATTTCACCGCACGCCACGGTGAGCACGGCATCGACCGCAAGCGGCGAACTGTAGAGCGCGTCGTAATGGATATCCCAGATACTCATGCGCCGCGCCTCACGATGGGCTTGAAGGCGAATTCCCAATGGCCGATGCGATCGGGACCGGCATCCACCTCGACATGCGCGAAATACTGCGTTCCCGCGGTCATCTCGACGTCATCCTCGATGATGCCGCGATAGAGGCCAGGAACCCCATCAGTCCCATCGACCGGGTCCATCGGTGCCGGCCAGGTCTGGCCCGCGACTTCCTCGCCGTCGGCATCCTTGATCGTGAACGTGACGGCCGCATCGCTGATCAACGCGTTCTCGACGGCGTCGGTGAGCCCGGTCAATTCGATAACGTTGGTGTTGGCGACGTAGACGATGCAGGCCATGGCTTTGCCCTCAGTGCAGGGTTACGTCGTCGGTCTTGATCTTGCCCGAGAGCGCCGGGCGGGTTTCGAGGTCGCCGTCGAGCGCGCTCTCGATGTCCAGTTTGCCGGCGAGCAGCGGGCGGATGTCGATGCCGGCCAGCACCAGCGTCGCGATAACCTTGCGGAGCGTGGCATCGTCAACTAGGCCGATCAGAAGGTCGTCGACCGCGGCAATGAAGTTGGTGACCTCGCTCTGATCCTCGAGCAGCGGCGCCAGCGTGTCGCCGACATTGAGTGCGGCCAGAATGGTCACCGCCTCGGCCAGCGATAGCGATAGTGTATCCGACCGGTTCAGGCTGCCGGCAATGGCATAGGCTTCCGAGAGCGCCACATTCAGCGCATCCGTCGAGCCGAATGAGACCAGCATCGCGGAAACCGCATCGGAGAGCAGCACCGCCAGCGCGTCGGAGGTGCCGATGCTGACCTGCAGCGCGGCCGATTCCGTCAGCAGGACGGCCAAACTGTCGGAACGCGCGAGCGAGACCAGGATGGCCGCGCTCTCCGTGAGCTTCGGCGCAAGGCTGTCAGACGCGGCGATATCGATCGGTGCCGCGTTCTGGAAGAGGAGAAGCAGCGACATCAGGCGCCGATCGACACCGTGATGTCGACGGTGAGCAGCCAGCTCTGCGCGCTGGTCTTGGTGCCGAGATCCTCGGCCTTGCGCGAGAGCATGTCGCCACCCGACGAGCCGTTGAACACGCCCCATTCCTGCCAGTGGAAATTGGCGTCGCCGGTGCCGAACAGGCTGCGGAAGGTTAGCACGTTGGTCGTGCGCTGCGGATAGCTGGATTCCATGCCCCTGCGCAGCTTGTTCGACGCCGCCTGCAGGTCGGTCTGCGCGGCCCCGTAGGCGGTCGAGGAATCGCCGACGCCGAGATAGGCGTTGCCGGCGTCGAAGGGAGTGGGAGGGCCATCGGCGATCAGGGCGGCGGCGATGTGGTTGCGGCCTGCATTGGTCAGGGGCATCGTCTTATCCTTTGCCTTCGATCACTTCGACCGGCGCGAGACCTGGACGAAAGTCGCCGTTGAACTTTTCCAGCCGGTAATTGATGCCGACATTGATGGTCGCCAGATCGCGCTTGCCCGCGCCGACCTCGGCCAATGCCTTCTCGATCGCGGCTGCCTTCTCCGGATCAACCTTTGCCATCTGCTGGGCTATGCGACGGATGTCATTAGGCGTCATTCGGGGTCACCTCGACGGCTTCAGTGGCGTTCGGTGTAGCCGAAGACCGATGGTGCCATCTGCGGGGCGACCTCCTGCCAGAACCATTCCCGGTCGGCGTCGAAGCCGGCATCTCGCAATCCGGCGACGATCTCGTCGGTGGACAGGCCGCTGTCGTCAGGGTCCAGATCGGCGAACAGCTTATCGATATCCGCCGGCGTGGCGCGCTTCATCGGTCGGGCTCAACGCTTCCAGAAGGCCAGCCAGGTGCCGGCGACGTGTTTCAGCTCGGCGCCGTTGTCGAACTTCTCTTCGAGCACGCTCTTCACATCAACCGTGCCGCGCGCGTGGTAGTCGTGATAGACGATCATGCCGCCGCGCCGCACGCGGTTCATGGCAAGCGCGTGGTCGGCGCGCACGCCGGCGTCGCTGTGGTCGCCGTCGATGAAAGCGAAGTCGGCCTTGGGCAGATCGTCGAAATCGAGGTCGTGCGATCCGCGGCGGGCGACGATCAGGCGGAAACGCGGATCGTCGAGCGCCAGCCTGCCGGGAGCGCTGGGCACCTCGTTGCGCTGCACGATCTTGTCGGTGACATAGCCCTGAGGCACTTCGATGCCGACATAGCGCTCGATCGTCGGCACATTGACCATCAGCGCCTTGGCGGTGCGGCCTTCGTTGACGCCGAACTCGATCACGGTCTTCGGCCGGACGCTGTTCGCCAGCGCGACCAGCACCTCCATCTCGCCAGGGTTCATGAAGCGCGTCGGCAGGCCGCGCCAGTCGATCGGGCCGACATGGGCGCCAATGACGTCAAGCGCATCCTGCCCAATGGCGGGCAGCTTCAGCGAAGAAGGGTCGTAGACGGGCAGTCGCGTCGGCGGTGTCGATGGATTTCTGGCAAGCATGGCTGTGGCTGAAACACTGACAGGGGTTGATCGGATCGATGCCCAGGTAAGGCGAGAAGCGCGCCCCGCCGGCGAAGGACGATGAATTCTCATAGCCGCCGAAGATTGAGGCGACCGGCGTGCCGAGCGCCTGGGCGAGGATGACGGCGAAGCCTGGCGAGGCGAAGACGGCGGCCGAGAGCGAAAACAGGCCGGCCAGCGTCTCGAAATCGAGCTCACCCCTGTGCAGTTCGACATCGGCGCGGATCGGCCGGCCGACGATCCATTCCTGCCCCGGCACCAGATCGGCGATCGAGACGACAAAGAACTCGTCGCGGATCGCATCGAACAGTGCCGCATAGGCGGCGTGGTCCGGATTGCGGTTCCGGCAGCCGCCCCATTCGGTGCGCTCGACCAGCGGGCGATAGACCAGCACAGGCTTTTTCGGCTGCCAGGCATCGAACAGCAGCTTCGCCCGCTGTAGCCATTCCGGTTTCACCGGCATGCGAAAATCGGCGAAGTCGTAGTCTGTTCCGGTTGCCCGACACATGGCGGCGAGAACCGATCCGGCCCTGCGCACCAGCTCGGGCGTATAGGTAATCCGCAACTCATGTGCGCGCAGCGAGACAGGCCCGCGATGGAAGAGCGAAGCCTCGCGGTCGGCGTTCTTCGATTGCGTGCGCAAGGGCGTCGCCTTGCGGATGATCTTCAGCCCCGCGCCAACCAAGTCGTGGTAGGGCGCGACCCAGGAGCTTTCGAGGAACACCTCGTCGCGAGCCATCAGCTGTCGGATCACGGCGCGCTGGTGCAGGTTGTCGCCCAGGCCGTGCATGCCGCGCACAAGGATTGCCATCACCAAGCCTTCACGACGGTTTCGAACGGAGCGCGCGGCCAGACCATGATCGCGCTATCCGGATTGGCGTTGACCACGTCGACCCCTGCCCGTGCGATCGACGGCGCCACGGCCTGGAATTCCGCCTGGTGCAGATCGAACGAGCCCTTGATGAAGGGCCAGGGATAGGCCGCGCCATGATGATGACGCCGCCCAGCCTCGCCGTTCTTGCCGTCGACGCCGAGCAGCACGATGCGCCGGCAGCCGAGATGGACGGCAAGGTTGATCGCGCCGGTGACCGAAGTCCGCGCCAGCGCCAGCTGGGCCGGGTTCAGGGCGATGCCGTTCACCGGATCGACCTTCATCAACCGGACGACGTCGGCAGGGCCGCCGCCGGAAGTCGTGACGACGCGGCCAGCGAAGCGGCCGATATCGGCCTTCCAGCCATGCGGCGGATCGCTCCACCAGCGGGAATCGGCGTAAAACAGGATGTCCGCTTCCGGCCATGCGAGCACGGCGGAGTTGATGGCGATGACCCGCCGCCCCTTCAAAGGCGACAGGTCGAGATCCTTGACGGAGGCACCGCCCGCGAGAACGAAGGCCGTCTCGCCCTCCCACTCGCGGGCAATCGTCCCCATGCTGCTTAGGCGGCGGTCGGCAGCAGCAGCACGCGACCCGTCGAGGACGGATTGGCGGCAGCCTCCAGCGCCAGGCCGATCAGCTTGTTGGAGCTGGCGGTCGTTGTGCAGACGCGGTTGGTGGCGTCCCAGTAGATCTTCTGGCCGACGCTCCAGGCCTGCGCCGAGGTCTTGGCGAGGTCCCAGACGCCACGGATGTCGATTTCCCCGTCATCGCCGACGGCGATGTCGGTCTGCGCGACGCCGAAGAGCTGGCCGATCTGGACGCCCTCGCCGGATGCGATCGCAACGGCGCCGGTCACGTCGGTATTGGTCACGGTGACCGTATTGCCCGGCTGGATGAAGTTCTTGGCCATTTCAGGCCTCCTTTTTTCGGAAGGTGAAAGAGAAACGGGCGGCATCAGCCGCCCGTCAGCGGGTCAACGGATCAATTTCCGGGATTCTTGTAGCCGCCGCGGAAATCGGTCGGGCCACAGCCGAAATCGTGCTCGACCGACATCGAGAAGCCCTGCTTGCCGAACGGCTCGTCCATGCGCACGCGCGGCGCCTCGTAGCCTTCCAGATAGCCCCAGCGATAGTTGGAGATGCCGCTGGCCGGATCGGCGAAGAGATACCAGGAATTGTCGGCGATCTGCGCGGTCGAGATCGGCGCCATCTTGCCCGAGAAGGGATTGATGTTCGACAACTGCGTGGCGTTGATCGGCGCGAGCAGCATCTGCGCCTCCAGGTCCTTGTCGGGACCGGTGAGCAGGATGGTGGCGTTGTTGGCGAGCAGCGGATTGCCTTCGAGGCTCTTCTGCTTGGCCATGGCAGCGCGGCCGTCACCGACAGCGGCAACGGTGATTGCGGTGCCCGCTCCGGCAAGGTTGGCATGGTCGGTGTGGAAGACCGTCTTGCCGTCAGCCAGCTTGCCGTTGAAGGCGGTCGAGTAGAAGGTGACCTCCTCGAACAGCGCCACCGACTGGCCGTAGCTCGACAGCATGTCGTTGATCGCGCCGAGGTCGTCGTTGATCAGCATCTGGCGGCTCACCGTCATGGCGATCGCATAGCTGAAGGCCTGCACGGTTTCCTTGCCTTCCGAGAAGGTGCCGTACTTGATCTCGCCGGCTTCCAGCACCTTCTTGAGCAGCGGGAAATCGCCGAGCTTGACGGAGGTGTGCGGGCGGAAGTCGCGGAAGTTGCGCTGCCGGGCGATGCGCCGGTAGGTCGGCTGTGCCAGAGCATAACGCTGCTCGAGCGAGCGGTTGATCGAACCCTCGAAGATCGCCGGGAAGTCCGACGTGGTGTGCGAGGCGCGCGTCAGGATCTCGTCGATCTGGCGGGCGTTGAGCATCACGACGCCGCCGCGATAGCCGATGCTCTCGGCGGCAAGGTCGATCAGGCCGCGGCCCATATACTGGCGCGCGGCGGCGGACGGGCCGGCCTGCGGCAGCGGCGCGCCAAGGCGATAGGACAGCGCCTCGATCATGGCGTTGCGACGGGTCTCGGTCTCGTCCTGGCCGCCGCCGCGACCGGGCTCGGTGCGGTTGCGGTTCGACTGGCCGGCGAGATGATCGAAGGCACGGGTACGGAAGGCCTCGACGGTCTCATTGGCGCGGATGGCCGCCTCGATCGCGGTGGATTCCATGCCCGCACGGGTGCCGATCGCCAGGATGTCGGCGGCGCGCGTGGCGGAAGCTGCACCGGCATTGTTGCCGCCGCCGGCGTCATCGTCGTCGTCGTCCTGAGCCGCGAGCGCATCGATCTCGGCGCGCAGCGCGGTGATCTCGTCGGCGATCCTCTTGTGATCGGCCTCGATCGCGCGAGCAGCTTCCTCGCCGGTATCGTCCTTGATCTCGGCGAGTTTCGCGGCAGCACGCTGTTCGAGCTCCCGCAGCTTCTTGAGAAGCTTCTTCATGGTCTCTTTCCTTTCAGAGAGTGCCTAGCCCCAGAAGGCGGGTTGACGGGCGTGCCGCGTGAACGGCGATCGGCGCGCGAACTTACTGGCGCACCAATCCGACAAGGCGCGCCATGCGCTGACGGCGTGCCTGATTTTCGATGGCCAGTGCCTCGGCTGCGGAGCGCGTGACCATGCAAGCGAAGGTTTCGAGCTTGACGTCGCCGGAGCGCACGCGGGCGCCGGGATCGGCCGGGATCGGCACGGCCGAGATTTCCCACGGCTCCCAGTCGGTGGCGCGCATCAGCGGAATCCTGCCCTTGCGCTCCTGCTTTTCGACGGTCCAGATCTTGTAGCCGGCCGAGATGTTGCGGATGACGCCGTCGCGGATGTCCTGCACCGTGCCCTTGGCGTCCTCGCGGCGGGTGAGCTGGATGGTGGCGAGGCCGCGGCCGGCTTCGATCCGGGCGCTGCCAGGCACGACGGAGCCGATCACCGAGGACAGGCTGTAGCCGGAATGCGTGTCGAGGAAGGGCGCGCCGCTGTTCAGCCGGTCGAGGCGCACGCTGGCCGGATTGACCACCAGCTCCTCGTCGAACTCGCCGTCCATCCAGTTGCGGCGGCGCACGGTGGCGCCCGTCGTCCAGATCACGTCGATGGTGTTGGCCTGCTCGTTGAAGGAGCCGCTGCGGACTTCCGCCTCGCGGGTGAACTGCGGCAGCTGGATGATCTCAGGCATTGGCGTTGTCCTGTTGCTGTCCCTGATGGCCGGCTTCCGCGACGCCTGTTTCCGGCGCGCCGGTGGCGGCGATCATGGCGCCGCCGCGCGCGGGGCGTCGGCCGTCGATGTCGAGGGCGAGCTTGGCCTCGTCGACGGTCTTGAAGAAGGTCTGTGTGTCGGCGATGACCTTGCGCCAGTCGCGGCCCCAGGCCGAGATGAACTCCTGCGGCGACATGCGGCCCGCGCGCACCGCGGCGATGTCGGCGTCGAGATCCTTCTGCGGATCAATCGGCTCGTTGGCCGGCATGTTGATGTCGAATGGATAGTTGTCCTTACGGGGCGGCAGCAGGCCGGCGAGGATGGCCCGGTCGATGAAGCGGCGCGTCGTCGGCGCGACCAGGCGCGGCGCCATGATGTGCCACTGGATTTGCTCGACCAGGCGGCGGAACTCGATCTTGCCCGCGCGCAGCGACGAATAGTTGGCCTGGCGCAGGTCGCCGGTCAGTTGGTCGTAGGTGATGCCTGCGCCGGCGGCCATCGCCTGCATGCCCGCGATGTAGACGGCGCCGAATTGCGACTGCGACGAAGGGTTGGCGAAGGTGATGTCGCTCTCGCCGATGTCGGCGATCATGCCGGGCTCGATGCGGGTGACCTTCTGCGCCTCGCCGGCCTCGCCCCGTCCGGCTTGCGTCGCGAACGGATTCGGGCCACCAGGCTGGCGCTTCATGAAGCCGGCGAAGCAGGCCTGCGTGCGCGCCTGGACGATCGCCGCCTCGGTCAGGTCCTGCATCTCCTTGCCGGTGAGCAGGATCGGCGCGAACCAGGTGATGCCGCGCACCTGACCCCATCGCAGCGGCCGGTAGAGGTGGCAGAGGTCGGCCCAAGCGATCAGGCTTGAATTGAAGTTGCCAGTGTAGCCCTGCTCGCCCGGATGCGTCTCGAACAGCCACAGGCCCTCGCGACGGCCCCAGTCACCGAGCTGGACACCGAGACGTTCGCCGTTCATGCCAAGCCGGCTGTCGTGGCGGGCGTCGATCTGGTCGCCTTCGAGGCCGAGCAGGCGGAACGGCACAGTGCCGTTGGCCTGGTTCATCGGCAGGTCGATCATGCGGATGACGGTGTCGCCGCCTTCGACCATCGAGCGCAGCGCAAGGCCCTGCATCGTGCCTTCGTCGAGCACACCCTCGACGTCGGCCTGCTCCTGCCATTCCTCGCGGACCAGGTTGAACTGCTTGTCAGCGCGATCCGAGCCGGTGTTCGGAACCACGCTTATGCCGGTGCCGACGACGTGCGAGACGAGAACGTCGAGGATCCTCTGGCCGGCCCAGCTGTCTCGCACGAATTCGCGGGCGCGGTTGCGCAGCGTCGCCAGCGCCTGGCCGACCTCGACATTGGCCGATGTGCCGCGACCGGACCAGCCCTTGTTGCGGCGGCCGGTGCGCGCGGCCCCATAGCGCTTATCGACCTGGTCGAGCATGGCGCGCGCATTGGCACGGCGCAGCCCGCTTTCCGGCGAGAAGACCCCGATCAGGCGGTCGAGGACGTTCATTCACTTGCCGCCGTGATATTCGGTGAAGATCATGCCGCCCTGCGGCTGACCGGAGACTTCCGCCTTCATCCGCTCGATCTGGCGTTCCATCTCGGCCATCGAGCGGAAGGTGGTCAGCGTGTCGCCGTGCTTGACGGTCAGCACGCCGGACGCCATCGCCTTCTCCAGACGATCGATATCGGTCTGCGTGAAAGCCATGGCTCAATCCCAGAATGACGATGCGCCGTCGGAAGGCGGCTCGGATGCCTGCTTCGGTGCCTGTGGCGCGCCCTGTTGCGCCTGGATGACTTCGCCCGCGAAGAAGTCGAAGTCCTTCGGAAAGCCGCGGTCGGCGGCAAGCTTGCGCCACTGGTCGGCGGTCATGCGCGACAGGCCGAGATAGTCGGCAAGCGCGGCGTTGTAGACCTCGCAGTCCAGCAGGTGGTTTTCCTCGCCGACCCGCGTCAGCCAGCGGCGGCGCACCCGTCCCCGGAACGTCTCGTTGCCGAGATATTCCGAGGTGATCTGGCGGAAATAGACCTCGTCCTGCCACCAGCCGAAATGGCAGTAGCCTGGCGGGTTGGCGTCCTGCCCGGCGGCGATGCCTTCCTTGCGCAGCTGGGCGTAGAAGGCGGCCTTCAGCGGCCAGGTACCGACGGCCCAGACCATGGCGCCCTTGGCGATCTTCTTGCCGCGGAAGTCGATGTCGACCGGCTTCGGCTGGCCGAGCGCCGGGCGGCTCCATCCGTCCTCGCCCTTCAGCGCGAAGGTCGCCGCCTTGCCGCGCACCCAGCTGTACACGACATGGCTGCGATAGCCGGAATCGACACCGAAAGCATCGACGGTGCGCGACCGCCCGTAGGCGTCCGGCCATTTCGTCGCCCGGATCTGCTCCAGCCCGACGAAGGCGCCGCCATGCGGATCGTCGGTGCCGCCGGAGATGTAGCCGGCGTCGACGACCCAACTCTGGCCGTCCGGCGCCCAGGCCTTGATCGAATACCAGATGCCAAGCATCTGCACGTCGGCCGCACCCGTCAGGATCAGGCCGGCCGGCGGGATATGGCCGCGCTTCTGCTCGCGGTCTCGGCGAAGCATCAGCTTCTCGTGGTCCGGCGCGTCGCCCTTGACCTCGAAGGGCAGGCCGAGCGTCAGGTTCCAGAAGGTCTTCAGCTTCTGCGGGTCGCCGGCGGCCTTGGCGAAGCGCTCGGCGATCTTCTCCCATGGCACGAAGGGCGAGGTCAGCGCGTCGAAATGGTAGCTCGGATGCGCGCCGGGCCGCGACGCTGTGGCGATCCAGCGGCCCTTCTTCATCAGCTCGACCTTGTCGGCCGCCTCGACGATCGCGCCGCAGCAGGGCGTCGCGTAATAGGCCTTGTAGGGATGGACCTCCTCGAACTTGAAATACTTCCGGTCGAAGACGAACCGGAACATGGTGGCGCAGCCAGGGCACGGCATGTGCCAGAAACGCTGGTCGCCGGCCTCGAAGCCGGTGTCGATCTTCGATGCGCCCTTGACGGTCGGCGTCGAGATCTTGGCGCGCTTCCACTCGCCAGACATCAGGAACGATTCCTGTCGGCCCTCGATCATGCCGAGCGGATCGCCCTGGCCGTCGAGGTCGTCGGGGTACTCGTCGACCTCGTCGAGCAGCGCCACCTTGATCGTCTTCGATCTAAGGTCGGCCGCCGAGGTGGCGATCGCCAACGTCAGCGAGCCGCCGGGGTAGACCTTCGACGTTGAGGTCGAGGCGTCGCCGGCGCGGCTTGTCTGCGGCTTCACTTTCCGCTTGAGCGCCGGCGTCTTCTCGATCGCCAGCGCCAGCTTCTCGCGGTTAAAGTCCGACAGCGCGCCGCTGGTCGGCTGCACGATCATGACCCGGCAAGGGTCCTGGTCGATGATGTGACCGCAGGCCGCGAGCAGCAGCGTGGTGAAGCCGGTCTGCGCCGACTTCCTGATGTCGATCTCGTTGACGCCGCTGTCCATCGACAGCATGTCGAGCGGTTCGATGATGTAGGGCGTCAGCGAGGCGTCCCAAGGCTCGTTGGCCTTGGGGCCGTCCGGTACGATCAGGTTCAGCCTAGCCCAGTCGCTCGGCGACATGCGCTCCGGCGGCGCGATCAGGGCGGCCAGCGTGCCGGCGATGACGGCGGCGGCCGAGCGCTTGAGCGTGAGCTTCATGGGAACTGCTCGCGGACGGCGTTAGGCGGAGATACCCTTGCCAGCATTTTTGCTCCTCGCCCGCGAGGCCTGGCGCCCTTCAGTCGGCACCAAGATCGAATTCCGAGCCCCCGCTTTCTTCCTCGGCCTGGCCGGCGTCGCGCTGCAGGGTGAGCGCATCCGCGGCACGGCGCCGGATCTGGTCCTTGATGTCGCGGAGCTTGCGCCGCAAAGCCGGCTCGCCTTCGCGGGCCGCGGTCATGATCTCGCCGGCGAAGCTCGGCAGCTGCTCGATCGCCCGCACGATCGCCTCGCCGGCCCGCACCATGGCGGTCTCGACATCAGCGACCGGCACCAGCTTGCCCAGACGCTCGCTGACGTCGAGGGCAGAGCGGCGCGCTTCCCACTGCGCTTTCTCGGTCTGGGCGTCGCGCAAGGCGCTCGGCGGGCCGGAGGCCTCTGCCTTCTCCTCGCGGACGGTCGCGGCCGACTGCTCGGCATAGGCGTTTCCGGCTACGCCGATCGCCTTGTCGAAGGCGGCAAGGTCGACCAGGCGCTCGCGGCCCTCGCGGCGCGTCTGCACCAGGCCCTCAGCCTCGAACTTGTCGACGCGCTTCTTGATCGCGACCTTCGAGACGCCGCGCATGGCCGCGATCTCGGACAGCGACTTCCAGACGCCTTCCGGTAGGTCTGGGGCCGGCATGTGTGAAAGTCCTTGCGGCGGTTTACCGTTCACCGGCCATCGTTAACATCGTAAACCCGGTTTTCCGGACCCCGTCACTAGTCCCCCCTCGGACTACGCCGTCCCGCATACGGTTTTAGGGGCGAGAAGGACCCGTGACCGGGGGGGATGTCGGAGTGGAGAGGGATGGTCGATGGCCGGAGGGTGACCGTCCGAAACGAAAAGACCCGCCTCGTTGCCGAAGCGGGTCTGACCTCTTTATCCGTGACAAGTGATCCTCCAAATCTTCACCGCAGTCAAGCGGGTGCATCGAGGATTTTTGCTGCCTGCTTCTTGAGCGCCTTGAACCAGTGAGGGAAGCGTGCGGCGAAGCGCGCGTCGCTCGCCTCGCGCTCGGCCTTGGCATAGGCCTCGGCTGCGATCAGGTCGGGCAGCACGCGCCCTGCCCTGCCCTGCTCCTCCAGCCATGGCTGCATGGGAATGGCGGTCTGCCTGACCTCGATCTCCTCCATCTCGTCGACCACCGTCTCATAGACCGCATGCAGGGCCGACAGCCAGATCTCATGCTCGGCCCTGGCCACGATCGCATCAACCGGATCGGGATCGAGCACCGGCTTGCGGTATGCACCAGGCCATGGCCGCTGCGACTTCGAATTCCAGCCATTGCTCTCGACTTCCTGCGGCACGGTCCTGTCGCTGCCATCGGCATTGCTGCCGACCACTGTATCGACGACGTGGCGCACGAACCATTTGTCCTTGCCGTTGCTTGCTGTCTCGTACCGCTGCTCGACCCCATCGATCTCCATGCCGCCAAGGTCCACGCCCATGACCGCGCGCCTGATCACCAGCTCCGATGGCTTCAGCCGCAACACCTGACCGCCCTGCCCGTCGTCGCGCGTCATCCTGCGCCATGCCTCGCTCACCGCCTTGACACCAAGCCCGCCGAATCGGTCGAGCTCGGGCGCCGGTCGCCAGTCCTCGGGCAGTTCCAGGCTGCAGTCGTCGAGCGCCATTACCGCATTGCCGATGATCTGTGCGTCGCGGCACGGCCAGCTGTCGGCAGAGAAGTCCGGCACCGCGCCATACTGGTTGACGCCAAAGCTGTCGACCAGCGACAGCATCTCGGCGAAACGGCCGGTCTTGTCCCAGCCGCCCGCCATCTGCATCGGCCCGTCCGTGCGGCGCGGCACCTTCGGCAACTCCTCGCGCCATGCCCAGGCGATCACCGCCTCGACCGGCCCGCCGCGTTTTCCCGACGCGCCGCGCTGCAAAAGCGGCATCGTCCCAAATCCAGACCTATCGACCCTGTTTTTCATCTTTCGTCCCTTTCCTCGAACCGATCAAACCCTTGCTTTCGCAAGCAAAAATCAAAAGGCGGCGCAGCAAGGGACGGTAGGGACGATAACAGGGCAGGCCCATATATGACGGGAACGCCTGCCCCTTTCCCCTTCACAGACCATCACGCATGCGGCACCGCCGATTACCGTCCCTTGCGCCCCTAGCGTCGCAAGCCGCTGATTTCCCTATCCCTTTGCATGGGGCGAAAAGCGCCGGCGAGGCGGACATCGCCCCGATCGCCCCACAAATTGCGCCGCACGGGCCGACATCCGCCGACGCGGCGCGAAGCGTCATGCAAGGGGGAAAGGGAAAAGCGGCTCATGCGATGCGCCCTTCGCTGACCAGCCGCTCCATCAGGTCGATGCGCTGGCCGATCCAGCGCATGACGGGCACCGCCATGGAATTGCCATAGGCCTTGTATTGCGGCCCGTCGGGCGCCGGCTTGCCGCGCCAAGGGATGCGGCATCGATCGTCAGGAAAGCCCTGCAGGCGCGCGCACTCATGCGGCATCAGGCGGCGGACAGCTACGCCCGTCACGGCTGGCGTTTGACCTACGTGTAGCGCGCCTGCGATGCCGCTCTCTGGATCATAGCCAAGCGTTGACTGGTCGTCTCCGCCTTGCCAATTGAACGCTACTGCCGGCGGATGCGCGTGAGCCGATAGGGCATGCATCGGATCGCCCGGTTGCGGGCTGCTGCCGTTGGCTTTGCTGGTGATCTGCGTCGTGTCGAGCGGTACGACAACGATGTTATGGTCATCCTCTTGCCGACGCCCTGCATAGCCGCCTTTGCCTGCGCTTTCGGCTCCGCGCGTCAGGGTCGCAGCCGTATCGGGAGCCGCGATATGCAAACCCCGGTTTAGATGCGCGCTGCCGGTATCCAGCGTCGCAAAGACCTCGTCATCGCAAGCCAGGTTCTGGCCGTCAAAAGCGATCAGTCCACCATCAAGGTCGAAGTCCGTTCCGAGCCCGCCGCCGCCTGTAGGGCGGCTGCTAATTGTCGGGGAAGCTCTTTCCCCCGCTTCTCGGCGCGGCGGAGGATGCCCCTGCATGCTTTCGGGCTCAAATAGTACCGCCGCGGCACGTCGCCAGTCTCCAAGATATCCGATAACGAACACACGCCGCCGTCGCTGGGGGACGGCGCGAGCGAAGCCGTCCACTCGCACATACTGAGCGTCAAGCACGCGCCATGCGAGGCCGTAGGCGCCAGGAACTCCGGCAACGATGCCGGCGTTCTGCCATCCCCCCCTCGGCACGGCGATTCGCCGTCCGGCGAGGAAGCCCAGAAAGTCAGCAAAGTCTCGTCCGCCGGCGCTGGAGAGGACGCCGGGGACGTTCTCCCAGACGACCCAGCGGGCGCCAAGGCGCTTAGCCAGGCGGACATACTCAAGCGCAAGGTTGCCGCGCGGATCATCCAGTCCGAGACGCTTTCCCGCGACGGAGAAGGACTGGCAGGGAGTGCCTCCGACGAGAAGATCGACTGGTCCGGCTCCGGCCGGTATTTTCGTGAAGTCGCCATGGTTCGGCACCCCGTTTCGAGAAAGCGGCTCGCCCGGCATGTTCGAACCGTAGTGATGCGCGAGAACGGCGCTCGGAAAGGCCTCGATCTCGGCGAAGAAGGCCGGCCGCCAGCCGAGCGGTTCCCAGGCGACGGAAGCCGCCTCGATGCCTGAGCAGACGGAGCCGTAGGTCAGCATGCGGCACCCATTGCGCCTGCCAGTCGGCACGCTAGGATTGCAGCGGGAGGGGTGGTTTCATGGAACGCAGCGACGTCTGGTTCATCGCGGTGGTCTGCGCGGTGCTCGGTATTATCGTGGGCATGGCGTGGGTCGACTTCTGGAATGAACTCAATCCATTGAAGGAATATCAGACCCTGATTGCTGGCCTCGCGGCCGTGGCTGCGGCGTTCGCCACGATCAACACCATGCACCGAACGGACGAGGCGCAGGCAGAGCGCCATCGACAGCTTGTCGACCTCACGCTTAGACCCGACCGGCTGAAGGCAAATCGCGCCGCCTATGCTTTTCCGGCCGCGATTAAAACTCTCGCGCGAGAAGCTGATTTCATCGTCACTCTCGCCACCAAATCCTCTGATATAACGCCCGAATTGGTGAATAGGTTGATAGAAGCAACGCAGTCTGTGGAGAAACGCGTGAGACGGGTCCTCAGTATGAACAACCTGAGCGGCGCCCAAGACATATTCGATGAAAAGACATCTGTTGTGTACAACAGCCTTCTTGGAATGATGGAGAGCGATGGTCTGACTGTTAATTTGTCGCTTATCGATTTCAGGAACAGCACGCATACGAAGCTCACAATGCGCGCCTTTGTAGCTGAACTGCAGCGGTTCCAGTCCATGCTTGGGAGCTTGGCTGAAGGACTGGAACGGCTGCGAGAGGACCTCAAGCATCACCGCCCGCCCTCATCGTCCTGATGCCGCGAGCGATCCCCGCCAGTCGGCACCCATTCCGGCTTGACCTTGATGCCGCGATAGACCGTCGTGCCGCTCTTGGCCTTGGCGAACATCTTCACCGTGCCGTCCGGCCCCGGCCAGCCGCGGCCGGCAGCGCTCGCGAAGCGCTTGGCGAAGGTGGCGTTGTTGAACTTGAACACGCCCTCCTCGGTGGCGAACTTGTCATAGGCGAGATAGATGTCGAACGGCTTCTCCTCGTCGTCGCTCTCACCTGTCACCAGGCAGGCCAGCCGGATGAAGGCGCCGATCGGGTCGCTCTCCTGCCGATATTCCTCGGAAGCCGCGCGCACCGCCGCCGGCACCGCCAGGCCGCCATTGAGATATTCGATCGCGCCCTCGACCATCCAGGCGAAGATGCCGTCGGCCTCGGCCTTCAATTTGCGCGACAGCGCGCGATCGACCTCGTTGGCCGGGATCTGCACCGTCCACGGCACCAGAAGCACGCGCCGCCAGATGCCGTCCGAATCGTCGTCGATGCGCGGCTTGTGGTTACCCGAAAGCACGATCTTGAAATTGGGCAGGACCTCGAAGAAATCCTTGTGCAGGCGCCGCACCGGGATTTTTTCGCCGCCGGTCAGCGTCTTGATCAGCGCGTCCTTCAGCTTGACGTTGGCCTCCGGTTCGCTCGCCGCCACCAGCCTGGCGCCCGGCAGCCGCGCCAGGTCGGGCGTCGCCTCGCCGCCGCCGCGCTTGTTCTCGCCGGAAAAACTGTCGATCGACAGCGTCACGGCATAGTCGCCCATGATGTTGCAGAGCAGGTCGACGAAGGTCGACTTGCCGTTGCGACCGGCGCCATAGAAGAACAGCATCACCTGCTCGATCGTCAGCCCGGTCAACAGATAACCGCTGAAGCGTTTCAGGAAGGCGCGGATCTCCGGATCGGGCTGCACGCGATGCAGGAATTTTGTGAACTCCGGCATCGGCGGCGCGCCATCCGGCTGCCATTCGGCCTCGATCATCTTGGTCATGAAGTCGGCCTGGCGATGCTCGCGGATCTCGGCATGCCAGACGAAGCGCGGATCGTCCGGCTCGCTTTCCTCGTCCTCGCGCTGGACGAAGACGATCGTGCCGTTGAGGCAGTTGACGATATAGGGGTCGATGTTGAGGTCCTGCACCTTGCAGGCCATGTAGGGCTGGCCCTCGGCCATGAGGTTGTTGAGCTTCGACGAGCCGGCCGTCGACTTGGCGTGCCGCCGGCGCGAGCTGCCGCGCGCCATGATCGCCTCTGCCACTTCGCTTGCCGCGGCGACGGCCTGCTCATAATCGCGCTTGCGGGCGACGGCCTCGATGTCCGGCAGGCCCCGGCGCGGCTGGCTGATGCGCGCCAACGCCTCGGCCGCCACCTCACCGGCGGCGAGCACCGCCTGCTCGGCCTCGTTGGCGCCGAGATAGGCGACTTCCTTGCGGATCGCCTCGGCGGTTCTGTGCGCCAGCCGGCGGATCAGCGAGCCGTCCTCATCTTCCTTCCAGCGCCTTCCGTCGAACACATGCCAGCCGATATGCGCCACGCAGACCGCGACGTTGCTCGCAGCACCCGGATGATCCTCGGCGAGATCCCCGAAGCGCAGCCGGAAGCGTCGGCCGTTTCCGATATCCGTCTCCGGCTCGGCCGCGCAGGCCTCCAGCAGGCGCTCGGCGGCCTCATCGGGCGCTGCGTCATCGTCCGGTGCCTCGTCCGGCGAAAAGTCGTCATCCTCCTGCATGGATCAGCTGGCCGCCGCTTCCTTGAGCGCCGCACGACCGGCTTCGGTGATGATGTCAGGCGGCCCAAATCGAACATGCTCGTCTTCATCGTAAGGCGCGCTTGCGATGTAGCCGAGCTGGCGAAGGCCGATGGTCTGTTCGTCGCTCAGGAAACCGGTAGGATGGCGCGGCCACAGCCAAGCCATGTCTCCGTCCTGGCTGAATGTCATGTGATGGCCGTTTGCCATCGCTTCGAGGACGACGCGCTGCGCCTCGGTCAGTTTCCCGCTCATCTAAACCCCCATCCGCCCCATGCGCATGCGCGTCGTCACCGCGCGCAGATATGGCCGTTCCTCCAGCACCGCGCGCGTTGCCCGCCAGCTGCGCCGCCCGGCCCGCTCGGCGGCGTCCTCGGTGTGGAAATTCGACGCCATGCGGTTGACGGCCTGAAACACGCCAAGCGCCTGCGCGTTGGCGCGGTCGAAACGGTGCGCCATGTAGAGATCGTAAAGCTCGGCGCCGCGCTGCATCCTGCGATTGTTCCAGCGCTGGCGGCAGGCGGACGTGCAGAACTCGCGCCCTCGCGCCGCCGCGAACTGCGTGCCGCACTCCAGGCAGGCGTTTAAACGCGCCATCAGGAGACGGCCTCCAGCCGGTCTTCGTCCTCATCGTCGGCGTCCGGTGCCGCGCTACCGCCGAAGATCGCCTCCTCGGGCTTGTCGTCGAGGTCGCGTGTCATGTTGACCTTGGCCTGCCGGAAGTATTTGTCCTTCAGCTCGAAGCCCAGCCCGCGACGGCCGGCATGCACCGCCGCCCACACTTCCGAGCCGATGCCGAGGAAAGGCGTGAAGACGATATCGCCGGGGTTAGACCAGAGGTCGACGCAGCGCTCGATCACGTCGAGCTGCAGCGGCGCGATATGCGCCTCGTCATTGCTCGCGCGGGCCGTAAGGTACTGCAATGTCCGGCTCTGGCGGATGTCCATCCACACCGGCGAGGCATAGCGCTGCCAGGTCTCGATCGAGAACCAGTTGCGGCTGTCGCCGTCGGTGGTGAATTTCGAATAGCTCGGCCCGTCGCCCTCGCCGACATAGCGACGCAGAGCGCCGGCCACCGGCTCGGGATTGTCGCCCGGCTTGCGGAACGCGACGATGTAGTCGGCCAGCGCCTGGCCGGAGATGGTCGAATCCTTCACCAACTGCTTGTGGTTCAGCCGGTGCGACTTCGAGCGCGCCTGCGCCACCACAGCATCTTTCCAGATGCAGACCTCCGAATGCAGCCACCAGCCGGCATCCTGCCAGGCACGGATTACCTCGCCGCGGAAGTCGCGCATGCCGATGAAACCGTCGCGCCGCTTCGAGGTCGGCAGCTGCATCACATGCACCGCATGCAGCCGCCCCGACATGGTGATGCGCAGGATCTCGGCGATCAGGAAGCGGTAATGCGTCCAGAAGTCGCCGCCTTCGGAATTGGAGAGGTCGCGATCGGAACCGGAGAACTTGTATAGCCCCTCGAAGGGCGGCGAATGCACGCCGAAATGGATCGAGCCGTCCGGAATGCCCCGGATCAGCTCGCAGCTGTCGCCCTGGTAGATGGCGTAGCGGTCGGTGACGACCTGGTCGACGGCTTTTATGGCGGGAAGCTTGCGGACGCTCACTTGCGCCTCCGCAGCCAGATGATCGCCGGCCACAGAAGCGGCCAAAGCGCCGCTTCGACGACAAACATGGCAACATCGCTGGCATCTTTCGGCACATCTTCAAGCCGTGAGCGGATCAGATAGTGCGCGAACAGCATCGCGATTCCGATGTAAGCCATGATCGCGAAGATCATCGAAACTCCTCCCATGCCGGCAATTGCATCTTCTGTTTCGGCTGATAGTCGTGGCGCTCCAGCGCCGCGCCCCGCACCTCGGCCGCCGAGAGGTCGGCCATGTGCGCCACCATGGCTTCGGCCATCCGTTCGGCGTCGCGTTCCTTGCGCTCAAGATTCGCCACCACGGCGCCCTCGGTGTCGGCGGCGATGAACTCGGCGGTCACTTCGCTTTTCTGGCCGAAGCGCCAGAAGCGGCGGATCGCCTGGTAGACCTGCTCGAAACTGTCGTTGAGGCCGACGAAGCCGGTGCGATGGCAGTGCTGCCAGTTCATGCCGAAGCCGCAGATCGACGGCTTGGTCACCAGCACGCGGATCTTGCCGGCGGCGAAATCCTTCAGCTTCTCTTCTTTCCAGTCGTCATGGTCGGAGCCGCGCACCTCGACGGCGCCTGGAATGCTGGCGGCCAGCCCCTCGGTCTCGGCGTTCAGGTTGCCCCACCAGACGAAGGCCTCGTCGCGCGGGGTGAGCGCCACCGCCTTCTCGATGCGTGCCTCGACCGTCTCGCGCCGCGCAGCACCCCGCTCGGACAGCGTCGCCGCCTCGACCGGCAGCATCGACCATTGCCCATTGGCATGCCAATGGCTGGCTTCGGTCGGCACCACATGCAACCGCTTGGTAAGCGGCGGCAGGTCGTAGCCCGCGTCGGAATAGCCGAGGTCGGAAGGCTTGCGCAGCATCACCGCCCATGACGCCATCCAGCGCCAGAAATCGGCCTCGGCATGGCCCTTCAGCCGCCATTTGCGCGTCTCCGACCCGTCATGCACGAAGAAGGTGGCGAGCATCGACGTGTAGGACATGACGCCGAGGAATTCGGCATGGTTGCCGAGCTCCATGAAGTCGTTCGGCGCCGGCGTTGCGGTCGCGGCGAGCCGGAAGGGAATGCCCCGGCAGGCTTCGATCAGCCGCGTGCGGTAATGCCCGTCATAGGCCTTCAGGATCGAGCTTTCGTCGAGCGCGATGCCGCCGAAGGCGCAGAGGTCGAACTGGTCAAGCTTCTGGTAGTTGGAGATCTGCGTTTCCGAGGCGATGCCCTTGGCGGTGACGACCTTGGCGTCAAGGCCGAAGCCGCCGGCCTCGCGCTCATGCTGGTGACTGACAGCCAGCGGCGCCAGCAGCAGCACCGGCCGCCCGGTATGGCGCGCCACGCAGCGCGCCCAGACCAGCTCCATCAGCGTCTTGCCGAGCCCTGTGCCGGCGAACACAGCGGCGCGGCCACGCTTCAGCGACCATCGCACGATGTCGCGCTGGTGCGGGAAAAGATAATCCGGCAGGTCCGGCAGCGCCACCATGCCGCTCGCTACATCCGCGAGGCGTTTTGTGGCCAGGAAATCGCGATAGGCCTGCAGGGTCATATGTCCGCCCCCACGGGAAAGACATGCCAGATGGTCGGCGTGCGATGGCCGGGTGCGGCAACCATCTTGATCAGGCCGACGCGCACCAGCTTGTGCTGAAAAGTGTCGACGGAATTCACCGCGACGCCGGCTTCCTCGGCGAGCGACCGCTGCGACATCTGCACATTGCCGTTGCCATCCTTGGCCCGGTTCATGACGCGCAACAGACGAAGCGGCCCAACGGTGATGCCGAGGCCCTTGGCGATGTCGTAATCCATGCTGGAATTGTGGCGCGCTGCTTCCGGCGCAGGCGCCGGCTCGGTGGTCGGTCCGTTGATCAGTATCGTCTCGAAATGCTTCTGCACGAAGGTCGTCGGCGTCATGCCGATCTTCTTCGCCGCTTTCTCGATGCGGACATTCGTTTCCCGGTCGCACTTGACCGAGAAGCGGTAATAGAGCCCTTCCGGCTCCGGTGCTGACATTGCCCCCGCCCCCATTTTGCTTACGCGGCCCTCCCCGCCTGCCGCGTTTCGCGGCGCGCCCTCAATGCGTCGTTGAAATCCATGCCATCCGGCGCCCAGTCGATTTCGGCGCTATGCCGCGCCATCTCGAAGCGCTTCCTGGCGCGCAGCATCGCGGCCTGCGTGGTGAAGCGGTCGCTGTCGCTGTCGCCGAGAAGCGTGATCTTGTCGAACAGGCCGAACGGAATCTGCAGGCAGCCGATGTCGTCGAGGTCCGGCTCCTGCCCGCCGACCTTGCGGCGGCGCTTGCGGCCGATCCGGTCGGTGTCGGTCAGCGAGGGATGCGGGATCTGCTCGGCCGCCTTGCCGGCGATGTTGCCCATGTTGAGGCCGGACCAAAGGGTTACCTCACGCGCCGTACCGGCGGCTTCGCCGCCTGGCGCTCCGGTGGGGCGTCGAACGATCGACGGCGGCCGGTCGGCCGCTAAGGCAGCCCAGCTTAGGACCGTCTCGATGCCTTCGCCGAGCGCCAGAATTTGAAGTGCCGTCTCTCCGGCTGTCACGCCACTCGCGCAAGCGTTCGCGTCCAGTTTTCTCCGCTCCGCGATCTCGCTCGCGGCGGCCAAGGCGCTGCAGGCACTGGCAACCCCGCCCACCTTCTCGTGGTCACCACCAAAGGTGACGCGTCCCAAAAATATCTTGCCGCCCTTCTGCGAGCCCTCGACCTTCTTGGCGTCCAGCACCTCGCCGGTCTCCGGATCGGCGATCACCGCCTTGCCGTTCGGCCGCGCGAGGTCAAGCCAGGTGCGGTGCACGCCCATGAAGCGGCCGTCGGGGCCGGTGATGGCGGCGAGCATGGCCGGGCCGGAATGGATGACCCTGAATTCGCCCTTGGAAAAATGCCAGTAAGGCAGCTGTGCGGCCTCGCGCAGCGCCTTGATCCGCCAGCCGGGGAAAGGGATCGCACGCAGCGCAAAATAGTCGCGCACGAGTCGGCCGCGCTTTTCCGGCTCGATCGGCGCGCCGTTGTTCCAGATGTTCCAGGCGCGGTGCCGCGCCTTCTCGCGATAGAAATCCTTTTGCGCGGCATCGCGCTCCGGCGCGCGGCGCGCCTCGATGGCGCGCTCGCCGGTCAGTTGCTCGATCGCGTCGGCAAAGCTCACCTCGCTCACATGCTGCACCAGCGCAATCGGGTCGCCGCCCTCGCCCGAGCTGCGGCAGAGGAAGATGTTCTTGCCATGGTCGACCGAGAACCGGTCGCGCCCTCCGCAGCGAGGACACGGCACGCCGCGCTCGTTGACCCTGACGCCGTCAGCCGCGCCAAGCGCCAGCGCCACGTCGACGATCGACATTTCGCGCGCACGGGTAACGACATCGGCGGGGATCATGCCGCGCTCCGGTACTGGAACGGCTGAAACCTTGCGTCATCCGGAATGCGGTGCTTGCCCCGCGCCAAAGGATGCTTCGGCGACCCGTCCTGCGATGTGCCGAGGCAATAGACCTTGGAGTGATGCGCGATGACTTGCTGCCAAAGCCGGTAACCGCCCTCGCCCGCCTGCGCGCCAAACGCCAGCCACACCGCATCGCAGAGCGCACAGGCCTGTGCAATGGCATCGCGGTTCAACGGCCCGTGCGGATCGGCAGCCGCGAACATTTCCGCAGGTTGGCTTGATCTGAACGCGTAGGCGTTGACGACGATGACGCCGCCATAGACGTGCGCCTTGGCGAAAAATATCACCCGGAGGATCGTGGGATCGTTCTTCCGGTGGTCGGCCGTCGACGGATTGAGCATGCCGACCAGCAGCAGCGGCTTGTTGCGATCCCAGATGCGCCAAAGCGCCATGCGATAGAGCGGTACTTCCTCGTCGGATAGCCAGGCGCCGATATAAGGGTCAGCCCCGATGCGGTCTTTGAGCGTCGTCATCACTCGCCTCCCGCGATCTTGCGGTCGAGGCGGTGGAGCTGCGCGATGTTCTCGGCGATCTCCTTGCGCACGGCGCGCTTTTCCGAGCCGTCGAGCCGGCCGTCATCGGCCAGCCCTGCGGCGATGGTGCCGACGACGTCGCTGGCCTCCTTGCTGACGGCGGCGAGGTCGGCCACGCCGATCCGCCCCTCGCCGCCGCTTTCCGCCTGCTCAGCAGGAACCAGGCGGAAACCCAGCATGCGCGCCATCTCCTCGACGATGGCCGGCGAGCCGATGTCGCGGCAGAGGTCGACCACCACGTCGACCGGCATGAACTTTTCCGGCTCCGAGATCGCGCCGTAGTTCGACAGCGCCGGCGCGTCGACACGGGTGACCAGCGCGAACTTCGTCGGCCGTGCCATTTCCAGCGCCGCACGCGTCGCCGCCTTCAGGTCGAGGCGTTCGGTCTCGGTGATCTTTCGGGGCAGCTTCACGGGCTCTGTTTCCGAGCAAGGGTCCGCCGTCAAGGAAACAGTCGCGAAAACCGTTTCCGTGCCGGGCGTATGCATTCGTGGTGATGTGGGACATCGAAACGGGCGGCTGTCGCCCTATGGAGGTCTGGATGTCCTTTCGGTTGCGGTCATGGTTCGCGCATCTCCTGAAGAAGAAGGCCGGCCCCGGCTTGGGAAACGGGGCCGGCCGCGACGCTGGCGGCGTTGGGGTACGGGGCAGTGACAGCGTCGAAGTTGTAAAAATTCCAGGCGGCGGGCCGCTGCGGCTCACCAACCGGTTCAGCCAGTTTCGCAAGGGCTGAGCGATGGACAATCCGGCCGACAAGACGCCGCCGCTGACCGAGCCGGTCATGGTCCAGTGCCTGTTCTGCACCGGCGTCGAGGTCCAGCACACCGAATTCTTCACCCGCCTGATCGGCTGGGTCGAGCTGCCCGCGCCCGGCTACGATTTCGGCGAGCGCCGTGTCATGGCGCGGCTCGTCATGCCGCCAAACGTGGCGCGCGCTCTCTCGCGCGACCTGCGCCGCAGCATCGCCAAGGGAGAGCATTGATGTGCTCATGCCGCCGCCTCCGCCTCAAACTTTTCCGGCCGGTTCTCGCGCAGCCAGGCAAGCCGCACCGCGTGCATGTCGTCGGCCGTCACCTCGCCTTTGGTGAACTCGCGAATGCGTTCGATGACGTCGGCATCCGGACGCGAGCGGCCGGTTTCCCAATTCCAGACCGACGCGCTGTCGCGCTCGCCGTCGAGGCCAAGCCCCTTGGCGACATCCGCACAGGAAAGAGAATTGGCCTTGCGCCAGTCCGCGAGCTGCATCGTCACACTCCGATCGACGCCTATATCGCACAATTTTCGATATCGCTGTCAAGTGCGATATCGCATTTTCTTCGATTTTCAGTTTCTCGCGGTTCGAATAGGCATCGGCCATGAGGAACCGCATCCGAGAACTGCGCGAAGCGCAGGGCCTTTCGCAGGAAGCCCTGGGCGCCAAGATCGGCGTCCATTGGCAGACAGTGCTGCGCGCCGAATCCGGGAAGACAGCGCTTGGCGCTAACAAACTTCGCACATACGCGGACGCCCTCGGCGTCGAACCCGACGACCTGGTGCAGCCGGACGAAGGCCGCATGGTCACCGTCAAGGGCTTCGTCCAGGCCGGCCATTGGGCCGAGACATGGGAATGGCACGAGGACGAGCAGTATCAGGTCCCCGTACCGGACGATCCGGCCCTGCGCCACTTCACGCTTCATGCCGCGGAGACGCGCGGTCCTTCGATGGACAAGCGCTATCCGGAAGGCACAGTGCTCGTCTTCACCGACATCGTGCAGAGCGGCGACGACCTGCAGCTCGGCAAGCGCTACATCATTGAGCGCGAACGCGCCGACGGCTTACGCGAGGCCACGGTGAAGACCTTGTGGCGCGACGAGGCGGGCAAGATCTGGCTGTTGCCCGAATCGAACGACCCGCGTTTTCAGGAGCCGATCCCGATCGAAAGCAACGAGGACGACACGGTGCGAATCGTCGGTCGCGTGCGCTTCGCTGTGAGCCGGGAATAGGTATATCGCATTTTTTTCGATAGGCCGCCTTGACAGCCTATCGCATTTTCTTCGATATTCGCCGCCATCAACCCGATGGAGGCTTCCTTTGTTTGCAGCGACAGATCCAAGCAGCGACGCTCCCCGCATTCCCGAAAGCCTCGCGAGCCGGCCCGCAAAGCGCTTCACCGCCGAGCGGCGCGCCGATGAGCCGGAGCCGCGCAACTACCATCCGCGCGCGGTCGAACTGGCGGATGCGCTGCGCGAGGCGGCCGGCTGCCGTGACTGCGCCACCGAAAAAGACATGGTCATGGCGGGCTTCTCGGTCGCCGAGATCGTCGAGCACGCCGCCGAGGCCAAGCAGATCATCGCCGAGACCTTCGTCAAGCAGGTGGCGCCTTCCTTCGATCGCGTGCCGGAGATCATCCAGAAGGCGCTCGATGCGGTGGCCCATCAGATGCCGGTCACCGGCGGGCTGACCGAAGGCGAGACCGATGCCGCGGCGACCGAATGGCGCCGCTACTGCGTCGCCCGCTCTGCCTTCAAGCTCGACCCGTGGTGGTCGCAATCCGAGCGGACGATCACCATGCTGCGCCGCTTCCTGGCCAAACTGCCGCTCCTGGAGCGCGAAGCAAACCGCGTCATCTACGCCGTCGGCGCCGCCCACAAGGCCGATCTCGCGAGGGCGCCGAAATGACCGCCATCTGGAAACAGACTTACTCCGGCCGCGCCTTCCCGATGCTCGACTTCACGGCGCAGGACATCGACCTCTATCGCGATGTCGCGGAGGGCCTGGCGCGCGTCTGCCGCTTCGGCGGCCATGTGCCGGGCAACCCGTATTCGGTGGCGCAGCATTGCGTCGTCGGCGCAGACGCCGCGCTCGAGGAAACGCGCGACGCCAACATCGCGGCCTATGTGCTCTTGCACGACGCGCATGAATTCGTCTTCGGCGACATGACGACGCCGGTGGCGAAGTGGCTGTCGGCCATGGAATACGAGCTGTTCGGCTCGACCGACAAGGTGCGCACCATCCTCCATGCCGCCAAGCAGCGGCTTGACGCCGCGATCTGGCGCGCCGCCGGCGTGCTGCCGCCCGGTGCGACATACCGCAAGGCGATCGACGACTTCGACGTCCGCCTGCTGGCGACCGAGCAGCGCCAGCTGCTCATGCCGGCGCCGAGAAGCTGGGGCGAGGCGGTCGACAAGGCGAAGCCCCTGCGCTTGCGCGGCCGGCTCACCGCCTGGCCGGTGGCAAAGGCGGCCGAGGAATACCGCGCCCGCCTCGACCAGCTCTGCCCGAACGCCAGGAGGGTGTGATGAAGGTCAAGATGACAATCGATGCCGCTCAGCTAGTCAAGGATATGAAGGACGAGCTGCATGAGATCGTTCCCCTCATCGCCGAGCAGTTGGGCGCTACCGACTTCGTCGATACCTTCGCCGACCATTCCGCTGACCTTGTCGACGGGGACTACAACCTCACCGAACGCGGCATCCAGATCCTCGACGTCTTCGTCGCGCGCGCTGTCAAGCTGGGTCGCATGCCTGACGAGGGTTGGGAGCCTGCCTGGGTCGAGGAATTGCGCGGTAACCTCGATCGCCTGCAGCGGCTGATCTGCGAAGGGCGCACCGACGAGGCTCTGGATGAGCTGCGCCAGATCGCACCGGAGCACCAATTCCTCTCACCCGCCGCCGAAAAGATGCTGGCCGCCATCAATAGTCAGGGAGCGCTGCCGCTATGACCGTTCGCTTCAACGTCGCCGCTTTCGCCGAGGCTGCGAAGGCGATCCGCAACGTGCCGGGCGGCACGCGCGAGATCGACATCCTCGACCATGCCCGCCTGCATGCCACGAAGAAGAAGGGCATGACGCTGACCATGTCCGACCTCGACGTCGAGGCGCGCGTCAGCCTCGATTGCGAGACCGACGCCGAGGTCCTCGCCGCCATCCCGCGCGCGGTGCTGGAATTCTTCATCGCGCGCGCCGGCTCGGGCGAGGAGACCGGCACGCTCGATTTCGACGCCGACATGAAGGCCGTCGTCGCCCGCCACGGCAAGGCAAGGCTCTCGATGCCGATCCTCAAGGGCGAGGATTTTTATCTCATCGACGCGCCCAAGCCCGACTGGTCGCTGACCTTGCGTGCGCATGAGCTCTGCGGCGTGCTGAAGCGCTGCGAGAAGGCGCTGGGAGAGGATGTCAACCGCATCATGCTGCACGGCCCGTTCCTTCACCAGCTGGACGGGGTGAAGGTGATCGGCTCCGATTCCAGCCGCATCCACATCATCGAGGTCGACGACCCCGCGCTTTCCGGCAGCCTTCCGACGCGCGACGGCGCCGAACTGCCAGGCGTCATCATCCCGCCGAAGACGGTCAAGGAGATCCTGCGCATCTTCGGCGGCGACGAGAGCGAGCTGAAGGTGAGCGGCACCGGCCGCGTGATGCTGGTCGAGGCGGAGCGCATCCGCATCGCCTCGAAGCTGATCGACGCCACCTATTTCGACTATCCGCGCCTGATCCCGGCGCGCCCCGATGCGCATGTCACAATCGCTTCGGACGCGCTGACGCGCGCCATGGACGGGCTCTTGGTCGTGCCGAAGAACGACGCCAAGGGCCGCCGCGAGACCTCGCGCACGATCCGGCTGACCGTGCGAGAGAGATCGATCGAGCTGTTCGCCAAGGGCGACGCCGGCGACGCCGAGGACGAGATCGAGGCGGACAATGACGGCGTGCCGGAGGGCACCTTCATGACCTTCGACGCCCGCTTCCTGCGCGACGTGATCGAGGCCGCCGGCGCGCCGAAGATCGCGCTGCACCCGCCGGCCGACTTCGCCATGCCCTTCCATGTCGCCGCCGGCGAGGGCTGCGCCTTCATCATCGGCCAGAGGAGGATGTGATGGACGAGATCCCGGAGACGTCGCAGACCGTCGCCGCTGGCCAGCTGCGCCAGTATATCGAGCGCGTTGAGCGCCTGGAGGAAGAGAAGAAGACGATCGGCGACGACATCAAGGATGTCTATGCCGAGGCCAAGGGCGTCGGCTTCGACACCGCGGCCATGCGCACTATCGTCGCCATGCGTCGCAAAGACCCAGCCGAACGCGAGGAAGCCGAATCCATCCTCGACCTCTACATGCGCGCGCTGGGGATGGTGTGATGCTGAAGATCGTTTCCGAACATTTCTTCGGCGTCTTTGCACCGAATGGCGAGCTTGAGGCCGTCGACGGCACCGAGATCATGGCGCAGTTCAGCGCGCAGAACCTCTCGCCCGATCCCAGGAAACCGAACCGGATAGTCAAGCCGGTCGTCATCTGCATTCCAACCGAGGAGACCGCCCGATGACGAAGCGACGCCTGGTCGACATCGCCTGCGAGATCCGCAGCAACGACCCCAGGAAAAAGGCGATCGCTGTCGTCGACGGCACCACTGAGGAAGTCGACGGCCGCGAGCGCATGAAGTGGTTCTGGCTGCCGCGCTCCGAAATCGAGATCAACGACAACGGCACGGTGACCATGCCTGAATGGCTGGCGCTGGAGAAAGGACTTATCTGATGGCCGGTTTGAACAAAGTCATGCTGATCGGCCATCTCGGCGCCGATCCCGACATCCGCCGCACCAACAGCGGCGCCGATGTCGTCTCGTTCCGCATCGCCACGTCCGAGACATGGAAGGACAAGAACACCGGCGAGCGCAAGGAAAAGACCGAGTGGCACTCGATCGTCGTGTTCAACGAGCACCTGACCAAGGTCTGCGCCGACTACCTGAAGAAAGGCTCAAAGGTCTATGTCGAGGGCCAACTGCAGACCCGCAAATGGCAGGACAACGCCGGCACCGACCGCTACACGACCGAGATCGTGCTGCAGAACTTTCGCGGCGAGATCCAGCTGCTCGATCGCCTGCCGTCCAACCGCCCGCCGGGCGCCGAAAGCCCGGATGAATACGGCACGCAGCGCACGCGAGAGAGCGGCCAGCAGCAGCGCGGCAGCCGCGAGCTCGACGACGAGATCCCGTTCTGAGGAGCATCACCATGGCCACCAAGACGCAAGCCGCAAGCCATCAGCGACAGATCGACCAGCTGAAGGCGCGCATCACGTTCCTGCATGGCGAGCACGACAAGACGCACCGCGAGCTCGACGCCGCGCTCGCGCGCAATGTTCGGCTGCAGGAAACCATCAGAGTGCTGAGCGGCCTGCTGACGGAGGCCGATACCGAAGTGACGACGCGCCGCCAGCTCGACGGCGAGTTGCCGTTCTGATGACGCCCTTGGCCGACATCGACGACGACACGCCGATTCGGCTGCAGGAGGCCTGCGACCGCTTTTTCGGTGGACGGCTGACGCCAAAGGCCTTGCGCGCCGAGGCCCGCAAGGGAAATTTGACAATCGAGCAGATCGCCAACAAGGATTTCGTCACTCCGGCTGCCATCAGGGAAATGCGCGAGAAATGCCGCGTCGCCAAAGCCCGCCCCGTCTCGTCCCGCGCCTCGACCGCGACGGCGTCAAGCGGCTCGTCATCCGCGACGGGTCCGTTTACCGCCGAACGGGATGCCTTGTTGGCGAAACTGAAAGCGCGGCGGAAAAGCTCGCGGAATACATCGCCCAAAAGAAGCAAAAGCCAGTCAGCGTCGAACGTGGTCCCGATCACGTCGCGTGCGCAGCCGCGCTAGACCACTACGTCACCGCCAAGCAGTCGCGCGGCGAGGAGACCGGGCCGCTCGAAGGCCGCGTCGCTTTCCTGACCGAGTTCTGGGGCGCGAGGCCGCTCTCCGACATCTCTGGCGACACCTGCCGCGAATATGCCGCCAGTCGCAAGAGGCCGGCCGCGGCGCGCCGCGAGCTGGAGGATCTGCGCGCCGCCGTCAACCTGTTCTCGAAAGAGAAGCGGCTGAACTTCAGGCCGCATTTCGACCTCCCCGACAAGCCCGTTGCGCGCGAGCGCTGGCTGACGCGCGAGGAAGCGGCCGAGCTCTTACGCGGCGCGCTGCGGCTGCGGCGCGCGCGGCCGAAGACCTATGAGTGCCTGCCGCGCTTCATCCTGATCGGCCTCTACACCGGCACCAGGCATTCGGCCATCCTGGAGCTCAACTGGAACCGCGGTCCGTCCGGAGGCTGGCCGGATCTCGATGCGGGCGTGCTCTACCGGCGCGGCGAGCGCGTGCGCGAGACGACCAAGCGGCGCCCGCCGATGCGACTGCCGCGCCGCCTCATGGCGCACCTCAGACGCTGGAAGGCGAAGGACGAAGGCAAGGGTCCGGTAATCCACGCCAAGGGCGGCGAGCCGATCGGCCTGATGCGCAAGTCCTTCGAAGCCGCGCGCATCGAGGCGGGCCTCGGCGACGACGTCACCCCGCACATCCTGCGCCACACCAGGGCGACCTGGCTGATGCAGCGATCGGTGCCGATCTGGGACGCCGCCGGCTCGCTCGGCATGACCGTCAAGCAGATGGAATCGACCTACGGCCACCATCATCCAGACTTCCAGAAAACCGCCGCCGATGCCTACTGAGCGCCCCGAAAACGGTCGTTTCTGGGCGCATAGCTGGGCGCAAGCAGCGCCTCCCGCCGAAGCGGGGCCACACAGGCCATTGAAAACATTGAAGAAATCTGGTGGGCGATGACGGGCTCGAACCGCCGACATCTTCGGTGTAAACGAAGCGCTCTACCAACTGAGCTAATCGCCCGCCTGAGCGCGGACCATTAAGCAGTTAGGGCCGTATTCGCAAGGCCAAATGAACAGACGGTGCCCCCGTCGCGGTGCGGGTTTCCCCAGCCTCGGCGCCGTTGTCAAAAAACCTTCTCCTGATTGCAGTAATGCTTGAATGCCGCGCTTGACACCCGCAGGCGAACCCCTTATCCAGCGCCCCAACGACGAACACGCCTGACACGTGCTCGTCAGTGCGCGGGTGTAGCTCAGTCGGTTAGAGTGCCGGCCTGTCACGCCGGAGGTCGCGGGTTCGAGCCCCGTCACTCGCGCCATTTGTTTTCAAAGGCTTATGCCTCTCTTGCCATTGGCGGTTTCAACTTTTTTCGCCGCCGAGTTTCAACTTTTTGAACTCGTTCTGTTCCAAGCTCAGGAGCTTGCGGCCTTTCCTGCGATGCTCAGCGCGTCGCTATCGACCAAACCGGGCCAGCGATAAGTCCGCCCGGCGGTAGCGACCGATAGCGTGAGGTTGCCAACGGTGATCATGCCACCCCCCTTTCGTGGATCCCCCGCAACCTTATCGCGGCCTCGGCTGACGCCCGGCCCCCCAAAAGTGATTTTGCGCTCCGCGCCGGCCGGGTTACGCTGCGTCACCACGAATAAGGAGGATGACGATGAAAGCCTTCCTTACAACGATCGCCGTGCTTGGACTGTCCGTCTCTGGGGCGTCTGCCGACTGCGCCTATCATCAATCGATGGCATCGGCGACCCAGGTCGACACACAGAAGACCGCCAGCGTTCAAAAGTCCGACGTGACAAAGGCGTCGGATGCGCAACAGATCAAGAAAGAAGCGCCGCCGAAGACGGAATAGCGCTCACCTGATCCCCCGCAGCTTGTGCTCGCGCTCCATCTTCTCAATGAGGCGGCGCCGCGCGTTGGCCGCGTTGTCGGAGCGCATGACATCGACATATGATTGGGGATAGGCCGCCCGGATGACCGCGGAAATCTCAAACAACTCCGCCTCCAAAATCGTGCGTTCTGGCAAAGCGTTGTAATCTTCGGGCTCTAGCTCGCGGCGCCCAATAGACGAAAGAGCCAGCGCGGCATCAGGGTTCGAGGGGTCCAGATCTGCCGAAAACCACAAGCCCATCCGCCCCTGATCCCGCAAGGCTGGTGGTGCGAGCAAGCGGCCGATCGTGGTCATGGCTCCAGTGTAGGACTACATCGCTGAGAGATTTGGAGAAGGCGCCGGGGGCGATCTTCTCGATGAAGACCCCCGCGATGGTGGTGGGTGCGTTGTATGGGATGGCCCACCCGGATATCGTGTTACTTGCCGCCATGGCGGGACCTGCCCGCCCTTTACTCTTCCAAGGGTCAGCTGTTCCGAGATCATTCGCCCAATATGACGCCGGAAGCGATAATCTGAGCCGTCCGCGCGGTGAGCTTCTGGCGCTTCACGAGCGTGGGTTTTTCGTATGGCTTTTTCATCCTGCCGTTCCGGCGTTGCCGACCAGGAGGATGAACGCGCTTGCTTCGGGAGCGTTCCGGGACAAGGGGCCGCTAATAAACGCGCGAACTGCGATTTCATGCCTTTGCGAGCAGCGCCTCGACTTCCTTGAGGGTCGGCATCGACGGCGCGGTGCCGGGGCGCGTCACCGAAATGCCGGCGACCGCGCAGGCAAAGCGGACCGCCTCCAGCGGCTCGACGCCCTTTGCCAAAGCGGCGGCGAGGCCGCCGTTGAAAGCATCGCCCGCGCCCGTCGTTTCGACCACCGGGCCGGCACTGACCGCGCCGACATGTTCGGAGCGGTCCCTGGTGTGCAGCAGCGCGCCCTTTTCCCCCAGCGTCACGATGACGGCACCGACGCCCTTGTCCAGCAGAGCGTCGGCGGCGCGGCGGGAATCGTCGATCGAGGAGACATGAATGCCGGTCAGACCTTCGGCCTCGGTCTCGTTGGGCGTGACATAGTCGCAGAGCGTGTAGATGCGGTCCGGCAGGCTGGCGGCAGGCGCCGGATTGAGAATGGTCGTCACCCCTGCCCCGCGCGCGATCTCAAGCGCCTTCAGCGCCGCGTCGATCGGCTGCTCGAGCTGGGTGACGAAGACGCCGGCCGATCGGATGAGGCCGGCATGGGCCTCGATATCGGCGGGCGAGATCAGCATCGCCGCGCCCGGGCTGACGATGATGGCATTGTTGCCGGTGCCTTCCTCGATGAATATGTAGGCCGCGCCAGTATAGCTGTCCGGAGTGTCGATGACGGCGCTTTTCACGCCTGCGTCCTTCCACGTCTGTTTGGCCATGTCGGCGAACGCATCGACGCCGAGCCTGGTCAGGAAGGTGATATGGGCGCCAAGTTTGCCTGCCGCGACTGCCTGGTTCGAGCCCTTGCCGCCCGGGCCGAGCTTGAAGGAGTTGCCGAGGATCGTCTCGCCGAGGCGCGGCTGGCGATCGGCGCGATAGGCGGTGTCGGCGACGAAGACGCCCAAAATCACAATAGGCTTCATGACGACAGGCTTGCCGGTGGCCATGTCCCTACTCCGCATCCGGCGGGACGACGCCCTTGCGGAAGGCAAAGCAGCCATAGAAGCGGCGCTCGCCGGTCTGGATCACGCAATAGGCTTTCTTGGAGCGCTCGTAGAAGGCGTAGCGCTCGATCGAGATCATCGGCCAGGGCTTGCCCTCGGCCGCGTCGATCTCCTTCTGCACCTCTTTCTGCACCGGCGGGATCTCGTTTGGCTTGCCGACGATCTCCATGCGCGCCGCCGCATCGTTGACGAAAGTATCCAGCGGCAAGACCGACAGCACCGCCTTCACCACTTCGGCCGCCGTCGCATCGATGCGCAGCAGCTTGCCGAGCACGGTTTGCCGCGCGACCGAATCGGACGGAAAATTGGTGTCGGCGATGATCAGGTCGTCGCCATGGCCCATCGCCCGCAGCGCCTGGAGCACATCGGCATTGAGCAGCGGATTGATCCCTTTGAGCATGGTTTCCTCTTGAAGGGTTGATGCGGTCAGAGACGCTTGCCGGTCCCGGCGTCGAAGAGGTGGACCTGGTCGAGACGCGGCTTGAGCTTGAGCGTGTCGCCGGGCTTGAAGTCGTGGCGCTCGCGAAACAGCGCCACCATCTCGCCCTCGCCGAAGCGTACGAAGGCCAGGGTCTCGGAGCCCGTCGGCTCGACCACGGAGACCTTGGCCTCGACGCCGTCCGGTTGAATTTCCAGATGTTCGGGCCGCACGCCATAGACGACGGCCTGGCCATCCTCGGCAACGGCGCCCGGGGGCATCGGGAACGCCGTACCGGCGATCTCCACCACCGGCTTCCCGGCCTTCTTCACAGTACCTTTGAGCAGGTTCATCGAAGGCGAGCCGATGAAGCCGGCGACAAAAAGGTTCGCCGGCCGGTCGAACAGCTCCAGCGGCGCGCCGACCTGCTCGATGCGGCCGTCGCGCATCACCACGATCTTGTCGGCCATGGTCATGGCCTCGATCTGGTCGTGAGTGACGTAGATGGTGGTCGTCTTCAGCCGCTGGTGCAGTTCCTTGATCTCGGTGCGCATCTGCACGCGCAACTTGGCGTCGAGATTGGAAAGCGGCTCGTCGAACAGGAACACCTGCGGATTGCGCACGATGGCGCGGCCCATGGCGACGCGCTGGCGCTGGCCGCCCGAAAGCTGGCGCGGGTAGCGTTTGAGGTAAGGCGTGAGGTCGAGGATGTCGGCGGCGCGCTTGACCCGTTCGGCGACGACGGCCGGATCGGTGCCCCGCAGCTTCAGCGCGAAGGCCATGTTCTGCTCCACCGTCTTATGCGGATAGAGCGCATAATTCTGGAACACCATGGCGATGTCACGCTTGGCCGGCGGCAGGTTGTTGACGACGCGGTCGCCGATCGAGATCGTGCCGCCGGAAACCGTCTCCAGCCCGGCCACCATCCTGAGCAGCGTGGACTTGCCGCATCCTGACGGGCCGACCAGCACGACGAACTGCCCGTCGGCAATATCGACGCTGACCTCATGCAGGACCTTGACGGTTCCGAACGCCTTGGCCACACTGCTGATCGCGACTTGAGCCATCGTCTCCCCTTTTATCTTTTGCGGTGAAGCTAGCCATTGCCGGCGGCAACGGCAAGTCGGTATCTTATAGATAAAAAGCCAATCTTGTTGACAAGGTAATCGATTACGCGAATAGTGGCGAGTGCCGATCCGACAACCGGTATTTTACCGGGAAATCGGGGCTCCAGGCGACGCAGGGTGGGGTCCCACGTCCCGTATGATCGAGGAGAACCGTGAGACGTTTCGACGTCCGAGAGAGATTGGCACTTCAATTCAAGCGCTGTTGTTCTGGGAGGAACCTTAGATGAGAGTCGATCTGTATGAAAAACTGATGCGCGCCGGCGCGAGCCGCCGCGATGTGCTGAAGGGTGCGGCCAGCATGGCGGCAATCGCCACCGCCTCCGGCGCCGGGCTTGGCGCGCTGACGAGGCCGGCCGCCGCCGACGACAGCTTGCGTGCGAAAATCCTGCAGATCCCGGGCGTCGGCAAGGGCCAGCCGACCGATGCGGACTTCCAGAAGGTGGGCGAGCTCTGCCTCGGAGCGACCAAGGCCAATGTCAAGGAAGGCGAGTTCGCCGGCGTCGAGCTCACCTTCATGGGCCTCAACAATCAGAACCTGCACAACGTGCTGTTCCGTGGCTTCCTGAAGCCGTGGGAGGCCTATACCGGCGCCAAGATCAGCTGGATCGACCTCGCCCAGGCCGACTACAACGCCCGCCTGCAGCAGTCCATCGCGACCAAGACCGTCGACTTCGATATCATCGAGATGGGCGCGCCCTTCGAAGGCGATGTCTGCGGCAAGGGCCTCACCTCCGAAATGCCCGACTGGGTCAAGAAGCAGATCGATTTCGACGACCTGGTCAACTACCTGAAGCCGCCGGTCGGCACCTGGGAGGGCAAGCAGTATCGCGTGACCATCGACGGCGACACGCACAATTTCAACTACCGCACCGACGTGTTCTCCGACTCCGAGCTGGCGGCGGCCTGGAAAGCCGACAGTGGCGACAAAGCCGGCCTGACCGAGTGGGGCGTGCCCAAGACCTGGCAGCAGGTGCAGGCCGTGACCAAGTTCCTGAAGGGCAAGAAATTCAAGGGCCAGGACGTCTACGGCTACCTCGACGCGCCCAAGCCCTGGGGCGGTTTCGGCTTCTACTTCCTCGGCAGCCGCGCCACAGCCTATGCCAAGCATCCCGATGACAAGGCCTGGCTATTCGATGCCGACACGATGAAGCCGCGCATCAACAACCCGGCTTGGGTGCGCGCCATCCAGGACGTGATCGACGCCCTGCCGTCCGAGCCCGCCGACCAGATCAACGCGGATCCGAACACGACCGCCTTCCAGCAGTTCCTGGCCGGCACCGGCTCGATGATCCCCTGGTGGGGCGATGTCGGCTCGAACGTGAAGACCAATGACTCTTCGGTCATCGGCGACGTCACCGGCTTCTCGATCCTGCCGGGCTCCGACGACGTCTACAACTCCAAGACCGGCAAGTGGGAAAAGCTCGCCAGCGGTCCGAACTATGCGCCGAACTGCGCCTATCTCGGCTGGGGCGTCTATGTCATGGCCCGCGTCGATTCCGACGAGAAGAAGAAGAAGGCGGCATGGTCGGCCGCCGCGCATCTCGGCGGCAAGGACCTGTCGATCTGGACGGCGATGTATCCGTCGGGCTTCCAGCCCTACCGCAACTCCCACTTCAATATTCCGGAATGGGTGGCGGCCGGCTATGACGAGGCCTTCATCACCTCCTACCTCAAGTCGGAAGGCGATTCCTACAACCATCCGAACGCGGCGATCGAGCCGCGCATCCCCGGCATCTTCCAGTACTACTCCGCCGCGGAGGACATTCTGGCCAACACCTTCGCCGGCAAGATGAAGGCGCAGGAAGGCGCCGACGCCATCGCGGCGGCCTGGGAAAAGCTGACCGACCAGATCGGCCGCGAAAACCAGATCAAGCTCTACAAAGCCTCGCTCGGCATGTAAGCTGACTTATGAGACGTCGCGGCCCGATGGCACATCGTCATCGGGCCGCACCTTTACCGGCTCGACCGGTTCGATGGCAAAGAGGCAGAGGCGTGGCTGAGCAGACTTCGACCGCGAATGCGTGGCCGGCAAATCCGGCCGACCTGATCCCGCAAGGACGCAAGCGCCTCGGCTGGGGCCTGCTGGCTATTGCAACGCTTGGCCTGCTGGCGATCATCATCGTGCAGATCCTCTACAAGACCGAGATGTCCACGGTCGGATTCTACACCTGGCGCCCTGTGGTCTACGCCTACATCTTGTGGGGCGCAGCACTCGGCGCCTGGCAGGTGCTGACGCGCGGCGAGGATGGGCAGCGCGCGCTGTTCCTTTTGCCGGCGCTGCTCTTCACCATCGCCATGGTGATCTTCCCGACGCTGTTCGGCTTCTACATCGCGCTGACCGACTGGAACCTCAGCTCGTATACCGGACGAAGGTTCAACGGCCTCGACAATTTCTGGCAGATGCTGGCCGACCCCTATTACCGCAACGCGCTGTTCAACATGGTGCTCTATGTGCTTGCGGTGCTGGTCGAATATGTCATCGCCTTCGGCCTGGCGCTGCTGCTCAACGCGCAGATCCGGGCCCGCAAATTCTTCCGCGTTGTCTTTCTTTTGCCGCTGATGCTGTCGCCGGTCGCCGTGTCCTGGATGGTCGGCAAATCGCTGATGGAGTACCGGTTCGGGCCGGCGGCGACGCTGGCGCGCCATCTCGGCTGGGACAATCCCGCCTTCTTCTCCGATCCGATCACCGCCCGCATCGCGATCATGATGCTCGACGCCTGGACCTTCATCCCGTTCATGATGATCATGCTGCTTGCCGGCCTGCAGGCGATGTCGCGCGAGGTGCTGGAAGCCGCCCGCGTCGATGGCGCGACCGCATGGCAGACCTTCTGGCAGGTCACCTTCCCGCTGATGCTGCCGGTGTCGGTGACGGCCGTGATCCTGCGCATCATTTTCAAGCTGAAGCTTGCCGACATCATCATCACCCTGACCTCCGGCGGCCCCGGCGGCGCCACCGATTCCGTGTCGAGCTTCATCTACCGCGAATACCGCGACCGCTCGAATGTCGGCTACGGCACCATGCTGGCCATGGCCTATCTGATCATCATCATCGTCTTCGTGACCTGGCTGTTGAAAGTCGCCAGTCGCTTCGTGCGCAACGTCAACTGAGCGGCATCATGAGCGTCCAGACCACCGAATACACTGTTTCCGAGATCCGTTCGCCGGCCGCCTTCATTACCAGTCGCGTCTTCATCTATGGCGCGCTTATCTTCTGGGCTTTCGTCTGCCTGTTCCCGATCTATTGGACGATCACCACCTCGTTCAAATCGGCGGTCGACGTCACGCAAGGCCATCTCGTCCCCTTCCTCGACTTCCAGCCCGACTGGAAGGGCTGGCGCTCGCTCGGCCTGTCGCCGGATTCGATCTTCCAGACATCGACCGTGCGCGACGAGTTCCTCAAACGCTTCATGAACTCGGTCATCACCTCGGTTGGCGCATCGAGCCTCGCCATCATCATCGGCAGCCTCGCCGCCTACGGCCTTGTCCGCTACCGCTACAAATTCGCCTGGTTCAAGAACGAGGACATCTCCTCCTTCTTCTTGTCGCAGCTCATCCTGCCGCCGGTCGTGCTGGCGCTCCCGTTCCTGGTGCTTTACCGGGAAGTCGCCCTCCTCGACACACGCATCGGGCTCGTGCTCCTCTACACGCTGATGGTGCTGCCGATCGTGATCTGGATCATGCGCGACCAGTTCAACTCCATTCCCGTCGAATTGGAGGAAGCGGCCTTGGTCGACGGCCTGTCGATCTGGGGCGCCTTTTTCCGCATCGTCATGCCGATCGCGCTGCCCGGCATGGTCGCCGCTTTCATCCTGGCGATGGTGCTGTGCTGGAACGAGTATTTCTTCGCCGCGCTTCTGACGTCGACCGATGCCAAGACCATCCCTGTCATGGTGGCGAGCCAGACCGGCTCGCAAGGCATCAACTGGTGGTCGATGGCAGCCCTTGCGACCGCGGCGATCGCGCCGCTGGCCATCATCGGCATCGCGCTTGAGCGCTATCTGATCATGGGCATGACGGCGGGCTCGGTGAAGTAGCCAGGACTCGACTGACGCCTCACGCATATTGCCCGAAGCGGGCCGGTCAGTCCGCCACTATATAGCTTCGGCTGGCGCAAAGAAGCAGTTTTCGTGCTCCTCGGTCGGATGCAAGCAGATGTGAAAGTTGTCGTCGCCAGACGGAATGACACTGTCATAAGGAACGAGATAGCGGTTCTGGCGAGTGACTTTTCGATGATCTCCCGGCCGCAGGATGATCACATAACCATCCTCGCTCGGCGTGACAGTGGTGCTGGGGATACTGCTGCATTCGCCGGTCACTGAGTCGCCGTGACAGCAGGCCGGCGGATAAGTCCAGCCACTGCCGGCCCCGTGCGCAAACGCGGAAACATCCTGAAGTTCTGCAGCCGTGACGACTACGCCTGCAAACGTTGCTACGCGTAGCACTGAGGTCCCCTCGGGTTCCCGATACAATTGGTTCTGCAATATAGCTTATTTTGATTTGCTAATATATAGGCTGGAGGACTTCTTGACATCCTCCTCCAAGAACTCGACTAGGCAGAAAGCGTCGTCCGCAAATGCTCCAGGATCATGGCGACGCCCTTTTGCCCCAGCTCGGCCGAAGCTTCCGGCGCGCTCTTCGTGTACCAGCTGGTATTGTCCGCGAAACGCCCGGCATCCACCGCCTCGGGACACAGCGCCAACATCAGCGACGTCTCGCCGATGCCAGCATGGTCGAACGGATATTTGCCATTTATCGCGGCCGGCATCAGCGGGTGCACCTGCACCCAGTTGAAGACATTCTCGCCCTGCGCATGGCCGGCATAATAGTCGGCCATGCTGTTGGAGCCCCACCAGCCCTCCCCGCGCTCCTTCTCCAGGAAGCGGAAGATCGCCTGGCGGCCGGCGGTCTTGAAGGCGAGATCGGTCGGCATGCCGGCCACGAAATTCTCGGTCTGGTGGTGGATGATGGCGTGGATGTTGCGGAAGCCGATGCGCAACAGGCCGTAGAACAATTCCTCCGCGAAGGGCGAAAGCACCGGACCGCCGACCTGCACCGAGCCGCCGCCTTCCGGCGCCGCCACCGCATAGCTTGCCGCGCCGTAATAGAAGGGCGGCAAGATGACGATGTCCCTCTCCTTCTCGATCAACTCCACCGTCTTGATGACCGCCAGCGTGTCCATGCCGACCGCCATGTGCTCGCCATGGTATTCGAGCACGCCGAGCGGCAGCACGACCGGCCAGTTCTCCTCGATCGCCTTGCGGATCTGGTGCGGCAGCATCAGCTCGTAGCGCATCCCCTACTCCATGTTGGTGTGCCTCGCGCGCATCGCTTCCGGCGTCGCGCCAGTCAGCGTCTTGAGCTTCAGCACCATGATCTCGAACAGAAGGAACAGCGCGCCTTCGAACAGCGAGCCCATCGGCAGCACCGAGCTTCTTGCCGCGCCCTGATCGCTGGCCATTGTCTGCGCCGGAATGAGCAATGTGAAGTCGGCAAGCTTTGCCGCGCTGCCTTCCGGTTCTGCCGTCAGGAGCAGCACCTTCGCGCCGGCTTCGCGGGCAACCCGCATCAAGGTCAGCACCGTAGTGGTCTCGCCCGGCCCCGAACTCGCCAGGAAGACGCCCCCCTGCCCCAGTGGCGGCGTGGTCATATCGCCGACGACCGAGACCGGCAGGCCGAGATGGTAGAGCCGCATGGCGAAGCCCTTCACCTGCAGCGCCTCGCGGCCGCAGCCATAGACGACGATCCTGCCGGCGCCGGCCAGCATGGCGCAGGCCGCGTCCATCCGCGCTTCGTCCGTGCGCGCCAACACCGCGCCAAGCTCGCCCAGCGCGGTCGCGAACATTCCGGATCCGGCTTTGGTCATGACGCTCACCCTGCCTGCCGAGGTATCGCTTGTCCTTTGGATTTGCCGCGCGCTGCCGCGAAAGGCTTGTTTCTGTTCATGCTACCATTGGGAAAATCGCTGTCCAATGAGCCTCGGCACTTTTGCTGAGCCACGGGCGTGATAGTGTCATGTCAGACAAATCACTCCGGGACATCGTCAGACATGAAGACACGGCATTTCGACCGCATCGGCAATGGCGGCATCACCTTCACCGAGCTCGGCTTCGGCACCGCGCCGCTCGGCAATCTCTATCGCGCCATTTCCGACGAGGACGCCAACGCCACCCTGGAAGCGGCATGGGCGACCGGCTGCCGCTACTATGACACGGCGCCGCTTTACGGCCTCGGTCTGTCGGAAACGCGCCTCAACCCGTTCCTGCGCGGCAGGAAGCGTGACGACTATGTGCTGTCGAGCAAGGTCGGCCGCCTCATGCGCGTCGCACCGCCGGACCAGCGCACCGGCATAGGCAAGTTCTTCGAGACGCCGTCGCGCCGGGAAGTCTACGACTACTCCTATGACGGTGTCATGCGCTCCTTCGAAGCCTCGTTGGAGCGTCTTGGCGTCGACCGCATCGACATCCTCTTCGTCCACGACGTCGACATCTTCACCCATGGCAGCAAGGAGGCATCCGACGCGCGCATCAAGGAATTCATGTCGTCCGGCTATTACGGGCTGCTGGCGCTGCGCGACCAAGGCGTGATCAAGGCCTTCGGCGGCGGCATCAACGAGTGGCAGGTCGCCCAGACGCTCGCCGAGCGCGGCGATTTCGACCTGTTCCTGCTCGCCGGCCGCTACACGCTGCTCGAACAGGAAGCGCTGCAATCCTTCCTGCCGCTTTGCCAGAAGCGCGGCATCGGCATCGTGCTGGGCGGCCCCTACAATTCCGGTGTGCTGGCGACCGGGCCGAAGCCCGGCGCCTTCTACAATTACAGCGAGGCGCCGAAGGAGATCCTCGATCGCGTGGCGCGTATCGAGGCAGTCTGCAAGCGCCACAATGTGCGCCTGATCGAGGCGGCGCTGCAGTTCCCGCTGCAGCACCCTTCGGTGATGTCGGTGATCCCCGGCGGCCAGCGGCCGGCCGAAGTCGAAAGCAACCGCGCGCTGCTCGACACCAACATACCGGCGGCGCTCTGGGCGGATTTGAAACAGGAAGGCCTGATGCGCGCCGACGCGCCGACGGCCTGAGCGCTCCAGAAAAAGTGCGGGGCCGGCCGCCAAAAAAGAAAAGCCGGGCAAGCCCGGCTTTTCTGCACTTAAAGAAAAAGGTCTTAGTTGACCGCGTCCTTGAGGCCCTTGCCGGCCGAGAACTTCGGCACGGTGCGCGCCGGAATCTTCACTTCCGCGCCGGTCTGCGGATTGCGGCCGGTCGAAGCAGCGCGTTTTGACACGGTGAAATTTCCGAAGCCGACAAGCCGGACATCGCCGCCCTTCTTCAGTTCGCCTGTGATCACGGAAAACACCGCATCGACGGCGGACTGCGCATCAGCCTTCGAAATGCTTGCGGCATCGGCGACAGCGGACACCAGTTCGTTCTTGTTCATCAAAATTCCCTTCCATGAGAAAACCGGAACTTACGACTCATCCGGCAGGAAACGGACTTTAGAAAGAAGCGTTCAGGAACCCAAGCCGAAAACCGCGGAATTCCGGGCTTTTTTGCACTTTTCGTGGCTTTTTAACATGAAAAAAGCCGGGCTCAGGGCCCGGCTCTCTCCTTGTTGCGCTGCAACGTTAGAACATCCTAATGAGCAAGCGATTTTCCGGCATCGTCGCCGGTGTCGACAGGAGCCGGCGCGTTGACCGGCTCGACCCACTCGATCGGCTCCGGCATCCGGGTCAGCGCGTGGGCGAGCACCTCGCCGACCCGCGAGACCGGGACGATCTCCATGCCGTTCTTCACGTTGTCCGGAATGTCCGCCAGATCCTTGACGTTCTCTTCCGGGATCAGGACCTTCTTGATGCCGCCGCGCAGAGCCGCGAGCAGCTTCTCCTTCAGGCCGCCGATCGGCAGGATGCGGCCGCGCAGCGTGATCTCGCCGGTCATCGCCACATCGGCCCGGACCGGAATACCCGTCAGAACCGACACGATGGCCGTGGCCATCGCCGCGCCGGCGGACGGGCCGTCCTTCGGGGTCGCGCCTTCCGGCAAGTGGACGTGGATGTCGCGCTTGTCGAACAGCGGCGGTTCGATGCCGAAATCGAGCGCCCGGGAGCGGACATAGGAAGCCGCCGCCGAGATCGATTCCTTCATCACGTCACGCAGATTGCCGGTCACCGTCATGCGGCCCTTGCCGGGCATCATGACACCTTCGATCGTCAGCAGCTCGCCGCCGACTTCTGTCCAGGCAAGACCCGTGACCACGCCGACCTGATCGTCGGCCTCGACCTGGCCGAAGCGGAAGCGCGGCACGCCAAGATAATCGGCGAGGTTGTCCGCCGTGATCTTCACCGTCTTCTTCTTCGTCCGCAGGATCTCGGTCACCGCCTTGCGCCCGAGCTTCATCAGCTCGCGCTCCAGGCTGCGCACGCCGGCTTCCCGCGTGTAGGTCTGGATGATGCCGCGGATCGCGTCCTCGCCGACCGAGAATTCGTTCGGCTGCAGGGCATGGTCGCGGATCACCTTGGGCATCAGGTGACGCTTGGCGATCTCGATCTTCTCATCCTCGGTGTAACCGGCGATGCGGATGATCTCCATGCGGTCCATCAGGGGCGCAGGGATGTTCAGCGTGTTCGCCGTCGTCACGAACATCACGCTCGACAGGTCGTATTCGACCTCGAGGTAATGGTCCATGAACGTCGAGTTCTGCTCCGGATCGAGCACCTCGAGCAGGGCCGAAGAAGGGTCGCCGCGGAAGTCCTGGCCCATCTTGTCGATCTCGTCGAGCAGGAAGAGCGGGTTGGACTTCTTGGCCTTCTTCATCGACTGGATGACCTTGCCGGGCATCGAGCCGATATAGGTCCGCCTGTGGCCGCGGATCTCGGCCTCGTCACGCACGCCGCCGAGCGCCATGCGGATGAACTCGCGGCCAGTCGCCTTGGCGATCGACTTGCCGAGCGAGGTCTTGCCGACGCCGGGCGGTCCGACGAGGCACAGGATCGGTCCCTTGATCTTCTTCTGGCGGCTCTGCACGGCGAGATACTCGACGATGCGCTCCTTGACCTTGTCGAGGCCGAAATGATCGGCATCGAGCACGTCCTGCGCATAGTTCAGGTCCTGCTTGACCTTGGAGTTCTTGCCCCACGGGATCGACAGCAGCCAGTCGAGATAGTTGCGCACGACCGTCGATTCAGCCGACATGGGCGACATCGAGCGCAGCTTCTTCAATTCGGCTTCCGCCTTCTCGCGGGCCTCCTTGGAGAGCTTGGTCTTCTTGATGCGCGCCTCGATCTCGGCGGCCTCGTCGCGGCCGTCCTCGCCCTCGCCGAGCTCCTTCTGGATCGCCTTCATCTGCTCGTTGAGGTAGTACTCGCGCTGTGTCTTCTCCATCTGGCGCTTGACGCGCGAGCGGATGCGCTTTTCCACCTGGAGCACGGAGATTTCGGCTTCCATGAAGCCCATCGCCTTCTCCAGACGCTCCTTGACGGAAAGCGTGGCGAGCATCTCCTGCTTCTCGGGGATCTTTATGGCGAGATGCGAGGCAACCGTATCGGCGAGCTTGGAATAGTCGTCGATCTGGCTGGCGGCACCAACCACTTCGGGCGAAATCTTCTTGTTCAGCTTGACGTAATTCTCGAAGTCGGTGACGACCGAGCGGGCAAGCGCCTCGATCTCGACCTCTTCCTCTTCCGGCTCGGCGAGCGCCGTGGCGCGGGCCTCGTGGAAGTCAGGACGATCGGTGAACGACACGATCTTGGCGCGCGTGGCGCCCTCGACGAGGACCTTCACGGTGCCGTCGGGCAGCTTCAAAAGCTGCAGCACATTGGCGAGCGTGCCGATGTCGAAAATCGCATCGGGTTCAGGATCGTCGTCGGCTGCATTCATCTGGGTGGCGAGCAGGATCTGCTTTTCCTGACCCATCACCTCTTCCAGCGCCTTGATCGACTTTTCACGGCCCACGAAGAGCGGAACGATCATATGCGGAAACACGACGATATCGCGCAGTGGGAGGACTGCGAAAACGCCGTCGCCGGAAGCCTTGGATATCTTGGCCATTGTCCAACCTTTCATGTCGCGGCCGCTTATTTAGCCAACCGCGAATCTCATATTAACGACCGAGTGTCGTTCCGCCTACCACCGTTTGTGACGGGAGTTTTACAGCACAGAATTCGGCGCCTCGGCCTTCCGCTGTTAGGTGGATGCATCCGGGGCAAAGATCAAGGGTTAACATGGTCGCTCGAGCCGTTCCACTGTCCGCCTCCCGCCTTTGACAGCAAAACGGCGCCACGCGGGCGCCGTTCCACGGAAATTGACGGGTCAGTGCCATTTCAGGCGCTGACATTGCCCTTCTTTTCCTTCTGCTCGGAATAGATGTAGAGCGGCCGGGCGTTGCCGGACACCACCTCTTCCGAAATCACCACCTCGCGCACGCCTTCCAGCGCCGGCAGTTCGAACATCGTGTCGAGCAGGATTGCTTCCATGATGGAACGCAGGCCGCGCGCGCCGGTCTTGCGCTCGATAGCGCGCTTGGCGATCGCCGACAGCGCGTTCTCGTGGAATGTCAGGTCGACATTCTCCATCTCGAACAGCCGCTGATACTGCTTGACCAGCGCGTTCTTCGGCTCGGTCAGGATCTGGATCAGCGCCGGCTCGTCGAGGTCTTCCAGCGTCGCCAGAACCGGCAGACGGCCGACGAATTCGGGGATCAGGCCGAATTTCAACAGGTCCTCGGGCTCGACCTGGCGGAACAGGTCGCCGGTGCGCCGATCCTCGGGCGAGGCCACGGTCGCGCCGAAGCCGATCGAGGTCTTGCGGCCGCGGTCCGAGATGATCTTGTCCAGACCCGCGAAGGCGCCGCCACAGATGAACAGGATGTTGGCGGTATCGACCTGCAGGAACTCCTGCTGCGGATGCTTGCGGCCGCCCTGCGGCGGCACCGAGGCGACCGTACCTTCCATGATCTTCAGCAGCGCCTGCTGGACGCCCTCGCCCGACACGTCGCGGGTGATCGAGGGATTGTCCGACTTGCGCGAGATCTTGTCGATCTCGTCGATATAGACGATGCCGCGCTGGGCGCGTTCGACATTGTAGTCGGCCGATTGCAACAGCTTCAGGATGATGTTTTCGACGTCCTCGCCGACATAGCCGGCCTCGGTCAGCGTCGTGGCGTCGGCCATGGTGAAGGGCACGTCGATGATGCGGGCGAGCGTCTGGGCGAGCAGCGTCTTGCCGCAGCCGGTCGGGCCGATCAAAAGGATGTTCGACTTCGCCAGCTCGACGTCGTTGTTCTTGCCGGCATGCGCCAGGCGCTTGTAGTGGTTGTGGACCGCCACCGACAGCACCCGCTTGGCGTAGGGCTGGCCTATGACATAGTCGTCGAGGACCTTGAGGATCTCCTGCGGGGTCGGCACGCCCTCGCGCGACTTCACCATCGAGGTCTTGTTCTCCTCGCGGATGATGTCCATGCACAGTTCGACGCATTCGTCGCAGATAAAGACCGTCGGTCCGGCGATCAGCTTGCGGACTTCGTGCTGGCTCTTGCCGCAAAACGAGCAGTAAAGCGTGTTCTTTGAATCACCGCCGCCGTTGCTGACCTTGCTCATTTTTCTGTCCTTTCACCGACGCCCGCCGATCGCCTGGCTTGGAGTGACGTCTCACCAATCTATCGCGGGAATCCGCCACCGCCAGTATCCCGGCTCACACAGCGCATTCCGTACGAAACACAATTCAGAAAACGCGGCAATGATTCGCAGCAACCCCATGCAAAGCTAAGCCGTCGAAAATCAACATAGCCTTAACGTAGGCAATCCCAAAGCCTGAGGGAACAGCCAATTGTGGCCGAAATGCCGCAAGACGCGCCAAAACCGCGTTATGCTGCCATTTGCTGTTGATATCAGGCTGAAACCGTGGCTGCCTCGGCCGCCTCGCGGCTTGAGATGACCTTGTCGATCAGACCAAAGTCCCTGGCCTCGTCCGCGGTCATGAAGTGGTCGCGATCCAGCGTCCTTTCGATCTCGTCATAGCTCTTGCCGGTATGCTTGACATAGACCTCGTTCAGGCGGCGCTTCAGCTTGATGATGTCCTGGGCATGACGTTCGATGTCCGAAGCCTGACCCTGGAAGCCGCCGGACGGCTGGTGGACCATGATCCGGGCGTTCGGCGTGGCGAAACGCATATCCTTGTGGCCGGCGGTCAGGAGCAGCGAACCCATCGAGGCAGCCTGGCCGATGCAGAGCGTCGACACCGCCGGCTTGATGAACTGCATGGTGTCGTAGATCGCCATGCCCGAGGTGACGACGCCGCCCGGCGAATTGATATAGAGATTGATTTCCTTCTTCGGGTTCTCCGCCTCGAGGAACAAAAGCTGTGCACAAACCAGCGTCGCCATCCCGTCCTCGACCGGACCGGTGATGAAGATGATGCGTTCCTTCAGGAGGCGCGAGAAAATGTCATAGGCGCGCTCGCCGCGATTGGTCTGCTCGACCACCATCGGAACGAGGTTCATGTAGGTTTCAACGGGGTTCTTCATGGACTACCCTTGTTGGAGATGGATTCCGGCACCTTGGTACCATCAGCAATCGCGCGGAATCGTTCTGGATCGGTTACGACCTAAATAGGATGCCGGCTCACCCTAGCGCAAGGCCGCCTCTCCTAGCCATCTGGTTAAGTCGAATCAAGCGTTGCAACGACCGGCGAAGCCCAGGCGAATAGGCCTAAGAGACAGGCTCGGTCCGGTTGGCCGAACCGAAGCCATGGCTAGGTAGCAATTCCTTAACCGCGCCGCTTAACGAAAAGCTTCGAAATCGCTGTCCGGCCCCGGACCTTCCGCTACAGTCCTGCGTTGTGAAGGCGCCCTTTTTCAACGGGGGAATGTCATGATCCGCAAAAGCTCCGCATCGCTGGCGGCCGTCGCGATGCTTGCCAGCGTCTGTGAAACCGCCGCAGGCGGTCGCGCGCTCGAATGCTATGAGCCGATCCATAGGCCGGCACTTTACGACACCGTCTACGAGGATGTGATGCTGAGCCCGGGCGGGCAGGTGGTCGATTACGATGCGCCGATCTACGGCACCTATCAAAGCGTGGACCAGATCGCGCCGCCGCGCGTCACCTATGAGACCGTGCCGGCGGTGACGCGCACGGTCTACCACACCGTCAAGGTCGACGACGGCGGCTATGCCTGGGAATGGCGCATCATCCATGGCCGCAAGGTGCTGTGCAAGGTATGGCGCAAGGCTCGCTATGCGCGTGTCGCCGAGACGGTCGTGATCCAGCCGGAGAGCGTCCGGCGCGTCGTTCAGCCGGCCGAGTTTGAAGCGGTTGCCCACGAAGTGCTGGTGCGTCCGCAACAGGTCCGCATCCGGGACATCCCGCCTTCATACGGAACGGTGGCGCGCCGGGTGGTGGTGCGGGAAGGTTCGACAAGCTGGCGGCGGGTGCATATTCCGCGGCATTGCCAGGATTAAAGCATGTCTCCCGAAAGTGGGACCCGGTTTCGGGATAAAGACATGCGTAAAATAAAAACCTAAAGCGCATGGAGCGAACCTGAAAGATCGCGACGCGCTTTAGGCGATAGTCGCCTGCACGGCCGGGCGGCGATATGCGCACGCTCCGGCCGGAACGGGCCTGATCAGGCCAGATCGACGTCGAGGATCGCCATCGAGAAATTATAGTCGCCATCGTCCTCGTCCTTGAAGACGATGCCGAGGAACTCGTCGCCGACATAGACTTCGGCCGAGTCCTCCTTGCGCGGGCGAGCCTTCACCTGCAGCTTGGGATTCTGGAAGACGCGCTTGAAATAGGCGTCCAGCTTTCTGATCTCGTCAGGCTTCAAAAGTCTTCTCCGAAATGTCGGCGTCGTTCGTTGGAACGCGCTTCTGACACGCCAACGATGGCCATGTAAAGGCAAGCGGGCACAATTGCATAGGGCAAAAGCGGCCGGGCCCGGCCGCCGGATTTCGGCGTGTCCCGATGACGGCGGAAGTCAGATGTCGAAGCTGACCACGTGGTCCATGCTCTGAGACGGCAGGAGCTGGTCCATCTGCCGCGAGGGCTGGTCGCAGCCGGTCTCGCCGACGACGCGCGCGGGCACGCCGGCGACCGTCTTGTTGTGCGGCACGGGCGACAGCACGACCGAGCCAGCCGCAATCTTGGAGCAATGGCCGATCTCGATATTGCCGAGGATCTTGGCGCCGGCGCCGATCAGCACGCCGCGGCGGATCTTCGGGTGCCGGTCGCCACTGGCCTTGCCGGTGCCGCCCAGCGTCACCCCATGCAGGATCGAGACATCATCCTCGATGACGGCCGTCTGGCCGACGACCAGGCCCGTGGCATGGTCGAGGAAGATGCCCTTGCCGATGCGGGCGGCCGGATTGATGTCGGTCTGGAACACCGAGGACGAGCGGCTCTGCAGGTAGAGCGCGAAGTCCCGGCGCCCCTGGTTCCACAGCCAATGCGCCAGCCGGTGCGTCTGAATGGCGTGAAAACCCTTGAAATAGAGGACCGGCATGATGAAACGGTCGCAGGCCGGGTCGCGATCGTAATAGGCCTGGATGTCGACGCGAACGGTCGAACTCCACTCCGGATCGTCGTCAAGCATCGCCTTGAAGGTCTGGCGGATGAGATCGGAACCGATATCCTGATGCGCCAGGCGCTCGGCAAGCCGGTGGATCACCGCTTCTTCCAGGCTCTCCTGGTTGAGGATGGTCGAATAGAGGAAGGCCGCAAGCAGCGGATCGCGGTTCACCGCCTCCATCGCCTCGTCGCGGATCGACCGCCAGATCGGGTCGACCGGCTGCACCATGCTGGGGCGGGCAATCGTAACGCTGTTCATCGACGCTCTCCGGCCTTGCTCATTCTCCGGCGGCACATATAGGCCAGATCATAGCACGGTTGAACTCAATTTTCCTTAGTGCTTTGTCAAATGGACCTGGTTCACGCAAATTCAAGCGACGATGGAAAACGAACCCTTGATCGACGAAGCGCTGAAAAGCGAGCTTGCGGCGCTCTATCGGGCTGCGGATCGCCACTATCACGGCCTGGCCCATATCGATGCGATGCTGGCGCTCGCAACCGAATACCGGCGCCTTCTTCATGACCCCGAGGCCGTCGAGGCGGCGATCTGGTTCCACGACGCCATCTATGACAGCCGCGCCAAGGACAATGAGGCAAAAAGCGCCGAACTGGCCGAAAAAAGGCTCGCCGGGCGCGCCAGCCCTCATCGCCTCGCCCGCATAGCGGCGATGATCAACGCCACCGCCACGCACCAGCTGCCGGCTTTCCGCGACGAGGACGCGCTCAAGGATGCTGCTTTTTTGCTCGACATGGATCTGGCAATCCTCGGCGCAGAACCGGCGGTGTTCGATGCCTATGAGAAGGCGGTGCGGCTCGAATATGGCTGGGTGGAGGAACCGATGTGGCGCGCGGGCCGAGCCGCCGTCCTCAAGAATTTCCTCGCCCGGCCGCATATTTTCAACACGCAATTGTTCCGGGATCGGCTCGAGGCGCAGGCCAGAAAGAACCTCGGCCGTTCACTGCAAGCCCTGCAAGACCTGCCCTGATAGGCCCATACTCCCGCCGGGCTTTGCCTCTATGCCCAAATCCGGGACCCTGCGATCACTATCGAATGTGAACCGCTCTGGGATGGCCGTCAGCATGGAAAACAGCTTCCACCAACCCGTCGACGCCGCGCAGGTGCCGCGATTTGCCGGGCTTTCCACCTTCATGCGGCTGCCAGCCGTGCCGAGCGCGAACGGGCTGGACATCGCCCTTGTCGGCATTCCCTGGGATGGCGGCACGACCAACCGGGCCGGCGCCCGCCACGGTCCGCGCGAGATCAGGAACCAGTCGAGCCTGATGCGCCGCGTCCACCACGTTTCGGGGACCGAACCGTTCAGCATCGCCAATGTCGCCGATGTCGGCACGTCTCGGTCAATCCCATCAACCTGCTCGACGGGTTGAAGCGCATCGAGGAGGGCATTGCCGCGATCGTCGCCGAAGGCGCCGTCCCGCTGGTCGCCGGCGGCGACCACCTGACGACGCTGCCGGTGCTGCGCGCGGTGGCCGGCAAGGCACCTGTTGGCATGATCCACTTCGACGCGCATTCCGACACCAACGATCGCTACTTCGGCGACAATCCCTACACTCACGGAACGCCTTTCCGTCGCGCGATCGAGGAAGGGCTGCTCGACCCCAAGCGTGTGGTCCAGATCGGGATCAGAGGCTCGATCTACGAACCGGGCGAGCACGACTGGGCAACGTCCCAGGGCATACGCATCATCTATATGGAAGAGTTCGTCCGGCGCGGCGCCGCTTCCGTCATGCAGGAAGCGCGCGATCTCGTCGGCGGCAGCCCGACCTATGTGACGTTCGACATCGACTGCATCGATCCGTCCATGGCCCCCGGCACCGGCACGCCGGAGCTCGGCGGCTTCACCACGCGCGAGGCGCAGGAGATGGTCCGATTGCTGGGCGGATTGAATTTCGCCGGCGCCGATGTCGTCGAGGTCGCGCCTCCCTTTGACGTCGGCGGCATGACGGCGCTGGCCGGCGCGACGATGATGTTCGAGCTGCTATGCGTCATGGCGAGATCCCTCGCCGACAGGCGAGCGCACAGCTAGAGCGCGCGCGCCGCGCGCTCTCATAGCGGATTTTCGGCGTAGAACTCGAGCACGCGCTGCTTGAAGCTCTTGTCGCCGACGGCGAGCATATGATCGCGTCCCTCGATGTGGAAGGCCCTGGCATTGGGCATCAGGGCGGCAAGCTCGTCCGGCGAGCCGCCGATATCGTCCTTGGTGCCGACGGCGATCAGCGTCGGCTGGGCGATGCGGGCCATGTCGTCCTCACTGAGCAACTCGCGCGACTTTGCGATGCAGGCCGCGAGCGCGCGACGGTCGCTGCGCGTCTGATCGGCGAAGGCGCGGAAGGAACGGCCGCGCGGATGCGTGGTCTGGGACGGATCTTCCGCCAGCAGCGCCGCCGCGATCGGATCCCAATCGCCGACGCCGTCGACCATGCCGATGCCGAGGCCGCCGAAAACCAGCGTGGCGACCTTCTCCGGATTGGAGAGCGCCAGGAAAGCCGAAACGCGCGCGCCCATGGAATAGCCTATCACATGCGCGCGCTTGATGCCGAGATGATCGAGCAGCGCGGCCGCGTCAGACGCCATCTTTTCCGGTGTGTAATCGGCCTCGTCATAGCTCTTCGATGACGAGCCATGACCGCGATGGTCGAAGGCAACGGCCCGGTAGCCGGCATCGTTCAGCGTCTTGAACCAGCCCGGCGAGACCCAGTTGACATAGTGGCTGGAGGCAAAGCCGTGGATCATCAGCACGGGGTCGCCCTGCCCGGAGGCCGGCTGGCGATCGAGATAGGCAAGCTCGAAACCGTCATGCGAAAAGAAATCCATCGGCGGAACTGCTTTCAGTTCGAACCGGCGCTGATGGCCGGATGGCGCAAGAGATCGCCTTCCTTAATGCCGTCCTTGGCGGCCGTGCCTGCTTTCAGTTCAAGCACGAAGCGCACGGGCTGTCCGGGCGAGATGATCGCTTCGGATTCGGGCTCGCCGCGTCTGATGGCTTTGATCCTGCCGTCCTGCCCGATGAAGATCAGGTCGAGCGCCATCGGCGTGTTCTTCATCCAGAAATCCACCTCGGCGGTTCTTTCGAAGACAAACAACATGCCGTGATCGTCGGCCATCGTCCGGCGAAACATCAGGCCTGCCTCCCGCTCCGCAGAGGTGTCGGCAATCTCGATGGAGAAGGAACGTTCGCCCGAACCGGTCGACACCACAAGCGGCGTCCGGTCGATGGGCAGCAGCATCGCATCCGCCGAACTCGGCTTGGCGGCGATGAAACAGGCGGCGAAAACGATCGCGGCGCAGAGCGCGCCCGCAGTCAACCAATTGCGGTGAGCCATGGGATACCTCGTCCAGACCCTCGTCCTAACCCATGATCCGGTGAAGTGGAACCGGGTTTCGGACAAAGACGGTCAGTCCGCGGCGCCGGGGCTGTTCGATGGCGTCGAGAGGCCCTTAATGCGAGACCGACAAGGTACCCATATCGGGGTGGATTTCGGCGGCCATGAGGCCTTTGTCCCCGCGTCCGAAGCGGACGAGTACGACCTGCCCGGGCCGGAGCTCGGTTATGCCATAGCGCCGCAGCGTCTCCATATGGACGAAAATGTCTTCCGTCCCCTCGCCCCGCGTCAGGAAGCCGAAACCCTTGGTGCGGTTGAACCACTTGACCAAGGCCCGCTCGAGGCCGCTCTCGGGGCTCACGGTAACATGGGTGCGCTGTTCCTGCTCGGCCGGGTGGACAGCCGTCGAAGCATCCATGGACAGGACGCGGAAAGCCTGCAGCCCGCGCTCGCCCTGTTTCACGAGGCAGACGACCCGCGCGCCCTCGAGCGCCGTCTGGAAGCCATCCCTTCGAAGACAAGTCACATGGAGGAGGATATCACCCGAGACGCCGTCGTCCGGAAGAATGAAGCCGTAGCCCTTGGCCACGTCGAACCATTTGATAGCGCCGGCGATTTCGACAAGCTCGGCGGGGTCGCCGCCATTGTCCCGCTTCAAGGCGTCGTCAAGGCTTCCGTCCCGCCTCGTAAAAGAGGCTTTTTCCCCCATAAGAATGCCCCCTTTTTCAAACTGAACCGCAACTGATTCTTGCCAAGAGATTAACACTGCGGCTTCCGGGGGTGTGCAAGGGCTGACGTGCCTTTTTTCACCGTTCAGTACCGGAAAGGTTGAAATGTTGTTTGCCGGCGCTTCCCAAAGACGAGCGGCGAAGCCCTAAATCAGCCCTGCCGCCGCAATTGTCGGACGATTGCCCTTTCGCCGGGCGGCCCCTATGTTGCCAGGCAACCCCAACACCCGAGGAAGCCGCCATGCGCTATCTGCACACAATGGTCCGCGTCGCCGACATCGACCAGTCGCTCGATTTCTACTGCAACAAGCTCGGCCTGAAGGAGGTGCGGCGTTACGAAAACGAGCAGGGCCGCTACACGCTGATCTTCCTCGCCGCGCCCGAAGACGAGCAGAGCGGCATCAATGAGAAGGCGCCGCTGATCGAGCTGACCTACAATTGGGACCCGGAGGACTATAAGGGCGGCCGCAATTTCGGCCACCTCGCCTATGAGGTCGACGACATCTACGCCACCTGCCAGAAGCTGATGGACAATGGCGTGACCATCAATCGTCCGCCGCGCGACGGGAACATGGCCTTCATCCGCTCGCCGGACGGCATCTCGATCGAGCTGCTGCAGAAAGGTCCCGCGAAGGCGAAGGCCGAACCCTGGGCCTCGATGCCGAACACAGGCGTCTGGTAAGCCGGCGCTCCAACGCCGATTTGACCGGCCGCCGCTGGCGTTTCGCCAGATGCTGCCTATCTATCCGCCATGGCGCCAGCCTTATCCAGGCTGGCGTTTCTTCATCCGCCAGGAGAATTTCATGCCGACAAGCCGCGCCGATGTCGCCACCGAGCACGCAAGCCGCTATCTGCAGCAGCTCTGCAAGCACTGGTCGCACAAATTCCCGGTCGAGTTTGACCCGCAGCACGGCGCCATCCAGCTCTCGATCGGCCGCACCGTGATGGATGCCGACGACCAGGCGCTGCACATTGCGTTAGCCGCCGACGATGGAGCTTCGCTGGAGCGGCTGGAAAGCGTGGTCGCCGACCACATCAAGCGCTTCGCCTTCCGCGAGGAATTGAGCTTCGACTGGCAGAAGGCCGCTTAAAGTTGCGGTAGCCATCAGCCGCCGGCCTTGCCGGCCATGTCGAGCAGCGCCAGCACGCTGCGCCAGTTGCGCGCCGTGCCCGGCACCTTGAGCGTGCGCGGAATGAGGTTGGCGAACACCGATTTGCCGAGCCCGTCGGGCGCGTGAAGATAAAGCACGTCGCCCTTGATCTCGAAACGCTCGGGCCCGGTGCATTTGTCGGCCAGCCGCTTCGTCTCCTCGGCGGTCGGCTCGCGCTCCAGCGTGTAGGCATGCAGCTTGGTCGGCTCGCCGGCGACCTCGGGATAGGGATTGTTCTTCACCAGCCGCTCGAACCAGCCGGCATCGCGTACCATGATGCGCGAGTTGAAGCCCCATTTCTTCTCGAAGGCTGTCTCGAGTTCCTTGGTCAGCGCCGCCGCGTCCTCCGTCTTCGCCCGGAACACGACATTGCCGCTTTGCACATAGGTCGCGACATCGCTGAAGCCGAGGCCTTCGAAGAAGGCCTTGAGCTCCGCCATTTTGACGATGCGGTTGCCGCCGACATTGATGCCGGAAAACAGCGCCACGAAAACCGTGCTTTGTTTCGCGCTCATATGATGAATCCCGCCAGCGTCTCGTTGTCGGTGATGTCCTGATATTGCACGCCCTCGGCGTCGAAATTGGCCTTCAGCAGGTCGAAATTGCGCCGGTCCTTGGTCTCGATGCCGATCAGCACCGAGCCGAAATTGCGCGCCGACTTCTTCAGATATTCGAAGCGGGCGATGTCGTCGTCGGGGCCGAGCATTTCGAGGAAATCGCGCAACGCGCCGGGCCGCTGCGGAAAGCGGATGATGAAGTATTTCTTCAGCCCCTCGAAGCGCAGCGCCCGCTCCTTCACGTCCGGCAGCCGCTCGAAGTCGAAATTGCCGCCCGAGACGACGGCGACGATGGTCTTGCCCCTGATCTCCTTGCGCGAAAAATCCTTGAGCGCGTCGATCGCCAGCGCGCCGGCCGGCTCCAGCACGACGCCCTCGACATTGAGCATTTCGATCATGGTGGCGCAGAGGCGGTTTTCCGGAACCAGCCGCACGGTGTCGGCGGTGAAGTCCTTGAGATGGCGCAGCGGCTCGCGGCCGATCTCGGCCACAGCGGCGCCGTCGACGAAATTATCGACCTTGGTGAGCTTGACGCGCTTGCCGCTGGCAAGGCTCTCAGCGAGGCTCGGCGCGCCAGCCGGCTCGCAGAACACGAAACGCGGGTCGCGGTGCTGTTCGTCGAAATAGTGCGTGACGCCGGCGGCAAGGCCGCCGCCGCCCACCGGCAGCATGACGATGTCGGGCACGCGCCCTCCCGGCATCTGCGCCGCGATCTCGTAGGCGACCGTCGCCTGGCCCTCGATGATGTCCTTGTGATCGAAGGGCGGCACCATATGCGCTCCGGTGCTCTCGGTGAATTCGAAGGCGGCGCGGTAGCAATCGTCGAAAAAGTCGCCGACCAGCCTGATCTCGACGAAATCGCCGCCGAACAGCCGCGTCTTGTCGATCTTCTGCTGCGGCGTCGTCACCGGCATGAACACGACGCCCTTCTGGCCGAAATGGCGGCAGACGAAGGCGAAGCCCTGCGCGTGGTTGCCAGCGGAGGCGCAGACGAACAGCTCGGCATTGTTGCCTGCGGCGAGCGCCTTGCGGAAGAAGTTGAAGGCGCCCCTGATCTTGTAGGAACGCACCGGCGTCAGATCCTCGCGCTTCAAAAGCACGCGGGCGCCGGTCTTCTTCGACAGATAGTCATTCTCCTGCAGCGGCGTTTCCGGAAAGATGCCGCGGATCGCTTCGGCGGCCGCGGCAACGCGAGAAGAGAAGCTGTTCACAGAAGTCCCTCATTGGATCTCGGCGGCACACGCCAGGACAGCCATCGCTCGTGCCAGCAAACCTTCCTGCCGCCCTTTTGGCTTGCGCGCAACACCATGATGGCTGTCGCCCATCGTCGAACGATTTTCGCTGGACACGACTTACTTTGGCCGCACTTCGCCTGTGGGGGAGATTTTCGCGGAGGTGGACGGCCAATTGTGGCCGCGGTGGAATTGCAGTGGAAGTGTCGACGTGCGGTTGAAGACAATTCTGATTATCGCCCTTGGCCTGCTGATGGCGGGCTGCGCAGGCCACCAGACGCAAGAAATCCTGGGCAGCGTCGTCGTGCCGACGCAGGCGACCGAGATCGCCGGCAACCATTCGATCTTCATCGCCACCACGCGGAAGCGGTCCGACGACCCGAACAAGGTCTTCGACGGCGAACGCTCCGCGACGCTCAACTACGCCCGCGTCAACGTCACCGTTCCCCCCATTCATCAGACCGGCCAGATCGAGCGCCGTTCACGCGGCAAGTCGAATGACCCGACGAAGTATTTCATGGCCTCGGAAGTCGTCGGCTACGACACGCAGCCGAAATTCGCCAGCGCCCTCAACGCCGACATCGACGCGCGCGGCGGACGTGTGATGGTCTTCGTCCATGGCTACAATACCGGCTTCGACGATGCCGTTTACCGGCTGACCCAGATCGTCCATGATTCCGGCTATCCGGGCACGCCGGTGCTGTTCTCCTGGGCTTCCGGCGCCAAGACCACCGACTATGTCTATGACAAGGAGAGTGCCGCAGCCGCCCGCGACCAGCTGGAAGTGACGCTCAGGATGCTCGCGCAGACCGGCGCCCGACGCATCGACATCGTCGCCCATTCGATGGGAACCTGGGTGACGATGGAAACCCTGCGCCAGCTCGCCATCACCGGCGACCGCGATCTCGGCGGCAAGCTCGGCGATGTGGTGCTCGCCTCGCCAGACATTGATGTCGACGTCTTCAAGAGCCAGATGCGCCGCTACGGCAAGCCGGACAAGCCCTTCATCCTGCTCCTGTCGGACGACGACCGGGCCTTGCGGCTCTCCGGCCTGATCGCCGGCTCGCGGCCGCGCGTCGGCGACTATCGCGACGCTGCCGACCTCGCCTCCTACGGCGTCACGGTCGTCGACCTTTCCAAGATCAAGGGCAATGACAGCTTCAACCACACCAAATTCGCCGATAATCCGATGATGGTGCAGATGATCGGACAGCGGCTTCGCGAGGACGACGGCTTCGCCAGCGACCGCGACGTAACTGACCGCATCCGCCAGTTGGCTGCGCAGTAACCCTATCCGCGCGGTTTGCACGTCGCCTTGAATTTGAACTGGACCCGGCAGCCCTCTGGCTTTATCGGAAGGACAGGAGAGGTTTGCCACCCTTGGGGGACCCCGGGTGACCGTGCATGTGAAGATCGTCGTCGGCCTTGCCTTCGCGCTCGCCCTCGCCGGCTGCGCCGGTCCCACGCACGATCTGCTCAACCGCAAGGCGGTCACGGCGCCTGCCTCCGACATTGCCGCCAGGCACGAGATCTTCGTCGCCACGACCCGCCAGCCGGCAACCAAGGATCCGCGCCAGGTGTTCGACGGCGACCGTTCGCTGACCACCAGCTACGCCCGTGTCGACGTCACCGTGCCGAAGATCCATCAGGTCGGCGCGATCGAGCGCGCCAAGGGGTCAGCCGACTCCAACCCGGCCAAGCAGTTCACCGCCACCGATGTCGTGCACTATGGCGACGCGCAGCAATTCGCCAAAGCAGTCGGCGCCGACATTTCCATGCGCGGCGACCGCGCTTTGGTGTTCGTTCACGGCTTCAACAACGGTTTCGATGACGGCATCTACCGCATCACGCAGATAGCGCATGACACCAAATATCCCGGAACGCCGGTGCTGTTCTCATGGGCATCGAGCGCCAAGGCGACCGGCTACATCTACGACAAGGACAGCTCGACCGCCGCGCGCGACGACCTCGAGGCGACGCTGCGGATGCTCGCCAAGACGCACGTCAAGAGCATCGACATCATCGCCCATTCGATGGGCACCTGGCTGACGATGGAAGCTTTGCGCCAGCTCGCCATCACCGGCGACCGCGATCTCGGCGGCAAGCTCGGCTACGTCATCCTCGCCTCGCCCGACATCGACGTCGATGTCTTCAAGAAGCAGATGATCCGCTACGGCAAGCCCGACAAGCCCTTCGCCATCTTGCTTTCGGGCGACGATCGGGCGCTCAAGCTGTCGAGCTTCATTTCCGGCGACAAGCCGCGCGTCGGCGATTACGGCAACGCCGCAGATCTCGCCAATTACGGCGTGACGGTCGTCGACCTGACCCAGACCAAGGGCGGCGACCGCCTGAACCATGCCAAATTCGCCGATAACCCGATTCTGGTGCAACTGCTGGGCAACCGGCTGCGCACGCCGGCCGGACTTGCCTCGGACGAGCCCGACCCGGCGCAGCTCAACGATATCGGCCAGGGGCTCGGCAAGGCAGTCGGCTCGGTCGCCGAGGTCGTCATCACCACGCCGTTCAAGGTGTTGACCATCGCGACTGGTGGATAGCTGGCGAACGCCTCAGATAAAAAGATCGACCTTCTGGAACGTCGTCACGTCGACAAGACCGACATCCGATATCCTGAGTTCCGGAATGACCACCAGCGCCAGCAGCGAGTGCTGCATATAGGCGTTGTTGAGTGAGCAGCCGACCTTGCGCATGGCCTCGGTCAGTTGCTCGGCCTTCGCCGCGACGATCTCGGCGCGTTCGTCGGACATCAGCCCTGCGATCGGCATCTCGACCAGCGCCAACTCCTTGCCCTTGGAATAAAGAACGACGCCGCCGCCCACCTCGCTCAATCGGTTGACGGCCAAGGCCATGTCTTCCTTGTTGGTGCCGACGACGATGATGTGGTGCGCGTCATGCGCGACGCTGGACGCCATCGCGCAATCCTCCACATAGCCGAAACCGGAAACGAAGGCGTTGGTGACCCCGCCCGTGCCGCGATGGCGCTCGACTAGGGCGATCTGGCAGATGTCGTTGCGCCGATCCATGGCGACCAACCCGTCCTCGACGGCGAGATCGGCCTCGAGGGCCCGCGTCGGCGCCTGGTTCTCGATCACGCCGATCACCCGTGCCCGCACCTCGTTGGCGCCCTGAGGCGCAAGAATGTCGAAGTCCTTCGCGGCAATCCTCTTGCCCAGCTTGACGGTGTTCTTTGCGGATTGCGGATAATCATAGGCCGCGATGTCGATCTCGAGCTTGCCGGCCTTGGCCAGCCGGACGCCGCGGCCATAGACCTCGTCTATGGTCATCTGGGCAAGGTCCGAAACGATCAGGAGATCGGCCAACCGTCCGGGCGCGATCGAGCCGATCTCGCGCTCCAGCCTGAAATGCTGCGCGGTGTTGAGCGTCGCCATCTGGATCGCCGTTATTGGCTTCAGCCCCTGGCTGATGGCGTGCCGCACCACGCGATCCATATGGCCTTCATGCACCAGCGTGCCGGAATGGCTGTCATCGGTGCACAGGACGAAGTTGCGCGGGTCGATGCCGCTTTCGGTCACCGCCTTGATCTGCGCCGCGACGTCGTACCAGGCCGATCCCAGCCTCAGCATCGCCTTCATGCCCTGACGCACCCGCGCGATCGCATCCTCCGCGCGCGTGCCCTCATGGTCGTCCTCCGCCCCGCCGGCGGCATAACCATGGAACGGCAGGCCGAGATCGGGCGACGCATAATGCCCGCCGACCGTTTTGCCGGCCCTGACCGTTTCGGCGATCTCGCCCGACATGACCGGATCGTTGGCGGCGACACCCGGGAAATTCATCACTTCGCCCAGCCCGATGATGTTTTCCCAGCTCATCGCGTCGGCCACGTCGGCAACCGTCAGTTCGGCGCCGGCGTGTTCGAGCCCCGGCGCCGAGGGCACGCAGGACGGCATCTGCACATGCACGTTGATCGGCATCGCGACCGCCTCGTCATGCATCAGGCGTACGCCCGGCAATCCAAGCACATTGGCGATCTCGTGCGGATCGATGAACATCGAGGTCGTGCCATGCGGGATGACCGCGCGGCAGAACTCCGTCACCGTCACCATGCCGCTCTCGACATGCATGTGCGCGTCGCAAAGGCCGGGCACCAGATAGCGCCCGCCGGCATCGACGACCTCGGTCCCCTGCCCGACGGCATGGTCGGCATTCGGCCCGCAATAGGCGAAGCGGCCGGCGGCAACAGCGATATCGGTGCCGGGGATGATCTCGCCCGAATGGACATTCACCCAGCGGCCATTGCGGATGACCAGATCCGCGGGCTTTCGGCCCATCGCGACATCGACCAGATGTGTCGCCACTTCGGTCCACGGCTTCGGTTTTGCGGCGCTGGTCGGCTTGGTGTTCGTCATTGGCTGAGTCCTCTGCGTGGGCCAGTTTGGCAAATGTCGGCGCCCGGAGCCAGAGTGTCAGGTCGTAAACCACTGTTGCAGAGATACAATTCCGTTTGGCGATGAATGGCGCTAGTTTGCGCACAGGAGTCTTTCGAAACCGCCATTTCGGAGCGCCCGATGCGTCGACTGACGCTCGCCAGTGCCGGTCTTCTTGCCCTGCTGTCCGGCTCTGCCTGGGCGGCGGATCTAGGTACTGATCTGCCGATGACCGCGCCCGGTTTCGACTGGACCGGCTACTATGCCGGCATGCAGGCCGGTTATGGTTGGGGACGGTCCGATATCACCGTCGATGGCGGGTCGGTGAAGCCCGACATCGACGGCGGTTTCGTCGGCGGCCATGTTGCGGGGCTCTGGCAGTTCGACCAGGCCGTGATCGGCGCCGAGGCCGATCTCAACTACGCCTCGATCGACGGCACCGCAGGCCCCGCAAACACGTTCGGCACCGACGTCAAGTGGTTTGGATCGATCAATGCCAAGGCCGGCTACGCCATGGACCGCGTGCTGATTTATGGCATCGGCGGCGTCGCTTTTGCCGGCATCGAGACCTCGCAGGCGGCAGGCACCGCCTTTGCCCAAGCCCGCACCAGCACCGGCTGGACCCTCGGCGCCGGCGTCGACTATGCCTTGACCAACAATGTCGTCGTCGGCGCACAATACCGCTACTACGATTTCGGCAAGGAGCATTTCGACGCTTCGGACACCTTCACCGAGCGTGACCAGGACGTGAAGCTGCAGACGCTAGGCGTGAATTTCAGCTATAAATTCTGAGGCTTGCAGCGTCGGATGATCCGGAAGATCTCTCGCGCATCATCTCTCGGAAATTCAGATGGCCGGCGCCCGCAGGGGGCGGGGGAATGGGTAGGGGCCTGATGGACGCCGGCCTCGACGGATCGATCCGCCGCGTCGCGAAACCTAACGATCCTTCAACAGACCGTAATTCCGTGATCGCGCCACTTTCCAACTGCCCTGCCCCGCCGTGGCGGATGTGGCGGACAGGCTTGACTGAAACACTTGCGACCGGCCGGTCAGAATCGGTCCGAAGCCCTCTTTCCTTCGGGCATGGCGTCGAGGCACTCCTCCAGCCTTCGCAGCCGGGCCCTTTCGCCAGCGCAGCGTGTGCGCGACCTCATGCAGGTTCCATTTTGCCTTCGAGTTGGCGGCTTCGATCAGACCTCGCTCGAGCCCATCGATCTCGCTGCGCAACTGCCGCGCCTCGCTTCCCGCTGCCCTCTGATCCAGCCTGCCTATGCATGGTTCCACCGTAAAGGCCCGCCCGTGCTCGCAGACAAACGCTAATGAGATCGATTTCGAGAGCTTGGAATTTTAAATATCACTAATATTAATCTACGTGATGGCCGCGCGCGCAAACTGCGGACGATCGGAAACATCGCTTGACGGCTCATATCAGGCATCTGAAAAGGGCACGCCTGCGGACGTGGCGGAATTGGTAGACGCAAGGGACTTAAAATCCCTCGATCTCTGATCGTACGGGTTCGATTCCCGTCGTCCGCACCACGTTGAAATCGCTAGGAATATTCCTTTTCTACAAACGTACTGGCTACCCTGGAAAAACCGACGTGGGTAGCCGTGCGGGTAGCCGGAACACAAAAGCGGGGGCAGAAATGATCAAGGTGATGGGTCTCGTCGGACTAGCCGCTGGCCTGGCGGGTTGTTCGAATAGCGAGCCTCGATACCAAGTCTCAGAGGGTGCGATCGCCGCCTATATGAATCCTGGCCAGTCGCAGCCGACAACCGTGATGGTTGACCGACAGACTGCCCAAACGTGGTATCTGGTCCGCACAGCCACTGGCGAGGTAACTTGGCTTGCTCTTGGCGAGCCCATGATGCTGAAAAAATAGGCCCGGGAGCCGAAGCCGCCGGGCCTTTCTCATCGACGACAAGGCGATCGACATCTTACCCCTTCGGGTAAGCAGCCTTGCGCAGAATATCACGGGCTTGGACCTTTGCCCTTTGGTCCTGCTCAAGAAGCTGAACGAAACTTTCTTGGAAATCGTCGCTCGCGAGAATTTCCACGAGTTTCGGCCGCATGGCGCGAACGTCGCCTGGATGTCGGGCGAGATGGTCCGTCAGAAGCAATACCAACTCCACCATGTCTTCGCGCCCGCTTTCTTGCGCCAGGTCGAGAAGCCGCCCGGTCGCCTTCTTGAGAAGACTTGACGCTCGCTGACCCCGGTACTGGTCGGCGTGGTCGTTGAAGGTCATGTCTCTCAACCTTTTCCTTTTTGCTGCCCCCGCCATTTCTGTCGTTCCTCCTTGGAAATTCATCATTGTCCTAGCATCCTCCGCCGTGAAGCGTTGTCCACCCTTATCAGGACGAAGCCAACATCCTGGTTCACCTCGACGCGGTAGAGGTCGCCATGAAGGTGCTCCATCTTGTCGGCGATGACGTTCGCCAAGACCGCAACTTAACAACCAGAACCAGATTCTACAGACGGTCAACCCGTACAACCCCGCCTCGGACGACACCAGGATCAAAGGCGATGGCGCTAGGTCGGCCGCAGTGGTTCAGAAATACAAGCAGGGACCCGGCCCCGCCGGTTCATCCAGTAGCGCGGCTTCCCAAGTTTCAGCGCTTCCTCCACCACCGCCGCCGGGAGGCTGATGCTTAAAGCTCAGCGATGGCAAAGGACGATTTCCAGGCAAACTGGCGTGGTGCCCGCAAATACCAATTTGATGAGGAAACCCGTCGAAAGCAGGCCGCGCTGGATCGGAAGTATCCCGATCCGCCTGCAACGGACGAAACAAGGACGGGTCCTTGGTCACGGCCTGGCCGGATCGAGTGGCCGCCTGCTATCGAGTTGCCGCCTGTCCCTGAGGAGCCGCTCGTTCAGCGCAAATCAAAGCGACAGCGGCGCGTCATGGTCAACCTCCTCATCGCGACAATCGCCTTAGTCACTGGCTACGTCATGCCGCTGCTTTTCGATCGCCCACAGACGCCGAACCCCCAGGGTCAGAGCGGCATGTCAGAGTTGCCATCGACGGCGCCCATTCCGAAGAGACGGCCCGACAAATAGTTACGGACAAGGCGTCCAGCCCTTCCACTGCTCTGGCGTCATGGCGTGGTTGGTGAATTGCAAGTTCCGGTCGTCGCGGCCGGCGGCACGGCACTCGTGAAGCATAATCGTCTATGCAATTGCCATCGGCGGCCGAGAGGTCCATGGTTAACGCTGTCCGGGTTGCCACCCCATTTTGGACCCGGATCACCTGGGCCCGGCGGCTCAACGCCACTTCCCCCCGAAGCTAAGCTTGTCGCCGGGCCATTTGCCGCGCGAGGGGGAAGTCGTGGGCAAACAGGCCGACGAGAGAACGTTTACGCACGTAAGATCACGATCCTTCGTTCGCATGAGGGTGCGCTTCGGCGAGTTTTGATATGACTCAGGCGCCTGTGTGGGTTCTCCCTCAAGTGCCCCATGGGTCGGCCCGGCGGCGCCCTGAACAACAGCCCGCCGGGCGGCTAGATCCTCACGGGCTGAACGTCGTCGGGTCGGCGCAACCTTCTGGCGCTAAGTACGTTGAAGGCCCGGCTGATTGTCATGTGCTGGGGAGTTTCAATGGACAGAGTTGGTAACGGCGGCAATGGTTTTGAGGCGTTCATGGTCTTCATGATTGGCCTTGCTACGATAGCGGCGGGCATCTCGATCTACTTCACCGGAATGCACTGATAGCGCGACGGCACGGTCGTGACGCGCGACGGTTGATGGACTTCGGCAGGCTTCCTTAGTACAAGGAAAATCACCACCTCATGCGTTGAGTTGTTGGGCGATGCTTCTCCACGAGCACATCAGCATGGCGCGACGCCACGTTCAGGACGGCGAACGGCATATCGCCCGTCAGCACGAACGAATAGTGCGACTGCGATCCAGAAATCTTCCGACGGCGGACGCTCTGAAGTTTTTGGAATTGCCGGAACAAGTTCACGCCTTTCAGCGGCAACACCTATCACGACTCGTATCGAAATCGGACCTGCCAGGACCCGCACATTCGGCAGAGCCGACGGAGGGTCCGACCGACGACGTGATCTCGATTTCTGATCCGATCCTCCGGCTTGCGCTAGCGCTTCAGAACGAAATCAGATTGAAGCGGTTGAAAGCTCCTCCGAAGAGCAAGCTGCACTAGCTGCCCGATTCATCCCGCGCGCGGCCGGGCCGTTCGGTAAGTTCGCTGTCGCGCGTGGCTGCGACTTAAAGCCTCTTGCGCCGCGCTCTGAAAATAGGAATTCTGTCCTCGGATGGGGCGATCACCACAAAAAGAGGCGGTCGCAATGGTTCGACGGAACAAGGCAAAGCAGCTTTCAGAGGTCGAGATAGAGCGTTTCCTGGAGGCGGCAGGCGCGCTCCATAGAAGCATCGTTGATCCGCTGATTTCGACGCAATGCGCCCATTACCGGGCCATGGGCGATCTGCATGAAGCTCTGTTGAAGGCGGTGAAGGAAATCACCGGGAAGGATGCGGAGTTCATCCGCTGGTTTGGGGCGGGATCGAAATAGGTTGGCGTCGCTTGCCAAAGCCTTACGCGATCACGCCATGTCGATCGTAGATATTTTAGCTAAGCTGCATATGCGGCGGACCACGGTTCGCCAGGCCGGCGCGGGCTCAGGCAATCTCCCCAAAGAGGCGCCCGCCACCCTTAGCCCGTCGCTAGGTGTGGGGGCACACCTGCGGCGGGCTATCGGCGAATATTAGCAACCGCTTGACGAAGCCACCAGCCGCGCCAGAGTCATGGCATGGCTAAGGAGAACATCAAGGTAGGCGACACGGTTGCGATCACGGCAACGATCCGCAAGCGCGTCACAGAAGACAGGGTTGCCGTATTAATCCCCACCTACCATCATCCGCATTCGATCGTGGACACGTCGCCGAACATCAGCAGTGGGCAGAAGATCGAGCTGACTGGCGAAGTCCTGCGGGTCGATGAAGATACGGTGACGGTCGGCGGCAAGGATCTAGGCATCACCGTCAAGCGGTCTGCGGTGAAGCTCGTCACCAGCTATGTGCCGCCGAAGCGGAAGACGCCGCTCATCGACAAGGCGACCTAAGGAAAGCCCGCGCTTCCTCGGAAACGCGGGCCAATGGGGCGAGCCACTTTCCTTGGCCTAATTGCCGGCAGATAACCCGCTTTCCAGGCAGGGCTATTTTCCGTGACTTCCGATGCCCGTCAAGCGAGGGGGATTCACAGACTCGCTGTTTCGATCTATGGTTGCTCTGGAAGAAATCGCAGGTGGCAACCATGGATCGCGCTTTCGATGACATCGCAGCAGCCCTGAGAGCCCCCGCCAGCGCGTTTGCCGGCTCGCTATGTGGCCTTGGCGATACGCTTGGCCGAAAGCCTCTGCACCGGCCTTGCAATAGGCGTGGGCATCGCTGTCGTCCACGCCGTCGCGGGTTAGCTTCTCGGGAAAGCTGCTGTCGGCACGGGGATCGAGCCGTCCGTATCATAGCGACAATAGCCCTTGGCTATACGAACTTCATCGAGGTTGCCGTTGAGGACGGACGAGCCACCAAGGCCTCGCCCGATTTCGAAGGCGCCGGTCGAGTTGAAGAAGGAACTGTTGGCAGGCGTGGCGCTCGCATCCAGAGTTCCATTAACCCAGAGACGGATTTTGCCGGCCGAGTTCTTGGTGATGGCGATGAAGTGCCATGTGTCTAACGCCATAGGCGTGCCGCCATTGCCGATCGTCGTTATGGCCCCGCCCGCTGCGCCGGTCGAAGAAAAATTGAAAGAGATATTTGATACCAGCGCTGTGAACGTCGAATTGATGTACCAGGAGATGTTGCCGGCGGCCGGCGATTGGCTCATGATGTACTGGTTGGAAACGTTGGCGTGGGGCCTGATCCAAAACTCGATGGTGAACAGATCGGAGTTTGCCGCAGAGAGTCGCCAATCGAGACTGTCAGACCACGACCAATAATCCCCGGCCCCATCAAACAGACCTGATGAAGAGCCAAACTTGAACTGCGCCGTGCTGATCTGCGCGTTGCCGTTGGCCGTACCGCTGCCGTGCGCTGCTGAACTTAGATCGGTAAGGGTCGTTGACCCGTTTGCGCCTTCGAAGCCGAGCAGCAGGACGACGTTGGAGAATGGTATTTCCTGCGCGCCACCGCCCGCACTTGCGTTATTGAAAAACGAGCCTGTCGAACACAGCATTTCCGATCTCCTTTGGGTCTCTCTATTGGTCAGTCATGTCGCCGGCCGAGGAGATCGATGCATCGACAGCGAAGCTGCCATCCGTCAGCGCTCGCTTGAAGATGATTTGGCCAGAGCGCTCGAAAATGGCGATGGAGTATGGGTCGCAAGTGGCCCTAGCTACGTCCCTCGCCCCAGCGGTGATGTCGATAACCGCCCCATCGATCACATCGTCGATGTTGATCGTTTCAACTTCCGACTGATCGAATCCCCCACCATGGACCATGAGGTCCGTCAGGAAGTCAGAAAGCAGACGATGCTCTCCGTCGCTGGCAATGATGCGCAGCCGGACAGGCTTTCCCGTGGCGCCAACCGTCAGTACCGTGTCGGTCTGGCCATCATAGACGAAGGCGCTTACGGCACTGTTCGCTCCCGATATCTGCCGGGTTGCGCCGGTCTTCAGGTCGGTGAAATATGACACTCCGCCAGTGGTGAAATACAGTTCGTCGGTGAGGCGCTGGAGGTCAGGATCGCCCAGATCCCGAGTAGCGTAATCCTCGATCTGGTAGGGAACCGTCTTCGTATATTCCAGTGCACCGGTTGTCCCGTTGACACGGCTCACGGTGGCCGCGTCTGTCCAGACCACCAGGTCGCCATCATCGTCGTAGACGGCATAGCGTAGGTCATCGCTGAAGGAAGAAAGCACCGAGGTAAGCTTGATGACGCCCGTGCCGGTGAGCGTCACCTTTACCAGGTCGCCATCGGCGCAGAGGTACACATCAGCTTCGCTGCCCCGGTTTTCTCCCGGCGTGACGCATTGAAGGCTCGCATAGCCGCTCCATGACGCGGTTGATTGATACGTGCGAGTGACGCTGTCATCGGTGCCGATGAGATAGACGAAGATTTGCTGGTTCCCTGCAAAGCCGAGGACAAGCGCGCCGCCGCTGACATCGAGAAGACAACCGCCGCCCATGGTCGAACTGGCTGCCGCGTCACTAGAACTGCCAACCAGTGCCCCGGTCGAGCCGTCCAGGAGGACGGGGAGCCATCCGCCGGAGCCGGTGAACGAGCCGAGATAGAACAGCCTATCGAGGGTTCGGCTGTATCGGAGGAGCCCGTAATAGTTGAATGCGTCGGCCGGGAGGAAAAAGTCGAAATACTGACGTGTCGCCGGGATCGAATAAAGGAAGATCGAACTGTTCCATTCGAGGCCATAGAGTTTGCTCTGGTCCCAGACAGGAACGATGTCACCGAAGGAAATGCCGCCGGCCGAATAGGTGGTGAACGTGTCGTAATCGTGGGTGGTGGCCCCGTTCTCAATCCACTCCGCCTCGAAGACAGGCGGCGCGCCAATGCCCTGGATGTCGAAGTCGACTAGAACGATATCGAGATAGCCACGATGGGCGGAGACGTTGTTCGTTCCCTCTTCCCTGGTCATGGTCGGGTCGCGCGGCTGGCTGCTGCGGCCGTCATAGGCGCGGAATTTCAGGCCCTTTGCCCTGTAGCCCTGGCTAGCATCATAGATCAGCTTGCCGTTGGAATAGAGCTTCCTCAGCGTCCATGTCGAATTTGGAACCAGCGGCCGAGCAAATCGAAGCCGACACGACATGAAGCTTGTCGTGGTGGTGATGGTGTCCCACCACTCCGTATGCGTAGAGGTCACTGTAGCTATAGGTGGAACCCAGATATACGCGGCCGGCAGCCGGCATTTTCCCCACACGACTGGGATCGTCTGTCCGTAGGCAGATGTCGGCAGCGTCGTCTGGATCGCCGACGCCTCGGGAACGGTGGGCGCAGTCGGCGGTGTTCCCCATCCGCCCCATGAGCCGAGCTGGCCGCGATCGCGAAGACCCGTCATTGTTAAGCCCTCGATGCCTGCAAGGTGAGTTCGTTGAACATGTCGCGGGCGCGCTGTTTTGCGGTCTCTGCGCTTTCGCCTGGGGCCGCGTAATAATTCAGGGTGATGTCCGAGCCGGGCTGCGCAACCGAAACCTGAGTATTGGACGTGCCATCATCAGCATAGGACGAAAGGCTATAATGTCCGATCTTGCCGAGTTTGCCGCCGTGGGGGCCCAAATTGATAATGTTTCCGACATGGGAGCCATGCTGTGGGTCCCATTGATCGCCGAATAGGTGTTCTTCGCCCTGGCCGGTGCTGATTGCGCTGCCGTTTGCCGACAGGGCGGCAATCAGGTAACTCGGAAGCTGGCCGAACTCGTTGCCGATCAGGTCGGCTAATGTGCTGACTGAGTGGCTGATCGTGGTCGCGCCGCTGGTCACGGTGTCGCCGAGGTCGCGGAAATAGCCGTGGGTGTTTCGGTCCAGAGTGTCGATATTGTCGGCTGTGTCGCGGGCGTATCCGGCGGTCTGCTTTGTGTTGTCCGCTGTATCCGCGTTGTATTTGGTGACATTTACTCCAGAGCCGTTGACGTTCGTCTGAACGGTTCTGCTTTGGTCGGGCAGTGTGATCTGGTTCGGGTTGCCGCCATAGCGCGTGACAGTCGGAAGCGAGCCAGGTGCCTTTGCGCCTTGGAATGAAGCCAGGGCATCCATCGAGGCGTTCTCGGCCGCCCGAAATGCTTCGGCAAAGTTGGCGCGGATTTCGTTCGCGGCCGAGACGCCGACGCCTTGGATCTGGCGCAACCGAAGCTCAAGATCGTTAAGGCTCTGCTGGGCATCCTCAAGCTCGATATGAACATCGATTCCCTGCGCCGCTTGGGCTTGAAGCTCGGCGATCTTCTGCTTCAAGAAGTCAATGCCCTTGGTGACTTCCGAGATGTCGGATGCACCAGGCGCGACCAGCGTGCCATTCACGAGGCGATCGAGGATGCTGTCTTTGCGGAACGGTTCGCCGCCAATAGCAACGATCAGCTTTTCGAGGGTTGCCCAGCTCGGGTCATTGACGAAATCCGTCAGCGCGCCGGCCGCGACATTCACCTCCTTAGAAAAGTTGGCGAAGCCGGTTGTTGCCTTTTCAAGGACCGGCGCCAGGTTGATCACGGCTTCGCCGAGCTGAACGTGAATTATCTTGCTCAGAACATCGAGCCGGTCATCGAGTTCGCCGGCACGCTGTAGCAAGTCATCGGGAACGATGATGCCCATGTCCCGTGCCGATTTCTTCATAGCCTCGATCGAAGCCCGGCCCTGATCGAGGAAGCGGGCCATCTCGACGCCGCTCTTGCCAAAGACAGATGCGGCAAGTGCTGCCTTCTCGGTCGCGTCATTGGTCTGCGCCAGGGCATCAGAAACGAGCTTCAGACGCTCTTCCTGATCCTTGGCGTTGATGATGTTTTGCAGCAGTTGAGGATTGAGCTTTTTCAGGCCGGCATAGAGCGCGCCCGTGCCCTTTTCCGCCAAACCGGCATTTTTGGCGAAAATGCTGAGGGATGAGTTGAAGCTTTCCTGCTCGACATTTGCCTGCTTGGCCGCGAACTGTAGGGCCTGGAACGTCTCCGGCTTGAGACCCGCCTGCTTCGAGTTCGTGGCGATCTCGTCATATTCCGAGATGGTTTGCTTGAGGGTGTCGAATGCTCCGCTCAGCGACGCAATGGAGGCGATGCCCGCGCCGGCCGCCAAGCCGCCGACGAAGGTCTTGAGGGTAGAGCCGATTCCGGCAACGCTCCTCTCCACCGCTGCGACGCTCTTCGCCATGCGAGCAGACTGGCTTTCGACCGTGGTCGCAGCGCTCTTGAAGCCCGTCGCGAACTTAGAGGCGTTGGTTGAAAGATCGATCGAAATGCTACCGACGGTTGCAGGCATATCAGGCAGTCCCTTGGGTTTCTAGGCCGGCGATCTCGGCCGCTGTTTCCGCGTTCCGAATAGCTAGGAATCGGCCCATCGCGATTTCGACCTCCTCCAATGCTGAGAGGGGCGAGCCAGTGATGAGGAAAGCCGCGTCGATGCCGGCTGTGATCAGATTTCTGGCGACTTCAAGTTGCTCTTCTCTGGTCATGATCATTCCCACGGCGGCCGAAAATTCGGACCGTTCGCTGCCTTGCGGCCGGCAGTCTTCGGATCGAGCGATTGAACAGTGATGCGAAGGGAGCGCGCGGCGGCGAGTGCCGATCGGGACTCCCGTTCCCGCATCTTCAGCAGGCGGTCATACCGCTCCAGGCCGCCCGTTTCCTTCAGCCAGTTCGGCTTGAATTCGGCGATGAGTTTCGACAGGTCACGAGCGCTGCAAGCGTGCCTGGCATAGGCCGCGAGCTGCTCGGCATTTTCCGGCCGGATCCAGCCCTTGGGCATCGCCGCAAGAACATCCATCCACACGGCCACTTCAGCCTCAGAAAGGCCCTCGGCCGGAGCGACATCAGCTTTTGAGCCGACCTTGACGACCGATGCCACCGCGAAGCTTGCCGCTGATCGTCTACCGCGTGCTGCCATTGTTACGTCGATCCTTTCAGATCAAAAATTCTGGTCATTTATGGAAAGAAAGCTGCCCGAGCGGTCTACGAGGCGATCGACTTTCGGACGCGATGGCCCCCCCTGGGGATATGGCCGATCGGCTTCGTGCTCGATGAACCACGCCACCGGCTTCAGCCAGGTTCACCACATCCGCCTCCATGGTCCCGGAGGTTCGACAGCATCGGCGAGCGCTTGCGGGTAATAATCCTTCACCTCAATGCCCGCGCCGTAATCCACGGCTACGGCCTGCAGCGCATCAGCCCAAATGGCAGGATCGAAGTGCTTGTAGAAGTCCGACGAGGCCCAAAGCATTGGGTCTTCTGGCTCTGCGAAATCGACGTGCATCAGCACCGTCATGCCATCTTCGGCGCGGGCTACCGCAATGTATTCGACACTCAGGCCAGCGCTAATCGCTTTCCGGACATCGGGAAGCAAATACGCCCACATGGCTCGCACAGTCACCAACTCGTCCGACTGAGTAGGAGCCGCAAGATCAACTCTGATTGGGTTGGTTGCCTCAGCCTTAATGCATTCCCGGATCGCCCAGTCGCACAGTTCCTTGTGCCGCGTCTCGATCATCTGACGGCCAGCGCCACGCGCCTGAAGAGCGGCTAGCTCTCCGGCTATGTGCGTATCCAAGTCAGCCATGAACGCCTCCACGCTACCCATAGGTGTTGCTTATTTCGACGCCTGCCGTGTCTCACGGCGCCGCTTCGTTTCGAGGCTGAAGTCTCGTGTGATGTATCCACCCCTGACGAAATCAGGCGCTTGCCGCTGTTCAAGGTCAGTCGCTCGCTTCTGCATCTTCTTGGCCGGCGACTTCGGAACCGCGATGGTTGGCACGCGCCGCCAAAACTTCTCGCTATGAAGCCCGGATGGTCTAAGCCCGCGACACAGATCGAAACGCGCTTGATACAACTTGCCCTCATAGAGACAGCGTTCGCCTTCCAGATAGGTGACAAGCCTGTTCCATGGTTCGGTCAACGTCGTGATCCTTTCTCGATCATTTTGTTAATGGTAGCGGCGACAGGTTCGAGCAGCCGCAGAGCGATCGATGCCTCGCGGATGAGTGTCGGCATCATTTCAACTTGCGCCTCGCGCACCTGGGCATTGAGGGCTTCGGCAATTTCGAGCAATTCGCGAATTTCTTGGAGGCGCTGGGCGATGAGTGAGCCAAGGCCCTTGATGTCATCATTCAGGACAGCGTGGGCATGATCGCGATAGGCCAGGCGCAGGCGCCCCAGATCGGCAGAAGCTTCGCGGTCGCGCTCGGTGGCCGCTCGTATCTCTGCCTCCAGGTCATCAAGCCTGGAGTGCAACGTGTGGGTTGCAAGCCTGTCGTGGCACGGATTCTCGACGCACGCCTCAATCTGAAGCGCCTCCCGGCGAGTTGTCAGCGAGCGAAGATTGGAGGATGCGCGGCGCGCTTCTTCCTTCGCTAGCAGATATTCCGCGCTCGGCTTCGGCAAGCGCAATGCTGCCCGGAAAAAGGATGCATCACTTGCGATGGGGATGATTTTGCTGATCAGGTTCATGATCATTTTATGCGGCTTGAAACGCGATGCGTCTCGTCGCGATTGTCGCGTTTGGCGAAATAGGTTCGAAGCGCTCCGATGTCGGCTTGCCAACGCCCTCCACGCTTCCGGCCGTAGCCCTTTTGGCGACAAAGGTTTCTGACGCTATCGAGCGGGATGCCGAGCGCCTCGGCTGCCACTCCGGTCTCTACCCAGGTAGGGTTCGAGGATTTCTCCTGCTCTGCCTCCACCTCGATTTCGGCGACGAGCGCGCTCACCTCTGCGAGCATGCGCCTTATCCGGGCGAGCTTGCCTGCGGTGCTCACACGCTGCCCTCCAGTGGGGGGGAGGATCGATGCTGGCGAGCATTGCGAGAAAGACCGCTCGGGCAGCGCAACGCGAGTTTCCGCGAAACTCTGAAAGTTTTTTCGGATGGGCCAAGGAGCCATATTGGCCGCCAGAACATCAATCTGGCTTTTTGCGCATTTTGGGTCGGCAAGCGGTCTAGGCTGATGCGCATGGCTGTCTTCACCGCCCCCGGCCGCACCCTCAACATTTGAATTGCGGACGGGTGCAAAAAGCTGCGGGGCCGGTCCGCTGAGCTTGGGAGCTATCGCCTTCCATACCCGCCCCCTGTGCGCCTGCGCCGCAGGAACAATTGCTGCCGGCGCCTGTTGACCTTTGGAAGGGACCAAACCCCGGAAAGAAACGGGATGGTCGACGTTACTGTTCTGGAAATGGCGGCTGCGCGCCAGCACGCGAAGCGCGCGGAACTCTCCCTGCAGGAAGCCGAGGCAATGCTCGATGAGAATTGCGGGATCGCCGTCGCCATCGCACTTTGCGACCGCATTCGAAACGGACAAGCGCGAGCGAAAGCAGCTCGGCGGCGGCTGAGGAAGATCAGCGAGCCCGGAAGGTAGACCTATCTGCGATTGACCCCACCGTCCCAAGAGATACGTTGGCCTCGACGGCTGATGAGGGAGATCAACAATGATCGCCGAATACCAGGGGAACGATCTGACGACGGTCTCAACTAAACCCCTCTTGGGCAGCGTTGAACTCATTGGGGAGGATGACGAGGTGATCGAGCTGCACCTTGATGCCGAAACGGCTGAAGAGCTGATTTCGGCTCTGGTGCAGTTCTTCAATCTGGGAACGCCAGTTTCCTGACAGACCTTGGAAGGAAGGGCGCCAGCGTTGCTTCCAGGATCCTCTTCCTTCCCAAGCCCTGCACCGCTGGCGACAGCCGCGAACTTTTCCGATTGGCGAAGGTCTAAGTTCTTTTTCTGTTTTTTTTCTCTTTCTGTTTCGGGTCTATGTTCTGGTCCGTGTTCTGTTCCTTCTCGGTCTCTGTATCTGTGTGTCGACACTCTCCCGACAGGCTCTCGACAGGCTGTCATCTTGATGACCTCATCAATCGAGAGTTGGCCAGCGCAGACGTGATCGGCGTAGCAACAGGGTCGCTTTCGAACCACTCGCGCACCTCGGCATCGTCGCCAGGTTTAGGCGGGGGGAAGGTTTTTCTTCCCCACTCAGTCTGAAGGAAATCGGCCTCGGCAAGCTCCCTGATCTCGTCGCTATCGATATTGGAGATGATTTTCATCGTCCCCTTGGCGTGGTCCTTGTTGGTGGGGATGTTACCTTTGTGCCTGAACCACTTCTTGACGTAAGTTTCTTCGGTCGCGTGGTCGTGCAGAACCAGGTCGGCGCCCACGACACTGGCAAGCGCCTCGCGGTACTGCTGTGAAGTCCAGCCCAGATCTGCCAACGCATATCCTTCGCGGATGCGGCAGCAGCCCGCACTGGTCTGGTGCGGCGAAGAGATGAAGTAGAGGTGCAACTGCCGGCCGTCACCGTCGAGCGACAGGAAGGCCGGAGAGGTCCAGAGATTCGGTGAGATGGGTGCGAAGTCGCGGCTCATCCGGCACCTCCTTCCAGCCGTAGGCGCCGGTGCTCAGCCTGGTGATGTCGGCGACATAGCCAGGTGCCTTTGAGAGGCTGGTCATAAAATCGCGGGTCGTGGTGGAAATCAGTCTTTGGCGAGCCGCAGACTGCGCAGCATTGCCGGACCAGAATGCCTTTCCTGATGGCGTTGGTAGTGGCGCAGTGAGCCCAGCGAGCCAAGGGGTTCGCATTCTGCCATCGCTGTTGCGGGGTTAAACCATCTTGAGCTTTTTGCCCTCTTTGTTTAAGCTCGGCTTGTTCTACTACCTCGATTTTGAAAGCCGGTTCCGTTCGCAGCGGGCCGGCTTTTTCGTTCGTGATCTCCATCAGCCAGCCCTCGCAAGTTGCAAGTTGTGAAGGCGGATGGCTTCACAGGCTTCCTTAGCCGTGAGGCCAAGACGCTTGAGAGCTGGCACCGATGGGCCGCGAATGTGACGCGGCGTCTCTTCCAAGAACCTGACGCCGAGTTCTACGTTCGGATCGAGGCAGGCGTGATCTTCAGTTTCGGGGCGGCCGGTCATTATGCGGCCCTCCGAACGAATTTGCTGGCCAAGTGCCGGCAGAAGTCGGCGCGCGGGTATCTCACCACCTTCGCCGTGAGCCTCATGAAATCGGGACCAGTTCCCCGGTTCCGATGCTTTTTGACGGCCGAAGGCTTCACGCCTTGGATGGCAGCAAGGTCTTCCGGATCGAAAAAAGCGGGGAGAGTTTCGTCGGTAGCAAGAGCTTCATAGAGCGCGGCACCGCTGAGGCCGGATGCTGCCCAGAAGCTTAGCCGGGCATTGAACGCCCTAGCCGTGGCCGTGTCAGTCTGTTCCATTTCGTCACCCTTGGGTTGTTTCGGGTGACGCCCAATTTACTCACGAAAACTCCAAGCGCTACAAGATCTTGTTTCGCAAAATGCCTGTGTTTCTGACTGTCAGAAATTCGCCGACTTTATGAAACCGCAGCGTTCAAGGCTGACATGTCGCCATTGGGAAAAGCCGCCTTATACTGGTTCCAGGCCCGTCTCACTGTTGAGGTGCTGACATTGGCATCCTTGGCCACACCGGCTACGGCAAAGTCGTCTTTGTCGCCAGCTTTTATCCTGGCGTGAACGTTCATCCCATAGACCAGCCACTTGCCGCGATACTTCGAAGCGGCAGTTCCCCTGCCCCTGCTATCGAGCAAGAAAGCTCCGGCAACGGCCTTTGCGAATTCCTTTTCATTGGCTTGTTCCCCAATCGCGAAGAGGCGTCTGGAACATAGGTCCAGGTAGGACAGAACCCAATCCGGTATGGGCATCGACGCCGCCCGAGCCAGCCGAAAGGCAGCCCAAACGTGCATGGCGTTGTTGGTCGCCATGAAGCTCCGGCGTTCCACCTCGATAAAGTCGCCATTGCCGGTCATCGGGATATCTCCTTTACGTCGGCCATCGGCTTCTGCAGAACGTTCATGGCATCAGCGGCACGTTGGGCACCGCGCCGGCCAAGGCTTTCGGCTTTCGAGACATAGCGGTTGGTCATCGCCAGCGTTTTCCAGCCGAACGCCTCGCGCAACTCATGCGCCTCGGCGCCGGAAACCGCCGCCCATGTCGCCGCCGTGTGACGGAGCCCGTGAGGCGTGATCTGATCAATGCCGGCCGCCGTGCAAATGGCATGGAGCACTTCGCGAAGTCGCTTGTAAGAAACCGGCTTCGAGCCTTTACGGCCGGAGAACACAAAGCCGATGCGATGCTTCTGCCGATCGATGAGGGTGGCGGCATCAGTCGAGAGCGCACGGACAGAAACGCCGCTTTTGGTATCGGGAAGCCGCGCGACCATCTTCTGAAGATCGACCATATCCCATGTCAGCAATCGCGCCTCGCTGACACGCCAGCCTGAGACGGTGAGGTACCGGATGAGATCGCCGCACTCGCCCTCGACATCGGCCAGCGCCCTTATGAACTGTGGAAGGTCTCGCTCATCAAGCCAGTCTTCCCGAGCTGTTTCCGTGTTTTTCTTGATTCCGATGCAGGGGTTGTCCTTCCGCCAGCCAAGCTCGATCGCTCTGCCCATCATCACCGACAGCACGGCAAGGGAGCGGTTCGCGTCGGTCGGGTTCGCGCGCTTCTTGCGGTGGAAGTCCCGCACCATCTCGGCAGTGATGTCTGCGACTCGCTTCCCCTTGAAGTAAGGCAGGATGTTCCGCCTGATCCGGCCGCGATAATCCTTCTGTGTTTCAGGCTTCTTTGCGGCGATATGCGACTTCTCGAAGTCATCCACGAGATCTTCGAAAGGTGGTTGCGCTTTCTTAGCAGCCCTGGCGGCAGCGGGGTCATCACCCACTTTCACTGCCTGGAGGATCGCAAGCGCTTCCGCCCTCGCCTTCTCGGCTGGGAAAACTGAATGGTCGCCAATGATGATCTTGCGGCGCTTTCTGACTCCGTTCCGCACTGGCAACTCCTGAAACACCAGGAAGGTCTTGGCGGGCTTGCCATCGGCCTTCCGACGCAGCCGGATAGCGAAGCCAGCAAGCTTGCTGTCGCGGACGATCAGTTCATCCCGGCCGGCGGGCAGAGTGGCAGACTTGACGTAATTGTCGGAAAGAATGGGCATGGTCGTTCCCCCTTGGGGTAGCCGTGCGGGTAGCCGCGACGTGTCTACCCTTGTCACCTTATTGGAACAAACAGAGACTGTAAACCCTCGATCTTTCCTTATTTCACAAGGGTTTCAGGTGACATGGATACCCAAGGGAGGACGGGCAGGAATTGACTTAAAATCCCTCGATCTCTGATCGTACGGGTTCGATTCCCGTCGTCCGCACCACCCTTCGCCCTTCGAGCTTCGGGTGGCGCGCCATCGGAAGCTTAAAACGAAGGAACGTCCTCTCAAGCCTTGGCGAAGAGGTATCGGCGTGACCAAAGACAGGCTCAAGCCTTCATCGGATTGAGCTTCAGGTGCTGGATCAGGATGATGGTCTTGGCGTCGAGGATGCGGCCGTCGGCGATGCCGGCCAGCGCCTCGTCCAACGGCATTTCCAGAACCTCGATGTCCTCGCCTTCCTCCGGCGAGCCGCCGCCGTCGGAAATGCGGTCGGACGGCGAATAGCGCGCGGTGAAGAACCAGAGCCGCTCCGTCACGCTGCCCGGGCTCATGAACGGCGCGAACAGGCGCTCGACATTTTTCAGGTGGTAGCCCAGTTCCTCTTCCGCTTCCTTGCGGATGGCTGTTTCGGGATCGTTTTCGTCGAGCAAGCCTGCGCAGGCCTCGATCAGCGGCTCGCGATGGCCCACGGCGTAAGCCGGGAAACGGAACTGCCGCACCAGGAGCACGGTCGAGCGCTGCGGATCGAAGGGCAGGATCACCGCGCCGTCGCCGCGATCGTAGGTCTGGCGGATCTGCGTCTCCCATCGCCCGTCGCGACGCCGATAGTCGAGCACCGTCTTCTTCAGCACCGCCCAGTCGTCCGAAAGGACCTCCTCCGAACGGACGCGAACGCGATCTTCCATGACGACCTCCATACTGGCGGCAAAGGGGTAACGATGAAAGCTGGCGCGCGCAATCCTGGGAACCAATTGGCCTGGAAACCGACTGGCCTGGAAACCGACGGGTCCAGCGACAGTTTCACCGGCTCGTGTCTGGCGCCAAGCGCCATGACTGCCTAGATAGCGGTATCTCGCCAGGAGCCCGTTTCATGACGTCATCGCTTTTCCAGCCGATCACCCTCGGCGGCCTCACCTTCCCCAATCGCATCGCGGTTGCCCCCATGTGCCAATATTCCGCCGAGGATGGCTCGGCCAGCGACTGGCATCTCCATCACTGGATGAACCTGGCGATGTCGGGCGCCGGCATGGTGACCGTCGAGATGACCGATGTCGAGCGGCGCGGCCGCATCTCGCATGGTTGCCTCGGCCTCTATTCCGACGACAACGAGGCGGCCGCCAAACGCACGCTCGACGCCGCCAGGCGCGTCGCCGCGCCCGGCACGAAGTTCGGCGTCCAGCTTGCCCATGCCGGCCGCAAGGCCTCCAACCGCAGACCCTGGGAAGGCGGCGGTCCGCTGCAACCCGGCGAGGATCCATGGCAGACGGTTTCTGCCTCGGCCATCGCCTACGACACGGGCTGGAATGTGCCGCACGCGTTGGAAGAAGACGAGATCCTGGGGCTCATCGCGCGCTTTGCGCAGTCGGCCGTGCGCGCCGAACGCGCCGGCTTCGACTTTGCCGAATTACACGCCGCGCATGGCTATCTGATCTTCCAGTTCCTCTCGCCGCTCTCCAACCAGCGGACGGACCGCTGGGGCGGCTCACTCGAAAACCGCATGCGCTTCGCGGTTGAAATTGCCAGGGCAGTGAGAAAGGCCAGTCCGTCCATGATGCTGGGTGCGCGCCTTTCGGTGAAGGAATGGGTCGACGGCGGTTTCGACGTCGAGGACGCGATCGAGGTGGCCAAGGCGCTGAAGGCCGAGGGCATCGCCTATATCTGCTGTTCCAGCGGCGGCAATTCGCCCCTGCAGCAGGTGCCGCCCGGCCCCGGCTACCAGGTGCATCTGGCGGAAGCCGTGCGCAACGGCGCCGGCATTCCGACGCGCGCCGTGGGGCTGATCGACGACCCGAGCCAGGCCGAGGCGATCGTCGCCGACGGCCGTGCCGACATGGTGGCGCTGGCGCGTGCATTCCTCGCCGACCCGCGCTGGGGCTGGCGCGCGGCGGCTGCTTTCGGCAAGGAAATCCATCCCGCGCCGCAGCTGGCACGTTCGGTGACGACGATGCGGCATTGGATGAAGGCCGCCAGCTAGTGCAATTCCAGGAAAAGCGTGAACGGTCAGGCTCGGCGACTTCGCCGTAGCCTTCCGTCCGGAATTGCGTCGAACCAAACCGGAAACTCAACGGGTCCTGAGACGTTTGGGCGCAGGATCCTCGTCACAACTGCAACCAATTTGGCCGCTTTACGTTGGCGGCCATGATAGACAACAAACCCTTTGAAAAGCCGGTGGTGGTCGAGCTCGGCCATGTCGGCAAGTATCGCCAGATCCGAAGCACCCGCGAGGCCGCCGAGTGCCTGATGACCGTTTGGCCGCTCAATCGCGGCGAGCGCCATCGTGATGCTCTCGACATTTGCCTCAAAGCGCTGGAAGGTTATCGTTCGACAGCGGACGCGCGTCGCGCCCTCGTCGAGGCGGCCAGGGAATCGGAAGTGCTGGTCCCCGAAGACAGGCTGCCCGACGGAAAGCTGCATTGAGCAGACTTCTTAACTGGAGGATTCCATGGCGAAGCTGACTTACAAGATCGTCGAGCATGATGGCGGCTGGGCCTATAAGGTCGGATCGACATTCTCTGAAACTTTCCGCACGCACCAGGAAGCGCTGCGCGCCGCCGAAATCGCCTCAGCCGAGCAACAGGTCGCCGGCACGACCGACGGCATCCAGTATGAGGATGCCGAAGGAAACTGGCACGACGAACTGGCCGACGGCCGCGACCGCCCGCAGACCGAAGTATCGGACTAAGGCATTCCAGAACATGAGTGGTCAGGCGCGGCCCCTTCGCCGCCGCCTTCCGTCCGGAACTGCGTGAGAACAAAGATTAGGCGTTTCGCCGATTTCCGTGAAACGGTGAAACGCCCTGCACTAACTGGGGCGCCTTCGCGACCGGCAAAGCCCAAGGCTTTCATGCCGGCCGCCGGCGATTGTGCGGCGCTATTTGCCGCAGTAATTGTCGTTGACGTTCTGCTGTGAGTTGGCATCCGGACCAGGCGTGGTGTCCGCACACGGCCCGATAGCACCGGTATTGCCGTAGGTGGTCAGTCCGGAGCCACCATTGATGCTCCCTGTGGTATAGGGGTCTACCTGCTCGCTCGCCGCGGGACGATGGTCGCGGTGCCACCACCACCAGTCATCGGATGACTGCGCCATGGCCGCGCCACCCATGGCCAGCACCAGCGCCGAAGCTGCGATAAGTCTTGTAAGCATCGGAGTTTCTCCATTCTCTCGATCGCAAAAAATATGTGGGACGGAAGCCCCACAGCGATACGAACGAAACCCTGCGGCAGGGGCTAAAGTTCCACCAGAAATTGCGGGTGGGACGGAATGTCCGACACTTTTGTGTGACGCTTCGTGAACGGCCGTGGAACGCGCGCGGGGCGCCAGCAGAAATCATCTCGCATCGGCGAAAGCGCGCGCGGCGACCCGTTTTATGAAAGCGACGACCCGCTCGGGGGCCACGAATTGGGGCATGTGGCCGAGACCGTCGGCCCGTTCGAAGTCGATGCCCTTGACCTTATCCAGCATCGGCTCGCCATGAACGGCCTCGCCGATCACCTGATCAGCGGTGCCGAACAGGATGCCTGCCGGCATCGCTATGTCGCGGTAACGGCGTTCGATTTCGCCAAGATCCCGCTCCATCGACACGACATCGGTGGACGTGGCGAAATAGTGGGACGGACGCAACCCGAGCCATCCCCCGCCGGCGACCATGTAGTCCGCGGGAACCGCTTGCGGCGCGAAAATGAACCTCAGCGTCGGCTGAGCGTAACGAAGGCTGAATGGTATCGCCACCGTATGGGCCAGGACGCGGCGCAGCAGCGGCGATGGAACATAGAGCAGGTCGAACCGCTGACGTGTCCTCGCTTCGAGATGCGTCAGCGGCGAGAGCAGCGCAATGCCGCAAATCGGTGTCGGATGCCCGGTTGCCAGAGCAAGCGCGACGGCCCCGCCGAGCGAATGGCCGACGATCAGCGGCCGCTCCAGGCGCAGTTCCCCGATGAAGCGTCGCACGATGTCGGCCTGTTCGGGCAGTCGGCCGGTGGCGCCCCTTGCCCGAACCGAATAGCCGGAGCCCGGCCGGTCGAGCGCGATCAGCCGGTAACCAGGGCCGAAGCGCCCGAACAGCGTGTGGCGGAAATGGTGGAGCTGAGCGCCGAGTCCATGGACGAAGATGATCGGCCTGCCCTCGCCCTCTTCCACATAATGGATGCGGTTGCCGTCGATCTCGATGAATTTCCCGCAAGGCGGCACCAGTTCTTCGGCCTTTGCCGCGATCCGCCAGGTCGCAAGCATCAAGGCGAGCACGGCAAGGACGACGGCGGCAAGCAAGCCGGCAAGCAGCCACAAGGCAATCGATATCGGCATGTTTTCACCCCGACCGGACCGACCGCACCATATCCGCAATGGCCGCCGCCACAAGCGCGCATCCGACACATCGGCGTTTCGCATTGCGGCCGGCCGCCGGCCGCGTTATCTCAGGCGACCTTTGTGCCGGAGCCCGCCATGCCTGAAATCGTCACCGCCGCCATGCTCGTCATCGGCGACGAGATCCTCTCCGGCCGCACCAAGGACAAGAACATCGGCCACCTCGCCGACATCATGACGGCGATCGGCATCGATCTGAAGGAAGTGCGCATCGTCCCCGACGAGGAGGACGAGATCGTTGCGGCGGTGAATGCCGTGCGCGCCCGTTATACCTACGTCTTCACCACAGGCGGCATCGGCCCCACGCATGACGATATAACCGCCGACTCGGTCGCCAAGGCCTTCGGTGTGCCTTGCGAATACGATGCAAAAGCCTACGCACTGCTCGAAGCGAGCTATGCCGGGCGAGGCATCGAATTCACCGAAGCGCGCAAGCGTATGGCGCGCATGCCGCGCGGCGCCGACCATATCGACAATCCCGTCTCCGTCGCGCCGGGCTTCCGCATCGGCAATGTCCACGTCATGGCCGGCGTGCCGTCGATCTTTCAGGCCATGCTCGACAATGTCGTGCCGACGCTCAAGGCCGGCACGAAGATGCTGTCGGCCACGGTGCATTGTCCCGTCGGCGAGGGCTTGATCGGCGGGCCGCTGGCCGAGATCCAGAAGGCGCATCCCGACACGATCATCGGCTCCTACCCCAAATATGGCGACGGCAAGTTCTGGACCGAACTCGTCGTGCGAGCCCGCAGCGAGGAAGCGCTCGAGGCCGCGCGCAAGGACGTCGAGGCGATGGTGGCGGGCTTAGCCAAGGCAGGCTGACCGGCGTTCGGCTGGAACCAGTAAACGCGCTGAGGCGTTCCTTCGCTGCGCGCACGCGTAGCGCAAACAATTGAGGGACCGGTCATGCGCTTCAGGACAATCGTCGCCATTTTGCAGAATGAACAGGACGCCGAGCGTGTTCTCGATTGCGCCCTACCGCTCGCCGAGAGGTTCGAGAGCCACCTCGTCGGCATCCATGCCGAGGCGCTTCCCGTGCCCTATACATCGGCCACCGGCTTCCCCGATACTGAATTCCTCCAGGTCTCGGCCGAGATGAACAAGGAACGCGCCGACAAGTTGCAGGCCTATTTCCTGAAGCGGATCGAGGAATCCGGCCTGTCTTTCGAGTGGCGGAGCCTTGAAAGCTTCTCCGGCGACAGCGCGCTGACCGGTATATCGAGCGTGCGCGCCGCCGATCTGATCATCGCCGCGCAGCGCGACGCCGGCGGCGACCCGAGCGCCGATGTCGACACGCTGGTTTACGACGCCGGCCGGCCGGTGCTGGTCGTGCCACATGCCGGGCCGCTGGTCACGACTTTCAGACGTGTGCTGCTTGCCTGGAACGGCAGCAAGGAAGCGGCTCGCGCCGCGTTCGATGCCCTGCCTTTCATTGCCGAGGCCGACAAGACGGACATTCTGGTCATCGACCCGCCGGAGTCGCTCGATGAATCTCCGGAAGCCGCCGGCGCCGAGATCGCGGCGGCGCTGTCGCGCCACGGCGCCAACGTCAGCGTCTCCGTGCAGAAATCGGGCGGCGCCTCGGTCGACGATATCATCCAGTCGCGGATAACCGAGTCCGGCGCCGATCTTCTGGTCCTCGGCGCCTACAGCCACTCCTGGTTGCGCCAGCTTCTGTTCGGCGGCGTCACCCGCACGGTGCTGCGCACGACGAATGTGGCGGCCTTCCTGTCGCGGTGAGCGCGGGTTTCGCAACCGCAAGCGGTTTCGACGTCACGACCTGCGTCAAGCTGAAGCGTGTCGCTTCAATTCGTCTCAGCGCGACGCGCTTGGGTTCCACAGCCCTCGCCGGCCCTCCCCTTGCCAAGCCCGGCGCTTTCCGGCTAATTCCGCCTGCATTCCAGTGTTTCTGCGCGCCGACGGCGCGCCTTGCGGAGTGCGCGAACCATGTCCCTTCCCGAAAAAGCTTTTCCCGTCTCGTGGGACCAGTTCCACCGCGATGCCCGGGCGCTTTCCTGGCGGCTTTCCGGCACCAGCAAGGGACAATGGAAAGCGATCGTCTGCATCACGCGCGGCGGCCTGGTGCCCGCCGCCATCATCGCGCGCGAACTCGGCATCCGCGTCATCGAGACGGTGTGCGTCGCCTCTTATCACGACTACACCAGCCAGGGTCAGCTGCAGGTCCTGAAGGAGATTTCGCCTTCGCTGCTTGCCGATGACGGAGCCGGCGTGCTCATCATCGATGATCTGACCGATACCGGCAAGACGGCGGGCATTGTGCGCGCCATGATGCCGAAGGCGCATTTCGCGACCGTCTACGCCAAGCCGAAGGGGCGCCCGCTGGTCGATACATTCGTCACCGAGGTCAGCCAGGACACCTGGATCTACTTTCCCTGGGATATGGGCTTCACTTACCAGAAGCCGATCGCGGATGATCACGCCGGCTGAACGGCCATCATATCGTCCAAAGAATCTCACTCAAACCTGCACCGTGTAGCCGCGCCGGTAGGCCCGACTACTTTGGGACATTGACTTTTTCTGGTTGGATTTTCCGACGGAGTGAAGTTTTTTACTTTTAAAGTCCATAATTCGCCCTAAGATTCGTGAGGTGGCAAACGATTCTGGAGGCTTTGGGGCAGCTTCTACCATGTTGACGAGGGCGACGACGCACAACCAGATGGCCGAAAGAGTCCGGCGGCTCTTCGGCGTCGCGCCTTGTCGCGTGCAGGTCGCCGCCTTGCCCTGGCGCGAGGGCGAGAACGGCGTGGAGATCATGCTGATCACCAGCCGCGACACCGGGCGCTGGGTGCTGCCCAAGGGTTGGCCGGAGGCCAGGGAGCCGCTTTGCGAGGCCGCCGCCCGCGAAGCGGGCGAGGAAGCAGGCCTGCGCGGCACCGTCTCGCATCTCGAGGCCGGCCGCTATTTTTATGCCAAGGTCCTCGCTTCAGGCGAGGAAGTGCCTTGCGAGGTGCTGGTCTTTCCGCTGCATGTCGACCGCGTCGCGGATCGCTGGAAAGAGAAACGCGCGCGCACCCGCAAATGGGTCGGCCCGAACGAAGCCGTTCGCATGGTCAACGAACCCGACCTTTGCCAGCTTATTGCTGACTTCTGCGCCGAGCCGCACAGGTTCGCCTGATTCAAAGCAGGATTTTCCGTTCCTTTCCTTGAAATCAGCGTAAACGCAGGGGATTGGTCGAAGCCGCCCCAACCTCGTCATTCTATGGCGAAGCAAGGAGCGAAGCGACGCGGCGCAGACCATAGAATCCATGCCGTGACTTGGAAGCGTTGCTACGGTGCAGAGTTCTGCTCCGCCGCACGCCTTGGCGAAGGTAACGGCGTGGATTCCAGGGGCTTCGCGACGGAGCTTCGCTCCTGCTCCGCCCTGGAATGACGATCGCGATGGGCGTTTCGGCCAATCTCCAACGCATGCCGCCTGCCAATGCAAACGGAGCGACCGGTCAAAATCCCTGCGCAGTGCTACTAGAGCCATTCCAGGAAAGCGCGAACGGCCAGGTTCGGCGGCCTCGCCGTGGCCTCCCCTCCGGAATCGCCTCACATCGCAAGATCGTCAGGCGCGGCCAAAGTCGTCCGAACTGAGACGGGTCCAGCGGTCGCCCATCACCCCGCCGATGAAGATGTCGCCGGAGCGGACCGCTTCCGTGACCTCGGCCACGCGTGAACGCACCATCGTGCCTCCGGCATAGTGGAAGAAGACGTTCTTGTAACCGAACAGTTGAGACATGAACCTGCTTTGGGTCTGGCCGGTAATGCCCACGCAGCCCAAATCCCGCGCCGTCGCGATGAGGGCATCCAGCGTTGCGCCCCAGTGGGATCCGGACGACTGGATCTGCAGCAGGTTCGCGATGCCGCCGGTCTGGCCATAGAAGGCATAGCACCCCAGCATCCTGCCCGTTTCGTCGTAAATCCCGCCGAAACGAAGCGGCCCATCGGCCTGCTTCTCAGCCGCCAGCGCGAGCAACCGCGGCAACTCGCCGTCGTTCCAGCTCGGCCGAAGGGCATAATCGGACGCCAGGGTAGGCAGCCATTTTGCAAACTGGGCGGCATCAATCGGTTCGCGATGGATCCGCTGCGATGAGGAAGGTTGGACCGGAGGCTCGAACCTTTTTCTTGAAAGGGCGTCGAATGCTCGCGCGCAGGGATCGAGCGCCAGGCGAGGCAGTCCCGGCCATTTGCGGCGCAGCATGGCGGCGGCCATGGCGCCCGGCCGGAAAATACAGGTCCATTCCAGACAATGCACCGGCAGGAGCTGATATTTCATCGGACGCGCGAAGGCCAAGGATGTCCGGTTGGCGGAATCGGTCAGGTACAGGTCGAATTCGCCTTGATGCAGGGTACGCAGCAATTGCGGCCCGGCCCAACCGTGATCGATGCTGGAGTCGGTCATGAATGGACCGATGATTGCGGCGTTCAATGCCCTTCCGTTGAGCTCATAGCGGGCTTTCAGAACGCCCATGAAGCCGCCCAATCGGCCCTGCGGATCGATCTGGACAAGAGCCTTGCTCTCATCCCCGTCAAGGTAAAGCTCCCTCATATAGTCCGCTGTCCGCGCGATCGCGCGATCGCGCTGCCGGCGAGGATGGCGAAACTTCATCAGGAAGAGCGCGGCGACGCGCTCGAGATCCTCGGCGGCCAAAGGCCGAACCGAGCCATGGGATTCCAGCGCCGACGACCCAGCCACCTTGCCCGGACCCGCTTTTGCGGAAACAGGATTCATGGTGGATGCCTATGCGAAAACGCTAAAGGCAGCCGTTCGTCCCAAGAAAATCTCCATCCGGTCGGATTCCTGTAAAAAGTCTTCTAGGCTCTATTCTGCCACTCTCGATTTTCTTTTCTGTAAATCCCTCAAGACAATTTCTTCACGCCGTGAACCTTGATCAAATCTAAAATAGAAACTCTAAATATTATATAAATATAAAGTGATTTTGACGGTATATTGAGGCGCTCTAACCGCATAACGGGGGAGCGGTTGCAAATGCAGGACGGGGTCGGACATAAAGCCCCGCGGCCGTGTTCCTGAAACGGTGAAGCGCCCTAGGGAGATCAATCCCGGGCCGCATTGCGGCTGACGGCGCCCGGCTGAGGCCGGGCGCCGTCCTTTCCTCAGGCAACGAGGCCCTTGGTCAATTCGAGTGCCTGACGCTCGAACAGCCGCCGGTAGATGCCGCCGTTCAGCCGGATCAGGTCGTCATGCGAGCCTTCCTCGGCGATACGTCCGCGATCGAAGACCAGCAGGCGGTCGAGCGCCCGTACCGTCGAGAGCCGGTGCGCGATCACCAGGGTCGTGCGCCCGACCATCAGCCGCTCCATCGCCTTCTGGATCAGCACTTCCGATTCGGAATCGAGGCTCGATGTCGCCTCGTCCAGGATCAGGATGCGGGCGTCGGCCAGGAAGGCGCGGGCGATCGCCACGCGCTGGCGCTCGCCGCCCGACAGTTTCACGCCACGCTCGCCCACCAGCGTTCCATAGCCCTTGGGCAGGTTGCTGATGAAATCATGCGCGCTGGCGAGCTTGGCCGCATGCTCGATCTCGGCCTGGCTGGCGCCGGGCCGGGCATAGGCGATGTTCTCGGCCAGCGACCGGTGGAACAGGATCGGCTCCTGCTGGACGATCGCGATCTGGCTGCGCAGTGACGCCTGCTCGACTTGCGAGATGTCCTGCCCGTCGATCAGGATCCGCCCGGCATTCACGTCATAGAGCCGCTGGATCAGCTTGACGAAGGTCGTCTTGCCCGAACCCGAATGCCCCACCAGTCCGATGCGTTCGCCCGCCGCGATATCGACCGAAAAATCGCGGTAGAGCGGCAGAAGGTGATTGCCGTAGTGGAACGTCACCTTGTCGAAGGCGATGCGTCCATCGGTGATCCGGATCGGCCGAGCGCCGGGCCGGTCCTCGATGCCGAGCGGCTCGGACTGGAAGTCGACCAGTTCCTCCATGTCGTTGATCGAGCGCTGCAGGTTGCGGATATGCGTGCCGATGTCGCGCAGATAGCCCTGCAGAACGAAGAACGAGGTCAGTACAAACGCGACATCGCCGGCGCTCGCCTGGCCCCAGGCCCACAGCATGAGGGCAAGACCGATAACCGCCGCCCGCATCACCAGCAGCAGCACCCCTTGCGTGGTGCCGTTGGCGGTGCCGCGCATCCAGGTGCGGCCGGTGCGCAGGCGCCATTTGGCGACCACGCGCGCCAGCCGCGCCTCCTCGCGGGCCTCCGCGCCGAACCCCTTGACGACGGCGTTGCAGCTCACCGCGTCCGCCAGGGCGCCGCCCAGCCGCGTGTCCCAGCTGTTGGCGAGCCGCGCGGCGGGCGCGACATAGCCGAGCGACAGCATCGCCGTGACGGCGATGAACAGCACCGAGCCGGCCGCCACCACGGCTCCCATCAGCGGCCAGAACCAGCCGAGCAGCAGCGTCGATCCGAGCAGCATGACCACCGATGGCAGAAGCGCGATCAGGATCGTGTCGTTGAGCAGATCCAGCGCCCACATGCCGCGCGTTATCTTGCGCACCGTCGATCCGGCAAAGCTGTTGGCGTGCCAGTCCGTCGAGAAGCGCTGCACCCGATGGAAGGCATCGGCGGCGATGTCCGACATCATCTTCAGCGTCAGCTCGACGATCCATAAGAAGGCGGCGTTACGCAGCACGACGCCTGCCAGCGCCAGCGCCATCAGGATCGAGAACGCCAGCATCGCCGCATTCCAGGCGACCTCGTCGGTTCCGGCGCCGCTGGCGACCGCATCGACCAGGCGGCCGGAATAGAAGGGTGTCAGCACGTCGGCCAGCGTCGAGAGCAGGAATGCGCCCATGATGAGCGCAAGCCGCCACGGCTGGCGCCGCCAGTGGCTGAACGTGAAGCCAAGCACGCTGCGAAAGGCGCTCGCGCGCAGATCGATCTTGAAACGAGCCATGATGTCATCCGGGGCGCAAACGAGCCCGGTCCCGGTAAAATCGAATTGGAAAACCCGCATTCCGCGCCTTGCGGCGACCCAAAAGAGCGGGAGGTTCAGTATGGTGGGCCGCCTGCCCTGAGGCGGCGACCGGCAGCGGCCGATGCCTGTCCTGCGCCCGGCTCTCCGAAAAACCTTCGGAAAGCCCGAGCAGACCTAGGCTTCGCGGCCTCGCATAACGATGTCAAATTCTGCCATACGGTCCTCCCGGAAGGGAATCGCGGAGAGGCCGTTATAGGGAGGCATCAGCCGATCGCCAAGCCGGCCGGTCGCCAAAACGACATCTGGCCCAAGCACTGAGACGAATTTGCAACAACGGCGGGTTGTGGCCGAGCCTCAGGCAGCCGGTGAGCGATCCAGTCGCATGTAGCGCCCTTCCGTCCGGAATCCGAACTTCTGGTAGAGGCTGTGAGCGTCGCTGGTCGTGAGGCTCCAATGAGAAACGGTTTTCATATCGGGATGATCGAGGAGTGCCTGCACAAGCCGTTTGCCGATGCCATGCCCGCGATGCTCCGGCCAGACGATCACGTCGGCGAGATAGGCAAAGACCGTATAGTCGGTGATTGCGCGCGCGAACCCGACCTGCTCGCCGTCGAGATAGGCGCCGGCGCAAAGCGAGTTGTCGAAGGCACGGCGATTGGCCTCGTCGGTGCGCGACGCTCCCCAATAGCTTTGCATGAGCAGATCGGAGGTCGCCCGGAAATCGATCCGAGACCGGTCGAAACTGATTTCAATGTCCGGCATGTGGAGGCTAACCGCGGTCCCGGAACCGGTTGGTGATCGGGTATCGGCGGTCGCGGCCGAAATTCTTCTTCGTGATCTTTACGCCGGGCGCCGCCTGGCGGCGCTTGTATTCCGCGATGTAGAGCAGGTGCTCGACGCGCGTCACCGTCGCGCGGTCATGGCCGCGCGCGACGATGTCGTCGACGCTCATCTCGTTTTCGACCAGGCATTCCAGGATATCGTCCAGCACCGGATAGGGCGGCAGCGAATCCTGGTCGGTCTGGTTTTCCCGCAGTTCCGCCGAAGGCGCCTTGTCGATGATGTTCTTCGGGATCACCTCGCCGGACGGGCCGAGCCCGCCCGGCGGCACATGCGCATTGCGCCAGCGCGCGAGCGCATAAACCTGCATCTTGTAGAGATCCTTGATCGGATTGAAGCCGCCATTCATGTCGCCATAAAGGGTGGCGTAGCCGACCGACATCTCGCTCTTGTTGCCCGTGGTGACGACCATCGAACCGAATTTGTTCGAGATCGCCATCAGGATCGTGCCGCGCGCGCGGCTCTGCAGGTTTTCCTCGGTGATGCCTGCCTGAGTGCCTTCGAAGAGCTGCGTCAGCGCATGCTTGAAGCCTTCGACCGGCTCGGAGATCGGCACGATGTCGTAGCGACAGCCGAGCGCGCGCGCGCAGTCCTCGGCGTCCTTCAGCGAATCCTTCGACGTGTAGCGGTAGGGCATCATCACGGTGCGCAGCCGCTCTTCGCCCAGCGCGTCGACGGCCAAAGCCGCGCAGATCGCCGAGTCGATGCCGCCGGACAGACCGAGCACCACATTCTTGAAACCGTTCTTGTTGACGTAATCGCGCAGGCCGAGCATGCAGGCTCGGTAGTCAGCTTCTTCGCGTTCGGGGATTTTCGACATTGGGCCTTCCGAGCAGACCCAGCTATCTCCCTTCCTTTTCCAGGTGGTGACGTCGACCGCCTCCTCGAACTGGCTCATCTGGAAGGCGAGCGTCTTGTCGGCGCCGATCGCAAACGAGGCGCCGTCGAAGATCAGCTCGTCCTGGCCGCCGAGCTGGTTGGCGTAAATCATCGGCAGGCCGGTTTCTATGACCTGCCGGATAACGATCTGGTGGCGGACATCGATCTTGGCGCGGTAATAGGGTGAGCCATTCGGCACCAGCAGGATCTCGGCGCCGCTTTCAGCCAGGGTCTCGCAGACGGCGATATCGCCCCAGATGTCCTCGCAGATCGGAATGCCGATGCGCACGCCGCGGAAATTGACTGGACCCTGCAGTTCAGGCCCGGCCTGGAACACGCGCTTCTCATCGAACTCGCCATAATTGGGCAGATCGAGCTTGTAGCGCTCGGCGATGATCTTGCCGCCGTCGGCGAAGACGATGGAGTTATGCGTGCCAGTCTTGCGCTTCAGCGGCGTGCCGATGATGACGCCGGGCCCGCCATCGGCCGTATCTTTCGCGAAATCCTGCGCCGCCTTCTCGCAAGCCTTAAGGAAGGAAGGCTTAAGCACCAGGTCTTCCGGCGGATAACCGGCAAGGAAGAGCTCGGTATAGAGCACCAGATCCGCGCCCTGGCGCGCCGCGTCCGCCCTCGCCTCGCGCGCTTTGGCCAGATTGCCGGCGACGTCGCCGACGGTTGGGTTGAGCTGGGCGACGGCGATGCGCAGGATATCGGGAGCGGTCTGGGTCATGGAACGGATGTAGCGTGGCTCAAATCGCCCCGCAATGGCGTTTGGTTGTACCAAATAGGATCGATCGAAGATCGTATCAGGGCTGATCCGCAGAGCCGATCAGTCCTGATCACCTAGTCGCCCATATACTCGCGCAACGCCTCCGCCGAGCGGTTCTCGCCGATCGACATCGCCAGAATGCGCGAGATGTGGCGGCGCGGCAGGCCGGTCTCGGCCGACCATCGGTTGATCTGCGCCTGGATCTTGTCGAGGTCCCGCTTCGAGGTCGGGTTCTCGGCGATATCGAGGCCGGCATCGCGCAAGGCCGCCGCCATGTCGGTCGAGACGACGAACGTGTCCCATTCCAGCCAGCGCAGGAAATACTGGCCGGTGTTGCCGCCGAGCCGGCTGCCATGCTTGGCGAGATAGGCGGTCAGGCCGACCTGATCGTCCGCCGGCCAGCCGGCTATGAATTTGCCGAAGCTGCCATGTTCCTTCGAGACGCGATCGACGAAAGCGGCGTTGTCGCGCACCGACTTGATCTTCTGCGGGTTGCGCACGATGCGGCTGTCGGAGGCCAGCTCGTGCCAGAAATCGTCCGACTGGAACAAAAGCCGCTTCGGCTCGAAGCCGAGGAATGCTTCCTCGAAACCCGGCCATTTCTCTTCGATGACGCGCCACACGAATCCGGCGGCGAAAATGCGCTCGGCCATGGTGGAGAGAATGCGGTCGTCGGGAATTTTCGCCACCGCCGCATTGTCCGGGGCCGGACCAAGCAGCGGAGCAAGCACCGCCTCTCCGCCCTTGCGCTTTGCCGCCCGAGCGTGGATTTTCTGGAAGTCGAGCATCATTGTCCTCGCCTGTTCGCCGCAATCTAGCACTTCACGTCCGGCCCGGCAGCCTCTACGTCTATCGACGCCCCGCGCGAAGGAGAAGACAGATGAGCAAGATCGTCGAGGACGTGGCGAACCGCCTGCTCAAGCGAAAGCCGGAAGGTTTCGGTCCGCTCGAGAGCCGCGTGCTGCAGTCGACGCTTGAGCGCACCACCATCACGCGCGATACCAACAAGGCCGTCGCCTTCCACGAGACCTATGGCGACAGGATCGCCGACACCATCGCCAGGATCGGCGGCTCCTGGTCCTTCATCCTCGGCTTCCTGGCCTTTCTCGCCATTTGGACCGTCGGCAATGCCTGGCTGCTCACGCGCGACGCCTTCGACCCCTACCCTTTCATCTTTCTCAACCTGGTGCTTTCGATGCTGGCGGCGATCCAGGCGCCGGTGATCATGATGTCACAGAACCGCCAGACCGAGCGCGACCGCATCGACGCAGCGCATGACTACGAGGTCAATCTGAAGGCCGAGATCGAGATCATGGCCCTGCATGAGAAACTCGACGAGCTGCGCCACAGCGAGATTATTGGCATGAGGGAAGAGATCCTGCGCATGGCCGAGCAGATCAGGCGTATCGACGAGAAGCTGTCGGCGCGGTCCGCAACGGAATGAGCGAGACCATCCACCATCTCATCGAGCAATACGGGCTGATCGCGGTCTTCCTGGGTTGCGTCGCCGAAGGCGAAAGCGCTGCGATCCTTGGCGGCTTCTTCGCCCATCAGCATGTCTTCGTGCTGTGGCAGACTTTCCTCGCGGCCTTTCTCGGCGCCTTCGCCGGCGACACCTTCTTCTTCACCCTGGGGCGCAGCTTCGCCGAACATCGCTATGTGAGAAGGTTGCGCAGGCGTCCAGGCTTCAGCCGCGCCTACCGCCTGCTCAACACCCATCCCAACATCTTCGTGCTGACCAACCGCTATATCTACGGCATGCGCCTGGTCGGCGGCATCGCCGCCGGCCTGTCGACCGTGTCCGTGCCGCGTTTCGTCATCCTGAATGCCATCTCGTCCGCGGTCTGGGCGGCTCTGTTCAGCGGCATCGGCTATGTCTTCGGCCTGGGCGCGGAGGAAATGGTGGGCCAGGCGTTCGCACGCCATGAGCGCCTGCTCATTGCCCTCGGCATCGGCATCGTCATCGCCGTTGCCGCCTGGTTGGTAGGCCATCGCTTCGCAAAGCGTGAGCGCGCCAGGGAAGACCGGGCAGGATCGTGATCGATCGCGCGATCAGATCGGCGCGCCGGTAAGGCGCTCGATCAAGGCAATGGCCCAGACGCCGCCGGCGATCACGATCGAAATCAGCACGGCCAGCGAACCGCAATCCTTGGCGAGCTGGATGTCGATGTGGAATTCGCGCGAGATCGCGTCGCAGGCCGCCTCGATGCCGGTGTTGAGCACTTCGACCATGATCAGCAGCAGCACGGCGCCGATCAGCAGAGCGTAGCCGCGCCAGGAGACCGAGATGAACCAACCGGCCGGCAGGGCGAGCGCAAGCAGCATCAGCTCCTGCTGGAATGCCTTCTCGTGTGCGGCGAGCTTGCGGAAGGCCCGCACTGAATTGATGAAAGCGTCGATCAGCCGCTGCATGCCCAGCCCCGTTTCGAATCACCGTCAGGGGATATCGCAACGACCGGATCAAGGGAATAAGGCAGCCGTGGCAAAAATCATTCGTCCGCGACCTTTATCGAAGGTGTCGACTTCTCGAACTGGGGCAGTCCATCGTCGATCGAATAATAATCGCCCTTGTCGCCGACGAAGATATGGCACTCGCCCTGCAGGCTCGTCGGTTCGTCGAACGACCCGGCCAGAACCGATACATATGCGTTGTCCCTCGGCTTCCAGAACAGCGCTGATCCACACGTCCTGCAAAAGCCGCGTCTGGCAAAAGGGGAAGCTTCGTACCAAGTGAGGTTTTCCGCCCCGGTAATCGCGATATTGGCATCTAGAACATTGGTCGCGGCGTAGAAATGCCCACTCTGCTTCCGGCACTGCGAGCAGTGGCAATAGACGACGCCGCGCAATGGCCCGCTCGTCCTGAAACGCACTGCCCCGCACAGGCACGATCCGCTGTGGTTGTCGTCCATTCCGGCCTCCTCCGACCATCTGCCCGATCCATTGCCGGGTAGAATTTCAGGTTTGAAATGGCCGGGCGCAGGCAAATGCGACACCGAAGCGACGTGTTTCAAAAGCCGAGCTAGACGGCTCTCTACATCCTGCGGTAGCAGAGACATCGAGGAAATGCAGGCTATTAAGGAAACTTTAGCGCAACTGCATCTATGATTCCTGCAAGCGAAGGTCGTGTTGGGGACACGCCGTCGCATTTGGGTTCCGATTCAAATCCCCGCATGCGCGACACCCGGCGGTGGCAGGTCTCCGGTCGCACTGAAGGGATAATGAACAGAACATGCAGCCGGCAGCCGTTCCGACCGACAGGAATACCGACATCGCCAGCACCGTCGTGGCGACGATGCGTCAGCTCGGCGTGCTCGGACTGCCCCGCAATTACGAAATCTTCTACGAGGCGCTCAGCGGCAGCAATCACGAGCTCAGCCTCGCCGTCGTCTCGTTGAGCAATCGCCCGACCCAGGAGGACCTCGACGGCATTGGGCGCACCTTCTTCCCCCAGCATCACGGTCCGGCCATCGTCGAGCACGCCCGCGAGATGGTCGCCAACGAGCTCGAGGAAATCGCCGCGCTGTTGCGCAGCGAGCGTTCGCATATCGAAAAATATGGCCGTATTCTCGATGAGACCTCGGTTGGCCTGAGCAACCGCAGCCTGCTTTCGCAGGAAATCCTCCAGAAGATCGCCGGCGCCATGTCTGCCGCCACCAGCTCGACGATCGACCATGGCCGCCAGATCGCAAGCACGCTCAGCGAAAAGACGGCCGAGCTCGAAAGCGTCAAGTCGAAGCTCGAAGAATACAAGCGGCTTGCCGACACCGACCCGCTCACGCACCTGTGGAACCGTCGCGCTTTCGACAAGGAGATCACCCGGATCTACAACAGCAATCGCGGCATCCTGTTCAATGCCTTGATCCTCGCCGATATCGATCATTTCAAGGACATCAACGACCGCTACGGCCACCCGGTCGGCGACAGGATCCTGCAGATCATCGCCGAGATCTTCCAGTCCAGCGTCCGTTCCGACATGTTCGTTGCGCGCACCGGTGGCGAGGAGTTCGCGTTTATCGTCGAGGGCGCCAGCGAGGACGCCACATACGAGATTGCCGAGCGCATCCGCGTGCTGATCGAGCATACCCCGTTCACCAGCAGCCAGACCGGCATGAACTACGGCGCCGTTACCGTGTCGCTGGGCATCTGCATGGCCTCGGAAGCGGAAAACCCCGACGATCTCTATGCCAAGGCGGACCGGGCGCTTTATCGCTCCAAGGTCGGTGGCCGCAACCGGGTGACGAAGCACTCGGCCATGGCCGGCCGGGCCGGCAAAGGCTGGCTGCTTTACAAGAAAGACTGACACCACCCTTTCCAGAAGAATTTTTGTGGACTATATTTTCCACAGAAATGAAAGGGTGCGCTCATGCAACGTCCAGTCGCGGCCGCGACGGCGGCCGAAAACGCCGTTATCACCAAGGCGACGCTGCGCGCGGCCGATCTGCTCGACATCACCGCCAGGACACTTGCTTTGATCATCGGCGTGTCGGAAGCAACCGTCTCGCGCATGCGCCGGCAGGAATTCCTGCTTGAACGGGGCACCAAGCCGTTCGAGCTGGCGGTGCTCTTCGTCCGCCTGTTCCGCTCGCTCGACGCCATCGTCGGCGGCGACGAGACCGTTGCCCGGGCCTGGCTGAAGAGCCCCAACACCACGCTCGACGGCACGCCGCTTGAGAAAATCCTGACGATTGCCGGACTGGTCGATGTCATTGCCTACCTGGACTCCCGGCGCGCTCTCGTCTGAGGCCGTCAGGCTCGAAGGCAAGCACTGGCGCATGGTCGAGGCGCAGCATCGCGTCTCGACCCTCAAGCTCGTCGACACGCTCGACGAGCAGTCGCTGCTGGAGGACCTTATCGAGGACACCAAGCCGCATATCCCGCTGGAGTGCCGCCACCTCCACTATCTTTTGGCGACGCCTTTTCGCTATGGCTCCGTCTATCCGTACGGTTCGCGCTTCCGCCGCGCCGGCAAGACCAAGGGCGTCTATTATGCCGCCGAGACGGTGCTGACGGCGGTGGCGGAAATGGCCTTCTACCGCTTGCTGTTCTTTGCGGAGTCGCCGACGACGCCATGGCCGAACGACGCCGCGGAATACACTGCCTTCGCCGCCGCGATAAAATGCGACCGCGCGATCGACCTGACACGCCCGCCGCTCGATCGCGACGAGAATGCCTGGACACAGCCCACTGATTACACCGCCTGTCAGGCGATCGCCGATGTCGCGCGCGAAGCCGAGATGCAGGCGATCCGCTATCGGTCGGTGCGCGATCCCAAGGGCGCCAACATCGCGCTGCTGACCTGCAAGGGCTTTGCCAAGGCCAGGCCGCTGGAGCCGCAAACCTGGCGCATCCGGATCGGCTCTTTCGGCCTGCAGGCGATCAGCGAATTCCCGGAGAAGAGGCTGGAATTCTCGCGCACCGCCTTTGCCGATCCGCGACTGGCCGGCATGCGCTGGCAGCGCGAACAATGAACTCGGAAAACTGTATCGAGATTCGGGTCAGGCCGAGCCGAGAATGGTGGCTACCGAGAACCGGAGCGGAGCGTACTTAAAGTACGTGAGCACCGGAAGCGCAGGAAGCCGCCATTCGCAGGCCGGCCTCACCCGAATATCGATACAGTTTAGGCCAGGATGTTGACCGCCCGCGCCGCCACCAGCGCGATCGTCAACAGCGAGATCATCGCTTCGGCCATCATAAGGAGCTTCGCGCGTTGCGTGAGCGGCAGAGTGTCGGTCGGCGAAAAGGCCGTGGCGTTGGTGAAGGCCAGGAAGACATAGTCGACGAAGCCCGGCAGCCAGCCCTGTATTTCGCGATCCGGCAACGTCATCTGCGGGAACAGGAAGTCGGCATGTGCGCGCTTGACCAGGCCGCAGGTCGGCGGACCGCCCCGGTCGGTGCTCCAGAACCACAGCGCAAAGACAATCACATTGGTGACCCAGATGTTGAGCGCGTCGACGAGCAGCGTCGTGCCGGCACCGGCATGCCCTTCCAGCAGCGCCCGCACCAGGAAGACCAGCGATCCGCAATTCATGATGCTGATGACGCCGGTCATCATCAATGCCGTGCGGCGGATGTAGAGGCGCAGCCGACCGATCGCGTACCAGTGCTCATGATCGACCGCCTTCTGCGTCTGCATCTGCGTCCAGGCCGTTGCGATCGACAAAGGCGCCAGCAGCGCCGCCTCGACCGTCGGGGCCAGCCAGCGCGGACCGAAGGACAGGTTGTTGATGACCAAAAGCTGCAGGCAGATGATGACGAGAACAGCCGCGCGCGCCGACCAGAAGTCGAGCCCACGGTGATGGATGACGGCGTGTTCGTGACGCATGGTGGACCCTGGATGACTGGAGCATGATGCCGAAAAGCGTGGAGCGGTTTTCGGACGGCATCATGCCCTGCCCCTGGAACCGCAGCGCTCCGAACAGCGGGCCGGCTCAGGCAATGATCAGCCGGCGGGTCCTGCCCGAAGCGCCGGCGATGGGTTCCGCCGCAATCTTGGTTTTACAATGTTGCGGAAGGATACATTTTCGTAAGCTTTTGCTATCGGACTGTTCAGCAGTCCACCCGTGTGATTTTAGGCCCGCATGTCGAGAACCAGCGAATCCGTTCATCTTTGGCCGTCGGCAATCGCCGCGGAAGGCAATCTGCCTTCGATCTGGAACAGCCTGGTCCGGCACCCATGGCGATTACTGGCGCTTTTATGTCTGGCCCAGACCGCTTGCTGGACCGTCATGCCGGCGATCGTCAATGTTGGGCCGCCCCGCGACGTCGTCGAGGGGTTCATGTGGGGCCGCGAATGGGCGCTGCTGACCTACAAGCACCCGCAGCTCCCGTGCTGGCTGCTCGAGATCAGCCATCTCCTGACCGGCTCGTTCCGCTGGCCACAATACATGCTGTCGCAATTGATGGTCTCGACGACCTTCGTCCTGGTCTATCTGCTTGCGCGCGACATCATGGGCTCGACCCGCGCGCTCGCCGCCGTGCTGTTGATGCCCTCGATCTATTTCTTCGGCTGGCCGACCCCGCAATTCAATCATGACTACGCGCAGATGCCTTTCTGGGCCGGCATATCATGGCTGCTATGGCGCTCAGTGCGCGACGGACGGCCGGGCTGGTGGCTCGCCCTCGGCCTCGTTTCCGGCCTGGGACTCTATGCCAAGTTCTCGACGGCTTTGCTGCTCGCCTTCGGCGGCATCTGGATCTTGTACGACGCCCGCGCCCGAAGCCGGCTTGCCACCCCATGGCCATGGCTCGGCCTCGCGGTTTTTCTTGGCGTCGCGGCGCCGCTGGCGGTGGAGCTTGTCCGCCTCGACTTCCTGCCGTTGACCTATGCCGCGCACCGCAACGCCTGGGTGCTCGCCAACCGCGCCCGGCTTTACTACATCGGCGTTCAGCTTGCCGGGCTCGCTGCCGTTCCGGTCGTGCTCGCTCTTTCCGGCCTTTTGCAACGGCAGCCCAGCCCGGTGCAAGACCTCTCGCCGGCACACCCCGCCCCCGAGCGGCGCGCGGTAATCTACCTGGCATGGATGGGCCTGGGGCCGGCGCTCCTGGTGATGGTCGCCTCGCTCTTTACCGGCACCGGGGAGTCCTGGGGCGCGACGATGTACAATCTCGTCGGAGCCCTGGCGATCGCGCTCCTGGGCCAGCGACTGGGACCCGCGGAATTGCGTCGACTGACGGTGCTGGCGCTGCTTTGCGTGGTCGGCGTATCGAGCGCCTATGCGGCGACCCGCTGGACAGGCTGCAACGTCCTCGGCCGCCTGCAGCCGATGTGTTGGCCGGCAAGGTCGATCTCGCAGACGGCCGAGGCGATCTGGCATGAGACGGTGCCCGGGCCGCTGGGCATTGTCGGCGGCGAGGACGGCGTGGCCCAGCTTGCCGGGTTGGAAGCTGCGGACCAGCCCTCCATCTTCACGGCTCTCGACAGGCGCCTTGCCCCCTGGATCACGGACCAGCGCCTGCGGGATCAGGGCATGCTGCTCGTATGGCCAACAGGCTGGAAACTCACGCCGCTGCAGCAGGCCTGGATCGCCGGCCTGCCGGTCAAGACGGTGCCATTCGACTGGTCGCTCAAAGCGCCGCCCCTGGAGATCAGCTTTGCCGTCATTCCGCCCGGCAGAGCCAGTTTTCCGGGCAACCCGCCCGGACCGCCGGATCCAGAATGACATCAGTCGTGAATTGAACTTGTCCACCTGAATTGAAAAGGCGCCGGCGTCGCCGCCAGCGCCTCCAATGATGCGCGTCCGGGCTTCGCTCAGGCGTTGGCGGCCTGCTTGTGCTGCACCGGATGGCTCTTCTTGAGCAGGTCCGAGACCAGGAAGGCGAGTTCGATCGCCTGGTCGGCGTTGAGGCGCGGGTCGCAATGGGTGTGATAGCGGTCCTGCAGGTCTTCCGCCGTGATGGCGCGGGCGCCGCCCGTGCATTCGGTGACGTTCTTGCCGGTCATCTCCACATGGATGCCGCCGGGATGCGTGCCTTCGGCACGGTGCACCTCGAAAAAGGTCTGCACTTCCTTCAGGATACGGTCGAACGGACGCGTCTTGTAGCCGGCTGCCTCGATCGTGTTGCCGTGCATCGGATCGGACGACCACACGACGTTGCGGCCTTCCTTCTTCACCGCCCGCACCAGCTTCGGCAGGTGCTCGGCGACCTTGTCGGAGCCGAAGCGCGCGATCAACGTCAGCCGGCCCGGCTCGTTCTCGGGATTGAGCAGGTCGATGAGTTCCAGCAAACCATCCGGCGTCAGCGACGGCCCGCATTTCAGGCCGAGCGGATTCTTGATGCCGCGGCAATATTCGACATGCGCATGGTCCGGCTGGCGGGTGCGGTCGCCGATCCAGATCATATGGCCCGAGGTCGCGTACCAGTCGCCGGAGGTGGAATCGACGCGCGTCAGCGCCTCTTCATAGCCGAGCAGCAGCGCCTCGTGGCTGGTGTAGAAATCGGTCTCGCGCAGCGCGAAGTTGGTTTCGGACGTAATGCCCACCGCACGCATGAAATCCATCGTCTCGGTGATGCGGTTGGCGAGCGATTCGTATTTTTCTCCCTGTGGACTGTCGGCGACGAAGCCCAGCATCCAGCGATGCACATTCTCCAGGCTGGCATAACCGCCCTGCGCGAAGGCGCGCAGAAGATTGAGCGTCGCGGCCGACTGGCGATACGCCATTTCCTGCCGCGCCGGATCCGGAATGCGCGAGGAGGCGTCGAACTCGATGCCGTTGATGATGTCGCCACGATAGCTCGGCAGCGTCACACCGGCCTTGGTTTCGCTGTCGGAGGAGCGCGGCTTGGCGAACTGGCCGGCGACGCGGCCGACTTTCACCACCGGCTGCGCGCCGGCAAAGGTGAGCACCACCGACATCTGCAGGAAAACGCGGAAGAAGTCGCGGATGTTGTCGGCGCCGTGCTCGGCGAAGCTCTCGGCGCAGTCGCCGCCCTGGAGCAGGAAGGCTTCGCCGGCGGCAACCGCCGCCAATTGCTTCTTCAGCTTGCGCGCCTCACCGGCAAAGACCAGCGGCGGGTAGGTGGCGAGCCGCGCTTCCGTGGCCTGCAAAGCCCCAAGGTCCGGGTAGGCCGGGACCTGCTTGATCGGCTTTGCTCTCCACGAATTCGGCGACCATTTCGTCATCGCTGCACCCAAACGCCCTTCCAGAGCAACCCCGGGAAGAGCGCAAACGGCTTTCCGGAATTGCATCAAACAAACCGGCGAGCGCGCTTGCCCGCCATTCCAGCCTCGACACGAGGTCGCGGCTCCTTACACGAAGCCGACTGCCTATTCTAGCCGGGAATTTCAGCAGTGGCGAATGCCTCGAACTGTTCGGCAGCCCGATGTGAAAAGCCGTTATGCAGCCTTCTCGACGAGCCGCGCCAGCTGTGTCATCACCACGGCCGAGCCGGCGAGCCGCTTCTCCGCATTCGGCCAGTCGCGGATGAAGACGACGCTGTGGTCGGCCCTGATCTTGGCCTGCGAGCCCTGTTCGCCGATGAATTTGACCAGCCCGACCGGATTGGGGAATTCGCGCTTGCGGAAATGGATGACCACGCCCTTGGGGCCGGCATCGAGCTTTTCGACATTGGCCTTGCGGCAGAGCGCCTTGATGAAGACGATCTTCAACAGATGCGTGACCTCTTCCGGCAGCGGCCCGAAGCGGTCGATCAGCTCGGCGCCGAAGCCATCGATCTCCTCGGTGGTTTCGAGATCGCCGAGGCGCCGGTAGAGCGCCATGCGGAGCTGCAGGTCGGGCACGTAGCTTTCCGGAATCATCACGGCCGTGCCGACCGCAATCTGCGGCGACCATCCGCCGTCCTGAACTTCGCCGGTGTCCTTCACCTCGGCCACCGCCTCTTCCAGCATCTGCTGGTAAAGCTCGAAACCGACCTCCTTGATATGCCCGGACTGCTCTTCGCCGAGCAGATTGCCGGCGCCGCGTATGTCGAGATCGTGGCTGGCGAGCTGGAAGCCGGCGCCGAGCGTATCGAGCGACTGCAGCACCTTCAGCCGCCGCTCGGCCGTGTCGGTCAGCTTGCGGTTGGCCGGCAGCGTGAACAGCGCGTAGGCGCGCACCTTCGAGCGGCCGACGCGGCCGCGCAGCTGGTAGAGCTGCGCCAGGCCGAACATGTCGGCGCGATGGATGATCAGCGTGTTGGCGGTCGGGATGTCGAGACCGGATTCGACGATGGTGGTCGACAAAAGCACATCGTACTGGCCGTCATAGAAGGCGTTCATGATGTCGTCGAGCTCGCCCGGCGGCATCTGGCCGTGGGCGACCGCGACCTTCAATTCCGGCACGGATTCCTTCAGGAAATCATGGATTTCGGCCAGGTCGCTGATGCGCGGCACGACATAGAAGGAATGGCCGCCGCGATAGCGCTCGCGCAGCAACGTTTCGCGGATCACCAGCGGATCGAAGGGCGAGATGAAAGTGCGTACCGCCATGCGGTCGACGGGCGGCGTGGCGATCAGCGACAGTTCCCGCACGCCGGTCAGCGCCAACTGCAGCGTGCGCGGGATCGGCGTCGCCGAGAGTGTCAGCACATGCACGTCGTTCTTGAGCTCCTTCAGCCGCTCCTTGTGCTTGACGCCGAAATGCTGCTCCTCGTCGATGATCAACAGTCCGAGATTCTTGAACGAGATCGAGCTGCCGAGCAGCGCATGCGTGCCGACCACGATGTCGACCGTCCCCTCGGCAACGCCTTTCTTTGTTTCGGCCAGTTCCTTGGAGCCGACCAGGCGCGAGGCCTGGGCGATGCGGATCGGCAGGCCAGAGAAGCGCTGCGAGAAGGTCTTGAAATGCTGGCGCGACAGCAAGGTCGTCGGCACCACGACCGCCACCTGGAACCCTTCCATGGCCGCGATGAAAGCGGCGCGCAGCGCCACTTCCGTCTTGCCGAAACCCACATCGCCGCAGACCAGCCGGTCCATCGGCTTGCCGGCGCCGAGATCGTCCATGACGGCATCGATCGCGGTCTGCTGGTCGTCGGTCTCCTCGTACGGGAAACGCGCGGCGAACTCGCCATAGAGTCCCTCGGCCGGGATCATGGCGGGCGCAGAACGCATTTGCCGCTCGGCGGCGATGCGGATCAGCTGCCCGGCCATGTCGAGCAGGCGTTTCTTCAGCCGCGCCTTGCGCGCCTGCCAGGCGCCGCCGCCCAGCTTGTCGAGCGTCGCTTCGGCCGAATCCGAGCCATAGCGCGACAGAAGCTCGATGTTTTCCACCGGCAGGAAGAGCCGGTCGTCGCCGGCATAGTGGATCTCGAGGCAATCATGGGGCGCGCCGACTGCTTCGATGGTGCGCAGACCGATGAAGCGGCCGATGCCGTGATCGGCATGCACGACGATATCGCCGGCGGACAGCGACGAGGCCTCGGCGATGAAATCGGAAGCCTTCTTCTTGCGCTTCGAGCGGCGGATCAGCCTGTCGCCCAAAATGTCCTGCTCGGCGACGACGACGATGTCGTCCGTCTCGAAGCCGGATTCGAGCGGCAGCACCGCAAGTCCCGCTTGCCCGGGCTCGAGCTTTTCGACTTCGGCAAGCGTGGCGACGGTCTTCAGATTGCCGAGATGATGCTCGGCCAGGATTTGCCCTAGCCGGTCGAGCGAGCCTTCGGTCCAGCCGGCGACGATGACGCGGCGGCGTGCCGCGCGCTCGTCGGCAATGTGCTTTACGACGACGTCGAAGACGTTGATGTTCGGATCGGCGCGCTCCTCGGCGAAACTGCGGCCCTGCCGCGAGCCGCCATGGAAAACCTTCTTGCCTCCGACATCCGGGGCATCGAACACGGTGAAGTCGATATCCTCACGCGGCCCGAGCGAGGCTTTGAGATTCTCCGGCGACAGATAAAGCAGATCAGGCGCCACGGGCTTATAGGGCACGGCGTCCTTCAGCGCGCTGTCGGCCTGCTTCCGGCGCGCCTCGTAATGGTCGAGGATCAGCTTGTGCCGCTCCGACAGCGCCTCGTGCGCCAGATGGTCGAAGACCACGGGCGCGTCCGGCAGATAGTCGAACACAGTTTCCAGCCGCTCGTAGAAGAAGGGCAGCCAGTGCTCCATGCCGGCAAAACGGCGCCCTTCGCTGACCGCCGCGTAGAGTGCGTCGTCGCGCGATGGCGCGCCAAAGGCTTCGATATAGGAGCGGCGGAAGCGGCTGATCGTCTCCGGCGTCAGCGCCACCTCGCTCATCGCCTGCAGCGACATCGACTTGCGCTGGCCGGTCGTGCGCTGGGTCGCGACATCGAAGACGCGGATCGATTCCAGCGTATCGCCGAAGAAATCGAGCCGCAGCGCCTCGCTCCAGCCAGGCGCGAAAAGGTCGAGAATGCCGCCGCGCACCGCGAATTCGCCCAGTCCGCGCACGGTCGGTACGCGTTCGAAGCCGGACGTCTCCAACCGCGCGATCAGCGCGTTCATGTCGATCTGGTTGCCGGGCTTGGCGTGGAAAGTCTGCGCTTCGATCAGATCGGCCGGCGGGACGCGCTGCAAGAGCGCATTGGCGGTGGTCAGGATGACGGCGCGATGCGGTTTCTTCGCCAGCGCTATCATGGCGGAAAGCGCGTCGAGCCGCCGCGCCGCGGCGTCCGCTCCGGGCGACACGCGATCGTAAGGCAGGCAGTCCCACGCGGGCAGTTCCAGCACCGGCAGGCCGGGCGCCGCAAAGGCGAGCGCCTCGATGATCGCCGGCAGCCGCTGGCCGTCGCGCGCGACGAACAGCACCGGCTTGTCGGGCGCGATCTCCTGCGCGGTCTGTACCAGCGCGAAGGCTTCGTAGCCGTCGGCGACGCCGTCGACGATGAACTGGCCGGCGCGGCCCTTGGGCAGGCCGATTGTGGGGATGAGGCTCATGAATAGGCGTTTTTCAAAATGTCATGGTCCGGCGCGATGCCAGGATCTTTTGCAGCACCGCGCAATCGATATCGGGCGGAACCGGGCGCTCGCCGGTGATCATCGGCAGAAATTCGGTGTCGGGGATTTCGAGAAGTCTCTCATATTGGTCGATTTCATTGCCGGTCAAGGCGCCGATCTCGGCATCGGCGAAGGAGCCAAGGATCAGATCCATCTCGCGCATGCCGCGATGCCAGGAGCGGAACAGGAGCTTGCGGCGGCGGGCGTCCAGCCCCTCGCTTGATCGCTGTGTTCCGGTCATGGCGCCGCATCCCTGTCCAAAGCGGCGCATATAGCGTGGATAGAGAACGGTGTCAGCCTTTGCGCTGCCGTCGTCGCGACATAAGCTGACAGGATGCGTCCCACCATCCTCGATCCCCTGTTCGTTCCGATCACCTCGCTTGCCGGCGTCGGCCCGAAGGTTGGCTTGCTGATCGAACGTGTGGTGCCGGCCGATCTCGGCGATCGCGCCGCGCGCGCCGCCGACCTCTTGTTCGTGCTGCCCAACACGGTGATCGACCGCCGCAACCGGCCCGGCATCGCGCTGTCGGCCGAAGGCCAGATTGTCACGCTCGAAGTGCGGGTCGACCGCCATCAACCGCCGCCGCGCGGCAACAGGTCGGTGCCCTACCGGGTCTACGCCCATGACGACACCGGCGAGGTCGCGCTGACCTTCTTCCATGCCCATGCCGCCTATCTGCAGAAGATGCTTCCCGAGGGCGAACGTGTGGTGATCTCCGGCCGCATGGAATGGTTCAATGGCCGCCCGACCATGGTCCATCCCGACCATATCGCGCCGATCGACGAAGCCGAGGGCCTGCCGCTGGTCGAACCGGTCTATCCGCTCACCGCCGGCCTGTCGGCAAAGGTGCTGCGCCGCGCCATCGGACAGGCGCTGGGCCGTCTGCCGGAAATACCCGAGTGGCAGGACGACGCCTTCATGCGTCGCCATACTTTCCCGTCCTTCGGCGACGCGCTTGCCCGCATCCATTATCCGAAGGACCCGATCGACGTCGCCGTCGAGGGATCGGCCTGGCGGCGCCTTGCCTATGACGAATTGCTGGCCGGTCAGGTTTCGCTGGCGCTGGTTCGGGCCAGAATCCGCCGCTTGTCGGGCCGGCCGCTTATCGGCGACGGCAGCATCGTCGAAAAATTGCGCGCCGCCCTGCCCTACAAACTCACGCCCAGCCAGGAATTCGCACTGGGCGAAATAAACGCCGATCTCGCCGATCCCGAACGCATGCTGCGCCTGCTGCAAGGCGATGTGGGCTCCGGCAAGACGGTGGTGGCGCTGCTTGCCATGGGGCGCGCTGTCGAGGCGGGCGGCCAGGCGGCCCTGATGGCGCCTACCGAAATCCTGGCGCGCCAGCATCTGGCGACCATCGCGCCGCTGGCGGAAAAAGCCGGCCTGCGCACCGCTATCCTTACCGGGCGCGAGAAGGGCCGCGAACGCACCGAGACGCTTGCAGGTCTCGCCAGCGGCGCGATCGACATTGTCGTCGGCACGCATGCGCTGTTTCAGGAGACGGTGACGTTCCACGACCTGGTGCTTGCCGTGGTCGACGAACAGCATCGCTTCGGCGTCCACCAGCGCCTTGCCATCACCGCCAAGGGCGACGCGCCGGATATGCTGGTGATGACGGCGACCCCCATCCCGCGCACGCTTGTACTGACCGCCTTTGGCGACATGGACGTCTCGAAGCTCACCGAGAAGCCGGCCGGCCGGCAGCCGATCCGCACCGTGACCTTGCCGATGGAGCGGTTGGACGAACTGGTCGGACGCATGCGTGACGCAGTTGCGGAGGGGCAAAAGATCT